>CAWIRJ010000001.1:0-2129197 GCA_963838475.1 uncultured Acidobacteriota bacterium
CGGTCCAATAATACCCCCAGCGTGCAGTCACCGAGACGGACTAAATGATCTCTTCCAGTGGGACAGGTGTGTTGTCACGCCGTTTGATGCGGGTTCAGTTTCCCCGCCTTCTCGCGCCAAACTTCAAGAAGACCAAGCTTCCCCGCCCGCCCCCTCCTTGACCCAATCCAAAGCCTGTGAAGTTGAGTCTACTTGCTCGTCGTACTACGTTGCCGCAGCTGTCGCTGAAATGCAGGAGGCGAAAGTCTTTTCCAGCAGGCTCGCGTCGATGCTGCCGGCCGCACCAATGGCGACGATCTGCGTGCGCGGTGCGCGCTCGCCCCACTCTTCTTGTAACGAGATGTCCACGCGCCGCCCGACCACCTGCAGCACCGCCCGCCGCTGCGGCGCGTCCGTTGTGTAGACCACGCCTTTGGCCCGGTAAACAGTCCCCGGCAACTTACGCAATGTTTCCCGCAATGCTTCCAGCGCCAGCGGCTGGTCCGTCTCGTAGCTCCAGGTGCTGAACACCTTCGAGTGGTCGTGCGCGATGGTTGTCGTCATGACACGCCGGGTCGGTGCAGCCATGTTCGACGGCGTGAGCGTTGCAGGTCTCGCTCGCGCGGGATCGAAACGCCCGACTCCCAGCAGGATCTCGTAGGGCACCTCGCAGTAATTGGTCTCGACGATGCGAAGACGGTTGAAATGGTCGTCGAGCCAAGCCCTGACCTTCTCGACTTGCTCGGGACCGGCAAGGTCCACCTTGTTCAGGATCAGCATGTCCGCAAAGCCGACCTGGCTGGAGCTTGAGGTCCATCAGCGGAGGATATTCGGGGTGCGCGAAAACCTGGTCTGCATCCACCACGCAGATGACGCTGTCCAGCCTGATGCGGTCCCGCAGATTGGCATCGCTGAAGGTCATGAAGATCCCGGCGGGATCGGCGACGCCACTGGCTTCGAGCAGGATGTATTCGATGGTCTCAGGGCGTGCGAGCAGGGCGACGACCGACTCGATGAGGTCGTCGCGAATCTGGCAGCAGACGCAGCCGTTGGCCAGGCTGATCATGTTGTCGTCCACGCCGACGACGAGTTCGGCGTCGATATTGATCGAGCCAAAGTCGTTGACGAGGACGCCCACGCGCAGGCCGTGATTCCCGGTCAGGATGCGATTCAGCAGCGTCGTCTTTCCTGCTCCGAGAAAGCCGGTCAGGATCGTGATCGGAACGGTCTTGCCGTTGTCGTCTATGATTTCCATCGATTCGCGGTTCCCTCTCAAAAGGTGCCCGGCACCGGACCCGAAGCGTGCCGCCGCCGCGATGGGACGGCGGGACGCCCGGGACCGCGCCGCTATTTCTTGAACTTGCTCAGATCAATTCCCATCACCTTCGCCATCTCGAGGAGATCGACCAGTTGCGGGTTCGGGAGCTTGGTGAGCGGCTCGCGGTAAACATTCGGCGGATAGTACTTATGCGGATCGATCTCGAGGTCGCGCGTCAATTGCTCCTGCTGTTGCTCGCGCGGCAGCCTCGGCTGCGGAACGACGCCCTTGCCGGTAGCGATCGGCAGCGGATCGCCGAAGAGCAGGGTGGGATTCGGCAAGGACTGGCCCGCAGAAACCCGGCAGGGCGGCATCGCGTTGCCAGATCGCGTCCTTGGTCACGTTGACGGTCACCACGTCCGGCGCGCCATACAGGAAAAGCCCCTTCCAGTGGGCGCGAACGTCCGCGCTTTGCTCGTTGAGCGTGTCGTTGTCGAAAGCGAGGTGCGTGGCCATGCCGCAGCGCGGGTTGACCTGGTTAATGAGGTAGCCCGTTGCGTAAGCCACCGTATGGTGGATGTCCACGGTGTAGTTGAAGAGGAATTCGGGCAGCCCGTACTTGAGCTGGTTGATGCGCGCCAGATCGGGTTGAACTCGGTGACAAAGACATCGACGCCCTTGGCATACTTGGCCGTCAGATCGTCGGGCCGGCCGTCGCCAGTCCACACGAACGAAAGGCCGTTCCAGTCCAGACGGTAGGCCGAGGCGCCGTCCTTGACGTGCGAGCGCCGCCAATGGCGGACCGTGACGCCGTTCTTGTCGTAGCAAATGCCGTTCTCGTCCTTCCAGTCGAACTCGTTGACCTCGACTTCGTAGCCATCCCCGATCGGGCAGGCGTCGAAGGCTTCCAGGTGCCATTTGAGCATCTGCTTCATGCCCGCGACCATGGCCTTGGTGCCGAGCTCCGGCGTGCGCCCCGAAGGCCCGGTGACCCGCAATGGCATGCTTCCACCGTCCTGCCCACGCCGAGAACGGCAGCAGATAGGACAGGTCGTGATAGTGGTCCACGTGCAGGTGGGTAATGAAGATGTCGTTAATACTCTGGGACCGGGACACCCATGGCGAGGATGTTCTTGACGCAGCCGGGGCCGAAGTCGAAGAAGAAGCGGTCGCCGTTGCCCAGTTCAACCATGATGCACGTGCCCGCCTGGTCGCGCCGGGGCGGGAAGGGGCAACTGCCGACGAACGAGATCCGCATCTCGTCCGGCCCGAGGGTCTCGCTGCCGGGGAAGTAGTTCATCCGGCTTCGGACAGATGGCGTTGGCTTGTAGTACGGCGGGAACTGCAGGCCGGTGCTCGGGCCACCGCCGTATGGATTCTTGGGCTGGTCCGCACCTAGCTGTGCCAGGGCCAAAACCGGACCAACGGCGGAAATACCAACGGCCGCCGCACCGGTGATAGCGCTTTTAAGCATGTCGCGCCGGCTTACATCAGTTTGGGGCCGGTCTTTCATGTTCTTTCCGTTGCCATCAGTAGTCTCCTTTATTCCTCTTTCTTTTCTTGAGCGTCAGCGCGAAAACGATTTAGAGGGCTTCTGTTTGAGCTGCTCTAGTTTCTCTGCCGGTAACGCGAGTTTTATGTGGCCACAATCTAGACAGACGAAAATATCTTGGCAAACGTAAAGCGGTGATTGATTCACATTCTCAAGTTCGCGAAAAGCGATGGCCATTTCACACTTGAAGCTTCGCTGGTTGCCGGACTTGCACTCGTCGCAAAACATGGCACTTCCTTCACGTACAGAGTTACGAGAAGCTTGTTTCTGGAGCCAAATCCGGGAGCACTCCCTTGAACACTTTTGTGAGCCTTTTCGAGCACATATCCTCCGGATTCCCACGCTCATATTTTCCCGGGAAAATTTCGTTTGAGCTTTTCCACCAAGTTAATTAATCGCTGATACGCCGAAGCACTTTGTACGACGACCTCGGCCTTCCCATTGACCGTCAGCAACTCAGGACGGCCAGTCCGTCTGAGCCTTTTCAGGTGGGCCTTTGTATTTCGGTTAAAGTCCGTAAGCGACCCAATGTCTTCTGGCCTGACCATGCTGCTGTCTCCATCGATCCGACCACGAACGAATCAGCTGCGAATCAGATGCGAATTAACTTGCGGCGAAAGTATCGGACTGGCTCTTAGGTGTCTATTCAATTTCGGCAAAATTGAGATAATCATCACGCGGTGTGATCCGGCGCGCGCAGCACAACGGTTGCTCAATACCGTCGGCGAAGAGTCTCAGAGGGGAGTTCGCCGAATAGGAAGCGATAATCCCGGGCCAAACGTCCAAACTGCCAAACCCCGAATTGCGTGGCGATCTCGGTGACCGTTGCCGCGGTGGGATCAGCCGCCAGAAGCGCTTTCCGAATTTGGTGGAGTGATCTCCGATTTAGGTATTGCACCGGCGGTACGCCGAAATACCTGAGAAAAGCATCGCGCAGTGTTCGCTCAGATACACCTGCCGCAGTAGCGAGCTGTTCCACGGACAGGTACTCGCGGTCATGCTGTTCGACGAATTCCATGGCCATGCGAATGATCTGTTTTCGGGGGACCAGGTGCCGGCCAGGTGTGAGTTCGACTGCGTTCGGCGCAGCAAGCAAGTTGCGAACCTCGCGGAGCAGCTTTTGTCCTGCTGCCTTCTGCCCGGCCGCTGATTCCAAGACGGTAGGCGCTCTCTGAACGATCGCTTCGAGCTGCCCCACGATCGACCGAAACCTCATGATCCGCTGACATGACACTTGAAAAAAACCACGCTTGGAACCGACAGCGCTCGTCACATCTCCGCTCGCATCCGCGAGCACCTGATTTGGAATATAGAGGCCACACCAACTCCTTCGGGCGGCGGCGGTGGCTAAGCAGAAATCGGCGCCCGGCACTTCGACCAGCAGCGAAAGTTCGTCACATTGATGCCCGTTCCACCACCATGCTTCAGGTGTCCGGGTCGGAAGGAAGATCGAGACGCCGCTTGCCCGCGGGGCTCCCTCGACAACGGTCTTGGCCTCTGCCTGTCCCCATTGAATGTTCAAATTGGGGAGAACCAGGGTGGAGAGCAGCCAATGCTCGCCCGCGGGCCCGAGAACCATCGGGCGCATACTTGCGAACCGGAATGCGTCAAAGAAAGCCTCGAACGAAGAAAAGATTTGTGTGGCCATTTTACTTTTAGGTTTTTCGTGAACCTTGGCCCGAGCTGCCATTTGGTGATCAAAACTCCGGGCCGTTGCATTATGCTGCGCCAATTGCGTGGAAGTGTAATTGTCAGAGTGACAGTGTGCCGTATTCCGCTCCTTGAAAACACAGCTACCAATCTGCAGTTTTCTCGTTGTTGGCTCGCCACAAAGAATACTTGTACGCATCCCAAGTGACTGTGATGGAGATCACGGCTTCGTGTGATCAAAACATCTTGGTCTGATTCCGCTGGCCTGGGCGAGTCCTGATTGACGCAGCAAAAGGAGAGGTAAATTGCCGTCCTGCCCCAGAAACAGTTGTTGCGGGCAAGAGGATTAGCGGATTTGACGTGTGTTAAATCAACGATTGGGCTTATTGGGCAGCCTTCCCCGCCGCAACGAAGGGAAACCGGAGATGTAAAGTAGTCCGTAGCTTGCCCGGTTATCCGACTTATTGCGACTTGGGGAGCGCTTGCGCATTTCGTCGATCTCAGCAAACATGAGCACCGGGATCTTAATTTCACAAATCCATAAATGGAAACAATTCGCGTAAACTACCGGCAGTCACGCAATGCTTTGCGTGATAGCGTAGATGCGTTCGGCCCGTCTGATTGGAGGCGAGCGTTGCAATTCCCTGCTTCAGTCTCCACATTTTCAGTGCTGATCTTGCTTTTTACATTTATTTCCGGCCATAGGTGTAGAGCGATAATACAATCCCCAGCAAACCTGCAGACTTCCAGTTCGCTCGAATTGCCCGTGAATTTTGAGCCGCACGTTGGCGATCTAGATGGCATGGTGAAGAGACGCCAGATTCGCGTTCTGGTGATCCCCAGCCGTTCTGGTTTTTTCTACGATAAAGGACAGCCCCACGGGATCTACTACGAAGCGTTCGATGAGTTTCAGCGCTTCGTGAACAACAAATACAAAACCGGGAGTCTGAGGATTAATGTCACGTATCTTCCGGTGCGAATCGAACAGCTCCAGGGAGCTCTTTTACAGGGTATGGGTGATGTCATCGGCTTCCCGCTGATAGTCACGTCCGAGCGCCAGCAAATCGCTCTTTTCACTATCCCCATAGATCCCGATGTAAAACAGGTGATTGTGACTGGCCCCACCTTAAATCAGATCAAAACTTTCGAAGACTTGAGCGGCAAAGAGGTTTATGCCAATCCATTGACCGTATACTACGAGAACTTGCAACGCCTGAGCGAATCTCTCCAAAAGGCTGGAAGAACTCCAATTCTTGTAAAGGCGGCGGATCCCAATCTGAACGACGAAGACCTGCTAGAGATGGTCAACGCTGGATTGATTCCTGCGACGGTATCGATCAGTCTTCGAGCAAATTTCTGGGCTCAAGTATTCACTCACCTGACGGTACATCCCGACCTTGTGGTGAAGAAGGAGGGCCAATTGGCTTGGGCGACCCGCAAGGATAGTCCCCAGCTCAGGGAGCTGCTCGATGAATTTCTGAAGGATCATGCGCTCGGCTCATCGTTTGGTAATACGTTGGTACGCCGCTACGCGCAGAACACGAAGTGGGTGAAAAATTCGACCTCCACTGAAGAGATGGCAAAGTTTCAGTCCTACGTGCGTTACTTCCAGAAATACGCGGCCGATTACAATTTTGACTACTTGATGTTGGTCGCGCAGGGGTATCAGGAATCACAACTGGACCAGAGCCGGAAGAACCCAAGTGGCGCCGTGGGCATCATGCAGGTGATTCCCAAGAACGCTGCCGCTCCTCCAATCAGCATTTCCAATGTGGACATCGCGCAGTACAACATCCAGGCTGGCGCGAAGATGCTACGCAACATTGCAGACACCTATTTTAAAGACCCCAAGCTCGACGCTTTGAACAAGGCCCTTATGGTGTTTGCCTCTTACAACGCAGGGCCCAATCGAATTGCGCGACTGCGCAAACAGGCAGCAGCGGAAGGGCTCGACCCGAATCGATGGTTCGGGAATGTCGAACTGGTAGTAGCGAAAAACATCGGACAGGAAACCGTTCAGTACGTCAGCAATATTTACAAATACTATGTCGCCTACAAACTAACACTTGAAAGATCGACACTGCCGAAATGAAATTCTGGAATACCGCGCCTGACCTAACTCCTGATTACCGCGCAACCCGGACAAGTCGAGAACTAGCCCGGAATTATGTCCGGTTACCCGTGCGGGTTCGCAAGCGCCCACCTTTAGCGCATCGGCTGCGATTATTGTGCATGCAAAGACTGAGAAAGACTTGTTAGATTCTGTGGGTGCACGCGAACCAAGCCGCCGCGCGGACGTACTCTGTGCCGATTGTATTAGCCTCCGACTCCTCCAGGTTTTTGCGCTGATCAAGTGCCTGACTAACGCGTTCACCGGACAAGTACATTGCCCCTGCCCAAAAACATTACTTTTTGAAGTGATTACTACAGCACTTTTGGGCAAGCAAATTCTC
This sequence comes from uncultured Acidobacteriota bacterium, assembly GCA_963838475.1. GTDB lineage: Bacteria > Acidobacteriota > Terriglobia > Acidiferrales > UBA7541 > Palsa-295. Next base: position 6,893 of record CAWIRJ010000001.1, read on the forward strand.
AATGATTGCATTCGTGCAGAAAATGAGGATTTTGGGCAGAGAAGGTTTTTGGGCAACATTCTTCGTTTCGCGAAAGGGAACCGCCTGATTCGTCTTGGAGAATATCGCAGCTAATTTAGGCCGTTTGCGGCATAGGATGCGGGGAGGAACAAATCGAGCTGGTGAATTCCCGCGAATTAGCGCCGGAAAATCCGGGGTTCTGCCGAAATGACAGCAACAGAGAGAAATATCAAGACTGGCTGGCGGTGGACGCAGTCTCGTGCGAACTTTTCTCCGGGCCACATTCCCTGCTAACAGGGAAAAATACAGGGAATTTTGCGCCTTCAGCTCGGAACCATTCGGCAATAACTTCCCATGCTGCAGAGTATTTTAGCAAGAAAAATTGGTCCTGCGAGCCCAATCGGAACAGGGAACGATCAGGGAAGGAACAGGGAATGAAATTCCCTGTTGGCCGAATTCTGCAGCGGAATGTCTCACAAGCCTTCAGGCTGACGATGTTGAAAAGAACTTGTCCGGCAAGTGCGTTAATCAGAAGTTCCCCTTTCTCTCGTCCCCCTCGTGCATGGAGTGGGGCATTTCATGGCCGTGCGGAAATCCGCCTGAGCAGGGTGAAGCCAGGAACACACGTAAGATCACTGAGGCAGGTCGAACCGGTATTGTAACGCGAATCGCACTTGAAACGGTTCGGAGGGGTGGAAAACGTCTGTAAATGCCGCCGCGGCTGTTGGCGTTATTCGGGAGATATAGGCGTAGTCAATGTCGTGATCGCGGCGGTTAAGCAAATTCAAAAATTCGGCCGAAACGCGCCATCTCCTGTTAATTTGATAACCGAGCTCCGCGTTGAGCAACGCCGTTAAGTCTGAGCGATAAATTCCGTCGGACGTCAAATCGCGCGGGCCAAAGTAGCGCAGGCGCAGACTCGACGAAAAGCCTTTGTAATCATGCAATGTGACGCCCGAGGAAATCACCCACTCAACTGCCTCGGGCACGCGATAGCCACCCGGGCCTTGCACCGGATATTGGCCACCACCCGGGTTGGTATATGCCGCATCATCCGGGTCTATTTGGGTAAATCTGGCGCGGGAGTCCGCAAGGTCAAAATCAACAGCCAAATGTTCCAGCGGCGTGTAGTAGTTCGCCCATTCCACGCCGTAGCGATTGCTCGATTGTTCAGAAGCAACCGTGCCTCCGGTGTCGCCATCCTGCTGCAGTTCGGAGTTGCTGTGGAGATACCAGACCGAAAGAGTGCTTTGTAGATGTGGGACGATCAAAGTACGCACGCCTACCTCCCCGCCTTTGGTTTGGACCAGTGGAGAAATTGGAATGCTGGGCGTGGGGAAAGGATAGTCCGGCGAAATTGGTTGCACCCTCTGCGTTGCACCACGCGCGTCGTTGCTGTGAAAACTGAATCCGCCCTGTAGATAGAACTCCGTCTTGGCCCACGGGCCGAAAATGAAACTTCCCTTGGGGCTGGGCAGGAACTTCGTGGCCGTGCCGGAATTGAGCTTGGCAAAGTCCACCACCGGAGCGCCAGGCAATTCGGCGGCGACATAAGTGGGAGTCAAGCTGGTGACGTTGTATATTGCTTCGTCGCCGCGGAGGGCCAGGACCCAGCGAAATTTTTCGGTCCACTGAATTTTATTTTCCATATAAAAACCGATCATAGTGTCGGTAAATTTATTCAAATCGGTGTCCGCGGGCAGGATTGCAGTGAGATTCGGATTGGTAACGCATGCCGGGATGGGTTCGGCATTGCAGGCGTTTATATCATTCTTGTCCGTCCGCACACGGTCTTCCGAACGGAAAAGGCCGTTGTGGACCCAATCGTTGCGGACCTGCACGCCGAAAGTATTTGCCACCTTGCGACCGAACCACTTGCTGAAAATCGCCTGGTGTGCGTCAAGCCCCGCAACCCAGCGCCTGTCCTGCTGCTCGAACTGATCGCCCTTAACGGGGTCATCCAGGAAATAAGTGAAATCAGAAAATAAATTGAGATCGTAATAAAATCCGTAGGCCGTGACTTTCGTCTCGGAATTTTCGCTGCTGCGATGCCATTCAGCCTGCAGGCTATAACGCTGTGACTCGCCACCATCCGTCGGGTTTAGTGCGCCAAAGAAACCAACCAGCGGTACGGCGTCAACGGGAATTTGGTCGCTGGAGTGCCACGTTCCACGGTAAGCGCGAGCGGTGATGCTGAAACCATTGTCCTCTCCGCCCTGGCTGTAGGTTGCCAGGCCGTTGTATTTGTAAAAATTATCCTCATGCGTCGTCCATGGGCCGTTATCGTGATACACCTCTCCGCCGTACAGTAAATTGCCCTTGTGGAGCTTTCGCGATACGCCGAAAACCATCCGCCCATAGCCATACATGCCGCCTTCTACTTGAATAAAGTTCTGGGGCAGCGTCTTGAAATACACTACATCGGTCGCTCCAGCCGAGCCATAGTTGCCGATATCAGCGTAATAAGGACCTTTCTCGTAATCCATTCGCTCCACAAACTCCGGGATGACGATGTTCATGTCCGAGTAGCCCTCACCGTGCGCGTGTGACGGCAGGTTAAGCGGCATGTCGTCGATGAAAATGGCGAAATCCGTGCCGTGGTCGAAATTGAACCCGCGAAGAAAATATTGGTTGGCCTTTCCGCCGCCGGCGTGTTGAGTGATGATGAGACCGGGAATCGTCTCCAAAATTTCTCCAGAACGAAGAGTCGGACGATCTTGGATTTCCGCTGCGCCCACCGTTCCTTGGGTGGCGGAATCGGCAATTCCGATGAGGCTATCCTCCCGACCCTTCACATTTATGGTGGTATTCACGGAGTTCACTGTCAGAGAGATGCGCAGCGGGCCCGGCGCCTCAGTAGTCCCTACGGTGACGCGGATTTCTTTGGTTTCAAAACCGAGCTTAGATACCGTGAGTCGATAATCACCTGCCGAGAGTCCGGAAATAATGAACGAGCCGTTCGTGTCCGTTTGTGTCGTTCTTTGTACAGTACCGTTCGCGCTTCGAACCTGCACGGTAGCCCCGGCAATTAACGCGGCAGACGTGTCAACGACAGTTCCCGATAGCTGAATGATTCCTTGAGCATTTGCCACTGTCCACAACGAAGCTGTGGAGCAAACCAGAACGATCGTTGTCGCAACCAACGTCATCAATCTTCCCACCATGCTTTCAGATGGCATCATTCTCGACATACGACTCTGAAATGCGTGTTATCAAGAGCAAATGAATGTGTATCACGTTCTGATTCTATTCTCAGAGCGAGCTGTTCGTGGATGTGCAATTCCGGCTCTTGAGTTTCCGCGAGACCTTCTAAAATGGGAACAATTCAGCTGGGAAAAGGCGAAACATCCTGCTCACTAATACGAAAAACGGCTCTTGGGCGTGCCGTCAAGGACGCGGGAATTCCGAATTTCCGCTTCACCATCTGAGGTTTTGAGCAGATGCGTAAGCTAATTGCCAGGCTCCGCGAACGCGCTGTCATTTTCAGAAACGGCTAAGACGCGAGCGACGTCGCGCTGCGTTCGGAGGAAACCGAGAAATGCGTCCATGCCTGTCATGGACTTTGCGGATACGTTGATGACCGTCATTCCCGGCCGCACTGCCTGGATGCTGCAACTCGCTGCGGCAGCATTAAATTCGACTGCGTCGGCCAAGTCGATCTTGGTGATCACAGCTACGTCTGCGCTATTGAATATTGTGGGATATTTCAAGGGTTTGTCTTCACCTTCAGTCACGGACATTAGAACTAGCCGCAGATCCTCGCCGAGATCGTAGGAAGATGGGCAGACCAGGTTGCCCACGTTTTCGATGAATAAAAAGTCTAGCTGCTCGAGCTTCCATCCTTCGAGCGCGCTTTGGACCATCGCTGCCTCGAGGTGACAGACGGTCCCGGTGATGATTTGTTTTACCGGAGCCTGACTTCGCGCAAGACGCTCAGCATCATTTTCGGTGGCGAGATCGCCGACCAGGGCAGCCACGCGAAATTGCGGCCGAAGCAGAGTCAACGTTTTTTCCAACAGCGCTGTTTTCCCCGCCCCAGGGCTGGAAACCATGCTCACGACAAAGACGCCGGCTTCCCGGAATCTTTGCCGCAGCGCGCGAGCCACAACGTCGTTCCGCTTCAAAACGTTTTGTCTGACTTCGATCATGCGAGTCTTTGCGCTCACCCTTCAACCTCCAGACCGACTACAAGCAGCTCTTTGCCCTGCACAACTTCGCCTGTTGGAGTGCCACATTGCGAACAGCAGAACATTTGCGTTGAGTGAACCGGCCGCTGCGCATCGCACTGCCGGCAAAAAACCAGCACCGGAACTTCTTCAACTACGAGCCGAGATCCTTGCAGCGATGTATCCTCACAAGCCATTTCATACGACGACAGCAGGGCTTCCTTCACCACGCCAGACAGGAGGCCCAAGCGAAGATATACAGCCTTGATTTGAACACCGCCGCGGCGTTCTGATTCTTCCTGAGCTAGATCAAAAATGCTCATGGCGATCGAAAGTTCGTGCATGGCAGGCCTACAAAGAAGCCGTCTCCTTACACGAGAATGATGCAAGAGAATCGAATTGGCCGAAGGAAGCGAGGGCTGCTTGTCCCAGACTGATACCTCCGTCATTTGCCGGAACCGCGTGGTTGGTCCAAACCTGAAAAGGTGTTGAGTCCAAGAATGATTTCAAATCTTTCAATAGTAGTTCGTTTTGAAAAACTCCACCCGAGAGCACGATCGTATCGGTCTTATTCGTGCGACAGAGCGTCTTCACGGTGTGAGAAATACCCTCGGCAATCCCTCGCTGAAACGCACGGGCACATTCGTTCGCATCGCGCCCCAAGTAGCGATCGCGCGATAAGATGGTGAGCAGCGGACGGAAGTCGAGTTCACCATCTGTGAAAGGAAACGGATAAGGCTCCACTGGCGAGGTGCTGCGCGCTAATTGCTCCAGCCACATCGCGGCCTGACCTTCAAAACTCGTTTCGCGCGTGAATCCGAGCAACGCCGCAGCTGCGTCGAAGAGTCGGCCCGTCGAGGTCGTGGTGAATGTTCTCACGCCCTTGCAGACCAGCTCCATCGCCTGCTGGTAGCGCTCGGGGAAACTGAATGGGGCGGACATCACGTCGGGCAAATAATCGAGCTGCGCCAGAAATCCCGCTGCTGCTTGGACTGGATGGTGTGCCGCGGCATCGCCGCCCGCAAGAAGTGCGGGCCGAAGATGAGCCACTCGCTCAAAACCGTCGATAATGCTTCCGACAAAAAATTCCCCGCCCCAGATCGTGCCATCGTCGCCGTAGCCCGCGCCATCGAAACTTACGCCAACGACTCGTTTGTTCCATTCCCCGCGCTCGGCAAGCACAGAGGCGAGATGTGCGCGGTGATGCTGGACGCTGCGCGTCTGTAGAGATGAAAGAGACTCCGCATGCAGTGCGGATGCGTATTGCGGATGGCAATCATGTACCACGAGCAATTCATCCCAGCGAACTTCGTACATCGAGACAAAATCTTCAATCGTCTGCTGAAACGCCTGAAGAGACTGGAAGTGTTCCAGGTCTCCGATGTGCTGACTGACAAAAGCTTGTCCGTCCACGACCAAAGTAATGCTGTTTTTTAAATCGGCGCCGACTGCAAGGATCGGTTGCTTGGATGGGAAGACAGCAACTGCATCCGGTGCATAGCCGCGCGCGCGGCGGAGTACAGTGGGACCGAAAATTCCGGCGCGGGTAATCGAATCGTCCACTCGGCGCGCGATGGGGCGCTCGCCGATCAGGAATGCGTCGGCAATGCCTGAAAGCCGGTCCAGCGCTTCGATGTCGTCGAAGGCGATTGGCTCGCTGGAACGGTTCGCGCTGGTCATCACGAGTGCTTCCGGCGCGCCTGCTGCGAACAGCAGATGATGAAGCGGCGTATAGGGCAGCATCACACCGAGTTCGTGATTGTCGGGCGCAACAGCTTGGAGGTGTAACTTTGCAGACGCGATGACGATAGGGCGGGCGGTAGATGTTAGAAGCGCTTCCGTTTCTGAAGAAAGATGGATGAGTCCTCGAGCGATCTCCAGATTCTTTGCCATTAGCGCGAATGGCTTCTCTTTGCGATACTTTCGATTTCTCAGCGATTGAACAGCGTCCGAATTCCTGGCGTCGCAGGCGAGATGGTAGCCGCCGAGCCCCTTGAGCGCAAGGATTTTGCCAACCTGCAACATTTCAGCGGCACTGCGGATGCTCGCTTCGTTTCCGCGAACCGTCTTGTCAGGAGCCTGCAGATAGTACTCCGGGCCGCACCGCGGGCAGGCAACAGGCTGCGCGTGATAACGCCGATCGCCGGGATCTCCGTATTCGCACGCGCAGTTTTCGTCAAGCGGCCACGGTCGCATCGTCGTATTTGCGCGGTCGTAGGGTAAGCCTAGGATCACTGTGTATCGCGGGCCGCAGTTCGTGCAATTGATATAAGGATAGAAGTACCGTTTGTCTGCAGGATCGAAAAGCTCGCGTAGACAATCTTCGCAGACGGGCATGTCCGGGGAAATTCGAACCGACAGCCGCTCGTTTCGTTCGCTCTCTCGAATAATAAATTCGTTGCAACCGAGGGGATTCGATGCACGGACTTCAATGTCAGTGATGTGCGCAGCGGGAGGCGTTTCGTTTTTTAGCGCTTGAACGAACGCGTTCAAGCCTTGATCCGCGCCTTCGAGGAAAATCTCAACACCGTGATCTCCGTTGAGTACCCAACCTGCCAGCGTATTTTTGCGCGCTAAGCGAAAAACGAACGGGCGAAATCCCACGCCCTGCACCACGCCACGGACTTTGATGGAACACGCGCTAGCCATTGTCTCCTACTCCACACTCACGATGCAGCCGCGACCCTGCCAGCCGACCTGGACCACCTTGCCGCCGTCAACCAGGATGGGGACGGTCCGCTGCCCATTTGCGAGAGAGCGCATTCGATCGCGGGCTGCGGGATCGGCTTCCACGTCGTATTCTACGAACTCCGTTCCCTTCCATTCGAGCCACTCCCGCATTTCCTGAGTGTATTGGCAGGTCTTTGTTCCGTAGAGTTCAAGAATCGCCACGGGCGAGCACCTCCAAGGCCTCGCGGATGACGTGGTAAATCGAGGCTTGAATTTCCTGGATGCGCGGGATGTAATCGCAATGAACGATCAGCGGAAAATCAGCCAGCCCTCGCCGCAGAATTTCTCCGCCGTCGTAACCAAGCACAGCGACGGTCAACAGCTTGCGTTTTCGGGCCTCTTCGAGCGGCATGATCAGGTTCCGCGATCCGCCGCTTGTGGAAATTGCGATTGCGACATCGTTAGGCTGAGCTTGCGCAATCATCTGCCGCAGAAAAATCACTTCCGTGCCGACGTCGTTGGCGATCGCTGTGATATTCGCCGGCTCAAGCGCAAGCGAAACTGCAGGAATGGGCTTCCATCCTGCGGGCGGTGAGACGCAGTCGATGGCCCAATCGTTGGCGTCGGTGGCTGAGCCACCGTTTCCGAAGATAATCAGCTTGCCGCCGCGACGGATGCGCTCGAATATTGCGCTCGCGGCGTTGCCGATTTGTTCCGCTTCCTCGCGCGCTACTTGCTCCCGCAGTTTTGCGTCATCCGCAACTTTCATACGGATCGAATTGGCCACTTCGGCGACCACATCGCCGGTCGGTTGTTTCTCGCGACCGAGGAAGGGGTAAAGAAATTCCGCCGCGCCGACGTCGTGCCCCAGCTCACAATGTTCGAAGAAGACGTGCACTGTTTCCCAAAGGGTGTGGTAGAGGATCTCCACCAGTTCTTGCTGGATGAATGGATCGGCATTTGCCGGTGGAATCGCGTATGAACCTTCGAGCCCTGGAAATGCAAAGGTCATCGCTTTACGCTCGCGCGCGGTATCGAGGGCGGCCCAAACCTCGGGATCGCCTTCGGGCGGACCGAATCCCATCACGACGTCATCGGGTTGGACGATCGCCTCGAGCCACGGCCGAAAGAGAATCGAAAGATCGAGTGCCGGGAGCGCGCGTTTCCCTACAATGACGGGATGGACGAACTCAACGGACACGTGTTGCGCGTCTGTGGTATAGGGACCTTGCCCGAAAGCCAGCAAGCGGCCGCCGCGATGAAAACGATCGGACATCTCACGGCAAGCTTCCGCGATTCGATTAGCCTCGCGCGCGAAGAACGATTCCAAGATCTGGTTTCGCGCCAGAAGGCGCTGTTCAATTTGCGTAGCGAGCTGGCACTGAGTTGCCATTTTTCTTAACAGATGCGCGGCAGAGGATCGCCCACAAGCATATCCACGATTCGGCTGCCGCCATAAAGAGTTGTAACCAGTACCGAGCCTGCGGGTTGTTCGCAAATTTCGCCGATCATGCGAGCCTCGTCCCCTCCCGGAGCTTCTTGCAGCGCCTTTAGTGCGGCGCCAGCGAGTTCTGGCGCAACTACGGAGAGAAATTGTCCTTCATTCGCAATGTGAAGTGGGTCCAACCCTAATAGTTCGCAGGCTCCGCGCACCGCGTCATGGACGGGAATGCTGTCTTCAAAAAGAATCACTCCCAAGCCACAATCTCTCGCAAGTTCGTTGAGAGACGTCGCTACGCCGCCGCGCGTGGGATCGCGCATCCAACGAACGCCTGGCCCAGCAGCCTGTGCCAGGGCATCAACCAGCGGGAATACAGAGCGCGTATCGGAACGGAGATCACCTTCCATGTCGAGCTCACCGCGAGCCAGCAAGATCGTGATTCCGTGGTCACCGATGGGTCCGGAGAGTAACACTTTATCGCCGGGTCGCACTGATTGAGGATCGATCTCGACGCCCGGTAGCGGAGAACCAAGACCGGTCGTTGTGATGTACATGCTGTCGGCTTTTCCATGCTCGACGACCTTCGTGTCTCCGCCCGCGATTCTGACTCCTGCTCTTTGAGCAGAATCGGCGATGGCTTGAATTTCAGCTTGCAGGACGTCCGTGCGCAATCCGGCTTCAAGGATTAACGTGATAACAAGCGCCTCAGGTTTCGCGGCTGAAACCGCCAAATCATTTACAGTTCCATTGACGGCAAGTTCGCCGATGGAGCCTCCAGGAAATACCAGCGGCTTTACGACAAAACTATCCGTGGTTACTGCCATCCGCGCGCCGTTGATTTTCAGTTGGGCGGCATCGCCTAAAGCTCCGGGAAATTCGCCGAAAAAGAAAGGCGCAAAAAGCCCTTCGACGAGGCGGCGGCTAGCCTTTCCGCCGGCTCCATGCGCCATTTCGATTTGAGGCTCGCGAAAACGAATCTTCGGAGGAGCGATGTGCCCGACTTTGGCCCCGGCGGTCATGCTGATGCACTGATGCTCGTCACGAGATTAGCCTTCCGATGTTCGTAATTGTAATAAGCGGCGCATGATCCTTCCGATGACACCATCAGTGCTCCCACCGGGTTTTCCGGCGTGCATTCTTTGCCGAACAATTTGCATTGGGCGGGCTTCAAAACGCCTTTGAGCACTTCTCCGCACTGTGCGGCCTTCGGGTCGGTAACACGAATTCCGGGAACGTTGAACCGTTGCTCGGAGTCCCATTCGGCATACTGTTCGCGAATGCGGAGCGCCGACTGAGAGATGAAACCCAGGCCACGCCATTCAAAATACGGGCGGAGTTGAAAAGTTTCGGCCATGGCCTTCAGCGCAGCATGATTGCCTTCCCACGGAACCACGCGTTTGTACTGATTTTCGACTTTCGCTTCGCCCTTTTGAAGCTGGGTGAGAAGCATGACGATCGATTGAAGAAGATCGAGCGGTTCAAATCCACACACTACGATTGGTTTGTGTTCATTCTTTGCGATCCACTCATACGGCCTGCAGCCGATCACAGTGGAAACGTGTCCGGGCCCGATAAAACCATCGAGGCGCATGTCGGGAGAATCCAGAATCGCGCGGATCGCCGGAATGATGGTGACGTGGTTACAGAAGACTGAAAAATTATGGATGGCTTCGGCTTTGGCCCGTTGCAGGGTCAAAGCGGTGGAAGGAGCTGTGGTTTCAAAACCGATGGCAAAAAACATCACATGCTTCTGCGGATTCATTTTCGCAAGCTTGATGGCATCGGATGGTGAATACACGATGCGAACATCCATACCTCGCGCCTTGTGCTCGAGCGGGCTGCCGTTGGTTCCGGGTACACGCATCATGTCGCCGAAAGCGGTAAAAATCACATCGGGATCCATCGCGACTGACAAGGCATCATCGATGCGGCCCATTGGAAGAACGCAAACCGGGCAACCGGGTCCATGAATCAATTCGATATTTGGCGGCAGGACATCTTTCAGTCCAAAACGATAAATAGCGTGGGTATGTCCACCACAGACTTCCATAAGCCTGTAGTGCCGGTTGGGATCGGCCAAACGCCGAATTTCTTCTGCAGCCTTGGTAATCAGTTCCGGGTTGCGAAATTCGTCCACGTATTTCATTTTGAGCCTCGAATGGCGGCCTACGGCGACTGTTTGTCCTCGATTTCTTCCAATCCGTACCCGCGCACTTCCTGAACTGCTGCTTCGCTCTCTCCAAGCATTTCAAGCGTTCGCATCTGATCGAGAGCATCCACTTCGCTGATTTTGCTCATGGCGAATCCAACGTGGATCAGCACCCAATCGCCTGGCGCGGGTCTATCATCTTCTAGAAGGCCAAGATCAACCCTGCGCCGCATGCCGACTACGTCGACAAGCGCCGAGTTCGAATTGTCGCAGGCAATCTCGACGATTTTTCCTGGTATGGCTAGGCACATATGGCATCCTCCCAGCGGGGTCTCCATTTCGTCGTCAGCGCTCATCCGTTTCAGCCTTCTTGTTTTCGAGCCGTGAAGTCAAAAGTAATCTTTACCTCATCCTTCACTTTCAGGGTTCCTCCAGCCACAGACACGAGCTTGATTCCGTAGTCGGTTTGTCGAACGGAGAATTCTCCGAAGGCCCGTAGCGTTTCACCCGCCAGCGTTACTTGCGCGTAAATCGTCTCGTCGCGGCTGACACCGTGCAGCGTCAAGTTGCCTGCGATATTCACCGAATATGCGTTTTCACCGAGTTGGTTCGGCGAGATTTTTGAGCTCTCAAAAATGATCTCCGGATAGGCGATCGTTTCCAGCACCTCGTGCCTCATCTTGTTCTCGAGCTCGGTGCGGTCTTTTTGGCTGATATCGTCCGTTACAGTAAGCGAAGCAGAGTGGACGGTGAATCGGATAGTAGCCTGTTCGGGATTTCCGGGAGGAAACGTCGCCTCGCCCGTATATTCACGTATCGCGAGCGTGGGATTATGGCCCATCGCCGACAGCAAGCCGGTGGCAAAAGCGCGCGCGGTGAAGCGGCTCTTTCCGACGTCAATGCTGTAATGCAATGCGGTGTCCGTAGCGGACATTCTCACTCCCATTCCTTCGTTCATACGCGAACCCTGGTTCTTCGCCAGCACGCATCGACACTCGTAGAGCGAGTGCAGGAGGTGAGCCTTAATTCATCAAGGCCTGCGCCTTACATTGCACGGAGTTTGAAATATCGCTCCATGTCGGGCATGATCTCGCTCGCGAAGTTTCCGAGTCCGAGCTGCCCCAAGTACCGCTTTGCCACCGGGCTGGTCAGAATTAGCCCGGCGCCTACCACTACGAGAGCCACGCCGCCGAGCATGAACAAAGTGTCCTTATTTGCGGAACCGTCGTGCTCTTCACGCTGAATCGCTTCCATCGGCATACCATTTTCTCCTCTCGAACTATCCTTCACGCCTTCACTCCGGCCAATCTCCGTTCCGAGTCTTTTCCACCAGAGACTCAATTAACGTCACCGCTTCTTCCACGACCGCTGCGACAGGCTCGCTGAGCCCCATGTGACCTTCCTCAGGCCCCAGCGTGGCGGGCTCACATCCAACGAGCAGAATCTTTTTCAGTTTTCCGCCCATTGATTTCGCCATTCGTATTACGTTCATGGGATTCATGCTGTGCGCATCGACCGAAGTTTGATCGGCTTCGGGAGAATCGAGCGAGTTCAAATCAGGCTCGATCACGTAAAGGCTTCCCGGCTTTCCACCGCACGGACAAGCGTCGACCAAAATGGTCACGTCGGATCCATCGAGCAAGGCATACGCCAAATCGAAACCACGGATTCCAAAATCGATGGCTTTCACATGCTCAGGCAATTTGCGACCGGCCAATCGCTGCACTACCTCCACGCCAAAAGCGTCATCGCCCAGAAAAATATTTCCGATCCCGGCGATCAAAATCGATGGCGTTTGCACTTCCGCATTTTGTTCCGCTTCGTCCATAGGGAGCGGCTCGACTTCTTCGGGGTCGAAGAAGAAGCGATGCCCCGGTTGACGCATCATGCCGATGTCCCTGCCTGGATCATCATCGGCCACAACGCACACATGAAAGTTACCCTCGTAGTCTTGCTCAATGGCCTCGATCATGGCTGTTTTCCCGTCGAGAGCGATATCCATTACATCGCCGCGCTTGCCGGGATGAAGGCGCACGCGATGTCCTGGTTTTACTTCGACGCCTGCGATGCTCAAGGTTCCCGCGGGAGCTTTGTCCTCCAGCAGACGCCATTCCCATTCGTTCATTGCTGCTCCTGGCTCGAAAGGCGCAACCCCCGCAAAACTCCATGAAGCTTCATGAAATGATCCGCAGGCATGCTTTCGGTTCGCTCTAGAATCTGTCGGGCGCGCTGATCTGCGTGGCGCATTTCATGTTTCTCCTCGTCGGTCAGCGTCAAAATTCGTAGCGCAAGAATTTCGTCGATTTCGGTTCCGTCAAACAAATCGCCGGGGCTTTCAGGAGCAATCTGCGGATAGTCGTAAAGAATGATCGGTGACGAGAGCATGCCATCCGGTTGTCCTTCGTCTCCGGCTAGAACAGGCCAGGTCCCGACGTTATTACACTGGGACACAATTTCTTTCAGCTCCTCCGGAGGATCGACGAGCGAAATAAATTCGCCGCCATTAATCCCGAGGATGGTGTGAGCGGACAACAGCGATTGCATGAGGGCGAAGTCACGGTTCGAGAAGTCGGGGCCTTGAGTCGCGGTGATATTCGAAATGCGCACCGCGATTTTGAACAAACCGTCATGGACGGGATCTACAGCCACATCAACTTTTGCCGCGATAGGCTCTTTGGTGCGGATTATTAGACCGGCAACGCGCCCATCCGTGTTGCGAATAGGTTCCACCTCACGGCCGCCTGAAAAATCGACAACCGGCGAACACCGCACTGAAACGCCGTCGCTCAGCAGAATCGTTGGGACAGTAATCTCGCGCTCTATCGCTTCTTGCCACGTTTGAAGGACCTGATCTCCCACTTGAAGGGTTTGAACAATGCGAAAACTCGGCTCTGGCTTGCCCTCTGTGTCGACCGGCCACTCATCGAGCGGTGTCTTAAGCTCGCCAACCGTTCGCGCGACTTGTTGAAGGAAGCGCACCTTGACGTTCAATTCCGCAGAAGAGCGCCCATTAGCGAGGCATTCCGTTTGCATGAACCAGTTATCCGTGCCGTTCTGCGTTTCGCTGTAGGCCTTCGGATACACCACGCCGAAATTCCACCGCTGGCGGTTTTTAACGGATGATGGGCGGTAGGGATACAGCATGTAACCTTCATAAAGAACAGCGTTCGCGATATCTTCGACAAGCTTCGCGTTCACAACTGCACCGTTTCCTCAGTCGCTGCCAGCACGCGCTCGATCACTTGTTCCCAGGTCGGAATTCCATTGCGTACTTTGTATTGATAGAGCCGCTCAAACACATCGCGCCGCAGGTAAAGCCACGCGCTGTTCGGATAGTAATGATCGATCAAGTCCTTCCAGGTTTTCAGGGGCAGCTTGAATTTCGCTTCTTTCTCCCAAGAAATCGGCGACACCTGCAGTTGGTCGTTTCGGTCGGGATAAAAAACCGTGCCGCTGAACAAGAAATTAAGAGGTAAATCTCCATCCGCGAGGCCGTGGAAGTATTTCGTGGCCGCCACGTTGAAATCGAACGTGCACGGCACCTGAAGTCCAACGAGCGTCTCTTTTGCAAACGGCGGCACTACCACATTTGCGTGGGTCCATAAAAAATTGCGGAGAGTTTGGCCCCAACGATCCGGCTCGCCAAACAGGTCCAGAAGCCTGGACTGTTCCTCGCTGGTGTAGCGGCGGCGAGTAACCTCAATTTGGATTTGCGCACGCAGGACTACGGTGTGGATCGATTCTTCGGGTGCTATATTGGTGACCCGCAGCTTGAATGAAAGCAACGGCGCCGCGGCATACGGCACAGGCTGTGCTCCTTCCACCTGAAAATTTAATTCAGGCATTTGAGTCTCCGCTGACGGTTTCCGCTTTCTCTCTTAGGCTGGCGAAAAATTTGGTTACTTCCCGCCAGACCTCCGTGCCGCCGGAAAGGCCGTGCCAATGCAGACGGATTAGTCCAACGAGCTTGTAACACTCATCAATGGGAACGATGTAGTATTGCGCAGCGACGCCACGCGCCGCGCCAACACGGTTCGCCAAGAGGGCTTCCACTTCCGGTTCCATTCCTCGGAGCGCTGGATTTTCCCGCTCGATGTCGTCCCAAGTTTCGAATGAGAGCAGCGACTCTGTAGCCCCCGCAGGCCCCGGATAAAATGCAGCCACTTTATTGGGCGAGCCGCTCCTGAAGAAGAAGGCCATCTCAATAGGAACCATCAGTCCATCCCATTGCGCCTCGGTCATGTGGAATTGCGGAAGAAATCGAATGCGCCTGGGCACACGTTTGTATTTGGTAGCGCTTTGATTGCTGAAGAGAATAGAACACGGATCGCAAGCGCAAATCAGCTTCCGGGCTGCTGGATTAATCAAGTGCTGATGCTCCGCAGGCAGCTGAGAACTGCACAACTCACAACACTCTACTGCCGGCCGTTTGCGGGCAAATTGTCGCAATGCTGCAAATGCGCTTTCTTTTTGCGTGACAGGCGAGGACGGAGAGTTCACATCCCACTCCGCTGGGCATTCGAAAACGGGAGCGCCACTCTTACCCGGCCATTCTCACTCAAAAGCGGAACGGGCTCTAGATGAATGGTATCCAAATCAAGACCGCGCCCCGCACGAACCACATCATAGTGTTGACTACAGATAGGGCATGCCAAAACTGTGCCTTGGAGTCGGGCAGACCCGAGCGGCTGGCCGCATCCAGGACAAGCGTTGTTGTACGCATATAAAGTTTCTTCGAGCCGACAGAAAAGAATGTCGCGACCGCCGACCTCTTCCTTCCGCAGGGTTCCCGAAGGAATCGCGTCCAGACCAAACACTTCCTCCCATCCGACTCGGCCGAAGTCATTCTTCGATTCACGGCCATTAGCATTTCCGGCAAGCTGAGAAAGCGGGACGAAGCCGAGAGTCGTCGCGGGTACGTCCTGAATGTCGCCTTGAACGAGAATCGCGGTAACGTCGGGCGCGGCTTCGTAGATGGCTTCCTCGACGGCTAATTTGAGAGTGGCGGATGATGAGGGACATCCATGGCAGTTGCCCTCCAGACGCAACGTCACCGCTCCCGATTCGTCCACGCCAACCAGGTTTACGTTTCCTCCGTGAGATTTCAGATAAGGACGCGTCTTTTCCAGCGCCTGCATGACGCGTGTTTCGAGACTGTCCGGGTGCAACCCATAAATTAAAAGCAAGCTTCGAACGTGGTCGTCGCGCCCGAGCGTTTCTATAATAGATGGTCCTGAAGGCACGCTTTGATGGACGATTTCGAGCATCCGTTCGATGCCCGCGCCATGAAGCTCCATGAGCGACTGCACGAGTCCTTTCGCAGTTGCCTTCAGCGCAGGGTCGGCTACGCTTTCAAGCTGATTTACCAGCGCCTCTATAGATTGCAACTGGATCTGCACTTCTTTTATGGGCATGGACACCTTTCCCTGCTTCGTCCGCTAAATACAAGATACGGATTCGAGGCATCCGTCACGGTAGAGAACTTGGCGGATGCGCCTTGGCTCTTCCGCAGGGCTTCTCTACGGCTGAAAACCAAACATTGGCGAATGGTGCGTCTCCAGTACTTTCCCGTTGCCAAGATACATGTGCACACCGCACGGGAGGCAGGGGTCGAAACTGCGAACCGCGCGCATGATGTCGATACCCTTGAACTTATCGGGGCCATTTTCTTCAAAGATCGGCGTGTTCTGAACCGCGTCTTCGTATGGTCCCGGTGTTCCGTAGATATCCCGCGGATTCGCGTTCCAAGGTGTGGGTGGATAGGGGTGATAGTTGGCGATCTTGTGATCTTTAATCACCACATGGTGAGAAAGGACACCGCGTACGGCCTCGTGGAAGCCGCACCCGATGGCGCTTTCGGGAACTTTGAAGTCCGTCCAGGTTTTTGTCCGGCCCGCGTGCAATTCTTCCAACGCCTTTTCAACGAAGTACAGCGCGGCCGCGGCAGAATATGCCTGGAAGTAGGTGCGCGCGCGATCGCGCTCAATCGCATTGCTCCACTTAGGAATCTTCCATTCAAATTCGACTTCGGGAAGCGACGTAGTTTTCGGTAAATAGATTTTGACGCTGTTGCCGGTGGCCTTGATGTAGCCAATGTCCACAATTCCTGCAAGTGCGGTGGCCCAGAAACGGGCGATAGGTCCACCACCGGTATCGAGCGCCAGGTGGTCTCCCGTACGCTTATCCAGCCAGCGCGGCGACATCACCCAAGTGTACTTGCCGGCGAAATCGCGCTTCTGCGGACGAGGAATCGTTGTTTGATTCCACGGATGATTCTGATCGACTGGATTTCCCAGTGGGTCGGTCTTGACGAATGTCTCCGAATTCTTCCAATCATCATAGTACGAACTGCCCAACAGGATGCGGATGTTCAAATTGATGTCGATGAGGTTTGTTGTGACTAGTTTCCCATCAACAACAACACCGGGCGTCACGTACATAGCCTTACCCCATTTGTCCATGTTCTTGTAGGTGTAGTCGCAAACGTCGGGGTTCTGAAACGAGCCCCAACAGCCAAGCAGGATGCGCCGCTGGCCGACTTTCTCGTAACCCGGTAACGCCTCGTAGAAGAAATCGAATAAATCGTCATGCAGTGGGACCACTTTCTTCATGAACTCCACATACTTCATAAGGCGGACGAGATAATCGGTGAAGAGTTGAATGGTGGGAACGGTGCCGACACCACCGGGATATAGCGTGGACGGATGCACGTGGCGGCCTTCCATCAGGCAGAACATTTCCCGCGTCATACGACTCACTTGCAAGGCTTCCCGATAAAACGAACCGGTAAATGGATTCAACGCGCGCATGATGTCCGCGATAGTCCGGTATCCGTGGAGATTTGAGTGTGGCGACATCGTAGTCTCAGCTTTCGCCAACACCTTTGGGTTCGTTTCCTTCACCATTTGCTCGCAGAAATCCACGCCCACCAGATTGTCCTGGAATATGTTGTGGTCGAACATGTACTCGGCAGCCTCGCCGAGATTTACGATCCATTCAGCGATGTTGGGAGGGCGAATTCCGAAAGCCATGTTTTGGGCATAAGTCGCGCACGTCGCGTGATTATCTCCGCAGATTCCGCAAATGCGACTGGTGATGAAATGAGCGTCGCGTGGATCCTTCCCTTTCATAAAAATGCTGTAGCCGCGGAAGATTGAGGAGGTGCTGTGACATTCAGCTACCTGGCGATTCTCAAAGTCGATCTTAGTGAAAATTCCCAAGCTACCCACGATCCTGGTGATCGGATCCCAATTCATCTCCACCAGATTTCGGGACCTTGCGGCGGTTTCCTTGTTTATCCCGGTAATTGTAGCCATCTGTCAGCTCCTTTAGATTCTCAGTACGATCGCGGGTGATAGCCCGTGGTGAGTTCGGCGCGCGGGTGCCGCCACTTCGGTTCCTTGTTTACGGTATTGTTGGTAATGGAACGCAATGCTCGTATCGCGCGCCCGTAGAAGGTGATAGTGCTCGCCGAAACGTGCGATCCCGGAGGCGCGTCCATGAACGGCATGAACTTGTCCGGGAAACCTGGCATCGTGCAACCGATACAGATTCCGCCCACGTTAGGGCACCCGCCGATTCCAGCCATCCATCCACGCTTTGGCACGTTGCAGTTCACTACAGGTCCCCAGCAACCGAGTTTGACGATGCACTTCGGAGAGCCATACTCCTCGGCAAAATCGCCTTGCTCGTAATAGCCGGCGCGATCGCAGCCGTCATGGACAGTACTGCCAAACAGCCAGGTCGGACGCAACTGGTCATCGAGCGGAATCATTGGAGCGAGTCCCGCGACTTGATAGAGGAGGTAAAGAAGGGTTTCCATGAAATTGTCGGGCTGAACGGGGCAACCGGGAACGTTCACTACCGGCAAGCCAGCGCCCGACTTCCAGCCCCAACCGAGATAGTCCGCGAGCCCCATTGCTCCCGTTGGATTTCCGGCCATAGCGTGGATTCCGCCGTAAGTAGCGCAAGTTCCACACGCAACCACTGCTAGTGCTTTGGGGGCCAGGCGGTCGATCCAAGTGTTCGTTGGAATCGGTTGTCCGGTTTTCGAATCCGTTCCGAGAGCGGCCCAATATCCTTCTTTTTTGATTTTCTCATTTGGTATCGAACCCTCGACCACCAACACGAACGGATTGAGTTTGCCTTCCGCGGCCAGATACCAAAACTTCATGAACTCGTCGCCGTTCTCGTACGCGAGAACAGGGTTATGCAAATGGACCTTCGGGAGTCCGGGTATTGCGCCCAATATCACGTCCTCAATGCTGGGCTGCGTGGCCGCGGTAATTGAAACCGAATCGCCGTCACACCCCAGCCCCGACGTCATCCAAACAATGTGAATATCGGAAACGGGAGAAGCTCTCTGGGTCTTGTGACCATAAGGAACCGCATTTGCCATGGTCGATTCTCCTTTACGACTTTGAACTTAATTGGAACAGCCCATTTCGCGCTGGCGGGACCAATCCCAAGTTTTCCAGATGAGGAATACAACGCAGAGCGAGAGGTCTCAAGCGGGTGCTTGCTGTTTTCGTTATCGGGAGAATCCGGTGGAGGATATAGGGGATTCCCCGGTACGTTATTCTTATGAAGTTAAAGCGGTTAGCAAGAGTTCAATTTCATTTGCGAATCATTGCGCACGAGCATCAGAAAAAATAATGGCTCTCATACAAAAAATCTCGTCATGCTCCCTTTTCGTTTACCGACGATTCAATCGCGTGTTGCACAAGTTCGCGCGCGTTGCGAAGTGACAACTTCTCTTTTATGTGCGCCTGATAAGACTCGACTGTCTTTGTACTGACGTGCAATTCATCGGCAATCTGGCGCGTTCCATGGCCTGCGCCGATCAACCGGTAGACCTCGAGTTCCCTGTCACTCAACTTCGCGAGCGGATCGCGCGGCGGGACGGCGCCATGAATAAATTGCTGGAGCATCCTCTTGGTCAGGCGATCGCTCAAGTAGACATCTCCGCGCAAAATCTGGCGGATTGCGGTGAGCACCTTCTCCGTTGCTTCCTGCTTCATGATGTAACCGTTCGCGCCAGCACGTAGTGCTCGCTCCGCATAGGCTGATTCATCATGCATCGAAAGAATAAGCACGGGCAGATTGGGATACTCGGCCCGAAGTACCTTTAATAAGTCGAGACCGTCCGGGCCATCAAGAGAGATATCCAAGACGATAAAGTCAGGTATCGCGTCCCGGATTGCTTGCAGGGCCGAAGTTGCTCCGTCCGCTTCACCACAAACCATCAGATCCGGTTCCCGGTCGATGAAAAGCGCCAATCCCTGCCTGAGAATGGGGTGATCGTCGATCAGGAAAACCCTGCATTTCGACGTCAACGGACTGACTCTACTCGCGTTCATGCTCGGCCCTCCATCATTCGGCGCAATTTCGGAGCGGGAAAATGCACACCACCGAAGTTCCTCCGGTGAAGTTTTTCCGAACGTCAAGCGAGCCGCCGACCATATTTGCGCGGTAACTCATGATATTCAAACCCATTCCTGTGTGATTCATAGGGATTTCGGAAATTCCTTCGCCATCATCCTGAACGGACAAAGTACCCTCCCCATTCCCCGCGGACAGACCGATAACGATATGGCTGGGATGTCCGTGCTTGATCGCATTGTTCACGCCTTCTCGCGCGATGTGGTAAAGGTGTGTCGCGACGTTCACGTCGTAGACCAACACCGGCGCGCCGCATTCGAAACGGCATGTAATTCGAAAGAGATCCTGCATCTCTTCTGCGCACCGCGCCAGGGAGGACATCAATCCGTGGGCATCAGAAACGACCGGCAAAAGACCACGAGAAAGCTCTCTCGTCTTGTTGATCGCTTCATTCACCAAGTGCACGATCTTTGCTGCATCGCTCGATTCCGGCAGTGTTTTTTCACTTAGATTGCTTTCCAGAACTTTGCTCATGAAGGCGATTCCGGTCAGGTGCTGGCCTAGTCCATCGTGTAAATCTTCTCCAATTCGGCGCTGCTCACGAGCACTGACGTCCAGTATTCGCTTTTCGAGGCGTTTGCGTTCGGTGATATCGATTCCGGTGACAATCACGTGCGACGTCGCGCCCTTCTTACCGGCGAGAATAGTGCTCGACCACGTGATTAGCCGGCAGTTCCCGTCCCGCGTAAGCCAGTACGTCTCATAGTCCTCCGGCAATTGCGCAGAATTCGGCTCCTGCAGAATGGCTTTGAAGTTATCCACTTCTTCCGGCATCAGGAACAGATCCCATACATATTTCCCACGCACCTCCTCAAATAAATAGCCCGTCGTTTGCTCGCAGGCGCGATTGAATCGAACAATCCGTCCTTGCTGGTCGAGAACCACGATCAAAGCTCCTACGATATCGAGAATCGCCGAGAGGACGTTGCGCTCTTCCTGCAGCGCTTCCTCCGCCCGCTTCTGCTCCGTGATATCAACACCCACGCCATGGATGAACCACGGTCGGCCGTCCTCCTTGCGAATCATCTCGGCTTCGCAATGGAACCAAAGAACTCTTCCGTCACGCGCAAGCACTCGATAGGCGGATTTCAGTGGTTTGCCCGAAAGAAACATCTCGGCGGCCTCAGTGCTCCAACGCTGTTTATCGTCCGGATAGATCTGCTCGTACCAGCGCACGGGATCTTCCAACCATTCGTCCTGCGAAAAGCCTAGAGCAGCTTCGATTCGCGGACTCACGTAAGCTTCGCCAATTCCCTTGTCCAGGTATGCCATGAAAACCACGGCGGGGATTTGTTCCACAAGAGCGCGATATCTCGCGTCCACGTCGTGCGACTCGATATTAGAATCTTCTTCGTTTGACGTCTGCTCTTCGGCAGACTGCATTGCTAGAAAACGGCTCTCCAAAAACACGGTGGCCAATTTCTTTAGGGTATCTTCCGCATCCGTGACACCCGTGTTCGAATCGCGTGAAAGCATGGACTCCGTCAGCTCTCGCGAAGGGTCGTTTTCGGTTGTAGGATTTCCTCTCATCGCGCAACTCGCTAAGTAATCACGCCTCCGGACGATGTCTCCAACTCGGCTCCTTATTAAGAGATGCTTGGGTGAAGCGGCGGAGCGCATGAATCGCGCGACCGTATGTCGCCACCGCACTTGCAGAGAGTAGCGAACCCGGTGGTTGGTTCATGAAGGGCATGAATTTGTCCGGAAACCCCGGCATGGTGCAGCCAATGCAAATTCCGCCCACGTTGGGGCACCCGCCAACTCCTCCCATCCAGCCACGCTTTCCGACATTGCATTGCACTACGGGTCCCCAGCAGCCTAGCTTCACGATGCACTGAATCGCGCCATAATTTTCGGCAAATTCAGCCTGCTCGTAGTAACCGCCCCGATCACATCCTTCATGCACGGTTTGCCCGAACAACCAAGTGGGCCGCAGAGCGTCGTCGAGTGGAATCATCGGCGCTCTTCCTACCACCATATTTAATAGATACAAGATTGTCTCGGTCATGTTATCCGGCTGTACCGGGCATCCCGGCACACAAACAATCGGAACATTGGCTCTCGACTTCCATTCCCATCCGAGATAATCGGGAAGACCCATGCAGCCGGTCGGATTTCCTTCCATAGCGTGGATGCCGCCATAAGTCGCACACGTTCCGGCCGCAATCACGGCCCAGGCTTTCGGGGCGAGCCGGTCAATCCAGTCGCAGGTGAGAATCGGCTGGCCTGTTTTCTGGTCCGTGCCAAACGTCGCCCAATAGCCTTCGCTCTTGTTTTTCTCATTAGGGATGGAGCCTTCGATTATCAAAAGAAAAGGCGGAAGATTATCCTCTGCGGCCTGATGAAAAATCTTCATGAACTCTTCGCCGTTTTCGTAGGCGAGAAATGGATTATGGAGTTTAATTCTGGGAACAAACGGCAGCGCTCCGAACATCAAGTCTTCGAGGCTTGGTTGCATAGCCGCGGTCATGGAGATCGTGTCGCCGTCGCAGCCAAGGCCCGCGGTGATCCACAGAACATCGATTTCAGTTAGAGTGCCCATGCGGTAGCGGGTACTCCTGGAGTGAACGGAGCATCCCAGAGGAATGCTTGCCGCTTCGCGGGATTGTACCGAATTGCGTATTGTCCTGTCGCCGTCTTATTACGGTTCGGCCCGGACACCGTTGAACCTAGCTAGCGGAAGTAACGGGTCACGTGTACCGCATGTAGCAGAAAGATACACATCTTCCTGTATGTTACCCCTCGCGCATTTTGGTATGATGGCTGCTCGGCAATGCTTGAAGAATAGCTACGTAGCCATTACCAGGAGACTCACATGCGATATTTTGTCATTGGCGCAATTGCCGTGATCGTCGTTGTTGCCGGCGTAAGCCTTGTCCCTGACCTCGTCCGGTACATCAAAATTAGCTCGATGTAGAACGGTTGATAGGGTTCGAACCTGCTGGACAATCGCCTATGACAGCTCCGTTCATTTTCTTTAACTACTAGGGTTTACAACAAGTCGAGGAATCTGCTTTTCGCTCAAAGCTAAGTCCAACCGTAACAGGGAAATCCATTCCCTGATCGCTCCCTGATCTGATCGGGCTAAAGCTCAATTTTTATCGCTAAAAAACTCTACGGTGAGGAGTTATTACCGGATGGCTCTGGCTTGATATCAGCAGCCAGCGCGTGTCAATGCCTGGTCAAGGTCAGCAGTCAGGTCATCGATATGTTCAATACCGACCGAAACTCGAATGAGCTGGTCTGTTATCCCGAGGAGCTTGCGCTCGCTAGGGGATAGCATTGCGTGCGAGGTGGAGGCTGGAACGGTAACAAGCGACTCGACTCCCCCGAGACTCGGTGCAAGTGCAAACAGTTTGAGTGATTCGACGACGGCTTGTGTATCCTCAGCCGCGCCTTCGACCTCAAAACTGAAAACACCTCCTCCGCCTCTCATCTGTTTTGCGGCCAGGGCATATTGTGGATGGCTGGGTAAAAAGGGATAGTGCACGGAACGAACGCGCGGATGGGCCTCAAGGAAAGTAGCTAGACCTAAAGCGTTTTCGTTTTGCCGCGCCACCCGAACGCTCAGGGTTTTGAGTCCTCGTCGAAGCAACCATCCTGCATGCGGATCGAGTACCCCACCGAGTACGATGCGGGCTTCTCTCAGTCGGTCTCGGAAGTTCCGGTCAGTCGCGACGGCGCCGCAAACGATATCAGAATGGCCTGCTAGGAATTTGGTGGCGGAGTGAATGATCACATCCACTCCGAATTCCCTCGGTTGCTGGTTGATGGGCGAAGCAAAAGTGCTGTCAACAAACGTCAATATGTTGTGAGGTTTCGCATGTTCGACGATTTCGGAAATGTTCACTATTTTGAGCGTCGGATTAGTAGGTGACTCCATGTAAATCACCTTGGTTTGCGGGAGAATAGCGCGGGCGAATTGTTCAGGATCATCGGCATCGACAAAGGTAGTCTCGACGCCGAAACGGGGGAGCCAATGCGCTAAGAACTCATAGGTGCTGCCATACACGTCGTGTTGAGCGACGATGTGATCTCCAGAGCTAACAGCTGCGAAAATGCAACTCGTGATCGCGGCCATACCAGATGCGAAAACAAGTGCCGTCTCCGTCGATTCAAGTTTCGCAATGACGTTCTCGGCTTCAGCGAGCGTGGGGTTGCCATATCGAGTGTAAAACTCTTCACCGAAGCGGGCTTCACGCTGCTCTTCGATCGAAGAAACGCGAAATGTAGACGTTTGGAAGATTGAACCAACCACCGGGCCTCTGGTTGCAGTCGCTCCAAGGTTAGCGGGTTGACCGTGGACAGATTCAGTTTCTGCATGCATCTTTTTGTGTGCCATTGAATTCCCCGCGCCGGTTAATTACCGAATATTTTCACGCGAGTTTCAGGAACATTTCCACCTCGAGTCAGCCTCGGCGAGGCTATAGATTCTCTCCATGAGGAGCCATTTTTCCCCTGGTTTTGCCTGCGGCAGCGCTTTCTGAAATTGCCACATCAACTCCTCCCATTCCTGAATTTTCGAGTTTGCGCGATCGGCCTTTGCTTTTGCATCGAAAGAAAATCTGGCACTAACTTCAAGGATCATGAACATGCGATTACCGAGCAGGTAGAGTTCGAGATTCTCGATCCCCGCGTCACGATGGCTCTGAGTGATTTCAGGCCACACGTTTTCGTGATGCCTTTTATACTCGGCGATCAGTTTCGGATCATCCTTCAGATCCAAGGTCAAACAGTAGCGCCTGTTCATTTGGCAGGCGCCTCCACGGCGATTGCTTGATTCAAACCACCTAAAGCGACCGGCTTGTACCACCACATTCCATAACAGAAGACAACCAGGTAACAAACAAGTGGAATGACGAACGAAGTCCGAATGCTCGAGCGGTCCGAGATAAATCCCATAAGAGCCGGAAAGGTCGCCGAACCGATGATCGCCATGACCAGAAGCGAAGAAGCTCTCTTTGTGAACGGACCGAGGCTTTTTAGACTGAGCGCAAAAATCGTCGGAAACATAATAGAATTAAAAAAACCGGTTAACACGACAGCCCACATCGGCAGAACTCCAAAACCCAGCAATGCCACAATCATGCACACGACCGCCCCGGCAGCAAAAAACCAAAGCAAACGAGGAGCAGGAACATATTTCATGATTCCCGACCCGGTGAAACGGCCGATCATGAATCCAAACAGATGTAACTTGAGATAATTCGCCGCGATTGTCGCGGGCGTGCCAGGGTTGAGATATTGCACGAATCGAATGACGAAACTTCCGACGCCGACTTGTGCGCCGCAATAAAAAAATAGGGCAACGATCCCCAGTATCAGATGCCGGTGAGCCAACGCGCCACGCAAGCCTGTCGAAACGCCCGGTAATTCTTTTGGTTCACGACGTTCGCGTATTTCAGGTAAATCCGTCAGGTAAATCAGAAGGGCCACAAGAAGAAAAACGCCAGCGATCACAAGGTATGGAATCTTGACCGTATTTGCCTCGGTGACGCGGTAGGCTTGCAATTGCGCGGCGGTCATGGCAGAGAATTGCGCGTTGGTGTGTTCGGTCTTCGTCAGGATAAACGCAGCGCCCAGGATAGGTGTTAAGACGGCACCGACGGCATTGAAGGATTGCGCTATATTGAGTCGTCTCTCGGAGCTCTCGGCAGGACCGAGCACTGTAACGTAGGGATTGGCGCCAACCTCAAGAAAGCTCTGGCCACAGGCCATAACAAAGAGTGCAAAGAGAAAAAATCCGTAAAGCAAACTGGATGCTGCGGGATAAAAAAGCGCTGCGCCAGTCGCGCACGTGATTAGTCCCACGAGCAAACCTTTCTTGTAGCCAACACGCTCCATAACCCATCCAGCGGGGAGCGCTGCGATGAAGTAGCCCCCAAAAAATGCAGTCTGAACTAGTGACGATCGAAAGTCAGTAAGGCCAAATGCTTTCTTCAAGTGCGGAATCAAAACGTCGTTGAGATTCACTCCAAGTGCCCACAGAAAGAAAAGGCTGGTAATTAGCATTAGCGGCCCGACGTATTTGCGTTCAGTAATCGGAACGGCTTTGTCCGATGCGCTTCCCGTCTGCTTCCGCGTAGTCATTTAGTCTCCCAAACCAATGGAGCAACGAGTCTAAAACTCTTCGTCGCCAATCAAGCAATTTGACCAAGATTCCCTCAAGCTGACGTTGGGCACCTGTTCTGAAATGTTTCCACACCGTAAAATTTCGCCGCATTGCCTCCAAAGATTTTTCCCTTCTCCTCCAAGGGTCGATTCTTAACGTATTCTTCAACGATCTGAAGTACTTGTTCATATGTCCCAGCGAGCAGACAAACAGGCCAGTCCGAACCAAACATCACACGGCTCACACCAAATATGTCGAAAACTACGTCTAAATAAGGCTTGAGATCACTCGTTTGCCAGCCCAACCAATCTGCTTCGGTGATCAAGCCGGATATCTTGCAGTGGACATTTGGGTTCGCGGCGATGGCTGTCATGTGACGAGCCCAAATGGTGATTTCCCTCGTCTTCATAGCCGGTTTGGCGATGTGGTCAATGACAAATGGTTGGTCCGGAAACCTACTGACAAATTCGGTCGCGCTCGGCAATTGACTTGGATAGATCAAAACATCGTAGGTGAAGCCGAACTGCCGCAGAAGGCCAATCCCCCGGAGAAAATCGGGCTGCAGAAGAAAACGATGATCTGGTTCGTCTTGAACAACGTGCCGAAAGCCCCGAATCTTGCCGAATTGTTTGAAGTAGGCAAGGCGTTGCGCAACATCCGGGGCCCGAAAGTCAAGCCAGCCGACGATTCCTGCGATTGCCGGGAACTTCTCTGCGAGACTAAGCAGAAACAAATTTTCACTCTCAGACTGGTCAGCCTGCACTGCGATCGTGCCGTCAATGTGTGCTGCCTGAAGCAAGGGGAGCAAATCCGTTGGAGCGAAATCCCGCTTTAACACGCTCATTTCTCCGTTAATCCAGGCATCTTTCACGGGATCGTAGTTCCAGAAATGCTGGTGGGAGTCGATTCTCAAAGGGATTCTGATCCTCCCCAAGGAGAAAGATTCCCAGATGTGTCAAATCCCATGTCGCATGGAGGATCGGTGATCACCAAGTCTGTACGCGCGGATATCTCGCTTCTATACGCATCAGAAACCTGAAACTTATTGAGCGAAAGCGTGCTGGAAATTCGCAGAATCCTAGGAATGGCAGCCTCTGGCAATGCCAACGATGCAAGAGCCTTTTCGATGCATTCGCGATCAGTATCGAAATAAATCGGTATCTTCGTCGTGGAGGGTGTTAGCGCAGTAAGAGAATTTGTATAGCTGGCCGCCCGGTCGATTTGTTGGACAGCACGAGTCGTTGTGAAATCGGCCAATCCGATGCCAAGAGCGTTGCCGTTGGTAGCGCGTGTTAGTCCCCGTACAAATATCCGATATATCCGGGGAATGCCCCCGGCCTCCGGAAGTAAAGAAGACGAATACCCATATACTGAACGACCGATTACATAGGGGTCCATTCCTGTTCCGCTTACGTTCTTGCCCATGAAATCCACGATCAGCAAATCAATTTCATCAAAGGGCAGTTTGGGCATCAATGATTTTGCTCTCGCAAATAGCTTGTTTTCTTCTTCTTCGAGCTCCTCCGGACGAATTACGCGCAACTCTGCTGTTTCGTGTTTTTGGTCCTCCACGATTGCAATTCCGCAAAGAATCGGCGCGTTCTTCAACGTTATGCGAGTCACTGCGCGAATTACGTATTCGTGACCTAATCGGCTTGCTGCCGCATGAACAGCGACCGCACCACGATGTTTGCCCAAACCGATCGCGATCATTTTGAAAATTCCGCTACCGAGCGAGCCGCTAAAATCCGTGTGAGGCTTGATTCGATTGATTACAACTACGCCGTCAGCCTCAAGGGCAGCTTCGCTGAAAAATACTTCCACCCCGTCTCCCGTCGTGCCGATCAGTCGCACATCCATACGCGTTTCAAATGGAACCCCCATTGATTCCGGCGTGATGCCATATTCCGCAAGCACATGCGCTTGCCCGACTGGGGTGGCACCGCCGTGGCTTCCCATAGCTGGCACGATAAACGGCCGCATACCGAATTTACGCAACGTGCTGATTGCAGAAGAAACGATCTCAGACAGATTTTTGATTCCTCTACTTCCTACGGCAAGTGCGACTCGCGCTGACGGCTTGAGTCGAGCAAGAATACTTTCCTCACGAAACTGTCGGGACAAAACATCAGGGAAATCCCAGGCGGTCGATGGATAAGGCCGGCGCTCGATTCCCATCATCTTTGGAACTTTTAGTGGCATATTGTTATGGTCGAAACCTTGCGGCGTCCCAGTCCAGTAATTTGGGGGCACCAACTTCGTTTAATGGAAAAGATCTCTTCCGATTGCGAATGTTGTTGCGTCATTTGGCGACCTCGGTGCCAAAGTGTTCAAATCTTTTCCGATACTTCCTCAACCTGTACCAATTGCGTCTGAGGCGTCATGGCCGTGAAAGTCGCAAGTTTGTTCCACGGCACACCTACCAGTTAGGCTTGTAAACCTTATGTTCACCGCTGAAGAGATGAAAAATAAGTAGCACTGCCATGACCCCCACAATTCCCGCACCTGCGCGGACATTCGGCGGCATCACCATGACCGTACAAATAAAAAGCGTCCAGAGAATCGCAAAGCAATTGATTGCGTTACTCGCTCTTCCTAGATGCCACGGACCGCGCTTCAATATCCAACTCTCTTTTTTGCGCCAGCCTAGATAGATAGGGATGATATAAGACAGGTAAAAGCCGACGACGCTGATTGAAGTAACCACGGAATACGCCCCGCTGTATATCATTGCGAGAAATGCGAACGACGCAGACAGCCAGATGGCCGCGGCTGGCGTCTTCCGCGTGGCACTGACGCGGCTCCAGATACGGGAAAGCGGCATTCCATTGTCGCGGGCCAATGCGAAAAAAGTTCGCGAAACAGAAGTAAAGGCCGCTAGGCCGCAAAACCACATGGCGAGTACGGTCAGACCGAGGACGGCAACAGCGGCGCGATTCCCGAGTGCCATATCCACGATCGCGAAGACAGCGGGAGTGGCATTACCGCCAGCATCCCTCGCTCCGAGCACCGCGGCGACATTCGGGATTGCGGATGTGAGCGAAAGAATCAGCAAATAGCCAAATACACCGGAGACAACGACGGACATTAACATTCCCCACGGCGCTTGGCGCCGTGGATCGAGAGTCTCTTCGGCGACATGTGCCGAGCCGTCAAAACCCGTGTACGTCCACTGCGCCTGCAAAAGACCTAAGACAAAAAGCCAGGCATAAGGAGCATGAATGGGGCTCGAAGATGACGCTTCAAGAAGAAAATGAAAGGGCTGCTTCGGAGCAAAAATCCAAAGCGCCCCAACCAGGACCACGACACCAAGAATATGCACTATGACACTGAAATCGTTGAGCCGCGCAACCAAGCGAGCGGAGTAGTGATTCACTACGGTCTGCGACAGCAGAAGAAAAGAGTAAACTAACAGTAGCGATGAATGGCGAGATTGCAGTCCAAGTAGAGGTAAGAGGAATTGAGCGCAACCGTAATCAATTCCCGCAATTGCAGCGACGAGTCCGACGATATTGAGCCATGCCGTGAACCAAGCCCACATCGGTCCGCCCAGCTCGGCTGCCCAATGATACATTCCGCCCGAGGTCGGAAGCGCGGAGCAGAGCTCGGCCATACTCAAGGCGACGAATAAAGTTCCAACGGTTGCCACGGGCCAGCCCAAGGTCATTTCCAGTGGGCCGCCCATGGTTAGACCGTAGTCGAAGAGTGTAACGGCGCCCGTCAGGATCGAGATGATCGAGAACGAAATTGCAAAATTGGAAAAGCCACCCATGCCGCGGAAGAATTCCTGCGTGTACCCAAGGTGGGCCAAATCCTGCGCGTCTCTCTGAGCCTCGGTATCCTGGAGCTGTTCACCGAGACGTGTTGCAATTGATTGGTGTGGCACATTCATCTACTCGGCCCCAAGGCATCCGAATCTCTCACCCAGTCAGTACCTCTACAGCTGCAGCAGGAGAATCGATGTTCGCAAGCGAACGTGGCACGCGGTCTTCCAACTTGGGCAGGGCTGGAAACTTTTTGTGCGGCTCGGTTTGATACCAGTAAGCCGTCGAATATATCTCTGATCCCAAGCCTTTCCGATCCGGTGTCGCGATCGAGGCCTTCGCCGAACGCGAAAAAGTTGGCGGGCCTTCCATGAACCAGCGATAGGAGTAATAACGCCCTGTCCGGTCGATTCCAGGGACTACATATGGTTTTCCTTCGAACTCATATGAATAGACCGGGGAGCAGTTCGCCTTTTCCTGCGCAACATCAAAATTGGGTCTGAAGGAGAAATCAACCAATGGCTCCGCCGACCCATCCAGTTGCAGGAGCTCACGCGCAGTCCGAATCTGCTCCTGAGAACCCAAAACGAACCCGCGGGAAAACCCGACGATGTGACCACGGCCTTCCGCTTCTAAAATTACAATTTCAGATCCCTGTGGTTCCGACTGTGGCGTGGGAGCGTATTGGCGATATTGTGCATGAAAGTACCCTACCCCCTCCGGTGGCCGATCAAAGGAGATGTATTCCACGTGTGAATAAATGTGCATCGAATCTTTCCGGTCATTGTTCAACGTGATGCGCGCAGATTTTGCGAACGGCATTGGGAAGTATGAATTTAGACCACTCCAAGGAGGAAAGCCGAGCAATGCTGAGTAGTGGTCCACGTAATCGCCTAGGGGTTGACCAAAAAAATCACCGACAGGTACCTCGACACTCGGATCCTCTTCGCCATCCCAATAGATTCGAAGCACCGCCTGCTTGAGACTCTGTGGCGACTCTCTGCCGATCGGCGTCCAAATGTGGGTAATCATCCCGGGACCGCTGATATCGGCAAGCGTCGCAATGGTTCCCGGGGCGACTGGAATCCAATCGGCATTTCCGCCTGTACGGTCGAAACTCGATTCACGGCCGGCGCGGTAATGCCTTAGGGTCGCAAGCGAATTACCAGCCGAGATCGAAGCTAACTGATCCGCCTGACCGTACCGCAGTCCAAGTAAAGGCATGCTGAACTCCTCTATTTCTTGATGGGTACTGCGCTTGGACCGCCGACGGCGAATACTCGCGGCGTGCGATCTAACGCCTTCGGTAGTGACGGGAACTTTAAGTGCGGCTCAGTCTGATACCAGTAAGCAACCGTATAGAAATTGTCAGAGCGATGATTGGCATGACCATGTTCGATGGTTACCTTGATGTTCTTCTGAAATGGAATGGGGCCTTCGAGGTGCCATCGGTAAAGGCAATATCGGCCCCCCACTTTCTCAGGGTTCTGGATGTACGGGCATCCGATCAGAGGATAAGCATAGGGTTGGACTTTCCCGTTCGGGCCGCGGAAATCCCAAGAGCCGTTGTAGTAGTCTTCCGTTCCAGTTCCAGTGATAACAGGCAATGTGCTGTCGTCAATGAAAATCATCTCATCGCCTTCGCCAAACCAATCGTCCTGATTCTGTAGAACGGCTTGCATAACCCCGACAAAATGGCCCCGTCCTTGGGCCTCCATAAACACATAGTTATCTTTTCCGTCGAGATTCTTTTTCCCTTCGATGGGCGGCTCGTAGTCCGACTGCCAGGCGTCAGTCCATCCATGGGCGGGAGCCGCCTGACGATACTGAGCATGGAAATATCCGACATCCTCGAGCACTGTCGGAAAAGCGACCCAGTCGACATTGAAGTAATAGTTGTCGACTTTAGTTGGGCCTTCGTTGACCAAGGTGATTAGCGCCGATTTATTAAAGGGCATCGGGAAGTAACAATTCATCGCATAACACGGGGAAACGTTGGTAAGCGCAGATTGGTAACTAAAGAATTCCCCGAGTCCCAAACCGAAAAAGTCCCCGAGTGGGACTTCCACGCTCGGCTCATCCTCGCCATCCCAGTAGGCGCGAAGGACGATTTGCTTGAGATATAAGGAAGAGTCAGGAGTTGGGTTCACAGCAATCCACATGTGACAAATTTGGCCAGGGCCTTTCAAATCGGCGATCTTTATTATGTCTCCCGGTTTCGTCTCCGGGACGAAGTCGTGGTTTCCACCAGTCCGGTCCCAACTTCCCGCTCGACGAGCCTCATAATTGCGAAGCAGCGCTAGAGAAGAAAGGTTTGAGACTGGGCCGAACCCGGATTGAGATCCGGAGATTGCACCTGCAAATGCAGTTTTCGGTAGAGCGAGCCCCAACATACCCGCCGAAGCAGCGGCGCTGCCAAGAAGTTCTCTTCGCGACCAGCGTGTCCCTTTGTCACTCTTCATTCCATCCTCCTACTCCGATGTGTCTCACGCGCTCCTGGCGCTAGAGTTATTCGTTTTTCACAATCACCGAGTCGCCGGATTGAAGAGAGATAGGATTCTTCAAAACTGCGCGATCGACGCGAAGTTTCTTGAGACTGAGATTGCCGTACGCAACCGAAAGTCGATATCGTCCTTGTCCCAAAAGTTCGATCTCGCCGCCCGCTTGCGGCGTGAAGAAAGGAAGCTTTGCTGGAGCCGCTACTTTCGGATCGAAAGTGAGAAGCCCATCCGGAGCATAGTAGTGTTGACCCGACAGTGCTAAAGGAATGGACCAGAAAATCAACTGGCGAGCGTAGTGCGAGTTGCACCAGAGATATCCGTCCCATGCGGTGGTTGTGTCCGTATAGTTCCACTGATCTCGCATCCTATCCCGCCAATTTCGAATGATTTTTTCGGCTTCGAGGAGACTTCCTCCTTCCGACTTGCCGATGTATAGATTCAACGAGGTCCAATCGAGCGATCCCGCTTGCCAGATCATATTGTCGGGAGGGCTGGGTTCTGACAACCCCGGCGGCGGAACAATATTTTCCAGTTCCGGATGCAGCGGATTAGCATTTCTCATGACTTTCAAGCCGAACGGACTTCCGTTCTGTCGCTGCTCACTTTCAAGATGAGAGCTTATTCTTGTCTCATCAACCAACAAACCAAGATCCAGGATGAATGCCCAGAGCTGACCGTACAGGGTGTCGGCATGAAGGGCGTCCGGATATTTCTTTCCCTCGAGCCACCACGAGCGGAAGTATTCGCCTGTCCAAAAGTGCTCGTACAAGCTTTCTTGTCCTTTTCGGAATGCCGCTCGATACTTCTGCGCGAGGGTGGAATCGTTTTCTACGTCTGCTAACTTTTCAGCGGCAAGCATCGCGGAGAGGTGCAAAAATCCATTATAAGAAACAAGGTCTTTCTCGCCGAACTGCCACCAATCGTAGGTGTTCTCGAGTTTCTGAGGCAATCCGTAGGTTTCACTCCGGCGAATTTGCCACTCAGCCGCCTTCTTGACGTTTGGCCAGATCGAATTGAGAAAAACTCTGTCGCCTGTCCAGGAATAAATCTGCCAAGTCTCGAGAATTAAGCTCGAAGCACTGTCGCCCATTTCCCGTCCGCCCGGCTCGTCGATATGTGAGTCCACCGAAAAGCAACCCGTTGTAAGTTGTTCGTGAATGAAACCGTCGTCCTGTTGAAACTTCGCGTGGGTGCTAAGCAGTTGCTCCTGCAATTCAGGGAAAAAAAATGCGTAAGGCAAGATGCGATAAAAATCTATATGGACAGGATCTAGCCCAGCACAAGAAAAAGATTCCCATTGCCGCCAGCGACCATCTTCCAGTCGCATGCCCGTCGTATAAAGCGTCGCGACACTGTTTACGAGACTGTCCTGGAGCCAGTCCGGAAGGGAGTTTTGCAAGATTACTGCCTGCCAGGCTTTGATAGCCTTCTGAGTTTCTGAAAGCCGTTCTAGAACCTTGCTCGCTACATCGTCGGCGTTCGCGTATAAGCGCGTGTAATAGTTTCCGGTTCTTTGATCCTTAAATGAGCGGTTCGGGAAGTACCATGCCAACACGTACGTTACTTCGCGGGATTGCTTGGCCGGGATGGCAGTCGTCACGGCGAGGGTCACATACCGCGGATACTCTCGCATATTTTGCGCTTGTCTAAATGTACCGGTAGAGAAAGCGCTCCAGATCTCTCGCAGATTTGAGCCGGTGAAGACCTTTGTGGTGATGGGCTTGTCGCCGCCGGCCTTTAGGGCCATGGTGCCACTTGTCGGTAGATCTCCACTCTTAACGAGACTGAATTCAGTCTCACTCGATGAACGGCCCTCGATAGAGTTTCGGACGTTGAAAAGTAGGGAGACTTCTGCCATATGGTCAGAAGGATTGAACAGTTCAAACGTAAAAATCGCCGCAGGAGTCGCCGACGCCGCAGCGTCTTGCGAGTGAAATTCACTGTAAGCGTATAGAGTTATTCCGACCGCCAGTGAGGGGTCAGAATATTTCAGTCGCGAAACGGGGAATTCCCCTGAATATTCGATCCGATCGATGGCTGGCAAATCCGCAGACGGCTGTGTCCGTAAAACCCACGACTTATCTTCACCGTTTTGTTGCACTCGCAACCCAAAAAATGTGTCGTCGATCTGTATTTTATTGCCACTGGCGGGTGAGTTGTTAAAAATATTCCAATCATGAAAACTTCCATCGGCGCGCAGTTCCACCGTTCCGGAACCCAAGCCTCCGAGCGGCACGGCTGAACGCATACCCGTTGGAGGATCGATCCTTTTTCCACCTTCAACTTGATAAAGGTACTTCGCTCTTCGCGTCACATTCCAATAGTCAGTATCTTCGGCATATTCAAGCGGTTGATCCAAATACTCAAAACGCATTGTCCTGGTAACAATGCCCAAATTTCTAAATTCAAGCCCAGATAGCACGTTCTTTGCGGAATCCCCAGAAGCTCGAGAAAAGGCCGGACGGACAAATAATCCGGCTTGGGCCAATACGAGGGCGATCAATATCCCATGCACGCTGCTCGAAATTTTGTCTGGGGTAGAGGGGCAACGTTCGCGATTGGCGGTTCGCATCTGTTCTCATCTCCCGGCAGCGGTGTAGCGCAAACGCGATATCGCCTCTGTACAAATCCCCGAATTCATCTTCACAAGGTCTCAGATTCGAGCCTTGTGCAAGGCTTCAGATCAAAAGTCTAATCGAAGCGCAAGCTGAAGGGTCCTTGCCCCGGCTCCCTCTTGGTTTTGTACATTAAATATCTGTCCAAACGTAGAGTTCTCGACATTCATATTCGGAATCGCAAGATTTGCGTGATTAAGGACGTTGGTCGCGGTGGCCTCAAAGCGAAGCTTGAATCTTTCCTGGATCGGGAAAACTTTGGCTATTCCTGCACTCCAAACAACAGTGCCAGGTCCTTTCAGGATCCCTACTCCTGCATTGCCAAAGCGTCCTAACCCAGTAGGCGGGATCACGAAGCACGCTGGATTGAAGTACTGACTTGCAGTTGGATTTGAAATGTTTCCATTGCAGACACGATCTGGCCGGGCGCCGGGGTCTTTGAAAAACAATCCGGTGCCGGATGGGTCTGTAGATGGGTCCGCAAAATAGAACGGCGTGAGGTAGGGTCCTGATTGCAAAAGCAGGATTCCACTCGTCTGCCAATTACCGATGATGGCATTAAGGACAGTTGGCATGTCGCCACCGAACTGCTGTCCCTTGCCGAATGGGATCTGATAAACGTAGGTCGATTGCCATCTATTGCGTCGCGTGTAACTGACATCACCATAGTCATAACGAACGTTGAATCGGTCGGCGATAAATGGTCCATTCTCTTGGGCGAATCCGCCGTTCAAATTGGCTCCGGAACCTTCGGCGTCTGACAGGTTCTTGGCGAATACATACGACGATTGCAACGTAAGGCCTTTACTAAATCGATGCGTAAGAACAACCTGCAGTGCGTTGTAGAAAGCCTCTCCTCCGTTCGCCGTCTGGTAAATAATGCGGAAATTCGGGAACGGTTTATTTGCGGGATTGTAACCAGTTGTGTTTACCGGTACGGTGTTGAGATCCGGATTTACGAGCAAGCCCACCGAACGTAAGCCAGTGTAAGTGATTCGCAAGCCTGTATCCGCGCCGAGTTCACGTTCAACTGTGGCG
This sequence comes from uncultured Acidobacteriota bacterium, assembly GCA_963838475.1. GTDB lineage: Bacteria > Acidobacteriota > Terriglobia > Acidiferrales > UBA7541 > Palsa-295. Next base: position 42,790 of record CAWIRJ010000001.1, read on the forward strand.
CTCCACTGCATCCCGTATGGGTCGCGGAGATTGGTTTGCGTTGCAGTCCGAAAATCTTCAGTCCCCGGAGGCGGAACTGATCCGATACCGCCGGCGACTGTATTCGGGAATTGAATGAGAGGAACACCACCGGTGATGCTGTTCGAAAAGCCTTGGACGTTCGCGGTATGAATTCCCACCAAGGAGTAAAATGTTAGACCTGTTAAGGTTTCGTCGTACATACCGAAACCGGCACGGATAACGGTTTTATTAGTCAGTCGGTAAGCAAGATTGATACGAGGAAGAATTTTGCCGTAATCAGTATTTCGGAGATGTTCGGGCTGGTGATCCTGGGCAGCAGTGACAACCGGCGTACAGGGAGTGGTTAACCCCGGATAGCCGGGGCAAGCATTGATCGCCTGGAGGAAACCTGGCGCAGCCAGCGCCAGAGACTTGGCATTGGGAACAAATACGTCGCCATCTCTTGGGTCGAAATTCGTCATCTGGAGTGTGCGGTCGAAGAACGGTGGATGGACCTCATACCGCAAGCCGTAATTAATGGTCAATTTCGGGGTAATCTGAAATTGATCCTGCGCATAAAACGCCCACACGTTCTCGTATGCATTGAACGGCGGACCGGTAACTGCAATCGTCGATTGAGACGGCAATCCCAACAGGAAGTCCGCAACGTCATAGCCGCTGAACTGACCGCTGAAATTGAATACCCCAAAATCATCCGCTCCTATGAACTGAACGAAGTCTTGTAAGTTCAGATGGCGGTAGTCGACGCCGAATTTCATGGAGTGCTGGCCGTGAATCCAGCTTACATTGTCATCAAATTGATACCGGTGCTGAATGCGATCCTCTTGCCGGTTGTTTGCAGTGCCCGTTACCCCGGATTGGTTAAAAAAGAAACCCGGTATGGCTGACCCTGGCGGGAATGGGCCCGGCAGGTCTAATCCCAACGTATTCGTAACTAAATTCGCAGCATTTGGGAATGCGTTGAACACAAACGAGTCGGTTTCCTGACTGTATCCAAACCGAGCTTCGTTTAGTAGGTTCGGCTTGATGACGTAGGTATAATTAAGTCCAACGCTTCTGGGAGATACCCCGATGCTCTCGTTCCCTTGCAATAATCCGAGCGGGTTGATAGCTCTATCATTTTTCCAACTAAATCGGCCCCAGACGGTCTGATTAGAACTGATCTTCTGATCGATCCGAATATCAAAAAGATTGGTATCCACAGGGGCGCCAGCAATGATCTGATAATTCGGGAAAAGCGCGCCCGCCGCTGGTGTCAAGTTCGGCTTTGGGTAAAACGTGTTGAGAATATTTTGCGAAACGGTATTAATGCCGGTTAACTGATTGTTCGCATAAGGTACCCCATTGAGAGGATTCACCAATTGAATGCCGTTTGGATCCGTGCAAATTCCGCCACTAAAGGAACTGCACAGCTCAGAAAAATCACCAGTCCTCATCTTGTCTGTGGGCACGCTTTGCGTTAAGACGTCACTCGAGTGATAGTGGTTTGTCTCCCAATCAAAGAAGAAGAATGTTTTGTCGCGGCCGTTGTAACCTGGCAACAAAACCGGCCCTCCGATAGAACCCCCGAAGTCATTCGCATGCTTCGGTGGCTTTGCAGTGGCAAACTCTGGCGTAGCATCGAACGCATTGTTCTGGAGATACTCAAATAGAGATCCATGAAACTGATTAGTTCCACCGTGCGTAATAAAAGCAACATCGCCGACCTGGCCGTATTCGGCATTGCCGAGCTGCTCAATAACTTTGACCTCCGCTAGCGCCTCACTCGAAGGGAGGTTTTCGTGAAGCGGAACATTGTACCGGATGTCTACGTTTGAGAACCCGTCGATAGAAACCTCATTCTGCGCTGGATGAGTTCCCGAAATCGAAATGCCGAAATTGGGATCCACCTGAACTCCGGGAATTGTTGTGATCGTTGTGAGCGGAGAAGTGTCGATAGCGCGATAATTCAAAGGCAAATCGAGAATATTTCGCTTGTCTGCATCTTCGCTTACTGTCGCAGTCTCGGTCGTAATCACCGGTGCATCGGCCTTCACTTCGACTTTTGTACTTGCCGATCCAACTTCCAACGCAGCATTTACACGGATCGTCTCCCTGGCGTCAACAACTAGACCCGACCGCACGAATGTCTTAAAGCCCTTGGCTCCGATCGTGACCTGATAGCGACCTGCCACAAGGTCCGGAGTCTGATAATCTCCCGAACTATCTGTTTGAACTGTTCTTCCAATGTTGGTACCGACGTTTGTTACCGTAACGTTCGCCCCAGAAAGAACCGCGCCACTCGAGTCTGTGATGTTTCCCAAGATCGTTCCGCTGGTTGTTTGGGCCAGCAGTGCGGAACTTGAAACAAAAAAGAGTAGAACCACCACAAGCAATCGGGAACAATTAGGCCAGATCGTTATCCGCTTTCTCGCTGCGCCTTTTGAAGTCAACATGTCCACCCCTTTTTTTGCTGTTTCTGGGTCTTGGAATACCAAACATGATCCGAAACATTCCTGATGTCGGTGAAGATCGATAACAACCCAAACGAGAGCTAGGTACGGGCAGAGATATGCGGTCGCTGGGACACAGATCCTGCCCGCGACTGACCACATCGTCTTGTGCAGTCACTACTCGTAATCCGGAACGCACAGGAAACCACCCGTTTTCAAACCACCGAATTAATTGTGGCGGTTCTGTATCACGGACAGAAAGTCAGTGTCAAGAAATTTCTAATCGATTCAATCTAATTTTGTTGTATTCTTATGACTGGACGTCATAGAACATTAAGAGCTGTATATTCTGCTGTTTACAGACGATTCTGGAGTTGGAATGCCTTATTATTTGCCATAGTATCGTTTCATTTCGGCTTCAAGTTGGATTGACAATGCATGCGAGTGCCCAAATCAGCAGTCTAATATTTCTAAGCTCGGCCGGCGCTGCGGAAGGTGGTAATGAAATCGCTAGCAACTTTTTCGATATCTTCCGATGCTCCTACTAGGATATCGACGATACTTGTTGGAGGCTGTCTGGTAGCGATGTTTATTCGCATACGGTCCCCGCAGCGAATGGCCAATTCAGTAAAGACGTTGATCTTGGTAATTCCAAGTTCTATCAAGCGCGCGAATTCGTTTTGGCTTAGGCCACTGCCTCCGTGTAGAACAAGCGGAACATCCGTTCGCTGCTGGATAGCCTTAAGAACCTCAAATTGCAGGTTTGGTGCGCTTCGATAAAGACCGTGTACAGTGCCGATTGCCACAGCTAACGCATCTATTCCCGTTTCACTCGCAAACTTGGACGCCTCGCCAGGATCCGTATAATCCTGCAGAGATTCTCCTCCTTCTATCTCGCCCTCGACGCCTCCTACAGCGCCTAGCTCTGCTTCAACGGCCACATTTCTTGGCTTTGCGAGCGTAACGACACCCTTCGTTAATTCGAGGTTTTCATCCAATGAAAGCTTTGAACCGTCGATCATCACAGAATTGCATCCGATGTCCATGCCCAAACGAACTGAATCGACGGACTCAGCGTGATCGAAATGAAACACGATCGGGACTGTCGATTTTGTGGCACGTTTCTCGACAGCACCGGCAATCAGCCAAGGATCGACTTGTCCAACGTGTCGCGCGGCCAGTCCAATGATTACGGGTGAGCTTAGGTTTTCCGCAGCGTGGAAGACGCCTTCGATCATCTCTAGAGTCACAACGTTAAAGCTAGGCACTGCGTAGTGCAGCTTTTGTGCGTCACCAAGAATTTTCTTTAGAGAAACGATGGGCATATTAAGACTGGGCCTTTCAAATGGCTTCTGCCACTTTCAATAGTTTTTCCTGAGCTTCAAATAACCGCTGATACGTCGTCGCCTCCCTAATCCTTGGCCGACAACAAGAAGAAGCGACTCGACGGACCATTGCCTTTACTGCGTGTCGCGAGGATGAATATATTCCGAGTGCGACGAATCCAAGCACGGCGCATCCTAGCGCAGTTGCTTCGTATTCTGCAGTTTGAACGATAGGAATGCCTAAGACATCGGCTTGTAACTGATTGTATTTCTTTAGCTTCGCCAATCGTCCGCCCACTGATATTACTTGTGGCCCTGTTGGAAGTTTTTGGATACAGCGTCGCAGATCGAATGCGACGGACTCTAGGAAAGCTCGAACAATCTCAGGAGCGCCATCACTGCTCTGAAGTCCCCAAATCGCTCCCGGCAGTCTTGAATTCCAATGCGGAGCCGTTGACCCCGCTTGATAAGGCAGGAAAAGTAAGGACCGACCGTTGAGGTGACGCATCGACTTTGAAAGGGACGCGTTGATTAGTGTGGCGGGATTTTCTGACGACCGTTGAAAGACCCTCACCAGCGCCTCGAGATTGCGACCGGTCGTCAAAAGCGGAAATTCTTGAATCCAGCAATTTGCGAGAACATGCACACTGCACAAACTGCTAGCGCTCGGGTCTAGTGTCGGTTCATTCAACAATTGCTCAACGAACGATCCGGTTCCGTGATTGATTGTCACTTCTCCAGGAAATGTGCCTCCCAGTCCGACTGCAGCGCACATTTGGTCGCCACCAGCGGCTACAACCGGCGCTACTGGAACTCCGAGCGCACGACTTGCAATCGGATGCAGATCTCCGACCACTGTTCCGGGATCAACCACATCTGGAAAAAGGTCACGGGAAAGACCTGAAACCCGCATAATCTCCGAATCCCACGCCTTTGTATGGATGTTAAAACAGAGTGTCCGGCTAGCATGAGAACTGTCTGTTATCGCACGCCCCGTTAGTTGGTAAATTAAGTAGTCCTGCGCGCTGAATATTTTCGCTGTGAGCGAAAACAGCCCGGGCTTGTTCTTCTTGAGCCAGAGAATTCGCGCAAGCGACGCGTAGGTGCTGACGCGTAGGCCCGTCCTTTTGTAGAGCTCACTCTCACTAAATTGGTTTGTGATCCATTTCGCTTCGAGAATCGCACGTAGATCGGAGGCGAGAATTCCCGCGGAAAGTGCTCGCCCATGAGAGTCCATCGGAAGAACTGCGGCCCGCAAGCTCGACACACTGTATGCAACGATTTGTTTTCGATGACGCTTCAAGTCGGCGATGCGCACTGCCTTCTTGACTGCATTCCACCATATTGATGCATTCTGCTCAACTCGTCCTGTCGCATCGATCAGGCTAGAGTACGAGCTGTGGCCATAAGCGACCCTATTTCCTAAACGATCGAATGCCACAACCTTACAGGCAGATGTTCCAAGATCAATAGCGACTACAACCTCTTGATCGGTTAGTGGCCGAGGTCTTGCCATAAGGTCTCGCCGAGATGTGTAATTACCTCAGGGTTCAGCAGATTGTCGGTTTTTCGTTCGACGAGGAGTTTGCGAATGTTCGAGCAAAGCAAATAGGGGGTATTCTCGAGCGCTTCCACGGTTGTCCCTGCAATATGAGAGGTCAACGTGACGTTGTCCAGCTTCAGAAGCGGATGAGACGAGGGTAGCGGCTCTTCATCAAACACGTCTAAAGCTGCGCCCGCGATGCGACGATTCTGAAGCGCCATCAGGAGCGCCGCTGAATCAACAAGGCCGGATCGAGCTGTGTTAACCAAGATCGCATTAGATCGCATCGCCCCAATTTCTTTTTCTCCGATCAACCCTCTCGTGCTCTCAGTCAATCGCGCATGGACGCTGATGACGTCCGAGGTTGACATCAACTCTTGAAGAGATACGGATTTAATTCCGGCCGCTCGGAATTGCTCCGGACTGGCATAGGGATCATATCCGCTGATGACAGCAGCGAACCCGCTCAGCTTCCGCGCCACCAGCGTGCCGATTTTTCCAACGCCGATGATCCCTATTTGCTTGCCTCCTAGCTCATGCGGTTGATTCGCGAAACTCTTTTTCCACTCTCCTCTAAAGAGCGCTGAGTGAGATCGTGAAATGTTTCGCAGCTCTGAAAGAATTAACCCAACCGCAAAATCAGATACGGCGTTCGCGTTGCGTCCCGTAACGTTGAAAACCAAAATGTGCCTTTCGCTTGCCGCTTTTAGGTCCACGTTCTCGATACCGCCGCGGGCAATTCCGATCACTCGCAAGTTCGGAAACAAGGACATCATTTTCGCGGACACCGGAGCATAGTGTGCGAGCAGTACGGCAGGATCTGCTTTTATATCTTTTAAGCATTCAGGAAGAGGCACTGCATCGGGGCCGCCTTTTTCCACGAGGACTCGTTCCCTTTGGAGTTCAGCTTTATCCGCGCCAAGCCACGTCGCGGTTTGAATTTGTGCCGGAGACAACAGTTCAGAACACGCTGCCGCAAACTTTTCCGGGCCTATCATCGCATCGCCTATGCAAAGCGCCCTAAGACCAGTCAAGTCTGCCTCCCGTACAGTACCTTAACAGCTACCGGCGTCAGCACGGTTAGTCTGTGTTAGGTCTGGTGTCCAGCGACCACGTTCCTCAAAACGTTGCTATCTCGCAAATCTCGGCAGCAACATGAGATCGGACGCTTTTGTTCGGCCTTCCGTTGTATCAAATTGGTCCTAATCCGCACAAAATATTGCATGTAAATACACGAAGATCCTCTTCTAGAGTAGGAATACTAATCCATATTTGAGATCTCGCCAAGATTATTGAAACGTTTCATACGCTTCTTGACATTTGCGCTCCTAACACTATAATTCGCGCCGATCGAGCTATTAGTTTTGAATGGAGTACTATGCGAATTACACGCCTCGTCTCTCAAGACGTCCGATTCCCGACCTCCAAGACACTTGCTGGCTCCGACGCTCTTCACCCCAGTCCTGATTATTCGGCTGCATATGTAACTCTAGAGACCGACGACCCCCAAGGCCTTGAAGGAAATGCTCTTTCCTTTACCGCAGGCCGCGGCACAGAAGTGGTGATTGCGGGAATTCGCGCTTTTGCTCCGTTTGTTGTTGGCCGTACGCTCGAGGACATCGTCCATGATTTCCGAGCTTTTTGGCGGTCGATTGTCGGCGACGGCCAGTTGCGGTGGATCGGGCCTGAAAAGGGTGTAATTCATCTTGCGGCCTCTGCTGTTATAAACGCGGTTTGGGACCTATACGCGAAGTCAGAAGGGAAACCTCTTTGGAAGCTTCTCGTTGATATGTCTCCCGAGCAACTCGTTTCGAGCATCGAATTTCGCTACCTTTCCGATGCGCTCACGCCGGATGAGGCTTTAGAAATGCTGAAAAAGAACTATTCAACAAGGCGCCTGCGGGAAACAGAAATGAAAGCAATGGGTTATCCAGCATATACGACGTCAGTCGGATGGCTCGGGTACGCCGATTCCAAACTTGAACACCTTTGCCAGGAGGCAGTCGCGCAGGGCTGGAATTACGCAAAGATTAAAGTTGGTGGAAATCTGGACGATGACATTCGCCGTTCACGCCTAGTAAGAAAACAACTCGGCCCCGATCGCAAGCTGATGATGGACGCGAATCAGGCTTGGGACGTGGGAACGGCGATTAGCTGGATGAAAAAGTTGGCGCAGTTTGATCCCTGGTGGATTGAAGAGCCAACAAGCCCCGATGATGTTTGGGGACATAACGTCATCGCTCGCGCTCTTGACCCAATTGGTGTTGCGACTGGCGAACAGTGCCAGAATCGCGTGATCTTTAAGCAACTTTTTCAACTGAATGCAATTCGATTCTGCCAGATTGACGCGTGCCGCCTTGCGAGTGTGAATGAGGTCATTCCGGTGATGTTGATGGCTGCAAAGTTCGGTGTTCCAGTATGTCCCCACGCAGGCGGCGTGGGTTTGTGTGAATATGTTCAACATTACAGTTTATTTGACTACATAGCTGTATCAGCTTCGCTAGAGAATCGCGTGGTTGAATATATCGACCATCTCCACGAGCATTTTGTTCATCCGGTCAAAATTCGGGATGGTCATTATATGCCTCCGACAGCCCCTGGGTTCAGTATCACGATGCGACCCGAATCGGTGGCGGAGTTTGAATTTCCAAACGGTCCGGCGTGGAAACGATAAGTTCAAGCTAACTACCGTTTCTCGGAATCGACCACCGTGTTTGTGAGCGTCCCCACGTCCTGAACCGAAACGCTTACAGTATCGCCTGGCTTGAGGAAGACCGGTGGAGTGCGATGAAATCCAACGCCTGGCGGCGTGCCGGTGGCCAGAATGTCACCCACTTCCCATGTCATAGAGTTTGAGAGATAGCTGACAAGAAAAGGAATTTTGAAGATAAGATTACTCGTATTCGAGTCCTGCATTACCTTGCCGTTGAGCGTCAGGGTGATCCGCAAGTTATGGGCGTCGGCGATTTCATCCGCAGTCACGATCCATGGACCCAGCGGCGCGAATGTGTCACAACTCTTGGCTCGGAACCATTGGCCGTCTGCCTCCTGCATGTCGCGTGCGCTTACATCGTTGGTAAGAGTGTAGCCAGCGATATACTCATGCGCCCTTTCCACGGGAATTTTGTACCCGCGCCGACCCATCACTACTGCGAACTCGGCTTCGTAATCCACTTGTTGGGAAATCGAGGGTAGCCGGATCGCCCCACCAGGATCACAGATGGCGCTATTCGGTTTAGAAAAGAAAATTGGATTGGCGGGAGGAGCGTGGCCGGATTCACGCGCATGCTCGCTGTAATTGCGCCCAACGCAGATAATCTTCGGTGGTTGGAGAACGGGGGCACGCAAGCGCGCGGAATTCAGTCGTATGAATAAGCTTTCTGGAATTCCAGATTTCTTTTCAGGTTCCAGGTCGGTCAGAGTTGAAACCAGTTTGTCGAGATTCTTCAACCAAGCATGGCCATTCTCTAGTAGCGAGATCATGTCCTGAGGTTCGGACACCTTTGACACAAATCGACCGACCGATCGCAGACGCTCAGATCTTTTGATTTTGTTGCCCCTCAGAAGACGAAATAACTCCTTGATATCCAATATACGGGAGCCTGCCACAACACCAAGCCGAAGCTCGCGGTTACGTTCAAATGTGACGACTTTCATCGGACAATTCCTTTATGCATGGAATTTATTATCAATTGGAATTCGTGCTGTGTGTAGGAATTGGCGAATCACGTGCAAGAAGTCTTTCGTGCACTAAGTCGTTCCAAAAATCCTGAGGTATTGGAAAGCTCAGCATACGGGCGTTTTCTTCTACCTCTGAAGGAGCTCGGCACCCTGAGATAACCGAGGCCACAGCAGGATGAGCGAGTGGAAACTGCATGGCTGCAGCTTTCAGAGGGACAGCATGGCGAGCGCAAACCTGCTCAACCCGGCGGACCTTCTCAATGATCTCTCTTGATGCATCCTGGTAATTGAACTTAGCTCCTTGCACGGCCCCCGTTGCCAAGATGCCGCTGTTATAGGTGCCCCCAATAAAAACCGTAATATTCTTCTTCACGCAAAGCGGTAGAAGCTCGTGTAGAGCCGTTTGATCTATCAAGGTGTAACGCCCCGCAACCAAGAAACAATCGAAGTCACCCTCTCGCGCAAACCGCGCGAGCATTTCGGCTTGATTCATACCTACACCGATGGCGCCGACAGCGCCACAAGCGCGGAGCTTCGCGAGGGCAGGAAATGCCGAGCCCAAAGCTTGTTCGAAGTGATCGTCAGGATCGTGAATGTGAAGAATATCTATCCGATCCACGCCGAGACGTTTGAGGCTCTCCTCGTAGGAGCGCATGACACCGTCATAGCTATAATCAAATTTGGGAACAAACGGCGCAGCGTTCCAAAAGAAAGAGCTGTGATATCCCTCTGGCGCAGGAACTAATAGTCGACCAACCTTTGTGGCGAGAATAATCGAGTCACGTGGCACGTTGCGTAGGCCTTCACCGAGCCTCATTTCGCTCATGCCATGGCCGTAAAATGGAGCCACATCAAAAAACTTAATCCCCAAAGACAGAGCACGACGTATTGTGCTCAGCGCTTGTTCGTGAGGAACCTCTGAATACATTCCGCCGATCGTGCCGGCGCCGAAGGCCATCCGCGTGACTCGCAGATCTGTTTTCCCAACCCTCGCTGTGTCAGCCGGACTCAATTCGATTCCTCCGAAATTGGACTTGGATCGCGACATCGAATGTACAAAATTGCCTGACCCTCAAGCTTCCAGGTCAGAGACGTCGAGTCGATTCTCCCGTTTGAGAGTCTCAAAAATCTCCGCTGTCTGACGAATGCCCGATTCGAGTGACGTCTGGGGCAGGGGGCCGAGATCGCGAACCAGGCTAGGGTCGTCAATGTCATATGCCACCTGCTGCGTGCCTCCGCGAGCATCTATTAGCTCGCTTGCCGCCGGGAGTATTTTCGATAGCGTTTTAAGATACTCATCGACGTGTATCACCGAACCTCTTGGGCTATACAAAAGTGCCCCGTCAATCCCATGTTCGGCGGCCCGGATGAAGATTTTTGCCACATCGTCTGCGTAGTGCAGGTCCACCCATCCTGTAAATGGAATGGTGAACTTGCGGCCAACAACCGCTGCTTTGATTGCCTTCGAAGGACCAGACGATTTCCCCTGGTCTCTGCCTACGCCATATACCGCCCAAGGCCGCAATCCGACACTCGAAATACCATCGTTCAGGAAATACACCCTCGCGTTAGCCTCGTTACAATCTTTGTACGCACCGTAGTGGGTTAGGGGATAGTGCGGGACGTCAGCTGAAATCGTTTTCGTTCCATAATGCTCTGGCGGACCAAAAACAGCGCATGAACTCGCGTAGACAACTTTTCGAACCTGATCCCGATGCCTTTTTGCTGATTCAAAAACATTTAGCATTCCTATGACGTTCACACGTGCGCCACGAACCGGATCCGCTGCGCAGAATGGGACCTGCAATCCCGCAAGGTGTATAACGTGAGTGATTCCATGCTGAGTTACTGCGCGATCAACATCCTCAAAACTGGAAATGTCCCCTTGCACGAAGTCGATCACCCTGACCTGCTCCTCTTTCAGTAAGAGGCTCAATCGGCTTGACTTATGGTCCAGATCGAATAGCACCGGCGAATTGCCCGATTCCACAAGATTCTTCACGACCCAAGCCCCGATGCATCCCTTGGCGCCAGTGATGAGGTATCTCTTCGCAATATCGGCCATACTTGGCTCCTCAACGAAGGCGAGAAGGTACGCCAAGTATCATCGGGAAAGCAAGCAGAAAAATTAAACGTTTCAAAACGCGGGTGTGGCGCGCGCGACTATTCAATTAACAGTTTTCTAGCGAACCGCTGAATGAGGAGGCGCAACAGAATTGCGGATGCACAGTTCAGCTTTTAGTGTCACGACACCTTCATCTGGCTGACTCTTGCTGTCGGAAGACTCTGCTAACAGTTTCAGCAGCATTTCGGCCGCCTGATGCCCGATCTGATATCCCGGTTGAGCGATCACCGTCAGCTCAGGTTTCAGTAAAGCTCCAAAGCTGAATCCTTCTGTGCCCGGAACCAAGTCGTCGAAACCGAATACGCTTACGTCTTCCGGGCACTGTGATCCCAATTCTTGCATCGCTTTGAGTAATCCAACGGTCATCTGTGAGTTCGAAGAGAAGATAGCAGTCGGTCGGTCACTTAATTTGAGCAATTCCAGCCCGGCTTCATAGCCGCTTGCCGCCTTAAAATCTCCGTGTTTCAGGTAATCGGCTCTTACTGTGAGGTGAGCGTCTTCCATAGCCTTTCGAAACCCATCGGCTCGGTCCATGCCAGTGGAAAGATCGAGTCGTCCAGCGATAAAGGCGATCTGACGATGGCCAAGTGAGATCAAGTATTTTGTGGCCTCGTAGGCAGCGCTTTTGTTGTCAACAACCACAGCGGGACCCTGGTGGCCTGGAGGAATGCGGTCAAACAGCACAATTGGAAGGTTTGGACGGTACTGTCGCCGCGCAACGGAATAGGGATCTGTGGTAGCCAGGAGAATTCCGTCAACTCGTCGAGAGAACAAGACACTCAGGTGACGTTGTTCTTGCGAGACGTCGTCGTTCGAATTACAGAGGAGCACAGAGTAGCCAGCGGTTCGCGCCACATCCTCTACACCGCGCACAACTTCCATGAAGAATCCACTTGCGAAGTCAGGTATTACCACCCCGATCGTTGTGGTCCGCCTTACTTTGAGACTTCTTGCAACGTGGTCAGGGTGATAGTCGAGCGCCTTCATGGCATCCTGGACTCGTTTCACAAGGACAGGGCGGACGCCTTTTTTTTCGTTTACGACCGCTGAGACCGTGGCGACAGACACCCGCGCGAGTCGAGCGACGTCTCGCATTGTGTACACGGAACCCTCCGACAACTGGCCCAGCACTACTTATAGCGCTAAACACTTGTAACATAAGGCCATTGATTACCTTAATGCAAGGCCGAATCACCTCCTCTCAGCACAAGCCGTCCAACAGTCAATCTCTGGAACAATGGAAACGCTCGGTGGTCGGAAAGTATATCTTGTGCGTATCTAGCGCATTTGAATCGTTTAAATTTAGAAAGCCTAGTTGACAGTGAATCTACGGGAATGATAAGGAACACCCGAGGACAGACAATGACAAAGTCGACGTTGGGCCTCCGGATCCTAACCTGCCTTGGCATGCTCGCGGCGCTGTCTACCGCTCCCTGCTCGGGTCAGACAAGAGGTATTGGGGCACCCGAACAATCCAACGCTTTTCCCGCTCATCTTGAGACGACGAACTACAAAGGCTGGAATGCCTACCGTTTAACTAACGGGCTGGTAACCTTGACGGTGATCCCAGATATTGGTGGCCGCGCCATTCAATTACAAATCGGCGAAAAGGAGCTTTTTTTGTCAACCCAGTATTCGCAGGAAAGGTCTTGCCCGAGTCGCAGAATAATCCGAAGGCTGGATTTGCAAACTATGGAGGCGATAAGGTTTGGCCCGCCCCGGAAGGGTGGCTGAGTGATGAGGAATGGCCGAGCATCCCCTATTTCGTCCTAGACGGTAGCCGCTTCCAAGCGGATGTCCTTACCAACACACCGCAAGAGGTTGCACTTCGCGTCACCAGCCCCGGAGATCCGCGAACAGGAATTCAATTTGCCCGAACATATCATGTTTATTCCGGAACTACGCGAGTACGCGTCGATGAGGTTATGAGGAACGTCAGTCGCCGCCAAATTCGCTGGGGGATGTGGCACCTCGTTCAACACGACGCTGCAGACATCACGGATCCATCGAAACCGAATCCGGACTTATACATGTTTGTTCCGCTCAATCCACGCAGCATTTACCCTGAGGGCTACAACCACATGTATGGTGATGCTCGGCATCCCAGTTACGAATTAATCCAAGGCGGAAAAATGTTGCGAGCGCATTATCTATACCGGGTAGGAAAAATTGGCGTCGACTCGAATGGTGGATGGTATGCAGTTGTAAATGGTCAGAAACAGACATGCTTTGTCGAGACATTCAAGTATTTCCCTGGCGAAGAATATCCGGACAATGCTTCGGTGGAAGCTTGGAATGACGGGCCCGGGATTATCCATCGTGACCCCTTCGACCAAGTATTGAAAGATGATCCGAAAGAAACCCCTTATTTCTTCGAATCGGAAATTATGAGTCCCTTTATCGCGCTCGAGCCAGGAGAAGAACGCCTCTTTACTGTTGAATGGGCGGTCACGAACACCCCCCCGCGCATACTAGAGAATAGGTGGATCGGCGTCGTTAGCGAACCGCTCGAAGCTCTTCCTAGCGGTACTTCCGTTGTGCTCAAAGGGACGTTCGGAGTCTTCAGCCCTGGAACGCTAGAAGCATCTTTTTATGATGAACACGGGGTGATTCTCTTGCAAAAGAAACTTGGAGCGGTGGATCCGCGTCGCATAGTAACGCTTGATCAGAGCGTTGAGTTGCCCTCAGCTACATTCCGAATCAGTGTTTCGGTTCAAGATGATGACGGTCAAAACTTAGGATTCCTAGGAAACGCACTCCTCCGCTAATGCTGCGGAGAGAGACGATCGCGACCAACCTATGCCGGAAAAGTGATTGGCACGGCCTTTTCCTGAACTCTTCGGAAACTGCGGCACTAGGCGGTTCCAAGATTATGAGTCTCGCTCTAGCCCGTTGCTTCACGGGCCGCGGGGTGCTTGCCCACCGCTCCAGCCGACCCTTGCAAGGAGATTGATTTGGAGGTTGCTCTCGAAGTGCACTCGCGCCTGGATCGAGAGAAATACTGCGGCCTTTCTCTCTTTTGCACAGCTACCGTTCACTGAGACCCCAACGGACATTCCCAAATCTCGGCAATTAGGCCGCAAATTCCCGATTTCCATCGAAACTAAAGGAACAGAGAAAAAACGTGCGACTGGCTGGCGGAGGGGGTGGGATTCGAACCCACGAGACCCTTTCAGGCCTAACGGTTTTCAAGACCGCCGGTTTCAACCACTCACCCACCCCTCCGGGTATATCTGAGTTTACCCGGAGCAAGCATATGTTCCAACTAGGTGGACCTATGAAGGACGGCTACGGGAAGCTGGCCCCTTAATATCGCGGGAGCAAATCGTTCGCGCCGATATCGGAGTTGGAATTCTACAGATCTCTTCCTTGCGAATCTTCCATCTTAGGTATTTCAAAGGTGGCCAAGATTCTTGCCTTGGAGATCGTGCATAAGAAGTCCACACTCTTTTCGTCAGTTCCTACGGTAGGTTCGCCGCTGTCGGTTTTCTTCGGAAAAACAAACACGACGCCGGTGAGTTTGCCGTCCTGGCCATGCAAAATCTGAGCCTTCACTGGAGCGATTTTTTGCTTAGTCTTTTTTGCCGTGAGAAAAGCCGACGCTTGCAGTGTCTTCTCATCTGCCGAAGCAAATGGCGTCAAATCGCGGCCGCCCACAAATATCTGATACACATCGGGAACCTTTGCCACCTCTTTTTCCGCATCTTCCGGCTTCATTTGACCTTCCAGAACGGAGTTCCTGACTCCGGCTTCGCGGATCGTTCGTGCCGACACCCACCGAACTACAAAGATGGCCTTTCCCGCTGGAGCATCCCCGGCACCCGCGCTGCCTTGGCCTGTCTTCAGAGCCATTCCGCCATCATCCGACATTTCATACTTGGATCCGGCTCCTTTCCACGTGGCGTCGATCTGGACCGTTTTGCACCACGGTGAGTCCGCAAAAATTCTCTTGATGTCGTTCGCGTCCCACTGCTGATAGGGCTTGGCTTTCCAGGGATCGGAGCTGGCCCCCGCCAAAGTACCTAGCACTAGTAAAAACAACGAGGCCAGCATGACTTTCGTCGAATTGTTGTGCATCCGAGAAGTATCTTTTCGAGATTCCATAAGTCCTCCGGTAATGTCTGTTATTTCGTGGCGAGTCCTAAATTTCTCTTCACAAGCCATTACCTTCTTGGTAGATAATAACAAAAACTAGGTTTCCGCCGAAACCGCTGCTGTACACCATCCCGCAATTTCGTGTAAGTTGAATTTGACTTAGCAAGTCTCGGTAGGAGTACCGCACTTCCGTTTGAAACGTACTGCGCTGAGAATCGATGTCTGCCGGAACTACCTTCACATTACGAGATGCGAGCGTCCCGATGCCTTCTAGGTGGGGCGCTTTAGATATTCTCCGTCACGTATCCTACAAACATCTCGTTGCAGCGTTGTCGCTTGGTCTGGCTCTGCGATTGTTTTTCGTCTTCCATTTTCCCTTCTACGCGGGCGACACCAAGTTCTACGACGAGCTTGCGCGGAATTTGCTGGATCACGGAGTTTACGGACTTTTTGTTCGCGGCCAATTAACCCCGGTCGACATGCGCATGCCCGGCTATCCCGTTTTTCTTTCCGGCTTGTATGCCGCGTTTGGACGTTCAAGCAAGGCTGTCATGTTTTTTCAAGCCTTCATCGATTTGTTCTCTTGCGTTCTTACCGCCGTGATCGCGGGTTTGATTGCCCCAACCGATAGTAAGATAGCGGGTCGCAACGATAGCCTTGTGGATGGCCGCGCTTTGTCCGTTCACTGCAAATTACAGTGCCGCGCTCCTGACAGAGGTTCTCTCAACATTTCTCACAACTTTATCTGTACTAGCTTTTTTGACAGCCTTTATCCGATCATCAACAATTTCTCCGACGAAATCGCCTGAGCACCGGGGCTTGTATTCGCAAGCAGCCTCCTGGCTCCTGACGGGAGTTATCGTTGGACTGGGAACGTTGGTACGACCGGAAACTCCTCTTTTCTTATTAGCGGCAGGGCTCATACTCGCGGTCTGCTGGCGCCAGCGTGCCAACTGGACAAAATTATTCTTAGCCGTATCTTGGATGTCAGTCGGCCTCGTTCTCACTTTAATTCCATGGGCAGCACGCAATGCCCGAACATTGGGCCGTATCGAATTTCTCGCCCCGCGTTACGCGCAAACATACGGCGATTTCATACCCCGCGGTTTTTATTCCTGGACTGGCACCTGGATGGTTCGCTTCAGAGATGCCTATCTGGTGACTTGGAAGCTGGGAAAGGAACCAATCCGCATGGAGGATTTGCCGGAAGCCGCGCTCGATTCGAACGCAGAACGAGCTCGTGTTGAAACGCTGCTCGATCAGTACAACAGCGATTTACAGATGTCCCCTCTCATCGATCGCGAATTCGCCACCATCGCACGTGAGCGAAAAATACGTCGGCCAATTCGGACGTACGTCGAAATTCCGCTGGAGCGAATGGCTGCAATTTGGTTTACCCCGCGCATAGCCTTACTTCCCTACTCGGGAAGGTTGTGGCCTCCGGGAGAAATGTGGCGAAACGACAGAACGGGCTTCGCCACCACAGTCGGATTCGGCATCTTAAACTTTGTCTATATCGTCCTGGCCACCATTGGAGCATGGCGTTTTCTCAAGCAGCCCATGGTGGCGTTTCTCGTGGCTTCGGTTTTGATTCGTACGGTTTTTCTGACACAGTTGCAGACGGTCGAGCCGCGTTACGTGATCGTTTGTTACCCCATGGTTTTGGTGCTGGGGGCGCTGGCATGGGCTCAACCTACCGGGGGATCGTCGTCACCAGCCGATTAGTGTCAGCATTTCCTATGATACGATTTATGTGGCTACAGGCTCAGATTGTAATCACGGTTGGAGGTTGACGATGCGAAAATCAAGCTCGCTCGCGGTGATATTCGTTTTTGCAATGTCCGGATTCGGTTTTGGCCTGCTGCACGCCCAAGACGCATCGCAACCTCCCGCTCAGCAGCCTACTCAAGAAAAAAGTCAGGCGTCTGATGTGCCTGCCTACCACGCGACTCGTCCAAAAGATTCCTTGCCCGAAACACTCGATCCTTCTCAATTCCCCGATCAGCAAACTAAGAATGTTTATGCGCTGGCGGCGAAAGTCAAAAATGTTCTTTATCAGCAGCCCTGCTACTGCCATTGCGACAAGGAAATGGGACATACCAGCTTGCTGAGTTGTTACACCGATCGACACGCCTCTGTTTGTTCGCTGTGCCAGAAAGAAGCAGTTCTCGCATACACGGAAACGCAGAAGGGAAAAACTCCCGCCCAGATTCGCAAAGAGATCATCGATGGAAAATGGAAAGACGTAGATTTGTCGGTGTATGAAACACGGGCACCTTCGAACTAAAAACAATCTCACATCTGATCCGGAGCGAGCCAGCTCCCGCTTCTCACAGCGAATCAGTTGTCTGCAGGAATTAGTGCACAGGATGCGAAGACGGGCCCGACGGCCAATCTTGTGGTGTGAAATCGACTCCCCAAAAATGCGGGCTGGGTGAAAGAAATTCGATGCCCACGCGCGTGCCTTTTTCAGACGTATCTCCGAGATATACCACGCGGCACTCTTGCTCTTCCTCGGTTACCGGATTAATCAACACCAAATCCGCGCCCATCGCAATTTCTTCCTGCAGGTAGAGCAAACCGCCGTGGGCATTGATCACGATGGTTTGGCTGTTCTCCCGAAACTTTCGGCCCTGCACGCTCTTTCCTGTCGCGCGCACGGGTATGCGCGTGAAAACGCGCGAGCTTCGGCGTTGAGCGCTGGTCTGGCCGTTCGCCTGTGTGTCAGTCATGTCTATTTGATATCGTGCCTGCTGCACGATTCAGAGTCAACCACGCTCGCTACATAGGTGCCCAATAACGCAGTCAGGTTAAAAAGCTTGCTGAAATATAGGAAGGTTCTCCGATAGAATGGCGAGTCCGTACGCTGAAATTAGCCACTCGCAGCCAGCAGCAGTTCGCGGCGTTAGGAGCATGAATGAAATTGATCGACTACATTGACTCGCGTCGCGAGCAGAATTTGACGGAGCTGAAGGAATTTCTTCGGATCCCCAGTGTAAGTACCAAAAGCGAACACAAACCGGATATCGAGCGCGCGGCCCAGTGGGTAGCAGAGAAGTTATCCGCCGCCGGCTTGGAAAATATTGAAATTGCACAGACCAAGATGCACCCGCTAGTGTACGGGGAATCATTGCACGCGCCCGGAAAGCCCACCATCCTCTTCTATGGACATTACGACGTGCAGCCGGCAGAACCTTTGGATTTGTGGACCACTCCAGCTTTCGAGCCCGCGGTCCGTGACGGGAAGCTTTTCGGTCGGGGTACTGCAGACGATAAGGGCCAGGTTCACATCCATTTGAAAGCTCTGGAAGCGTTGAAAAATACGACCGGAAAGCTCCCAGTAAACGTGAAAGTAATGATCGAAGGGGAAGAGGAAGTTGGAAGCGTGAGCCTGTGGGATTTCGTGCAGAAGAATCGCCAGCGTTTGAAAGCCGATGCCTTGGTGGTCTCTGATACTTCCATGCTGGGTAAAGGCGTGCCGTCGATCACCTATGGTTTGCGTGGACTAAACTACTACGAGATCGAACTCACCGGGCCCGCGCAGGATTTACACTCAGGAGTGTTTGGCGGCGCGGTGCCAAATCCCATTACGATCCTCTCGGAAATGATCGCAAAACTTCACGATAAGAATTTCCGCGTGGTCGTTCCTGGTTTCTACGATGACGTTGCTACCGTGTCGCCCAAGGAAAGGAAAGCGCTGAACGCTCTGCCATGGAGAGAGAAAGATTTTCGGAAAACGGTTGGTGCTCCGGGATTATGCGGCGAGAAAGGATACACCATCGTCGAGCAGCTCTGGATCAGGCCGACGCTCGAGCCAAATGGAATTTGGGGCGGTTACATGGGCGAAGGCGCAAAAACTGTAATTCCTTCGAAAGTTTGGGCGAAGATATCCACGCGGCTTGTGCCCAATCAGAATCCGGCAAAAATCGCAAAATTGGTCGAAAAGCATATTCGCAAATTGTTGCCGAAAGAAGTTACCTGCAAGTTTGAGGTACTCAGTACCGGAAAGCCATGGGTCGCGCCATATTCGCATCCGATTTTTCAGAAGGCCATCCATTCTTTGGAGACCGGCTTCGGGAAGAAAGCCGTGTTTATTCGTGAAGGTGGATCGATTCCGTTTGTGACTCAGATGCACGATACTTTTAAGGTTCCCTGCGTGCTCCTGGGCTTCGGATTGCCGGACGAAAACGCCCACGCCCCTGACGAACACATCGCGCTCGAAAATTATTTTGGTGGAATCAAGGCCGTCGCGCTTTTTTATAACGAGCTCGGCTCGTAACAAAAACGTATACGTAAGAACACCTATTGAGGAAAGGCCCATTTTTCGGGCTTTTTTCAAGGATTTCCTTGCGTTCCACGAACAGTGCAGCTATAGTCCGCAAGGCATCCCGGACCCCGGGGCCACGCAGAAATTACAATGAGGAGGAAAACGTAACTCGATGGCAAATCCGCTGAGCAAATCTAAAATCATTGCACACATGGCTGAGAAGGTTAGCACTCCTGAAAAGCCGGTGTCCAAGAAGCAGGTCGCGTCTTTCTTTGACGAATTCTTCAAGCTGGCTGTAAAAGAAACAAAGGGAGCGGGCAAATTCGTAATTCCCGGGCTCGGCCGTTCGGTAAAGGCACATCGTAAGGCGCGTATGGGTCGCAACCCGGCAACTGGTGAGGCTATCAAGATCAAGGCTAAGACCGTCGTACGTTTGCGCGCTGCGAAAGCTTTTAAAGACGCCGTCCTGAAGTAAGTTACCCTTCGGCGCAGAGATTCGCGGCAAAACCCCCAGGCGTCCCCGTCCATGACATTCGACGGAGGTTTGGGGGTTTTGTCTTTTCATCCAGTTTATTAACAATCGCAAGTCGCATTAAGCGAACGTAATCTCCGCCTCACGAGTGGGTGACATATGGCTGAACATTCAGGCCTGTTAACTGACCTCTATGAATTAACGATGGCGGCAGGCTATTTGCAAACCCGCTTTGGCGCCAAGGCTACGTTCGAGCTTTTCGTCCGACATCTTCCCCCGAAAAGAAATTTTCTCGTGGCCGCTGGACTCGACCAGGCACTGGACTTTCTGGAACACGTTCATTTTACAGCCGACGAAATTTCCTTCCTCCGTAAGCACCCCGTCTTTTGCAATATCCGCGACGAATTCTTCGACTATCTGGCGACATTTCGTTTCACCGGCGATGTCTGGGCCATGCCCGAAGGAAGCTTGGCATTCCCCGGAGAGCCTCTCCTGCGCGTTGTCGCGCCGATCATTGAAGGCCAGATCATGGAAACTTATCTGCTGGCCACGCTGAGTTATCAAACCATGATCGCGAGTAAGGCAGCGCGCGTTGTCACCGCGGCGCAGGGCCGCCAGGTCGTCGAATTTGGGGCTAGACGCGCGCACGGCAGCCAGGCCAGCCTGCTCGCAGCTCGCGCCGCTGCCATCGGAGGATGCGAAGGTACATCCAACGTTCTCGCCGGACAGCAATTCGGTATGAACACCTATGGAACTCAGGCGCACTCATGGGTTATGGCCCACGAAAACGAAAGAGAAGCCTTTGCTCACTTCCTTGATGCCTTTCCGGGGCACTCGGTTCTTCTTCTAGACACATACGATGTTCGCAGTGCTCTGAAAACAATTCTCAAAATGGGTCGCAAGCCGGCAGGGGTTCGATTGGATAGCGGTGACCTGGCAAAAGACAGTCGTTGGGTGCGCGGTGAACTCGATCGCGTGGGATGGAAAGACGTAAAGATATTTGCGTCCGGGGATTTAGACGAATACAGAATCAAGAAGTTGTTAGCACAAGGCGCGGCAATCGACGCTTTTGGTGTTGGCACTTCGCTGGCTACTCCGGGCGATGCCCCGCATTTGAACCTAATTTACAAACTCGTGGAAGTGGAGCGCGCGGGAGAAGTTTACGAAGCGGCAAAATTGAGCGCTGCAAAAGTTACTTATCCCGGTCGCAAACAGGTGCTCAGGTATTCAAATAGCAAAGGGCAGTACATCGGCGATAAAATCAAATTGGAAGGGGAACCATCCAGTGGCGCTGAATCCATGCTGATCGAAGTAATGCGCGGCGGCCGGCGCACCGCTCCGACGGAGTCGATTAGCGTTTTGCGCGGGCGCTGCATAAACAGTTTGGCCCAGCTTCCGCAACAATTTCTGCAAATTAATCGCTCTGCGGTTTATCCCGTACGCTACAGCCAGCGCCTGAAAACGATGCTGGAACAGGTGCGGCGAAGAGTTCGTCGCTCCACCTTGAAATAGGTTTGTTGATCCGATTAAAACAGATGCCGAAAAACCGAATCGTCTTATGGGAAGTGGATACCCAGCAGGATTTCATGCTGCCGGGCGGAAAGCTCTACGTTCCTGGTGCGGAAAAAATCATTCCAAACATTAATCGTTTGGTGGATGAGGCGCGTGCAGGGCGGGTTTTGCTTATTTCCAGTGCCTGTCGCCATCTACCGGATGACCCGGAATTCAACATCTTTCCGCTGCACTGCGTTCGTGGAACTCCGGGCGAACGCATCATTCCCCAGGGATTAGCACTAAAAGTGCATTCTGTTCCTAATGACGGAAGTGCAAAGCTGCCCGGCTCAATTCTTGATAATCAGCAGCTCATTCTCGAGAAGCAAGCTCTGGACGTTTTCAGTAATCCCCATACCGAAGTAATAGTCAATCGACTCGGCAAAGATACCGAATATCTGATTTTTGGCGTGGTTGTCGAACACTGCGTGTACCTAGCAGCTAAAGGCCTGATAGCCCGCGGTCACAAAGTAGCGATTGTCAAAGACGCCGTCGAAACCTTGAAAGGCGCTGAAGGGCAGCGTTCATTAGATGAACTCAAATCCCTTGGCGCAACCTTCGTTTCTACCGAAGAAGCGATCGTGATGGTTGCCGGCGCGTCTGCGGCTTAAAGCCATTGCCATTCTATAGAAAATAAAAATGGCCCTCGACCAACAGCAGCTGGCTTGGAAGTTGCTTCAACAAGCCTACCAGTCACAAATGCAAGGTGATTATGATCAAGCCATCGAACTCTATACGAAGTCTTTGAATATCTTTCCCACCGCGGAAGCGCATACTTTCCTCGGGTGGACTTACCACTTTCAGGGAAAAGTAAATGAAGCTATTGCAGAGTGCAAACGCGCCATCGAAGTGGATCCGGAATTCGGCAATCCGTACAATGACATCGGCTCTTACTTGATCGAGCTAGGACGATTCGACGAAGCAATCCCTTGGCTGGAACGCGCGATTGCCGCCCCTCGTTACGATCCGCGCCACTACCCGTATTTCAACCTCGGCCGCGTCTACTATGCCAAAGGCATGATCACAAAGGCTCGCGAATGTTTTCAGGAAGCGCTACGCATCGAGCCGCAGTACACTCTCGCGCGCCAAGCCGTCGAAAATATCCGTCGCATGGTCAACTAGACCGGTTGGGCCGGGGCATTGCTGGGTTTGAAAATTCTGTCGTACAGCCAGGTGAGAGCTGCGGTAACAACTCCCACAGCGGATATAATCCACCACATTTGCTGCGGCCTGTGAATCACTTCGCCGTAATAGTGCACCAAATATCCGCCCAAGGTCCCCGCAATAAAATATCCGATGGCAATAGGTAGAAATGCGTAGCCCATATAAAGCCCTTGTTGTCCCGAGGGCGCCAGACGCGAAACATATTCGTAGTA
The DNA here is from genome assembly GCA_963838475.1 of uncultured Acidobacteriota bacterium. Taxonomy (GTDB): domain Bacteria; phylum Acidobacteriota; class Terriglobia; order Acidiferrales; family UBA7541; genus Palsa-295. The sequence goes on from CAWIRJ010000001.1 coordinate 65,678, forward strand.
TCGAGATGCCTGCGTGATCTCGCCGACAGCTACGCCCACCAACGTCGCAACCAACATTGGAATCGTCGGATGAATCGCCAGGAGCATCCACGAAAGCCCCGTAATCAGAAAACCCAAGGCCATGGCTTTGACCGCCGGCATTTTGCGCGTCAAATAGGCCGCCAGAATCTGAAAGCAAATTACGATTATGGGATCCACCGACAAAATCAAATCCACATTTGCCTTCGGATCCACATATCCGCGAATGAAAAGCGGGACAGAAACGTATTGCTGCCAGAACACAATATAAAAACCGGATGAGATCAGAAGGAAAAGCACGAATCTAAAGTTGCCTAGTACAACGAACATATTCCCGAGGGCGGTGAAGACACTGCTGACTTTCGCTTCTCCTGAGCGTCCTGGCTCACGATAAAAAAACAGCGTAGTCCAAAACATCATGAAAACGCTCAGAGCGGCCACGCGAAACACGCTTTCAATTCCCCATCCCAGCTGTTTCCGAACCAGCCACGCGACGATGGGCCCCAGCGCCCCGCCAATATTCACCAACGTGTAGTAAATGGAATAACCTAACGACCGTACATTTTCGCTGGATGCCCGCGCCGTCGTCCCGGCTACGCATGGCTTCACGACGCCGGGTCCCAAAGCCGGAATCATCAGTATGGCGAGCACCAGCCATTTATCTCCCATGGCGTGACGCAACGATTCCATCCAGGTGGCCGAGAGAGAACCGAGAAGAAAATATCCAACCGTCATCACCAGGTAAGCAAACATCAACGCGCGGCGAAAACCGAAACGGTCAGCCAAGGTTCCGCCAAGAATCGGCAGAAACCAAACGACCAGGCCAAACGTGCCCACCAGCCATCCCGTGAGTTGACTCGAAAAATGCAACTGCTCGCTCAGGTAAATGGCGAGTACGGCGGTCGTTGCGTAATACGCAACGCGTTCGAAAATTTCCGTGAAGTTTGCAATCCAAAATGCCGGTTCGAACCCGGACCGGATTTCGCGCACCCGTTGTGTGAAGTTCAACTTTCCTCCGAAGCGCTACTCTGCCCGCGGCGCGATTGCACAACGCCGGGCCGGCCGCGATTGTAACGGAACGACGGCTCCTCCGCTCTCGATTCTTGCGCCACATGATATGTTAAGATTGGTTGTTTGGTCTGAAGCGATTTACGCAAACGATGCCCACCGCAACAATGAAAGCCCTGCGCAAGATGCGCCCCGAGCGAGGCGCGCAGCTCGAATCAGTCCCCGTTCCTAGTCCCGGTCCAACCGAAGTACTTGTCCGCGTCAATGCAGCCTCTATCTGTGGCACCGACCTTCACATTTATGGCTGGGACCGCTGGTCCGCCTCTCGCATTCACCCGCCCATGACGTTTGGCCATGAATTCTGCGGCACGGTGGAAAAAATCGGTTCCGAAGTAACCTCTGTCCGCCCTGGTGATTTTGTCAGTGCCGAAATGCACATCAATTGCGGACATTGTCGTCCCTGCCGTATGGGCCAGCCCCATGTCTGCCAAAATGTGAAGATCATCGGAATCGATGCGGACGGCTGCTTTGCTGAATTCGTGGTCATTCCCATACGCAATGTCTGGAAAGTTGATCCCGCGATTCCTAAACACTACGCTGCCATACTCGATCCGCTCGGCAACGCTGTTCATACTGTGCTCGCAGGAGAAATTGCGGCGCTGAACGTGCTCGTCACTGGCGCCGGACCAATTGGGTTAATGGCCATTGCCGTCGCCCGCGCTTGTGGAAGCGCCATGATTTTCGCTACCGAGGTGAACGCACACCGCCGCGAACTCGCCAAGAAAATGGGCGCAGACGAAGCACTCGACCCCAGCCAGGGCGACGTCGTTGCGCGCGTTCTCCAAGCGACGGACGGAGCAGGGGTCGATGTCCTGCTCGAAATGAGCGGACATCCGACCGCGATTCATCAGGGCTTTCAAATGCTGCGGCCCGGCGGGCGCGCTTCGCTTTTGGGGATTCCGAAAGATCCCGTCACGTTCGATCTTGTAAACGACGTGATCTTCAAAGGTGCAACTGTTCAGGGAATTTACGGCCGCAAGATGTTCGAAACCTGGGTGCAAATGACCGAGCTTCTAAAGCATGGAAGGCTGAATCTCGAGCCTTTGTTCAGCGAGCAATTGCCGCTCGAAAAGTTTGCCGATGCATTTTCACTGCTCGAATCCGGACAAGCCGGCAAGATTCTCTTCTACCCCAACGGTTCGCCGAAGTAGCTACCGTCCACCTCAGTCAGTTAGGTCCCAGCACACTTTTCCAAGACATTTTCACACACGCCAATCTGTAAATTTGCGCTTACAATAAGTCTCGTCATTCATCACGATTGATTAAATTATCGGAGAACTCATGAGCACCGCAGCTACGCGCCCTCAACTCCAATATTTACACGATGCTCTCGAAGACCTAAAGGCCAAGCACCTCTATTTCCGTCTCAAAGTTCTGAGCGGCGAACAAAAGCCGGTCGCAACTTTCGACGGCAAGGAAGTAATCAATCTCAGCTCGAATAATTACCTGGGGTTAACCAGCCATCCAAAGTTGAAGCGCGCGGCGATCGAAGCCACGCGACAATTTGGCGTTGGTTCCGGTGCGGTTCGCACTATTGCCGGAACCATGGAAATGCACATGCGCCTGGAAGAACAAATCGCCCGCTTTAAACAAGTAGAAGCCTGCGTCGTTTTCCAGTCTGGATTCGCGGCAAACGCCGGAACGGTTTCTGCAATTCTTGGCAAAGAAGACTTAATCATTTCCGACGAACTGAATCACGCTTCCATCATCGATGGCGCGCGCCTGTCAAGGGCCACCATAAAAGTCTTCAAACATAAAGATATCGCCGATTGCGAGCGCATACTGAAAGAAACGGAAAATTGGAATGGCAAGAAATTGCTGATTACCGACGGCGTTTTCTCCATGGATGGAGACATCGCAAACCTGCCCGCACTTTGCGATCTCGCCGAAAAATACAAGTGCATCATGATGGTGGACGACGCGCACTCCTCGGGCGTGCTGGGAAGTCGCGGACGCGGAACGATCGATCACCTCGGATGCCACGGTCGCGTTGATATTCAGGTGGGCACACTAAGTAAAGCCATCGGCTCCATCGGAGGATACGTGTGTGGCTCACGCGATTTGATCGATTTTCTGTATCAACGCGCCAGGCCATTCCTTTTTTCCACTTCACATCCTCCGTCAGTCACTGCCACATGCCAGGCCGCATTCACGTTGCTCGATTCTGAAGCAGGCGAGCGCCTGATCAAAAAACTCTGGTCGAATACCAAATTTTTCAAACGTGGCCTGAAAAAACTGGGATTCAATACCGGTACCAGCGAAACTCCCATCACTCCCATCATGGTTGGAGATGCGGAAAAAGCTTTTCAGTTTTCGCGGGAACTTTTCGCTGAAGGTGTCTTCTGCGTCGCGCTTGGGTTTCCAACGGTGCCGCTCGGCAAAGCGCGCTTGCGAACAATCGTGACCGCAACGCACAAGCGAAGTGATCTGGAACGTGCGCTTGAAACCATCGAACGTGTCGGCAAGAAACTCGCCATCAATTAAATAAAACCACGCGCGACCGCGATTAAACGAGCCAAGTAACCAATTAAATAGCTGGTGTCAGTTGCGGACGCATATATCGATAAAGAGCCATCACCATCGCCCCCATTCCCCAAGCCACTACAAGAAACGAGATCCAATGCCCGAGGTAGGGCAGCATTCCAACGGCCCTCAGCAGTAAAAGCCCTAGCGCCAATCTTCCGAGACCAGCTCCCACCCCGACGCCACTGCCCAGGATTAGTTCCCCGACCCAAAACCCCACAAAAACCTGTGCAGAGTAGATTGCAATGAGGTAAAGCAGCAAAGTTGAGATTCCCACTCCCAATCCCACGATCGTCGCGCAAACTATAAGTGCAGCGATTGGCGTGGCGAACAAAAACAGTAAACCAAAGCCGATTGCTTGCCCACTCTTGCCGCAGGCGCGCTCGGCATCGAAGAAAAATCCAGGCGCGAGCAACAACAACACAAGTCCAAAGACAAAGCTCGCTCCCCAAAGCAGGATTTGGCGCCAATAAAACCTTGGCGAAGAGTAATTGGGACCATGTTCGTGCTTCGCCAGCGTAAATTCGACGGGACTCCCGAGTTTCGCCGAAGAAGAGACTTCAGCCTCGCGATTTCCTTTGAATTTTGTGTGCCCTTTGATCTCGGCGTTGGGCCCAATATGAAGGGTGTCGGCCTGAAATGACGCGTCACCGCCCAAGAAGCCATTCACATCAAAACTTCCGGCAAAACCCAATACACCTCCGGCCACATGGCCATTTAGATCAGCGTTCCCGGCTCCTACGGTTACGGTGCCTCCGACCGTAGCGGTTTCAGCCAGATCCAATTCCTGCGCCCAAACCATCACGTTTTTCCCGACTTTGTTATTCATAGTCACATTCTGCGCAAACACACGGACGTTTCCATCAACCGGACCGTTTACGGTCAGTTGTTGTGCAAAACACAGAATGTCACCCGTTATGTGGCCGGTCACAATTACACTGCGTGACCACACGATCAGATCGCCATCCACGGTGCCGCTAATCTGCGTGCGGTCCGCAGCAACAATGAGGTCAGTTTTGACTTCCTCGCCAGCCGGCAACGTGTAATTGGGGTCGCCGTGTTTTGTTTCAGCAGCAGACGCGACAGGGGGTATCGCCAGCGAGCAAATCATCGCTCCCAAGACAACCGCGATGGTCGTCAGACCTCGCCAACGCCGGCGCAGCAACCACATCACAACCAGACCAAGAGTTGCCACTGCCAGAAACTCCATTAGACTTCGCATCGCGTCCCATCCTTTCCAGAATGCACCGCTGAAAAAAAGCATGGTGAACAGATTTCCCTGAGTAAAACCAGCTTGCGCTGCCTGGGCCCGCCACGGCTCAACAAAACCACTCCAAAGCGTGTAAGCCCCGCCAGCACTCAGGCCCAGGGCTGAAATCCATCCCCAGGGGGCTGCGTTTCGTTCCCGCCCCTCGGTCAAGCGTGCTGGAACTACCTCGTCTTCTCCTGCCAGCGATTCGCGCAACCAAATCCCTTCGGTTTGCAGCGCACGTAGCAGTTCGCGGCATTCGGCGCAGGAAGCGGCGTGCGCTGCTATCTCACGAGCGTGGTCGGCATCAAGCTGCGATTCCAGGTAAAGGAGCGCGGTCATCTCATCGAAATGGCTCATCTCTTTGCTCCTGCCGCACCGACGGCCAGCGGGGGATCGGCACCTGCCAGCACATCGCGCAATTGGTGGCGAGCGCGCAAAAGTAAAACACCCACAAACGCTCTGCGCACTCCGAGCGTGTCGGCTATTTCTTCATAACTCATATCCGCGAAGTAACGTAAGACCAGCGCCATACGCGCACGATCGGGCAATTTCTGCAGCCCGTTACGCACCTCTTTGCTGCCGTGTTCTGCTTGCAGACGCTCTAGTTGGCTTGGATCTGGGTGCTCTAGTGGCAAAGTCTCCAGGTCGCCGGTCTCCAGGTCCTGGCGGATGCGGCGACGTCGCAGCATATCCCAACAGTGATTGCTGGCCACCTTGTAAAGCCAGGCGGTAAATGGCCGCGTCGAGTCGTAGGTCCCGAGTTTCTGTCGTACCTTCATAAATACTTCCGTCGTTGCATCCTCGGCGTCTTCCCTCGTGGGAAGTGCCCGGCGACAAAACCGAAAGATCGCCGGCGCGTACATCCTATAGAGTTCGCCCCAGGCGTCTGCATCGCCCGCCCGGACTTGGGTAAGCACTTCCGCTATTTCGGCGGCGCTCATCTCTCCGGTGGTCTTTCGTCGCTCCATATATCAATACGCAGAGACCCTTCAGAATATTTCACTTAGGTTACAGACGGCCGCCTTTCCAGATGGCAGGCGGGGTTCGATGAGCCTAGCAAATACCTTCCACATTTTGGAGTATTCCGAAAAAATAAAGCGGCCCGGAAACCCGTTTTGCGGGAAGCCGAGCCGCTAAACTGCTCCACTACGTCTCTCTATAAACTAGAACAATAGCTTTAAAGCGAATTGGATGCTTCGCGCTCCGCCACCCCCCAAGACTGGATTGCCCAAGCCTACGTCCGACGTAGCTGTGAGAGGGTAGAATCCGAGGCTTTGGCCAAGCGGGAGAACGTTACCATTCATCCCCGACCCCGTACTAATTCCATTGGGAGCGGCGTCGGCAAAAAAAGCCGGGAGCAACGGGCTGGCGAAGTTAGGATGGTTAGCAATATTGTAAAAATCTGCTCGGAACTGCAGCTTGAAACGCTCGTTGATAGAAGTCATTTTACTGATGGCAAAATCCAGATTTTTGTAATCCGGCCCAAGCAGTGAATTTCGACCTTCGCTACCGAAATGCCGGGTTCCCGGAACGCAATTCGAAGTGTCTGTCCCTCCAACCAAGGTGCACGGCACTGAGAAAGACGCCAAATTCAAAAACTCGGCCGGGTTGCTGTAATTGTATTGGATCGGCGCCACTACATCAGGCCGTCCAAATCCTTCTCCGCTTCCGTCGTAGTCGCCTTCATAGTCGTAGTTCAAGCTGAACGGATGACCGCTCATCAGGGTCAAGATGCCGCTGAACGACCAGCCTTCTCCAAATTTCTTTAATCTATCTATTTTCGGCAAGTCATAAACTGACGACATCACGAATCTATTGCGCACGTCGAAGTTCGATGGCCCTTTATTACCTCCGGGATTTGTACTGTCGTTCGGTTGCGCCGCGTTGGGCACATAGTCTTCGCCATCGCTTGCGGTATCAATCGAATGCGACCAGGTGTAGGAAATCTGATTGTTGAAGCGATGCCAATTACGTTGTGTCAGCGAGATTTGCATCGAATTGTAATTTGAGTTCGCCCCGGTTTCGAGCTCGTTAACAAAAAACGGTGGATTGGGAGCGAGAGGACTTAATGGTGTGGTGAACCCCACAATTGGCGCGCCCGTGCATTGTGGCGTTCCACGATTAATCGTAGCAGTGAATCCGCAGAATTCGTCGATCGTGGTGATCTCCGCGTGCGTCGGTTGATTGATATCGCGGAAATAGAAGAGTTTCCTCCCTATAGACCCAACATACCCCACTTGCAGCACAGTGTTCGGAAGCAACTGTTGCTGAATATTCAGGTTGTAATTGTAAACGTACGGCGTTCGGAGGTTGCGCGACACCGTGAAGGCATCGGTACTGGTGGCAGTGCCGGACGTTACCGACGCCGGATCAAATACGGGAACGTGCGGTTGAATAGTCTCCTGCGACGGACACGACAGGGGCGCACTGGATTCGAGGCAGTAGGTAATGAAAACAGGATTCGGACCGATCGGGTTGTACGCCGGCCCCGTGTTGTCTGTGTTATATGCAAGTTGTCCCGTGAAAAAATCCTGAGAGTACCCGTCATAAAAAACTCCAACCCCTGCCCGGATAATCGTCTTGCCTTTTCCGAACGGGTCATACGCTGCGCTAAGCCTAGGAGCGAAATTGTTTAAGTCCTTAGGATAGAGCTGGCTCGGTCGCACAAGCCCAACGCTCGGGTTATAAATACTAAACTGATTGCCGTCGGTGCCAATCACCCCCGCATAATCCCACCGCAGCCCCATATTCACCGTTAGCCTGCTATTCACGTGGAACCCATCTTGAACGTAAAATCCCCACGAATTCTGATGAGTGTTTCGGGAGGTATTGCCAAAGTTCTCGGTTCCCCCATCTAGACTACCGGCCAGAAAGTCGGCAAGACCACCGAAGTCGAGTTCGCTTCGCGCAACAAGGTCATTAAATGAATTCACCGTCGTGCGCCGGAATTCGCCCCCAAACTTGATGTCATGGCGGCCAATTTTCCACGAAAAATTGTCAAAACCCTGCCAATTGGAATCCACGCGATTGCGCGGGTTGGAAAACGCCGAGGAACCAAGGTGCGCGAGGCCACTCACCTCGATGGTAGGCAAACCGTAGTCGCGTGGATTTGCGGGACCCAGAAGATCGATTGTGTTTAATTCTAGTGAAGCGTTGGGATCGCCAAAGACCGCCGCATCTTGAGGGAAAAATCCATTGCGATAGCGGTTCCATCCAAATCGCGCCTCGTTCACTTTCTCGGGTGACACAGTCCTTACCCAGCTAATGGACACCAACTGCGTTCGAATCGGAGCATTTGTGTTTGTGTTGGGAAGATTATTGCCACCGCCCACTCCCAACGGGAAGCTCTGATGACTATTCCCGAAAAAATAACGTCCTGAAATCTGATTGTTCGCGTTCAAGTTCTGATCGATCTTAATGAGCGCGCTGTCTAGATTATTCGTTGCCGGTCCGCCGACTGCCGAAGTCGTAGGCCATACGTTGGTTCCACCAGAGCAATGGCCGTTGCTGTTACACAAATTGTAGAGATTCGAGATAACCGGATTGATAACGGCCGAATTGCCTTGGATACAGGCGATAACAGTAGTTGTGCACGCGGCCGTATTGCCGCCCAGGGTCGCAATCGCTTGAGCGTAATCCGTGCCACTTGTATTGGCGGGATCATTTAGTGTCGGCACGGAGTTAATCGAGGTAATCGCCATGCCCTCGCGTTGCCCTTCATACGAAGCATAAAAAAACGTCTTGTCCTTTACGATCGGTCCGCCGACGGATCCCCCAAACTGGTTGTTGCGAAACGCGTCTTTCGGCTGGCCGTCAAAATTAAAGTAATTTCTCGCGTTCAATACGGCATTGCGAAAATCTTCGAATACGCTGCCGTGGAGCTGATTCGTTCCACTCCGCGTAACGATGCTCACCACCGCCCCGGAATTCCTTCCATACTCCGCTTCAAAATTCGTGAGCACGTTCAATTCCTGTATGGAATCTTCGGGGAGAATCGTCCCAGGAACGCCAAACACGCCGCCCTGGTTGATCGCCGGCAGATTACGGTAGCCGTCATTCATATCCGTGCCGTCGAGCAGATAGTTATTCGAACGCCCTCGGCTCCCGTCCGCGCTGAATAGCCCGTAAGACCCTGGGGAGTCACCACCGCCATTCGGTTCGCCCGCCGTGCCCGGGACCATAATCAACAACTTGGTGTAATCGCGCCCATTGATCGGAAGCTCTTCCACTTGCTGGCTTTCAAAGGTTCCCCCCAACGTGTCGCTCGCCGTTTCTACCGTTGGCAACGTCTCGCCTGAAACCGTAATGGACTGCGAAGTTGCTCCCGGCTTGAGCGTAGCGTCTACGCGCCGTTCCCCAGCCACGGTCACCGTTACACCTGTGGTGGTAACCTTCTGAAATCCTTTCATTGAGAAACTCACGTCGTAAGTCCCCACCGGAAGCTCGGGCATCAGGTAGCCACCGTCCGGGGTTGTCTCCGTAATTCGGTCAGTGCCGGTGTCCACATTGTGCACAGTCACGGTTGCGCCCACTAACGCAGCTCCCGTGCTATCAGTCACCGTACCCAGAATCGACCCGCGAAAGGTTTGCGCCTGGCTCGTAGTCGCGCTCAAAAACATCATGAAAAGACTTGCCCAAACGACCGCAAAATAAAAACTCCGCCTGCGGAAAGAAGTCATGGCACTCCCCTGAATTTTCAATTCAGACGCAAAATAGGCTGTGCAGAAAACTGATCGAACGGTTATCCCCCGCCGCCCGACCACGCGCGCACAAAAACGATGTAATACCTATAAGCCTCAGCGCGTTAGGAGTCAAGGCAGATTCTCGAACTTTCGCAATGCGCACCCATGACGCGCCCCTGAAATGCAGAAATTTGGCGTTTTGATATACTGGACGTTCGCTCTTCACCGCGCGAACCGCCTGGATAAATGCCTTCCAAAGAGACAAAACGGCTGTTTCTTGTCGACGCCATGGGCTACATCTTCCGCGCCTATTTTGCTCCCATGGAGCGCTTGCAGAGTGGCGGCATCCCCACAAAAGTTCCCTACCTGTTTGCCACCATGATGCGCCGCCTGCTCAATAATAAAGAGCGTCGCCCCGATTACCTTGCCGTCGTCTATGACCACAGCTCCCCTACTTTCCGCGACAAAATTTTCGCCGCCTACAAAGCGCAGCGCCCTCCCATGCCCGATGAGCTGTCCATACAAATGCCTTTCGTTCGCCGCTATTGCGAAGCCATGCGCCTTCCCATCCTCGAATATCCAGGCTATGAAGCCGATGACGTGATTGGTTCTCTCGCGCGCCAGGCAAGACAGGAAAATCTGGAAGTTTTCATCGTAACCAGTGACAAAGACCTGATGCAGCTTGTCGGTGGCCCCGTCCGTCTTCTGAACCCAACAAAGGGCGACCTGATCATCGATGAAAAGATGGTCGAAGAACTAATGGGTGTTCCGCCCCACAAAGTTCCCGACGTCATGGCCTTGATGGGCGATTCTATCGACAACATTCCCGGCGCTCGCGATCCGAACGATAAGCCTGCTCCGGGCGAGCGTCGCAAAGCCGGCATCGGCGACGTCGGCGCGCGTCAATTGATCCAGCAATTTGGTAGCGCAGAAGAAGCTTTGAAACGCTCCAGCGAAGTAAAACGCTCAAGCTACCGCGAAGCGCTCGAAAAATGCGGCGAGTTTGTCATGCTCAGCAAGCAACTTTCCACAATTCCACTAGACGCGCCGGTTCCGCTCGATCTTGAAGCGCTGAAGATTCAGCAGCCGCATCTTTCCACTCTCCGCGATCTCTACGCCGAGCTCGGTTTTACGTCTTTGCTTCGTGAGCTCGCTCCGGTCCTGGACGAACAGAAAAGCGACTACACGACGCTTAACTCGCCCGACGAATTGCGGAAACTCCTCAAGGAGACGCCTCGCGGCACAGAAATAGCAGCGTGGCTAACTCTCGATGCCGAAGAACCGGACGACGAAGGCTACGGCACATACGTCCGTAGCCTGGAAGTTTCCTCCAAGTCCGGAACTGCGCAGATACTCCCCAACGATGCCGAGAATAAAAATCTGGCGGCGTGGAAAGAGTGGCTCGGAGATTCCAAGCGTCCGAAAATAGTGCACGATCCCAAATTGTTTAACCTTCTCGCTATGCCGAATGCTTCAGATCATCGCGATGCGGTGTCTGGAATTCGTCACGCCACAATGCTTTATTCCTACCTCATCCGTCCGACGACCGCGAATCATGAATTCGCCGAAGTCGTTCTTCGCCACCTGAATCGAACGTTATCAGGCGCTCCTGGCGAGCGTGCCGATTTTCTCATTCGTATAGCCCCAATCCTGCGAGCCGAAGTAGAAAAGCTGGACCTCCTGGACGTTTACGAGAAGATCGATTTACCGCTCGCACCTGTACTGGCTCGCATGGAAGCTGCCGGGGTCCGCGTCGACAAAAAAGAATTGGACATTATTTCGAAGAAAGCTGAAGAAGAGATCGCCCGATTAGAAAAGAGCATTTACGATCTAGCGGGTTTTGAATTCACCATCAATTCTCCGCAGCAACTTGCCGAAGTCCTCTTCGACAAGTTGAATCTGCAACCACCGCGAAAAAGCCGGGTCAAAACACGTTCCACAGCCGCGGAAGTGTTAAACGATCTTGCCCTGGTTCATGAATTGCCCAAGAAAATCCTGGAATATCGTGAGCTTGCAAAACTTAAATCAACTTACTCGGATAGTTTGCCGCGCTTGATTCATCCGATTTCCGGACGTCTGCACACTCGGTTCTGTCAAACCGGCACTGCCACCGGCCGCCTAAGTTCTTCGAACCCGAATTTGCAAAATATTCCGATACGTACCGAATTGGGACGCGAAATCCGCGCCGCTTTCGTTGCTGCACCCGGCTGCAAACTTCTTTCGGCGGATTATTCGCAAATCGAACTGCGCATCCTCGCGCATCTCTCCGAAGATCCTGTTCTAGTCGAGGCTTTCAGTCGCGGAGAGGACATTCACTCTCGGACAGCGCAGGAAGTTTTCGGTGTAGCCCCCTTCGCCCAAACCCACGATCACCGCCGTGTAGCAAAAGTCATAAACTTCGGCGTGATTTACGGTCTTTCGGCCTTCGGTCTCGCGCAAAATTTAAGTATCGACACGCGCGAAGCTGCAAAATTCATCGCTGCCTATTTTGAACGGTACAGCGGTGTAAAGAAGTTTCTGGAGCGCCAAATCGCCGAAACTCGGAAATCCGGTTTTACTAAAACTCTGTTCGGCCGTATTCGCCCTATTTCCGAAATCAATTCTCCTCAACCAAACATGCGGAATTTCGCCGAGCGCACCGCCATGAACACGCCCATGCAAGGCGCTGCCGCGGATCTGATTAAACTCGCCATGATCGAAATGGACAAGCGCCTTCAGAAAGATTTTGAATCGAAGATGATCCTTCAGGTCCATGACGAATTGTTATTCGAAGGTCCGGACAATGAAATCCCACGACTCACTAAAGTGGTCAAAGAAGTGATGGAAAATGTGTACAAGCTCCGCGTCCCATTGCTCGTCGATACCAAGATAGGTTGCAACTGGCGCGACATGAAGTAGTCAGATCCCTTCGCGTAAAATAATTTCGATGCGCAGCATCTCAACTTTCATTACGATTGGATTGTCGATGTAAGGAGAGAAAGCGATGGACCACCCGCAAGGTTTTCTGAATCTCGTCAGAGACGCAAAGAAAAGAATTAAAGAAGAAGACTACCGCGAAGTAAAAAAGAAAATGGACTCCGGTCAGCCTTTGATCTTGGTCGACGTCCGGGAGGAAAGCGAATGGTCGCGCGGGCATATTCCTGCCGCCATTCACTTAGGCAAAGGAATCATCGAGCGCGATATCGAAAAGACCATCCCCGACAAAGATGCCGAAATTGTCCTTTATTGCGGTGGCGGATATCGCTCCGCCCTGGCAGCTGACAACCTTCAGAAAATGGGCTACCGCAACGTGATTTCCATGGACGGCGGATGGCGCGGCTGGACTGAATCGGGATACCCGGTCATCAAAGATTAATTCCCAGTTGCCGCACAACCAGTCCCAACCTACGTAGGAAATCTGAAACCCTTCGCTGCGATTTGGAGTGGCTGGGGCGGGTGGATTCGAACCACCACCGTCTGCATTAACAGTGCAGCGTCCTACCAATTGGACCACGCCCCACTAAAGGCTCATTTCAGCTTGCGCGGAAGAGCAGTATTGTACATCAGCGCTTCTAATTCCCTTTCGCCTTGCGAGAACATCTCTAGACCGGCATCAGGACGATCCCCACGCCACACCTTGTTTCATCGCAGCAAGAAGCAACAGGGCAAAGGTTCCAGAATGAACCTTGACGAACAGAGATTCTCGCGGGGATAAAAACGCAAGGGATAAACCTGGTAGAACAACGGGGAATAGGCCGAGGGAAGGAAGCCGGCCCAGCCCTCAATCCCCGAAGGGATCCTCGGCTTTCCTTCCCTCTGACAACACTAATGTTCGCACGCCATGAACCAAAGCTAACTGATTGAAAACAATAGGCCTTGATATCGGAAGACGGGTAAAAAATCCTAGGAGCCCGTAAATTTTCCGGTCTAGCGCCAGAACAAATCAAGCCAATTCGTTCGCCTTCGGTCTCATCTTGACCATATTGAGGTCATCTTGCTATGTTGGGAGATTACCCTGTGGGCGTTAGACCCCATGTGTGGTGCGCGCCGCATTACAGAGCGATCTAGATTCTCAAAATGAGCCTGAAGAAAATCGTTATCCGGGGCGCCCGGCAGCACAACCTGAAAAATATTCATCTGGAAATCCCTCGCAATACCTTAACAGTGGTTACCGGGCTTTCAGGTTCGGGCAAATCCTCGCTCGCGTTCGACACTCTTTACGCCGAGGGACAGCGGCGCTATGTCGAATCCTTGTCGTCCTACGCGCGACAATTTCTGGACCAGATGGAAAGGCCTGATGTTGATTCAATTGAAGGTCTTTCGCCCTCTATCGCCATCGAACAGAAAACTACCACGCGATCTCCCCGCTCCACGGTAGGCACCATTACCGAAATCTATGACTACCTCCGCGTCGTGTACTGCGCGATCGGTACGCCGCATTGTCCGAATTGCGGCAAGCCCATTACTCGTCAATCTACCGAGCAAATCGTGCAATCCGTGTCAGCTCTGAAACCGGAGGAGCGCATTATGGTGCTAGCGCCCGTGGTCCGCGGGCGCAAGGGCGAATACAAAAAAGAACTCGAAAAATATGCCAAGGAAGGCTACCTCCGTGCGCGAGTGGACGGAGAATTGGTAAATCTGGATGAGCCAATTCCACTGGATCGCAGAAAGAATCACACTATCGAAATTGTTGTTGACCGTCTGCTTCTGAAGAATGGTATCGCACAGCGCCTCGAGCAATCGGTAGAAACTGCCTTGAAACTAACCGGCGGCTTGGTCACCATCGCGGTCGTCGGGGGTGAAGAGCACGTTTATTCCGAAAAGCTTGCATGTCCCGACTGTGGTATATCAGTTCCGCAACTCGAGCCACGATCCTTTAGTTTCAATTCCCCCTATGGTGCCTGTGCAGAGTGTCACGGTTTAGGTTCGAAGTTTGACTTCGACCCCGCAAAGGTCATCGTAGATTGGAGCAAGCCTCTCTTCGAAGGGGGACTAGGCCCTGGATCAGGTTCCTCATACCTCCAGCGAACGATGGCCATTGCTGCAGCCGCGCATGGATTTGATCTCGATACACCGTTCGAGAAATTTCCCAGGAAAATTCAAAACCTAATCTTGCACGGCAACCCTGCCAATGGTGGCTCCAGCAGAGGTCTCAACTTTCAAGGTGTTCTCGGCCACCTTGAGACCAGTCTGGAAGAGTCCAAGTCCGATACCTATCGTGAGTGGATCGCACAATACATGTCGGCCGTTCCCTGCACCGCATGCGACGAGCGTCGTTTGCGCCCGGAAAGTCTCGCCGTAAAAATTGCAGGTCTGTCCATCGCCGACTTCACATCGCTGCCGCTGTCTCAAGCACGCATGGCAGTCGATAAGATTCGCGGCAGCCTTACGTTGCGTCAAAGAAAAATCGCGGGACGTCCTCTAAACGAAATTGCCGAGCGACTCGAGTTTCTCCTCAACGTCGGCCTCGGCTACCTGACTCTGGATCGCTCCGCTGCTACTCTCTCCGGTGGCGAAGCGCAGCGCATTCGCCTGGCTACGCAGATTGGCTCGCGATTGCGCGGAGTTCTTTACGTGTTGGACGAACCATCCATCGGTTTGCATGCCCGTGACAACGGGCGCCTGCTGGCGACTCTCGAAACCTTGCGCGATCTTGGTAACACCGTACTCGTTGTTGAGCATGACGAGGAAACCATACGTCGCGCCGATTATGTAGTCGATCTGGGCCCCGGCGCGGGAAAAGCTGGTGGACACTTGGTAGCCGCTGGCTCGCCAAGCGAAGTCGCGGCAAACCCCGATTCCCTTACCGGACAATATCTCTCGGGGAAAACTGCGATTGCCGTCCCTGAACATCGCCGCAGTCCGAATGGAAAATCTCTGACCGTCCTAGGCGCTCAGGGTCATAACCTAAAAAACATCGATGTCGCCTTTCCCCTGGGATTGCTCACGGTTGTGACGGGAATTTCGGGATCGGGCAAATCCACGCTTGTTAACGATATTCTCTACCGCGCCCTGGCCGCTAAACTCTATCGCTCGATGGAAAAACCCGGCGCTCACGCTGCCATCCAGGGAATAGAGCACATCGATAAAGTTGTCCAAATCGATCAAGCTCCCATCGGCCGTACACCGCGCTCGAATCCAGCCACCTACACCGGAGTTTTCTCGCCCATCCGCGATCTGTTCGCCATGCTGCCCGAATCGCGCGAGCGCGGATACCGTCCAGGCCGCTTCAGTTTCAACGTGAAAGGTGGCCGCTGCGAAGCCTGCCAGGGAGACGGCCAGCGCCGCATCGAAATGAATTTTCTTCCTGACGTTTACGTCACCTGCGAAGTTTGCCGCGGCAAGCGCTACAACGCCGAGACGCTTGCAGTGCGTTATAAAGGCTATTCCATTTCCGATTTGCTGGATATGCCGATTGAAGAAGCTCTCAAAGTAATGGAAAACATTCCCGCGATTCAGCAGAAGTTGCAGACGTTGGTGGATGTCGGCCTGGGTTACGTTCAGCTCGGACAATCGGCCACCTCGCTTTCCGGCGGCGAAGCCCAACGCACCAAACTTTCCAAAGAACTTTCGAAGCGTCAGACCGGCCGCACTTTTTACATTCTCGACGAGCCCACCACCGGCCTTCATTTTGACGACGTCAAAAAACTGATGGGTGTGCTAAATCGCCTGGTGTCGTTGGGTAACACAGTCCTTATCATCGAACACCATCTCGACGTCATCAAACAAGCCGACTGGATCATCGATCTCGGTCCAGAAGGCGGCGAGGAAGGCGGACGTATCGTCGCCCAAGGAACTCCCGAGCAGGTTGCTCGAGTAAAAAAATCCTACACCGGCCAAATCTTGGCGCGAGCATTGAATGGCAACGGTTCCCAACCCAATCACGCCAGCGGAAAGATCGCGAGTTAAATAAAAACTTGTGGATAATCGTAACGATACGCGACGCAGAATAAACCGCCACTTTCGATGAATCTCAACGAAAACAATCAGTTGCCGGCAGATCCCGCGCCAACTTTAGATTCTTCTGGACGCGTGAATTCAGCGCCTTTTTCATCGCCCGCCGAGCCTGCGCCTCCCTCTCCAAATATGGCTCAGCCGATTGCTGCATCGATAGCCCCGGAAAATCTTCCTCTCACGAATGATTACGTCACCGAAGATATCCGCGTGCCGTGGAGTTGGACCGACTTAGTTTTATTCGTGGTACTTGCGATCGCCGGCTTCATTCTAATCAGTCTATTCGTCGGTCTGGCGATCGCGGTTTCCGGCGCCAATTTCCGCAGCATTCAAAACAACCCGCATGACATAAATTTATTGAGCATCGCCATTCAGGTGCTCGTAGATTTAGGTTTGCTGGCGTATCTCGTAGCCCAGATGCGCCTGCGCTTTCGGTCTCCTTTTTGGCACACGATCGGCTGGCGCAAACTTGATACCGGGCGGATCCCGCCGCTTGCTTTTTATTCCGGTTTGATTCTCAGCGGTTTTTTCCTCTCGATTATCGTGTCGCTGGGTTCGTCCTTATTTCCTCCCGCAAAAAACCTCCCTATCGAAACTCTGTTCCAGGATCGCTACGCCACTGTGTTGTTCATGTCTGTCGCGGTGCTGATCGCGCCTTTAGTTGAGGAAACAATTTTTCGCGGTTACATTTATCCGGTCGTAGCCCGCTCGTTCGGAAAAGTTTGGGGAATTCTTGCTACTGGAACGCTTTTTGGTCTGCTGCATGCCTCGCAGTTATGGGGCGGATGGAGCCAAATCGCCTTGCTCGTATTCGTCGGCGTTGTGCTTACTTTTGCTCGCGCGCTATCGCGAACAGTAGTGGCTAGCTTCGTCATCCATACAAGCTATAATTCCGTTCAGGTCATCGGCTTGCTGGTTGCCACGCACGGTCTCCGGCATCTTCCCGGCGCGTTCTAGTCGGCAGGAATCGCGGCCGCGCAGCGCGATTTGAAATAGTTTTCTTGGAGGAAACGTTGCATACGGTTGAGCCAATACGCTGGACAGCAGACGGCGTCATCCTTCTCGATCAACGCAGACTACCCGGCGAGGTAATCCATCACACCTACACCGATTACCGCGACCTCGCCAAGGCCATTAAAGACATGGAGATTCGCGGAGCGCCCGCGATTGGCGTCGCTGCAGCGATGGGTATCGCCCTCGCTGTTCAAAGATCAAATGCCAAATCTCTCGACGAGCTCCGCACGGAATTTCCCATCATCTGTGACACTTTCGCCCGAACGCGTCCGACTGCCGTCGATTTATTCTGGGCCATCGAACGTTTTAAGCTGCGCTTCCAGGATCTCGCGCTGCAAGTTTCCAAAAATGGCTCAGCCGGCCTGGACGGAATCCGCACCGCCCTCGTCGACGAAGCTTTGAAAGTCCACGAAGAGCGTCGCGAAGGCGACAAAAATATCGGACGCTTCGGCGCCGAACTCCTCCCTAAAACCGGCCGCGTGATGACTCAATGCAACGCCGGGGCCCTCGCTACCGCTGGAATTGGCACTGCTCTGGGAGTCATTCGCATGGCCATCGAAGGCGGCTATAGAATCGAAGTGATCGTCCCTGAAACTCGCCCCTACCTGCAAGGCGCGCGCCTCACCGCTTGGGAACTTCACCAGGATCGCATTCCACTCACTCTGATTACTGACAACATGGTCGGACATTTCCTGAAAACCGGCGGCGTGGGAGCCGTAGTAGTAGGAGCCGACCGCATCGCCCGCAATGGCGACACCGCGAATAAAATCGGCACCTACGGAATCGCCGTAATCGCTCACGAAAACGAAGTTCCTTTCTACGTCGCCGCTCCAATTTCCACCATCGATTATTCCATCGCCTCCGGCGATCAAATTCCCATCGAAGAACGCACCCAGGAAGAAGTCACGCATCTCGCCGGCGTGCGCATCGCAGCCGACGTCCGTGCGGCGCATCCCGCATTCGACGTAACCCCCGCGCGTTATATTTCGGCCATCATCACCGAGAACGGCGTGGCCCGTGCTCCTTTTGAAGAATCCCTGCGAAAGCTTGGGGCTCCGCGCTCAGCCAGCTAGCAACAACTATTTTCTTCTATTGTCGCAGTGATATAATGCTTCGCAATCCGGCCGGACGGAGGTGCCCATGACCCGGCTTTGCGTCGCACTTTTTCTGCTTACTGCGATTCTCGCACTTCCTCAGAAATATCTCTGCTCAAGTGGGCTCAAATGACACCGTCAGCTTGACCGGAACGATTTACTCCGAAAAATCAAAACGTCCGGTACAGCAGGCATCCGTTCGCTTGTGTGACACCGGCGGTAATTTACTCGACACAGACGATCACTACGGACTCTGGCGAATTCGATTTCCGCCAGATCAAGCGTTATAACTACATTCTGACTGTCGACGCGCCCGGTTATCAGACCTACACTGATCATATTGAGTTGAGTTATACCTCCGACCGCGGCATCTCTATCTATCTGATCCCTATCCCCGGCGATCCCGCATCCACCTCCCCGGCTGGAAACGTCTCTGCCCATGAAATGTCCATGCCACAAAAGGCCCGCGATTTGATGGCCTCGGGTGAAAAAAAATTGTACTCGGATAAGAATCCTCAAGCGGCCCTCACCGATCTCCAACAAGCCGTCTCCGTTGCACCCACCTATTACGAAGCCTTTTACCAAATCGGAATGGCATATTTGACTCTGGGAACTAAAGCGGACGCAGAGAAGAACTTCCGGAAATCCGTTGAAATCAGCAATGATAAATACGGCGAACCTGTCATCGGACTCGCCTCCTTCCTAATCGATACCGGTGACTTGGCTCAAAGTGAAACCATGACTCGCCACGGTCTCGAACTCAGTCCAAACTCATGGTTTGGACATTACCAATTGGGTCGCATTCTGTTTGACGAAAAGAAGGTTGGGGATGCTGAGAAATCGGCGGAACAAGCTCGTTCCCTCGCTCCCAATGCCCCGATTGTCTATCGCCTCCTTTCCAACATCCATCTAAGCGAAAAGAATTATCCCGCTCTAGTCCAGGATCTCGATGCTTATATCAAACTGGATCCTGACAGCCCCGCAGGCGTGCGCGCGAAGGAAATTCGCAAGCAAGTTCAGGAAAATATCTCCAAGGGTAAGCTAACCCCCGCAGCAAGCCCCACACCTTAAAGAAGTCGAACTCCCCACCCCCTTGTCATTAAAACAGCGGTGGATCTGCAGTCATAGGAACAACTCGTCCGTAGAAGAACGCCCATGCAGGCAGGTGAAAGGTTAACGCCGTCAATCACCTACCGAGGTTTCAGCGCAAAAACCACAAACCTGTCATCCCGAGCGGAGTCCCGCGCTCTTTGCTTTCCCCCTGTTTTTCAGGGGCGCGGGGCGCAGTTCGAGGGATCTGCTGTGCCGGTTTGCATTGGTCGCTGTTGCGGGTGGCCGACTCTTCCGCGCGGCACCGGTGCTAAGTCCGGGCACGATCAAAACTCGCCGTGCCGTTACACTTCTTCAACTCCCTTTCAGGGAACCGTAATTTATCGCGCCGTTTAACCCGAGAGCGACTCGCATCATACTCACGCAAAGAGCGATTAGAAATCTCACGGGATTCAACACCCCGAACGACCAAAAAAAGAGGCGGCCTTTTCAGGCCGCCTCTTTTCGATAGTAGGTTGCAGTTTAAGTTAGAACGTGAACTTAGCCATTACCTGCAGAATGCGTGCACTGGCCAAGGAACCCGCGAACGCACCGTACGGTGTAGTCGGTGGGCTGGTCGTCTGCACGATCTGACCGAACAATCCTCCGTTGCCAGTCGCGTTGACCGGGTTTTGGAAGTTTGGATGGTTCAGCACGTTGTACGCATTGGCTCCCAGTTCAAGCCCCATACGCTCTGTTACGCGGAAGTTCTTGCGCAGGCTGAAGTCGGTGTTGAAGTAGTTCGGCCCACGGTAGCTGTTCCGCACCGCGTTTCCGTACCCGGTTGGTGCCGGATTCGAGCAAGGGTTGCAAGGACCGGTCAGTGCTGGATTCGGCTGGCCTGCGAATTGCGCCAACGAGTAGCACTGTACCCCTGGGCTCTGGCAGGAATTCTGCACTGGTGTAATCGGCTGAGCCAATAATGTTCCGCCGATTCCGTTAAACCCGGCCAACTGCCCATCGAAATCACCGCTATCTACCAAGCTGAAGGGGAATCCGGTATGGAAATATATGGTACCGGACACGATCCAGCCGCCCAGCGCTGTATCCACTAGCCGATTTTCGCTGTGGAACGGCATCTGGTAAAGGTAGTTTGCTGTGATGTTGTGGCGCAAGTCATAGTCTGCGTTTGAATAATTGTTGCAACGCAGACAGTTTGGATTGATCTGGCTCTCGATGCTGGTCTGGGAGAAGGTGATTTGATACGGCAGCACGCCTCCGTTGGACACCAAGTCAAGGGCATGGCTATAGCTGTAATTGAACCGGCCCGTGAATCCATGCCAACTGTTCTGCTGCACCGAAAGCGTGATGCCGTTGTAGTTGGAGTAACCGTTGTTGGTCAACGTTTTCACGTTCGCCACGCGCTGATCCAGGGGGGCCGTCGGAAGTCCGGCGAAACCCGATGGATTGTAGGCGTTCGTATAAGGGTCGAAAAGCAGACCATCATATCCGCGGTTGCCTACGTAATTAGCGGATACCACCGTGCGCGATCCGATCGTGCGCTGAACTTCTACGTTCCATTCCGTGTATTTTGGATTTAGCAATTTGCCGACGTCACTCAACCCTGGAACTTGTCCCGCGCAGCCCGGGGTCATGTTGAAATCCGCCAGGTTTCCGCCGGAGTGATAGGCTGATTGGAAAGCCGAGTTGCAGCTTATAACTCCATTAGCTGCGGAGTTCGGATCGGTAAATGCAAAGCCGCTTCCCGACAGATTGTAGTTGAACGACGTAACCTGCGGGAAGTTTGTGGTGTAAGCATCCAGGATCGTCCCGGGATACAAGTCGGAGAATTGACCCACACCTGCGCGGATAACCGTCTTGTCTCCAAACGGTGTCCAGGCAAGTCCAAAACGCGGCTGGAACACGACCTTTTCAACTCCCTGCAGAATGCTGTGTGAGCCGGGGTTGGTGATCGTGTCAAACGGCAGCGCTGCGTTGTGGCTCTGGTCTAGGAACGGAATAGGCGGCGCGGAACCGCAGTCTGACTGGCAAACTCCACCAGAGTTGCGATCTGCGCGGAGAGCTAAGGTCAGTTTCAACCTTGAACTGACGCGAAACTCATCCTGGAAATACATACCTACGCTGTAAATCGCTATTGGCTGGCGCGTGGCGACCGCAAATGCTTGGCCTAGGTTGTCACCAACGTTAACGCCGCCCGGATTGAGCACGTCATTGGAGAAGTCCACGGCGTTGATACCGATAGCTGGTAGCAAACCTTCGCTCGCCGTGTAATCGCTCACATCGTCGCGTCGGAAGTTCACGCCCATCTTGAAGCTGTGATTTCCACGTGTGATCGACAGGTCATCCACGACCCCCCACTGGGTGACATTTCGCCCTTGTGGGAAGAGCGAAAATGCCGGATCAAACCCGGAACCCTCGCCGATTGGCGCTATGCCGCCGATATCGGTGAGAAAGAATAATCCCGGGAAAGCCGCTGTTGCCGCTCCCAAGTTTGGACTTTGGAAAATCGCCGAATACCACAGCACCGATCCGACGATATTGTTAACCACGTTGGGGCTGAACACGTGTGTGTAATTCAACTGGCCCTCATCCTGTGGCTGGATGCTATGGATGTTAAATACCGAATTGATCGGGTCGGTATAGGTTGGCTGCGTTCCACGGTCGAATTTCGTCCGGCCGAAGATTTTATTGTTCGCATCAATGTCAAAATCCACGCGTCCGGAAAGTAGCCATTCCTGGTTTCCGTTCGGACTGGATTGGAAAACGTTCCCTTGGCAAGCATCCGCTACTCCACCCTGCGAGATACCGACTCCGTTTAGAGATCCGCAGGTGCCTGGTTGGGGATTGGCATTCGCCGCTGCAAAGTGTGGTGAGCTGTTATACAGATTGAACAGGTTCGTATAGAAAGGCGTCGCGGCTGGCGCTACAGTAGCGATATTGTTCAAAACATAGGTCTGAAATGCAGTGGTCGGATAGCCTGTATCTCCGCCAGCTCCCAGTCTATAGCGCAATCCTTCCGTGTTCGCGAAGAAGAAAATCTTGTCCTTGATGATCGGGCCGCCCATTCCGGCTGCCCACTGGTTGTTGACCTCGGGAGTGTGGCCGACAAAGTAATCACCGGCGTTCATGCCAACCGAGTTGTAGTAGTACACCGCGTCGCCGTGGAATGCGTTGCCGCCTGACTTTGTTGCGTAATCGATCTGCGCGCCTGCTTGCCGTCCGTACTGGCCGGTGTAGGCGTTGCTGATCACCGCAACTTCCTGAATTTCGTTCGAGCCCAGCAACAGGTTGCTGGCGCCCGAGTTATTCAGGTTCAGGAAAGGATCGTTGTAGTCGTTTCCGTTGATCGTGAAGAGGTTCGCGGTTCCCGGCAAGCCAAACGCGCTGAAGTTGCCATATCCGCTGCCGGCGGTGTTCATCGTAACGCCTGGGGCAGTCTGCGCGATGTTGCTCAGGTCGCCGCCAGGATTGGGAAGGTTTTCGATCTCAGCCGTCTCGATGCTGGTCGAAATGTTCGCGTTCTCGGTCTGCAGCAGGGCGCCCTGACCGGTCACTTCGACCGTGATCGAGCCGCTGCCCAGTTCCAATCTCGCATTGAACACAAGCGTGTTGCCCAAGTCCACCTGCACGGCTTGAGTAGTAGTCTTAAACCCGCTCTTTGAAATCGCTAGTGTGTAGCTCCCCGGCTTTACCAGTCCGAAGTTGTAGCCGCCGCTCGCTGTCGTTTCAGCGGTCAGCGATTCCCCGGTGGCCGTGCTCGTCAACGTGACGGTAGCAGCCGCGATCACCGCGCCTGATGGATCAGTTACCGTGCCGTTGATGGCCCCGGTAACAATGCTCTGCGCCATAATCACGCTTGGCAGCAGAAGCAACGCCGCAAACATTGCGACGAGAAAACGCTTCCAG
The DNA here is from genome assembly GCA_963838475.1 of uncultured Acidobacteriota bacterium. GTDB lineage: Bacteria > Acidobacteriota > Terriglobia > Acidiferrales > UBA7541 > Palsa-295. The sequence goes on from CAWIRJ010000001.1 coordinate 89,218, forward strand.
TTCATACACCCTCCTAGAGATTTAACTAAGAAATTCGGCGGAAACTTAATAGACACTCGATGCCCCCATGCGAAGATACCCCGCGCTCCTGCCCTTATCGCACGTTAAAGTCCATGTGCAATGCAAAATAAGTATCTTTAAATCATGCAGTTACGACAATACAAAAATACGTAATATGCTGTATATACGTTTTTTCATATTCACCAATATGAAATAGGATGTTTTTTGGTATATGACCAAGCCTCGCGAGCGGTTCATCCTAATCGCGCACTTTAGGGTGCAAAGTCTCGAAAAACCGGCGGGATCTCTCAGTTACTTCTTGACTTATGTTTACTACTATGTTAACATTGGCGAAGATGGTTGTGGTTAGCTTGAGGCCGATGCAAATGCATGAGCGGAGGATCGTGGGCGCTGTTTTACGAGGGCCTCACGGATCGTGTGGCTATTTCGCTGAAGGGTCGGCCCCTGTGGCGCGCGCTTCGGGTAAATCTTCGCTCATGTTTAGTAAGTGGTCTAGACCACTTCTAACCGAAAGTGCGCCGAAAGTAGAATTCGTCCTAACTTACAGAAAACGAAGGACGGAAAAATTTCTAACCGAGGCCAGAACACACATTAGCGATTTCAGTATTTTCAGCTTTCCGCCCCATTTCCCGCTTCGAGAAACTTCGTTAGGGCTCCGATCAACCAAACGCGCTCGCATGAATTTCGAAGAGCATTTTCCTCGGATTATTTTCTTACATTAATTGCTTGACTCTGAAAACGTGTTTGAGTAGGATGGGGGTTCGTCTGTAGTTCTTCCAGTTGACCTGGGAGTACCTGCTCTTTGACAATCGGATGATACATGCCAGAACCCGTTTGGTTACTGCTTTGTTCCAAGTGTACCGGAACAAGGCGAATTGAGATAAACCGAGCGATTTAAAGTTCGTTACCAATCGTGGCGCATCGATGAAAGTCGGGACGTCACGGATGGAACACCAGATTTCAAACGAGAGTTTGATCCTGGCTCAGAGCGAACGCTGGCGGCGTGCTTAACACATGCAAGTCGAACGCGCAGCATTCTGTAGCAATACAGGGTGTGGGCGCGTGGCGAACGGGTGCGTAACACGTGGATAACCTTCCTTCAGGTGGGGAATAACCCAGTGAAAATTGGGCTAATACCGCATAACATGACGATGGCACATGCTGTTGTCTTCAAAGGCGCAAGCCGCCAGAAGAGGGATCCGCGGCCGATTAGCTTGTTGGCGAGGTAATGGCTCACCAAGGCATTGATCGGTAGCCGGACTGAGAGGTTGACCGGCCACACTGGAACTGAGACACGGTCCAGACTCCTACGGGAGGCAGCAGTGGGGAATCTTGCACAATGGACGAAAGTCTGATGCAGCAACGCCGCGTGGGGGATGAAGCTTCTCGGAGTGTAAACCCCTTTCGACCCGGAAGAATGCCCGCAAGGGCTTGACGGTACGGGTATAAGAAGCCCCGGCTAACTACGTGCCAGCAGCCGCGGTAATACGTAGGGGGCCAGCGTTGCTCGGAATTACTGGGCGTAAAGGGTCCGTAGGCGGTGCGGCAAGTCGAGAGTGAAATCCCTAGGCTTAACCTAGGGGCTGCTAGCGAAACTGCCGTGCTAGAGTGTGAGAGAGGCGAGTGGAATTACGGGTGTAGCGGTGAAATGCGTAGATATCCGTAGGAACATCCGAGGCGAAAGCGGCTCGCTGGATCACAACTGACGCTGAGAGACGAAAGCTAGGGGAGCAAACAGGATTAGATACCCTGGTAGTCCTAGCCCTAAACCATCAGGACTTGGGGTTTGCCCTGTACGGGGCAAGTCCCGTAGCTAACGCGTTAAGTCCTGCGCCTGGGGAGTACGGTCGCAAGGCTGAAACTCAAAGGAATTGACGGGGGCCCGCACAAGCGGTGGAACATGTGGTTCAATTCGACGCAACGCGAAGAACCTTACCTGGGCTTGAACCGCACAGGACCAGCTTGAGAAATCAGGCCTTCCCGCAAGGGACCTGTGTAGAGGTGCTGCATGGCTGTCGTCAGCTCGTGCCGTGAGGTGTTGGGTTAAGTCCCGCAACGAGCGCAACCCTTACTCATAGTTGCTACCCGCAAGGGAGAACTCTATGAGGACTGCTCCGGATAACGGAGAGGAAGGTGGGGATGAGGTCAAGTCAGCATGGCCTTTATGTCCAGGGCTACACACGTGTTACAATGCGCGCCACAAAGCGTCGCGAACCCGCGAGGGGGAGCTAATCGCAAAAAAGCGCGCTCAGTTCGGATTGCAGTCTGCAACTCGACTGCATGAAGCCGGAATCGCTAGTAATGGCGCATCAGAACGGCGCCGTGAATACGTTCCCGGGCCTTGTACACACCGCCCGTCACATCACGAAAGTGGGCTGTACTAGAAATCGCCGAGCCAACCGCAAGGAGGCAGGCGCTCAAGGTATGACTCATGATTGGGGTGAAGTCGTAACAAGGTAGCCGTAGGAGAACCTGCGGCTGGATCACCTCCTTTCTAAAAGAAAAGGGAGTACGACCTGCTTCGGTAGCAGGCACGACTCTTCATCCCGGATCTTAGGATCTCGGGAGCTCGGTCCGCTTCTCTTCTCGACTTGTCGAGGAAGAAGCACTCAATGGGCCGGACGGGTTCTGGTAAGTCTCATCCGATGGCAAAGAGTTGCAGACAAACGCAAGCCCCGGTTCAATCACAATTGAGCCGGGGCTTTTTGTTTTTGCATCCGCATCGTTTTTCCCGCATCTGAAAACCGCATCGCTCACTTATTCGTTCCATCCATGTCCAAACATCGCGATGAAAACCAAAGTCGGTTCTGCCGCCAGAGGTGGTACGTATCAACACGTGCGAGAGAGCTTTGCTCGCCAGGGCCTGATGAAACATCTCGGTGCGGAATTAACTGCGCTACGTTCCGGCGAGTGTGAAATCCGCGTTCGGCATCGCGGAGAGCTTACACAGCAGCACGGGTACTTCCATGCGGGTGTGACCGCCTCCATCGCCGATAGCGCCTCGGGATATGCGGCCTACAGCACGATGCCACCAGACTCCAGTGTTCTCACGGTGGAATACAAAATTAATCTGGTGGCGCCGGCCGACGGGGCTCTGCTTATTGCGCGGGGCCGCGTTTTGCGTTCGGGCAGAACTCTGAAGATTTGCGCCGCGGATGTTTTTGTAGTGGACGGCAAGCGGGAGATTCTGTGCGCGACTTCTCTCTCTACCATCATGGCTTTACCCGGGAGGTCGGACGCTTTCCGATCGCGCCTTCGTCCCCCAAGGTAACTTGGCACTTCTGTTCTTATATGCCTGCTGACCTAAACCGAAAAATACGAGAAACTCTATGTTTGCAAATTTCCTTCCAATCCAGCGAGGCATAGGATGAAGCACTTTCGATTGCTGTTGATGTATTTGCTGGCAGCTTTGCTTCTCCTCGGAGTTTCGTCGGCCGTGCGAAGTTCTGTGATCCACACTGGAATGATCGCTCTGGGATTTACTCCGCAACAATCGCAGACGCCCCAAACTTTTCTCGGCCCTGATGAACGCTACAAAGCTGACATTCTCGTCGTGGTTGCCCACCCCGATGACGAAGCCGCAGTCACGCCTTACCTAGCGAGAGCTCTTGACGAAGGCAAGCGCGTTGCGGTGGTTTATGGCACGCGAGGAGGAAGTGGCTCGAACCAAGCGGGAGCGGAGCATGCGGCTGCTCTTGCGGACATCCGCGAGATCGAGGCGCGCAGAGCCTGCGCGTCACTCGGAATCGTAAATGTGTGGTTTCTGGGCGGAAAAGATACCGCAAGTCAAAACGTCTTGCAGTCGCTGGCAACGTGGGGCCACGGAGCGACACTAGAAGAAATGGTCCGACTCGTGCGCCTAACGCGCCCCGAGGTTATTCTCACATTTTTCCCCGGCGTATTCATCGGTGAAAACCATGGCGACCATCAAGCCTCCGGCGTCCTCGCGACGGAAGCCTTCGATATGGCCGGCGACGCGGCGGTATTCGCGTCTCAAGTCGCGGGCCCAACTCGCCGCTTGGAACCCTATCTCGAAAATCTGCGGCCCTGGCAGCCCAAGAAGATTTATTACTTTGGAACTGGAACTGAAAAATTCAAAGATTCCGGGCCCTCCTACGCAGTTACGGGGATTTCAAAGTCGCGTCATATGCCCTATTGGCGTGTTGCCCTGGAATCATTCAAAGCGCACGAGACCCAGGAAAAAAAATATATTGATTCTCTCGCTACCATGAACGAGCAAGATCTCGAGAAACAAGCTACTGACGGGTGGGGTTCGGCTCAAACGTTTATTTTGGGAAAATCATTGGTGGGAGGAAGCGTCACAGGAGATATTTTCGAAAATATCTCTACCGCTCCAGCGATTCCGGCTCCACGGATAACGCCGTCAGCGTCTGCGCCGACGCAGGTCTCGATCGAATTGGGCGGTCCGTGGAGTTTTTATAAAGATTTCCGCTTGGCCCATGGCCTGGAGCGATTACCTAAGCTAGATATTCCTGAAATTGCGGTTGCCGCCGGCGGTACGCTTGAAATCCCTGTATGGCTAACCAATCCAACGAACGCCGCGCAAGAAATCAAGCTCAATGTCGCAGCACCGAACGGCTGGACTGTGAACAATGGGGCGGTTCCCTATTCCGTACGGCCGGGCGAAGTTGACGCGGCGACAATTGAGGTAGCTGTGCCACAACTTCCGGCGTCTGAAACCAAATCGAAAGACGTCAGCGAGATCATTGTCACCGGGGAGTCAAAGGGCCAGAACCTCGGTGCAATTAAGCTGCGAGTCGAATTGCGTTCACACGCGCTGCCGCAGTAGGAAGTTTGCATCACAAAGTGGCAGGTTCTTGCTGTTGGACCTGACCGGGCCGACACATTTGAACAGGCCTTCACTCCCCAGGCAAAGCTGCTTGGCCCGCCTGAGCACCACCGAATCTGCCCTGCTGGTCGAACGTGAAGGTCAGGCTTACCGTACCAATCTTTGCGCAAGCGTGACAACCATTGCGGAGAATATAGTCCACTACAAAAGATTGTTGCCCTGATCCGAGATTTTTTACGATTGGTTTGTCCGTGTGATAGCGATCGCCGGGCCAGATGCTGATTTGTGGATGCTTACTCGCCTGCCTGGCATAGCTTGGATTCGTGGAGAAATTTTCTTGCGTTACGAATTTTTGACTATCTACGTCGATGATTGAGGGGTCGCCGTTTACCAGGAGCACTCCTTCCAGTTCGTTGGCGCGAAACGGATACTCGACGTAGGCAATATCCACCACGCCAACCTTGCGAAAAGCGCGCACGAAAATTAAACCTTTATCTGAGTTTGCTTTCGCGAATGCCACCGCCTGCGGCGATGCGTCCGCGGCCTTCATCTCAGCGAGGAAACAATCATTTAAATCCCCGAGATTCCCCGTAATGCATTTTCCCCGGATTGCAGAGAGAATCGGTGCAGCGGGATTCCAAACCACTTCCGGTCCTATCCGCTGAGTTGAAACCTCGGCCGAATCAGACGGCTTCTGGAATAAGAGAGCGCAGCTGACAAACAAGAATATCGCGAGCAGACTTATGCGCTTCATGGTCGATGTGCGAGCAGTATCGCTGGCGGCGACAGCTAATTTTTTATGGGCCCGGAACGAATATTTTATCAGCCGCTGAAATATCCACACCCCGCTGTTCTGTTCGGACCTTAAACCCTCGCAGCTCGCCTTTTGGCTTCTTGCCACGCTCGGTGGCCCAGCTCAGCCAATATTGATTTTTCAAAACCATATCTAGCTGTTGAAGGAATGGAGCGTATGAAACTGGCGTGAACAACCCTTGAAAGAAAGCTTCTCCGCCGGTGGCGTCAGCTATTTTGGCGAGATTGCTCTGCCCCAGGTTCAGGCGAAATGAGTTTCGAGTAGCACGACCTACACCGGTGGCGAAGAGCGTATGAATCATAATCCCGGCTCTCTGCCCGTTGATGATGGTGGAGTCGACATCGGGGCTGATCGGATAGTCGCCGCGGAATCGATCGATTCCATCGGCGATCAGGAGAATCTCACGGCGGGCACCGCCAGTAACGGGCCATCCCTTCATCAGGTTCATGACCGAGAGATAGATGCTGGAATATGCGCCAGTATATCCCAAAGGTATGCGGACAGATTTCGCAACGGCATCGTGGTCAGTACTGAATTGAGACGCCGGCTGGATCGTGCCATTACTTGCGTAAAACACGCCGATGGCGGTACTGGGGGGCTGGGAACTGATAAAGTTTTTCAAATCACCGAGTTGGCTGGCGAGGTCGGTGCTGTCGGCGTCATCAATAACAATCGCGAGTTGAAGCGCGGCTTTGTCTCCCTGTGCGGGAATAAAGTTAGTAACCTCTCGTTTTTGTTTTCCCTCGGTGACGTTTATATCTTGCTTTCCAAGAGCGGGCGGAGCTGTGTATTTGGGCCCTAGCGCGGTTACTACGGTAGTTACCTGAACATTCGGGGATGACGCTTGATCCTGCGCGTGAGTTGGAAATAGACTCGCTAAAACGGCTGCAAAAAACAAAAGAACTGGAGAAATGTAACGGAACTTACGCATATCTGCCTCCTACCACGATAACTGTAATAAATCGTCTTTACCTGGGACAACTGCATTCAGGTAAAATTTCCTTGCGGGCGTAACTGTATTAAGGGAAATGCCTTTGTGTCAAGTCAGAGGGTAGTGACTATCAGTAAACCAGCGTGAGCTGTTTCCTGCGTTCAACCCATTCCTGAGTTGCGAAGATTCTAGGAGTGAGTTCGATCAAGCGCGGGAGCATGTTGAATACGGCTACCGGGCCCCATTCCGTTCCCTTTCGAGTGCGGAATCCTTTTTTGTTGAGTTCTTCCGCTACCTTGGTCAAGGAAATATCCTGGATGATCAGTTCCATCATGGACAGAAGAAATTGCATCTCGGTAGGATTTTCCTCGAGGTGCTCACAATCTCCCGAGACGCGAGTGCCGAAGGGAGCGTCTTCTACCGCAGTGCGCGGGGCTTCCGTATCAACGGTTTTCTCCCGTTCCCATTCGATGCCTACCATGCGCCAGCCAGCCTGCTGACGTTGTCTTAAGTACTCAGGGTCAAGATTTCCTTTCAGCGATTCTCTGATGCGCTCCAGTTCTGCCATACGTCCTCCTTTGTCTCGAAGAGATATGTTTGAACCACGCTGTCAATTCGTGTTTCTTCAGAAGACGCGCCTCTTAATTCGGCTTTGTTTCATTCGCGGCTACAGCCGGCTCATGCTGCTGCAACCAGGATTGCAAAAGAGGCTGCTGGTGCGCGCGGACGTCGATACAACCACTGATTTGTTCGAGCGTTAATTTCAGCTCACGTTCGGCGGCCGGAATCTTATGCTCGGAAAAAAATTGCTGCACTTCGTTGCGCTTATTCGTATCACAAAAGACGCCGGCGGCTTTCACCAAAGTGTCTTCGGAATAATTGCTAAGCTTTGTTTCGATCTCGGGCCAATGTTGCCGCATGAATTCCCAGGTAAGCTGTCGCCCCGCAGGATTTGCCATGACGGCTCGAATCACTTGGGGCGCATCTTGTGCACGCATGGCCGGCGAAATTGCGAAATTGAGCGTGCGAGTGAGCAGGGCTGGGTCGCTAAACAAGCAAAACGCTTGGCCAAAAACGATGAACTCCTCCTGAGTTCTGATTTGCGCAAAATGAGCCAGAATTCGGTTGTACAACGTCGCATCCCCTTCGCGAACGGCTATGCCAACGGCTGCAAAAAGCAAGGTTTGATCAACCGGTTGGCCATTAAGTGCTTTATCAAATAAATCTCGCGACACTTGTATAACTTTGGGGTCGCGACCCACCGCTCCGAGTATGGTTAGAAGACTAGCGCGCAGCGAACGCGTTTCGTCGGAATCATTGGGTGCTGATATCCATCCGAGTTTCTCGGCGACCGGGCCATACGTGTTGCGAACCCAGGCTTGATACTGAGCGCGATCGGCGTCGGTAACCAGGTAATCGTCTGCGAAGGTGAGTTGATTCGAGATGTAGTTCATCACAGCCGCGGAGTTATCGTCCTTCATATCTTGCGCTAGCGATAAAACATCTCCGACGGTCAAGCGATTCAGACTAACCTGCGCAATGACGTCGTTCATGAGCATATAGCGTTCGCCAGGAGAAAGGGTACGCTCAGCGGAGGAAGAGATAAGTTTCAAGTTTGCCGAATCGTATCCCGAGCGGTAATAACCGCGAGCGCCTGCATTACCGTAAACTGCTGACCCACACCCGGGTAGGGTAACCTCCTGCTCTTTCGATGCCAGTAGCTGGCACTTTTCATCTTTTCCGGTCTTTAGGCAAACAGGAATCTGCCATTGTTCTTTGGAACCCGCTTCGAATGTGGTGCGATCAGAAAAATAACGCTGTTGGGAAACGGTGACCTTGGTCTTGCCACCGTTACAGGCTGTTTTCAAAGTAACAAGCGGAACGCCTGGCTGCTTCACGAAGCTATCCATGATGCGATCCACTGGCTGATGCGACATCTTGGTAATCTCATTCCAGAAATCTTCGGAAGTAGCGTTGGCGTAGGAATACTTTGCCAAGTAAGAATTTACTCCATTGCGAAGGACGTCTTCGCCGATGTCGCCTTCGACCATGGAGAGCACCGCGGCCGCTTTGTTGTACGTGATGCTATCGAACAGCTCCTCTATTTGGGCCGGTGTCTCGACGTGAGCTTCAATCGCGCGAGTGGAACTGAGCGAGTCTGTATCCATGGCGCCGGTGCTGGAACTAACTGCATCATTCTGCATATTCCACTCAGGTTTCCAGGCTTCCATGGGCTTAAACGACATCCAGGTGGCGAAGCCTTCGTTAAGCCAAACATCGTCCCACCATTTCATGGTGACCAAGTCGCCAAACCACTGGTGCGCGATTTCATGCGCGACGAGGTCCTGGGCCACTATCTTTCTGAGGAAAAAAGAGGATTGCTTGGGATCCACGAAAATTAAGTCGCGAGAAATGATGCAGGCGGTATTCTCCATCGCGCCCGCGGAAAAATCCGCGACACCCAAAATATCCAACTTGCCATACGGGTATTTGATTGCGAAGTACTTGTTATAAAACTTCAAGCTGAATTCGGCGGCTTCGAGCGCAAAACCTGAATATTGCTTCTTGCCGGGAATTCCGCAGACGCGGATGGGAATATCGTCGGCGCTGCCTTCCAGGCATTCCCAATCGCCGATGGCAAGCGCTACAAGATAAGACGACATTTTAGGCGTAGTGGAGAACTTGAGTGTATGTTTGCCGTCGCCGGGCCCTGGAGTGTCAGAAACAATCTTGCCATTCGAAATGGCAGTGTCGCCTTTGTCGATGATCGCGGTGATATCAAAGGTGGCCTTGTAGGAAGGCTCGTCAAAGGAAGGGTACATCCGCCGTGCGTCGGTATTTTCGAGTTGCGTTATAGCGTATTTGCGATTGTTGGCCTTGCTCAAATAGAGTCCGCGCAGTTGGCCGTTCAAAATGCCGGTATAGCGGATGCGGATTTCGGCTGGTCCGACTGCTAGCGGTTCCGGCACGGTGAGGGTAGCCATTTCATTTTTTTCGTCGCTGACTAATTGGGCGGTCTGGGTCTTGCCGGCGGAGGTAATGGTAACTTCCGCAAATTTAATCTCGGCCGCATTTAATGTGATCGAAGCGGATGGCTTCAAGAGCCGGATTTGGATCGTCTCGTCACCTGCGAATTTTTCAGTGGCAAAATCCGGCGTGATCGTTAACTGGTAGTGATCGGGAGTGGCTAGGTCTGGAATCCGTTGTCCAAATGTGGCCGGGGCAATGAACGCCAACTGTAATAACAATACTGTGAAACCAATCTTCTTCATACCCACCCCTTTTTAGTTTTCCATTTTTCGGATGTTACGGAAATGACCTGCCATAGTGTTGGATGTATAAGCCAAGAATTCAACGGACAAGTTTGAAAATTTCGGCCTCAATGCAGAGCAACCACCGTTCCTCGGCACCGATCTTCAAGACTATGCGGCTAAAGCTTTTAGTCCTTTGACACAAAGCATGCCGCCAAGAGCCTGCCCGATTATGGGATAGGTTGTCGCTAATTCGGACATCAAAAACAAGTGTCAAAGGTTTGATACGGGCACTCAGTGAAGCTAGCTCACTCGATATGCTAACGCGATATTACGTATTGTGGAGGTTGTGGGGCGACTGCGGTCCCAGAACCGTGGAAAAGGAGTTAGGTTTTCCAAATTATTGGCCTACAATTGACGCTCCGGCCGCTATCTGCGACGCGCATTAAAATCCACTATTTTCCGAACAGGAGCTTTTATGAAGAACGTGCATATTGTCGCGATTTTGATTGTTTTTCTTGCGGTGGCGGCGATAGCCGACGCGGACTCGGTGACCCTTCGCAATGGCGATCATTTAACTGGGACGATCATCACCTCCGACGGCAAAGATCTCACCCTCAAAACAGATTTCGCTGGCGAGATAAAAATAAAATGGGATGCAGTGAAAGAAGTAACTTCGGACAAAGCGCTTTACGTTGTTACCTCCGAGAAAAAAACTGTGAATGGCACGATCACCTCGGAGGGCACGAACCTCATCGTACATACCTCCGGCTCCGGTGAGGTGCGAATTCCACTTGCACAAGTCACGATTGTGCGCTCCGAAGATCAGCAAGTGGCCTACGAAAAAAGTTTGCATCCGAGCCTGGTGGAAGGATGGAAAGGCGGGGTGAACATAGGATTCGCACTCGCACGCGGAAATAGCGATACCACGAATTTAAGCACGGGAGTCACGGCGGATCGCAAGACGCTGACAGATGAACTGACCATCTATGAGTCGTCAATTTACTCTTCCAATGGCGGAGTAAATAGCGGTGTGACGGCTAATGAGATTATGGGTGGAATAAAATACGACCGAAACTTTACGAAGAGACTCTTTGGGTTTGTCAGTGGAGACTTCACCCATGATGAATTGCAGGGCCTGAATCTTAGGTCTATTTATACCGGTGGACTCGGCTGGCACTGGATCAACAACCCAAACACGACACTCGACTTGCTCGGAGGCATTAATTACACACGTGAAACTTACAGCAGTGGAGCGACGGGAACTACACCGGCGATGAACGTCGATCGCAATTTGCCCGGTATTACTGCCGGAGAACTTTTCATGCACAAATTCGGAGCTTCAACGGTGGTGACACAGGATTTCTATTTTTATCCGGACTTGAGTGATATCAGCCAATATCGTTTTTCAGTCGATGCAGGAGCTGTCACCAAGATCAACAAATGGCTTGGCTGGCAGTTGAGCTTCAGTGATCGTTACGTTACCGACCCGCCGATCGTGGGCACAAAAACCAACGATGTAATCTTATCGACTGGCTTGAATGTCAGTTTCAGCCACTAATAGAGAGCGTTCGGCGCGACGAATAGTAGCCGAACAAAGGCGAGTTGTGAAAGGCGCCTCGGGTTACGGTGCTCACCGATTCTAGTTCGTGGCGTCTATCTAGCTACGATTTCAGAATGCAAGCTGATTACTTGGGTTTTGTCCGCAGGAGAAAAACCGTGAAAAACTGGCAGAGTGGTCTTGTGATCTTGCTAATCGCATGCACAGGAAATGCAATACAGGCGGAGGGAAAGAAGACTCCATGCCAATCGCCGGAATATCGACAGTTCGATTTCTGGGTGGGTGATTGGGACGTTCATTCACCGAATGGACCTTCCGTGGGTCACAATGTGGTAACGGTGGAACAGGACGGCTGCCTGCTGATAGAGCACTGGGAGGCGCTGACCGGCGGGGAAACCGGAACGAGTTTCAACTACTACGATGTGAGAGACAAGAAATGGCATCAACTCTACCTCGATAATTCCGGCAATGCCGGAAACTTTCCTGCCATGAGCGGCGATTTCATCGACGGAAAGATGGTGCTGCTAAGCGATGAAAAGAAGACTCCCGTATTTCGCTGGACATGGTACGTCCTGGGGCCGGGTAGGGTGCGGCAGATGGCCGAAAAGTCGGATGATGGCCAGGGAAACTGGAAAATTTTTTGGGATTCTGAGTACGTAAGGCGTGACGCTTCCGCTCCGACGAAAAAATGAGCCGAATCTTCGCGGGGTTTGGCCAAGTAAGGGCGCTAAGCGTTGCGGAGGAGCAAGGAACAATTGGTGGGCCTGGGTAGACTTGAACTACCGACCTCGCCCTTATCAGGGGCGCGCTCTAGCCACCTGAGCTACAGGCCCACGGCAGGCATTTCGCCCACACTGGATTTAATAATTCTAGCATGGGCGAGCGAGTAGCCGTACAGGCGAAGTGCGCGCAAATCAAAATTGTTCAATATGCAGCAGCTTCGCGGAGTGCCACTAAAGCTTGTTCAGGCCGTCTAATGCGGCAACTTTGTAGGCTTCGGCGAGCGTGGGGTAGTTAAATACTGTATCGCGGAAATAGTCCACCTTGCCGCCGTAATAAAGAACCGCTTGTCCGATGTGAATAATTTCTGTGGCGCGCTGGCCGATTACGTGAACACCGAGAAGTTTTAGTGTGTTGCGATCAAAAAGAACTTTTAGCATCCCGGTTTCGTCGCCCAGCATCATGCTTTTGGCTAACTCGGCGTACTTGGCGATACCGACTTCGTAAGGAACTTTCGCAGCTGTGAGCTGTTCCTCATTCTGACCCACCATGGAAATTTCCGGGATGGTGTAAATACCGTACGGAAACAATTCGGTGATGTGTTCCGAATGGGCACCGAACATATGGCAGCTCGAGAGTCGCCCTTGTTCCATTGACGTGCTCGCCAGAGCTGGAAATCCGATAATGTCGCCAGCCGCGTAAACATGCGGGACATCGGTCTGATAATGTTCATTTACTTTGATTTTGCCGCGCGCGTCAGGTTCTAACCCTGCCGCCGCCAAGTTTAGGCGATCCCCGTTCGCTTGACGACCGACAGCATAGATTAGGGCGTCGCCTTGTACTTTCTTTCCGCTTTCGAGTTCCGCAAAAACGCGATCGCGTTGAGGATCGATTCCAACTCGCGTCACTTTTTCGCCGAGACGAAAAGTCGTGCCCATTTGGCGCAGGTGATACGCTAGAGCTTCGATGATTTCACGATCCACGAAGTCTAGAAGCGTCGGACGCTGGTCTATCAATGTAACTTCAGTGCCTAAAGCCGCAAGGAAAGATGCGTATTCAAGTCCCACGACCCCCGCACCGACCACGATGATTTCCCTGGGCAGACCTTCCATGGAAGAAATGCTGTCAGTATCGAGAATGCGTTTATCGTCAAATGGAATTTCAGAATTTCGTGCCGGTCGTGTTCCGCAAGCAATCAGAATATGATCTCCGCGCACTGTAATTTTCTCGGAATCGCCCTGAACCTCGATCGTATTCGGATCGGCGAACTGCGCAGTGCCCTGAAACACGGTCACACCGTTTCGTTTGAGCTGCGCGCGAATCACTTCTGTCTCGCGCCCTACAATCGCTTTGACTCGAAATGAGAGATCTTGGACGGTAATATCGTTTTTTCCTCTATAGCTCTCACCATAAAAGGCCCGCACAGCATTGCCAGTGAGCTGAAAAATTGCTTCGCGCACGCTTTTGCTCGGAATCGTGCCGGTATGAACGCAGACGCCCCCTATCATCAGCGTACGATCGATCACGGCAACACGCTTGCGCATTTTTGCCGCGCAGATAGCGCCCTTTTGTCCGGCCGGGCCGCTTCCGATTACCACCAAATCAAACTGCGAGTTAGCCATGGAACCGCCTGATGAATTTTCTTTCAACAATACGTTGCGAGCATCATCGATTCATAATAAATCAAGACAGGCACAAAACGCCGCAAGTGTAATGCAATCCTCTTTCTAGAATGTGAATGTTTTAAGCATACTGAAAAAACCGAAGCGGATACCATCTGACAAGAAATTGAGCGCGAATGGGTTAACGGACAGATTGGGAGGCCCAGGGGCACCGAAGGGATGGCCCGAGATTTTTACTCGTTGGAGCGGGCGGCTTCAGAAGAGAAACTAGCCGCCCGCCAAACAAAGATTGCTAACTCGCGCTTTTGTCTGGTTGCATCACTCCGAAGATGTTGCCTTCGGTGTCCGAACAATAAGCTAAATGTCCGATTCCCGGGACAGCCATCTTGGGCACTACAACTTTGCCGCCGCTCTTCGCAATTTTCGCAAGGGATTCGTCTATCGATTTCACGCCGATGGTGTTGCAGGTCACTGCTCCGGGGTGCGGGCGGCGCAGTAACCCGCCATTAATTCCAGGCTCGCCCTCCGGACCCGTTGAAGCCAGCCAATAATCCTGTGGGCCGGGCCACTTTTGAATCTGCCAACCGAACGCGGAGCGATAGAATTCCGCAGCCCGATCGGGATTATCTGTGGGTATTTCGAAATGAATAACTCGGGACATGGTAATCCTCCTTAGTGTTGAAATTTTTCCAAGTGTCCGTCCGAATTCAAGAACGAGCGGGAGTTGAAAGCTGCTGGTGCTTCTGCGTCGCGTAGCCCACGATTACGCCCACCAAACCGCCCGGAAGCATAATCTCGAAGTAATATTTGCCCTGCATGTGAGCTACGAAGAACGCTAACAGCAGGCCTACGCCAAGTCCAAAAAGAATCCCTAGCCCCAGAGAATGTACTTTGCGCGCAAAATATCCGATTAGCACGCCGGCAAGAATCCCTTTGATTGTAGAACCGACCACAATCGTAAGGAGTTGCGGTCTGACCTCTGGGGTGAACCACGAGGTAAGGCCGTCAAAAATGCCCAAGATTCCGCCAAGAATCAAACCGTACACGACCTTGTTCATTTTTCCTCCCGAGCGGCAAACGCTCGTCGTCGCCATTCTATTAACCGTGGATCGGAATTCCTTTAATGTCGGTACCACAATAGCAATAGGGTTCGCACCAGGAGATATGTGAGAACCAGACCGATGGCCATGCGATATTTGGAGCCCCAACGGAACAGCTTGGTGAAAATGGTCTCTGGATAGGCAGAGACCGGCAAGCCATCCAGATATCGCCCGACGTCTCGACCTAAAGCGCTGCAGGATTCATACCGGTTGGCCCGATCCGGAGACATAGCCTTTTTACTGATCGCAGAAAGCGGCGGTGGGGAACTCTCCGACGAGGTTTTCGTCAGAAGAAATTGAAGTATGGCGCCAAGAGAAAATATATCTGAGCGCACGTCAAGACTCTCTATTTCACCCCGGGCTTGCTCGGGAGACATATAGCCCATTGTTCCTAGGACAGTGCCGTGTTCGGTTTGCAAAAGCGCCGCCGATGGCATGATGTTTCGAACTGTCTTATTTCTCTTCGGCAATTTGTCGACTCCACGCTCCGAAGTTGAGCTTAGGATTTTCGCAACGCCCCAATCCATAACCAGGACTTCGCCAAACGATCCGATCATAATATTGCCAGGAGTTAAATCACGATGGAGTACCCCGCGGGCATGGGCGAACGAGACAGTCTCGCAAATGCGCATAAAGATTCTTAAAAGGTCAAACAGCGTTTCTTTCTGTGCATCCAGACGATCGAGACGGGTGCCTTCCACGAACTTCATGGCGTAAAACCCGCGGCCATCGGCGAGAGTACCGGCATCATGGACCGGAACCATCCCAGGATGCTCAAGAGTGGCCAGGATGCTCGCTTCACGCTGAAGCCTAGCCTCCAGTTCACCTGAGGTGTCTGGAACATCGAGAACTTTCAAAGCCACACGGCGGCCCAGGATTGTGTCTTCGGCCAAATAGACAACTCCCATGCCTCCGCTGCCAAGGCGTTTCACCAGTTGATAGCGCGTTCCGGACAAGTCAGGCAGGGAGCTTGCAGCCTGCAGGCGAGAAATCGCTTCGTCAGAAAGCCAATTCATTTCGGTTTGACTCCCAACAAAGCGCGAGCCTCGCGACGGTATTCGTCTTCCGATGCGGTCATCTCTCTTAGCTTTGCCATCGCAATTCGACGAAATTCCCGTCGCGTATAGGCAAGATGATTAGTGACGTCGGTAACAGCAATACCAAATTGCGCTGCCAGATCCGCATAACTCGGTCTTCGCGCTTTGGTGTCTTCCAGATCGTACAATTCGAACAGACGGAAGTGCGTTTTCTTGTCTTTGTTTTCGCAGAAGCTGCGAAGCTCTTCCACCGCTAAGCCAAACAGGCTGCGAAGATATTCCAGCTCCAGAAATTCATCTGCACGTGCCGGTGAAACCGAGGCATTTACAGAAAGTTGCGCCTGTGCGAGCTCCGACTCTGCGGCAGTAAAGTCCAGCGATAGGTGCTCTGCGCCACCCCCGCGCTTCAACCGTTTTGCAGCTTTGACTTCATTGGCCGAAAAGTGATCTACGCAAACTCGCAGGAAAGTCCTTAGGCGGGCTTTCGACGGATCGAAATCGTCCAGATATTTCTTTTCGATTAGATTCGCAAAGAAGGATTGCGTTAGGTCTTTTGCATCTTCGTTCGATTTGCCCCAGCGAATACGGATGTATTTATAAAGCGGCTTCCAATAGGCCGCGATGATCGTTTCCAAGGCCCGCTTGCGCTCGGCCGCATCGGAGCTGCATGCAGCACGAACAACGAACCGCTGCGTAGCGGGAAATCTAGCGCCGGGGCCACCGATATGCGTATCTTCTGTCATCAAATGCCCGCCGCGTCTATTTATGCCAATGCGATTACATCGATTTCCACGTGGAAGTCTCGCGGAAGTCTGGCCACTTCCACCGTCGAACGTGCCGGGGGATTTGCCGGGAAGTAACGGGCATACACTTCGTTCATCGCTGAAAAATCGTTCATGTCTTTCAGGAATACGCTCACTTTGACGACACGATCGAGGGAAGATCCTGCAGCTTCCAAGATAGCCCTCAAATTCTCGAGCGTGCGCTGCGTTTGTTTTGCTGTGTCGCCTTCGATGGGCTTGCCGGTCGCCGGATCAAAGGCGATTTGACCGGAAATAAATATAAATCCATTAGCTCTGATCGCCTGCGAATACGGGCCGATAGCCTTGGGGCCTTTTTCGGTGGAAATGACTTCGCGCATCCTCCCTCCTTACAAGACGGCTCTTCTAATTTTTTCCGGCTTCCGCGTTTTCGTACTTTTCTCGGAATTCCGCGGGAATGCCCACGTTGTAGACCCAGGTGCGGAACATTGGAGTGAGATCTTTGTTCGTTACATCCTCGAGCGCCGCCCGGATGTCTGGGTAAGTGATCTGTTGACCACGCAGCAGGCTCCTGATTTGCGTCAAGGCCCGACGAATAGGCTGTTCGCCATAAGCATCTTCAAGCGCGATGAAAAACAAGGGAGCCTTTGCCAAGGCAATTCGGCGCTGTTCGATGGGATCTTGCAGAGTGGTCGAGATGAGCGGCTTTTCGACCGCTTCTTTGCACGCTTCCTCGTAGTCTTTAAGGGATTTCAGCACGAGCTCGCGCCGGATAGCTTGCCCTTCAAGAGCCTCGCTCACTACAATGCCCGCATACTCTGGCAGGCCTTCGTCGATACCGATGAGAGAATCCGGCAAAGAATTCATATCAGGGAACCAACTATGGGCCAATCCGCTTGATACCAGCTTCGAGAAACTTGGGCTGTTGACTCCAAGTGCGATGGCTTGGGGATTGACTAAAACACCGGCGGGAAAAGGAGAAGCCATGGGCTCGTCTGAACCGGCGGCATGTGGTCTTGACGATTCGATACTGTACAAAACAAGATCGCTTTTTCCCAGAGGGCCGAAATTCTCTTGAAGAATATTTGCCACCGAAGCCATTCGCTCCTCGGTTGCAGCCGGATCTTCCTTAAGCGGCTCAAAAGTCCAGAATATAGCACCACCTTTGCGCTGCTTCGAAGATGTAGTCACATATCGCCCGGCCACTATGTAAGGCTCCAGGTCGCCTTTACGCAATTCAAACCGATACTCGACCATTCCTTGGTTTTTCTTTCGACCTCGTAGCTTACCCGGTGACAGCACAAGGAAATCCGCAGGAATTTGAACGGAATAAGTCGAGCGATCCGCTCCTGCAGGAGACGAAGATAATGTGTGATTAGGTGCTTGAAGCGAAGGAAGCCAGCCGGGCGAAATTAGATAAAAAGATGCTGCAGCAATTCCGACGCGAGTCTGGGATCCCTGGGGAGAGCTCAAGATATATTCAATGACAACGTCGCGACGTTGTTTCGGATTCCAGCCCGGATCGAAGGGAATGCGTACTTTTGTCGCTTGCCCTTCTTGAGGTCCTTCGGAAACTGGTGAGGCACTAACCGCATGGCCGTCTACTTTAATGAGCAGATTTCTTACTCCATAACGCGATACATTGGGCAAGGTTACATCTATAGACGGCAAAACGCTGGCGCCGTAATTCTCGAGCGTGTAGGCGGCGGTCAATTGAAGCCCCGGTGTCGGATCGGAAAGGAACTCTATCTTATTCGATTGCTTGGTAATTCGATAAGCAGGCGTCAACGAAACGACGCAACCTGACGAGCATAGAATTACAGAAATCACGAATACAAGATTCAGCAACGGAAGCGGACTAGGCTGTTTCGCTGCGAGACTCGGTCGATTCAAGGTGCGAAGATTCTATCGAGCAATCTCGAAGGGGAAAAGGCAGAAATAGTTGAGTTGGCTGAATACTTGTGGACTCGCAGGCAAACTACGCGGCTGGATAACGGCGAAGAAGCTCAGAATCCTTCGCGCCATGACGATGTAGAGCGATGATGGCGGGAACTTCAGAATCGGGGACGCCACGTCGAACAAGTTCCAGTAGTGTGGCTTCGTGCATGCCAGCATTTTTCATGGTGGAGAGTGAGGCACCGGATAAAACGTGCTTGCCAGCAGCATCCTGGCGAGCTACTTCAAGGACAACCGCATCGGAAAAACCAGCAAGTCGTATCAACTGTAGTTCACCAATGTTCACACCAAACGCGTTGAGCTTGGCCAATTCGAGAATGGTGTCTTGTTTCAGGCCAGCTCGAAGAAGACCGGCAACAGTGTCGCCAGCGTTAAAAGGCACATTACGCCCGTGGAATAATCGAACGATCTCGATACACTTGTCGTCAGAAAATCCTGCGTTACGAGCTTTGGCAACCTCATCAAGTTCAGTCCTGCTGATATCCAGCGCTACCAATTGTTTGATGGCTGAGTAATTCATCCCCGCGCTATCGAGAGGCTTGGTATCGAGCGGCATCATACGCTCACAGCCGGCGGCCAAAAGAACTAATGACATGAAGAAAATCAGAGACGGACGAAAATGTGCATTCAGCCTATGAACTGAAAACAGCCAGACAAATGGACGTGCGTCGGCGTTTGACATCAGTCTAATTCTACTGACACTGACCGGACGCATACCGTGGACCACATGAAGGTGTCGCGCACTAATTACCTGCTTCTGGCAGAATCGTCGGTTGGATTCGGTGGCCGGAAAAGTGTTCAGACGTTATAAACCCGTTCAATGTCAAACACACCAGGAATTCGTTTTACACCAGTCAAGATGCGCTCGAGCTGCTTACGATCATGAACGTCAATCGCCACTTCGATTCGGGCGCGAAGGTCCTGTCCTCCGCTTTCGAAGGTGCGGATATTGGCGCCGGTGTCGCTGATCACAGCCGTAATGCCAGCCAATATTCCGGGTCGGTCCTCAGAGAAAATGCGCAAGCGCACCGGAAACGTTGCTTTAGTTTCTCCGGCCCATTCGACCGGTATCCGCCGCTCAGCTTCATAAAGTAGATTTTGAACGTTTGGACAATTTTTACTGTGCACGGCGATGCCTCGCCCGCGCGTGACGTAGCCAACAATGTCATCACCTGGAATTGGATTGCAGCATTTGGAACGAAAGACCATAAGTCCATCGTTGCCGCGCACGAGAATGGCCGAATCGTCCATTCCCAACATGCGTTTGACTGTGGATACAATCTTCGGCTGCTTTTCTTCTCCCGGTTCGGCGAGGGGCTGCCCCGTCGCTTTCGCCAGCACTTGCCGGGCTGACCATTTTCCGTACCCGAGTTCAGCATAGAGATCTTCGACGCGACCGCAACCATAATCGGAGGCGACCCGAGTCCAATCTTCGTCGGATATTTTCTTCAAAGTAATTCCGGCTTGGCGCGCCTCTTTCTCAAGCAAGCGGCGGCCAACGTCGGTAGCTTCTTCTCGTTCGTGAAGATTGATCCACTGGCGAATCTTGCTACGCGCTCGCGATGTTTGGATCGAAGACAGCCAGTCGCGAGATGGCGCATGGCCTTTCTGCGTGATAATTTCGACAACGTCGCCATTGGCTAACGCATGGCGCAGCGGAACGATCGCACCGTTTACCCGGGCGCCAGTGCATTGATGTCCCACTTCCGTGTGAATAGCGTAAGCGAAATCTATGGGGGTGGCCCCGCGGGGAAGCACTACTACGCGGCCCTTTGGCGAGAAGGTGTAAACCTCTTCGGGGTAAAGGTCCACGCGTAAAGTTGAGAGAAATTCGCTGGGTTCTTGCATTTCCTGCACCCACTCGATCAACTGTCGCATCCACACGATACGCTGGTCGTCGGACTGCGAAACTTCCCGTCCGTCTTTGTATTTCCAATGGGCGGCCACACCTTGTTCGGCAATGCGATGCATGTCCTGCGTGCGCAGTTGAACCTCGAAAGGCTGGCCGCCGTGGATAACCGTGGTGTGGAGGGATTGATAAAGATTGGGCCGTGGCATGGCGATGTAATCTTTGAAGCGGCCAGGAACGGGCGGCCATATTTGATGTATCACGCCAAGGGCGGCGTAACAATTCTTCACCGTGTCGGTAATCACACGCACGGCTAAAAGGTCGAAAACCTGATCCAACGTGCGTTGCTGCTTTTGGATTTTCAAGTTCAACGAGTAAAACCTCTTCACACGCGCCTGCACTTCGGCAGGAATCCCGTTCTCCACAAGCCGGTCGCGAATCGAACCCTGAACCTCTTGCAAAAACTTGTCGAAAACCTTTTGTTTCGAAGCTAATTTCTTCTGCAACTCAAAATAGGCTTCCGGCTCCAAATAACGGAACGCCAGGTCTTCAAGCTCGCCACGAATCAACCCCATACCAAGCCGATTGGCAACTGGAGCGTAGATATCCAAAGTTTCGCGAGCGATGCGTTGTTGGCGTTCTGAATCGAGATATTCGAGCGTGCGCATGTTGTGTAAGCGATCAGCCAGCTTTATCACCACGACGCGGACATCGTTCACCATGGCTAGAAGCATCTTCCGGACGTTCTCTGCCTGGCGAGCTTCCGGAGCGAGCAAATCGAGGCGGCTTATTTTCGTGGCGCCCTCGACGAGTTGCGCAACGTCGGGTCCGAAATGGGTGGATATTTGGTCCAGAGGGATTTTGGTGTCCTCTACAACATCGTGAAGGAGAGCTGCGCACAGCGAGGTCACGTCCAGCTTCATTCCGGCGAGAATATGGGCGACCTCGACGGGATGGGAAAGAAACGGCTCGCCCGAAAGACGAGTCTGGGTCTTGTGTTGCTCGGCGGCAAAATCGTACGCGCGCCGCAAGAGTTCCAGGTCATCGCCGGGACGATTGCGGCGCACTTTGTCCATCAGTTCGACGAAACGTAGATCGACGGCGCGTCTGGCGGCCTGGGTAATGGCGGGTTTTCCGGCCGGTTCCATGGAAGCAACCATTCTAGCTCTTACCTTACTTCGGCGCGAGTTCTCGCGACTCCGTGGTTGACACCTGTTGAACCACTGAAGTACGGTGGCTCGGTCTTGCGAGTTGGTTGGTGAAGGCGGCTATCCGCAGGGCGAATACAATTGATGACTGACTCCTCTTCTTCTCGCTCCAAGTTTTGGTCCGTGGATCAACGGCTCACATTTTTTCTGGCATCTCTTATTCTTATTATTTTCGTGATTTTGCCGTTAGCCGGCTTAGGACTGCTCGGCAAGTTCGTTGTGGATATTGTTCTCACCTTGCTCATGATTGCGGGCGTGATCGCGACACAGCGAAGTCTGGCTCTGAAAATCTTTATCGGCTCATTGACGATCGGCGGCTTGATCTTCCATTGGACTAACGTGTACGTACTTTCTCAGGGACACCCTGAACTCGACGCGCTACTGCTGTTGTTCTGCCTATTCGCATTTGTAGTAATTACGTTGCTGCAATTGTTTCGTCCCGGGCCAATAAACCTGCAACGCGTTCTCGGAGCTATCGCCGCGTATCTTCTGATCGGCTTGATGTGGAGTTATGCATACCGATTAACCGACTTGAAGATTCCTGGATCTTTGCGATTCGTTGGTTCTTTCGCAGACGGTGAAGCTCCCATGTCTCGCTACGTTTACTTCAGCTTCACGACCCTTACTACCATAGGTTATGGAGATGTTTTGCCTGCCCATCCGCTATCGCGCATGCTGGCTGTGTCGGAAGCCCTAATCGGTCAACTATATCCTGCGGTCCTCATAGGCGGATTGTTGGGCATGGCTCTGCAATCTCGCGAAAAGCAAATGGAAGACGAGTAACCGCAAAACTGAACCCACAACTCGTAGGCTTCGCCAAAAAAAAACGGCGAGCCGCGAGCAGCTCGCCGTCACAAGAATTGTCCGCAGACTAAGACGAGGGCTGGGGGTTCTCCATCTTTTTCTGCTTGATCGCTTTGACTTTGTCCACCAGATCATCCGCTTGCTTGATGTCGGCTTCGCGCGCTTCAGGAGTGCTTTCCATGTCAGCCTTTTGACGAAGAAGGAGATTCAGGTAGGCCATAGCATCGTCATAATCTGGACGCAGTTCCATCGCCTTCTGCAGGTCGGTAACACCCTCGTTAACGACGGAACCATATTTCTCTTGGAATTGAGCGGCGAGCGCGGGCGGCATTGGGTCCGTGTCTTTAATCGTCTTTTTCGCGGTCTTGTTGTATTCCTCGCGCATGTCCTTATTACCGCGGAATGCGATGGACCAATCGATCACGCCAATCCAATAATAAGGCTCGGGATCCGTCGGCTTAATCTGAATATGCTTTTCGTGATAGGCCTTCGATTCTTCCATCTTTTTGGGATCGAAAGGAGTGCTGGCCATGTTGTAAAGAATTGAGCCGATACCATCAATCGCATTCAGATTATTTGGATCTTTGCTTAGGACTTCCTGCCATTCCTGCATGGCTTGCTTGCCCATACGCACGTTGTCGTCGGACGGTGCGCCTGGAATGTATTGGCTGGCGTAGGCAGTGGCGAGGTAGAGCTGTGCATTTGTTAGGGCTGGGTCAAATGCCTTAGCTTGCTTGAAATCTTCAATTGCGAGATCGGTCTGATTCGCCTTGTAGGCCTGCACACCCTTGTTGAGCTTGTCACGTGCGCGAAGCTTGTCGCATCCGGCTCCGGCCGCAGCCGACAGAAGTACGACTGCCAAGATGAAATATGTATGGGGCTTACGCTGCATCCCGTACTCTCCTTGATGAAGATCGCCGCTGCTAATTTCCATCCCCAAGACGGCGAGGCGCAGATTTTTCCCAGGGCAGGCGGTTACCCGTTACTGGCCCGCCTCGACCTTGGCGGTGATCAAGCCGACGCTCTCAATCCCGGCTCCACGCATGATGTCAATCGCCCGTGCAACTTGCCCGAAGTCCACTGCGTCGTCGCCTTTCACGAAAGCGACCTTTTCTGCACGCAACTTGAAAACGTCGTCCAGGCGAGGTCCCAAATCGTCCCAAGAGGTCTCATCCTGGTTAATCATTACTTTTCCATTCGCCAAAACTTGAACGACGATCGTCTTCGCCAGGACATCCTTGTTTTCCGGCGCGTTAGGCGGCGACGGTTGCGGGACGAGGGTATCCAGTCCTTGCGGTACTGTCGGCGTGATCACCATGAAGATGATGATGAGGACGAGCAACACATCGATCAGCGGTACGATATTCGGTTCCGACATCGAACCTTTATTTCCTCCAACTGCCATTCCCATGAAAAGACTCCTTTGATTCTTAACGCTATTTCAGTCGCCGCTCGCGCCTGCCGCGGGTGGTGACGGAGGCGCCGGAGCACCCGTCTTCGACCTGTTCTTTTCCGTAAGCAGTCCGATCTTATCCACGCCAGCAGACCTGACTTCATCCACTGCCTTAACTACATCGCCGTACTTGGCTCGTTGATCCGAACGCACGAAGACGGTTTTATCCAGGCGGTTTGCCAAGAGGTCTTTCACTTTGCTTGTGACCTCACTGAGACCCACCTGCGTACTTCCCAAGAAAAGATGTCCATCGCGAGTGACTGCTACGATGATGGCGTCATCTTTGTCCGCATCCTGCATGTCTTGAGCGTTATTCACCTTGGCCATATCGACCGACACACCTTTTTGCAACATGGGCGTCACGACCATGAAAATAATCAGCAAGACAAGCATGATGTCGGCCATAGGAATTACGTTTGGCGCAGCCATCACTGGCGGTGCTTTGGGTTTATATCCCATGACTTACTTCTTTCCGCCGCGGCGAGTGATGAAGTAGTTAATCAACTCCATCGAGGAGTTGTCCATCTCGACGTCGAAAGCTTCCACTTTATTGGTGAAGTAGTTGAAAGTCCAAACGGCCGGCACAGCGACGAGAAGACCAAGCGCGGTGGTCACCAAGGCTTCCGCGATACCGCCCGCGACGGCCGAAAGTCCGGTTGCTTTAGAGGCGGAAATACCTTTGAACGCGTTGATGATACCCATGACGGTGCCGAACAATCCGACGAACGGAGCCGTGGAGCCGATGGTGGCCAGACCCGAAAGACCGCGTTTCATTTCTGCGTGGACGATGGCCACCGAGCGCTCGAGTCCGCGCTTGGCTGCTTCGATCACTTCTTCGTCACCCACTTGGGCCGAGGCAGCTTGGAATTCAGAAAGGCCCGTCGCCACTACCTTGGCGATGTGGCTCTTCTTATTTCGCTCGGCGATCGAAATTGCTTCGTCGAGTTTGTTGTCCTTCAACGCACCCGCGACTTGCTGCACAAACACGCGGGATTGCTTCCGAGCCGCGCTATACATCAGCGCCCGGTCAATCATGATGCCCACGGACCAAGCAGACATGATGAAAAGAATGAAGACGACCGTCTTCGCCGGGTAGCCCATGTTGTGCCACATCGTGAGCAAATCCCAGCCTACTTCCTGCTGCTGCTGAAACATCGCCAAGAGTAAAGTCGAAAACATAGAGTTTGCTCCTCCATTCGTTCAAAACGATCACGGCTGGAATATTTTGCCGGTCGCAATTAACTTCAAATCAGCCCAGACCCCTCAGAGAGGATGCCCGAACCGTGCCCTTCTTAACCGCCCAAGGTAAACACAACAGAAATTGTGGTATCAACGTCCACTGGCTCGCCGTTCAGCAGCGTAGGTTTATACCGCCACTGGCGAACTGCATCCATGGCGCTCCTCATCAGCAACGGCGGGCCGGATACATATTGGAGATCCTGCACCGTTCCATCCTTTCCGATAATCGCATGAAGCAATACGGTTCCGGAAATGTGCGCGGTTTTCGCGATCGGTGGGTATTGCGGCGTTACTTGATGAATCAAATTCGCTGCCGCAACGTTGCCGCCAACGCGAATGGACTTCGGAGTTGGCGCTTTCGGTGGTGGCGGTAGTCCTGCACCCGTGCCTCCAATGATTCCACCAAGCACGCCGCCGGCTTGTCCGCCCGGCACGCCACCAGGCACGCCGCCGGTAACACCTACCGCACCCACATCGGGCGGCATTTCCTCTTCTTTAATCATCGAGACTTTCTTCGGGATCACGGTCGGAGCCGTCATCTGGCCGTTATGAATCAAGCGCGCTACAGGCTTCACGATTCTTTGCACGGCCGCAGCGGGAGGAGGCGGCGGAGGCGGCGGAGGCGGCGCAACAAGGAAGGTAGTAAGCATTTGCTTGGGCAATGCTTCCGTGTAGATCAGCGGGATCAGAATCATTACGATTACGATCCCAAACTGAATGAGGAACGAAAGCGCAACGGTCCAAGGCTTGTTCGTCTTTTGCGGATTCGCGCTGGAAACCACCAGATCGTCAAACATAGCTACCTCCTTGCAGCTGCTGCTACGCGCTTATCGGCCGCGGATCCGGCGCGAACGGCAGTTCCTTGTCCTCGATACTTGTTCCATAGCACCACGATTGGCGCCGCAATCCCAAAACTGGAGTACGTACCTACCACAACTCCTACCACCATAGCAAAAGAGAACGCTCGAAGAACTTCCCCACCCATCAGAAACAGAACCAGAACGGTTAAGAATGTCAGCCCGCTGGTCAAAATCGTCCGCGAAAGCGTTTGATTGATGGCTTTGTTCACTACCTCAGGAAACGGCTCACGCCGCATCAGCCTGAGGTCTTCACGGACACGATCGAAAATCACAATCGTGTCGTTCATCGAGTACCCGACTAAGGTCAAAAGAGCCGCGATGACTGTAAGCGAAATCTCGAAATGGAAAATCGAAAACAGGCCCAGCGTGATAAGCACGTCATGAAAAACGGCTATCACAGCCGCCGCCCCATACACCCACTCAAACCGGAAGGCAATATATAACAACATGCCTCCCAGAGCATAGAGGGTAGCGAGAATAGCCTGCCGCCGCAGTTGCGCGCCCACTTTGGGCCCCACGATCTCAACATTTCGAATCGTAAAATTGCTCAGCGTGAAACCGTTATTCAGAGAAGCCACTACCGCGGGCGTCGCACCATCCACATTTTTCAATTCATCGAAATTAGTGACGATGCCACCATGCTCCTTGTCGCGAGCGTCAGTCAATCGCTGAGCCAATTGGTTGTAGCGCTCTCCGGCATTCGTGCCCAGAGCCAATGGATCTTTCTGCGTGAGATAAGCTGCTAAGCCAGACGGGGTAATCGAGTTGAAATCTAGTTTCCCAGCGGTGTTTGCCGTGCCGAAAGTCTTGTGCAGGACGTCCAAAATCGCTTGCTTACCGGCGTCGAGCGCCTCGTCTCCCAGTCCCGTTTTCTCGATGCCGATAACAACGTCGTTCTGGGATCCGCTATTCAGAACACTGTCGCTTATTGTTTGAATTGAACTATTCGCCAGGCCGGCGTCTTGAAGGCCCTTGCGAATCTGGTTTACTGGGGCGGGTCCTGCAAAGCGCACATATACCAACGTGCCGCCGCGAAAATCGATTCCGTAATGCAGTCCGCCATTGTGGAGAATCGATATCCAGCCAACAGCCAGAAGAATAAGCGAAAGCGATACGAAGTACTTCGCCTTGCCCATCCAATCAACGTTTACGTTATGAAAGAATTCCATCGAGTCCTATCCGCCATTATTTGACACCGCGACTTGCCGGTTTGTTCCCAGCCTATATGCTCAGCTCCGCTTGCCGTTCCATACGTGAAAGATGCCAATCAAAGATAGCCCGTGACACATAAATTGAAGTAAACACGTTAGCGAGCAACCCAATCACCAAGGTGACGGCGAATCCGCGTACCGGTCCGGTCCCGAACAAGAACAGGAAAATTGCTGAAACAATGGTAGTTACGTGCGTATCGATGATCGTCAGAAAGGCGCGATCAAAGCCGACCGCTACGGCCGAGGCCGGAGCTTTTCCACTCCGTAGCTCCTCACGGATACGCTCAAATACTAGTACGTTGGAATCGACGCCCATACCGATGGTCAAAATTACTCCCGCAATCCCGGGAAGGGTTAGCACGGCGCCCGCGTATGCCATAAAGGCAACCAGGATAATGAGGTTAAGGGCTAGCGCCACAACTGCATTGACACCACTTGATCGATAATAGATCACTAGGAAAATCATCACCACAATGATGCTACCGATGGAAGCGCGAACACCCTGACGAATGGAATCAGCTCCTAAGGACGGCCCAACGGTTCGCTCTTCCAAATACTTAATGGATGCGGGCAGCGCTCCAGCTCTCAGTACAAGCGCCAGGTCTTGTGCCGATTCCTGGCTGAACTGGCCTTCGATGATTCCCGAATCTTCAATTCGGCCGTTAATCACCGGAGCTGTGTAAACCCTATGGTCAAGCACGATGGCCATCTTATGGCCGATATTTGACTCGGTGAACGGCCCGAACCTCTGGGCCGCCGCAGTGGAGAGTTGGAAGCGAACTTCGTATTGTCCGGGGTTATTTGAACTGGGAGCCGGACTTGCACCGCGCAAATCCTGCCCGGTAACAATGGGCGCGCGCTCAAGTATATAGAAACCTTGCTGGGGAGGTTGCCCAGCTTGCGTGCCTTCAGCCCTACCCGGCACAATTTCAGTACCTGGCGGCAAGACTCCTCCGTGAGCTCCCAAAGCTGCCACTTCGGAGGGGTATATTTGTTCGTCAGCTACAAGATTCAATTCGAGTTGGCCGCCAGCTTGAATTACGGATTTTGCGCGAGTGGGATCCCCTTCTCCTGGAAGCTGAACAAGAATCTCGTTGTCACCACGGCCCGTAAAGGCGATCGTCGGCTCGGTAAGCCCAAGTGCGTTGATACGTCGCGTAATTGTTTCGAGTGACTGGTCCATCGTGTCGCGACGCAAATCGGCGACGATCGAAGGCTTCATCGTCAGCAAATACCCGCTGTCTTCACCGGCCGCCGGAGCAATGGCCCAATCGGTAAACTGACTGTTGACGAGATCACGAAATGACCCGGACGTGTTGGGGTCGACGTTACGGACTAAAATGTGCGTGTCGTCCACCCGGCGGATCTCGCCGACGGTGATATTTTTTTCATGGACTTGTTTGGTTATCTGATCGACCGCTTGGTCGCACCGCTGTCCAATGGCTTCGTCCACTTGTACCTGCAAAACCAAGTGGCTCCCTCCCTTTAAATCTAATCCAAGCTTGATGCGGTCTGAAAGATTCTGCTTAACCTGACCCCACGAGGTAGGGAAGGTGGGCACACCTATCAGGCCATAAATACAAAAAAGTATGACGACAGCGATAAAGATAAATTTCCACCTGAGCTGGGAATTCATTCGAGCCTTCTAACTCTCCTTAGGGGGTTCTGCTTGGAGCCCTGCGATGGCGCTGCGGGCCACTTTCATCTTCACTTGCTCAGCGACGCGCAACTGAACAGCTTCATCTTCCAGGCCGACGATTGTTCCATAAATCCCGCCGTTGGTAATAACCTTGTCACCGGTTTTCAGCGCCTTCAGCATCTCGGAGACCTTTTTCTGGCGCCTTTGCGCTGGCAGGATCATCAGAAAATAAAAAATGACCATGATAAGAATCAGCGGGAGAAAAAGCGCGATCCCGCTGGGCTGCGCCTGGATCAGCGCCGTCGAGGTCATCCGCAGAACACTTAGGCCCAACATCGCGATATTTACGCCTTTCCCTTTTCAGAGGGCACGCCACCGAAGGCGAATCTAGAAACTGTTCGCCGAAGAATCCCCTCCGCCTGTTACGGCGCCCAACACCTGCTTAGGTTTGCCTATTTGAGGCGGGCCTGAAGGTCAGAGCGGAACTTTTCGAGCTTCCCAAAACGAATAGCCTCGCGAATTTCGCGCATTATGTCAAGGTAAAAGTAGATGTTGTGGTGGGTGTTAAGGATGGCTGAAAGAGTTTCTCCTGCGAGATACAAGTGCCTGAGATACGCACGGGAATAACGGCGGCAGACAGTACAGCCGCACTTCTCATCTATGGGCTTAGAGTCGTTGGAATATCGCGCGTTTTTGATGAGTAGGCGTCCTTCTGAAGTGAAGAGACATCCATGGCGAGCGCTGCGGGTGGGTAACACGCAGTCCATCATATCCACGCCTAATGCGACGTAATCAGGCAATTGTTCGGGATAGCCGACTCCCATCAGGTAACGAGGCCGATCGTTGGGAAGACGCGAAGCCGCTATTTGCGCCATCTCGCAGGTGACCGCGTGCGATTCACCTACCGCAAGTCCTCCAATTGCATAGCCCGGAAAATTCATTTCCACGAGCTCATCTGCATTTTCGCGCCTGGTTTGCGGAGACGTCCCACCTTGAACGATTCCAAAAAGCATTTGCTTCGCAGAATCGCCCTTCTGCTGAAAATAGTTTTGCGAGCGACGCGCCCAATCGAGCGTGCGGGCTGCAGCTTCTCGCGCGCGCTGCTCCGTGGACGGCGTCTCGATACATTCATCGAGAACCATGATGATGTCCGCACCAAGAGCGATTTCGACTTCCAACGCTTTTTCGGGCGAAAGAAACTGCGCGGAGCCGTCCAAGTGGGAACGAAAAGTTATGCCTTCATCCGTCACTTTTCGCAGCTCGCTCAAACTGAATACCTGATAGCCGCCGGAATCTGTAAGGATCGCTCGGGGCCACGACATAAACGAATGCAACCCGCCCATGTCGCGAATGAGTTCATGGCCGGGGCGAAGAAATAAATGGTAAGTGTTGGAGAGGAGAATCTGAACGCCAAGTGACTCCAGGTCTGCCTGGGTCTGGGCTTTCACCGTTGCCGCGGTCCCCACAGGCATAAACGCTGGTGTTTCGATGATGCCGTGCGTCGTGGTCAATCGGCCTAACCGCGCGCCGGTTGGGTCGGTTGCAAGCACTTCAAACTTAAATTCCATCTAACCGAGTCTATCAGGAGAACGCGGCGGTGAATCCCACCTTCACAATCACGTAGAGCAGCCAAACAACTACAATCGCGCCAAGCGCCTTGCCGAACGAAATCTTCTTCGGATCTGCCGCGCTGTAGCCAAACGCCATCAGAATCATAGACCAGAAAACGAAAAGATCGAACGAAGTAAGGAGGGTCTCCTGCCATTTTGGAGCGTCATCTGGAAGAAATGCGCCGGCATTGGCCGCCACAAGATGTTGAATATCAACCGTGGATGGATCTTTAAGGAATATGATCAGGATTCCCAGTATTCCCCCAATAATACTTGGTACCCATGAATGCCCGACGATCGCGAGAGAGGTCTTGAAGCTGATTTTCGCGCCACCTACCAGATTGAACGTCCCTAGCAATACCGCCGCGACAACTATCGCGCCAATGAAGGTGGCCAAGGGCACTCCAACGTAACCGAAAATTGCCGCATACTTCGTCTGTGTTTCCAGCATTTGCTCGCGCTGTTCCGGGGTCATGGATTCCATCTGCTTCTGGACTCGGGTATTCGTTTGATTCTGTCGCTCCATAAAACCGCGCCACCCAACTCGCTGGCTGAAAACGAATATAACCACAAATGAAACGAGACAAATCAATACGAGCGGAAGAATCCATGTGGGTCGCTGGACGATAGATTCGAACGTCGTCTTAGGGCTGAAAATAACGCCAAAAATTCGGCCCACCGAGCTGTCGGGCTTTGCGGCTTCCGGGGACGGGATCAGTGGAGTGGCCATACTTCACCTCCGCAATTTGAAAGCAATCTAAAGTCGGTTCATAGATCACTACGTTTGCGTTCGGCGGTTTATTACCGCGGCGAGAGTGTACCGCGATTTCTGCGGATTCAAAACGTGTGGCATTAGAACGAAGCGACCTCGCGTTCTAGAACACGAGAACCAAAACGCCTATTTACATCAAGCAGGAATCTGCGGCACCGCGGCAATAAGTGCTTTTGTGTAGGCATCTTGCGGCGTGCCGAGCACCTGATCAGTTGGACCAATTTCCACGATCCGTCCTTTCTGCATTACGGCCACCCGCGTGGCGAGTTGCGCGACTACCGGAAGACTGTGGGAAATAAGAATCAACGTCAGCGAGAATTCGCGCTGAAGGCGAGTTAACAACTCAAGAATCTGCGCGCCGACCGAAACATCGAGCGCCGAAACCGGCTCGTCGCCAATTACCACCTCGGGCTTCAAGATCAGAGCTCGGGCGATTCCAATGCGCTGGCGTTGGCCTCCGGAGAATTCGTGCGGATAACGGTCCAGGGATTCAACGCCGAGACCGACCAATTCAAGAATCTCCGTCACGCGTTGGCGCCG
Organism: uncultured Acidobacteriota bacterium; assembly: GCA_963838475.1. Taxonomy (GTDB): domain Bacteria; phylum Acidobacteriota; class Terriglobia; order Acidiferrales; family UBA7541; genus Palsa-295. The sequence goes on from CAWIRJ010000001.1 coordinate 120,987, forward strand.
GTCCCTGCGCGAAAGATCAGGCTCGTGCACAGCCAGCGGCTCGCCGACGATTGCGCCGACCTTCATTCGGGGATTAAGTGACGCCACGGGATCCTGAAAAATCATCTGCATCCTACGGCGCAGGGCCCGGAGGCCGGAACCGCGTGCCTGGAGCCAATTATGATTGCGGAATAGGATTTCACCGGAGTCCGGCTCAATGAGCCGAAGAATCATTCGAGCGAGCGTGGTTTTGCCGCAGCCTGATTCGCCCACAATTCCCAAGGTTTCCCCGCGTTCCAGCGCGAAACTCACGTTGTCCACCGCGACAGTTCGACGATTGGACTTCGTAAACGCACCGGTAGAAACGGAGTAGGACTTCATGAGATTGCGAACGTCGAGAAGCTTTTCGTCTAGCACGCTAGGTTTTCTCGGCAGCGATATAAATTCCGGTGTTGATCATGTAGATATCCGGTTCTTGACCCGCCTTTACGACGTCCGGGGGTTCGAACCTCGGATGAAAGTTGGCACCGTCATCAGCCATGGAAGATTCCATCAACTGCCGGGCCTCGATATATTGAGGGTCCGTGCGTTTCCATCCGGCCACGTGCATCCAATGATCAAACGTGCGAGGATGGCCACGCTCTTCCGCAGCAACAATGCGTAGTCCTGAGTCGCGAAAGATTCGGTCGAAGTCACTTCGGGCCAGCGAGCGCGCGTGCGAGTTATCGCGGATTCGCTCGATGCGATGATTCAACTCACGAACCTTTGGGTCTTCGGGTACAAGTATGTCAAGCACGCCCACACGGCCTCCGGGTTTTAGTACACGCGCCATTTCCCGCAGCACACTCTCGGGATCTGACATGTGGTGCAAGCTAAAACTGGTAACCGCCAGATCGAGCGAGCTATCGCCGAATGGCAGCGCCTGGGCATCACCGAGAACGCAAACAAGATTACAAAGACCTTCCCTCAGTGCGTTCCGGCGTGCCAGCTCGAGTATTGCAGGAGTAAAGTCCAGGCCACAAACCCATTTCACATGCCGGGCAAATCTTAGTGCCAGCGTGCCGGGTCCGCAGGCCAGATCTACGGCCAGATCTGTTGGAGCCGCGGACACAAGGCGCGCGAGCAATTCCGCTTCCGAAACACGATGCGCGACGGCATAATCACTGAAAACTTCCGCGGTGCTCGTGAACCGTCTACGTACGCGATCCCTCAGTTCATTGTCGTTGGCTGCGCACATGGGACGAGAATACACCTCGCACGATGATTTGGACCGGCTGGTCGGAGTTCCGGAACCGCAGCGTTGCATTCCGCTACGTAGTACGGACACCGCGGAGCGAATGCGCAGCCCGGCGGGAGCGCGTTTAACGCCGGCACAGTGCCTGGAATTGGAACCAACTTTTCACGCTCAAGACGAGGAGCCGCTCGGAGCAAGCCTTCCGTATATGGATGACGGGGATGCCCCAGAACCTCCATAGTGGGACCTTCTTCCACGATTCGGCCTGCATACATCACGATGATTCGATCAGCGACTTGGGCCACGACTCCGAGGTCATGTGTGATAAAAAGCAGGGAAAGACGAAGTTCCTTCCTCAGCTTAGCCAATAATTCAAGAATTTGCTTTTGCACGGTGACATCGAGCGCGGTGGAGGGCTCGTCCGCAATTAGAATTCCCGGGCCAGCGGCCAACGCCATCGCGATCATCACACGTTGACGCAAGCCCCCTGAAAGCTGATGAGGGTATTGCCGCGCGCGCAGTTTTGGATCTGGCAAAGCGGCCCGTTCGAGCGATTGGATTGCGCGGGAGTAAATCTCGTTTTGATTCGGACGATTTTCATGGACGCGAATAGCTTCTTCAATCTGCGCGCCCACGCGCATTACGGGATTGAGCGCCGTCATAGGCTCCTGAAAAATCATGGCGATTTCCCGACCGCGCAATGCACGCATTTCACTAGGCGACGCCGCAAGAACATTTGTCCCACGTGAATCTGCCGTGCTATTTCGATCGTGAAGCCATGCTTCGCCTTTGCGGCGCGCTACGGGCGGTTCCAGGCCCATCAGCGCCAGCGAAAGCATGGTTTTACCGGAGCCCGACTCGCCGACAATGCCTACAGTTTCAGCTTCGTCGAGGGCGAAGGAGACTTGGTTTACCGGCCGCACCCATCCGCTTTGCGTTGGCAATTCTACCGTCAGGTTGCGCACGTCCAGCCGTGTGGCCATAAGAACATAATAAGATGCCGCCAGACGCGAAGATGCCGGAATTTGCATTCGTGGTGCTCATACTGACTTGAAATACTGCGCGTTGGACTCAGACTTAGCTTGCGGACGCCTTCGCAAACAGCTCGAATCAGCGTTTGGCGAGAGGAATAACAAAGCGCAGCGCTGTATGCGTCGCAGAGAATCGAACTACTTTATTGTCCGTGAGTCCAGCGGATTTGCCAGCGTTGATTACGTCAATTTCGCGAATATGGGTTTGGCCTTTTGGATAAACAACCCAAATGCCACCCGATTTGCAAATCGAGCGAGAGAGAGATTTCAATTTCGAAAGGTCTTCCTTCGCTTCCGCGGAAAAGAAAATCAGGTCCGCGTCGATTGTCCGCTCGCCGCGCGAATACTCCGGAACGATGGCTTGCAGGTCTCTCTGGAATTCCGCGTCCTCCACACCCAGAACGGCGACGCGTTGGTCCGGCTTTATCCCCAGCTTTTCGGCAAGAGTGCGGTGGGAGTAGTCCCGCTCAGGTGCGCGCGGTTTCGATGAATTTTTTGGCGGCATGGCGAAACTTTAGAATCGCGGCGAATCATACACCTATTTACCTGGCTTTGAGGCTGACACATAATGCGCCCTTGACACGCGCATCTGTCTGCGATTCAAGGAGGTACCTTCAATGCTTCCGGGCCTGAGAGCGGCGCTGAATTACCATCCGATTTTCGTTCATTTTCCTATCGTGTTGTGGTTCGCCGCATTGCTATTTGAGTTGCTTGCAGTATGGCGCACGAGCGATGAAATGCAAAAAACGGCATCGAGGATGCTCTATTTGGGAACCCTGGCTGCGATTGTCGCGGCGCTTACGGGACTTGTTGCCGAGAAATCCGTTCCTCCGGGGGTTGCTCAGCGCGTAGTGGGAATTCATCAGGCACTGATGCTCGTATCCACGAGCCTGGCGGGGGCTCTTTGTATTTTTGCTTTTTCGGTACGAAGAAATTTCACCGTTCAATTGCGAAAGTCGATGCTGCTGGGCCTGTGCGTTCTCGCTCTGCTCGTTATTTTTGGAGCCGATCGCGGCGCGCAATTGGTCTATGAATATGGTTCAGCGGTAAATTGGTCCACTGCAGAGCAACAGAAATAGTTTTAGGGTCGGAGGCTGACCAATGAAGAAACCCAGAGAAGCTAGGCGGATGAGTGACGAAGCGGTAAAAGAAAGAACGGGCAAAACGTGGGGAGAGTGGTTCAAAATCCTCGACAGGGCCGGCGCGAAGAAATTGCCGCATAAAGAGATTTCCGCCTATCTAAAAACGGAGCGCGGAGTCGGGCCTTGGTGGTGCCAGATGGTTGCGGTCGCGTACGAGCACGAGCGCGGCATTCGTGAGAAGTATCAAAAGTGCGATGGAGAATTCTCTGCGTCTGGCAGCCGAACGCTCAACGCCTCCCTTTCGAAGGCGTATGAGGCTTGGGTGATTGAACAATCGCGGCGGTCCTGGCTGGGCGATTCGGAACTGGAAATAACCACGGCCACACCGTCGAAATCCATTCGGGGAAAATGGAACGGAGGAAGCAGCCGGCTAAGCGTCAACTTCTACGGCAAAGGCGCGGAGAAATGTCAGGTAGCGGTAGATCACATGAAGCTCAGCAGCAGCAAAGAATGCGCAAAGATGAAAACCTTCTGGTTTGACGCGCTAAATAGGCTGCAGAGCAGATTGGAAGGATAGACTTTTTGGTGGGAGCGAGAATTCGACTCGCTCCACCAAAAGAATTAGTAATCGTTCGCAGAGCCTTCGAGGAAGGCGCGTAGCTTGCGCGAGCGCGACGGATGGCGCAACTTGCGCAGCGCTTTCGCTTCGATTTGGCGAATGCGTTCGCGAGTCACGGCGAATGATTGCCCGACTTCTTCAAGCGTGTGTTCGCTGCCGTCATCGAGACCGAAACGCATCTTGATAACTTTTTCTTCACGCGGGGTCAGGGTCTTCAGCACAGAGGATGTCTGTTCCTTCAGGCTCAGATTGATTACGGCGTCAGAGGGCGAGACGACGGCCTTGTCCTCAATGAAATCGCCGAGGTGCGAATCTTCTTCTTCGCCGATGGGAGTTTCGAGAGAAATCGGCTCCTGCGCAATCTTCAAGATCTTGCGCACTTTCGCGACAGGAATATCCATGCGCTTGGCGATTTCTTCCGAAGTAGGTTCGCGCCCGAGCTCCTGAACAAGCTGCCGCTGCGTGCGAACCAGCTTGTTGATGGTTTCGATCATGTGCACCGGAATGCGGATGGTGCGAGCCTGATCGGCAATGGCGCGAGTAATGGCTTGCCGAATCCACCAAGTCGCGTACGTGGAAAATTTGTAGCCGCGGCGCCATTCAAACTTATCTACTGCTTTCATCAGACCGATGTTGCCTTCTTGAATCAGGTCCAGAAATTGCAAGCCACGGTTCGTGTATTTCTTAGCGATGGATACGACCAAGCGCAAGTTGGCTTCAATTAATTCTTTTTTTGCTTGCTCCGCTTCCGCTTCGCCCCGAAGGATTACCTGAAGCGCCCGCTTCAACTCTGTTGGGCTGACTTCGCTCGCGAGTTCAATCTCACTCAGTTCCTGGCGGCGATTTTTCAGATCTTTGCGCGCTTCCGCCTGGACATCGCCTTTGGAAGCTTCGACCCGGCGTTCGAGCTTGACGGTATCGCGCTCGAGAAAATGAACGCGTTCAACCGTTTGCCGAATTTTTTCGATCAAGCGCTTCTTTTCGAGCGGATTGAAATCCAACTCGCGGAAGCGGTTCGACATCTCCACGCGAGTGCGTGCCAACGTGTAGCGAGCTCGAAGATAGGGACGCTTTTTCGACCGAGGAATTTTTTGCAACTTGGCAGCCTGCTTCATCGCCAGCAGATAAAGCTTCGCCACCTTATCAATCTGCTTCAGAGTTTCTTTTGTCTTCTGCTCAATCTTTTCTTCGGTGAGCTCTTCATCGTCAAACTGAACGATTTCTTTGATCGAGCGCGAACCGTTGCGAACGTCTTCGCCAACCTGGAGAAGTTCTTTCAAGATTAGCGGGGCGCGAGTGATTGTTTTCAGAACGAGCAGCTGTCCGCGTTCAATGCGTTTCGCAATAGCGACTTCGCCCTCGCGCGTTAGCAAAGGCACAGTTCCCATTTCGCGCAAGTACATGCGCACGGGATCGTTGGTCTTTTCCAGCGTCCCCGGAGTTAGATCCAGATCGCCATCTTCGGAAGCGGAAGAGGAGGGTTCATCTTTGACGTCGATTGCGTCGGTGGAATCCGCTGCTGCCAGCGCGGCCTTGGCACTGGAAAGATCTTCATACACATCAATGCCATAGCGTTCGAAAGTTGAAAGAAGATCGTCGATTTCTTCTGAGGAATGCACCTCAGGCGGCAGGATATCGTTCACTTCATCATAGAGCAGGTATCCGCGCTCCTTGCCCATGGCAATGAGCTGTCGTACCTGATCGTATTTTTCTTCCAGAGCTACCGTCACACTGCCTCCCTCGTACTAAAGCCAGCCGCACGCACACTCAATTACCCAAGCAAAAATGGCCGGTACTAGACACCCCGGCACACCCTCGCGCATGTTGTGATAAACGCTTATTTTTCAGACGATTCTTCGTTAGTGCCTGCGCCCGTGCTGCTGAAGCCCACACCGTTTCTCCCACGACAAACTATATGATGCTCGACGGGGGCTCAACGTTTCATCCAAAACCTTACGAATATATAACATACGAGAGGTCGGGTCAATCGAATGCCGTAACTTATTGGCCCGCCAAGAGTTTCTGCAATTCCAACCGACGCGTGATTATACGTCGAAGTTCCGCGTTGGGGGGCTTCGATTCAAGCTGCTTCTGTAACTCTGCAAGTTCCTGTTCCACGCGACGGCTACGCAGTACGCCCAAACAACTCTCCGCCTCCTCCCAAGTATGCGCAGAGAAAGACTCGAAGAAAATCTCGAATAGAACGCGCCTGTCGCGTTCGTCCAGCGCCTCGGCAAAAGTCGATGGATCTGAGACCTCGCCCGACTTCGCAATAAGTAGCTCGAATATCTTTTCGGTTTCGAGGCCGCGGTGCAGTCCCGAGGAAACAATTTCCTGCGCGAGTTTTTCACGGAATTCGTTGGCATCCGCCAACATGTGGATTAGACGGCGTTCGGCGCCTTTTACGCTTGGTCCCAAGAGTTCAGCTTTGGGCTTAACTTCGCTGCGACGTTCGGTGGCGGCGCGACGGAGCGCTTCGCGCAAAACTGGCTCGTCCACATGCAACTCAGAGGCGATGCGCGTGGCCCATTCTGAACGCAGCAGCCTGTTTGGTAAGCGCTGGACATACGGCATCAGGAAATTGAGAGCCAACACTCGACCGTCCGCAGTGGTGCGATCCATCAGCTTCGCGCGTCCGATTAGATAATCCAAATATGGCGGAGCTTGCAGCAACAACTTTTTGTAAGCTTCGGCGCCTTGTTCTTTTAGAAATTTGTCGGGATCGGAACCGCGCGGAAGCGCAAGAACGCGCACGTCGAATTCTTTTTCAAGCAACAGAGTTAGAGAGCGCTCTGTGGCGGCTTGGCCGGCGGTGTCCGGATCGTAGTTCACGACAACTCGACGGGTGAAGCGGCCTAACAATTTGATCTGTGGATCGGCGAGACTGGTACCACAGCTTGCTATAACATTCAGGATACCGGCACGCGCGACAGCGATTGCGTCCATGTAACCTTCCACTAAGACGCCAAAATCATTTTGCCGCAGAGCTTCTTTAGCTCGGTCGAGATGATATAGGACGTTGCTCTTCGAATAGATAGGCGTTTCGGGAGAATTCAAGTACTTGGGCATGTCGTCGCCCATGGCGCGCCCGCCGAACGCAATTACTTTCGCAGATTCATTGGCAATGGGGAACATGATGCGCCGTCGAAAGCGATCGAAGAAGCGGCCGCTTTGTTCGCGTGACAAAAGGCCTGAAACTTCCAGCAGTTTTTCCGGATATTTCTGTTTTAGAAAGCGAAGCAATGCGTCTCCCGATGAAGGCGCAAACCCCAATCCGAACTTGATCATCGCGTCGCGATTCAGTCCACGATCTTCGAGATAAGCGAATGCGACCTTTCCCTCCGGACTTTCGTGTAGTTGACGCGCGAAAAATGCCGCAGCTTCGCGGTGCATCTCCACAAGGGAGCTTCGTTGCTGATTCTCACGCCGCTCTTCGGGTGAACGCTCACGCGGTTTGGGAATTGCGATTCCGCATTTCTCCGCGACGGTGCGAATGGCTTCAGGGAAAGCACATTTCTCAAGTTCCATCACGAATTTGAAGACATCACCGCCTACACCACAGCCGAAACAGTGATAAATCTGTTTCACAGGATGCACGTTGAATGATGGAGTTTTTTCTTGGTGGAAGGGACAAAGTCCCGCGAAGTTCTGGCCGCTTTTCTTCAGGCGGACGTATTCGCCGATCACGCGGACGATATCCGCTTGTTGTTTTACTCGCTCTGCAAATGATCCGGCTTCAGCCATTTCTTGTGAGTGATTTCAAGGATTCTGGCCCTGGTTCGCCGGCGCCTTTAATTTCGCAACTCGGCAATGGTAATCGCTGTGCCGCCACGGTCTTCGGCTTCATAGCGCACTTTATCAACAAGCGGGTGAGTTGACAAAAATTCGGCCAACCCGCGGCGCAACGCGCCCGTACCGTGTCCATGAATGATTCGAACACTGGGCAGACTCCCTAACGCGGCCTCGTCGAGAAACTTATCGACACGGCGGGTGGCTTCCTCAACCGTGCAGCCGATAACATTTATCTCTTCGGTAGCAGGTTCGTCGCTTTGCTGCGTGTGCACTGTTATATCTGGCGGGCGTGCGGATGCTGGTAGAGCTGCCTTTGCAGGTTTTCCGCCAGCGTCGATGTCGATCACGTCCGAAAGAGGAACACGCATCCTGAGAATGCCAGCTTCTACCTCCGCCTTTGCGCCATCCAGCCGACGGAATATGAGTGGCTGTTTAAATCCTTTCACAATTATGCGCAATCCAGCGGTGAGTTGCTCCGGCGATACAGGCTTCGGAGGAACTTCCGTCCCAACTCCGAGATCAGCCTGCGATGACGAGAGCGTGTCTACTACGGCGGCGTCCGTTTCTGCTCGCGCTTCCGATGCAATCTTCGACAGTCGCTTCCCAGATTGCTTTTCTAGTTGCGCTCTCAAAGCGCGATCGTGTATTTCCGAGGTAACCCGAGCCGTCTCACTTTCGAGCCGCCTGGTTGCTTGTTGAAAACTCTCTTCAAGTTCAGCGATGCGCTTTTTCTGCCGGCCAACCCATTCGGTCTGAAGAGCGCGCCTTTCGGTTTGAATTTGCGCGAGCTCTTCGCGCGCTTGGGCTTTCACTTCCTCCATCTCATCGCGGCTGCGATGGAGGTATGCGATCAGATCGCGGGCCTCGCGCGATTCGGGAGTAAGATTCGCCTGCGCGTGTTCCACAACTCGCGAAGGCAAGCCGAGCCTCCGCGCTATCTCAATGCCACTCGAAGTTCCGGGCACCCCAATCAGCAGGCGGTACGTCGGGCGCAAATTTACTTCATCAAACTCCATCGCCGCGTTGACGATGCCTGGCGTAGTGGAAGCATAAGATTTCAAACGGTCGTGATGTGTAGTTGCGATGGTGAGAGAATGCCGCGTTCGAAATTCTTCAAGCAATGCTACGGCTAAAGCCGCGCCTTCTTCGGGAGCAGTACCAGTTCCCATTTCATCCACGAGAATCAACGAGCGCTCGGTGGTCACCTCCAGCATGGACTTCAAGTTGAGCATGTGCGCTGAAAATGTTGAAAGGTCTGCCGTGATGGATTGCTCATCCCCGATGTCTGCGAGCACATGATCGAAAATCGGCATTTCGGCGCGTTCGGCGGCCACTGGAATTCCGGATTGGGCGGAGAGCGCAGCCAGTCCCACGCTCTTAAGCCCTACTGTTTTTCCGCCCGTATTAGGTCCGCTGATGACCATCACTGTCTCGTCTCCACCGAGAGCGAGTGACATGGCCACCGCTTTGCGTCCCCGTGGTTTCAGTGTGGCTTCGAGAACCGGGTTTCGCACATCTTCGAGATGCAACAAATTTCCTACGGTAAATGCCGGCATCGCGCAATTGAACTCGCGCGCGAAACGGCCACGGGCGAAAATTGAATCCAAGTGGGCGAGTCTGGTTGCAGCGGATTCGAGGGATTCGCGCTCCAGGCGCACCCGTTCAGTCAACTCTTCCAGAATTCTGTTGATTTCAGCAAGCTCATCTTCGCTTAGTTGAACCAAACGATTATTCAAATCGATGGCTTCGAGCGGCTCCACGAAAACTGTCTGTCCCGTTGCGCTCGCGCCGTGGACTACTCCCGGGACGCTTCGTCGTTCTCCAGCGCGTACTGGAATTACGAAGCGTTCGTTGCGAAGCGTAATGTAATCTTCCCCGGCAGGCTCGCCGCGGGAACGAAGAATTCCCTCCAGTGACTTGTGGATCTTGTCGCGTGCACTCGCCATGCTTGTTCGAATACGTTTCAGCTGCGGTGACGCATCATCACTGATCTCCCCATTAGGCAGAATCGCGCGCCGGATGGCTGTTGAAAGATGCTGAAAATCCACCAGCGCTGTCGCTCGTTCGCTCAGTCTCGGATATTTCGTCGCTTCCTCTTTAAATGTTTGTCGGACCGCACGCGCTGCATCCATTAAAGATGCGACGGCTAGAAGATCTGCGCTAACAAGAGTCGAACCCGGGATGACCAAACGACCGAGCCAGGATTCCGGATCGGCAAGTGAACCGAAACCCAATTCAGAACCACCGCGCAAATACGCAACAGCTTCGCGTATCAATGTGAATTCTGAATTAAGCGCGGCAGCATCGTGTTGAATGTCCAGAGCGAGCGTGGTTTGGCGGCCCGGCGCACAGGTGCTATAACCGCCGACGATTTCCTTCAGCCGATCGAATTCCAGGAGCTGTTCTGCGGAATGAGACACGGCAACCTCACAACGAATTGTAGCTCTCTTCCCTGTGGGAAATTAGCGCAGGTGCGATTTGAAATATGCGGCGGTGTATCGACGCCCTCGCATGCTGACCCTTCAAACTGAATTAAAGGTTGTCGGACTCACTAGAGCGCGAACTTCCAAGAACTGTTAATGATTCTAATGCGCCGCTTCGTTTTTCTTTTTGGTCGCAGGGTGAGTTCCGAGTGTTTCTACCATCGCCACTGCAATTGCATCCATCGCGGCCGTGGCATCGTGGCCATGCGAACTGTTATTTCCAAAGATCGTGAATATGAGATGCTCGCCACGAACGGTCGTCGCATAGCCGGATATCGCCCGCACGTGTTCGAGTGATCCGGTCTTGGCCAAAATGCGGCCCGAGGCTGCCGTGTCCTTCATTCGATTTTCAAGCGTGCCATCCAATCCTGCTATCGGAAATGACGCGATGAAATCCGCGCCCCACGGCTGTTGTGAGATGTAACGCAAAAGTTGGACAACCGCCCGAGGCGTCACCAGATCATCTCGCGAAAGTCCCGAGCCGTCTGAGAGAACAACGTCTCCATCTGCGATTCCAATCGTCTTCAGAAAATTTTGTTCTACCCAAATTCCGGCCTCTGATGAACCGACGCCTGCTTTTTCGCGCGCTACAGAGCGAAGGAACAATTCAGCATGGAGGTTCTGACTCACCTTGTTGGTCACGCTAATGCTCTGGATTAGGGTCGGTGATATGTGCTCGGCAAGTATGAGCTTACTTGTGGCCGGCAAACCATTGGCGTTCAGAACGGAGGGCACGGTCACCGCGCCAGCCGGAAGAATCGTCGGATCAAAAGGAAGCGGTGGTTCAGAATGTCTTACACGAACGTTACCCGTAACCATTATGCCGTGCGATTCGAGGTTCTGCTTCAACGCCAATGCTGCCACCTCGCCCGGATCACTCATGGCGAAATCGAGTTTGATGGGCGCATGGCCTGCGGGGATTGACCCGCGCAGCAATATAAAGTTTTGTCCCGGTTGACGTACTACAGAAAAGTCGGGTTTCCCATCGCTCGGACTAGTGTTTACTACGCATGCAAAACTGCCTTTTGCCGCTGCCGGTTCTACCAGTAATTTAGCGCCTTCACCTTCACGGCTAGCGGGACTGACTTCGATTGAAAAAGCGTTATCGTTGAATGCGAGCGCACTTACCGGCGCGCCAAAAGTGAAAAATAAATCACCCACGCTCCAGCCCGCCGGGTACGGATCGTAGGGAAAATAGCTATCGTCTGCGACGATATCCCCATCCACTTCTTTTAGTCCCTTGGCAACTGCTGCTTCGACCAACTCGGCTAGGGGCGCTTCCGCAGAATTTTCGCGTTCTACTTTACCAGCGTACGGAAATTTCCGATTGGAAAGATCGGGGTCACCATGGCCAACGAGATCCAGGTCGCCGATAAGCCGGCCATCCGGGCCGAGTAAACCAGTCGTCTCCAAAGTCGTATGAAATCTAAAATCGGGGCCAAGCATAGACAGTGCTAGCGCCGTAGTAAAAATTTTGGCATTGGATGCAGGGGTGAAGAATTTATCAGCATTCAATTCATACAGAGTCTCTCCGTTGTCGCGATCCGCTATTAATATCCCCCACAGAGTTTTTTGTGCGTGGCTCTCAGCAAGCGCCGCGTCCAAACGGGCTAGAAATCTCTTCATGTCGGACCGGTCTACGCCTGCTTTTCTATTTGTGTTCGACTTTAGGCTAGGCCTGACGTTTTGTGCATCTGCCAAACCCGCGCAGATACTTAGCGCAATCAGAGCTATGAGAGCGTTTAAGAAATTGCGATGTAGAAGAATTGATCTGGACCTATTCATCTTCATGTTCCAAATTCAAAATGAGGCTGATTATATTAGAAAGCGCCGCCCGAGCCATCCCGCAGAAAGGTTGCGATTCTAACTCGAAAGCCATATTATGACTGCCTCATAGGAGGAACCATGAAGAGCATTCTATCGGCTCTGCTGATAGTAACCCTGGTGGCAGCGCCCGCGATATTCACGCGGACTGTACGAGCAGATGACGCCACAAAAGAGGAAGACCGCATTCGGAATGCGGGCCAAGTGGTGAAAGAAATCATGGATATTCCCGATAACATTCCGCAAAGTCTTATCGACAAAGCGGACTGCGTCATCGTGTTTCCTTCGGTGCTCAAGGCAGCCTTCATCGTCGGCGCTAGCTACGGTCGGGGCGTAATGACCTGCCGTCGCGGCGACGAATTTAGCGGCCCTTGGGGCGCGCCGTCGATGATGGCCCTGGAAGGCGCCAGTTTCGGCTTCCAAGCTGGCGGACAAGCGACCGATTTCGTTCTACTGGTTATGAACGAACAGGGCGCTAATGCGATCCTTGCCAGCAAGGTAAAAATCGGCGCGGATGCATCGGCAGCAATCGGGCCGGTTGGGCGCGCCGCAGCGGCAGAATCCGATGTCACTTTGCGGGCGCAGATTTTGACCTATTCGCGATCGCGTGGCCTTTTCGCAGGCGTCTCGCTCGAAGGTTCGACCGTACGTCCGGACAACGACGCGAACGAACGGGTTTATGGAAAGAAAATTTCGGCAAGGGAAATCGTTCTCCATAATGCCGTTCCGCCGCCGCCGTCGGCTAAATTGCTCCTTTCGACGTTAAGGAAACATTCACCGAAACACCGGTCCTAACCGTAACGCACCCAAACTCGAACCGGCTCTATTCGCCTGGTGTTGGAACGCGAACAAGGTGGAATCGTGTAGAATAGGCCGCTTCCAAACAAAAACAGAAATCGGGCCCTAGCAAGACGATTCGAGCGTTAGCTCGTAATCCATCCTCGTAAAGAAAGGTTGAACCGTGAAAAAGAAAATGATGGTATTTGCGCTTTGTCTGGCAGTTGCTTCTCCCATGTTCGCTCAGAAGAAAGAGGCCGAGCGACTGGATAATTCGGCCACCGTGCTCCGGGAACTTCTCGTCGGCAGCAGTGGTTTGCCTACGAGTATTCTCGACCAAGCTGACTGTGTCGTGATATTTCCTAGCGTCAAGAAAGTAGCTGTCGGAATCGGAGGCAGCTACGGCCGTGGCGTATTAGTTTGCCGCAAGGGCGCAGATATGAACGGCGATTGGGGCGCTCCGGCGATGTATAAGCTTGACCAGGGAAGCATCGGAGTGCAACTGGGTTCGACGGCCACCGATTTCGTGTTGGTCGTAATGAACAAAAAGGGCGCCGAGCAGATCTTGAACGGTAAAACGAAGCTCGGAGCGAATGCTGCTGCCGCTGCCGGCCCCACAGGTGCCCAAGCGACCGGATATAACGCAGCTTCGATGCACGTGGACGTTTTGACGTATTCGCGATCCAAAGGCCTTTTTGCTGGCGTGTCTCTGGAAGGCGCGACCATGGATTCCGATGATGATGCTAACAAAGCGCTCTACGGCAAATCGATCGGTGCGCACGACATCGTCGAGGGTGGCCAGTCCGCTCCCCCGGCTGCCAAAATGCTGATTGACGAGCTTGATAAGGCTTCCGGCACTCGCAAGTAGTTGCCTGCGAAGTGAATCCGGGAGATTTTGAAGCAAGCCCGGATATCTTCACACACGTTCGCTTGGGTACGCCGGGGATAAAATCCCCGGCGTATTAACCCTCCCAACCCTTCCAGTCGACCGATCGATGTTGACTACTTGTAAAATGTGACTTATAGTCGTACTCGTCTGTTAGTCATCATTAGGAGACCGGTAAATGAAGCCGCCTATCGCTGTTCGTTCCACCCACCGCGTCAGGAATTTCTCTCCGTCGAATCGTCGTGAGCGTCGTCGCGTCGAAACCCGCGAACGCATCTACCGCGCCGCCTTGAGAATCTTTGCCCAGCGTGGGTATCTCGACACCACCGTGGAAGACATCACCGAGGCCGCCGACGTTGGCAAAGGAACATTTTTCAATTATTTCCCCACCAAGGAACACGTCCTGGCGACCTACGGCGATGAGCGCCTCGCTGCGATTGAACGCGCTTTGAAAAAAGCCCGTGCGCCAAATCAACCGGTGCGACCCGTACTTAGAGAGCTGGCCACCGACCTTGCGGGTCAGTCCTCAGAGAGTCCGGATTTGCTCCGCTCGATTTTTGCGGCACACCTATCGTGCGCGCCAGTTCGCACGGAATTGCAAAACCGGCTCCAAAAAGGCCGCCGGCTCTTGTCTGAAATCCTGGCGATAGGTCAAGAAAGAGGCGAGATTCGTCGCGATTATTCTTCAGCAGATCTTGCGCGACTTACACAACTCACGCTCATGGGCATCACCATTGGTTGGTCGCTAAATCCGGACTCCGTGTTACGGAAATCGGCAGAAGAAATCTGGGAGCTTTTCTTCCCCAGCATTTTTACCGCTCCAAGAAAAAAGCGCAAAACAATGAAGGGACCAACCGCCTGATTCATCGATGATCGGGCGCGAGCTTTATATGATTTTATGAATCTCGCTATGGCTAATTTCATCTTACTTCTAAGTGAATTGGAGGGGACTCCGTGAAACGTAGATTGGCCTTCATTTTCTTTATCATCACATTTGTTTGGACTGTGCATGAAGAGCCAGTTTGGGCCCAACTACCCGCTGGTCCAGTCACAGGGCAGACGGGAGCTCCATCTTCAAATTCCAGCACCGGTACAACCTCGTCGATTTACTCGCAGCCTGCGGCGCCGCAAAGCCAAAGTTCCTTTACTGGCAGCGTTCCATCAAAATTAGTTCCCGGAGTTCTACCAATATCGCTTGAGGACGCTATCAGTCGCGGACTCAAACAAAACCTAGGCTTCTTGTTGTCAAGCGAAGACGTGGGATCCGCACACGGAGCGCGCTGGCAACAATTAAGTGCGTTGTTACCGAACATAACGACCACAAGCTATGTAGATACGTCGCAAATAAGTCTGGCCGAGTTTGGTTTTACTGGATTTGCTGGCGTGAACATTCCGAGTATCGTTGGTCCTTTTACCTATTTCGATAGTCGGGCGTACGTCACCCAATCTGTGTTGGACTTAAAAGCTATAAACAACACGCATGCCGCGACGCAGAGTCTGAAAGCGGCGCAACACACGGCCAAAGATGCTCGTGATCTGGTTGTTTTGGCGGTTGGCTATAATTACCTTCTGGCCATTGCCGACGAAGCCCGTATAGAGACAGCTGCAGCCCAAGTAAACACGGGCCAGGCGCTCTACAATCAAGCTTCCGATCAGCTGAAGGCCGGAACCTCGCCCGCCATCGATGCACTTCGCGCGCAAGTAGAATTGCAAACACGCCAGCAACAATTGATTCAATCGAAAAATGATTTGGCAATTCAGAAGTTGACCCTTGCGCGAGTGATCGGACTCGCTCCCGGACAAGAATATGATTTAACTGACAAATCTCCATACGAACCCCTCGAGGGCCTCACGGTGGATGAAGCATTGAAGCGAGCGTACGCTTTACGTTCGGATTATCAAGCTGCGTTGGCCACGGTAAAGTCTGCGGAATACTCACGCCGCGCTGCCCAGGCGGGTTATTACCCCTCAATTGCAGCCAGCGGCGACTACGGGCTCGCTGGAACCTATTCAAACTTATTTACTCACGGAGTTTTCGACGTGCGGGCGACACTGAGCATACCGATTTTCCAGGGTAACAGAGTTCATGGGGATATATTGCAAGCCGATGCGCAACTCCAGAAAAGCCGCGATCAGCTCGACAACCTGCGCGGCCAGATTGACGCGGATGTTCGTACTGCCCTGCTAAACCTGGAATCCTCGGCCCAGCTGGTAACCGTAGCCACCAGCAATGTTGGTTTGGCTGATGAGAGCTTGACACAATCTCAAGATCGATTTGCGGCTGGTGTCACTAACACCGTAGAAGTGGTGCAGGCGCAGGAAGCTGTAGCTACTGCGCACGAAAACTACATCTCCGCTCTTTACAACTACAACTACTCGAAGATTTCCTTGGCGCGAGCTATGGGTTTCGCTGAAGAAGGCGTGAAGCAGTACTTTAAAGGAAAATAATACATGCCACAGAACACAGAAGTGGAAGCACCTAAGAGTCCAGCCGACCAGAACGTCGCGCCTTCGAATACGTCTGCTACGAACAGTACAACTTTGCCTTCGGAAACTCACTCAGCGTCGGAGCCTCCGCCTTCGCGAGGAAGCAGATTCAAGTCGAATCCGCGCACTCGTTTTTATGTGATCGGTGTTGTTCTCGTGCTCATCGTAGCCGGTATTTTCGCTTGGCGCTATTTTGAAAGTTACGAGTCTACTGACGATGCGGAAGTGGATGGCCATCTGCAACCTTTAAGCGCCCGCGTTTCAGGCTATGTTACGAAAGTAAATGTGGATGACAACCAATACGTGACCGCCGGCACTGTGCTGGTTGAAATCGATCCTCGTGATTACCAAGTTGCCGTCGACCAAGCCAAAGCAGCACTGGAAGATGCCAAGGCGACTGCTCTAGCTTCCAATTTGAACGTCCCGATTACCAATATAAATACTTCCAGCCAGCTTTCCTCCTCGGAAGCGGATATCGAAAACGCAAAAGCCGGGATTGCAGCTGCTCAACAGCAATATGACGCTGCTCAGGCACAACTTGCGGAAGCTCAGGCAAACAGCACCAAATCTCAGTTAGACCTCGGCCGCTATAAGCAGCTTGTCGATAAACAGGAAATTTCGCAGCAGCAGTACGATCAGGCGGATGCGGCTGCAAAAGCCGATGCCGCTGCAGTTGTAGCAGCACGCTCCTCTGCAGCAGCAGCGGCTCAGCAGGTAACGCAAGCGCGCAGTAAGCTCGTCAACGCCGAAGCCGGGCTACGTCAATCACAAACCGCACCACGACAAGTCGCTACGTCCGAAGCGCGCGCCTTGTCTGCCGATGCCACCGTAAAGCAAAAGCAAGCGCTTCTCGATCAGGCTGAATTAAACCTTCAGTACACCAAAATCGTTGCGCCAGTAAATGGTGTGGTTACAAAAAATGTGGAAGTTGGAATGAATGTGCAGCCCGGCCAACAACTGATTTCCATCGTCCCGCTTGAAGATGTCTGGGTCACAGCGAATTTCAAAGAGACACAATTGAAAAATATGAAGGTCGGACAACACGCCAAAATATCAGTGGATGCTAACGGCCGAACCTACAACGGACACGTCGATAGTTTTGCGAATTCCAGTGGCGCCCGCTTGAGTTTGCTCCCCCCCGAGAACGCTACAGGTAACTACGTCAAGGTCGTTCAGCGCATACCGGTGAAAATCGTCCTGGAGCCGGGACAAAACAAAGACCTCTCGCTTCGGTTGGGTATGTCTGTGGAAGCCAAAGTTTACGTGAAGTGATCTCAGCGAGACCATGGCGTCCGAGGCATATCAACGTCCACCAGTAAATCCGTGGATTATCGCGCTCACCGTAACACTAGCGACGTTCATGGAAGTGCTGGACACCAGCGTAGCGAACGTCGCGCTCCCCCATATTGCTGGCAGTCTTTCTGCTGGCCAAGATGAGAGCACTTGGATTCTAACGTCCTATCTGGTCTCGAACGCCATTGTCCTGCCCATGAGCGGCTGGTTTTCTCAGATGATCGGCCGCAAACGCTTTTACATGTCTTGCGTGGCGATTTTCACCATCAGCTCGTTTTTATGTGGACTGGCACCTAGCCTCGGCGCGCTGATTTTTTTTCGAGTTTTACAAGGCGCCGGTGGTGGAGGCCTTCAACCAAGCGAACAAGCAATTTTGGCCGACACATTCGCACCGGCCAAGCGCGGAATGGCATTCGCGGTTTACGGCATGGCAGTTGTGCTTGCTCCAGCGATCGGCCCTACTTTGGGCGGATGGATCACTGACAATTTCGATTGGCGCTGGATTTTCTTCATCAACATACCGGTCGGAATTATTTCGCTTCTTCTAACCAACCGATTAATTTCCGACCCCCCTTATATGAAGGAGGGAAAGCGTACCGGCTTCAAGATCGACTATATCGGATTGGGATTGCTGGCCCTGGGCCTCGGCACCTTGCAGGTCGTGCTGGATAAAGGCCAACGGGACGATTGGTTCGGATCGCATTTCATTGTAATCATGACGACGATCAGCGTGACAGCTTTGCTAGGCGTTCTGATCTGGGAGTGGTATCACAAGGATCCCATCATCGACCTCCATTTATTTAAAGACCGCTCATTTGCCGTAGGGAATTTATTGATGTTCATGGTCGGCTTTGCGCTGATGTCTAGCACGGTATTGCTACCCTTATTTATGCAAACTATGATGGGCTATACGGCGGAAAAGGCCGGTCTGGCATTAATGCCTGGTGGATTTGCTATCCTGATAGCGATGCCCGTAGTGGGTTTTCTTCTCGGTCGATATGACGCTCGAAGGCTTCTGCTATTCGGAATGTGTATGCTTTCTTTCGCCCTATTTCACATGACGCGGTTCGACACCGCGATCGATTTCCGAACTCTGGCTACCGCGCGAGTATTCCAGGCAATCGGTCTTGCCTTTCTATTCGTTCCGATCAACACCGCGGCGTACGCATTTATTCCGAGAAATAAATCGAATGCGGCCTCAGGCCTGATCAATCTTGCGAGGAATATAGGCGGCAGTATCGGAATTTCTCTTGTCACGACGATGCTCGCGCGCCGCGCTCAGTTCCACCAAGCCAGCCTCGTCAATAACATTCACAAAGGTAATCCTGCTTTACAAGCCATGATGTCCGCCACCACCCACATGCTGATGTCGCGCGGTTCGAGTGCTTATCAGGCTTCTCACCAAGCCTACGCGATGGTGGCAAATACGCTCGATCAACAAGCGACTATGCTCGCTTATATTGATAACTTCTGGCTACTCGCCGTCGCAGTGCTGGTCATGATTCCCTTCGTGTTCCTGATGAAGAAAGTTAAGCCTGGGGGCCCAATCGCAGTACACTAGGCGCTCCGGAGGGCACTCTGCACGTCCGAACTATCACCGTCGAACGCGAATACGGCAGCGGCGGCTCGCTGATTGCCCGCCGGCTCGCTGAACATTTAGGCTGGAAATTGTGGGATGAAGAACTTACCGCCGAAATCGCGCGTCTCGCGAAGGTAGACCATAAGGCCGCAAGGCTTTGCGATGAGCGCGTGGACCCTTTGCTTTACCGCCTGTTTAGGGTTTTCGCCCGAGGAAGTTACGAGAGGGCGCTTCCGTTAGAGGATGTTTCATCCAGATTCGACGCGGATCAGATGGTCGGGATGTTGCAACGGGTGATCGAAGATGTCGCGTCCCGCGGAAACTGCGTCATCGTCGGTCGCGGCGCACCCTATATTTTGCGTGCACATCCGGACGCCTTTCACGTTTTCATTTATGCGCCCCGAGACGAAAAAATTCGCCGCATCAGAACCCTTGGAAAGACCGAGAAAGAGGCCGCTCAACTGGTCTCCGAAGTGGACGCCGAACGCGCTTCGTTCATTCGCCACTATTTCGGCGCAGAGTGGCCCTGCCGAGCGCTCTACAACGCAATGATTAACTCGAAATTCGGAGACGAGTACGTAATTGAGATGATTCTGCAACATATTGCTGCGCTTGAGAAATTTCAGACTCCACAGGTTGCCGGCGTCTAACTTTTTCCTCCTGCTGCGCCTTTCCCGCCGGTACCGCGTCGACTCTTCCGATTAAGAAAGCACTCAGACACAGCACCGAGAAAAGCATGGTGAACGCGGATACGTGCTTTAGCTTAACGCCTCGCGCAGGTTTGGGATCAGCAAGCAAAATAAGAACATCAGGTTGCTCAAGCTTGCTTAGACTGCGGGTTGGTCTTCTGGGTCTCATTTGGGTCAATGCGTGCCTCCTTGCCAGACGAGCCGCATTTGCGGCGATTTCCAAGTCCTCGATGTATCCACGCGTGTGCGCACACCGAGCTCATATTTTCGGCGCACTTTTTCTACGCGTGCGGCGATTTCCTTCCGGTAAGATTCGGGGATGTTTTCATATCGACCGTACCATTCGCGATATTGCTTGGATAGCTTTGGAAACCTCCTATCGAGAAAAGGCATGAACTGCTTCAACGAGGCGGGCATAAGAAATAACACGCGTCCTGCAATCCATTGCGCGCCTGCGTCTCGCGCACCGCGCGCGAGAGCGTCGAGGTCTTCTTCAGAATCCGTTATACCGGGCAGAATGGGCATGGCCAAGACACCCGCCGAAATTCCAGCCTCGCGGAGCTTGCGAACAGCCTGCAGGCGAAGATCCGGTCGCGGAGCACGCGGTTCCAGCATGCGTGCGAGGCGCACACGTAAAGTAGTTATGCTCAGATTTACCGTAATGGAAGAGCGTTCCGCGATACGCCGGATCAAATCAATGTCGCGAACTACCTGATCTGATTTGGTCGTAATCGAAAGACTCAGCCCTTCGCGTTGCAGCATCTTTTCGAGTATGGCGCGCGTGCCTTCGAACTCCCGCTCCGCGGGTTGATAGGGATCCGTAGCCGTCCCAATTGCGATATGCTCTCCCCAAATCTTCTCCGTGGAGAGATCACGATCCACCAGGGCACCGGCGTCCTTTTTTACGTAAATCTTCGTCTCGAATTCACCGCCATCAATATCCATGTATTCGTGGGTGTAGCGCGCGTAGCAGTACTTGCAGCCGAATTCGCAGCCGCGATAAGGATTTACGGTCCAGCGAAACGGCACATTCTCCGAATCGCAGTGATTCAGGATGGATTTGACGGGAAGAAGGAAATATTCCGTTCCGCGCTTAGCTTCAGCGCGTAAGGAGGAAGCGGCGAGGCGTGCAATGCCAACCAGTTCCGTAGTGGGCTTCGTTCGGAGCGGTGATTCCGACTCTGTCGGAACCGGCTCCGGGGGCGCGGAAGCGTCACTCGGTTGCTCACAGGTGCCGTGGCGAGCGGCTGTGGGGAAAAGGGTGAGACTGGTCTGTTCCGGACCTCGCCTTCGACGCCGGAGCGTCGCTGGAGTAGATCGGAAAATGGGAGAAGTGGCCATTGAAGCCTCGCCGTCACGATCTCTACTCTATTCGCCTTTTGTTCGCTATGTCAAGGACTATTTTTCGCTTTACTTTCGCCTGTACGTAGAGCCAAGGCCTGCCATGGAAACGTGTCATCCAGGGCGAATTCGCCGGGGAATCCCCTCCGCTATACTGAATTGAACTCCCGGAGTGCGCCATGTCGGAAGTCGGAATTCTTATAATTGATGACGACGTAGTAAGCCAACGAGCGCTCAAGAACGTGCTGGACTCCGAGGGCTGGCGTGTCCGTGTTGCCCCTCTCGCCTCGCATGCGATGGCGGAGTTGGCTAGCGGCCAATGGAATCTGGTTATCGTGAATATCGCACTCACCGACGTGCGCGGCCAGCTTTTCTCCATATTGAAGGAACTGGCGCAGACAGAATCAAATCCCGCTCCTCAAGCCGAAAATCAGACTCCTCCAAAGCGCATCCGTGTGCTTTTTCTGGTACCGCTGCTCGCTGCAAAGCATGCCCAGCCCGTCCTTGAGCAGG
Source organism: uncultured Acidobacteriota bacterium (assembly GCA_963838475.1). GTDB lineage: Bacteria > Acidobacteriota > Terriglobia > Acidiferrales > UBA7541 > Palsa-295. The sequence goes on from CAWIRJ010000001.1 coordinate 142,596, forward strand.
AAGGCCTTCCCTACTCGCTGAAGCCCTATCACCTTCACGATTTCCTGGAAAAAGTGAGCGAACTTCTGGTCGACTCAGGAGCGCTGGCTGAACCTATTCGCAGCATGGGAGACTTTTCTTCTGTCAAGAAACGCCGGCGTAAGAACCATAATTCGAGAGATAGCCGCAGGGGCACCATGTTCGCATCACGCGAGGATTATCAAATGTCGGAGGAAGAACTGGTAGAATTTGAGAAACAGGAAGAGGAAGATCGAAAGAAGCGAGAGAAAGAATTGCACGACCGCCAGCATCTCGGATAGCGCGCGCCTACCGCTGAAATAGCTTTTTATTGCTTCGATTCGTCCCGGTACGGCTTAACCTCACTCCGATCCGGGGTCTCTGCAAGTAATTCCGTCACCGTCTTGTTGTAAACGGGATGCCGAGTTTCTGGAGCGATCTCGGCAAACGGCACAAGCACGAATCGCCTTTCCGCCATGCGCGGGTGAGGAACCTTGAGATGATCGGTGTTCACCACCCGGTCGTCATACAACAGAATATCCATATCGATGAAGCGCGGCCCTCGCAACACCCGCCTCCGACGCCCTAATGAACGCTCGATGTCCAACAGCGTGTGCATTAGTTGCGGGGGGAGAAGCTTTGTCTCTGCTTCTATTACACAGTTTAAGAACCATCTCTTTGAACTTGTTTCGAATAGGTTCGGTCTCATACAGAGACGACTTCTGAATAACGTTCACGCCATGCTCGGCGAGAGCCACAACAGCGCGAGCGATGTATTGCGCCCGGGCGCCTTTATTCGAACCGAGTGATAGATAAACCGTGGCCATAGTCGCGACTAATCATAAGCCGTGAACCCACGAAACAGAGAGTTTGTGTTTAGCTGAACAGTCCAGGCTGGCGGCGAGGTTCTTCTAGACCGAAATGTTTATAAGCAAGAGCGGTAGCCACACGGCCTCGTTGCGTGCGGTCCAACAGTCCTAATTGCATCAAGTAAGGTTCGTAAATTTCCTCGATGGCATCTTCTTCTTCGCTCAGCGAAGCCGCGATTGTATTCAACCCAACCGGGCCACCCGAATATTTCTGAATGATCGTCAACATTAAATTGCGATCCACTTCATCGAGTCCGTGCTCGTCTATTCCAAGCATAGCAAGCGCGTCGCGGGCCACCGCGTCGTTGATGTGTCCTTTCGCGCGCACTTCGGCGAAATCACGAACTCTTCGCAGCAAGCGGTTTGCCACACGCGGCGTGCCGCGGCTGCGCCGCGCAATTTCGCGCGCTCCTTCTTCGTCCATTTTGATACCCAGAATTTTCGCCGAGCGCTGAACGATCTGCAGAATATCCTCAGGAGAATAAAATTCAAGGCGATGCACAATCCCGAAACGCGAACGCAACGGCGCCATGATTAAGCCAGCGCGGGTAGTTGCGCCAATTAACGAGAACTTATTCAACTGATAAGGATGTACCCGCGCGCCAGGTCCTTGTCCGATGATCAGATCCACGCGAAAGTCTTCCATTGCAGGGTACAGTATTTCCTCGAGCGCTGGCTGCAGCCTGTGAATCTCGTCCAGGAAGAAAAAATCGCGAGGATCAAGCGAAGTAAGCACGGCTGTCACATCGCCTTTTTTCTCCAGCAGCGGGCCGGACGTAATCTTGATGGCCGAACCCATTTCATTGGCGAGAATCTGAGCTAGCGTCGTTTTCCCCAATCCTGGAGGACCGTAAAGCAAAACGTGATCGAGCGCCTCTCCGCGATTTCTCGCCGCGTCTACGGCAATCTTCAAATTTTCCTTTACTCGCGACTGCCCAATAAAATCTTCCATGCGCTTGGGGCGGACGCTGGCCTCAATACGCGCGTCTTCATCCAGCGCTTTCCCCGAAATAATGCGGTTTCGCCCGTCCGTTATCTTGTCTGCCAAAGATCCTCGTAGTTGTTAACCATGAAGCGTGCGCTCTTACACGAGAAATTTCAATCATTCCTCTCGGCCAACACGAGCAGCCTTTTTCATTGATGCACCACCCAGGATTTGAAGCGCAGCGCGCAAAACTTCTTCAAAATCACTAGTGGACTTTATTCCGGCCTTTTCGATGGCGCTCTCCACTGACCGCGTGTCATATCCAAGGTTCACCAGCGCCGAGGCAACATCTGATTCCAGTTGCGACCGCGTTGCGGGCTTTCCGGCTTGCGGTACATTCACGACTGCCAGTTTATCCCGCAATTCCACAACAATACGTTCCGCCGTTTTGCGTCCTACGCCAGGAATACGAACCAGTTGAGCTAAGTCGCCTTTGCGCACAGCAGGAATCAGTTCTTCGAGACTCATGCCTGAGAGAATTTTCAAGGCGAGCGATGGCCCTACTCCAGACGCGGAAATCAAAAGTTCGAAGCATTGTTTTTCACGAGCGGTAGAAAAACCGTAAAGCGCTAGCTGGTCTTCTCGCACGTGGGTGTGAATAAGCAGTGTCGATTCGCTGTGAAGAGCGCCCAAGCTGGAAAATGTGGAAAGGGGAATAATCACTTCGTAGCCCACTCCTGCTACATCGATCAGCACTATATTGGGGCGCTTTTCAATCAGCTTTCCGCGCAGCGATCCAATCATATCGAGCGATTATTGATTAGCCTCGTTAGCGTGTCAACGCAACTCCATTTCTGACCCGGGGAGAAAAGACGGCATTTGTGATGAAGCTAAACGTCATTCGTCTGGGTTTTGGGGAACTAATCGCCGTACTCGCTCGTACATCTATCAGTATCGGCGCCCTGCGGCGCGCGTGCTTTGTTCGCGGCCATATTGCGTCCCGGCGAATTCGTCTCTCCAGATAAATCTCAGACTGAAACAGTGGCGTAATCTCATCTCATACGTATATTCATAAGAACCTCTTTTCCACGAAATATTCGCGCAGAATTGTTCGATATGGGGATGAACACTGTTCGTTTTCGCGCGACATCGGGATTAGAAAACACAAACAAAAATAATTGTGAATTTATTGTCGCTATTGCTTTCGACGCGATTACTGCTACGTCTAAGTGCGTGCAAGGGGCGAGTGAGCTTCAAAGTCAGATTTAAGGAGGAACTAAAATGTCGCGTCGCAAAATGAATTGTGTGCTAACCGTGCTTGCGGCTCTAGCGCTCGTGTTGTCAATCGCAACTCACACAACCCCAGCGAAAGATGCCAAATCGACGGTCACCCCAATCGTTAAGTCGGATGTAAAACTGCTGAAGCCGGCCACGTTGGGCGGTTCTGACCTTAAGGCTGGAGACTATTCCGTGACTGCTGATGACACGCACGCCAAATTTTCAAGAGGTGGGAAAGTGGTAGCGGAAGTTCCCATCCAATGGAAAGATGAAAGTACCAAATCAAAATTCACCACGGTCGTCGTTGATGGAAATCAAATCAAGGAAATCCACTTCGGCGGAAAGATGAAGTACGTGGAGGTTGCTCAATAAAAAAAAGCGAACATCCGTGAGCGGGCAGACGCCGGACTGGCTTCTGCCCGCCTTCTTTTAGATTTGAAACACTTGAAGGACCCGGAGAAAAAGCTGACTACCGGCGCGAACGATCCTGCCTCACCGCTTCATCCACCAATGATTCCAGTTCTCGTCGCGTCAAGTTAATGCGTTCTGTTTCCACAGTTTCGGAAGTAACCGGTGACTCCGGACCCAAATTGGAAGCTGTCTGCAAACCGTAACGGGCCCGCGCAGCAAATAATTTTTCCACGTCGCATCCTGACAAAAGCACCTGTTTGCCCAACATCTGCGTTACCAATGCGACGCGCGCGAAATGCTCGGTAGTTTCCATCCGGAAAAAAGCCTTCAACAGATCCGGCCCGTAGGTCACTACTCCGTGGTTTGCCATCAGAATTGCATCGTAGCCCTCCACCAATGGCTCGATCGCTTCAATCAACTCTGACGTTCCCGGAGTGCCGTAGCGAGCTACCGGCACGCATCCCAGCGAAAGCACCAATTCGCACAACAACGCTTTGTTTAGAGGAATGCCCGCAGCGGCGTATCCGGTCGCTACGGGAGGGTGCGCGTGACACACAGCATTTATATCCGGACGTCGCCGATAAACCAAAAGATGCATGCCCAACTCGGACGAAGGGTTGCGCCGGCCATTGACCTTTTTGCCTTCGAGATCAGTCACCACCAGATCGTCAGGCGTCATCATGCCCTTGCAAATTCCTGTGGGGGACGTCAGCACATGATGAGGGTCGAGGCGAAGTGAAATATTTCCATCTGTGGAGGCTACATAACCGCGATCGTGAATCCAGCGACCCACAGCACAAATATCTCGACGGTGTTCATCTTCCGTCTTTAAAGCGCCTGGCGAAATGGAATCAGGATACATCGCTGCCTCCACACTAAAGATTGCCCGATAATCCTCAAGCGTAAATTCCGCGAAGCCTCAGCGCGCGGGCCACACGGTCGATCGCCACAATATAGGCAGCGATTCGATTATTTACCTTGTGTGTTTCGGCGAAGCGTACCACTTGCTCGAAACTGTGGTCCATCACATCTTGAAGGCGTTCGTTTACCTCATTTTCACGCCAGAAAAACCCCTGGCGATCCTGCACCCATTCGAAATAACTGACGGTAACCCCGCCTGCGTTTCCAAGAATGTCCGGAACGATAAAAATCCCCTTGCTCTCGATGATTGAGTCCGCGTGCGACGTCGTGGGTCCATTCGCCCCTTCGCAAAGAATCTTGCAATCTACGCGACCGGCATTTTGCGTCGTGATCTGATTTTCAGTAGCGGCCGGCACCAAAATATCGCAGGGATTGAACAAAACTTCCTGCGCCGTCATTTTGGCTCCCCCGCCCGGAAATTCAGGCAGAGGTTTGCGCTGGCCGTAAACCCAGTCAATTACCTTCGGAACATCGAATCCGTTTTCGTTGTAGAGCCCGCCGTGAATGTCGGCAATACCGATAATTTTGTAACCAGCTTCGTGCATTAACATTGCAGCTTGTGAGCCCACGTTTCCGAAGCCTTGAATGATCACCCGGCAGCCTTCGCGTTTCATTTTCAGTTTTGCGAGCGCGTTGTTGCAACAGATCATTAACCCCCGCCCAGTCGCTTCTTTGCGTCCTTGCGAGCCACCCAATTCCAGTGGCTTGCCGGTGACAACGGCCGTAGTTGCCTGGCGCACATGCATGGCGTACGTGTCCATCACCCACGCCATAGTCTGTTCATTTGTGCCGATATCTGGTGCTGGAACGTCGCGCTCGGGCCCAAACCATTCGCTCAGTTCGGCCGTGTAACGCCGCGTGATGCGCTCAAGCTCGGTCTTTGAAAGCTTGCCGGGATCGCAAATAACTCCGCCCTTTGCGCCGCCGAAAGGAATATTCACTACTGCGCATTTCCAGGTCATCCATGCGGCTAGTGCGCGAACTTCATCGAGAGAAACGTCAGGTGCGAACCTTATGCCACCCTTGCCCGGTCCGCGAATCGTCGAGTGCAAAACTCGATAGCCGATGAAAACTTCCAGTCGGCCGGTGTCAAGGGGCACCGGAATGTACACCGTGATTTCTTTACTGGGATACTTCAGGTAACGATAAAGCCCGTCTTCCAGCCCTAATTTTTGTGCTGCAATTTCAAAGCGGGCCTCGGCGGACTTATAGACGTTCAGTTCTTCCTGCGAAACCGCTGACATGACAACCTCCAGAATTGCTCAACCGCTATGAATTTAATTTACGAGTGGCGTTGGCTTCCCTCGCGATATTGCAGGCTCCTGCAGCGCCTCAAACAGCGGCGGCCAGTATACGAACACGGACAAATCCGCGCAAGAAAAGCATTTTTGATTTCGGCTGCCGCGCAGGCCACAAACCTTTAATGCCGCAGTCGGCGCTTCACAAACTGTTCGAGCAAAAGCCGCGCCAGCCGACTTTGGTCGTGCCGCACAACGCCACGGTGATGTAATAGATCTCCGGTAACGTATCGAAGCCTCATGAGATCCAATTCATCGAATGACGGATCCACAGGTTCGGCACTCTGCGCACGATAGCGCCGTAACAACCCTAAGGGAACACGCGAGCGGTTGATTATCACAAAATCGAAAATATCTTTGCCCGCGTGGTCGTAAATTGCGCGGACATGGTCGGCGACCGAGTAGTGCTGCGTCTCTCCGGGCTGCGTCATTAGATTGGCAATGTATACGCACGTGGCGCGCGAGCGTTTAATGGCTTGGACAACTTTTTCAATCAAAAGGTTCGGAATAATGCTGGTGTAGAGAGAGCCCGGTCCGACAAGAATCAAATCCGCGGAGCCTATCGCTTCTAAAGCCTCGGGGAGCGCCCGCACTCGCCGAGGCACCAATCGAACTTTACGAATGGGTTTCCGCGAGCGGGAGATATTCGTTTCACCGTGAACGATTTTTCCGTCTTGTAGTTCCGCTTCCAACGTCACATTTTGGGCGGTCGAAGGAAAAATTCGCCCGCGAATAGCCAACACCTGCGCAGAGACTCTTACGGCTTCTGGAAAATCTCCGGTGACGTTTGTCAGTGCCGTAAGAAAAAGGTTGCCGAAACTGTGCCCGGCCAATCCACGTCCTGCAGGAAAGCGATACTGAAATAATTTTCCGAGAAGATGTTCGTCTTTCGACAGAGCAACCATGCAGTTGCGAATGTCACCAGGCGGAAGCACACGGTACTCTTGGCGTAGTCGCCCAGAGCTGCCGCCATCATCGGTTACGGTCACAATAGCCGCGAGATCCGAGATTGGCCGGCCAACTTTTTCCTTTTTCGATGAGGCCACAAATTCTTTCAGCCCACGAAGCACCATGGAAAGGCCGGTGCCTCCACCTAGAGCAACAACGCGGACGGGCCGAACAGGCTGGTTCACTGAATTTTCACTGGTGCCAAAAGACTAGTTTGCGGATCCGTCTCTTTCCGGGTAAAGCAGTTCGGTGAAGCGCGGGTCTTCCTGCAAGAAAGAAAAATCTTCGTCGTTGCGAGCGTGGTAGCGATTCTCCGGGCGCAATTGGATCGCGACCTTCAGATTTTGCATGGCGGATTCTGCCTCGCCGGTCAGACAATCCAAAGCGGCCATGGCGTAAACAATATGATCTGCCTTGGGTGCAGCCTTCCGCGCGCGATCGAGATGCTCGCGCGCCTCGTCCCAACGCCCAAGATTCATCAGCGCGACACCCTGGGTATAATGCTCTTCGGCAGACTTGAGGGGCGGAATCGGCGGACGGGTGATTCGCTGTTCGCAGATTCGCATATGAACCTGAGCCCGGTCACCCAATTCCTTGCTGGGTCCCTCCAGAACGCGCTCAAGAGACTGTTTGGCGCGCTGGAACTTTTGCTGCTGAAAGTGCTTCAAGCCCTCCTCGTAGAACTTCAATTGAGCTTGCTTGGCTGGCGCATCGGGGTCCGGCGGGACTACAATCTTCTTCTTGGATGCCTTCATCGCCTTCTTTTTCAATAACTTGTGGCTAGCCTGCGCATTCGCTGAGGTGCGGACCGTGCGACGCTTCACTGGCACCCTCCGGAAAAAATCATACGCGAACATAGCAAAGTCCCCGAGGCGCGTCAATGCACGGTAATTTTCCTCGAAATAGCCCTCCGCTCACAAATGACACAAGTAACTTCTAGTTTTGCGTCTCTAAGAGCCGCGATTCCCCGGCATCTGTAACAGGGTAAACATATATAATGATTGCGGGGCACGTGGAGGAATCATTCATGAAGCAGATGCACCGCATGAGCTCGGCTGGTCTTCTCATTGGCTTGCTTATCGGAATTCTCGCCGTGCGCGCGGACAGCCCTAAAACGGAAATGGTCAAGTTTCCGAGCGGCAAGGATACCATCGACGGTTTTCTGGCCGTCCCGGAAAAACCTGGCCGCTACCCTGCCGTCATTGTTATCCACGAATGGTGGGGATTGAACGATTGGGTTAAGGAGCAGACGCAAAAAATTGCGGACCAAGGCTACGTAGCTTTGGCTGTAGATCTTTATCGGGGAAAAACGGCGACTGACCCAAATGAAGCGCATGAATTGATGCGCGGACTGCCTCTGGACCGTGCCGTTCGCGACATGCAGGCCGCATACGATTACCTTACCGCGAGAAAAGATGTCAACGGACGCATCGCTTCAGTCGGATGGTGCATGGGCGGCGGTTATTCCTTGCAACTTGCGATTCATCAGCCGCATTTGGCAGCGTGCGTAGTTAATTACGGGGCGCTACCCACGGATCCCAACGATCTCCAACAAATTGCTGCGCCGATTCTCGGGAATTTTGGCGCACAAGATCACGGCATAACTCCAGCAGACGTCAAGGCTTTCGAGAAAAGTATGAAAGGCATAGGCCGTTACGTGGACATCAAGATCTATGACGATGCAGGTCACGCCTTCGAAAACCCAAACAACCAGACCGGCTATCGGCCCGAAGACGCCGCGGATGCTTGGGCCCGCACGGTTGCTTTCCTCAAGAAAGCTCTGAGATAAAAATTTGTCTTGGCAGCGCAACCTATCGCAGAGTCTCCTGACGATAGAGTTCTGCTGTGTGCCGCACCGTTGCGGCCACAACCATTAGGCCCATAACGGTTATCGCAATTACCCCGGCGAAATCGAGGAGTCTCCAGGGCACCCCGGGCGCTCTCATATTTGGACGAAACCACAAGACGAAGTTACCAAGTGCCAGCAGAATTCGGATTTCTGTTGGCCCGAACTTCGCGAAAGAAAGCCGGAAAATTCCCAGCGTATAAGATGCTAAGTAAGTCTCAATCGAAAGAAGTAGGAAAGCGATGAGCATACCCATGGCAATCCTCCAATCGACATAACCTGAGAGTGCGAGACCCGTCATCAAAAATAATGCTCCAAACGAGTCGACCATATGGTCAACGTAAAAACCGTAGCGAGGGCGCTCACGGTTTCTTACTCGCGCCAAAGTTCCATCAAGACTATCTCCAAACCAGTTCACCGCTAGGCACACCGCAGCTAACATCAATCCGATAGGATGCCAGCGCGCTAACAAATAACTGCAACCCGCCAGAAACATAGCAGCGAATCCAAGAAGAGTTAATTGGTCAGAAGTCACCCACCGAGGCATGCGGTAGGCCGTCCACAGCAGTGCTTTGCGTTCCAATCCTGATGTCACGCTTCCCTGAATACGTGTCGGGTTAACAAAGTTCTTCATATCGTTTTCTGTTCCCGCAGTGATTTGGTTCTCTGGAGGTTTTTCGCGACCGAGTCCAGGTTCGACAGCTATTTTAGTTCTCTTCATGTTATTTCCTTTGAGTACGACTGGCACGAGCGCCACTATGCTTCGCTGTCTGCTCTTGATTCAATGATCTGGATCTCAATTGGCATCACCGCAGGGTCATTTCGTAAGGCCCGCAAAATCAGGTGGTTAATGGGCGCTCTCCATTTAGAATGAGACCGTTGAGTGATTGCTTTGAGTGACCCTAAACGCGAGACACAAAGACTTCGTTTCGGCGTGTTTGAGTTCGACACTGCCAGCGGAGAGCTGTATAGGGATGGAAAAGCACAGCCTCGGCTTCGAGAGCAAGCGCTTCAAATATTGTTAATGCTCTTGGAACGCCCTAGAGACCTTGTCACGAGAGAGGAGCTACGCAATCGTCTTTGGTCGTCGGACACTTTTGTAGATTTTGATCACGGCTTGAATACTGCGATAAATCAGTTGCGGAGCGCTCTAGGCGATTCGGCGGCGAATCCTCGCTTCATACAAACCTTGCCTCGCCGCGGCTACCGTTTTATTGCTCCGGTTGAAATCATGCCGAACTTGAGCCCACGAATTGCGCATAATTCGACAGCTGCCGACATCGAAGGTTCAAATCAATCAGACGGAACTGCGTCGCGGGAGTCCCGGTCGTCAATATTGAGTGACGCTCGGGAACTGCCTTTTGTCTCGAAAAGGCCAGTGCTGATTTTGTTTTCGCTGATCCAAATAATGTATCTCACCTTCTACGTTGTTGCGCTGACACGAATCTCTCAACTAGAGTCCATCCTCTTGCATCCACAAATTCCATCTCTGCCGATCTTAGTTATGCTGGTTGCTACCGCGGCTACCGGCATACCGATTCGACTTTATCTGCTTGCGGCAACTGCGTTCCAATATCACGGGCTGAACACCAAATTCAAAAAACTGTTTCCGTTTTTACTTCCCCTCGATGAACTCTGGGCTCTTGCTCCGTTCTTAATTATTCACCGCATAGGGTTCGGCTTGGCCTTAGCCACAACTGCCGCGCTTCTGTATTTGCCGTTCTCGCAGCGATCCCTACTGCTCATGGGTTTCTCAGTCAAAAAACCACTCATCGAGCAGTGAGCATGGACGGCCCGGTTCGCTGTGCTAGAATATCGGTATAAGTCAGTAGGCCCGTAGCTCAGTTGGCTAGAGCGCCACCTTGACACGGTGGAGGTCTGCGGTTCGAGCCCGCACGGGCCTACCATTTGATCCAATCCCTCGCGCTTCGAATTCTTCCCTGTACTCCGACAGTAACGAGCGACATAGGTCATTGGCGCAACCGCTCTGCCACGCAGATACTCGGCCAAGGATTTGTCGTTGCCTCAAATACCTCAGCATGTCGAAGATTCGAACAAGCAGTGATTTAAACAGGCTGCACTCAAAGCCGAAGAATCGAGCGGAAAGGACGTGAGGAAAAACCGTTCCTTATAGCGAGGACACCACACAACTAAGCTGTCAATAGGTTTATACGGTCGGCGGTAAGTTGGACTCCGCAACAGGAGCCGGCCATTTCTTACGCATCACAAAAGACAACCCCAACAAAACAGTCCCAAATAACAACATGCTGGATGGTTCGGGAGTAGCCGCCGGCGGGTCTACCAAGAACTCCTGTCCGTAACTCCCGATGGGCGTGAGGATTTCCCAACCGTTTCCGCGGAATCCGTCTTGTACCGCCGCAAAAGCGTCGGCGACCATCGCGTTGTTGTTCAAATACGGACTGTGTCCACCGGAAAAGGACCAGATGGCCCACTGTAATTGCGCTTGTTCGTTTTGGCTAGTGGTCGATTCCATCTGTGTTATGAGCCAAGCCATTTCCAAGTAGGTTTGCTTGTTGTCCAAGCGGGTCGACGAGAACGCCGCGTTCGGAGAATTCAGGTTCGTTATATGGGCATTCCAACTCGTATTTCCATAAATTTCGTGGTTGAAATCCACACAATAGAAAAGGGCGCTTTTTCCATTCAGGGTTCCCTGATAAGGCGGAATTCCGTAGCCGTCGTTCGCAAAGGCGTAGCCACCGTTAAAATATACGGTCGCTGGAACGCTTCCCGCGTGCGCCGAGGAAAAAACGACTAGTACCAATGGTAGTACCCAGTGCGCCTTTTTAAGAGCTCTCACGATTTCTCCTCGATCAAAACGGCCTTTGCACACATGCTGCGCTGTTTCTATACTTGCAATCCGCTGGCCAGCACTCTTAGGAGGCAACTGCCACGTACTCAGCGGGAGCGCAGCGAAGGTATAGACCACGAGGAAAAGGGATTCTTCTTATTGCGCATTTCCTTGCGACTAGCTGGAATGCTTCTCGCTATTTTTCAAGGCTCGAGTCAATTTCTGTCGCAAGATTCTTGCCGGCGAAATCTCGAAATGAAACACTTGAAAAAGGAATGTTTTCTGTGAGTACTATGCCATCTAGTCCTATTGTTTAATCACTTCACCGCCCTTCATCACGAATCGAACGTTTTCTAAGACGCGCACATCCGCGACAGGATCTCCATCCATCGCAATGATGTCCGCAAACTTTCCGGCCTCCAGGGCGCCGATGCGATCGGACCAGCCAAGTAAGTCCGCAGCATTTACCGTCGCGGCTTGAATGGATTGCAACGGCGAAAGGCCCAGTTTAACCATTACCGCAAACTCTCGCGCATTTAGACCATGAGGATAGACTGCAGCATCCGTGCCGAAAGCTACCTTCACGCCTGACTTGAAAGCTATTGCAATGTTCTGGCGCGCGATAGGCAAAACGATCTTTGCTTTTTCAATCATGTTGGGCGTCAGTCCTATCGTCGAGAGATTATCCATGAGCCAATCGCCCAGATAGAGCGTAGGAACCAGATACGTTCCGTGCTGCTTCATCAACTGAATGTCTTCTTCATTCATGTAGCTGCCGTGCTCTATGGAATCCACGCCTGCGAGCACCGCGTACTTGATTCCCAATGCACCGTGGGCATGCGCCGCCACTTTTCGCCCTAGTCCGTGCGCTGTGTCCACAATCGCTTTCATTTCCTCGGGGCTATATTGTGCCAGCGCCGGATTATCGCCCTCGGACAGCACCCCGCCAGTGGCCATAAACTTGATCACATCGGCGCCGTACTTGATGTTCTCGCGCACTTTTGCAGTTACACCATCGACGCCGTCCGCCACCCCGTCGCTCGAAAAATTGAATTGCGGTGCAAGAAAATTCTCATCTCCGTGGCCTCCCGTAATGCTAAGCGCGGGACCGGAGGCAAGAATCCGCGGGCCAATCACTTCTCCCGCCTTAATAGAATCGCGCAGAGCAATATCCGAATACCCATTCGCTCCCACATTACGCACCGTCGTAAAACCTGCCTCCAGAGTCACGCGCGCGTTGTGTGCACCAATCAGCGCCTGCCGCGGATAAGAAATGTGCAGTCCTGCCGGACCCGCCATATAAGGCGTGTAAGTGAGATGCGTATGGCAGTCGATTAACCCGGGAAGAACCGTCGAGTTCGAGAGATCGATCGTTTTTGCGCCCGGCGGAACTTGGCTCGAAATATCCGCAGCCTTACCGATGGCTTTAATCCGGTCGCCTTCGATCCATATAGTCTGATCCGCAAGGTAGTTTCCCGTGCGAACATCCAGCACTTTCCCCGCATGGATTACGATTTCTGAAGGCGCTGTGATCTTGGGTGTTTGCGCCCCGCACGAACCCGTCAACAAGTAGCCCAACGCCAGCAACGAACCCAAACGCCTCATCTAGCCTCCCCAAAAAACAAAAGTTCAACATTCCGTGCCGGCTGATCATCTTCATCCGGCCAACTTCGCGGTGGGATTGTAACGCGCAGACCTGAATTGCCTTCAGCTTTTTTCGTTTCATCCCTCGAATATCTTGAACCAGAGCCGTCATTAGATGTTGGTATCTTTAGAGACACACTGCTCCCAGCATTACCGGGCCTCCGTGTTGACATACGCCGCTCGATGATGTATTATTATGCAGTATGATGAATAATCACGCACAAGGTTGCTATGGGCGCGCATAAGAGGTTTCGACAGGGGCAAATTTTGAAGCTGCTCGCAGGCTCACCGGTGGCCAGCCAGGACGAACTGCGGCGTCAATTAGTGCACTTAGGCGTGCGCGTGACTCAAGCTACTCTTTCGCGCGACATTCGCGAACTCCGTTTGGTGAAAACCGCCAACGGCTACCGTCCGCTCGCTGCCGCCGGTGCCGAAGATTCACCAGTGGCGGCCCTGGCTCGTGCCGTGAAGGAATTTTTGCTCGACATCCGCCCCGCGCAAAACATGCTCGTCCTCAAAACCCCTCCCGGTGGGGCTCAGCCCATTGCCGCCGCCCTCGACGCCGAGCGCTGGAAGGAAGTTGCCGGCACTCTGGCTGGTGACGACACCGTGCTGATCGTCACCCCGTCCCGGGCGGCATGCGCTGCAGTCCAGAAACGCATCGAGGAAATGCTGCAATGAACGACAAGGCAAAAGTCGCAGTGGTGGGCGCGACAGGATACGCCGGATTTGAACTCGCTCGGTTGCTCCTGCGCCATCCTCATATCGAAAAGCCTGTGTTTTTCGTTCGTGGCGAACATGCGAATGTTCATTGCCTCACGGAAATATTCCCTCAGCTTCGCGGCTGGGGCGAAGCACGTTGCACACCTCTGTCCGCCGAAGCCATCGCGAAAAGCGGTGCGCAATTGGTTTTTCTTTCCACGCCTCATGAAGCTTCGCTGGAAATCATTCCAGAGCTGCTCGCCAACAATCCCAAGTTGCGCATCGTCGACTTGAGTGGCGCCTTGCGTTTTCGGAACCCGCAAACCTTTGCTCATTGGTACAAACTCTCGCCTGCTGATTCGGAAACACTTTCCGAAGCGGTTTATGGCCTGCCCGAGATCTATTCCGACACTTTGCCAAAAGCTCGCCTGGTCGCGAATCCCGGCTGCTATGCAACCTCGGTAATCCTGGGCTTGCGTCCTCTTATAGAAGCTGGATGGCTCAAGGCCTCCCGTGGCGTGGTATGCGATTGCAAATCCGGAGTGAGCGGCGCGGGCAAGGAACCCAAAGCGCGAAACTCATTTCGTTGATGTGAATGAAAATTTTCGCGCCTACGGCGTATTCACTCATCGGCACACGCCAGAAATCGCCGAGCATGCCGGCCTCGCGCTCGATGATTTTATTTTCACCACGCACTTGTTACCGGTGGAACGCGGAATTCTTTCCACCTTGCACGTCTGGCTGGCCCAACCACGCACCGCAGACGAAATCCAGTCACTTTATCGCTCGTTTTACGCGGAGCGCCCAATGGTTCGAGTTTTGCCAGCGGGCCGTTTGCCCCAGCTTCAACATGTAACACACACCAATTTCTGCGATATAGGGTTTGCATTGGATCCTTCCGGCGAGCGCCTCGTCATTGTTTCTTGCCTCGACAATTTGGGAAAAGGCGCCGCCGGCCAGGCGGTTCAAAACATGAACGAGATGTTTGGTTATCCAGAAACTGCGGGGTTGCTATGAGACTGGTTATAAAAATTGCGGGTGCTCTCCTGGAGAGCCCCGAAACCGTCCAAAAAATCGCGCGGCAGATCGGCGAACTCGCGCGCGCCGGAAATGAACTGCTCGTGATTCATGGAGGCGGGAAAATCTTCACCGGCACCTTGGAGCGCATGGGAATTCGCAGCCATTTCGTCAACGGGCTGCGCGTCACCGACCGCGAAACGCGCGACGCCGCCGTAATGGTCTTCGCCGGCTTGCTCAACAAACGTCTCGCCGGAGCTATTTCGCTCGCAGGCCAAACCGCCGTGGGCATCGGCGCGTCCGATGGCGCGTGCTTTCTGGCCGAGCCCATGCATGTTGGCGAGTGTGAAGGAAGCCTCGGATTCGTTGGCTATCTGACGGAAGTAAATGTCGATTTTCTGCGATCGCTTTGGCGCGCGAATATTGTCCCGGTCGCTTCTTGCCTCGGCCTCGGCTCCGACGGGGAACTCTATAACATCAACGCCGATCATATGGCTGCAGCCGCGGCCGAATTCATTCAGGCCGACCGTTTGATTTTTCTCACCGATGTCGCCGGCGTCCTTGACGGCGAGAAAGTTCTTCGCGCTGTTCGAAGCAGCGAAATAGAAGACCTCATTCGCAGGCACAAAGTATCCGGCGGAATGATTCTGAAGTTAGAAGCGGCGAAGCGCGCTCTGACCGGAGGAGTTGACGAAGTACATATCATCGGTGGAACGATTCCGCGTTCTTTGTTCACCGCCGCGAACGGCTCGCGCCGCCTCGGTACCCGCGTTCTTCCCACCATTCATGCCACTCCGAGAATCGCTCAGGGAGCAGCCCGCTAGAAATGCCTGGAAAGAAAATCCCGCCCACAAGATCTGCGTCCGCGGCCCGAATCCGCGCTCAAGAAGCACGCCATTTGATGAACACATATAAACGTCCGCCGCTCGTCTTCACCCGCGGGCGCTGTTGCCGGCTCTACGATTCGCAGGGGCGAGAGTACCTCGATTTCCTGGGGGGAATTGCCGTTAACGCTCTAGGGCACGCTCACCCGGGCCTCGTTCGTGTGATTCGGCGCGAGGCTGGCCGCGCCATTCATCTTTCCAACCTTTTTCACAACGCATATCAGGGCCCGCTTGCTACGAAGCTTGCCGATTGGTCCGGCCTCGATCGGATTTTTTTTACAAACAGTGGTACGGAAGCGATCGATGGCGCTCTGAAACTTTCGCGGGCATATGCGAACGCCAAACAAAATGGCGGCGGGGTATCTGGCCAGAAAAAAATGAGAATTCTTGCTCTAGAAAATTCCTTTCATGGCAGAACTTTTGGCGCTCTTTCGATTACTTACCCGCGGAAATACCGCCAACCTTTCGAACCTCTACTTCCGGGCGTGGAATTCGTGCGCTTCAACGATCTAGCTGATCTCGAATCCAAATTCGACAGCTCGGTCTGCGCTCTTGTGGTTGAAACGATCCAAGGCGAAGGTGGCATTTTCGCAGTGAGTGAGCTGTTTTGGAATCGCGCACGTGCTTTGGCTACCCAGTACGACGCCGCACTGGTCGCCGATGAAATACAGTGTGGCTTGGGTCGCACCGGACGCTATTTCGCCTATCAGAAATTCGATTCCTTGCCGGACATCGCCGTTGTCGCCAAGCCGCTTGCGGCTGGACTTCCTCTCGGTGCAATTATCGCGAACGAGAAATTTGCTTCAGCCTTCGCCCCCGGCGCGCACGGAACTACCTTTGGCGGCGGTCCGCTGGTCTGCGCCACCGCTCTTGAATTTCTCACCACCGTAGAAGAGGAAGATTTGCTGGCAAAGGTGCGCGAGCGCGGAGTGCAATTGCGTGCGGGCTTGGAAAAATTAGCTGCCCGCTTTGATTTCATCCGCGAAGTTCGTGGGGAAGGCTTAATCGTAGGCGTCGACCTAACCTGTGACGGCGCTCCGATTGTTCAAGAAGCGCTGCGCCGTGGCTTGATTATCAACTGCACGCACGACCACATCTTGCGACTCCTTCCGCCTTTCATCATCAGCAAACGGGACATCACAGAATTCCTAAAAAAATTTGAGGCCGTTTTATCGGCTGTCTCAAAGAAAACGCGGGCTTTCAAATCCACCAAAGCACCCGAGTCAGACATTTCAATTCAACAGCAGTCAGGTCTTGCGGCTGCTTCGAGGCAACTATGAACGCTGCTGTTGCTCCTCTAACATTCTCCAACGATCTCTTAACCGGGATGGAATGGAATCCCGCACAGGTACGCGAGCTCCTCCATCTCGCGGCAGACGTGAAAGCTCATCCCGACCGTTATCGCGGGGCGCTCGCTGGACGCTTCCTCGCGCTAATTTTCGAAAAGCCGTCACTGCGGACGCGTGTCACTTTCGAAGTCGGGATCTCCAGCCTCGGTGGCTCTTCGGTTTTTCTCGACCACACCGAATCAAAGCTCGGCAAGCGCGAATCCATTCCCGACGTCGCGAAAAATCTCGAACGTTGGGTCCAGGGTATCGTTGCGCGTACCTTCTCCCAGGAATCGATTGATGCCCTGGCTGAAAATGCCTCTATTCCCGTTATCAACGCGCTTTCCGATCGTTACCATCCTTGCCAAGGACTCTCCGATTTCTTCACTCTGCAAGAGCGTTTTGGCGGACTTCGAGGACTAAAGCTTGCCTACATCGGTGATGGCAATAATGTCTGCCATTCCCTAATAAGCATCGCTGCACGAGCTGGAGCGCATCTGCGCATCTCTACTCCTGCAGGCTACGATCCGGAGCCCGCCGTAGTATCAGAGGCCAAACGAACGGCTCGCGAAACCCGGGGAAAAATTGAGCTTTGCGGTTCTCCAGAAGAAGCGGTCGTCGACGCGCAGGCAATCTATACAGATGTGTGGACCAGCATGGGTCAAGAGGAAGAATCCGCGGAGCGTGAAGCGGCCTTTTCGGGTTATCAGGTGAATGACGCGCTCTTCGCGCACGCAGCCTCCGACGCCATCTTCATGCATTGCCTGCCAGCCCACCGCGGTTCCGAAGTTACTGCGGAGATTATCGACTCTCCGCGTTCGATCGTTTTTGACCAGGCGGAAAATCGCCTGCATATGCAGAAAGCAATTCTGCTTACGCTTTTGAACTAATTAAGAAGGAGAACCAATTGCCGAAGAAAGTTGTGCTCGCGTATTCAGGAGGTCTGGACACCTCCATCATCATTCCGTGGCTCAAAGAAAATTATTCTTGCGAAGTGATTGCAATGATCGGCGACCTCGGCCAGCAGGAGGACTTGGAAGCCGCCCGCAAGAAAGCTCTGGCCACCGGCGCGAGCTCCGCATTTGTCGAAGATCTTCGCGATGAATTCATCACCAGTTATATTTGGCCCACGCTACGCGCCGGCGCCGTTTACGAACACAAATATCTGCTCGGCACTTCCTTCGCGCGCCCTTTGCTGGCCAAGCGCCAGGTTGAAATTGCAAAAAAGGTCGGCGCGGATGCCGTCGCACATGGCTGCACCGGGAAAGGAAACGATCAGGTTCGCTTCGAGCTGGCCACCAAAGCGCTCGCTCCTGATCTGCAAATCATTGCACCGTGGCGGGAATGGAAAATAGCATCGCGCGAAGAGGCCATTGCCTATGCCCGCGCGCACAATGTGCCGGTCGAACAAACAACCAAGAATATTTATAGCCGCGACCGCAACATTTGGCATTTGAGCCATGAAGGTGGCGTGTTGGAAGATCCTGCCAACGCGCCGGACGAAAATATGTGGCAGTGGGTAGTTTCACCTGCAGCAGCGCCCGAGAAGCCGACCACAGTCGAGATCGGATTTGAAGCCGGAACTCCCGTCTCTGTGAATGGCAAGAAACTCGATGCCACCGCTCTCCTTACGCTCTTGAACGAAATCGCTGCAGCCAACGCCGTCGGTCGCATGGACATAGTTGAAAACCGCTTGGTCGGTATTAAATCGCGGGGGGCCTATGAAACGCCCGGTGGCACATTGCTCGTTACCGCACACCGTGAGCTCGAATCTCTGGCGCTCGACCGCGAAACCGCCCACTACCAGCAGATCCTTTCTCTGCGCTATGCGGAAATGGTTTATTACGGTATGTGGTTTACCCCACTGCGCGAAGCGCTCGACGCATTTTTCGTCAGCTCGCAGCGGCGTGTGACCGGTTCGATTTCGCTCACACTCTGCAGAGGCAACGTCTCGGTAGCATCTCGCCAGTCGCCATATTCGCTCTATCGCACGAATCTCGCCAGTTTCACTATGACCGGCTATAACCCAAAAGACGCCGAAGGATTTATCAACTTGTTCGCCCTGCCCATCACAGTTCCGCAGGAAGCGCCGCAAACCAAGGCCCAAGCGGCGCGTCACGAGGCTAAAGCTCGATGAGCGATGCCGCCAGCCAACGGAAAATGTGGGGCGCTCGGTTCGACCGCGGCCCGGACGCCTCTTTCTACGAATTTGAGCGTTCTTGGAAATTCGACCGGCGCCTGCTGCCTCAGGAATTCGCGCTCGATCGTGCGTGGGCGCGAGCCATTGCACGAGCTGGAATTCTCACGAAAGAAGAAGGTGATCAGATAGCTGGGGCGCTCGATGCTCTCGAGGCACGTTCAAAATCTGATCCAGCATGGCTCGACAGCTCAAAGGCGGAAGACGTTCATCATTTCGTCGAAACCGCGCTAATTGAAAAGCTTGGCGCCCTCGGTGCCAAGCTTCATACCGGACGCAGCCGCAACGACATGGTTGCCACCGAATTTCGCATGTATGTAAAAGACGCTGCGCGCGAAATCCGGCGTGCCATTGCGTCGCTGGAACACTCCATCGCAGACCAAGCCGAGCGCTATTTGAAAGTGCCCATGCCCGGCACCACTCATATGCAACACGCTCAACCACTGCTCCTTTCGCATTGGCTACTCGCGCATGGCGAAGCGTTTCAACGCGACGCCGAACGCCTCGCCGCTGCGGCCGTTCGCGCCGATGTTTGCCCGCTCGGTTCCGGGGCCCTTTCTGGATGTGCTTTCCCTCTGGATCGCAAAGCTCTTGCGCACGATCTGGGCTTTTCCAGCATCTCCGCGAACAGCCTGGACGCAGTCAGCGACCGCGACTTCGCCCTTGAATATCTCTTCGCCCTTTCTACTTTGGCGATGCACCTCTCGCGGCTTTCGGAAGATTTCGTGCTGTTCGCGTCGCCTGAGTTTGGATTTGTAGAGTTGCCGGATGAGTTTTCCACCGGCAGCAGCTTGATGCCGCAGAAGAAAAATCCTGATGCTTGGGAATTGATCCGCGGCAAGACCGGCCGCATTTATGGAAGCCTAATCGCCATGTTCGTCACCATGAAAGGTTTGCCCTCCAGCTATCAGCGCGATTTGCAGGAAGACAAAGAAAACCTTTTTCAGGCCCACGACCAAGCACTCGCCATAGTTCATATTGCCGCCGCCACGCTGGCAGCCTCCAAATTCCGCGAAGATCGTTTACGAGCGGCGGCGCAGGACCCGGCCTTAGTCGCTACGGAGCTCGCAGATTATCTGGTCACCTTTGGAGTTCCCTTTCGTGAAGCGCACGAAATCGTTGGTAAAGTTTTGCGTGCCGCCGAGCAGGAAGGAAAATCAATCCGCGAAATGCCCATTCAACGTTTGAAAGAATTCTCTCCGGTATTCGACGGAAATCTAGCTACGGCGTTGACCTTGGAGTCGGCCCTGGCTCGCCGTTCGCTGCCTGGCGGAACAGCTCCCGGCGCGGTTCAATCAGCACTGCACGAATTCAAGCGTCGCCTCGCCGAGCTGGAGAGCAATTCATGAGAGCGCGACGCGCAAAAATATCTGACGCCCCGGCTATTCATGGGCTGATCGCCCATTACGCAGACCAGGGCTTGCTACTGTCCCGTACTGAGGACGAGATACGCCGTAACATCGGTCACTTCCTCGTGCAGTTGAATTCCAATCGAATCGTCGGCTGTTTGTCTCTCGAGAAATATAACGCTGACCTCGCCGAGATTCGCTCGGTCGCCGTTGACCCCGAAATTATCGGATGCGGGATCGGTGCTAAGTTACTTGCATTTGCTCTTCAAGAAGCACGCAAGAGGAATATCGCGCGGGTTTTCGCAGTCACACACGCGCCCGAATTTTTCGAGCGCCAAGGATTTATCGCTTCTTCCAGAGATCTAATGACAGAGAAGTTTGAGCGCGATTGCTGCACTTGTTCCAAACGCAAATCGTGCAAACTTGTAGCTGTAGCCGTCACGCTTTTTCCTGAACGCGTCCTGCTGCCCGTTCTAGGCGAACCCGCTACTCCCCTGTCTCCCGCATGAAGTCACGTCTTTCGATGGCGGATTTGCCGCGTGGGTTCACTTTCGCCGCCACCGCTTGCGGACTTAAGAAGAAAGACCTCGATCTCGCCCTCCTTACCAGTGATGTCACAGCCACGGTCGCAGCCGTGTTCACTACAAATCATGTGCAAGCCGCCCCGGTACGTCTCTCGCGTGAACACCTCAAAAAATCTCGTCATAAGATCCGCGGAGTAATCGTCAATTCCGGAAATGCGAATTGCTGTACCGGCCAGTCCGGACTCGCTGCTTCTCGCAAGACAGCGGCAACACTTTCGGCTTTGCTCGGATGCGAGCCGCACCAAGTGCTGGTGTGTTCCACAGGCGTCATCGGCGTCCCGCTACGCGTGGAGAAAATCCTTAGCGCGGCACCGGCGCTCGTGCACTTCCGCAGTTCCGAGCCAGCCGCCTTCGATCAGTTCAAGCGCGCCATCATGACCACCGACACTCGCCCGAAATGGGCGGCCGCGCAATTCCGCATCGGCGCAAAACAGGTTCGCTTACTGGGATGCGCGAAAGGTTCCGGAATGATCGCTCCAAACATGGCCACCATGCTTGGATTCCTCGCGACTGACGCCGACATTTCGCCCTCGCTGCTTTCCCGAGCGCTCAGCTCGGTCACGGCCCGCACGTTTAACGCGATCACCGTGGATGGAGACACTTCCACGAACGACACCGTCATCCTGCTCGCTAATGGTGAAAGTCGGGCAAGAAAAATTACAAGTGAGAATCGAGATTACCGGAAGTTCCTGGCAGCTCTCGAAGACGTCTGCAAATCTCTTGCGCTCGCCATTGTTTCCGACGGCGAAGGCGCTCAACGCGTGATCGAAATCGAAGTCCGCGGAGCGTCCTCAGACCGTGCCGCAGATAAAATCGCCCGAGCCATCGCGAATTCACCTCTCGTAAAAACCGCCTTCGCCGGCGCTGATCCCAATTGGGGCCGCATTCTAGCCGCCTCAGGACGCGCCGGAGTTCCATTCGACCCGGACAAAGTTGCAATAGAACTGGCAGGCATCCGAGTTTGTCAACGAGGCCGCGAGCATGCTTTCAGTGAACGTGTAACACATCGCAAAATGTTAGCGAAGTATGTGCCAGTCGTCGTGGATCTGCATACTGGACGCGGTGTCGCCCGCCTCTGGACTTGCGATTTCACCGCAGAATACGTGCGCATCAACGCGAGCTACCGCACCTGAATCTTCACTGGAAAAGAGTGCCACATGAATGAACGCGTTTAGCCTGTTATGAATCCCAGTTCCAATTGGCATATTGCTCACGCAATTTCGTTTTAAGAAATTTCCCCACCGATGTTCGCGGTATTTCCGTGACAAACACAAACGCGTCCGGCAACTGCCACTTCGCAAATTTTTGCGCCAGAAACTTGCGCAATTCTTCCGGTTGCACCAATACACCCTCTTTCAACACGACGACCGCCAGCGGCCTCTCCTGCCACTTTGGATGCGGAACGCCAATCACCGCCGCCTCCCGTACGCCCGGATGCCCCATCAGCGCATTTTCCAAGTCCACGGAACTGATCCATTCGCCGCCCGATTTCACCAGATCCTTGCTGCGGTCAAGAATTTGAACGTAACCCTCTTCATCCATTGTCGCTACATCCCCCGTGCGAAACCATCCGTCGCTTGTCCAACGATCGCCCGTCTCCGGCGACTCAAAATAACTTGCCGCAATCCACGGCCCGCGAACTTCCAGCTCTCCCGGCGTTGCACCGTCCCACGGCGCTTCACCCTGTGCGCCCATCACACGTAATTCCACAAACGGTGCCGGAATTCCCTGCTTCGCGCGAATTCTATATTTCTCGTCATCAGAACGATCCATCAGCGAGGACTTGATCGGAGCTGTCGTCCCCATCGGCGCAGTTTCTGTCATGCCCCAAAGATGAGTTATATGAAATTCAAAACGATCGAGTCCGCGTAGGAGTGACTCGGGGACCGCAGCTCCTCCGCAAATAATTCTCACCGGCTTCGAGATTTTCCAGCGTTCCGGCTCTTTCTCAAGCGCTCCCAACACTCCCAGCCAGACGGTTGGCACCGCAAAAGCGAGGGTCACTTTTTCTCTTTCTATCAAGTCCAGCAAACTCGCCGCATCCACACACGGACCGGGCAGAACTAATTTCGCGCCCACCAAAGTTGCGGTGAACGGCACTCCCCAGCCATTTGCATGAAACATCGAAGACGCAGGCAAAAGAACATCATGATGCCCAACATTAAAACTGTCGGTAAGTCCCTGAGCCAGGCTGTGCAGAACCAGAGCTCGATGGGAATACACCACACCTTTCGGTTTCCCCGTCGTTCCGGAGGTAAAACTCATAATCGCTGCGTCGTTTTCTTCCAAGCGTGGATAAACAAAATCATCATCCGCAGCCGAAAGAAAATCTTCATAACTCTCGTGCGAAAGCGCCACCTTCTCTCCGCTGAACGGCACCACAAACACACGTTCGAAATGCGCTTTGGTACGAATGGATTCGTAAACAGGCAACAGAACATCGTCAACGATCAAATAACGATCGCGCGCATGGTTCACGATATAAGCCAGCTCATCAGGATGAAGCCGAAGATTCAAAGTGTGCAATACGCCCCCGGCGACCGGCACGCCCAGGTAAGCCTCCAGATGCGTCGAATGGTTCCACATCAATGTGGCTACGCGATCGCCCGGCGCCATTCCGGCAAGCTCAAGTCCGCGCGCTAATCTCCGCGCGCGTCGGTACACCTCACCATACTTCGTGCGCCTCAAAGAGCGATCCGGTGCCCGCGATACAACTTCTACAGTCGGAAATAATTTTCCAGCGCGTTCCAGAATTGGTTGAATCGTAAGCGGAAAATCCATCATCGTTCCGCGCATGTCGTCTCCGCTTGAACGTCTTCTTCTTACAAATTCTGCCGAATCCTACCACTTTCTTCCGCACTCGGCGCACTGCACCAAAGCAGCCGTCTCCGCGTAGCCGGTTGTTGACTGCCGGAGTCACTTGCCGCAAGATGCTCGTGAGCTGCTGGAGCGCTCGCTTCAGCTGGGAGTGGCTGAACCATAGCTGGCCGTCCGAGCCGGGATCCTGTCTCTTCAGCTTCGCATTCGCACTCTGGTAATCGCCAGAGAAGAAGGAGACGACCGTGAAGAAATTGTATGTCGGAAATCTGTCGTTCAAGGCTACGGAAGAACAGGTGGCGGCGCTGTTTTCCGAAATTGGTGTTCAACCTGATTCACTCACTCTTTTGCGGGATCGTTTCACGGGTCAGCCTCGCGGATTCGGCTTCGCGGAAATTGGTAACGATGCGGAAGCCGAAAAAGCAATCGCAGCGCTCAACGGCAAAGATTTTCTGGGTCGCGCGCTGGTAGTTAACGAAGCTCGCCCGCAACGTGAAGGCGGCGGCGCTGGTGGTGGAGGCGGTCGTGGTGGACACGGCGGCGGTCATGGCGGAGGCGGCGGTGGCGGGCGCGGTGGTTACGGTGGGGGCGGACGCGGCGGCGGCGGTGGCCGCGGAGGTGATCGTGGCGACCGCGGGGGATACGGCGGCGGACGCGATCGTTAACCCAATCTCTGGAGACATGCAACAGGGCGCTGAACGATTCAGCGCCCTTTCTTTTTCCGCCAGCCCAATCTAGGCCGAGGCAGTGCTACGCGAGGCGCGATATTGCAACGCCGGAAAAACTTCGCTCTTGATCTTCGCCCCTTCGTAATGAAATTGCTCCAGGGTCGTGCTGCGCAACCCCTGCGTAACTAGTGTCGGCACGTCCAGCTTCGACTCCGCTTCGTCAAGTTCCTGCTCCGAAGCGTATAAAGCAGGCATCCGCGGCAGAAAAATAGGACAGCAATCATGAAACGGTTCCGAAGAAATGTCATACGTCCCGATTTTTTGCGCCGTTGCCAGTATTTCCATTTTGTCTGTGCCAATCAGTGGCCGAAAAACGACCATTCGCGCCGCGGCATCCACCGCCACCAAATTGCGCAGAGTTTGCGACGCTACTTGGCCGAGGCTATCGCCAGTAATAAGCGCAAGCGCGCGGTCTCGTTTTGCTAACACTTCCGCAATTCGCAGCATCATTCTTCGATAGAGCAGTACGCGATAATTCTCCGGAGCATACCGCACGATCTCGCGCTGTATCGGCTCAAACGGGACGCGGTAAAGTTTCGCGTGAAATTGATAAGGGACAAGTTGTCGCGCCAGCGCGCTCGCCACATGCAAGGAAGATTCCCCGGGCTTGGCGCCTGAACCATAAAAATGCGCAAAACTCAGATGCGCCCCGCGCTTCATCATGTGGTACGCCGCGACCGCCGAATCGTATCCGCCCGATAACAGGCACATCATCCGGCCAGCCGTATTCGCAGGTAATCCACCCGCACCAGGGATTTTTCTCGCATACACCAACGCAGGCCCCGAGGTGATCTCCACATAGCAAGTCACCTCAGGATCTTTCAATCGGACTTTTACGGTGCGTCCCGCCGCCTTGAGCTTTTCTAAAAGGTATCTTCCGACTACAGACTCAATTTCCATACTCGATTGCAGGAAAGATTTGTCGCTTCGTTTTGCCCTCACCGCAAAACTCTCAAAACGAAGAGGCTCGATCTCTTCCCACGCGGCTTGGCAAACTGCTCCTAGGCTGCGATCCACCGTGCGCGCCAGCGCATAAAACGCAATTCCGAGCACTCGCTGAACACGTGTAATCGCTTCTTGTTGTGACGCGCCGTTTCCCAGTGTGACTACAAACCGGTCTCCCGGCTTTTCGATTCGAACCACAGGAATTCCCTGCAGCGCCTGGCGCAGCGCAGTGGACAACTTCCCTAGAAAAAATCTCCGGTTCCGCCCTTTGAGCCACACCTCGTGGTAATGCACGACGATGACGGGATTGCTCATACGATTTTCATTTAACTGGCACGAACCCTTAACGTCCTGAAAGTATAACCCACTCGCGCCAGTGTGTCGGCGTTGCACGTGGCCGTCAATCATCCAGATCTTTGTGACCCATTGGGTTATCAACGATCGCCAAAAGCAAAAATGTACAACTCGAAGCCCTTGTGATACACACAGGGCGCAATGACAGCGCGTTCCAATAATGCGATAACTCAAAGGATACAACGCGCTTTCATTCGCGACTTTCCACTACATCGGGGGTTATTATCTGCTGCACTCCAGCCCAACAGGCTGCGAGACCGGTGCAAAAAGAATAAGCGACCGGAAGCAACTGTTTAGCATCAAAGGTTGTACCCGGAACAACGGGAGGAGTTATGTGGAATAAGCGTGACTGGGACGATTTCTTCAACATCGTAAGAAAGCCATGGAGTGCGCGCCGGCCTCCGCGTCCAGTGGACTTGTCGCGCCGCAACCGCTTGGTGCCTACGGAAGGTTACAGCCTCGCTGAACTTGACGACGCCGGCCTCAGCATAGAAAAGGCCGAGTATCTCGGCCTGCCCGTGGATGCTGGCCGTGTGGGTTCTTACGGACCAAACGTAAGTGCCCTTCGCGAATTCGTGCGCTCCACTCGCTCGCGCATCTGAAGGAGGCCCAACGAATTTTTCTCGCGCAATCCGCGCGTCTATGCCTGCCCACGTCTCGCGCTTCCAGTTCCCAGCCAAAAATGCCCCGCAAGTAAAGCGAAAATCCCACCAGCAATCGCACCGCTGATCGAAACCGCATCCCAAGCCAGTCCGGACGCGACTGCCAGCACCGCCGTAGCGCCGAAGGGAACCAGCAACGCGGCCAGCGCAGCTTCGCGAACTCCGATCCCTGCTTGGGTAATCGGAACAGCTGCCGCCAGTTTTGCCAACGGCCACGCAAACAGCCATACGCGAAACCGAAGATGCAATCCGCAAGCGTCAGCAAGCCCTACGTTCAGAGCGATAAAAATTGCCTGAACTGTCACGCTCATGCCTAACGCTCTTAGCATTGCGCTCGGCTGCTTCATAGTCGAACGCATAGCTCCGCGCAAACGAACAAGCCGCCGCTTCATGCGAAAAGAAAATCGGCGGACCGGCAGCATCGCAATCGCCACCGCTATAAGGGCAACACCTAAAATCGCGATCCCAGCCACCAGCTCGAATATTTTTCTGCTCCGTGGATCGAGCGAACCCGGCACCAACGCTGCCCCAATCACAGCGAGCAGTGCCAGCGCGGCAAAATCCGAAGTACGATCCACCAAGCTTCCCAACACAACTCCAGCCCTGCTCTTTGCCACTCGCAGAGCCATGGCCAGCCGTAGAACGTCCCCACCAATCAGTGAAGGCAGAAACAGCGAACCAAATAGCCCGGCAAAATAACATCGCACTGCCTGCCGCGCGCTGATGCCCGCACCACCAGTGTTAAGCACCAGCCGATATTTCGCCGCTCCGATGCAGTGTGCTGCGAGATATCCAAGCAGAACCAGCAGCCACAACCGCACCGGTAAAAGGCTCAAGGCTTGCCAAACCTGTCGTCCGGGCAAAAGTCGGAATAAAAGGTAAAGAACGAGCACGCTCCCGCCATACTGCAGAAGCGCCTGAGCCATTCTGCGCGGCCAATTTCCTGAGGATTGCGTTTCAGACTCGTGCGTGATCACGGGATAGTCGGCACATTATGCGGCTCTCCGCTTCACCCCACAAGAGTTGGCATTACGCCTTGGGCTTAGCGAACTTCTCCTCCCAGTTAATTCGACCGGTCATTTGCATAATTACAAACAACGTCACAATGGAGCCAATCGTAACCGCAAGCCCTGTTAGACCTTTAAAGAAGAAGGCATACGAAAACAGTACTAGGTAAATCAACTGCGCAAAACCGGCCTCCATCGCCGCGAACCGCATTCCGACTACCAGCCGCAGATAGCTGACCACAAGAAAGATCGAAACTAGCGAGCAGATTAAAAAAGCAATGTGTATAGAAACGTGGTCCACCAGATATGCCAATAAAAGATGGAAGGCAAAGAATGCCGCGGCTAGAAAAAAATAGTTCATTGGATGCAGGTTAATACCCCGTAGCGTGGTGATGATAAACATCAGGAAGAAAAAGAAAAACAATGATACCGGAGCGAAGAAGCTGATTTGTCCCGCCAATGGACCAGGTTGTAGCTTTTCCGGCATGCTAATTCCGACCGCGTATCCGGAAACTAGGTTCGTATAGTTCCACGTCAGGTCCCAGCCTTTATCGGTCTCATGTTTCGTCGTCGGAGAAATTGTATTTTCCGGAAAATCGATGCCCTTAAAATTTGTATGAACGTTTAGCGTGAAGTTGCGAATTTGTGAGACTCCTTTTCCAAAATCGTATCGCCAGCTGTCCAATCCCTGTGACCGATAGCCTGTGTGTAGCACGACGGTCTTGCCAGCTCCGACCCGCGCCGTTCCCAGAACGCTCGCGTTTGTGTTCTTCACCGTCAGCGTTTGGTTATCTACTGACATCGCCAAATCGTCATAAATTGCCTGCTCCGAGGGAAAGCGAAGCTGGAAACTCACGTCTTGGTCCTGGCCACTAGTATTAGTGAAGCTGTAATCCCCACTGAACACCACCGTATAAGTGCTATACCAAAGCAGCCCTTTTTGTCTGTAGTCCAGATCAAGTGTCACGTCAGCCTTCGTCGCTTCCAATGCAAGCGGAAGCGTCTCCGAGGTTTTTATCTGTTTCGTTTCCTTTCCGTTTTCTACCGTGCGTATAAATTCGCGCTGATAGCTCGCGTTCGGTGGGGACTGTTCCTGCGCGGTACCCCAATTCCCGGCCACTCGAGACTTCAGTTCGCCTGATAAAGGTGAATTCGTGCGGAAAAAAATTGTGGACCCGAGAATAATCCATGCTATCGACGTGCAGACAAAGATGAATGCTAGCGCAGCGATGCGCTTGATCATGATCCTCTCCTCTAAGGAATTTGCTTCAACGCGAAGATGCAAGCAATGTGCCAGGAACTTCGTTGCTCAAAGACCGGAATCCGACAGCATGTAAAGCACTTATCCCACTTAATTTTTAAAAGGCGTGTCACCCAAGACGCGTGCCTGCGGCATACCTGACACTCCGATGAACACGAAGGGTGTGCATCGACGCGGAGATTCAAAGTTTGTCATGACCGCGAACGAATCCGGTTGCAGTCATAGGCGGAAAACTTTAAGGTATTGGCTCTTCGAAAATTGCGGGAGGAGCTAGTGACGAAGAAGATTCGCGTTGTCCAGTTTGGTGTCGGGCCTATCGGTGCATCTATCGCTCGATTGATGCGGCAGAAAGCAATGATTGAAATCGTAGGTGCGATCGATAAGGACCCGGCCAAAGTTGGGCGCGATCTAGGTGAAGTCGTGGGCGCCCCGGATGCGCCATGGGGAGTGCTCATTTCCGCGGAATCGCGGACCGCGCTGGAAAAATCAGTGGATATCGTCGTTCACTCCACGTCCTCCTACCTCACAAGCGTTATGGATCAATTGAAGGAGTGCCTCGCAGCGGGATGCTGCATCGTATCCACCTGTGAGGAGCTCGCCTATCCCTGGAAAAAGCATCCTGAACCATCAAAGCAGCTTGACGCCGCGGCAAAAGAAGAGGGGGTCGCCTTACTCGGTACCGGTGTGAATCCGGGATTTGTAATGGACAAGCTGGTCCTGACACTTTCCACTGTGTCACAACGTGTGGACTGGGCCAGCGCTGTGCGCGTCGTGGACGCATCGAAACGCCGACTTCCGTTGCAAAAGAAGATCGGTGCGGGCATGTCACCCGAAGAATTTCGCGCGCAAGTGGCTGCCGGCGTGATTAAGCATCACGGTTTGCCGGAATCCATAGCCATGGTTGCTGACGGTCTAGGTTTCGCGGTGGATGATATCTCCGAAACGATTGATCCAGTAATCGCGGAAGAAGACGTCAAAACTGAATTCCTGCAAGTGGTTCGCGGTCAGGTAGCCGGAGTCCATCAGATCGCCCGCGGAACAATTGGCGGAAAAGAAAAAATCTTCATGGAGCTCAAAATGTATGTTGGAGCGAAGAGCCCCTCTGACACAATCGAATTGAAAGGCGAACCAAATATTTCGCTGGTCATCCCCGGTGGTACCCACGGGGATGTGGCTACTGCTGCTGTCGTTGTGAACGCAATTCCCGCTATCCTCGCTGCTCCCGCCGGCCTTCGCTCCGGCCGTGACCTTCCTTTCAGTTTTTTCCCACCCAAAGCAATTACCTAAGACCTAGGTTAGGATTTTTTCCAGAACCTCGCCACCGCGGCATAGTCCGGATCGTCCTTTGAAGACTTTTTCACTGCGTCATAGGTTGAATAGGACGCCGCGGCTGCAGGAAGTGTCAGACTATGCTGTTTTGCAAGTTCCAGAGCGAGCCGAATGTCCTTGTGCATCAAACGCAACGGAAAACTCGGCGGAAATTCGTTTTTCAACATCAGCGGCGCCTTCACATCCAGCACTCCCGCACGCGCCATGCTCGATTGCAGCACTTCAATCAAACGCTCGCCCGGTATGCCTTCCGTGCTAACGAGCGCAAGCGCTTCGGCCAGCGCCTCCACTTGCAATGCCAGAATCAAATTCATCGCGAGTTTTACTGTTTGGCCCGCGCCGTTTGTACCCAAGAGAAAAATGCGTTTGCCCAAAGTCTCCAACACCGGCTTCGCGCGCTCCAGAACTTCCTCCTCCCCGCCAACCATGAACACCAGTTCCCCTTTTTCCGCACCCCAGGTTCCCCCGGTGACGGGCGCATCCAGGTAGCTCAGGCCTCGTTCCGCACATTCCTTTCCTATCTTTCGAGCCAGGTCAGGAGATACTGTGCTGGAATCAATGTAAGTACTTCCGCGCCGCAGGCCTTCTAATGCGCCGTCCTGGCCCCACAAAACTTCTTCCAACGCCGGCGGATCACTGACAATTGTTATGAGAAAGTCGGCTTTCTCTGCCGTAACACGGGGACTCGCGCCGACCTTCACATCGAAGCCAACACCGATACTTTCATGCGCGACCTCTTCCGCCTTCTCGCGCGTGCGGTTCCACACGACCAGAGGAAACCCGGCCTTGGCCAGGTTTTTCGCCATCGGCCCGCCCATTAATCCAAGCCCTATGAACCCAACGGTCGGTTTCATTCCAACCTCCAGAGATAAAATCCAAATATACTCGCGCTCTAGTCCGAATTCCGCACCAAAACTTTAGCAAATCCCTTCGCTGGCTCCGCAAACGAATAGCTCCTGTCAAGATCACCGAGGAATGCAGCGCTCCGGCCTTAAAAACTTTCTTCGTTAACCGCAGGGCCGTATTTCAGGATTTTCTTTTGGACTGGGTGGGGGGAGCTTGCTTGGTTGAAGCGGGTCTCGCGTGTTTCGTTGACGCGAATGACAAATTGATAGGGGATTTCGACGCGGATGGTTTTTTCTTTTTCGCCCGGAGTAATGTGGTCTTCCAGGACGATGGAGGTTCCGGAGTCGGAGACGAGCGTTCCAGCGGCCGACAAATGAATATCGGCAGCGCGGTATTGCACCTGCACTCGCTTGCCAACCAGCGACGAGTAAATTCCCATGACACTCCAGTTTTAATTTCAGCCGGAAAAGCGTCAATGGTACCACTGGATATACAGTTTAGTTACGGTAAGTACTAAAATAATCAATGGTGATGTGAAGGAGGCGCGGCAGATGTTCCATATTGAATGTCGACAGCGTCGAGAGGCTTCAGTTTTAGATCAGCTGTGAAAGCTAGAGCAAGCGGGGCCACTACGCTGAAGGCGAGGTAGCTGTAAAGCATCGGGAGAACCCAGGAAAGCGCTCCGCTCTCTTTGGAATAATGAGCGTTCGCTAGCCACCACACAATGGCACCCGCGACCAAGCCGACGAACGCCGATAAATATTGGCTGACTGGGGCGATTTCCAGCGGATGTTGACAGTTGGGGCAAACCAGGTCGTATGAGTAAGCGACAATTTGTCCCGCGGGAACGAAAGCCATACAGTTCGGGCATTGCCGTGCCGACATCACTCACCTCCGAAAACGTCGAACTGAATTTTATCTAAGTTAGTCGCGATGATTGTTTTTTATGCATATTAAACCGGTGCGAACTCAACGCGGTGGCGGAACGGGTCAATACGCTCCGCTCGCACCTTGATCCGGTCGCCTAGGTGAAAAGACGTCTGGGTAAATTTGCCGCGCGATCCGCGTGAGCCGCGATGCGATTCGCAAACGATGGAGTGGTCGCGCTCGCGATAGACACATCGCTGGGCGGTAAATTCCTCCAGCCGGTCCACGCTGACGAGACCCTCGACGAAAATCTCGACCAGCTCTACGAAGAATCCGAATTTTTGCACTGAAATAATCAGGGCATCATACTCTTCCCCCAGGTGGCTTTCCATAAACTGGGCAGTCTTCCATTCCATCAGCTCGCGCTCGGCTGCATCGGCGCGTCGCTCGGCTTCGGAGGATTCCGCGGCAATTTCCTTCAATTCAACGCGCCGATAAGGACCCAGCATCGCCATCGTTTCAGGTTTGCCGGGACGCGGGTCTTCAACGGGAGCTCGAATCGGCGCCAGGTCAGGATGTTCCAGCGCCCATTTCAGACAGCGATGGACGATGAGGTCGGGGTAACGCCGAATCGGCGAAGTGAAATGGGTGTATTCCTTTGTCGCGAGCGCGAAATGGCCCAGGGGGTCGGCAGCGTAACGCGCTTGTTTCAGTGAGCGCAGCATTAAATAAGAAAGAATGCGTTCTTCGGGCTTGCCCGCGATTTTCTGGGTAAGGCGCTGGTAATGCTGCGGACGGATGTCCACTTCGTCGGCGGCCGGCAACGCGACGGTCATGGGGCGCTCGCGGCCACGCTTTCCTCGCCCGCGTCGAGCTTCCTGGCGCACCGAGCCATGGCGGACAGTCACCCGGCGCTCCGCCAAATCTTCCACTCCGAGCGAGTAGCCGAAAGCCTTGGCGAGTTCCTCGAACTCAAGGACCTTCTTCGGATCCGGTTTTTCGTGCACGCGATGCAGCGAAGCGACTCCGCGTTTTTCCAGATAGTCCGCGACGGCTTCGTTGGCTGCGAGCATAAATTCTTCAATTAAGCGATGTGCAATGTTGCGTTCACTGCGGACGATGCTAAGCATACGGCCTTCGGGATCGAATTCGATTACCGGCTCGGGCAGATCGAAATCAATGGAGCCGCGAGCGACGCGACGGCGGTTGAGTAAGAGCGCGAGTTCCTTCATGCGGCGGAAATCTTCCACTAGCGGTGCATACCGGGCGCTCATCTCGGGATCGCCTTCGATGACCTTGTTGACGTTGGTGTAAGTCATGCGTTCGGCGGAACGGATTACGCCGGGAAAAAATTCGGAATGGATCATTTTGCCGGTAGCGTCCATTTCCATCACGACGCTCATTACCAAGCGATCCACTTTGGGATTAAGAGAGCAAATTCCGTTGGACAATTCCTCCGGAAGCATGGGCACGGCGCGATTGGGAAAATAAACTGAGGTTCCGCGCAAATGGGCTTCGCGATCGAGCGCTGAATTGCGCGCGACGTAATGCGCGACATCGGCTATGTGCACTTGGAGTTCGAAGTGGCCGTTAAGCAGAGGCGCGACGCGGACGGCGTCATCGAAGTCTCTCGCGGTTTCGCCATCGATGGTGACGATAGCCAGGTCGCGAAAATCGCGGCGGCCCGCGAGCTCCGATTTTTCTACCTGCTGCTTCTCTTTGCGCGCTTCAGCCAAGACTTCATCCGAAAAAACGTGAGGCAGATGATGTTTGCGAATGATGATTTCGACGTCCACGCCGATTTCGCCGGGACGTCCCAGGATTTCCAAGACGCGTCCGACGGGCGCGAGGCCACCTTTGGGATAACGTTTGATCTCGACGTTTACAACCGCGCCATCGAGTTCCGGGAGGCGCACGCGGCGGCTTGTTAGAGGTTCTTTTTCTCCGGGGGCGCCGAGCTTCGCGCGCAATTCGGGAGTGAGTTCATCGCCAGGTGGAATCACAACTTCGTGCAGGATGCGCGTGTCGTAAGGAAGGACGACGTTGCCATGCGGGCCATAACGAAATAGGCCGACAAGGGTGGGGTGCTGGCGTTCTACAATTTGAACGATGCCCCCTTCTGCACGTCCGTCGGGTCGGCGGCGCATAATGCGGGCGAGGACGCGATCGCCGTGCATCGCGTCAGCTAAGTTGTCGCGTCCGATGAAGAGATCGCCTTCCACACGAGGGATCGGAGAATCGGGGACGAGGAAAGCGTAGCCGTCACGATGCGCCACAATTCTCCCGGGGATGAGATTGGGATCGTGAGCGCGTTTCGGTAGTGCAGCCGGAGCGGGCTGCTTGTCTTCTGACCGGCTCTGTGCGGAAATCCTCTCCGCTGCCGACTCGCGGTCTTTACGCTTCGTCGCGGCTTTCTGCGTTTCTTTTGCGCCGGGCAATTTGTAGCGGCCGCCGCGCGTCTCTTCTATGTCGCCGCTTTTTTTCAGTCGATGCAGGACGCGTGGGAGGAAGCGGCGTCCATGGTGTTTCAGCTCCATGCCGTGGGCGATCTCGCGGATGCTGGCGGGCTGTGAAAGCGTCGCGAGGTGGGCGAGCACGAGTTCCGGGGTAAGTCCGGAAGGCGACGACTCAGGTTGCGGGTCGTTGGGATGACGTTGATTAGGAACGCCCATAAGTTTCCGATAAGTTAGAGGATTGTGAGAGGGTCTGGGACGCTTCCGAGTGGGACCTTAATTCGTCGCCGGGAGGGGCCGCGGATATCCGAGAAATGCCAGCAAATGCTGTTTCTCTAATGTGTGTTCTGGCCTCGGTTAGACAGGGTTTAATTGTTTGTTTTCTATGACATCTGTTTGCGGGCCACTTTCGGTTAGAAGTGGTATGACCACTTCGTGAAATTGCGTCGTTTTCCCTCGGCGGAAGATCCATTTTTCGCGTCGCGGAGGTGTCGAGATCTCGCGACGAAAGGAGACTGGTGAGCTTGAAAATTGAGCGCGCGCGTTTTTGGATTTTTTGGCGATTTGAGCAAGTCTCTGTGGTTTGTTTTCTGTACGTTAGATGACGCTCTAATCGTGGAATTTGGCGATTTAGTTTTACGATTTTAAGGCCAGATGAACAGCGAACTTCGAGAGAGAGTCCAGAGTAATGAAACTGGGAGACGCACAGACTCGCATCTTTTTCTTGAAGGGTTCGATGCTGTTCTAATTTAATCACGTGGAACGGTAGCACTTTGTTTTGGGGAATTCAAGGAGTGGTGTGTGTGGACGGCCTAGTACTAGCGGTGGTTTAATTCCGTTTTGGGAACGAGATGAAATTGGCAACTTCAAAACACGGACCCTTCTGAGGAACGAAGAATCCGGCACCTTCGCGGGTTTTAGCTGTGCCAGAGTGAAATCTGGTGCCGCACAAAACGGGCCAACAACCTGCAACGTCTAAAGGCCGTACCAGGATCGACTTCGTTGACTTCATCCCAGAAAATTGTAGCCCCAGCGGTCCCAGGTGCTTGATTTCGTGGGATCCGGTTCTTCGCGAAGAGGTTTTCCAGTAATTCTCGCTGCCTCTTGACCAGCCAGGAACACTGGATCTCGATCGAAATGCCAAGTTAGCCTGTGGCTCTTGCCGTCTGTCGTTATGGCCGTAAGGTGCCAAACAAACGGATCCTCGCCAGAGGCGTCAAGAGCGAATTCCGACTCTACAAGGAATTCGCGGACGTCGGACAGGTTGAGCCGTAATGTCCTGCGTTTGGTCTGGAAAAATGGAAGGAGGGGCTTCAGCTCCAGCGTGCCATTCTTCTTCGACACCACAACGTTGGCTCTGAGCGCCGCAAAATACAGAGCCGCAACAATCGCAGGCACTCCATAATAGAAAAAAACCAGAAGGAATGCTGGCCACCAAAAAGAACCCAGTAGCACGATGATGGCGCTAAGGCCTAAGATGGCCGGCCATTTCAAGCTTCTGTCACAGGCAAGAATCACGGTATCAGGATCGGGGCTTGAGTGTTTAACTGGCCCTGCGAGTTTTGGATTTGACGGAAGCATGGAACGAATCGCAGTTACGCTGGGAGGCCTTCCACGATGGAGTCGGCAGCGGCGGTGGGGATGATGCGGGCTAGCTGCCAGCCGGAGGCGGCGAAGAGGGCGCGGAATTGTTTTTCTGTGCGCTCGCAGCCGCTGGGGAAAATCAGCATTTGCAGATCGAGGAACTTGCTGGGGGAGAAGTCGTTGCCCGGGTGAATTACATTGTCAACGACGAGAAGTTTGCCGCCGGAGTTAACACCTTTGCGGCAGGCTTTGAGGATCTGGATGCAACGATCGTCGGGCCAATCGTGGATGATGTGTTTCATGATGTAGGCATCGGCGCCTGCAGGAACCGAGGAAAACATGTCGCCGGACGCGAGGGTGCAGCGATCCATCACGGGCTTCAGCGGTCCGTTTTTGGCTCCTTCGAGAACGTGGGGCATTTCGTAAAGCGTGCCGCGCATTTGCGGATTCTTTTTCAGAATAGTGGCGAGAAGAAGACCGTGGCCGCCGGCGATGTCCACGAGGGAATGAATGCCGTCGAAATTGTAGGCGTCGGCGACGGCTGGGCTATCGATCATGGATATTTGAGTCATGGCGTCGTTGAAAATCTGACCTTCGGCTGGATTTTGCTTCAGATATTCGAACACGTGAGCGCCATAGATTTGTTCCAGCGCTTGTTTGCCGGTGCGGACACAATAATCCAGGTGGGACCAGCCGCGTGCGTGCCACTCTCTGCCGGTCATAATGGCAAAGGCTCGCAGACTGGGAGTGGCGTCGCTGCGGAGAACCGCGGACATCGCGGTTTGCGAAAATTTTCCGTCGGGACCTTCGGATAACACTCCAACGCAGGCGGTGGCGCGCATCAGGCGGTAGAGCGCTTGCGGGTTGGCACTGATTTGAATTGCCAGCTCTTCGGCTGATTTCGGAGCGTCGATGAGGTCGGGGATGCCGAGTTGGGCAAGGCAAGAGACCGCACCGGCAACGTGAAAACCGTTCATCAACATGAAAATGCCGGTAGGTGCAGGGGGAGTTGGGCGGTCTGCGGTCATTTGTGGCCACCTAGATTTTCAGATTGGGTAACGAGCGCGGAAGTATACATCGAACGTTTCTTATTCAACACGGATTGTCTGTGGCGGAGGACGGAATAAAGAACAGGTAGTGGCATGCACAGAAAGCGCAGATCCCTCGTACTGCGTCCCGCGCCCCTAAACGACAAGGGGCAAGAAAAATCACGCGGGACTTCGCTCGGGATGACCGGTTGGGTTGAGGGTGGCGGGTGGAGCCGGCAGGCGTACATGCTCTGCCCTACAAAACCATAGCTCATAAATTTGTTAGCTATGGCTCGGGGGATTCTACTGTGGGGATCTCGAGGATGGCGATTTTGCCGTCGGGCTGGCGTTGGAGGGCGGGGGCATATTCGCCGAGAAGTTCGCGACGCCACCAATCGCCGTTTACTTTTTTGGTGCGGAGATCGGTGAACCAATATTGGTAGATCACGGAGCGAACTTCGCGAGGCGGCGCGCTGGGGAAAGGATTCTTGGCGAAGAGTTCGAGGACGTCGTCGTTGTTTTTGATCAGGCGCTCCTCGGTCCACACGACGAAGCGCGAATCCTGCCAGGGCCCGAGCGAGGCGAACCACAGATTCCAATCGAAACGCGGTTGATAGGGCGCGTAAATTCCCGGGGCTTCGTGGATGTCCTGCGGCTTGTAGCGAAAAGGATAGGCGGTCCAGGTTTTTCCGTCTTGCGAGCCTTGGAACTCGATTTCATAGCGGCCGTGGGTCATCACGGCGAAGAGACCGTAACGATTGGCGATGCGGAAAGGCTCCAGAGCGCGGACGGGTGATTGCGGAAGCGGGAAAGCTGGCGCAAACATCCAGATTAGCTGGGCGGTGGCCGCGTAAAAAACGAAGCCGAGGCAGACAAAGACAATCGATCTGCGGAATAGAGTGAGGCGCTCGCGCCAAGTTATCTGCGGACGTTCAGTCAGCTTCGCGGCGCTCATGTTAGTGTGACTCTGCTTTTTGAGAAATGCCCACGAGGTGATTGTTTCCACACGATTCCGAATACCTTGCGGCGCGATCCATTCAATCAGGCGATCGTCGAGCAAGAGGAAACCCAGCAGGAAAACCAAATAATTCAAGAAAGTGTAATTGGCGGTAAGAATGATGGAAATCTCGAATGGCGTGACGATACAAAAGCAGAGAATGCGGAACCGACGGGGGAGGAAAAGCATCCAGACGATAAAAAGCTCGGTGACGAGCGTGTACACGACGGCGGAAGCGTGAAACCAGTGAGGCAATTGCTGGACGTACCAGCCGATCCATGTGGGGAGCGGGCCGTTCTGGTAATAGTCGTCCATGGCGGTTAATTTGCGCCAGGCGACGTCGCCGCTGGCAATTTTGGCAACTCCGGATTCGAAGTAGATGCGAAACCATTCCCACTGCAACAGGAAGAGGCTAATGCGCGAGGGCGGATTGGGGCGTCCCAGGCCGGGAAGAAAACCAGGGGGAGCGAAGAA
Organism: uncultured Acidobacteriota bacterium; assembly: GCA_963838475.1. Lineage (GTDB taxonomy): Bacteria > Acidobacteriota > Terriglobia > Acidiferrales > UBA7541 > Palsa-295. The sequence continues at coordinate 180,955 of CAWIRJ010000001.1, forward strand.
GAGCGCGATGAAGCCTGCTTCGAGGAGCATGCCGTCGGACTGATAGTTGGAGAAATCCTGGGCGGCACAGACGAAGGAGAGAAAGCAGACGAAACAGACGGACAGTGACGCGCGCGGCCAAACGTTGAGGAAAACCAGGACCGCGGCGATTACTCCCAGCCAGCAAACGGATATCAATGCATGGCCATTTGCGCCGAACCAAAACAAGGTCGGCGCGTACCAAAATTTCATGGCCGGGAAGGCGGAGGCGACAGCTTTCAGATAGTCGGCGGCCGGGAGTATTCCGTCGGGGCCAATAAGCCCTCTAATCTGGAACAACAGAGAATAGAAAGCCGAGAAGTAAATCAGACCCAGGCAGCGCAGGAAAATCCAGCGAGGCCAGAGATGGCCGGGATGTTTCTGGTCGATCGGCTCGGGACCCAGGAGCCATTGGAACGCGGAGGCGAAGTCTAGTTCCATGGGCGGATTATAACGGCTTCAGCGCGGAGCACTACAGAGTTCGACACAAGGTGGTCGCGAATTCGCGACCCAGCTATCGCAAACGGAAAAGTATATATAGGCATGTAAACCGAGCCGGACGTTTACGCCCGAAGTAAAACTTCCCTGATTTAGACTGACCCGCGGAGCTTTTGCGGGGGTTCAGGGACGGCGGGGACTTTGACGTAACTTGGTAAGGCCGGAGAGGCCAACTCGTTTTCGCCAGCTTCGGTGAAGCCGATCAAAAATTCCTGGGCGTTGAAACGGAAACCGTTGCGCGAGGCGGAGTGCAAATGGCCTTTTTGTCCGCGAACGTATTCACCGCTGGGAAGCAACACTCGCGTTTTTTCCGTGTCCGCTAAATAGGGCGCGATAACCTGTGCGAAAACACGGCTGCAAAGAGCAGGATCTTTCAGGCGGAACATTACTTCCACGCGTTCGTAAATATTGCGCTGCATCCAATCCGCGCTGCCCAGGTAGATTTCGGTCTTATTTCCATTACCGAAAGCAAAAACGCGGCTGTGTTCCAAGAACCGTCCTACGATGCTTCTGACGCGAACACGGCTGCTGACTCCACGAACCCCGGGGCGCAATGCGCAAGCTCCGCGCACGATTAATTCAATTTGCACACCGGCCTGCGAGGCGCGATAAAGAGCCTGAATGATTTTTTCGTCAAGCAGGGCATTTACCTTGGCGAGAATGAAGGCCGGACGTCCAGCGCGTGCATGCGCGGTCTCGCGGTCGATCAAGTCGAGGCAGCTCCTTCCCAAATTCAGCGGCGCCACAAACAGAGGCAGATATTGCGGACGTTCCGAGTAGGCCGTCAAATAGTCAAAGACGTGTTGCACGGAAGAAGTTATTCGCGGATCACAGGTGAGCAGGCTCAGGTCGGTATAGTAACGAGCGGTGGAAGGATTGTAGTTACCGGTGCCGAGATGGGCGTACTGGCGTATCTTGCCGCCCTGTTCGCGGCGCGCGATGAGGGCCAGTTTGCAATGCGTTTTCAGGCCGACTACCCCGTGAAATACCTGCACACCGGCTTCCTGCAGATTGCGCGCCCAGCGGATGTTGGAAGCTTCGTCGAATCGAGCTTTGAGCTCGACGACCACAGCGACTTCTTTTTTTGAGGCGGCTTCGATCAAAGCGCGGACGATGGGAGAATTCTCGCTGGTGCGATAAAGCGTTTGCCGGATGGAGAGAACATCCGGGTCGTTGGCAGCGCTTTCGATAAATCGAACGACGGCGGAATAGGAGTCGTACGGATGGTGCAGTAACACATCACGCTTCCGAATGAGATCGAACAGAGCGCCGGGTTCAGACTTCAAAGCCAGCTCTCGCGGAATGAATGAACGGAATTTCAGATCGGGCCGAGGAATGGCGTCGTAAAGATAGGCGATGCGCGAGAGATTGGGCGGGCCATCGACACGAAAAATCTGCCACGGCGCTAAGCGAAAATTCGCTACGAGACGGTCGATAATCTCCTGATTCGCGCTGGCTTCGATTTCCAGGCGAACGGCTTCACCTTTTCTGCGGCGGTGAAGCTGAGCGTCGACGGAATCCATGATGCTTCGCGATTCTTCGGCTTCGAGATAGAGATTGCTGTTGCGAGTGACGCGAAAAGCCGCGGAGGACAGCACTTCGTATCCGTGGTAGAGGCGTTCGGCGAAGGCGTGGATCACGTCGGAAAGAAAAACATATTCCACGGATCCGTTGGAAGAGGGTAACTGCACCAAACGCGGGAGAGCACGAGGTACAGTGACAACTCCAAGATAGGGCTGCTGCGAACCACGCTTTTTTCGACGCAGGAGAAATGCCAGACAAATCGCCTTATTGATCACGTGTGGGAATGGATGGGCGGGATCTACGGTAACCGGGGTGAGCAGCGGTGCGGCAGTTTTAGAGTAAAAGTTTTCGATATGCTCCCGGGCGGACGGACGCAGGGAGCGCATGGTGACGATCTTTATCGATTCGGAGAGCAGAGAAGGAACCAGCTCTTCGCGCCAGCAATCGTATTGAGCTTTTACAAATTTGTGCGTGCGAGCGGCAAGTTCGGTGAGTACCTCGCGCGGTTTGCGGCCATCGGGGCCGGGCTCCTGGATGCCGTGTTCCACCTGTTGCAACAGACCTGCGACCCGGACTTCCACGAATTCGTCAAGATTGCTGGCTGTGATGGCGAGGAATTTGACGCGCTCAAGAAGAGGATTTTTGGAGTCGCGCGCTTCTTCCAACACACGCTCGTTGAATTGAAGCCACGAAAAGTGGCGATTCAAGAATAAGCTAGGATCCGCCAGCTTTTTGCGCGCCATATTCTCCTCAACGATAGATTAGCAGGATATCGGGAGAATATTACTGGGCTGTTACGCGAGAGGGTTGGGCTGGGTTTGAGGAACTTCTCGTAGCTACGGTTTAATTGTTTACGTACTCGACGATCACACCTTTTCGTTGCGAGTAAATCAAGTATTCCCCGGGAGCTACAGCGCCCAGGCGGTTCACACGCATGCGGGCTTCTTCGATACCTGGCACGGAGGTGATCCAAAGTGGCTTGCCATTGCGAAGCCGTTTGAAAATATCAAAAGTAGTGTCCATAAGGCCTCCTGATGCTCTTCTGTCTTGCGTTCAGCTCACAGAGGGCATTTGGGTTGCCAGGTATGGCGTTAAATTAGACCTTTAGAATGAGGAGGTTGACAGCGGCCTACAGCGTTCTGCTTAGAAAATACTTCGTTCTGCAAGCCGAACTGGTTCGGTCCGAAGAGGATTAGTCCTGAGATGCAAATTTGAAGACGATCTCACCATTCGAAGCGTCTCGGATGAAATATTCACCCCGAGATTTCAAGGCGAGAGCATGCAAATTGTTTTTAGCTTCTTCTAAGGTTGCGACTTCTGCGATCCAAAGTGGATGGCCGTCGTGCAGCATACGGAAGATATCGAAACCTAGACTCGGCATCGCGCGATGATGTAAGTTCCAAGTCTTTAGCGGCCTACCAGGATAAGAGAACGCAAAAGACTTGGGCAGGGTAGGGCCAATCAGGTTTTTTGTCTGTTCAATGTTAGACAGACAAAAATTGGCCGAACATTCAAGATTGTTTTGGAGGGCTGTAACGGAATGATTCGATTTTGCGAAGCAAAGCATAAGTTGAGGAATAAATGACGGGAAGCAAGCGTAGCAAATCAGTGAAGGCTATTTTCCCGAAAGTATTGCCGGGAAAAGTTGTGGAGTACGTACCAAGCAAGACGATCTTTTCTCAAGGAGAGCAGTGCAAGGACGTACATTACATTCAAGAAGGGGTAGTGAAGCTGGTGCTGGTTTCGCGGCGGGGGAGAAGCGGTGTTCTGGGATTTCTCGGCCGAGGGGATTTCTTCGGAGAGGCCTGCATCGGAGGACATGCTATTTACCAAACGTCGGCGATTACGATGGTGCCGAGCAAGATCATGGTGATCGAGCGGAAGAAGATGATCCATCTAATCGAGAAAGAGCCTCATGTTTGCACGCAATTCATCAATTATCTACTGTCGCGGAACAACCGCATCGAACAGGATTTAATCGACCACCTATTCAATTCGAGTGAAAAAAGGCTGGCACGTGCACTGTTGCTGCTCAACGATTATGAAAAAGGAAGCGCGAATGCTTCGATCGTTCAGAAAATAACGCAAGACACGCTGGCGGAAATGATCGGAACAACCCGGCCTCGCGTGAACTTCTTCATGAACAAATTCAGGAGGCTCGGATACATCAATTACAACCACAACGGCCGGCTGGAAATCTACAAATCGTTATCCAACATATTGCAATAGACGCCTGATATACCCCAGCGATCCGAGCGCGAAATATCGGCCAATTCGCGAAGTGTCTTTCGTTTTTTACTGCGTGGAGCTGGCCTTTTGATTCTTCACTTGCAGTTCGTTCACTACTTGCTGGACATTAGGAACGCCTGCTGCAACTTTTTCCACCTGGGCACGCTTGGCCTGCGAATTCACTTCACCAGTTAGTGTAACGACTCCGTTCTTAACGTCATATTTCACGTCTTTGTTAAATCTATTCTGGATAAGAGCGGCGTCCAGATTTTTTTCAATTCCCTTGTCGAGGTCGGAGTTAACGGTCTTGACATCGCTGGAGCCCGGGCCAGGCGGAACTACGGCGATTTCATCTGCAACAACTTGAGAGCCAGCAATCGACTTCGTAATGGATTCGGCCTGAGCTTTATCGGCGTCGGCGGCGACTTGTCCGGTCAAGGTGACAACACCTTTGTCGCGATCCTGGCTGACTTTCACGTCGTGAAGATTGGCTTGATCGAGCGCCTTGCGGACACTATCTGCCACGTCGGGGGATTTAACAGCTCCGCCGGAGCATCCGACTAGAGATGTGAGGGCGGCGAGGGTGAGCAGTCGTACGAAAGAGCTTGAGTTCATTTTATCTCCTTGGACGTTGACAGATCCAAACCGGGGGGAATTCACCGGAAAGGACCAGCGCAATGTCGCGCGGGATACGATGGACCCATGTCGGGTAAGGAACCATCCAGAACATACCCTAAAGATGGATATGTATTGAGGTATGCAACGAAGCTAGCCGAAATTATCGTAGGGACTGAAGCAGTCGACCATCCGGCGAGGCTGGTAAAGCAAACAGCGGGTCGTTACGCCCGCTCTTTTGTATTAACGCCTGGATTTTTTGCGAGCGGGTCGCTTCCGGCTAGCGGATTTGGCGGCGCGCTTCGCGGGTTTGGCGCTGCGCTTTGAGCGCTTAGCCGGACGCGATTTTTTCCTGGCTTTAGCGCGAGGCCGCTGGCGTTTGGCTTCGGCGCCGGCAACTTTGGAGAATTCGTTTACCTTTGCGGCGACGGTGCCAAGGGCCGAGCCGATGGTGGTGGCCACGTTTGTGAGCAATTCTTCCGCGCCGGAAGGCTTCTGTTCGTCAGTCATTTGAGTCTCCTAGAAAAGCTATTCGCGCCTTTTCTTTTGCCCGATTTAAGAATTGTGTGGAACTTCCTGACCTAGAGCAGTGGCAAGAGCAATCTGATGATCCTGCTCATCCATGAGGATCTCGCGAATGTGTTCGGCCATAGAGAACTCACCGAGGGCTTCGCACTGACGCACGCGATCGCGGTAATTACGAATGGTTTCTGTCTCGTTCTCCAGATCAAATTTGAGCATGTCGCGAGCTTTTTCGGATGTGCGGACGGGCTTAGGCTGAGTCGTAGGCATGCCCCCGAGATAGTCAATCTGGTTGGAAATAATCAGGGCATGGCTGAGCTCTTCGTTGGCGTGCTTTTCCAGCTCTCCGGCTATGTTCATATACTCGGCGCCTTTCAACACTTGCGAATAAATAACGTAGGAAATAATGGCTTGGTATTCGCGGGCCAGATCTTCATTTAAGGCAGCGATAAGTTCCTTTCGCGTCAAAGTTTTCGCCGAAGATTGCGGTGCCTCTTTCATTTCACTCTCCTTCTATGGAAGTGCGATGCAAGTAAATCCAGCGCGATTCGGCTGGATTGCATTGAATACTCTACTGGCCCAGTACTCCGACGTCAAATTTTTACGCGATGGAAAACGGCTGACAGGAAAGCAAGCTCCAGACGAGGGAGAACGGATTCTTATCCGTCCTCCCTATCGCCGGAGGCTAGAACGGATTTACGCGGACGCGCTTTTGGCGGCGTCGCGGTAGGCTTTTTGGCCAGCGTCGGCTGCGTCTTTTACGTAGCCGGTTGCTTCGTCAACATTCTTTTTTGCGCGGTTGGCCCACTTCTGGCCGGTGCTAACGGCTTCGTCGAGTGTGTCCTGAGCTGCTCCGACGAGATAGTCACGAGTATCTTCACCCGATTGTGGCGCGAACAGAATTCCGATCGCCGCTCCTACGCCGATGCCGACCATAAACGCCGTAACCGTTTCCGGCCATCCTATTCTCTTCATAAAATCCTCCGTTTTGTGTCTCAAGGTTTGCCGCAAATGTTCATTACAAATTCGAACCCGAGGTCGACCAAATCAGCCGACGTTGATAATGTCATCATACACCGTAGCGTCGGCCAACAGTCGAAGCCATACATGGAACGACGTAGATTGACCACCGACTTGCCTTAGCGTGTATTGGTTAGGTGCGCCGGACAACAAGACAGGTGATGTCGTCGTGCTGAGGCGCTCCGCCTACAAATTCGTCGAGCTTACGCATGATAGTGGAGAGCGTCATAGCGGCGCGATCTTCGAGCGGTTGACCAGCCAGTGCCAGCAAGCGGGACTCCCCAAATTCTTTTCCGTCTTCGTCGCGGGCCTCGGTAACGCCGTCCGTGTAAATGATCAGGACATCCCCGCGCTCAAGAACGGTGCGGCCGGTCTCATACTTTTCATTTATCTCAATTCCAAGCGGAATGCTTTCGGACTTCAGGCGTTCGATCGAGCCATCGCGGTGCTTCAACATCGGGGGATTGTGGCCGGCGCATAGATAGTTCAGAGTTCCGGTAACGGGATCCAACTCGGCTAGGAAAGCAGTGGTGAAGCGACGGCCGTTCATATTGTTCGAGCAGGCTTGGCGGTTTAATCCGGCGACGAGATCTGAAAGAGAACCCTGCGAGCCAGCCAGCGCACGAAGACTAGCTTGAAACGTCGCCATTAGCATGGCCGCCGGAACACTTTTGCCGGCGACGTCCGCAACAGCGACCAACAAAGGACCGTCGGCAGCGCGGCGGAAAGCGTCGTAATAATCACCGGCGACCATCTTGGCCGGCCTGGTAGCGAAGGCCATATCCACTCCGGCGACTTCCGGGGGTACACGAGGGACCAGCCAGCGCTGGATTTCGCGCGCGATTTCAATGTCGCGCTTCATGGAAATGTGATCGCCGAGAACCATCACCAGCAAGAGCAACAGGCCTACGAAGGCCAAAAGCAATTCCACTTCTCTGGTAAAGAAAAGAAACTCGAGTCCGACGATGGAAAAAACCGCGAGTACGATAGTGAGAAGCAGGAAAACGCGACGCGGCGGTGAAAGCTTTTTCAGAATGCTGGAAGAGATTGCTGCGAATACTTTGAAAGGATGTGTCCAGGACTTCGCTGCATGGGGATCTACTTCTTGTTTGAACGGGCGCGCACTGGCTTCCGCTTCGGATTTGAACTGGCTCCAAAGATCGTCAAGCTCCATGCCAGCGGTGAGGCGGCGCCAACCATCCTGGGAATGCCACACCGCACGTCTGACTGCTAGTTTGGCTTCGTGAGCTGACCGCTTGACTTTGGCTAGTTTGGGATCGACGAAGATCCGCCAATCACTGCGTAGTTCGCTGGGTGAAGTGTTCACATCTCAGAGTACGTTATAATGGTGGATTGGGGGATACGGTAATGTTCGTATTGTTCGTGCTGAAAGAATTTAGCTTCAAAGCGGAACACTCCTGAGCAATTCTTGACGATCAAATCTGGTCGAGTAGAACCTTCTGAAACAAGGCAAAAAATCGCTGGGGCGACTCTCTGGGGGGTTACCTAACTGTCTAGAGGTTAAGGGTTTACGGCTAAAATAGCTTGGCATGTGAAATGCACATGAAGGGTGCCGCTCGTTACTATCAATGCAGCGCTGTATGGATGCTGAAGATGCGAGCGCTAGAATCGAAAGCGCGGAGAAATTGCAGTTGATGTGCTGAACTTGGGAGAAACGTAGAGATGGCAGCAGCAAGTGCAACGATAAAAGTGGCGCCGCTACCTAACTGGGGCGAACGGATCAGGGCGCTGAAGAACATTCCGCCAGTGTTGAAATTCGTGTGGGATGCGGCGCCGGGGATTGTCGTCTCGAACCTGAGTTTCCGTGTGGCTGTTGCACTAATTCCGCTTTCGATTTTGGCGGTGACAAGATTTATCGTCGATTCGGTTACCAACCACCAGATGAGGCATGTGCCGCTATCGCATATGTTCTGGTGGATGGTGTTACTGGAATTCGTTCTTGCTGGCGTGGCAACGTTCATGGCGCGCATCGTTGAGTTCTGCGATACAACGTTGGCGGATCGATTCACGCGACATATCAGTTTGAAATTGATGACGCACGCTGCGAAGTTGGATTTGATGTCGTACGAAGACCCGGTTTTCTACGACAAGCTGGAACGCGCGCGGGCGCAAAGCGTGGATCGCGTGCAAATGCTGCAGGTGGGCGGCAAGTTGATTCAGGACGTGGTCACGACAGTGAGCTTGGCAGCGGCTATTTTCATTTTCTCGAAGCTGCTTTTGTTGGGATTGATTATTTGCGTGGTCCCGGCTTTTCTGGGGGAAACCCATTTTGGTTTCATGAATTATTCGCTGAGTTATCGACAGACCGCCGGGCGCCGTGAGCTGGATTATTTGCGCGTCCTGGGCGGTGCTAAAGAAAGCGCGAAGGAACTGAAACTGTTTGGATTAGCCCCTTTTCTAATGGGGCGCTATTCGGAACTGGCTGACGATCTGTATCGTCAGACTAAGGATTTGTCGAAGCGCAGGCTGACGTTTGGGTCTCTGTTAGCGCTTATGGGTTTGGTCGGATATTACGGAAGCTATGCCTACGTTATATATGGCGCGGTGATTGGGACCATAACCGTGGGCGCGATGGTTTATCTTTCGGGAGCAATTGCGGCGGCGAGCTCAAACATTCAGGCGGTGTTCACAAGCTTCTCAGGGATAACGAACCAAGCGCTGTTCATGACTGACCTATTAGAGTTCTTCGCGGTGAAGCCGAAGATTTCTTCCAAAGTATCTGCAATGCCTGCGCCCAAGCCGATTCGAACCGGATTTGAGTTTAGGAATGTTTCATTCAAATACCCGGGCAGCTCGCGAATGATTTTGAAGAACGTTAATTTTAAGCTTGGACCGACGGAACGGATTGCGATTGTCGGCGAAAACGGACAGGGTAAGACGACGCTGGTGAAGCTGCTCACGCGTTTGTACGACCCGACGGATGGCCAGATTCTGCTGGATGGAAAAGATCTGCGCGACTATGACCTGGAAAGCCTTTGGAAGGAAATCGGCGTGATCTTCCAAGACTTCATGCGTTATGAAATGACCGCGGCAGAAAATATCGCGGTCGGCCGAATTGAAGATTTGGACAATCAATTTCGAATACGAGCCGCTGCCAATAAGAGCCTAGCGGAACACACAATACGCCGGCTCCCGAATGGATTTGACCAGGTGCTGGGATGCCGGTTTGAAGGCGGTGTAGATTTATCCGGCGGCGAGTGGCAGAAAATCGCTCTAGCGCGCGCTTACCTGCGAGATGCGCAGCTTTTGATTTTGGACGAGCCAACTGCGGCACTGGATGCGCGTTCGGAGCACGAAGTGTTCCAACGGTTCGCTGAGCTAACAAAAGGAAAAATGTCTTTGCTCATTTCCCACCGATTCTCGACGGTGCGAATGGCAGACCGCGTTTTGGTGCTGGCCGACGGCGAAATCGCTGAAGAAGGCAAACACGATCAGTTGATGAAGAGCGGCGGCCAGTATGCAGAAATGTTTGAGCTACAGGCAGCTAACTACCGCTAGCTCGCCAACCATTTCATGCCGAAATTCGCTAACGGCCGGCATGGTTGTGCATCTCCACTAATTCCTGGGGGGATGCAGGCTTGTAGGATTTGAATCCCGCGCGTTCCATACCTCGTTGCGCTTCCGGATTTTTCATAAAGGTATCCCACACAAAAGCAGTGCGCGCGTTTTCAGCCATTACCATGCTGATTCCAGCGTCGATCCCGACGATGTCGCTGTCGTACCAGTTCGTCAGTGGATTGAAGGCGTCCACAAAACCGTAGCGGCTCCAAGTGCCTGCGCCGTAGCGGTATTGAATGGTGCGTAGAACGCGCATCACAGGTCCCGGCAAGAATGGCAGCGAGCCGGCTGAGGCGCACGGGACTACCGTTCCATCAATGGGGCCGGTTGCAGGAGGACCGCCCCAAACCTCGTAACCATGCTCTGAATCTGACGCGGTAATACCCCACAGAGTCTCGCTGTAATCCGGGAATTTCTTGGACAGGCTCAAACAAAAACGGCGGTGCACGTCGGTGGCTAGAATTGAATTCTGGAAATAATCGACGTACTTGTCACGCCTGCCGCGGAAATCAAACCAAGCCTGCGAATATTGATGAATGAACAGGGGAGCGTAAGAGCCGATGTAGCGAATACCATCGAATTCGAACACCGTCCGCTTCCAGGCGTCCCAGGCTTGCGGCGGAAGAACGTGGGAAGAGGAGCCCAGCCCCAGCAGGTACATCATCATCATTTCGCTGTAGCTGTCCCAGCGATATTGCAGGAATCCACCTTCGGGAGTCCAGCCATGCGGAAGGACACGCGTGTCTTCGGAGAGCCAGTTCCAATCTACGCGGTTAAAGATTTCGTGGGCTAACTGGCTAATTTCGGAATGTTCAAAATACTGGCGGCACATGAGAATGCCGCAGAGAAGAATGGAGGTGTCCACGGAAGAAACTTCAGACTGCCACAATCTTTCGCCGGTGGCGATGTTGGCCCAGTGATAATAGAAACCGCGCTCCTGGGGCATTTTTTTCCAAAGAAAACGCAGGGTAGCGAGAGCGCGATCGCGAGCCTGGGAATAAGAAACATATCCACGTTTTTCGCCAATGCAAAGAGCGGTGAGTCCAAATCCGGTAGCGGCAATGCTGCCTAAGATGCTGGTGTCTGAGCCGCGAACATTGCATCTATCTTTGACGATTCCGGTCTTGGGGTTGCACTGTTCCCAGAAGAATTGAAAGATAGCGTTTTCGAGTTGTTCTAGAAAAGTATCATCGCCAGGCGAGAGATAGCTAGCCGGAGGAAGCGGGCTTAATTGGATCGCCGTGTCTGGAGCCAGCTTCTGGATTGCGGTTTGGTCCCCCCGAGGTCCCTGTGCGACCAAAAGCGGGGCGCAAGCCGCCGTGCCCACGAGCTGGCGGAGCAGCTCTCGACGCGAAAGGCCCCTCCGGCTGCGGAATGTAGGGTCCACAGTTCGATTTTAGGCGAAAGTGAAGGTTGAAGAAAACCCGGCCGGCGAATGCTATTTCCATCCGGTGAGTCAGATGAAAGCTTCGCCGACCGGTTTCCGGTTAGTTTAGGCTCGGGCGCTCTTTGCTTTGCCTTCTGAGAATAGAGAGATCATCTCGCGATTGAAGGCGGGGATGTCTGTAGGCTGGCGACTGGAGACCCAGTTTCGGTCACGTATGACTTCTTCGTCTTTCCAGTTGCCGCCTGCATTGCGAATGTCGTCTTGGATTGTGTGGTAGCTGGTGATAGTGCGGCCCTTAATGAGCCCGGCCGAAACCAAGAGCCAAGGCGCATGGCAAATAACGGCGATGGGTTTCTTGGCTTGGTCGATGCTTCTTACGAATTCCTGGGCTTTCTTTTCGGCGCGCAGGAAATCCGCGTTGAGCGCTCCTCCGGGAAGAAGGACGGCGTCGAATTGCTCTGGATTGGCTTTGTCGAGGGTCATATCGACCGCTACTTTATCGCCTTTCTCATCATGATTGACTCCCTGGATTTTTCCGGACTTGGGAGCAATGACAACGGTCTTGGCTCCAGCTTCTTCGAGAGCTTTGCGCGGCTTTTCGAGTTCGGCTTGTTCGAACCCATCGCTTGCCAGGATGGCTACTTGCATATTTGATAGTTTTTGTTCGGACATAATAATCTCCTTTAATTGTATCGCCTGCAGGATCACCTACGGCTGGGTGCCCGGGTATAGCAGAACTCAGAGAACTTCTTGCGGTGGAATATCTTCGGGCCGATGCGGGCTATCCGGCCCCGGTTGATCGTGACGTCGCGGATCGGGCGGGTCGATAACTTCTGGCACTCTATCGCCGGGTGCTCTGCCGGGTTCGCGGACAGGATCGCGGCTGGGGTTGGGCTCGGTATTGCGTCGGCTTATAGACATCCGTACCTCCTCACATGTTCAGCAATTGTACGGTCTGAGCTTCCAATCAAAATTGTTGCAAACCCATGCAAAACCCTCTATCCCTGACATGCTGTAAGCTTTGCGGGGATTCTATGTAGTTATGTCGCCTAGACCAGAAGCGGAGGGAGGAGAGGGGCCACTCTCAATTTCAGGGGGAGACTATGAATGGCCCCTTCAGGGGAGAGATCTGAAGAAATGCCGAGTTTGAGATTACAAAGCATCGAGCTTGAATATCAAATTACCCGTGTCCAGCAGATCCTTCCATCGGCTAGGAATTGTAATTAAAGAGAGGAAGTCACTGTAGGAGGCGGTGCCAACAGACAGGCGAAGTGCCCGGATTGCACTCCGCCCATCAAGAGGCCCGCTGGAGGGTTACCCGCGTCCGGCGCGCCGGGCCCGTTCTGTCTCGTAAGCGCTTGTTTCATCAGGCATTGTTTTCATGGATTTGACGAACTCATCAGCCTGGCGCTCGGCTTCGTCCCTCGCGGTGCCGTAACGCTCCTGGAGCTTCCCGACAAGCTGTTGGCGACGACCATCGATCACATCTAAGTCGTCGTCGGTTAGCTTGCCCCACTTCTCTTTGGCTTGCCCTTTAACCTGCTTCCACTTTCCTTCTACCTGATCCCAATTCATGCCTCACCTCCGGGGTTTACCCCAATCATTTTGGACTCGACGGAACGGCCGGGAGTTTGCAAGTTGCTTCCGCCAAAGCTAGAGAAACACATACATGTTTCTATCGGAATAGAGCAGAACACTTAGTACGTCGAAGAGGGCCGGTCCGGCCTTAAAGGTTCAATGAGTTAGGAAACTTGAATGAGCTGCGACTAACTTAAACGTATTCAACAAATTAAGGAATCAGGGGAGCCATCCGCTTACAGCAAACGACGGCTGCTATTACGCTAATGCATGTATGGCGATTGCCTCCCAGTTAGCGTAGAAAAGTACGGTCGAGCGGCCTTTCCGGGCGCTACTTCGGATCTACTAGGAGGCAGTATGTTGCGTTGGGCGCTTATATTTTTCGTGGTGGCTTTGATCGCGGCCGTTTTCGGGTTCCTCGGGATAGCGGCGGCGGCAGCAGGAATCGCGAAAATTCTATTTTTCATTTTTCTCGTTCTGTTCCTAATTTCTCTGGTTGGTGGACTAGTTACGCGAGCTTAGGCTAGCCATTCGCTGTATAGTGTTGTAACGGCCAGCAGCTAAGTCGCAAGTGGTCCAGGACAAAATGAAGACTTTGCCTCTCATTGGAATTATCTTGATCGTGCTTGGGATTCTTATTTTTGTATTTCAAGGAATCACTTACACGACGCACAAGAAGATCGTGGATATCGGGCCTCTCCAGGCGAGCGCTACCGAGCATAAGACTATTCCTTTGCCTCCTATACTCGGAGGGCTCGCGCTGGTTGGAGGGGTTGTTCTGCTGGTTGCGGGAAGAAAAGAAGCTTAGTTCAATCGCGCCGTAGTTCGGCCTCTGCGTAGTGCAAAACCCTTCGTCGATTTTTTTTGCGTTATCCCAATACGATACGGATTGTGTGGACGGCTCCGTCGTCTGCGAGAGGAATGGTTGGGGCCCCGGGCAAAAGTTTGCCGTCCATTTCGGTGAGAGCCACGCCGCGCGAGACGTTGGAGGGGTTTTCAACTTTGATTTTATATAACGCGGAGTGGTAGCGAAAATCGATGGAATAGCCGGGCCAATTGCGCGGGATGCACGGATCGATATTTAGGATCATGCCTCGTATGCGAAAGCCAAGTATCCATTCCAGGCCTGTGCGATAGAGCCATCCGGCTGAACCTGTGTACCAAGTCCAACCACCGCGTCCGATGTGCGGAGGCTCCGCGTAAATATCACCGGCTACCACATAGGGTTCCACTTTGTAACGTTGCGCGTTGGCACGTGAATTCGAGCGGTTAATCGGATTCATGAAGCGGAAGAGTTCTGTAGCCTTATCTCCATTGCCTAGTTCAGCGAAGGCGATGGCAGTCCAGGTGGAGGCGTGCGTGTATTGGCCGCCGTTTTCGCGAATACCGGGGACATAGCCTTTTATGTAGCCAGGGTCGTGAGTCGTCTTATCGAATGGCGGAGTCAAGAGCAAGATCAGGCCGTCGGCGGAACGAATCAGTTGATGATCTACCGCGGCCATGGCGCGCGCTCCACGGCCGGGTTCAGCAGCGCCGCTGATAATGCCCCAAGATTGGGCGATGGAGTCGATCCGGCATTCTTCATTTTGCGCGGAGCCGAGCGGAGTGCCGTCGTCAAAGTAAGCGCGGCGATACCATTCGCCGTCCCAACCTTCGCGTTCAAGCGCGGCTTTCAAAAGGCTTACGTGCACACGCCACCTCTCGGCACGCTCGCGTTCACCGCGGGCGTCGGCAACTTTCGCAAACTCCCAAAGAACGGTGTGCAAGAACCAGCCTAGCCAGATGCTTTCTCCCCTGCCTAACTGTCCGACGCGATTCATGCCATCGTTCCAGTCACCGGTTCCCATCAGCGGAAGGCCGTGAACGCCGACAGTTAGACTGCGATCAAGAGCGCGTGCGCAATGTTCAAAAATCGTTGCGCGATTCTGCGAGATGCGGGGCAGGAAGTAGGATTCGTTTTGGCCTTCAGCTAGTAGCTCGCCTTCCACGAAGGGAACCTGTTCTTCCAGCACGGTCATGTCGCCGGTAGCTTCGATGAAATGAATCACGGCGTAGGGCAGCCAGAGAAGATCGTCAGACATTCTAGTGCGGATGCCGCGTCCAGACGGGGGGTGCCACCAATGCTGAACATCACCCTCGGGAAATTGGTGAGCGGCAGCGCGCAGCAACTGCTCGCGCGTGACCGCTCTTTTAGATACGGTGAGGGCCATCACATCTTGGAGTTGATCGCGGAAACCGTAAGCTCCGCTTAGCTGATAGAAAGCCGCGCGGGCCCACACGCGGCTGGAGAGAGTTTGATAGAGCAGCCAGCGATTCAAGATTACGTCCATGCTTTGGTCGGGAGTGTTTACTTGCACCGCGCTGAGCGTATCGTCCCATTGGCGGAGGACATCACGGAAAACCTGATTCAGGTCTGCGGCGCGGTAACGATTGAGAAGGTCGCGGGCTTTTTCTTTGGATTCGGTCTGACCCAGGAAGAAGACTATTTCGACGCGGGCGCCGGGGCGCAACTCAATGACCGTTTGCAGGGCGGCGCAGGGATCCAACGCTGCTCCGGTCTTGCGGCCCAACGGACGGCTAGTTTCCAGCGCCGCAGGGCGTTCGGGGCCACCATTACGCCCAAAGAATTCCGTACGATCGGCGGTGAAAGAAGATTGACGTCCAGCTAGATCAGCAAAAGCGATACGACCGCCAAAATCTCCGTTCCATGCGCTGCGGGCGAAGAGCGCGCCGGATGCCGAATCCATTTCGGTAATTATGTAAGGCGCCGCAGAGGGACGCGAGCTTCCCAAAACCCATTCGGCGTAGGCCGTGACTGAGAGGCGCCGCAGACGGCCCGAATCATTCTGAATCGCGAGCCGCGAAATTTTTATGGGGTCTTCAACCGGCACGAACTGAGTCAAGTCGAGCTGAATGCCGTGAGAGCCATGCTGAAAGCGGGTGTAACCCTGGCCGTGGCGGCACAAATAACTGGCCGCTTCGTCTCGAATGGGCAGCGCGGTGGGACTCCAGACCTCGCCGGTAGCTTCGTCGCGAATGTAAAGTGCTTCGCCGGGAGTATCGAAGACATGATCGTTGGACCACGGCGTGAGTTGGTTTTCATGACTGTTGACGGACCAGGTAAAGCCTGAGCCCGATTCGGAAACTAAAAAGCCGAATGATGGGTTCGCAATCACATTAACCCACGGCTCCGGAGTGCGCAGGCCTTCGTTCAACACAGTGACATATTCGCGGCCGTTGTCGCAGAAACCGCCGATGCCATTGAAAAACTGCAAAGCCGGCTGGGGCAATTGAACGTCCTGGCGCTTGCTCGGTCGAGTTTCGCGGCGCAGCGGAGGAAAGAGGGGATCTCGATACTGCGATCGGGTAATTTGTTCCGCCAAGGTACCGCGGCGGCTAAGCAACACAGCTCTCGCGATCATTTGCAGCTGCGTGCGAGTTTGCTGCGAAACCAAATCGCCGCGCAAAAGGAAAATTTTCCCGCTCACTCCGCTGGTATCGGGAGAAAGCCTGAGCTGGCTTCCGCGCACCAGTGATTCCAAGGAGGTATGCAATTCCTGGACGTAGGAAGGCGCTTTCTCGTTGATGATCACGACATCGGCGGACAATTGCTTCATGCGCCAGTACTCGTGGGCGCGCAAGAGTTGGCGAATGAGGTCCACGTCATCGGCGTCGTCAATGCGCGCGAGGACGATCGGCAAGTCGCCGGAGATTCCCTGAGCCCAAAGAGTGCCGATATCGAGGGAAGTAGTACTCAGGATGTCCGAGGAAGGGCGTAGAGAAGAGTCGGAGTAAAGAACTGCGTTTGCCAACCTTTGAAATAGGTGGGCCTCTTCGGCGTTGATACTTAAGTGATGAAGTTGCACTTGCGACTGGGTCCAGGCAAGAGTGAGGGTGCGCTCAAACGTTCGTGTATCGCGGTATTTGTCAGCCAAATCGAGAAGCTCTTCGCGCGTGGGCGCGACGATGGTGGAAAAAATTAGATGAGAGGTGGTACCGGGAGGAATGTGCACCGTACGCCGCAAGCTGATGATGGGATCGAGCACAGAGCCAACTGAATTTGAGAGCGGACGGCCGTCGAGGATGGAAACGGCATTCCGCAAGTTGCGAGCGCGACCTACAAATTTTGCGCGGTCTGTCTCGAACTGCAAATCGCCGACTGTTTCGCCATCCACAACTAAGACCTGCGCGGCCCATACCGAAGTTTCCTCAGGGGAACGCTTGCGACGGGTGGCGACGACGGCTCCAAGGTCAGAAACAAATTCAGTCTCGACGAACAGGTTAGAGAAAGCGGGGGCCGCGACATCGGACGCCTGCGAGGCAAGGGACACTTCGGCGTAAGAGGTGACCTGCACATCCCGCGCACGCACACCCAAGTTCGTAATGGTTACGCGGCGAACTTCGGCGTCGTCTTCCGACGAAACAACGACCTCGAGAGTGGTGGTCAGGGAGCGGTCGCGCCGAATAATTTCGGCATGATCCTCATAAAAAACTGCTTCGTAGGAATCAGGTTCGATACCGGTAGGCTGGAAGCCGGCGGACCAGACGTTCCCAGTCTGCTCATCGCGCAGGAAAATAAAACTACCCCAGCAATCGCGCGTGGTGTCTTCACGCCAACGAGTGACAGCTATGTCGCGCCAACGGCTGTAGCCGGAGCCTGCCGCGGTAAGCATCACGCCATAACGGCCGTTCGATAGCAATTGAGTGCGTGGAGTGGCGTCGTAGGGGGTAGTGAAGCGGCGGACCACGGGCGGAACAAGTTCACGCACTTTCGCCGAGGCCGAAACTTCTTCCGCGCGCGGACGCGCAACCAGAACATCCCGAGGCGTGCGCTCCTGCAAGAGCAATTCGGTAGCTCGCACGATGGGTTCAGAGTGGAAACGCGTTTGCATCACGCCATCATGCAGCACGTTCGCGGCGGACAACAAAGTCATGCCCTGGTGATGCGCCATGTAGGCGCGAACTACGGCGACATTTTTGCCTTCGGGCAATCGCGAACCGGTGTAATCGAGCGACTCGTAAAAACCATAAAACCCTTTGCCGCCAGCCTGGGCCAGCCGTTCAAAATTATGAACCGCAGCGGACGGCTCGATCATGGCAGCAAGGCCGGTAGCGTACGGCGCGATGACCAAGTCCTCGCTGAGGCCGCGTTTGAGACCGAGGCCTGGAACGCCGAAGCTGGAATACTGGTAAGTGAAATCCATATCACGGGCATTGTAAGCAGACTCGGAAATGCCCCAGGGCACGCCGCGCTCGTCGCCATATTCGATTTGCCGTGCAACTACTTGCTCGTATGTTTGGCTGAGCAAGCTGCCGGATGGGGAGCGCATCACCACCGCAGGCATGAGGTATTCGAACATCGAACCGGACCAGGAAATCAATGCAGATCCGCGGCCCACAGGCGTGAGCGCACGACCTAGCCGGAACCAGTGCGAAGACGGAACGTCCCCTTTAGCAATAGCGATGAAACTGGTGAGCCGAGCTTCAGAAGCCAGCAAGTCATAACAGTTTGGATCCAGGCTCCCGTCCGTGCCTCGAAAACCGATGGAGAAAAGTTTGCGGGAATGATCGAACAGAAAAGTGAAATCCATAGCTTCGAATAATTTGCCGGCTGTTTGCGCGATGGCGGTAAGGCGATGAATCAGCGTAGCAGCTTGCGCAATCGAATCCTTCATCGCTGCGATCAGCCCTTCAATCCGGGCAAGCAGATCGCGATTTTCCAAAGGCTGGTGCACCAGATTCGCGCCGAGGACACTGAGCTCGCGAATGGCGGCTTCAAATCGCTCGGGCGCGTCCGCCAAGGTCGGAACGCTGCGGAAAAAAGGTTCAATGGCTGCCCATTCGGGAGCCTGGGCCGCAGGACGTTCGGCCATCTCCGTGATGACTTCTGAATCCAAGCGCAGCCAGGGAATCAGGATTCTTGCGTCTTGAAAGTTTGACTCCACGCATGCTTGGGCACTCTCTGCGTAATATCGCAACTCAGAATTCGGCGCAGTTCCAAGTTCTTGATCGAGCGTTTGCGCAATGTCTGCGACGGTTTGAACGCGGTCTTTCAGTTCAACGAAACGGACGGCCCAGTCCGCGGTGTCCGTGGGAGGCAACACGCACAAGGTGGAAGCGGCGTCTATCGCGTTGGCGAGCTGTTTGCGGGTAACGGTGTGGGTGCGCCGAATGTCGGTGACGCGGGCAAGGGCTTCGCGCAGTAAAAGCAGTGCGTCTTCGACTCCAGCCAACAACGATATTTCAACGGACGATTTTTGAATCAATTCCCTACAGCCATTGCCCAATGCCAACAGATGACCGGCGATATTTCCACTATCCACGGAGGACACGTATTTTGGATCAAGAGGGTGAAGATCCCGCGTGTCGTACCAGTTGTAAAAATGACCGCGAAACTGCTCCAATTTATTCATGGTCTGGAAGGTGGCTTCGAGCCGTTCGACCATGCCGGTGGTTCCAATCCAGCCAAAATCGCGCGCAGCAAGAGTGGTAAGTAAATATAGGCCGATATTCGTGGGCGAAGTCCGGTGGGCCACCACGGGTTTGGGATCTTCCTGAAAATTGTCGGGAGGAAGGAAATTTTCCTCGGGAGTGACAAATTCTTCGAAAAATCGCCAGGTAGAGCGCGAATTCAATCGCAGAGTTTTCGCGTCTTTGGGCGAGAGGGTTTCTATTTCCGGGAGAGTGGGAGGAAGGCTAATCCAGCGAGCGACAGCCGGCGCCGCAATCCACATAGCGACAAAAGGTATCGCGGCGGGCAACGAGGTGTGTCTGACCGATATAACGGTAAGGAGAGCGGCCAAAGCCAGAGCGACACTGGCGAACATTCTTCTATAAATGCCGAAAATATCCAGATCGACCGCGGACTTAGCCTGCGCCGCGGTAATCCATTGCAGCAAATTTTTTCGCGTTACGAAAATGCGGGCGAGCGTTCGCAGGATCGCGTCAGCCATCAACCAGGCCTGGTAGGCGAGCAAAATCACCGTCAAGGCAATTTGCTCCAATCCCAGCGTGAGATCTGAAAGGACCCCGCGGAAGTGGCTGCGTTTCGAGATTCCACCAATGCGGGGGCTCAAGCCGGTGAGGAAAGGGATCAGCGAAGGAATCGCGAGTGTCGCGAGAATGAAGCGGGTCCACATCCAGGGAGAGATCCCGGGCACTAACCAACTAACGACCAGTGTCAGGAACATGCAAGGCGCGGAGAGAGTGCGGCGCAAGTTGTCGAGCATCTTCCAACGGCTAATCGCGGGAATCTTTATTTTTTTGCTTTCTTCTTTGGGTAAGTCGCCGTGTCCGAAAATCCATGGAATAAGCTGCCAATCTCCGCGCGCCCAGCGACTCTGGCGGAGAGCGGAGGCTTCATAGTGCGAAGGAAATTCGTCGAAGAGTTCTATGTCCGAAGCCAGAGCCGTGCGAGCGAATATCCCCTCAAAAAGGTCGTGGCTGAGCAAGGTGTTTTCTTTTACTTTGCCCGCTAGCGCGGTCTCGAAGGCATCGAGATCGTAAATTCCCTTGCCGGTGTAAGAACCTTCGCGAAACAGATCCTGGTACACGTCCGAAACGGCAGAGGCATAGGGATCGATGCCGCTAGGGCCCGCGAAGATTCTCTGGAAAAGGGACCCTTCGCGATCGGTAGTGAGCGAAGGAGTGATTCTAGGTTGCACGATCGCGTAGCCGTCCACAACGCGGCCCACTTCGGGATCAAATTTCGGACGATTGAGTGGATGCGCCATGGTCCCTACCAGACGGGCTGCGGTACCACGAGGCAAGCGCGTGTCTGCGTCGAGCGTAATTACATAACGCACTCCCGGAATCATTTCCGGCGGGCGACCGCCGAGGGGAATGAAGGTGGTGTTCGAAGAGCCGCGAAGGAGCGCGTTGAATTCGTGGAGTTTTCCGCGCTTGCGCTCCCATCCCATCCATTTTTGCTCGGATTCGTTCCACACACGCTTGCGGTGGAACACGAAAAAGCGGTCCCCCCCGCCAGGGGGTGGGCCATGACTGGCATTTAAACTTGCGACGGCATCGACCGCGACAGCCAGCAGTTGATCGTCACCTGGAAGAGTTTCGGTGGTGGCGTCAACCCAGTCGGAAAGCAAGGCGAAGCGCAAGTCGCCATCGGGATTTGCCAAGTAATGAACTTCCAAGTGCTCGACCTGCTCTTTGATTCCCTGCTCGGAGACAAGCAAGGTGGGAACAGCGACGACAGTGCGCAGCTCGGTGGGGACTCCTCCTTTAAATTCCAGGCGAGCCAGGGTACGCGGCCCAAGTAAATCGGTTACCGTGCGATTGACGAGTGCGATGGCCAAATCCGACGCCGGAATAGACGCGAGCAATCCCAGCAAAACGAGATAACCGGTATGTAAACCGAGACGGTGGGCGTGATGCAGCGGGAAAGTCAAAATGACTGCAGTCAGTAATGCGATGGTACCCAAATAACCAGGAACTGCCGCGCGCACGTAAAGGCGGAGAAGGCCGCGGCGCCATGGAACGTGAAAATCCAACTCGCGTTCAAATTCCCAGCGGCCTCGCGATATCAGATAGTAGCCGGGATCGGAGCGCCGATCGTCGGCAGGCTGGCCATCAATTTTTTCCGCGCGGCCGCGCTTTGCGTGGTGGACGGCGCGCTGGGCGACTTCGATTTCTGAGTATTTCGATCCACGCGAGAGATCTTCGATTGCGTGGCGATAATAATCGCGCGTGGTGAAATCCATTTCGGCAAAATTGCTTCCGGTCCGCAGAACCTGGTCCACAAGGCTGACGCTTTCGAAAAAAGCCTGCCAATCAAATTCAGAGGTCAGCCGCATGCTAGTGATGATGTTGCGGACCGTGACCGTCATCGCGGCTTGCTGCTGGTGCTCGGCGCGGACAATTTCGTCCGCGGTGGTGCCCTGCGCGGCGAGACGTTCGTCGAGCCAGACGAGGATGGGGCCAACTTTCGGATCCAAGTCGCGCAAGCGCTGCACGAGTTGAACGGCGAAAGCCCGTTCGAGAGGTTTCTTTTCAAAGTCACGCAGTACAGTCGCGGGAGAGACGGTGGCTTGGCCGCCCGTTCCTAGCAGGCTGTCAGCAAGCAAATCAGCTTCTTCGCGCGCGTGGCGGCTTAAGACGAGACGTTCCGCAATCCTACGCAAATTTTCTACTAGAACGATACGGAGAGTAATGGCGACGGCCCACAGCTCACCGATGGTAAGGGGCTGCACGCGTTGATAGGCGGTGACGAAGGCGCGTAAAACTTCGGGGTCGAAGCGGCTGTCTGTGTGCGCAACGTAGGCCCAGGCAACACCGAAGACACGCGGATAACCCTCTAAGTGTCCAGAAGCCAATTTTGGCAATTTCTTATAAAAGCCGACCGGGAGGTCGTCGCGAATTTCGCGAAGTTGCTCTTCAACGATGTAAAAGTTATCGACCAGCCATTCCGCCGCGGGTGTGATGGTGAGGTCCTGCTGAACTGCTTTGGCCGTGGCGCGGTAATATTCCAGCAGCACACGGCCGTTTTCCGCCACGCGAGGGATCAAAGGCCGGCCGCTATCGGAGTCGGTAGTGACCGTCTGGGCGGCGGCCAGGCTTTCCGCGTGCTGCTCCAAACGTTCTACGCTGAAAAGCTCCGCGCGAATCGGCTCGTGGACTTCAGCGACGATCGTTTGCGTTTGAGGGGTGCTGGCCATATTTCTCTACAGAGCTAAACGACAGGACGACTCAAAGGTGCGATGTTAACGCCCTAGAATACAACGCAAGATATGAACGCGTGAACGAGAATACGAGATGAGCAAATGTTTTGATACCAAACACAGTCCGACCGACGAGAGGCCGATCAACTAGCTTTTTGTAATCCGACAGCTTCCGGCACCGTGAGTGGAGGGATGGGCGTGGGGGGCCGTAACGAAATACCTGTGGCTGATTGCAGGATTTTTTCCATATCGGACGTTCTGTAGGGATGGGAAATAAAATCGAATGCGCTGATTTTTAGCGCTGACAAATAGTCTCTGTAAGCATCCGGACAGGATGGGGCACAGACGATAACGGCGGGAACCTCCCCACATTGAAATCTCAAAAGCCTCACGACGTCGCGGTATGTTCCGTCCAATAGCCAGAAACCGCACAAACAAAGGCTGATCTTCTGTCGAGACAAAACTCTTTTTACTCCCTCGATGCCTTCCGCCCAGACCGCCTTCACGGGAAACGCTTCGAGGATGGGTGATATATCTCGGCGGATTTCTATGTCATTAGTTGCAACCAAAATTGCGGGATCAGGGCTATACAGCCTGGCAACCTTGGGCTGTGTGATTTCTGCAAATTTTCCGTCAGTGGCTGGTACCTTCATGTTCGGGTCCTTCCTCAGTGGCGGCTCCTAACCGCAGGATCCACAACAATTTAGCAAACTAATATTCGGCGAACTGGGGGGTTCCATCAATACAGACAATTCGTTAGGCAGTTACGGAATTTCCTGTAGGAGACGTGGGCCGCTGGATTGGGGTGATCGCGCGAGGGAAGATATTACGGGCGTGTGAACGGTGCACCGGCGAATCAAAACTCCGAGAGCTAGGGCTCGATAATTTGATTTCTCACCGCGTAGCGAACCAATTCGCTGACGGTGTGCAATTGAAGTTTGCGCATAATGTTTGCCCGGTGAGTTTCAGCGGTTTTTACGCTGATATTTAGAGAAGAGGCGACTTCCTTGCTGCTCTTGCCTTCAGCTAATAGTTGGACAATTTCCCGCTCGCGAGACGTTAAGCGATCGCGCATGGTCTCGGGAAGGTCGGCTTTCGTTTTTCCCTCGTTAAAATTCGTGAGCATTACTTCGGTCGCGCGGGGGGTAAAAAAGGGCTTATGATTTGCGAGGGTTTCTACCGCGATTACCAAGTCGCGGTCCGAATCAGACTTCACGATGTAGCCGCGAACGCCAGCCTCAAGAATGTCTCGAATAAGCTGGTCAGAATAATGTACGGAGAGAATAAGGACCTCGGTGTCAGGTGAGGCCTTGCGGATTCTCTTGGCGGCATCTACACCGTTGAGGTCCGGCATGCTGATGTCGAGAATCACCACATCCGGCTTCAGTTCTTCTGCTTTTGAAACGGCTTCCCTGCCGGTGTGCGCTTCGCCGACTATTTCCCAACCAGCGTGCGACTGGAGAAGGGCTTTCACCCCACGTCGCATCAGATCGTGGTCATCTGCGATCAAAATACGAAGTGTCTTCATGTTAGTCTCCAATCATCCGGATTTGAAAATTGTCAGGGCCCTAGAATCTCAAAAAATTGCATCACTTGGCATTTAATTCCGTAATCGGCGCACAGTCAAGTGCCCGAAGGCCTTCCGAAAAACGTCGGAGGCATAAGGGTTAGTTTGGCTCCGTGTGGCACGGAAGAGGTAAAAATCCGGCAACACGGCGCGAGACGCGCAATCAATATGAAAGCGTGCGAGGGGCACTGCAGGTTGGAATTCATCTTTTATCAGAGAACTGCAGGGTTAGCTTCCCCTTCGCGGAGGTTGTGCCGGGAAGAGCGCACAGCCTTGCTCCTTCTAACATCGCTGCACCAGTCATCTGCGACCAATCTGGTAGTGAAAGATTGAATCGGCTCTGCGAATAACGTGTCCGTGGATCTGAAGCCACGGAGACACTCAAACTCGCTGCCAGCGCGGGTAAACACCGAGCATTCAGATGCATTACCGTGGCGCATATTCGATTTAGCAGAGATTGCGTGAGTGCACATAATCTCCCCCGAAAGACGCGTAACCGCCGCCTGTTAGATTCGCTCTGCCAGGCACTCTCGAAGTTGCTGGCGCGCGCGCGAGAACCTGGTCTTCACTGCGGATTGAGACAGTTTCAAAACTGAAGCGGCTTCTTTAGCTTGCCACTCCTGCATGCCCAACAGCCACACTACGACGCGCGAACCGCTTCCCAGCCCGTTGATCGCTTCGCGGAGCGCGCGGTGATCTTCCGCTTTTGAGTAAAGCTTCTCTGGATGGTAAGCATCGCCCGCGCTCAACATCTGCACCGGGTTCGGCTCCTGGCCGTTGCTATTCTCATATATCAGGTAGTGATCTTCAGAGCGGCGCTTGCGCACTTTTATCAGCGCTTCGTTCATAGCGATGCGCATGAGCCAGCTCGAGAAACGAGACTGTCCACGGAATTGATGGATGTGCGCGTAAGCGTTAAGGAGACTCTGTTGCGAGGCGTCTTCCGCATCTTCTCGATTGCGCGTTATTTTCAACGCGACGTGATAGGCCTTGCGGATGTAAGGCTGAATCAAAGTGGCAAACGCGTTTTTGTCGCCAGACTGGGCGCGCTTCACCAGATGAAGTTCATCATCGGAATAAAGAGGGTTGGTGTTTTCCGACTTCGAAGGCAACTGCGTCTTGCTGACTTCTCTATAATTGCCGTGCACGAATCACCTCAAGTTTGGTATTTAAACAATTGAGAACAAGTGGCTTATCCGAGCCTTTTAAGCAGCAACGCCGAAGGACAACTCCTAAATGCCCGTACAAAATACTGAAATTCAAGCGGGGGGTCTATCAGCGTCATCCTGTACTTAGAAGAGAGTGTTCCTGTAGCTTCTTTCGATTCAAGGATTAGACAAATCGTGGCAGACGGCGGAGTTTACGCGTTTTATCTCCTTGTCGCACGCAAAAGTACGCGTCACAAGCAAGAAAACAAAAGTTGCATAGGGCGACAAGCGAACCGAAAATTTTGGAAGTTCGAAGGCTAGGGAACCGCTTGTATAGATTGAACGTGAATTGTTTTGGTGGCCCCGTCATAGGTGCCAATAACAGTCACCTTCTGGCCAGCGTAATCGACAGGCTTCTCTTGATCGTCGAGCTGATAGGTAGTTTTGTTCAAACCAAAAAGAACGAATTGGCCTCCGCCCTTGACGCAGCCTAGCGCGCAATCTTTTGCAGTTTTGAATCCTTCTTTCTGCATCATATCGGTGTGAGATCCCGCGGCAGCGCATTCGTTATCCATGATTTCGCCGGTGAAAGACATGGGTGTGTTGTTAGGTTGCTGACCAACGGCACGTAGGGAGAGAATTCCTACTAACAAAATCGGTAACCCCCAACTAGCGGCATTCCTCATGGTTCCTCCAGATCCTGCCGGAAAATTAAAGCTGTTTACTCTGAAAGAAGGGCTTGTGCTGGCTTATGGCGTCCACCGCTGCGGCCAACCAATGGGCTTGCGACTTAAGCAGGTAACCGCTAGCGCCTGCGTTTTGGGCTTCCCGCACGATTTGATTGGAGTCATGTTGGGTGAAAATCAATATCTCGATTGACGGATTTTCTTTCTTGATTGCCGGAGTAGCTTGCAAGCCGTTCATTTCGGGCATAGTGACGTCCATGATCACGACATCGGGCTTCAAATCGCGGGCTTTTGATACGGCGTCCAGACC
Source organism: uncultured Acidobacteriota bacterium (assembly GCA_963838475.1). Taxonomy (GTDB): domain Bacteria; phylum Acidobacteriota; class Terriglobia; order Acidiferrales; family UBA7541; genus Palsa-295. Next base: position 207,307 of record CAWIRJ010000001.1, read on the forward strand.
ATCAGTGGCTTCTCCCACGACCTTCCATTCCGGACGGGTACTGAGTAGTCTTTGGAGCGCAGAGCGCACCATCTTTTCGTCATCAACAAGCAAAATTTTGAGTGGCATTCAGACTTCCTGGGGCTTCAAAGCCTGCCCATGAGAAACAGAATTAAAAGAATAAGCAGGATCAGGCTTATCCCACCGCTGGGGTAGTACCCCCAGTTTCTACTGTGAGGCCAACTAGGAAGACTTCCGAAAAGCGCAAGCAGCAATACAACCACCAAGATCATCAGCAGCAAAAATGTCTCCCCGCCGGCGCGAATTTTTACCGTACTTTCTCAACTGGTTTGCGTACTTCGCCACCGGCAACGCGACGTTGACCATAAAGGTTAAGCTGCCCAAGGGTATGAGGACAATAAAGGTAACGCTGTAGGAGAGCGGAGCATTTCCCGTAGAGCGCCGAAAGAGCTATTACCACCGCGCGTTCGCTTACTTGAGACTCTTTTCCAGTCGCGCGACCGCGGGCTCGAGCTTTTGTCGGGATTTCCAGAATTTGGACCAGAGATCGCCTGTTTCGTCGAGGCGACGGCGTATCGAGGATAGATTCCAGGTTTCCGGACGAAGGGTTGGCGTCAACTCGGCGGCTAGAATCGGCGTCGATACCGGTGCGTGCGGAAAAGCACGAACGGAATAGACCGAGGCCAGAGATTGGGCTTCGGAATTTTGATGCGCATCGATGTAGATGCTGCCTTTGGGGCGGCGACCGACGGTTCGGTCTAAAGTAATCAGGCCCGGGTATTGTTGCATCGTAAGCGACGCTATCGTCGAGACGAACTGCCGGACCTGTTCATAAGTGTAGAGGCGTTCAATGGGAAGAAAAATGTGAAGTCCGGTGGCGCCGGAAGTTTTCAGGAAGACCTTCATGCCTATCGCTTCTAGTTTCGCGGCTAGTATCTTCGCGAGCTTGACCACCGTGGTGAAGGGAGTTCCCTCGGTGGGGTCCAAATCAAAAAAAATATAGTCGGGATGCTCTGGATCATCAAAGCGGGAGGACCACGGATTGTGGTCGATGCATCCGAGATTTGTCAGATACAACAGGCTGGCCCGATCGTTGGCCAGGAAATATTGAATGGGCTTCGATTTACTCTCTGACTGAATCGTTGCGGTCTTAATCCATTCCGGGGCGTCTTTGCCAGCATCTTTTTGGAAGAAGGCTTGTCCATTTATTCCATTCGGGTAACGCCGCAAAACCAACGGTCTGTCTTTTAGAAAAGGAAGAAGGAAAGGTGAAATAAAAAGATAATATCCCAACAAATTTCGTTTAGTGTAGCCGTCGCCGGGAAAATAGGCCTTGTTAAGGTTGGTCAGGCGAAGGGAAACTCCGTCCAATTCGGCGAAAACCTCCGTTTGCGAACCGCGATCAAGTTCTTCGGCGAGGTCTTTATCCGTTTTCAAGGCGACGCCTTCAGCGGGAGAACCGGCTGAAACTATTCTTTTCGGCGTGGGAGTTTTCACAGTCCTTGCCAGCTCAATGGGATTCGGGTCTTTCTTTGCGCGAACGGCTTTGACCACCTCAGCTTCTTTCTGAAAGGTGCATTCCTTAGGATCGCGGTCTTCCTGGAATCCGAGGAAGGTCGGTTGGCGGAGGTGCCGGCCTTCGGTCCATCCGCCATATTTGACTCGCGCGACGAGTTCGGGCTTTACCCAATAAGCTTTTTCGCGAGTAACCGGCTTGGTAGCGAACGGGCATTTTTCGACCTGTAGAGCTTTCAACTCGGCCGCAACCCGTTCCTGAAGAGCGCCGGAAAAACCGCTTCCGGCACCGCAAATGAATTCGAGCTTTTTGCCGTCATAGAGGCCCAACAGAAGCGCGCCGAAATGCTCGCGTGTTCCGCGAGGTTCAGTCCATCCGGCCACGACCGCGTCCAGTTCTCGAATTGCTTTGAATTTAAGCCATGAAGTAGTGCGGCCCTCCGGATACAAACTGCCGATTCTCTTTCCCAAGATTCCTTCGAGTTGCTTTTCAAGAGCCAAATCGTAGAGTTCTTTGCCCTTCTCCAGTTCATGATCTGAGAAGCGCACGATAGAGTCTTGCTGGAGAATCTGTTTCAGCAGGGTTTTGCGTTCTAGAAGAGGGACTCGACGTAGATCGCAGCCATCACAATAGAGAAGGTCGAAGCAGTAATAGACGACCGGAATTTGGCGCATGAGTTCGGCGCTCGGCTTGATGATGGAAAACCGTTGTTGAAGAGCTTGGAAATCGCTGCGACCTTCTTTATCCAGAGTGACGATCTCTCCGTCCAGCCAAACGTCATGTCCGCCCGTGACAGCCGGTACTGCGGCGGAAATTTCCGTATATTCATTGGTAACTTCGCGTCGAGAACGGGACCAAAGGCGCACCTTACCGCTCTGGACCCGAGCGAGAGTCCGCGCACCATCCCATTTAATTTCGAAGAGCCAGGCAGGATCGGAGAATGGCCGGTCGGCCAAGGACGCGAGGGCGGGTTGTATCCAGTCCGGCATCGGCGTACGCTTCGCGTCTCGCGGAAAATCCAAATCGGCTTTCTTCACGACAATTTTGGTTTTTTGGCTGCTTGCCGGACGGTTGGAAATCCATTTTTTCTTGGGCCCTTTTTTGTCCGGAAGAACAGAGCCGGCATGTTCTTCGATATTCCAGTTATCACTGGCGGATGAATCGCGATGCTTGATCAGCAACCATTCCTGTTTTCCGGGCTCGCGGCTCCGGATTTTGACCAGCACAAAACTCCCCGTTAGTTTTTTCCCGTGCAAAATGAACTTCAATTCGCCGCGATCGAGCTGCTGTTGGGCCGAAAGATTTCCTTCCGCTTCGAAGGTGCCGTTGTCCCATATGATCACATCGCCGGCACCGTAATTGCCCTGTGGTATTTCGCCCTCAAACTTGGCGTATTCAAGTGGATGATCTTCCGTTTGAATTGCGAGCCGCTTGTCACTGGGATTCATCGATGGACCTTTAGGTACGGCCCAGGATTTCATCACGCCATTTACCTCCAGACGGAAATCGTAGTGAAGGCGGCGCGCGTGATGTTCTTGAACAACAAAATCAGACCCGCGATGTAAAGGACGCGTCCCAGCAGGCTCTGGTGTGGAATCAAAGCGCCGTTTGCGTTTGTATTCCTTGAGCGACATCGGGGCCGATTATAGGCTGGGAGTCAGCAGCAAGAACTTGAATTCTTAAGTACAACGTATTCTACTGATGGCTACAGGCTTCGCCCGATGGTCTTCCCGCCGCGAAGTCTGTATACGGATAAATTACACTGGAGGGCTGAAAGCCCATGGCATCGTCCGCTTGGAAAGGTTTCATCACCTTCGGATTGATTTCGATTCCCGTCAAATTGTTCCCAGCCGCGCGCAGCTCCCGGATAGGACTTCACCAGCTGCATAAAGTTTGCAAAACCCGGCTGCGACAACCTCTTTTTTGCCCGACGTGCAACCGAATCGTGGAACGCTCGGAAGTTGTGAAGGGTTATGAATACGAGGATGGCAAGTATGTGGTGATCGATCCGGAAGAAATCAAGAAGATCACTCCGGCATCCGCGCGCTCGATGGAAATTCTGGCGTTTGTAAAGGAATCAGAAATCGACCCGCTATTTTTCGATTCATCCTACTTTGTGGTAGCCGAAGGCGAAGGCAAAAAAGCGTACGCGTTGCTGTTGAAAACCATGGAAGACAAGGACCGTGTGGCCATCGCCAAGATCACGATGCACCAGCGCGAGTACACGGTATTCCTTCGTCCTTACGATCATGGGATAGCACTCCACACCATGTACTTTGCAAATGAAATACGCGAGGCGCCGGGATACGGCAAAATCGAGAACGTGAAACTTTCGCCGCAGGAGATAAAACTGGCGGATCAACTGGTGGACAATTTGTCCGAACCTTTTAATCTGAAGAAGTATCACGACGAATTTGAAACCAGGCTCCAAGCTCTTATCGAGGCAAAACAGAAGGGCCGTGAGATTGCGGCCACTCCTCGTCCGGAGCGCGCACCGGTAATCGACATGATGGCGGCGCTGAAGAAAAGCCTGGAGAGAACCGCGGAAGGTCGGAAAGCGCCTCTGCGTGCGACTCGAGAAAATTCGGCTCACGAAAAACGGAATCGGCGTAAGGCAAGTTGAGCTTTGAATGGCTTTTCCTGGCTAGGGTGCATTGCTGTGGCCCCGTCAAGATCCTGAATAGTCGACAGAAACACTCATTCCAATGAATATTTTCAAGGCTACCACGAGCTTCGAAGGCTGGCTTAGGGCCAAAATCCCCGTGGTCGAAGCAGATCTCCATCAAAAGCACGAATTAATGGTTGAGGATGAATTCCGATTTTTTCGCGGAACGTTCTATCGCTGGGCGCAATTGTGGCCGAAGCATTGCCAGGAGCTGGCTACGGCACCTTCCGTGTTAGCGGTGGGCGATTTGCATGTAAATAGTTTTGGAACTTGGAGGGATAAGTTCGGACGACTGGTTTGGGGAATCGACGACTTTGATGAAGCTTATTTTCTTCCGTACACGAACGACTTGATTCGGCTGGCAACCAGCGCGCGTTTAGCCAGTTCACTCGGTCACCTTGAGACTAGTACGAAAAACGCATGTGACGCAATCCTGGAAGGATATAGGGATTGTCTAAAGCAAGGCGGCACTCCGATAGTTTTGGAAGATCAGAACGCATGGTTTGCGCCGATAGCGCTGACCCGGTTGGACAATCCGCCTTCTTTCTGGAAGAAGCTGGAAAGCAATCCCGCGCTGCGACATCCCGCACCCGCGACGCCCAGAAAAATGTGGAAGGAACTGTTTCCTGTTCCGAATCTTCCGTATCGCGTACTGAAGAGGACTGCCGGGACAGGTAGCCTGGGGCATCCGCGTATGGTCGCCGTCGCCGATTGGGAGGGTGGGAAAATCGCGCTGGAGGCTAAGATTTTGGTCGCGTCCGCCTGCGCATGGGCAGATCCTGGAAAAAACCAAAACACCATCTACTACCCGCGAATAATGGAAAATTCAGTTCGCTGCCAAGATCCGTACGTTCGGGCGCAACAGAACTGGCGTGTGAGCAGACTATCTCCGGATTCATCTCCGGTGGAAATTGAAACGCTTCCCAAGAAAAGAGATGAAGACCGGATGCTGAGTAAAATGGGCTGGGAAGCAGGCAACGTACATCTGGGATCCAGACGCTCGTCGAAGCCGATTCAAAACGATCTTCGAAAGCGACGCGCGAACTGGCTAAGGGCAGCCGCTAAGGAAATGGCGCGAGCGATATCGAAAGATTGGAAGGAGTGGAGAGCGGAGAAAAAGTAGTTTCTGATTTCTTACTTTCACTTCAACTTATGGCCAGCAGAACAGCCCGAGATGCATCGAACTTTCCTCCGTTTGTAACGGCCGTGATAACCGTGGCCGCACTCTATTTCGCCCGGTCGGTGCTGATCCCTATCGCGCTGGCCGTTCTACTCGCTTTCCTGCTGGCGCCACTCGTTAATCTTCTAGAAAAGGCGCGTCTGGGCCGAACGGGGCCTGTAATCGTGGTTGTGCTGCTGGTCGCCGGGCTGTTAGGGGGCCTGGGCTACTTGGTTTTCAACCAAGCGATTAGTTTGGCTGCTCAAATTCCGAATTACAAAACTACCATTTCGAGAAAAATTGAAAGTTTTCGCGGCGTAAAAGACGCAGGTATCGGCAAGGCGGAGGCTACCGTAAAAGAATTGGGAAAAGAATTATCGTCGACCATTGAGACGCCCACGCCAGAGGAGGATGGCGATCAAAATCCGCGAAGCAAACGTTCGGTGCTTCCCGGGGGCAGCATCGCGCACCCTGTTCCGGTGGAAGTCGTTCAACAAAACAGCCCAATTGCTTCGGCTCGCGCTTTGCTGGGCCCATTCCTGGGACCGGTGGCGACGCTTGGAATTGTGATGGTGTTTACAGCTTTTATACTCCTGCGCAGCGATGATCTTCGAAACCGGCTTTTTACGCTGGCCGGACTCAGCAGATATCATGTGACCACGCAGGCCTTCGATGAGGCCACCAAGCGCGTGGGTCGGTATTTATTTTTTCAATTCCTCATGAATCTCGGATACGGCGCGCTCTTCGGAACGGCTCTTTATTTTATTGGCGTCCCTAACGCGTTTCTATGGGGAGTACTTGCTGGGCTTTTGAGATTTGTGCCGTATGTAGGAACTCTAGCGGGCGCCGCAATGCCCATTTTGCTATCGCTTGCAGTTTTCGACGGATGGTTGAAACCTCTGCTGGCGTTGGGGTCATTCATTGTTATTGAAATTCTTACCTCTTACGTAGTCGAACCTTTGTTGTATGCCGCTCAGACCGGTGTGTCATCCCTTGCGATATTGGTGGCTGCGATTTTCTGGGCCGCCTTATGGGGTCCCGTTGGATTGTTGCTTTCGACTCCTCTAACCGTGTGCATCGTGGTGATTGGCCGTTACATACCGCAGTGGGAATTCCTCAGCGTACTGCTGGGGGATCAACGCGTTCTGGGAACAGAGGTACGGCTCTACCAACGGCTGCGTCGTGTGGACGCCGAAGGAGCTCGCCAGGTCGTTGACGCCTTTTTAAAGGAAGGCTCGATTGACAAGCTGTATGAAGCGGTTATCACGCCCGTCTTGATCTTTATAGAGAAAGATCGAGCAGAGGTGGGGTTGGGCGACGCGCGCGAGCAATTTGTATTTCAAACTTTAAAGGAAATCATCGAGGAGCTCACGCTTAGACCCATTGTTGACAAATATACGCAAGAAATCGAGGAAGCGACGGCAGAGGATTCCAAGCTGCTTATACCGCATGCGAAGAAAACAAATGGCGACGGTTGTGCGATTACTTGTATTCCGGCTCGCGATGAAGGAGATGAAATCATGGGCATGATGCTCGGGCACTTGTCTAATCGGGCGGGTTACAACGCGCAAGTGATCGTTCCGGCGTCAGTGGAAGACATGATGGACGAGGCCTCTGAACAAAAATGCGAAGTGATTTTTGTTTCTGCTCTGCCACCGTATGGAGTTTACAATACCCGACGGCTCTACAAAAAACTACGCGCGCGGTTCCCGAAATCCAGAATCGGCATCGGTTTGTGGGGATTTGCGGGAAATCTAGAGGTAATGCGGACGCGCCTGGGGATCGTAGAGGCAGACATGATCGTGAATGGTCTTTCGGAAGCTATTAGCCAAGTGCCATCGCTCACCGAGGCGGTAACTCAGTAATCCTACAGTTTCCCTACGCAGCTTGGTTCTTGGAATTACAGCGTTTGCCGGATGGTCCAGTTCGCTAATCTATTAAATACTCCCATCTTGAGCAGTCGCTATTGAGCACAACCATTTAAAAGGAGTGCCTCCGATGAGCATACGCCGTGAAGATACCAGCAGTGGGCCGGGTCTGACGCCGATCGATAGCTCAAGCCCGTCTTCGCCGACCGAGCGCAGGGTTGAGCCAGACCGTACAACGGGACGCATTCCCGCGCAAGATGACGAAGATGACGCAGCACGAAAGTCGAAAAACTCCGGAAAAAGCAAGCCAGCTGGGGCGTAATCGCAGCAACGGAATTCAGTAGATGTAAATGGCGGCAGCAGCTATTGAGCGGAGACGAAAATGAATATCCTGACAATGTACGACTCGGCTTTACAAGTTGCTGCCGCGTTTTTAATTTTTGTGGTGGGCTACATAGTTCTTTTGTTTGCCATAGTGTTTTGCCTGCTGGTCGCGGAGGGAGTCCGCCAAGCATTTATCCGCGCTCGGATTTCTTTTTTGGGGTCAGGCTCGAGCAATGTGGAATTACCACTTACGCCTGTGCCAGCGATCGTGGCGGATTCGGCCTTCTCTGGGTGGACTCATCGCTTGACGGGAACCCTGACGGGCCTCAGGGATCGATACTTCCATTCATTGTCATAATTCCGGGTGTTTCAAGTTTTGGCTGGCTGCATTGCTCGAAACACACATTTCTTGTTTTACTTTTGCATTCCACGCCGTTCTTCTGTTATTTTGAACCCTCGATTGTTCGCAAAAATACTCTGCCTTATTCGTCCGTTGGAGAAAATATGGTTTCACGTTCGGCGCTTATTTTGGATCCCAAGACCAATGGTTCTTCTTCCTTTTTCTGCAGTGCTCTCGATTCCCCAGCGGAAAACGATGCTCGCATTTCCGGGCGGAAGAAACCGGCGCGAATTCTAATTGCGGATGACCATGAAGCGGTGCGGCGAGGCTTGCGCACGGCTTTGTCAGCGGCGGGTTGGGAAGTTTGCGCCGATGTAGTGAATGGTAAAGAGGCCGTTGCAAAAGCCACAGAACTGAAGCCTGATTTAATCATTCTGGACATTAGTATGCCGGTGATGGGTGGATTGGATGCCGCTCGGTTGATTCGTGCCGCGGATCCGAGCGCCAAGATCGTTATTTTCACCATGCATGAATCGCAGCAAATGAAGGATGAGATCGCGCGAATTGGAGTTCAGGCGCATGCGGTAAAGTCGGAGCCCATGAAAAATCTGCTGGATACCATCAAGTCGGTTCTGGGCACGGATGAACCTCGAGTAAACTAGCTTTTTTTCTAATTGTTTCGCCCTTTCTCAGTGAAAATCGTGTGAAGTTGTTTCAGCCCGCGTGATTCTCAGCGGTTCAATTCTTTTCGCTTTCACCGAAATTACGCCGTCCTGGTTTTGCAGTTCTCCTTCGATCATTAAAAATTGCTGGTGAACAATCACCACATGATCCCTCTCGAATAATTGCGGCGTGACGATCGCATTCGAGATTCCTGTTTCATCTTCCAGGCTGATAAATACAAAACCTTTCGCCGTTCCGGGACGCTGGCGGGTTATCACTCCTCCGGCAATTCGAACGTGCATGCCGTTTGGAAGATTTAGAAGCTCCATGGCTGATCGCACGCCCCTTCTCTTCATTTCAGCGCGATGGTGGCCCATGGGGTGAAGTCCCACGGTCAAGCCTGTGCCGCGAAAATCTGCAACCAGTCTTTCTTCCCTGGTCATAGCCGCCAAGGGAGACGGTATTGCGGAGGGAACCGGAACCGCTTCTAGTTCTACGGTGTCGTCTTTAGTTTCCATTTCTTTCACATTTTCCAGCAAAGGGCCCGGACGCCTAGAGGCGCGTTCCATTTGCCACAAGGCGTCACGCCGATGGACTTTCTTTGCACCAATGAAATTCAGGGCGCCAATTTCGGCCAGGGTTGCAAGTTCTGCTTTCTGAATCATGGGGACGCGAAGCTTTAAATCGTCAATGGAAGAAAATGGGCGAATCGCACGTTCGCTTACAATTTTCAAAGCTACATCGTTTCGCAAACCTTTCACAAAACGCATCCCCAAACGCACGCAGAAATCCTTCCCGTTTCTTTCAAGCTGGCAGAGCCAATCCGAGCAGGTCACATCGATAGGTTTCACTTTCAGGCCGTGGCGCTGTGCGTCGCGTACCAGCGTGTCGGGCTGATAGAACCCCATGGGTTGATTATTCAAAATGGCCGCAGTGAAAGCAGCCAGGTAACGGCATTTCAAAAAAGCGCTGGCGTAGGCAAGCAGCGCGAAACTTGCGGCGTGGGATTCAGGAAATCCATATAAAGCAAAAGAAGTGATGGCCAAAATAATCTTTTCCTGAGCTTCAGATGAGATTTCTTTCCTATCCATTCCTGAGCGAAGTTTTTTCTCTATTTCTTTCATTCGCTTTTCGGAGCGTTTGAAGCCGAGTGCGCGACGCAATTCCTCTGCTTCCCCTCCACTGAATCCGGCGGCGACCATGGCCATGCGCAACAGCTGTTCTTGAAATAAAGGCACACCTAAAGTGCGTTCGAGAATCGGTTTGAGGGAAGGATGAAGATAATCAACCGCTTCGCGGCCCTGGCGGCGTTTCAAAAAAGGATTAACCATTTTTCCGACAATTGGTCCGGGCCGGATGATGGCTACCTGCACGACAATGTCGTAAAAACATTCTGGCCGCAGTCGAGGCAGGCAAGCCATTTGCGCATGGCTTTCCACCTGGAACATGCCGATGGTGTCCGCTTTTTGCAGCGTTTCGTAAACCACCGGATCGTTTGCTGGCAATTTTCCTAAATCTATTTCTTCGCCGTAATCTTTCTGGATGATTTGCAGGGAATCTTCGAGGACAGCCATCATCCCCAGACCCAGAAGGTCCACTTTCACGATTTTCATGTCGGCACAATCGTCTTTGTCCCATTGCACCACGACGCGGCCGGGCATGGTGGCGGGTTCCAGAGGAACGATCGAATCCAATTGATCCTGACACACGACCAAGCCTCCAGAATGCTGGCCCAAATGGCGCGGCAAATCTTGAAACTGCAGGCAGAGCTCGAAGAATTTACGGATTTGCGGATGCTGCATGTCGAATCCAGCGTCGCGAAATTGTCGCGCGAGAGTGTCATTCGCATCCTTGTATTCCCACGCGCTTACCAGGCTGGTCAAACGGCTCAAAGTTTCGAGATTAAAAGATAGTGCCTTGCCAATTTCACGCGCGGCAGAGCGGCCACGATAGGTGATCACGTTGGCGGTCATGGCAGCTCCCAACTTTCCGTAGCGTTCGTATACATATTGAATTGCTCGTTCGCGCTGATCTCCACTGGGGAGATCGAGATCAATGTCGGGCCACTCTCCGCGCTCTTCTGAAAGAAATCGCTCGAAGAGAAGATCCATTCTCACAGGGTCGACGGCGGTGATGCCCAGCGCATAGCAAACGGCGCTATTCGCAGCGGAGCCACGCCCCTGCACCAGAATATTTTGTTCGCGGCAAAAACGAACGATGTCCCAAACGATCAGGAAGTAGCCTGCCAGATCCAGTTTTTCGATTAGGTCGAGTTCGCGCCCGATTTGCGCTTGCGCACGTTCATTATTCAATCCATAGCGCCAGATCATTCCTTCGTGCGCTCGTTGCCGCAAAAAATGAATTTCGGATTTACCGTCCGGAACCGGATATTTCGGAAATCGATAACCTAGATCTTTCAAGGTAAATTGCAGGCGCGAAGAAAGAACTTGTGTATTTGCTATCGCTTCGGGGAGATCTGAAAATAGCTGCGCCATTTCCGCAGGCGTTTTCACATGCAGCTCGGAATTGCGCGCAAGCAGACGACCTGCGGTAGCGAGCGTGCGATGATTCCGGATGCAGGTGAAGACATCCAACACTTCGCGTCGCTCTGGAACGGCATGGCGCACGCCATTTGTGGCGAGCAGTGGGAGGTCTAATTTCTCGGCAATTTCGATAGCCGCATGATTTCGGACTTCTTCTTCGCGCAAAAAATGCCGCTGTAATTCGACATAAACATTCTGTTTTCCGAATAGTTCGCAGAGCTGCCGAATGCATTCTGTTGCGCTTTCCATCCCGCCGTTTGCCAAAGCATGGGCCAGCGGGCCTTCCTCGCCTCCGGTGAGGCACACAAGTCCACGCGCGTATTGGGCTACTTCGGCGCCTGAAACATCTCCTTTGCCTTTCGGCGCGCGCAATTTCATTTTTGTGATCAAGCGGCAAAGATTTTGATAGCCTTCGCGCGATTCCACGAGCAAGGGGTAACGCCAGCCGGCGGCGGAAGTAACTTCGGCGCCAATGTGAGCGCGAATTTTGCCTTTATCCGCAGCCAGATAAAAACGCGGAGCGCCGTACACTCCATCTCGATCGAGCAAAGCCATCGACTGCATTCCATATTCCGCACACACCGCTGCCAGCTCTTCGGGCAAAGATGCGCCTTCGAGAAAACTAAAAGCGGAACGAGCGTGAAGTTCTGTGTACATCAGTCGTAGCGGCCGCGAGCGAACCAGGCGGCGCGAAGCGAGTCGTAATAGACGCGATAAATTCCGTTCTGCGTGCGCGGGTTGGTAATTTTCTGGCTTTGCCCGCTCACGGAATCAAAGCGGACTTCGACGTCCCATTCCTCCTGCTGCCAAGTGTCTTCCCGCCACCAATCCCCGGAAGTCCGCCAGGGTCCGGAAGCTGCAATAATATTTCCGCGCATGCCGCGAAAATAAATACGTGTGGGATAGTTTTGTTGCCGCTCAACATTTATTTGTATTTCCGGCCTGAAAAATCGGAATGCAGTTAATGGAGTTTCTCTAGAACCATGCGCGACAGCAGTTGCATCCTTTTGCGATATTTTAGATTCATCACTGGCCGGAGCGAAACGGGCCATTCGAAAATCGCCGGGACGGTGCGTATCGATCAATTCTGGGGAGCCTACATTGGCATGGCCTACAAGATTCGCCAATCGTCCGATGGTTAGCTCTAACTTTTCCGGGTCGGGAGAACTGGAAAGAAATAGCCCGGCTTGTGACGCGCGCGGACGAGCCGGCTCGGCCGAGAGAATAATTTTCAGAATAGCTGCATGGGGAGGGTCCATCTGCAATTGCAGGCGCAACAGTTTCAGAAGCATTTTCGAATTCCGTGTAGGAACGGGCAAATTCAGAACCTTTTCATAAGTTTTCGGAGCGAGCTGGGGAGGAGAATTCTCGCTGAGGACCTGGAAATCTTTTTCGAAGGAATCCTCTAAATCAAAATGCGTGCGAATCGCACAGGCTGCCAGTGCACGTGCTTCCAGCCGCGCACACAATTGATCGAGCAAACGACCCAGCAGGAACGAAAGCGGCTCGAGTTCTGCAATGGCGAAGTCCAGCACCATTTCTTCTTCGAAGTGCACTCCGGGTTGTGCCAGAACAAGCGAACGTTCACACGCGCCACGCGCCAGCTCGTGAAGGCGAACTCCTTGCTGGCCCAGCCGCTCCGACAATTGCAACACGGGAATCACCGCCAGAGCGGCGCAGTCGCGCACACCCCAACGCTCCAGAGTTTCCAGAATTTCAGCTGACGGTAAAAGTGCATGTACCGGTAGTTTGCCGAGGCATTTCGCTTCTTCACCGAGAGGAATCACAGTAATGCCGGAAAAACCTCGCGCGGCGTGAAGGGAAACTTCCAGATTTGAAGAAACGGCAACGTGTACGAGCAAACCTAGAGCGGATGCACGCTGGACCAATTGCACGGAGATATTTTCATCGCCTCCAAACAAGGAAGCGAGGCCGGATATATCCAGAATAATTGTGTCCGGGGCAGTGTCTTCCATGCGTGGAGAAACAGAGGCTCCAAGATCGAGCAAAGCTGCATGAGCTGATTTTTCCTGCACGCGAGAACGGTTGCGAATTTCCACGGCATGAAATTGCGCTGCTTGCGATTTCGACATGCCTAATTCGATGCCGGCCTGGAAAGCTGCTTGGTTGGCTGCGACCACGTTACAGATTGGAGGAGTTCCATCCACAAGCGCGACAGTTCGATTGCGTAAGCTGGGCTCCGCGCGCACTACTGCTTGCACGGGAAAATTGGGAACGTGAATGGAAGCAAATGCCATAAACTTTTAGTTTCAGGAGCAGCAATAAGTTCCTCTGCAATTCTTGCTTTCACTTCGACGCTGGTCCCATTCGCGCAACACTGGGATATCTTCGTCGGACGTCTGTTTCGAAGAGTTCGGAGCGACCCGCTGAATCAAAAGTTTTTTGAAAACTATTTGTAGCAATCGGCTGCATACGGGAACGAAGTAATTCCGCGCGAATGCCGAAGCCTTCCAACAACCAGGAAGACGGATACCTTAAAAAATCCGCGGCGTGAGATTCCCGCGCGAGCGTGGTTGACCATCGTGCGGGTTCCGCTTCCATGCGCAGGACCAGCGAGGCGCACGTTTTGGCATTGGACTCCGGCTCCAGAACCATCAGGATGGTCGGCGTATCCTCCACTGCGCGCCGAAAACGAAACCAGGATTCCAGTGGAACGTGGCGTAGCATGTCCGCACGCATGTCACCCAGGTCGAGCGCGATGAAGCCGAATCCGCCGCCTTGCAAAAGCAAATCTGTAGCGCGCAGAGTTTGGTCAATATTCCGGCAACGCACCCACAACAATTGTTTCAGTTCCACGCCGGCGGCGACAGCGGAGTGGGGATCGAAAGCGTCGCATGCATCGATCAAGGCGCAAGCTTCTGCATGAGCTGTTCTTGCTGCTAAAGCGGAAAGCAACAAAGTTGTGCGTCCGGAACAAGCTGGGCCAAAAATTTCGGTCAGAGCACCGCGGGGCAAACCTCCCGCCAATGAATCGATTTCCGCGATGCCGGTAGAAACTGTTTCAAGGGCATGGCGGTCGCGATACGAAAATGGAGCTGCGACACGCCCAGCCAGGGCAAGTTCGACGTTGGAGCGTAAAGTAGCAAGATTTACAGCCATAACAGGCCTGGGAGGAGAAAGGGAAGGTTACAATCTTCGCTTTTTCTTCGCCTAGTCGAAATTCTCTACGAAGCTCCTGGTGTTGTCAAGGGCGGCATGCAGTGAGGTTCGCATGTGCTGCGCCGGTGAGAATCCGTCTTGCATCTAAGAAACATGGCAAAAGGGAAAATGGCAAAACACGGCGCAGGTGATTCAGAAAAAACTTTGTTTCCCTTGCATGCCTCTTTGGACGAGTTGCGCGAAGCTTCTAAAACCTGCAAGGCCTGCGATCTGTGGAAGCTCGGCACGCAAACTGTATTCGGCGAAGGAATGCCGACGGCAAAAATCATGTTGGTGGGCGAGCAGCCCGGCAATCAAGAAGACCTTGAAGGCAAACCCTTTGTCGGGCCGGCGGGGAAATTATTGGACACGGCGCTGGAGGAAGCCGGGATCGATCGAAAAAAAGTTTACGTGACGAATGCCGTGAAACATTTCAAATGGGAGCCGCGCGGGAAGCGGCGCATTCACAAAAAACCGAATGCCGCGGAAATTGCAGCATGCCGGCCCTGGCTTGACGCTGAAATCGCAGCGCTACGTCCAAAAATAATCGTTTGTCTGGGAGCTACTGCGGCGCAGGCTCTGCTGGGACGCGATTTTCGCGTCACACAGCATCGCGGCGAGTTCGTAAAGTCCGATCTTGCTCCGAACGTGATGGCTACCGTGCATCCTTCCTCGATACTGCGCTCGCCGGATGAAGCCACGCGCGAGAGTGAAATGAAAAAATTCATCGCAGATTTGAAAAAGATCATATATCTTATATATTTCCACACGCTATGGGAATAATTTGGACTTGGAAACAGCGATGGATATGGTGGCCGATCGCGTGTGGAAATCTCGCGAGAGGACTTTTGTCGAGAAAAAAGACGGCAACGTATTGATGCAGACTACTGCTATCGCGCACCTGGGCGGCGCAACGCTCGACAACGAAGAGAATTACCTCATCAAAAAACTGTTTACCGCCGGGCTGGGAATGGTCTGCATTAGCAACCAAGCCCGCATATGACATAGCTCAACGGTGCCGGTCTGGGCACCTCTTTCGGGCGCGGCGGCGCTACTACCGCACAACAAGATCTTGCTAACTACCGATGCCATTCTGATCATGGGCTCGTCCATGGCAGAGAATCATCCCGTTGGATTTCAGTGGGTGATGGAAGCGCGAGAGACGCGACGCGCAAATTACTGCACGTGGATCCGCGGTTCACGCGCACCTCCGCCATGGCGGATATGTGGGTGCCGCTTCGCGCGGGGAGCGATGTTGTTTTTCTGGGCGCGATGATTCGTCACGTTCTTGAAAAAGAGAAAGATTTCCGTGAGTACGTATTGAATTACACCAATGCTTCGATTATCGTCCGCGATGATTTTAAGGATACAGAAGACTTGGGCGGCCTGTTTTCCGGTTGGGATCCGGAAAAGAAAGAATACAAAACCGAAACCTGGGCGTACAAGGATTCGCCGGCGAAAGACACCAGCGACGGCGGGAGTGAAGGAACTCATGGCGGTCATGCGAAAGACCGCGGCGGCGAACAGACCGAGGAAGCTATTTATCGACCAGGACCTCACGCTCAAGGATCCGCGCTGCGTGTATCAGATATCTGAAGCGCCATTTCTCGCGATACACATCGGAACTCGTAGAACAAGTTTGCGGCGTGCCCCCGGACATTTTCGAAAAATTAGCCGAGACATTCGTGTCCGCCTCAGGTCCGGATAAAACTGCCGCGATATGTTATGCCGTCGGGTTACACACAACATTCCAACGGCGTTCAAATTATTCGCACAGCGGCCATCCTTCAATTGCTGCTAGGAAATATCGGGCGGCCCGGCGGAGGTATCCTCGCCTTGCGCGGACACGCTTCCATTCAAGGGTCCACGGATATCCCCACGCTCTACGACATTTTGCCCGGCTATCTTCCGATGCCTTTTTTCGAAGCTGACGCTAATGAGCTGCAGGCCTACATCAAAAAGCACAAGGCCGACACCGGATGGTGGGCGAATTTCGATAAATATATTATCAGTTTGCTGAAATCATATTATGGCCAGGCAGCTACCAAAGAAAATGATTACGGCTTCGATTGGCTCCCGCGGGTAACGGGCGACCATTCTCATATTGGCTATTGGCTCGAGATGGCCAAAGGAAACGTGGATGGGCTGTTCGTGATGGGGCAAAACCCTGCCGTCGGCGCGCCAAATTCGAGGTTTTGAACGCGAAGCTCTCGCCAAGCTCAAGTGGCTGGTGGTTCGCGATATGGTGGAAACTGAAACGGCGTCGTTCTGGTTGGATTCTCCGGAAGTTTCCCGTGGAAAGCTAAATCCTGAAGAAATTGATACAGAGGTTTTCTTTTTCCCGGCTGCAGGTCATGCGGAAAAAGACGGCTGCTTCACCAACACGCAGCGCCTGAACCAGTTTCACGAGAAAGCGGTCGAGCCTCCGGGTGATTCCCGCAGCGAAACGTGGTTTATGTATCACCTCGGGAGGCGCCTGAAAGAGGAAGCTAAGGACGATCCGCGACCGCGAAACGCCGGGCTTAACGCGCTTACTTGGGATTACCCGGTCGAAGGCTCGCTGCCGCCGAACCTAAAGTAGAGGAGGTTCTTAAAGAGATAAACGGCTGGACGGTCGCGGATAAAAAACTTGTTGAGGGATTTAAAGACTTGAAGGCAGACGGCTCGACGGCGTGCGGCTGCTGGATTTATTCCGGAATTTTCCCGGAGCCTGGAGAGAACAAGGCACGAGGCCGAAATCCAAAAGACGCATACGGTCATGGCTGGGGTTTCGCTTGGCCGGCTGATCGGCGCATTCTTTACAATCGTGCGTCTGCGCGCCCGGACGGAAAGCCGTGGAGTGAGCGCAAGAAACTCGTATGGTGGGATGAAAACAAGAAAGAATGGACCGGTCTCGATGTTCCGGATTTCACCAAGACGAAAGCGACCGACTTATAGACCCGAATCCGGTGCCAAAGGCGATGACGGGATCGGCGGTGACAAACCATTCATCATGCATCCTGATGGATTAGGGTGGATTTGGGTTCCCAGTGGACTGAAAGACGGCCCGCTGCCGGCCCATTACGAGCCACTCGAAGCGCCCGTTCGAAACCAGATTGTATCCAGCAGCAGACTGACCCTGCGGCGAAAAAACTCGAAGATCAAGGACAACCCGTACGCCTCCTCGCCTGACGCGCGTTTTCCCCACGTCCTTACTACCTATCGACTCACGGAGCATCACACCGCCGGAGGAATGTCGCGCTTCCTGTCGCATCTGGCGGAGCTTCAGCCCGAACTTTTCTGCGAAATTTCCACGGAACTCGCCGAGGAATTGAATGTCGAGCACGGTTCTTTTGTAACCATAGCAACCGCGCGTGGAATCATCGAAGCCCGCGCGCTGGTGACCCCTCGCATTAAACCGATCCGGTTAAATGGGCATACCGTTCATCAAGTCGGTTTGCCGTATCACTGGGGATACAAAGGCTTGGCGAAAGGCGACGTGGTGAACGATTTGATTGCGTTGTCGCAGGAACCGAACGTGCGCATTATGGAAACGAAAGCGCTGCTTTGCAGTGTGACTCCCGGGCGCCGAAGCCCGAGCGGGAAACCAGGAGCCGTAAACGAACGAATTTGAAAGAAATAGATGGAGCCACGATGAGCGATGTTACTGCGTTCCTGACAGACTCAACATTGTGCATCGGTTGCAAGGCCTGCGAAGTGGCATGCAAAGAGTGGAATCAGGTGCCCGATAACGGGTTCGAATGGCTGGGCATGTCGTATGACAACACTGGCTCCCTAGGGCATTCCACTTGGCGTCACGTGAAATTTGTGGAAGAGGGCGCTACGCCCGGTCTAGGCGGCAATTCACCGGACGCTTTTTCCTGGGGATTTTCCTCTGACGTTTGCAAACATTGCGAGAATGCCGGATGTCTGGAAGCTTGCCCTACGGGCGCAATTGTTCGCACGGAATTCGGGGGCGTGTTCGTCCAGCCGGATGTGTGTAACGGGTGCGCTTACTGTGTGGTCGCGTGTCCCTTTGGCGTAGTTGAACGCAATCCCGACGATGGCCGCGCTTTCAAATGCACGTTCTGCTACGACCGGCAGAAAAAAAACCTCTCACCAGCTTGCGCCACGGCCTGTCCGACCGAGTCTATTAAATTCGGCAAAATCGACCGTATGCGCGAGGTCGCGCGCGAGCGCATGGACGAATTGAAAAGCAAGGGATTTGACGACGCGCAACTTTATGATCCAGTGCATTCCAGCGTGGGGGGAATTCACGCGTTTTTCATCGTTCGCGGAGATCCCCGCACATACAATCTGCGAGAAGCCGCGGGTTCACTGATTTTGCATAGAAGTGAATTTTCGGGCACAATATATATGTACTCAGTTCGACCACCCTTCTCTTACCCGGGTATATCGTGAGTCAGACCGCTTGCACTACCTCACCTCCGGCCGGCCTCGCATGGGCGCACCCATTGGTTCAGGAATGGTTCGTCAACAAGTTCGGCACTCCCACTGAACCGCAAGAACAGGGTTGGCCGCATATTCTCAGCGATAAGACCACGCTGATTTGCGCTCCTACCGGCTCAGGAAAAACTCTTGCGGCATTCTTGGCTTGCATCGACCGGCTAGTGCGCAAAGCGCTGGCGGGCGAATTGGAAGATAAAACGGAAGTTTTGTACGTCTCGCCGCTGAAAGCGCTTGGCAATGACATCCAGAAAAATCTGGATACCCCGCTCGGTGAAATTCTGCAACTTGCGCAGCGACGCGGCTTTTTGATGCCGGAGATTCGCACCGCGGTGAGAACCGGCGACACGCTGATGCATGAACGCCGCGCGATGCAGAAGCGCCCGCCACACATTCTGGTCACAACTCCTGAATCTCTTTACATTCTGCTTACGGCTGAGAAGAGCCGGGAAATCCTTCGCACGGTAAAAACCGTTATTGTTGACGAAATCCACGCCATTGCCGATGACAAGCGCGGATCCCATCTTTCGCTTTCGCTCGAACGCCTCGACGCTCTCACCGGGAGCCGCTCCACGCGCATCGGCCTTTCAGCCACGCAGAAACCGATTGAGCTGATCGCTCACTTCCTGGCGGGGAATGATGGAAATGATCCTGCAATCGTCCAAATCTCGCAGCGCCGCCATTTGGATTTGGCAATTGAAGTACCGGCTAGCGAGCTTGGGCCGGTCGCCTCGAACGAAATGTGGGAAGAAATTTATAAACGCATCGCTGATTTGGTGCTAGCGAATCGTTCCACATTGATTTTTGTCAACACGCGCCGTCTGGCGGAACGCGTGGGGCATCATCTCGCGGCAATACTTGGGCAAGATGCGGTCGCCTCGCATCATGGCAGCCTTTCGCGCGCTCGGCGGTTAGCCGTGGAAGGAAAATTAAAATCCGGAGAAATACGCGCGCTGGTCGCAACAGCTTCGCTTGAATTAGGTATCGATATCGGAACGGTTGATCTCGTCTGCCAGATTGGTTCGCCTCGGTCGATCGCGGTAGCGTTGCAGCGAATAGGGCGCGCGGGCCATTGGCGTGGGGCTGTGCCCAAGGGCCGAGTGTTTGCCACTACGCGTGACGAATTGATTGAATGCGCCGCGCTCGTTCGAGCAATCAATCGCCTGGAGCTGGATCGCATCATGATTCCGGAATGTCCGCTCGACATTCTTGCGCAGCAAATCGTCGCGGCTTGTGCAGCAGAGGATTGGCTGGAAGACGATCTATTTGCGCTCGTCCGCCGCGCGTATCCTTATCGCAATCTTGCGCGAAAAGATTTCGATGAAATCATCGAAATGCTTTCGAACGGAATCGCCGCACGCCGTGGCCGTTACGGCGCGTATCTGCATCGCGATCAGGTCAACAATCGTTTGCACGGACGCCGCGGTGCTCGGCTTGCGGCAATCACTAGCGGTGGCGCGATTCCAGATAATTCGCTGTACACGGTGATCGCGGAGCCGGAACACGTCGTAGTCGGTACCGTGGATGAGGATTTCGCGGTGGAAAGTTTGCGCGGCGATATTATTTTGCTCGGCAATACTTCGTGGCGCATTCGCCGAGTGCAATCCGGTTCCGTTTCTGTGGAAGACGCCAAGGGCGCGGCTCCCAGCATACCGTTTTGGCTTGGTGAAGCTCCTTCGCGCACCATGGAGCTCTCGCAAGAGATTGCTGCAGTACGCAAGAAAATTAGCTCACTCACTGAAGGTGTTGCGCCGGGCTACGTTCGAGGAACTCTGCCCGAAGCTGCCGCTGCCGTGGATTGGCTGAAGCAGGAGTGCGGCCTCGATCAGTCTGGCGCCGAGCAAGCGGTGGAATATATCGTTACCGGTCGCGCTGTATTGCGCGCCGTACCCACCCAAGACACAGTGATCGCCGAACGTTTTTTTGACGAAGGCGGCGGAATGCAACTCATCATTCACGCGCCCTTTGGCGGTCGTATCAATAAGGCGTGGGGACTTGCGCTGCGAAAACGATTCTGCCGTTCGTTTAATTTTGAGCTGCAAGCTGCCGCTACAGACAATGGCCTGAATATTTCGCTTAGCGACCAACACAGCTTTCCTTTGGCCGATGTTTTTAACTTTCTGCAATCTGCCAGCGTGGAACATTTGCTGGAACAAGCGGTGTTGGCATCGCCGATTTTCAATACCCGCTGGCGGTGGGTCGCCGGGCGCGCTCTCGCGCTTCTGCGATTTATGGGCGGGAAAAAAGTCCCTCCGCAAATTCAGCGAATGCGCTCTGAAGATTTGCTGGCGGCGGTGTTTCCGGAAGCGTTGGCGTGCCAGGAAAATATCGAGGGCGAAATTAAGATTCCAGATCATCCGTTGGCTCGCGAGACCATGAAGGATGCGCTGACGGAAGCCATGGATATTGACGGCCTGAAAAATGTTTTGGATCGCATAGCTTCGGGCAGTATTCGCTGTATTGCGGTCGAAACGCCGGTTCCGTCGCAGTTTTCGCACGAAATTCTAAATGCGAATCCTTATGCATACCTAGACGATGCGCCACTGGAAGAACGCCGCGCCCGCGCAGTGGAGATGCGTCGCATGTTGCCCGAAGCGGTGCTTTCCGAAATTGGGCGCCTGGATCCTGCGGCGATTTCTCAGGTGCGTGAAGAAGCGTGGCCGGATGTGCGCGATGCTGACGAACTCCATGACGTGCTGCAGACGCTGATTGCGTTTCCGCTGTATCAAAACTCCAATGCCAACTCATTGGAAATAAATGCGGTGACCGTTGCTCCGGAGCTGCGGCAACGTGCGGCTAATTCCGTTGAACAGTGGTCGGAATATTTTGCGCAACTGGGCCAAGCTCGCCGAGCTGCCAGGGCGATCGTTGGCGAACAGGCTTATTGGGTCGCCGCGGAGAAGGCGGGGACTTTTTCTACCGCGTTTCCCGAAGCGCATTTTGATTCGGCGCTGCCTGAAATCGAAACTGCGGTTACATCGCGAGAAGATGCCCTGTTAGCGTGCGCCACTGGATGGATGGGTCACGTCGGACCGGTTTCAGCTTCAACGCTAAGCCACTTTCTGGGACTTGCCGGCGACGATGTGAACAAGACGTTTCTGCGCTTGGAAGCGAGCGGGGCCATTTTGCGCGGCCACTTCACCGACGGCTCCAGCCAAGAAACGGAATGGTGCGAACGCTGCCTGCTCGCGCGCATTCATCGCATGACGCTCGGTGCGCTGCGCAGCCAGATTCAACCTGCTACCGCGGCTCAATTTATGCGCTGGTTGCTGCGCTGGCAACATGTGGCGCCAAGCAGTCAAGTGCTCGGCGAGCGCGGCACTTTGGAAGTGCTGCAACAATTGCAAGGCTACGAAGCGCCCGCGAATGCTTGGGAGCGTCAAATTCTCAGGAGGCGAATCGCGGATTATGATCCGCAAGCTCTGGATCGCCTCTGCCTCACTGGCGCAGTGGGCTGGGGCCGGCTTTCACCACACCCGGCAACTTACGAAGACCAAAATAGTATTGGCCGTCGCGTGATTCCCACCAGCGTGGCGCCCATCGCGTTTTTCGTGCGCGAAGATTCGGACTGGATGATTTCGCAGCATGCGGATGGAGATACGCAAGATCCGCGCGGCCTCAGCCAGAATGCTCGCGACGCCCTCAACTATCTACGCCAGCGAGGCGCTTCTTTCTTCGCAGATCTCGTGCGCGGCACGAGCAAGCTAAAATCGGAAATGGAAACCGCTCTGTGGGAGCTTGTAACGGCGGGAATGATTACTGCGGACGGCTTCGATAATATTCGCGCGTTGATCGACCCCAAACGGCGTTCCGGTCAAGGACGCGGCCACAACTCGCGCCCGCGCCATAGCGTTGGACGATGGTCGTTGCTCTACGCGCATGAAACTCCCGATCGCGCTCGGATCGCTGATGCCACCTGCTGGATGTTGCTGAAACGTTACGGTATCGTGTTCCGCGAAGTAATCGCGAGAGAGACGATAGTTCCGCGCTGGCGTGAACTGTTGATTGCGTTCCGTCGCTTGGAAGATCGTGGTGAAGTGCGCGGCGGACGGTTTGTCAGTGGTTTCATGGGAGAGCAATTCGCGTTGCCGATGGCGGTCGAGTCCCTGCGCGCCATGCGCAAGCTTGATCCTACCGGCGAAACTGTAACAATTTCTGCCGCTGATCCTCTGAATCTGATTGGAATTCTGTTGCCAGGCGATCGCGTTTCTGCGGTCTCTGGGAAAACCGTTACATTCCGGGACGG
Organism: uncultured Acidobacteriota bacterium; assembly: GCA_963838475.1. Classification (GTDB taxonomy): domain Bacteria; phylum Acidobacteriota; class Terriglobia; order Acidiferrales; family UBA7541; genus Palsa-295. Next base: position 230,236 of record CAWIRJ010000001.1, read on the forward strand.
AGTGCCGCTGGAAACGGATGATTCAGCCGCGCAATTTGGCGATTCGATTGCCGTGTAAGACCGGAGCGGCGACTTTCAGCGCAAAAGCGATTAAATGAACAAGAATCTGGCAAACGCCGCTCCCGCGGGCAAAGTTCGCATCGGCATTTCAGGTTGGAGATACATTCCGTGGCGCGGCGTTTTCTATCCCGAGAAATTATCCCAGAAAAAAGAACTCGCCTATGCGTCCGGTATTTTCCGATCGATTGAAATTAATGGCACGTTCTACTCCCTGCAGCGCCCGGAGTATTTCGAGGCTTGGGCCGGCGAAACACCCGACGATTTCGTTTTTTCCGTTAAGGCACCGCGATTCATAACCCACATACGCCGTTTGCGAGACGCCAAAACACCGCTGGCAAATTTTCTGGCTTCGGGTCTTTTTCGGCTCGGCCCGAAGCTCGGCCCGATTCTGTGGCAACTGCCTCCTAATTTTAAATACGACGCTGAAAGGCTCGAAGAATTCCTGAAACTCCTGCCACACGATACCGAATCCGCCGCGGCGCTTGCGAAGAAACACGACAAATGGTTGAAGGGCCGAGCGGCGATGAAGCCGGATGCGGCTCGCCCCTTACGGCACGCGATTGAGATCCGGCATACAAGTTTTGCCACGCCGGAATTTATCGAAATGTTGCGTAAATATGATGTCGCCATTGTTTGTGCGGATACAGTGGAGTGGCCCAGGTTGATGGACGTGACTTCCGATTTCATGTATTGCCGTCTGCACGGCTCCGAAATTCTTTATGCCAGCGGGTACACCGCTGAAGCGCTGGATCAATGGACCACTCGCGTTTGCGCCTGGGCGCGAGGGGCCGAACCAGAGGATGCCGAGCGCGTGATTAAGAATTGCGGTGCGACGCTTCCGGCCCGCGACGTCTTCGTTTATTTCGATAATGATGTGAAAGTCCGTGCGCCCTTTCGATGCCAAAAGTCTTACCGAGCGCGTGGACAAAATTTTGCAGCGTTAAAGGATTCCTCGACTAACGGGATTTCCCCGCCGTTGCTACAGTATTCCCTATATCGCTTATCTTTCTGGTATCATGCGCCTCGGCCGACTGCATCGGCATCAATTCGGATGTGGAAGTCAGCTTTCAGCCCCGAACTCCCTCATAAGGCGCAATCATGGCAAAAATAGATAAAACGATCACCGAGATTGCCGAGGAAGAGCAGCCCAAGCAACCGGAAATGTCGGGCCGCGTTACCAGGCGCTCTTTCTTGACACAACTCGGCTCCGCGAGCTTGGCCGTCACGACTGTTCCGTTGTTTCACTCTGCTCCAGTACAAGAACCGGGGCCGGCTACCAAAGCGCTCCCGGGCGCCGAAGTCCCGGGCGCGGTTCCGATGGTGCTAAACATCAATGGGAAAGACCACCATATTGCCTTGGAGCCGCGCGTAACTCTTCTCGATGCGCTACGGGAAAATCTTCAGCTTCCCGGCACGAAAAAAGGTTGTGACCACGGCCAGTGCGGCGCATGCACAGTACACATCAACGGACGCCGCGTAAATTCTTGTCTGACGTTTGCCATCATGCATCAGGGAGACAAGATCGCCACAATCGAGGGCCTAGCCCAAGACGGTGAATTGCACCCCGTCCAAGCCGCTTTCCTGGAGCACGACGGTTTTCAGTGCGGCTATTGCACGTCGGGCCAAATCATGTCCGCCGCGGCGTTGTTAAAAGAACCGTGCGGCCAGGACGACGCTGCCGTGCGTGAGTGTATGAGCGGAAATATCTGCCGCTGCGGCGCTTACGACAACATTGTTGCTGCGGTTCAAAGCGCAAGGCGCAGCGCGTAATCAATTTTTTCACGTCTGAGATTTTGTAACTGAGGTCACTCAATGGAAACCTTCCAATTTAGCCAAGCCAATACTGTGAATTCCGCGCTCGAGGCAGCGCGCTCGCAAACGGAAACAAGATTTGTGGCCGGCGGCACCACGCTGATCGACCTGATGAAACTGAATGTTGAGACGCCGAAAAAGGTGGTGGACATTAATTCTCTGCCGCTTACCCAGATCGAATCCACCGCGGATGGCGGATTGAAAATTGGCGCTATGGTGCGAAATAGTGATTTAGCACACGATGAAACGATCCAAAAACGCTACACGGTTCTCTCCGAAGCGCTTCTGTCCGGAGCCTCACCGCAGCTTCGAAACATGGCGACAACCGGCGGCAATTTGCTTCAACGTACGCGTTGCTATTATTTTCGCGACACCTCCTATGCCTGCAACAAGCGCGAGCCCGGCTCGGGATGCCCCGCGATCGATGGCTTCAACCGGATTCACGCCATCCTGGGAACGAGCGAGCATTGCATCGCAACGCATCCCTCGGATATGGCTGTGGCCATGATGGCCCTTGAAGCGGTTGTGCATGTACAAGGCGCCAATGGGGAGCGCACAGTTCCGTTGAACGATTTTTACCTGCTTCCGGGAACCACGCCGAATCGGGAAAATGTATTGGCTCCCGGCGATTTGATCACGTACGTGACATTGCCTTCACTGTCGAATGGCACGCGCTCTCATTATTTGAAGCTTCGCGACCGCGCCTCGTACGAATTTGCATTGTCTTCTGCTGCCGTGGTCGTTTCCTTAAGCGGCAACCGTATAGAGCGCGTGCGTATCGCCTTAGGGGGCGTGGGGACGAAGCCATGGAGATCCATTGAGGCAGAGCAAGCGCTCGAAGGTCGTGAAGCGAACGAAGGCAATTTCCGAGCTGCCTCCGAAGCCGCCCTGAAAGGCGCCAAGCCGAGGCACGATAACGCCTTCAAGGTTGAATTAGCCAAGCGCTGCCTGATTCGTACGCTCAAACACGTCACGCAGTCCGCTTGAGAAGAAAAGTTTCCGTATTGCGCAGGAGAGGGCGAATGAGCACCTCAGTAATTGGGGAACCAATCACACGCATAGATGGAAAGCTGAAAGTTACGGGTGGCGCTAAATATGCCGCGGACTATCCCATCGAAAAACTCGCGTATGGCGTGGCAGTCCCCAGCACGATCGCCAACGGAAAAATCGCACGAATCGATTCCGCCAAAGCCGAAAAAATGCCAGGAGTTATCGCGGTCTTTCATCACGGTAATTTCGACAGGCTCTACCGTCCCGCCGGCGCTTTCGAAGATCAAAGCCGCCCCGGTGAAAGCCGCCCTCCGTTTGAAGATGAAAATATCTATTACTACGGCCAATACGTAGCTCTGGTCGTCGCTGATACTTTCCAGCAGGCCCAAGATGCAGCGGCGAATGTTCACGTAACTTACGACCAGAAAACGCCCCTAGTTTTGTTGAATCAAGCTACGCCTTCGAATACCACCCTGGCTGTCAAATACTCCCGTGGCGACGCGGATTCCGCCTTTCCGAAAGCTCCTGTACAGCTTGACCAGACTTACACCACACCGACCGAAACGCATAATCCGATGGAAATGCACGCAACCATTGCCATGTGGAACAAAGATAAAGTCACGCTATACGAATCTACACAAGGCGTGGTGAATCATCACAACGTGATGTCGGAGATGCTCGGCATTCCGCTCGAAAATATCGAAGTGATTTCGAAATTTATCGGCTCGGGATTCGGCGGCAAACTCTTTCCCTGGCCTCATTCACTGCTGGCGGCAGTAGCGGCGCGCAAAGTCGGACGTCCCGTGAAAGTATCTGTCCCGCGAACTTTGATGTTCACTACCGTAGGCCACCGTCCCGCCATTCAACAGCGCATGCGTTTGGGCGCGACGCAGGATGGCAAGCTTGTGTCATTTCAAAATGACATCTTGCAACACACATCCTTGGTTGATGATTACGTGGAAGATTGCACGCAGGTGACATCGCTGCTTTATAGCTGCCCCAACACCGCTGCGATGCAACATTTGGCCCACCTGAACGTCGGAACTCCCACACCGATGCGTGGCCCCGGAAGAACTCCGGCGCTTTTCGCCATTGAATCTGCCATGGATGAGCTGGCGATTAAGCTGAATATGGACCCCCTCGAGCTTCGCTTGAAAAATTATGCGGAAACCGATGAAGCTTCTAACCTTCCGTGGTCCAGCAAACACCTTCGAGAAGCTTACGAAACGGGAGCCGAGCGTTTTGGATGGTCCAAACGCGATCCAAAAGTTGGTTCAATGCGCAACGGCGATTTAATTCTTGGCTGGGGAATGGCCACGTGCACGTGGCCAGCGTCGCGTCACGCGGCCGAGGTTCGCGTGAGACTCCTAGCAGACGGAACTGCTCGCGCGTCCTGTGCCACGCAAGATATCGGCACTGGCACATACACGATCTTCGCTGAGGTTGTATCCGACAAAACAGGTTTGCCGTTGGACAAGATTCAAGTCGTGCTCGGCGATAGCGCTTTGCCTCCCGGCCCAATCTCCGGCGGCTCTTCCGCTACCTCCACGGTGCTTCCCGCAATCGCGGAGGCCACTCAGAAAGCCGTTGACGCTGTAATCCAAGTGGCGGTGCGTACACCAAATTCACCGTTTCAAAACGCAGATGCCAAGACATTGAAAATGAGCGGGGGACGCATCCATACTCAGGACAAGTCGCCCGATACAGGTGTCCCGTTCGAGAACATTCTCGCTCTGCGTAACCTAGTCGGCTTGGACGGCCATGCGAAATCCGACGCTGATCCGAACATGAAGAAGTTCTCCACCCACTCTTTCGGCGCGCACTTCTGCGAAATCTCATTTGATCCAGGCATCGCTCGCCTGCGTATAACGCGTTGGCTGACGGTGATTGATGGCGGCCGGATGATTAATGCAAAAACGGCGAGAAATCAGATTCTAGGCGGCGTAGTGATGGGAATCGGCATGGGCATGTTCGAAGCAACCGAATATGACACTCGAAACGGCCACCCCATCAATAACAACTTCGCAGATTATATTGTTCCCGTAAACGCCGACATTCCAGAGATGGACTGTATATTCCTGGATTATCCGGACACAGTGTTAAATGAATACGGCGCGCGCGGGATAGGCGAGATTGGTCTCACCGGTGTTGCCTCCGCCCTAACGTCCGCCGTCTATCACGCTTCCGGCGTACGTGTACGCGATCTCCCCATTCACATCGAACACTTGCTAGTCTAGGTAGAGTTGTCTGGCTAAGCTATCCGGAATGATAAACGGGCTAATTTGGGATAGATGCGGCTCACATATTGGTGCCCAAGAGAGGACTCGAACCTCCACTCCCTTGCGGGAACTAGCTCCTGAAGCTAGCGCGTCTGCCAATTCCGCCACTTGGGCATTTCTTGCGGCAAAACAACGAGGCCCAACCATATTGCCGCGTGGCCTATGGTTTGTCAACGAAGCACACTCCATTCGCGGTAGCCTTGACCCTGGAAGCTCGCCGCGCTTAAAGTTGACACTCCGGCCTGCGACAGATCTGAGGAGCAAATTATGGCATCCGCCCGCGCGATGATTGAACGTCGCCGTTCAAGCCGCATCCTGATCCGTATCCCAGTGCAGGTATTCAGCGATGGAAGCTTTGGACAGCCTCTCGACACCCCGGCTGAAGCAATCGCAGTCAGCCGCTTCGGAGCCCTTCTTCGAGCTCCGTTCTCGCCAGCACTGGGCTCTCGTATAGAAGTGCTAAATCGGGTTTCTCAAGAAACCCAGGAGTTTCGCGTGGTGCGCGTCCAGGGCGCGGATGATGGTAATTTCGAACTGGGTATTGAAATCCTCTATCCCACGAAGAATTTCTGGCACGTTCATTTCCCCGACGAAAGCTTCGCCTAAACGCCTCTTGACCCCACCCATTGCGGGTGGTGCTATAATCCCGCCAATTGCGCTTCAGATATGGGCCCGCTTGGCCGGCTCAACCTTCCACCAACGTCGACCTCAGCGGGCAGGGGAGATAACCATGGAGGAGCTCGGAACCACCCTTTTCACACTTTTGGTCGGCTGGGCAGTAGTTACCACTGTGCTCATCTGCATGCTGATTTATCGCGCCATGCTGGGAGCCCACGAGGAAGACCAGATCTTCCTGGATAAGGCAGGGGATTCCATGGCTCAGGAGCAGCGCGTCCTCGTCGCGCGCATCGAGAAGCTCAGTACCCCCATCAACATCCTAATAACGATTTCGGTTTCGCTGCTGCTGGTAATTGCCGGAATATGGCTCTGGCGGGGGTATAAAAACTTCTGAACGCCGGATGACGCGCTTTGTGTCAGCGCTGCTGCCTTACTGGTTAGGCGGTTGCTGAGGAGCACTCTGAGCCGCAGGAGTTTGAGCAGGCGTTTGTTGCTGGCCTCCCGCTGGTTGTTCACAAAGCTGCGATGTGTGATTGTGAACGATCAGCCAGTTATCTCCCACTTTATTGAACACCAGCGTCGTTTGGCCGCGTATTCCGTAGGGCTTGCCATTCAACACGGAGCTGAATTCCCACTGATACGACGCCCAAGCCACATCCCCGTGCACAAACACATTCGTGTTACGCCGGACCACCTGGCTTCCCTGGAACGAGGCGCGTTGCTGCTGATATCCCGCGACGTAGTTCTGCCAACCTAGAATCGGCGGCCCGAAGGTCCCGCTCACGAACGTAGCGCTATCGGCATAATATTTATGCATAGCCTCGATGTTTCCCACTTGAAAGGCGCCCAGCATTTCTCCGATATTGCGGTCGATCTGATCTGAAACGGAAACCGGCATGGCAGGCATGGGTGAAGTGTCAGGCTTTTTATTCTTATTCTTCTGTCCCCAGGCCGCAGATGAGACCATTAAAATTACCGCGAATCCTACAAGAAGCCGAAGCAAGCACGATTTAGAGTTCCATTGAAAAGTCATCGCAGTTCCCCAAAATTTTGATTTTTGTCGATCATTCGTTCTCCCGATTTGACTGGGAGAATATCACGAAGAAAAATTGGGCGACGGTCGGACCTTTTGCCTTGTGCTCATAAAGGAGAGCGTGCAGATCGCTGCGGTCGGGACACATTTTAAGAGTCGTGGAGAGCTTGCTAGCTTGGGAAGTTCTTTCCCTGGTCGCGAACATCACAGGCAATACGAAATCCGTAATCAGCATACTGAAATTCTGGGGGGATGCTTGAGCGTGCGGCGCAGCGCGACACCTTCGTGAAATGACGCCACGATCCACCGCGAGATGCCCGTCGAGCCGGCACCGGGTGTTTTGCTCCGGCGGGCACGCCTTCCAACGGCCCAGTTGGTCCTTGGGGGTTTCGCTCCGGTGATACTCGATAGTAATCTGCGTCAAACCAATCGACGCACCATTCGTGGACGTTCGCGCCAATATCGCAAAGGCCGTAACCGTTCGTTTCAGCGCGCCCTACGGGTTCCGGTCCTCTCTTCCAGCGCGAAGTATAGTTCGGCAGAGATTTAGGATCCTCATCTCCCCAAGGAAATAGTTTTTGTTCCAAGCCGCCTCGCACCGCATATTCCCACTCAGCTTCTGTAGGTAGACGAAAATGCCGCTTTGTCATACGCCTCAGCCATTCGCAATATTCGACGGCATCAAACCATGAAGGCGCTACCACAGGTTGTAAAGGATCAGAGAAATTTGGGTCGTCCCAAAACAAAGGTTTGCGATGCTCCGTGGCGGAAAGGAATTGCCCGTACTCAGCATTTGTCACTTGGCAGCGGCCTAGCTCGAAGGTATCCACCCAGACACAATGCACGGGCCGTTCGTTGTCTTGACCCGCATCGCTGCCCATCAGAAACGACCCGGCCGGGATCCGAATCATACGCGGGGTTGTAAATCCCTCGGGCGCGCTTTTGGAAAGCTGTTCAGTTTTTTGCTGCTGCATGTTGTGTCTGGCTCAGCAAATTCACGAATAGGCGGTAGGCACCCGGCACCCCTGCCGGAAGCTCGCGGAAAAATGACAAGCCGCTGTAGATGTATAAACCTTTCCCGACTCGGGCAGTCACCAGTGCACCTGTTACCTCCGCTTCGTTGAAATCTTTCAGTCCCAACAGCGCTTGATAGTGTGGATCGAATGTGCCCCAGAAATATAAGCCGCGTTCCTGCTCCCAACCCCGAAAATCCGCCAGCGTGATTTTGTTGGGAGTGTTCATTAACGGACTATCGGGCGCGAGAAACCGTACAGGAGAATTCGGATCAGTCACTCGCGCAACCTTATCTCCCATTTTCGCCGGGTATGGTGCGGGCAGTTCTTTGTCCCACGCGAAATCCCGCTGGTACTGAACCAGCAGCGTTCCCCCCCGATCCACATAATCTAGCAGCCGCTGATTTGCGCGCAGTAAGTCAGGACGCAACTCATAGGCCCGTATGCCCACCGTGATCGCATCGTACTGGCTCAAATCGCCGAAGGCCAACGCCACTTCGTCCAGCAAATCTACCTGAATACCCAACTGCCGCAGAATTTCGGGAATGGGATCATTCTCCGCCGCAATGTAACCGACTCGCAGGTTGGCCGGAACATTCAGATCCAACACGTGAACGGTTGCGTCTGAAGGCTCGCTCCAATTGCGCGTTGGGAGAGTTGGAATGGGCTCGAGCGAAGTTCGAAAGGTTTCCTCTCCAATGCGCGCGTAAGGATGCAAAGCGTAGGCTCCCGGAACCGTTCGCGCCGGTGGCTCTACGATGAAACGGATCAATTGATCACCGCTGCTCGAAAAATCCAGAGACGGAACTGGCTGGGCCTTCCATCCTTCCGGCGCATCGACTCCGACATCGACCTTCGCCTGTTTCGTTCCGTGATACCGAATACGCGCGAATAGCTTCACAGGTTCTGACGCGCGCTGCACCGGAACCATCACTTGCTCGGGCTCGACCGTGAGCGTTACCGCCGGAACCAGCTCGAGTGGGTACGTTGCGATGCCCGTGGTCGTCGCCTGCACGCTTTCCACGGGCTTCTCAATCGTAAATCGGTAGGAACTCCAAATTACCGTCAGAGCAACTCGAACGAGCGGCGCCGGAAACGGAAGGATTGCATCTTGAGGGGAAGCCGGGGCTTTAGCATCCGATGGAATCGAGACTTTGAAATTTTCGCTTGCGCTGTCTTGCTTGGGTGTTTCTTTGCTCGCGCTCCAGCCCGGTGGAATCTGGATATCGCTCGCATCCAGCGTCCATTTCACCGGCACGATAGGTTTCCCCTCAAACGCTACTTCCACAGAAAAATCCTCGCCCGCTACCAGTTCGTGGCGATCTGCTTGCGCTTCGAACGAAATTGCCACATCTTCAGCCAGCGCGCGATCGATTCGCTCGCTTACCTGTTGCAACTCAAATAACGCAGATGAAGTTTCACTGTTGGCTCGATCCGCCATCGCGGTTTTCGAAATTTCGCTTCTTAAAACTCCGATTTGCAGTCCGGCCTGCGCCAGTGAAGTAGCTGCATCCGTTCGCTGCATGGAGCGCACAGCAACCAGCGCTGCTTTCAGGTCCGCGTCAGCCGCCGTCAACCGCGTAGCCATTGATGCTTGCAGCGTGGGAAAGCGCGTGCTGAGCGATGTGAGCGGTTCCGCCAGGAGCCTCGCGTCGAATGCGCCGGAAGTGCCCTTCTCGTTTTCTGCGATTAGATAAATTGGCCGCCGGAAAAATACGTTGCCGAAAAATGCCGGTGTGCCTTGCGAACGGTGCAGCGCATGCCCTTCCATGCCCATTTCGGTATAGCTCTTTCCCCACAGCGGCGAAACGTCGTTGACCGGCAACTCGACAGCGTCGGGCGTTTTCTCCCGGGCCAAACGCACTTCCAGGGTCACCTTCCATGGGGCTAATCCTTCTGCGATTTGGTCCGGAAACATTTTTGGATCCGCAGCTGCGACCACCGCTTGGGGCGTCAATATGCCGCTCGCTTGATGCTGCCCATGCCCGGAATGTACGCCGCCCCAGCCATTGATCACCACTTGGGGGCGAAACGTGCGAATGGCCCGCACCATATCTTCCAATGCAATGTTGTCCCAAATCTTCATGGTTTGGTCGGCGCTCTTTGAAAAACCAAAGTCCGGCGCACGAGTGAAAAATTGATGCACGCCGTAATGCTCGTCGGCCGCGAGCAATTCTTCAGTGCGAATCACTCCTAACGATCCGCCTTGCTCCGGCCCAATCGCATTCTGTCCGCCCTGGCCACGCGTAAGAGTCAGAAGCCCAACGTCTGCATTCAGGCCGCGTGAAAGATAGGTCAACAAACTCGACCATTCGTCATCCGGATGCGCGGTCACAAAGAGGATTCGAGTGGTCACCCGCGACTTATTGATAGCTTCGATGGTGTCTGCCAGCGACTGTCCCATCACTTGTGGACTGGCGGAAAGCACTGCCAGTCCCGTCAAGATTATTGCCATCCAAATTGTTCGCCACCGCTTCATTCAACAACCTCCCGAAATGGCCATTGCCGCAAAAGTCGGGCTCGTGCCAAGTACACGAGAATACCCGCCGACATCGCCGCGAGCGAAGCAAGCATCGGCGTCCGTCCCGTCGAAATAAAAATTGCGATCCAGCCCGCAATCGCGATGAACACTGGAACAGGATAAAGCCACATCCGAAAAGGCCAGCGCTCCGCCTTCCACCGCCGATGAAGCAATAAAAGTCCGACGGCTTGGCCAACAAATTGGATGAGGCAGCGCATCGCCAGGATGGCGCGGATCACCGAGAAGAGACTGAAAAACAAGCAGATGAAGATTGATGCCGCTCCCAACGCCAGCAGAGAAATATGTGGAAAGCGCTTCGTAGGGTGTACCCGCGCAAACGCGGAAAAGAAGTTACCGTCCAGCGCCGCAGCATACGGTACGCGCGAATACCCCAGCGTAGCCGAAAAAATCGAGCCAAAAGCCAGCACTAAAATCAGGGCGGTAGCAACCGCCGCCCAGTGCATTCCAAACGTCCGCTCCACGAACAGACTTACCACAAAGCCGGAGTTCTGGGCCTCTTGCCACGGAACCACGCTCAAAATGCTTGTTTGCATCAGAAAATAAAGAATCGCGATTCCGAAAATCGAGAGAAATATCGCTCGCGGAATGTTTTTCCCGGGATCCTTCATTTCTCCGCCCAAATTGCAGACGTTGTAATAGCCCAGATAGCTGTACACCGTTTGCACCGAGGCATGACCCAGTCCGGCGAAGAAAATCCAGGAGAAGCTCCAGGCTCCCGCGGGGTAGGTAAACACACGGCCGGCATTGAAATGCGTCGCGCCTCCGTAGATCAACCAAAAAATTGTCCCCAACACGATTATCCAAAGCACCGTCGAGATCTTTCCGATAGTCGTAATGCGACGGTAAAGCAGCAGCACGGCGAGAACGATCAGCAATACCGCTATAGTTCGGTTGTAATTCGCCAGCGCCTCGCTGGCGCGTCCCGTATTTGCATCGAGCCAGGAGGTTACAACTGGAATTTTTCCCGTCAGATATTTTGAATAGTCCGCGAAACCCAGCGCCCCTGAAGAAATACTAAGCGGCGCTTGAAAAAGTGTTTGCCAGATAAATAAAAACGATAGAAGCCGCCCCCAACTATTCGCACCATACGCTTCCCGCAAGAAAACATAGCTGCCGCCGGCTTGCGGCATGGCCGCGCCGAGTTCCGCCCAAACACATCCGTCCACCGCGGCGAGCCCGGCACCCACCACCCACGCCAAGATGCACTGGGGCCCTCCCATGGCGCGGATGATGAACGGGATTACGATGAAGGGCCCAATCCCCACCATAAACGTCATGTTGAGTGCGGTGGCTTCGACCAGCCCCAGACCGCGATCGAGTTTTTCAGGTTCGTTCATGATTTATGATTTGTCTGCGTGCAGTTCGCTCGCGTTTTAAGACGGCAAAGCATAGCAAGTTTCTTACGTTTGCGTCCGCATCCTTCGTGATGTAGGTTAGTTCTGAGAGTGCAAAGTGAGAGACTTGCGCGTCGAACAATTGCTCGGCATATCAGCGAGCATAATTTTCGCTGTACTTGTCATAGCGTTGCCCGTCAACGCTGGTGGACTGACATTACCTCCTGAAGCTACACAAGCCATGGCCCATATGTACGATGGCGACCCCGAAGCCGCCATAGTCATCGCGAAAAAGCTTCAGCAATTCCGGCCAGATCACCCGCTTGGTTTTCTACTGGAGGCCGAAGCGGAATGGTGGAAGACCTATTGCGCCGCGTCAGAAATCAAATACGGAATGGTGGACGCCTGGAAGCGAGGCAAGAATCCCGAAGACGAAGCTTATTTGGCGTTGAGCGACAAAGTGATCAATCTGGCGCAGGTGCAGATGTCTCAATCCGAAACCGCCGAAATGCATTTCTATGCCGGTGCGGGTTACGCGCTGAAAGCTCGCCTATTCGGACTGCGCGGCGAACATCGAGCGGTGGCTCACGCAGGTGTCTCGGCGCGAACAGAATTTCTTCGCGCGCTGCAACTTGATCCTGAGATGGCGGATGCCACAGCCGGTATCGGCCTGTACAACTATTACGTGGACTCGTTTTCCTCGATCGTAAAGATGCTCGGCTTTTTTATGGGCATCCCTGGAGGCAACAAGCAGGAAGGCATCCGGCAGATGCAGATGGGAATTGATCGCGGCGTGTTGATGTCAGTCGACACGCGTTTCTATCTGGCCAATAACCTTCGCAAGTACGACCACAAGTACCAAGAAGCGCTCACCGTTGCGGAGCCACTTGTTAAGCAATATCCCAATAATCCTGTGTACCTCTTGCTGTTGGGAAACCTGAATGCAGAATTGTCGCGGAACGATAATGCAGCCGAATATTTCCACGCCGTACTGAACCTGCCGGCGATTCAAACTTCTTGCCCATCTTCCACCGGCGCGGCTGACACTCCTGCGGCAAACTGCGCTTCGTGTTTCGCGCGTGCCCGCGACATAGCGAATTCGTTTCTTGGTTCACCCCAGTAGCGCGGGATTCGCTCGTGAGTAATCCTTCTTTGATCCAATACGACTCATGAGCAATGTCGAAATACATCCGGAAACGAACGCCGCGCCCCAAAGCACCTGTGGCCCATGTCTTTCAAGGAGTATTGCGCCTAACCAGGGCCCCAGCGAAAATGCGAAGCTGAACGACATGGTGTACAGACCCATGTACTCCCCACGTCTGCCCGCCGGCGCAATTTCTGCCGCGTACGCCGCGCTGCTCGGCATCAGTATCATTTCACCGAAAGTCCACACCGCCACCGCCGCGAACACTCCGGCTGGCCCCTTAGCTAGTGCGAATGACCCGAACCCGATGGCATAGAGAAGCGCGCCGAGCGTTAAAGTTCGTCGGTGTGACCAGTGCGCCATCGCGTTATTCAACGGAAGTTCCAGCGCAACAATCATAAGCGTATTTAAGGTGAACACAGTGCCATAAATGGATTCCGGCAATTGCCGATAGTGCACCAAAAAAAGTGGTACGGTCGAGGTCAATTGAAAGAACACAAGTTGTGTGGGAATCAGTGCAGCGAGAAAATAAAGCATTCGCCGGTTTCGGAACGCGCGCAAGTCCGCAGCCGGATGCGACGCGGCCAGCAGCACAGGTCCTTCCGCTTCAATCTCGCGTCCAAGGTCTTCGGGATTATCCCATTGCGGCTCGCTTTTCTTCGTGCGCCGCGTTCCGGGCCATGCGAGCATAAGAACCAGTGCAGCGAGCACTGATGTCGCGCCGTCGACAAAAAACAAAATTCGAAATGAGTAAAGCGCCAGGATTCCGCCGACCGCCGGACCTACGCTCATCCCCAGATTCACGGCCAGACGGCTCAACGCGAACGCCTGTTTGCGTTGGCGTGGCTCTACCAGATCCGAAACCAACGCGAGGCTCGGTGGCCGTACGGATTCGTTCAGGATAGCGAACGCAAACGTAATGAAAAGAATCGCCGCAAAATGGTGCGCTAGCGGAAATAAAAATAGCACGAGCCCCGAAAACAGAAGCGAAGCTCGTATTACCAACAGCGAGCCCAAACGGTCGGTGAGCCAGCCCGAGATAGGCATGGTCAGGAGCGCGGCGATCCCATAAATTGTCAACGCGAGCGCAGCCTGCGATGCAGAAATTTTCAGCTCCCGCGTCAGGTAAAGCACCAGGAACGGCAGGACCATCGTTCCGCAGCGATTCACCAACGTCGCTGCGAATAGAATCCAAATTTCACGGGGAAGTTCTCGTAGGCCGCGCCAGGGATTCATCAGGATTTCTTCGAGGGCGAAGTTCCTTGGGGCCTTATCGGTTCAGACGCGCGCAGCTTCTTCTTGTTCGAAGGCGTGATATGAAGATCGGACCAGGGGTCCAGCTTCCACGTGTTTCAACCCCATAGTTTCGCCGAGTCGCTTATATTCCGCAAATTCATCTGGATGGACGTAGCGTTCGATGGGCAAATGTTCCGAGGTAGGTTGCAAATATTGTCCCAACGTCAGGATGTGCGTTCCCTGCGCCGCGATTTCCTGCATCGCCTGTATCACTTCGTCGCGAGTTTCGCCCAGACCCAACATCATGCCGGTTTTAGTAGCGACTCCCGGCAAAATTTCACCGGCCTTGCGCAATAATTCGAGCGATCTCTCATATACTGCGCCTTTGCGCACCGCGCGATATAACCGCGGAACCGTTTCCATGTTGTGGTTCAAAACATCGGGGCGCGCTGACAGCACTGTTTCCAGCGCTTGCCAATCCCCTCGAAAATCCGGAATCAGAACTTCGACCCTGCAGCCGGGCACGCGCTCGCGAATTTTTTTGATTGTGCGCGCGAAGATTTCTGCCCCGCCATCCGATTGGTCGTCGCGATTCACCGAGGTCACCACTGCGTACCGCAACCCCATTTGCTCCACAGCCTCGGCTACTCGCTCTGGCTCGTCTTCTTCGGGTGGACCTAGCGGTTTTCCGCTTGGAACCGCGCAAAACCCGCACGCGCGCGTGCAAATGTTGCCTAGGATCATGAAGGTGGCCGTACGATGTTCCCAGCATTCACCCATATTAGGGCAGCGGGCGCTCTCGCACACCGTATGCAAGTCTAGGGTGCGCATGATGCGCTTCAGTTCCTGGTAATTCGGTCCCCCGAAATACTTCACGCGCAGCCAGGACGGGCGCGGATGGGCCGAGGGCGGTGGGGTCGCGTTATTCGACAATATGGTGAAAGGAGTCGCCATTTGGGCCAGCTTCAAAACAATTCTACGCTCGGCTACCGCACGAAACAACCTCGTGCAGCCGCGTTAACTTCCACGCTGCCATCGTTGCGATTGGTAGATCACCTCAACAGGTTTTTTGTGATGCAGTCTTGCTTCTAGCGAGGGCAAAGCGACACATCCCTCTCGTAAAGATTTGTTTCATTGGAGTACACGGGATAGAGGCCATATGTTGTATATCTACAACAGCGGAAAATTATTTCGGACCTCGAACATCGTAACGTGTTGATTACAAAAGCGTAAAATGACCTTTAGCCGATTACCGAAATGCTAGTATAATTCGTCCAGCGAATGCCTTATCAACTCACCATTCAGCGGCCGGTGGAAATTGACGGCCTCGGTCTTCATACCGCCGTACCCAGCCACGTCCGACTAGTCCCGGCCGCCGCAGACACGGGCATCGTATTTCGCCGCGTGGACCTCGATGGCTTTGAGATCGAAGCTCACGTTCGCAACGTAGCTCGCGTCAGCTATGCCACCAGTCTCATGAAACAAGGCGTGCTGCTTTCCACCGTCGAGCATGTCTTGGCGGCCTTGTATTCCTGCGGCATCGATAATGTGTACGTAGAACTCGACGCGCTGGAGCTGCCGATTCTGGACGGTTCTTCGCAGCCTTACATCGATCTCCTGGCTCGCGCTGGAACACGCACTCTCCGCCGGCGCCGCCGCTATATACGGGTCAGCAAACCGCTGGAGTTCTCTGACGGCGACCGCCGCATCGGAATATATCCCGCTGAGGAGTTCCAGGTTCACTGCTTTGTGGATTATCACCACCCTATGGTCGGGCCGCAGGAAGTGAAAATGATCGTGGATCGCGAATCCTTCAGTCGCGAACTAGCCCCGGCACGCACATTTGGCTTCATGAAGGACTTTCCGGGAATGCAGGCCATGGGTTTAATTCGCGGCGGCTCGGTGGAAAATGCCATTGTCCTCGACAATGACAGCGTATTAAATGGCCCGTTGCGTTTTCCGGATGAATTCGGCCGCCATAAAGCGTTAGACCTTATAGGGGATCTAGCTCTGGTCGGTCGTCCGCTGAAAGCGCGAGTAGTGGCACATAAAGCCGGCCACGCATCACACACTCAATTGGTTACCCGTCTTCTAGCGGACCGCAGTTTGTGGACCGAGACTACGGAAGCTCATGTCCAGGTTTCTCAGTCCGAAAGCGCAGTTCTTTCTGGTTCAGTCCCCACCGTGAGATGAACGCCAAAGACACCGCAATCGTATTATTGGCCGCCGGTAAAGGAACGCGCATGCGTTCCGAACTGGCGAAAGTGTTGCATCGAGCCGGGGGGCTTCCTCTTGTGGAACACGTCGTGCGCGCATGCCAGCCGTTGAAACCAGCGCAGTTACTCGTCGTCGTGGGACACCAGGCAGAGGAAGTTAGTGCGGTCGCAACTGCTCTTGGTGCGCAAACCGTTTTGCAAAGGCCACAGCACGGGACTGGCCACGCGATCCAGATTGCACGCCGTGCCCTTCGCAAAAGCACGAAATTTGCGATTGTTGTTCCAGGCGATGCACCGCTACTGCGTAGTGAAACTCTTGTCGCGCTTCTCGACGTGCATCGCCGCGGCGAAGCGGCCGCCACGATTCTTACAGCCGAACTTAACGATCCCACCGATTATGGCCGCGTTCTGCGCGATTCAGAGGGTCGGGTGCAGGCGATCGTCGAAGAAAAGAGCGCCACGCCTGAGCAACGCGCGATTCGCGAAGTCAATTCTAGCATTTATTGCTTCACGCTAACGAAATTGTGGCCCTGTTTGAATGCTTTGCGTCCGGAAAACGCTCATCGAGAACTGTATCTCACCGACGTCATAGGGCTTCTTCGCCAAAAAAACGAACGTGTCCTGGCTTACATCGCTCCCGATTCACAGGAAATTCTCGGCTGCAACACACGCGCGGCCTTGGCTGACGTGGACCGTATTTTCCGTGCGCGTAAAGCTGCTGAGCTGATGGAATCCGGGGTCACGATTTATCTGCCGGAAACCGTTGTCATAGATCCGGAAGTCACTGCGGGGCCCGACACACTCGTCGAATCGGGGGTTCAACTTCTAGGCAACACGCGCATCGGCGCCCGTTGCAAAATCCAAACGGGCAGCATCCTGCTCGATTCTCGGGTAGATGACGACGTAGTGATAGCGGCACACTCCGTTCTGGATTCTTGCCGGGTGTGGCCCGAGGCCAAGATTGGCCCATTCTCTCGTTTGCGTCCGGGCTCGGATATTCGCAAAGGCGCGCATGTTGGTGGGTTCGTAGAGATTAAGAAGTCACTCGTACATGAAGGCGCGAAGGTGCCGCACCTAAGCTACATCGGCGATGCAACCATTGGACGCGATTCGAATATCGGCGCGGGCACTATCACATGCAACTACGATGGTTTCTCGAAGTACCCCACGACGATCGGCGAAGGAGTTTTCATCGGCAGCGATACCGCCCTGGTAGCTCCCGTGCGCGTAGGACGTGGCGCATATGTCGCGGCGGGCTCGACCATTACTGAAAATGTTCCGGCCGACGCGCTGGCTATTGCCCGCGGACGCCAAGCTAACAAGCCCGGCTGGGCCGCCGCACGCCGCAAAGAACTAGCCCACGCAAACAAGTCCAAAACTCCCAAGCGTCGCGCTTCACGACGCGGCTCTAGAGTCGCAAAATCGAAGCACCGCCGGTAAGTACGCTTACAGGAAGTGCTTCTTCCAAATGTGCTAAAATAAGCATATGAAATTCGGCGTGGTCCAATTCCCTGGCTCGAATTGTGACGACGACGCGTATCATGCCATCGGCTCCATCATCCGCCAGCCGGTTGAATTTGTCTGGCACCAATCCGAAAATATTTCCGGTCTTGACGCCATCATTCTTCCAGGCGGATTCGCCTTCGGCGATTACTTACGCACTGGCGCTATTGCGCGCTTTTCTCCGGTGATGAAAGCGGTCGATCGGTTCGCTCGTTCCGGCGGCCTGGTCCTAGGAATTTGCAACGGCTTTCAAATACTGTTGGAAGCGGGGCTTTTGCCCGGCGCGATGGTCCGCAACAAGGGTCTGCGGTACCTTTGCCGACAAGTTCATATCCGCGTCGAATCTACTGACACGCCTTTCACTTGTGCTGGGCATCCCGGACAAGTTCTTAAAATGCCGATTGCGCACAACGAAGGAAACTATTTTTGCGAGCCTGCCGCGCTTGCCGAACTGGAAAGCAATAACCAGATTATTTTTCGTTACGTCAGACCCGACGGGCATGATGCCGCTGAAGACGACCGCCAAGCGAATCCAAACGGTTCGCTTCAGGCCATTGCGGGGATTTGCAACCGCGACCGCAATGTGATCGGTCTGATGCCCCATCCTGAGCGCGCGGTCGAATCCCCGCTCGGTTCCACAGATGGCTTGGTTATTTTTCGCTCAATGGTCGCGAGTCTAGCCATACGCGAATCGGTTTCCGCATAATTGCTCACCTTCGCCATCAGCCTTCCTTGTCGATCCCTTGCTCGAACTCTAATTTATTGGGACACTTTCATAGTCAAAAATAGCTGTTCCAGCAGTCTTTAGTCAGCCAACGGATAACGAATGATCGATACCGAAATCAAGGTTACGCCACGGGTCGCCGCCGAGCATGGTCTAACACCCGACGAATACGCGCGCATTCAGAACATCTTGGGCCGCGATCCCAACTTCACCGAGCTAGGCATTTTCAGCGTGATGTGGAGCGAGCATTGCTCGTATAAATCCAGCCGCGTCCATTTGAAACGGCTGCCCACGCAAGGCGCTCGCGTGGTGCAAGGTCCGGGAGAGAACGCTGGTGTTGTGGACATCGGCGACGGTCTCTGCGCCGTCTTCAAAATCGAATCGCACAATCATCCCAGCTTCGTGGAGCCGTTTCAGGGCGCCGCAACCGGAGTCGGTGGGATCCTGCGTGATATTTTCACCATGGGTGCGCGACCGATTGCAGTGTTGGACTCGCTGCGGTTTGGACCCCTCACGCCGGGGCTTGGCGCGGGAAACACAGCCCCTGAAGAAATCGCACGCAATCGGCGCATCCTGGACGGTGTAATTCGCGGCATTGGATTTTACGGAAATTGTTTCGGAGTGCCCACGGTTGGAGGCGAAGTCGCCTTTGAGCCTTGTTACTCGAACAACCCTCTGGTGAACGCGTTGGCGCTCGGTATCGCTCGACGCGAAGATTTATTTTTCGCGCGAGCGCGCGGCGAAGGAAACCCCGTAATCTATGTGGGGGCGAAAACGGGGCGCGACGGGATTCACGGCGCTTCACTCCTGGCCTCCGCAGAGTTCAGTGAGGAATCACAACAGAAACGGCCCAACGTACAAGTGGGCGATCCTTTCCTGGAAAAGCTGTTGCTCGAAGCGTGTCTGGAAGCCATGCGTACTGGAGCAGTGGTGGCAATTCAGGACATGGGCGCAGCGGGCCTCACAAGCTCCGGCTCGGAAATGGCTTCGCGCGGCGGCACTGGAATCGAAATCGATCTGTCCCGGGTGCCGCAGCGGGAAACTGGAATGACTCCGTACGAAATCATGCTGAGTGAATCGCAGGAACGCATGCTGCTGGTGGCTGAGCGCGGACGAGAACACGAAGTTTTCGAAGTTTTTCACAAATGGGGACTTGATGCGGTCGAAGTCGGCAGAGTAACTGCGGATGGGAAGCTGCGCATTCTGGATTATGGACGTTTAGCGGCAGAAATTCCTGCGCATGCAATCGCGGAGGAAGGTCCACGTTACAACCGCCCGATTGCTGCTCCTGCCGCCACCGCGGTTAAGGTTGAAGAGCTCGTTAAATTTGCGCCCAAAGGTACCGACCTGACAGAGAATTTCAAGCAGTTGCTGGCTTCGCCGACGATTGCATCCAAGTATTGGATTACCGAACAGTACGACTCCATGGTGCGCACGAATACCCGCGTAGGCCCGGGCTCAGGCGACGCCGCTGTCCTGCGCTTGAAGGAAACCAAGCGAGCGATTGCGCTCTCAACAGACGGCAACGGCCGCTGGTGTTTTCTGAACCCGCGTCTGGGAGCGATGCACGCAGTTGTGGAAGCGGCTCGCAACGTGGCTTGTACAGGCGCACGGCCCATCGCCGCGACAAACTGCCTGAACTTCGGCAATCCCGAAAAGCCTGAAGTGATGTGGCAGTTCTCGGAAGCCATCGACGGTATTTCCGAAGCCTGCCGCTCTCTGAATGTTCCTATCACCGGTGGAAACGTAAGTTTCTATAACGAAACACTCGGCAAGGCGATTTATCCAACGCCAATCTTAGGAGTCCTCGGCCTGCTCGAAGACGCGGAATTCGCGCTAGGGTCGGGGTTTAGAAACGAGGGCGACGTAATTTTATTGCTGGGCGGTCGCGGCAAAGAAAAGAGCAATCCCGACGCTGCTACAACCGCATCGGAATTTGCCTCAAGCGAATACGCGAAGACAATTCACGGGGTCATCGCCGGGTCGCCACCGGAATTGAATCTCGAAGCTGAGAAACAGCTCATTGAATGCCTGGTGACACTCGCAAGCGAGAAAGCAATTCTCTCCGCCCACGACGTAAGCGATGGCGGCCTGGCTGTAACGCTTGCGGAATCCTGCTTCAATAATGAAGGTGGTGGAGCAGAGATAAGGATCCCTTCTGAGGCCGCGAACGAACCCGCAGAATCTGCGCTTTTTGGCGAGCGAGGCGCGCGCGCCGTTGTATCTCTCGCTCCTGCTTCCCTTGCTAGCGTCCGTGCGATTGCGGCACAATATAGTGTTGAAGCCGAGCCAATTGGTACAGTCTCACACGGTGAATTTCGCATCCAACATGATGGCACGCCGGTAATCCACGGGGATATCGATTCGTTCCGAAAAATCTGGGCAAGTCGTATTGAGACAATTGAGGCACGCTAACACCAGTATGAGTGGCTTGATACAACTCGAAGACGATCATTTCCACGATCATTGCGGTGTTTTCGGGATTTTTGGCCATCCCGAGGCGGCGAAGATGGCCTACCTGGGACTCTACGCGCTGCAGCATCGCGGCCAAGAGTCTGCCGGCATTGCTTCTACCGATGGCACCGAAGTTCACGTGCACAAAAGTCTCGGGCACGTTCAAGATATCTTCACCCCAACTGTAATTGCGAAACTTCCCGGCGACGCAGCTATCGGGCACACACGTTATTCCACTGCCGGCGACACGTCGCTGATGAATGCGCAGCCGGTAGTGATCGATTGCAACAAAGGAAAGCTGGCGTTGGGCCATAACGGCAACTTGACCAACGCGCTGGAGTTGCGGCGCAAGTTAGAGCATCGCGGCTCGATTTTTCAGACCACCAGCGATACCGAAGTGATTGTCCATTTGATCGCTCGTAGTTCCGCCCGAAATCTTTCCGGCGCGATCGCGGATGCGCTGAACCAGGTCGAAGGAGCTTATTCGTTGCTGCTGCTAACGCGCGACGAAATTTACGCCATCCGCGACCCGCGCGGGTTTCGTCCTCTGTGTATCGGGCGCCTTAACGGAGCCTGGGTAGCTGCTTCAGAAACGTGTGCTTTTGATTTGATCGACGCGGAATACGTGCGCGAGGTAGAGCCCGGAGAAATGGTACGCATTTCGCGCAGCGGTCTGGAATCTATTCGTTTCGCTCCAGAAAAACCGCATCAATATTGCATCTTCGAACATGTTTATTTTTCGCGGCCGGACAGTGTGGTTTTTGGTCGACCTGTGAATGAAAGCCGCGAACAGCTGGGACGACTTCTAGCCCAGGAACATCCCGTACAAGCCGATATCGTCACACCCGTGCCGGATTCCGGTGTGCCGGCTGCGATCGGTTTCGCCGCAGAATCCGGAATTCCCTTCCGCATGGGACTGATTCGAAATCACTATGTTGGCCGCACGTTTATTGAGCCGCAACAGGCCATCCGCGATTTCGGCGTGAAGCTAAAACTCAATCCCATCCGTCGAATGCTAGAGGGAAAACGGGTGGTTCTGGTGGACGATTCCATCGTACGCGGCACTACTAGCCGGAAAATTGTGCGCCTGGTGCGCGAAGCTGGCGCTACTGAGGTGCACGTGCGCATCAGCTGTCCGCCCACGATTTCACCATGCTATTACGGTGTAGACACTCCGCGTCGAGAAGAGCTGATCGGCGCGAACAATTCCGTAGAGGAAATACAGCAATTTCTTGGCGCGGATTCGCTCGGCTATCTTTCGCTCAAATCACTGCGCGCGGCCTTGGGGGATACCGAAGGAAAATTTTGCACGTCGTGCTACACCGGCAGCTATCCGACTGAGCTGGTGCAACTCGAAGTGGAGGCTCATCGTGAAAGCTGACGTAGATACGGAAGCAGTGTTTCCTGAGAAGGTCCGGCAGGAAAAAACTGATCGGGTGACCACCGGCGACCGCATATGGCACGAGGTGATGTCGTGGTTCTGGGTGATCCTGGCGTTTCTCTTCATCGAAGGCACTCTAGTCCAAGCCCGCGTGATTCCGAGCGGTTCCATGGAAAATACCGTTTTGATTGGAGATCACCTGATCGTCTCGCGCATCGGCTATGACGCTGGGATTCCCTTCACCAATGTTCATGTGCCGTTGTGGAGAAATCCGAAGCGCCAGCAAATTATCGTTTTTCGCGCTCCTCTGCCTGAACAGGGTTTCCCGGATTTCATCAAACGCACGATTGGATTGCCAGGCGACACCATCGAAATCAAGAAGGGCGTTGTTTACATCAACGGAAACGCGTTGTCTGAGCCGTATCGGCCGGACCCACCCAATCCCCAAGAGAATCGCGGGCCTTACAAAGTTCCTGCCGGCGATTACTTCATGATGGGCGATAATCGTGAAAATTCGTACGACAGCCGTTATTGGGGCTTCGTCCCGCGCGAAAATATTATTGGTACGCCGCTGATGATTTATATGTCTATCGACGCGCCCGAAGACGTCTGGGAGCCCGGCCACGTTGGCGAACGCTTTGAAACTTATCTCAACGCCATCATCCACCCCGGTGAGGTGCGTTGGAGGCGTTTGTTTCACATTTTCTAGATCGGCTTCATTGCCCTCAGAAAGCAAACTTTTTTAATGCGCTATTCCGATGCCGGAGTGAATATTTCGGCCGCCGACGCGGTGAAGCGCCGTATTGCGGCTATGGCGGGGAAAACTTTCCGCCGCGGAGTTTTGGCGCCTGTGGGCGGCTTCGGCGGGTTATTTCAGCTTGACCGCAAGCGCTGGCGCGATCCCATTCTGGTGGCTAGCGCCGACGGAGTTGGCACCAAGCTAAAAATTGCTTTCGCCACCGGAATTCATTCCACCGTTGGTGCGGACATTCTGAACCATTGCGTGAACGATGTTCTAACGCAAGGCGCCGAACCATTATTTTTTCTCGATTATCTGGCCATGGGAAAGATGGACGCGCGCGTTGTAGAGCAAGTCATAGAGGGCATGAGCCGCGCTGCCAGAAAAGCTGGCTGCGCCTTGATAGGCGGCGAAACTGCGGAGATGCCCGGCTTCTACTCCGAAGGCGAGTATGACCTGGCCGGGTTTATCGTCGGCGCAGTAGAGCGTCGAAAGCAGCTCGACGTGCGTCGCGTGCGGCCCGGCGACTTGTTGCTGGCGCTGCCTTCTAGCGGGCTTCATACAAATGGTTATTCGCTAGCGCGCAAGCTGGTGTTCGGCTCGGCAAAGCTGGATCCAAACACATACGTCGCGGAGGTCGGCAATAAAATCGGCGCCGAACTCCTAAAACCTCACCGTGCCTATTGGCCCCTTCTGAAAAACACCCTCGAACGAGGATGGGTGTCATCCATGGCGCACATCACTGGAGGCGGAATCACGGGAAATTTGCCGCGTGCGCTTCCGGCAAATGTTCAGGCAATCGTCGAGCTCGATCAATGGCCCGTGCTTCCCATATTCCGCTATCTCGCTCGCCTGGGAAAAATCGATCGCGACGAGCTTTTACAAACGTTTAATCTGGGCGTGGGCATGATCTTGGTAGTGCCGCCGAAGCATATCTTTCGCGTGGAGTCGGAACTAAGGCGCCGCCGGGAAAAATTCTATATGATCGGTCGCATTGAGCGCGCCAATCGAAGTAAACCGAAAGTAACCTACACCGGAACCCTCTCGCTGTAGTGCGCGGCCAGCCCTTTCATCTTTTGGTGTGCCAGCGTAACTGTGCTAATTTCGGCCTGCATGAAAAAACGCATAGGAGTTCTACTCTCAGGACGCGGATCGAATTTCGAAGCGCTGGCGACGAATGTTGCTTCCGGGCGTGTTCCTAATGCGGAAATCGCGATTGCACTTAGCAATCGCGAAGACGCGCGAGGAATCGAGAAGGCCCGCGCGCTGGGAATCGACGCCCGCGTGATTTCTTCCAGGGGATTGGAGCGCGAGGCTTACGATAAGCTTGTTATTGCGGCCCTGCAGGAAAAGCGCGTGGACCTGGTTTGTCTGGCGGGTTACATGCGTCTTCTTTCGCCGCAATTTGTGGCCGCGTTCCACAATCGCATTCTTAATATTCATCCGTCGCTCTTGCCTGCGTTTCCCGGGATGGAGGCTCAGCGCCAGGCGTTGGAACATGGAGTTAAATTTTCGGGGTGCACCGTGCATTTCGTAGATGAAAATCTGGATGCTGGCCCGATCGTGCTGCAAGCATGCGTTCCGGTGGAAGACAGCGATACGCCGGAGACACTATCTGAACGAATTCTGCGAGAAGAACACCGTATTTACGCGGAAGCTGTGCGAATTGTTTTGGAAGGAAAATTTCGCATAGAAGGTCGTCGCGTGCTGAACACTGTCCAGAGCCCGCCGGAGAAGAAATAGTGGCTCAACAATTCAAGCCGGTCGAAGAACAATTCTCTTATCTTCAAAAAGGTGCGGCTGAAATCATCCGCGCCGACGAACTAAAAGCCAAGCTCGAGAAGTCCGCGAAAGAGTCGAAACCGCTGCGCGTGTACCTCGGCGTGGATCCAACGGCGCCGGACATACATCTGGGCCACACCGTTGTTCTGCGCAAGCTAAAACAATTTCAGGATATGGGACACACCGCAGTTTTTCTTATCGGCGATTTTTCGGCCATGATCGGCGATCCCACAGGCCAGTCAGAAACGCGGCCTCCGCTGGCTCGCGACCAAGTAGATGCAAACGCGAAGACCTATCTGGAACAAGTGTTCAAGATCCTCGACCGCAAGAAGACGGAAGTTCGCTACAACAGCGAGTGGCTCGGCAAGCTTTCCAGTTCTGAGGTGGTTCAGCTCTGCGGGAAGTACCGCCTCGCTCGCATGCTGGAGAGAGAAGATTTTCGCTCGCGTCTGGAAAAAAACCTGCCGATTTCAGTCCATGAGCTGCTCTATCCACTGCTGACAGCCTATGATGCAGTGGCGCTGCAAGCCGACGTGGAACTGGGCGCCACCGAGCAGAAATTCAATCTGCTGGTACATCGGGACATTCAGCGCGAATACGGTCTGCCCGGCGAAGTCGTTCTTACCATGCCCATCCTGGTGGGACTCGACGGCGAGCGCAAGATGTCGAAGAGCCTGGGAAACTACGTCGGCATTACCGAACCGCCGGATCAAATGTTTGGAAAGCTGATGTCAATCTCTGACAAGCTCATGTGGTCTTACTACGAGTTGCTCACGGATTTCGCGCCACCGGTAATCGTACGGCTGCAAGAGGAAGTCAACATGGGTGTGCTGCACCCCATGGACGCAAAAATGCAACTCGCACATACCGTTGTAGCCGGTTTTCACAGCGAAGAAGCTGCTAAGGAAGCTGCGGAAGAATTCCGCTTGGTCTACCGCGACAAAAAAGCGCCCACGGATTTGCCGGAAATGAAGTTGGCGTGGGGCACGCGCCCGCTGTTCGGTGTTCTAACAGAGACGCAATTGGCAAGTTCCAGAAGCGAAGCCGAACGGCTGATCAAACAGGGAGCGGTGGAAGTAAACGGTGAAGTTGAAAAAGATGTGAAACGTACCATCGTTTTGAACCCTGGCGATTTGCTGGCTCTGCGGGTTGGTAAGAAGCGATTCCTGCGCGTCGTAGGGGTTTAAGTAATCAGCGACGTTCGACCAGGCGCTGCAATCGGTCGAGCCACGAACGGTCGCGCGCTGCAACTCCATAATGAGTGAATATTCGATCGATCATTTTGCCGATGCGTCCCGGCATTGCATACTGATCACGCATCACTAACTTCGTACCGCTACCCATTTGTTGAAGTTCCCATCGCTGCTTTCCTCGCACTCCGTAAGAATCTTGGAACTGCCATTCGAATAAATGCTCCCATTGGTAAGCCGTGACTACAGTCGTCAACATGACTTCCCGGTTGGCGAGTCTGCCCGTAATGCGCACCTTCTGGCCCACCACAAAGTCCGGAACCCCTCCCTGGACTTCCAAGCAGCTATTCATTTCCGCGCCGTACCACAGCGGCATGCGTTGCGGAACAAAGAAAACGAAAATCTCTTTTGGGAGAATGGCGAAATTACGCACGAACTCAAGATTGGCCATGGAGCGAGAGGTTCTCTCAGAGTCAGAATCTACCGGACTTCTACAAGGACCAGTGAAACATCATCGGTAGCCGGCCCTTCCCGCCAGGCGGACACGCGGTCGAGAATGCCGCGTTTCATTTCCTTGAACGGGAGCCCCGAAGTTTCCCGCACAATTTTCTGCACGCCTTCCACGCCGAGCATTTCACCATCAGAATTGAAGACGTCGGTAATGCCATCGGTGTAGAGCACAATGCGATCGCCTACGTCGAGATCCACATCGAGCGTAGCTTCCTGGCCCACTGCATCAGGAAGCGCCCCCAACACCATGCTGCGCGATTCCAGGAGCCGCGGTTCTTCACCATCACGAACGATCATTCCCGGCGGATGCCCCGCTCCAGCAAAAAGCAACCTCCGCCCTCCGCGATCCATTTGAGCAGCCGCGATAGTAAAAAAGAAAACCGAACTTCCGATGTTGTGCATCACGAAATAATTCAACTGCCGAAGCATGGTGGCGAGCGGCGCTCCATTGCGAAGCTGGGTCATAGTTTCGGCGTAGATTCGGTTGGCCACCAGGGCCGACCCTATACCATGGCCGGAAACATCGCACACCAGCAAATTCAGGCGATCGTTATCGAGCGCGTTCACCAGACCGAAATCCCCGCCAATCGTCCGCACGGGATGGTAATAGGTTTCTACGTGCACATTCCCCCAGACGATAGACTTGGGCGCAAGGCTTTGTTGCACACGCGCCGCAAGCGTTAAATCCTCTTCGATTTCTTTTTGGCGTTCCTCGAGCAACTTATTTGCCATGCGAAGTTTGTCTTCGGCAGATTTCTGATCGGAAATGTCGGTAAAAGTGATGATTGCGAACCGGCGGCCGTCCGGATCTTCAATGGAGCGCGCGCTAACAATAACGGGTAACCTGCTGCCATCGTGCCGCGGCAAAACAAATTCAAACCGGTTATGGCCCGCCCGCAGACCCCTGTCTCTATGTTGGGTGAGCTCGTCGGCTTCTTCCGCAGTGAAAAATTTGTCAAAGTTCGAACCCAGAAATTCGGAGCGCGGAATGCCTGTCATTTCTTCAAAATTCGCGTTAGCGAAAATGATTTGAGGGCAATCGTCCGCAATAATTACGCCTTCATTCAGCGTCTCGAGAATGCCTTCGATTTGCTCCAGCCATTCCGGCTGCTCGATGTCCACAGAACTCCTCTTTTGCAAGTGTATGTTACCTAAACGCAACCAAACCACCAACTCGCACTTCGTTAAACCGAAGAAGCTGCCTCCTTCATCTGATTCCCTTGAGGGCGGCATCGCTGCAACGTTTTTATGGAGTAGAGTAAAGTGAGGTCTATCACAAAAAGGAGAGTGGTTCGTGGATGATCATCATGATCCGCCTGCCTGAGAATAATGTCTGCTAACGGAAATCGGGTTCCACCAGGACCACGCGGATTGCCTTTACTAGGAATGGCGTTGCAGGTGCTGCGAGATCCACTGGGCACCTTGCAGCGCATCGCGCGCGAATATGGCGATATCGTCACCATTCCGATCGTATCCGACACCCGCATCCTGCTGAATCATCCGGACTACATCGAGCAGGTAACGGTCATTCAGCAAAGCAAATTTCATAAAAGTAAGCTCACCAAGGATGTGACCGGACGTTTATTAGGCGAAGGACTACTGATCAGCGAAGGAGATTTCTGGCGCCGTCAGCGCAGGCTGGCTCAGCCTGCATTCCAGCGCAATCGAATCAACGAATACGCGACGACAATGGTGGAAAGCGCCGAGGCTCACTCGCAGACATGGCGAGACGGTGAGGAGCGCGACATAGCGCAGGAAATGATGGCGCTCACGCTGGAGATTGCCGTTCGGTCGCTGTTCGGCACGACCCTGCCTGTAGAAGCGCGGCAAGTTGGCCAATCGTTGGAGTTTCTAATGCGCTATTCATTGCGCAGAGCGCGCTCACCGTTCAAACTGCCGGAAAAATGGCCCACCCCTTCGAATCGCCGGGCAGAGCGAGGAATTCAATTTCTGGATTCGCTGGTGTACCGGATTATCGACGAACGCAAAAAGCTCGGAAACACCAACGAGCACAACGACCTGCTTTCATTGCTGATGGCGGCCATGGACGAAGACGGAAGCCAAATGACGCCGAAGCAGCTTCGCGATGAAATCATGACTTTGTTTACGGCCGGTCACGAAACTACCGCGCTTACACTTTCGTGGGCATGGTATTTGCTCAGCATGAACCCTGCCGCCGAAACGCGGCTACACGAAGAACTCACTGATGTCCTCGCCGGGCGCCCGCCCAGCATTGCTGATTTGGTTCGTCTGCCCTATTTGCGTGGCGTGGTAAACGAAGTT
The DNA here is from genome assembly GCA_963838475.1 of uncultured Acidobacteriota bacterium. GTDB lineage: Bacteria > Acidobacteriota > Terriglobia > Acidiferrales > UBA7541 > Palsa-295. Next base: position 259,079 of record CAWIRJ010000001.1, read on the forward strand.
CTGCGTCTCTATCCGCCTGCCTACATTCTCGCACGCACTTCAATAGCACCGTGCACAATCGGTGGATACGATTTGCCTGCTGGGTCGACCATCGTTCTTTCTCAATGGGTAACACATCACGACGCGCGTTTTTTCCCCGATCCGGATGCATTTCTGCCGGAGCGCTGGCTAGATGGTCTCGAGGATCGCTTGGCTGCCGGTGCGTATTTTCCATTTGGCGACGGGCCGCGGCGTTGTATCGGGCAGAATTTTGCATTAATGGAAGTGGTATTAGTGATGGCGACGATCGCGCAGAAGTTTCAATTCCGCTTGGCCACTGCACGGAAGATCGTTCCGGACCCACTCGTAACGCTTCGAGCGCGTGACGGAATTCCCATGCGAATCGATGCACGGCGATAACGCTTTCAGTAGGAACAGCGCGTTCAGATCTGCTGCACTATTTTACAAACTCGCCGGACCCGCCATTCGCCCAAGGATTGTATGCAAGCGCGAACTGAATACGGTCGGGAATGGGTGGATGAGAATAAAACAGAAACACGTCGACTGGATTTGGCTCGGGATCGGAAAGGTCCACTTCACCCAGAATCTGAAACGACTGAGCCGCCGTTTGCGCTGAATCCGGCGTCAAGCCGTGAGTAACTTCCAGGCCGTACTGGTCTGCTTGATGTTCGATGTGACGGCTGAAGGCGCTGTTGACTGGATTTGCGACGAAGGCAAAAATCGATAACAGAAGCAAAAGCACGGGCAGGGAGGCCCAATCATCCAGCGCGCGTATTCTCCAGGTACCACCCCAGCGCGCGAGAACCCATCCAACGGTCCGGTACCCGAGGTAGAAGAGAACAAAAAGTATCAGTCCGGCGAACGCCAGGCCTTTCCAGATGTGTTCCAGGACGTAGTGACCCATCTCATGTCCCGCCACGAAGACGGTTTGGTTCGTAGTCATCTTGGCGATGGTGTTATCCCAAACTACGATGCGTTTGGAAGCGCCGAGCCCCGTGACGTATGCGTTAAGCTCGGTAGTTTTTTCGCCGGCTCCCATCCAGAACATACGCTCCGGCGGAATTGTTTGTCCGGCGCGCTGAACCATTCGTTCCAGGCTCACGGTGAGAGCAGGGTCCTTTTCAGAAAGCGGCTCGAATTTGTGGAACATCGGATCCACCACAAGCGGCTGGAGGAAAACCAGTAGAACGACAATAGGCAGAGAGACCAGCCAGAAATGAAACCACCAGCGGCGTGGACTGCTTCGAATTACCGCATACAGAATCGCAATCATCACGACGCCTAGGATGATTCCGAGGAACTGGCCCTTGCTCCAATCCCAAATCCACGAACTCCAATCCTGAACGGAGATTCCGAATCTTCTGGAGACCTGATGCTCGTAAATGTCGATTGGCAAGCTTAAGACGCCGAGCGTTATAAAAAGCAGTGGGCCAAATATCAGAGCTTGCACAAAACGCTTCGGTGAGAATCGTTCCGCCCAGTCGCGATACGCGGGAGCCAGCCCGAGTTTCAGGACCAAACATAAAACGAAAAGCCCGTAAACGAAACCGATCAGCGCCATACGGAAATGAATTTGGCTGAGATTTCGGGCTTTCTTATAGGTTTCAGGCGGCAGCGTGTACGCAGTTACTTTTCGGTCGTCAGGGTGGGGTTTGGCGGACGGGACTAAAGGCCGCGTTATATCCGACGTCTGCTGCGTTTGTGCTTGAACGCAGCGCGCGCGCAGATTTGCGCCGGAGAAAAGCGAAACAGTCAAAATTCCGGCAAATACCAAAATCGTTTTCAGAAGATCGCTCACCAAGGCTCCTCTATTCAAAATTAATGACATGGAGGCCACGCAAGTATGGCGGCTAGGACAGTAACGCGCAAGGAAGACGATCTCGATTAGCTCGATTTTTGGAGCATTGGAACTATTTTCATACTTGTGACGTTAGTCCTGATAGATTCTCACACGCATACGGTTGTGCACGCCGAAGGAGACACCGGTTCATGAAGCTGGTAATCGATGGAGTTGGCAAACAATATTCGGGAAAACTGTGGGGCTTGCGCGGTCTGCTAGTCGAACTGGGTCCGGGAGTTGTGGGATTGCTAGGGCCTAACGGCGCCGGAAAATCCACGCTGATGCGCATTCTCGCCACGGTCACGCGCGCCAGTGAAGGCCGCGTGCTTTGGAACGACAGCGACATTGCGCAATCTCCAGACACATTGCGCGCTGTGCTTGGATACTTGCCGCAGGATTTTGGCGTCTACCCGCATCTGACAGCTCTCGAATTTCTGGAATACATGGCCGCAGTGAAGGGACTGGACGCAAATTCGGCGCGGAAGAGAATTGATGAACTGCTGGCGGTAGTGAATCTGGCGGAAGCGCGCGACAGGGCGCTCGGCGGATTTTCAGGCGGAATGAAACAGCGTGTGGGAATTGCTCAGGCGCTCCTGAATGACCCGCAAATGTTGATTGTGGACGAGCCCACGGCCGGCCTCGATCCCGAGGAACGCGCACGCTTTCGCAATTTGCTCTCTGAATTGTCTGGTGAACGCATTGTAATCTTCTCCACTCACATCGTTTCGGACATCGAAGCGATCGCGACGGACATTGCCATCCTCGGCGGCGGAAGACTTCTGGCACATGCCGCTCCGGAAGATTTGCTACGCGCTGTAGAAGGCAAAGTATGGGAGTGGGTAATCCCGAGCGCGGAGATACCCGCGGCGAAGCAGAAATTCCTGATTTCTTCAAGCGTGCGACGGACCGATGGAGTGCATATTCGAATGGTCGCCTCGGAACGGCCCGGTTCTGGCGCCGTGCTGGCCGCCCCCACGCTGGAGGACGCGTATCTACACTGCATTTCCAGCCAACGAACGAGTGCGGTGCCATGAGCAACGCTACAAATAGAGCGAGGATTTTGTATCACCTGGCGCTTGCGGATTTTTTGGAGCGCGTTCGCCGCTACAGTTTCCTTCTTACTATGGGCATTTCCATCTACCTGGGATATGCGTCGGTTACGGGCCAGTTGGCTATGCGTTTCAACAATTCGCGGGGTATTTTCAATTCCGCGTGGATTGGGGGGCAGATGGCGATCATTGCCTCGACGTTTCTTTCACTCGCGGGATTTTACGTTGTGAAGAACACAATTGAGCGCGACCGCTTAACTCGAGTGGGCGAGATTCTCGCATCTACACCTATGTCGAAAACACTTTATGTGATGGGCAAGGCCACAAGCAATTTCGTGGTGTTGGCTGCTATGGTCGGAATTCTTGCGATTTCTGGTGTCATCATGCAATTGTGGCGCGCCGAGGATCTGCATGTGGACCCGTGGAAGTTGCTGGCCCCATTTCTGTTGATCGCGCTGCCGGCCATGGCTGTTGTCGCCGGCGTAGCGGTCTTGTTCGAAACCATTCCGGGGCTGCGAGGTGGATTCGGCAACGTGCTGTATTTCTTTGTCTGGTCTTTGGCGCTGGCCCTACCGGTTTCTACCGCCGAGAAGAACGGAGGCTATTTATTCGATTGGTCAGGATTATCCGCAATTTGGAGTAGCCTCCGCTCCGCAGCGAACGTGCCGAGCACTCACGACAGTTTCTCTTTGTCTATTGAATCCAGCTCTCAAACCCACTCTACCGTTGCATTCTTATGGAACGGAATCCAATGGACTGGTGGCCTGGTCTTAGCCAGGCTTTCCTGGTTCCTCGTCGCGATAGCGTTCACTCTTTTAGCGGCGCTATTATTCGATCGATTCGACCCGGCAAAGGGACGCTGGCGGACCGTAGTTTCAGCCCCTGCCCCAATTCATCCGGATCCGGTAGAAAATGGACCTCAGCTTAAACCGGCGTACGCATCTCTGTCTCTTACCCCGTTACCTACAAGAGGGAGCCATTTCAGATTTGGGGCTATCCTTCTGGCGGAATTGCGGCTGATGTTGAAAGGTCAAAAATGGTGGTGGTATGCAGTAGCCGTGGGCCTGATTGTCGCTTCAGCCGCGGTACCGGATGCATCGGCGCGCGGGATGCTGCTTGCCTGCGCGTGGTTCTGGCCGATCCTGATTTGGTCCAAAATGGGGGTACGGGAGGTCCGCGATCAAACCAGCCAGCTTATCTTTTCTGCGCCACATCCGCTTGCGCGGCAGCTCCCCGCAGTGTGGTTCGCAGGCGTGTTGCTCGCGCTGATCACTGGCAGTGGTTTCAGTGGCCGACTCCTGCTGGCGGGAGATTGGCGTGGGCTGCTTGCATGGCTAATTGGTGCGCTGTTCATTCCGACTTTGGCTCTCACTCTGGGAGTTTGGAGCGGCTCAAGCAAGCTCTTCGAGATTATCTACACATTGTTATGGTATATCGGACCGATGCATGCGACGTTGCAGCTAGATTTTATGGGCTCAGCACCGGGGACGTCGCATACCATGGTACCCGCCTTTTATTTTGTGTTAGCGATGGCCATGACAGCGGTGGCTTTTCTTGGCCGCAAACGCCAATTGCAGATTTGAGTTCGCGGTGAGGTGGAAACGACGGCTGGCAGGGACAGGTTGCCTCTTTGGGTGCGCCAAGCCGACGCAGACCAGCAGCAGAGGTCCAGAGCGATTAGGATAATTCATACCAATTTGCCCCCGGGGAGAGATGGACTATGAAAATCGTGCGCTGGTCAATCGGATTACTTCTAATCTTGCCTTTCGCGCTTTCTGCAGCCCAACAGGGGAACCAGCAATCAACGCAGCAACCGACAAGTACCGCTTTGGTGGATGCAGCTCGGCGCACCCGCGAACAGAAGAAAGAGCAGCCCAAAGCAGTCCGCATATGGAATGACGACGATGTTCCGAAAACCAACGGAGTGAGTGTCGTCGGACAAACGTCCGAGGGCGCAAGCGCCGCCACAGGTGCAAACAATCCAGGCGCCGCGCCTGCTCCCGTTACCGAAAACCTTACAGGCGTGGCCGCCGAGCTAGCCACAGCTAAAGAGCACCTCAAAAGCCTTCAGACCGACCTCGACATTCTTCAACGGAAGTCCGCTCTCGACGAACAGATGTATCTGAGTAAACCGGAATACCAAAATGACAAAGAGGCAGCCGCCGGACTGAAGAGCGAACAAGACAAAGTCGCGGCGTTACAAGCGGAAATAGTTGAGGAGCAGAAGAAAGTTGATCAGCTTCAGGCGAAGCTCTCGGCCTCCGCTCCCGCTTCGAATTGATGGTGAATGATGGCATGGTTCGCTCTAGATTTTCCGGATCCCCGCAGCGAAAGATAGCCACAACTAATTGCGGACATTTTTTCTTGACACACTAGAATGATCAGCGCACAATCCGGCCAAGTTTTTACGGGAGCGCTGATTTTTTCGGGCGCAGTTCTCTAACAGAAATGACGTCCGAACTTAGCGCGTTGAGAGGAAATCTTGCAACTTCCAGGCTGGACCGTTCAATGTTTGAATCCGGAATGCGCAGCGCGCGGACGCTGGCTTCGCGTCGAAGATGTGCCGCAAGATTGCTGTGCCAGTTGCGGCGCACCGCTGCATAAAGTCTCGCCGCCGTTGGCACCGCGTTTCAGGGCGCGCTCGCGCCCGATGATGAAATACCGACCTATGGGCCGCCGCTGACAACTCCCCAATCGGGGAGCTACGAACAAGAAAATAACCCATTCGCCTCAACAATCTGTTTCGGACGCGTATCGGTCGCGCTAGAAATAAAACTTCAAAGCTAACTGAATAAGGCGAGGTCCACGGTCAGACAAGACTTGTCCGAACGTGGAACTAAGACCCGAGTTATCCACCCTGTAAAATTGCGTGTGGTTAAAGGCATTGAAGAATTCCGCGCGAAATTCCAGCGATTTGGATTCTTTGATTGCAGTTTTCTTAACGAGTGAAATATCAAAGTTGTTGATGCCCGGTCCGCGGATGGAATTGCGGGGCAGGTCGCCGTAGGTGAATAGTGGGATCCCCGGTTGGTCCGCGGGTAGCGCACAAGTAGGATCCGTGAATGGACAAGGGTTACAAACCATGTTGGTCGGATTGAGCCAAAAATTCCCAGTAGAAGTATTGTCGCCGTTACATTGGCTGGGGAATGAATTGGCCAGATTCTTGGGGTTGGTATGCTGTATCGGCCCGATTACGTTTACGCGCGTTAGGTCGGGAGCCTGGTCCTGTTCGCTTGCGTTGCTATTGGAATAGAACGTGATTGGGTTTCCTTTCTGGAAGGAAGCAATCACGTTCGCTTGCCACCCTTGGGCCACCTTCTTCAGAATTCCGTCGCTGTGAACGGCTTGGGCAAAGGGTAATTCGTAAAGTCCGCTTATCACCAGCCGCTGTGGCACGTCAAAATCGGCAAGCGCTCGATCGAAGCGAGGATCGAGAGGATCGGTGTACTCCGACGAACGAGACCGAAAACCGGAGGTCAAATCGATCGTCTTTGCAACGGTGTAAGCGGCTCGCAGCATCAGTCCGTGACTGAAACGTTTGTCCACCGTCAATTGAAACTGATCACTATCGGAAAGTCCGTTGCTGAAATTTGTAAGCAGTTGCTGGGGGCCAGTGGGGGTACCAGTGGGATCGAATGGATCGGACGGGAACGAACCGCCTTGGCAGGCGGAAAGTAACCGAGCGCATTCCGGATTTACTGGCGAAGAAATCAGACCAGCCTCATAAGCAGGCAGGTAGGTGTTTAGCTGATTCTGCAGAATCGAAGGTTGCGGGAAATTCAGTTCTCCCGAACTAATCAGCTTCCTGCCAAGGCTGCCTACGTAAACTGCTTCCACCATGGTGTCCTTGGTGGCCTGCCACTGAAAGCCGTAGTTGAAATTCTCGGAATAGGGCGTACGGAAGTGGGGATAGGTGAGATACGCGAAGGGAATCGGACTTGGCTGCCGGAAGCCGGGAACGAATGGATTGTATGGATTTGTGTTCGGCGCCCAAGGATCCGCAATCGCCCCGCAAGGCACCGGTCCGGGGCAATCCGATGGGGAACCAACTCCGTACGACGGGAAGATGTTTGCGATGTACCCAAAGGGGGGCTCGCCTCCGAATTGCAAGTTCAGCGCGCCATCTTCGATGTCGTAGAAAATGCCAAAGCCTCCGCGCATCACGAGCTTTGCATTGCCGAGCATATCCCAGGCGAATCCAAATCTTGGCGCAAAGTTGTTGTAATCCGGATAAACCAAAGCATTATTCGGCGTCCCGGGATCGCCGGGATAAAGAATATTGGGAGGCGCGTCAGGGAAGACCGTGGATTGCTTGCCAGGGAACCAGCCCAAGATATTATCGTGAATGTCGTGCTGGGGAACGTAATACTCGTAGCGCAAGCCGTAATTCAAGGTAAGGCGCGGCAAAACCTTCCAGGTGTCCTGAATGTATCCTGCGGCCGAGCCCGTGCGAATTCCGTAAGTGGCAGGCGAGGATTGGAAATATTCATCGGAGAAACCGGCGACGAAGTCAGCATATTCATCTCCGGTGAAATCTCCAAAGGTGAAATCTTCGCTGCCGTTGTTGTAATAGTCGTAATAGAAATTGTTCCGAACGCGAGTGAAATCTACGCCAAGTTTTATTTCGTGTTTACCGAGCGTCCAAGTAAAGTTGTCGGACCATTCAAATGTAGCGCGGTGCAACGTCGTGGGTCCCTGCGTGGAAGGACCGAGCGTAAACGAGGGCCCGAAAATCGTGGGCGGTGCCGGAGCCTTGGTATCGGCTGGTGTAACGTTCGTGAATCCCAAAGCGCTCGGCGACGTATGATCGAGCGGCACTGCTTGGCTCGACGCGAACCGGCTGGCAGCGAAACGGAATTCATTAATCTTGCTGCTAGAAAATGTGTGCGTCCAAGTGAACGTTCCAATCTGATTGCGCTGGCTTTCCAATCCCGCGGACCCGACCGGTACGTCGCCGCCTGATCCAGAAGGCTGAAGTCCTGTAAGGGACGAAATCGTGCCACCCTCTTCCGGAAACAGCGCGCGTGTATCATCGATCAGATATGCAAACGAGATGGTGTCCTTGGGCGTGACGTTATAGTCCCAGTGCACGATTCCTTGATCGTCATTGATTCCAGCTAAAGGGGACGCCGTAAAGGTATCGGTTGATCCATTGTTAGGCAATGGCATGTATTTGGCGATGTAATTCGCGATGATCGGGTTCACGGTAACTTGATTATTGGGATAGGGAGCGCCGGTGATCGGATTGATAAGTGGAAAATTATCGGCGCTGAAGTCTCCTGTACGTTCCGGAACGGTTAGCACGCCGATCGGACTCGGAGTCATTCCTTCACCACGCCGAGTCCCTTGGTAGGCCACAAAGAAAAATGATTTGTCTTTCTTGACCGGTCCTCCCAAAGTTCCGCCGAAGACATTCCGTCTGTAGGCAGACTTGATTCCATCGGCCAGGTAATCCGTGGCGTTCAAAACATCGTTGCGCATGAATTCGAAAAGGTCGCCGTGGAAATCGTTTGTTCCAGATTTTGTAATCTGGTTGACAATGCCTCCCGAGGTGCGCCCATATTCCGCATCGTAGTTGTTCGTCATGATTTTGAATTCTTCCACAGCGTCGGGATTCGGACTTACCACGATATTGTTGCCAAGAAAATCAGTGTTATTTGCGCCGTCCAGGAGAAACGTAAGCGATTCCGAGCGTTGTCCGCTTACTGAAAAAGGGTTCCCGGAGGAATCATCCTGGTCTGGAGGAAAAACACCGGCCTGAAGTAGGCCAAGCTGTAACGTGTCGCGGTCGAGCAAGGGTAAATCCCGGATGGCACGTTCGGTTTCGACTTTGCCGAGAACGGCGCTCGTTGTATCCACTTGCGCCACGTTCGCGGTCACCTCCACGGTCTGAGCTGCTTGTCCAACTTTCAGGGAAACGTCAGCGCGGCCGTTCTGGTTTAGCTCCAGGACGATTCCCTCTTGAATGAAAGTCGTGAAACCGGCTTTCTCCACGGTTAACTTGTATTTTCCAACCTGCACCAAGTCGAATAAATAGGCGCCATCGTTGCCGCTGGTGGTAGTGCGAGCGATTCCCGTACCAGTATTTGTAAGCGTGAGTTTCGCTCCGACAACCACACCACCTGATTGGTCGGTGACGGTGCCACGTAGTGAAGCGTTGGTTTGGCCCGAGGCTTTCCTACTGAGAATTGAAGTACTGGCTAACACGATTGCGAAAATAAAAATAGCTCGAAGTAATCTCACGCCCACCCCCATAGTGAGAACTCGCGCTGAGGACATGCAGGCCGTGGAGTGGCTGGAACCACGTCGGAGGAACAAAACCATAGGCTGAACATCATTCAGATCGCAGCCGATTGCCTCTAGCCTACAACCCCGTGATGCCCGCACTCTATAGAAGCGTGCGCGCCGTAGTCAAGAAACATTCCATATTTGTGAGTCGCAAAGTCGTTAGTTTTAGTGACTTGAAGTCAGCAGAAAAGGGGAGCGGCCGGTGGGGGTGCCGGCCGCTCGTGGGCATGGGGTGATGGAGGTGTAGACGTTCGAAGCGCTTGTGCGGCCTCGAACTCAACCCAATTCTGGCCGTAAATCCCGCGAGCGTCGATAGTGCAAAGGGTTCAATTAGTCCCAGTACGAAGGTACCTGAAATGCGCTTCGTGTGCTGTTCGCTTCGTCGGGTGGCATTGCCCTGCATACTAACCAGTGATAGGCTCGGCCAAAGCAACTGCTTGTGAATCTCACCCATGGGCGCTACTGGCACAAAAATTGATCGCGCAGCAGTCGTTACATCCCAGACGCTTGATGTGTTGCGTCAACTCCTGGTGGAGCTAGGCGGGCAGCGGGGTTTGACGGAGCTAACGGCACGCGGCACTGCGGCTCACCTCGAACGGGAACTGGGTCTCGGGAGCCTCGAGCGAGTAGAGCTTATGCTGCGTTTGGGCGACGCTTGCAGTGTGCGTCTGCCTGACCGCGTAGTCGCCGAGGCTGACACAGTTGAAGATCTGGTTGAAGCCGTGCTGCGCGAGGAGTCCGATGCTGGGTCCGCAGCCCGCGGTGCGATTCCGACGACTGGTGCGGGCGCGGCGATATCATCAACGCCGGCGCGTTCAGTTGACATCCACGCTGATATCGAAGACCAAATACGCAACGCCAAAACGTTAACTGAAATTTTCCGCTTGCGAGGACGCGGTGAACCGACGCAAGCCCATATTTATCTCTATGAAGAGAACGATGAGCCGCGAACTATAACGTTCGGCGAGCTTTTCGAAAGCGCCTCAAGAGTAGCCGCCAAATTGGTACGGCGCGGTCTGGAGCCCGGCCAGACCGTTTCAATCATGCTTCCCACTTGCGCGGAGTTCTTTTGGACTTTTGCGGGCATCCTGCTTGCGGGCGGAATCCCGGTGCCGATTTATCCGCCGTTCCGCGCCGACCGCATCGCTGAGTATGCCACGCGGCAATCGGCCATCCTGCGCAATGCGGAAGCGCAATTTCTGATTACTTGGCGGCGTGCCGAAGGGTTGGCCCGGCTCCTCAAGCCCGGAGTTCCAACTCTACGAGAAGTACTCGACGCCGGAGAGCTAGCCAAGCCGGCAACTGAGCCGGCTGCGAAGTCGAATTCTTCCCCAGAGCGCTGGCGGCCGATAGAGAATCTTGCGCATCACGCCCGCGCCGATGAAATTGCCTTCCTGCAATATACCTCCGGGTCCACCGGCGATCCTAAAGGGGTCATTCTTACGCATGCCAATCTGCTCGCGAATATTAAATCGATCATTTCCGGCATCGACATAAAGCCAGACGACGTTGCCGTGAGCTGGCTGCCGCTATATCACGATATGGGACTGATCGGTGCATGGTTCGTTCCGCTCTTCACCGGAATTCCTCTGGTCGTGATGTCACCCCTCGCTTTTTTGACCAGGCCGGAACGCTGGCTAAGGGCTATTCACAAGCATCGCGGCACAATTAGCCCCGCTCCTAATTTTGCATACGAGCTTTGCGTGCGAAAGATACCCGATAAAGACTTGCAAGATTTGGATCTGAGTAGTTGGCGCGCCGCAACGAACGGCGCCGAGCCGGTTCGTGCCGAGACGCTTGAAAGATTCGCAACTCGTTTTGCGCCTTACGGTTTTCGCCGCGACGCACTTCTCCCGGTTTACGGACTGGCCGAAGCGACTCTTGCCGTTTCGGTGCCAAAACTTGGCGCCGGTTACAAGGTGGACCGCATCGAACGCACCAGCTTTGAATCCGGCGGCAACGCTCAGCCCGCCAAGCTGGGCGATCCCGCCGCTCTTGAGTTTGTGAATTCCGGAAAGCCCGTGCCCGGAGTGCAAGTGCGCATCGTGGACGCCGAGGGTCAAAATCATCAGCGAACGGAAAGAAGGACGTCTGTGGTTTCGCGGCGAATCGGCAACCAGCGGTTATTTCCACAATCCCACCGCGACCAAAGAATTAATGCACGATGGTGACTGGCTCGATTCCGGCGATCTGGCCTATTGGGCTGATGGCGAAATTTACATAACTGGCCGCGCAAAAGACATCATCATCAAGGCTGGACGCAATCTATATCCGCACGAAGTGGAAGAAATCGCCGGATGCGTTCAAGGTGTTCGGACCGGCTGCGTCGTCGCATTCGGCGCAAATGATGAGCGCACCGGAAGCGAAAGGCTTATTGTAACCGCGGAGGTTCGCGACATATCAAGCGCGAAGCGTATCGAAGACGAAATTTCACGTGCGGTGACCGACGCGCTCGGCATCCCGCCGGATTTGATCGTGCTGCTACCGCCTCAATCCATTCCGAAAACTTCCAGCGGTAAGTTGCGACGTCGAGAGACGCAGCGGCTTTTCACCGAAGGAAATCTAGGCAAACGCCAGCAAGCCGCTTGGTTGCAAGTCGCTGGCCTCGCGGCGCGCGGCTCGGCACCGCGTGTGTGGAACTGGACAAAGCAAGCAGCAACTGGCGTGTTCGAATTTCTTTATGGCATATACGCGCTGTCGATTTTTGCGATTCTTTTGTTTCCGTTATGGGCGAGCGTTGCTATCACTCGAAATCAGAAGCGCGCGGCTTGGCTCATACACAAAGGCACTCGACTGATGCTCAGAATGGCGTTCGTGCCAGTGCGAGTGGAGGGGCAGGAAATTCTCGATCAGCGTAAAACATCCGGTCCCTGGATTTTTGCTCCAAATCACGCGAGCTATCTCGATATTTTAATCAATCTGGCTTTTCTTCCGCCGGACGTTCGGTTCGTGGCCAAGGGTGAAATACGCGACATGCCTTTTTTCAGAACTATGGCGCTCCGCAGCGGCCAATTTTCTTTTAATCGCAGCGATCCGCAGGCCCGCATCCGCCAAGCCGAGCAGGTGAACGCCGCGCTCCAGAACGGAGAGTCAGTCGCGATTTATCCGGAAGGAACCTTCACACCGGTCATCGGCATTCGCCCGTTTCAATTAGGCGCTTTCAAAGCGGCTGTCGACACGCAACGCCCAATCTGCCCTGTGTCGGTGCGCGGTGCACGGAGAATTCTGCGCGACAAAACGAAGTTGCCGCGACCCGGGCAGATTTCCGTTACCTTCGGCCCGCTGTTAATTCCGAATCGTGTCGCCGGAAACGATTGGCAGGAGATTGTCCGCCTGCGAGATACTGCTCGGGAGTTAATCGCGAAAAATTCCGGCGAACCACTTCTATAGCCGTAAGTCTCTCCGGTAATTACCTTATACAGTAGACATTAACATTCGTGAGTTGAGGGGTAACCTCTTTCGAGTAGAAGGCATCACACTGCTTCCAGCCCATCGCTGCCGCTCGCTCTTGTAGGGGAGCTGGCGGTTGAAGCCGGGATGGTACAGGACGAATCGTGGCGAGATTTACCGCCCGCGATAATCCTAAATTTTATAACCCTGAGGAGGGATTTCTATGTGCAGAAAGTTCTTATTGTTGTGCGGATTAATTTTTCTAATTTCACTTACTGCGCACGCGCAGGATTCGGCCAAGGTGGAACTGTACGGTGGGTATTCCTACATGCGTTTCGATAGCTCACCAACCGTGAACATGAACGGCTGGCTATTCTCGGGCGAGTATAAACCAACTAGCTGGCTAGGCGGAGTTGCGGAGTTTGGCGGCGAGTATGGCGCAGGTGCGTCCGTTCATACATTTCTATTCGGACCGCAAGTATCGTTAAACTCCCGAGTCTCGCCGTTCGCGCACGTTCTGATAGGAGCGGCGCACTTCAGTGCTAACAATGGGAACCTCACCGATACCTCGTTTTCTCTTGCAGCAGGCGGTGGCATCGATGCCCGAATTTTCCATGGAGTTCACTGGAGAATTTTTCAGGTCGATTACGTTCCCACGTTTTTCTTTAACGGTCGGCAGGATAATGGTCGCGCTTCCACCGGTATCGTAATCAAGTTTTAATCTCTGAAGTAATGTAGATCTGCGAGGCGTCTCGGAAAATCGAGACGCTTTTCAGACCTCCGCGATCTTACTCAAGAACAAAATTCACGGTGATCTCCGTTTCGACTTCCACGATTTCGTGATTCAGTTCCGTGGGCCGATAGCGCCATTCGCGTACCGCCGCCAAAGCCGCCTGCACCAGTAGCGGGTGGCCGCTGAGAACTTGAACGTCCCGGACCCGCCCGTCTTTTCCTATGATTGCCTGCAGACGAACAGTGCCCGCTATGTGCATGAAGCGCGCCGCCGGAGGATATCGGGGCTGAACTTTATTGAGTAGGGCCGCTTCCATCACACCTTCGCTCATCGGTCGCGGACGCGGCTTTTCTATAGCGGGTTTGGGCGGCTCCGAAATGGCTCGGCTCCCGAGATCCATTCCGCCAGTAATGTTATCCCCGCCGCCAGGACCTGAACCAAGCGAGCCACCAGGTCCAAAACCCGAACCAATCGAAGGAGCGTCTTCGGGTGAAACCGACGGAGCGTGGTTCTGAATATTAGCGTTGTGAAGCGACATCACGTTATATGTAGCGGCGGAAGTTTCGATTGGTTGATGGTGTGAACCGGCACGCGGACCTGCTGGTGCCGAGCTTGAGCCACCGTGATAAGGCGGCGCTGGCGTGATAATAAACTGTTGTGGCGGCAGTCCCTGCGTTATCAGAGGCAGCAGGAACATCGCGGCCACCAGCGCAGCTTCAAAAATAACCGAGATCAGCAATGCTTCTCGTCGCATCCATCTCGATCTCGAAAACGATTGCTTGTCACCGTCCACCAGGCATTGCGAGAAATCTTCGCGCTCTCTCATGACACACTCCTCTGCAAGGTTCTTACAATTGAGCCTTCGGGAGTCTCGCGCGAATCTCTTATATAGATAGACACCGGTGCAGAGCTTTGGTTCCAAAGTGGCTTTAGCCCATCTTTCGAAGTCCCTAAAAACAATAGTTTTAGAGAGTTACAAAAATTGGTACGCGCTTGAATCGGTTTTGGCGCGAGCTGCGTCTAAAGCTTTGTACGGTTTTTATAGGGGAGGGTCATCATGGAGAAAGATCAGAAAGAAACAATTGGAGTTCGATATACAGGTTGGGCGGCTTTGAATCGCGATCCTTTGGAAGACCGCGTGGAGTTCACTTGTCCGCAGTGCGGGACGCAGGGCACTAAGGCAGCGCGGCGGCCTCGAGCGGCGTACCACTTCTCTGACGGGTTTGTTCAGGATCTTCAGGGAGAAGCTACGACTTGCCGCAGCTGCAAACATTCCTTGCGCGTAGTGCCGGTTGTGATGCTGCACGATCAGGACGAGAAGCGCCGCTTCCAGGCAGTCTTTGCGACCGAGCCGTTCTCGAGTAACTAACCGCCTGTTGAATTGGCAAGTTCTTGCGCACGGAAAATGGGGAGGAAGTCCCTGGGGGCTTCTTCCCCGTTTTTCTTTTCTATCGCACTTTATTCGAAGAGCGCTCTCGCCTGCTACATCCGGTGCGTGGGTTTGGTGTAGGAATCCGATTCCAACTCCAGATGGTGTGCTTCCAAGTCCTTGCGAATGTGGTCGAAAGCTTCGTCCACATTATCAGCAAACTGCAGCAGTTTGAATTCACGCTCGTTAATCGTGCCGGTGCGAACCATGTGCCGCCAGTTGATCACTTTGTCCCAATATTTCCTTCCGTAGATCAGAATCAGATGGTGCGACGACAGTTTATTGGTCTGTAAAAGTGTAAGCATTTCTCCCAGTTCATCCATTGTTCCAAAACCGCCCGGAAAAATAATCAGCGCCTTGGCCATTTGTGCGAACCAAAGCTTACGCATGAAAAAATAGTGAAACAGGAAATTAAGCTCCGGAGTGATATAGCGGTTTGATTGCTGTTCGTGAGGAAGCTGTATGCTAAGGCCGATCGAAGGGCCACCAGCCTCGTATGCGCCACGATTGGCAGCTTCCATGATCCCGGGCCCTCCACCAGAACAAATAACAAACCGTCGTGGCTTGTCACCTAAAGTCATGGACCACTGCGTCAGTCGTCGGGAGAGCTCGCGCGCCTCTTCGTAATACCGCGACATGGAAAGCAAGGACCGGGCAGCGCTGACTTTCTGGCGCCATTCAGGAGTACGCCGTCCCCGCGCATTGCGCTGTACCTGTTTCAGGTGTAGGAGAGCCCGATCGCGGGCCTGTATGCGCGCCGAGCCGAACATCACAATCGTGTCGCTTACATTTGCGCGGCGCAGCCGGTCCAGCGGATCGAGGTATTCGGCCATGATGCGAAGCGGCCGGGCCACTAGGCTGTCCATGAATTTCGGATCGTCGTAGGCTAACTTTTCCCGGGGCCGGGTACTGCGGCGGCTCATGTTTTCTCCTCGGTAAAATCGCGAATATTCATTTTAGGAGAACTGAGGCGAAAAGCCAGTCAACGTGCGCAAGCGCTATTGCACTGCAAGCAACGCAGCCCGGTTCCCACGAATCAGATAGACTGAAATCGATGCAACGTCCTCAAAATGCGCCTGCGAGTACCGCACGGTTGTCCTGGCTAGTGGCGATTTGGCTGACGCTGGCTTGCCTGGGGACGCCCGTCCCAGCCTGGTGCCAGGCTCCGCCGGGCCCACTCCAGCAGAAGCCGGGGGTAACCTCGGAAAAGATACCTACTGCCGAGCAGCAGAAGAATGCGATACGTGTTCGCGTAAATGAAGTGATTGCGCCAGTGACAGTGACGAACCACTCCGGCGAGATGCTGCTCGACCTTGCCAAGGAAAATTTCCGCGTTTTTGACAACGGCGTTCAGCAGAAAATCGATCACTTCGATCTGGGCGGCGATCCGCTCTCGATTGTACTGGCGATTGAAACCAGTTCGCATATCGAGCCTATGTTTCCCGCCATTCGTCAAACAGGAATCATTTTCAGCCAAACTGTGATGGGGCAAACGGCCGAAGCAGCCATAATCAGCTTCGACAGCGACATCGAGTTGCTCAATAAATTCACTACCGATGTCGACGGCGTGCAAAACACCATCAATCGCTTGCGCATTGGCGTCGATCAATCACGACTTTACGACGCGATGTCACGCGGCATTTCGTTGCTGGAAGAACGGCCGGCGGTTCGAAGGCGGATTCTGGTCGTCATTTCCGAGGCGCAGGATTCCGGCAGCGAAAGTAAACTCGGTGAAGTGTTGCGCCAAGCGCAGTTGGCTAACGTCACGATTTACACCATCGGCCTGAGCACCAGCATGGCTGACTTGCGAGCAAAGCCAAATCCATATCAGGGACCGCAGTTGGGCGCACCTGGAACTTTTCCCGTTCCAGTGCCTCCTGGCATGGCGCAAACACCGGACAATGAAGCCGCAGCTCAAGGGCAAGGGAACATAGATCTGCTCGCGCTCGCCGTCTGGCTGGTGAAAACCGGGAAGAATGCCATCGGCCCGAACTCACTGGAGATCGCCAGCAAAGCTACAGGCGGGTTACACGTGAGCACGATGAAAGACCGCTCAATTCAAAAGGCCATGGACGCAATCGGAGGAGAACTACACGCGCAATATACGATAGGTTACCGCCCACCTGGCGACGAGCCTACTGGCTACCACGAAATTAAAGTCACCGTCGATCGCCCCGGAGTCGACGTGCGCACACGCCCGGGCTACTACATCGCCCCGCCGTCGTAAGGATGAAACGCTTCCTCTACTTTTTCTCGGGTTCCGGCGCCGCCGATTCTTCCTCTTCCAGAATCGAAGCGGCAGCGGCGATGCGGTCACCTTCTTCCAACCTCAGCAAGCGCACGCCCTGCGTAGAACGCCCCGCTTCGCGTATCTCGCCGGAATGAACGCGAATCACTTTCCCTTGTCCGGTGATAATCATCACGTCGGAATCTTCGCGTACTTGCAACGCCGCCACCACCGGGCCGTTGCGGTCAGTGGATTTTAGGTTGATAACACCTTTGCCGCCGCGCGATGTGACGCGATACTCGGCGAGGGGCGTGCGCTTGCCGTAACCCTTTTCAGAAACGGTAAGCATCAGCGAGGTAAGCGATTCGCGAATCTGATCGCTTTCCAGCTCATCGAGGTTCTGCGTGTCCTTCTTGTATTCCTTCTGGATGATTAAGAAATCCGGTTGCGCCGCGTCCATGCTCACCACGAAATCGCCTTTAGCCAGGTCCATTCCATTCACGCCGCCGGCCGCTCGTCCCATTGAGCGTACTTCCGTTTCGCGGAAGAGGATTGCCTGTCCATCATGGCTTGCCAGGAAAATCATTTGTTTGCCGTCGGTAAGTTTCGCGCCGATCAGCTCGTCACCAGCATCGAGGTTGATGGCGATAATCCCGGACGGGCGCGGGTTCGAAAACTCGGCGATGGCCGTTTTCTTCACCGTGCCGTTGCGGGTCGCCAGGAAAACGTAGCGGTCCGCTTCTTCCAGGTTTCGCGCGGGAACCACTGCTGTAAGTTTTTCGTTTTCCTGCAAGCGTACAAGAGTGCCGATCGCTTTTCCGCGCGTGGCGGCCGCAGCTTCCGGAATTTCGTAAACCTTCAGCCAATAAATGCGGCCCTTCGAGGTGAATAACAAAATGTAACTATGCGCCGAAGCTACGAAAAAGTGCTCGACGAAGTCATCTTCGCGCGTTTTCGCGCCGATGCGCCCTTTGCCGCCACGGGATTGGTGGCGATACACATCAACCGAAGTGCGTTTGATGTAACCCGCATGGCTCACAGTAATGGCCATTTCTTCGTCTTTGATCAGATCTTCGAGCTTAATTTCCTCGACGCGGTCAACGATCTGCGTGCGCCGGTCGTCGCCATAGGATTTCGCAATTTCGCGCAGTTCCGCGACAATCACCGCTTTCAGTTTCTTTTCGCTGGCTAAAATTTCGCGTAACTCTGCGATCTGCTCGCGAATCTGTTTCAGCTCGTTCAAAATATCGTCAATCGAAAGCTTCGTAAGACGATGCAACTGCAATTCGAGGATGGCATCGATCTGCGGGTAGCTGAGGCCAACAACCTCGGTTGCCAGGCCATATTTTTTGTTGCTGAGCTTTACCCCGGCGAGGCTCTTGGCTTTCCCGCCTTCCGAAATGGAAATCGATTTGTTCGCAAAGAAATTAAAAAGGTTTTCGCGGGCGTTGGCACGGCTCGAAGAACCACGAATTACTCGTATCACTTCGTCCAGATAATCCAGCGCGATCTGGTAACCCAGCAAAATATGCTCGCGCTCTTCAGCTTTGCGCAACTCGTATTGTGTGCGGCGGCGAACCACGTCAACGCGGTGCGAGATAAATAGCTGTAGCAGCTCGACCAAGCCGAGCTCGCGCGGCTGTCCGCCGACGATCGCCAGCAGAATCATGCCGAACGATTCCTGCATCTGCGTTTGCTTGAATAAATGGGCCAGGATAATTTGCGGCTCTTCGTCGCGCTTAATTTCGATCACAATGCGCATGCCGTCACGGTCGCTTTCGTCACGGATGTCGGCGATGCCTTCCAGTTTTTTGTTCTGAATTAACTCGGCAATGTGTCCGATGAGACGAGCTTTGTTCACCTGGTAAGGGAGTTCGGTGATGACGATGTCCTGGCGATCCTTGCCGCGCTGCTCGATAGCGACTTTCGCCCGTACTTGAAACGAGCCGCGGCCGGTCTTGTAAGCCTGCTCGATTCCTTCACGGCCATAAATGTAGCCGCCGGTCGGAAAGTCGGGGCCGGGGATAAGTTTCATCACTTTTTTCAGGTTTGTTTCGGGCTCTTCGATCAGAAGAATGGCAGCTTCGATGGTTTCTTTCAGGTTGTGCGGCGGAATATTTGTCGCCATGCCCACGGCGATACCGGTTGACCCGTTGACCAGCAGGTTCGGAATTCTGGTCGGAAGTACGACCGGCTCATGTTCGCTTTCATCGAAGTTCGGGACGAAATCGACGGTTTCCTTCTCGATATCCGCCAGCATTTCTTCCGCAACTTTCGATAGCCGCGCTTCGGTGTATCGCATTGCCGCCGGAGGATCTCCGTCCACCGAGCCGAAGTTTCCCTGCCCGTCCACCAGCGGATAACGCATATTGAAATCCTGCGCTAGACGCACCAGCGCGTCGTACACAGGCGTGTCACCGTGCGGATGGAACTTGCCCAGCACTTCGCCGACAATTTTTGCGCACTTGCGGTAAGCCTTTGTAGACGTTAGCCCGAGCTCGTACATTCCGAACAGAATTCGCCGGTGAACAGGCTTAAGTCCGTCGCGCACATCCGGAAGCGCGCGCCCGATGATTACGCTCATGGCGTAATCCAGGTACGACTTCTTCATTTCCGATTCGATATCAACCGGTGTGGTTATTGACTTATCGATTTCGTCGGCCACTTGTCTCTCCGTTCTTTAATGCTCAGTTTAAGATTGCGTTTTCCTAGCCGCCCGCTCGATTACGTAGCTCTTCACCGTTTCGAATGCTGTAGCGTTGTTCGAAAAACGTTGCGGCGCGAAGTGTGTTTCCAATTCACGCAAAAATGAATCGCATTCGGCTTCGGTCGAGCATTCAAACGCAACACCTTGCTCGTTGTTCGGCGAAGACGTCGCCGTCGCGCTGAATTCAGAACAACTCATCCCCCGCAGCCCCGGCAAAATCTTCCAGCTCAATTGATAAATCATTCTTAGATGTCGAGGTTCACAACGTCGAGGGCATTGTCCTCGATGAATTTCCGCCGCTGTTCGACGTTTTCGCCCATCAGTGTGGAGAAAATGTCTTCCGCCGCAACCGCATCTTCGAGACGCACTTTGAGCAGAGTGCGCGTCTCGGCGTTCATGGTGGTTTCCCAAAGTTGCTCGGGATTCATTTCGCCCAGGCCCTTGAAACGCGTGATGGTGAATTGTTTCTTCGCGTCCTCCAGCACATAATTCAGCAGGCCGGTCGCATCGTCTTTAACGACTTTGTCGCCATTATGTCCCACGGTAAACGGCGGGCGATCGTGCACCGCGATCTGCTGGTGGAGCGAACGCATGCGTTTGTATTCAGGCGTGGCCGCCAAAGCCCAATTCACGCGACGTTCTCCGCCATTTTTCAGAACCAGTTCGTGCAAGCTGTGCTCTTCGTCGAAAACAAATTTCGCCTCCAAATCCAGCTTGGCCTTCTCGATGGCTTTCGCCAGCTCCTGAAGCTTTTTCTTGTCGCCAAAATCAGTCTTCTTTTCAAGTTCGCTGTGGGCAAGCAGTTCCACAAGTTTCGGCTCGCGCAAACGTCGGCCCAACTTTGCGGCCACTTGATCGTATTCCTGAATATTCAGTAGGAATTGAGTGAGGTCACCGCCTTCCAGCGATTTCCCACCTTTCGATTTCACTTCGTGCTCTTCGGTGGCCCGCTTCATCAGTTCGTGAGCGAATTCTCGTTCGTCCCGAATGTAACGGTCCATCTTTCCGCGCTTCACACGATAAAGCGGCGGCTGCGCAATGTAGATGTGGCCACGATCGATGAGCTCGCGCATGTGGCGGAAGAAAAACGTGAGCAACAGCGTGCGGATATGGCTGCCATCCACGTCCGCGTCGGTCATCAGGATCACTTTGTGGTAGCGCAGCTTGTTGGCGTCGAAATCGTCCTTGCCGATACCGGTGCCAAGCGCCGTAATGATGCAGCGAATTTCTTCGTGGCCGAGCATTTTGTCGTAACGCGCTTTTTCCACGTTCAGGATCTTTCCCTTGAGCGGTAGGATGGCTTGATAGCGGCGATCGCGTCCGCCTTTGGCCGAGCCGCCAGCCGATTCACCCTCAACCAGGAAAAGTTCGCAGCGAGCGGGATCGCGTTCCTGGCAATCAGAAAGTTTTCCGGGAAGCCCGCTGGAATCGAGCGCCGATTTGCGGCGAGTAAGTTCGCGCGCTTTGCGCGCAGCCTCGCGAGCACGGGCTGCGTCAATACACTTGCCAATAATTTTTCGCGCGATGGAGGAATGTTTGTCGAAATATTCCCCGAGCCGCTCGTTCACGAGCGACTCGACCAGCCCCTTGATGTCACTATTAAGTTTCCCCTTAGTCTGCCCTTCGAACTGCGGCTGCGGAAGCTTTACCGAAACCACGGCGACCAGGCCTTCGCGCACGTCGTCTCCATTGATGGAGACTTCGTCCTTCTGCTCTTTCAGCATGCCTGCGGAATTTGCGTAGTAGTTAATCGTGCGTGTCAACGCGGAGCGAAAGCCCGAAAGGTGCGAACCGCCATCAACCGTATTGATCGTGTTCGCGAAAGAAAAAATGTTTTCTGCGTAGCTGTCGTTATATTGCAGAGCGATTTCTATTTCCACCTGCTCGCGCTTGCCTTCCATATAAATCGGTGAATCGTGAAGAGTCTGTTTGCCGCGATTCAGGTGTTTCACAAATTCAGCAATGCCACCGGTAAAACGAAATTCAGCTTTCTTGTTGGTACGTTCATCTTCCAGCGTAATTTTCAGGCCTTTATTGAGGAAGGCGAGTTCGCGAAGGCGCTGAGATAGCGTGTCGTAGCTGTACACCGTGGTAGCGAAGATCTCCGGGTCAGCGTGAAATGTAATTTTCGTGCCGGTCTTTCGAGTCTTGCCGGAAGCTTTGAGCTTGGAAGTGGGCACGCCCTTTTCGTAAGACTGTTCCCACACTTCGCCGTCGCGCCAGATTTCCAGATCGAGCCAATCGGAAAGCGCATTTACGACCGACACACCCACACCGTGTAAGCCACCCGAAACTTTATAAGTATCGCTATCGAACTTCCCGCCGGCATGCAACACGGTCATTACAACTTCCGCCGCCGGTTTCTTCTCCGTCGCGTGCATGTCCACGGGAATACCGCGGCCGTTGTCGATCACCGTTACGCTATTATCATCATGTACCGACACATTAATCTCATCGCAGAAGCCCGCCATGGCTTCGTCCACGGAGTTGTCCGCGACTTCCCAGACAAGGTGATGCAGACCTAGTTCCCCGGTGGAACCGATGTACATTGCCGGACGTTTGCGTACCGCTTCTATTCCGCCCAACACTTTGATGGATGTAGCGTCGTACTTATGACCTTTGGCGCCGGAACTTTCTTTTTCAGCCATGGATCGCGCGTCTCCTCAGACTGCTAGCTCGCATGAATTCGAATTCTAGAAATCTCTTTTAGAAATCTTGCTGATACACGGGAAGGCGGTCGCGCGGAGGCTCGACACTTGCCCACTTTGGCGGGCTTGCCTTGCCCATTGGCCTGAGCACCCGAAAATTCCGGCCTGAACATTTCCAGGGCGCTTCCGCGCTTGCCAGACTCGAAGGGTTGCAACTTCATCCCGTCCCGTTCCGAAACTTTCCGGGGAGACGCAGCGAAGTTTTATTTCGTCCAACCCAACGCTCACTTGCCCTGGCGCGAGCAAGAAAACTAGAACAATTTCGGGTCAGACAGTGCCGTTCAGGAGGGACTCCAGAACAACAAAATTATACCGGAAAAGTGAGATCTTCGCAAGGCGATTGTGGGTCCCCAATTCACAATAAGTCTAAACGGATCAATTAGTTATGAGCCTAGCGAGGCGTGGTTTTGAGGCCGAATCGGCTTGCGCAATCAAATGCGGAAACTGTCGTAATTATTCAGTTATTACAAGATTTTTTGTAGGAAAAGAGAAGCGAAAAAATCTATTTTAGCTATGCAGCGGCTTTCAAATACGCATTGGCATTACGACGTAGCGATAACGTGTAGCCTCATCGGCAAGCGGGCGCAGCTGGCCTGCGGATTGTTCATCCTTTAATTCAAAGCTGATAGGGCCATCGGCCGCGGCGTTCAGGAAATCGAGAAGATATTGCGCGTTGAAGCCAATCGCAATGGTGTCACCTTTGAATTCTTTCTCGATCACTTCTTTCGCTTCGCCGTATTCCGGGCTCGAAGCTGAAATCTCCAGGCCTTCCTTCGATAGCATGAATTTTACGGCGTGCGAACGTTGGTCAGCGAGCTGTGAAACCCGGCGCAAAGCGTCCTGCAATTCGCCGCGATCGAGAGCTACGGTCTTGTTCGCGTCCCGCGGAAGCACCGCTTCATAATTCGGAAATTGCCCGGTCAGCTTTCGCGAAGTGAGCAAACGCCCGCCAAACTGAAAGAAGAGGTGGCTTTCGTCCTGTGCAAATTCAACGCTTGCTTCATCGCCTGAATCCGCGGCAAGCCGCTGTAGCTCCGTCATGGCTTTCTTGGGGACTAGAACGCGCGTCTCGGTGGAGAACCCTTCAAACTTGTGGTCTTTCTCCACCATTGCGAGCCGATGCCCGTCGGTCGCGACCATGGTGATCGAGTTTGGCTTTAGCACGAGCAAGGCCCCATTCAGCGTGTAACGCGATTCTTCCAGTGAAATCGCGAAGGTTGTCTTGGCTATAACTTCGGCAAGCAGCGCTGCGGGAATCTTCACGAGCGCGTGTGGAAAAGAGGGCAACGCCGGAAAATTGTCTTTCGACATACCCACGAGTTTGTAGTTCTTGCGGTCGGCCGTTACTTGCACCCAATGATTTTCGAGGAGTTTAAACTTCACTTCGCCTTCCGGAAGCAGGCGCATCAATTCGAAGAGTTTCTTCGCCGGTATCGTGCCAGCGCCTTCTTTCTTGACCTTCGCTTCGCAGGAAGTGCGGATGCTGAGTTCCAGATCGGTCGCCGTGATGGTAAGGCGGCTGCCTTTCGCTTCCACCAAGAGATTCGACAGGATTGGAATCGTCGACTTGCGCTCGACCACGCCCTGCGTGAGGTTTAGTTCGTCAAGCAGGTCCGATCTTTTTACGCTGAATTCCATCTCGGGCGGCCCTCACGGTGTTTGCTATTCTTTTGCACTGCTGCGGCTACTACTTTACTGCTTTTATTTATGAAGTAAGTATATAAGAAAACCGTCGCCGTCGCCGCATGTGTGGATTTTGCGGAAAACGTTTTAACTCGCGTCCTCCGCACACTTTATGCTAAGGAGTGTGCAGTGGAAATCTTCGCGGTCCAGCTGAAAACGGCCGCCGAAACTTTGCGTCTAGATATTTCCACAGAACGTGCACAGGCTGTATCACAGCGCGAACCTCAGTTCACAGCTATCTCTAACCGAAAGCGTCGAGCAGCCTGTTAATAGTCTTGTTCAGATCTTTGTCCGACTGCCGCAACATCTCAATCTTGTTGATCGAATGCAAAACGGTAGTGTGATGTTTCCCGCCGAACTGCCTGCCGATTTCGGGAAGCGAAGCTGAAGTGAGCTGCTTCACCAGGAACATAGCTACCTGACGAGGGAAAGCTATCTGCTTCGAGTTGCTGCGCACTTTCAAATCCTGCGCGCGCAGGCCGAAATGCTCGCCAACGCGCTTCTGGATCTGCTCAATGGTGACTTTCTTGTCCTGCGTCTCGATAATGTTTTTCAACACTTGCTGCGCCGTGGGCAAATTAATCACCGCGCCGGTAAGCGACGCATAAGCCATCAACCGTATCAGCGCGCCTTCCAGCTCGCGAATATTTGACTTGATCGCACGCGCGATATATTCAGCCACGTCATCGGGAACCTGCACGCGTTCGCTTTCGGCCTTCTTCTGCAAAATGGCAATTTTGGTTTCCAGGTCGGGCGGCTGGATGTCAGCGATCAGTCCCCATTCAAAACGAGAACGCAGGCGCTCCTCAATCGAAGAAATCTCTTTGGGTGGGCAATCGGACGAAATAACAATCTGCTTCTGCTGGTCGTACAGCGCATTGAACGTGTGAAAGAACTCTTCCTGCGTGCGTTCGCGCGTGGCGATAAACTGAATGTCGTCCACCATCAGAACATCCATATTCCGAAAACGATCGCGAAAGGCCGGCATGCGCTCGAGCCGTATGGAAGCAATCACTTCGTTCGTAAACTTTTCCGCGCTGATATAGGTGAGGCGTAGCGATGGATTACGCCGTTTCAGCGTGTGCCCAATCGCTTGCATCAGATGCGTCTTGCCGAGTCCAACACCGCCATACAAAAAGAGCGGGTTATAAGATTTTGAAGGCTGGTCCGCCACCGCCATAGCTGCGGCGTGCGCAAATTGGTTCGAAGCGCCCACGATAAACGATTCAAACGTGTACCGCGGATTCAGTTGATGCGCCACAGCATCAAAATCAAGCTTCGCCTGTGGAGGCGGAGCGAGGCTCGTAGCCACCGGTTGCGTTTCAGCGCAAAGATACTCGAGCTGCAGCTGCGGACGTCCTAACTCGGTGAGAACTGCCTGGATAAGCTGGCCGTAAGTCTCCGTCAGGCGCTTCTTGAACAGGCGTGTAGGAACGCGTATGACCAAACGATCTTCCTCTGCGCGTTCCAGGCGCGTGGGACGAAACCAGGTGGCGAAACTGTGAGGATTTACGCGCCGTTCGGAGTGCAGCAGAATCTTATCCCAGAGGTTCATCGAGCAAATTTACCCTTTGCCACAATTTCCACTGACGTGGAAATGTTGTGGAAATCTCCCGTCGCCACTGGCGGGATGCTTTCTTATGTCGGATGGTCTGATGTCACGCGACGCAC
Organism: uncultured Acidobacteriota bacterium; assembly: GCA_963838475.1. Classification (GTDB taxonomy): domain Bacteria; phylum Acidobacteriota; class Terriglobia; order Acidiferrales; family UBA7541; genus Palsa-295. The sequence continues at coordinate 284,804 of CAWIRJ010000001.1, forward strand.
CCCGCGTCACGGCATCTCATGAGTGCACGTGTGAATTGCACGGGAGAAGCGAGCGGGGATTTTGCCTAATCGCGACGCAGGTAGCAAGAGAAAATTGAACGAACCATTCACGCAGATTTCACAAATCATTCACAGCTTTTCCACAGGCGATTTTTTAGTTGATTCTAGGAAAATTTTCGAAGCGGTTTCTTTTCTTCTCAACTCAACAAGGCTGTGACGCACGAACTTTTCAGCGCTGCCCGGTTGAACTCGAGCTCTGTTTGTCTGGCCGCGAGAACTCATACACACCAACGGGATCTGAGGCGAGAAGAATTCGCCCGGGCTCAATCAGAATCGCGCTGGGCTCGAGCCGCGTGCCGTTCGCAGTCGCGGTGCGGTACGACCCGACGAGAGCGCCGTTTTTGTCGAAGTGCGACAGCAGATCTCCCGTCGCCATCCACACATCCTGCGAGACAGAGTCCACGCCGAACGCGTTGATTACAGGTTTCGCCGGGGTGCCTTGATTGCGTCGAGCAAGCGCTAAGATATCGACCCCTGAGGCTTGTGAGGAAGAGGCTGACCGTTCGTCCGGATGCGGAAGAGAAATTTCGTACGCCGAATAACCAAAGCGATCGTACTTTCTGATCGTGGCATCCGGAACAAGCGTAAACGCAAAGTAAATAAAACCCAAAGAGTCTCCGGAAAGCCGGCCGTGGTTGATGTAGCGCTTTGAATCATCGCTCGAAAGACGATCGCGAAAACCGCCGAAACTTCGAATCAGCTTTCCTTGTTCGCTATAGATAGTTACGAGATGATCGGAGCGGAGTGAAGTGACTGCAAATTCATTCCCCGGCAAAGCTGCCACCGAAGTGGGAGCGGGGACCGCAACGGTAGTATCGAGCGACCCATTAGTCTTGAAGATCTTCACGGCGTTTGCGCCGAGGTCTGCGATGAAAACACGGTTGCTAGCGTCGACGTCTATGTCTTCTGCGAAAACAATTTTAACGATCTGAGAATTCACCGCAGGGATTTCGCCGATCCGTTTGCCGTCGACGCCATACACTGAAACCGTGCTGGAAGACGCCGCCAAAATGTAATACTGACCGATGGAATCTCGCTTGAGAGCACGCAGTCCGGGCCCCAGTTCCGGGAACAAGCGCCCGCTAGCAGCAATAGCTGGTACCTCGGTCTGAGTTCGAGTGGCGGCAAATAAAGGCAAAAGATTCCATACAGTGGCAATAGCCACTAGTACAGCTAGACACACAGACAACTGGTTGCGTAGCGAGATTGGCGGATCCTCGGTAATTGATATTTAGTGAACAGACGCCGTGAGTCGCGATTAGGTTTCCTGGGCTCGGAAGGTCAGTTTCGTATTGGCCAACACCGCCGCGAGCAAAACGCTTACATATCGAGATGATCCGATTCTTCGACTCTCGTTTAGTCGATGCGGAAAGCCGCGCGTTCGATGGAAACTGCCCGGCCGGTGGTTTCATCCACTTCGATCTGAACAGTGTTCATCTGTATGTCGCCTTCGGCCACTGCGAATTTCGCCGGCATTTGGTCCAGGAAACGCTGCAAGACACCTTGTTTGTCCATGCCGATTACGGAATCGTGAGGTCCGGTCATACCAACGTCGGTGATGTAAGCCGTGCCTCCGGGCAGAACGCGCTGATCAGCCGTAGCCACGTGCGTATGGGTTCCCAAGACAGCGGAAACCTTTCCGGCAAGATACCAGCCCATGGCCTGTTTTTCAGAAGTCGCCTCTGCGTGCATGTCCACAATAATCACTTTAACGTCCGAAGGAATTTTCGCGAGCTCGCGGTCAGCGGTGCGAAACGGATCGTCCAACGCGATCATAAAAGTGCGTCCTTGCAAGTTCATCACCGCATAGCCCACGCCCGCCTTGGAGCACCCCACGTAATGCCCTTTTCCGGGCGAGCCTTCAGGAAAATTCGCCGGACGCAGCAGGCGCGGCTCGTGCGGAAAGAAATCGAGAATCTCCCGGCGGTCCCACACATGATTACCGCCGGTAATCACTTCGACTCCGGAAGAGAATAATTCCTCGGCCAGGCGCGGTGTGATCCCGAAGCCGGACGCCGAATTTTCCCCGTTGGCGATACACAGATCGATTTTTCGTTGCACCAGAATATCAGCCAGTCGGTCGTGAACGATCTTGCGGCCGGGCGAGCCTACGATGTCGCCAATGAAAAGTATTTTCAATTTTCCCCGCGGTTCTTAGGCGTCCAGATTCTTCACTTCAAGAGGAAGAATAAAATTGGCGCTTAGAGAGCGAATTTAGAAGGAGCGGTCCACTCCGCCGTGCGAGCTAGGCCCTGAACCCCACGAATAGGTGGGTGCCCTGCGCCTGCTTTCAGGCTATCCAGCGGGCCGAAGCCAACGGACGGCACAAGGGCAGGACGACGCGGGCTCCCTGGGATCCAGTGTTGGTTCAAATAGGCTTTCGCGCGACACGTGCGTCGCAGGCCTACTCCAAAACCGATTGTATCAGGAAACCAGAAATCAACGATTTTCCTCTGCCTGCCACCATCACATCTTTCCTTATCAGAAGAAAAACTTGGCGCCCAACTGAACGAGTCTCGGTGGTGCGGCATTAATGACCTGGCCAAAAGTTGAACTGGCAATATTGCCATCAACTGCTTGAGGTCCAAAAAATTGTGCATGGTTGAACGCGTTGAAAGCTTCCAGCCGAAACTGAAAGGATTTCGATTCCGTAAGGCGCACGTTCTTCAGCAATGCCAGGTCAAAATTATTCATACCCGGCCCGTAGAAAAACCTACGCTTGGCCGTGCCCGGTGTGCCCAAGGCATTCTCGCTGAATTGGGCCGTGTTGAAATATGGCTTTCCGTTGCGCGGATTCTGATTCAGATTTAGCGGTCCGCCTGCATAGTCAGGCTCATCAATGCCAAAATTATTCACTCCATTCGGTTCCGTCCCCAGCAGCGAATTGTCTCCAAAATTCACCAATGTTACGGGAAGGCCGCTGCTGAAGCGCGTAATGCCAGAGATCTCCCAGCCTTCGGTCCATCGATTTGTCACCCGGAACAAATGTTCGAGAGGAATTTTGTAGCTATAACTCACCACAAAATTGTGTTTCACGTCGAATGCGGAGAGCGCTTTGCTTAGCGCTGGATCGATCGGATTCACTTCTTCGCCCAGATTGGAAGACTGATCCTGGGATTTGCTGAAAGTATATCCGGCGAGAACATTCAATCGTCTGCCGGTATGGTTCAGGATTACCTGCAGCGCGTTGTAATTTGAATTGCCGATGGTGGCTTGATTGGCGTTGCTGCCGAAATTCGACCCTAGAGGTCCTCGGGTCCCTTGGTATACCTTGCCCGCAGATGTCGTGTAGGTCGTGTCTTCGCCGAAAGGTCCGCACGGAGTTTGCGGAGGATTAGTAGGCAGCAGATTGGCCGGATCGCTCAGAAACAAGCATAGACCCGGGTCGCCTGGATTGGCTTCCTCCAATACCAGAAGTCGATGCGCCTGAGTGCCAACGTAATTCACACTAAGCACGTTATTCGCTCCAAACCCGCGCTGAAGAGAAAGCATGTATTCCTCAGTGTAGGGAATGCGATTCGTAGTGAGATAGTTTGGAAGCCCAGTGACCGGCTCGAATTGCGTCCAGTCGACTTTCGGGTCAGGATGCTTAGCAGACGTGTTCGTCGGCGCGAGTGTCACCGGGAAAGTCTGTCCCAGATTCTGGCCATTGGACGCCGTAATAAATGGCGTGGCAAAAAGCGGCGGCGCCGGACTAGTGTAGGTTATCCCATATGGAGCGTTGGCACTCATCACACTCAACGTCAGCGCTTCAATCGCTGTGTAAAACATGCCAAAGCTGGCGCGCACGCTGGTCTTGCCGGGACCGCCGAAAACTTTCGCAAGCAGACCGTCCCCTGAAACGTCCGGCGAATAGGCCAGCCCGATGCGCGGAGCAAAATCCAGGTTTCCAGCAGGCGCTAATGTGCGCGGAACACCCGGGTCGGTGGGATACAAAATGCCGGCCGGAGCGCCTGGAAAAACGATGGACTGCTTACCCGGCTCGAACGTTGCGATCTGATTGTACTTCTCATACCACGGTTCGATGCGGTCCCAACGCAGTCCGTAATTGAGCGTTAGGTTCGGCCTTAAGCGCCAGCTATCCTGTGCGTAGAGGCCTAGATATTTGTTGCGGCCGTAAAAAGGTTGGAGTTGGCTCTGATTGTACTGGCTCGGATATCCCAACAGAAAATCCGCAAAATCCAATCCCGTCTCGGTACCAAAGAAGAGAAAGCTGCCGTTGAATTGGGCATTGGGATTGACGTTCACCTGGTCGATGTGGAACTCTCCCCCTACTTTGATAGTGTGAGTCCGTACTTCCTTCGAAAAGCTATCGAGCCACTGATAGGTGTTGTTGAATTGTTTCAACTCATTTGTGTTCGTTCCAAGCGTGAAGCTATTGAAGCCGACGCTCTCCACACCTTCCGTTCTGGGCGAGAGTGGTACGATGCCCGGAGTTCCCGGACCTACTACGAATCCCTGCGACGCCAGGCTAACGCCTACACCTCCTTGTGGCTTGCCGAGATTGTTTGCGTCGCGCAGGTAGCTGAAACGCAATTCATTCACCGCCGTGGAGCTTAGTGCTTTCGTGTCGCCGAGGCTGAGTAGTTGCGCACGTCCCGAGTACAATGCATTAAACCCGGGGACATTTGCACCACCTTGCGCCACAGGATACGGATTGTTTTGCGTCCAATCGTCGAGAAAATAGTACGCGGATAACAATCCCCACTTTGTATTGGCGTCCATCCGGTAAGAGCCCTTGTCGTCGCGCAGCGTTTGGTCGAAAGCCGAGGTAGAAAAGACGTTGGTCCCTATATTTGGTTTCGGAATGTAACTCAGCAGGTTCGTGCCGGGTGCCACCCAAGCCTTCGTAGGAACTATGGCGTTTGGAAAGACGCAACCCCCCACCGGGTTGTTGCTGACACAAGGACCGCCCGTAGGACTCTGTTGTGTAGGCCCACTGAAATAATATGGCTCCCCGCTTTGCACGAAGTAGCCCAATTTGTCGGAAAGAGTTGTCGCGACGTTAGGCCCGCTTACCGTGCAAGGGATCTCGAGATTCTGTGTTACACCGCAAAAGCCCAGCGGGTTGAAGCCGCTGGAATTAATCGGTAAATCCGAAAAGTTGCCTGTCGTGCGATCCTGTAACGACGGAACAGAAATCTGCCCAGTACTAACTCCTTGAGTCGAACGAGTGCCTTGGTAGTCCCCAAAGAAAAATATCTTGCTCTTTCGGATGGGTCCGCCAAAAGTTCCACCGAACTGGTTCTGATCGAACTTTCCTCGCGTCGGTGAAAAATAGTTTCGGGCATCCAGATTGGTATTGCGCAGAAACTCAAACACATCTCCATGAAATGCGTTCGTTCCGGATTTCGTCACTACATTGATTTGTCCTCCGCTGAATTCCCCGTACTCAGCGTCGAAATTGCTGGTCAAAATCCGAAACTCTGCGATGGAGTCCAGATTCGGGACGATCGCCGCGCCCATGTTTACGTCTTCCTCTACATCGCTCCCATTCACAATAAACGCGTTGGCGAATTCGCGTTGCCCGTTGATGGAGACGGTCCCCGGATTCAAATCGCCGGAGGGATTCAGCGCGCTGGCGCCCACATCTTGCACCGTCTCGGACGAAATGGAAGTTACCGGCGCCACACCCGGTTGCAGAGCAAGCAGATCCGTATAACTCCGGCCATTCAATGGGACCGCGGTCATCTGCGTACCTGTGATCACTTCTCCGAGCTGGCTGCTGCTGGTCTCTACCTGCGCAGAGGTATCATTGATCTCGACAGTTTCTTTTTTTTCTCCGACTTCCAGCACCGGATCGATCAGCAGCGCGCTGTTTACGTCGATCGCTATGTTCGCGCGCGTGTAAGGTCGAAAGCCTGGCACCGAGACCGCGAGGTTGTAGTGCCCTATCGGCAGATTTAGGAATGAATACAGGCCGTTCTCGTCGCTGGTAACCGTCTGTTGAACTCCGGTATCCACATTCGTGACCGTGGCGGAGGCCTTCGCGATCACCGCTCCAGTAGAATCGGTCACCGTCCCCGAAATGCTTCCGCCCACACCAGCACGAGCCACAAACGCGCCGCACAACAGAAACGCAAGCAGAAATAGACAGCCAAGGATCCGGCCGCCAACTCCCCGAGCAGGTAGTCTTGTGTTGGGAAAAAATGCCGCGAGATATTTTCTCAAGAAATGTCACTCGTCCTATTCATTAGAGCCTTACTTGAAAACGCCAACTCGCAAGCCACCGGAATGAAGAGAAGTGACCGTCGCGCCGGTGTTTCTAGTTGCAACTGATTTACAACTGGGACAGGCTATTTCAGTTGAAACTCATTGTCAACTACAGTTTTGTCAAGATTCTGTAAGCAGAGCATAACCGTCTTCACAATTTCAAACCCCGCTGCTTTTTCTAGTACTCTGCGGATTGCTAGAACTTTCTCCCAGCCCCTTGATTGCAGGACATAATTCAGATAGCTTTGCAAAGCGCAGCGAGGCACATGTGAACATCGGTATACGTAAGGCTGGCCAAGCAACCATTCTTGACCTGGACGGGCCGTTAAAACTCGGTGAGGCTGAAGAATCCTTTCGTAATCAGATCCAGCAGCTCATAGACGCGGGCTCCACTCACGTAGCTGTAAATCTTGCAGGCGTTACAGAATTGGACAGCTCTGGAATCGGAGCGCTCGTCCGCGCGTTTACCACGCTGAAGCGCGCCGGCGGTAAGTGCACCTACTTTTCTCCCAATAAGCGGGTGGTCATGCTCCTGAAAATGGTCAGGCTTGATACCGTTTTGGATATTTCCCCAGACGAAGCTACAGCGCTCACTCGTATATAAGTTCCGCTACTTTCCTGAAAGAATTTCCGAAGGCAGCTTCAGTGGGAGCAACATGGCCAATTCCAGGCGACCATAGTTGCAGATTCAGCGGCGGTCGAGTGCGGGATGCCGGACGTCGCGGCCCGCGACGAAATAAATTACGTCCTCCGCAATGTTCGTGGCGTGATCTCCGATGCGCTCGATATTTTTCGCAACCAGAACCAGCTCGAACGCAGTGAAGACTACCGCCGAATTTTCCATCATGTAAGTAAGCAGTTCGCGGAAAAGTTGGTCGCGCAATCGATCCACTTGATCGTCACGCTGCAGCACGCTATGCGCGAGTTCGATGTCTCCGCGCACCAGCGCGTTCAAGCTGTCGCGCACCATTCCTTCAGCCAGTTCGCTCATGCGCGGCAAATCCACATACGGTTTTACTTGTGGATGGCGCAGAATGCGCATCGCCGATTGTGCGATGTTCACCGCTTGGTCTCCGATGCGCTCGAGATCTCCGTTGATACGCGAAACTGCCAGCAAGAAACGAAGATCCGCAGCCATGGGTTGTTGTAAAGCTAACAGCCGCTGTACGCGCTCATCGATCTCAATCTGAATCTCGTTGATAGCGTCTTCCTCGGTTAGAACTGTCTCGGCGAGATTTTCTTCGGCGTCGAGCACGGCATGAATGGCCTGGTGCACGGCTCGCTCGGCGAGGCTTCCCATCCACAGCAGCCTCTGTTTCAGTTCTTCGAGATCTCGTTCAAAATGTCTTTCCATTTTCTTCAGTCCCTTCAGCCTGCTGCTACCAAAACTGCCGCCCCGCGGATCTCGGAGAACTCAGCTCATCCAAAGCGGCCGGTAATGTAGGCCTCTGTACGAGGGTCCTTCGGCGTCGTGAACAATTTTGATGTTTCACTGTGCTCGATCAGTTTCCCGTCGAGCATGAATGCCGTGAAATCGCTGGCGCGCGCCGCTTGCTGCATATTGTGCGTCACAATCGCCATGGTGCAGCTATCTTTCAGATGGAACATCAGTTCTTCAATCTTCGCGGTGGTCACCGGATCCAGGGCCGAACATGGCTCGTCGAGCAAAAGCACCTCAGGATTCACGGCCAAAGCCCGCGCAATACACAATCGCTGCTGCTGCCCGCCCGAGAGCGCGAAAGCCGACTTATGCAGATAGTCCTTTACTTCGTCCCAGAGCGCCGCGCGATGCAAGCTGCTTTCCACCAGTTCGTCCAACCTTCCTTTGTAGCCATTAATTCGCAGGCCGTACGCCACATTTTCGTAAATGGATTTCGGAAATGGATTGGGCCGCTGAAAAACCATGCCTACGCGTCGCCGCAAATTAACCACATCCATGCCCTGAATATCCTGCCCGTCGAGCAATATATTTCCTTCCACGCGCGTGTTGCGGATGATTTCGTTCATGCGATTCAGCGTACGCAGAAACGTCGATTTTCCGCATCCCGAAGGCCCGATTAACGCGGTCACCTTGTTTACCGGGATATTCAGGTTTAGCCCGAAAATGGCCTGTTTCGGACCGTAAAAGAAATTCAGGTCGGAGATCTGAAAGCGCACCGGCGTCTCCTTTTCCGAAGCCATCGAGCGGGTCTCGTTTATGGGCACTTTTGGCGCCAGTCGCGCGGCTGTGGCATGGCTGCCTTCCGAAACAGACGGCATATCAGACACTCCTGACCGCGCCACCACGGTTCAACAAAAGACGCGCACCTAAATTAGCTACCAGCACTAATCCTAGCAGAACCAACCCCGCGGCCCACGCTTGACGGTGCCAATCATCGTACGGCGCAATCGCGTACGTATATATCATTACTGGAAGCGAAGCCGTGGGCTGTTCAAAACCGGGGCTCCAGAAGCGATTGCCAAATGCCGTAAAGAGCAGGGGAGCAGTTTCACCGGCCACACGAGCAAGTGCCAGCAGCATCCCGGTCAATATGCCCGCCTTCGCGGCAGGCAGCACGACTGTAACGATCGTTTTCCACTTGCTGGCTCCCAGCGCCATCGCGCCCTCGCGCAGGCTGCCAGGCACCGCTTTCAAAAACTCTTCCGTGCTGCGGACCGTTATCGGTATCACCATCATTCCCAATGCCACGCCGCCTGCGAGCGCGGAAAAGTGTTTTACGGGCAGCACCACCAACGAGTAGGCGAAAATTCCGATCACGATCGACGGCACGCCGTTCAGCAAATCCGTGGTGTAGCGGACGACGAACGAAAATGTCTTGCCGCCAAATTCAGCCAGATAAACTCCGGTGAGCAATCCTACCGGCAAGCCCATCAGTGCCGCGAGCATCAACAATTTCAAGCTGCCCACAATGGCATTGGCCATCCCTCCGCCTGCTTCACCCACAGGTTTGGGGAGTTGCGTAAAAAAATTCAAACTCAACGATTTGCCGCCATTCCAAATCAGATATCCGAGGATGAAAAATAAAACCGAAACCACTCCGAGCGCAGCAACGCCCGTCAAAGTCAGCATCACGTAATTCAGCCCTTTGCGCCAAATAATACGCAGCCCACTCATGCGGGGCGTCCTCCTCCGCGTTCAGTGGCCACTATCAAAATCCGCGCGAGGCCGTTCAAAATGAACGTGATCAAGAAAAGCACCAAACCCAGCTCGATCAGCGCACTCAGATACAAATCACCCGTCGCTTCTGTAAATTGGCTGGCGATAGTGGAAGCGATGGTGTCGCCGGGGGATAGTAGCGATGCAGCGATGGTCGGTGCATTCCCGATAACCATCGTCACAGCCATCGTCTCACCCAACGCGCGTGCCAACGCAAGAAACACTGAGCCCATGATGCCCGTGCGAGCCCAAGGCACCACAACTTTCCATGTGGATTCCCAGCGTGTCGCGCCTAACGCCATGGCCGCTTCACGTTGCTCTCTCGGCACCGTCAGCAAAACTTCCCGCGAAACGGAAATAATAAAGGGCACTACCATGATGGCCAAAACAATTCCAGCCGTGAAAAAGCCGACTCCGTAATTGGGCCCCCGAAACAGCGCGCCAAGGTAAGGAACATTGCCGACCGTGCTAATCAGCGCCGGGCCAATCGTCGTCCGCATCACCGGCACCACGATAAAAATCCCGAGCAGCCCATAGATCACGCTGGGGACGGCTGCCAGCAGATCGATCAAAAATGAAATAACATCGCTCACTTTTCGTGGCGCGAGCTCGGACAGAAAAATCGCGCTAGCCAAACCCAGCGGCACCGCTATTAGCAGTGCGACGATCGATGTAACCAACGTACCGTATATAAAAGGCGCGGCTCCGAAATTGTCGAAGTTCGGGTCCCACACCTTCGTAAAGAAAAACATCCAGCCAAATTTCGCTCGTGAAAGATGCGAATTCACCCACAGCTCGTACACCAGCATGGAGGTGAGCAAGATGATTCCTGCAGCAAAAATAAGAGTAATCAGGTGAGCAATCTCGTCGCCGCCGCGCAATCGACGAAGAAACGCGCGAGGCCCCGCTTGTGGCGGGACCTCATTCACGATGGTAGTGGCCGTAGCGGACATTTTTACTGAATCAGCGAAATCGCCTGGGTCTCCTTCGCGATTACGTCTTTGGGGAGTTGCGCGTAGGTCAAACCTTCATTATATTTTTGACCTTCCGTCAGCATCCATTTCAGAAAATCCTTGATCGCTTCGCGCTTCGTGGCATCCTGAATTTGAGCGGGAATCAGCAGCCAGGTGAAGCTCGAAATGGGATACACCTTCGGGCCCGCAGGATTTGTAATAGAAACACGAAAGTCCGCCGGAATATTTTTCGCATCCGCAGCGGCCGCAGCAGTCACACCCGCTAGGTCCGCCTTCACGAAATTGCCGGCAGCGTTCTGAACTTTTCCATAAGGAATGTTGTTCTGCACCGCGTAAATCAACTCAATATATCCGATCGCGTTCGGAGTTTGCTTCACCAATCCGGTCACACCTTCGTTGCCCTTGCCGCCTAAGCCCACGGGCCAATTGACCGATGTGGCTGCATTGCCAACCTTCTTCTTCCACTCCTCGCTTACTTTCCCCAGGAAATCCGTCCAGATGTAGGTGGTCCCGCTGCCATCCGATCGGTGAATCACAACGATGTCCGTGTTCGGAAGCTTTACTCCCGAATTTGCTTTGGCGATTTCCGGATCGTTCCACTTCGTAATCGTCCCCAGGTAAATTCCCGCTAATGCCTTCTGGGTGAAATTCAGTTCCCCGGATACGCCGGCGATATTGTAGGTAGGTACCACCGCGCCGAGTACCGTCGGGAAATGCAGTATTTTGAACTTTGCCTGGCTAAGCTGGTCGTCGGACATGGGACCATCAGACGCCCCGAAATCTACAGTCCCCGCTAACAATTGACGAATCCCACCGCCTGAGCCGATGGATTGGTAGTTGATTTGTACGTTGGGATGCGCGTTATGATAAACGTCAAACCACTTGGAATAAATTGGATACGGAAAGGTAGCCCCCGCAGCATTCAGCAGTATGGTTCCACCTTGCGCTAAAGCGAGTGCGGACAAGCCCAGCGCGAACGACACGATTAAAAGGCTCTTTCTCATAGTCTAAGGTTCTCCCTCCTATATTTTTGGCTTGGTTTGTTACAGATGTGTTACATCGAAAAGAATGAGCTGTGAAATGCTCCAAAATGGGTTCGCTGGTTATTGAAAAAACAGGACTTAATCGTTCTGCAGCCAGTATCCAAAGACGGAATCAGGAACAACGACATTATGCAAAGTACTAGTCACGTCCGCGCTTCCAAGAGATTATTCTAAGCTCGTCGTCTGCTCAGCCGAAATCTCCATCTGTTTCGCGCGCCCGTGGCGGACTTCCAGCCCTCGAATCCAGAAGAGGATATCTTCCGCGATATTTGTCGCGTGATCTGCAATCCTTTCCAGATGACGTGAAGCGAGAACGTAATGCAAATTCGGAGCGGCTAGAGAAGGATCTTGCGTCATTCCAGCCAGCAGGGATTCGAACAAATGATCGCGATACTGATCTACTACGTCGTCACTCTCCAGAACCTGCGTCGCCAGTTCGGCGTTTTGATAAATTAAGCCTCCTAGACACTTGGACACCATCGCGCGCACAGCCGTAGCCATTGGTTCCAGTTCAGTGGGCATTTGAACTTGGCCCATTGCGGCCAATGAAATGGCCCGTTCGCTCAGGTTCACCGCCAAATCGCCCATACGCTCCAAATCGTTATTGATCTTCAGGGTTGCTACGATCAAGCGCACGTCCGTGTCCAGCAAGTTTCCCTGGCGCAACATGCGAATGGCATGTTCATCGATCGTAATTTCCATTTCGTTGATGCGCGGTTCGTTCAGAAATACTTCGCTCGCCAATTTCTCATTGCGTTCTAGCAGCGCCCACAGCGCTCGATTCACTGATGCTTCCACTGTTCGCGCTTGCGATACCAGATAATTCACCAGGACGCTTTGATAGATGCCTTCCGTGCTCGTTTTTGTAGCCGCCATCCCGGTTCCTCCCGGCCAAATCGACTGCATCTGATTAAATATCTACGCGTACACGATGGCAGGGAAAAGCTGCAACATAATTAACAGAAGGTGAACGCTCTATGACAACTTCGCCTTCAGGAAGCCAGAGGAATGGAGAACGAAAACTTCGATCCGCGCCCTACGGCACTCTCAACCCACAACCTACCGCCGTGCGCTTCCACGATATGTTTCGCGATGGAAAGGCCCAGCCCAGTGCCTCCCGCTTCCCGCGAGCGTGCCGCGTCCACCCTGTAAAATCGCTCGAAGATTCTCTCCTGGTCGGCGAGCGGTATCCCTATCCCTGAATCCGCAATCGTTACAGTCGCGTCGTTCACCCCGACGGACGCCTCTAGTTTTATGCGCCCTCCGGCAGGCGTGTATTGGATCGCGTTATCGAGTAAGTTTTGCAATACGTCATGTAACAAACTGGCATCTCCGCGTATCGGCGGAAGTCCCTCAGGAACCTCCACCTCAAATGAAATTTTCTTCCGGCTCGACTTCAACAAAGTCGTCTCCGTGCAGCTCTCAATCAGCTCCTGCATCCCGACCGGAAAGAATTCCAACTCGAGTTTCCCAGCCTCGATGCGCGCCAGTTTCAACAAATCATCGGTCACCCGTGCCAATCGAGCGGCATGCTCGCGAATAATTTCCAAGAAGCGCCGATTGTTCTTCGGATCACCCAGTGCGCCAGCCAGTAAAGTTTCAGCAAAGCCTTGAATCGCGGTCAGCGGAGTCTTGAATTCATGCGACACATTCGCGACGAAATCCTGGCGCACGCGTTCGAGTCGCCGCAACTCCGTCACATCGTGTAACACAACGACTGCTCCAGACGGCTTATCCGGCGGACCCGAACGATCCGATTCCAAAGCTTTCACGGGTGCCGCCGTCACCGAAAAGTTTAGTGGTTGAACGATTCCCATGGCAATGTCGCTCTGTAGTCCTTCTTCGCCTCGCAGCGCACGGCGAATTAGACCCAGCAAATCCGAATTCCGTACCACTTCAATCAACGGGCTACCTTCGCTCGTGGCCGACTGCAAATTCAGTATTTCTGAAAACGCGCGATTGCAAAACACCAGACATTCCTGCGCATCCACCACCGCTACCCCCTCCACCATGCTTCGAAGGATGGCGCTGGCCCGATTGCGCTCGCTGCTCAACGAGCGGATCTCGCGCTCGACGTGAACCGCTATTTGATTAAGGGAATCCGCCAGGTCGGAAAGCTCGTCACGCGGACCCTCGGCCGGTTCGGGGCGAAAATCACCGTGTGCTATTCGTCCGGAGAAGTTTTTCAGACGTTCCGCACGGGCGCGAAAAGAACCTGCGACAATCAGCGATAACGCGATCCCCACAAGCAATGCAATCAAAGCAGCGACCAGCAGTCGCTCGCGCAGCTCGCGGAGAGACAAATCAATTTGGCTTAACGGCAGTTCCAGGCGGATAACGACAGGTGACGCAGACACAGGCTGTAAGCGCTGGGTGCGACTCACAACTTCGCGCTCTCTATCCACCGATTGCCCAGCCCCTTTCGTTAAACCTTCTTGCACCTCTGGTTCGTTCGCTCGTTTTTCGGACGCGTCCGCAACGCTTGATGAATCCGCAAGCACCCCGCCGCTCGCATCAAAAATGGTGACCCGCGCTCCGCTTTTTGCCATCCACGCAGTCCAATCCTGCATTTCCTTTTCGTGAGATAAATCCGGAGGATTCGCTATTGCCAGATTCATTAACGACGCAAGCTGATCGTTCGCAGATCGAATGGCGTGGCTGCGGACAACTCGTGCAGAGTAGAGGTCAACGGCAAGTAAGACGACGGCAAGCAGCACCAGATACGCGAGTCCTAGCCTCCAAAAAAACTTAGCTCGCACGGCCTGTTTCGAAGAGGTAGCCTGCTCCGCGAATCGTCTTCATAAACCCCGGATGTTGAGGATCAGTCTCGATTTTTTCCCGCAAGCGCCGGACGTACACATCCACGCTGCGCGGAGTCACAAATCTTTCTGTTCCCCAAACCGCGTCGAGCAATTGATCGCGTGTGAACACGCGGTTAGGACGCGCCGCCAGGAAGTATAGCAGCCGGAACTCCAGCGTGCTCATCTGCACAGGTTTTCCTGCGCGTGTTACGCGGTATGCCGCCGGATCAATCTTTAACGCGCCAATCTCGAGTGGCTTCTCAGATGGTGCACCAGGCTCAGCGCGCCGCAACAGTGCCTTCACCCGTGCGGCTAGCTCTCGTGGGCTGAACGGTTTCGTGACGTAATCGTCCGCGCCAAGTTCCAGTCCCACCACGCGATCCGCTTCTTCGCCCTTGGCTGTCAGAATCAGGATCGGCAGTCGATTTAGCGTGACATCCTTCCGAATCTCCTTGCAAATTTCCAAGCCCGAAAGTTTAGGCAGCATCAAGTCCAGGATCAGCAAATCGGGCGCCGCCTTCCGAATCTGCGCTAACCCCGTCGAGCCATCCGCGCTCGCCGTCACCTGATAGCCGTCTTTCTCCAGGTTGTAACGCACCAGTTCAACTATGTCCTTGTCATCTTCAATCACTAGTACGCGTTTCATCGGCTCTCTTTAACGAGGAATGTGCAAACAATAGGGGAATCATACCTCGGAAGCAAGCCGCACCGGATTGTCTGCCATTTTTTTAACACACCATTAACACAGTGTCATACCGGTACAGCGCGTCCTACCTGAAACATCTCGTTCGGCGTGTGGTCAGTGCTGCTCAACCCAGACCCCCGCGTAGTCAATTGATTCTATGCGTCTTGCTTGGTTCTTACGTCAATCACTTTGGCCTCCCGTCTGCTCCTTTCCCATTCGCTCGCTGCTGACACGACTATGGATGGACAAGTGCGTATTTGGCATTGTCAGACAACCTGGAATCGATTTCCTGCATGGTTCACTAGCTATGCATTTGCACTTATAGCTGTGCTCTCTCTTCCCGCGGTGCCGGTCTGGTCGCAACAGAACTCCACAGACCTATCCTCTCAAAGCCTGGAGGACCTGATGAATGTCCAAGTCACGTCCGTTTCAAAGAAAGAGGAAAAACTTTCTCGGACTGCCTCGGCCGTTTTCGTGATCAGCGCTGAAGACATCCAAAATTCAGGAGCGATGAATATTCCTGATCTCCTTCGGATGGTTCCCGGAATGAACGTAGCGCAGATCAATGCGAATACCTGGGCCGTCAGCGCTCGCGGCTTTAACGCAGAATTCAGCAACGAGTTATTAGTCATGGTCGACGGTCGCACCGTTTACGTTCCTACCTTCGGGGGTGTCTTCTGGGACGTATTGGATATTCCGCTAATCGACATCGAGCGAATTGAAGTGATTCGCGGCCCAGGAGGGGCGGTCTGGGGCGCAAACGCCGTAAACGGAGTGATTAACATCATTACAAAGAAAGCGGTGAACACGCTCGGCACCACCGTGGTTGCTGGCGGCGGAAATATCGACCAGGGATTCGCCACCGCGCAATTCGGTGGGACTTTCGGCAAAAACACCGACTATCGTTTGTATTCTAAATACTTGAACCAATCTGATTTTCCAGGCCCTGGGGGTGGCAGTGGAGGCGACGGTTGGCACGACCTAAGCGCCGGCTTTCGAGTGGATAGCAATCTTTCTCCGCAGGACACATTCACCATCCAAGGGAATTTGTATCGTGGAAACGAGGGAAACCCTTCCTTGGCTCTACTCTCAGTAACTTCTCCAGGCCCTCAACAAGTCGATCCAATAGTAAATCTATCCGGCGGTTTTGTTCAGCTCGTTTGGGACCACATCTTTTCGGCCAGATCCGATATCAGCCTGCAAATGTCTTACGACGAGTATGGACGGAACGATGGTCTCGACGAGACTCGCAACACCATGAATCTCGATTTCCAGCATCACTTTTTGTGGGGCCAGCGACAAAACATCGTTTGGGGATTGGGCTACCGTTTCTCTTCGTCCCAAACCGCGGGAAGTCTCACCTTCTCGCTGAATCCTGCGGACCTCAACACACAAATTGCGAGCTCTTTTATTCAGGATGAGATCGCTCTCTTACCGGACAGGCTTTATCTCACCGTGGGCACCAGGATCGAGCACGATTGCTACGTCGGTTTTGTTCTCCTTCCAAACATCCGCATGACTTGGCAGCCGAACACTCGCCAAATGCTCTGGGCTGCGGTTTCCCGTGCAGCTAGAACCCCCGCTGCTGTGGATATTTCTGAACGATTGAATTTTGGAGGAGTGCCCGGCGCTGGTGGCGTTCCCCTTTTGTTCGGACTTATCGGTAATCCCCACTACAAGAGCGAAGACGCGCTCGCTTACGAAGCCGGAATGCGAACCGTGATATTAAAGCGCCTTTCCATCGACCTCGCGGCCTTTTTCGACGATTACGACCATCAAGGGACGGTCGAACCCGCTGCTCCTTTTTTTGAAACAACGCCGGCCCCCCCACACTGGTTCATTCCCTCCATTAACGAAAACCTTATGCATGGAGAAACACACGGCCTCGAATTAGCCGCGAACTGGAAAGTAGCCGCCCGCTGGACGCTCAGCCCTGGATACGCATTCGAGCAGATTCACATGCACTTGGCGCCATCGAGCCAGGACGCCGTATCGGTGGCCGCCGCAGAAGGCAGCAGTCCGGTAAATTCAGCCCAGCTTCGCTCCCATATGAATTTCCCTCATAACCTCGCGTGGGATACCTCGGCATATTTCGTTGGACGCCTTACCGACCCTCAGGTCCCTTCTTACACGCGCGTCGACACCTTGTTCTCCTGGCATTACCGGGAGGGAATGTCGGTGAGCCTCATAGGGCAAAATCTTGTAAGAGACCACCATATCGAATTCATCGAGTCTTCCGGTGCCGCTACATCCACTTTAATCAAGCGCAGTGCTTTCATCAGGTTTACCTGGCAATTCCGCTAGCGGAGCTGAAGAAGTGAATCCCCATTCTAAGACGGCATCTTTCGCTCGAACCCCTCGCCGCCGGATTTCTGCGCCCTGCATTTTTTTCCTGTGCTTGCAGATACCGCTTCTTTTCTCCGTAGGTTGCTTCCCGGTGCATTTGTTCGCACAATCAAAGACGCCAACTGAGTACGAGTTAAAGGCCGCTTTTCTCTTCAATTTCGCCAGGTTCGTTGAATGGCCTTCCAGCGCCTTTACTACTCCGCAGTCGCCTTTCTTAATCTGCGTCTTGGGCACCGATCCATTTGGCAGCACGCTGGATGACGCGTTGCTCCGTCATTCGATTCAAGGGCACCCCACCGCCTTACTTCGCGCCAAGCATGTATCCGATATCAACAGCTGCCAAATTCTTTTCGTTCCATCCTCTGAGAGCCATCGACTACCCGAAATTACCGTTAAGCTTCGTGGCCAGTGTGTCTTGGTAATAGGTGAAAACGAGAATTTCGCCGCGTCCGGGGGGGTGATTCAGTTCAGTCTTGAGGAAAATCGCATCCGATTCCTCATTAATACCGACGCTGCTGATCGTTCTGGTCTGAAATTCAGTTCCAAGCTCTTGGCATTAGCCAGGATTGTGCGCGATACGCCGCCTGGCGCAAGAAGCTGATATGCGCTCGCTGAGCAGCTTCTCTATACGCGAAAAGCTTACCGCCATTGTCATGGTTACATGTTCCACCGCGATTCTGATCGCCTGCGCTATCTTCGCTTTTTATGACATAGCCACGTACAAAAAATCGATCGCCGACAACTTGGCGACCACCGCTGAGATTACCAGCTCAAACATTACCGCCCCCTTGGCTTTCAACGATATTAAAGCCGCCAACGAAACTCTCGCTTCGCTCGCCGTCCAGAAGCACATCACGCAGGCGTGTGTTTACAACAAAGACGGCACCACCCTTGCCGAATACAGCCGTGATTCCACGGAATTTTTTACTCCTCCCGCTCCACGTGTGGACCAGATCCGCATCGGAGCGGACTACATGGAAGTTTTTCGCCAGGTTCGCCTGCAGGGAGACGCCATTGGAACTCTTTACATAAAATCTGATCTCGGCGCATTACACGCTCGCACAGCCCGCTTTTCCGAAATCGTATTCGCTGTTGTCCTTTTCTCTCTTGCGGTTTCGTTTCTCCTCGCCTCGCGCTTGCAAAAATTAATCTCGGATCCAATTGGGAAATTGGCGCGGACCGCTCACGAAGTCTCGCTCAAAAAAGACTATTCCATCCGAGTTCCCAAGGGAAATGATGACGAGCTGGGTTTCCTCGTCGATAAATTTAATGAAATGCTCGAGCAGATCGAGCATCGCGAATTCGCTCTGCAATCTGCGCACGATGACCTCGAACGTCGCGTTGAAAAGCGCACCCGTCAGTTGCAGGACGAGATTGGTGAAAGAAAACGAACAGAACAGGCACTCGAAGATCGCGAAGGCTTCCTGAACTCCCTGATTGAAAATATTCCGGTGGCAATCGTCGCGGTCAATGTCGATGACACGGTTCAAATGTGCAACCCGGCCTTCGAGAACCTGTTTCTTTATTCCCAAAAAGCCATACTTGGGCAACTGTTTGCCCCTCTGGTTACAAATCCCGAACTTCGCGAAGAACTGGAATCGAATAGGAAAAGCCTGGCGCGAGGCGAAAGTATTCACTCCATAACGAGACGCTGCCGTAGCGACGGAAGTCTGGTGGATGTGGAGGTCTTTTCCGTACCTCTCGGGCGCGTTGGCAATCGCTCGGGGGCTTTGTTGCTTTATCAAGACATTACGAAACGCATGCTCGCCGAACAAGACATGCGCCAGGCCAAGGAAGCAGCCGAATCAGCCAGTCGGGCCAAAAGTGAATTTCTCGCCAACATGAGTCACGAAATTCGCACTCCCATGAACGGCATTTTGGGAATGACCGAGCTGACTCTCGATACTCACCTGGATCCCGAGCAGCGCGAGTATCTGGCGATGGTGAAGACCTCCGCAGATTCGCTTCTGGTGCTGCTCAACGACATACTGGATTTTTCAAAAATTGAGGCCGGCAGATTAGATCTAGATGTGGCCGCCTTTCCTCTGCGCAAAAGCATCGGCGAGACAATGAAAACCCTCGGTCTCCGAGCCCACCAGAAATCCCTTGAACTAGCTTGGCGTGTCGATCCGGCGGTTCCGGAAAATCTATTGGGCGACCTGGGCCGTTTGCGTCAAGTGATCGTAAACCTGATCGGCAACTCCGTGAAATTTACTGAGCGTGGGGAAGTGCTTCTACATGTAAAGAAAATCGCTCAGTCCGCTTTGGGAATCGAGTTGCATTTTTCTGTGAGTGATACCGGAATTGGAATCGCCAAGGAAAAACAAGCCGCCATCTTCGAAGCCTTCACGCAAGCCGACAGCTCCACCACCCGGCTTTATGGAGGAACCGGCCTCGGTCTAGGCATAACCACCAGGTTAATCGAAATGATGGGAGGAAAAATCTGGGTCGAAAGTGAACTGGGCCAGGGCAGTACGTTTCATTTCACTGGCCGTTTCGAAATGGACGAACGACAACCAAATGAAGTGGAATCCTGGGACCCGGAAATCCTTCAGGGCCGTTCGGTTCTGATCGTTGACGACAACAAAACCAATCGCATAATCCTGATTGAAATGCTTACCCAATGGGGAATCCGCTCGCAGGCCGTTGATAGTGCCGCATCCGCTCTCACCGCTCTTCGCACCCAACCTGAGGGAGAAGCTCAGTTTGATCTCATCATCACAGATTTGCACATGCCGGAAATAGACGGTCTCGGGCTTGTCGAGCAAGTCAGAGAAACCGCCGAACTGCGTCACATTCCCGTCTTCATGCTTAGTTCTGGTGGAACTCCGCGAGATCGCGAGCGCTGCCGGGAATTGAACATCGCAGCCTATTTTTCTAAACCCGTCGATCCGTCCGAGCTTCTCGACGCGCTTTTGCGCGAATTGGCAAAAATAAAGTTGGAAAGCACCGACAAAATTCTTGTGCAGCAACCGAACGAAAGGCGGGCATTGCGAATCCTCGTTGCGGAAGACAATGCCGTCAACCGCCTTCTTGCCAGGAAACTTTTAGAAAAACATGGCAATTCGGTAATCGTCGTTGAAAACGGCCGCCAAGCGATTGAGGCTATTGCGCGCGAAAGACCCGACTTGGCGCTTATAGACGTCCAGATGCCCGTAATGGACGGACTCGAGGCGATTCGTATCGTGAGGGTTAGTGAACAATCGTCCGGACTTCATTTGCCTATGATCGCTTTGACCGCTCACGCAATGAAAGGCGATCGCGAACGTTGTTTGGGTGCCGGCGCAGACGAATATTTGACGAAACCAATACGCGCGGCCGAATTGTTCGCTGCCCTCGATCGAATTAACAATCTGGCGGACCGTGCCAAATCTTCCCTCCCGATCGTTCACACCGCAGCCCCCTCCGCGTCCTCTTTGCCCGCCGTACTGGACTTGGCCGGGGCGCTCAGTCGCATCGGGGACAAAGAAACCCTGGAAGAACTTGCCAGACTTTTTACTTCGGAAAGCCCGAAGCTGATGCAGGAAATTCGTCAATCTCTTGCCGGAGCTGATGCCTTGGCTCTCGAGCGCTCGGCGCACTCGTTGCAGGGATCTTTAGCAAGCCTGGGAGCCCCGGGTATTGCCCGCGCCGCCGAAGAGCTACAAAAGCTTGCGCGTTCTGGCCATTGGATCGCCGCCCAAGCGGTATATGCGGACATGGCGACGCAAGTCGCTAGGCTCTATTCCGAAATTTCGATCCTACTCCAAACAGTGCCATGCTAAACCTCTTCGCGAAAAAGTCGACTCCGGCACATCATCGGATTCTCAAAAATCCGAGCGCCTCTTTCTTCAGTTGGAGTTTTAACCCATGGTGCGTTGTTCTTGGCGTCGCGTTTGTCGCCCTCCACTTACTCCTGGATCGCGAATCTGTTGTTTCTCGCGATTGGGTTGGCACGGACGC
The DNA here is from genome assembly GCA_963838475.1 of uncultured Acidobacteriota bacterium. Taxonomy (GTDB): domain Bacteria; phylum Acidobacteriota; class Terriglobia; order Acidiferrales; family UBA7541; genus Palsa-295. Next base: position 306,025 of record CAWIRJ010000001.1, read on the forward strand.
TTGGTATCCGCCAGCCGGTCTAGAATTAGCGCTTCTAATCGGACTGGACATCTCTTATGCGCCGCTAATATTCGTAGCCGGTTTCGTTACTTCGATAATCAATTACCACCTTTCTCCGTTCGGGGCGAACATTTGGTATGTCAACACTCTCATCACCATTTCCTATACAGCCATGGCAACACTCTTACGACGCTACATTCGCGTCCACGGCATTTTGCGCTCGCTCCAGAACGTCTTCCGTTACTCCTTCGTGGTGATGGGCGCCACTCTAATTTTGGCGTTCTGTGGCTCCCTGAGTTTTGTCTGGAGCGACAAGGTTTCGTTCCACCACTACGTGGCGGCGTCTTTGAATTGGTGGATTGGCGACTCCGTGGCTTTGTTTTGTCTTACTCCTTTTCTTCTCGTTTACGTAACGCCCTGGCTCAAGACGCGCCTCTCCCCCGCCGCCCCAATCAACCCTCGGCCTCTTAAGAAGGATGCCGACCCTTGGTTCAGAACCCCCCCTTTTCAAGATCTGCTGGAACTACTCGGGCAAGCTGGCGGTATCGTTGCCGTGCTTTACATCACCATGGCTTCGAGATTCGCCGGGAAATATCAACTGTTTTACTTGTTTTTTCTTCCGATTATATGGATTGCCGTGCGGCGAGGTGTGCGCGGCGCGGTTTCCGGCACCTTGCTGCTCAACATCGGAACCATCTTCATCCTGCGCGTTTTCTCACAGGACAATTCCCGGCTGATTTCTTTGCAAATTCTCATGCTCATCGTTTCGATTACCGGGCTCTGCCTGGGGACCCTTATTACTGAGCGTAATCACGCCGATGCCGAATTGCGGGATAGCGAAGGTCGCATGCAAGCATTGATCAGCACTATCGACGAAGTAGTTTTTGAATTCGATGTGAATGGAACTTACAAAAATATATGGACCACGGATGAAACTCTGTTGATCCGGCCAAAATCTGAATTGCTCGGCCGGCGCGCTACGGAGTTCTTAGCTCCCGAAGTCATCAATCCCATTTTGAAAATTTTCAACCATGTATTAAAAACTGGCGCAAAGGAAAGCATCGAGTACTCGTTGTCGCTGCCGGAGAAAAAGTGGTTTCTCGCGCGAGTCAGCGCGATCCCTTCCTCCAATGAGAAACCTAGCGCAATCTGCATGACCGCGCGGGACATTACCACCGCAAAGCTCGCTGAAGAAGAATTGCTCAGAACCACCGCTGCCGCAGAGTCTTCCAGCCGCGCAAAAACCGAATTCCTGGCCAATATGAGCCACGAGCTCCGCACACCGATGAACGGAATTCTCGGAATGACCGATCTGGTGCTCGACACAAACCTTACGGCCGAGCAAAGAGAATACTTGGAAATGGTCAAGCTCTCCGGCGACTCCCTGATGGGATTGTTGAACGGCATTCTTGATTTCTCGAAAATCGAAGCCGATAAAATGGAGCTTGAGAACATTGAGTTTCTCCTGCCCGTGCGTTTATCCGAAACCTTACGAATCATGCAATTCCGCGCTGAACAAAAAGGGATCGAATTCAGATGGGATTCCCAGCCCGGCGTCCCGGAACGTTTGTTCGGAGACCCCGCGCGGCTTCGCCAGGTCTTAATAAATCTGGTCGGTAACGCCATTAAGTTTACCGAGCGCGGAAAAATTGCTGTCCACGTTCAAACGCGCGAACTTACCCACGAAACTGCCGAGTTGCATTTCTGCGTACAGGACAGTGGCATCGGCATTCCCGCGGATAAGCACGAAATGATTTTCGACGCGTTCACCCAGGCTGATAGTTCCACCACTCGAAAATATGGCGGAACCGGCCTGGGTCTCGCTATCACCAGGCGGCTCGTCGAGATGATGGACGGAAAGATCTGGGTCGAAAGTGAGCAGGGTCACGGTAGTTCGTTTCATTTCACTGCAAAGTTCGGTTTATTGCCCAGCGCGCTACCTGTTGTTTCCGCGCTCTCGGCCTAGAGGAGAATAGTTTGTGAATGAAACCAAAGATTTCAAAAAGAAAGTATTGATCGCGGAAGACGATCCCATTTCACGACGCCTGCTGGAAGTTTTCTTAGCTCGCTGGGGCTATGAAGTAGCTATTGCCGCTAGCGGAACGGAAGCCTTGCAGGTGCTCGAGAGTAAAGACGCTCCTCGCCTCGCTGTCATCGACTGGATGATGCCGGGGCTGGAAGGTGTTCAAGTCTGCCAGAAGATTCGCGAGCACAAAGACCGTCCGTACACCTACATCCTGCTGTTGTCCGCGCGCACGCAGAAAGAAGATTTGCTACGCGGCTTGGAATCTGGCGCCGATGATTATTTGACCAAGCCCTTCGACGCTCAGGAACTTCGCGCCCGCCTTCATGTTGGCCATCGCATCCTGCAATTGCAGGATGGCCTGATGGTCGCCGGCGCCGAACTTCTGTTTCGCGCCACGCACGACTCGCTTACTGGAGTCTCCAATCGCGGCGTTATTTTGGATGTCTTGCGTCGCGAACGCTCGCGCCAGGTCCGCGGCAACGGCTCCTTCGGAATCGTCCTCCTCGACGTGGATCATTTCAAACAGGTAAACGATACTCACGGACATCTCTGCGGCGACGCCGTGTTACAGGAAGTCGTTCGAAGAATTACCGCCACCGTGCGCGCTTACGATACTGTCGGACGCTATGGCGGTGAAGAATTCCTGGTAGTCGCGCCTTCTTCCGATGCTTCCAACGTTCTCGGACTTGCGGAAAGAATCCGCCGTGCAGTCGAAGCTCATCCAATATCGACAGCCGAGGGAGAAATTTCAATTACCGTAAGCTTGGGGGCGGCTGTCAGCAGCGGCGCCGCACCTCTCGATCCCGAGCTTATGCTCAGCACCGCAGACGAAGCCCTTTATCGCGCCAAAGAAGGTGGGCGCAACCGCTCCGAAATGGGTGTCTCCGATCTCGACGCTATTCCTGAAATCGTTCCGGCCAAATCTGGTCTTCGATAGAGACCCTTTCAGTTTTTGGCTGCCTCTACAAAGCTCTTGCATGAGAGACTGCTTCCACAGGTATGCCCCGCGAGATTCATTTCGTCGCACAATCTCGAATTGACGCGTCCGCCGAAGACGTCTTTCGCTGGCATGCGCAACCCAACGCCCTCGAACGCCTCTCCCCTCCCTGGGAGCCTGTCGAAATCTTGCAGCGAGCGCCAGGAATTCGCAACGGCAATCAAGGCGTATTGCGCGTTCGCATGGGACCCTTCAAAATTCGTTGGTCCTTCGAACATCGTGACTACATTGAAGGACGCCAGTTCCGCGACGTGCAAATCTCCGGGCCCTTCCGTCGTTGGGAGCACACCCACAAAATGGATCCGCGAGGCCCCAACGCCTGCATTCTTACCGACACTATTTGTTACGAGCTACCGCTTGGAATGCTGGGAAACTTCCTGGCTGGCTGGTTTGTCCAACGCAAACTTGCTCGCCTTTTCAAATATCGCCATGATGTGACTGCCGAGGCGCTCCGCGCTCCCGCAGATTCGAATGTCAGTTCGTTGCGCAGCTAACTCTTCGCGTTCCATAGAATTCCATTCCGCCATACGGTACCGTATGGAAAACCAATTGTCTCTCGCACATTCCCGTTGAAACCAATTCTCGTGCAACGGCCTTTGGTGTATTGTTAGTTAGCGATTCAGCGCCAGATTCATTTGCTGAATCCTGAGAGGGTCAAGCTATGAGCTCGACCAAGCCCGAATCCGTCGTCAGCAACGAAGCTCCCTCCGCCACGCGGCGAGACACCTTAAGCGTCACCGATAATCGCACTGGACGCCAATACGAGCTTCCCATCAAGAACGACACTATCCGTGCTCTCGATCTGCGCCCCATTAAAGTAAACACCGACGACTTCGGGATGATGGGTTATGACCCTGCGTTTACCAACACTGCTTCCTGTTCGAGCAAGATCACTTACATCGACGGTGATAAAGGCATCCTGCGTTACCGCGGCTATTCCATCGAAGAACTGGCCGAGAAAAGCACTTACATTGAAACAGCCTACCTCATTCTCTACGGCGAACTTCCTGACAAATCGCAGTTAGCTGACTGGTCCTACAACATCACGCATCACACCTTCATTCACGAGAGCATCAAGAAATTTCTCGACGGTTTTCATTACGACGCCCATCCCATGGGCATGTTGATTTCCACCGTCGCCGCGCTCTCTACTTTTTATCCAGACGCCAAAGACATTTTCAATCTGGATTCACGCCGCAAGCAAACTTACCGATTGATCGGAAAGATGCCGACGCTTGCAGCCTTCGCCTATCGCCACAGTCTGGGAATGCCTTACGTTTATCCCGACAACGATTTGTCCTACTGCGGAAATTTCTTGAACATGCTCTTCCGCACCACCGAATTGAAATATCGCCCGAACCCCACGCTCGAACGCGCTCTCGACATTCTTTTTATTCTGCATGCTGATCACGAGCAGAATTGCTCCTCTACCGCCATGCGCTGCGTGGGCAGTTCGCATGTCGATCCCTATTGCGCCACCGCTGCAGCCACCGCTGCCCTGTATGGCCCGCTTCACGGCGGCGCCAACGAAGCCGTTCTTCGCATGCTCGTTGAAATTGGCTCGGTGAACAACGTTCCGGCCTACATCAAGCGCGTTAAATCCGGTGAAAAGCTGCTCATGGGTTTTGGCCATCGCGTTTATAAAAACTACGACCCCCGCGCCCGTATCGTCAAGCACATCGCTTACGAAGTTTTCGATGTGATGGGAAAGAACCCCTTGATTGAAATCGCTCTGGAGTGCGAGCGCATCGCCCTGGAAGACGATTATTTCGTATCGCGCAAGCTGTACCCCAACGTCGATTTCTATACCGGACTCATCTACCAATCCATGGGTTTTCCGGTCACCATGTTCCCCGTGCTTTTTGCGATTCCCCGCACTTCCGGCTGGATCTCGCAATGGGAAGAAATGCTGCTTGATCCTGAGCAAAAAATTGCTCGGCCTCGGCAGGTCTATCTGGGCTACCCCTTGCGCAGCTATACGCCGTTGGACCGCCGCGTTTAGCGCGGTTCCTCTGCGACCTTGGTTTTAGTCCGATTTGTCAAACGACCTTAACCGTCCTGGTACCCCGCGGAAATTGATTGCATCTGGACGCAATCTCTGGCAAAACACTCTGACGCCCCCGGGGCTTACACTCTAATATGGACATTTCAACGCGCCAATCTGGAACAGCTACTATCGTTGATGTAGTCGGTGACATTACTCTCTATAATTCCCCCGATGTCCGCAAAGTCTTGCTTACCCTTCTAAAAGAGAAGAAGGCGCCTCGCGTCATAGTGAATATGGAGAAAGTGCGATACATTGACAGCGCGGGTGTGGCTTCCTTGGTGGAGGGCTTGAAAGTTTCGCGCGATATGAAGAGCACTTTTGCTTTGTATGGCTTAAGCAAGACTGCCCAGGAAGTTTTCGAGCTCACACGGCTCGTGAAAGTTTTTGAAATCTACAACACAGAAGAGGATGCCTTGCGGGGCGGCAGCGCCAATACCAACGTTGCTCCTGTTAGGTAAATTCCGGGCTGGCCGCGCGAGTTCCTGGGAATTCTAACCCGCCCGGATTTAACAATGCCATTTACTGAAACGATCGGCTCAGCCACGATCAACGGTGTAGCCTACATTGGCGCCTTGGCGCGTTTGGCCGCTGGCTCCTTGCGCGCGATTTTCGTCGAGCCGTTTCACGGAAAGAAATTCCACATCAGCCGGTCCGTTCACCAGGCCATGGCCGTGGGTGTTGAAGCGCTCCCCATTGTTTCGCTGATCTCCTTTTTCATCGGCACTATTCTCGCCCTGAATGCGGCCTACGAACTTCGTAAGTTTGGCGCTCTGCAGGTAGTCGCCAGCGCCGTAGCCGTTTCCATGACTCGCGAGTTGGGTCCGTTGATGACCGCAGTTGTCGTGATCGGCCGTTCCGGCTCCGCATTTGCTGCCGAGATCGGCACCATGAAAGTTAACGAAGAAATCGATGCGTTGGAAACCATGGCCCTTGAGCCGGTTGATTTCCTCGTCGCGCCCAAGTTTCTGGCCATGCTGCTCATGGTTCCTTGTCTTACTGTATGGGCCGATTTTATGGGTGTGCTAGGCGGCGGTGTTTTTGGCGTTTCGGCGGCGAGCTTCACTTGGGGAAGCTATATCCGCGCTACGCTCGAAGCCTTACAGTCCCGTGATATCACTAACGGTTTGATTAAAGCTGCCATGTTCGGACTCACGATCACCGCTGTCGGCTGTCAGGAGGGTTTTTCCACGGGGCTCGGTTCCGAACAAGTCGGACGCTCCACCACTTCTGCCGTGGTTAAATCTATTTTTATGGTTGTGTGCGTGGATCTGATCTTTACTGCAATCTTTTATTTCACCGCGCCGCGTTAAGAGACGGCCCGAAAACTGTTGGAATCGATGGCGACAAAAAGCAATTTGAAAGACGAAGGCGCCCGCGTCACCGATGGGTCGGCCATCTCTGTGCGCAACCTCCGCGTGAAATACGGCGAGCGCGAAATCCTTCACGGCGTTAATTTCGAGGTTCCCGCCGGAGAGACCATAGTAATTCTCGGCGGCTCCGGCTCAGGCAAGAGCACGCTTTTGCGCACGCTGGTTGGATTGGAGCTTCCCAGCTCTGGCGAAATTTGGATGCGTGGAAAGAATTTTGCCGCCATGTCTGAAAAAGATCGTGACGAGCTGCGCAAGAAAATGGGCATGTCTTTTCAGGGTGGCGCTCTGTTTGGCTCGATGACCGTCGGAGAAAATGTTTCTCTGCCTCTTCGTGAACATACCCAGCTCGATGATTCCACCATCGAGATTATGGTTCGCCTGAAACTCGACCAGGTCGGCCTTTCGGGTTTCGAGAATTACATGCCTGCGCAATTGAGCGGCGGAATGAAAAAGCGCGCCGCCATTGCCCGCGCTCTGTCCATGGACCCTGAAATCTTGTTTTTTGACGAGCCATCCGCCGGGCTGGACCCCATCATCGCTGCTGGAATTGACGAACTCATTCTGAAGTTGAAGAAAGCTTTTCGCATGTCCATTGTAGTTGTCACCCACGAGCTAGCCAGCGCTTACTTGATTGCGGATCGTATGATCCTGCTCGATAAAGGCGTCGTCGTCGCTAATGGCACGGTGAAAGATTTGCAAGCCAGCACGCAGCCTCGCGTGCGGCAATTTCTGGATCGTGTTCCAGAGCCGGAATTAACCGGGGAGTTTGATTATTTGCAAATGTTGACGGGGGACGTTCCACCCATTCGGCAATGAAAAAGGTTTAAATCGCCTGCCGTGATATACTCCCGCGCTTGAACGCGCCGAGAGTCGCCGGGCGGGGATCAATCGAGGAAACTGATGGAAGCAAAGCGCGAACAGGCTCTCGTCGGACTATTTGTTTTGGTGGCAGGAGGTCTGCTTGTTATCACGCTGGTCCTCCTCTCCGGTGCTTTCACCACCGGTGACACCACTTTCCACACCTATTTGAAGAATGCCGGCGGTCTGCAGCCCGGTTCTGAAGTCCGCTACGCCGGCGGTCCGCCTATCGGGCGAGTCTCTAAAGTCCAGGTTGATCCGCAAGACGCCACGCGCATGAAAGTTGATTTCGCGGTTCATCCCAATATTCCAGTAAAAACGGACAGCACTGCCCTGGTCACCAGCAATAGCCCCTTGGGTGAAAATTTTCTGGGAATCATTCCGGGAACGAACGCCGCCCCGCGTGCTCCCGCAGGCTACACCCTAAAGGCAAAAGAGTATGTGAGCTTTGCCGACCTCGCCGACAAAATCAATGCCTTGGCTCCCACGGCCCAGGAGCTTCTCGTTAATCTGAATGATCGGGTGGTCGAGCTAAAGGTAACACTCAATCGCGTCAATGATCTTCTCAACGATAGAAATCGCGAAAACGTCGCCGAAAGCCTTGCCAACGTCCGCGGCATGCTTCAGGAAGATCGTCCGCTGGTTCATTCCACTTTGGATCACGTGAACACCGCCTCGGCCAAACTCGGACCGCTAATCGACGACTTCAAGAAAACCTCTGAGCAAGCTAACGTAACTCTGGATCACATCGATTCCATGATTAAGGAAAACCGCCCCGATGTTCGCTCGGCGGTAAGAAATTTGCGCGCCTCGCTGATCAAGGCCAATTCTATTTTGTCGCAACTTGATAATACGGTCACTAACAACTCGGAGAATCTTGACGAGATTATCGACAATCTCCGCCGCATTACTGAAAACATGACCGCCTTTACCGAAACGATCCGAGAGAGGCCTTACCTATTGATTCGTTCTTCGGAGCCCAAGAACCACGAGCCAGGTAAGGAACCGCCGAAGTAGGCGAAAAGGAGCACGGAGTGTTTAGGTCACGAACTCAACTTGCTGCAATGAACTTTTTGCTGATCTGCCTCTCGGGCTGCGCGGCGTCGCGCCCCATGAAATACTACGTGCTCGACCCCGGTCCCATCCCGGCGGCGCAAGGAGCTCCCACTTACCAGGTAACTCTCTTGGTTGGCCGCGTCAGTGCCTCGCATCTCTTCCGCGACGATCGTCTCGTCTATGGCTCGGGCCCCGTACAACTCGGAGTGTTTTCTTACGACCGCTGGGCTGAACCCCCCGCTGATCTGCTCCAGGATCTATTGGTCTCTAAGTTGCGTTCCACCGGCCAATATCGCGCGGTTTCCAGCCTCAGCAGCAACCTCCGCGGCGACTTTATTGTTCGTAGTCACCTCTGGGATATTTCCGAAGTCGATAGACCCGAACTGATGGCGCGCTTCCGTTTCGAGGTGGAATTGTTCGACCCCAATACGCGCACCACGGTCTGGTCTCATCGATATGAACATGATGAGCCGGTGGAGGGTAAAACTGTAAATGATGTTGTTGTAGCCATGGACAAAAACGTCCGGGCCGCACTGCAAGAGATCACCGCAGGTATAGGCGAGTATTTCGCAAACCACCCGGTCCAGCAGCCGCAAGCAGCATCGTCAGAATAGCTGGAGCTTGTCGGACAGGCGAGCTTTCCCTTTCGTATATCCTTCGCCCAATAACGTCAAAAATCGGAACGCGCACGGAGGAGTCTGCTCTTTCATTCTCTCCACAAAGAATTAGGGTTATAATGCGCCCAGTTTATTGCCTCAGGTAATCCTGACGCTCAGCATTCATTCATGCGGCGGCGCATTCTCGCGCGGCGAGGAGGCTGTCATGGGCCTGCAAATCACGTCGCGAAAATCCGGGAACGTGACCATTCTCGATCTGGTAGGTCGCATCATCATCGGCTCCAGCAATGATTCTCTCGGTGTAGAGCTGCGCAAGCTTGCCGATGCCGGCCCGTCCGATGTTATCGTCAATCTCGCCGGCGTCGCGCAAATCGATAGTTCCGGCATCAGCACACTCGTGCGCTCCTTCGTCAGCCTCGAGCGCCAAGGCGGTGGCCTGAAAATCCTCAATCCCACCGGCCACGTGAAAGAAGTCCTCGAACTCACGCGCTTGATTAACTCCATCCCCGCCTTCACCGACGAAGCAAAAGCCATAGCCGCCTTCCGCGGTGGCGTTGCCCACGCCTAGCGCCGTCTCATGCAGTCCGTAAACCTTCAGAAGTGTGCGTCGGATAGCATCATGCTGCATTTTCTTTTTTCGGTAATTCTGGTACTTCTTGTTCCTTCCTCCGCGCGCGCCCAGCAACAAACCGATCTGGATGCGTTTGCGACTAGAGCCGCCACCGCCATACACAAATCGAAAAAATCAAACGACACAAAAGTTCTCGTGATTGATTTCGCCGGTATGAATTCAAAGGTGAACGCATTAGGATCAGTGCTAGCGGATCAGTTTGCGGACTCACTGCGGAAGACTACGAAAGACTTTGTCGTAATGGACCGCGCCGACTACGCTCGCGCGACAGCAGAAGACAGACTCACCCCAGAAGCGCGCGCGGAGGCGCCCTCGGCCAACTGCTATTGCAGGCAGCTTGGCGCGGACTTCGTAGTTCTGGGAACCATCGACACTACTTCCGACAAGGTTCCACTTACCATACAGATCACTCGGCCTCGCGATTGGAAGACCGTTTTCAGCGGCACGGTGTCGCTCTCTCTCACACCAGAACTTCGCGCGTATCTGTCTAAGCCCGCTTACGGTGCTCCGCTATCCCTCCGCAGCAACGATAAGAACAGCTGGACGAATCCGAACCCACCTCCTGGTACAAGCGATTTAGCCACGGCCAAATGGCCGGCCGGCGTAAAGGCTTCTGTTCCGTCCTGCATCTATTGCCCGACGGCGCACTACACAGATGCGGCGGTGAAGGCAAGGGTCCAGGGAACCGTCGATCTCAACGCAGTAATCGATTCCCAAGGCAATATAGCCAGCATGTCGGTCGTGCGTGGGCTTGCCTGCGGCTTAAACAGTAAAGCCATCGAGACCGTTAAGGAATGGAGATTGAAACCCGCAGTTGATCCGAACGGAAATCCAGTAGCAGTGCGTCAGTTGATCGAGATGACATTCCATCTTTACTGAAGAAAATACTTCAGGCGTTTTTCTTCAATTCGGCAAGCACCAGCTTGGCAACTTCCTTCAGCGTATCAAACACGCCTTGCCCAGTAACCGCGACAGCCTCCAGCGTCGGCTCGCCCTTCACCGAAAGCTGTTTCTTCAATTCTTCCACCGGCAGAATATTCGGCAGGTCACGCTTATTGAGTTGCAACACGTAAGGGATCGTATCGAAATTAAGGTTGTGATCTTTCAGATGTTCGCGCAGGTTGTCCAGCGTTTCCAGATTCGCGTCCAGCCGCTCTTCCTGCGAATCGGCCACAAACACCACTCCGTCCGCGCCTTTCAAAATTAACCGCCTGCTCGCCTCATAAAAAACCTGGCCAGGAACGGTGTAAAGGTGAAAACGCGTGCGAAATCCGCGTACCGTCCCCAAATCCAGCGGAAGGAAATCGAAGAAAAGCGTGCGATCCGTTTCGGTCGCCAGCGAAACCATCTTTCCCTTTTGATTCGTTCCGGTGTGGTCGTATATCCACTGCAGGTTGGCGGTCTTCCCGCCAAGACCGGGACCGTAATACACCAGCTTGCAATTTATTTCCCTCGCGGGAAAATTAATAAATGGCACTATCTCCTCGGATTACCAGCCCGTTACTTATAGCACAGCCTCTGCGACACTCCAACGCGCCCCCTTCGCCTCTGCTTCGCAACTGACAACTCTAGGCCCCCGTCGCGGCCCCAGCCGGGCCAGGGGGGAGCCTAAGTCCCTTACGAGAGGACTAGACGAACTCATGCAATTGGCGGCATATTTGACTATCCGAACAATATCGGTATAAGGACAAGTCCAACGAAGATAGTCTCGTTAAACACCGGCCTCCCCCGTGAAGTAACCTGGCACAACATGACTGTCTCTACGAGCATCTTCAAAGAGCCAGTTACAGGCCGCGTCGCCCTTCGAAAATTAAACCTAGACGGCGACCGCCAAGCCGACCTCACCGTTCACGGCGGCGAGTTCAAGGCCGTTTACTGCTATCCGCTGGTTCATTACGATTTCTGGAAAACACAGCTTCCCGGCAAGGATTTGCCCTTGGCTGTCTTTGGAGAGAACTTCACTATCGACAGCTTTGCCGAAGACTCAATCCATCTCGGCGACCAGTTTTCCGTCGGCTCCGCGCAAGTCGTGGTCACCCAGCCTCGCCTTCCGTGCTACAAGCTCGGCATCCGCTTTCAAGCTGACGACATGGTAAAACGTTTCCTCGCTAGCGCCCGTACTGGTTTCTATCTCGCTGTAACCCGTGAAGGAGAAGTCGGCGCCGGTGATGAAATGAAACTCGTCGCGCGCGACCCCAACGCCGTGTCAGTCTCCGAAATCACCCGCCTCTATATCGCGAAAAGATTTAGTGCCACCGACGTCATCTCACTCCAGAAAGCCTTGCGAGTCGCAGCATTTCCCGAAAGCTGGAAAGAATATTTCCGCGAGCGCATCACCGAGACCTCCAATTCATCGGAAGAAACAGACCGCACCCCATAAACGAATCGGAAAGGGGTGTTGGGCGCCTATCCTTATTTTGATCTTGTCCTACGAAGTCTTGATTAGAGACCGCTGGCGACTTTCCAATGCGAGCAACGCCTTCTTATTCTCCAGCCCGCCTCCATAACCCACCAAACTTCCATTGCTCCCGATCACTCGATGGCAAGGAACAATAATCGGAATAGGATTGGACCCGTTCGCTAAGCCCACCGCTCGCGACGCTTTCGGATTTCCCAGACGCGTCGCCAATTGCCCATACGAAACGGTTTCCCCGTAAGGAATGCCGAGCAGGCTTTCCCACACGCGCAACTGAAACTCAGTCCCTTCCAATGCCAGCGGCAAATGAAATTCAGTCAACTCGCCCGCGAAGTAAGCGTGCAACTGCCGCGTCGCCTCCGTAAAGCTCGGGCTATCCTCACGCCATTCAGCTTTGACCTGCTCAGCTCTCCTGCTAGCAGGGAAATTAATCGACCGCAATCCGCGCTCATCCGCCACCAACAGCATCTTCCCTAATAACCCATCGCAGTACGCGTACCGAACCTCGCTCATAAATTCGATCCCCGCCTTTCCCGTAGTCGTCCACAATCATCATGATGCCATCGCCAAATTTCGACAAGGACGCCGAGCACAGGAACATCTCCAACGCCCCGGAGGACAGGCGTTGTATCCTACGTCACGGTTATGTCAGCCCCGCTCCCTAACCTCTCAGAGCAGCCTGCCCCTTGGGGACGCCCCGAGCGCAACCGCCTGATCCTGTGGGCCGCAATCGGCATCATTCTCCCTGGGTTATGTATCGTTGCCTTCCACCATGTGTTCAAGTCGCATAACGACACCTTCAGCGTGAAAACCGAATTGCCCGTGAAAGCGATCATGGCTTTTTTCGTCGTCCTGGCCACCTGGATCGTATCGCGCATGGAGAAACGCCGGCTCGATGACTACGGCCTTCCTCTTTCCCAAACATTCGGAAGAAGATTCTGGGAAGGTTGTATTTGGGGTTTCGCCATGCTCTCCGCGATTGTTCTTCTCCTCCGCGCGACCGGGCATTTTCAAATTGATTCAGTCGCTCTCACCGGCGGCGCACTCTTCCGCTATGCCCTGGGGTGGGCAGCCGCCTTCTTGGCTGTATCTATAAGCGAAGAACTCGCCTTTCGCGGTTACTGGCTTTTCACTTTCGCTAGACGCCTGCGCTTCTGGCCCGCTGCGCTGTTTACCTCCGCAATATTCGGAGTCGCGCACCTCGGGAACCCGGGAGAAAATGTACTCGGAATCTTGCAGGTGGTCGTGACTGGTTTGCTTTTCTGTCTGATGATCCGACGCACTGGCACTCTGTGGTTCGCTCTCGGTTACCATGCCGCCTGGGATTGGGCCGAGACTTTTTTCTACGGCACGCCTGATAGCGGTCTAATTGGTGTGGGCCATTATCTAAACACTTCGTATCATGGCCCCAACTGGCTAACCGGAGGCTCGGCGGGACCCGAAGGCAGCATCATCGCATTTCTCGTTCTGTGTCTTTGTGCCTTGCTAATCCATTTCCGCTTCCCAAACGCGATCTACCCCGACCGCCCTGTTTAGAGCGTGAACATGAAGCAAATTAGAAATTTGATTTACGCGCTTTTCGCAGGTTGTTTCGGAGGATTACTTCTGCCTCTGGTGCTGAAAATTCCGTCCGTATCTGGGGCTGCGAACGTCTTAAAGTGGATCGCCTCAGCGATGGCAACTCCTGGAGCTTTTGCGGCTGCTCTATCCAACGGCTTCAAGATTCATGACATAGACTTCGCTATCGTAGATTTTGGCAATTTTGTTTTTTATTCCGTCGCAACTTACTTCACGCTGTTCATCCGCGGTGGATCTCGGGCCAAAACCCAAGAAAAGATCACGCCAATCGTGCAGCCGGGCAAAACGTAGACGGACAACCAAGCGTCGGCTACATCACTATCCTATCGATCCAGAGATTGGCCGGCCGCATCCTACTCGACTGGAATCTTCGTACCTTGCTGCCCGGCTTTCGACAAGTGCTCGATTTTCTCGTCGATCACTTCTCGAATGGCCTTCAGGAACTCCACCCGCGAGTTCGACAAGTGTTGCCGTACCGCCGGTGAAACGCCCAGCCGCGTCTTGATGAAGTCCATCACTTCGTAGCAAGGACACCGCTCGTGACTAGCTCCTGCGCCCGCAGTGTTCTGGTTCGCCTGTTGTTGATTGCTCGATTGCGCTTCCATCATTGTGCCTCCTGCATTTCTACCGTTAGTAACCCTTTCTCCAATTTTGCACGCGAAGGCGATAGTGACGCCATCGACCTCGGCAGCCCGATGTGGCGCCGTAGCGTGCCAATCTCCACTACCAGTTCATCGCCCTTCTTAAATAACCCAATTTCACCTTTTGTTGCAAACGGCAGAAGCACGCGAATTTCATAAGTCCCGTTATGCTTCTCGAAGCTATAGGGCTTTTCCGTTCGCGTCACCGCCGAAGGGTCTTCGCCTTCAGGATACAGCAAGGCGGCAAGTTCCCGTAGCCGCCGTATCCCTAAAACCTCGTGTGAAAACAACGGCACCCGCTTCACCGGTACCGGCGCAAAGTATTCTTCGATTTCACGCAACACGTTTTCCTGCGACATATGCCAGTCATTGAACCATACATCCCGCACCTCAGCCGGCAGCACGCGATTCACAATAATCGAGTCCACCGTCAGCCCGTGCAGCGAGAAGTAAACAAACGCGCGCTGCGTCTCGCGCAGCACCATCTTCTCCGGATTCGTCACCAGCCGGACACTCGTGACCTGCGGATTCCCCATGACGTCGTCGATGCCGTCCAATTTATCGAATAGCTCGCGGATATTTACAAAGTAGCTGTCCGTGGGTAGTTCGAATGGCGCCACACGGTTTGCGATCGGCCGCACCGCTTTCAGCAGATTGCGCTGAAAGGGAAAGATGTGCTTCATATACCAGTCCAGCGTCGTGGGCATGCTGATGAACCGCAGCGATTCCGCCGTGGGCGCCGCGTCCAGCACGATTACGTCGTAGCGGTTTTCGCGCCGGTACTGGTTGATGTACATCATCGCGCTCAGTTCTTCCATGCCTGGAAGAATCGCGAGCTCTTCAGCTTCCACACCACTGATTCCCGTAGTACGCAGCACCGCGCTCACATACGACGAAATCTCCTGCCAGTGCCGTTTGATCTCTTTCTGAATGTTCAATTCGAAAATTGAAAGATGCTCGCTCACCGGCATCGGGTCCGAGGTCTGCGCGCGAAACAGGTCATTATCCAGGTCAAAGCAGTCCGCCAGACTGTGCGCCGGATCAATACTCATAATCAACGTGCGATGCCCCAGCTCGGCCAGCTTCATCCCGGTAGCCGCCGCCAGGCTCGTCTTCCCCACGCCGCCCTTGCCCGTAAACATAAGAATCCGCATACCCCATTATACGGCGGTATGCTGCCTCAACGGTTCGTAGCGATGCTGATCCGAAGAACTGCGACCCTGAAATGTTCGGTACTTCGCGCGGATCCGTGACAGATCAATCAGCTTTCGTTTCGAATTTCAGGCTGGTGCCAAATCCTCCCGCGAGGGCACCAGTGTCCAGCCTGGCATAGCTTAATCTCGTGGGGTGATGAATCCTTTCTGCGGTTCGTACCGAAAAGGATCGTGTTTTGACTTAACACTCGTCAGCATCAGTCTCGATTCACACCTCTTAACTCGTTGCCAAGACGGCCCTCATTCTCGCCGAGTACTAGCCCGTCCACAGCACACAGGTCCTTGAATTTCGCCAACACGCGTGCTACGTTTTTTCGTGACTATTATTGAAAAATTTTGCGACCCACAGCCGGAGCCAAAAGGCGACGCGGGCAATCCGTGCGTGCCTGAGCGCGCAATCGACACCGTCACAATCCCCATCTCAAATCGCGAACCGAAGATGCGTCGGCTATCCGTATCCGGCGCGGGCAACGAGATGCGAGGCCTCCGCGCTGCACTTTCTAATCGCGAACTCAATTTATTAGAACGCAAGCTAAGTCATTGCAAACAAACGAAAGCAACCGGTTCTAATCGCGAACTTTCGACCATCTGCAATCCCGCAATCGTCAGCCTTTCCAACCCGGCTTTCTCCTCCAAAAATTTGACCTCTAAATCGCCCCTTACCGATCGCCAAGAATCACGATTTCTACCCGGTTCTGCTCAAAATATAGAA
The DNA here is from genome assembly GCA_963838475.1 of uncultured Acidobacteriota bacterium. Classification (GTDB taxonomy): domain Bacteria; phylum Acidobacteriota; class Terriglobia; order Acidiferrales; family UBA7541; genus Palsa-295. The sequence goes on from CAWIRJ010000001.1 coordinate 322,188, forward strand.
TGCGACGTAAGTTCCAGAAAACAATCACCGGGGAAATTTCTACCCGGGGCCACAACCACACTCAGCCGTCATACAAAATTGCGCTACTTCGACGCCGGAAAACCGTCCCGAATTCCCCCGCCACGTGCTAAAATGACCGAGCATTCGTTGCTTCTGTCTCCCCGCAATTTTATCGGGTTGCAAGATCGCGATTGCCGTTCTGTCCGTCTAACCGTACCGGCACAAATATGAATAAGAATATTCGTAACATCGCCATCATCGCCCACGTTGACCACGGCAAGACCACCCTTGTCGACGCCATGCTGCGCCAAAGCGGAATCTTCAGCCAGCACGCCCATCTCGTAGAGCGCGTGATGGATTCCAACGACCTCGAACGCGAACGCGGCATCACCATCCTGGCGAAAAATACTGCGGTCACTTATCACGACACAAAAATCAATATCGTGGACACGCCCGGCCACAGCGATTTCGGAGGCGAAGTCGAACGCGCCCTCCGCATGGTGGACGGCGTCCTGCTACTGGTGGACGCCAGCGAAGGCCCGCTCCCGCAAACGCGTTACGTTCTGCAGAAAGCGCTGGCCGCCAAGCTTCCCCCCATCATCGTTCTGAATAAAATTGATCGCGCCGACGCGCGTCCCGCCGAGGTCCTCGACGAAATTTACGATCTTTTCATCGATCTCGACGCTACCGAAGACCAGCTCGATTTCCCCGTGCTTTACACCAACGCGCGGACCGGAGTGGCGCATCGCGCCGTCGGTGACGCATCCACAAATCTCCAGCCGCTCTTTGAAACCATCGTCGCTTCCACTCCGCCGCCCTCGGGAGATCCCGACGCGGTGCTGCAGATTCAGGTCACCAATCTGGATTACAGTGAATATCTCGGACGCCTCGCCATCGCCCGCGTCTTCCAGGGCACTCTGAAGCGCGGCACCGAAGTCGGCATCGCAAAACTTTCCGGCGTGATTCAGGCTACCAAGATCACCAAACTATTTACGTTTCGCGGCCTCGAACGCGACGAAGCCGAAGAAGTTACGGCGGGAGACATCGTAGCTATCGCTGGCGTGGAGGGAATTCAAATCGGCGAAAGCATCACCGATCTCCTGAATCCAGCGCCGCTTGAGCCGCTCCTAATCGACGAACCCACGTTGACCATGGTGTTCACCGTGAACACCTCGCCATTCGCCGGCCGCGAAGGACAATACGTCACCTCGCGCGATCTGCGCGCACGCCTCGACCGCGAGCTGCTCACCAACGTTTCGCTTCGCATCGAAGACATGGGTGCTACCGATTCTTTCCGCGTCCTCGCTCGCGGCGAACTTCAACTCGCCATCCTGATTGAAACCATGCGCCGTGAAGGTTACGAGCTGATGGTAGGCAAGCCCGAGATCGTGGTGAAGACCGAAAATGGAAAACGCCTGGAGCCTCTGGAAGTCCTGATCGTTGATTGCCCCGAATCTTTTATTGGTATCGTGATGGAAACATCTAGGCCACCGCCGCGGCGAACTGGCCAAAATGGTGAACCACCATTCCGGCCGCGTGCGCATGGAATTCCGCATCCCTTCTCGCGGCCTCATCGGTTTGCGCGGGCAACTGCTCACCGACACTCGTGGCACGAGCCTGATTCACTCCATGTTGGAAGGCTGGACCGAATATGCCGGGGACATGGCTTCGCGCCTAACCGGCGCTTTAGTGAGCGACCGCGCCGGAGTTTCCACCGCCTATGCCGTCTGGGGCATTCAGGAGCGCGGTGAGATGTTCGTTGGCCCCAGCCTGGAAGTGTACGAAGGCATGATCGTCGGCGAAAATGCTCGTGAAGACGACATGAACGTCAACATCACCAAAGAGAAGAAGCAGACCAACATGCGCTCGTCCAGCGCGGACGAAGCTATTCGCCTGGTGCCGCCCCGCGAATTGACGCTCGAAAAAGCCATCGAATTTATCTCCGATGACGAATTCGTCGAAGTCACGCCGAAATCCATACGCCTGCGAAAGAAAGTTCTGGACGCCAAGAAGCGTCCCAAGCGCTGGCAGGAAATCCGCGCCAGCGTCGAGTCCGCTTCTAGCTAGTCGAAGCAAGATTCGGTATTAGACTAACTGGCGGCTTTTAGTATTGTTCGAGTGTTCGCTAGCGGGATGGAGGATTCCCATGAGCGGGCAAAATGACTCCTTTCAGACTTGGAATATCCCCGTAACTAAAAGACCATACAGTACTTACGATTGCCATTGCACCGGAATTCAATTTGCGATGTATATAGTCGAGGTTGGTATCTGTGGACATAGCTCGCCCCGAAGCTAAACGGAAGAAGAAGATACGCCGGACGATTTATATCGCCGCCGCCGTCGTTCTAATTCCGCTCGTAACCTACGCGCTTTCGAAGCTGAAGCCTGCGGCGCCTACGGTAGACAGCGCCACGGTGTGGACTGACACCGTGAAGCGCGGTCCCATGCTGCGCGAGGTGCGGGGCCTGGGTACCCTGGTTCCCGAAACAATTCGCCTGATCCCAGCCGCCACCGACGGCCAAGTCGTGCAGCGCAATTTGTTAGCCGGCACTCCGCTCAAGGCCGACACCATAATCCTGGAAATGAGCAATCCTGAATTGCAGCAAGCCGCGCTCGACGCCGAATATCAGATGAAAGGCGCCGAAGCGAATCTGGAGCAGACCAAAGCGCTGCTGCAGAATCAGTTGATGGACAAGCGCACACAGGCCGCTTCGATTAGCTCTGCGTATCACACTGCTGTGCTGGACAAAGATACAAATCAGCAGCTCGCCGCGAATGGTCTGGTATCGGATCTGATTTACAAGAAATCGCAAGTAGTGGCCGACGAACTCGCCAAGCAGGATGACCTCGCACAGAAGGAAGTTGAGACCTTCTCGAACTCGATCGCGTCGCAGATTGCCGTACAACAGGCGACCGTCGATGAAAAACGCGCGATGTACAATTTGAAAAAATCGCAGTTGGATCAGTTGAAAATCCGGCCGGGCATCGATGGAGTGCTGCAAGAGCTGGATGTGGAAGTCGGTCAAAAAGTCACCCAGGGAACAGTGCTCGCGCGTGTTGCCCAACCCACGCATTTGAAAGCGCAGCTAAAAATCGCCGAGACTCAGGCGAAAGACATTACCATCGGGCAAAAGGCTTCGGTGGATACTCACAACGGCATAATCGCCGGACACGTGATGCGCATCGATCCAGCGGTAGTAAACGGAACAGTCACGGTGGACGTAGCGCTGGATGGCGAGTTGCCGCAGGGCGCGCGGCCGGATCTAAGCGTCGAAGGCACCATCGAGCTCGAACGTCTGGCCGATGTGTTGTATGTTGGCCGGCCGGTGCATGGCGAAGCAAACAGCACAGTAGGACTGTTCAAGGTCGTCGATGACGGCGGAGCGGCTGTCCGCGTGCAGGTGCAACTGGGGCGCACGTCAGTCAACACCGTGGAGATCGTGAAAGGCCTGCAAATCGGCGACAAAGTGATTTTGTCGGATATGTCGGCCTGGGACAATTACGACCGCGTGCAATTGAAATAATGAACGGAACATTTTCAGGCTCTGGGAACGTAACTAACTTGGGTAAGAGATTCGTAAGCAAAAGCTGAAGGAGCCAACATGGATACAGCGCCGAAATCAATGATTCGTCTAGAAGGCGTGACGAAAGTTTTTTACACCGATGAAGTGGAAACGCACGCGCTCGGCGGCGTGCATTTGGACATCAAGAACGGCGAGTTCCTTTCCATCGCCGGGCCTTCGGGTTGCGGCAAGTCCACGCTGCTTTCCATTCTCGGCTTACTCGATTCGCCGACGGACGGCAACTACTGGATCAACACGCAGCCGGTGGCGAATCTTTCGCTTTCCGACCGCACGCGCATTCGCAATCGCGAAATCGGATTTATCTTCCAGGCGTTTAACCTGATCGGCGACCTGACGGTTTTTGAAAACGTCGAGTTGCCGCTCACCTATCGGAGCATGGCTTCGGCAGAGCGCAAGAAGCGCGTCCAGGAGGTGCTCGAGCGGGTGGGAATGGCTCATCGCATGAAGCACTATCCTTCCCAGCTTTCAGGCGGCCAACAGCAGCGCGTGGCCGTGGCGCGAGCGCTGGTCGGTTCACCATCGATCCTGCTGGCGGACGAGCCGACTGGTAACTTGGACTCCAAGAACAGCGAAGCGGTGGTGGATTTGCTGCGGCAACTGCATCGCGAAGGCGCAACGATCTGCATGGTCACGCACGATCCGCGTTACGCAAGCGTTGCGGACCGTACCATCCATCTTTTCGACGGCCGCATTGTCGAGGAAACTGTCGGCACACACACCGCGTCGGTTTAGCCGGGTTCGCAAAAATCGAAAACCCTTATTGAATGCCGCAGGCGAGAAAAGCATTCGGCTGCTGCTGTACGGGTGTGTTCAAAAAAATCTAGCAAACTTCGAGCTGCTGATTGGCGTGGAACTTCCGGAGGCGAAAATGGGGGCTTTTCTACAAGACATTCGCTACGGCATCCGGATGTTGGTGAAGAATCCAGGATTCACGATTATCGCTGTACTCACGTTGGCGCTCGGCATCGGTGCGAACACCGCCATATTCAGCGTGCTCGATTCCGTTCTGCTCCGGACGCTTCCTGTCGCACATCCCGAACAGCTCGTGCTGCTGACGGATCCGGACTCCCATGGTTCGTCTTTCGGAAGTGAAGGCGGAGATCGCACGCTGCTAGCCTATTCGGAATTCCAATATCTCCGCGACCACAATGAGGTTTTTTCCTCGATTTTTGCTTCCGACAGTCAAATCGCTAAAACGCCAGTAACTTTCGGTCGTTCATCCAGCGGCGACGCAAGCACGGAAGAAACTGTTCGCACCCGATTGGTCAGCGGAGATTATTTTTCCACGCTCGAAGCGAAGCCTGCCGTCGGCCGCATGTTTACGCCGGAAATGGATCGAGCCCCGGGAGACGCGCCGTTTGTGGTGGCGAGCTACGAGTTCTGGAAGCAGCGCTTCAATCTCGACCCTTCGATCATCGGTAAAACGATTCAGATTCATCAGACCTCATTTGAAATCATCGGAGTTACCTCTGCTGGATTCTCCGGCGAAACCGTGGGGGAGGTCCCGGACGTTTGGGTTCCGATTACGATGCAAGAGGCCATCTACCCGGGCCGCGATCTTTTGAGCGCATCCCAGGACGGCTTGAACCAATACATGTGGCTGCAGGTGATTGCACGACGGAAGCCCGAAGCTACGCTAGAAAAAGCGAAAGCCAGCATCAATGTGACATTCACTCGGCTGCTTGAATCCGAGCTTGGATCCCGGTTGAGTGCTGAAGAGCGCAAGGGATTGATGGACCAGCGCATCAATCTGCAAGCTGGCGCACGCGGTTCTTCCACACTGAGAGGAGAGTATGGAGACTCGCTTAAGGTTTTAATGGCGTTGGTGGGGTTCGTATTGCTGATCGCTTGCGCCAACGTTGCGAACTTGCTGCTGGCGCGAGGCTCCGCCAGAAAGAAGGAATTTGCCGTGAGACTCGCAATCGGCGCGGGAAGGCGTCGCCTGATTCGGCAGCTCATGTCGGAAAGTCTCTTACTGGCGCTGGCGGGAGCGGTCGCCGGCATTCTGCTGGCGCAATGGGCCGACACGCTTCTTCTGCAGATGGTCTCGCGCATGTCGCGAGGGCATGAGCTCATCCAGATCGACCTGCGGCCTGACGCGCGAATGCTCGGTTTCGCACTCTTCGTAACTATTCTGAGCGCGATACTTTTCGGGTTGATCCCAGCGCTGCGAGTGACTCGGGTCGATCTGTCACCTATCTTGAAATCCAGCGCAGGAGGAGAAGCCGGTGAGTCAGGAAACCGCCGTCTGCCCGCGGCCAAGGTGCTGGTGATCGCACAGGTGGCAATTTCGCTCATCCTGTTGGTCGCTGCCGGATTGTTTGTGCACAGCCTCTCGAAACTTAGCGAAGTGAACTTAGGGTACCAACGCGAGAACCTCCTTTTGTTCCAGATTGATGGCAGGCCGGCCGGTTATAAAGGCGCTGCGAATCTTCGATTCCAACAGGAATTGCTGGAAAAATTCTCAAACCTCCCCGGCGTGCGCGCGGCGACCCTCTCCAGCAATGGATTGTTCAGCGATTCGGAATCGGGGGATCCGATCTCCGTGGAAGATTACATACCGAAAACCGGCGAGAAACCAAATTCGCGAATGGATCATATCGGCCCAGGATACTTCTCCACAGTCGGGATTCCGATCCTGATCGGCCGAGAGATCGGTCCGCAAGACAGCGGCAGCGGCCCGCGGGCCGCAGTCATCAATCAGGAATTCGCCCGGCACTTTTTTGGAAGCACGAATCCGATCGGCAAGAAAGTACGCGACGTCTATCCAGGAAATCCACAAGAGATGGAAATTGTGGGCATAGTGGCCGATGCAAAATACAACAGCCTCCGAGAGAAGACTCCCACACGAATTTACGCGCCGTATTTCAATCCCATGTGGGAACATTCTTACGCTTTCTTTGAGATCCGCACGCAGGCGGATCCCGCAAGCGTGAGCGCTTCGTTGCGCAAAATCGTGCGGGAAACGAACTCCGCGATTCAGCCCATCGAAATAAAAACGATGCCAGGCTTGGTCGACGATTCACTGCACACCGACCGGTTCGTCGCCCGGTTGGCTGGCGTGTTTGGTTTTCTGGCTATGCTGCTAGCCAGCATCGGGCTTTACGGCATCATGACTTACACCGTGGCACGGCGCACGCGCGACATCGGAATTCGCATGGCGCTGGGCGCGCAGCCGGGCGGAGTCCTCTGGCTGGTTCTGCGCGAGACGTTGCTGCTCGTGCTGATCGGAGTAGCTGCGGGGTTACCGGTGGCGTTCGCAGGAACGCGTTTGCTGAAAAGCATGCTGTTCGGCTTGGGCCTTGTGGATCCTGTGGCGATTGTAGTTTCCACGATGATGCTGGCAGCGATAGCCGCATTAGCTGGATTTCTGCCGGCGCGCCGGGCAATGCGCGTGGATCCCATGATTGCGCTGCGGTACGAGTAACGAGGAGAAAAATGGGCACACTGATGCAGGATATGCGCTACGGAATCCGCATGCTGGCGAAAAATCCGGGCTTCGCGTTTATCGCAGTGCTAACACTGGCTCTCGGGATTGGAGCAAATACAGCTATTTTTTCCGTGGTCAACGCGGAACTGCTTCGTCCGCTGCCGTTCCGCGATTCTGGCCGTCTCGTAAGCGTTGCGACCGCCAATTCGCGGATGCATTCCTCGAATGGTTCCACTTCGTATCCTGATTTTTTGGACTGGCGCTCGCAGAATCAGGTGTTCGAAAAAATGGCTGCATACACGGGAGCCACCTTTACTCTGACGGGCCAGGTAAATCCCGCGCATTTGGAAGGAGCCAGCGTCTCGGAGGACACATTCGATTTGCTGGGTGTTTCGCCGGAGCTGGGACGAACCTTTCAGCCCGGCGAGGATGGACCGAATCATCATGTAGTTGTCATCAGCGACCGCTTGTGGAAGCAGCAATTTGGCGGCGATCCCGGAATTATCGGCCGCACCATTACACTGGACAATAATGGATACACCGTGGTTGGCGTGATGCCGGCGACTTTTCGCTATCCGCTGCAGCGCGAGCCGGAAGCGATTTGGTCAACGCTTTCGCCGCTGAATGAGACTACCGACAACTCGCCGCCCATGGTGCAACATCGGGGCGCGCATTTCCTGACCTGCATCGCGAGATTGAAACCCGGCGTCACGCTGGCGCAAGCGCAAGCAGCCATGGACGTGATCGCCAGTTCGCTGAGCAAGCAATATCCCGACAGCAACAAATATATGTCCGTCCACCTGACCTCGGAACAGGATCGTTTGACTGGTTCCATCCGTCCGGCTTTGCTGGTGATGATGATTGCAGTGGGATTGGTGTTGCTAATCGCCTGCGTGAACGTAGCAAATCTTTTGCTGGCACGCGCCACCACACGTGGACGCGAGATCGCCATTCGTACCGCGATGGGCGCCGGACGAATTCGCGTGGTGCGGCAGCTGCTGACAGAAAGCTTGTTGCTCGCAATTGTGGCGGGCGTTTTCGGGGCAGCGTTCGCGTTTTGGGGCAGCGACGTTCTGGTGCGCTTGAGCCCGGAGAATCTTCCACGCTTCGGCGAAATTCATATCGACGGTTGGGCGCTCGCGTTCACAGCGGGCCTGTCGCTGCTAACCGGAATTTTGTTCGGTCTGGCGCCGGCAATGCAGTCAACGCATTCCAACATCGTTGAAGCGCTGAAGGAAGGATCGCTCAGCATGACGGCGGGACGTAACCGTCACGGCTTGCGCAGCTCGCTGGTGATTGTGGAAATGGCGCTGGCTCTAATTTTGCTGGTCAGCGCGGGACTGCTGATTCGCAGCCTAATTAGGCTCCAAGACGTGAATCCAGGATTCGATCCACATAACGTGATGACCGCAAGCCTGGATCTTCCGGACGCAAAATATTCCGATCCGAAGAAAGCTGAATTCTTTCGCGAGCTGATTCCACAATTGCAAGCGATACCGGGCGTGCAGTCAGCCGCCGCGGTGTTCCCGTTGCCTATGAGCGGAGACGAGATCCGCACGAGTTTCCAGATTCAGGGTCGGCCGGTAGCAAAGAGCGACGAGGCGCATACTTCCGTTCGTTGCGTCACACCCAATTATTTCACCACCATGCGAATTCCTTTGCTGCGAGGGAGAGAATTCACAGATCGCGACGAAGCGAGTACTACTCCTGTCATCATTGTGAACCAGGCATTTGCGCAACAATTCTTCCCCGGCGAGGATCCTGTTGGAAAGCACATACAGGCCGGCATTTCCAACTCCGGCCCGGGAACGGCGCCCATGCGCGAAATTGTCGGCGTGGTGGGTAACGTAAAGTTTGAAGATCTGACCGCCGAGTTCAGCCCGGAATCCTACATTCCCTACGGACAACTTCAATTTGGCTCAATAACGATCGTGGTGCGTTCTTCGAAAGATCCTGAGGGTTTGGCGAAACCAATTGCGTCCGCCGTGCAGGCGCTTGATAAAGACTTGCCGACGTATGCGCACAAAACGGTCGAGCAGTATTTGGATGGGACCATCGCCGTACCGCGTTTCAATACTTTCCTTCTGGCAATTTTTGCAGGGCTCGCGATGGTTTTGACAGCCGTGGGCCTATACGGCGTGATTTCCTACACCGTATCGCAACGCACGCATGAGATTGGCATACGAATGGCATTGGGCGCGCAGCCTGGCGACATGATGCGTTTAGTCGTGGGCCAGGGAATGCGACTCGCGCTACTCGGCGTCGGAGTCGGCTTGGTTGCCGCACTTGGCTTGACGCGGTTTCTTTCCAGCCTTCTTTTCGGCGTGAGCTCGACGGATCCCGCGTCGTTTGCCGCGGTGGTAGTGATGCTTTTCGCGGTGGTGCTGCTGGCTTGCTACATTCCAGCGCGAAGAGCGATGCGTGTGGATCCCATGGTCGCGCTGCGTTACGAGTAGAAGGAGGGAACATGGGGGCATTACTTCAAGACATTCGCTACGGGATTCGCATGCTGGCGAAGAATCCCGGCTACACGCTGATTGCCGTGCTTACGTTGGCTTTGGGCATCGGTGCGAACACGGCTCTGTTTTCGGTGGTGAATGGCGTGATTCTAAATCCGCTGCCCTACCCGCAGCCGAGCCAACTCGTGATTCTCTACGAGAACAGCCTGGCATTTGAAAAATCGTCCATCTCCTACCCGAATTTCAAAGATTGGCAGCGCAGCAATTCCACTTTTTCGGAAATCGCGGGCTATCGAAGTGACGACTTCAGTGTTACGGGAAGCGGAGAGACAGAGCGCGTTCGAGTCGGCATGGTTTCTGCTGAGTTTTTTCCGATTCTGGGAGTGAAACCCCTACTGGGTCGCTTGTTTAGTTCGGACGACGATCGCCGTACAGCCGCTCCGGTCACTCTAATCAGTTACGGTTTGTGGCAGCGCAAGTTTGGTTCAGCGCCGGACATTGTTGGCAGGCGCATGACCATGAACGGCAGTGATTACACCGTGATCGGCGTGATCCCTGCAAACTTTCATCTCCAGGTTAATAATTTCGATACGGCCAAAGACGTCTATATCCCGCTGGGACAGTTCGCTGATCCTTTATTTGAAGACCGCGGCGTTCATGAAGGCATGGATGCGATCGGCCGGTTGAAACCTGGAGTCTCTCTGGCAGCGGCACGAGCGGACATGGATCAGATTGCACGAAATCTTGCCGCGGCTTATCCCAATGAAGATAAGAACGCAGGTGTGACGATCGTGCCTCTGAAACAAGATATGGTTCGCGACGTTCAACTGTTCCTGTGGGTACTGCTGGGAGCTGTCGGATTTGTTTTGCTGATTGCTTGCGTGAATGTTGCAAACGTTCAGCTGGCTCGCTCGACTGGCCGAGCGCGCGAATTCGCCATTCGCGCCGCGCTGGGCGCGAGCCAGGGACGGGTGATCCGGCAACTGCTCACCGAAAGTATTCTGATAGGGCTGGCGGGCGGTGGAATCGGCGCTTGTTTGGCTGCGTGGGGAACGCAGGCGGCGATTCGTGTGCTGCCTAATACGTTGCCGCGAGCGGAAGAAGTCCGCTTAGACGCGCACGTTTTAATGTTCACGCTGGCAGTATCCATTATGGCGGGTATCGTTTTTGGATTGGCGCCGGCACTGAAGACGTCGCGGCCCAACCTTCAAGATACGCTGAAAGAAAGCGGACGCGGCGCTAGTGGCGCGAAACATCGTGCGCTGGGAGTATTTGTGGTAGTCGAGATGGCCATGGCGCTCGTGCTCCTAACCGGCGCAGGTCTGATGATTCGAAGTCTCGCTGCGCTCTGGAGCGTGGATCCAGGCTTCAACCCACATAACATTTTGGTATTTGACGTTTCGCTTTCACCGGCATTGGGTGCAAATGCATCAACAAGCCGGTCCGCTCTGCGTCAACTTGACGAGAAACTGCTAGAAATCCCCGGAGTCCAGGCTGAATCTTCCACTGGCGGAGCGCTTCCTATGACCGGTGATGACGAGATGCCATTCTGGCCCGATGGCAAGCCGAAACCTACCAACCAAGCTGAGATGGACCCAACCTTGTTTTATTTGGTCGAACCGGAGTATCTGGACGCGATGGGAATTCGTCTAGACCGAGGCCGTTTTTTCAGCGTGAATGATAACGAGCATTCTTCCCCCGTTATCGTGGTCGATGAAGACTTCGCTCGGAAATATTTCCCTGGTGAGGATCCTATCGGCAAGAGAATTCACATCGCTATTCTCGATACCGCGCCCGAGATTGTGGGCGTGGTGAGACACGTAAAGCACTGGGGTTTGGATTCCGAGGCCGATAAACAAAAGATCCAGGCTGAAACTTACATGCCTCTAATGCAAGTCCCAGATAAATTCTGGAGCGGGAGTCCTCAGGCGCAAGTTGTGCTGCGTTCCAGTGGATCGCCGGCCGCACTTGTCGGAGCAGTGCGCGACGCTATCGCGAAGTTGAATAGTCAAAACGTGATGTTTGAAACCAGAACGATGGACGCAATCATCGGGGAATCGCTGGCTGCCAGACGATTCTCGATGGTTCTGCTCAGCATTTTTGCGGGTATCGCGCTGCTTCTGTCCAGTATCGGAATTTATGGCGTGATTTCCTATGTGGTCGGGCAGCGTACGCATGAAATTGGCATTCGTTTGGCGTTGGGCGCGCAACGCCGGGATGTATTGCGCTTGATGTTAGGCGAGGGAATGAAGATGGCGATCGTCGGAGTGGCTATCGGCGTGTGCGGCGCGCTCGGGCTGACCCACCTGATGGTCAAAATGCTTTTTGGAGTCAGCGCAACAGATCCCGTGACGTTTGCCGGTGTGGCCGTTGTTCTATGCGCAGTAGCGCTGGCGGCCTGTTACATTCCGGCCCGGCGCGCCATGCGCGTGGACCCCATCATTGCGCTCCGTCACGAATAATCGTGAATTTGGGAAGGCTTTGGCTGTAAACGGAAATCTGTGAAAAGTTTTGCCGCGATTGGGAATATCGGATCGACTTAGCCTCGCTTTTCGGTGCAGCGCTAAGAAAGAGAGAAAAGATGGGAGCCCTACTGCAAGACCTGCGTTATGCAGTGCGGATGTTGACGAAGAGTCCGGGGTTCACGGTAGTCGCGATACTGACGCTGGCTCTGGGCATCGGCGCAAACGCCGCGATATTTTCGATCACCGATCAGGTTCTACTGCGGCTTCTGCCGGTGCAGAAACCGGAAGAGCTTGTCGTGTTGCACTCGCCTGGACCGCAGCACGGAAGGAACTGGAGCGATGGTGATCGGGGCGCGGCGTGGTCTTATCCCATGTACAAAGATTTACGCGACCATAACGAAGTCTTTTCTGGCCTGCTGGCAAGATTTGCCACGCAGGCGAGCGTCGCCGGTCAAGGGCAAACAGAACTCGCCAACGCTGAACTTATAACTGGAAATTATTTTGAAGTGCTGGGCGTGTCCCCGGCGCTCGGACGTGTTTTCAATTCGCAAGATGAAACTGCGCCCGGTGCGAATCCGGTAGTAGTGCTGAGTTATGGATACTGGCAACGCCGTTTCGGCCGCGATCCCGGAATTTTGAACAAGCAATTGGTTGTGAACGGGATTTCCATGACCGTGGTGGGAGTGGTGCATCCCGGATTCTTCGGAGTGCAAGTGGGACAGACGCCAGACGTTTTCGTTCCCATGACGATGAAACCACAGATGACGCCGAACTGGGATGGGTTGGCAGATCGTAACGATCATTGGCTTGCGATTCTGGGGAGATTAAAACTAGGAATCAGCCCCCAGAAGGCAGAAGCCGGGCTTCAGCCGGAATATAGCGCGATCTTGCAGTCCGAATCTTCGGCGATGAAATTATCGCCGCAGTCAAAGAAGGAATTCCTGGAGAAGAAAATTTTGCTGGATCCGGGTTCGCATGGGCGCCCAATCCTACAGCACGATTCGGGGAAGCCGTTGGTGATTTTGCTCTCCATGGTGGGATTAGTGCTCTTGATCGCTTGCGCGAACCTCGCCAGTCTTTTAGTGGCGCGGGGTGAAGCCCGGCAAAGGGAAATCGCGGTAAGAATGGCCATGGGTGCGGGCCGCTGGCGGCTGATCCGTCAACTTCTCACGGAAAGTTTGCTGATTTCGCTGGCGGGCGGCGCTGCCGGGTTAGTCGTGGGCTCCTGGACACTTGGTACTCTTGTTAGTTCGGTTCCTGACAATATCGGAGCGTCAGGATTGCAAGGAAAGTTCGACTATCGTGTGCTGGCTTTCGCATTTGGACTCTCCGTCCTGACTGGAATTCTGTTCGGCTTTTTGCCGGCGCTGCGGTCCACGCGCGCGGACTTGCAGACTACACTAAGAGAGCAGGGAGCAAATGTTTTTGGCGGCAAATCGAACGTGCGATTGCGCAAGTTGCTGTTGATTTCGCAGGTAGCCTTAACTGTAGTTCTGCTGGCTTCGGCCGGATTTTTCGTGCGCAGTCTGATGAACCTGAAAAGCCAGGATCTTGGAGTGCGCACCGACCATATCGTCCAATTTTCGGTGTCGCCCGAGTTGAATCGTTACACTCCGGCGCAGACAGTAGCGCTCGTCGATCGGCTGCGAGAAAACATTGGCGCATTGCCCGGCGTTCGTTCCGTGAGCGCCTCGGAAATAGCATTGCTTGCGAACAGCGACGCTTACGCAAATATTACTCCCGAAGGATTTCCGATGACGGAGGACACTAACACGGACGTCCAGCAAAACTGGGTGGGGCCAAATTTCTTTTCGACTTTAGGAATTCCACTGCTCGCTGGACGCGAATTCGACAATCGCGATGTTTCCTCCTCCCCCAAAGTAGCTGTTGTGAGCGAAAGAACAGTACAGATGTATTTTCACGGCCAGAATCCGATCGGTCGCCGTTTCGCGTTTGGGTCTGGCAATGATGTGCACCCGAACATCGAAATAGTCGGCTTGGTGAAAGACAGCAAAAATACCGACCTGCGGCAAGAAATCCGGCCGCTTGTCTATATTCCTTACGCGCAAGACACACACCAGGGGAATGCAACGTTTTATGTGCGCACAAATGTTGAACCGACGGCAATGGCATCTACACTGCGCAAAACAGTACAGAACGCGGATGCAAACCTGCCGGTATTCGATTTGAAAACCTTGGACCAGGAATTGGACGAAATCGCTTTTTCCGAGCGGCTGCTCACCTTTTTCTCGCTTTGCCTGGGCGTCCTGGCGGCATTGCTGGCTGCCATCGGACTTTACGGCGTAATGGCGTATATGGTTTCGCGGCGAACTCGCGAGATCGGAATACGCATGGCGCTGGGCGCGACGCAACAGAATGTTGCGTGGCTCGTGCTGCGCGAAAACGTTCGTATATCCGCGACAGGTCTCGGCATAGGACTCGTGGCGGCCTTCGCAATCGGCAAATTAATCGAGTCCCAGCTATTCGGAGTGAAAGCGAGCAACCCGTTGGTGTTTTTAACCGCGGCGATAATGCTTTCAGCCGTTGCATTCCTGGCTGGATGGCTTCCCGCGCGGAGAGCTTCCGCTGTGGATCCAATGGTTGCCCTGCGCCACGAGTAAAGCTACCCAACGGATTTCAGCAATGCTGAAACATCCTTTAAGGAAAACACGTACTAAAGGGTAGACCAAGGCAGCGGTAGGAATGGCCCGAGAGCGCCGGTCCCAAGCTAGAAGGAGTGAGACATGGAAACACTGATGCAGGATATTCGTTACGGCGCTCGGATGTTGATGAAAAATCCCGGCTTTCTGATCGTTGCCGTCATCACGCTGGGCTTGGGTATCGGAGCGAACACGGCCATTTTCAGTATGGTTGATTCCCTGCTGCTACGGCCGCTGCCAGTGCAGGACCCTGGACGGATCGCGGTCCTTGCCGCGCAGCAGAAAAACGGACCGGTGCAACCAGCCCTTTCTTTTCCCGACTACCGCGATATTCAAAGCCAAACTTCGGAAACGTTCTCGGGATTAGCGGGATACATAATCGGTTTGGACGGCCTCAGCTCTGCGGGAGCGAAACCAGAACGCATCATGACGTCGTACGTCTCCGGCAATTTTTTCACGACATTGGGATTAAAACCGGCACTCGGCCGATTCATTTTGCCGTCGGAGGGCGAAACTCTCGGAGCCGATCCGGTAATGGTGCTCAGCTATTCGTATTGGAAGACGCACTTTGGAGGCGATGCCGCGATTGTAGGCAAGAAAGTTTCGGTGGACGGCCATCCGATCACGATCGTCGGCGTGGCGCCTGAGGGTTTTTATGGAGTCAATTCGCTGATTTCCGTTCAGGGATACATGCCGATTGGTTTGGCACCGATGGGAGGTTATCCCCGCGATTTCATGACCAATCGCGGAAGCCGTGTACTCATCGTGCTGGGGCGTCTGGCGTCGACATCCGACTTTCAGAAAGCGAATGCCTCGCTGGCTGTTGTGGCTCAGCGTCTCTCGCAACAATATCCGGATGTGGACAAGGATTTAGGTGTGAGAGCCTATCCAGAGTTACGCGCGCGGCCGAATCCTGATCCCAACAATACCGTCCTGGTTGTCTCCAGTCTCTTTTTGGGCTTGGCGGCGCTGGTATTGCTGTTGGCATGCGTCAACGTCGCCAATATTTTGCTGGTTCGCGCGACGATCCGCGAACGTGAAATGGCGATTCGAGCGGCGCTGGGCGCGGCACGCGCTCGCTTAATACGGCAACTGCTTACGGAAAGTATTCTGCTAGCGCTTGCGGGTGGGGTGGTAGGAATTCTTCTTGGCAAATGGGGTAGTTCGGCGCTCAGTTCAATCCATTTGCAAACAGATTTGCCGGTGCACTTTGATTTCCATTTTGACTGGCGCGTTTTTGCGTATGCCTTCTTGTTCGCGATGCTAACCGGAATTGTCGTCGGACTGGTTCCGGCCATTCGCGCGTCGCGCGGAAACCTAAGCGCTATTTTGCACGCGGGCGGACGGGGCCTGGTAGGAGGTAAGAATCGTTTGCGCAGCACACTGGTGGTGGCGCAGGTGGCAGGCTCGCTGATGCTGCTGATCATCGCCGGACTCTTTACTCGTAGCCTGGGCAAAGCGCAGCAGACGAGTTTGGGTTTCAATCCGAGCCATTTACTGAATATGAGCATGGATCCTAACGAGATTGGTTACAACGATGTGCAGTACCGGGAATTCTACAAAAATCTGATCGATCGCGTCCGCGCACTCCCGGGTGTGCAGTCCGCCAGCATTGCAAGCTCAGTTCCGCTGGGCTACATCAATTCAGCTGATACCCTGACTGTTGAGGGTTATCAGCCACCGCCTGACCAGGCCGTGCCGCAGATTCAATACGCTTTAATTTCCGAGGACTATTTTGCGAATTTGGAAATTCCCCTGGTGAGCGGCCGCACATTCAAATCCACGGACGACGAGAAGACACAGTATGTCGGCATTATAAATGAAGCCATGTCCAAGCAGTTTTGGCCGAACGCCGATCCCATCGGACGTCAATTCAAGATGGGAGCCGACCAGAAACACTGGATACAAGTCGTCGGTGTAGTAAAAGATGCCAGATTTGAGGGACTGCGTGGTCCCGTGAAACCCTATTTTTTCCTCCCATTCTTTCAACAATATGTCGGGCAGTCATTCCAGACTTTGCAGGTACGCACATTAGGTGCTCCAGACGCCATGACGCCTGGGATTGAACGCGTGGTTGGAACACTTGCGCCAGACTTGCCGGTGTTCGACGTGAACACGATGAGCCAGGCCCTGAATACCTTGAATGGTTTGCTTTTCTATCAGCTTGGCGCGGTGCTGGCAGCGCTGCTGGGTATTCTGGGACTGGTCCTCGCGGTGGTCGGAGTTTACGGCGTAATTTCCTATGCCTCCAGCCAGAAAACGCACGAGATCGGTCTTCGCATGGCGTTGGGCGCGCAACGGATCGATATTCTGAAACTGATCTTCAGCCAAGGATTATTTATCATCGCAATCGGTCTGACTTTAGGAATCGCAATGGCGCTAGGAACGGCGCGCTTGATTGGCGACTTTCTTGCCATCAGCCCTATGGATCCGGTCACCTACTTTGGGGTTTCGGCGATACTCCTCACCGTGGCTCTGGCGGCTTGCTACATCCCCGCTCGTCGGGCGATGCGTGTAGATCCCATGGTGGCTTTACGATACGAGTAGGCTAGCCGCAAGCGACTGTCCGGAATTGCGACGAACATTCCCGTAACTGGTCATGTCCAACCGCGGGTTGTGCGTATAATTACCGCAACGTATTCTTGCTAAGGCATTTACAGGCACGTTCTGCTGGAATCGGAACTGCCCATATATGGGAGGCTCCTCATGACGTTCTCGCTAAAAGGGCGTAAGCGAGCCTACCGAGATGAATACCATGGCGGTTGAACTGATGAGTCAAGCCGGACCAACTCAGGCGCGGATAATCATTGCGGATGACCAGCCAGACGTCTTGGAGGCACTGCGTTTACTATTAAAAGGTCATGGCTATGTGACCGAAGCCGTGACTTCCCCGGCAGGCTTGCTTGAGGCGCTCGGGCGATCCGAATTTGACCTGATTTTGATGGATCTGAATTATGCTCGCGATACCACCTCGGGCCGCGAAGGCCTAGATATCCTCACTCAACTGAAAGACTCCGGGGACGCGCCGCCCATCGTCGTCATGACCGGCTGGGCCACGGTGGGACTAGCCGTAGAAGCCATGCAGCGCGGTGTTGGCGATTTTGTGGAAAAGCCCTGGGTCAATACGCGCCTTCTGGAAGTCCTTCAAAAGCAAATTAACGTAGGTCGCGAACGCCGCAATGCCCGTCGTAGCGCCATCGAAAATAATCGCTCTCAAAACGAAATCGCCTCACAGCTCCAGCGCCAAGGCCGCGAAATCGAAGAGGCTCGCGCCATTCAGCTTGGATTCTTGCCCAAAGAGATTCCACAAATTCCAGGGTATGAAATTGCAGGCGCTTGGCAGCCGGCGCGCGTTGTGGGCGGGGATTATTACGACGTCTTGGCATTTGGAGAAGATACGCTTGGCCTGTGCATTGCCGATGTTGCTGGAAAGGGGATGCCTGCAGCGCTGCTGATGTCCAATTTGCAGGCCGCGGTGCGCGGTCTTGCTTCGCCAGCCATGTCTCCTGAAATTTTGTGCGAGCGCTTGAACACGTTGATTTGTCGCAACATCGCGAGCGATCGCTTTATCACATTCTTCTACGCTCAACTTGACGGAGCATCCCGGCAACTCCGCTACTCCAATGCCGGACACAATGCTCCCATCGTTGTGCATCGCGACGGCACGCACGATCGCCTCGATGATGGCGGAAGCGTCCTGGGAATCTTCCAAACCCAACATTTTGCTGCGGGCTCTTGCACACTTCAGCCGGGGGATCGTGTGCTTCTCTTTACCGACGGCATGGCGGAAGCCAGCCTTCCGGAAGGCGAAGAATTTGGAGACGCCCGCTTGATTCAGTTGCTGCGGGACAATTGCCAAGCGAGCGCGGAACAACTCCAGAAGACCGTTCTCGCCACCGTCGGAACATTCTGCGGCGGCAACTGGCACGATGATGCAACTTTGATTGCGATTGCAGTGCAGTAGGCAGGTGGCGCTGGGTAAATTTGGACGGAGACCCCGGAATGGATAATTTGCTTCAAGATATGCGCTACGGATTGCGAATGTTGGCAAAGGCGCCAGGGTTTGCAGCGGTCGCAGTGCTCACACTCGCTCTCGGTATCGGTGGGAATGCCACTGTTTTCAGTTGGATTCGCACGGTTCTGCTGAACCCGTTGCCGGGAATTGCTCATGCGGATCAATTCATTGCCGTCGAGAGCGTGATGCCCAGCGGCGAATATCACACCAGCTCTTACCCGGACTACAAAGATTATCGAGACCGCAACGATGTTTTTTCCAGCATGATTGGATTTGAAATGGCGGGCGTGGACATGAGCCTGCGCAATGACGCTCCACCGGAACGTGTTTGGGGAATCATTGCGACGGAAAATTATTTTGACGCGCTCGGCGTTCAAGCGGCCATGGGCCGCACGTTTCATCCGATTCCGAACCAGGGTTTGAATTCCGATCCTTACATAGTGCTCGGCCATGGATTGTGGGCGCGGCGTTTTGGTTCCGACCCTAAGGTGCTGGGCCGCACAATTCACCTCAATGGCCATCCGTTTACGGTTATCGGCGTAGCTCCTCAGAATTTCTACGGCACGATCGTTGGAATCAATGCCGAATATTTTGTTCCCATGATGATGCAGCCGCAGATTTTGCCTGGCGAGGATCTTGAAGAACGCTGGCCTACATTCGTGCACATCATGGGCCGGCTAAAGCCCGGCGTAACCATGACGCAGGCTAACGCGGAAATGGCCACACTGGCCGCCGATTTCCAGAAGGAATATCCAAATGCGGAAAAGGGTGTGGGAGTTTTCCTAACGCCGGTATGGGGAGCACACTACGGCGTGCAGGATTTCCTCCGCAGCGTACTGGGATTCCTGATGGTCGTTGCTTTGCTTGTGCTGCTGATCGGCTGCGTAAATGTGGCGAACTTGTTGCTCGCCCGGGCGACTTCTCGCGAAAGAGAAATTGCTATACGCGCCGCGCTGGGAGCCAGCCGCAAACGTTTGATGCGGCAATTGCTCATTGAGAGTTTGTTGCTTGCTACCGCAGGCGGAATCGGTGGCGTGCTGCTCGCGCTGTGGGGAACGAATCTCCTTACATTTTTCCTGCCGCCGATGCATCTGCCGGTCGGTCTTCCTCTCGGCGTCGATCGCGCCGTGCTGGCGTTTACCGTGATTCTGTCCCTTGGAACTGGCATTGTGTTCGGGCTGGCTCCAGCTTGGCGCGGCTCGCGCACGGAATTAAACCAGTCGCTCAAAGAAGGAAGTCGCGCATCCGGCGCTGGAAGCGGAACTTATCGCCTGCGCGATCTTCTGGTCGTATCAGAAATGGTGCTTGCGACGGTTCTCCTAATGGGCGCTGGACTTCTGCTTCGAAGTTTGCACAACGCGGAAAGCAAAGGTCCCGGATTCAATTCGAATCATGTCACCGTCGCCGCCTTTGATCTGCGGGCTACGGACTATACCGGTCCGCAAGGTGCCCTTTATTTTGACCATTTGATCGAACGAATTCGCGCATATCCGGGAGTGCAGTCCGTTAGCTCAGAACGGTTTGTGCCGCTTTGGTTTACGGGACGCGGCTATTCAAGCGTGAAGATTCAGGGCTACACACCTGATCCTAATGAAGACATGGGTATCGATTTCAATGTAATCGGTTCAGATTATTTCCACGCCTTGCAAATCCCACTCTTAAATGGACGTGATTTCGCGGAGCAGGATCGCACGGATGCTCCAAAAGTTGTAATCGTGAATCAGACTATGGCCAATCGTTTCTGGCCGGGTTCCAACGCGGTGGGCCGCCAGGTTTACATTTGGGACGAGTGGCGCACCGTGGTGGGCGTCGCTCATGACATCAAGTATCACCGCATGAACGAAGATCCTCGATCCTTCATCTACTTGCCCCAATTACAAGCGAACGGAGCAGAAGCCAACATTCTGGTGCGCGCCGCGATCCCCACCGCAGCCGTAATCAGCGACGTACGCGCCGCGGCAAAGTCGCTGGATCCCACGGTGCAACCGATTGAGACCGACGACCTGGATGGCCTGCTGCATGTATCGCTCTTCGCAAATCGAATCGCGGCGACTCTGGCAAGTGTGCTCGGTGCCCTGGGCATGCTGCTGGCAGCAATTGGAATTTATGGCGTGCTCTCTTACAGCGTTAATCAGCGCATACGCGAGATTGGAATTCGCATCGCGCTGGGAGCGCAAACAAAAGACGTTTTGCGTCTGGTAGTCGGGCACGGACTACGGCTGGCAGTTTTCGGTGCTGCTGTGGGTGCCCTGGTTTCGATACTGGCCAGACGCGGAATGAGCAGCCTGCTGTTCGGAATTAGTGCAACGGATCCGGTTACGTTCGTCGTGGTGTTGTGTGTTGTGACTTTGGCCGCGGGACTTGCGGCATATGTTCCGGCGCGGCGAGCCATGCGTGTGGATCCGATCGGAGCTTTACGCCATGAATAAACATTTTGCACCGGGGATTGCATGGACCGAGAGACTAATCATTGCATTGACCTCACAAGGAGTGAGAACTAGTGATCAAACTTAGAGACGTTGAAAAAGTTTACGAATCCGGCGCGGGGAAAACATGGGTGCTACGCCGCATCAATCTGGACATCGCCGACGGTGATTTCATCACCATCATGGGCCCCTCGGGCGCGGGAAAGTCCACGTTGATGGGAATCGTTGGAATGCTCGATGGCGCGTGGAAGGGCGAGTACCACCTGCTCGATAACGCTGTGCATAAGCTGGACAATCGCCGCCGCGTTGAGCTGCACAAGAAATATATCGGTTTCGTGTTCCAGCAATATCATTTGCTCGACAACCTTACCGTGGCCGAAAATCTCGATTTACCACTTTCCTATCGGGATATCAAAAAGACGGAGCGCGAAGGAATGGTGGCGGACATCCTGGACCGTTTCCAGATCGTCGGTAAAAAATCGCTGTTCCCAAATCAGCTTTCCGGCGGCCAGCAACAGCTTGTGGCTGTGGCGCGCGCGGTAATCGGCAAACCAAAATTGATTCTGGCGGACGAACCTACCGGCAGCCTGCATTCAAGCCAGGGAAAAATGATCATGGATTTGCTTAAGAAACTGAACGAAGACGGAACGACTATTATCCAGGTTACGCACAACGACGCCTGGGCGGCCTACGGAAACCGCATCATTCAATTGGCCGATGGCTGGATCGTTGATGGTCAAAAGGCCGGCGCAGCATAGCTGCCGGTTGATTCACGGACAAAAGTTCGGGGCGAAACGAGGACGGCATGGAAACGCTGCTGCAGGACATTCGTTTTGGCGCGCGAATGTTGCTGAAGAATCCGGGATTTACTCTAATCGCCGTTTTGACATTGGCTTTGGGCATCGGCGCGAATACTGCAATCTTTTCCGTGGTGAATGCGGTGCTGTTGCGGCCTCTGCCGTATCCTCAGCCGCAGCAGATCGTCACGTTGAACGAAACGATCATCGGCAAAAAGTGGGAAGGCTCCGTGGCAGGCCCCAATTTTCTCGATTGGCATGCCCAAAACCAATCGTTCTCTGGCCTCGCCGCGTACTTCACAAACGGATTCAATCTAACCGGAACCGGCGAAGCGCAGCGCATCTCGTCCGCTTATGTCACGCCAGACTTTTTTAATATTTTTGGCGTCACGCCAGAGCTAGGCAGAATGTTTCTTCCCGATGAATTTAAAGCGGGCGGCAACAACGTTGTGATTATCGCCGACGGTTTATGGCGCCGGGTGTTCGGTGGTGATCCCGCTATGCTTGGAAAGCCGGTCACGCTGAGCGGACAGTCCTTCACCGTGGTCGGGGTTCTTCCCGCAACTTTCCAATCCCCGTCCAACGAAGAGCTGTGGACTCCGCTTCAAGCCGACAATGCGCTGCTCACCCGCGCTCGTGGCTCGCACTGGTTGCAGGTTTTTGGACGTCTTAAGCCCGGCGTACCGCTCTCCGCCGCCCGTGCGGACATGGACACCATCGCCGGCCGTTTGCGACAGCAATATCCCGACAGCAATGACTCTCGCGGAGTTGTGATCGTTTCGCTGCAAGAGCGCCGCGTCGCAAGCATCAGGCTTGCTCTTTTAGTGCTGCAACTTTCGGTCGGCTTTGTATTGCTGATTGCCTGCGTGAACGTTGCCAATCTTTTGCTCGCGCGGAGCGAGACCAGGCGAAAGGAGATGGCCGTTCGAGCAACTTTGGGGGCCGGGCCCGCTCGCGTGCTCCGCCAGCTGTTAAGTGAAAACATTCTGCTGGCTCTTGTTGGCGCCGGGCTTGGTCTTTTGCTGGCCGAGATTGGAACCAGCGCGCTTCTGTCCATAGCTCCAGCCGGGCTTGTCCGCCAAATGGGGCCAGTGACACTCGATCGTAACGTTTTCCTTTTTACCCTCGGCCTTTCGTTGATCAGCGGCTTGTTTTTCGGGTTGGCGCCTGCCATCCAAGCCATGCGCATCGATTTAAACCAAGCGCTTCGTGACGCAGGCGAACGCTCGGGATCTGCGGGTGGGGGTTCGCGTTTCAAAAACGCGCTGGTCGTCCTGGAAGTTTCTCTTGCAATGCTTTTGTTAGTTGGCGGAGGGCTCTTGATCCGATCGTTCGGCTCTCTTATCCGTGTTGTTCCCGGATTTGAGCCTCACGATTTGTTGACCATGAATTTTTACGTCACGAGCCTGACTTCCGAAGCTGTCCCGGCACGCCTTGCTTCCGTGCGGGCCATGCTCGCGGCCATGAGAAACGTGCCGGGCGTACGTTATGCCGCCATCAGCATCGATCCGCCGTTCTCAGGAAATAACATAAATGGCGACGTCACGATCGAAGGACGTCCAGCTCCCAAAGCCGAGCAGGAACAATATGTGGAATATCGGATCATCAGCGCGCAATTCTTCGCTTCCATGGGCATGCCTTTGCTTCGAGGTCGCGATCTAACTGAGCAGGACGACGCGAACCGAGCCAGGGTAGTAATCATCGATCGCACTGCTGCCGACCGCTATTTCCCGGGTCAAGATCCCATCGGCAAACGCATCTCGTTGTGGACCGAAGGCAATGAAAAGGACAGCAAGCCGGTCTGGCTCGAGATTATCGGCGTCGCGCCGGAAATCCATCAGTTCGGACTCGATGATCTTCCCCGGCCCTCCGCATATTTTTCGATGAGCGTAATGAACAACGACGATCTGGTGCAATTCATGCCGCTATCGCCGATGAGCATGGTCGTTCGCACATCAGTCCCGCCCGCCACTCTTTCGAAACCGATTGTTGACGCGATTCATTCCGTTGATCCCGACATGCCGGTGACCGGAATTCTGCCAATGGATTCAATCCTCGCGCAGTCTCTCGCGCAGCCCCGCCTCGCCTCACTGCTCCTCGGTATTTTTGCAGGGCTTGCGCTGCTGCTGGCGGCCGTCGGGATCTACGGAGTAATAGCCTACAACGTTGGACAGCGCACACGTGAGATTGGCATCCGCATGGCATTGGGAGCGCAAAACTCCAACGTTCTTGGGCTCGTCCTGAAACACGGAATGTCGTTAGGTTTGATCGGTCTTGGCATCGGCTTGGCTGCTTCACTCGCCCTCACCAGATTTTTGAAAGGTCTGCTTTTTAGCGTGAGCCCCACGGATCCGCTCACTCTTCTGGTCGTGGCAGTTCTTCTCGCGTTTGTCGCGTTCCTCGCCTGCTACATCCCGGCGCGGCGCGCGATGGCGGTGGATCCAATCGTGGCTTTGAGATGCGAATGAAATTGAAATTCTGATCCGGCGTTGAACGGCAAGGGGAAGAACATGGCAACGTTTCTCCAGGATATTCGCTACGCGTTTCGCACACTGGTCAAGAGTCCCGGCTTCACCGCCATTGTCGTCTTGACGCTCGCTCTCGGCATCGGAGCGAATACCGCAATTTTTTCTGTTGTCAATGCTGTGCTCCTCGCACCCCTTCCCTACGATCAGCCCAGCCAGCTCGTGAGAGTTTGGATTTCCAACATACCCAGAGGCGACAAAATAGCTCCGGCCTCTGGCGGTGATTTCGCTGAGTGGAAATCGGGAAACAACGTCTTCTCAGGCATGGCCGCTTCCAGCGACGAGATTTTTACACTTACCGGCACTGGCGAACCTGAAAACGTGATTGGCTATCAATTCTCCGCGGATTATTTTCGCCTCCTGGGCACTCGCCCCGAATTGGGCCGCACTTTTCTCGACGAAGAAGACCGTCCAGGCGGCCTCCGATGTGGTCGTTCTAAGCGACGCGATATGGAAACGCGCATTCTCAGCCGATCCTCATATCGTCGGCAAATCGATCACCCTGACTGGAAAACCGTTCACGGTGGTAGGCGTGATGCCGCCCGATTTCAAACATCCGTCAACGGTCGAACTCTGGACGCCACTGGCGCTTCCCACGTCATTTCTCACGAACTACGACGACACGCCACTTCGCATCATGGCGCGGCTGAAACCCGGTGTGACCCTGAAGCAGGCGCAAGCGCAGATGGATTCAATCGAGCAGCGCATCGCGCATGAGCATCCGCAAACCGATGCCGGCAACAGCGTGATCCTGATCCCCCTTCGCGAAGAAATCGCAGGCGATGTAAAAATGCCGCTGCTTGTTCTGCTGGGGGCAGTAGGATTCGTTCTGCTGATTGCATGCGCCAATATTGCCAGCTTGATGCTCGCGCGCGCTGCGGGGCGCCGCAAAGAAATCGCCATCCGCATTGCTCTCGGGGCCAGCCGCAGGCGTCTGATTCGCCAATTTTTAACCGAGGGCCTAACGTTGTCGCTGATGGGGGGAGCCTTGGGGTTGGTGATCGCATCCGGCATCACCAGCTTTCTGCTCTCAATCTTTCCAAATAACATCGCGAACCTGAACATCCCACAGGTGACTAGTATTCCCACGAACATTCGCGTATTCGCTTTCACTCTGTTAGTGGCTGTCCTCACCGGACTGCTATTCGGACTGGCGCCGGTGCTTGGTCTAAAAGTGGACGCCTCCGCGGAAGCCTTGAGAGGAAGCAGCCGCAGCACCACTGCCGGCTCGCGCGAACTTCGTTTGCGCAGCGCGCTTGTGGTAAGTGAATTTGCGCTCGCGCTCGTTTTGCTAATTGGCGCAGGATTGCTGATGGGAAGTTTTCGCAATCTGTTGCAAGGAAACCTCGGATTCGACGTCGACCACATTATTTCGGCGCAGTTGATCCTGGCCCAAAACAAGTATCCGGCGGCCCAGCCGCAAAGACCGTTTGAATTCGCGAACGAAGTGCTAGGCCAAATCAGACGACAACCCGGCGTCGAATACGCGGCCGCCGCCGACTTTATGCCCCTGAGTGGATTCTGGAACGCTGCCGATTTCGCCGTCCAGGGTCAGCCAGAGCCCGCGGCTGGACAGCGGCCCAGCGCAAAATCGGAGAGAGTTACGCCGGAATATTTTAGAACCATGGGTATTCCGCTGCTGAAGGGGCGCGCATTTACCGAACAGGATCGCAAGGATGCGCCGCAGGTTATCATCATTAACGAAACGCTCGCCCATCAATTTTTCGGGCGCCGCGACCCTATCGGCGAGCGCCTGAATTTGGGAGATTCCAAGAAGCCTGACTTGTGGGAAATAGTCGGCGTCGTAGGCGATGTTCATGCGTTTGGTTTAGAGGAGAAAGTTCGCGGCACACTTTTCCGGCCATTCGCCCAGGATCCCGTCACGGTGGTCGCTTTTGTGGTACGCACCTCCGGCCCTCCGTCAAATCTAACGTCGGCTGTGAAGCAAGCGATATGGTCCGTGGACAAAGACCAGCCCATCTACAAAATCGTAGGTTTGGATCAACTGGCGAATGAATCGCTCGCGCCCAGGCGCGTCAGTTCCATCTTGCTCGGAGCTTTTTCCGCGTTGGCCTTATTACTCGCGGGTCTGGGCATTTACGGCGTAATGGCTTTTTCAGTGTCGCAGCGCACCCATGAAATCGGTGTACGCATGGCCCTCGGAGCGCAGCCCGGCAGTGTTCTGAAAATGATGGCGGCTTACTGGATGAGGATCGTTTTCGCAGGCATGGCCATCGGACTTGCTGGGGCGCTGGCTTTGTCGCGCGTGGTAGCCAACCAATTGTACGGACTGAAGCCAACAGACGCGTTGACGTTTTGCTCTACTTCATCGGTGCTGGCCTTCATTGCGCTTGTAGCGTGTTACGTGCCTGTTCGTCGCGCGATGCGTGTGGATCCGATGGTCGCGCTTAGATACGAATAGTTTTTAAAGCTAGGAAAAAATGGGCTCATTGCTTCAAGACATTCGTTACGGCATTCGGGCGCTCGCGAACAACCCTGGTTTCACGATTGTCGCGATACTCACCCTCGCGCTCGGAATCGGAGCGAACACCGCAATTTTTTCCGTCGTGGACGCGGTCCTTCTGCAGCGGCTGCCTTACCAAAATCCGCAGAGTCTCGTGCAGATATGGAATACGTATTTGCCCGCCTGGCCCCGGCTTGGCTTGTCCCCCGGAGATTTTCAGGATTGGCGTCAACAAACCCAGGATTTTTCCGAGATGGCCGCTTATGTGGATATATCTCAGGGATTCAACCTGACTGGTGAAGGCGAACCCGAGCGCGTCAAAGCAGCCTTTGCAACTTCTAACCTAATTCCAATGCTCGGCGTGCATCCAATCATCGGGCGCGCGTTCACTCCAAACGAAGATAAGCCAGCCAGCGCGCCTGTAATTTTGCTGAGCTATCGCTTGTGGCAGCACAAATTCGGCTGCGACCCTTCCGCGGTAGGGCGCGCAGTCATGCTGGACGGCAAAGGCTACACACTGGCCGGAGTTTTGCCCGCTGGATTCCATTTGTCTCTGCAAGCCGATGTGTGGATGCCTGTCGGCCAATATCAGGACGATTTGACCGGCCGTTTGCACCATCCGTACAGCGTGATTGCCCGGATGAAGCCTGGCGTTACAGTTGCGCGAGCTCAGACCGAGTTGGCCACGCTAAACAGCCGCGAAGAGCTTACCTTTCCGGATACGCACAGAGGCTGGGGAGTGCTCGTGCAGCGAATGGAAGATCCGTCTGCCGCCAAACTACGCGTCGCGCTGTTGATTCTCTTCGGGGCAGTCACATTAGTGCTGCTGATTGCCTGTGCCAATATCGTGAATTTGCTTCTAGCGCGCAATGCTGCTCGCCAAAAAGAGATAGCGCTCCGAATCGCCCTGGGTGCAAGCAAGACCAGGCTAATGCGCCAATTGCTGACCGAAAGCGTTCTGCTTTCATTGCTCGGCGGCGCATTCGGAATTTTGCTGGCAAACGCAGGTTTGCATATTTTGCAAGCCTTCGCTCCAGAAGATCTGGCGAGCGTGAAAGCAGCGGCGCTAAACGGGGGCGTACTCGCCTTTACGATCGCCGTTTGTGCGTTGGCGGGAATCGCGTGTGGCTTGATTCCCGCTTTTCAATCGCTGAAGACAGATTTGCACGACGCGCTGAAGAAAGGTGGCAGAGGGCTCGATTCCTCCGGCGGAGAAAAAGTGCGCAGCTTTTTAGTGGTTTCCGAAATTGCGCTGGCGCTGATTCCTTTAATTGGCGCGGGCCTTCTGCTCCGAAGTTTTCATCGTCTGCTCGAAGTCGATCCCGGCTTCCGCCCCGATCATGTTCTGACTATGCAAGTCTCGCAGCCGCAACTTTCAGCCGCCGAGTTAAATAAGCTGAGGCCGGATGAGCAAAATCAATTGGGCATTCATCAATCGCTGGAATTCGAGCAGATAGCCGAACGCATAGCAAGCATTCCGGGTGTGACGCGTGTTGGAGGAATTGACGTGCTTCCGCTCGGCCTCACCACCGTGGCCTCCACCCGTTTCCTTGTCGAAGGTCAGACTACACCGGCTGCAGGCGCTCGCCCTGTTGCTGAACTTCGCACCGCAAGCCTCGGCTATTTCGCCACCATCGGTATTCCGCTTGTCCGCGGACGTTTGTTCACCGAGAAAGATTGGACTAGCTCCAACATCGTCATCAACTCTGCCATGGCACAGAGATTCTGGCCCGGCGCAGATTCTATCGGCAAGCGCATCAACTTGTGCTGGCAGGATCCGCAACCCTGCTGGAGTCCGGTGATTGGCGTGGTTGGAAACGTCCATCAATATGGTCTCGATACGCCACAAACCTTGGACATTTACACTGCGGGCGGCTGGACGCCCTATTTATTGATCCGCACTTCCAGCGATCCCTCGGTCGTGGCACATGCCGCGGTGGAAGCCGTGCATAAAATCAGTCCCGCGCTACCGGTCACAAATGTAATGACGTTGGACGACATCCTTTCCGTCACCGTTTCGCCGCGCCGTTTTTCAACCGTTCTACTGGCAGTCTTCGCCATTCTCGCTCTCGTGCTGGCTTCGGTCGGAATTTACGGCGTGATGAGTTACGTAGTAAGTCTGCGCACGAACGAGATGGGCATTCGCATGGCTCTCGGCGCGCAGCCTCGAGATGTTTTGGGTTTGGTGCTGGGCCGCGGAACGAAACTCGCGCTCTCCGGTGTTGCGATCGGAATGGCCGGAGCATTCACTTTGTCGAGATTCATTTCGAGTTTACTGTTCGGAGTGCAATCCACGGACCCGGCGATTTTTCTCGGCGTCGCGCTACTGCTTGTCGCCGTGGCGCTTGCAGCGTGCTATTTCCCGGCACGGCGGGCCATGACCGTGAATCCGCTGGTGGCGTTGCGATACGAGTGATGGAAGCAGGTTGAACTGCGGGGCGGTTCAAATCGGAATGGTCGCACAATGTATGAAAGAAGCTAGCCTGGCGGGCGTTTCCGCCCTGGCGCAGGAAATAGACGAGCGGCTGTCGGCCATGCCCCGTGCCGCAACCGCGGATTTGCGCCAAATGCGTCGCGAATTTTCAAAGCGCTTGAAGGATGCCGCGCCATACGTGGTGATCGAGCTGGCCTCGCTTTTGCTAGAAGTACCGGGCATGCAATATCGCTTCATCGCCTACGAACTGGTTCATCATCATCCGGGCGCACTTGGGCATCTGAATGCGTGGCAGTTGGAGCAACTCGGCCGTGGAATGGCAAGCTGGAGCGCCGTGGATTGTTTTTCTGTTTATCTTGCGGGTCCAGTGTGGCGCGAACGGCGGGTACCCGACAGTCTGGTTCACAGCTGGGCGAAATCCATTGACCGATGGTGGCGCCGTGCAGCGTTGGTTGCCACCGTCCCGCTCAACAGCAAGACCCAGGGTGGCGCCGGTGATTCCCATCGCACGCTGCAGGTTTGCCGTCTGGTCGATAGCGACCGCGATCCCATGGTGGCCAAAGCGCTTTCATGGGCATTACGCGAACTCGCCAAACGCGACCCGCGCGCCGTCCGCAATTATCTTAAAGATCGCGAGGACATATTGCCATCCTTAGTGCTTCGCGAGGTTCGCAACAAGCTAGAAACCGGCGTTAAGAATCCTAAGCCGAAAGAATGATGGATTAATTTTGCTTGTGGAAATCAGTACTAAGGTCCCGTAGAGATGGACAGGCGGTCAATACACAGTAGAATAACCGTCCAGCCTAAATCTCCCAGGGGCAAAAAATAATGGAAACGCTTTGGAATGATTTGCGATATGGCTGGCGCGTGATGCGGCGAAGCCCAGGCTTCGCGGCTGTCGCGCTGCTAACTCTGGCCATCGGTATCGGAGCGAATGCCGCAATTTTCAGCATCGTGAACGGCGTCTTGTTGCGGCCGCTGCCATTTCCCGATTCCAGCCGCATCGTTACTATCTGGGAGACCGACCCTAATCGCAACGTTGTGCGCGGAACGACCTCTCCCGCGGAATACCTTGATTGGCGCGAGATGAATCATTCATTCGCCGAACTCTCCGGGTGGCGCTCGCTGCTTTTTACAATCACCGGCAGCGGTGATGCCGAACAGGTTCACGGTTCGCAAGTCACAGGCAATTTTTTCAGGATGCTCGGTGTTGGCCCCGCCATCGGCCGCGATTTTTCGAAAGAGGACGAGCAACCGGGCCATGAACAGGTAGCTATCCTGAGCTATGCCCTGTGGCAAAGGCATTACGGCGGAGATTCAAGCATCCTCGGCAAATCCATCTTGCTGGACGAGAAACCTTACAGTGTCATAGGAGTTCTTCCGCGGTCATTTTCTTTGTATGGAGTAGCACCTGAGCTCGATGTTTGGGTTCCCTTCGCTTTCAATCGCGCTCAGCTCAACCGCGAAGACCATGAACTCGTCATATTCGGCCGATTGCGTTCCGGTGTCTCGATTCCTCAAGCGCAGGCGGAAATCGAAACGATCATGGCCCAGCTGAAAAAACAATATCCGGGGATCGATCAGGAAAACGGCGTGCGCGTCTCCGGGTTCCACGATGAGCTCACGAAAAGTCTTCGGCCTTCCATCGTCATCTTGCTGGTGGCTGTTGGATTTGTGCTGCTGATTGCATGCGCCAACGTTGCGAACTTGATGCTTGCCCGCGCCGCTACGCGAGGGCGCGAAATAGCTGTACGTGCCACCCTGGGCGCCGGACGCAAGCGTATCCTTCGGCAACTCCTTACCGAAAGCGCACTCATGGCCGTGATTGGCGGCCTGCTTGGCATTGCCGTGGCCTATGGTGGCATCCACCTGCTGCGTGGAGCCCTCCCTCCTCCCGGCGGTCGCGGACAGATACCTCATGCCGATTGGATCGGTATTGACGGCTCCGTGCTGGCATTCACGCTGTTTGTTTCGTTGCTGACCGGGATTATCTTTGGGCTCGCGCCTGCCGTTCAAATATCACGTTCGGAATTATCCGAATCCTTGAAGGAGGGAAGCCGTGGATCCACAGGAGGCCGTCGCAGTCACTTCATACAGTCCTCACTGGTGGTTTCCGAGGTTGCGCTTTCGTTGATGTTACTCGTCGGCGCCGGAGTGTTGATTCGCAGTTTTTTCCTGATTATGTCGGATAGCCTCGGTTTCGATCCCGCGAACGTGTTGACCATGCAGGTTTTCCTGTCGGACTCGCATTATCCGAAGGCTCCGCGCGTGAACAATTTTTATCAGCAGGTGATCGAAGGTGTAGGCGCACTTCCCGGCGTGAAGTCAGCGAGTGCGGCCAACTTTCTTCCTCTCACAGGCTGGGGAGCGTTTTGCGATTTCGATATCGCTGGACGGGCCAACCCCCCTTCTGGCGAACATTTCACCGGACAATACCGCGTGGCCGATTGGCGTTACCTGCAAACCATGGGTATCGCCGTAAAGGAAGGACGCGACCTCGTCGCATCCGACGGAGCAGATACGCAAAGCGTTGCGCTGATCAACGAAGCGCTTGCGCGTCGCTACTGGCCCAATCAAGACCCTGTCGGCCAGCAAATTCGTCTGAAATTCCCTGATACGCGCATGCCGTGGGATCCAGAACCGCGCGAAGGGTGGTTGACCATTGTCGGAATCGTAAGCGACGTTCGCGATTGGGAGTGGGGCGAACAAAAAGTGGGACAGATTTACCTGCCTTACACTCAGAACGCCTCCCGCATCATGCATCTCGTCGTGCGCTCTGAGGGCGATCCAACGCAGCTTGCTTCCGCCGTGCGCAGCGTAGTGAATCGGGTGGATCCAAACCAGCCCGTAACCGAAGTGCGCTCTATGGATGAATATCTCGCGGCTTCCGTTTCACGCCGCCGCCTGAGTATGCTTTTGCTGGTTCTCTTTGCCGGTGTCGCCACCGTGCTTGCCGCTGTCGGTATTTACGGAGTAATGGCTTACGCCGTAACGCAGCGCTCTCACGAGATCGGAATCCGCATGGCCTTGGGCGCGGAACCGGCGGATGTGTTGCGCATGGTTGTCAACGACGGGATGAAGCTTGCCGGAATTGGCCTCGTAATTGGCATCGCCGCTTCCTACGCTGCCGTGCATTACCTGGCCAGCCAGCTTGTTGGTGTGAAAACCAAGGATCCCATCACGGTTATCTGCGTGTCTGTCGGATTGGCGCTCATCGCTATATCAGCGTGTTATTTCCCGGCACGCCGTGCGACGAGGGTGGATCCTTTGGAGGCTCTGCGTCATGAGTAAGAAACTAAAGTGAACTCTCAGCCGAATGCCGGAAAGAGTGAAGAGAGCGGCAAAATTCAGGGAGATGCTTTTCGCAAAATGATGCCCACACATACACCCAGAACGCGAATACTTGTGGCCGACGACCAGCCCGACATTCGCGAAGCTTTGCGCCTGTTGCTGAAAGGTGAAGGATTCGAGACCGAGACGGTCGCCTCACCGGCTGCCGTGCTCGCTGCGCTGGAAGCTCGGGAGTTCGACGCGCTCCTGATGGATTTGAATTACGCGCGCGATACCACTTCGGGCCACGAAGGACTCGACCTGCTTTCCAATATTCGCGCGAAAGACAGCACCCTTCCCATCATCGTGATGACAGCGTGGGGAAGTCTCGAGCTTGCTGTGGAAGCCATGCGTCGCGGCGCGAAAGACTTCATGCAGAAACCCTGGGAGAACGCGCGCCTGCTCGCAATCCTGAGAACCCAGATCGAACTCTCGCAAGCATTGCGCAAAAGCCAGCGTTTGGAAGCTGAGAACCGGCTCCTGCGCGCAGACGGGCGTCCCGTTATGATTGCGGAGTCCGCAGCCATGCGCCCGGTAATGGATTTGATCGCGCGCGTTGGTCCGTCTGACGCGAACGTCCTAATCACGGGCGACCATGGAACCGGTAAGGAAGTAGTGGCGCGCACTCTCTATGCCCTGTCTCCGCGTTCGGGGCGACCCCTTGTTACCGTGAACGCCGGTGGGCTACCTGAGGGTGTTTTCGAGAGCGAACTGTTCGGTCATGTGAAAGGCGCTTTTACTGACGCGAAATCAGACCGCGTGGGCCGTTTCGAGCTAGCTGACGGCGGCACGCTTTTCCTCGACGAAATTGCCAACGTGCCTATGAATCTTCAAGCCAAGCTATTGCGCGCGCTGGAGACCGGGGAGCTCGAACGCGTGGGGTCTTCCACCACTCGACGCGTTGACGTACGCATCATCTCCGCGACGAACGCTGACGTACAAAACGAAGTAGCAGCAGGGCGTTTCCGTGAAGATTTGCTTTTTCGGCTGAACACCATTGAAATACATTTGCCGCCTTTGCATGAGCGCAAAGAGGACATTTCAATTCTCGCGCACCATTTCCTACGCCAGTCTGCGCAACGCTATCGCAAACAGTTGGAGGGCTTCGAACCTGTTGCGCTCCAGGTCCTGATGGATCATCCGTGGCCTGGCAATATTCGCGAGTTGGATCACTCCATCGAGCGAGCCGTGCTGCTCGCCGAGGGGCCGCAGGTGCGAGCTGGAGATCTGGGCCTTCGTCCCGCGCGCGAAGCATCCCTGCGCTTGGATGAAATGAGTATTGAAGATGTTGAGCGAGTCTTGATCCAAAAGGCACTCGCGCGCTTTGGCGGCAATGTAAGCCACGCTAGCAAAGCGCTAGGCCTTAGCCGCAGCGCACTTTACAGGCGCCTGCAAAAATATAGCCTTTGAAACCCCTCCTATATGAACGCCGCATTCTACTTCTAGCCCTGGCCGCAGGGCTGGGCAGCACCATCGTTGCTTTGATTTTGCTTTGGACTGGAGCCTATTCTTCCAAGCTTCAGTGGACGTTGACCGTAATCCTGGTGATCGCCTGGCTCAGCTTTGCTTTCTCCGCACAAAGCCGCGTTGTCTTCCCGCTGCGCACGCTCTCGAATCTCTTAGCCGCCCTTCGCGAGGGTGATTTCTCCATTCGAGCGCGCGGCGCTAACAGCGAGGACGCGCTCGGCGAAGTTCTTCGCGAAGTGAACGCCTTGGGCGAAACGCTGCGGCAACAGCGTCTGGGCGCGCTGGAAGCCACCGCGCTTCTTCGCAAAGTGATGGAAGAAATCGACGTGGCCGTTTTTGCCTTTGATGGCGCCGGGCGATTGCGGCTGGTAAACCGAGCGGGTGAGCGAATCCTGAGTCAACCTGAAGAACGTCTTCTGGGCCTGACTGCCGACGAATTAGGTCTGGCGGAATGTCTGGAGGGAGAAACGCCAAAAATCGAGCAGATTGCATTTCCCGGAAAATCAGGCCGCTGGGAAATTCATCGCGGAAGTTTCCGCGAGGCCGGACTGGCACACCAACTTCTCGTAATCACGGATTTAAGCCGAGCTTTGCGCGAAGAAGAGCGCCAAGCATGGCAACGTTTGATCCGCGTGCTCGGCCATGAACTGAACAATTCCCTCGCTCCCATTAAATCGGTTGCGGAAAATCTGGGCAGCATGCTTCATCGCAAAGATCGCGCCCCTGACTGGCAGGAAGACATGCGCAGCGGCCTGAACATTATTGCGGCGCGCACCGATGGCCTCGCACGGTTCATGAGCGCGTATGCGCGCCTGGCCAAGCTTCCGCCTCCCGTTTTTCAACCTGTGGACGTAGGCGTTTGGATTCGCCGCGTTGTGGGCCTGGAGCCCAGGCTGCAGGTGAAAATCGACACTGGTCCGGACACGAAAATCCAAGCCGATCCCGACCAGCTCGAACAGTTGCTCATCAATCTTTTGCGCAATGCCGTCGATGCCGCCCTGGAGACCGGCGGCGGCGTCCACGTGGGCTGGGAACGCGAGAACGGTTCAGTACGCGTATGGGTACAAGACGAAGGTCCGGGCATTCCCAACGCGGCCAACCTTTTCGTGCCGTTTTTCACTACTAAGCAAGGTGGCTCCGGAATCGGCCTGGTTTTGAGTCGGCAAATTGCGGAAGCTCACGGCGGCTCGCTCACTCTAGAAAATCGGGAATCGCATCGTGGTTGCGAAGCGCGTCTGCGCCTCCCGCTGAATAATTAAACTCGTCCTTTTCTTTTTCCCATTCCGACAATCAGTCAATCTGGGATACCACGTCAAAAAAAAGGCGGCTGGATGATTTCCAGCCGCCGGTTAACTTTAAAACCCAGTTTTTACTGCTGTTGTTGTGGTTGCTGCTGCAAATCCTTCTTGGCCAAATCAGCTTTCTGCGGATCTGTCGACTGCCCGCTTCCTGGCTTTTGATATCGCGTCAAGTAGGGCATGAACGGCGTGATCTCAAATGGCATCTTCTCGCGCGCAGAAAGCAGCGGCAACGGTTTGGCCTTCAACAAGTAAACGTGATCGCTCCATGGGTCCAGCTTCAACCGCGCACCGATGGGCAAAGCTGCGATCTGATCCAGCTTTGCTTGCTGCAGATTCGGGGCAGAACTCACTAACTGATCTGCAAGATAGATGCGGTTACCCAAGTGCGGATTGATCAAAACGGGAAGCGTCTTCGAATCCGCGTCGAGCTGCTTCAGGAATAGCCCAGCGCTCGCCAGCTTGTCTTTGTAAGGCGAATTCTTCAGCAACTCCACGGCCTTGGCGCTGTCCTGATGAATCTGTTCAGGCGTATCTTTGAAACTGAAATGGCTCAGCGCTTCGGTGGCGGTCACGGTAGTGGTGTCGTTGAAGCCCCACTGGTCGGTGGACGGCTTGGTCATGATGATGTCCGCCAATTCCTGCGCCAACATGGTGGCCAGGCTGGCTTCGTCTGGCAGCACGTCAATTAATCCACGGCTTAGAACGATCGTATGCCCGATGGAGAACATCTCCAGCGTGCCGGTAAGCATCACGCGGCAGTGAACGTCAGGTTCGACGTCGAGATTATTGGTGACCTCCAAATTGTTAACCACCGTTTCCAAAACTTTGTCCACTTCTCCAGGAGGCGCTAATAGCCCCGTCCGCTGCAAGCGGTCCACCACGTTGATTTCCGCTTGGTGCTGCCATTCGCGCTGTGCTTCAATCGGTGAACGATCCTGCGGCGCAGCCTGGTCCTGAATGGCATCGGGAGACTCAATGGTCAGCTCGCTGAATTCTTCCTGGCGGCCGATGTTCTTCAGGTTGTAGCCCCACAGCCGGGTTTGCGACTTGAAACGTACGTGATTGCCCAGAAAATCCTTGAGGTCCGATTCCTGGCTGAAAACGTACGCCGGAAGCCATAGGCCCGGCTGGACGTTC
Source organism: uncultured Acidobacteriota bacterium (assembly GCA_963838475.1). Taxonomy (GTDB): domain Bacteria; phylum Acidobacteriota; class Terriglobia; order Acidiferrales; family UBA7541; genus Palsa-295. The sequence goes on from CAWIRJ010000001.1 coordinate 358,682, forward strand.
AAACGCCAGCTATCAAAGTGCAAATTAAATCCGTTGATTCCAGCCACCGGCGTGTACACCCCGTTAAAACGAACGATGGCGTAATTCTGATCTTCGGCCCAAATACGGCCTTTGAAACGCCCTTTCCCGGATTTCGGCAGCGGCGTGATATCGAACACCACGCAGCGAACTTCGCCCAAAAACTCGCGACGAACGTAATCGAACTGGTAGTGCTGGCGGTCGAATCCGTTCGTATCGATATAAATCATCTGTAAAAAGCCATCGGGAATGTAAGACGAACTGAACATCCCGCTCAGGTGTGAAATGGGATTGATTGCGTCCAGCTTGCCTTTCTTCCCATTGAGCATCGAGTGGTCTACGACGCCCTTTGAGAGGTCCGCCTGCCCCAGGAAATAGTGGTCGCGCACAGGAATGGTGCCCATATCTTTGTCGGGCTTCATATCTTGAATATAAGTCTCAATAACTGGATTGAAGCGCCGGATGGTGGCCACTTCTTCGTGTTCGCGCGTAATTACGCGGTCGATGGCTTGATCAACCGTGGTTACCGGTCCGGCGGTGGCACCGGCCTGGGGCTGAGTCTGATCAGCGGTCTGAGTATTCTGTGCGGAAGCGATGCTTGCAAGGCTTCCGGCCAACAGCACCGTCAGAAAAATATTCTTCAACGTACTCATTGCCTTTTCCCCCTATCAGTATGCCAACTCGAACACGATGTGAACGATGGCGGTTGAATCCACTGGCTGACCATCTTGCTGAGCCGGACGAAAACGGATTTGCCGCGCGGCAGCCTGTGCGGATTCGTCCAGACCGTAGCCCAATCCCTTCACCACGCTCTGAACCTGCACATCCCCTGTGGCCGTGAAAGTAACCTTCAAGGAGACTTCACCCTCAATCTTTTTCGTGCGAGCCTCATCGGTATAAGCCGGTTTCGGCTTGAACAGAATTTCAACGGGTGTGGTCTTGGACGCGACCGTGGTCTGCTTTGCCTTGGGTCCTGCTGCCACCGCGTGCTCGTCCGCAAATACCCCCTGTTGCACGCCCCCGTGCCCTGATCCGCCCGGGCTGCCAACTGCAACACCGTTGCCAAATCCGGTGCTTGCAATTACTCCCTTGGCACCCTTAGCTCCGCCGGTACCATTGCCTACACCAGGCCCGGGAGGCAGGTCGAAACTACCGGCCGTTGCGATGTTTGCCGCATGATTTGTCTTGCCGTTCGGGGCCACGCCGTCAGGGTCGCCGAAGCCGCCTGTCTGAACTGCCTCTCGCGGTTTCCTCAGAGTCGGTATCGCGGAACTTCCCATTGAGGCAGGCGGGTTCTGATCCGGGAACGCCTTTGCCACCACCGGTACGTCGGGCGTCGGAGTGTTCTTCCGCGCCGTGGCTGGCTTTGCTATTGGGGCAGCCGCCACAGGCGTATAGATTTTGGGTTTTGGCGGCACCACTTCTGCCACCTTCGGAGGCTCCGGCGGCGGCTTCACCGTCTCATGCTTCACCGGAACAGGCTTTACTGGCTGAACCGGCTGCGGCTTCCACGCAACTATCGGCGGCGCCTCTACCGGCATGACCGAGTAACGATGAAAGAGATCCATTCTTTGGGGCATTAACATCGGGATAATGACCAACGCCGCAACCGCGAGACATTGCAGACCGAATCCTGCACTGAACAAATCCCAGCGAGGCTGCGCCTCGGGGAGCAGCGATCCGTTGAAGACCGCTCGACTTGTATTCCGCGCCATAGCTTTCACCAGATATCCTTATTACTAATTTACAGTGCGTCGAGACAGAATTGCGGCTGCCTATATTTAGTACTAGGCCGGGAGGGTTGCCGTGAATAGGACTGAAGTACTATTCTATGCCCAGTCGTGTTGAAAGCGATAACCTGCGGGGTAGCTGTTACGACATAGTAAGCTAGGGGTCGGTTCGAAATTACTGGCTGCTGTCCCACAGTTCGCCCCACCTATTTTAATCTAACCCGGCTGGGGGAGTTAGTTGCAGAAATTCTAAAACCGGTTTCGAAAACGAAGGCACGCCGGCGCGAAACCGGCGTGCCCTCTATGCTTTTCTTCTACTCTTCTCGCTACTCGCTAGTCAACTAGCGCGGTTCAACCACGACGTAACCCGTAACACCGCCGTGATTTACAAGGAGCAGAACTGCCTGCTTGCCCACACCCGAAAGCGCCTGCTGATAATCAGACGTATTGCTAATCGGCTTGTGGTTAACTTCTTGGATTACGTCTCCGCGGTTTAGCTGTGCAGCAGCCGCCGCACTGGACGGATCCACCGAGGTCACCACTACACCGTGGGTTCCCGCAGGCAGATTGAGCTGTTGGATGATGTCCGAGCTCAGGTCTTGCACTTGCACTCCTTCAAGAGCCGCGCCCGTCACTTCCGCCGAAGCTACCTTTTCATCTTGATCCTTGAATTCATCCAGCTTCACTGAAACATCCTGTGTCGAGCCGTTGCGCCAGATCTGCAGTTTAATCTGAGTTCCTGGAGCGAACTGCGCGATCTGAACGTGCAATTGATTCATGGCACCGACAGGCTCACCGTTTACCTTAAGAATGACGTCGCCTTTCTTTAGACCTGCTCGAGACGCTGGGGTGTCCGCGGAGACATCTCCGATGAGCACGCCAGTGCCATCTTTCAGACCAAATGCTCGGGCGAGTTCAGGCGTCAAGTCCTGAATGTGCACGCCGAGATAGCCGCGCACGACTTTGCCATGAGCCAGAATCTGATCCATAACCGGTTTGGCCATGCTTACCGGGATAGCGAACCCTACTCCCTCGTTGCCGCCTTCACCGTTCATCGATCCGTGAGAAAGAATCGCGGTGTTAATGCCTACCAGGTTTCCGTGGATATCGATCATCGCTCCGCCGGAATTGCCAGGATTGATGGCCGCATCGGTCTGAATAAAGTTTTCGTAGCGTTCGATGCCGAAGCCGCCGCGTCCTGTAGCGCTCACAATTCCCATCGTCGCCGTTTCGCCCACTCCAAACGGATCGCCGATCGCGAATATGAGATCCCCAACCTGCAGCTGATTGGAATCACCAAGCGGAAGGGTCGGCAAATTCGAAGCATCGATTTTCAACACGGCAATATCAGTGTTCGCATCTGTTCCGATCAGCTTGGCTTGAAACTCTCGCTTGTCGCTAAGGAACACCTTGATGTCAGTAGCCCCATCGACCACGTGATTGTTAGTCAGAATCGTTCCGTCGGAGCTTACGATAACGCCCGATCCCAAGCTCTGCTCGCGCTGAGGGCGCGCTTCACCTGGTCCTTGATCGCCAAAGAATTGACGGAAAAACGGATCGTTAAACATCGGCGACATCTGATTGCGTCCTGGTTTCACTACTTTTGAAGAACTAATATTAACCACTGCCGGAAGCGCCGGTTTCAAAACTGCCGAAAATCCATTTGCGAAATTGCCCAAACTTACGGGAAGTGCATTCTGCGAAATTGCAATGGAAGTTCCCGGCGCACCGAAAACCGTGTGGCCCGTCCAGTTTCTAACACCTTGCGAGAGTAGGGCGCCTCCCGCAAGCGCCACTAGCACCACAACTGTGGCCACCCAGCGGCGAATTTTTAATACTCTGCTTTCCATGACTGTCTCTCTCCTGTGATCTTGTCTCGTCTGGCGCGTGAACCGCGATCCGCGAGTTATATTATATTTGACGCATCTCGAACGTATTGGTGTTTCGCGCTACAGGGCGAAATCCCGCTGGATACCCCCAAGCTATATAGATGCAGGAATTATACTTGAGGTCACTCGCAGGATTTCGATAGGGTCCTTCCTATATTTTATGCAATATGCTCCTGTACTATCACAGCATTTTAGCAGTCATGGCGTTGCAACCTACTGAGTTTCTGGCCGTCTAACAATTCACCTTGAATCGGGTTTCGCTCGTTATTCTCCACGGCCAAGTTCGATCCAACTTTGAAAGGGGTTTATAACGATGACGCGAAAAATACTTGTATGCGTTTGCGCAACAGCTTTTCTCTTCGCCCTAGTTCGACCTGCGGCTTCCGCCCCTGGGCCATCCGAAACGGATGCTCCGCCAACTTTAAACCCTGCCACTCTTAAGTCACTGGGCGCGGTCGCTGGCGCGGGAATGATGGAGACCAATACCTACGAAAATCTTCGCGAACTTAGCGACGACATCGGCGCTCGCGTGACCGGTTCCCCTGAAGCCGCTAAAGCGATTGCCTGGGGAATCCAGAAAATGAAGAGCGCCGGCCTCGAAAACGTCCACGCCGAAACCTGGCAACTCTCGCATGGTTGGACGCGCGTTTCCGCTCACGCTGAACTCATCGCCCCGATTCATCGCTCTTTAATGATCGATTCCCTGGGCTGGGTTGGTTCAACTCCTTCCGGTGGCGCGGAAGCCGAAGTCGTTCCCGTGAACGCCTACCAGCTCGATGACGAAATGAAGAATTCTTCGCGATGGAACGGAAAAATTCTGCTCGTCGTGCACAACGGTGAAGCTCCCGCCGACCGTATGGCTAATTTTGGCAAGTTTGGAAATTTCCTGAAGGCTGCCCATCAAGCTGGAGCCATAGCCGTCATCGGCGGCCAGGGAGGCAGCATGGCCCAGGGTATGCATCTCACTCACACGGGCGTGCTGGGTTTCGATACGTATTACGAGATTCCCGTGGTAAGCATGGCTGCCGAGGACCAGGAGCAACTCGAGCGTTATTTGGACCGCGGCACAACTGTGCGTTTGAAAATAGACGTCCAAAATCGTGTGACGACCGGTCCCGTGGAATCTGCAAACGTGGTGGGTGATATTCGCGGCACGGAACATCCGGAACAAATCATCGTAGTCGGAGGCCACCTCGACTCCTGGGACTTGGCGTCCGGCGCCACGGATAACGGATTCGGCGCAACCGCAACATTAGGCGCCGCGGAAGCCATCATAAAATCCGGACAAAAGCCTCGCCGCACCATTCGCTTCGTGCTTTTTACAGGAGAAGAGGAAGGCCTGCTGGGTTCCATTGCCTATGTCAAAACTCACCACGACGAAATGCCCAATCACATCGCAGCGATAATCCTCGATAACGGCCAAGGGCCCGTTGTCGGCTTCCAACTCGGCGGACGCTCGGACCTTATCCCTGCTGTTGAGAAATTCGCCAATTCGCTGGGCGCATTCGGCAAGCTGAAAGTGGATGATGATGTGGAGTTCGGCACCGATACCGGCCCATTCATCATTGCTGGATTACCTGGCATTAATCTCGATCAGGATTCTCCGGAGTATAAGTACACGCACCACTCTGCGGTCGACACCTTCGACAAGGTGCAAGCTGACATTCTCGACCGCGACGCCACGGTAATGGCGCTCACAGCTTTCTGGATCGCTGATCGCTCTGATCGCTTCGCAAGTCCGTGGCCGCAGGAAAAAACTGCGCAGATGCTCGTAGATAAGCATCAGGACGTAATCCTGAAAATGTTCGGTTTGTGGCCATTCGGAGATTTGGGCAGCTCCAAGGAGTAGAACCAAAGGTCAATTCAGGTTTGCTGGAAAACTTGCAGGGTGAGCACAAGCCGATATTTCTCGCAGGGATGCAACTGGTCCGCCGGGCCCACTGCGGACGTATTCAAATTCACCTATTTGCTGATGAGTCGCGCAATGCCGAACGCAGCCGCGGCAGCAAGACCCCCGACGACGACGGTCTGTAACCCGCCTCGAATCGGTTTTACGCCCGTGTAATGTCCTTTGATCGCGCCAAAGACGAAAAGAGCCAACAGCGTAACTCCCACCGAAACCCACAGCGCATCCAAAATATTTTTCATCAATATATACGGCGCTAGCGGGACCAGACCCCCAACGATATAAGACGCGGCAATCGTCGCCGCACTGCGTCCCGCGCGCGCAGGATCCGGCGTTTCGAGTCCGAGTTCAAAACGCATCATGAAATCCACCCACTTCTTCTGGTCCGCGGTAATCGCCGTTACAATCGGATTCATTTGCTCCTGCGTTAGCCCATAATCGCGAAAAACTTTGGCTACTTCCTCTGTTTCAATTTCCGGTAACTCCACCGTCTCCCGATACTCGCGATCCAGTTCCGACGCGTAATGCTCCGTATCCGTCTGTGCCGCAAGATACCCGCCCAGCCCCATCGCGATCGAGCCTGCCGCAATTTCCGCGAATCCCGCAGTCACCACGATGCCCGTGGACGCGATCGCTCCCGTTAATCCAGCGGCTAAAGCGAACGGCACCGTAAGACCGTCCGCCATCCCAATAACTATGTCCCGCACGGCTGCCGTCGCCATGAAGTGCTTTTCCACATGCTCTACGGATGGCATCTTCGGCTCCTTCCAAACATCTAAATTTCAATAGTCTGTTCCGCTGTTACCTGCCCAGGCGCGTATAATTATGGGGCAGGAACCGAAAATCGGGAGGTACATAATGACCCAAACTTCTGGACAAGGAGCTGCTCCCCAGATGACTTTTACATTGCCGCCACTGCCTTACGCATTCGACGCACTCGAACCTTACATCGACGCGAAAACGATGGAGATTCACCACGATAAGCATCACGGCGCTTACGTCACCAACCTTAACAAGGCTCTCGAAGGACAACCGGATCTTCAGAAGCTTTCTGTTGAAGAATTGTTGGCGCAAATTAACAAAGTGCCGGAGAACATCCGCACCGCTGTCCGCAACAATGGCGGCGGCCACATGAATCACTCCATGTTCTGGAAAATTATGAAGAAAGGTGGCGGAGGAGAACCCAGCGGCGAACTAGCAGACGCCATTAAATCTGCTTTTGGTAGCTTTGCCGATTTCAAGACTAAGTTGAATGACGCAGCTACTAAGCGATTTGGATCAGGCTGGGCTTGGCTTCTCTTCCGCGACGGCAAACTAACCATCGAGTCCAGCGCCAATCAGGACAATCCGATCATGGACGGCGGGAAGGCCTTTTTTGGTTTGGACGTTTGGGAACACGCCTACTACCTGAAATATCAAAACCGCCGGCCGGAATATATCGAGGCTTGGTGGAACGTAATCAACTGGGCGCAAGTTGCTGAAAATTACGCTCACGCCAAGAAGTAGACTTGCAATCCGCTGATTCATTGGATTAAGTTCTCCGCGGCGCTGTCTGATGTGCGGCGCCGCGGAGGACCTTCTCAAGTTCGTCACCCGGCCTTTCGTTCGAAACAACAATGGAAACCGCCAGCGCAACCGCCACGTCGCATCTCAATGTCGCAGACCTCACAGGTTACGCGCTTCAATCAGCGGGCGAAGGGGCGCACATTAAAGCAATGACTCGCGGGCTTGCTCTTCTTCTCTTGATAGCGGCGGTCAGCGCCACCGCCTTCGCCCAGCATGACCCTAGCCAGAATCGCGTGAAAGTTTTGCGCGACGTTATCGTCGAGAGCGGAGAAACCGCCGGTGATGTCCAGTGCTTCATGTGCAGCGTTCATGTCCACGGTCATGTCGCCGGGGACATCATCACGCTCGGCGGGGGTGTGTTTATCGACGGCAAAGTGGACGGCGACGTGATCGCTATCGGTGGGCGAATCGAAGCAAATTCTAATAGCAGAACTTCCGGAGAAGCCGTCGCGTTGGGCGGATATATCACACTCCAACCCGGTTCCTCGATTGGAGGTAATGCGGAATCACTGCCTTACTTCCTCATCCCAGGCCAATATCGCCCCACATTTTTGGGTAGCCTTACGCTTGCCATGGTCAACATCTTTTTCGTAGCCCTCGGCTACCTGGTCGTCCGCGACAAACGCGCCGAGACTGCTTCATTCGCCATCGAGCGTCAACCTGGTTCCGTTTTTTTTACCGGTTTCATTTGCCTTGCCTTGTTTTATGGCCTCGATTGGCTCACACGTTATCTCGGTAGCGCTGAAATCTTCGCGAGCATTCTTTTATTGGTGCTATTGGCGGCTGTTGCCGCAACTGGAGCCACGGGTTTAGGCGATTGGGTCGCCCGTCTCGCATTTCCGCAGACCAGAGGCATCTGGGCCTGCATCGGCGGCGTTTTGGCGTTGTCTCTCCTGGAATTGGTACCGCTTCTCGGCATGCTCGTCTTCGCGCTCGGTCTGATCGTATCGATTGGCGCTTCCGTGGTTACGCGCTTCGGTTCGCGCGAAGTCTCCGAACCAATTCACGCCGTGAATTAGATTGACGCCCGCTTTTCCGTGTTGTGAATTTTCTATGCGCAAACCGCCCGGGAAGATTAATCTTATCCCTATGAAAAAATCGCGCCCCGAGGCCGAGTCGCAAAAGACCGATGTGCCCAGAGACGAATCTTGTTTGTTCTGCAAAATGGTTGCCCGCGAAGTCGAAGCCAAAATTATCTTCGAAGACGAAATCTCCATGGCCTTTCTCGATGTGCGCCCACTTTTTCCCGGACACGTTCTGCTAATTCCCAAAGCCCACTACCCAACACTCCTCGATCTGCCTGTCGACCTGGTAGGTCCATTTTTCATCAACGCACAAAAGCTCGCGGGCAAGGTTCAGGAGGGCATGAAGGCGGAAGGCAGCTTCGTCGCAATCAACAACGTTGTCAGTCAGAGTGTCCCCCACCTTCACGTCCACATCGTTCCCCGCAAACGCAAAGACGGCCTCCGCGGCTTTTTCTGGCCCCGTCGCCAATATCAAGGAGAAGAAATGGTCGCTACGCACGAAGTCTTGAGCGCGTCACCAAAGCCCGAATAGTTTTAGTGGATAAATTTCCTTGGAATCAAAAAAGGGAAAGTTGTCTCGTCGCGGTTACTGGCGGTTTCTTCATGCGGTCGTCAAGCACGCTTCTACCATCCAGCGATTTCGAAATTGCGTTCTCGTGTGCCACAAGTTCCGGCAGATGCACCACAGGCTCGCAATTCTCTTCGACCGCACGTACAAAGCGGTCTAGACGCTTAAACCCGTCTATCTTGTCGCTGTTCCCGAGCTTGGCGGAGTCCAGGGCGCGCCGCAGCACCGAGAGCGATTCGTCATGACTCTTCAACGGCACAGGAAAGGGGTGGCGGTCTTTGCCGCCCAGCGCAAAAGAGAATCGTGCTGGATCTGAAAAGCGGCTCGGCGCGCCGTGAATCACCTCCGCAATCAGCGCTAAAGATTGCAGGGTTCGCGGTCCCAGCTTCTCCAACAAAAGCAGTTCAGCGAAATCTTGGAAGTCTTTCTCGTAGGCCGCCGCCAACACAGCTCCCAAGCGTTTCAAGTCCACATTCTCCGCGCGCACGTCGTGGTGCGCGGGAAGTTTCAGCTTTCGAACTTCACGCAACGTGCTCTCCGGGTTCGCGCGTGTAATTTCCAGCACCGCGTCCTGCGCTGCTTTGGCCTGCGCATTCACCAGATTCATGATCGTGCCTTGATGTTCACCTACGATTCCACTGTGCGGCTCAGACGTGAAATCGCGCACCGCCGCCGAATGCCAGTGATAACGCCGCGCCAGCGCGCTCGTTCCGTTCATGCCCTGCTGCACGATGGCCCATTCTCCTGACCTCGCCACGATAAATGTATGCAGATAAAGTTGGAACCCGTCCGCAATAGCATTGTTGTCCACGCGTGCCGCCAACCGGCTGCTGCGAACCAGCGCCTCGCCGCCAAGATTCGCCGACTCGGCGAACGTCCGCAATTCCTCGGGCGTTTTCCGCGAATGCTTTCCGCGCCCGCCGCAAACATAAATTCCTAGTTCGCGCGTCCGCGGATTCAGGCCCCGCTTCAACGCTCCCATCACCGACGTGGTAATCCCCGACGAGTGCCAGTCCATTCCCATCACGCACCCAAGCGCCTGAAACCAAAATGGATCGCTCAGCCGTGAAAGCAGCCCGGAGGTCCCGTAGTGATGCAGAATATGTTCACTGATCGCCGTACCCAGCTTGGTCATACGTTCCGCAAGCCACGGAGGCACACGCCCGCCATGAAGTGGCAGGTCCGCGAATCCAGATCGTTTCATCGGTTTATCGAGATTCCGTGATCCTTCGCGAACGATATTTCCGGAAGCAACTTGCGCGTTTTTTCCATAAAGCAACGACCAGCTTAGGCTCCGAATTTTGGATTCAGGGGATTAAAGACACTTCCATTAGTTCTGTGATTTTTGGTCGAGCGAATACGTGTGCCTAAACGGTCGGGCTGGAACTCGGCTATTGTTTTGCCTGCGCAGCTTCCCTGGCCGCGCGGGCGCTATTCTTGACGCGGTCCATCGGTTCAGTAATGCTTGGCATACGTGCCGTGAGCCAGACGACTGCGCGGTTCACAAGAGAAACCGGGAAAATGACCGGGCGTAATAAATCGACGAAGAGAACCACACGATAAGAATCGGAGTCGTTCCAAGCTTCGTGCAGGTGACTGTCGTCGAAGACGAGGCTCTTTCCTTCTTCCCAACCCCGCACATCCTGACCGACACGAATCCTACAGCTTCCCTTGGGTCCTGGAATAATTAATCCAAGATGGTAGCGCAGCATTCCTTTCCACATTCCGCGATGCTCTGGGATGTGCTTTTTTGGCGCAAGAATAGAAAACATCGCCGTCTTCATCCCCGGGATGCGCTTTAGAATTCGTACGGTCTCAGGACATCGCGCGCAGTTCTCCTCAGCCTCAACGCCATAGCCGTAAAGGAAAAAAGTTTTCCACTGATCACCTTCCGTGAGAGGCTTTTGTTTTTCGGAAAGGTCCTGGAAATTCGGAATCTCTTCGCGACGTAGGAGAAGGGCATCCAATTCCTTGCGGATGGCCATCCAGTCCGCTTCCACCGCGCGCACCCAAGGATAGGAATCAGGGTCGAAAAATGTGACGTTTGCCGTCGGAAAGAACAGCGTCTTCTCTACTAAGTCTCGCAACATTGGCGCACCTCACACTCAATGATGTAAAGAGGCCTGTATATTGGGGCTCTGGAACCTTGACGCACGTTATCAAATTCTGAACTTAATGTCTTCTCCTTTGGTTTTCCGCTTTAAGGAACTTCGCTCGGGAAAGTGATTAGCCGCTTCCGAGTCTCTAGGTTAGATTTGCCATAGCTCAACGAGATATAGGCATCACCAGCTCCGGAATCGGACGCGGGATAAATTTTGTGAAAAGTAATCGATACGTGATATTTTTTGCTGCACTTTATAGGGGAACCTCGATCAATGACGGGCCACCGCTCTCGAAGCCTTCTTTCAATGTTTTTGCGAATTCGTCTAGCGTGGTGACGCGGCGTGCGGGTATGCCCATTCCTTTCGCTAAGTGAACCCAGTCAAGGGTAGGACGGCCTATGTCGAACAAACCTGCAGCGCGAGGTCCCGGCGGGCCGACGCCGAGGGCGGAAAACTCCCGCTGCAGAACCGCGTAGGTTCGGTTGGCAAAAACGACGGTGGTTACCCGCAGACCCTCTCGCGCCATGGTCCATAGTGCTTGCACGGTGTACATTCCGCTTCCATCCGCAGTGAGGCACAACACCGGTCGGTCGGGGCAGGCCACGGCCGCGCCTACCGCCAATGGCAGAGCGATGCCGATCGAGCCGCCTGTGTTTCCGAGCCAATCGTGAACGGGCGATCCCGCCGTTGCAGCCATCATGCCGCGGCCTGAGGTCATGGCTTCGTCAACCACGATCGTATTCTCAGGAAGAAGTGCTCCCACCGCGGCTGCAAGGCCCTGCAGAGTGATTTCGCCAGCCGGTTGAGTCGGCCGTTCGATCTTTTCGGTGTTCAATACTTTTTTGTCTTGGATAGACAAAGCAGATTCCAACGCTTCCAATGCGGCGACGTAATCTTCTCCCGGTCGCGCCAGAGTATGAATTTCACATTCCGGTGAAGTGAGCACGCTGCTCTTGTCGGGATAAGCAAAGTAGGAAACGGGAGCGGCCGCGCCGATCAGAATAAGTTTGCGGATATTTTTCAGGAATTCCACGGCCTGCTCCGGCATGTACGGGATACGTTGCACTGCGGGGAAACCGGCACCGCGTTGAACGCGAACGACGGGATAAGGCGCAAGAAGTCGGATGCCGGTGGCCGCCGCGATGCGTCCAGCCGCTTGCAGGCCCTCACCATATAGAGCATTTCCGGTGACTAAGAGCGCGGCGGGCAATTCGGAACGCAGCATTGCCGCGGCGTGATTGACGGATTCGGCAGAAACCTGAGTGGCATTTGGGGTCGCGGGAGGGTCCGCGACAATGCCACCTTCAGTCCAGGCCAAATCGGCAGGAACGATCAGCGTTGCGATTTGTCCGGCGCGCGCGGTGACGATTGCCTGGGCGGCATCGCGGCCTAGCTCGCTTGAAGCGTCTGACGTTCGCAGCCATTTGGAATAGGGGCGAGCAATCGCTTCGATATCAGAAGTGAGCGGCGCGTCGTAACGCAAATGATATGCGGGGTGCTGGCCGACTAAATTGACCATCGGCACTTGCGCGCGGCTCGCGTTGTGCAGATTGGCAACGCCGTTAGCGAAGCCCGGACCCAGATGCAAAAGAGTACAGGCCGGTTTTTCGGCCATGCGCGCGTAGCCGTCCGCAGCTCCCGTTACAACACCCTCGAACAGGGCCAGCACGCAACGCATCTCCGTCGCGTGGTCCAACGCGGCCACAATATGCATTTCCGAGGTGCCAGGATTCGTGAAACAGGTATCCACTCCTCCGGCGATTAGCGTGCGAATCAAGCTTTCTGCGCCGTTCATGTTGTGCGAATGTGCTCCACGTAGATTCCTAGCATATCGGGCTCGCAACTAAGAAGAAGCTTCATTCACGTAGCGGGAGACTACAGAGGCAAGGCTTTCGAAATGGACGCCGAGGATTCCCAGATGATCGCCAGGCACCGTCTCAACCTGGAACTTTGCAGCGAGAGGAGACCAAACTCCTTGAGGGTCATCGGGGTAGTCGGTGACAACCCCGGCTCGGACAAATTTAATTGTGCCGTTGTAGAAATGTGGACGGTAACGCGTCAAAGCTCGGTAGGCATGCTCACGCGCGCGCTGCATGGCCGGGGTATGAGCTGCACCAGCAGGTATTTGGCTGGGCGCGCTCCCGTTGTTATCTCGCGAGACATACAACCTGCGTGCTGAAGGACGAATAATGTAGGAAAGAGCAGCGCGCAGCGGCAATTTGCCAACAGTGGATGCACGCTGATTCGCCAAACGCGTGCCGAGGCGAACACGCTGCTTTAGTGAAAGAAATTTCGGGTGTGGATAACTTTCCAGCATAGCCAACAACGCGACCTTCTCGCCTTTTTCGGTCAAACGCTGAGCGATCTCCAGCATGACCAGACCACCTAACGAATAACCTACGAGAAAGTATGGCCCCTGAGGCTGTAGATCTTTGATCGCGGCTAGATAAAACTGCGCCAAGTCTTCGATGCGGTCAAACGGCTCGTCCACTCCGTCTGTACCTTTGGCTTGCATGCCATAAATGGGCCGTCCAGTTTGGAGATGTTTGACGAGCTGAAAGAAATCCATGGCCGTGCCACCGAGCCCGTGGGCGAGAAAAATAGGCGCTCCAACGCCCTCTTTCAGTTGCAAGAGTGGCGGGAACCGCGGTGCTGAAGGCTCTTCTAGAATTTCGGCGAGCGCAGCGATTGTGGGAGCGCAATAAATCGTGACAGGCGCGAGCTCTCTTCCTGACGCTCGGGCGATTTCGGAAAAGAGTTGAACGGCTAGTAAGGAGTCGCCACCCAGATCGAAAAAATTGTCTTCGGGGCGTATTCCGGGATGCAGTAATACACGTTCCCAAATCGGGGTCAGCACTTCGGCCAGACTTGAAGCGGACTTGTGCATCACGCGGCAATAACAGAAGTAAGCTTTAAGAATTTCGCTTTAGGCAGGGAGTTGCGCATTGCCGATTGAGAAACTAAATCAATGCCTTCGGCAAACCCTAAATCAAGAGTGCGCGAACGCCCAATAAAGCTCTCGTGCTTTGGCATACAAAGGACCAAATGGAAGTGTACGATCATCAATCCGCGTCACGGGGACAACTTTTGAGTAATTTCCAGTAGAGAATATTTCGTCAGCTTGTGTGAACTCCTTGTAGGTTAGCGTTTTCTCCACCACGGTTACTCCAGCCCCGCGCAATAATCCGATTACACGCTGCCGAGTGATTCCGGCCAGAAAAGTTCCGTTGGCAATCGGAGTGAAAACCATACCATCCTTGGCCATGAAAATATTAGACGTGGCCAACTCCGCCACGTTCCCGAGCATGTCGCAGACGATGGCGTTATCGAAGCCTCGCGCGTGCACGTCAAAAAGCGCGCGCGCGTTGGTGGGATATAAACATCCGGCCTTTGCATCAACCGGCATAGTCTCAATTGTGGGCCTGCGATACGGAGACAGAGTGACAGAAAACCCTTTGGGGGGGCGCATGGGCGCTTCGTAAATACAGAGGCACCAGCGAGTCGATTCCGGATCGTGCGCTTGAACCCAGGGCCCTTCATTCTCTGCCCAGTACATCGGACGGATGTAGAGCGCGGCATCTTTATCGAAGCGAGTGAAACCTTCTCGCGCGAGTTTGACCCAAGTCTCAGGCGAAACAGTGGGCTTCAAGAATAGTTTCGCGGCAGACTGATTCACGCGCGCGCAGTGCAGATCGAGATCGGGTGCGACTCCCTCAAAATATCGCGCACCATCGAACACCAGGGAACAAAGCCAGGCCGCGTGTGTGCGCGGACCCATGATTGGGACATTGCCCTCATGCCAGGCATCCTCGAAGAAAGTCCAGGTCTTGGACCAGTTTGTTCCGACCGTCATTCAAGTCCTCTCAAACTGAATACGCGTTACACGAGCTTGTAAGAAGCGAATGGAATCACGCTCCGATAACATTCTAGCTAGCAATATTACTCCGGACATCATCCGTTCGGGTTTACGCAAATCGCCGGGCTGATCAAAAGTGCAGGGGGTCAGAACACCTTGTCATTTACGAATTGCGCAATCGATGGCTTTTTGCAGGGCGATAGCAAGGTGCTTGACGAATGGTTCAAGAAGCATCCCCGCGGGATAAACAGGAAGAACGACAACCGTTTGCCCTTGTAGAGCGAGACGATCCCATTTCGTATCCGGCTTGTCGAAGGCTCGATATTGTTTCAATGGCCGGAAGTCGGTGACTGCTCCGGCGAAAGGCTTCGGAACATAATTCTGACAGGCAAGGTCATTCGCTAGCCAGATATTTCCAAGAACCCGGGACCCTGAGTTCGGTGCTTCAGAACTTTTTTCGAACTTGCCGAGTAGCATTCCCCACCATACCGGCAAACGATTCCTCAACACCTGAATCTTCTCGCGGAAGAAACTGGTTTTCCCCGTGAAGTCGAGGCGCATGAAATTAGCCGCATGAAACCACACGCGTTCGCAGGAGTAATAGGCCCGGCTCCAAATCGAGAGAGGCGGGATGTGGGAAAAGTTCATGGTATCCAATAACGCCAGCAGCGCAATTTCCTCGCCCTCGCTTTGGAGTTGCTGAGCCACCTCAAAAGCAATCAACCCACCTCCGCAATATCCACCGAGCAGGTAAGGGCCGTGAGGTTGGCGCCGCCGGATGGCTTTCACATACAAGGCCGCCATGTCTTCGATCCGTGTCAGCGGAGGATAGGAGCCATCCAAGCCCTGAGACTGCAGTCCGTAGAACGGCTGGTCTGAACCCAAATTCTCCGAAAGTTCGCGATAAATTAAAACGTTCCCGCCAGCGCCATGAATGCAGAAAAATGGAGGACGAGACCCAGAATTTTGAATCGTGACGAGCGGGGACCACCCATTTGACGGAGCATCGCTGCGAAGAATTTCAGCTAGCTCCTGGATGGTGGGAGCTTCGAAAAGAGTGGCCAGCGGGAGCTTAACTTTAAATACCTTTTCAATTTCGGCGAACAAGTGAACGGCCAGGACGGAATCTCCGCCAAGGTCGAAATAATTCTGATCGACACCAACAGACTCAACGCCCAGTAGTTGCTGCCAAATGCGAACCAGTTCTCTGGTAGTGCCATCCTGCGCGTGGTTAACGGCTGTAGTTGCCAGTTCAGCGACGGGTTCCGCCATGACGTTTGTAGTAGGTGTCACTTCTGAATCCATGTGTTCTCAGTGCCGGCACAGATTGCTAAGCGCGCATCGGAATCGACTGCGGGCTACATGACGAGAACCATTTCTGCAATCCCCGCACCATCTGAAAGTCCTTAGAACCTATTGATAACACTTGCGATGACCGGGTGCGGATCATTGGTTCCCACTCGTCAGATGGAAAGGTGTTTCCCAAAATAGACCAATTTGTACCGTAGCCCAAATCGCCAGTTCTCGCGCGGAAACTCATTGTTTTTGCACGCCGAGCGATCTAAGAACTCAAGAAAGCCTACCGGACTTTGCTCTGATATCTGGAACTCAGAGGGTCGGAAACTTGAACGCGAGTGCCATTCGGCAAAACCAGTGCGCTTAGGCGCCGTGAAGCTGCGTCTTCCAGGAATAGATTGTCGAGATGAGAAAGTTGAACTGTCCCGTGAAGAAATCTGTAAGTAAACGATGTCATCAGCCGCATCAGTTGTCTAGCAGCGAGAAGAACGCAAGCCGATCTCTGAATCGATTTCTGTTCACACGTTCTCCACATAGCTGAAAACATGCCTAGGCGCTCACGGTAATTTGCGCGCACTCTTACTCCCATCGAAGTGATAATGTCGTAAGTTCTACCTTCCTGATATGCAGACCAGACGGCCTTAAGGAAGTAATCCGTTAACGATAGCGAAGTTGCATGTTGTACAACCGAATTGGCAACGAAATACGGGAGTTCGCCGCCCTGCATCAGGTTGGCCAACACCAAAGTGTCTTCCGCTCTAATCGCGGCAGGTTCAAAAGCAAAACCTTCGGAGTTCACTCTCGAGCGCCGAATCGCAAAACCGGCAGTGTTCAAATATCGGATACAGCCGTTTGGCTGAATGAGGTTCTCTTGGAGCGTTGTTAGGCGCAGCTCCTCTGTTTCGCCAACGAATGTGGAACGATCACCAATCAAACGGAGTTGAAAACAACTGTGCTCCGCGGAGTCAGAGATAGTTGTGGCGAGAGCGGACAAGCAGTTAGTTTGAAGCTTACAATCCGCATCGACGAACAACAGGACAGAGCCTTTCGCTATCTGGATCCCGCGATTGCGGGCAGCTGCCACACCGGCATGCGCTTGCCTTACGATTGTCAGATGGTAAGAGCTTTCCCAGCGGTGAATAAATTCGGGAGCGGGTTCGTCACTTCCGTCGTCCACAACGATAACTTCAAAAGTCGGCCCGCTTTGCTGTGCCAGTGAAGCAAGACAGTTTTCCAGAGCAGTCCAGTCGTTATATGCGCCTATAATCACGCTAAAAAGCGGAGTGGAGGACGAGATGGGGTCGTCTATGACCATAAATGCTACTGAAGGGCACGCGACCGTGCCCGCAAGATAGCAAAGGAAAGCGTACTTTGCTAGCCTGTAAAGCAATGATACATACGAGATTAACGACTTACAAGAGTACTGCCGTACCAGGGCGCTTAGAACCCATGGTAGAGGACTCTAGGAACCCGACGAGATCAGAAAGGTTTCGCATCCCTGACGCCCGGCTAGCCTGCGCATGAGCGCTGATATTCAGTGGATTGCTCCGGTCGAAACCCCCGAATTGCCGGATAACGAGGTCCACATCTGGCGTGCCTCGCTCGAGGTGGACTCGACGGCGCTACGAGGTTTCGAAGGCCAACTGGCAGACGACGAAAGGATCCGAGCTGAACGATTTATCTTTGATCGCGATCGGAATCGCTTTATTGCCGCGCGCGGAATCCTAAGGGACGCACTGGGCCGATATCTACGCCGTCCTCCGCAATCCATTGACTTCGTTTACGGCTCTCGCGGGAAACCGGCAATCTCTAACGGCGGATCGCGCCATCCTATTTGTTTTAACCTTTCGCACTCGCATGGACTCGCGCTCATCGGGATAACCAAAAAACGTGAAATCGGAATCGACGTTGAACTAATACGGTCTGAATTTGCGGGCGAAGAGATCGCAAGACGCTATTTCTCCGCAAAGGAAATCGACGAGTTGAGCAGACTACCGGCGGGATTGCGAACTGAAGGATTTTTCCATTGTTGGACCCGCAAGGAAGCCTATATTAAGGCAAAAGGCGATGGGCTCTATATCCCACTCGAGAGTTTTGACGTTTCGCTTACGCCTGGACTACCAGCGGAGTTGAACAGCGCTGATCGTTCCATCTGGAGCTTGCACTCCTTCCCAGCGGGCCCAGGTTACGTTGGGGCTATCATCGCTGACGGGAGTAACTGGCAGTTGCGCTTTTTCAGTTGGACTCCTCAAGGGACTGGTGACGCTCTAGCTAGCTGTTAATACTCTGGGGAGTCTCGCTCTCTGCAGGCTGGACCGTCATAGACTCAAAGGTACCCGCCCGAGACCGTCCACCGATACGGCGTGTTAGCGCCTGTGAGGCGTAGCGGGTTCCCGACACGAACTGCATAAGGGGCCCAAAACTCCAGGCTGCAGGCGCACCGAGAACGTGCAAACCTGTCACCGAAGTCTCCAAACCCGCTCCCAAAATTGGATAGCCATTGAAACAGCCAATGCTCTCTTTGAGTTTCGCGGATAAGAATTCATATTTGGAAATATCAACCCGGTAGCCCGTGCCGAGCAAGACATGCTCAATAATTCGCTCGCTTCCGTCGTCCAGGCGCACTCTTACATGCTCGCCGATCAGATCGGCCGATTTTACGGAGCATTCGAGCCTAATGGGCACGCTGCGAAGTCTTTCCACAAGCCAACGGGCGCCGGCGGGACGCACCGCCCGTCGACGTAGTCGATCTTGTAAGCTGCGAGGAAGACGTCTCACTAAGTCGGGGCGAGCCAGGAGCTGGCTGATTCCAGCGGGCCCCACATCGGTTGGCGCGTACAGAAGTCGCCGAACAAATCTTCCCAATCTGTGATGAAGAGTCTTTGATGCCCAGCCCTGAAGCCAATGAATCTTCTGAGACCGAGCGATTACTTCGGGTTCGGCACCGACTTCTCGTAGGAGTGCGGCTGATTCAAGAGCGCTCTGACCGCCTCCAACAATCAAAACCTTCCTTCCGGCAAATTCCCTAAGGTCGCGGTGCTCCGAAGTGTGAGAGACCAGTGACGACGGCAGGTTCTGGAACTCGGTCGGCCGGGAGGCGAATGAACCAATGCCAGCGGCAATGACCACGCGCGGAGACCCGAAGATCTCGCCATCACGAAGGATGATGCGGAATCCATTTACGTCAGTTTCGATGCGATCGACTTCACGACGATCCAGATCGGGTACTGCCTGACCCTGATACCATTTTCCGTACTCGACGAAACGTTCGAGCGGCACCGGCATATAAAACTCGACCGCGTTTGCTTGCTGGAATGCTTCTATGCTTAAACACGAATCCGGACCAGCAATCTGCGTGGCCGTCCAATTGGATCGGAGCAACATTCCGCGTGGCATTTGGCGATCCCAAAACGACATGGGCTGGCCAAACACCCGCACATCGAGGCCCTTCACCCTCCGCAAGTGGGCGGCCGCGGACAGACCGTACGGTCCAGCGCCGATGATGACTACATCACAGGTTGACATCAATCTCTTTCGGGGATGCCGATTCGCAATGGTCCAACCTCGGATGTTTTCGGCCAACTGGGCATCAAGGCAACCATTTCGATTTAAAAGTCTGTGCGAAAATAATACATTAGCATCTCAACTGAGGGTTCCCCTCTGTCAGAACCCGCGCTTAATCGCCAAATATGGAAGCAACGCGATTTCTGCCAAGCCAGGCATTGGGTCGTCGCGACTGAAGACAGCCTCTTCATGAAAATGGCGAATCGAGCGAATATAAGCGCCCGTGTGTTGTTTGCCCTGCAAAATGCTTACAAGCCCGGTGGGCAGATCCGTGATCAAGCGAATCCAGCGGATTCCAGCCTTTCCTCGCGATTGCTCGATCGGTCTGTTCAGCTGGTCCAAAAAAAGCAGATAAGGGAAATCCACGCCGGCACGACGCCCGATCGTGTGGTAACCCCATGTTCGTCCGTTTACATCCAAGAGACAATACTGATCGGTTGAAGGATCGTATTTGTATTCCAACTCGACCAGGCCGTAGTAATCGATGGCCCGAAGAAATCGCTTGGAATACTCTTCCAGCAGAGGCAGCTCAATGCTCTCCACGTAAGTGCTTGATCTTCCGAATTCGATGGGATGCTGCCGCCGACGGCAGGCGACGAGACTCGAAGTGGCTTGACCTCGCTTAAAAAACGAACAGTAGGAAAATTGGTTACCTCCATCGCCCGGGATTAGATCCTGAATCAGCAACTCGTCGATGGACATGAATCGTGATGCGCGATTGAAGAGCTCCTTCAACTGCGAGCGATTGTCGGCGCGCCAGGCTTTGACTGACGTCGCATATAGGAAGTGCTCCTTGATCGAAGGTTTGATTACCACAGGAAAAGTTACCGCGAGGTCGTTCAACTCCTTTACGTCGTGAATCCGCCGGGTGAGAGGCATTGGTATTCCAAGCCGTTCAGCTAAATCATAGGTGTTTCGTTTGTCCCAGAGGTGTTTGATCGTGCTCCAACCGGAAGTCGGAACTCGGTAGACCTTTTCCAACTCCTCTTTATTTTGAGAAATGGCTGCGACCGTCTCGTCTCGAGTCGGATAAAGTACCCATCCCTCCAGTCCTCGCCTTCGTGCCAAGTCGAACAGAATTTCCACAGTCTTGGCCGCGTCACCGAAAGAAGAGACCTTCTCTGCAAAAGAGGTGTAACGAGAGAAGCGAGAAATTGATAGTTCATCATCAATCACCCCGACCGGCACTTGGTGGCGGCCTAAACTGCGGGCGATGCCCAGCCCCTGAAAGTCGCCGCCAATCACGACGGCCCCGACGTTATTGGGATGAGCGCGGAAGTTCGAATTCATCATCGATCGAGAAAAAGACTTTCTAGATCACCAGGCAGAATGAGGTTATTTATGCACGTTTTCTTGAGCGACTTCAGCAAGCTGATACTTCACGCGGCCGCTATCCAATACTGCGTAGGCTATCCGAGCCCGTTCTTTTTCGGGGCCTTCAATTTCCCAACCGCCATCGCGCGACACTATTTTCATCTCGCTTCTGGCGCGCCACCAACGGTCCACATCCCTAGGCAAGGCCGCCCAAATATTTTCTCGGACAATCATCTGGCGTAAGTACTTCAGCAACGCTTCATACACGCAGCGGTTTTTCCGGTTAATCAAATAGTCGGGATGGGCGATGAAACTCATCAACCCATTTCTTTCACGGATCATATCTAACTGCTTCTTCCAGAGATCAATGGAGTGATCGTTCAGGATATAAAACAGAGAATAATCTTGAGTGGTGGTGAGAGGTAGCTCGAGGATTTTACCCACAAAAAATGGCATTACCGTACAGCAGCCGCCGCGCTGCGGCTCCAAATGGGCCACGTTGGGCACCGACATGTCGTACGAAAAATCGTAGGCTTCATACCAATCCAGATCACGGTACATCACGCCCGCACGAAAACCTCGTGCGTCGTATTTCTTGTTGTACTCGTTAATCCTCTTGGCGCGCTCAAGAAATATATCCCGCCTTTGATACAGCTGCCCATCATGACTGAGGTCATGCACGTTGAACTCACATCCGTGGGCCCGAATTTGCCGTACATATTCTTCCGGGACTTCGTAGCGCTCTTCCGGCACAACTTGGAACGAAGCGCTTATTCCGTAAGAAGCATCGAGATCCATCAACGCTGGCGTAAAATCGCGGCCAGCGGTAGTCTCCACATCGTGAGTCATGATCAGACAACCGGAAGCGCCCTCCGGCCAGAACCAGATGAACGGCACCTTTTTGGTGCCGCTCTTTTCCATGAGTAAGCGCAAGAGTTCTTCATGCAAATTATCCACTGTAAAATCTACCGGCCACGCTGGGAATCGAAGCTCTTTCCAACGGCGGAGGTAAATTATCTGCAATTGACGCCGGAACCAAACAGGCAACCACTCGCGGACTAGGTAATAGATCTGCCGGACTGTTTTACTCGCGGAGAACGATTTCCTATCGGCATTCATGTTCCGCCGGTAACGTTCGCGGCGAAGATTCTCGATCACCTCGGTAAAATCAAACGGAAGCCGAAGCCCATTACCTTCGGCGCGAACATCTTTGGATGCGTCGAATTTGCCAGCGTCTGCTACGTTCGCGGAGACGCCGCCCCGGTTTCGCCCGTAGCAGATATTCGTGTCGCCGAATTCAAAAAACCCATTTTCTCCCGACGGAGAGTCAATAGTTGGAGACAGGGTGTCGAAGGAATCGGTGGGGAGTCGGTAATAGTCTAAGAGGTCTCGAATCACGATTTAGCGTTCCCTTTTCTGCCTTAATTCAGGGGTTTTCACGTAAGACAAACCATTAGACTTTGCAATCGAATAGCTTATGAATGGACGCGCAAAAGTCTCGCATGGGTTCGTCTGTAGTGCTTTGTACCCGATTCTTAACCAATGTGACGATAAATAAGCTTTCCCGTGATCGTTAACAATCGATCAGGCATATACGAAAATATTCGCTTCGCAACTTGCAACTTCCAACGATCTACTGAATCGACCGTGGAAGATTTGGAACACTTCCAGTACACCAGTCGTTCCGGGTTGGGAACCCAGTGATTCTTAAAAGCTAGAAGGCCCAGGTTGTCCTCCTGTGTGCGTCCCATGTCAAATTCCCTAACTCCATTTAATTTTCCAAATTGGATCGCTCTCCACAGAAGCCAAGGCATTGCCCCGAACCCGTTGAAGCGCTTATCGGAACAGCCATACTTGTAATACATTACATCCTTGAATCGCAAAGTTAGAATCGCTGCTATAGGATTGCTATCTTTATACGCGAGACGAATGTCTAACGCGTCGTTCTGGCATTTAATAAGGTTCTCAAACCATACGAACGGAATCGGAGGCAGATGATGTCGGCGTCGAGTGATTATAAATAGGCTGTAGAATTCCTTTAAAAGATCATCGGACCTTCCGCATTTTTCCACCAGGTCCGCTCTTTCCGCCCGCTGAACTCGGCGCTGAACCGAGTCTTTATCGAGACCTCGAAACAAACGGTTCAACTCTGGAGTCAAGCTAAGCCGATGCAGATAATAATTCCCCGCCGCTCGGAAGGATCTATTTGCCTCCGTTTGGGCGAAGCTTGCGTCGATAGGACGAAGTTCAAGATATTTCCATTTCTGTTCAATCGAGGCGCTCTGCAGGTGTTGGATTAAGAGATCGGCATCCTGTGCAGAATCCCAAAGTGGTTCGCAATGGTCCGAAAAAGGCAACGAAACAATACGGCGGCCGGTCAGCCAGCTGTTGATGCCACAAAATAGTAAGCCATTTTTAAGAGCGTAGTCGGGACCTGAGGTGCTAAAAGCGACGGGCACATAGTCGTAAGTCTTTTGAAGCGCCTTCAGCCAGCCCACTGAGTGAAATACGGAAGCCTTGGGATGCCGGTCCACAAGGTCCGCCCAGCGCGGGTCTGTAGTCGGATCAATTTGATAAACTTTCATGGGCCCTTCAAAACAATCGCTGGGGCTGGGATTCGCGATCGTAACTTCAACTTAATGTAGATCCTTTCGTACCATCAATAATTGTTCACGGGACTGCCACAATCACGGTTGCCGGGTCGGGAACTTTCTGATCACGATTTCTTTTCAAAGCGGCCTTGAAATACTCTCGCTCTAGCGGGTTAAACACGATCAACCATGAGCCGATTCCGTATATAGCAGTCGCGCAAATCGCCGATGCCACCAAGAGAGGATAACTCGGTCGCAGCCCCCAAGCCGAAAGGCCAATCGCGGCACCCATCAAAAGGCTGCAATACAATAAATTGCGTCCAATGAACCTCATGTAGACGTCGTAAGGGATTGCATTCACCCGACAAACCCACCAGGGCTGTAGGACCACGCGAATAAGAAATGCACCGATCAGTGTTCCCAGCGCCACTCCGAAAATTCCGAGCGGTCGAGCGAGGGCCAAGCTAAACGCCAGATTCAGAAGGCCTTCGGCCCAATTCGTATAAGTGTAAAAACGATGGTTGAACGTCGCATACAACAAATCGATCGACGGTTTCTGGCACACGTCCAGAAGAACTGCAAAAGACAAAGCTACAAGAGGCCAATACGCGTCTTTGTAGGCTACCCCCATCCAACGAATGATAAATGGCCTCCCCCAGCCGATAAGAGCGAGACATAAGAAGATTGAAATGCAGGTTGAAAGCTTAGTTCCAAAAAAGAAAACTTTCTCGATAGCTGCTCGGTCGCCTGAGCCATGGAGACGGCTGAATACGGGCTGCAACATGCCCACTGAAAAAATTATCATCTGCACGTAGTACTGTGCAAATAAGCCAGCGACTCTGTAGTGAGTTACCATGGCCAGCCCGATGAGAGCCGAAATGACAAGAGGATCGATCTGAAATCTTATAACGTCCGCAATGTAAGCCAAAAAGGTATAGACACTATACGAAGAAAGACTCTTCACTATTTTTAGCTCGACCGACTTGCTCTCAATGCGCGCCCAGGAAGCTTCACGTCTAGCGAACCACACTTGCAGCATGGTCACCGGCAAACTTGCCAACAAGGTTACCCACGCCAATGCCAATAGTCCGTCGCCGATTGCGACTACCCAAACAATGAGTCCCGTACGTAAGACTAGTCCAAAGATGTTCAGCCACGACTGGATATCAAATCGAAACTTCGTAAACAAAACGGCCCCATAGACCCTCACAGGCATCCCGATGGCCGCGTTCACTCCTAAAATAGCTATGACTTTTTGGAACAGATGGGCATCGTAGGGGTTGTGGCAGAACCAAGGGGTGGCGGCGACTATTATTATTGTCACAAGAAAAGCAACAGCACCGAGGAGAAAGTTAATACGCAGGGCCGTGTTAAATACTCCGCGACACTCGGCATCATCACTTCGGCCGATCGCTAAAGACATGTATTGGGAGACCGCGCTCGCGAGCCCGAAATCCAATAGGCTGTAGTATCCAATGAAGGAAACTGCGAGGGCCCAAAACCCGTAAATCCGGTCTCCAAGGTGATGCACTACAAACGGCATCACGCAAAATGCAGCAATGGCTGACGCGATCAGGTTCCCTACCTGCAACACGGAACCGGAAAGTAGTCTGCGACCAATCGAACTGAATTTATCGCTCATTGTCTAATACCGGTCAAGCGGCCCCGTCAGAGGAGTCTGGAGAGCCTCTGAATACTTCTACGAATAGCGGAAGGAGCATCTCTAAACAGCATGTCAATAACTATCTGGGCGATAACCCTGAATTAGATCAATCCAACGGAGAAGCCTTCATCGCTTCCCGGTGTGGATGTTCTCCCATCAGAGCTGATTGAAGCTGATTTGCATAAACACTCATAGTCACCTGGCCAACTACATCCCAGGAATGCCGCTCGGTCGCAAAATTCCTTATCTCCTGCCGGTAATCGTCCAAGTTCGCGAATAGGCCGCTCTCGAAATATTGTTCTATTGTCCTAGCCAAATCTTCCGGATTCTCGGGCTTAAATACAAATCCGGTCTGCCCCTGAACAATCTCATCCTTCAAAGAGCCGACATCAGCAGCGAGAACAGGCAAACCGAAACTGTACCCTAGGCAGAGAACTCCACTCTGGTAGATATGCCGGTAAGGCAACACGAGCACGTCAGCCGCCTTGAAGTAAAGTTCGGTTGCATCATCAGGGATGTATTCTCCCTTGAGTAGTATTCGGCCCTTTTGTACGCCTTCTTGACTTGCTTCCTGGATTGTTCTCCAATACGCTTCACAGTTTTTGGGCCGACCGGCGATGATCAGCCGATAGTCGTCATGCCGGGCCAAAAGCTGCCGGAATGCGGCGACAAGGTACTCGACTCCCTTGTACGGTGTGATAGCGCCGAAAAAAAGAATCGTCTTTTCATCCGGACGAATACCCATTTGCTGACGCGCCGCAGCTTGGGTAAGGCTCGAGTTCCGGACCGAGTTGTTTATTCCAAACGGTATAACGCTCACGCGGGCGTCTTTTGCCCCGAACTCCCGTAACAATTCCAGCTTCATCTTTTGCGTATGGACGAAGATATGGTCTGCGAGATGATATTGGATTCGCAAAGTAAGGCGATTGAGGGACGAGTCTCTGGAATCCCGTCTTCCTGCGTTGACATTGTGGACTGTCAAAACGACCTTTTTCCCAATTAATCGGTAGAACAACATAAGAAAGGTCCGATCAAGCAGTTCAAATTTGTTATTCCAAAGAATGTGAAAAATTCTCGGCTTGGCGGTGGCAGTGTAATGAATAAGCCGGGCGTAATACTTGAGGATTCTCGACACCTTCTCGACGAAACTGGCATCCGGGCGCTGATTACCTCGCAAATTGAGAAAGTTTAATTTGGGATTGCCGCGATACTCCGGGCAATCGAGCTCGTCACTGCCAATCAGATCGATGGTTGCTCCCTTAGAAAGGAGCTCCGTCGCCAGCCCGAAGACATAGGGTTTGTCGCCGCCGCCGGTAAGTAGTGCAACCACGACTTCTGGGGCCGTTTTGGGCACTGTCAAATGAGTCGATCCTGGTGAGCTTGGTGCACCCATACTATCCTCATACATTTTGGATGCTACCTCCACACATTCTTACCACTAGTGTTTTCCACGCAAACAAATCGAAAGTGGAAAATGTATTAGCTTGACGCGATTGGCAATCTCAAGATTCGAGGAATCTATCGAGTCGATTGTGAACCATTCGTCCGCTGAAATTTTCCGGTGATATCTAACCTTTCTTAGAAAGCCATAAGGTCGCCTGCCAGCAATGCAAAAACTGATCATTCTATAGGACCGATCCCTTTATAACTTTGCCAGCCGTTCTTCCAGAAGTTCGCAAATTGTGTGACCAATCGTTATATGCATCTCCTGCATTCGCGGGGTCGATTTGGTCGGAACGCGGATACACAGATCGCAAGCCGCTCGCATCTGGCCGCCTGATTCCCCGGTTAGGCCAATGACGCTGACCTCGGCCTGGCGGGCGGCTTCAATCGCGCGAAGGATATTGGGACTGTTGCCGCTCGTGGAGATTGCAAGCAGCACATCGCCCGGCCGGGCATGGGCGGTCAACTCGCGAGCGAATACCTGATCATATCCGAAGTCGTTTCCAACCGCTGTCAGGCTTGATGTGTTGGCGTGCAAAGCGAGTGCTCGGAACGGGCGCCGTTCGAGCAGGAAGCGGCCTGTAAGCTCGGCGGCAATATGCTGAGCATCGGCCGCCGAACCGCCGTTTCCCGCCACCAGCAACTGTCCGCCAGCTGCCATCGAGGTATATATGAGATCCACGGCGTCGGATACAGAGGAGGCCAACTGCGGGAGAGTCTTGGCAACCTCAAGGTGCTCGTTCCAAATAGCGGTAATCCGATCTAGCTGCGGTGTTGCGATTGCCACTTTTCATACCTCCTATTAGATACCTCTCGAAGGCGTTTCGTAATGTCTTTGGCGTCTAGCTCTGTCGCAAGGCGCGTACGCCCCGATTCTGGAGACGATCGTTAGCAGAAGCGGACTTTCCGCCAGAAACTGCTTTGAGATAAAAGGCCTCGTGCCTTTGAATGAGCGCGGACACGCTGAATTTGTTCTGCATGAACTTCCTACCGAGTTCGCCCATACGCTTCCTTTGCTCCTCGTTGAGGAGCAGGCAAGCAATTCTGTCTGCCAAACTTTCAACATCCCCCGTTTTAACCAGAAAGCCAGTTTCGCCTGGCACGAAAGTCTCGCTGACTCCGCCAGAGTCGTAAGCAACGACGGGCTTTTGCATGGCTTGTGCTTCCAGCAAAACCCGTCCCAATCCTTCGTTGTAAGTTGGAAGGACAACCAGGCTGCTAAGCGCAAACTGATTTCGTATTTCGTCTTGTTTTAATTCACCCAAAAACTTAACCCGGTCCTCTAAGCCATGGGTTAAGACGTAGTCACCTAGCTCCCGGCGAAGAGATTCAGATTCCACCGCTCCCACAAAGCAAACATCGAACGAGAGGTTCCTCGCAGCCAAAATCCGCGCGGCCTGGAGCAAGTCCGGCTGACCTTTTCCCATCTTGATAATGGCAGGCAGCAGGATCATGGGACGGGAAAGAGCCGACACAATCCGCGCCTTTTCGGGTGTGAAGTATTCCGTATCGACCGCGTCAGATAAATTAACGCAGCGGCTTTGAACGTGATCAGGCATGCTTCTTGCAGAGACTGATCCTATCCCTGCAGCGTCTGAAAGCCACTCTCGAACTTGAGTCTCGCGGAACGCGGAGTTATCGAAATGGTTGATCAGCACAAAGGGAATATCTGCCTTGTGGGCGCGCCGGATAAGGAATCTTGCGTCGTAAGTAAGTCCGTGTATGGCCAGCAAGTCTACGCTATTGCTGTACAGAAAAGTGGCCAGTGGATCGCTGAGCACTACAGCCCTGTGGGGCAAATGACGCCACTCGCACGATAGTATCGATTTCGCGATATCGAAAACTCTGTCTCTTCCCTGTATGTTGTACTGCTCCCGATGGAGTGTCTGGTTCCATATGAAGCGTCCTCGCTCGGGAATGTCTTTGAATCTTGAGGTAGTTTTGCGAACTGCAACCGGAATCCAGATAACCTGGCCCAGTCCGACTGTCTCTTTTTGGATTTTCGCAGTTCTGATGTCTGCTACCCGATGCACTTGCAAGATATTCAAACGGTGCCTTTGAAGCAGACCAAGATTAAGGCGCCGCAATAACTGTTCAACCCCACCGGATGAGCGTTCGCGATAAAACGGAGCGTAACGCATGATTGTCATTCCATCCAGCTCACCTGCCTGGATGCCCGTGAGTTCTTTGGCCGAGACTGATTCGTCTGGGAGGGTTAGGTTTGTAACGTCATTTGAAGACATTCGTATCTTCCTGGAGCCTTCTAGTAGCTGCAAGCTAGGGCGAAATATCCAATGTCTGTTGATATACTAGGGTTAGTGTACAGCGCTCTAAACCTAGCATTTGCTTCGTATTTTGTTAGGCTCGATAATAGACTGTCCCAAGACTGGCCGTGGGTACAGTAGAAATTATTGCAGCTTCCGCAGAGCATATAACTTGTTAAGCACAAATGGCATTGTGTCAATATCGCTGAGGAACTGTCTAAATGACCAAAACCGCAAAATCGCTCCCATTCGCCATAATCTTGATGGCCTTTCTGCCTTATGGAACACGGGCGAATACTTATACGGCGGCCAGTTGCTCTTTTTCGGACGTACAATCTCAAGTTAGCTCCGCCAACGATGGCGATACCGTCCTCGTTTCTGGAGGAGGGACTGCGACATGGAGCACGCCACTGATGGTTTCAAAAGGAATTACCCTCAACGGACAAGGATGTGTAATTACCCTTGCTGGCGGTAGTTCAACCCTACTTAGTGTCACTGCTGACGCGGCCGCGAATTTCTTCCTCACTGGGTTTACCTTCTACGGTTCCAGTGGAGGTGGGGTCATTTATGTTTTGACTTCGTCCTCGCCCGCCTCTAAGACCTTTCGAATTTATGGCAACACTTTTGATGACGGGAGTCCATCAACCCAGGGAGTAATAATTTCGGTTGGAGGTAACGGCCCGGGGTTAATCGATCACAACACCTTCACCGCCCACCACGGTGCCGATGAGGTGATCCACAATCAAGGAATGCAAAGTCCCACCAACTATAGCGGATGGAGCGACGACATAACCCCTGGTGGGGCCAATTTTTTGTTCGTTGAAACCAATACATTCACCTACCCTTCAACGTCCGGGTACTTTGATGGCACATCCGCGATCGAGAACTTTTACGGAGCGAGAACCGTATTTCGATACAACATCGTTAATAATATGCAGTTTGACGCCCATGGCAGCTCTCCAGGGCCTTGCAACGGAAACGGAAGCGAGAACAGCACCCGCTGGTGGGAGATTTACAACAACACATTCAATGTCAACAATCTAAACCAATCGAATTATACGGCGCTCCGCGGCGGAAGCGGGGTCGTCTTCAATAACCTTATGACCGGAACGAATACGGTTGGCGGATCAATTGAATTTCAGGAAGACTGTACTTCGGGAACTTATCCGCTCAACGCACAAGTCGGGCGCGGAATCAACAAAAGTACCAGCAGCCCCGCACACGCCTGGGGCAATGCTACAGCCCTGAATATTTCCAGCGGCAGCTCTTTCGTTGAGATTGGTGCCACCCTAACAAGTTGCTCCCACAGCCCATGCGACGTCGTAAGCACTCCCACTCAACCGACTACCTTGACGCGATGCGAGTCCGCCGCTGACGTGTCGGCCGGTTGCCCAGTCAGCTATAGTTACACGCCCTACACATATCCCCATCCGCTGACCAACGGTTCGGGGTCCGTGGCCCCACCGACAAATCTAACGGCCACAGTCAGCAACTAAGAGGCTTCTGAGATATCCTCTGTCGAAATAGGAACGCTCTACGTTGTAGGTCGAGCACGACCCGAATGCAATCGCGCAACTTTTCGGTGAGTCGGCGATTCTGAGATTGCTTCCGGTAACTTTGAAAATCCCTTTGAAGTCCGCTTGCCATGAAGTTGGGAGATAGCCTTCTCGCTGAGTTCGTTGCCGACAGGCTTTAGCTCTCTTACCAGGTGTTCGGGAGCACATATGGCACCCATCAAGAACGTAATCCACATCCAGTGAAACTTGAAAGCCGCCTCGGTCATATTGTAGAAGAGCATCACCGTCCATAAGGTGAGCGCAAGCGGCGCGAAGCTGGGTCCCGCAACTTTAAGTCTTTTACCAATATTCCTGTAACTCGCGACAAGAAATGCCACAAGAATCACAAGTCCGATGACACCGAGATTCAAATATATTTCTAGATATCCGTTATGCGCTTCGTTAATTGCTCCGCCGAAGCTCCGAAAAACTTGGGCGAAGCGCGCACCTAGCCAGAAACTGTCATAGCCGGATCCGACTAAAGGATTGGTATGCATGCTGAGAAGTATCTTCCACAGTTGGGTTCTATCAGTAAGGGATGGATCTCGGCCTACGCTCCGGGCAAATTCTCCGCTAAGATCTAAGCCGAATGCTAGTAGCAGGTACAACGGGAAGGACGCCAGAACGCAAGCCTTGACCAAAGTAACGTGGCGCCTGCCCCCCTGACTATACAGAGCGATCAGCACCAAGCACCCTATCGCGAAACAGACCCGCGAGGTTGCGCTGTTTGCCTGATATAGGAGCTTGAGCGTCATACCCAGAAATACCAGGTCAACCGCCAGGATTTTTTTCGTGCGCGATTCCTTGCGATCCCCCCAGCGCGTTAGAACATCCCAGAAGAAAAAAAGAGCACTAACCATGCAAACAGCACCGAGCGCGTTCTTACTCGTTGTCGGTCCCTGATACATCGCCTCGCCGGTCCATTCCCAATATCCCATTCCGATTTGCGGAAAGTACTTGATCAGAATTATCGAAAGCGGAATAAATAGATAGAAGAGCCGACGAAGGGCTGTGCGCACACCTTCCAACTGGAAGGGCTCTGAAAGAACGACCAGGATCATCAGATAGTTGCCGAGATCCCGGAACCACCGCTTGAACGCCACCAAAGGAAAGTCAGACCAGATTACGCTCACCAAAGCGAAAAGAATGAACATCGTCAAAGCAGTATTTCTAGCGACGAATTGGTCCCAGCGGAAAGCCCGCGATACCAGAATGCCAATCGCCAGCAGGATCAAAGTGAGAAAAATCACACGGTCCACCGGATTGCCGTCCTCCATGCTCCCTGCGCTAATCGCCAATGGGGCCCCGTTCAACCATTGAGCCGGATTCCGTGTCGCCACGATAAACATCCAAATGATCGGTACCCACAGAGCCGACGAGACGCGTCGGTCTTTTGCGGGGTCGAAAAGCATGAGAGCGACTAATAAGGCGAACCAAATTGCAAGCGCTAGGATAGGCGGCATTACGTCAACACCATTGTGCCCCGCTTCCAGAAGCAGGTTTCTCGTTTGGAAATGACCGAAGGAAAGTCATGCTATTGGTCCCAGACATTGCGAAAGTTATCGTGCTCTACTAGAAGTGGCCTTGAATCGTGACGTTTGGCGAGACATTCGTCCATGACTGCGACCACATTATTCTGAAAGGAATCCCAGGTCCATTCTTGCAAGAAACGCTTATGGGCTGTTTCCGAAAGAGCTTCCCCCAACTGAGGGTTTCTAAGAAGGCGAACACAGGCGGAAGCAAAGTCTCCAGGCCGATCCGCCAAGAGTACCTCTTTGCCGTCGTGCACATCATATCCAAAGGCGCCGACCGCGGTAGTCACTACCGGGCACCTTCTGGCAAAAGCCTCCGCGATTTTTACCCGCGTACCGCCGCCGAACCTGATTGGAACGATCATTGCAGACCAAGAAGCGATTTCGTCGCTCGGGTCTTCCAGCCAGCCCAGCCCAGCGATGTCGGCGCCGAGCTTCATCAAGTGACCATCGCTCTCACGACCGACCAGACGCAATTGCACACGGGGATATTCGCGCTTGACCAGCGGCCACACCTCACGGATGAACCATTTTGCTCCCTCTTCGTTGGGTTGGTGATTGAAAGCACCGATGAAGCCAATTCGGGGCGGTTCTGAGATAATCCTGTGAGTAGGAGACTGCGGCAAGTTGAAGCCATTAGGAAGAACATGTATCTTTGGCCGTTCTCCTAAGTATCGCCGATCTTGTTTACTGCACACGGTCACAACGTCGAATCGGTTGGTAAAGAGTCTTTCTCGCCTACGCCAGATCCAAGACATCCTAAGATCGAGCAAGCGCCGAACTGGATTGTCTCGCGTTTGCGCAATAGAACTGTAGAAATTGCTTTGAAGGTCGTCCACATCCAGCACCGAATTGTGCCATTTTGCGATGTTGAACACACTGGCAGTAAATATATGGTGGATCCAAACGGCATCGTACCGCCGCATTAGTTGCAGCACGGCGGTACGGTCAGATTCGGTAACAGTCCGATCAGCAGTTACCAGGTAGCTGGGATCAATTTCGTGCCGAATCCGGTGCCGAAGCCGTCCGAAGGTATTACCTCGCGTTATTGGCCGAGTGCGGACAACTCTACGCACGTCGAATTCCGATTGGGTGCGACGTACAGTCTCCTGGTCGGTGGGAGTGGCCTCCACAATCACAAAGGACACTTCGCAGAATTTACTCAGTAGTTTACCAATATTTAGCGAGCGCTGCTGCCCGCCATAGGCCGAGGCTAAAGGCCAGTTAGAAGTTAAAAACAGGACCTTGGGTTTCTGACTCATGCGCGGCTACTCATGACGTGCGGGCCTCACCGACACAACACGAGATCGTGGGATGCGCCTAAGCGAACTCGGAGAGCCGGATCAATTTGGTCGACAAATCACCTGAGACGAATGATTTTGTAATTGATCGACGCTGACCTGTTCGAAGATGGCATCCATAATTCTGGCAGTGAGCAGAATTTCCCGATAAGGAATTGGAACAGGTGAGTCATCGCGGATGGACCGGTAGAATGACTCGATCAAATATTTCATGCCCGAATCCATATGAAAATCGCGGCCGAGGAACAGCCGCACGTTATTAAACAAATTTCCCAGATGTTGTTTCGCAAAGAGTGCCGGCGGAATAAACATGTCGGCATAACTCTTAAACTTCTGGCCGCGAAGACGAATCAAGATTTCATGATCCTGATCAAGGATGAGGCCATTCTTAGGTCCATAAAGCCGAAGTAGATGCATAGGAGGCTTCAACTGCGAAGAAAATGTGAAGTAGGCCGTTGTGCCCTGTTCCTCTCTGATGATAACCCTGAGCTCGTCGACGATTTCGCGTTCGTCTATTTGCTTTAAAAGAGAACTGACAAAACCGTGCGCGATCACCTGCGGCGAATCACTCGTCATGAATTCCGCAATTCTGGCGATGCCGTGGCTGATTACGTTTTGAAGCAGCTTTCCGGGCAATCGGCGGACCCAGTGATTCTCGTCGCCTAGCAACGCTCGTGCGTAACTTGGGTCACCAAGGTCATAGGTGTAGTAACTCTCCATGTGAACAGGGGCACCACCCAGGTAGCCGCTTTTAACCAGTGCTCTCATACGCCGTGCAACGTGGCTGAATTGATCGTTGTGACCGACCGTTAGTTTGACCCTTTTTCTCTCCGCCAGATCCACCAAGCGCTCGGCCTGCTCAGCGTAAAGTGTGAACGGTTTCTCCACGTAAACGTGACAGCCATGTTCCAGGCAGAATCTTGCAACATCGAAATGGCTTTCCGCTGGGGTCGTGATGTGAACGACGTCGGGCCGAGCCGTTTCCAGAAGTTCTGCAAGGTCCGTGAAATATTGCTTGACCGGAAAACGCTCGTAGAGTTGCTTGGCCATGAGCGGCTCGCGGTCACAGACAGCAACTATTTCACAGCCTTCGATCCGTTGTATCTGCAAAGCATGCGAATCAGCGATCTTGCCGCATCCCACGATGGCGACTTTAAGCATATCGTCCATCCGGTTTGCAGGCTTCCAGGTACCGCCGCATTCCCACCGAAGTGGGTACCTTTGGCATCCATCCCAGCTTGGCCTTCAATTTCTGGTTGCTGTAACGCGTCTTCTTCCATTCAGTGTGCCATCGCCTGCGATTGAATACGGGCGGCAATTGTCCCTGAGACCATTTCGAATACTTCTCCCACAAATAGCAAAGCGCGTAACTAATCGCATGGGGTACGTAGATTGATTTAAATTTTCTTGCGTTCTTTTTGTAAAGGCGCAAAAACTGACGGCTGGAGGGTAGGTCATCGTCAACCACATTGAACGCTTCGCCATCGATCCCTTTCACTAAGCCAGCCAGCACGATGGCGTCTGCGCAGTTATCAACATATGTAAACGGAATCTTGTTGAATCCACCGAGATGCAGGAAAGGGCCAAAAGCGGCGATGCCTACGCGTCCGGTAATATCTCCCTTCTTGCCATAAACGCTGCCTGGCCTTATAAGCACGAACGGAACTCCCGAATTTTTCCCGTATTCAGTGACCAGTTGTTCTTGCCTGACTTTCGCAAAGCAATATGCCTCGCCGCGAAGCTCTGGGTGCTCTTCTATTGGACAAGACTCGTCCAGAATTCTGCCGTTCGGTTTGTCTCGATTCGAGTACACCGCAAAGGAACTCACCAGCACAAATCGCCGCAAGCTTCCAAATCGTAGACTTGCTTCGATGAGATTTCGGGTTGCCACTACGGAATTTAGAAATGCATCGGGAAAAGACTTCTCGCCGGTTCCGGCTGCCAGATGGTAGATAACCGCCACATCCCGGGCCGCCGCTTCGCAGTCCGCTCGAGAGAGGAGATTACCTTTGCGCACGTCGATTCGAGCATCCGGCTGCCGCCGCTCAATCATCGCTTCGATCTCGGACAAATCGCTCGATGGCCGCACCAAGCAGACTATGTTGCGTAAACCGCGATCCAGCAGATTCTGCAAAACGCGGGACCCTATGAAACCGGATGCGCCTGTTACTAGAATCCGATCATCAGGGCCGATGATGAAGTCTTCCCCTGCCGCCAATGCATTCTCCCGTTTGGCGATATCGATCGAAGGATTACTCATCTCGCGGCCTCAGAGGCAATTCTGAGCGTCCATGCTTTCACTGACCACGGTGTCCACGTAGGAGTCAGACCCGTGGGGCGCTAATCGAGCCTAACGTCCGCGGCGCATGAATTCGCAGCCGCAAAGCTGGAAGATTGTCGCGTTGGTCAACAGCAACGTGAGCGCGCATTGCGCCCGGTCGGACTGCTGTCGGTTTCAAACTCCGCTGATCTGCGCTTTCGAAACCAAGCAATTGCCTGGCTGGCAGTTGAAAACCACGCACCGCGACTCTTTAGGTCTTGAATCAAATCTGAATAGAATTCGCCCCACAATCTTTCAGGGGAAAGACTTCGATCGTGCCAGTTAATCGTCAGCGTGCCTCCGAAACGAACTGCGTTGTCCAACATCGGGCGAACCACGGACTTGGCCTGCGGTCGAGAAAGACCGAGATGACTGGGATAGAAGAGCGACGTGTCCATGATGTGTAGCGGCAATTCGAGCAGATGATCCGCATTGAGTGGCCTTGTAAACTTGCGTTGTACCTGCGCGATATCCTACGGTCTCGTTGTAGCCGATTGTGGAGTCGTAGGCAGCTCCAGCTTGTTCCAGCGTCAACGGGCGATTGTTGGTCATAATAAAGCCAGTGCATTCGCACGCCGACTTCGGAAGTTCCCGTCACTCGCCGGATTTCATCTAGTTCCTGGCGGCCTTTCGAACTGTCCATCCATGCATCAATTCCGTGTAACCCCACTTCGCAGCCTGCCGCAGTTAACTTGTGAATCGCATCAGCGATATCCTGGGCCCCGTAACGTGCGGCGCGAATCGAAGGAGCCGGACCGCTCGATTTGTTTCCAGCCTTGTTGCTAAACGGAATTACAAAAAAAGTCGAGCGCAGGCCTTTTTCCAACTCCAGATATCGATCATCGAATTCGCGCCAAAAGTCTTTCGCCAAGCCCAAATGAACGAAAGGCAGCTTTAAAGCCGCCGCCCAGTTCCTGAACAAATCCCGAACCGGCATTTGTCCGCTGAGAGTTTTTCGTAAGGAGTCAAAGACAGCTCGATACAAGAAACCGAACATGGTGTGGTCCCATTTATGTTGGCGGACAGCAGGATGGTCCACGTCATGTGTGAGGCAAGCCGCGAATTGATATCCCTCCGGAACCGGAGGAATTTCAACCAACGGAACACCGCAACCTGTAATCAATTCCCGCAAAAATGCGATGTGAAAGTCCAGTGCTGGTAAGCTCGCGTTCGCGATCGGTTGCCCTGACGTCAACAGAGCGCGGATTTCACTGAAGAGGTCGTAGCCGATGCGCGCCACCGCACTGTCGCCCGACTCGTCAATGTATGTAGCACACTCGCGGGAAGCTTCATCGACCAGAATGCCGTTTCCAATCTCTGGAAAAGTTAGGCAATTCCCATAAATAGGGATGCGATTTCCCTGGTGCGAGAAAACGTGGCTGTTTCCCTGCAGGCAGCGAGTTTGAAGTTTTTCTTGATCGTCAAACGCTATTTTGCTCCCGCTATACCGCAGCGCAAGCTTCGCAGTCTCGTCGAAACGCACATCGCCGGCGCAAAGCAAAACTTCATAATTCCGGCCCGGCTGGTAAAAGTCCCAGGGAGTTTTGAACAGCTCGAAGAACTCCCGCACAACATCGTGGTCCGCGGAATCTGCAATTACTCCTATCATAGCGAAATGGTTTAGCCCAACGCCGTTACAGGTTCCTCGTGCGCACGCAGCCACTCTTCAAAAACAACCAGACTGAAGAGGATTTTATGGTTGTCGTTTTGGCCCGAGCGATGCTCGTTGTAAATTTGTTTCACTGCTGATGGACGTAGGTAGTTATATATTTGACTTTCCGAATCCAGCAGAATTCCCTCCATTTTCTGTTGCGCGCTCCCGCGGAACCAATCATCAACAACATTTACGCCAAAGCCTCTCTTCTTTCGTTTCAATATCGTCGCTGGAAGAAGTTCCTGGCATACCTGCCGATGGAGCCATTTTCCCGAGCCGTTACGGACTTTCAGATTCGACGGCAGCCTTTCCGAATACTCCACGATTTCTTTGTCTAGGAACGGCACTCTGACTTCAAGACTGTGAGCCATGGAAAGCTTATCCGCATACATAAGAAGCTCATCGGGCAATGTGGAGCGCAGCTCCAGGAAACTAAATCCTCCGAGCTCGTCCGTCTCGCCCATCAACGGTGCTAGATCCCTCCAAGAGTCGAGTATTTTGTCGCCTGTACCGCTGGGAATGATTCCGTCCTGAAAGAGCCCATCGATTTCATCGCCGGGAAGAAGAGACAAAACGTTTTGATACCTACTCATCCGGTCCGGAAGGTCGAGCGAGTAAACACCTCGCTTAAGCGTCTCGTTTCGCGGTAGGGCGCTAATCATCGAACCCACGGCCGTGCGCACCGACTTCGGCAAACCGCCCCAGTATTCTCCGTATCGAACACCCAAGTGGCGCCGGTAACCGCCGAACAGTTCATCGGGACCCTGTCCAACCAGCGCAACCTTCACATCTTGCCGGGCGCGTTGACAAACAAAATACATCGGGACGATGGACGATGAAGCGATCGGTTCTTCCAAGCAGGAAACGATGTGCGGGAGAGCGTCTTCGAAAGTCTTCCGATCTAGCACGACAGACGTATGCTGCGAACCAAATCGCGCCGCGGTATCTGCCGCGTCGTTCAACTCATCATCGGAAAAGCTCGAGCCATATCCTACCGTGTACGTGCGCCACGACTTTCCGTACAAATTCATCAAAGCCAACAACAGGCCTGAATCAACGCCACCGCTGAGCAGCAGTCCGAGTGGCACATCGCTGAGCAGTTGCCTTTTTACCGATTGTTTATAAAGTTCGCACAATTCTTCCGTGGCTTCGGCGGCCGACTTTGTGGGCGAGAACGGAACGGGCTTGTAGTTATACCAACGACGAAGGGCGTAGCTTCCTTTTTCGAAAACCAGCATCGTTCCGGCAGCCAGCTTTCGAATGCCACTGAATATCGTGTAGGGCGACGGTGTGTAGCGATAACGAAGAAAAAGATTTAGCGAAACTGGATCGACCTCGGCCTTTTCATTTTTTGCTGCCACAACCGCGCGAATTTCTGAGCCGAAGTAAACTCGGTCTCCGTCAATCTTGTAATAAATTAACTTGATGCCGAAGGGGTCTCGAGCAACGACCAGGCGTTCTTTGCGCACATCCCAGATCGCCAACCCAAACATCCCGTTCAGGTGATTAAGCACCTCGTCGCCCCATTGCTTGTAGCCGTGGATGATGACTTCGGTGTCACATTTCGTCCGGAAAACATGGCCGTAACCTTCCAACTGGCGTTTGAGCTCGGGAAAATTGTAGATTTCGCCGTTGAAGACAACCCAAACAGATTCTTCGCGATCGGACATCGGTTGATGCCCGCCCTCCAAATCGATGATCGAAAGCCGGCGGAAGCCGAACCCCAGCGGCCCTGCAATGTAATAACCCTCGTCATCCGGGCCACGGTGGATGATGCTCCGCGTCATCCGCTCCAGGTCTTGACGCAGTACCGGAACCTTACTTCCGAAATTATATTGTCCGCAAATGCCACACATAAATTGGTTAGCTCTGTCCTAAGAACTTACCGTCAGAGTTCTGTGTATTCCGATACAGAAAAAAGCAAAGGCTGCGGAACAATTGCGACTGAGCCCAGCGATGCATCGGAGTATTATCCCAGCCAAGTAAAAGCTGGCGGCTTCGAAAAGAGCCGTCGGGCTTTTGCCATCCCTCCAGGTCTATCACGCGCGAAGAAATCTCATCGAGCGCGGGAAACCGTCCAGCCAAAAGCACTCCTACATTTATGCACTCCGCATAATCATACAATTCGCGTCGATACACTGTCATGCGAGGCTTGCGCGAAAAGGGTTTCGGCAATCCTTCTTCGTCGAAAAGGTTTTTGACGTAATAATCAACTCCGCGCTCAATAGCCTTCGTGCACTCTGGATTTTTTGTAAGGGCCTCGATCTTCGCCAATGCCTTCAGCACGAAGCAAGTATGAAAGTGATCGACAAACGTTCTTATCTCATCCGTCGAATAAGGCCACGAGCCATCTGAACTTCTGAGCTTGTAGAACGAAAGTTCAGATTTCTGTCGGCGATCTTTCTGATAGTTGTCATTCGAGAATTCAATCAGATGCCGAGGTCAGAAGAAATGCGCGGTAAGCGCTTGCGTTTATTACACCACTCGAATCTTCTTGTCCTGGGTTATAGATAACACGATGAAGCGTCAGGCGAAGTTCTGCGTCCGGATAATCTTCAACCGCATGTTCGGCAATAGAATGCATGATCTCGCGCCATTTCGGGATCTGCCATCAATCCTGTAGACTTCTTGAAAAGCTTCATAAACATACGGAACTGTGGTTATGAAGCGGAGTGTCGTGCCACATGGGCCCGTTTCTGGTTTCCCAATTGAATGGATATCCCCAACCGTAATGCTCGAAGCCCGGGACTCTGGTTTCGATAAGAACATTCAAGAAAATGTACCGCGCGTTCATAGTATTGCTTTTAGTCCGAGAGCACGCGACAGAAAAGCAAAACCCATAGCGTAGTGGGCGTCTGCGATGGGAAATCGTCTGGCGCTTCCAAAAGAATCTGCGGGCTGAAGGCAAGAAAGCCTCGCAAAAGATCATTGGGGAAACCGCCAGCGTTCCCAGCAGCGGCTTCTTGTAATACAGAGCTTTGGCGGCGCGCGCTAAATCGCTCGCGAAGAAACTTTGATGGTCGTACGAAGTTTCGCCGAACCGATCAAGCCATCCGATAAACTTAAGAATAGAAGCTCGTACGTTTCTCTGTCAATTTCGAGCTTTCGCCACGTTATTCGCGGATTTTCTGCTCACGGAGCTCATCTCAACTGGGCTTAATTTCAAAGCTGTCGATGCGATTTAATCTGAACATGGACTTAAATATGACTTATCAATTTTGACATTTGTTCCTTGCGATGAAAATGCATCAACTCATTAGAGACGGGCCTCTTCATTCGACGCGCGAATGCGCCCAAATAACCGGAACATAGGGCAATGCCGCCTACCAACATATGGCTGCTTGGTTGCTCGATAGGCTACCCGAAAAGCCTCCCACACCGGATGCCCGCCAAGATAGTAGTCCTTTCTCCCCGTAAGAAAATGTGGAAGCAAGCAGCGCCACGCTCAGCCGTGCCCAAACTTCGGAAATGAAAGAACGAATTTTTCCCGAAACGAGCGAGTAGTCCAGCCTTTCATCCGTCGCCGTGGTGACCGCAATCCAATCGATACCTCCCGCTTTATTTGGGACGTACCCGCCAATTTCTTTGAAGCACTGGCGACGAAAAAGCTGGCAACTCCGGCAACATGGTTCTGCCCTTCAAAGCTATCTGTCGCAGAACTGTACGCCTTCCTCCCTGAAAAATAGTTCCTGCAACACCCAGACGCGGGTCCGCTATCGAACTTGTTTAATAAAAATTCGCAATGGTCCGCATCAAACGAGACGTCGGAATCCAAGATTCCCGATCATTTCGTATTCGAGCATCCTTGACTCTCTCAAAGCCAGCATTGAATGCATAAACTTTAGCAGCGAAAGTTCGATCCCGATGCGTGGGCAAATTCACTAATTCGATCCACGTCGTGTTTCTCGAGGTACTTTCCGCACAAGGGCTGCCGTAGCATCCGTCGAACCGTCATTCACGATGACCCATTTTTGCGGCAAACAGTTTGCGCGAACATCGATTGAATCAGCTGTTCAATGTGCTTTTCCTCATTGCGAGCAGGGGTAATCAGAACATAGGGCAAGAGATTTGAGGAATTTGTATCATGGCTAATTGGTTCACGACCAGATTAGCGCTGGAATCGTACAGAAGTTCTCGGATTCAGTTTCTTACTCGCGTTAACCCCGGGGAGTTTTTTGGGCATATACTTCGGACCGTTCGATGGTAAGTGACTCGTCATACTTTTCTTCCGGCTCGTAAACCACCACATGGCTGCCGCGATCCGAAAACTTTATTGGTACGCATAACAGGTTCTTGAGGCGCCTACGCAGCGCTTCCCTGCGCTCTGGCGGTACGAAGAACAGCATGAAGCCACCGCCGCCCGCCCCCAGCAGTTTGCCTCCCAGCGCGCCCGCGCTACGTCCCGCTTCATAAATATCATCCAGGTTCGTGTTCGTAATTTTCTGCGTCAACGTTTTCTTCACTTGCCAGCATTCATGCAACAAGTGCCCAAATTCATCTATGGAACGATTCGGATTCGTCACGATGGTTTCGGCTTCATCTACCATCTGACGCATCCGCACCAGCTCGTTCTTTCGCTGCGGAGTTAGTCGGATCTGTTCTTTGGCAATCTCCGCGGCTATCCTGGAAAATCCAGTGAAGTAGAGCGCGCAGTTTTGTTGCAGCGCGGCCAATCTGTCAGGAGGGGTTATGATCGGCTTGACCTCGAAACTCCCATCGGTGTTGAAGTTGATGCGATTAAAGCCCCCGTATGCGGCGCTAATCTGGTCTTGAGAGCCAACCGCTTCTTTAATCACTT
The DNA here is from genome assembly GCA_963838475.1 of uncultured Acidobacteriota bacterium. GTDB lineage: Bacteria > Acidobacteriota > Terriglobia > Acidiferrales > UBA7541 > Palsa-295. The sequence goes on from CAWIRJ010000001.1 coordinate 400,638, forward strand.
CCTGCTCCACATGAATCGCGTCGGAAGCGAGAGCGTGCTTGTTGCGCATCTGGTCCCGCAGCGCATACAAACCCAACAAGAGGCCTACTGTAAACGCGGAACTTGTGCCCAAGCCAGTACGGGCGGGAAGGTCGGCTACGTGGTGAATCTCAACCCCTTCGTCAACGCCCATGTACTGTAAGCATGCACGAACAGAGGGATGCTCAATCGCGTTGTTTTCGTTGACGTTCTCGATTCTCGAGTACGAAACGCGGCTGTGGTATTCGAAAAATGGCGGGAGTCGCCGGCAAGTAATGTAGCAACTCTTATCGATAGCGGTGGACAACACGGAACCACCGAATTCGCGAAACCATATCGGATAATCGGTGCCGCCACCGAAAAATGAAATACGCATAGGAGTGCGCGTCGTTATCATGCGGTTCGTTTCCTTTTGTTCATGTGAACTGTCATGCCTCGTCGAGAATTTAGGTTCTATATCGTCGCGGGAGTCGTCGAAAACGAATCTACGCTGACTCCCTCCCGCTCAAATATCCGACGAATAGCCTCTAAAAATGACCGCGAAGTTATATCCGCCTGAGTTGTTGAGGCGGAAGCGCGCTGCGCTGGCGCTTCTTCGCCCGCCATTAGGCGCACTGTTTTGCATCCCGCATTTTTGCCGGCCTGTATATCGATGTCGGAATCGCCAATCATCCAGGATGTAGATAAATCAATCCCGTGCAAGCGAGCTGCTTCAAGCAACATTCCCGGCGCCGGTTTGCGACACTCACAGACGGGCTCGATTTCGTGCGGGCAGTAAAAAGTCCCCTCAATGATTGCACCAGACCCGGCCAGGTGTTCGGTCATTTTTTGGTGCATGTTCTCCAACTCAACCACTGTCATCAAGCCTTTCGCGATGCAGCGCTGATTGGTAACAACTATTACCGAGAATCCAGCTCGATGTAGCAGAGCAACGCCCTCCGGCACTCCGGGAAGAATGTGAAAATCTTCCCAGCGAGTCACGTAGTCGCCCTCGGAAGGTTTCTGATTGATAACTCCGTCGCGATCCAAAAAAACTGCTTTGTTCATTGACCGTAAGCCTTTTTGTCAATTACGATTTTGGGTAAGCTGCCTGAAAAAGTCTCTCAGCGAGCGTCTGAGCTCGTGCGTAATCTTCAGGTGTCCCGATATCTATAAATATTCCTTGCTGGTCGAACGCGTATATCCCGCGGTCGAGAGCTCGAGGAAATATATTCCGCTCTAAACTAGCTGGTCCTTCAGGAATTTGCTTCAGAACGGAACGGTTGAACACATATACGCCGCCATTTATGATCCCCGGAACTGGCTCGCCGGTCTTCTCGCTGAAGCCAAGCACTCGATGTTTCGCATCCAGTTGAACGCTTCCGTATCGCGCTGCATCGGAAACTCTGCGAATGGCCATGCTGATCAAGCCGTCCCGCTCGCGATGGAAGCGGATGAATTCACAAAAATCAAGCTCCAGAAATGAGTCGCCGTTCATGACCAGGAAGTCGGAAGCATTTTGAAGGTAGCGCTCAGCGAGTTTCACTGCTCCCGCCGTTCCCAGCGGTTTCGGTTCCTTCGAATAATCAATCGCAACATCCCACTGATGGCCGTTGCCGAATTCTTCTTCGATCTGCTCGGCAAGATGACCAGTGCACATTACGATCCGCCGAATGCCTTGTGAGCTAAGCTGCCGGACCAAGAGTTGCAGAAAAGGCAAATTTCCAACCCGTGCCAGCGGTTTAGGTGTCGACGGCAGCACCGATCGCAGGCGAGTACCCATTCCGCCAACCAGCAGGACGGCCGGTATATCTTGAAGATCGGGATCCAGTCGCGGGGAAGTCTTTTTATGAGACATTTTGACGAAACGTTGATTTCAGATTAACAAAACGCCGCAACAGGCCGACGTTTACATATTCGCGTCCCAATACTCCAGCATGGACTTCAGGGTTTGCTCGATCGATTTCAGCGGCTTCCAACCTGTATCCTTGCGGATCTTTCGGGTGCTGCCGAAAATAATTTTTTCGTCAGAGGGACGCATCAAACGCGGTACCGGTCGGACTTCAGCCTTTACTCCAGACAGCCGGATGGCCGTACGCAACAGCTCGCCAATTTCGTGCGTGTTGGTTGCACATAGGTTATAAGCCTCGCCATGTTTTCCTTTTAATGCAGCGAGGTAAAAACCACGAACGGTGTCGTCAACATCCAGAAACGCGCGATGCGGTTTCAGGTTTCCCACTTCAATTACCGGCGGTTGCAAACCCTTCTTAATTCGGACTAATTGACGTACGAAATCCGAGGGCGCATCGCTTGTCTTACCCGGTCCGGTGGTATTAAAGAGCCGCAAATTCACGGCTGGAATTTTGTAATCCAGGAAATATTCGCGGGCTAGCAAATCCAAACAAACTTTGCTAATGCCGTAAGGATGCAGCGGCCGGAACGCTTGCTCTTCAGTGACTGGAATAGCAGCCGGGGGAACGTGTCCATATTCAGCGCTCGAGCACGCGGAGACCACCACCGCGGGCTTTTTTGAACGACGCACAGCCTCGAACAAATGCAGCGAACCCATGATGTTCGACTCGAACGTCTCCACCGGGTTTGACCATGACAAAGTTGGCAAGCTTTGCGCGCCTAAATGAAATATGTGGGTAGGCTGATGTTCATTCAACATTTGCGAGACGCGCTGGCCGTTCCGCAGATCGCACTGTTCAAAACGCACATTCGGAAGCTTGGCCGAAGTGGAAGGACCCTGATTGAGATATGCGCCAATTACTTTCCAGCCGTGCACGTACAGAAAATTGACCAGGTGAGAGCCAATGAAGCCCTCCGCTCCGGTTACTAATGCGATTTTTTTCATCAGATTTATGGATTTCCGAAGTTGAACGATGTTTCCACTAATCCAGAGCCGTGTGAAGCCAGATTGTGAGTGGGTGTTGCGGAGATGCCGATATCTAGTTAAAAAGCGCGCTTACGCGGCCAACCAAAGTTTCCCGTTCGCGGTCCCAGGTGTGTTCCGCGAAAACCTCTTGCCCTTTTCGGGCTATTTCCAGAACTTCGCGCGGATGGAAGAACGCATATTCGATCTGTTGCGCGAGCTCTGTGACATTCCCAGGCTCGAAAAATAGAAGCGAATCTTTGTCGAAGTAATCCAGTATGCCCTCCGTAGAGGGAGCAACCACCGGTTTGCCCATGGCCAGATACTCAAAAACGCGTGTAGGTGTGTTGATATCTGTAAACGGATTTCGCTGGTTCGGGATAATCCCCAAATCGCACTTCTCGATTTCCTTTACCAGCTCCTCGAGGTGCCGAGGGCCCATAAAGCGAATCTTATCTTGCAGTCCCATATTTCGGGCTTTATCCATCATCAGATCCAGGAAGGCGGTGCGCGAACCGAAGATACGCAATTCCGCGCCGGGTATAGTCTCTCGAACTCGTGCCAGCGCATCGAGAGCAAGATCCAATCCATTCCGCTCCACAATAGAGCCGTGGTACATGATCACAAATGGGCGATTACCGTCTTGTTTTGGCGATACGTTCAATCGCGCCTCGCGGAAGGGAAAAATCTGGCCGTCCGGGGCGTTCATCACCACGGCGATCTTTTCCGCCGGGCAGCTGCGCGACGAAAATATTCGCTTGCACGCGACATTCACCGTGACCGCCAAATCGGTCCGCGCGATGCTCCATTTCTCAAGGCGCTTCATCATACGCACGCTTCTATTGTCTTCCGGTATGCGAAAAATCGTCATCATGAGTTCGGGCATCGGGTCGTGCAGATCCAGAACCACCTTCGCTCCCAACATTTTAGGTATCAGGGAACTGGCCACCAGAATATCGGGCATATTGTGCACGTAGACTAAGTCGTAGCGGCGGCCCAGTGAGCGAACGGCAAAAGTCAGGGACGAAATCAGGATGAACGTCCCGTACCGAAGCGCATATTCGAATTTCCCTCGGCGAGGATGTTTCAGCGGTACGCGGAATACTTTCACGCCTTTGGGTTGTTCGCCCTTGGCATCGTTCTTGTTACCGAGGCAAATTAGATCTACCGTAGCGCCTTCCGCTAAGAACGCATCGATAGACCGCCGCGGGCGAGGATCGAACGGATAAGCGGAAAAGGTCACCATCGCCACACGTTTCCCGGCGAGCCTCTTTATGGCCGCCGTAGGTGGGTTTTCAAGCGACATGATCGTTCGTCATCGTAGAACTTGTCATTGATCTGGGTTTTACAGAAATTTAGACGCGGTGATCAGACCCGCAGTCGCTGAGTTTCGTGTTCAACCCCTGGACCGGGTGGTTTCGATCTTCTGCTCATCCAGCTTCTTGCGCGATTCACGCTCGATTTTCGCACGATTCGAGGTCTGGATAGCCCTCAAAAGCGCTGAATCATCGAACTTTAACAAAAGCTCAATATTTGGCATGACGCAATGGCCGCCGATAACCCCCGGGAAGTATTTAGTCTTAGGGAAAAACCCGATTTCTTCGTAAATGCTCCAAATTTCATCGTACGACTGTCCCGTTTTCTCGCAATATCTCTCAAGCTCTTGCGCCCAGGAGATCAGCAGGCCGAAGTACGTGGTCTCCGTCAACTTCGCCAGTTCCGTCGCCTCCGGAGCTGCCAAGACCTTCGTTTTCAGACCCGCGTTTTGAAAATGTTCAGCAGCAAGCTTGCCACTGGCAGCGTCCGTAGGCCCTATGAATTTCGTATAGGTTTCCAACTCCTGCAACATTCGGACATGCTTACCGCGTACCGGACTGTGCGCGAGAGCCGTCCCGGTTCGCGCTGCCACCGCTCGAGTGGTCCCAATAGCGACCGTGCTATTGATGATGGTCAACGTCGGCTTAAAGAGATCGATGTAACGCGCAGTCTCCCCAACAAAATCTTTGATCTCAAATGGGTAGCAGACGTGCAAGACGTCCACTTTTCCGACCGGGTGTTCGGGCAACACCAGATCTACTCCTACGGTCTTGTAATGCTTGGAGAGAAGTTCGAGCAGGGGTCGGCCAACCTCTCCGAGTCCAACTACCACAACAGTGTTTTCTTGCTTCACCGCTGAACCTCCTTGAAGGGTTCGTTCGATTAGCTGATGAAAATCTACTCGTTACTCTCGTTGGCGGTGAGAAGTGCCCACCAAACTAGATGTGTAGGACACGGTCCGAGATACCTGAAGTCGCTACCCGTTCCATGTAAGCTTCGAAGACCTAGTAATGGTACTGCCGTCCATTAAGTGGGCTCGCGCCCCGACCTCGCCTCCTCCGCGAAGCCCCAGGCTGCCTGGATTATATTAGGAAAAACATGCCTAACGGAGGACGCCGACGGAGGCAAATTCCTGGATCTTCTGAACGACGCGTTCCTGCGCCGCGGGCTGAAGTTGCGGATACATGGGAAGAGAGAGGATCTCCAAGGCAATTTTTTCGGTAACTGGGAAGTCACCTTTTTTGAAACCAAACGTTTCGTAAGCTTTTTGCAGATGAAGCGGAATCGGGTAGTGGATGCCGGTATCGATCTTGTCTTCGGCTAAGTGCTTTTGCAATCCGTCGCGATCTGACACTCGCACCACATACAGGTGATGGACCGGGCGCGACCATGTAGGCTGGAAAGGTGCGACGACACCCTCCAACGATGCCAGCATCCTGTCGTAACGAGCTGCTGCTTCCTGCCGCTTTCGGTTCCAGTCCGCCAAATGCTGGAGTTTCACGCTAAGCAGGCCCGCTTGTAGCGAGTCCAGACGCCCGTTATATCCCTCCATGTCGTGGTAATACTTTTTTGACTGGCCGTGGTCGCGCAGAATGCGCATCGTGCGCGCCATTTCTTCGCTATTAGTGGTAATCGCGCCGGCTTCTCCGCACGCGCCTAGATTCTTCCCGGGATAAAAACTAAACGCCGCAGCGTGGCCCATGGAGCCCGCTTTCCTCCAGCGATTTTCTTTCTTCGAGAAATACTCCGCGCCGTGAGCCTGGCAAGCATCTTCCACCACAATCAGGTTGTAGCGGCGAGCCAGCTCCAGGATCGGATCCATATCAGCGCATTGTCCATAGATGTGGACCGGCACTACTGCCGTGACGGGTGCGCGAAACTTTCTGTGGTAGGGCTTTCCCGTCTCGCGGTCCAGGTAACATTCCCGTTCGAGGTATTCCCGCAGGTTGGCCACGTCCATTGAATACGTGCGCTCGTCAATGTCGACAAAATCAGGACGCGCTCCGGCCTGGCTGATGGCTTCCGTCGTAGCAATAAACGTATGTGGAACGGTAACGACGATGTCCCCAGGTTGCACGCCCGCGGCCGTCAAGGCAAAGCGAACCGCATCGGTGCCGCTTGCTACTCCCACGCAATGCTTCGCATCGCAAAATGCGGCGAAGGCCTTTTCGAAGTTCTCCACCATCGGGCCGCCGACAAAACCAGCGGTGCTCAAGACTTTGTGGAACACCGCGGTCAACTCAGGTTCGAGCTCCATATGCGGAGTAACCAGGTCTAAGAACGGGATTTTCTCGGTAAGGGACATGTACGTTTCCTCGATTCCTTTAGTGAGTTATTTCTGAAGCATTACGAAAACATCGGAGCGATTCCAGCAAGCTATGCTCGTCCGGTTTCTATACAGTTGCCTTTTCTCGTGTGATGTGACGCAGCACCCGTGCAGGATTGCCGGCTACAATTGTGTCTTTGGGAACGTCTTTGGTGACCACGCTCCCCGCGCCAACAATCGCGTTCTCGCCGATAACAATCTTTGAAAGTATGGTGCAGCCCGAACCGATGGAAGCGCGCGCCTTCACCAGCGTCTTTTCCACTTTCCAATCTTGCTCGGTTTGCAACTGTCCCTCTTCCGTAGTTGCACGCGGATAAGAATCGTTGATGAAAACGACGCCGTGACCCACAAACACGCCGTCCTCAAGCGTCACGCCCTCGCATATAAACGTGTGGCTTGATACCTTGCAATTCTTGCCGATCTTCGAATTTTTCTGAATTTCCACGAAAGCGCCAATTTTAGTGTCATCGCCTATTTCACATCCATAAAGGTTGATGAACTTTGATAGTTTCACGTTCTTGCCAAGTTTGACGTCCGGCGCAACACACAGGTACTGGTCCATGCTTGAATTTTCCTTTTCCCAAAAATTTCAGGTCAACTTACGAAGATACCGTGAGATGTTCTTAGAGCTTGATGACTTTGCCTCTTTGCTGCAGCGACTGGTCGGCGGCTTCCAGCACCTGTACGACGTGCAGTCCCGCCGCTCCATCGTTGAAAGGCTTCTTGTCGTTCAAGATGCAATCGACGAAATAGGCAGCTTCCAGCTTTAGAGCTTCCACTTGTTCCACGCGAGGCGCCCACATGTCACCGGAGCGGTAGCTAACCAGCAATTGATAAACACCATCGCCGCTCATCTGCACGCCCTTGTCATATATCTTTAGCTTCTCGTCGGCTTCCAAATCGTTCCACACCAACATTTTCTTCTCGCCGCCGATTAAGGTCGTGCGCACTTTCACCGGTGACAACCAATTCACATTGATATGACCGATCATGTTGTTCGGATAATAAAGAGTGAGAAACGCAATGTCGGCCACTCCATTTAAGTGACGTTCGCCGGTGGCTACGACAGCCTCGGGCTTGCCTTTGATCAAATAATCCATGATCGAAAGATCATGTGGAGCCAGGTCCCACAGCACATTCACATCGTGCTGAAAGAGGCCCAGATTTACGCGTGTGGAATCGTAATAGTAGAGGTCCCCGAGCGTGCCGTTATCGATAAATTCCTTAATGCGCTTGACCGCTCCGGTGAACAAGAAAGTATGGTCCACCATAATTTTCAGGTGTTTCCGGTCTGCCAGCTCGATCAATTCTTCGGCTTGCGCGGTGGTGCAGGTGAACGGCTTTTCAACGAAGACGTGCTTGCCGTGCTCAAGTGCCAGTTTTGCAAGCTCGTAATGGGTCCACACGGGCGTCACGATAGCGATTGCATCGATGTCTGTCGCGGTCAGAATATCGTTGCACTCCGCGATTACGCGTATATCCGGATAGGATTGCCGCGCGCGGCTTTGTGACTTCGGGCTCTGATCGCAAATAGCTACAACGCGCGAACGTTCTTGCCCGTGGAAGTTCCGCACGATGTTCGGGCCCCAATATCCGTACCCGACCACTCCCATTCTGATCACGTCGGTTGAATTGTTTTGTTTTTGAGCTTTCATTTCGCCTGCGTCTAGACTAGTAGCCATTTTTTTCACCTTGGAATGCAACCCTGAAGGAGCCAAATCGTTGCGCCTAACAGAAAGGAAACTTCGCAGAAGATGCAGAGCGGTCTAAATCGGATGTGTGCTGTTCAACGATGTGTGACAGCGTGCCAATTGTACCGCGGCGTCATCGTATTAATACGCGCCATCGCCCGTAAATACCGCGCGGGGAGTCTGAAGAAGGATTTTCACATCCAACATCGGAGACCACATCCTGGAATACTGCAAGTCCAGTCTCACCATTTCATCGAAGGTCGTTTTGCTGCGTCCGCGTACTTGCCACAGACCGGTAATGCCAGGCCTGGACTCCAGCAAGCGGCGACGGTGCCAAATATCATAAGCTTCAATTTCGTAGGGGATCGGAGGCCGCGGTCCAACCAGCGACATCTCACCAATCATTACGTTCCAGAATTGCGGAATTTCATCTAAACTCGTGCGCCGCATGAATTTTCCAATCCAGGTCACTCGCGGATCATTCGTAATCTTGTAGACGCCCTTCTTGCTTCCTTCTCGTGCTTCAGAATTCGCCTTCCCCGCGATGAAATTTCTCACGTATTCCTTGTGGATGGCGGCGTCAGTGGAAACGTACATGGATCTGAATTTCAGGAACACAAAGCGCGAACCGAACTGACCCACGCGCTCCTGTCGGAAAAATATAGGCCCTTTCGATGTCAGCTTGATCAGCAGCGCCAGAACCATGAAGATAGGCGAGAGAAGCAGCAAGGCCACCGAAGCACCGAGCACATCCATCACTCGCTTTGTCAAGAGCGATAGCTTCTTCCTCTCTTTTACTTCGAAAAGGTCAGGGTACATTGTCGGGTCAACAGGACGCTGATGCCCGCCTCCCTTCCAGCCATCCGGGAAGGCGTAAAAAGAAATTTGAAAACTGCTCAGCTGGGTGGCCTTGAACGCCCTCTGAAGGCCCGCAGTAACTTTCGATTCAATCGTCTTGACGGCGGCGCTTACATCGCTATCTCCAAACTCGGTGAAGATAACTCCAAACACGGAATTCGCTTCGAACCAGCCTGCCAAGTCCGTCTCGCGGATGGCTGCGCTCAATACAACCGCAATCTGCTCTAACAAAGCATCCGTCTTTTTATTTTTTAGGCCGCCGTCGATTAACATCAAGACCAAGTGTTTTCGCGAGCGCTCTGACCTCTTTCTTTCTCGCGCCAGCATCCGGCGGAAATGCTCTTCAGAAAGGAAGTTGCCGGGGTCTCCGGCGCTGTTCCCATTCCCGTTCGACTTTTCAGCGGACTTGGAGTGGGCCACGGGAAAATGACTCCCGAGCGGCTTCCTGTCTTGAAGGTCTTCTTCTGATTTCGTTTTCATAAATTTGTAACAAATTCTAGACAACTAGCTCTACAGCGCGATTTCGAGCATGCGCCTTAACTTCCGCGGATGGCCGCGTCGTGCTGTTCACCGGGGTCACCAATGCCGAGTCAATTTCCACTGCGACCGAACGCTGTAGCAGCGTGACCGAAAGAACTAGCCGGTGATGTCCTTTGAAATCCATCAGGAGACCTTCCAGACCGCGCAGTGGACCCGATTCAATTCTCACTTTGTCGCCAAGTTCCAGAAATGGGCAAGGCTGATTTGGAACGCCTGCGGCCATCAGAGTCTGAAGCGCGTTAATCTCAGACTCTTCGACAACTGCTGGGATTCGATTGAATCCGACTATCTGGATCACGCCAGGTGTTTTCAGAATTGGCAGCCGGTCGTGCTGATTAAATCGACAAAATAGATAGCCTGGAAAGAGCGGAGATTCCACTTCCTTGATTCGGTCAGACCAACGCTTTCTGCATTTGTACAGCGGCAGGAACCACTCATATCCCTGCCCGTTTAAATAATCCGCAACACACGATTCATGGCGAGATCTCACCTGCAAAGCAAACCACGGATATTTAGCAATCCGACTGTTGTCTATTGTCGAACCGACGTTCGCGTCGAATTGTGGTTTTCTCGTCATTTTAATGAATACCCGACTGTGCTACCGCCATTAGAGTCCCAATCGACTCTCCTGAAGTTTATCTAGGTTTGCACGACAGTTGCCAGGTGCCAATCTACTCTCGATTCCCTTAAGCCTATGTTTCTAATACCCTTACATAATCCCGAGCCGTGAAATTAGCTCAAAGAGCCTGACCAATGTATAATTTCAAGAACATTGCTATCCCATAGTTGCAATAATTTTCCGCCCCGCAAGTGAAACTTACTAAAGGACATATACGATAAGTACCCCAAACAACGTTTCGCATCCTGCGTTCGGTCGCGTGAGCCTAAGTCGGAAACTATGCCTGAATCGGCTTAACGTCTTCGTGACCATAGGCTGTACCGTATCCGTGGTAGTAGTAAGAGCCGTAGGCATGCGCCTTTTCCACGGCATTCAGCACTACTCCGACAACATTTCTGCCTTGTAGCTCTTGACACGCGCGCTCAGCAGTCGACGTCTGGGTGGACGCGGCACGAATAACTAAAATCACCCCGTCAACGTGATCCGCAAGTAAGCTTGCATCCGCCACCGGAAGCAGAGGAGGGGAGTCCAGTATCACCCAGTCAAAAACCGGCGTGACACGTTCCAGCAAAGTCTTCAGCCTCCCGTTCAAAAGCAATTCGCTAGGGTTGGACACTTCTTTCCCGCCAGGGATAAAACAGAGATTGCCTTCTGCTCCATGTTGAATCACAGCCATCTCATCGGCTTCTCCCATCAGGTACTCCGTCAAGCCGGGAGAGGGCGGTGCGCCAAGAGGAACGTGGAGGCGCGAACATCGCAGGTCCGCATCGATAATCAGGCACCTGCGATCCGGCTGGCGAACGATCGCTTGCGCAAGATTGTTGGTTACAAAAGTTTTTCCTTCTGCCGGCATTGAGCTAGCGATCAAAAGGGTACGCAATTGCTGGCTTCCGCGTAATTGGTAAAGTCGCGATCGCAATGTCCTAAACTGCTCCGCCGCGTGCACGCTGAGGGCGGGGTTGTGAAAAATATTTACATTAAGATCCGGATGCCAGTGCGGATGGGCGCAGCGCTGACGCAAATCTTCAAAGCGGCGTAGAGTTCCCGATTGCGTGGTGACGGCCGGAGCTTGCGTGAAAATATCCGGAACGGAATCGCCGTTGGTCGGCAGCGCGCCGACATCTACAGCGGCGCGCTGGATAGGCGCAGCACCGTCTGCAGGTTGGTTCACGGCCCGTTCTTGTTCCGCCTTTTTCAAGGCTTCGTGAATACGACTCATGGTTTCCTCTCGCGCGTTGTCACCGGCATGATATTCGCCTCGCGTAGGCGGTTGAGCAGTTCATCCAGGTTCTGAAGCAATACTTGTGCATCTACCGGAGGCTTGTTCCCGTTTGAAATACCGACCGGTGCGATCGGCTCGATCTCATCCAATTGAAACTCTCGCGCTACTTCTTCCACTAGGTGCGCCGGAACAGGCCGCAAGTGGTCCACGTATGCGTTGATTAAAGCGTGTTCGCAAAGCAGGTTCACAATGCGCGGGATACCTCGGGAATATAGGTGAACGGTCTGAATAGCTTCCTTCGAGAATATCGGGTCGCCATTCGCACCGGCGATGCGCAGACGCTCCGCGATGTACCCGAAGGTCTCCTCCAGAGTGAGTGCACCCGTGCGGCATCTCAACGTGATGCGTTGGCGAAGCTGCCGCAATTGCGGCAACTTCAGTTTCTCTTCGAGCTCTGGCTGTCCGGTCAGCACAATTTGCAGAAGCTTTTCGGTGGAGGTTTCCAGGTTCGTCAGCAAACGGATTTCTTCTAACACTTGCAATGACAAGTTCTGGGCCTCATCCACGATCAAGACCGCCGTTTCGCCGGCGCGATATCGCTCCAGCAACCAGGCATTAAGCTTTAGCAGGACCTGGCTCTTGTGACGCGTCTCACAGGGAATCTCGAAGTCGGCCATCATAAAATCAAAAAGTTGGCTTACGTTCAGCTGCGAATTAAAGACAAAAGCTGTTGCCACACGCTGTCCATGCAGCCAATCGAGCAGCCGGTTCAGCAGCGTTGTCTTCCCAGTTCCGACTTCGCCGGTCAGCAATATGAATCCCTTACGGTTTTGAATGCCGTAGGTCAGGCCTGCCAACGCTTCCTGAATCTGTTTCGTTAGGAACAGATAGCGCGGATCCGGGTTCACATTGAACGGGCTTTCGCGAAGCCCAAAAAATTTCTGGTACATTTACGTTACGCTCCCGCTCCCGCGTGAAAAGGAGAATCGCCAACTTTTCCAGCCGCACCGCGCTTCGATTTCTTCACTATTAGAGACTCAACCGCCGGAACCATCGCCAGTACCGGCAATCGAAGTGCAGTTTCAACGTCCCTTTCGGTCCTGAACGAAGTGTCCCGTGACTCCAGGAAGAACGCGATCGCCATCCCTAACGCTAAACCTCCGGCCAAACCACCAAGAGCGAACATTGGGCGGTTCGGAAACGAAGGTTTATCCGGCAGATTTGCGGGATCCAGGATGGAAAAATTCTCGCCTTCCTGGTGACGCTCAAGATTCGCCGCCATCTCCGATTGATCCCGCTTCTTTAAGAGGTCGTTGTAGAAATCGAGCGCAGTCTGGTAATCGCGCGTTAATTCTTTGTATTGCTGTTCAACTGCGGGACTTGATTGCACGCGATCCTGATAAAGCTTAATGGCCTGCTGAATCTTTTCTTGTTCCTTGGTTTTTTCGGCAATCACTTGATCGGTCGTGTGAACTTGAGCTCGCAACTGCGCGATTTGGGCTGGCTCAGCTGCCGTTTTGGGCGACCTGCCGCTGCCAGCCTTAGGAGCGCTATCGCTGTCGGCTATCTTCTTTTGCAGCGCAGCTATTTCACTCTTCGTTTTCACGACGTCCGGATAGTCATCCGTGTAACGAGCCTGCAAGTTCGCGAGTTGGGTTTGCAGAGCGGCTAATTGCGCATCCATCGTTTCCGGATTGGATCCGGTCTGCGCCGCTTGCCATGCCGCGACCTGTTGCGCCAGCATCGATTCTGCAAAGCTTTTGTCCTGCTGTGCTCGCGCGAGAGCCTGCGTGGCGGCATCTAGCTGTGAAGTTAATCCCATCAGAAGATTCAAATTTCCTTTCTCTTCGTCTGGAAGCGAGCCGATATAGCGGCTCTTAAATTCCGCGAGCCTGGCGTCCTGCGCGTCCAATTTTGCTTTAGCGTCAACGAGTTGTTGCGCAAGAAACTGAGTGGTATCCTCGGATCTCTGTTGCCTCAGTCGCAGATTTTCCTCAATAAACATTGAGGTCACCGCCGCACAAACTTCCTGCGCCGTTTTCGGATTATCGAGAGTAACGATAATGTGGAATCCCGGAAGCGCTTGCGATTGGGTCTCGGCCATCGGCTGCACGGGAGTTACTTGGATACTTTTCTGAAGCCGCTGGACCAACTCCTCCACCGGTACGCGATTCACGTCGCCCGGATACAAACCAAACTGGTGAATAATAGGCTCCAGTCGCGTCCGGCTTAGAATTTCTTCCTGCATGCTTGCTAGGCGCTCGTTGATTTCAGTCGAGATCACCGGTTTGACAAAATCCGAAGGTACCGTGGGTTGCTCGATGAGCACGAGGGTTTGCGACGTGTAGCGGTTCGGCAAGGAGTCGCGAGACTCCATAGGCCAAAGGTCCGCCCACCAACGCCAGCACTGTTATCAGCACCCACCGCCGCCGGAGGATAGCGGTGTAGTCTGCGAATGTTAGTTCTCGTTGAATCATGCCATCCTCTTTCACGGTAAAATTCCCCGCTTAAAACGCTCTGGGTCGCGCGCGCCATCCGAGGCCCACGCTAATCAGATTACGTGTATAAGAACCCCCGCACACTGGTTCCTTGGCAAAAGGGCTGAATTCGAGTTTTGATATTGAAACTGATATCCGAAAACAAGCTGGAACGTACGTCCCCATGGGTGAGTCAAATGCGCGCCTGCGGTCCAATAATCGAAAGTTCCGATTCAAGAGTTGGGAAATTGGCGATCGGCACCGGCAGCCCATGTATTTCTGCGCATAGCCGAATTCCACGTCTCCAGTAAAGGTCCTGGATAATTGCCGCGTTGCAGTACCCAGCACAGTGTCTCCAATTGCTCCGGCGAGAATGCCTGAGCCGCCCGTAACTGCCGTGTGAATAAGTTGCGAAAAATCCGGTCTTGAGCTCAGCTGGTAATTCAAGGTCGTATTCAAGGACCAGAGTAATTCGTTATGTGGAGCCGCACGCGGTGCGCGGTTGCACTTGTGACGCCACAAGAAAGTCCAGTCGCAAACAGGGCGTATTGCGGCCCCGCGGCTATTTGAAAGGCCAAGCGGCCCGTTATTCTGACGTCCGTAGGAGAGCAGTGCGCTGTGAGTATCAATCGATTGCGGCAAAGTTACTGATAGCGAAAGCCGTTGTAAACATAGGAAATACCGACAGTGTCGAGTCTTTGTCAAAAGATGGTTATAACCGGCTTGAGCATAAATTTCAGTGCTGTTCAGTAAATCTTGATCGAAAAATACAGTTCTGAATATCCGCCCGAAAAAGTCAATGAAGATCGAGCGCGAAAGTATTACATTGGCTTGGACGCGCCGACGCGTTGGTGAGCCGCTGTCCAAATGCGTTCAGGATTGTTTGATCGCCGCCGAACGGAAGACCGATCGGAACTCCAATGGTCGTGGAAATTCCTCCAAAGCCGACGTTTCCGAAAGGCAGCTCCGGCGTGTATCTAAATTCATCGATCAGCGTCAGTGTCCAGCGGCGGAACGAAAACTGCGCGTCAAAATTTGCGTCCTGAATCATGCCGTTTCCCGTGTTCCCGTCGTTGGAAAAAACTCCGCCCCCCAAATAATCAAAAGTCAGCTCCGACTGGCCGGAATACGGTGTGGAGTCGACGCCGCCGACCAACGTCGTCCATGTCGTCCACCCTCCGGCTCCGCGATTCGCAGGCGGTTCGGAATCGCGGTGAAATCAACTTCACCATGTGGTTGCCAGTAGCTGTGGCGATCCAGCGGAACTCCAAGCGACAAATCCTGTATTCCTGTGAGCGGGCGATTGTCCGGCCCCAATTGCATGGGCTCTCCGATGACATCCCCGTTATCAGCCTGCGATGCCAAGGGAGACTTGTAGGCCGGGAATGGGCTGTTCGGCTGCCCTTGCGTGCTGAGGCTGTTGCGTCTGATCCGGCGGAGTTTGCGGCTGTTCCTGGCTTGAGCAACCGGCACACTGATCGCCACTACAAAAATGATTGTGGCGATTTGATACAACCTACTCATTCATCCCCCTAGGGAACCACGATGGTGTCGCCCGCTTTCAACAAAATGTCCTGCTCCGGATGCTTTCCACCCACCACATCCTTGTAATTGAACGGGTATTTCACCTGCTTTCCATTTTCGAGCCGGAGAACGTAAATTCCTTTCATCTTCGCAAATTGTGTAAATCCGCCCGCGCTCGAAAGGCCGCGTAATACCGTCGTTCCAGGCAGCAGTGGAAAAGCGCCCGGCCGCGTCACTTCACCCAGGACATAAATCCGCTGGCTATTAATCGCGGTGACGATCACGGTTACCTGCGGATTCGTTACGTATTTTTTTAGGCTCGCGGTTATTTGGTTTCCTAGCTGTGCCGGAGTCATTCCCGCTGCCTGCACATCATTTAGCAGCGGAAGCGAAATCTTTCCGTCCGGTCGGACAGGAACCGTGCGGGAAATATCGGGCTCCTTCCAAACGTTCACGTCGATCACATCCTGCGGTCCAATTACGTAGTTCGGATCGGAAGTGGCGCCGTGTTGAGCTGCTCCGGACGTCGCTGCCGATTGGGAATCGGGCTGTGACGTCGGCGGGGCTCCTTCCTGCTGAGCCAGCGCCGGGATTGCAGCCAAGAACGAAATAATTACTAATGTGTGCAGCCTCTTAATCATCTTTTCTCCTGCTTCCGTCATTCAGTCTGCGACTCAGGCATCCCAATCTGCTTCAATTTATAGAGCAATGATTTGTAGCTGATTTGCAGTTCCTGCGCGGCTCGCTTGCGGTTCCACCGCGTACGCGCCAGCGCCTCTAAAATCATGCCACGCTCCGCCTGGCGGGAAGCGGCTCGCGCAGCAGCTTTCAGCGAATAACTACGCGTCTCTGCTGGCTCAACTCGTACTTCAACCTTTGCTGTAGCAACTTCCGGCAGCGCCAGGTTTTCGTCTCCGAGCGCGACGATCTTTTTAACCACGTTTGACAACTGGCGTATGTTTCCGGGCCAGGAATAATCCAAAAATCTTCGTATTGTGCGCGGACTCAAAGTCGGACGCGCCCGATTGAATTCCGCGGCGTATTTCGTCAAAAAAGATTCCACCAGCAACGGGATATCGTCTTTACGATCTCTCAGCGGCGGAAGTCTCAAGCAAGCGCCACTAATACGGTAATAAAGCTCGCTCCGAAAACGTCCTATCCGCATTTCTTCATCAAGATTCCGGCTGGTTGTTGAAATTACGCGCGCTCCCAACAATCCGCGTCTCGGTCTGGTATCGCCATCCGGCAGGGCATAGAGAAGACTGCGCTGGCAGCTCGGGTCGAGTTCACTAATTTCGTCGAAGAAAACCGTTCCCGGACATCCCTCGGATACCTGACTTGCGCCATCGCCATTGCGATCCAAGCCAAGTTCGCTCGCAAAGTTTGGCAGGCTGATTGACGCGCAAGCGATTTTCATCAGCGGCACTTCGCAATTCGAGGAGAGTTGATGAATCCTCTGGGCGAACATTTCCTTGCCTGTTCCGCTCTCGCCTACGAGCAAAACGGGAATGTTGGTTAGCGCGATTTCCGCCACAACACTCTCAATGGTCTGGATCGCGGCAGAGATACCGCCTACGAATCCCGATTCCCCTCTTACCTGAACGACATCTATCTGACGGCTTGCCATAGCCCTTGTTCTCTCATCCTCAGTTACCGGTGTCGGCCTGTATATAGGACTACCGTTCGCCAATCAGGTAAATGCACGGTTACTGCCAAGTCTAGAGGCGTTACTAGGAGCCCTAAAGCCAGCCTAAACACCTGTTTATCTGATGTTTAGAAGTGCTCTACAGTTACTGGAAGAATGGAATTGCTGGCAAGGAAATCCTTGCAAACTTCCATGTTTGGGTAAAACGCTTCCGCTTAATGCCCACCAACGAAGATTTTCTTTAGGTACTCAAGGTTACATAATCCTGAGGATGAATCCTTCCTAGCCCTGTAAGTGGTGTGATTGCATGGGTATGCGGGATGGTTACTCCGAAGCTGGCAGGCCCAACACTTCTGTAGATTGCCAGATATTCGAAGGATAGAATTACCCATTCTATAATGAATAATTTCAAGGAACAATTTGCAAAGGCTGAGAGATGAAGGTCGGCAAAGTTCTATTTCTCGATGCAATCATCGCGCTAGCGTTATGCACTGGCTGCTCCCGCGATCCACAGGTGCGAAAGAAGGCCTACCTCGATAAGGGCGTTTCCTATTTCGAGAAAGGCAAGTACGACGCCGCGATCATCGAATACCAAAACGCGATTCAAATCGACCCGGACTTCGCCGCTGCCCACTATGAAATGGCACGTTCGCTGGTAAAAAAAGAAGATTGGACGCACGCCTTCCGGGAACTGCAACACGCCGTCCAACTCGATCCAAAGAATTTCAAAGCCCAGCTCGACCTCGCAGATTTCTATCTTGCAGGCCGTAAGTATCAAGAAGCACACGATCATGCCGCATTGGTTTTGCAGAGCGATCCCAAGAACGCCCAAGCCGAAGTCATTCTTTCCGACGCGGATGCCGCGTTGGGCGATCCCCAAAAAGCGCTTAGCGAAGCTCAGCAAGCCATGCAGATGGATCCGAACCGCTCTCCGTCCTACCTTAATCTCGCTTTGATGTATGAAAGGTCGAACGATTCGACAGGCCGCGGAACAAAACTACTTGAAGGCTGTCTCACTGGATCCCAAATCCATGCCCGCAGTGATTGCTTTGGGAACTTTTTACCAGCGGCAAAAGCGTTGGTCGGATGCCGAAAAAGAATTTCAAGCGGCCATCTCTATGGATTCCCAGAATCCTTCTCCACGTGTGGCCTTGGCAAATCTTTATCTCGGGCAAGGAAACAAGTCCGGCGCAGAACAAACCATGCTGCAGGCCAAAAACGCACTGAAAGATAATCCGGCGGGTTATCGATTGCTCGGCGACTTTTACTTAAGCCAGAGAGAACTTGAGAAAGCAACGAACGAGTTCGCAACGCTGTATTCCCAGCATCCCAAAGATAAGGCAATTGCTGAGACCTACGTTCAGATTTTGCTGCAGCAGAATCGCCTGGATGACGCAGCCAAAGTGAATGACGCCACTCTGAAAAATTTCCCTTCGGATCCCGCCGCCATGATCGTGCAGGGCGCCATTTTGAATCGGCAGCAGAAACAGTCTGACGCTGTTCACGTTCTCGAACAAGCCGTAAAAAGCGCGCCAGATAATGCCGTCGGCCATTTCCAACTCGGACTCGCATACGCGGGCACCAAGAACTTCGGACAAGCTGAAACTCAATGGCGAGAGGCTGTCCGACTGCAACCCACGATGATCGATGCGCATCGCGCTCTTGCCAGCTTGGCTTTGCCAAAGCACGACGCGAAGCTGCTCGCGGAAAGCGGTGCGGCTCTGAAGTCCATCGAGCCGGGAGCTGTCGACGGCTACATTTACGAAGCGCAAGCCGCGTTCTGGCAAGGCAATCAGGTTAACGCGGAAGCCGATCTGAAAAAGGCCATAGAAGTAGCTCCTCAGAACCCCGCTGGCTACGTGCAAATGGGAAATCTCCGCCTGGGCCAGAAAAAGTCAGACGAAGCCGAAAAATATTTCGCTCAGGCGCTGAAACTCGACCCATCTTCGTCCGACGCGCTCACAGGACTCGTGAATATTGCTGTTGAACGGAAGGACCCGGCGAAAGCGCTGCGCCTGGTGCAAGATCAGGTCGCTCTGGTACCCAACAGCGCCAACTTTTATCTTTTGTTGGGACAAATCGAGCTTCGCAACCAGGATCAAGCGAAAGCGGAGGCGGCCCTCCAGAAGTCCGTTGACCTCGATAAAAATAACGTAGCGGCTGTTCTGCTGCTCGGCAGCATTCAAGTGGCGCGCGGTTCTGTAGCTCAAGCGATCGCAACCTATCAGAACGCTGTCAAGGATAACCCTGCCGACCCTCGCATCTATGCCGGCCTAGGCGGTGCGTACGAAGCCCATAAAGACTGGCAGCAGGCACAAGATGCTTACAAAAAGGCCCTCGAAATCCAACCGGATTATTCTCTGGCAGCAAATAATCTCGCCTACGTGATGCTCGAGCATGGTGGCAACGTTAGTGTGGCACTTTCGCTGGCGCAAACCGCGCGGAAAGGCTTGCCCAACGAAGCCTTCTCGGCCGACACATTGGGCTGGGCTTATTACAAACAAGGTGTCTATAACGCTGCAATTGAAACGTTGCAGCAAGCGGTCACAGCAAATCCCATTAATCCCACCTATCACTATCACCTCGGCTTGGCGTACCAGAAAACAAATAATGTTCCGATGGCGAAGAAGGAATTCGCGGCTGCACTTAAACTCAATCCCAAGCCGGATCAAGCGGAAGAAATCAAAAAAACTCTGGCAACACTCTAGGAGTTAGGTTTACTGCTGTCGTTTTGCTTGCTAGTATTTCGCCTTACAACCTTATTTTAAAAGGGTGGCCATGCGGAGGTATCGCACAGGATTTAGCATTGGATTCGTAACACTCTTGGTCTTTGGCCTTGCCGGAACTTACAAGAAGACCGCCCAAGCCGAGCCTCGTTACATGTTTTTAACGGTTACCGACTTTGAAGAGGGGATTTCTTATCGTCAAGCGCAGTGGCATGCCCCTATAGGGCACCTGATTAATCCGTGTGCATATGCCGACCGCTTCACTGCGACAATCGATTGGAATGATGGAAGCGGCGAACACAAGCCCGACGCCAACTTTGAACAAAAAATGATTCAAAAGATCCCCGCCATTCAAAGCGGCACATATCTTTTTTGGGACGACGAACACGTTTCGAACTCTGTGGGCACTCAAATTGTGACCACTAAGCTGATCCTGCACTGCATAGGAGATCCCCCGCCGGACCAGCAATTTATTTACCGAAATGTTGTTGTTGTACATCCGAGAATCCCTGTGAACCAACTTGAATTCACGAAAAATGCAAAACGTGTCGACAGCGTCAGAGGCCACGAGGTCGTCGACTTGACCGTTACGCTGAACGCGCCAGCTCCTCCTTCTGGCACTTGGGTTAAACTGGACGTAGTTCCCGAGGGGAATCTGAACGCGCTACCACCCTATGTCCACGTTTCCCCTGGCGAA
Organism: uncultured Acidobacteriota bacterium; assembly: GCA_963838475.1. Classification (GTDB taxonomy): domain Bacteria; phylum Acidobacteriota; class Terriglobia; order Acidiferrales; family UBA7541; genus Palsa-295. Next base: position 421,152 of record CAWIRJ010000001.1, read on the forward strand.
ACGCAGGAGACCATTGCCAATTTGGAACTGAGGAAACCTAGCGCAGCCGTTCAGATCTTGGTCACAGCCGGCACCGTGGGCCGCGTTCAGGAATCGCAGCGACTCACTGTGACACCGTAGCCTGACGGGCTCGGTTCGACTGTGCAAATGCTTTCATTTTTCGCGGAGATTTTCTCAATAAGGGGAAATGACTTCCCCAGACCGCAGGATCAAAAACGTCCAGAGAAGCGTGTCTCAGTAACTATCATGTTTATATGGTGTTAGCTTCTCTCAAGCTCGGTGTTTAGAGATTGTTCGGCCACCCAAATGCATCTTCAAATCGTACTCTAATCGAGCGACTTGAGTACTGGAACTGACGATGGGCTGTACCGCTTCGAAGGATGGATATTCTGCAAATTCTCCGCAGGGACTCGCTGGCAATCTTAAGTTTTTTCAATAACTCTCGCACCTTGGCGGCTGAGCCGCGTCCATGCTGGATTTCCAGAGCCTCGCTACGCTTGGCCGCCGCCTTCTTCGTTATCGCACTAGCTTCTTTGCCCTCCTATGCTCAGACAAGCATTTTGACCCAGCACTACGACATCAGCCGCACGGGACAAAACACCGCAGAAACGATACTGACAACATCAAATGTGAACTCCGCTTCATTCGGAAAATTATTCTGGATACCTGTAACGGGTTATGTTTACGCGCAACCTCTCTACGTACCCGGCGTGGTGATCTCCGGGAAACGGGACTCACAACGTTTTGTATGTTGCAACAGAGCATGACCAGCTTTACGCCTTTGATGCGGACAACGGCGCTCAATTGTGGCAGGTAAACTTTCTAATCAACGGTGCAACCACGGTCACGACGAATGACGTGGGCGGAACTCAAGACATTAATCCAGAGATGGGAATTACCGGCACGCCCACAATCGACCCCGTATCGAAAACGTTGTACGTGGTGGTGAACACGGTGGAAAGCGGCAATATTATTTACCGCCTGCATGCTATCGATATCACTACCGGTGCAGAGAAATTCGGCGGCCCAGTTTTGATGAGCGGTTCCGTACCAGGGACTGCTCCGGATGGCAACGGCTCGACGGTGCCTTTTAACCCCAATGGGCAAATCAACGCCCGGGCCTTCTGTTGCTCAACGGCTACCTCTATGTCGGATTCTCCTCTCACGGAGATAATGGGCCGTGGCACGGCTGGGTCCTCGCCTATAACGCTTCTTCGTTGAGCCAAACAGGCATCTGGTGTACATCTCCAAACGGAAAGGGCAATGGAATATGGGGCGCGGGCTCCGGGCTCACTGCTGACGCGGAAGGATATATCTATGTCGCAACCGGGAATGGCGACGATACGGTAACCACCCCCGCCCCTCCGCCATCCACGACAATTGATTACGGCGACAGCATCGTTAAAGTCGGCCTGACCAACGGAGTTCCGGTCCCGACGGATTACTTCACTCCCTACAATCAAGCCGCTTTAGACGACGGTGATACAGATGTCGGTTCTGGTGGCGTCCTCGCACTTCCTGATCCTCAGCCCGGTCCTTATCCGCATATTCTGATACAGAGCGGAAAGCAGGGGGAGATCTACGTCGTGAACCGGGACAAGCTGACAAGCGATGGCAGCCATTATTGCAATGGTTGCACCAGCGATCCGGAAATTATCCAATCGTTAATCAGGCCGTCCGGCGGACTGTGGAGCATGCCTGCCTATTGGAACAGCCAGGTTTACATGTGGGGGAACGGCGGTGCACTTGGTGGCATATTCGCTTACGAACGGGATGCTTTCTCAATCGCCTACTTCAACCTCGGCGGAATCGAGCAATTTCCCTGGCTCTACTCCGGTCGTGTCATCGAACGGAACAAGCAATGGGATTGTATGGGCGGTAGAGTCAGACGCTTACAGTTCGCGAGGACCTGCAATTCTTCGCGCCTATTCGGCCGCGAATGTTTCAAACCTCCTATATGGCTCGAATCTCACAAGCGGGCGAGACACGTTGGGGCCCGCGGTGAAATTCGTCGTGCCGGTGGTCACCAACGGCAAGGTTTATGTGGGCGCTGAAAACGAAGTCGACGTATTTGGGTTGACCGCCGGATGGCCGCAGAGGTGACCGCGCCTTCTTTTAGCCCAGCAGCCGGTTCTTACAACGGTGGATATTCAAGTTAGCATGAGCAGTACACTCCGAACGCGACCATTTACTACACCACGGATGGAAGCACTCCGACGAGCAGCTCGCCTGTTTATACGGGGCCAGTAACCGTAACCGATACCACAACATTCAATGCTATGACGACGTCGCCAACGGCTATCTCGAGAGCACGGCTTCCACTGCTATTTATACGGTGCAGAACCCAGACTGCGCCTCCTAACTTATCGCCGGCCGCCGGAACTTATAACTCGTCACAAACAGTTCAACTTTCAGATACCACGCCCAACGCCGATCATCTACTACACGACCGACGGCAGTAAGCCGAACCATAACTCAAACAATACAGCACGCCTATTTCCGTCACCGCAACCACCACGATTTCTGCAATAGCATCATCACCGGGTTTGAACGATAGCCCGGTCGTGGTTGCGCTGTTTACGATCAATCCAGACGCCACCACCATCAACTTCGGAATGGGTTTCGCGACCCCGACCGGCATGCAATTCAACGGCTCCACCGACCTGGACGATAGCCGCCTTCAATTGACAAACGGCGCCCAAAACGAAGCTGGAAGCGCTTTCTTTCGATTCGCCGACAAACATTACAGATTTTACGACTGACTTCACCTTTCAACTTTCCGACGCCCAAGCCGACGGGATCACTTTCACGATTCAGAACTCTGCGGCTGGGCCGACTGCTCTGGGCCCCAGCGGTGGAGGGTTAGGCATATGGTCCCGATACGCCTGGCGGCACTCCTGGCATCTCAAATAGCGTAGCGATCAAATACGATTTATACAGCAACGACGGGGAAGGCGACGATTCCACCGGCCTCTATACAAACGGTGCTTCGCCTACTGTGCCCGCCACGGATATGACTTCATCTGGAGTCATTCTCAATAGTGGCGACACGATGACCGTTCACATCACCTATGACGGCACGACGCTGACTATGACGATCACAGACTATTCTGTGAACGCAACTTTCACAACCAACTGGCCGATCAATATCCCGCAAACGATCGGGTCAAACACCGCCTACGTCGGCTTCACCGGGGGAACTGGTGGATTAACCGCCAGCCAGAAGATAGAAACCTGGACTTTTGCGTCCACTCCTACGGTACCCAGGTGCAAACGCCAGTGATCATGCCCGGATCTGAATCATTTACCGGCTCCCTTATCGTCTCTATCACTGATGGCACCAGCGGCTCCTCGATTTACTACACCACCGATGGCAGCACACCTTCGCCTGGACAAGGAACCACGCAGCAATACTCCACTTCTCTCACTTTGGAGGCGAGCACACTGTTAACGCTATAGCGACGGCGCCAGGTGCCACGAATAGCGTGATGGCGTCCGAGACATATACTTTATTGTCGCAACCGGCCGCCAAGCCTACGATTAGTCCCAACGGGGGCAAGATATCGACCACACAGCCTGTTTCCATCAGCGATACCAGCAACGGTGCCGGAATCTATTTCACGACCGACGGCAGCACACCTTCCCCTGGCGTCGGGACAACACAACAGTACAGTACGCCGTTTACGTTACCAGCCTCGGCTGTGGTGAAAGCGATTGCGACCGGTAACGGATATACCGCCAGCCCATGGCCGTTGCGTCCTTACACAGTGCAACGCGTCGCGGCGCCGGCCATTAGTCCCAAAGGCGGCTCAATTTCCACCACGCAAACAAATCTCCATATCTGACGCACGGGCGCCGACAATTTATTACACGACGGACGGAAGCTGTTCCTTCTCCGGGCATAGGAACCACCAGCCAATATCGCGGACCTTTTCGCTTACATCCGCAGGGGTAGTAAAGGCGATTGCGACTGAAGCGGCATACGAGAACAGCACTATTAGGTCGGCAAGTTACACGCTGCAAAAAGTGGCCACACCAACTTACAGCCCTAAGTCCGGCACTATTTCCACCACTCAGCCGATTATGATTTCGGAGACGACTAGCGGCGCAACGATCTACTACACAACCGACGGCAGCACGCCTTCCCCCGGCAACGGAACGACTAAGAAATACAGCTCGACATTCATGCTTTCCGCTTCTGCCACAGTGAAGGCAATCGCAATTGCCAGTGGTTATCTCAACAGCTCGCAGGCGAACACCTCCTATGCCTGCCAGCGCGCTGCTAAACCCACAGTGACCCCCGCGGGAGGGGCGATATCCCCGACGCAAACTATTACCATCAACGATACGACCACTGGGGCGCAAATTTATTACACAACCGACGGCAGCACACCTTCCCCCGGCGTGGGTACAACCAAACAATATAGTTCGTCATTTACACTTTCTTCTTCTGCTACAGTCAAAACGATTGCCACTGCCCCCGGCTACATAAATAGTCCAATGACCTCGACGACTTACACCGTGAAATAGATAGTTTGATGATGTTTCTTCAATCTCTTGGATCAGCCGCTGGAAATGGGTTGCTGGCTGACATCCAAAGCAAAGGACTTCGTTAGAACAGGGAAACTAGCGCATGGAAGGGATACTGCGGTTTCTTACCACGATAGAAAAGATGGCTACCACCTAGGGACGCAGTCCGTAAACATCCAATTCCGTCTGCGTTCCGATATACACTCTTCCGTTCGCAATGGTCGGCACTGCGAACTTCACAGCATTCCCCGCGGTATCGGTTCCGGTCTGGCTGCTATTCCACAGCATCAACATCGTAGAGTAGTTCCCGGTTGATAAGCATAGAGTACCGCAGGACCCAGCGAGGCCCCGGCGTTTCCATAGGTAGAGGTGTCCACCACCCATATAATTCCATTTGTGTTTCCGCTTCCAGAAGCTGCAGGAGTGCATCCCGGGAACCCAAACGAATGGCTCGAAGTTTCGCTTGGCGATGTTGCCAGCAGCCCATTGCTCATGGGAAACCCTTTCAGATTGTCACCCGCACCGCAGAAATAAACAGTGCTATTGAAGAAAGCGGGCATGCTCCATAGGCCGTGAATTTGGTTTTTGATCTCCTGCGTGATCTGTGTGTCCCTTCCGTTAGGATAGGTACCGCAGGTAGTCTGGCAGTAGTGCAAATTGCCGGCTGTCATCTGATCTCGATCTATCAGATAAATCGAGCCCTCTTTTCCCGCTTCTACCAGTTCATGCGTCACGCCTCCGGGCTGGTCCGGGAGTAACAGCACGCCGCCTGACCCCACGTCGCCATCTTCTCCGTCGAGGGCGCTCTGGTCATAAGGAGTAAAATAGTCCACCAGAGACAGCGTCGAACTGTTCAGATTAAATAGCTTCATAATTGTGTCGCCCAATTCTTGCGCCGGCACATGCGTGGTATCAAAATCGCCGTTTCCGGATGCAATAAAAATGTTTGCATTAGAGTCTCCGGCAACGCCCGCGCCGGCCATCCAGAAGCCGCCCTCAATGCCATTGGCCGTCGTGACCAAAAGCGCTGTTTGCGTAAACGTCTCTGCATCATATGCCAACAGCCACCCGTGATACGGCTGCGTGTCGCAATGCGACGCATACCCTATATAAATTGTCCCATTCAACAAAAGTAAGCCCACACGATTCAGATGATGCAGTCCGTCCAGGCTCACCGCACCGCCGCTGCTGCCTTGTCCGTCTCCTGGTACGGACGCCGTGATCACCATTGGCCCCGGAGTTTTTTCCGCGCCAGTCGTGATGTCAATTGCATGCAACCGGTGAATATAATTTCCATTCTCCTTCGACTTTGCTTCCACATACATCGTTCCACTGCTGGGATCGATTACCGGCGTGCTTGTAATCCCTACCTGTGGAACTAAGTCGGTACAACCGGAATCAAGATCTTGCTGGATGTTTACTGTCGTTGCGCCGGCCGCCGCTCCATGTGCCGTATCGATCAGGCTTGCATGCCACAGCAATCCAGCATTCGTTCCGGTATTGCTGTCAGCGTCAAACGCGTAAACGCTGTCACCTTCCGTTGCCACATAAATTACGTTGTGCGTGCCACCGGCGATCGACACGTTCGGAACGTACAACGGTTGCGCATAAACGTATCCATCCACCGATTGCGAAAACAATTTTCCAAAAGTTGCCGTATTCACATTCGTCGGCGTCAGAACGCTCTCGCTCAAATTCTGTCCCGTCCGTCCAATATCATTGTGTTGCGTGAACACGCCCGCAAAGCCCCCACTGTTGCTCGTATGATTCGTCACGCTCAAAATCGACACACCCTTCGTCGATCCCACGGTAGCTTGTATTGACGTGAACGCCGCGTTCACTCCGCTACCCAGTGTTGCGCTGGTGGCCACGCCCGCCGCACTCACTGACGCAACGCTTGTATTCGAAGACGTCCATGTCGCGCTCGACGTCAGATTTTGCGTGCTCCCATCACTATAATGCCCTGTCGCAGTAAATCCCTGTGTCGCTCCGTTATCGGAAATCGTAGGATTCTGCGGGCTCACCACGATCACTTGAAGCGTAATCGCGCTCACCGTCAGCACCGTTGAGCCCTGCACAGATCCCAGCATTGCTTGAATCGTAGTGGTTCCGTTCGCCACAGCAGTAGCCAGACCATTTGTCCCAGCGGTATTGCTGATGGTTGCAATGTTCGTCTGGCTGGAACTCCACGTAACCATAGTCGTGAGATTTTGCGTGCTACTGTCCGTATACTTGCCGGTAGCTGTGAATTGCTCCGTGCCTGTGCTTCCGATCGTTGGGTTCGCTGGTGTCACCGCAATCGAAACGAGCGTTGGCGCAGTTACTGTCAATGTCGTCGACCCGCTTATCGCTCCGGAAACGGCCTGAATATTGCTCGTCCCCGTTCCTACCGCGGTAACCATCCCACCCGCCGTGATCGTTGCCACGCTCGTGGTCAGTGAGCTCCAAGTCACTGAGCCGGTAATATTTTGAGTGGAGCCATCCGAGTAAGTGCCGGTTGCGGTAAATTGTTCGGAAGTACCTTTGGCGATCGACAAACTCGTCGCCGTGACCGCAATGGAAACGAGCGTTGCCGGAGTCACGGTCAAAGTCGTCGACCCGCTTATCGTTCCAGATACCGCCTTGATACTGCTTGTACCAACGCCCGCTGCCGTAACCAGCCCGCCTACTGTAATCGTCGCCACGCTTGTCGTCAGTGAACTCCAGGTCACCGAGCTTGTAATGTTCTGCGTGGAGTGATCCGAATAAGTCCCCGTCGCGGTAAATTGCTCGGACGTCCCCTTGGCGATCGACAAATTAGTCGCTGTGACCGCAATCGAAACGAGCGTTGCCGGAGTCACGGTCAAAGTCGTTGAGCCACTGATCGCTCCAGACACCGCCTGAATCATACTGGTTCCAGTCGCCACCGCTGTGGCTAGTCCTCCCGCCGTAATGGTGACCGTTCCGGTATTCTGGGAACTCCAAGTCACCGAGCTAGTCAGGTTTTGCGTCGAGCTGTCCGAAAACGTCCCAGTAGCCGTGAACTGCTCGGATGTGCCCTTGGCGATCGACAAATTCGTCGCTGTTACCGCAATTGAAACGAGCGTCGCCGAAGTCACCGTTAAAGTCGCTGAGCCGCTCAAACTTCCTGACGTAGCTTGAATCTTGGTTGTCCCCGGCGCCAACCCCATTGCCAATCCGCCCGCTGTAATCATGGCGACGTTCATGGTCTGCGAACTCCATGTCACCGAGTTCGTCAGGTTCTGCGTCGAATTGTCAGAGAAAGTTCCCGTCGCTGTAAACTGCGCAGTCGTTCCTTTCGGGATGGAAAGACTCGAAGCCGTCACTGCAATCGAAACCAATGTCGCCGAAGTCACCGTGAGTGTTGCCGACCCCACCACCGTTCCGGAAACAGCCTGAATCGTGCTGGTCCCCGTGCCCGCCGCTGTCACCGACCCACCCGCAGCAATCGTTGCCACAGCCGTATTACGCGAGCTCCAAGTTACCGAACTCGTCAAGTTTTGCGTGGTTTGATCGGAATAAGTCCCCGTCGCCGTGAACTGCTCCGAAGTCCCTTTCGCCATCGACAGACTGGGCGCGGTTACTGCGATCGAAACCAAGGTAGGATGGTGGTTTGAAGATGGTGAAAACGCGCAGCTTGACATCAACACAATCGCGCAGAGCAACGCGACAACGGTACTCCCTTTAAGAGTCCAGTGTTGTGAACCCACCATCTTGCGTTCCCCTTGGTATGAATTAAGATTCGTATGTTACGGTCGCATATTGGATGTTCACATACACTGCGACGTTACGCGGAGGGACGTCCGATAAGTCAATTATAACAACTTCCCTGTTTCCAACAAGTAGTCACTGGTTTTGCCTTTCCTTTTCGGAACTCTTGGCGTCCCATTGAAGCGGATAGACGCTATATTGCATTGGACAGGCAATTCTCACCTAAGATGGACCTGCGACATGGACGCTAAAGTGAAACAAAAAACGCTTCGCCTTCTCACGAACGGCATCTACGTACTGACTTCCCGGGACGGCGACCGTTATGGGGCGGCCACAGTTACCTGGGTTTCTCAGGTTTCCTTCAAGCCGCCGTTATTAATGGTCGCCTTAAGAAAGGATGGAAGCGTTCTTGATTGCCTCGTGTCGAGCGGCTTCTCGGTTTTGCATATCGTGGGACGCGAGCAACAAGACATCGCGCAAAAGTTTTTTTCAACCACTATAGAGTCCAACGGCCTCTTGAATGGCGAGCCGTTCTACGAAGGAAAAACTTCCGCGCCGGTCCTGAAGAATCTGAAAGCTTATCTGGAATGTAAACTTTTAAACGCTGCCGAAGAGCACGGCGATCACGCCATTGCGATTTTGGAAGTTGTCGAAGCGGGCAATCGCGGTGAAGTAGATCCTCTTGTTGTCAGCGATTCTCCCTGGAAATACGGCGGCTAGCTCGCAACCCTGAAATTCCGTCTTTTCTTCGGTTTTCGCGCATGAATCTGATTTGGGCTTCGCGACAAACTCCACTATAATCGTTGGATTCGGTATTGCCACAGGAGTCGCTAGGTCTATGTTGAAAAGCATTCAGCAGCGGGATCTCGACCGCAATCGATGGGTCAAGGTCACCATGATCGTTTTACTTGTCCTTATTAGCGTCAGCATGGTGATTACGTTGGTGCCTGGCTTGGTTGGTGGATCGACCACCAATAGCCCTGACACGGTAGCATCCGTCGGCGGCCAGGACATTTCCTTGCTCGAGGTACAGCGCCACTTGAATATGGTCCTGCACGGGCAACAAGTTCCTGAAATGCTCAAAGGCTTATACGCCAAACAGGTTCTCGATCAAATGATCTTCTCTCGCGCTCTTGAGCTGGAAGCTCAGCGGCTGGGCCTCAGTGTAACCCCCCAGGAAGAATCGGATCGGATCAAACAGTTGCTGCCAGCCGCATGGGAAGGCGGAGCCTGGACCAAAGATCGTTACGTCGCGGAAGTTCAGAATCGCACGGGAATGTCGGTCCCGGAATTCGAATCATTCTTGCGCGATGATATGCTGATGGAAAAGTTCCGACAACTGGTTACTTCCTCTATCAGTGTTACTCCGGCCGAGATTGAGAATGAGTTCCGCCGGCGAAACGAAAAAGTGCAGATCGAATACGCGCTGGTTAAACCCACCGAACTTGCTCCTTCGATTCAACCCACCGACGCGGAACTTTCCGCCTATTACAACAAGAATGCCAGCCGCTATCAGGTTCCCGAAAAAAGGTCCGCGCGCTACGCATTGTTGGACCTGGCAAAATTGCGCGATACCACTCAAGTAAGCGATGAGGATCTTCGCGCGTACTACAACGCCCACATCGACCAATACAAAGTGGAAAATCGCGCGCACGTCGAGCACATTCTGTTCAAGACCATCGGTAAGACCGACGCCGAAATCGCCGAAATCCGCCAGAAAGCCGAAGATGTTCTGAAGAAAGCCAAAAGTGGCGCCAATTTCGAAGATTTAGCAAAAAAATATTCGGAAGATGATGCAACGAAACCCAAGGGTGGCGACCTCGGCTGGATTGTCGAAAAGCAAACCGTCCCCGAATTCGAACAAGCCGCCTTCAGCGTTCCCAAGGGTTCTGTTTCCGATTTGGTAAAAACGCAGTACGGGTTTCACATTATCAAGGTGTTGGACCGCGAAACTGCTCACACCAAACCTTTTGAGGAAGTTCGCAGCACTATCGTTCCCATCCTCACCGATCAAAAGGCTGCCGAGCAGGCCAACAATATTTCCACGCAGATGGCTAGCGCCGTTCGCCAATCCAATCGCCAGTCTCTGGACGACTTGGCTCGGAAATTTAATTTGAAGCTTGGCGACACGCCGCCCGCATCTGTAACTGACTCCATCGGAGATCTCGGAAATTCCCCTGAACTTCACCAGATCCTCTTTCAATTGCGTCCCGGCGAGCTAAGCCAGCCTCTTCAAGTCCCTCAGGGCTTCGTGATTCTGACGCCGAAAGACATTCAGCCTGCTCATCAGGGAACGCTGGCGGAAGTTCGCGGCAAAGTTCTCGCCGACTATCAACAGGAAAAATCCGTCGAACTGGCTCGAACCAAAGCCCAGGAGCTCGCCAAGCGCGTTCAATCCGGCGAATCGTTTGACCAAGCCGCCAAAGCCTTGGGTCTCGCCGCCGTTACTCCCGAAGCCTTTGCACGAAACGGTTCCGTCCCTGACGTAGGTTCGGCCAAGCTTTTGCAATCCTCATTTGGAATGTCGGTTGGGCAAGTCAGTCAGCCAACCCAGAGTGCAGGCAATTGGCTGGTCTATCGCGTCGTCGGCCACCAGCCTGCTAACCCCGCGGACTTAGCTACTCAGTCCGACCAGATTAAGCAACAGCTACTGCAAGCGAAGCAGACGGCTGCGTTCGAGGCTTTTCGCACCGCGCTCGAGGATCGGCTCAAGAAAGAAGGCAAGCTGACCATCAACGCCGATGCGATGAAGCGTCTGTCGCGCACAAGCTAAGTCTGAACGAAGCCCAAACAACCTGGCCTGGGTCCGTTCCTAAGTTCGACCGCATTGGAACTCCTTGAATCTTCGTCCCGATTTTCCTACCGCCAGGCGATCCTGATTACGCTGTAAGCTACTGTAAATAAGCACATTAACTATTGAAAAGGCAATCCTTGCCTCCTTTTTGAAGCTTCTATAAAATGGTTTGTATCCGCAGAGCCTGCCCCGTCGCCAGCGGGGTTCTGACCGAGGGCGAGAATCTTCCCAATTCTCGGCCAGGTCACGAATTGCTGAGCGCCAACTTAAGGAGCAATCCGATGCCTGAAAAACATTCCAGGGCTAGCAGGCTTGCGGCAGCACTCACATTGGGAAAGGCCCGCCGCCAAGGGTCGAAAGCACTCGACTTCGGGGCTATGGCGGGAAAACTGGGGACCAGGATGCCTACCAAGAGCACATCATTAGGTAACGAATATTTATGCGCAATGGAGAAGAACCAGAACGGCAAATACAACGTCCGCGTGCGCGCCTATTTCGGGCGTGGCGGATGGTCGTTGCCGGTCTATTTCCTCGCCTCCACATTTAATGCCGCAATGAAAAAGCTCGAAGAAGCGCTGCAATTATTGCAGAAGAACGAAGAGCGCCTTCGGTTTTGGGGTGTAGAGCGCTCCGACGATCCTGGCGTTGCCGGAGATCTTCTGAAAGAATTTGGTTTGTGGCTGGATCGCCGTAGGGAATACCCTCGCAAGGTCGCTGAGGTCAACGTGCAGCGCGAACGTCCAGTGCCGGCATCCATGCTGGCTCCGATACGTCGCGTATTGGCCGACTCCGTATCGCAGGAGCGCGTCTCGCTCGCTGCGGCCGGCGACTGACTACCGTAAATCTCATAATTTCTATCGGCTCAGATTCCGGGATTTCGGAGTTTGTGTCGCCGATCTCCGCTCGTGCCGTCGGAATTGTCCTTACGCTTTAGGGCGGAGAAAGATTTCGCCGTTGGCTACGACGGCGTCGTTGAGCGACAGCTTATAGCGGTATGCGCCGGGGTTCAGTCCCGAACGGATTGCGCCGCTTTGCAAACGGATACCGGGCGGGGCTTGGAAGACGTTTGACGAGAAAGGACAGCGCTGCGGATCGAATTCGATCTTAAGGTTGCCCGCGTTCGAGAACCATTCGACTTGATCTCCGGGTTCGAGCACTACTATCTCGGGGAGCACGCCTACCACCACTAGCTTATCCGCCACTCAGTGTCCTCGCTAAATTTTAGTGAAATTTTATTGCCGCTCGGCCCGCATTTGCGCGGACCGAGCGTGATTTCTTGTGAGATGCCCGGTGGTTACGAAATGGCCTTCACGGCTTCGATTATATGCTTGGCGGAAATGCCGAAGGCTTCGATCAGCTCCTCGGGCTTTCCGGAATGTGGCATCTTGGTGACAGCGATTAGTTTGAATTTTGACGGCGAGACCCCTTCTCCCGCGAGCGCTGTCAGGACGGCTTCGCCCAGGCCGCCTTCGGGCCAGTGATCTTCGGCGGTAATCAGGCGGCCTCCGGTTGCTTTGATTTGTTCGGCGAGGGCTTTGCCGTCGAGCGGCTTGACGCAATAGAGGTCAATCACTCGTATGGCGGTTCCTTGCGATTTCAACTGGTCCGCGGCTTTCAGCGCTTCGTGGAGTGTGACGCCTGCGCCGATAACTGTGACTTTGTCTTGCGCGCTTTGCCGCAGGACCTTAAATCCGGGGACGGGGAATTTTTCGTCCTTGGAGTAAAGGATGGGCATCTTGGGGCGCGACGTGCGCAGGTAATTTATTCCAGCGCGACGGGCCATGTGCTCGGTGAGACGCTCAGTGGACATCGCGTCGCTGGGATAAAAAACTTCGGAGCCATGCACGGCCCGGAACATCGCGATGTCTTCGAGAGCCATCTGAGATGGACCGTCTTCTCCGATGGAGACGCCGCAATGCGAACCACACAAATTAATATTCGCGCGGCTAATGGCGGCCATGCGCACATTGTCATAAGCGCGGGAAAGGAAACAGGCAAAAGTGTCGGCAAATGGGACTTTGCCGCGAGCTGCGAGCCCTACCGCGGTGCTGACCAGGTTTTGTTCCGCGATAAAGCCTTGATAGAAATGGTCGGGGTAGGCGTCCTGGAAAATTTCAGAGAAGGTGGAGTTTTTCACGTCGCCCGAGATACCCACGATATGCGGGTTCACCTTTCCCAGGCGCTTCAGCGCAAAGCCGTAGGCTTCGCGGGTCGCGATAGGTTTGTCCTGCGCGTATTCGGGAGCGGGCGGCTCGGGGAAATCGGGCGGCTTGGGTAGGTCAGTGCGCCTGTAGGATTTTCCCGGGTCGGGAGGAACCACGGGCGGCGTGCCTCCCAGTTCCTTGATCGCGGCAGCGAGTTGCTCTTTCGAAAACGGCTTGCCGTGCCAGCCCATTTTCCCGGCAACCTCGCTGAAGCCGTGGCCTTTGATAGTTCTGGCCAGGATTGCCTGCGGACGGCCCTTGGTGGCTTTCGCGCGGTCGAGCGCGGCGAGGACAGCGGCAACATCATGGCCATCGATCACTTCTGTCGCAAATCCTTCCGATTCAAACTTCCGGCGGTAAATCTCCATGTCGTGCTGATACATGGTGGGATCGCTCTGGCCGAGCGCGTTGATGTCGCATATGACGGTAAGGTTATCGAGCTTGTAAAAGGCGGTGAAGGCGGCCGCTTCCCAAATTTGACCTTCGGCAAGTTCGCCGTCTCCCGTTAGCACGTACACGCGGGTGGGACTTTTGTCCATTCGAGCGCCGATGGCGAGGCCGGCGCCAACCGAAAGGCCCTGGCCGAGAGAGCCCGTGGCTGCGTCCACTCCATGAATGTGCGGGGTGGGGTGGCCTTCGAGTTCGCTGGTGAGCTGGCGGAGAGTCATCACGCGCGATACCGGAAAAACTCCGGCTTCGGCCAGAGCGGAATATAGAAGTGGAGCGGCGTGACCTTTGGAAAGCACGAAGCGGTCGGCGTCGTTGGAGTTGGCGTTCTTGGGATCGAACTTCATGGCGTAAAAGAAAACTCCGGCGGCCAGTTGCGCAGCGGACATGCAGGACGTGGGGTGTCCTGAGCCGGCGGCAGTGGTGGACATCATGGAATAAATACTGAGCAGTCGCGCTTTTTCTTTTATGTTCGCGACGGTGGCGGCAGACGGCCCGGTGGTGGGAGTGGCGCTCATTGTGGCTCCTTTTCCTTTTGTGCGTTCAGCGGGATTTTACCCTGTTCGGAGGCGTCCCGCGAGGCAGAATCTTTTTTGTGCCAGGCGCCCTGCTTGGGTGTGAATTTGGCGCAAAATTGCGAAATGCTAATGTGCGTTCTGGCCTCGGTTAGAAATTTTCGGATGCTTTGTTTTGAGTAAGTTACGTCGAATTCTGCTTGTGAGCCACTTTCGGTTAGAAGTGGTCTAGACCACTTGCAAAACTGGCGTCCGAATTAGGCGATTATTCGGAGAAAAATGACGAGTTGGATCGTTTGAAATAAGCGGAGGAATAGCGTCCGCCCTTCGTTCACTACTCACTGCGCCGAATTTTTCTTCGCTGCACATAGCTCAATTTCCAGCCTAACACACGATGCAAATCTCACACGAAGTTGACGATTTGCAAATCTTTTGAGGAGTGGGAGTTAGAAGGCTCAATTCCAAAATGGGAAACTGCGATTTTAGCGACCCAGCAATTCGTTCTGACCTCGTCACTTACTTAGACATCGGGCGGGGAGCAGTCGGGGGGATGGTTGGTGGGGGGCGGCGGTGTTTGGTAGTTTGTTCGTAGCCGTAGCCAATCTCGATCAATAACTTTTCAGACCACGGCCTGCCGAGGAATTCGATGCCCACCGGGACGCCGAGCGTGGCCGTCGGAGTTGGGGAAGAGAATCCACCCGGCACGACGATGGAAGGGAACCCGGTCACAGATGCAAGAACGCCGTTGCGCTCCACCTGGGTCTCCCCCACGGGGACGACAAGGCGCTTCTGATGCGGGAACATGATCGCATCGAGTCGCTCGTCAGCCATGATCTTCATCACACGCTGCTGCAACTCGGAGCGCTTCTGAAGACGCAGGCGATAGCTGTCGCCCATCTCGAGGCCTTCTGCTTTCGTGATGCTGTCCTTGATGTTCGGATGAAACTTGCCGGAAGCGATGATCTCCTCGAGCGATTTAACGGGCGCGTTGCCCGCGGCGAGATAGGCGTTGATCGCGGGCTTGAATTCGTACAGATGAACGCTGATATCGGAGGTAATCTTTCCGCTATCGAGATCTGGGGTGTTCAGTTCGACTATCGTCACGCCAGACCTCTTCAGATCCTCGATCGCTTCGTTCGCGATAACATTGACCTCGTCGTTGATCGGCGCACTGCCGAAGAAACTACGTAATATTCCGATGCGCTTGCCCCGCACACCGTCGGCCTTCAGGAATTTCGTGTAGTCCTCCTCTGTATTCCCGACACTCCATGCCGTCGCCGGATCGTTACGGTCATAGCCTACGAGCACGTTTAACATTTTCGCCACGTCGGTGACGGTGCGGGCGAGCGGGCCAGCGGTATCCTGTGTGAATGAGTACGGAATGATTCCTGCTCGACTGACGAGACCGAGCGTCGGCCGAATACCCACGATGCTGTTCGCCGACGCTGGCGATCGGATAGAGTTGACCGTATCTGTGCCAAGGCCTGCGATCGCGAAATTGGCAGCGACACCTGCACCGGCACCACCACTCGACCCGCCAGGGGTGCGAGTTAGGTCATAGGGATTGAGTGTCTGCCCTTGGATCGAGCTGATCGTTTCACCCCAGATCGCGAACTCGTGCAAGTTGACCTTCGCGAGGATGATTGCGCCCGCGCTGCGCAACTTCTGAGTAACTGCCGCATCGGTAACAGGAATGTATTCCGCCAGGCTAAGCGAGCCTCCCGTGGTCGGCATGTCCTTCGTGTTGATATTGTCTTTCAGCAAAACCGGTATTCCATGGAGGGGGCCGACGAACTTTCCGGTCTTGCGGTAATGTTCATCCAGCGCCGCCGCCTCTTGCAAGGCCCGAGGATTAAGAAAAATGACCACGTTAAGTTTCGGGCCCGCCTGGTCGCATGCCCGTATGCGCTCTAGATAAGCCTGCACTAACTGTACGGATGTGAGCGCGCCGGACCTGTACGCCGCGTGCACATCGCTGATGGTGGCCTCATCAAGATGAAATGGTTGGACTGAATTCTGCGCACCATTACCGTTCGCCGTCAACATGACGGTCCCAAATATCAAAAGGCGCATGAAATTCATATGAACTCCGTCGCGGGCCACCTTCAATCGAACCGGACTAGATAGGCGCTCTCTCTTCATGTTGCATACTATTGTTCTTTAAGTTTTTTAAGCATGTCGGCGGCGTTCGTGTTCTTGGGATCGAGCTGCAAAGATTTTTCGTAGTTTCGGACAGCCAATTCCTTGTTGCCCGCTTTCATGTAGGCCTCGCCGAGGCTGTCGTACACGTTTGCGGATTGCGGGTATTCCTGCACGTTACGACGGAAGACCGCTATGGCATCGGAAGTTTTGCCGCCAGAGAGGAGCTGATAGCCCAGTATGTTTAAAACGCCTTCGTCCACTCCGTGGCCGGCGGAATTCGTTTTCTTGATTTCGTCATAGCGTTCGAGCGCGGCTGAGGAGCCCTTCGTGACGGCGATCAAGAACAGATCGACCATTGTGTCGTCGCCTAACTTGTAGTTCCAACGATATTCCCGGGCGATGCTGCGAAGTAATTGACCAGCGACGGCAATACCATTGTCTGAATCGGCCATGATGACGACGCCTTCGCCGGTGTCATAATTCATCGTGAGCAACGCCTGAAATCCTTCGTCCGCTCCACCATGTCCAAACACGCCTGGATTGTCCTTTTCCAGGAAAAAGCCGAGGCCGACTTCGTCCATAACAGGAGTGAGCATTTCGTTGGTCATCTTCTGCGACAGGACGCGATTCGACTTGCCATTTTTCGACAGGGCGATCTCGATAGCGAAGTGGGCGAGATCGGTGGGAGTGGTCCAAAGGCCGGCAGCGGCCATTTCGGGATAGATGTGCCACTTTCCGTGGACAGGTTTTCCACCCACATAGGTGCCCCAGGCAGTTACAGCGGCGCGAACCGGAGGCAGCGGCTGTTCGTAGCTGCTATCGGCCATGCCGATTTTATCGAGCACAGTCTCGCGAAGTAGCGTTGGAAAGGGCTTGCCACTTACGTCCGTCATCAACAGTTGCTCGATGGTTACGCCTCCACCCGAGTAGCGAGTTTTTGTGCCGGGGACGAAATCCACGCGAACGGGGGCGGTGTTTGCGGGCTTTTCGCCGTTGAGCACTTGAACGACAGTGGGAAGCGGAGCGTCCACGTCATATCCGGGAAAACCGTGAACGGTGAGGCCTCCAGTGTGTGACATCAGGCGGCGAAGGGTAACCTTCTCCGTTTGCGTGAATTCATTGTCCGGAACTTTCCAGCTCTTGAGCTTGTCATTCACATTCTCATCCAAGAACAGTTTCCCGGCCTCAACCATGGAAAGAGCGGCAGCAGCCGTGACAGGTTTACTGATCGAACCGGCTTGGAAAAGTGTCTTGGGTGTGACAGGCGTTTTGGAGTCAGGGCCAATTACTCCATAACCTTTTACCCAGACGATCTGGAAATCGTCGATCACGGCGATGCTGAGGCCCGGAACATCGAACTTCTCCATTAAGTTTTGAAGGGAAAGCGTGAGCGGCGATTTATTTTCGCCCTGCGCGATGACGGCGGCGTTCTGCTCAATTCGATGAATGCGTTCGGAATTATCTGAAGGGTGTGTGGACGCGCTGGGCGGAGTTGGCGATTGAGCATCGGCGCAAAGCGCCGAGCATCCCAGAAGAGCAGCGACCGCAATGAAATCTGTCGCGCGCTTCGCAAGTTTCATTGAAACCTCTCTTCGCCCCGATGGATGATAACTCGATACTCTGTGATGCGCAGAAGATTCCCACAAGTTCAAGACATGGCGGCGGAGTTCTGGAACGAGAGAGCTTTCATCCGACTCCGGAAAGAGGTCCATCCCGGGGCAAACACGAATTGCAATTGGCGCGGTCTGAACGTAAAGTTCACGCGAGAGTTTGCCGGAAAGACCAGGAACGAATGGTATGGATGGCTAGCGCGATAGATATGATTATCATTGCTGGGGGGACTCGATGAGTGCGGCGAAACCGTTTTCTGCGGAAAGTACGCGGCGGGAGTTTTTGAAGACCGGGAGCCTTGCCGGGGCGAGTCTGGTTATTGGGTTTCATTTGCCGGCCGGATGGCGCAGCAACGGGAGGGCCCAACGGCAAAGATTCCGCGCGCGGAGACTTCGCACCGAATGCGTTCATTGAGATTAAGCCTAACGGCGATATTTTTTTGACGGTGGCGCGGTCGGAGATGGGGCAGGGGGTACGGACGGCGCTGGCCATGATTTTGGCGGAGGAGCTGGACGCGGATTGGGCGCGCGTGACGGTGAAGCAGGCGGACTTTGATACGAAATATGGCGACATGACTACGGGGGGCAGCGCTAGCGTGCGGAGTTCGTGGGATCCGTTGCGCAAGGCGGGAGCTACGGCGCGGGACATGCTGTTGAGTGCCGCGGCGCAAATGATGAGCGTCCCGAAGGAAGAATGCAGGGCAACAGGCGGCAGCGTGATCGAGCATACGAAGACCGGAAGGAAAGTCGGATATGGATTGCTGGTGGAGAAGGCGTCTGGATTTCCCGTGCCGAAAGATGTGCCGCTGAAAAATTTCCAGGACTACAGGATTGTCGGCACGAAAAGAAATCGCGTGGATGACAAGCATATTGTAATCGGCGAAGCGCACTACGGGATCGACACGAAAGTTCCGGGGATGCTGTATGCGTCGGTGACGCGGCCAGCGGTTTTTGGCGGGCGTGTGAAGACGTTTGATGCGAGCAAGGCGCAAGCCGCGCTGGGCGTGCGTAAAGTGGTGGAAGTGCCGCGGATGGAATTGCCTCCGTTATTTGGAGAAGAGCGCGCGCCGAATTCGGGGCACCAACATTATTTGTGGGGCGGAGTGGCAGTGGTGGCGGATTCCACGTGGCGAGCTGTGTCGGCGAGACGCGCGTTGACGGTGGAGTGGGAGGACGGGCCGGGCGCATCGGAATCGACGGAAGGACATCGCGCGGAGCTGGCGGGGCTCTTGAAAAGTCCGGGGAAGGAATTGCGGAAAATTGGAGACCCGGAGGCGGCGTTCGCAAGCGCTACAAAAAAAGTGGAAGCGGAGTACGAAACGCCGTTTCTAGCGCACATGGCGATGGAGCCGCCGAACTGCACTGCGTTTGTGCGCGACGGGAAATGCGAAGTGTGGGCTCCCACGCAAAACGCGGGAGGAATGGCGACGGCTCTGCAGAGCGTGTTGGGATTGCCGGCGTCGGCGATTACGATTCATGTGACGTTGCTTGGCGGCGGATTTGGAAGGCGGCTGAATATCGAGTATGGAGTGGAAGCGGCGTTAATTTCTCGCGCGGTGGGAGCGCCGGTGAAGGTGACTTGGACGCGCGAGGATGACATCAGCCACGATTTTTACCGGCCGATGACGCGTCATCGAATGCGAGCGGGGCTGGATGCGCAGAACCAGGCGGTTGCCTGGTTGCACCATATTGCGGCACCCTCGACGGACGGAACGTATTTGGGCGGAGACATTCCCGACATTGGCGGGACGGAAATCGCGGGCACCGGGCTGCCGAATGGCTCCGTGGCGAATTATTTTCTGGAACAGAGTTTTCTGCACACAGCGGTTCCGCGAGGGTACTGGCGCGCGGTGGATCCGAATTGGAATCATTTTGCGGTGGAAAGTTTTATCGATGAGATTGCGGCGGCGTCGGGAAAAGATCCCGTGGAGATGCGCAGGCAATTGATCGCCGGGACTCCGGCGGCGGCTGCGGCTGACAGCGACGAAAGACCGGTGAACATTGAACGATTGCATCGTGTGATCGATCTGGCTGCGGAAAAATCTGGATGGGGAAAGCCGCTGTCGACGGGCGGGTCATCTACGGTCCGGCGTGGACGTGGGATCGCGGCGCTTTATTCGTGGGGAAGTTACGTGGCAAACGTCGCAGAAGTCAGCATTGGAAAAGATGGAACGTTGCGTGTGGATCGGGTGGTAGTAGTGATTGATTGCGGGCAGGTGATTAATCCCGACATGGTTATGGCGCAGATGGAAGGCGGAGTCGCGTTTGGGCTGACGTCGGCGCTGTATGATGAAATTACGATTCAGAATGGGCAGGTGCAGCAAAGCTAATTTTGATAATTACCCTATGCTGCGGATTCCGGATATGCCGAAGGTGGAAGTGTACATCGTGCCAAGCCATGAAACGCCGGGCGGGATTGGAGAGCCGGGAGTTCCGTGCGCTGCTCCGGCGGTGGCGAATGCGATTTTTGCGGCGACGGGGAAACGGCTGCGTCGGCTGCCATTCCAAACTTCGGAGCTGGCGCAAACTTAAAATAACTTACTTTGAGCGCGCCGGCTCTCGGCATCAGGGAAATCCACTCCTACCGTACAACAAGCCCCTTTTCCACATCAGGGCAAACGGTCCATCGTCGCTTTTCCGCAGAGGAAGTCATTGCTCGGAATCTTTTTTTGGCGCAATAAAGCCAGGCGAGAGGATGGCATCGGCGACACGCGCTACTTGAACCATTTCGGCGACGTCGTGTACGCGGACGATGTCGGCGCCTTGCATGATGCTGGCGGCAACTGTGGCAGCGGTGCCCCAGAGGCGGTCGTCGTTTGTTGAGGCCTGGTGTGATTGCGTGCGCAGGATGTGGCCGATGAAACTTTTTCTGGATGTGCCGATCAAGACTGGGTAGCCGAGTTTTGCGAGTTCCGGCAAACGCGCCAGCAAGGTGAGATTTTGGGCGTAATTTTTGCCGAAGCCGATGCCGGGGTCGATGATGATCTGAGATTTTGGTACCCCGGCGTGTCGGGCAAGCGCGATCGAGCGGCGCAGACCTGCGAGGACATCACGGACCACGTTTTTTGGAAACGGCCCTTTCTGCATGGTGCTGGGTTCGCCACGCATGTGCATCAGGATTAACGGCAGCTTGCGGCGGCGAGCTACTTCGGCGATGCGCGGATCGCTACGCAAGGCGGTGACGTCGTTGAGAATTTCCGCGCCGGCGGCTGCGGCGGCTTCTGCGACTTCGGATTTGCTAGTGTCAATCGAAATTGGGATTTTTATTTTTCCGCGGAGCTTTTGCAGCACGGGAAGGATTCGGAGTAGCTCTTCCGTAGCAGAGACGCCTGTGGAGCCGGGACGAGTGGATTCAGCTCCGATATCGAGGATGTCTGCGCCGGCGCGTTCTATTTCAAGCGCGCGGGCGACGGCTGCGTCTGAATCGAGAAACAGGCCGCCGTCAGAAAAACTATCGGGCGTGACGTTGAGGATGCCCATAACTAGGGTGTGTTCGCCTAGCGATAGAGTTCTTGACGGCAAGCGCAGCTTGAATCTTCGACGACGGAACATGCGCATCGATTAAATCATAAGATTGGGCCAATCGAGGGAACGGAGAAGAGGTCTGGGGCCGAAATGCGCGCGATATGTGAAGGCTGAGGAACTATCAGTGGTGATCTTGGTACTCAGCCCTAGCCGCTACGCGGATCGCCTACAACGAAATTTGCAAGCTATCGAGCAGCGGGAGGAGCGGCATAGTAGCCGGGGCGGCTCGCTACGTTTACGCCAGTGTGTCCTACGACTTCGACACGCAGGGAATGCCACGTTGGGCGACCGGCGGTCGCCTCGGTCTGCGGCGGGGCGAAACCAAGAGTGTATTCCGCGCGAACTCTGCGGGCGATTTCGCGAAAGGTATCGGTGAGGGAATCTGACTCGCGCAGGAAATAGAGTTGGCCTCCCACTCGTCGTGTGAGTTCTGCGAGGTACAGAGTATAGGCTGGGACTTTCAGGTCGCGCACGTCGCCGGTTAGTAAAGTATTCGCGGAATGTGAGGTGAGCCAAGCGGGAGTCATTATCTTTGGCCTGCTCTGAGTGGAGACAGCGAAGAGCTGAATATCGTTGGCAGCGAGCGCATGGGAGACATCGTCGAAAGTTAAGCGGTTACTTGGAAATCCGGGGCGCGGAGACGCTGTCACGGGATCTAAGGTGAGGCCGAGACCACTGTCCTGGCCGTCGGTGAGAAGGACGATGGCTTTGCGGCCAGTTCGCCCGGCAAAAAGCTCATGCGCTGCGAGAAAAACGGATTGATAGATATTCGAGCCTCCGGTATCGCCGAAAAGCTCGCGGACGTTGATGCGCGAGATGGCTTGGCGGATCAAACCCCAATCATTCGAAAAAGGGAGCAAGAGATAGGTGTGCGCGGAAAAGTCGATGACGGCGACTTGGTCCGCGGGAGTGAGGCCGTCCACGAGAGCCCGAGATGCTGTTTTCATTTCGTCGCTCTGCGGCAGGATGCTGGGGCTGGCGTCTATAACCAGGGCAATGGTGGCAGGCTGGGTGGAGGCGTCGAAATAGGTAAGGGGTTGTTCGACGCCGTCATCGAAGACACGAAAATTCTCACGAGACAGGCCAGCGAGAGCGGCGCCGGAAGCATCCGTAACGCTGCACGTGACCGGGACGAGCGGCGACACCACGCGGATTGCATTCGCCGCGGGTTCATTTTCACCTTCGGTCCCAGCGCTCTTCGATGTGATAGTGCGCAACTCACCGGTGATTGCGTCGCGTTGTAGGGAAATTCCCGAGTCGAGGACGCGCGGACGGGGGAGTTTTCCCTTTTGCGATGACTGCGAGTGGAGGTTGGCTGGCACCAAAAAAAAGAGCAGCATTCCAAGCGGAAAAATGAAACATGCGAAAGCGGGGCCAGGAAACAGGCTAATTTTTCTCGGGGCGGGCTTGAAGCGCATTGACGCTTGAACTCAATCGAGGTCGAAATCGCGCAATGGTTTCTCGATGGGCCCGTCTTTGGCTTTCTTCAAACCTTCGGCGAATTTGCGTGCGAGCACATCCTCTTTTGACTTTTCCGCTTCCACGGATGCGCGGAATTTTGCCTCGACAGCTTCAGTCTGTTCGCGTAACAGGCGAGCGGTATCATCGAGGTCAACGGACGACGGTGGTCTTGGCGGAGGCACATGGGAAAGGATGGCGCCGAGTTCGCGGTCAACGTTGAGTTTGGCCCGGCAGCACGGGCACTCTACTTCGAAGGTGTCTGCTCGTTTATTGGACATGGGCACATTTTACGCCCATTTCTGAGCGGAGGCGCAAGCGAGAGCAGCGCGACTTCGAGATCCAGGCGGAGGTTGCCTATGGGTAGTGGGGCCCGAGGCGCACCGCGTGAGGCTGTATGATGCGCCCGGGCGGCAATGTTGAAACTATGGTGCTATTTTCCTGCGGCACTTGCCGCGTCCGCGGGAAAAGTGGGCCAGTAGGGCCTGTCTGCATCTGCCAGGCGGCCATCGGCGTAGCGATCGTGGTGGCGAAGCCAAGCCATGCTGAAAGGCAGACCATCTTCGTCACGACCTTTGGGTACCAGATCGAGATAAGCATAGGTTCCGACGCCAACCTCAGTTCCCCGGGCGTAAGAGGAATAGGTGTGGAAGATGTCGGCGTTTTCATCTTTGTAGAACACGCTGATGCCGGGCGCTTCCTGGCTTGGAAATTCGGTGAGGTCAAAGTTGTATTCCACTTTGCCTTTGGCCAGTTCCTCCTTGGTGAAAAACACGTGGAAGTCGCGATTAAAATCATTCGCGAACGAAGAGACCCAGTTGAAATGCCAACCCATGCGCTTTTTGAATTCCTCTATTTTGGAAAATGGTGCGCGCGATACGGCAACGAAGCTCACGTCGCGCTGAGCCAGGTGCACTAGCGTGCCGTCGGTATGATCCATGAGGAACGAGCAGCTTGGGCAGCCTTCCTTCCATTCCGGGCCAAACATGAAGTGGTACACGATCAGCTGGCTTTTGCCGCCGAATAGTTCGGACAGCGTTTTCTTTCCACCGGGAGCGTCGAAGACGTAGTTCTTATCGACTTTTACCCAGGGTAATTCGCGGCGTTCCTCGGGCTAGAGTGTCGCGCAACTTGGTAAGTTCCTTTTCTTTTTTCAAGAGCTGCTTGCGGGCTGCGACCCATTCGGTTTGTGACACGACTTTTGGATGTTCGATTTGTTTCTGCGTCATGATGCGTTCTCCTTTGCTTTGAGCTCTGATGAGTTAAGTGCTGAATTATTTTTCTGCGTTCCATTCCGAGAGCGAAAATATTTGTTCATGGCAAGCGCGGTTAGGCCGCCTGTCGATGCCGTGCCAACGGCCAAGAGCGCCGCAGTTGCGAGACAAAATGGACACATGGGCGCCTCCTTCTACAAATGCGATAGCTGCTTACTTTCCTGCTCCTCGTCCGGCACGCTGGGTTTCGGCGTGCCTGCGGACGAGCTCAAATATGTGCTGCCAGCCCAAGGTCATTCCGGCTTTGTGTTCGTCGGAAACGAATCCCAAGGCTGTGTGGCGGAATGTGATAAGCGTACCGTCTTTTTCCTCGCTCAGGCGATACTGCAAATTGTTTACGACCGGAGCAGACATGAAGAGTGGCCCGCTAAGTTCCAAGAGTGTTGGGCGCTTAATGGCCTGCACGGTGGCCCAGAAATGGCCATTGTTGTCGCCGAGATCGCGATACCAACGTCCACCCGGCCACGGCTCGATCTTCATGGGCAGCGGTTTGCCGTCGTGTGTTTCATTATGCGGACCGATTTGTTCGAGCAGCGCGGCGAAGGTTACATCGAGCGTGGCTCGGACGTGGATTTCCAGATTCAGGGTTAGCGTCAAGTTTTCAATTCCCGGTGCAGTTAACGTCATTTTTCCTCCTTTTTAGTGAAAACTCGTTAGACGCGCTCACTTTTTCATTTCGTTCTCTGCGCGTTCTTTCACACGTGCCAACTGATTGCGCCACAAACGTTCGAAAGTTCCGGCCCACTCGTGAACCGGACGGATGGCTTCAGCGTTCGTTCGATAGAGCATACGGCGACCATCGCGACGCACGTTGACGAGGCCCACTTCTTTGAGGACACGGAGATGCTTCGACACCGAAGGCTGCTCCAAACCCAGGGACAGAACGATATCGCCAACAGGGCGCTCCACGAGCGCGAGATAGCTCAATATCTCGCGACGGCGAGGTTCTGCGACCGCGTTGAAAGCGTCGGAAGTTGTGGTCGCGCGAGGCATGGAAAGAATTATACATTCCCATATGGGAATATGTAAAGAAAATATTTCGGGCGCGGCGGGTTCACTAGAGTCGTGAACGAACCCGAAGTTCAGTCGGCGGTTTTGGACGCTTGAGTGGGCGACCGCCCAGGCCCGCTGAAGGATTATTTTTGGCTGAGGAGGTAAAGGTCGGCGTGGCCAGCGCGCCGCGCGTAAACCACCGAGGAGAGATCACGGGCGAAGTCGTACCCGTTTCCGCCGGAGCTAAAGGGAATAGCAAAGGGTAGTTTCACTGCGATCTGCGGCGAGCCGATGAGTCTTCCGTCTTGCCAGGCTGCGCGGTAAATCGTGAATTCGTGCTGCGACGGGATGGCGTACAAGAGCGACTTGCCATCAGGGGCAAATACAGCCTGGAAGGTTGCTACACCAGGCAACAGCGCAATGCACTTTTTTTCAGGGATGGAGAACTCGTAAATTCCGGTTCTTTCGCCAGCCCACACCGCACCGATCAGGTATTGTCCGTTGGGTGAGATTTCCGCAATATTGCCGCAATCGCCGCCGATTTTCTCCTGGCCGGAGCCGTCCGGGTTCGCTTTCCAAGTCGTCGGCACCGGAGAGTCCTTCTCGAAGCCGGTGATGTAGAGAGTTTTCCGGTCACGGGTCCACAGCACAGTAAAGACATTTCCGCTGGACCAGGGAATCTGATGCAGGTCGCTGCCATCGGCTCCCACGGTATATGGTTTGTCGATAGCGCCGTTTTGCGATACCACAAAAGCCAGGTGAAAACTGTCTGACGCCCAGGTTGTTGTTGCCAGGGATTCTCCAGTGGCGATCTTCACCGGGTTGCTGCCGTCCATGTTTGCGGTCCAAACCTCGGTGCGGTCTCTGGCGGGCTGGACCACGTACATCAAGCGCTTTCCGTCAGGGGAAATGGAGGGCTGCGTCGCATTTTCCGAGGCGATATCGGTGGTCTGCTTCGTGCGGATATTGTATGCGGTCAAAAAGCCGGTGGCTTTGCCGTTCACGAAATAAATTCCTTTTCCCGACGGGTCAACCATGGCCGAAAGATCCGGTCCGGTTCCCTGGGTCACTTGCGTGAGCGATCTGTCACTCAGGGTGTACTTCCAGATGTTGGTCAGGCCACTAACCGTGCGGCTGAACAGCACGGTCTTGCCGGGCTCGCCCCAGGCAAGCTCCACGGTGTGCGCGGGTATGTCACCAAGCGCAACGATCGAGTGATGGGACAAATCCAAATCGTACACGTGAGCGAGCGGGAGCAAAGAGATGTTGTCGTTCGTGAATACCAGTAAGTGGTTGCCGTCAGGGAAGGGCAAAAGTCGCCTTGGCGGAGACAGCGCAGCATCGAGAGCATAAACTTGCTCCTCGCCGAGGCTGGTTCTCTGCGTGCGGAAGATGCCGTGGCTGTTTGCTTTTAGGTAGTAGATGAAGTTGCCATCGGGAGATGGAACTAACGCGAAGCCCGACGCGACGCGATTCGGCTTTCCGCCGAGGGTGGGCACGGCCCAACCTTCGTCAATACCTTGGTATCTTCCGTAATAGATCTCGGTTCCGTCGGTGGAGAAGCTATCCACAATCTTGTCGCCTCCGTCATTTGTGAGCTGCAGAGGCTCGCCGCCGGATGTGAGTATTACAAAGACCTGCGAGATGCCGGCTACTGGTGAGGTGAACGCCACGGTGTGGCCGTCGGGAGAAATCCGGGCAAATTCTATGGGTTTGTCCCAACGGCTGATCTGCGTAATCTTCGCGGGACCGCTCGGAGCGCTGGAGCCGTGCAAGAAGTGGTACGCAACAAACGCTGCCACCGCGAGCAGAAGAATGGTGCAACCAATGACCACGGCGGACTTCCATCCTGCCGCAGCGGCGGAAGGCAGAGCAGCGGTTGTCGCGATCCGGTTGCTCCCACTGCCAGGCTCCAGAGAAAGTTCCTGAACCGTCCTGCTTTCGGTGGATGAAATTCGGCCGGAGCCGGTATCGCGGCGCAGGCGTTTCAAGTCCGTGCGGATATCCGCCGCGGACTGATAGCGGAGGTCGCGATCTTTTTCCAGCGCCTTGTTGATAATGTCTTCCAGTTTCGCTGGAAGTTCTGGATTCAAACGCACGGGAGCTACGGGCGCGCGATTCAAAATCATGTCGGTAATCACGCCGGAAGTCTCACCGCGAAAAGGGACGGCACCCGTGGACATTTCGTAAAGAACCACGCCAAACGAAAACAGATCGGTGCGCGCGTCAAGGTCCTTGCCGCGAACCTGCTCGGGCGACATGTAAGCCACGGTGCCAACCGCAACGCCGGGGCTGGTGAGGTCTTCAGGGCGCACGCCAACCGTTGCCGTAGCCGAAAGGTTTGCATCCTGCACACCGGAATGCACGGTGGCGAGGCGAACCTGCTTGGCTAGGCCGAAGTCGAGAATCTTTGCGTGGCCGCGCTCGGTAACGAAAATATTTGCCGGCTTGATGTCGCGGTGAACGATTCCTTTGCTGTGGGCCGCGTCAAGCGCATCGGCGATGTCGATACCGAGATCGAGGAGCAACTCCAAATCCAGGGGACGTCCCGCGATACTGTGCTTTAGCGTTTTGCCGTCGAGACATTCCATGGCGATGTAGGTTTGTCCATTTTCTTCGCCAATTTCGTGAATGGTGCAGATGTTCGGATGATTCAGCGCGGAGGCTGCTCTTGCTTCGCGGCGGAAACGTTCAAGCGCTTGCTGGTCTTTGGCCATTTCGTCGGGAAGAAACTTGAGGGCGACGTTGCGGCCAAGATTGATGTCTTCAGCTTTGTACACAACGCCCATACCACCGCCGCCAAGTCTTTCAATGATGCGGTAATGGGAAATGGTCTGGCCGATCAGCGAATCGGAAGATTGCATGTGCCGGACATCTTAGGTTGCGCGAGAAGGCAAGTCAACGAAGAGAGATATTTGGGAAGGGATATTGCAACCTCTATTGACCGCTACCTGCTGAACGAGTAATTTCTCCTAAGTCGTTTTACCGTCCAAAGATTCTGTGGCGCGGAGGAAATTTGCGACATTGGAGTCGTCTGGGGATTGCGCTGCTCTTTTTGTTTTGTAATTCAGCGTTTGCCCAAGACCGTGAGAACTCGCCTTTGCCGACAGTTGTGGCGAACGACAACCGAGCGCCTGCCGGGCAGCTTGCGAACGGCGTGTTGGAGCTGCGGCTCACGCTTAGCGAGGCTAGATGGTATCCGGAGGATGAGAAAGGCGGCTATCGAGATGTCTTCGCGTTCGGCGAGGAAGGCCACGCGCCGCAAATCTCCGGTCCATTGATACGCGTCCCACAAGGAACGGAGATTCACCTCAGCATTCGCAATACGCTGCCAATGGCGGCAAAAGTTCACGGTCTGCACAGCCATCCTGGAGAACCAAAAGATGTGCTCGCGCTGGCGCCGGGCGAAACGCGGCAACTGCAATTCGCTGCCGGCGATCCTGGCACTTATTTTTACTGGGCCAGCACGTCGGCCAAGCCGCTCGGCGAGCGCATGGACAAGGAAACGTTGCTGTCCGGAGCATTCATTGTGGATACACCGGGGGCGAAGCCGGACGACCGCATCTTTGTTCTAGGGCTTTGGTGGAAAGGGTCGTTGGAGAACCCGGAAGAAATTCCTTCGATCAACGGTAAGACCTGGCCCAACACAGAGCGGATTACCTTAAATCAAGGCGAAACCGCGCACTGGCGCGTAATCAATCCGACAATATCGGACCACGGTATGCATCTTCATGGTTTCTTTTTCAGCGTGGACGGTGAAGGTGACGGTGAACGCTTCGAGCAATATGCGGTGGCCCAGCGCCGCTTGGCGGTGACCGAGCATATTGATGTGGGCAACACCTTCGATATGACATGGACGCCAGACCGCGCGGGGAATTGGTTATTCCACTGCCACATGGTGTCGCATATGACGCCTTCAGAATCTCTGCATCCCAAAGAATCGCAGGCTGCTGCTTACTCACCGGAACACGAGCACAGCATGAGCATGGGAGGGCTGGTGATTGGTATTACCGTGCTTCCGAATTCGAAAGCGGCGCCCAGCCCTACTCCGACGGTAGAAACGCACAAACTGCAACTGGTGATCTCGGACAATCCCGGGAAGATTCCGCTGTACAACCTGGAAGTGAACGATCTGAGAGAACCTGCGGCGGCTGATAAGAAAAAAACGCAGAGTTTGCTGGGACCGCCGATTATTCTTACGCGCGGCGAGCCTGCGGAAATTGAAGTGAAGAATTCAACGAACAGTCCGACTGCGATTCACTGGCACGGTATGGAACTGGAAAGTTACTACGACGGTGTAGCGGGATGGACCGGCTCGGGCCAGCAGACGAGCCCACCGATTCCCCCCGGAACGTCTTTTGTGGCACGCATGACTCCGCCGCGGGCGGGAACTTTTGTCTATCACACACACTGGCACGATGAAGGGCAGTTGTTGAATGGCGTGTACGGGCCGCTGATCGTTCTGGAGCCTGGGGAGAAATATGATCCAGAGCACGATCGGACTTTTGTTTTCAGCATGGGGAAATACGTTCCGTATGGCTTCCTTCTCTTGATAAACGGTCACCCCGAACCAGATCCCATTAACTTACACGCCGGAAACCGTTATCGAATGCGATTCATCAATATCACCGACAACGCTGCGGATTTGCGGGTACGTTTGACGAGCCAGGACGCGCCGGTGCAGTGGAAAGTCATCGCCAAGGATGGCGCAGCTCTGCCGCCGGCCCAGCTGAAATATTCTGCAGCTGATATGGGCATCACAGTCGGCGAAACGTATGATGTGGAGTATGAGACGGACAAAGCTGGCCTAACCGATCTGCAGATTTGGGAGCCGTTTTTCCCCAGTATGGTTACGCAACCCTTGCAGTTTCTGCCCGCCAATTAACGGATCAGTTCCCGCAAATAGAAACGGCGCCTGATGGTTAATCGGCGCCGCTGTGAATCTTAGCTATGACTTTCGATTAAGCCGGGGCCGGTTTTTCGCCCTTGGCCATGCCGGGGATTGGGCGTGGCTCGGGACGTAGCGAGAGCTGCGGCTCTTTCGCCGGCAATGGCGGAGCAGCCGGAGGCGGTGGTGGAACCTTGTCAGGCAGCGGCTTGCCTTCGAGCAACAGCTTGAGCTCGGTGGCGTCGAGGACTTCGCGCTCTAGCAGGGCCTGCGCAATGCGCTCGAGGGTATCGCGTTGCGTTTCGAGAATATTGCGAGCTCGGCTGTACCCGTTAGTGACGATGCTACGGACTTCCGCGTCAATTTTGATTGCGGTGTCTTCGGAGTAGTCGCGATGCTGGGTGATTTCGCGGCCAAGAAAGATGGCTTCTTCCTTTTTGCCGAAGGTCAGCGGCCCGAGAGGGCTCATACCCCATTCGCAAACCATCTGGCGCGCGATTTCCGAGGCGCGTTCGATATCGTTTCCCGCACCGGTAGTGATGTGATGTAGGAAAATTTCTTCAGCCGCTCGTCCGCCCATTAGAACGCTCAATTGCGATTCGAGGAATTCTTTGGTGTAGGTGTGCTTGTCGTCGATGGGCAGTTGCATAGTGACGCCCAAAGCCATACCGCGAGGAATAATTGTGACTTTGTGAAGAGGGTCGGCGCCAGGAGTCATGGCGGCGACAAGCGCGTGACCCGCTTCATGATAAGCCGTGTTGCGCTTTTCCTCGTCGGACAAAATCATGGATTTACGTTCGACGCCCATGAGGACTTTGTCTTTGGACATTTCGAAGTCGGACATGGCCACGAATTTACGATTCTGACGCGCGGCCCAGAGAGCGGATTCGTTGACCAGGTTCGCCAAATCAGCTCCCGAGAATCCGGGGGTGCCACGAGCGATTACGGAGAGCTCGACGTCTTCGGACAAGGGCACCTTGCGCGTGTGGACGCGCAGAATTTCTTCACGGCCTTTTACGTCGGGACGGGGAACCACTACTCGACGATCAAAGCGGCCGGGACGGAGCAAGGCCGGGTCGAGAACGTCAGGACGGTTTGTTGCTGCGATCAGAATGACGCCTTCGTTTGATTCGAAGCCATCCATTTCTACGAGCAAAGCGTTCAACGTTTGTTCGCGCTCGTCGTGCCCACCGCCGAGACCCGCGCCACGATGGCGGCCGACCGCGTCAATTTCGTCGATGAATATGATGCAAGGCGCATTCTTCTTGCCTTGCTCGAACAGATCGCGCACACGGCTGGCGCCGACGCCGACAAACATTTCCACGAAGTCAGAGCCGGAGATGGAGAAAAATGGAACGTTAGCTTCGCCCGCGATGGCGCGCGCCAGCAAAGTTTTACCTGTTCCAGGAGGCCCGACGAGAAGCACGCCCTTGGGAATGCGTCCGCCAAGCTTCTGAAATTTCTGCGGATCTTTCAGGAAATCGATGATTTCATAAAGCTCTTCCTTGGGCTCGTCAATTCCGGCAACGTCTTTGAAGGTCGCTTTCTTCTGCTGCGCGGTAAGCAAACGCGCGCGCGATTTTCCAAAGCTCAGAGCTTTGTTCCCGCCGGCTTGCATCTGCTTCATCATGAAAACCCAGAAGAGAACGAGAAGGATCAGGGGAGCAAAATTCACCAAGAAGGTCATCCAATCGGCGTTCTTTACTTCTTTGTAGCTATAAAGGACGCCGTGGTCCTGGAGGACTTTGGTGATATCCGGTATCGCTGTGTTTGCGACCGTTACACCCTTGAACTTTCCAGCCGGCTCGCGATAATCACCCTGAATCTCGGCGCTGTTTGGAGCCAGGTAGATGATGACATCCTTGACTTTGCCGGCTTGGACGTTAGCAAGAAAAGTGGTGTAATTCGGCTCTTCCTCGTGCGCGGTCTGGCCTCCGGTGGAAGCCATTTTCCACAAGACGACCGCCAACAAAATCATAAGAAGCCAAAAGAGAATTGTCCGTACTGTAGAGTTCACTGTTTTACCTCGCCTTCTGGCTTGCCCGAAAAGACCGGTCTAAATCCCTGCTTTAATTCTAACTCACTCTTGTTTAGATGCGCTAGGAAGGCGGGTGTATGCACGCAAAGAATGAACAGGCTATTCAAGCGGATGCTCCTCAATATAGACCCCTACCAGCGTTTGTTGCCGGGCGCAAACTTCGCTCGCAGGCGGCATGCCGCGAGTCCAAATGACGCGCCCTTCGCATTCCAAGACGGGCCAGAGTCCCCGCTCGTGGCCGGGAATACGATTTTGCAGGAACATTTGCTTCAACTTGTGAATGTGCCGGCGGCCGCGTGGCCTGTACGCGTCACCCGGACGCCAATTCCGCAGAATTAAAGGGGCGCGGAGGAGGTCAGCATCAAGGGCTTGGCCAGCACTTTTAGTGTCGCTCGGCTGCAAAGTCCAGTCAATCACTTTCAAGCAGAAGCAACTTGCGAGTTCCGGGACAGAAACCACGGCCGCCCCATGGTTCGGAACGTTCACTACATAGTGATACGTATGCGGAAGCGCGAGAGTTTCCTTAGAACGGATCCGTGTCGGTTTCGCGTCGCGCGAAAAAATCAGATTGTCGAAACTTCGCTCGACAACAATTCTTCCCGGGAGCTCCAAACAACGGCCACTAGCTTGGTCAGTAGCAAGTCGGATAATTTGTTCTACATGCTCGGCAGTGAGGTCTTTGCGATCCCCGCGGATACTCTGATAAAGACGGCGGATTAGGCGTTGGGTGAGCGGACGTAACGCCCTGATGTTGTTGGCGTTATCTACAGGCGAAAACGAGGTGCGCAGCGAACTTAATTCGATGGGCGCTAACAGATCGCGGACGCGGATGGCGGTTTCATTTTCGCTGCGACGAACGAGGCCCGCGAAGCGATCTTCTACAATCGCGGACCAGAACAATTCCTCTTCTCGGGAGAGGCGCGCGAGTTCTCCGAGATGGGGAACGATAGTTGGTGCGAAATTGTTTTCCAGAAGAGGAATCAGTTGTTCGCGGATTCGAGCGCGTTGGCGACGAGTGTCGCGGTTTGTGGCATCTTCACGCCAAGGTTGGTTGAGAGATTTCAGATAGTCCCGCAAATCCTGACGCTGAATACCGAGAAGCGGACGGATTACCGAACCCACCTTCGGATAGATGCCTGCTAAACCGGTAGGTCCCGTTCCGCGGATTAAATGTGAGAGAACTGTTTCGGCTTGATCTTGCGCAGTGTGAGCCACAGCGATGTGGGTTGCTTGTCCGCTGGCGCATACATTCTCAAAGAAAGCGTAGCGAAGGCGGCGGGCTGCGTCCTCGAGATTCCAACCTTGCAACGCGGCTGCGGCAGAAACATCTTCACTTGCCGTCACTATGCTTAGGTTAAGTGTGCCGGCCAAATCTCTAACGAATTGCGCATCAGCTCGGGAGTCTTCACCGCGCAGCATGTGATCGAAATGAACGACCAGCAGGGTGACGCCAAGTTCTTCGCGAAGATTTTGGAGGATACGCAGCAAAGCTACGGAATCCGCGCCGCCCGACACAGCTACACCGATACGGTCGCCGGACGCAATCATTTGCGCAGTGCGAATGTGATGAAGGACCGACTGCTCGAGGATTGTTCTCATAGCCAGGCTACTCGCGAAAGGCCGCAAAACTTAGTCGATCATTTCAGTTACTGACATGGTAGCAGCGCAGGTTGTCCGGGTCGAGTGCGAGCTCCGTAGATTCAGGAATCAATCTTGGCGGGGAAATAACTTACAGGCGATCTGCGATTTGTTGAGTGAAGAGGTCACGGCTGTAGGAAATTCGGCGGTCCAGTGCAACCGCCGCAAAGTACGAGCAGCTTTCGCGTTCCTGCTCGGCCCATTCTGCAATGGGGGGAATCGTCTGCCGCGCTATTCGGCTAAGAACGTTGAGCAACCCATAGTAGGTGCCGACGGCGCGGATTTCACCACGGTCGTCTCCTCGTTCCGGGCATAGGCGCACCAGTTGAAGCAGTCGATGGAAATCTTCCGCGTTGAAATTGCGGCTTTCGACGCCGGCTACCTCGCGCACGCGCTCGGAAAGTTCTACTCTGCGGCTGGAGGCAAGAATCGAGCGGCAGTGCCAGATAAAGAACTGCAGGAAGGCTGCAATCGAAAATACGCAGATGATTGCTGCCATGATCATCGAGCCCTCACCATCAAACGAGCAGTCGCCAGCCTGGCGTCTTCCGGAATCTTCGAGAATGTGTAAGCCCAAGCCAGCGGCAACCAAGTACCAATAAGGGGTGGCACCCAACGCAGCACCACTTCCTGCAACCCCGGGAAGAGGTTGCGGAGAGCGTAGGTTCCCGCGGTGGCGCTGAAGTAAACGCCCAGCGCGAGAACCAACTGAATCAGGCGAGTGCGTGTCTCGCGAAGTTTCAAAATGGCGCCCCAGAGAAGGTAGGTGAGCACCACGCCGACAAAGTAAAGGTTCTGGCCAAGTTCAACGACGAACCGGCTGGTAAGGTGATCCTTATTCTGACGCACGACCGCATAAGAGAAAAATGCCGTGCCGATTAGTAGAAGGGCTGCCGCTCCGCGAATGTATCTGCTTACGTTCATCTCGCGGAAAACGTGTTGATAGAGCTCCATGACGGTGAAGTAGATGAGGACAATAAGGAGGTTCTCAGAGTAGTAGTAAAAGTAGCGGTACTGCATGGAAGAGAAGCCGTAAGTATGAAAGGTAAAATAATGGCCAGCGGTAACCAGAGCGGCCGCTAACATGTAGAGATTTAAGGAGAAATAGCGGAAAGTGTCTCTATGGAAGGCCAGGCACACCACTACGTAAGCTTCTAAAGCGAAGCTTGCAATCCAAATTAAATAATCAGCCGGGCCAAGCTGCATATACGGTCCTTAGGGACCGGCCCTGACTTAACCCTTAATCCGCTTGCGCGGAACCTGCCCTGACTACCTCCAGGGCGTCGGCGGCATCGGGCTGCCGGTGTTCGTCCACGGTGTGGGCGGCATCGGACTTCCCGTATTTACTGCTAGCCAAGGTGTCGGCGGCATCGGGCTGCCGGTGTTCGTCCACGGTGTGGGCGGCATCGGACTTCCCGTATTTGCTGCTAACCAAGGCGTTGGCGGCATTGGGCTGCCGGTATTCGCCAGCGTCTCTTGGGTCGTTAAAGCACTGAGACCCATAGCGCTGGTTAAGACCAGCAAAACTAATACAACAACCATTGACCACCTGTTCATAGACCCTCCGAGGGAAACTTACCGCGGCGAGTCTATAGGTGGTCTTATGCCGTCAAGGGAGTTTTTTTCGGGTGTGTGTCCAAACAGTACACACCCCTCCCTCCTAGCAGAGCCAGAGCCTTTCTGTATCCTTACCGGCACAAAGTAGCTTTCCTGGGCGGGAGCGGCAATAGACCGAAAGTACCAATCTTCAGGGCCTATATGCTGTAGGGATACCGCAGCAAAGGGCCGTATTACTGAGGAATCTGCGAACTGTATCCAAAGAGGTCACGAACTCGGGCTTCAATCAATCTTTCGAACGGAAGGAGCAAGCGCGCAGGCTGAGATTATCCTGATCATCGCCACCACGTATTCAGCTTTTGGATTTTCTTGCACTTTCTAGCTGGTCCCAAGCGGCATCGGGTAGATCGACGAAATCGTTGAACTCGCCGGCGCCGCGCAGCCACAAGCCGCCATCGATTACCACGCATTCGCCATTCACGTATGCAGCTTGTTCACTGAGAAGATACGCTGCGAGATTCGCGAGCTCTTCGTGGCGGCCGAAGCGTTTCATCGGGTGATAATTTCTAGCGCGCTCTTCAAGGTCTTTGGAGGGGAGCAGCCGGGACCAGGCGCCTTCGGTGGGAAATGGTCCAGGCGCGATTGCATTCAGGCGAATGCGATACCGAGCCCACTCCACAGCGAGCGAGCGTGTCAGCGCCAGCACGCCCGCCTTAGCACAGGCCGAGGGGACAACGAATCCCGATCCTGAATTAGCGGAGGCGTAGGTAGCGACAATATTCAGAATCGTTCCGGGCTGCTTGCGGGCGATCCATTTCTTTCCCAACGCCAACGTACAGAAAAATGTTCCTTGAAGGACGATGCCCAAAACCGCGTTGAACGCGTTGGGCGAGAGTTTTTCAGTGCGGGCGATGAAATTGCCGGCGGCGTTGTTTACCAGCGTATCCACGCCGCCGAATTCTTTTTCGGCCGCTGCGATTGCCTTTTCCACCGCGTCGTAGTTTCGAATGTCGGCCTGGGAGTAAGCGGCGTGTCCTCCCGCTGCGCGAATTTCTTCGACGGTATTTTTGAGAGGCTCTTCGCGACGCGCGGCTAGAAATAAATTCGCGCCCAACTCTGCGAATCGTAAGGCCATCGAACGGCCCAGGCCTGTGCCACCTCCGGTAATCAGGATAGTACGGCCCTTTAGCAGATCTTTTTGGAACATCAGCGCCTCCAAAAACGCTGCGTATTCTGGACGCACTATAGCGCGCATCGCAAGCTCATTTAGTTCTTGCCCAAATCTTCTGGCGCGATGGGGGCGCGAACAGCGGCGTGATCAAGCGAATTCCTGGCAGGCAAACCGGATTAGAATGGATGCATCTCGAATTTAGTGCAGTATGCGGGAATTTAATCTTGGGGTACGAAGTGCCTAGGAGCGAGCCGGCAATGAGACCCTGGGCGTTTGCGATCCTCCTCGGATTTACCTGCCTGAGCGCTTCTGCGCAGGACGCGCCGGCCTCCGCACCAAAAAGTGATTCTGACCCCGCGCTA
Organism: uncultured Acidobacteriota bacterium; assembly: GCA_963838475.1. Taxonomy (GTDB): domain Bacteria; phylum Acidobacteriota; class Terriglobia; order Acidiferrales; family UBA7541; genus Palsa-295. Next base: position 458,009 of record CAWIRJ010000001.1, read on the forward strand.
GTTCAAAGGCCCTTGAGCGCGACCGCAACAACCGCTGCAAACATTGAGACCCTGAATCTCGCGGTGCCCAAAGGCACAGCGCTTCAAGTTGCGTTGGATAAGGAGGTGCGAGTAAAGCGAGTGGGCCAGCCGATTCACGGACAGATCGTGGAACCGGTATATGCGTTTGACCGGCTGGTGGTTCCGGTAGGTTCTGAAGTAAATGGGAGCATCACAGAGATCGCAGGTGTTTCGGCGGGAACACGAATGCTCGACGCGTTGGATGCTGATTTCACCCCTGCTCGTAAGCTCAGCGTGAAATTCACGGAATTGATTCTGGCCAGTGGTGAACATATTCCAGTAAATACCGTTGTGACTCCCGGATCGGGAGAGCCGATACGCTTCGTGACTGCTGCCGATGAAAACCCCAAGGATGTTAAAGATGCGGCGTCGCAAAAAGCGCACGAAGCGAAGGAGGAGGCCAAGAAAGAGTGGAATGCCGCAATGCAGCAGATAAAAGAGCCTGGAAAAGTTCACAAAATTGAACGATATGCGATGGCGCAGCTTCCCGTGCGTCCGCAATATATTGATGCCGGCACAGTTTATTTCGCGGAACTGCAAGAGCCGCTGAATTTCGGGACCGAACCGCTTACACGAGAACTTGCTGCCTCGATTGGTTCCATTCCGCCACCGGGAAGTTTCGTGCACGCGCGGCTGTTAAATTCGCTAAGCTCGTCAACGTCTCACAATGGTGATGAGGTGGATGCCGTCATCTCGCGGCCACTCTTCGACAATGGCCGCCTGATCTATCCCCAAGGCACGCTGTTAAAAGGCACAGTGCTGCAGGCACGACGCGCCGGCTATATGAGCCGCAGCGGGCAATTGCGGATCGTGTTTCACGATGTGGTTCTCCAAGACGGAGTGGCGACTAAAGTCCAGGCGAGCCTGGAGGGAGTGCAAAGCGCGAGCGGGCAGAATGTTGCGCTCGACGCGGAGGGCGGAGCGAAGGCGAATCCGCCAAAGACCAGATTTTTGACCACAACCATTTCCGTGGGACTGGGCGCGGCCTCGTTCCTGGGAGACACCTTCGGGGATACTGGCCCTCGCGCAGCGGGTGGCGCGACGGGATTTAAATTGGTCGGAATTGCGCTGGGGCTTTCTGTTCATTCAACAGCCTTGGGAATGGCCATGGGTGCTCTTGGAGGCGCGCGGTCTATTTACACGAATTTTATAGCTCGTGGGCGCGACGTAGCTTTTCCCAAGAATACGGCGATGCAAATCGGGGTGGGTGTCCGCGAATCGCCTAAGCCTTCCAAACAATAAATGCAATCACGAGAGTTCAGAAAAAATACTTTGCACTATAATGCCGCTGATTGATTTGAGTGGGTCGCACGCCTGAAGTCGCAAGAACAGATTTGTTCGCGTCGAAAAGAGAGGGAACCTAATGCGAGGTATTTTTGCCGGAGTGCTCGTTACACTACTGGTTATCGCGCTGGGCGCAATCTTTTATTTCAAGACCGGCATGGCGCCGGTGGCTACAGCTGATCCGCAGATGCCGTTTGAAAAAACTTTTGCAAAAATGGCATTGCACGCCCGGATAGAGAAAGAAATGCCGCAGCGCGACGTTTCGACCTTCACTACAGCAGACTTACTGAGCGGAGCCGACGTTTATCAGAAAAACTGCGCATTCTGCCACGGTTTGCTGCAGCAGCCTGCGTCGGCTGCGGCGATCGGCATGTTTCCTCGCGCTCCACAACTTTTGACGGTGAAAGAAACAGTGAGCGATGATCCGGCTGGAGAAACGTATTGGAAAGTGAAGAACGGGATTCGGCTTAGCGGAATGCCCGGATTCGGGTCCTCGCTTACGGATCAGCAGATGTGGCAAGTGAGCGCAATGCTTGCCCGGGCCGACAAGTTGCCGCCAGAAGTACAAGAAGCTCTAAAGCCCGGAGCTGCAACAGCGCTGCGCCTGCTTCGGTCTCGCCACTACCAATCATTACTAAATAAACCACAAAATAAATTTAATCGAACGACCGAAACGAAGTTGCAAAACGCGTGGAGCGGCGTGGCCGTGTTGTGTGCGTCCCGCCGTCGTTGAAAAATCTAGTGCGCTTTGGGCAGAAACTCTTCCGGTATTGGCGCGTCGGGCGTTTCTTCCTGCCAGAAGATGTCAACGACCCACCAGCGCTTGCCATCGAAGAATAATTGAAAACTATTGATACCGCGCGCGAATGGCGCGGGGTCCTTGATGTCGTGGCGTGACTCGTACGTGCTGAAAATTTGCATGATGTTGGCATAACGGTCCGCATGGCGCGACGCTTCTCTTTCAAAGAAACCGTTCTTCATGAAATAAACATCGCCGAACGTGATGTATTCCTCCGGAGTAAAGGTTTTGGCGGAGAGACTACCGTCCTTTCCCTTTACCACGGCACCCAAGCGCGCGCCGGGAAGAAACAGAGAGCGGAAGCGATCCCAGTCGCGTTTGCCGGCCGGACCGGAGATCACATCGTAGGTGGCGGCAAGAATTGCATCAGGTGTGGCGACGTCGGCTGGTTTCGCCGCGGGTGGCGCGGCCGGAGTTGCGGGAGCTTGAGATGTCTGCGATTGGGGCTGTGCTTTCGATTGCGTTTGGTCCTGTGCGCTTGCAGAAACAATCGCCAAGCTGAAAGAGAGAACGAGAACAGTAGCTAACTTCGAAACCGACATAGTTCCTCCGATGGCTCACCGCTTTTGCGAAAGCGCCCCAAGCCACAGCGCAGGAGCTTAAATGAGTTGGCGATACTTTTCCAACGCAATCTACCGGCTAACGCGGAGAAAAGACGTGTCGAGGACCCGCGATCCCTGTGCTGGAGCACCGCGCGATACGATTGGTTGCGGTCGTTGGTGATGCGCGATAAACTGTTCGCGGTCGTCTTCAAAATTTCGGGGCGTAGCGCAGCCTGGCTAGCGCGCCTGGTTCGGGACCAGGAGGTCGGTGGTTCAAATCCACTCGCCCCGACCATTACTTTTCACCAACTAATTTGATCTTCCGGTTTTTCCACTTACCTACACGCCTGATTTCGTTCATTCGCTGCGAAGCGAAACCGTTGGGTCTACGCGGGTTGCACGATGGGCCGGGATGTAGCTCGCCAGTAAGGCAACCAAAACCAGCGCTATAGGAATTGCAACAAAGGTCAAAGGATCTATTGGGCTGACGCCGAACAGAAGGCCGCGCATCATGCGCGTGAATGCAAGACTGCCGAGCAACCCGATGATCACGCCCGGAATTGCCAATGCCATGCCTCGACCTATCACCAGATGCAATATGGCGCGCGGCGTCGCTCCCAGCGCGAGCCGAATGCCAATCTCGCGCGTCCCCTGATTGACCACATAAGAAACCACGCCATAGATCCCAATCATAGCGAGGGCGACGGCGAGGCCGGCGAACACGCTGAGCAATAACATGGAAAATCGCCGCCGAGCCAGAGACTCCTGAACTCGCTGGTCCATCGTTACGGGGTGGAAAATTGGGAGATCCGCGTCCACCTGATGAATTTCCTTGCGTGCGGCCGAATACAACGCAGCAGGATCGCGGCTGGTACGGACGACTACATTCATCTCGTGGGTTACGAACTGTGTCTGAGGATAATAAATGGCGATCCGCGAATCGGAGTCGAGTGTGTATTGTTTAATTCGCCCAACAACGCCCACCACAGTGATCCAGGGTTCTTTCTCGGTGATGCCGCCATTGTGCACGCGCTTTCCCAGCGCACTCTGATTTGGCCATAATTCCCTGGCCATATATTCGTCGACGATTCCCACCGGAGGACTGGTCGCAGTATCGGATTCACCGAAGAAACGGCCCTCGCGCAGTGGGATTTGCATGGTCTCGAAATAATGCCCGTTCACGACGCGCACGTCAGCGTTGATGAAATTCTCACCGGGTGGAGGGACCCTACCCTCCACAGTGATCGGCCCCCAAGCGAACATTTGGCTCAATGGCAGCGAGGTGATGGCTCCGGCATACTTCACTCCCGGGAGACTTTCCAACTGCTCCCCGATTCGTTTGTACGTCGCTAATACAAATTGCGGTTCGCGATATTTATCCCCGCTCATGGCAAGTTCCATGGTTAGCACGTTGTTCGCGTTAAATCCTGGTGAGACACTTTGCAAATTCGCGAAGCTGCGGATAAGTAAAGCCGCACCGATTAGTAGCAACGCCGAAAGCGCGAGTTCGGAAACCACCAGCGACTTGCGGAAGCTTCTTCCTCTGCCCCACATAGCGCCGGTGTCGGCGGAGGCTCGGCCTCCTTCTTTCAGTGTTGAATGGATGTCGATAAGTGAAATGCGAAACGACGGGACCAAGCCGAACATCGTACCGGAAACGAGCGAGATCAACAGAGTGAACAAAAGGACTCTTGCATCGATAGCGATGTACTCGAGACGTGGAATGCTTCCAGGCCCGAGAATCCGAACCCATTTCAGGCTGGCAAACGCCAACAAGATTCCCAAGGCCCCGCCGAATAGGGAGAGCAGCAGGCTTTCGGTAATCAGTTGCCGAGCGATGCGCGTGCGGCTTGCGCCTATGGCCATGCGAAGGGCTATTTCCTTTTGTCGGCCAAGCGCCCGCGACAACTGAAGATTCGCGACGTTGGCGCAAGCGATCAGCAGAACGAATGCCACGGCGAAAAGCAGCACGAACAATGCGGTCCGGCTGTCACCCACTACTTGTTCGGACAAAGGAACGATGCCGAACGTCAAACCGCCATTGGGCGGGTAGTTTGCGGGGAAATCCCGGCGCAGGCGCGCTGTAATCGTGTTCATTTCGGCTTGGGCCTGCTGTAATGACTCCCCCGGCTTCAGCTTGGCCATGATGTTGTAATCTTCGCGGTCCCGAAATTGCGGCGCATCCGGCCCTAGCGGTAGAGGAAGAAGAATCTCGGCCTGCTCTGCGCCGCCCAACGTGGGTAATACTTCGCGTGGCAATGAAAAACTTCGTGGCAGAATGCCTACTACCTGATAGGTTGATCCATTTATCGTGAGCGATTTGCCGATGACTCGCGGATCAGAGCCGAAGCGTCGAACCCAAAAACCATAGCTGAGCAGCGCCGTTCCCGGGCTGCCTTTTACGTCTTCGCTCGAAACGAAAAGCCTGCCCCTATCCGCACTCACTCCCAAAATCGGCAAAAAATTTGAGGACACGTGAATCGTACCTACACGCTCGGGTTCGCCATCACCCGTCAGGTTTTCATTTCCACCGATGGCAATGGCCACATCTTCGAAACCGTGATGGCCTGTTTTAATGTCGAAATATTGAGCGGTGGAAAACCAATCCTCGGTAATACCCAAGCCGGGGGACCGATTCCACAGGATCGCCAGCCTGTTCGCATCTTTATAAGGAAGCGGACGAAGCAGCAGGGTGTTTACGATACTGAAGATCGCGGTGTTCGCCCCAATCCCAATCGCCAGCGACAGCAAGGCAACCACAGCAAAGCCGCGAGCTTTGGCAAGTCCCCGGAGTGCATACCGAACATCTTGAATTAAAGTTCCCATCTCTCCTTACGCCGAACCTGTTCGTCCCAGCATCCCATAGTAACTAGGTTGCAATCACTCATGCATCCTATCGCGGCATGCTGGCCGAAACTGCGATCATCGGAATACCAAACAGATTGCGGATGCGCTAGAAACACCCTCCCGCAGGATGAGACTTATCGTATTGAAAAAGGAGAGCAAGGCGGTGGCATAAATGGTTTTCAATCCGTCAAATACGCGAAGGCGTTGAAGCCAACTCCCGGTGTAATATCCGATCTGCCGGGACCATGGCTTGTTGTTGACTTAACTTTCCTTGCGATGAGAACAGGCGCGTGGAGCGAATTATGAATACTTTCCTTCAAGACCTGCGTTACAGCGCGAGATTGTTGTGGAACAAGCGGGGATACAGCATTGGGCTCATTTTGACGCTGGCGCTTGGGATCTGCGCACTCACGTCTGTCTTCTCAGTGGTGAATGCGGTTCTTTTGAAGCCGTACGGTCCCGTCAACACAGACCGGTGGGTGTATCTGTGGGAACATCGCCTGAAATCCCAGTCGATGAACCAGATCAGTGTCTCCATGCCGAATTTTCGCGATTGGAAACGCGATAGCGCTTCTGTTTTCTCGGATGTGGTGGTTTGGATCCCATGGAGCTATACCGCTTCCGGCACAGACGTCAGCAATCCGGAGCGTGTACGCGCGGCGGTTATTTCACCTGAAATTTTTTCCGCAACGAACATCACACCGGCCGCGGGGCGCTTTCTGACCGAGGAGGACAGTGCCAGCGAGGACCGGAGAGTCGTCCTCAGCTACGAATTCTGGAAGCGCACGTACGGCGCGGATCCTTCATTACCCGGCAAGAAGATTACACTTAACGGAGCAACTCACACCGTCGTCGGGATCGCTCCTCCAGGATTTTCATTCCCACCCGAAGACCAGGTTGACGTGTGGACTGTGCTTCCCAGATCCATACTCTCATTCGCCGAGCGTTCGCAACGCAGTTACCGCGTGGCTGCCAAGCTCCGCCCCGGCGTGACGCCGAAGCAAGCGCAATCCGCTATGGATGTGGTAACGGAACGGCTAGCCGGCCAATATAAGGAAGACAAAGAGTACGGAGCGGCAGTGGTTCCCATGCGCGAGGCCGTGGCTGGAGATTTTCGCACGCCCATCATCGCGTTTTCGGGTGCTCTGGCGTTTGCGCTGCTCTTACTGTGTATCAATATTAGCTACCTTCGACGAGTTCATCTGGAGGCTCGCCGGAAAGAAATCGCTCTACGCCTGGCGCTCGGGGCTGGCCGCACGGTGCTGATGCGCCAACTTCTAATGGAAACTCTGCTCCTGTTTAGTATCGGCGGAGGAATCGGAATTCTGTTCGCACCGCTGGGCGTGCGCCTGTTGCTTTCTTTCGTTCCGGCCGCTGAAATTTCTTGGCTACACGCCCACATCGACGTCTTTGTTGTGTTGGGCACAATCGCGTTCACATTACTGGCTGCCGTTCTCTCTGGATTATTCCCGGTGATGAAAGCGTCGCGAGCTGATTTAGCAAGACTTCTGGGATCCGGCGGAGCCGTAACAGGTACCGCCGGAATTGGCCGGCGGCTGCGCGGATCCATTATCGTGCCGCAAATCGCGCTGGCGCTCGTGCCGCTTTGCGGAGCAGGTCTGCTTATCCGCAGCTTCGTGCGTTTGCAGGAAGTCCCATTAGGCTTCGCCCCCGAACATCGGCTGACGCTCGCCCTGTCGGCCCCTAAAGCACATTATGCGAAGCCCGCAGACATAGCAGAGTTGGCGAAACACATTCGCGAGGAAACCTTGCAGATTCCCGGCGTACGTCAAGGCGGATTGGCGCAGGCAATTCCTTTTTCCGCGGGTCCACGCTGGTTGCAAGCGGTCACGCGCTCAGATCCCAAAGGCATTCAAAACTTCTCGCAGTTGCCTCTGGTTCGCTACACCGTGATTACGCCCGGTTACCTGGAAGGCCTGGGCATGGAGTTGAAGGCTGGGCGGGTGATAACCAGTTCGGACGCGCACGATTCTTTGCCGGTGGTGGTGATCAACGAAAAGCTCGCACGCCAGCAATTCCCGGGCGAAGACGCCATCGGAAAACAGATCTGGATCGGTCACGCGGAATCGCTGCCCACTTCGTCTCCGCGAACAGTCGTGGGCATCGTCGGAGACAGCCACATGTACGCGGTCGAGAACGAGCCCGACTCCGCGGCGTGGGTTCCGATGACTCAGCAAGACACGAGCGAGGACATTTGGCGCAACCTCTTTTTGGTGGCGGACACTGACGTCGACCCGGATGCCACGCTCGCGTCTGTGCGGCAGAAGATTGGCGGAATCGACGCAACGCTCGCGATCGCGGATGTGTCGTCAATGGAAAAACGTGTGGGGGATTCATTGTGGCGGCAACGTTTGAGCGCCGACGTGTTGGGAGTATTCAGTCTAGCGACGCTAGGCATTGCGATACTCGGCGTGTTCGGCGTGACGAGTTATCTGGTTACGCTGCGGTCGCATGAAATTGGTGTGCGCATGGCCATCGGGGCGCAGCCGTCGGATATTCTGAAGATGGTGTTACTGCAAAACCTGGCGCTGGTAACAATCGGAACGGTCGCGGGCTCGCTCGGAGCTTTGGGGCTCACGCGCATTTTAGAAGGACTTTTGTTCGGAGTTAAAGCAACCGACTCGTTCACCTTTGCGATGGTGTCCGGTGTGCTGATGATCGCCGCTATGTCGGCATGCCTTGTACCGGCTTATCGCGCTGCGAAGGTGGATCCGATCGTGGCACTTCGAGCGGAGTAAAAGCCTGATTTTTTACACTTTTCCGATATTTCACCGATTTTTGTAACTACGTTGCATAAATTCCAAGAATTATTGCAGGATTCATCGCAGCGTAACGATTGAGACCTCTCCGAGGTTTATATTCCTTCCAGTTTAGTTTGCCGACCTAGCTCGCAACGGGCGTTCAACATATTTCAGAAAGCAATTGTGCTAGAAGGGCTGCAAATTTTGCTACAGGGTAGAGGACCTTGAGCATCGACAAGAACAAGCCCGCTAAGAACCGTCTTCGCGGGAAGAAACTATCGAAAATTGGAACCGTTTCGATGATTAAGGGCCCCGGCAACCTGTCGAGTTTCAAGCCCCTGTTGAGTCATGGAAAGCAAAAGCCGAAAACCCACTTGGACTAAATCTAGAAAATTCTTATCCCCGCATCATGGAGGCGGTGGACGAAAGCTTTCATCATTGCCTTCCGCGGAAAAATTCCGAATGTAATTGCGAACGTTGAATTTTCGAGCAGTATTTTCCGAACTCATGTACCGAACGGTGCCAAAAATAGGACGCTCGGGTCCCCAGGGACGATCGTAGCGGCCGAGGCACCAAAAGATGCCACTGTAAGAATTCGGATCGCGGCCATCAACGGCGTATTTATTGTTCAGTTCCAACATAATTTCGAGGGCTTTTGAGGGCGATCGCGACCATTCCAGAATTTTCTTTCCCCAAAGCATCCGAAGGTAAGTATGAATGCGACCCTCGCGAAGTAATTGCGTTTGCGCAGCATTCCAAAGGGGATCATGCGTCGCGGCGCGCTCGAATTGGGCTAGCGTGTAAACATGGGTTCTTTCATCATGTGCATGTTTACTCAGAGTCTTCAGCGCCCATTCAGGCAAGGAATCGAATTGGTCGTAGTCTTTTCGTGTTTGGCAGAAATTGAAGCCGAGTTCGCGCCAGGTAATTATCTGATCCAAGAAAGCTTCCGCGGCTTCGCTGGTGCCCCACCAACCAGAGCGGCTGCCGGTGACTCTCAACGCGAGATGGCTAGGGGACCATTTTTCTTGTCTTGTAAGTTCAGAGAAGATTTGATGGACGGAAATGTGGCCGAAATGCAAGTAAGGTGAAAGGTTGCTGGTGGCATCTTCGCCGGGCTTGTTTTTATCCTCTGCATAGCTCGAAAACTTTTTTCGCAAGAAATTTCTCAGAAGAGAATGCGCAGCTTCACTTCCTCCTCTAATTTCAACCGCCGGGATGCCACGGTTGAAAGCAAAGCCAGAGAGAGCCCTCTCTGTTGGGTTTAGATCGCGAATAGGAGCCGGTGGCCAGCGCGAGGCGATTTCGCGGGGAAGAGGTTTAATGGCGTGTAAGCGCACATTACGGAGGGCGTCGGGCTTGGAGCACTCGAACAAATGTTTGGGGAGTTCTTTTTGCAGAAAGCGACGAAAAGCGACGGCGGTCGGATAGGTTTGCTCCGCTCGCCGGAGAGGAAGCATGCCATTCGAGTCCACCGCCTCCATCAACACCGGCGATTGCCGAGCCGCAGAGGCCACCATGCGCGGAAGGAAAAAACATGGGAAATCGTCAGTAACTACTACGCACGCGCGCGAGGCAAGAGCGGCAACAAGCCCCTTGCCCGCATCCGGAGTTGGTTCCAGATAAGGATAGTGAAGAACTCCGGCGTCGTGGAATCTGCGGGCATTGTCGGCCATTCCGTCCAACACGAAACGGTGGGAGCGATCGCTGGACCAACGATAGCCGCAGCGGAGCGCTTCCAGGATCATTAGGGGCTTTTTCAGGTTTTTGGCCCAATCGACGGCGTGATCCAACGCGAAATTCCACGTTGCTCTGCGAAAAGCGATCATCCAATAGAGAACGAACTCTCCATCAGGGCGCATGGGCAAATTATTGGCAGATCGGATACGGATTTCCGGTACGGGACTCATTCGCGAGATAAAGGAATGTTCTCGCCCACGATCAAAATGCCCATCGGATAAAACTGCGACGAGTTGTAAAGGAAGGAATCACTCCGGTTCTTCCAGCATTGACTCAGGACGCACTACCACCACGATGCCGTTTTCCGTGACGGAGTAGCGCGCGCGGTCGGCTTCCAGGTCGTAACCGATGACGGTACCTTCCGGAAGATTCACGTGGCGGTCAATAATCGCGCGGCGAATGCGGGAGTGCCGGCCGATGATCACGTGATTGAAAATAATCGAGTCGTCCACTTCGCTATAACTATTTACGCGCACGTCCAGACCGAGCACGGATTTTTCAACACGTCCGCCGGAAACGATGGAGCCGCTGCCAACGATGGAGTCTAGCGCGACACCCTTACGTTCGGGATCAGCGAAAACAAATTTCGCCGGCGGATACTGCTGTTGCCAGGTATGAAGAGGCCATGTTTTGTCGTACAAGTTGAAGATCGGTGAGACGGAAACCAGATCCATGTTGGCTTCGTGATACGCGGCGATGGTGCCGACGTCGCGCCAGTAGGACATGTCCTTTTTATTTTCATCCAGGAAGTTATAAGCGAAGACGCGATATTTTTCGATGATGCGCGGAATGATGTCCTTGCCAAAATCGTGCGACGAATTCTGATTCTCCGCATCGGCAATCAGCATGGGCAAAAGCAGTTGCGTGTTGAAAAGATAGACGCCCATCGAAGCATTCACTTTTCCGGGATTGACGCGGGATTCCTTGGGATGCTCGGGCTTTTCCTCGAAGCCGACGATGCGCCAGTTGTTGTCCGTTTCCAGGACGCCGAAGCGCTTGCTGGCCTCTGAAGGCGGGACTTCAAGGGTGGCTACAGTTACGTCGGCACCCGCCTCGACGTGTTGCTCCAGCATCTTCTGATAATTCATCTTGTAGATATGGTCGCCAGAAAGGATGAAGACATAACTGGATTGTTCGCTGCCGATGGAATAAATGTTCTGGTAAACGGCGTCAGCAGTGCCTTGATACCAGTGCTGCGAAACGCGCATCTGCGGCGGAAGGACTTCGATGAAATCTCCAAGGCCCATCAATACCGACCAGCCGCGCCGAACGTGGCGATTGAGGCTGAGCGCTTTGTATTGCGTGAGGACGAAAACGCGGCGCAAGTCGCTGTTCAGGCAGTTAGAGAGCGTAACGTCAATAATGCGGTACACCCCGCCGAAAGGGACGGCGGGTTTCGCGCGGTCACGCGTCAGAGGCCACAGGCGTTCACCCTGGCCGCCTGCCAGAAGCACGCCGAGTGCGTTGCGCATCAAAGGAGCCATTGGAAGTTTTTCTCCAAATGTTCGGGCTGGAGAACTCATTCTAACAGCACAAAAGAAGGGAGCATACGCTGGCGGCTCTCAAGAAGCCAATGTGCGCTAGCGTACGCTGTGAAAATGACTCGAGTCTAGTAACTGGAAAGGTATCGATGGCCTAATTACGCTAGGTGAGCAATATATGTCTTGACTTCGGTGGTAGCCTCCGTTAGAAGAACTTCACAATTGCCGGAAAGGGTCTGAACCGGTAAACTGGTTTGATTCCATCAGACTAACTTAAGAGCCTATAAGGTATTGGGGGTGAATACGCGTGGCAGAAGTCGTAATTCAAGAGGGAGAATCTTTGGAAAATGCTCTCCGGCGCTTCAAGAGAAAGGTGCAGTCGGAAGATATCATTAAAGAAATCAAGAAGCACAGCTACTACATGAAGCCCGGTGAAAAGCGTCGCGCAAAGGAAGCCCTCTCGCGTAAACGTCTCCGGAAGAAGCAACGGCGTGAGCAGGATTAGGCCAAGTAACCAGGGTCCATCCCGGCAGTTTCGTGCCACCCAGCAATGGGGAGCTGCAGTTGTCCCCAGCAAATCCGTGCGATCGTCTGACACGAACTGCCACGCTGCCTACTCCTTCCCAGCCTGGAGTGGCATATGGAATACAGCGATAAGATTTTGAAGTGTGCAGATTGCTCAGCCGAGTTTGTATTTACGGCCGGCGAGCAGATGTTTTTTGCCGATAAGGGTTTTAAGAACGAACCCAAGCGGTGCAAGGCGTGCAAAGGGAACCGTGGACAGAGCATGAGCGCGGGTTCCGGCTCGGGAAATGTGCAACGAGTCGAAACCAAAACTGTTTGCTCGCAATGCGGTAAAGAGACCACCGTTCCTTTCAAACCTACGCAAGGGCGTCCGGTGTTTTGTCGCGAATGTTTTCAGCAGCGGCGGAGCGCAGGGCCTGCGGGTATGACGGCGAATTAGAAGGCCGGGCATGTAAGGGCCTGAACTGCGCGATGGGACCGGCGGTTTCGTGTTCGTCCAGTACTGCGAATGGGGCGTTGGTAATTTTCTTGTCCGTGGGCTTTTCCGGCGCGGTTTCGGATGCGCCAGAAAGGCCCATTTCTTTTGTCCGCTAAGCCTGCTACCTCAGGCAGCTTTGTAAGCGTTGGCCGGAGCAATTTCGCGCAAGGTAGCCAGAAACGTCTCGATCTCCGTTTGCGTGCCGATTGTGATTCGAAGAAAGTTACTCATCGAGGGAAAGCGGCGGCCGACGAGAATATTGCGCGCGGCAAATTGATCGATGATCGGACGCACGTCGGTTTGCATATCGATCATGACGAAATTCGCCTGCGAAGGAATGAAAAATCGTCCGTCTTTTGAGAGTTCGCTGCAGAGCCAGGCGCGGGTGCTATTAAGTTTTTCGCGACAAATGCCGATATTGGCTGGATCCCTTAGGCTTGCCAAACCCGCCGCAAGCACAGCGGCGTTTGCGTTGTCCTGTATAGACTGCTGGCGGATCTGTGCGATCGTTTCCTTGGCGCCGACCGCGTAGCCCAGGCGCATTCCGGCCATGCCGTAAATTTTAGAGAATGTGCGCGCGATGATCACATTTGGATTCGTAGCGATCCATTCAACGGCGCTGCTGTAGCGCGGATCGTTGGCGAAATCGAAATAGGCCTCGTCAACAAGAATCAGCGTGGAGGCAGGGACGGCGCGAATGAAAGATGCCAACTCATCGCGCCAAACAATTGTTCCGGTGGGATTATTTGGGTTGCACACGTAGACCACGCCTGTCTTCGAAGTGCATGCCGCGGCCATCTTTGGAAGGTCGTGTCTATGATCGGAATTAAGAGGGATAGTGATGGGCTCGCCGCGCGTGATGCGGGCATATTCCAGGACGGACTCGAAAGTGGGTTGCGCGGCAACAATGTTTTTGCCGGGGCCCAGGAAAGCCATGTCCACACATCGCAATATTTCAGTAGAGCCGCAACCTAGCACGATATTTTCGCGAGACACGTCATACTTTTTTGCCAGCTCGTCGATTAATTCGCGCTCGGAAGAAAGAGGATAACGTGACGCCACTCCGCCGCACGAACCGAGAGCTTCCAAAGCCTTGGGCGATGGGCCGTAAGGGTTTTCGTTGAAATTCAGCCGGATGCTATTCAATGGAGCCGGCTTGGCCTGCCGATCATCCAATTCTAGTGGCAGGCGCGGGGCGGCGAAAGCGACGGCCAGCGAGCCGAGGGTACGAGAGAAATCACGCCGGGAAAAAAGTGAAGCAGACACGGGTCACGCTCCTAAGGATTCGCCCGGATGATACGCTTCGTAAGGCGCGCGAAACAAGGGAATGGTTTTTTCTAGCAGCGCGATTGTGTATAGATGGATGGGTCAGTTTCGCCAGCGTAATCAATAATTCTTAAAGGGGAATTTTATGGAAAACGTACTGCGAGAGAATTTGCGAAAAGTGGTGAGTTGGGGAGAAGCACATACAGAATGGAAAAAGGCAATTGATGGTGTCTCGAAGGCAAAGCGCGGTGTGAGGCCTCCAGGCTCGCCTCATTCCGCTTGGGAGCTGCTGGAACATATGCGAATCGCGCAGTCGGACATTCTCGACTTTTGCATCAATCCCAAACATTCTTCGCCGAAATGGCCCGAGGGCTATTGGCCAAAGAGCCCGGCGCCCCCGAGTGACGACGCCTGGGACAAGTCTGTCGAGCAGTTTGGAAAGGATAATAAAGCGCTGGGAGACCTGGTGATGGATCCGAAACAGGATCTCTTCGCGCCGCTTCCTCACGGGACCGGACAAACAATATTGCGCGAAGTTCTGTTGCTCGTAGATCACAATTCGTACCACCTGGGACAATTTGTATTAGTGCGCCGCCTTCTGGGAGACTGGCCGAAGGAATAGGCGCGAGGTTTCTGGGCCGGGCGATCAGCCGTTATAATGTAAGGATCAATTTGCGAGGAGATTCATGAGCCGGCAACACGCTGTGGTGGACTCCGCAGCATCGAAAGAAAGCCAGGAGCGCGTGTGGGACGCGTTTCGCCGCTGGGGCTATTTGCAGGCGGCCCTGGACCCGCTAGGTGATCTGCAACCGGTAGCGATGCCGGAGCTGGATCTGAGCGGGCCCGAGGCTGAAGCCGCGCGACGCTTTTACTGCGGAACAATCGGCGTGGAATTCATGCATATTCCCGACCGGGAGAGAAGGCAGTGGATTCAAGAACGCATGGAACGAGAAGCGCCTGAGGTCGATCGCGAGCGAATCCTGGAATGGCTGGTTCGCGCGGAGATTTTCGAACAGGTTTTGCAGACACGCTATCTAGGAACCAAGCGGTATTCGTTGGAGGGCGAAGCAGCGTTGTTGCCGTTGCTGGACGCAATCTTAAGCGCCGCGGCGGAAGAAGGCGCGCAACAAGCAGTGTTGGCTATGAGCCATCGCGGCCGCTTGAATGTGATGGTGCATATCGTCGGGCGTGGAGCTGCGGAAGTTTTTGCGCGGTTTGAAGACGTTGATCCGCGCAGCGTGCTGGGTGGCGGCGACGTGAAGTATCACATGGGCGCGACGGGTGATTTTTCCGCCGCGGACGGCCAAAAAGTGGGAATCCATTTGGTCTCCAATCCAAGCCATTTGGAAGCCGTGGACCCCGTAGCCATGGGACGCGCGCGTGCCAAGCAAACGCGAACAGGAGCCTCCGGCAGAAAAGAAATTGTTCCGGTGATCATGCACGGCGACGCGGCGTTTGCCGGCCAGGGAATCACCGCGGAAACATTGAATATGGCCGGAGTGGAAGGGTTCACGGTCGGCGGCTCGGTGAACATTATCGTGAATAACCTGTTGGGCTTCACCACGATTCCGCGCGATCTGCATTCTTCGAGGTTTTCGTCGGACTTGGCGAAACGTTTGCCGATTCCGATTTTTCACGTAAAT
Organism: uncultured Acidobacteriota bacterium; assembly: GCA_963838475.1. Taxonomy (GTDB): domain Bacteria; phylum Acidobacteriota; class Terriglobia; order Acidiferrales; family UBA7541; genus Palsa-295. The sequence goes on from CAWIRJ010000001.1 coordinate 473,436, forward strand.
GCTGAAGATCCGGATGCAGTAGCGCGCGTGGGGCGCATGGCGCTTGAGTATCGCTATGCTTTTAATTCTCCCGTAGTGATCGATTTGATCGGCTATCGGCGTCATGGCCACAGCGAAGTGGACGACCCCACAATCACGCAGCCTTTGCGCTACCGAAAGATTCAAGCGCATCAGCAACTCTGGCAGATTTATTCCGAGAAAATCGGCGTTAATGCGGAGCCGATAGTTGAGCGTGTGCGGCAAGAACTGGATGCGGCGCAAAAAAATGCGTTGGAGTTGGAAAAGAATCCGCCGATGCGCAAGCTTCCGGAATATTGGAACGCGTACCGTGGCGGGCGCTACAACGTGGCAATGGAAGTTGACACCGGCGTGCCGGAAAGTGAACTTACTGCGATTGGCGAAGCGGCCGCGAGCTATCCGAAAGGATTTCACATCCATCCAAAGGTGAAAAAACTTCTCGAGCAGCGGCTCGAGATGGCCCGGGGCAAACGGCCGATTGATTACGGGATGGCTGAAGCTTTGGCCTTTGGCTCTCTGGTGAAACAAGGAACTCCGGTGCGCTTGACGGGACAAGACACCCGGCGCGGAACGTTCAACCAGAGGCACGCGGCGTTAATGGATATTGAGACGGAAAAGGAATATATCCCGCTCGAACATGTGTGGCCGAAACAAGCTTGGTTCGAAGTGTACAATTCGCCGCTTTCCGAGGCTTCTGTTCTGGGATTTGAATATGGTTTCAGCCGGGATTTTCCGGAAGCGCTGGTGTTGTGGGAAGCGCAGTTCGGTGATTTTGCGAATGGCGCGCAGATCATCATCGATCAATTTGTTGCGGCAGGCGAAGACAAGTGGAATTTGCTCTCCGGAGTTGTGCTGCTGCTGCCCCACGGTTACGAAGGGCAGGGGCCGGAACATTCCAGCGCGCGCCTTGAGCGTTTCTTGCAGCTCGCGGCGCGTGACAACATCCAGATTTGCCAGCCCTCTACCGCGGCGCAATATTTCCATCTATTGCGGCGGCAGGCGCTCCGCCCGTGGCGAAAACCGCTTGTAGTGTTCACGCCGAAAAGCATGCTGCGCAATCCAGTGGCATGTTCGTCCCTGGCAGACTTGGCAGCGCCCCGATTCCAACGTGTGATCCCCGATCGTGGCGACGGTTCCGCAGTGCGCGTTTTGCTTTGCAGCGGCAAAATCAGGCATGAACTTGAGGCGGAACGCGAAAAACGCAAAGATCCTTCAACGGCCATAGTAACTCTGGAACAGCTTTATCCTTTTCCGGAAGCGGATCTTGCAGCCGAAATGGACCGCTACGCGAACGCGCGAGAGTTCGTGTGGGTGCAGGAAGAGCCGGCCAACATGGGGGCCCTGGCGTTTTTGATGCCTCGGCTCGAACGGCTAGCTCGCGGACGATCGGTGCTTTCAGTAAAACGCTCGGCGAGCGCGAGTCCAGCTACGGGTTCGCATAAGGCGCATGAGATGGAGCAGCACACGCTGATCTCACTGGCATTTGGCGTGCCCACCGGCGAATAATTCCCGGCGATTTATTTCTTCGAGATAATCACACTCTGCGGACCTGAGGCGCGGCGAAGTTCGTTCGAGGAAAATCCTGCCGCCTGGAACATGCGTTTGTATTCGGAAAACGGGTAGGCGTCGCCTGCCCGCGTGGAACCTAGCATCACCATGCTGAAAGCAGCTTGGGTTGGCGGCGAGACGCGATCCTCGTTGGGCACAAATTCCACTGTGGCTACCATTCCTGACGGTTTAAGAGCCGTATGAATCTTGCGCAATAACTTTTCGATTGTGGCCGGATCAAAGTGGTGCAGGAAACCGGTGAGTAGAACCAAGTCGTAGTCCTTGCCGAAATCCGCTTCGAAAGCGTTGCCGGACAAGGTGTGATAGCGCGCTGCCACTCCCGCCGATTCTGCGTTTTCCTTAGCGACGTCCAAGACGCGCGGCCAATCGACCGCGAAAATCTCGGCGTTAGGATTATGTTTTGCGATGGTGATGCCATACATTCCATGTCCTGCTGCGATATCGAGTACCTTCCACTTCTCGCCGGCGTCAGCGTTCAGAATTTCCGCGAGTCCCTCGGCGGCAAGTGTCTGGAGAGGCGCCATCGAGCGCGCGAACGCGACCCACTTAGGACTATCTGGATCTGTGGTTGTGGCGTCGCCTTGCAGCGAGCCGCCATTGCGGACGATGGCCGTTAAATCCTTGAAAGCGTCCATCAATTCCGGCAGAGTCAAAAAATTAACGGCCGAACCGAGATAGGCGGGAGATTTTTTGTTTAGAAAAATTGCTGCGTCTCGTGTCAGTTCGTAACTGTGACCGTTCTTCTCCAGGAATCCGTAAATTACAAGGAAATCGCATAAGGTCCGAATGCCGCGCTCGGAGGCCTGGCATTTCTGCGCCAGCGTTGCCGTGGTGTTTGTGCCCTGGCCGATCGCGGTGAACACCTCCAGTTCGATCGCGGTTTTTAAGGCCGCAGTTTGCTGGTAGGCATTCAGCGTGCCAAAAATTCTTTCCGGAGTTGGCATGGAATCATCTGTGGTTGCAGACATTCAATTCTCCTCGAAGTCGAATAGCTATTGCATTTAGTGAGCGTCAGAATTTTCAGCGAAGCACCAGTGAATAAATTCCGGCTTATAACGCTCAATTACTGTGGCGGGTACATCCGATTCCTGAAGGCGCTTAAACCTAAATTGAATTTCGCCGGAAGGTTTCACTTCGGCAAGCAAGAAACCATACACATTTGTTTCCGCAGCGTGCGCATTCGTCGATTCTTTGGGCAAAGCGTAGCGCACGGCTCCGCCGGTGCCAATGATCCAACCGGGCAGCACGCCGCCTTTAGTGTGCCAATAGTCCGTGTTGAAAATGCCATCCATAAAATAATGGGAATGGCTGGCCAGTACGTATACGTGTTTGTGCGCTTCGTTCTGTGCCTTCAGCAGATCCAGGTAAACACGGCGGCCGCTTTCGACTCCATTGGGAGACTGATCCATGCTGTGATTTGCGGAGATGCTCTCGGGCAGGGCCTCGTGCATTCCTACAACCACAGTGGTGATCTGCGAATCCGACTCGGCCGCTAGCAGCGTTTTTTCAAACCATTTCAGTTGAGAGGAATCGAATTGATCCGGTGTGGAATTATCCAAGTTGATGAAATCGACTCCGTTGCGAATCCAGTGGTAGTAGGTGGTCAGTTTATGCGCGAACGGATCGTCGCTTAGCCGCTGCGCGCGAAGCGCCGGCGAGTCCAGCCAGTCGCCGAACTGTATGATGTATTGTTCGCGATTTTTGGGCGGGATCGTTTCGTGGTTGCCGATTCCCAAGAAAACCGGGAGCGTGCCGAAGGGTGCTAGCTGGTTGCGAATGAAATCGTCCCAAGCTGATTGCTCGTAATCGGCAATGTCCATGGGCTTCGCGAGATGCTCGGGCTGATGCTGCATGTCTTCATCGAATTCATAAATCGCCCGGAAGTCGCCGAGATGCCAATAAAAACTCGCTCCGGATTGGAGGACTTGGGCCGCGATTGCCGGCATCACCACATCGCCGCAATTGCGCGAATCGCCGGAAACAGCGTAATACCATGTGCCGTCGGTAGAATTTGACGAGTGTGCCGGATTCTGAGATTGAGTGGTCGAACCCGTTGCCAAAAGAGATGCAAGCGCGAGCAAAGCTACAACCGGCACTCTAGACCGCTCCATTCAGCCTCCTGGGCAAATTTCGCAGAACGAGGCAATATTGTCTCGCGGGCACAAAGCGGAGGCAATCGCAGAATCGCGAATTCGTTTGGACAAATAGGATTATGTCGCTTACATTTCTTTTGCCTTACGACCTGCGATCCGAAGCGTCTATACGCGCACGCGTTACTGCGCAAAAGGCCAGTCACATGAAAATACAGCCGTTTGAACTCGAGCGCTGGCAGTCCATATGGGAAAACAAAGTCGAATTGAACATTTCCGAGAGCGGCGTGCATCCCCTTTCCGCTTCCGAACTGGTTCCAGACGCAGCGGCGCTGCAGAAGATTCTGGATGTGCCGCAATACTACCCGCAGACAAACGGCAGCGAAGAATTGCGCTCGCGCATTGCGGAATTATATCCGGGCGCGAAAGACGAGAACGTGCTGGTGACCTGCGGGGGCTCCGAAGCGAATTTCGTTGCGACTTGGGCATTGCTGGAGCCCGGAGACGAGATCGTCTTCATGACGCCGAATTATATGCAGATTGCGGGGCTTGCTAACGCTTTTGGCGCGACCGTAAAACCGTTGTGGCTACGCGAAGAGCTGCAGTGGGGCATCGATATCGATGAACTGCCGCGGCTGATCGGACCGAAAACGCGCCTGGTGGCCGTTTGCAATCCGAGCAATCCTACCGGGTCGGTTTTGAAAAAAGAAGAACGCGAAGCACTCGTCGCCGCGGCTGAAAAAGTCGGGGCCTGGATCATCGCGGATGAAGTGTATCGTGGCGCGGAATTCGACGGGCCGATGACTACAAGTTTTTGGGGTAGCTATGAACGCGTTCTGTGCACCGCGGGGCTTTCGAAGGCATTCAGCCTGCCGGGGCTTCGCACAGGATGGGTGGTCGGCGCGCCGAAAATGGTGGAGAAGCTTTGGGGCTATCACGACTACACCAGCATTGGCCCCACCATGCTTACCGATCGTTTGGCCTCCGTCGCACTAGAACCAAAGCGCCGGGCGTGGATTCTGAATCGAACGCGTGAAACGTTATTGCGCAACTACCCTCCTCTGCGCGCCTGGCTCGATAGTCATGTGGATTCTTTTTCGCACGTGCCGCCCAAGGCCGGCGCCATTGCATGGGCAGGATTGCGCCGCGGCCAAAACTCGCTGCAGATGGCGGAACAGCTGCGCGAAAAGAAGAGCGTTCTTTTAGTTGCCGGAGAACAATTGGGCATGGAGTCTTTCGTCCGGTTCGGATTTGGGGGCGACCCAGAACATCTGCAAAAAGCGTTAGCTCGAATTGACGAGTGGTTGCAGGAAAATCGAGTCGCCGCTCATGCGCGGTAAGCGCGAACTGTTTTCCAATGTGCGCCCGAGTCGTTATCCTGCAAACGGTTCGTTCTTGCCCTACGTTGACTTGCCTTCGCTAGCCACAATAAGCTGAACGCAGTACCATTCCAACCTGCCCGCCATGAAAGCGCCTTTACCCAAGAATGAAATTGCCCGGCTGGAAGCTCTTCAGCGGTACGCCATTCTGGATACATTTCCGGAACAGGAATTTGACGATCTTTCTCGATTGGCAGCAATGATTTGCGGCACGCCTATTGCGCTAGTGAGTTTAGTGGATGCGGATAGGCAATGGTTCAAAGCGAAAGTTGGAATTGATAATGCAGAAACGCCTAGAGATGTCGCATTTTGCGGCCATGCAATTCTGCAAAAAGATGTGATGGTGGTGCCGGACGCTTTGGCGGACGCCCGATTCCGCGGCAACCCTCTGGTCACCAATCTTCCCAACGTTCGTTTTTATGCCGGCGCGCCGCTGATTACGCAGGACGGCCATGCGCTGGGAACTTTGTGCGTCATGGATCATGTACCGCGTGAATTAACGTCCGACCAGAAGCAAGCTCTGAAATCGCTAAGCCGGTTGGTATTGGCGCAGATCGAGCTGCGCCGGAGCGTGTCCGATCAGTCGCTGGCGATTCGCGAGCGTCGCCGAGCCGAAGAGGAACTCGATCAACTCTTTACGCTTTCGCTCGACATGCTTTGCATCGCGGGCTTCGACGGATATTTCAAACGAATTAATCCCGCTTGGGAAGGAACCCTGGGAATTCCTAAAGAGGAGTTATTATCCCGCCCATACGTGGACTTCGTTCATCCTGATGACCGCGAAGCGACCATTCGCGAAGCCAGGAAAATGGATCAAGGCGAGCTGACGATTTCATTCGAAAATCGTTATCGCTCGGCCGATGGGACGTATCTGTGGTTGCTGTGGAATGCGACTCCGAACAAAAGCCTGAAACTGATTTTTGCGGTGGCGCGAGACATCACGCAGCGCAAACAAACCGAACGCCGTCTCGCTACGGGTTATGCGGTAACAAACCTTCTCGCGGACGCCGAATCTCTGGAACTGATCGCCCCGCAAATTCTGAAAGCAATCTGCGAGGGCTTGGGATGGGAATTGGGGAGTATTTGGAGTGTGGACGACAGCGGCGGCGCGCTTCACTGTCTGGATATTTGGCATTTGCCGCATCTGCAGTTTCCTCAGTTTGTGAGTGCCACGCGACAAATGACGTTCAAACGGGGCGTAGGCTTGCCCGGTCGAGTTTGGGCCTCAGGGCAACCTGCATGGATTCCCGACGTGCCGAGTGACTCGAATTTTCCGCGAGCACCTTTAGCTAAAGCCGAAAATTTGCATGCAGCTTTCTGTTTTCCGATCCGGACTGGGGACCGCGTTCTCGGCGTCGTGGAATTTTTCAGTCGCGAAATCCGCAAGCTTGAGGGCGAGCTGGTTGAGATGTTCGACTCAATCGGCAGCCAGATCGGACAGTTTATCGAGCGCCGCCGGGCGGAAATGGATTTGAAACTTTACGCGGATTATCTGGAGGCCGCGAGACACGTCCAGGAAAAAGACGCGAAGCGGCTTGCCAAACTGGTGAAAGAGCTTGAAGTGGCGAAGAAAAAGGCTGAAGAAGCCACGCGCGCAAAGAGCGAGTTCCTTGCGAACATGAGCCACGAAATACGCACCCCGATGAACGCTATCGTGGGCATGACGGAGCTTGCGCTGGAAACAAGATTGACACTGGAACAACGCGAATATCTGGCCACAGTAAAAGCTTCCGCCGCGTCTTTACTGGACTTGATCAACGATATTTTGGATTTTTCCAAGGTGGAGGCGCGCAAGGAAGAATTGGATCAGGTTGAATTCAAATTACGCGATACCCTCGCAGACACAATGAAAGTTCTAGCCTTGCGGGCGCAGGAAAAGGGGCTGGAATTAATCTCCTATTTTCCCCCGGACGTTCCCGACAATCTTGTAGGAGATCCCAGCCGGCTTGGTCGGATCGTGGTGAATCTGGTGGGTAACGCGATTAAGTTTACCGAACATGGCGAAATAGTCTTGCGCGCCGGTGTCGAACAGATTGAAGGAGAAAACGCGCTACTACATTTCTCAGTCACTGATACGGGTATTGGCATTCCGACTGACAAACAACAGAGAATCTTTGAAGCTTTTGCACAGGCTGACACTTCCACCACGCGAAAATATGGCGGCACGGGCTTAGGGCTTGCGATCTGCGCGCAATTGGCAGAATTAATGGGCGGACGCGTATGGGTGGAAAGCAGTTTGGGATGCGGGAGCACGTTTCACTTTACCGGGCGATTTAGATTACAGGACGCGTCGACGCAAAAGCCGACGATGTCGCCTGTCAAACTGCAGGATCTTCCAGTTCTCGTGGTGGACGACAATGCAACCAACCGCAAAATACTGGAGGAAATGATTTCAAATTGGAGGATGAAGCCAGTTGCGGCATCAAATGGGCCAGCCGCTTTGAAAGCGATGAAGCGCGCTCAGGCGGACGGCAATCCGTTTCAGGTGGTTTTATTGGACGGACATATGCCGGAAATGGACGGGTTTGAAGTAGCCACAAAGGTGAAAAAGGATCCTCGGCTGAAGCAAGCAACCGTAATCCTCCTCACTTCGGCAGGTCGTCGAGAGGATGTGGCACGCGCGAAAACTTCGGGTGCCGCCGCTGCTTTAATAAAACCCGTGAAACAATCGGAGCTCTGGGATGCAATAGTGACCGCTCTTCATGTGCCGTCCAACGCAAAGGGGAGATCGGCGGTCGCACCGGGCAAAACGCCCCACGCCCAACGCCCGTTGCGAATCCTTGTAGCCGAAGACAATCCTGTAAATCAACAACTGGCCCTGCACCTCTTGGAGCGCCGAGGCCATTCGGCGGTAGTTGCGGAAAACGGACGGGAAGCGCTTTCGGCCATGGACAAGCACAAATTCGACTTAGTGCTCATGGACGTCCAAATGCCGGAGATGGGCGGCTTGGAAGCCACACGCGCGATTCGAGAAAAAGAGCAAGCGACGGGCCAGCATGTGCCGATCATTGCGATGACGGCGCACGCGATGCAGGGTGATCGCGAACGCTGCCTCGAGGCGGGCATGGACGGATACCTTTCCAAGCCGCTGGACCTTAAGGTATTCCAACAAACGGTGGAGAGCATGGCTTCGCCGCAATCCGCGACGGAGCCAGAAACAGCCGCACCAATTAACAAAGATGCGGTGGACGCGGACGCTCTATTGGAGCGATTCAGCGGCGATCAAAAACTGGTGCGGACGCTGGTGAAAGCTTTTCATGGCGATTGCTCCGGGATGATTTCTCGAATTAGAAAAGCATCGACGGCGCGAAGTGCTGCGGCCTTGGCCGATGCGGCCCACGCGTTCAAAGGCGCGGTGGGGAATTTTGGCGCTTCCGTCGGCTTCGAGACAGCTCGGGAGATTGAAAAACTGGCTCGTCAGGGTAAACTCGACGGCACACGGGAGCTGTGCCAGAGACTGGAAGAGTATATGGCGGACTTTCTACCGGCACTCTTGGCAGTAGCACAAGAGGAGAAGAAAATAAAAAGGAAAGGCCGCTCCCGGCAATCCCAGCGGAGGAAAAAATGACCCGCATTCTCGTTGCCGACGACGACCGAACCACTCGCCTGCTACTTTCCGAGACACTTCGCGCTCAGAAATTCTCCACGGTTTGCGTGGCAGATGGCGCCGCAGCACTGAAGAAAATGAATGACGGCAAGTTCGATTTAGTGCTGCTGGACATATGGATGCCGAAGATGAATGGCTTGGAAGTGCTGAAGAAAATTCGCAATACAAAAAACCGTCCGAAGGTGATTGTGATGACTTCAGATGACGCTCCCGAGACGCTACTGAGCGCCATTCGCGAAGAAGCTTACCAGTACGTTTCGAAGCCGGTTGAGCCGAGAGCTCTTATTTCGTTGGTGCGGGAAACGCTGGAGAAAAAGGCGGAGGTAGCCCCGATCGAAGTTGTTTCGGCCACCCCGACCTGGGTTGAGTTATTAGTCTCTTGTTCGCTCGCCGATGCTGAGCGCATCGAGAATTTCATGGCTCACCTTAAAACTGGGTTATCGGAAGAGGTGCAGCGAGCCGTGGGACAGGCCTTTCATGAGTTGCTACTGAACGCGGTGGAATGGGGAGGCAAGCTCGATGCCAGCCGCAAAGTCCGGATCTCCTATCTGCGCGCAAAGCGGATGTTGATGTATCGCATCGCGGACCCCGGGCCAGGATTCAAATTTTCGGAACTCGAGCATGCTGCCATTTCCTATGCGCCCGACAGTCCTACGGACCACGATGAGTTTCGCCAGAAAAAGGGATTGCGTCCCGGCGGCTTTGGCTTGTTAATGACCAAGGCCAGCGTGGATGAGCTGCTTTACAACGAAGCGCAGAACGAAGTAGTTTTCGTGAAGTACCTCGACGAATAGCTATCATCTTTCATTGCGCCAGATTGCAACCTGCGAATTCTCGCGGCCTGTGGTAAATTCGATTTGTAATCATGAAATATCTTTTTCTTACTTTGGCATTCCTGGCGGCGGCCGCCGCCGTGGTGTTTTTTGGTTTCCGCGCACCTGCCAGGCAAGCAGCGGTACAGACCCAGCCGAAAGAATGGAACTCGGACGCCATCCGAAGCAGTTTTTCCGCAATTCAAGTACGCGAAATTGACCCGGCGCACGCGGAAGTGATTTTTTCTTACGATCTCGAGAATTCGACGGATTCAGACTATCGTCTCGGCAGCGGACCAAACGTGGCACTCGTGGCTCAGTTCAAGTCGGATGGAAGCTTGCGAGCGCCGGATGCCATGCGACTCGATGGTTCGGTTTTCCTTCCCGCGAAAAGTCATGGGCATTTTGCTTTGAAAGCCAGCCGTCCGTTTAACTGGCCGTCGCAGATGGTGTTGGGGCAAGTAGGTCCCATAACGCAGGACAGATTCAGGTCGCTGGTCAACAATGAAGTGTCCAACGTGCGGGAATTCATCTTGTTCGATCAAGCCGCGCGCTACAGGATTGAATTTCCGGCTGATTGGCAGGGATCTACTTCACCCTCGTCGTCGGCTGCACTTAATTAGGAACGGTGTATAATCGCGCCCCGAAGCGAGGTTTGCTGCGAACCCCTCTCCGCAGCGGAATTCAACTAGATGGCAGAATCGTCTGAACTTGTCGGGAATTTTTCAAGTGATGCGAACCGGCGCATACACACGCGCCACCGCATCAGGTCGCTTGCCTACGTGGAGCTCGGGGAAAACAACGGCGGCATCGTTTTAAATATCGGAGAAGGCGGATTTGCTGTTCGAGCAGCCGAAGCTATCACTGAAGATTCCCTTCCCCAGATGAGATTCCAAACGCAAACCTCTGCAAAGCAATTGATCGCGAGCGGTGAAATTGTCTGGACGGGTAATTCCCGGAAGGAAGCCGGTGTCCGATTTGTGGATTTGCCGGCCGAAGCGCTGGGCGAAATCAAGACCTGGATTTCCGAAGAGGAGTCGCCTGTAAATTTCAAGAAGCCGATGATGGCAGTTGCATGGCGGACGGCTAGGGCAAATAAGCCCGCCAGCGAAAGGATAGAGGAAACCACGGAAGCCGTTGAGATTATTGAGACCAGTGAAGCGCGCGTGGCTGAAAGTCACCTCTCCAACTCATCGATACTCCGCGAACCAACCATAAGGGCTTCGGACGCTCAACCATCAGCCGCACCCGAAAAATCGCCGGTTAATTGGCTAGACTTTCGACTCCAAATCGGTGCTGGCTGGGTGCTGGCTGCGTTTGTAATATTGTTGGTGGCTATCTCGTTTGCCGCTGGGATGGCGATAAGAAGACGCGACTCGATAGAGCTCTCGTCTAAAACAACGAATCAGGCGCCTCAGAATAACGTCGAAACTCGAAGCGCGGTTCCCGATGTGTCGTCTTCCGGTAGTGCAGGGAAAATCTCGAATATCGAAATTGTCGATTCCGATAACCGGCGATGGAAGGTTCCGGCCAAGCCTCCTCTAGTTCACGCCAACCAGGACGCTGAAGGATCGACCCCGCCAAATGCTGAGGCAGATTCCTTAAACGCGGCGCGCGCGGCACCGCCTGCGATAAACAGCACGCCCGATGTTCGGAAGAAATCTCCCGTTCTATTGAGTTTGCCGGAAACCTCTCTGGGAGCCTCGGACACCGTCGCGATAAGTTCTCAACGTTCGCTTAGTGTGCCGGCGGATTCTTCGCCGGGAGGTTCGCAACCAGGAAAAAATCTCCGCGTTGGACAATTAGTGAATCTTGTGGAGCCGGTGTATCCCCCGGATGCGCAGAAGAATCACGTAGAGGGCACGGTAAAACTTCACGCGACAATTGGGGCAGACGGGGCGATTAGAGATCTTAAAGCTCTAAGCGGGCCAACTTCTCTATTTCCTGCCGCGCTCACTGCTGTCCGGGAGTGGCGCTACAATCCCACGCTGCTGAACGGACAGCCCATCGAGACGCAGGAAGATATCAGTTTGGTTTTCCGGCTTCCACAGGTAATACGCCGCGGGACTCCTTTCCCTTTTTACTCCACCGCTAGCGGAAGATTAATTTAGAAATCCAAGCTGCACTCGCTCATTGACGATTTGCACGCGTCGCGTATACGATGGCATTGGTTTCTAAGGAGGCAATAATGGCAAAAAGCAAGCTCAAGCAGGCCGCAAAGAAGATCGGCGCCGCCATGGGTAAAGCAGATCGCACGGCTCACAAAGTTGCGAAGGCGGGATTAGTCGCGAAAGAAGAGCTCGTGCAATTGTCGAAGCAAGTGGAGTCGCTCAAACGCCAGTTGGAGAAGACCACCAAACGCTTGAGGAGCGCCCTCAGCTAGTTTCCACCGTAAACGAAGAGCCTCAAACTGACCTCAACTAAATCAGTGGGCTAAGCTTGGAGTTTGCGCGGTGTCCGGCACCACCTCCAGCGTGCTCTCGGTAGCGAGGTATGCATCAACCTTCACCGATCCCGCAGGCCCTTTGTAGACAAACCGAGCCGAACTCACCAGCTCCCCCGGAATGCCTACGTCTTTGCCGTTTCCAATCGTCTTGAGGATGCTTCGCCCGGCCGGGACCGTAAATTCGATTGACACAGGTTTCAACTTCGATCCTGAAACCGGATTAACGATCAGCACGCCGGGAACGTCGCGATCGGATGTATTGGTGAAACTGTAGGATTCTTTCGGCCGTTGAAATTTCTGATCCGTATCGACCGAGAAAATCTTAAAGTCGCTGAACTCATGTCGGCGAAAGTACTGATGCCCGTGGCGTTCCCAGTAAAGCTCCGCGGTTTTCGGCAGCCATAGCTGGAGGTCGTGGGAATGGAATTGAACTTGCGTATATTCGATGGAGAGGCGTTCGCGCGCCAACTCAATCCCTTTGACCGGTTGGATTAAGTCCGTCTCCAATCGCAATACTTGATAAGTTCCGGCGTCGATCCAGGCGCGGCCTTTCAGGCCGACCGGATAATAATTCTCATTAATTTTATAATAGCGGATTCGATTTGGGCGATCCTGTCGCTGCTCGAAGCGGACTTGCCACGCTGGCCGTCCGGCCCACTCACCCAAACCCTCGCAGGTCATCTTAAAGTCGGACACCATCAGCGGATGAAAAATCAGGGCCATCACCGGCAACGCTTCCGTTGCGATCTGCGCAGGAAATTGATGAGGATCCGTACTACCGTTGCGATATTCGTCCAGTTGAAATCCTTGCACAGGATTCTGCAAAACCAGAACGACATACTCAAACGACCGAGTTTCGCGGCCGCGTAGAACCCCGGAGTTGTCGACCCGAAAATGCTCGATGTGCTCCGTAGCGCTAAATTTTTCAAGGTTGCTAACCAATTGAGTCATGCGCTCGCCAACGCCATGCAGCACGGCAGGCAGATCGCAAGAAGCTCCGGGCAGTACCTTGGGAACAACTTCATCAACGCCGGGCGGAACACGCCAAGCCGCATTTTCGTTTGCGGTTGGAAATGCCAGCGAACCTGCGCCTGAGAATTCTTCCGGTTTCATGACCAGGAAAATGGTTTCCAGACCGTGTGCCGGCTTGATTTCAAGTGACTGCTTTACTGAAATAAAGCCTGGCGCGGTTGCTTCGATGGAATAGGTACCGGGCGCGAGATCGGAGAAGAGGGTGTCGCCCTCGGATTCTGTGGCCTTCCCCACGACTTCAGCTCCCTGTGAATTAACGACATGCAGGTTGGCCAGCCCGCTGAACGCGGAGTCATCAGCTAGCCGGAGGGAAATCTTCAGAGAAGTCGAGTCTGGATTGGAAGAACGCTGGCTAGTTTTCTCTTTAGGGGCCTGTTGACCCAGCAACGCGGTGCACAACGTGACCCCGAACAGGACAGCAATAGAAGACGAGACAATTTGGGCGCGGCGCATTACAGCCTCCGAGTGGAACAACGGCCTGCAGTCCTAGATCAGGCTGCCCCTGCGCTGATCCGGAACGAGGAAATTGTGGAAAGGATTTTCTCTTAACTGAGCAGAAGATTCAATCAATCTTGATGGCACAGGCTAATTATCAGTTCACGTAACGTGAAGGTAGCGAAACCTTACTGCTGCACTGCGTCTGCCATCACTGGTAAGACGGCAACTTCCACGTCTGAAACGGCCGGCTATATTGTGGTTTAATGGTCTTACGGAATGAATTCTAGGAGTTTGGTATGGCGTCCCCGCCAGTCCCCAGCGCGCTGAATGCTCGCACCCAAGCCTTCCCAACATTGACCGTGGCGCAAGTTAATCGCGTCCGCTCCGGCAGCAAGCTCCGCCAGGTGACAAAGGGTGAAATTCTGTTCGACGTCGGTGACACAAATGTGCCTTTTTTCGTTTTGCTTTCCGGACGCATGGAGATTGTTCAGCCCGGCCTCACCGGTGAGCAGCTGATTGCAAAACACGATCCCGGTGAGTTTACGGGCGAGATGACCATGATCTCCGGCCGGCGATGCCTGGTACGGGGCCGCGTCACCGAAGCGGGCGAGTTCCTGGAACTTACTGGAGACGCGTTGCGGGCGCTCGTTGCCAGGGATGCGGAGTTGAGCGAAGTTTTCATGAGGGCTTTCATCCTGCGCCGGCTGGAGCTGGTAAACCAAGGGCAAGGCAACATCATCCTGATGGGTTCGCGGCATTCTGCCAACACCCTCCGCCTGCGCGAATTTCTTGCTCGCAATGAACATCCATACGCCTATGTCGATCTCGACACCGACCAGACTTCCCAGGAATTGCTTGACCGTTTCGAGGTGAAGCTCGACGAAATTCCAGTGATCGTTTGCCGCGCGCGTACGGTGCTGAAAAATCCCACGATTCAACAGCTCGCCGATTGTTTGGGACTGAACGTAGCAATCGATGAGACAGAAATTCGCGACTTGATCATAGTGGGTGCTGGACCCGCTGGCTTGGCCGCGGCTGTATATGGCGCCTCGGAAGGACTGAACGTGCTCGTAGTTGAGTCTGCCAGTCCTGGTGGTCAGGCGGGGTCGAGTTCCAAAATTGAAAATTATCTGGGATTCCCCACGGGACTCTCCGGTCAGGAACTCGCGGCACGCGCGATTGCGCAGACCGAGAAATTTGGGGCCAGGATCATGGTGGCGCACAGCGTCTCACGGTTGAACTGCGAAAAGCGCCCGTACAAAATCATTCTCGACAACGGCAACAAGCTCGCCGCACGCGCTGTGATCATTGCGACAGGCGCTCAATACAACAAGCCCAGGATTTCCAATCTCGACCATTTTGAAGGCCAGGGAGTTTATTACGGCGCGACCTATATGGAGTCGCAACTATGCGAGCAGGAAGAAATCATTGTCGTAGGCGGAGGAAACTCGGCAGGCCAGGCGGCGGTCTTTCTGGCGCAGACGGCGCGCAAAGTCCACATGCTGGTGCGCTCGAATCAGTTGGCCGACACCATGTCACGTTACTTGATACAGAGAATCGAAGAGAATCCCGGTATCGAGATGCATTTCCAGACGGAAATCATCGCGCTTGAGGGCGACAATCATTTGGAAAGCGTCACCTGGAAAGATAAGGTGACCGGCGAAACTTCCGAGCACCCCATTCGACACGTTTTTATTATGGCCGGGGCGTCTCCGCGAACGGAGTGGTTGCGCGGCTGCGTCGCCATGGATGAGAAGGGATTTATTCTCACCGGGCGCGACTTGGATCCCGGCGCCGGAGGTTCGGCTTGGCGGTTGGCCCGTTCTCCACAAATGTTGGAAACCACTTTGCCGGGCGTATTTGCAGTCGGCGATGTGCGAGCAGGAAATGTAAAACGTGTCGCTTCCGCGGTTGGTGAAGGAGCCATTTCCGTCCACATGGTCCACCGCGCCTTGCAGGAAAACTAGAAATTGCCATCAAGTTCGGCTTGCCGCACCCACGGCGCCTTGGACCACCAACCGATGCGCGTGGTTAGAACTGAGGAGAAATGGCGCGCCCGGAGGGGCTCGAACCCCCAACCCTCTGCTTCGAAGGCAGATGCTCTATCCAGTTGAGCTACAGGCGCGTGCTCCTGATTTTACCTGAGGTTCGGGCGCTGGAACGAACACAATACTTTCATTCGTATCGCAGCGCCACCATGGGATCTACGCGCATCGCGCGGCGAGCGGGAATGTAAGACGCCAGAACGGCGACGCCCCCAAGTACGAAAGCCACAACGGCAAAAGTGAATGGGTCGGTAGGCTTCACGCCGAACAAGACGCTGGACATCCAACGCGTCACTATCAGAGCTCCCGCTATTCCGATGCCCACTCCAATCAGCATTAGCCGCAATCCATGGCCTACGATCACGCGGAGAACATCCGCTTGCTGCGCACCGAGCGCCATTCGCAGTCCGATTTCGCGCGTGCGTTGCGTGACCAGGTAAGACAACACGCCGAATATTCCGGCAGCTGTAAGCAGTAATGCGATAGCGCCAAAAGCCCCGAGCAGAAGCGTATTGAAGCGATCATTCGCAGCGGAACTGGATACCACGTCGGTCATGGTCCGGAAGGTAGAGGTGGCCTCGTCCGGATCGATCTGGTAGAGAGCCTGGCGCACCGCCGTCGTAAGCACACCGGGATCACCCGCTCCGCGCACGACTATGCTCATCCTCATGTGAGAACCAGGAATGAAAAGTTCAGGACGAAGAGATTCCTGCAACGCGAAGTGTTTGTTCCCTCCCACGATTCCCACGATTTCACGCGTGGCGAATTGAGGTTTGCCTTCAAACAATTTCACGTGCTTGCCAATGGCGCTCTCGTGCGGGAAAAACTTTTTTGCGAACGGCTCGTTGACGACGATAACTTGTCGGTCTTCGGATGCATCTTGACTCATGAAGCTACGCCCCGCCAAAAGCGGAATCCGCATGGTCCCAAAATAATCACCATCGACGACTCGGAAGTCTGCGTCCTCATTGTCGTTCGGATTTTCTAGTGGATGTTCCACGATGGTGAAAAATGTGTCGTTACCTTCGCCGCTCAGCGGCAGCTCCGAGATGAATCCGGCGCTCGTGACACCCGGCGCAGATTGAATACGCTCCTCGAGTTCCCGGAAAAATGAATCGCGCTTTTGAGCATCGTCATATTTCGGCGACACAAGAGATACCTCGGTTGTAATGACATTGCCCGGATCGAATCCGAGAGGAGCGCGCATCAGGCGCCAGAAACTGTTCAGCAAGAGGCCGGAGGCGATCAAAACTACCAATGAAAGAGCCACTTCTGCGACCACCAGCGTATTGTGCGCGCGATGTTTGGACCGCGAATCGCCGGAGCTGCCGCCTTCCTTGAGGCTTTGCGTCAAATCGCGGCGACTTGCTTTAAGCGCTGGCCCCAGACCAAACAGGATTCCGGTGAAAATCGCCATCGCGAAGGTGAACGCAAGGACGACGCCGCTCACATTTACTTCGTCAAGCCGGGGAAGACTGTCCGGCCCCAGCCGTTTCAAGAGTTCCACGCCTGCCGTAGCAACAAAAATTCCAGCCACACCACCAATCAGCGCAAGCACCAGGCTTTCCGTCAACAATTGACGGACGAGCCGGGTTCGTCCAGCTCCGAGGGCGGTGCGGATCGCGATTTCTCGCTGACGAACGGTATTTCGCGCGAGAAGCAGGCTGGCGATATTGGCACAAGCAATCAAGAGAACTAGAGCAACCGCGCCGATCAAAACCAGGAATGCAGGACCTACATTGCCGACCAGAACGCTCTGGAGAGGCTCCAGTTGTTGGCGCCATTCTTTGTCCGTCTCGGGAAATTGTGTGGCAAGTCGAGACGCGATGGTGTCCAGGTCGGCTTGCGCTTGAGAAATAGTAACGCCAGGCTTCAAAAGGCCGATGGGGCGTAGAAAGTGGGAGCGGCGGCTCTGCATCCCCGGATTTTCGAAAGGCGCAGGAAACCAGAGATCAGCTTGAGTGAGGACCGGCATATCGCTTGCGAGAACGCCGACAACTGTGCGGGTCTTGCCGTCCAGAGCGATCGATTTGCCGATGACGTTCGGATCGCCGCCGAAACGGTCCTGCCACAGGTGGTGGCTGAGGATTACCACTTCCGGATCTTTTGTTTTTTCGTCAGAAAGAGTAAACACACGACCATAGCGGGGTTGAACGCCAAGAGCATCGAAGAAGCCCGCCGTTATCATGGAGCCTGTGATCTGAATGGGCTTGTCCGTTCCGGTGAGATTGAAAAGCGAATCTCCCACCGCTCTGGCCCCGTAGTGCTCAAAAGATTGGCTCTGCGCGCGATAGTCCACAAAATCGGAGGGCGAAACGGCACCGCCCTCGCAAAGGGGACACTTCCCCCAGCCCCACACTAGTCGCGAAGGATTCTTGAACTGCAGGGGGCGCAGTAGAACTGCGTTCACCACAGAGAAGAGCGCCGTGTTGGCGCCGATGCCGAGCGCAAGCGTCAGCACGGCGATGGCGGTAAAGCCCGGCGATTTCCTGAGCGCGCGGAGCGCATGATAGACGTCTTGCAACAGTGTTCCCATATGGCCCCCGATGGTTTTTTACGTTATCTTCACAAAACTTGTTCCTGCAACCGTTCCTACGTCATTCATAACGGAGCGCGACCATGGGATCCACACGCATGGCGCGTCGCGCAGGCAAATAGCTCGCCAGCAGGATCGCCGCGCCCAAGACCACTGCTGCGCTGAAATAAACGCGCGGATCGGCCGCGTTTACGCCAACGAGCATCCCCGCAATCAATCGAGCCAATGCCAACGCTCCAGCCAAGCCCAGCAGAATGCCCACAAAAGTAATACGAACGCTGTGGGTCAAAACCAATCGCATGACGTCTCGAGGACTCGCGCCCAGGGCCACACGAATGCCCATTTCTTTTGTGCGACCTTCCACGATATAAGCCATGGTTCCGTAAATTCCGATAGCCGCCAGGAACAGTGCGAGAACTCCGAAGAAATTTGTGAACCCGGTGAATATCCTGATGGGCGCTTCCTGATCGCTGATCAATTGGTTCAGCGAAACGACCTGCGAAACCGGCTGATTCTGGTCCAGCGAAGTGACGGCCTGGCGAAGCCCTGCAGCGAGAGCCGTCGGATCGCCGGAAGTTCGCAATAGAATTACCATCGATCTGCTGGGAGACTGTGAAAAGGGAATGTAACTCTCCGATGCCAGCGGACGGTTGAAATCCGTATCCAACCGAACATTTTTTACGATGCCGACCACTGTGCGCATCGTGGTGCTGTCGCGCCCGAGCTGAATTCTCTGGCCGATTGGATCTTGATGCGGAAAATAGCGATCGGCGAGCGTTTGATTGATAACGATGACGGACGGCGAGTCTGGACCATCCTGATCGGAAATGAAGCGGCCGCGAATCGTTTGCAGGCCGAGGACCGAGGCGTATCCGGGAGTTGCGGCTGTGATTGCCGTTCCGGGGTAATTTCCCAGCTCCGGCGCGGGGCGTCCTTCGAAAAGCATTTCGGCGGAATTGTATTCGTCGCCAAACGGAATGTACTGGCTTGCTCCAGCGGAGGTGACCTGCGGTAATAGCCTGGATGCGATCCAGCAGGCGATTGTAAAAACTCGCCACCTGATGCGGATCGGCATAGGCCGTGTCGGGCAAAGTGATTCGTGCGGTCAGCACATGATCGGAGCGGAATCCCAGATCGATATTGTTGATGTTTTTCAACCATTCAATCATCAGGCCGGCAGGCACTAGCGAGGTCAAAGCGAGAGAAACCTCCAGCACCACCAGGACTTTTCTCATGCGCCTCCCGCGCAAACCAACAGAGGCTGAACCGCCCGCATCTTTCAACATGCCCGTGAGGTCAGGTTTGGAGCTATGCAGCGCGGGCGTTAATCCAAAAGCAAGAGCAGAGAAAAGCGCAATCCCGACCGAGTAGGCGAGAGTGGAAAAATCCACATAGAGGCGGCCGTAGTTCGGAAGATAGCCGCGATTTTGGAACGGAATCAGATTGGTAATCCATTCACCTCCCCACTTCGCGAGCACAACTCCGAGACCGGCAGCGACAACGAAGAGCCACACATTCTCGGTTAGGAGTTGGCGCACGATGCGGAAACGGTTCGCGCCGAGTGAAATTCTTAGGGCCATTTCTTTCTGACGAGACAAAGAACGCGCGAGAAGTATTCCCGCTACATTGGCGCAAGCGATCAGAAGAATGCAGATACCGATACAGAAGCTCATGTAAATGCCCTGGTCGCCCACATGTTTTCCGATCTCGTGGCGCAAGCTGTTCAAGAAAATTCCGCTGTTTGTATTCGTGGCGGGATAAAGTTTCTCAAGGCTTTGCGCGATGGGGTCCATCGCTTGTTGCGCTTGCGCGCAGCGTCACACCGGGTTTCAGACGGCCCACTACGTTGAGCCATCCGTCTACTCGGTCGGCTCGCTCTTGCTCAGTGAACGCGAGCGGAACCCAAATATTGGCGCGGCCCATTAGTGTGAAATGAAAGTCCTCAGGCATCACGCCGACGACGGTGTAGGAGTCACCATTCAAGGTAATCGTCTTTCCCGGTTCGTCTGGATCGGCATTGAACCGGTCGTGCCAGAGACCGTAACTCAAAATAGCGAGACGGTTGCTTCCTGGCTTATCTTCGTCAGGTCTGAATGCGCGGCCAATGGCTGGCTGTGCGCCGAGCGTTTGAAAGAAATTCGAGCTTACGCGGGCGCCCAAGATTCTCTCCGGGCGTTCCTTTCCAGTAAGATTGAAATTGGAAGTGGTCCAGGCGGATAAATTTTCGAAAACGGTGTTCTGGTCGCGCCAATCAGCGAAGTCTGGCGCGGAAGCTTCACCCATCCAGCCCTTTTTGGTGTCCAGTTCCCAAGCGACTGTTAGCTGATCCGCTTGCGGGAACGAAACCGGATGCAGAATCCATTGCCGCACCATGTTGAAAAGCAGCGTGCTGCCGCCGATGCCAAGCGATAAAGTGAGAATGATAAGTACGACCACGCCCGGCGTTTTGGCCAGCATGCGGATTCCGTAGCGCAAGTCTTGTAGCAGGGTTTGCATCGGCCGCCCCCGAGCGCTCATCGCTTGCTAAGCAATGAACGCAGTTAGCTGTGAAGGATTAGCAGGTGGCGTTCCACCGAGGCGCTAGACAAATGGCATGTTTTCAGAGACGTAGAGGGCGGGTCTGAAATTTCGAGTCGGCAGTATGACCGCTAACGCAAGAGCACGTCGCGAAAGCGGACACCTAGCTAATGTCCTTTTTCTAATTCCTCAATAAGCGCGGGAACCACTTCAAAGAGATCGCCAACAATTCCGTAATCGGCCACTTCGAAGATCGGCGCATTTTGATCTTTGTTGATGGCGGCAACGGTGCGCGAGCCTTTCATTCCCACGACATGTTGAATGGCTCCGCTGATCCCCAGCGCGAGATACAGCTTCGGCGCAACAGTTTGTCCGGAACTGCCGATCTGGCGATCCATGGGCAGCCAGCCTTCATCGCAAATCGGGCGCGAGGCACAGATTTCTCCGCCAATAAGCTTTGCGAGTTTCTCCACCATGGGAATATTTTCGGGAGCTTTAATCCCCCGGCCGATGGAAATCAGAATGGGCGCTTGCGTCAGGTCAACCGCTTGCTTTGCTTCGCGGAAAAGTTCGAGCGGCTTGGTGCGAATTTGTTCGGGTTTCAAATCAACCGCCACGGGTTTCACGGGGGCTTTACCGCTAGCGTGCTTCGTAGCCAGGTCCGCGCGGAATGCGCTGGCTTGAAAAGTGGCGATCCAGGGAGCCTCGCCCGCGAATACTACGTCGGCATTCGTACGGCCTTGAAACATTTGGCGTACGAAAATTAGTTTGCCGTTTTCGTAACGATAATGAATGCAGTCGCCGATCATTCCTTTCCCCAGCGAAGCAGCGAGCTTGGGAGCGAAATCACGCACCTGATACGTATGCGGAAATAAAACCAAATCAGGCTTGGTGGACTCGATCACTTGCCGCAAGGCCAACGAGAATCCGTCCGGCGTGTATTTTTCCAGCAGGTCATGCTCAACTAGAAGTACTTCGTCCACTTGATAGCCCGCAATCTCGTCGGCCAGAGGCGCGACACCTTTGCCGATCACGACTGCCGTGAGCGAACCTTTGGTCTGCTGCGCGATTTGCTGTGCCGCAGCCAACGTTTCGAAGCTGACTTTGTTCCACTTGCCTTCGCGCTGCTCGGTAATGAGAAGAATTTTCATGCCTAGAGCACCCGCGCTTCGTGCTTTAGCTTTTCGATTAGCTTCGCGGCCACTTCTTTCGGTTGGCCGGTGATGAATTCAGTCTTCTTGGTTTTCTGCGGAATGTAAATCTTCTCGATACGCTGCGTGGGCGCATCCGGAACGCCAAGCGATGCGCGATTCACTGTGGCAATTTCTTTTTTCTTTGCGGCCATAATGCCTTTCAGCGTGGCGTAACGCGGCTTGTTGATGCCCGATTGGATTGAGAGTACCGCGGGGAGCGGCAGTTCAACCCATTGGAACCAGCCGGCTTCGAGTTCGCGCTTCAGCTTCATGTGACCTTCCACGATATCGATGTGCATGATGATGGTGGCGTGCGGAAGACCCAGCAGTTCCGCGAGCAGCACGCCGGTTTGGCCGAAGCCTTGGTCATCGCTTTGCAAGCCGGTCAACAACAGATCGAATTTTTCGTCTTTGATTGCGGCGGCGATGGAACGCGCAGACGATAGCGGATCGAGTTTGAAAAATTGATCGTCGGCGATATGGATTCCGCGGTCGGCGCCTTTGGCCAGCGCTTCTTTGATGGTTTGCTTCGCGCGGTCTGGGCCCATCGAGATGGCGACAACTTCACCGCCATGCTTTTCTTTCAGGCGCAGCGATTCTTCCAGGGCGAAACTGTCCGGTTCGTTGGTTTCAAACCCGATGTCGGATTCGCGGATCCACGCTCCGCCTTCCACAATAGCTAGTGGCGCATCTTTTGCCGGGACCTGTTTGACGCAAACTCCAATTTTCAAAATTCCTCCTGCTGAAACCTTTAAAGAGACGGCTAAATCACTGCGGACACATTGCGGCTACTTCCCATCCCATAGTTTGAAGATTAAAGACGCATTTGTGCCACCGAAGCCGAAAGAATTCGAGAGCGCGTAACGCACTTCAGCCTTCCGCGAGTGATTTGGAACGTAATCCAGATCGCACGCTGGATCGGGGTTTTCGTAATTCGCGGTGGGCGGAAGAATCTGATCGCGCAGCGCCAGAACGCTGATGCCGGCTTCCAGACCGCCGGCGCCGCCCAGCAAATGTCCGGTCATCGATTTCGTCGAGCTGATCGGAACTTTTTTCGCGCGTTCGCCGAAAACGCGTTTCAATGCTGCCGTTTCGATCGCGTCGCCAATAGGGGTAGAAGTCCCGTGTGCATTTACGTAACTCACATCGTCAGGACTGATTTTTGCGTCTTTGATCGCAGCCATGGCCACGCGATATCCGCCGTCGCCACCTTCGGCCGGTTGCGTGATGTGATAGGCATCGCCGGACATGCCGTAGCCAACAATTTCGGCGATGATTTTTGCTCCGCGTTTCTGCGCGTAGTCGAGCGACTCAAGGATTAATACGCCGGCGCCTTCGCCCACCACAAAGCCATCGCGCTCCGAATCAAAGGGCCGGCTTGCGCGTTCCGGTTCGTCGTTACGCGTAGAGAGCGCACGCATAGCCGCGAACCCGCCCACACCCATGGGCGTGATGGCTGCTTCGGTGCCTCCCGCAATCATCACGTCGGCGTCAGAACGCTGGATGATTTTAAACGCGTCTCCAATGGCATGAGCAGACGCGGAGCACGCGGTAGCCGTCGCGGAATTAGGACCTTTCGCGCCATAACGAATCGACACGTGACCCGAAGCGAGATTCACAATTGACGCGGGAATGAAGAAGGGAGAAATCTTGCCCGGACCGCCAGCCAGATATTTCGAATGTTCGCGTTCAATGACGTCGAACCCGCCAATTCCCGAGCCGATGTAAACGCCGGTAGAGTCCGCAATCTCAGGGGTGACTTCCAGGCCGGACATCTTCATCGCGAAATCGGAAGCCGCCATCGCCAGTTGAATAAACCGGCCGGTTTTCTTCAGTTCTTTTTTTTCAATCCAATTCAGCGGATCGAAATTGCGGACTTCTCCGGCGATGCGACAATCAAATCCGGCGGGATCAAAATGGGTGATAGGGCCAATGCCGCTCTTTCCTGCTAGTAGATTGCGCCAGACCTCTTCGGTCCCAATGCCACATCCGCAGATCAGCCCAACGCCTGTAACGACAACTCGGCGGTTCAAAAGGAACTTCTCCTATACTGAATGGGGACGGCCAGCGGACTACTTGCTTCCTTTGGAGTGCTTCTCGATGTAATCGACGGCGTCTTTGACCGTGGCAATTTTCTCAGCATCCTCGTCCGGAATTTCGATGCCGAAATTTTCCTCGAAGGCCATCACCAGCTCGACGGTGTCGAGCGAGTCGGCGCCCAGGTCATCCACAAAGGAAGCGGTCGGAGTGACTTCGCCTTCATCCACACCGAGCTGCTCGACAATAATTGTCTTCACGCGTTCTTCGACGCTGGCCATTCTGATGTATCCTCCGGTATCGGCGATCTATCTCGCACCCCAGGCGTACAGCGATAGGGGAGCGCCCCAAGACAGCCTGCCCATTCTATGCAAGCCAGAATGCAGGGTCAACCTTTGCCAAATTTAATCTTGTCGAAAAACTAGCCCTGCAACTGAGTGATTCTTGATGGTCTGAAGATGCACCCAGTTGAAAATTTAGCCCATGTGCAGGCCGCCATTGACGTCGAGGACCTGCCCGGTGATGTAGCCGGCTTCGTCGCTCGCGAGGAAAACGATCGCGGTGGCGACGTCGCGATCGCTGCCAAAGCGACCGAGCGGGATCATCGACTTCATTTTGTCTTTCAGTTCGGTGGAAAGAGGATCGGTCATGGGCGTAGCGATGAACCCCGGCGCAATGGCGTTTACTGTGATGTTGCGTGACGCGACTTCGACTGCAATGGCGCGCGTAAGGCCAATCAGGCCTGCCTTTGAGGCGACATAATTCGCCTGCCCGGCATTGCCCGTTTCCGCGACGACCGAAGAAATATTGATGATCCGGCCTGCTCGCTGTTTCAGCATTGCTCCCAGCGCTTGCTGAATACACAGATGTGCGCCAGTGAGGTTCGTACGCAGCACGGCGTCCCAATCTTCGAGCTTCATCCGCAGAGCCAGCGTGTCGCGAGTGATGGCCGCGTTGTTCACCAGGATGTCCAGCTTTCCAAGTTTCGCGAGCAATTGTTGGAACCCGGTTTTCACCTGCGCCGCGTCCGCCACATCCATTGGGAGCGGGAGGGCCTCGCCGCCGGCAGATAAAATTTCTTCCGCTAGCGACATAAGCTTTTCAGTGTTGCGGGCGGCAATAGCCACTTTTGCTCCAGCTTCCGCGAGCGCCAACGCCGTAGCCCGCCCAATGCCCTGAGACGCGCCAGTAACAAGAGCAACTTTATCTTTGAGTGAAAACATAGGATGTGACCCTATCGCATATCAAACGTGCTGCGCAACTGCTCGTTCGTGTCGGTGATCAGGGGCAACTCTTTAAGCGCTTTGTGGTTCAGAGTCCCGTAAGGGTGCTCCTAAGAATGCAAATGTTGAGCGGCAGTTTGCAATTTTTTCTCCACGCTGATTTTGCTGCAACACTTGTAGCTCTTCGGAATTCCGGCGGATGTGTTCTGGCTGTACTTCGCTGCGATCGTGACTTTTCGCAATCGGCTTAACAGGAATCATCAAGAACGAGCTGCCGCAAAAACACGGTCTCGACAAGATTTTGCCGTTCGGACGTTTGTTCTTTGCCATCCCGATGGGCGTGTTCGGCACGGAGCATCTGGTTGACGCGTCGGACATCGCGCAAGTGGTTCCATCCTGGATGCCGGCGCATTTATTTTGGACCTATCTGGTGGGCGTTGCCCTGATTGCGGCGGCGCTGAGCATCGTCCTTAACAGACATGCGCGGTTGGCGGCCACACTTTTGGGGAGCATGCTCCTGCTCTTCGTGGTTTTGATACATATACCCAACATTGTGGGACAACACGGCGCTCGTTTATTTTGGATGATCGCTCTGAGGGATACCGCTTTCAGCGGCGGGGCTTTTGCGTTGGCCGGAAGCCTGTCGAAGAGGGCACCTTCGGACGGTACGCCATGGCTGGTAACTGTCGGGCGCTTTTTCGTGGGGATACCAGCAATTGTCTTTGGCGTGGAGGACATTTTGTATCCCGCGATTGTGCCCGGCATTCCGCTCGCCAGAATCACGCCGACCTGGATTCCCGGACACATCTTCTGGAGCCTATCTTTCGGGCGCGGTTCTTGTGGCGACCGGGGCATGCATTCTCGTAAATGTGAAGGCGCGCTTGGCCGCCACCTATCTGGGAATCATGATTCTGCTTCTGATGCTGTTTGTTTATCTCCCAATCCTTATTGCCGAACCACTGAGCATCGCCAATGGCCTCAACTATTTCTTCGATACCTTGATCTTGAGTGGAGCTGCTCTACTTCTGGCGGATGCGATTAGCGAACGAACCAGCCATCCTAGCGTCCGATAATTCAGGTCTTCTTTTCACGGCAGCGCGCGATATCTTAGATAGGCCGCCAGGTCTCCTTCGTCGGAAGACGTTTCGGACGGCTCGTACTTATATTGGCCATCGGCACGAAGGACGAGACCTTCTTCGATGGCTGAAAAGCATCCATTGTTCGCTGCCTTTGTCGTACGGGGAGGTCTTTAACCGACGCGCCGAGGTCGAAAACAAAAATTGATTGGGCCGTGCGCGGCAAGATCGAAAACCGAATCGGCTTCTGGCCGTCAAGACAATCGGCGGCGCGGCGAACTTCGTTTCTGTCGAGCTATCCTCGACGCGCTTACCTTTGCACCGCACCTCCCAATCACAATACATAATCCAGAAGTGCCACTCACCACGGGCACAAACGTGGCGGCGCGCCAATTGCTCCCTAACTGTTCGCGGTTACTCCTTTCTCGTGGTCATTGGCTCGCGAGCTTCAAGATGTGGCTCTCCAAGACTCCATTGTCGAGCGAAAGAACCTGCCCTGGTTTAACGTCCCAGCAGGGCTTTCCCAAAATAGCTTCGAATACCTTCTGAGAATCTCGATTCATTGTGGTCGCGCAAGTTTGTTGTACTGGTTGTGAAGATCAATCTCGGTCGAAGCGGCTGATTCTACGCTTCTGGGGATTCGGCGCGTAACTGCGCGATCTTGTCGATGGCGGCCTGCAGGCTGGGGGCATCTTCCACATTTACGCAGCGGACGGAGCGATCGATCTGCCTCAGCAGCCCGCACAGAACTTTTCCGGGCCCTACCTCTACGAAAATTGTCACGCCGCTCTCGATCATTTCGTGGACAGAATCCAGCCAGCGCACCGGCGCGGTTACTTGGCGGATCAGCGCTTCGCGCTCTTCGTCACCGCTAGTGACAGCTTCGGCGTCCACATTCGTGATTAGAGGAATTTTCAACGGACCGAAATTTGCGGCGCGCAGATCGTGTTCCAGGCGTTTCTGTGCCGGAGCCATCAGCGCGCAATGGAAGGGTGCGGAGACGGGAAGAATCACAGCGCGCTTGGCGCCGCTTTGCGACGCGATTTCCACGGCGCGCTTCACCGCTGTCGCGTTGCCGGAAATTACGGTCTGCTCCGGGGAATTCAAATTCGCAGGCGAAACCACTTCGCCGTCAGCAGCTTTTTTGCAGATTTCCGTTACTTCCGCCGGTGCGAGACCCAGAATCGCAGCCATCGCGCCTTCACCTGACGGAACTGCTTCCTGCATATAGCGGCCGCGTGCGCGCACCAATTTCACCGCCGAGGAAAAATCCAAGCCGCCGGCAGCAACCAGCGCGGAATATTCTCCCAAGCTATGTCCCGCGACAAAGTCCGGCTTCATGCCTCGTTTTTCAAGCGCGCGATAAGCTGCCACAGAGACCGTCAGAATCGCAGGCTGCGTATTTTCCGTTTGCTTCAGCTCATCCAACGAAGCTGTGTAACACATATCGGACATGGAGAATCCCAGCGCGGCATTGGCTTCCTCGAACACTTGCGCGGATTCCGCGAAAGTTTTCCGCTAGATCGCGGCCCATGCCGCAATATTGCGAGCCCTGCCCCGGAAATAGAAATGCAAGTTTGCCCATATGCGAGTGAAATTCCGCCGAGGTCAGCCGCGAGCAGCGACGGCGGCGGCGGAAAGCTCCTGGTCGATCTTTTCGTTGATGCGCGCGCGGCAAAGTTCGCTGGCTACGCGTATGGCGTTTTTGATGGCGTTCGGATTCGAGCGACCGTGCGCAATGATGGTGATCCCGCGCACGCCCAGCAGCGGAGCTCCGCCGGTTTCCGAAGAGTCGGTGCGCTTGCGGAAATCGTCGAAAGCTTGCTTTGAAAGAGCGTAACCGATCTGTGATTTAAGCGAGCTCTTAATGGCCTTTTTCAGCATGCCTTGAACGTGCTCCACCAATCCTTCACTGATTTTCAGCGCGACGTTCCCGATAAAGCCGTCGCAAACAATCACATCAACATTTCCGCGAAACACGTCGCGCCCTTCCACGTTGCCCACAAAATTCAGTGATGATTGCTTCAGCAGGTTGGATGCTTCGCGCGTCAACTCGTTACCTTTCATTTCTTCTTCGCCGATGGAGAGCAAAGCCACGCGAGGACGCTTCACGCCCCAGATCGCGCGAAAGTAAATCTCGCCCATTACCGCGAACTGGCGAAGCTGCTCGGGCTTTGAATCCACGTTAGCGCCCACATCGAGGATCACCGAGATTTTGTCCTTCATGTTGGGGAAGGCGGCCGCGAGCGCCGGACGGTCCACAGAAGGAAGCGTGCCGATGACGAACCGCGCGACGGTCATAGCAGCGCCGGTATTCCCAGCGCTCACCATCGCTTCGGCTTTGCCGTCGCGAACCAAGCGAGCCGCCACGTGCATGGAGCTTTCCTTCTTGCGGCGGAAAGCCTGCGAAGGCGAGTCGCTCATGGTGATCACGTCGGTGGCGCCCACAATTTCGATGGGAAGATGCCGCGCGCGGTGGCGGCTCAGTTCCTGCTTGAGCGTGGCCTCCATGCCAACCAATGCGATGCGTACACCAAACTCGCGCGCAGCCAGGATCGCGCCTTCCACTTCCGCACGAGGCGCATGGTCGCCTCCCATAGCATCCATTGCAATGGTGGTCATCTGAGCACCAACGGGCTCCAATCGCGCGAATTCGGAAAGAATCGAAGGAAAACTTAGGCTGTCTTAGCCGAAGTGTCAATCACTTCACGGCCTTTGTATTGCCCGCAATGAGGACATGCCTGATGAGGCAGTTTCTTCTCGTGGCAATTCGGACACTCGGATAGCGAGAGCGTTTGAAGATGGTCGTGGGCGCGTCGCTTGTTCTTGCGCGCATGGGAGTGACGTCGTTTTGGATTAGGCATTCCTGCTCCTCTAAATTAGCCGTGTGCGGCTTGGTATAGCTGAAATGGAAAGGGATAGTGTAGCGTTTTATTGCTTTTTGAACCAGTCCTGCTTCAGGCGGGCGAGCGGAGCAAGACGTGGGTCGGCTGAGTTCTTTTCGCAGCGGCACTCTTCGTTATTCAGATTCGCCCCGCAATGCGAACACAAGCCCCGGCAGTCGCTGCGGCATATTACCTTCATGGGAAGCGCCAGATTCACCTGCTCGGCCAGTACGTCGGCCAGAAACAGGCCGTCGCCTTCGAAGAAGGCTATCTCGGTGTCGTCCAGGTTCAGGTGGACTTCCTCATCGTGCGCAATGGAAGTCATGGGCCGGTAAAACAAGTCAAAATCGCGGCTGATTTCTTCCACCACGGTGTCCAGGCAACGCGCGCACACCATCTCCACGCGCGTATGCAGGTTGCCATACACACGGATTTGCCCTTCCGTTAGCTCGGCTGTCGCGCGCACTTCCAGCGGTTCCGCTTGGCGAAACTCGCCGGAATGAAAGTCGAGAGTTCCGGGAATATAGCTCTTGCGTATGCGGATTTTTCGGACGGCAAGTTCTTTTACGTCCAGAAACATTGGGTTCTCCGCGTTAGTAAAGTTAATTATATGACCAGTGCCAGCGATGTCAAGGAACCCACTTTGAGAACAATACCGACTGACACCAAATGGACAATGTCTTTCTTAGACTGGTTTAGATGCGGAATGGCCCTGGCAGGCTGCTAGCTCGAATGGGCTGCTGAAAGGCCGAGCAGCTCGTTGCATTGACGGAGGAGAAAATGGTCGGTCATGCCCGCAATGTAGTCGCATATCACGCGATGGCGCGGCTCGTTTTCGGCCAATTCCGCATATTGCTTCGGCAACCGTTCCGGGTGGTCCAAGAAGAAGAGAAAAAGGGCGTCCAGAGAGGCCACGGAGCGGTCGCGGTCCTCGGCAATTGCCGGATGCGAGTAAAGATGGCCGTACAAGAAGCGTTTCAACGCAGCATTTTTCTCGGCAATTTCCGGCGAAAAGGCAGCGACGCGCTTAGGCAAGTGGCGGATATCTTCGGAATTCTTTGCTCCGCTTTCCTGAACTTCAGCAGCGGTGTTCTCGATCAAATCTGTCACCAGTTGATTCAGAATCTGCTTTAGCGCCTCGTTAAATTTCAATTTGCGGCGCCCGTGCGGGTAGCGGCGATCGATTTCAGCGTAGGCTTCGTCGAACATGGGAACTTCCGCGCGCAACAGGTCGAAGTCGAAAAGCCGCGATTCAAACCCATCATCCAGATCCGCGGTGTTGTACGCAATTTCATCCACCAGATCGATGAGTTGTGCTTCCAGAGTGGGCCGCTCGTCCAGCCGGTATTCAGCTAACGACGGAAATTCACCGGCAGAATAATTCCGCGAATGTTTCACAATGCCTTCGCGCACCTCGAAGGTGAGATTCAGCCCGGGAAAGTCCAAGTAGCGTTGCTCGAATTGTTCCACGATACGAAGCGCGTGCAGATTATGGTCAAAGTGGTCGCCGTGCTCGCGCATACGCAAATCCAGTTGCTTTTCACCCGCGTGCCCAAAGGGCGGATGCCCAATGTCGTGAACCAGGGCAAGCGCTTCGGTAAGGTCGGTATTCAACCCCAGCGCGCCGGAAACGGTTCGCGCAACCTGCGCCACTTCTATTGTGTGGGTCAACCGATTGCGAAAGTGGTCGGAGTAACGCGTGGTGAAAACTTGCGTCTTGGCTTCCAGGCGGCGAAACGCGCGTGAGTGGATTACGCGATCCCGGTCGCGCGCATAATCCCCACGATAGCGATGCGGTGCTTCGGCATGGCGACGCCCGCGAGAACGCCGCACCTCCATCGCATAAGCTGCCAGCGGCGCCGGCGTCATACTAGATCCCTAGATTTTGCCGGGCAGGAGGGAAAGCTCCTGGTCTGCTTGCTCGGCCATGGGTGTGTCGGGATATTCCGATTTAATCTGTGCGAACAATTTCGAAGCTTCCGCCGGATTGCTAGCCGTGTAATGCTGCGCCAGTGCGAGCATCACCACCGGTTTAGGCACCAACACGGCAGGCTTGGCAATCAACTTCTTGTAAAGATTCACCGCTTCGTCGCCTTGGCCTAGCCGGTCGTCCAACTGCGCGAGTTCAAAGCGCGCCATGGCGGCAAAATCTTCGTCGCCCGAATCAGCGAGGTTCTGCAATAATTTCTTAGCTGCGTCGTTGTTGTTCAGGCGTTCCTGGCTGATCGCCTCATAATAGCTGGCGAGCTGGCCAGGGCGCGTACGTGGGTACTTCTTCGCAACATCCTCAAATTTTCGAGCCGATTCCGTATATTTGTTCTTCTCGTCTGTGTACGTCAATTCGCCCGGCTGCTGCGGCTCCAGTGGCGAACGGACGCGCGCATCAAACACTTTCATGGCGTCGTCATACGCCGCCGCCGCTTTCACTGTTTGGCGCTCGGCATAGGTCTTCCAGCCGAAAATGCCCAGGGCGACGACTACGCCTATGATCACGAGTAAAAACGTAATCGCCTGATGCCCGAAAACGAAGTCTGCGCCATGTACCAGCGTTTCGCGCACTTCGTCCGTTTTCAATTCTTTACGGGTAAGCCGTTGCGCCAATTGCTTCTCCTGAAGGAGGGTTAAACAGACATGGTATCACAAGGCCTGCGCCGAACTAAAATGCCCACTATGCGTCTCGCAGGCTCCTTTCTTAATCTTAATTGCGTGCCAAGGTGGGTCTGTAGAGGCTAAGATTGGCGTGGTTTGCCGCTAAGCGCGAACCAAGGAGATAAACTTATGGCCGACGGCAAGAAGTGCGCACATCCGGTTTGTTCCTGCATCGTTACAAAAGGAAGCTATTGCAGCACGGAATGCGAAGCTATGGAGAAAACTCCCGATCTCGAGTGTCTTTGCGGGCATCCGGCTTGCAAAGGTAACGTCGAAAACCTGCGTCGCTGAAAAATCACGCATCCGCTCGAATAAGGAGCCTTGCGATGTCATTCGGACTCTACGCGGCTGGTTTCGCCATCGTGGTCGCGGGTCTGATCTAGGCCGCTTACCTGATGCACATTCCGGCGCACTGGATCGCTGTCGGCGCCGTCATTCTGCTGGCATGGGAATTGTGACAGGCGTTAAGAACACGCGGCAGAAAGATCCCCCCAGCTAAAACGGCATTGAGACTGCTGGGGAAACGAATCGATTTTGCATGGTCCCCGCCGACTGACGCACGGAAGAGTTGGCTGATTAGCGGAAAGCGCGGATCGCGACTTCTTCGTCGGACTGCACGTCGAAAACCGTAAAGAGCCTCGTGATTTGCAAAATGTCGTGCACGCGCTTGGTTAGGTGAAGCAGCTTCAACTCGCCTTTTGCATTTCGTACCGTAGTGAAAGCGCTCACCAGCTCGCCGATCCCTGAGCTGTCGATGTAATCCACGTCGTACAAGCTGATAATGATTTTCTTCTGGCCGTTTTCGACCAGCTCGCGGATGGTTTTCCGCAATAGCGCGCTGCCATCCCCCAAGGTGATCTTGCCGCTGAAGTCCACGATCGCAACATCATTGATTTGTCTGCAGGTCGCCTGAATAGCCACGGAAGTGCCTCTTGCTAATTCTACTCCGGTTGGTGGGTACCGTTGTTGGAAACTTTTTGCGGGAGTTTTTTAACCATTACGAGTTCGGCGCCGCCGCCGGGTGCCGTATGTACGTCGAATTGATCCATGAAAGCTTTCATCAGAAAAAGACCGCGGCCCGAAGTCCGCAGCAAATTTTCCTCTTCTAGCGGATCCGGTATTTCGTGCAACTCGAAACCTTTGCCCTGATCCAGCACGCGCACAGTCATATTTTCAGGGTCGAGTTCCACCGTCATCAGAATTTTCTTCCGCCGATCCTGCTGGTTGCCGTAGTTGTACGCGTTGATCACTCCTTCGCGCACAGCCATGCCGATTTTATGCAGTTCTTCCTCGCTGAAGCCGGACGCTTCAGCAATACGCATGCAGATACTTTCTGCGAGGTCCACGCTTTCCAGCAGCGTCTCCAGCGTGACCTCGATCCGATGGGTTCTGGCCGTCATTCCTAGATTCGAGGGAAGTCCTTATTGAAAAGACGCGTGTATGGGTATCACAGCGCCAGAGCACAAGTCAATCCACTCCCGGTACCGGAGCTTCTTGTCTGGCTCCCGAACAGCTCAAGCCCAGTAAGTGCGGTCGAGCGTGCGGTACTGGATGGCTTCGCTCAAATGCTTGGGCTGGATGCCAGGCGCGCCCTCAAGGTCTGCGATCGTGCGCGAAACTTTCAGGATGCGATCGTGGGCACGCGCCGAAAGGCCCAGTCGTTGAATCGCCGTTTCCAGCAGCTTTTCTCCTTCGCTGGAAATGGCACAGTGCTTGCGGATGAGCCTTGGCGGAATCTGCGCGTTAGCGTAAAGCTTCTTCTCGCTTCGATAGCGCTCCAGCTGGATTTCCCGAGCGCGCAGAACGCGTTCGCTGACGCACGCGGAGCTTTCAATTTCTCCATTGCCGCGCAGTTCCTTGTATTTCACCGCGGGAACCTCAATCTGAATATCAATGCGGTCAAGCAGCGGCCCGGAAATTTTCGACACGTAGCGCTGGATTTGAGTAGGAGAACAGTGGCACTCGCGCGTGGTGTCTCCGAAAAATCCACACGGGCACGGATTCATCGCCGCGGCCAGCATAAAACGCGACGGAAAAGTAACCGACAGCGCCGCACGCGCTATCGTCACGCTGCCTTCTTCCAGCGGCTGGCGCATCACTTCCAAGACGTTGCGTTGAAATTCCGGCAACTCGTCCAGAAAAACGATTCCGTTATGGCCGAGCGATACTTCTCCGGGCCGTGGAACCGCTCCGCCGCCGATCAGGCCTGCGTCACTGATCGTATGGTGCGGCGACCGGAAAGGCCGCGTGCCGACCAAACCCCGCGAAGCGTCCAGCACTCCTGCCACGCTGTGAATCCGCGTGGTCTCGATCGCTTCCTCCAAAGACATCGGCGGCATGATCGTCGGGATGCGTTTTGCCAACATGGTTTTGCCCGCGCCAGGAGGACCGATTAGGAGAATGTTGTGGCTACCCGCGCAGGAAACCTCCAGCGCGCGCTTCGCCGACATCTGCCCGCGCACATCCTTCAAGTCCACGGAGTATTGGCTGGCTTCCGCCAGCATCTGCGACGTGTCCACCGCGATAGGCTGAAAAGACTCCGGAGCATTGACCATATCGACGGCCTGCGGCAGAGATTTCACCGCGAACACTTTAATATTTTCGACCACGGCCGCTTCCCGCGCATTCGCTTCCGGCACCACCACGTTCTTTATGCCCCGATCTCGCGCAGCCAACGCCGCGGAAAGAGCGCCGCGCACTGACCGAACGCTGCCATCAAGCGAAAGTTCGCCCAGAAAAACATGCGTGTCGAGCATCTTTCCAAAAAAAGTACCTTGGCAACCGACCAAGCCAAGCGCCATGGGCAGATCAAACGCCGATCCCTCTTTTCGGATGTCCGCCGGAGCAAGATTTACAGTGACCGCCTGATTCGACGGAAAATCAAATCCGCAATTTCTGAGCGCGGACTTTATTCGCTCGCGGCTTTCTTTCACCGCGATATCCGGCAGACCGACCACGTTAAAATTTCCCTGGTAGCTCGGCCCGATGTCCACCTCCACTTCCACGAGATAGGCATCAATGCCGAACACTGCGGCGCTAAATGTTTTGAAGAGCATTCGAAGGCAGGGGGACCAGAGAGGGGAGTCCCTTTGCGTTGTGCAGCGTAACTCAAAAGAGTACGTGACGCTAGCGATACTACGCTGATGCATCTAACAGCATTTGCAATTGTGCTATTCTCGGAAATTGTGAGAGCCATAATGAAAGAATTCCCGAATTGGAACACCATTTTGCTCATTCTTATTCTTGTTTCTATTCTAAATGTCTCAACGCACGCCCAATCGCCTGGTAGCAACTCCGCTCAAGCCGTCACGCTGAACAACCGTGGCCTCCAATTATTCAAGCAAGGGAAGGTGGATGAGGCCATCGCGCAATATCGGCAGGCGCTAGTCCTGCGGCCGGACTTTGCAGAAGCTCTGAGCAATCTCGGGCTGGCGCTCGACGCGAAGGGAAATGACGCAGAAGCGCTCGCCGATCTCGATAAAGCGCTTGCGCTCAAGCCAAAAGATGCCGTCACCGAGAGTAATCGCGGTCTCGCGCTTTATCACGAACGAAAATACGCGGAATCGGTTGCCGCATATCAACTAGCCATTTCATTTCACTCCAATTTTCCGCAGGCTTACAACGGAATGGGCGCGGCGCTCGTTGCCGCGGGCAAAACCGACGAAGCTATTGCGGCTTACCGCACCGCACTCAAGCTACAACCCCGCTATGTTGACGCGATGAACAACCTCGCCAGCGCCCTCGATACGGAAAAGAAATTTGACGAAGCGATTCAAATCTATCAGCAGGCTCTGAAGATCGAACCCAAGGCAACCGACATACGCATGAACTTCGCCACAGCATTGCAAGGCGCCGGGCGCACGGAGGACGCCATCGCTGAGTACCGCGAAATCGTAGCGGCTCGGCCCAACGACGCGCACGCGTTCTTCCAACTTGGTCATTTGCTATACATGCAAGGAAAGCTGCAGGAAGCAATCGCAGCGCTCGAAAAAAGTTTGGCCTTGCAGCCCGACCAGGCCGAAACCGCTTTCAATCTCGCACGTGCCTATCAGGACGCGGGCAATCTTTCTGCTTCAGTAGAGACTTATCAGAAAGGCTTGGCGATTAAGCCAGATGATCCGCACGGACTATATAATTTGGGCAACGCCTATCTAGCTTTAAAGGAACCGGCGAAAGCAGAGCCTTTATTTCGCAAGGTGCTCGAGCTTCAGCCCGATTTCACCATCGCGCTGCAAGGTCTGGGAATCGCGCAAATGCAGGCGGGAGATTTGACTGCCGCAGAAATATCCTTCGTAAAACTAAAAGAGGTGCAGCCCGATAACGCCGACGCGAGCTTCAATCTAGGCAATGTTTACTTCAACAAAGGGCAATATCGCCCCGCTGCAGACAACTACCGGGATGCCATCCGCTTGAACCCGAATCTGGCTCACGCGCATTACAATCTAGGAATGGCTCTCCTCCGCCTTAACGACCAGAAAGCCGCCGACAAAGAATTCCAGGAAGCCAAGCGTATAGACCCCTCCCTCATTCCGCCGAAATAATCTTCATAACGTCACCCGCAATTGCATGCTTTATATTCTGTTTTTCGTAGCGCCGGCATCTTGCCGGCTCTTTTTCTTTTCCCGCTCCGCAAACGCCACGTACTAAACGAATAGCTCGGCCCTTCACAAATCGCACCACAGCAAAGCACCTCTCTTTACACACAGTGCCGTCCACCGTATGCTTCTCGCAGGGAAGGCTTATTTAGCCATCTCGGGAGGGCACGTGATCTGGATACTCTTGGCGGTCGTCGTCCTGGCCGTGATTTTCGTCATCAGCATGTATAACGGCCTGGTCAGCCTCAAAGTTCAGTGCGACAACGCGTGGTCCGATATCGACGTTCAACTCAAACGCCGCTACGATTTGATTCCCAACCTGGTCGAAACCGTAAAGGGCTACGCCGCGCACGAGCAAGGCACGCTGCAAGGTGTGGTGGAAGCACGCAATCGCGCGATGAGCACGCAAGGTCCCGCCGCGAAAGCAGAAGCTGAAGGTGCGCTCACCTCTGCTCTGCGCCAGGTGTTCGCATTGGCCGAAGCCTATCCTCAATTGCGCGCCGTGGAATCGTTCACCCAGCTTCAAAACACGCTGAATCAGATTGAAGACAGCGTTCAAAACGCACGCCGCTATTACAACGCGGTGGTACGCGACTTCAACACGAAAATCGCGCAGTTTCCTTCGAACATAATCGCGGGCATGTTCAATTTTAAGCCGCGCGAATTTTTCGAGATCGGCACGCCAGCCGAACGCGAAGTGCCGAAAGTAAGCTTCGGAAGCGCAACCACCTAGCGCGTGTCGTAACTCTCATCAAAAATGAAATACGCGCGCAAATCGATTGGACTACTCGCAATTTGCCTGGCGGTGTTTCTCTCTGCGGGATCAGCCTTTTCCGCCCTGCGTCAGCTTGTCATTCAACAATTCGAAGATGAAGTAATCGTAAGCGAAGACGGAACTATCGACGTCACCGAAACCATCCAGGCGCATTTCAGCGGCGGGAATTGGCACGGCCTCTACCGCATGATTCCCACCGAGTACACCAATGACGCAGGCCTGAATTACTCGCTGTTGATTGACCACATCACCGTGAACGACAGTGACGGCCATTCGTTGAAATACGAACAGAGCCGTGAAGGCCGCTACACCAAATTCAAGATTTATATTCCCGATGCGGACGATTCGACGCACACCGTCGTTCTTCATTACCGCGTAATCGACGCCATCCGCTTTTTCGAAGATCACGACGAGCTTTACTGGAACGTAACCGGAAACGATTGGGAAGTTCCCATCGAATCCGCCAGCGCGCACATCGCATTGCCCGCAGGTGTTACCGGCCTTCACGCAATCGCTTACACCGGCGCTACAAATTCGCGCGCGCAAGACGCCGTTGTGGAAGTCCACGATAACTTCGTCGACATTCACACCACGCGTCCACTGTCATTTCACCAGGGCCTCACCGCCGTCGTCGGTTTCGATAAAGGATTCGTACACCCGCCGAGCGGCGCTACCAGGTTTTTCCAATTCCTTCGCAGCAATACGCCGCTTCTGATTCCCGTTGGTGTTTTCGTTTTGATGTTCTGGCTCTGGTGGACCCGCGGCCGCGGCCCCGAACGCCAGGCAATCGCCGTGCAGTATGAGCCGCCCGACAAACTCACTCCCGGCGAATGCGGCACGCTTGTTGATAACGAAGCCGCCATGCGCGACATCACCGCGACGCTGGTCGACCTAGCCGTGAAAGGCTACCTGACCATCGAGCAGAAAGACGAAAGCCACTTGCTCGGTCTGAGCCATAGCAAAGAATATATTTTCCATTTGAAAAAACCTCCGGCGGAATGGGCTAACGCTCGCCCTCACGAGGCGCGCATGCTCGCCGCACTGTTCGACAGCGGAGCAAGCCCGGATGTGAAGCTTTCTGATTTGCAGAATCATTTCTATACGGAACTTCCCGGCATTCGCGACAGCATTTTCTCAGCCCTCATGACGGATAATTATTATTTGCATCGGCCAGACTCTGTTCGCCAGGGATACTTCGGCGCTGGGATAGCTATCGGATTTTTAATGGTGGCAGGGAACGGTTTCTTGGCCCGGGCCACCGGTATCGCCGCTCCCACCTGGATTATTGCCGGAATCGCATCCGGCTTGATCATCTGCGTTTTCGGCTATTTCATGTCCGCGCGAACGGTCACCGGCCAGCGCGCTCTCGAAAAAGTTCTCGGCTTCGAAGATTTCCTCGGACGCACGCAGAAAGATCAAATCGATCGGCTGCAAACGAGACCTGAACTTTTTGAGAAATTTTTGCCCTACGCTATGGCGTTACACGTTGAGAAAAAATGGGTGCAAGCGTTCTCTGGCATCGCGCTGCAGCCGCCCACTTGGTATCAGGGCTCGTACGGCAGCGGCTTCATGCCCTATCTGCTGGTCAACGATTTGAACATGATGTCAACGCAGGCGGGAACTACCATGGCTTCTTCTCCGCGCAGTTCGGGCGGTTCGGGTTTCGGTGGCGGAGGCGGAGCTGGCGGCGGTTTCGGTGGCGGTGGCGGTGGCGGTTTCTAAAATCGTCCAATACTCCTTACCTTCTGCGACTTGAGACTTTCTTACTTCCGCATCCCAGCACTCAGAGAGTCATCTAATCATCGTAGTGGCCCAATTCACAGGAGGAACTCGTGAGTCGTCTCAATGGAAAAGTCGCCGTTGTTACTGGCGGAAATAGTGGTATCGGACTAGCCTCAGCGCAACGTCTCCAGAAGGAAGGCGCCCGCGTAGCCATTTCCGGGCGCAGCCAAAAAACCCTGGATGAAGCCTCGAAACTTCTCGGCAAAGAAGCCCTCGTCGTTCAGGCCGATGTCTCCAAACTACCCGAAATTGACAAACTTTTTTCCGCAGTCGTCGCAAAATTCGGAAAAATTGACGTGCTCTTCGTCAACGCCGGTGTTGCCACCTTCGCTCCATTTGCCGGCTTCACCGAAGCACAGTACGACGAACTCTTTGACATCAACGCTAAGGGTGCCTTCTTCACCGTTCAAAAAGCGCTTCCGCACTTGAATGACGGCGCCTCCGTCATTCTCAACACAAGCGTGGCGAGCCACGTGGGTAATCCAGTGGGCGTGGCGTACGGCGCCACGAAAGCCGCCATGCGTTCATTTGTTCGTGGGCTGGCTGCGGACCTTGCCGGCCGCAATATTCGCGTGAACGCAGTCGCGCCTGGCCCAATCCAAACGCCCATCTTCGATCGCGTTGGTTTGCCCAAAGAACAAGTCGATCAAGCGATCCAGGGATTCATCGCCGGGACGCCCTTGAAACGCATCGGAAAACCAGAGGAAGTTGCTGGAGCTGTAGCTTTTCTCGCTTCGTCAGATTCATCCTACGTGACGGGTATCGAACTCAACGTGGGCGGCGGCATCGGCGAAGTCTAATTTATTTCATGCGCACAGCCGATCCGGGCGGTCTCTTCCGCCCGGATTTCTTTCGCTCGCTATCGGGTTCGCGCTTTGGCGACGGGTTCGGTGAGCCTTCAATCTTTTCCCGAACCTAGCCAGAGCCGCTCGCGATCTAAAACACTCGCGGAAAGAAAGCCGGAACGCGCCGCGCGTATTCATCAAATTTATCGCCAAAAGCCGGGCGCAAAAGTTTTTCCTCGCTGCGGATACGCAACTCAGTGCCAATGAGAAAAAGCACCGCGCCGGCCACTAGCGCGTGCCAGCGGCTAACGGCCAAACCCGTCGCAACAAGCAGTCCGAACATCCCCAAATAGATAGGATTTCGCACGATCCCGTAGGGCCCCTTCGTGATCAACTCGTGCCCATCCACAACACGCGCAACCAAGCCCCACTGCTTCCCCAATGTTTGGACCGCTGCAAGGCAAAACCAAATTGAACCCACTGCGATAAGCATGGTACCCAAGGCAAAAATCGCCTCGGCCTGCTTGGGCATCGGGAAAAGCGGAGAAAAGTAAGCTCGATACCGTGCAAAACAGACCGCATAACCGAGACACTGAAGCAAAAGTCCCGCGCTGAATTTGCCCTCTCGCGTCGTTTCCGCAGTGGCAGCGCGGCTTCTCCCGAGCACGAATATGCCGCCAAATACAATCCAACATGCCGCCACCACCACAATTACGGCCTCGCCGACAGCATCATGATTGAATGGCATGGCTCATTTCTGCAGTTCGAACGATCACAGCCTCTTGCGAAAGGCCTTCTGCGTTTTCTCGTGCTTGTAGCCGTGCCGTTCGTAGAACGCATGCGCGCGATCGCGGATTACGTTGGATCGCAGGCCAATCACTCCGCAGCCTTTTTCACCAGCCCAGCGCTCCGCGCGTTCAAGAAGATGCCAGCCGATTCGTTGCGAACGAAAGCGCTCGTCAACCACCAGGCCGCTGATCTCGGCTCGCGGCTCCGCTTCCACCATGCGGCAAACATAAACTCCCAGCCATCCGGCGACTTCCTCGTCTAGCTGCGCTACGAAAACGGCATGATCGCTGGAACTCTTCATACCGTCGAGACGCGCGGCAATTTCTTCTGTTGAAGACGGGTAGCCGAGCTGCCTGGATAGTTCGGCAATACGCGCGTAATCTCGCGGCTGAGCTTCGCGAATTTTACACACGAATCGCGCAAAAGCAGCATCGCGCGCGACCAAACCCGACGTTTTGTCAGCGCCAGTCACCTAAGCGCCTTCTTCAAGACGGCAATTTGTCCGGCGTGATAGAGATCGTGCTGAACCAAGCCATGCAGCAGCACGTATCGAGAATAATTTTCACGCACGATCGGTTCATCCAGCTGATCGTCGCGCAGGGCCTTCACATAATTTCGTAGACGGGTTCTACTCTCGGCAAGCTTTTCCAGCGCGCGCTTCCAGGCAACGTCATTCGCCTCCCAAACTGGTGGCCAATCGATTTCCGTGGTCACCTCGGGAGCCTCGCCCTTCGATTTTTGATGCACGATTACGTTCCACGCCGCAATATGGTTCACCAGCTCCCATATCGAATGCGCGCCGGCAACCGGATGTTTCGAAGCATCTTCAGCAGAGACGCCGTCGAGCAGTTGTTTTAGATCGGGACCGTGCCACGCCTCGCCCGAATAGGCGCGCTCCATTTGGTCCAGAATTCGGTCGATTTCACTCATCCCTATCTCCGTTGAAAAGCGTAAGTCATGGCTATCGTCCGCGCAAGTGCTGCAGAGAAAACAAGCGAACCCATCTCGTGGAGAAAAGTTGAACTCAGAAAGTTTTGTCGGAATCCAAAAGAATTGTCACAGGTCCATCGTTGGTGAGTTCGACTGACATGTGAGCCTGAAATACTCCGGTCTCAACGCGGACGCCATGCTCGCGCAACGCCGCAACAAATTCCCCATAGATCGCCTTGCCCGCCTCCGGAGCCGCAGCTTGAACGAAACTCGGTCTGCGCTGCCCACGAGCATCGCCGTATAGCGTAAATTGCGACACGGCTAGAATCGCGCCTCCAGTATCAACCACCGACCGATTCATCTTTCCTTGCTCGTCGTTAAAAATTCTCAGGTTCACAATTTTCTCGGCCATCGAGGTAGCAGTCGCCGTCCCGTCGTCGCGCCCCACAGCAATCAGCACCACTAGCCCAGGCCCGATCTCACCAGACACGGTTCCTTCCACCAACACCCGCGCATGAGTCACCCTTTGCAGCACAGCTCGCATAAATTTTCTCTCACCACCGCCGGCAGAAATGAAATTCTAAGGGCTGAGCCAATCCAATACAATCTGCAGTCCGTTCAACGCTAACTAGACGCGCCTTCTCGCGGAGCGCTACAACCCCGGTTTTCATAACTTCGCAAATATGCTAGAACGAAATGGCCCGTAACGGAGGCCGCGATTTGAAAGTCGCACTGATCGGCACGCACGGAGTGGGCAAGACCACTCTCGTGTACGAAGTGTGCTCGCTGCTGAAGAAAGCTCACCATAACGTCGAGCTCGTCACCGAAGTCGCGCGCCAATCCCCGTTTCCTGTGAATGCGGAGACGACTCTCGCCGGGCAGCTGTGGATTTTGCACCAGCAAATCGCAGCCGAATTGGAAGCATCGCTTCGCGCCCCTGTTGTAATTACCGATCGCTCCGTCCTCGACAACTATTGCTACCTCGTCAACAAATTCGGCCGACAGCCACATCTCGAATCCTGGCTGGCCTGGTGGATGAACAGCTATTCGCTTCTCGTCGGCGTTCCCACCATTCAGGAAGAAATCCCGCGCGATGGCTTTCGCTCCGAAGACCGCGCATTTCAATTGCGCATTCACAATTTGTTGATTGAGCTTCTCGCCTCTTCGCCCTTCAACAATTTGCCCGCGCCGGTAATCTGGCTCGACGGCGAAAAGCGCTCGAATTGGGCCTAAAGAATAGTAAGTGTCACGGTGCCCCTGATAGAAAGTTCAACTTCTACAACACTCCGCAATAAAGCCGCCTACTGATCTTTTTCGCAAACATGAGCGACCGCTCCAGCGCGAATCAATCTTCATCGCCGAAGCGTTGGCTCACGCGCGGCGTCCTGGGCATTGGCCTCGCCAGTCTTTTCTCCGACTGGGGACACGAAGCCGCCACCTCAATTCTTCCGGCGTTTCTCGCAAGCCTGGGAGCGCCCGCGTTTGCGCTCGGCGTGATCGAAGGCGTCTCCGACGGTCTTTCCAGTTTTGCAAAACTCGCTGGCGGTTGGATCGCCGACCGTCCCAAATGGCGCAAGCCCACCGGTATCGTCGGTTATCTGGCTACCGGGCTCTCAACCTTCGCTTACGCCTTCGCGCAATCTTGGCCGGCAATTTTATTAATGCGTGCACTTGGTTGGATGGGCCGCGGCAGTCGCGGTCCTTCGCGCGACACACTTCTTTCTGACGCCGTAGCTCCCGAGCAGCAAGGCCGTGCATTCGGGTTCGAGCGCGCCATGGACACGCTCGGCGCCGTGCTCGGCCCTCTTTGCGCCACCGCTCTGATCGGCTTGATTGGCGCGCGTGGCGTTTTGAAATTAACTGTAATTCCCGGCGTGGCCGCTGCCGTGGCTTTTACCTTGCTCGTGCCCGCAGCGAAAGGCACGGAGTCACATCGCGCTCCCAGTTTCGCTTCCAGCTTTGGAGAAATGCCAAAACCTTACTGGCGTTTTCTCGCCGGAGTTTTTGCGCACGGCATCGGAGATTTCGCGCCCGACGCTCCTGATACTCCGCGCCGGCCAGATTCTCAGTCCGCGTTTTGGCGCAGGACACGCCGCAACCATGGCCGTCGCTCTTTACACCTTCTATAACATTGTCAACGCGGCTGCGTCCTATCCCGCCGGCGCGCTCGGCGACCGCATCGGAAAACGCAATCTGCTGGCACTCGGATATCTCACCGGAGCGGTTGCTTACTCCGGTTTCATTTTTGTGAAACCAACCATCCCCGTCCTCATCATTTTGTTTGGGCTAGCTGGCATTCACGGCGCGATGCAGGCTTCGCTGGAAAAGTCGATGGCCGCCGAGTTACTTCCCCAAAAAGTCCGCGGTTCGGGGTTCGGGGTACTTGCCACTGTGAATGGTATTGGCGATCTGATCTCGAGCATCGTTGTGGGAGTCCTATGGTCGAGCGTCAGTCCAACTGCAGGTTTTTTCTACGCGGGAATTTTCACGCTGGCTGGGGCCGCGTTGGTCTATTTCTTTGTGCCGCGTGACCGTTGACGATGCTGGTTCGCTCTCGGTTTCGCCACATGTGTTCGAGGTGCGCGCTGGCAGAACGGACAAAAGTAACTGCTCCGCCCGGCTACGATAATTCGCCGAATCTTCTTACCGCAGCGCGAACACTTCTTCCCTTCGCGTCCGTAAGCGCGATGCCGGATCTGAAATTCTCCAGGCTGTCCTTCGGCATCCACATAATCCGAAATCGACGACCCGCCCAGCCGTATCGCTTCGTTCAATACACGCTGCACCACGCCGTAAAGCCTGTGTACTTCGTCATCGCTTAAATTTGCACCGAGCCGCCTGGGATGTATTCGCGCGCGCCACAAACTCTCGTCCGTATAAATATTGCCCATACCTCGCAGCACGCTCTGATCCAGCAGTAACGCTTTGATGTGCGCGCGCCGTGCACGAATCCTCGTCCGAAATTCCTCCTCCGTCATTTCCAACGGATCAAGCCCCAGTTTGCCCAGCACGCTTTCATGCGCTGTACTCGCGAGCATCCCCATTCGCCCAAATCGTCGGGTGTCCGTGTAGCGAAGTTCGCGCCCATCATCCAGCCCGAGAAAAACATGCGTATGCGGCACAACCGGAACTTCCGGGGGACAGGTAACAATCTGCCCGGTCATGCCCAGATGAATCAGAAGTGATGATTCGTGTTTGCTTCCGTTGGCCGCTTCGAGCTCCACCACGATAAATTTCCCGTGGCGCCGTACCGCCACAACTTTGCTTCCAGGCAACTGCAATTCCAGCTCCGCAGGATCGTCGATGAAATCCGTTTTGCCCAGCCGCACATTCAGGATGCGCCTCCCGGGCAAAACCGCACGCAGCCCGCGCACCACTGTCTCAACTTCAGGAAGTTCCGGCATATTTCCATTCTATGCTGGAGCAGGCCGGACGAAAACGCGG
Organism: uncultured Acidobacteriota bacterium; assembly: GCA_963838475.1. Classification (GTDB taxonomy): domain Bacteria; phylum Acidobacteriota; class Terriglobia; order Acidiferrales; family UBA7541; genus Palsa-295. The sequence continues at coordinate 518,088 of CAWIRJ010000001.1, forward strand.
CGGTCCACGCACCCTCCTCGCGAAACATAAAATCAAATTTAGAAAATTTGAGATTGCGCTGCTGAACGTCAGGGCAAAGGAATGCCGGGCGATGCCACGATCCCGGCCATGCGCAGAATTTCAGAATATTCTTCGTCCGTAAGCGGACATATCGAAAGCCGCGTGTTCTTCAGAAATTTTATTTTGCGCAGCAATTTATTTTCGCGCAGCTCAGCCAGTGTCACTTGACGAGGCAGCCGCTCGATCGCGCGCAAATCCATCACCATTTTCTTGGAGTCGTGATCGTGCGGATCGGGATAGGGATCACGGCTCACTTCCGCCAGTGCGTACACCGCATGTTCCGCTTTGCCGTGATAGCAAAGTGCTCGGTCGCCTCGTTGCACCTGCTTCAGTTGCCGCAGAGCATCGGGACGGTTTCCGGCATGCCGCCACATTTCCTTGCCCTTCACGAAGAGGGTATCCCAGTGATATACGCGAGGGTCGACAGCCAGCAGCCAACGTTTTGGTTTGGAGGGAGGTTGCGTCATCCGTCAAAAAGTGTCGCGCGCACTATACACGGAAAGGATTGCAAAATGAGCAACTTTGTTGCCGGAATTTTGGCGGGAAAGGCAGAACTAGTAAAGCTATGGCTTGAATCGCACCAGGTAACGACAGCTAAGTCCAGCGTTATCCTACATCTACGAAGATATCATCCCCTCGAATTTCCACCGCATAAGTCTCGCATCCCACCGCCGAATTCGTCACCAGCTTGCCGGTGGTCACGTCATATTGCCAGCCGTGCCAGGGACAGGTAACCACATTCCCTTTCAACTCGCCCTGCCCCAGCGGCCCTCCGCGATGCAGGCACAAGTTATTGATGGCGTAAAGTTTACCGTCAACATTCGACACCGCAAACGTCTTCCCATCAATTTGGAATTCGCGAATCGTCCCGGGCGGTACTTCATCCTTTTTCGTCACACGCAGAAACGCCATTCATTAGCCTCTTGTCTACCGGGGTTGCGGAGACTGTGCCACCATCACACCGCTTTTGAATTCCTCAACCATCTCGGGCTTCAACCGCACTTCCGTGGGCCGCTTGGCCAGCGACATCAGGTCGATCTTGTCCTGCAGCTTCAGCAGCGCGTAGAACAGCGCCTCCGGCCGCGGCGGACACCCAATCACGTAAACATCCACTGGCACGATCCGGTCAACGCCCTGCAGCACCGAGTACACATTGAACGGGCCGCCGACGCTCGAACATGCGCCCATCGAGATGCACCACTTAGGCTCCGGCATCTGGTCCCACACACGCTTCAGCACCGGCGACATTTTCAGCGTTACCGTCCCCGCCACAATCATCAGGTCCGCTTGCCGCGGCGAAGGCCGGAAAACTTCCGCCCCAAATCGCGCAATATCGAATCGCGACGTTGTCGACGCAATCATTTCGATCGCGCAACAAGCCAGCCCAAACGTCAACGGCCATATCGCGCTTTTGCGCGCCCAATTAAAGACGTAATCTACAGTGGAGAGGACGTAACTGCGCTCAAACCGGTTATCGAGAACTCCCATTCCGCTATTCTACCTCACCAATCCGCCCTGCAAAGACGCGAAGTATATCCGCGCCACTCAGATCAGTCAAACCGCAGCCGTCCCAGTCGACGTGCCTCGTGAGCATCGCGACTTATGGAATTTCGATGAGAACCAGCGACATATCGTCGGCAGCAGGCCCATGCCGCCACGCCGCCACTCGCTCCAGAATCTGCTGCTTCATTTCAGGCAACGACAGCTTCGAAGTTTCCCGCACAATTTCAGCGAAGCCCTCCACGCCGAGCATGTCGCTGTTTAAGTTGAAAGTTTCCGTAAAGCCGTCGGTGTAAATCACCACGCGATCCCCGGCTTGTACGGGAATTTGGCTCGCCGCTTCGTTATCAACCGCATCATCGAGCAACCCCAGCACCGCGCTGCGCGATTCAAGAAGCCGCGCTGTCTTGCCCGGCTGAATGATCATCGCCGGAGGATGTCCCGCGCCGGCAAATTCCAGGCTGCGATCATCGTAATTCAGCCGCGCCGCCACCATAGTGAAGTAAAACACCGAGCTACCCAGGTTTCCTTTCACAAAGGTATTTAGGTGTTTCATCATCGCGCCCAATCCCGCGCCGCGCTCGATTTGCGACATGGTCTCCGAATAAATGCGATTCGCGACAAGCGCCGACCCAATCCCATGCCCCGAGACGTCACAAACCATCAGGCTAAGGTTGCTGCCGCGCGGCGCCACGAGTCCAAAATCTCCGCCAATCGTTCGCACTGGCTGATAAAACGTCTCAACCGAAACTTTGCCCCAAGTCAATCCGCTCGGTGCCAAACTCTGCTGCACACGCGCCGCCAGCAATAAGTCCTCTTCAATCTCCCGGTGGCGTTGCTCAAGCTGCGCATTGGCTTCGCGCAACGCATTCTCCGCCCGCTTTTGCTCCGTAATGTCCGTGGCCGTAACCACCGCGAACACCTTCCCGTCAGGGTCTTCGATTTGCCGCGCGGTGATCAGCACTGGCAATTTTTCGCCGCCTCTTTTCGGTAAGTAGAACTCGTACTGGCTCTGCCCTTCTAACATCCTCCTTTCGATGTGTTTCTGCAGCGCCGCTGCGCCCTCAGGCGGGTACAAGTCCGTGATGGTAGTGCCCAGGAGTTCTTCGGAGGGTATGCCAATCATTTTCAGAAAAAGTCGATTCGCGAAGACGATTCGCTTGCGATCATCGTTGATGATCACCCCCTGGTTCAACGTCTCCAGAACACCTTTCATGTCGTCGACCCACTTATTCTGCGTCTGTTCCAAAGCTTTCTCCTCGCGCTGCCTGCTTTTAAACTCTCGAATTATCGCGAATTACCCTATCACAAATCTTTGGCCCCTCAGGGCGCTCCAAATCCCGTGTGCAGTTCGCGCAGCAATCCATCCCACGTCTAGCGCACGTATTCGATGTCACAGTGGACATGCTCGATTCTCGACTTCTCATCGCTCTCGCCACTTCAATCTCAGTTGTCATCCCGAGCGAGGCCGTTTCGTCGGGGCCGCCCAGGTCGCTGGGTAGGGCTCCCGGGTCGACGGTCAGTCGAGCCCGGGAGATCAGAAGTCGAGCCTGGGGAAGAGGCCGCGAAGCTGCCGGAATGTGGCCGTCGAGGGACCTGCTTTTGCTTTCTCGCTTTGCCTTTTATCGCACGCGCCACTTTCGATCCGTCGCCACATCCCAGTCGCACCTCCTGAACTCCTGTACAAATCTCAAAATATCCCCCTGGCGCAACTTCTTACACAACCGGCTCAACGTATGTTGCTCGCGCCCTTCCAACGCGCGCATTCTTGCTTTCACCACTTTGGAGTGTTTCCGGAAAGTGTCCGGGAAAATCCTCTGCCCCTCCGGCGACAGCATCACGTTAACGACTCGCCGTCCTCCCGCCGCCCTCTCCTTCTTCGCCTTGGGATTCACCCAGTTTGTCTCCGACGTGCGCGGCAAACTCGCACTCTCCCTTCGTATCCAGCCATTTTTTTTCAGACGCTTCAGCACCGACGCAACATTCTGCTTGCTGCACCTGAACTTTCTGCTCAACTCTTGCTGATGCTGCGGCCCTTCGTTATACAACGTCTCCAGCACACGAAACTGCAGCAGGCTCAAATCCCACCTCCACAATTGCCCGCTCATCTCTTGCCGCAGCCAGTCCGCCGTATCCATCAAATCCACGTACGCGCGAAATGCCCGGCTAGTCTTCCCCGTCTCGCTTACATAACGCTTCTTTACGACCAGGCCGCCCAGCTTGGCTGACGATGTCCCGTCCTGCACGGCAGCAATATTGCCGTCTGCCGTTTCAGCCGCTCTGTTACGAGCTTCGCGCTCTCGCCGCACACGATCCCTCCGCGCTATCAGGTCCCAAACCTTGCTTTTGACCTGCATGGGCCGCCCTCCTCCGAGCGCTTCTCCGGGGCCGCCCAAGTCGACGGCTAGTCGAGCTTGGGGATGAGGCCACGAAGTGGCCGGAATATGTCCAGCTAATTACGGTCAATCTATTTGACCAACTTAGTGACCTGTTTTTCACGCTAGCACGCGACTTCCAAAATCTCTAGGACCTGTGTGCTGTGGACCCTGCCCTAACCGGCGCGAGAACCTCGCGCCTCCATCAAGGCATGTTCCTCGCTATTCCCGCACCGTTGCCATTCCAAAGTACATCGTAATACGATATAATATTCGATATGACCACAAGGCCTTCCATACGCCAAAGCGATTACCTTGCGCTGGCAGATTTCCGCCACGAAATTCGACGCTTTCTGAATTTCAGCGAAGCCGCCGCGCGCAAGGCCGGCATCGAACCGCATCAACACCAGGCTCTTCTTGCGATTAAGGCGCTTCCCGTCGGACAGCTCGCGACCATTGGATTTCTGGCCGAGCGCCTCCAAATTCACCATCACAGCGCCGTGGAATTGGCCGACCGTCTTGAAACCAAGCATCTGGTGCGTCGATATCGCGGCCAACTCGACCGGCGCGAAGTAATCCTCGAATTGACGCGGCGTGGCGAAGAATTGCTCAGAAAACTGTCGTTATCACATCGCGACGAGCTACGCTCAGCCGGCCCCAAGTTGGTCGAGGCGTTGAATGCGGTTATTACACATGGACGAAAGTCTTCGCGCCGTTAAGGAGAGCGAACCTAACTCGGTCGCGCATAAATTAGTCTGAGCTAAAGGAAACTATTCGTGGATCGATCGGATTTAACAACGAAGCGAAACGTACCGGTGACGCCTTTTGCCGGCTATCGATTGGCATTTGTGTCGGTGATTGCCGCTGCAATCGGATGCCTTTCCGGCCTGATTGCGTTTGCCTTATACGATCTGATCGGCCTCTTCACCAACATCTCGTTCTACCATCAGTGGTCTTTCCATTTTCGCAGCCCTCTTCAGACTCCTCTGGGCGCCTGGGTGATTCTGATTCCAGTGGTAGGCGGCTTGCTGATTGGACTGATCGCGAAATTCGGCTCGGAAAAAATTCGTGGCCACGGAATACCGGAAGCGATGGAAGCAGTCCTTGTTTCGCGCAGCCGTATCGAAGCAAAAGTCGCATTTCTGAAGCCGCTCTCCGCCGCGATCGGCATCGGGACGGGCGGCCCCTTCGGCGCTGAAGGCCCCATCATTCAAACCGGTGGCGCCTTCGGCTCGTTGATTGGACAAATTCTAAACACCACCGCCGCAGAGCGAAAAGTTATGCTGGCTTGTGGCGGCGCAGCGGGTCTCGCAGCCACTTTCAACGCGCCTATCACCGGCGTGTTGCTCGGCCTGGAATTGCTTCTCTTCGAATTTCGCACCCGTTCGTTCATACCGCTCGTGATCGCAAGCGCGATGGCCGTTGCGATACGCCGGTTGCTCTTCGGCACTGGCCCGATGTTCAATACCGGCGTTGTTGACTACAATTTTCTGCCGGCCTTGCCGTTTTATATTCTCCTCGGACTTCTTTGCGGTTTGGCGGCTGTGGGATTCTCGCGCTGTCTGGAAAAGCTGGAAGAATTCTTCGATCACATGAAGAAGATTCCCAGCTTTCTGCATCCTGCCGTAGGAGCGCTGGGCTTGGGTATTGTTGGATATCTTTTCCCGCGCGTGCTGGGTTCGGGTTACGACACCATCGACGGAATTCTAAACAATAAGCTCACCATCGAAATTGTTCTGCTGGTTCTGATTCTGAAGTCATTCGTTGTCCTGCTTTCTCTGGGCTCAGGCACCTCCGGCGGAACGCTCGCGCCGATGTTCATGATCAGCGCGGCGCTGGGAAATGTTTTTGCAGTCGTTGTAAATAGGATCGCGCCAAACGCGCACCTTTCGCCGGCCGCTTTTGCCATTGCCGCCATGGGAGCGCTGCTGGGAGCCTCGTCGCGCGCCACTTTCACCTTTATGTTTTGCGCATTTGAAACCACGCGGGACTTTCACGCGCTGTTGCCGGTGATGCTCGTCTGCGTCATTGCAGACGGGGTCGCTTTTTACCTGCTTCCCAGTTCCATCATGACCCAAAAATTCGCCAAGCGCGGAATGGCCGTGCCCGGCGAGTATGAGACAGACGTCCTGAAATCCGTGCGAGTGAGCGAGATTATGCGCTGCGATGTAGTTTCCATACTTGCCTGACATGACGGTCGGAGAGCTGGCGGAGAAAATTGCCAAGAGCGCTCCGGGATTCAACGCCACGCAAGGCATTCCGATTGTCACTGCGGAGAACAAACTGGTCGGGCTCGTCACTCACAAGGATTTGCTGCGGGCTTTGGAAAAAGATCCGTCGGGAAAAACAACTGTGTTCAATGCCGACGGAAGGCCGCTGATCGTAGCCTATCCCGATGAGCTGGGCCACGATGCCTTGTTGCGCATGTTGCACCACGACGTAGGACGCCTGCCGGTCGTCAGCCGCGCCGACAAAACCCGCTTGGTCGGCTATCTCAATCGTTCAAGTTTCCTAAGCGCGTGGCGAAGGCAGATCGACGAAGAACACGTCCGCGAAGAAGGCTGGCTAAACCCCTACTTCCGCTTCCGCAACCACGCGAAGCCACCCTCCGATACCACCGCAGCCAAGGACGAACTCTAAAAGCCAGTTGCCTGTCGCCCCACGCTTCGTTTTCACTCTGTAGTAAACTCAACGCCCTTATGTTTTGTCCCCAGTGCAAAGCCGAGTACCGCTCCGGATTTACGCACTGCGCCGATTGCGATGTGGATTTGGTAGAGAATCTCTCGGAACCAAACCACGATTCGACCACCGATCTCCCTGACGACAGTTTGACGGAAGTGTGGCTTGGCGAGAACGAAACTGAATGCGTTTCCATTTGCGAGCGATTAAAAGAAGCCCAAATCCCTTTCAAGGTCAAACAAGCCCACCACCTGATCTTCAAGCGCTTGGATTCAAGCTTCCGAATTGGAGTGCCGCCGGCCTTCTACGACCGAGCCGAGGAAATAATTGGTAAGGCCTCCGCAGATCAAGACGAAGAACAAGCCGCCATGGAGCTACCTGCCGAAGATGACGCAGTCACCGCTCCCGACTTGGATCACAACGATTGGGACCCCGACAATTGGAATCCCGAAGACGCCACTGTCGAAGTCTCATCCGAAAACAGCGATGACATTACCGAGATGATCGAAGCCTCCCTGCGTGAGAACAACATCTATTCCCGCACAGACGCCCTGGAAGACGGCTCGCAAAAAGTCTTCGTAATGCCCAGCGACGAAGCCCGCGCCCGCGAAATCGTCCACGAAATCAAAGACGCCACCCCGCCCCAGTAACACTCCGCCGCGCTATCAACTTGGCTGCGATTCTCACCCCGCAATCATCAGTCATGACCGCCGCTAGCATGCCGCCGATTGCAGGTTTTCGTAACGCCGGCATCTTGCCGGCTCTTTTTCTTTTACCGCTCCGGACTCGTTCCCACCCAACGACTAACAACTATCAGCAACGCTAGTACGAGTCATGCTAGGACCGCCAGCTTTTGACGGGACGACCGCGTCGCATCTTGCGCGATCGCAGGTTTTCGTAGCGCTCGGCATCTTGCCGGCTCTTTTTCCTTTACCGCTCCAGCCTCGTTCCCACCCAACGCCAATCTCGCAAACCCGCCTTCTCTGGATTCCGCAGGATATAACCGACGATCCGATAGAATTCTTCTTCGCTCCGAACTAAATGATCATAGTATTCCGCTGCCAGAATTCGCCGGATAATCCCAGAACGCCAATCTCGCAAACGCGACTTCTCAGGAATCCGCAATATAACCGCGATCCGATAAAAATCTTCTTCCACTAAATGAGCATAGTATTCGCGCTGCCAGAATTCGCCTGACAGTCCCAGCTTGCCGGCTCTTTTTTCTTCTCCACCCTCTCCTTCGATTCTTAATTCCGTACTTACGCTGCAATCACCGGTATCAGCGACGCTAGCGCGCTATTTCAAAAACCGGAAGGCTGTGGACGGAAGAGTACGGAGGTGGATTTAAGCTGGAAGATGCTTTCCTGAAGACTTGGTTGAACTAGAACAAATCGGACGAGCGATATCTAGATACTCTGATTCTCGTCAGCGCGGCATAGACTTTGCGAGGTTAGCGTGCCGACTGCTTATCAACTGAGCCGGTGTTATCTGCAGACACGCTAAGTCAGCAGTTATTTTCTTCCGTATACCAAGAGCGCGCCGATGGCGCGAAATGCGGCCAGTTCTTCGGCGTCGCGGAACCAGCGGCCAGTGTAAACGTCCGGAGCAGGCGTGGGATCGGGGAGCAGGCGATGGTTTACGTCCGCAAAACCAGCATCGCGAAACATTTTCTTCCATTCTTCGGCGGAAAGCAGATGCGTGGGGACGGCTAGCTTTTCACCCCACTGATGGCTGTACGGATTGTCGCGATAATAGTTGATCAGAATCCAGGCCGAGCCGCCTTCCTGCAGCACACGATAAATTTCGCGGATGCCCTTGGCCGGGTCCGGCCAGTAGTAGGACGACTCCACCGAAATCGCGCGCGTAAAAAAGTTCGCTTCCCACGGAATTTCGTTCACTTCGCCCACCACAAAAACCAGATTCGTGGTGTCCACGCTGTCGCGCCGCGCGTGGTGAATCATCTCGTCCGAAATGTCCATTCCCACCACGCGCCCTTCCGGAACGCGCTTAGCCAGAATCCGCGACAGCCACCCCGAGCCGCAGCCTACATCCAGGATATTGTCCGTGGGCTCGATCTGCATCAACCCCAGCGTAGGCTTGGCGATGGGCCAGTGGTCGTGCTCCATCGACTCGCCCTTGCCCGATTCCGCCCAGCGATTGAACTCCTCCCGCAGCGTCTCGCCCGCTCCCGGACTCGTCATCAACACACCCCTCCGCACTCTTCCATCCCACGACCGAAAAATTCTCGTTTTTACGGGTGCCCCATCCTTTGCGCTTCTCAGCAAAGGGTGGGGAATTCCACCGCCGCATGCGAAGGTCTCACCTGACCGAGCCGTAAGACTTACAGCGGCCGCGCGCAGCTCAGGAATTGCAATTTTCGCTTTTTGGGGTGCCCCATCCTTTGCGTTTTTCGGCAAAGGGTGGGGAATTCCACCGCGGCATGCCTGCATCTCGATCAGAGATTTCTTGGGCGCCCAACTCGCTGCAATTGGCCGCGGATTGATCGTTGGTTCGCTAATCGTGTGATCTACAGCGGACGCGCGCAGCTCGGACAGAAATGCACGCCCGCGATCATCGCTCCGCACCGCCCGCAGTACCGCGCCGGCCCAGCCATCGCAAACACCGGCTGCCGGACGTCGCTCGCGCACGCCCACACCAGCGCGATCACCCATCCGATCACCGTCCAGCCAAACAGAAGATTCACAATGAAAATACCGGTAAAGTCCCGCTTCCGGTGCCCGATAATCGACGGCAGGAAATACATCAGCATTGCAAAAACCAGAAATGTCATCGCATTTCTCCTTCCACTCTAATCTACGCATCACGCTCCCAATTTGTTTCATCTCCCCCGCCAACGTAACGCCCCACCAATCCCTCCGTCGCTAATGAATCTCTTTCACTCCAAGGGATCAACGTGATGCCTACGCCCGTCCTTCTCGATGATTTAGGAAGTCGCCGCAAGCTCGTATCTGTGGTCGCCCTCGCTCCATGGTCAAGGTGTCGGCGCCGGTTTCAATTCCTGGGCTTGGACCTTCTCAAGCAGTTGCGCGAATTTCTGCTCCCGTAGCATCCGCCCGCCGCTCACGAAGTTGTCGTAGATTTCGCTTCGGGTTGCACCTTCTCAAGCAGCTGCGCGAATTTCCTCGCACGGGCTCTGCCCGCCGCTCACGAAGCTGTCGTAGATTTCGCTTCGGGTTGCACCTTTTCGAGCAGTTGCGCGAATTTCTGCTCGCGGTCTTTCTGGTCCAGCCCCTGATAGATCTCAGCGATCTGCGTCGCATTCATCGAACAGAACTTCGGTCCACACATCGAACAGAACTTCGCCTCCTTGTAAAAATCATCCCCCAGCGTCTCATCATGCATCGCGCGGGCGGTTTCGGGGTCCAGGGAAAGTTCGAACTGTTTGTTCCAGTCGAAAAGAAAACGCGCGTAGCTGAGTGCGTCGTCGCGGTCACGTGCGCCGGGGCGATGGCGCGCCACATCCGCGGCGTGCGCTGCGATTTTGTAGGCGATCACACCTTGGCGAACGTCGTCCGCGTTGGGCAAACCCAAATGTTCTTTCGGCGTGACGTAGCAAAGCATCGATGCGCCGTGCCAGCCGATCATGGCCGCGCCGATGGCGCTGGTGATGTGGTCGTAGCCGGGCGCGATGTCGGTGACCAGCGGGCCCAGCGTATAAAACGGAGCTTCGTAACACAGCTCGTTTTCCTTTTTCACCTGCAACTCGATCTGGTCCAGAGGAATGTGGCCGGGGCCTTCAATCATCACTTGCACGTCGTACTCCCAGGCTTTTTTGGTGAGCTCGCCCAGAACGCGCAATTCCGCAAATTGCGCTTCGTCGCTGGCATCCGCAAGACAACCAGGGCGCAGGCCATCGCCCAGTGAAAAACTGACGTCGTGTTTTTGGAAGATTTTGCAGATGGCATCAAAATTCTCGTACAGGAAATTCTGCTTCTTGTTAAAACTCATCCACTGCGCGAGCAACGCACCGCCACGGCTGACAATTCCGGTGATGCGATTACGCACCAGCGGCAGGAATTCGCGCAACACACCGGCGTGAATGGTCATGTAATCCACGCCTTGTTCGGCTTGCTCTTCGATCACTTCTAGCATCACGTTCAAATTCAAATCTTCTGCGCGTCGAACGCGTGACAACGCTTCGTAAATCGGCACAGTGCCGATGGGGACGGGCGACGCGTCAATGATCGCTTTGCGAATCATGGGAATATCGCCGCCGGTAGAGAGGTCCATCACCGTGTCGGAACCATAGTGCACGGCGCGATGCAGCTTTTCGAGTTCTTCGCTGACGTTCGAAGTGGTGGCGGAATTTCCGATGTTGGCGTTGATTTTGCAGAAGAATGCCACGCCGATACCCATGGGCTCGAGATTGCGGTGATGGATGTTGGCCGGAATGATGGCGCGGCCGCGCGCGACTTCGCTGCGCACGAGCTCGGGATTCAGCTTCTCGCGTTTGGCGACGTACTCCATTTCTTCGGTGACCACGCCTTTGCGCGCAAAATACATTTGCGAGAAATTCCTTACGCCGCCATTCATCGCTGCTGCTCGCTTTTCAATCCAAGCATCCCGCATGGCCATATGAACCTCCGTGTACATCTGAGAAGCGATTTGTGCTCGCCGGGAAAGGGCTATTATCGCACTGGGTTAGGCACCCAGCAACCGCGCTGGACAAGGAACCGCGAGGCACTTGAGGCGTTGGAACTGGGCACGCAAGCGGAGCTAGCCTTACGTATGAATCTAGCTCACCGGCAAGCTGGCGCTACATCAAAATCCTAAGGCGTGGTGGCTACGCCCGTCTCGCCCGCGGTTTCGGTGAGAAGCGAAGCTAGATCGGCGGGCGTTGTTACCGGACGATGGCAGCTTGTTTCGACGCAGACTAAAACCTGAGGTTTCGTTGCGTCGAGATGAGGCAAGGTCTCACGGAGTGCTGGAGCGAGTGCCGCCGAGGCAAGATTTTCGGGGGTGACGCGCAAGACTTCTTTTCCGAAGCGATAAATTTCGTTGGCTACTTTTTCCAGTGCCGTCGCTCTCGGATCGTTCGCGGGGCCGAGCACCACTACTTGAATTGGATGTCGGGAATGCAAGAGCGCGGCCAGACCGTAGGTCGCGGCGAATAGTCCGTACTGCGGAATTAGGCCAATGAAGGCTTCCAGAGTTTTCTCCGCCCAATCGCGGTAGAGTTTCTCGCCGGTGAATGAATAGAGACGGTCAAGAACGATGACCGCCACGGAATTTGCGGCAGGTGTCGGTGAATCCTGGATTGGTTTGCGGCGAACTTCGAGGCCGCCCATGGGCGCAGCGTCTTCGGCGCGGTCGAAGAATCCGCCGCCTTCGGGATCACCGAAACGTTCGACGGCGAGGCGCATGGTTTTCTCGGCGAGATCAAAATATTTCTGATCCAGCGTGGTTTCGTAAGCATCGAGAAGCGCGGCAGCAGTGAAAATCTGGTCGTCGAGCGAGCCTTCGAGATGTGGACCTCCGGCACGATGGCGGAAACCCTTCGATTCGTCCCATGCTTCGGCAATCAGGCGATCCAGAGTTTTCAGCGCGAATTTTCGGCAATCTTCGCGGCCAAGAACGCGAGCGGCTTCGAGGTAAGCGGATACGAACATGCCATTCCAGGCCACATAAATTGTGGTGTCGATTGCGGGCGTGGGTTGGCGCAGACGGCGCGTTGCGAGCAGCTTTTCTTTGGATTGCGCGATCAAACTTTGAGCTTGCGATTCGCTGATGCCGAGCTTTTTGGCGAGATCGGCAATGCCGGTGGCGACCCAGAGGACATTTTTTTCGCGGTTATGGTGCATTTCGCCGCGCGAGTTGACGTCGTAATACAACTCCACGGCGCGTGATTCTTCGGGCGAAAGCACCGCGCGCACTTCTGATTGCGTCCACGTGAAGTAATCACCGTCGTCATCGAGAGTCTGGTCGGCATCCTGGCTGCCGTAAAATCCACCTTTGCTCTGGTCTGACAAAACCTCGTTCACCCAGGAAATAATTCCTTCAGCGGTTTCGCGGAAGAGCGGCTTGTGAGTAACTTGATAACCGTGCAGAAAATTCTTGAGCAGCTCGGAATTGTCGTAAGTCATTTTCTCGAAATGCGGAACGCACCAACGCTCGTCGACGGAGTAACGGTGGAAGCCGCCGCCGATCTGGTCGTAAACGCCACCAAGAGCCATGCCCTCCAAGGTGCGGTCGGCAACGAGGAGGAGATGCGCGTCGTGTGTGGATTGGTAACGCTCGAGCAATAAGTCGACAGCGCTGGCGTGCGGGAATTTAGGCAACTGTCCGAAACCGCCGTGAACGTCGTCAAAAAGGTGTAGCGTCGATTCGAGGACGGCGTCCACAATTCCGGCGTCAAAGTCTCCGCGTGCCGCGCGAAAAACTTCTGATTTTGCGACGGCTTCTTCGAGCGCCGTTGCGGATGTGTCCACTTCGGAGCGGCGCGTTTTAAAAGCTTCCGCGATTGAGCCGAGAATGCGTTTGAAACCGGGGCGGCCCATGGCGTCTTCCGGTGGAAAATACGTGCCGCCGAAGAATGGTTTGCCCTCCGGCGTGAGGAAAGCAGTGAGAGGCCAGCCACCTTGGCCGGAGATTGCGCTGATGGCGGATTGATACCGCGAATCGACGTCGGGACGCTCGTCGCGATCAACTTTTACGGGAATGTATAGTTTGTTAATCATGGCCGCAATTTCGGGGTTCTCGTAACTTTCGCGGTCAATCACGTGGCACCAGTGGCACCAGACGGCGCCGATATCCAGGAGGATCGGTTTGTTTTCGGCACGCGCGCGGGCAAAGGCTTCTTCACCCCATTCGTGCCAATCCACAGGCTGGTGCGCTGCGGAGCGGAGATAAGGGCTCGCGGAATCTTTAAGGCGATTTTCAGTGCAGTCGTTCAAGGTTTAGGTCCTGTTTGGCTTTAAAGGATTTGTCTCGCGATTTACTGTAGCGGGCTGGTATAGCCGGCGTCGCGTGGATCGATGGGTTTGCGTCCGGAAAAGCCCTCGTCCTGGGCGTGATAGAAACGGATGCGGTCTTCGCCGAGCCGCCAGCAGAGATAGACGTCCTGGTTATTGATGCGCGCGGGAAAGTCGAGCAAGCCGACGTCGAGATCTTTGACCACGCAGCCGGTGGACTGAATCTGTTCGAGCGCAGAGCGGACAGCTTCTTCGGACCGATTTCGTTCGAGACGAGTGCGCGCAGCCCTTTCGTAGGAAACCATCAACCCGCCGGAGCGCTGGATTCGTTCCGCGAGCGCGTTCAACTCTTCTTCGGCTTCACCCAATTTACGGCGCGACTCCATGGCGTCGATGAGGATGGGTTCGAGCTGGGTGCGCAAACGTTCGGCCTCGGTGAGTGAAAAGTACTTTGCTTCGCCATCCGACATCTAAGCAGACTCCCAAAGGTTTTCTTACGAAAAATACTGCCTGTCTTTTCTCGTGATTTTACCAGAAGAAGGTGGCGCGGCGGCCTCCCTCTCCAGCAGGACCGTCAGGCCGAAGGCACAAACGGAGTTCGAAGCCCGGGACTAACCGCCTATAAAAACCATGGTACGCGAGGGCGGAATGAAATCGGCCTCGTTGATCCGGTGTCCTTTCTCTTTCTTATGGACAACAGCGACAATCACATCGCCGATTTCGCGATCAGTAGCTCCGCCGCGCAACATAAATTTCAGGTCGTGATCTTCCTTGCTGAAAAGACAGGTACGAAGTTTTCCGTCGGCAGTGAGGCGAATGCGCGAGCAATGGCCACAGAAAGGCTGCGACACCGGAGCGATGAGGCCGATTTCTCCGCCGCCATCGGCGAATCTATATTTGCGCGCGGTCTCGCTGCGTTCGTGAATTACGGGTAGTAGAGGCCATCGCGCTGAGATACGCCGATGAATTTCCGCTGCGGTGACCACCTGATCGCGGGTCCAGGAGCGGTCGGCATCGAGCGGCATGAATTCGATGAAGCGCATGATGATGTCGTGCTCGCGGGCAAATTCCGCAAAGGCTTCCACTTCGCCGTCATTAATTCCGCGAACGAGAACAGCATTTACCTTTACCGGACGAAGCGGAGATGCCTGGGCGACCCTGATTCCTTCCAGAACCTGATCGAATGTTTTCGTGCGGGTGATTTGCTCAAATTTTTCGCGGTCGAGAGAATCCAGACTGATGTTGATGCGATCCAGACCGGCAGCTACCAATCGGTCGCAGCGTTCCGCGAGGAGGTGACCGTTGGTCGTCATCGAAAGATCCTGCACGCCGAGAGCTTTGAGGCGCGCGATAAAATCTTCGACGCCAGGACGGACCAGGGGCTCGCCACCAGTCACGCGAATTTTTCGGATGCCCATGCCGATGAGGATGCGCGCGAGGCGTTCGTACTCGTCCCATTCAAGAAGAGCGTGCTCAGCCATGTGATTTTCGGGATTTGCCGAGCGGCAATACACACAGCGGAAATTGCAGCGGTCGGTGACCGAAATGCGCAAGTCGGTGATTTGACGGCCGAATTTGTCGAGGAGCGACATTGATCCGCTTAGATGATGCTGGACTCCATAAGGTCGCCGGGGCGGCCGAGGAATAAGTCCCGAGTATAGCGCCGTAGAGAGGTATCTGCTACGAATTCGGCGCGCGCGCCTGCGATTGAAGGAATGGTTGAATGTGGTAGAGTTGCGAGCCGATGCGTATATTCGTTCTGGGCGTGGGCGGCACGGGCTCTCTGCTGGCCCATCTGCTGGTGCGCCAGGGACATACCGTCTGGTGCGGAGACCGCGACCCGGAACGCGCAAAAAAGTTTCTAGGAAAGAAAAGCGAAATCGAAGTTGTGGAAACGAATGCGCGAAATTTGTGGTCGATCGTTCGCGCAGCACGCGGTTGCAATCTGCTGGTCAATGCCTCTCCTGCGGTGTTCAATGAAATTATTCTTCGCGCTGCGTTGCGCTTACGCTCGCATTATCTAGATTTGAACAGCCATCTGACGCGCCACTTGTTCAAGCCGGAACAATTACGATTCAATAAGCGCTTCACGGCAAAAAATCGCGTAGCACTGATTTGCACTGGAGCGGCGCCAGGGTTGACGAATCTTTTGGCGAAGCGCGGGTCGGAGTTGCTGGATTCCGTGGAATCGATTCAACTGCGGCTGTTCGAGAGCACCGAAAGCAAGGATCCTGTTTCTACATGGTCGCCGGAAGGGGCTTACGACGAGGCAATTTCGAGCCCACGGATTTATCGCAACGGGAAATTTGTGCTCGCGAAACGGTTTGCCGAGCGCGAAAAATTTCGTTTTCCTCCACCGATTGGTGAGACGACCGTTTATCTAGCCGCGCAAGACGAGGTTTGTATGCTGCCTTACGCGATTCCGGTCCGCGAAATGGATGCCAAGATTGGCGGAAACGATTTTGACCGGTTGTACCGATGGTTCCGGCAAGGGCGGTTGAACCGTTCGCAAGGGATCGTTCGCAAAAGATTTCCAAAGACACTGACGCCCCGAAACGTGGCGGCTTTGATCCGCAGAGGGATTCTTTATAATGCGCGGTTTGCGGCGGCGGTATTGTTGCGAGGCATGAAGGATGAACAACCGTTAGTAGTGCGATGGGATGCAAGTTTTCCATCCCTTTTTCAGATTCGACAGCGTGGATTGATTTCAACTCCGATCTCATATGCAACGGCACATGTGGCTGCGCTTTTTGTGAAACATTTTCCGCGCGATGAAGCTGGAGTGCTGGAACCGGAAACGCTGCCAGCTGATACACGCCGGGCAATCGTGGCTGAGTTGCGGTCTAGAGATTTCCGAATCAAGCTGAAAATTACGAAATTGAAGAAAGTGGAAGAAGAATTCTAAGCGCAGGGGCCGATTTCTAAAATGGCGGGCTTGGCAACTTTAGCAGCCCGAAATCGATCAGGCCGTTGGCGACAAACTGCACTGCTAACGCGACCAGCAGCAATCCCATCAAACGGGTCATAATGCGAATTCCAGTGTCGCCCAGGTAACGGCGCACACGGTTCGCTCCCGCCAGCACCAGATAGGAAACAAAAGCAGTGAGAAGAATAGCCGCGTAGATTATTCCGTGTTGCCAAACGGAATGGGATTCGCCGACAAGAACCATCACGGTGGAAATCGCTCCGGGGCCGGCGAGCATCGGCATACCTAGCGGGATAATGCTGGCGTCGTCTTTGGTGGCGCTTTCTTCTGTTTCTTCGGGGCTGACCTTGGTGGGGGACTGGCGCGCTTGAAGCATGTCGAGGCCAATGCGCATAAGAATGATGCCGCCGGCAATTTTAAATGCGGGCAAAGTGATGCCGAACATTTTGAAGATCAAACTGCCGACGAGAGCGAAGGAGCAAAGGACGATGGCGCAGGTCCAAGCAGCACGCCGAGCTATTCGCCGGCGCTCGGAATCGGGCGAATCTGAGGTGATGGCGAGGAATAACGGAATAACGGTGAAAGGATCGACGAGGAAAAATACGGAGGTGAGGGCCAACAGCGCGAATTCGAGAATCGGTGTGAAATTCATGGGCGTTGCTGCGTTGCGAAAGAAAAAATGGGACCGCGACACGTTAGCATTTTTGCGCGGAAGTTTGTAGCGTTGCGGTTGATCTGATTTTCGGCGGGCTAGTTCGGAGTGGAGGACTTCGGCTGGGCGGAAGAGGGCGGTGCGGCTGACGGACTTGTGGTCGGGCTGGCCTCTGAGTCGTGAGCTTTAAAGTTGGTGGCGCGAATCACGAGGCGCACGGGAACTTCCTGGCCGTCCGGGTCTTTGATAACGTCATCGGAGCTCGTGTAAGTTGGCAGCCAGTATTTTCCCTGGAAATTCTCGCGGTAGGTTTCGAACATGGTGAAAGGCAAAGCGGTTCCGTTGCCGGAAAGTTCGCTGACGAGTTTGCCGTAGGATTTGACGATGGCGAAATCCTGGTCGTCCACCCAGATTACGCCTTCAAAAAAGCGGCGTTTGCGGCTCAACACTTTCGGCTTGACCTGGAAAATATAAGTGGTGAGCTGGTCGAGTTTTTCCTGGCCAACATATTTGAAATTGTAATTTGCAATTTCCTGCGAGGTGAGAAGGAAGAGGGGCAAGCTGGAAATCGTGCGGACGTCTTCGAGAGTGTACATTTCCACTTTCAGATTGGATTCCGGCTGCTTCTCGACGCGCATGTAGTGTTGGCCGTCGGGGCGCGTGTAAACCTCACCCGTCACGCTGAATCTTCCGCCGGGGTCGGCAAGTTCGTCGATGCGAACGGTTTGGGTGAAGTCGTAGGTGTCGAACTTTTGTTTCATGACGTCTTCGTTGGCAGAAAATTTCTGGATGATGACATCAACGGGGACGGGTGGGGGACCGGGATGCGGTTCGGTGGGGATGCGCTTTACTTCGAATTTCGGCGGAGGCGCCATGGGGCCGGTGTTTTGCGCGAAGGCACTCGCGGCGAGCGCCAGCAGTATCGTCAGAAAGATGAATGAGAGAAGTAATTTCACTTTTGCGTCTTCCGAATCTTAGATGCGGGCCGGCTGGATCAGGTTTGAGTGCCCGCGCAAAAACCACGTAATTAGGACGATATCACAACCCTGTTATGGCGCGGTGAATGGGGCCGGTCAACAATTGCTGTTTTTTTGAAGCAGGTAGTGGCGGCGCGTCTGATAAAATCACTCGCTTGCAAAATGTCAGACGACTCTGTTCATCAAGGTAACGAAACGCTTCAGGCCAGACTGTATCGCGTGAGTGGAACGGTACAGGGAGTGGGATTTCGTTACTTCGCTAGCCGCATGGCCCGACAGTTGGGGATCAACGGGTACGCCAAGAATTTGCGCGATGGGCGCGTGGAAATTTACGCCATCGGCACGCCGACAAAGCTTGCGGCTATGCGTAAGGAACTTCAGCGCGGACCACGCTCGGCGGTGGTTTCAGATGTGACGGAAGAAGACGTGCCGATTCAATCGAAATTCGAGAGCGGCTTTTCGATTGAACGCGATTCTTATGATGTATGACCGCAATTAAAAGGGGCGACGATGGACGAACTGAAGAAGCTGATTCGCGAAATTCCGGATTATCCGAAGCCGGGGATTTTGTTTTATGACATTACGACGCTACTGAAGGACCCGAAAGGGTTTCATTCCATGGTGGACAAGCTGTGCGCGCATTACGACGGGAGAAAAGTGGATCTGGTCACTGGAATCGAGGCGCGGGGATTTATTTTTGGTCCAGCGCTGGCGTACCGGCTGGGCGCGGGATTCGTTCCGATACGAAAGCCGAAAAAATTGCCGTCGAAGTGCGCGTCGGTGACTTATCAGTTGGAATATGGCACAGATCAGCTGGACATACACGAGGATGCGGTGAAGCCCGGGCAGCACGTACTGATTTGCGACGACTTGCTTGCTACGGGTGGTACGGCGGCGGCCGCCGTTAAACTCGTACGGCAGCTTGGCGGGGAAGTGGTGGGCGCGGCGTTCGCGGTGGAACTGAGTTTTTTGAATGGGCGCGCAAAACTACCGGGGATAGACGTTTTTTCGCTTTTGAAATACGACAAGTAAGACGGTGCCGAATTGAATGGTCTCAAGAAATGACTTTCGCGATATCGCGACGCAGTTCGGCTCCGTGGCGCGAAAATTCTGCACAACGGTCGACACAGCGGCGGATCTCGAGAAAGATCAATTTCTGTTACAGATATACCGAATCCTGCCCGATCTACTTATCGAAGCGATTCGGCTGCCTGATACCGATCCCTGGAAGCGGAATGAACCCGAGGACGGTAGCGAAGACTTCCCAGTACAAGGCACCGCCCAGGAAACGAATCGCCGAGGATGGAGCATTCTCTACAATCTTCTAAAGGAGAAATTGGGGCAGGATAACCTTTATTGGATGGTCTTCGATCCGACGAGTGAGGACAATGAGACAATCCGGGGTAGTCTCGCCGACGATATCGCGGACGTGTACGGTGATCTCAAAGAATCGCTATCGTTAATGGACAAGAACGCAATAATCGCAGAAGTTGCTATTTGGAATTGGCGCCTACTTTTCTATTCTCACTGGGGCGACCACGCACTCAGCGCGTTGAGAACAATTCACAAACTGCTAGACGAAAAGATCGAAGACGGAGAGTTGCTGTAGCTTTCATTAAAGCGATTATTTGTACCCATCTGTTTTCTTTTGCGGTTTCCGACTCTGGCGTTGGCGGACTACTTCGAAGAGAACCACGCCGGCGGCTACGGAAACGTTGAGGGAACGGACCGGGCCGGTGGTCGGAATCGAAACCAGAAAATCGCAGCGCTTGCGTGTGAGTTCGTGTAAGCCTTCGCCTTCGCCGCCGAGCACTATTCCGACTTGGCCTAAGAAGTCTGCGTCGGTATATTTCTTTTCGACGCGCTCATCCAGTCCAATCAGCCAGTAGCCAGCTTCTTTCATTTCTTCCATGGCACGAACCAGGTTTTTCACGCGCGCAACGGGCAAATGAGCCAGGGCGCCGGCGGAGGCGCGTTCAACCGTATCGGTCAGGCCGGCGGCGCGGCGTTCGGGGATGACGACGCCATTCGCGCCGGCTGCGAGCGCGGTACGCACGATCGCGCCCAGATTGTGTGGGTCTTCGATTCCGTCAAGGAGAACGAGGAGGCCTTGCGGAGTTTTGGCTGCGAGCAAGTCTTCGAGTTCTAGCGCGGGTTTCGCGGCGGCGAGGGCGGCGATGCCTTGATGATCACGCGTGCCGGTGAGGCGATCGAGCTGAAGGCGGTCTTCAAATCGTACGGGGACGCTTTTCGAGCGGGCGAGCTGAACGACGGCTTCTACACGGTCGCCGTGGCGGCCGCGAGCGATCACGATGCGGTCGAGCGCGCGTCCGGCAGCTAGCGCTTCTTCTACGGCGTGGAATCCGGTTAGCCAGTTCATAGTTGGAGGGCTGTTTCGTGCCAGAGTGATTCTAAACCAAGAGCAGATTCCTCTCTACGGTGTCCCGACATTTGTGCGGAATACGGACGAATGAAAGAGCGTCGGGACACTCCGCTCGGAATGACAGCTTTAGCCGAGCTGGGCCACAAGAAGAAAAAGAGCCGGCAAGATGCCGGCGCTACAGCAACCCGGTGAAAGAACCGGGGAGACTTCGCTCGGAATGACAGGTTCGAGCGATGTCGAAGCGAGAAGGAGAAAAAGAGCCGGCAAGATGCCGGCGCTAGACAACCCCGATGAAAAGAGCCGCGACACTTGGCTCGGAATGACAGGTTGAGCTGGGCTGGAGCGATAAGAAAAGGAGCCGGGATAATTTGCAACGAGGTCAGCCTTCCAAGGTAGCAATGGTGTGGGCGGCGATGGCTTCGCCGCGACCGATCTCGCCGGTGCCTTCGTTGGTCTTGGCTTTCAGATTGATTTGTTCCGGTGCGATGCCTAGCGATTTCGCCAGCGCTGCACGCATGGCGGGAAAATGCGGACCAAGTTTGGGGCGCTCGCAGATTACTACGGCGTCGAGATGCGCTATTCGAAGGCGCTTTTCGTCCAACAGCTTTCTGGTGTGCTGGAGGAACAGCAAGCTCGATGCGCCTTTCCATTTCGGATCGGTGT
Source organism: uncultured Acidobacteriota bacterium (assembly GCA_963838475.1). GTDB lineage: Bacteria > Acidobacteriota > Terriglobia > Acidiferrales > UBA7541 > Palsa-295. The sequence continues at coordinate 539,235 of CAWIRJ010000001.1, forward strand.
CAGGAAAATGCGTGCCGATATCACCGAGGCTGGCGGCGCCAAGAAGCGCGTCGCAGAGAGCGTGAGCCAGGACGTCACCATCGGAATGTCCAACGGAACCTTTATCGAATGGCACGTCAACGCCGCCGATCATCAGCTTGCGTCCTTCTGCCAAGCGATGCAAATCGTACCCAATACCGGAGCGAGTCATTTCGCGCGGCGCTCCTGCTCGAGGTAAAAGCGGGCGAGATCCATGTCGGCGGGGCGGGTGATTTTAAGGTTGCGCTCGGAGCCGAGGACTACGAAGACGTCGTGGCCGAAGCGCTCGACCAGCGAAGCCTCATCTGAGGCGGTGATGCCGTCCTGCTGCGCCTTACGGAATGCGTCGCGCAGGAGAGCATACGAAAACGCTTGCGGTGTTTGCGCCAGAACGATTCGTTCGCGTGGAATCGTGGAGGTAATCAATGCAACGTCTTGAGGAAGGCTAGCGCGCTTTACCTCTTTTACCGTGTCGATCGCGGGTATGCCGAGGATTGCTGCGCCGCGTGCGCGCGCTTCTGCGATTACGCGCTCGATTTGCTCGGCGGTAACGAACGGACGGACGGCGTCATGCACCAAAACTATTTCGGTGGCGGGATCTACCTGGGCTAAGGCATTGGCGACGGACTGCTGGCGCGTGTCGCCGCCATGAACTACGCGCGCGGGACGGCCGAGCGCGGCTTTGGCTACTCTATCTTGCAAAGAAACGATGTCGTCGGCGCGCGTGGCGATAAAGAAGTCGGTGATGTCCGGACAAGCGGCGAGGCGCCGCAAAGCAAAAATCACGAGCGGCATGCCGTCTAATTCAAGAAACTGCTTTGGCGTTTCGGCGCCCATGCGGGTACCGAGCCCGGCAGCGGGAATGATGGCAGCAATTCGGCTCATTGAAGGGTCAACAGTCTATCGCAATTGCGCCCGGAGGTGGAGAAATGGCTCAGAGGGGCAGTTTCGCGGCAAGCGTACTTATCGGGAGTCGTTCACCTTCTGATTACCTCGTCGTAACAATTCAGCGCAAGACTTGGCTAACCTACACCAAGCCCGGGGCAGTAGTTGATCTCAGCTAGACCAACGGCTCCCGCGAAGGTCCTTCCAGGGTCCGCCATCTTTATAGCGCTGGGGATACAGAGCCTTCGATCGCGGATCCTCGGCGGTGTCGAGTTGAAGGACCATCCATTTCGGATATGGAACGCCCGGATCAGAGGCTTCGTCGAGAAGCCGAACATCTTCCGGCGAGAGCTGGAGGTCTGTGGCGGCGATGTTGTCTTCCAGTTGCTCCGCCTTTCGAGCAGCGATAATCACACTGCTGATGGCAGGCCGTCCTAACACCCAGGCGAGCGCCACGCGCGCGGGGCTCACGTTATGCCGGCCAGCCACCTGCTTCAGCACATCTACAACGCGGTAGCCCAACTCTTTGTCGAAGGGCACAAACGCACCGGCCTCTGCGAATCGTGTGCCGGCAGGAGTAGGGTTTGCGCGGCTATATTTTCCCGAGAGGAAGCCGCCAGCGAGCGGGCTCCAAACCAGGATGCCGATGTTGTGATATTCGGCGAACGACTGAAATTCGTATTCGAGACCGCGACCGACGAGACTGTAATACATTTGAGCAGTCACGAATTTTTCCAGTTCCAGGCGCTCCTGCAGCATGACTGCAGTTGCGGCTTGCCAGGACATATAGTTGGAGAGTCCGATGTAGCGAACTTTCCCATGGCGCACGAGATCGTCGAGCGTACGCACGGTTTCTTCGAGCGGCGTGTTGCTGTCCCATCCATGAATTTGGTAGAGATCGATGTAATCAGTCTGAAGGCGGCGGAGGCTGTCTTCCACTTCGCGCATGATGTTGACGCGAGTCGCGCCGCTATGATTCAGATTTTCGGCCATGGGTAGGCGAACTTTCGTGGCCAGGACGATTTCTTTCCTCACACCTTTTAAGGCATTACCCACCAGGGTTTCGCTTTCTCCCAAGCTGTACACGTCCGCGGTGTCGATGAAGTTGATTCCGCGGTCGAGGGCCAACTTCACCATTCGTGTGGTGTCGTCTTGACCGAGATTGCCCATGTTCATCTTGCCGCCGAACTGCATAGTGCCAAGAGCTAGTTCACTGACGATAAGTCCGGTATTGCCCAGTTTTCGAAACTTCATGTTCACCCTCTTTCGGATGTGCGTCCATTATGATGGGAAATTTGACCTGGAAAAACCAGAGATAAAATCTGAAGGCGGCCGAACGGCGTCAACTACGTGCGATTCTATTTTATGGGCGGCACGTAGGGTACGTAGCGGGCAAACAGCCAACACAGAAAAAACACAACTGGAATGTGGACAGCCAGCTGAAGGACTCCGTATCCCACGATGTCCCTGGCCTTCAACTTCAATATGCCCAGCAGGGGAAGCATCCAGAACGGATTGACGAGGTTAGGCAGTGCTTCCGAAGCATTGTAAATTTGCACGACCCAGCCTAGATGCACCTGATGCAGATTCGCGGCTTGCAGGACATAGGGCGCTTCGATGACCCACTTGCTGCCACCGGAAGGGATGAAGATTCCGAGCACGGCCGAATACATCGCTACCAGCAGCGGATACGTGTTGTGGGTACTGATCTCCGCGAAAAGTTTCGCCAGTGAGTCTGCGATCCCGGTGCCGACGATCATGCCGAAGATCACTGCATAAAACGGAAACTGGATCAGCACGCCGCCCGTGGCGGGAACGCAGTCCGCTACGGCACGCAGGAAGCGCTTGGGGCGCCAGTGAAATAAAAGTCCAATGGTGATGAATATGAGGTTGTAGGTATTTAAGTCCAGCGCAGCCAGTGCTCCTTGTGGCGAGGTGCGGAACACGTCGATTAAATACCAGCACAACACAAGAACGACCAAAATTGTGAGCAGCGGGCTGTATTCCAGCCATTCGCCGGGCTTGCTGCGGGTGTCAAGGCTCGAGCGAACCGGCTCGTAATGAATGCCGTAGGATTCCGCGGTCCTGGCGTTCTCCGGAGAGGGCGTAGACAAGTAGGCGATCAAAACCGACAGCGCAATCAGGATCGCCGTCGTGGCGATACTTGGCCAGAGGAAAAGCGTTTGGCCGAGTGGAATCAGACCACTGATGTTGAACAATGAGGGCGGGATCGCGGATTTGGTGGCCATCAGCATGGCTGCGGAAGAAGACAGCCCCATGGCCCAGACGGCTCCCAGCCCGAGGTACGCAGCGGCACCGGCAGCGCGATAGTCCATTCCTTTCACGCGATGAGCGAGATCTCGCGCGAAGAGTCCGCTGAAAATCAGACTAAAGCCCCAGGAGATCAGCGAGGTCAGCATGGAAAAGAGCGCGATCAAAGCAACCGCGCCGCGCGGCGTCTTTGGGATTCCGGCCAAAGCCCGTATAGCGCGATACACGATTGGCGTGGATGCAACGACATACCCGCCAATGATGATCATCACCATTTGCATGGTGAATGGAACCAGGGACCAAAAGTTCTTGCCGCCTTGGATGGCCAGTTTGGCTGGACTCTGGTGAAGCAGCAAACCCACGACGAAGACCACCACGATTCCCAGCAGCGCAAAAACCAGCGGATCTGGAAACCACCGCTCGCTCCAGTTGGCGAGCCATAGGCCGAAACGGACCAAGGACGGTTCCCTGGTGGTTGCGTTATCTCGTTGCACGTTCATGTTTAATCAATTTCGATCGACGCAACACTCCACGACTTGGAACTTCTGCTATTGCAGAAGAAGTGGGACCGCGCCGGAGATTGTAGCGCGTGTTTCGCGGGAGTGAAGCCGTTATGCCGGTTTCCATGGTGGTAAGGAAGATGGAAACCATCGACAAAATTAAGAGCGGCCGGGCTCGGGATACAGCGGGCGGGGCGGACGTTCGCCGCCGACGCGGTCGTCCACAGCGCGGGGGCCGGGTTGCTGGTCTGGTTGAGATTGTGGCACGGAAGAAATCTGGCGTGGGGAAGATTGTTCGCCTCGTTCATCGTAGCGGCCGAAAATCATTTTGCCGGCGGTTGTCTGATGCACCGAGGTGACGGTGATGTCGATTGTTTTGTTAATCATTTTGCGAGCGCTATCGACGACGACCATGGTGCCGTCGTCGAGATAGGCGACGCCCTGATTGTATTCTTTGCCTTCGCGCAGGATGAAGACGCGCATGGTCTCGCCGGGGAGTACGACGGGCTTGAGGGCGTTGGCGAGTTGATTGACGTTGAGAATCTCGATGCCTTGCAGGGTGGCAACTTTATTCAAGTTGTAATCATTGGTAACAATTTTTGCTTCGTAGCGCTTGGCTAGCTCGATGAGCTTCAAGTCCACATCCGGCACTTGCGGGAAATCTTCGTCAACGATCTGGACTTCAAGATGTGCCATTTTCTGGATGCGTTGTAAAACTTCGAGACCGCGGCGGCCGCGCTGGCGTTTTAGCGGGTCGGCGGAATCGGCGACGAGTTGAAGCTCGTGCAATACGAACTGAGGAATGATTACGGTGCCGTCGAGAAACTGGGCGTCGGCAATATCGGCCACGCGGCCGTCGATGATGACGCTGGTGTCGAGGACCTTGAACGAATGTTTCAGGCTGCGTTCGCTGCCGAAGAGTCCGCCAAGAGCCTGCAGATTGAGCATGTCGCCCTTATTGGCGCCAAGAATCAGTCCGGTGTAGGCCATGACGAGAAAAGTCGCCAAGCTGAAGAACGAGCGAGTGCTTTCGGGCATGGATGTGTGCGAAAGAACCAAGGTGGTGAAGTAGGCACCCAAAATTCCGAGAATCGAGCCAGTAGCCGCGCCGATCAAGCGGCGCAGACTAGCCCGACGGAGCCTGAACTTCAAATAAGATAACGGCCAAAGCGAAGATCAAGCCGGCGAGGGCGCCTGATTCTTTTGAAACACTGAACGGGCGAAAGTGAAAGCCGGCCGCAGTGCAAATCGCGGTGAAGATAATTCGGATGCCGAGCATGTCCCAGAAACTGCCAACGCTTTCCTGGCCTGGGCGAAGATGAGCGGCTGACTTTGAAACAGGATTCTCAGAAGGGGAAAGCGCCGGGGGACGGCTTGGTACATTAGTAGGCCTCTGCATCGGAACACCTTTATGAAGCGTATGAAAAAGCGGTTAACGCAATTTATTTTGGTTCGCTGCTACGTCCTTTCGTATATTCGGCTTTATGAAATTTCCAGGTGCGCCGAAATAAATAAACGGCAAGTATTAAATTTATATGAAACATAATAGCACCGAATTTCGGTATATCGGCAGTGGAAACCGAAATGATAACGCCGGAGCTAACCTGATATTGGAAAATGAAGAAGCAGAGCCGGTTGAGGGATTAGAGATAGTACTTTGGCACGCGGCGGCCGAGGGCGCATAGCAGATCAGAAGTGACCGTGCCAATTTCTCGCGCGACGTCGGAAACTTCGATGGCGGCCTTGCCGTCTTTTCCGTAAATCGTGACGATATCACCGAGCGCGACGCCGGGGACGTCGGTTACATCCAGCGTGGTCAAGTCCATCGAGATAGTTCCGACCAGCGGAACGCGAAGGCCGCGGACCAAGGCGCAGCCGCGGTTTGTTCGAGCGCGCACGACACCGTCGGCGTAACCGGCGTTGATCACGGCAATTTTCGATGGGCGTGCGGTGACGAAACGCGCGGCATAGCCCACCGCCTCTCCTACTGGAACTTCACGCAACGAGATGACGCGGGCGCGCAGCGATAGACAAGGCGCGAGTGGCATCGCGCCCTTCACTTCTTCTCTTTTCTGAGGCGGGTCGAAGGATTGATGGTATCCGTAAAGAATTGCGCCGGGGCGAACCATGTCCACCCAAGTGCTGGGGCGCGCGCAGATGGCGCCGCTATTGGCCATGTGCACGATGCCGGGAGAAATTCCGAGAGCTTGAAGACGAGCGAGACAATTGCGGAAAAGCTGCTCTTGTTCGTTCGTTTGTTGGCCAGTGAAATCTTCCGCGGACGCAAAATGAGTGAAGGTGCCTTCTAGTTGTACGTGAGGGGAATTGGCCAAGGCGGCGGCGAAGGCGTCAATTTCATCCGGCGAGATTCCCAGACGATTCATTCCCGTATTTATTTTGAGGTGGAAAGGCACGCGCGAGGACTTTGCAGACGATTTGCGAGACAATTTCGCGTGCAACGATTTCGCGGCGCGCTCGAGATAGCGTACATCGTCCACGCGTGTGACCGTGGGCGTGAGACGGTTTTGTATCAAGCGTTTTTCTTCGCCGGGCCAGAAACCAGTGAGCACGAGGATAGGTTTGCGAATTCCGGCGTCGCGCAATTCGATGCCTTCGTTGGCACAAGTGACGCCGAACCATTCGGTGCCGGCTTTCTGCAGAGCTTTGGAAATTGGGACGGCGCCGAGACCGTAGGCGTTCGACTTCACGACGGCGAGAACTTTCCGATTTCCGCCGACCTGGCGGCGGATTACCCGCAAATTATGGATGATGGCTTTGAGCGAAATCTCCGCCCAAACCGGCCTGCCTTCGAGATGAATGGCTTTCGACATCGCTATTTAGAATGCCAGACTCCTTATCGGCGGCGCGAACGAAATTCGGGCCAACCGGGATGAACGCGGCGTTTAGGTAAACAGGCGCACGCCGGTACGGGATGCAGCTAGCGGGCCCTTCCGAAAATCGTGGCTCGAAGATTGGCTTCCGGCATTGCGCGGAAAATACAGAAGTTAGCCGGTGGCGGAACTGCCAGAAATCTGCGTCCGGAACGCTCCCGGGGAAAACGTCGAAGGGACGACACGTCCTGTGGGTGGACGACAACGCTATTCGTCGCCGACCGTGCTGCTCCAGGCATCCGGAGCAGCCTCTTCAAAACGCGTGTGGCGAGCCAGGAAAACGAAATTCATGGTGCCGGTTGGGCCGTTGCGCTGCTTGGCGATGATCAATTCGGCTTTGGCGCGATCTTCTTCGGGCAAGTCCGTTTTGTAAAAATTCGGGCGATTGATAAAGAGAACCACGTCCGCGTCCTGCTCAATCGCGCCAGATTCGCGAAGGTCGGATAGCTGGGGCTTGCGCTCATCGCGTTCAGGTGCACGGGTAAGCTGGCTGAGAACGAGGATGGGAACTTTTAATTCCTTGGCCAGACCTTTGAGGCCGCGCGAGATGCTGGAAACTTCCTCCTGGCGGTTGGTGCCACGGCCGGTGTGAGTGGGGACCACGAGCTGAAGATAATCCACGACCAGAAGCGAGAGGCCACGGTCGCGTTTCAGGCGACGAGCTTTCGCGCCAATTTCCATCACGGTGGAGGAAGCCGAGTCATCAATCCATAGCGGCGCTTCGGCGAGATTCGTGAGTGCACCGGTAATTTTTCCCCAATCGTCGCGTCCCATGTGGCCGGTGCGGAATTTATGGGCATCCACGCGTGCTTCGGATGCGAGCAAGCGCAAGAGCAGCGATTCTTTCGACATTTCCAGGCTGAACACGGCGACCGGTTCGCGCAGACGCAAAGCGACATTTTCGGCGATGTTTAGCGCCAAAGCTGTTTTTCCCATGGAAGGGCGCGCCGCGAGAATAATTAATTCGGAGGGCTGCAAGCCAGCAGTCTCGTTGTCCAAGCCGGGATAGCCGCTGGCGAGGCCGGTGATGCGACGGCCTTCGCTGAAAATCTTTTCGAGGCGCTCGTAATTGTCGCGGACGAGCTCTTTGACGCCGATCAGTCCGGCTTTGACGCGATCTTCAGCCAGTTGGAAGATGACCGATTCAGCGCGGTCGAGAATCACGTCGGCATCATCGCCCGCAGCGAGCGCCTGTTCCTGAATGGCCGACGCGGAAAAAATCAAGCTGCGCAAAACGGCTTTTTCTTTGACGATGCGGGCGTAATGCTCGACGTTGGTGACGCGTGGCAAACCATCGGCAAGCTGCGAGAGATAGGCCACGCCGCCGGCCGATTCCAGTTCGCCGCGGCGCGCGAGGTCGTCCATCAAAGTGACCACATCGATAGCTTGTTGTTTTTCTCCGAGCTGAATCATGCGTTCGAAAATCTGGCGATGTTGGGAGAGGAAAAAGTCTTCGGAGCGGATTTTTTCCACCGCGGCGTTCAGAGCGTGATTATCGAGGATGATGGCGCCGAGGATGCTGCGCTCCGCTTCCAGATTGTGGGGTAACGGACGCTCGAGAGTAGTGTCGCTTGCCATTATTCGCTTTTTATTCGCCTGCTATTTTCGCTCAAAGATTGCGTGAGCACAAGGGGTCCGCCGCTGCTCTAATTTAGATTTCAAGTTCATTCGATTTAGAAAAACTTTACGGATGGAGCGCGGACATTGTGGCGAGTTGCACCGCGAAGGTCAATGACTGGGAGCCTGTGGACGCTTTAGGAAAAGTGGAAAACTGAAAAAAGTTTTTCGAGCGCGTAATTGGAAGGAACAGAAAACGTTTTCGACGTGGCAAGGCGAGGCTCGCCGAATAAATGGAGTCGGCCGTGCTGGGGTTACACCTCTTTCGTGACTGCGACTTTTACGTTGGCGACAATTTCGCGATGCAACTTAACCGGAACTTCGTAATCGCCGACGACTTTGATGGGGTCCGCAAGCGTGATCTTGCGCTTGTCGATGTGATAACCCTGCGCTTCGAGGGCTTCGGCAATATCAGCGGAGGTCACCGAGCCGAAGAGCTGTTCGTTGTCCCCAGCTTTACGCGCGAAGCTCAAGGAAACGCCTTGCAGAGAATCGGCGAGCGTCTGTGCCGCGCCCTTTTCGGTGGCTTCTTTCTTGGCGAAGGTGACGCGCATTCTTTCCAGGCGCTTCATGTTACCGGGAGTGGCTTCAATGCCGAGCTTGCGCGGCAGAAGAAAATTGCGAGCGTAACCGGGAGCTACTTCGACCAGTTCGCCACGATTGCCCAGCTTTTCCACATCTTCCTGCAAGATTATCTGCATCGCGTTTTCCTCAAATCGTTTTGGTTAAATTTAATTCGAAGCTTCGATTCCTTTATTGGGAGCCGGTTAGAGCTCCGCGGCAAACGGTAACAACGCAATGTTTTGCGCGCGCTTGATCGCGACGGTGAGCCAGCGCTGGTGACGAGCGCAAGTTCCGGTCATGCGGCGCGGAAGAATCTTGCCGCGCTCCTGTATGAACGGAGCCAGAATTTCGGCTTTTTTGTAATCGATGAAATCGGCCTTATCCACGCAGAACCGGCAAACTTTCTTTTTGCGAACGAAATTGCGCTTGCCGCGCTTTGCTGGGCCGCCGGGGCGTCCCCCGGGACCGCCTCCTGGACCTGAAGAGCGCGAACCGCCGCCCCCTCCGTACGACTGCTGCTGTGCGTTTTCTTCTGCCATTCGATTTCTCCCTAATCAAAATCCTGAATTTATTTAGCAGCTACGCAGTTGGCGCAGCGGCTTGTTCTGCCCCGGGCATAGCCGGAGCTGGCGCAACGGTCTTGCGAGGACGGCGCGCAGCGCGACGTTCGCGGTGACGCTTCAATTTCTCCTGGCGCTTCAATTCTTCGTCGAGACGCACGGTGAGATATTTGATGACTGGATCGGACACTTTCAGCCGGCGCTCAAGCTCTTTCACTACTTCGCCGTGACTGGAGCGAATGACCATATAAACGAAATAGCCTTCGCGCAGTTTCTGCACGCGATAAGCCATGCGCTTGCGGCCCCACTTATTTACCGAGTCGATCTTGCCGCCCTTTTCGGTGGCCGCGTGTTCCAGAGTGGAGATGACTTTGTCGATGTCCGATTCCGGCGTGTCTGGCCGGAGGATGAAAATTAAATCGTATAGCCGCTCTTCCATAGGTCCTCGATTTCCAAAATCTAATCCGCGATTTCGGTGCTTACTGCCACTTCTTTACTGCGATTCTTCTTCCGTGGAACTTACCCGGCGATTGAACCGGGTCATTGCTTTATCCACGCCTTCGGTTAAAACCAAATCGACGGCTTCAGCGGCGTCGGCCACCATTTGCGCCGCAATTTCTCGCTCCGGCTTGCGCATGGGCTTCAGCACATAGTCCGCGCGATCGCCCACCGGATAATCCGGCTGGCACCCCAAACGAATGCGGACGAACTCATCGGTGCCGAGCGAGCTAACGACCGACTTGAAGCCGTTATGCGTGCTTCCCGCGCCACGCTCGCGAATCCTGAGCATGCCCCAGGGCAAATCCACTTCGTCGAGCAGAAGAATCAAGTCCGCCGGAGTACCTTCGTAACGCTCGAGCAATTCCCGTACGGCGATTCCGCTCAAATTCATCATGGTCTGCGGCTTGGCCAGAACAACTTCCTGCCCGGCCAGTTTTCCGCGACCAACGTAAGACTTCGATTCAGGCCGAGTAACTCGGATTCCTTCACGCCCAGCTAAACCATCCACTGCAAGGAAGCCCAAATTGTGCGGCGTCCATTCATATTCCGCACCGGGATTGCCGAGACCAACGATCAGTTTCATCGATTGACCCAGCGGCACATCCCGCATTTCTGATGGAACAGCACAGAGCGGAGACTACTTCTCCTTGCCCTTCTTCTCTGGCTTCTCGGCTTTCGCTGCAGGCTCCGCGCCACCTTCGGCTTCGCCCTCTTCTTCTTTCTTACCCTTCTTGATAACTTCGGGCTCGGCCGGCGCAGTTTCAGCAGCCACAGCCGCTTCCGGAGTGGGCTCTTCTTCCTTCTTCAGGATGACTACGTGAGCCAGCACACGCGTTGGATCGGTGAGCAGCTTCACTTTTTCGCGGTCGAACGGAAGGTCTCCGGCACGAAGCTGTTTGCCGATAAGCATGTCGCTCACGTCCACCTTGAATTCCTCGGGGATGTCGGCCGGCAGGCATTCGACTTCCACCTCGCGGGTAACCATTTCGAAAATGCCGCCCTGCATCTTCACGCCTTGCGGCTCGCCGAAAGTGTGCACGGGGACGCGGACGCGCATGCGTACGTCCATGGCGATGCGGAAAAGATCCACGTGAAGCAGCGACCCGCTGACGGGATCGACCTGCCAGTCTTTGACCATGGCTTTTTCCGCAGCGCCGTCGGCGACCTGCACGGTGAAAATAGTGTTGTGACCCGTCTCGGAGCGCAGAATGCGGGCAACATGTTTTGCGTTTACCGAGAGAGAGATCGAGTCTTTCTTTCCGCCGTAAAGAATGGCGGGGACCATGCCGGTAAGACGCGTGCGGCGCGCCGGGCCTTTTCCACGGCCCTCACGAATTTGGCCTTCTACTGTAAACGTTTCCATACGTCCTCTTATGCCGTCAGTTAGTTAAAAGTTCTGCTACTTCAGTTGAACAATTCGCTGATCGAAGTCTCTTCATGAATCGACTGAATACCGCGAGCCAGCAGCGGCGCCACGCTTAGCACTTTGATCTTCGATACTTTTCGCGCCGCTTCGTTGAGCGGCACTGAATCGGCCACTACAACTTCTTCGATGGCGGACTTGGTAATGCGATCGGCAGCCGGCCCCGAGAGAACCGGATGAGTACAGGCCGCAAAAACTTTCGTCGCGCCGTTATCCAGCAAGGCTTCCGCCGTTTTTACCAGCGTTCCGGCGGTGTCGATAATGTCGTCGATGATCAGCGCCGGGCGCCCGGAAACGTCTCCAATCAAATTCATCACTTCGCTTACATTCACATCGATGCGACGTTTGTCAACGATGGCAAGGGGCGCATCCATTCGTTTCGCAAAGTAACGGGCCCGCTCGACTCCACCTGCATCCGGCGAAACAATGGTCATGGGCCCCATCTTCATCTTCTGAAAATATTCCACCAACACTGGTGATGCGAACAAGTGATCCACGGGGATATTAAAATATCCCTGAATCTGGGGCGCGTGCAGGTCGAGCGTTAACACGCGGCTCGAACCTGCCGTTTCCAATAAATCCGCGACGAGTTTGGCCGAAATCGCCACGCGCGGCCGGTCTTTACGATCCTGGCGCGCGTACGGATAATACGGAATTACCGCCGTAATGCGCCAAGCCGAAGCGCGCTTAAACGCATCGATCATCAGCAACAACTGCATCAGGTTGAAGTCAACCGGATGGCTACAGGGCTGCACGACAAAAACATCCGCGCCCCGCACATTTTCCAAAATCTGAAAACGGGTTTCGCCGTCGCTGAACTGGCCGTGTTCGGCCAATCCCAACGGAACGCCCACATACTTGCAAATAGCTTTGGCTAAAGCGGGATTCGCGGTCCCACAAAAAATCTTAAATTTGTCGTCAGCCAAATTTTCCCCTTAACCGCTCGCACGCCACCCAAGCGAACGGCCATAGTCTTCCCTGGATAGAGTTTCGACGACGAAAACCGAATCTTCCGGGAATGCACGAGCGGTTCGGCGCGCCTGCGCTGGGTTTCGGAAGACTCCGAACACCGCCGACCCGCTACCCGCCAGCGCGGCATCTGCAGCTCCTCGCTTGAGCAACGCGTCCCGAATCTCTTCGAGTCGCGGATGACGGCGAAAGACGGGGCCCTCGAAATCATTCGAGAGACCGGCTCCCTGCCTGCTCCAGCACAGAGCGCAGAACCCCCAGATTTTAGGGGGTTTTGCAGTCTTTGTCAATTCCGCAGAAATCCATTCGTAAGCGTCTTTCGTGGACACGCCGATATCGCGGGGTGAAACGATCAAAATGGTTTTTTTCGGAGCGTTCGGAAGCGGGTAGATTTCGTCGCCGCGATTGACTGCCAGGGCGCGTCCGCCGAAGAGGAAAAACGGAACGTCGGCGCCGAGACTTGCGGCAATTTCCATCAGACGCGGAAGCGGAATTTGCCATGCGGTCAGCCGCAACATTCCGATCAAAGCAGCCGCGGCGTCACTCGACCCGCCGCCTAGTCCGCGCGCCACGGGAATTTTTTTGTCCAGATGGGCAGAGACACTTCCTTTAAACCCGATTTCGCGAGCGATTGCGTCGAAAGCGCGCGAAACAAGATTTTCCGGACCGAGCGGCAACGATGCGTCATTCGATGTCAGTTCAAACTTTGTCGACGCGCTGGAAGTGATGGAGAGCTCTAGCGTGTCGTGCAGCGAAATGGCTTGAAAAATTGTGCGCAACTCGTGATAGCCATCCGGCCGTTTTCCCATTACATGCAGACACAGATTGATTTTTGCAAATGCAGGCAGGCGCACCGATCTTTTTCGAGGTGTCGCGCGAGTCATGCGGGGAGCTTACTGCGGTTTGGCCGTTTCCGGAGTAGATTTCTGCGCGGTGTGGCGGCGGAGATTCTTAAGCTGGGCATCCACATCATTTACTTTGTCCGCTTCGTAATCAGCAGGAATCGCTTTCCGCCATTCGTCGAGCGCGCGCTCCCAGCAAGTGGCGGCGCGCTCGGTCTGACCGAGCTTCATATAAACATCGCCAAGATGTCCCAAAATTGTGGGGTCGTGAGTCTGGCGCTCGGAAGCTTTGCGAAGATATTCTTCCGCTTCGGCCAGTTTGTTTTGTTTGTAATAGGCCCAGCCGAGACTATCCATGTATGCGCCGTTATTGGGTTCGAGCTTAACCGCTTTCTGAATCATTTCAGTAGCTTCAGGGAGGCGAACACCGCGATCGGCGAGCATGTATCCGTAATAATTCAACACGGCAGCATTGTTCGGGTTTATTTCCAGTACTTTGCGGAATTGCTCTTCGGCCTGGTCAAATTTTTTCTCGCGCTCGTAGATGGCGCCGAGCATGAACCAGGCAGATTCCTTGTCGCTATTTTCGCGCGCCAGTTGATCGGCTTTCTGTGCGGACTGCTCCGCGTTTGAATAGTCCCGGCCGCGCTCCTGGACCTGCGCGAGATCGACGTAAATTCCTTCGTCGCCATCATTGTTTTGAAGCAAGCCGGTGAGGAGCTTGGTGGCTTCGTCCGTGTTGGAATTTTCGCCATACAACATCGCGAGCGTGATAATCAAACCTTGGTCGTTCGGTGAAGCTTGAAGCCCTTTTTTGGTCTCGGCAATGGCGCGGTCGAGATCGCGGTTTTGGCGATAGGCATCGATCAGAAGCATTTCTGCACGCTTCTGCGCGTCTGGGCCCATTTTGCTCATTTCCTCAAATGTGTGGATGGCGGCAGGATAATTTTCCTGGCCGATGTAGGCATGACCGAGTTGCTCGTAAAGAATAGCCAACGCGCTGGCGTTGGGGATGTCGGCTCCAGCAGCAGGAGTCTTCCCGGAGGTGCTTGACGGATTCTTCATGCCGTTGATCGCGTCGGTAAGGACCTTTACGGCATCGTCATAGCGCCCCTGGTCTTCGTAAAGGAGGGCTTCGTTGTAAAGGACTTCGAGATTGTCGGGGGAAAGTTGCTTCGAACGCAGTAACGCAGATTCCGCCTCGTCAAATTTTCCCATCCTGCGGTAGAGCTCGGACATACGCAGGAAATTTTCCCAAGTGCTAGGCTCCAGCTCAGAGAGACGCTTGTATTGTTCGAGAGCTTCCGCGTATTTGTCCTGCGACATCAGCGCTTGCGCCAGGCCGTGAACGTGCGCGGGATCGTCGGGATCTTCTTGTACCGCCCTGCGGTAAGCATCTTCAGATTTCGCGTAGTCTTTCGACTGCGCGTATGCATCGCCGAGCAGATCGTAAATTTCAGGAGAGGCGGAATCGCCGGCCGCTTGTGTCAGCAACGTCACAGCTTCCTGCGAGCGACCTTCGTCAATAAGGAGCTGGCTGAGCTGTTCGAGTGCGGCGCTGTTGCCGGGATTCAGATTTACCGTGTTGCGCAAAACTTTCTCAGCTTCTTCGTGCTTGTTTTGAAAGCGATAGAGGCGCGCCAGCCACAGCGCGGAATAGGTATCCTCAGGCTGAATTCGTAAAATGGCCTGGAATTGTTCGACGGCTTTGGCGAGATTTTCTTTCTGTAAGTCGCCTGCGCTCATATCGCCAAGCGCGTGCACATAAATCTGCGCGAGCAAACGATGCGCATTTACATCGTCAGGGTCGAGCTTCAGAACATTTTGAGCCTGAACTTCGGCTTCACGGATGCGTTGCGACTTGGCATAAATTTCCGCCAGGCGCTCCATGATTACGGTGGAACCGGGCGCCAGGTCGAGCGCCTTTTTGTAAGCTTCGATCGCCTGGGCGGCAAGTTCAGGGCGGCGCGTGGTTTCGTAGCGCTGCTCGTCGAGATGGCCGAGTGCGAAATAGTAATAAGAATCCGAATGCGCGGGAGTGCTCGTGGCGTCCGCTTGCTTGGATGGTGTCCGCGGTGATGAACTCTGCGCCGAAGCCGGTGCAGTCTCGTCAGGTGCAGCATCCTGCGCCTGTGCGGCAGGCGTGATTAGGAAAATCGATAAAGTAAGGAAACTCGCAAATGTTTTCATGCGTTGGCCGTGAAACTCCATTATCGTATAGCAGTCGTACGCGGTCAAAGTATTCCACCGACTGGCGTTCCTCGGGCTGTTTACTTAGACGCATAGAAAGGACGCCTGGATGCGTAGGACCAAAAATGTCGCAAGACTTATATGAGACGGTCCTGCGTCTTCGGCACAGAGATGGGGCAAATTCATGACTGAAATTACCAAACGAATGATTGTGGCACTTTTATTCGGCACACTTCCGGCATTTTCAAGCCCGAGCGTTTCAATTCAAGAGCAAGGTGCAACGCCGGCAATTGCGGCAGTGGACGCAACCGGTCCGTCTTTGTCGGATTTTTCCTGGTTGGAAGGGACTTGGCGGGGTGAATGGGGCCCGAGAACAGCGGAACAGGTTTGGCTCGCGCCTAAAGCAGGCGAGGCGCTCGGGATTTTCAGGCTGGTTGAAAATGAAAAAACTTTAGTAATTGAACTATTCACATTAGTACAGAATTCGAACGGTATTGATTATTATCTGCGACATTTCACGCCACAACTAATCCCGTGGGAGAAGTCGGATGCGACGATCCTTCATCTCGCGAGTCACGGCGACACGAAGTTTGAATTTGAAAATCCGGCAAACGGCATGCCTAAACGCGCAATTTTGACCCGGCTCGATGCGAATACCTTTGTGGCGCGCTCCGAAATCGTCCCCGAAAGCGGCGAAATTCAGGTGGTGGAAATTACCTATCACCGCCAGAAGTTGGTTGCGGAAAATCCTAATGCCGGAAATGCCGCACACCGGAAAAAACCATAGCCATTCCTAATTTGTTGGCGGCGGCAATCACGTCGGGGTCGCGCACCGACCCTCCCGGTTGAATGACGGCGGTAGCTCCGGCTTTCCCGGCTTCTTCCACTCCATCTGGAAAGGGAAAAAACGCGTCGGATGCGACTACGCTCCCGGCGAGAGAAAGACCTGCCGTCGCTGCTTTAATCACGGCGATCTTTACGGCATCAACACGGCTCATCTGGCCGGCGCCGATCCCCACAGTAAACCCGTCGCGAGCGAAAACGATTGCGTTCGATTTCACGTGCTTGCAAACCTTCCAACCGAAAAGCAGCGCGCGAAGCTCTTCTGATGCGGGTGCGCGCTCGGTAACAACTTTCAAATCACTTTCGGATATCTCGTGGCGGTCAGCGTCTTGAACCAGCACACCGCCGGAAATTCGCTTAAGTTCGAGTTCATCAGAAGCGGCTTCACGCGGCATTTCGAGCAACCGCAAATTCTTCTTGGAGGCAACTTTCTGAAGCGCTGCGTCTTCGTAACCCGGCGCGACAATGCATTCGACAAATAATTTCGCAACTTCTTCGGCCGTCGCGGCGTCGAGAGCGCGATTGAAAGCCAACACGCCGCCGAAGGCAGATACCGGATCGCACGCCAAGGCTTTAAGATAGGCATCCAGCAAGCTTTCCCGCTCAGCAGCCCCGCAAGGATTGTTGTGTTTTACGATTGCGACACCCGGGCGCTGAAATTCGGTGGCGAGGTTCCACGCAGCGTCCAGATCCACAAGATTATTGTAGGAAAGCTCCTTGCCTTGGAGTTGCTTCGCACCGGCTAGACCAGCGGCGTGACGCCCTGCCGGAACGTATAACGCGGCCTGCTGGTGAGGATTCTCGCCGTAGCGCATGGTTTGCTTGCGTTCCAGAGAAACGTGGATTCGCTGTGGCAATTTTTCCTTGGCAACTATGCTGACGCCGCCGTTTGCCGCCAGACGCTCAAGCTCTGTAGCAATTTCGCCATCGTAATCAGCGGTGCGAGCGTATGCCTTTCGAGCCAAATTTAACTTGGTGGCGAGACTAATTTCGCCGCTGGCGCGTAATTCCGCAGTGATCCGAGCGTAGTCTTCAGGGTCGGTAACAACGACAACGCTCTGAAAATTTTTTGCCGCTGAACGTAGCATCGCAGGACCGCCGATATCGATATTTTCGATTAATTCGCCGGCGGTGACGCCAGGTTTCGCAGCGGTGGCGGAGAACGGATAGAGATTCACAACCACCAGATCAATCGGAACGATTCCATGATCTCTAGCTTCTTTACAGTCGCCGGGCTTCGCGCGTTGAAACAAAATGCCGCCATGCACTTTGGGATGCAGCGTCTTCACGCGGCCTCCCAACATTTCGGGCCAACCGGTTAGATCGGCGACATCGCGCACGGGAATCCCTGAGTCGCGGAAAAGCCGAGCCGTTCCCCCGGTGGAAACGATTTCCACGCCAAGGGCGGCGAGCTCACGCGCGAATTCAACGATCCCTGTTTTGT
The DNA here is from genome assembly GCA_963838475.1 of uncultured Acidobacteriota bacterium. Classification (GTDB taxonomy): domain Bacteria; phylum Acidobacteriota; class Terriglobia; order Acidiferrales; family UBA7541; genus Palsa-295. The sequence goes on from CAWIRJ010000001.1 coordinate 556,753, forward strand.
CATAGACGCTGATCAGCGCTCGTTCAATCGCCACTGTAGATCTCCGAAAATATAAAGGGCTGGCTAGTGTAAGCGTTTTCAGAAAAATTCGGAAGGACGCGATTGACGGTCTCACAGAATGGCTTCGCGTCGCACAAAGGAATCGTTCGACATCGGGCAAGCCACTAGGATTGGCATTTCTCGAACGGCGCCAAATGCTCTAGAATAATGTTGTTGAATGTGGGCGTGTAGCTCAGCTGGGAGAGCACCTGCTTTGCAAGCAGGGGGTCGCAGGTTCGAACCCTGTCACGTCCACCACCTTTCTCTTTCATAATCATTCTGTTTGGGGACAGCTGCTCCGTCGCATCAAGGCTGTCGCTTTTACTATTGTGCCCAATTTTGTGCCCACCCTGTGCACAACGGCCTCGCGCTAAGTGTATCCTGGACTCCCGACAGCAAGCGTTACTCCAACTTGTCCGGTTATCCGACTAATCAGGAGTTGACGGGAGGAGAGCCGATACAATGAATGGCGATATTTTGCGAAAGAAGATGTCGAAAAAGGGAAATCAGCTTGAAGGTTGAGGATCGCCCGCGGTGTAAATCCTTTGTTTTCACGATGTAAAATTGGGCAATATATTGCACACTCTGCTCCAAACGGGTGCCGGGAACCCGCTCGAGACAAGGTGTCTCAAACGTAAGACTAGACCTGTTGCACACTGACGCTAGTAGGCGACCGCCAAACATGTCCTCGAGGAAGAGTTGTGATACTTTTGCCGCAGCACCAAGGCTAAACTCATGAGCTACCGTTCAAGTTCACGCTGGGGCGAGTGTGTGCAAGGCCGTTTGCCATCTTCGGCGCCGGATGACGGCGTGCACGTAATTGGAGTGTTTAACGGAGAAGGCAGCGGGCCGGAAGTGATTCGCGTTTGTCTCGAGGTGCTCGGCGCGTTGGAATCGGTCGGCGCCGGGACGTTCCGCATCTGTCACGGCGGATCCATTGGTCACGATGCCGAGGCACAGCATGGCGCTGCGTTTTCCGCTGAAGCAGACGAATTCTGCCGCAATATATTTTCCCGCGGCGGAGCCCTGTTGCACGGCGCCGGTGGCGGCCGGTTCGTGTACGAGTTGCGCAAGCGGTTCGATTTGTTCTGCAAGATCAGTCCTGTGCGGTCGCTGCCTGAACTCCGCAACGTGGTGCATTTGAAGCCAGAGCATGTCGATGACATCGATTTCATCATCGTGCGTGAGAATTGCGCCGGCATTTACCAGGGCAAATGGACCGAAAATTCCGAGCCCAATGGAATGCGCGCCGCGCAACATTCGTTTTCCTATACCGAAGGAGAGGTCCGACGGATCGTGGAGGTCGCGGCGCGTATCGCCGGGCGCCGACGCGGCAGCCTGACGGTAGTTCAAAAAGACGGCGGCGTCCCCACGGTCAGCAAGCTGTGGCGTGACTCCGCGCTGGACATCGCCGGTGCGGCGGCAATCGAAGTCCAATTCATGAACGTCGATTACGCCGCTTATTATCTCGTCCAACATCCCAAACAGATCGATGTAATGGTGGCGCCGAACATGTTCGGCGACGTGCTGATTGACGTCACCAGCGTGCTGCTCGGTTCGCGGGCGCTTGGCTATTCCGGAAATTTCTCAGAAGATTCTGCGGCGGTCTATCAAACGAACCATGGCGCCGCTCACGATCTCGCCGGGAAGAACGTCGTAAATCCGGTGGGGCAAATCTTTGCACTGGCCATGCTGCTTCGGGAGAGCTTCGGAATGGTGGAATCCTCATGCCTGATTGAGCAAGCGGTGAGCCAAATTTGGCGCCAGGGCTGGCGCACAAGTGATTTGCGCGAAGCGGGATGCCGCCTGGCCGGGACCCGCGAAATGGGGTCATTGGTTGCCGATGCCATGCTGAGTATTGCTCGAGGAATTAAAGTCTGATGCGACCTGCCCTGGTCCTGGTGGACTTACAACAGGACTTCCTGAACGCACCTTCCCTGCAACCGTCGGCTGGGCAATTGATCGATCAGGTCGCGGCGTTGCTTCAGCGTTGTCGTGAGTCATCGGTTCCAATCATCCACGTTTGGACAACTGTGAACCGCGAAGACGACAGGCGAATGCCACACTGGAAACAAACGGGCAAATGGATTTGTGTGGACGGCACGCCCGGCCACGCGACGCCCGAACGCCTGCGCCCCCTGCCATCGGAAACCATCCTTCACAAAACGGTTTTCAGCGCGTTCGCCGACGGAAAGTTGGAGAACGTTTTGCGCGATCTCGAAGCGGACATGCTTTGGCTCGCGGGAGTGCACTTGCACAGCTGCATTCGCGCCACGGCGCAAGACGCCTACCAGCACGGGCTCAGCGTTCGGATCATCGCCGATGCGGTTGGCAGTTACGATCCACTGCATGCCGCGGTCACGCAACGGTACCTGGAACCGCGAGTTGCGGAATTCGTCGCAGCAAGCGATATTTTTGATACGCCCGCCAAATCCAGGGGCTGTGCCAAGGATGAAGTGTCCCGGGCGTCTGCAAACGCAAGGGACGCCTGGCACGATTGGCGCAATTCTTCGTTGAGCACTCGGGTGGAATTCCTGGCGCGTCTCGCCGCACTCGTGGAAGCGGAAGCGCCCGCATTGGCCACACAGATCTCGACTGAGATCCGCAAGCCAATTCGTTACGCAACGGGTGAAGTCAGCCGCGCCGTAGCTCTGGTGCACGCCGCGGCAGGGCGTTCCGCCGACCCGCTGGAAGAAAAATGTGGTGAGAATTCGATTTCGCGTTACCGGCCGCGCGGTGTGGTCGCGCTCTTAACCCCATGGAACAATCCCATCGCCATTCCGCTAGGTAAGATCGCGCCGGCGCTCCTCTACGGGAATACGGTGGTTTGGAAGCCTTCCCCAGCAGCCGGCTCGATAGCGGAACGGCTATTAGCAATTATCGAATCCGCCGGCGGACCGGCTGATTTAGTGAGCGTGGTCTACGGTGGGAGCAAGACAGCCGAGTGCCTGATGGCTCACGAACAGATTGATTCAGTGATGCTCACGGGCTCACTTACTACGGGATACTCCGCGCAAACAATCTGCGCCGCGCGGCACGTCCCGCTGCAGGCTGAGCTCGGCGGAAACAACGCCGCCATCGTCTGGTCAGACGCAAACCTGAAATCCGCCGCATCCGCAGTAGCCGAGGGTGCGTTCGGATTTGCGGGCCAGAGATGCACGGCGAATCGCCGCGTCATTGTAGAACGTGCTTGCCTAGATGAATTCGTCAAGGAATTGGAAGGAGCCGTGGGCCGTTTGTGTTGCGGCGATGCATTGAATGCTGAAACACACGTTGGCCCCATGATTTCGGAAAGAAAACGCGATCAAGTTGCCGCGCTCGTTTCTCGCTCCGGAAAGACGTGTCCGGTGCTCTTGCGCGGGCAGTCCTTCGACGACCCGGCTTTTTATCCTCCGACTGTAATCTGCTGTGACGATCCCCACCATGAACTTGTGCAGGAAGAAACGTTCGGTCCTCTTATGGTCCTGCAACCGGCTTCGGATTTCGATCACGCACTGAAATTGTGCAACGGAGTTCGATACGGTTTGGTGGCGGCGTTGTTCAGCGGTTCGCACCATCGGCAGGCGAAGTTCCTGGAGGATGCCCAGGCCGGAATTCTGAAGATCAATTGCGCCACTGCAGACGCCGATGCGAAGGCTCCCTTCGGAGGCTGGAAAGCTTCGGGGATCGGTCCGCCGGAGCATGGCCGGAGCAATCGGGAGGTTTACACGCGTACTCAGGCGGTGTACACGGCGGCCAGGTGACCGCACCGGCGAGCGCTGCTTGACAGCGTGGAGCGAGCGACGTATGGTTTCGCGCAAAGGTAAAAGTCAAACCCGAAGCCTAAGGTCTCGCGGAAAGGTTACAAGCTCGCCGAAATAGAGGCTCGTGATGAGCGGTGCTCCTCGTTCGAATGATGCTCTTGTCCCGCCGCTGCAGCGCCCTCCCAGGGGCGTCCCCACAAGACCGGCCAATGAGTTTGCTCCCTTCCTGAAAAGCGAAATCGAAAAATCGATCTCCGACCGATTCGAGCAGCAGGTGCGGAAATATCCCCGCCGTGTCGCAGTAAAAGTTGGAGATCGAATTGTCACTTACGTCGAGCTGAACGAACTCGCCAATCGAATTGGCCGGGCCATTCTTGGCCGATCCGACGAGGTAACAAAGCCTGTCGGGTTGTTGCTCGACAAAGACGCGCCGATGCTGGCAGCGATGCTGGGAGCGCTAAAAACCGGCAGAGCGTATGTGCCGCTGGACCCAGCACATCCTTACGTGAGAATTCAGCGGCAACTGGACGACGCGTGCGCCGAATTGCTCATCACTGACAATCGGTCTCTGAATCTGGTCAGGCGATTGGCGCACGGCGCTACCCGTTTGGTTAATATCGACGAAGACGTTTCCAACCTCTCGGCTGACAATATCGGCCTCGCAGTTTCTTGCGACGCTCCCTGCTACATCATCTACACGTCTGGTTCCACCGGAGAGCCCAAGGGCGTCGTTCAAAACCATCGCAGCGTTCTTCATAACATCAAGTGGCATACAAACAGTCTCCAGCTCGGCGCCCACGATCGCATCACTCTTCTCGCTTCCTGCGCCGCCGGACAAGCGGTAACCGATATCTACGCGGCCTTGCTCAATGGAGCCGCTCTCTACCCGTTTGATATTCGGAAGGATGGTTTTGCCGGCTTAAAGAACTTGCTGATCAATGAAGAAATCACCGTCTATCATTCCAGCGCGTCCGTTTTTTCCTATTTCGTTGACTCTCTGGCGGGCAACGAAGAATTTCCAAAGCTGCGGTACATCAAACTCGGAGGTGAACCGGTCTCGAGCAAGGACGTGGATTCTTACAAAAGGCGCTTCCCGGCGGGATGCCGCTTGGTCAATACATTGTCGTCCACGGAAACCGGAACGGTGCGCCAGTATGTGATCGACAAAAACACTAAAGTGGTCGGGAACATTGTTCCCGTCGGTTACCCGGTCGATGACAAACAGGTTCTTTTGCTGAACGAGGCTGGCCAAAAAGTTGGGTTTGATGAAGTCGGCGAAATTTGCATTGATAGCGCGTTCCTCTCTCCCGGGTATTGGCGCCAGCCGGACGCCACCGCTACTAAATTTACTCTGAGCTTGGGCGATACCGAAAGACGCATCTACCACACCGGTGACCTCGGCCGCATGGATCGGCAGAATTGTTTGACGTACCTCGGGCGCAAGGATTCGCGCGTAAAAATCAGCGGTCACACAATTGAGATTGCAGAGGTCGAAGCAGCACTCCGTGGTGTGGCTGGCGTCGCCGACGTTGCGGCCGCAGCGCGCGAGTACCGCGGGGAACAACGGCTTGTTGCGTATTTAGTGCCGAAGAAGGGCGTCGAGCTGAATCCAAGCGCGCTGCGCAAGCTTCTGGCAGAAGCGTTGCCCGACCATATGATCCCGTCGAGTTTTGTGACACTGGATGTGCTGCCGAGAACACCAAACGGCAAGGTAGCGCGCGAGGAACTTCCCGCGCCTGAATCGTCACGACCAAACTTGAAAGTTTCGTTTGTTGCGCCGCGGTCGCCTTTGGAAAAAACTCTGGCGGCGATTTGGACCGAGGTGCTGGGAATCTCGGAACTAGGTGTGAACGATAACTTCTTCGATCTCGGCGGGAATTCGTTGATGGCCGCGCAAGTCCTGGCCAGATTGCAGAAAGCGATAGGCTCGGCTGTTCCCATGCGGACTTTTTTCGAGGACCCTACCTTGGCTGGCGTGGCTCGAGCCGTCGTCGAACATCAAGCGGAAACAAAGAATGGACCAATTTCTCGCCGAGAAAACGAAGGGCCTGTTCCGCTTTCATTTCCCCAAGATCGGCTCTGGTTTCTGAATCAATTTGACGCCGACAGTTCCGCGTACAACGTTTGCCGCGCGGTGCACATTAAGGGCAAGCTGAATCGGGATGCACTGCAGAAAGCCGTGAATGATCTGGTTGTGCGTCATGAACCGCTGCGAACCCTCTTCAAGTGGAATGACGATTCTGCCGTTCAGGAAGTGCTCCGGGAGTTCACCCTGTCTGTAAATACCGTCGACCTGACTAGCCTTCGGGGAAACCAGCAAGAGGAAGAGGTTTGGCGCCTGCTGAGAGCGGATTCACGACGCCCATTTGATTTGTCCAGCGACTTGCCGGTCCGCGCCTCGATAATCCAGTGCAACGAAGAAGAACATTGGTTGCTGCTGGTCATTCATCACATCGCGACCGACGGTTGGTCCATGGGCATCTTGTTCAAGGAACTTAGTGATTTGTACGAAAGCTGCTCTGCCGGTACTCCGTCCCCGCTAGTCGATCTTCCCGTTCGATACACTGATTTCGCGCGCTGGCAGCGCGAGTGCCTGCGGGAAGACGTTCTCGAAAAAGACATCACTTATTGGAAGAAGTGCCTGGCGGGCGCTTCGCCGGTTCTAGCTTTTCCGACCGATTATCCGCGGCCGGAGCGCCAAAGCTTGGCAGGGGCGAGCGAGCCCATATTTTTTTCCGAGAGTTTGACTGAGTCTCTCCGTGTCTTGAGCCGGCGATCGGGCGTCAGCTTGTTCATGACTTTGCTGGCGGCGTTGCAAGTGCTGCTCCACCGCTTCACCGGAGAAACGGATATCTGTGTCGGAACCGCAGTCGCCAACCGGCCAAGAGTGGAACTCGAACCCCTGATCGGATTCTTCGTAAATACGCTTGTCCTGCGAACCGACCTCGGCGGGGAGCCGACTTTTCGGGAACTGCTCGAGCGAGTGCGCGAGATGGCCTTGGGAGCCTTCGCGCACCAGGACCTCCCGTTTGAAAAACTGATCGAGATACTTCAACCAGAGCGCAGCTTGAAGCATTCGCCGCTGTTTCAAGTGATGTTCATCCTCAATAACACAGCTAGCAGCAGCCTTCGCCTGCCGGGGGCCAGCACCGAGGATTTCAAAATCGATAATGGAACCGCAAAATATGATCTGACGCTTTCTCTGAGCGATGCCGGCTCGAACCTGAAAGGAACTTTGGAATACAGGACCGAATTATTCCAGCCGGAGACTATCCGACGGATTCTCGGTCATTACCAAGTTCTGCTGGAAGCGGCGGTTCAGAATATCGACCAATCGGTCTCTAGCTTGCCCATCCTGACGGAAGGGGAGCGCCGGCGAATCCTGATCGAGTGGAACGACACGAAGCAGGAATATCCGAGGGCCTGCGTCCACCAAATTTTCGAAGTGCAGGTCGGGCGGATGCCCGATGCTGTGGCCGTGATTGACGAAAACGCGCGCGTGACCTACGCGGAGCTCAACCGGCGGGCAAACCAGCTGGCACATCACCTGATGTCCTTAGGTGTTGGCTCCGAAGCGCTGGTGGGAGTGTGCCTTGAGCGCTCAGTGCACGCATTTGTTGCGCTGCTCGGAATTCTCAAGGCCGGTGCGGCTTACCTGCCGCTCGACCCTTCGTACCCGATGGATCGTCTTGCCTTCATGCTTGAAGATTCCGGCGCAAGCGTTTTGCTGACGCAGTCTGAGTTGATGGCGAGATTGCCCCTTTCCGCCGCCAACGTGGTGTGTATAGGCCGGGACAGCGCTGCCATCGCGCGGCACAGCACCGAGAACCCCGTTCGAGCAGTCGGTCAGGAAAACCTGCTCTACGTGATTTATACCTCGGGCTCGACCGGCAAACCGAAAGGTGTGATGGCAACGCACCGCGCCACCATCAACCGCCTCAATTGGATGTGGACGAAATATCCGTTTGAGATGGAAGAAACCGCCTGCCAGAAAACATCCTTGGGTTTCGTGGATTCGGTTTGGGAGATATTTGGTGCGCTTTTGAAGGGAGTCCCGACAGTCGTCATTCGGGATGAGGTTGTCAAGGATCCGCGGACGCTCGTCGAAACACTGGCGGCAGCTCGTGTTACGCGTATTGTTCTCGTGCCTTCGCTGCTCGAAGCGATGCTAGAGGCCGTTCCAAACCTTTCTCAGCAACTAGCTCGACTGAAATACTGCGTGTCAAGCGGCGAAGCCATTTCATCTAACCTTGCGAATCATTTCCGCAAGAGCCTGCCTGAGTGTGTGCTCCTGAATCTTTATGGTTCCACCGAGGTGGCCGGCGACGCAACCTGTTACGAAGTGATGAAGGATGTTTCTGTATCATCCGTGCCCGTTGGCCGCCCGATTGCCAACACTCACATTCATATCCTCGATCGCCACTTGGAACCTGTACCGATTGGAGTTCCGGGCGAATTGCATGTTGGTGGAGACGGTCTCGCGCGCGGCTATCAGAATCGTCCGGATGTGACCTCGGAGAAATTCATTGCGATTCCTTTTTGCCAGGAAGCAGGCACTCGCCTTTACAAGACCGGTGATCTGGCGCGCTATCGTCCGGACGGAGAAATCGAATTTCTTGGGCGGCAAGATGATCAGGTCAAGATTCGCGGGTTCCGGATAGAACTTGGCGAGATCGAGGCGTTGTTAGGGAAACATCCGGCGGTGAAAACCGCGGCAGTTGTGGTGCGGGAAGAGTCGCCGGGAGATAAACGGCTGGTTGCCTACACGACACTGCGTACCGTTTCAGCGCCTACGGCCGACGAACTGCGCAGCTATCTAAGAGCTAAGCTGCCCGACTACATGGTGCCCTGGGAATTTGAATTCCTATCCAGCTTGCCGCTCACCCCGAGCGGAAAGGTTGACCGCCGGAGCCTGCCGGCGCCGGAAAATTCAAGCCTCTTCAAGACCAGAGAGTATGTGGCGCCCCGGACGAATCTGGAGAGAAAGCTGGCACGAATCTGGGCGGAAGTGCTGAAACTGGATCGCGTCAGCATCCACGACAATTTTTTTGACCTCGGCGGATACTCGCTACTCGCCGTAAAACTAATCAAGGCCATCGAGAAAGATTCGGTGAGAAAGATATCCTTGGCCTCGCTTTTTCGGGCGCCTACGGTTAGCGAACTCGCTCGTCTCCTTTCCGACTCGAATTCCCCGGACGAAGTCGAGGGCGTGATTCCGATTCAGCCCGAAGGAACGAGACCGCCGTTCATTTGCATCGGAACTAGTCCCGTATCCGGCCCGATTTATAGGTCCTTGGCTCTTCGCTTAGGCCCCGATCAGCCGTTTCTCTGCCTCAGTACGACGGACGCGGACATCCAGGCTTTGACTGCTCCCTTCTTGCTCGAGGACATCGCCGCAGCCCTCGTCCGCAGGTTGACCTCGATTCAACCCCACGGGCCGTATTTTATCGGCGGCTGGTGCGGCCCGGGATTGCTGGCCTACGAAGTCGCCCAGCAACTCCGCGCGAAAGCCGAGAAGGTAGGATTGTTGGTGCTGTTTGATACGCTCAATGTTTCCCGACGCCGCGAAAATGCGAAATCGGAAAGACTCCTCATTCAATTTGGCCGCCGCGCCCGCAAACTGAGGAGCTATCTAGCAAAACTGTCGAAGTTCAGTTGGAGCGAGCGCCGGGCGGATTTCGTTGCCGTCTTAAATTTCCGGGAGAAAAGACTGAGACATAGGCTGTGGCGTTCGTACTACAAGCTCCACTTGGCAATCCACGGAAAGTTTGGCGAGAGGTTTCGGAGCTTCTTTAACGCTGGATACGGCTCCGTTGCCATGCGCAATTACATGCCGAAGCCCTATCCTGACCCCGTTCTTGTAATTTGGAGCGCTGCCGAAAGTAAACAAGAGGTTCAGGATCGCGAAATGAATTGGCGCGGCCTGCTGACCGGCAACGCGGAGGTGCATTGTGTCCCGGGGCGCCACAAGAAAATGTTTCTTGAACCAAACGTTGAGGTACTGGCGAGCACATTGGAGCGTTGCCTTTCAAAAGCGCAGGAGACAGGCAAAAAGCCTAAAGATCCGGTTGAATTAGCCAAGGATTGACGCGTTACGATCTTCGGATTCTATGGCCATTGAAAATAGATCAAGCACTCCGGCCCAACCCGCCAAACCAAAGCTCAAGTGGAAGCAACTTCCGGATGTCCTGGAGCTCCTCAGGCCGCGTCGCGGAGTTCTCTCGTTGGGCTTCGGCCTCATGGTCGTCAATCGCGTCTCGGGACTGATTCTGCCCGCCTCCACAAAATATCTGGTGGACGACGTCATCATCAAAAAACAGGCGAATCTCCTCGTCCCCATCGTAGCGGCGGTGGTCGCCGCGACCATCGCGCAAGGCCTCACCTCTTATTCGCTCACGCAGCTGCTCTCGAAATCCTCGCAGCGGATGGTCGCTGAGCTTCGCGTCAAGGTCCAGGCGCACATTGGGCGGCTTCCGGTGTCGTTCTACGATTCGAACAAAACAGGCGCGCTTGTTTCACGCATTATGACTGACGTCGAAGGTGTGCAAAACCTGATCGGCACGGGCCTGATCGATTTTGCCGGAGGCATTCTCACCGCCATTCTGGCGCTCATTGTTCTCCTGCGAATCAGCGTCAGCATGACCGCCGTAGCCTCGGCGCTCCTTCTCTTGTTTGGCGTCGGACTGAACCGCGCGTTCAAGGCCATTCGCCACATTTACCGCGCGCGGCCCAAAATGAATGCGGAGGTTACCGGCCGGCTCGTCGAATCACTCAGCGGCGTTCGCGTGGTGAAGGGGTACCGGGCAGAAGTTCACGAGGAGAAGGTCTTCGCGGCGGGCGTCCACCGGCTGCTCGACAACGTCTTGAAGACGATGACCGCAATTTCTGTGATGAACTTTTCCGCTACCAGCATCAGGGGCATCGTGGCCGCGGCGATCATGTTCCTCGGAGCGTGGAAGATCCTCGCCGGCACCATGACGCTCGGCAGCTTTCTTACATTTACGATTTTCCTCGCAATGCTTGTTACACCCATATTTCAAATCGTGGGAACTGGCCCGCAAATGATAGAGGCACTCGCGGGTCTCGAGCGCACGCGCGAGGTATTCAACGAGAAACCGGAAGGCGAAGAAGCTGGGCGCACGCAAAAACTCGGCCGCGTTCGTGGGCGTGTCGTCTTCGAAAAGGTTGGATTTTCGTACGATAGCGGCAAGCCCGTGTTGCACCAGGTCAGCTTCGAATCGGAGCCAGGGAGTATGACCGCGCTTGTAGGCCCGTCTGGCGCAGGGAAATCAACCATCGTCGGCCTGATCGCCGCATTTTACGCGCCCACCAGCGGCCGCGTTCTAATGGATGAATTTGATCTCGCCCACGTGTGGCTGGATTCCTACCGTACTCAACTCGGCGTCGTCTTGCAGGAAACATTTCTCTTCGACGGCACCATTCGCGAAAATGTAGCTTTTGCGCGGCCCGACTCCAGCGAGGAGGAGGTTCTGGCGGCCTGCCGCATCGCCCGCGTGGACGAGTTTGCAGAGCCGCTGGAGAAAAAATACGACACAATCGTCGGCGAACGCGGCGTCAAGCTTTCGGGAGGTCAGCGCCAGCGCATTTCAATTGCCCGAGCGATCCTCGCCGATCCGCGCGTCCTAATTCTTGACGAGGCCACTTCGAGCCTCGATTCCGAATCCGAAGCCTTCATCCAGCAAGGGCTGGGCTATCTGATGCGTGAGCGAACCACTTTCGTAATTGCGCACCGCTTGTCTACGGTGCGGCAAGCCAATCAGGTTCTCGTGCTCGAGGCCGGCCGGATCGTGGAACGCGGCACCCACGAATCCCTCTGTACCGCGCGCGGCCGCTACTATGATCTACACACCAAACAACACGGCGACGAACCGCTAAGTTGCTGATTCTTCGTGCGAACAATCTTTGCTAGCAGGGGGTCGCAGGTTCGAACCCTGTCACGTCCACCACCCTCCTGTTTTACTTCAGCAAAGCGGGTGCCTTCGAATGATACCGGGGATAGCCCCTTAAGCCGTTCTTTAATTGGTTTGTAAGCAATGTTGCGCGCGAGCCCACTTAGTGTTTGGCCACGTAGAGACCGGGAAATTGTTGCTGAAGATTTTTCACCTTGGGTAAGTCGAACATAGCTATGTACCCATCGGTGGGATGCTCTGCCGCGTAATTCTGGTGATAGTCTTCGGCACGATAGAAAGCTTTGAACGGAACGATCTGGGTCACGATGGGCTGCGAAAAAACTTTGGCCTGATCGAGCTGCTGCACGTAGGCCTGGGCGATACGCTGCTGGTCCTGGTTTGTAAAGAAAATGACGGAGCGATATTGCGTGCCGGTGTCGGGACCCTGGCGATTCAGTTCTGTCGGATCATGCGCAACGGAGAAGAATACTTTCAGGAGCTGTCCTAGAGTGATCTTCGACGGGTCGTACACGATTTCGACTGACTCGGCGTGCCCGGTTTCACCGGTGCTGACCTCTTCGTAGCTGGGATTCTTAACCGTTCCGCCGGCGTATCCGGAAGTCGCGCTGCTGACTCCTTTCACGTGCTGAAACACAGCCTGGATACCCCAGAAACATCCTCCTGCGACGACAATCTTCTCCTGGCCTTTTTGTGGAGCGAGAGTTTCGTCCACAACCGGATCAGGAATTACTGTGGATGCGCTCGTGTAACTGTGGCGCGTCCAAACGAAGAGCGCCAACACGGCAACCAACACGGTCAAAATGGGCGTCTTTAAATGCTTCATTGCTGTATCTCCTCTAATCAAAAGTCGAGGCACGCAATTCCCGCGGCCTCGATAAATCTCTACGATGCTTTCGCAAATTTCATTGCCACCGAATTCATGCAATAACGCAAACCGGTCGGACGCGGGCCATCGTCGAACACGTGCCCCAAGTGCGCGTCACACAGCCTGCAAGAAACAGCCGTTCGCACCATCAACAAGCTGTTGTCCGTGGTTTCCAAAACATTTTCTTTCGCGATGGGCTCCCAAAAACTTGGCCAGCCCGTTCCGGAATTGAACTTGGTGTTGGAATTGAACAACGCGTTGTCGCAACAAATGCAGCGGAATACACCTTTCTGATGATTGCCGGGATCTTCGTTCGTGTAAGGGCGCTCGGTAGCGGAGAGGCGAGTCACCTCGAAGGAATCCGCTGTAAGTTGCTTGCGCCACTCTTCCTCGGTTTTCACAATCCGCGCAACAGTCACAGTGTCTTTGCGCTGCCCTGCGTCAGTGAACTCCACGATCTTCACCATCTTCGGCAGTTCAGCAGCCGCTGCTTCCACATGAATCGGCGCGCTCTTGTGAAAATAAGAGAAAACAAGTCCGGCAGCGCCTACTCCGCCGGCAATCAAGAACGCTCGCCGGCTGGGCGAACTGGGATTTTGATCGTCCTTCTTATGCGATGAGAACATAGTAGCTCCCTCACTTCCCGATTTATCCAAACGTAAAAGCAAACGCCTCCACACCAGGATCGAGAAAATCAATTTCGAACGTTCTGTCTTCTACAGCGCCTTTTTGGCGAATGAGCTGATACAAACGGTTTCCCTTCACCGTGCCTGCGCCGGCTGCGTCGGTATCGGCGCCGTGATCCTCGCCGGGAGGCGTTCCGTCTAGTTTGACAACAAAGCGAATCGGCTTGCCGTTTTTCGCGGGGCCGAGCACCAGATGAAGATCGCGGGCGTGAAACCGATAGACAATCTTGCCCGGAGCGGATTGCAGTACAGCACTTTCGGGCCCAACGTTCCAAGCGCCTCCCAAGGCCCATTGATTCCGAGAAAGCCTCGGTTGTGGGCTGTACGTTTTGCGAGAATCCCGAGCTAGTGGCTCGACCGAAGCAAAGTTCTCAGCCCGTGTGTATCCTATATATGTCTCAGGTGAACCAACATTCCTGTTGTCCGCAGCGGCTTCAACACCGGCGCCAGTAACGTCAATCACTCCCGTTGAAAGCGACGTTGCGCCATTCTCTTTGAGAAGCTGCTGAATTACGCGCTCGGACTCATCGTAATTACCTTCGCCGAAGTGGTGATACCGAATCCGCCCTTTGCCATCGATAAAATAGTGAGCCGGCCAATATTCATTGTTGAAGGCCCGCCAGATTTTGTAATCACTGTCGATGGCAACCGGGTAAGTGATCTTCAAATCGCGAACCGCTTTTTCCACATTTGAGCGCTCTTTTTCAAACGCAAACTCCGGCGTGTGCACGCCGATGACTACCAAACCGGCATCTTTATATTTCGTCGCCCACCCTTCTACATAGGGCAGAGCGCGGAGGCAGTTGATGCAGGAGTAAGTCCAAAAATCGATCACCACGACTTTGCCGCGCAGAGACTTTGTGCTCAACGGCGGGGAGTTAATCCAACCAACTGCCCCGCTCAGATCCGGCATCGGTCCCTCGTCCGGAAGCGTAAGTTGTGGCTCGGCTGCGCTAACTGGAACGAGTGCACCTTTCTCCGGGCCGAGCGTGCCGATCAGATGCGATTCGGCTTTGGCTGTATTCACGAACGAATACTTGGCGAGCAGTTTTGTATCCCAACCCAGCGATATGGCAATCACACCCATGATTACTGCGACGCCGAGTCCCCGGCGAATCCAAACGTCAAAAGACAGAGAGCGCTTCATGATCGATAACACCTTTTTTCCTGCAAGCAACGCAATGCCGAGCGAAGTCGCGGCACCCAGTGCATAAGAGAGAAGTAAGAAAGATGTACGTGCGCCCGGGCCTTGAATCGCGGCTCCCGTCAAGATGAGACCCAGGATAGGACCAGCGCAAGGAGCCCAAAGCAATCCAGTAGAAATGCCCAATACCAATGATTTTCCGGCACTGGTCTCGCTCGAAGGTCCACCCTGTAGCTTGGCACCCGCCTGAACTAGCGGTCGAGTGAGCGCTTCAGCAAGCGACGGAAAGAGCAGAGTCAGACCCAAAACGAAAAATATGGCGATCGCCACGTAGCGTCCGCCCTGATTCAGACGCACTGCCCAATGTCCGCCGAAAGCCGCCGCGGTCGCCACCAGCGAAAAAGTGAGCGCCATGCCAACCAGTAAAGGCAGACCGGAGCGGCGAAAAGGTTGGTCCGCGCGCGAGAAAACGAACGGGAGCACCGGGAGAATGCACGGGCTCAAGATCGTCAGGACGCCGCCAACAAATGCCAACAGGTAGATAAGCATTATATGTATCTAGTACGCTTTTCAGGATGCTGCCGGATTGAAGCCCGGCGCACCATATCTGGCTCAGGCTCATCAGTTTACATTTAAATGGCCAGCCAGTCCTCGATGGGTGCTGTAATCTGTTCGCTTGGAGCCCAATGAATCTCAATAGTTCAGATGTGCGTGGCGTCAATCTGGATTCGCAGACACGCTGCGAGCATTATCACGGTGCGACCGACATCGTCGCGATAAAGACTAAATGTTGTGGTGTCTACTATGCGTGCAAGGATTGTCATGATGCGCTCGCCGATCACAGGATTGAGGTCTGGCAAGAAAGCGAATGGAACCAAACGGCAATACTTTGTGGTGCGTGCGGTACGGAGCTAACTATAAATCAGTACATGAATTGCGAATTTCAATGTCCGGCCTGTAGCGAGCGTTTTAACCCCGGATGCCGAAACCATTATCATTTTTACTTTGGCGTACGGCAGTCTTCGAACGCGGAGTAGCGATGGCCGCCGATTGATTAGCGCTTCCCTCCGGATGCAAAGCGTAGATGAGTTGAGCCTTTTTTTCTGAACACTAGCGCGCCGAACACCTAGAAAAATAACCGCCAGTTCGCTTCATGTTTTGAGACTCCTACCGTTGCCGGAAACGATTCCGCGAAACGACCAGACCTCTCGACGCGGAAAGTAAACAGAAGAACGCTAGAACCTTCGAGAGTGGGCCTATCGCAGTACGCCTTAATCGCACAGTGCTTAACATATCTGATAACTAGTGTTGGGACGGTTGCTTAGTACAGGCAATCCGGTATGCCGCCCGACCGAAAAAATTGCTAGCCTTACCGACAATGGCCAGGAAACGTATCCTCATCGCAGACGATAATCCCTCTGTACGGGCGGCGCTTTGCCGAATGTTCGCCGATCATCCGAGCCTGGAGGTATGTGGCGAGGCTGTGGATGGACGGGATGCTGTGGACAAAGCCGCTGCCCTTCGACCTGAATTAATTATCTTAGACCTCGACATGCCCTCGATGAACGGATTGCAGGCCGCCAAAGCGATCTGCGCAATCCTGCCCGATGTCCCCATCATTCTTCTCACGTTGCACGCCCGGGCATTTAGCCAATACGGAATAGAGCATCCAGGCATCTCGCGGATCGTCCACAAAGGCGAAGTGCACCTGCTCGTGGCACATGCTGAGGATCTAGTACAAGCAGCCTAACGAATAGCGTTTCTGAAGGAAAAAAAATGGAGGCACTAGCCAAATCGAGCTAAGCGCCTCCACTTTAGTTAAAGTATGGCGATTACAGTTCAGGCTTATCGGTTGGACGAACCGCCCTGGTTGCCGCTCTCGCGTCCGGACTCGCGTCCGGAGTTGCCTTTCTTTGAATCCTGCTTCTTGTTGTCGGTCATGGCTTATCTCCTCAGAAATGTTTTGCTAACTACGTTTTGAGTATCGTGCTCGCGTAAGAACCTTTCTATGCCAGAGTCGCTGTAATCTCACCCGTACAAAATAGTAAGCACCTACATGGAAGTCCCTAAGGGAGGACCTGTGGCGTGACTCAAATGTTCCGACTAAATAAAACAGCAGTATGAAGATAACGGGCAATTTAAAGCATCTCATTAAAAAATGGAGCCTAAGCCTGACTGGAAAGGAGCGTTTATATGGAACGGCGCAAACTGGGAAACACGGGATTGGAGATTTCGCCGCTCGCACTAGGCGGAAATGTTTTCGGCTGGACCATCGACGAGCCCACGTCGTTTAGGATTCTTGATGCTTTTGTCGCGGCAGGATTCAATCTCATAGACACGGCAGATGTATACGCAAAATGGGTTCCCGGTAACAAGGGTGGGGAATCTGAAACCATTATCGGGAATTGGCTTAAAAAGAGCGGCAAGCGGTCCGAGGTAATCGTGGCGACGAAAGTTGGAATGGAGATGGCGCCGGATAAGAAGGGTCTGTCCGCCGCATATATTTTCCGTGCGGTGGAAGATTCCTTGAGGCGGTTGCAGACGGATCACATTGATCTTTATCAGGCGCATAAAGACGATCCGGATACACCCTTGGAAGAAACGTTGCGAGCATTTGCGAAGCTGATAAAGGACGGCAAAGTGACAGCGATTGGCGCTTCAAACTATAGTGGGCCGCGCCTCTCGCAAGCGCTCGAGGTCAGCAAGAAGCATGGACTGCCTGCCTACCAAACATTGCAGCCCGACTACAATCTCTACGACCGTGCTGACTACGAGAACAACCTGGAGCCTATTTGTTTGGCGAATGGGTTGGGCGTGATTAGTTATTTCTCGCTGGCCAGCGGATTTCTTACCGGAAAATATCGCTCCGAAGCGGACCTTTCGAAGAGCCAGCGCGGCGGTCGAGTGAAAAAATATTTGAACGAGAGAGGGTTCCGCATCCTGAAAGCACTCGACGAAGTGGCCGTCCAATATAATTCCACACCGGCGAGGGTCGCTCTGGCTTGGCTGATGGCGCGGCCGAGTATTACCGCTCCCATCGCCAGCGCCACGAGCCTGGAACAATTAAAGGATTTAATCGAGGCGACCAAACTGCAGCTCGATAAATCGTCCATTGAAGCATTGAACCGAGCCAGCGCCGAATAAATTATTTGCCCGGCACTGAAATTACCTGTCGACGGAAGCGAGCGATTCTTTCAGACCCAGGGCGTCGACGTAGAATTGATTCACGTACTCTTTCACCATGCGCATAGTGCTGAATTGCGGCGCCACACTTTTAATCGCCGCTTTCATGATGTGGATGTAGTCGTGCGGAATTTCGTCATCGGTGCGGCGGTAATAAAGCGGGACGATGTTTTCCTCCAGCAAGCGATAAAGGGCGTCGGCATCGGCGTTCGTGCGGTCGCCTTCTACGGGATCTCCGCCGAAAGCCCATCCGTTCTCGCCGTCGTGACCTTCGATCCACCAACCATCGAGAACGGAAAGGTTGGGAACTCCATTGGCGCCTGCTTTCATTCCGCTAGTGCCGCTAGCTTCGAGCGGAGGAAGGGGATTATTCAGCCAGACATCCACTCCGCGGACCATTTGTTGAGCCAGATGGTAGTCGTAATTTTCCACGAAGGCGATGCGACCGGCGAACTCGGGATCTTGCGCGAGCTGGAATATTCGCTGGATTAATTGCGCGCCGCCCACGTCGGACGGATGCGCTTTGCCGGCGAATATAATTTGCACCGGCTGAAGCGGATGCAAAAGAATGCGCTTCAAGCGGTCAAGGTCGTGAAGAATAAGGTCGGGCCGCTTGTAACCGGTGAATCTTCGCGCGAAACCGATCGTAAGAATTTGTGGATCGAGCAAGGTTCCGAACGCGATGATGCTCTCAGCGCGAACGCGTTTGCTTTGCCACTCATCGCGCGCTCGCTCGTCAATGTCTGCCAACAATAAGCCCTTCAGACGCTTGCGCAAGCGCCACAGTTCTTCGTCTGGGATGCTGTCAACGGCTTGCCAAGTTTTGGATTGGTCTTGTTCGCGGATCCAGCCCGGGCCGAGGTATTTGTCGAGCAAAGGCTGCAACCATATGGGATCCAGCCAGGTGCGAAGATGAACGCCGTTAGTTATTGCGGTGATCGGTACGTCGATTTCGTTTTTATCGGGCCATAGCGGAGCCCACATGTGACGGGCGACTTCGCCATGCTTCTTGCTCACCGCATTGCAATACTTTGCCATGCGCAGCGAGAAAACCGTCATGTTAAACCCGGCGTTTGGATCGACAGGGTTAGCACCAAGCGAGAGGAAGCCATCGCGATTGGTGCCGAACTTGTCATAGGAATTGGCGAAATATTTGTCCATTAACGGATATGGAAAAACGTCGGTGCCGGCGGGAACTGGCGTGTGCGTGGTAAAGACGGAAGTGTCGCGGACTTCCGCGACGGCCTGGTCGAAGGCTTTTCCGGCCTCCACCAGCATTCGCACGCGTTCGATGAGGGCGAAGGCTGGATGGCCTTCATTAATATGGACAGCCGCAGGACGAATCCCAAGAGCTTCGAGCACTCGTATTCCGCCCATACCCAGGACGATCTCCTGGCGAAGGCGCTGCTCGGGATCGTTGGTATAAAGACGATGCGTGATGGAACGCTCCGAGTCTTGATTTCCTTCTACGTCTGTATCAAGCAAATAGACTGGGACGCGGCCAATATCCGCGCGCCATACTTGCACGCGAAGCGGCGGATCGAATAAGGGCACCTGCACAAAAAGAGGCTGGTTGTCTTTGTCGAGAATTCGTGTGACGGGATCGTAGGTGCGGTCTAATACCTTCTCTTCGTCTTCCTGCCAACCATCATCACGCAGTTTCTGAGAAAGATAGCCGTGAGAATAAACCAAGCCAACGGCGACGACAGGGATCGCCAGGTCGCTGCATTCCTTAATGTAATCTCCGGCGAGAACGCCCAGGCCACCGGCGTAGAGTTTCAGGGAATTGTGGAAAGCGTATTCCGCCGAGAAGTAAGCCATGGTCGCTTCAGGCTTGCCGTACTCCGTGGTGAACCAACCTGTTTCCGATTCGATGCTGGCTTCGAACTCTTCCATTACCAGATCGTAAATTTTCAAGAATTCAGGATCGTTGGCGGCGGCCTGTAGGGTTTCCTGGGGCAGCAGCGCCAGCATTCGCAGTGGATTGTGATTGCTCTCACGCCAGGCCTGGTGATCGAGCGACCGAAACAGTTCGCGGGCGTGGGGCTGCCAGCACCACCACAAGTTCAAACAAAGGCGTTCGAGGCCCCGCAGTCTCGGCGGTAAATTGGGGAGGCGGGTGTGACCGTTTGAGTTTTCGTCGCGGAGGCTAATCCCAAAATTCATGCTTGGCCCTTTCGAATTCCATAATTTCGTTCACAGATGACGCTCTACTCAAAAAAAGCGCAAACGAGTGATGATATATCCTGCCTACAACCATTCAATCTTGCAACGCCGAACGGAAATAGTGGTGCCGCAAGGCATAATTTAGATGTACGCACACTCTAAGAGATGACAGTAGGGATGCACCGGGAGCGAAGAATCAACGCACGGTAATGGGCGCGGAGAGCGTCTAGGGTTTCGCCCCTTCCGTTTTCCAGAAATCGATGCCGGCAGCTTGTTGCGGGACATCCAGGGTGCCGACGTTCTTGAGCGAATCCAGATCGATTACTTCTACGGTGCCGGGATCTGAGCCAATCCCTTCCACGGAAATGAAGGCGTAGCGATTGTCTGGCGTCACCACTGCGCCATGAACTACTTTTCGCTTGGTTGGAATCCGAACTAGCTCTTTGCCGGTCTTGGGGTCGAAGATGGAGACAGATTGTCCCTTCTTGTTGGTTGCTATTAGGCGGCCATCCTTGGTCATAGCGAGGTTGTACACGCCGGTGCCGGCGGGAAAACGCCGGGACAATTTCCAACTCGCCGTATCCACTACAACGATGTCGTTCGCTTTGTTGCAGGCCACGTAAATTTCCGAGCCGTCGTTTGATGGCTGCGCCCAAGTGGGTACGCAGGTTAGATCGCTCATTTTCATCTGCTTGTCTGGTGCGCCGGTCATGCCCATTTCCTTTCCTGCGCTGAGCATGAAATACCGCGAGACGTCGAAGGTTTGCGTATCGATTTCGGCGAGCATATCGTCCATCATGCAGGCGGAATAGTGCTTGGTTCCCTGTGGATTCAGGCGCGAGCCGTGCGGCATGGTGCAGGTGGTGATGCGTTTAACTTCGACCATTTCGTCGGTGGCGACCACGGAAATCGAAGAAGGGACCATATCGCCGTGGAAATTTGCGTTGGCTACGTAGATAAAGGCGCCGTCGCGCGAAATATCGGTGGTAGCCGGGAAAAGGCCGAGCGGAGCGAAGCGAACAACTTCGTCCGTTCCGGTTTTTAACTTCCAGACTGAGCCATCCGGGCGGCCGTGGCCTACCGAAACGTACAAGAATTGTTTGTCGGGAGAGACAGCGATACCGTGTGGACCATTGATATCCATAGGCATTAGCCCGATGCGTGTTTCGTGCTCGATTTGAAGTCCCTTGGGGCCGAAGCGCACCAGCACAACTTTGTCGGCAGATTCGCAGACGACATAAACGAGATAATCCTGTGGTGGGCGGCTGAGCGGACGTGGTAGATACACGTGGCGTTGCTAGATTGGATTGGCTGCGCCGGAGCTTTCGTTTGCGCTCCGACAGAACAAGGTGCGATCAGTGACAATGCGGCGATTGAGAGCACCGCCCACCACGAATGTTTGCTTCGCATTCGCAACAAAACACCAAATTCCAAAGTGAGGACGGATGGTCATTGAGGTAGCTCCAATCATCAGGTCCATTCAAATGATAGCGCATCGTGATTACTATTCTGCGCCTTCAAAAGCAACTGGGAGGTTCGTGACCCGCGCAGATTCGAACCGATGTTGACGTTGAACTTTTGGAATTGAACTCGTGCAATGATACATTCCCGCGGTCAGCTTGCGCTCTGAGACTTGTAGAGCGCTGGCCACCTCGCCTCGGTGCCACCAAGTTCGCAAGATCGGCATATTTCCTCCGGCAATCCGGATTCCGCAGAGGTAACTTCACGTCTGATCGCCCGTCTGGGAATTTTTGACGCGACCATGGTGGTGATGGGCGGAATTATCGGCTCAGGAATATTCATCAACTCTTACGTCGTCGCAAAACTGGTGCACACGCCCGCGATGATTCTGGGAGCGTGGCTGGCAGGCGGCCTGCTTGCGCTGGTTGGAGCATTCATTTACGCCGAGCTAGCGAATCGTATGCCGAAAGTGGGAGGACAGTACGCCTACATTCGCGAGGCTTATGACCCGCTGCTCGGATTTCTATATGGGTGGGTGAGTATATTGGTTATCAACGCGGGTGGGACGGCGGCCGTTGCGGTTACTTTCGGAAAATATTTTCGGGAATTCTCTCGCGGCGCGGTGCCGGAGAATGTGGCGGCGGTATCCGTGGTGGTTGCACTAGCGACGGTCAACTGCGTCGGCGTGCGTGTCGGCAGCGGGGTCCAGAGTTTTTTCATGGTGTTACGCATTCTGGCCATCGTGATGATCGTCTGTTGTGGCGCGTGGTTTCTTTTTCGATCTCCAGCCCCGACTCATCCAAGCTGGCATCCGCTGCTTGACCGGCAGGCGTCTTTCGACTTGTTGAGCGTTTTCGGCGCGGCGTTGATACCCGTGATTTTTGCGTATGGCGGATGGCAAACGTCGAATTACATTGCCAGCGAAATTCGCAACCCTCGCCGGAACCTTCCGAAGGCTCTCCTGTTGGGAGTTGCAGGAGTGATCGCGCTGTATGTTTCGATAAATATTATTTATGTTGAGGTTCTTTCTCCCGCGGGATTGGAAGCGACCACGATTCCGGCTTCCGCGGTGATGTTCGCGGCGCTTGGACATTTCGGTTCGACGCTGATAGCTGCGACGATCGCTATCTCAACCGTGGGATTTTTGAGCCAGGCGATGCTCACATACCCGCGGGTGGCTTTCGCGATGGCTCAAGATGGAGTGCTGCCTCACACGTTCGCACGATTGGGATTGCGTAGCCACGTGCCGGTGCCCGCTATCATTCTGCAAGCCGTAATCACGAGCGCTGCGGTGCTCCTGGGAACGTTCGAGCAACTTCTAAGTTATGTGGTAGTGATGGATTGGCTGTTTTTTGGTTTGACGGCGAGTTGCATTTTCGTTTTTCGACGCCGCGAATCGCGCGCGCCAGAATCTAGCAATGTTGAAGCCGGATTCCGCGTTCCCGGACATCCCTGGACTACCGGCCTATTCGTGTTAGTGGCCTGGTTAATAGTTCTAAACACAATTTACAAATATCCTCGCAATGCGGGGGCTGCCGTATGTATTCTGCTGGCCGGGGTTCCCGTCTATTATTTGCTTCGCCGGCGCGCAACGCGTACGGCCGGTTCTGAGTGAGCTTCGAAATGAGCCCGCAAAGGCGAGAGATTCGTTCCGCTTATATCGAATGGGCAAAGCTGCGTTCCGGCGCGCGCTACAATCTCGCTGCAAGCGACGTGCTTCATTTTCCGCTAAGTGAACTTCCAGTGCGCATCGAAGATCTGCAAATTACCGGGTCCAGCGGTTATGGCTATCAGCCGCTGCTCGAACGTCTGTCTGCAAAAGCGGATGTTCCGGTAGAAAATATCGTTCAGGCGCAAGGTACGTCGATGGCGAATCATTTGGCCATGGCCGCGCTGATCGAACCGGGTGACGAAGTGCTGATCGAGGAGCCATCCTATCAGGCGATTATTTCCACCGCAGAATACCTGGGCGCCAAAGTGCGCCGCTTTCCACGTAAGTTTGAATCCGGCTTCCAACTGGACCCGCGTGAAGTAGAGCGCTGCGTAACACCTCGTACCCGGCTGATTGTAGTTACCAACCTCCACAATCCTAGCGGCGTGCGCGCGCCGGATGCCGCGATTCGTATCGTTGGGGAGGTCGCTCGAAGCCTTGGAGCGCACGTTCTGGTGGATGAAGTTTATTTGGAAGCGTGCTTTGATACTCCGTGGCAGACGTCGTTTTTATTGGGGCAGAATTTTGTGGCTACCGGAAGTTTGACAAAAGCTTACGGTCTTTCCGGATTGCGCTGTGGCTGGATTTACGCGGCCAAGCCGCTTGCGGAGCGAATGTGGCGCTTGAATGATCTATTTGGCGTTATGGCGGCGCACCCCGCCGAAATGCTGAGCGTGGTAGCGTTGGATAATTTGCCGAAGATTGCCGCGCGCTCGAAGAAACTGCTGGCGACGAATCGCGAGCTTCTGAAGACTTTTCTCGGCTCGCGAAAGGATTTGCTGACCATACGGCCGGAAGCAGGGTCGATTGCCTTTCCGCAGCTCGCTAGCGAGCACGCTGATGCTTTTTGCCAGCTCTTGCTGGAAAAATACGAGACCAGCGTTGTTCCAGGGCGCTTTTTCGATTCGCCTGACCATTTCCGCGTCGGAATTGGCGGCGAAACGGAAAAGATCCAAGAAGGGCTTTTGCGCGTGGGGGCTGCGTTGGATGAACTGGCGGCTCGACACTAGTATTCGCCGTACCGCGCAGTTACTTAGGTTCAGGACGCGGCTTTAGTTTTTGAACGCTGCTCGCGGCTCGAAGAAACAGACCGCGACTTCTTGCGCGCCAATATCATATCTACCAAACCTCGGGCGGCGGCGCTTAGCGGACGATCCTGCCGATAAACCAAATACAGATGGCGCTGAATGCGCATTTGGCGGATTCGTAGTTCGCGCAGGTCGCCGCGCGCGAGTTCTCCTTCCACACACATTCGCGGCACGATGGCGATGCCGCGTTTCATCTCCACGAATCGCTTAATGCTTTCGATGGTAGGGAGTTCCAAATCCATACTCAGCGGAACCCGGTGGCGAGCGAACATTTGGATCACGCGTTGCCGGTAGGGCGACTCAACGATGTGGGCGACAAAACTTTCGTCGCCGAGGGCCGAGATGTCCACCTCACGGCGCTTCGCGAGTTTGTGGCTGGGCCACACTACGAGCGCGAGCGAATCACGATAAAATTTCACGGCGACTAGCTCACGTTCTTCGGGCAAGTAAGAAATCACGCCGATGTCTAGCTGATGATTCAATAGCTCGCGCGGGATCATGCGCGAGAACACACGATGAACGCGGACGCGTATGCCGGGAAAGCGCGTTCGAAACTTTTCTAAGGACGGAAGAAGCGCGTGAATCGAGCTTTCATTCACGCCCAGCGAAACTTGTCCGCGCTCCATGCCGCGCAACTCGGTCAGGCCTTTGCGAGCTTCCTCGCGAAGATTGAGCATTCGCTCGGCGTACTCGAGCAGAAGCACGCCCGCGTCGGTGAGCGCCCGGGCTCCTGAGCCCTTCACGAAAAGGGGCTGGCCGACCCATTCTTCCAGTTTGCGCATAGCGATACTGATGGCGGGCTGCGTACGGTAGAGCTTCTCCGCGGCTTTGGAGTAGCTGCGCTCGTTTGCCACAGTTTGAAAAACCTGTAGTACTGCTAGGTCCACTGGAACACCTCAACGGATTTTATGTATATAAGGACAACTTATGATACATGCAAGAACTATAAATTGGACATATTTTGTCACGTACGGTTCACTCGATAGCAGCGAGGGGACTGGATGGAAACTGTACATATCTTCGACACCACTTTGCGAGACGGCGAACAGTCGCCAGGGTTTTCGATGAATTGCGGCGAGAAGCTGCTGCTCGCGCGGCAACTCGAACAACTCGGAGTGGATGTGATCGAAGCTGGGTTCCCGATCGCCTCACCTGGCGATCTGGAGGCTGTGCGAACGGTCGCGGCTGAGATCCTGGGCTGCCGCGTCGCCGCTCTGGCTCGGGCGCGTCAGGAGGACGTCAACGCCGCCTTGCGCGCCCTGGAGCCTGCTGCCAAACCGCGCTTGCATATTTTTCTGGCCACCTCGGACCTGCATTTGGAGCACAAGCTGCGCATCACCCGTCAACATGCGCTTGAACAAGTAGGGAAAATGGTTTTGTACGGACGAATGCGCTGCGATGAAGTGGAGTTTTCGGCTGAGGATGCCAGCCGAAGCGACCTGGATTATCTGCTGGATGTTGTCGAAGCTGCGGTGAGCGCCGGCGCTACCATAATTAATCTTCCAGATACAGTCGGGTATTCGACGCCGGAAGAATATGGAGCGATGTTTCACGCCGCGCGCAGGCGGCTTGCTCCGTACCCAAATGTAGTTTTCAGCGCGCACTGTCACAATGACCTGGGTCTGGCAGTGGCTAATTCTCTGGCAGCAATCAGCGCCGGAGCACGGCAAGTGGAGTGCACGATAAACGGGATCGGCGAGCGCGCAGGAAACGCCTCGCTTGAGGAAATCGCGGTAGCGCTGCATGTTCGACAGGGGCGCTATGGTGCTTCGACGAACATTGCGCTCGAGAAGATATATTCCACCAGCCGTTTGCTCACCTCCATTACCGGCGTGAGTGTTCCGCCAAATAAAGCTGTGGTCGGAGCGAATGCCTTTGCACATGAGGCGGGAATACATCAAGACGGGATGCTCAAGAATCCGATGACTTACGAGATTATCGTTCCGGAAAAAGTGGGCGTTCCGACCAGGAAGCTCGTCCTGGGTAAGCATTCGGGGAGAAATGCGTTGCGCGCCCGGCTGATCGAGTTGGGTTATCAAACGACGGATATCGAACTGGCGGAGTGCTACAAGCAGGCTATTGCGCTTGCGGATTCCGCCAAGCAAGTGACCGATCGCGATTTGCTTTCGATCATTCACACCGTGCGTCGGGGTCGCGAAATTAGTGTGGTGAACCAGGACAATAGCATTGCGGCAGCGTCCTAGAAATCGTTGTGAGCTGTGACAATTGGGAGAATCGAGGCCATGAGTAAAGTACGGAAGACAATCGCGGTTTTACGCGGTGACGGCATCGGCCCGGAAGTAACTCGAGCGGCAGTGCAATTACTCAGCGATTGCGCCGCCACGTTTGAACACAAATTCGAATTCCGTGAGCTTGCATTTGGCGGAGCTGCTATCGAGGCTTTCGGAAATCCTCTTCCCGAAGAGACTTTAGCGGGGTGCCGCTCGGCCGATGCGATTTTGTTAGGTGCGATTGGCGGACCTAAGTGGGATTCCATACGATTGGATAAACGTCCCGAAGCCGGCTTGCTGGGTCTGCGGAAACAGCTTGGTTTATACATCAACCTGCGCCCGATTCAGGTGCGCTCGGCGCTGCAGGGAATCTCGCCGCTACGGCGGGAACGAATCGAGGGATGTGATTTTGAAATCGTACGCGAACTTGCGGGAGATATTTATTTTGGTGAGCATGCACACGAGGGCGAAGGGAAAAATGCCAGCGCACGCGATATTGCGAGTTATACGGCGGCTGAAGTTGAACGGGTAGCGCGCTACGCTTTCGATCGCGCTGCTGCGCGAAACCGGCATGTGACCAGTGTGGACAAAGCGAATGTATTAGCCACTTCCTTCCTATGGCGAAGCACGGTTACAGCGGTCGCGCGCGATTATCCGGGAATTACGCTTGATCATTTGTATGTGGATAATGCGGCGATGCAGATTCTGCTAAAGCCTGCGCAATTCGACGTGATCCTGACCGGAAATATGTTTGGCGACATTCTGAGTGACGAGGCAGCGGCTTTGGCGGGCTCTATCGGATTAATTCCGTCGATGAGCCGGGGTGCGGACGGGCCAGCACTCTACGAACCTATTCACGGTTCCGCTCCTTCCCTTGCGGGCAAAGACATCGCTTGCCCGCTGGGCGCAATCTATTCAGCGACACTGCTGTTGCGGGAATCTTTTGGCCTTGATGTGGAGGCGCAATGGATCGAAGCGGCCATCGACCGCGTTCTGGATCATGGTTACAGGACCATGGATATTGCAGAGCCCGGATCTCGAGTGCTGCGCAGCTCGGAATTTACTGAACAAATTCGCGCTGAGCTGCATGAATCGTTGGTTCACTCGGAAAGATATGGATGGGGAGTCTGAATCGCAGTCGGATCTGGATATGACTTCGCATAGCCTGTTGGATGAGCCGTGAAACTTATACTTTTCGCAAAACCAGGCAGCCGGCAATGATGTCGTGAAGGGCCTGCTTCTTTTCAGTGAAACCTGCCATTGCGTAGCCGATCCCGAATGGGATAAATCCGGTAACAATTTTGCCAAAATAACGGCCGGTCGCACGCCCAAAAGAAATTCGACGTCCCTCGAGATCGGTAACGGTCAAACCGAGCGCCATCTTTCCGAGCGTTCCTTGATAGGTCGAACTCTCCATCCAGGCATAGTAGAGCCACATCATTACGATCGAAGTTCCTGCCAACATAACAATGATTGCAATAACTTCTGGCGTAAAGAATTCTTCCGGATTTGATCCCTCCGCCAAGGCTCTGAAACGGCCGGGTCCAACCATGGCGAATGCAATTAGAAATAAAATCACGAACACGATTCCGGCAAGAATGCCATCTATGAAATGAGCTACCACGCGCAACCAGAAACCCGCATAAGCCACACCAGGGAAACTCGGTGACGCGGCGTATCCATACGGGCGGGCGATGGGTGTAGCTGCCGTGGCATAGGATGGAACATTAGCTGCTAACGTGGACGGCTGACTTACCGGTTGACCACACGCTGTGCAGAACGTGGCGTTTTGTGGAACTGCGGCCCCACACTTTGAGCAATACATGCAGCTCCTCGGAATTCCTTTGGTTCAAAATTCTACAGCTTGCGGATGACCAGTGTGCCGGCAATCATATCGTGCAGACCCTGTTTCTTTTCTGTAAAACCAATCATGATGTAGCCGACAAATAATATTAGGCTGGAGATAATCTTGGCGAAAAATCGGCCGGTAGCGCGACCGAAACTTATGCGCCGACCTTCCAGGTCGGTTACCTCCAAGCCCAGCGCTTTTTTCCCCAATGTTCCTTGCCAGGCTGAACTCTCCATCAGGGCAAAATAGAGCCAGTGCAAGATCGTCCGCATAATCATTATTTTAAACAGCGCGCCTAGCAATGGAAGTAATTCCTCGGGAGAGATTGGCCGAAAGCCCATAAATGTTTGTCGCATGCCCAACGAGGCCGCAAACGGAAGCATGACGATCCATCCTGCAAACCCGAGGACAATCGCGTCAATAATAAAGGCTACGAAGCGGAGCCAAAAGCCTGCATACGCGACCTGGGGCCGCGCGCTTGTTTGCCAAGTCGCTTGTGCCGGTGGCACATAACCTGGCGAAGCTGGTGCATATTGGACTGGAGGCGGAACTGATAAGGGCGGCGTGTAAGCGGGCGGGGCAGGAGATACCGCGGACGTAGTTGGCACCGGCTGTCCGCAGGCGCTGCAGAACGCTGCGCCCTCCGGAACATTCGCTCCGCATTTTGAGCAGTACATGGGGCCTCCTCGGAACTTCATGCAATGACAGGCGCGCTAGGGGCTGGTGCGCATCGTACTTAAGACTAAACGCGCGGGTCAACATGCAAAGTACGACCGGGGATTAGACTTGAGTAACGGGAAGCGTTGCTTGCGATAGGACGCTCGCTTAAACTTGTGCTGGGCGAAAGGGAGAAGATATGCGAATTCAGGTTACGAAGGCGGCTAGGATTCTTGGAGGCTGTTTGGTTGCGCTTGCTTTGTTCGCCGGCGGTTATGTAACGGGAGAAAATAAGTTTGGCCAACCGAAAACGATTATTCATATGGTGATCCTCAAATGGAATCCGGGCGTCTCCGATGCCGACAAGCAGGGTGCGCTGGAAGGCGTTAAAGAAATGGCAGCGAAAATTCCGGGCGTCAAGAATATATGGATTAAAGCCGAACGGCTGCAACCGCGCGACTTCAGCGCGGCCTTTGCCATCGAGTTTCAAAATCGCGCTGCGGCTGACGCTTATGCCGAAAGCCCGATTCACCAAGCCTGGGAACAGAAATACACGCTGCTTCGCGAGCAAAGCGTGTCTGAACAAGTCACAAACCCATAGATTATCCAGACCTCAACTCTCGTTTCGTTGTTAGCGACAAAATCCGCTAGCCGCCTCGGCGTACCGGTGCTAGGCTCCGCTCAACAGGGCGACTGCATTCGGTCTCGAATCTCGTTAACGGTTCTTACTGGGCCAAATCTGAAGGGAGAGGAGAGCGGCCATGAAAAAACTCGTCATCGCGACGATTGTTGCGTACATAGTTCTGATGGCTACCAATTACTTCGTGCATAGCGTCTGGCTGAAGCCGGACTATGACGCTATTGCCAGCAGCCATCGAACTATTGAAGGAATCATGCATCGATTTTGGGCCATGGCATTGGGCCAATTCTTTTTCGCCGCGATGTTTTCGTACATTTACACTCGGGGACGCGAAAACAAATCTTGGCTGGAGCAGGGGATTCGCTACGGGATCGTGATGACGTTCATGACCGTGGTGCCCTATTCCTTGAGCGAATATGTGGTGTACATCGTGAACTACATGCTGGTAATCAAGTGGATGATTGCTGGCGGAATTCAACTCATTATTCTAGGGCTGATCGTCGCGGCTATCTATAAGGATGGCGGTACGGCTCGCACTGCGTAATGATCAAACGGACGAGAATCGCCGCCTTTTGTCTCATGTGGATCTGCTTCGCTGGTTACTGGCTCGTATTTTGAGGGAGCTGCGTGAATTTAGTCAGGCTTCAGACTTTTCTTCGCCTCGGCTACAGGGATTACAGCATTGATTCGAAGCTGTGTTCGCCAAACAATGAGATCTGATTTACAGGAGGCGAACGTGATTAAGAAAGTGAAAGGCGGATACAAAGTTACTTCAGAAAAAGGTAAGAATTTGGGTGGGCCTTATAAAACGCGCGAAGAGGCTGCCAAGCGTCTAAAGCAGGTTGAATATTTCAAACATAACAAAGGGTAGTGCGCAGACAGTGCTTCGGCAATTCGTTCTGTGAGTTTCACTCGGATTCGAAGCTTCAGTATAATTTGAACCGGATGCCTATCTGAATTGCCCCGTTTTCCACAGAATGACGTGAAATCCACAGGCGTCTATACAGAAAAGACCCTATAAAATAATTTGGATATGCTTGACGAAATAAAAATTCTTGATATACTCTTTTGATGTCGGTGGCCCCTCGTTTGCCGGGGATTCTCCTGACGGACCGGGTCTGCCCAAGAGGTGAAGTTGGTTACTAACACCGGGTAGAACGAATTCGAGCATCGAGCAAGTCTGTCCTGTGGGCGGCTCATTGAGCAGCCCCTGCGAAGGACGGAATCGCCCGGCGCTCGACGCCGGGTTTTTTATTTCCCGCGGCTTCGGCTCCAAACTGAAGACGCGCTCCGCCGGGAGCGGAGACGTTCCGATCGGAAGTTGATGAACGGAACGACGATCTTTGAAAACTGATGGAAGCTGGCATTACGTTATGCGATTTCAAGGTCGCATGGCGTAATAAACCGCAAATTTTTGCTCGAGAGTAGCGCAATGTGGAAAGGCGAACTTGCCTCGCATTGGTTCAGCGCGTGAATTTCCGGGCTTTGAAAGAGGCTTGGAAAAGCGCGTCACCCCTGAAGTACGTCCCCGGATGGCTTGCAAGACCGTTCGTAGCGATGGTTTTCAGGGTTTCGATTCTGCAAGGGTCGAGACGTGTTGGGTAAGTTTTATGGTTAAGCTACTAAGGGCGTACGGTGGATGCCTTGGCACCAACAGACGAAGAAGGACGTGGCAAGCTGCGATAAGCCTCGGGGAGCCGCAAGCAGGCTTTGATCCGGGGATTTCCGAATAGGGAAACCTATCCTGGTAAAACCAGGTTACGGCCCGCTGAATACATAGGCGGGTGCGAGTCAACCCAGGGAAGTGAACCATCTCAGTACCTGGAGGAAAATAAATCAATTGAGATTCCGAAAGTAGCGGCGAGCGAAATCGGAACAGCCCAAACCGAGGTGTTTACATCTCGGGGTTGTAGGACCGCGTGAGTAGAGTTACCAATCTGGAGGCTAGGTGAACCTGCTGGAAAGCAGGGTCAAAGAGGGTGAAAACCCCGTAACCGAAAGCTTACCGGACTCGAAGCGGTATCCTGAGTACCACGGGGCACGAGAAACCCCGTGGGAATCTGGGGAGACCACTCTCCAAGGCTAAATACTCGTTGGTGACCGATAGTGAACTAGTACCGTGAGGGAAAGGCGAAAAGCACCCCTGCGAGGGGAGTGAAATAGAACCTGAAACCGTATGCTTACAAGCAGTCAGAGGGCTATGCCGTGTCTTCGGATACGGAATGCCTGATGGCGTGCCTCTTGCTTAATGAGCCGGCTAGTTATTCTCACACGCGAGGTTAAGCGCAAGCGAGCCGTAGCGAAAGCGAGTCCGAATAGGGCGTTCAGTGTGTGGGAATAGACGCGAAGCGGGATGATCTACCCTTGGCCAGGTTGAAGGTCGCTTAACCGCGACTGGAGGACCGAACCGGTGTGAGTTGAAAATCGCTCGGATGAGCTGAGGGTAGGGGTGAAAGGCTAATCAAATTCCGTGATAGCTCGTTCTCCCCGAAATGCCTTTAGGGGCAGCCTCGTATGATTTGCCACGGTGGTAGAGCACTGAATGGACTAGGGTCCCATCCAGGATACCGAATCCAATCAAACTCCGAATGCCGTGTACAACAGTACGGGAGTGAGACTACGGGGGATAAGCTCCGTGGTCGAGAGGGAAAGAACCCAGATCGCCAATTAAGGTCCCCAACTGCAGACTAAGTGGGAAAGGACGTGTGAGCGCACAGACAGCCAGGAGGTTGGCTTAGAAGCAGCCATCCTTTAAAGAAAGCGTAACAGCTCACTGGTCAAGTGTTCACGCACCGACAATCCAACGGGGCTAAGTCTGCGACCGAAATTGCGAAATTAACGGTTCCTACGGGAACTCGTTATTTGGTAGGGGAGCATTCTATTGTGTTCGACGGTAGATCGAGAGAACTACTTGACGCAATGGAAGAGACTCTGCCGGCATAAGTAGCGATAAACACGATGAGAACTCGTGTCGCCGAAAGTCTAAGGTTTCCTGAGGAAGGTTAATCCGCTCAGGGTTAGGCGGGTCCTAAGGTGAGGCCGAGAGGCGTAGCTGATGGACAGCAGGTCAACATTCCTGCCCCGCCATACGAACGTTTGACGATGGGGTGACGCAGAAGGATAGGGGAGTCGGGTGATGGACGTCCCGATGTCTTGGTATAAGCCGGATCCCGCAGGAAAATCCACGGGGTCATTCAACGGTCAAACCAGGTCCGAGGCCACACGGCCGCAAAGTCTCTGATTTCACGCTGCCAGGAAAAACCTCTAAGGAGTTCGGATGGTGCCCGTACCTCAAACCGACACAGGTAGACAAGGTGAATATCCACAGGCGCTCGAGAGAACGCTCGCTCAGGAACTAGGCACATTAGCCCCGTAACTTCGGGAGAAGGGGTGCCCCGCTAGGGTTTATAGCCCGAGGGGGCCGCAGTGAAATGCGTTCGGCGACTGTTTAACAAAAACACAGCTCTCTGCTAAGTCGAATACGACGTATAGGGGGTGACGCCTGCCCGGTGCCGGAAGGTTAAAGGGAGGGCTTAGCTGCCGCAAGGCAGCGAAGGCTTGATCTGAAGCCCCGGTGAACGGCGGCCGTAACTATAACGGTCCTAAGGTAGCGAAATTCCTTGTCGGGTAAGTTCCGACCTGCACGAATGGCGTACCGATCGAACGACTGTCTTGGCGAACGGCTCGGCGAATTTGTGGTTCCGGTGAAGACGCCGGATGCCCGCATCTAGACGGAAAGACCCCGTGCACCTTAACTGCACTCTGGTCATGATTAACGGTACTGCCTGCGTAGGATAGGTGGGAGCCTGGGAACCCTCGGTCTCGGCTGAGGGGGAGGCAACGGTGAAATACCACCCTGATAGTTCTGTCGCTCTAACTTACAGCCCTAGACGGGCTGAAGGACACGGCCAGACGGGTAGTTTGACTGGGGCGGTCGCCTCCTAAATGGTAACGGAGGCGCTCAAAGCTCGGCTCAGGCGGATTGGAAACCCGCCGTGGAGTGCAAGAGCATAAGCCGGGTTGACTGCGAGACACACAGGTCGAGCAGGCACGAAAGTGGGATCTAGTGATCCGGTGGTTCTGCGTGGAAGGGCCATCGCTCAACGGATAAAAGGTACGCCGGGGATAACAGGCTGATCTAAGCCAAGAGTTCACATCGACGCTTAGGTTTGGCACCTCGATGTCGGCTCATCGCATCCTGGGGCTGTAGAAGGTCCCAAGGGTTAGGCTGTTCGCCTATTAAAGCGGTACGTGAGCTGGGTTCAGAACGTCGCGAGACAGTTCGGTCCCTATCTGGTGTGGGCGCAGGAAACTTGAGAGGAGCTGTCCCTAGTACGAGAGGACCGGGATGGACGGACCTCTTGTGATCGAGTTGTCACGCCCGTGGCATAGCTCGGTAGCGAAGTCCGGAAGAGATAATCGCTGAAAGCATCTAAGCGAGAAGCTCGCCTCGAGATAAGGTTTCCCAACCCTCCTGCGGGGGGGTAAGAAGGCCAGTCGAAGACTACGACTTTGATAGGCGGGAGGTGGAAGCGCAGTAATGCGTGTAGCTAACCCGTACTAATCGGCCGTTCGGCTTAACCATAAAACTTTCCCAACGCGGTTACCCTGAGAGACCCGCTCACGCGGCGACGAAGGGTTGCACGTTGATAGGAAAGTCGCTCTTTCCACATTGCGATATTCTCAATGCGGAAATTAGCGGTTGTTGTTCCAGCTTCCTTCAGTTTCAAATTTTCCCGGAAATTTCTCGCTTGCACGCACTTCGCAAGCTCACAAGTTTCCTGGTGGTCTTACCGCAAGGGTCACACCCGTTCCCATCCCGAACACGGAAGTTAAGCCTTGCCGGGCCGATGATACTGCGCGGGTAACTGCGCGGGAACGTAGGTCACCGCCAGGGATTAAAATTCAAAGGCCGCAACGCCCAAAGCGTTCGCGGCCTTTTTTATTTTTGCGGCTCTCTTTCGTTCAGTTATTCTGTTTCCAACAAAATGAGCAGACTCACGAAAACGCTAAAGCGGACTTTGTCGATTCTTGCCATCATCGCTCTCTGCACCGCGATTCCTCTGCGTGCTCAGAGCCAGCCTCAAACGCAAGGACAAGCGCAGAAGAAATCGTCCTGCGGAGCAGGTTTACGAGGGTCCACTCGAGCTTCCCTGCGCGAAGATTCTGGCAATGCCGTCTTCCGATTTCATCGCGCAGGTAGTAGCGATCGACGATTCCAATGTCGACGGACAGTTGCGCGGCATCCGCCGGTACGGTGCCTGCTACGACGCGCGAACAGACCGACTAGCAGCTTCACTTGGAAAACAAGGCAAAGGACCGCTGATGGGAGCCCATGGAAATTTCGGAGACTTCGAATTGGCGCTCAAGGACTTCACCGCTAAGGCGCTGGAGGAAGCTCAACAGTCGTCCAAAGTTCCATTGGCTCCCGTTAAGACTGAGTACGCGGCGTTGTATGAAAAGCAATTCCGCTATGCGTTTTACGAGAGCTACTTTCAAAAGCTCCAGAAGCATCCTTCATCTGAAACAACCGAAAAGACCGGCGGTTCAGCGAGCGCTTCGCCAACAAATGCGCAGCCTTCGGCCAAACCTGAAACAGATCCTATGACGCTGGCGAAAAATCATTTCGGCGAATTGCTGGCGGCAATGCCGGAAGACAAACGGCACGAAATCCACGCGGCCTTTGGACAAATCTTCGAGCGCAGCACGATTGGCGAGCAATGGAAACTAGAAATCTATCGTTACGCGATCTTTCTGCTCGAGCCGTCCACCGGCAAACCTTTTTCGCCGCCACCGTTTTAGTGCGCGCAACCGGGGTGGCGCGGTCAGCATCTGTCTGGTAGGCTTTCCCGTCCTAATTTTGGAGATGAAAATGACCTTGCGGCTCCTGGCCGTTTTGGTAGTGCTGATTTCTTTGTTTATCACGGGACCGGCTGTTTTTGCGCAGGACAACGACGCCACAAACAAACTGGCGCGCGATATTTATAAGCAGCTCATCGAAATCAACACGACTGATTCAGTCGGCAGCACGACTGTCGCGGCGGAAGCGATGGCCCAAAGGCTCCGCGATGCAGGTTACCCCGCAAGCGACGTGCAAGTGCTCGGGCCTAATCCTCGCAAAGGAAATCTTGTCGCGCGTCTGCGAGGAACGGGAGCGCGCAAGCCCATGCTGATGATTTGCCACCTGGATGTGGTGGAGGCGCGCCGCGAAGATTGGTCCATGGATCCGTTTCAATTCGTTGAGAAGGACGGATATTTCTATGGCCGCGGTTCGGGCGACATCAAGGATGGCGACGCGATCCTGATGGCCGCGATGATCCGCCTGAAACAAGAAAACTTCCAGCCTGATCGGGACATTATCCTTGCGCTGACCGCTGATGAAGAAGGCGGCAAGTTTAACGGAGTGGACTGGCTGATCAAGAACCATCGCGACCTGATTGACGCCGAATTTATTTTGAACCCCGACGCCGGTGATTTCGAGCTGGATAAGGGAAAGAAACTGCTCGTCGGAATCCAGGCAGCCGAAAAACTTTATCAAGACTATGAGGTTAAGGTTACAAATCCCGGAGGGCATAGCTCGCTTCCGGGGAAAGAAAACGCAATCTACGAGCTGGCCGACGCTCTAACGCGTCTGGAACATTACCAATTCCCGTTTGAGCTAAGCGAAGTCACGCGCGAATATTTCAAGCGCGAAGCGGATATTGTGGGCGGCACAACAGGCGCGGACATGAAGGCGATCCTCCAAACTCCGCCCGATGCGGCCGCAATCGCGCGACTCTCAGAATCGCCTTTTTACAACGCGCGCCTGCGTACTACTTGCGTTGCGACCAGATTGGAAGGCGGCCACGCGAATAATGCTTTGCCTGGAATGGCGCGAGCGAATATCAACTGCCGCATTCTACCGGGGCACACGCCGGATGAGGTTCAGGCCACGCTCGAAAAAGTTATGGCTGATCCCAAGATTTCCATCTCGCAGGTCGCAGCACCGGGGGCGGGCCTGAGATCGAATCCGCTCTCTACACTTCAGCCCGAAGTGATGCACGCGATCGAAAAAGTGGTCAACGAGTTGTGGCCGGGCGTTCCGGTTGTGCCGGTGCTCGATGCGGGAGCGAGCGACGGAGCCATTTCGCGCGCTGCCGGGTATACAACGTACGGAATACCGGGGGTGTTCATGGATGTGGATGACGATCGTTCGCACGGACGCGACGAGCGCATCCGCGTGGCATCCTTTTACTCCGGAGTGGATTTTTACTATCGCCTGATCAAGACGCTTTCCACGCCTCAATAATTTCGCGGAGAAATACCGAAGATGGGCTTGATGAGACGCTCACTGCTGATGGCCTCGCAGAGCCAGTGGCTGCGGGAACGTGCTCCACGTTACGGCTTCATGCGTCGCACAGTGAAGCGGTTCATGCCCGGGGAAAATGTGGAAGATGCGCTTGCTGCGGCGCAGGCGCTCGCTTCCTCAGGCATCGGCTCGGTGCTGACTCATCTCGGCGAAAATATTACCGACGGAGCCGAAGCTCAAGAGGTAACTAAGCATTATTTGGATGTTCTGGACCAGGTTCGCAATGCGAGCCTGCCTGCAGAGGTTTCGGTAAAGCTCACTCAACTTGGTCTCGATCTAGACCAGGAATTCTGTTTCGCCAATCTCGCAAAGCTCATCGAACACACACCACCGGAAAAAACTTTATGGATCGATATCGAGCAGAGTCCCTATGTGGACGCGACCCTGGAACTCTACCGTCGCGCGCGCAAGGCACACCCGAATGTGGGAGTTTGCGTGCAGGCTTATCTCTATCGCACGGAAAAAGATCTCGATTCGCTGATTTCGATCGCGGCCTCCGTGCGACTGGTAAAAGGCGCCTACAACGAACCGGCCGAGATAGCCTTTCCGCTGAAGAAAGACGTCGACGAAAATTATTTTCATCTGGCGCAACGTTTGCTGAGCCCCGAAGCACGTAACGCGCGCGTAAGAGCTGCGATTGCCACGCATGACCGCTCGCTTATCAAGCGACTCACCGAGTGGGCTGCGTCTCAAGGCATCAAGAAACACCACCTCGAGTTTCAAATGCTCTACGGCATTCAACGCGCGGAACAACTGCGTTTGGTGCAAGAAGGTTATCGCTGCAACGTGCTGATTTCGTATGGCTCGTTCTGGTTTCCCTGGTTCATGCGCCGGCTTGCTGAACGGCCCGCTAATGCTCTTTTTCTTGCTCGCAACTTCTTTTCCCGCTGATCAAAAACATCCGCAACAAAGGAACTTTCCCAGGTCTTCCTGCGTATCTCTCAGCAAGCACAGGAGGTGTGTTCATGCGGGATTTCTGGAGTGATGTGCGATACGGAGCGCGGATGCTGGCAAAAAGTCCGGCGTTCACGCTCGTTGCGATCCTAACTCTTGCCATAGGAATTGGAGCGAACACCGCGGTTTTCAGCGTTGTGAATTCGTTTCTGTTTCATCCCCTTCCTGTCAGAGATCCGGGACGGCTAGTCGTTGTCGCCAATGGCACCGACGATTACAAAAGCCCGCACGAAGTCTCCAATGCCGACTTCAAAGATTTTCAATCGCAGAGCGACGCATTTGCCGACATGACTGCCTACCTGATCCATTTTTCGGGGCTGACCGCAAATAATCGAAGCGAGCGAGTGCTCGCTACTTATGTGAAAGGAAATTATTTTTCAGCTCTTGGCCTGCAACCCGCGTTGGGGCGCCTGTTCTTGCCAAGTGAAGGTGAGACTCTTGACTCCGACCCTGTCATTGTCTTGGGTTACTCCTATTGGAAGCAGCGTTTCAATGGAGA
This sequence comes from uncultured Acidobacteriota bacterium, assembly GCA_963838475.1. Lineage (GTDB taxonomy): Bacteria > Acidobacteriota > Terriglobia > Acidiferrales > UBA7541 > Palsa-295. The sequence continues at coordinate 594,948 of CAWIRJ010000001.1, forward strand.
TACCTCGATTGTGGGCAAGACCGTAATTCTGAACGGCCAGCCTGTAACCGTGGTCGGTGTCGCGCCCAAAGAATTTTTCGGAACGTTTTTTATTGTGGAATCAAATATTTATGTCCCGCTCGGGATGCTGGGGAACGATGCGGAGTCCAAGAAGATATTTAACAATCGCGGCGAAAGGCAGCTCCGCGCTTTGGCGCACCTGAAGCCGGGCATCACGATGGAAAAGGCGCGCGTCTCCTTGCAAGTAATCGCCGACCGCCTTAATAAAGAGTATCCCGACACAAACAAGGATTTACAGATGGCGGTAATTCCAGAGACGCTTGCCCGGCCGGAAGCCTCCTCAGCCAGCATGTGGCCGCTGATCGCTTCGGTGTTCCTGGGGTTGGTGGGAATGGTTCTTCTGGTCACTTGCGTAAACGTCACAAATTTATTGCTGGCGCGAGCTTCGGTGCGTTCAAAGGAAATTGCCATCCGAGCGGCGCTCGGGGCGGGTCGGCGACGATTGTTTCGCCAGGTGCTGACAGAGAGTCTTCTCCTCGCCGGAATGGGTGGTGCGGCGGGTGCGGCGTTAGGCCTATGGCTCATGAAATTAATTGAAACTATCCATCTGCCAGGCGATTTCCCTATGCGCACAACTATTCCATTTGACTGGCGCGTGTTTCTGTTTGTGGCGTCAGTGGCGATGGCCTGCGGATTTTTTGCAGGAATTGTGCCGGCGTGGCGCGCGTCGCGCATGAGTTTGAATGACATTTTGCGCGAGAGTGGTCGCAGCCTTACCGCCGGTGCGGGTCACAATCGAATTCGCAGTGTGCTGGTAGCAGGCCAAGCGGCAGGTTCGCTGGTAGTGCTGATTATGGCGGGTCTTTTCCTACGCAGTCTGCAACATGCGGAAAAAACGGCTCTCGGATTTAATCCGGACCATGTATTGAATTTGACCATGGATGTAAGTCAACTGGGTTACGACCAAAATCGCGGCACGGATTTCTATCGACAGGTTGGTGAGCGCGTCCGCGCGCTACCGGGAGTGGAATCAGCGAGCTTCGCTTACTCCGTGCCGTTCGGATATTTCAGTCAGTGGGACAATGTTTGGAAAGAAGGCCAGGAAGGCCTGCCGGAAAGCCAGGTGCCGCGTCCTCCACACAATAAAGTGGACAAAGATTATTTTCACACAATGGGAATTCCGATCGTTCGCGGCCGCGCGTTTAGCGAGCAGGATCAGAGCACTTCGACGCGCGTTGCAGTGGTGAACGAAACCATGGCACGCACATTTTGGCCGGGACAAGATCCGATCGGCCATCACTTCCGCTATGGAACGGCGCAGGCGGACCCGGTTGAAGTGATCGGCGTTGCGAAAGACGGCAAGTATGTCTGGATCGCTGAGGATCAGCGTACTTATTTTTATGTTCCGCTGACGCAGGATTACAGCGCGGTACGCGTGTTGCAGGTGCGCGCGTCTGTGCCGCCGGCAGTTTTGACGCGATCGATTGAAGATCGCATTCACTCCGTCGAACCGAATCTGCCCGTTTTCGAAGTCATGTCCATGGAGACAGCGTTGCAGGGCGGAAATGGATTGTTTTTGTTCAGAGTGGCCGCAATTTTCGCCGGAATACTCGGTGGTCTCAGTCTTTTGCTAGCTGTTTCCGGCGTGTATGGCGTGGTTTCTTACGGCGTAAATCAGCGGACACATGAAATTGGAATTCGCATGGCACTCGGCGCGCAGCAGCAAAACATACTGCACCTGGTAATTCTGCAAGGGGTCAAGCTCGTCCTGGCCGGACTGGTTCTTGGAATTGCGGTATCGGCAGGACTCGCGCGAGTGCTCGAGAGCCTGCTGGTCGATACCGGCGCTCTCGATCCACTGGCATACGGCGCCGCTTCGGTGCTGCTTATTGTCGTGGCGGTGATCGCTTGTTATCTTCCCGCACGTCGAGCGATGCGAGTGGATCCGCTCATTGCGCTTCGCTACGAATAATTGGTCCTTCGAAATTTCTGTTTAGGCGCCCGCTGACTTCTCTTTGTTGGAGAAAGCTTCGATCGCTGCGCGCATTTCATCCTGGGTCGGAACACGTTTGCGTGTGGCGATGGCCCACTTATGCCCGTAGGGATCGGTTAGCTGTCCGTATCTATCGCCCCAGAAGGCATCCATGATAGGCATGCTAACTTTTGCGCCAGCCTGGACTGCCTTTGAAAAAAGCGCGTCGGCATCTTCGGTGTAGATATGCAGCGACACGGCAGTGCCGCCTAGCCCGAGTGGTGAAAGCGAATGATACTCAGGAAATTCATCGCTCAACATCACGATGGAATCACCGATTTTGATCTCGCCATGCATTACTCTTCCGCGATCGTCTTTGTTCACGTTTCGGATTTCCGCGCCCAGCGCGTTTTTGTAGAAATCGAGCGCCTTCAATGCATCACGGCATACCAGGTGAGGAGTGACTGAGTGATATCCTTCGGGAATTGGTTTTACGGCTTCTGGCATAACATCCTCCTTTTGGTGAATTATTTCTTGCGGGTGTAAGTGGTTTCCTGAAATGCGGCTTCCTTGCCGTCCGCTCCAGTGGTCATGAGCGTAACAATAAATTGGTCGTCATCTATCTGGCGAATCGTCGCGTGAATTGGAATTTTATCGCCACGATGATTTTGCGACATGCCGGTAAGATCGATGGTCTTGCCGCCGTCAGGGCTGGTTCCGGTGAGAAACAGCATGGCGGTGGACATGGTGTACATCCATACGGCTTCATATTGTTTAGTGATGTTGTTGTAACCATAGATTCGCGTACCGGAAACCGGACGGCCAAAAACGGTATCGGTATTTTCTTCGACGATGAATCTTCCATCCAGAGTTACCGAAATTTTCGCCGTTCCGGTGGGAGCATTTGCGTCCGCGTTCGGCTGCGCGACAAATTTCACTGTCCTGGTGTACTCGCCGGCTCGTTTTGCCAGAAATGCTTGCTCAGGTCCAGGCTTTGTGGCGTCAGCGCCCGCTGGAACACCGCGAGCAGCCTCGGATTTTTGAGTTGAGCTCTCCTGAGCGAGTGCGGCAGTAGAGGTAAGAAACAGCAACAACAGAAGCGCGACGCCGCGACTTAGACTAACTGAATGGCTCGTATCACTCATTGAAATTTCTCCCCGCGATTGGGAAGCCTGAAACGAAATACTGCTCGGAAATCTTAATTCTCTTCGAAGGTTAACTCAGTTTTATCGGGTGCGTTCGTCTTTTTCGACTTTACCGTCACGCAGACGAATGACGCGGTGCGCATGGGCTGCGATATCGGGTTCGTGCGTTACGAGGATGATGGTATTGCCCTGTTCGTGCAGACGCGCAAAGAGCGCCATAATTTCTTCGCCGGTCTGCGAGTCCAGGTTTCCCGTCGGTTCATCGGCCAGCAGGATCGACGGAGTGTTTACCAGAGCGCGCGCAATGGCCACGCGCTGCCGTTGTCCGCCGGAGAGTTCGTTAGGCTTGTGCATCATGCGATCGGCTAAATCTACTTGGCTCAGAGCTTTTTTCGCACGTGCGAGACGTTCTTCAGAGGGTGTGCCGTTGTAAATCATGGGAAGTTCCACGTTGTGAAGCGCGGTGGCTCGTGCCAGCAAATTAAAGGTCTGGAAAACGAATCCAATTTCCTTGTTTCGAATATAGGCTAGCTCGTCGTCATCAAGTTGGCTAACCAAGCGTCCCGCCAGCCAGTAACTTCCCTTGGTCGGCGTGTCCAGGCAGCCGATCAAATTCATAAGGGTGGACTTTCCAGAACCAGAAGGGCCCATGATGGCCACGTACTCGCCTTTATGAATCTCGATGCTCACGCCACGCAGCGCATGCAACTTCTCCGCGCCCATTTCGTAGGTCTTCCACAGCTCTTCTGTTTGAATGACAATGCCGGCGTCTACGAGGTCTTTGCGGTATCCCTGCGGAGCGATAATTTCTTCGACAGCCACGTTCAGTGTGCTCCTGGATTCAATTCTAGCTAGTCGAAGAATCTTCGCGCTTTGGTTCGGAATTATCTATCTTGATTGCGGCGCCCGGGCGCAACGTACGAAGTGCTTTATAGCTGCCGATTACGATTTGGTCGCCATCTTTCAAACCGTTGGTAATTTCGATGTCAGTCACTCCAGCGACGCCCGTCTGTACCGGGACGAATTCGGCCTTTTTCCCTCGGATAACAAAAACGCCTTGAACATCGGCCTTCTGAGGGTTGGTGCTCATGTTTGTGCCGGATGCGGGCTTCGAAGCTGCGAGCGTAACACTGCTGCCATTTTTTCCCAGCGCTGCTTCGTCAATCTCTCGCTGCGTTCGGACCGCGATTGCTTGAATCGGAATGGTCAGCACATCCTTTTTCTGCTCGGTCTGAATCCTGGCGGTCGCGGAAAGGCCGGGGCGCAGTGAGTCGGGTGGATTGTCCACCGTCACCACTACTTTGAAATCGCGGGCTTCCTGGGTATTGGCCGTAGTCTGTGTTGTTGCTGCCTGCCCGGAGGAGCGCAGTATGGCCAGCTCGCCGACTTGGCTGACGTGACCTTTGAAAGTCTTGCCGGGGAGCGCGTCGATGGTGACTTCGGCGGGTTGGCCTTCGCGGACGTTGGTGATATCGGTCTCATCCACTTTCACTTCCGCGGTGACGATGCTCATGTCAGAAATCGTCATCAAGAAACTGCCTTCGGCGTTCTGAATTCCAGGTACGACGTTTTCGCCTACGCGCACAGCGATATAGCTGACGATGCCGTCAATCGGGGCCGTATAGGTGGTTTTGCGCAGAATATCTTGTGTATGTTTGAGCACGGCCTGATTCTGATTCATATTCTCGCGGGATTGGTCACGCGCGGCGCGCGCCTGTTCCACTTGAGCCTTAGAGGCGTTCAGAGCTGCGACCGCGCTGTCGTAAGTAGCTTTGTTTGCATCAAATTCTTGTTTCGCGATGAGCTGATCTTTATAGAGTTCCTGCGTCCGCTGCCAGTCAAATTTTGCCTTTTCCAGATCCGCTTGCCTCTGGGCTAGCGTCGCCACTGCGGAATCGTAATTCGCTGCGGCCACGCGCATGCCGGCTTGAGTGGCGCTGATGCTGGCCTCCTGGGCCTGCACGTCTGCCCCCGGCTGGATGTTCTCCAAATGCAGCAAGATGTCGCCTTTCTTGACGTGGTCGCCCTCTTTCACCACGATGTTCGTGATCTTGCCAATGCCTTCACCGAGGACGTTGGTGTAATTTTTTGGGCGGACTTCTCCGGAGGCGGTAACAACGGACACCAGATCCTGCTTGACGACTCTCCCGCTCTGAACTGTCACTACGCCCTTGTTCGACTGGTAGATGCTGTACCAGGATATGCCACCCAGGACCAGTACTGCCCCCAGGCCGATTCCAACTTTCTTCCACGTCTTCATACTTTTACCTCTAGGCCTCCCGCGTCCGCGGACAGAATCGTCCGCTCACTGTTGCATACGTCTGGAAGAGCCAGAATGTTTCTCGGATTAGACGAACTTAAAGAGATAAAGACAGTTCCACCTACCAAAATTCGGAGAGTCTGACTCTTCTCTTCAGTTCCTGTACGAGGCTTCCAGTCCCACGATGAGCAAGTAGTCGAGATCGGCTCGTCCACAAGTGCGGCCAAGGTGGGGGTACGCCCTTGCGGAGCTATTTTAAATGCAATCAAGCCGGAAAGAAACAGTGTTGATTGGCGGCCTTCCGTCGCATAAAGGACAGGCAACCCCATTCGATATAACGTGCTCATACACGTATACGTGTCCGGAAACTGGCGTTGACCTGTACCGTGGGACAGGTTAGAATTTTTAGCCAAATAGGGGAAAAGCTTAATTATGGGCCGTTGCGCAAGGGTGTTTCTTGTTGGCATTTTGGCTGCGACCTTCGGGTCCGTGCGGCTGGCCTACGCGCAGGGCGAATCACAAAATCCTCCGGCTGAGCAGAACTCCGCAAAAAAGTCCGCGAAGCAAAAAGCCAAGAGCGATAAAGAACTCAAAAAAGAACTCGATTCCCAATACAGGAAATGGCTGGACGAAGATGTCGTTTACATCATCTCTCCCGAAGAGCGCAGCGCGTTTCTTCACCTCGCCACGAACGAGGAACGCGAGCAATTCATCGAGCAATTTTGGCAGCGTCGTAATCCCGATCCCGATTCGGCTGACAACACTTTTAAAGAAGAGCACTACCGTCGCATAGCTTACGTGAACGAACACTTCTCCTCCGGCATTCCTGGCTGGAAAACTGACCGCGGCCGTATTTACATCATGTGGGGACCCGCGGATGAAATTGAGTCGCATCCTTCGGGCGGTAGTTACGAGAGGCCCGCGGAAGAAGGCGGCGGCGAAACTTCCACCTACCCGTTCGAAGATTGGCGCTATCGCTATCTGGAAGGGATCGGAGAGAACGTCATACTAGAATTCGTCGATCCCACGATGAGCGGCGAATATCATCTCACCATGGATCCTAGCGAAAAAGACGCCCTCCTTATGGTTCCAGGGGCCGGCCTTACGCAGATGGAGTCCATGGGATTGGCCAGCAAGACCTCGCGATTCAATAATACCGACGGCACGCACGACGCTGCTCCGATCGGAATGGCCACCGAAGCCATGAACGAATTTACGCGGCTGGACCTTTACGCCAAGATCCAGCAAGCCCCACCCGTTAAGTTTAAGGATTTGGAGGCGGTGGTTACGTCTCGTCTAGTGCGCGATCAAGTGAAATTTGATTACCGTTTCTACTTCCTGCGTATCACTTCTGACACAGTTCTCGTGCCTATTACCGTGCAGATTCCGACAGGGCAACTTAGCTTTCAAGAGAAATCGGGCGTCGATTCCGCCACCGTGAATCTTTTCGCGCGAATCAGCACATTGAGCGGCCGCATCGTGCAGACCTTCGAAGACACCGTGAAGCGCGACGTTCCGGCGAGTTTGCTTCAACAGGCTAAGGCTGTTCCATCGATTTACCAGAAGGCTGTACCGCTAAGCCCTGGCCTGTATCGATTGGATATCGTGCTCAAAGACGTGAACAACGGAAACGTTGGCGTAGTGAATACGCGGCTGGCCGTTCCACGCTTTGAAGATGATCATCTGTCGTCGAGTTCGCTCATCCTCGCCGACCAGATTACCCCGGTCTCGTCAAAAGACATCGGTCTAGGCCAGTTCGTCTTGGGTGACGTAAAGGTCCGGCCCAAGCTGGACGCATCGTTCGCCGCCTCCGACGGCATGGGCGTTTTCCTGCAAATCTATAATTTGAAAGTGGATGACCAGACGCACAAATCCGACGCCACTGTGCAGTACCGCGTGATGAAAGACAAAACTGCGGAGCCGGTTCTGAAGTTTGACATTCCAAAAGAAAAACTTCCTGAGCACGGCGAGGAATTGACTCTGGAAAATATTATTACTCTGGGTTCGCTCCCTCCGGGTTCCTATAAGCTGGAAGTGGCGGTCACAGACAACTTAACGAAGCAAACGATTACTCCGGCGATGGACTTTACGGTGAAGCCAGGTTCCGGAGCGGTTACACACGCGAGGTGACCTCGTGAGCATGCGAATGATGCGCTTGTCGGTTTTCGGAATGCTTTTGTGCCTGCTGGCTATGCCAGCGATGGCTGCGCCAAACTCCGGCAGGATTTCCGGTGTGGTGCTTGATTCTTCCGGAACTCCGCAAATGGGCGCCACGATTTTCATCACCTCCGACCAACTTTTGAAATTATCTTCGACTGAACTGCTGACGAACGATCGCGGACGTTTTTCCACCGACCTGCTTCCTTCCGGAACTTATTCGATCAAGGTAACTCTCGCCGGTTTTCTTCCCGTAATCGAACAACACATTCAGGTGAACGACGAACACACCACGCTGCTCGAAATCGTCCTGGGATCGGTATTTTCTTCACTGGAGAAACTGCGTAGGCAGCCCGATCAGCAAGTAAGCGCGGACGAGTGGATGTGGGTCTTGAGAAGTGCGGCCGCTACGCGGCCAGTCCTGCGTTGGCAAGACGACGATGTGATCCTCGGCGCTCCGCCTACTCAGTTTGAAACTTCGAAATCCCAGGCGGGCCAGATGCAGCTCGAGCTGACCTCGGGTTCCGACCATCCGGGCTCCGTCTCGAATCCCGCCGATTCTCCAGGAACCGCTATGGTGTACGACATGGGCCTGGGCGGTAACCAACAGCTACTAATGGCTACCCAGTTCAGTTACGAAAGCGGGTCTTATTCTGGAGGCTTTGCAACGCAATGGATTCCGTCAGGCAAAGAAGGCGTGGGTCCAGTGGCTACTCTTTTGTTGCGGGAGTCGCAGCTTGGACCTAACGGACCTACCTTTCGCGGGCTGCGGATGTCCTTTGACAATTCCTTCACGATCGGTGACCGCATCAGCATTCGCTATGGCTCCGACTTGGTCATGGCAGGTCTCGCTGGCACCACGGCCGCCGCGCGGCCACGCGCTCAGGTAGCTGTTCAGATCAGTCCTACCTGGCAGGCTTCTGTATTGTTTGCCACAAACGGCTGGCAGGATTCGGCTGGCGATCAAAGCACTCTGCAGTCCGCGCTGAATACGCTCGATGAATTCCCGATACTTTTACAGCGCGACGGACACTCGGTGCTGGAGAATGGCTCGCACGAAGAACTGGCTGTCGAGCACACCTTTAATAAAAACGCCAATGTCACCGTCTCGGTGTTCAATGACCACGCCTCTCATACCGCAGTTTTCGGACATGGATCCGTCACGGGACCTGACTACTTGCAGGACTTTTTCTCCAATGTCTTTGCTTACGATGCCGGAGAGTCCAGCTCGTTGGGAACGCGAGTCGCATATCATCAGAGACTTTCAGATAACGTCAGTGCGACGGTGATTTACGAATATGCCGGAGCTTTATCCCCCATAGAAGATCCGTCGGAAGCGATATTGCGAAACCAGCTAGAGACACGCTATCGCCAAAGTGCCGGCGTTCGCATAACGGCAAAAGCTCCTAAAATCGGGACAAGGCTCACCGCAGGCTATAAGTGGATCAATGGGCCGGTCGTCTCGGCTGTGGACCCTTATGGCCAATCTTTGTATAACCTGGACCCATACCTGAGCTTGGGCATCCGCCAGCCACTCCCGAGTTTCATTCCCGGTCACGCCGAAATTCTGGCTGACTGCGGCAATCTTCTGGCCCAAGGGTATGTCCCGTTGACGACTAGCGATGGTCGGGTCGTCCTTATTCCCACCTACCGGTATCTGCGCGGCGGGCTAAGCTTCCAGTTCTAACCGCGTGGGCGTGTACCGGAATCGGTAACATGTCTTCCACAAACGGGATTGTGGCATTCTCCCTTAACAGACGGCCCTCTAAATTGTTCATTCTAAGTATGATGCACTTATTAGAATCCATAATAACGTGGAAGCAGACGTGCTAGCATCTATGTTGTTTCCGCTTGAATTACGGGTGTAGCTGCATGAACGATAGTCTCCGAATGCGACTTGGCGCGGTCGTTCTGGCCCTCCTCACCCTATCTGCAATTGTATTTGCTTACCTCAACTTCCAGCAGCGTTCGCGATTTGTTCTTCCAGACGATGGTGTGACCTGGCTGGACACCCAACAAGGTGTTGTCGCTTGGCATGTTGTCCCCGACTCTCCAGCCGCCAAGGCCGGAATTAAACAGGGCGACGTGGTTGAATCCGTGCGCGGGTTTCAGATCCATCGCGCTACCGACGTCAGTCGCGTCCTCTTCCGTGTGGGCCCCTGGACCGAAGTCCGCTACCAGATGCATCGCGGCACGGCGGATTTTGAGACCCCACTGGTGACGGCACCCCAAGATACTTCGTCCTCCATTGAAAATTATCTGCGAGTTACCGCGCTTCTTTATATCTTCATCGGTCTATTCATATTCGTTCGTCGTTGGAACGCACCGCGCGCGATCCACTTCTATATTTTTTGCCTGGCCTCGTTCATTCTTTACAGCTTTCATTACACCGGTAAACTGAATTCTTTCGACTACACGATTTACTGGGCCAATGTTGTTGCGTTGCTGTTGCAGCCGGCGTTACTGGTTCATTTCGCGCTCGTATTCCCGGAGCGTCGCGGCACTCTTTGGCCGAAACTTGTCGCCGTCTACTCTCTGCCTATCGCCTTTCTGACCCTGCATATTTTTATTGCCACCGGTACGTTAAATTTTCTGCCGGCATTTAGCACGCGGTACTGGCTCGATAAGGTCGAACAGGTCAACCTCGGCGTCTATTTTCTTGTCGCCGCCACCGTTTTCCTTTTCAGTTATCGCCGAGCGCCTAGCGGCATTTTGCGCCAACAATTGAAGTGGGTCACTGGAGGCACTTTCGCAGGTTCGCTTCCCTTCTTGATGTTTTACGTTTTACCGTACGTCCTGGGTATTGTCCCTGAGCCTTGGATGAAACTTTCGGTTTTTTCTTTGGCTCTGATTCCGCTCTGTTTCGGATACGCCATCATCCGCTACCGGCTGATGGACGTGGACATTATTTTCAAGCGTGGACTCGCTTACACATTCGCTACGGCAGCGATTGTTGGCATTTATTTCGCGGGCATTGCATTGATTGGCGAAACATTCCACACGCGATGGCCGACGGGTCCGGCCGGAGGCGTTATAGCGATTGTCGTAGCGGCGTTCCTCTTTGAGCCTGTGCGCGGCTGGATGCAGACTCGCCTCGACCGGTTTTTCTACCGCGATCGTCTGGACTACCGGCGTACGCTTATCGAGTTTGGCCGCGCGCTGACGAATGAAGTTCGCCTCGAGCCTTTAGTTGGCTCCGTGCTGGACCGGATTTCCCAAACATTGTTGGTCGATCGCTTGGCTATATTCCTTGAAGATCCCACGCACGCCGGCCAGTTTATGCTTTCGCGTTCAATGGGACTTCGCCCTGAAGGTCAGTTGGATTTGTCCTTCCTGGATCCTTCGCGGCCAACGCTGGAGCGCGGGTGCATGTTCTTTGAATCAGCGCGCGCGGCGACGGAGGAAAGCGAGCCGGTCAGGCGTACGCTCGAAGAACTCGATTTGAATTATTTCATCGCCTGCCGCTTTCGCGAACGCACCGTAGCGATTCTCGGCCTGGGCAAGACCGTGGACGGGGATTATCTGTCGAGCGATGACCTGGAATTGCTTTCCACTATCGCGGGTTACGTAGCCATCGCCATCGAGAATGCGCGCCTTTATCAATCGCTCGAACAAAAGGCCATGCAAATCGAGCGTCTGAAAGACTTCAGCGAGAATATCGTCGAGTCTTTGAATATCGGCGTGCTCACCGTCGATTTGGAAGATTGCATCGAATCCTGGAATCCTCAGCTCGAAAATTTACTGGCCATTCCGCGTCGAGAAGCGCTGAGGCGTCGACTTCAGGACGTTCTTCCCCAGGATTTGGTAGCTGAGATTTCGTCGCGCTACAACGCGGACCGCGTGTCCGGAATTTACAAATTCCATCTGAATACCCCGGCCGGCCGGCGCCTCGTTATCAATGCTTCAATCGCGCCTCTGGTGGGAAAGAATGGCGCTCGTTTGGGGCGGCTGATTTTACTCGACGACATAACGCAGCGCGTGCGGCTGGAAGAGCAGATGGTGCAGACGGAGAAGCTCACCTCGCTGGGTTTGCTGGCTGCCGGCGTAGCTCATGAAGTGAACACTCCCCTAGCCGTGATTTCGAACTACATTCAGATGCTTGCCAAGCAGATTCCTGCGGGTGACCCGCGCCAGAAAACAATCGAGCGGATCGTGAAGCAGACCTTCCGCGCCAGCGAAATCGTGAACAACCTGCTAAACTTTTCTCGTACCGGTGCGGCAGAGTTTGTGGAAGTAGATTTGAATTCCGTGTTGGAAGAAACTCTTACGCTCGTGCAGCATCCATTCAAGACAGCCCAGGTGAACGTGATTAAGAATTACACGGAAAAGCTGCCGCCCGTTCTGGGCTCTATGACGCGCCTGCAGCAGGTCTTTCTGAACTTATTTATGAATGCACGGGACGCCATGCCAAGCGGCGGCATGCTGGAAGTGCGCACAGGCGCGCACAACGGGTCGGTCGCTGTGGAAGTTACCGATACTGGTTCGGGTATTCCGGCAGAAAATCTCCATCGTATTTTCGATCCATTTTTTACGACAAAGGCCACCGGACGGGGCACCGGGCTGGGTCTTTCGGTGAGCTATGGGATTATAAAAGAGCACGCGGGTAAGGTTGACGTGCGCTCTACGCCCGGTAAGGGAACGTCCTTCCGGCTAGAATTTCCCGTGGCCAGGAAGGCGGTCCATGCCTAAAGGCTCCATTCTTGTAATTGATGATGAAGTGGAAATTCGCGAAGGTCTGGAAGCTCTGCTCACTTCCGAAAGCTTCCAGGTAACGCTCGCCGATTCCGGAGAAGCTGGACTGCGGCAGCTCGAAGACCATCCCTTCGACCTGATGCTGCTCGACGTCAGCTTGCCTGATCGCAACGGCTTGGAATTGCTGCGCGAGATTCGCCGGCGCGATCCGCAGCTAGCCATCATATTGATTACCGCCTATGGCTCCATCGACATGGCTCGCGCAGCCTTCAAGGGCGGCGCTCAGGACTTCATTACCAAACCGTGGTCCAACGATGAACTGATTGCTCAGGTTTCGCTGGCCATCGAAGGCCGCAGGCTTCGCGACGAAAACGTTCAGCTAAAGCGCGCTCTCAAGCAGCGCTACAATTTTCCTAACATCGTCGGCAAAAGCGAAAAGATGCAGACCGTGCTGGACCTGGTTACTCAGGTCGCGCCTTCGCGCTCAACAATTCTGATCTCTGGTGAGAGCGGTACGGGCAAAGAGGTGTTTGCCAAAGCCATTCATTCGGCTTCCACACGGGCAGACAAAGCCTTCATCCCCATCAATACTGGCTCTATTCCAGCCGACCTTCTGGAATCACAGCTCTTCGGCCATGTGAAGGGCGCTTTCACCAGCGCCATCGCGTCGAAAAAAGGCCTGTTCGAAGTGGCCGACCAAGGCACCATCTTTTTTGACGAGATTTCCACGATCACTCCGGAAACGCAGGCCAAGCTTCTGCGTGTGATTCAAGAGCGCGAGTTCATGCGTTTGGGCGGCACCGAGACGATCAAAGTTGACGTGCGCATCCTTGCGGCGTCCAACGAAGATTTGATGAGGCTCGTTCGCGAAGGCCGTTTCCGTGAGGATTTGTTTCACCGGTTGAATGTCATCTCGTTGCATCTGCCTCCGCTGCGTGAACGCAAAGAAGACATTCCTTTGTTAATCGATCGTTTCCTTGATCAGTTCTGCCAGGAAAATGGTAAGCCGCCGCGCACGTTCACCCATGGAGCCATGAAGCTGCTGATGGATTACGACTGGCCCGGAAACGTTCGCGAGCTGGAAAATGTGGTGGAGCGCGCTATCGTTCTTTCCACACAGGAATCCATGGATGCTGAACTCCTGCCCGAGAGTGTGCGCTCTCGCGAGATTGTCAAAGGCGTTCGCTTGCAGCTCGCGGAATTCTTGCCGCCGATGCCCGGTGAAGCTGGAGAGTTCGGAAGTTCGCCGTCTCTCTTCCAGATCCTGGAAGAAGTCGAACGCCGCATCATCGTTGACATGCTGGAGCGTACGAACTGGAATCAAACCGAAGCCGCCGAACGTTTTCAGGTTCCGCTCTCTACGCTCAACCAAAAAATCAAGCGCCTGGGAATTGAAACGCGTCGCCGCACTGCGCCCGTTCGCGGCGCTGCTGCGGGGTTGGGCGAGGATACTGCGGAATTCCTAGCAGGCAAATAGTAGCAAAGCCGAACGGATTTCAGCGGTGTGATTGGGATAATTGGATCAGGAAATCAACGCGCGTCCAGCAATGTTCCCGAGGATACGATACGGCGCAACCTCCAACGCAACGAGCGCTTTCGGAGGAATCAAAAATGTCTGCTCGATGGCGTACTGGCCGGACATTACTGCGTGCGCCACGCAGTCGGTGAAAACCAGCCAAGTCGCTCGCGGTGGAAATTCCAACTCTGTCTTCGGGCAGTCCCTCTGAAATTCCTCGTTTTCCTTTAGAAAATCGTGGAATCGAAGCATGAACATATCATAGGGTGTGCGCCCGATCACACCAAAACCCAGCTTGGAACCAAAATCCTGAACCGTGCGGCTCAAAAACGAATTATCTTCAGCGATGTCCTGCAATCCCGCCCCACCGGCGTATCGTCGCGCCAAGATTTCAAACGCCTCGGTGGTTCTCCAGACACGCGGCTTCTTAGGGTTTAAATTTGTAAACACCCTCAAAATGCGCGCGCCTCGCGTAGGACGGCTGGGAAACGCATCAACGTGTAGCAAGTCGTTGCGTTTGTGCAAGGGCAGGTCGCGGCCTTCTTCTTCCAACGGGCGAAAACTCGCGAAATCCTGATTCCATTTGCCCGCATACGGCGCCAAAAATTTTTCCAAGAACTGTGTCACCTGCGCACTGTAGTTGCGCATAATAGACTGTAGCCGGCTAATCGTCTCGCGGTCGCCGGAAACTCCACGCAGGGAATCCTCGCTGGGCCGGTATGAAACATTTTTATGCATGCGCAGTTCCGACCATTCCTGCTCCAGCAGGAATTTCTGGTCAGCAGCGGGGAAGTCGAAGGGCGGCTCGCGAAAGAAAAGAATCTGCCCGTGCTCGAGCATGTCACAGTAAGCGCGCGAATGAGCTTCGCTCCGTCCGGGAAGAGTCCAGCCCGCGGGATACTTGTAATCTCCCACGGGAACCCACGGCAGATTCGAAGCTGCGCTCTTCTTCATCTAGCTTTTCGCAGGAGTAGGAAGCTTGTAACCGCGGGGAAGCAAAGTTGTGCTTAGATCCAAACCTGAAAGATCTACACCTTCGAGATTGGTCTCGCGAAGGACCGTCGTCTTCAAGTCCGCCCCGGCAAAATCTGCACCCCGGATTTCGGCCAAACGAAAATTTGAAGCCACCAGATTTGCGCCACGCAGGATTGCCCCGCGCAAGTCCGCGCGGAAAAGCTCGGCCCCGCCAATTTTGGCTTCCGACAAATCGGCTTCCCTCAAATTGGCTTCGGTTAAATCGGCTTTGCGCAAATCGGCGCGGCGCAGCTTCGCCTTGCTCAAATTCGTGGAAGAAAGCCTGGCGTCGTGCAAATTTGCGCCTTCCAGGTTTGCGCCATGAAAATCCACAAGATCTAGGTTCTCACGCTCCAGATTTATGCGCGAGAGATCGGCACCGGATAAATCCGCGCGAGCGCCAGTTTCATCACCACGCACAAAGCGCCGGTGCGATTCGAGAATCTCCGAGACAGCGCGTCCATTGTGTTTGATGTTTTTGGGGGATCTCATGGTCGCCGTGAATAATAACTAAGAATGCGTACAGTATTTAGGAAGTATAACATGGCGGACCGAACGCGAGATTATTGGCCGCCCGAGAAACTGTGGTACCGTCGAAGCATGGAAGATCGCCGTGGTTCTTCGCTTCATCGTCAGTCCCAGTTCAGAACGTTGGTATCTCTCGCCGCTATGTTTTTCGCGCTGTCTGCCGTGCTTCTTTTTCTCACTCTAAATGCCACTTCGCAGCAGCGGCAGGACACTCCAGGCGATGAGATCGTGGCAAATCTTTCGGCGGGCCGCGTGATCATCGCTGTAGTTAAAGACGCCATTCTGATCGCCACAATCGAAAATCCAGTCGAGCCGCAAACTCGCCTTCCGACTCCTGTGGACCTGGGCTCCAGACGCACCGGCGTTTTTCTCGGCGCCGTCGAATGGACCTCGCCTGCCTCGCACATGGAAATCGCCCGTCTCGATAGAGAGTTGCCGCATCTCCGCGGCCAGGTTGCCTCTGCGGGCCCGCATCTGCAGCAAGCTGCGCCGGACGCCGAGGCTACCGACATCGATTCGATCGGGCACGGCGTATCCGAGCGTTTAAACCAGATTGCCAGAAACTTGCACGGGAAAATAACTTTGCCGCCAAACGAGCCTGTCGCGGAACTGATTCTCGCGGATTACGTGGAAAGCTATGGCCCGGAAATTTGGCAGTTAAGCTTTACTCTCCAGCAAGCAATTCAGCGAGAGGACTACTACGACACGCACGTTCCTTTGCCACAGTATCGCCAATTTTGGCCTCCGGAAAAAGGTCAACCGCACACACTCGTGGAATTCCAGTACCCCCCGAAAGATTCCACGACTTCGCTAATCGATCGCATCCGAAAAAACGATCCTGAGATCGAAAAGCTTTGTTCCGCAGATGCAAAAATGCGGGAAGTGCGCGATCGGTTCGTGCGAGGTGAGAGCAATAAGATACTCGCGGTAGATGCGATTCAATTCTTACGCGCGGTCCTGAATATTATTGCGTCGCCAAACACGCGTGAAGCCTTCGCCGCCATCAACGCAGAAACAGGCTTCAGCTGGATATTGAAACCGCCGGTTGAACCTCCCAGACCGAGCGAGCAAAAAGAACACCCGCCTGACGCGCCTTCGCTTCTACAACCACACTAAAAATTATGCGGTTGAGAAGCTTAGGTGAAACGCTTCCTTTTCGCTTGGTCGGAACAAGAAATTCCGAGTAGGTACGCAGGATTACTTCTTTTCAGCGACCTGCTGCTTCAAGCGCGCATTCTTCTCGTTCACCGAACGCTCGAGATCTTGTTTATGCGCGATTAGTTTGCCCGCAATCGCTGGGTCAGATAGCGCCAGAATTTCGGCAGCGAAAATTGCGGAATTCACTGCTCCTGCCTTGTCGATTGCCATAGTCGCGACGGGAATTCCGCCGGGCATTTGTACTGTCGAAAGTAGCGCATCCAGCCCATTCAACGTGCTGGTGCCCATGGGTACTCCGATGACTGGCAGCGTGGTATTTGCAGCGATTACACCAGCCAAGTGCGCGGCTGCGCCGGCGGCCGCGATCAAGACTTTCAGCCCTCGTTTGGAAGCCGTCGTTGCGTACTCGTGCGCGCGCGCAGGCGTGCGGTGCGCAGACACCACTTCCAGTTCGTAAGGAATTCCAAATTTCTCAAGAGTTTTTGCCGCCTCGCTCATCACCGGGTAATCGGTATCCGATCCCATAAGAATTCCTACCAGCGCCGATCCTTCGTGTGTATTTTCTTTGGCCAATTTGTCTGTCTCCTAGTGTGTGTGCTGCATCCCCAGCTGCCTTCGCGGGCGCGTCTCGACTTCAATGCTGTCGCCGCGACGGATCATTCCTGCTTCGATAACCTTGCAAAGCCAGCCTCGCTGGCCACGCAATTCTTGCTGCAAACCCATCCGTATTTCATCCATTCGCGGGCACGGATCACACGGAACTGTAATTTCCAAAAGGCTTTCACCGATGCGAAGGTTTTGCCCCATCTCTAGCGTTTGGAAATCGATTCCGATAGTGGTCACGTTTTCCTTCACCGCGCCTGGAGCGATATTAAAGCGCTCCAGAGTTTCGGAATCCATTAGCAGAACTTGCCGTTTAGATCCGTGGCGGCCGTGAATGCAACCGCGAAAACCTTTATCCGCGATCGCCTCGGCTTGCTCCACCTCCTGCATCGGAAATCTATGAACCAAGCAGGTAAAAAGATGCAGCACTTCAGCCATTCGACGACTCCGCGGCAGCTTTTCTAGCAGCTATGGAATTTCCTATATCCTTTCGGTAATGTGCGCCATCAATTCGGATCTTGCTCGCAGTTTCATAAGCAATCTTGCAAGCCGTTGCCAGATTCTCCCCCGTCGCGCCAACGCTTAGAATCCGCCCGCCGGTCGTGTAATACTTTTCACCTTCCCGTCGCGTACCGGCGTGAAAAATTACGGCCCCAGGAACCTTAGCTGCAGCATCTAGTCCTTCGATTTCTTTGCCAAGCTTCGGATCGCTCGGATAGCCTTCCGAAGCAACCACTACGCAACGCTGGCTGCAGCCGAAGACTTGGCCTGCAACGGAGAAAGGTCCCCTCGCGCGGCATGGGCGCACGCATCCGCAAAGTCAAAATCGGCGCGCAGTAAAATCGCTTGCGTCTCTGGATCACCGAGCCGGCAATTGTATTCCAGGACTTTTGGTCCATCTGGCGTGAGCATCAATCCAAAATACAGGAAGCCGCGATAGGTAAGACCATCTTTTTGAAGCCCGGATAACGTCGGCTGTACGACTGTCTGGAGAATTTTCATCTCTAATTCAGGCGACAAAAGGCCCGGGGTGGAAAAAGCGCCCATTCCTCCGGTGTTCGGACCTTGATCATTGTCAAACGCTCGTTTGTGGTCGCGAGCTGCTGCGAGAGATACAAAGCTCTTTCCATCACTTAGAATGATGTACGAAAGCTCTTGTCCCACCAGGCCCTCTTCCAATAAAACTTGCTTCCCGGCACTTCCGAATTCGCGCTTCTCCATCAGTCGATCTATGAATTCAGACGCCTCGTCCGGCGAAGAAGTCACCAGCACACCCTTTCCCGCGCACAATCCATCGGCCTTTACCACTAGCGGCCAATCAACTGAACAAAGCGACGTGTATGCATCAATCGGTGAATCATAAATCCCATATGTTGACGCGGTGGGAACTCCGTGCCGCTCCATAAACTTCTTTGCAAAGACTTTGCTTCCCTCCAATTGGGCTGCTTCTCTAGTGGGGCCTAGCAGCGCTAGCCCGCGCTTTGCAAATTCATCCGCGATTCCGCGAACCAGGGGCAACTCTGGTCCACAAATCGTAAGATCGATACCAAGTTTCTCGGCCAGATTTGCAGCCGCGCTGACATCTCCAAGGTCTAGTGCGACACACTCCGCGTCGTTTGCAATTCCGCCATTACCGGGAGCGCACCAGATCTTCTCGACGCCGATACTCTGCCGCAATTTCCAGACGATGGAGTGTTCGCGCCCGCCCCCGCCAATCACCAGAATTTTCATGTTGGTCATAGAATCAAGAACGATACGGGGGACGATTACCGCTGTCAACTCTAGTTACTCATGTTCGGTACGGCATTGAGAATTTACCGGAGCATGATCTCGCGAAACGGCTGGCGGTCGAGGTGTGAACAATAACAGGGCTGCCGCACTTCAGTTTCAAGTGCTCCTCCGGACAATAGTTACTACATATATAGTAGTAATAGACGGGTATCTTAATGAACTTCGGAGTAGTCTTTTCATTCTTCTTATTATAGTCTGATCCAGAAAATGCCGGAATGTATGCGCCCAGTCCTTCCAAGATCAAGTTTTTAAAGTACTTATGGCAATCATTTCGGACGATTTGATTGACAGAACGCTGGAGGAGTACCGAGTCTCGGCAACTCCGGCGATTCGATCAAATATACGAACATACATTTCGTTGCTTCTTCGATGGAACGAAAGTATGGCCCTGACCACGATAACTGACCCGATCGCGATTTTGCGCTCGCATTTCGGCGAGAGTATGTTCGCTGCATCGGTTGTTCCGATTCGGAATGGTCGGCTCGCCGACGTTGGTTCGGGTGCAGGTTTTCCAGGCCTTCCGCTCAAGATCATCGTGCCTTCCCTGCAGGTATCCCTTATTGAGTCAAATGCAAAGAAAGCATCGTTCCTGTCCGAATGTATTCGCGAACTCAACCTTGTCGGTGTAGATGTTCTTAGGAGTCGATTTGAGGATCTTGAAGAGAGCGGCTCAGAGTTTGATTTCATCACGGCACGAGCCCTCGGCGGCTATGAGAGACTTATCCGATGGGCTCAAAGGAGCTTGGCATCTGGCGGGGCGTTGATTCTATGGCTGGGGCTGAACGACGCAACCGAATTACGAGAGGAATCCACGCTCCAGTGGCAGTCACCCGTACCAATTCCAAATAGCGATAGGAGAGTACTTCTTGTCGGAGGTAGGTGAATGTTCCACGTGGAACATTCTTCTACTGAAGAGAGTGTTTCACGTGAAACAACTTGCATCTTGCTAGAGCGGTCTGCTACATTCTCGCGCGAGGGACCCGGTATTGGCGCGCATTATCTCGATTGCAAATCAAAAAGGCGGAGTCGGAAAAACTACCACCGCAGTTAACTTAGGTGCCTCGCTCGCCGCATCCGACCAGAAAACTCTCATAATTGACTGTGATCCGCAAGGTAACACCACTAGCGCACTTGGATTTCCGAAAGATCCTGCGCGACGAACACTATACCAAGCCCTCATATTGGACGAGCCGATCGATAGAATTACCCTTGACGCCCAAGTCGAGGGACTGGACTTAATTCCCTCGGATAAGAACCTGGTCGGAGCTGCGGTCGAGCTTGTCAACATGGAACACCGCGAATACCGCCTAAGAGCCGCCATAGCCGGAATTCGAGACAAGTATGCGTATGTTCTGATTGATTGCCCGCCCGCCTTGGATCTTCTTACACTGAACGCCTTAGCCGCCAGCGACTCGGTCCTTGTTCCCATCCAATGTGAATATCTGGCGCTCGAAGGCGTCTCTGAGCTTCTCGACACGTTGATGCGTCTTCGCAGAACAATAAATCCAGCGCTCGCAATCGAAGGAATTCTGCTGACGATGTATGACGACCGCACTACGCTGTCAAAGCAAGTCGCCGCCGATCTGCGCAGCTTCTTCGGGGGCCAAGTGTTCGAGACCATTATTCCTAGAAATGTACGTCTGGCTGAAGCGCCCAGTCATGGCATGCCGGTGATGTTCTACGACATACATAGTAAAGGTGCAGAGGCATATGTCCAACTAGCCAAGGAGGTTATCGCGAATGCCCAGAAACGCGTTGGGCAAGGGTCTGAGCGCACTGATCAGGGAACCCGAGCCGAGTCCGCAGCAGCAGCCAGCGCAGGGGCAGGAGGCGGTGCAACCATCGCCGGCGCCAACACGAGCGCAGACGGTGCCAACGATGGGACAAGCGGCGGCGACGGCGGCAGCTCCAGCTCTGGCACCAGCTGACGGTCTTCTGCACGTCGATATCGATCTCATCGATCCCAGTCCGTACCAGCCTCGCTCCCGATTCCGCGAGGAGGCACTCGACGAGCTAGCCCGTTCGATACAAGCGAGCGGGATCGTGCAACCGTTAGTTGTTCGCAGGGTTGGCTCTCGCCATCAGCTCATCGCGGGTGAACGTCGCTGGCGCGCAGCGCAGCGCGCCGGATTGAGCCGTGTTCCCATAGTCATTCGCAACGTGCCCGACGAGATGGCGTTGGAAATGACTCTAGTTGAAAATCTCCAACGTGAAGATCTGAATCCAGTTGAACAGGCCCACGCTTTTCAGCGCCTCACCGAAGAGTTTCATCTGACGCAAGAAGAGGTCGCTGAACGAACTGGTAAGGACCGTACAACGATCGCCAATGCAGTACGCCTATTGAAACTTGAAGAGCCAATCCTCATGTTACTTGAGGAGGGAAGGCTAAGTTCTGGTCATGGCCGGGCCTTGCTTGCGATCGCGGACTCAGCCACCCGCCTGGCGATTGCGCAACGTGTCGCGCGCACGGGGATGACGGTTCGCCAAGTCGAACGCTTGGCGAGTCGTGGCCCACGTTCTCGTGCGATTCCGTCCATCGATCAGCCTGATCCCAACACGAAAGCTGCGCTTGAAGAGCTTCAACGAGAGTATGCCACGCGGGTGCTCATACAGCCGCGGAGGTCAGGTAGGCCGGGGCAGTTGATCTTTGAATACTATGACGATAGTGATTTAACCCGCCTTTACGACCGATTGATGCTTAAATAGAAGCTCTTCGCGACTAAATGAGGCACGGGTAGAGATCCTCAATGGCGTGGTTTGACCGCAACAAAAGACATGATTCCGGAGAATGGACCGGTTTTCTCGAGCGTGGGGTAAAGCTCGAAGGGAAACTTGAATCAACCGGTACATTCCGAATCGACTCGGCAATGAAGGGAACTCTCGTTTCCGAAGAAACGTTAATTCTGGGCGAGCATGCAACTGTGGAGGGGCAGATCGATGGCAATTTCGTCATTATTGCCGGCCGGTTCGATGGCATTATCCACGCGAAAGCTAGAGTAGAAATTCAGACCAAAGCTATTGTGACAGGAGAAATTCACGCTCCGTGCATTCTGATAGAGCCAGGTGCGGTGTTCGACGGAAGTTGCCACATGCTTGGGACTACCCAAGCCTCGAAACCGGTCACTATTCCAATCCGCTCGGTAGCCGCGCGCGCCTGAATTCCTTCGGATCGCCAATTTCCTCACCCTAAAACTTCCGCATCGAAGCGCTATAATCAAAACTGTATTTGGTGCCAGGAGATCTCTTGCCGGAAGCCATTCGCTTGACGACAACCGCAAAGGCCGCCGGCTGCGCGGCGAAATTGAGTCCAGCAATATTGGACTCGGTACTGAAGCGTCTGCCGCGACAAATTGACCCAAACGTCCTGGTCGGCTTTGAAACTAGCGACGACGCCGCCGTCTATCGCCTGTCAGACGATTTAGCCATCGTTCAAACGGTCGATTTTTTCACACCAATTGTGGACGATCCGTCGGTATTCGGCCAGATTGCCGCGGCAAATTCTCTTAGCGACATCTACGCTATGGGCGGCCGCCCGATTTCCGCGCTAACGATTGTCGCTTTTCCCACTTCGGGCGGGCCTGAAATCCTTGAAGACATTCTCCGCGGCGGACTTTCAAAGATGTCCGAGGCAAGTTGCACTGTTGTCGGAGGGCATTCCATCCGCGACGATGAGCTGAAGTTTGGATATGCCGTTACTGGTGTGATCCATCCGGGAAAAGTCTGGAAAAATATTGGGGCGAGACCCGGTGATGTACTGCTGTTCACCAAGTCGCTCGGTACCGGCGTGATTGCCACAGCGTTGAAGCAAGGCTTGGCAGAAACAGCTTGGGTCGCTGCCGCAACAGATTCGATGACTCGTCTGAACCGGGACGCCGCTTCGGCTTTGCGCGAAGTTGAGACGACTAAAAGCGGTGAAAGCCCCATTCATGCTGTTACGGACGTAACCGGTTTTGGCTTGCTGGGGCATGCCAGAGAGATGGCCATTGGAAGCGCCGTTTCCATGAAAATCAATCACAAACAAATCGCCTATCTTCCGGGAGCGATCCAGGCGTCTCAGGGCCGCTTTTTCTCGGGTGGCCTGAGGAACAACCGGGATTTTTGCGAAGGTTGCGTCAACTTCCTTGACCAAGTTACGGAAGAATTTCGCGCTCTCCTTTTCGACCCGCAGACCTCCGGCGGCCTGCTTGTGTCGGTTGCTCCGGATTCGGCTGATTTTGCAATCGCTGCTCTGGAGCGTTTCAATGTGTCCGCGCAAGCCATCGGCGAAATCGTTCCACGGAGTTCTCCACTGATCGAAATCGCCTGACCCACTTCAATCGTGTACACTTTTCTTCCTTTGAAACTTTCATGGATCCAATAACTCACGGCATCGCCGGTGCGCTTTTGGGCAAAGCGTATTTCGCAGACCGCAAAAATGCTGTGTCTTCCTTCGAGGATCGAACCGGCCGCGAACGCATTCTCACGGATCGCAAAGGCCGCGTTGCCATTTTTGCAGCAACGCTCGGCGCAGTTTTTCCTGACATCGATGTCATCGCCGAAACCGTTTCACGCGACCCGCTGGCCATCGTGAAATACCATCGCGGAATTACACACTCTTTCGTGGGACTTCCTTTTTTTGCGGCACTTCTTACGTGGCTTACGCGCTGGATCGCGAGGCGTCGCGGCATCGAAACGCCTTCGTGGGTGATGCTGACATTAATCTACGGCATTGGAATCGCGAGCCACATTATATTGGACGGGATGACTTCGTTTGGAACGCGTATGTGGACGCCGATCTCGCAGCAGCGCGTGGCCTGGGATCTTCTTTTCATCATCGATTTCAGTTTCACAGCGATTGTTTTGCTGCCGCAGATCGCAGCATGGATTTATAGCGACCGAGCGAAAAGCCGTATGCGCGCGGTCTGGATGTGGATTCTGTTCACGTTAGGAGCGGTCGGAGCTTGGACCGCTGCTAGCGCGGCTGGTTTTCCCTTTCATGTTTGGATCGTCGCACTCGCCAGCGCCATCATCGCCGCCTTATTTTTTAGCCCCGCGCAAAGCGGTTGGGGATTTGGAATCAGACGTTCTTTGTGGTGCCAGGCGGGAACATATGCAATGATCGCTTACCTTTTTGCGTGCAGCATGGCGCACCACGCTGCGATGCAGCGCGTACTGGATTTCGCATCCGCCAACAAAATCACTATAGACCGCATAGGCGCTCTTCCTCTGCCACCGTCCCTGCTTGATTGGGGCGGAGTGATTCGTTCGACTGATGGTGTGTATCAGGCTCGTTT
Organism: uncultured Acidobacteriota bacterium; assembly: GCA_963838475.1. Taxonomy (GTDB): domain Bacteria; phylum Acidobacteriota; class Terriglobia; order Acidiferrales; family UBA7541; genus Palsa-295. The sequence continues at coordinate 619,057 of CAWIRJ010000001.1, forward strand.
TGATTTGCGAACTTCTTCGTCCCCAGACTTCCATTTCGCCGCCGATTCTCCGCCCGATCCGTTTATTGCGCGCGGATTGCAGCTTCCCGAGGTTCAAATGTTCTGGCAATTCGTGCGCTTTCCGGTGATTCACAGTTTCGCAGAAGGCGACGAGCATATTGTCGATATTGGCGAGAATCGCTTTGTGAACACGCGGCGGAAAGGTCCTCAACCTTTTACTTACCGCTTGATTTTCGATAACTCCGGCAATCTGCTTGAACAGGGCTGGCAAGCGGACGGAATGTTTCTGCGCCACATGCAAAAACTTTCGCCTCAACGAAGCGGAGAAACACCATGAAAATCCTGATCTTCAGCGACATTCACGGAGATTTGCGCGCGCTGGAAAAAATCGCAAAACAACAGGCTGACGTTTATATTGCCGCCGGAGATTTATCGAATTTCGGCAAAACCCTAGGTCGCTGCGGAGAGATTCTGAAGCCGCTCGGCCAAAAGGTCTGGGTGCTTCCGGGGAATCACGAAACACAGAGCGAGATTCATTCGTTCTGCGAACACTACGGTTTTATAGATTTTCATCGCCAGCTCCGCACGTTGGGATCCGCATCCGGTACGACTCACTGGGCTGGATTGGGCTACAGCAATATCACGCCGTTCAACACTCCGGGAGAATACTCAGAGGGAGAAATCAAAGAAGCTCTCGGCGAATTTGACGGAATCAAGCCGCTGTATCTGGTGGTGCACTTTCCTCCGCTCAATACCACGCTCGACGAATTTGCACCTGGAAAACATGCCGGCAGTCCGACGCTGCGCGAATGGGTAACCAGGAATGAACCTGCCTATCTCTTTTGCGGACACATCCACGAAACTGCTGGGCGTTCCGACCGCATCGGCCAAACGCAGTGCTTCAACGTAGGAAAAGACGGCTACCTGCTTGAGATTTGAAAGAGTTGCTTTCGCGGCGAGTTATTTCTTGTTGGCAGGGTAAACAACGAGTTGCCGGCGGTCTCCGGCGCCTTCACTGGCCGTACGCACACCTTGCGCACCGTTCAATTCCAGATGTATCAACCGACGTTCGCGTGGCGACATCGGATTAAAACGAAATGGCTGACCCGTTTCTCTAACGCGCTGCGCCGCCACGCGCGCCGAAAGCTTCAGTTCTTCCAAGCGAGCCGACCGGTAGTCTCCGCAATCGAAGCGGACGCGATCGTGAAGTCGAGGGTCCAGGTGTAACCAGCGATGCGCCACATGTTCGAGCGCCAAGAGAAGCTCGGCATTTCGTTCGAGCAAAAAATCCTGGTCCGCTCCTTGAAAAGCGACTACAGCGTCTTTGTTGTCGGGCGCGTCGGCCACCGAACTTGGCGTCGAAATTTCGTATTCAATGGCCAGTCCCATTTCGCTGACGGCAAGATCAAGGAACCGCTTTAACTCGGTGGCCGCGCGGTCGGAGTCGAGGCGCGCTTCGGCCTGAGTGCGTTCCTTGATATATGATCTCTTGGCGCTTGGCGTTCGTTCGTCAGGCATCGAGTGCTTTCTTCTTGAATTTACTTCTAGACGGGAGCGGTTCCGTGCGATTCAAATAAAGCTGCTGGCCAATTCCCACCAGGTTGCTGGTGAACATATACAAATTCAACCCACTGGAAAGGTTAAAAAAGAAAAATCCGAACATCAGCGGCATCAGCGCCATCATTTTCTGCTGCGCTGGATCTGTGGTCGTTTGCGGCGTCATCTTCGACATCAGGTACATCATGATAGCCATGCCAATGGGCAAAATATAATACGGATCCTTAGCTGAAAGGTCGTGAATCCAGAACATCCACGGGGCGTGACGCAATTCAATCGCGCCATTTAGAACGCGCCAAAGTGCCCACCATATAGGCATCTGGAATAGCATTGGCAAACAACTGCCCATTGGATTAATGCCTTCGCGGCTGTATATGGCCATCACTTCTTCGTTCATTTTCTTTTTGCGCGGATCGCTCATGGAGTACTTTTTATAACGATCCTGAATCTGCCGGATTTCCGGGCCCACCCTCTGCATCTTTTGCATCGAGCGCCAACTTTTCATCTTTAGCGGAAACATCGCGAAGTTGATTATCAGTGTCAAAATAACAATGCACCAACCATAATTTGGCACTTTCGTGTGGATGGTCTGCAGAATCCAGAGCAAAGGCTTGGCAATCACGCCGGTCCAGCCGAAATTAATCAACTCGGCAAGCGGCGGCTTGGTTTTTTCCAGAATTTTCAGGTCTTTCGGACCAACGTAAAGGCGCGCGCGCAGCGGCGTCGCGATGGTGGTTCCCGCAGCCATTTCCGCGATGGGTTCGCTAGCCGGTTTTCCGTCGTCCACAATGCCGTGGTCCTGGGTCCAGTGCCACATTGAAAGTTCCGCGCCATCCGGTAAGAATGCGGCGGTGAAGAATTGGTCTTCGATCCCGAGATATTCCATCGGCCCGTTTTGAAGCGCAGGCTGGCTTTGATTTCCAGACACGCCAAGCTTTTTGTACTGCAGCAAATTCAACTTGTCGTTCAGTTTGTAATAAACAGTAACAAGCGAAGCCGCCTTGTACACTGCCCGGTCGCCGAAGCCGCCGCGCCAAGCTAGCGCTGCTGGAACTGGTTTGCCGTCAAGTAAGACGGAAACCTCCGCAGTCATTTCGTAGTCCAATGTAAAACTTAGTTTTTTTGTGACGTCCAGATGGCCATCGCTCCAATGAAACGTGACTTCGATTGGCGCGTTTATATTGAGCTGATCCGGCGTCACTGCATATAAAGCGGAGTTGGCCTTGGCTTCGAGCTGTGTGTCTGAAAGAACGAGGGAGAACGGCCAACCCAGCTGCTGCGCTGCAGCGCTGTTTACCAGATCCAGCAGATGAGGTGGTTTTTGGTCGTCAGAATATTTTTTCAGCTTCCAACTTCGAGCCACGCCGCCGCGATTCGAAAATTCGACGATATAAAGCGGGCTCTCTATGGCGACTAACTTTTCGTTTGTCCCTTCGACCTTTACAAGGCCGGCGGCTGCGACAGCATCCGTAGTCTGCGCCGGTTTCGCTGCGATTGCTGAAGTGCTAGCGGGAGTTTGGGACGCCGCTTCTTGTGCGGAAGTCTGCGCAGGCGGGGGAGGCTGTATCGGAGGCTTATAGAAATGCCCCCAGGCAAATAGAATTATCAGTGCAACGATCACGAATACTACTGCGCGTATCTGATCGCCCATCTCGTTCACAGAACTCGCTCCTCATCGTGCGTACGCAGAGCGTTTTCCGCGAAACTCGCGTTGAATGTTTTATAGGAATTTGCAGCAGGGAGATCCGGAGCGCTTGCTTCATAAATGTCAGGCACCGGATCAAATCCACCCTTGGTGAAGGGACGGCAGCGTCCCAGCCTTTTCAGCGCGAGCACGATGCCGCGCCGCGCACCATGCCGCGCGATCGCTTCTTGAGCATACTTTGAGCAGGAAGGATAAAACTTGCAGGCGCCACCGAAAAAATGCGAAAGAAAAGTCCGATAAAACTGCACCAGCGCGAGCGAAACCCAAGTACCCAACGATCTTCCACTTGTTTGAGCAGAATCAGAGCTGCTGGGCATCACGGCTTGCGTGGAACCAGCTTCACCAGCTCGGCTGCCAGCGGAGAAAATTCCGCCGTCGCTGCCGTGCTGCGTGGATGAATCACAATATCCCATCCGGTGGCAATCTCCTGTCGGTGCAATCTTAGAATTTCGCGAAGGCGGCGCCGGATTCGGTTGCGGCGGACCGCGTTACCCAGCGCCTTTTTTATGCTCCAGCCAAACCGGCTGACTTCGAGGCCATTGGGACGTAGAAATATCGTGAACTCGCGGCTTGTCCGGCGGCGCCCTTCGCGATACACCAAGTCATATTCCGAGCGGCGCACCAGCCGGCAGTTCCGCGGCAAATTCAGCCGCTGTATATCAGACGCGCGTGAGACTATGACGCCCCTTCTTGCGACGTTGGGCCAGAACTTTCCTTCCACCTTGACTCTTCATGCGCTTGCGGAAGCCGTGCTTCTTGTGACGGCGGCGCACATGCGGTTGAAACGTGCGTTTCGGCAACGATCGTTCTCCTCTGCCTGAGTATTATTTCGTTGTGAGCCGGTTGGGCGCTGCGGTATTACGTCAATCTCCGCTTTTCGCGCTCGCGCGCAATCCCACGCGGGCGCAACGCATCGGAAGTAAATCCCTCACCCTGGCGAAACAAATAGTGTATTAGACCCGCGGGGCGCGGTCAAGAATTCGCGCTGATGATAGGAGAGGAATTTCGAGCTTCGTGTAGAGGGAATTAGCGGCTTCGGAGGAGGATGGCAAGTCCGGTCGCGAAACCGGACCTGCCAACATCCTATGTCACGCTGATTAGTACTTCGGTTTCTCCTCGGGCCTGCTTGCTTCCTTCGGTGCGGCTTGGTGCTGAGCAGGAGCTGCCTTGGGCGCAGCTTCATGCTCCGGTTTTGGTGCGGCTTCATGCACGGGCTGAGCCTTGGGCGCGGACTCGTGAGTTGCTTTCGGCGCAGACTCATGCGTTGTAGCCTTAGGCGTAGCTTCCTTCTTCGGAGCAGCCTCATGCGTGGGCTGAGCCTTGGGCGCGGACTTCGTGTTCTGCCTTCGGCGCAGACTCATGCGTTGTAGTCTTAGGCGCGCTCTCCGTTTTACGGGGAGTGCTTTCCTTCACCGGTTTGGCGGGCTCGGTCTTAGACTTTGCCGTCTCCGTTTTTGGTTTTTCGGTTTCGGTTTTCGGCGTTGCCGTATGTGTTGCGGTCTTCGGTTTGCTTTCCGTGCGCGCCGCGTTCTCGCGTGCTGCGGGCTTTGCTTCGGAGCTCGTGCTCTTGCGCTCAGAAGTTGCGGCAGCGTTTGTATGCTCGGCGTTACGTTCTGAAGTAGCCGAGCGTGCCGAAGTCTTAGTGCTCTTAGCGGCGGTTCCACCGGTTGGCTTTTCGCCTCGGGTGTTTGCTGCAGCACTCTTACTTGCCGCGCCCTTGCCTGTTGCACCCTTATAAGGAGCGGCCGCCTTCGCAGGTACCACACCGGCTCCCTTGAACTCACCCGGCTTGGCCGTTGCAGCTACAGCCGGCTTGCCATGGTTCACGGAAGCATATTGACTGCGATCCTTAGCAGCTTCTTCCTGATGCTGCGTCTGCACCGACGTCGCTGGTGTGTGCTGCTCATGCGAATAGGTTTCTTCCTGGGCCGTGGGCTTTCGGCTGACGCCGCCCGGACCGTTGAAGCTGGCGCGGCTAGTTGTGTTGTAATTATTCACTACGGTTTTGGTGTAAACGTTGTGAATCACGGTGACATTTACATTGCTTACCGAACGGTTATAAAAGAAATTTCCGCCTTGCCAGTACCCACCCTGAAAACCGACTCCGCCGTATCCGAAACCGTAATTAACTCCGCCGTAGAAGCCGACCTGGGGGCCCCAGTAGCCGGCGTTCCACGCATACACGCCGCTGTTCCATCCCCAATAACCGGGCGTCCACAGGAAGCCAGGAGTCGGCGCTTCTACCCAAGTGCCCGGCACCCAGTAATAATCGCCATCATCACCGCTCCAGGACCAGTAGCCAGGGGTCCAGATATATCCGTCACCTGGGCATACTGGCTGGACGTAAACCGGCAGCGCCGGCGGCGCCACAGTGATCGAAACTCCAACGACTTGTCCGAATGATTTCGATGGTATCAGTAGTAAGAACAGCGCGAGCAAGAGCCAACGAACCGAGCGCATCTTTTGCATTGATCATCACCTCGTTAAATTTTCATTTAGCTGCGAACAAGAACCCATACAAATAGGAATGGCCCAGAAAAATTTACCTACTCAAAGCTTTGGTGCGTGGAACGCTTCGGAAGGGGTTTCGAAGTCCTGCCGGACAACATCTATCTGGCGTCAAAAATACTCCCACGACTTCACCCCGTCAATAGAATGATGCTTGTGAAGTGCTTCAGGACACATATGTCACGAGGATTTCCTAACCTTTTGGGCGGAATTCGACTACCACATCTTCTTCAGCGCCTAGAGGCTGTCCATCTAGAAGAGTTACCGTATAGCGCCATTCGCGAACGGCTCGTACAACTCTAGGGATTAACGATGGAGGACCGCTGATCGCCCGCACATCCACGACATCGCCACCTTTTCCGATCATGGCCCGCACTTTGACCGTGCCGCCGATTTCCTCTCCAGACGCCGGTTGTACGGGATCCACGCGGTAGATCAGAACTCCTGCTTGCAAGCGTTCTGGTCGATGGGTTGATGCGGGGCCACCCTGAACTGGAATCGAAACAAAGCGCTGGGCGCTAATGGCCAACGTCCGCGAGGCGCTTACTGCAGCTTCTGGAAAAGCCAGCCGAAACGGTCCGCTTTTTTCATCCGGAGGTGTGACAAGCACTGGACTTTGGAGCTCGCTGAAAGGCTTATCGACTGTCGCTTCAGAATAATCCGGAGCACTCGAATTTTGTTGGCTCTGCGATTGTAATCCCGATACCGGTGCTGGGGGAATCTCAGTTGCAACCTTGGGTCGAGTTTGCTCTGTCTTTATCCCCGACTCGCTTCTCAGTCCGCTCTTAGGGACCCCGCCGGAAGATAAGGCAGGACTTCTTGGCTGTTGTCGCGTGATTGCTCGCGGGTGGCTCCTGCTCATCTTCGTTATCGGCCGATTGCTCAGCATCAGTGTGTGAATCTGACGTCTGGCTTCTCGCCGCAGCCGCGTCGTCCGGGGCGCTCGATGAATTGCTGGAAATACTGCCCCGGGAGGCCGGCGAAGATTCGTCCTTCGGTTGTAGTGCCGAGCTCTCCAATGTTTCATTCGATTTGGGCGAGTTTGATTCAGCCGCAGGTGCCGAGGGCGGATTTGTTGGCACAACGGTATGATCGAGTCCCAGTAGTTTTCTTACCGAACCACTTCCGACCATAAGTCCGCCGGCGAAACAGACTGTGGCGACTAAAAGCATCACTCCTGCAATTAGAAATACGCTGCTACTCTGCTGCACTTTTTCCACGGGCTGTGGCGCAGTAGATTCCGCTGCATCTCCGCCTCGATTCCAGACGAATTGCTGCCTCCAATCTGCTTCCTGAGGATAGGTAAATGTCGGCAGCGTCCATTCGCCTGGAGTTTTCTCTTGAATGGCGGACGACTTGCGTGGCGGGGTGGCTTCCTCATGATTCGGAAAAGGAGCTCGGAGTTCATTTTCTTCAGAAGGAATAGGATCTTGATCCAAAGAGGAATTGACCGCCTCTAATTGCGCAGTTGGGAGATCATCTGTGAGTAATTCCTCCGGCGTTAGTAAATCCTCAGGACGGTCAATGATCCAGCGTCGGCGCGGGAATACGATGGTGTCGACTGATTCGTCTGCCGCGGGCGGCGCATCGCTTGCGGGTTCGGCGTCTTGCGAATCAGCCTGTGCATATTGGGCACCTTGCTCAGAAATTGTGGATTCGGTTGTCGGCGCGGAAATGCTTTCAGTCGGCCCGCTGGTCTCTTCTACGAAGGCCTCGGCGTTCAAGTCGTCACGATTCTTATTGTGCGGAAGATCTGTCGCAAGTTCTCGAGAATTCTGTTCTACACGCTCCGCAAGATCTTGTTCTACCTCTGTTTCTATCCAGTTGTGGTTGGGGGCGATTTGCAGAGTACTTTCTGAGGGAAACATTGCCGCAAATCGTGCCTCGTCAGCTTCGCTAAGAACCTCGAGTTTGCGTGGCTCTTTCTTGCGCCTGGCGGAATCCGAAAGAGGTTTTTTTTCGACATCGAAGCTAGTCTCGGCTCCGCTTTCGCTGCGTGAGGCCCCGGAGGAGATCCAATGTCGTATTTTCTGGCGATCTACTTCCGTGATGCCATCAAAACAAACGCCCGCGCCCTTCTTCGATTCGCTCGTCCAAACTACTCGCCCGCTCGTTTCGATCCAACCCGGAATTTTAGGTAGCTGAAAGCGTATGTTTGGGAAATAATCATCCAGCATTGTTCCCGCGGCGGTGAGTGCCAAGCCGCCCTCGCTTATGTTTATCGCAATGCCGCCATTTCCGTCACCGAGATCAATGTAAGTCAGCAGGGGTGAATTGGTTCGCGGAAAGGCGCGGCGGTCACGCCTTTCAGAGAGACTTCCGAACAACTCTTCTATATTTACCCGAGTACTCGACATGCCACACCTCAATCGCCATTCGAGCTAGCCGGGATTCGCTCGGAAAATTCCGAAACAGCCAAAGCAAAATATTCTAATTGTTCCGCACTCAAACTGATGTGCAGTAAGAGCCTTAGTTCGCCTGCGAAAATGCCTTACAGCTAAGGTTGCTTGGCGCTCTCCAAAAAGGAGGGCGAGTGCCACGCCACTCTTGAATTAACCCTACTAAGCCAAATTAGTCGCGTTTCATGCGGATCGCGGATGGGCTCGTAAACCTGCCCCACGGAAGAACTTGCGCAGCACATCTCTTTCTTGAGGAAATTTAGCTAGACGCCATACGAAAGGCTTGAATTGGTGTCATTCAGCTGTGGCGCGCCAGTGCCTTCTAGCTCCGGCCGTTAAGTCGTTATTGGTAAAGCTCGAGTTCCTCGGTTGCCTCGTCATATACTTGCCGGACGATGGGCGTGGCAAAGTTACCGTCGAATTCGGCGCTTAGGTTCGGGTCGTCATGAGTAAATTTCGGGCGAATGGTGTCGAACTTCACGAACTTGCGGGTTTCTTCCAGCGTCATCCCGCGACGTAACGCTTCGTGCACCTGGTCGGTCACTGATTGCAGCGACTCCATGACAAGCTGCAAGTATTTTTTATCGTGCTGAGCTTCCCCGTGACCTGGGATAATTACGTCCACGTCCAGCTGCTCCAGCGCCTTCAGGCTTCGAATCCAAGAGCTGGGATGCGAGTCCGCTCCAAACGGCACTGGGGCGGTAAGCAAGTCGCCGGTGAAAAGTATCTTCTCCTTCGGCAAATACACAGCGGAGTCTCCGGCGGTGTTTCCGACGAAATGCATCACACGAAACTCTCGTTCTCCCTGGTATAGCGTTAACTCTTTGTCGTAAGTGAGCGTTGGCAAGACGGGATGCATCGATTCGTATTCGGTCATGAATACTTTCTCTTTGCGCAACATATCTTCAATGTCCTGGCGATCCTTTTCAGCCAAGGCCTTCCCATCCGAACTCTTACCCGTGCGCAATTGCTCTTCCATGTCTTTATTGGCAGGCGCCGCTATAGCTCGCAGCGTTTTTCCGTAAACATTCATGGTGTTTTCCATCAATCTTCGCGTTTCCACGCTGGCAATGATTTCTACGTTTGGAAATTCCTTGGTGTAGACTTCGTTGCCGTCCCAATGGTCCGGGTGCCAGTGAGAATTCACTACGTATCGCACGGGCTTGTCTGTAATTTTACGTATCTCCGCGAGCACCGCACGCGCTGAGGAGGGTAGTACGTTGGTATCGAACACCAACACATCAAGCTCGTTCACTACGACGATGGAATTGCCGTCAACTTCGATGGGGTCCTGGTCGGGAGAAATAAAAAGGAATATTCCGTCGGCAATGGCAACTTTTCGAGGGCCGCTCTTTATTTCGTCAACTGCATTGTTGGTTCCGTTGCCGGGAAAGTTCTTTTCTGGTGCCTTCGCACTTGAAAATCCAGACCCGACAAACACAAATGCTAAAACGAACAAAACTATCCGAATTCTCATAGCACACTCCAGGACACGTCTGGGCCCTTAGACGGTAACCAGAATCGAATGTAAGCGTTTGACTGCCGATATGGAACTTTCCCGGACGTTCGCGCCGCTGGGTCCCTAGATTCTCGTCTCGCAGTGTGCTAGTGTTTTTTGTGACTCGAACAAGAGAAATTAAACTCGCCAGACGCTATTCTTATGAATATTCGCCGCAAGAAAATCAGCCTGCCGGTTCACCTGTCTTTATAGCGATGGCCGCACCCGAGACCCAACATGTTTGAAACACTCACAGACAAACTTCAACGCGCGTTCAAAAATTTGCGCGGGCAGGGAAAGCTCACCGACGAGCACCTCGACGCCGGCTTAGCGGAAATTCGCGAAGCGTTGCTGGAAGGCGACGTGAACGTCGGCGTCGCCGACGAGTTCATCGCCCACGTTCGCGAAAAAGCAGTTGGTTCTGAAGTTCTCCTGCAACTGTCGCCCGACCAGCAAGTCGTGAAAATTGTCCGTGACGAATTAGGCGAGCTTCTCGGGCGCGAAGCGAAGCCGCAGTACAACTCCAAGCCGCCTTCCGTCTGGCTGATCGTGGGCCTGCAAGGTTCAGGCAAAACTACCTCTACGGGAAAAATGGGTAAGTGGCTTGGCGAACATGGCCATCGTCCTCTCGTCGTCTCTACTGACGTGTATCGGCCTGCGGCGCGCGAGCAGTTAGCCCAGGTTGCCAAAGCGACGGGAACCCCACTCTGGCCCGGCACCGGCACTGACAAACCGCTCGAAATTGTTCGTGGCGCCTTGCGCGAGGCAAAGCTTTCCGCCTGCGATGTGATACTGGTGGACACCGCTGGACGACTGCACATCGACGATGAGTTGATGAAAGAGCTTTCCGACCTGAAGCGCGAGCTGAATCCTTCCGAGGTTCTCTTCGTGGCTGACGCCATGATTGGGCAGGACGCTGTTCGTTCAGCCGGCGAATTTCACAAGCGGCTCGGCATCACCGGAGTGGTCCTCACAAAGATGGATGGAGACGCGCGCGGTGGAGCGGCGCTTTCCATCCGCAAGGTCACCGGCGCACCAGTAAAGTTTGTAGGCGTCGGCGAGAAATACGATGCGCTCGAGCCGTTTCTTCCCGACCGCGTAGTGTCGCGCATTCTTGGTATGGGCGATGTGCTTGGCCTGATTGAAAAGGTCGAGAAGCACGTCGACGAAAAAAAAGCGCGCGAGCTTGAACGCAAGTTGCGCGAAGATGATTTCACTTTGGAGGATTTCCGCGACCAGTTGCGCCAGATCCGCAAGATGGGATCGCTCGAGTCCATCATGGGTATGTTGCCGAAGATCGGCCCCTTCGCTAATCTCCCCAAGAATCCGGAAATCGACGAGAAACGTTTAGGCTCCGTGGAAGCCATCATTAATTCCATGACCGCTGCAGAGCGTGCCAACTCCAATTTAATTGACGGCAAGCGCCGCAAGCGCATCGCGCTGGGCAGCGGGACTTCGGTACAGGAAGTAAATCAAGTGTTGAAGCAGTACGCCGACATGCGCAAGATGATGAAGCAGTACGGCAACTACGCTAAAACCAAAATGCGCGGCATAGGCAAGTTCGCCGGCCTCAAGTAACTCCGGATAATCTGAGAATAAGACATGCCGATTGTCATCGATAATGTGCTGAACGAGATTCGGTCCATTGCCGCGAGTGGTAACGATCGCGTCGCCAAGGCAAAAAGGTTAGCGGAGCGAATCCAAGTACTCGGCCAGTACCGCTGGGTTGGTATTTACGACGTGGGCTCTGAAAACGTCTCCATCATCTCCTGGAGCGGACCGTGCGCTCCGGAGTACCCCGAGTTTCCTGTAGGCAAAGGCCTAACCGGCTCTGCTATCCAACAGAGGAAGGCCGTTGTTGTAGGTGACGTGCGAAACGACCCACGATATCTCACCGCTTTTGGCAACACTCTTTCTGAAATCATCGTGCCAGTCCTCGCTCCAGGCGGGGATCGTGTCATTGGGACGGTGGACGTCGAAAGCGACACCACCAACGCGTTTTCCGAGCGCGACCAGCAGATGATCGAGCATTGCGCCCAGGCAGCCCTGCCGCTATGGCTGCTGCGATAAGGCCTGGTTTCCTTAGATACCGATTGGTGAAAAGCATCAGGCTCCGCTATAATGGTTCGGTTTGGCATAGGAGGATTTTCGCTGTGTTAATGATTCGTTTATCTCGGATTGGCAAGAAAAAGCGCCCGTTTTATCGCGTGGTTGTAACGGAGAAGACCCGCCCGCAAAACGGCCGCTTTGTGGAAATCGTGGGCACCTACGATCCGCTCAAGAAGCCTGCGGCGATTACTCTGGACCATGACCGCGTTACGTACTGGCTTGGCAAGGGCGCACAGCCCAGTGACACCGTCCGCAGTTTTTTAAGAAACCGGAAACCCGCCTAAGGCGTCTCACCCCACAGTAAATCTATCACCCGCACAAGCTCGGACGAAGTTCTCTGCTGAGCGCAAGTTACTGTGGAGGACGTAATGAAGGCACTTGTAGAAGAGATTGCCAAGGCCCTTGTCGATCATCCGGAAGATGTAGTGGTGAAATCAGTGGAAGGCGAACAAGTGACCGTATTGGAATTGCGCGTCCATCCAGACGACTTGGGAAAAGTAATCGGACGGCAGGGACGAACCGCCAAATCAATCCGCACACTGTTGGGCGCAGCAGGAATGAAATTGAAGAAGCGTTTTACGCTGGAAATCCTCGAGTAGTGGCTGCAGAACAATCTCCGAGGGCCGAACACGTCACCGTAGCGCGTGTTCTGCGCCCGCACGGAATTCGCGGTGAAGTAGCCGCCGAAATCCTCACCGATTTTCCCGACCGTCTCACGCGCCTCAAATCCGCTGAACTGTGGAACGAAAAAACTGGGGCCGCGAAGCCGGTCGACATCCGCAAGTGCTGGCTTTCGCATAGCCGCGGCGGTCAGGCAATTTTTCACTTCGAAAACTCCGCCTCGATGTCCGACGCCAAAAAACTGGTGGGCCTGGAAGTCCAAATTCCATTGGCCGAACGCGTCGCTTTGCCGGCCGGAAGTTACTTCGTGACTGATCTGATCGGCTGTGATGTATATGAAAAAAATGGCTCGAAAGTCGGAACTGTTCGCGATGTGCAGTTCACGGGTGAAGCAGCGGCCAGAAATCCCATTCTGGCTGTAGAGACTGCGCGCGGCGAGCTTCTTATTCCGTTAGCCCAGGAGATTTGTGAACTGGTGGACATTGAAGCTCGTCGCATTGACGTGATTCTCCCCGAAGGTCTCCTGGATTTGAACGGCGAGTAACAAGCAAGCGTTTGCGGTACGATTGCAGCGATGCGTTTTGACCTCATCACAATCTTTCCGGAGTTTTTCGCCGGGCCGCTTGACTATGGAATTGTGCGCCGGGCGCGCGAAGCAAGACTCATCGAGACGCACATCCATGATTTGCGCGGTTTCACGCACGACCGGCACCGCACGGTGGATGATCGTCCGTTTGGCGGTGGTGAAGGCATGGTGATGAAACCCGAGCCCCTGTTCGCGGCGGTGGAATCACTGACGGATGAAAATAGCTCAGGCGGGCTACCTCCCAACGGCGCGATCGTTTTGCTTTCCGCCGCGGGAAAGGCATTCACACAGGAGACGGCGCGGCGTTTTGCCAAGCTCGAACGAATCGTGCTGATCTGTGGGCGCTACGAAGGCGTGGACGAACGCGTCGCAGAACATCTCGCCACCGACGAAATCTCCGTGGGCGATTTTGTTCTTTCCGGAGGCGAACTCCCTGCCGCGATGGTTCTGGACGCGGTGACGCGTCTTATTCCTGGAGCTCTTGGCAATGAAGATTCTGTAGTGAATGAATCGTTCAGCCTGGAACAAAATGAGGGCGGCTCTTGCCGCAGCCCCCTTGAAGGGGTGCGCACACCAGAGCATCTGCCGCAATATGGCGATGAGAGCCGAGTCACAACTCGGGGCATTCTCGACTATCCTCATTACACTAGACCGCCAAGTTTCAGAGGCTGGGACGTGCCTGAAGTTTTGCTCGGCGGCAATCACGAAGAGATTCGTCGCTGGCGCCGCGGGAAAGCCCTGGAAAAAACTCAGCGCAACCGTCCTGAATTGCTCGACAGCGCCATGCTAACCGCAGAAGAGAGGCGCCTCTTGAGAGAATCGAACCCTCCGGTAAAGAGTTAATGCGAATATTTTCTCCAACAGAGCGGCCTCGGCCGTGGATCAGCCGGAAAGCCGAAGTTCGAAGTAGATGGGTCCTCCCGTTCATGTTCGTCGAATGGAGTTTCGAATGGGCGGCGTTTTTCTTGAGCAATTGGAAATTCTTGGAAATGCTGGAATACGCTAGTAGCCTCGGAGTTCTGGTTGCAGTTATTTTTTACTTTTCGGAATCGGGTGACCGCGCCAAACAAAAGCATTATCAGGCCTGGCAAGTCATAAACACGGCACAAGGAAAAGGAGGCAGCGGGGGGAGGATCGAAGCATTGCAGGAGCTCAACGCCGATCATGTTCCGCTAGTAGGCGTAGACGTCTCTGGTGCATTCTTGCAAGGCATTCGTCTTTCGGGAGCTAAGTTATTGCGCTCCAACTTTAGCGCCACGGATTCTCGTGGCGGCGATTTTCGCTACGCCGACTTTACCGATGCAGACCTGAGCTCGGGGAATTTTCGCGGAGGCAATTTTTACAAGGCCTCGCTTCAGGGCTCCCAGGTCGACAATGCCGATTTGTTTGGAGCAGACCTGACAGAAGCTAATCTTGCCGGGGCTAATCTAGCGAACACAGACCTGCGGAACGCAAATTTGAGTAACATCAATTGGCCAGAAATCGCGAACCTCAAAATGGCCAACATTTCCGGAGTAAAAAATGCGCCGGATGGATTCGTATCCTGGGCCGTGAAGAATGGCGCTCTTAAGACAGAATCCAAGCCGGAATAAGAAATTGTATCGTCATCCTCGTTCTTGACCGCTTTTGCCTGGGCCAGTAAGCTACTAGTTTCCACCGGAGAGTAAATAGCCACATGGAGAGCATTCAAATCACTTTGCCGGATGGCGCGACCCGCGAAGTTCCTCGCGGCACCACACCGGCGCAAATCGCGCAGCAGATTTCGCCGCGCTTGGCGAAAGAGGCTCTGGTAGCGCGCGCCGACGGCGAGTTAGTGGACCTCTCTCGCCCGCTTGAGCATAATGCGAAGCTCTCCATTTTGACTGCCAAAGATCCCGACGCGGTGCAGGTATTCCGCCATTCCGCCGCGCATTTGCTAGCGGCTGCGGTGCTGGAGCTTTTTCCAGACGTAAAGTTGGGCATTGGGCCGCCCATCGAGAACGGCTTTTTCTACGAATTCGTTCGCGCAGAGCCTTTCACCAGTGAAGATCTGGAAAAAATTGAAACCAAGATGCACGAGCTTGCGGCAAAGGATATTCCCAACGAGCGCAAGATGATCCCCAAGCCCGAAGCGCTCGAGCTGTATCGCAAGAGCAATCAGGAATTTAAGTGCGAGCTGGTGGACGAAAAAGCTACCGAGCCAATCGTGTCCTTTTACGCCACTGGAAAATTCCTGGATTTTTGTCGCGGTCCGCACATTCCGTCCACCGGACGCATTAAGGCGTTCAAACTGATGAACGTGGCCGGCGCCTACTGGAAAGGCCAGGAAGGCAATCCACAGATGCAGCGGATTTACGGCGCCTGCTTCATCGATCAAAAAGAGTTGGACGAGTACCTGCACAAGCTCGAGGAAGCGAAGCGCCGCGATCATCGCAAGCTGGGCCAGGAGCTCGATCTTTTCAGCATCCAGGAAGAGGCTGGACCCGGCCTTATTTTCTGGCACCCCAAGGGTGGCATCATTCGCCGGCAGATGGAAGATTGGCAGCGTGATGAACTGACTAAGCGCGGTTATGACCTTGTTTTCACTCCCCACGTGATGCGCCTCGAATTGTGGAAGACCAGCGGGCATGCGGATTTCTATCGCGAGAATATGTTTACGCCGATCGAAATCGAAAAGGCCGACTACCAGGTGAAGCCCATGAATTGCCCTGGGCACATCTTGATTTACAAGAGCCGGCTGCGAAGTTATCGCGAGCTGCCAGTGCGGCTGGCCGAGCTTGGCACGGTGTATCGCTACGAGCGTTCGGGCGTGCTGCACGGTTTGTTGCGCGTGCGCGGCTTTACTCAGGATGACGCGCATATTTTCTGCATGCCGGATCAAATCGAAAAGGAAGTACAGGACTGCATCGAGTTCGCTTGGGAAGCACTGCGCGTTTTTGGATTCGATCGCTATGAGGTGGAACTTTCCGGCGGCGATCCATCGCGTCCGCAGGATTATGCCGGCACTCCGGAAGACTGGGAAAAAGCGGAAGGCGCGCTGGTCAATACTCTGAAGCGCATGAACGTTCCCTACAAATATATTCCCGGCGAAGCTGCATTTTACGGGCCGAAGATTGACGTGAAGCTCGTCGATGCAATCGGGCGGCCTTGGCAGCTCACGACCGTGCAATTCGATTTCAATTTGCCGCGGCGGTTCAAGCTTGAATATGTCGGCGAAGATGGCGCTCGTCATCAACCGCTGATGGTGCACCGCGCGCTGTTTGGATCGATCGAGCGGTTCTTCGGCGTTCTGATCGAGCATTACGCAGGAGCATTTCCGACATGGCTTGCGCCGGTGCAAGCGACCGTGCTGCCAGTGAGCGGAAAATTTATGGAGTACGCGGGGAAAGTGACCAAGCACCTTAAAGATGCTGGGTTCCGCGTGCATCTAGATGACCGCAACGAAAAGCTGCAGGCCAAAATTCGCGATGCGCAAATCGAGAAAATTCCTTACATGCTGATCATTGGCGGCAAGGAAGCCGAAGCAGGCAGCGTGGCCGTGCGCCATCGTTCGAAAGGCGACCTGGGCCCTCGCCCGCTCGAGCAATTTGCTACCGACCTGCGCGCCGAAATCGATTCCCGCCAGATCGTTTAATGCCGCTCAAGCTCTAGAGAAATACTCGAAATGACGGTCTTCCACCTCGATATTTTCAACCCGAATTGTTGGTGGTAAACTTCGCGCATGATCAACGGTGCACACGTCCTGCTTTTTAGTGCCGACGCGGAAACCGACCGAAATTTCTTCCGGGATGTTCTGGGACTGAAATCGGTCGACGCAGGACACGGTTGGTTGATTTTCGCCCTCCCACCCGCGGAGGCTGCGGTGCATCCGTCTGAAGGAAGCAGCGCTAGAGACAAACACGCGATGCTCGGAGCAGAGTTTTACTTCATGTGCGACGACCTGAATGCCACGATGAAAATGTTGAAGGATAAGAATGTCGCCTGTGGGGCCGTTAGCGAAGAGCGCTGGGGGATAAAGACTACTATACGTTTGCCCAGTGGCGGAGAAGTAGGTCTTTACCAGCCGAAGCACCCCACGGCACTTCACCTCAGTTCAAAGTAGTTCTCGCGACTCAAGGGAAAAAATAACCTCTTACGGGTTCGAAGGCGAGCTGAAAAGCTTCAAGTTTTCTGCTTTCCACTGCATGGCGTCATGAATGCGATGCCGGCCGCTGGGATGATCGAAGAAAATCCATTCTTCCACTGGCCCCGGGCTCATTTTGCGGTACTCGCCCAAGTGGATGGCGGCCTGTGCGAAGCCGTCCGGCTGGCGGCTAGCATTAAGGCCGTACATGTCGGCTTCGTGCTCGTTAGTGCGCGTCTGTGTGTTGAATATAGGCGTGAGCACGAAAAAGAAAATAGAGACCAGCAACACGACCAGCGGTAGCACCGCGGCATCGCCAACGCCGCGAATCTGCCATTTCTCTCCCCAGCGATTCAACGACCAATCGAGGGCCCATCGCAGCAGCGCGAATCCGGCAAAGATCACCACGAAGAAGAAGAGCATATCCTTGTAGACGTGATGGAGAACGTAGTGACCCATCTCGTGCCCCATCACGGATTGGATTTCTTCAGGCGAAGCGCGGCTGAGAAGATTGTCGTTCAGGGTGATGCGCATGGTACTGCCTACGCCGCTGACGTTAGCGCTCATGCGAGTTGTCTGGCGCGACGCGTCGATTTCGAAAACGTCTTTGGCGGGAATGCCGTTGGCGCGAGCCATGGCGAGGATGGGCTGGGTTACTTTGGGATCATTCAGGATGGTAATTTTGTTGAATATGGGAAAAATGAAAACTGGAGCGATCAGAGCGGCGAAGACAACGAATATAAAAGTAATGATCGCGCCCCAAATGTGCCAGGTGCGAGGCAGACGGCGGACAACGCCAAATAGAGCTACGGCTAAGATACCGCCCAAGACTATACCGACGAGAAGTCCTTTGACCTGATCGCCCATCCAAGGCCCGAATGTTTGGTTGGCAAAACCATATTTGTGTTCGCGGATATAGCCTTCATAAACGGCTAACGGAAGACCCAGCACGGTGGTGAGAACGAGATACTCCGTGTAGTAAATCAGCGTTTGGAGAGGCTTGAAGCGAGTGATGCGTTCGGCCAGATTGCGCATGCCCGCGGACCAGCGAAGATTCAAGAGCAAGAGACATATTGCGGCGCCATATAGGAAGTCCCAGAGAATGAGCCAATAGCCGCCTTCGAAGTAGGCGTTAGAGCGCGCGGTGGCCTCGGCCGGAATTTGCGCCAGATAGGCATTCGTAGCCGCGTCGACATCGAAGTTGGCGGAGGGTTGAGCCGCGGGCGGAACTGTGAGGACTGAAGGCATAGCGGTGGCCGGCTTCGCGCCTGGGCCGGGGGATTGTGCGCGGACTGTAAGTGCGCCAAAAAACGCAATCAGAACAAGCAGGCCGATGAAAACGCCCTTGCGTGAAGTCATGTTTTCCTCATGAAGCAGGTTGTATTGGCACGAAGTATACGCGCAGGAGGGTTCCATAGTTTCAAGTTTGTGGCTTGCAGCAGAGCCGCTTAGCCGTGCTATAATTTTTGACCCGCGCCTCCCATCAAGCCTTTATGGCATTGGGAGCGAGGGAAAGCGGGCGGCGAACACGAATTCGCAAGTCCGGGGGGTGAATTTATCGCAGAGCGTGGCGGGAGTAGTGGTCTCAAAGTAAACGAGCGAATTCGCGCTCGGGAAGTTCGCGTAGTGGACGAAGACGGGAATCAGCTTGGTGTGATGACCCTGTTCGACGCGATGAAAGCGGCGCGAGAAGCCGGTCTGGATGTAGTGGAGATTTCGCCGAACGCGGTGCCGCCTGTTTGCAAGATTGTGGACTACGGCAAGTTTTTATACGAAGCCAACAAAAAAGCTCATGAAGCCAAGAAACATCAGAAAAGTTCGCACATTAAAGAAGTGAAGTTCAGGCCATCCACCGCCGAACACGATTATCAAGTTCGCAAGAATCAGATCATACGGTTCCTTGGCGAAGGTTACAAAGTGAAAGCCATGATCTTTCATCGTGGTCGAGAAATGGCGCACCAGGACGTGGGTCGCGCGAAGATGGACAGGCTGATGAAAGATATCGTGGACCACGCGCAGGTCGAATTCGGTCCTCGAATGGAAGCGAATATTTTGCTCGCGCTTTTGGCGCCGAAAAAGGGTGCAGGCTCCGCGGCTCCGTCGACGCGTCCGGCGGCGGGCGGGCAAGCTTAGTTCTCAGCGTTATTTGCAACGGTGCCAAATCGGATTGAAGAGGAAATTGTGAAGAAGAACAAAAAGAAAAAGTTGAAAACACATCGCGGCGCGGCCAAGCGCTTCAAGATCACTTCCACGGGCAAGGTTATGCGCTGGCATTCCGGCAAGCGGCACTTGTTGGGCACCAAGAAGCCGCGGCGCATGCGCAAATTGGCAAATGCGGTAGTCGTGAATCCGTCGGATGTTCGCAATATCCGACTGGCCTTGCCGTACGGCATCGAATAGTTTTTGTGGCTGCGCGAGAGCGCGGGATTTTAACCGTGTTAGGCAGAGCGTAACGGGTGCCTGCTGGCCGGTTGCTTCGGTAATTTTAGAAAGGCACCGGAGCGTAACAGCGGTTCTACGAGACAAACCCGCCCTGCTATCCGCGACTTGCTTGCGGCTGGCAGCCCACGTTTGTCTCCCCGTGTAGTAATCGACCCAAATTTTCAGTGGATGCGCCTTGGTGGCGCGTAACAGGAGATCAATCTATGCCTCGAGTTAAACGTGGAACAAAACGGCGGGCACGTCGCAAAAAACTGCTGAAGCACGCCAAGGGTTTTTTCCTCACCAAGGGAAAACTTTATAGGTCGGCAAAAGAAGCGGTGAACCGCTCGCTGCGGTACACCTATCGTGACCGCCGCGTGCGCAAGCGCGATTACCGCACGCTGTGGATTCAACGCATCGGCGCCGCGGCTCGTAACAACGGAATCACCTACAGCCAATTGATTCATGGACTGAAAGTGGGCGGCATCGAACTGGACCGAAAAATCCTGGCAGATATGGCCGTGAACGATGCGGAAGGATTTACCGCCTTGGTCGCATCAGCGAAGCAGCATGTCGCCAAAGCGCCAGCGGATGCCAAGTCTCACGCGAAGCCAGAACACGTTCGACATCGCGACGAAGGTTAAACCCGTGGCGGCACATGGCCGAAAAACTTACTGCCGAGCGAACGCTTGCTGACCTGGGTGACACTACACCTGAAAAAGTGATCGCTCGCTTCGCCGAACTGCGTCATCAATTCGACAAGGAAATCGCTGACTGTTCCGACCGAGCAAGCTGGGAAAGTTTCCTCGTCCGATGGACCGGTCGTAAAGCAGGAATTCTTTCACTCATCACGAACAACTGGCTGAAGCCAGCTTCACCGGACATGAAGCGAGTGGTAGGCCAGGAGTTAAATCAAGTCAAGACATCTATTGAATCTGCACTCGCGGAACGGCAGCGATCGATGGAAGCTGCATCTGAGCAATCCGCGGCAGCGCGCGACAAAATCGACCTTTCACTCCCGGGCATCGAGCGCTCTTTCGGTACGCGCCACCTGATCCGGCAAACGTTCGAAGAGCTTCAACAGATTTTCATCGCCATCGGCTTCAGCGTGGTCCAAGGGCCTGAAATCGAGACGCCCTATTACAATTTCGAGGCGCTCAACATCCCCGAACATCATCCCGCGCGCGACAACATGGACACGTTTTATATCGAAGGAGTGCGCAGCAGCCATTTGTTGCGAACGCACACCTCCCCTATGCAAATCCGCACGATGGAAAAAGAAAAGCCGCCGGTTCGCATCGTCGTGCCGGGAAAAGTGTACCGGCGCGATAATCCGGACGCCACCCACGGTTACATGTTCCACCAGATTGAAGGTCTGGCGGTGGACACCGACATCACCTTCTGCGATTTCAAAGGCACGGTGGAATATTTCGCGCGCGAGTTTTTGGGACCGAAAACAAAAACGCGCCTGCGGCCAAGTTATTTTCCTTTTACCGAGCCTTCTGCTGAAGTGGACGCGACGTGCCATGTTTGTGGCGGGAAAGGCTGTCGCGTTTGCAAATTTTCGGGATGGATCGAACTTTTTGGCGCCGGCATGGTTAATCCCGCAGTGTACGGCTTTGTGAAATATGACCACGAGCGGTTATCGGGCTTTGCTTTCGGTATGGGCGTAGATCGCTTGGCTATGATGAAGTATGGAGTCACAGAGGTGCCGCTACTGTTTCAGAACGATTTGCGCTTCTTGCAGCAGTTTCCTTAAAGAGGGCTGTGTAAACAGCACGCTGGCACGACAAAACACTGAATTGTAAATCATGAAGGTTCTCTACAACATTCTCACAGAATTCGTTGACGCTAAGGCGGCGCCTGCTGAGCTCGCCTCGCGTCTTTCCCTCGCGGGAGTTGCAATTGATTCGATTGAAGACTCGGCGGCCGGCCTCCTGCTCGATGCGGAAGTTACCGCAAACCGTCCGGACTGTCTGGGCCACTACGGAATCGCACGTGAAGTCGCCGCGATATACCGAATGCAGCTCAAAGCGTTAGATCCGAAGCTGAAAGAAGTTGCAGAGAAAGTAGCGGGCGCGACGCGTGTTGAAAACGAATCCCCAGAACTTTGCGGCCGCTTTACCGCTCGCGTTCTGCTCGGCGTGAAAGTGCAGCCGTCGCCAGACTGGCTGCGGCAGCGACTTGAGGCGATGGGCCAGAAATCGATCAATAACGTTGTGGACGTAACGAACTACGTAATGTTCGAGCTGGGCCAGCCGCTGCACGCCTACGACTTCGATAAATTAAACGAACGGCGGATCGTTGTGCGGCGCGCGCGTCCTGGTGAAAAACTTCGCACACTGGATGGCGTGGAGCGAACTCTTACGATAGACATGTGTGTAATTGCTGACGCTACGCGCGCGTTAGGAATCGGCGGTGTGATGGGCGGTGCTGATACGGAGATTAGTTTCAGCAGCCACAATATTCTGCTGGAAGCCGCCTGGTTCGATCCAATTTCTGTTCGACGAACCGCGAAAGCGCTCGGCTTGCGCACTGAAGCTTCTTACCGTTTCGAGCGCGGCGCCGATCCGGAAATGGCGGAGCTCGCTTCGAGGCGCGCCGCGGAATTGATCCAACAGGTCGCCGGCGGCGACATTTTGTCGGGCGTCGTGGATGTTTATCCCTCTCGCGAACCGGAAAAGAAAATTCAGTTGGCGCGAAAAGAAATCCTGCGAGTGATGGGCGCGGATATTCCCGATCGCGATGTGGAAGAAATTTTGGGCGCGCTTGGATTTCATCCTACCCGTGTGGATGCGAATCGTGGCAGCGACGGTTCGCTCGCGGCTATTTGGGAATGCACACAGGTTTCCTGGCGCCGGGATGTTACTCGCGGGATCGATCTGATTGAAGAGGTAGCTCGTCACTACGGTTACGACAAATTTCCGCCACGCCTTCCGCCGGCGAAAAGGCCAGCGCATCGTTTGCCGCACGCAGAGGCACAAGACCGCTTGGTAGAACACGCCATCGCACTTGGCTATCACGAAATCGTCGAAATCCCGATCGTCGATACCGAACGCGACGCTCTATTTCGCGAGGAAGGGATTCAACCTGCCGTAATCGGCAATCCTCTCGCCGAAGATGCTTCCGTTATGCGTTCGAGCGGGACTGTCAGCATGGTTCGCGCCATCGAATGGAATTTGAATCATGGAAACCGCGATGTACGCTTGTTCGAAATTGGTAAGAAGTACGAATTGCGAGATGGGGTGCCAGTTGAAACAGCCGTTCTCACTCTAGGCGCCACCGGTTTGGCGCGCGCAAAAACAATCTATGAAACGGCACGAGAATTCAGTTTCGCGGATCTGAAAGGCGCGCTCGATCAAATTGGGGAATTAGCGGGTGGATTTGATTGGTGTGCCGGTGGACCAGCTTGGCAGTCGCCCGCGCGCGCCACAAAAATCTCGCTTTCAAGCCAGGCTGGCTGGCGGGCTGTGACTGTAGGCGCCAAGCCGGGTCCGACGCCAGATGTAGATATACGCACCGTTCCTTTGGCAGGGCCGCAGTTCGGCGTCGCGGGACAACTCTCCCGAAGCATCGCGGACCAGTTGAAGTTAAGGCAAGAAATATATTTGGCAGAGCTGGAACTCGAACCGCTGTACAGCGCTATCGAATCCGCGCGCGCTGCGCTGCGCTTTATGCCTTGGCCGCGTTATCCGGCGGTCGAAAGGGATTTTTCGCTGGTGTTAACCGATGGCACGACCTTCGCCCAAGTGGAACGGACGATCCGGGCGCTCGGAATCGGTGAGATTCGGTCGGTTGAGGCTGCTGACCTCTTTCGTGGCGGCCAGATCCCGGCCGGAAAATATTCCCTCATGATTCGAGTGAAATTCCAAAGCTCGCAAGGGACGCTCACGGATTCGCAACTGGCCGAGTTCAGTTCGCGTATTGTGACTGCCCTCGAAAAAGAACTCGGCGCCATCTTGCGCGCAAGTTAGGAACCTGACGAAAATTGCTGGGCTGCCAAGGCTGACCCCAAACCATCGATTTCGCATCAATATCATTTGCGTGCAATTGAATGATGGCCGACAATACGGAAGCTCAGCCGGGAGCGCAAAGTGAAAATAGAAATCTACGACCAAATCTATAACGTCAACGCGGAAGGCAATGAACAATACTTTAAAGATCTAGCTGCCTATGTTGACTCCAAGATGCGTTCCATCGCCGAAGAAACGCGCATGGTGGATTCGCTAAAAGTAGCTGTACTCGCGGCGTTGAATATCGCCGACGAAACGTTTACTCTGCGCCAGCGGCAACAGGAGATCGACGGCCCGCTGCGTAAGCGCGTGGAAAAGTGCGTCGCGATGGTAGAAAAGGCGCTGGAGCATACGAACTAATTTGCCGGTTGAAAGCGGTACCTACCAGGCACAACCCATTCGTATCCCGCGCCATCTGCTATATGATTAGTAGAAAGGTTAGTTTTATCCCTTAAAAATGCTTACGCACAAGGCTACGCGGCGGTTGCTGATTCCTGTGCCGCTAATCGCGTTGCTATTCCTCACTATTACGTTTGGAAGCGTTTGGCATCATCACGCGAATTCCTCGGAAGCGAATTGTTCGATTTGTCACGTAAACCACCAGCCGATGGAGCGGCCGCTCGCCAGCGATCGTACACCGGCGCTCGCGCAATTGGGATCTCAGCCTGACCAACTGGAGCCTGCTGTTGAACCAAGTCTGTTGTCACCTCGTCTTCCCGCGCGCGCGCCACCGTCCCTTTAGTAAGGCTCCTCACTTCAGCGCTGTTCGCGCTCCGATCCACTTTTTATCGTTTCAGCAAAGGTTGAAAATTATGCGTGTAAAACGTGTGCGATTCGCAATGCTGATATTTTTGCTGTGCTTCGTTTCCCTTATTTCTTCGCGGAACAGCAATGCGCAAAATCCGCCACCGCAGCAGGCCGCTGTCGCGCCAGCACCCAAGATACAGGCGCCATCCGTACAGTCTCACGGCGCAGTGCGCCTCTCGCTCGACGAAGCTATCCAACTCGCGCTTCAAAACAATCACAATTTAAAGGCCGCGGAGACCACCATCCAGCAAAATCAAGCGCAAGAGATTACGGCAAACCTGCGGCCAAACCCGGTGTTCACGGCCGACGTTCAATTCCTGCCGATCTTTCAGCCCGAAAATTTTACGGCCACCTACATCGACAACGTCGTGCAGTTTGACCTGGGCGTTTCGTACTTGTTTGAGCGTGGGAAGAAGCGTCAGCACCGCTTGCAAGCAGCGCAGGATACCACCGCGCAGACGAAATCAACGGTTGCCGATAACGAGCGCACACTCACCTTCAATGTAGCTTCACAATTCTTTAGCGTTCAGCTGGCCGAATCCACTCTCGATCTGGCAATCGAGGATATGAAGAGCTTTCAGAACACCGTGGATATCAGCCTAGCGCGCTACAAGGCTGGCGACATCAGCGAAGGCGACTATCTGAAGATCAAGCTCCAATTGTTGCAGTTCCAGAGCGACGTCTCGCAGGCCCAACTCGCCAAGATTCAAGCGCTCGTCGGACTCCGGCAATTCCTCGGATACCACACCGTCGGAGCGGACTTCGACGTCTCGGCAGATTTCGATTACCTGCCGGTCACGGTAAAACTGGAAGACCTGCAGGTGAAGGCCCTGCAGAGCCGGGCAGATCTTCGCGCGGCGCAACAAGGCGTTATTGCAGCGAAAAGCCAGTACGAACTGGCCAAGGCCAATGGAAAAGTGGATGTCACTGGCACGTTCAACTACGACCATGTAAGCGAAACTAACACCGGTTCACTTTTCGGCAGCTTCCAGATCCCAATCTTCAACCGCAATCAGGGCGAAATCGCACGCACGAATTACGCTATCAACCAAGCACAAGAACTCGAACTCGCCGCCAACGATCAAGTATTAAGCGATGTGCTCACGGCATACGAGGCTGTCCGCGACAACGACCAAGTGGTCTCGCTCTATCGCTCCGGCTACCTCGACGCCGCAAAACAATCGCGCGATATTACTGAATATTCCTACAAACGTGGCGCGGCGAGCCTTTTGGATTTTCTGGATGCCGAGCGCAGCTACCGCGCTACGGAACTAGCCTATCGCCAGTCCCTCGCCGCTTATCTCACGGCTGTGGAGCAGCTCCGCGAAGCTGTTGGAGTTAGAAATCTGCCATGAAAAATTCACTAATCATAAAACATGCAGTGTGTGTCGGATTAGCCCTTATTCTTGCCAGCTTGATCACTGGCTGCAGCTCGGAGGGTGGCGCAAATCAGATGACGTCGTTTTCTTCGAGCGAATCGAAGACGGGAACGCCCGGATTATTCACCATTCCGCAAGATCAAATGTCGCACGTGCAAGTTGTAATCGTGCAGCCATCGAAGATTACGCGCACGCTGCGGCTAACTGGAGCAGTCGCTTACAACGCATTCGATACAACTCCCGTAATTACCCAAGTGGGCGGACCGGTCAGCAAAATCCTGGTCGTTCCGGGAGATCGCGTCAAACGCGGGCAGCCTCTTTTGGAAGTAAGCAGTCCGGACTATTCGCTGTTGCTGGCTGCGTATTTGAAAGCGCGGGACACCTACCGCGTGGCAGATAAAAATTACCAGCGCGCTCAGGATCTCTTCGCTCATCACGCCATCGCCGATCGCGATTTGCTGCAAGCTGAGTCTGATCGTATACAAGCGCAGGCGGATCTGAGCGCGGCTGAAGAGGGAATGAAAATTTTGGGCATACCAAAACCGGAGGACCTGGAGAAATCTCCCATCTCAGCTCAGATTCCACTACTCGCTCCTATCGGAGGAGAAATTGTGGAACGCCTCGTTTCTCCTGGGCAGGTTCTGCAGGCCGGCACGACCCAGGCATTCACAATTTCAGACATGAGCACAGTCTGGGTGCTGGCGAATATTTATCAAGGTGATTTGGCCTACGTGAAGAACGGCGATACCGCGGTGATCACTACCGATTCCTATCCTGATAAATTCTCAGGCAAGATTTCCTTTATTTCTCCGGCGCTGGACCCAACCACGCGAACTTTGCAGGCGCGCATCGTCGTCAATAATCCCGGCGGAAAGTTAAAAAAAGATATGTACTGCGTCGCGACCATCACAGCCGGCGTCATTCCCAATGCAATTGCCGTGCCTGATTCTGCGGTCTTGCGCGACGACGAAAACCAGCCGTTTGTCTATGTGGCTACGAGCTCCAATCAGTTCGGCCGGCGCCAGGTGGACATCGGGCAGAGTGAGAACGGGGAAACACAGATTTTGAAAGGCCTTTCACCCGGCGACAAAGTGGTTGGCAACGGAAGCCTCTTTCTGCAATTTGCCAATTCTCTGCAGCACTAGTTTCCCAACTTAAATGATCAATCGAATCGTCCAAATCGCCCTGAAGCAGAGATTTCTTGTGTTGATGCTCGTGGCGTTCATCACCGTAGCCGGCGCTGTTTCATTCAAACGCATGCCGGTCGACGCCTATCCGGATTTGTCGCCGCCCATGGTTGAAATCATCACGCAGTGGCCCGGTCACGCTGCAGAAGAAATCGAGCGGCTGGTCACGCTTCCGACGGAAGTGGAAATGAACGGCGTACCAAAGATGGTCATTCAGCGCTCCATATCGCTGTACGGGCTCTCTGATGTAATTCTCACTTTCGACGAAGACACTGACGATTACTTCGCTCGCCAAGTTGTTTTTCAGCGGCTTAGCGAAATCAACTTCCCCACCGGCGTACAGCCCACGCTTGCGCCTCTTTCCAGTCCCTCGGGCCTTGTCTATCGCTATGTGCTGGAAAGCCCCGACCGCTCGCCGCAAGAATTGAAAACTTTCGAAGATTGGGTGATCGAGCGCGAATACAAACAAGTGCGTGGCGTAGCCGATGATTCCGGGTTTGGTGGAACGGTGATGCAGTATCAAGTGCTGCTCGATCCCGCCCGTTTATACGGCTATCACATCACGGTACCGACGGTAATCCAGCAACTTAGCGTAAACAATGCCAACACAGGTGGTGGATTCTATTCACAAGGCGGGCAGTTTTATTACGTTCGCGGCCTCGGCCTGATCCGCGACGAAGCGGACATCGGCAGCGTTATCATCGGGACTCAGAACGGCGTGCCAGTTCATGTGCGCGATGTTGGAGATGTGGTCATTGGACACGCCCCGCGTCTCGGCCAATTCGGATTTAACAAAAACGATGACGCAGTCGAAGGCGTTATCATGATTTTGCGCGGCGAGCAGACTCAAACTGTTTTAAAAGGTGTTGAAGAAAAGACCAAGGAACTCAACGAGCACATCCTTCCTCCGGACGTAAGAGTCCGGCCCTATTACGACCGCAGCGATCTGGTGCAGCTCACAATTTCCACTGTAGAGAGCAACTTGCTGTTGGGCATGACACTCGTTCTTATCGTCCTGATGTTTTTCCTTGTGAGCGTACGAGCGGCCGTGATCGTCGCGCTCACGATTCCGCTGGCGCTGCTGTTTTCCTTTATCTTCCTGCACGCGCAAGGAGTCGCCGCCAACCTTCTTTCCATCGGCGCGATCGACTTCGGCATCATCATCGACGGCACTTTGGTAATGGTCGAGAATATTTATCGTGAGCTCGGTCTGCGCGAAGGACAACAATACGATCTGCGGAAAGTAATCCTCGCGGCAGCCAAGGATGTGGACCGGCCGATCTTCTATTCCGTGGCCATCATCATCGCTGGGTACATTCCGATTTATGCGCTCAGCGGCCCTTCGGGAAAGCTCTTCCATCCCATGGCCGACACCATGTCCATCGCTCTGGTCGGCGCTCTAATACTCACGCTTACATTTGTTCCGGTAATGTGCTCTTACTGGTTTAAGAAGGGCGTGCGTGAACCAAGGAACAGACCGTTCGAGTGGATCAAACGGGAATACGCGTCGGAGCTCCGGTGGTGCCTCGATCGTCCCTGGCTCACCATGCTTTTCGCCACCATTATTTTCGGCGCCAGCCTTCTGTTGATTCCGTTTATCGGTGGCGAGTTCATGCCGCACCTAGACGAAGGCGCCCTCTGGGTGCGGGCGACTATGCCCTACACTATTTCGTACGAAGAAGCGGCCAAAATCGCGCCACAGATCCGCGACATCCTCGCCAAATATCCGCAAGTCACGGAGGTCGGTTCCGAGCTTGGGCGCCCCGACGACGGCACCGATCCCACCGGCTTCTTCAATTGCGAATTTTACGTTGGCCTGAAGGCATATAAAGACCCTGTATGGAAGAGTGGAAAAATTCACGATAAGCCGGACCTGATTGAAGATCTTCAAAAGCAGCTCGCTGCATATCCCGGAATCATCTTCAATTATACGCAGCCGGCTGAGGATGCTGTGGATGAAGCGCTTACCGGACTGAAGAGCGCTCTGGCGGTGAAGGTTTACGGATCTGATTTGAACGTGCTGCAAGACAAAGCACTCGAAATAAAACGCAGACTCTCAGAGGTTCCCGGATTCACCGAACTAACTGTGGTGCGCGAACTAGGCCAGCCGAGCCTGCTGGTACAAGTGGATCGCGATAAAATTGCGCGCTATGGCATCAACGTCGCCGACGTTGAAGCTGTCGTACAGGCTGCCGTTGGAGGCCAAGCCGCCACTCAGGTAATTCAAGGCGAAAAATTATTCGATCTTGTTGTGCGCATGAAACCCGAATTCCGCGAAAACGCGCAGCAGATTGGGAATTTGCTGGTTGGCACTCCGGCTGGCCAGCAGATACCGCTGAGCGAACTTTCCGATATTCGCGAAGCCAGTGGGGCTTCCTTCATCTATCGCGAGAACAACTCGCGCTATATCGGCGTGCAGTACAGCATCGAAGGTCGCGATCTGGCGAGTGCAGTGCGGGACGGCCAACGCGCTATCGCCAGCGTCGAGAAATCTTTGCCGACCGGTTACCGCATGAGCTGGGGTGGAGAGTACAGCGAGTTTGTCACCGCGATGAGTCAGGTGCGGGTCGTCGGACCGCTCACAGTGCTGCTGATTTTCGCGATTCTGTTCTTTCTCTATGGCAATGTAAAGTTTCCGGTCACTGTGGTCCTTAGCGTTGTAATGACAGAACCGGTGGGCGCGTTACTAGCTTTAAAACTCACCCACACTCCTTTTAGCGTCTCCTCGATTCTCGGGCTTTTGGTGTTGATGGGAGTTTCGGTGGAAACCGCGGTGATCGATGTTTCGTATATCAACAAGCTTCGGCTCGAAGGTCAGGATATCGAGCGAGCCACTTTTCAGGCGTCCCTTGTTCGATTCAGACCCATCATGATGACTGCGTTGGTTGCTTGTCTTGGCTTGCTTCCTGCAGCGCTTTCCACGGGTATTGGCTCCGACTCTCAGAAGCCGTTTGCAATCGTCATTGTCGCGGGACTCGTGTCTCGTCTCTTACTAGGCCGAATCGTTAGTCCAGTGCTATATAAAATGGTGGCTCGTCAGGGCGACGTGTTGCAGGTCTGAGGGCGTAATTGCCTGATGTGCACAAAAATTATAGTTACGATTGTGCTGGAAGCTGCGTCTAAGTAACATCTGTGTGGGGGTTCGGTTGTCCAAGAGGCGTAAAACAGCGTACAGGGTCGTGGCCATTGTGGTGGCCGCGTTCGTACTGTCGTTCGCTTTTCAGGCCGCCGGACACTGGCACAGCCAATTCGAAGACCAGCACTGCCGCGTATGTCATTTTGCCCATTCCGTAACTGTTGACCTCTCACACGGCACAACACTACCAATTCCGCACGCCGTCACTCGACTCAATCCAGCCAAGTCCTTTGACCCGCAGCTAGAACTCGTCTTTCATCAAACTTCTCCTCGCGCTCCCCCGGTTCGATCGTAATCCATCCCTAGAAAAAGCCCGGCACGTGGATTTCTCATTTCAGCTCGTTCGCGAGCCTATGAGTTCCGCGTCAGCCCCACCAAATGATTGAACCAGCCCCACGTGGGCTTAGGGAGATTCGCATGAACCTCAGGAGCACATTTTATTTAGCAGCGGCATTGTGTGTTTTGATTCTTTTCTCTGCGAACGGCTTGCACGCGCAGTCTGCAGCCATTACCGGTACGGTGGTAGATCCGTCAGGCGGCGTAGTTCCAAATGCCGCGGTATCGATTCACAATCCCGTAAGCGGATTGGAGAGGTCCACCAGCACCGACGCCGCCGGAAACTTCGTTTTTCCCAACGTGCCATTCAATCCCTACCACCTTACGGTGAGCGCAATAGGATTCATGCCGTACGCTCAGGATGTGGAGATCCGTTCGTCAGTACCCTCTAGTGTTCAGATCACGTTGAAGATTGCCGGTGGAACCAGCACGGTAACCGTAGAGGGAGGGGGCGACTTATTGGAGAACGATTCGACGTTCCACACGGACGTTGACCGTTCGTTATTTGAGAAGCTCCCTCTGGAGAGTCAATCCTCATCGCTCAGCTCGCTGGTCACATTGACGACTCCCGGCATCGCAGCCGACTCGAACGGCTTGTTCCACGGACTTGGCGACCACGCTGAAAATTCCTTCTCAGTGGACGGCCAGCCGATCACCGATCAGCAGAGCAAGGTCTTTTCGAATCAAATCCCGATCGATTCGATCGATTCACTGGAAGTAATTTCCGGCGCGCCCCCGGCAGAATTCGGCGACAAGACGAGTGTCGTTATTGTCGCCACTACACGCTCCGGCCTTGGCGTTACAACCCCCCATGGTTCGCTGACCGCTTCTTACGGCGCCTTTGGTTCGTCCAGCGCCGGATTTGACTTAGCCTACGGAACCCAGAAATGGGGCAACTTCATCGCAGTCGACGGACTGAACAGCGGACGCTTTCTCGATCCGCCGGAATTCTCCGTCACCCACGACAAAGGTAACCAGGAAAACGTATTCGATCGCGTGGACTATCAAGTATCGACTGGTGACTCGCTCCATCTGAATTTCGGCTTCACCCGCTCCTGGTTCCAGACTCCTAATTCTTTCGACTCACAGAACGCCACCATGTGGTTTGGCGAGGGTGTGCCAGGTGAGGGCGGTGTGGGCGTCAACAACGGAGGGTTTGCGCCGAGTCTTGCACAAGGTTGCACCAGTTCGCCGTTTTGTGGCCAAGCAGTCGGCGCGGCAGATCAACGCTCGAAAATCGATACCTTTAACATAGCGCCGTCGTGGACCCGTTTGATCAGCTCCAACACCGTCCTGACAGTGGGTGCTTTTGTTCGCCGCGACGCGTACAACTATTATCCAAGCACGGATCCCTTTTCCGATCTCGGGCCTCCGAGCCTTCAAAGAGAGACTGTTGCTCAGGATCGAACACTTACCAACGCAGGTATTCGAGCCAGCATTTCTTATGTGAAAGGCATCAACAACATCAAGGCGGGCATCACCTATGAACAAACATTCCTGACCGAGAACGACAGTCTGGGAATCGTGGATCCCACGCTCAACGCGCCTTGCTTGGCCATCAGCACCGAAACTCCCGTTATTGGACCCGCGGGCGTCACCGCACCGTCTCAGTGCGCAGCACTTGGGTTTGCCCCAAACGACACCACCAATCTGAACGCGCCAGGCAATCCCGCAAATCCGAATTTCAATCCTGGCTTCGCCAGCCAATTTCCCTTGTTCAATCCAGTGCTCCTGCCTTTCGATCTGACGCGTGGCGGAAGTCTATTCCGAACAGCTTCGTCATTTCCTCTGCACACAGATGTGAAGGAGCTGGCGATTTATGTTCAGGACACCATCACCTGGAAAGACTGGTCGTTCAATCTGGGCATCCGCGGCGACAAATACAATGGTTTGACCACGGCCGGCCAAGCGGAGCCTCGCCTGGGCGTCGCCTACAACATTAAATCCACTAACACGGTTCTTCGCGTTTCCTACGCGCGGACTCTCGAAACACCGTTTAATGAGAATCTGGTGCTCTCCAGCATCGGGTGTACCAACGACGTTCTTAACCCTTTGCTGGGGTGTTCCGCAAACTCTACAAATCCGATCTCGCCCGGCTTTCGCAATGAATTTCACGCCGGTCTGCAACAGGCCTTCGGGAAGTATTTCGTCCTCGACGGCGAGTATATTTGGAAGTACACGCATAATGCCTACGACTTCAGTGTGCTCGGTAACACACCAATCACATTCCCGATCGAGTGGGACCGTTCCAAAATCCCGGGGTTTGCAATCCGCGGATCTGTCCCCAATTTCCACGGTTTGACGGCTCTCGTCGTGATGTCCAGCGTGGCCGCTCGATTCTTTACACCGCAAGTCGCTGGAGCCGGAGCAAACCCATCGGCGCCGACTGGCGTTTTTCGCATCGACCACGACGAGCGTTTCAACGAGACGACACACCTTCAATATCAGCCATGGAAGAAGTATCCCTGGGTAGCCTTTAACTGGCGCTATGACAGCGGGCTGGTAGCCGGTGCCACCCCATGCTTCGGCTTGGAGTCGTTTAATACCTGTCCCGGCTCGATTTTGATCGGCGGTGTGCCGAATGTCAGTATGGTTGCAAGCAATGTGGGATCGATTCCTTTGTCTGCTGATCAGGAATTCGAAGCCGGGTTCACCTGCAACGGCGTGCACGCGACACCAACAACGCCGCTCCCATTCAATTGTCCGGCCTCGGAGTTTGGGTCAACACTCATAAAAGTGCCCGCGCCGAACAAGGAGAACGACGACAAAAATCCGCCGCGCATCCAACAGCGTAATTTGTTTGACGTCGCTGTGGGCCACGACAATCTATTCCACGGGGATCGTTACAAGTGGAGCGCTCGGTTGGAGGTGATCAACCTTACCAACAATTACGCTCTTTACAATTTCCTTTCCACTTTCAGTGGCACGCACTATGTCTCACCGCGTGCCATCACCGGAACCGTCGGGTTCCACTTCTAGGGGATAACCGTCCGAGACGGCGCGGGAACGGTTCCGGCAATTGCCCCGCGCCATTACCTCGTTCAGCCGAGCGAATCGGTCGCACTTAGCCAGCCGGCTCGGTACCCTTCCTTGACGCGTATGTCTTGCTTTTGTTAGGCTGCCTCACTACTCTCTGCATCGCGGGCGCGGTGTCAAACGCGATGCCAGAGTTTTAAGCGTTCCCTTCCCCCTGGGAGAGTGATGGAAACATCTTCCGCGCTTTTTGAACTCGCGAGCGTGTCGCTGGCGTGTCGCGATCAAGACACATTACTTAAGACCTTCGCCGCTCGAGTGGGTACTACACTCGGCGCGCGCGCTGTACTCGTTTGGATCGCGAATCCCGCTGGCGAAGAACTGATTTGTCGCATGCGCTGGACCGAGCCCGGCGAGCGCCTTCATCCTAAGGACTTGCCGGCGAGCGGAGGAATGCTGGGAATACTATATCAATCCGCCGCCACGCGACGTATGCCCGCCCGTGAAATTTCGGTAGAAGACCTCGAACATCTTGACGACTTCAGCCGAACTCGCGTGAAATCCGCGCTCTATGCTTCTTTGCCCGGTGCGCAAAGGCCGGAAGGCGTAGTAGAAGTTCTAAATAAGCGTGCCGGAGAGTTCACCGCCGAAGACGCACATTTTCTGGAAGAAGCTTGTCGTCTGGCGGGAGGCGCTTTAACGAATCTGGACGCGATTGAGGCGGAGCGCCACGCACAGCTTTCCACCCTCGAACGCCTCACAGCCCTTTACGATTTGGGCCGCACGTTCACATCGACCCTGGAACTGGAAGAACTCCTCCCGATCGTGGCCGGAAAAATTCGCGACATCCTGGGCGCAGGCGCTTGCAACCTGTGGCTCGCATCGGCGGACGGGGAACAACTCACGCTTGCGAAACAAATCGGAGAAGATCCCACCATTGAAGAAGACGCCACCGCGCCCTTAAACGAAGGTCTTCTCGCCGATATCGCACAACAAGCCAACCCCAAACTGCTCGAGGATCCCAGCGAGGAACCCGCGCTCGCGGAGCGCATTGAAAAAGGGGGAGATTTCGAAATTCAATCCTGGATGGGCGCGCCGCTTCGCAAGGACGATGAAGTTCTGGGCGTAGTTGAAATAATCAACAAGTCCGACGGCACGCAGTTCAACGAAGATGATCTGTTTTTCCTTTCCAGCATCAGCGAGCAAGCCGCGGTAGCTCTGCATAACGCCAACCTGCTGGAATCCGAACGTAGGGTTCACGCACTCGACGCCCTCTTGAAGATTTCCCAGGAAATTACTTCCACCCTAGATCTCGATCACGTGCTGACTACTGTGGTCGCGCAGTCCTCCAGCGTAGTTCCGTTTGAAAGCTGCGTGATTGGATTCTACGATCGTGGGCGCTTCATCTTGGGCGCCGTATCTGGAGAAACCGAAGTTCCCAAGACCCGCGAAATGAGTGACCTGCGCGAGCGTATGGAGTGGGTAGCCGAGCAGGAGAATCCCGTTTCAGCGAATTTGCATGAAGATGGCTGGCAAGTCGAGCCTGATGAAACGAAGGCTCAAGTCGTCTCCTTTCTCGAAGAGCACGGCCACCGGGGCTTCTATGGTTTGCCACTCCGCGACGACCAGGGAACACTCGGCGCGATGATTCTTGTGAGCAATGAACCCGATTTCCTTTCCGAAAGTAATCTAGAGACGCTTGCCATTCTCGCCAGCCAGACCACGGTGGCAATTCGCAACGCACAACTCTACCAACAAGTGCCACTGGCGAGCATCTTTCAGCCTTTCGCGCAGAGAAAGAAAAAGCTAATCGCTGCAATGCCCCGAAGCCGCGTAGTGGAATATGCCCAACGCGCCGGCATCGTGGTGGGCCTTTTGATACTTATTCCTTGGCCTATGCGCGTGGGCACCGACGCCACCGTCGTCCCAGCCGACCGGCGAGTGGTAAGCGCGATGGAAGGCGGTACGGTAAAACAGGTCTTCGTACGCGAGGGCGATCTGGTGAAAGCCGGACAACTGTTGGCGCAACTGGGCGATAGTGAGGATCGCCTGAAGTTGGCGGAAGCGGAAGCTGCCTTGTCCCAGGCGCGTCGTGAATTGGCCGAGGCTGAATTTCGAAACGATCCTTCCGCCGCGGGGCAGGCGCAAATTCGCAACGAGTTATATTTTGCGGAAGTCGCTCTGGAGCAGCAACGTGTAAACGAGGCTCGGTTGACCTCTCCGATAGCCGGCATGGTGGTCACACCGAAAGTGGAAGACAAGACCGGAACGATGCTAAAGGCAGGAGATCCTTTCGCCGAGATAGTCGCCCAAGACCACATGGCGGCGGAAATGAGCGTCCCGGAGACGGACCTTGCCCTGGTACGGCCCGGAGAACCCGTCGCCCTAAAGTTGAACGCGTTCCCCACGATAACATTCAAAGGAAACGTGGAACGGCTCGGTGCTCAGACCCACACGGACTCCGGAGACCAGTATTTTCTGGTGCGTGCTATATTCGAAAATACTGGCGGAAATGCACGCGATGGAATGGTTGGAAGGGCGAGAATTCAATTACATGGCTGGCCGTTCGGTAATGGGTGGTACCCGATAGGCTACGCGATTTTCCGCTCGCCGTTCCGATGGATTTGGCAAAAGGCATGGGCCTGGTTGCCGTAGCCAAGAGGAAATGGCCATTATGAAACGTGTTTTGCTAATCTTAATCGCGATGATCGCTGTTGGGGCAATAGGGTGCGACAAATCTTCAGTAGCCTCTAACACCAAGGTTGCGCCGGAAACAGCTGCAAACTCAACTCCTACACAGCCGGCCCAAAATACCGGAGCTCCAAGACCCTTAGAACCTGGCGATATCCTAAGCGTCCTCACCGTAGAACATCAGGTAGATCTCTCATCGCAACGCGATGGCGTCGTAACATCCGTCTTGAAAGATGAAGGCAACGTTGTTAACACCGGCGACATACTTGGCCACCTGGACGACCGGACTTTGCAGCAGGAACTCATCAAAGCCCGCGACGATCTGAAGGTCACAGAGAACAACCTGCAATATAAAGCAGCCGAGTTGAAAGCTAAAGGTGCAGCGTACCACCGCCAGCAGCAATTGCGAGAGGCGGGATTATCGAGTCAGGCCGATCTGGAACAGGCCGAGTTTGAAGCCAAAGGCGCGGAGTACGATATGCACGGCTACGAAGCCTTGGTTGAAAGCGGCAAAGCCGAAATCCACCGCCTGGAAATTGAAATCGATCAAACCGTTCTGCGCGCGCCATTTTCGGGTGCAGTGGTCCGCCGTTATATTCGAGAAGGCCAGGCCATTTCAAAGGGAGATAAGTGTTTTCGCATTAGCCAGCTTTCTCCGCTTCAAGTCCAATTTCAAGTTTCTGAGATGGCGGGGCCTCGTCCGATCGCGGGTGCGCCGGTTACGATAGTTCTGCTGGACAGTTCCAATCGGTCGTTGAGTGCCAAGGTCGTGAAAGTCAGTCCGACAGTGGACCCCTCCAGCGATAGTTACAATGTGGTAGCCCAACTCACCGGACCGGGATTGGATAAATTGCGCCCAGGCATGGCCGTGCGAGTCGCGTGGCCCAGTGCCGCGCAATCGAAACCTTAAGGGATTGATGATCGATGCGTTTCGGCCCCACCAGCCTTCAAGTTTCCAGCGTTCTCGCAAAAGGACTCAGACGACCCAAGCTTCGCACCGACCTGCGCATCAGCGAACAGACAGTAGCGGGCGAAGTCAGCTACGTAATCAAGAACCGCGAGACTAATTCCTATAACCGCTATGGAAGTACAGAATACCAGCTGCTATCACTTTGCGACGGGACGCGCACGGCCGCCGAGATTGCTCAGGCCATGCGTGAAAAGGATCCCGAATCGCAAATGACCGAAGCTGAGGTGCTCGAATTCCTCGACTCCATCGAAGCCGATATGTGGGAACGATCGATCGGCGAAAAAAACCTCGCCGTTCTTGAGCGGATTCGTGATGAGCGAAAAGGCCGCGTCGATCAATCCAGCATGCTCTACATTAGCTTTAAAGCCTGGGATCCTGACACGACACTTGTGAAATTGGACAAATACCTTTGGTGGATGTTTACCAAAGGCTTCGTAATTTTCTCCTTGCTTACATTTATCGTGGCTCTTTACCTACTTGCCGGTGATTGGACTCGCGTGCAACAGGACACTTCTGCTTTATATGACTTTGCGAATAAAAGCGCATACGACATATGGATCTTTTGGGTCCTTATGCTCGGCTTAAGCTCAATCCACGAACTTGGCCACGGCCTCACTTGCAAGCATTATGGCGGTGAGGTTCACCAAATGGGTTTTTTGCTCATCTACTTCACTCCCGCGTTTTACACGGATACTACCGATATCCTTCTATTCCAGTCCGGGGCCCCGCGGCAGTGGGTTATCTTTGCGGGCATCTGGATTGAGTTGGTGATCTGCGGCTGGGCCGCGCTGGTTTGGCACTTCACGGCTCCAGGTTCGCTAACCAATGACTTCTTTTACAAGATGATGCTGCTCAGTGGTATTCAGGGTGCCATCGTAAACCTGAATCCGCTAATCAAGGCAGACGGTTACTATGCGCTTTCGCAATTCCTGAAAATCGATAATTTGCGCGAAGAATCCTTCGATTTCCTGCGAGCTTGGGCGCGAAAATATATCCTCCGTCAGGACATAGACTTGCCACCTTCCAGCAAGCGAGAGCGTCGAATCTGTTTCTTGTTCGGAATTGCCGCCATCGTCTACAGCACTTCGCTTCTTATTCTTGTGCTTTCGTTCGTCAACAACGTCCTGGTAAGCAAAATGGGCGACGCCTGGGGCCTTGTCGCAACCGCTGCTATCGTCCTGTTCGTTTCAAGAAGCAGCATACGAAAGGGTTTACCGGTGGTCCGGGCTTGGATACGCGACAAAAAGGAAAAATATATGGCGTGGAAAATGACACGCACGCAGCAAGTTTGGGCACTCGGATTGGTTCTCCTGTTTCTAGTGCCGCCGCTTCCGTCGAAAGTTACTACTGACCTGGTGCTAGAACCAGGAAAGGAAGCGCGGGTTAGGGCGCTAGTGAACGGCAGAGTTCAAAAAGTGTTTGTTCGGGACGGCGATAAAGTGAAGGCAGGGCAATTATTGGGCGTCTTAGAAAACCCCGATATACACGCCGGCATCCAGTCACTCAAACAGCAGTTGGCGCTCGCGAGCAGCAACCTCCGCAATAACCAGGATCACTCGGACCTCGGTCAAACGGCCCGAGCGGTCCGTGACCGCGAACGGCTAGCGCAGGAACTGTCCATAGAACAGAAACAAGCGCAAGAACTCGAAATTCGGGCGCCGATCGACGGTACCGTGGTCACGCCCAATGTGGAACAGGAAACTAGCGAGTATCTCTCGGCTGGCGACGAGTTTGCCCGGATTGTCGATCGAAGCTCCATGAAAGCTCGCATCCTCGTTCAGGATCGCGATCTTCAGGATGTTTACGCTGGGGCACCGGCGGAATTGATAGTGCTTCCGTTTCCGTTCCGCACCTATCGGGGTCACATCGATAAACTACTCCCCGCCGCGGCGCTAGATCATCCCGTAGCGCAGATCGACAAGCTTGAGCGCCTGGGCCAGGACTTAGCCAACTATCTTGCGGTTGATATGGAAATTCCAAACCCCGATGGATCCTTGTTGGAAGGCATGACCGGGAAAGCTAAGATCTTGGGCCCCAAGCGCTCTTTGGCCTGGCAGACCGGGCAGGCCACTTGGCGGTGGCTGCGTTCGCAATTTTGGTAGGGGAAAATGGTGAGGAGAAAAAGTTTGTTCGCTGGCCCAAAACGCCCGGTACCAAAAAAAAGGGCCGCCGTTCCTGGGACGGCAGCCCTTTTTGGTACTGCAACTGCTAACTCGTGGCGGGCCGAAGCCCAGCCGCTAAAGATTGAATCTTAGAATTAACGTCCTGGATGGTTCAGGGGCTTTACTGATCCGAGCTTCTTTCCCTTTTTCACCGGCTTTGTTTTTGCCATGTTCTTAAATCTCCTTAGCAGTATTTGTTTTTCCTGCTGCCTACGCCGTTACCATTGCAATCTGCACGCCAAACTATCAGCTCGATGTCTCGGGCAGCCGCACATGATTTGAAAGCAGTTATAGCTGCGATCAAGCAGTATTTGGAAGTGCCGGACATTGAATTTGTTTAATTTTTGAGTTCTGGTTGAAAAATTCAACGCGTCCAGTCAACGTTAGGGATTCGGCCTTCGATTGCAAGGGCGTCCGGAGAGAAGAAGTCTTTGACTAGTTGGAATGAGCTGCTGCGACAAATCCGAGCGGGGTCGTTCCACAAAAAAAAGGCTGCCAGCCTTTCGGTGGCAGCCGATAGTTCCGCATTATCTGGGTGTAGTTGCTTGCGCAGGTACACCTGCGGGCAGAAACGTTTAGTTACCGCCCCATCTGATCAGGGGTTTCGTCTGTTCCAACTTTTTTGCCTTCTTCAAAGGGGGTTTCTTTGCCATTGTACTTCCTCCGCTTCAGAGACAGCTTAATCCTCAGCATAACCTGTGCAAAAGCAGTTCCAATGTCGACGATAAATCAGAGGCCGTCAACCTATTATATCTAAACGGTTTACAGAACCCGAACAGATCTCAGGCTGGAGATGCCGATGAAAATTTGTTGAAATTCTCACCGAGCGATTAAAAAATCAACTTCACGGTGGCATTCATTTCTCTGGCTAAAATAGCTCAATTCCACGCCACGGTGACAGCATTTGGAAGCCGACGCTATAGATTGTACTTCCGACACAGGTAGTTGAGCCTGTTGCGATCCACACCCAATAATCGTGCTGCGTCCGCCTTTACCTGTTTGGCCTGGTCCAGCGCTTCTTGGACCCAGCGGCGCTCATACGCTCCCATTTCCTTGTCCAGATTGATCCCGCCGGAGGGTAGCCGGAAGCGGTTGCGCGAATCGCGCCCGGAGGCCTGTACAATCTCGCTGGGAAGGTCTTTCAGCGAGATCACTTCGCCGTCAGTCATGATGACCAGCCGTTGAATCGCGTTCTGGAGTTCCCGGACATTGCCAGGCCAGGGATAGCGCTTAAGCGCCAGCATCGCGTCATCGGCAATGCGCTTCAGGGCGAAGCCGTTGGCGGCAGAGTATACGCTCACAAAGTAATCTGTGAGCACTGGAATATCGTCCACGCGCTCGCGGAGCGAAGGCACGAAAATCGGTACTACGTGGATTCGGTAGTAGAGATCTTCGCGAAACCGCTCCTCTCGGACCATTTCCTCCAGATCTTCATTGGTCGCGCTAATAAGCCTGAAATCTACCTTAATAGACTTTTTGCCGCCCAGTCTAGTGAACGAACGATCCTCTAAGACACGTAGGAGCTTACTTTGGAGCGCAGGCGTTAGGGTTGCAATTTCATCAAGGAAAAGCGTGCCTTGATGGGCCGTTTCAACCCTGCCTTCTTTTGCGGCGACCGCACCCGTAAAGGCGCCTTTCTCGTAGCCGAACAACTCGGCCTCCATCAAACCCTCGGGAAGAGCGGCGCAGTTCACGCTGACGAATGCCCGGTTGCGCCGCGGGCTTTGCTCGTGAAGCGCTCGGGCAACCAATTCTTTGCCCACTCCACTTTCTCCACGGATGATTACATTGGTTGTTGCGCGGGCCATCCGCTTGATGGAATCGAATACGTGACTCATGGCGTCAGTCGAGCCGATCAGATCGCCATGCGCGCTCTTGCGGCTTATCTCTTGACGCAGAATGCGGTTTTCTCGCTGAATGTGTAATTTTTCAACAGCGCGCTCAAGAAGATGGCGTAGGACGTCTGTGTCAATCGGTTTAATGAAGTAGTCGTAAGAGCCGGCGTCGATAACTTTCAATGCGGTGGCCTTGGTCTCGTCCGAACTGAGCACAATTACCAGCGTGTCGATTTCACTTCCCACCAGCCTGCCCAGAAGCTCCGTGCATTCGCGAACTCCGCCGTCGCCAAGAGGTAGGCCTAACAGAAGGACATCCAGCTCAGATCCTTGGAGGAGCTTGTAGGCTCCCTCTAGATCTTGGCCTTCAAAAACTTCAAATTGCGATCGCAACGCCGACGCGATCTTCGAGCGCAGGGAATGGTCGTCGTCTACGATTGCAACCTTGGGTTTTGTTACTACCGGGGTAATGGCAGTCTCCGGCGGGAAGCTGACATGAATGACGAGCCCGCGTGGAGCCGATTCTAGGGGCCGAGCGCGGGACTGTCAACGAAATCGAGTTCGCCCAACTTGTGCCCCCGTCACTTCCAAGGCCCTAGGCTAATTCACTGGGACGCCTTCCGCGGCGGCAGATATTTTTTGTTAACCTTGGCGATCACGACGTAATTGGGATCCACCATTTCAGCCAGATGAATCGTCGCCACTTTTGATAGCAGCTCGTAAGCATCAAGCTCCGAGAGCCCGTAATCCTGATGTATCCAATCGATCAGTTGTGTGAACGCTATGCGCAAACAATCGTCGAGCGGCCGGTATATGCCCACAGCCATAATCTCGTCCTGATTCTCAAACCGCGGCCATTCGATTCGCTGTCCTTTGATAACCCGCACGCGCAAACGGACCCGCAAGGGCACCTCGATGGCTGTGCCAGCGATTTCGCCGTCGCCCATGGCCGCATGGCCGTCGCCCATGTAGAGAAGCGCGCCCGGCACATTTACGGGCAGGTAGAGCGTGTTTCCCACGCTTGATTCCGA
The DNA here is from genome assembly GCA_963838475.1 of uncultured Acidobacteriota bacterium. Taxonomy (GTDB): domain Bacteria; phylum Acidobacteriota; class Terriglobia; order Acidiferrales; family UBA7541; genus Palsa-295. The sequence continues at coordinate 661,083 of CAWIRJ010000001.1, forward strand.
AGCGTCCATGTTTCCCCCAAATTCAGCCGGGACAACGGAACTGCGCGCCTCGCCGTTCGCCGGTGCCACACCTATGCATCCGAGAAACGGGTGCAGCGGAATCTTTGTTGAGAAATTGGAGTCATGCGCGTGAAACGTCGCCGTGTTGTCCTCGGAACGGATGGGATAGAGCCATATGCGTTCGGGCAAAGCGGGCTGAATCATTGGCGTGTAGTCGGTGGAGTTAAGAGCGCCGAAACCGGGAGCGAACGCACCGACTCCCTGAGATGAGTTCACTTCCAGACTTAGAAATTCGACCGCGATCGTATCGCCTGGCTCTGCGCCCTCAACAAAAAACGGGCCGGTTAGCGGGTTGTCTCCCTTGACCAGCGCCAGCGTATCGCCCGGTTTCTGGATGGCGTCCCCGAAGGCGTCCAGCGTGTTTGTCTCCAGGACATCATTCGGGCCAAGCCGTGCCACGGCGGGCGCCGCTCCGTAGACATACTTTACCGTCTCGAGAGTCGCGTGGTATTTCACTACAACCGGAACTTTTTCCTGAGCTTTGGCGGTTGAAGGGCAAAAGAACACGCTGAAGAAAATAGCAAGCAGAAGCGATCTCATCGAACGACCTCCTAATCCTCAGCGTGCACAAAATGAAATCCACACTCGCACTCTCGCAACGGGTTCGCGGATTCGATAGCTTGTACCTTATATCCCACATATCCCACGGCGGCGACAAGACCCTCCTTTGGATCGGTTTGCCTATCTAACTAGATTTCTGGAACTGTACCGGCCTAAAAACTGAATTATCCTCGGTATGGAATCGAGGCGCGGGAAAGTTTGGCCATATATCCAACCCGTGCGACTCCTATCCAAGCATCTATCTAGGAAACTCTTTTGGTGGGTAAAAGGGCCAAGTGCTGTCGACGAAGCTTATGAGATCACCGGCCCGAACGAGATCGAGTCGTTTGCAGAAATATCGGCCATTTCTTTTCCTATTTTGGCTGATCATCGGGTCTCGGAGTCCAGCAGCGCAAGAGCCCGTTTCGACGTCATCAGTGTCGGGAATCGTTCGGACTACTGAAGGTACCCCAATCCCCGGTGCTACGGTGCGTTTGATCAACACTGATACGAACAAAGTTTGGCTCAGTTGGACTGATGAATCCGGCAATTTTGTATTCCCGCAAATTACAGCAGGACGTTACCGAATAGAGGGAAGTCAGCTTGGCTTCGTGCAATCTGCCTCGATATTCGAAGTCCCCATAGTTCCGCCCGGACCGGTTCCAGTTGTCTTGCGCGTCGCAACCCTCGCTGAATTGTCAGCAGGGCCAGCTTCTCCTTCGAATAAGCCTCATGCTCCCGGAAACAGAAATAGCGCCCAGAACCCATCTGCAAACTCTGCGAGTGCGCCTGGGCAAAGAGGAGCGAGAGGACAATTACCAGCCGGGGCGGCAAATGCAGTTCGCGAAGGCTTGACTGGAGGTTTCGAAGAGACCGAACTCACAGGTGAAGGCTCAAGCGCTGCGGGGGCAGAAACGAATGGTGCTGCTGCGAACGCGGGTCCGCAGGAAGCTTCGCTTTCGGCTAGTGCAAATTCGAACGCGACCTCCGATTCGTTCCTGCTGCAAGGGACGGTGGGCCAGAGCCTTACGTCTAATGGACCGGGAGGTTTAGGCGGGCCAGGCGGTATAGTGCCGGGCACGCCCGGTGACCAGGGAGGTCGTGGCGGACGCGGTGCCGGACAACTGTTTGGTCAAGGTGGTCCGGGAGGGCCAGGAGGCGGCCCGGGTGGCGGAGGCGGTGGTCCAGGAGGAATGTTCGGCGGACGCGGAAGATTAAACCGCCAAACTGTAAACCGCGTGCGATTCAGTTTTTACGATCGCTACGAAAACTCAGCGTTTGATGCCAAGCCGTATTCACTCACAGGCAATCAGGTATCCCAAGCCCAGCCATTACGACGAGCGATTCGGCGGCAACCTTGGCGGACCGCTAAAAATTCCTCATATTTACAATGGAAGCGACCGCACATATTTTTTCATCAATTATCAGCATGAAATCCAATCCAGCGCACTGGACACTTATTCCACAGTTCCCACCACCGCTGAGCGCAGCGGAGATTTCTGCGGTCTCGGGGTCACCATCTATAATCCATTTTCAAACTTCACCGGACCACGCACTCCACTGGGTAATGGCTGCCAGATCCCCTCGATAAATTCTGCCGCAGCCGGGCTTCTCGCTTTTTATCCTCTGCCGAATCTACCCGGAACGGTGCAGAACTACTTGCTGCAAACCACCGTGCCGATTAACAGCGACATTCTAAATCTCCACGTGCTCCACACCATCAATTCCAAGTTCAGTTTGAATGGCGCCTACAATTTGAATTCTCAGCGTCAAAATACATTTGGCAATTTCCTTACTACGGCCGGAACTCAATCAAGTCTGAGTCAGTCGGTCACTCTCGGACTTTCTCACAACTGGACATCGCATCTGGTCGAAAGCACACAATTGAATTGGAGCCGCAGCCGCGTTCAAATCTTGAGCGATAACTCTTTCAAAAACGATGTCGCTGCAGATCTGGGAATTTCAGGCGTATCCACCGAGCCCCTCACCTACGGCATCCCTGCGATTAATTTCAGTAGCATTTCCGACTTGAACGATCCGCTTCCTTCGCTCGTCCGCAATCAGACGATTCGATTTGGTGATAATTTGCGGTGGGTCCGCGGAAAACACACCATGACGTTCGGCGGCGAGGTTCGTCGGATCCAGCTCAACACCGACGCCAATCCTCAGCCGCGCGGGCTGTTCAATTTTACCGGCGTCATGACCTCACAGCTTACTTCCGGCGGCCAACCGGTGCCGCCAAATCCTCAGACCGAGCCGTTCTACGAACTCGCAGATTTTCTCCTGGGTCTTCCTTACAGCACGACAGTGCAGTTCGGTCCAAATGCTTACTTGCGAAGTTGGGACTTCATCGCCTACGCACAGGATGACTGGCGCGTGAACAAGCAACTCACCATTTTGTATGGCCTTCGCTACGAAGCCGTTACTCCTCCGGTAGATGAATACGACCGCATCGCTAATCTGGATTTAAATTCCAGCGCCACGGCCGTTGACGTGGTCACCCCGGGAGCGGTCGGAATGTTTAACGGCCGCTATCCACAAGCGCTGATCCACGGAGATTACGGAAACTGGGCACCGCGCATCGGATTTGCCTGGGTGCCGCAAATGATCAAACCGAAAACGGTCGTTCGCGGCGGTTTCTCGATTTTTTACAACGAAGGAATTTACAACACGCTAGCCCAACAATATTTGGAATATGAGCCTCCCTTCGCAACTTCGGAGAATCTCATCACTTCCGGCGCTCAAATCCTTACACTTCAGAATGGTTTTCCCAACACCAGCACCATATCAAACAAGGGTGGCGTAAATCCCTTTTACAAAAATGGATCCGCACAAATTTGGACTTTAGGGACCGAAACGTCGTTCACCCAGAATTGGATTTTGGACCTGACCTACACCGGCACGAAAGGAACCAACTTGGATTTGCTTCGCGCGCCGAATCGCGCTCCGTTGGGCACCAGCCCTCTAAACACACAAATTTCTCTGCAAATCCCAAACGCCAATAGCTTCTATTACGATCAATCTGGCGCGAATTCAATTTACAACGCACTGCAAGTGCGCCTCGTTCATCGCTTCACACGCGGTATCTCCATCCAAGGGTTCTACACTTTTTCGAAATCTCTCGATAACGCGAGCACGATTGGCGGAACCGCACCGATCGTAGTTCAGCAGGATGGCAACTTCGCCGCTGAGCGTGGACTTTCATCGTTCGACGTGCGCCATCAAGTCCGCATGTTCTCGGTGTATGAGCTGCCTTTTGGCGAGCACCATCGCTATGGCAATCATGGCTGGGCGGAACACGTTCTCGGCAATTGGCGGCTGCAGAACATCATCACCTGGCAAACCGGGAATCCGGCCACGGCTTATCTGGGTGGCACTGCTTCAGATAATGGGACCGGCGCGAGTTTTTCGCTCCGCGCGGACCAGATCGGAAATCCGAACGTGGGCATTTGTGGTGGAGGACCGCTCACCTTTTTCAACACGGCAGCTTTTGCCACGCCTCCTCCAACAGAATATGGCAACGAACATCGCGGCTCGATTGAGGGTCCTTGTAAGTTCAATTGGAACGCCTCGCTCGCGAAATCTTTCCGGTACGGTCCACAAGAGCGCCATCACTTGGATGTTCGTTGGGAAGTTCAAAACCTTTCCAACACGGTGAGTTTTTCCGGACTTGCAACCCTGTTGGGCTCCTCAACATTCGGACGTGTTACTGGCGCGGGAACCATGCGAACCATGGATGTTATGATCCGGTATAACTTCTGATGAGAAGCTTCGCTCAAAAAATCGCGTGTCTCTTGGTCGCGCCGATCTTTTTGGCGAGCATCGCCCTAGCTCAATCTCAGCAGCCATCTTCCAATTCGCCGACGCAACCTACAGACCCATCGGCGCCTATCGCCGTTCCCATGCCTGCGTCGCCTCAGGCTCCCAAACCCACAGTGCCTTCCGTAATCAGAGCATCGTCTGACCTCGTTCGCATCGACGTCGAAGTGACCGACAAATCCGGCAAACCTATCAAGGGATTGCGCGCGGATCAATTCACCGTCACCGACGACGGCAGGCGCCAGGAGATTTCGAGTTTTTCTTATTCAGACATTGAAGGCATTGAGTCAGCGGCAACGGCAGAAGACAAACCCATTGTTGTGCCGGTGGATAACGGAGGACCGAATGCGCCGTCGGCCGACGCGATTAGCGATCAATTGCGCGACCGTCGCCTGATTGTTCTTTTCTTCGACCTGACATCCATGCAATCGGACGACTTGATTCGCGCACACGACGCCGCTGCAAGATTCGTGAAAGAGCAGATGACAAAAGCGGACGTGGTAGCAGTCGTGGCCTTTTCCTCAAAACTCGTCGTGCTCGCGAATTTCACCAACGACCACGTCATCCTCGATAAAGCTATCGCGCAGTTAACCGCCACAAGCATTTCTGATCTTTCTAATCCGCTCTACGCCGCGGCGGAAAACGGTGAATATGACGTCCAGGAGTACACCGGGGCGGCCTACACACCCGATGAAACTGAATTTAACGTTTTCAATACCGACCAGAAGCTCGCTGCCGTCGAAGGCATGGCAAATGTTCTTGGCGGGTTTCCGGGAAGAAAAGCATTGGTGGAGTTTACAGGCGGCATCACTCAAACCGGCGAAGAAAATCGCACGCAGCTTCGCGCCGCCACCGATGCCGCGAACCGTGCCGACGTTTCAATTTATTCAATCGATTCGCGTGGATTGTTTGCCACGCCGCCCGGTGGTGACGCTACCACGAATGCCGCCACGGGAACTTCCATGTTCACCGGCGCATCTGTTTTTCATCAAACCGACCAGCGCGAAGATTCGCGAGATACTCTCGCCACTCTTTCCACCGATACCGGCGGGAAAGCCTTCTTTGATTTGGGAGATTTGAGCCAGGCGCTCCCGAAGATCCAGCAGGACAACACTGGATACTACCTTATCGGCTATCGGCTGGGCGCCGATGTGAAACGCGACGGCCGCTGGCGAACCATTCGTGTGAAGCTTAACGCGCCGGGTGCTCACGTGCGTTATCGCGAAGGCTACTACGCGCCGCGCGATTTTCAGCACCTTCAAAAAGAAGATCGCGACCAGCAGCTTGCCGACGCAGTTAATTCCGACAATCCCGTCGTCGAGCTACCTGTTGCCGTAGAGACCGCGATGTTCCGGCTGAGCGATCAGCAGACTTACCTACCGATCGCCGCGAAGATTTCCGCCAGCGCGCTCGACTGGGCTGAAAAGCATGGACACCGCCAGGCCGAATTTGATTTCGCCGTCGAAGTTCGCGCAGTTCTTTCCGGCCAAGTGGTTGCGCAGTTGCGCGACACTACGCAAGTGAACCTCGACCCACAGCGCTTCCAGCAGATCAACCAAAAAAATCTTCTGTACCAGGGCGGTGTCGTGCTAGCGCCCGGAAATTACCGGCTTAAATTTGTCGCTCGCGAAAATGAATCGGGAAAGATCGGAACGTTCGAACAGAATCTCTCAGTGCCGGCTGCTCAGCCTGGAAAACTGGTGCTCAGCTCGTTGGTTCTTTCCAGCCAGCTTGTACCGGTGCAGAAATCGTCCGAAGTTCAAACAAGAGGCCAGGGATTGCACGCGAAGTTGCCCAATTCACCGCTCGAGATGAACGGAGAAGCAATTGTCCCCAGCGTGACGCGCTTATTCGCGCAAAATCAAACACTCTACGTTTTCTTCCAGGCTTACTATCCGGGGAAAAGCGAAAAAAAAGAAACCTTTGACGGAAATTCTCTTCGCGCCGGATTAGTTTTTTTCCGCAATGGATTGCAGGTCAACGCCACTCCTTTGCTCGCCCCGTCGGAAGTGGATGGAAAAAAATCCACGGCGTCCTTCCGCGTCAGCTTGCCTTTATCGAAACTGCAAGGTGGACGTTATACCGTTCAAGCCGTTGTAATTGCTCCCGGAACGCAGCATTCTGCATTCGGTCGCAGCTACCTCGCGCTGTTACAAGCGCCACCGCCCCCTGCGTCCGCTCCGGCACCGGCCAGTAATCCTGCCAATTCTCCGGCCGCCAATGAAGCCCCGAAGCCGCCCTCGCCGTAAACGATCATCTAGGTTTGCGAAGTTCGGCATGTTTGGCAATTCTTCCTCAGATATGGCACGCTGGAGGGAGTGCCTACAAAAAGCTTCACCCACATCTTGCTGCACGACTCTTTTCGTGTCGGCATTACCATCAAAGGAATCGACGGCATTCTCGAAGCCCTTGGCGGCGCGCTGCTGTGGTTTAAAGTGAACACGTTGAACTCCTGGTTGCAGGCCCTTTGCCAGCACGAACTCGCGCGCGACAAGCACGATTTTATTTTTTCTCATCTGAGTATAGCTTCGCAGAAGTTGGCTAGCGGTAGCCCGATGTTCGCCTCGCTGTATCTTCTCTCGCATGGATTGGTGAAGGCCTTGCTCGTCATTTGTCTTTGGCTTAACAAATTGTGGGCTTATCCGCTGACGATCGGTGTTTTTGCCGCCTTTGTCGTTTATCAGGTCTACCGATTCACTCACACACACTCGGTGGCCCTAGTTATTCTCACTCTTTTTGATCTGCTACTGATATTTCTAACCTGGAAAGAATATCAAGATCAAAAATTGCTGCACGCAAGGAAGAAAAAATAGCTAAAACTGCCTGCGGCGTATGGTCTTGTATCGGCTTTTCGTTTAGACTTTTGTGTTGTGACAGCGCCTGCTAAATTTGCAGTTGGTCTGGTTCAGATGGCGGTCAGTCCGAAGCCAGAGGAAAACCTGGCCCACGCGATCTCCCGCATCGAAGAAGCCGCTCGAGGCGGGGCCCAAGTGATTTGCTTGCCCGAACTTTTTCGTTCGCAATATTTTTGTCAGCGCGAAGACATCGCGAATTTCGAGTTGGCGGAGTCCGTTCCCGGACCTACTACGGAAGCTTTAAGCCGTGTCAGCGCGGAAAACAAAATGCGTGATCATCGCGCCCGTTTTTGAGCGGCGCGCTGCTGGCGTGTACCACAATACCGCAGCGATCATTGACGCCGATGGACGAATCGCGGGCGTTTATCGCAAAATGCATATCCCTGACGACCCGGCTTATTACGAAAAATTCTATTTCACCCCGGGAGACCTGGGGTTTCGCGCCTTTGAAACAAATGTCGGGAAAATCGCCACTCTAATCTGCTGGGACCAATGGTATCCGGAAGGAGCGCGCTTGGCCGCCCTCAACGGAGCCTGCATCGTGTTCTATCCCACCGCCATCGGCTGGCATCCTAGCGAAAAAAATTCCAACGGAGAAGCGCAGCGCGATTCCTGGCGGACCATCCAGCGTAGCCACGCGATTGCCAACGGCGTTTACGTTGCCGCCGTCAACCGCGTAGGACACGAAAAACCTGTCGAGGGTGGAGACGGCCTGGAATTCTGGGGCACTTCATTCCTGTGCGATCCTCAGGGAGTCATAATCGCCGAAGGTTCCACGAGCCGCGAGGAAATTTTGTACGGCGAAGTAGATTTGGCACACTTAGAAGACGTCCGGCGCAATTGGCCATTCTTGCGTGACCGCAGGATCGATGCCTACGCTGGCATCGAACAGCGCTTCCTCGACGAAAAGCCTTGAAGCCACCCAGCCTCACCAGCCGCTCAACCGCCGAAAACACTCCTGCGGCGTCGGGCTTCCGAATGCCCGCTGAATGGGAACCTCACGAAGCTACATGGCTCGGATGGCCGCACAATCCAACCGATTGGCCCGGTAAACTTGAACCGATTCATTGGGTTTACGGCGAGATCGTTCGGAAAATAGCGCCCGGTGAAGTCGTCCGCATCTTAGTCAACTCATCAGCGCACGAATCGCTAGCTCGCATAGTTTTGAAAAATGTCGGCGTTAGCATGCGCCGAATCCAATTTTTGCGATTTCCGACAAATCGAGGCTGGACTCGCGATTTTGGTCCCATATTTATCAAACGTTCGAGACCCCGCCCTGAAATTGCTATCGCTCGATTCCGTTTTAACGCCTGGGCTCGCTATCCGGATTGGAAAAAGGACGACGCCATTCCCGAACGGGCCGCGAACCGATTGAAAATGAAAATGTTCCGAGCTCAACTCGGCGGCCGCGATGTGGTTCTCGAAGGTGGAAGCATCGACGTAAATGGTTCGGGCACCGTGCTGACCACGGAAGAGTGCCTGCTCGATCAGAAACGCCAAGTTCGAAACCCCGGATTCGACCGCAGTCAGTCGGAAGCAGTCTTGCAAGACTATCTCGGTGTAACGAACGTTATATGGTTAGGCAAAGGAATCGCGGGAGACGACACGCACGGTCACGTTGATGATTTATGCCGTTTTGTGAATCGCCGCGCTGTCGTGATTTGCCGTGAAAAGAACCGTGCGGAGAAAAATTACCGCGCGCTCGAGGAAAATTGGGAGCGCCTTCGCGGAGCGAGACTCGAAGATGGAAGCAAACTCGATGTTGTAGCCTTGCCGATGCCTTCGCCTCTATTCTTCGATGGCGTGCGCCTCCCCGCCAGTTACGCAAACTTTTACATTTCGAACGCCGCTGTCCTCGTGCCCACTTTCAACGATCCCAACGACCGCATTGCTCTGGGCATTCTCTCTGAACTTTTCCCCAGGCGCTCAGTGGTTGGTATCCACGCAGTAGATTTAGTCTGGGGGTTCGGCACCATTCACTGCTTGACGCAACAGCAACCTGCTCTCTCTTAGTTCCCTTTAAATTTCTTCGCCTCTTTCCGAATATCAGGACGCATTCGAGGTCATTCCATCCTGCCCCATATATTCAAAAATTCCGAATTTACGTAGCTAGCTGTTAGTAAACGCCTTATTTGCACGAAATCTTGGCGATGAAAGTGCCATATACGTTTGCGGGGGAAGTCAGGTTCATATTCACAGCGCCCCATAGATTGAGTGAAAACTGGAGATGAAAAATGCGATTTTGCAAATATTTTAGACTCGCGGCTTTGTTCGCGGCTGCCCTGCTCCTGTTGCCGAACCTCGCTTCGGCCCAGAGCATAGTTACCGGCGCCATCAACGGCACAATTAGTGATCCTTCAGGCGCCGTAATCGTGGGCGCTTCGGTGACGTTAACGAGCAAGACCACTGGAGCAGCTCTAACTACTGAGACCAGCTCCAGCGGTGGCTATTCGTTCGGTCTCGTAAAGCCCGGTTCCTATTCGTTGACTGTGATACAAACTGGATTTAAGCAGTCTTCACAGACCGTGGATGTGGCCCTGGGAGAAACAGCTGTAGCAAATGTGAAATTGGAACTCGGTAGTGGTTCCGTCACGGTCGAAGTGACAGGGCAAGGGCTCTACTCCAAACTGAGAACGCGAATATTTCGACTAGCATCGAGACCGCTGAGATCGAAAATCTTCCCAATCCTGGCGGCGACCTGAGCAACATCGCGCAGACCGCTCCGGGCGTTACGATGAACACGGCCGGCAGCGGATATGGCAACTTTAGCGCGTTCGGCTTGCCGGGAACCGCGAACCTCTTCACGATTAACGGGAACGACTACAACGATCCTTTCCAGAACTTGAACAACTCGGGCGCTAGCAACTTGTTGCTCGGTTCCAACGAAATTCAGGAAGTGTCGGTGATCAGCAACGCCTATACCGGCCAGTATGGACGGCAAGCAGGCGCGCAGATCGACTACGCAACGAAGTCTGGCGGAAACGCGTATCACGGCGACTTGGTGTACTACTACAACGCGGGCGGCATGAACGGCACTGACTATTTTGCGGGCTACAGTCCAGAGACGAATAACCAGTGGGCCGCAGGATTCGGCGGACCGATCATCAAGGACAAAGTATTCTTCTACGCAAACACCGAAGGGCTAAGGTATTCCTTAGGCGCGGGAGGTGTGGTGCAGTACCCAACCACTGCGTTCGAGAACTACGTGTTGAACAATATTTCAACGCTGACTACAGGACCGGGAGGCACCGCACCCACAGCCTTCTACCAGAACATTTTCAATTTGTATAACAGCGCGAAAGGCTACACTGCGGCTAATGCTGCTCCAGTGGCGAATAGTTGTGGCTCCCTGAACGGAAACAACGGCGGCGCGATTCCGAACGACGCATGCGCCGGCCAAACGTTTCAAACGAGTCCGAACGGTAACCAGGAGTGGCTGCTTTCCGGACGTGTGGATTGGGACATTAACGAAAATAATAAACTCTTCGGACGCACGAGATTCGACCGAGGCACTCAGCCTACCTTTACCGACCCGGTCAGTCCTGCGTTTAACATTCACAGCGTTCAACCGCAGGACGAAGGGCAACTGAACTATACCCACGTATTCAGTCCCAACGTCGTTAACAACATCGTCGGATCGGTTTTGTGGTATTCGGCGCTTTTCGAGAGTCCAAATTCGAGTGTGGCAAATGCGGCCTTTCCGGGTTTGTTTGCATTTAGCGACATCACCGGCATAGCGTGCCTCGGCCAGGGTTGTGCTGACACTGCAGCCGGTCTACCTTCCCCGTTCCCACAAGGCCGCAACGTCACGCAGTGGGGAATCGTCGATGACCTCTCGATTACTCGTGGAAGTCACAGCTTTAAAATGGGAGTCAACTTCCGGCGCGACGACGTCAGCGACTACAAGGCAAGTGAAGGGCCATTCCAAACGTAGTCTTTAACGCAGTCAGATTTTTCCCAGGACATGATGAACCGGGAGGCATCGGTTCGGCTGGCGACTCGGCGTTTCAGTCGTTCGCGATTGAACGACCGTCAGCCCATCGCGATTTACAGCTTCGGGCTGTATTTCCAGGATGAGTATCGGGTTACGCCAAGGTTGAAATTGACACTCGCGCTTCGAGCAGATCGAAACTCGAGTGGCGTTTGCCAATCCGACTGCGGCTCCGCTCCCTTGGTTCCGTTCACGCAAATGAGCCACGACTCGGCTTTGCCGTTCGACACAATTACGAATCCGGGGTCGCACAGTATTCTGCCAGGGATCGAAAAAGTTGTGTTCCAGCCCCGTATCGGAGTGGCTTGGACGCCGTTCGGAGATAAGACCGTCATTCGCGCCGGTGTGGGTCAGTTCTCTGATCTATATCCCGGCACGATATTGGACGCCTACACAATCAACTTCCCACAGGTCACATCGTACAACTATATCGCGCCCGCCAATTTCGCCTTTACGGATCCGGGTTCGGCGGTGAATGCGGTGGCCGCTTGCAATACAACGTTTCAATCGGTGTATCACTCAGGCGGAAATTTGGCGCAATATCTGGCGCCAAATGCGAATTGCGCAGTTCCGAACCTGAACAGCGTAGGGAAGTTGTTGAATCCGAAATACACCGAATGGAACGTGGAAATTCAGCGCACCATCGGGACCAGGACCGTTGTCTCCGCGAACTACGTCGGGAATCGTGGATATGATGGACTGCTTTTCAACCAGACAGAGAATGCGTTCAATCCTAGCGGATTCGGCGGTCTTCCCACGGCTCCACTGGACAACCGCGTCGCAAATATAGCCGATCTTACGAACAACAATTCGTCCAACTACAATGGCATCACGCTTTCAGTGCAAGAGAACATGTGGCACGGGTTTATGGGCCGTTTCAATTACAGCTATAGCCACGCGCTCGACGATGTCTCGAACGGCGGCGTGCTGCCGTACCAAATTACGGCCTCTCAAATCAGCATTCTCACGCAGATCAATCCGACCTGCTTGAAATGCCAGAACTATTCAAACTCAGACTACGACTTGCGTCACAACCTGACGGCAAACTACCTGTACCAGATCCCGTTCCACAGTGAAAATCGCTTGATGGATGCGGCGCTAGGCGGCTGGATTATGTCCGGGACGGTATACTTCCATACTGGATTCCCGTTTAGCCTTCTGGACGCTGGTGATTTCTTTAACCAGGTTGCAGGGAACAACGGAGCCTTAGGAGCCTTGCTGGCACAACCGATCGTGCCAGTATCCAACTCCTGCACCAGCCCGGGTGTTACTTGCTATTCATTGGCGCAGTTCGCTGGACAACAAAACCCGGCGCTGACAGGGCCCTGCAATCCGTGCTCAAATCCCGCGCCGACTGGGTTCGGAGATATCCGCCGGAATGCTTTCCGTGGGCCGGATTATTTCAACACCGACTTCAGCCTGCGGAAGAACTTCCGCGTAACAGAGCGGATGGCACTGCAACTCGGAGCCAATGCTTACAACGTGCTGAACCATCCAAACTTCCAAAACCCGATCAATTCGACCGGTGCTGGTCCTGGGAACTTCGGTACGATTCTACAAACCACCAGCCCACCGACCACGCCTTACGGTGCGTTCGCGGGTTCCTTGGCCAGCGCTCGTATCCTTCAGGTAATGGCCAAATTTACTTTCTAACCTAAACTCCACACTAGCGAAAAAAGGGGCGGCCCTTCCGGAGCCGCTCCTTTTTTATTATCAAAGTGCTCTTGCTCGCGAATTTCAACTTTTGAGCAAGCCGCAAATCTAGCGCTTCAAATCGATCTCATTCATGGAAGGCCCTCGATCATCTGGCGGTTGAAAAAATGAAGAAGTGGCTCCCCGGGCTAGATTCGAACTAGCAACCCTTCGGTTAACAGCCTTGAAACCACACTAATCACAATTTGCCGGAGCCGAGACAAATCGAGGGGATTCAGCAAGTTCCGACAAAACGGAGCGAATCAGATTCACCTTCTCTTTTCAGTTTTTGTTCGCTTTTTAGGGCAATTCATCACAATTCGCATGACACTGGCATGACACCGCTGGCACGAACGTCAGAATGCCCAGCCTTGGGCACACTCAACTCGACTCCAACAACTCCATCCATAAGTTCCAACTACTAATGTTTCCCACAAATCCGAGAATCTGCTTTTCGCTCAAAGCTAACCCCGATGGCGTGAAAACATCGGATGCTGGCACAGGGGACGCGCCTGCTCTGCAAGCTCGGCAGGCAACTTTGATAAAAGGCAGTCTGACACAAGCTGTAGGTGGGTTTTGCTGGATTCTTACTCAACTAGAACGAAGTGTCGCCCTTTACAACCGCTTCAATCGCCTTAACCAGCGCCTCCCCTTTTTGACTTGGCGATGTATGATCGAACGCCAATCTATCCGCACCACTCGTCCTCGAACTTCTGAAAATCTTAACCCATGCTTAGCTTTATGTTTTTCTAAAACGACCAGCCGATGCCGGTGCTCACGCGGAGCTCATTCCGTCTTGCGGTCGGAGGGGGCGTGCTATCGAAGTTATCCCAGAGGGTGAAGGCCAGGTGAAAGTTATTTCTTAGTTGGATGTTGAGTGAATTGTTCGTCGTCAGGCGCACGCGGCCGGAGTCTGACAGTCCTGGAAATACCAACAACTGAGAATTGAACGTTCCAAAGTTGAAGCGAACGACGTTGTACTGTAATCCCACCACAGCCTCAATACTTTGATCTGACGGCTGAGCTACTTGCGTGGTGAAATTCTCTTGAATGTACGCAACACCTCCGACCCACGAAAGGCTAGTGCTGGCCGTGCGCACCAAGTAGCGCCCATATCCTCCGCCCAGGGTCGTCCGGAGATCCAAATCCTGCTGGCTCCTATGAAGAAAATCGGATAAGCCCATGAGGTACGAATTTCTATTTAGATACTTGGCGAAGATCGTCTGCAAGTCCTGGCGATTTGTTTTTGAGGCGCCGGACTGACCGCCAAACGTTGAATCGAATGTGCTCCCCGCCTCCCATCCAGCTGCGCGGTATGCCGCGCTTGCGTCCGCGTTTAGCGTCGATTGACTATTTCCACTAGAGAAGCTGTAACCAAAATCGATAGAACCCTGCAATTGCCGCCAGAATGTCGGTTTTCTCGAATCGATATTCACGATGGAAGCAGAGGGGACTTGAACTTCCTCGGTGGCTTCGTGAATCAGAAAGTCTTCGCTCTTCCCGTTTCCAGCAGAATCTTTTTCAATCTTCCCCTCCAGTATTTGACCGTTGTTCAACACAATCCGGTAGGTCGCGGTGCTTTTCACCGATTGCACCTGATTCCAATCCAGCCACACGTTGCCGGATACGTAGTCCGTTTCAACGAATAACAGGTTACGAACGGGCCGCTCGAATCCCGCAGTACTATCGGCATCGAATACTCGTGGGCAGCCCAGTACAAGCTGCCGCCAATGCCGACGGCTACTTTCTTGATCTCGACCAGGCCGATTGCGTCGTAATACTATCGCGTTCGGCCTGGACGGATAGCACGTCGCCGTGCGTGTGAATGCAAATCAGCGCAAAGCTCTGAGCAGACCCTTCAAAACAATGGCAAGCGGGACCTGAGTAAGAATTACCGGTAGCGCCGGTATCACTACTGCTGCTGCCAAGGTATAGATAGCTCCCTTGTCCGCGGGAAAAGGATTCAACTGTTCAATCTTCTCGTAAGTCTTGCCAAAATTAGCGAGGGTGGAGGTCTCGCTTGCCTGGAGAAACTCGGACTCGTGTCCAGCACGATGATGAATCCATTTTTCGTGGAACTCGGCGCTGTGTAGCTGGCCCAAAATGCCGTATTCCAGGGTTCCCCGGCGGCGCAGGGCAGCCAGACGCGGAACAAAAAAAAGCACGGGCGCGAACGCAACAAGAGCAATGATCATCACCAGGACGATCGCTTCCAACTTGAAGTCCATCAGACGAGCCCCATGATTGAGGATGTCGTTCCGCCACGTTGCTCCGATTACCGCCGTCGCGGCGAAAGCAAAAGGGGCGAACGCTGCCACCGTTAGGCCAAGGAAGCCAAGACCTCCGTGTTCGTCGGGGTGCGTCGGGACCAACCTTAAATTCCGTCCAGACAATTTAAAAGCAAAGAAGGTCCACATCAGCCATCTCCATAGACCGAGACCTAGGAGGAACTGGAAGAGAGGCGCACTTACCAATACGGCATACCAGCCTGCAACAGTTAAGTGAAGGTCAACGCCGGTTCCATGCCCAAGCCATGGCGTGGCGTCCACCAAGCCCTTGTATGAAAGGGCGGTGTGAACAATTAGAGCCGCCAAGACCACGAGCTCGGGAAGGAATGCGTCGCGAACGCGCACCAGGGTTGCGATCACTCCTTCGATGTACGCCAGGTCCGACGCGTCCAAAAGATTTACTTGCCGAATATGACGCATGACCATGAGGAAACGAGACTCCATAAAATATTCGCCGAATAGCAGAACAGGAACGGCGATCAGCAAGCGCGCATGAACTCGATATTCCTTCATCAGGGACAACAAACCTTCGGGATTCAAAACGGCGGTGATCAGAACCAACGGCAGCCAGCCCACCGCTAGCAGAAGAATCATGCGCCGGCCGAGGTTCCACTGATCTGGGCGGATGAGTCCAATCGCTCGCTGGGCTCGGAAGAACGGCCCCCCGCGCGCGAGAGAAACTTCGCTAGGAGCGGGTATGGATGAAGGATGCGTTTTGCGCTCCTTGTCTCACGTGCTGCGCTCAAACCACGTCTTGCTGGGACGGAAAATTGGAGGTAAACATATGACCAGCCAGCGCCTCATTGATTGCGGGAATCAAGTCAGTATCCATGAGCAGCTTGACTACGTAACCCAACCCACCTGCCGCGTGACAGGTCTTTAGAATGTCAGTATCTTCATGGACCGTGAGGAACACGATCTTGGCCTTATTTCCTAGTCTCTTCAGCTCTTGCGCCACTTCGATTCCGCTCATGAGCGGCATCGAGATGTCCAGTACTACTAAGCCGGGTTCGAGCTTTAGCGTTGCTGCTAAAGCCGCTTGCCCATCGGTGACGCTGCCAACAACATCGAATGACTCTCGCAGTAGAGCGACCACTGTGGTTAATACGGGAGGAAGATCCTCCGCTACCACAACCCGTGTTCGAGTCATGAAAGTCGCCTCTGGGTTCTAGCGAGTTGAGTCTGCGGGGTTATTCCCGCCTAGCGTTCTTCTCCCGCAGGGGAGCATTGTCCTGGAAACGACCATGGGCGCGATGCAGGCCTATTGCTATTGTTAGAATTTACAGTCGGGAAAGAAAAATCGAGGAGGCTATACGGAGATTATCCGGTGCTTGATTGCGTACTGTATCAACTCAGCGTTAGTCTTCACTTGTAACAGTTCCATAGCGGTGTACTTGTGAGCAGCGACAGTCCTCGGTGTAATGTACAGTAGCTTGCCTACTTCCTTCATGGTGCGCCCTTCTGCCAATAATTGAATGACTTCCCGCTGCCGTCCGGTAGGCTGAGGCGCATGCTCACGGTTCTTGGGCTCTCGCAAGGAGATATTATCAAGACCTTTCGCGGCACTTGGGGTTACATAGGAACCACCCTTTTGTCCATCGCGTTTTTTCTCATAGCTGACATTGATAGCCCTCGTAGAGGCGTTATTCGCGTGCATCCGCAAAATCTAATAAGCCTTGCTCAGTCTTTGCATGGCCAGTAATCCGAGTTAGTGGATCTGAAAGCGGTTGTTTCAGGTAGCGACTAACAGCAGCTAGTGGTCTTTCATACTCGCAGTGAGTGTCTTTGCCTGCCACCAGAGATCCGGAACCACAGTGGCGGATAAGGCTTCATACCAGCTACATTCAAGAGGAAGCTGGCAATGATGCTAGCCGCCTGAGGTCTTGCACCAAGGCCCCGATTCGCTTCGAGCATACCCATGGAGTAGACATTCTATTCTGCTTTCCCAGTGTTACGTTCGATGGAACCAGCATGTCCGTTTATCGGGGCTTGAGCTACAGACGCTCCATATTTTTGACCAAGCCTCCCGCAGCGGCAGTCTGTTAATTCTGACAATAGTAAGTAGGCGAGTCTCCAACTTATTATTCCTCACCAACCACAAGCCGCTAGGTGCGTCTCATTTCGATTTGGGAGGAGAACGACAGTGCGCAACCAATTTGCCGCCGCGATGATCGGTGCGACTCTTCTTTTGTGTCTAGTATCCAGAGCGAACGCGCAAGGCGAACCGCTTGGGGGCCAGCCCGAGCGCGGAGCCAAACAATCCGTGAAGGACCTGGGCGAACAGGTTGCCTACCAAAGAGCGTTCGAGGCGGTCTTGTGGGCTACGCCCGCATCCGCAATCTACCGCTTCCGCGTTGGATTGTTAGAACAGCCCGGAATGGCTGACAACGTAATCACCGCATATTCTGGCCCGCTGACAATGGCGCAAGAACTGATTACGCCCAATCAGGTGACACCGTACCTCGGAGCGGCATCCGACCTGCGAAACGGTCCGGTCGTGTTGGAAGTTCCGGCCAAGACAGGCAAAGCTGTTCTCTACGGTCAAGTCGTCGACGCGTGGCAGGCCACGATTGCCGATGTCGGACCGTCCGGACTCGACAAAGGCGAAGGAGGCAAGTATCTGTTTCTCCCGCCCGGTTACAAAGATTCCGTCCCTGATGGGTTATCTCGTGATTCACTCCACCAGTTATCGAATCCTTTTTGGATTTCGCTCCATTCCGCTTGGAGGCGCAACGGACGCGGAGGCACACGCCTACAGCACGACACTTAAGATGTACCCACTGTCCGAAGCATCCAATCCCAAACCGACGCGCTTCACGGATGGTCGTCCGTACCCGCTGCATACTCTGCCGTTCTACGATATTCGAGCGTTGAAGGACATCTACGACATCGTGAGCGTCGAACCTGTGCAACCACGCGACATGGTTATGATGGGAATGCTGGCAACAATCGGCATCGAACCCGGGAAACCTTTCAACCCTCCAGCGAAGTACAAAGCGGCTTTGGAGCGAGGAATCGTCGATGCTTATTACTACATGCAAGAACTCGACACGAAATTGTTTGCCGAGAATTTATACTGGCCCGACCGCCACTGGAATTTTGCGATGGTTCCTGATGTAAACCGAGGGTTCAGCTTCGTAACCGACGATGCCGTGCAAATAGACAAGCGGGCTGCAGCGTGGTTTTTCTTTACGTTCTATCCGAAGGTGCTGACCGAGCATGCCGGAACTGTTTATCTCGCACCAATCGCGGACAGTGACGGGCAACCCCTCAGAGCGGGAAAGACGTACAAACTGCACATCCCGAAAGAAATTCCAGCCAAGCAGTTTTGGTCACTGACTGTTTACGACCGCAGGACATGGTCCTTCATCAAGAACCCACAGGACCGAGCGGGCTTAGGCTCCTTCAACATCGACCAGATGAAGAAGAATGCTGATGGGAGTGTTGACCTATATTTTGGACCAAAAGCACCGGCAGGAATGGAATCTAATTGGATTCCGACGGAAGACAAAGAGCCCTATCCGTGGCTCCGGCTCTACGCTCCCGAGGAACCCTTCTGGAACAAGTCATTCAAGATGCCCGACGTGGAACTAGTCAAGTAGGGTCTCAGCGAGAACGAGAGGACAAACTATGAAACCTGCTCACAAGCAACACATCATCATGGGTGTACTCGTTGGCGCGCTGGCACTGAGCGTCCTCACAGCCCCAACCCTCGCTCAGGAAGGCAACTTCGATAAACTCGCCAATCTCCCGTTCGCGGACGGCCGGCCCACGCCGGAGACAGCGCAAACACTGCGCGACGAACTGCTGTTCCAACGGGCGACGCAGACTTACCTCTGGGCGCTACCGTTAATCAGCACGCTCGGCATGCAGGTCGGGTCAGAGAAGACCTTCGGTGCCGGTTACAACGTCCTGCCAATTTGGAAAAAACGCCTGGACGCCAAGACCCTAGTGACCACGCCGAACTCTGACGTGCTCTACGCCATGAGCTACGTGGATCTTGGGAAGGACGGTCCGCTGGTTATGGAAGCGCCGCCCGGGCTGCAGGGCATCTTTGATGACTATTGGCAGCGTCCCATCCCGGTCGATGGTGGCAAGTTCTTTGGCGACATCGGTCTGGCAGGGCCGGATGGCGGCAAGGGCGGCAAATTCCTGCTATTGCCGCCCGGCTATAAGGGCACGGTGCCGGAAGGTTATTTCGTTTACCGTTCAGCAACCAACAACGTCTTTGTTTTCCTACGTGGTTTCTACGAGGACCCGAAGAATCTGGCACCCGCCGTCGAACACCTTGAACGGACAAAGATCTATCCGCTGAACGGCGAAGCGACCGCGAAGCCGATGAAATTCCCTGATGCCTCCGGCGTCCCGGTCAATATGCTGCCGATCAGCGACGGCAGCGCGTTTGTTCAGCTCAAGCTGCTCCTGGATAAGGAGGGCGCCAACCTTGCTGGTCCCGACCGGCTGGGCGACTTGGCGGCAATCGGCATCGTCAAGGGGCAGCCGTTCACACCTGATGCGGGCACCCGGAAGGTCCTCGACCAGGCCGCGAAGACCGGCTACGAAATGAGCCGCGTGCTGCTTTTCCAAAATATTGTTGGTGGCGTGTCATATTTGATTTTCCCCGACCGTCAATGGTCCAATCCGCTCGCCAACCAGACGCCGGCGAACCCAACAGCTTCTGTCAATGAGTGGCCATGGCTGAACGCCACGGGGATTCTGACAACTGACTCGCGGATCAACTATTTCACCGGCTACTACGCGATAAGCATTGGCATGGCCTCACAAATACCTGGCAAGGGAGCCAATTACTGGATGGCCTTTTTCGATGGCGAGGGCAAGCCGTTCGTGGGTGGCAGCAACTATCGCCTGCACCTGCCGCCCAACGTCCCGGCTGCCATCTTCTGGTCGGTTACGCTCTATGACGCTGCAAGCGCTTCGGGTCTCGCCAACGGCCAGCCTTTCCCGTCGCTAGGTTCGAGGGACAAGCCGGTGCAGAACGCGGACGGCAGCACGGACCTTTACTTCGGTCCAAAAGTACCGGCGGGCAAAGAAGGCAACTGGCTCGCCACTGCTCCAGGCCGGGGGTTCTTCGCCATCCTCAGACTTTACGGCCCGACCGAAGCCGCTTTAGACAAGAGCTGGAAGCCTGGCGACATCGAGAAGCTGAAGTGAAGGAACCAAATAGGCAGAGGGAGAACACGACTATGAAAACAAATCTCTTCGCCGTCGCGAGGCCGACGTCGTTATGACATCAATCAGGCACTAGCCGATTAGCTGATGATAACCCCTGATTCTCGTGTACCGAATGCTTACGAAGCTTCGCTAAGGCCCGTTGCCCCAAAAGGTTGACGCGCCTGTTAGTTTTGGCAATTGCGATAATTTCGAAGTTGGAGTAGTTTTCTCCCCCTGAGTACGCCGCTTGCACAGGGATGCGGTGTTCAAGGCTGGGCACGCTGCGTTTCTGCGTGGTCCATCAACGGCGTCGCATAGCCTCGAAATCAGTTTCAAGAAAGGGAGAGAAAATGGAAAAAAAGGATCGAAGGAAGTGGTTGGCCACAACGCTGGGCCTTTTGGTATTGATGCTATTCAACTTGCCGCAAAGTCAGGCACAAACCAAGGTGACATTACAGAACGTGTCACCCGCCGCCGGACAAAAACCTAACATTATCTTAATCGTGTCCGACGATTTCGGGTACGGCGACTCGGGACCATACGGCGGCGGCGTCGGTCGGGGCATGCCGACACCTAATATCGATCGTTTGGCTGCTGAAGGCATGACGTTTTACTCCTATTATGCCCAGGCAAGTTGCACACCGGGCAGAGCTGCGATGATGACGGGGCGGTATCCCAATCGCAGCGGCATGACTACGGTGGCATTTCAAGGTCAGGGCGGTGGTTTACCGGCTGCCGAATGGACACTTGCGTCGGTGCTTAAGCAGGCGGGTTACCAGACCTTTTTCACTGGTAAATGGCACTTGGGCGAGTCCGACTATGCGCTACCCAGCGCACACGGCTTCGACGAAATGAAGTATGCCTTACTCTATCACTTAAACGCTTACACATACGCCGACCCAAAGTGGTTTCCGGGTATGAGTCCCGAGTTGCGCGCCCTGTTTGAGAAGGTGACAACTGGCGCGCTCTCTGGCAATGCCGGGGAGAAACCGCATCAGGAGTGGCGTGTGAACGGTGAATACGAAAACACACCTGACAAGGGCTGGGTCGGAATTCCTTATCTGGACGAATACATCGAGAAGGCCTCGATTGATTACTTGGAGCGGGCCGCAAAGAAAGGCCAGCCATTCTTCATGAGCATAAATTTCATGAAGGTACACCAGCCTAATCTTCCGCATCCTGACTACATCCACAAATCCATGTCCAAGAGCAAGTACGCTGACTCAATCGTAGAAGCCGACGCTCGCATCGGTCATGTGATGGATAAAATCCGCGAGTTAGGCATCGACAAAAATACCCTAGTTTTTTGGACAACAGACAACGGCGCTTGGCAGGACGTTTATCCAGACGCAGGCTATACGCCGTTTCGTGGAACCAAGGGAACTGTGCGGGAAGGGGGCAACCGTGTCCCCGCAATCGCATGGTGGCCCGACAAGATCAAGGGTGACACCAAGAACCACGATATTATCGGCGGTCTCGATCTAATGGCTACCTTCGCCTCATTCGCTGGCGTAAAGCTGCCGGAGGCCGATCTGGAAGGTAAACCTACGATCTTCGATAGCTATGATATGACACCAGTGCTGCTCGGTACGGGAAAAGACCCCCGCAACACTTGGTACTACTTCACCGAGCAGGATCTCACACCCGGCGCAATTCGCGTCGACAACTTTAAGGCGGTTTTCGATATACGCGGTGATGGTGGACAGGCGACCGGAGGCTTGGCTGTAGACACCAACCTCGGCTGGAAAGGGCCAAGCAAGATGATTGCGACGACGCCACAAATCTTCGATCTCTGGCAGGATCCGCAGGAACGCTACGACATCTTCATGAACAATTACACGGAGTCAACGTGGGCCGCCGTAACGATGTCCGAAGCGTTTAAGAAGGTCATGGCGACATATATGAAGTATCCACCTCGCAAAGTGCAAGGGGTGAGCATACCGTATGTCAGCCTTGGGCAGTACGAACTGCTCAAGAGCTTTCAGGAGCAGCTGCAGAACGAGGGCTTCAAGTTCACGATACCCGTGGAATAGGTGTCGCGGGTGGTTCATTACGATTTAGTTCGCGCAGGTTTACACCGGCGGTGAGCAGCGAGTCGGGCACGGTGAAATCCAATCCCGATGGCTCGGTCGACGTTTACTTTGGCCAACACCCGGCGGGCGAGGGGAACAACTGGATCCAGACAGTGCCCGGCAAGGGCTGGCGCAGCCTCCTCCGTCTCTACGGAGCGCTCGAACCGTGGTTCGACAAGGTGGCGTCCGGGTGAAGTCACGCTGGTGAAATGATTCACCCATCGGATATTACCCGCCACTCGCCCAGCCTTTCCCCTCGCTCGGTTCGAGGGACAAGCCCGTGCAGAACGCGGACGGTCCTGATTTGTCCCGACTTCACGTCTCGGGTAAGCGCGTCATTCGGGAGCTCACCGTCCACTCGCCGAAGCTCAACTGGCTCCCTTGATAAGAAATGCTGTCATCAGGTAGCTTTCAGTGCGGAGATCATTCCACGGGGGAGGCAGCCTATGAGTTCACAATCAGGTTTTACGTTCAGAATCGGCCCTCAGTTAAGTGAGGGTAAGCGTGCCGCGATACGCGAATCAGTGGCTCCGGGGGCCGCGCTCAACGGCCCCTATTTAGCGATGAACTTGGCTGCTGCGCTGATTGCCGGTTTCGGGCTCATTGAGAACTCCCCGGCGGTCATCATCGGCGCCATGCTGATCGCAATGCTGTATGGTCCAATCGTTGGCATCGCTCTTGGACTTGCCGAGGCAAATCTTCACCTGCTCCGCCGTGCTCTTTTAGCGGAAGCCGTTGGCGCGATTGTTCTAGGACAAGTTTATAGGCCACATAGTATTTGTAGATATTGTCGACATATTGCACGGTTTCCTGTCCAATGTCTTTCGCAACGACCAATTCGACATTTCCGAACCATTTATCGGGATCGAGGCCCTCGCTCGCCGCTTGTCTTCGGATGCGCGCTATTCGGGTCGGTCCGGCGTTGTAAGATGCGAAGACCATCAGAGTTTTGTTCAAGGCATCCAGTTTGGGATCGTTGAAATAGGTGTCCGCGATATTTCGCAGCATCTTCGCACCGGCGTTGATGTTGTTTTCGGCATCTTCGGGACCGCCCACATTTTCAATACCGATGGGCGCCGCGGCTGCATATTTAGGGATTACCTGCATGATGCCGACGGCTCCGGTAGGATTCTTGCGGCTTTGGTCCAGTAGCGATTCCTGGTATCCCTGCGCAACAAGCAGCAGGTAGTCAAAACTGTATTCGGCTGCATATTTCTGGAAGAAGCGTAAGTATGCTTGAAACTTTTTCATTTCCTCAGCGGATGTTGAATCCTTAACCCACCTCGTATTTTGCAGGTAGCGCCGCACCAAAGTGTTGCCGAACGATGTGCCGAATTGTCGGCCCTCGATAAATTCGTCTAGCAGCTTATTCAACTTTGGACTGTCCTTGCGCGTGACCCAAGCCAACTCAACATCTTCTTTCAAGACAGCGTCCGAATGAACGGTAAGTTGGGGGAATACCTTGGACCAGAAATCGGCGCGGATACTTATCGTAACGGTTGCAGGAAGCAAGCCCGTACTCACCATCTCAAGCAGATCCTCATCGGTCAAGTTGGGATCGGCACTCTTGATCAGGATCGGCGGCTTGCCCGCTTTTTGAAATGACTCGCTTAGGAGCTTGAGGTTGTCGTAATAAACGGTCAGCGGATTGACGTAAATTTCTTTGCCGCTTAAATCTTCGAGACTAGAGATCGCTGGCGATTTCGGTCCGGTCACGATGACCTGCTTCACATTCGAGTAGATGGAGCTCGTGAACAACGCGTGTTTCCCGCGGTCTGGCGTCACAATTACTGGATAGCCCATAACGTCGCCGACGCCTGTTAACAAGGCGTGTTCCAGCTGTTCTGGTCGCACTGGGATAAACGTCACATTTACTTTTAAGGCTCCGGTTTTGACCTTCTGGTTCACGAAACGTTGAAACTCATCGAATGCTTCGTAAAAGATCCCCTGCGGTTGCCCCTTATCGTAAAAAAAACCCGAGCGGCTGGGTACGACGAGAACACGAATCTGATGGCTCTTCAGCATGACGTCTAGATCACCAAGTTGGCGCTGAAAGGTTAGAGGCAATTCGAGGGAAGAAGTCGATTGCGGAGGGTCCGTCTTAGGATTTGCAATGGCCGGTTGCTGTGACTGCGGATACGCCTGTGTTTGCATAGCCGTAAAGACAGCAAGAAAAATTACAAGCGCCGTTAATAGGCATATCAGTTTCACACGGGCAAACGACATATTTACTCCACTGAACCTATAACATCCGCGTTTTCAACTCGCATAGCGCTACGACAACTTGATGTTACCGCAGTAGCAGCGAATGCCAGCAACGATTGTCAGCCTGGGCAATTCTCCCAGCTCCAGCATCCGTGGTACAGGCAACTGTCACAGCGCGTCTGAAACGATTCAAGTTGACAGCACGGAACGACAGTCGTATCGTTTGCGCGGGAACAAAGTTGAAATCAGAAAGTCCGGATTTTAGTTCAGGAGGACACATGCCCCTCAGCTCTGTTCAATCAGGTTTTCGAAAGGTATTTGCTCTGCTCGTTCTGTCACTAGTGTTCGGGGCCGTATCCACTTACGCGGACAATGTCGTCACTGGAACGCTCGAAAAAGTTGATACAGGTGCGAAGACCGTCACGGTGAAGACCGCAGATGGCACGGAGACCGTCGTGAAGTTTACCGGGAAGACGACCGCGGACGGTGCGAAGGATGTCGCGCACGCCACCGATCTCGTTGGCAAGGAAGGCGGGCATGTGATCATTCATTGCACCAAAGAAAGCACGGATAGAGTCGCACATTCGATCCATTACGTTGGTGACAAAACTGTGCACGCTACCGAAGGCACCGTGGAAGAAATTGGCAAGGGCGGCAAGACCGTCACGATTAAGACAGCCGACGGGACGGAGAAAACTTTTGACGTCGCCGGCCATGCGACGATGGATGCGGGCAAGGACGTCGGGGTCTACAGCGCCGATGGCGTCAAGAAAGGTGCACATATCACCGTTTACTCTACTGAAGAGGCCGGGAAGTCCATAGCGCACGTGTTTTCTCATCTTTAGAAATCACTGTAACAGCGGACGCCGCCGCGGTTACCAGCCCGCCGCGATGCAGGACCGTGTCGCCTGCCGTTTTTAGAACTAGTAACTCCGATTAGTCGGAACTAGGCGAGGGACAAACGCTAATTTAGCTTCCGACACGACTTCAAACTCTCCACAACTCCGATAGATTGTCATTTCTGCCAATAGCAATAGGTCAGCACAAGGTAGAGAGTATGCGGTGCCGCCATTGCGGTCCATGTTTACGGAGGTGCTCGATGCGATTAGCTAGCTTGCTTTGCCTTTTAGCATCTGTAGTCTTCCCGTCATCAAGCCTGGCACAGGCTCCTGTTTTCGTGATTACGCCGGAAACAAGCTCCATTAAGTTCTTCGTGAAGTCGTCGGTGGCTCTCGAAGGCGATTTCAACAAATGGGATGCCACTCTTACATTTACCTCTCCTGATGTCTCAACCGGCATCCTGGACATCAAGATTACGGCAGCGAGCGTTAATACCGGAAGTGGCTTTAAGGACGACAAGCTGAAGAGCAAGGACTTCTTCGACGTTAAGAAGGATCCCTTGATCACGTTTAAGTCAACAAAGATTGTACAGACCGGCCCCAATACCTTTGATGTGCAGGGCAACTTTACGATACGCGGAGTGACCAAAGCCGATACGCTGGTCCTAACTGTCGATCGCGAAGGCAAAGCGTCGGGCGAAATTAAAGGAACAATGGCCTTCGACCGTAAGGACTACGGGATGAACAGCGGCATTCCCTTTATCAAAATAGCAGATCGCGTTGAGGTAACCATCTCCCTCCAGGCGAATCGAGTCAGCGGACCTCCGGTGATTTTTAAGCAATAGCGGCTACTTAACTGGTAGGCCGGATTACAAGCTATTCCGTTCAGTATTCGGCCTGTCAGTTACATCGCTCTTAGGGAGACTATAAATGAAACCAGGATCAGTAGTTTTAATCTTGGCCCTTGCTTGGGTATGTTTTAGATCTTCAACGGAACTTTTGCAACAGCCGTCAGCGCAAGGATGGCGCCGTGCTCAAGGTACGGATCCGTACAGAGGCGTCTATGCTCGGTATAGCTTGGCGGGAGAATTCGTTAAAGCGCCGGCTGATGACGATTCCAGCCGTCCTTTGTTAGTTGTGGACTGTAACTCTTACAATCGGTCCCACAAACCTAAGTTCTTTCGCGGAACTCTCGTTGTTGGCGACCCTCTGAAGATTGACTGGGTTGAGCCCGATCAGATCGAGGGAATTTCTTATTTCCCGAAGGTCGCGGTGGTATATCGGTTGAACGATGCAAAGGAGGAGCAAGAGAATTGGACGCCCTCGACGAGCAAGACTTCTGCGTCCTTTCCCAAAGGCTCGCTTGAGAAAATGCTCCGCGCGCATACGGTTGAAATTACTGCGGAAGACAAGAGCGGCGCGCCGATCACCATGCAGTTTGATATGCCGGACTCAACGCCCATTGAAAAAGGCTGCGATGTGAACGGACGTAAAAAGTGAGGCGTAGCGTGTAGTCGGGTTCTGGTCAACTAACAGAAACCGCTCGGAACTGTTAGTTTTGACAATACCAGACTGTATTTAGATTCTCTAGGTTAGCAATTCTTCCGAGACCGTCGGGCAGCGACCCGGGGAATCTTCGGCGTGAAAGGAGAACAAATCGTGCGAATTAAAGAAGTTATGTCGAACATAGCCAAGTTTGTAGTTGGAAGTTTTCTTTTGGTTGGTCTGGTGACGATGAGTAGCTTTCCGGTTTTCGCGCAGAAGGCGGAGACGATAGAAGCCCAAGCAATGGGTACGGGCACCCAACTGGGGCAGAGTATCGGCATAACGCTGATTATCAACGACTACTCGACCATGGCGGAGAGACAGATTCTGGTCCAGGCATTCGCAAAGGGGCAGAACCAAGGCTTGGTCAACGCGCTAACCAGGATGAGGACCGTAGGACACATCGCGATCACCGGTACTCTCGGCTATGACGTCGCGTTCATCCGCATGATCCCAACGCCCACCGGAAGGAAAATCCGGTTTGTCACTAATAGGCAGATTAGCTTCGTGGAAGCTTGGACCGACTCGCAATCACAGGCTTTCAACTTGACTGGCGGAGAGATCGACATAAACGAACAGGATAGAAGCAAGAGCACTGGCGTTTTGTTCCCGGCCGCGCAACTCGTGATCGATAAGCAAGGCCAGTTGCAAATTGATCTGACTCAAAACTCCTGGAAGCTTGTGGACGTACTCGACTGGAAAGGAACACCCGGGGTCAACTAGCGCAGTCGGCATCGAAATCGCTTTGGAAATGAGGTGTCTTTATGAAGAGAAAGCATAGTGTTGCGATGTGGAGCGGTCTGATTCTGTTTTCGCTCACATTGATGGCCGGTTACGTGACGGCCAAAGAACTTCGCAGTGACGATAATAAGTATCTCTGCTCAGAAACCAACCCTGGAAGCATGTGCAACGCCAGCACCCGCTGCGGATCCAGTTCTACTCCGTGTCTTGCGGACGTCAAACGCACCAGTGATTCCGCTTCGGTCACTCCCAACATTTCAGACGCAAAGGCGAATGCGCCGTTCTGCATAAAGGTCGGCACGACTGTTACGTGGCAAAGCACGTCCAAGAAAACGGGCTTCGTCCTGGATTTCGGAGATTCTTCACCGTTTGACACACCGGACGGAGTGATCATCGGCGGCTCCGATCGTCCTATTTCGGTGGTCGCAAAGCGGCCAGGGTGTTTTAAGTATTCAGTAGGGGCTTGCGTTGCGGGAGCCATCTACGGGATGTGCGACTCCAAGGAAGCGGAAATCGTCGTAACTAAATAACAGCACGTAACAACATAGCGACCTCCACGCTGTAACCGGGACCAACTTCGGTTGTCGATCTCGAGGACGATGAAGAATCATTCGAATTAGCGGAGCGCGGCCCGTCTCAATTCCAGGCCGTCGATCTCTAAATAATTCTGACCCGGCCAGATTCCAAAATATGACGTCACGCAAAATCTGGCACGTGTTGCAGGAATAGTTTTCGACAAGGCGGTGCTTGGCTCTCTCTCTATCTTTTAATTCCTGCAAGGCACGTGGTACGAGAAAATAACATGGACTGTTACTTCTAACAATAGACGCCAGCAACGAGAAAATATAAGAAAAAGTCGAAGGAGATTCCAATGAAATTCAACTTACGAAATGCTGTGCAGGTTTTGTGCTTCGCAGTATGCCTCGTTGTACTGGGAAACGTCGCTTATGGCTCCGCGCTGAATACGCCTCAAATCGAGTCTGGCAAGAAGGCAAAGGTCAAGGGAACGATTGCGGCTCGCAGTGGCGACATCCTCAAGGTTAATGACAAGAAAACGGGCACCGCTGTCCTGGTGAGCATCTCGGGCAATACCACAATCGAGCGAAAGAAAGGCACGTTCAAATTCCGTCGGTCGGATATGGACATCGCCGCTATGGTGCCGGGCTTGGGAATTGAGGCAGAAGGAGTTGGAGATGCGAAGGGACGACTCGTTGCCAGCAAGATTACGTTTAGCCCCGATGATTTCGCCATTGAAGTAGCGGAAGAGCAGCAGATCCTTGCCAATCAGGCTGCCGCGCAGAAGGCTCAGTCTACTGCTAATCAAGGAGTGTCGGGAGCTCAGGCTGCACAATCCTCCGCCAATCAGGCCCAGTCCTCGGCAAATCGAGCTCAAGTATCGGCCAATCAAGCGGCTGCGGCTGCTGGAACAGCTGGCGCCATTGGAGTGATGGATGCGGCCGCCATCTCGAAGGTAAATCAGCGGGTATCCGATCTGGCCGACTATACCGTTGTGGCAGAGGCTGGAATTTACTATGACGCGGACAAGTCTACCCTCGACGATGCGGCCAAAGCCGACCTCGGCAATCTCGCCGATGTCGCCAAGACCACCAGCGGTTACATGATCGAGGTTGCAGGGTATGCGTCCAGCACCGGCACCAAAGAAGAGAACCAGAGACTAAG
The DNA here is from genome assembly GCA_963838475.1 of uncultured Acidobacteriota bacterium. Taxonomy (GTDB): domain Bacteria; phylum Acidobacteriota; class Terriglobia; order Acidiferrales; family UBA7541; genus Palsa-295. Next base: position 690,582 of record CAWIRJ010000001.1, read on the forward strand.
TGACGCTCGGGCGACTGCAGTTACGGATTATCTACGTACCGTGAAGAACGTACCGATGTGGCGGATCGTTGTTCCGGCCGGATACGGAGCTTCGCACCCCGCTGCTGAAAACACTGATGCACAAGGGCGCGCGCTTAACCGGCGCGTGGATGTGAAGGTTCTTGTGAACACCGGCTTGAACGAACAGATGTAAACGATGGCTCCCACTCTCCAGCTTTCCACGGAGCTGGAGAGCGGAGGCCAGACGAAAGTCCGAGATTCGTACGACCCTATCGAGTGAAGCTACTTGAAGGCGATTGATAAAAGGAGAATTCGATGAAGCGCATCGGAATGACATCTCTCGCGGTTTGGGTATTTCTGATTCTTGGGTTTGCTGCATCGCCGCGCGTAGCGGCCCAACAGAAACCCAACATCGTCATTCTCATGACCGATGACACAGGCTGGAATGACTTCGGGGCCTATGGTGGTGGCGCGAACCTCGGCCATGCGACCCCGAAGGTCGATCAGGTCGCGCAGGAAGGCGCGGTCTTCACCAGTTGGTACGGCCAGGCGAGTTGCACCGCGGGCCGGGCCTCATTCATGACCGGACGCATCCCAATCCGCTCGGCGCTTTCAGTCGTGGTTGTGCCTGGCGACGAGAACGGCATCACGAAGAGCACGCCGACAATCGCCGAGTTCTTCCAGAAGAACGGCTATTCGACGTACTTTTCGGGCAAGTGGCACCTGGGAGACCAACCCAAATTTTACCCGATCGAACATGGCTTCGACGAAATGAGAGAGTTTGCTGCCTACTATCCGGGCGTCTACACGTACGACGATACGGACAACTTTGCGCATCCCTTCTTTCCGAAGTACAACGCTGCTTACTGGGCCGAATATCAAAAGATCGTCAACTTGTTCGAATGGGAAGGCACTGCGGGGAAACCTGCGACCAAAGTTGCGCGTATCGACTACGACTACCTACATGAATTCGATGTTCGCCAGGCTGATTCAGCGATCGAATACATAAAGGCGCACGCCAAAGGCGGCAAGCCGTTCTTCATGGATGTTAATTTCATGAAGATGCACAACCCGAATATTCCCGCCAAGGCGTTCATTGGCAAATCGCACCTCGGCAACTATTCAGATGCCATGCTGGAACTAGACGATAATATCGGCCGCATTATGGACGCCATCCGTGCAGAGGCTCCTAACACGATCGTCATAATCACCGCCGACAACGGCGCGTGGCAGGACGCCTACCCAGATGCTGGCACAGTACCGTTCCGTGGGGAGAAGGGCTCGCCGTTCGAGGGCGGCTTCCGCGTGCCGGGAATTATGTGGTGGCCGAATCACATTCCGGCTGGCGCACGATATGGCGAAATGATGTCGCACATTGACTGCTGGGCAACGCTGGCAACAATGGCTGGCCTCACCCCGCCGCCTCACGGTGAGTGGAAGGACAATGACGGCAAGCCGATCTATTTCGACAGCATTGACAACAGCCCCTACATTCTCGGCAAGGAACGGCATTCTGCACGCAACGGATGGATCTATATCGACGGTGAATCCTTCGCCGGCGCTCGCGCCGATGTCGGCGGAGATCCCACTAACCCCGATCTGAAAATTGCATGGAAATACCTATACACGTCTAAAGACACCTGGCTGGGTGCCAAGCAGGATCTCGGCTGTTGCGGTTCGTTGTACAACCTGACGATGGATCCGTTCGAGAAATACGACATGACGTTTAACGGTGCGGTGAGTTCGCGCCTCCCCACCACTTCGCCAGGCCGCTATGCGGGCTATGACAATGGGTGGGCTATTTCGCTATTAGCGGTGCCAATAGGGGAATTTGATAAATCCATTGTGGATTTCCCGAATATGAGGCGCTTTCCCGGCGGAGCGTCCAATGATACGAGCCCGGATCTGCAGCATCCGGACAACCCGTTGCCTTTGATGGATATCCACAAACTTGTGCAGACCATCGGCGCAACCGACTAACTGTTTCGTTTGATCGTAGAAATACCCGGCTTAGGTTGAGGTAGGGACGTTGACTAAACTCGTTCTGCGCGAGAGTCAGGAGGACGGCTCGCAAGGCCGTCCTCGCCGTGCTATCGCAATCGCGTCAGCAAGACAGGCAGGAGCGAGTCACGCTAGAACAATCGCATCCGTGAATGGAGCGGCCGTTTGAGCGAACGACTCGAACGCCGGTGTCGTTAGAGCGGCAGTCACATCAACCGGGAGCATGTGGTTCCGGCATACACCCCATAGTCCGGGCGCGGTGGTCGCCGCGGGAATTATCGGATTCGGAGCCGGAATCGCAGTGGGTGCCATGTTTCCACGGAACTGGAGGGCGGAGGCCAGACGAAAGTCCGAGATTCGTACGGCCCTATCGAGTGAAGCTACTTGAAGGCGATTGATAAAAGGAGAATTCGATGAAGCGCATCGGAATGACATCTCTCGCGGTTTGGGTATTTCTGATTCTTGGGTTTGCTGCATCGCCGCGCGTAGCGGCCCAACAGAAACCCAACATCGTTGTGCTTATGACCGACGACACCGGCTGGGGCGACTTCGGCGCCTACGGGGGCGGCGCGGCCTTGGGCCATCCGACTCCAAACGTCGACCGCATCGCCAAGGAGGGTGCGGTGTTCACGAGCTGGTATGGCCAGGCCAGCTGCACGGCGGGCCGGGCTTCGTTTATGACCGGGCGCATTCCCATCCGCTCGGCGCTCTCCGTCGTGGTGGTTCCGGGTGACGAGAACTACCTCCGGAAGGAAACGCCGACCATCGCCGAATACTTCCAGAAGAACGGCTACTCGACCTACTTCTCGGGCAAATGGCATCTGGGCGACAAACCGAGCTCCTACCCGATCGAGCACGGCTTCGACGAGATGAAAGAGTACGCCGCCTACTATGCCGGCGCTTACACCTGGGAAGACACCTCGAAGTGGTTTCATCCGTGGTTCCCGTCCTACAATCCGGAATTCAACGCGATGTTTGATGACATTGTGAACTTGAGCGAGTGGGAAGGTGTGGCCGGCCAGCCCGCAAAACGGGTCGCCGCGATTGACTACGCCTACATGGCAACAATGGACGAACGGCAGGCCGACTATGCTGTGGATTACATCAAGCAGCACGCGAATGGCGGCAAGCCGTTCTTCATGGACATTAACTGGATCAAAATGCACAACCCAACCCATGCGGCGCCGGATTTTGCTGGAAAGTCGCATCTCGGTGACTACTCCGATTCGCTCATGGAAATGGATGCTGACATCGGCAAAGTCATGGATGAAATCCGCAAGGATGCGCCCAACACCATCGTCATCCTGACGGCTGACAACGGCGCGTGGCTGGACGCCTATCCCGATGCTGGAACCCAGCCCTTCCGTGGTGAAAAAGGCACCGCGTTTGAGGGCGGTTGGCGTGTCCCGGGAATCATGTGGTGGCCGAACAACATCCCCGCCGGGGTGCAATACAACGAAATGATGTCGCATATTGACTGCTGGTCAACGCTGGCCAGCATGGTTGGCCTCACGCCGCCGCCCCATGGCGAATGGCACGACAACAACGGCAAGCCCATCTACTTCGACAGCATTGACAACAGCGCCTACATCCTGGGCAAGGCACAGCACTCCGCACGTCGGTCGTGGGTCTTTATCGATGGCGAAAATCTCAATGCTCTCCGCGTTGACATCGCCGGAGATCCCAAAGAGCCGTGGGTGAACATCGCCTGGAAATTCATGTGGACGGCGAAGGAGTCCTGGCTGGGACCCGATCAAACCCTCAGTTTACCGGCGACCTATAACCTCACCATGGATCCCTATGAGAAATACGACATGGTCATGAATGGGGCCGCGCCAACCCGTGGAATTACCACCTCCCCGGGAAGGTATTCCGGCGAAGAAAACTCCTGGGCCGGGGCGCTGTATGCGCCGGCGTTGGTCGACTTCGACAAGTCCATCATGAAGTATCCGAGCATCAGGCGCTCCCCAGGCGGTGCCTCGAACGACTTGATACCGAATCTTCAGCGTCCGGAAAACCCGGTGCCCGCGCTGGATCCCAATAAAATGCCGAAGGCCGTCCCTGGCGGCGGCTAACTAACACCGGAGGGCGGCTCGCAAGGCCGCCCTCGCCGTGCTAAAGCAATCGCATCCGTGAACGGAGCGGCCGTTTGAGCGAACGACTCGAACGCCGGTGTCGTTAGAGGGGCAGTCACATCAAGGGAGCGGTTCTAATGATCTCGAAAAATTTGAAAAAGATATTTTCAGTAGTTCTCGGTTTGGCTTTTGTTACGTCATCATCACAGATGGCTTACGGTTACCAGAGCCTAACGCCACCTCCGGCTGACGACAATGGAAGCCCGAGTGAAGCTGCTCCTTTAGCCGCGACCGAGCTTCAATCGTTAGTGGCGCCAATTGCGCTGTACCCCGATTCATTGGTGGCCCAGATTCTCAGCGCCGCTACCTTTCCGGATCAGGTTGCGATTGCCGATTACTGGGTACAGCAGAACAAGAGTTTGACGGGAAGTGCTTTAATGCAAGCGGTTGACAAACAATCTTGGGATGCAAGTGTGAAAGCGCTCACACAATTTCCTTCCGTGCTCGATAACATGGCGAAAAATCTCAGTTGGACTTCATCTCTGGGGCAGGCCTTTCACAACCAGCAAGCTGAAGTGATGGCAGCGGTCCAGACGTTGCGCGCGCAAGCCAAGGCGAAGGGCAATCTAAAAACAACGCCGCAAGTTACGGTGGTTCAACAGTCGCCTCAGGTAATCGTCATCCAACCAGCCAACCCTCAAGTCGTCTACGTTCCGGAGTACAACCCTGCAATTGTCTACGGTTACCCGTATGTAGTTCCGGCCTACACCTATACCCCGGGCGCGGTGGTTGCCGCAGGAATCATCGGATTCGGAGCCGGAATCGCGGTGGGCGCCATGATGAGCGGCGGATGCTGCGGCTGGGGATATAGCAGTTGGAATTGTGGCTGGCATGGTACTGCAGTGGTGTATCACGGCGGCGCTTACTACGGAAACTCTGCTTGGCACGGCGGCTATTACAACGGCGGCTATCACAACGGCTATGGCTACAACAACTCCTACAACCACAATAACTACAACAATTACAACCACTCAAACTACAACAGCAATTACAAAAATAGCAGCAACACATATAACAAAAACGTAAGCGGAAACACGGTTAACGTGAACAAGCAAAATGCCCAGAGCTTTAATTCCAATCATTCTTCGGGCTCGAATTCATGGTCGCAGCATTCCGGCGACAGCAGTGGGAGATCGAATGCGTTCAGCGGCATGAGCGGGCACTCCGGTGGATTTGGTGATTCCGGCGGTGGTGGCTGGTCGTCGCGAGCCGATAGCAGTCGCGGCTGGGGTAGTGCCGGCGGCGGTGGATTTCGCGGCGGCGGTCGGCGCTGAGCCGCCTGGTGACGACACAAGGACCGCAGATTTTAAAGATAGGGAGAGGGCACATGCAGCGCTTAATTTCGAACCAAAAGATTCCGTCTAAACGTGTTTGGGGATTTTTGTTTTTTTTCGCGGTGATCACTTCGTTGGCGTCCTGCAACAAAGCATCGGACACCAAAGTCGCCCAAAAGACATTTGCCTCGCCAGCCGAGGCAGGAGCCGCAGTTCTGGACGCCGCCAACTCCGGCGATCAGGCCGCGTGGCTCGCCACCTTTGGCCCAGAGTCTAAGGATGTCCTGTTCTCTGGCGACGCCGTAAAGGACAAGGATACCGCGCAAGACTTTGTTGCTGCCTACAACCAAATGAATCGCTGGGTCAAACTTAAAATAGGCGGACAGATGCTCTATGTTGGGGCAGACAATTATCCGTTTCCTATTCCGCTGAAGCAGAACTCCAGCGGCCAATGGTATTTCGACACTGCTGCCGGAGAGGACGAGATCATTGCGCGCCGCGTCGGCAACGGCGAGTTGACCGCGATCGCTGCCTGCGATGCTATCGCCGACGCACAGCAACAATATTTCAGCCAGACTCACGACGGTGACACGGCACACCAGTTCGCGCAGAAGTTTGTCGCTGACGAAGGAAAGCAAAACGGATTGTATTGGCATGTGCCGGAAGGTCAGACCCCGAGCCCACTCGGCCAGCTTGGTGATTTTGCCAAGGCCGCAGGGTACACCAATTCCGGCGACAAACCTCAGCCGTTCAACGGTTACTATTTCCGAATTCTCACCAAACAAGGAGACAAAGCTCCAGGAGGTGCGAAGGAGTTCATCCAAAACGGAAAAATGACCGGCGGGTTTGCGATTCTTGCTTATCCAGCAGACTACAGGAATTCCGGAATCATGACCTTCGTCATCGGCAAGGATGGCACCGTGTACCAAAAAGATTTGGGGGAAAAGACCGTTGACCTAGCCGCTGCCATGCCGGAATACAACCCAGGCGATGGCTGGGTTCCAGCAATTTAGTTGGAGCCTAATATGGACCCGGAAATTCTCACGAATAATTGGGGCTTGGATTGGGCGTGGGGCTTGCCGCTCATCGTATTGACCGTGGTCATCCATTCGTATGGGCTTCGACGCATCAATTATGAAGTCTCATCGATGCTCGGTCATGGAGGACGTCTCCGGAATTTCTCGTGGGCTTCAATCTTCGTCATGGGAGCAACCGCCCTTTCGGCAGCAATTTTGCACGGATTTGAGGGATTCATCTGGGCCAGCGCGTACCGTTTTCTTGGCGCCAGGGGAGATAACAAATCCGCGATGCTGTACTCATTGAATGCAATGACGAGTTACGGCCACGGCGGTCTTATCCTGGAGCCGCGATGGCAGCTGATGGGCGCCCTCGAATCACTGAACGGGTGGATTTTATTTGGTCTGACGACTGCTTTTCTTTTCTCTGTCATGCAGAGAGCGTGGCCGCACATTGATAACTGAATTGATCCAAGCGAATCGACACGCGCAAAGTCCAGTTTTATGTTCACAAGAGGGGGAAAAACGCTGTGTCTTCCATTGACATCAAAGAGTTGGCATTCAAACATTTTCGCAAACCAATTCTGATCGCCTGTTTTCTGTTTCTAGCTTACCCCGCGATCGTGCATGCCCAGCGCGAGGACTTCGATCAGTACAAACTCCGTGTTGATACGTTCTGGTTTTACTCAGATCCATCGGGATCAATTCAGGGCAACAGTGACACAGTTCCCATCGATTTTCAGAAGGACTTAGGCTTTAACACTTACTCCACTTTCACGGTAAAGGTCGACTGGAAATTTACTCGCAAAAATCATTTCTACGTTGCGCTAAGCCGTTTTGATACCTCCCGACAGACCGTACTTGCTCGAGACATTACGTTCCAAGGCCAGACATTTGACGCGGGGTCTACCGTCAATAGCTATCTGCACGCTTTCCTGGTCGCTCCTGGCTACCAATACGACATTATCCGGCGGAAACGTGGTCACCTTGGACTTGGCATACAAGTGGATCTTTTTAATACCTCCGCGAAAATACGTGCGGCGGTGATGTCGGGCGGCGGAAGTGGAGCGCTTTCGGCGAGCGGGTCGCTTTTGGCGCCCATCCCGGCTGCAGGTCCCGAATTTCGGGTTTATTTGACGAACTCACCGCGGCTTTTCGTCGAAGGTGCGTTCTACGGGATGTACTTCTTCGGCTACGGCAACTTTTTGTCGACGACAGATGCCATAGGATTGACGTTGACTAAGCACATCAGCCTCAATGCTGGCTATCAGCTTGGCTCCCGCCTGCTAGTTAACAATGACGCGAGCGCAAACCGAATTGGGCTACGATTGACCCAGCAGGGCGCGATTGTGGGAGCGGAGTTCTCTTTTTGATGTTCCCTGAGGCGAGTTTTTCGGTTCCGATAGGTCGACCTTGGAGATCACCGGGCTGGGTCGCCGGTTTCAGTTTTCCAGCACTTTGTCCGACTGCCCCTTCTTTAGCCTGTAGGAGGTGCTTCTTCCTCCGGCCTCTTCTTGTTCGATGACCCCTATAGCGATCAGCCCTTCGATGTCTCGAAGAGCAGTGCGGGAGGAAGCTTTCGTCATTTTCATCCATTTGTCTCTCGTCAGCTTCCCTTCGAATCCGCTAAATAGTTTGTTCAGAACTTTTGTCTGCCGATCATTTAGAGAGACCTTCCGTTGCTTTAAGCTTTTCCAGAACAGTTCCTTTTCCAGAGCACTGCTTGTGATTTGATTCGATTGTTCGATGGCTCTATCCAGGCATCCGAGGAACCAAGTTAGCCACTTGGTGATGTCCAACGATCCCGTCTGCGTCTTCTCAAGAACTTCGTAATACTCTTTTCGCTCTTCAAGGATTTGCGACGACATGCTGTAGAAACGCTGAGCACTGCCGTCCGATCTGGCCAAACACATTTCAGCGATTGCTCTTCCGATTCTCCCGTTGCCATCTTCAAATGGATGGATCGTAACGAACCACAAATGCGCGATTGCGGCTTTCAAGAGAGGATCTTCTTGTTCCTTGCCGTCGAACCACGCAAGAAATTTCCCCATCTCGCTTTCGACGCGATCAGCCGCAGGTGCTTCGTAATGAACTTTGTGGCGACTAACTGGCCCGGACACAACTTGCATTGGACCCTGGCTATCATCACGCCATGTGCCCACGCGAAATTTATCGCGGGTCGTGCGGACGCCCGGAAAGAGATCGGCGTGCCAGTCAAACAACCGTCCCCTTGCCAGCGGCTTGCTGAATTCCTGCGTCGCGTCCAGCATCATTTCAACAACGCCATCGACGTTTCGATCCTTGTGCGCTGTGAGCCCGCCGACCTCCAGCCCAAGCCGCCGAGCGAGGGACGACCGGACGTTTTCTGGGTCAAGCACCACGCCTTCAATTGCGCTCGATTTGATTGTTTCTTCCGTAAGAACTTTTAGCGTCGCGGTCCATCGGGAAGCGAGGCCATAGCTACGCATCTTCCCGACCAACAATCCCTGATGTAGTCGGACTTCGGAGAGCAAAGGGGCAAGCGCCTTCGAATCCCATGTGAATCTGGGCCAATCACGAAGTTCGTGTATATATGTTCTCGCCATATTCTCGCCGTAAATCTCGCCACAATTCTATCATATTCTCGCCACAATCTCGCCATCAAGCTAGTCTTTTCCGTTCTACCGCCGAGGCCAACGCAAGCGACATGCGGTGCCATTTTCGCGGATTTTGATCGGCCTTGACTTTCGCTTTTTGTTCGCCTATACTTCCCCTATCGGCGTTCGCAGAAAGAAGGAGCCGCCGTAACACAAAGATGACTCCCCATCTACTTTCCGCAGGTTTCTTTCTTCAGTTCCCCGAAAAAGGATCGCTCTGTGCAACGAAACTTCCGCGCCTGAGTCGTCGCCGCATCGAGAAACACAACTTTCCTTCAACAAACAAACGAAAGCTAACCAGGCAAGCTCGACGCGAGTCGTCCTGAACCAGAACTTTCGGCGCTCTTCCGCAAATTCGTCAGCCGATCTTTTCGGCTCAATTTCAGGAGTTGATATCATGCGAGATAAAATTCAGTGCAATTGCCATATTTGCAAGGTTGAGAGACATCTTTTCATTTCGCTGAGTGAGCCACCTCACTCGGATGAATTCCTAAAAGTCGCTGGCTCTGCAATTCCGCTTGCGACATTCCCAACCGCGCTCGCACTGGTCGAACATTTGCATGCCCACAGAGACGGAAGGATTGGTGTGCCGTCAGCCAGCGAAGTTGTGGGTTCTCTAATGCAGTGCGGTTCTATCGTCCCCGAGAGAGAGCTCAGGAATTCGGTCTTGGTTTTGTCGTTCATTCCTATGATTCATCGCACCTTTCACGAAGTGCGCGCCTGGTTCCGAGAGATCGAACCCGAAGACATTGCTCAACAGGTTCTGGCGTTGTTCTTGGACCTAGTGGGTTCAGGTTCTCCGATGCCAATGAACAATTATCTTCCAATCGCGCTCACGCGAACGCTACGCAAGAATTCCTTCCGTTGGGCTGAAAAGGAAAAAAGGCACACGATTCAGAGAGAAACGGATAAATCTCAGGAACTTGCGGAGGTAGGTGCTAACGACACATTCGAGACCGTCTCCGTCTTGAATGATTTTCTCAACCATTGCCACAGAATTGGAATACTCTCCACCTTTGAACGCGATCTGCTTATCAAATTGAAAGTAGAAGGTTTTTTCGCTAAGGAAATAATTCAAACGCATACCGCGCTGTCAGAGAAAGCGGTTCACTGGCGCGTCGAGAGAATCTTGCAGCGGCTTCAGAAGGCGGCGAACGATCTCGGTATCAAGGACACACCGCTTTCATTTTCTATATCCCCTAAAGACTTACGAAGGAAGAAAAACAATTCGCTGACGACGGGGAGTTTTTCTTCGGAGAATCAAAACGGTACTTCGCCCATTAGTAAGAGTAGAAGGCAACTCTCGCTGGACTCCTCGCCGAAACAGAGTGAATCCAGACAGCAACAGTTCGCTGCACCTCAGCGACTTCTGTCGCCAATCACTGCAACTCTGTCCTCGGCTAGTGGGCGCGCACGTGTAATTTCGGGAGCAGCTCCGCAGCGGCGCGCTGCAATTCAATCTTCAGTCCTCCCACCAACACTAGCCCGCCACACAAAGTTCGGCGAGAGATTGTCTTCGAATCCCGATGCGGGCTCGCCTCGCATTATCCCAAAGGAACTCGACGCCAATGAAGAGCTTATCTCAAAACAAATTCGTCTCCCGCTGGCTCCGGCCAGCGTTCGTCGCATTTTCCTCGTCGCTCGTTCTCGCAACGTCAGCATTTGCGCAAGGGGCAGGCGGCTCACCATGGGAGAACGCAGTCAACGTTTTGATGACGGCATTCACAACTACCATCGCGCGTGGGCTCTCACTCGTCTCCATTGTGGTCGCCGGACTGACCTTCGCTTTTGGTGAAGGCGGATCGAAGCGAGTCCTGGCCGGCGTGCTCTTCGGCGTTGGCATGGCCATCGCCGCAGTTAATTTCTTGGCATGGCTCTTCCCCTGATTCCTCTACGCGCAAAACGCTTTTGGCAAACCGATCATGACTACCGGAAGAAGAATCAACACGGTTTATCGGACCCTCCATCGCCCGTTGACCGTTCTAGGCGCAGAGCGAAAGCTGTTCTTCCTTGCAATGTGCATGGGGGCGGCGACATTCAACATGCTTTCCAGTCTGTTGGGGGGCATCCTAATCTTCTTTCTTCTGTACCTTGCCGCCCGGTGGGCCACGAATACCGATCCACAGATCCTTCGTTTCCTTTTGTCAGCAGCCAAATTCAAGATGCAGTACGACCCATCCAAGCTGAGTCCCATCACGATCCGCAGAGCCTCGAATGCTTAATCTGAAAAAAGTCTTCAAGTCATACAGCGAAACCGGCTCGCTCAACGAACAAGTGAACCTCTACGGTTTCGTTGACCCGCACGCCTTTCTGACCAAATCCGGCGACGTGGGCGTGATCCTTCAAGTCCATGGCGTGGATTACGAGTGCCTGGACCCCAATTCACTGGACACGCTAACAAAACGCTTGGAATCGGCGCTGAAGTTCTTCGACGAGAACTTTCGCATCTACCAGTACCTTTTCAAGCGAAACAACGAGCCAATTCCTTACAAGAAGTATGCGAACCCCATCGTCAACACGGCTATCGAGAATCGCATTCGTCACTTCGCAGAGAAATCCGAGCGGCTGTATTCGCTTCAAATGTTCTACGTCGTCGTTTTCGAGGGCTTCCGTTACGAGCGGGCTCTATTAAAGTCGCTCACCGAGTTTCACAAGAATCCAAAGAAGGCACTCGAAGACCTGAGGGCAGCTTTTTCATCACGCAAACAGGTTGTTCTGCTTGACCGCGAGGTCACAAAAGGACTGGCTGCTCTCCACCAAAAGGTGAAGAGCTTCATCCTCCACGTCATCGATTTCGTTCAGGTCGAACTCCTCGGTAAGCAGGAGGCTTTCCGAGTTCTAAAGCGAGTGTTGAACTTCGCACCCCGGAAGCTCCAACTCGCACGGCTCAAGCACGACACGTTTCTCGACTACTACCTCTGCGAATCGCATCTGGAATGCCATCGCGGACATCTGAAGTTGGACGACTACTACGTCAAGGTTCTGACGCTCAAAGAGCCCCCGGCCCAGAGCTTTCCGCTCATCCTCAAGCGCCTTCTCGAAGTGCAGGCCAACTTTCACATCGTCACGGAGTGGAAGAAAGAGGATTCCGGCAAGGCACGGAAGGCGATCCAATCCAAGCGCCGCCACTTCCATAACACGAAGCGCTCCCTTGCGAGCCACCTTAATGTCTCGGATGCACCGGCAACGGACGTTTTGGTGGATGACTCGAAGGAAGCCCAGGTCCGCGAATTAGGCGCGAGCATCAAGGAACTCGAAATCGAAGGCAATTATTTCGGCCACTTTTCGCTTAGTGTCGTTATCTATGACCTCGACCCCGCGAAGGTGGATACGGCCGCTTCCGACTTCTACAAGATTTTCAGCGTTCACGACGCACAACTCTATGAGGAAAAGTACAACCTCTTGAACGCGTTTCTGGCAACCGCGCCAGGCGGCTCGCCCTTCAATCTTCGTTCCATGTACCTGCTCAATACAAACTACGCTGACTTTTCATTTCTCTTCACACTCCACTGCGGCGAGCCCGAGAACAGGCACCTCAAGCAGGAATATCTCGCCGTTCTAGAAACGAATCACAACACACCCTACTTCCTAAACCTGCATCACCGTGACGTGGCCCACACGATGATTTTGGGCCGCACGGGTTCTGGAAAATCTTTCCTCTTGAACTTTCTCATAACAAACATGCAGAAATACGACCCCTACACCTTCATCTTCGATTTGGGCGGTAGCTTTGAAAGCTTGACTCGATTGTTTGGCGGCTCTTATTCCCGCGTGGGATTGAACTCGCCAAGCTTCAAGATCAATCCTTTCTCAGTTTCCCCGACCAAGGAAAATCTCGACTTCCTCGCGCTGTTTGTCAAAGTTCTCATCCAGGGAGCGTCGCCCTTGGAACTGACGCCCGCAGAGGAACGCGATCTCTACCACCAAGTAGAGAATCTGTACGAAATTGAGCCAACGCTTCGCACGCTGAGCGTTCTATCGAATACGCTCGACCGGCGTCTCTCTGACAGACTCGCAAGGTGGACCACTGGCGGACAATTCGATTTCGTCTTCGATAACGCTGAAGACACGATTACGTTTCCCCGTTTCCAGTGTTTCGACTTTCAGGGGATGAATCAATACCCCGAAGTCCTGGAGCCGCTTCTCTTTTACATCCTGCACCGAGCGAACACTGCGATCTGCGATCCAAAGATCAGCCACGTCTTCAAGGCATTTTTCATTGACGAGGCTTGGCTGTTTCTGAAGAACCCGAGCATCAAGAGCTACATCATCGAGGCGCTCAAGACCTGGCGGAAACAGAACGCCGCAATGATTCTCTCGACTCAATCGCTGGACGAGCTTAGGAAGTCGGAAATCCTCGACATCATCATCGAAAGCTGTCCGACGAAGATATTCCTGGCCAACCCGGACATGGACCGCGATCTTTACCGTCGCCAGTTCAACTTGAACGAAAGCGAAGTCGAACTCATCTCTACCCTCCGACCGAAACAACAGTTACTCATCAAGACGCCGGAACTGGCCAAGGTCGCCAATCTCGAAGTGGACCGAAAGAGCTACTGGCTCTACACCAACGATCCCTTCGATAACCGAAAGAGGCGAGAAGCATTCGAGACGTACGGATTTGAGAAAGGCCTTGAAATCTTGGCGGGAGGTCAACCATGAGAGTGGCTGCGCTGGTTTGCGCCCTCGCGCTCTTGGTATCTCCCTACTTCTTTGCCTACTGTGAAGTCGAGCGACTGTTAGGCTGGCCGCAGGCCGTCTACCGCTGGTTTGACCCCTGGCTTCCGCTCGCGATGATCCTAGTAGCGTCGCTCATCACCGTCGCCCTGCCCTGGATTGTAAGCCTTTTCGTCGACCGGAACTACCGTCTGTAACAAATCCAAATCTCTGACAAGGAGCAAGGAATGAAAGGTACATCTATCTCTCCCAAGCACAGTTTCCTGACGCTTATGGCCTTAGCCATCCTGGGCATATTGACCGTAGGGCAACTCCCAACACATGCGGCCACTGACTCAGCTCGCATCGTGAAGTACGCACAGAACGACATCGTTCCGATCAAAGCCAAACTCCGCTTCTCAACACTCATCATCCTGCCCGAGAAAGAGGAAATTCTCGACTTCACGACTGGCGACAAGGATTTTTGGATTATCAACGGCGCGCACAATCTCTGTTACATCCATCCAGCACAGGCCGGAATTCGCAGCAACCTGAACCTCATCACAGCCAGTGGCCACGTTTATTCGTTCCTGCTCACCGAGATCAGCAGCGACCCGAACGCTGACCCGGACTTGAAAGTCTTCATCGAACCAAAGGAGCAATCTGGCATCGGAACCGCCAATTTGTCGCAAGGCTTTGTCCCAGCTACCGAGGCGGAAGCCTATAAACGGGAGATTCAAACAATTCGTGACCAAGCCAACGCCCAAGTTCAATCAGCGCAGACAAACACGGAGCAGCAGATTCAGAAGTTTCGCTCAGACTATTCGGCCAAACTCATGTTCGATTACCAGTTCGACGCGAAGGAAGCAGGCAAACCTTTCTTAGTCTCCGGGATCTATCACGACGACGCGTTTACCTACATCAAGTGCGCGGCTTCCGAAAAGCCAGCGATTTACGAAATCAAAGACGGCAAACCGAACCTCATCAATTTCGAACTCCAGAACGGTGTCTACATCGTCCCGAAGATCGTCGACACGGGCTATCTGGCCATCGGCAAGAAGAAACTCGCCTTTTTCCGTCATCAGTAAAAAGCGCACCCGCAGAACACTTTCTGCCGAATGAGAGGAGCCCATGACAGAAACAGTCAATTCCCCCGCCACTCAGCCGATCCAAGACAAAGCACCAAAGCCGCCCGGCCTCATGCCGAAAAATGTTCAGACGTGGGCCATGCTTGGCCTGGCCGTTTTGATGGTCAGCATCATGTGGCTCACGAGCGGGAAGAAGGACCAGACGTTGCGCAAGTCAGGAACGTCTTCCGTTCAAACTCCTGTCCCGCTCGAAGTCAACGAGGGCAAAATCGCCGAGTTACAGAACCGGATTCAGGAGCTTCAGCGCGAACAACAGGTCGCGCTAAATCAACAGAACAAGTTCTTCGGCGCAGTCCAGTCCGACAATCAGTCCGTCCCAACTACTCAGACCGAGAATCCACAAGCGGGTTCGCCGCAAGCAACCGATCCGATTCAGGACGAACGGCGGAAAAGAGCGTACCTGTCTATGTTTTCGTCGAATGTGGCCTTGAGTTACAGGAAGGAGCTATCCCAGCCGGGGACGGCCCCGAACGCTGCCTCCTCCACAAATAATCCCTTCGACTTGCCTAGTCCTCCGGCACAGGACCCAAATATCAACCAGGAACTCGCCCAAATCCTCCAAGGATTGTCGCCCGCACTCCAGCCCATTCCACCGCCCGTCGCGGGAACCACTCGCCCAGCGGGAACAACCTCAGCCGAAGAAGCAGAAAGGAGCTCTTCCGAGAGTTCCTCGAAAAAAGCCTTACCAAACCCAAATGTACTCAACGCCGCCGAGGGAAAAAACTACGTCATCTTTGAAGGAACGATCCTCGAAACCGTACTTCTGAACCGCCTCGACGGCCAGTTTAGCGGAGCTGTCGAGTGCCTTGTGACAAATGACATCTACTCCCACGACCGTCAGCATCTTCTGATCCCGTCCGGCTCTAAGGTCTTGGGCGAAGCAAAGCGCGTGGAGACGTTTGGTCAAACGCGGCTCGCCGTAGCTTTCCATCGGCTCATTATGCCGGACGGTTATTCCGTCAATCTCGACCAGTTCAAAGGGATGAACCAGATCGGAGACACCGGCCTCCGCGATCAAGTGAACAATCATTACCTTAAAATCTTCGGGGCTTCTCTCGCAGTTGGCGCAATCGGCGGGATCGCCGAGGCAGGGTCGGGCGGCGCTCTGACTCAATCCGGCATTCAAGGCATTCAACAGGGCGTCGGCGAGAGTCTCGGTCAAACATCTCAGCGCATCCTCGACAAATTCCTAAATATCCTTCCGACTGTCACGATCCGCGAAGGCCATCGCGTGAAGATTTATCTCTCCGGCGATCTCGCCGTTCCTGATTACGCAAACCACAAAATGCCGTCGGATCTATAGACCGCAACGCCTCACAGCGGGAATTCCCGAGCCTGTTCGATTTTCGGAGTAGCAACTAAATCCAGACTTCGGAGCTTCGCGATTCCTATAAACCGTTGTCCGTTCTTCTGGATGGCATTGCAGTTGTTCCAAACGGCCTGACCTGGCCCATTGTAAATCAGCCCAATTTTCATGTTGGCCATTTGAAGGACAATCAGATGTTCGGGCTCGCTGTATAGCCCAATACTTTTGCCACCCGTCAGCTTGATCTGAACAAGTTTGCCGTCCGCTGATTTCGCATCATGAACCGAACTGGACGATGGAAGCAGTTTAAGATCGAAGGCATAGGCGGCGATCACTTCGCCAATGCTCCCTACCAAATGGCCGTCCGGCGTGAATTTGCGTCCGTCGAGAGCAAATTCTTCTTGTAGCTCCGCAACAACGCGATACAGCTCTTTGACAAGGCGTCGGACCTTGACTAAACGTTCCCCGCTCCATCCTGCATCGTTGTTCACGCGGGAAGTCTCTCACGACTCTGTTGTAGTGTCAGCAGCCCATGGGACCCTGATCGACCTATCTCAAGGAGAATCCATTATGAAAAAGAGAATGCTCGGTGTCTTCCTCATCATTGTCCTCGGCGTTGGCACCGCCTCCGCTCAGTTCGGCGGCGGTATCGTGTACGATCCGACCAACTATCACAACGCGCTGCTCCGCTATTACCAGCTCCAGCAGCATCTTGTCGTACTTCAGCAGCACCTTGCCCAATTGCAGAAGACCTACTCCAAAATCACCTCTCAGTACAACCTCGCCATGCAGATGGCCCAATTCGTAAAAAATATGCCCGCTCGTTACCGTGCGTTGTTCTCGCAATGGCGAAATGTGACTTCGCTAAACACCTTCGGAAATACGGGCTCGTGGATTAGTGGCATTAACTCCGGCCTGCTGCCCACGATCAACACCGGTTATATGAACTCTACGACCCAACTGCTGCCATACAGCACGTATCAGCTCTCCGGTATGAATGATCCTGAACTAAAGCGGGTGCAGTCCCAATACGCCACAGTCCAACTCGTGGACGGCGCGAACATCAACGCAATGGCTACCATCGGTTCCATTCGCGGCAGTGCTGAAGATATTCAGACGCGGATCGGGAATCTCGAACAAGATTCATTCTCAAGCGACCCCAGTCTCAACACGGAAGTCTCCGTTCTCAACAAGATCAATGCTGCGAACATGCTCACGCTTCGTAGCGTGCAGGACTCGAACAAGCTCCTCGCGTCTCTCCTCGAAGAGGAAACTATCCTCGCGAAGCAACAGCGCGAGTCCACCACCAATTCCATTAATGCCGACATCCAACGCCAAGCCAATCTGTCATCCAACATGACCCAGATGACGGGCTCCCTCACTAACTCTCTCCAAAGCTTCCGTATGCCGTAGCCAGACAAACACTCAATCCCACCGCGTCGAAGGAGCTGCCAGATGCAGACAGACTATCTCCAGTTCATTTTTCAAGCCATCACCAACCTGCTGACGCAGAATCTCGGCTTCTTCGACGCGATGGGCCAAAACCTTTTCCGTATGTTCGCGACTATTCTCATCGTCTGGTTCGGCGTAAAGTCCGCGCTCGCCGCCACCAGTGGCAGAGGCGGCTTCCACTTTGAGAACTTCGCCAGTCTTTTGTTGACCATCAGTTTTGGATTTGCAATGGTCAACTACTACAGCAATCCGATCCCCGGCGTAGGGACCAGTTTCCATAACCTCATCACTGACGAATCACAGTTCCTGGCCAACAAGATCACACAAACGCAATTGCAAGTCGTTGTCCAGCGAGTCGCCGATTTCGAATCACGAATTGATTCGCCCGGATTCGGGGACTTTCTCGGAACAATAATCTACGCGGTCATCATTATTTTGCTGTCGGCCGCGCAGGCCATCGCCATCGTCGTGATTGCTTACGGCTTCATCGCAACGGCGGTGTGCGTCTTAGTCGGGCCAATATTCATTCCATTTTTCATTGTCCCGAAGCTCGAATGGCTGTTCTGGGGATGGTTCAAGGCATTCATCCAATACGCCTTTTACCAGGTCATCGCGGCAGCAGTAGTGTTTGTGATAGCCAATCTCATCCTCGGCACATTGAATCTCCAACCAAACGGAACAATCTCGGTAGCACAACTTCTCGAATTCTTTCCCGTCATCTTCATTACGTTCTTGGCGTCCATCTATGCTCTCTTGAAGATTCCCGCACTCACGAACCACATCTTCAGCGGCACTTCCGGGGGGTCTTCCGCCGGCATCCTGGAGGGCATGAAGCCATGAGCAACGATTCGAGCTTCCACGACGCGAAGCGACTTTACCTGGAGCAATACGGCGATCCGATGGTCACCAACACATATCTCAAGATTGCGCTCGTCCTCCTGGCTTTCGTTGCGGTTGGCCTTGGCCTCATTGATCTGCGAACGATCCGAACGTTCCAGAACTTCCGACCTCTTGTAATTCGCATTGACCAACTTGGCCGTGCGGAAGCGCTCAGCTATGCCAATTTCGAGTACAAGCCCCAGGACGCCGAGGCGAAGTACTTTCTGTCACAGTTCTGCGCGCTCTACTACCGACGCAACCGCTATACTATGAACGACGATTTCTCGAAGTCCCTGTACTTCCTGGACGGGAACCTGGCCAGTGACATCATTGATGCGTACAAAAAGAACGGTGTCATCAAGAGCTTCCTGACGGACCCTTCACAACCTGAAATTGACATCGAAGTAAAGAATGTCGCGCTCGAAGGAATGCAGACCTCGCCGTACAAAGCCCGCGTGGACTTCTACATGGTGTATTACTCGGCAGCAGACCACAGCGAACTGAAGCGAACGCTCTACACGGCCAACTTTGTTTTCGTCTTCAAGACCAACGTGCCGAACGAACTCATTCCCATCAATCCGCTCGGTCTGGCAATCACGTACTTCCGCGAGGACGAAGCGTTTAAGTGAATGCAGTCGGGCACGCAAGGCTCTTTTCCAATTTATGCGTTTATCAAACCTCTGTAGAGTATTTCGATCTAGAATAGGTCACAATGCTACGAGATCTTAAGTTCGCGCTCCGCCAGCTTCTGAAAAGTCCCGGCTTTAGCCTCGTCGTGATTCTGATGCTCGCGCTGGCGATCGGTTCGAACACCGCGATTTTTTCAGCGATCGACGCTGTCCTGCTGCATCCGCTGCCGTATCCGGATCCCAATCGGCTCGTGGTCGTACAGGAGACCCTACCTCGCTATTCGTTGCACGGCATCGCGCCCACGGCAGCGGATTACACGGAATTCCAGCGCCAAGCTACGTGTCTCACTCAAATCGCAGCAGTAACCGAGGCGGATGCCACGTTGACGGGCGACGGGCAGCCTGAGGACGTCCCGGCACTGCGGATCACGGCTAGCGCGTTTCCAATGCTCGGCGTCGTCCCGGTGCTCGGCGGCCTCTTTACTTCCGATGACGATCAGCCCGGCAGAGACCACGTCGCCATACTCTCGGAAGGATTGTGGGCGCGCCGCTATGGCCGCGATCGATCCATTGTCGGCAGGAACATTCAGATAAATGGCGAAAGCTATCGTGTTGCCGGTGTGATCCGGCCGATTTTCGATTATCGCGTTACCGCGGACCTCTGGATTCCGCTTGCCTTCGATCCCTCCGAAGCTGCACCCGGCACGCGAGGCCGGCATAACATCGACGTGATCGGTCGGCTCAAGCCCGATAAAACCATCGAACAGGCGAGCGATGAATTTCATCGCATCGCTGCTCGTATTGTCGAACAATATCCCAATCAGGCGGCGATGGATCGTGGGTTTTCCATCGACCTCGAGCCGCTTGCGGAAAAGCAGGCTGGCGATTTGAAGACTCCATTGCTGGTATTGCTCGGAGCGGTGGGCTTGCTGATGCTGATCGCTTGCGCCAATGTTTCCAACCTTCTGCTCGCCCGCGGAATGATGCGCCGCCGGGAGGTCAGCATCCGCTTGGCGTTGGGCGCGACGCGTGTCCGCGTGATCCGGCAGTTGTTGATTGAAAGTCTGTTGCTTGCATCCATCGGCGGCGCTGCGGGAACACTGCTCGCTCTTTACGGGCTTCATCTTTACGCGCAGATCGGTCCTTCCGGTTTGATTCACGGAAACCACCTTTCCATCAACAAATGGGTAACCAGCTTTTCAATTTTCATGTCGCTCGCCGCGAGCTTGCTCTTCGGACTAGCGCCCGCTCTCGAAACCTCGCGAAGCGGTCTTGCCCAGGCGCTCAACGAAGGTTCGCGCGGATCGACCGTGGGTCGAAAGCTGTTGCGCGAATCGATGGTCGCCTTTGAAATCTAAGCCTCTCTAGTACTCTTGATCGGCGCTGGTCTCTTGGTGAAAAAGCTTCGTGCGCTTAGAGAGCACCAGCCCCGGATTCCACTCCGAAAATGTGCTGAGCGGCTCCATATCTTTGCCGGTCGCGCAATACCGGGAGCCCGCGCAAAGAGCCGCCTTTGCACGAGCTCTGCTCGAACGCGTACGCACGATTCCGGGGGTCCGCTCCGCTGCCACGATTGATTTCCTTCCTTACAATGGTGGCGCGGGAAGCGGCGGAGTTGAAGTCGCAGGCCATCCTCGAAATCCAAATGAACCACAAGAGATCATTTGGCAAACTCGCGCTTCGCCCGGATTCTTCGAAACTCTCGGAATCCCACTCTTGCGTGGCCGCGACATCACGGCTTCGGACGAGCATGGCTCGGTCGGCGCGGCCGTCATCGATGAAATCGTCGCTGAGAAACTATTCCCGAACGCCGACCCGATCGGGAAGCAGATTACTATCCCGCTGGCTGGAGGAACGTTTAGTGTCGTCGGTGTAGTTGCCGCGACGAAGTCCGGAAGCTTGTCTGCTGCGCCCAAGCCACGGATCTATTATTTCGGTCCGCAGGTTCCATTCGCCTCGCTGACGATTGTGATGAAGAGCGCGCATGACCCAGCCGCCCTGGGCTCAGCGGTCCGCCACGAAATCGCCGCACTCGATTCCAATCTTCCGGTGGACCTGCTAACGATGGACCAGATATTGGCCGACTCGCTCTCCCGGCAACGATTTTCGATTCAGTTGATGGCCGCATTTGCCGCGCTCGCAGGTGTCCTCGCCGTCATGGGCATCTACGGGGTGCTGGCCTATCTGGTAGATCAGCGGCGGCGTGAATTCGGAATTCGAATCGCCCTCGGCGCTCGTTCGGCGGACGTACTCGCACTGGTCCTTCGGCAGGGATTGGTCCCCGTAATCGCTGGGCTGATCGCAGGGATGGCGGGCGCGCTCATATTGACGCGCCTGCTAAAAAGCCTGCTCTACCAGGTCAGTGCGACGGACCCACTGATCTTCGGCGCGGTTTCGGTCGGGCTGATCGTCGTTTCGCTAGCGGCCATGTTCATCCCCGCGCGCAGTGCGACTCGCGTGGATCCGTTAGACGCGCTACGTCACGAATAATCTCTCTGTTGTTTGGTTCATTGAAGAATGCATGCTGAAATCGCGTTGTTTTTCAGGCACCCGCGAGACAGCCGCGACAACTCTTTGCGGCCTAGTTAATCTTTCTCTTACGTCCGGGATCGTCCACTCCCTAATACTGAGGTCTGTTCCCAATGGTTGCCAACGCTCTTCTCTTGTCGCTTGCACTCCTGCTCGCCATCGCCTTCTTTCTCATGGGGGAGCTGAAGTTCCTAGTCCCTTATCGTGCGTTCCTTTTCCGCGAGTATGGGTGGGCATTCGCCATCTTTTTCGGTGGACTCTTTCTCAACATCTTCGCAGGCGCTTTCGTCCTCATTCGCAAATCCTTCCTCAAAGACACTGGCCGGAAGCTGTCCCACATCGACAAGCAGTTTCATGTTGGAAACGTGCATCTGCCCGCAGACTCAGATTACGACGAGAGAACCTGAACATGTCCCGCTACGACTTCGATCCAGAAGATTACCGCGCTCCCGATCCACCGGCGAAACAGAAGTCGGAACGCAAGCCTGAGGATGCCGAGCCCGAGCCCGGCAGAGGCGGTGCCAGCGGCGGTGAACAACCGGAATCGAGGAACCGCGCCGAACGCCCTAGAAACATTGAGCGCGGGAATCGTCGCCCACGTCAGGATCGCGACAGGGAATACAGCTTGCGTGATTCAGAAGTCGCTATCCTCATTGAAATTGCCAAATTCCGCAGCGTGAAGACTCACGACCTCGTAGAAATTCAATACCAAGGCGACGCGGATCGGGCCACAGAAGACCTCAGAAACCTCACGGCCCAGGGACTTGTCCAGCGAAGAACCTTATCAGGGACGGAGAAAGAACAGATTCTAACAGTTACCCGATCAGCACATGCATTTCTGAACCGTAACCGACCCCAGGGACTTGCTGCGAATCAATCTCTTCATCACGGCTTCGTCAAACCTCGTGAAGCCCGGCATGATGCCACGCTCTACCGTTTGTATCAGAAGGCATCGGAAAAGATTGAAAAGGACGGCGGCTCGAATCTCAGGGTTATCCTCGACTATGAACTGAAACGCGACCTCTATCGAGAACTGGCAAAACTCAAGTCATTACCACTCTCAGAACAAGAAGCAAGACGGGAGCAAATCGCCCAGGAACATGGACTGAAAGTAGTGGACGGCAAGATTCCGCTCCCTGATCTGAGGATCGAATACGAGACGCGAGACCACGAGCAGGCCCGCGTCGATTTGGAACTTGCCACGCGAGACTATCGCGGGCATCACCTCGCAGAAAAGGGCAAAGCAGGCTTTTCGATTTATGCACCGGCAGACGACGCCTCTCGCGTGCGCGCTGCCGTGCAAGACTCACACCTCATCTCGGAGATCCTCTCGCTATGAAAATCGAACAAGAACACCTCGCCGCCATCAAGAGCTTCGGATACACGGAGCGCGAAGCCCGATTCCTATATATCGTGGCCGTACATTCAGGCTATTTCACACAGACCCACTTGCGGCAATTCAGCGGCAACAGGTCAGGCCGCACTGTCCGCGCCTTCATCAAGAGGGCTCTCGAACAGGAGCACGTTAAAGAGAGCAGGCATCAGAACAACGCTCGCGTCTATCAACTGACCTACAAGCCGATGTACGCAGCCATCGGGCGGGCGAACATTCGTAATCGTCGCGAGCACTCGTTTGATTTCATCAAGACCAAGCTTGCTTGCCTGGATTTCATCATTGCCCATCCGCACCACGATTACTTTGAGGGCGAAGCTGACAAGGTCCAGTACTTTCAGAATCACTTTCAAATCCGTCCTCAAGAGATGCCGGGAAAGACGTATGCCGGAGCGAATTGCGTCCCAGATACGATTCGCTACTTCGTAGACAAGTTCCCAATGTTCCTCGACGAGGCTCGCATCGGAGAGGCTGTGCCCACGCTGACCTACGTTGACCCAGGCATCGGCCATCTTTCAGATTTCAACACGCACCTTGAAACCTACTCGGGCTTCCTGAAACGATTGCCACTTTTTGCATTCGTTTACGCCGGACCGCGCACGGCTTTCTTTTCAAAGGCAGAGGCTCTCTTCAGGGGAACGCTCGACCCTCAGACCGGGAAGCTTTCCTCACAGCTTGCCCGCTACTTCACTCTGCGCGCCGCGTGGGAAGCAAAACGATATGAAATGCTTACCAATATCGATCTTGAATTTCTGAATCACGCGAAGCAATGCTTTCCCGGCGAACCCTTCGAGTCCGCATACAAGAAATGGCAGACGGGCCAGATCAGCGAAAAGCAATTGGTTGCGGAAATCGAGAGCCGTCCTACTCACAGGCAGGAAGTACAATTCAAGACCTGCCTACTTCCTCGTGACTATTCTTCGTTCGGACAGAACTCGAAAGTCACTGGAAAACCGTGCTGAAAACGGTTTTCCTCACGGTTTTCCTCTCGGTTTTCCGCACCGGCCAATACTAAGACCCGAACAACCAGCGAGATACGAAGTCCCGAAACGCAAAACGGGACGCGGGAAAAATCGCGGAAAGGGCGGGAGCGACCCCACCTGACGGACCGCTTCGCGGCCCTGGTCCCTTCGGGCTTCGGGGGTCGCTCCCGCCCTTTCTCCATTTCGCTCAAAGCTTTTGCCCGCGTCCCTCGAATCGTTCGGAGCCCATCAAGAAAAGGAGATCAACGATGTCCATTATCAAAAAGCCAGCCGAGCCACCCAAAATCGTTCCGCTTGAAGTCCAGATTGAACAACCTATTCTCGATACACTCGACCGCTACGCGGAATTCATCGGGACGAGCCGAGAGCACATCGTCGCGTCCGCTCTCCGGCTCGTCTTCAAGAAGGATTACGACTTCAAGCGTTGGCTCCGTTCACAAAATTCATCTGACTCCCAAGCGACGCCTCGCACGGCGAAGAAGTCGTGATTCAACGCATACTCAACTCGAAGAACTTCATTGCGTTCGTTCTCGCTTCGGCAACAGGTATGACTCTCTATTTCCTGTTGCCGTTTCCAGAGGGGAACGTTTTCTTACGCCTGATCGCCGTCAGGGCCCCACTCGTATATTCGGGCGCGAAGCACAGCTACATCGCCATGCTGTTCACGACGCCTTACATCATCCTTTCGATTCTTCTTTCCGGCTTGTACATCTTCACCCTAAAGATCCGTAAGGAAGTCAATCCGGCACGACTGCCTGCCTATCCTGCTGCACAGCACCGAGACGAGCTCTTCCTCGTCGTCGGTGAGGTCCACGACCAGCGCAAGCCAGTCCCGGCTGAGAACCCGCACTGGCTTACGATCCCGGAACGTGGCCTCTATACCGGCGTCGCAATCTTAGGAGCGGTGGGCACTGGCAAGACGAGCTGCTGCATGTATCCCTTCGCCGAGCAACTCATCGCCTACAAGGCCCAGGACGAAGCGAAGCGCATAGGGGGACTCGTACTCGAAGTCAAAGGCGACTTCTGTCACAAGGTGAAAGGAATTCTGGAAAAGTATAAGAGGGTCGAAGACTACATCGAAGTCAGTCTGCACTCAGACTACCGCTACAACCCCCTGCACAACGATCTCGACGCGTACGCCCTGGCATACAGCATCGCGGCTCTTCTGAACAACCTTTTCGGTAAGGGTAAAGAACCATTCTGGCAGCAGGCCTACACGAACCTCGTGAAGTTCATCATCCTGCTTCACAAAGTCGCCTACGACTACGTGACGCTCTTCGACGTGTACGAATGCGCGATCTCACCCGAAGTTCTGGAAAAGCGGATCGAGGAAGCGGAGAAGAAGCTATCGAAGTTCTTCCTCGAAGTGACGCCGGAGACCTATACGGCATGGGTGAGCGACCTCAAAGCGTTCTCCTTCGAACTCGACAAGCCCAACAATGTTTATCGGGCCAAAGCCACCACCGAACTGTGCGACCTGCTGCGAAACAAGAAGATGCCATTCCAGTTCAATACAGACTCATCCCGCGACCCAGACCTTCGCAAATGGGAGCAACTCGAAGCCGTGAAGCGCTGGTTTCATCACGACTGGAAACGGATCGAGCCCAAGCTGCGAACCTCGATTGTGGAAGGCATCTCTGTCTTTCTTTCTCTGTTCGATGACAACCCTGACGTGAAGAGGACGTTCTGTCCCCCTGTCGAGTGCTACGACCCGGTAGCCAACGTAGATCACCGATACGGGAAGCCTCTGCCTTCGTTCACATGGCTCGTTGAGACTGGCAAAGTCTGCGCCCTCAATTTTCCCATCGGCATGAACGCCGGCCTCGCCAAGGCTCTAGGCGTGATGATGAAATTGGATTTTCAAAGGGCCGTCCTCAACCGTGTTCCAGAGATGGAAGCTCACCGAGAGCGATACTTCCGCCAAGTGTTCTTCATCTGCGATGAGTACCAGCACTTTGCGACGGTCGGAGAGAACGAGCCCACGGGCGATGAAAAGTTCTTCAGCCTTTCGCGACAGCCCAGGTGCATTCCCATCGTGGCCACGCAGAGCATCAGCTCGCTCAAGTCTTCGCTGCCCGGAGACACCTGGCGCTCGTTGCTTCAGACCTTCCGTACCAAGATCTTTCTGGCACTGTCGGATGACTTCTCCGCGCAAACGGCAAGCGAGTTGTGCGGGAAAGAGGACCGCCTCAAGGTCAGCTACAACTTCTCCGAAAGTGGACACGATGCCCGTGTGAGCTTTCTCTCAGGCAAGGCCATTTCGAACCGCGCCAACGTAACGGCGTCAAAGAGCTACAACACCCGCACGGACTACCGATTCGACATGAAAACCTTCACGGAACTCAAGAACGCGCAGGCAATCGCCATCGCTTATGACGGCCTGAATCCGATGCCGCCGATGTTCTGCTATCTGAAGCCTTACTACAACGACGTGAACCGCTCGTATTTCGAGCAGCTCGCCAGCGCCGAAATCTAATGCTCGGTTTTGAAACCATCCTCCCATTTTTGCGGCCCATCGAGCACCTGATCCGCGATGACTCCATAAGCGAAATCATGGTCAACGGCTCGGCTCATGTCTTTATTGAACGGGCTGGCGTACTTCAGGAGGTGCCTGACCTCACCTTGAGCGAGAGATCTTTAATGGTCGCCGTCAAGAACATCGCACGGCGGCTTGGCGACGATATTTCTGAGCAGAAGCCCATCCTCGACTCTCGGCTGCCTGACGGTAGCCGCGTCGCCGCCGTGATCCCGCCGTGCAGCATCCACGGGGTGACGCTCACAATTAGAAAGTTCAACGGTCGTCACTTCACGATTGAAGACCTGGTGAAAGGCGGAAGCCTTGATGCAACTCTCGTTGAACGGCTGAACGACTACGTCGAGAGACGGCAGAACATTCTGATTAGCGGCGGAACGGGAACTGGCAAGACAACACTCTTGAACGCCTTGGGAAAGCTCATTTCGGACGACGACCGCATTCTCCTAATCGAAGACACGTCAGAGATTCAGCTCGAAAAGCCAAACCTCGTTCGTTTTGAAGCTCGTCAGGCACAGGCAGGCCTTCCGGCTGTCGCGATCCGCGACTTATTGAAGGCATCACTTCGACATCGGCCCGACCGAATTATTCTCGGTGAGATTCGCGGAGGCGAGGCGTTCGATTTGCTTCAACTCCTCAATACCGGCCACTCGGGGACGCTGTCCACTGTCCACGCCAGTTCCGCTCCGCAAGCGATCTCAAGATTCACGAGTTGCGTTCTGCAAAGCGGCGTTGAACTACCGTATCGCGCTATCAAGACGAACATCGGCGACTCGCTCAACGTCGTCATCCAGCTCGAACGGCGACCCGGCAGACGTTTTGTTTCGGAAGTTCTCGAAATTGGCGGCTACAGCGCCGAAGCTGACCAATACAATTTTACTCAAGCCTTCACGGCAAACTAGGTTTACCAGTCCCATTTCTCCATAGTCTCAGGAGGACCCATGAACCCCGCATCACAATCCACATTCGACCAAGAGATCAGCGACAACACCGCTGAAAAGCTGGAGGTGACGAACAATCAAATTCTCCTCGCATGCATTCTCCTCGTACCAAAAGATGCAGCACCAATTTTGGCCCTTCTAAAGCAAATAAACGGAAACTCCGGCCCATCAATAGCGTCGGAAAGTACGAACATCCACCGGATGAATTCGCCACGCCCTCAATCTGATTCCTGGCTGGGACACCCTGAAGCAGCCGACTACCTCGGTGTGTCCAAGAGCACGCTCTACCGCTTCGCGTGCGAGGGAAGAATCGAGACTCGGAAGCTTGGAGGGCGATTGGAATATAGCCGTTTGACCCTCGATAAATTCAAAGAGCAACAGATTCGCCCCGCTCGGCGTCATCGCACTCGCGGTATAATCACGCCGACGCTCGGCTCCGGCAAGTGAGAGGAGCGTCAGTGGGAATCTACAGAAAGCGAAAGTCGCCGTACTGGTGGATGTCATACATCAAGGACGGCGAGCAGTTCTGGGAATCCACCAGGACGAGCTCAAGGAATGCGGCCCTGCGAATCTGGAAGAAACGCGAGGCCGAAATTGCTTTGGGGAAGTTCAAGGTGGGTTGGCCCGGCGAAGGGATCGCATTCGAGGAAATGTGCAAAGAGTTCGAGCAATCGCACTTTGCAGCCATTTCCGCAGGAACGGTCGCCGGTTATCGGGCCTATCTCAAGCACCTGAAGGTGTTTTTCGGAGGTCTTATGCTGGCGAGAATCACCACGAAGCTGGTCGAGGAATATCGCGACCATCGCCGGCAACAGCCTTCCGTTCGCTATAGTGGCCGCACCCTAAAAGGTGCGACCGTCAATCGAGAGCTCGAATGCCTCACGTGCCTCCTGGACCTCGCCGTCCGTCGGGAGTACATCCCCGAGAATCCGGCTCGTGCGGTAAAGCATTTTAATGAGCTTCGCGAACGGCCCGTCAAACAGATGCTCACGCTGGACCAGGAGAACCGAATTCTAAACGCGGCATCTCCTCATCTTCGCGTAGGCATTGTCCTGCTCGTGCAAACAGGCGGAAGAACCTATACCGAGGGTTTCCGGTTGCGTTGGGACCAGATCGATTGGGAAAACCGACTCATTCGATTCGGCAACGACGTAAAGACACCGGGTTCCTCGGAGCCCCTTCCGCTCACGGATCTGGCATTTCGAGTCTTGCGCAAATGGAAAGAGGAATCGCAGTCGGAGTCACCGTTCATCTTTCCGAGTCCACGTAAGCGAGGATGCCCCATCCGAAGTGTAAAGACGGCTTGGCGAGCGACTCTCAAGCGAGCCAAGGTGCCGCACTTTCCGATTTACAACTTGCGGCATGCTTTTTGTACTCGACTAAGTTGGGTAGCACCGGATGCCATAATTCAACGGGCCATGCGTCATACAAGCCCCGAGACAAAGCGCCGGTATCAACTCGGCATGGTCGAACAGGTTCGCGAAGCGATGGAGAAAGCGAACCAACAGGTGTATGGCGAGACCGCTTCGGTCAATTAGGGCGTTTTCCATGACACCTGTATGACACTAGCGCGGTCCAAAGACAAAAGCTGAGAAAGGAGGTTTTGTAAGCAACTGAGAGAGAAGGAGAAGATGGCTCCCCGGGCTAGATTCGAACTAGCAACCCTTCGGTTAACAGCCGAATGCTCTGCCGTTGAGCTACCGGGGAACACGCAAGCAGGCTTTTAATTTACAACAGCTTGCGACCCAGCGCCACCCTACTTCTTCTTAAATTTGGATTGCATTTGAGGCCGATCACGGGTCTCGCGAGGCGTTTAGTTGGGAACCATTAAGAACGTAACAATAGTATCGTCCGTTCGAGGAGCGCCTTAAGTTTCCCGAAGCTGAGTGATCAACAGCGGACGCGTCATGAGTAAATCTACCAGCCAAACAGCAGGACTTCCATTCCGCCTGACCCGGTTGCTGGAATAAAAAGTTTGTGCGTTTTCGGATCGAGCGCCATGGTCTTTGAACCCGGGCGTGTGGAGATTTGTTGCAAGGCGGAGTATTTGTCCGGCGAGTCTTCGTGGAAAACGTAAACCACGCCTTCACCCGTGGAATTGAAAATAAGTGAGGTGCCCGCATCGAACGCGGTAGCGTCCACGTGATCGCCTATTGGCAGCGTTGTAACCACTTTTCCGGTGTCTGAATTGACCACTGCCATCACGTGGCTGCGGCATCCAATAAACAGTCGATGAGTCTCTCGATCGATAGCCATACTCGAAGGGGCTTTGCACGGCGCCAGTCCCCAGCGGTCTTTCACCGTAAGCTTGTGCGAATCGATGCGCAGCGTCTGATTGTTATCTTCCAGGTTGACATAAACGTTGCCGACGCCATCCGCCGTCGCGAATTCAGGCCCCCCTCCGAGATCTATCGTGCCAACAACCTTGCCTGTAGCGGCATCAATCGCGGTCGAACTGTCACCCCCGCCATTCATTGCGAAAACGCGTTGCGTCGCAGGATCGAACACGATCGCATCCGGTTTTTTTCCGGTAGGTATCTGGCCGAGGGTCGCGAGCGTTTTCAAATCGAAGATTGTGACCGAAGAGCTTTTGCCATTCGTGGTGAAGCCGCGGTTCAACTCCTGAGCGATAGCAATCCCGTGGACTCCGGGTGTGTTCAAGATCTTGCCCACGGTCGTGCCGGAATCTGCGTCCAACACATCCACCTGCGTTTCATGCGAGATGTATAGCCGGCGGTTTATGTCATCGACGATAAGATAATCCCATCCGCCAGCGCCTGCCACGACTACCGTCTTCAGCAAATGATAGCTATTGGCCGCCGCAAGAGCTGACACCGATAATGAAACGACCAGCGCAATTGCCAGAATGTTTTTTCTCATGAGATTCTCCATGTCGGCGACGTTTCTAGTGACACGAGCCGGAGCCTAAATCGCGAAATGTCTTGCCAGCCTCGGGAATGAACTCCCAGTCATACCCTTTTGTATGCAGCGTTAGCTTCAAAACGCCAAACGTATCCGCGTTGCGCAACTCGCTCGTCGCAAGCGGCGTCGCAAATGGGCGATGATTTTTTCCACCGGTTCCAACGACGAATTCGCGGACGCCATGTGCAGGATCGGCTTTGCCATCCGGATTCTGCGGCGCGAACCGCTCGTAGTCATGATCGTGGCCGTTTAGAATCAATGTGGCGTGCGCCGCGTAGAGATCCAGCCAGAACGGCTTAATCTCCGGATCGTTTCCATGCTTCGCGCCTGAACTAAAAAGCGGCTTGTGCCAGTAGGCGAGAGTGCACACTCCAGAATGTGTTTCCAGATCCGCCTTCAGCCACTTTTCTTCTGGCGAACCGGTTTGGCATCCGCCGGTCTCGGCGCACTCGCTGTTCAGCACAATGATGTGCCACGCGCCTAGGTCGTAACTGTAATAGCCTTTTTTCGGATCACCGGCATTCGCGCCAAATAATCGAAGTACGGTGTGGCCCCACCGGAATGAAACTCGTGATTGCCAACCGACGGTCGCGTGCGCGCTTTGTGGCGTCCCCAGGTCGGGTCATAACATTTCGCGAACTGCTCGGCCGTACCGCTCTCATAGGCGTTGTCGCCGACGGTAAAAACCGTGCCGGGAATCTTGTCGAGTAGCTTGGCGGTCGCTTCCGCGCCGGAAAGATCCGCGCAATCGGCAATATCCCCGGCGCCCACCAAAACTGGATCGGCGGTCGCCGTCTGTCCTGATTTCGCAGCATGAGGCGCTACAACCGACGATTTCGATTGCGCCGATGTTGAGATCGTTGCGACTGCGAGAATAATTACTGTGGCGAGGCCGAGCAGGGACCGTACGTAAGGCGTCATGAATCTCCCCAGCGAGTTTCTTAGAGCCCACATTCGCTCGAGCTAAAGCTCAGCGTAGTCTCATATCAATCGTGCCTGAGCGGATACCAACGCAACCCGAGCGAGTAAGTGGGCTTGTAATATTCGCGTTGCGTCACGTAGATAGGACTGCCGGTATAAAATCCGAAGACTTCGTTTGTCAGATTCTCGCCCTGGAACAGAACGGAAAGTCCGCTGTGCACACGGTAGCTTACCTGCATATCGAGCTGGAGGTGTGGGTACAAATAAATGTCCCCCGCTGGACCCTTCACGCCGAGATTTGAAGTATCGGTAGCGGTCTCGTATTGATACTGGTAAATCATTGCGCTGTTGTACGTGACTCCAAGGTGGGCAGACAACCGGCCCCGATCGTAACCCGGGAGAATGTTGAAGGAGTTTGGCGCCTGGCGCTGAAGAGCGGGATGATCAATCCGTCCCAACAGGCCGCTGGCTTGAGAATAAGTGTACGTGTAATTGGCCGCCATGCCGAATCCGGCGAGCGGCCCGGGAAGAAAATTGAATCGCTGTAGATAAGCAACTTCGACGCCGCCGACGTACGCGTTTGATCCGTTGACGATGGAACTCGACATACAGGTTGTCTGAGGCGGAGGTCCGCATAAGGGATTCGTGACGTCAAGGTTGTTCGTGTAATAAATCGGATCGTACAGTTGCTTGAAGAAGAAACCCGCTTGAATTACGCCATAAGGCTGCAGGTAGTGCTCATACAAAATATCGTAGTCGTTTGCGTGCTCCGCTTTGAGGTTCGGATTTCCAAACGAGATTGTGTAGGGATTGGAGGATTGATCGACTGTTTGGTAGGGCACCAAATCGTACGGATTGGGCCGGGAAAGTCCTCTGCCGTAAACCGCTCGGATGTCGGAGTTTGCGCTGAGCTGATATCGAACTTGGACGCTGGGAAGAGGATCTATATACCATTGATCGGAATGCGTGGGAGTGGTGCCGGTCCAGTTCCCGTTGATGTCATTCGTCACATTAAAACCCTGTATGTACAACTGCGTGGCCTCCAACCGTAGGCCCGCCTGCACTCGCCAGCGGCCGAATTGCAGCGTGTTCATGATGTAGCCGGCGGTGACGCGTTCGGTTAGATTGTAGTTGGCGGGATCGGAACCCAAATGGGTAGAGCTGATGTCTTCGGTAAAGTCTCCGGGATTTTCGTTGAAGAAGTTTTTGAGTTTGTTGTAACTCGTAACCGGTCCAATGCTGTAGCTGTTATCGTAATAGTTAGGATTTTTGAATCCACTTAGAAAGTCACTCATCAAGAAATTCCCGTTGGGATCCCAGACGGGAGAGACGGCATTCTGATAATCGTGAGAGTTGCGAATCTTGGCGCCAAACTGCAGAATGCCGTCGTGAGAACCCCATTTGTAGTTCTTGCCGTATGTCATCGAACCTTCCAAATTGACTTGATCCGTCGGGCCGGATGAGGTGTCGAATTCACTCATCGAGTATTGCGTCGGGTCAAATATCGCCGCGCCCGGCGCAACGCAGCCAGGGTTGAATTTGGGCCGATACGGATTTCCTGTAGTGGTGGGTGTATAAGCGCAGTCCGTAGAACCGTTATAAACGAAATTTACTCCCGGGTTGCCGGCCGCTTGCAGCTCTCTGCCATTTGAAATCGAAAGATCCCAGGCAATCCAGGAATTCGAGAACACGTGCTTGCCTCCGCCTGCGATGTTGCCAATCGAATAGTCCGGGGTACGCTGGGATGTCGAAAAGTTCTCGTTGCAGGGGTTTGGCGGTAAAACATTCGGCCCACATACGCCGTCGTTGGTAACCGTATAAACCCACTTGTTGCCATAATCTTTGAAGTCAGAGTAAAAGTAATGAAGATATATGTCCGAATCCTGAGAGAGCCTGTCATCCGCACTGCCAGCAAGTCCCCAGCGAGTTCGTTGATATCGATATTCGCGCAGATCAATGCTGCTGTAATTGGGGACCGCAGAGGTTGGGTCCACCGCAGGCTCAATGTCGTCAATCCCGCGGCCGTTGTAGTCATACGTGAAACCAATAAGCGCTCCAAATTTTTTGTCGGGGCCGAACCGTTGTCCGACGGTAGTGCTCGTTTGCCCTACATAGCGGCCGCCGATGATGGGAGTGTAACCGCCCAGGGCATTGACTATGAATGTCGGTTGGTCGCCGGCATTCTTAAGTCTCAAATCGACCGTACCACCGATGGCGTCGCCGTCTTGACTTGCCGAGAGAGTCTTCTCCAGAACGATGGAGTCAACAAGATCGGCCGGTATTACATCCAGCTTAATTTGCCGGACTGCCACCTCCGGAGAAGCTACGTTGATGCCCTCGATTGTAACGTTCGTCAGACGTGGCTCCGTACCTCGGATTTGCACATACTTGCCTTCACCCTCGTCGCGTTCGAGCGTGACGCCTGGAAGCCGGCCAACGGCGTCCGCAATATTTGCGTTCGGAAGACTGGTAATCACATCCGCATCTATCACATTGACGATATTTTCGGACGTGCGCTGGACCTGTATTTGCTCGGCCTCGCCCTGGAGGTCCGCGTGCACGCTGATTGACTGGTCGGCAGGGGCCACCTGCAGGACCGCGTTGACCGAGGTGGTTTGGCCCCCACTCACGTCCACCTTTTTGTTAAATGAAGAGAAACCTGAGTAAGAAATGGTTAAGGAATACGTCCCGGCTGCCAAGTTCGAGATGGCGAATTGTCCTTGATTGTCGGACACAGCCGAAAAACCGCCAGGCTGAACTTTTACCGCAGCTCCCTGAAGGATTCCGCCATCGACGTCCGTGATATATCCAGTGATTGCGCCCTTTCCGCTCTGTTGCGGGGCTCCGTTCTCGCCACCATTTGCACTGGCGCGAGAGGTTTGCGCCATTACAGGCAACGCCAGAATTGCCAATCCGACTGCGACGAACACAACTCGTTTTAGCTGAGACATACACCCCTTCCAGGTCGAAGAGTGGAATCGGAAACTCTAAACAACAAATTGTCAGGAACTTTTTCTGAGAACGTCCATGAGACCGGGACGTTTGCGCAACCACATTTAGTCTTATAAGGAAGAACGGGGGGATGAATGAATGTTAACCGCTGGTTAAAAAGAGCCTGAAGAAATATTCAGGTTGGGAACTAAAGTCTGTGTACCGTTTTGGATAGTGACGCTCGCGCCAGTTTCTGCGGACACTTCTCTGTAGCTTCGTAATTCAATCCGAAAAATGGTTCCACTACCCACGTTACTTTCCACCTGGATGTTGCCGTCGTGCTTGCTGACGATCCAACGCGCAATAGACAAGCCTAAGCCGGCACCACCAGGCTCACGGGAGCGCGCTCGGTCCGCGCGGTAGAACCTTTCGAAAATATAAGGTAAGTCTTCTTCCGCTATTCCGATCCCGGAGTCGCGAATCTCGATCCTGGTCGATTCACCGACTGTCTGGCAGGCGATCCTTACGGTACCGCCCGTCGGTGTATATTTCACTGCATTGTCCACTAAAATCAGAAGTAGCCGGCTGATCGCAATCGGATCGCCAAAAATCCACGCGGGATTCTCCAGCGATTCTCCGAAGAAACGGATGCCTTTAACTGCTCCCAACAGCGAACCCTGCTCATAAATTTGTTTGAGACACTTCGACAAATTAACCGGGACGAAATCCAAACCGTCGGCTCCCGCATCCGCGCGCGCCAATTGCAGTAAATTCTCAAGGAGTTCCGTCGTGCTTTCGGAGGTGACTTGAATCCGCCGCAGAGTTTCTCGATATTCGGCATCTGTTCGTGCCCGCCGAAGCGCGAGTTCCGAGCACGACCTGATTATGGCAATGGGGGTACGCAGCTCGTGCGATGCGTCCGCTGTAAATTGTCTGGTTCTCTCCACCGACGTTTCGATACGGCCTAACATTTCGTTGAGCGTTTCCGAGAGCCAGCGAAGCTCATCGCGCGGCTTGGGTACGGACAAACGGCTTGAAAGATTGTGGCCGTGAATGTTGCGAGCGGTCTGAATGATTTCGACGACGGGATTCATCGCGCGGCGGCTCAGCCAGTAACCTCCCAAGGATGCGAGAATAATAAGCGCTGGAGAGCTTAACTTCAGGATCAGTCGAAATCGATCCAGTGCTTGGTCGAACGCCTCTGTGGGGACGGCGACTGCTACGTAAAACGTTTGGTCCCCCGCGTCCACTCGTCTGGTCCCAATGCGATACTGTTTTGTATCGAGATTCAGGGTGTAAAAAGAACGATCCGGGGCTTGCGATAACTGAAACTTGGTCCGCGTGAATGGCACCGGTTGGTAAATCCAATTCCCGTGCGAGTCCGCGACTTCCACCTGTGCGCCTCCGGCCCAAAGACCTGAGAGCTCTTGAAGCTCGTCGTTAACCTCAAACATTCCTTTCGGCAAGGTCGTAACGATTACCCGCTGAATGCTGTCGAGGTTTGTTTCCACCGCGTCATGCACAGTGGCTTCTACGCTGTGCCGAAACCCAAAATCCGCGATCAAACCAAAAATCGCGAAAGACAGCATTAAAACCGTGAAATACCACAGGGCAAGACGCGTTCGCACCGTCAGATTCATGCCGGCGAGTCCATAGCGATGCAATAGCCGAAACCGCGGCGCGTGGCTAATAATTTCACCGGCTCATCTTGATCGATCTTTCGCCGCAAGAGGCGCATGAAGACATCGAGCGTGTTTTCTCCCACTTGCTCTTCGGCTCGCCAAATTTCGTTAATAATGGCGCTCCGCGTCGCAACCCGGCCTTCCCGTCTCATCAGGAATTCAAGCAGACGGAATTCGGTTGGAGTTAAATGGATTTCGCGATTGCCGCGGAAAACACGCCGCGTGTCGCAGTCGAGTACAAGTTCGCCAATTCTCAAGGTGCGTGAACCGGAAGCCATGTTTCGCCGTTCAAGCGCGCGTATCCGCGCGAGCAGAACTTCGAATGAAAACGGCTTGGTAACGTAATCATCAGCGCCGATATCCAGGGCTTTCACCGTGTCAGACACCGCATCGCGCGCGGTCAACATCAGAATCGGAGTAGGCTGCCGGGCACCTCGAATCCGGCGCGCAACTTCGAATCCATTCATTCCCGGCAGCATTATGTCGAGCAGAATCAGATCGAACCGGTCGTTCTCTGCGAGTTCCAGAGCCGCCATCCCGTCAGGCGCCACACACAC
Organism: uncultured Acidobacteriota bacterium; assembly: GCA_963838475.1. GTDB lineage: Bacteria > Acidobacteriota > Terriglobia > Acidiferrales > UBA7541 > Palsa-295. The sequence continues at coordinate 727,106 of CAWIRJ010000001.1, forward strand.
AGAGTAGTGTTCCTCTTCGAGGCCCTGGCTCAGGGCTTCGGCCATCCACTTTTCGTCTTCTACAACCAGGATTTTCATTTTGTGGACTGTTTGATCGCGGACGGTAGCGCGCGGCACGCATTCCAAAGATGAATATTTTATGAATAAAATGTGAATAAGCTGCGCGAGCTTTTGTAGGGGGTTACGTCGTACTGAAAATGGGGGGGCTTTAAACCGGACACGGCTTTCCCAACATTAGCCGCCGGCAATGGCTCCTATGATGAAAAATGGCTCTCTTCCACAGGCAACCGCTTCCGGAAGCGGCGCGTCCGGCGAAGCAAATGACAAATCCTCTTCGCAGGCGAAAAACCTCAAAAAGGGCCGGCGTTCTAACGTGACTTGGTCTCGAATCGTGCCACGCAGCATCGGATAACGCGACTCCAGTGCATCAAGGACAACGCGCTGTGTGGCATCACCTCGAATTTCCAGCTGCACATCGCCGCTAACTTGTGCGAGCGTCCGCAAATGCGCCGGCAATACAACCAGAATCATGGGAGGGTCTGAACTTCCACGGAGAGTACAGCCGGAAGATCGCGTACGATGGGCGCCCAATTTTCTCCCGCGTCAGGCGAGGCATACACTTGGCCTCCGGTAGTCCCAAAATAAACGCCGCACGAATCGAGCGTGTCCACCGCCATTGCATCCCGCAGCACGTTGACATAACAATCGCGTTGCGGGAGACCTTTGGTCAACGCTTCCCATTCGTTCCCACCGGCGCGGCTCCGGTACACGCGCAGTTTTCCATCCGGCGGAAAGTGTTCCGAATCACTCTTGATCGGCACCACGTAAATCGTCTCCGGTTCGTGTGCGTGGACGTCGATCACGAATCCAAAATCAGTCGGCAAATTTCCGCTCACCTCCTGCCACGAATCGCCCGCATTGTCGCTACGCATCACGTCCCAATGCTTTTGCATGTACAAAACTTCCGGACGTGCGCCGTGCATCGCGACGTGGTGAACGCAGTGCCCCACTTCGGCGTCCGGGTCGGGAATATGTTGAGAGCGCAGCCCATGATTGATCGGCTTCCAGGTTTTTGCGCCGTCGTCCGTGCGAAACGCGCCAGCAGCCGAGATCGCTATGTACATTCGCTCGGGATTGCTCGGATCCAGAATAATCGTGTGCAAGCACAAACCACCCGCCCCAGGTTGCCACGAAGAGCCCGTGCCATGCTCGCGCAGTCCGGGAAGCTCATGCCAGCTTTTTGCGCCATCGGTTGAGCGGAACAGCGCCGCATCTTCCACTCCGGCGTAAATCGTATCTGGATCCGTCAGCGACGGTTCGATATGCCACACGCGTTTGAACTCCCACGGATGCGGCGTGCCGTCATACCACTGGTGCGTGCCGGGGATTCCGTCATATGCAAATTTGTTTCCTACCGGCTCCCACGACTCGCCTCCGTCGTTGGAGCGCTGGATCAGTTGCCCAAACCAGCCGGTGGACTGTGAGGCATACAGCCGGTTGGGGTCCGCCGGCGATGCTTTCACATGATAGATCTCCCAGCCCGGGAAGTATGGGCCGCTCACATTCCAGCGCTCACGCTTGCCGTCAGCAGACAGGATGAACGCGCCCTTGCGCGTGCCAACCAGAACTCGCACACCGCTCATTTATTTCTCCCTTCTGAACTTGCCGGAATATGTGTGTTTAGATGGATGGGAGTCGGATTCGATAGCGGCCTGATTCTAAACTTTGGGAACCTCGCGGGCTACTGAAGTTTTTGCGTGGCGGCGTCGTGGCAGATTAAGTTTTCAAAAATTGCGAGCACGTGCTGGCGGTAGCGAACTATCGTTTCGAGTATCGGACGGAGTTGCGGCTCGCGGACGGTTTCTTTGTCCCACTTGGCGAGGACGGCGGCGGGGACCTGGATGTCTTTGCGCAACTCGTCGGCGGAATGCCCGCGCAGGAAAAGGCCGTAAAAAAAGGCGGCCTCGCGCTGCGGGAACTGAAAATCCTGCAGCCTCTCTTCCAGCGGATTAGCTAGCGTTGCCATAGAAAATCGCAGTTTACAGATTTCCGGGGAGACGTCAAGAGTACACGGCGCGTAAGAGAAAATAAGTTTTGAGTCATGGGCTTGGCTGGCGGGGAGTTTGGTAATAAACTCGCTTACAGGTATAGCCTGCATAGGACTTCGTCCGCCCGGCGGCCTGATAAGCCCCTCTTTCCTTTGTATTGGAGCCCTTAAAACTGCTCTGCTGGCTCGCTCGTCCCAGCAAAAATTTGATGTCGATTCTCCTCATTTAGTTTCATGGGCGGGTAAAGGCGGGGTTAAAATCCCGCGTGTTGCGCTCTGGTGGGTGTAACGCGCGGCGCTCGCTGCAATCTGACTTAAACAATGATTACTCTACTCTCTATTATCGCGCTCGGATTTTTCCTGGGGATGCGGCATGCCACCGACCCGGACCATGTGATCGCCGTCTCCACGATTGTTAGCCGCCAGCGCAGCATACGTCACGCGGCTTTGATCGGAGTGCTGTGGGGACTGGGGCATACCATCACGATTTTTCTGGTGGGCTCGGCGATCATTCTTTTCGGAGTGGTGATTCCGCCGCGGCTCGGACTCACCATGGAACTGTCGGTTGGGTTGATGTTGATCCTGCTGGGAATTTTGAACCTTACCGGATTCACGCGCTGGGTGACCGAGACGTTCACGCCCGCCGCGGATCCTGCACATCCGCATACTCACTCGCATGCGCATCCGCACGTCCATGGCGATTTCATTCACAGCCATGTGCATGGACACGATCCGGAACGGCATGGCCACGCGCCCGAAGCCACGCCCGTCGGACGGATGGACCGCGTTTTCGGCCAGCTGGGCTTGTACCAAGCGGTGCGTCCGCTGGCGGTGGGATTGGTCCATGGGCTTGCAGGCTCGGCTGCGGTGGCGTTGTTGGTGCTCACCACCATTCGTGACGCGCGCTGGGCCATCGCCTATCTGCTGGTGTTCGGCGTGGGAACCATCGCCGGAATGATGCTGATCACCGCGGCGATCGCCATGCCGTTCAAATATTCGCAGCAGCGATTCGCGCGACTGAACCATGTCCTCGCGCTGGGCTCCGGGCTGCTTAGCCTGGCCTTCGGCATCTTCATCGTTTACAAAATGGGCTACGTGAACGGAATTTTCACCAGCCATCCGAATTGGACCCCTGAATAAATCGCGGTGCTTGCTTCACGGGAAGTCGCGTCGCCTGAAGGCGCTCGGCAAGCGCGGCCTTAGCACCGTCCGGGACTGCCGAATCCCCAGGAGACTCCCCACATTATCTTTCTCTCGAAGATGGGGATTGTTGGAAGGGGACGTTCATTTCGCGTATGGGCCGGTCGATTTCTCCGGGCTGGGAGGGAGCTTCCAGGCCGTCGGTGAGCAAGTAGGACTGGAGGGCCACGGAGTTTGCCGCGAAACTTTCCAGCGAATTCAGGTAGGCGACCTGGAGTTGCATGAGGGTGCGTTGTGCGATGAGCACTTGAGGGTAGGCGGCAGCCATCTCGCGATATTTTTTGGCGTACATCTCATAAGCTTTTTGGGCGCGCGGGATCATTTCATTTTTGTAACGCTCAGCGGCGGTTTGCGAATAGGCGTAGTTCTGGACCGTGGTGGCGGCGCGTTCGCGGAGAGCCAGCTTCACGCGTTCGACTTCGCGCTGGGCGCGCTCCACGTCTGCTTTCGAGGTAGCGACGCTGCCTTGGTTGCGATTGAAGATGGGAATCTGGACGCCCACGTCGGCGAAGCCTTGCAGGCCGACGGAGCGGCCGGTGGCGTCAAGCAACTCGAAGTTCTGCTCCATGCCTGCACGCACTTGCAAGTCGGGAATGGTTTCGCGTCTCGCGCGCACGAGAGCGGCTTCGGCTTTCTTCACGCCCAGCTCGGCGATTTTTACGGCTGGACTGTCGTTGACGAGTTTTTCGACGAGAGCGTCGGCGTCGATTGCAGGCGTGTCCTCGAGATTTCCTTCCAAACGCATAAAAGGAAGATGGGGATTGCCCACGACGGTGGCTAGTTCTTTCCACGCGCGTTGCTGATTCTGTTGAGCCATAACGACGGCGAGATCGGCTTGCTGCGCTTCGACTTCCGCTTCCAGAACATCGGGCGCATCGGCCTGGCCGATGTTGGCTAGCTGACGGGAAGTTTCAACCGCGTCGTCGGCGAGCTTGCCGAGATTTTGGCGGAGTTCGAGCGTTTGCTGCGCGGCCAAGGCTTGAATGAACGACATTTTGACGTTGGTGACGACTCGCAACTTTTGCTCGTCGGCTTCGGTTTCCGCCTGTTGTTTTTCTTGCTCGAAAATGTTTTGATTCAGGCCAAGTTTCCCGGCGAGCACGATGTTTTGTTGGACGAAGAAGCCTTGCTCGCCTCCTCGGAAAGAGCCGCCGCGGATTTGTTCGCCTTGGTAGCCGACGGTGGGATTGGGGTACAGGCCGGATTGTTGTTTGCGTCCTTGGGCAGCGCGAATGTTGGCGGCGGCTTGCGCGAAGGTGGGATTTTGCTGCAAGGCCATTTGTTGCAGTTCTTCGAGAGTTATTGTTTTTTGAGCGGAGTCTGCCGCTGGCGTTTGTGCGTGTCCATAGGCAACGAACAAAAACAGAAAACTGCAGACTGCGAGAATGAGTCGTGAGTTATTCATTAGTGTGCTCCATTGCGGGTATCTGCTGAGTTGGCTTGCCAGCGTCTCGTTTTTGGCGAAGCTGCATGATGTGGTCGTACTGATCGGGAGGGAGGACGCGGACGAAGGTCATCATGCCGCCCATAAAACCGCTCCAGCCTGCGCGGAGACCGTAGTTTTCCGGCTTGTCGACCATCGCGTCCATGGCCATCATGGGGCCTTCCATGAAAGCGTCTTGAGGGAAGCCGGGAACGGAATTTGCATCCTTGCTGACGTCAGGCGTGGGCGTCTGAGTACCGGGCGTGTGCTGGTGTTGCATCGGGCTCGCGGAATTGAGCGGAGAATTTGTTGTGGCTTTTTCGGCTGCGGAGCCGCCGCCCATTCCTCGGCCGAGACTTGGTCCGTTTTCCGGCGAGGTAGCGTTTCCGCCACCCGGCATACCCATGCCCTGCTCCATCCCTTCACCGGCCGGCAACATCGTTGCGCGACGCGACATAGGGCCGACGCTGGAGGACATCTGGTTCATCATGTGGTGAGGGAGATGGCAGTGGAGCATCCAGTCGCCGGGATTGTTGGCGACGAATTCCACGTCGCGCGATTGTGCGACGCCGACGAGCACAGTATTGCCGGGGCCCCAGGTGGATTCGGGCTGGCGGCCGCCTTCGGTGCCGGTGACGACAAATTGATGACCGTGAAGGTGGATCGGATGGTGGTCCATTCCCAGGTTGATCAGGCGGATGCGGACGCGTTCGCCATGACGCACGATTAGTGGAGTAGTGGCGGGGCCGGATTTTCCGTTGAAGGTAAGCCAGTTGAACTCCATATTCATGGAATTTGGAACATTGCTATTCGGGAGGATGGCGTATTCCTGCATGGTGACCGCAAAGTCCTGGTCGACATGAGGGCTGAAGGCTTCTTTGGGATGCATGATGAACGCGCCGATCATCCCCATCATTTCCTGCATAGCCATGTGCGAGTGGTAGAAGTAAGTCCCTTGCTGGTTCAGCGTGAACTCGTAAACGAAGCGGCCGCCGGGCGCGATGGGGTCTTGGCTTGCGCCGGGGGAGCCATCCATGTCGTAGGGCACTTCAAAACCATGCCAGTGCATCGCGGTGGGTTCGGGGAGGTGATTGTCAACGATGATGCGGACGCGGTCGCCCTGTGTGATTTGGATGGTGGGGCCGGGAGCGCTGCCGTTGTAACCCCAAAGATCGACGACTTGGCCGGGGACGATTTCCTGTTTTACCGGCTCGGCGATTAGATGGAATTCTTTGACGTTGCCGTCGAGGCGGAATGGAAGATCGGGGATGTCGGGGGTTTGGACTGGAATTGGAATTCCGTGCTGCGCCGCCTCGCTCTTCGGCCTTCCTTTCGGCTGAGTTCGCTGCCTCGCTGAAGACGGATTTAGTTCGTTAGCGGACAATATCTTGGTGGAAGCGAAGAGGCCAGCGCCGGCTAGAAAATTCTGCAAAAATCCGCGTCTGCTGCTCATGTTCTTCTCCCTTCAAACTGGAAAGGCTAATTTCGAAAAAGTGAATTGGTGTTGCTTATCGCCAGGTCGGTGACTTAGACAGACGCTGCGTCACGGACGCACGGTTTGCATTCAGCCCATGGCATAGGAAACGTCAGTTGGGATTGTGGGAGATTCTAGATACGGAGAGACCGTGTCAGTGTCGCGGAAGCGCTGCTTTGCCTGGGAGCAAGCGATTTATTAAATGTTGGGCTGGATTGGTTGACGCGAGACGGAGGTTCGCTTACGGCGTAAAGACCGGCTGCTTGCCAAATCGAGCTAGAAGGAGTGACGCGAGACGGAGATTTGTCGAGCAGTTGAGCTTGGTCGATGTGGTGGCAGCTCGGATCATTCATGGAGAACTGAACTCCGTGATTCGTGCAATCCTGGCAGTTGGACATATTGTGATGCGCGTCGTGATGATGACTCGGCATGTCGGAATGCGAGTGGCTTTGGGGCGCGGTGTTGCAATATAGATCACAAACCGAGCCAGGGCTTCCGGTCGCGCAAAACAGCACACCTGCGAGAACCAGACCGACCATTTTGCGAATGAACATTGATTAAACCATACGCCTAAGGTGATTCCGCGCACAAGGCCTTCTTGGGCTCAGAAGTTATCGTTTAGCACCGCGGCGCACAGGAACGAATTGGACTCGGAGGGTCGAGCAAGTAAGCTGCTGCGGACGCGTTATCGTGCGAGGGAAATTGGCGAGGAGAAAGAATGCGCGTTAGAAGCGAGCGACGATAGCCGGTCGAACAAAATTGGGATGACAAGGGGGAATAATGGACGTTCGCGTGAATGAGAACATGATTACGACGGCGTTTGAGCTTCCCGGATATCGGGTGGCGCGGTCGATGGGCTTGGTACGGGGAATTACGGTGCGGTCGCGCAGCATTCTCGGGACGCTCGGCGCGTCACTGGAGACACTGGTTGGCGGGAATATCACGTTGTTTGAAGAAATGTGCGAGACGACGCGCGAGCAAGCGCTGGAGTTGATGATGCAACACGCGGTCGCTCGTGGGGCGAACGCGGTGATCGGAGTGCGATACGACTCCAACGAATTGATGCAAGGGGTGACCGAGGTGCTGGTTTACGGTACGGCGGTGCAGGTAGAGAAGGGTAGCTAGGTCGCGAACCCGTGTGCCGTGCGCTAAAGCCGGTGAGTGAATCCTCCAGGTTCACAGCTCACTATCGAGACATATTATCGTACGCCAGACTCAGGAACCGGCGATGTCGCTTTTGCTGAGCTCGTCTTTCCGAACTTTGCCGGTTGGAGTTAGTGGCAGTTCGCGGAGGAGCAGAATTTGTGACGGCCGTTTATAAGGAGCCAGGTTCTTTGCCGCATGATCTGCCAACTCGGCAATCGAAGCGGACGAACCCGGCAATAATTGCACGAAGGCGATAACCTCCTCGCCGCCTTCGGCTCCCTGCACGTTTCGGCCTATCACCGCAGAATTGACCACTGCCGCGTGAGTATTCAGCACTGCTTCAATTTCCGCGGGATAAACATTCATTCCAAATCGAACGATCAGTTCCTTCGTTCGTCCAACGATGAAAAGATGCCCTGCTTCCACGCGCGCAAGATCGCGCGTATTGAACCATCCTTCAGAATTGATGGCAGCCGCAGTTTCCTCCGGGGCGCGATAGTAACCTTTCGCGACGTTCGGCCCACGCACCCATAGTTCGCCCACTTCTCCGTGTTCCACGCTCTGTCCGGCCGGATCCATCAGCTTTATCTCAACTCCGGGAAGCACGCGTCCCACCGATAGATCGTTGCGAGGCTCATCGACTCTGGCTTGAGCAATCGTGGGCGAGCATTCCGTCACCCCGTAACCATTGTGCAGCGGCATTCCGAATAGGCTCTCGACTGCTGATTTCACCGCGGGCTGTAGCGGTGCGCCGGAAGAAGAAATGATGCGAAGCGCGGGAAATTTCAATGGTCCCGACAGTTTCTTCGCTTTTGCATAATCCACTAGCAGCGCAAACATAGCCGGCACGCCCAACACGATTGTCAGCCGGTCGCGTTCCAACGCCGCAAGTGCGGCGACCGGATCAAACCGTGGCGACAGATAAAGTGTAGCCCCGCTCAATAATGTTCCCAGCAAGACCACCGAAAGCCCCACAGCGTGGGACATGGGCAGAACACCGTACAGCCGATCCTCAGGAGTAAGTGAACGTATCTGGGCCGACACCGTCGCGATGAATAGCAAATTTCTGTGCGTCAGGACGACACCTTTCGGAAGCCCGGTGGTGCCGGAGGTATAAATTAGCGCGGCTATTCGATCGACACTGTTTTCCGCTATCGGCTCGGCCTCGACTTTTTCATTCAGCTGGCCCACACCGATCGAACCTAGCCCTGCTCGTTCTTCAATCGCCGCGCCATGCCGCTTCGCATGTTGCGCAGCATGTGGAGGGACGCTTGCCATATAGATCACACGCCGGGCGCTACAGTGATCTCGGATATCGTCTATCTCTCGAGCCGAGAGTCGCGCGTTTGCGAGCACTGGCCAAGCATCCATCCGCGCCAATGCCATAAAAATCGCAACGAACGCACGGCAGTTCTCGCAGACTAACAAGACTCGATCACCAGGCCGGACTCCCAATTGCCGTAACCAGGATCGCGTTTCGTCGACTGCAATTTCCAGTTGGCCGTAAGTCAACGACCCGGATGCTTCCACCACAGCCAGTCGTTCAGGCGAACGCTCGGCCCATGGCTTAATCACATCGCTGATATTTTCCGGCAGGGATTTCAACAGTTCGGATGGCTGCATATCAGTCATGAGCCCATATCATACCAGTTGGCCGCAAACTGCTGCCTAGCGGGGTTTGGAGCTTTGAGCCGGGAAAAACGGACGATGCAGCGAATCCTATCCGCGTACGGCCGGAGTCATGGACGAGAGCGAGGACTCAGTTCTCCTCGAAACCAAATACTGCAGCCACTTTCTGTACACGGACGCGGCAGACGACTGCCAAGTCTCTTGCAGCCCGCTCGTGACAGCAGTCTCAGGAAAATCAGCCAATAATTCCTCACGCGGATTCGCCCTGACCTTGTCTCGAAAGTTTGAAAGAAGTTTAGCCGCCGCTGCGTCGAAATATCCGGCCGGCATATTGGGATATGTTTCTCTCTCTCCCCGTAGAAATCTTTTGATGTCCCTGCGATATTCTTTCAACAAAGTCCGCGTTCCATATTCAGGGTGCCCCTGAAAGTGTACGAACAAACTGTCCCTTTTTTTCTTCACAAATAAATCAACGCCCGCTTGCGCCGATTGGACCAGGATTTCGTAGCCGTGGGATTCCAGCGCATCCGCTCGGACTTCGTTCCATCGGGAATGGGGAATTCGGATCGTATTCTCGCCGCCCACCGTCAACGCGTGGTCGCGAACTTTTTTGTATTCGAACACACCGAATTGTTTGTCATCAAGCCGGTGGCGCGGAATGCCGTCGCTGTAGAGAACTCCAGCATGAGCCGCCAGGCACGATAAAACTGTGGACGCCGTATTGGTTTCGGCCCAATCCAACACCTTAGTCAAAACCGGCCAATACGGTTCGTCGCGCAAATTCTGTTGTCGCGGTTCGGTACCGGTCATGATCGCGCCGTCAAATCGGCCGTTCAAAAGTTCATTGATATCAAAATAAAAATTGTTCAAATGACGTTGCCCGGCATCGCTTCGAGGGAGTTCCGGCAGAGAGAAGAGTTTTAGTGATATCGGAATGTCGCCGGCAGACGCGTGGAGAAGCTCGTAGAATTGAATTTCGGTGTCTTCCAGCGCTGCGTCCGGCATGTTGTTAATCAATGCGATCCGGACGTGTTCGCCATACTTGCTGGTTAGTCGCTCGGAGCGCGGACGGTTTCTCAGCGCCAGAAGCTTGGGAACGCGTCCTCCGTCAATTGCGATCGGCATTTCCTAACTCCGAGGCCCGCAGCAGTTCGAGTCCGTCCGACTTCCTAGGCAGCCTTCTCTAGCGCTTGTGCCAGGTCAGCGATGATGTCGTCAATATGTTCGATGCCCACACTCAGCCGCAGCATTTCCGGCGTGACACCCGCTTTCAACTGCTCTTCCGGCGTAAGTTGACGATGGGTAGTGGACGCAGGATGGCAAGCCAGCGATTTCGCGTCGCCCATGTTCACCATGCGCTTGAACAAACGCAGCGCATCGAAACATTTTACGCCCTTCTCAAATCCGCCCTTCACACCGAAAGTCAGAAGCGAACAGAACTTCGAGCCCAGATACCTATGCGCCATCGGATAGAGCGGGCTATCCGGAAATCCGGCATAATTCACCCAAGCCACCCGGCTGTGATTACGCAGAAAGTCAGCCACTTTGCGGGCGTTTTCCACGTGCCGCTCGACGCGCAATGCCATAGTCTCAATCCCCTGCAACAACAAGAAACCGTTGAACGGTGAAAGTGTGGAGCCCGTGTTGCGTTGTGCAACGGTACGGCAGCGCGCCACATACGCAGCCGCTCCATAATGTTCGGTGTAAACTACCCCGTGATAGGCAATTTCCGGGACGTTCAACATATAGTATCGTTTCGGATGATCGCGCCACGGAAACTTCCCGCTATCAACGATCATTCCGCCCAGTGTGGTCCCATGCCCTCCCATGAATTTCGTCATGGAGTGCAGCACTACGTCCGCGCCATGCTCAATCGGCCGCAACAAAATGGGTGTGGCCACGGTGTTGTCAACGATCAACGGCACGCCATGTTTGTGCGCCACGCGCGCCAGTCCTTCGATATCTGCGACGTTTCCCGCTGGATTGCCAACACTTTCGCAGAAAACCGCTCTCGTATTTTCGTCGATCAGTTTTTCAACTGCGTCTGGATGATCGCTTTCAGCAAACTTTCCCGCGATTCCTTGCTTCGGCAAAATATGTGCAAGCAGAGTGTAGGTGGCTCCATAAAGCTGTGGGGTTGAAACAATGTTGTGGCCCATCTCAGCGATGTTGATGAGCGAGTAATGAATCGCCGCCATTCCCGAGCTGACGCTCAGCGCTTCCACGCCGCCTTCCAGCGCGGCTACTCGCTTTTCCAGCACTGTGTTAGTAGGATTGCCGATGCGAGTGTAGATGTTGCCCTGGACTTCCAGGTTGAAGAGCGCTGCGCCATGCGCCGCGTCGTCAAATTCAAACGCGACAGTCTGATAAATCGGCACAGCCACAGCTTTGGTGGTGGGATCACCATCGTAGCCTACGTGGAGTGCGATGGTTTCTCGCTTCATGCGTTATTCCGTGATGGTTGCAACGCCGGATGCTGGAACGGACGCTGGTTTTCGTGCGAGCGATTTTACAATAGCCTGCGTGATTCGTTTCGCGGCGAAACCGGCACCAAATGCAAAGCGCATCACCGGCCCGAAACTGTTTGCCGCTGCAATTCCAACGAAATAAAGGCCCGGAACGGACGATTCAAAATTGGATGACAATACCGGCGTGCCGTTCACACATTTGAGCTTCGACCGAGTCCCTGAATCGAGGAACGCGAGCCGTTCCACATTGACTCTGTATCCGGTCGCCGCAATCACGTGTTCGGTCACAATCTCGCGCTTGGAGCCGTCCAATCCGCGCAGGTGCAAACGCACCTTGCCGTTCTCCACTTCGGCTCGTTCTACTGAATGCCCAAGTACCAGAGGCACTCGTCCCATAACTTTGTCTTTCACAAACCATCCCGCCGACGGCCCAAGCGTCGTTCGAACGAAATGGATGCGCACACTTTCCGGTAAATAATGAAATAAGGCGGCGCCATTGGCAAAGAAGCGCGACCGCAGGCCAGGTCCGAGTCCCGAATCCGGGTGCCGTATTTTCTGCCACCAGGAACGGGGCTTGCCTTTTTTCGGCCCGGTATGAAATCTCAGCGCCGTGGCACGAGCGACCAGTTGTACATCCGCTCCAGCGTCGCGCAACAATCCAGCCAGATCGATGGCAGAAGAACCCGCGCCCACTACAACCACGCTTCGCCCCTTGAACTGTGAAATATCGTGATGCTGGTAGCTGTGCGACAGGAGCTCAGCGGGAAGATTCGCCAGGTTCTCGGCTATATATTCAAAATGCGTGATCCCCACCGCGAGCACCACACGCCTGGATTTCACCTCTGCTCCATCGTCCAGTCGCAAAAGGAAGCCATCCGCTACGCGCTTGATATCGACAACCATTTTATCTTCAAGCTCCGGAACCATGCGGTCGCGGAAAGCGAGTCCGTAATCGCCAAAAGTCTCCAGGCGAACAGGAGTTCCCATGTCGGCATACTCAACTCCGCGCTCCGCGCAAAATTGCCTTAAAGTAAATTTGCTATCGGGATCATAGATGTTCGACGCGAACCCATCCGATTTGAGCATCATGCCTTTGGGCATGTGCGCCACCCAGCTATCCATGGGACGCCCAAAAATGCGAAATGGGATACCGCGCCGTCGGAAATGTGCGGCGATGGAAAGCCCGTAAGGACCTGCGCCAATAATTGTAGTTTCTAGCACTGGATTGAAGCTCCTCCGGTCGTCTCGGCTGATTAGCTCTCTAAATCCGGTAAAAAGACCATCTTCGATACTGGCCCGAATTTAGCCTTCTGTCTAGATGCTGTATGCAAACCTGTAGCCTCAGAGGCATGGCCCTGGGGATTAAAATGCAATCTAACTGCCTGAGCTGAGTTCCGCTAAGTCTTTAGGAATCATCATCGTACACGAACTCGGGAAGGCGGCGACGGAAATGGTTTTCCCCTCGCGACTTCTCACTTAGGACAATTCGGAAGGGTGAGGAGAGCGGTAGCCCATGCTAAGCGGCACCGCTCAGCCTCTTTGGAGCAGGCAGACTCCAGTCCATGGATAGTTCACCCAGGGTCCTTTTGGCTCCGGCAATAGCGAAAGTAGCTCTTGAGGCGCGCGGCCCAATTGGGCCGCGGTCTTCAAAAATCCCTGAATGTTCACCGGCTTCCACCCGAAGGGCACGAAGAAGTTCGCACCTTCCGGCGGTCCGAACTTGAACGCGGCGTTTGCCTCGCTAAGCTGTTTTCCGGTTGACCGTTGCATTAATTTGAGCTGTCCCGGCGATGCGAGATCGATGATCCAGCTTTGGAAGTGATCTCCGAGCGCGAGGTCGCGTGCTAAAGACGCAACCTCGTCCGCGGAAAAATAAATTAGCAAGCCTTCGCTCACGACTGTAATTTTTTTCGCCCGGCCGTTCAGTTGCTTGAATAGGGCGCGGCGCCCCGGCGCATCCGACAAATCAAGACTGATCCGTTCAAGTTCACATTTTGGCTTTTCGTTTTCGAGGATCTCTTCTTTGTAAGAGACGATATCCGGAAAATCTACTTCCACCCATTGCAATGTTGAAGAGAGATCCATACGGTACGGCCGCGCGTCCAAGCCCGCTGCGAGATTCACCACTAAGTCCGTGCCTTTCTGAATTTCGCGGGAAATAAACTGATCGAACAAGTATGTGCGCGCCACCCAGGCCCACTCGTGTTTGTTCCCCTGCGCCAGGGTGCTCGCGATCTGGAACCCCCGCTCCCCTGCCAGCCGTTCAGCGAAGGGATCGCGGAACAATGCATCCGGGCGTTGCGTCTCAAGCGCGCGGAAATAAGCAACCCAGCGCGCCGTATCGGAAATATTACGCACCGAAGAATTCGCCGGATCCATACTCTGAAGCCTCCACGGATTTCTTTTGTGACAACACTCGCTTCTAACTTCACTTAGCTGGAACCGAGACCGGATAGAATAACTCTCTTAGGGGCCTCATGGTCATTTCCACGACTGCGACGCATGCGCTTGCCGGGAATTCTCGAAGGCACGCTATGTTTGTCGTTTATGTCGTAGTTTCCAGTCTCGCCTTCTATAAAACCCTCAGCGCCGTAATTCGGTATTCGCTGGCCAGCAGCGATTCCAGTTCGCACATCGTTCTCATTCCCATCATCTCTTTTTTCCTGCTCTACCTGGGAAGACAAAGAATATTTTCCATCACTCGCACGAGTATAGTCCCGGGAGCCAGCCTGGCGCTGCTGGGTTTAGTCTTTTACTGGCTGGTTAATCGAAGCTCATTTCCACAAACGGGGAATTGGCAGCTTTCCCTGGAAACCCTGTGCGTGGTACTGGTCTGGATTGCAGGATTCTTACTCTGTTACGGTTTTGCCGCCTTGCGCGCGGCCGCGTTTCCCCTGCTATTTCTCCTGTTAATGGTTCCGCTGCCAGATGTGATTTTGGACCGCGCGATTTATGCCCTTCAGTCAGGCTCCACTGAGATTTCCTACCTGATTTTCCAACTGGTCGGCACGCCCGTCTCGCGACACGGATTCCTGCTCTCTGTACCAGGAGTAACGATTGAAGTTGCCAAGGAATGCAGCAGCATTCGCTCCAGCATCGCACTTTTTATAACCTGCCTTCTCGCGGCACATTTGTACCTTCGTACCACCTGGAAGAAATTCGTTTTCGTTCTTTTAGGCCTTCTCTTATCCGTCGTAAAAAATGGTATCCGCATCACCACCCTCACCTTGCTCAGCGTTTACGTGGATCCCGGTTTTTTGTACGGAAGGCTTCACAGGCAAGGCGGATTTGTTTTCTTCCTCATCGCTTTGTTCATTCTTTTGCCGGTGTTTTTGTGGATGGAGAAATCAGATAAAACGGATAAATCACAGAAACCTAACGACCGGCCATGATGTTTTAGCCCGCTTGGGATACGAGCTGGTGAGGAAGGGGATTTCTAGGAATGAATTTGCCACAAAGAGAAAGTATTTCCGCCTGCTTCTGTCTAGTACTACTTAACAGCCTCTGGAATCCTCGTAACTAGCTTGTTTTCAATACGGTATCTATCGCGTCGGACCATTTATCGGCGAGCCGGTTTGGTCGAAAGATTGCGTTTCAAAACCGTCGTACCATTTTCCAGATTCAGCGCCCCCGTCAGCATCGAGTCAGTTCGATTGGGGTTTTAGATTTGGGAGGCCCCGCTAGGTGAAGCCGTTAGTCCTCATTGCAACAACGACTCGCTGGATTCCAACGGCCCGATTGGCTGTTGCTCTAGAAAACGCCGGGTGTGTAGTCGACGCCGTATGCCCTTCTAATCATCCACTCGCCGGCACCGACGCGATACGCAAAACATATAAATACAAAGGCCTCGATCCTCTGACCTCATTTGAGGACGCAATCTCTGCCGCCAAGCCCGATTTAATTGTCCCAGGAGACGACCGCGCCACTCAGCACTTGCACCTGTTATATGACCGCGAACGCCGCAAGGGTAACGCAGACAAACCGTCGTGCGCGCTGATCCAGCGTTCGCTTGGAGCCGCTGAAAATTTCCCGGTCTTGTACGCCAGAACCAAATTTATTCAACTGGCTCAGGAGCAAGGCGTCCGCGTTCCAAGGACCGAAATAATTCGTGACTACGACGATCTGAAAAAATGGCTCGCGCAGACAGATCTCCCCGTGGTCCTGAAAGCTGATGGTTCTTCCGGCGGCGACGGTGTCAGAGTCGCTCGCACTTTCGAGGAAGCGAAACGCGCTCTGCGGTTCTTGCAAGCTCCGCCACTTCTCGCACGCGCCGTCAAACGAGCTTTGCTCGATCAAGACAGAACGCTGGTCTGGCCCTCGCTGCTGCGCCGCCGTTCTGTTGTAAATGCGCAAGCCTTTGTAGCGGGACGCGAAGCCACCACCTCGGTCGTTTGCTGGAAAGGCGAGGTGCTGGCTAGTCTCCATTTTGAAGTGATCAATAAGACTGTTTCGTCCGGACCGGCCACTGTCCTTCGCTTGATCGATAATGCCGAAATGTCCTCAGCCGCCGAAAAAATGGCGCGTCGCTTGAACCTTTCCGGTTTGCATGGATTCGATTTCATGCTCGAGACGCAAACAGAGAACGCTTACCTCATCGAGATTAATCCGCGATTGACGCAAGTCGCGCATCTCACACTGGGACCGGGGCGCGATATTCCCGCCGCCCTGTTCTCGGCCATATCGGGTCAGCCGGTCTCGCCATCCCCGAAGGTCACCGAGGAAAACACCATTGCACTGTTCCCGCAAGAATGGATCAGAGATCCGGCCAGTCCGTTTTTGCAATCGGCCTATCACGACGTTCCTTGGGATAAACCAGAGTTGATCCGCGCCTGCGTTCGCTCCCGTCGAAAGCAGGCCGCCTGGTATTCACAACAAAGTCGCGTCCAAGCTCTTTCGATGGCGCGCCAACCTCGCATATGAGACATATCACAAATCCATTAAGAGATCGTGCCGAACGAGTGAAGGCGTCGGTAGCTACCTCAGACCGTTATCCCGCCCGCGTCTTGCAGCCCCACTTGGTCTCGGGCAGTCCCCGCGCAAACGCGCACAAGACGCTACAAGTCATGAAGTTTGGCGGAAGCTCAGTCAACGACGCAGCTTGCATTACGAAAGTAGCCGAGATCATCAAAAACGCCGTATTAGACAGCGATGTAGTAGTCGTCGTCTCGGCCATGCGTGGTGTTACAGATCTTTTGATCGAATCCGCCACCGAATCGGAGGCGGGCAATCAACATCGGGTCACCGCAATTTTTCAGGAAGTGCGCCAGCGTCATGAATCCGCGGCGACTGCGTTAATCCATGCAGCCGAGAAGCGAGAAAAAATCGCTCACGGAATCGATGAACTAATTCGAGACGCTGAGAGCGTCTGCCGGGAAATTCTCCGTCAACGCAAGCTAACTCCGCGTATGTGCGATTCGATTTCCGGTTTGGGTGAACGCCTTTCAGCTCCGCTCGTGGCTGCCGCACTGGAAGAGCGAGGATTGCGAAGCCAGGCGATTGAGGCTACTGAACTAATCGTTACAGATTCTTGCTATGGCTCCGCCGAGCCGTACATGGACCTCACGCGTGAACGATGCGAAGCCCGTCTGCGGCCGCTCTTGATGCAGGGAATCATCCCAGTGGTTACCGGCTTTGTCGCTGCCACTGTGGACGGAGTACGAACGACTCTAGGCCGCAATAGTTCCGATTACTCCGGCACTATCATGGGCGCCGCCCTGGATGCCGATGAGGTAACTCTATGGACCGACGTTGACGGCATTCTCACCAGCGATCCCCGCCTGGTCCCTTCCGCATCCTCTATACTTGAAATGTCTTACCGTGAGGCTTCTGATCTCGCAAAATTGGGAGCCAAAGTTCTGCACCCGAAAACCTTACACGCGCTGATGCAAAGTGGAATCCCGCTTTCAATTCGCAACACATTTGCTCCCGATCGCCCCGGAACGAAAATCACGCCTGACGGTTCTTCAAACGCAGCGGGTGTTAGAGCAGTCACGGCCATTTGCGATTCCGCCTTGATCACAGTGCGTGCTTCCAGCGTTTTGGAAGTCCCGGATACTTTGCGTCGCACGCTTGCGATCGCAGCGGCGATTCCGTTTCAGGTTCGCCTCGTGCCGCAATCGTCTTCTTCGAAAAGCGCGATATGCATCGTTGTTTCATCCAATCATGCCGAATCAGCATTCGACGCCCTTCGCGGCGAATTCGCGCACGATTTGGAGCACGAAAAATTGAAACACATCACCCTACATCCGTCGGTTGCAGTCATTACCCTCGTTGGCCGGAACTTGCGCAATGCGGGCGACATCGTTGAGCGTATAACCGCGGCTCTCTACCGCGATACCCTAAAAGTCTTCGGAATAGCTCAACCTTCTTCAGGGAGCAATATTTCTTTCGTCGTGGCGCAGCAAGACGTCAAGCTAGCGCTTACCATTGTTCATCGCGAACTCCAGCTCGACGAACACGTTCGCTAGCACTCCCCGCGAAAATCCCTTGAGCAATGGCATAATCAACCATACCGTGCGACTCAACTTAGCAACACCGAGCGTAGGATTTATCGGATGGCGAGGCATGGTCGGCAGCGTTCTCATGCAGAGAATGCGTGAAGAAAACGATTTTGCCGGTTTAGAGCCAGTCTTTTTTTCCACGTCCAACATCGCGGGCGCCGCCCCCGAAGAATCCGGCACCAGCTCGCTCAAAGATGCGAAGGATATCCGTGAACTTGCTACCTGCGACGTCCTGATCAGTTGCCAGGGTGGCGAGTACACCGCAGAAATCTACGGTCCTCTGCGCGCCGCCGGTTGGAAAGGTTTTTGGATCGATGCGGCTTCCACCTTGCGTATGAACGACGAAGCCGTGATCGTTCTCGATCCCGTAAACGCCGACGTAATCCAAGACGGCCTGGCTCGTGGTCTCCGCACTTTCGCAGGCGGAAATTGCACCGTAAGTTTGATGTTGATGGCCATCGGCGGACTTCTCAAAGGCCGCCTAGTCGAATGGGTCAGCACGATGACTTATCAGGCCGCTTCCGGCGCTGGTGCCGCGAAAATATTGGAACTCGTCAAGCAGATGGAATTTATCAGCGAACCGAATCGCGCCACACCTTCTGAAAACGCTCTGGAAGTTGATCGCTTGATAACCCAAGCCCAACGTGCCTCCAACTTGCCCACAAAAGAATTGGGCGCTCCTCTCGCGGCTAGTTTGATCCCGTGGGTCGATCGCGAAATGCCCGGTGGACAAACTCGCGAAGAATGGAAAGGCATGGCCGAAACCAACAAGATCATGGGTTTGCAACCGCAGGTTCCCATCGATGGTATCTGCGTGCGCGTGGGAACCATGCGCTGCCACAGTCAGGGTCTTTGCATCAAACTAACGAAAGACGTGCCGCTCAGCGATATCGAACAGATTTTGGCAAGCAGTAATCCCTGGGTGCGATTGATTCCCAACGATAAGGAATCCACCACCCGTTGCCTCACTCCTGCTGCCGTTTCCGGCACGATGAATGTGCCGGTCGGCCGCATTCATAAATTGAAACTCGGAGCAGAATTTCTGGGGGCGTTTACGGTAGGGGACCAGTTGCTGTGGGGGGCCGCCGAACCGCTTCGGCGGATGTTAAAGATTCTCCGCGAGTTCTGAACTCTCAAAAGGTTTAGATACGCATTGCAGACGCCTGTCACGAAGACGGAAAGCAGGACGTCAAGGAAGAGCAATGCGACTTCTACGCAACACGTCTACGCACAGCCAAGGCGACGAAGCCCAGCATGCTGGCGCAAAGCATGAGCGGGAGCCCTGGCTCCGGAACGAAAATTGTTTGGCTGTCCGCGAGAAAATCAAACCAATACTTGCCAGCGGGGAGATCGTTGACTGTTAATGTCAGCACGCCGTTTTTGCTGTAATCGGCTACAGCGCCGAACGAATCGGTGTAGGTTACGCTGGCGGTTCCTTCTAGAGTGTTTCCTGCTGCGTTGAACAGCTCGATGATCACCTGATCGATCGCGCTGTAACAGCAGGGGCCCGTGGAACTGTTGGTCATAACTACATTCAACGAGTAAGGCACAGTGATGGTTACCGTTCCGTTCTTACTTTTCACGAATCCCGTTTGTTCAATTTGAGCATTGTTCTGAAAATCGCCTGTGTTAGTGGCCGAACTGGTCAATTGAGTGCTGTTAACTAAGGCGGTAGCGGAAGTGCCTGGTGCGAAATTGTCGGTGGCGGAGATAGCGGTCCAACCGGGGGCTTTCGCCTCGTTAAAAGAGAATTGGTTGGTAGGTAGATAAAAGCCATACGCTTGTGCGAGTTCGGCGTAGGGGTTAGGTCCACCGCTGGCGGTTGCTGGAGAAGAAAAGGTCGCAGCCGACCAGTCCAAAGTGCACGATGCGCTGGCGGATGCGCCGGTGTCTCCCCGAGCGGTCCCGAGAAAAGCCAGAGAGAACAACGTCATTAGAGTAAAAAATTTAAAAGATTGGTTTGGGCTGAAGGACATGGGTGGTTCCTCGTTCGGTCTGGTCGGGTTCCCGTTTTGGGGCTGGGGATAAGAATTTTATACGCGCCCGTTACTCAGTAATCAACCGGATTGTTGGAGTCCTGAGACTCCTCTTTTTCAGGGGTATGCCTTGGCTTCGCCCTCGAAAAGTGAGATACGGGGAAACCATTTTCAAGGCGCGTGCAGCAGGAGCCGCGCGAACGCGACAGACGGCGCGCTGACAGAGCTTCAGCCTGTTAGTTTGCCGGAATATTTACTTCAGTCGGAGTGGAGTACGCGCTTTGAACGCCGCTGGAATTAACAGACGTCACTACGTAAACGTACGATTGGCCGCTCGCCACGCTATCGTCCGTGTAACTTGTGCCCGAATCCGGCTGCGAATTTAGGATTGAATAGGTCTTGCCTGAATTCAGGCTTCGATAAACGTAATATCCCACAACCCCCGAAGACGTGCTTTTATCCCACTTCAGATCCACGGATGGTTGCTCGCCGGATGTTCCATCACCGGAAAGACCGATTTTCATTTGTGGATTGGGAGCATTGCTGGAGATCGTCACTGTTCCGGGCAAACTTCCCGTCGACTTGGGGTCAAAACTCACTTTCAGGACCGCGCTCTGACCCGGGTCCAGCACCGTGTGCGATGTTATTCCGCTGAACGTGTAGCCGCTTCCGCTAACAGAAACATCCGAAATATCCACGCTCGAATTCCCCGTGCTCTTCAGGGTCACCGTTTGCGTAACTGTGTTTCCCACTTTCACGTTTCCAAACGTGATACTGGTCGCGCTCGCACTTAGGCCGATTTTGGAAGAAACTGCCAGTCCGCTCAAATCGATTATTTCCGTGCCGCCGCCTGCTGTAACCGAAATCGTTCCCTTGTCGATACCGGCGCTCTTTGGATCGAACTTCGCGGTAAAAGTCACGGATTCTTTGGGAGTCAGCGTCCGTGGAGTAGTTAGCCCAGACATGCTGAATCCCGTGCCACTTACGCTTGCCGATTTAATCGACACGCTATCGCTGCCCTCGTTCGTCAACTTCAACGTCTGAGTCACCGGGTTTCCCACGCTCACTTTCCCGAAATCGACTGCGGAGGGCGTCATGCTTAACTTGCTCGTCGATCCCGTTCCGCTTAACTTGGCTGTTACCGGCGCCTGTTCCTGTGAGATCGTCACCGAAATGCTTCCGCTTTGTTCACCTGCGGATTTCGGTTTGAAGTCCACGGTAAGCTTTATAGTCTCGCCAGTTTTCAGTATTTTTGGACCCGAAAAACCCGAAACGCTAAATCCCGTCCCCGTGGGGGAAACATTCGTTACCGTCACATATTTCCCGCCGCGATTGCTTACTATTACCGTTTGGCTCGCGCTCGATCCAACTCCCACACTTCCAAAGCTGATAGCGTTGGGCGTAATGACGACTTTTCCCTTCGCGGCTTCCTCGTTTGCGTTTGCTGAAGGTGCTACGCACGCGGAAGTCCCGAACAATCCCAGGAATGCCAGAACCGTGACAACAAACCTCGCGACCCTGGCCCCGCGAATTCCCAGCAGTATCAACATCGAGTGCGCGCCTCTGATGTGAAAACACCATTCATATCGAGGAGCATTCTGCGGGAAGGAACTTGCAGGAAACTACTGGCCAGGGGTACACGGGGGAGGACAGGGGGTAGCCCTGTCCGCCAAAGAACATTATCTTTTCGGACTTATTGGACGATGAATATTTCCCGCACTGCTTTGGCTATGGCTTTCTTATCTTCCAACCTGCCAAGTCGTCCTGACTTTAAGGAATCGTCGCGACAGCTTGTCCGGAATAAGCGCTTTCCACTTCGCTCGAATTAACCGACGTGACTACATAATAGTAAGTCTGTCCGGATTGCACGCTAGTATCGGTGAATTGCGTCGATGTCACCGGCGAGGAGGTTAGCTTCGAGGAGTACGGCCCACCGGTCGTCGTTCCGCGGTAAACGTTGTAGCCGATCACACTGGACGTGCTGGCCGTCCATCCCAATGCCACCGTCGCCGCCGGCTGGGTTCCTGTGCCGGTTAGTGGGATTGAGGTAGGAGAATCTGTGGCATTACTCACGATCGTCAGGTTTCCGCTAACTGTTCCCGCTGCGCTCGGGGCAAATTGAACGGTAACCGGGATCGATTGGTTCGGATTCAAAGTTTCTCCCGACGAAACGCCGCTGACCGTGAAGCCCGCTCCGGTCGCATTCGAAGAAGATATCATCACGCTGCCATTTCCTGTATTTGTCAGAGTCGCCGGCAGGCTGCTGTTGCTCCCTACGCTCACATTCCCGAAACTCAGACCCGACACATTGAAAGTCAATAACTGGGTTTCAGCTACACCAGTTCCGCTCAGCGCAATCGTATAGGGCGAGCTTGGCGCGTCATTCGCTAACGATATGGATCCGGTAACCTTCCCGGCGCTCGTCGGCGTGAAGTTGGCATTAAACGTTGCGTTACCGCCGGGTTGTATCGTCAGGGGAGTGCTGAGCCCGGTGATCTTGAAGCCGTTGCCCGTGACACTTCCCTGCGAAATTATCAGGTTCGCCGTTCCGCCATTGGTCAGGGTAATCGTCTGCGAATTGGTGTTTCCCACGGTCACATTTCCGAAAGGAGCGCTCGATGGAATCGCGCCAATCTCCGGTTGGGTCCCCGTTCCAGTCAAGGCAATGGTAATCGGAGAGTTGGGCGAGTTGCTTGAGACTGAGATGCTTCCGCTCGCACTCCCAGTCGATGTCGGCTGAAACTGTGCGGTAAAACTCGAATTTTGTCCCGGTTGTAAAGTCAAGCCAGTGGCCAACCCACTGATCGTGAAACCTATTCCGCTCACGCTCGCCTGGGAGATTGTTACCGCTGCGGTCCCGGTGTTTGATAGATTTAGCGTAGCCGTCCCGCTGCTGCCCACAACTACTCCCTTGAAGTTCACCGCCGTAGGAGAAACTCCCAGTCCGGCTTGCGTGCCGGTGCCCGTCAGCGCGATCGTCATCGGAGAATTTGGCGCGTTGCTAGCCACCGAAATGCTTCCGGTTGCATTGCCAACTGCTGTTGGCAAGAACTGCGCCGTGAAACTGAAGCTTTGACCCGGTTGAATCGTCTGTCCCGTCGGAGATCCAACCATGGTAAAACCGGTGCCGCTCACGCTTGCTTGGCTAATTGTGACACTCGCGGACCCGGTGTTAGACAGGTTCACTGAAACAGACCCGGTCGCCCCCACGACCACATTGCCGAAACTTACCGATGCCGGCGTAATTGCTAGGGCCGGCTGCGTTCCTGCTCCGGTTAGGGGGATGGTCATCGGAGAGTTAGGCGCATTGCTAGCTACAGAAATCGTTCCGGTCGCATTGCCGGCCGATGTTGGCGCGAACTTTGTCGTAAAGCTGATGCTCTGTCCCGGCTGAATCGTCTGCCCTGCAGGCGATCCGACCACGGTAAAGCCTGTCCCGGTCACGTTCACTTGGCCGATCGTCACGCTTGCTGATCCGCTGTTAGACAAACTTACAGATGCAGACCCGCTAGTCCCGACTGCCACGTTTCCAAAGGTGACAGACGATGGCGTACTCGCCAAGCCGGCTTGCGTGCCGGCGCCCGTCAGCGCGATCGTCATCGGAGAATTTGGCGCGTTACTAGCCACCGAAATGCTTCCGGTCGCACTGCCAACTGCTGTTGGCAAAAACTGCGCCGTGAAACTGAAGCTTTGACCCGGTTGAATTGTCTGTCCCGTCGGCGATCCAACCATGGTAAAACCCGTGCCGCTCACGCTTGCTTGGGTGATTGTGACGCTCGCGGATCCAGTGTTAGACAAGTTCACCGACACGGACCCGGTTGCTCCGACGACCACGTTGCCGAAACTTACCGATGCCGGCGTGCTTGCCAGGCCGGGCTGCGTGCCGGTCCCCGTCAATGCTACCGAAAGAGGTGAATTCGATGCGTCGCTCGCAACCGTGAAACTGCCAGTCGCGCTGCCCGTGGCTTGCGGCGCGAACGCGATCTGCACGGTCACGCTTTGTCCCACGGCGAGCGAACCGGAGGGACTCCCCGAAGCTACTGTGTATCCTGCGCCTGTAATCGAAGCGGATGATACGTTTACGGCTGCTGTTCCCGTATTCGTCACCGTCAAACTCTGCGTCGCAGTCTTGCCCATTCCCACGTTTCCAAAAGCAACGGTTGCGACACTGCCCGACAATACTCCGGCCTTGCCTGTGCCCGTCTTGGCGCCCGTGTATCCAACGCAACCCGACAGTCCGACGATCGCTACAAATGCGGCGAGAAACGCCACGGTAGGCAGCGGTCCGCCGCGCATAGAGTCCAAGAACCGTCTAGTTAGCTTCCGTGATTTAGACTGCCCAGCTGAGTTTCGCGCGGAGGATTTCATGTCCCGCACAGTGTAGGGACCACCGGCGGAACGGAACTACTGGTCAATAGAATCAACGAAGTGCAGGCGGCTTCGCCTGTCCTTCGGTACAAAGATACCCTGTCCCAGGGAAAGTACAGGCCTGCTTACCCTCTTTTACTCAGCCACTTAGCGGAACTATTTCGTTTCCTCGCCATTCCAGTCTGGAAGAACTTGAAAGTTGGCAGGCGGCATCCCGGCGAACAACTGGCCATGCCGTCATCATGTTAAACTTTCGATTGCCTGACTAGGAATCCATCTTCTGAGCTCGACGCCGACTCATACTGCCGCTTTTCGTTCACCAGCGCAAAACGATAGCTGGTCGAACCGCTTTTTAATCGCAGCGCTTGCAGGAATTCTCTTTCTTACGCTTTCGCCTTTCCGCTTCGATTTCCACGCGAAGCTTCCGGGCCATACCTCGCCTTTTTTATTGGGTACTGAAACAAAGACTGGAGGCCCTCTCGACGTATTTCTGAACGTTTTGTTGTTTGTTCCCTTGGGCTTCGGACTGGCTGAGAAGTTACGTGAGCGCAAGATGTCTCGGGTGGCTACTTTCTCAATTGCTCTGGCGGCGGGGGCCATCCTTTCCTATTCAATCGAATTTACCCAGATCTATATTCCAATGCGCGATTCCGGTTGGGAGGATGTATTCACTAACTCCATCGGTTCCGTTGTGGGCTTTTTTCTTTTTGAGTTATTGGGCACGGCCGTCATTCGCTCTCTCTCTCAGCGCGAAGTTTCTCTGCGCTCATGGCTCACACCCAGGCGCATTGCCGTTCTGCTCCCTATTTATTTTTTGGCCTGGTTTGCGCTTTCTGGGGTGCTTCAGACGCGGACACGCCTCAGCAATTGGTACGCAGACTGTTTGTTGTTCTTGGGCAACGACGCTACAGGTCAAAACTCTTGGCAGGGTGAGATCGAAAAACTACAAATTTCAGACCGCGCTATCAGCGATTCCACCGCGCTTCAAATATCATCCGGCCAAATTAGCCGGTATCCTGTTCCCTGGCGCGCGGAATACGAATTCAAAAATTCGTCGAGGTTTAACGATATCCACGGATTTCTTCCCGCTCTGTCATGGTTGCCCACGACCCCAGTGCCGGCGGCGACAGATGCCCTCGTTCTCAACGGCGAATACTGGGTACGTTCCGGGTCCCCTATCATCGGGTTGATTGATGATTTTCAGAAATCCAGTCAGTTCGCAATCCATATAATCTGTAATTCTGCTGTGCCGTATATTGGAACAGGACAGATTATTTCCATATCGCGTTCGCCCTCGTTCACGGATCTAACTGTCAAGCAGGACGAAGCAAATCTCGTTTTCTGGTTTCGAAGTCCGCTTTCAGCGAAACGTGCCATTCTGGCCTGGTACGTTCCAAACGTCTTCACTGATTCCAACCCGCGCAACATCGTTTATTCCTACGATGGCGCGAATCTTTCCCTTTGTATCGATGGAAAGAAGAGCACGCGCCTGTATCATCTGGGGCCCGGTGCAGCGTTGGCAAAGCTTTTGCGCAAAATCCGCCCGTCCGAATTGGAAGGCTATAATGATATCTACTGTGTCCTGGTCTTTTTTCCGGCGGGCATTATTCTGGGGATAGCAGCCGAGCGACGAATCCAGTCGAACGCCATGATCATTCTGTCACTCGCTCTATATTCCATTGCTCCTGCTCTTCTCCTCGAATTGATTCTCGTGCGCGTCAGCGGCCGGTTCTTTTCTGTCTCAAATTTCCTATTTTCCGCCTTACTGGTCGTTGGTGGATTTCTGTGGATTCGCGCGGACGAGGAATTACCGGCTGCGGTACGGGCTCATCAGGGCGCTTAATGAAACTCTTTGTAACCGGTGGTGCTGGCTTCGTTGGCTCGAATTTTATTCGGCTGGTTCTCTCCCTAAACCGGGAATACTCCGTCGTCAATTTTGACAAGCTGACCTACGCTGGAAACCTCGCAAATCTCGCCGGCGTATCCGGCAGCCCCAATTACGTTTTTATTAAAGGCGATATCTGCGATGTCGTCGGCGTGGATTCTGCCATGGCTGGCTGCGACGCAGTTGTCCACTTCGCAGCGGAATCTCACGTCGATCGCAGCATTGCTCAGCCTGCCGACGCCATTCAAACCAACGTCACCGGCACGCTGGTCCTGTTGCAAGCCGCTCGCAAATTCCAAATCCAGCGTTTCGTCCACATATCAAGCGATGAAGTGTACGGCGATATCCCGGCCGGTTCTTTCTCGGACGAAACCTTTCCTCTCGCTCCCAGCAGTCCTTATTCCGCCTCGAAAGCGGCCGCCGATCTTCTGGTCCTGTCTTTCGTGCGAACCTACCGCTTCCCTGCACTGATCGCGCGCTGTTCCAACAACTATGGGCCGCGTCAGTTTATAGAAAAGCTTCTTCCTCTAATGATTGCCCGCGCATTCGCCGACGCACCTTTGCCGATATACGGGGACGGCTTGCAGGAAAGAAACTGGCTTCATGTCGAAGACAACAGTCGCGCAATCCTTGCAGTATTGGAGCGTGGCCGCTTGGGTCACGTTTATAATGTTGGTGGTGCCGACGTGAAAGACAATCTCACCATGGCTCGCGATCTTCTTAAAATCATCGGCAAACCAGAAAGCTTGATTTCGCATGTCACGGATAGGCCGGGCCACGACCGCCGTTACGCCTTAAATTCTGAAAAGATCCGGAGCCAGCTGGGCTGGGAGCCGTCCATTTCGCTCGAGGACGGGTTGCGGCAAACAGTGGAGTGGTATCGTAAGAACGCTACTGGCTAGGGCGAAATTCAAACTGCCCGGTCATGCGCGTGCCAAAAACGACTTCGCTCGTAACTCAGGCGAATTGAATCCATCATATATCGTGACTTTTCGTATCGGGGCTGTTTCACTAGTTTAGATAGTCGAGAGCTTGTGCCAATTCATAAGAAACTTAATTCGAACAGGAGTTCTGGATTTTGCGAATTTCGGTAATTGGCTGTGGATACGTTGGGCTCGTAACCGGAGCTTGCTTCGCGGAAATCGGGCACCAGGTCACCTGCACTGACAACGATGAATCCAAAATCGTCAGCCTCCGCGCTGGAAAGCTGCCGATTTACGAGCCGCACCTGGATTCTCTGGTCGAAAAAAACATCCGCGAGGGCCGCCTGCACTTCACCAGCAACGCCGGAGAAGCGGTGCGGGCCAGCGAAACTGTCTTCATCTGCGTCGGCACTCCGCCATTGGATAATGGCGACGCAGATCTAAGCGCCATCGACAACGTCGCCCGCATGATCGCCACCGAGGGCGGCAGCTCCAAATTAGTAGTGGAAAAAAGTACCGTCCCAGCTCAGACCGGTCAGGAGCTAAAACGCGCTCTCACTGTTTACAGTCGTAAGACCGGCGCAAATTTTACCGTGGCATCCAATCCGGAGTTCCTTCGCGAAGGCACCGCGGTCACCGATTTTCTTCACCCGGATCGAATCGTTATCGGCGTGGACGAACAGGGGGCCGCCAAAAAACTTCGCGAAATTTACGCGCCCATTTTAGAAAAAAAATTTACTTGCCCCGCGCACGACGGCAAGTGTCCTGATGCTCCCGCACCCGCTTTTGTCGTCACCACCGTGAATAGCGCGGAGTTAATCAAGCACGCCTCAAATTCGTTTCTCGCGCTGAAAATCTCTTTCGCAAATTCTCTGGCGGACATGTGCGACCAACTCGGCGCCGACGTCCAGGAAGTTACTGCCGCGGTAGGCATGGATCCGAGAATCGGCCCGCAGTTTTTGCAAGCTGGACTTGGTTTCGGAGGCTTTTGCTTGCCCAAGGACGTTCAAGCCTTCGTTCGACTTGCAGAACGTGTAGGTATTGATTTCACTTTGCTGAAGGCTGCTGAAAAGGTCAATAAGCAACGCATCGATTTGCTTCTCGCCAAGGCTCGCAAAGCTCTTTGGGTGCTCAAAGGCAAAAAAATTGCGCTTCTCGGGCTGGCCTTTAAGCCAAACACCGACGATATCCGTTTTTCGCCGGCCGTCGATGCCGCCAAGCGGTTCTTGGCCGAAGGCGCGCACTTACGTGCCTATGATCCTCAAGCTATGGAAAAAACGCGCAAATTACTTCCTGAAATATTGTTCGCGAAGGATCCCTACGAGCTGCTCAAAGACGCGGATGCTGCCGTGCTCGCAACGGAGTGGGCAGAATTCCAGCGCCTCGATTGGAAGCGGGTTCACAACGACATGGCTCGCCCCTTACTGATTGATGCGAGAAACTTCCTGAACCCTGCGGAGATGAAAGCCCTCGGCTTCGAGTACTATTCCTTCGGCCGCTAGAGATCTGGATTTCTACGAGCCTTCCGGACCATCTAGGCCATCAGCGCACGTCCGGGAAACCGGACGCTCTGCGACTTATTGGTCATCGGAATCGGCGTTTTGCGGGCTATCGCGACCGGCCCCGGATTTCCCGATTGCCCCGCCGAATCGTCCTCCGCTGTTGCCGGTTCCAGTAAAACGGGACTTGCAAATCCTGCTGCCCGCCGCGCCAGTTCGGTACGACTCTCGACACCGAACTTGCTCAGCAACGTCGAAATATGGAACTTCACCGTGCGAACCGTGATATTCAGCTTGGAAGCAATTTCCTTGTTCGCTCGGTTTGACAGCACCGAATGCAGCACTTCCTTTTGCCGCGGGCTCAAAGACGCCGGACATGTAATTGATCGCCCTTCGTGTAAGAGTTCCTCAGCTCGCGACACCAGGCGGCCCATTAGTGCCGACTCCGCCGGTACTAGCACCTGAAAATCGGCCGGATTCTGTCCTCTCACCAGGCACTGCATAGCCAGCAGCCCCGCCACGCGTTCCACTGTGGACTCGGGATCAGCTGCCGATTCCGTGCGGAACTGGGCGACTCCTGTGCTTGCCTCACAGAAGACGAAGAAATCGGGTTTATTCGTATCTTGTTTCTTTTCTTGCTCTGGCTTTCCAAATACGCGTACTTTTTTCACAAAGACCTTCCCGTCTGCTCCCCCAGGACTATCCGGCGAAGTCTTTAGATTTTGTTTCTATTACCATGGCATACGGGACTTACGGCAGCTCTCATGACGGTCGCCCTGATCCAACTGCCTTGAGAACCGTTCTACCAAAACGCGGATAGAAGCACGGCCGTGGCAGCTAGTGTGCCACTCTCGCTAAAGGTTAAATGACTCAAAATGAGACACATATTAGGCCGTCTGAACCTGGTGAAATTTTCTTCGTAGGTAGAAACTGCTCACAAGCAGCAAAATGTTCCGAAATATTGTTTCAATTGAGTGAATGCTCGCGGTGAGACGGTCGCCTAGCTCAGTGGCTTCGCGGCCACAGCACGCCGGCATACTGCGCGACAGGAGTCTGAGGTAAACTCTGCTCGCCGTCTTGGCAGCTCTTATCCTGAAAGGAATTGCCCGTGAAAAGAATTCTGCGCGTCGTAGCCCTCCTGCCGCTCACAGTCCTGTCTCCGATTGGCGCATTCGCGCAGCTTCCCCCGACAAATCCCTCTTCTCTCCAGGTACCCACCGGCTCCGGCACCTGCTCTGTTGAAAAATCCTGCGACGACCTCGCTCCTGCGATGATTCAAAGCGCCCTCGGTCCCTCACCTCTAGAAGAAAACTTACGCTATCTTACCGATTCCATCGGCGGCCGCCCCACTGGGTCGCCCGCGGCCGACCGAGCAGCGGGCTGGGCCGTCGAAGCGCTGCGCCACGCCGGAGTGGACGAAGTCCACACCGAAAAGTTCACCATCCCGCTTAGCTGGAGCGAAGGCAACTCGCACATCGACATTCTGTCGCCTGAGTCTTTCCCGGTTCGCATGGTGTCCATTGGGTGGTCGCCCGCTACGCCGGCCGGAGGCATCAGCGCGGACATTGTCGACGTCGGAGACGGCAGCGAAAACGGTTTTGCCAAAGCCGGCACGCTCGCCAGCGGCGCAATCGTGCTGATTCACACGAATCTGTTGGTCACCTGGGAAGACCTCATCACGGAATACGAGCTGGACCACGAAATTGTTGATCGGGCCGTGAAGGCTGGCGCAGCCGCAATATTCTGGATGTCCACGCGCCCCAATCTCCTGCTCTATCGCCATAATATATCCATCAACGGCGAACTCGAGAAGTTGCCGCAAGCGATTGTGGCGCGGGAAGACGCGGAACGCATCGCCCGTTTTCTTTCCGCCGGACAAAAAGTCCGCGCGCACCTCGATATGCCAAACCATGTCGGTGGTCCCACGGAATCCGAAAACGTAATCGGAGAAATTCGCGGCCGCGAAAAGCCGGAGGAATTCGTTTTGCTCGGGGCGCATCTGGATTCGTGGGATTTGGGCACCGGCGCGCTCGATGACGGCTGCAACGTGGCCATGCTCATTGACGCAGCTCGCGTCATACACGCTTCCGGGACGATTCCCCGCCGCTCAATCCGCTTTGCTTTTTTCACTGGAGAAGAACAAGGAATGCTAGGTTCCGCTGCATACGCACACGCCCATCGCGCAGAACTCGATCACATGGTCGCTGCCGTGATTTTTGATTCGGGCGTGGGACGCATAATCGGCTACTCGCTCGGGGGCCGCAAGGATATCGAGCCAGCCGTGCGCGAAGCCCTGCAGCCGCTCCACACTTTTACCCCCTTGGATTTCACCTTCGATGCGGGTATGGACACCGACAATTTCGATTTCATCCTAGAAGGCGTCCCTACGCTGGAATCAAATCAAGAGCCGGCCAATTACATGCTGAACTATCACGCCGCATCTGACACCTACGACAAAGTTGATTTCAGAGAACTGAGGCGCAGCGTCGCGGTCGCCGCCATCACCGCCTTCGCCCTGGCGGATCGCCCTGATCGTATCGGCACTCGCCAAACCCGCCCGCAGATCGAACAATTATTCCAGCAGACCGGCCTCGACAAAGAATTGAAAGATGCCGGTTTCTGGCCTCTATGGGAAAAAAGCGAGCGCGGCCGTCAACCCTAGAACTGCCCTCTCGAACCGGGACATACTCTGCGCCTCGAGTATAAGCGTGTGATGGGCCGACTGCCGCGCTTGGCCATTCGTCGCGTATAATAATGGGATTATGACGAACCTCGAACGCGCGCGGAATATCGGTGTGTCCGCACCTTCGACTGCCGAGCCCCGCCGCATCTTGGCGATTGACTACGGCCGAAAGAGAATTGGCTTGGCGCTCTCCGACGAACTTGGCGTCACAGCGCAGCCGCTCATTACGATTACACGCACAAATCGGCGCAACGATTTGCGGCGCTTGCGCGAAATTTGCAGGAAGCATAGTGTTGCGCGTATCCTCGTGGGCCATCCTTTGCACATGACGGGCGACGCAAGCCCCATGGCGGAGGAAGCGGCGCTCTTCGCCGCGCGATTGCACAAAGATCTCGGCATCGAAGTGGAACTCGTTGACGAACGGCTGACCACCTGGGAGGCGGCCCAAACTATGGCAGAAGTGAATTCCTCGTCGCGACGAAAACGAGCTCCGCTCGACGACGTCGCCGCGGCTGTTCTCTTGCGTGATTACCTCGAACACAAGCTCCAATACAAAAAAGTGGTCGAGCCTTCCTCCGTTCCCATCGTGGAGAGGCCCTAATATCGAATGCGCAGACTTGGTCTCATTGCTCTTCTGCTCATTGCTGCCTTGGGGGCCGGCGCAGGTTGGCTCGATTCGCAAATCAGCCGCCCGTATCGCGGCCATCGCCCTGAAAAAGTTTTTGTGGACATTCCACACGGCACTTCGCGTCTCGCTGTTGCTCACATACTTCGAAAAGATGATGTCATTCGCAGCGAGCTAGCGTTTCAATTCTTCAGCATGTGGCATTTTCGGAAGCCTCTGCAGGCGGGCGAGTATTACTTCGACCGTCCGCTTGATTCGCGTGAAGTCTTTTGGCAAATTGCCGGAGGCAAGATCTACACTCGCATCGTAACGATTCCCGAAGGGTGGAACATGTTTGAAATGGCCGCAG
This sequence comes from uncultured Acidobacteriota bacterium, assembly GCA_963838475.1. Taxonomy (GTDB): domain Bacteria; phylum Acidobacteriota; class Terriglobia; order Acidiferrales; family UBA7541; genus Palsa-295. The sequence goes on from CAWIRJ010000001.1 coordinate 759,301, forward strand.
AACTCGATCGCCAGGGAGTTTGCACGCGTGAAGGTTTTCTAGATGCCGCCAAAAACTCCGCTCTGATTGCCGATATTGCGCCAAACTCACCCAACCTCGAGGGTTTTCTCTTCCCTTCCACCTACCAATTTAATCGCCGCACTACCTGCGATTCGATTGCGAAGCGCATGGTCCAGAATTTCCACGCTGAACTCGAATCGTTGGACCCTTCCGGAGCCACTAATTTTCCGCAAGGCCTGACGCTCTACCAGATCGTCACCCTGGCCTCACTAGTCGAACGCGAAACTCCCAAGCCGGAAGAACGTCCCATGGTCGCCGGAGTTTTTTATAACCGTTTGCGCAAGGGTCTGCCGCTGCAATGTGACCCAACCGTCCAGTACGCGCTGGAGCTGGAAGGCCACCACACCAAAAATGTCCGTCCCGCTGATTTGCACGTCGATTCGTTGTACAACACCTACGAACATCCCGGCCTGCCTCCTGGCCCCATCGCAAATCCGGGAGAAGCATCTATTCGCGCCGCGATGGAACCCGCGCAAACCGATTACATGTATTTCGTCGCCAACGATCAGGGCGGCCATTTTTTCGCGAAAACTCTCGCTGAACACAATCGCAACGTCGCGCGCTACCGCCATCTGTTAGCCGGTGAGACCGTCAGCGCCGACCCCGCCAAGCCGAAACACCGAGGTCCGTCTTGACCGAAAGTAATCCCAGCCCGAATACCGAGAGCGGCTCCCCCACCAAGAAGAAATTAATTCTTGAAGTAGCCGCGGAATTGGCGAAGCCTCGTTACACTCCCGCCGAAATTGAGCAGATCAGGCGCAAGCTCATCGTGCATCTCGGTGAAAAAGGGAAAACTTCTGCTGATTACATCGTCAGTGTTCTGGAAGAAGCAGGCATGCGGGTGGTGTGGTCCACGCGCTCGGATACCGAAGGCCGCTACGAAGAGGAATTCAGCGACCTGCTTCATTTCTCCACGCTCGGCGAAGCGGAAATGTGTCTGGTCCGTCTCGACGAGCTTCTTCGCAAGTTTGTGCTCGAAGCCGACAATCAAGCTTCGGAACGCGTTCGAGAAGTCGCGCGCCTTGGCCGCCGACGCGCCGAAATGATCTCGCGCAATCACAAAGTGGATGCCAACAAGCGCGCTGAAAAAGAGGAAATAGCGCACTGGTTTGGAATCTGGCTCGAAACACCCGACGCGTTTTTCGATTGGCTGGAAGTCCGCAAGGGGTCTCCCGACTTTCAAAAGCGCTTTCCGCATCCGTCTGACGAGGAAGTTTAGATGTATCTTCTCGATGTCGAGCCGCTCGACTTGGGCTCAGATGTTCGCGCCATCGGCCTGGAGCTAACCGAAGCCGATGAAAATCGCGAACCAGTGCGCGGGCTCGATGCGTCGAAAATTTGGAGCCGCGTTCTGCGCGCTACGGCAGCCGACGAAGTTTGGGCCCTCGATTTTTTTAGCCACCTCGACCGCGTCCGTGAGTATTGCAAGCTTCATCAAATCAAATACCGTGAACCCAACAAGCACTCCGTCGTGATTCCCGCGCCCGAGCTCCCCGTGCTTCAAGCCCTCCTCGACCGTTTTCAGAATGAGACTTTCGGCGCTCGCGCCGGAGCTCTCGTCGCAGAAGGTGATCCTGGGCTTGAGGGAGAGCTTGCCCGTCGCGGCGTGGACGCCTATCACACCACTTTCTCAAAGTATTTTTTCTGTGCAATCTGCGCATTTGAAGACGGCTCGCTTGTTTTTCTCAGTGAGAAACTCTGGGCCAGCGAAGTGATTCGCCGCGCTCGACCCGCTCTAGAGGGCCAGGACGTCGAAATCCGCCTGCCTTCCTAAGGTATTTAATGATTTCGCCGAGCCGCCGGACGCCTTCCCGAATTTCGCTTTCTCTCAATCCACTCAAAATTGGCCAAAGTAGATGCAGTCGCTCGAGGCACGAAAAAATCTGTACCTATCCTTGTGGCCGGTGTGCTCCACCTGTACTCCTATAGGCTGTTCGTACCATTTCCCTAGACAATCGTCCTAGTACACTGTCTGTAGAACAGCCGATGTCCACCCTGCCTCATGTACCGTCTGTGTCCACCGAACCCCGAATCCCGAACGCTCGCGCCTTCATTCGGAGTCTGAATATCCTGCTTAAGTACGCTCGGCTCTATGGTTTGGAGCATTCTCGCTCCTCCCGCCAGTTCGATTCCGCTTGGACTGAACTCCAGGACGCTGTCGAGGCTGCTGGACAGGGTGGCCTTCTACTAGGGGCCTCCGGCACTCAACTCTTGCTTGATGGGGTGCCTTTGGATTCCTCGCCGGCCGAACGAAGCTTCGCCAATCTGCTCACCAGTTCCGGTGTGGCCAGTATCGGTTTTACATCCGGCGTGAGCCAAGCCGAGTTTTTGAACTTGGTAAGAGCCTTCATGGAAGCCGGTCCCAACGCCGGCACGCTTGCCGAGCGCCTCGAGGCGCATTTCGGAAAGAAGATTCCCTCTGGAATTCGCGTCAATGAAATTCGTTTCGTCGCGGAAGACGCCGGATTCTCCGAAGCGCGCGTCGCCGCCACTCTCACCGCGAAAACCCTTGGCGCTGACGCCGATATGATCCAGGAGTGGTTCCGCTCCCCCGAAAAAATGATTCAGCTCATTGCCGCGGCCGAAGGTGCCTCGCGTGGAACTGGAGGAGGCTCCGCTAATCAGGGCACCGCCACGGAAGCTGGCGGCGGTTCCGCTTACCGAAGATCCTACGGCGCCGATGGACACACGGAAGCCCTGTTGGTGCCTGGCTCTGGCACCGTCACCGGATTAAACGAAGATCCTGCAGCCGCTTCGGCTCTAGCCAGTGCTGCTGAAATTCCCGGAGCTGCCGCGGCCTTTTCGCGCCTCGAAGAAGCGCAGCTCCAAAGTTTGCTGAAACTGCTCGTCCAATTTGGCGAAGTCCAAAACTCAAAAAACCCTCAGCTCGATAAAAATTCGTTGCAGCTGAAACTCGCTGGCCTCCCGCAGGATGCGCAAATTACTTTGCGGCAAGCCCTCGCCCAGGTCGCCGCAAAATCACCTTCCGCAAAAGTGGACGAAGCCATGCTGCTTCGCCTCGCCGAAGATCTCGCCATTAAATTCGCCATCGATCGCTACCAGCGTGGCGAAGTTCAGGTCAACGCCGTGCGTCAGATGCTCGACCGCATGGGTAGCGAGCTCAACACGCTCCGAAAACTCTTGCGCTCGCGCGAAGACAAAATGGCCAACGCCGGAATAGCCATCGAGTCGCACGCCGACGTTCTCGATCGCCAGTTCTGGGCCGCTGTCCCGGAGTCTGGAAAAAAGCACGTGCTGCTGTCCACCGAAGCCTGGTGCATTCCGCCGCGCAACGTGCAGCAATATGTGGAAGAGCTTCTAGGCCGCGGTGAAGCCAATACCGCGGGCGATATTCTTCTTCACTACGCTACTTGCGTCCGCAATAAAGATTCAGAAGCACGCAAAAAAGCCGCCATCGGACTCGGCCAGCTCGCCGAACTTTTCAGCAAAGCCGCCAGCCAGCGCTTGCAAGATGCTCTGGTGCAAATTGGCCAGCAGATGGCTGCCGAAAAAGATACCGAGCTGCAAACTTTGTTGAGCGCGGCTTTCGTGAGACTCAGTCAGGAATCCGCTACGCGCCGTTACTATCGCGCCATGCAGCAATCGCTTGATTCGCTCGCCGACCTCGAAGAATCGCGCCCCAGCTGGGTACAAAGTCTGCGTCCGCGCGTCGGGATCGATAATCGCGTTCCGGAATTTATCGAAGAAGCGCTTACCGCCGAACATATGCCCGAAGGCCTTGTCGGCGTCTTGATGCGCGTACCGCAGTCGGCTTCTGAATATCTGGCCGTTCGTATAGCGCGTTCTGCCCGCCGCACTGAACGGGAAGCCATCGTCTCGCTCGCGAAAGCCGTGGGCTCGCCCTGCGCCCGCCATTTGAAAGAAATCCTAAAAAATGAGGTTCCGGCGAAGGCTGCCACCGTAGTTGGCCTCTTGGGCCGCATGGACCCGCTCGCTCTCGAAGATATGCTTCCCAAGCGCCTCAAAGAAAACGTTCGAAGCTTCCAAGACGCGGTCGTTCGTCAGCTCTCCATCGCCGGGGCGCCTGAGCGTGGGAAATTACTCACCGAGTGCCTTGAATTGTTTGACCCTATGATCGTCCCTCTAGCTCTTGACGAAATCGGAATGTGTGGTGACACCGAAACAGCGCCGAAACTTCTCCGCATCGCCGAAGGAGAAATTCTGGTGCAAGGTTCTGAATATTTCCGCGTGAAAGCGATCGAAGCTCTCGGACGCATGCGCGCTCCCGCAGCCGCCGGCCACCTGCGCCGCTTCGTCGAATCGCGCAAAACTTTTGGCTGGGCTTATCCCGACGAGATCCGCATGGCCGCCGCCCAAGCGCTAATGAAACTTGACCCGGAATGGATGCAAGCCTTTCTCCCAAATTCAGGCTTAGACACAAAAGTCATTGCTCTCGCTCCGCTCGATCCCATTCCGGAAAGAGATTTCGTGCGTCATCGCCGCTATCGCCGCGTGCGTCTGCCGCGCGCCGTGCCAGCCACTATCACCTCCGCGCGCGGAAAATTCACGTCCGCCATTAGCGTGCTTAGCCTGGACGGCGGCTTGCTCAGCGGCGATATACAAATTCCAGTCGGCACCGAAGCCACTCTGAAAATTCCGGCCGGCCTGCGCTCCATCAGCATGCAAGCCGTCGTGCGCTTCGTCCGCTCCCAACAAGCCGGCTTCGAAATGATGGGCATTAACCTGGAAGACCGCGCAAAACTTCGTCGTCTGCTGATTTCTCTAGGTGGCTCCGAACCTGCCGTACGCCCTACCATAATCACCCACGAGTAAGCTTTTCTCGCTCGAGCGGCCGTAGATCGGGGTTTCCATACGAGCTTGCAGACGAGCCTCTCAAGCTGCGTTGGACGCCGGCATCGTTTTGCGAGTTACCTGGTGCCAATACTAAACGCCGAAGTGGATGTAACCCCGTCCCACAAAGACAAGTCCCAGGTGAAATACAGCACCCGATAAGTCGGCGCCGCGACGGGCGAAGCGGCGTGGTGTACGATGGTTACTCCTAATTTCGAACCGCTTTGGAGCCGCTATTCCGCGCATGAATGTTCAAGGCTATTTCCGAATCCTCAGCTTCTATGACGTTGCCGAAGCCATTGAAATGGAGAGTCTGCGCGGCATTCTCGGTCCGGAGGCGGCTCCGCAACCTCCCAGCTTCGCTCACCGCAGCCCGGAATATGCTCAGGCACAGCGTGCCCCGATCGTTGAATCCGCAGGCCCGGTTGCGCTTCCCACCGGCGAGAAACTGGACGCTCGCCTCAAGTATTACTGGTTCGGTGTCGTAAGCGTTGAACTGACCACTGGCTTTGAGTGTGACTTCGAGGCCCTGTCCCCGCAATCCTATCGCTGGATGAATGCGCCGGAAGTGGAGGAAGCCGCGGAACAATTGTTGCGGAGCCGCTTGGATCGCTGCCGCTCATGCCTGATTAAGCCGTCACCAAAATGGCTGGATGAAGATTACCTGGTCATCGACATTGAATCGGCGCGGCACCCCGACGGCCGCTCTGCGAACGCCGCCGAAATGCTCCAATGCGACGCCGATCTGATCACACAGCTCGTCCGTGGCGAACTCATCCCGCTATCGACCGCCGAGCGCGAGGAGATCGTGCGCTCCGCTTTGTCTTACTATCCCAACGATCTGGTGGTGGTCGGCTGGGCCGCCGCCCTTGTATACGACAAACCTGAATCCACGCCCGCGGTGATCGATCTTCTGGAATACGCGAACACTCAATTGCTGGAGTTTCGTTACTACGACGAGCTACTCACCAACCTGCTCTCTAACGTGTATAGCTCGCTTGAAGGCCACGAAAGCTTTTGGTCTCGCTGGCGACTGGCTCGGCGAGCTGGCCGTTTGAATCGACTCCGCTTGGACATCATGGACCTCGCTGAACGAACTGAATACGCAGTGAAATTCATCAGCGACACGTACTACGCGCGCGTTTACGGCGTGAGCTCGGCGAAAATCGGAGTCAACGATTACAAAACTTTGGTCGCCGAAAAATTAAAAACGGCAGGCGAACTTTACGAATTCATGGTTGCGCAATTCAACGAGCGCCGCATGTTCGCGCTGGAAGTGGTCGTGGCGGTCCTTGTTCTGCTCGACGTAATTCTCTTGCTGCGCGGCAGGTGACGTGCTTTCGACGTTGCTGCGCGGAGACTACTACCGAATCCGCCGACGGTGGGTCAAGATAAAGTTGATTGATATGTAACCGCCTTCGCAGTACTGTCCGTCGAGCAATCCGCAAAACTGAGGTGCCGGTTTGCCCATCTCTGCCGCTGATGCCATAAACCCCGCCTTCAGCCACGCCAAGGAACAGCTCCTGCGGCCACTCCGCTTCGGCCAATGGTGGCGTCTGGCTCTGGTCGGCCTTCTGGCGGGCGAGTTAGGTTCCGGCGGAAGCTGCCATGTCAATTATCCATTGAACACTCAGCACCGCGGATCGCAACAAGCTTTCTTGGCGGGAAATTGGCCTGCGCAACTAACGAATCACCCGGCGTTGCTGGCCGGAGTGGTGGCTGCCGTGATTGCGATCTCGCTGGTCTTGCTGGTGCTCTTCACCTACATCGGCAGCGTGATGCGGTTCATTCTCTTCGATAGCATTATTGCCAGGGACTGCCACATTCGTCAGGGTTGGGCTCGCCGGAAGCCTCCCGGTCTCCGTCTTTTTTGGTGGCAGATTTTGTTCATGCTCGCGAGTTTCGCCGCGCTCATGTTTGTCGTTGGTGTTCCGTTGGCGTGCGTCTGGACTCTCGGCTGGTTTTCGCATCCTCGAGTTCATGTATTCGGTCTGGTGCTGGGCGGGATCGCTGTACTTCTTGTACTGTTCGTGCTCATTGCTTTTACGGCCGTGATCCATGTGATGACCAAGGACTTTGTCGTACCGCAAATGGCATTGGAAGACATCGGTGCCATGGAAGGTTGGAGGAGGTTATGGGCGTGGCTCAAAGCGGACAAGGGCGGCTACGCCGGATACATAGGGATGAAAATCGTACTCGCTATCGGAGCCGGCATTGCGGTAATCATCGTCGATCTAATCGCACTGTTCGTGCTCCTCATTCCCGTCGGCGGAGTCGGAATTGTTGCGGTGCTTGCGGGGAAAGCGGCCGGATGGAGTTGGAACTTGTACACCATTGGGTTGGCAGTTGTTCTGGGGTGCACTGTCCTGGTGATTCTCCTGTTCGTTTTCTCGTTGATATCGGTGCCCGTTATCGTTTTTTTTCCGGCGTATTCTATTTATTTTTTCGCCGGGAGATATCCACCGTTGGCTTCGCTGCTTTGGCCCCCACCCCCAGCCCCAGTCCTATCTGTTTAGTTTTAGCTGAAAACAGCGCCATGCGCTCGGTCCGCAATTAGGCTTGCGGATCAGTCGCTGCACCGGTGAAATCGGTACTGGTACGTCACACACACGACTCCTTGAATTTCGTCCGAGCGCGTGCTAGCGTTCCCCGTGGCTAAATTAGATAGTGTTCGTGGCACTCAACGGGGGATAGGCACTCCCTCGATCGGGTCCGCCTCCAACGTCGGTTTGGCAGGCGCATCGGCGCATCGGTTTCTTGAATCATCCTTCGATCCTGCAGTTTTCAGCTTCCAATCGTCGGAATTTAATCGCCAAATTCATGAATTCAAACATCCTGTAACTTATAGAAAACACACAGAGACGATCCGCTCAAATCGCCAAAAAACTCAAAAACGCAGGTGCGGATTTTCTCCCATCATTCCTCTCCCTAAGTCCCTCAGTCACGTTCGCTCGCCCCGAGGACAAAGCTAAATTGTTACTCCGATCTGTTCGGGAATTCACCACATTCAAAACTCCTGAGTTGGGCATCCTGCTAGCTGCCGCCTCGCTAACTGCCCTGATCGGCGGTTGCGCAGTCAGTCAGAAAACGGTCGTCAAGCCGGGCAACGCTCCCGCAAAGCTCCTCGCCGCCGGCAAGGACGAGCTCCTGAGACATTACAATCTACAAGCTCAATCCATCACCTCTGTGAATGCTGGGGTCAGCATGAAACTGACCGCCGGCTCCGCTTACTCCGGGGTGATCGAGCAATATCACGAGGTCAACGGATTCATCCTGGCGGCCAAGCCCGCGAACATACGAGTGATAGGCCAAGCGCCGGTGGTAGCCAAGAATATTTTTGACATGGTCAGCGACGGCGAAAAATTTGATATATACATCCCGTCCAAGAATGAATTTATCGAAGGTCCGGACAATTTGACCAGACAAGCATCCAAGCCTATCGAGAATCTGCGCCCGCAACATCTGGTTGACGCGCTGCTGTGGGAGCCGATTCCGGCTGGCGCGCCCGTTTTGTTTGAGGAAGCCAGCGAAGGCCCTGATCACTTTTACATCCTTACGGCGATCCGCGCCACATCCGGCGGGGACGCAACAAATGGCGGCGCTACGGGTTCATCCGACTGGGAAATATCGCGCAAAATCTGGTTCGACCGCACGAACCTGCAAATAGCTAGGGTGGAAAATTTTGCTTCCGGCGGGAAAGTGGTTTCAGACGTTCACTATTCGAACTGGCTTGCAGTCGGCGCGTCGCCCAACGCCTCGCAAGCGTCCAATACCGCGACATCCTCGGACTTGGCGATGGCCACCCTGTCTTATCCGCACCAAATTGCGATTAGCCGCCCCGGCGATGATTACCAACTCCAGATTGAAATCAAAAAGCTTACGGTGAACGAAGCCATCTCCGCCGATCGCTTTGTACTTGCGCAGCCCGCGGGAACTAAACTGATACATCCGGACGAAAATACTCCGGAGGCGCCCAAGCCATGATCCGATACATGATCGTGCAAAATGTGCTGCACCGGCCCCTTCGTACTTTGATCACGGCGATCGCCGTTGCAGTGGAAGTAGCCATGGTCATTATGGTGGTAGGTCTTACCAGTGGCTTGCTTTTGGAGAATGCCAAGCGTGTTGAAGGCGTGGGCGCCGACATCATGGTTCAACCACCCTCTGCTTCTGTCTTCTTGGCCTTCAGTGGCGCGCCCATGCCCATTGCCATAGGCGATAAATTAAAACAACTGGATTATGTGCAAGCCGTCGCGCCGGTCCTGGTTCAGTTTAATTCCGTCAACGGCCTGGATGTAGTTTTCGGGATTGATCCATTAAGTTTCGGCCAGGTCTCGAATGGATTCGTATTTCACTCGGGACACGATTTGCAAAATCCAAATGATATTTTGGTCGACGACATCTACGCGAAAGCCAAAAAGGTGAAGACCGGCCAGACCATGCACATTCTGGACCACGATTTTCATGTGGCTGGAATCGTGGAGCACGGAAAAGGCGCCCGGCTTTTTGTTTTCATATCGACCCTGCAGGAAATGGCTGGAGCGCACGACAAAGCTTCCATCTTTTATATTAAGTGCGACCGCACCGACCACACTCCTGCTGTGATGGACGAGGTGCGCCAGCTTCTCCCTCGTTACGAAGTTCGCCCGCTGAAGGACTTCATTTCGCTGATGACCTCCTCGAATTTGCCGGGCCTCGGAGCGTTTATCAGCGTGATGATCGGCATCGCCGTGGTCATCGGATTTCTGGTAATTTTTCTTTCCATGTACACCACCGTGATCGAGCGCACGCGCGAGATCGGCGTTTTGAAATCGCTTGGCGCTTCCAAGGGATACATCGTTCGGGTGATTCTGAGCGAAACCACCTTGCTGTGCGTCGTTGGAGCGGCCGTCGGCATAGGATTGAGCTTCTTGTTGCGGACCATTTTCATCCGCCTCTTCCCGGCGCTAAGCATATTGATCACCGCGAACTGGATTCTGCGCGCTTCCGCTATTGCGGTTCTCGGTGGCCTCTTGGGTGCCTGCTATCCAGCCTGGATCGCCAGCCGCAAAGATCCCGTAGAAGCTCTCGCCTACGAATAAGTTGTCCCTACAAATGACATTCGCCCAATCGACATACTTACTAGGAAGAAATGGCGAACGCGACTAGAATATTTGCGTCCCCAGAAGTGTTGCCACTCGCACGGGAGCGAGCGTTGGAACCGATTCTCAAAACAGAAGCTTTGTGGAAAGTTTATCGTTCGGGCAAAGTGGAGGTTCCCGCTCTCCGTGGCGTCAATATGGAAGTTTATCCCGGTGAATTTGTCTCCATCATGGGCCCGTCCGGCTGTGGCAAGTCCACCATGTTGCACGTAATCGGCGGCTTGGCGCAGGCCACCCGAGGTCGTGTTCTTCTCGATGGCAATGATCTCACGACTATGACCGACGCGGCTCGCACGCTCCTGCGACGCCACAAAGTTGGGTTCGTATTCCAAAAATTTAATCTTCTTCCGACGCTCGATGCTTACCACAATATTGCCCTGGCCCAACACATCCACGGGAACGGCTTCGACCCCCACCGTTTTGAAGTGGTGGCCAAACTTCTCGGCCTCAGCGAGCGGCTAACGCACAAGCCCTCCGAACTTTCCGGGGGAGAGCAGCAGCGAGTGGCTCTCGCGCGAGCAATCGTTAGCGAGCCGAAGATTGTTCTGGCCGATGAACCCACCGGAAATTTAGACACCAAAAGCTCGGAAGCCGTGCTGGGCTTGCTGCGCGAGTTGAACAAGGATTTGGGACAGACCATCGTGATGATCACTCACAACCCCGATGCCGCCGCGTACGGAAATCGTGTGCTGCATATGCGCGACGGCCAGGTTGTGGACGGTTCCACAGTTCACTAACATGCGCAAAGTGTGGCGAGGAATCGTCCGGACGGTTTTCTGGTCCTTTGAGCGCGGCAGTTGGCCTTATGACTTGATGGTCATCGCCATTGTTCTTTTTGTTCTGCTCACCCCGCGCAGCCTGTTTCACGACCAGCCTCAGACAACTGCACAGGCTAGCTCAGACATTCAGCTTCTCTCCGAAGACAGCGCCACGCAAACGCGCACCTACCGCTTGGACGCGACAATGTTGCAACCGCAGAAGCGCGCAAAAGAACCTACGCCCGAACTGGAGCGCGAAACTCACTACATTCTTAGTCGCACGGTCGGCGATTTGAAGGAACGCACCTTCCAAGTAAAGCGCATCGACCTCGTTCGCGCCGGCGATGGTTCGATCGCCTATTACGACGTTACCGTTCAGCCCGACTTCAGGTAACCGATTCAGGCACAGGCTTTTGGAACACCGGAACTTCTCCAAACGCGGGCGCATCTAAAGCAATGTGTTATTATTGCGCGGTTTTGCTGGGAATACGCGCAGCAGTGGGGGACCTTTGAAGGCGAAACGGATCAGGATTATCACGCTCGTTTTATTGGCCTTAGGCATGGTGTGCACAAGCGGTTGGGGTCAGAACCATGGACCGTGGACGCTGGAATCGGTGTTACATCAGCTCGACATGCAACAGAAAACATTTCGCAGCCTTTCAGCGGATGTGGAGCGCACGAAAGTTACCGTGGTTGTGAACGACCACTCGACGGAAACCGGCAATTTGCTTGTGCGCGGTGACAAAATGCTGCTGCAAATGAAGGTCCCTGACGCGCGCACCATCCTGCGCACGGGTGATAATCTTTACGTATATACACCGGGACTGAATCGAGTAGAGGAATACAACCTGGGCAAGAACCGCACGATGGTTGATCAGTTTCTACTGCTAGGCTTCGGCACATCCGGAAAAGAACTTCAAAAAAGCTATCTCATCACGCTGCTCGGCGAACCGTCGTTGGACGATAAGAAAACCATCGAACTGGAGCTAACTCCGAAGTCCAACGAAGTCCGCAATCAGATTTCCAAGATTCATATCTGGTTCGATGAATCGTCCTGGCTTCCAGTTCAACAGCAATTCAATGAAACGGGTTCAGGCGATTATTTCACCGTGCGCTACTCGAAAATGATTCGCAATCCTTCAATCGGAGAATCAGAGTTCAAGCCTCGTTGGCCCAAGAATACGGAAAAAGCCCGGCCACAGGGTTGATTCACGCTGGAACAACGAGATTTACTGGCGGTCAAGCTTTCGCCCCTTTAGCCGCCTTCGGTCTCAACCCCGCTGATTCCTGTTCAAGAAGTGCACGCTTGCGGTCTAGTCCCCAGCGGTATCCGGCGAGGTTTCCGTCTGCGCGCACCACACGGTGGCACGGAACGACGACTGAAACAGGATTTGTAGCGCAAGCGCTGGCGACTGCGCGGATAGCCTTCGGATGCCCAATGGCTCGCGCAACCTGCGAGTACGTCCGAGTGGCGCCGTAAGGGATCCGCTTCAGCTCTTCCCAGACACGGCGGCGGAAAGCGGTGGCTTGCACGTCCGTCGGCAAATCGAGGTGAGGTTCTTTTCCGCGTAAATGCGCCAGAATTTTGTTCACCCATTCCCCCAGGCTCTTCGATCCTGCGCTATTGCTGTCAACTTCCGCGCGAGGATATTCCTTGCGCAGTGCGGATTCCAACCTGGCATCCGTTTCTCCCAGGTAAAGCGCGCTGATTCCGCGGTCCGTGGCGCCCACCAGTAAACGCCCCAGCGGGGAATCGACAATGGTGTAGTGAATCTGCATCCCAGCGCCTCCCTGACGATACGTTGCCGGCGTCATGCCGAGCTGCGAAGGGGAACGTTCGTATAAACGGCTGCTCGAGCTATATCCTGCGTCATAAAGTGCGGTAGTCACGTCATCTCCTTTTTTCAAGCTAAATTTCAGCCGGCGCATGCGCTGGGCATCTGCATATTGCCGCGGAGTTATACCCATTACTCGACGGAAAGCGCGTTCGAGTTGATGCGGACCCAACCCTACACTTGCCCCCAGCGCGTGAAGAGTCAGACTGTTGTTGCTGTCCTCCTCAGATTCAGCTTGGATCTGCGAATCAATGCGGCGGCAAATACGCTCGACCGCCTCGGCCCGAGGATCGTGAAGCTGTGCAGCGCGCGGGCGGCAGCGTTGGCACGCTCGAAACCCTTTTCGCTCAGCAGCTTCCGGCACCGGGAAGAAGACGACTTGCTCCCGTCGGGGTTTGCGCGAAGCGCAAGATGGCCGACAGTAGATTCCCGTGGAACGCACAGCGTAAACGAAAACGCCATCGGCGCCGCGATCGCGCGACTGTACAGCTTGCCAATAGGCCTCAGCTCTAGGGCGTTCGGTGTCTTTTCGCATGCGATTCTTCTTCATGTGTAGTAGCTGTTGCTCTTGAACCCACGTTCCGAATTCAAATTATCGAATCCCGTTTCGAATCGCTATCCGATTCTTGCGTCCAAATTGAAATGCGCTTTCGCCTATTTTGGCGAGATCGGTTTCGGATGCCCCCAAGCCCCTTGCCCAGAGAGGGTTACATCATAAGACACTTTCGCCTGTACCCCCGTTGACGGCATAATAGAGGACGCGCATATTCGATTTCCACATGGGGTGGGTTCAGTAACGCTTGGGGGAGACTGCTATGGGGGCTGCTCCGCAGAGGAACAGACAGCAGTTGGCAGCATCGCCGTTACGAATAGTTGATACTCAGCCTTTGACGACGTCGGTACCAGACTTAGGTAAACCTGGGCCCCGCCGCTTCGCTCGCATTCCAACGCACGCCATCGGCGTAGCAACAGAACGCCGCCGAGCGCCACGCGCTTCGCTTTCGCTGCCGCTCCGCTTGATTCGAGTGGGAGGAACGGAAGAACCCGTTCCAGTCACGCTCGTTACCCGAAATATCAGCTCCAGCGGTATTTATTTTCTAGCCCCGCGCAAATTTGAGCCCGGCACCGCGATTGAGCTGGAAGTCGCTCTGGTTGAACGTCCTCAAGGCCAGGGAAGCGTGCAAATGTGCACGGCAGCTCACATCATCCGCGCAGAAGAAGTGGACGAACCCGGCTGGCATGGGTATGCCGCGACCTTCGACGACTTTGCTCTCCGGCGCGACGACGTGCTGCCGCCGCGCTACCAAGCCAGTTAAATCCGGGCATCTCTAAATCGTAAGGCCACAACAAGGGCCGCCTTCGCTTGCCCGTTTTAGGGGCTGCTGCTACACTGTCTCGGCAAGAGCTACTGCTGCTCCTGCCATACTTCCTAAAAAAGGTTTATCCATGTCTGGACATTCAAAATGGGCCACAATTAAACATAAGAAGGCTGCTACGGACGCCCGCCGTGGCAAGGTTTTCACCAAGATAATCCGCGAATTGACCATCGCTGCACGTACCGGTGGAGCTGATCCGGATACAAATCCTCGCCTGCGCACGGCCATTCTTACGGCCAAGGGCGAAAATATGCCCAACGACAATATTGAGCGCGCGATTCAGCGCGGGGCCGGCAATCTGGAAGGCGAGACCCTGGACGAAGTGACATTCGAGGGTTACGGCCCGGGCGGCGTTGGCCTTCTGGTTCAAGTGGTGACCAGCAACCGCAATCGCATCGTCAGCGAAATTCGCCATATGCTTTCGAAGAACGGCGGGAACATGGCGGAAACCGGCGCAGTGGGCTGGATGTTCGAGCGTAAAGGCGACATCGTAGTTCCGAAAGAAGCCGCGGACGAAGACAAAATGATGGGCATCGTGCTGGACGCCGGCGCCGAAGATTTGCGCGACGATGGAGCGGCTTGGGAAGTAACTACTCCGCCAGAAGCGATGGAAAAAGTCCGTGAAGCCCTGACTGCCGCGGGAATAAAGCCCTCTTCAGCGGAGGTTGGCTTCGTGCCGAAAAATTATGTGAAGCTCACCGGCGCACAGGCCCAACAGATGGTCCGCATGATGGAAGCGTTGGAAGATCACGACGACGTGCAACACGTTTACGCAAACTTCGATATCGACGAAAAGGAAATCCAGGCTGCCGTAGCGAGCTAAGGCGTGGCACCGGCGGCGTCAGCTGACGAATCTTTTCTAAGTGCATCCATCCGGCTGTGGTCAATAATTGTAATTCTTAGCGCAGTCATTGGAAATTTTCTTGCTTGGCGCCTGACTGATTGCTCTTCCAATCTTTCGGGTTCTGTCACGCTGAGCGTCGGCTTCGCCCTCTTCTCTCTTGTCATGTGCAGAGGTGTTTCCCTTTGGCTTCTGCGCGACCCTAAGGCCAACGCCATCCTGCGCGCCTTAGCGATTCCCATCGGTGCAGTCGCGCCTCTTTCGCTCGGTGGAATTGCACTGTTTCGCATGCAGTACCTCGAGAGAGTTGAGACACATATGTGCGGCGCCAGTTTTACAGTGGGAATAAGCTACGTCGGCGCTCTCATTTGGGGCATCCTTATTCGTCATCGTCATCGTCGTCGGTTGCTTGTTCAGTAAGGCAAAGAACCAGGTTTGCTTCGATAGTTCCGTTCGCGTCGCGCATTGCGAAAAAACACTACCGCTGGTTTCAAACCCGCACGTACACTTGTGCCGGTCATGGCCTCGCGTCCTGTTGAAAAACTAAAACCGAATGCACGCGGATTGCGTGTGCTCGGAATCGACCCAGCGCTGGCTGGGGCGACCGGCTACGGCATCATTGAGTTCGTTGGTTCCACGCCGCAGCTGATACAATTCGGCTCCTTCAAACTTCCCGCTCACGCAACACTCGCCGTGCGGCTCTACGAAATTCATTCGCTCATTTCGAAACTCGTTGCAGAGTTCGCGCCCGACGCAGTAGCGGTCGAATCGGTATTCACCGCGCTGAATATCAAGACCGCGCTGAAACTGGCGGAGGTGCGCGGTGTAGTTCTGCTGGCGGCTGCGCAAGCTTCCATTCCCGCGCACAGCTATTCGCCTCGAGAAGTGAAATGCAGCGTGGCGGGATATGGCGCTGCGTCCAAACAGCAAATGCAACAGATGGTGACTTCCGCGCTGGGCCTGAAGGAAATTCCTGAGCCTGCGGATGCCGCCGATGCGCTGGCCGTTGCGCTCTGCCATGCGCATCTTGCGCGAGCTCACGAACGAATGGAAGTTGCCATGACGGCGACTCCCGGCGCGATCGCGTCACCCGCAAAGATTCGCTCCGCGCAAATTCGTTCGCGCAACCAGGTCCGCGCCGCCCACGTCTTTCAACCGTGATAGCATCGCTTTCGATGATTCGACTCTCCCATGATAGTGCGCGAGTCTTTGCTCGTGGGGTTCTCTTCGCGTTCGTTGTTGGTTTACTCGGATCCGCCGCTCCTCTCCCTGCGCGTAAGCCTGCGGTCCAAGGCGCCCCATCGGCAATCGTCGCGCCTTCTGATACGGCTACGATTACTTACCGAAAGATTTTTAAATCCAGTTATCCCGAGTTCGCCGAAATCAAGCTGAATCAGAGCGGCCACGGTACCTTCGATATTCGTCAGCTCGACGAAGAACCTAACCCTCAGCCCTTTGAAGTGAACGCGGCGCTCGCGGAAAGAATTTTTGGGCTAGCCGCAAAATTACACAATTTTCAGGGCGTGGATTTGGACATCCATCGGCGGATTGCGAATCTGGGCGAAAAGAGTTTTCGGTACGATAAGGGCAGTGAGACGCACGAAGTGAAGTTCAACTACACGCTCGACGATTCCGCCAGTCAACTGATGGCGATCTTTGAGGGTTTAGCGCGGCAGGCCACCGACCTTTCTGACTTGGAGCGCACCATGCGCTACGACCGGTTGGGCGTGAACGACGTGCTGCAGCAAATCGAGCAGGATTACAACAACAAGCTCTTCCCCGAGCCTGAGCGATTATTGGGCGCGCTCGATCAAGTTGCTGCCGACAGTAAATTCATCGACATAGCGCGCCAGCGCGCGCGCAACCTCGCTGCAAAAATACGAGCCTCGCACTAGAACGGGCTGCCAATACCGCTTGTAAACAATTTGTCATTGCTCAAGACGAGATAAGTCTTTGGTTATGTGCGCGCTAAGTCAACGGCTGTTCCCGCGGACAGGTTGACACTTTTTCTAATTTACCGCTATTCTGGAATTGTCCGTCGTTCACAACGTCCGGCATCCCGAATGGACGTATCTCGCATCTGAATTAACCGAGCCAATGAGACCAAAAAACCTATTTGCTATCCAGTGTGCTGCGCTCCTTACTTTTCTTTCGATCCCCGCGCTGCAAGCTTTCGCGCAAAATAGTGATGCCCAACCGCGCATCACCCAAGCGGTGGACGAAACCAAACTAACTTTATTGAACGGCAACACCTTTCCGCTCGCGCGCCCCGAATTTGACCAGGGTGCGGCAGCGGCCAGCCAGACAATGGAAACGATGATGCTCGGTCTCAAGCGCAGCCCCGCGCAAGAAGCTGCGCTCGAAAAGTTGATGGCCGAGCAAACCGATGAGTCCTCGCCTAATTTTCACAAGTGGCTCACGCCGGTAGAGTTCGGCAAGCAATTTGGTCCGTCGGATCAGGATATTCAGATCGTTACGTCGTGGCTCCAATCGCATGGCTTCCAATCTGTCGAAGTATCTAATGGCCGCACGGTGATCGAATTCGACGGCAATGTGGGCCAGGTGCAAGAGGCTTTTCACACCGTCATCCACAATTACCTTGTGAACGGCAAACAACACTATGCGAACGCGACAGATCCTTCCATCCCGACGGCTCTTACGTCACTCGTGACGGGCGTGGCTTCATTGCATAATTTTCACAAGAAACCGATGTACCGAGTGGCGCGTTCCAGAAACTCCACCGGCACGGAACCGCGAGTCCGCTATACACTTTCGCGGGTGGATGTGACCTGTACAATGGCAACAAGGATAACAATTGTTACAGTTTGGGTCCGACGGACTTTGCGACTATATACGACGTTACTCCGCTCTGGAATGCGGGCATAGACGGGACTGGGCAAAACATCGCCATTATTGGCCAGAGCGACGTCGATATGAAGGATATTAGTAGTTTCCGAAGCGTGTTTGGTTTACCGGCCAACGTTCCTGTTAAGGTCCTTGCCGGCACAGATCCCGGTATTGTTGAGGGAGATGAAACCGAATCCGATCTGGACTTAGAATGGGCCGGGGCGGTGGCGAAAGGGGCGACACTTCAGTTCGTTGTTTCCCAATCAGTGGACACATCGGCCCAGTACGCCGTTGATCATAGCCCGCTTGTCGCGACGGTATTGAGCGAAAGCTATGGCTTATGCGAGCTTCAAATTGGTACAACCGAGAACGGGATAATTAACTCCAGATGGCAACAGGCTGCATCAGAAGGAATAACGGCGGTTATTGCTACTGGCGACGCTGGATCAGCCGCTTGCGATATTACACTCGGTAACGCTTCGCCTCCGCCTGCTGTCCCGGCTCAAAATGGCTTACAGGTCAGCGGATTAGCTTCTACACCGTTTAATATAGCTGTAGGTGGCACAGATTTCGACGACTTCAACAATCCGTTAACTTATTGGAATTCCACGAACGCTTCAGGCACTTTGGCTTCTGCCAAGTCTTACATTCCCGAAATTACCTGGAACAGCACATGCAGCAGCACGCAACTGCTGCAAGGAAGCGCCACCGAGGAATCTGATTGCAACGATACGGTTGACTTCGGTTCGATACAATGGACCGTAGCTGGCAGCGGCGGCGTGAGCAACTGTACGACTTCCGACGGCGAAACTCCGGCAAGTTGCTCCGGGGGTTACGCCAAGCCATCCTGGCAAATCGCGACCGGGGTCCCGAACGACGGGAAACGCGACATCCCTGACGTCTCCTTATTTGCCGGTAACGGATTCAACGGCAACTTCTACGTCATATGCGCTGCAGATCAGACCGGTGGAAATTATTGCAACGGAAGCAATTTTAACGATTTCTATCCGATCGGCGGCACTTCCGGTTCGACTCCAACTTTTGCAGCGATCATGGC
Source organism: uncultured Acidobacteriota bacterium (assembly GCA_963838475.1). Taxonomy (GTDB): domain Bacteria; phylum Acidobacteriota; class Terriglobia; order Acidiferrales; family UBA7541; genus Palsa-295. The sequence continues at coordinate 778,028 of CAWIRJ010000001.1, forward strand.
TCTAGTAAACCAGAAAACCGGCAAGGCTCAGGGAAATGCGAACACAGTTCTGTATCCGATGGCAAGTTCGCAATCCGGAGCATTTCATGACGTCACCACCGGAACCATCGCGGTACTCTGCACCGGGGGTTCCCCAAACTGTAACAAAACAGTCTCATCGGACACCTACGGAATTTTGACGGGATACAATGCGGGTCCCGGCTACGATCTGGCGACGGGATTGGGATCCGTGGACGCCGCTAATTTGGTTAATAACTGGGGTGCGGATTCCACTTCACCGAACTTTAGCCTTGCGTTTAGTCCATCCTCAATCACGATATCGAGCCCTGGCGGCTCTGGCACGACGTCCGTCTCAGTAAATGCAACGAACGGTTTCGACGGAACGGTTACGTTTTCATGCTCAAATTTGCCAACTGAGAGCTCTTGCAGTTTTACTCCCCCTTCTGTGACCGGGAGCGGAAGTTCAACAGTTACGATTACGACGACCAAAGCCGGTGTAATGATGCCAGTGCGTCATCCAACGGGTCTCAATGCAGGTCCGAAAGTGTTTGAACTGTGCTTGGTGTGGATCGGCATGCTATGGATAGTTCTCCAAGTGAAACGACATCGATGGAGCTCGGTCGCGACTGCATTGGCAGTCATTTGCCTCCTGGGCGCCGCGGCTTGCGGAGGCGGTGGTAGCAGCTCAGGTGGCGGAACAACACCGGTTCAAAATCAACCGGTCGTGATCACGGCAACTGCCGGAACCACCACGCACACTGCTACTCTAAGCGTAACCGTCAATTAAATTGTGGATTACAAGTTACGCCGGTCTAGCGGACGACTAGGCCGGCGTAACCCACTACTTGTTCGCGGTCCCCAGTGACATCTCCCGAAGTTGCGTAGCGCACTAGTTCGGCTTGCGTGGCACCTAGATCGCGCATGGCGACGAGCATTGCCACCGTCGCGGCGACGCCACACATCGTAATGTCCTCTGACCTCACCGTGTCGTGCAGGCCGCGCGGGTCGAGTTCTAGAATGCGATCGATTGCTTTGCGGTCTTTTGCACGTGTGATTAGATCGCTTTCGTAATGATTCATGTCTGTGCTTGCGATTAGAAGAACCGGCTCTTTCTGCGCTTTTATCACTTTTGCTAAAGCATGCCCTAATGCTTCGAGCTCCCGATATCGGTGGGTGGCAAGCACTACCGGAACGAACCGCAGATTTGGGCTGAGCTGCTGCAGGAATGGAATGTGTACCTCTAGCGAATGCTCGCGTTGATGCGCTATGCGGTCTTCGCGCAGAAAAGGACACGATTGCTTCAACTGTGTCGCCAGTTCCGAATCTATTTGAGCGTCACCGAGTGGCGTATGCCAGCTGCCTTCCGAAATTATGGCCAGGGCCTCACCGCCGGGGAAATGGCGCGGTCCTAGAAGGATGCAACGGGTTGGGACTTTGATCGCCGAATAAACCGCACCTGCTACGTGCCCGGAATACATGTATCCCGCATGCGGAACTATGCATCCACGCACCGCGGACTCTTGGGTTTTGCCCGCGGTATATTGCTGGATTTCGAGGGCCAATTTTTTTGCGTCTGATGGGTAAAACCGGCCGGAAACTGCAGGCGGACGAATCATAGAGTTGATCGACACCGCAGAATATTATGCAGTAAAAGCTAGATCAGAGTGAGAGTCTCGGGTCAACTATTAGACGGCTAGATAGCCTTTGAGGGTTTGCCCTTTATGTCGAGCGCTTCGGAACCGCCAGCCATCCAGAGAATCTTGATCTCGTCGCCGGTCTGGTAGCCGCCTTCATCGAGAATCTTGCTCATTTTCTTCTGCGCCTTGTCGGCATAGGTGAACGTGTGAACGTTCATCTGATTCGCCTGCTCGCGCACCATCAAGGTGTGGTTATCGGCATGGATAAATTGCGCCTTGAGCCACACGGGCTTCTGTGCCTTTTTCTTTACCACGATGGGAGAGCTGCTGCTCATCTGCGCGCGCGCCACCGGAACCGCGGCTGACAAACATGCGGCAAGAAGAGCTAGAGCGAACGCAGCAATGATTTTAGAGTTCTTCATCAAAAGAAACTTTCAGCGATTTCAGAAATTTAATATCCTGCGGAGTAATTTCCACTCGCCGAGCGACGGTTTCCTCTTCCAGCGTTTCATCATCCACGCGGATGTGCAGCGATTCCAGAAAACGGCGGTCGAGCGAAGTCATCTTGGCGTCCTGCTCGGACCGGCGCGCAAGCCCGATGGTGGCGTCCAACTTGAGCACAATATCGAAGCCAGCGGAACGCACACTGGAAATAGCTTCAGCGATGCGATCGGAATCCGACACGCTATCGTTGATGGCGTGCCCCAGATCACGCAATAACTGTTTCATGCGGTCGTCGAGTTGCAAAGGCGCCTCCTGTAAAAGGCCCTTCCTACACCAATTCTAGGTCTGCTGCAATCACGAAACAAGGCCCACGTGCGGTGTTGGAATCGCGAATGTTACCTGTACCCTGGCGCAGGCTGCACTGTGCAGAGGCCGAACACGCTTGCAGCCTACGCAAGATAGCACGCGAGCGGCACCACGCTGCGCCAATCTATACTAGAATTGCAGTATGGCCACGGGCTTCTACTCCACACTTTGGAATTCCTCCAAGGTCACTTGGCGCGTCTGGTGGCGCGCCGCGCGGCAATTTTTTCATGAAGCCGTCGGCGCCCTATTCGCCACCTTTGCGCTCTATGGCGGGATAGCCGTTTGGCGCCAGTGGCATACTCGCGTAGCGGCGTGGCTTTTGGGATTCGCTGTCGTTTATGCCATCACCATGGCCGTCTTCGCTTTCACGTCCTTCCGACGAGCGCGGCGAGTTCGCTGAGTTTCTAAATGCCTGAAGATATCAAAAAGCGTCCAGACATTTCAGAACGAAGACTCGCCTCTTCGTCCGGCCTGCCGATGGAAACTGTGATCACGCAAGAAAGTTTAAATGGTTGGGACCCCGAGCGCGATCTCAGCTATCCGGGAGAATTCCCCTTCACGCGCGGCGTTTATCCCAGCATGTACCGCGGCCGACTGTGGACCACGCGGCAATACGCCGGCTTCGGCAGCGCAGTGGAATCGAACCATCGCTATCGCTACTTGCTTTCGCAAGGGCAGAACGGTTTATCGGTCGCCTTCGATTTGCCGACACAAATCGGGATGGATTCCGACCATCCGCTGGCCCAAGGAGAAGTTGGGAAAGTGGGCGTGGCGATCGATTCCCTCGAAGATATGCAAACGCTCTTCGACGCGATCCCGCTCGAACGTGTGTCCACTTCCATGACGATCAATTCCACGGCTGCGATTCTGTTGGCGCTCTATGTAGCGGTCGCCAAGCAGCAGGGCGCGAACCTGAAACGTCTGGCTGGCACAGTGCAGAACGATATTTTGAAAGAATACATCGCGCGTGGCACTTACATTTATCCGCTGCGGCCGGCCATGCGTATCGTCACGGATATTTTCGCCTGGTCCCGGCGGGAAATACCTAATTGGAATCCTATTTCGATTTCTGGGTATCACATTCGCGAAGCGGGCTCTACCGATGTGCAAGAGGTGGCCTTCACACTCGCCAACGGTATCGCCTATGTGCTGGCGGCGATTGAAGCAGGTCTAGCAGTGGATGAATTCGCGCCGCAGCTTTCATTTTTCTTCAATTCGCACAACGAATTCCTGATGCAAATTGCCAAGTTTCGCGCAGCCCGCCGTTTATGGGCGCGAACGATGCGCGAACGCTTCGGCGCACGCGACCCACGCTCGATGATGCTTCGCTTTCACGCGCAGACGGCCGGCTCTTCTTTAACAGCGCAGCAGCCTGAGAATAATATTGTTCGCGTTGCTCTTCAAAGCCTTGCGGCAGTGCTCGGCGGCTGCCAATCACTGCATGCTAACGCGTTGGACGAAGCGCTGGCGCTGCCAACGGAAGAGGCGGCGCTGATTGCTTTGCGCACGCAACAGATCATTGCCCAGGAGTCCGGCATAGCCAATACGATCGATCCAGTAGCCGGCTCTTTCGCTGTGGAGAAATTGACCAGCGAGATCGAAGCCGGCGCACAAGATTACATTTCGAAAATTGACGCAATGGGCGGAATGGTGCGGGCCGTCGAAACTGGTTACGTCCAGCAGGAAATTCAGAAGTCGGCCTACGAATACCAAAGAGCGGTTGATTCCGGCGAGCAGGTTGTGGTGGGCGTGAACCGGTTCCAGGCGGACGAAGAACGTCCTATTCCGACCATGCGAATCGATCCGGAAATTGAACGTTCGCAAGTCACACGACTTGACAATTTGCGCGCCCGTCGCGATGCCGTGAAAGTGCAAAACGCGCTGGCGGAAGTAGAACGCCGGGCTCGCGGCACCGAGAATTTAATGCCGGCCATTTTGCTGGCGGTGGAATCGTATGCCACGGTCGGTGAACTTTCAGACGCCCTGCGTCGAGCTTTCGGCGAGTATCGCGAGTCGATTGTAATTTAACTATTTTTAGCGTCGACGACTGCGGGTCGAAAAAAAGATACTTCCTTGAAACTCATCCTTGCATCGGCGTCGCCGCGCCGCTCGGAAATCCTGCGGAACGCGGGAATTCAGTTCGAGATATGCAGTGCCGATGTCGATGAATCGCGCCTGGATAACGAATCGCCCGGCGATTATGTTCGCAGGTTGGCATTAGCAAAGGCTGTTTCAGCCTCTGGCAATAATCCAAATCTGGGCGCGGATGTTCTGATTATTGGCGCCGACACGGTGGTGGTAGTTGATGCCGATGTGCTTGGCAAGCCGACCTCCAGAGATGACGCAAAGCGTATGCTTCGCAAGGTGAGCGGGCGCATGCATGATGTACATACCGGTCTGGCTCTATTGCAAACATCAGGGATGCAGCGGCGAGTGGTTGAAGAAATTACGAGAGTGCATTTCGCGCATCTCAGCGATCAGGAAATAGAAGACTATCTCGCAACCGGCGAACCTTTTGACAAAGCGGGCGCATACGCGATTCAGGGTATGGGCGGGCGATTCGTAACACGGATTGAAGGCTGTTATTTTAATGTAATGGGACTGCCACTCGCGCGGTTGTGGACTTTGCTGCGCGAATTCGGATTAGGAAGTTCGGCCGAAAATCAGAGCAACGCAAAATAAAAACGGCGGCCCGAAGCCGCCGTGCTTACTTTTCAGACTTCTAAAAAGCTACTTTTTGTCTTCGCCCAGAGGCGGCGGGGCCGTTGTTACAGTCGGCGGATTTGCCGGCGGAGCCGGTGGCGGCGGAGTCTGCGTATTCGCATGCATGCCTTCTTTAAAGTTGCGGATGCCTTCGCCAAGTCCGCGCATCACTTCAGGAATTTTCTTTCCTCCGAACAGGAGGACGATGATGGCCAAAACGATCAGCCAATGGATTGGGCTAAATTCTCCCATGTTTACCTGCCTTCCCGAGGGCGCCTGCTTAACGAAAGGCGTTTTGAGAGCCCGGGTGTCCACTTAAAGTATAACACGCTCGTCACCGACCCGGCGCGTCAAGTGTTCCCGATCGAGAAACTCGAGCAGTGGGATTGCGTATTTCCGTGAAATCCCGGTGAGTTCTTTGAACGCGCCAATGGGGAGCCGAACGCCGCGCTCTTTGCGGTACTGGGCAATCGTTTCACGCAGTTTTTTAACCGCCATTTGGTGGAAAACCAAGTCATCTGCTACCTTTACCAACACTTTTTCGCGCAGCAGTATCTGCAGAATTTTCTGAGCCCGGCGTGATTCCACCGGCAACTTCGCCAGCACGACTGCAAAGCTCGGAACCGCTAGACCGGCAGCCGCAAATTCCTGCTCGATAAGGTCTTTGGCGCGCGCTTCTTCCGGCGATAAAGCAATCTCTCGTCCGGCTCGTTGAACCAGGTCTCCTGAAATAACAATCGCTTTCGATTTCAACAAATCATCGAGCGCCGCTTCGAAAAGCTCGGTGCGCGATTTTCCTGAGCGGTCGTGGAGTTCTTGCTTCGGAATTCCCGGCAGCAGCGGATTTGCAACGTGGAAATCGTCAATTGCCTTTCGTGTCGTTGTAAGTAACTCTGCAAAGGCGCGTGCTGAGACTATTGTGAAATCCGACGATGCGGCGTCGCCAATAATTCGGATCTGCCTTGATTGCGCAAGATTCTTTGCCGTGGTCCGTACATCGTCTTTCGTCCAGCCGGTACGTGAGACGAGTTCGGGGAAAGTAAGTCCACGAGGCGACGCCTCAGCAACAGCGAGTAAAGTTTCTTCCTGGTCCCCACGTTCGAGAATCTCAAGGAAACTTTTGACTCTGTTGTCATTGCGCTGGCGCCTGGCAGGACGAGTGTCGAGCACTCGGCCTCCTCCGATGGTCGCCACCGGAGAAAGTTGCCGCAGAATGAAGCGGTCTCCCGGAAGGACTAAAATCGGCTTATCCACTTTCATCTGCACAAATGAACTTCGGCCAGCAGCAAGTTCCGCGTTGCCATCCAGGAAAACCAGTTCGGCCACGGCTTCGGCCGTTCCCTGATGCATGTGAACGCGCGCATGATTCTTTAAAGTGTGTGCAGAGGGGAGCAGAGTTATTGTCGTGTCCACGCGCGAAGTTGGTTCGAAAAGTCCCGGCGCGGCCAGGACCATTCCTCGTTTTATTTCGCTGACGTCGACCCCGGCTAAGTTCGCCGCCGTGCGCTGTCCGGCAACTGCTCGCTCGATTTGTTTTCCGCCGGAATGCAGGCCGCGCACGCGGACTCGCTTGCGTGTCGGATAAAGTTGTACTTCCTCCCCGACGTTCAAAGTGCCCGCCACGAGCGTGCCGGTCACTACCGTACCGAATCCTTTCATTGCAAAAGCACGATCGATGGGAAGCCGCAAATGTTGTTTTTTGTCTCGCAACGGGATCGCATTCGCGACCTGGAGTAGCTCCCGCTTCAGTTCTCCAATCCCTGTGCCACTGCGCACGCTAACCGGAAGGATCGGCGCACTTTCCAGAAACGAATTGCGCACGAAGTCTTCGATTTCGAGGCGAACTGTCTCCAGTACGTCGGGGCTGACTTTGTCGGATTTTGTGACTCCTACGATTCCGCGCGAGACGCCCAGCAAGCGGCAAATATCGAAGTGTTCGCGAGTTTGCGGTTTGATCGATTCGTCCGCAGCGATGACGAAAAGAACTAAATCAATCCCACCAACGCCGGCGAGCATATTGCGAACGAATTTCTCGTGACCAGGGACATCGACAAATCCGAATCGAATGCCATCGAGATTCAGAAAGGCGAAGCCCAGATCAATCGTAATGCCGCGGCGTTTTTCTTCTTCCAGGCGGTCAGGATTGGTACCGGTGAGCGCTTCAACCAGGGCGGATTTGCCATGATCGATATGCCCGGCAGTGCCAACGATTACGTGTTTAACGTCTTCCATGAACAGAATGCGGCTTTCACAATCATGCTAGCGAAGGCGGCGGTAGCCGGTCAAATGACTGAGCGCAAAATTCCGTTCGGATCGGCTACGCGAATCATGTGAGGAACTACTCAGCCTTTTCTTGAAGCGGCGGCGCTGTAGTGGAACCCTTGAACCGCGGCTTGCCAAGTTTTGCAATCCAGATTCCAGTGTTGATATCGTTGTAGTAGATCAAACCATTCGCGGGTTGCGCGCCCCACGAAAACGGCAAATTCGCCCGATAGCCGGCAGGGTCACCGGTCCATATGCGGGCGATCTCGCGTCCCTGCTGGTAAAGGTTTCCGCGCAGCTCGCCGGAAATATCGAGGACACGTCCGCCGCCGGCGTAGTCACCGATGAACAACATATCGTTGTCGGCCCAGAAATTATGGATGCCGCCTTCGGGTACCTCGTAAATTGCTACCTCGCGTGGATGCCCGATATCAGCGATGTCCATCACGTGGCAAATTCCGCGAACCGGGATGCGATCTTTGCTATCTATATCGAACTGCGCCGGAAAAACTTCGTCGCCTACAAAGACATAATTCTTATAGCGAAATGTGGTGTGCGTTCCGGCCAACCATCCATTGCCATAAAGTTCGTAATGATTGAATTTGTATTGCGAGACAAGCTGCGGATGCTCGGGACTTCCCCCCTTCATGCCATTGCCGACGTCGAGGATGATCAGTCCGTCGCGCCAGTACGCGAGGTAGGCGAGTCCATCCTTGACGTACAAATCGTGAAGGTACCGCCCGCTGGACATCGGGCCCATGGGACCGGCGATGGACGCAGCCGTAGCGTTTTCCACCTGCCAGCGTGCTACTTCTTTGGGATGCTGTGTATCTTGAAAGTCAATTACGCGCAGCGAACCGGTTGCGTCGTCTGTAACGTATACGTAATGCGTGTTGATAAACGCGCTGTGCACACCTCCTGTAACCGTCTCGGTGTACTCCGATAGAACTTTCAAGTGCGCCGGATCGGAAGGATCAAATAGCACAATTCCGTTTTTACGGGTGGAGGCTCCCTCTCGGGTGAAGACTCCCACTTTTTCGTCGGGCGTGGTGCTGACGTCGTTGATTAACCGCGCATCGGCTTTCAAGGAATCCAGCGCCTTCGGTTTCGAGGGATCGCTGATGTCGTACTCAAAAATTCTGTCGGCGATGGTTGCCACATATAAGTGGTTCCCCATAATCCACTCTTCTGAAGTTTGGATCGCCTTCCCGTCTGGGCCATTTGTCGGAATGTGCGCGACGACCTCGAGTTCGCGTTCTACGTTTCGCGGCGTAACGGTAATCGATGCCACTGCGATATGCGATCCCACAGACGCCGTCACTTTGTACGTGCCAGGAGCCGCTGCAACGAATGCGCCGTCCGGATAAATCGTGGCATCGGGTCCGCCAACCGTCCAACTCGTAAAAACATCTTTTGCCGCAGCGCCTTTTGTTCCCTGCGTTGTGGCAGTGAAATGAACTACATCGCCTGTTTTGGCGTTCGCGGTTTCCGGCTCGATTCCAATTTTTTGAATAGTGTCCGCAACCACTCGTACGCTTACTTCGGCGTTCGCCGGGCCGGCCGTGGCAACTAGCGTTGCTGCACCCACGGACTTTCCTGTCACCATGCCTGATTCATCCACTTGAGCAATAGCCGGTGATTTCGAGGTCCAATGAATAGGCGTGTCAGCTCGTGGGTCGCCATTAGAAGAACGTGCAGTGGCAGAAAGAACGGTGGCGCTGCCTACCACCAGCGCCTGTGTTATAGGGGCGATGTCGATTTTCGCAACGGGAGGCGCCACGACGGTTACATGGGCATATCCGGGTTTGCCCGCCACCACCGCGCCAACGGTTACTTCACCCGGTTGATGAAATACCACCACGCCTTCTTTGTCGGCACCAGCCACATCAAAGGGCGCAGCGAACCAGATCATGGGTTTCGCAGCCAGAGCGTTTCCAGCAGCATCTTTTGCGACGGCGCTGAATTTAACTTTGTCTCCAACATTTGCCTGAATATTCGTAGGAGTTACTTCTACCGTTTGCGCTTTCGGAGGAACAGGAGGAGCGCCTACTTCTTGTCCTTTAATCGTCGGCACAAGCGCCAGCGCAAATCCCGCCGTTAGTGCAGCCGCCTTCAACGCAATTCGCATCAGAGCTCCCCTCGTTGCATGAATGTTCGGCAGAGAAGTTGTACTGAGAGGCGCATTTTGTCAAGAGCAGTACAACCGCAGAGGGAATTTTAGCTAATTTGCCGCAAAGCTGAGTTCATCTCGGCAACGATGGCTGAGACAGCCGAACACGGATCCGGTTCGGCGGTGATGGGTCGTCCGACCACGAAATAATCCGCGCCGGCCCGAACTGCCTCTCCCGGAGTTGCAATGCGCGACTGGTCGTTGGCTGCGCCACTTCTCGGACGCACCCCCGGTATCAGGATGATGAACTTCGGTCCGCAAGCCGTCCGTATGGCGCGAGCCTCGTGCGCGGAACAGACTGCGCCGTCCATTCCAGCTTTCTGGGCCAAGCGAGCGAGCGCAACCGCGCGGCTTTCGATTGGTCCCGACATGCCAATTTCTCGCAAGGTCGCTTCGTTAAAGCTCGTCAAAACGGTAACGGCAAGCAGCTTCGGACGATCCTTGCGGTTCCCTGCCGCTTCGCGCGCAGCTTGCATGACGGCCGTGCCGCCAGATGCATGGAGTGTGAGCAGACGTACATGCGGAAGCCTAACCGCGCCCGAAACCGCCTTCGCCACAGTATTCGGTATGTCGTGAAATTTCAGGTCGAGGAAAATCTGGGCGCCTGCGTCCGCGAGCTTCCTGACCACTCGCGGACCCTCGGCTGTGAAGAGTTGACTACCAACTTTGAACAGTCCAACTGTGCGGCGAAGCTTCCGCACTAAAGCAGAGGCAGACTGAAGATTATCTACGTCCAGGGCGACGATCAGTCTTCGTGATGGATCGGTTCCGGCCGTGTAGGCACCTTGAGCAGCTCGAGGCGAACTTTTGCAACCCCGCGCTGGTCAAATCCTAACCTACGTGCCACCTCATAGGAAACGTCCAATTCGCGTCCTTCAACATACGGTCCGCGATCATTGATTCGGACGATTTGGCTACGGTGGTTGCGCGGGTTCACAACCCGCACTATGGAACCCAAGGGGAGGGTGGGGTGGGCGGCGGTCTCGCCGTACATATCATATTTCTCGCCAGTGGCAGTCGGCTGACCATCGAAGTCCTCGCCGTACCAGCTGGTAGTGCATTCCCAGACCGCAAGCGGTTTGAGAGTGTTAGATTTGCTAGAAGCTTTCTTCGGGTAGGCGATTACCTGGGACGGGTTGCTTGGCTTACCGGCAGTTGTAGGGTTCACCGACGGCGTAAACGCAAGCAGACCCAATCCTAAAAACACCGATTCGAGCACAACGAAAATTTTTGCTTTCATGGTCTCCTAACCTTAGTTGTATCAATAGATTGTACTATCTAGAGCCTGTCCCAGCAACCTCTATACCACCGCGTAACTTGCTGATTTCAGGCACTCTATTGTCCTCGCACCACCTTTCTAATCTGTCCAAAAGCGTTTCTGTGGCTCTTGGGTCCACGAAGCTGGCAGTGCCAACTTGCACCGCTGAAGCGCCCGCCAGCATATACTCGACTATGTCGGTCGGGCTCTCAATACCACCAAGCCCTATAATCGGTATCTTAATTACCCTACTGGCTTCGTAAACCAGTCTCATAGTTATAGGCTTTATCGCCGGACCCGACAACCCACCCGTCGTACTACCCAAGCGTGACCTCCGGTTGTGTGCATCTATACACAGTGCCGGGTAGGTGTTTGCAATCACCAGGGCGTCGGCGCCGCTGGATTCAGCGGCACTAGCCGTAAGTCCAATCCTGTTAACATTGGGTGAGAGTTTCACCCAAAGGGGCCTTCGGGCCGCCTTCCTGGCAGCCCGGACGACCTCCGCGGTTAGTACTGGGTCAACTCCGAACTCGGCTCCTCCATGCTCCACATTGGGACAGGAGACATTCAACTCGTAAGCTGCCACCCCCTCCGTATCCTCCAGGATCCGGATTACTTCGACGTAGTCTGAGATCGTGCATCCGAACACGTTTGCCACAACGGTGGCGGACCTACGTCGCAACTCAGGTAGCTTCTCGGCAGACGAATGCCCGCACGCCGATATTCTGCAACCCGATCGCATTTACCATGCCGCTTGACGTTTCACAAATTCGAGGCGGGGGCGCACCGGCCATAGGCTCGAGCGAAAGGCCTTTCACGACCATCGCCCCCAACCGGTTTAAGTCGACTATCGGAGCGAATTCGATTCCGTAGCCAAAAGTACCGCTTGCGGCGATGATGGGGTTTTTAAGCTGGAGGGTACCGACGCTGACTCGGAGGTCAACTCCCGCGGGCCGTAGGGAGATGCTTGCCGGCTGCGGCGCATTCACGGACGCTAGTCTAGCACTTAGGCTTCAGCGATTCCAGCGAGCGCCAGGGTTCGGAGCCTCCACTGCTTTATTCCGCGGCTGCGAACATTCCGCGGTCTATGCTAGGATGACGTGCCAGCATGCGCGTCGTAGAAAAAAGACAATTGCTTTCTGCGGAAGAAATGAGCCGCACCCTCCAGCGATTAGCCCATGAAATTGTAGAAAAGAGTGGCGGAACCACCGATTTGGCTTTGATCGGCGTGCGTCGCCGTGGTGTCCCGCTATCCCAGCGATTGGCGAAAACCATCTTCGATTCCTCCGGCGTCAAAGTCCCTGTTGGCACCCTCGATATAACCCTTTACAGGGACGATCTCTCGACGGTGGGTCCGCAACCTGTCTTTCACTCAAATGAGATAGATTTTCCGGTCGATGACCGGGATTTAGTGATCGTCGATGACGTCCTTTATACCGGCCGCACGATCCGCGCTGCGATGAACGGCCTATTCGACCTCGGGCGTCCCAAGCGTATCCGGCTTTGCGTCTTGATTGACCGCGGGCACCGCGAACTGCCTATCGAGGCATCTTTCGTTGGCCGCACTGTAGAGACCAGCGACACCGAAATAGTGGAAGTCCGCTTGATGGAAATTGATGACGAAGAGCGCGTGATGCTGGTCGATCGCGTTTCTTGAATTACCCGGCAATCCTTTGGGAGGCCCGGAGAAAAAGGCATTAAAGGGAAAACGTGCTGCAGCGTCTGCAACACCTGCTTGGAATCGAAGACCTTACCCGCGAGCAAATTTCTTTCATTCTGGACCAAGCCAAGCCGTTCCAGGAATTCCATCGTCATCCACTTAAAAAACTGGCCACCTTACGTGGCAAGACCGTCGCGCTGGCCTTTTTCGAAAATTCCACGCGCACGCGAATTAGTTTTGCCACCGCGGCAGCTCGCCTCGGCGCCGACAGCATGAACTTGCAGGCTGAATCTTCCAGTTTGAAAAAAGGCGAGTCTTTACTCGACACGGTATGGACACTGGAAGCCATGCGTCCAGACGGTATCGTGATACGCCACAGTTCGTCGGGCGCGCCCGAATTCATAGCCCAGCGCCTGGGCATTCCGGTTGTGAACGCCGGAGATGGCACGCATGAGCATCCTACGCAGGCGCTACTCGATGCTCTTACGATTCGCGATCGCAAAAATACGCTCGACGGATTGCGTGTCACGATTCTTGGCGACATTCTGCACAGTCGCGTCGCGCGTTCGAATATTCATTTGCTAAGCAAATTTGGCGCGCAAATCACTTTGTGTGGTCCGGCGATGTGGGTGCCGCTGGAATTAGAGTCGCTCGCACCAAACGTGCGCCGCATATCGCACATTGATGAAGCGCTCGACGGATCTGACGTGATTATCGTGTTACGCGTGCAGACCGAGCGCATCCGCGAGCCTGCGCTGGCGCCCGAAGAATATATTTTGCAGTTTCAACTCACTTCGGAGCGCCTGCGACTGGCCGGCAAAGACACGCTCGTATTGCATCCGGGGCCCATGATTCGCGGTTTGGAAATCGATCCGAGCGTTGCCGACGGGCCGCAGTCTTGCGTTCTCGAGCAAGTAACCAACGGCCTCGCCATTCGCATGGCCCTTCTTTACCATCTTGTGGGCGGCGCCGCATCGGAACCTGCTAGCGGCCCCGGAATGACAGGCAAGGATAAATAATGCTGCTGATTAAAAACGGCCGGGTTCTGGACCCATCGAGCAATACCGACGCAACGCTGGATATCCTTATCGACGGCCCTCGAATTTTAAGAGTTGGTCCTGAGCTGACAGCTTCCCATATAGAGCTTTTCGATGCTGCCGGGATGATCGTGGCACCCGGCTTCATCGATTTGCATTGCCACTTGCGCGAGCCTGGACAGGAACTTTCCGAAACAATCGAAAGCGGCACGCGTGCCGCTGCGCGAGGCGGGTTTACTGCCGTATGCACCATGCCGAACACGCAACCCGTGAACGATAATGCGTCGGTTACGCGAGGAATTGTAGAACGCGCTGCAGCGGCTGGTGCGGTGCGAGTGTGGCCCATCGGCTCCGCTTCTGTAGGAAGCAAAGGCGAGGCTCTTTCCGAAATCGCGGCCATGAAAGACGCTGGAATCGTCGCCGTTAGCGACGACGGAAAACCAGTGGCCACTGCTCGACTGATGCGGCAGGTGATGGACTATTGCCGCGCTCTTGATCTGCCAGTGATCGACCACTGCGAAGATCCTTCGTTATTCGCTGGTGGCGTGATGCGCGAAGGCCCGCGCTCCATTCGCCTGGGGCTGAAAGGCATTCCCGCGCAATCGGAATCCATTTGTGTCGGACGCGATGTGGAAGTCGCCAATCTTACAGGCGCGCGTCTACACATCGCACACATGTCAGCTCGCGCTTCGCTGGAATATGTTCGCGCAGCAAAACAGCAAGGCCTTCAGGTCACCTGCGAAGTCACCCCGCACCACTTCACGCTCATTGATGAAGACGTGCGCTACGATTCGCATTACAAAATGAATCCGCCGCTGGCCTCCCGCGAAGATCGCGCCGCGCTGATCCAAGGGCTGGCCGACGGCTCCGTGGATGCCATCGCCACCGACCATGCGCCGCATCATCCTTCCAGCAAGGACGTTGAATTCGACCGCGCGCCTTTCGGAATTATCGGCTTCGAAACCGCTCTCGCCCTCGCATTGGGTGAGCTCGTGCGTCCCGGGAAAATTTCGCTGATGCGTTTGGTTGAGCTGTTTACCACCGGTCCAGCGCGTGTGCTCGGCATTGAACGAAAAATCGCAGCCGACGAGCCGGCGGACATAACGATTTTTTCGACTGACCAAGCATGGATCTATCGGACATCCGAATCGCCGAGCAAATCCCGCAACACTCCGTTCGACGGCCGCGAGTTTCGCGGAGCGCCGATGGCCACGATCGTCGCGGGCAAAATAGTTTATTGCCGCTGAGAGCAGGTCACTTCGCCAGCAGACTTTTCCAGCGCTTCCACGATTCATCGCGGGCTTTCTTGTTGCCCTCGTTTGCGTCCGGAGCCTCTCCAGCGCGCATAAAGCCGTGACCGGCGCCCTCATAGGTAACCGGGTCGTACGTTTTCCCTGCAGCGTTCATGGCAGCGATTGTGTCTGGAATCGTGGCATCGATGCGCACATCGTTCCCGGCGTAAAAACCATAAACGGGTGCTTTGATGCGTGACATGTCATCCGCGGGTGGAGGTGAGCCGTAAAAAACGAACGCTGCCGAAAGGTCTGCTCGGTTTGTTGCAAAGCGAAAACTCTGTGTTCCGCCCCAGCAGAAACCGGCGACGTAGATTTTTCCGTTGGAAGCGGGTAATTTTAAGCCGTAGTCCGCAGCGGCATTCAGGTCCGCGGTCACCTGATCGGGATTTAGTTTGCTGACCGCTTCCGTAACACCGGTTGGGAAATCCTTTGTGCGTCCCCCGTTTGGCGCCATACCGCTCAAAAGGTCCGGCGCTACCGCGATGTATCCTGCTGCGGCGACTTCGTCCGCCAGTTCTTGCGCCCAGTCGCTCAGTCCGAATATTTCGTGAATGATCAGCACTACCGGCCGCTTGTCTTTCGATTCCGGGTAAACTACGAGTGTTTCAACGCTTCGGCCATCGTGTTTCACCGTAACCCACTCACTGTGACGCGGCGATTTTTCAATTCGCGCGCGAGCCCACGGCTGCGACCACTCCTGTGCAGCCACCGTTTGCGTACCGAGCAGAATCGCAACAAGCACAAGTACCATTTGTGTGTATTTCTTCACGGCGCACCTCGCTCAAGATTCAGTCGGATGATAATTGTGCCGGATGCCCTCAGCAAGATTTTTTAACTCCGCACGCACACACTTTTACGCGATGATGCGCCCGATGCGAGGCAACCTGGCATCTTAGTGTTTTTAGCGTGAAGTTCTAGTGTGCGGCTGGTTCTGCTGCTGGATGCATGCCATGTTGCGGAACTTCGTGCACGCCGCGCAAAGGTTGTTCCTGATGAAACCGGAAAAGCTGATTCAGTGGGCCAGCGCCTTTACCGATTTGGTACGATTTTTCGATCGCCTTAGTAACATAAGCCTTCGCTAAGATCACAGCTTCCCGAAGCTGCAGCCCGCTGGCCAGTTGCGCCAAAATCGCAGAGGAAAAGGTGCATCCCGATCCGTGGGTATTGGGGCTCTTCACGTGATCGCCGGCGAAGGTTTCTACTTCCGTTCCAATACAGAAGACGTCGATGGGCTTGTCCAGATGTCCGCCGGTAACCACCACTGCGCGCGCCCCCATCTCAACTAATTTCTGGCCGGCAGTTTTCATCGCCGCGACATCTTTCACTTCCATGCCGGTAAGGAATTCTGCTTCCGGCAAATTGGGAGTGATCAGGCTCACCCGTTTCAGTAACTCGTCACGCACGAATTTCAGGCCGGAAGTATCCAACAGCTCGGCATTGCCCGCTGTCGGGCGGAACACCGGATCCAGGACGACATGTTGAAACTTGTGTTTGTCTAAAAATTCGGTGACGGCGGAGGCATTACCACGATTCGTAAGCATGCCGATCTTTACGCCGGCGATCGTCACATCATCCACAAGCGCATCGAGTTGCGCTCGCAGGGTGGCCGATGGAGTTGGATGCACAGATACAACGCCTTGTGTGGATTGCACCGTGAGTGCGGTGACCGCGGCTACACCGTAGCAGTTATGCGCGGCAAAGGTTTTCAGATCTGCAGCGACGCCTGCGCCACAGGACGGATCAAAGCCAGCAATGGTTAGAAGAATCGGTGGAGTGTACTTCGTGTGGTTGTTCAATTCTCAAATTCCTCGCGCGACTTACGCAGACAAATATGCCGGCGCTGCCCTTTTTCGCGTGAGCGCACCGGCTAAGGAAAAATGTACGCGTGTTCTTGCTCACTGCGCAAGAGGAAATTTTTCAATGGGGTTTCAGTTGATGTCTGATTGGAACAACGTCGTCAGCTTGTGAATTCTACGGAAAGAGTCCGCGAACGAGCGTCGCGTCCGCTACGCGGCCGACAGCAAGAACATAAGCGCCGGTCCGCATGTGCGTGCGATGCTTGCGCGCCGTCTCGTGCACTTCGTGAAATGCACGGCGCATCACCATTTCAAGCTTCGCGTTCACTTCGCTCTCGGACCAGAAGAAACTTTGCAGATCTTGCACCCATTCAAAGTAACTCACTGTGACGCCACCGGCATTCGCCAGAATATCCGGAATCATGGTGATGCCCTTGCGCGCCAGAACTTCGTCCGCGTGCGGTGTTGTCGGGCCGTTGGCCGCTTCGGCGACTATCTTTGCTTTAATCTGGTCGGCATTATTTAGCGTGATCACGTTTTCCAGTGCGGCGGGAATCAAAATATCGCATTTCATGGTCAACAAATCGTCGTTCGAAATGCGCGATGTCCCCGGCATGCCTACAACCGTTCCAGAACGTTCTTTGTAACGCGCCGCCTTCAACGGGTCGATTCCGCGCGAGTTAAAAACGCCGCCACGGGAATCACTGATCGCGATTACCCGCGCTTTCTTTTCCGCGAACAAACGCGCAGCGATCGAACCGGCGTTTCCGAAACCTTGGATTGCCACACTCGCGCCGCGCAGAGGCATCTTCTTCACTTTGCAAGCCTCTTCCACCGTAACCAGGCAGCCACGAGCGGTCGCTTCGTTGCGGCCTTCAGACCCACCTATCGAAATAGGTTTACCCGTGACCACGCCGAGCGCCGTGCGCCCTTTCGTCATGGAGTAGGTGTCCATGATCCACGCCATCGTCTGAGAATCGGTGTAAACATCCGGCGCCGGGATATCCTGATCGGGCCCAATGATTGGAAAAATTTCAGAGGCAAATCGGCGCGTCATACGTTCGAGCTCGGATTTGCTCATCCGCTTAGGATCGCAAATCACGCCGCCTTTGCCCCCACCGTAAGGAATATTCACGGTGGCCGTTTTCCACGTCATCCAGGTGGCCAACGCTTTTACTTCATCCAAGGTTACGGCTGGGTGATAACGGATTCCACCTTTAGCCGGACCTCGCGCGATATTGTGCTGGACGCGAAATCCGGCGAAAACTTTGATCTGCCCGTTGTCCATCTTGGTGGGCACGGACACTTCTAGTATTCGTTTTGGCGTTCGTAAGATCTGGCGCAGGCCGGGATCGAGTTTCAAATATTCGGCGGCGATATCAAACTGGATTTGCGCGATGCGATATGGATTCAAATCCTCGCGCGGTGCAATGCGCGGAATCGGCTGCGGTGAGGCTTTGGCGACTGTGGCCATCTAGCGTTCCTTCCTGTCGTGCTTTCGACGCAGCGAACCGCTTGCTCTCGCCGCTTAGATCTTCTTTCGGTTGTATGGGTGCCGTAAGTCTTACGCGAGTCGAAGTTTAGCCAAGCCGCCAAGGATGTCAATGGAAACCACCGACAAAGTGAGAGATTTAAAGCCACTTAGTTTGGTCATCTGGCAAATGCTCTAAGCTGGCATTCCTTATCTAGCTGTGCTTAAACGACTTAATCAAAGATGGCAGGCTACCGGATAAGAGTTTTCAGGCAAGAACCCGCGCGAAGGAAATACTGGATTGACGACCTTCCCCTCGCAAGCTACTCTGCGCGCGTCGCTTGGGGAATCAAGCTTAAGGTGCTTCCGGAGTCACGACGGTACCCGCGCGCTACATCCGGAGAGCCTCTCTCGCGCGTACTTTAGATAATGGAGTCGCCAGAACCTGGTGAGCGGTCAAACGGGAACAGAGTTGAGGGCCTCGGACGCGGCGCTCATTCAGAAAATCGTCCAGCGGGACGAGTCGGCGCTTGCCGCGCTGTACGACCGTTATGCCTCGTTGCTGTCCTCGCTGGTAAACCGAATTCTCCGCGATACGCAAGCGTCCGAAGAAATATTGCAGGATGTTTTTTATCAGCTGTGGATGAACGCTGCAAAGTTTGATCCCGCTCGCGGTTCTCTGGGGGGATGGCTCGCGGTGATTGCGCGTAACCGGGCTATATCGCGGCTGCGGCGGCACAATCCGAGCGACGGAGAAGAGCTTCTGGAGACCACCGTCATCGTGCCCGTAAATTTGGAAAATGCGATAACGCAGCAGCAATTGCTCGGGCGCGTGAAGGGCGCCTTGGACAATCTTTCTGTAGAACAGCGCGCTGCCATCGAGTTGGCATATTTTGAAGGATTGACCCACAGCGAGATTGCGAGCAAGACGGGCGATCCGCTTGGCACAGTGAAGACGCGCATTCGCACGGCGGTGGAAAGCTTGAAACGGACTTTATTGTCATGAACGGACATCCAACTCGGCCGGAAGATTTCGACCTTTACGCCCTCGGCGTTCTGGAAGGCGAAGAGAAGGCTGCGATCGAATCGCACGTGCCCACGTGCGCCGAGTGCGCTGCAAAACTGGCGGAAGCGCGCGGACGCATAGCTCTGCTTGCCTTCTCCGCGCCTCGCGTGGAACCGTCTGCGGCGGTGCGAGAGCGGCTGATGCGACAGGTTCACGCGTCGGTTGAAGGCTCCCGAGCGGGGCGTGCGCAACGCGAGCCGGAACGTGCGGGCGGGTTCTTCGGACGATGGTGGGCCGCAGTGCTTGTGCCGGCTTGCATCCTGCTTCTTTTCGTCGCGGCTCATCTTCGCAACGAAAACGAACGACTCAGCCGCGAGTTGGCGCAGGAGCAAGCCACGTTGCTGCAACAGCAAAAGCAGCTCGATGAATCTCGCCACGCGCAAGCGCTGTTGGAATCCAAGGACACGGTCTCTGTCGCACTCGCGCAGCAACCTGGGATGCCGAAAGGCGACGTGCGCGTGATGTACAATTCGAAAATGGGTATGGCCATGTGCGACGGGTGGGTGGAACCGGCGCCGGCGAACAAGAGTTATCAATTGTGGATGGTCCCCATGGAGGGGAAACCCGTCAGCGCCGGCATGATAAAGGGCGGGCCGATTAATCCGTGGATGGTAAAACTGCCGCAAGGGATGGCGGCGAAAGCGTTCGCGGTGACGCTTGAGCCTGCCGGCGGCATGCCGCAACCTACCGGACCGATGGTGCTCGTCGGGCCAGTGACGTGACGATCTCATCGAGTCTCCGCAATCAGAAGGTAAGTGGTCGCAATGAGCCCAATCAAAAAAAACATAACTATGGACAGCATCGCGTAGGCTCGCGCGCGACTCTCCGGGAAAAGCTTCTTGTGCTCCGTCCAGAACCAGTGCATTCTCCGGCCAAGTCCCGGTTCCGATAGACTCCAGTCAAGCCGTTTATCTTCCGGAAGAGTTTTGTTCACTTCGCGAGCAACTTGGCGAAGCCAATACAACCAAGAAAGCCCGCTAAGAACAATCCCAGCTCCCGCCAGGCATTCAATCACATCATTCGAGGAGCTCATTTTTTTCTTCTAGGGCTTCGGTGTTGCGGGGATTCTTTCCACGTGCATGTAGGGGCACAAAACTTCGGGGATTAGGATTGAGCCGTCGGCTTGCTGGAAATTTTCTACCACGG
This sequence comes from uncultured Acidobacteriota bacterium, assembly GCA_963838475.1. Taxonomy (GTDB): domain Bacteria; phylum Acidobacteriota; class Terriglobia; order Acidiferrales; family UBA7541; genus Palsa-295. The sequence goes on from CAWIRJ010000001.1 coordinate 798,339, forward strand.
CGATCCAAGTGCGTCCTACGGCGAGGCCGGAGCCGTTGAGCGTGTGGACGAATTCGCTTTTGCCGGTTTTTCCTTTGAAGCGGATGCCGGAGCGGCGCGCCTGAAATGCTTCGGTGTTGGAACAAGAGGAAATTTCCATGAACTCGCCGGTAGAAGGTAACCATACTTCGATGTCGTAGGTTTTTGCGGCGGCGAAGCCCATGTCCGCAGTGCAGAGCAGCATCACGCGATAGTGCAGGCCGAGACGTCGCAGCATTGATTCCGCGTCCTGCACGAGGGCTTCATGTTCGTCATAGCTTTGGTCGGGGCGCGTGAACTTGAACATTTCCACTTTTTGAAATTGGTGCTGGCGCTTCAGGCCGCGTGTGTCTTTTCCCGCGGCGCCGGCTTCGGAGCGGAAGCAAGCGGTCCAGGCGCAGAACTTCTCGGGCAACTTGTCGGCGTCGAGCGTTTCGTCGCGGTGGAGGCTGGTGAGTTCCACCTCGGAAGTGGGCGTGAGCCATAAATCCGTATTTTCCACGCGAAACATGTCGGCGGCAAATTTCGGCAGTTGGCCTACACCGGTAAGCGAAGCAGTGTTCACCAGGAAGGGCGGAAGAATTTCGGTGTAGCCGTGCTCGCGGGTGTGCACGTCGAGGAAGAAATTCGCGAGGGCTCGTTCCAGGCGCGCGCCCAGTCCTTTGTAAACCGCGAATCGCGAGCCGGCAATTTTTACCGCTGACTGAAAGTCCAGAATTCCTGCGGCTTCGCCAATTTCCCAGTGCGGGCGCGGCTTGAAATCGAATTTTGGCGGCGCGCCCCAGCGGCGTGCCTCCACATTATCGGCGGCGCTTTTTCCAACTGGCACGCTGGAGTGCGGAATGTTGGGGATGGTGAGCAGGAATTGTTTCAGGCGCTCGTCAAGCTCGTTGATGTGCTCGTCGTCGCGCTTGAGTCGATCGGAAACTTCCTTCATCAGAGCCAAAAGCTGCGAGGCGTCTTCGCCGGCTCGTTTCTTGCGCGCAATTTCTTCGCTGGCGCGGTTGCGCTCGGCCTTCAGGCGCTCGGCGGAGGTGATGAGTTGGCGGCGCGCGGTGTCAATCTCGCGAAAGGGCGCGAGGTCCAGAGTGATGCCGCGATCGCGCGCCATCTTTTCAATCGCGTCGAGGTGCTCCCGTACGTATCCCAGATCCAGCATAGTCTCAGCAGAATACAGGAAGGGAGTGGGGGCTGTGAAGCGGCGGTTGCAGGTCGTTTGTTGGCGGATCGTTTGCCCGCATGGTGCGCCGCGGCACCATCCAGGAATCGCAGATTTTGGGGGAGTTGTCGCGACGAAATTATGCGAAAAACTGAAATCCTTAATGTGTGTTCTGGCCTCGGTTAGAAATTTTTCCGCCGTTTGTTTTCTATAGGTTGCGATGAATTCTACCTGTGTGTCACTTTCGGTTAGAAGTGGTCTAGACCACTTGTAAAAACTGCTCCGTTGCGCGACGGAATTACGCGAAAAAGTGAAATTGCTAATGTGTGTTCTGGTGTCGGTTAGAAATTTCTCCGTCGTTTGTTTTCTGTAGGTTGCAGCGAATTCTGCCGGTGTGTCACTGTCGAGTAGAAGTGGTGTGACCACTTGGGCAAAAGCTCTGCGTTGCGCAACGGAATTGGCGAAAAATGTGAGGTGGCCTGCGCTGGTTGTGGCCCCGGGTAGAAAGGGTTTAATGGTTTGTTTTCTGCAACTTCTACTTTTCGAGCAGAGCCGGGTAGAAATTGTTAAATCAGTTCGAGAAAACTGCCGAGTTTCAAGAAGCTCTCTTATCGCGGGGATTCCTCTCGGGCCAGCAGAGAGCGTTGTTAATAGGCGCCATTTGACCCTGGCACTCAAGTGGTTTCCCGGCTGCGGCAGCCTGCCTTGTTCGGCTCCGATCTTAAAACAAGTTTTCATCGCGGTGATGATAGGAAGTTAAAAGTTCAGATACAAGGGTACGAGGCGGTGGACTTTCGGAACTGCGGCCCCGGAGTTGCAGATGCATGGCGGAATTGCCTGCGATTGTCTCAGTATCTTAAGGATGTTGGAGATACGGGTACGGAGTAAGGTCGATTCGGGAAATGAATGGCCCGTTTTGATTTTCTGCCACGCTACAGACTTACGCTGCATATAGATTCGAAGGAGCCTGAGTTGAGAAAAGCGTTGTACGAGAGAGTTGTTGCGCATGTGAATCGAAAATCGTGGTGGCATGTCCCGCCCGTTGATCTCACTGCATACAGGAAGCGAGGGAAGTTCCTAGCATCAAGTTTCGGCGAGGCGGAGTTTTGGGGCCGGCCTCTTGACGACCCTCAGAGGGTAAGTGTCACACTGCCGCTGGTTGGCGACGAACCTACGATTGAGAGAAAACTGTTCGGTAAAGTCATCTCCACCCGGGAATTGACGGTGAGGCAACGATTCAGTTTGGACACAAGGATGAAGCGTGCAGCCCTGGCCAAAGGGTACGATTCTATTTTGCTCATGGGTCGCAGATCATCCGCGCGATTGAAGGCTACCGGAAAGATACCACGCAGTTTGGAGCTGAACATCTTATGTGTTGGTTGACGCAGGAAGCACTCCATGATTAGAGAAACTGACTTCAGCGCTCTAGGATCGAACTTGCACCTTGATTTCGGCGAGAGTTCCGTATATTACAGAACAGAAGGAAAAGTGAAACTTACCCCGCAAGTTTTGACGGAGTTCCCCGGCCTGACCGGCACGTTTTCCACGATTCTGATAGACCCGCCTTGGCGGTTCATAAACCGGACTGGGAAAATCGCTCCTGAGCATCGCAGACTGCATCGTTACGAAACGATGAGTTTCGAGGAAATCGGAAAACTCCCAGTGGCCAGGTACGCTAAAGACAGATCCCACCTATACATGTGGTGCCCGAATGCTCTCCTTCTCGAGGGCCTGACTATCATGAAGCAGTGGGGCTTCAAATACAAAACGAACGTCGTTTGGTACAAAATCCGCAAAGACGGCGGTCCGGATGGACGCGGCGTGGGATTCTATTTTCGGAATGTGACAGAACTTTTGTTATTCGGGGTCCGTGGATCAATGAGGACCCTGGCACCCGGCAGGCGGCAAGTCAATATCATGCTGACCAGGAAGGAGGAGCACTCGAAGAAGCCAGTTGAGTCCTATCGATTGATCGAGCACTGCAGCCCCGGACCGTTCCTCGAACTGTTTGCGAGGGAACGAATGGAGGGCTGGCATCAGTGGGGGGACCAAGTAGATTCATACAAGGAAACAAGATCAAATCATAAGGGCTACAACTGGAACTCGCGCGAAATTCAGAAGAAAGGAATAGCCGCAGGTATTTTGTCCTGAGGTGCAGTCGTCTAGGCTCTGTTTGAGCGATTTCGAATCGACTTCCTCTCCTTGCCGTCAGAGTTGTCAGGCGTCTCTTTCTCGAAGCTCACAATAGAAGAAGGCAGCCCAAGGAGCAAGAGTGGACAGGGATTTCCAACGCCCCTGCTAATGCGATTCAGAAGCTTCATCCAGTGCGTGGTTGCTTCGCCGTACTTATCGGAAACGAAATTCTCGGCCCATGCCGTGCCAAAATTTATCGGGTTTCTAGAACGCGCAACGCGCTTCTGAATGTCTGCCCTCTTTCGCCTCGTAAGTTGGACATCCAATCGATCTAAGTCGTCGAAGGAACATATATTCTGCTCCTTTGCGAAACGGAGGACAAAATCTTGCATTTGCTCATGAAGAGATGAGCCTCGCGTAACAACTACTCCAACACTGATAGCCCCTTCAGCATGTAAGCGCTTAAAGTTTTCTAAGTCTCGATCAAAGAAAGGGTCTTTGTTGTTCCACTCGATCTCGAGGGCTAGTTTGTGATCACTAAATTCCTTTACATGATCAACCTGATGGGAGATTGACTGGCGCTCAACGCCGTTTATGATTTTCCGAATTTCGAAAGTGTATTTCCTCCAACCAGCATCATTGAATGCGCGGCGCATCCGCTGGGTGCCCTTAGTCTCACCACCCCCCGATCCTATTATCTCAGTGATCGGCACGGTAAGGTTTAATAGCGATGTCTCAAGCTCTTTGAGCGCTGCGGGGAAGTCTTTTTCTAGAATCGCGGCCGCGTGGGATTCGCACCGAATGTCGAGACCTCGGTCTTTCAAAATTTCTAGCACTTTGCCGAGAGCCTCCAGCATTCCACGGTGGGATGACAACGCGATACTACTGAAAAGGCTTGGCACCCGCAACTATGTCAGTCGGAGATATGGCTTGAGGACGCATTGGCAGGCGGCGAGCCATGCGCCGTTGAATGCCTCAGGACGGCCAAACAGCGCGGTTCGGGATGACAGCGTAAAAGAAAGGGCAGGAGAAATATGCCGGGCTGAAGCCCGGCGCTACGAAGAGCCAAAACTACAGCAGGTCCCTCGGACTCCGTCCCGCGCGCCAGAAAACCAGGCGGAAGACAAAAGCGCGGGACTTCGCTCGGGATGACAACATTAAAAGATAGGGCCAAGAAACAGGGAGGAGCAACCTGTTCTGATGGACAGGTCTTGCCCGATTGGGCGCAGGGCGCGGGATGCGCGTGGATGCGGGCGTTGGAACAGGGTAGGCTCGATACGAACAGCACATCGGAGCCTTGGGCATGCAGATCAATAAAATGGCGCGCGAATCGGAGATGCTGGGGACGCTGGCGCTGGCGGCGCCGAAGATGGCGGACTTTCAATTCGTGAAATTTCGGATTGAAGGGGAAATTGCGCGGCTTACGCTGGACCGTCCTGAACACAATCTGCTGAACGAGCGCGTGCTGATGGAGCTGGTGGCGGGAATCAACTCGGTAAGCGAGACGCGCGAGATAAAACTGATCGTGCTGGATTCAGCGGCGAAAACTTTCTGTGGCGGGATCGAGTTGGGCGAATATACGGCGCGGCGCGTGTTTCAGTTGTTGGACGCGTTTCACAGCGCGTTTTCCGCGATGGTGGAAACGGCCAAGCCGATTCTAGTGGTGATCAACGGGCCGGCGTTTGGCGGAGGCGCGGAGCTGGCCGCGTTGGGCGACCTGGTGATTGCGACGCCGAATGCGCGGTTCGCGCAGCCGGAAATCAAGCTGGGAGCGTTTCCTCCACTAGCTGCAGCGGTGCTGCCTTATATTTTGGGGCCGAAGATGGCGCTGGAGTTGGTGCTGACGGCGGAAACGATGTCGGCGGAGCGAGCGCGGGAGCTTGGGCTGGTGAACTGGCTGGTCCCGGAAAAAGATTTGCAGAAGAAAGTGGATGAAGTTTGCGCGAAGGTTACGGCGCAGTCGGGGCCGGTGTTGACCATGGCGAAGAAAGCGATTTTGGGTAGTTTGGGATTGCCCCTGCGCGAAGGCGTGCGCAATTCGATGAAAGTTTTCCTCAATGAACTTGCCGACCTGGAAGATTCGCAAGAAGGTTTACGCGCAACAGTGGAAAAGCGCGCCCCGAAGTGGAAGAACCGCTAAATAGATTTTTCTCGCGCTCTGCCTTGATTGTAGCCGCCAGCTATGTCGCTCTGATTGTGTTCTTGTTAATTGGTACGTGGCGCATGCCAGACAAAGAGGCTGGCTCGGTTGCTTTATTACTCATCGGACTTCCATGGATATTTATCGTTCGGCACGACAGCTGGCTTCACTACACGATTGCGATCGCTCTGAATATCGCAACCGTTTACGTTTTTGTTCTTTGCGTGGCCAGAGTATTTAAAGGCGACCGAGACGGAATAAAGGCTGACAGTCCGAAGAACCGCTAGCTGCGAAAACTTCGTTACGTTTTAACCTGCGACTTTTACCCCTTGTTTTCGATAACGATAATGGCCGATACGCTTGAGATTTTCGCTGAGGCTTAAGCGCTCGACGCACATTTGCAGCGAAGCGCAGCGGCATTGCAGCAGATGCTGGAACAAAGATTTCAAAAGAAGCGAACGTTTGATAGTCCGCTCGACCTCCGCGATCTTGCGATGAGCTAGCTTTCTCCAGCGGGGACCTACCGGGGCGTCAGTGCGCAAACCGTTCAGAAAGACTTTTATTTCGCCGAGGGTGAAACCCATGTCGCCGGCGAAACAGATGAGCAGGACGCGATGGACGGCGTCGTCGGGATAACGGCGTTGTCCGCTGACACGGTGCGGAGGGGCGAGCAGGCCCACTTTTTCGTAGTAACGAATGGCCGAAGCGTTTAGTGCTGTACGGGCGGCGAGCTCTCCAATCTTCATGTGTCGGGCGCCTCGAGTATTTAAGATTTAGGGCTTGACTTAAAGCTGACTTTAACTTGTAGCATTTGCGAGTGGTCGAAGGCAAATCTAAAAGGAGAGACAAAATGGAGAAGAAACTTTTTATCGCAACGAGAAAGGGTACCGCCGCGGGAGTTGCGCTGACAGTTGTGATGATGACGAGCGGTGCCGGGCGAGCAGCGGCACAAGCACAGTCGGCATGGAGCGGCGACAGGGAACAATCCGTAGAAGTAAACAAATTCTACTGCAACATCAAGGCCCTGAGCCCGGCCGAACGTGCGCATCACCAGGAAGTGACGGAGAAACTGATCAAGGTGCGGACCCAGGTCGTCGAAACGCCGAAAGGCTACGAATTTCAGTACAGCCCGTCGAGCGTCTCGATTGTGGATTTAGCGGAGTGGGCGACGGTTGAGGCAAAGTGTTGTCCCTTTTTTAATTTTCACCTCGATCTAGAACGGGAGGGGAACCTGGTATGTCTGGGGCTGGCGGGTGCGGAGGGAATTAAAACTTTCATACGCACAGAATTTCAGGTGCCTGAAAAGGCCGGCAGCGAACCAGTCGTAGCGAAATAGCGTCAGGATTTCGAGTTGGGACAGTGGATTTTCCAATTGATTGACAGTGAAAGGCGGGGCGCATAAACTCGCCGAAGACAACTTAGCTGGCTTGGGGTACAAAGTTTTCGAGCGTCGATAGATGATTCGGAAACGAGGGGAAGGCCGTGAAAATCGGCCACGGTCCCGCCACTGTAATCGGCTGAAATTTACGCAGGCCGAAAGTCAGGAAACCTACCCGAGCTGGTGGAAGCTGACACTCTTCGCGAGAGAGGGTGTGGCGAGGCGCCTCGCTCTATTCGCGAGGCTTTTTTGTTGGGAGAATATTTTACGCGCGCGGGGCGAAAAGTTTTTTGCATGATTTATTTTTTGGTGTGCTGCGGCGTGGTGCAGGCTGCGGCTGCGGCGCCGCGTCAAGCGCCCAGCTTCAAGCGCGCCGTGAAATTTGTGACGGATGAGACTGGGCGGCGCGTGACGATCCCGTTTTCGGTGCAGCGTATTGTGACGCTGGCGCCGGATTTGACCGAAACGGTGTACGCGTTGGGACTGGGAGACAAACTGGCGGCCGATACGACTTTTTGCGACACGCCGGCGGCGGCGAAGCTGAAGCCGCATATCGGGTCGCCGCAGACTCCGAGTCTGGAGGCGATTGTCGCGATGCACCCGGATCTGGTGCTAGCAACGACATCTATTAACCGTCCGGAGACGGCGGACGCGCTGCTGCGGCTGGGGATTTCTGTTTACACCAGCGACCCGCATACGGTGCGCGGGATGCTGGATTCGATTGCGCGGATGGCGGATTTGATGGGAGCGAACGAACAGGGGACGTCGCTCGTGGCGCAACTGCAAGCGCGGCTTGATGCGGTGCATGCACGCATTGCGGAGCTGCCGCTGGTCCACGTGCTGTTTGTGGTGTGGGAAGATCCGCTGATTACGATTGGACAGAATACGTTTATCGCGGATGCACTGCGATGGGCAGGAGCGGAGTCGGTGATTGTGGCGGACCAGAATTGGCCACAAGTGAGCATGGAGGAAATTGTGCGTCTGCAGCCGGAGTATATTTTATTTACGGAGAACCACGCAGAATCGAATGACGACAATGAGCTGAGCCGTCTGCGAGCGCGGCCAGCGTGGAAAGCGTTGAAGGCGATTCAATTAGGACACATCGTGAGAGTGGATGACGAGATTACAAAGCCGTCGCCTGGGTTGGTGGGAGCGATCGAACAGATTGCGCGGGCATTGCATCCGGATGTGTTTTCGTTGGGCGCTCCGGGGAAGAGCTTCGAATATCAAGGCCGGATGATGAGGCAGTTGTTTGCGGATGTTCGGTCTAAAAGAGAGTGTGATTTTTGCGTCCTCTAACACCGCGGAGAATTGTGGGGATCTGCGCGGGACTTTGCGGCATTTTGTTTGTGGTCTGCGTGGTTTCACTGCGCATGGGCGCGTATTCGATTTCAGTGCGCGAAATTATCAGCACTCTTTTTAATGCGGCAGCGGGGCGGCGCGAAGAAATCCCTGTAGAGTTCTGGCAGGTTATTTTCGGGTTGCGGCTGCCGCGAATCGCGTTGGGAATTTTGGTGGGGGCGTCGCTCTCAACGGCGGGGGCGGGATTTCAGGCGCTGCTGCGGAATCCGTTGGCCGACCCGTATGTCCTGGGAGTTTCTAGCGGGGCCGCGTTGGGCGCGATTGTAAGTTTGATCGTTGCACCCCACACGGTCGGAGCAATTCAGATGGCGGCGTTTGTGGGCGCGGCGTCCACGATCGCGGCGGTGTATTTTTTGGGACGGCGCGGCGGACAGCTTGATAGTCCGACCCTTTTGCTTGCCGGGATTGTGGCGGCATCGTTTCTTTCGGCGATCATTATGTTTCTTTTGACCATGGTTACGGGTTCGGAGCTACGCAGCATTGCGTTTTGGCTGATGGGCGATCTGACGGCTCCTCCGCCTACGACGAATGTGCTGGGCTGGCTGGGATTTCTCTTTTTTGTGTTCATCGTGGCGGCAGGGGCGATGTACACCACCTCGTCGGATCTGAATTTGATTCTTACCGGGGAGCAGGAAGCGAAACATCTTGGCGTGAACGTTAATCGCGTGAAGTTTGTGGTTTATATCGCGGCTTCGGTGCTTACCGGGTTGGCAGTTTCCGTGAGCGGCGCGATCGGATATGTGGGGCTTCTGGTGCCGCATGTGATGCGCATGTTATTCGGCACGGATTATCGAATGTTGATTCCCACGGCGGCGATCGGCGGAGCCATTGCGATCGTGTTGGCAGATACGCTGGCGCGGACGGTGGTGGCTCCCACGGAGTTGCCGGTGGGCGCGATGACGGCGCTGGCTGGGGCGCCGGTTTTTATTTATCTGATGCGCCGGAGAATGCGATGAGCACGGGAGGCGGAGCGGTTGTGTTGCCGCAAACTGCTCGTCCGAGCGTGGACCCCAATCTGCGACTGAAAGTTGAACAGGCCAGCTACGCGTACGCGGCGACGGATCGGTCGGCGCCCAAATTTACTTTGGGGCCGGCGAGTTTTCAGGCGCAGCAGCGCGAACTGTTAGCCATACTGGGGCCGAATGCTAGCGGGAAATCCACGATGCTGAAGTTGCTCGCGGGATTGTTGAAACCACTATCCGGCCGAATTGAAGTGGACGGGACGGAAGTGAGCGAGCTCGATCTGAAAGTGCGGGCGCAAAGGATCGCGCTGGTGGCGCAAGAGAGCGAACTTCTATTTCCGCTGCGCGTTTGGGAATACGTTTTGCAGGGCCGCTATCCGTACGGGAAAAGACTGCGGTTCGAATCAGATGAGGATTGCTTGCTGGCGGGGAATGCGTTGGCGCAGGTGGGCGCTGACGCGTTGCGCGATCGTTGGATGGATCAGCTCTCCGGAGGGGAGAAGCAACGTGTGATTCTGGCGCGAGCGCTGGCGCAGCAGCCGTCACTGCTTTTGCTCGATGAGCCTACACAACATCTGGATATCGGCGGCAAAGTGGAATTGTTGCGCCGGCTGCGTCGGCTTGCGGACGAAAACCGGTACACCGTGATCGTGGTGACGCACGAATTGAATCTTGCGGCGGAATTCTCGGACCGCGTTGTGCTGTTGCACAAGGGCAAATGTCCGAGGATTGGGACACCGGCAGAAGTCTACGAACGAGAATTGCTGGAAGAAGTTTTTGAGGCGCCGCTGGAAGTGGAGACGGGGTATAGCGGGCGCCCGCGCGTGATTTTGAGGGCGACGCGCTGAGGGTTTACGAGTTTTTCTTTCGTTAGATCGCGAAAGTAGCAATTTACATTCGCAAGCGACGAGCTGCGGAGGACGCGGCGCGCCGTTCACAATTACCCGAGACTCCGCGCACGGGAAGACGGTGAAGAGCCGTAGCCGCCGCGCGACTGTAAGGCGGAAATTCTCGGCGCGTGCCACTGTCGTTGGTTTTGAGTTGCGAGCAATTGCAACTTGAGACCTGCGATGGGAAGGCCGCGCTGATGTTTTGGCGTTACCGAGGGAATCGGTAGCGCTGGACAAGCCGCCAAGCCAGGAAACCGAGCGGAATCTCAATCTTGGTAAATATGCGATGCGCTGAGCTTGCGAACCGTTTGACGGTGACGGATTCGCAGGCGAAGAGACGCTAACGCATAGGTGCCAGGACAACCTTCAACTCCCGCGCGAGAGGGAGAGGAGGAAAAATGAGACTGCTCCGCGTTTTATTTCTTGCTTCAGCAAGTTGTTTTGGAATTTTGTTTTTTCTACCTGGCGTAGTATCTGCACAACAAACCGCTACAATCACCGGAACATTGACGGATCCCAGCGGCGCAGCCGTCGTGGGAGCTTCCATCGTGGCGCAGTCGCTCGATGCGGCCGTAGCCAACTTGAGCGTGCACAGCGGACCCGACGGAAAGTTTTCGCTGGTTGTTCCGCCGGGACGGTATCGCATTACCGTGCAACATCCGTCGTTCACCAGAGAGGAGCAGGAATTCATACTCTCGGCGGGCGAAGTAAAGACTTGGGACGTGAAGCTCGCGCTGGAAATAATGGCTTCAACCGTGATTGTGACAGCTTCCGCGGAGCCTGCGCCGGCTGAGGCGACGACCGCTTTGGTGGATGTTATTACGAAGCAAGATATCGAGGAGCGGCAGGATATCTGGATTATTCCACTGTTGGACTCGGGGCAAGGCCTGAGTTCGACGCGGCTTGGTCCCATGGGAGGCATTTCGTCATTTTTTCTCGATGGCGGGAACTCGGACTACACCAAGGTGCTAGTTGACGGCACGCCGATAAATCAGCCAGGCGGCGCGGTCGATCTGTCAAATTTTACCTCGGATGGAATCGACAAGATCGAAATTGTGCACGGTGCATCGAGCGCGTTGTACGGTTCAGACGCGATGACCGGCGTGGTGCAGATATTCACGCACCGCGGAACGACTACCACCCCGGAGCTGATTTTGACCGGCGAAGGCGGAACTTTTGATACGGGGCGCGGCGGCGCGCAGCTCAGCGGGCTGTTGGGGCAATTTGATTATTCGGCGAACGTCGGCTATTTCGACACCAATGGCCAAGGACCGGGGGATTTTTTCCGCGATACTACTCTCGGCGGAAATTTCGGCTATAAATTTTCCGACACAGATAACGTTCGCTTGTCACTACGCAACAACGCAAGCGATGCGGGGCAGCCCGGCCAAACGCTAATTCCAGGTCAGGCCGAGATCGGCCAGACGAGCAATCTTCATGATTTTTCGGCTAATCTCGCGTGGAACTTCCAGACGGGCGAGCACTGGCAGAATCAATTGACAGGGTACGAATCGCGTTACCAGGATGTGGAGTTTTCGCCGGAATTTCCTCCCGCCTTCGTTACGAAGTACAACCGCGCGGGCCTCGACGCGCAGTCCACGTATTCGTTTCAGAACGGAAGCGTGACCGCGGGCTATATGTTCGAAGTGGAAAATGGCTCGGGGCAAAACCGCCGGAATCAGGCTGGGTACATCGAACTGCGTTACCGATTCGGACGGCGGCTGAATGTGATTGCGGGAGGCCGTATTGAGGATAATGGATTCTTCGGAATCAGGGGAGTTCCGCGCGTCGGAGTTTCCTACGCACTGCGCTACGGTAAACCTCAAAGTTTCTGGGGCGCTACGCGTTTGCGCGCCTCTTATGGACAGGGCATCAAGGAGCCCGAGATATTTCCGATAGGCTGCACGCCCGTTCTTGATCCAGAGCAAAGCACAACAGTGGACGCCGGAATCGATCAGTATTTTGCCTCGGACCGAGTCCATTTTTCCGCGACGTACTTTCACAATGACTTTCACAATATCGTCAGCTTCGCGTTTGGTGGTTCCAACCCGAACTGCCCACCGTTCGGCGGCAGCTTTTTTAACACTGATCTCGGACGCGCGAGCGGAGTGAACTCAGCGTTCGAGGCCAAAATAACAAGCTGGTTCCGGGTGATTGGGAACTACAGCTATGACGATTCCAAGGTCATCAAGGCGCCGAATGCTACGGATCCCGCGCTGATCGCCGGAAACCGGCTATTTTTGCGCCCGCTGCACTCCGCAAATTTGATCGCGAATGCGCATTTTCTTCGAATGAACTGGAATCTGGCGGGCTATTACACGGGGCGCCGAGCTGACAGCGACTTTCTGGGGCTGGGCATTACGAGCACGCCCGCCTGGGTGCGATGGGACCTTTCGAACAGCATAAACCTGGGACACGGGCTTTCTACCCAAGCTCACATTGAAAATCTATTCAACAATCACTATCAGGACGCGGTGGGTTATCCGGCGCTGCGGCTGAATTACCTGGTAGGGATACGATACGTATTGGGTGGAGATCAGGTCAGTCGATAAGCTGAAATCCGAATCTTAGATCACAAGTCCAAGTAAGTTCATTTTGGCGACAAGAGGCCTTTTTCCGTGAAGAGGGCGTCAGGGGCAGCGCGGATGTTATAATTCTGCGCTACCAATGAGCCGGACAACAGAGGAACGGCCGCGCGTCGCACTGGAAGTGAAAGAACGTTATGAAGCGGTGATTGGGCTGGAAGTGCATGCGCAGCTCAAAACACTGACCAAGGCGTTTTGTGGCTGCTCGACGCACTTCGGCGACGCTCCAAATTCCAACACTTGTCCGGTGTGCCTTGGTTTGCCTGGTGCGCTGCCAGTTCTGAATCGGAAAGCGCGTGATTTGGCGATTCGGGCCTCGCTCGCGCTGCATTGCGAGATTCACGAGCGCTCGGTATTCGCGCGCAAGAATTATTTTTATCCGGACTTGCCGAAGGGCTACCAAATTTCGATGTACGAATTGCCGTTAGCCACAAAAGGCCGGTTGGAATTTGATCTCGATGGCGCGGTGACGCGAATCGGAATTACGCGCGTGCACATGGAAGAAGACGCGGCAAAGAACCTGCATGAGGGATTCGCGGATTCAGACCGCTGGAGCTACATTGATTACAACCGCTGCGGAGTGCCGCTGATCGAAATCGTTTCGGAACCTGGTATACGGACACCGGCCCAAGCGTATTCATATTTGACGACGCTTAAACAAGTGTTGGAGTACACGGACGTGAGCGATTGCAACATGGAAGAAGGCTCGCTGCGTTGCGACGCGAACGTGAGTGTGCGGCTGCGCGGCGCACCAAAGTTCGGGACCAAAGTGGAAGCGAAGAACCTGAATTCGTTTCGTTATTTGCAGCACGCTCTGGAATATGAAATCGAGCGGCAAATAGGCGTGCTGGAAGCGGGCGGGCAAATCGTGCAAGAGACGCGTTTGTGGAATGTGGCGGCGGGACGCACGGAGCAGATGCGCTCGAAAGAATTCGCGCACGACTATCGTTATTTCCCAGATCCGGATCTTTTGCGTCTCTTAGCGCCGGAGACACTGGTGGCGGAAGTTCGAGCTGAAATGCCTGAGCTTCCGGACGTAAAGCGCGCGCGATTTTTGAAGGAATACGGAATTACGCCGTATGATGCGGAGGTTTTGACCGCCACGCGGGCGCTGGCCGATTATTTTGAAGCGTCCGTGCGCGCCGGAGCGCCGCCTAAATCGGCCGCGAACTGGATTTCGACTGAATTGTTGCGCCGGCTGAATGAAGCTGGAAAAGAGATTCAGGATTGTCCGGTATCGCCGGTTGCGCTAGCGGAATTACTCGCGAGGATCGAAAGCGCTGAAATTACCGCAGCCACGGGGAAGAAGGTCTTTGCGATGATGTTCGATAGCGGGAAGCGCGCGGCTGATATTATTTCGGCCGAAGGAATGTCGCAGATCAGTGACGCCGGCGCTCTTGAAACAATTGCGCGAGCAGTGGTGGCCAAGAATGCTGAGAACGCGGCGAAGTATCGCGCCGGAAATGAAGGCGTGTTCAAATTTTTTGTGGGCCAAGTGATGAAGGAAACGCGCGGGCAGGGCAATCCGCAAGTAGTGAACGACGTTCTGAAGCGCGTGCTGGCGGAATCGTAGCGCAAGCGAATCGAGGGATCGAACGAAATGCTGAAAGAAGGCGATCGGGCTCCGGACTTTTCGGTGACGGCCGATAACGGCAAGACGGTGTCGCTCAAGGATTTTCGTGGACGGAATTTGGTTCTCTACTTTTATCCCAAGGCCAATACACCGGGTTGAATTAACGAAGCGTCCGAGTTTCGTGACGCAATGAAGGAATTTGAAAAGCTGAATACGTCTATTCTGGGATGCAGCGGAGACGATGTGGAAGCTCAGACGAAATTCAAGCTGAAGCATAAGTTAAATTTTCTCTTGCTGGCCGATAGCGAGTTCGAAGTGATCGAGCCATACGGCGCGCGGCGGATGAAAAGTTTTCTGGGGAAATCATTCCTGGGAATCGTACGCATGACGTTCTGGATTGGTCCGGACGGAATCATTCGGAGAATTTGGGATAAGGTGACACCGAAGGGTCACGCCGCGGAAGTGATCGCAGCGATCGAGGCCGGATAAGTTCCGAAGTACCGGACTACAAAGTCACACGGAAACTTCCGTTACTTCCTTCGATCAAAGCGTTATCGATTAGCCGCGTTTTTCCCAACTTTGCGGCGAGCAATACCAGGCACTCGCCTCGCAGGCTCACCACTGGCTCAAGAGTTTCCGCGTCCACGATTTCCGCATAATCGATAACAACACCCGGCTCCGAATCGACGACGCGGCGCAACTCCGCGAGTAACGGGCCCGCGCTGCGTTCGCCTGCGATGATTTTCTGGCTCAAGGCTTCGAGCGAGCGGTACAACGCGGTGGCGGCGCGGCGCTCGTCGGCGTTCAAATAAACATTGCGAGAAGAAAGGGCCAAGCCATCGGGCTCGCGAAGAATCGGACGCACGACGATTTGCGTGGCGAGATTCAGGTCTGAGGCCATTTGGCGGATGATGCGGGCCTGCTGGGCATCTTTGCGTCCGAAGTAGGCGCGATGGGGCTGAACGATATCCAAGAGTTTCAACACCACGGTTGTTACACCCTGAAAATGTCCAGGTCGCGAGCGGCCTTCCAGCTTTTCGCTCAGGCCTTCTACGGCCACTGTGGTGCGAAAACCTCGCGGATACATTTCGTCGGGAGTGGGCGCGAACAAATAATCCACGCCAAGATTTTCCAGAGCGGCGCGGTCGGCTTCGAAATCGCGCGGATACTTTTGGAAATCCTCGGAGGGACCGAACTGTTTTGGGTTTACGAAAATCGACACGACTACTGGCGAGCAGTCGGACTTTGCAGCGCGAATGAGCGAAAAATGACCTTCATGCAGGGCGCCCATGGTTGGAACGAGGCCGATGACGCGCTCTTTCGCGTGCGCTTCGCGGGCTACCTGGCTCATCCACGGTATGGTTCGAATTATTTCCATGGCATTTTGAGGGATGAGGCTCAGGAAATTGCTTGGCGCGAAATTAGCGGATTTGGCAACTGCGTCATGCTTTGGCCTGGGCAGCGCGCTCGCGAAAAAAAAAGATCAAGTCCGTAGCGATAGGCTTGGCATCGAGCTGGCGCAGCATGGTGGCAATTTGCCCGCGGTGGTAGGTGCCGTGATTGACGAGGTGCTGCAGCATTTGCGAGAGCGGCGCGGCCTGCGGAACGCCCGCGGTTGTTTTGTGCTCGATCACGCGATCCAAGTCTTCAGGTTTCAGGGCAGACACGTAGCCGAGGAGGTTGGTTTCCACTTCAGCCCAGCGGCGGCGGACCGCTTCCAATGTTGGGAAATCAGTTGCGGGAGGGTATTTATCGGGCGAGCGTCCCAACCAGCGCTCGCGCCACAACCACTCGACCAGAAGGATGTGAACGAGAGTATCGCGGACGGAGCGAAAGCTGGAGTGTAAATCCTTTGTGAATTGCTCATCGCTGAGCGGCGTGCAAGCTTCCAGGGTGCGGCGGTTGGCCCAGGAGTTGTAGTCATACAAACGGCGAAAGTCTTCGAGGTTCATGCGAATTCGGCTCCTTCAGAATGCGAAGCGCGCGTTTCGGAACGAGCAGAATGGTTACGTGCGTTGACGCGCGAGAAGTTGTTCGCGCAATTCCGCCGGCGAATGAAAAGATTCCGCATCGGACGGAAAGCTGCCGTCGCGGACATCGTTGCAATATGCTTCGGCGGCGCGCGAAATCTCAGCGCCAAGGTTGGCATACTGCCGCGCGAACTTCGGTTTGTGACCGATGGTGAGTCCCACGAGATCGTGGAAGACGAGAACTTGCCCGTCGCAATCGGGGCCGGCGCCGATCCCGATGGTTGGAATGTGGAGCTTGTCGGTAATGCGTGCAGCGAGTTCACGCGGGACTGATTCCAGTACGACGGAAAACGCGCCGGCAGATTCGACGGCTCGCGCGTCGCGTTCAAGTTGGCGCGCAGCATCGGTGGATTTGCCTTGCACGTGAAAACCGCCCAGAGCGTTGATGGATTGCGGCGTGAGACCGACGTGGCCCATTACAGGGATTTCGGCTTCCACCAGGCGGGCGATTAATTCGAGACGGCGTTCGCCGCCTTCGATCTTTACGGCTTCGGCTCCGGCTTCTTTCACCAAGCGCATGGCGTTGCGAATGGATTCGTCAATCGAAACGTGGAAGCTGCCATAAGGCATATCGGCGACCAATAATGCGCGCTTTGTTCCACGGCGGACGGCGCGGACGTGGTGCAACATCTCTTCGAGAGTGACTGGCAGGGTGCTGTCGTAGCCAAGAACCACCATGCCGAGTGAATCGCCGACCAGTAAAATTTCCACGCCGGCTTCGTCCAGCAAACGAGCGGTTGGGTAGTCGTAGGCTGTCAAGCAAGTAATTTTCTTATTCGTGGTGGGAGAGATAGAACTGAATTTGCGTGATTGAATGTCAGGCACGGTAATTTTGCCGTTGCCTGCACGCGGTGCAACACTCATGTGAACCTCCGGTGCCGCTCCCAGGTTCAGGATGCAGCCCATCTAACAATTTGATTCTAGCAAAAGGCGGCTGGTTCCACCAAAAATTGTTGGCCTGGTGCGACGACGCCGCCAATCGCCGATTTGATAAACGACTATTGCGCGTCTGTGACCTTGCCCTTCACAAAGGTGACTTTGAGGTCCTTATACACGTAAATCTGTTTAGCGCCGAGGTTGAGAATCTTCTCGGGCTGTCCGAGTATTGCGATTACCTCATCGGTACTTTGGCCTATCCCAACTGTGGCTGGAGGGGCGGCCGGAGCGGCATCCGCTGCAGGAGCTGCATCTGCCGCTGCGGGGGCCGCGTCTGCTGCCGGAGCCTGGGCGGCCGCGGGCTGCTGCTGGTTGCCCTTGTCGTCGGACTTTGCGGAATCGTCCTGTTGAACTTTAAAAACTTCCGCAACGGTTTTCAATACGTCATCGGTTGATGGCGTGGAACCTTTGGGATAAACGAATTTGAGCGTGCATTGATAACGCACATCGTTATAAGGGTCGCTGAAGAGGGTGAAGACGACGCCGTCCGACTGGGTAGCGATGTTGGTGACCCAGAATTTTTCGCCGGTGACGAAGTGCCGCGATTGCGTCTGGGCCTGTGATGGGGGCGGGTGGCCGATGAAGCTGCCAAATTTCTGCACGTTATCGTGCACGCCAAAGGCGCCCTCCGAGAGCTTTCCGGCTTTGTAGGTGTTCTGGGGCAATACCTGGTTAGAAATGGCGTACATGATTATCTTGTCTTTTTGCAGAATCAGAACGGCGCCAGCAGTGACGATGTCGCTCTTGTCATCGGTCGGCTTGGTAAGCGCGTAGGTTGATTCCAACTGCTGCTGAAGTCCCTGAGCTGAGCTACGAGGAGTAATGCCGAGCGATGCGAACACCAAGGCTGCGGCGACGCTAAACTTGATAATTGCTGGGCGCGAGTACATAGGCTTCCCTCACTAGGAAGAAATTTTTTTCGGGGAGCGGGGGAGCATCCCTCTGGACGAAACGCCGTAACTATAGGTAAGCGGATAAGTCCTGTCAACAAATCCGCGACTTCAATCAAATCTGGAACCCGCTAGTTTTCATCCGCTGCTTAATGCGAACCGGGAAAGCCAGCCTATTAGCGCTGACTCTCCCGGTCCCGTTAATACGTTGCTTCCGTTAGTAGGATTCAGCGTCGTTAATTGCTGATCCCATCGTTCTGGGCTACCTGGACGTCTTTATCCGCCTGGTCAGCCTCTTGGTCTTGTTGTTGCAATTCGGCAGCGGCGTTAGGATCGGGTGTCGCCTGACCCTCAGGATTGGGCTTCAATACAGCCGAACCCTTAGGGGCGGCAGGCATTCCGTTCTTGCCCTGATTCTTGGCCAACTCTGCGAGACCGTCGTCGATCTGCTCGCGGAAATGATTGTGCATCTCTTGCAGATCGTTGACGGAGACGGCAAGTTGCGAGCCTGAGCTGCAGTCGCCCTTTTGACTGCCGCTGACAAGCACCTTGACGTTATTGTTGGCGTCCGGCGTGTCGTCGATGCGGGTAAGTACATCGCCCTGAGTCAACGAACACTCAGTGCCGTCGGGCAATTGTGGGTTGAGCGCATCGGCCACAATGAAAGTGCGGTTGTTAGGCTGCAGCGCGTCAGGCAGAACTTCTGGTGGCGTCGCTGAAGCCGATTGTTGAGCGTCTGCCGCGGGTGCTGCCGCTGGGGCCGCTGCCGGAGTAGCCGATTGTGCAGCCGCAGCATCGCGCTCGGCTGCGATTTGAGCTTTCACTTCGTCGGCAATTGCCTGCTTCACTTCGGGAGTGAGAACGACCGCACTCTGGGCCGCCCCGCCACCGTCTGCAGGGGCCGCGCCACCGTCACCGCCTCCTGCTGCGGCGTTGGCGTTCGCAACGGCCGTGGCATTCGCTGCGGCCGAGGCTGCATAGGCAGCCTGGAGATTTGCTGCGATCAAGTAATCAGTGATCCAAAATGCCGGAGCAGCGTAGACCGGATACGGGTTGAAGTAATAGCCATAGAAACCGTACCACGGCGCTCCGCCCCATCCCCAACCCCAGCCAATTCCTGGACCCCATCCGCCGTAGGCCCATCCATAATATCCGCCGCCCCAATAGCCACCGTAATAGTAGTGGTTATAGTAGCCGCCGTGCCAATAACCCCGGCCATAAACCCGGGCATAAGCGTGACCACCTCTGTAGTATGTGCGGCTGGTATAGCTGCGTCCCCCGCGCGAGAAGGTGTGTTCCGTGTATCCGTGGCCGTGACCCGTGCTAACCACGCGGGTGCCGTTGGCACGCGTGCTCACGGTGCGCCGGCTGCCATTGGCACCGTGGTTGATGGTCGCGCCACTCTTGGTATGGACCGTGCCAACCTTACCGCTGGAAGTGAAGCTGGCTTTATTCCCGCTCTTGGTCGTGACGCTCGTTGTCTTGCCTGAGCCGTTGATAGTTTTTGTGCTTCCGTTCTTAGTTGTGACAGTCTTGCTGGCACCCGCGCTCTTGGCGCCGCCGGCTGTGTTTCCTTTGGCTCCGCCAGCCGTAGTTGTCTTAGCGCCGCCAGCCGTGGTGGTCTTAGCGCCACCTGCTGTAGTCGTCTTAGCGCCGCCAGCCGTGGTCGTTTTCGCGCCGCCGGCAGTAGTTGTCTTGGCGCCACCCGCAGTCGTTGTATGTCCGGCGTTCGCGGTGGTAGTGTGGCCAGCGTTCGCCGTTGTTGTATGTCCGGCATTCGCGGTAGTAGTGTGGCCAGCGTTTGCCGTTGTTGTATGTCCGGCATTTGCCGTAGTCGTATGTCCGGCGTTGGCTGTGGTGGTATGTCCGGAATTAGCGGTGGTTGTGTGCGAGCCGCCGCTCGTATTCGAATGAGCTGGAGCGGAAGAATGCGCTGGGGCCGACGCATGCGACCCCCCGCCTCCACCACCGCCGCCGCCCTTATTTTTCTGACCCCAAGCAAGACTTGGGAGCATGAGCAAAACTAGAAACGCAACCCACTTTGCAGCGAACTTGTAACTTGGCTGGCCCGATTTCATAGGTATCTCCTCTTTTCGGAACTTTATTTGCGATTCCACTTCTAAAAGCGATCGATAGCAAAAATTTGTACAGTATTAACCCACACGCCTAGATTTTCGTTTCGGCAGTTCGTGCAGGGCGACGCCTGCGATTTGACAGTGCAGAACGAGTTTCAGAAAGCGCCATCCTCCGAGTTGACTGTGAGAGAGCAACCATCCAGCCCCGGAATGGGCTTACTACAGGCCTCTGCAAGAGCCAGGTTACAAGGGCAGTAATAAGTGCGGAAACTATAATCCGAGCTTTGGCGGAGTGTCAATTCGAAACGAAAAACGCTAGTACCGCTTTGCACTACGCCTCGCTGAGATTGTTGTGCGTCCGCTGACCTAAACCCGCATGCCACGCAAAAGTTGCAAGGTTTCGTTGGACGGCCAACAATAACCCTACCGAATATTTAGGATTGGACGACAGGGGTCGGTATTTGGGGTTCCACGCCACGCCATCCGACCGGGCGACCTTGAATCGCTTCTTTCAATGCCCGGAACAGCACGACATACATCATTTGGCGGTAATAGAAGCGCTGCAGGATTAGTGGCGCCAATAACGTCCAATCTTCATTCTTTTCCAGCGCGAAGGCGACCACGCACGTTAAGAGGTCGATGAGCATGAAGATGGCAAAGAAAATCAAGGAACGTTCCACGTCCTGAAGCGTCCAGAGCTGCGGCAAACGGGCAATTCGAAGTTGCGCTAATCCCCACAGAGCGATGGAAAGTATAAACAGAAGATCGATGACAGGCGACACCAGTGGAAGAATAATCTGGAAAAGAAAAATATTTGGAATAGCTATCCAGCCGAGAGTGCCATAGCGAGGTTTGCCCACCGCATCGCGATGCTTCCAGACGGCTTGCAGCGTTCCGAAGGTCCAGCGGAAACGCTGACGAATCAAGGCTTCTACGGTGTCCGGAACTTCGGTGCGCCCGATGGCTTCCTCGTCATATAGGATTTTCCAGCCGTTGCGCCGGATCGTAAGTGTGAGGTCGGTATCTTCGGCGACTGTGTCGCCTGAAAATCCCCCGTTCGCCCGAAGCAAATCCGTGCGCCACGCTCCGGCGGCGCCCGGCACTACCGGGATGCAATTCAGTAAATCGAATGCGCGTTTTTCCAAGTTTTGGCTGGTGATGTATTCGAGAGCTTGCCAGCGCGTAAGCCACTTATTGCGGTTCATTACTTTTACGTTTCCGGCCACCGCGCCTACTTTCGGGTCCGCGAAATGCCGAACCAGGCGCGGAATGGCTTCGGGGTCCACGATCGTATCGGCATCGATGGAGACAACGATTTCACCCGTTGCTTCTGCGAGTGCGTGATTGAGCGCCGCAGGTTTTCCCCGGTTTGGCTGGAGCAGCAATCGCACGCGCGAGTCACGTCCGAAATTGGCGCGCACCAATTCAGCGGTGCGATCGGTGGAACCATCGTCTATTACCAGGATTTCCAGCTTGGGATAAACGGAAGCGAGCGCCGAACGCACGGTGTCAACGATCACAGTCTCTTCGTTGTAGGCCGGAATCATCACGGTGACTTCCGGTTTGAACTCCGGATGGTTCACCGGCGAGGGCCGCAGTTTTTCCGCCAAAGCGAGCAACCCGATGATGAGCGCGCGGCCGCTTACGAGCAAAATTCCGGTCATAAAAATAAAAGCAATGCCGAAGCGGAACCAGCGGAAAGCTTCGAAGGCGAACGCATCGGCGCGAGCGAGCAGCCATTCCTGATGGCTTAGCGGTGGCATCACTTGTGCGCGCGTTTGACCCAGCAAACTGCCCACCGAAACGAATTCGTAGCCTTTGGCACGAAGGCCGTCAATAATTTGCGGCAGTGCTGCGATAGTGTGACTACGGTCGCCACCGCCGTCGTGCATCAGGATGATGTTGCCCTTGCCGGTTTGGGTATCCGCCATCACGCGCTGAACGATAGTAGGCACGGGCGGGGGCGCGCCGCCATCGGATTCTCCCCAATCGTGCGGGTCGATCTGTGCCCCGACAATGATGTAGCCCATAGACTGCGGCACGGGAAGCATAGCGATTTCACTTGCCGTTTCAGGTTGGTGATCAATTCCGTAGGGCGGGCGGAAGAGAAGAGTTTTCACTCCCAGATTACTTTCTAAAAGCAGCTCGGTGAGATTCAGTTCGAATTGAAGTTGGGATTTCGAAATAGTTTCAAAATCGGGATGCGTGAATGTGTGATTACCAACTTCATTTCCAAGATCGAATTCACGTTTGACGATCCCAGGATACTGATTCGCGGACTCACCGATTACGAAAAAGGCCGCCGGAACTTGCTTCTGATGCAGGATGTCCACAATTTTCGGCGTCCAAGTGCTGTCCGGACCATCGTCGAAAGTAAGGGCTACTTTGTGCGGGGCGTAACCCATCTGGTCGATGCGCCAGGAAAGGGGATACGTCTTGAAGGTTTCGTCGGTGAAAAGATCGGTGTCGGAATCGTATTCAAATTCACGGCGGCCGCTTTGCGGAGTTGCGGTAATGCGCCAGATGTCGCCCTGGCCTTCGAGAATCAAGTCGTAACCCGGAGGAACTTCCTGCACTTTGTTACGAATCGCATCGTCGGGATGCGTGGCGTCCCATATGAACCATATGGATGGATCTTCCATGCCTAAACGCCATAGCGCAGTACCACGCACTCCGGCGCGCTCGGCGGCGCGCAATTCGTTGTAAGCGGTGAGAGCGTCCAGCATCCAGACCTGGTGCACATTGTTTTTTTCGTCTTCGTAGGAGTAATGCGGATTCAGAGAATCCGAATCGAACTCAACGTCAGTTTCCGATTCTACGGCGGTGACGATGGCCTGCTGAAAGGTAACCGGCTGGGCGATAGGATGCGGAGCAGTCTTCGTTTTTGCCTGCCAGTCATAACCATAGTTCGCGATGCCCATCACAATTTTTTCGGCGGGCACCAGCTTGGTGATGTTCTGTATGTTGGTGACGAACCAATCCTGCGATGCGATGGGGCCGGGATCGGAAGTGGGATAGTGCAGATCGTAATTCATCAGAATCATTGCGTCAGTCTGAGCCGCTAAATATTTGTAGTCGTAACTCCAGTCAGCGGCAGGAAGCGCGATCATCAATTTCAGATTCGCCGCGCGCAGCGATTCGCCCAAATCGTGGATGAAGCGGTTGAAGTCCGGCATGCTCGATTGAGGGACCTGCTCGAAATCCACGACCAGGCCGGGCTGGTGCTGCGACTTCACGAAATCGCTGAGTTCTTTGACGAGGCGGTCGCGCGCTGCCGGATGCGCCAACATATCCGCCATGTCTTTGATAGCCCAGTCTTTCCCGTTGTAGTTGTTGACCATGGACATAACCGGAAGCTCGAGACCGGTGGGCTGCATGGATTTCATCCAAGCATCGAGTTTCGTGTGGGTGTCAATCTCGAGATGCCCGTCGGGCCAGGCGGCGTGAAGCGCATCGGGAATCAGCAAGTCGATATCGTGATAGTGCAACTGCAGAGAGGCGAGGCTCGACGCGTCGTCTTCTTCGTAAAACGCGGCGCGCAACGGGTCATAATTCTGCGGAATCTTACCGAGCGCGGCGATCTTGCGTTTGCGGCCGCGAGTGGGCTTGGGCTTTAAAAGAGGAAGGTGCGCGCGGACAGCATGGAGGCCTGCATGCGTGTCAGCTTGCAAAATATCAGGTAGCTCAGGATTGCGGCCGACGTTAATGAGGAAAATTATGAGAACGATAGCGAGAAATCCGCCGGTGATTTCCAGCACGCGGCGAGTGCGGCGCCAGCGACGGCGCTCCTGATCGTAGAAAATGGGCTTGCGTTCAGGCATCGGGACAATCCAAGCTAGCCGTCCATTGAGATGGTGTCAATTACCCAACACACTAAGATGCGCGCAAATGCTGGCCTCGCTGTATTGGCTGGGTTGGCCCTGCGAGTGTTCTTCGTACTGAAGTTCCCCGTCACAGACTCGGGCGATGCTCCATTCTACATTGAGTTGGCTTGGAATTGGTTGAAGAACGGAGTGTACGGATTCCCTGTAAACGGCCAGCTCACGCCTGTGGACATGCGCGTGCCGGGGTATCCGGCATTTCTTGCTGCGGTGTTTGCGTTTGCTGGAAATTCTCCGCGTGCGGTGATGCTGGCGCAGGCGATTCTAGATTTGGCTACATGTTTCCTGATCGCGCTAATTGCTTCGCGTCTTGCGCCTGAGATAGCGCGCGGGCGCGTCGCGCTGGCTGGATTGTGGCTGGCGGCACTCTGCCCGTTCACTGCAAATTATACAGCGGTGGTGTTGACTGAAACATTGACGATATTCCTCACCACCCTGGCGATTTTGATTTTGCTGGAAACGGAGTTAGGCAGAAAAGTCAGCGACCTTCGTGATGGTAGAGTTACGCGCGGATACTTGAATCCGTGGTTTCTGGCTGGGATTGTCGTTGGGTTTGGCACGCTCGTGCGCCCTGAAACGCCTTTACTACTCTTTGCTGCTGGTCTGATGCTGGCAATTAAGTGGTGGCGGCCTGTCAATTGGCTAAAACTTTTACGGGCAGGCTTACTGCTCGCGGTTGGTGTGGTATTGCCCCTAATTCCGTGGGCTGCGCGGAACTGGCGAATATTGCATGACGTGCAATTCCTAGCGCCGCGTTACAGCGAACTACCTGGAGAATACACGCCGCTTGGCTTCAACGAGTGGACAAATACGTGGATGTGGCATTTCCGCGACGTATATCTGACGCAGTGGAAGTTGAATGTGGAAGAGATTTCGCTGGACGATATTCCGGCGTCGGCGTTTGATTCGCCCGCGGAGCGCGAACGAGTGTCCGATTTGTTGGAGCAATATAACGAAGAGTTGACGGTGGGGCCGGCGCTGGACCAGCAATTTCGTGAAGTGGCGCGCGAACGAACTTCGCGCCATCCCTTGCGTACTTACCTGAAAATTCCATTTTTGCGAGCGCTTACTTTATGGTTCACGCCTCGGCTTGAGCTGCTGCCGTATTCCGGACATTTGCGTCCGGTGCGCGTGGAATGGGAGGACGATCGTCCGGATTTCCTGGTGACGCTCACTTTGGTCATTGTGAATCTCATTTATTTGGCGATGGCGCTAGTGGGGGCGTGGATGGCGCGCCGGCAGCCCGGTGTGGCGTTACTGATTGCGTTCATTATTATTCGCACGGCATTTTTCACCACGTTTGTGGAAACGCCGGAACCGCGCTACGTGCTGGAATGTTTTCCTGCGGTGATTGCGCTAGCGGCACAGGTTTTTGCGGGGCGGCCGTTGGCTCTTGCCGCGGAATCAAGCTAAGCGTCTTCCACCGGCTCCGGATGGATGGTTAGCCTGAAAATCTGCGGAAATTTTTCCTTTACGCGATCTTCCAGCGCGGCGGTGATGTCGTGAACGTCAGTGATAGGGAGGCCGCCGTCCATCGCGCAATGGCAAGAAACCAGAATTTTGTGATCGGCGCTGCGCACACGCACGTCGTGACAATCGGTCAACTCGTGATACTCCGACTGAAGCGAATTCAGAAAATTTTGAACCGCTCGGGCGAGGTCTTTCATTTCTTCGGCGCTTCCGATTTTGACGCCTAGCGGCTCGATGTGAATGTTGACGCGGGCGCCGGGCTCTGTCGCCTTCAGAATTTCATTTTCAAGCTCAGTGGCGCGGCGGTGCGCCTGCCGGAGACTGGATCCCTCTTCGACTTCCAGGTGCAGTTCGATGAAAAGGTGGCCGTCATAGTGATTCGCCGATATTTCGTGGACGGCGAGGCCGCGGCGTTGGGCGATGGCGCGGATCGTTTCAAACAAGGTTTCGTTCTTGCGTGCGCGTGGCTCCACGTGGACTACAACATCCGCGGGAACAATCTGGCTGATGCGCTTTTCTACCGTTTCGCTGGCGGCGTGAGCCTGCTCGAGACTGGCTGTGCGCGGGACGCTGATGGTCGCATCAACAAAATAACGCTGGCCCGCTCGGCGCACGCGCACACGTTCTGTACGCAACACGCCTTCCGTCTTGTCCAAGGCGGTGGTGATGCGTTCGCGCAAGCCGCTGGGAGCGACGTCAAGGAGGGCGTCGGCGGTGCGTTTACCCAGGCGCGAGCCAATCCAGATGATTACTCCGGCGACGCCAAGCGCGGCAACGGCGTCCAGTTTGCCAAGCCACGGAATGCCAAACTTCTGGCCGAGCAGTGCGCCGGTAATGCCGAGGATAACTACAAATGTGCTCCAAACATCCGTGGAAAAATGCAGCGCGTCTGCTTCCAACGCTTCGCTGGGATATTTTTGGGCCACGCGATTCAGCGCACGCGAACGGACGAAATCTATGCCCATAGCCAGCGCGAGCACTAGAATTGCGGTAACGCTGGGGTGCACTTCGACGGAATGAAAGACGAGGCGTTGGATGGCCTCGAATATGATGTAAACCGCGGTGAAAAGTAGGAGAGCGGTTTCGACGAAGGCGGAGAAACTTTCCACTTTTCCGTGGCCGTAAAGATGGTCGGAGTCGGCGGGTTTGTCGGCGACCCGCACCGAAAGATACGTAATTACAGCAGCCACCAGGTCGAGAATGGAATGCAACGCCTCGGACAAAATTCCCAAGCTGCCGGTCAGCGCGGCGAGGAAGACCTTAAGCGTTACCAATACGACCGCGGAACCGATGGATGCGAGCGCCGCCAGCCGTTTTTCGCGCGAAGCGTGTTCGATGGAAACTGGCGCCAAAGGCATCGCCGGATTATACGCTGAGTCGAATGACGCTTCGAAAAATCAGGCGAATCAGCTTGGGCGATGACGGAAATGCGTCCGGTCATGTATGTTAGTGCGATGCACTCCTGGCCAGGGATGCTACGAGGCGTTTTCGTCACTACGGGTTTGGCATTGATGTGCCTTGCGGGCTGTGAAAGCCGATCGGCTGGCGAAAATCATGCTCCAGTGGCTGCGGACTCGGCGGGGACGCAAGCCGCGATTCCGGCAGTCGCGCCTCCGGCATCTTCGACCGGCGGTTTTGATGGCGCGAAAGCTTTGGAGCATGTGCGCAAATTGGTCGAGATTGGGCCGCGTCCGCCCGGATCGGATGGGATTCATCGCGCGCAGGATTACATCGTCGGGCAGCTCAAGAGTTTCGGTTGCCAAGTGGAGGAGCACGATTTCACCGGCTCGACTCCTCTTGGCGATATTGCGATGAAAAACATTATTGCGAAGGTTCCTGGTACCAGCCGCGATATCGTGCTCTACACCACGCATTACGACACATTGCGCATGGCTAACTTCGTGGGTGCGGACGATGGAGGCTCCGGTACCGGAACCATGCTGGAGCTGGCACGCGTTTTTTGCGGCCGACAAGCGAAGGGCGCGCTCAATCTGTGGATTGTGTTTTTCGATGGCGAAGAAGCGCAGGATAATTGGGCAGATAGAAACAGCGTGCAATGGATGGCTACGAATAGCACTTTTGGCAGCCGCGAGATGGCAGCGAGTATGTCTCTATCTGGAGATCTCGAACGGGTGAAAGCGATGATTCTCGCCGATATGATCGGTTCATTCGATCTCAAGATCAAGCGAGACACGAACTCCACGCCGTGGCTTACGGACCTGATCTGGGCGACCGCTGCGCGACTCGGTTATGCGAATGTCTTCGTCAACGAAGGCACGGTCACATCTCTTGACGATCATCTCTCTTTCATCCATCGCGGAGTGCCTGGGTGCGACATCATCGACTTCGACATCGCGACTACCTATTGGCACACCCCCGAAGATACGTTGGACAAAGTGGATCCACGCAGCCTTGCCGTTGTGGGCCATGTATTCGTGGAGACGTTGCCCGCGCTGGAGAAAAAATTCCGCTGACACGGACCAGAAGGAGATTTAGCGATGTGCAGGAACATCAAAACGCTCTTTAACTTCGAGCCGCCGGTAACGCCGGAAGAGGTGCGGGACGCATCATTGCAATTCGTTAGAAAAATCAGCGGGTTCAATAAGCCCTCGAAGGCGAACGAAGCTGCATTTCGTCGGCGCGGTGGAGGAAATCGCAGAAGTGTCAATGCGTCTGCTGAAGTCACTTGAAACAAATGCGCCGCCGAAAAATCGAGAAGAAGAGGCTGCTAGAGCGAAAGCTCGCGCCGCGGAAAGATTTGGCACTCAAGGGTGAACAGGTTGGCGATGCAAGCAAACGGCGCTTAACCGACTGAAAGCGGTAGCGGAGCAGGAAACTGCCGCAGAGATCAATGGGCAGAAGCGGTTTGCCGCAGGAGCACGACGTCGCTGTCGTTGTGAGCGCGGACCAGGCCGAGGGTTTTGTTGTCGGCGGACCAGTGGAAGTCGGGGATACGATCCGGCTCAAACTCGGTGACGCGATGGCCGGGGGTGCCGTCCACAGGCGAGACCCACAAAGCGTACAAGCCTTTCTCGCGGATGAAATAGCCGATTGTTTTTCCGTCCGAAGTGTAACGAATCTCGCCGCCGGCGCGCGGGTCGCGTTCGATCGTTTTTACGGGCTGAAGAGTATCGAAATCGAGAATCTTAATGACGATCGGGCCGCCGGTAGTCGGCTGAGTCTGAAAGGCGAGATATTTTCCGTCGGGCGATATGTTTACGCAGCCGCAGGTCAGCAAGGCCTCGGAAAGTTGTGTGGAGGGGCCGCCATCGATGGGAACTCTCATGGCCAAAAATTTCCCCGAAACATAGCCGGCATAAACGAGCCATTTTCCATCAGGCGAACACATGGCCGGCTCGTCATCCGTTCCAGTGGTGATTTGCTTCAGGTTTCCGCCGGTTGCGTCCATGCGCCAGATATTGATTGAACTGCCGCCTCCGCGGAACGTGGATGCAAACATGATGTAGCGTCCGTGATCGCAGGAGATGGGGCCGAAGGAAGGGAAATCGTCGTGAAGCAAGGGCGCGCGGTTGCTGCCGTCAGCATTCATCTTGAAAATGCCATTTTCCTGCTCTACCAGGAGGGTGCCATCGGGCGTCCAGGCAAACCAGTTTGTGGGGGGACGGGAGCTAATGGTGACGGGCTTCCCTGCTTCTTTGCCATCGTACGGCGCGGTTTGCAGCGTTCCGACATATTGCGATTGCACGGTGGCAATCGTTTTGCCGTCAGCCGAGAGACTGATGCTGGGATACGAACTAGTATCATTGGTGATCGGGCGGTAAACGCCTTGCGGGTACGAGACGATTCCGATCTGACTGCGATTGAAATTCGAATCGCGTCCGCTTGCCGCCACCAGGATGCCGCTTTGGTCCGGGAGCCAGACGGGAGAAGTGAGAAGCATGTCCGACTTCTTGAAAGTCTGTTTGTCTCCAGTCGAAGAATCAAAAAGGTCGAGCGCGGAGGTTCCGGATTGATCGAAAAGATATTCGGCCGCTGCGATCATTTTTCCGTCCGGAGACCAGGCAGGTTGGTGCAACCGAGTCGTTTGCTTGGACAACAGTTTTTCGTTTGAGCCGTCGGCGTTGGCGATGATCAGGTCGCCTTCACCTTCGTTGGCTTTGAAGCGAATAAATACGACGCGTGAACGGTCAGGCGAAAAACTAATGTCGCTATTGATATTGTGGATGACTCGTTCGGGATTGCCGCCCAGCACCGGAACGCGGTACAAGCTGGCCACGCCTTTTTCAACGGTCTCATACTTCGCAAAATAGATGGAATTACCGTCCGGGGAAAAACTCGCGGCCAGATAACGGTCATCGGAAGGAGGGACGATCTGGGTGTTGCTCTTGGTGGGGACGTTGCGCAGCCACAGGCTTTGCTGGCCGCCGTCGCGCTGTACGTTGAGGATGTAGTTCGCATCGGGCGATATCGCAGCGGTCGAAGCTCTGCCAGTCTCCGTCACCTTTGTAACCGCGAAGCTCTCGAACCCTGCCGACTTTTTGCGCGTAAGGAATGAATAGACACCGAAGGCTGCCGCAGCTATCAGCGCAAGCACGATTACGGACGTGAGCGCCAATCCCATTTTGTGCTGTCCCGCGACTTGCCGCACGGAAGAGGCGGATGCGGTTTGCACGGAGCCCGAAGGAGCGGCGGCTGCCGTTGCGGGCGAGGAGGCCGACGAAAGCGGAAGGATTACGCTGCCGGAAGATTGCGCAGCGCCGGTTGAAGAAACACGCCCTGAGGAATCAATCTCGCGGCGCAGGCGTTTCAGATCTGCGCGAATTTCGGCAGCGACTTGGTAACGCAACTCGCGATCTTTCTCCAGAAGCTTTTCCAGAATTTCCTCGAGTTTCACCGGCACATCGGGATTTAGGCGCAGCGCTGGAGGAGGCACGCGGTTCAAAATAGCTTCAAAGGTTACTCCGGTGGTATCGCCGCGGAAGGGCATCACGCCGGTGGCCATTTCGTATAACACTGTTCCGAAGGAAAAAAGATCGCTGCGCGGATCGAGTTCCTTGCCCCGCACCTGTTCGGGCGACATATAAGCCACCGTACCTACGGCAGTGCCAGGGCTGGTGAACATATCCGCAGACTCATCGGCACCGTAAGTGGCGGTACCGACTGTTTCACCAACGCGAGCGCTTCCGGCGCGTGCCGGCAGCAATTTCGCCAAACCGAAATCGAGAATTTTGGCGTGGCCGCGGCGAGTGACGAAAAGGTTGGCGGGCTTGATGTCGCGATGAATGATTCCCTGAGAATGCGCGGCGTCCAGCGCGTCCGCAATTTCGATGGCGATGTCGAGAAGGCGGTCCATTTCCAACGGATGGCCGTTAATCAGGTGCTTCAGGGTAGAGCCATCCAAGAACTCCATGGCGATGAAAGCTTTGCCATGCTCTTCGCCAATATCGTAAATGGTGCAAATGCACGGATGGTTAAGCGCTGATGCGGCTTGAGCTTCGCGCTGGAAGCGTCCCAGAGCCTGCGGGTCGCGAGCTACCTCATCGGGCAGGAATTTCAGGGCCACGAAACGGTGCAGACGCGTGTCTTCGGCCTTGTAAACGACGCCCATACCACCGCCGCCTAGCCGTTCCACGATTCGGTAATGCGATATTGTTTGGCCGATCGGAGAGGGAATCTCTGTCATCTGCGCGCGATTTTAGTTTGCGCGTGGTTGCAAGTCAACGACGCCGTCGATTTTAAGGATCGCAATTCAAGGTAATTACGGACAATGAACCGTCGGACACTTCCTGCACCAACCGACCGTTACTGGTTGGCGCTGTACTATTGCGACCTCCGTTTTTGGAGCGGAAAATAAAAGGTGGTAACTGACGGCAAGGATAGTTCAAGGGCAGGGATGGGCAGGGCGAAAAAGGCTGTAAATCCCGTAGGGTGTGTGTGAAAACGAATGGCTGATCCGGTACAAACTGCGCAAGCGACCGCTCTTGAAATCCCGGTCACGGTTCAAGGGTCGAAGACCGTGGAGGGAGCGGAGCGGCGGGAGCTATTTACGGAGACGACTACAACGATGCTCGTCTCTGACAATGGCGCGGTATTGAAACTGGATGCGAAAGTTTCACCGGGGCAATGCGTCTTTCTCCGCAATGAAAAGTCCGGAAGAGAAATTCTGTGCAAGGTACTCGGATCGCGCCAAGCCGGGTATACGGATTTAGAGTTTACCGTTAACGATCCGAAATTTTGGGAAGTACCAGCGGAAGTGCCTCCGACCATCACGCCCAAGCCCGCGGCGGAAAAAGTAATTGAAGAAGTGATGTCGAATTCGGCTCCGGCTCCAAGTGCGGAATCCTGGGCGCCGGCCAGCGAAGGAGTTCCTGCCGCGAATTCAGAAATTGGTTCTCCGCCTGCCGACGCTCCTGTATCTGAAGCGACAGAAACTTCCCCTCCGCCAAAGGGGGCGGACAGGGCTGATTCAAAAGACGCTGTTCCTGATTGGGACGAGGCGAGGGATGCTCAACTAGTTGCGTTGCTCGCTTCCCTGGACGGCAAATCCAAGGCTCGGCGAGAAACTCCGAAGGCCACACAGGATACTGGAAACGGCGCGAGCTCAGCGACAAGCGCAGATGCCGCGAACCAAGCGGGTAAGACAGATTCGAAAACCGCGGACAAACCGACGGCACTTTCTTCCGTCCTTCCTGCAATTGGCAAGGCTCGCGAATTCGTGGCAAAACAGAATCCGATCTATGTCGGCGCCGCTGCTGTCGTCTTGATCGCGGTGGTGGGGGTTGGCGTTTGGCACGCGAAGAGCTCTCCGGCGCGAATCGACAACCGACTATCCGCGTTCTCCGCGCAACAGACGGCATCGGCTACCGTACAAGCGCCGCCTCCGACGGGAGCTGTTAATGCAAACAATAGCGGACCAGCGTCTCAGTGGAACCTCAACGAACGCTAAACCGCTAACTGAGACGCAAAAGAGCGTTGCGGTAGTCACACAAAGCGTATCTCCCGCGACCGCGAGTTCTGACAAGGCGCGATCCGGTCAGGGCTCAGATTCGGATGCATCATCGGAGCCCAGGTTTGTTGAGCCTTCGGCAAACTCCGAAGAAAGCGAAGCGGAACGCGCAACACATCGAAACTCAAACGGAACGAAAACCGCGGAGAACGTCGCGGCCAAAATTGTGTCGCAAACTCAACCGGAAATCCCTGGGTGGGCACTCGGACTCGACATTGACCCGGTGGTGAAGCTTGACGTTCTGATCGACGAGAAAGGCAATTTAGTGGAGGCAAAACCAATATCCGGCCCACGGGTTCTGCAGGCCTCGGCGCAAAGAGCCGTGGCTCTGTGGGTATTTGAACCTGGCCTCTCTGATGGAAAACCGGCCGCGACACACTTGACGGTGACTGTTGAGTTCCAGAAAAAGGAAGCAGGGACGAACTAGCTTCCGCTCCATTGAACTTATCGAAGCCTCACAACAAGTGGAATTTCCACAGCGTAATAGCGTAGAAATGGAGTTATGTCGGGTCAAAGATCGCGTGGTGGCATCGGTTCGAGCATCCCGCCGCGAACTTTTCCAAACTTACGTGGCTTGTTAGGGTTGTCGTTTCGCGCGGGAGTTCTACTGCTGATTTGCTCTTTTGTGCGGCCGGCTGAGGCGCAAACCTGTGGCTCGCAAGGTATAGCAGTCCAAGTACTTGGTTCCGGTGGGCCGGAGTTGCAGGACAAGCGAGCTTCGAGCAGTTATTTGCTCTGGGAAGACGGGCAGGCTAAAGCGCTAATCGATGCAGGAGGCGGAAGCGCGCTGCGATTTGGCGAGAGCGGCGCGCAGATGTCGCAACTCGAGGTGATTTTTTTTTCACACTTTCACGTCGATCACAGCGGCGATTTTTCTGCGCTGATCAAATCGTCCTGGTTTGAAGATCGCAAAAATCCGCTACCGATCTACGGCCCGCCGGGAAATGATTTCATGCCCTCGACTACCGAGTTTGTGAGTGACTACTTTGGGGGCAAACACGGAGTTTATCGTTACCTGAGCGAGCTTTTGGAACCGGATGAAGATGGCAGTTACAAAATGCAGCCGCACAACGTGGAGGCCGGCTCGACGCCGGTGGTAGTATTTCGGAACGCCGATCTTACGGCGTCCGCTGTGCGTGTGATTCACGGAGGCGTTCCGGCGTTGGCTTGGCGAATTGAAACGCGAGGCAAAGTGATCGTTTTCAGCGGGGATACTAACGGCGAAGGTGCCGGGCTTGCGAAATTGGCGACGGATGCTGATTTATTTATCGCTCATAACGCGGTGCCGGAAGGCGTTACTGGGGTGGAGCGGAACCTGCACATGCCTCCATCGGTGATTGGGCAAATTGCGCAGGAGGCCCATGTAAAGAAACTGGTTTTGTCTCATCGCATGCTGCGCACGTTGGGGAAAGAGAGTCAGACTGAATCTGAAATCAGGAAAAAATACGCTGGGCCTCTGCAATTTGCTAACGATCTGGACTGCTTCCCCATCAAATAATTGACTCGGCGCGCTGCGCTATAAGCGCGTACGGCAAAGCGAGGTTGAGATGGCTGAAAGAATGTGGAACGAACTGCAAAAGTCAGAGAACGGCGCTGCGCGTATCCAGCGAGTTCGTGCAAAGAATGGCGCGGTCGGCGCGCTTGCAGTCGGAGCGCTAGCATTGGGCGCGGGGGCAGTGGGAGCGTTGGCGATCGGCCGTCTCGTGATTGGAATGTTGAGAGTCGGCAATGCGAGAATTCGTGGTCTGGAGATCGAAGAGCTCAAGATAAAGCGTCTCCACGTCGGTGAGCTTGTGGTTACTGAGACGCTGATCACACCGGCCGAGAACGATCAGAGAAGATAATTATCAGAACGGGCCGCGTTAAATAAGAGCCCTCAGTCAATTGCTTGGCGTGGCTGGAACCGCGATGTCAGGCACTCCGAACTTATAAATTTTTACCTCTGGTGCCGCGCCTTCTGTAAACCTTTTGTTATCACTACAGATGCACGATAGAAATTATTAATCGTAGCGATTACGAAGTTCTGGCTGCCGTCGCGCCAACCTTGTTGGTATATTTTTTAATCAAGTCGCCCCGTTTTGGTTGACCGAGCACAGGAAAACCGGAACACACAGAGTTTCGAGTGAAGCATTAGGGGATCGCGATTGAGCATTAGTCGCCTGTTGATTTTTTTCCTTCGTCGGTTGTGGCTGCCGGTCGCAGTGTTTGCGGCCTTCAGCCTTTTGTGTGTTCTGGTTTATATGCGGCTGGAAGGATTACGGTGGTTGGACGCGCTTTTTTGGACCGTTCATCCTCACGCGATCGACTATCGATCCGTTCACACCGCGACCAAAGTATTTTCACTCTTCGTGTATATCGGAGTGTTTACGTTTCAGGTTTGGATTGCGGAGC
Organism: uncultured Acidobacteriota bacterium; assembly: GCA_963838475.1. GTDB lineage: Bacteria > Acidobacteriota > Terriglobia > Acidiferrales > UBA7541 > Palsa-295. The sequence continues at coordinate 833,179 of CAWIRJ010000001.1, forward strand.
GTGTTCTGGTGACGATATTCAATCGCCAGGGTGTGGAGGCATGGAAATCCATGATCAACGACATGAACATCGGAAAACTGCAGGATCATTTCATCATTTGCGGATACGGACAGGTTGGCCGCACCGTTTTCGATCAGCTGACGCGGTATCAGATTCCGCTCGTGCTGATTGAGACCGACGAGGGACTTTATCGCCAACTTTTGGGCGAGGGCGTAACGGTGATTCACGGAGACGCGAAAAGGCACGATGTTTTGCTGGCTGCGGGAATTGAGCGAGCCCGCGGAATATGCATCGTAATCGACAACGACGCGGACAATCTGTACATCACAGTGACGGCTCGCTCGTTGAACGCAAAAGCCAAAATCATTACGCGCGCGGGCCAGCAGCGTTACGCTACGGCCATACGCAATTCGGGCGCCGACGAAGTGATCATTCCGGAATACGAGGGCGGCATGATGACCGGGCGCATGATTCAACGCTACTATCCGGTAGCCGTGAAGCTGCAATAGCTTGCGCGGATCTGAGTCTGCTAAACGGAAACGAAAAATCTAATTGGGTGACTTACAACCCAATATAAATCTACATCAACGGGAGTATGCCGCTGCATTGACTCGCCTTTCGGACGCGGAATAAGATTATGCGTCCACATGAATGACCTCAAGGCTGTTTGCACCCAGATTTTCCGGACCCTGCATGCTTTTCCGCTGCTATGCGTTTGTTTAGTGGCGGTATTCTCCGCGCCATTTTCTGGGATAGCCGCAAACGCGCAATTGCCGGAACAATCCAAGACAGCCAGCGCTGCGACGTCTTCGCTCGCTTCCATCCCGGCCAAGATTGATTACAGCAACGGCGACGCGTGGATATGCCGTCCTGGGCGGCAAGATTCCTGCACAGTCGATCTGACAACGACGATCGTTGAAGCGAACGGAAGGTTGTCGCTCGAGAGGCACGTCTCTCGTCCAAAAGCTGCAATAGATTGTTTCTATGTCTATCCCACGATTTCTGCGCAGCCCACGCCAAATAGTGACATGACGCTTGGGCCGGCGGAAAAAGGGGTGGTTCGAAACCAGTTTGCGCGTTTTGGATCGCAGTGCCGCCTGTACGCACCTCTCTACCGGCAAGTCACGCTAACGGCGTTGCGCGAAGCGTTGATCGGCGTACCACCCGCGCCAGACGCTATCGACCGTGAACGAGCGCTTGCATACAACGACGTTGTCGACGCGTGGCATTATTATCTGGAGCATGACAACCACGGCAGGGGGGTGGTTTTCATTGGGCACTCGCAGGGCGCCAGCATATTAATGCGAATGATCCAAGACGAAATTGACGGCGAGCCGGTGCAGTCGCGGCTGATTTCCGCGATGCTGCTGGGAACAAATTTTGCAGTGCCGAAGGGAAAGGAAGTGGGCGGCACTTTTCAGCACATTCCGTTGTGCCAATCCAATACTCAGATAGGATGCGTCATCACGTATGTTTCGTTCCGCGCGAATGCGCCGCCACCGGCGAATAGCCGTTTTGGCCGCGTGAAGGACGAAGGGATGGTCGCGGGCTGTACAAATCCGGCCGCACTCGGTGGAGGCAGCGGAGAGTTACACGCGTATTTGCCTACTGGAATGGGCGGCAATATCGTGAGTGCAGTGGCGGATCCACCGTCATGGGTCACACCGACGCAGCCGATCGATACGTTTTTTGTGAGCGTTCCGGGAATGCTCAGCGCAGAATGCGTTTCGAACGAACACGGATCGTACCTTGCTGTCACAGTGCATTCCGACCCTGGAGGTATACGCACCCACGACATAGCCGGTGATCTCGTGTTTCACGGGATCGTCCTGCGGGATTGGGGATTGCACTTAATTGATGTAAACCTGGCAATGGGTAACCTGGTTGATATCGTGCGCCAGGAATCCAAGGCCTATCTCGCATCCACGCAAAAGAATTAGGGAACAAAAGCTCCTTAGCGTTGAAAATCATAATTCTCGAGTACACATGGCCGGCGCATAATTCACAAAAATGTGGCTGTTGCCTCGCGGGCTTTCCGTGTGGGTTCTTTACTTGATAAGCTTGCGCAACAGTGGAATGCTCACCTGGTAATCCAACAACTGGCCGGAGATATTTTGAGCGTCAACGCAATCGTTGACGTGCTGGATTTTGCGGATGGCTCAATTTGGGGGCCGGCTTCGCTAGCGAAGTCTCATGAACTCATAGGCGCTCTCAACGGTATTGAGTTTCAGGGGAAAACAACCACGGAGTTGCAAAGGTACGTATCTCCGATATTGCCGCAGCGAGGCCCCTTGCCCGTCGCAGACGTGCAGACGCAAACGATTGGCCCGCTGAAGATCGAGTCAGGAGTCTGGCGGGATGAACACGGGCAAGACATGCTGGCCGTGGACGTAACGAATGAAAGCTCTGTTCCCATTCGAGCGTATCTGCTAAATACGTCTTTCTTTGATCCCGCGACCGGTGCGCGCATTCGCCGATTCTCAACGAAAGAGCTTGAGACGCATGGGAATCCTCCGGATTATCTCGCGCCCGGCGCGACCTGGGTCGCCGATCCACGAAGGTTTTCGTATTTGCCTGACGGCACTCCGGCTAGTTACAAAATCTCTGTGGACCTGGTGGCCTTTGCGGACGGTTCGACCTTTGGACCGGTGAAGTCGGCGGAGTCGCAGGAGGTCCTTGGTATGTTGCGAGGTATCGACACAGCAAATGATTCCAGTCGACACCCCTCGGGAGATCAGTGATTCTTGGCGTCGAATAAATTGATTTGAACCCGCCGGGTTAGATTCCGATATACTGCATCAACATATTGGCTTAGGAGGTACCGCCATGTCTTCCGCGGCCCAACCGATTTCGACGCTTGAGAAAAACAAACAACTTCTCATTCGCTGGTTTGAAGAAGTCTGGAATGAAGGGCGGAAGGAAACCGTTTTCGAGCTTTTCCCTTACGGAATACTACATGACGGCTCCGCTCAATTGAATGGGCCGGAAGAATTCTGCAGCTTTTACGACGCGCTGCATACTCAATTCTCGGATTTTCGGTTCAGCCCGGGCGTTTCCCTGGCTGAGGACGATCTTGTCTGCCTGCATTGGAGCGTGGCGTTTCGTCACACATCCAGTGGTAAAGCACTGAACGTGACCGGGACGACGATTGTGCGTGTTGAAAATGGCGTGTTCGCGGAAGCTTGGCAAAATTGGGACGCCGCCAGCCTGGGTGCCCAACTGAATGGCCAGCCTCCTGCCCCGCTATGGTGAGTTCCCATCGCGTGCTATCAGAAGCCGTGCGCATAGGGCGCTGACGATAGAAAGCGCTGCACAAATCAGCATTACCACGCGGAATCCGTACACGAACGAACGGTCGATCTCGGTTGTGATTTTAGCCGCTGTGTAAGAATCAACCCCGACCGGAACGGTAACCGCCGCAAGCTTAATCTCGCTTGATTGCAAATCTCGTGTTATCCCCTCCGGCAGGCCGAGACTGCGAAGACTTTTGTTGAGGTGAGAGCTGAAAGCGCTGACCATCACGATGCCCAGCGTTGCAATCGAAAGTAATCCTGCCACGCGTGCGACGGCGTTATTGATTCCCGAGGCGGTCCCTGCGCGATTTTCATCTACCGCGCTCATCACGATGGTGGTCAACGGAGCGACGCTCACTGCCATTCCCAGACCCAGAACCAAAAATGCAGGGAAGAATGTTCGCCAGTAACTGCCTCCCGTGGATGGAAAGGCGCAGAGAAGAAACCCAATCGCGGCGATGACGGGCCCGACGATCAGTGGCAGTTTGGGCCCGTAGCGGGCGACCAAGCCGCCGGACCAGCGCGAGAGCAGGAACATCAGCAGGATAAACGGGAGCGCCGCCGCTCCTGCGGCCGTTGCTGAATAATGTTGGACCTGAATCAAATTCAGAGGAAACAAAAAGAAAAAAATTCCGAGAGCTGCGTATAGAAAAAGCGTAAGCAAGTTGGCACCGCTGAAATTACGCGAACGAAATAGATCAAGCGGGACAAGCGGCGAATTGACGCGAGATTCGACGTAGAGAAAAGCTACGAGAGAGGCGCATCCAGCTGCCAAACTGCCCCAGACCGAGGGTTGACTCCAGCCAAGATTGGAAGATTCAACGAATCCATACGTTACGCCCGCCAAACCTATGGTTGCGAGCAATGCTCCAGTCCAATCCACGGTTGTCGGTTGCGCGTTCTTACTTTCCGGCACGCGCCACAGCGCGAGCACAATCACAGCGAACGCGATTGGAACGTTGATGAAAAACGCCCAACGCCAGGAAGCATGTTCGATCAGCCAGCCGCCTAGAACTGGCCCGATGGCTGTGGTTATGGCGGTGAACCCCGACCATGTGCCGATTGCTCGACCACGTTCTTCTTCACTGAAAGATGCGCTGATGATGGACAAACTGCCGGGCACGAGGAAGGCTGCGCCAACCCCCTGGATGGCTCGCGCGACGACGAGTTTGTGGATATCGGGAGCGAGTCCACAGCAGGCGGATGCAATTGCGAAAAGCGCGACGCCAATCAGAAACATCTTCCTGCGTCCAAGCAAATCGCCCAAAGAACCGCCCACGAGAATCAGGGCGCTTAGGAAAAGAGCGTAGCCTTCGACGACCCACTGCATGTCAACGACGGTGCCGCCAAGACTCTTCTGAAGCGCGGGCAGAGCGACGTTTACGATAGTGCCATCGATGAAGGCCATGCTGGAGCCGAGGATGGTTACCGCGAGAATCCATGGTTCGGCACTTTTTGCGCATGGAGCGGCCACGTTTCTGGACTGAATTGCGGCCTCGTCACAGGGCGTCTTCATAAAACTGTTTGGAGAAAAAACAATTGCGACGTCTTAGGAGCAGAAAAGTCTGTAATGAATCGATTGAGTCGCAACATTCTTGACCTGGAGAGTTTACTTCGCGCTGGCGTGACACGCCACTTTAGTGCGACCGGGAAATTGGCTGACTTCGTAGCGTCGAGAGAGGTAAACGTTATTTTAGAGGTGGAGCAGGGACGATGGGCAGACGTCGCGGTTCGCCATGGAAGCCGCGGACTTCGATTTCGTCGAGCAGCAGCGACGGCGCGGTGACCGTGCTGGGAATGCCGCCTTGTGCCGAGCCGAAAGCTCCAAGCGCAGTGCCGGCAAAACCGCCCGCAGGATTCTGCATATAGGTGCTCACGACGCTATCGCCTCCGACGCCGAGTATGTTTCGCATGGAACGGAGCGTAAGCCCTTCGATATGGCCCCCGCGGACCATTTCCTCGCGGCCATCCGCGACATACACACGATAAACGGTTAACGGCATGCGTTCGCCGCTGGAAAGTCCGCCGGCAATGGCGCCGATGAATTCGTTGAAGTCTTCCTGTCGAATGGATGAGAGCGCCGGATTGTCCATGCGTTTTACTTCCAGGCACCATTCGTGGCCGTCGCTCTGGCAGGCATCCAGAAATTTCTTTTTCAGAGCGGCGGCGTTCAGCGAGTCGCTGGCTTGAAACGAAAGATTGCTGGCAAGTGGTATGGTGTCGGAAAGCATTGCGGAGCGTGCGTGGCCGTTTGATTTTTGGAAGTCGGGACCTGGGCGACGCGACATCAGTAAATTTCGCAGAATTCCATTGTCCACCAGCGTTACGCGTTCAGCTTTCACGCCTTCATCGTCCACCGCGTAATTTCCGAGCAACACATTTCCTTGGAATTCTTTGAGCGTGGGATCGTCGACGAGAGTGACATTGCTGGGGAGCACTCGCGTTCCAACGCGTCCGGTCCATTCGCTGCGGCCTCCAAAACGCTCCATGATGGCGTCGAAAGAAGAGCCCATGGAAAGCGGTGGCCGCGCTCCGGATAATGAAGGCGCAAGAACTTGCGCGAGGACGGAGCCGGCAGCGGGCGCGTCAAAAAGCACGGGACCCGTGTAATCCGGCACCAGCGGGCTCGCGCGCAATTGCATCAGCTCAGTTCCAGTTTGCGCCAACGATTTGCTCAGCGATAGGGAATCCGGAATATCTGCGGGCCGTGCGACGTAAAGCGAATAATAATTGTGCAACTGCATGCCGTCATCAGCTTGCGTATCAAGCGCTGCCTCTACCGCAGCCAGGCTTCGCGACGTGCGCAGCGTCGTGCCTTCGCTGTTCATCAAATAGTAGGTGACATACACCATGTAGTAATTCACGCGCGAACCGTAGAGTTGCGGGAAATCCTTCAAAACCTCCGAAGCTTTGCGCGCTTCCTCTTCCCAGTTGCGCGAAGTCCAGTCGGGGTTCACACGCGGATCAATCTGCTGCGCGGGCGCCTCCTGCGCGAAATCGTCAATCTCCGGTGGTTTGGTCAGGCTGCGGAGAAAAGCTTGCTTGAGCGACATTTGGGTGGCGGCTTGTTTGTAAGCTTGATCGGTAGCGAGCCACAGATCCTGGCGGAGCGAATTGTAGTCACGATCAATTCCCACTTGGCCGGTGGAACCGAGAAAGCCTTGAAAGCCGTCTTCGCTGATGAAATTCGAGCTATCCAGATGATAGTTACCGACGCGCACATCCACGCTCATGATGCGGTCGCGCGTGGTGGAAGTATTCACCAGAGCGCCGAAAGATGCGGTCACTGTGCGCACGTCCAAATCCATCAAACGGTATTCAATGTAGAAAGGTTTGCTCACACCGGGAATCTGCAGGCGCGTTCGGGCGCGCTCCATTTCGTCATGCATGGCGTGCAGAGTTTGGTCAGTTTCGCTGGACGGTACGGCCGCCTGCGCAGTGGCTGGAACAGGAAGTGTAGAAGCCGCCGGCAGATTGTGCGCCGGAGCGCCTGCGAATAGCGGAAACGCGAACGCCGCGATCAAAGCAAAAACTGAAAGGTTCTTCAAGGCTATTGTCCCTTTGACTGCGAATTGTTTTCCGCGGTTTTAACGGAGCCCGGGTAATGTCCTTGCGGGTCATGCGCCGGAGGCGGAAGAATGGGCGGCTTGTCCGTGGACGTTTCTTTCTTCTGCACTTCCATTTCGGAAATCAAAATTGCCGGCGCTACCGCGGAAACCGGAACGGAGCCGGATTCGGCACCACAATACCCGTTGAAAATATCGGGCGTGTCGCCAGTGGCAACGATTTTAGTCAGCGAGACGAGCGGCGTGCCAACGATATCAACGCCGCGAACCAATTGATCGGGGCGTCCATCAGGGAAAACTTTGTAAACGACCAGCGGCAGCACTTGAAACGCTTGTGGCTGAGAGCGGCCGGTAAAGGTGAAGCCGCCGGCGATATCGTCAATCAGCAGGCCGAAGGGTTTTCCTTGCGCTTTCACCAGCTCGATCAGCTTGCTCCGCAACTGCGCGTCGGTCATAGTCTTGGAACTTGAAACGATCAAGTTTCCCTGGCGAGCTACCGGAACAAAACCGAGCTGTCGGCGTCCGTGACCATTCGACTCCGGAATCGTAACCAGCGGCGAACGCGACATCAGGAAAGTTTTCAGTACACCGTGATCCACCAGCGAAACGTTCTCGCCCGGGACGCCCTCATCGTCAAATGCGTAATTGCCGAGCAACATTTGGCCATGGAAAGCGGCCTCAGTCGGATCGTCCTTGATGGAAATAAAGTCGGGCAAAATCTGTTCGCCGACTTTGCTGGTAAAGGTCTGGCCCTCGTTGATGTCTTTCTGGCGGAATCCTTCGGCGCGATGGCCGAACACTTCGTGGAAGAAAACGGCGGCGGCCCGGCCGGTCAAAAGCGCGGGACCTGCGTAGGGCTCAACGAGAGGCGCCTGATCCAACGCTTCGGTTTCGGCAATCATCGTCTGGATGCGATCGAAAACAATTTTGTCTGTGGGTGCGTCTTTAGTATCCAGCCAATCGAAATTTGCGTAGCGATTGATGTCCATACCGTCGGGCGCTTTACTTTGAACGTAAAGCTCGAGCCGGTAGTGCACCTGGCCGAACGCAAGTTTGGTGCCTTCGGTGTTGACCTGATACTGATTCATGCCGAGCGCCGTGAACGTAGCGATGGAGTTCAAAACCGCAGGCGACTTGCTGAAGGCAGCAGTATATTTTCGAACGCGCTCTTCCCAAGGCGTGCGATCGACTTTTATTTCAACCCGCGGCCCGATTGATACGTGCGCCTTCTCGCGCGAAAAGTCCGGAGCATTTCCTTCCGCTGTTTGAACTTGAACTTGCTGGCTGGTTTCCACCTTGATGAGCGCTTCGGTGGCGGCGCGATATTGCCGGTCAGTCTCACGCCAGATCTCGCGGCGCAGCACGTCAATATCGTTGTCAAGTGCCATGGTTGTGCCGGGACTGGTCCAACTCGGCTGGCGGTCGCCCAGCTTGTGCGTATCGTCAAGCTGGTAGGTTCCCACTCGGGTCTGCACTTCGAGCCAGCGGGCGCGATTTTCCGAGCTGGAGAGCAAAGCGCCATTCGAACCGGAAACTTCGGCGTATTGACGGTCCGCGACCGTATAGCTGATGAAATAGTCGGGCGGCTCGGATTTTGAAATACCCGCCATTGAGCGGTTAAGCTCTTCTTGCATGGCGGTAAGGACGGGCGGGGCCGAATTTGACGCGGGTTTCGCGTCGCCAGCGACGCAAACCCACGCGCTGACTAAAACGGCTGCGGTAATAAATATTGCTGCGGTCTTCGGTTTAGTTTTCATCATTGCACAAAGCCTTACAGTTTAAGATAGGATGCCTCGAATCCAAAATGAAAACCGGCGAGATGGAAAACCCGGCGCGGAAACGACAATAACGGCACAAGGAGACTTGGATGCGCGCCATGGTCGTTAGGAAGTATGGAGCACCTGAAGTTTTTGAGGCTCGTGAGGTTCCCGATCCCCAACCAAAGGCTGGAGAGGCCCTCATCCGAGTGAAAGCGATCGGCGTAAATTTTGCCGACCTTTTGCAGCGCATGGGAATTTATCCCGGAACGCCCAAACCGCCTTTCATTCCGGGCCTGGAAGTTGCCGGCGTGGTTGAGAAAGTAGCGGAGGGCGGCGGCAAATCGGCGGAAGGTGAGCTGCTTAGACCCGGCGAAGCAGTTGCTGCTCTTACGCAATTCAACGCTTACGCGAGCTGGGTAGTTGTTCCCCTGCGGCAGGTCTATCGTCTTCCGGCGGGAATGCCATTTGAGGATGCCGCCGCGATTCCTGTGAATTACCTGACGGCCTACCATTCGATGTTTGCAATGGGCAACTTGCAGCCTGAGGATAGAATTCTCATTCACGGCGCGGCGGGAGGTGTGGGAATCGCGGCGGTGCAGCTCGCACGAGCTCGCGGCCTGGTGATTTTCGGCACGGCGGGACCGACCAAGCAGGAGTACCTCCGCAAAATCGGCGTGGACCACGCCATCGATTACGAGAAAAGTGACTTTGTCGATGTAGTGCACAAATTCGCGCCGGACGGAATCGAGATGGTGATGGACCCAATCGGCGGCAAGTCTTTTTCGCGGAGTTATAAGTGCCTGGGTCCCACCGGCAGGCTGGTGATTTACGGCCTTTCTGCGGCTGCGGGGTCTGGCGGAAAAAGAAGTCTCACCCGCGGGCTCAGCGCGCTGGCTCAAACTCCGCGATTCCACCCACTGAAACTGATGAGCGCGAATATCGCGGTGATCGGCGTAAATCTGGGCCGAATGCAGTTGCGTGGGCTTCGGCTGCGTGCCGAGCTTGACGAGATTTTTCGTATGTACGCCGCGGGCAAGATCAAACCCGTTATCGCGAAATCCTTTCCGTTGGCGGAAGCCGCCGCGGCGCACACTTACATTCAGGAACGAAAAAATATCGGCAAGGTCATCTTGGCCGTTAAGTGAAAGGTCCATTAATTGTTAACAGCAGGTACCGGTTTGGCGAACAGCGATTCGTCCAATTTAGGATTCAACTGGACGTTTTGGATAGTTGATTCGAAAAATTTTGTTCCATCGCGGTAGGTCACCGTAGAAAACGCAAATACCCGGCCGTCCACGGTGCGGTAATCGCTCCAGCGCTGCTCGTTGTCGGATGTCCCTTGCGCTCCCATGGATTGAAACCGCGCCGCGGAAAGCAAGTGCGTTGTGGGATCGAAGTAGAGTTTTACCGGGCCAAAAGGTCCGTCAATAGACACGCCCAACGTTTTCCTTCCGTCGATTTCGGCTTCTCCGATGAATTGTCCGTTCAACTTTCCGGCGAGGACTTGTTCGTAAACTCCCCATCCTCCGCCAAAGAGAGAAATTCCGCGCTTAAATTCTGAAATTACCGGCGTGGTGTCGCGTGTACCCTGCGGCAGTTGCAGCCATGCCGAAGTTCCGTCGCAAACCTGGACCACTTTTTGCCCACCAAAATCTACTTCGCCGTGCGAACGGTCGGGGTAGGCAACCATCCACTTCACAGCGAGAGCTGTGTCTCCCTGCGAGGTCATGATTTTTCCACTTTCATCGATTGCAAGTGTCGCCACGGAAGTGAGTTTTTCACCGCCGGCGGCGTTCGCCGCTTCCAGCAATACTTGGTTACCGCGCTTACTTTCATCGCCGGAATTCGCCGCAGATTGCGCTGGTCGCGTGCTTGCTACCAACGCTGCAGGAATTGCGGCGAGACAGATAATTGCGCCGAGTTGAGACCACTTCGTCATATTGGGATTGCTCCTCTTGAATAATAGTTAGACGTGTTCGAAGCAAAAAAGGATTGTTCCGCAACTTCTGGCCATTTTCGTCCAGCCGGATCGTATCGTTGCTCGCATGGAACTCGATTCATCGCAAAACATTGCGGAATTCGCGCATGCCTTAGAATTGAAGCACGAGGGACCCATGAGAAGTCTGGCTGGAATTCTGGTGGTTTTAGTAGTTTCTTTGCTGGTTTACAAATATTACTTCGGCAAAGCCGAATCCGACGGCACCGGAACGCCCGCGCAAACCATCAATATTGTGGGCGTGAAAAACGATCTTATCGCCATCGCGCAGGCGGAACGCGCTTACCAAGCTGAGCACGGCACCTACGCTTCCCTGGACGATCTCACGTCCAACGGCGCGGTAACGTTTGAGAAGCGGGGGCGCCAGGGTTACACCTACGAAATTCAAAATCCGGCCGGAGGGTTTCGAGTAGTTGCGCACTGTCCCGCGGCTGCAAATCCGGGCTGCAACGATTATTTCATCGACCAGAGCATGGAAGTTCAAACCGGGCAGTAACGACCTCGCGTTGTTGCCGCCCGTACATTGCCGCTATCCGCTTTCCCCCAAGAATTGTCCCGTCGGGATTAACGGAACATCCTCACGCAGACCTGCGTATCTTGCCATGAAGTTCAAGAAACCAGAAAAGGGAGGAGATTCGCCATGGAACCAATCGGACTTGTTGCAGTTGTGTTGTCGTTTTCAGTGCCGCTAGCTGCGATTTATGCCTGGTATCGAGTGCGAAAGCTCAGGACGGAAGAACGCCTCGCGGCGATCGCCAAAGGAGTTCAGGTCCCCATCGCGGATGAACTGCCGCCGCACGCGCGTTCGCGGCACGCAGCGATTTTGCTAATCGCAGCGGGGCTCGGCTACACACTGACATTCGCTTTGCTGGCAAAATTTGACGCAGATGCGATACAAGCCGCGGTTTTCGGCATTATCCCGGTCTCGGTCGGAATCGGCTACTTAATCGACGCGGTGCTGGTGCGGCGCGAACTCAGGCCATCAGCCTAACAATTATTTCTGCTAAGTGCCGCATGATTTGCAGCCTGCTGGTGCGAATCAGGGAGTGCGCTTCTGGTCGGCGACGGTTACGCCTGCCTCGGCATAGTCGGTCGCCGGGAGATCGACGAATGTCACCTGAATATTTTCGCGTTTGGCCTTTCCGTCTTCGATTAAAACTTGCGTGATGCGCTCGGCCAGTTTACGTTTTTGCTCCGGCGTGCGCCCGGTCACCCAAGTTACTTGTACGTATGGCACAAAACCTCCTTCGTTTTGCCGCGTTCGACTCGCAGTGTATCAATACGCACGCCGCCTGCGCTACGCGATGCGAGCGGTTGGCGCCGGCAATTTTGTACCGCAGTGAGGGCAATTTGACCAGCCCCGCTCCACGCCACGCCCGCAATTCGAGCAGGTGGCTTGCAGCGGCGTGCCGCAGTGCGGGCAGAAAACAAATCCAGCCGGAACTTCCTGAGCGCAGCCTGGGCACGGTTTCGGCATTGCACTGCGCAAGATGAAGTACAAAATCATGCCGATACCATCCGGGATAAAAATCGCCAGCAGCGTCCACATCACGTAGCGCATGCCGCGACGTTTTGCGTCGCCATACACGTAACCCGCAAGCAGCACGTAGGCAAACACGAACAGCGGGATGCCAAAAGAAAACAGGAGTTGCAAGCCGGGATTCCACGTGCGCATGTGGTTATCGCTCGGCAGCGCCACGGTAAACAGCAGCAATCCCATCCCAAAGTAAACGAGCAAACCGATAATCCACGCAACCCTTGGGATTACCTTTAGTTCTTTCTGAAATCGGCTCATGCCAAACTCCTCTCGCGCCGCTGCTGAAGTGACAAAAACACGGCCGCTGCGCCACCCGATGCCCAAACAATCGTTGTAAAAATTGCGAACGCTATCCAGGCATGGTTCAAGCCCGGATCCAACATTCCAAGTATTCCCCCGCTAACTAGCTTGACTACCGGCCAGCTAATCAGCGTCATGGCCCAAGCGAATAGAATCACTGACATCATCACAATGCGGTGCCAGCGATGTTCGGCCTCTTCCGCAAGCCGTATCGCCGCCTGCGCTCGGGCGCGTTCCACAATCACGGGCCGCGGTTGCGGTGTTGGCAGGCGGCGCATTCCGGCGGCAAGCAGACGCCACCTGTCCACTTCAGCCGAGCAGTCCGCGCAGGTTCGTATGTGATTCATCACCTGCTCTTCCTCCGCGGGTGTGAGCGCATCGGCCGCAGACAGAGCCAATAGTTCGCGGATTTTCTCGTGGTCGCTCATTGCCATGCTTCTCCCGGATAATTGGTTTCAAGCGTGGTCCGCAAACGATCGAGCCCGCGGCGCAATCTCGTTTTCACGGTGGAGAGCGGAGCATCGATCACGTTGGCGATCTCTTCGAGCTTCATTTCCTCTTCGAACCGCAGCGTCAGAACTTCGCGTTGGCTTACCGGCAGAAGTTCCAGCGCCTGGGCCAGGCGGCCGGAGCGTTCGCGATCCATGATTCCATCGAGAACGGGACGCTCGCCCGACGGCAAACGCGTGGCCGGCGATTCTCCCGGCATTCCCGGGATGGGTTCGTCCAAACTTTCCGGGCGTATTCGACGCAGATGATCGATGGCGATATTCCGCGCCACAGTGAAAAGCCAAGCCTCAAAATTGCGCTTCGAATCGTACTGCCGGATTTTTTCAGCCACGCGCACCCAAGTCTGCTGGAACAAATCCTCCGCCTCTGCCGGTTCGCGCACAAGGCGTAGCAAATAACGATAAAGGCGATTTTGATAACGCGCTAGTAGCGCCGAAAGCGCGTCCAGGTCTCCGCGCTGAAGCTGGGCTACTTCGCTTTCGAGCCCCACACGCCCCTCCCACGCAATGGCTGCGCTGGCTATCATATCCATACTACGGACGAGGCCTGGAAAAAGACTCAACCTGAGTGTTATGAGAGCGGTCAGCGGACGCCCGGGTACCAGCGGCTTGGACAGCGGCGTGTGTTAGAATGTTTCTACAGTGCTGAAGATTCTTCAGGATCTGCTCGAATTACAAGCCGTGGACATGCGCCTTCAAGACGTCCACGCGCGGCTGGCGGCCTTTCCCAAGAAAATCTCGGATGCGGAAGCGCGCACGGCCTCGGCCAAAGCCGAGCTAGAACGTAGCAAAGCCGCACAACTTGCGACCGTAAAAGACCGCAAAAAATACGAGCTCGATGTGGAAGGTTGGAAAGAGAAGGTCCGCAAGTACAAAGATCAAACCTCCCAGATCAAAACTAACGAAGCGTACAAGGCTCTGCAACACGAAGTGCAAATGGCCGAAGAGCAAATTGCGAAGGCCGAAGACCGTTTGCTGGAACAGATGGTTTCCGGCGAAGAATACGACCGGCGCATCAAGATTTCCGAGAAATCGTTGAAGGAAGTGGAAGAGACCGTGCGCGCCGATCGTTCCAAGATTGAGGCCGAAAAAGCCGAAGATGAAAAAGCTCTGGCGGAATTAAACGCCAAACGCGCCGCTGTGGTTCCCCGGATTCCTGAGAAATTGATGGACCATTACGATCGCATCGTGAAAAAACATCACGGCGTCGCGCTTGCCGAAGTTCGAGACGAAAAATGCACGGCCTGTGGAATGCGCGTACGCCCACACGTATTTCAGGAGATGCGCCGATCCGACAGTGAAGAAATGTTTCACTGCGAGACTTGCACCCGGATTCTTTACTACTACGAACCGGCGTCCTCGGCGGCCACAGCCTCTTCCGCTACTCCTTCGGCCCCGGCGGGCTCTCTCTCCAATGAAACCTAGGCTTCGAAAGTCCCGCATCTTCCTTCGCGTGGCCCCTTGCGAATGAAAGGCGGATTCAAGTCATCGAAATCCAACGTTCCGGGAAGCGCGCGTCTTTTCGCCGATGCTCATTCTGCGGTGCCACCTGCGGTTTACCTTGCTAACATTGATGGCGCCTCACGCGGCAATCCCGGTCCGGCATCTTATGCCGTAGTTTTGCGCGATCCATCCGGAAAAATCGTTCTCGAGCTAGCGAAGAATATCGGCCGCGAAACCAATAACGTAGCCGAATACTACGCGCTGCTCGCCGCGCTGGATTACGCTAGCTCGCACGATATCCACGCCTTGCGAATCCGCAGCGATTCCGAACTTCTCGTGCGCCAGATGCAAGGTCGCTACAAAGTGAAGAGCCCTGACTTGAAGCCACTGCATGAACGCGCGGCAAAGCTAGCACGGCAAATTCGATACTTCGTAATCGAACACGTTCGCCGAGAACTAAATTCGGACGCGGACACTCTGGCCAATATCGCCCTAGACCAAGCAAGCGAGCGCCGCACATCGCAATCGCAACCCTCTTCCGCCAAGGAGGCTCGGGCCACAGAATCTCGCACGCCGTCGGGGCGGGAGCCGGTTCGCTCTTCTGTCAAGATCCGCGCGCGTTTCCACAATGGAGTTTTCATCCCTGCCGAGCCGCTCGATCTTCCGGAAGGGAGCGAAGTCACGTTGAATGTCTGCAAGTGATTGAATAAGGAACACTTAGGCGTCGCTTTCCGGGCAGCCCTTTCGCGGAGTTTGGTACCAACGCTCTATTGTTCCACCTTCCTTGGGCCTATAACCTCAACCCTGCAAAGACCAAACCTGTGACTTCGCTGCTCGACAAACTTCCGACGATACTTGTGCTCGCCGTTCTGGTAGGCATATTCCTTTCGTTGCGTAAACACGCTCCTTCGGCGCGAATCCGGCTTTGGACTTACGCGTGGGCGCTGATTTTCCTGCACTTTTTCATTCAAGCATTCGAAACACACACGGACACGCTAGAAACAATTATTGAGTCGATTGACATTACCGCGCTTGAGCTTTCCGGGGTAGTTTTCGTCATATCGATGCTTCGTGTCGTCGAAGATCGCACAAAACGCCGAGGCCTCCTGGCGTTTCTTGGAATTTCTGTTGCATTTCACGCCGTCGCAGCCAGTTTCAACTGGCAAATCCCTTGGATCATGTCCGCGGCACTCGCGATTATCTTTTTTGTGTCGGCCATTCTCGCTCTTCGAGTTCGTCCGCTGCCAAGGTTCAACATTGAAGTCGCCGTGGTTCTCACGGCAGCGGGAATTTGGGCCATTCAAAAGCAGTTGCACGGCAGTCCCGATTTCGCCATCAATGCTATTTTGACCATCTCTTTCGGATTGTGCGGATTTCTTTTTTGGAAGCGCTATCCCAGAAGTTCAGCCGGCGTAATCGCTGTGTCGGGCGGATTCCTCGCGTGGGGCGCGGTTTTTCCGCTAGGAGCGGCATTCGACCATTTCTGGCCGAAGCTTCAGATGAATCCGGAAATATGGAACGTCCCCAAATATTTCGTCGCGTTCGGAATGGTGCTGACGCTTCTGGAAGACAAGTCCCGCATCGTCGAGCAATCCAGCGCACGTGAACACGCCGAAAATTTGCTGCTCCAGCGGCTGTCGCATATCACTTCACGGCTGCTGGCGGGAAAAGATCCTGCCGCGTTGTGTAAGGAAGTCGCAGTAGCAGTTACCGACGCGAGCAGCTTCAATAAAGCTGCTCTAATGCTGGCTACGGAAGAACGCTCGTTCCACCTGGCTGGTGCAAATGGGTTTTCGATGGATGAAACGGACGGGCTCGAAGAGCGCGCCCGAATTCTCACCATCGAGCAGGTTAAGAAGCTTTGCGACAGTAGCACAAAGCTGGGCAGCAATTCCTATCGCATGGCCGAGTCTCAAAGCGAAGTCCTGATCCCTCTGATTTCATGGCGGGGGTCTTACGTCGGCTGCCTGTTCCTGAGTTGCGAGAATTCCGCGAGATTTCCGGATGTATCTGAAATGGTGAAGCTGGAGGTTTTGGCATCCGATCTCGCCGTCACCATAGAAAACACGCGCTTGCATCATCAGCTCGTGCGTGCGGAAAAGCTGGCCGCGCTAGGCCAACTCGTCGCGGGTGTAGCGCATGAACTGAACAATCCTCTGACCGGTATCATTGGCTATTCGGAATTGCTTGCGGAGGAAGTGCAGGGCGAAAAGGTCGTCAAGAGATTGCAAAAACTAGGACACGAAGCTCATCGCATGAAGCGCATCGTAGACGGCTTGTTGCGCTTCGCACGCCAAAACAATCCCGCGGCGCGCGCAGCCGATCTTGAGGCCGCTCTGCGCGACGTCGTGCAACTTCGCGAATTCCATCTGCGCAAGCTCAACATCACGGTGGAAACACACCTGGAGCCAAAACTGCCCCCTATCGCCATCGGCGAAGATGAACTGAAGCAAGTGCTGCTGAACCTTTTGAATAATTCAATGGACGCAGTGGAAGACAGCGCTCAGCGGACCATTCAGATTCGCGCTTCTCGCCAACAAAATACCGTGGTGATTCGGTTCGAGGATTCTGGGCCGGGCTTTGCAGATCTCAATCGCGCGTTCGATCCATTTTTCACCACCAAACCTGTTGGAAAAGGAACCGGGCTCGGCCTCAGCATTTGTTACGGAATCGCGCAGGAATGCGGCGGTGAAATCGTGCTCTCTAACCAGCAACCATACGGTGCCAGGGTGGTGATCGAACTTCCCGTTTCTCTCGCAGCCACGCAGCCTGTCGCCTCACTCTCCGTTTAGCCGCCGATAAGAATTCCGCTGAACCTGAGCCACTATTGGACTTGTTTCAAAACGTAGGAGCGATACAACGTGTCGCGTTGTGCCGGGATGTAGCCTGCGTCGGATATGATGCGGCGCAACTCGGCTTCGTTCGTGCGATTGCGCACGCCCGCTGCGTACACCACATTTTCCTCAATCAGGATACTGCCCACGTCATCGGCGCCGAATTGCAAACCGACTTGGCAGATCTTAATTCCCGGCGTGAGCCAACTCGATTGGATGTGGTCGATATTGTCCAGGTAGAGGCGGCTGATAGCCAGCGTCTTCAGATAATCGAATGCCGTCGCTTCCGGAATTTTCTTACCCAGCGGAGTATTTTCAGGAGCAAAAATCCAGGGAATGAAGGCAGTAAACCCGCCGGTATCTTCCTGAATGCGTCGCAGCAATTCTAAATGGTTCACGCGGTGCCGCGCTTCTTCGCCGCAGCCGAACATCATCGTCGCAGTAGTGCGCATGCCCAGCGCGTGCGCGGCGCGGTGAACCTCTACCCATTCTTCGGACCGGCACTTCAACCGCGATATGCGCGCTCGTATTTCGTCGTCTAGGATTTCCGCTCCGCCACCGGGAATGGAATCCAGGCCCGCGTCGCGCAGCCGTGCGATGGTGTCACGCAGTGAAAGTCCGGAAACTTCGGCGATGCAGGTAATCTCCGGCGCCGAAAAACAGTGCAAATGAACCTGCGGATAGCGCTCTTTGATCGAGCGCAGCATGTTTTCGTAAAACTCAATACGCAGGTCCGGGTGTAGGCCTCCCTGCATCAGCACGCCGGTCCCGCCCAGATCGATCATCTCCTCAATTTTTTCGTAAATCGTTTCGAGCGAAAGGATGTAACCATCTTTGGCGCCCAAAGGACGGTAGAAAGCGCAGAAGGAACAGTACTCCGTGCAGAAATTTGTGTAGTTAATGTTGCGATCGATTTGATAGGTGGCTACGCGCCCGTCCGTCTTTTGGCGGCGGACTTCGTTCGCGGCCATGCCAATTCCGATTAAATCATCGGAGTTGAAAAGATCGAGCGCTTCTTGTTGCGAAATACCCATTTTGCTTTGTCCTTACCGGCCATCAGACCAAATAAACCGGATTATTGATACGCACAACACCTTCGCGAAGAACCGCTCCGTAAACTCCCAGGCACCCTTGGTGACGGAGCGCCACGCTTTGCAAAACCTCTGGGGCAGGCGTGGCGGTATCAGGATCCAGATTGAGCATTACGCAGCGCTCGTTTTTCTTTACTACCTGCAGCGTGACTTCGTCGCCGATTTGCAGCTCGCTCCCGATTAATTCGTCTTCGTAATATGGCTGGTCATTATCCCAGCGCACATAAAAGTTAGCACGAAATCGCCGGGTGTCGAGGTCCAAGCCTACCTCTTTTGAGAGCGCGCTGGCCGTGCCCAAACCCAAGACGGAAACCGGGCGCGCATCAGTCTGGCAACGCTCCGAAAATCGCAAGCGTAAAGACCGGTCGAAGCGCTCTTCCAAATATCTGGTGAAGCGCGAATCACCGATGTGAAAAATTTCCCGCTCAGGCGTGGTCACTTCGACCGCATAACTCGCCGCGTCTGGCGTTTCTTCTTCAATCTTTGGCGCTTCCAGAAAACGCGGCCGAAAAAGAATCATCTCCCGGCCCTGCCGCGCAGTCATCCAAGGAAAGTTCGAGCGGTTGCGGTTGTCGATGAACGCAAAAACGCGATCCCCAATTAGCCCGGCAAAACTCACGCGCGCCTCTTCCAAATCCTCGCCGGCCATACTTTTCACCGGATAGCGGCGCAAAATGCTCAACTGGCCGACACGCTCCATCCATCACTTCCCGAAGCCCGCCGTGCTCTTAACCGGGGAATGAAAAAATTCCAATGCACGCGCGCGAGGAATCAGCCCGGCCGCGGCGGCTTTCTCGTAATAAAGCCGCAATCCCGCGAGATATTCTTCTTCCAATCCGAAATGAATGTTTTCGGACAAGTAGCGTTCCAGCGCGCGGGCTGGTAAATCGAGCTTTAGGGAAGCGCCTTCAGATATTTCTCGAATGCGCCCAAGTCCATATGCTTTCGAAGCTTCAAAATCTGCGAGAACCTCTTCAGTGACCGCGTTTCGACGGCCGGCCCAAATCGCCAGCACGCAAGGTTTGCCGGTCAGTTCCTGCCACTGAAAAGCCACATCGTACACGAACAAAGTTTCAAATCCCGGGACCGGCATCGATTCCGGATCACCTTTGCAACACTCCTCGCCGCTGGGAGCCTTCCCGGCCAACGCCTCCATCTTGAGCGCGATGCGCAGTGCGGGATCGCCAATTACCAGCGCCGCATCAGCAACTTTCAGCATTTCGGAAGGGTCAGGCGAAGCATCTACGAATTCAGGATGGATCTTCCAGTGTTCCGCAGCAAGCAGACGCACCAGCGCAGCCGAACTGCGTGAACTCGTATCGAGGGCGATGCGCTTTACCTTTTCAATTGGGCGTTTCGCTACCACCAAGATGCTCCGGACCTCGCCGTTTGCCGCCACGCCCATGCCCGGCAGCACAACCACGTTTTCCATTCGCTGGTATTCGATGGCGGGAATAATCGCAATGTCGGCATCACCGCGCCGTAGCGCTTCGGCGCACTGCGAAGGCAGTGTGAACGACAAATCGTACTTGCCTGTGAGCGGCCCGTCGGTAAAACCCCAGACCAGGGGGGCCGTGTTCAGAAATTCAACAATTGAAATTCGGAGTTTTGCCATATTTAGTGATTTCACACGCTACGTACCATCGTAGCACATCGATTTACACGCGTGCGGCATCGGCAACGTAATCAGCGAGAAGGAAATTGATCAAGGAATCGGAGCGAACCGGATTACTTCGTCCTCCAACGGAATTTCCATTTCGCACTTCACTGCCGATTCGTGTGCATCGGAGGGCTTCCATCCCTCTCCTTTTCCCTCGACTTCAAACGAAGAGAAGGCATACGGCATCCCTTCGCAGGCCAGCATCGAGCTTGCATTGCAAATATCAAAGTGCAGATGAGGCTCCGAAGAATTCCCCGTATTTCCCAGTAGCCCGAGCACCTGTCCGGCTTTCACTTTATCGCCGACTTTGACACGAAGCGAGCCGGGCTGCATATGCGCATAGAACGCATAAAGACCATTCCCAATATCCATAATCACGTGATTGCCGCCGATGGTTTCCAGCGTTATCGGTATAGCCAATGATTTCGCGCCAGGCGTATTCTGCGGAATGCCGTCTTTCGTTTCTGTCACCGTCCCGTCCGCCACAGCGTGGATTTCGTGCCCGTACGCGCGATAATTTTTGTTATCTGCCGGATCGCCTTGATATGTCTTGCCGTCCGGGTAAGCTTCTACCCAATCAATCGCAAATCGTTGGGAGATATAGGCGCGGCCATCGACTGGAATCAGCGCGCGCCGATGTGCCGAAGTATTCGAAGGCCCGTTTCCGGCGACCCAATCTTCGCCGGTCAATGGCGCGCTGATCACTATCACAGGCTTTCTATCCACGGGTGTTGCAGGGATATCAACTGAAAACTGCTCCGGATAATCACCAATTTTCGCGGTCACCCGATGGCTTATCGAGGCCGGCACCGCGTCCAGAGTATCGAAAGTCGCCCACATATACACAACGGCGAATTGCGCGGGCCCTATTTTTGATTTTTGCGAGGCGTCTCCGCCGGGGTGAACAAACATCCCGTCAAGCTCGCCACCAGAAAAACTTGCCAGCGCTTTCTGTCCGCCGTTTGCATCCAACACTTCGACACGCGTAAGTTCGCAATCCCACTTCCAAAGGTTGGAAACGTGCAGCTCGTACACCAGATACCACTTTCCGTCTGCTTTGAACGCAGTGGGCGCAACTGGAATCACAATGTCCAACGGAAAGGTTAGCGGCTTCGGAGTATGCTCCGCAGTTTTCGGCGCATTCTCTTGAGAGGGCTTCGACGACGCGCTCCGCTTGAACGAAAGCGGCTGTTCCGGAACCCCACTTTGCTCCCAGGTTCCGGAAATTTCCGTGCCTTCATCGTTCATCTTTCCTTTGTATAGGCCGCCAATCCGGCTGACTTCAAACTTAACCTTATTGCCTTCGAGCGAAGCCTTCTCAATTGGCAGCGTCGCATGCTGGTCCACACTGTCCATCAGCCCAGCCAGGTCACCGCCGCTTGTCTTATGGATGGTAACCACCAGGTGAAGGCGGCCGCCCAATGCACCTTCCCAGGTTCCTTCCAAGCCAGCCGCAGCATTTGTTTCCTGCGTCATCGCGCGCGCGTTTGGAAGAATCGAGATGACTAGGGCTGCTAAGAAGAAAAGGCAGCCGCGAGCTATCCGTCGCGACCGCGTAAAGCTCGTCGGTAACCGCCATGAATTCCCTTTTTCTGTATGACGCACCCTTCTCATTCTTCGCCCCCTGCGGCCTAGTATTCTTACCGCACTCCAGCCACATGTCCAGCGCAAGCCGTTGAACTGAACCTAAACGCATTTGAACGGACTATTTGCCGGGTCTAGAATTCAAGAGTCGCGTTTTTGATTCGGTCGAAACATTCGCCGACACCGTGCGTATTCTTTGAAGAGACCCTAATCGCTCGGAGGATGCATGAAATCGCTTGCTCGCTCTATCGCCAGCTTTTGTTTAGCTGTACTAATCCTCTTCCTTGGAATTGCGTGGGTGCAAACAAATGCAGCAGATAACCGATCGATCGTGCTAACCGGTGCGAAGATCTACACCTCGCCTACCGCTTCCCCGCTCGCAAACGGCGTGATCTTGATTCGCGATGGAAAGATTGTAAGCGTGGGCCCAGCCTCCTCCTTAATTGTCCCCAAAGATGCGAAAAAACTGGATTGCACCGGTGACGTAATCGTTGCTGGATTTCAAAACAGCCACGTCCATTTCACGGAAGATAAATGGAACGGCGCCGCAGACCAGCCCGCTGAAAAATTGGCGCAGCAGCTCGAAGACATGCTGACAAGCCACGGTTTTACGACCGTGGTTGATATAGCTTCTTTTCTTCCGAATACCGTTGCCATCCGAAAGCGAGTCGAGTCCGGCGAAATCCCTGGTCCGCGCATCTTTACCTCAGGAGGCGGACTCTATCCGCCAAACGGTGCTCCGTTTTATATTCCCGATTCCATCAAGCCGTTTCTTCCTGAACCTGCTACGCCGGAAGCTGCCATTCGAGTTGTCCAATCGCAAATTGCTGGCGGAGCGGATGTGACTAAACTTTTCACCGGTTCGCTTGTGAGCCGCACGGAAATCAAATTGATGCCGCAGGACGTGGCCACTGCGGCCGTTACCATCTCTCATCAGCACAATCATCTGGTATTCGCTCACCCTTCAAATATTCCCGGCCTGGAGGTTGCGCTCAATGCCGGCGTCGATGTGCTCGCGCATACAACTCCGATATCTGGAGAGTGGGACGATGCGCTGATCGCAAAAATGATTGCTCATCATATGTCACTTACTCCAACCCTTAAATTGTGGCTTTACGTAGCGAGAGGTGACAATGCGACTTCCGAACAAGCCGAAAGGTTTGCAGCAAAGGGCGTGGAGGAACTCGGCCAATATCAGCGTGCCGGTGGACAAATCCTTTTTGGAACCGACGTTGGGTACGTAACCGACTACGATGTCACCGAAGAATACCGCTTGATGTCCCAAGCTGGCCTTACGCCGATGCAGATATTAGCGTCGCTGACGACCGCTCCAGCCGCTCGCTTCAACGAAGCACAAACGCGCGGTCAAGTAGCTTCTGGAATGGACGCGGACCTCGTCGTCCTCAGCGCGGACCCTGCGAATGACGCAAACAACTTCGCCAAAGTCCGTTACACCATCCGGCGCGGGCAAATAATATACAGAGCGCCCTCAAACTAGACGTTAGCCGCATCGGTTGGAACAGGAAGCATAATTTTCAAACTTTCAGACTGGCTCAAATCGCAGAACTGCGTATTCGCCGCTATTCCAAGTTGAGTACTATCACTGCTGGACAATCCAGGAACGTCCTGCGTAATCTCAGCCCGAATCCAGCTTTTTCCCAAAATGCAACCCGACCAATACTTGGGCTGGTTGGCGTTAGGTTTGACGCCCGGGCTTGGCCCGCGCATGGCTGGAAAGCTGTTACAAGACTTCGGCAGCCCGGAAGCAATCTTTAACGCCTCACTTTCCGCGCTGGAATCCAAACGCTTGCCAGCCGCTGTAGCCCAGGCAATCCATACACGCCAGTCACTCAGCGCCGCATCTAAAGAGTTAGCGCAAGTCCAAGCTGTGGGCTGTCAGCTCGTTACCTGGGACGAACCTAACTACCCGCAGCGCTTGCGCGAAATTTACGATCCCCCACCCCTCCTGTATGTCCGCGGGAATGTTGAACTTCTAGGCCGTCACGCAATTTCCGTAGTTGGCTCGCGTCGTCCAACCCCTTATGGGAATCAAATGGCTCAGAGGCTGGCGAAAGACTTAGCGAAATGCGGCCTCGTAATCGCGAGCGGATTAGCTCGGGGAATTGATTCGTGCGCTCATAAAGGCGCTCTTAGCTCAGAGACCGGAGCAACCATTGGAGTCTTGGGCTGCGGTATCGACGTGGTCTATCCCAAGGAGAATAAGAAAATCTTCGAAGAGATCACTCGGCGCGGCGCGATAATCACGGAATTTCCGATGGGGACTTTTCCCGCACCCCAAAACTTCCCGATACGGAACCGGATCATCGCCGGAATGTCGTTAGGTGTCTTGGTGGTGGAGGGCGCTCAATACTCCGGGTCGCTGATTACAGCCCGTCTGGCGATGGAATTTGGCCGCGAAGTTTACGGTGTGCCGGGAAACGCCACGCAACCTTCGAGCTTTGGCCCGAATCAGCTTATAAAGCAGGGTGCCAAGCTGGTCACGTCATGGGAAGATGTGATTGAGGAGTTGCCAACGCCGGTCCGGTCGCAGCTCTTGCCGGTAGAAACGGCGAACTCCGAAGAGCGCGCCAAGCTCGTGCACGAAAGCCTGGCCCCAGCTGAGCGTACGCTCTACGATCTTCTAACCGAAGACGAATCGCGCCATATAGATGATATGGTTGAGCTTTCCGGCCTAACTTCCTCGGAAGTGCTGGCCGCCCTGTTTGACCTGGAGCTCAAAGGCGTGGTACGTCAGTTACCTGGTAAGCAATTCCTGAAAGTCCTGTTGTAACCTTCCAGGGGATAGCAGGCTAGGATGGGAGTGCGCCATTGCCTTCGAGCGCTGGTCCAAAAGCTGTTTCACGAGGAACACGATAGAAAATGGCACGATCGCTCGTAATCGTTGAATCGCCCGCTAAGGCGAAAACAATCAATAAGTATCTCGGCCGCAATTACACGGTCAAGGCTTCCTACGGCCACGTGATGGACCTGCCGCGGAAGACCATCGGTATCCTTCTGCCCGGAGAAGAAAACGGCAAAGGAAAGAAGAAGAAGCGCAAGACGAAAAAGACTAAGAGTGCCGAGGCAGCTCCGGAGAAAAAAACCCCCAAGCCGGTGACGATTACTGCCACAAATATTTTCGAACCGACCTATCAAGTCATCCCGGGGAAAATCAAAGTTATCAACGATCTTCGCAGAGCGGCCCGAGGCGCTGATGCCATCTACCTGGCCGGTGACCCGGATCGTGAAGGCGAAGCTATTTGCGCGCACCTGGAAGAAATCCTGAGCAATCCGCGTGAATATTCAAACCTGAAAGAAGAGGGCGAGGAATCCAAAAACGGCGGCGAACCAAAAGAAAGCGCAAAGAAAGAACCGAAGCTCGCCAAGGGAAAATTGGAAGTTCCGCCTATCTATCGCGTGATGTTCAACGAAATCACGCAGAAGGCTATCAAGGCTGCCTTCGAAACGCCGTCGAAAGTAAATGGGAATCTAGTAGATGCGCAACAGGCTCGCCGCGTTCTGGACCGCATCGTGGGTTATAAAGTTTCGCCACTCTTGTGGAACAAAGTGCGCCGCGGCCTCTCAGCTGGACGCGTGCAGACCGTGGCGCTCCGATTGATCGTCGAGCGCGAACAAGAAATTCGTGCATTCGTTCCCAAAGAGTATTGGACGATTCATGCGCTTCTCGGCGCGGACGAACCGCCATCGTTTGAAGCCAAGCTGATCAAATATAAAGGTGAAGACATCGAAGTCCCGGATGAGGCGGAAGCGCAGCGCGTATTAGCCGCCGTTCAACACGCGATCTGGCAAGTTGCCAGTGTCGCGCAAAAAGAGAAGCGCCGCTTCGCACCGCCGCCATTCACTACTTCGAAGCTACAGCAAGCCGGCTACAACCGCCTGCGTTTCACCGCCAAGCGCACTATGATGCTCGCGCAAAAGTTGTATGAAGGCGTCGAGCTCGGCACGGAAGGTTCCGTCGCGCTGATCACCTACATGCGCACTGACTCCGTCAAAGTTTCAAACGACGCGCTCGCCCAGGTTCGCGAACACATCGGCTCGAGTTACGGCGAAAAATATCTTCCGGAAAAATCGAATTTCTTCAAGTCGAAGAAAGATGCGCAGGAAGCCCATGAAGCGATTCGTCCCACGGACGTTTCGCGCACGCCGGAAAGCGTGAAGCCATATCTCGACGAGTCCATGTTCAAGCTCTACCAAATGATCTGGCAGCGTTTCGTGGCTTCGCAAATGGTCCCGGCCGTGTTCGACCAGACCACCATCGACGTTGATGCCAACGATTACACGTTCCGCGCCACCGGCTCGGTCCAGAAATTCGATGGCTACCTCGCCGCCTATCAGGCAGTGAAGGAAGAAGAAGAAAAGGATGACGAAGGCGACGCAGCCGGCAACCGTCTGCCGCCGGTTCGCGAAGGCGATCAGCTTCGCCTGGAAACTATTCGGCCCGAACAGCATTTCACCGAGCCGCCGCCGCGTTACACGGAAGCGACTTTGGTGAAAGAGTTGGAAGAAAAAGGAATTGGCCGGCCTTCCACTTACGCAACGATCATTTCCACCATCGTCGAGCGCGAGTACGTCACTAAAGATCAGGGCCGCTTCACGCCTACGATGCTGGGTGAACGCGTTAGCGTCCTGCTGGTCAAAAGTTTCGAGGATATTTTCGACGTTGGCTTCACCGCCCGCCTCGAAGAAGAACTGGACGAAATCGAAGAAGGCAAATTGCCTTGGCGCCAGGCGGTAAAGGAATTCTGGGATCCTTTCCTGCTGGATCTGGATAAAGCCTCGGATGAAATGCTTTCTTATAAAGCAGGCATTCCCACTGGACAAAAGTGCGAAAAATGCGGCCAGGGCGAATTGCTGGAAAGAATCAGCCGCCACGGTTTTTTCCTGGGATGCGACCGCTATCCAGAATGCGATTTTATCAAGGACCTATCACCTGAACTGCCGGCAGATGACGGCGAAGTTAAAATAGAATATTGCGATAACTGCGGCAAGGAAATGGCCATTAAGCGAGGCCGCTTCGGCGTGTTCCTCGCTTGCACCGGTTACCCGGACTGCAAAACTACACGCCGCCTGGTTAGCGGCACGCGCACCGCGCGACAACCTGACGTCCGTCTCGACGAAAAGTGTCCTCTGGACGAAGGTCAGCTTCTTCAGCGCCAGGGCCGCTTCGGCGATTTCATCGGCTGCGAAAATTATCCGAAGTGCAAGTACACGCGACCCATCACGCTGGGAATCAAGTGTCCTAAATGCGGAGAAGGCGAGTTCGTTCGCCGGGGCACGGCAAAAGGACGCGGGCGCGGCCGCATATTTTACGGCTGCAGCCGCTATCCCGATTGCGATTACACTTCGCCGCACGAACCCCTTAACGAGCCCTGTCCCAAATGCGGCGCTCCATTCATCGTGGAGAAGCGCACCAAGGCCGGCAATTTCCGGTCTTGTGTGAAAGAAGGATGCGACTGGGAAATCGAAGCCCCGTCTGAATCTTCAGGTCCGCCAGTCGGCGCCCCAACTCCCGCGGGTCCTTTCGTGCATCCGCAAGAGCCTCGTACAGAAAATAATCTCGCTCCCGTCAAATCCTAGCGAAACTATAGCTGCGCTTTGCGGCGGGAGTCACCGGCGCTCCACCCTATCGGCGTGGTTTCGGAAACCAAACATGTCGCACAGATCGCTGGACGAACTGCGCCTGTACTTCTCGTGCCGGGTCGGATTTACTTGGGGTGTAAATACTCATTTGCCGATATCGTATAAAACCGGAGCGAACAATAAACTACCAAGTTAGTTCTGCGGGCTTATAATCCTGATACCGGCCGATCGGCCCACATGAAAGAGCACATCGAACATTTCATGAAGTACTTGCTGTACGAGCGGAATGCATCCCCCGCGACCATCCGCAGCTATCGCAACGATCTGAATCTGCTCCACGAGTTCCTGACTCCACCGGGCGAAAAGACTATGCCCCTCGCAGAAGTGGACCATCGCATCATCCGCGAATTCGTTAGCTGGCTTTACGACCGCAAGCAGCAGAAAGCTTCAGTGGCAAGAAAGCTCGCCGCGCTGCGAACTTTTTTTAAATTTTGCGTTCGCGAGAAAATCACCAAACAAAATCCCGCACGCCTGATCAGCACACCCAAAATTCCTAAGCGTGTGCCGCGCGTTCTGACCGCGGAAGAACTGAATCGATTTCTTGATGGGCTACCCGGCGGTTTGACTGGCCGAAAACAATCCCGCCGGAAAAGCCAAACAGCCGATGACGCGATTCTGATCCCGTGCCGCGACCGGGCCATTCTTGAATTGCTGTACGCCTCAGGTCTTCGCGTCAGCGAGCTCGTCGGTCTCGCAATCGGAAACGTCGATCGCGCGGGACAAATGCTGCGCGTCTTGGGCAAAGGGCGCAAGGAACGCGTGGTACCTTATGGTGCGAAAGCCGAGCAAGCGCTGGAGGCATACTTGCCTTTGCGCGCCAAGCTCCTGGAGCATCCGCGCACCAAGCCCTGTCCCGAGGCTGTGTTCTTGAATCATCGTGGAGGGCGTTTGACCGGGAAGTCTATCCGCCAGCTGGTGAAGAGTTACGCGAGGCTCGCTAACGTAAACTGGGACTTGCATCCGCACTCGTTGCGCCACGCTTTCGCCACTCATCTGCTGGCCGACGGCGCGGACCTGCGCGCCATCCAGGAGCTGTTGGGCCACGCATCTCTAACGTCAACGCAGCGATACACGCAGGCGAGTATTGAACAGCTCATGGCCGTGTACGACAAAGCCCATCCGCACGCTTAATTTTTTCACGTATTTTTTTCGAACACACCCGAGAGCCGACGTACATCACAAATGTGTGGTGGTTTCCTGGTGAGATTTATTCTGCTAAATATTTAGAGTTAGAGAAGTTTCGGGGATGAAGCCGTCGATGCTGTTGGAAGAGGGGCGCGCAGACGGAATCGGCATTTTTGCGCGGTCGACCGGATTGTAGAGCGTGTCGCGCTCTACCGGGACGCGGCCCGCGGCGCGGATCAGGCGTTCAAGCTCGGCGCGCGTCATGTGTTCCGGGGTGGTGGCGCCGGCATCGTGATAGATTTTTTCTTCGACCACGGTTCCGTCCAGATCGTTTGCGCCAAAACGCAACGCGACTTGCGCGATGCGCGGCGTGAGCATGATCCAGTAGGCTTTGATGTGGTCGAAATTATCGAGGAGCAAACGCGAACAGGCGATGGCTTTCAGATCGTCGAAGCCCGTGGGATTCGGAATGTGCGATAGGCCCGTATTTGCCGGGTGAAACGCCAGCGGAATGAAGGCGACGAATCCGTGCGTTTTGTCCTGCGTATCGCGAAGCTGGATCAAATGGTCCACGCGCTCTTCGTTGGTTTCAATGTGGCCGTAGAGCATAGTGGCATTCGAGCGCAGACCGATTTCATGCGCGGTGCGCGCGATTTGCAGCCACATTTGTCCGCTGACTTTGTGGTCGCAAATGATTTTTCGCACGCGCGGATGGAAAATCTCAGCGCCGCCGCCTGGGAGCGAATCCACTCCGGCTTCTTTCATGGCCAGCAAAGTGTCGCGAGTGGACTTTTTAGAGATGCGAGCGTAGTAACCCACTTCCACCATGGTGAAAGCCTTCAAGTGAACTTGCGGGAAGCGCTGTTTCAGTCCACGAATTAATTCCAAATAATATTCGAACGGCAAATCGGGGTGCAGGCCTCCGACGATGTGAAATTCCGTGGCGCCTTCAGCTACGCCTTGGGCCGCACGCTGCCAAATTTCGTCGAGCGCGAAAGTGTAGGCGCCACTCGCATCGGGCGAGCGCCCGAAGGCACAAAGTTTGCAATGCGCAATGCAAACATTGGTCGGATTAATGTGCCGGTTGACGTTGAAGTAGGTGACGTTGCCATGGCGTTTCTCGCGGACGTAGTTTGCGAGCCAGCCGATGCCTAGCAAATCGTGCGATTGATAGAGGGCTAGACCGTCGTCAGCGGAGAGACGTTCGCCGGCGAGCACTTTTTTTGCGACTGAATCGAGGCGCGCGTCCTGAAATGCGGGGACCGTTTGCGCGTTGAGTTGTAGCCCAGTTGCCATTCGTTTCCCGGCCGAAGATTCGATCATGGGCGCACGACCGCGGCGCCCCAGAACAACAGGAACAACAAACTAATATAGCCATTCACGGTGAAAAACGCAGCATTCATTTTGCTCAGGTCGTTGGGCTTTACCAGCGAATGCTCGTAGGCCAACAGCGTCGCTACGACGGCAATTCCGGCCCACGCGGGCCAGCCAAGTTGAAAGCTGAAGGCCAGCCAGGCGAGCAAAGCGATCATTGCGATGTGCATGACGCGAGCGATTAACAGCGCCCTTGCGATGCCGAACTTTTTGGGGATGGAGTACAAGCCGGCAGTCTTGTCGAATTCCACATCCTGGCAGGCGTAGAGAACGTCGAAGCCGCCTACCCAAAGCGTGACGGCGGCGCAGAGGATCAGCATGCGCCAGTCAAGCGAGCCTCGGATTGCGATCCACGCGGCGGCGGGAGAGATCCCGAGACAGAAGCCGAGAACGAAGTGCGACCAGGAAGTGAAGCGTTTTGTGTAGGAGTAAAAAAATAAAACCGCCAGTGCGACAGGGGAAAGTTTTAGGGCTAGCGGATTGAGTTGCCGCGCGGCAATGATGAGAAGGGCTGAGGCAATCAAGGTGAAAATCCAGGCGAAGCTGACGGAGAGTTCACCTTTGGGGAGGGCGCGATTAGCGGTGCGGGGATTACGCGCGTCGTATTTCACGTCGGCGATGCGATTCATGGTCATGGCGGCGGAACGTGCGCCAACCATGGCGACGATAATCCAGAGAATTTGGCGCCACGTGGGGAGGCCGCCAGCCGCCCGCGCGGCGAGCAGCGCCCCTACCAAAGCGAAAGGCAGGGCGAAGACGGAGTGCTCGAATTTGATCATCTCCAGGACGGTGCGAACGCGGCCTTTTGTCATCGCAAAATCCGCCGAATTGGGAAATCGCTAATGTGTGTTCTGGCCTCGGTTAGAAATTCTTCCGTCGTTTGTTTTCTGTGAGTTAAGTCAAATTCTACTTGTGAGGTACTTTCGGTTAGAAAGGGGCTAAACCGCTTGCGTTTTTGCAGCGAAATTTCAGCCTTTTCGGTCCTGCTGGCAGGCCTTTCTTGCCTTGAGGCACAGAGGGAGGAGTGTGCAACCCGTGATACAGGTCCCAAGAGCGCGGGCATGATCTTGGTCGATTTGTGGTCGCTACGGCGACCTTCATCCGTTCTGCCAAAAATAATCACAATTGACGCTAGCACTTCGGTTGGCGAGATTCAAGGACCGGAAGCCTGTGGACGGTCATGGTCGCCTTTGGTTCCACGTTCTCGCGAAAACGGTAAGCGATGGACGTTGTTTCATCGGGTTTGGGTCTATCACCGGAAATCTTTCAATGCGCGTCCCCCGAAATATGTGCGCGCGAGGGCGAGAATTTACTTGGTAAATCTCCGGAGCCCGGTCGGGTCTAACCCGCACATTTGTAACTGGCGCATTTGCTTGAGGCTGCGGGTGCGGAGAAGCGTTGAAACTGGCAATTGGATTGCTGTCTATGGGAAATTGCCGGATAGCCGAGTTATCCGGGGGGCATGTAACTGGACATTTTGGTTTGGGAGGAGAGAGCCATGACGGTGACTTACGATATCTTCAGGAGACTTCCTGGCGGGCCGATGTGGGTGGAGGCAGTACAGGATTTGGAGGGTGCGAAGAAGCGGCTTGCGAATTTGATCGAGAACCGTCCCGGCGATTATTTTGTCTTCGATGCTTCCAGCGCGAAGATTGTCCTCGTTGTTGAACCTGCTTAAGTCGAATCCTTATCCACAATTTTTCTTTCGAGCGCAAAGACCTAATTCCGTCGGTTCATTGGCCGTGGTGTCCCGATAATATTTGGATTGGGCGGAGGGGTGCGTATGTTAATTTCTCCCCGGTTGAAGAAGACGGGAGGATTTTGATGGCAAAGAGATTCGTGTGGCTGCTTCTAATGCTGTCCGTCGCGGTGGCGATTGCAATTAGCAATTCCGGCGCGGACTGGCCATGCACAGCAAAATGGGAAGGCGCATTTTGATGGCAAGAGTTGGTGGGAGTACATCAAGGTGCTGGCGGACGACAACATGGAAGGTCGCGAAACGGGAAGCGATGGGTTGCGCAGAGCGGAGGGATACATCGTCGAACAACTCAAGAAGAATGGCGTGGAGCCTGCGGGGAGCGACGGTTACTACCAGCCGGTGAAATTCGAATCGAGGGAGATTGTCGAGAAAGATTCGAGCGCGGCGCTAGTGCGGGACGGCAAGAGCGAGCCGCTGACGCTGGGCGATGATGTGATCTTTGGGACGAGAGTGGACCTGGCGCCGGAGGTTGATGCGCCGCTCGTGTTCATCGGATACGGGCTGAAGATTCCGGAGCAGGACTACGACGACCTCGCGGGACTGGATTTGAAGGGTAAGGTGGTGGTGATTTTTGCGGGGTCGACGGCGGACACCCCGAGCGCGTTGTCAGCGCACTATCAATCCGCGGGTGAGCGCTGGAAATCGTTGCGCGCTGCGGGAGTGATTGGCGTGATTTCCATTCTAAATCCGGCGTCTATGGACATTCCGTGGTCGCGGATTTCGGCGAACCGCACGCATCCGAGCATGGCGCTGGCGGATCCAAAATTCAACGAGACGGAGGGATTGAAACTTTCGCTGACCGTGAATCCGGCTAGCGCGGAGAAATTTTTCGCGGGCTCGGGGCACACGTTTGCGGAAATCGCGGCGTTAGGAAAAGACCGCAAACCGTTGCCGCGTTTTCCTCTGGCGGTTTCGATTCAGGCGAAAGCGACGATTGAAAAGACCGCGGTGGAATCAGCAAACGTGGTGGCGAAACTTCCGGGGAGCGATGCGTCGCTGAAGGATCAGTATGTGGTTCTGTCGGCGCACGTGGATCATTTGGGAGTGGGAGCGCCGATCAACGGCGACAAAATTTACAACGGGGCGATGGACAATGCGTCGGGCGATGCGGTGCTGCTGGATGTGGCGGCTTCGTTGAAAAAATCGGGCGAGAAGCTGAAACGCTCGCTGCTGTTCGTTTTTGTTACAGGCGAAGAGAAAGGCCTGCTGGGGTCGAGATATTTTGCGGCGCATCCGACCGTCCCGGCAAATTCGATGGTGGCAGACATCAATATCGATATGTTTCTGCCGCTTTTTCCGCTGAAAGTGCTGACAGTGTATGGACTTCAAGAGTCGGACCTGGGCGATATTGTGACGAAAGTGGCGAACGATCGCGGGATCCGCGTACAAAGTGATCCGGAACCGCTACGGAATGTTTTCATTCGCAGCGATCAGTACAGTTTTATTCGCGCTGGAATTCCGTCGATAACAATGAAGGTGGGATTCGATAAAGGAACACCTGAAGAGCAGATGGTGAAGGACTGGCGGACGAATCGGTATCATGCGCCGTCCGATGACTTGAACCAGCCGGTCGATCTGTCCGCTGCCGCGGGGTACGAGGAGATTATGCGCGGGCTGATGATTGCGGTGGCGAACGATCCACAGCGGCCGCAATGGAAGCAGAACAGTTTCTTTCGGCGATACGCGCAGCCGGCCGGAAATTGAGAAAGCACGTCAAATTCCCCACCCTTTAGAAAACGAAGGATGGGCACCCGCCAAAATTTCTACGCTTTAGAGAGCCGACGATAGACTTAGCACATTTTTCTTGAGCGCCTAACGGGCGGGTTCGCCTCTGTTTATAGGAAAAAGAGCCGGCAGGATGCCTGCGCTACGAATGCTTGCCACCCTTCCAGCGGTATTGTTTTTCTTGGGGCAGGCCGAGCTTAGCCAGGACACGGTAGGCGAATTGAGTGACGATGTCGTCGATGGATTTGGGCGCGTAGTAGAAGGCGGGCATGGCGGGCATGATGGTGGCGCCGGCGTCGTGGACGCGCAGCATGTTTTCGAGGTGAATACGGTTGAGAGGCGTTTCGCGGAGACAGAGGGCCAGGGGACGGCGCTCTTTCAAGCAAACATCGGCGGCGCGGGAAAGCAAATCGTTGGCGATACCTGTGGCGATGGAGGCGAGTGCGCCGGCGGAGCAAGGGATGACGACCATGGCGTCAACGGGAGCGCTACCCGAAGCGATGGTGGCGCCGATGTCTTTGTTGGGGAGGTATTCGATTTTTTTCGCGGGTGTGCCGGTGAGGAGCGAAGCGAGTTTTTTTCCCTCGGCGGCGACGATGTCGAGTTCGGTGGCGAGTAGGCGGAGGCCGGCGTCGGTGACGACCAGGAAGACGCGTTCGACACGCGGGTCAGCGTCGAGCAAGCGCAAAAGGGTTTGCGCGTAGATGGCGCCGCTGGCTCCGGTGATGCCGAGCGTGATGTGAGTGCTTCTGGTTTTCGCCATGGGTATAAGCTGAACCAACGAGTCTAGGTGGGCGGTTTCTGCAAAGTCAAGGCGAGGCGTTTGTCGCGAGGTGGTGGCGCCCGAACGGCTGGTATTTACGGAAGTGTGGGACCAGGATTGGACTGGCGGGGAGACTTTGGTGACGATGGTGTTCGCCGAGGACGCGGGGAAGACCACGATTACACAGACGGTGCTGTATTCGTCGCAGGCAGCTCGCGATGGCGCGCTGAAGACTGGCATGGAACATGGCGCGGCGATGAGCTACGACAGGCTGGCGGAGCTGTTGCCGTCGATGGCGTGAGGCTCCCGGCAGCAAGAGGATCTACGCCATGAAAGCGCAAGTCAAAACCCGAACCTTTTCTGTACAAACCACGGAAAAGATTCGGCACCCCGCGAGTTTCAAATAATGATTCAAGTGAACTCCGGTGCCGCGCGGGAGGATCATCGCTTGCCGATGGAACTTCGTTTTTCGCTGCGCGAGACGTGAGGAAAACGCAGGGATAAAATGGAGAGATGCAGAAGAAGATCTTCTGGGCCACGTTTACTGTGCTCGGGCTGATTGCGGACATGGCGCTGCCATTGTTGTGGGCGCTGGCGGCTACGATTCCGATTGGCGTTGCGAGTTGGTGGTTTGCGTACCGGACGGATTGGTTTGTTTAGGTTATGGCGGCGCGGCGCCAAGGCGTGGGGCGAGTTGTTCGCCACAGCGAGCTATTCTTGATCAGATCACGGCGGGCGCAGCATGCTGCGCCCCTACCAACAGCAACCGGCCCACAGGAGTTAGAATATGCGATTGGAAACCTGGTGAAAATAGGCGGCACGGGGGCGTGAACTGTGTTATACTGCGTTTGCGCTTAATACCGCGGTTGTGTTGTGCGGTTCCTCTGGTTGAGTAGTTGATCTGAGAACACCCGCCATCAGTCTTCTCCGTAAGTCTTCAGCGTAATTTAAAACAAAAGAACTGGATATGAGCTGATCGTCGTGCCCCGCCTAAATGGTGTGTGTGCGCGGCGACAGCCTGCCAGACAAAAAAGGTAAATGATGCAAAGTTCCACAGAAGTGATTTCAGAAGTAGAAGTATTTTCAAACATGGCGATTTCCGCCTACACCAAGGAGCGCCTGGCAGCAGCCGGATTTTCGATACCGACTCCGGTGCAGGCAGCGGCCATTCCAAAGGCGTTGGAAGGCAAGGACGTACTTGCCACGGCGCAAACCGGGACGGGCAAGACTCTTGCGTTCCTGATTCCGATGATCGAGCAGCTCTTGCAGCAGGTCACGCCGGGGATCGCAGCACTCGTGCTGGTTCCCACGCGCGAGCTTGCGATGCAGGTGGTGGCGCAGTATGACGCGTTGCGCGGCAAACAGCTTTCGCCGGCGGCGCTGGTGGTGGGCGGATTGTCCGAAGGGACGCAACTGAACGCGTTGCGCCGAGGGGCGCGCGTGGTGGTAGCGACACCGGGCCGGCTCGAAGATTTTCTCGGGCGCAAGCTGGTGAATTTCCGTTCGCTGCGCGTGCTGGTGCTGGACGAAGCAGACCGCATGTTGGACATGGGTTTTCTTCCGGCGATTCGCAGAATTGCGGCGGTACTGCCGAAGGAACGGCAGACGATGTGTTTTTCCGCGACGATGGAAGCTTCGGTAGCGCATTTGGTCCACGATTACATGCGCCATCCAGTGCGGCTCGCGTTCGGATCGATATTGAAGCCATCAGAAAACGTGCAATTGCAGGCGTTCGAAGTCTCGAGCGACAGGAAATTCGGAGTGCTGCACCGCTTGCTGGCCAAAGAAAAAGGGCGATGCCTGGTTTTCGTGCGCACCAAGCACGGGACCGAGCGTTTGACCAAAAGCTTGAACCGCGAAGGGATCGCTGCGGCGATGATTCACGGCGGACGTTCGCAATCGCAACGCACGGCGGCCCTGGCTGGATTCCAGCAAGGACGCATTCGCGTGTTGATTGCCACGGATTTGGCTTCGCGCGGCATTCACGTGCAGGACATCGCGCATGTGATTAACTACGATCTACCGGACATCGCGGAGAATTTCATTCATCGTGTGGGCCGGACGGGACGCGCAGGTGAACGTGGAATTGCTTCCACAATTTTCGGCCGTGAACAACGTCTGGAATTACAGCAGCTCGAGCGCACGCTTGGCATTCGCATGGAGCGAATACAATTGAGCGATGAGCAGATGCCGGCGCAACTCAAACATAAACCAGCCGCCATGGGACGCATGGAAGCTGCGATGCGCGTAAGGAATGGGCGAATGCCTCGGCTGGCGGGCGAGACTTTACAAGTGCAATACGAAAACTAAATAACCCTCGCATTACGCGCCGCTGGATCAGTTCGGCTGACCGGCGGCGCTTTTTTTTTGACACGTCGCGGCCTCGTGATTTTTCCTGAAGCTATCGTCTCTGGTGGAAATGCGTCTAAATTGAGTTACGAGAGGTGTGGTTTGCCAGTGACACCAGAAATGTGGACAATAAAGCCCCGAATCGGGGAGGAGAGAAAATGCTTTTGAGGCGGAAAGCGATCGCGACTTTTGTCGCAGCGACGGCCCTGATGGTGGGTACCAGTGCGACGCTGGATGCATCGCCTGCGGACAACGATTTGAAAGTGCCGAAGCTTGATTTTCAAGACGTAAAACTGGACAACGGGCTGCGCGTGATTCTGGTTCCGGACCACAGCGCGCCAGTGTACGCCATCGACGTTTGCTACAACGTGGGAAGCCGCAACGAGCGGCCGGGTCGTACCGGATTTGCGCATCTGTTCGAGCACATGATGTTTCAGGGGTCGGAAAACATCGGCAAAGGCGAGCATTTCAGCTTGGTGCTAAACAACGGCGGCGGAATGAATGGCACTACCAACGAAGACCGCACCACTTATTTTGAGGAGCTGCCAAAAAATCAGCTCGACCTCGGATTATTCTTGGAATCCGACCGCATGCGCGCGCTGAATATCACGCAGGCGAATCTGGACAACCAGCGCAACGCGGTACAGGAAGAGCGTCGGCAAGGTATCGACAACCAACCATACGGGCGCGCAGGACTGGATTTGGACAATCTTTCTTACGACAACTTCGCGTACAAACATTCCACCATAGGGTCGATGACGGATTTAAATGCCGCCACGATTGAGGATGTGAAGGACTTTTTTCGAATTTACTACGCACCGAATAATGCCGTACTCACACTGGTGGGCGATTTCAATCCGGATGAAGCGCTGCAGCAGGTGAAGAAATATTTTGGCTCGATTCCGTCGCAGCCAGCCCCTCCGCAGGTGCGGCTGGACGAAGAGCCGCACTATGGCGAGCGCCGGGAGACGATTTACGATCCGCTGGCGCGTTTGCCGGAAATCGATATGGCCTATCACATTCCACCGGGAAACACGCCGGATAACTACGCGGTGCAGCAGTTGGCCATCGTTCTGGGGCAAGGAGAAAGCTCGCGGTTTTACCAACACCTTGTTAAAGAAAAGCAACTGGCTTCGGATGTTTCGGTGCAGGCTGACGCGCGCATCGGCGTGAGCCAGTTATATTTTTCCGCGAACCCACGACCCGGTGTGAAAGTGGAAGACCTGGAAAAAGCCATGGATGAGGAAATCCAAGCAGTGGTCAAGAACGGGATTACCGCACAAGAACTGGCGAAGGCTAAAACGCAGCTTTTGCGGCAATTCATCGAGCGCAGACGGTCGGATCTGTTTACCGCGATCCTAATCGGCAACTACACGGTTTATTTCAACGATCCGAACCTGATCAACACGACTCAGGACAAAGAAAATGCGGTGACGTTGGCGCAAGTGAATGCGGCTACGAGGAGATTTCTAGCGCGCGATCAGCGCACGGTGGTGATCACCTTGCCTGCGGGCGAAGACGCCTTTTCGGCGCCAAAGGCGGGAAAATGAGCGGAACGACAGCGTTATCCGCGAGATTACAGAAGGCCGAGATGAAAATGGGGGAAAGCACGATGAGACGAAATTTCTCGAACGCCTGGGCGCCCTTCGTGGGCGCCGCAATGTTCGCCGCTCTGATTTTTGTGGCCCCGATCGCGGAGGCGCAACAGGGGCAGGACAAAGCGGCGCCGTTGAGCCAGGTACAGCGGCTGAATCGTGCGCCGGTGAATAAGGAAATACTGCGCGTCCAATTGCCGCGACCGGAAGTGCAAACACTACCGAACGGTCTAACGCTCGTACTGCAGGAGGATCATAAGCTGCCGACAATCGCCTTCACTATGTGGATACGTCCTGGACAGCTTGCGGACCCGGCAGATTTGCCGGGATTGGCGTCATTCACGGCTGAAATGCTGCGCGAAGGAACGGAACGGCGAACGAGCGCGCAGATTGCGCAAGAAGTGGATCAACTCGGTGCGACATTAGATGCCAGCTCGCGATTTGGGGCCAGTTTTTCATCGATAAATGCCTCAGGCTTGGTCAACAGCACTGCCGATATCCTGGACTTGATGAGCGATGTGGTGCTGCATCCAGCATTTCCCAGCAGCGAACTTGATAAATACAAGCAACGCCAGCAGGCAAGTCTGGAAGAGCGTCTTTCGAATCCGAATTTTCTTGGGCAGCGAGAGTTTCGGCACGTGATTTATGGCGACACGCCCATGGGCATTGCGTCGCCGACGAAAGAATCGATCGAGAAATTAAGTGTGGAGGACTTGAAGAAGTTCCACGGGCAACATTACGTTCCGGGCAACGCGATTCTGGGAGTAACCGGTGATTTCAAGAGCGCCGATATGCGAGCGTTAGTGGAGAAATATTTTGGAGGATGGAAAGGTACGGCGGAAACTCCATTAGCTTTTCCGGACGCGGTAACTCCACAACCGGAGAAAATCACTCTGGTGGATCGCCCGGCTTCGGTACAGACATATATCGTGGGTGGGAACCGGGGAATACGGCGCGTGGATCCGGATTATTACAAGTTGGTGGTTATGAATCAGGTGTTAGGCGGCGGCCCGCAGGCGCGGCTTTTCCTGGACCTTCGGGAGGAGCATAGCCTTACGTACGGTTCGTTCAGCCGTTTCAATACAGACATATATCCCGGTGACTGGCAGGCGTTCGCGCCGGTACGAACAACGGTGACCGGTGATGCGATGGAGCGGTTTGTTTTTGAGTTCAAGCGCATTAATGAAGAGCCGGTGGCGGCAAGCGAACTTGACGAGGCGCGGCGGTCGATTATTGCGGGCTTCGCGTTGTCGCTGGAACAACCCGCTCAACTGCTGAGCAGTTGGTTGACGGTGCAATATTACGGACTGCCCATGGATTATTGGGACAAGTATCCGGATCGCGTTTCCGAGGTGGATGCAGCAGGCGTTCAGGCAGCGGCCAAGAGATTCGTGGATTTAAACCATATGCAATGGGTAGCGGTGGGTGATCGCAAACAGATTCAGGATAAGTTGTCGAAATATGGGCCGGTTACGGTAGTGAACGTGAACGGAAAAGCGGAAAACTAACGGCAGGAGTTTTGCGCACATAAATCCTGAGGGCATGCACGGGCAATCGTGCATGCCCTTTTTTTTCGTTAAGCGCGCTTGATCAAACGTATCAGCAATAACAAAACGACGGCGCCGACGACTCCCATTACGAGCTGTCCAATCAATCCGTAAGCGGCAAGGCCGAGAAGGCCGAATATCCAACCTCCCAGTAGCGAGCCGATAATTCCCACAATCAGGTCAACTAGCACCCCCATGCCGTGGCCTTTTACGATTTGTCCCGCGAGGAAACCTACAACGATGCCGATCAAAATTTCCCAAAGCAGCCACATAGCGGTCCTCCAAATTGAATGGGATTGATAAATAGGCGTCCTCCGGTGGTGGGTGCGGACGCCGACTGGGCGCAACTCTAGCACAGGTGGAACCCCCGGAGGGTAAAGAACGTGTGCGCGGAGATGCTAGAATGCGAAGGCGGCAATTTGAGATTTACATGCGCGGCCGAGCGAGAATATTTTATGGATGAGCGCGACGTTAAGATATTTCTGGGGGAAGTACGAACCGGGAAAATCAGCCCGGAAGCCGCATTGGAGCGATTGCGCGGGCTGCCTTACGAAGACGCGGGGTTTGCGAAGATCGATCATCACCGCGCGTTGCGCCAGGGCTATCCGGAGGTAATTTTCGGGCGAGGAAAGACTCCCAAGCAGGTGACTGAGATTGCGCGGCGAATGTTGCGCGCGAAGGCGTCCCATAACATTTTGATAACGCGCGCGGATAAGAAAACTTTTGCGAGCGTGAAAAAGATTGCTCGCGCGGCCAAGTTTCACGCGCTGTCGGGTGCCATCGTGATTAGGCGCTCGCGCGCCGTACACGGGAAAGGATTGATCCTGATTGTGACGGCGGGGACCAGCGATATTCCCGTGGCGGAAGAGGCGTTGGTTACGGCGGAAACCATGGGAAATCGAGTGGAGGCAGTTTATGACGTGGGCGTGGCGGGGCTGCACCGGTTGTTGGAACATCGCGGGAAACTATCTGAAGCGAGAGTGATTGTTTGCGTGGCAGGGATGGAAGGGGCGTTGCCGAGTGTGGTTGCCGGATTGGTCGGCGTGCCGGTAATTGCGGTGCCGACGAGCACGGGATATGGGTCGAGCTTTGGAGGACTGACGGCGCTGCTGGGCATGCTGAATAGTTGTGCGTCGAATGTGAGCGTGGTGAACATCGACAACGGTTTTGGAGCGGGCTGCGTGGCGAGCGTGATTAATCGGTTGTAAATTAGGATTAATTGAGCGCCGCGGCTAACGCGGTGACGAGTTCTGATTCTTCGCCGGGCGGGACGGTGCGGAAGTCCAGGATCAGCTGATCGTCTTCGATGCGAGCGATTACCGAGGTTCCGTTGGCTGGTTTGCGCAGGCGCCGTTCGAGTTCAGCAGCGGAGTGGCGCGCGCTGCTAATTGTGATTAGAGCAGTAGGAAGCTGCTGATCTGGTGTTGAACCTCCACCGATCACCGAAAATCCTGGAGTTATGCGGCAAGTTGCCTCGTTCGATAGCGCGGATTTTAGCTGCGCGAGAAATTTTGTGGCGCGCTCGCTGATGCTCTGAGCGTTGAGGCGAATCATTCGCAGGGTGGGAATTTCGTCCAGTGCGCTGCGCAGATAGGCTTGCAAAGTAACTTCCAGAGCGGCGATCATTAGTTTATCTACCCGAAGCGCACGAAAAAGAGGATTGCGGCGAATACGTTCGACGATTTCCTTTTTTCCCGCGATGATTCCGGCTTGCGGACCTCCCAGCAATTTATCTCCGCTGAAAGAAACCACCGAGGCGCCGGCGGCGCAACTCGCGGCGACCACAGGCTCTGAGACACCGTTCGCTGAAAGATCCGCGAGGCAACCCGAGCCGAGATCTTCGAATACGGGTAACTGTAAGCGACGGCCCAGTGCGACTAAATCCTCAAGCGCAGGGCGTTCGGTGAATCCGCTGATGCGAAAATTCGAAGGGTGGACGCGAAGGAGCAGGCGCGTCCGTTCGTTGACGGCGCGTTCATAATCGCGAATGCGCGTGCGGTTGGTGGTGCCCACTTCACGGAGAATCGCGCCGCTCTCGGACATGATATCTGGAATGCGGAAGCCATCGCCAATTTCGATCAGTTCGCCGCGCGAGACGATGGTTTCGGCGCCCTTTGAAAGAGTATTGAGAACGAGAAAGACGGCGGCGGCGTTGTTGTTGACGACGATAGCCGATTCAGCGCCTACCAGATTTGCGAGCATGCGCGAAGTGTGAACGTCGCGCTGGCCGCGCTCACCGGTTTCGAGATCGTACTCGAGATTCGAGTAGCTGGTGGCAACTTGCGCGATGCGGGCGGCGGTTTCAGCGGAAAGCGGCGCGCGGCCGAGATTGGTGTGCAGGATCACGCCGGTAGCGTTGATTACGCGGCGCAACGAAGGCGCGAGAAGCGATTCGACATTGAGCGATTATTTGTGTTTCAAGATTTTCTGGGTCGATTGCCTGCGGAGTTGCGCTGGGTGCGTCCGGCTTTCATGCGGGCGCGGACATTTGCGAGAACGGAGCGCGCGGATTGCGTCACCAGGGCGCGTCCAGATTTTTCGGAAAGGGCGAGCAATCGCGGACGGCTGATGAGTTCGTCGACAGAAGGAATTTCGCGCATTTTGGACGAACCGTTTCGCGGCTTCTGCACGGGATGGGGTCGGGAAGTCATCGAGGAGCTATTGAAACATACCGAAAACTGGCTGGCAATCAGCGCGCGCCACAAATGATTTCTCTTGCGACATAGACCCGCACGACTGCATTGACGGGTGCGGCATCAGACCCTACGCTTGAATTGTTCACAAACTTATGGCTGCTTCCATTGATGAAGAACTGAGTCAGATCGAGCGCGATGTGCGCACGCTGAAGATTGAGTACGAACAATTCTTCGGCGGCGGGCGTTCGCGGCCTCCATCGGACACGCAGTGGCGCGTGGAATCGCTTTTGCGGCGATATAGCGAACGCACGGCCGAATTAAGTTACGCGCAACGTTTTCGATATAACGGGCTTGCGCAGATGTACGCAAAATACGTGGAAATGTGGCGCAAGAAAATGATGCAGAAAGAAAGTGGCACGCAACAGCGCCATTTTGGAGCAGCGGCGAAAGCGATTGAAGCGGAACGCGCGCGCGCTGCCGCTGCTGCAGACCCTCCGAAGAACATCACGGCGACTTCTTCCGCGGAGCATGCAGCTTCTGTTGCGGTAGCTGAGCGAAAAGCGGCGGAGGCGTTTACGGCGTCATTCTCTGATCCGGAGCGCGAAACGGAAAAGGTGCAACAGCTTTATCAGAAGCTGATCGAGGCGCGATCGGAAACGGGAGAAAAGGCAGGAGCTCCCAACTTGAAAGATTTCGAGCGGTTTGTGCGCCAGAAAACGAAAGAGCTGAAGAGCAAAGGGACTGAAGAAGTGGAGTACACGGTTAGCGTGGAAGGCGGGCGCGTGAAGCTGAAGGCTCGCGTTTCCAAATAATCTCCGGTTTAACTCAATTTTCAAATCCGAGTTTCGGATTCTTGCAGACCTCACAAACGCCACGCTAGTAATTTCCCACTCCGCATCCGAGAGCAACAAATTGCTTGGCTGTACCCGAATGTTGAGGCAGCAATGGCTGGGCTACCGGCGTTTTGAGGTCAGTCGATATCCTGGCCTTCGCCTTCGTCGGAATCTTTGCTCGGTTCGAGATGAATTTCCGGACGGTTTGCGGCGCGAAGCTGGCGATTGAGCGCGGGCAAGTCTTGAGACTTCAGGTTGTCCCATTGTTTTGACACGGTTGCGAAATCCTTTTCGATTTTCGACACGGCTTCTTCTTGCGCGGAAGTCGGTTTGGCGTCGGCTCGATCTAATTCCGCGTAAACAGCCATGGTAGAGCCGTTGACACTGGTGAGGCTGGGTTGCGTGCCATCGCCTCCAGAGGGACCTTCCAGGGCGGCTGAGACTTTTGTGTCGAAGTCTTTGAAGAGGTGTGGCGAGCGAGTCATTCGGATCCGCGGACAGTTTCGCCAGTTGGTCGTGGAGCGAACGGGCTTCCTGAATTGCGC
Organism: uncultured Acidobacteriota bacterium; assembly: GCA_963838475.1. Classification (GTDB taxonomy): domain Bacteria; phylum Acidobacteriota; class Terriglobia; order Acidiferrales; family UBA7541; genus Palsa-295. The sequence goes on from CAWIRJ010000001.1 coordinate 876,664, forward strand.
GCGTGCTGTGAGTCATGGCGGATGCGAGACGACTTTGCGTTTGAAATTGCTGTTCCAGATCGGCGGCAGATATTTTCACACGCGGATCCATTTTTACGGTGAGAGGCGTGGTGGAAGCATGGCCGTTAGCGGTAAAGCGGACAGTATATTCACCTGGCACGGCCGGCGGGCCTTGTGGCAGCCGCGGCGTGTCGAACGGTACGGCTGCGATGGGGTATTCGTGACGCAGCGAATCCGGCGCAGGGTAATGGAGGTCCCAGACGAATCGATGCATACCGGAGTCGGTGGAAAGAGCGCGGAATGGGCGCACCCAATAAATGGGGATGAGTTGTTTTTCCAACTGCTCCTGGGTCAATTCGGGTTTATCCGTGCTGGCATACGTACGCACCACATTGCCGCGGCTATCTAGAATTTCCAGAGTTACAGGACCGTGAGCGGAAGAGGCCAGGAAATAATCGAGGATTGCGCCATCTGGCGGGTTTTTGCCGGAAGGTTCATCGGGCGGAATGGGAGTATCGGTGTTTGTGTCGCGCTTCACCCGATATGCGGGAGCCGCCTTAAAGAGAATTGCATCGGCATTTTCCATTGAATTGTTGATTTGGCGTAGCGGGATGATGTCATCAAGTATCCAGAACGAACGCCCGTGGGTGGCGACGATCAAGTCGTCGTCATGAATCCAAAGATCGCGCATCGACGTATGCGGCAGATTCAGTTGCAGGGACTGCCAGTGATCTCCGTCGTCGAACGAGACCCAGACGCTATTTTCAGTGCCGGCGAAGAGAAGGCCTTTGCGGACGGGATCTTCGCGCACGGTGTCGACTGGAGCGTTATCGGGAAGGCCGTTGATGATCAGCCGCCAAGTTTTCCCGCCATCATGCGTGCGATAGATGTAAGGATGCAGATCGTCAATGCGAAAACGGCTGACGGAAGCGTAAGCGGATTGTTCGTCGAAATGCGACGCCGTCATCTGCGTTACTTTGCTCCAGGAAGTGATTTCCTCAGGCGTGATATTCGTCCAATTTTTACCGCCATCGCGAGTAACCCAGAAGAGACCGTCGTCCGTTCCGGCCCACAGCGTGTTCAAGTCTTTGAAGGATGGCGCGAGGCTGTAGATCACTCCGCGTACCTTTTCCGCTTTGGCATCGTCGTCGGCTAAATTGCCGAGGCTTGCGGGAATGCCAGGTTTTTCGCGTGTGAGATCCGGGCTGATGATTTGCCAGGTTTCGCCGCCATCACTGGTCTTGAACAAGAAATTAGTGGCGTAATAGAGAATGTGTGGATCGACGGGAGAAAACATGACTGGCTCGGTGCGATCGGCGCGGAATTTTGGTCCGCTGGCCGGGATTGGAGTGACGTTCTTTACTTGCCCCGTGCTCCGGTAAAACCTGGTGACCTCTTTCCTGCCACCTCCGTAAACAAGTTCGGGGTTGAGCGGGTCGGGCGCGACATAGCCGTATTCAATGGTGCCGACAGGGTGCCAGTCCCTGAGATTAATCTCACCATCATTACCACGGCTTGAAATGCACACCGAGCCACTTTCCTGCTGTCCGCTACACACGCGATAAGGAAATTCGTTGGTCACGCTGACGTGATAAAGCTGCGCCGTGGGCTGGTTGTACCAGGAACTCCAGGTATCTCCGCCGTTGACGGTTACGATGGCACCTTGATCGCTGACCAGCAGAATTGTTTTGGGATCGTTCGGGTTGATCCACAGGTTTTGATAATCGTCGCCGCCCGGCGCTCCGCGAAAACTGACCCAGGTTTTTGCGCCGTCGGTCGAGCGCATGGTGACGATGCTGGCGCTGTAAACTACGTCAGGGTTTTTCGGATCGACTCTGGGGATGGGCAGGTCGCCTCCGCCGATGCGGAAGGCCGGGCGGCCATCGGTAGTGGCGAGATGCCAGCTTTCGCCACCGTCATCCGAGCGATAAAAGCCGAGGCCGCTCGCTGAAGAATAATCGCCTGTTTTTGTTGTACCCAGAGTGGCATACAAACGGCTGGGCAAGCTTGGCGAGATGGCGACGTAAATTTGCACGAGGTCTTTCGGCAGGCCATTTGTGAGCGGACGCCAGGTATTTCCGCCATCGGTGGATTTAAAAAGGCCGCCACCGGTTTTGTTGTATTCGTTGCCATCTTCCCAAGGGCCTTGGCGGACTTTCCAAAGCGAGGCGTACATGACGTCGGGATTTGCGGGATCGATTTGGACATCCGACCCGCCTGTATCGGGATCCTTGTAGAGCGATTTCTTCCAGGTTTGGCCGCCGTCGGTAGAAACAAAAATTCCGCGTTCTTCGTTTGGCCCGTAGGGATGGCCAAGGACGGCAGCGAAAATATGATTGGGATCGCGCGGATCGACGGCCAAGGCGGGGATTTGCTGGCCATCCCGCAGGCCCAGATGAGTCCAAGTTTTCCCGGCGTCGGTGGATTTGTAAATTCCGTCGCCAACGGAAAGATCCGGGCGTTGCAAGCCTTCCCCGCTCGCGGCGTAAACAATGTTCGGATTAGACGGAGCTACAGCAATAGCGCCAATGGACTGCGACGGTTGATCTTCAAAGATGGGCGTCCACGTACGGCCGTAGTCGTCGGATTTCCAAACGCCGCCATCTCCCTGTCCGACATAGAAAACATTCGGCTGACTGGGGACTCCGGTGGCGGCACGCGTTCTACCGCCGCGAAATGGGCCAATCATGCGCCAGCGCATTTCCTGATAGGTGCTTAGCGGGTATTGCTGCGCATCGAGTACATGTGCGTTTGCAGCAAGAATGAACAGCACAAAAAGAACCGAGCCAATCCGCGGAATTCGAAACAACGCACACCTCCCCAATTTACGGTGCATAGCATACATAAAAACTGAATTCGCGGCAGGTTAGAAAGTTAGGCGCCCGCCGATTTGCGCGGCGAAAGGAATTCCTACCGTGGTGCCAGGGCCGAAGAAGTCTCCCAAGGCTCCGCCAGGCACTCGCAGTTGGTGGAGACTTGTGATCGGCGTTGTTGTGGTGCAGGCGGGATTGGTACAGAGGTCGGTGATATTTCCGGCGGCGACCTGCGACGGCGGAACGGGTAATGCTCCAACGTCGGTCACATAATTGGCGCCTGGGTTGTTGCGGTTGAAGAGATTGAAGAACTCGATGAAGGGCGTTAAGGTCCAGCGCTCGCCAAAATGGATCGGCCGGCTGACACGCAAGTCAACCTGGATATAGGGGGTTCCGCGGAGTTCATCCAGAGTCGTTGGAACACCGTTGACGACTGCGCGGTTGTCAAAGTCGTCGCCAAGCCCGGTGACCGGAGTGGTGGTAGTCAAAGTAAACGGCCGGGCGCTTTCGGCTTGCGTTAGGGTGGTCAGCTCGAATCCACCAGGAACTTTGAGGGTACCGGCCAATACGAAACGGCTCAGAACATCCTCGCCGGACGGACCATAGTCACCTTTCGCGAACGGATGTAAGGGATCGCAGACGCCATTGACATAGTCGAAAAGTTCTCCAAGCACGCATCCCCAGGTGCTGCCTCGCGACAAAGTGTAATTTGCGATGAGATTGAAACGACGCGAAACGTTTCCCTGCAGGTGGAGGAGCAAACCGTTATAGCTCGAGCGGTTATCCGATTTGAAAACGGTAACGTTCGGAACGTTGTTTCGCTGGTCGGTTACATCCGAGGGGAATAATGGAGAGAATAACGTGAAGCCCGCTTGGTATTGATACCGCCTAAAGCCATGGTTACCCTGTTCGTGGATGTAGTCTGCGCTAACCGTCCACTTGGAGTTAAAGGCGTGTTGAGCGCCGCCGCTAACATGCATCGCGTAGGGTGTTTTGTATCCAGGCGCAATGATCGCGCCTGCTCCGGCGACGGTGCCGACCGGGCCCGTGGATGCTGCAGGAGGCAGACAGCCCGAGCCCACCAGCGTCTTCGTTGCAGAATCAAAAGCACAAGGGCCGACGGGTGTGTTTACAGCTTGTAAGGCCGGCACCCAACCATTCTGCGCGAGGTCATTCGAGTAGATTCCGATGCCGGCGCGAATCACTGTGCTTGTAGATTGGCCGGGCGAATATGCGATACCAAGCCGCGGCCCAACGGCCCCATTGAAGTCGTGCGGGGCGCCATTGATCAGCGGAATATCGAGCGCCTTTAGAGTCAAGTAGGCGGGATTCTGCAATTGGCTGCGGTCAGACGCGGTAAAGAGGCCGAAGCTCCTGTCATAACGGAAGCCGTAATTTATGGTGAGGTTCGGGCGCACTCGCCAGGAATCCTCAGCGTATAGGCCGAGGCGCTGCACGTTTTGCGAAAAGACTCCGTTACTCGCGGGCACCGACATACTTCCGTTGGCCAGATCGGCGGTAAACTGCGCAGTATTCGTGAGGTAGAACGTCGGATCAACTGGAAATGTGACCAGCGTTTCCGCATTGGATGCCAACGCGCCGTCCAAAACCGGCTCATGGATAAAATTCACGCCGAACTGGACTGAGTGCGCCCCTACGGTATGAGTTACATCGTAGCGGAACTGATATTTTTCCTGATTTCGCAGAATAGGAAATGCAGTGATGGGCGTGAGGAACTGGTTGTCACCAAATGTCTCCAACCCGGAGATGGTCGCTGATGTCGCAGTGAACGGAAACGCAAGCGCGAAGCCAAGATCGGAGTTACGCGCTTCGGTGAGGTGCAAGCCTCCGGCGCTGAATACGAATGACCCGACCCAGGTGGGGCTCCAGGTGAATTGGTTGCTGACCACCAGGTTCATGTAATTGTTGTGCGCTTCAGCGCCGGTGGAAGGCAGAGCGGCCTGCTGTACCCCCGCGTTATGCGTGAGGTAATTATCGATCCCGGCGCGCAAGAACCATTGCGAGCGTGGAGACTGTGCCCAATCAAATCGAACCGTGCCCAAATAATCGCGAAACGGCACTGGAACAAAATTTGGCACGGGGATGGAAGTGACGACTTTGCCGTTCACGTCCACCAAACCTTCGGCCGCCAATTGAGCGAGGGCGTTGAATTGAGTCAGGCTGGCTGGGCTATAGGCGATGCTGGCATCTTCGTTGACGTATTCGAAGGAAGTAAAAAACCATAATTTGTCGCGAACAATAGGGCCGCCAATTGTGCCGATGTAATTCTGGCGTGAAAATGGCTGCTTCGGATTAGGGGCGGGATTTTCGATGGGGAAACGCGCGTTGAGCGCAGCGGCACGCTCATAAAAGGCTTCATCACCGTGCCAATCATTATTTCCGCGCTTTGTTGTGATGACCACAGAGCCAGCGGTGGTGCGGCCGGTGTCGGCGTCCTCTTGCGCGGTGCGTACGGCGAATTCCTGAATCGTGTCGGGTGAAAAATTCTGCAGGAAGCCACCGATGTAATCGTCAGAATCGTCCCCGCCATCGACGGAGAGTTCATTATTGAGGCCAGAACTGCCGCCGGTGGAAACTGCGGTTATACGCGCTTTGGTGGGATCGGATGGCTCGACCGGCTCCGTTCCGGGGACGAGGTAGGCGATGTTGGCAAAACTCCGTGCAGCTAGTGGAATTGTCTCCAGGTCCTGCGAACTGACTACTCCTTGATGGACGGCGCTGGCCAAGTCGATGGGCTCGGTGGTTACGGAGGATGGTTGCGCTTTTACATTCACTGTCTGTTGAACGGCGCTAGGCTGCAGAGTTACGGTGATGTCGCGGACGGAACTCACCAGAATGGTCACGTCAGATAGCGCTTGCGCGAATCCCTTCGCGTTCACAATCAGGCGATAAGATCCAGGAGCAAGATTATCTACGCGGAACTCTCCTTGTTCGTTCGCGGCTGCCCGGACTTCGACGGAAGATTCAACAGTGCGCAGAACGATCGTCGCAGAAGGGACGCGTGCCTGGCTGGGGTCCTGGACGATCCCACGAAGACTTCCGTGAAATTTTTGTGCGTAGGCGAACGGGTAAGCTAGGAACACGGCTGCGATCAAAATTATGATCTGAGAAGGAGTCGAAACTACGCGGCGGCGTTCTATTTTCATCATTCCACTTGCCATGGGCGCAGGATTAAAATTACTGCTGCGGTCTCTTTGGTTCAATTCGTTCCACAAACCTTAACCCGTCGGTATCTAATTTTCCAGCCGATTTTTGACTAAAAAGCGGTAGATTTCGGGCATGGTTGGTGCGGTGTTTGTGGCGTGTTAGCTCCGCCAAATCGCTTCTCGGTTGGAAGAATCTCTGATAGCATAAGTCTTCAAAGCATTTGAAACTTTCCTGTCTGGAGCAAAGCAACAATGGCAATGGTATGTGAACTTTGCGGCAAGAAGCCGCGCTTTGGGAATACGATCAGCCACGCTCACAACGTGACACGGCGGCGCTGGAATCCGAATCTGCGGCGGGTAAGAACCGTGATTAATGGCACGCACAAGCACATTCGCGTCTGCACTTCTTGTATTCGTTCCGGCCGCGTGAAAAAGGCTGCTTGAGGCCTCCTGCGAAGGAGCTTTCCGCTTGAAACGAAAAATCCTGATTCTTGCGACGATGGCAGCGTGCATGTTTGTGGCTGCCTGCAAGAAAGAAGCTGCCGTGGGTCCGGATGTGTGGGCAACGGTGAACAGCAAGGATATTTCGCGCGCCGAGGTGGAGAAGTATTTTCGCACGCGCGTGAATGCGGAAGCGCCGGCACCCTCTCAGGAAGAGGCTCTTTCGCTGAAGCTCAGCATCCTGGATGAGTTGATCAACAACGAAATTCTGCTGGAGCGCGCGAGCAAAATGAACTTGATTGCCACCGACGCCGAAGTGGAAGACAAATTCACGGAATCAAAGAGCCCCTACACCGAGGAAGAGTTTCAGAGGAAGCTGCACGATACGGGACTGACCGTCGATGATTTGAAAAACGATATTCGCCGGCAGCTTTCCGTGCAAAAGCTGCTGAACCGCGAGGTGATCGCAAAGATTTCGATCACGGACCAGGACGTCACCGACTTTTACAACAAGAACCGCGCGCAGTTCAACATAGCCGAGCCGCAATATCACATCGCGCAAATCGTGGTCACCCCGCATCCCGACCCTTCGGTTCACAATCGCAAAAATGATAAAGCGAAAACCGATGCGGAGGCCAAGAGCAAGGTAGCCATGCTGGAACAGAAGCTCGCCTCTGGCGCAGATTTCGGGCAATTGGCGATGGACTATTCGGAAGACTCTACCGCGACGACTGGAGGCGACTTGGGATTCGTTCCCGAGTCTGCGCTAAATCGCTCGGATCCGGCACTCAAGATGTTGGTTCTGAGTATGAAGGTTGGGTCGGTAAGCCAGCCGATAGGCAACCAGGGCGGCTACCGCATACTGAAAATGATCGCCAAGGAAGCTGCGGGTCAACGCGTACTTTCCGATCCGCAAGTGCAACAATCCATTCGCGACATGATGCGCAACCGCAAGGAGCAACTTCTTCGGTCGGCTTATATGATCGAGGCGCGCGACGATTCGCACGTTACAAACTATCTGGCGCGACAAATTTTGGAATCTGCAGGGAAACTTCCCGCTTCAAACTAAGCGATTTTATCCTTCGTCGAGCGAGAACCTCAATCCGCGGTGTAATTTAAGCGAAAATTCGCATGCGTGTTGAGCTGCGAGGTGAGGGCGCAATAAAAATTGCGATGGAATTAGCCGCGGCTTGCGGTTTCTGCCAAGGAACGGGTGGCTCGCGGCGGTTTGAACGATAGAATCAACAACCCTCCTGCTAGCGGGGTCAAAAAAAACGAGAGAGCAAAGGTTTTCCAGAATGCGAGGCCTTCCTTTTCCCCCCAGTGAGCAGTTAATCCGCAGAGCATGATCCACGAGAGAGCAACGGTGGCCAGCACCAATCCCGCAGCCAACCAAACCAAGAAAACGTGAACCATGATGTCTCCCGAGTGCAGCCAGGCTATGTTTGCCTGAGTTCGCTGGAGGTATGTTCGCAGCGGTCGCAGGCTTTGGGAAGCCACTGTGAATACAAAGCGAACGTAAAGGTAAACGGTTAGCGGGGAAGGATGCGCAATTTGCGGCATATTCGGTGGTTCGGTAGGGGCGTGATCGGGGGCTAAGGTTCTCGGAATCGATGTTTAGCTGACAATGGCGACGACGTCGCCTGGATTCACAGTTTGACCCTGCGTCACCAGAAGACGCTCGACTATGCCGGATTTAGGCGAGCGAATTTCGTTCTGCATTTTCATCGCTTCCATCACTACAATTCCTTGTCCGACATCGACGTGATCGCCGGCTTTTACCAGCAGCAACACGATTTTTCCCGGCATGGGAGCCCGGAGCTGCTGACTTCCCTCCGCTTCCGCTCCCAGTCCGCGATTGCGAGCCCATTTGCGCGGATTGCGAATCGCGGCGCGATACTCACGTTTTGCCGCCGTGACGCGAAGTGCGAAATCAGGCTGGGGAGCTATACGTACTTCGAAAGACTGGCCGCCGATGAGAATCGAGTAGATGCCAGGGGAGACTTCTACCGCGTCAGCGTCGATAGCGCGGCCGTCGATGCTCCAGCGGGCTCGCTCGCCCGTGTGGATCATTTCGACGCTGCGTGATTTTCCGTCCAACTCGATCTCAATTTTCAAAGTATCCGCTCAAACTTCTCTTCCAAGGCATGCTTCGTCTTCCATGGGTCTTCATCTTCCTAACCGCGCTATGTTCCTATAGTTCAAGCTCGCCTCTTAATTGTTCGCGGCGCGCTTCCAATTTCCAGCGAGACTCGGGCTGATTGACGATTGATTTCGTGTCTGGAAAATCCTGGCGATGGGACACATGCCAGAGCGCGGCGGCAATTGTTGCCGCGTCTTCTTCGAGCGAGTTGTTTTCGGAAGCTGTGACGGACTGCTTATGCGGCTCGGAGAGAAAATCGTCGAGCCAGCGAGTGTATATTTCGCCGGCTTGGAAATCGGCGGTTGCTAGAATCCGCTGGAAAAGCTCTGCGTTCGTTTTTATTCCGTTGGCGTAAAACTCGGCGAGCGCTCGTTGAAGCCGCGCGATTGCCTCAGCGCGGTCTTTCCCGTAAGAGATTAATTTTCCGAGCATGGGGTCGTATTCATTCGGCACATTCCACCCGCTATACACACCGTCGTCGAAGCGTATGCCGGGGCCTGCAGGTGCGCGCCAGTCGACGATTCGTCCGGGCGAGGGGAAGAAATTGTTGTCGGGATCTTCGGCATAAATGCGGCATTCGATGGCGTGGCCGCGGAGGGCGATGTCTTCCTGGATGAACGGGAGCGGCTCGCCGCAAGCAATACGAATTTGAAGCTTCACGATGTCTTGCGAAGTGATCATCTCAGTTACGGGGTGTTCCACCTGAAGACGCGTGTTCATTTCCAGAAAATAAAAGTTATGGCTCGCATCGACTAAGAATTCTACGGTACCGGCATTGGTATAACCACCGGCCTTAGCCAGTTTCACGGCTGCATCACCCATTCTGCGGCGAAGCTCCGGCGTCATGATGGGTGAGGGCGCTTCTTCGATCACTTTTTGATAGCGGCGCTGCACGGAACATTCGCGCTCACCGAGATGGACGATGTGGCCGTGACTATCTGCAAGGATTTGAATTTCAATATGCCGCGGTTTTAAGAGATATTTTTCGAGGTACAAGCGGCCATCACCAAAGGCGTTCTGGGCTTCCGAAGAAGCGTCGCGCCAGCCACCAGGAAACTGGGCTTCGCGTTCAACCAAACGCATGCCTTTTCCGCCGCCACCGGCAACGGCTTTGAGCACGACGGGAAATCCAATGCCGCGAGCCGCCTCGCGGGCATCTTCCATTTTTGCGATGGGATCGAGCGTACCGGGGACGGTGGGCACATTCGTGTTGCGAGCGAGGTGGCGCGCAGCGGTTTTTGACCCGAGATTTTCCATGGCCTCGGGCGACGGACCGATAAAAGTGATCTTTGCATCGGCACAAGCGCGAGCCAGCGCGGGATTTTCGGCGAGAAATCCGTAACCGGGATGAATCGCGTCACATCCGGCATAACGCGCGGCGCCGATGATTTTCTCTACGACGAGATAGCTTTCGCGAGAAGGAGCGGGGCCGAGAGGATAAGCCTCGTCTGCAAGGCGCACATGGAGCGAAGCACGGTCGGCGTCGCTATAAACCGCCACAGCAAGCACGCCAAGGTCTCTACAGGCTCGTAGGATGCGAACGGCGATCTCGCCCCGATTGGCAATCAGGATTTTCTTGAACATTCTTCGTTCACAAAAAGCAAAGGGATTCTAACATTTTGGTTCTGAATCGTCTGCGCAATGAGATCGTTGGGCTCAGGCGGGATCTAAGAACCGTCTTCACGGCGTGTACAAAAGTTGGCAAGGACGGCATGTACGGCTATGATGTGCCTCGCGGAGACGTCGAGATAATGATTTCACCTGTGAATCCATCGCCGCAAGATCAGTGGAAGAAAGCTGCTGCGGAGGCTGCTGCAAGGTTGGTAGAGAGTGGAATGGTCGTGGGATTGGGGACCGGCTCGACCGCGGCATACCTGGTGAGCGCATTGGGGCGCCGCGTGGTGCAAGAGAATCTGCGTATCATAGGCATGCCTACGTCGGAGCGAACCGCAGAGCAAGCTCGGTCTGTGAATATTCCGCTCACCACGTTCGCAGAACACACAGAAATTGACCTTACCATTGACGGTGCGGACGAAATTCTTCCCGGGCCGCTGTACCTGATCAAAGGTCACGGCGGCGCATTATTGCGCGAAAAAATCGTCGCGGCTGCGAGCAAGCGCATGGTTGTGGTGGCCGACGAATCGAAGATCGTGGAACGGCTTGGCTCTCTGGTATCCGTTCCGGTGGAAGTTGTTCCGTACGGCTGGCAGGCGACTGAAAAGAAACTAGCTAAGCTCGGTGGGAAACCGGCGCTGCGACTCGGCTCTGACAAAAAGCCATACGTCACTGATGGAGGGCATTACATCATCGACTGCGCTTTTGGGCCGATGAATGACCCGAAAGAAATCGCGCATCACCTAGATCACGTGGTGGGAGCAGTCGAGCACGGATTGTTTTTAAAATTTGCTTCCGAAGCATTTATTGGCAGCCCCGAAGGTGTAAAAGCGCTAAAGCGTGAGTAAACCTTATGGAAGGACTCAGCGGTCGACAGCCTGGTTTTCCTCCAGGCAACCACCAGACCGACTATCGGAAATACCTTTAATTTTTCGACGCGCAGCCTTGCGGGTAGACGGCGTCGAGCGCGCCCCACAGAGCCTTCAGACTACGCTCGGCGGCGCATAACACCGAAACTGCGTCAGCGTCATTTTGTTTCGCAAGCCAATCCCTCCAAGCGGCGCGATGGCGGACGTCAGCTTCCTCGTGCACGGCGAAGTAGGCCAGCGCGCGGGATTCGTTAATGTCGTAAAATCTCCGCAAACCGGAGATCTTTTGCGTGGCGATTTCAGGGACCTGCGCTTCGTACACGTAAAATGCGGCCACCGCCTGTGCCTTCGAACCCTGCGCAGCAACTTCATCAAACGTGTCGAGCAACGCGGCGATCCCCGGCAGCGGGCGCGCATCTTCCATTGACGCTTCGCTCACACCCAGCGACTGTGCGAAATGTCTCCAGAGCATGGGGTGAGACGCAGCAGGATCGAGCTCTTCAGCCAGATTTTCGTTTACCAAGGTCCGAAGATTCGCGTCGTTATTTGTGCGGGCTGCGAGTTGCTTCAGATTGTCCGGGAAAGACCGAACGTGTTGATAATACTGCTCGGCATAAAGTGCGAGCGAATCCTTGGAGAGCTTGCCTGCGGTCCAAGCCTGGTAAAAAGGGTGCTTCAGCAGGTGATATTTTTCAATCAGCGCATCAAGCGCTTCGACCAAAGTCTTGGTCTTCGGGGCGTTCTTGGGCATCGCATCTCCAATTCTTAGCGAATAATGGCGGTGAGGCAAAACCACGGCATGCTACAAGAAATCGACCCAAAAAGCCAGCTTTGCGCCCTTCAAGTAGTTTTCTAGTTAACTGCGCCCGAACGTTCCAGGAGGCACCCCGTGCCACCTTTGAAAGGCGCGGTGGAACACGCTGTGTTCGGCATATCCGAGCGCGTGGGCGGCTTCCGTGGCAGTCATGCCCGCGTCAAGAAGAAGATGCCGCGAGAGCTCGCGCCGGGCCTGCTGGACCAGGTTTCGATGAGACGAACCTTCCTGCTGTAATTGTCTTTGGTAGGTGCGCCGACTGACGCCGAAGTGCCGTGCGAGGGTCTCGACGCCAAATTCGCCGTAGCTTAATCTTTGTCTGATAAAGCTCAGTACGCTCTGGGAGAAACCGACGACATCAGGAGTTCGCGCCAAGAGTTGTTCGGCTATCGCAGTGATCGCAGAGTGCGAAAAGGACTTGGCATTTTTCAGTGGAAGATCGAGTAAGGCGGTATCGAGCAGCACCGCGTTCGCCTGCATTCCGAATCGAACGGGAGCGCGAAAAATGCGGGAATGTTCGGAAGTGTCTCGCGGCTTCTTATGCCGAAACCAGACTTCGCGCGGCGCCCAGGATGAATCGGCGGTAAGCCTGTTGAACCGCGCTACGGTGGCCATGGACATTTCACAGTCGTGGCGAGGTTCGGGAAGCGAAGGATCTAAATACTCCCATTGGAAATGCGCGACGGAGCCTTCTGTGTCCAACTTAAAAGTACCCACATTCGTCCATATCGGCAAATAACGCACCAGGCTGCGAAGCGCTTGTCCTAGAGTTGCACTGGAGGTGACCGAATACCCAACTACACCATACTCTTTGTGATCTACCGCTTCGCCCACATGCAATCCAAAAGCTGAATCATCTTGTCATCCTCGCGGCAAGCTCAGATAACATCATCATGTCCGCATACGGAATTCTTAGGGATGAATCCTCGAGAGCGTCGCGGTCCAGGCTGACACTCCGAAGCAAACGGCCGGTATTCGCGCGAGGAGCCACTGCGTTAGCGATCTTGCGTGCCGACATCGCAAAAACCGTGGAAACATTGGACATAGAGTTAAACGGCAACTTTCAGATGGCGCTTTCCTTAGACACCAGCTGCATCGAATTTGGCGCAAAAAGTCATACTTTCATCCCAGAACCAATGCTAGCGTTTGAGCCATGGTTAGGCAACTGCGGCAGATCGCGGGTCTCTTTTTTTTGATTATCTTGCTGTCGCCATGCGCGTGGGCACAGGAAATCGACCCGATGACGGGACAGCCGGCGAATCTTGGCGCACCGGCAAACCTTCCTGAGCCCGACGTGCGCAGGTATAACGGTGCGGATCAAGAGAAGAAGCTGGTGCTCAGGTCGCAGACGGTTCTGGTCCAGGTACCCGTTGTGGTTTCTGACAAATCCGGCAGCCACGTCCAGAAACTAACTCGAGACGATTTCAAAATTCTGGAAGACGGAAAGCAGCAAAGAATCGCCATCTTCCAGGAAGTGAATGCCGGCTACGCGCGTCCCGTGCAAACTACAATCGCACCGGGCACGTTTAGCAACATCACGCTGGAGCAACAGCCTTCCTCAATCACCGTGATTGCTTTGGATACCATCAATACCCCGTTTCTGGATCAGACTATCGGCCGAAAGCAGTTGATTAAATACCTAGCCGACAATCTGGAATCAGGGCGCGTGTTCGGACTCGTGGTGATTGGGAGGAAAGGATTGCAGGTGCTGAGCGGGCTGAACAGCGATCCGGCCTCGATCGTGGCCGCGTTGAAGAAAGCTAGCGGGGAAATGTCGGACATGGAATCGTTTGGCGCGGAGGGGAAAATCATGGCCGCGTCCGGCGACAGTAGCGAACTGACTGGCGGAATCGGTGTGAGTGAAGATCCGTCGGCGAAAATGCGCCAATTTATTACGGGCGCGGACGCGGTGCAAGGCGGTTACCAGCAGACGCGGGCCATCGAAGACACCATGAAAGCCTTTCTAGCGATTGCGTGGTCGCTTTCCGGAGTTCCGGGAAGAAAATCTCTGATTTGGGCTACGGGAAGTTTTCCGTTTAGCCTGGATTCACCTTCATCGTTGCCGGGCGGCAGTTTGTCTGTGCTGTACGAGCGGACGATGGAAGCGTTGAATGATGCGCAGATCTCAGTTTATCCAGTGGATGTGCGCGGGTTGGTGAGCAGTTCGCCGACGGGCGATGCCACGTATTCCGGCGGGCTGAGCGGTCCCGGATTCGCCGATGCCGCTGCCGGTAGAAGCTCGCTGCAAGCATCGACTGTGCAGAGCCTTGAAAATTTCGCCGCAATGACGGGCGGCCGCGCTTTTTTCAACAACAATGATCTGGCCGCCGGCTTTAAGCGCGCTGCCGATGATTCGGCGAGCTACTACTTGCTGGGATATTACGTCGATAACACGAACAACAAGCCCGGCTGGCGAAAATTGCAAGTGCAGGTCGCGCGCAAAGATGTGGAGGTACACGCGCGGACTGGATTTTTAGTCACGAACGCGACGATCGATCCGCAATTGACGCACACCGAGGATGTCGCCTTCGCATTGAGTTCTCCATTTGAGAGCACGGGGATTCAGGTGACAGTGCGATGGCAGGGCGTTACCCCTGATGGAGACGAGAGAAAAATAGGGTTCGCAGTGCACCTGCCGGCTACGGGCGTGATTGATGAGAGGAACAAAAATCGTTTCGACATCGACTTTGTCGCCCAGGCTACCAAGACTGGCACGCCGGTGGGCAACGCGGGCCAGACCATAAAAGGAACGGTTCCTTCGGCTGCGCTGGACAAAATCAAAGCGGACGGAATCTTGTATCAGAACGCGCTGAAACTTCCCGCCGGGAATTATCAAGTACGGTTTGTGGTGCGAGACAATCTGAGCGGCAGGATCGGCAGCGTGTCAGCGCCGCTGACCGTGAACTAGAGAACGCTTGGTCCACAGCGCCCGGTCCTAGCGGCGATTCGGCGGCACGCAGTTTTCGGTTAGAGCGGGATGTTGCCGTGTTTTTTGCGCGGATTGGTGTCGCGCTTGTTTGCCAGGGAGCGTAGCGCGGTGATTAGCTTGGCGCGGGTTTGGGCGGGCTCGATGATGGCGTCGACATAGCCACGCTCGGCGGCTACGTAGGGATTTGCGAAACGGTCGCGGAAGTCGTCGATTTTTTCGCGACGAATTTTTTCGCGATCGGCTTCGGGAGCGCGATCGATCTCGCGCTTATACACGATATTCACTGCGCCTTCCGGGCCCATCACGGCAATTTCGGCGGTAGGCCACGCGTAATTGATGTCCGTGCGAATGTGTTTCGAGGCCATGACGCAGTAAGCGCCGCCGTATGCCTTGCGGGTAATGACCGTAATCTTCGGCACAGTGGCTTCGGCGAAGGCGAAAAGTAGTTTTGCGCCATGCTTTATGATTCCGCCAAATTCCTGCTGCGTGCCGGGTAGAAATCCAGGTACATCTTCAAAAGTTATGAGTGGAATGTTGAAAGCGTCGCAGAACCGCACGAACCGGGCGCCTTTCACAGATGCGCTGATATCCAGCACTCCGGCAAGGAACGTAGGCTGGTTTGCGACGATCCCTACCGTGTGGCCATCCAGCCGGGCGAAACCCACCACAATATTTTTGGCGAAATGCTCGTGGACTTCGAAGAACTCTGAATCATCGGCGATGGCGTGTATCACGTCTTTGATGTCGTAGGGCTTTTGCGGATCTTCGGGAACTAGCGCGTTCAGCGCCGGATGCACGCGGTCCCAGGGATCGCTAGTAGCGCGGCGCGGAGGGTCGTCGAGATTATTTGACGGCAAGTAGCCGAAGAGTTCGCGAATCATAGAGAGGCATTCTGCGTCGTCGCGAGAAACAAAATGCGCCACGCCACTTTTTTCGTTGTGGGTCATGGCGCCACCAAGCTCCTGCTTGGTGACTTCCTCGTGCGTGACGGTCTTAATCACGTCCGGACCGGTGACGAACATGTAGGAAGTGTCGCGGGTCATAAAAATGAAATCCGTGATGGCCGGCGAATAGACTGCGCCGCCCGCGCAAGGCCCCATGATGGCGCTGATTTGCGGAATCACACCGCTTGCCAGCGTGTTACGCAGAAAAATCTCGGCATAGCCAGCGAGCGACTTCACGCCTTCTTGAATGCGTGCGCCGCCTGAATCGTTCAAGCCAATCACGGGGGCCCCGGCTCGCATCGCCAGGTCCATAATTTTTGTGATCTTCGAAGCGTTCGCTTCAGAGAGCGAGCCGCCGAAAATTGTGAAATCTTGCGCGAAGACGTACACCAGCCGGCCATCGATGCGGCCATAGCCGGTGATGAAGCCGTCTCCCGGCGGACGCAGGTTTTCCATGCCGAAGTCGTGGGATTGATGGCGGACGAATTTGTCTAGCTCTTCGAACGAACCCTCATCCAGCAGCAAGTCGACGCGTTCGCGAGCGCTGAGCTTGCCCTGCTTGTGCTCGCGTTCGCGGCGCTCGGCCCCTCCCCCAGCTTCAGCTTCGGCGTTGAGTTTACGGAGTTCTTCGATGCGGTCGCGATGTTTGCGGTGTTCAGTCACTGCAAGCCCGCCATTTGGGTGCGAGTTAGGATTTCAGCGAAATCAAAAGGAAATTGAGTGTCGCGAAGGTCTTTACAAGTGGCGCGCCTGCAATTGCTCATCGGGACAAATATAGCGGAAGCCAAGAATTAGTCAAAGTTTCGGCCAGGACAATTTAGGAGCTTCGCGCGACGCCGCTTTCAGAATGAGGCGAATCGGGATTTCCTGTTGGGAGCAACTCGGCGTTCGCACGGGCCGGTAAAACTTTTTGCTTTGGCGTGGTGGTGATGGTGATCACGCTAATCAAAATGAGCAAGCCTCCCAGCAATGTTCGGGGACCGATCGGCTCCTTGCCGATGAAGTAGCCCACTGCGACTGCCACTACTGGATTGACGTAGGCGTAGGTGCCGACTTTCGTGGGAGATTCATAGTGCAGCAGCCATATGTAAGCGGTGAATCCTACGATGGAGCCTGCGATAATCAAATAAATTAGCGACCACCAGGCAGTCGCGGAGACCGCCTGCAAGTGAAATCCTGAAAACTCATGTGTCAGCGCCGCGAGGACAAATAACTGAAGTCCGCCCGAGAACATTTGGGCGGCGGCGCTCATCGGTTTCGAAGCCGGTAGCGGCAGACGACGCGTAAGAATCGTAGCGATAGACCAAGTGAAAGAAGCGAACAACAGTGCGAACGCTCCGACGCGATTGATGGGAACTTCTCCGAAAGTAAAAGAATGATTCACCAGCACGGCCACGCCGCAGAGTCCGACTAGGAGCGCCAACGATAGACGCATAGTCAGGCGTTGCGTGCGGAGAAAGATAATCTCCATCAGGGTGATAAAGACCGGAATCGTCGCCAGCACCACGGCTGCGATGCCGGACGGGACACGCTGTTCGGCCCAGAACAGGCAGCCATAATCGAGCAGAAATATTAATGCTCCCAAAAAAGTGGCTGCCAGCCATTCGCGGCGGCTCGGCGACGAAGTGCCGGTCAATCGCAGCCACCCGTATAAAACGATTCCCGCCACCGTGAAGCGCATTCCTGCCAACAGGAACGGCGGAACTTCTCGAACGCCTACGCGTATGGCTAGAAATGTGGAGCCCCATATGAAGTAAATGATCGCGAACGCGAGAAGAATTTTCCACGAAGGCGGACGAGCGGTCGGCGATTTGATCTCTCCCGTTCGCATTTGGCGCTACTGTTTATATTCCGGGTCGAATTGCAATGAGACACGTTTGAGTGTCGGATCACAACAGCCAAATTGGATATTCGACGCGGTCGTTGCGGACGGAAGATCTTGCCTGATGTCGCTGCCATAAAAAGGAGCGACAAGGCAGGTACAGAATGCCGGTCTAAAGCCGGCGCTAATTTAATACTGTAGAACCAAGAATTATTGTGCTCGGCACGCGTCCGGATTCGCTTGGAGGCTCTGCGGAGCCGGCAGCGGCGCGAGATTGTATTTCGCCAGCAGCGTGTTTATGGGAGCAAACCCCTGGGCTGCCATACCGCGCCACGCGGAGATCCCTTTGTTCAGGCTGTTGCACGATTCGTCCAAAGCTGCGGCGGCGGTTTGCGATGGAGCTGCGTCCCCGCTTTCGATCATGAAAGAGAGCCGAGCCAGATCGCGATGCGCAGGACCAATTCCAGGATCGGTGAAAGTGCCTTCCTGGGCTAGTGCAATCTTCTCGTCGAGATCCTTAAGCGCGTCAGCCAAATCCTGCCCTTCCGCAACCTGGACCGGCTTCGCAGGCGATTCAATGGCTTCCGCATTTTGCTTGGGTTCAGCGGCTGCGTCCTTTGCGTGGGGACTTTGTGTCGCAGCATCGGAAGAGTTTGGCGGCTGAGTGGTAGTTTTTGGCGCTTCGTCGGTGATGCCTTTCCCCGGGGAAGTTTGTTGCTTTTGCGCCGGCGGATGCTGCTTCATGAAATCTTCCAGACTTTTCCGGCGCGCATCGATGGCTTCGCGTATGGGCACGATGGCCAGATAGGCCTGATAACTTGACTCGAGCCCGGCGCCGATTCTATTGAGAGCGTCCAATTGTTTTAGGAGATCGGCTTGGGAAACGTGTACTCGTGGATCGAGAGTGATGGTGAAAGGCTGCTTCATCAGCACGCCGTTGGCGATGAGTATCGCTTCATATTGTCCAGGAACGGCAATCGGACCCAGCGTTTGGTCGCGCGGCGTGTCTTCGGGAATGGCGTGGTCGGAAAGTGTGTACTCGACATAATCGAGAATATTTCCGTAATAGCTAAAGGGCAGCGTTTTCGGAGAATCGTAACGCAAGTCCCAGACGAAGCGATTGTGCCCGACGTTTTTTGAAAGCGCGGGCATGGGACCAAACCAATAATCTGGCACGTTCTTCGGCGTGGTATCAGGCTGGGCGGCAATACTCGTGAAACGGCGCACGAATTTTCCCTGCGCGTCGTGGATTTCTAGTGTGAGAACTCCAGTGGGGGCGGACTTGAGATAATAATCGAAAATTGTGCCATCCGGAGGATTTTTGCCGGCGGGGGTTTCGGGTGGCAGCGGAGTTTCCTGGTCGTTATCCCAGCGCGCTCGAACGGTGTCAGCGGGCCTTAGCAAATATGCATTCGCGGCGGCTATTTCTGCGCTGGCTTGGCGCAGCGGCGAGAGATCATCAAGAATCCATAGCGCGCGGCCATAGGTAGCAGCGACGAGGTCGTCGCCATGCACGGCGAGATCGCGAACATCGGACGCGGGGAAATTCAACTGCAACGATTGCCAGTGGTCGCCGCCGTCGAAAGAAACGTAGAGCGCGTTTTCGGTTCCCGCGTACAGCAATCCTTTGCGCACCGGATCCTCACGGACAACGCGAGCGAGCCAGTTATCTTCAATACCGTTAGTGATTTTTTGCCAGGATTTGCCGGAGTCTCGAGTGCGATAAATATAAGGATGTTTATCTTTGGCAGCCTGCGTGACGATGTAGGCGGCAGCAGCGTCGAA
This sequence comes from uncultured Acidobacteriota bacterium, assembly GCA_963838475.1. GTDB lineage: Bacteria > Acidobacteriota > Terriglobia > Acidiferrales > UBA7541 > Palsa-295. The sequence goes on from CAWIRJ010000001.1 coordinate 896,005, forward strand.
GTGGGAAGGCTCCATTGCAATGATCGCGCTATGGGGCGGCAATCCTACAGGTGTCACGTTTTGCCAAGTCGCGCTGGCGTCCTGGGTGAGCTGAATGAGGCCGTTGCTGGTGCCGACCCAAATCACGGCGGCTTGTAAAGGCGAAGGCATCATCGCCATGATGGCGGCGCGCCGTCCAGGGCGCTGGAGTTCAAATTCCTTTTCGTCGGAGCCGGCGTCCGCGCCGAATGCGTTCAGTTCGTCGGTATCTTTATCGACGTTGGGCGAAAGATCACTTTCGGGTGTATGCCCTGACGCGCCGGCTGGCGATTTCTCCCCGTTTTCCGGAGCGCCGGGGGGAACAGTGAGATCGGGACTGATGGTTTGCCAACTATTTCCTTCGTCCGTGGTTTTCAAAACGAACTGCGTACCGAGATAAAGAGTTTTTGGATCTTCGGGAGAAAAGACCAGCGGAGGCATTTGAGTGGTGCGAAAATTTCCGGTACGCACGAAAACGTGAGTGATCTGGCCGGTAGTTTTGTCGAAACGCACGACACTGCCGTACCATCCGCCTGAATAAATAATGTTGGGATTCTTGGGGTCGGGAGCAATGTAACAAAATTCAAACCCGCCGGTGGAGAACCAGTCGCGAAAGCTGATCTCACCGTAGTCGCTGCGATTTGGCACCACCACTGTGCCGCTATCCTGCTGCGGGGCGTAAGAATAGTAGGGAAACTGGTTGTCGGTGATCACGTGGTAGAACTGCCCGGTAGGCTGGTTAAACCAAGTGCTCCAGGTCTTGCCTCCGTCCACGCTGATGGTGGCGCCTTGATCGACGCCGAGAATCATGCGCTGCGAATTCTTGGGATCGATCCACAGGACGTGGTAATCATCGCCGCCCGGCGCGCCCTTATACGCGGTGAAAGTCTTTCCACCGTCGGTGGAGCGATAGGTGGTCGTTTGCATTACGTAAACTATGTCGGCGTTATTGGGATCGACGAAGACGCGGCTGAAATAAAGATTTCCCACCACGCGCGGATCAATCGTGATTTTGCGCCAGGTCTGGCCGCCATCGTCGGAACGGAAGAGCCCGGGCTCGGTGATGGCGAACACGCGCTGGCCGTGAGTGCCGGGAGCGACGGCGAGTCCAATGCGGCCAAGGGGTTCATCGGTTGGAAAACCTGTGATGGGTAGCTCTTTCCAAGTGGCGCCCTGGTCCTCTGATTTATAGATCCACGAATCCGGCTTTCGGACGTCGGGAGGCCCGCTGAAGAAATCGAATGGCTTCCACAGCGCAGTGTAAAGTACGCGGGGGTTGGTGGGATCGGCGACAGTGTCTGCAGCGCCCGCGAAGTCATCTCGATACAAAGTTTTGGTCCAGGTTTTGCCGCCGTCTGTGGTCTTGAAAATACCGCGCCAGGGGCTAGCTGCCGCGACGCCGAGGATCGGATGGCCGAGAGCTCCAACTACCAGGATGTCGGGGTCGCGCGGATCGATAATAATGGAGTTGATGTAATGGACATCGGGCAACCCGATGTGAGTCCAGGTCGCTCCGGCGTCTTTGGATTTGTACATTCCGTTGCCATCGGTTTGCTCGCCCGTTCCGACGTAAACAATATTAGGATCTGAAGGAGCGATGGCGACCGCGCCGATCGAGGCGACATGCTGATCGTCAAAAATCGGCTTCCAAACGCGGCCCGCGCTGGAAGTCTTCCAAACGCCGCCGCCGGGAGTACCCATATAATAAACGGCGGGATCGCCCGGAATTCCAGCCACAGCGGAGACACGGCCCGCACGGTACGGCCCAATTAAACGCCAGCGCATTGCGGAGTAAAGGCTCGGATCGATCGGCGGCGCAGCCTGCTGTTGACCATGCAGCGATGCGGCGGTGGCGAGGAAAACAAGGAAAGCGGCGGAGATAAAACGCTGGGCAAGAATCAAATTTTCCTCCAGGCGAACGATGAGTGTACCACCGCTCGCCGCAACTATTTGTTGCGCTTGATTAGACGCGAAGCGAAGCGGTTCAGTTTTGTACTTGGCAGCAGGGATAGACCTCAGTGCAAGCCTGACCAGTCATCGGCGAGAAGTATCGAATTACTGGGGTTTGATGGGTCATATTTCACGCTGGCCGTTTGCCCGGCTGCGACGCGAGTGAGATGTAAACGCTCCTCAAGGCCGGTCACGTCCTGGGCAGTCTCGTAAGTAACGCCGGAAATCGAGTAGGTATAGTAGAGAAGCTTTTGCGTGCCGTTGGCTGCAACACCGGACGAAGGAGATTTGCTCTTCACAAGAGTGCCGGCAGGTTTGTCCGGGTCGAGGTCGCGGGCGTGGTCAGCGATCTCAAGAACCTGACCCTCGACGATGCGCCCCACGCGATTTAAAAACGCGCGACGCTGACGTTCGATTTCGCCAGGATCTACAGGCTTGCGTCGCAGCCAGAAAATAATTCCTACCAGTGCCAGCGCTGCGAGGCCCGCCAGCGGAATCCAGTTGTGCCAATCTCTTAGAAGTTCTTTCAAGACTCGCCTTGCGCGCGCGCGGCATTACATCCACAACTAGACTCGGCTCAATTTTCCGAGTTTTCATCCGGCCCGATGACAAAATTTTGCAGCGTGCCGACGCCGTTTACGCTGACTTCCACCACGTCGCCCGCGGCCAGTGAACCAACTCCGGAGGGCGTGCCAGTGGCAATAACATCTCCGGGTTCCAGCGTCATCACCTGCGCGATGTAGCGAATTATAACATCAAGAGAAAATATCATTTCCGCGGTATGTCCAAACTGTTTCCTGGTCCCATTCACAAAAGTTTCGACGGTTGCGGAGGCTAGATCGAGGGAGGTTTCGATGACCGGACCGAACGGGCAGAATGTGTCGAAACCTTTGCCGCGCGTGAACTGACCGTCCTTTTTTTGGAGATCGCGCGCGGTGACGTCGTTTAGACAAGTGTATCCAAGGATGTGAACAAAGATATCTTCGTTAGCCTTCAGACCGCGGAAGCGGTTAGCGATGACTACCGCGAGTTCTCCTTCGTATTCAACACGCTGCGAAAGGCGCGGTAGGACGATGGGCTCGTCTGGTCCGATTATGGAAGAGGGCGGTTTAAAAAAGAGCAAAGGTTCTTTGGGAACCTCGTTGCCCAGTTCTTTGGCATGCTCCGTATAATTTCGGCCTACGCAAACAATTTTGCTCGGTGTACAAGGTGGAAGAAGTTTTACAGAGTTCAACGGCCAGCGGGAGCCTGCAGTTTCGTATTTATCCCAAAATTCTCCGCGGATTTCGCGAACCTCGTTGCCTTCGATGATTCCGCTGCGGATCTCGGGATGAACTTGATGAACTGAGCGCTGAACTTCGTCAGCCGAGAAGCTAGAAGTTTGAAAGCGGCAGAATTTCATCGATGATGCGGAGCAGGATGATGCTGACGCCGTCGCGATTCCATCGCCTGGTGCCGTGCGTGCAGAGCCATGAATGCAACCCAGGAACCAACCGCGAAAAAACCATATACAACGGCGCCTTCGATTAAAGCTTCGAACGGAGTCCGCAACACCTCAAAGAGATTGTGGAAAAACATACCCGCGATGTAATAGCTCACCACGAACATGCCCCAAGCGATCATGGCGGAGGTGAACATCTGTACGGGACGGTTGTAGAAGCGCACAATTGGAATCAGCGCGAAGATCACAAACAAGCCACAAAAGACCGCATTTCGTTCCAGAGCACGGTTATCGAGCCAGGGCATGCGATTGGCGGCCACCAGAGCCGCGAACGTCACAGCTATGAGAAACGCGCCGGTGTAAATTCCGGTGATTAGAGCGGGCCGAGGCGGTTTATCCGTTTTACCGCCGATGATTTTATCGATTGAAGAATTCTCAGTCATGGTCTTGCGGGTTGAGCTTCTACTGGAATGCTGCCGGAAGCCGGCGCACTAGCTGCACTTTCATTGCCCGCGCGGTCCACCGCGGTTGCAGTATAGACATATTGATGGCCGGGGAGCGCAGTCATATCTCTAAATGCTGGCGTAAGCAACAACCCCGAATTCTGGCGCGTACTCGGGACACCGTCGCGTTCGCTTCTATAGACGTTGTAACCCGCGATGTCGGTTTCAGGGTTGATAGCCCAGGAGACGTCTAGGTAGGCAGGATTTTCACCCTGTGCCGGAACTAGAACCACAGCTACGTTTTGAGGCGCCGCCGGCGGAAAAATATCGCGTGGCGCTACAATGGCGAGATTCGAGTCTGCGGATTCGAGCTCTGCATCCGGATATTGGGCGACGCTGCGGACCGAGTAGACGTACGTCTTGCCGAATTCCACTTGCATATCTTGGAAAGTCGGCTCGGTCGATTCACCGATACGTGCAAGAGACGTTTTCAACTTGGGAACTCCAACAACGGATTCAGATGCAGTTCGAGACCCTTCCGGTTGTAACTCTGCGATCGCTTCCGCACGGTAAACGTGATAGCTGGAGATCGTCGGCACCGAATCTATGATTGTTTTTTGCGGCGGAGTCCAAGTAAGGACAATTCCAGAGTGAGTCACTTGAGTCTTGAGGTCGGCAATAGGGTTCGGCGCCGGAAAAATCTGCGCGCTAGCGCGGTTCGAGTCCGCCGATTCTTTTTTTGCAGATGCGCGCGTGCGAACCGCGTACGACGCTGTCCAGCCTACGTGCGGGGCTAGATCGCCCGCCTCGAGGGAGTTCATGACGCGGACATGCTCTTTCTCGGAATAGTTAGCCACTATTGCCGGCGGAATCGTAAGAATCAAAAGCAACGGCTCGTGCGCGGCGGAAGTTGTCGCCACAGCTGGGTCGAAGCTGCGATAAATCTCAATTGCCGGAGTTTTTTTGAGCGGGTGATGATCCACGGTATCTTTTGGAAGCGTGAAAGTGAGGATCACGTCATTGCCTTGCTGACGCGCTGCCAAATCCGTTATCGCAGTAGGAACGGGGGGCTTGCGTTCGGTGGGTTCACCGGGAGCGGCGCAACCCGTCACGCAAGTTGCGGAAACAAGAAATAGGAACAGAAGCACTAAGAAAGAGAAGCGGTCGCGCTTTTCGGAGGCGGCGCTGGGAGCCAGTTCCGCTTTTTCGTGTCCATTTTTTGTTTTCTAAAGAATGTAGCGGCTCAAGTCCTGATCTTTCACGATGTTCGCGAGTTGCTTCTGCACGTAAGCGGCGTCCACTTTCACGGTTTTCTTTTTCATTTCCGGAGCTTCGAAGGAAATTTCCTCTAGAACCTTTTCCAGGATTGTGTGCAGGCGGCGCGCGCCGATATTTTCGGTCTGCTCGTTCACCTTGGCCGCGAAACGCGCGATGGTGGCAATGGAGTCGTCGGTAAAGGAAAGCTTCAGTCCCTCGGTATCAAGCAACGCGATGTATTGTTTTATCAGTGCGTTCTTCGGTTCTGTAAGGATACGAACAAAATCGGCTTCGGTGAGCGAGCTGAGTTCCACGCGAATGGGAAAGCGCCCCTGCAACTCGGGAATTAAATCAGACGGCTTGGTAGTGTGAAACGCGCCCGCAGCGATGAATAGGATGTGATCTGTGCGAACCATTCCATAACGCGTGTTTACGGTGGTCCCTTCGACGATTGGAAGAATATCGCGTTGCACGCCTTCGCGAGACACGTCCGGTCCATGCCCAGATTCGCGGCCGGCAATTTTGTCAATTTCATCGATGAACAAAATTCCCATCTGCTCCACTCGATCGACGGCCAGCCGCGTGACCTGATCCATGTCGATGAGGCGATTTTCCTCTTCCTGTATCAAATAATCGAAGGCTTCCGACACGGTCATCTTGCGTTTCTTTTTCTGTTGGCCGAAGAAACCGGAAAGCATGTCCTTGACGTTGATGTCCATTTCCTCGACGCCTTGATTGGTGACGATTTCAAAGGCGGGCATGGCACGCTCGCGAACTTCCACCTCCACGATGCGCTGATCAAGTTTTCCTTCTCGCAACTGGGCGCGAAGCTTGTCGCGCGTCCGTTGCAACTGCTCCCGACGCTGTGCTTCGGCGGTCGGATTGGCATCCGCAGCGGGCATCGGCGAGGGCGGCAACAGCAAATCCAACAAACGCTCTTCCGCAGATTGCTCGGCGCGCTCGGCCACTTCATCGAGCTTTTCTTCGCGCACCATGTCAATCGAAGTTTCCACCAGGTCGCGGACCATGGACTCCACGTCGCGACCCACATATCCCACTTCGGTATACTTCGAGGCCTCCACTTTCACGAACGGGCAGCCAGCGAGACGCGCCAGGCGGCGCGCGATTTCCGTTTTTCCCACGCCGGTGGGTCCAATCATCAGAATATTTTTCGGAAGAATATCTTCGGCCAGTTCGGGCGTCAGCTTCTGCCGCCGCACGCGATTGCGCAGCGCGATGGCCACGGCCTTCTTGGCAAGATTCTGTCCCACGATGTATTTGTCGAGCTCTATAACGATTTCGCGAGGCGTCAGCTCGTCAAACGACGGAATTGGTTCGGGCTCGGCCGCTTGCGATTCACCCGCCAAGTAGATCACCATGTCTTTCTCCGACTTTCCGGTCATAGTTCTTCGATGCTGAAATTTGCGTTAGTGAAAATGCAAATTTCACTGGCGATGCGCATAGCTTCCTGCGAAATGTCTTTCGCTCCAAGCTTTGTGAACTTCGAAAGGGCGCGCGCCGCAGCCAACGCGTAAGGGCCGCCCGACCCGATGGCGCAGATTCCGTCGTCGGGCTCGATCACGTCTCCGCTGCCGGAAAGCAGAAAAGTTGATTTTACATCTGCGACAAGTAAGAGCGCTTCCAAGTGGCGCAAAGAACGGTCCGTGCGCCAATCTTTGGACAGCTCGACTGCCGCGCGAGGCAGGTTGCCATGAAATTCCTGCAGCTTATTCTCGAAGCGCGAAAAAAGCGATAACGCATCCGCGGTGCTTCCAGCGAAGCCGGCAATGATCTTGTCATTGTAAAGACGGCGCGTCTTCTTGGCGTTGTGCTTGATCACACCTTCGCCGAGAGTCACCTGGCCGTCGGCGGTAAGAACCACTTTATTGTCCTTCCGCACGCACAGCACCGTGGTGCCATGCATCGGTTCACTTTTTCTCTTTACAGGCATCCGATAATTATACATCGCGCGGCGCGGAAACGCTCAATCAGGACAAATTGCTGTTATTTGCAGGCCATTGACCATGCGGCAAGGGCGCGTCTATAGTTCCTGACGCATGGGGGACGGGTCCATCGAGCAGATTTCTCATTATCGCATCCTGGAAAAGCTTGGCGGCGGAGGCATGGGCGTGGTGTACAAGGCCGAAGACACCACGCTGCGCCGATTCGTAGCGCTGAAGTTTCTTCCGCGCGATGTAGCGCGCGACCCTCAGATGCTTGCGCGTTTCCAACGTGAAGCGCAAGCTGCGTCCGCGCTGAATCATCCCAACATCTGCACCGTTTACGAAATTAGCCGTGAAGGCGACGAACAGTTCATCGCCATGGAGTTTCTCGACGGCCAGACTCTGAAGCATCGTATCGAAGGCAAACCTCTGTCGCTGGAAGATCTGTTGGAGTTGGCCGTGGAAATGGTCGATGCGCTCGATGCCGCGCATTCAGAAGGCATCACTCATCGCGACATCAAGCCGGCCAACATTTTCGTTACCCGCCGCGGGCACGCAAAGATTCTTGATTTCGGATTGGCCAAGCAGGCAAGCGCGAATCGCGTGGCTGAAGGTGTGGGCGTGTCGGCGATGGCCACCCAAGCGACGGAAGAATTCCTGACCAGCCCGGGCACGGCTTTGGGAACCGTGGCGTATATGTCACCGGAACAGGCGCGCGGAGAAGAACTTGATGCGCGCACAGACCTCTTCAGCTTTGGGGCCGTTCTTTACGAGATGGCTACTGGACGGCAAGCGTTCTCCGGAGCGACCACGGCCGTTATCCACGATGCGATTCTGAATCGCCCGGTCGTTCCGCCGTCCAAGCTCAATCCTCAAATTCCCACTGAACTTGAACGCGTGATCGATAAGGCGCTCGAAAAGGACCGCAAGTTCCGTTATCAAACCGCTTCCGATATGCGCGCTGATTTGAAGCGGCTAAAGCGCGACACAACATCCGGTGGGGTACCGCTCGCAAGCAGTTCGGCAGTGAAGGTCGCGGCAGCCTCAAGAGGTCGCAAGGTTCTCTACGGAATTGTGGCCGCAGTTGTGCTGGTCGCTCTAGCTGCCGGCGCTTATCTCTGGAATAACCGGTCGCGCGGATTCAACTTGCAGAACATGAAAATTACGCAAGTTACTACCACCGGAAATGCCCGGACTGCCGCGCTCTCTCCGGACCGTCGCTACATCGTTTACGTTTTGCGGGATGGCGAACAGGAAAGCTTGTGGGCGCAACAACTGGCCACTGGGAGCCACGTGCAAATACTGCCGCCCGATCAGGCGCGGTTTGTCGCTGTGAGTTTTACGCCGGATGGTAATTATGTAATGTTCGTCCGTTCGGACAAGTCCACTGTGAATTTTCGTTATTTGTATCAAATGCCGGTGCTCGGAGGCACGCCGAAGCAGCTCATTCGCGACATAGATTCCGCGCCCACCTTTTCGCCCGACGGCCAGCAGTTTGCTTTCGTCCGGGGCATTCTAAATCCTTCAGGAAACGAGGTGCTCCTCGCGAATGCCGACGGCAGCGGCGAGCGTGTACTAACGCATCGGGACGGATTTGCGCCAGCCCAGATGAACGTGTCATGGTCTGCCGACGGGAAAGAACTTGCTGTTGTGTCCCCAGAGGTAATCGGCACCGCAAGCCAATGGATCCTCGCGGTAGTTTCATCGAAAAGCGGCGAGATCAAAACCCTGCGATCTTTTAAGACTCCTGCCCGCGCGGCAGCATGGTTGCCGGATGGTCGAGGTATCCTGGTGGTGGCTCTAGATGAAGCTGGCCGCGGCCAAATTTGGATTGTTAGCTACCCGCAAGGCGAAATATCGCGATTTACAAATGATCTAACGAACTACGATATGTGCTGCTTGGACGTCACACGAGATGGAGATTCTCTGGTAGCCATTCAAAACACGACTTTAAGCGACATATGGGTTGCCAAGGGCGATGGCTCAGAGCCCAAACAGATCACATCCGGCGAAGCGCTTGGCCTTGGACTGGACTGGGTGGGGAATAGAATTGTCGCGGTTGACCCCCGGGTGCAATGGATCACCATAAATGCCGACGGAAGTAACCAGAGCCAATTGACGAACGACCACGATGTACATTTGCAATTGTCCGCTTGTCCAGACGGTAAGCGTGTCTTATACACCACTGTTCACGAAGGAAAGTCTGATCTCTGGCGCGTCCAAGCCGATGGCTCCAGCCCGGTAAAAATACCTGCTGCCGGGCTCCTTTTCGGCGCCGCCATCTGCTCACCGGACTCTCAGTCGGCTATATATGTCGCGGACAATGCGATTTGGAGTATCCCGCTCGAAGGAGGAAAGCCTACAAAGCTAAATGTGCCGCTGGCGTTTTCCGGATACTCGCGTGATGGGAAACTACTGTTTTATATTTCCCAGACGCATCAAGACACGCTCCTGCAATCGAATTTTGTTGTCACATCCGCCGCCGGTGGCGCCCCTTTATACAACTTGGCGGTCCCTTACGGAATGCAATCACCGCGGTTCGCTCCCGACGGCAAAGCAATCGCATTCTTGCTAACGAGAAACCGCGCGACGAATATCTGGGAGCAGCCGTTGGCTGGAGGGCCACTAATCCAAATTACAAAATTCCCCAGCGGACAAATGTTCGCCTTCGCTTGGTCCGCGGACGGAAAACAGCTCGCTTTTTCGCGCGGACAAAGCAAGACCGACGTGGTAATGATGAGCAATTTCCGCTAGTCGCCCAGGGAGAATTCAACCAACCAATTTAGTTCTCTGCGTCTTTGGATTTCGACTTCTTATCTTTCGTTTTCTTGCCTACTTTGTCCCAGCGCTCGTCCAGGGATTCTTTGGTAAAGAGGGATTCGGGAATGTTGGTGTTGTAATCGCACTTATCGAAAAAGACCTGGTAGATCTTGATTCCGTTACGATCGCGCGTGATTTGAAACGGGGTTTCAATCCCGGAGAAGGGATGATAGTTCGAGTAGTATTCAATTTCTTCGGCGCGCATGCGGGTGTTGGCATCTCGCGTATCCACCACTTTGCGAATCGGCAAGTGCGACGATTTTGAAATGGCGATACGGATTGTGCGGTTGTCGCCGTCCACTAGCTCCACCCAATCTGCTTCCTTCAAATCCACTACATCCGGGCCACCGTATCTAAAAATCATGTCCTTCTCGTGAATTCGATGGCGCAGAATATTGTCGATATCTTTTTTCAGATCTTCCTGGTACTGCATCAGATCACTTGCGCGAGCGTCGCTGACTCCGCCGCGATCCAGGTCCCAGCCCTTGTCTCCATTTTTCACTTCAATGATGTTCCGCTTCGGTAGATTTTCCAGGCGATCCTTGATCGGCGGGATGGGGATAGTGTAGTCAACGAAATGTTCAAAGCCGTTCAACTCGCCGGAGTGCCCAAACTGGCTCAGGCGCCCGGTGCAAGTAAGGTCGTGGACGTTCAAGTACGCGTCACCGCCCAACGCCTGGATGGTCTGTTGCAAGATTTCTTTCGCTTTCGCGGAGCTTTGCGCCGGCATCATCACTTCAGAGTCTTGCGCACGCAATTCCGGGACAATACAAAGCGACGAAAATACCAAGACGGCTGCCGCCAGCACCCGAGCGGTTATCCGCAAAGGACCGAACCTCCATTGACGTTGATTACTTCTCCGGTGATGAAGGTTGCCAAGTCGGACGCGGCAAAAAGGATCGGGCCTGCAATTTCTTCCGCGCTAGCGGGACGCTTCAAAGCGATAGGCGCCACGGCTGCCTTGATCAGCGCCTTCTTTCGCAGCACCGACGCGGACATATCCGTGTCCACCCAACCTGGCGCAACGCAGTTTACTAAAATATTGTGCCCAGCGAGCTCAGAGGCCAGTCCCTTTACAAAACTGATGATGGCTCCCTTGCTCGCACCGTAGTGTGAGTGGAAAGCTTCGCCGCGCTGTCCCGCCGTCGAGCTGATCGCCACGATGCGCCCGCCTTTTTGCGCGATCATGTGCGGCACGCTGTAATGAATCACGGAGTAAACGCTTTTCAGGTTTACGCGCATCATCTCGTCCCATTCACGCTCAGTGAGCTTTTCGATAGGAGTGTCCTGTTCATTCCAGATGCCGGCGTTGGCCACAAGGATATCCAGACGGCCGAGGCGCTCACGCGTGAAATCGACCAGCTTTTTCGCATCCGTCATTTTTCCCAAATCGGATTTCAGCGACTCCACGCGCGTACCGTGCTTGCGCGTCTCTTGCTCCACCTGCTCGGCCGCTTCGCGATTGCGATGATAATTGAAAACGACGTCCGCACCCGCCCGTGCGAAAAGCTTCACGGTTGCTGCTCCGATACCGCGCGAACCCCCGGTTATGAGTGCGGCTTTGCCAGCGAGTGAGATCATTCGTCCCCCGAAAGTCAGTTAGATGCTTCGAAGTCTATGTTGCAAAAAATCAAACCAAGTCTGCGATTCTGGGAGTGTCAGAGTTTAATAGTTCAGGAATGCACCGGGGCTTTGCGCGCGACTTCCAGCAATCCGCGAAATAGAGCCTGAGCCAGCAAATCATCTTTGATCATGCGCTCCGGATGCCATTGCACGCCAGTGATCCAGTTTGCGTCTCCTGTCCATTCGACGGCTTCAATAACACCGTCTGGCGCATGCGCGGTTACGCGAAGGTCGCGCCCGGGGGTTAGCACAGATTGGTGGTGCGAGCTGTTCACTCGCGCCTCATTTTTCCCCGCGAGCTGCGCCAATCGCGATCCCGGCTCGATCTTCACGAGATGAAATGGCTCCGGCGCACCTTGTTCGCGCTCCCATTTGTGTTGGATGTCAGTGCGGATTTCGGTCGGGATGTCCTGGATGAGCGAGCCCGAAAGAAAAACGTTTAAACTTTGAACGCCGAAACAAATCGCAAGCACGGGCTTGCCTTCCGCGAACGCATTTTCGAGCAACGCCGAATCTGTTCTCTCGCGGTCGGGATCGCTTTCCGCGCATTCAGGGCGCCGTGCAACATGGTAACGCTCGGGTGCAACGTCGGCGGGGCTTCCCGGAAGGACGAAGGCATCCAGCGTGTTTGCCAAATCGCGCAGTTCATTCGCAGGTAGCTTCAGGGAGATTTCAACCGGTTCGCCTCCTGCCAGGCGGACCGCTTCTCCATACCAACTATATTTGCCGCGTTCTCCGCTAAGCTCTTCTTTTCGTGTGCGATACGGGATTCCAACGCGAGGTTTTTGGCTGGGTTGAGAGGCCATGGAGAGCACATCCTACCATCGACCGTGCGGTCCGGCAACCGGGGGGCAAACTCATTTGAAGTAAAGATCGAAGGGAAACCAAAATGCCGATCAGGAACCCCGGACCAGCAACCTCAAACCGCTAGTACGTGTTCACCGTCATCCGCATCATAGGCAGAGAGGATTGCGAACGCCGCGACGGCGTTGCAGGCTTCCTTGGCGGGTTCGACTCCAACCACTTATCGTAATTCTGTTTCATCTGATCGATGTGATGCGGGATGTGGCGCTCCTGAATCTCGATCCATTCTCCAAGGGTGATATTTCCTTGGGCGGGATGCTCCACGGTGTGATCCCAAACCGGCTCGGGCAGACTCACGAGCAATTGGTAGGTCATCCTACGCAACCGGCGGATAATCTCTAGGGCCTCCCGAGTGCTCTGGTGGAAATATCCCAGGGTGCCTGCCCACCGCGCTCCGTCGAATTTCAGCACCGGGCTTCCGGGCTCTGCGATAAAACGCCGGCAGCGTACATAGGCGCTTGCCTCGCTGTCCGCGAGATGCAGAATAATTTCGTGGATGCTCCAACGGTCGGCCGAAGGCTTATAGAGCCACATCTTCTTCGGAAACTGTCGCAATGCTACAGACAGTAACGCTGGAGCGCGTCCGAATGATTCCAGTTGTTGTCGCCGTATGCCACTGTTCATAGACACCTCCCGCGTTACCTCCTTAGACGCAGCAAGCTGCACTTTCACTGCCATGCACAAGTGAATAAACGCAGAAAAAACGTTAATTGTTCCGACACGAATGCGAATTATTACTAAGCGCATTTATTTGGCGTTCGACTTGGGGAAAACGCTGTACGAGTATGGGACGAAAATTCATTTCCCATCACGCGGGGGTATCTTCTATGTTCGGTTTTGAGACGCAATTTCGCGTAGACTTATGCAAATCTGAAGTCCGCAATACGAAAAGCGGAAGGTATCAAGGGTTCGACAGCGGCTTTACAATTGCTTTTTTTTGGCTCCGCAGCCCCGCTCCCAGAACTTCCCCAACCAGGTACAACGAACCTGTAACAAATATTGCGTCTTCAGGCCCGGCGAGCTCGATTGCGCGCTCAATTGCCTGGGAGGGGTCGGGAACGATATATGACTGCTTAGCGAAATGGCCGGCGATTTCCGAAAGCAGCGAAGCGGAGATTGCTCGTGACTGGCGGGGTGCCGTGAAGATCACAGCTTCAGCGCGCGAGAAAAGCAGGCCGGCAATTTCGTCAACCGCTTTATCCCGCATCGCGCCGTAAACCAAAAATATGCGGCGACCGTCGAAATTCTCTTCCCAAAAACTTAGAAGCTCCCGCGCGCCAGCGGGGTTGTGCGTGCCATCCACATAAATATCCGGGCGCTCGGCGATTCGCTCCAAACGCCCCGGCCAGTGTACCGTGGCGATCCCGCGCGCAATGGCTTCCTCGCTTACTTTGAATCGTTGCTCGGCCAGAAGGATGCCTGCGGTAGCAGCTGCGAGTGCATTTTGAACCTGGAAACGCCCAGGGAGTGCGGGCGCCAGTTTAATCTTCTGGGAGGTTTGCGTGAAGGTAGCCTCAACGCTGTAGAGACCGTTCGACACATTTAAGCTCTGGACTTGCCAGGCCGCTCCTACTTCCACGAGAGGGGCGTTCACTTCTGCGCAACGTTTGGCAATCACTGCGCGCGCTTCGGGGCGTTCCACTGAACTCACCACCGCCACGCCGGCTTTGATGATTCCGGCTTTTTCTCCGCTAATTTCTTGGATGGAATGTCCCAGATAGTTTTCGTGGTCAAAATCGATCGGCGTAATGATAGCAACTTCCGGCGTCACGATATTTGTGGCATCAAATCGTCCGCCCATTCCCGTTTCATAAATCGCAAAAGCAAGCTTGGAATCGGCGAAAGCAACAAAGGCCATCGCCGTGACGCATTCGAAAAACGTGGGATGTGCCGAGAGCTTTCCGGTAGCCATTAAAGATTCAATTGTGGCGCTGACGGTCGTCCAGACCTCGGCGAACCGCTCGTTGGAGATATTCTCACCATCGATGCGGATGCGTTCGTTGATCACTTCCAGATGCGGAGAGGTGTAAAGCCCTGTCCGCAGCCCCGCCGCGCGAAGAATCGATTCGAGCATCGCCGCGGTGGAACCCTTCCCGTTCGTCCCCGCGATATGTGCGCAGGCCACAGCCAGATGAGGAGAACCCAAAGCCTCAGCGAGTATCTTTATATTTTCCAGACCGAATTTCTGAACCGGAAGGGCACCTGAAGGTGGTCGAGCCGCTCCGGAGAGAATCCGCGTAGGCTGGCGCGGCGCAGCAAGCTCCCGCCCCAGTGAATAGAGGGCGCGAACGGATTCTTCGTAGTTCATATTTGCCGCTGGATTAGGCGAGGAAAAAATTAAGAGCCTGCGAGATGTATGGCTTCAGTTCTTTGCGCGGCACTACCGCATCGAGAAATCCGTGCTCCAGCAAAAATTCGGCAGTTTGAAACCCCTCCGGCAATTTCTGGCGGATGGTCTGCTCGATCACACGCGGGCCGGCAAACCCGATCAGTGCACCAGGTTCGGCAATATTCAAATCGCCCAACATGGCGTAGCTGGCCGTCACGCCCCCGGTCGTGGGGTCCGTAAGAATGGAAATGAAAGGCAAGCCCGCTTCATCAAAGCGTGCCAGACCAGCCGAGACTTTTGCCAACTGCATCAGGCTGACGACGCCCTCCATCATGCGCGCGCCGCCCGAACAAGACACGATAATCAACGGGATTTCGCGCTCCAGCGCTCGTTCGATTGCGCGCGCCGCTTTTTCGCCGACTACCGCACCCATCGAGCCGCCGATAAATCCAAATTCCATCGAACAACAGATCACAGGCCGTCCGTTCAAATGCCCCTCGGCCGTCAGGATTGCGTCTTTCATTCCGAGTTTATGCTGCGCGTCTTTCAAGCGCTGAGCGTAAGGTTTCGTGTCCGTAAAATGAAGCGGATCGTTGGAGGCAAGCTCGGTGTCAAGTTCAGTATAGGTCTCGTCGTCCAGAAGAAGTTCCAAGCGCCTGCGCGCGCCCAAGCGGAAATGGTATTCACACTTTGGGCAGACCTCCCAGTTAGCCGCAAGATCTTTCTTCCATATGATGGCGCGGCACGAACCGCACTTCGTCCACATGCCTTCTGTGCGCACGCGACGTTCTTCCACCGGAGTGGGATTCTCAATTGGCTTTTTTTCTCGCTTGAACCAGGTCATGGCTAATAATCGATTCCTCGCTGCGCCAGTATGCCTTTCGTGTAGGGATGTTTCACTTCGCGCATCTCCGTCACCAGGTCGGCTGCTTCCACTAACTTGGGGTGCGCATTGCGTCCCGTACATATCACATGAATCCGTTCCGGACGCGCTGTTAGGGATTCTACTACGCGTTCCGGGTCGAGCATTTTATAACTGATCACGTAGTTGATTTCGTCGAGCACGACTAAGTCGTACTTTTCGCTGTAGATTTGCTCGCGGCCATACTCCCAGGCCTGCTCGCAGAGCCGTACATCCTCCGGATCGGTTTCCGCGCCGCCAAGCTTCACAAAACCGCGGCCCATTGGCTTAATTTCAAACTTATCATCGCCGAGCATCTTGGCGGCGTCCAACTCGCCATAATGCCAGGAGCCTTTGATGAACTGCACCATTAGAACGCGCAGACCCTGCCCCACGGCGCGGAAAGCGGTGCCAAGGGCGCAGGTAGTCTTGCCCTTCCCTGGGCCAGTGTAAACGATCAACAGTCCCTTACCTTCCGGCATCGATGCGCGCCTTTAAACAATTCTCAATACTGGCTGTCCAAGTCTGAAAGGTCAAGTTGCAGCAAGCTGACCTCTATAAGTCGAAACAACGTCAGAGGGGCCATCGTCTTCCCAATGGGATATACTTCGTGAGAATTATTAGCGCGACTGAACGCATACTTAACTACACATCTTCAGGAGGCGTCATGCTTAAAAAATTCGTACCACTCACAGCGATTTTCCTGGCAATCGCGATTCTAGCGATTCCAAGCTTCGCGCAGGACAAGGGCTCGCGTCCCAGCCCGTCAGCGAAAGCGAGCTGTTCGTTTTCCGACGGCAAATCCGTGAATGTTGACTATTCAAGTCCACGTGCCAAGGGTCGCAAGATTTATGGCGGCCTGGTTCCTTACGGCGAAGTGTGGCGCGCAGGAGCGAACGAGGCCACTACTTTCGTTATCGACACAGACGTAGTGGTCGGAGGCAAGGCCGTACCAGCAGGCGCTTATACGCTTTTCACCATACCGAACGAAAATAAATGGACGCTGATCATCAGCAAGAAGACCAAGAACGACAAAGGCGGTCCGGTTTGGGGCGTTCCTTATCCGGGCGAAGCGAACGATTTCGCGCGCGTGGATATGAAGGCGCCCAAGCAGCTTCCATCGAACGTGGAAAATTTCACCATCTCGTTCGATAAGTCCGCGTCCGGATGCACCATGAACTTGGATTGGGAGACGACTCGGGCTTCCATCGATATCTCAGAGAAAAAGTAAATCTCCGTCTGACTTACGGCCTCATCACAACCTTGATGCAACAGTCTTCTTTGTTGGAGAGGGTGGCGTAAGCCTGCGCTTTCGTGCGAAACCTAATGTTCACTCACTGATTGGCAAGCGATATCCCATGAATCTAGCAACGCGGCGATAGATGAACTGTCGAGCGCGGGACTGGCTGGAATGCGCCCCGCGTTTGGCTTAAGACATCAAATACATGAGCCGAGCGAGGTTGCAGAAAGCCCGTGGCGTTTTATATTCTTGCAGCTCACCGGTGAGTCTGAACCGAGGGAAGGACCGCGATGACATTAAGCGAATATCAAAAGAAGCGTCACTTTGGCGTTACTCCCGAACCATCAGGAAAGGCTTCGGACCGCAAAGATAAAGACTCCAATCTTATTTACGTGATTCAAAAACATCGCGCCACAAATCTCCACTACGATTTCCGTCTTGAATGGCATGGGACACTTCTTTCGTGGGCCGTTCCCAAAGGTCCTTCGCTGGATCCTTCTGTGAAACGTCTTGCGATGCAGGTGGAAGATCATCCAATCGATTATGCAAATTTCGAAGGTGTGATACCAGAGGGCGAATACGGCGGCGGGACCGTCATGGTGTGGGATAAAGGCACCTGGGAGCCCGAAGTGGAAGACGTCGACGCTGCGTTGCAAAAGGGGGATTTGAAGTTCACTCTTCACGGAAGAAAACTAAAAGGTTCGTGGGTTCTCGTACGCACGCGCGGTTACGGGCGAAGCTCCGATAAATCCTGGCTCCTGATAAAGCATCGCGATCGATTTGCCTCTACGCGAGATATCACTGAAGATGCACGCTCCGTAGTCAGCAAGCGTCTGCTGGCCAATATCGCCAGCGAAGGTGGAGGAGATGTAGCGAAAGCCGCTACCGGCGATCCGTCGAGCAAAAGCAACCCGCCCAAGCGACCCGCCAAAACAAAACGTGCTGTGGCAGCTGCTAAAACCCGAAAACGCGCAACTTAAGACCGTCGCCGCTGCCCGAAAACGATTTGAAAGACAAAATTCCATTTCGAATTCGCCCCATGCTGGCTACGCTGGTACGCGAGCCGTTTAATCGAGAAGGCTGGATTTACGAGGAGAAGTACGACGGCTATCGGATCGTAGCCTATAAGGAAGGCGAGAAAGTGCGGCTCCTTTCCAGGAATTCCATTGATCGGACGGAAAGATTTTCTCCCGTTGCAGCGGCAATCCACAAGCTTCCGTCGCGGACGATCTTGCTAGATGGCGAAGTGGTTGTGTTCGATCGCAAACGTGTATCCCGGTTCCAGCTTCTGCAGCAGGGAAAATCGGAGTTTGTTTACGCGGTGTTCGATTGCCTCTACCAAAATGGAAAGTCATTCATGCGCGAGCCTCTCTCATCACGACGTCCGACAATGGAAGCGGCCATCGCGCCCGAGTCATCCCGTGTTTTAATGCCGTCGGGCATACTCGCTGCCGATGGCCTGCAAGCTTACCGCGTTGCGAAACGGAAAGGGTTCGAGGGCTTAGTGGCCAAAGATTTGGCCTCACCGTACGTGGAAGGGCGTTCCAACAAGTGGCTGAAGGTTAAGGTTCATCAGGAAGATGAGTTTGTGATCGTGGGGTTTACCCAGCCTGAGGGCTCACGCGAACATTTCGGAGCCCTGCTTCTCGCTGCGTATGACAAAGGAAAGCTTCGCTACGTCGGCAAAGTGGGCACGGGATTTAACCGGGCGTCTTTGGCTTCACTTTACAAAAAGTTTCGACCGCTTGTTCGCAAACAGTCAGACTTGGTTGACCCTCTGCGGGCCAAAAATGTCACCTATCTGTCGCCCAAGCTTGTGGCGCAAATCGCCTATCAGGAATTGACGGAAGACAACAAACTTCGCCAGCCGGTTTTTCTCGGCCTTCGTGACGATAAAAGCGCGCGCGAGGTTTCTCTGCCCAGGAGTTCTCAATGAAACGCGCAAAGCCGTCGAAAACGGACGCCTCAGAATTTCCGGTGAATATTTCACATCCGGATAAAGTGTTCTGGCCAGACGACGGTTACACGAAAGGTGACCTTGCAAAGTATTACCAGGATATTTTTCCCAAGCTTGAACCGTACGTCGACGGGCGCATCCTTTCGATGGAACGCTGCCCGGACGGAATGCTCGGTTCATGTTTCTACCAAAAAGAAATGCCCAAAGGCATGCCCGCCGGTACACCGTCAAAACGTATCAAGCATGTGGGAAAGGCCGCCGAGTCCACCAACTATGTGGTGGGAGGGTCGCTTGCGACTCAGCTGGCCCTGGTTAACCTTGGTTGCATCGCCGTTCATGTTGCGGGAACGCGCGCGAGTTCCGGACGCAAGCCCGATTGGGTATGCTTCGATCTGGATCCCCAGTCGGGAAAATTTTCCGATTCGGCTCAAGCGGCCATTGTAATGAAAGAAGCGCTTGATACGTTGAAACTAACCTCTTACGCCAAGACGTCTGGCAGTCGCGGCGTACATATATTTATTCCCATTCGCCTGGGGCCTGACGCGGATGAGGTGCTATCTTTCGCGCAGGCTGTCGTGGCTAGAGTTGCGGCAGCGCATCCAAAAGATCTAACCGTCGAACATTCCATCGCCGCACGGGGTCAGCGCGTGTATCTGGATCCATTTCGAAATGGGTTTGGCCAAACCGTTGTGGCGCCATATTCCGTTCGACGACGGCCCAAGGCGCCATTTTCGACGCCACTGGAGTGGGCAGAATTGAAGCCTTCGCTCGATCCCGCGGCTTTCAATCTCGGCAACTATGAAAAACGATTGAAACGTGCCGATCCCTGGAAGGATTTTTTCAAGAATCGCCAATCTTTGAAGCCTGCGGCTCAGCTCTTAAAGAAATTGTAACTGAAGCGCGGTTCGGGCTTTTGAGCGACGAATTCTGCCAGTTTATTGCAGAATCCAATCGATTGGTCTCTCCACAAACTCGAAGTCACATTGTTGACCTAAAGCCCCCGGCTCGCGCACTTGCGTTACTCGAGCTTTCCCGGTGAACGGCGCTCCTTCGGCAGCTAGAAAAACTTCGACGATCGAATTCAGCCCTATTAACGCGGTACATCCGCACAAAAAACCGCTCGGGCTGACGTTTTCAGTGGCCGTCACGATTTCGAATTCCGTTTCTGTTGAGTCAATTCCTCGCAGCTTCAGCATCAGCCTTAAACGAACACGAGGTTTAACCTGCGGAATATGATGGCTGACAGCGATTAACCCGGTCAGTTTTTGTTGCAGCGCCTCGATGTCCACAGGTTTTTGAAAGAATCCTTTGGCTCCGATTTTCTCGCAGAGACTCTTGTAACGCTCGCTCGACTCGCCCGAAACGATCAGAATCGGAATGTGTGAGGTGAAACTCAGGCTCGAAAGGGTCTGGCAAACTTCAAATCCCGAGTACTTCGGCATCATTAAATCCAGCAGTATGGCGTCGGGTTTATGCTGTAGAGCCAGGGCCAATGCTTCTTCCGGCGATCCGCTGTCAACGATCTTGTAAGAACTCTTCAAGCGGAAAGCCATTACTTTCCGCAACGACTCGTCGTCATCTATGATCAGCAGTGTAGGAGTTGTCGTATCGCGCTTTTTCGCGCCAGTATCGCCCTTATCCATTTGTAATGTGTTCAACATTTTGCTCCGCTAGTCCTCTGCCCGCAGTTTCTCCCAGGATCTCTAACACGCTTTGTTGCAATTGCCTACGTGTGAAAGGTTTTCTGAGAATCACAATTCCCGATTCGAGCACTCCGTGGGTTGCAACTGCTCCATCCGTGTACCCGGACATGTACAGCACTTTTATTGTGGGGCGTGCTGACAACATTTTGTCGGCCAGTTCGCGGCCATTCATACCACGCATCACTACATCCGTCAGCAGTAGTTGGATATTGTCTTTATACCGCGCGGCGGTCTCAATCGCTCTGGCTCCGTCTTCGGCTTCAAGAACTTGGTAGCCGTTTTCTCTCAGCGTGTTGCAGGTCAGTTTTCGAAGCGAGGGCTCATCCTCGGCCACGAGTATCGTTCCGGGCCCGTGTTTCTTTAATGACGGATCGGTTCGGATAGCCTCCGGGGCGGCCCCTTCCGCTCGCGGAAGGTAAACTTGAAACGTAGAGCCTTTTCCGATTTCGCTCTCCAGCCAAATATATCCGCCGCTTTGTTTGATTACTCCGTACACAGTGGCCAGTCCCAATCCGGTTCCCTTGCCTTGCTCTTTCGTCGTATAAAAAGGTTCGAATATGTGGGATTGCACTTCCGCGCTCATGCCCATGCCGGTGTCGCTCACCTGCAGCATTACGTAATGGCCGGGGACCACGTATCGCAGACGCTTCGTTTCGTTCGCATCCAAGTCCGCGTCCCGTGTTTCGATTCTAAGCGTTCCGCCTTGTTCCATCGCATCGCGTGCATTTACAGCCAGATTCAAAATCACTTGCTCGATCTGACCGCGATCCGCTTTCACTTTTCCCAATCCTGGATCAGAAATTATTTCCAGCTCCACATCGGCTCCGATCAAGCGGCGAAGCATCTTTTCCACATCGGCGACAATGGAATTAAGGTCGAGTATTTTTGGTTCCAGAACCTGTTTACGGCTGAAGGCAAGAAGTTGTTGGGTCAACGCTGCGGCGCGCTGGCCAGCTTTCTCTATTTCGTCCACGGCTTCTCTCATCGGATCGTCTATGCCAATGGTCTCTTGCAAAGCCTCGCTGTAGCCGATAATCACGCCGAGAATGTTGTTGAAATCGTGAGCGATCCCTCCCGATAATTTTCCGACCGCTTCCAGGCGCTGCGACAACAGCAATTGCTGCTCCAGGTGCCTGCGCTCCGTGATGTCTCGGTTTACGATGATCAGCTTCTCTACCTCCCCTTGGGCGTTCCTAACCGCGCTGGCCGTGGATTCCAGGACGCGCCACTCTCCATTCTTATGCCTTATGCGGTATTCAACTCGTCGGCCGATTCCCGTTTTTTTTGCCTCGTCCGCAGCCACTTTCACCGCAGGCTGATCGTCGGGATGAATCTGTTCGTACGCGGAAGTTTTTTCCAGGTCCTCGGGTGTGTAGCCGAGCAATTTCTGGTAAGACGGGCTGTTGTAAAGACGCTCCCCTTTAACGGTGACTACCGCGATCATGTCGGCTGCGTTTTCCCCGATCAAGCTGAATAGCTCTTCTTGGGCCACAAGATGCATGCGGAAGCGGTGAATTTGATGCTGTTGATAAACCACGTACACGACGAAGATAAAAACCATGCCCACCAACGCGCGCATCGCCAGGTGAATGTTCAACGCATCCCAGAAATCGCGCCGGAGAAAAAATACGGTCAGAGAAAAGGCGACGATGCCCATCGTCAATATCAGTGTCACCAGCACGCCCGAAAATGACAGCCACCACTGCCGTCGCTCGACGCGCCGCCGGTCCGCTTTTAAGGACTGAGAGTCACCCGCTTGGCTTAGTTTGTGCAGCTTCATTCGCCATTCCTGTGGGGACCCGAAGTTGTCAGCTCGGTTTTGGCATAGCTTGCGCGGAAGGGCATATCACTGCACGGTGCAAGTGGAGTGCCACGGTCGCTACTTCGAAATTTTACAAGGGGACTATCTCGCCCCCGCCACTTAGCTTGCTTTACACAAAGGCGGGGCGGTTTTGTCGCTCGATCGAGTATGCGCCGAAACGGCACAAGTTGGCTCTTTGCGACTCACTCTGCAATCCGCCTGGAACCCGCATCTATTGACAATAGCTCTGAGCCAAAAATAGAATCTGCGCTCGTTCCAAGGCGGCCTATGTTCTTTAAGCTTCTCGCTTACGCGCTAGGCGGTCTGGCGAGTCTTTCAGCGGTAGTTTTTGTACGTCCCATCCGCCTGCGCCAACTGCTTTTGCTCGCCGTGAGCTACGCGCTGTACCTGCTTTGGGATCCTTGGTTTCTCGGAATTTTATTATTCAGCTCAATTTGCAATTATTTTCTGGGGGCATACTTAAGACGTCGCGTCACCGTTAGCCGTCTACGGTTGGGTATTGCATTCAATCTGCTTCTTCTCGGGATCTTTAAGTACCTTCCCGGCCTTGCGAACGAGTCCCTGGCTTTTTTCCACGCTTTCCGCCAGTTAATTCTGCCGTTGGGAATTTCATTCTGGACCTTTCAGGCACTAAGCTATCTGTTTGACATTTACAGGGAAGAGGAACTGGACCCCTCGCTGTTGGAATTCTGTTTGTACATGGCATTCTGGCCCACGGTAATTTCTGGCCCAATCTGCCGGCTGGGCAACATGTTGCCGCAATTTCGGAGTCAAGAAAAGCCGCTGTGGGCTGACTACGGTATCGGACTTCGGCGCGTGGCAATCGGCTTTTTAATGTTGGCCGTGGCGCAATTGCTGGCGGATGGTTTGGCTGCGGGGCAAGGAATCAATGGCGGCTTCGATCGCACGAACGTTCATTGGAGCGCGCTCGATGTTTGGCTGCTGGCGACCGGTTACGGCTTCCAATTATTCATGGATTTCGCGGGGTACTCACATTTGGTAATTGGAGCCGCCAGAATATTTGGATTTGAGTTGGCGGAAAATTTCAATCGCCCCTATCTTTCCACTTCCCCGTCCGTATTCTGGACCCGATGGCACATGTCGCTTTCATTTTGGATCCGAGATTATGTGTTTCTGCCGCTGGCATCGCTTCGACGCGGCCTCCTGTGGCGGAATTTCGCTCTAGTAATCGCCATGGTTCTGTTTGGGCTTTGGCATCGTGGTAGCTTGCTGTTTTTCTTGTGGGGCGCATATCAAGGAATTTTGCTTGTCTTGCATCGGCAGTGGCAGCAAATCGAACGCCGCGCGGGGATAACCTCCGGCGGATTTGCGCTCCCGATTTTGGGGTGGGCTTATACATTCGTCGCAATATGTCTGGGATGGATTTTGTTTCGAGCTAATTCAGGATCCGAGGCGTGGATCATGTTGTCCTCGGTGTTCTCGGCGAAATCGTATTTTTATCGAGCCTTGCCTGATAGCATATATTTGCTCGTGGTGGCTGTTATGGTCTGTTATTTTGCTTGCCTCGGCGTTGCAAGCTTTCTGGATCGGCTCGCTGCTGTGGCGTCACGATCTCCACGATATCCGGCGATAATTGGAATGATTGCGAGGGATCGCTGGGTGTGGATTGCACCATTGGCCGTCATCGTTGCGGTGTATGTGTTCGTACTGGCCCAGCCCGGCCAGACGATAACGCAACCCATGCTGTACCGCCTTTTTTAGTTCACGCTCGGCGATTGGATGCCACGGGGGTTTCCAGTTGATGCGGACATGCGGATAAGTAATGCCTATTCCTCTCAAAAAATTCCTCGTGCGATTTTGCGTTTGCGTCACAATCCTGGTTGCGCTTGTGGTCTTCGGCGAGGGCATTTGCTATCTCGATCAGAAATACACGGCTGCGGTCGAAATCACGCCACCGCCTTCAATTTACCAGGGTCAGCCCTGGACTGAATCTTACTGGCGCGAGTGGAAGGAGACGATCAACCGCCTACAGTACGAGTCTTACGTGATTTGGCGTCGCGCCCCGTTTACGGGCCAAACGATCAACGTGGATAATTCCGGCGTTCGAAAAACTTACTATTCTTCCTGCGATGCGGAGAATTACACCATATGGATATTTGGAAATTCCTCGATGTGGGGAACAGGAGTGCCCGACTGGTTTACGATTCCCTCCCTGCTGGCGAAGAAGTATGAAGACGCTGGCCGCAAGGCCTGTGTCAAGAATTTTGGCGAGAAAGGCTGGGTCAGCACACAAGAACTGATTGAGCTGATGCTTTCCCTTAAGCAAGCTGCCCAAAAACCCGACCTTGTGATTTTCTACGATGGAGTGACCGATTCCTACCTGCCCTATCAATCCAATGTCCCGGATGCCCACTTTAATTTTTTGCAGACGAAGAACGAGTTTGAGAGCCTGGGCAACAACGGCGCGAGCCTGGAATATCTGAAGCGGACAAATACCTATCGAACCTTGATGGAGCTACGGTCTATGCTCGTCGGGACCGGCACGTCAATCGACCGCGCGCACCTAACTGCCCAACAATTAAACTCGATGGCCGATATTACTTATGACAATTATTTGAAGAACATTCGGCTTGCCGACCTGTTAGCGCAATCGTACGGATTTCGGTGCGCATTTTTTTGGCAACCTACCTTGCTCGCTGGCCGTAAACCGCTTACTCCGGACGAAATCCGCCTCCGCCAATCCGAACTAAGCGATCATCCTGGCGGCGATTCCGTGGTCCAAACGACCTACAATTTGTTTGAAAATTATCGAAAAGAAGATTTTTTTGACCTGGCGAACATTTTTGACAAAAATACCGACGCGCTTTTCGTCGATTTCAGCCACACCGGTCCGGCTGGCAACCAGATCATCGCCGATAAAATGTTCTCTGACCTCTCGCATGGGAACTGAACAACTCAGGTATTCTTAGATTGATATGTCTGCCTCGCATCCGCCCGTTTCAATTCCATTCTCCACGCTGACGAAAGCTCTCGCGGCTGCTCCCGAAGGTCGGCCCTTCGTTACGATGTGGTTTGACGATGACGACGAACGGACTTTCACTTTTGGCGAGTTCAGACGATGGTCGGACTCTCAAGCCACTCTATTTCGTTCGCACGGACTCGAAAAAGGAGACACCGTAATCCTGATCATGCCGCAGAGCGTCGCGTTGATGGCCGCTTTCGTGGGCGCGATGCTTCTAGGAGCGGTGCCGGCTATCCTTGCGTATCCCACTTTTAAGGTGGAGCCTGCAAAATACCGATTCGGGCTGAAGGGCGTCTCGGCGAACTTGAATGCGAAATTGGTTGTGGTCGATGATTCATTCCCGGATGAGTTCCTGGAATCGGTAAGTCTTGGCGATCAATCAAGACTGGTTCGCCTTACTACCGGTGCGCCTGCTACCGGAGACATCGCTGTTCCTCACTTTCGTTCTGACAGTGATGGCTTGGCCTTCATCCAGCATTCAGCGGGAACGACCGGCTTACAGAAAGGCGTGGCTTTATCGCATGGGGCGGTTATGAGGCAGCTCGCTCATCTGGGCGACCGTTTGAAAATTCAATCGAGTGATCGGGTTTATAGCTGGCTCCCTCTTTATCACGACATGGGGTTGATCGCCTGCTTCATTCTTCCCATGGTCTATCATTTGCATCTAGTAATGCAGTCGCCCACAGATTGGGTGATTCAGCCGGAAAGCATGTTGGATTTGATTTCTCGCTACAAATGCACTTTGTGTTGGGTTCCTAATTTCACACTCCAGTTCTTGGCCCGCCGCGTGAAGCCGCAGGATCGAGCGGAATATAACTTAAGCAGTTTGCGCGCTTTGATTAACTGCTCGGAGCCCGTGCGCGCGGAGAGCATGGATGCCTTCACAAGTGCGTTTTCGTCATGCGGGCTCCAGCCGACTGCTTTACAAAGCTCCTACGCAATGGCCGAAAACGTATTTGCAGTCACTCAATCCGGCACCAGCGGGCCACGCCGTATTTGGATCGATGCCTCCAAATATCAAACGGAGCGAATGGCGGTTTCAGCGGAGCCAGATTCGGATTCAGCGCTATGTTTCGTATCTTCTGGAAAAAGCCTTCCTAACAACGAAGTCAGAATCGTTTCCGAAAAGGGCGAAGCGTTGCCAGACGCACACGTCGGCGAGATCCTGATTCGCAGTGATTCCGCGCTCGATGGCTATTACAACCGGCCTGACCTGACTGCCTTGAGCTTGCGAGAGGGTTGGTATTGGTCCGGTGATTTGGGATTTCTTCTGGAAGAAGAGCTCTATGTGACCGGACGCAAGAGAGATCTAATTATCGTCGGTGGGAAAAATATCTACCCCCAGGACCTCGAAGAAATTGCAAGCGGGCATCCGGCTATTCACGATGGCCGCGCCGTTGCCTTTGGATGGTACAACCGGGATCTGGGAACTGAAGACGTTGTGATAGTTGCCGAAATTGAGAATATCGATGATTTAGCAGATTCTTCCGCTATTGAACGAGCTGTCCGGACCGCTATTGTGGAAGAATTAGGTGTGGCAGCGCGGGCAATTTACTTAAAGCCGCCTCGGTGGATCATAAAAAGCACCGCGGGAAAGCCGGCACGCTCCGCGACGCGCGAAAAACTTCTAGCCGAGCACCCGGAATTGCGAATAAGCTAATCGATCTTGCGCCATGCCCGATCCCGCTAACAAATTAATCGACTATATCTGCAAGCAAATCATCCGCCGGCCGGATACGAAGCTGACGGCCGAAACACCTTTGGTTTCTTCCGGACTCATCGATTCCTTCTCGCTGGTCGACGTACTTTCGAAATTGGAAGAAGTGACAGCGATGCGCATTCCCGCTGGTAAAGTACAGCCGAAAGACATGGATACCGTCAGCCTGATGCTATCGACGGCGCAACGCGTCGGCAAACCACGGAAGTAATGGACGATGAGAAGTAGCTATACTTTATTTGCACTTCAAACATGGCCGAAAAGCAGCGGCGCTCCAAGCTTATGTGTGTATTTTGGTCTGTAACGATCGGTGTTATAGAGGGCGTTCACATCCACTCTGCGCGAACCCGACGTGGAGTCCGGCAGCGCCGTCGCTGCGTAACAACCATTTTGAATTCCGACCATTTGCCCGGTTGCGCCGTCGTGTATCAAATCCAAAGCAATGTTGGCAAACGTGATTGCTACGACCTTATCGATGGCGTCAGGCTCTCCGCTCCGCAAGTCATACGTGAGATCACTCGCCATGGTTTCTTCCCCCGTTCGTTGTTGTAGCTCTTCGGCCAGCGCGTGGCCGATGTCGGCTTTCTTGCGATGGCCGTAGGCATCTGCGTCGCCGACTTCTCCAAGCCGCCCTTCTTTCCACATGGCGCCTTCCGATACCACAACCAGCGAATAGTTACTGGGATTATTTCTCTTGTCCTCCATTAACAAATCCGTGAGCCGCCCGAGGTCGAATGCGTATTCGGGAATCAGGCATCTCGCTGCCGTTACGTACGCCGTATAAAGCGCCGTAAATCCCGCATCGCGCCCAAAGATGCGGAAAATTCCGATGCGTTCGTGGGAACCTAGGGTCGTGCGTTGTCTCGTGATGGCTTCCTTGGCGCGTGTGATAGCCGTAGAAAATCCAATACAATATTCGGTTCCGTGAACGTCGTTATCCATCGTTTTCGGCACGCCAATCACCGGAAATCCAGTGCCGGAAAGCACTGTGGCGAAGCCCAGCGTGTCGTCGCCGCCGATGGCGATCAGACAACTGATTCCCAGCCGCTCCAAATTATCGACAACAACGGAAGTGAAATTGTAGTTCTTGCCGTCAAACGGAAGCTTTTTGAGTTGCTCGGCGGAAAGATGCTTCGGAACTTTGGAACCAGAAACGCGACTCGGATTGGTGCGAGAAGTATGAAGGATTGTGCCGCCGGTACGATCGATTGTCCGAGTGTTTTCGCGCGTGAGGCGACGGTGATATACGCTGTCGGTATCCGCTTTATCGGACGGGTTCATGTTCGTCAAGCCTTGCCAGCCTTTGCGAATACCAATTACCTCTCGTCCGATCTCGCTCGCCCCGTAAACAACCGATTTAATCACCGAATTCAGACCCGGTACGTCGCCTCCTCCAGTCAAAATCCCAATATTCTTGCTTGCCGGCATGATTCAGTGCTCCTTTGGTGTCACGACATCCGTGGAAAATTAACCGATCACTATGATACACAAGCGGACTTCATCCATTAAGTGGACAAGGTTGAACCCTCGCGCTTCGGGAACGCTCGGTGATGCGCTGAGTATCGGAACGCTGGAGACTAAGTGGATGGCGCCAATTCACGAACTAAATACGGAATTATAACTTCCCTGAAAATTACAGGGTCAGGCCAAACTTTCACTTGCCGGCCCAGGTGCCCACCGCGGGGGTTAATCCATGCGGATTTTGGAACGTCTCCTTTGTCGAGCAACAAATAAATGTCCGAGATGGGCACCTGCGTATCCAGAACACCGCCGATTATCAGCATCGGCGTGGTGGGTTTACCGAGCAGACCTTGTGCCACGAGCGACATCTTCGGAAACACCGCTTCTAAATCCTCCAGCGTGTTGACGCCGTCATAAATAGACATCATCGCTGGGACTTGGTCGAACAAATATTCTTTATTGCCCAAAAGCGAGTTAGTCAGAAAATCTACTTGAAAAAAGCGATCGATGGGGGGCGACTGAACGCTCACCGCTTTCAGCCGGTCATGTTCCACGATTGACAGTTTGGTCCCCCAATAGGCACCCCAACTGACGCCATGCATCGCAACTCTTGTTTTGTCCACCTCAGGACGAGTTTGAATGTAATCAATCACGCGTGACAACATGCGATCCGCGCTCGGACTCGCTTTTATGGGAGCCTGTCCGGTACCGGGACCATCCACCGCCAAGAAACCAATGCCATAAGGCAATATCGCGGAGAAACTCTCAGACAAATCCTCTTTGCGGCTGTCCAAACCATTCACCGCCAGCACCAGCGGTACCGGACCATTCGAATTTTTCGGCAGCCTCAAATAACCGATAATTTCGGATCCTTCGAATGGAATGTGGACGACCTCCAATGGGGGATCCCAAAACTTCGCATGAGCGCGAAACGCTTCCAGCGCCTTGGCGTAGGCGCGTTGTTTGCCGGGAGACGACGGTACCGGCCAGCGGCCAAAAGAATAAATTTTCCAGGCTCGTATGTAGTCAGCATTCGCCTTAACCGGATCCGAAGCTTCAAGAGATTTCCCTTCGGTCATGTAACGATCGCCCACGGCGATGAACGCAGCCGCCCATTCGTCCTTGTTCATAGTTTTGATCGAAGCAAAGGCTTCTCGGAGGTCAGCGGGATTCAGGCCGATCACGGGATACATTCCGTTTTCCGCGCGTTTCACGGCTTCGGCTTTTATCTCGTCCAGAGTTCTTTCGCGACGCTCTTGAGCGTGGACAGCATTCGTCGCAAATAGCGTGGCCAATATCGAAAGCAAGATTAAATGAGGGCGATCCAACGCAAAGGGGGTCATTTCAGTCCTTTTAGTTTTCGAACTCAGTTTCTGAAGAACTCTACTTACAAATTGTGAGATGACGAAGCGGCCGAAATTTAATTCGACCGCTTCCAAAGCAGTGGGCCGAATTGCGTTAGAAGAGAAGTTTCAGCCCGAGTTGAATCGCACGAGCTCCGCCGGACCCCAACACCGGGTTGGAAGCTGCAACGTCCGGCGTGGCGCATCCGCAGCCGAATCCTGGACCAAGCACGGAAGGATCGTTCATTCCAAATCCATTCTGCCCGCCAAAAGGATTCGCGAAATTCGGATGGTTTAGCACGTTGAAGAATTCCGCTCGGAACTGAGCGCCAAATCGTTCGCCGAACTTCCAATTCTTGGCCACCGAGAAGTCCCAGTTGCGGAAGCCTGAATCGCGGAAGGTGTTGCGGCCCATCGTACCGAAGGTCCCTAGAGCAGGCGGAATCATCGCGGAGTTGCCTTTGGCGTAGCAGCCAAACGTATTCAGCGACGTCATAAGCGCTGGAGTATTGGCGGCATTGTTGCACACGGCTGGAGTGCTTCCTGGTGCATAATACGGTATCGTTACTCCCATGGCATTCGGTGGTCCGGAGTCAAAATCGCTCGGTTTGCCGACGAAGTCCCAACGATCCACGCCTTCTCCAGTTCCGCTGATGTCGTCTGATGTATCCATCGGTCCCCATGGCTGCGCACTGTAAATGCTCACGATGGAAATGAGCTGCCATCCTTTCAAGAGCTGACCGGGGAATTCCCTTCCGGGGATGTTGTAGGTGAACGAAAGGGTGAAACGATGACGAATGTCAAAGTCGCTGCTGGCATATTCACGGCCGGGGTGTGTGGCGTCTTGAGGCAGACCCAACCCAGCTCCGAAGTCCCAATTGGCCCCAACATCATCCAGCGCGTGCGCGTAAGTATAGCCAGCCGTCGCAGTCAAGCCATGATAATCCCTCGAAATCAAAGTGACCTGCAGGGCGTTGTAGTTTGATCTGTAAACGTTAGCCAACTGATAGATGTTGCTGAGATATGGAAACTTCGAAAAGAACGGTCGAGCCTCCTGTTCCGCGATAGGATCGGTTCCGCCAGGGGTGGGCATCGCGAGTGCGCCGGCATCCCATCCGGCACCAACTGCCGGCTGGTTGATGTCGCGAATTCCCACCAAGTTCGAGCCATGATCACCGACGTATGCCACTTCCAAGGAAACTTTATTCGTAATCGCGTGCTGGACGTTCAGCGTCCAGGTCGTCACATAAGGAGTTGTAATGTTCGGATCAATGGCAGCAATCGCGCAAGTCGACGAAGTTGCGGGGTTCAAGGGATTAAAAGCGCAATTGATTTCCGGGATTTGGAAAGGAGGGGTCGCACTCACGCCCCAGGTATCCCAAGGCGTCGGAGGGTTGGGGACGTTCTGAACACCGGCAGTAATTTTGCCGGATCCTTGCACGCCGTTAAGAAGCCCTCCGGTCGGAATGGTCCCAAGTCCATACACGTTGTTGAACGCCATGAACGATTCCCAGTTTACTTGTTCATAGACGATCCCGGCACCCGCTCGAACCACTGTTCTTCCTGTGCCAAATGGATCCCAAGCCAGCCCGACACGAGGAGCGAAATTCGTGTGATTGCCGTTGTAAGGTTGGCTGATCTGCTGGCCCACTTGCACCAATCCCAAATTAGGACTGAAATTGCCAAGCAGATTGTTTGATTCCTGGATAACCCCGTTGTAGTCGTATCGCAAACCCAGGTTCACCGTCAGGTTCTTCCTGATTCTCCAATCGTCTTGAAAGAATGCCGCTTCGGAAAAATTGTGTATGTTTCGTATCGGAGTATTTCCTACCAGCGCATGTGTTGGGAAGGGGACGCTACCGCTTGGATCTCCGGCGAAGAAATCTTCCAGCGTCGTGGACGCAGAAGTGGGTGTTGTAAACGCGGCTCCGCCCGCGCCGGAGAATAAAATATAGCCCTTGCCGTCCCCAAACGCACCACCGCTAAAACTGTCACGATGTAATTCTCCGCCAAATTTGAAGGCATGCTTTCCCACTGTGTAGGAAATATGATCGATCCATTGGTACCTCTGGTCTGGTCCCTGGATCTTGGGCCATTTAAATCCGCCCAAAGTTTCGAAAAGGCCGCCGAACGGATGAATTTTAATTCGCGGCAGCCCGCCATAAAGGGGATTTGTCACACCGTCATCGATGCCGAGACTCGCGGCCGACTCGTTGTGATCGGCAGAAAAAGTGGGCTGGTAAAGACGGTTGTAGCCGAACCGTAGTTCGTTGGCCCAGCGGGAACTGGGAGTCCACGTCCAAGCCGTACCGAATACTTGTGCTCGTGTGTGAATCAGCGTCAACCATTGCGGTTGAAGCTGGATTGCATCATCCACTGTCCCGGAATTATTTCCAAAGAAATAAGTACCGGTCAAAGAGTTGCGGTCATTGATGTGGTAGTCGATCTTTCCGATCGCGTTGTCCGCGCTCACCACATTGGGGAATCCAGTCGTATAGCTTGTTGTCGGGGCATTGTTCAGCGGAAAGCCAGTGCCGTTGCACGTAACGGGCGGCCCCAGCGTGCAGCCCGCGACTTTCAGGCTGACGGCACTAATCGGTACATGAGCCGCCTGAAGATCGGCAATAGCATCCGGGATACTATTGGCGCAATCTCCCGTAGCAATAAAAGTGCAGGTTGGCATCGCGGGAGTCGGCAACGAAACCATAGACGGAACATTAATTGCGAACGAATTTCCCACCGTGTAACGCTGGCCCTCATATCCTCCGAAGAAAAATAGTTTGTCCTTTATGATCGGCCCGCCAATTGTTGTTCCGAATTGTTCCAGCTGAGTCGGAGTCTTCGGAGTACCAACGTCATTAAACCAGTTACGCGCATCGAAGTCAGTGTCGCGGCCAAACGCATAGGCATCGCCATGGTATTCGTTGGTGCCGGATTTTATCGCGACGTTCACGATCGCGCCGGGCTTCCACCCGTATTCCGCGGGCGGGTTTTCGATGACGTTGAATTCTTGAATGGCGTCGATTGGGAGAATGGTTGCCGAATCACCCGCGATGCCGGCGCCATTGATAATGCTCTGGCCGGAAAAAGGCTCGCTGTTATAAAAACCGTCTATCAAATAAGCATTGTCTTCCGCGCGCAGACCATTTGTACTGGTGGTGGAAAATCCGCCGCCGGGATAGCGAACCACTCCCGGGCGTAGCTGAAGCAAGTTTTCATAATTTCGTCCGTTCAATGGCAGGTCGCTAATTTCTTCGTTGCTGAGGGTTCCGCCTAAAGTGGCGTTTGTCAGGTTGATCAGTGGAACTTCTTCGGTCACGGTGACCGTCTGGCTCGATTCGCCGGGCTCCAAAACGATATCAATGCGGATATCCTTCGCGACTTCCAATTGCACATTAGTTCGCTCGTAGGTCTTGAATCCCTTAGCCTGCACGGTGATTTTGTAGACGCCGGGAAGCAGATCGGGAGCGACGTATTCACCCGCGTCATCGGTGGTCAGCGTTCGAGTGACGTCCCGTTGGACGTCCGTAAATACGACTGGAACTCCTACCATCACCGCGTCGCTTTTGTCGTGCACGCTGCCAAGGATCCGGCTCGTGTAGCCCTGCGAAAATAATGGAATCGAAGCTGCGATTAATACGAAGGTCAGTGTGAAGGCTCGAATCCCTGACGAAAACCTGAGACGTGATCGTACATACGCCGTCAACGCGAAAAGATGCATTCGAACCTCCTCATTGCGCGGAAATTGATAAGTGACCCTTATGGTACGGCGACTCTACCACTGGATGGTTGGCGCATGTCAAGGGATTTCACATGTGAATGATTGTTATGATTTATCATCCTGTTACGGTAAATTGGCGGCTTGACATCATAGGTTGGTGTCGTGGTATGTTGGTCCGACCACAGAACCTTGAAGTGGCCAATGCCTTCCGGTCTGGGTTCGGAAAAGGACCCAACTTCCGACGAGATTTTTCGATGGCAGCGCTGCGAAAGAGCTCGATTAGCGAAGTACTGTAGTTGTTTCAGTTTGAAGCAGTTTGAAGCAGCTGGAGAGATCCTTGTACAAAGTTATTCAGACGTCTCGTCTTTACGAGCAAATCGTCCAGCAAATCGAGGACTCGATTCTCAAGGGCGTCCTCAAACCTGGCGATCAGTTGCCCGCCGAGCGCGATCTGGCGCAGCAATTCGGCGTAAGCCGCACCGCCGTGCGCGAAGCGGTAAAAGCGCTCCGCGAAAAGGGACTATTGGAAGCTCTTCACGGCCGCGGCACGTTCATCAAAGACGGCACGTCGAAGGCTGTCCGGCAATCACTCGACCTGATGATCAAGATTGGCCAACCGGATGGATCAATTCACCTCGCTGAAGTCAGGGAAATTCTTGAACCGGAAATCGCGGCGTTGGCTGCCACGCGTATCGAAGAGCAGCATCTGGCCATGATGCGGGAAGCCATCGCAGTGATGGACAACTCGCTGAGAGACGATCCTGAAGCATTCATTGAGGGCGATCTCGACTTCCATCTCGCCCTAGCCGAAGCTGCCGCCAATCCCTTGATTCTTTCTCTGCTCGATTCAATCGTCGGATTATTGCGTGAACAGCGTTTAAAAACGTTCTATGTGGATGGCGGCCCACAGCGCGGCCAACACCATCACCGAAGAATTTTAGATGCCGTCGAACATCACGACGCGGAGCGTGCACGCTCAGCTATGCGCACGCATCTGCAGCAAGTTCGTCAAGATTCATCGGCGCGTTCGAAAAGCGCCAAGTAGTTTGGAGGCTTTGAAAGATGGCCAATCTCGGATTCGTAGGCCTTGGCGTAATGGGCAGCCAGATGGTGAATCGTCTGCTCGATAAGGGCCACACGCTAACCGGGCATAACCGAACGCGAGCAAAAGCGGAATGGCTGATCAATCGCGGGATGCGTTGGGCCGATTCGCCACGCGCAGTTGCGCAGGCCGCTGACGTTATCTTCACAATGGTCACGAATTCCGCTGCACTCGCCGCGATAACCGAAGGCCCGGACGGTATTCTGGCCGGATTAAGCCCCGGAAAATTTCTTGTGGACATGAGTACTGTGAGCCCGCCCGTCAGTCGCGCACTCGCAACTAAGGTACGCGAGAAGGGCGCTGACATGGTGGACTCGCCCGTATCCGGGAGCGTGATTACTCTGCAAGAAGGCAAGCTCTCCGTGATGGTCGCGGGACGCCGCGAAACATTTGAGCGCGTAGAACCATTGCTCCTCGATATCGGTCCAAAAGTTACTTACGTGGGCGACAGCGGTCTGGCGCTCTCCATGAAAATTGCCACGAATTTGAGCCTCGCCGTTCAGATGCTCGCATTTTGCGAAGGCGTGTTGATCGCCGAAAAAAGCGGAATCGCCCGCGAGACTGCCGTCGACGTTTTAACGCACAGCGCAGTCGCTTCCCCCATGATTCAATATCGCGGCCCGTTTGT
The DNA here is from genome assembly GCA_963838475.1 of uncultured Acidobacteriota bacterium. Taxonomy (GTDB): domain Bacteria; phylum Acidobacteriota; class Terriglobia; order Acidiferrales; family UBA7541; genus Palsa-295. The sequence goes on from CAWIRJ010000001.1 coordinate 931,271, forward strand.
TTTGCGGATGCCGGAAGAAGCCTGGTTTGACGTGAACATGATGCAGAAAGATATGTTGCTGGCAATGGAGTTGGGGCGCCATCTCAACGTTCCGCTGCCCACCACTGCGGTGAGCAACGAATTCTTGACCGCAGCGCGCGGCATGGGTTGGGAGAAAAAAGATTTCGCTGTTGTGTTCGACGTGCTTGCGCGCATGTCGGGAGTTGAGAAATGAGCACCGTTGCCGGCCATCCAAATCCGAAAGCCAAGACAAAGCAAAGTATCGATGCGGCCAAGTGGCTGCGCATGTACCGTCAGATGTCGGCCATACGTTTATTTGAAGAGCAGGTAAACGAGCTATATACGCGCGCGTTGATGCCGGGTCTCGCCCATCTTTACGTTGGCGAAGAAGCGGTGGCCGTGGGAGTTTGCGAGGCGCTTCGCAACGATGACTACATTACCAGCACGCATCGCGGCCACGGCCATTGCCTGGCTAAAGGTGCATCGCCTGACCGCATGTTCGCCGAGCTTCTCGGTAAGGAGGCCGGCTATTGCAAGGGGAAAGGCGGCTCGATGCATATCGCCGATCCCGCCACCGGCAACCTGGGCGCGAACGCGATCGTGGCCGGGAGTGTCGGAATCGCAACCGGCGCGGCATTCTCCGCGAAATATCTCGGTACTTCGCAAGTCGCCGTGTGCTTCTTCGGCGAAGGAGCCCTCGGACAGGGAGTTCTCTACGAAGAGATGAACATGGCGCAGCTATGGAAGCTGCCCGTAATTTACGTCTGCGAGAATAATTCCTACACGGAGTACACGCATTGCTCGGAAACCACTGCCGGCGACATGGCCGCGCGAGCCACAGCCTTCGGAGTGCACGCCGAAACTGTGGCTGGTCAGGACGTGCGGGCCGTACATGATGTGACCGCGAAATTAGTGGAGCGAGCACGTCGCGGAGAAGGCCCAGCATTTCTTTTGTGCGACACTTACCGTCACCACGGACATCACGTCGGCGATATTAGTCGCGAATATTACCGCTCCAAGCAGGAGGAACGAATGTGGGCTACTGAGCGCGACCCGATTAAACTGCTCTCCGATTGGCTGGTTGCGAACAAACATGCCAACGCCGCAGAGCTCAGCAAAATTCACGCCGAGCTGAAATCCGAAATGCAAAAAGCTGTGGAGTTTGCCATTGCAGCGCCCTACCCAACCATCGATGAAGCGAGCCAAGACGTTTATGCATGAAGTTAACACCCGCGAAATTAGTTTCGCCGAAGCCGTCCGCGAAGCCCTGGCCGAAGAAATGCGCCGCGATTCGCGCGTTTTCATTCTCGGAGAAGATGTCGCGGAAGCCGGCACACCCTTCAAGGTTCTTTCTGGTCTGGTCGAAGAATTCGGCACCAAGCGTGTGGTCGACACGCCCATTTCGGAAGCGGGATTCACCGGCCTCGCCGTCGGCGCTGCGATGACGGGCTTACGTCCCGTGGTGGACATCATGTTCGGCGATTTCATCACGCTCACCATGGACCAGATGGCAAACCAGGCCGCAAAAGTTCACTATATGTCCGGCGGCAAATGGCGTGTGCCGATGGTAATGCGCACCACCCTGGGTGCCGCACGCCGCTCGGCCGCTCAACATTCGCAGTCCCTCCACGCCTGGTTCAGCCACGTGCCGGGATTAAAAGTGGTTTTGCCGTCAACTCCCTACGACGCGAAGGGTCTTTTAAAGACCGCCATTCGCGACGAAAACCCAGTAGTCTTTTTTGAAGATAAGATGATGTTCAAAATGAAAGGTCCAGTACCGTTGGAGGAGTACACGATTCCGCTGGGCGTCGCCGACGTGAAGCGCGAAGGTGACGACATCACTCTCGTTGCTACCAGCAGCATGGTTCAAGTCGCTCTCGGCGCTGCCAGCTTGTTGGAAGAAATTGGAATCAGCGCCGAAGTGATCGATCCGCGCACCACTTGGCCGTTGGACGAAAATACCCTGGTCGATTCGGTGAAGAAAACATCGCGTGCCATCGTGATCGACGAAGGTTACGGTCGCTATGGAGTTACTGCGGAAATCGCCGCGGTAATCGCGGAAGGCGCTTTTCATTATTTGGATGCTCCGGTGAAACGCATGGGCGCCATGCACGTGCCAATTCCGTTTTCTCCGCCGCTCGAAGACGTTACTGTACCTACTGAGAAATCCGTATTCGATGTGGCCCGGGCTTTGTGTAACCGATCTTAATAACCGAGAATTGGAGAATTGACCTTCACGAATTGAATAGGAGGCCCGCCGTGGCACTGCCGACTTACGGAACAATGGCCGTTGATTGGGAACAGCGGATTGATTTTGACCGGCTGCGTCGTGAACGCCTGGCGCGCGCGCAATCCCTGCTCGCGAAGTCTGAGATGGGCGCCCTTCTCTGCTTCGACATGAACAACGTGCGTTATATCACCTCCACGCACATCGGTTCCTGGGCCCAAGACAAAATCAGCCGCTTCACGCTGTTGCCGCAGAATGACGATCCCATCCTTTGGGACTTCGGCTCTGCGGCGCGCCATCATCAGCTCCACTGCCCATGGTTAGGCGAACGTTCGCGCCCCGGTATTTCTCTGTTGCGAGGTGCGATGTCGCCCGAGATGGGTCGCGCCGAGGATGTCGCAAAGAAAATTCGCATCGAGCTCGAAAAACGCGGCCTGCACAAAGAGCCGTTGGGTATTGACATCGTTGAGCCGCCGGTTCTTTTTGCGTTGCAGCGCGAAGGAATCACCGTCGTTGACGGACAGCAGATCATGTCCGACGCTCGCGTAATTAAAACCAAAGATGAGATTGCTCTGCTGAATACCTCGGCGATGATGGTGGACGCCGCTTACGACGAACTGTATCGAGCCATGAAGCCGGGTATGAGTGAGAACCAGGCGGTTGGACTCGTCAGCAAGGTCCTTTACGATCTCGGCTCCGAGTACGTCGAAGCGGTAAACGCAATTTCTGGTGAGCGCTGCAATCCGCACCCGCACGTTTTCTCCGATCGCGTTCTGCGTCCCGGCGACCCTGTTTACTACGACATCTTGCATTCCTACATGGGCTACCGCACTTGCTACTACCGCTGCTTCACCATCGGCTATGCATCGCACGCCATGATCGATGCTTACAAACGCTGTCGCGAATATCTGGACGCTGCAATCTCCCTCGTGCGCCCGGGACGGACCACCGGAGAAATTGCATCGCTGTGGCCCAAAGCCCAGGAATTCGGCTTTCCGAATGAAGAAGCTGCGTTCGCTTTGCAGTACGGCCACGGCATCGGCTTGGCAATTTGGGAGAAGCCGGTGATTAGCCGGCTCGTCTCGCTGGATCATCCGTATGAAATCAAGCCGGGCATGGTTTTCGCGCTGGAAACATTCTGGCCATCTACCGACGGCTGGAGTGCGGCACGCATCGAAGAAGAAATTGTGGTCACGGAAACGGGTCACGAAGTAATCACGCGATTTCCGGCGGAAGAATTGCTCGTGGCCGGCGCGCACTACTTCACAGTGAATGGACCACTCGCCACCGCGCGCGAAACGGAGGCTGCTCCTAGCCAGCGAGTAGTTGATATGGTAGAAGCCAGCGCGAAAACGGAACGCGTAGGAGTCTCAGACTGAGGTCGTTTCTCCGCCTCACCGTGCCCAATGGCCATCAGCGTCGTGATGCCCGCTCTGGAACTGACGCAAGAAACCGGCAAGCTTGTCGCTTGGCGAAAAGACGAAGGCGAGCCGGTCGCCAAGGGCGAGGTTCTGCTGGAAGTGGAAACAGACAAGGCTGTCGTTGAAATTGAAGCCACAGCCGATGGCATCCTCGCCGGAGTAAAAGCTGTTGCAGGCGACATCATCCCGGTAGGGAAAACAATTGCTTGGATTATTTCTCCAGGTGAAGCTCCCCCGCAAGAAGAAGCTCCGAGAGATTCCGTAAAATCCGCTACGCCAGCGCGAACCCAGCGCGCGCAGCTTGCTCCCGTCGCTCCAGAATCAGCCGCTTGGGGCGCGAAAATCTCACCCAAAGCGCGCCGGCTCGCCCGCGAACACAATATTGATGTCGCGCGTGTCCACGGCACAGGTCCCGGCGGCGAGATCCTCGCTTCCGATATCCTCGCTTTGGCCGAATCCACTTCCAACGAAGGGACTTCTTCGGGTGAGCTCAAAAGTTTAGCCGCCGTCGCGCGCTTGATGGCTGAACGAACTACGCAAAGTTGGACTACAGTCCCTCATTTTTTCGTCCTTCGCGAAATCGACGCAGGCCCGCTCGTCCAAACCCTAGAAAAAGCCAGAGCGTCCGCGGACAAAAAAGATGCCATCCGTGTTACTCACACCGACTTGCTCATTGCGCTCATCGCCCGAGTTCTTCTGAAACATCCGCGAATAAATTCCAGTTGGGTCGGCACTGGAATTCGTCCGAATAAAGAAGTAAACATCGCGCTCGCCATAGCCGTGAACGACGGCGTCGTAACCGGCGTCATACAAAATGCCGACCGCCTTGAGCTCCGCCAAATTGCAGTTCAACGCCAGGGACTCGCCGAGCGCGCCAAAGCCGGCCACCTCCGGCCGGAAGACATCGTAGGCGGCACGTTTACGATCAGCAATCTCGGTATGTATCAAGTGGACGCTTTCAGCGCGATTATCGTGCCGCCGCAAGCGGCCATCCTCGCGGTAGGAAGCATCTCCGATCGAGTGGTCCCCGTCGCCGGCCAACCGGCCATTCGCCCGATCATGGCTTTAACGCTTTCTTGCGACCACCGCGTCATTGACGGCGCCCGCGCCGCGCAATTTCTAACCGACTTAGCCGAAGCCCTCCGCGACCCCGCCAAACACGCGCGCTGATCAGCAGCGGAACAAATAGTTCTCACCACCACTCTTGCCGCGTACCCTCAAAAAATTCAAAGAGCCGGCAATTCGTTGGCAACAGTTGCATCCGCTACAAATTGACGCGCCGGGGTATAATCGCGCGCACGAATGGCTCTCACTTCCGGCACGAAACTTGGTCCCTACCAAATTGAATCGCTCCTAGGCGCGGGAGGTATGGGTGAAGTGTATCGCGCGCGAGATACGCGCCTGGACCGCACTGTTGCCATCAAAACTCTGACGCAAGGCATAGCTGACACGCCGGAAATTCGGCAGCGTTTCGAACGCGAGGCGCGCGCCGTCTCCAGCCTCAGCCATCCCCACATTTGTGTGCTCTTTGACGTCGGCCATCAGGACGGCATCGAGTACCTGGTGATGGAATATCTCGAGGGCGAGACGCTCGCCGCACGTATCGCGAAAGGCCCGTTGCCCACTGCCGAGCTGTTGCGATACGCGTCGCAGATCGCCGACGCTTTGGATAAAGCCCACCGTCAAGGCATCGTGCATCGCGACCTGAAGCCTGCCAACGTGATGCTTACCAAGACGGGCGCGAAGTTGCTCGATTTTGGTTTGGCAAAAGGCGAGGAGATCTTCCAGGGAGACATTGATTCTTCACCGACCATGAGCCGTCCGCTCACGGTTCAGGGATCCATCGTCGGCACCATGCAATACATGTCGCCGGAACAGCTGGAAGGCAAAACGGTCGACGCGCGCAGCGATATTTTTTCTTTCGGCGCGATGCTGTACGAAATGGCCACCGGCAGTAAGGCGTTCGAAGCCAAGAGTCATGCCAGCTTGATCGCCTCCATTCTAAAAGAGGAACCTCGGCCGATGCGCGAACTTCAGCCGCTGACGCCGCCGGGACTCGAGCACATCGTGAAAGCATGTCTGGCGAAAGATCCCGACGATCGCTCGCAAAGCGCGCATGACTTGAAGCTGGAATTCGACTGGATTCGCGAATCCAGCGGCATTTCGCAAGTGGCGCAGCCAGCGGCCGCGGTCGAAAGGCCCTCATCACGGCGCAAAACCTTGAGCATTGTCCTGGCTTCCGTCGTGTGCACCGCTCTCGCGGTAGGTGCGCTCGCCTATCTACTCAGGCCACAGCCCGCCTCGGCGGAGCGCCTCGAATTTTCCATCCCCCTTCAGGAAGAAATGAGCCATTTGGCGCTTTCGGCGGATGGCCGCATGCTGGCATTCGTCTCGCCGGACTCGGTTTCGGGCGCCAACAAAGTGAGCGTGGAGCGGATCGGTTCCTCAACGGTAACAGCGCTGCCAGGTACCGATGGCGCCAGCTATCCGTTTTGGTCGCCCGATGACGCCTACGTAGGATTTTTTGCCGATGGCAAATTGAAAAAAGTTGCGATCTCCGGGGGAACTCCGCAAGTGCTGGCCACTGCGACAACCGGCCGGGGTGGCACCTGGAGTCGCCGCGGTGTCATTGTCTTCGCCCCTCAAGCGTCCGGCTGGTTATGGAAAATGAACGCGGATGGCAGCAATCTCACTCCGCTCACCGAAAAGGCATTCGACGGTACAAAAATTATTTCCCATCGCTGGCCCGTCTTTTTGCCCGATGGCGAACACCTGCTCTTTTCGACTCTGACTTTCACCAGCAATAACAGCATGAACGACCAGAATTTTGGGATCTACCTCGGCACACTCGCGGGCGAGGTCAAGAGGGTGGAGCCTTTGGGCCACTCGAACCCGGGTTACGCAAACGGCTACTTGTTTTACCTGGATGAAAAAAAATCGCTGCGTGTAACTTCGCTGGACGCCGCTAAGGGAGCGGTGGCGAGCGATCCTACCGTCGTCGCTGATCTGGTTGGTTTCCAGCCGTCCATCTTCTGGGGCGCGTTCTCCGTGGCAGAAAACGGAACCGTAGTTTACAACCCGAATATCGGCGGGGTCGTTTCAGTCTTCACTTGGTATGACCGAGCCGGGAAAGAATTGGGCACTGTCGCTGATAACGGAGTTCTCTCAAATCCCACCTTGTCGCCCGACGATAGCTGGCTGGCCATGGACATGGCCGACGCAAAAGCGACCAGCGTCAATGTCTGGCTGAACGACGTGAAGCATGGCACCCATTCGCGCTTTACCTTCGACAACGCGGAAGATGTGGGAGGTGTTTGGTCCCGTGACGGATCGCTAATCGCTTACCGCTCTCTACAAGCGACCGATACGAACGTTTTTGTCAAACAGGCGCACGGGTTGCAGCCCGCCAGATCTGTTTTTTCTGTTAAAGACAGTGGCCATGTCAGTGATGACATCACTCCGAACTCCTGGTCACTCGACAATAAGGAACTTCTCTGCACCCTACAGCCCGGCACGGGGGGATCACAGCTCGTGCTGCTATCCGCATCGGGCTCCAAACTGACGCCATTTCTTACCACCAAGACCAGCGAGACAAACGGTCAGATTTCTCCCGATGGCAAGTGGGTGGCCTATGCGTCGAATGAATCGGGCGATTGGGAGATCTACGTCACTACCTATCCCGCCGCAGCCGGGAAGTGGCAGGTATCTCGAGGGGGCGGCACCGAGCCTCGCTGGCGCGGCGACGGCAAGGAGATTTTCTACATCGCACCCGGCAGTATGCTGACCGCGGTCCCAGTCAGTAGCGAAGGAAACTTCACCGCAGGTAACCCAACTCCGTTGTTTCGCACTCAATTTCGAGCCCCGGTTTCTTCCACGGATCTGTTCTCGTATGACGTTACCAAAGACGGCCAGCGTTTTCTCGTGAATCGCTACGCCAAGCCCGCGCATGTGGCTCCGTTGCACATCATCCTAAACGCCACCGCCGGCTTACAGAAGTAGAGCAAGTAATGCGCTGTCCTCACTCAAGTGCGGAGAGAAGTGTTACGAGCTCGTCTAAACGGTTATCAGGGAAGTCAACCTTCAAGGCCAAGCTATTATTTTGTCACGCCGCCTATAACTTTCCCTTGAGGCAATAATCTACTTCAAGACCGATAATTGTAGGATCGCCAAAATGTAATAAAGCAGAAGGGGCTCAAGTGCGCGATAACTATGGCTCATACCTAGCGTTCGAATCTGGTGATTCAAATAAAACAATGGGTTCCTTCGCATTTACCTAGCTTCCATCGAATACTCTCACGGTCCCCACGACCTCGAAACATCTTGACAAAGGATTATCCCTACATTATAAGCCTCTCCAAGACTATAAGCGGTTAGAAGCAAGTCTATTTCGTCGCTTAGAGCATTTCTGCAAAACGGTGGAAGCGTTATTCAAAGGAAGCGATTCGTGCCGGGGCGAAAAAAAATCTAACGCTTGTAAAAATCGGGGGGTGTGATGAGAATTTCACGGTTGGCCAAGTGTTTGGGCATTCTTGCGTTTGCGCTCGCATTGTTTCCCGCCGGTAGACTGATTGCCGGAACTACGGCCAGCATATCCGGGACCGTCACCGATCCCAGCGGCGCAGTGATCGCTGGCGCCACGGTTGTCGCCACCAACCTGGATACGGCGGTGACCACTACGGGCACCACCAATGCCCAAGGCTTTTATTCATTCCAAGATCTTCCCCTCGGAAAGTATTCGATTACCGTAACGCAGGCTGGATTCAAATCGTACGTTCAGACCGGAATTGTGCTGAATGTGAACGACGCCTTGGTCATTGACGTAGCGTTGCAAGTCGGGCAAGCCTCGGAAAAAGTTGAAGTCTTAAGCTCCGCTCTACACGTGGACACGGAAAGCACACAGATGGGAGAGGTCATCACAGGGAAAGAGATGACCGATGTGCCGTTGGTCACCCGTAGCTATACCGATCTTCTGAGTTTGCAGCCTGGCGTCGCGCAGACGGCCTCACAAATGACCGGAGCCTTCGCGGGTCCGTTCATATCCGCTGGCTTTGCCGTTCCATTAGTATCCGGCGATTTGAATTCCGGCGCGGTTTCTGTGAACGGAATGCGCGAGGCGGCCAACGGTTTTATTCTGAATGGGATATTGGTGCAGGAAACAGGGTACTCCGGCGCTGGGGCAATACCCAATCTCGATTCTCTCGCGGAGTTTCGTATTCTAACGAACAACGCGGACGCGGAGTACGGCAACTATTCCGGCGGCCAGATCAACGTAGTCACCAAGTCCGGGACGAACGAATACCATGGCAATCTTTTCGAATTCTTGCGAAATACCGATTTCGACGCCGCGAACTATTTTGATAAAGGACAGCGTGGCGCCTATCACCAAAATCAATTCGGCGGCACATTCGGCGGCCCGATCAAAAAGGACAAAATATTTTTCTTCGGTGATTATCAGGGAAACCGAGTAATACAGGGACAGACCCAGCGCATTATCGGAGCGCCGACTGCGGCATTGGAAGGCGGAAATCTCTCATCTGTGGCGAGTAGTTTCGTTACTGCAACTGGCGCACCAGCTACCTTTGTGAATGGAACCGCATGGGCTAACCAACTAACCACTCAACTTGGTTATCCGGTGACGAGCGGCGAACCCTATTACTTTACAAGTCCCACGCCATGCGTCACTTCAGCCCAGTGTGTTTTCCCAAATGCGATGCTATCGCCCACGGGATTTAGCCCAATCGCGACTAACCTTCTGCCATACATTCTGCCGGCGAACGGAGTTGACGCGCAGACAGGCCTGCCGACCTACACAACGAATTCAGGTGCAACAAATCTTAGTGACAACAAATTTAGCGGACGAGGCGACGCGAACACAGACTTCGGGCTCCTGACGGCTTACTTTTATTGGGACCGTTATAACAGGATTGATCCGTATTGGCCGTCGAATGCGCCGCTGTATCCTGGGTTCGCTGTGGATGGAAAGGGCCAGACCTACAATGTCAACCTTGGAGACACCAAAACATTTAGTTCTGCGTCAGTGAACGAATTTCGCGTGGGGTTATTTCCGCTTGGATACACTCTTCAACCAGCCATCCGGCGGAAAGGGAGTCACTCTCTCTTCTTTGGGGTTCGCCTCCGGTGCGAACGGCGCCCCCGGCATCCTTCCATTAGTACCCTCGCTCGAAGGTGTTCCAGAAGTTGATTTCAACGATTTTGTCATCGGAGTACCCAGCCGTCCGAATGGTCTCATCGAAAACATCTACCAGGTATTGGACAATTACAGCAAAATCATCGGTACCCACTCGCTGAAATTCGGAGGCCAGTATCACTACGACCAGCTCGAAGAAGACCTGATTGACAACGTTTCCAATGGCAATTTCTTCTTCGGGAGCAATTTCAGTTTCAGGCTGTTCAAGCGAAACAGGAAGTGATTTTGCCGATTTCCTCTTGGGCGCACCCAGCCAGTATGTTCAGGGCCAGTCGTATCCCTCGTACGGGCACAACTTCTATTTCGGCCTGTACGCCCAGGATAGCTGGCGCGTCAAATCGAATCTGACGTTCAATTATGGTCTTCGCTACGACGTCAGCTCGCCGTTTGCCGTAAAGTACGGCCAATTTCAGACGCTGATTCCTGGCGAGCAATCTGTGGTCTTCCCAGGCTCGCCACTGGGCTGGGTTTTCCCGGGTGATCCAGGCGTTCCTAGTACGCTTGCGCCTACCCGCTGGAATAACTTCGCTCCACGACTGGGACTTGCCTATTCATTTGGAGAGCATGACGGCTGGCTTGGCAAAATCCTGGGTAGCCCCGGTTCTACAAGCATCCGTGTCGCTTATGGCATCTTCTATAACACCTTTGAAGGCGCCACAGACTTTAACGAAATCGGAGACGCTCCATTCGGCAATTACAGTGGTCCTGGGGAGCCGACTTTCGCGTCGCCTTTCATACCGCGAGCAGCCGGAACCTGCGTCCCCGCTCCCTGCACGAACCTTTTCCCGGTAAATCCGCCTCCGAAACACTTCTCCGCCTCGCATCCTGCGAGCGGGTCCTCCCTACGACAACCTGACTGAGTTCTACAATGCTTTCGGTACGATCGGCAGTTCGCCGGCTTTTTACAACAAGAATCGTCTGCCTTATGCAGAAGAATACGAACTCTCCATCGAACATCAAATAACTCGATCAGACTTGCTAACCGTGAGTTATGTGGGGACCCAGGGTCATCGGCTGCTTTCTTCTATATCTGCGAATCCGGGCGACCCCGCCTTGTGTCTAAGTGTAAGCATGAAAAGCGAGGTTCTTCCCGGCACTCCCACTTGCGGGCCCAGTGGCGAAAACAACGTTTATACAAGGGCCGATGGATCACTGGTAATCGGCACGCGACCAACGTTTCCAGGAGTTGTACTCCCTAATGGCACGCCAATCGTTCCGATTGGCAACGACTCTTATTTCATTACTGCGGGTGCTTCGTCTTACAATTCCGCTCAGATTAACTATCGACATACCAGCGGTCGCCTACAGACCCTGATTGGCTATACCTTTAGCAAGTCGTTTGACGATTCCTCCGGTTATGGCGAGCAAATCAATCCCTACAACCACCGGCTGAGCCGCGGTCTGTCAGCTTTCGACAGCACCCACAATTTTGTTGCGAGCTACAGCTACCGCTTGCCTGTTGACAAGTTGGGAGGGCCAAAGCCTCTCACGAATGGGTGGGCTATTAGTGGAATTACAAAATTTGCCACTGGCCTTCCCGTTACCTTGGTTGAAACAGGTGATCAATCCTTATTGGGGACATCTTTCGGCGGTCCGATTATTCTTCCGGTAGACACTCCCAATATCGTCGGGCCGCTAAATATTTCAGACCCGCGGAAAACAGGAGGCCAGTACTTTAGTCCGGCAGCATTTGGACCGTCAGCGTTGGGTAGTGAGGGTGACGCCCGGCGCCGGTATTTCCACGGTCCAGGAATCAACAACTGGGATTTTGCCCTCCTTAAGGACACTCAAATCAACGAACGCTTCAGTCTGCAATTCCGTGGTGAATTTTTTAACCTCTTCAATCACGCTCAGTTCCTAACACCGAGCGGGATTACGGGTTTCAACGCAGCAGGTATGGCGACATCTTCATCTTTCGGCCAGGTTCCTGGAACTCTGCCAGGGCGCATTGGCCAGCTTTCTTTGAAATTGTTTTTTTAGGCGGAACAGAAGGAAGCTACACCTTGAGCAGCGACGGGCCTACCGATCAGACTAGGAGCGGAGGGCTTTGCAAGCTTCGTCGGAAATGGCCGATTGTCCGTGCAGGAATGCGGGGACTGCAAAGAGTACACATCCATGGCGGCCCAAGGCGTGCTCGCGGCAACACTCATAAAGCCCGGGCACTACGAGATTCGAGAGTATCCCCTGCCGGAACCTGCTGCGGATTGTGTTGTCGTCAAAATGGAAATGTCCGGCATCTGCGGAACGGACAAGCACACGTTTCAGGGTTACACCACACAGTATGGCGGCCGGAAACTGGAATTCCCGATCATTCAAGGCCACGAAAATGTCGGAACGATCGCCGCGATTGGGGGAAATGGAAACTACACCGACTTCGAGGGATTACCGCTACATGTAGGAGATCGGGTCGTCGTCGGCGCGAATGTGTCCTGCGGCCAGTGCTACTACTGCCGGCACGATTTTCCGTACTACTGTTGCGAGAACACGACAGATTATGGCAATAACTTGAGCGCCAAAAATCCCCCACATCTTTTTGGCGGATGGGCTCAATATCTGTACGTCGTCCCAGGAAGCTTCCTGGTGAAGGTTCCGGATGAGTTGCCGTCCGAGATTGCTGTGCTGACAGAAATATTTGCCGTATCGGTTGGGTTGGATCGCGCGAAACAGATGTCGTCTTTTCCAAGCGAGTCTTTTCTTTTCGACGACACTGTCGTAGTTCTCGGCGTAGGCCCGCTGGGCATGTGCTTTCTGATGAAAGCTCGCATGTTGGGCGCTGGCACAATTATCGCGATCGATCTCTCGGAGTACCGTCTGGATTTCGCGAAAAAGTTGGGCGCGGATCATGTCGTGAACGCTGGAAGAGTCTTGAAAGACGACCGGTTGAAAATCGTGCGAGATCTGACCAACGGGCGCGGCGCGGATACGGTCATCGAATGCGCCGGAGTCCCGCAAGCGATTCCCGAAGCGCTCGAGATGTTGCGCGTGGGCGGCTTGTTGGTGGAAGCCGGCAACTTTTCCGATTTGGGCGAAGTATCGATCAGTCCGCATCGCCATCTTTGCGCAAAAAATGCGCGCATACTCTGCGTGGGTGGCGAAGAGCCCGCTGCCTATGGACCCAGCATGCGGCAAATGGTTCGTTACATGAAGAATTATCCGCTGCGGGAATTCGTTTCACATAAGTTCGGCCTGCGCGATGTGCAAGCCGCTATGAATAAATCGATGGATGCTGAATCGATGAAAGTTGTTATGCAACCGTGGCAATAGGATTCCGCTATCTGAGGGAAATTCGCAATTCGCATCGAAAGAGGACAAAGCATGAGTGAGAGCAGCGCGCGATTTCAATTCGCTTCGGCGCCCGATAGTTGGGGCGTTCTCGATTATCCCGGACCTTCCTGGGAGCAATCTTACGAAACCATGCTGGACGAAATGGTCGAAGCGGGATACACGGGCTCGGAACTGGGTCCCTATGGTTTCTTTCCGACTGACGCCAAGATTCTTCAGCCACAACTCGAACGCCGAAAATTAAAGCTGCTCGCTTCTTTCGTCCCTGTGAAAATGACGGATCCGGGCGCGAGCAAAGCGGTGATTGAGCGCATACGCAAAGTCGGAGGTTTACTCGCCGCACTCAAAGCGCCTTTTCTTGTGATGGCCGACGATCAATCGCCAGAACGAAACGCATTTTCCGGGCGCGTTTACGATAAAGATTGTCCCACGCTGACCGCTGAACAGTGGAAGCATATCGGGAAAATTGTCGCCGATGCCGAAAAAGTGGCCAATGAATTCGGACTCGATCTGGTGTTTCATCCGCACGTCGCCACTTACGTGGAAACCCCTGAAGAGTGCGAGCTTTTTTATGACGCAACTTCTCACACCAATGTGGGCCTTTGCTTGGATACCGGACATTGTGTTTACGGCCACGGCGATTCAGTGAAGGAAGCCGAGAAATACAAAGATAAGTTGCGCTTCGTTCACATCAAGGACTGCGATACGAAAGTCCTGGAAGAAGCTCGCCGCAATAAATGGACTTTTGAAGAAGCCATTGAACATAAAGTCTTCACCGTAATTGGCCAGGGCGATATTGATTTCCCGGCGTTCTTTCGCACCCTCGTTAAAAACGGATATTCGGGTTGGTCCGTGGTGGAACAAGACGTCAAGTTTGGCGCAACTCCGATTCCGCCGGCGCAAAGCATCGCAGCTAGCTTGAGATATTTGCGAGGCGTTGTGAAGGATCTCGGACTGGCCGCCGGAGCCCGTTAGTCACGAATCCGGCGTCACATTGTTATGTTGTACTTTTGCGATCGCGAAATGTTTTCAGGGGAGCTAAGTGAAAAAGCTCGGAGTTGGAATTCTTGGAGTTGGAGAAATGGGCAAGCGCCACGCGGAGAATCTTCGCCGCCTGGTGCCGCAAGCGACTCTCGTCGCCATAGCCGACGCTTCGCAAGAGCGCGCCCGTCAGGTAGCGACCGAACTCGAAATCGAATTCTCCTACGGCAGCCTCGAAGCGATGCTGGAGAACAAGCAGGTCGAAGCTGTCCTGATAGCCACGCCTGATAAATTCCATGCTCAGGCCATTCAGATCGCCGCTCGCGCTGGAAAAGACATTTTGTGCGAGAAGCCGCTCGCGTTGAATCTTGCCGACGCTTATGCAGCTCTCGAAGCGGTGGAAAAAGCTGGTACGCGCCTTCAAATTGGCTTTATGCGCCGTTACGACCCCGCTTATGCCGCGGCGATGAAGCGTATCGAAGCCGGTGAAATTGGAATTCCCGTGATCTTTAAATCTGTCGGCCGCGATAAAGACGAGCCGCCGCTTGCCGCGTATCAATCGATGTTGAACGGAATGGTCTTTTACAACAACACGATTCACGATTTTGACCTGGCTCGCTGGCTCATGGGTGACGAAGTCACCGATGTTCACGCCTTCACCACCACCACAATCCGTCCGGAGGTAGCGAAGTACGATGACGTTGTCGCCAGCGTCGTTAACCTGCAGTTCAAACAAGGCGCCATCGGGAATGTCGAATCCTACGTGCAGGCCGTGTACGGCTATGACGTGCGCACGGAAATCGTCGGATCCAAGGGCTCAATTTTCGTCGGAAGTTTCGAAAAAATGCCGGCGGTTTTCCTCACCGCTCGCGGGGGCGAACAGGCCCTTGCAGATCATTTCCTCACGCGTTTTGCCGACGCCTACCTGGAAGAGGTCCGAGATTTCGTGAAAAATATTTTGGACGGCCGCGCCCCCCATGTATCCGGCAAAGACGGCTTGAAGGCTTTGGCTATCGCCGTCGCTGCTGAAAAATCGCATCGCGAATCGAGGTCAGTGGAAGTCACGCAGGAGCTCGCAAACCCGGCCTCGAGAACCACAGCCAAATGAAATTCTCAATTTCCATTTCGTCGAATCACGGTGGGCGATTGTGTATTTGTGCCCAAGAGGGAAATTCATGACTCACCCAACGGCCGCCAAGTACAAAAGCCCGCTGCATCAGATGACGCAAACCACTCCCACCAGCCTTTGGAACGACTCCGCATCCGTTGACGAGCTCAAATACTCCATCGAACACGGCGCGGTAGGAGCCACCTGCAATCCAGTTATCGTGCTCGGAGTTTTGAAAAAGGAATTGCCCACATGGAAGCCTCGCATCCAGGCTTTGATCAAAGAATATCCTACCGCTACCGAAGACCAGATTGCCTGGCACCTGGTCCGCGAAATTTCCGCGCAGGCAGCCAAAGTGCTACAACCGATTTTTGGCCAGCAGCACGGCAAGAACGGAAGACTCTCCATTCAAACTGACCCGCGCTTATTTCGGGACTCGTTGGCAATTTTTGAGCAAGCTGTCGAATTCAGCAAACTGGCTCCCAACATGATCGTAAAAATTCCAGCCACAGCCGCCGGAATCGATGCAATCGAGGAAGCCACATATCACGGCATCAGCATCAACGCGACCGTTAGCTTCACCTTGCCTCAGGCCCTCGCTGTCGGCGAAGCAGTCGAGCGCGGCCTGAAACGCCGCGAAGGCCAAGGCAAGGAAATCACGTCCATGGGACCCGTGTGCACCATCATGGTCGGCCGTTTGGACGATTGGCTGAAAGTTCTAGTAGAAAAGGACAACATTGCGGTCGATCCCGGGTACCTCGAATGGGCGGGCGTCGCAGTGTTAAAGAAAGCCTATCGTCTCTACCGCGAACGCGGATATCGAACGCGATTACTTTCCGCGGCATTTCGCAACCACATGCATTGGAGTGAGTTTGTCGGAGGAGATCTGGTTATCTCCCCGCCCTATTCCTGGCAGCTTCGCTTCAATGCCAGCGACATCGAGGTTCGCTCCCGCATCGACGAGCCCGTTCGACCAGAGATTGAAGCGGAACTTTCCAGAAAGTTTGCGGATTTTCGCCGCGCGAACACCGAAAACGGTCTAACCGTAGAAGAATTTGATTCTTTCGGGCCCACACGCCGCACACTTCGCCAGTTTATTACTGCCTGCCATGACCTGGATGCGGTTGTGCGCGATGTCCTGATTCCGAATCCGGACGCGGCTTAAGTCTCAAATTCTGCGGAGAAAAATCTCTATCGATTATGAAACTGGAGGCTGGCACGTGGGAAAACTAGCAATTACCGGTGGTGAGCCATTACGAAAAATTCCGTTCCCGCCGTGGCCTATGTCCACCAAAGAAGAATCTCTTGCGCTTGAAGACGTTTTATCCAGCTCAAAGTGGGGCGGGCAGCCGTTCCCAGGCAAGCATGCCTCGATGTTTGCGAAAAAATTCGCCGAAGTTCACACCGCAAAATACGCTCAGTGCGTCAATACCGGCACCGTCGCTATTCAGGCCTCGCTAATCGCCGTCGGCATTCAGCCCGGGGACGAAGTGATCGTCCCAGCTTATACCTGGGAAGGGACGGTCGGTCCCGTTCTCCTGGTAAACGCAGTTCCGGTCTTCGTGGACGTGGATCCGGACACCTACTGTCTGGACGCGAAGTTAATTGAGAAGGCAATCACTCCGAAGACTAAAGCGATTCTCCCTGTACATCTCGGCATGCGCTTCGCAGATATCGACGAAATCCTGCGCATCGCCAAAAAGTACAATTTGAAAGTTGTCGAAGATTGCGCGCATGCCCACGGCGGTATGTGGAAGGGCAAAGGGGCCGGCTCCATGGGCGATCTCGGCGCGTTCAGCTTTCAATCGAGTAAACTGATTACTTCCGGAGAAGGCGGCGCGGTCATTACCAACAATCTCGAATATATGGAGCTCGTGCAAAGCTATATCAACGCCGGACGCGCCAGCCTTACGGACCAGTTTCATCACCGAATCATCGGTTTCAATTATCGTTTGGGCGAGTTTCAAGCTGCTGTCCTCGGCCCTCAACTCGATCGCCTTCCTCAACAGTTCGCCATCCGCGAAAAAAATATGAAACATTTCGAAACGCGGTTACAAAATACTCCGGGAATCGGCCTGT
Source organism: uncultured Acidobacteriota bacterium (assembly GCA_963838475.1). Lineage (GTDB taxonomy): Bacteria > Acidobacteriota > Terriglobia > Acidiferrales > UBA7541 > Palsa-295. The sequence goes on from CAWIRJ010000001.1 coordinate 948,577, forward strand.
TGAAACCCGATCCACGCATCACCCGGTTGGCGCCATACGGTTACGTATTTAAGTATTTTGAAAATGAGGTCAAAGACATTCCGCGCGCGGCATTCGTGGCCGCCCTGCAAACCGAAGGCATACCGTGTGACGGCCTGTTTTACGAGCCCGTTTATAAAAGCTCGCTTTTCCCCATCAAATCGTCCGATTTTCCGGCCCTGAGTTGGGGCCGCGAAAAGCCGCTGGACTTGCGGAACATGTATTCCTGCCCCGAAGCCGATCGCGCCGCCTATCACGAAGCGGTTTGGTTCCCCCATCAGAATTTCTTGGGCAGCACCGCCGACGTGGACGCAATCGCCGATGCCATCCACAAAGTTCTAAATAACATCGAAGAGCTTCGCGGTTTAGATCACAAAGCTATACGAAACCAAAAGCTGGGCCGTGCAGATCGCGAAAGTTAGGCAAGCTCATTTGCCCGCTCCCAACCATGATCGCAAAGAAAAAAGTCGGTTTTGCTGTTGTTGGCCTTGGCGCTATCGCCCAGAGTTCCATCCTCCCGGCGTTCGCACATTGCAAACGCGCTGAGCTGGTCGCCCTTGTCGGTAGCGACGAAAAAAAGACTGCGCAACTGGCAACGAAATTCTGCGCTAAGTACCGCTATCGCAGTGATCAATATGCCGCGTGTCTCGCGAATTCCGAGATTTCCGCCGTGTACATCGCTACTCCCCCGGGTGCACATGCCGGCCTGACGATTCAGGCCTCCCAATCCGGCAAACACGTCTTGTGTGAGAAGCCGTTGGCTGCGAAGCTCGCTGACTCCGCTGCGATGGTAGAGGCTTGCAGAAAAAATGGCGTGCTGCTGATGACCGCCTATCGAAAATTCTTTGAGCCAAGCGCACTTTACTTAAAACAAGTGATTCAAAGCGGTGACCTCGGCCGCATCGATGTGATTCACACCGCTTTCAGCGAATTGCATCTGCCAAATCTTTCGTTACCCTGGATGCTCGACTCTAAAATGGCAGGCGGCGGCCCGCTAATGGACTTAGGAGTCTATTGCGTGAATACTACTCGCTGGCTGGTGGAGGAAGACCCCGTTGAAGCCACCGCCAGGTCCTGGGTCCATGACACTGTGAGATTCTGGGACGTGGAGCAAGGCATCTCGTTCCGTTTACAATTTTCGAGTGGCTTGGTTGTACAAGGCAGTTCGTCGTACGATGCAGTCTTGTCCTCTTTCATTTTTATTCAGGGAACAAAAGGATGGCTCTCGTTGAGTCCGGCTTTTCCTTTCGACGAAGACCGCATTCTCGCTGGAAAAATTGGCAAGCGCCGAATTCATAGGAAATTTAAAGTCACCGACGAGTTCGCGCCGGAAGTGGACACTTTTGCCCGCGCCATACAAAATAACCAGTCCGTGGAATCGGACGGCATCCAGGGTCATCGGGACATGATTATCCTGGAAGCGATTTATCAAGCGGCCAGAACGCAGCAATCGGTAACCATCAGATACTGAACGCCGGACGCTTAACGGAATTATGTCTTTGGCAAAAAAAGACGAACGCAAAAAGCCTTCCAAATCGGCGAGTATCTACGATGTCGCCCGGGAGTCCCGCGTCTCCGTCTTTACCGTCTCTGCAGTCGTCAACAAAAAGAGTCATGTCGGCAAAACGCTTCGCAATCGTGTCGAAGCCGCCATTCGCAAACTCAACTACCGCCCCAACCTGATCGCGCGCAGTCTTGCTAAACAGCGCACTCACACCATCGGAATGATCGTGCCGGACATCGCCAACCCGTTTTTCCCTATGGTTGTTCGCGGTGCCGAAGATGCCGCGCAAAAACACGGATACAACCTGTTGCTCTGCAACAGCGACGACACTCTGGCCAAAGAAGAGCGCTCTGTGGAATTACTTCTCTCAAAACGCGTTGACGGCATCCTGCTGACCAAAGCAGCCGAGGATTTTCGCCCTTCGCTACGCCAGATGATCAAGGAAGTAAACATTCCATTCGTCTTGGTGATGCGCACTTATCCGAAACTCACTAAAGACGCCGTCGTCACGGACGATTATCAGGGCGCGCGCGATGCCGTCTCTCACTTGGCGCGTTCCGGGCGCCGACGCATCGGATTAATCGGCGGCCCTTTAAAAGTCAGCAACGCTGTGGCGCGCTTTGAAGGCTTTCGCGACGCGTTGAAAGCCGAAGGCCTCGCCTACGATCCGAAATTGGTAATCGAAGGTGATTACCGCATCGATTCCGGCTTTCGGGCCGGACATGCCTTGTTGTCTCACCGTCCGGATGGAATTTACGTGGCCAATCATCTGATGACCATCGGGTTGCTAAAAGCGGCCGAAGAAATGGGTTTACGCTGCCCGGAAGATTTTGGCCTCGTGAGCTTTGACGATTATCCGTGGCTGGGAGTTTTCCGACCGAAGTTAACCACCGTGGAGCTACCCAAACACCAGCTCGGAAGCGAAGCCGCCGAACTTCTGATTCGCCGCATCGAGGGCGATCGCAGTAAGCCGGTGCTCAAAAAGCTTCAGCCCGAACTTCGCATTCGTGAATCCTGCGGTTTTGCCCTGCAAGTATCGCGAGACCCATTCGAGACGGCCGGCATCTCGAAATCAAATGCCTCCGCCGCTTCTCAGAAGTCGTAAGGATCACGATTCGCTGAAATCGATTAGTTTCGGCCGCATCGTGAACCCGCGCGTCTTGTAAGCGCTGTAAAGGATTCCCACCACCAGCCATGTAACACCCGCATATTTCGTCCAACTCTGCAGGCTGATCAGCAATACGAAACAAAAAGCAATGCCGAACCCCGGCACAAAACAATCCAAAAAAAAGTTCCGATGCCCCACCGCGTCGCGCGAAAACCAGAAATGCTTCAGCGCCGATAGATTCACGCCCATGAACGCGAGTAAAGCTCCAAATGTCACGATTTCCGCCGCGTGCTCCCACGGAATCGTGATCACACCGATATATGCGAGCAGCCCGATAATCCAGACGTTGTAAATCGGATTGCTTTTCTTTGGGCTCAGATAGCCGAATATTTTTCGCGGCAACACGTTGTCTCGCCCCATGCTGTAAAGCAGACGCGACGCACCCACGTGTCCAGCGAGCCCGCACGCAATACTGGAAACCAGCAACATGGCGCCATACGCTGCAAATAGATACGGACCGCTGGCCATCTGCGCCACATCCATAAACGCCGTCTCAGGATTTTGAAGCGTGGTGTAATCCGGCCAAACGCGCTGTGCCATGTAGACCTGCAGACCGCTGAAAAGACCCGTAAACAAGACTACGCAGACCGAAGCCAGCAGCACGTTGCGTTTGGGATTCTTCACTTCTTCCGCCAGAATCGAAACACCGTCAAAGCCGATAAACACCAACGCAGCTAGCGACGTCCCAGCCGCCAGTGCCCGTAAATTGAATGTCGCCGGATTGTAAATCGGCTGCATCGACATCAATCCCGTATAACGGTGGTGCAAGACGATGTAGCGGAACGCCTCCACCAAGAATACGGTAGTGACCAGCATCATGAAGCCCAGCAACACTTCATTCGTTCGCGCCGTGAATTTAATCCCTTGCACCGTCATGAATGTAATTAGCCCCACGGCAAGTGCGGCCAAAATCGCAAACGGGATACGTGGCGTCATCCGCTGAATAGTGAGCACCGCATACAGCGCGTTTTGAATCGGCTGAAATAAATATTCCAGAAACATCGCCCAACCAATGACAAATCCCAGGTGAGGATTCAGCTCGCGGCTGATGTAGGTATAAACCGAACCCGAAGACGGGTACACACTCGCCATGCGGCCAAAGCTGACCGCCGTTACCGACATCGCCACCATGGCCAACAGCAGCGTCGCCACCGTGTGGCCGTGAGAGAGAACTTGCCCTTCGCCAAAAAGAGGAACTGCGGCGATAGGTGAAGTGAGAATGACTCCGTAATAGATTAGGTCCCACAGGCTCAACACGCGCTTCAGGTGAGGTTGCGCAGGCCCTCCCGTTTGAACGGCTTCAGTGGATGTTGCCACCCTCACCTCATTTGTTCCGGAACCTAAGAATCGGCGTGCCCTGTATCTGTCAAAAGTAAATTAAAAGAGTGTCGCGCCTAGAAGAAAAATCGCTCCTTCTTACGCTTTTCTTCGTAATCTTTCCGTGCAGCTTTCACCGCATCTCGCTCGGAAACTTCTGCAATCGGAACGTCCCACCAGGATTCGTAGCCCGGCACTCTCTGATCGTAGGAAGTCTCAATTACAATTACGGACGTCCGATCTTGTTTTCTCCCGGCGGCTAATGCCGCCTTAAAGTCTCCGGCCGTTCGAGCCCGCGTCGCCCATGCGCCGAGGCTCGCAGCGTTGGCGGCGAAATCCACCGGTAAAATATCGCCGTCATATTTTTCTCCGCGACGATATCGATAGTCGGTGCCCATGCCCTCGTTACCACATGCTCGGCTCAATCCACCGATGCTTGAAAAACCGTGGTTGTCCAGCAGTACGATGTTGATCTTGTAGCCTTCTTGTATCGACGTCACAATTTCCTGCGCCATCATCAGATACGAGCCGTCGCCGACCAGCACGTACACTTGCCGCTCCGGCGCAGCCATCTTCGTGCCCAGGCCGCCGGCGATTTCGTACCCCATGCACGAATATCCGTACTCCATGTGATAGCCGCCGGGCTGCCGCGTGCGCCAAAGTTTGTGCAAATCTCCCGGCAAGCTCCCGGCTGCACACACCACAATGTCCGACGCCTCCAGAAAATTGTTCACGATCCCAATCACTTCTCCCTGCGCGATCGGAGGCTCTTTCGCCAGTGCGTAAATTTTGTCAACTTCTGTCTCCCACTGTGCCCGCAGCCTCTGAATCTTGTCCCGGTAAGCTTGATCCACTTGGTAATTGCCCACTGCGTCCTGCAGTTCGACAATGGTAACTCGCGCATCGCCGGTTAACGGCAGCGCCGCATGCTTGTACGCGTCGAATTCCGCGACATTAATATTGATGAATCGCACCGCAGGATTCTCAAACGCAGTTTTCGAAGCTGTGGTGAAATCGCTATAACGCGTGCCAATCCCAATAATCAAGTCGGCTTCGCGAGCCACAATGTTAGCGCCTGGAGTACCTGTTACCCCCACCGCTCCAAGTTGTCGCGCGTGGTCAAACGGCAACGAGCCCTTGCCTGCTTGCGTTTCGCACACTGGAATGCCAGTGGCACTGGCAAATTTCGAAAGCGCCTCGGATGCCTCGGAATAAAGCACACCGCCGCCCACGATAATTAGCGGATTCTTCGACCCGCGAACCCACTCCGCCGCCTGGTTCAAAAGATTCTGATCGCAACGTGCTCGTGGGATAACCCAGACTCTTTTTCTGAAGAATTCTTCAGGAAAATCGAAAGCTTCCGCCTGCACATCCTGGGGAAAACTGATAGTCGCCGCACCGGTGTCCGCAGGAGAAGTCAACACGCGCATCGCCTCTGGAAGAGAAGTCAGCAATTGCTCCGGGCGCTCGATTCGGTCCCAGTAGCGCGAAACCGGCTTGAAACAATCGTTCACAGAAATATCCTGCGTCATCGAAGATTCCACTTGTTGCAGTACGGGCGCGACGTTTCTCCGCGCAAACACATCTCCCGGCAGCAATAAAACGGGCAAGCGGTTCACCGTGGCCACCGCCGCTCCCGTCACCATGTTTGTTGCCCCTGGGCCAATCGAAGTTGTGCAGACTAGCGTCCTCATCCGGAAGCTTGTTTTCGCAAATCCCGAGGCCGCGTGAACCATCCCTTGCTCGTTGCGAAACAGGTAGTATCGCAGCCCGGCATCCTGCTCCAACGCTTGCCCGATTCCCGCAACATTTCCGTGTCCGAAGATTCCGAGGCATCCGGCAAAAAATTGATATTCCTTGCCGTCTCGCGTAGAGAATTGATTCCCGAGGAACTTTACGGTAGCTTGCGCCGCGGTCATACGTGCTGACATTAGCCCGTGCCTTTTCGTTGCGATCGCGTATTTGCCAGCAGTGTATCGTAGCCTTGCGGTGTGGGGACCAGAAAGAGTTGTGATGAACCGGAAGAGCCACCTGAGCAGGTTAGACTATCAGCACTTTTGGAGTCGTGATCGCAATCAGAAGCCTGAGGGTCTAGATTTCTCCAAACTAGGTGGATAACGGAGGACGGTTCTAAGCGATTATAATGTTGAGTCCGTCGAACACCGTGCCGCACTAGAAATCTGGATCCGGAGCCATTCCCGCGGCCGAGTATCAGCATGAGTTTTCCCTGGGACGGCAAACCACTATTCTTTGACAAGTGGCAGGCGCGGGTCAGTATCCTTCCACGTGGAACGTATCCAAACATGCTGCGGATCCTCTGTAACAGCCAACGCTCGGGAAGATCCTGCAAGAAAATTCAGGTAATACACATCGTAGCCCGGGCCAGCTACCACCGGATGAAAACCGCTGTGCACCAGCACGGTATCTCCGTCTTTGGTCTTCAGCATTTGATCTTCGCCGTGTTTTCCCGAATATAGATGCTGGATCGCAAAGCCCTCCGGCTGTCGAACGCGGTAATAATAAATTTCGTCCAGATCAACTTCCCCCGGCGGATTATGTACGTCGTGCTTGTGTGGAGGATAGCTCGACCAATTTCCACCAGGCGTGTAGACCTCAATTACCATAAGCTTATCAGCGGGAAATGCAGGTCCTATAATATCCACGATTTGGCGCGAAGCATTTCCACCGCCCCGCAAACCACTCACGACATCCGCCGGAGTGATCAGTTTCGGCGCGAGCTTGGCTTCTGACGGCACGCGGCACTCCGCGATTTCGCAAACCGTTTCAGCCGTAAACGTAACCTCATTCCCCGGCGGCAGATATAAAGTGTACGGAAACCCGTCGAACACATTCTTACGTTTTCCAATGCGCTTCGTGTTCCGTTCCCAGCTAATCGTGCAGGTCCCACCGAGCAGCACCAGTGCGGCTTCTTCGTGTTCCGTGCGCGCTTTAAATTCTTCCCCCGTCTGCAGGCGTCGCACAGAAAAACTCATCCATTCCCACCCGGCTTGCTGTCGCGAAAAATGAAGGATCTCACCGCTCTGTCCGGATGGCAGTTCGTTCGAATGGAAGAGAAAGCTGCCTTCGCTCACGTTTCCCCCGCGTCTCAACTGCCGCGCCGAAGCAAATTCGTCTAACCGCTTTGAGACTATCGCAAATGCATCCTATATTGTCAATTGGCGCGAAATTGTCGGCCCGCGGCTTGGGGTCACCAGCGGTTGCTAATCAGAGGACGGATGCCTTGGTCGTAAATGTCTCTAAGATCGGTCATTGATTCGTCGCTTAAGACTGGTAAGTCCGAGGCCCGGCAGTTGTCGGCAACTTGTTCAGGACGCTTGCCACCCGGAATGGCGCAGGTAACCGCATCGAACATCAGGATCCACCGCAAGGCGAACTGGCTCATCGAAACGCCTTCCGGCAACAATCCCCGTAATTTCTCCACTGCCTCAAGCCCCGCCTTGAAGTCCACGCCCGAAAAAGTCTCGCCTACGTCAAACGATTCTCCGTTGCGATTGAAATTCCGATGATCGTCGGCTGGGAATTTCGAGTCCGCATTGAACTTTCCCGTGAGCAATCCACTGGCAAGCGGTACTCGCGCAAGAATTCCCACTTTTCGCCGCTTGGCCTCCGCGAAGAAGTCTTCCGCTGGACGCTGCCGGAAACAATTGAAGATGATTTGGACCGTCTGTACATTGGGATGCTGCACAGCTTTCAATGCTTCCTCAACCTTTTCGACACTGACTCCGTAGTAACGAATTTTCCCGGCCTTGGCCAAATCATCTAAGATTCCGAAAACTTCAGCGTGCTCGTACAACTGCATCGGCGGGCAATGCAGCTGCAATAGATCCAGACAATCGGTCGAGAGATTTCGCAAACTATCTTCCACCCAGTTCGTCAGGTTTTCTCGGCTGTACCCCGCTTCCGTTTGCCTGGGAAGCCGCCGGCCTGCTTTGGTTGCAACGAAGATCTCTTCTTTGCGCTCCTTCTTGAATTTAGCGATGAGCCTTTCGCTGCGCCCGTCCCCGTAAACGTCCGCCGTATCAATAAAATTCACTCCGCATTCCACCGCTTTATGCAGCGTAGCCAGCGATTCCTCGTCCGATACTTTTCCCCACGAGCCACCGATTGCCCACGCCCCGAAGCTAATGTCCGAAACTTGCCAGCCGGTCCGTCCAAGTGCTCGATACCGCATCGTTCTCCTCTTTATTGGTTGTCACCAGCATTCGATAATACAGGAGTCCCGGCCGTTGAGAATCTGCGGCAACAATCATTGCAAGTTTGTTCGCATGGTGTGTCCGAATTCCCAAAACAATACAGAATGCGTCTAACCCAAAAAATTCCGAACCGTCGATGTAGGACAAGTGGGTGCAATGAAAATGTAGCGTAAGGCAGGGGCGGATTTCATCCGATTGGAATGCTAGTGAGCATGTGTCTTTAGTGGGCCCGCCTGGACTTGAACCAGGAACCTACCGATTATGAGCCGGACGCTCTAACCAATTGAGCTACGGGCCCCTCTAACCTTCCAATAATACGATACTTCTTCCTTGCTTCTTGTCCAAGCTTCTTTAGGTCAAACCACGCGCGATTTACCGATGCCAAGTGTGGCCATTATCCGCCGTGATCCAAACTTCACCTGCGCTGGTTACTACCCTGACCTGCTGCGCATCCGAAAATTCGATGCGCGTGATGTCGCCACTCAACGTAACGCCAGACGAGGACGGCAGCAAGCGCGTCCAGTGCGATCCGGAATCGGACGAATGGTAAAGCATCGCCGCTGAACCGCCAGCCCAAACTTCGCTTCCGTCGGCTGCCACGGCTCGGAATCTCATATTTAGCTGTGCTTTAGCTTTGCTCTTATTGCTTTCGTATGCGTCCTCAGTCCTTGTTACCGCTGAGCGGCTGGCTGGCGGCTCCGAGTTCACGTTCACATAAAGCCAAGTCTTGCCCGCATCGAGAGAGCGCAACAACGCGCCATCCGCACCGATGCTCCATCGCGAAGACGCAAGCGACATCCTGGTTACCTCTGTCGCAGTCGCGGCATCTTTGGACGCCACCACACCCACAGTTGGAGAAGATTCGTACGACAACGGCTGCTGTTTCTTATTTTCAATAATCTGATCCGAAACCTGGCTATCCGTAGTCGCTGTAACCGCCTCGCCCTGCGATTCCACCTCGATCGTCTGTGCAGAAGACGGGGCCGCACTTGGCTGGCCGGCGCTTAAACTTGGAGCGAGCTTTGCAGTCTCCGCAGGCGTCGCATTTTGTAAGGTACCGTTAACGGCAACAGCGTCCCTTGAAGAAGAAGGTGGCGCCGCCTTCGGAACCACAACCGCGCCATTATTGGTGAACTCGAGAGCACCACGCGGCCCACTTCCTGCAGCCATACCTCGCATTGCCTGGGCTTTAGGCATGGCTGGATTCGCTGGCACAGCCAACCTGTCCGCAAACAAGTTATCTGTGCGGCTAGGGAGCGCTTTCTTTCGTATTTCCGCTTGTTTTTGCTCCGTCGGCGCTAGAGACTCTTTCATCTCAGGGGCAGCCGGAGCCGGAGTTGCGGACGGCGTAGGAATCGCATCAGCCGTGGCTCTCGTTTCGTTGCTCGACGTAAGACTGGAAAACAAAGTCTCGTTCCGCTGCCGCTGCTTATATTGCAGCGTTCCGACCGAAGCAATCGCAACAACGCCAGCTCCCACGACGACCCATCGAAGCACGGGCCAACCAAACCAACCGCGGCGCGTCGGCTCGCCGGAAACGTTCACAGCCTCAACTTCAGTAGCAGGCAGAGTCGCCAACGCGACCACCTCACGACAATCGCTGCAACGTGAAAGATGCTCCATCACCCGCCCTCGCTCGGTTTCGCCGAGTGACCGCTCAGCAAACGCCGTAAGCAGGTCCGCGTCCGGATGAGTTCCTGCCCCAGCTGTTTCCTGCAACCTCTTCACCACGATTTTGGGTACGTCTTGCATTCCTGGTTCCTACCGTCTCCTCACACGCTTAAATTTCGGTCTCTTCTAAACCCTTGGCCTGCGACGCAATCTTTCCCTGAAAATTCAGCGCTTTCTCCTTCTCAGAGAACGCTGCTGCCGGAGATTCTTGCCCCATACTGCGCCGAATATTCACTTGCAAGTCGCGCACATCCACTTCCAGAGCCTCTTCGGCTGCGCGACGCTCAACGCCTCGCTGCACCATGTTTGCCACAATTTTCTTGCGCAACGACTTAGCTAATTTGTCCAGCTTGCGGCTGATCGTGGACTCGTGAACGCCCAGCATGCGCGCCACATCCGCCAGCGTGCGGCTATCCAGATAATACGCGGCCAGCACGAAACGATCTTCGCTGGAAAGCGCCGCCAAAGCTGCATCAGTTGACGATTCCAACCGCGCATCCACGGTCGATACCACTTCCGATTCTGGCGCTGCGAATTGCGCGCCGCCCTCTATCTCTTCGTCCAAACTCACCAGCCGCTTGGCGCGGCGGTATCGATTCACATATTCCTGCGCCAGCACGGTGCGCAGCCAGCCTTCCAGCGATCCCCGTCCTGTAAATGATTCAAGTTTTGAAACGCGCGCGCCATCGCGCAAGATAGTGCCGTACAACTCCGCATATAGACTGTCAGCTAGGTCGCGGGCGGCAGATTCCTCGCGCGCGATCCGCAGCGCCGTCAGATAGAGTTTTTCGCGGTAGCGCGTAAGGAAAATCTCCCAAGCCGAGTTGTCACCGGCGGCACACGCTCGCGCGAGGCCAAGCTCGTCCACGCGCAGACTTCGCAGGAAAGCGCAAACCTCGGATTTATTCGTTTCTTCGGGAAGGCATTTAGCGGCCACGCCGCACAGAATCGCGCCAAAGCTCTCGCAGCTCAGACCGAACTTCTCACACTCGCTTTTCGCGCAAAGCTCCGTCAGCATCTCGGCCACTGCCGATTGCACAGCTCCCGAAATCTGTATTGTTGCGCTCATATCGTAGAAAAAGAGAACACGCGGGCTACTGCTGCTCATCCTATCAATTCCTCAGATGCTCGTAACGCGAATTTTGTCTGCAAGCTCCGCTTTTCTTTTCGTTCTTCTACCAAGTCGAGTTGAGCGGTGCGAAATTCGCCGCGGCGGGAACACTATTCCTGGCGCAACGCACCAGTCCGCTCAAAGGGAGGACATCTATGCATCCGAAACGTTCGAAATCATTCGTCACCGTGATCGCAATGTTGCTCGTCGCAGCCACACTCTGTGCGAAGCTGCGCTTGGCCCATGCCGGGCAGGAGTTTTCCGACTCTGGCCTCAAGGTCCTGGAACCGATTCGCAACGGTAGTCTCACCGTGTTTCCGGTGGTCGCTTCAAAGTCCTACCCTACAGGCGAGTTCCTTACCCTCGACGAAGGCTTGCGCTCCGGAGACGTGGTGGTCACCGAGTACGGAAATGTTCGCGGCCTGGTCCGGCGGCACAATATGCCCCCAATCCAGCACGATAGTGCGGAAGTAAATCGCCTGGTGCTAATAAACAACTCGAAACGTCCCCTACTGCTTCTCGCTGGTGAAATCGTCGCCGGCGGCAAGCAGGACCGCGTCATCGGCAAGGATCGCATCATTCCACCAGAAAGCGATCCTGTGGACCTCAGCGTGTTTTGCGTGGAGCCGGGCCGCTGGGTGGCAACCAGCGCTAGTTTCGGAGCGTCAGGGGCGACCTACGCCGCGAATCCCGGCGGAGCTGCCGTCGGCAGTCCCAAAGCAAGCGCCTCTACTCTGATGGCTCAACCCTCGGTGCGCGCCAAAGCGATGGGCGACAAAGATCAGGCACAAGTCTGGGCTGAGGTCAGAAAGGAACAGCAGTCGGTTACGGTCGAGGTGCAGGCAGCAGCGCCCGCAGCCGCTGATCGAATAGCCTCCACGAGCTCATACGCCGCCGTGATGGAGAATAACGCCGTTAGGCAGGAAGTGGACAAAATCGCCAAGCCCATCGAAAGAGATTACCAAGGTCTGATCCAGCAGCTCCGCGATCGTAAAGCGGTCGGAGTCGTCGTCGCGGTGAACGGTCACGTTATCTGGGCCGATGTTTTCGCCAGCACTGAGTTGCTTGAAAAATATTGGCCGAAGCTGGTTCGTTCGTATGCGTCAGAAGCCGTAGTGGCGCAAACCAAGGGTGGAAAGGCCACCATGTCTGAGGCAGAGTCGTTCCTCGACGATATGCAAGGCCGCCGTGAAACCATCGAGAGCGAGCCTGGAGTCTTCCGTCATACCGAGATCGATGGCAACGGCTTCAAAGCCTTCGCCCTCACATCGCTGCTGCCAAAAACAGGGTTCGATGTGCACGTCGCGAAAATGTCAGAGTAAACCGGCAATGGTCAGTGGTCTTCAGATTAGAGATCACTGACCACTCTCTCGACGCCGAACCGGCACGTTCTTTTCGCCTAACGGTCACAGCCGCATTCGATTCATCGATGCGAAACCCCCAACGCTGTGCCGCACGACCGGTTTTCGTCAGCACCCGATTTCCAAGAATAGTCGGTCACGCTAGCATTGCTTCCGCATCTATTCTTATTGGCTTTACTAGCAGAGGATCAGCTTGAATAACCCGGTACCCAGCAGGCGCAGCGGCTTGCACTTCCTGGAATGGTTGAACTTCTTCCTCGCCGATGTACAAACCGGACTAGGTCCGTTCGTCGCCGCCTATCTTGCGTCTTTCGGCTGGAATCCTGGCAGCGTGGGCTATGCACTGACGTTCGGAGGTCTCACCACGGTTGCGATGCAGACCCCAGCGGGCGCTGTTGTAGACGCCGTGCGACGAAAACGCCTGCTTATCGTCGCAAGCCTTTGTGTGCTCGTTTGCGGTGCCATTCTGCTTATGGCTCATCCAACCCCGCGTTCCGTTTATTCCGCGCTTTTTCTGATCGGAGGAGCCGCCCCGTTTCTGGGGCCCACCGTCGCCGCTATCACCCTCGGTATCGTGGGGGCCAAACTCTTTGACCGGCAATTCGGAAAAAACCAGGCGTTCAATTCTGCGGGGAATGTTTTCACTGCGCTTCTGATAGCTTATGTCAGCTACAAGTTTGGCTATCGTGCGATTTTCATTATTGCTGGCTTGATGGCGATACCTGCTGTGCTCTCAGTTCTGGGAATCGATCCCAAGCAGATCGATTACGCCCGCGCTCGCGGCGCCAAAGAGGGTGACACCAGGCTCAAACCCGAAGGCCTTCTCGCTCTTCTGAAAGACCGCACACTTCTCTACTTCCTGCTCACCGCCTTTCTGTTTCACTTGGCCAATGCCGCCATGCTCCCCCAGCTTGGAGAAATGCTCTCCAAGGGAAACCTCAGAGCCGCGGCGGCATTCATGTCCGCTTGCATTATCGTCACCCAACTCGTGATTGCAATTTCGGCGGTATGGATCGGCGCGCGAGCGGGTGCAAAAGGACGCAAGCCGCTCTTGATGCTGGGATATGGTGTACTGCCAATCCGCGGACTCCTCTACACTCTTACCCATGTCTCCTGGGCTTTGATTGCGATACAAACCCTCGACGGAATAGCGAACGCCATTTTTGGAATCGTTTCCATCCTGGTTATCAAAGACCTCACTAACGGGACCGGAAGATTTAACCTGGCAGCGGGAGCGCTCGCCACCATGGTCGGCATCGGAGCGGCCTTGAGCACAACCATAGGCGGCGTTCTCATCCAGCACATCAGTTACCAAGCTTCGTTTCTAGGCCTTGCCACCATCGCATTGGCCGCATTCGCGTTGCTTTGGCTTGCCGTCCCCGAAACCCTTTCTATCAATAATTCGTCCAACCGCGGCACTGGACACCAATCCCCCCGCACCAGCAGCGATCCCGCTCCCGTAACTACGTCTTTCTCGCAGGTAGATGATGTGGATCTCCGCACAGGCGAACGTAGCATCCAAGACTTTCGGACATGAAGCAAAGTAATGGGGGCGAATAAAGAGCGCAGGTTTCCAATCAAAGCTCTATAGCCAAGGATTGAAGTTGGCAGAGAAATTAACAGCTTTACCTATCTGTCTAAAGTGCGGCATCACGCTGGTATTGAAACCCGTGCCCGGGGCGCAGCGATTTCCCCTCCGATTGGAATGCCCGGAACACGGTTGGCAGCCTGAGGAACTGCGTCCGATCCGAATGCGCTTTCACAGAGACCGCCCAGATTGGTGATTTCGAACGACGCCGGATAATTGTTGCGGTCGTGCGATGGACCAAAATAAAGAAAGCCCGCTGACGCATGTGCGTCCGCGGGCTTTCCCTCGAATCGCCAAGCTCAGCTTGGCCGAGTCGACCCCAGGGTGTTTAAGCCGGGCTGCTGCCGCGAACGAAATGCATGATGATCATGATAATTCCGATCACCAGAAGTATGTGAATGAACCCGACCGTTACGTGAAATGCTAGAAACCCCAACAGCCACAGAATGAGTAGTACTGCGCCGATTGCGGCCAACATAAGTCCTCCCGGTTACTTACAAGCGTCGCAAGCCTACCCGCAAGCCGCCGCTTAGGCTATACAAGAGTCCCGTTATAATGCCGGTTAATTCAGTGTAAGCAATCGAGGTAGAAACCCCGCCTTTATCCGGCTGAATCTCCTACTTCACCGCTCCGGCTACATCGAATCCGAATTTCGGATCGTGATATGTTCCGGTCATCTTCACCGGAATGTCCGCCCCCGCTTTCTTTCTTTTGAACAAAGGATTTAGCGGCTTCAACAGCGCTGATTTAATCCCGGTAGTATCTTGCGAAATCTCCGCTTCTGTTTTTAATGTTCCGTGAAAATCGATTTGCTCATTTTCCAGGTTATAGGTTCCGTTCATGCGCGCCGACGCTCCCGGCACATTAAAAGTCAGTTCCGAAAACTTCGCTACCCCTTCCCGCAGCTCTAAATGCCCGCGCAAATTCATCACTATATTCTCTGGATCATCGCTGCCAGGGTCGGCTTTCGCATTGCTGTCGGGTTTGCTCTGCTCTTTACTCTGATCTTTATCTTTGTCCTTACCTTTTTTCTCTCCGCGAGCGCGTTCGCTTAGCTCGTCCACCTGTTCCTGCCTGCTCGGTTTTCTAAAGGCAGCTTCTTCCACCCCAAAATCTCCGTGAATCAGCAGCTCTTTCAAAAACGGGCGCCCCAGCGGCAATATCGTCACATGCGCTTTGAAACTCGTCGTGCCATTCATCGGGGCATGCTTCGTCGCCGCGAGTAACACCAACAAGTCTTGGATCCTGCCGTTGCTCACTTCCACATCCACCGAAGTTGTTTTCCCGTCTTGCCCCGCTTTGCTTGCCACACTCCCGGAAGTCGCTACCGAAGTTTGCAAAAATGAAGTTTCAACTTGCTTCAAAAAGACGTCGCCATTCGTCCCGTTCACATTTGCATTAAACCGTGACGTCAAATGCACCTTGTGTTTGCTTCTCACCACTTCAAAATCGGGTATATCGAG
Source organism: uncultured Acidobacteriota bacterium (assembly GCA_963838475.1). Lineage (GTDB taxonomy): Bacteria > Acidobacteriota > Terriglobia > Acidiferrales > UBA7541 > Palsa-295. Next base: position 963,992 of record CAWIRJ010000001.1, read on the forward strand.
CGCCCCACGAACTACGACTTCACCCAACTTGCCGCCGAATTCGCCGGTGGACGATAGCGTTCCTGCAATCCCGTCGAACACGCTCAGATCCGCCTGCCGAAATTTGTAATCACCCGATAGCGGAGTTGTTTCCAACTGCTCCAGATTCAACGGCCCGAATTTTCCTTTCGAAATAATTTCTCCCGGCGGCTCCGCATTCTTCATCGAAACCCGGTAGGACCACTCGCTGTTATGCGCAAAAGACCTTACTGTCAGCGAGTGCATTTCGAATTTGAGCGGCGGAGTGTCGCCTGATCGTCCTATCTCCAGCACCGCTCCGTCCGCCACTATTTCGCCCACGCGCACATTGGTACTCTCGCTTGGCGGCGAAGTCGGGCTGCCCGCATTCGTTCCCTGCGGCGGGATTTGCACGCGCAGTCCATTCACTTTCACTAGCGCGACGTACCCCGGCCTCACGATCATGTCCGTATAATGCGATTCAATCTCCAGCCTCTGGATTGTCACCAGCGGCGGAATATTTTTCGCACCTCCCGAACGCGTGAACGTCACATTCTCAGCCACGCAACCCGGATGCGGAAAATAAGTCATACGATACTTCCCGAACGAAACGTTGGCGCGAACCGTCTCCTCCAAGCTAGCCGCTACCTTTCCCTCCGTGAAAGGAGACTTGATCGCCACTACGATCACCAACACACACACGATCACCACAAGCGCTCCGGCGACCCACACGAGCCAACGATAACGCCACATACCGCCCATTTTTTTCGTACTCGCTCCCACCATGACCATTCCGTCGTCGGCTTTCAGCGGTATCTTTCTTTAGACTTGTTTCGCCCCTCTTTAACCGGTCGTTATTGAAATCGAAAAGTGCCGACACCTACCGCAATCCCGGGCGAAGAATAGGGTTGCCGCGTTTCGCTGTACCCTTATAGTAGAGTGGCCTTAACCCGCGTGCGTTACTAGGAGATTCTCATGCGTTGGACACCAGGCGGAATTAGTAGTGATGTAGAAGACGACCGCTCCAGCAGCGGCGGCGGAGGATTTCCTGGCGGTGTTCACATCGGTATCGGCGGCATTCTGATCCTGCTGGTCTTAAGTTTTATTTTTCACCGCGACCTGCTCACGCCTTTCCTCGGCGGCTCCTCTACCACCGAATCCGCCCAGAGCGCGCCCGCCACGCCCCAACAAAGCGCCGACGAACAGCGCGAAGTCCAATTCGTCTCTTTCGTCCTCGACGACGTGCAGACCACTTGGACCAAAATCATTCCCAATTATCGTCACGCAAAACTCGTTCTCTATCGTGGCGGCATCGATTCCGCTTGCGGCCTCGCGCAGACCGCCACCGGCCCTTTCTATTGTCCTGGCGATGAAAAGGTTTATCTCGACCTGAGCTTTTTCAATGAACTAAAAAATCAGTTGGGCGCTGGCGGCGAATTCGCGCAAGCGTACGTAATTGCTCACGAAATCGGCCATCATGTGCAGAAAATCGTCGGCACCGAGCAAAAAGTCCGCCAGGAAGTCGAACAAAATCCAAAAATGGCTAACGCCATTTCCGTCCGCGTCGAACTCCAAGCCGATTGCTACGCAGGCGTCTGGGCCAACTCCACCGAACAGCGCGACCTCCTGGAGAAGGGCGATGTGGACTCGGCCGTGAACGCCGCTGCCGCCGTCGGCGACGACCATCTGCAAAAAATGGAAACTGGCCGCGTCATGCCCGACAAATTCACCCACGGCACCTCCGCCCAGCGCACCTACTGGTTCAAGCAAGGTTTCGCCTCGGGCAGCCCAAGCTCCTGCGACACCTTCTCCTCAACTCAGTAATACACAATTTCGGTAATACAAAATTGTCGCGCCGTCAGCTTCATCGTCTGTGCTCGGATCTTCGCAAGTATTCAAGTCTTCCGTCTTAAGTCTTCCTCTAGCGCAATCGCAAGCTCTTGAACTCCGCGCCGGATTTCGCGCTCGTCTACCGCCGCAAATCCCAACTGTAATCCTTCCCGCGCAATCCTTCCTCGACTGTATCGGCTCAGCGGAAATATTTCCACATCGCGCACAGCCGCCGCCCTCGTAGCCGATTCGCCATCAATTCCTTTGCACAACCAACCTACGGTCTGCAGCCCGGCTTCAATCTCGGAAATTTCAAGCAAGCCCCCCAGTTTTTCACGAGCGCCCTGCAGCAGCGCCGACAATCGCTCGGCGTACACTTCCCTCATCCGCCGCAAATGCCTGCCGAAATGCCCCTCGCTGATAAAGTCACACAGCACCGCTTGCTCCGGCAGCGCCGCGTGCCGTGTCGTTAGCGAGATCATCGCCGAGAAAAGATTCACCAGGTCCGCAGGAATCACCAAATATCCCAGCCGAAGCGACGGGAACAAAACCTTGCTGAAGCTCCCCGCAAAAAGTACGAGCCCGCTGCGGTCGAGTCCTTGCAACGCGGGAACCGGCCGCCCCGAATAGCGAAACTCGCTGTCGTAATCGTCCTCAAAAATCAGCGCACCGGAATTCCGAGCCCATTTCAGCAGCTCCAACCTCCGCGTCAAACTCATCGTAATTCCCAGAGGAAACTGATGCCCCGGCGTTATGTAAACCAACCGCGCCCGCAATCCGGCCCCTGGTAATTCCATGCCTTCGCCATCCACATGCACGGCAGAAACTTTCGCGCCGACCGCGTCGAACGCCATTGCCGCCCCGGGAAATCCCGGATTCTCCATGCACACTCGATCGCCGGGATTCAAGAACAGCCGAGCCGTCAGATCGAGCGCTTCCTGCACTCCCGACACAATCGCTATCTGCTCCGCGACGCAGTTCACTCCCCTCGACGTGCGCAGATAATCGCCTACCGCTTCCCGCAGCGGGAAATATCCCAGCGGTTGGCAACCCAACAGAAAACTCGCCGACGCCCGCCGAAAGCGTCGAGCCGTGATCTGCGCCCACAAGTTTGTCGGAAACAATTCCAGCGCCGGAACGTTTGCGCGGAACGCTCGGCTAGGTCGCATTTCGTATGACGGAAACAACTCCACGCGCTTGCCATAGTCCGAAATTTTTCTTCGCTGTTTTCGTTGCGGTGTCGCTTGCTCGCCGGCCTTGCGTGGCACTTGCAGCAATTCGTCGGGCAAAACTTTGCTTACATACGTGCCCGACCCCACGCTGCCTTCCACGTACCCTTCGGACCTTAACTGCTCAAATGCGCTCACAATCGTGCCCCGCGACAGCCCGTATCGCTCCGCCAGATCTCGCGTGGCCGGCAGCCGCGTCCCCGGACGTAACCGGCCATCCAAAATTTCGCCGCGAACGGCCGCGTACAGCCAGCGGTAAGCCGGCGTCTTCGAATCCCGCAGCGGAAGCATCAACTCGAAAGAAGTGGCTTTCTTCGGCATGGAAAGTGGTACAGGAAGAATACTATAAATGGACCTTGTGGCAGGTCCACTCCCGCTTTAAATTTCCCGAGTACGGAGGCCCTCAATGTCCTTAACCAGAACCGCCAAACGCGCCCAACTCGCCCTGGGAATCCTGTCCGTCGCGATAATCGCAGCCAGCACCGCGGCCCTGGCGCGCGTCGTCGTGCGGCAACATACCGAAGCTCCTCAAGCCACAACCGATCAACCCCGCGCCCCGTTTTCCCACGCTCTGCCGCATTTAGACGGAGACCGCCTCAAAGCCACCGTCGTCGAAGTCACATACGCCCCTGGTAAATCCGATCCGCCTCACACTCATCCTTGCCCCGTGATGGTGTATGTCATCGAAGGCTCGTATCGCTCCCAAGTAAAAGGACAGCCGGAAGCCATCTACCACCCCGGCGAGAGTTTCTACGAACCTCCCAACGGCGTCCATCAGATCTCGGCCAACGCGAGTGACAAGCTCCCCGTAAAGTTCCTGGCCTATTTCGTTTGCGACCGTGATACCGAGCTCACCGCTCCAGTGCCGGAAGCCAAAGGTGCAGGAGGCAAATAATCATGCACAACTCATCGCAGACCGCAGCAGAAACGGTCCCATCTCGCAACGAGAAAACCTCGCGCGCCATCACGCTGGAACGGTTCGCAATTCTCTACGCGCGTATCGCCCTGGGTGTCGCGTTCTTGTCTGCCGTTGCCGACCGCTTCGGTCTGTGGGGCAAGTATGGCGGTTGGGGAAATTTTGCCAACTTCACAAAGTACACCGCCGAAGTGAACTCCTTTATGCCCGAGTCCGTCATTCCGTTTCTTGCCTGGGCAGCTACGATTGCCGAACTCTCGCTTGGCATCCTTTTGATCCTGGGTCTTTGGACACGCTGGGTAGCCTTCAGCTCTGCTGCTCTGCTTTTTCTTTTCGGAACGGCCATGGCCATTTCCTTCGGCCTCAAATCTCCGCTGGACTATTCAGTCTTCTCCGCATCCGCCGGAGCCTTGTTGCTGGCGCTGTACCGTGGCCCAATTCGGAGGGCAGATCATGATGCGCCTTCGACCGCTGTCACAAATGGAATTACTCCCGTAAATATCGATGAATGACGAAAGATTTTCTGCTGTCGATCGCGACAGTGATTTCACTCAATTGAATCTAAAGAAGAATTTCTAGGAGGAAATATGCGACGAACAATTTGGATCCGTTTAGCAATGGCTGGTGCTCTTGCAACACTGCTGGTATCGGGTTTGGCCGCGCGCCCGGACGACCGGGCGGAACTCCTCAAGGCGCGTGAAGCGGTCTGGCGCGCCTGGTTCGTTAACGACACCAAGACTCTTGAAGTCATGGTCCCCCCGGACACCATCGTCATCGGCTCCGGCCAGGAACGCTGGAGAAACCAGGCAGACATCCTTCAATCGGCTGCTAATTTCCATGCGCATGGCGGAAAGCTCATTCGCCTCGAATTTCCACGCACTGAAATTCAACGCTTCGGCGATGTCGCAATTTTCTACAGCCAGTATTTGTACGAAACCGAAGAAGACGGCAAGCGCGAGGTCACCTCCGGCCGCGTCACCGAAATTTTCGTCCTACGCAACGGCCAATGGACCAACCCCGGCTGGCACACCGACACAGAAAAATAAAAATGATTGTCCCATGTGGAATTTGACGTCTGCTTATAAGCCCGTTCGCCCGGGCATGCTGCATCATTCTCAAACGCGCCGAACTCAGCGCATTGTGCTAGCTGGACCGTAGGGGCGCAGCATGCTGCGCCCGCTGAGACACGGTCAACCTTGTGGTCGAAGAAGCGTCAGGTTTACAACCCAGAACACCATCGTTTCCGAAGCATCGCATGGTTAGAGCGACAGTCGAGGCAAATCACTTCAGCGCTATGTACCTCAGTGCTATCATCCGTATTCGTCTTCGCTTGAGCGAAAGAAAAATGCGCAGACTTTTAGTTGAAAGAGGTTGCTGTGCCAGTGCCATCCTACAAACAGCGGCTAGACATGATATTGGATGCCGCCGGAGATATCGCAAGTAAAGAGTTTCAAGAAGAGGCTTGGCCCGCATGGCCTGCCGGCGGGCCTCGAGTGTCCACCCCGAGCGAGATTTGTGCTGTCTTAATGGACGACAGCTGCCCGGACCTTTTCTTCGAAGAGTACGGCAAAACTTTCAGTAGAAGCCAGATGCAGTGTTGGAATGAGTTCAGATCCCAATTGGACGAGTACTACGATAAGCTTCCCCCACACGCAGATTTCCGCGTCATTTTAGATGATCCGGAGTGGGAGTTAGTCCGACAGGCCGCTCAGAGATTCGTGACAGCCTTTAGCGAAACGGCCAGCGGCGCCGCTGAGTGAGAGCGCGGCCAACATCCAAAGAGTCTTCACCGTTCTAAAATGCCCCAATGGTGTCCAGGGTACTAGCCCATCCACGCACACGACTCCTTGAATTTCCCAAAACAAAATGCTACCGTTCCGCGTGATTCGATTAGAACAGTTTCGGGCCCTTCAACAAAGCGCGGCAAAGCCGTACCTCGAAGGATCTTCCCCGCTGCCTGAACTTTACTCTGAACGCAATTTCGCAACCCAAAGCGACCGGAATTCTGGGCCCTCTTCCTCGGGAGATTTTGCTGCTCCAGGCGCCCGAAACATGGTGCGTCCGACAGCGGAAAATGACGGGTTTTTGACTAAGTGGGCGCCCACTTCTAACCGAAACTGGGCCAAAAGCAGAAGTTATAGAAAACAAACAATTAAACCCTGTCTAACCGAGGCCAGAACGCACATTAGAGATTTTCAAAAATCGCTCAAAATGGATCCAATTCCCGAAATCTTTTTCGCACCAATTTCGGGGGCAAAAAGCCGAGGAATCTCCTGACGCCATGCCTCCCGAGCGCGAACAACTCGAAGCAGACGTCCTGATCATCGGCGCCGGCCCGGCTGGACTGGCATGCGCCCTTCACCTCGCGAATTTAATCGAACAGCACACCCAGGCGAACAAATCCCCCGCGCTCTCCGCCGAAAATATTTACGTGCTGGAAAAAGCGCGCGAAGTCGGAGCGCACCAGCTTTCCGGCGCTATCATGGACACCCGCGCCCTACGCGAACTCGTCCCTGACTTCGAAAAAACCGCCCCGCTCGACACGCCCGTCACCGGCGACGCCGTTTACTACTTCTCCGAAAAAGCTTCCTGGAAGCTTCCCATCACTCCGCCGCCCTTCAAGAATCACGGGAACTATGTCGTCTCGCTCAACAGAATCGTGAAATGGCTCGGCGGCCTGGTCGAAAAAAAGGGTGTAAATCTCTTCACCCAATTTGCCGGCAGAAATCTTTTGTACGAAACGGATAGCGGGAAGACCGGCATCGCCGGCGTCCTCACCGAAGACAAAGGCGTGGATAAAAACGGCAAGCCCAAAGACAACTACACGCCCGGTTACGAGTTACGCGCGAAAGTCACCGTCCTCGCTGAAGGCCCGCGCGGCTCGCTCACGAAAGAACTCGTCAACAACTTAAAACTGGATGGCCTGAACCCGCAGGTTTACGGCATCGGCATAAAGGAATTGTGGGACGTGCAGCCCGGCCGCATCGAGACAGGATTCGTTGCGCACACTCTTGGCTGGCCGCTTCACACTGACATGTACGGAGGCGGCTGGATTTACGGCATGCGCGACAATCGCGTCTCCGTCGGCATGGTAATCAGCCTGGAGTATCACAATCCGCTCTTCGATCCGCACGAAGCTTTTCAGCAATATAAGACTCATCCGCACATTAAAAAAATTCTGGAGGGTGGCAAGCTCGTTCGCTACGGCGCGAAAACAGTCCCCTACGGCGGCTGGTATTCCATGCCCCGAAGCTACATGGATGGCGGCCTGATCATCGGCGATTCCGCCAGCTTGCTCAATTCGCAGCGCCTGAAAGGAATTCACACCGCCATCAAAAGCGGCATGCTCGCTGCCGAAACAATTTACGACGCGCTCTGTTCCGGTGACACTTCCGCGAAATCTTTATCGGCGTACCAGACAAAGCTCGACAATAGCTGGGTCAAAAAAGAACTCTGGGAAGTCCGCAATTTCCACCAGGCATTTCACGGCGGCCTGTGGACCGGTCTCGCAAAATCCGGAATCCAATTCATCACCGGCGGCCGCGGCCTCGTCGATCCGATGCACACAGAAGCAGGCTACAAGGAATATGAAAAACTAAACCGCGACCGCACTCTTGTCGATCAGTCCACCCGCTTCAAAGGCGACGGCAAACTCACCTTCGATCGCCTCACCGACGTCTATCATTCCGGCACGCGCCACGAGGAAGATCAGCCCTGCCATCTCATCGTGCTCGAACCGAATATTTGCGGCGACCGCTGCGTCCGCGAATACGGCAACCCTTGCCAATATTTTTGCCCGGCCGCCGTTTACGAAATGGTACTGGATAAAGGCGAGCCCAAGTTGAAAATCAGCGCCGCAAATTGCGTCCATTGCAAAACCTGCGACATAGCCGACCCGTACCAGATCATTAATTGGGTCCCGCCAGAGGGCGGCGGCGGTCCCAACTACGAGGGCATGTAAGTTCCATCCATGAAGGGAAATACGTCGTCGTCCCGACAGAGGCCGCAGTTTGGCCGGACTGGGATCTACTCTTGCGGCGAATCGTTCGCGGAGACGCATGTTCCGTCATCAACGCGTCCTGCAACGAGGTCCGCTGCTCCGACCACGCAACGGGACTATTTGCGGGTTTCGTCGCTGCCCACGAAGATGCTCTTTAACCCGGCCCAAAAGCCGCGCTTCTTTTTCGCGGGTGGGTTCGCATGTATCGGTTGCGGCTGAGGAACTACAGGGGTCTGTCCCAGCGCCCGACGCATGTCGGCTGCAAACTCCGGCGCCGCCACGTGGCCTGTGAATTCGTATTCCGGTTCCACGCGCGCGACGCGAACCAGCAGCGCTGTATCCGCGGCAGGCTCCGCAGGCCGCAGCGGCGACGGGGTCACCGACACCATAAACGGCTGCGTAAGTACGGTGTACTGCACGGTCACTTCCGGAGGAGTGGGCGGCGGCGCGAAATTCGTTGCGGACGGCACCGGATGCATTTCATTCGCGCGGCCGAGTTCGCCAATCTCCACTCTGTACCGGGGCGCGTCCGGTTCTGCCACCGCAACGTTCATCGGCGCCACTTGCGGTTGCGTCTGCGACACAACTGGCGGGGCGCTCGGAACGAGCGGTATATTTTGCGCGATCTCCGGCCGCGAGGGTTCGAATCGCGCCAGAGGCGTAGCCGGAACGGTGGATGGGACTGGAGCAACCCGCGCCAGCTGCGCCACGCATTCGCAGCTCCCCGGCGCCCCCACGACTGGTACCAGGTTTCCTCCCTCCAGGAAAAATTCTCCTGCTTGCGGCACGATCAAACCTTCTCCGCTGAACTGCTGTTCCAGTCGCACAGCGCCACCTGTAGAAACCACGCACAGCGAGTCATTCAAATCCAGCCCAACGTTGATGTCACGAACTGCTCCGCCGATATCGAGCGGCGTAGCGATAATGGTAGGAGTGTAGATCCGCAGCGAAGTCGTTGCGGGAAGTTGCACGTGCATGCGTCCAAAATTCAACGCCAAAGTAATCGCGCCACCGGATTCGAGCACGGTAAACTTCGCGGGCCCGCAAATATCTACCTGCCCGCCTGCCGCTAGCGTCATGCGCGCCTGCCCCACATGCACGGTCACTACATTGCCGTTTCCAACCAGGAAACTGGCCAACTGCCCGCCTGCGTTCGGCGTACCAGGATTTCCGGCTGCGCCAGCGCCCTCCACCGAGATGTCGTTGCCTTCCACGCTCCCAATCGCAGCACCGTTTTGCTGTGCGCGCACCACGTGCACACACGAAACCATGAGAATAAAAACAAATAGCGGACGCGCGAGCAGAGAAAGAGAGAGCGGACCAAAAATATGCGGCCGAACTGTAGTGAAAACGGCGTTCTGCCCGTGCGCGGATTTTGTGCGGGAATACATCGGGATTGGCTTGAAGTTCTATAATATACCGCAGTGGCAAACGATGCGAATCCGGCCGCGCCGCCGGTCGATCAAAGTGGTCATCAGAAATTCGATGCGCGTCCGCCGGAAATGTCGCGCTGGCGGCAAATGCAGATTCCGGTCATTGCCAGGCTGGTTTATGGCGTCGTACGGCTGATCGGTCCAACGTTGCGCGTGGAAATTATCGGCGTGCAAAATGCTGTGCAGATTCGCGATGGGGGCGAGGTTGCCATCGGTGCGTTTTGGCACCGCTGCATTTTTACCGCGATCTGGATTTGGCGGAATCGTGGAATCATCGTGTTGAACACGGCGAATTTTGACGGCCAGTGGACCCGGCGTGTCATCGAGCGCCTGGGATTCGGCACCGCCCAGGGGAGCTCGTCGCGCGGTGCAATCGAAGGGCTAACCATCATGGCCAGCCGGTTGGAAGAAGGAAAGCATGTGGCGCTGACCATCGACGGGCCACGCGGACCACGCTATGTTGCCAAGCCAGGAGCCGTGATTCTGGCGCGCCGCACGGGTTGCCCGGTCTCGGTTTTCCACGTGGGATTGCAAAGAGCGCATACCTTCAAAAACTCGTGGGATTTGTTTCAGATTCCGTATCCGTTTTCCCGCGCAGTGATGTTTGTAGCCCCGCCTATCCGCGTGCCGCTGGACGCTGATAGCGACACCGTCCATCAAAAACAAAAAGAAATTCAAGCTGCGCTGGAACGTGTCCGCGATGTAGCCGAGTCCTGGTTCCAACTGACGGAAAGCGAACGCGACCGCGTGCGCGAAGAATGGAGCGAGCGTGGCGGCGCAGAACAGCCTTTGCATGCACCGAGACTGCAAAAGGATGAGACACGCAGCACGTGATTTTCGCGCGCGTGCGGGTTGTGGATTGTATTGCAGCTAGTTTGTTATGCGCGAAGCTGCGACACGCGCTGGGCTCTGAGCGGCGATTAATTTGACTTCGGCGGGATATGTACCACACGAAAACCGGTATAAGCCGGATCAGCCGCTTGATATTGCGCTTTTGAATCTGCGGGACGGTCAGCGCTACCGCCGACAGTTTTTCCCAATCCGTTTGCAGATATCACCCACTCGGCAACGTTACCGCCGAGATCAAAAACCACCTCTTCGTCTGGCTCGCCTTCGGGAGCAAAACTACCGGCTTCGCGAAGAAGCGGCGCATCGCCCGGCAATTTTTTAATATCTTCTTCTAGTTTCTGCGCGTCTTCGGGATTCAACGAATATCCCGCCCAGTAGTCGAGCGTGTTTTCGCCCGGACGATCCTTATACAAGGAAATCGCTTCGTTTTCTTTTGGCAGGCGGTAGGTTTCCGCAGTCAGTTCGCTCAGCCATTTGCAGTACGCTTGCGCCTGTTCGAATGTAATTCCATTCGCAGGATAATTTTCTGTGCCGGTGTCGAATTTATAGTCCTTATCGAATGCGGCAAATTGCGCGCGAGTGATCTCGAAGCGGCCAATTTCAATGTCGCCGCGCTTTACCGTTTCAGGAAGCAAAATATCGGGCGCGGGATTTTCCGGGATGGAAGGCGGACGAAAGGCCACGCCGTAGAGCGCGCCAACTTTCTGCACGGAACGGCGTTCCAGCGCGACGTCTAGCGGCGACCCTTTTTTCAGCGCTTCGTTTTCCGGTGGATTGATATTGAACAAATATTTGTCGAACCAAGCGCTCTCTTCGTTCAATTTGCGAAGTTGATGAATGAGCTTGTTCGGGTTATGCGCCTCACCTGGGAAGAGCACAAGCTTTACGGGAGCTTTTCCGATGGAATAGAGCGCTCGGTAATGCGACCAGCCTTGCTCGGTTGGAACTTGCCGGTCGATCGGTGCCGAAGAAAATCAGCGTGGGAGTCTTCACCCGGTCCATTTTGAAGAGCGGAGATTTCTGGATGTACAGCTCGGGATCTTCCAGCGGTGTCTTGCCGAAATAATAGTGGTCGAAGGATTCGCCGAAGTCCACGTTGGCCCAGTCGCTGATCCATTCCACGTCACCGGCGCCGACGACCGCCGCTTTGTAGCGATCTGGATTCGTTATAGTGAGCTGGATCGAAAGAATTGACCCGTTGGACCAGCCGGCGGCCCCGATTCTATCCGGATCGACCAAGCCTCGTCCGATCAAGTAGTCCACGCCACGCTCGATATCGGGAACTTCCAGGTCATAATATTTTCCGCAACAGATGGACTCCCCCCACTTCAGTCCGTAATCGGCGCTTCCGTGGTAATTCGTTTTCAGCACGAACGCTTCGCGCTCGGTGAATAGATTCGGCGCGTAAGTCATGCGTTCGCTCCAATTGTCGCGGTCGGCGAGATTGGGACCGCCGTGGGTGGCGACGATCAGCGGATACGATTGCCCGCGCTGATAGTCGTTTGGATAGTAGAGGATGCCCTCCACTTCGTCATCATCGGCGCCCTTCCAATGGACGATCTCCGTTTTCGCGATGGTTTTATTCTTGAGTTGTGGATTCAAGTCGGTAAATTGCACGGGAGCAGAAATCTTGGTTCCATCGAGCCGTGCACGATACCACTGCGGGGGCAGACTTGCGGTGGAATATTGATAAACAAGAGTGCGGCCGTCATCTCCAAGTTCGAAATCAAAATAATTTCTGGGCGTGTCGCCGGTGATCGATTTGCGAGACCACGTGGCCCCGTGGCGTGTGTAGCGCACCGGTTTGGTGTAAACGCCGTCGGCAAGTAACGCGATAAAGCCGTCCTTGGTAGCGCGCAACGAACCATCCAGCGAGCGGTCCCAGTCCAGATTAACTTCTGAGGTGGTTGCTGAGCCGAGATCGTAGAAATAGACCTTTTTCACCGTAGCGGTTAGAAATTGCTTGTCGGTGGAATACGGCGCGACAACATAAAAACCCGAGCTGTCGAGTGTCCACTCGAAATCGTCGGGCTGAATCCTGGCCTCCGTAAAGATTTGAGTCGTTTTGCCGCTCGCAAGATCGACGACATAAGTGGCCGGAGGAGTTTTTTGGTCCCAGGCAAAGCTTAACTCGCGGCGGGCGACTGACACGACCTTCGTTTTGTCGCGTGAAACTTTGAAATCTAAAATCCAATCGTTGTTTTCGGTCAGACGCGTGACTTTTTTATCTTTCACCGAAAGCTTAAACAGGCGAACCGGCGGTTTGTGCACCCCATCGTCCACGACGTCCGAATCATCCTTGCGCTCTTTTGTTTCACGTTCGAAAAGCGAAGGCTGTTCTTCGGCGCTGAACAGAATCGTGTCGTCGTTCAACCACTCGAAATGTTGGACGGGACGCTCAAAGTCTGTGGCTGGCCATGGTTCGCCGCCAGCGACACTGAGGAGCCAGATCTGCATGGGTGCCGCGTTTGGATTGGGTTTTGGAAGCGGACGGTTGCTCAGAAAGGCGATGGTTTCGCTCGAAGGCGACCAGCGCGGTTGCGAGACCGTGTTTGCTCCGCGCGTTAACTCGATTTCTTTTTTCTCAGTAAGACTCGAAAGATATAAATTGCTGACGCGTTCGTCTTTTTCTTTGTCTCCGGTGCTTTTTACCCAAACCACCCATTTATTGTCGGGCGAAATCAGAAATTCCGAAGCCAGCTCCTGAAATATGACGTCTTCGGGCTTCCAAGAATATTTCTTGGGGGTGGTGACAGATTCTTGCGCTCGCGCGTTGGAAGTTTGTTGCCCTGGCAGACCTTTGGCGGCCGATAGCAGCATTGTCAGTGCAAGGACAACTGACGTCAGCCAACGGTATCCGCATTTGGTTATCATGAAGTCCTCTGACCTCATCTTCAGGCAGAAAGCTTTCTTTGCGGCTTAGAAAGCTATCACAGAGTGAAAGCCCTCGGATAATCTCGCCCCATTTTTCTCTGGCACGAAATGGCCAGAACGCTATTCGCTGCGGGCATAGAACTGGAAGCAAACTCCTGAAGGCACAATCATGTGGAATTCCCGCCGGCCCCACGCCTTTACTTCGAGAGGGCCGACGCGAGCGCTGCTTTTGCGGAACTCCTCGTAAAGCGCGTCGAGGTCCGAGACGCCGATGCTGTAACTGGAATTTTCGATCCACTCCCGATTATTGTTCTCCACGAGGTTGAAAGAAACGGAATCCCGGGTGATTCCCGCCCCGTTGTCCGCTTGCCATAAGATGGAAAAGCCCAACTCATCCTTGTAGAACCTCAGCGCGTCAGCCAGGCTGCCGCCTGTTGGAATCATTGGGGTAACAGAGAGAAAAGCGCTTGATTTGTTTGGCATCGCGCCCATTTTACCGCTTACCTTGGCGAAATCCATGGTCGGTGACGCATCAAAATAAGCCACTGTTGGCATTTTGGCTCGTTGACGGAGGCGGCGAGTAGCCCGTATAATTGGGGTTTGTCACTAGCTTCAGGAGGCAGCATGTACGCCGTAATTCGCAGTGGGGGAAAGCAGTATCGCGTGGAGCCGGGTAAGACCATCCGCGTGGAGACGCTCGAAGGAAAGCTGGGCGGTAAGATTACCTTTGACGACGTGCTGTCCGTGCACACGGGCGGGAAGAAATTTGTCTCCGCAGACGATATCTCGAAAGTGAAAGTAGTGGGCAAGATCGTGGAACAAGGCCGCGGCCCGAAATTGAAGACGCTCAAGTACAAAACGGGCGGGCAATACAATATTCTGCGCGGCCACCGGCAAAACTACACTGCCGTTCAGGTTAGCGACATCCAAATTCCGTAGGGGAAATTCATGGCACACAAAAAAGGCGGCGGGTCATCCACTAATGGACGCGACTCGCACGGACAGAGGCTTGGGATTAAGAGATTTGGCGGCCAGCTCGTAACCGGCGGCAGCATTTTGATTCGCCAACGCGGCACGCACTACAAGCCGGGAAAGAATGTTGGACTGGCGAAGGATGACAGTTTGTTTGCGCTGATCGATGGCATCGTCCTGTTTGAAGATAAAGGCGGGCACGGGCGTTACATCAGCGTTCTCACCGTGGACGAAGCGGATGCGCGGCAGACTGAGAAAAAAGCCGCTGCGGCGTCTGCCAATTAGTCTTTACACTTTTCGTACGCGTTCCAGGGCACCGGAACGCGTATTTTTGTTTTTGGACCCAGCATCGGCGTAAGCTCTCGCAGCATCTCTTGCAGCAGGTGATTCGTGTTTGCAGACGAAGCTAAAATCTCGATAAAGGCCGGTGGCGGCGGCAATGGCTGCGTGGCGTTTCGCAGGGAGAAGTATGTCCCGCGCGGCGGTCCATCCGGCGGCGATGGCGGGCACGGCGGCGATATTTATATCGAAGCAAACCCGCACGACAACACCCTGCTGCGTTATCGCTACAATCGCGAATTTCAAGCCAAGCGCGGCGGCCATGGCGAAGGTTCGAACTGCCACGGCGCTGCGGGTGAAGACACTGTGTTGAAAGTTCCGGTAGGGACGGTGGTGTTCGACGCCGACAGCGGTGAGCAGCTTTTTGATTTCACCGAAGCTGGCCAACGTTGGAAAGCGGCGAAGGGTGGGCGAGGCGGTCGCGGAAACGGCAATCCGCATTTTGTGCGTCCGTGGCACCAGGCGCCGCGCGAACATGAAGATGGGCAGGCGGGCGAAGAGCGGCATCTGCGACTCGAACTAAAGCTGCTAGCTGACGTGGGGCTTGTTGGATTTCCCAACGCGGGGAAATCCACATTGATCTCGCGGATCTCCGCAGCGCGTCCGAAAGTTGCGGCGTACCCCTTCACTACGCTGGAGCCGCATCTTGGCGTGGTTTCGGCAGATCCGGACGCCCCGCCGGGGCAGGGACGCACGTTTGTCGTGGCTGATGTGCCGGGATTGATCGAGGGCGCGCACGAAGGCGCCGGCCTAGGCACGCGATTTTTAAAACACATTGAGCGGACGCGATTGATCGCGCACCTGGTGGATACGAGCGACGCTAACGACCGCGATCCCGTGCGCGATTTTGAAGTGATCGAGCACGAACTTGCTTCATTCAGCCCGGCCCTGGCAGATAAACCCATGATCGTGGTGGCTACGAAACTGGATGCCACTACCGACCGCCAGCATCTCGATGAATTGCGCGCCTTCGCAAAAAAGCGTGGGCTGGAGTTTCATGCGATCTCGTCTGCAACCGGTGAGGGAATTGTGGAACTCGTACGCGCCATGGCGGACGCGTTGGATCGACTTCCAAAATCGGCGGTGGCGGTGGAAACGGAAACTTCGATTGCGCCGTCTCGTGATCGAGATGAGGAAGAAGCTCGCGCCGCGGCCGCCGCCCGCGATGATGATTCAACGTCCTCGTCCGGAGCGAAAAGTTGAGTCCACACTCGCTGCACAAAGGGCATGGAACGCCACATCGCCGCTCTGTCGCGCTTTTTGGCGGAACGTTCGATCCAATTCATTCGGGGCACATTGCGGTAGCACAGGCGGCACAGAAACGGTTTCACCTGGATTCCATTTATTTCATTCCGTCGTCGCGGCCGCCGCATAAAACGAAGCTTGCCCTGACGCCGTTTCTGCATCGTTACGCTATGGTCGCGCTCGGCTGTACAGATCACGCCGGGTTTCATCCGTCCACAGCCGAAGCTCCACCTGATGGAGCTGCTACCCACGTGTTTTATACCGTCGATACAGTGCGGCGATTCCACCGCGAGCATCCCGACGATCGGCTGTTTTTTATTTTGGGCGCGGACCAGTTTCTCGAAATTCCGACGTGGAAAAATTACGAGGCGTTGATGGATAGTTGCAACTTCATTATCGCCAGCCGCCCGGGCTTTCGCTTGGACGCGCTGCGGCTGGTGATTCCTCCTGAAAAACTTGGTCGTACTGCGTCAAGCGACCTAAATACCATTGTGCTGCGCAAATCTGTGGTTCACCTGCTCACGACGGTGTCGAGTCACATTTCGTCCACTGAAATCCGGCATCGCCTGGAAAAGGGGCAAACCATACATGGGCTTGTGCCGGCGCGCGTAGAGGAATACATTTTGGAACAGGCCTTGTACCGGTGACAACTAACTCCCTTCGTCCGGAAATTCGCGCAGCCGTGGAAGCGGCGCAAGACAAGCAGGCCGTGGACATCACCGTCCTCAACCTTTCTGGCGCCGGCGCGTTCGCCGAATATTTTCTGTTGTGCTCCGGGCAAAGCCAGCCACAGATTCAAGCCATTGGCGAGGCCATCGAAGAAAGACTTCACCGTGAAGGGCGCCGCGTAGCGCATCGCGAAGGGAAATCCAGCGCCGAATGGGTTCTTCTGGATTACGGCGACTTTGTGGTGCACATCTTCAGCGAACGCGCGCGCCAGTATTACGATTTAGAAAGGCTCTGGCGTTCCGCTGAGCGCGTCAGTTTTCCAGCGCCGACCGCGCGTCCTCCATCCCAAAGCAATGCCGAGGGTGATGCAACGCAGCAATGACCGCACCGAATATCACGTGGATTGCGGAAGACTCTGTTTCGCGGCACGTTCTTGAAGTTGCGGAAAAGCTTGCAGACACTTCCACCACGCTTCTAATCACCGGCGAAAGCGGCACGGGGAAGGATCAGCTCGCGCGTTGGATTCACGAGCGTGGACCGCGACGCGACGCTCCTCTACTGAAAATTGATTGCGCCAGCTTGCCTGCCGAGCTTGTGGAATCTGAGCTCTTTGGCCACGAACGCGGCGCCTTTACCGGCGCGGTTGCGCGGAAACCGGGGCGTCTTGAATTGGCGCAAGAGGGGACGATCGTTCTCGACGAAGTCGCCGCGCTGGCGCCAGGAATGCAAGCAAAGCTGTTGCGCGTTCTAGAAGAACGCACGTTCGAACGGCTGGGCGGTACAGAAACACTGCGCATGGAAGCGCGTTTGATGGCGCTGACGAATACGGACATGGCCAAAGCAGTAGAAAGCGGCCGCTTCCGCAACGATCTTTTTTTTCGCCTAAATGTTCTGGCGATTTATGTTCCACCGCTGCGAGAACGTCGAGCCGATATTGTTCCGCTTGCGAAACACTTCCTGGAACGCCTAGCGCCGTTACACGGGCGCGCGGAAGCTTCGTTCGATGCGGATTCACTGGGGATGCTGCAGGCGTATGCATGGCCGGGAAATGTGCGAGAACTCAAAAACACGGTGGAACACGCGCTAGTGTTCGGGGAAAAACCTAGGCTCTCTCCCAACGACTTCCCAGAGATTGTGCGAACGGCCGGAAAGGAGCGCGGAATTAACGGTACGCTCCGTTCGCTCGAAGACATGGAGCGCGAGGCTATCAAGCTGACCCTGGAAGCCACGCACTACAAGATTGGGCAAGCTGCGGACATGCTCGGCATCAGCCGAAAAACACTTCTGGAAAAACGCAAAAAGTACGGCCTGATCTGAGATTTGGCAATCCGAAGCTATAGCATGAAGATTCGTCTAGTGATGCTTGGGAAGACGCGGCGAGGGGAAGCTCAGGCTCTTCTCGACGACTATATCCGCCGCATAAAACATTATGCGGAAATAGAAATGCTGGCGCTGCGCGATGGCGGTTCTTCCGCATTCCGAAAAATGAAAATAGGTTCGAGCGCAACCGTGGTTTTGCTGGATGCCGGCGGAAAACAATTCACCTCAAACGAATTCGCATGCTGGCTCGGCGATCTACGCGACCGCGGCACGCGCGAATTGATTTTCCTGTGCGGCGACGCGGAAGGTTTCCCTGAAGATGTTCGAAATATGACGCGCCAAAAACTCTCACTTTCCACTCTGACCATGCCGCATGAGTTCGCACGCGTGGTCTTAGCCGAACAAATCTATCGTGCTTTCGCCATCCTTTCCGGGCACCCGTATCCGAAGTGACTATCTTCTGCAACAATAAGGTCACCATGCCGATAAAAATTTCACATGACGCGGGCGCTCCCGCAGCTTCAGTGGAAATCATGATCGCCGAGCCCTTGCCGGATTATGATTTGCTTGAAGTGGAAGCTCCGATTCCGCGCGACGTCGACCCCATGCTCGCGTCACAAGGGTTCAAAGATCTGCTGGACGAAGCGCGAACATTTTTGGATGCAGCGCTTGCAGGAGGCGACCTGGAAATTGCGCAACTTACTGGCGCAATTTGCCACGATCAAAATATCCATCGGCCCGGAATCTGGCTAGTACTTCGAGAACATGGTGCCACAGAGAACCAACCAATTTCTGAATCCGCCCGCAACCGAGTTTCTGAGGTCACCTCCAAACTACTGAAACATCTGCAGATTTCCTGATTGTGCTCCGGCTAACTTGCACCTAAAGGCGAAAGCTCCCCAAGGTTTAAATGTGGCGGCCTTTAGCGCGGAGGTATTTTGGAAGAAACCGCAGATAACCTCAGTGCGCAGCGACGCCCTCGATTAGGCGGGAAGTTTCTGTGAGTTGGGGTAGTGATGTTGCTCTCGGCCAACTTCTCCATCATATTTCTTGGTAGTTTTGAACAGCTCATAGCGGCCGTCAGCGGCAAAAACTCTTACGCGCTCACGAAGCGCCTGCATCTCTTCCGGCTTCATGGGCTGAAACCCTTTCGCAATCGCCAAATTCTGCTCTAACACGCCGAGGGAATCCATGCCGCTGATCGTGGTTGCAACCGGCAGGCTCATCGCGTAACGCAGTGCATCCGATGGCGTCGCCGCGCCGTGCGAAATAATTTCCCCGGAACCGCCCATACTTTTCATGCCAAGCACAGCGATACCTCGACGATTTGCTTCCGGCATCACCTGGGTTTCAAAACTGCGGAAAGTCGCATCCAAAACGTTCAACGGCATTTGCACCGTGTCAAACGGAAAATCCTGTGTCAGCATGCGTAGATGAATTGCGGGATCCTTGTGTCCGGTAAATCCGACGAATCGAACTTTCCCTTGTTGTTTCGCGGCTAACAGAGCTTCCGCTGCGCCGCCCGGCGCAAAAATCAAGTCGGGGTCGTTGTAATAAATTACCTCATGAATCTGCCACAAATCCAGGTGATCGGTCTGCAGACGCCGCAGAGATTCTTCCAGTTGTTGCATGGCCACATCCTTGCCGCGACCGTGCGTGCAAACTTTTGTCATCACAAACGCTTGGTCACGCTTGCCTTTCAGCGCCACGCCGAGGCGTTCTTCGCTCAGCCCGTCGTGATAGTCCCAGCAATTATCGAAAAAATTGATGCCAGCATCGAGCGCACGCGCCACAAGCTCATTCGCCTCTTGCTGATCTTTTGTGGAACCCAAGTGGTAACCGCCCACTCCGAGCGCGGATACTTGTACGCCGGTTTTTCCCAGCTGCCGTTGCGGAACCTGATCGGGCCCACCCGTTTGCGGCGGCTGTCCTGCTAATCCCAAGCTGGGGTTTACTAGAGCCGAAGCTGTCAACACGGCTGCCCCCTTCACGAAAGTTCGGCGAGTGACGCCCTTCTCATCGGACACGCGGATTCCTCCAAGCTTTACCTATTTCGGAATTACAGGAAAAGGATGTCCGGTGTTGCCGGCCTGGACCATTTCCTTCACTTCTTCTGATTGCATATCCAAAGGATAATCGTGCGCCAGGCGCGCCTCGGGATTATCGAACTTGATGGAAACTTTGTACAACTCGAAACGCCCGTCCCCGGAGACCGCTCGCGTGCGGTCGCGAAGCGCTTGCATTTCCTGGGGCGTCATCGATTGGAAGCCCTGCGCAACTCTTAAGTTTTGGTGAAGCACATCCAGCTTCTCCATTCCCGTAATCGTTGTAGCTACAGGCAGGCTCATCGCATAGCGCAGAGCTTCTTCCGCGCTGACCGCTCCTTGTTGGATCGCTTCGCCATGGCCGTTCAACGGTTTCATTCCCAGCGGTGCAATGCCACGGCGAATCAGTTCCGGTAAAACCTGAATTTCGAAACTGTGAAAATTCGCGTCAAAAGCATTTAGCGGCATCTGCACGGAATCGAAGGGAAAATCGGTTTGCAGCATTTTTAGGTGAATGGTGGGGTCTTTATGGCCGGTGAAACCCACGAAACGAACTTTGCCCTGTTGCTTGGCTTTTTGCAGCGCTTCAGCAGCGCCCCCTTGCCGCATAAAGAGTTCCGGATCGTTATCGAAAGTCACGCCATGTATTTGCCAAAGATCCAGATGATCGGTCTGAAGCCTGTTAAGCGATTGTTCGAGCATCTGCATGGCCAGCGAAGCATCGCGCCCGTGCGTACAAACTTTCGTCATCAGAAAGATTTTGTCGCGGCGGCCCTTCAGCGCCTTGCCCATCCAATCTTCACTTTTTCCGCGATGGTATTCCCAGCAATTGTCGAAAAACGTGATCCCTTTATCGACTGCTTCATGAACGATCCTTATCGCAGTCTGCTCGTCCTCTGCGTCACCCAGGTGGTGTCCGCCTAGCCCCAGCGCGGAAACTTGTACATCATGTTTGCCGAACTTTCGAAGCGGAATAGCCCCGCTGCCAGCCTCTGTGGCTGGAGCTTCCTGGGTTTGCCTTCGTGATGTGTCTGGTTGCATGTTCACCGTCTCATCGCGGGCTTTTGGGGGATATCCGCCCGGCCGTGCAACCAGTTACCGTGCCTCACGGGCAAATCTTCAGCTATACGGAATTCACCCGAGTTCCCACCGATTGTAACTGTAGTTGGAGAATTCCTTGAAGACTGCGCCCGCGGTTAACGTTTTCCATCTCACAGTGTAGAAATTCATTTAAAATAGTGTGCTAACCAGACTCGGCCACGACATAAAATCTATGGATGGCGAGAGGGTGGGAAAGCAAAGCCGTCGAAGGTCAGGTTCAGGAGTTTGAGTCCAAAGAAAGCCGCACTAAGAAACTGCAATTAAGTCGCGAGCAGCTGGATATCCGACGCAAGATCGAAATATTGCTTCTCTCTCGTGCACGCGTCGAAAAGGAATTGCAATCCAGCGAGAATCCGCGCTATCGCGAGCAGCTTAACAGCGCCTTGAAAGATCTAGATTTACAACTCGCCAAACTGAAAAGTAAAGAGTAGTTCCGCAGCGGAAATAACTAGTGTTTATTTTTCGATTTAGTGGACCAATGCGCAAAGTCTAGCTCGGGGCGGGTATATCCACGCGAGCGCTGCAACGCAGATTGCCCGGTCCAGCGCACGTCAGAGTTATAGCTCCGGCTCCCGTCGTTTTTGCGGTAGCTCCCTTTTTCATCATTCCATTGAACCCAGGCGCTGATATACGGCACGACGGTTCCGGCCGTGCGTTCGGTGTTTCAGAAAATGCCGCAAGGCAAGTGATCGTCACCGGTCCATCAGCATCAAACTTGTCAGGATGCGCGCCAGAAGCGTCGCTGGTTGCTTGCATCGAATGAACTTTCGCTCGATTCCTTGGTCTTTGCGCATCCACTTGACCTGGCAGCGTGAAGACCGCCACAGCCAGCACAGCAAGCAATGAAATGCGGATCCACGTCTTCATGGCACCCTCCAATCAGGGCGTGAAATGTACACCCATCAACAAGGCGTGGCAATAATTTAGAAAGGTCGAAGACTCGGAACAATAGGACAGGCGGCTACACGGAGCCGGCAAGGAAAAATCAATCGTGTGGACGCGCGGGATCGGTGTCGTCGATGAACACCACTCCCACGCCGTTCTGGGTCTTCTCTCGCCCAGCGTCAAAATGAACCACCGTTCCGCGCAACGAAAGAATGCTAGAGGTCGCCGGATCTCCAGCCGCTTCAATCACCACCCTGAGTTCCGACTGCAATTTCGGGCGGCTATTTAAGCAAAGATAAGCCCCTTGCAAGCTTATATCGCGTACCGTGGCTTTCTCTTCGAAGTTCTTTCCGTCTTCCGATTGCCCACTTACGACTGCCGTAAAACGCAAACGCCTCCGCTGTCCCACGCGTGTTTCGCGCATCTCCACGTTCACGCCGCGCTCGCTCATAGTAATGGACATCCCTTCAGTAGCGGCCCAGGTTGCGGGAAATTCCTGCCGCGCTGCTGAAAGAAAACCATCCACAACCTTGTCGAGAGAATCCGGATCGTGGTGAAACAGAATCAAGTTGCGCACTTTGGCATCGCGCGCAATCTTCACTCCTTCCAGCCAACTGGAATGGCCCCAGCCTTTGCGTTCCGACGCGAGCTGCTCCGGAGAATATTGCGAGTCATATATCAGGACGTCCGCTCCCTGCGCGAGTTGCCGGAGGTTCTGGTCGTTCTGCGGAACGCCAGGCTCATTGTCCGTGGCATAGACTACCGATCCGCCGGATGTTTCGATCCGGTAGCCCAGGCATCCCTGCGGATGATTCAGCCAGGCGCAGCTAATTTGCGTTCCGTTCACTGCCCATTTATCGCCGCCGTGGATCTCGTGAAACTCGCGCCCCGCCGTCATCATGTTTACATCCACTGGAAAATACGGGCTAGCCAGTTGCGCTTCCAGCACCTGACGAAGGCTGTTCGGGCCGAGATATTTCGATTGAAAACTGTAAAAATGAAAGCGGTTCTGGCTCTGAAAAAAAGGATTGAAGAAGGGAATGCCTTGTATGTGGTCCCAGTGGTAATGGGTCACCAGAATGTGCGCTTCGATGCCGTTGATGCCATGCGAGCGCGTCCAGCGATTGCCCAGCATGCGCATACCAGTGCCGCAATCCAGAATAAAATGCGTGCCATCTGGTGCGGTCAGTTCGAGGCAAGGCGTGTTCCCGCCGTAGCGCCAGGTATCGCGCTCCAGCGTCGGCGTTGAGCCGCGCACTCCCCAAAAGACCAGCTTGGCAACGTGGTGGGTCATCGCCGGCGCAAATTCGTAGCGCCTCGCTTCCGCTTCATTACAATTTCTTAAGCTTGGAAACTGTTGCAATGGTAGGCGGTGGCGGCGAGTGAGTCAATCCAGTTTCAGCGCAGAAGTTCATTCCCCGAGGGTCTGCCGCCAAGCGGTGCTGTTGGGTCACAAATGCAAGCGAGGGGCTGTGCGCAAAGAGGCGCGACTAGTAGAATTCAACGGTGCACGTCCACTCCCACAGCCACGATCATACTACCCACGAACAAGGGCGCAGCCACGGCCACGGTTTGGGCGGGCATTCGCATGCTCACTTGCCCATGGAAGGCATGACCGGAATTTTGGGCGCTGCCGTTGTTGCAACATTTGTGCTAGTGGCGGCCGAACTGATCGCTGGGTACGCTGGCCATTCGATCGCGTTGATCAGCGATGCCGTTCATAACCTAACTGATGTTCCCACGCTCGTAATTTCATGGCTCGCTATGCGCTGGGCCAAACGTCCTCCGACGGCTGAGAAAACCTACGGTTATCACCGCGGCGGCATTTTGGCAGCCTTCGTGAACGCCATGCTGCTCGCCATCCTCTCGCTGTTTTTGATTTATGAATCTGTGGCTCGATTGCGGCATCCGGTTGACGTTCAAACCGGCATAATGCTGTGGGTTTCTTTATTTGCGTTGGTTATCAACGGTGGGATCACTCTGGCGGTCCATAGCGGCCGGCGCGACCTCAACGTTCGTGGCGTATGGATACACAACCTCGGCGACGCTCTTTCCAACATAGCCATCATCATCGGGGCACTTTGCATTCGCTGGACTGGCGCAGTTTGGATTGACCCTGTAATCGGCATCGGTATTGGCGCGATGGTTCTTTGGTCTGGAACCGGAATTCTTCGCGAAAGCAGCCACATTCTGTTGGAGGGCTTGCCGCGCGAAATGCGTCTCGACACCGTGGCCATTGCCGTACTGCGCGTTGAAGGCGTGCAGGAAGTCCACGACATTCACATTTGGACCCTAGGAACGGACCTGACCGCGTTATCGTGCCACGTCCGCATACCCGATATGCACATGGAAGACAGCGAAAAAATCCTCGATAAAGTGCGCGAAGTCCTGGCGCACGACTTCAAAATCACGCACACCACTATCCAGTTTGAACGCGCCGGTCTGCCCGCCGAAGCAGGACCTTACATGCCTGCGCCTGCCAGCCGCTCAGAAACGTAAATTGTCGGAGGTTTAGTAAAAGCCGGGCGTCACTTAAAGAGGAAATTGCAGAGGAGTACCGCGTTCTTGATTGACCCGCAAGGTGGATTCGGAGTCCAGTTCGCTCGCGGCCATAGTGTAACGGCTGCCTGCCGGACTGATGTAAACAATCGTCTCGTTTGAGCGCGTGAACGCGACGGCTTCAATCCATCTTCCATTATTGAGCACTAAAGTGAACTGTCCTTCGTCAGGGACAGAAGCCAAATCCTCCGGTGTTTCGGACTGGGATGCAGCAGAACCATCTCTCCCGGATTGCGTACCATTGGCAATACCTTGTTGGATTGTGGCGCTAAACCCTTGCGAGGCGTTGTCGCCGGAATCGGCGGACTGCCCTCCGCTCATTTGATCTGTGCTTGCGAGTTCAACTGTGGATTGGTCCGCAGCTTGGTCACCATCAGCTGGCACCCAATACGTGCCGCCATCGAAAATCCAGTAGTAGCCGGTGGTCGGGACCCTATTTACCGGATTTCCTGGCCGGTGCGGTCCTGTGCGCCTGAATTGCGAGCCGCTCATGAGAACTGGGGAGACGTGGCTTACCGAAAACCGCGATGATTGTCGGATTCCAGCTGAGACGATATTGGCAGAGTGTGTCGCGCTTGCTTGTGAGGAAATCGGTCGAGCAGCTGGCGCGGCAGTTACGCTCACCGGCCGCATCCCGCGCTGAGCTTGCGCAGGTGTGGCCAAGGATCCCAGGCCCAAGGCAAGTACGGCGACAACAGACGCGAATTGAAGGCTAGGTTTCATAGTCGCTTTGCCCGCAGTCCATAAGACGCGCTATCGGAACGCTTGGTTGCGCCCTAGATTGTACTCCTTCGCGCGGCTTTTGATTCACTTAGACGTGGCGGGAGGTGAGTGTTTTATCAGAAGCAAGGGAACAAAGCGCCTTCTCTTGGTGTCAAAGCTGGGGGCTTGTGCCAGCGGGCTTCGCGTCCAGCCTGCGGCGAGGTTTCCTTTTCCCTTTTCACCGGATATGCTATAAACATTCGTCCAAAGGACGTTGGGATTATGGCAGAGCCGACTGCGGCTGATTTGCTCGCGAAACCGTCTGAATCGCAGGCTAAAGGCAGTCCGTTAATAGAAGAGTCGGAAATTGCGTCTGCCTTTTGTCCAAGCTGTTCGGCTCGTTTGGCGCAGCGAAGTTGCAAGCTGATTTGCCCAACTTGTGGTTATTATATGTCCTGCTCGGATTTTTACTGAAAATGGACTTACTGCTCTAAAAGGAATTTAAGACTTTCAGGAGGCGCGAACGTGGCATTGAGGATGACGGATCAGGAAGTGAACGGCGTTACAGTTCTGGAGATTGAAGGACGCATTGTATTGGGCGAAGAGAGCAACGCCTTCCGTGAGAAGGTGAAAAGCCTGCTGGCCGCGGGGAAGAAGAAGATCGTGTTGAACCTTGCGAACGTCGGCTACATCGATAGCGCCGGCCTCGGCACGCTCGTAGCAACGTTTCACAGCGCCCGCTCGCAAGGCGCCACTCTAAAGCTGGCTAACCTTGGCTCGAAGTTTAAGGAAGTGTTGCAGGTCACCAAGCTTATGACCGTGTTTGACACCTACGACAGTGAGGCGCTTGCGGTACAGAGCTTCGCCAAGTAAATCCGCTTCTAAATTTTCAGACCGCGGCTCAGCTCGAATGCATGGGCCGCGGTTTTTATTTTAGTACTTGTTGCGGATCCCACACTGCTAGCACGGACCCGATTACTGTTCGATCCGCCCCTCGATCTGATAAATCGCGAGTCCGCTCAGGAGCTTGGGGTAAAAGTCCGTGGATTTTTGTGGTAGAACATCGCCGCCCAAAGCTATTTCCACAACTTGCTGGACGCGCACTGGATTCAGCAAACATGCTAGTTGCGCTTCACCTCGGTCGACTGCCGCAATCGCGTTATCCATTTCGCGCTCGTAAACGACGTTCTTCTCCGCCGTAACTGCTTCAGCGGTGATTCCCAATCCTTTTTCCAGAATAAGTCGATGGAGTAGCACAACATCCAGCCCGCGTTGCGCTTCAGTCTGATCTGGCAACAGCGTCTCGAGGTTCGCATCGCGGCGTAGCAAAAATAAGAAGAACGCTCCGGCTTGGCCTTCAATCTTGCCCGCGTAAATCCCGATCGCTCGGCGGCCGTGGTTCTGCCTGCCCAAATCCTTGCGAAAATCGACGTAACTTGTTTCACGCTCTTCCGGATCCAGGAAAGGATAAGAATACCAGTCAAAGAATGGTGCTAACGCTTTTCGGAATCGCACAAAATCAAAATTAGCCACGTTGCGAATCAAACGGTGCGTCGGAAGAATGGTCAGTCCGCGAGAATGCGAATTTACGAACGTCATCATCGCAAATTCATAGGCGGCCAGTGGATCACTTTTCCCTGACTTGGCGCGGCACTCATTGCGAAAATTCAGTGCCGTTTCATAGCGGTGATGGCCGTCAGCGATGATGATCTTTTGGTCCGTCATCGCGGTCTGAATGCGCCGAATAAACGAGACATCATCGACAGGCCACAGCCGGTGTGTTACGTCAAATTCATCCATTAATTCAAGCTGCGTGGGTGTGTGCGCAATTTCTTCCAGATATGTGTCGATCGATCTCGCGCGATCGTCGTACAGCATAAACAGCTGGCCCGTCTGGACGTGCAGATGCTGCAACAATTCCATGCGGTCCGCTTTCGGAGCCGTCAACGTGCGCTCGTGTGGAAAAACAACCTTGGCGCTGTAATCTTCCAGCCGGCCCAGCGCGATGAAGCCAATTCGCACCTTGCGAGTGTTCGTGCCGGGGACCATATACTCCTGCGAGTACACATAAATAGAGGGAGTCCGGTCTTGTAGGAATATTTTTTGCGTGATCCATTCATTCAATTTCTGTTGGGCGCGCGCGTAAACGTTGTGTTCGGCGGAATCGTCGGGAGAAGTCTTGCCTTTCTCTATCGCGATCAAGTTATAAGGACTGGCGGCGTAATAACGCTCCTGCATCACCGGGGTGATTTTGTCGTAGGGCTGGGTGAGCACCTCATCCAATTTCACCTTGTTCGGGTCGTAGCGTAGCGCGCGAAAGGGATGAATTTCGGCCATGTGTACTCTCGTAGCGGAGCGAGCGCCGCGGAAACGAGCCATTGTAGCAGCCGCCGCCGTCGAGTTGTAGCCTTCCTACCCACGCTCGATTAGGCTCAGACAACCGCAAAGTGACAATTGTCTTAACCCAACATAAAATTCAAGCGACTCGCGGGACGGAAATTTCAAGGGAGCTAAACCGAATGCCCCACGCGGACAACCGCTTTGCGGCTGTGCGCGCCCTGATCTTTGATCTCGACGGCACTCTGATCGATTCGAAACTGGATCTGGCTATCTCGATCAATGCCACGCTCAAGAATATGGGTCGCGCACCATTGCCTCACGAGACGATTTTTGGGATGGTCGGAAGCGGCGCGTCCGTGCTCGTTCAGCGGGCCTTAGGATTGAAGGACGTCACACATGCAGAAGTCGAGACAGGCTTAGCCTATTTTCTAAGCTATTACCGAAGCCACATGCTCGACAACACCGTGGCCTATCCGGGAGTTCGCGAGGGTTTAGAGCTCTTGGAAAAATATCCAATGGCGGTTTTGACCAATAAGCCAGTCAACTTCAGCCGTGCCATCCTCGACGGCTTAGGCCTTTCGCGATATTTCCGTTTTGTTTATGGAGGAAACAGCTTCGAAAAAAAGAAGCCTCATCCCATGGGCGTGGAGACTCTTTTGCGCGAACTCGTCTTCCAGCCGCACGAAGCCATGATTATCGGGGATTCCGAAATTGATACTCAAACCGCGCGAAACTCCGGAATCTGGGCTTGCGGCGTTACTTACGGTCTCGGAACGGAGAGCTTGAAAAAATTCCCGCCGGATTTGATGCTCGATAGCCTCACCGAACTTCCGGCGCACCTCGATGGGCGTACGGACTAAGTAAGGGCTGACATCATCGGCCTATTTTTTTCCGTAAGCGCCTTTGTACCATTCCCAAGTGCGCTGCAAACCTTGCTCGAAGTGTACTAATGGTTTGTAACCCAACACTTCCTGCGCCAGCGAGATGTCTGCTTGCGAATCGCGTATGTCTCCCGTCCGCGGCGGATCATATTTCGCCTGAATTTTCTTTCCGCTAATCTTCTCAAGCAACTTTAGAACTTGGTTCAGCGTTATGCGTGCCCCGGTTCCCCCGTTGAAAACCATCCCGGACGCGCCTTGCGCCTCGCACGCACGCAACGTTTCGTCCACGATATTTTCGATAAACGTAAAATCGCGAGACTGTTCTCCATCGCCGAACACTACCGGCTGCTGCCCCTCGATCACGGCCAGCATAAAGCGTGAGAGAACTCCGGAATATTGCGAGCTGGGGTCCTGCCGCGGCCCGAAAACGTTAAAATAGCGCACGCACGCATTCTCCAGCCCGTAAACGCGGCCAAACACCTTCGCGTAAAGCTCGCCAACATATTTCGTAATCCCGTAAGGCGAAATAGGATCCGCCGGCATCGCTTCAGTCTTCGGAAGCGTCGGCGTCTCACCATATGCGGATGACGACGCGGCAAAAACAATCCGGCGCACCTTGGCATCTCGGGCGGCTACCAACACGTTGAGCGTCCCATCGATATTCACGAAGTTTGTCTCGATGGGGTTCTGCACCGACCGCGGAACCGAGGTGCGCGCAGCTAAATGAATCACGTAATCGGCGCCGTTACAGGCCGATTGCACCGCTGCCAAGTCAGTGATGCTACCCACCCGAAGATCGATCTTGGCGCGTACATCCGCCAGATTGGATTCTTTCCCGGCCGAAAGATCGTCCAGCACTACCACTTTGTGACCGCGACGAACCAACTCGTCCACGATATTAGAACCTATGAATCCGGCCCCGCCCGTAACCAGATAACGCATTCAGGAGATCTCCTTACGTGATGACAACCAGATATAATAATGACATTTCCGCGAAGCTTTACTATAGCCCGGCACTCAACGCCCGGGCACAATTATTCGCATTACTTTTTGTTACTCGGCAAGTTAACAACTGGATAAGTGCAGCTCAAGGCATGAACGGTATGCGCAAACATCTCGCGCGAAATTTATTCCTGATGGCGCTGGTGGTTATGGCGGCCGTCCTGTCGCTCGGCTCGCGGCTTCCTCGGTCCGTGGGAGCCACCGGTACAATTGCGCTGGAGAACGGCGCCGCTGAACTACACATGCCTTTCCGCGTCGGCGAAACGTTGAATTATGATGTGGCTTGGTCCGCCTTCGCGAGCGCCGCAAAAGTACAGTTGTGCGTCGCCGAGCATCGCGAAATTCTCGGCTCCCAAACGTGGCACTTTCGAGCCTCGGCCCATACCTTGAGCCCGCTCAGGTCTTTTCTCACCATCGACGATCAAATCGATTCCTACACGGACACCGCGACGTTCGAAAGCCGCCAATATGAAATGTACCTCGATGAAATGGGAAGGAAGGATAATCAAATATTACGTTTTTCCGTCGCAGGCCGCCCGCAGAAAACCCCTTCTCCCGCCGTCGTGGTATCGGCAGGCACGCTGGATCCGCTCGGAGCCCTATATATGCTGCGTCGGGTTGATTGGCAACAAACGCCGAAATTTCACGCACAGGTCTTTGATGGCGAAGATCTCGTCGAGATGCGCGCACACCTGGAAGCCGCAAAAGAACTCGTAGCCGTGAATGCCGGAAACTTTTTAGCCACTCGCGTTCTGGTTCGCGAGTATCAACAGGGAGTAGAGGTAAAAGGACAAAGTCTTTCGATATGTTTTGCCAACGACGCAGCTCGCACACCCATCTTGCTCGAGGCTGAAATTCCCTTTGGAAGCGTGCGCATCGAACTTGGTTCCGGACCGCCCTGAAGGAAAATTGCGAGGGTTACTGCAAACGATTAGTTTTCCGGGACGACCCAATCTTCCGGCGGAAAATCAATCTGCCAGAATGACGGCGAGGGGTTCAGGAACTCCACTCCCATTTGCGCCTTCCCGGCCTGCATGTTGCCGAAATACACCACCCGGCATTCCTGCGTTTGATGCGTGGCATTATTTGAAACAAACAATTTCTGATTTACTGCTACCTGTGCCGACAGCGAAATTAGCGCGCCATGCGCATTCACCACCAGCGTTCGCGTCTCTTCGCTGAAGTCTTGGGTCTTGGCGTCTTTTCCACGCACCAGTATGGGGACGCTCAACAGGACGCGCATGCTGCGGCGCCGGCCAGGATCGGTGGCCCAAGCTTGACGGTCTTTTGGCGAAGTCAGCGTAGAACCCATAGTGACCAACATTAGCCTGCGTCGGCGTTGCGAGCAATGGGACTAAGGGACAGGTGCGTAAATTCAGTAAACAAGGCCCATCCACGGAGAGACGTTGAATGTGCCAAGCGTCACGCGGTTTAAATAAAAGAAAACAATATAGTTGCGATCAGCAGTTAACGATTTTTTCGCGGTGTTCTTTCACATGCCTGGTGGCGTTCCGGGTGTCCACCACCAGCTTCGCGTTTTTCACGATTTCGTCAACCTTATAACTCGAGTGATCCGTTGCAATCAGCACGCAATCATACTTGGCTATTTGCTCCGGTGTAAGATCCACAGACCGCATATGTGAGAAGTCGTAGTGGCGCATTTTATGCAGCGCCGGGAAATACGGATCGTTGTAATCCAGTTTGGCTCCGCTGGCCGTCAACAATTCCAGCAGCTTCAGCGAAGGAGACTCGCGCAAGTCGTCCACATCTTTCTTATAAGCAACACCCAGCAGCAGAACCTTCGAGCCTTTTAAACTTTTCTCGCGTTCGTTTAGCGCCCTTACCAGCGCGTCCACCACGTGATACGGCATGGCCGTGTTGATCTCGCCGGCCAGCTCGATGAAGCGCGTGGCGAAATCGTACTCCCGCGCTTTCCACGAGAGATAGTATGGATCGACGGGGATGCAATGGCCGCCTAGTCCAGGGCCCGGATAAAAAGGCATAAAACCAAACGGCTTTGTCGCCGCGCTGTCAATCACTTCCCATATATCCAGGTCCATGCGCAAAGAGAGTTGTTTCAACTCGTTTACCAAAGCGATATTCACGCAGCGAAAGATATTTTCGAGCAGCTTCACCATTTCGGCCGCCCGGGTGGAACTAACCGGAACCACTTTCGATACGATTTGCGCGTAAAGACCCGCAGCGGCGCGGCCGCTCGGAGGATTGATTCCTCCCACGATTTTGGGAATTTGCGCCAGACCATACTGCTTGTTGCCCGGATCTTCGCGCTCTGGAGAAAACGCCAAATAAAAATCAGTGGCCACGTTCTCCGTTCCCTCGCCCCTCGCAATCGGACAATGCAACCCACCCTTTTCCAGAATCGGCAGCACCAGCTCTTCGGTTGTCCCGGGATAGGTGGTGCTTTCCAGCACGATCAGTTGGTTGCGCTGCAAATTTGGCGCGATGGACTGCGCGGTTTTTTCAACGTAACTCAGGTCCGGTTCGCGGCGTTCATCCAGCGGGGTGGGGACGCAAATCAGCACCGCGTCCATTTCGCGCAGGCGCGCGAAATCTGTGGTCGCATCAAAACGCTTGCCTTTCACGTGATGATTAATCTTGTCTCCCGGTATATGCTGGATGTATGACTGTCCCGCGTTAAGCTTCGTTATTTTTTCCTGATCGGTATCGAAGCCGGTCACTTTATGGCCTACGTCTGCAAACCTTAGCGCTAACGGGAGGCCTACGTAGCCGCACCCTATAATCCCGATTCTCAGATCCTTCCCCGCAAAAAAGTCCGGTTTACGCTCTACGGCCATTCTCTTTCCTCTCTTGGGAAGCGATTGCGACGCGGCTGCAGCGTCAAGGAACCGCAATTTGGGTGCAAATCACTATAGCAAGAATCCGAAGGACCACAAAGATTGTGCCCTTGGTGCCGTGCAAAGAGTGCAATCGGCTGGAACCCTCTCGCTTTGAAGCGAGCGTAGCTCCGCTGCTGCTACTGAGTCACATGCTTAGTAAACCGAGGTTAGCGGTGAAGAAGGTCCCTAATAAGCGTTGCGGCCAACCATTGCGGAAAGAATCGTTAATACAATAATGCGAAGATCGAAAAAAAAGCTCCAGTTCTGCAGATAGTACAAATCGTATTCCAGGCGTTTCTGTATTGACGTGTCGCCCCGCCATCCGTTCACTTGCGCCCAGCCGGTGATTCCCGCCTTCAGCCAGTGGCGATTGTTGTACCGCGTGATATCGTTCAGGAATTTCTGGACGAAATGGGGCCGCTCTGGCCGCGGGCCCACCACACTCATGTCGCCCTTCAACACATTGATGAATTGAGGCAATTCATCCAGACTCGTCTTCCTTAGTAATGTTCCCAGGCGCGTCTTCCGCGTATCGTCTTCCGTGGTCCAATGAGTGTCGCTCTCCGAACAGTCACATACCTTCATCGTCCGAAATTTCAGCATGGGAAATAGTTTGCCGTTTAGTCCGAGGCGCTCCTGCGAGAAAAATACCGGTCCTGCGGACGTACAGCGAATCGCAATCATGATAATTACGAACGCCGGCGAGGTGACGAACAGAACGGCAATTGAAAATACGAGGTCGAACGCCCGCTTAAGCAGATTGTAATCCAACGATTCGGCCGGGGTGCTGGTCAGATCCAGCATTTGCATGCGACCAAGCTGAAACAGTCTTTCTCGCGCAACGATTCCTTCTCCCAAATCCACGATTGCCCGTATTGGAATTCTTAAATGTTCGAGCGCCTTTAATATATTCGGTATTTCGTGAAACTCAGCCGGATCGATTGCAATCACCGCTTCATCGAACCCTTGCTCCACATCCAACTCTCCCAACGCCTCTAGTTCATGGATCGGCTTTTCGGAGAACAGCGCTTGCTGTCCCGGCAAGCGCACGAACCCGGCTACTTCGCAGGGTCCCAACGGCATTTCCTGCAAACGCACTACGGTTTTGTGCGCGAAATGGTCGGCGCCCACAACCAACAGACGCACCGGCGGGCCTCCGCTCACTTTCAATCGCACATAGATGCGAAAACACGTTCGCATCAGCACGGTCAGAAACAACAGCATTAAAGCCCAAATGGCAAACAGGCCGCGCGGAAAAATAAAATCCTGGCTCAGGAACAATGCCGCCAACAAAACAGCGCTCGTCGCCACATTCGCGGACAATGCCGCGCGCGTGCCGGTACGCTCCCGGAACAGTTCATCCACATTTGTCACCCCATAGTGTTCAGCCAGAATGGCCCAAACGAATGCAGCAAAAGCCAATACTCTGAAGTGATCGTAGGAATCGAACTGCGCTTGGCGGTCCAGACCGCCCCATAGGTGTTTCCAAACCTGCTGGCCCGTTTCAAAGGCCAGGAATGGAAGCAGATAGGTCACGACTCTCAAGCAAAATCGGTAATACTTCAGACGGAGGATCATTCGCTGTGAGTCCCTTGCTTTCGTGTTTTGAATTTATGAAGGAGTGCGCGCTAGACACTGCTTCGGAATTGTTCTAAACAGAGCGGGAACGGGCGCTGACCAAACACAGAGAGAATCTAAGTGGCGACGATCAACCTAAGTTTCTGGAAGTCCCTCAGCGGAGAGTGAAATCCCCGTGGTACACAGGACGCTAAGGAAGAATTCGTCGTAGGCTTGCAACACGCTCGCCTTGGTAAAATGTTTTTCGGCATAAGCGCGTGCGTTTGCTCCCAGCTCGCGTCGCAAATTCGGGTCGTGTTTCAGCGAACGCACGGCGATGCTTAGAGCCTCGGGATCCTCCGCTGCGACAATCACACCGCAGTTCGCGAGACGGATTACGCGTGCGGCTTCGCTATTCGGGCTAACCGCTGCGATGATCGGCCGTCCTGCCGCCATGTAAGTCAATAGTTTGCAGGGAATCACGGCATCTTCCATCGCCGCAATTTGGTTTAACAAAAGCACGTCCGCGGCCGCGTACATCTGCGGCATAGCCTCGGCTGGTTGGAGCGGCAGCGATACTCAAATTCGGTGCTCGCTCCGCGGCAAGTTTTAGCGCTGGCAGATCTTCGCCCTGGCCCACGAGAACCCACACGAACTCTTTCTCGCCCTGTGACCATTCGGCTGCTTTCACGACATTTATTAGGTTTTGCTTTTTCCCCATATTGCCGCTGTGGAGAATTAGAAACTGTTCGGGCCTAAACCCATTTACACTTCGAAACGTCCCGTCCGAATCAACCTGCCGAATCCGCTCGGTGTCTCCCCAGTCCGGAATCAAATGGAATTTTTCGGCAGGTACTCCGCGGGTTCTCAATTTATCGATAAAACCCTGGCACAAACAAACCACCGTACGTGCCTTTCGGTATAGAAATCCCTCCAGCGCCCGCGCCATACGAAACGCCAAGCCTTCTTTCAAAATCCCCGTTGCCAGAGCCGCATCAGACGCCAAGTCCGTGAGTTTAATAACGTAGGGTACTCCTCTTATCTTGCTCAAAACGTAAGCCGCAAGCGCGACAGTGGGCGGAGGGCACGAACAATAAATTACATCGCACTTACCGAGGAAAAGCGCGGCCGCAAACGCAGAGAGCGTGAATGTCAAATCGTAAGCCAAGCGCTCCATCAATCGGCTTGCCTTGTAAGGTACGTAATGCACCACGCGATGCAACATCACTCCATTCATATTTTCCCGCCGGTGCAACGAACCACGGTATCCGTCCCAAACACGCCACTCCGGATAATAAGGAAACGCTGTGACCACTGTTACTTGGTGGCCCTTCACGGTCAGATGTTCACACAAGCCGCTTGTGAAAGGGCCGACCGACGTCTTTTCGGGCGCGTAGTTGATGCCGATGACCAGAATGCGCACAGGGAGAAGGAATCAAATCTGGAAGGAAAATATCTCTTTGTTCTTAACGCACTCGCGCAAGCTCGAGCCCATTTCGTGTTTCCATCTTCAATTGCCCAAGCTCGTGAGCGATCCATGCGTACGTAATTGCTAATCCGTGTTCTAAGGAAATCGAAGGCTCCCAGCCCAAAGTTTTCCGCAACAAATTATTGTCACTGTTTCTTCCCCGCACGCCTTGCGGCTTGCTTGGATCGTGGCGCTTGATCAACTGTTTCCCGGCAATCGAGCACACCAAGTCCACCAATCCATCGACGCTTATCAGCCGGTCAGTGCCCAGGTTCAAAGGTTCGCGGTAATCTGACGCCATTAGGCGCACCAACCCTTCCAGACAATCGTCCACGTACATAAATGAACGCGTTTGCTTTCCATCACCCCATATGTCGATAATCCCGCCGTCCGCAGCCAGGGCTACTTTGCGGCACACGGCAGCCGGCGCTTTCTCCCGTCCGCCGTCAAACGTTCCCAGCGGCCCATACACGTTGTGAAAGCGTACAATGCGAGTTTCGAACTTATAATCCCGCCGGTAATATAAACAGAGTTGCTCTGCATATAGTTTTTCCCAGCCGTAACCAGGCTCCGGATCAGCGGGAAAGGCGTCGCCCTCTTTCAGCGGCGTCACTTCCGTGTCCCGCTGTTTTGATTGCGGATAAACGCAAGCTGAAGAAGAAAACAGAAACCGTCCCGCATTCTGGCCTCGCGCCGCTTCCAGCATGTGCGCGTTGATCAATGTGTTGTTTCGAGAGAGCTGTGCATGGTTCGCTGTGATAAAACCGATGCCGCCCATGTCCGCGGCGAGATTGTAAATTTGATCGATTCCGCCACGAGCGGCCAGCAGGCAATCCTCGAAGCGCCGCAGGTCCAGAATTTCAAATTCGTCCGCTTTGGAGGTTTCGTACTGCGGATGCTTCAGGTCCACACCGCGAACCCAATAGCCTTCAGCCTTTAATCGGCCAACGAGATGATGGCCGATGAAGCCGCCTGCGCCGGTAACCAGAATGCGAGTTTTATTTCTCATGGATGAACTCTTTCCTTTTGTAACCGGAACGATTCAAGAAAAGTGAAATCAGACTTTCTTCGCGACCACTACTAGGCAATCGCCTCGCCCTAACCTGTTCGCAAGGTATAAAAAAGGGAACAGCAGTAATTTGCCGATGATTGTGGTCAGAGGAAATAAAATCGGGCTTCGGAGCTCCCGGGTGGGTTTGCCGCGGCGAAAGAATGCGGATACCAGCAACGACGACGCCAGCCAAGCCGCCGGAGATATCTGGCGAGTTGTAACGCGGTAGCAGCCCGCGCTGCCGAGCCAGCGGTCCAAGAGCTCCGCAGAGAAATGGGAAATGTGAAATGGCAGATGCCAGTTGATCCAGGCGCCCTTAAAGAGAGATCTTTGCCAGCTTTTTCCGTTCGGACAACTGATCCAGATTTCGCCTCCCGGTTTCAACACCCGCGCAGCATCCTGCAGCATTTGCTTAGGCGCAAGAGCATGTTCCAGCACGTTGGACAAAACAGCAACGTCGTACAAAGCCGCGGGCTCATAGTCCTCCAGGTCGCCCGTCTGCACCGTTAATCCGCTGGCCCGCGCGACGCTCGCAGCTCGCTCACTTAGTTCCAGGCCAGTGACCTTAAATCCGTTTCGAGCGAAAATCTTCATGCTGCGTCCCTCATTGCAGCCGATATCCAGCAACCGCCCCCTTCCTTTGCGTCCGTGGAACGAAGCGTCTCCATCCAACCGCATCCACAGTCGGTACCAGAACGAGGCCAGAAAAGCGTCGCGCATCCTGCTATAAAAAGTGCCTTTCTCTCCGCCAAAGTTGTAATGCTCTTCATACAGCTTCTGTAGTTCTCCCGAGTTCGGAATGGGAAAAATCTGTTCTAGCCCGCACGACACGCAGCAGCGCACTTCATAATTTCCTTCAATCCCGAAACGTGTGTCACAGAGCCCGCTCATCGAACTTTGTAACGTTCCGCCACAATCAAGGCAGCCACCTTCGTTCTGCTTGTAGGGCCGCAGAGTTTCCTGAGGAAACTCGATGACACTTGGCCGGTTCATGTGTTGTTGGGAAGGGAGCGCACTGGAGTGGGCCGCAATTATTTCTTGCAAAGCAATACCGGTTGCCAATCCTCGGGACCCACCAGCATTTCCGCCGTTCGGAATCCGATCTCACGAGCAGATTGGAACAGAAACTCTTCTTCGTATGCCACGGCAGCTTCCGGCATCGCCAACGTTTGCACGCGTGCGTTGCCTACTCGAAACTCAAACGTGTGCCGGTTGCCCATCGTCGGCGGCGGATGGTCCATCGAAAAACAGAACATAGCCATGGAACAGCCCAGCTTTAACACGCGAAAACTTTCGCGGTAATAATTCAACATCTCCGCTTCAAGCAGATGCGTGAACAGCGAGGACGAGAAAACAAAATCCACGCTCTCATCCTGCAATGGAAGTGCGTAATAAGCCCGTGCAATTCCCTTGGTGTTGTAGGTTTTGCTCGCATGCTCGGAACGGTAAAATTCAAACCGCGTCCGATCAAAGTTCGACCGGCACCAGTTCAACATTTCTTCGTCAATGTCGATCCCAATGTACCGCCCGGAAAATGTTTCGTACTTGAATTGATAGTCCCGCAACGGATGCGCAAACCGTCCGCAGCCGCATCCGATATCTACGATCGTGGAATCCAAACGCAACAACCCGGCGTGGAATGCGTGTGTCCAGAAATCCCGAGCCTCGTTCAAATAAAATATCTGATTGGCGAAAATCCGGTTTCCCACTCCCACCCTTATACGCATGTGGTTCGGAGGAATTCCCGAAAACTCCTCATAGATGCAATTCGGCAGCAAGTCAAAAGAATCCACCACCATCTTGAACAGTGGGTTATAGGTAAGGCGTGCGGCCGACGGTATCACTCGCCGGATTGCTCTTTCTATTTTCATGAGCTTGTCTGGTCTTGTTTCAACTCTGACTGTTTGCTTTTAGCGGAAAGGGGGCGGGGAGCTTTACTTACGGACGATTCTTCGCTAGTAACTCTTTTCGGTCGCAACTGTTCATGCCAATCTCTTCAATCTCGTAATCCCACGATTCCAGCAGCTTGCGGCACTCCCGCTCGATCTCTTGTCCATGCGTGGCGAGAAACAATACGGGGCGGTATCGTTGGAAAAGAAACCTTGCTCCGTGTAAAGCCGATAGCTCAGCTCCCTCGATGTCCATTTTGACGAAGTCCGGTGGCGCTATCCTGCCGTTTTCAACCAGCGAATCCAGAGTCGCTGTCTCCACCGATAAGTTTCCTTCTCCTGCCAGATAGCCCATCAAGCCGCTCGCTTCGGTTTCAAATTGCGCTGGTCCAATTTTGCCGCTAATTGCAAACGGAAGAATCTCCACATTGCGGGCGTGGTTCAGTTTCAGATGTCTTCGCAAATAAGCAAGATTTCTCGGTACCGGTTCAAACGCATATACCTTCCCATTTCCAACCAGCAGGCTGGACAGCAGCGAATAAATTCCTACATTCGCTCCCACATCGTAGAAAACCGAGCCGGACTCCACCTCATCCATGAGAATCTGTTGTTTTTTCTGCTCGTAAAAACCCAGCCAGCAGGAATGGTTCGCCGATCCCGCAATCCACCGTTTTCCGCGAAGCGGGCCTTGCAAAATCGGCAGCACGCATTCGTGTGGAATCAGCGCTAGTGGAAGGCGCGCGATTCTTCCCAACCGATTTTCATTCGACAGTATGCCAAAATTCATATCGGTTCGGACCGTAGGCTTCCGCTCGTTGCGATGCTCTTCACGCCCAATCCCTTTTCCAACCCCAAAATTGTGGATAGCGCAATCGCCAGCGTGAACGTCAGAAAGTTATCTTCAAACGAAGACCGCGCAATCCATATAAAAAGCAGGAATGCCGTAGTCCCCAGAAGCGCGTGATTCCGAAAATACTCAGCCCGGGCTGAAGAAAGGTTCAGAATTCCAACTGTGATCAATGGAAAAAGTAACAAGCTCAACGGACCAAAATTCGCCCAGCACTCGCCGAGCGCCGTCACCGCCAAACTCGCGCCTGTGCCGGGTTCGTAACGCGCGCCCATCTCGAGCGAAAAACCCGGCGGCTTCTCCGGATAAATGCTTCGAGGCACCGCAAAATAGAGAATTCTCGCGTACGACCCTCCGTATAGGTATTCGTTCGTGAATCCAAAATCGTTGATCATATGCAGCAGGATCAGGGTGTCGTTGCCCTCAAATGTGTCCATCAGCGATGTAATTGCACGATTCCCCAGATCGCCTTCAGCATAAGTCGTAACATCCTCGCCGATGGTGCTCAGGTCGTGGCGAAAGTAATTCCAAGCGCTAAAAAGAAAGATCAAAGCTGGGGCAGCTATCAGGAAAATAACAATTTGACGTTTTCTTTGGTGTAACCAGCACGAAGCAAGGAACGACAACAAGAACAGACCGAAGAAAATCCGGTTGCCGGTCATTACGATTTGCAACAGAAACAGCAGAAAGATTAATCCCGAAAATCTCCGGTGGAAATTGCGCTGTTTCACTTGCAATTCCGCAAACAATACAGCAGCCGCGGTGAAAAGGATCTGCACTCCCAGCGACAATTGTGTAAACAGCACGTACCAATCGCCCAGCCGCGCCACCAGCTCCTCTTGGCGTTTGAACCAGTGCGAGACTAAAAATATTTCCAGGCCTCCCACCATTTGAATCATGGCCACGTAGGTAAAAATGCCAAGCCCGCCCGTAACTAGCAAAACCTTCTTCAACCTGTCTTCGTCGATACTCCGTTCGATCTTGCGGGCGGGCTTGCGCGCGTCACCCGTGAACCAAATTACAATCAGAAAAGAGAATAGCAGCGTAGCCCACACCGTCACGATCGGCAGAAAGAATTCTCCGGTGGAAAGATCCACTCTCGAATAAAGGCTATTCACACGGTAAAAGGACGGAATTTCGTATCCGCCATGCAACACAATCAGCGTGAGTGGCCCTAGAATAAAAAACGCCAGACCAAGCATCCATCCCAGAATTGGCGTCATCTCTGCGCCTCGCCGGCGCAGCTTTTCCACGGCCCTCCAGAAACTCCACATTAGAGGAGCGATCAGAAACAAATAAAGAATCTTCATGTCCGGGTTGGAACCGCGCGGTGTGAACGCTTAGCCAACTTCAAGCGTTTACGATTTCTTCGAAAAGGTTAAGATACTTCCGTGCCACTTTTTTCCAGGAATAAGAACCAATGTTGTCGCGGTTGTGTGCCACCTGTGCCAACGCTTTCGCTTTGTCATCCCACAACGATAAAAGCAGGTTCAACAGCTCTTCTACACAACCCGGATTGAACAGGTTCAACTGCAATCTGCGTCCCAGTTCCTCGTGCGGCGGTATTTGCGAAGCAATCATTGGCGTGCCAGCCGCCGCGGCTTCCAGTATCGGAAGACTGCTCGCCTCGTGAAGGCTCGCTGAAATCAGAAAGTCGCAACCTTGGTACAGCGCCACAATATCTTCAAAAGGCACTTTGCCCAAATAGCGCACGTAACCCATGTCCTGCTCGGAAATAAATTTCAAGATACTCGGAGCTGCGGAGAAACTTGCCCCGGTCATAACCAGCGGAATCTTCAATCCTTCTCGTTCTTCGATTTCTT
Organism: uncultured Acidobacteriota bacterium; assembly: GCA_963838475.1. GTDB lineage: Bacteria > Acidobacteriota > Terriglobia > Acidiferrales > UBA7541 > Palsa-295. Next base: position 1,004,673 of record CAWIRJ010000001.1, read on the forward strand.
TCAGCGCTCTCAGAATCGTTAGATGGTCTTTGTGCAGCCACAATTGCGCGGGGCAAAAAAGGAATCGTTCCGGTAGGCTGTAACGCTCGCGAAGCCCAGCGATATTTCGTCGAACCGCAAAATCTTGCAGGGTCACCCCTTCTGGAATAATTTCTACACGCTTTGGTGACATGTGCGTCAGCACGTCGGTTTTTATGAACTCGCTGCTGGCTTGCAGGCAATGTGCGTATTGCGCGCTTAGCCTGTAAGAGATTGTCCGGCTAAGGCGTTTTTCCCAGCTAAAGAATTCAGGGTAATGCACGTGTTGAATGTCGTGCATGGAAAGCACCGTGGGTCTGCGCGAACTGAAACTTTGCAGCGTCACAGTCGGTGTGTACAGAATGTCGCAGTCTGCATCCATCTTAGCTTGAATGTCTTCGTAGGCTAAATTGCTCGTCACGCGGTAGAGCTCGCTGCTACGCGAAAGCAACGCCGCCTGGCACAACGTTCTTCGAGCGCGCAAGGTCCCCGTATTCGTACACAGCAAATTACAACGCGGCGGTTTCTCAAATCTTGCAAACAGGTCACGATTGCTTTCGGTGACGTACAAGTTGAAACGATGTCCATTCCCTGCCGCAGCAAACCCGCCAAGCAGTCCTAAGGTAAAAGTGTTTACGCCTCCTGCATACGACGCGTCGATGCGCAGACAATCAATCCCGATGCGCATAAAAATATCGAATCTGCTCGATGACGAACGCCTGGTCTTCCCGGGTTAAGCCATACGACGAAGGAAGAGAAATTCCCCGCCGATATACTTTTTCGCTGATCCTGAAATCCAGCTTGATATTCTCGATGTGTTTGCCGTCCGCGTAACACGGTTGTTGATGCAGTGGATAAAAGAATCCGCGGCTTTGAACGTTTTGCCGCTGTAGGAAAGCGGAAAGCTCGTTCGCTTCGTCGCAAAGGAACGACGTAAACCAGAAAACCGGCTCGCATCGCGGATCGATGTGTACCGCTTCGAACTGCTTCACGTCTCGCAGTTGCTCCACGTAACAATCGTGAATCGCGCGCTTTTTGTTAACGATTGCTGGCATCTTCTTCATCTGCGCAATTCCTATCGCCGCTTGCAAATCCGTGAACGCGAAATTGAACCCCACGGATTCATGAATGAACGTCCCTCTTTTCGCGCGGCCGTGGTTCTTCAGCTTGTAAGCCTCCGCCGCCAGCCGGTCGTCGTTGGTTAGCACCACGCCGCCCTCGCCGCACGTCACTGTTTTGTTGCCGTAGTAAGACAAAATCCCCATGTCGCCAAACGTGCCCACGTGTTGGCTGTTAAACCGCACTCCAACGCCTTCCGCCGCGTCTTCGATTACTTTCAACTTGTGCCGCGACGCGAAATCCATGACCGCCGTCATGTCCGCGCTTTGTCCATATAGGTGGACAGGCATCACCGCCCGCGTCCGCCCAGTAATCAGCTTCTCAGCCTGCTCCACGTCGATGCAGAATGTATCTTCGCGAATTTCGCAGAGCACCGGTGTTGCGCCGGCCAGTATCGCCGCATTGGCTGTAGCGATGAATGTCAGGTTCGGGATGATCACCTCATCACCAGCCCCAATCCCCAGCGCCTTCAAGCAAACGAACAACGCAGCTGTCCCGTTGCACATGGCAATTGCATGCTTTGCCCCGGTCAATACCGCCGTCATATTTTCGAATTCTCGCGTTAAGTCGTGTTCGATCACGAATGTTGATTCGATCACGCGCGCCAATTCGTGAAGCTCGCGTTCATCGATCCAGGGCTCGATCTGGACGATGCGCGATGACGCCCTCTGGCCCTCGGGAGTTGCTGTCTTCATTGTTTGCTGCGGTAGTAAGGTACTTGTCGGCTGGGCCTTATGTTCAACTTAAGTACACGGTGTAGCGCTTCGCAAAATCTTCCGTTCCAGTTTTGTGCGCGCAGACCGCAAAAATATTCTTGCTGCGGAGGGGCGAGGGTGTTGATCGCGAATCTTGGCAACAAAATAGGGGTCCACTTCCACCGAATCAGGAAGTTTCCATGAGAGTTTTTCGCTGCTCGCAAGGGCGGCCTGTCGCGTGGATTTCCGACGGCAGTGAACCCCAGAGCCGTCAAATCCGATGTTGTAAACCTTGGAATCGGTGGAAACCAATGCAACCGCATCATGCTTAAAGTGCGCGTAAGCCCAGCGAATGGCCCAGGAGTCAATTGCTCCAGCCATTTGCAGGTCGAGCATGTAAGATAGATCGCAACCGCCGCGGTTTAATAGATTCTGTTGAGCTTTGTTCCTGCGGAAGTCCCGGTAGTCGGAAACCTCCCAGTCCACTTGTTCCCAACGGCTCTTCCATGTACCCCATCCCCATGAGCAGCTACGATGAGAGAAAACTCCGTCGTATTCGTATTCATTGGGCATCGTAACGGCGTGATTGAAGCCGCCAACTGAGAAAATTCGCTGCTCTTGCGCATAGTATTCCAGAACCTTATTCATAAAAGTCAAAAAGTCGGAAGCGGTGAGCAAATCATCTTCCAGCACGATTTGGCATTCATACTTACGAAATATTTCGCTCACCCCGCTGATCACCGAACGCGCCAAACCCATATTGTGATCGCGCTCGATAATTTTTATGGACCGGAATCCCTTAATGTCATGAACATAACGACGGACCTCGTCCACCCGCGCACGATCGGATTGGTTTTTTGCGCCGTCGCAAAAAACAAACAAATCGCTTTCCGCCGCCAGATGATTTTCAACTAGGGATTCCACTGTTCTGCGTGTATGGGCTGGCCGGTTGTAAACAAATAAGACCACCGGCGCGAGGTCCGACTTCGATCTACGCACCAAGTTGTTGCGCGATACGATCGTTTCAGCCTTGCAATCGGGACGAAAATCCGGAGACGGAGCAGTTCTGACCATCGCCGGTGATTCCGTCCGGTTTTTCCGTGACACTTGAAAGAAAAACGCCCATGCGAGAAACGCCGAGTAAGTGGCTCCCGAAATGAGCATCCCGTAGATCGCGCCCGGCATCCCGAAATGGCTAACCAGTGGGATTCCCGCAAGCAAAGTGGCCGCGCCGCTGGCCAAATAAGCGTAGAACACCATCTTCGGGAGCTCGGCAGCCTTTAAAGCGTCATTCATGGTGTTACCGACTCCCATCAAAAGCGGTAACAGCGCTAATAGAAACAGCGAGGGGGCCACCCCGTCGAATTTTCCCGCGTAAAGGGCGTGAACTAGTTGACGTCCCGCGATTCTTACACCCGCTGCGAATAGCAACGCGATGCAGAGGGTGGCCAGCCCCACTTTTCTCCACAGCCCGAAATATTCGCTCATTCTTCCGGCCGCGAAATGTGCGGCCATAGCCGGCAGCACTAGATAATTTAACGCGATGTAAATCTGGTCGGCCGGCGTCACCAGAATATAAATGGCTTTTAGTTGCGCCACATCTTTCAACGACAGGAAACTCGCTACCAGCCAGTAGTAACCTTGCATGGTCACCTGAAATATCATCGCGGTTCCCAGCACCCATTTCGTGTATTTCCAATGTTCTTCCCAGTAACGCGGCTCGGTTTGCAGGAATGTGTTCTGCTGCCCCTCTGCGAAGAGCCCTCTGGCGCTCGCTGCGCAAGCCGCGACCCATGCCGCGCCAAGAATTAGAAACACCGTGAAACTGTCTAGGACGTGCAAACGGGTGCTCAGCAAAAGTCCGCAGGTGACGAAAAGGAAGAACGCCACAGACATCCTGGCGGCCTGCGCCGGGCGTCCCTGCACATAAAACGCGCGTCGCACGAATGTGGCGCAAAGCAGCACACCCACCGTTAGCGCTAGCCCCACTAAGGCTCGTAGACTGAATTGCGGCTTGGCCTCTCTCACAATCAAGCAGGCGATTAACAGGCCGGCGGTCAGGACGGCTGCAGCTACCGCGCTGCTGCGCGCCATCAGGCGCACATATTGCGTAAAGCGATCCCTGTATCGTCCCGAGCCGTACACCGTGTACGGTTCCAGAATCGACGCGTTATTGACTCCGGAAAGAAATGTATAGATCGAGTAGGAAAGCGCGAACGCCCCGTATTCTTCCTTGCTTTGCGTTCGTGCCAGCATCACATTCGCTAGAAAGACTCCTCCTATCGAGAATGCCTGGTCCGTCAAGCAATACACGAGTGGCATGGCCTTCGAGGCGCCCTTCGCGGCAACCCCAGAAAATTGCGTGGCAAACGCCGTTGGAACCGCTTTCGCTGATGAATTAGGCGCGGTTTTGATTGTGCGAAGGTGATCTGTGATTAATGTAGGAGCGTCGTTCATTAGTGCAACGATAGTTTGCGAACGAGCGGCTGAATGCCGGCTCAGAATCACGGTACAGGGTCAGGTAACTCGTTTCCTGCGGCTTGCCTACGTGAGACTTCCCGATCCGTTAAATTCGCTCCACGTCCGCAGTTTCCACTTCCACCGAAGCCGCTCGCGCGATCAGGTCCATCGACACCACCACCCGGTTGGTGTTTTTCTTGCGGATTAGAATTCCTTCCGCCCCCTGTAACACGCCACGCACGACTCTTACGCGTCGCCCCGCTGTCAGGTACGGATGCGGCTCCGCTCGAAGTTCGGGAAGCAAGGTATTTTTCAGAAATTCCATTTCGTGAGACGAAACAGCCGCAGGCTGCCCGTTGAATCCTACAAGTTTCACCACGCTGGGAACTCGCAACACGTTCAAACGGTCGCGCAGGATGATGCGCACGAAGAGGTAACCGTCAAACAGCGGCAGTTGCACCCGCTTCTTGCGGTCGGCCCAGCGCCGCGTGCTCTCGTATAGCGGGAGAAAATGTTCAATGCTTCGCTCGAGGAATTGGCTGGCCACGCGCTTTTCATGGTTCGCACAGGTGTAGACGGCATACCAGTGCGAATCCGTGCATTCGATGAATTCTGGCAGAATTACTCCGCTTGCTCGGTTGGAAAGTGTCGCGTGATTCGAGATTGTCATCATTTATGTTTGCGGAATCCTCGATCTTGATTAGTAACCTCAGCGTTTTCGCGAGTGCCGCAGGCGCAGCTTCGCCCCGCCAGTTACAATGAGATTTGCCACTAACTCTTTATCGTTTACGCTGAGTGGATTCGAAGAGCTTAAACCGCCGAATACACCGCGCAATCCTTCTCAGTTCTTTGTGTTCTGTGATCTATGCAATCCGCGCATTTCCGTTTTTCCTCTTTCGCCGCCGTTGCGCGCAACATTCGGCGAAATCCGAAATATCCCCGCCGTTGTAGTTTCAAAAACTTCACGCGCCAGAACCTTGCGTGGGTCCTGCTTGCCCATCTCCCGCCAGCGGGCCGCCATGAAAATCCAAGTCATTCCGCCCAACATCGAAAGGCATGTGCCCAAAATTGTGATGAGCATTCGCGGCGGATACGACCTTCGTTCTGGCACCTCCGCAGGGTCCAGCACTTTCACGCTGGGAGTCTCTTTGGCCTCTTGCACTTTTGCCAATTCGTTTTCCTGCGTAAGCGTTTCAAAAACAGCTTCCTGCACTTTGGTCTGGCGATATAAATCCGCGTAAGTAACTCCCAATAACGGCAGCTCGCGAATCGACGGGTACAAAGACTCACCGTTCGCCGCCGAATCCATCGTGTGAACTCCGCTCGCGCCTGTTCCTGTCCGGCGCGCAAGTCTTTGAGTCGCCGCTCGAGCTCATCCACGCGCGCCCGCGAAGCGCGCACCCTCACATTTTCCGACGTGTAAACCTGCTTCAAACTTTCCAGTTCCGTTTGTGCCGCGATCAATTGGCCTTCCAGCGTTCCAGCGGCCTCAATCATGGCTTTGCCTTGCGCTTCAATATTGATGGCGGTGTTTTTGCTCGCAAACTTGCTGAAGTTTTCCTCCGCAGTTTCCAAATCACGCCGCACTTCCACTAGCCGTCCTTCCAGAAATACCCGCTCGCGGTGCGCCGACGAAGTATTCAACTCCACCACCACACTGTTCAGCTCCGTCACGTAGGCGCGTGTTAATTCGGCCGCCCGCTTTGCCTGGTGATCGCTCACGGAAATCGTGATGACCCCGCTCTTCAAATCCTCTCCGATATGCGTGCTCTCCTGCAGACGCAATCTGGCATCCGCGCGAATCCGCGATCCGTATTCCTTTTCCAGATTGAATTGGGTCACCAAGCGGTCTTGCACCGTTCGAGTCATCAATATGGATGTGAACAGCGCGCCCGTGCTTTTCAATCCCAACAAGTCCCCGGCAATGTTGCCTAGACCGCCTGCTTTTCCCGAAAGTGCCGCCATCATCATCAAGCTGCTGGTGGACTGACTGTCCGGGGGCATCAATCGCGTGGACGACTCGTACCGCACAGGCACTAGAAACGCGATAGCCAGGGAGGCTACAAATCCGACGCATGCCACCCACCCCAGCAATTCGCGACGACCCCAAAATAGGCGCACCCGCGCGACATTCTCCGCGTGAGTGTTTTCTCGCGCGCTTGGTTCGACATGATTTCCATTGCCCTCGGAAATCTGTGCGAGAAGTTCCTCCAAATTTGCCGGTTCCGTCTTTATCGCCACCCTCGCTCCTGCTCGTACTCGAACGCTTTTTCATTTCGCTTCATCGAAGCGAGCCTGGATAAAATCCCACTTCCAACGAAGTCGTAAAATTACTTCGTGCTCCGTTAAACAAAATGGCGTATCGCGAGATGTGTTCGTACTGCGCCAGCGCTTTCACATACATTCCCGATTTCAAACTGATCTCGCTGCGGATTCCATAGTCTTGCCACGCTCCGCCGCCGGGAATGAACGCTCTGTCCACCGTGCTATGCCGGTATACGAATTGAATGGTGTCGCGCGGTGATATCCAATAGCTGGACCACATCTGAATTGCCCGCCCCATTCGCCCCACCGTATTTCCGATTAATTGCCCATCGTTCGTATATCCCTCGCGGTAGACCGAATTCCAGTAGTTCAAATTTCCTTGGTTCGATTGCTGCCCCGGAGATTCCGTGGAGGTTCCCTCGATGTGGAAATCCAGTTTTGACATTCCTGGAATTCGTGTGATGAATATTCCCGGCCTCCAAGCGCTTCGCAAAGGGTTTTCAATCGGCGTTACATCGTCGTCCGCGTACAATTCGCCGTAAAACACGATGTAATGGCGTACCCGTGGAACGTAGTACGTCCAATCCACGCCTGCGTGGCTATCGCCCGGAACCGAATTCAGTTTTTTGTTTACGATTCCGAAAGCGCTGCGCAGGAAATTGCCGTAGGTCAATGGATCGCCGCCTTGGCCTCCAATCGTCGTCGTACGGCTAAACCCCAATTCCAGGCAAGACCACGGTTTAAGACTTATTTTTTGCCCGTAGATAAAAGGGCGCGGAACAAAGCCGCCGCCGGCCAGCCGTCCAATGAATTGGTCCACTCGCGCAGGGCCCAAAAACCGCAGAAAGCTCGGCAATTCAAACGGCTCGGGATTCACGAGCCGCACCATATCCACCGGCGCTGAATTGTCGCTCCATATCAATGACCCGCCTGGTCCCGGCCCCCAGGACAAACTCTGTTTGCCGGCGGCCAGTTGCCACTGATTCACGTCCAGCGTTACGTATGCTTCCAATAGCTCGGGCCGGTTGATCGCTACGACCGGAACCGCCGGCGGCTCCGGAACTAAGTCGCGCTCCGCAATAATTTCGCGTACCGCGTTTGACGGTGCCGGGGCCGAAGGGGCATGTTGAAATTCGGCGCGTACATAAAAAGCCAAAGGGCCCGCTGCTGCGCGCAACGCTCCGCCTGCTTGTCCGTTTGTTCCGCGCTCAAACGGCCGGCCAAAATCGTACGAAACCGTCTGCCCGAAATGATATCCATCCGTCAGCGCCGGTCCGCTTATTGACACAACGCGCGCGTAAATCGATTCCACGCTAGCCGTGAGATTCCGTCCACCGTTCAGCAAGTTTTCCTCATACGCAAATTCTCGCTGCAGGCCGGCTATAAAATCGGATGCTCGCTCATGGGGATTTTGATCTTGTTGCAATCTTTCGGCGGCTTCTTCGGTCAGCCGCGCGCATTCCATGCGAGTCCACGGCTGCATTCCGCTCATCGAACTCGTCACGTAGCCCATCCCCGCTAGTTTTTCAAACGTTGCATACACCCAACTATCTAGCGGCACGAAGGTCGATCCCATGCTCTGGCGCTGCCGGTGGTTTTCATCGTAATCGCTGGATTCTGTGTGCGTCTCCCAGGTACCCCCATCCAAACTCGTATCGTGATGCGCGCGATAAACGTGCTGGCCCACGAACCATCCAATCGCGCTGCCAATCAACACGTCGGAAGGGAAATGTTGCTTCGCGTCGACTCGCGATAGGCTCACCGCCGACGCTAGTCCGTAGGCCAACACGGACGTCACCGGCCCGGGATATTCGTGCGCCACCACGCTCGCAATCGACCATGCAATTGCCGCGTGGTCCGAAGGCATCGAGCTTCCACCTTGAAAAAAGTTTCCTTGATAATCGTGTGTCAGCGGTCTTTCCCGACCGAACGCATATTGCAGCGCCGTGGTCGCTACGTAACTGTCCGCCGCCGCTTCCCCCGCCAAAATTCCGGTCTCACGCTTTTGTTCGTCATGCGTGATGTGTCCCCACAAATAAAGCCCGCCGGTGAGTCCGGCCATGAAGTACAAACCGTAGTTCGATAAATCCTCGCTGTACTTCAGCCTGCTGGGAGAACTTGAAAGATGCTTGCTGAATTCTGTATCGGTCGCCAACAACCCAGCGGTCACCAAGCCAAGCGGCATCAACCATTCCGCATCGCTGAGCTGTATCCGAAGCGGACTGGTCCAAATCGCCTTTTGGTCCTTCTCGATGTTTTCAATCAAATGGATTCCCAACGAATTCTCGCTCCGCTCAGGCTTTAACCCCGTGTTCGCTGCTGACGATGATTCCGGCTGCTTCACATCAATACCTTCCACGCCGCTGAGTTTCTGCGCCATCGCAACGTTTTGCGCGTTTTCCTGTGCTTGTGCGCACCTGCTCATGCCCCACGCTGGAATGAGCAGAAAGAAACCGCAGTTCATCACGAGTCCGACTCCCCTTCGATTCATCCGCTTCTCGCTAATACCGTATGGCGATAAATATCGCGCTGGCCACCGACGCCGCTGTTTGCGCTGCTAGGAAAACGCTTTGCCACTGCACGCCGCCGCCCAACGCTTTTTCTGGAACTACGAGCGTGTCGCCGGGTTGCAGTTCGCTCGACATCGAATCGCCAGACCACGCGCTGTTACGCGAACCAATCACTGAGCCGTCCGCGCGAATCACGAAGATCGCTTTTTTATTGGCAAGCTGCGTCGGGCCGCCCGACTGCCCCAAATACCACTTCGCGCTTTTCCCGGGCCGGAAAGAAACCGCTGTGGGATTGAAAACTTGTCCGGTCACCATCACGAAACTTGGCCGTTTCGGTATCAATAACGTGTCGCCTGCGCGCACGTTGATATCGGCCGTAGTGCCTTTCCAGCTTTCCAATTTCGGGGAAATGCGGATGGTCACGCGGCCCAGCGGCGGATTGCTGCTCAACTGTTCCAGGCTTGTCTGCCACTGTTGCAATGCGATTTCTTTCGCTTGCTTGGCCTTGGGGTCCGTGTCCGGCAGGAGTTGCAGCGTGGTCTGCGCATCCTTGACCCGCAAAATCATTTCGTCCTGAGCTCGCGCTTCCAGTTCACGCACTTGGGTACGCTGTAACACCGCCCCGTAGGGGTAGGCGTCCGTTTGAAATCCTCCCGCTCGCTCGATCACGGAACTCAACCGCTCCCCAGGACGGATTCCGTACGTTCCGGGATGTCGCACTTCGCCCCTCAACCGTATCGAAGCGCCCAAATCGTTCCAGCCTGGGAGTTGCCGTATCGTCAGCACGTCGCCGTTGTGCAGCGCGACGTCCGATTTCGGATCACCCGCCAGCGCCGCAGAAATCGCAATCGTTTCGTGCCGTCCTGTGAGTTGGGCGGTAAGCTCTGCGCTCCTTGGCTCCTTTGAAGAAGTGGCGGCGCCAGCAGAAGTTTCTCCTGACGAATTCTCGGCATTCCGAGTCCACTGATAATGTGTAAGGTCGGCCGTTTGCGTTTCCGCGCTGGGAGTCAGTCCCCCGCCCACGCGAATCAAATCCCCCACTTGCATATTTGTGGTCAACGGGTAGCGTCCAGGCTTGGCGACTTCGCCTTGTACATTCACCGTTGCCGGTTCCACCGCATCCGGGTTGCGATGGATCAGCAGACGGTCGCGCGGCTCCATCAAAATGTTTTCTGCTGGATCGCCTGCCAGTGCCTGCTCCAGATTCACGCTGAATACTTTGAATTTGCCGTCCGGCAGGTAACGAAATACCTGGGCGTCTTCAGTCTGTGCGTCGGGAGCGAGTCCACCCGCAAGATGCACGGCATCGATTAAGCGGACTTGCCCCGAAGTTCGATAAGTTCCCGGCTGGCGTACGTCTCCCCACACCGAAACGGCTGGCGGATTTTCAAAGTCGAACCGGCTGAACACCCGAATGGTGTCCAGCGCGTGCAAGCGCGGCGCTTGCGCAGGATTGGAAATCGCCTCGGCGAGATCGAAGCTTTCCACGCTGGGCCGAAAGTCCGGCGCATTCAAACGAATAATTTCCGCGTACTGATTCGCCGGCTCCGGCAACAAATCTTTGTATGACCCGATCACGTCCGTCACGCGCATATCTTCGTGGAATGAATAGCGCCCCGGACGGATCACGTGCCCTTGCAGATAAACCGCGTCCTGGTTGTACGGCGCAATCGGATACACGCGAATGCGATCGCCGTCGCGGATTTCGAACGCCGTGAGCTGCTTTGTAACTTCCGCAAGCTTTGTCCGCTTCCGGAATATCCACGCTGAGCATGGTTTGCTTCTGATGCTCGAGAATTCGTTGTACTTCGATGTGGCTCAGCGCCGCTGCCGGTAAAAGTCCGCCGGCCAGCTCCAGCACGCTTGCCAGATTTTTTTCATCGCGCAATTCGTAAATCGCGGGACGCCGCACCATTCCTTCCACCGTCACCTGCGGCCCAATCGGAGGGACCAAAACCGTGTCGCCATTTTCAAGGCGTTGTATATCCGTCCGCACTCCGTGCAAGAGCAGGTCGTAAACGTCCACCACTTGCACCAGTTGATCGCCGCGGTAATGTTTTAGAATCCGCAGCGAGCCTTGCGGCGTCGGTCCGCCGGCTGCAAACAACGCATTCAGAGGAGTGGATAGCGAGCTCACGTCGTATGCTCCCGGATTCCCGACGTCGCCGACGTCGTAAATCCGAATCGTCCGCAGACGTCCCAGCGAAACATCCGCCGACACGTCTCGAAACTGCGTGCGCAAGGTCTGCTGTAGTTCCGTCTGCACTGCCGCCAGACTTTTTCCGCTCACCAGAACGGGCCCCACTTCCGGAAGATTTACGCGTCCTTCCGGATCCACGGTGCGGTACAGCCTTTGCGAAACGCCTCCCCACAAATTGATCGACAAACTATCTCCGGGCCCGACCACATAGTCCGGACCCACGGGCAAATCCATCGGAATTAGTTTTTTGTCGCGTGTTCCATGAAGGAAAACTTCCATTCCAAAACGTTGCGGCTTCTCCGGCAGCGGAATCGCCTGGATGTACATGTCGTACAGCGACGGAATATCCTTGTAAGGATTTGCCGTGCGGACCAGATCCCCCGGTTGCGCCACCACGATTGGGATCTCCGGCGGCTCGGTTACCGGATTCGCTTCCAGCACAATTCCGTTCAGTCCGTCGTTGTGAGGCGGCGTGTTCGATATTGCTCCACCCAGCGAGTTGCGATTTTCTGCGTCTGCCTCAAACAGCCACTCACCGGATTGATTTCTGCGGTTCCCAGTTGCCTCGCCCACGGTCAATTCGCGCGGAGTTCCGTCTATGCCAAAGCTTTCGGAAGACTGTTTCGATCGCGGTGCATCAGCCAGTGGAAAAGGAATGTCAGAAAATCCTTCGTTGTCCGCTTCCATCGTTTGCGGATAGCCAAAGGAATCTCGCGCCGGCGGATTCAGCGGATTGTATCGATCGTCGGGAGGCAAAGCCTGATTCCTCGCTCGGCCCGTTGGCGGTGTGTCATCTGAAGGGGCTGTTCCCGGTTTTTCGCAGCTCGCATCCGTCGACGGATTGCATGAATTCGCGGTTTGCAGTTTTCGGTCGCGCCGTTTCCGCGCCTCCGCTAATTCCTCTTCTTGGTTTTGGGCCTGCCATTTCGTGCGCTCTTGAACCAGCAATTCATGCTCTTTGGCCACTTCCGAATCAGGATTCAGCTTGGGCAGCAAATACCCATATCGCTGCACCAGTGCTGTAGCCACTGACCGGAACTGCGCATCCTCTTCCAGGCGCTCGAAAATGGCATCGTTCGTCAAATCCGACTCGCTCACGATCTGCCCATGTTCGGTGGCGTCCTTAGCCACCCAGAATTTCAGCGCTACCATCAGCCCTGCGTCCTTGAAGAGAATCGCTTTGATTTCCCCGGCAGATGCTGCGACCAGCCTTAGGTTGTCCCGGCCTAATTCCGAACTAGGCATGGGATTTGGCCGCTGGTTTTGCGCCGCAGCCACAAAGCAAAAACTCATAGGCGCTGTCGACAAAATGATAATTCCGTGCACAAAAGCGCCGCGCGATCTTCGTAAGATAAAACGGTAATTCATTCCCCGCCTCGTACCGACACTCTTCGCTCCACTTCACCGCTCAATTTGTCTTGCAACATTTGCGCATCGGCTTCCACCATGATTTTCACCAGGTCGGCGAATTTCACGCGCGGAGCCCAGCCAAATTTCTGCCGTGCCTTCGACGCATCTCCCACCAATCGGTCAATTTCCGTAGCCCGGTAATAACTTGGATCAATTTCCACGTACTCCTGCCAATCCAGTCCCGCTTGTTCGAAGGCCAGCTCCAGAAAATCCCGCACCGTGTGTGTTTCCCCGGTCGCTAAAACGTAATCGTCCGATGTGGGCTGCTGCAGCATCTGCCACATTCCTTCGACATACTCCGGGGCATAGCCCCAATCGCGCTCCGCGTCCAGATTTCCCAAATACAATTTTTCCTGCATGCCGCCGGCGATGCGCGCCACCGCCCGCGTGATTTTTCGCGTAACAAAATTTTCACCGCGCCGCGGCGATTCATGGTTGAACAGAATCCCGTTCACCGCGTAGAGCCCGTAGCCTTCTCGCGCGTTCACCGTCATCCAGTAGCTGTATAGCTTTGCGCATCCATATGGACTTCGCGGACGAAATGGCGTGTTCTCATTCTGAGGAGTTCCACTGGTCTGCCCAAACATTTCGCTGCTCGCTGCGTTATAAAATCGCGCCGGAATCCCCGTCTGATGAATTGCATCCAGCAACCGCGTGGTTCCCAGCGCGGTAATGTCGCCGGTGTATTCCGGAATATCGAAGCTCACGCGCACATGGCTTTGCGCACCCAAGTGATAAATCTCGTCCGGCGCGAGCCGGTACAACAGTTTCGACAAACTCGTCGCATCCGAAAGGTCGGCGAAGTGAAGATAGAACTGCGCGTCTCGCTCGTGCCAATCCGTCAGCAGATGGTCCACACGGCTGGTGTTGAAGCTGCTAGACCGCCGTTTGATCCCGTTAACTTCGTACCCTTTAGAAAGCAGTAACTCGGCGAGGTAAGACCCGTCCTGCCCTGTCACTCCGGTTATCAACGCGCGTTTAGTCCGGCTCTTGCTTCCCTGAGTCATAGTGTTCATCTTTGAAACATCTCTCGCTGCCTAGCCCTGTCTTGTTGTCGTCCGATTCGTACTCTTTGCCTCGCCTCTTTTCAGCACGTGCGTTGTCACTCCCAAATTTCTCCAAATAGGAATTCCCAGGTTTGAATGCCTTTCTTCTCAGCTGGCGTTCCGCAACAGCCCACTTGCTCTTCCAACTTTCCAAAACGGGACAGCTTTGCGCGTTCTAAGCCTCTGTTTGCAAGCGCTTGGCCATTGCCTTTTCCGTCGTTAAGTTATTCGCGCCGCTTTCTTCCTGCCTCGTTGTTATACTTTCTTCTCTGCGTTATTCTCGTTTTCAATGGTCGATATCCATAGCCACATCCTTTTTGGCCTTGATGACGGCTCCGAATCGCTCGATATGTCCCTAGCCATGGCTGAAATGGCAATCAAAGACGGGATTACTCACATCGTCGGCACTCCGCACGCGCATCCCAATCACGACTTCATTCCCGAATTGGTAAAGGAACGCCGTGATGAAATGCAATCTCGCTTTGAAGGGCGCCTGACCTTCGCCACCGGATGCGACTTCCACCTCAGCTTCGAAAATTTGCAGAACATACGCCTACACCCCCAACGCTACACGGTTAACCAGAAGAACTATCTGCTGGTGGAGTTCGCAGACTTCTCCATCCCGCCTTCCATGGACCAGGCGCTCCACGATCTCCAGCTCGCAGGGCTCCAGCCAATCATCACGCATCCCGAAAGAAACCCGCTGATTCGCGTGAAAGCCGATCGTTTATTTCGATGGATACGGCAGGGGTGCTACGTGCAGGTCACCGCGCAGTCACTACTGGGGAGATTTGGCAGGTCGGCAAAAGAATCTGCAGAGGAATGGCTCGATGCCGGCGCAGTCCACTTTCTGGCGAGCGACGCGCACAATATTACGTCGCGGCCCCCCATTCTAAGTGAGGCTTTTACTTATTTACGCAAGGCGCACGGCGAGGGGGTTGCCCGGGCCCTGTTGGTGGACAATCCGCTCGCAGCTTTCGAGGGTCGCCCGCTTCCATTTGTGCCGCAACTCTCCGAAGACGCCGGCCTGAGCCCCGGCGCCACCCCGGTGCGCAAGAAAAGACGCTTCTGGATCTTCTGACTGACTCGCTACTCGATCGGGGCATTTCTGCCTTAGGCTTTAGTTCAGCTCTGGGGCCTTCAGCTCGGAATCCTCAAGTCACCTAATTCAAAAGATATTCCCAATGTGGGGCTCATCAGTAACCCGAAGCGAACAAAGGAGCTGAAAAAAACTCTACCCGGGCCCTAACCAGTTGCCATGACGTCGGAGTGGGAAGCAACGCGCTCGATGATATACTCGGCGGTTTACAACCATGACAAAAACTAAGGTAGCTGGCGCCCATGAAAATTGAAGCGTTCAACGAACGCCTCCGCGACTCGATCCTGGTCGTTGACGGAGCCATGGGCTCGCTGCTTTACGAATCCATCGGCCCGCAGCGCTGCGTGGACGAGCTCAATACTCTCGTACCCGACGCCGTTTTCAACGTCCACCAGCGTTACCTTGACGCCGGTGCCCAAATCATCGAGACCAACACCTTCGGTGCCAACCGCCACAAGCTCGGCCTCTTCGGCATGGCCGAGCGCGTCGCGGAATTGAATCATCGTGGAGTAAAAATCGCCCGTGAAGCCCGCGAAGCCGCCAAGCACGAAGTTTTGATCGCGGGCTCTATTGGCCCGCTCGGAATCGTCCAGCACGTTCGTGAACTTCCCGACGAAGAAATCTTCGCCATCTTCAAAGAGCAGGCCGGCGCCTTGGAAGAGCGTGGCGTGGACCTCTTCATGTTGGAAACTTTCAGCGACATAGAAGAATTGCTCGCCGCCATCGATGCCATTCGTTCCTTCTCGCGCCTGCCTATCGTCGCGCAGATGACCTACTCCGATGAAGGCACCACCTTCGGCGGCACTCGCCCGCAAGATACCTGGGCAAAACTAAAAGAAAAAAACATCCAGGCCATTGGCGCGAACTGCACTATTGGCCCGCAGCTTCTACTTCCCGTTCTACGCGAACTGGCTTCCTGCGCCGCGTTGCCGCTGTGCGTCATGCCCAACGCAGGCTTTCCCAAGCGCGTCGGCGATCGCATCGTTTACCCGCGCTCCTCTCCGGAATATTTCGCGCTCTTCGCCCAGGAAGCTGCTGAGTTGGGAGCGCGGCTGATCGGGGGCTGTTGCGGAACGACTCCGGAACACATCCACGCCATCGCCGAAGCGGTGAAGAAGATTCACCTTGAGAAAGCGAGCGGCGTGAAACCGGTGAAGGCTCGTTCCATCGAAGTCTTCGAGCCCGCTGAAAGATTTCGCCGCGTCGCAACGCGCGAGCCTGATAGCAAGCTCTGGAAAAAGATCCAAGCCGAAAAGTTTGTGATCTCCGTCGAGATCGACCCGCCCAAGGGGGTCACCGTCGAGCGCATAGTGGAACAAACCGGCCGTGTGATGGCCTCCGGTCAGGTGGATTCCATCGACATCAACAGTGGAACGCTAGCACGAGTGGGCATGGATGCCATGGTCCTCGCTGGCGCGCTCGAAGGGCACGGATTTGAAACCATCCCGCATCTCACCACGCGCGACTCCAACATCATTGGTCTGCAAGCAATGTTGCTTGGAGCATGGGCCGTCGGAGGCGTCCGCAACGTTCTCGTCATCACTGGAGACCCGCCCTCTCTCGGCGATCATCCCGAAACCAGCGGCGTGTATGAAGTGGACTCCATCGGCCTGGTGAAAGTTCTCGCGCGCCTGAATCAAGGAACCGACTGGGCTGGGAAAAGTCTGGGCGGCGCCACAAATTACACCATCGGCGTCGCGGTAAATCCCGTTGCTGAGGATATCGACGAAGAGCTCCGCCGCTTCCAGGAAAAAATCGAAGCCGGCGCTCACTTCGCCATGACTCAGCCAATTTTCGACTCCGAGCACTGGAACGCTTTTCTAAAACGCCTCGGTGGCAAATCGCCCGTGCCGGTAATCGTAGGACTTTGGCCGCTGACGAGTTACAAGCAAGCCCTGCGCCTGAATAACGAAGTTCCAGGCATCGTGATCCCCGAGCCCACTCTGCGCGAAATGGAAAAAGCTGGAGACGCCGCCCGCGATCGCGGGTTCGTCCTCGCTCGCAGGATGCTCGACTGGGCCCGCACCGCGAGGGCCGAAGGCATCGCCGGTGCGTACCTGATTCCCCCGTTCAAACGCTACGAAGAAATCCTGGAAATCTTTTGATGCCTATTAAATTTTCGGAGCCTGCCACCATGCGAAGGAATCTCCCAGCATTTTTCGCCGTAGCCATTCTTATCGTCCTATTCGCCGCGAGTGCCTCGGCGCAAAGTCAGAAGGCGGCGATTCAGATAACTGCTGACCTTTCGGATGCGCCGCGCAAACTTTTTCACGCCGAGATAGATCTGCCCGTTACCGCCGGCCCACTCATCCTTATCACTCCAAAATGGATTCCCGGCGATCATCGGCCTACTGGTCCGGTGGATGGCATTACGGGCGTGGTGTTCACCGCCAACGGCCAAACGCTCACGTGGCGCCGCGACGATGTGGATCTATACGAATTTCGCCTGACGATTCCTGCCGGGGTAACTACGCTGCATGCACATCTCGACGCCATCACTCTGACGAATGTTTCGCCGAAGTTGGCCTACCTCGAATGGGACAAGCTAATGCTCTACCCCGCTAATGTGCCGGTACGCGATATTGCCATACAGCCTTCGGTGATCGTCCCAGCGGGCTGGGGCATTGGCACGGCGCTTACTCCTATCAGCGGTGGCGCATATCCTATACCCGCTTCGGGCAGCACCACGCATTTTGCCGTCACCAATGTCGAGCAATTGGAAGATTCCCCGGTCCTGACTGGCCAATACTTCCATGAATTTGCTCTGGCTCCGGAAATTTCTCCCAAGCACTACATTGACGTGGCGTCCGACATGGCCGAGGATTCCAACCTTCGTCCAGAGGCACTGGCGGAAATTGCGAATCTCGTGCGCGAAACGGATGCGCTATATCGTTCGCACCATTATAACCAATATCATTTTCTGCTGAGTCTTTCCGACACCGCCGGCGGCCTGGGCCTCGAGCATGGCCAGTCCTCGGAAAACGGGATCGCCGAGAAGTCCTTCTCGGATGAAGATCATCAGTTGGGCGATGCCGACCTACTCGCGCACGAGTTCACTCATTCATGGAATGGCAAATATCGGCGGCCGGTTGGACTGTACCAAACCGATTTCGCCATGGCTCAGCAAGGCGCGCTGCTCTGGGTTTATGAAGGCATGACGCAATACCTGGGCAACGTGCTTGCCGCGCGATCCGGACTCAGATCTCAGGCGGAATACCGCGATGTTCTTGCCGTTTCTGCTGCGAATCTTGACTACACGCCCGGCCGTGAATGGCGTTCGACCGAGGATACGGCGGTTGCAGCCAGCATCCTCCGCGATGGCAATCCGGCGTGGGCCAACTGGAAGCGCGGTCAAGATTATTACGACGAGGGCGAACTCCTGTGGCTCGATGCCGACACTTTGATTCGCAAAATGACCAACAATCAGAAGTCGCTCGATGACTTCCAGAAGATTTTTCTCGGCAAGGGCGGAAACACCGGGCCGCTTATCGTTACTTATACTTTCGACGAGCTCGTTGGCGATCTGAATGAAGTGGCGCCCTACGACTGGGCGACTTTTCTTCATGACCGCGTGGATAAAATCAACCCTCGTGCCGACCTGGCCGGCATTGAGCGCGGCGGCTACAAATTAGTGTACGTGGACAAACCGAATGCTTCTGAGCTTGTTGTATCTATGAATGCCCCGCCAGACGCTGCCATTCTGAACGTTTGGTATTCCATTGGCTTGCGGGTCGGAGCTGACAATACTATTAAAGATGTTCGCTGGGATAGTCCCGCCGACAAGGCAAAAATTGTTCCGGGTTCGAAGATCATCGCGGTCAACGGGCAGGTCTTTTCCCCTGATGTCCTGCGAGCCGCGATTCGCGACACGAAAAGTAAGTCCGAACCGATCCGCCTGATCGTCCAGTTGGATAATTTTGTTTCCATCGCCGACATCGATTACCGCGATGGCGAACGCTATCCCGCCCTCCAGCGCGTCGAGGGAACGCCCGCCTATCTGGATGACATCACCAAGCCCCTCACATCGCCTGCGCCAGCGCAACCAAAGGGTTCAGCCGACAACCACCCAACTGCGAAATAGCGTCCGGCTATGTGGGTGGGACAAAAGGACCGCCTCAATGCGGTCGCCACAACTTCAGAGGCGCAAAAATAAAGAACGAAAAGCTACAGAGCTGATCAAGGTTGTGAGCTTGCGGGCTGAAGAGTGACGGCGACCAGGCGGACTTCGCTGGAGAAAGGTGCCGCGGTGGCGCGAGAATAAGACACGTAAATCGTCTGGCCTCCGTTGGCGTCGTATTCGGCGTGGGCGAGAGCGTCATAAACATTGCCATTACCGGGGGCGGGCTGCATCGCAACGAAAGCTAAAGTTTCGCGGGACCATGGACCTTCGGGCTTCGCGGACGTTCGGATCATGACATTTTGCGAGAAGGGCGGGCTGTAAAGCGTGACGTAGCATTGCAGGAATGTGTTCCAGGAAATGCTGAGAATGTTTGCGTCGCTGAAGACCGTTACGGCGTCTCCAATTTGCGCGGACCAATTGCCGCTGCCGGCATAAAAACTCCAGGCGCCGCGAACTTGCGCGTTTGCGGGGGCGACCTTTCCAAGCTTGCAGCCGCTATTGTAATCGCAACCGTAGGCGTACAGCATTCCATTGCTAATCAAAGCAGCGGAGCCAAAACCGGGCTCATTTTGAGTGAAGAGCAGGTCCGGGTGGTTGGGCACGATTGGGGGGGCCAAGCTTGGGCGCTTCGGCTGTTGTTGGATGTTTTGCCAGATGGCCACAGACGTGCCGATGCCTTGAAAATTAAAATTTCCTGGCCGTGCGCTGACCACCATATAAAAGATCAAAGCCGTGCTGTCGGCGGGGTTGGCGACGATTGCGGACGGCCACAACGCCCAGCGATCTCCGCAAGGCGGTGTTTGGCAGTTCGTGCCGTTGTGGGCTTGGTTGAACGCTTGCTCGGCGGGAGTCTCGGGCAAAATCATGGTGGGCGCGCCAACAGAATCCAGCGGTTCGTGGAAGCCGGTGATGCCGTCTTGCGCGTTGAGATCTGTGGTGAATGACCAGGTGTCGCTGAGAAGTGTGCGGTCTTCATAATTTGGCTTAGCGAGAAATGTGTCACCGTACAGCCAAACGGAGTAGCCCTGAAATAGGGCGCTGTAGCCGCCGTCTCGTCCAAGAATGTCTGGATTGGTGGGGATCGGTCCGAGATCCGTGGCTTGGACCACGGACAGGGCAGGCCGACGCCCGGAAGATGGCGAAGAAGAAAAAAGCCCGCAGCCTTGCATGGCGATAACAACCAATAACGCGAAGAAAATGCCGGAGCTGGGTGTCTTCATGAACCGCTCCTTACTCCCGCCGATGTTATTGAGGGGCCGTCGTTCAGTATTGGTAGAGGCATATTCTAAGCGGATTGTTGCCTAGGTCGTACGTTGAATAAAAAGTGATACGTTCTTAACGCGGTGGAGCAGGCTGAGCGCTCGCATGGGTCGGTGAGGGTGACGAAGTCTGCTGCGGCGAGGGGTCCGGCAACGCTCTGGGAGACGTAGAAGTGATGGGCTGCGCAGGCTTCGGTGGCTTCGGAGGCGGCGTGGCGCCGCGAGTTTCGGTTAACCCTTGTTCAGCGGCGTCGGCGGGAGGCGCGGTGTCGGCGACGTCAACTTGAACTTGTTTGCCAGTGGCGAGTTTTTCCAACGGAACGACATTTGGAAATTCTTCAGCGGGTGATCCTTGCACGGCTTGTTGCATGAACTCTAGCCAGATGGGAAGCGCAGCGCGGGCGCCGGTTTCTTTTTTGCCGAGCGAGATGCGCTTGTCGTCATTGCCGACCCATACGCCAGCGGTGAGTTGCGGAGTAAAGCCGATGTACCAGGCGTCAGTGAAATCGTTTGTGGTGCCGGTTTTTCCGGCGGAGGGGCGGCCCAATTCTTTGGCGCGCACGCCGGTGCCGAACTGCACGACTTCTTCAAGCATGGCGACCATGGTGCGGGCCACTTCCGGCGGAACTACATCGGTAACCTTGGGGCGCGGCTCTTCAAGAACGGCGCCGTCGTAAGAAGTGACGCGGCGAATGTAATGCGGTTCGATGTGGATTCCATCGTCAGGAAAAACCGTAAAGGCTGAAGTGTGTTCCATCAAAGTGAGATCAGAAGCGCCTAGCGCGAGCGGAAGATAAGGCGGCAGCGGGCTGGTGATTCCAAATTTGCGCGCGAGCGCGATTACACTTTGCACGCCGACGTGGTCAAGAAGACGCACGGCAGGGACGTTTCGCGAATCAGCGAGAGCGCGGCGATAGGTGATGCGTCCCTCGAATTTGTTGTCGTAATTGTGCGGCGAATAATTTTGGCCGCCACTGCGGAAGGTGACGGGCTCGTCAACCACCGTGTCGAAAGGCGTGATGCCTTGCTCTAGCGCGTCGGCGTAAACGTAAACTTTGAACGAGCTGCCGGTCTGCCGCAGAGCTTGCGTGGCCCGGTTGAACTTGGACTCGTCGAAACTGTAGCCACCGACCATGGCTTTGATTTCACCGGTGGGATTATCGATGGCGAGCAGAGCGCCCTGGGCCGCCGGTTGTTGTTCGAGTTGGACTCGCACGGTGGTACCCGAGACTTCCTTAATGGAAACGCAGACGAGATCGCCCGGTTTCAAGAGCTGGGCGGGAGTTTTGCGGCCGGTCCAGGAAAAATCGGCGGGCGTGAGCATAGCGTGATATTGGCCGAGCTTTATGGAAGCAAAAGTGGGCTGGACGTTGGTGACCAATCCGGTAACGAAATCGCCCTTTTGAAGCGAACCACGCCAATCTTCGTTTTGATATTTTTCGAGCGAGCCAAGTTTATTCTGCAAAATATTCGGCAAGTTACCGCGCCAACCGTGGCGTCGATCGTAGGAATGCAGACCGTCGCGCACGGCTTGATCGGCCGCTTTCTGCATGGCCGCATTTAGCGAAGTGTAAACGCGCAGGCCTTGTTCGTGGACCGCGACGGTACCGTAAGTGTGCTCGAGATATTCCCGAACGTCTTCGACGAAGTAAGGGGCGAGATCGTTGTGCCCGGTGAAAATGTGCAAGCCGAGAGGTTCTTTGGACGCTGCGGCAGCTTGCGCGGCGGTGATTTTGCGGTCATGCGCCATCAGAGAGAGGACAAGATTGCGTCGCGCCAGGGCGCGCTCGGGATGGCTCACCGGAGAATAGATCGGGCCGCGGATGATAGCGGCGAGCGTCGCGGCTTCGGGAAGCGTTAGCTGTCCAACCGGGCGATTGAAATAATATTCGGAGGCGGCTTCGAAGCCATAATTGCCGGCGCCGAGATAAATCTGATTGCAGTACATGGTGAAGATTTGATCTTTGGTGTAGTGTCGCTCGATCTGGATGGCGAGGATTGTTTCCTGAATTTTTCGGCGCAAGCTGCGGTCAGAGCGATTGAGAAAAAGGCCGCCCCCAAGTTGCATGGTCAGCGTGCTGGCACCTTCGGCCATGCGATGGCTCGAAACATCGCGGTAGGCGGCTTCGAGGACGCGCGGAATGTCCACGCCCCAGTGCTCGTCAAAGTGCTGATCTTCGGTGCTGAGTATGGCGTCTTTCAGAAGCTTCGGAATTTGCGAATAAGTGAGCAGGATGCGGCGCTGCAAGGCGAAGGTACCGATGGATTGGCCGTCGTCGGCGTAAAGTTCGGTGACAACGTTGGGACGGTAATCTTCCAAGGCGTGAATTTCAGGCAAGTCGCTTGTATAAACGAAAAGAAGTCCGATCGCAGCACCCAGCGCAATGGAGCACAACAATAGGAAAGTGAAGGCGAGGCGGCCGAATAGCGTGTCGCCGGTGATTTTCATGGTTGCGCGATAGAACCTTTCCATGTTTCTACATTCTATCGCATCCGCGCGGAGGCTGCGGCGGGCGGAGTTGGCGAAATGTTCTCAATTTGATCTGGGCGGGGGACGTCTGTAAATATTTGTAAATGCCTGTTATTCATTGAATTCCGCCTGGGAATCTTAGGGTAATATTGCGGCGTGGAAGCGAACCCAGTTCTTTTTCGCGATTTGACGTACATATTTCTGGCCGCCGTCGTGGGGGGCTTGATCGCTTGGCGGCTGAAACTGCCTTTGATCCTCGGCTTCGTGGTGGGAGGGATCGTCATCAGCCCTTTCACACCCGGGCCGCATCTTTCTGACCTGCATACCTTCGAAGTATTCGCGGAAGTGGGCGTAGTACTGCTGATGTTCTCGATTGGCGTCGAATTTTCGATTCCGGACCTGATGCGAGTGAAATGGATTGCATTGGGAGGCGGTACTCTGGGGATTCTGGCATCCATCGGATTGGCTCTAGGAACGGCGAAGCTGATGGGATGGAACATGATGCAGGGGTTCGTGGTCGGAGCCACGATATCGGTGGCCAGCACCATGGTGCTGGCGCGAATGCTGGCGGACCATCACGCCATGGGGAAAACGTACGGGCGGGTGATGATTGGAATCACCCTGGTGGAAGATATGGCGGTGGTTTTCATGACCGTCGTCATTCCTATTTTCAGTGGGCCCGGAGAAGGGCGTTTCGCGAGGGCTGCCTGGACACTGGGGAAAGCTGTCCTGCTGCTGATTCCATTAATATTTCTAGCCCTAACGGTGGTTCCCAGAATTCTTCGAGCGGCGGCGCGCACGAAAGATCAAGAACTTTTCTTGCTGTTTGCGATTGCGATTTGCCTGGTCTCCGCCGGAATCGCGCAGGCTCTGGGGTTTTCAGTTGCGCTGGGAGCATTCCTGGCGGGACTTTCTATCAGCGGAGCGAAAGATCTGCATGAAGCGCATACTGTTTTAATTCCATTGCGGGATGCGTTCGTGGCGCTATTTTTCGTATCGCTGGGAACGCTGGTAGTGCCGCAGGTGATCGTTCACCATCTGCTACTCTTGGGAGAGATGCTTTTTCTCATCGTGTTCGGGAAATTTATTATTTGGACTGGGGTGATGCGGCTATTTCGATACTCGATTTGGACATCCATAGCAGTGGCCGCGGGGCTGACGCAGATCGGCGAGTTGTCGTTTATTTTGGTGGAAGTAGCCAGGAAATCAGGATTGGTGGGCGACGAAGTGTTTACGGCAACTCTGGCCGCATCGCTGATTTCGATATTCTTGAACGTGTTTATTGTTCGCGCGGTTATGAAATGGGTGGAACCGAAGTTACCGGCGGAGAAGCTAGCGACTGCATAAGGCTTCAGTGAGTTCTATGGCAATGGCCCCGATACGATTCCTCGCGGATTTTTAAAGCAATTCCTCCGCTTCGCCTAGCGTGTCGTAGGATTTAATAAGCTGAGAGACCTTGGTCATTTCGATCAAGGTCTTTACCTGCGTGTTCATGCCCACCACAGCCATGCGTTGAGGTTTTTTCTGAGCCGCTACGTAGGCGCCGACCAGAGCTCCCAAGCCAGCCGAATCTATAAACGGGACGCCGCTAAAATCGAGAATAACGACAGGGGAATTTTCCGCGCGGACGGCAGACTGAAATCCGAAGATAGTCTGGATATTCAGCGAACCCTTCAGCCGGACGATTTTCTGGCCTTCGCGGTTGCCGGGCGAGACTACAATCTGCAGATTTTCATTTGGCATGGCGTGTCATCTTAGCGAAACACGCGGCGGGGATTGTTAACGTTGTGTTACAAACTGATTCAGGTATTCATTACTCCTAAACCTCTACATGTCAAAAGCTTGCATCGTTTACCAAGTACTTCCTACAACCGGCTCACGAAGATTATCGGTACGAATTTTACGGATCGAAGCGCGCGCGCAAAGCCGGCGGCACAACTGGGCACAGGTCATCTTGCCGCCCGAACACACGGTAGCGGACCCGCGCCACGAAATCGTACACAAGATCGCGCAAACTGCGAGGGACGAGGCTCAAAACATTGGCGAGAGGTCTCCAAGCGCCGCCCAGACTCTGCATGACGTGGAGCGAGGCATTCGAGCGCGTGAGCAACGTCCCATCGCGTGTGAGCACCACGAAAGAGTCCGGCAAGCTTGCGCGCTGTTCGGGTGAGAGAAGAGACTTTATCGTTTCGCCTTGCAGTGGTGCGAACCGAAAGGTATTTCCGGTGCGGTCATGTTTCAGAGCGAACTTTACGGCGCGATGACACAGGCCGCAGTGGCCGTCGTAGAAGATGTATTCGGTTTCTGGCGCAGCTGAGAGCACAGAAAAGCATAGCACGTTGCGAAGAGACGCATACTCATCGATGGATCGGAAGAAAAAATTTTGTCTTTGGCGAGGATAGGTGTAATTTTCGCGCGGGAGAAGACTAGCTATGTGTTTTTCAGCGGTGGCGAATTTTGTCGGCAGCGGTGCCTTGGCTGCGATTGGCGTGGTCACCTTGACAAAGGTGAAGCACCGGCGCGAATTGCTTTTTGCGGCGTTGCCCACATTATTTGCGATCCATCAATTCATCGAGGGGTTCGTATGGCTGGGACTGGACGGCATTCTTCCGCCAACCGTGACGCACGATATGGGTGCGGCGTTCATGTTATATGCACAGGGACTACTTCCCTTTCTGCTGCCGCTGAGCGTGCTGCTTTTTGAGCCGGACGGCGCGGGGCGCCGTCGCATGTTGCCGTTCCTGGTGATCGGCACCGGTACGACGCTTTATATATTATGGGCGCTGACCGCTTTTCCAACGCAGGTGTATGAGAAGGCGAATACGATCGTGTATATCAACCAGGCCACGAACAACACGGCGGTAGCTGTGCTGTATGTGATTGCGACGTGCGGGTCGCTATTTTTCTCCAAGGTCAGAGCCATGGTGCTCTTTGGCATAGCCAACCTCGCGATTCTACTGGTGGTAATGGCGTTCAAGCGCTACGCCTTTACTTCGTTGTGGTGCGCGTATGCAGCGATTGCTAGCGTGATCATCCTGGCTTATTTCTGGAAGAGCAGCAAACTGCGTCCGCTCGTTTATGTGAAGCCGTTGTGGGCGCGAAGTTAAGGATTTTCGGCTGCGACGGGAAACGACTGAGATTGCGAACGTCTTTTTGGCTATAGCTTCGGCAAGCCAAACGAGCTTGAACGATGGTTCGGGTTTCAACTTCAGTTCGCCGATTAATTAATAATTATCTGCGATTTTTACCGGGTTTTCCTGCATTTTTCGTGAGATGCCACGCATCACACCACGAGCAAAGATAGGCACGCAGATCTTTCGGCGCATTGGCGGATGCCATTTGATGCGCCGCGGTGGCAAGAGCCTCACCCTCGGTTGCGTACATGCGCTTGCCGCTCACGGGACATTTTGATTCGGCGTCGAACAAGATTTTCCCCAACCGCATCTTTGCTGCGACCCAGCGATTCAACTTTACAACTTTCCTTTCTGAGGGACGAAGGACATTTCTACCCCCAAAATAAGTAAGAGATGCGCCCCGAATCAGGCCTAATTTGACGCACTTTCTACATGACGTCTGAATCAGCTTTTGTGATTTAATTGTTGGCATGGAACAGGTCGGAAGTAGTCCGCGGCCGGTAGTTGGCGCGATTATTTTGGTGAGCGGGCTCGCGGTATCATTCCTGTTGTGGTTGTTGTACGTGCATCACGCCTCGGCTGATTTCGCGGGGCGCTGGATGTTTTTGCCGGCCCTGAATGCGCTTCTGAACGGATTGTGCGCGATTGCGCTGTGTGTGGGATTGTATTTCATTAAGCATCACAACATGGCGGCGCATCGCAAGAGTATGCTGCTGGCCTTCGCGTTCTCTTCGGTTTTTCTAGTCAGCTATATTGTGAATCACGCCCTGCACGGCGACACGATTTTTCCGGGCCACGGCCCCGTGCGCACCCTATACCTTTCGATCTTGGCCAGTCACATAATTCTTTCCATCATCGCGCTGCCGATGGTACTGACGACGTTTTTCTTTTCGTTGACGGGCCGGTTCGCAATGCATCGAAGAATCGCTCGGGTGACTTTTCCCATTTGGCTCTACGTTTCAGTCACCGGCGTCGTCGTTTTTGTGTTCCTCAAGGCCTACGCATACTAGAAACTGTTTGATCCTCCTGGTCCGTGTTCCCAACTGCGGATTTTCGGAAACTTCCGTGTAGTTGAGCGGTGATGCTGCTGGACAGGATTTACAGAAGTCACTAAGCTTGAGATTCTTCATTCTTCAGAATTACTTCGCACCAGGAGAACCGCGCAAATGAAGTGCAACAACATTTTAGAGGCGATGTGCAACACGCCACTGATTCGGTTGAACCGAGTCGGAAAAGATTCTGCAGCCGAAATTTATGTTAAAGCGGATTACATGAATCCTGGCGGGTCGGTAAAAGACCGCATCGGGCTTTCGATGATCGATGAAGCCGAGCGCACAGGAAAACTGAAGCCAGGCGGGACCATTATCGAAGGCACGTCGGGAAATACGGGGATGGGACTCGCGCTGGTGGCCTGCGTGCGCGGATACAAAGTGGTCTTCACCATTAATGATAAACAGTCACGCGAGAAGATCGATTTGCTGAAAGCGTTTGGCGCGGAAGTGATTGTGTGCCCAACGGCCGTAGAACCGGAGGATCCACGCAGCTATTATTCCGTGGCGCAAAAATTGGCACGCGAGATTCCCAATTCCTGTTACCCGAACCAGTACGAAAATCCGATGAATCCGGAAGCACACTATAGGACCACAGGTCCGGAAATCTGGAACGACACGGAAGGCAAAATCACGCACTTCGTTTGCGGCATGGGCACGGGTGGCACCATCAGCGGAGTGGGTAAATATCTGAAAGAGAAAAATCCGAACGTTAAAATTATCGGCGTGGACCCGATCGGGTCGCTCTATTACGAATTTGTGAAAACAGGCCACGTTGGAAAAGCGAAAACCTACGTGGTGGAAGGAATCGGCGAAGATTTCTTTCCCGGCACGATGAATCTGAAGATTTTAGACGATGTGGTGCAGGTGAACGATGAGGAGTGTTTTGTGTGGGCGCGCCGGTTGGCAAAACAGGAAGGCATTTTTACCGGTGGTTCCGGCGGAGGGTGTATCGCCGGGGCGTTGCGAGTGGCGAAGGACCTGAAGAAAGGCGATCTGCTGGTCGCGTTTCTGCCCGATTCGGGATCGCGTTATTTGAGCAAGGTTTATAACGACGGTTGGATGCGCGAGCACGGCTACGTGGAGGCGGAGGTGACGTTGACCGCCGCCGATGTGATTCGCGGCAAGCGGCAAAACGGCAAAACACGCGACTTAATCGTGGCGCGTCCGGATCAGACCGTTTTCCACGCGCTGCATACCATGCAGAAACAGGACATCTCTCAGCTTCCGGTATTCGAGGAAGAGCATTCGATTGGAACGGTCTTTGAAGACCAAATTCTAAACCTTGCATTGCAGGGAAAAGATCTCCGGAAGCTGGTGATTCGCGAGGTGATGACGAATCCGCTTCCGCAGGTTCCGTCAGACTCACCCGTTGAACGTGTTACGCACATTTTGAGCCACGATAGTCCCGCTGTTTTCGTCGAGATGCCGGATAAGAAGCTTGAAGTGCTGACCAAGTTTGACCTAATGGATACGATTGCCGGGCTGGTTGGACAGAAGCGTTAGCCACTCGTTTTAGATGCGGAAAGGGTCCCAGCCTTGAGCTTTCAACGGCTTCTTCGTGTCGCGGGGGCTGACAAGCACGATGCTTTTGCTACGGGTGATTTTGCCGATCGGCGTGAGTTGAAGGAATCCGGGAGCTCCGCGCAAGTTTTTCACGTTCTTTGGCGAGACGGTGAATAAGAGCTCGTAGTCTTCACCACCGTTCAAGGCCATCTGTAAGGGATCGAGCTTTAACCTTCCTTTGTATTTTGACAAAGCTGCCGGGAGTTCCAATACGGGAATTGCTGCCGACTGAATTTTTGCGCCAACTCGGCTGGCTTGGCACAAGCGGGTCAGGTCGGTGGAAAGGCCATCTGAGAGATCTATCATGGCAGAGGCCAAGCGATGTTTTGCCAGCCACGCCCCCAGCGCAGGCCTGATTTCGGGATAAAGCTGAGACTCTAAGATAGCTCGCAGGGTATGACCTAAGCGTCCGAGGTCCGTTCTTGGGGAATCTTTTGATCGGACATTTTCGTGGAGCAGGAGTTCCAGGCCGAGCTGGGCGCGGCCGAGGCGTCCACTAACATATATAAGGTCGCCCGGTCGCGCGCCTGAGCGAGTTACCCCCTGCCCTCGTGCAACATCTCCGATCACCGTAATGCTTATTGAGACTTTGTCGCCTTTGGTTGTGTCGCCGCCGGCTAGGACCATTTTCGTCGCCCGGGCGGCTCGTGCCATCCCTTTTAGAAACTGATCCAGCCAAGTCCCAGCGCGCGTTTCAGGGATGGCGAGCGTTAGAAGAAAGTACCTCGGGGTCGCCCCCATGGCTGCTAGGTCGCTAGTGGCGCGGACCAGCGATTTATACCCGACGGAATCGGGCGGGTGTGTTTTCGCCAGGAAGTGAACCTCTTCGAGGAAGGCATCGCAGCTGAGAACCCAGTCGTTTTTGCCGCTTGGCGAAATAATGGCGGCGTCGTCGCCGATGCCCAGGCGCAGCCCGGAACGCTGAGCATGCCTCACCATTGCGCTGGAATGAAAAGCCCGCGCGATCTTTTCGACCAGTTTACTTTCCCTGTCCATCCTGCACTTTCGTACAGTTGTTTCCCGCTTCTTTAATAAGGTAAGGTGTTCCAAAGTGAATGCAAGTTTAAAAACGGGTCAGTAGAAATATCCACGGAGGGTTGCGTATTCCGGGGCTCCTATGCAAAATGGAAGATTGGGGTTGACGTCACCTAGACAGGCCACTACAATGCACGCGCCTTCGAACAGATGTGTCCAATTCATTAACAGCGTTGGCGGACCGCGAACGGGGACTCGCGATCTGAATCCAACGAAAACAACTAACTAGGAAAATTGAATCTTGAAAGGTAAGTACTACACGTTTTTTATTGCTTCGAGCGCCTCCGGCGGAATGCGCCGGGTCCGCGTTCCTTTTTATATTCTTCATTTCCTTGCCATTTTAGCCGCCGTTGGCGGTATCACTGTAATTGCCGGGATGAGCTCATACTCCCGCATGCTGTGGAAGGCGACGAATTACAATACCCTGCGCCGCAACCAGGATGCTTTGAAACAGCAATACCTCCAGTTGCAGACTCAAGTGAAGGACACCAATCAGCGGTTAGACTCCCTGCAATCGCTGGCCAGCGAAGTGGCCATGGCGTACGGAATTACCCGCTTCCGGCAGACGCCTTTTGGTTTCGCCGAGGGGCCGCAGGAGCCTGAAGAGGAATTCGAGCAGTCCGTGGATGAGTTCAGCTATCTGCAGAAGAACGCGACAGCTGTAGCAATGTCGGGCAATGGCTTGCGCTTACTACCGGCAGCGCAGTTAAGCAGTCTGGGGGTTATCCCCACGCTTTGGCCGGTAAAGGGTGAAATCACCGGACACTTCGGCGAGCGGCTCGACCCCTTCAGTGGTGAAGGCGCCTTCCATGCAGGTATGGACATTGCATCACATTATGGCGATGACGTTCGGGCTACGGCCGACGGGATCATCAGCGTGGTGGATCGGCGCGCGGGATATGGCCGGCTTGTTGTTATTGACCACGGTTTCGGCGTGTCCACTTGGTACGGGCATTTGTCCGCATTTAATACGCAGATCGGAATGCACGTGAAGCGCGGGGACGTGATTGGCTACGAAGGGGCGAGCGGACGTTCGACGGGGCCGCACCTTCATTACGAAGTACGGATTTACAACACGCCAGTGAATCCGTGGCGTTACCTCAGCACAGCCTCTACAGTCGCTTCCGGCGATTAAATTCCTAAGCCAACTGTTAAAGATCCAGGAAAACCAACAAAAGCTGGAACAGATTCCTCGCTGTGTGTCCTGACGTTCGTCAACTCACGGAACACGCGACGGAAAATCTCCACCCTCCGTTCGGAATGACATGTTTTGGCAGAAATCTATGACGTCGCCAGGTGCCTATCGACTGGCGGGTACACCTACGCCAGTCCGAGCCGGCCTGCGGAACGCCGAGCATGTCAGGAGAAATGCGAAGCGTGAGGCGTACAAACTTGTCCTGGTGCGTGATTTTGGTTTGGCTTAGAACAGCCGAGAGGAAAGCGGCCTGCTGACGAGTCATTTGACCACGCATCTTGGGGTCGTGCAGCGCCATCGAGCCGACCATGCGGAAGGTATCGAGCAACGTCGAAATTTTAATGGCATTGGTCATGGAGTCGCATTCAGCGTCCAGCGCGACGTTCACATCGTCGCCAGTGGGTTGGCCAGCGAGGGTTAGTCCGCGAATGCTGCGCGCAAGTTGATCGAGCTGGGGCGAATTTTTGAAATTCGCGTAGAAACTGGCCGGAAGGCGATCAGCGCGCGCCACAGCAAAAATTGCCGCGCCCGCGACAGTCTTGACGCGGGCCTGCATTGCGGGATCCCGCGCAGGTACTCCGCTGGAAGATATGGCGTTGAGCAAATCTGTGGCATTTTTGCCGCCGGCCAGAGCGAGGCGAGTGGAAGAAATAAATTCCAGTGCTGTGGGCGGATTGCCGGGAACTTCGTATATCGATTCAGTTCCGTGGACTGTGAGTTTTCCCGTTTGCAACGCAGAGGCTTTGATTTTTTGTTCGTCGAAGCGGCCTTCGGCGATAGCGACAACGCGATTTTCACTTAGGGAATCGTCAGCACCCAGGCTGGCCGGCCAGAAAGCGATGGCCGCATGGTCCAAATCGCGGGTGTAATCGAAGCCAGTGTCAGCGACGAATTGCTGGTACTCGCGGTCCGCTTCAGGCCCTGGCAAAGCGAGACCCAGGACGGAAGCAAGCGGTGAATTTTGCAACTTTCGGAGCGCGGATGCGTCTACATAAGCGACCACCGGAGCATCCAGCGGAAGTTGCGTAAGGATATCGGGCGGCGGTCCGGGATTGTTGGTAACACCCGGGAGAGCTGGAAGCGGGCCTCGCTGTCGGAAATAAAAGAAGCCCACCACGCACACGATGATCAAAAGTAGAATTGCGACGACGATCCAGGCGCGTTTTGCGGAAGAAGTTGGCACGTTAAAATTATGTCCGTTTCGCTAGATTTAGTGTAATGTTTGTTCCCTTCCAGCGTAATACAATTAGAGGATGTATTGTGCGACCTTTGGGATGCGCGTGATTTTGCTTTCTTCTACCCGGTCCACCCCGCGAATCGTTCTCGCGAAGGAAGGTCTCTAAAATGAAAACAAATTGGAAGAGGATTTTTGCGGTCACGGTTGCGAGCGCAGCGTTAAGCTACGCTACGTTTGCACAGGCGCCTGCCAGCACGGATCAAAAACCAGCAGCATCGGCTTCCCCGGCGACTCCAAGCGCCGACCAGATTCTGGACAAGTACGTGAACGCAATCGGTGGACAAGCCGCGTGGCACAAAATAACCTCGCGCATCGCGAAAGGCACCATCGACATTCCGGCCATGAACATTTCCGGCACGCTGGAATCTCACGAAAAGGCTCCGAGTTCGATGCTGGTGGTGGTGAATATTGCCGGGGCAACTTTTGAGCGCGGTTGCGACGGTACAACAGCGTGGTCGGACGATCCGCAGAATGGACTCCGAACGGAGACCGGCGCAGAAGCGGAAGACTCGTTGCGGCAGTCCGACTTTTACCATCAAGTGGATATGCGTAAGTACTATTCGAAATGGAATGTTACCGGCACGGAGAAGATCGGCGATCAAGATACTTACGCACTGGAGGCGACGTCCACCGCCGGCGATTTGGACAAGATGTACTTCGATACGAAAACGGGTTTAATGGCGAGAGCGATTACGACGGTGCACACTCCGCAAGGAGCCGCGGTTATCCAGACAGACCTGTCGGACTACCATGACGTTGATGGTATCAAGCTGCCTTTTGCAGTGCATCAAAGCAGCGCGCAATCGGATTACACCATCAAATTCACCGATGTTCAGCAGAACGTCCAGTTGGCGAATAGTCAGTTTGCAAAACCCGCGCCTGAGCCGCCATCAGCGCCAGCGGCTACGCCGGAGGCAAAGCCTCCTACTCAATAGGGCAACTGATGCGTTTTCGTGGTACTGTAACTACTGCAATGGCATTGGATTTGCCGGAGTTAGGAACCTGCTTGCAATCTGATTGCCGGTATGATATTTTTGTTCGGTTTGAGCGATGCTGGCGTAGCTCAGTTGGTAGAGCATCTGATTTGTAATCAGAGGGTCGGGGGTTCAACTCCCTCCGCCAGCTGACTTTGACGGCACGGCGAGATTTTTTGCAAGGTTGCGGACGAAATTCCTCGCGACAAAAGCGCTAGGGCTGGTGTCTTCGGACACGAGCCTTTTCTGCATTGCGGAGTGCCCCATATAGTTGTCCGGTGAGGTTGCAGTCCGGTAAAGTTCTGAACGAGGCGCGGGAGAGAAAAGTTGTGTCCCGAGGATTTACGGGGGCGCGCTGTGAGCGGCTTAGTTGCTGTGCGGGACGAACGAGCCAGCGTCCCGAATGTTCTGCGGGACGGGTGGGTGAGTGGCTAAAACCAGCAGACTGTAAATCTGCCGCTCCTTGCGGGCTACGGAGGTTCGAATCCTCCCCCGTCCACCAGTTTTTACTGGCGCGGCTAGAAAAGATTTCCAGAATTAAACTGGCGATATGCGGCACGCGGGAAACCGGAAAGTGCCTGGGTAGCTCAGCTGGTAGAGCGCGTCCTTGGTAAGGACGAGGTCACCGGTTCAATCCCGGTCCCAGGCTCCAGAAATCCAGTGGCTTTTATTGAGCGCTGGTTGCTGTGAATGAGCGGGGGTAACTCAGTGGTAGAGTCTCTGCCTTCCAAGCAGATGGTCGCGGGTTCAAGTCCCGTCCCCCGCTCCATTTTGCAGCAGGGATTGGGAATTATAAGTCAGGTATGGCAGCGAGAAGTGACTGAGCGTGGCTTTTCTGGATAAAAGCAAAGCCGCGAAGTTCTTATAAAGAGCGAGGCGCGATGGCGAAGGAGAAATTCGAACGAAATAAGCCGCACGTGAATATTGGGACGATCGGGCACATCGATCATGGCAAGACCACGTTAACGGCGGCGATTACGAAAGTGTTGTCGAAGAACAATCCGAAGGTATCGTTTCGGGCCTTCGATTCGATCGACAACGCGCCGGAAGAGCGCGAGCGCGGCATCACGATTGCGGTATCGCACGTGGAATACGAGACGGCCAACCGTCACTACGCGCATATCGATTGCCCGGGTCACGCCGATTATGTGAAGAACATGATCACCGGCGCGGCGCAAATGGATGGCGGGATTCTGGTGGTGGCGGCGACCGATGGCCCCATGCCGCAAACACGCGAACACATTCTTTTGGCGCGGCAGGTGGGTGTGCCGGCGATTGTGGTTTTCTTGAACAAGTGCGACATGGTGGACGATCCGGAATTGCTGGAACTGGTGGAGTTGGAAGTGCGCGACTTGCTGAAGACCTATCAATTTCCAGGCGACACGATTCCGGTGGTACGCGGTTCCGCGCTGAAAGCTCTGGAAGGGGACGCGAAGTATGAGAAGTCGATTCTGGAGTTGATGGAAGCGGTGGACAAGAGCATACCGATGCCGGTACGCGACATCGACAAGCCGTTTGCCATGCCGATTGAAGATATATTCTCGATTTCAGGGCGCGGCACGGTGGTTACCGGAAGAATCGAGCGGGGCAAAGTAAAAGTGGGCGAAGAAGTGGAAATCGTGGGCTTCCGTCCGACCATGAAGAAGACGGTAACGGGCGTGGAAATGTTCCGCAAGCTGTTGGACGAAGGGATTGCGGGAGACAACGTAGGGTTGCTGTTACGCGGCACGGAAAAAGATGAAGTGGAGCGCGGGCAAGTGTTGGCCAAGCCAGGATCGATCACACCGCACACGAAGTTCAAGGCGGAAGCGTACGTGTTGACGAAGGAAGAAGGCGGACGGCACACGCCGTTCTTTACCGGCTACCGGCCGCAATTTTATTTCCGTACCACAGACGTTACGGGAGACGTGAAGTTGCCGCAAGGTGTGGAGATGGTAATGCCGGGCGACAACGTGTCGATGGAGATCAGTTTGATCACACCGGTAGCGCTGGAGAAAGGGTTGCGATTCGCGATTCGCGAAGGCGGCCACACGGTGGGAGCCGGCGCTGTTGCCGAGATCATCGAGTAAACGAATATGAGAGAAATAATCACATTACAGTGCAACGATTGTAAGAACCGCAACTATACGACGACTAAAAACCGGAAGAAACACCAGGACCGGCTGGAGACGTCGAAGTTTTGCAACACTTGCCGGAAACATACCGATCACAAAGAAGTTAAATAATTCAGCGCTCTGCGCTGGATCTGGCGAGGTCAGTGGAAACTCACCCTTCGCCCAAAATCGGGTTTTAGGGGAGTAGGTTCAACGGTAGACCATCGGTCTCCAAAACCGAGAGTGGGGGTTCGAATCCCTCCTCCCCTGCCAGTTTCGCGGTTGAGGCAGGAGCGGTCGGCAGCAAGAAAGAGTATAGCAAGCGAGTAAGACTTGGGGCTTAAGGCGGTCGGCGAAAATGGCGCAAGCGGCAAAAACAAATCGGGACGAAGCGGAACATCGCGTTAGTGGATTTTCGCTTCTGGAACCAGTCGGCAAGCTGGCGGAATATCCGCGACGGCTGCGTTCGTTCCTTCATGACGTGCGCGTGGAAATGCGCCATGTGAATTGGCCGTCGGGTCCGGAGGTTGTCTCCACAACCGTCGTGGTCACAGTGACCGTAGCTTTCTTTGGGCTATTTTTCTTTGTAGTGGATAGCGGCATCGGCGAACTGATTCAGCGGGTGCTAAAATACTTTCAGCAATAGGATCGATAATGTCGAAGCAGTGGTACATCGTTCACACCTACTCGGGGTTTGAGAAAAAGGTGAAGGAAAGCCTGGAAGGCCGTGTAGCTGCGTTCGGCCTGACGGACAAAATCGGACAAATCATTATTCCTACCGAGTCGGTGGTGGAAGTGCGCGGTGGCAAAAAAGTGATTTCGCCACGAATGTGCTATCCAGGCTACGTGCTGGTCGAAATGGACATGGACGATTACACCTGGCACGTGGTGCGCTCAACTCCGCGAGTCACCGGATTCGTTGGCTCCGGACAAACACCGTCGCCGCTGACCGAAGAAGAAGTTCAGAACATTCTGAACCGGGCAACTACGACGGCGGACAAGCCGAAGCCCAAGTTGTCCTTCGATCGCGGAGAAAAAGTTCGCATCGGAGAAGGGCCCTTCGCAAATTTTACCGGCGTGGTGGAAGAAGTGAACTCGGATCGCAGCACGTTGAAGGTTTCGGTCACGATTTTTGGCCGGTCCACTCCGGTGGAGCTGGATTTCGCGCAGGTTGAGAAAGTCGCCTAGACATTTTGGAATGTGCGGCGTCGCTTATTGCTGAGCGCGCGTTATTAGATTAGGAAACGGGACGCAGGGGACAAAATAGATGGCAAAGAAAATTCAATCGACTGTGAAGTTGCAATTGCCAGCCATGAAGGCTACTCCGGCGCCTCCGGTAGGCACGGCGCTCGGCCCGCACGGCGTGAACATCATGGATTTCTGCAAGCAGTTCAACGCCAAGACGTCGAAAGAGCCCGACGGCATGATCATTCCCGTACTGGTCACGATTTATAGCGACCGCACATTCACTTTTATTTTGAAAACGCCCCCGGCTTCCGAGCTTCTGAAGCGCGCGGCGGGAATCGTGAAAGGTTCGCCGGAACCGAACCGCAACAAAGTCGGAAAGCTTACGAAGAAACAGGTCGAAGAAATTGCGAAAGTAAAAATGCCGGACCTGAACACGATGAATCTGGAATCCGCCGTCCGCTCGATCATGGGCACGGCACGCAATATGGGCATCGAAGTCAGCGAGTAATTCGAAGCAGGAGAGAACACGATGGGCCGTAGCGCAAAGATTGGCGGAAAGAATATTGATCGCGCCAGAAAACTGGTGGAAGCGCGTCCTTATAAACTTGAAGAAGCAGCGGAGTTGCTGCGCAAGGCGCACTTCGTGAAGTTCGACGAAACGGTTGAGCTCGTGCTGAATCTGGGCGTCGATCCCAAGCAGTCCGACCAGATGGTCCGCGGTACCGTAGTTCTGCCGCACGGGCTGGGGAAATCGAAGCGCGTGGTGGTAATCGCTGGCGGCGATAAAGTTCGCGAAGCGGAAGAGGCTGGCGCCGATTTCGTGGGCGGCGAAGACATGGTTCAGAAGATACAGGAAGGCTGGACCGATTACGAAGCGGTCATCGCTACGCCGGACATGATGAAGTCCGCCGGGCGTCTGGGAAAAGTTCTCGGACCGCGCGGCTTGATGCCGAATCCGAAGACGGGAACGGTGACTTTTGAAGTGGCGAAAGCGGTAAAGGAAATCAAGGCCGGTAAAGTGGAATTTCGGTTGGACAAGACCGGCATCATCCATTCACCCGTGGGCAAAATCAGCTTTTCGGCGGCAAATCTAGCGGGGAATGCGCACGCTCTGCTGGCCGCGGTGCTGAAAGCGAAGCCCGCCGCAGCCAAGGGCAAGTACATTAAGAAAATGACGCTGACTTCGACAATGGGTCCCGGCGTTCCGATTGATCATTCCGAAGCGGAATTGGCTACCGCCGTCGCAGCATAAAGTTTATTAAGGAGTCGGCATGAAGAAGAAGGCCGAGAAAGTAAAGCAGTCGGAAGAGCTGAAGAGCCAGCTCGCAACGGTGTCGACCGTCATCCTCTCGACGTTTCAAGGAATTACCGTCGAACAGGACACCAAGCTTCGCCGCTCGGTGGAATCAGCCGGCGGGCATTACGAAGTGGTAAAGAACACTGTTGCCGAGCGCGCCGCCGCTGGAACTCCCGCGGAAGGCTTGCTGAAGAACCTGAAGGGCACCAATTCGATCGCGTACACCAAGACGGATCCGGTGGCGCTGGCAAAGATTCTGACCAAGGTAGCAAAAGATGTGCCGGCGTTTCAGTTTCGCGCCGGATGGGTAGAGGGCCGTGTAATTTCGATTCAAGAGATCAACCAGCTTGCCTCGCTTCCGAGCAAGGAAGAGCTGATCAGCAAAGTCATGTTCCTGCTGAACGCTCCGGCGCAACGCATTGCAACCGCGCTGGCCGCAGTTCCGCGCGGATTGGCGGTGGTCACCAGCGAAGCAGCAAAGGCGAACAAATTCGGAGGAGCGAGCGGTACAGCTCCAGCAGCGGAAACAGCTTGATCTGCATCTAAACTAGTACACACAAAAATAGAGTTTTCATCTCGCAGGGGAGGATGGAACAGAATGGCCAGCAAAGTGGAGTCGATTCTAGAAGAAATCAAGGGTTTGACGCTGCTCGAAGCTTCCGATCTAGTCAAGAAGATGGAAGAAGCTTTCGGCGTCTCAGCGGCAGCGGCGGCGCCCATGATGGCAGCGGGCGGCGGAGCAGGCGCGGGAGCAGCGGGCGCAGCTGAGGAGAAGACGGAATTCACCGTCGTTCTCACCGAAGTGGGCGCTAACAAGATCAACGTGATTAAGGCGGTTCGTGAAGTCACCAGCCTGGGCTTGAAAGAAGCCAAGGATTTGGTTGATGGCGCTCCCAAGACAGTGAAAGAGGGCGTCAACAAAGAAGAAGCCGCCACAATCAAGAAAAAGTTCGAAGACGCCGGGGCAAAAGTCGACGTTAAGTAGTGCCGCCCCGCTGCGGCCCGTAGCCTGGGCTGCGAAGGAATCCGCTTTCACGCGAGCTCCTTTGGAACTGGAACTTCAAAAATCGTCCTTCCCGGACCGACGGGGCGGGTGTCTATCCGCGTCGTCGTATCCGGCTTAGTTTGAAGAGGATACTCACCCATGAGCAATCGTAACGGCAATCGCGCCACTCGGGAACGGGAACGTCTGGACTTCGCCAAGATCAAGACTACCGTCCAGATTCCTAACCTGATTGACGTGCAAAAAAAGTCGTATCAGCGCTTCCTGCAAATGGATTTGCTGCCCAGCGAACGGGAAGACACCGGCTTGCAGTCGGTGTTCACCTCCGTGTTTCCGATTCAGGATTTTCGCGGGCTGTCGCAGCTGGACTTCGTGGACTACGCGATCGGTAACTGGGAGTGCAAGTGCGGACACCTGCGCGGCCTCCATCACCTGCGCGCCACTTGCCGGAATTGCGGCGCCTCGGTAGTTACGAATCCTTATAAGACCGGCGACGTGCTTTGCACCAAGTGCGGCACCTTCAACAAGAACACGCCGACTTTCTGCAACAAGTGCGGAGACCCGGTAACTCTGCAACTCAAATATGACGTGAACGAATGCCAGGAGCGCGGCATGACCTATTCCGCGCCGCTGAAAGTCACCATTCGTTTGACCATTTACGATAAGGATCCCGACACGGGCGCGAAGTCCATTCGCGATATTAAAGAACAAGAGGTTTTCTTTGGCGATATTCCGCTGATGACCGAGAACGGTACCTTCATCATCAATGGGACCGAGCGCGTCATCGTCAGCCAGTTGCACCGTTCGCCGGGAGTTTTCTTCGAAACCGCCAACAACCGCAGCTACTTTCTGGGGAAAATTATTCCTTATCGCGGATCGTGGGTTGAGTTCGAATACGACACGAAAAACATTCTGTACGTGCGCATTGACCGCAAGCGCAAATTCCTGGGCTCGATTTTCCTTCGCGCGCTGGGAATGAAGTCGAATGAAGACATTCTCCGCACCTTCTACCAAGTGGAGCGTATTTCGCTGCGCGACAACGAGCTTTACTGGAATCTTTCAGAAGGCTTGATCGACCGCAAGTTGGCGAAAGAAATCAAGCATCCCAAATCCGGCGAAACACTGGTTGGCGCCCACAAGCGCATCACCGAACCACTCTTCAAGGAACTGGGCAAGGCGCGCGTCACGCAAGTGGAAATCACCCCAGCCGATTTGGAAGGCGCCATCACTGTGAGCGAGTTGGTGAACCGGCAAACTGGTGAAGTTCTGCTCGAAGCCAACAAGCCGCTCACTCCCGAAATGTTCGCTGGGATTGCCGAAGCCGGAATCACAGAAGTGGATATCGCTTTCCCCGACCGTGATGACGTAGGCATCGTGGTGAGCCGCACGCTCGAGAAGGACACCATCCGCACTTCGAAGGAAGCGCTGATTGAGATTTATCGCAAACTGCGTCCGGGCGATCCTCCCACGCTGGAAACCGCGACTGCGCTGTTCAACGGAATGTTCTTTGACGCCCGCAAGTACGATTTCAGCAAAGTGGGCCGCCTGAAGTTCAACATCAAGCTGGGCTTGGAAACTCCGCTGGACAAGCGCACGCTGGATCCGTCCGACTTTGTGGCCGCTATCAAGTATTTGCTAAAGCTGCGCAAGAACATCGGCGCGGTGGACGACATCGACCATCTCGGCAATCGTCGCGTTCGCGCGGTTGGCGAGTTGCTCGAAAACCAGTTCCGCATCGGCCTGGTCCGCATGGAACGCGCGATCAAGGAAAAGATGTCCGTGTATCAGGAAATGTCCACGGCCATGCCGCACGACTTGGTGAACGCCAAGCCGGTTATGGCCGCGATTCGCGAGTTCTTCGGCAGTTCGCAACTTTCCCAGTTCATGGATCAGACCAATCCGCTCAGCGAAATTACGCACAAGCGCCGTCTATCGGCTCTGGGGCCGGGCGGTCTGTCTCGTGAACGCGCGGGTTTCGAAGTGCGCGACGTGCACCCCACACACTACGGACGTATCTGCCCGATTGAAACGCCGGAAGGCCCGAACATCGGTTTGATCAGCTCGCTTTCCTGCTACGCGCGGATTAACGAGTTTGGCTTCATCGAGTCGCCCTACCGTAAAGTTCGCGGCGGACGCGTAATCGACTTCGTCCAAATCATTAATTCTGGCGACAGCGAATTCAAGGCCGGGGAAGTGGTGGAACGCGAAAAAGTGGAGGACACCAACGAAGAGTTGAAGCGCCGGCGTGTAGTTGTAGAGCCGCACTGCTTCTACCTCTCGGCATGGGAAGAAGACCGCTACGTAGTCGCGCAGGCCAACGCTTCGCTCGACGACAAGGGAAAAATCACGACCGAGTTGGTCAACTGCCGGCAAGCCGGTAACTTTGTGTTGAAGAGCCGCGATGAAGTGGATTACATCGACGTCTCGCCGAAGCAGCTTGTGTCAGTAGCAGCGAGCTTGATTCCGTTCCTCGAAAATGATGACGCGAACCGCGCTTTGATGGGTTCGAACATGCAACGTCAGGCCGTACCGCTCATTCGTGGCGATGCGCCGCTAGTCGGCACCGGTATGGAACGCGTTACGGCACGCGATTCCGGCGCCGTGATCGTTTGCCGTCGCGACGGCATCGTGGACCAGGTGGACTCCGAACGCGTTATCGTGCGTGTGGAGTCGGATCAGTCTGGCGTGTTAAGCCGCGAAGTTGGTTCCGACATTTACTTGCTCACGAAGTTCAAGCGCTCAAACCAGAACACCTGCATAAGTCAAAAGCCGATGGTTCGCGCGGGCGATCGTGTGAAGCAGGGTCAAGTGCTTGCCGACGGTCCCTGCACTGACCGCGGTGAACTCGCACTCGGTCGCAACGTGCTCGTGGCCTTCCTTCCGTGGCGTGGATACAATTTTGAAGACGCCATCCTCGTCAGCGAAAAGTTGGTGGAAGAGGACTACTACACTTCAATCCACATCGAAGAGTACGAAATTGAAGCGCGGGATACGAAGCTTGGTCCCGAAGAAATCACGCGCGATATTCCCAACATCAACGAAAGCTTCCTGCGCAATCTTGATGAGAGCGGCGTGATTAGAATCGGGGCAACGGTGAAGCCCGGCGACATTCTTGTCGGCAAGGTAACGCCGAAGGGCGAGACCACGCTGACTCCCGAAGAGAAACTTCTCCGCGCAATTTTCGGAGAAAAGGCCGGAGACGTTCGCGATGCTTCGCTCTACTGCCCGCCCGGAATCGAAGGCACGATTGTGGACGTGAAGATCTTCTGCCGCAAAGGTGCGGAGAAGGACGAGCGTCACAAGGCCATCGAGGGTACGCAGATCGCAAAGCTGGAAAAGAACCTCGCCGACGAGATTCGAATTCTCACCGACGAGCGTTTGAAGCGTTTGAACGACTTGCTCGGCGGACAAAAGCTGACTGCCGACTTGCACGACGAGCGCACCAATAAGCGTTTGCTGATCAAGGGCACCGAGTTAACGCGCGACATTTTGGAAAAGATAACTACGCGCAACTTGAAGCGCCTGCGCTTGAACGATAAAGACCCGCTGCTAATCGAGAAGATTGACGAGATCGAGGAAATGACTTCTCGTCAAATCGATGTGCTGCGGAAAATTACCGACGAGCGTATCAGCAAACTCAAAAAGGGCGACGAGCTGCCGCCCGGCGTGATCAAGCTGGTTAAAACTTACATTGCCATGAAGCGCAAGCTTTCCGTCGGTGACAAGATGGCAGGCCGCCACGGAAATAAGGGCGTCATCGCGCGCATCGTTCCGAAAGAAGACATGCCCTACATGCCCGACGGCACACCGGTGGAGATCGTTTTGAACCCGCTGGGCGTTCCTTCGCGTATGAACGTCGGACAAATTCTGGAAACGCACCTGGGCTGGGCTTCGAAAGAGCTCGGCGCGCAGGTTGCGAAGTTGCTCGACAAGGAAACGCGCGCGGAAAGCGTTCGCAAGTGGTTCAAGGATGCATTCGGCCCTACCTCGGTTTGGAAGACGATTGCCGATTTGGATGACGATGCGATTCTGGACTTGGCCTACAGCTTCCGCGAAGGCGTGCCGTTCGCAACGCCGGTATTCGACGGCGCTCGCGAGCACGACATACGCCATTTGCTGGAATTCACCGAGTTGCCCCAGACCGGAAAAATTACA
Organism: uncultured Acidobacteriota bacterium; assembly: GCA_963838475.1. Taxonomy (GTDB): domain Bacteria; phylum Acidobacteriota; class Terriglobia; order Acidiferrales; family UBA7541; genus Palsa-295. Next base: position 1,047,270 of record CAWIRJ010000001.1, read on the forward strand.
CTCTACGACGGAATGACCGGCGACATTTTCGCGCAGGAAGTTACCGTTGGTTACATTTATATGCTCAAGCTCTCCCACTTGGTGGACGACAAGATTCATGCTCGTTCCATTGGACCGTACTCACTGATCACGCAACAGCCGCTCGGTGGTAAGGCGCAGTTCGGCGGACAGCGATTTGGAGAAATGGAAGTGTGGGCGTTGGAAGCTTACGGCGCCGCGCACATTCTCCAGGAACTGCTCACCGCGAAGTCTGATGACGTCTATGGTCGCGCCAAGATTTACGAGGCGATCGTGAAGGGCGAACCCGGCATCGAGCCGGGCGTGCCCGAATCGTTCAACGTACTCGTGCGCGAATTGCAGTCGCTCTGCCTGGACGTTGAATTGATGAAGCGCCAGAAGCCGCAGTTGGAAAAAGCCGAAGCGGCCGATTAATTAGCGCGCCGCCTCAGAACATCGGGGCGGCGCTTCACAGATTCCTAATTGGTTTTTGCTCCGGATTTCCGGAGAGGAGGATCTGCCCTTGTATCGTTCAAGCCCGTACGACCGTGCCAGCCAGATTGCTGATTTCGATTCCATTCGCATCAGCCTGGCGAGTCCGGAAAAAATACGTTCGTGGTCTCACGGCGAAGTAACCAAGCCGGAAACCATCAACTACCGCACCTTTAAGCCGGAGCGCGACGGCCTGTTCTGCGCCAAGATTTTCGGCCCCGTCACCGACTGGGAGTGTCTCTGCGGTAAGTACAAGCGCATGAAGCATCGCGGTGTAATCTGCGACAAGTGCGGAGTGGAAGTTACCCTCAGCAAAGTTCGCCGCGAGCGCTTGGGCCACATCGAGCTGGCTTCGCCCTGTTCGCACGTGTGGTTCTTTAAGGGATTGCCGAGCCGCATCGGATATTTGCTCGACATCACCATGCGCGACCTCGAACACATTCTTTACTTCGAAACCTTCGTCTGCATCGATCCGGGCGAGGTTCCTTCGCTGAAGCAGAAAGATATCCTGCCGGAGGAAAAACTCCGCGAGCTGCAGAAGGAAAATCCGGGAAAATTCCGCGCCGGCATGGGCGCCGAAGCCATCAAAGAACTTCTACGCGCAGTGGAAGTGGACAAGCTGTCGGAAGAGCTGCGTGAAAAGATGAAGATGGATCCAAGCTTGCAGAAGCGAATTAAATTCGCCAAGCGGCTCAAGGTCCTGGAAGCTTTCCGCAAGAGCGGAAACAAACCGGAATGGATGATCCTGGATGTAATCCCGGTTCTGCCACCCGAGTTGCGTCCACTGGTCCCTCTCGACGGCGGACGTTTCGCTACCTCCGATTTGAACGATTTGTATCGCCGCGTAATCAACCGCAACAACCGGTTGAAAAAGTTGATGGAATTGCACGCGCCGGACGTGATCGTTCGCAACGAAAAGCGCATGTTGCAGGAAGCCGTCGACGCGCTATTCGACAACGGACGCCGCGGCCGCGTTTTGCGTGGCACGAATAATCGCCCGCTCAAGTCGCTGTCCGACACGCTCAAAGGCAAGCAAGGCCGTTTCCGCCAAAACTTGCTCGGTAAGCGCGTGGACTATTCCGGCCGTTCCGTCATCGTAGTCGGCCCGGAACTGAAGCTGCATCAATGCGGTTTGCCGAAGAAGATGGCGCTCGAACTCTTCAAGCCATTCATCTATCACAAGCTGGAAGCTGCGGGGCACTGCACCACCATCAAGCAAGCCAAAGAATTGGTGGAGGCGCAGGAAGCGATCGTCTGGGACATTCTCGAAGACGTGATTCGTGAACATCCCGTGATGCTCAACCGCGCTCCCACGCTTCACCGCCTCGGCATTCAGGCGTTCGAACCGGTGTTAGTGGAAGGAAAGGCTATCCGCATCCATCCGCTGGTTTGCACTGCGTTCAACGCGGACTTTGACGGCGACCAGATGGCGGTGCATATTCCGCTGTCACCGGAAGCGCAAGTGGAAGCGTCCGTGTTGATGCTCAGCTCGCACAACATTCTTTCGCCTGCCAACGGTTATCCTCTCGCCGTCCCGACGCAGGACATGGTCCTGGGCATTTATTACATGACTAAGCACAAGCCCAAGGCTAAGGGCGAAGGCCGCGCGTTCGGCTCACCGGAAGAAGTAGTGATGGCGCTCGAAGCGGAGGAAGTGGAATTGCTCACTCCGATTCGCCTGCGCTATAGCGGTGAAGTGATCGACTTGACCAATGCTTACGATGATCAAGACGTTTCGCACACCGAGCCGGTAAATCTAAATCGCCAATTCCTGCACACCACCGTGGGCCGCGTGATCTTCAACGATCATCTGCCGCACGATATGCCGTTCATCAACGGTTTGTTGAAGAAGAAGGGTGTGCAAGCGCTAGTGCAATATTGTTACCTGCGCTTCGGCCTGGAAAAAACCGTTATCGCACTCGATAAACTGAAGGAGCTCGGCTTCCTATATGCAACGAAGTCCGGCGTCTCCATCGGCATCAGCGACATGGTCATCCCCAGCGTGAAATTCAAGCTGGTGGATACTGCCGAGCACGAAGTAGTGAAAGTGCAGCAGCAATATCTGGATGGCGCTATCACCAATGGCGAACGTTACAACAAGGTGATCGCGATCTGGTCGGACGTCACGGAAAAAGTGGCGGACGAAATGTTCAAAGCGCTCGAAGAGCAGGACAAGCAGGGCGTGATCAATCCGGTGTATGTAATGGCCGACTCCGGCGCGCGCGGCTCGAAACAGCAGATCCGCCAGCTTTCAGGAATGCGCGGCTTAATGGCCAAGCCCTCGGGCGAAGTTATCGAGACTCCGATTACTTCGAACTTCCGCGAAGGCCTCACCGTGTTGCAGTATTTCATTTCCACGCACGGTGCTCGTAAAGGTCTGGCCGATACGGCTCTTAAGACGGCCGATTCCGGTTACCTCACGCGGCGGCTTGTTGACGTAGCCCAGGACGTAATCATTAATGAATTCGATTGCGGCACGGCCGACGGAATTTACGTCGAGCCGATTTTGGAAGCCGGCGTCGAAGTCGAGCCGTTGCGCGACCGCGTTGTTGGCCGAGTTTCGCTCGAAAAAATTAAGGATTACGAAGGCAACGTCATCGTCGAGATCAACCAGGAAATTACCGAAGAGCTGGCCAACGCGATCCAGGCCGCCGGCATCGAGCGGGTCAACATTCGCTCCGTGCTCACGTGCGAGTCCCGGCGCGGTGTTTGCGGCCGTTGCTATGGCAGGAACCTGGCCACCGGACGTTTCGTCGAGATGGGCGAAGCGGTCGGTGTGATTGCAGCGCAGTCTATCGGCGAGCCTGGCACGCAGTTGACCATGCGCACGTTCCACATCGGCGGTACGGCGACTCGCGTCACCGAACAGTCGAAAGTGGAAGCGCGCAATAACGGCTTCGTGAAGTTCATCGACTTGAACGTAGTCGAAGGCCGCAACAAGACCATCGTGGCCATGAATCGCTCCGGCTTAATCGCGGTGGTTGACGAAAAGGGCCGCGAAAAAGAACGCCACCATGTCGTCTATGGAGCGCGTTTCAAGGTCGAAGACGGCCAGCCAGTCACGCTCGGCCAAACCATGGTTGAGTGGGATCCGTACACTTTCTCCATCCTTACGGAAACGGGCGGCACGATTCAGTTCAAGGATTTGCAGCCCGGAATCACGATCGAAGAGCAAGTGGACGAAGTCACCGGTTTGTCGCAGCTCGTCGTCACGCTTCCTCCGGGTGACGAAAAGCATCAGCCGACGATTCTCGTTCGCGATCCGCAAGGACGCGTCCGCAAAAAGTACCTCATGCCTTCACGCGCTCACTTGATGGTGGCCGACGGAGACGAGGTGCAGCCGGGCGACGTGCTGGCGAAGATCCCGCGTGAAACCACCAAGACTAAGGACATCACCGGCGGTCTGCCACGCGTTGTGGAACTTTTCGAAACGCGTAAGCCGAAAGATCCCGCGGTCATTAGCGAAATCGACGGCATCGTGAAATACGGCGACATCGTTAAAGGTCAGCGCAAGATCTTCGTCGAAAGTGAAGACGGACGCACGGTGAAAGAATATTCCGTCTCCCGCGGCGTGCACATCAACGTGCAGGAAGGCGAACACGTCCGGGCCGGCGAGCCGTTAATCGACGGACCGCTCAACCCGCACGACATTCTCGCCGTCCTTGGGGAAAAGTACACGCAGGCTTACCTGGTGAACTCGATCCAGGAAGTCTATCGTCTGCAGGGCGTCAACATTAACGACAAGCACATCGAAACCATCGTTCGCCAGATGATGCGTTGGGTGAAAGTGGAAGATGTGGGTGACACCAGCTTCCTTTTGGAAGAGCAGGTGGACAAGTTCCGCTTCCGCGAGGAAAACGATCGCATCATTCACGATGGCGGACGTCCCGCAACTGGCCGTCCGTTGCTGCTCGGAATCACCAAGGCGTCACTCTCCACCGATTCCTTTATTTCGGCGGCGAGCTTCCAGGAGACCACCCGCGTTCTTACCGAAGCGGCCATCTCTGGAAAGGTCGATTATCTGCGCGGCTTGAAGGAAAACGTGATCATGGGCCGGTTAATTCCAGCCGGCACGGGTCTCGACCGCTACCGGAATATTCAGCTACTCACGGAAATTCCGAAGGAAGAGATTCAACAGCTGGAGCCGGAGCTTACGCCGGAAGAAGCCGCGGCACTCGATTTCCTGCGCAAGGATACCGACGCCGTCGCCGAAAGCTAGATCGAAGAAAAATCAAGAGCCTGGAGTGTTCGAAAAACACGCGCTCCAGGCTCTCTTTTTTCCTGCGGAGTTCACGTTTATATAAAACCGAAGCAGCCTGAGAATTTAACCACCCTGTCGAAACGCATAGAACGTCCCATCCAGTCCGCCGAAATAAACGAAACCATGATCCACCGCGGGTGAAGAAGCAACCCCGTAGGTGGGATAGTTGAAAAGCTCATTCATGGGATAGCGCCAAACTAATTTTCCCGTTGCGCGATCGACAGCAAAGAACGCGCCGTAATGTGTCATGTAGTCCGGTTTGGAACCGACGGCGCCCACGTACACCAGCTTATCGGTCACCGCCGGAGTGGACCAGGAAGATCCCTCGGTATCAAAATCCCAGACCTTCTTGCCATCCGCAGCCTTAATCGCAAAAAGCCTCTGATAGTCGGAAGAACCGACGTACAAAATCCCGTCGCGCATCGTTGTGGACGAATCCACAAACGAAGTCCAATAGAAAAACTTCCATTTGATCTGGCCAGTGGCCGCATCCAGCGCGTACAGATTCGACGAACGGCTCCCGATGTAAACAGTTCCATCGACCACCAACGGCGACGACACTACTTCTCGAAAGGTATCGACCTTCCATTTCAACGCGCCGTTTTTCGCGTCCAGGGCATATACGTTGTGATCTCCGCTGCCGAAAAACACTGTGCCCTCCACTACCGCTGGCGTCGAACGGATGATGTCCTTGGTTTCGAAGCGCCATTTCTTGCGTCCCGTCTTCGCGTCCACAGCGTAGAAAGTTCTTGTCTCCGCTGCCAATATAAACCGTATCGCCGTTAACGGTGGCAGAAGCGCCCAGGCAGTCAAGAGCGGAAGCGTTCGGAGGCATGTCACGTTTTACGCCTCCGCCGTGAGTGTCGAATTGCCAGACCGTGCTTCCCCGTTTTCTTCACCAGCTTGTATAAGAAGCCGTCGTCGGAGAGCACGTAGAGATATTCGCCTTCAATCGCGGGACGCCCCATCACCCATCCGCCGGTTTTTTTCTCCCACAGGTGCTTCCCGTTATCGGCCTTCAGCGCGTAAATGTTGCCATCGTTGCTGCCGAAGTAGAGGAAACTTCCGTCCACGGCTGGTGAAGACCAAATCGCTCCGCCTGTCTTGAATGTCCACACGGGTTGAGCGATCCGCCCTTCAAAAGGTTTCCGGGCCTCCGGCACAGGAGCGCTTCCGCGCGTCAGTTCGAAGGGAACATCGTTGCCATCGAATGACATCGTCCCTACGATCTTTTTCCCATCCGGCGTCAGATGGAAAGTCATCGGCGGGGCGCTATATTCATAATCGTGTTTCTCAACCGGTCCTGGTCCCAGATTGTAAAATTTCATGTCGGGCTGATCGAAAGTCACTACCAGCATTTTCTTGTCATCCAGCTCAAACCGTAATGCCATCCGCTGTGTCTCACCATCATGCCGCAGCTGTCCTGACCAAGCTCCCAGAATTGGATCTGCCGTTGTTTGCGCGAACAGCCTTATGCCGAATCGGAGCGCTCCGAAAAATGGTAAGACGCAGAATAGTAGAAGCAAAACCCGAGCTTTGCTCATGGCTCTCCATTGAACGGTAAATTGTTGGGTTTAGACGAGAACTAAATTGATTAGTTATCAGAATGACGCGCGCAATAGCTCCAGATTAGGACCGCACCTGTCCTGTAGTCTGTTGAGCACTTAGCATAAGCGTCAGTTTTCTTTCACCTGCGCAATGCATCCCACCGTTAAACTTAAGAGACGCCATTCGTCTCGAAGGCGCAGGTTAACTCGGCAAAATATATTTATGTCTTCACACCCAGCCAACGATCGATCCGATCAATTGACGTTTGAGTCCGCTGGAGAGGCTCAACACGACAAGCTCGTCGAAGTGATTTCGCGCTCGCAGCACAATTACCGAGATCTGATCGATAACCTGGATCACGCAGTCTTCACGCTCGCTCTCGACGGAGAAATACGCGTTGCCAACCGCCGTCTCTCTGAGTTATTGGGAGTTTCCTTTCAGCATTTGATCGGTTGTAGTTTGACGGATTTTATAGAGACGCCCACGCGCGGCCAATTTCAACAATGGCTTCCGCTCCTTCTGAAGAGCGGCTCTTGGGCTGGAATCACTACTGTCAAACTGAAAAAGGAGCGGGAACCCCGGCACTTCCAGTGCTGGGTTCAAGCGGTTAGCGAGGATGCCGGCGCTAACAGTTCGATTATCGGTTGGGCGCGCGACATTACCGCTGAGCGGCAATCGGAAATCCGCTTCACGGAACTTTTCGCTGCGCTTCGCGAAGGAATCTTCTTGAGTACTCCGGATGGGAAACTTCTCGATGTGAATCCCGCGCTGGTTCGTATGCTCGGCTACGAAACCAAACAGGATTTGCAGTTGGTCAATCTTCGAGATATCTACCTGGACCCTGGCCAGCGCGACTCGCTCGTGGATGAAGTGCTAAGAAAAGGCGCGATTGAAGACCGCGCAATTGTCCTTGGCCGCAAAGATAGAAAAGCTATCCACTGCCTGATTTCTTGCGCAGCGACTCGGGATGCCGCTGGCCAGGTCTTGCGCATCCAGGGAACCATTGTAGATGTTAGCGAACGGCGGCAGATGGAACAGCACCTTCATAAGGAGCAGGAATTCGTACGCAGTTTGGTGGCTAGCTTTCCCGATGTGATAGCTGTGCTCGACCTCCAAGGTGTTTATACATTTGTAAGCCCGCTTGTGCAGGACGTTCTCGGGCGGCCCGCCAGTCAATTCATCGGAAAAGCGCTGGGTGATAGCGTACATCCAGATGATGTGGCGAAACTTCGATCCACATTTCAGAAAGTAGCCCTTGGTGAAGGCGCTGACGGCCAGTTCGAATACCGTACCAAAGATGCCGACGGAAATTGGCGCGTACTGCGCGCCAGCGCAAGCCCGCTGTACGATTCCGCGGGAACAATCAACGGAGTAGTAGCCTCCGCGCGCGACGTAACAGAATCCAAACGCAACGACCGGCAGGCTGTGCAAAAGGAAAAGCTGGCCGCCATGGGCGAGATGATGGCCGGCGTCGCCCACGAACTAAATAATCCGCTTACCGCAATCCTCGGAATCAGCGATCTGATCCGTGAACGTGCCATAGACGATTCTATGCGCCATCAAGTCGATACCGTACTGAAGCAGGCCCGACGTGCCGCAACCATCGTGCAGAATCTTCTGGTATTTTCGCGACCCTCAATTCTTCGGCAAACAAAAGTTCAGATCGATCAGATCATTAAACAGGCTCTCGACACTCAACGCGCCTCGCTTCAACAGAAGAAAATCACCGTGGAATTCAAGCCCGCGCCCGGCCTTCCGCTGATTGACGGTGATCCAAAACTCTTGGTGCAGGGATTTTCAAACTTGATCGCAAATGCTGAACAAGCCATTGGCGCTGTTCGCGAAACTGGCTCCATCCGAATTTCAGCAGCGCTCAAAGAGGGCAAAATTGCTCTCGTTTTTTCCGACGACGGCCCGGGCATCGCTCCAGAAAACATCGGTAAGGTATTTGACCCTTTCTTTACCACCCGGCGTCCGACTGGCGGGACGGGGCTGGGACTCACCATTTCACAAGCCATTGTGAAAGAACACGGTGGGAAAATCGAAGTAGAATCAATTCCCGGGGCCGGTGCCACTTTCCGCGTCCTGCTCCCCGCTGCAACCGAAAAATCCGAGCCTGAGGCGCCAGCTCCCCGCGCTGCTGCGCCGCCGCTTGCAGGCGCGGCAGAACTGCGTGGGCACTCGGTGTTTATTGTGGACGACGAAGAAAGCATTCGCGAGATTGTGCAGGAAGGCCTGGCCGCTCGCGGAATGATCGTTGAAGGGGCGCCAAGCTCCGAAGAGGCTCTCGCACACTTGGAAGCCCAAGATTACGAATTCGTTCTTTGCGATTTCAATTTGCCCGGGTTAAACGGGGAACAACTTTTCGATCGGGTGCGCTCGCATGCGAGAGGGCCAAACCCGCGATTCGTTTTCATGACCGGAGCATTGTTCGATCCCGCGCAAGTCGCAAAATTCGAAAAGAAAGGCGCTTCGGTTTTGCAGAAACCATTCCATGTCTCTGCGCTTGCGACGTTACTCACTCAGTTATTGCAGGGACAACCGGTCGGAAAAAAATAGCGGAATTCTATTTGCTGGCCTTGGCAGGCGCTTTTGCCGCTTCGGCATCCAGCCCGAAATCCCAAAAGTAAAGATTGGTGCCGCCGCCTTGGACGATTTCCGCCAGAGCGTATTCTCCCGGGTCCATGTGCTGCTCCAAAGTGAATCTGTAAACGCCGGGAGCGATCAACCAGCGCTGCATCAGCACAGTGGTTTGTCCCGAGGTTCCCTGTTCTTTAAAGAGTTCATCGAGATTTTCCAAGTATCGCTCGTCGTCTTTAATCTTTGCCTTCAGCAGCTCGAGTTCAGGTTCCCGCCCGTCCGCAGTGCGCATATAAAATTCGGTCTGTGCGGACACGATACGGAGTTTGGCGTGCGCTCCGATCAGCGACACGGTATGCCGCGATGGAATGATGGGAATTGGGACCAGCACCTGCTTCAGCATTTGCTTTTTGCTGAACTTGATGTCTGCCTGCGCTTGAGGAATTTTCGCGACGCTCTTTCCGTCGAAAGCGAAAATCCCTTCGCCGGGCGGCAGGAAAACTCCGGGCGCAACTTCCAGGCTGGCGTCGATGTCCAACGCTTGCGCCGTCCGGCCCGCTTCACGCGCATGTATTTTGGCCACTAGCTCGGCGTTATGCTTCGATTCATCAACTTCAATTTTTTTGGTGGCTTCCCAGTCCACTAAAGACTCCGGCATCTCGTCCCACTGCGATTGCTCAATACTGTAGTAACGCACGCGGTCGCCTTCCACGTGATATTCACGAACCAGTTGAAACGTACCGTCTTTTAAGATCAACTTCTTTCCGCGTGGCAGTGGCGCTGTGGGTGTGGAACCGGAGGTTTGCGACGCCTTGCCTTCTTGAGAAGTTGAAGTCGTCTGTGCAGGAGACGAAGATTGCGCCACAGTCGCAGCGAAAGGTACCCCAGCTACGGCCAGCACCAAGCAAACCATGATCAGAGACAGTCGGCTGCCGTATCCGGCTCCAACAAATCCCCGCTGGACGAAAGTCCTCGTTTTCGTTAGTCGGTTCCACATTGCTATCGCAGACCCGCTCTCGCGTCTTTCACTTCCTATTACGATGCGCCCGGCTTCCACGGAGTTGAGTGCTTCTCAGAATAATCCGGCCGCGGAGAGTCTGCAACCAGGGTTCAAAGGAGCGAAAGAGAAGCGAATAAACACATAGCCGCGGCTCAGAGTTGCCGGGATAGGAGGTCTTAAGAGGGGCTTCAAAACGGATGGCTCAGCGGATCGGTTGTGGGGAAGAAAGAAGCTTAGGTAAAGCCAGGAGGGAAACTAATGGTCACAGCGTGGCTGCAGAACCGTCACGATCATAAGCTCCGAGTTTGTAAACAGCCACTTCTCGGCCTCAGCCCCAGCCGCTTCAGCCGCGCGCGCAACAGTTCCAAGGTGCTTATTTCGCGCGAGGCCGCGGAGATGGTCCAGGCAAATTCCCGTCAGCGTGGATACTTCGTCTTCGGTGAAGATCTTTTGGCTGGATTTGATGCGCACCATTCTCGGCCTCCCGAATCTTTGATGCTGAACCCAGGATAAATGTAGCGAATTTCTCCTGCAATAGCCTGACCGTTCTAGGGCGATGAATCTTCCGGACAGCGAAAATCAGCGAAACCCTTAAAAACACTAATGATTCGGCACACTCGCACGAAGGCCCCAGAAAGCCCCAAAATGCACTTTCTTTCCCGAAAGTGGAAACTAAACTCTAACGATCGAATGTTTCTACAACTTCACGGATTTGTTGCACATGGCGTAAATCGTGGTAGCCACTTAAGCGGGACCAATTGTAGAAACTTGCCCAGCTTGGAGGGGAATTCCTTAGCTTCGGCGATGAGCTTGTCTCGAGGTTCGCAGCAGGTCGAGAATTGGCTCCAGGTGTTTCACTGAAGCTCCGTGATCAAATCGAGAATCCATGGGCTCTCTCAAAAGCGCGTGCCAGTTGGAGTATGCGCGCTTCGCTGAAATGCGGCCCCAGAATCTGCATCCCGATAGGTAACTTCTCTTTTGTTGTCCCGCACGGGACTGAGATGCCCGGAATTCCGGCCAAAGACCCAGTAACGGTATATATATCAGCGAGATACATTTGAAGCGGATCTGCCGTTTTCTCTCCTAACTTGAACGCGGGCGTCGGCGCAGTAGGAGCCACAATTGCATCCACCTTTTGAAACGCCTCCGAAAAATCGCGGGCGATCAGCGCTCGCACCTTTTGTGCCCTCAGGTAATAAGCGTCATAGTAGCCCGAAGAAAGAGCATAGGTACCCAGCATCAGCCGCCGCTTGACCTCAGCTCCGAACCCGCGCTCGCGAGTCTTGCGATACATCTCGACCAGCGTCGCTCCCGGAACACGCAAACCATAACGCACTCCGTCATACCGCGCCAAATTCGAGCTGGCCTCGGCCGTCGCCACTATGTAGTAAGTTGCGATGGCATATTCGGTGTGCGGCATTTTTAGTGATATCTGCTGGCATCCGAGCTTTTCGAGCAATGCTATGCCAGCCAGCACTTTTTCTTTTACTTCGCTATCAATTCCCTCCGCAAAATACTCCTCCGGAACTCCAATTCGCATCCCCCGCACAGACTGATCAATCTCCGCCGCATAGTCGGGAGCCGGAACGGGGGCTGAAGTAGCATCATTCTGGTCATGCCCTACGATTACCGCCAAGACGGCCGCCATATCCGCGATATTCTTGGCAAACGGCCCAATTCGGTCCAGCGAGGAAGCAAACGCAATCAACCCATAGCGCGATACGCGACCGTATGTCGGCATCAACGCAGGAATGCCGCAACAGGCTCCTGGCTGCCGAATCGACCCCCCGGTGTCGGTACCCAGGGCGGCAACCGCCAAACCAGCCGCGACTGCAGCCGCTGAACCTCCGCTGGAGCCTCCCGGAACTCTATCCAACGCCACCGGGTTCCGTACGGGTCCGTATGCTGAGTTCTCGTTCGAGCTTCCCATGGCAAACTCATCGCAGTTAGTCTTGCCCAGGATCACCGCCCCAGCCTTCTCCAATCGGGACACCGCAGTCGCGTCATAGGGAGGTACATACGTCTCAAGAATCTTGGATCCGCAAGTGGTGCGAATGCCGGTTGTACTGATTACGTCCTTAACCGCAATAGGCACGCCCGCCAGCGGCCCTAATTTCTCGCCACACGCTGTCGCGACGTCAACCCGGTCAGCTTGCGCGAAGGCGCGCTCTCTCGAAAGCGCCAAGTAGGCGTTCAGGGTAGGATTTTGGCGGGCGATATCCGCGTAAAAATCGGTCGCAATTTCACGCGCGGAAGCCTTTTTCGCGCGCAAAGCTGCCTGTATGCTGGCCACCGTCCATGGTGTTGTGGCGCTCATCGTTCAATCACTTTCGGGACGCGGAAGAATGGTTTCGCGGCGTCAGGCGCTTGGTCGAGAACTGCGTCGGCGATATTGCACGGTTTTGGAATATCGTCTCGCAGGTCAAAATCGCTTTCGTGCGGGGAAGCCCCGGAAGGAACACCGGAAACTTCCTTCGTAAACACCATCTGGGTCATCGGCTCGACGTTTGCGACATCCAATTGTTGGAGTTTGCTGATGTAGTTCAAGATTTCGTCAAGCTGCCCACGATATAGTTGGACTTCTTCGGGAGTCAACTCCAGGTGAGCGAGCTCGGCCACACGCAAAACATCTTCCCGACTTATCGTCATTACGCTATGAAACTCCCGGATAGGCTTTGATTAGCTAATCTTAGGGAGAGAAGTGCGCAAACGCAAGCAGGCGCGACGTGGATTTTTTGAAGCGAACCGGCACCGGGAAGGTTATTTACCTCTTCGGCTGCGAATAAAAGGTGTGTGTTCGTTGTCTAATTCGCGCGAGCGCTTGGGGCCAGGTTTGGAAATAAACTTCACATCGCGTACCAGATTCCCGCCCCACGCTTGATTCACCCGCTCGCAAAATTCTTTTTTCATCGATTCCAGCTGCTTCTGCCAGGCTTTCCCATCGGCCACAATTTCCAGGCGTCCCGCCTCGCAGCGAACGGGCTTGGTATGCGCCGCGAGGATTTTCCCCACCACGCGCGGCCATGCGCTTGCCAGCCAGGCCAGCGCGGCTTCGGGTTGATCGAGCCGCCGTAATGTACGACCTAGAAATTTCCCCGCGCGTTCCATGGATGGCGGATTCTAACATCAAATCGGTTTAACGTCGTCAGTACTCAAACATTCTTCGCCAGCGAAAAAAAATCGGCGAGTCGGGAAAAGTTCGACCGCGAGAAGCGGATAGCTTCACTTTGCGGAAGCGGAGAAACTAAGGGTGTCGCCGAATGAGTTATTTCATTCGTAAGGGAGAAGGAAATGGTTCCCACTCGCGTGATGGCTGTTTCAACTGCGGTCGCCGAAGCCGTTCGACGGACCCAGAGAGATCCGCACTATAATTTCCCGGCGTACACCGAAGTCTCCAAAGGAGACGCTCCCTGCCGCCATTGCCTTAAAATAATTTCGGCTGGCGAACAGGCCCTACTCTTCACCCACGATGCGTTCGAAGGCGTGGAGAAACTGCCTCTCCCCGGTCCGGTGTACATACACGCGGGATCCTGCGAGCGCTATCCCGAAGACGCCGGTTTCCCCGTCGAACTGAAAAATAGTCGGCGCACGCTCAACGCATACGCTGCGGGTCGCAGGCTTGTGGCCCAGGAATATGCGGAAAACGCCACGGTAGATTCGGCTATCAAAAAACTCTTCGAGCGCGGCGACGTCGAATACATCCACGTACGTAGCACCACCGCAGGATGCTACACCTTCCGAATCGAGCGGCAGGATCGAACTTAAAATAGGCTTCCGCATCGATACAAAATAATGCGTCCCAGCCTGGTCAGGCGTACAATGTCGCAGAATTTATCTTGTGGAGGACGCCATGGCCATGGCCGCCGATCGGGTACAAGTTTCCTGGGATAATGAAAAATCGAAATGGCTTATTCGCATCACAGAAGGCGAAGAAGTGATTCGCCGTCATTGCGACTTGCCGAAGAATGCCGACGAGCAAACTCTGCGCGCCACAGCCCAAGAGACCGTGCAAGACGAAGGCTACGATTTCGATCCGACAAAATTAACTATCCAACGCTAGCGTTGGGCGTCCACTGGTTCTTGCGAATCAGAGTAGACTTTTGGCCTGACTCGAATTTAGACCTTAAATCTCTCGAATTTGCCTCAGCTTCCTTTTGCAGGACTACCCATGCGACGCTTCGCCGCGGTAACCGCACCTTGAGGGTTGAGGAAGGCGGACCGTTTTCGGTCCGCCTTCTCGGTTGCCGGCAAACGCCGACTACGGCTATTGGATTAGCATGATCCCCGAAGTCTGCGCTACAGCATCGGACTCGATAAATAGCACGGTACTCGGACTCGCGACGTAGAAAATTTCTTTCAGCGTCGCCGTCGTGGTTGAGCTCTCCATTATGGCGAAGGTTCCGTTGTAACGCCCTTGTCCAGTGGAGGCGACAAAAGTGCCAGTCAGGGGGGTGTCTAGGAATAAGTCGGCCGCCACATTGAAGAAATCCACTGTCCCGGATGTGAACGTCGCCGTGCCATCCGAGGTGACTTGGCCCACGGCATCCACCTCCGGATAAGCAATTCCGGCTGTCGCATCAGTGAAGTTCATCGCGTAATTGCCTGAGGCGAGCGTCGTGCTGGTCTGCGGCAAACCGTCGCCAATGCTTACGAAATTGTTATCGATTTCCAGCAGAAGATTCCCGTTGTTGGCGGTGGGGTAGTAAGTAAACTTACTGATCCCTGTGGGAGCCCCGGTCAGAGTTAGGGTGCCACGGCCGGATGTGGGGGCCGTGAACGTGCCCGTGACTGCGACACCGCCCGAACCGGTTTGCAGACCGTTGTCATTGAAATCCAGCACGCCGGTTAGACCAGTTCCGGATGTTGTGGTAAGTGTTCCGCCGCCTACCACCGTACTGTTTGTTACCGACGACTGTCCTCCATCCACGCCCGCGAAGGTGAATACATAATTTCCCGAGAACGTTGACGTGCCTTGAGAATAGACCGGTCCTATTTCAACGTAACTTACACCGTCATCTTCCAGGAATTTCATCTGCCCGGCGTTCACCACGTAAAAGACATAGGTATTGTCGATCAAGGTGCCGGACGTGATGGTGAGCGTGCTGCGACCAAACGAATCCGGCGTGGTGAAGCTCCCCGACCCCGATACCTGACTAATCGTCTGGAGCGATTGATCGTTCATATCGGCGGTAATCGTCATAGTGCTACCCGAGACGCTAATAGTCCCGCCTTGGTCGGTTGTACTCACATTAGTGTTGGGATTGCCACCATTGATCAAGTCTTCTCCGTCCCACACAAACGCATAGCTTCCGGCAATGGTCGAACTTGTTTGAAGGTCCAGGCTGCCACTTCCGACCGTGGCTTCGTCGATCTCAGTGATTAATGCGCGTGTCGCCGGGCTAGCCGTCCCTACCAGGGTAAAGGCCAAAATCTGTGTGCCACTCGCCCCAAAGCAATGGCTTCCGGTATCCAGAGTGATCGTTCCGCGTCCATCGGAACCCACAGTGTAGGTGCCTGTTATTCCTGTAACAGAACTCGCGCCGCAACTGTTGATCGGTGGGGTGTCTTCTTCGCCTCCGGTGATGTTACCTGCGCCATCGGCGACGATGCTTCCCACCACCCCGATGAACCCGAATCCGTTCTGCGCCGAAATGTTAAGAGCGTAATGGCCGTTGAGCAATCCGGCGCTCGTATTGGCGGTGATCGTGATTGGCGGGGTGCTATCAGAGACGTTGCTCTGCGCCGCGGACGTGGCTGTAATGGTTACGCTGCCGCCTGTCGGCGCGGTCGCCGGCGCCGTGTAAGTTGTCGCAACGCCGGTCAATGTGTTGGTGGGGCTGAACGAACCGCAAGGATTTGTTCCAGTGCCACCAGTGCAGGTCACGCTCCAGTTCACACCGTTTGGCGGAACGGGGGAATCGTTCGTAATGGTAGCGGTGAGTTGCGATGTCGTCCCAGCCTCGATGGACGTGGGCGGCGTATTGATCGTGACCGTTAGCGTGGGTGCAGTTATCGTCACCGGCTTGGATATGCTGGGACCCGGAGCAGCCTGAGCCGTAGCCGTGATTGTGACAAGTCCGCCGTTGAGAGGCAACACACTGGGCGCCTCGTATGATGTATTCAGGCCATTAGCCGTTGGATTGGTCGTGAATGAGCCGCAGTCTCCTCCAGTGCCAGCCGAGCAGGTGACCGACCAGGTCACTCCGTTTGTTCCAGTAGTCGGATCGTTTGCGACAGTAGCGCTTATGGTCGCTTCGGCCGACTCCAGTAGTGTGGTCGGAGGCGTTAGTGCAGGCGATGTCCAGTTGATCGAAACGCTACCTGCGGCCGTGATGGTAACCGTCGCTGTAGCCGTCGCCACGGGAGTAGCTACAGTGGTAGCCGTGATGGTTACCACGCCGCCTGCATTCGTCGGAATAATATTTGGCGCTGCATAGCTGGTCACGATGCCGCTCAGAGTCGCCGTCGGAGTAAAGGTGCCGCACGTGCTTCCGGTTGCAGGCGTACAGCTCGCGGACCAAGTCACACCTTTGTTCGTGGTGTCGTTTTGAAGCGTAGCGACCAGCGGAGTCGAAGTGCCAACCGGCATGGAAGAGGGTGGGGGCTGAGAAATCGTGACAGACAGAGTTGGGTTCGTGATGTTGGTAATGGCAGTGGCAACTGCGGGACTATCCACCGATGTGGCCATAATAGTCACAGGTACTCCCCCCGCAGGCACTGTTGTCGGCGCAGTGTAAGTGATGGGAGTGCCGCTCGGCGTCGTGGGAGGACTTGTGAATGTTCCGCATTGTCCCGCAGCAGCGGAGTTGGTGCAAGTCGCACTCCAAGTCACACCACCGCCCATCGGGTCATTAGAAACTGTGGCCGTCACATTTGCAGTGCCGCCTGCTTGAATCGTGCTGGGGAGGCCCGTGATTACGATACTTACGCCCGACGCAGGATTAACCGTGATGCTGGCGGAAATAATCTGCGTAGTATCGGCCAAAGGAGTGGCCTGGAACGTTACCGTAAATGGCGTCGTTACGGTCGAAGGGGCGGTGTAAACAACTGGAACCCCACTGGCAGTAGTTAGCGAGCTAAGAGTGCCACAAAAGGCGGCAGTACAATTCAGTGACCAACCCACACCCAACGGCGGATTATTGGGATCGCCCGTGACAACTGCGTTCAGCGTTGTGGTATTTCCTGCGCCTAATGGGGACGACGGAAAGCCAGTCAATTTAATCTGCACATTGGTGAAGATCGTAGCGTTTGCCACAACCGTTTGCGCCGGGGAAGCTGTTGCCCTGGCGGCAATATTCACGCCCCCTATTGGCACGGAACTCGGTGCGGTATAAATCGTTGCTTGGCCGCTAGCGGTATGAGCTGGGTTGAACGAGCCGCAGCTGGTGGTCACGCAACTTGCGTTCCAGTCGATGCCCAGCATCTTCGGATCATTGATTACCACCGCGACCAGCTGCACCTGTGCACCAGCCTGAATCGTGCTAGGCGGCAGGAGCTGAAAAGTCACCACCGGCACGGTCGAGGGCGCCACTTGCTTGGTGACACAAGCAGTGAGCGCCAGCATGCTGAGGGCTGCGGCGACAGAAAGCGCCAGCGAGCGAACTGAAGCGAATGTCCTGGAATTGTGCGCAACCACAAAGCTCTTAAAATCTCTCATCACTTCCTCCGCGTCACCGGCCATATGAAGTACCCTCGGAAGCTACCCATTTGATCCTAGTAGTACCCGTACCGCAGCACACATCCAGCACGAACCCTTAAATCAAGTTCAAGCGATTCATTTTGCGGCGCTCTCTTTCGAGGCCGGTTTTAGTTGTTCTTTGATCCAGTCAAAAGTTTTTCCGCCATAAGAAGCCACATGCAGAGCTTGCGTGTCGTCGTATCTCACAATTTGAGCGGACTTGGGGGCCGCTGCCTCGATTTTCTTTTTGCAAATCTCGGGAGTGTAGGGGTCGTCCATCACATCCTGAATTCGAACTGGGCGTGGCGCCAATTTTGGCAGCCACAAGACCGGGTCGAATGGAGCGATTTGCTTCTGAAACTCGGGCGTCACGTATCTCGGACGCTCAACCTCGGGAATTCTTCCCGACGTGGTCATCCAATCCGGCCAGTCTCCCCACGGATCGATCACATTTATGGTTTTAATTCGCGGGTCCACGGCCGCGGCCAGTATCGCGATCGCGCCGCCGGAGCCTTGACCGAACATCCCGACTCGGTCCATGTCCAAATCGCCCCGGGTCTCCAGGTAATTTATGATCATCTGAACGTCATGCGTGGACTTCACCAACGATTCCTGCATCTCGCTCACGAACCATTCCTTCATGGGGCGATCGTGGTAGCGATGACCGGTTAATGCAGAGACAAAACCAACCGCCGCATAGCCGCCGCGCGTGATGCGCTCACAGAATCTATCGTCGCGGAATCGATCCGTGTCGGATGGATAGCCGTAGAGGTACAGAACAACAGGTGGCTTCTCCACCCCCGCAGGTTTCATCACCCACAAATCCAACGGATCGCCCAACCGCCAGCGAACCTGTATGAGTTCGCGCGTGAAAGCCGGCTGCTTCTCTATCGCGCCTGTCAAAGGCTTTTCTGGGATTAGATTGCTTTGGGCCAGGGATAACGAATCGAAATCTTCATCGTCCTCCCACGATTCTCTCTGTTTTGGGTTGTCCTTTTTGGGTTTTGAAGCTTGGGGACTCTGCTCCTGCTCGGCCGGAATCGCCGCGCCCTGCTGTTGTTGCGCATGAACGATTGCGGTAGTTAAGAATGTGCCCGAAAATAGCATTAGGATTGAAACAAAGAACCACACCGAAGTTTGCGTCTTACCAAACCTCATTCGCCTGCTCCATGGATTGTATTAGTACGGCTTCCCCGCATCGATTACGAAGACCAACTCTGGGGTTGAAGCTATGTGGGAAAAAGGCAGGCTGTCTGGGCGCCAGCCTGCCTTTCCTCCCGGGTTGATTTTTTAACTACTGAAGGAATCCGACGATTTCCGCGTTGGTGTCCGTGTTGGCGTCCAATTCCTCTTGAATGTTGTACCGAGCGCCGGAAACGTCTCCACCGCACTCGTACTGAATCGCTGCGCCCGTGATTGGAGCAAAACCGCACGGTGTGCCAGCAATTCCCGTGTAGTGCTTGAAGCCATTGTGTTGGGTGAAGTTGACGCTGTTATCCTTGATGGTTTGGTGTGAACGGAACGCTTCCATCGAGGCGTAAGGAACCAGGTCGGGGATCTGAGAATAAGCCGCCTGTGACGCTGCCACCATCTGGCATACCGTCGCTCCTGATTCGCAAGCTCCGCTGGTCGTCGTAGCTCCCAGCGGCCCGGTTGTGATCACGCGCAGGATGTTCCAGATTGGATACGAACCATTCGCGATGTTGGCCAAGCTTACGGCGCTGCCACAAGGAGCAGAGCAAGTGGGCAGAGCGCCCACACCACCGGGGTTTAGGTCTGCAGTCGCGAACAGGGGGTCAACGCCATCTACCAGCAGATACTTTGCCAAGCCAACAGCAGACTTGACGTTGCCGAAGCTGAAGAAGGCATAGCCGATCTGGTTCGAAAGCGCGTTGCCGGCCGCGTCTGTGGCCACGTTAGAGGCGATGGTGGAAACCATTTCACCAGTTCCGATTACGCGAACCTTGAGGCCGGAAGTGGAAGTCTTCTTCCAGTCCAGCGGGTTGCCGGTAACAGAACCTGCAACAGATCCGCCTTCCCAGACCCATCCCGTCGCGGCGGGCATTCCGATTCCGTTGTAAACTTCGCCGCCGCCATTGTTCGTCAATGCTTCCTGGCTGAAGCTATATTCCTTGGTGCGGGTTACTTGGAACTCGAACGTGTTCATCGTTCCGGACAGCGGTTCGCGCACGAGAACCGTCATCGGCTTGGCTATCAAACCAGTTCCCGGGATAATATCGCGGGTTCGGGTCTCATGGCCGCTGAAAACGCGAGCGAGGGTCGGACGGTTGATGTTAAACAAAGACGACGTACCGAAACCTGTGCTGCTCGAGTCGTTTGTGTTTACAAGTACGAGAACTGCCTGTCCGCCGGCCGCCAACTGAACGAACGGATGACCGTCAGAGCCCGCAGTGGAGTGTGCAATTTGCGTGCTGGTAATCGGGTCTTGTCCAGCGATCGCATACGTGACCGCCTGAACTGAGCCGCTGCTTCCGCCCACGCCGCTGTGGATGGTTGACGGGCTGGTGGTGCAGCTATATCCAAATCCGTCTCCGACTGTTGAGTAGGCGGCGCATGCGCGCTGAGTGCCGAAGGAGGCATCTTCTGCGCGAATGTCGCTAGGTGCTGCATTCCATACCTTGCCGTTGATCGCACTGCAAACGCCTGATGGCAACGGTGTGTCCGCCGGAAGAATTCCGGAAGGAATCTGCGCGTCGCCCGGAATTGGGAAACCGCTGGTGCAGCCGCCCTGGAAATTGATGGTTCCTGCTGGCGTGCCACCGGTGTTGGTTGCGAAGAAAAGTCTGTTGCCGACGATGGAGTCGGTAGCCAGATACACGCAAACGGCGTTTACTGTCGTGCCGTCTGCTGAGCCAGCCCATTCGATCCAGCCCTTTGCGTTCTGTTGCGCATAGCCGGCGTTACGGTTGTCAACGCCATTGAAATAGGTGTGTCCAGACTTGCCGCTTTCGGTCCAAACATATACGTTTGTCGAGTTAGCAAGGGTAGTTCCGTTTGGTACGTTGGTGCAGACTGGGGTGGTGCCGGACGCTCCGCCAATCGCGAATGCGTTGTAGGCCGCCGAAGAGCCTACGGCGAGGAACGGAAGCGATTGGGCAAAGCAAGTGGAGCCGAACAAAAAGACGGCAACCAGACAGATTGCTACAGTACAGTACCGCGTGAAATTCTTCATCATTTTCTCCTGTAGTCGTTCTTTAGATAGGGGTGAGACCGCATTTCTTAGAGACGGTTCTTATCCGAAACACGCGCAACGGAGTGGCTGGACAGCATCAACGACCGCAGTTCGAGCGCGGCACTCTCCAACCAATGACCTTTTTAGAGCTCGGTAGGTCAAACTCGCAGGCTGACTATCGCGGGCTAATGTTAATGTGAGATGAAACAGAAATTGAGTCCGCATGAATTTTTTGTAACAGAAATCTTTTCCTGTACTCACGCGGTTTTGAGAAATCTTGCTGGCCGCGCTCAGAGAATTTCACGCCGATTCAAACGGGGTTTGCGCGCGAAGCCGTGTTAGCGATTCACTGTGAACGTCTTACGTGGCAAACACGTTGCGAATCTTGCAATCAGATTTGTGCATCCCGATAACGATTCAATGCGGAGATTTCCTCACTCGGTACCTTCGGACATTTTTTGGCGGGCTGCGCGGAAGAAAAATTTCAACCCAATCGCCTTGTTACGTCCTTTTCATATTTATGACATCAAGCAGTAACAGGCGTCCTGTTACTGATACCGTCGCTATTCGTCCACCTTTAACGTAAGGGCCTCTGGAAATCTTCTGGAGGCGTGTTTTTCGCGCTCGCCTTTCGCTTAGCGCTCGCATTTTTGCGACGAACTGGTTTCGAGTGCGTGTACAAGTTTGAGCAAAAGGGAAGAACTAAGAAGTGAGACGCAACAGGAGCGGCACTGCTCTATCTTTTGCCTGCGTTTTAAAGGTTGCAGCTATCATGCGGGCCCGGTTCAACTCGTTTTGCGAGCGACAACCTCAATATCAGGACTGATTGCGACACTGAGCTGGACGGCATCTGAAAGCCCCAACGTGGGCAATAACTATCCACTCAATAGCGAGCCGGGATTCTTTTCAAGCGCGATTCATTTCGCCCACTGGCCGACCTATAACCCCATTTAGGAGGTAGTTTGCCGTGAAGGCTATGAAGGCTCTGCTATTCGTTCTGGCCGTACTTGTTTTTTGCTCGGCAGCTAACGCACAGGGCCAGGAAAATACCGAACCCACGTCGAAAACGGGGACCATTGTTGGGAACGTCCATGACTCGTCCGGTGCGGCTATTCCTGGCGCTACCGTTACCATTACTGACGAAAAAGGTGTCGTGCAAACAGCGGGCACTGACGAGCAGGGCGAGTTTAAGGTGCAAGGGCTGCCGCCCGGTATTTACAAAGTAAATATCAACGCTCAGGGTTTCAAAGTTTTTGAAGTTGCTGGAGTCGTTCTCGGTCCGAACCAGACCGCGCGTGCTGATGCGAACCTCGAAATCGCTGCGGCCACCGCTTCCGTCAACGTGGAGGCCGGAAAAGTAACTCAAATCGAAACCGAGAACCCGGCCATCAGCGGCACGATTACGGAAGAAGAAGTCACCTCGCTCGGGTTGAACGGCAGAAACTTCACACAGTTGATTACCTTGGCACCCGGCGTGAGTAACCAGACAAGTCAAGACGAAGCGCTCGTTGGCATGAAAGGCAGCGTGAAGTACAGCGTCAATGGAGGGCGCGTCGAATACAACAATTTTGACGTGGATGGAAGCGACGTGTTGAATGCCGGCATTAACGGCAGCTCCAGCACTTTGATTGTTTACCCGAGCCTGGATGCAATCGCCAACCTACAGGTGATGACGTCAAATTATGGGGCAGAGTTTGGACGCAGCGCTTCCGGGACAGTGCTGGTGACCACTAAATCCGGCGAACCACAGTTTCATGGCGACGCTTACGAATTCGTTCGCAATGAACTTTTCAACGCCCGCAATTATTTTGATATCGGAACCGAGGCTCCCCTTTATCGCCGGAACGACTTTGGTGGAACGATCGGAGGGCCGGTTTTCATTCCCGGCTTTTACAATACCGCGAAGGACAAAACTTTTTTCTTTTTCTCCGAAGAAGTTCGCCGTGAAAAGACCCCGACGGAGTTCAATCAAGGTGTTCCTTCGGTTGCCGAGCGAAACGGATATTTCGGCGACGTTTGTCCCTACGCCGGGCCCGGCGAACAAGTTACCTTTCTGCGAACGCAATTCCCGGACTGTCCCCAGAAAAACGCGGCCGGCACACCCCCTTTCGTGGAAACTTTTCCAGGGAATCAAGTAACCTTAAACGGCTCGAATACCTTCGATCCGAATGCTGCCGCCATCTTAGCCACCGGCGTTATTCCTGCCCCAACTTCGAACACTGGGTGTAACTCAAGCATCGCTTCTTGTTACGATGCAGCCATCTCCACGCCCACGGATTGGAGAGAGGAACTTTTCCGCATCGACCACAATTTTACGCCCAATGTTAAGGCGACCTTCCGCTACATTCACGATACGTGGAGTACCGTAACCACCGTTCCACAGTGGGGTTTCATCCAGAACAGCTTTCCCACGATCGAAACCAACTTTGTGGGACCTGGTCTCGACATGGTTGCGCGCGTCGATCAGGTTATCTCGACCTCATTCATCAACGGTCTCATCTTTAGCTACACAACCGACCACATTACTCTAACCAATGTGAACGGACCGGGAGCCACTTGGATGCGCCCCGCCGGTCTGACTATCGGCAGCCTTTTTGAATGTCCCAAAACTTTTCCGCCGGCCCAAAGTGCATGTTTCGGCAATAAAATTCCGGGCGTCGTGGTGGGTGGCACGAATGCTGCCTATGGCGGCAACGGCTTCGCTGTAGATCCGTCGTTCGAGCCTTATCACCAGACCAATCCAACTTACGCTTTCGGCGACAACGCGTCGAAATCTATCGGGAAGCATACGTTACAGTTTGGAGTTCAGGTAGTCTTTGCTCAAAAGAACGAAGTGAACCCGGCAATCGGCGCAGCTACGGGCGACGTTCAGGGCATCGTGACCTTCTCAAACGTGAATAGCTTTCTAACCAGCGGCAATAGCTTTGCCGACTTTTTGCTGGGCAATATCAAAACGTTTCAGCAGGACAGCGGCCAGCACAAATACTACAACCGCTACAACACTATCGAGCCCTATTTCCAGGACAACTGGAAAGTCACGCCCCGGTTAACTGTGAACCTCGGACTGCGATTGAGCCTCTTCGGTACTTGGCACGAAAAGTACGACCAGGCCTATAACTGGGAAGCCAAAGCCTTCAATCCGGCTCTCGCAGCCACTGCAGCGGTGGATCCTTTTACCGGTGTCCTGCTTGACGTTCCTTCTTGCGCCAATCCTTCCATGCCCTCGTCAATATCGTGTACTTCGATTCCGCTAAATCCCGCCAGTCCCGACCCGCGGCTTCTGAACGGCTTGGTGCAGTGTGGAAAGGGTGGCGTACCCAGTAGCTGCATGACCGGGCATCTGTTCAACCCCGCCCCGCGAATCGGCTTTGCTTGGGATCCCAAGGGCGACGGAAAAACCTCGATACGAGCCGGATACGGAATATTTTTCGAACACGGTACCGGCGACGAAGCAAATACCGGATCGTTGGAAGGAAGCGCTCCTTCGGCGAATGCGGTTGGAAATACGCCCGGAGTTCCGCCCGGAGTGCTGGATGTAATTCAACACTTCACCAGCGGCTGGGAATGTATCGGAACAAATTGCACCAATCCGAGCCCGGTAGCTTTTCCGCCGAACGTAACCTCCATTCCCACTCATGCGGTTTGGCCCTACGTCCAACAGTGGAACCTGAGCGTGCAGCGCCAATTCACTCGTGACTTAGTTGGCAGCATCGCTTACGTAGGCAGCAAGGGAACCCATCTGACCACCGAACTCCAAATCAACCAGTTGGAGCCCGTGGACGGATTCGAGAATCCGTTTACCAAGGGCCAACCGATTACCAATTCCATCTGCAGTACGTTCAATGGCACAAACTTTCTTGTGAATGGCAATACCGTTGCCGCGGGTAATCCCGGGTTTATCAACTTGGAAGCAGCCTGCTACGGCACTCCGGTCGGCGGGCTTCCAGATCCGAATGCTTTGCGTACCTTCGCTCCTTCACTTGGCGAAATATTCTCGCTCCAAAACGGAGCGGATTCACATTACAACGGAATGCAGGTCACCATGCGGCGCACCAAAGCTCCCCTCAGCTTGGAATTGGCCTACACTTACAGCCACTCCATTGACGATTCATCGGATCGCTTTGACTCAACCTTCGTGAATGCTTTTAATCTGCGAACCAACAAGGCGAGTTCAAACTTCGATCAGCGGCAGCTTTTGAATATAAGCTACGTCTATCAATTTTCTTTCATTAAGTGGGCCCACATGTACCGGAGTTTTATGAAGCGGCAGGGCGAAATTTGGACTGATTCTCCGGCGGAGGCAACACCAGCGAAAAGTAGCGCCGCTGCTCCCGCGCCGGAATCATCGGGTTTTGAACATGGTTGGTTTGCGCGGAATTTCTTAGAGCAATGGGAATTTACGGGCGTCACTACCTATCAAACCGGAACACCATTTACGGTGATTAATGGCGGCAGCCCAGGCACAGGGATTTCCGTCCTCGACAATGCCGGAGTGGCGAATGGCACTGGCGCGGGCTCTTATCCGGATGCCAATCTGGTCGCCGGCTCCACTGTTCTGAAAGGATATGATGCGCCATTTACCTTTGGTCCATTGCTGAATAATCCCCAAAGATTCTCTGCCCCGGAAGGGCTCACCTTCGGTGATGTAGGCAGAAACTCCCTGAACAACCCCTCTCGTCTGAATTTCGATATGGCCTTGCTGAAACATTTCCAGACGAGCGAATCAACAACGCTTGAGTTTCGAGCTGAAGCGTTCAACATTTTCAACCACACCCAATTCCGTATTTATGATCCCGAGCGCGGCAATACGGCCAGCAACATCGCGAGTTGTTACGGCGGTGCCAATAATGACGCGGGATTCATCGGTGGGACCACGAACTGCCTGGAAGGCAATTCGTTCCTGCATCCCGTTGATGCGCACCGCCCGCGAACGGTCCAATTCGGCGTGAAATTTTACTTCTAGATTTCATTGTCGGAGTCATTTAAGGCGCATTGGTGGCCTCGCCACCGTATCGTTGAAATGGTCACCGTCGCAGATTCGTTTCGCGGAGGTCGCGCTAAATGAGTAAAGGCTGGCGGAAAATTAACTTGCTGCGTTTCGATTTTGCCGTCGCCGCGTTCAGCCTGCTGGTCTCTTTTTTTTTGTTTGCAGGGTCCGCTTCGGCACAGAACTTTAAAGTGGCGCAGACCTATGCCGCTGACGTCGCTCCTTCTGCCGTAGCCGTTGGAGATTTCAATAACGATCATAATTTAGACCTGGCGATAGCTAATCAAACCAGTAATGACATAAGTGTGCTGTTGGGGAATGGAGACGGCACATTTCAGCAGGCGGTGCAATACCCGAACGGCGGCACAGGTCCTGTCTCGGTCGCCGTTGCCGATTTTGATGGCGACGGCAACCTGGACATCGCCATAGCGAACAGCACCAGCGGCAATGTGAGTGTTTTTTTCGGGAATGGAGACGGCACGTTCCAGCCGGCCGTGAACTTTGCCGTCGGCAACGGACCTTCCTCGATTGCTGCCGGCGATGTGAATGGCGACACGATGCCGGATCTGGTGGTAGCAAATTCCCAGGACAACACGGTAAGCGTTTTGATAAACGCCGGGAACCGCACGTTCTCATCCGCCGCAACCTACAGCGTCGATGCAAATCCCGCTTCCTTAATTTTGGCGGACTTGAATGGCGACACTTTTCCCGATATCGCAGTGGCTAACCAAGGCACGAACGACGTCAGCGTACTGTTAAATCAAGGGAACGGCACTTTTGCTACGGCTACAAATTATTGCGTCGCGATCGTTCCTGTGGGCTCGACGTGCGCCGCGACCGCCCCGATTCAACCCGTCTCTATAGCGGTCGGAGATCTGAATAACGACGGGTATCCGGATCTCGCCATCGCGAGCCTGGGTAGCACAGTTACTGTGCTGCTGAATAATGGGGGGGCGACGTTTTCGGAACAAACTCCGCTTAGCATCGGAGTGAGCCCGCACTCGATCGTTGTGAAGGACTTCAACGGCGATGGTAATCAGGATGTGGCGATAGCCGATAGCGGTGCCGATTCGTTCAGGATACTGCCTGGGAATGGAGATGGGACATTTGGCGCCCCATTGGAATTTGTCAGCGGCACGCAACCGGTTTTCGTGGCGTCCGCCGACTTCAACAACGACGGAAAATTCGACCTCGCGATTATCAACAGCGGGGACCAGGATGTAGCCATCGCACTTGGAAACGGTGATGGCACATTCCAAGCCGCTCCGGAATACGCAGTCGGCCTTCAACCCAATTCCATTGTCTCTGGAGATTTTAATGCGGATGGAATTTTGGATTTACTGATCGACAACGGAGGTAACTCAGGGAGCGCCTTTACCGCGAGCTTACTGCTATCGAACGCTAACGCCACATTTCAGCCGGCAGTCAGTGTCCCAATCAACAACGAAGGGCCCGTTTTCATGGCCGTCGGTGATTTTAACAAAGATCAAAATCTGGACTTTGTTACCCCGAATCCAAGTACGAGCACCGTTACGGTAGTTCTCGGCAATGGCGCGGGCGGATTTGGCACCGGTTCAGATTACGCCACGGATTCTGGCCCAGTCTCAGTGGCTGTAGCCGACTTTAACGGCGATGGATTCCCTGATATTGCGACCGCCAATCAGAGCGGCAACGATATAAGCGTCTTGATTAACAATCAGACGGGCGGCTTCGCCAGCCACGTTGACTATCCGGTTGGAGCTGCTCCCGCTTCCATTGCCGCAGCCGACCTGAATGGAGACGGGTTCCCCGATATCGTTGTAGGGAATTCTGGGGACCAAACATTAAGTGTGCTGCTCAACAACGGCGATGGCACTTTTGCCGCGGCGGTGCCTTATTCGGTGGGCAACGCCCCACAATCGGTGGCCATCGCTGATTTGAATGGAGACGGCGCGCCTGATCTCGTAACGGTAAATAGCGCTGATGATACTGTCAGCGTGCTATTGGGTAATGGCACGGGAACGTTTGCGCCCGCAGCGACCTACCCGATTCCGACGAGCTCGGGAGCACAGTTCGTTGCGGTAGCCGAAGTGACCGGCGACGGAATCCCGGATATTATCGTCGCCGACACAAAGAAGAACCTCCTAAGCGTTCTCCCCGGCAACGGCGACGGAACTTTCGGTTCAGCCATAAATTACAGCACCGGCCTGAGTCCGGTGTCGATTGCAGTCGGCGATTTTAACGGTGACATGCAACTCGATCTCGCCACCGCAAATAGCGGAAGCAATAATGTCACTCTACTGCTAAGCAATGGTGGAACTGCAAAGAGCGCAACTTCTACAGCGTTGAATTCTTCGATGAATCCTTCTGCGTTCGGCCAATCGGTAACCTTCACGGCCACTATTACTTCGCAACAGGAATTCCCACTGGCACGATGAGCTTCATGGATGGCGGGAACCAAATTGGCTCGGGCACAGTCAGCGGAGGCGCGGCTATTTTTGTGACTTCCTCTTTGTCCGCCAAATCGCATTCCATAACAGCGGTATATAGCGGCGACTCGAATTTCGCCGCAAGCACGTCGCCGGCGCTGATCCAAACGGTCAACCCTGCTGCGGCCACGATCGCTCTCGGCTCAAGTCCAAACGCTTCTGTTTACCTGCAAGCGGTGACTTTCACCGCGACGATAGCGGCGGCGTCCGGCGTACAGGGGACCGATACAGTTACCTTCCAGGATGGATCCACGCCGTTGGGAATCGTAAACGTCGTAGGAAACACGGCTACCCTAACCCTGAATACGTTATCCGTCGGGACGCACTCAATAACGGCGGTGTACAGCGGAAATGGGAACCTCGCGGCCAGTTCTTCAAGCCCGGTAGCCCAGATTGTGAACAAAGCCGCCGTCAACTCCACGGTCGCTTCATCGGCAAATCCTTCCAGCGAAGGACAACCAGTAACATTCACCGTGACGGTTTCGCCTCAGTACCCCGGGAACACGCCTACAGGAACGATAACGCTTAAAAAGAATGGAGTCGCGCTCGGAACTTTTCCGTTGAGTTTGGGTCAAGCCAGTTGCATCGTTTCCTCCCTCAACCTGGGGGCCTATAGCATCACCGCTCTGTACAACGGAGATTCAAATTTCACTTCAGGAACCTCGCCGACGCTAATACAAACAGTGGATAAAATAGCTACCGCCACGTCGCTGACGTCCTCGGCGAACCCAAGTTACATTGGGCAGGCGCTCAGCATTACCGCAACGGTTGCCGCGAGCTCTGGCATCGTTCCGGACGGTGAATCGGTTTCTTTCTCGAGCGGCGCCACCTCTCTAGGCACAGCCCCCTTATCCGGAGGGACTGCGACGCTTACCTTGTCTTCGCTCGCAAAGGGACTGTATGACATCAAAGCGACCTACGCAGGCGATGGGACTTTTTCCAACAGCATTTCCCCGATTGTGGCGGAAACGATCAGCGCATTCAGCACAACAACAACGCTCACATCAAGCGCCAACCCCACCGGCTTCGGACAGTCTGTTTCTTTCTCGGTGACGGTAACCTCGACTTCCGGAAATCTTCCAACAGGTACCGTGACATTCAAGAACGCCGGCGCTACTTTGGGAACGCAGACATTAAGCAACGGTACAGCAACTTTGAGCAATTCCACATTGTCCGTCGGAACCCACACGATAACAGCGGTGTACGGCGGGGATGCAAACAATGCGCCAAGCACGTCAGCCGCGATATCGCAGGTGGTGACGAAAGCCCCGTATCCGCAGGTCACGCCCTCTACAACCCAGATCTCATTCACCAACGGAACACCGCTGTTCCCCGGACAATCCAGCACTGTTCCGGTGACTTTCACCATCACCAGTGGAACGATCACATCAAAACAGAAAACGCCTTCCGCCAAACCCCTGCCGGGAGGAGATGACTACACTTCGGAAACCGATGACATCACTCAAGACACCGGTTGCGTAGGGACCTGGCAGACGGGAGAAAGCTGCACGATAAACTATACGTTCACCTCCGATAACGACGATCAGGGATGCAACCCGGCCAACACCATCACCGTAGCGGGAAACAAGGTGCAAGTTCCTTCATATGGATGCATCGGAACTGTGCAATTCAACGTTCCTAACAACCCGAACCCCATTGTCATTACCTACACCGCAATGGTGACAAACGCCAGTCCGGCAATCGCCATGAGTCCGATAACTTTGGATTTTCCGAATACGACGATCGGCGAATCTTCTCAGATGGGCGCGACTATTTCCAATGGCGGAAACGTGCCGCTGAATATCACGAGCATCGCGGTTACGTTAGACCCCACTGCATTTAGTCAGACGAATAATTGTCCAGCTTCACTCGCCCCTCAACAGTCGTGCTACATAAATGTGATATTCGCGCCGGTTAAGGCGGGCTCGCTCACTGGAACGATTTCAGTGAGCGACAACGACACGAATGTGAGTGCGCCGAAAACGATTCATTTGAAAGGGATAGGAGTCAGTTAGTTTTGAGTTATTCCGCTAGCCTCTGGCTATTCTTGCTCGTAACTATCGGGCGCCGCTTCGGGCCGACTGCAAACGAGGTTTCTCAGAAATCTTTCCAATCACATACGCGTTCTTAATTGTCTTGTAGTGAACCCAGAAAGTTGCTGCCATCGTCCACCTCGATCCAAAACAGCAGGTTGCCAGATACCTGGTAAGCCGTCACGGTCTTGAAGTTGAATGGAGCGAAGTCACTTCCAGTGGTTCCAACTGCAACTGGGTTCAACGTGTAGCGTCCTGGATTAGCGGTGTCCGGAGCAGCCGTTGCCATGAAGGTAGCAGTTTCAGACTCCACGCCGGCGGTGACTGTTGCAAACGGATCACTAAGTGCGCCGCTCCCGGTAAACGCGAGCGATGTCACCGTTCCTACGCCCGCGAAATCGAATTCATCCGTTGGCCCCGTTTCGCCCTGCGCTCCAAAAATGTAGGTACCTGAGAACGAGCTCGCGGAAGGAGTGGTTTGTGGAACGATAATTCCAATGCCAACGAGGTTCGGATCCATTTCGGCGATAAGGGCTCCGCCTACCACCCCTGTTAGGTTATTGGGATCGTTAATGTTAAGAAGCGGATCGACCGCATACACACCTAGCGCGGACATAGATCCGAGGCTATCCTTGAAGGTCATGGCGCCGTAGCCGTCACTCGCCATGACGTATGTGCCATCGAAAGATTCGGCTAGTTCCGGAGCGTTGCCGTTTAAGACCGATTCGTTCTCGTCGCCCACTCCGCTAAATGTGGGGACTTCAATCGCGGATACAGTAGTAAGCTGGCCCACCGCTGCATATAAACCAAGGCTGCTTCCGATTGAGAGCACCGAAGTTCCAATAGAGGCAGGACCAAAGCTTTGGTTCGCACCTTGGAAGTAAGCCGAGCCTACTGCCGTGTCGGTCGTATCCACGTCGATTACTCGAATCACTTCAGGACCCACGACGTAATAAACAAGGGAGGTGCCGATCCCGGTGCTGCCCATGACGATCCCTCGGCCCAAGCTATCGGGCGCTATAAATGTCGCGCCGGGGGCGATTGGAGTGCCCGTCACAACAACTCCAGCGTCGTTGACGTCCAATGTGCCCGTAACAGTTGCGGCCAGTGGATCCACCGTCCACACCCCTCCGTATACGATCGGCATTTGAGCGGTGTCAGCACCAGACGCGACAAAGGAATATGAGCCAGAAGGTATAGGGATAGGCATGCTCTTCGCAGGCGCAGGTTGAAGATCCAGACTCCCACTCGACGTTGCGCTTCCATCGATCTCTGTAATAAGTGCGTGGTTCGCATTAGAGAAGAAAACCGCAAAAGTCTCGGTTCCCATCACGCCCGGTATCTTCGAGGTCGTGTTCAAAGTTAGCGTTGCAGATCCGTCCGCAGCTTTCACCAACGTTCCGCCCGTCAGCAAGTCATCTATAACCGTGGTTACATGGCCGTCGTTGTAGTCCTGTTCGCCACCCAGAACGGCGAAAGAACCGTCCGCCGAGGCAGTTGTGCCAATCATCACTACTCCGGCGATGCTATATGTGAGCCCGCCACTGTTCACGCCGCTCGCGTAGAACGTGTAGTTTTGCGTGTAAATGCCTTGCATCTTGTTGCCGCCACCGCAGGCGGCACTGCCCAGTGCACATAGCGCAGCGAAGGCCAGCCACACGTGTCCGCGCCTCATCGCTGCCCTGCCGCGATGTCGTACCATAACGGAGCGGACGCTTTCGCCGCGGTTTCGGCAGCCTGAGCGTGAATCGGCGACGAAAATGGACATAGGGCCAGGACGACAAATGACCCGAGGAACGTAAACCGCCATTTCATAGTTTTCTCCATATGAGTTCTCTTGGACCGACCGGACGCACGTAAGCCCCTTATTTCTGGGCAATACCATCGACGGCTGTGAGTCTGAGAGTCAAATTGCAGTGGCTGGCCAAAAATACCGGCGAAAGGTAACACAAACCGTAGAACCGTTTGTTACACAGACAATACAATTCTGTTGCACGCGCGAGAAAGCTCTGCGAACCCTTCAGTTCGGAAGCCGGCTCGGTTATGAGTTTGCAGTGGGCTTTGTGTCTCGAAATGACCGAATCGGTACCCGTGAATGGACCAAGCCCAGCGGCAGCGTTTCAGTTTGAAAACCGAGCCATTCTCGGCGCAGCCCATGTGCACATTTCAAGAGGAAGATGTTGTATACTCCGCTTCCCAATTGCAGTTCTTCCTGCTCTGTTGAGGTAAAGATGAGCGACGAGTTGAAGTCCCAGCGGTACACCGGGGTTTTCTGCCATTCCTGCAGGCAGCCCATTCCTGTTCCCCAAAGAATGATGGATAAAGCCAGTCTGCTGGAAATCGACGATCAGCTTGGCCATCACGAGCTGCCGGCTTCAATCCTGAATCTTCGGTGCAAAGCCTGCGAGAGAGAAAACTTCTACAAGATAAGTGATGTACAAGAGATTCTCGGAACACCATTATCATTCGCCGCGCGTGCGCGTCCCTCATCCACGCTCCTACGGTCGCAAAACAAATTGTCGCGAGCCGCGAACACCTAGGCAGCACGGCTACACATCAAAACGAGAACTTCCTGAGGTAACTAAACTCGAAAGATAAAAGTGTTGCCGACGGCAGCCGCCGTCATTAAGAGTTCGCCTCATTCAATTTATTTTAGTTCGCGTACTTCACCGAACAGCCGTAAGGACGCGTAGCGGGCGTATCCACTTTCTTGCCGGCCATCGCTTGCTCGAGCGCGAGGCTCACATAATTGGCGGCGCCCGGGACATCGTTCAGATCCGTGGTGGGCTTGTCGTCAATCGCGCCATCGTAGATCACAACGCCTTGCGGATTTATCACCACCATCTGTGGCGACGTCTTTGCGTCATAGAGGTGGCCGATCTCGCCGGTTGGATCCAGCAGAGCGGCGGTGGGCGTCGCGTGCATCTTTGCCATATACTCGTTCTCTTCTCCCGCGGTCACGTAGCCTTGTTTTCCCGGCGCGGAAGAAAGCACCGTGAACCACACCACTCCGCGCGCGGTCCACTGCTTTTGCAAACGCTGCATGTTCCCGCTGTTGTATTGCTTGCCAACGTAGGGGCATCCGTTGTTGTGCCATTCGAGTACAACATATTTCCCAAGGTTGTCCGAGAGTTTAACCGTTTTGCCGTTGCTGGCCGTTGCGGTGAAATCCGGCGCAGTCTCACCAACCTTTGCAGCCGCAATAAGCAGCGGAGCAATGCAAAGGATCAGAGCGATCACCATGAGGTATACGATCGAGCGCTTCATACGGTGTTTTCCTCCTCTAAGAAATGTTCGGTCGACTATTCATACCAGAATTATCTTGCGAGACGCCATGTTTGCTCATCGGTACGTCGATCCAATAGGCGCGATCATCAGATAGCACCAGCACGCCTTTCAAGCGTGGGAGGGGTTTCAAGAGCTGTGGCGACTTTCGTAACGTCAGTCGAAAGCCAGCGGCCGTGGGCGTAACGTCTTGTGGGGCGGCATTGTCAATCTGTGACTCGTTCAAAGGGAAAAAAAACGCGCGCGTAGCCTGGTGCCCGACGTTTGCCGTGAGCACGAAAGAGCTTTTCCCGTCGTCCACGCTGAATTTCCAGCTCGGTGGCGCGTGCTGCGGCAGAGATTTGCGCGCAGCGGCAAATAAACCCTCAGTCTTGTCATCCGGAGCAGCAGTTTGCGCTTTGATTGGAAGCGTCAACGATAGTTGCACCTTGCCGGGAATGCACATCTCGCGACATATCAGCACTCTTACTTGTGCACCGATCTGTGCGGATTGCTGCGCTGCCATATCTTTCTCTGTACGCATCGGCACGATCAGCGTGACTGCGTCCTCATAGCCATAATCCACTATCGTGGACGATCCCAGGCGACGAGGCGTGGGCCACTCAATCTCCTCCGCCGTAATGCCCTTAGGCATCTTCCACTTCACTCTCGGCGGTTCGCCCGAATCGCCTGGATTGGCCCAGTAGATGTGCCACCCTTTCTCCAGTTGGAAATGCAGCGCAAGGTTAAAATCACGCCCAGGCTGAATCGATTCACTCTGCGCGACAATCTCTATTGTGCCGTGTGGAATCGGCACCCCCGAGGCCTCGGCCCGCGCCGCATACAACACAAAAGCCAATAAGAGTCCAAAAGCGGTGGAGAAGTTTCGTCGTGAGTCGAGCTCTCTCATTTCTGTTTAGATGCATCAGCTGTCCGAGACAGCTGTTTCTATCTGACGGGATGAACGTGGCAAAGGTTTCTGAATCAGGGCTCTGATTGGGTAATCCCTTCTTTAGCAAACAGGTGCTGTAACCAGTGTGGGCGCGATGACAGTGGACGCTCCGAACTCGCGGCAAATCCGTCGCGGTTCCATTTGTTTTCCGGATCTGGTGCGAATTGCTGCCACGCTTAGTATCCACGTGCCCCAACCGCGTTAGCCGCAACGGCCGGCAAATCCTGCGCTCGATGCGGCCATGGCAGGTCTTTGCATCCTTGTGCATACGCAAACCATCAAAGAGGGTAGGGTAACCGAGATCGCCGAGCCTATGACACCATACGGCGTGCATTCCAGAAAAAGAGGATCAGATGTCGGAATATAAAAAAAGCGCGGAGTCTATATCTCGTTTGTCTCCCGAACAATTCCGCGTGACGCAACAGAATGGAACTGAGCCGCCTTTTGAAAATGCTTTTTGGGACCATGATGAGCCGGGCATCTACGTTGATATCGTTTCGGGCGAGCCGCTTTTTTCTTCGCTCGACAAATTCGATAGTGACTGCGGTTGGCCCAGCTTCACAAAGCCCGTGAATGCCGAAAATGTAGAAGAGAAGCCTGACAATAGCCACGGCATGACCCGTACCGAGGTGCGATCGAGCCACGGGGACAGCCATTTGGGTCACGTCTTTGACGACGGACCGCGCGACGCGGGCGGGCTTCGCTATTGCATCAATTCGGCGTCGTTGCGCTTCGTCCCCTTCGATGAGCTCGAGGGTGAAGGGTATGGCGAGTATCGCAAACTCTTCGAACATCAAGAAAAGGAGTAAGAACATGACGTCATCGCAAGAACGAGCGGTTCTCGCCGGCGGCTGCTTTTGGGGCATGCAGGAACTATTGCGCCGTCGCCCAGGCGTGATTTCGACGCGGGTCGGTTACACCGGAGGCAACGTTCCGAATGCAACCTATCGCAATCATGAAGGTCATGCTGAAGCAATCGAAATCATCTTCGATCCACAGAAGCTCAGCTATCGGAAGCTGCTGGAATTCTTTTTTCAGATTCACGATCCTACAACTAAGAACCGCCAGGGAAATGACATCGGAACCAGTTACCGCTCGGCGATTTTCTATACGACCGAAGAACAAAAGCGAGTAGCGCAGGAGACAATTGCGGATATCGAGGCCTCAGGCCTTTGGCCCGGTAAAGTGGTCACCGAAATAACTCCCGCAGCCGAGTTCTGGGAAGCTGAGCCCGAACATCAAGACTATCTCGAGAACTATCCGAACGGCTACACCTGTCATTACGTTCGACCCGATTGGAGCCTTCCCGACCGGCGCGTCGAGGCAGCTCGCAGGTCGGGGCAATAACCGCGGAGTGGTCGTTTTTTGCTCGGCTACTACGAACAGACCACTTTCTTTTGGTGAGGGAACTGGATGGTGGGGCTGGGGAGAGTCGAACTCCCGACACGCGTTTAGGAAACTGCTGCTCTATCCATCTGAGCTACAGCCCCACGAGGACTTGCATCCGTTCGAAAACATTCTGAGAACTAATCATACTACCTTGATCCAATTTTGGATTCACCTTAGCGCGCGACATTCTCCTGAGCGCAATTTTTCTAATTTTCCGGGCATCAGGGAAACGTAATAACAACCTTTCCGCTTATCTTTCCGCTATCAATGTCCTTGTAGGCCTGCGCTGCTTCATCCAACGTAATTGTCTTAGCGATCGCCGAAGATGTGAGCTTTCCGTCCACAAAGAGCGGTCTGAGTCCATCCAAAATCTCGCCGCACGCCACGGTGTCGAGCGGCACGGTATCGAGACCGTATAACGTAAGCCTCCGGTGATAGAAATCTTGTAAATCAAAGCTCACACGCGACGTCCCAACCGACACAATATTGACCTGTCGTCCGTCGAGACCAAGCGTATTTAATGCGGTCTCAAACAGCGGTCCGCCAACTGCGTCGAACACCACATTCACACCTTTTCCTTGGGTAAACTCGTTCACGCGGCTCTTGACGTCGTCCGTTTCGCTGCTAAGCCCCAGATCTATTCCCAGTTCCCCAGCTTTAGGAGCGTGCCGGTCGATTCCGATAACACGCGCATTGTGAATCTTCGCCAACTTGACGACTGAGCTGCCGACGCCTCCCAACGCGCCAGTTACCAGCACCGTTTCGCTTTCTTTCAATTGAGCTTTTTGAATCAAACCAGCATAGGCGGTGATGTAATTGATTCCCACACTCGCAGCTTCCGCCATGGAAAGATTTTTCGGTTTTTGCCGCGCACCATGTTTCGGCAATACAATAAATTCCGCGTGGCTTCCGTCGCGCGTAGAGCCAATATCTCCGCCAGCTGCCCAAATCTCCTGCCCCTCCATCGACGCATCGCCGCCTACAACAATCCCAGCCAGATCGCGCCCAGGCGTTCGCGGCAGCACGGTAGCCTTGAATTTTCCGAGTACGTTTTTCACGTCGCTAGGATTAATGGAGGCACCTTGCACGCGAACAAGCACCTCTCCCGCACCAGGAGTCGGTGTAGGTATTTCCCCCACGCGAAGAGCCGACAAATCGCCGAACCGGTCGAAGCGCAACGCTTTCATAAAAATCGCCTCAAAGAAACAGCCAGAAACGACTAACGTGAGGAAATCATTATATTCGACGCGACCTTGGACCGCGCCGTTCACATCTCCGAAAAGATCGACATTCTCCTGCTCAAGTCCAATAAACAACCCGAGAGGGCCTTATTGGAAAAAATGGAAGCAGTACCCTGCGGCGCTAACGAGAAAGGCATAACGGGCTTAGGCACTCTGTGGGCCTCAGCCGGTATCACGCACGTGAATTCCGACGGCAGAAGTGCGGGATGTTTGGTGTCGGTTAGGCTGGGCGGAGGTTAACTCATCCTCCGCCCAGTTTTCAGATCTCACTTATCCGTTAACGTGTTGCCGCATGAAGACTCAGGAATTCATTCCGTGCGCAGCGCACGAATTGGGTCCAGCGTCGCCGCACGGCGAGCAGGCACCACCGCCGCAAGGAACGCCGCGAAGGCGAGCGTAGCGCTCGTTATCAACAGAATCCGCGGATCGTAAGGTTTAATTCCAAACAATTGCGTGGCCATAGCGCGGCCCGCGGCGATCGTCACCGGAATACCGATCGCCAGCGCGATTCCCATCTGCAGCAGCGCCCCGCGCAACACGAGTCTCACAATATTTAACCGATCCGCGCCCAATGCCATGCGAACTCCAATTTCGTTCGTGCGCCGCTCCACCGAATATGCAGTGACGCCGTACAACCCCACCGACGCGAGCACCAGTGCGAGCAGTCCAAACAGCGAAGTCAACTTTGCGATCATTTTCTGCTGAGAAAAGTTCCCATCCACCTGATCTCCGAAGCTCGTAAAGTCGATCACCGCGAGATCGGGGTTCACGTCAGCGAGCGCGTGGCGCACCTGCGCTTCCAACCCCGGCACTTTGCCCAGCGTTCTCAACTCCACGGCGTTCAGGTCGTGCGAGCGCTCTTCAAAAGCCTTGAAGCGCGGATTGTCAAACACGACGCTCTGTGTGGACGGCAGGAAAAACATTGGTGGGATTTTCTGCTTGGCATCGCGATATTGAGTGTCTTCGGTCACGCCAACAATCTCAAAGGATCCCGCATATTTCTGTTCGATATATCCAAAATGATGTCCTAGCGCGTTCTCACCTTTGAAAAATTTCTTCGCGAATGCCTGATTCACCATACCGACGCGCTCCGACGTCGCCGAATCCTGCTCGCTGAACGACCGTCCCTGCACGATTTTCGTCCCCAGCGTTTCGAAGTAACCCGCGCTCACACGCAGCCACGAAGCGCTGTTCTGATCCGAATCCGGCGGAGGCGGCGCTTGGCCGTCGATGTAAACAGTCTCGCCCCAGTTGTCGCCTTCCATCGGAGTGTAAAGTGAAAAGCTCACTTGGCTGACGCCCGGAATCGCAGCAAGCGAATCATGCAGCTGGCGGAAGAGCGCCTGCATCTGCTCGGGTTTGTATCCCGCCATCACCGGATCGATGTGCACGATGTAGCGGTTGGGCGTCTCGAATCCAAAATTCTGCCGCTGCATGTTGTAAAGGCTCTGCGTCAACAATCCTGCGGTGGTAAGCAGAACGAGCGAAAGCGCGGCCTGCGCGATCACCAGCGATTTTTGCGTCCAGCCTCTGCTTCGTCCAGTGGAGCGCCCCGCTCCGCGAAGCGCATCCGCCGGAGCAGCATTGGCCGTGATCCATGCTGGAGCCACGCCGAAAAGAATTCCGGTAAGAACCGCCACTCCAAATGTGAACGCCAGCACCGGCAACGACGGCGAAGCGTGTATCGCTACGTAAGTATTTTGAAACGCGAGGCGCAAAATCAAACTCGTTCCGCCGTACGCGATCGCCACTCCCACGATCCCGCCCAGCACCGCCAGCACCACACTCTCGATCAGCACTTGCCGAACCTGCGTCCACGGCGAAGCGCCGAGCGCGGCCCTGATGGATGTTTGCAGTTTCCGCGTAGTTGCGCGTACCAGCATCAGGTTGGCCACGTTCGCGCACGCGATTGCCAACACCAGCGCCGAAATCCACATCAGCAAATGCAGGCTCGCTTGATATTCGTCGCGCAACTGCTGAACACCCGCGCCCCCGGGCGAAAGCCGAAGAGTCTGCTTGGCTACTGCGTCGCGCTCTCCCGGCTGTAGTTGCGCGATCGGGCTTAGCAGCCACTGCTGCAACTCTACCTGAAGGTGCGCGCCAATCTGTCTTGGGTCTGCTCCGGGCGCGATTCGGCCAATAATGTCCAGCCAATCTTGTTGTGGAAAATTAATGAGTGCGGCAATGCCATCGATGAGTGGCTCGTCTGCAATCGGAATAAAGAACTCGGGCGGGTCCGCAAGGCGGTCGCCGAAAAACGCAGGCGGCGTAATTCCCACAACCGTGAACGGCTGTCCGTTAAATGTAAACGCAGCTCCCACCACCGCAGGATCGCCGCCGAATTTTTGCTGCCACGCGCGATAGCTGATCACCGCAACCGGTGACGCGCTCTTGCGATCGTCCTCGGGCACCAAAACCCGCCCCGCATACGGCCCAACGCCAAACATCGAAAAATAATTTCCGGACACAAACTCGCTTCTCATCGACTGCGCAGGCTGGCTGCTGCCGGCGCGCCGCGCACCTACCAGATCGTGCCCCGCCTGAAACGCGGCCATTTCCACGAATCCCGGCGTGTTGTCACGAAACGTTTCGTATTTATCGTACGAGAAGAGCGCCCAATCGTCCTGCAGCCCGCCATTCACGCAGCAATTTTCCACGTCGCCAAGGCGGTACAACTCGCCCGGCTTCGCCACCGGCAGCGAATTCAACAGCACAGCATGCACCAGCGTGAAGATAGCGGTAGTAGCGCCAATCCCCAGCGCCAGAGTCAGGACCGCCGTAACAGTAAATATCGGAGCGTTAATAAATTGCCGCAGAGCGTAACGAACATCCTTCATGGGGGATAGCGCCTCTAGTCACATGATACGAAGGCCCTACCCAATTTGTTCAGTCGCTTCTGCGGTCGGGAGTTGAGCTGGGAGTAATGACAGATAGACGATTTAGCGGAAACCATGGTGGTGGCTCTCTTTTAATACTTCGGTCGGCATCTTTTCTGCCTTGGCACCGGCTTTCGACAGCTCGGAGCCAAGTATCTCCGCAATTCTTTTCGCGTTCGGTTCGCGCAGCATCGAGTCATGATCGCCGGGCACTTCGTGGAATTCAAATCCGGCCGGTGAGAGGTGTCCCCATACGAACTCGGGGCCACGGAAAGCCCCTTTTGGGCGTTCCGCTGCCCATAGATGAATTGTTCGACCGGACCACGGTTTTGGCTGGTAGTGTTGCAAAGCCAGAACGAGAACTCCGCTGGGGTCACCAGCGAGTTCCTGGAACCTACGAATAGATTTCCGAACGCCCGCGTTCCAATTCGCCGCTCTTCGCCACAACGAACGCACCTCGGACCCGAAAAAAACGATCCTCTGTGCGAATCGCAATGAGCGCACGACCGTTCGTCGAAACCGGTTCATGGGCGGCAGGAAAATATCGCGTGCGTCAAAGATCGCCACGAACGCTACTTCGTCGCCCTCCTCTTCTAGCTGTCGGCCCACTTCCAACGCAACGATTCCCGACGCACACCATCCAGCCAGCGCGTAGGGTCCCGCAGGAACATGGCGGCGCAACCGGCGCACGCACTCGGCGGCGATTTGCACTATCGTTCGAGGAGTCGGTAAGCGTTCGATGCCTATATCGCGGATGCCTAATACGTCTCGATCGGAACCCAAATGCCGCACCAAACCCACGTATTCCGTGCCAGGGAATACGAGGATAAGCGGAACTCCGCTGCCATTGTTGGATTGCAGCGGCAGTACCTCATTTTCGTGTCCCACCCACTTCGCGGGATCAGATAGGGCTCTTGCCATCTCGCCCAAGGTCGGCGCGTAGAGAAAAGTTTCCCGCGTGAACTGTTCTACTCCAAACTCTTGCGCAATCCTGGCCAAGCACTGTGTGGCTGCCAGTGAATCGCCGCCGATGTCAAAGAACCGATCGTGAATTCCGATCTGTTTCACGTTCAGGATTTCAGACCAGATCTTCGCGAGTTTTTTCTCTGTGGGCGTGCATGGCGGGACGAAACCGATTCGGTTTTCGTTTCGATCGCCGGCCAAACTGCTTTGCTCCAATATTTCCAGGCCTCCGGACAGAAACGCAGACCGGCAAGCCGAGCGCTGAAGTTTCCCGCTCGAAGTCTTTGCAATGGTTCTCTCTTTCACCAATACGATGGTCTGCGCCGTTACTTCATGCTCCCGCAAAATACTTTGCCGAATTGCTTGGATGATCTCTGCAAGGGCCGCTTGGTGCGAGGCTCGGACTTCCTGAACGATTGCCAGGCCTTCGTCGAACTCGTCTGGGATTGAAAACGCCACCGTGCAGCCCGGCCGCAGCCCTTTGTGACAGCGCTCCACGGTCAGCTCAATATCCTCGGGATAAAGATTTCGTCCCCTGATAATGATTAGGTCTTTCAGCCGGCCTGTCACAAACAGCTCGCCCTCATCAAGAAATCCCAAGTCGCCAGTTCGAAGAAAAGGACCCTCTCCGGAATCCTTCAGAAAAGCGCGGAAGGTGCTGTTAGTCTCAACCGGGTTATTCCAATACCCCTGCGTAATGTTGGGACCGGAAACCCATATCTCGCCAACTTTTCCAGCAGGTAACGCCGTACGCGATTGTGCGTCCACGATTACGACTTTTTCTCCCGATGCCGCCTTCCCACAACTCACCATCGAGTTTGCTGGTACGTCTTGGGGCGGATCGATCGACACCTCGTTCCGCTCCAGAGACGCCCGTCCGACTCGTAAAACTCTTGGTTCTTTAAACTTCTCCGAATCGGTGACCAGCAGCGTGGCTTCCGCTAGGCCATAACCGCAGTAGAACGCCTGGCGGCGAAAACCGCAGTCTTTAAAACTGGCAGCAAACCGCTCCAGCGTCGCCGGACGCACCGGGCTGGCTCCAATGCCTGCGCACATCCAATTCTCCAGGTTGAGGCCTTTCCGCTCTTCGGAAGAAATTTTGGCGACGCACAGCTCGTAGGCGAACCCGGGGCCGCCGCTGGTCACATTTTTATATCGCGATATCGTCTGCAGCCAACGTACCGGCTTTTGTAGAAAAACTTCCGGCGGCATCAGCACGCTGAGCGCCCCTGAATAAAGAGGCTGGAAGACGTTATTGATTAGTCCCCAATCGTGCGCGAGCGGTATCCATCCCACAAACGTGTTGTCTTCCGTATAATCATGCGCATCCTGGAGCATCTTTTCGTTTTCCAGCACATTGCGATGGCTCACCATTACGCCTTTTGGTGCGGCTAACGATCCCGACGTGTATTGCAGAACCGCTAGTGTCTCTGCGTGAATAAGGGGACGCTTCCAGTCCGCGGCCAGCTCCAGCCGAATAGACTCGGTCGCCATCCAGCGCACGCTCTCCAGGTCAGGATGAATCCGGATCAGATCTTCCACTAGTCGGAGCGAGCTCTCCGTCGTTAAAGCCACCACTGGCTCAGCATCTTTCAGGAGTCGGCTCAGCCGCGAGAACGTTCTACCGATGCGGGCCGGATCAAGCGGGTAGGCAGGCACTGCAACTGCTCCGCGATAAAGACATCCGAAGACGGCAGACACAAACTCCGGCCCCGAAGAACTCAACAGCAGCACACGGTCGCCGGTCGCCGAAGCCGAACTCAACCAAGCGCCGATCGCTCGAGCCCGCAGGTCCAACTCCGCGTAGGTAAGACTGGCTTCTTCTCCTCGCCCTTCGGCAGAAAAGAGTAAGCACGCCGGTTGGGCTGCCGTGTAGCCCTCGCTCGCAGGACATCGACAAGAGTCTCGCCTGAGATTTCCATCTTAAGTTCCAGCTTGGAGTTTTTTATTAGGCCGACAAACTTTGCCGCATTGTACACCTATCCTTGCTGAGTGTTGCCACCGAGTTTCTTCCAACCTCCGCGGTCGCAGAGTCAAACGCATTTACCGCCCTTAATGTCCTCGACCACAGCTTCAAAAAGTCCACCGCCTCGCACCCTTGTATTTGGGCTTTTAACTTCCTATCATTGTTGCGATGAAAATTTGGATTAGGATCTCAGGTGAAAAAAGCGGGCCACAAGGGCCCTTGAGCCACTTGCCGGCCTACCCAAAAGTGCGGTTTCTGCGCCCCGAACGATCCAGCGAGGCGCGGTTTCTGACTCCCATACCATTGAGCGGGACACACCCGTCACTGGTGCAGCCCGCGAGCTTCCAGACAGCTCTCCTGACAAGAAAAGTGCTCAAAATTGAGCGCTTTTTTGCAAAGTGGGCGCCCACTTCTACTCGACAGTGGACGAAAAGTAGATGTTATAGAAAACAAATAACTAAACCCTGTCTAACCGAGGCCAGAACAGCAATTAGGGAATCGGCCAAATCATGAAATATCGATCACTGGGACGGACGGGTTTTCAAGTCAGCGATATGGCTGTCGGCCTATGGGGTATTGGCGACTGGACCGGCTCGGACGACCGCGAATCCCGGACCTCCTTACAACTGTCCGTAGAATTAGGATGCAATTTCTTCGATACGGCCTGGGCCTATGGCAACGGCAAAAGTGATGGTCTTCTCGGCGAAATTCTACAGCACGATAACTTTGCCAGCTCGAACCACGGGCGGCTCTACGCAGCCTCGAAGATTCCTCCCAAGAACGATATATGGCCCGCCTTCCCGGAATTCAAATACCGTGACGTCTTTCCTGCCAAGCACGTTTTTGAATACGCAAAAAAAATCCGCGAAAAACTTCGCGAAGATTCCATCGACGTCCTGCAATTCCACGTTTGGGATGATAGCTGGGCCGACGAGCCCGAATTTCGCGAAACAGTAGAGAAACTCAAAGCCGACAAATGGATTCGCTCCTTCGGCCTCAGCCTCAATCGCTGGCAACCGGAAAACGGCATCAAGGCTCTGCGCACCGGCTTGGTGGACGCTGTGCAGGTCATCTACAACATTTTCGACCAAGCTCCCGAAGACAAATTATTTCCGGTTTGCCGCGAACTAAACATCGGAGTGATCGCCCGCGTCCCTCTCGATGAAGGCAGCCTGGGCGGAAAGATGACGCGCCAAACAAAATTCCCCGAGCACGACTGGCGCGCACGATACTTCGGACCCGAAAACCTCCCGGAAACCATGGATCGCGTGGATGAATTAAAGAAAATCGTGCCTTCCGGAATGACTCTGCCCGAGATGGCTTTGCGTTTCATCTTGTCGAACCCCACCGTTAGCACCACCATCGTCGGCATGCGCAAGCCCGAGCACGTAAAACAAAACATGGCGCTAAGCGACGCCGGCCC
Source organism: uncultured Acidobacteriota bacterium (assembly GCA_963838475.1). Classification (GTDB taxonomy): domain Bacteria; phylum Acidobacteriota; class Terriglobia; order Acidiferrales; family UBA7541; genus Palsa-295. Next base: position 1,091,581 of record CAWIRJ010000001.1, read on the forward strand.
CTTGGACCCCGCGCTTCTGCAAAAATTAAAAGCTCACCGTTGGGATCGCGTCTGGCAACCCTGGGCCGACTGAAATGACAACACATGCTTTATCAATCGATTGCGAGTGCGCGATTCGCTACGAAGCGCTCCGCTTTCAAGGGAATAGCCGCCCGGTATGGCATAATCGTAAAGGGAGTTTTGGCGGCAAAAACAAGGCGCAACAGCCCTAGCGGTTGAAAACAGTGACGGCACGCAAAACAATTCGACGTAAACTTCTAGCCGCGCACCGCAAAGTCCGCGAGATCCGCATGATCTTAAAAGGACTCGCGTCCAAGCGCCATCCGCTGTTAGCGCACATCATCCCCACGCGGCGCTGCAACCTGGCTTGCACCTACTGCAACGAATTCGACGACGTTTCGAACCCAGTCCCGACCGATGAAATGTTCCAGCGCATTGATCGGCTAGGCGCCATGGGAACCGCCATCGTCACCATCAGCGGCGGAGAACCTCTGCTGCATCCTGACCTCGACGCGATCATCGCGCGCATCCGTAAAAACGGAATGATGGCTGGCCTGATTACCAACGGTTATCTGCTGGTAGCTCGACCGCATTCTGCGCCTGAACCGCGCCGGACTTGAATACCTGCAAATCAGCATCGATAACGTGATGCCCGATGACGTCTCAAAAAAGAGCTTGAAGGTTTTGGACCAGAAACTCGCGCTGCTCGCGGAGCACGCAGATTTTCACATCAACATCAATTCAGTTCTCGGCAGCGGTGTTCGCAATCCTGAAGACGCTCTCGCCGTAGCGCATCGCGCCATCGAACTAGGGTTCACCTCCACGGTAGGAATTTTGCACGACCATAATGGCCAGCTCGAGCCGCTGGGCCCTCGCGAGCAGGAAATCTTCGAGGAAGTTATCTCGCTGGAGAAACAATCTTTCACTCGCATCAATAAATTTCAGCACAACATCGCGCGTGGGAAGGAAAACGACTGGCGCTGTCGCGCAGGCTCGCGCTACCTCTATATCTGCGAAGACGGCTTGGTCCACTATTGCTCGCAGCAGCGTGGATACCCGGGCATCCCGCTGATGCAATACACCGACGAACAGCGCCATCGCGAATTTTTAACGAAGAAAGGTTGCGCCCCGCGCTGCACCGTGTCCTGCGTGCACCAGGTAGCCGCCATCGATTCCTGGCGCTCGCCCCAAACCTTCGACTCCGGCTCCTCCGCGAATACCGCTGCGGAACCCCTGGTCCAACTTACGACCTCCTCCACACGGGAATAGCCCTCGGCTTGGGCAAGCTTTCCGCGAGTTTCGAAAAATATCTCAGTTTTCACTGCTCAATTTCCTCGCGTTCCAGTGGAATTTGTTGCCGTCGTTGACGCATAAACAACTTCGCTCTCAACCATTGCAAATACTTATTGCAAAGAATGATACGCGGGAGTAGAAGTCGCTCATCGTCTGATTGCTCTGCGGGGTTCAGGGCAAATCCAGTTCATACGTACCGAGCGGCTATCGAGCCTGTAACAGGGGAAATCTTAGGAGGAGTGCGATGCCACGGCATACCTTTGTATGGTTCGCCTTACTGCTAGTTGTGTTGATCCTCGTTGCGCCAGGCGCGAGCGTGGCACAGGTGAACACCGTGAACCTCTCCGGCACGGTGATAGACCCGCAAGGCCTCGCCGTCAAGGGTGCCAAGGTCACTATCGTTAATCCCGGCAAAGGGCTGACGCGCACGGTGACGAGCGACGCCAGCGGCCACTACGAGATAGTCGGGCTGTCCCCGGATAGTTATACGTTGACAGTGGAAGCGCCCGGATTCGCCACGCTGACGGACACCTCCTTCAATCTGGCCTTAGGCACCACTCCGGAATACAACCCGCAGTTACAGCTGCAGAGTCAGGGCGCAACCGTGAGCGTTACGGCGGAGCCGGATTTAGTGGATACAGCTAAGACCGACGTCTCTTCCACAATCAATCAGACTCAAATCGACAACTTACCGATCAACGGGCGCAACTATATTAATTTTTCACTGCTGAATTCACAGGTGACCCGCGATAACACGCCCTCCATCGGCGCGGCGCCGAACACTGGCCTCAACATTGGTGGCCAACGGGGCCGGTCCAATGAAATATCCGTGGACGGCGCGGATGCCATCGACAGTTCGGTGAATGGAGTGCGCGCCACCGTATCGCAGGAAGGCGTGCAGGAATTCCAGGTAATCACGAGCAATTACATGGCTGAATACGGGCGCGCATCGGGCGGAGTGATAAATATTGTCACGAAGTCCGGAACAAATGCGATCCACGGAAATCTTTTCGGATTTTTGCGAGACAGCGCGATTCAAGCGCGGGATCCGTTTTCCGTGACCGCGTCGTGCGATCCAACCACACTTCAGTGCGGGACAACTCCCGTGAAGCAGTCTTACACGCGTGTTCAGGCCGGCGCGACCATTGGCGGTCCCATTCAGAAGGACAAGACGTTCTACTTCTTTAGCTATGAAATCACGCGCCGTGAAGAAACCGGATTCACGGCTATCGGCCAGGACAACTTCGGTCTTGTGAACTTTCAGCCTTCCTTCTCGGTGCCATGCGCGCTGCCTGCGTATCTTGTAACGCCGACCCAGGAAGCATTTATTTCAGCAAACGCCCCTGCTTCCATCCCGTACCTTTGCGCCGCAGCGGCGAGTTCGTTCACGGCTATCTTCGGGAACACGGCGATCTATCCGAACGCCGCATTTCCCAGCACTAGCGCGCCGGTACCAGCTTCCTACACGGGACTGCTTTCAACCATCGGCAACTTTCCGACTTCCGAAAAAGGCAGCATCTACTCTCTACGGATCGATCATATTTGGAATCCCAAGAACAATACCTTCGTCCGCGCCATGGTTTCGCCTGATAGCGTGACGGGCATTCAGGTAAATGCGCAAAATCAAACATTCGGACAGAACGCGGGAAACCGCACTTCCACGCAGCAGACTCACGACTGGGCCCTGATCGCTCAGCATACGACTGCGATCCGCGACGACCTATTCAACGAGGTCCACTTCCAGTTTGCACGCCGCAGTCTTTTTTACGGATTCTCGGAGCTTCCGGGTGGTGGTGACCCAGCCGTCAATATTGCCGGCGCCGCATACTTCGGGCGCGAGCCTTTTTCGATCGAAGACCGTCTCGAAAAGCGCTATCAGTTTACTGACAATCTGACTTGGACCAAGGGCCGGCACACAATAAAATTTGGCGGTGACTTCAATTTCATCCAATTGCAGGCTCCTTCGTCGCAGATTTTCACTTTGAATTATGGCGGGGTCTATGATTTCGGGAGTATCTCGGGCGCTCCTTTGGTTCCGTCCGCATTGGCGAATCAGGTTCCGAGTTTGACTCCGGTCCAGGCTTATGGTTTTGGTGCGCCGACGATTTTCTTCCAGGGCATCGGCCAATCAAATCGACCTTTCGACGACAAGTTGCTCGGTGTCTTTGCGCAAGACAGCTGGAAGGTGAATCAAAAGCTCACGATCAATTATGGCGTGCGCTACGACATTGGATGGCAACCAACGTTTGCGGCCGGCACGCCGTCTAATGCGATCGCGGAAAAGGCATTCGGCGTCCAGGAAGGTGTTCCGATTGATTCCAACAACGTATCCCCGCGCATCGGCATTGCCTGGGATCCTTGGGGCAACGGGAAGACGGTAATCCGCGCCGGATACGGATTTTTCTATGACAATCCCGCTCTCGCGCTCACCTTTCTGGCGACAGCGGAAGATGGTGCGCTTTCGTCACTACTCCAATTCCCCGGCGGGACACCTGACGGCTCGTTAAACGCGGCTTCGATTTTTCAGGGAATTCTGAACGTGCCAAACATGGGATGTTCGACCGCTACACCGAATATGTGCTACCAACCGAATCAGCAACGATTTAATGCGTTCCAGCCGAACTCTCTATTCATCAATCAAAACTATCTAACGGTGCCAAATCCCCTAGTACCTGGAGCACTGGGTTATCCGCTGGTAGGCATCCCGTACACAATTCCCATCAGTAAGAATTTCCAATTCGCGCTGGCACAACAGGCCAACCTCACGATTGAACGGGAGATCACGAAGGACTGGAAAATTAGCGCGGGGTATACCTATATACACGGCACTCACCTGGACCGAACTATCAATATCAACGTGACGAATCCGGCGATTTTGGATTCCAATGCGGCTAATGCTATCAACGCCGGGCTCATCACGCCGGGTACAAATCCTCTTACTGTCGCGGTTCCTGGGGTGCCGGGATGTGTTCCTTCCACCCTTGGGCCGGGAAGCGTTTTTGTGACGGCGCCAGGCGTCTTTGGAACCGGTTTTGCATCGTCTACTTGTGCAGGGGCGCCTATCGGACCGATCGGCACAGCCGCGGCATTTAACTTCTTCCGTCCCTCGGGCCCAAATCCATCATTCGCTGGACTCGTGGGAGGGTATGCCAACCTGGTTGGACTTGCGCAGGCGGGCGGCTTTCCCACTGGCTTTCCCGGCGTGCAAGTGCCCTGGAGCGACGTGAACCCCCAGACTTCCACGGGGAACTCTCTCTATAACGGCTTCACATTAACGGTAACGAAGCGCTTTTCGCACGGGTTCGAAATGGTCTCGGGCTGGACCTATTCACACACGATTGACGACTCGACCGATCTTTCCACGCTTCTGAATCCGCAGGATAACAGCAACCCGAACGCTGAGCGCGGAAATTCGGACTTCGACCAGCGACATCGATGGATCACGAGCGCGGTGTATCAGACCCCCTACCATCAAAGCGATTCCGCCCTCTGGAAGAAAATTCTGGCGAATTTTACGGTGTCGCCGGTGATCGAAGTAGCTTCGGGCCGGCCTTACAACGTACTGCTTGGTTACGATACGAACTTGGACTTCGGGTCTTCCACCGGCCGTCCCTCGGTCCTGCCGAAAGGGGCCGCCGTTCCGCCGGGTTTCCCGGCACCAACCACGTCGCCATTCATTTCGAACGCTGAATTTATTATTCCGACGAATTGTTTTGGAAGCAACGGTTCGCCGATTCCGCCGAATCCCCTCATCCCGACGCCGTTCGTTGGATGTACAGGCGATTTGGGGCGCAATGCATTTAACCAGCCCGGCTTTTTCCAAATCGACCTGCGCATCGCCAGACAAATTCCGATCACAGAGCGCGTAAACCTGCAAGTGATTGCGGACGGGTTCAACATGTTGAACCGTTTCAATGTGAGCGGCGTGAACCCCGTATGCGATTCCACCGCCGGCGCGCCCCTATGTGCCGCGGGACAGCCGACTTCGGCATATGATCCGAGGACGTTCCAGTTCGCGTTGAAGCTGAACTTCTAGAGCTAAAAATCCTAATAAACCTTTCGTTCCGAAGGCTGAATCGGCTTTCACACCTGCGCCGTTCGCGCTAAAGTGTGTAGAAGAGCTCTTGCTTCCTTGTTAAGAGCGTACTGAGCCGAGGAAATTCATCTATGAGCGCGGTTGGATGGTTTGCATTTGTTGCGGCGGCGATTTTGGTGATTGCGGCTATTGCGGCCGTGGTGTGGATGGCGGGACGACGTTCGAACGTAGAGCTATCGGCCGTGCGCCAGGAAATGCAGAGCTCACTCGCACTGCAGGGGCAGTCGATGGCCGCGCAGATCAATCATTTAATGCAAGCCGTGACCACGCAACTGGGACAGGTTCGTCAGGAGCTGCAAACTGGCGTAGCCTCTACCGGCAAACTCGCGAGCGATGCGCAAATAGCCATGGCGCAGCAGCTACAGGCCTCGAGCGAAACGATAAGAAAAATGAGCGTGCAGCTCGGCGAGGTGCAACAGGCGGGGCGCGACATGTCGCAAGCGACTCAGACGCTACAGTCGATTCTGGGCGGAGCCAAGACGCGCGGCACGTTGGGCGAAGTGGCTCTGGAACGATTGCTGGAAGATGCGTTGCCACACAGCGCATACAGCACGCAGCATCGATTCGCTTCGACCGGGGCGATCGTGGATGCTATCGTGCGCAGCGGCGAGCGGTTGCTATCGGTGGACTCAAAATTTCCGCTCGAAGCTTATCGTCGGTTGCTGGAAACGGGCGACGATGCGCGCCGCGATTTCTGCGTGGCGGTTCGTAAACACGCGGATTGCATAGCGGAGAAATATATTCTTCCGGACGAGCATACGTTCGATTATGCGCTGATGTTCGTGCCCTCAGAGGGAGTCTATTACGAGCTTTTGTTGACCGAAGATTCGAAATACGGGATGTTGGATGAATACTGCCGCAGCAAACGAGTCTTTCCGGTTTCGCCAAACACCTTTTATGCGTGCCTGAGCGCGTTTGCGATAAGCCTGCAGGGACAAAAAATCGAAGAACGGACGCGGCACATTCTTGCGGGTATGGCGGGATTGAAGAAACAATTTGAGGGTTTTTCCGATGTATACGAGAAACTGGGAAATCATCTTCGCCATGCGCAACAGAGTTACGAAGAGGCCGACAGCAAGCTAAGCCGCACGCGCAATTCGCTGGAACAGTTAGATCAAGGCGCTTTTTCGGAAGCGGAACAAAAATCGTTGACCGGAACAGAAGAAAAGACGCTACAGCCCGCCGGCAGCGAACAGGCTCGCTTTATTCTCTGACAGGCTAACATTTATATCCCTGGATTTCCGCGGTACCTCTAAACGAGATCTTTTTACTCCAGAGCTTCGCGCGCTGATTCGAGTAGGGTGCGGAAGTCGCCTGCGATGGTATAAGAAAGAATTTTTTCTAACCGGGTTGAAACTTTCCGTGTGTCACGTGGGTTACGCGCCAGTTCTTTTGCGAGATTCTGAATTTGATTTTGAAGGTCCTTGGTAGCGAGCGGTTGAGCCGCTTCCAGGTAGCGACGCGCCGTTTGGGGATCCGGATTTTGCAGGATTCGCGCGTGAAACGAAAAATCTCCGGTGCTAAGGGTTTGGATCTGTATGGTCGCGAGATTTTGCGCGCCGCCGGAAGTGAGCACTTCCTGCGAGTCACCGTGGATGAAGTGAAGAACGCCGGGCGTTTTGTTTTCGGCCAGAATGCGCAGTGGCGCATTCGCTCCTTGCACATGCAGCACTAGAGTGCTTTTTCTCTCGGGCACGAGCGGCGGGTTAGGCGGATCGAAGTGCAAAGCAACCAGTGTGGTGCTTCCGGTAGAGGGTGTGTCGTCTCCCGTTTCGATCGAAATATTGGCGGGGCCTGGCTCGGCGCGCGGACCCGGGAGAATTACCAAACATTCAGGAGACGCGGCTAAGGCCAAGGCAGGATCCTCGTTTAACTTTACGTGGTTGGCGTCGGCCTCACCATGAAATGCGCCGCCGCAAATCGGGAAAGCATCGATGCGAGACACGACCGGCGGGACAAGAATCGCATTTTGCCCAGAATTTTGCGTGGGAGGCGGATCGACAAGCGCGGCTGTAGTTGTGCCGGAAGCTTTTGCTATTAAAACGCTCGCATCGGTAGGTGCCAGGAAAACGGCGCGTCCGGTCTTATCAGTTTTTACGCGCACGTTAATTCCAGAATGAGAACCGAGATCAACGATGATGCCTTCGGCAAGGCGGCCATCAACGCCGAGAACGGCGAGCGTGGCGGGGCGGCCGGCGATGAGTTTCGGCGGAAGGATAATAGTGACGGCCCACGTCTTCGACACGGCGTCTTGCGAATAAACCTGGGGAACTGCGCCGAGTATCAAAGCAATCGACGTGAAGCACGCGACTAGTAATGAAAGACGTGGAACGAAACGGACAGGCTGAGAACGAAGAGGAGTACGCAATTGGTCCATCATTCGGCTGCGGCCTGCACGGCCCGCTCGTAAACTTTTTCTTGGCGAAACAGTTGGTATAGATCGGGATCGAGTTCTCCGGCGCGTACGCAATCTTCCAGAATAGAGAGCGCACGATCGATGGGGACAGCCCGTTTGTAAGGACGGTCGGAGGCGGTAAGGGCGTCGAAAATGTCGCAGATGGTCATCATTTTTGTGGGCAACGGAATCTGGGGCCCGGTTAACTTATACGGATAACCGGTGCCATTTAGTTTTTCGTGATGTGCTCGCGCGATTTCCGGAATTTTTTTCAGCTCCTTGGTCCACGGAATTTGAGTTAGAAAATTGAACGTGTGAATCACGTGTGATTCGATTTGCAGACGCTCCGAGGCGTCGAGACTACCTTTGGGGATGGAAAGGAGACGGATTTCGTCCGGGTTCAGATAGGGGCGCTCGATGCCGCGAGCATCAATGAAAGATTGCTGAGCGATTTCGCGCAACTTGCGTGATTTGTTTTCCTCAAGCAGAGTGGGCTCGTTGGCAGCGACGATAAGCTGCAGGAATTCTTCGATGCGCCTCAAGCGCTGCTCGAAATCCTCGGTCAAACGCGCGACTTCGGTGAGAGCGTGGCCACGATCGTTTTCCAAAAACGCTTGTAGCTTGCGACGGACGGTGCTGGCTTCGGCTTCCTTGCGGATGTAGTCGAAGCGCTGGCGCAGAAGCTCAAGCTGCAAAGGGTACAGTTTTTTCGCTTTGACCAGGACTTCCTCGCGCACGCCAACTTTTCCAAAATCATGGAGCAGCGCGGCGTAGCGGATTTCCTTTAATTGCCCGGCGTCAAAGGAAGTATTGGCGTACGGGCCGGTGGATGTTGCGTTGACGGTTTCGGCTAACCGCTGCGTGTAAGCGGCTACGCGCAAGGAATGGCCGGAGGTTGTAGGGTCGCGTTGCTCAATCGCGGTTACAGCGGCGCTGACAAAACCTTCGAAGAGCGTTTCAATTTCGTTGTACAGTTTGCGATTTTCGTAAGCCACGGCCGCCTGGGACGCAAGCGACAGGGCGAGGCGCACCGAGCGTTCACGAAAAGGCTGAACCTGCTGGCCGATATCTTTGCCGAGAGCGAGCCGCCCACCGGGATTCCGTTTGCAATTGATGAGCTGCAGGACACCGAGAACTTCGCCCTTCGCGTTGCGCATGGGGAGACTTAAAAGCGAACGCGTGCGGTATCCGGAATCGCGATCGTAACTTTTATTAAAATGATAAGGACGATCGGCGGGAATTTCGTAAGCGTCGGCAAAATTCAGGACTTCACCGCGCAGCGCGGTGTAGCCCGCCATGGAGTTTTCAGCGAGTGGGAGAATGAATTCCTGGTACGGAAAGTCCAGACTGTCGTTTTGCGTCAGCATAAAGCGTAAGTGGCGGCCTTCACTATCTTCTTCCACGAGATACAGCGAGCCTGCATCGGCGGCGGTGATTTCGCGAGTCTTCGACAGGATCAAAGTGAGAAGAGCGCCAATTTCGCGTTGTGAAGAGAGCGCGACGCCGATCTCGTTGAGCTCTTCGCGTTCGCGCTCCCAAACTTTTAGAGCGTGGCTGGTGGCGCGGTCGCGTTCGACAAGCTCAATATTTTCGAATGCGGCTTCCAGCGTTCGTTCAACGATATTTGGAGGGGCGAACGAGGGTAGAAAAGCGAAAACGGAGTGACCGTGGGGAGCATTCTGGGGATTAGGCGACTTGGTGCCGGAGCCTCCCTCAGGGGAAAAGACCCCGATTACGCGGCAGTTGTTCGCGCTGTCGCAGTATCGTGAATCAAGGAGTTCTCCGGAAGGCGTCAGGTCCGCGAGCCAAACGACCGGGGCAGAAGAGTGTGTATGTCGCGATTCGGATTGTTTATTTCGCAGGACGGCGTGTAGCTCGTACTGCGCGTGCAAAGGCGCTGCCAGGGCAGCGGCGGCCGAACCTTCGAGGTACCAAACCTGTTTTTTTCCGGACATGCGGACCCGTATTTAGAGGGCGTGCCACAGTATAACGGAAGCGGGGAGCGGAACACAGTCGCGCCACGGATGTATTGGGGTGCGTTGGCGTATCAGAAGTGCGGCATTGAAATGCGAGATACGCGCGAGCGTTGAATCGAACGCAGTCGTTTGTTAGTCTTGCGCGACTTCTGCTTTCTGGTTTTTCCGCAATGCTGCGGTGTTCATGGCCACTAATACTAAATTCAGCGCTCCAAGAGGTCCGGGGCTTTTGCAGCAATGGTGGCTGCACAAGGGCTCGCTGGCAATAAGCGCCATTATCACGGTGGCGGCGCTGGCGATTTATTACGTTACGTTCATGGGCGAGCGGCCGATGCCGCTTTTCGATTTTATTACGCGGCTGGAATTGAGCAGTCTGGATTTGCGTTTTCAATATCGCGGGCACATGCAACCGGACCCCCGTATCATCATCGTAGACATCGACCAGCAATCTCAAGAGGCGCTAGGCCATTGGCCTTTTCCACGGATCTATTTTGCGCATTTGGTGGATGCGTTGCGCGAAGACGGCGCTCGGGTGGTGGCGTTCGACATTACGTTCAGCCAGCCGGATGAGACGGCGGCTCCGCTGCGGGACCTTTCGGCGAGCCTCGCGGAACAGACGAAAAAAGGCATAGCTGCGAATGCGGCAGTACAATCAGAAATCGAGCGCAAAGAGCAACAATACAACTACGACCAGAAATTTGCGGACGCGATACACCAATTTCGGAGTGTGGTGCTAGGCAATTATTTTCTTTACACCAAGACCGACCTTCAGGGAGTTTCGAACGAAGCTCTCGATCGCTACGCCAACCAGATCGCTTACTTTCCGTTTCCGCAAGTGCGGCCGGAGCCCTCTGCAGCGGGTGACGCCGGTCGTCTTCACTTGATCGACAAGTACGAGACGCAGTATCTCGTTCCACGAGGCACCGAAGCCAACACTGCGCTCTTGACAGAGGCGGTCGCGTCCGAAAAAGGCGGCTGCGGGTTTTTCAATGTATCGGTGGATGCAGACACTGTGGTGCGCAGGGTGCCGCTGGCAATCCCTTACGGGCGCGATGCGGATCGCGCGAATTGGGACATTTATCCTTCTATCGATGTGCAAACGTTGCGACTTTATTTGGGTCTTACGAACGAGCAAACAGTGCTGAATTACGGTGATGCAGGGGTAACGAGCGTCGAATTCGGTCCCAAGCTAGTGGTTCATCCGGATGACCTTAGCCGGATGATGGTGAATTACCACGGGCCCGCGCGAACATATCCGTATATTTCGTTTGCAGATGCCGCAGAGAAGAAATTCGCTCCGGGAACCTTCAAAGACAAGATCGTTCTAGTGGGTGCTTCAGCGACCGGCATTGCGGATTTACGAGCGACGCCTTTCGGCGGCATCGATTTTCCAGGTGTGGAAATTCATGCAAACTTGATCGACAACGTACTGAACCAGAAATTTCTGACGCGCGGCGCACCGCAGGCTCTCACAGATATAGAGTTCATATTTCTTTTTGGAATACCTTTGGGATTGTGGCTGGCCATTGCCCAACCGCGTTGGATGGCGTTTGGACTGGCACTTTTGATTCCTTTTACGGCGATTGTTTACTGGGCGTTTCTGCATGGCTGGTGGCTCAACTTCATCATGCCATCGCTATTTACACTGGTGCCGAATGTGAGCTTGGTGGCGCTTTATCGCGTGTTGATTGAAGAGCAAGAGAAGCGCAAGGTGCGCAGCGCGTTTCAACAATATTTAAGCCCCGAAGTAATTCGACGTGTCTTGAATGATCCGGGATCGGTTACGCCGCGCAAAACCGAGATCACGGTGCTGTTCAGCGACGTACGCGGCTTTACTTCCATTTCAGAATCGCTGGATGCCCAGGATTTGGCGCGATTGCTGAACAACTACCTTACGGAAATGACGCGCGTTATTTTCAAGTATCAAGGAACACTCGATAAGTATATCGGCGATGCGGTGATGGCGATCTGGGGTGCTCCGTACACTGAGCCGAAACATGGCGAACGCTGCTGTAGGGCTGCGCTGGCTATGGTCGCACGGCTCTCGGAGCTGCGAAAGAACTGGGTGGCGGAAGGTTTACCCGCGTTGGAGATAGGGATCGGAATCAATACGGGCATCGCCTCGATAGGGAGCATGGGTTCGGCCCTGCGCTTTGGATACACGGCCATAGGTGACAATGTGAACCTGGCCTCACGCCTGGAAGGGCTTAATAAGGTGTACGGAACCACAATTTTGATCAGTGAATCCACGTGTAGGGATATTGCAGACTCGCGAATGATCATCCGCGAAATCGATTTTATACGCGTGGTGGGAAAGAGTCTTCCGGTTACGATTTTTGAGATCTTGAGCGAACAAGCGGCGAGCAACGACGGAAAAAGCCTGGTTGAAGCATTCGGTCGTGGGCGCGAAGCATACAAGGCTCGCGATTGGCTAGTGGCAAAGACTGCCTTTGAAGGGGTTTTGCAACGATGGCCGAAAGACGGCCCGGCGAGCGTTTTCCTGGACCGTTGTAACGAATATCTTGCGGAAGGCCCCGGAGCGGATTGGGACGGGGTTTACGAGATGAAGCATAAATAATCGTGGTAGCGGATGACTATTCGTCCAGGCGCACAACGAAAGTCGTGAATTGATCCGAGGAATGCAACTGCGCCGCGAGTTGGCCGGCAGCTTGTTCCGTAGCTAAACGACCGACGCGCACACGATACAGCAGGCCATTTGCCGAATCGAAAGTCACGATGGTTACGGGGAAACTGCGAGCCTCCATTTCAGCCTTGAGCCGCTGCGCGTTCTCTTGCTTTGCGAATGCTCCAATTTGCACTGCGAAAACGCCGGCAGTCGGATTCGGGCCAGCTATTATTTCCAGCCGAACCTGCGCAGTTCCGGGCCCTACCATCTCGATTGCCTCCGCAGCGGAAAGCGAAAGGTCGATTATGCGGTCGGCAACAAATGGTCCGCGATCGTTGATGCGAACCTGAGTCTGTCTTCCGTTGCGCAGGTTTGTGACGCGGACCACAGCGTTGAACGGGAGCGTGCGATGCGCGGCGGTAAATTCGTGCATGTCGTAAATTTCGCCGTTGGAAGTGCGACGCCCGTTGAAGGGCACGCCGTACCAGGAAGCTACACCTTCTTCGACATATTCGCCAGGCACGGCGGGTTGTTTTTCCGTTGCCGGTGGCGCGCCGGACGTCCTTGATGAGCGCGGTTGCGAAGCGGATGAAGGGGTTTGTCCGGGAGGCGTACTTGAAACATGATGATGCGCGCATCCGCCCAAAATACTAGCCAGCGAAATCGCCAAAATCGCGGCTACGAAAGATTCTCGGACGCGCGAGGAGCAAAAGCTATTATTTGGCGGCGAGTGGAATTTTGTAGAAAGACGGGTGGCCCTCACGCAGTTTCCCGATTCACTGGTTTGGACGCATCTTAGGTATTATAGGAACGCAACCACATTCTCGCAAGGACGGCTATTGGCTCTTTCTCCGCGACTGCGTTACAAACTCGATCGAATGCGCGAACAATTTAGCGGCCTTTTTGGCGGCGAGCGAGAAGCTCCTCGTCCAAAACTGTGTCCGTCGTGTGGCACGCTGGTAGGAGCGAGCGCTACGAAATGCCACCAATGCGGCGCGAGCATGAATTTCGGCATGGCCGCCGCCAGCCGCTCGCTCAGCCGCTTACTTCCTACAACCTCGCCCGCGACCTATGGAATTCTTAGCTTAAGCTGCTTGCTGTACGGCGTAAGTTTGCTGGCCACGATTCGCAGCAGCGGCTTTCAAGCGCCCGGTGGTGGCTTGTCCGGTATCTTCAATTTTGGAGCTATCAATGGCGCAGTCTTGCAAAAATTTGGCGCGTCCCTTCCCTGGCCAATTGACCTACTACAACCCTGGCGATTGATAATGCCGACTTTTCTTCACGGTAGCCTGATGCATATCGGATTCAATATGTGGGTGCTAATGGACATCGGACCGCAGATTGAAGAACTTTATGGCTCAGCAAGGTTTTTTTTCATCTATGTCATTGCGGGGATTGGAGGCTACATCCTTAGCGGGCTTGTGGGGCATTTCAGCATAGGTGGGTCGGCCTCGTTATTAGGGCTAATAGGGCTTCTCCTTGCGCTCACGTTTAACCGGCAGAGCGCCTCCATGCAAATGCTGCGAAGCCAGCTGATTAAATGGCTGATCTATATTGGCATTATGGGGTTCTTGTTTTCGGGCATCGATAATTTCGCGCACCTTGGTGGATTCATCACTGGGTTTGCATTGGGGAAAGTTATGGATGACCGTCCGCCCATGTCGCAGCAAGAGCGCACTCGCGCGGATCTATTGGGATGGATAACGGCAATAATCGTCGCGGCTAGTTTAGGCGCGGTGACCCTGCGATTGTTTCACTAGGCGGGAGTAAGCAGTCGGCTACTAATCCGAAGCTTAGCCTCCGGCGTGCAGGCGTCGAGACACCACGATGCTGTAATGCAGTCCTGAAATGCATACGAAAACCGCTACACAGTATCCGCAAACGTCCCGCACGATTTCGAGGGCATGGTTATTCCGAATGGCCAAAAGCAGAACCAGAAATATAAGCAGAAGTTCAAAAAACGTGGTCGCTTTGCCATAAATGCTGGGCGGCAGCGAAATGTATCCTACGGTGATCAGAACCACGGCGCTCGCAACCAGAAGCGACACGTCTCTTCCAATTACGAGGATCGCAAGCCACCAGGTAATTTTTTTATGAAAAGCCAGGACAATATAAGAGGAAGAAACAAGCAGTTTGTCTGCAATGGGATCCAAATAAGCGCCCAGCGGAGTTTTTTGGTTCAGACCACGCGCGAGCAGACCATCTAAGCCATCGGTCAGACCTGCGACGATAAGAATTGCCATGGCCCAACCGTATCTTTCGTAATGAATCGTGATGATGAAGACCGGAAGAAATGCCAGGCGCAGGAACGTGAGCTGATTGGGAACGGTGAGTATTCGGCTGTTCATGAATTTGTCCAGCTATCGCGAGGCATGTTGGTTCAAGCGAACTGTTCCAGGTAATCCGGCAACGAACGGCCCGTTTTTTTATGAAACACTTCCGCCAGCGAAGGGATCGAGCCGCGAGCTTCATCTAGTGCGATGCGCTCAATTCGCAGCATGGGGAAAAATAGAGTTGGCAGACCCATGCGGTCACCGTCGGGATGCAAAACCTGGCTCACAAAATCGTCAAACGAACTGAGATCGATGCCGCGGACGGTTACGCCCGAATTCGTGATGTCAACGAGTTCGCCCCACAGCTTTTCCTTGGGATTTTGCAGACTGATAACGACGATTGAATGCGGCTCCATTGCCTCTCCTGGAATGTCCCGGTACTACTATGTTATCCCAACCAATGGTCTCGGCGGCTTGCAAACTGCGCGCGAGAGCTGCCTTCGGCAACGAAATGACTAACCCGTCATCACTTTCATGTCGGAAGCCAACCGCAGAGACGGCTCGGTGACTTTTTGGACGGCGTCCGGCGAAACTCCCGGAGCAAGTTCTCGCAAAACAAGACCTTGCGGAGTGATTTCGATGACTCCGAGCTCAGTGACGATCAGATTTACGACGCCGACGCCAGTTAGCGGGAGCGAGCACTTTTTTACAATCTTGGCCTCGCCATCTTTTGTTGTGTGCTCCATGGCGATAATTACGCGCTTGGCGCCGGCGACAAGATCCATGGCGCCGCCCATACCCTTCAGCATTTTTCCGGGAATTGCCCAGTTGGCGAGATTGCCTTTTTCATCCACCTGCAGAGCGCCCAGAACGGTTACATTGACTCGGCCACCACGTATCATTCCGAATGATTCCGCACTCGAAAAATAACAACAGCCGGGAATTTCGCTGATGGTTTCTTTGCCCGCATTGATCAAATCGGGATCTTCCTGCCCTTCGTAAGGATAAGGGCCGATGCCCAGCATTCCATTCTCAGATTGCAGAATGACTTCGACACCGGGCGGCAGAAAATTCGGAATCAACGTGGGTAGGCCGATGCCAAGATTCACGTAATAGCCGTCGTGAAGTTCGCGGGCTACGCGGCGGGCGATGATTTCACGCTTGTCAACTTCTGCTGGCATTTCATCTCCTAGCGTTTGCGGACGGTGCGGCGTTCAATTCGCTTCTCGTAATTCGACCCCTGAAATATTGCATCCACAAAAATTCCGGGCGTGTGAATGCAGTCGGGATCTAATTTGCCCAGTTCGACAATTTCTTCCACTTCCGCGATGGTGTAATTCGCAGCGGTGGCCATTATGGCGTTGTAATTTCGGGCAGTTTTGCGGAAGACGAGATTTCCCCAACGGTCCCCTTTGTGCGCCTTGATAAAGGCAAAATCGCCGCGTAGTGAGGGCACCAGAATGTGCGGGCGGCCGTTGAACTCCCGCACTTCTTTTCCTTCTGCGGCCATCGTACCGTACCCGGTGGGCGTGAAAAATGCGGGGATGCCCGCGCCACCGCAACGAATGCGTTCCGCGAGCGTGCCCTGAGGATTTAATTCCACTTCGATTTCTTTGGTCATGGCGAGTTGCTCGAAGGTCTTGTTTTCACCAACATAGCTGGCGATCATTTTCTTCACTTGCTTGTTTTGAAGCAAAAGGCCGATGCCGAAATCGTCGATTCCAGCGTTGTTGGACACGAGCGTGAGATTTTTGGTGCCTTTTTTTCGCAGCGCGGCAATCAGATTTTCAGGAATGCCACAAAGTCCAAATCCGCCAAGAAGAATAGTGGCTCCGTCCTGAATACCAGCAATAGCGACGTCAGCGCCGGCAACACGCTTATCCATTCGGTCTCCTCAAAAATATGTTACTGGGAACATCGGCAGGGAAGTTTACTGCAAAATACGTAAGAATTCTTGAAAGTCATTCGCTAGCGGGAATGTCAAGGCTGCCGGATCGCCGGCTAAGCCCTGCACGAGCTGCGTTTTTCAAAGCGCGAACGCGGGCGGTGACGGCCGCTACTGCCGCGTCCACGGAAGCTGCGCCTTCCACTTCAGCCATCAGCGCGGAACCGACGACTGCCGCGTCGGCAATGCCTCCCAGTACGCTTACGTGGCTAGGAAGAGAAATGCCAAAGCCTACAGCAATTGGCAAATCGGTGAGGTTTCGAATACGGCGCACGAGCTGCGGCAAGCCTTCGGGCAGAGCTTCGCGCGCGCCGGTTACGCCAGTGCGGGAAACAAGATACAGAAAACCGGTCGACGCGTTTGCCATACGCGCGAGACGCTGGTCGGTGGAAGTGGGAGCGGCGAGGAAGATTGTGTCGAGACCCTGGGCTCGCATGGTGGCGCGGTATTCATCCGCTTCCTCGGGCGTAAGATCCGTAGCTAGAACTCCGTCCGCACCAGCAGAGGCAGCAGACTCCGCAAATTTCCGCAGGCCCATTTGTAGGATGGGATTGAAATAGCTGAAGAGGACCAGCGGGACCTCGGTATGGGCACGCAAATCGCGAACGAGTGCGAGTACACCGGCTAGAGTCGTTCCAGCGCGTAAGGCGCGTTCGCTCGCTCGCTGGATGACCGGGCCGTCGGCGACGGGATCGCTGAAAGGGACGCCGAGCTCGATGACGTCGGCCCCAGCTTCCGCAGCGGCTAGGACGATTCGGATACTGGCGTCGAGTGAGGGATCTCCAGCAGTAATGTAGGCTATTAGCCCGAGTTCACCGGCGTCTGCAAGAGCGCGAAATTTTCGTGAGATCCTGCCCATGAGCTTCGGCGGTGAAGAAGTCCCTTCAGCTCCTTGGCCCGAATTAGAGATCTTTGACGCAGATGGATTAGACATAACGGGAAAGAATTTCCATATCTTTATCGCCGCGACCGGAGAGATTCAGAATAACGATTTCATCTTTTTTCATTTTAGGGGCGCGGCGAATGAGTTCTGCCAAAGCATGCGCGGATTCTAGAGCCGGAATAATTCCTTCGACTCGCGCCAACGCGCGCGCGGCGGCGACTGCGTCTTCGTCGCTCGCGGCAGTGTATTCAGCACGATGCCGTTCGGCTAGCCAAGCATGCTCGGGGCCGACAGCGGGATAATCGAGGCCGGCGGATACCGAGTGAGTCGTGGCGACTTGCCCATCGCTATTCTGCAATAAATAAGTGTAGGTGCCTTGCAGAACGCCGGGACGAGCGCCGTCAAATCCTTCGACGGCAGCGAGACGCGCAGCATGTTCACCGAGAGATTTCCCGCGTCCACCGGCTTCCACGCCAAGCATTTTCACATTGGCATCACCGAGAAACGCGTGAAAAAGGCCGATGGCATTTGATCCGCCACCAACGCAGGCAATCAGGTGATCGGGGAGACGTCCTTCCACGCGCAGGATTTGTTCGCGAGCTTCTTCTCCAATAATTTTCTGAAAGTCGCGCACGATCTGTGGATAGGGATGCGCGCCGAGAACCGAACCGAGCAGGTAATGGGATGTGCGGACGTTGGTGACCCAGTCGCGCATGGCTTCGTTGATTGCATCTTTTAGGGTGCGACTGCCGGAATCCACGCCCGCAACTTCCGCTCCGAGCAAACGCATGCGAAAAACATTGAGCCGTTGGCGTTCCATGTCCTCAGTGCCCATATAAATCGTGCAAGTGAGGCCGAGACGGGCAGCGACTGTTGCCGTTGCGACTCCATGTTGGCCCGCGCCGGTTTCCGCGATGATGCGCTTTTTTCCCATGCGCACGGCGAGAAGGCCTTGGCCCAGAGCGTTGTTTATTTTGTGCGCCCCGGTGTGGAGAAGATCTTCGCGTTTTAGGTAGAGGCGAGGTCCGGCGAGTTTTTCGGTGAGGCGGGATGCAAATTGCAGCGGTGTTGGTCTGCCGGCAAAATTATGGAGCAGATCATCGAGTTCTTTTTGGAAATTCGAGTCAGCGCGCGCTTCGGAATATGCGCTCTCGAGCTCTTCAAGCGGAGCGACCAGGGTTTCGGGAACGTAGCGGCCGCCGTAGGGACCAAAACGCCCGCGCGCGTCGGGCATTGTTTGTGCCGCGTTGGTCATACGGTTTTCTGCGCCGCGCGCACGGCTCGCATGAAATTGCTTACTGCCACCGGATCTTTCTTTCCGGGTTTTGCTTCCACGCCACTGCAAACATCGACCGCGTACGGTCTGGCAGAGCGAATGGCGTCGCCGACGTTGGCGGGTGATAGCCCGCCCGCTAGAAAAATATGGCCGGCGCGTTTGGCATGGCGCGCGATATTCCAACGAAAGGATTTGCCGCTGCCACCTCGTCTTCGACGATCGAAACCATCGAGCAAGAATGCGCTGACACTCTTGTAGCAAACGAGCTCAGATGTCGAAAATGATTTGCGCACCCGAATCGCTTTAATTACCGGCAATGTTCGTTGGAGGCGTGCGACAGTTTCTGGAGATTCTTCACCGTGGAGCTGCACGTGGCTTAGGCGAATGTGACGGGCGATCGTCAACATCTTGTCTTCTGTTTCGTTCACGAAAACTCCCACGGCTTTAACTTTTTTCGGCAAACGCTGGATGATGCGTTTAGCTGCGCTCGGACTTAGATAGCGCGGGCTGCGTTTGTAAAAGTTAAAGCCGATGAAGGTCGCTCCAGCGTCTATCGCCTGGCGAGCATCCTTAAGGTTTGTAATGCCGCATATTTTAACTTTCACCATGGCGCTTGCCCGATTATCCAGCCAAGTTATCCGCGTCCCACGAGCCGATTAAATCAGTTAGAGTCTGTGCCGGATCGTCCTGTTGCATCAGATGCTCTCCGATCAGGAAGGCATCAAATCCCGCATCGCGCAGACGGGCTATGTTCTCGCGCGAGCTCAAGCCGGACTCACTGACGGCTATAGATTCTTCGGGTATTGCCCGGATCAGATCCAGCGATGTCTCTAAATGCACGGAGAAATCCTGCAAGTCACGATTGTTGACTCCGATTATTTTCGCGCCGGCACCTAGAACGCGGTTCAGTTCCTCACGCGAATGTACTTCGACCAGGGGCTCCATCTTCAGCGAGCGCCCGAGAGCAAGAAGATCGCCAAGAATTTCGTCTTCTAGTACAGCGGCGATCAAAAGAAAGGAGTCGGCGCCTGCTGCGCGCGCCTCCCACACCTGCCACGGATCGATGATGAAATCTTTTCGTAAGATAGGAAGCTTGGTGGCACCGCTGGCTTCTTTCAGATCTGCCAGGGAACCGGAAAAGAATTCTTCCTCAGTCAGCACCGAGAGAGCCGCGGCACCGGCCTGTTCTAGACTCGCGGCTAGCGACGCGGGAACAAATTCCGTACGGATCAAACCGCGCGAGGGAGAAGCCTTCTTGAGCTCAGCAATCACGCGAATACCGGGAGCGGTAAGAGCGGATGCAAAATCACGCGGAGGGGCGACTTTTTTATCTACGGCAATTTTTAACGCGACTTCTGGAAGGATATGCTTGCGATGCGCAACCGACTCGCGGCGCGCTTCGACAATGCGGTCCAAAATATTTTTAGGGCGTGCGCTGATTTCCATGAGCTAGTGCTCGCTAACGGGATGAACCTGGATACACCTTCCGGTGAGCCCCGAAGGGAGAATCGCTGTGAACATGCTAGATGTGCGGCATACAGATGTCAATTTACAGTCGTCCGGGGAACGTCCGCTAAGCGTGGACTGGCTCAGGGAGCAGGGGGCTGGCCTTCGAGCAAAGGCTTAGTGAACTTTATTGGAATACCGAAATTCGAGCCCCCAAAACCTTTTAGCACGGCGTAAGTGACGCCGATTACTTTCCCTTGGCGGTTAAAAAGTGGGCCGCCGGAGCCGCCTGAAGTAGTTTGCGCGTCGAAGACAATTTTATCGGGAAGGATATCGCCAATGTGTCCTTGTGTAATAAGAGGACGAATCAAATTGCGTCGTGCTAGTTCGTCTAGAACTTCTGAAACATCGGCGCCACTGTGGGCAAGAATTTGTTGGGCAGTGTCTTCATCGGTGCGCGCCAGAATTGCGGCGAGCCCCGTGGCGTAACCCATCAAAATTATAGGCTGCCCTGTGACGGCAGCACCTTGTGCCCAATCGACGATAAGAACGGAACGCTTCAGATCTTGCATATCCACGCGTATTGTAGCGAGATCGGTTTCTTTCGAAATCTGCTGAATCTCGGCGTGAAACGCGCGTGGATCGCCGGGGAAATAAGCTCGGATCGTTGAAATTTCCGGCTGGAAACCCTGATCGGTCAGGGCTTTTAGTTCGTCATCTTTCCACCACGGTTCGGCCACATGGCGATTGGTGACGAGGCGTCCATTTGGTCCCGCAATAAAACCAGTGCCGAAAACATCGAGTTTCACTTCGGGCCCGTGGCCTTCTAATGTGAGGATGGGATTGTTGTCGCTGTCCTGTAGCGGCTCGCCTTGCTGATTAAGCCCCGCGTATCGCAGGCGCTGGCCATTATTTCTATCGCGGAAGGCCACCGAAACATGTAACAAACAAACGCTCTGCACGTCGGCAGGAATCAAAGTTTGCGCGCCTTGACCCTCTTTTTCGATACGGGCTAAACGAGCATTGGTATCCTCAAGCTGCTTCTGGAGTGTCGTTACATCCTCTGAAGCAGCAGTCGCCATTTTCGATTTCAAATCCGCAGCTTGTTTCTGAAGCTCGTCCTTCGATGTGGCGGCTGCTGCTGGCCCCTGCTGTGTGCGCAGCTTACGTGCTTCGGCCACCAAACTCTGTTGGCGCAGAAGTCCGCCTTCAATACGCGCGATGATGGCGTTTCCTTGTTTGGTTTCTTTTTGCGCGGTGCGTACAAATAGGAAATAGATTCCTGCCATCACTACCGCGGTAGCCAGAATGGCTACAAAACCAACCTTCAGACTGCGGTCAAGGGTGACCGCGTCATTGGTCATTTTTTCGGTTACGGCAATAGCCTCGAATGCGGTATGGGCAATCTGCTGGCCCTCGATGGCGATGCTCGCTGCATCGCGCAATTCTTTCTGTTCGCGAAACGCGCGCACTTGGGTGCGGACACGAGCCAGCAACTCACCCGAATCGTATGGTTGCGAAATCGCGTCATCAGCGCCAAGATTTAATGCTTCGATACGCTGGTGGACCGTCGAACCGACCAGCAGAATCACGCGGACCATTTCAGTAGCCGCAGAACCGCGGATTGTCGCGATTGTGTCGCGCGCCTTTGAACCGCTCAGGTCGGGCGTCTCGCGAGCATCTGCGTCAATCAAAAGAAGAGTTACTTCGCCCCCGTGAATCGCTTCGAGCGCTTCGGCATCCGTAGCAAAGGCGGAAACGTCATAGCCGGACGTGTCCAACATCGTCCGTAGGTTCTCGCGTCTAGCGTCATCGTCCTCGACGATAACAATTTTCTCGCGCGTGATATTCATAGAACGATTTCAGAACCTTTGTGTAATCCTCTCATTACGGAAAGAAATTAGGAAAGCATAAGAACTTGCAGACGCGCTCCTCAACTAGAATAGACGCTTGTGACGGATTGAAGGGTTCAACAAATGTCGAAGGGGAAAAAGGTGGACGCGCTGGACAGATTAAACCAAACCATCATTCGTTGTCGCAAGTGTCCACGCCTTGTCTGCTATCGCGAGCAAGTTGCGTTTGAGAAACGGCGGGCGTTCCTGGGTTGGGAATACTGGGGCAGACCGGTTCCAGGTTTTGGGGACCCACGCGCAAAGTTGCTGATTCTGGGTCTGGCGCCTGCAGCCCACGGCGGAAACCGGACTGGCCGGGTTTTCACCGGCGACCGATCGGGCGATTTTCTCTATAAGGCGCTTTATGAAACCGGCTTCGCGAATCAACCGACTTCCACGCATCGGGGCGATGGCCTTGAGTTAAGGAATGCGTATATTGCCGCGGCGGTGCGGTGCGCACCTCCTGCAAACAAGCCACTGCCGTCAGAGATGGCGAATTGCTTGCCGTACTTTGAAAGGGAACTCGAACTGCTGCGGCCGCGCGCCCTACTCGCGTTGGGCGGTATTGCGATGCGGACTTACTTGGGTGTGCTCAAGACAAAAGATAAAATCAAGGGATTCGCGGCGTATCGATTTCGTCACGGCGCCAGCTATGAGTTACCGGATGGGCTGCCGCGCCTATTTGTCTCGTTCCATCCCAGCCAGCAAAATACGTTCACGGGCAAGCTCACCGAGCAGATGATGGTGGACGTGCTGCTCGCAATCCGGAAATTTCTCGGTAACAAGTGAAACGTTCAGCAGAAGCTGGCGGCGTCTGTTTGACAGCGCGCCGTAGGGCTTGTTAGCCTCGCGAGAACACTGTGCTCCTCACAGCCATATGAATGCGGAAACCGACCTGGGCGTCGCACGCGAGCCCATTATAGAATTCCGCAACGCCGGCTATTGCTTGCCGAATGGACAACGCATTTTACACAGCCTTAGCTTGACCGTTAGTCGCGGAGAGACGCTGGCTTTGCTCGGGCGCAGCGGAGCCGGAAAAACCACGGCACTCAGACTGATCAATCGCATGCTTGACCCGAGCGACGGGCAGGTTCTGGTTGAAGACAAAGAAACGACAAGTTGGAATGCTATCACGCTGCGCCGACACATCGGCTACGTGATACAAGACGTCGGACTATTTCCGCATTTCACCATCGAGCAGAACGTTTCGTTGGTGCCTCGACTGGAACGATGGCCCGCAGAACGCACGGAGGCCCGCGTGAAGGAACTGTTCGATCTTGTCGATTTAGATTTCGATAAATTTGCGCAACGGCATCCACACGAACTTTCCGGTGGCCAACGCCAGCGGGTTGGCATCGCGCGGGCGTTGGCGGCAGATCCACCGATCCTGCTGATGGATGAGCCTTTCGGCGCGCTGGATCCGCTGACTCGCGGCGACTTGCAAAGGGAATTTCAGAAATTGCAACGAACGCTTGGAAAAACAATCGTAATGGTCACTCACGACGTCGGCGAGTCTCTTTTGCTGGCTTCGCGTATCGCGTTGCTGGAAGAAGGAAAATTCACGGGAATTTATTCGCCTGCTGAATTCTTAGTCGCGAAGGATCCTATGGCGGCCGCCTACGTCGCAAATTTCCGCATGTACGAAGAAGCTGAGAGGGCAAATGAACATCCTTGATTTCTTTGCTCGTCACCAGCGCGAAATTCTGCAGGCTACGCTTGAGCATATATGGTTGGTTGCCACGTCGATGCTGCTGGCTGTGACCATCGGCGTTCCGCTGGGAATCATCGTCACGCGCCAACCCTGGCTTTCAAAACCAATTCTCGGCGGAGCCAACATTGCCGAAACGATTCCGAGTCTGGCGCTCTTTGGATTTCTTTTGCCCGTTCCATGGCTAGGAGAGCGTTCTGACCGGCTGGTGATTATCGCGTTGATGCTGTACGCATTGCTTCCAATCATTCGCAATACGTCCACTGGCATCGAAAACATTAATGCAGCGGTGCGACAAGCCGCGCGCGGAATGGGAATGACTGAAAATCAAATCCTCTGGCAGGTCGAATTGCGCCTCGCGATGCCAACGATTCTTGCGGGTGTGCGCGTCGCCACCGTGTTAACCATTGGGATCGCGACTATTGCAGCAGCAGTTGGCGCAGGCGGACTTGGTGAATTTATTTTTCGCGGTCTGGCCATGGTGAATAACCAGTTGATTTTGGCGGGCGCAATTCCTGCGGCGGCTCTCGCGCTGCTGGCTGATTTCATATTGAGTTTGTTGGAGCGGCGTCTACGGCCTGCGCGTCAATGAGCAGATGGCTCGCTTCGTGCGCACTCTGTCTAATTTTTCTGTTAGCAGCATGCGGTATTGAGCGCCACGATATCGTCATCGGCTCAAAGAACTTTTCCGAGCAAGCGCTCCTCGCCGAAATTGTGGCGCAGCATCTTGAAAACAAGCTGCATCAACCAGTCATCAGACGCTTCTATCTGGCGGGTTCGTACATTTGCCAGCAGGCTTTGCTCGCGGGGCGCATCGACGCCTACGTGGAATACACTGGGACAGCTTTAACTGCGATTCTGCACGATCCCACCCGAAGTGACCCTTCAGAAGTGTTCCAGCGTGTGAAAAGCGAGTATCGGCAACGATTCGGTATGGAAGTAATGCCCTCACTTGGTTTTAACAACACATTTGCAATCGTGGTCCGTGGCGAAGATGCGCGCCGGTTAAATTTGAAAACCATTGACGATGCCGCGCGCTATGCGCCGCAGTGGCGCGCCGGATTTGGCTACGAATTCATGGAACGGCCAGACGGCTACACCGGATTGGCGAAGGTGTACGGCCTCAAATTTAATGTGCAACCGCGAATTCTTGACTTGGGCTTGCTCTATCGCGCGTTGCTAAGCGATCAGGTGGACATCGTCGCGGGAAATTCCACGGATGGGTTGATTGCCGCACGAGACTTGGTCATCCTGGAGGATGATAAACATTATTTCCCCCCCTACGAGGCCGTGCCCATTGTAAGACCGGACGCCCTGAGTCGCTTTCCTGGTATGAAAGCTGCCATCGAAGAGTTGGCCGGAAAAATATCCGATACCGAAATGCGGAAGATGAATTACGCGGTAGATGGCGAGCGTCGCGATATTGCGGCGGTGGCGCGCGAATTTCTGAAATCCAAAGGATTGAACTAAACGGACAATTTAGCGGGACTCTTCGCCTTCCTGAAGAGTTTTGAAATGAGCCTCAAGTGCGGCGCAATACTGATGTTCAGCTTCCAGCTCTGCCTGCAGCTTCTTAACGAAAAGTTCAAGGCGACGAATCTCGTTGCGCAATTTCTGCATTTCCCAGGTGGATTGGGCCGGAGGACTGGACGCTGCTTTCTCCGCAGAAGTTTGGGTTCTGCCCGAGGATGCGAATGCGGGAGCTGGCGGCGCGAACGATGGTGGCGGCGGGAGCGGCTACCAAAGTCTGCGTCGCACGCGGCTGCGCTACAGGTCCGGCAACCTGGGGTCGAGTTGTTGCCCCAGTTTGAGTAGCATCAGGATTAAACAGGCCATTTAAGGTTGAACCAGATCGGTTTGAAGTTTCATCTTGGTCATTTCCGACGCTGCGTGTGGTACCAGGAACGCCTGGAGTCAACAGGCTCTTGACGCGAGCGACCAGATCATGCGGCTGAAACGGTTTGCGTATCAATTCATCGGCTTTTACCGCGGTGGCGCGCTCCGCCACGGACTGGTTCACCACTCCCGACATCAGTATTACCGGCGTTTTCGCGAACCGATAATGTTGCTTGATGTAGTCGCAGACTTCGTAGCCGTCTTTGTCCGGCATGATCACGTCGGTTATGACGGCGTCCGGAGCAACTTTGTTGAACTGCTCAATCGCCGAAGCTGCATCCGCACAGGTGATGACCTGAACATTTTCTTTACGGAAGGCGATCTTGATTACCTCGCGCATGGTCGCGCTATCGTCTATGAAATAGACTGTTGGGACATGCGCTGGTGTGGGATTGTTTGTTTCGTTCATGGGAGTTTGTTCTCCACTTCGTTGTGTTCGGCTTCGTCGAATTCCCGCATGGCGTCGAGCAACAAATCGGTCGCCGAGCGAAGAACTGTTCGTTGCGTAGCCGCTGCTCCGTACACGAATTTATAGACGCCCTTCGAGGCGCTCTGGCAAGTCTTTACGATCTCCGTTACAGCTTCGTCGCCAAAAAGGGCGCCGCACTCTGCGTGGTGAATCTCTCCGGCTTCAAAGAAGATAATTCCGTCGGTTTCGCAGGCGTTGACGTGCAAGGCACCTGTTTGGCGCGCCTGACCGAGCATCTGAATTACTCCCGGCAGGTCAAGATGCGAAAGGCTGCCGCTCAAATCGGTGTCGGCAGTGGCAAGCATTTGCGTAGGTTGAAAACCTTCCTGACGGCTCAAAAGAAAACCTCGCACGTGCGCGGCGATATCGGAAGGAGATTGGCGGCGATCGACGAAATCGTCGCAGCCTGCGCGGAAAGCTTCCAGCAGCGCCTGATCTCCACCACCGCCTATCGCGACGAGTGGGATATTCGCCGTCTTGGCATCCGATCGCAGAATCGGCGCCATTTCCAGTGCTCCCATCTCGCGTAAGTTAGTGGCACAAAGAATCGCGGTCGGGGCATTCCACTCGAGCATAGTGAGAGCATAAGAAGCTTGCGTGCTGAGAACTACTTCAAAGCCTTGCTGTTGCAAGGCGTCCGTCAAACGTTTTGAGAAATACACGTTGCTGTCGATCAGCAGGATTCGCGGAAGATTTGCCATGGCGCTCACGAATTGAGCCCCGCGTAATCGACTTGATTCTTTTTGCGAGATTCGAAAGCCACCAGACGATCAAGGTCCAATACTTCGATGCTTTCTCCGCCGTGCATCAATCTGCCCGAAACATATGCTGGGCTTGTAACTTGGACAGTGTCCGCAGTGACAAGTTCGGAATCGCCATTCACTGGAATCGCCGCGGGCTCGCTGGCGGATTCGAAGTGTCGTCTCGCAACTAAATAAAATTGGTGCGCAGGAGAACCCTTGCCCGTCAACAACGAGCAAACGTCATACACCGGAACAAGCCGTCCACGCCTAACGATAATTCCTGATACTAACGACGAATTGTGCGGAAATTGATGCAGCCGCACCGGTGGCGCCAATTCTGAAACTTCAGACGCTGGCAAAGCAAATCGGCGATCTCCGATTTGAACCAGCACATAGGATTTTGCGTTTTCTGCGTCAGTGCCACTCATATTTTTACCGCTTGTTCCAAATCCTGGCGCGAGGCTTCCGCTGCGGCGCCGTCCAGCCGTTCAAATTCCTGTGAGGTCAAAAATCCCAGCGGGCTCACGACTGGAATGACCTGGTCCTCCAGATAAGCGAGCCCCCGATACCATTGACGTTCTGCGCCAACAAAAGCTCGCGGCAGCGCATGAAGACCCGAAATTTCGGCCATGCGCTCGATTTTATCCACTAACACAGCAACCCGAATTTGCCGCAACATCAAAACCAACGTGGGACGCACTACCCGCAGCCCGAAATGCGCGCATGCGTTGACCACGTAGTAGGTCCGGTGCCCGCGCTCGATGGTGTGGCGCACTTTCGGAATTTCCTGCTGCTCAATCTCTAAAGCGGCGCCCAAACTATCCGTGCTGCGAATCTCCTGCACCGAGTCTGCCGCAATTGCAAAAAGCTGATTCGACACGTTGAACAGAATCACAGCTTCCGGTCTACGGACTTTTCGCGCCTTGACCGCGTCTTGAGCTGCAATTTTCATTGCGCTCCCACCGGCATCAGCTTGGCGAACTTGACGACGCGTTTCTCAATGGCTGCGCCAATCTCGTTAAGGTCGACAACTTCGTCCACAGCTCCGGTTTTGATGGCCTCAGCAGGCATGCCGAAGATCACCGAAGACGCCTCGTCCTGGGCGATCACATAGCCGCCGTTGGCTTTTATGGACTTCACGCCTTTTGCTGCGTCGTTGCCCATGCCCGTCAGCACAACTGCGATCGCGAGCATTCGCGAGTATGTGGCCACTGTTTCAAGCGCCGCATTTGCGCATGGAAGATAGCCTTCGATCCTTAGCCCTGGGTCTAGCGTGATTTTGCCGGTCGGTGACACGCGCAAATGGTGTGAACCAGGACACAAATAGATCGTGCCAGGCTGTACCAACTCGTTGGCCTCTGCTTCTTTCACTGGCAATTTGGAAACCTCGGCAAGCTGTAACGTGAATTGCTTCGTAAAAGCCGCGGGCATATGCAGCACTAGAAGCACAGCCGCCGAAAAATCCCTCGGCAGTGTCGCAACCACACGCATCACTGCTGCGGGTCCGCCCGTGGATGCTGCAATAACTACGATCGGAAACTTTGCGCCACTTTGCGGAGTTGGGGAAGGTGCACTCACACGAATTTTTCCGTTTGCCGCGACCGGCGCGGGGGCGGACGTAGCTTTGGCCCGTGTCGCGGTACGCACCACGCGAACTTTTGCAGCCATTTTTAGCTTGCGAGTAAGTTCATCGCGCACACTGCGCATATCCAGATCAATGCCACTCGAAGGCTTGGGAACGAAGTCAATGGCCCCCAGCTCGAGCGCACGCAAAGTACCTGACGCACCTTCACGCGATTCAGAACTTACAATCACGATGGGGCGCGGATGTTGCGACATAATCATTTCAGTGGCTTGTAATCCGTCCACGTGCGGCATGTTAATGTCCATAGTGATTACGTCAGGACGCAACGATTCGGCGAGAGTGACAGCGTCGCGACCGTCACGCGCCTGGCCCGCGACCTCGAGCTGAGGATCGGAGTTGATGATCTCCTGAAGCACTTTGCACATAAAAGCGGAGTCATCCACTATGAGCACTCGAATTTTCTTCTCGGTCGGCATCGTCATATCAATCTTGCTGTACCGGCACTCGCAATTCCGATCGGTTCCTGGACGTAACCGGATCAATCAGACTCTCCACGGTGGAAATTAGCTGGTCCTCCTGCACTGGCTTGGTCAAAAATCCGGAGGCACCCTCTTTCATGGCCCGGTCTCGATGTTTTGCACCGGCGCGCGAAGTAACCACCAGAACCGGAATCCGCGCCGTCATGGGATCCTGCCGGAGATGCGCCAACAATTCGTATCCGTTCATCCGCGGCATTTCGAGATCGGTGATCACCAAATGGCAGCCTACTTCAGCGATGATTTCCGAAGCTTCGAGGCCGTCCGAAGCAAGTCTCACGCGGTAGCCCGCTTTTTCGAGCATACGTCCGACAAATTTTCTGACGCTGATAGAGTCGTCCGCGACGACGACAACACGATCGCTTTCCACGGGGTCAACCGCTTCGGCGGGAATGTTCCCGGCGGCCACAGCCTCCGCACCAGGCGCGAATACTCGCGCGGCAGGCGAAGAGGAAGGTAAAGCATGGCGCTCACCCGTATCGTTGGAAACCAGCCGGTTCAAATCAATCAGTAAAATCAAGCTTCCATCCGGCGCAATTGTTGTCCCGGGGAAGAGTTTCACACGCCGCAAGTAATTTCCTAGATTCTTGATAACGATTTCGTCTTTACCCAACACTTCTTCAACGACCACGCCAACCTGTTTGCCTGCGACCTTCACAATCACCATATGGAAATAGCCGTTGATCGGTTCGAGAGAGGGGAGAGCGAGCTGCAGATCGAGGCGAACGACTTCGGTGACCACGTCGCGCACGCGAGTGAGGAGCTTTCCTCCTACATCTTCTATTTCGGCTGGTTTCAAACGGCGAATTTCTTCTACCACCGCGAGAGGCAATGCAAACACGGCGGTGCCGCAACGCACAAATAAGGCCTGCGAGATAATTAAAGTCAGCGGCACCTTGACCGTGAAGCAAGCTCCACGTCCCAGCTCCGAACGCACCTCGATTTCACCGTTCAGCGCGTGGACGTTCGCTCGCACCACATCCAGGCCAACGCCTCGGCCTGCAAGCTCGGTCATCGAAGAAGCAGTTGTAAATCCGGGTCTGAAGAGGAATTCGCGCAACTCTCGTTCGCTGAGCTCAGCGGCGGCCAGCGGCGAAAGGACGCCGGACTCCATCACGTGACGGCGAACATCTTCGTAATCGATGCCGTGGCCATCATCTTCCACTTCGATGAAAATGTGGTTGCCACGATGGTATGCGCGTACTTCCACCCGACCTTTTTCGGATTTGCCGGCGTCTCGTCGCGCGATTGGGCTCTCGAGCCCATGCGCGACTGCATTGCGCACCAGGTGAATGAGCGGATCCGAAATATGCTGGATAATATTGTTGTCGAGCTCGGTCTCGGCGCCTTCGAGCAGAAGTTCGACGGGCTTGCCGGCTGCCTTGGACGCATCTCGTACCGTGCGTGAAAGGCGTGTGTACAAGTTGCCGATTGGCACCATGCGCGCGGCAGTTATTTCGTCCTGCAGGTGATGAGCTAATTTTGTAAATTCATCGATATCTGAGTCCACGCGACCCATGAACCCTTCGAGCTGCGCCAGCACCTCTGTAATGTCGGCGGATATTTCAGTCAACGAACGAGACAAGATGTTGAAATCGTCATAACGATCCATCTCCAGATCGCTGAATTCCCCCCAATCTTCCCCCATCAGCGCCGGCATATTTGAAAAATGGCCTCGGAAAGTATCCTTTTGCGGCGGCTGGCTGCCAGGCATTAGGGTTGTACGAATGCGATTGAACTCGTGCTTTTCCTGAAAGTCTCCGACTTTTCCGGACAGCCGGCTCTTCGAAAAATTCAATATTTCCACAAGCTTACCGAGTTCAGACAAACGGCCGAGCATGCGCGTCCGATTTATAACGAGTTCTCCCACCGCGTTCATCATGCGATCGAGACGCTCGAGAGAAATGCGCACTGACTTCGCTTGCGGTAGGACTTGTGACGCGGCGGACGAGCCTGTAGGTGTCGCAGGTTCGGCGACAGATTCTTTTCGCTGTTCTTCGGACTCCACTTCCGCGTGACTGGGTTCCGAAGTTTCTTGATTCCCCTCTTCAGGCGCCAACTCCTCGATCCTCGCAAGCAGAGGATCGATAGCGCTGCGCATCTCCGCGTCGCTCTCCCATTGGCGGTGAAGGAATCTCTTTAGCACGTCCACGGACAGTAGGCAGATGTCGATAATGTCTGCATTCGGTCGCAAATGGCCGTCGCGTAATTCACCGATTAAATCTTCCACGCGATGTGCGACTGCTGAAAGACGACTTAGGCCGACTTGAGCCGCGGAGCCTTTCACCGTGTGCATGGCCCGGAACAGGCGGTTAATATCTTCGGCCTTCGAATTCGACTCCAGCATAAGCAGGCATTCGGTCACCACCTGCAGGTGCTCTTCCGCCTCCGGGACAAAAAATTCGAGCACTTCATCGGGAACTTCACCGTCCTTAGGCAATTTGTCCGTATATGAGATTGCCGGCGCGAATTCCGGTGGAGCGTAGCCCACGCTTGGAACAAAGCCTTCCGTGCTTGAACCGTGTTCGTTATCCGAAGATGCTGTCTCGGAAGGCGCCGCAGGAAACGCAAACGAATAACGTTGCTTGAACGCGGCAACGTCCTCAGCCGTTTCGGCGCCGCTCGAACTGATTTGCAGCAAATCGAATTCGAGCACAGAGATCGCGTCGGAGATAAACTCGGTCAACGGTCCGTGCATGTCGGGAGTCAACGTCGCATTCATGGCATAGTGAAAAATGTGCGCCATTTTTGCCGCGACTTCCGAAAACCCCGGAAACCCATAGCTCGCGGAAGTTCCTGCGAGCGTGTGAGCCGCGATGTAAAGTTTCTCCAGATCTTCAGGCTTGGTTTGCGGTTCCTGCAGCATTCCAGAATACTCGCGCAAGTACTGAAGATGCTCGGAAGCTTCCTGGAGGAAAAGTTCTACTGATTCGTGGTTTGGCGCGGTCACGGACGTTCCTCCGCAACCGCCAGCGTTCGCGCTGCGACAGCAGAAACAGGCTTGCGATAGATCAGGCAATCACCGGCGACGATAGATTCGAAGTTCATACCTACGTTCGAAAGCGTCTCTGAATGCCCCAGCAAAAAATATCCGCCGGGCTCCAGGGCATCGTAAAAACGCCGTAGGATCCCCAGCCGTCTTTGAGGTGAAAAATACATAAGCACGTTCATGCAGGAAATGCAGTCGAACTTGCCAAAGTAAACAGGTTCAGCAAGATTCATTTGGACAAATGAAATCATTTTTCGGATGCGCGGCCTCACGTGATATCCGTGCTTCGTCTCTGAAAAATACGTTTCCACCTGACCTAGTGAAACATCTTGTAAGCTGCGCTTGGCGTAAACGCCGCGCTCGGCTTGACCCAGAGCCCGGCTGCTGATATCCGTCGCCAGAACTTCGATTTCCCAGGCTTCTGCAAATTTCAAGGCATCGGACAATGTGATCGCGATCGAATAAGGTTCTTCACCCGTCGAACATCCGGCACTCCATATACGCAGCGTCCGCGGGTTCTTCCAGAATTTCCTTTCCTGGATCTCCGGGAGAATCCGTTTCTTCAGCGCTTCATAAACTGCTGGATAGCGGAAGAAAGAAGTCTCCTGCGTAAGCAACTGCTCCAGCAAGGCGTCGTATTCGCTTTCGGAAGCCCGCACAACACGCAACAGTTCCGTCGCGGTGGCGATCTGCTTCGCATCCAGGTATTCGCGGATACGAGTTGAGAAAAAACGCTCGCGCGAAGAATCCAATAAAATCGCGGAGCGCTGCTCGATCAACGCGCGCATTTCCCCCAGCTCGGTCTCGGTGAGCTGTGCGGCGCTGAGATGTTGGATCATTTTCGGCACGCTTATATGGCCCGATCCTTCTAATTCCTCCATGCACTACTAACGGTGCGCTCCCACCGGTGCGGCCGGTCGCGTTTCCTCGGCGACCAGCGTTTCAGAAGGCCGCCCAGATTGCGAGCGGAATTGCGCGAGAGCCTCGTTGAGTTGTTCGGAGAGTTTCACCATGTTGCCCACGGTAGAAGCGGTCTGACGGGCGCCCTGCGTGGTTTGCCGAGTAATTCCGGAAATAATCTGCATGGCATTCGCCACGCCTTCCGTACCGCGCACCTGCTGTTTTGACGCAAGGGAAATTTCCTGTACAAGTTCGGCCGACTGGCGCACGACGCTCGAAATGGCCTCAAGCGCTTTTCCGGCTTGATCTGCCAAGCCTGCTCCCACTTCCACTTCGCGCGTGCCTTCTTCCATCACAACGACGGCTTCGTTGGTCTCGGCCTGAATGGCTTTGATCAACGCCGCGATGTCTTTCGTGGCGCTGCGTGAATGTTCTGCCAATTTGCGAACTTCGTCGGCAACTACCGCGAAACCTCGGCCTGCCTCTCCGGCGCGAGCTGCTTCGATGGCCGCGTTAAGCGCCAGCAAGTTGGTTTGCTCCGTGATGTCGTTAATCACGTTAATAATTTCTGAAATTTCCAACGAACGATCGCCGAGCGACTTAATTTTCTTAGCAGTCGCCTGCACCGAGGCGCGAATCCGCTGCATGCCTTCCAGCGTGTCGCGTACCGCGCGGTTGCCTTGCTCTGCGGCGTCGAGGGCGCGGCGAGCTGCTTCGGCGCTGGCTTCGGCGTTGTTCGAAACCTGTTTCATCGAAACCGTCAATTCTTCCACGGCGGATGAAGTGTTCGTTATTTCCTGGTCCTGTTGCGTTGCTCCAGCAGTCATATCGTCTGCGGCTTCCAGAATCTGATTCGCACTAGTGCTGACATCAACGGCTGCCTTGCGCACGCGTTCAAGAACCTTGGTGAAGTTGTCGAGCATAAAGTTCACGGAGTCCACAACGTTTCCGAGAGCGTCGTTGCTCACCTTGCCGCGGATATTCAGATCGCCTCGTGCGACTTGGCTGATGGTGTTCAACAAATCCGTGATGCTGCGCTGGAGCGAATCCTGGGCTTGCTGGTTGGTCACGGCATGTGCGACCTTGGCAGCACTGCGATTGAAATTTTCGGCGATGAATCCGAACTCATCGCTCGAGCCGACTTCCACGCGCGCACGCACGTCGCCGGCCACCAGGCGTTCTGAGAATGTAGCGATCTCCGCAACCGGCGTGAGCACACGTTTGCTCAACACATAGACGAGCGAAATTGCCGCCACAATCGCAAGCACTGCCGCGCCGACCAGCGCGCCGTTGCTGCCGCCTGGAAACGAAGTAGCATCGGCCCCCGCGACCGCGTGCGAGCCGGCGTAGTACGCCATCCCCAGCACGCCAAAGAGTGCGGCGCCGATCCAGAAGACCAGCAACCAAATTGTGGAACTCAAACGAGATTTCATGACTTCCTCCAAAGAACTTGTTTACCGGACGATTCGCAGAACGGATCGCAAACAGTGGTCAACCCACAAAACGAGTCCGTTCCCATACCTCAGAAAAATGATCAATGCGTTCATCAAATCACCGGAACTGGAAAAACGTCGGTTAAACGCCGGAGGTCAACGACCAGCGCAAGGCGATCGTCGTGGCGCAGCATCCCGCGGCAATGCGGTACTTCTGCGGGCGCCTGATCAAGCAACGATTCTTCTGTCGCCGAGTACGTGCCGATCACTTCATCCGCGGCAATTCCTAACCGCAGGTCGCCACTTTGCGAATCGCCTTTTAACGCAGCCACCACAACATGTTTCGGAAGCATTCCGGGACGGCGTCCTTCTGTAAACGCGATATCCACCAGTGGGACAATCGTTCCACGCAAATTGAAAACGCCCATTAGAAATGCCGGCGCGAGCGGCACGCGCGTTACGATCGGCCAATCCACGACTTCCTCTACCTCTAGAACCGAAAAACAGAAACGCTCGCGCCCTGCGCGAAACACGCAATACTGCCGCTCCGGCAAGCGCTCTTCAGAGAACGAATCGTTCTCCAGAAACTCGCCGCCACCGAGCTCTGCGTGCAGCAGCGTTGTGTTGTCGTGTTCCCTTGACATCAAGCAAGCCTTTTGATTTCGTTGATCAACTCAGCCGGCGTAAACGGCTTGGCTACGTAACCATTGGCGCCCTGCTGTTCGCCCCAGTAGCGATCGCTTGGCGCCGTTTTCGAAGTGACCAGGATTACCGGAATCTGTGCATACGATTGGTGGCTCTTCAAATCGCGACAAGCCTGAAAGCCATTTCGTTTCGGCATCACCACATCCAGCAAAATTACGTTGGGACGCTCTTCGTCAATCGCTTCTTCGATCTTCGTGGGATCGGAAATGCCGATGGAGTAAAAGCCACCTTCCTGCAGCATGTTTTGCATCAGCCGGATTTCGGCCTGTGAGTCGTCCACAACCAGAATTTTCTTCAACATGCCTTCGCCTCCACCCTCAAACCCCGAGAAAGAATTGCAACTAAAGAGCCACCATCGGCCCGAAATTCTCGCAATGCGAACATCTAGCCAAAGCCTTTTATTGCTGAGCTTTGCACGCGATTTGCGGTTTGCTCATGAGCCTTGCGCCAGGCGATGAGAAACCGCCTGTGTATCAGCTTGAGACTCTTTCTCACCGGCCCGCATTTCCGCGGCCAGCGATGAGAATCGCTGCATAATCTCGTGTAACCGCAAGGCCATGGCGTGCACCGTGCGTATTTGGTCGCGACATTCGCCGGTCACCTGCTCCGGTTCCAGCAACAATAAATCCGCGTTACCCAAGATCGAGGTCAGCGCATTGTTTACACTCGGCCGTGCTTCGAGCATGTAGCGCCCTAATGTCGCTTGGGCTTGACTTTCGATCGCTAGACGTTCTGCGCGCTGTGCGCGGGTCACGGCTTGTACCCGGCGTAACGCTTCGGAAGCCACCAGAATTAGCGTTGAGATCCAACCGTCCTGTCGCGGAATGATTTGCAAATGCGGATAGTCGGACTGCAGCGACGCAATTTCTTTTTCGTCGTCGCAAACACAAACGCATGTAACGTTCGGCAGCGAGTGTAAGGTAGCCAGGATTTCGGAAACCTTGCGGTCGCGAACGGGGCCCACAATTACCAGGTCATATCCGGTTGCAGTCGAGCCGGACCAGACATTGCCGGTGACCAGCGTAACTTCCGGAATGTAGCGCTCAGCTTGCCAACGTGCCGCTATCGACCGAGCAAATTCCGTATCGTCCGAGACAATCAGGACGCTGGCGTGGTTCAAAGGGTCCCCCGTCTGTCTTGAGCTTTAGGGCTGAAGCTTTTCTGCTTCCTCGATGAACGAAAGAAGTCGTTTCGTGCTGATACCGAGGTTCACAGCCGCCTCAGTATTTTTTGCGCGCTTGGCTTGTTCCACGCGTCCCTGGAAATAGGAGACTTCCGCTCGCGCCAGCACTAGCGCGGAAGCGAGCGGGTTCAAATCTCCCG
Source organism: uncultured Acidobacteriota bacterium (assembly GCA_963838475.1). Taxonomy (GTDB): domain Bacteria; phylum Acidobacteriota; class Terriglobia; order Acidiferrales; family UBA7541; genus Palsa-295. Next base: position 1,127,969 of record CAWIRJ010000001.1, read on the forward strand.
AGCGTTTTCGCTGATCGATTGCCAGACCGAGCAGAGCTCGCGCCACCACAGCGCGTCGCAGATCTTCCGCTTCTTGTCCGCCGTCTGCTACGAACGCGCCTACTTCCCACGACGAGAGCAACACTTTCGTATCTTGCAACACAACAGTGGACATCGACCGTCCGCGTGAAGGCGGAGCGGCAATCAGTTGCTCCCAAATTCCTTCGAGGCACTTCTCCATCTCTGCCGTGCTAGTGGGCGCGGCCGGACCATCATTTCCGGAACTTGGAACTTGAACCGCTGCCGGTGGAATGGTTGGCGGTGTCTTGACGGGCTGGTTCGCGGCAGTGTTGGCGTCTGTACTTTTCGGTCCCGGAGAGTTCGGCGGTGAAACTTGTATTGCCGCCGGCGCCGGGGCACTGGAAATTGCCGCCCCTTCTTCGTCTTGGTTGCCAATGGGCGTCACAGCGACGTTACCAATATCGTCAGGAAGGTGGATGCAAGTTGGCCCACCCTGCGCGGTTCCCAACGCTTCTTCCAGGTCCGCGCGCAGCGCAAGCAACTGCTCGAAGGCACGCCTCACGGAATTGGCTGTGTAGTCCTTATGAAACGGCTGGCGCCAGTTTTCACAGTAGTAACGTAACTGAATCGTTGGTTCGGCAGCCGAGAGACCCGCACGCCTGCAATCAACGGTTTTTACGCCCAAGGAATCGAGCTTCTCGATAGCGTGGTGTACGGCGTTGAGGTCGGCATGCAAAAGGCGAATGAAGGCTCGGCGAAGCAGAAAATTGAAACGGCAGAAAGTGACTAACGCCGCGGGATCATAAAACAAAGGCCCGGCGGATTCTTTCACCAAGCGGCCCTGCTCCAACAGCCCGTGTTCCATCAAGTCCCGCAAACTTTGGCATTGCGAGATTTTTTTCAGAATCTGATCCAGCGGTGCGCACCATTCAAGCGGTGCAAGGTCGACCTCGCCTAAAACAGGTTGCAGCACTTGCGCAGCCTCTCCGAGGCTGATGTCTTTGCGATAAAGGTCTTCCGGCGCGCACAATGCAAAATACTGCACCAGGAGTAAGTCGATCTTGTCGCGGTCGGCGCCTGTTTTTTCCTGTTTTCTCATCTGCCGCTGCAAAAACGCCCGCAGTCCATCCTCACTCGCATTCAGGATTTCTGGGGGGAGCTGTCGAATTTGAAATGCGCGAAGATTTTCGTCAATGGTATCGAACCATTTCAAGTCCGCGTCGAACACATCGCGCGTGGGTCGCAAAGGCGGCATTTCCCCGGCAGGATAGCGAAGAGTTGCGAGGTTGAATTGCGTCGCAAGAGCGGCGTAGAGCGGATAAGCCAGCCGGGCCTCGGTCCATTGCGATGCGAAATCGGAAGGACTTGCGGTTTTCTTTGAGCTTGAAACGTTCGTATTTGTTGTCATGGTTTGATGATCCAATTGTCGATGCTTCCGACGAATCGAACTGCAACCGCTTTACTTCCGTTGTGATATCTCACCGCCACTACGGTCGCGCACGCATCCAGAGATCCATCTGAATTCACCAGTTGCACGCGATCCTCGAATTCCAATGGCAACTTTGAAGAGAACAAGACCTCGCTCGCGGTACCGAATTCGATTACCGTTTTCTCCTGTAATCGCTGACGGCCGGATCCCAGAGTAAGCACTCGCACCGGTATTCGCATGGGCGAAGCTCCGGGAAAAAGTCGAGCCAATTTTTCAGCGCAGGTCTGTTCTTGTGAAATCCCCTGTAATTCCGCTTCTGTTAGCACGCATCCCCCGATCTTTCCGGCCTCATTGTTCGAAATTAACTCCATCGCTCCGGGAGTTTGTGCGAGCAGAGCGGTACGGTACAAAGAAGAGCGGAAAACTCCCCGCGATAGGAATGCACACGAAGAGCCAAACACTGATAAGCGAGCGGAATATTAAGTTGTTCTATATCAGGTCATTGCGGGATGAAGAGTGAAACTCTCGTCTCGCGCTGTCTCAGCGTGCGACGGAGCGTCTCAGCCTACTGCAGTGGCTAGGGCTGACGCGCGTTCAGTGAGACGACGCCACAATAACGTCACGACGCCATTCGCACGTGATCTTTATGCGGTGGCCGCAGCGGAATATTGTAAAGCTTTAGTTTGCGATAAAGCGTGGCGCGGCTGATTCCCAGCATTCTGCCAGCCAAAGCTTTGTCGCCGCCTGCTTGCTCGAAAACGCGCAAGATCGTTATGCGCTCAAGGTCGGCCAGCGCCGTAGTGGAAAGCGGGGAATCGCTGCCGTCGGCGTTATCGGGATCTTGGACCATGGAGATCGACGGCGGGAGATCGCTCGCGTCAATCATGTGATGATCGCCCAGGGCAACCGCGCGGGCGATGCAATTTTCAAGCTCCCGCACATTGCCGGGCCAGTCATACGCCAGAAAATTCTTCATGGCGTTAGGCGTAACTTGGATGTTTTCGCCGGGTGCGTAGCGGTCCAAGAAGCAGTGAACGAGCTGCGGTATGTCGGAGCGCCTTTCGCGCAGGCTGGGCAAATGCACGGTCACCACATTCAAACGGAAATAGAGGTCCTTGCGAAACGTACCGCCTCTGTACGCCACTTCCAGATCGCGATTGGTTGCTGCAATCACACGCACATCCACTGGAACTTTCACATTGCTGCCAACGGGCCGCACTTCTTTCTCTTGCAGCACGCGCAACAGCTTGGCCTGCAGTTCCAACGGCAATTCGCCGATTTCGTCCAGAAAAATTGTGCCGCCATTCGCGGCCTGAAAAAGTCCGGCTTTGGTCTTAAGCGCACCGGTAAAAGAGCCTTTCTCGTGTCCGAACAACTCGCTTTCCATTAGCGTCGGTACCAACGCGCCACAATCCACCGCGACAAAAGGCATTTGTGCCAGCGGTCCGCGGAAATGAATCGCGCGCGCTACAAGTTCCTTGCCCGTACCACTCTCGCCGGTAATCAACACAGGCGTTCGGGTTTCCTTCAGCCTGGAAATCATTCGCAGAACATCTTCGATCTTTGATGACGTTCCGACGATTCCGTCGAGCTGCGTCTCCGTGCTAACGCGCTCGCGTAAAAACTGATTTTCTGCCACCAAGCGAACTTTCTCAGCCATCCGCTGCAGCAACTGCCGTAGTCTTTCAACTCGAAAAGGCTTTTCGATGTAGTCGTAGGCGCCCTGCCGCATGGCATCCACAGCGGATTCAATTGAGCCGTGTCCGGTCATAATCGCGGTTTCCGCGCGCGGCAGTTGTTCACGTATCTTTCTTAGCAGATCCGCGCCAGAGAGGCTGGGGAGCTTCAAATCGGTAACGACAATATCCGGCGGGCTGGTTTCCACCAGTTCGAGCGCTGACTCCGCTGTCTCGGCCTCGGCACAGGCGAAGCCGAGCCCTTGTCCCACGGTCATGCACAGCCGTCGGATGCTTTGTTCGTCGTCCACAATCAGAAATCGAAGTTTCGATTCTTCTTTCATGGTCTTCCGATCGTCTTTTCCACCGCCGCAATGAGCTGATGAATGCGGAACGGTTTTTCAACACAAGGCGTTCCATTTCTGGCTAGTTGCGCTATGGTGTCGGCGCTAGCTGTGTCGCCGGTGATGAAAATAATTCGCGAGGCGAGTTCTGGGCGGTGCCGCGTCAGCCAGTCGTGAACGTCGGCTCCGGTTATTCCGCCCGGCGTTCGAAAATCTGAAATTACGCCTCGAAACTCGCCGGTTGCGAGCAGTTGCAATCCCTCTGTAGCCGATGCCGAACATTCAATTTCGTATCCGCGGCGTTCCAGCGCGGTGCGCAGGAATGCGGCGACGGACGGCTCGTCCTCAATCAACAAAATGCGCCCGCGCGCCACTGCTGGAGACATGCTGGCGCTCATCATTGCGACTCCCACTCTTCGTCAGGTTCCGCCGTCTTTGCTGCCACGGGAAAGCGCACAACAAAAGTGGAACCGATTCCATCCGGGTTATTCCGAGCAGAAATCTCACCCGAATGTGCGCGGACGATGCCATAACAAATGCTGAGTCCGAGCCCTGTGCCTTTGCCTACTTCTTTTGTGGTGAAAAAAGGATCGAAGATACGGTCAGGATGCGTGATCCCAGTTCCGTTATCGCGGAATACAATTTCCAGGCGTCCGTCGCGGTGCGATGTTTTGATTTCGATTTTTCCTTTGCGCCGAGTCTCGTGAACCGCATCGTAAGCATTGTTCAATATATTCAGAAACGCCTGCTGCAACTGGTGCGGATCGCCAACGATTACCGGCAAATCGTCGCCATAGTCTTCGACCAGTTCCACGCCATGATTTGAAAGATCGTAGGCGCGAAGTTTCACGGTCTGTTGCAGCACGGAATTAACCTGCAATGGTTCACGCTGCGCCGGCATTTGCCGCGCAAAGCTGAGCAGATTTTGGACGATCACACGTGTCCGCTGCGCTTCCTGCAAAATGACGTGCAACTCTTCCTTTGCGTTTTCCGGAACTTCGGGATTTTCCAGAAGAAGATCTGTAAAGCCGACGATGGCGGCAAGCGGATTGTTCACTTCATGCGCGACGCCCGAAACCAGTTGTCCGAGCGCGGCCATTTTTTCCGTGTGCATCAACTTCGCTTGAAGGTCTGCAGCGTCCGTAATATCCGTCATCACCACCACGATACTGTTGATATTTCCTTGTTCATCGCGCATCGGGCTCAAGCTCACCGAAAACTGCCCGGTCGTTCCGTTTCCGCGGAATAACGGGATGTCCAGATTATCGAGTGCTGATCCGTTCAGCACGCGCTCTTGCGCTTCCACCAGCAGCCCTCGCCTCGCCGGCGGCACCAACTGCACGAGCGCATGTCCCAACAAATCCTGTTCTTTATAGCCGGACTCAAAGCAGCGGCGATTGGCGTAGCTCACAAGCCCGGCTGTATCCAGCACCAGAATCATGCTCTGTGTGTTGTTCAGGATATTTTTGTTGAAGTCGCGTTCGCGACGGTAGCGGCGTTCGGCGGTGCGCCGATCGGTGATGTCTTTCAGAACGTGAATGGTTCGCAACTCATCTTTAGGTCCGCCGTGGATGCGCGAAGCCGAGACAAGAAAAGTTCTCTCTGCGGCCTCATGAATGAATTCCTCGTGCGAGGATTGCGGATTTCTGCAAAACGGACAAAATCCAGCCTGCGCTGGCGAGGACAGCAATTCCATAGTACCTATGTCGCGGCCAATCGCTTCCGTTGGAGGCACCTCCAGCAGATCCGCCAGCGCGCGATTAAGACGCAACACTCGATTGCTTGTATCGTGCACGATAATGAAGTCCGAGATCGCGTCGAAATCCTGCACCCACTGTTTGCGCGATTGTTCGATGCGCGAAAACAGCCGCACATTTTCAAGCGCCACCGCCGCATGGCTGGCAAGAGCTTCCAGCAGATGACGCTCTGCGGTATAAAGTTCGTGGTTTAAATCTACGAGGCACAGGACGCCCAGAAGCTCCGATTCGCTGCCGAAAAGAGGAGCGAGAACCAATTCTTTCCATCCGAGCGATTCAGCCAAGCCAGGTCCGAGCAGTCGCGCGGCAAATCCTTTGCGTAACTCGGAGCCGAGCGACGTGGCTTGTTCGGCCAGCGTCCCAGCCAAACGGTGCTGAGTCATCGCGTCCCACCGATGGGCGGGGCCGCTAAGCGCGGCAATCTCCCAATCAGATTCGCGAGTCAACACCAGTACGGCGGACCGCGCTCCTAACATTTCGGCCGCACGAGCGGTCAGCCGACGGGCAAACTCTTTAGTTCCTAGGGATGGATTTAGCTCAAGAGTGGTGGCGGAGAACTGCGCGAGCAGGCTCTCAGATGAGCCGTCGAGTCGAGTTGAGACATCTCCGCTTCGCTTTAATGCACGCATGGAGGATTGGGGGCTTGCGCGCTATTACACCTTGCGTAAAAGACGTTACGGCCCCATCTCATTTTGAGTCAAGCCAACCGACCCGCGATGTTACGTAAGCAGCAATCACGGTTTGTCGCAGCCTGAGACACTCGGGATGTCAACATCAGTGAACTGAGACGGCCTTCTCCGACGGATATTCGCCTGCTCGATTGTTCATTCTAGGTAAGCCTAGGCATATCAGGCACATCCGCACTTTCTTAGCACATAGACCCGAACTGAAAATATCGGCAGCCGCATGGCAGTCTTCGTGCAATTTCCGGAGTTGGAATTATCCCCTCAGGGAGGGTGCAGTCATGCGGTCAAAGTCAAGTATTGCAGTTTTGGTACTTGCAATGTTTCTGGCTAGATCATTAGGAGTCATGCCGCGAGCGTCAGCGCAGGAAAATTCGGCGGAAGCTTCCCGGCGGAAGATTCGTACACGCGTTGTGCCGGAATATCCTCCGCTCGCAAAACAGATGAACGTGTCAGGAAAAGTTAAGGTTGAGGCCACTGTTGCAGCCGATGGGCATGTGATTACCACAAAAGTAATCGGCGGAAGTCCTTTGCTAATAAATTCCGCGCTTGAAGCACTGAAGAAGTGGCGCTTTGAGCCGAGTTCGAAAGACAGCATCGAAATCGTTGAATTCGAGTTTAACCCGCAGGGCAATTAGGGGGCAAACCGCTGATTGGGGGCGGAAGTTTTCGATGGGCGGGAAGTGGAGGCATCACGACATGACAATTGGGAAGAAGCTTTACTTGGGGTTTGGCGCCGTACTGGCCATCATGCTGATTCTTTTCATCATCGACATTTTCACCGTGCGTCGCGAATATAGCGCGCGAGCCACAGTCGCCTCCACGCTCTCGGATGTGAAGGCCATCGAAAGCGTCCGCTTCCAGATGATGGAGAACCGCCTGTACTTGGGCAACTACCTGCTGAGCGGCGACCTTCGCGACGAAGACAAGACCAACAAGGGCGCCAATGATCTATCGGCGCTTCTAAAGGAAGTCGAGTCCAAAGCAAATGATGCAGGCCTCAAGTCTGCGTTTGCGCAAGTAGAAAATGGTGAACACAGTTGGGCCGAGGATTTCGCCAAGCCCATGATCGCGAAGCGTCATCAAGTGGACGCCGGCGATGCCACTGTCTCCGATCTGCAGATTTTTTATCTTCAACACGATCCCAACTCGTGGTTCAACAAGTCCTCCGCTGTTCTGGACGAGGCCAGTCTGGCCGTTCGTAAATCATTGGATGATTCGAACACCTCTGCGGCGTCGGCGACTGCGTTAAGCACCATCATCACTACTGCCGGAACCTTTCTTGCGATCCTTCTTGGAGGATTCATAGCGTTCGCTACTGCCAAGTCGATTAAAGAGCCGTTGTATCACTTGATCGAAGTCGCACACAGCATCGGAGAATCCGGCGATTTGGATCAGTCCATCGATATCCACCGGGATGATGAAGTTGGAATACTAGCGTCCAACTTCAACAAAATGATCGTGCACTTGAAAGAGATGGCGGCCGTCTCTGCGGCAATCGCCGAAGGCCAATTGTCGGTTTCCGTCAAGCCGCGCTCCTCACAAGACACCATGGCATTAGCTTTCACGCGAATGACCCAAGGTCTGCGCGACTTGGTTCGTCAAGTGCGAGACAGCGCTTCGCAAGTGGCCAGCGGTTCGGGACAAATGGCCAGCGCCTCTGATGAGTCAGCGAAAGTAAGCGTGCAGGCGGCATCTGCGATCGATGAAGTCACCAGCACCATGCACGAGATGAGCATCAACGTGCAAAATGTGGTGAAGAACACGCAGGTGCAGGCTTCCAGCGTGGCCGAAACGTCAGCGTCCATCGATCAGATGGTCACTTCGATTCAGCGCGTGGCAGACACCGCCAAGCTCCTAGTGGATATATCGCACCGCTCACGCGAAGAAGTTCAAACCGGCATGGTAACCATGGATAAAGCCACCGAAGGACTGAACCGAACCAGTCATGCAATCCAATCGTCGGCGGAAATTATCGACGTCCTTGGGCGCCGCGCTGATGACATCGGAAAAATTATCGAAGTCATCGACGATCTAGCCGAACAAACCAACCTCTTGGCATTGAACGCAGCCATCGAGGCCGCTCGTGCGGGAGAACACGGACTAGGTTTTGCCGTGGTCGCCGAAGAAGTGCGCAAGCTGGCGGAAAAGTCCACGCAGTCCACCAAGGAAATTTCCGAGCTTATTCAGGGCATACAAAAAGAAGCCCGCGAAGCGGTGGATAACATGGAGAAAAGCACCAGCATGGTCCAGGAAGGATTGTTGTTGAACAAGGACCTTAGCTTCGCGCTCGAAAAAATCTCTGACGTGGTTTCCGAGGTTTACAAATTCTCGCAGGAAATTGGTGCGGCAACCATGGAGCAGTCCAGCGGTTCCACACAGATTGCCAAGGCCACCAATCGTTTGACCGAAATCACGCAGGAAATTAATTCGTCTGTGGAAGAACAGGCTTCCGGCGCGCAGGGTGTGGTGCGCGCGATGGAAAAAATGCGAGAGCTGGTGCAGCAGTCGAGTTCTAGTTCATCCGAACTGGCGGCAGCCGCGGAACAGATGTCAAAACTGTCCCGCGCGCTGTTGGAATCGATGGATAGGTTCGTCCTCGATGAAGGATTAGCCGACAGCCGCCGTCATGCTTCTCGCCGTGCACTCGCAGGACAGGAACGGCAGACTCGAGAAGAGTACGCGGAATTGGCGCACTCGTAGAGGCGTTACACATCCAGGACATGGACAAAGAACTCCAGCTTGTAGGGTTCCGCATCGGACGGGAAACTTTCGGCGTGCCAATCTCCTTGGTGCGCGAGATCGTGCGCGTTCCGGCTATCACCTCCGTCCCTAATGCGCCCGACTACATTGAAGGCGTAATAAATCTTCGCGGCCGAATCATTCCAGTCGTCGATTTGCGAAAACGCTTCCATGAAAACGTTGGCGAGCCCAATAAGAAAAACCGGATCGTGGTGGTCGAGTTGGAAAATCGCTTGATTGGATTGATGGTGAATTCCGCATCCGAGGTTTTGCGCATACCGCCCTCTGAAATAGAAGCCCCGCAAGATGTCTTTCAGGAAGGCGAGTTGAACTACATCACGGGTGTCGGAAAGCTGCGGGGACGTCTGATCATTCTGCTCGACCTTAATAAAGTTCTCCAGCGCGGTGAATTACGCCGTTTGGACGAAGTCGCCGAATCCGTTGACGCGGTTCCGGCCGGCCACCTGGAAAGATAAGTACAGATTTGGCAGGAAGCGGCAACACTGAGGAACGAATGTCCACTACTACTCTCGCGACGCAGGTGCCACTCACTGAAGCGGAATTGAAGCTCTTGCAAACCCTGGTTTACCAGGAATGCGGCATGTACTTCGACGAACGCCGCACGCACTTCCTGAAAGATCGGTTACAACGGCGCCTAAAAGCCTGCCAGATGGATTCGTTTTACACCTACTACCGTTTGCTTACCAGCCGCGAGGGGAAACAAGAACTCGTTTCTCTCTTGGAAAACTTGACCGTAAATGAGACGAGCTTCTTCCGGATTCGTCCACAGCTAGATCTTTTTCAGAAAGTGACGCTTGAAGAAATCCTGAAACGCAAACAGGAGCGTCGCGATTGGTCTCTGAAGATATGGAGTGCGGGGTGCTCCACCGGTCAGGAGCCCTATACCCTCGCCCTTCTAGTCTGCGATGCGTTGGCCTACTACTACTTGCGAAACCCGCTTCCGTTCGAGATGCCTACACCTAAACCGCTGATACCTCCGCCGTGGAAGGTTGAAATTCTGGCGTCCGATATCAATTATTCCGCGCTGCTCACCGCACAACAGGGAATTTATACAGAAGCCCAAATGGAAACAGTGGATTACACCTGCAGGCTGCGTTACTTCGACAAGGTTGGGGACAAATATTCCGTCAAGCCCGCGCTGAAGAACCTAGTTCAGTTCGACTTTCACAATCTGAAAACGGAATATCTGCCTCTGCGCAACGACGTGATTTTCTGCCGCAATGTCATGATCTATTTCGACGAGCCGGAACAAAAGCGCCTGATCGACAAATTCCACCGTTGCTTGAATTCCGAAGGCTATCTGTTCGTGGGCCACGCGGAAAGTCTATTCGGACTTACCACGAAATTTCACATGATTCATCAAAACAGCGCGACCGTGTATCAGAAAATTGAGGGCGCGCCGTGACCTTTCTGCCTGACGATCGAGCTTCTGAACTTCGCGAGCTTTTTTTCGAAAGCGCTGCGGAGATTCTTCAGAACATGAACGAAGCCGGCCTTGCGCTGGAGGAGCATCCAGCCGACAAGGAAAACCTTCGTAGTGTTCGGCGCGCAGTCCACACTCTAAAAGGCGATTCGGCGGCTTGTGGCTTTCGCGAACTCAGCGAGCTTGCACACGAACTCGAAGACGTGCTTACCCCGGAACTGGCCAAGGAAAATGCTGCGTTGATTCCCGAGGTTGTTCTGACTGCAGCTGATACTTTTCACGAAATGCTCGCCGCCTATCGCGACCATCTGCAGCCTCCCGATGGCGGCGCTCTACGCGATCACATCAATCGCTTGTTGCATAAAAGTGCAGTCCCAGCCGAAAAATCTTCCGACGAGGCAAAATTTGACTGGAGCGAATATGAGCGCCTGATGATCGCCGACGGGTTGCGCGGCGGGGAATCGGTTTACAACATCGCACTCTATCTGGATTCGGAATCGCTGCTTCCAGCCGCAGCTTACGAACTTGTGCGTAAAGCGCTGGAGGGTGCGGGGAAAATCAAGTTTCTCCACCCGGAAAGCGCCGCCCAGGCCGCCAGCACAAATTTAATTGAAGCCGCAATTTCCAGTGAGAAGTCAGTCGATTGGATTCGGAAACATTGTCAGGTTCCGGCCGTTGTCTCACGAATCTCAATTGTGAAATGTGCTGTCGCGGAAGCCCCGCCCCGCGATCTGCTCGAAATTCTCGTAGAAGCCGAAGCGGCTGCTTTGTCCGTCAAGGCTGATGTGGGCAGATCGGATGCAGCCCTCGATCATCAAGAGGACGCGCGGGAAACCGGCACGTCTTCGGGTCTGGCGCACGCCGCGGCAGAAAATACCTTGCGCGTAGATGCTGGACGCATCGACATCGTGATGAATTTAGTGGGCGAGCTGATCATCGGAAAGTCCATGCTGCAGCGGACCATTAACGAGTTCGAGCGTACCCATCCAAAAGATTCTCTTCGTGGAAAATTCGCCGACGCCCTGGCCTTTCAATCTCGTGTTCTCGGCGAGCTTCAAAAGTCCGTAATGAAAATACGCATGGTCCCGGTGGAACAGCTCTTCCGCCGCTTCCCCCGTGTTGTGCGCGACGTGGCCAAGTCACGAAACAAAGATATTAATCTCGAAGTCGCCGGCCAAAATACGGATTTGGACAAAAGCATTCTAGACGCTCTCGCCGAACCTCTCGCACACCTGGTTCGCAACGCAGCGGATCATGGCATCGAAACTGCCGCCGAGCGTCAAGCCGCCGGTAAGCCTGTCCGCGGGACCGTTCGTTTGGATGCCTATCACGAGGGCGACCAAGTCGTAATCGAGATCTCCGACGATGGGCGCGGTCTCGATCGGGACAAGATTCTGCGGCGCGCCATCGAGCGTGGCATCGTGACCGCAAACGACACGGCGCGCCTGAACGATTCTGACATAATGCACCTGATTTTCGCTCCCGGCCTCAGTACTGCGGACGAAATAACCGAGATTTCCGGCCGCGGCGTGGGCTTGGATGTCGTTAAATCTGCGGTCGATAATTTGAAGGGCTCCATCGAACTCGAAAGCGATTTGGGGCAAGGTACAACTTTCCGTTTGATGGTTCCGCTGACCCTCGCGAGTATTCAGTCGCTTCTCTTCCACGTCTCCGGAAGGCTCTATGCCGTGCCTCTCGCTATGGTCGTGGAAATTACGCGTGTATCGGAAGGGGAAGTCCATCGCGTGGACAATCACGAGGTGTTTCAGTTGCGTGATCAAGTTCTCACGCTGGTGCGTCTCGAACGTCTCCAATCGCAGGTCACTCGCGCACGCGAGAAGCGAATCTTCGTAATTGTTATTGGCTCCGGTAGCAGAAAGTTTGGACTCGCCGTTGACAGTTTGGTGGGCGAAGAAGAGCTGGTGATCAAAGCTCTTGAAGATCGCCTGGTCACCTCGCCGCTGGTCAGCGGCGCTTCTATACTTGGTGACGGAACTGTCGTGCTCATATTGAACGTTCCGGCGGTAATTTCGCATTTGTCCAGAATTCAACCGGTGGGAGCCATCGCGTGAGTCTGAACGCAAAAATTCGCGTTCTGGTGGTCGATGATTCGGCGCTGATGCGGAAGCTTATTCCGCAAGTGTTGCATCGCGATCCTAACATCGAGGTTGTCGGTACGGCTATGGATGGAGAAATGGGGCTGAAGAAGATCACCGAGCTGGATCCGCACGTGGTTACCCTCGATCTCGACATGCCGCGTATGGACGGAATCGAGATGCTGCGCCAGATAACTCGCAAGCATCACGTTCCCGTAATCGTCTTCAGCGCGCAGACCGATCGCAGCGCCTTGATCACTTTGAAGGCCCTCTCCCTCGGTGCGTTCGACTTCGTTACCAAGCCGCAAGATGCCGCGTCGGGTCGCATCGAGCATATAGCCGCCGAATTTGCGCTGAAAATTAAAGTGGCGGCCGCTTCAGGCGCTCCGAAGATGATTATCACCGTACCGTCCACGAAGCGCCGGGAGCGCAAGCCGACCGCGATGCCAAATTGGCCCTCTCGAGTCGTTGCCATCGGCATCTCCACCGGCGGTCCCAACGCCTTGCAATATCTTTTTTCACAGCTTCCTGAAGATTTTCCCGGGTGTCTTTTGGTCGTGCAGCACATGCCGGAGGGCTTTACCGATATGTTTGCGCGGCGCCTGCATGAATCTTCCGCGATCGAAGTGAAAGAAGCGCAATCGGGCGATCTGTTGCTGGCGGGCCGCGCATTGATTTGTCCCGGAAATCGGCATATGAAAGTTCGGCGAATGGAGCACGGTAACATCGCTGTCCTCGTCGATCAGCCAAGAGTTAACGGGCATCGTCCGTCTGTGGACGTTCTTTTTCAATCGGTAGCGCAGGAATTCGGCAACAATGCGATCGCGGTGTTGATGACCGGCATGGGAGACGATGGCGCGGCGGGACTAGGCGCAGTTCGTTCCGCTGGCGGCCTTACGCTGGTGCAAAGTCCCGATTCTTGCGTGGTGGACAGCATGCCTCGCTCCGCAATCGAGCGTGGCTTCGCTTCGCGTGTCGTTTCACTATCGAATCTTTCAGGAGTGTTGCAATCCAAATGTGCGGTCGAACGTGTGGCATCCGAGCTAGTGCCGGCAAAGATTATCGGTGGCAGTGATTGATGAAAATGATATCCGAAGGAGATGGTTATGAAACAGTTTGAAGCTTTAACCAGAAAGAAAGACAGCGAGCCCGTCCGCTACTTGGTCGTGGACGATTCCGTCTTCGCCCGAAAGAGTCTTGCCAAGATGATCGAATCCTTTGGCGGACAGGTAATCGGCGAAGCGGGAGATGGCTGCACCGCCATCACCGAATACGCTCGCACCAAGCCCGACATCGTTCTGATGGACATCACCATGCCGCAGATGGAAGGTATCGAAGCGGTCGAGCGCATCGTCCAGGAACATCCCGACGCCCGGATCGTCATGGTGTCTTCCGTCGGCTATCAGGACAATATTCTTGCCGCCTTGCAAAAGGGTGCGCGCCACTTCGTCCAAAAGCCAGTTAAGCCCGATGCGCTTTACGAAATCATCCGTTATGTTCTCAATGACGACGGCGTCACCGCGACAGTCGGTGCCGGCCAGGAGAAATCTCGATGAGGATGGATCTGATCCAACCATTCATCGGTTCGCTGGACGCAGTGCTGGCTGAGATGATGAAGGCGCCGGCAAAAATCGTGGACCTTACCATGGAAGTGGAAGGATATCGTCGCAAGGGTGCGGCTGCAGTGGTAACTTTTCGCGGACAAATCGAAGGGCGTGTGATCCTCGACATGGACCGTGGCGCAGCAGCGCAGGTTGCCAGCTTGCTCTTCGGCACGGAAGTCTCGCCGGATGAAGCGATCGTTAGAGAAACCGTGTGTGAGCTTGCCAACATGGTAATCGGCAACGCCGTAACCCAGCTAAACGACGGCGGATTTCAGTTCAAAGTGTTCCCTCCGGAAGTAGTAGCTCAAGAGCAATGCGCGCAAACAGGAAAAGATTCTGAAGCGACTATTCTTTGTTTCGAAACTCCCAGCGGAAACGTGTACCTCAATATCGTTATGAAGTATCTACAGCGCCGCAGCCGAGAGCGCTCCGCGGTGCCGGTCGCTTAGGAAGTGGGATGGGAACGTTTGCGCACAACTGCGATCTAGCGTGCTCGAGGGCCTACTCTGCGGTACTCTACGCCGTGCCTGAATAACCCCGCTCGGGGGATCTCTTCCGAATACACGACGTTGGCTGGAAGAAAAATATTCGCAGCATCAGGTGAGTAGGGAACCGCGACCTGAATCATCGCCTGGGTGTCGTAGCGGCGTTTGCTCCGAAAGCACATCCCAATCGGCGAAATGTCTTCGCAAACCGCCAATTCGTCGTCGCTTTCTGGCTGGCGTATGCACGCCGTCAAACGCGTCTTCATACGCATGCGTTGGCGGGCGCGCTGTTCCTCGCCTCCCGGAAGCTGGTCTGCTTCCCGCGCGCCTTTTCCGCGAGCGGCTCGCAGAGATCGCTGCTTCTCGTCTTCGTGGGTAGCTTGCGTCCAAATACTTGGCACACCGCAAGTTTTGCAATGCCGCGCAATGCCGCGATTGGTTTCGAACGCGCGCAGCTCTAGCTCGTTCAAATAAGCTACCTCACGGCTTTTGCAGTAGCTGCAATGCAAAAGCATTCGCGCCACCGCCTCTGTGGATTCTGCAATCGGAGGAAATTCAATTTTCCAGAAATCATTTTCATGGTCGAGTATCTCGATCCCATAAAGATGCCCGTCTTTTTGCCTGCCGAACTCGCCCACGATCCTGGCCGGTACGGTTTTCTGAGAATCGCCTCCAGCCTGACGCCTGATTTGAATCTGTTGCTCGGGCTTCAAGTCCCGTTCCAGGATGATCACCGCTCCGCCGCGATTGATCAGCAGGGTGCGAGTCGGCTCCTTGAACTCCTTACCGTTAATGTCGGTGCCCGAAGCTTCCAGCAGCACGGTCAACGAAACACGGTCGGTGCGTCGCATCGACGGCGTACCCATCACTACCTCCTGAGGACGTGGAGCCCCACCCGTCAAGATAACATACAGTGTTGATTCATTGCCTTTCACGAAACTGCACCTAGACCGCAATAGTTAACTGATTCCTCCTGAGCTATCATGAGCAGCTCATGGCAAAATTGTCGTTACCTCTGCGTCTCAGTCAGCTGGGTAGCTGACGTGACCCTTCTGCGGTCTCGGTTTCCTCGAAGCTTCGCTGGAATAACCCTTCTATTTTGTTCATGGTTTTGCCTAATGACTCCATTTTCCGCGAACGCCCAATCAGGTGGTGCGAACAACAGCCGAGTAGAAGGTACTGTGCGTGATACCAGCGGCGCTTCTGTTTCTGGGGCCCAGGTGGAACTGAAATCGGGAGCTTTCTCAGCCGCAATGCCTGTAAATCCGTCGGGAAGCTTTGCGTTTGAAAATGTTCCAGGAGCTTCCGGCACGATTACAGTCACCGCCAATGGATTTCAAAGATTCCAGCAGGATTGGACCGCTTCAGCCGGAGAACCTGTGCACATAGACATCGTCCTGGTTCCTTTGTCTTTGGCTCAGCAGATTGTCGTCACTGCCAACCGTACGCCAACACTGATGAGCGACCTCCCGGCAAGCGATATTCAACTTACACGCGACGAGCTGCAGGCTACACCCGCTCTCACGCTCGACGACGAGTTGCGCCAAGTCCCCGGATTTAGCCTCTATCGCCGATTTAGCAGCCGTGTAGCAAATCCCACCACACAAGGAGTCTCGCTGCGTGGCTTGGGGGCAAATGGTTCGAGCCGGGCCTTGGTTCTCGAAGATGGCATTCCCATCAACGATCCTTTCGGCGCCTGGGTTTATTGGGATCGAGTGCCTGCTGAATCCGTTGCCAGTGTGGAGATCTCTCAAGAAGGGGGATCCAGCCTGTACGGTAGTGATGCGCTTGGAGGAGTAGTCCAGTTCATAACTCGCCCCGCCGAGCCTGCTGGAATTTCCCTGGAAACTTCTTACGGAAATCAAAACACTCCTGATCTTTCTCTCTCGGCTGGCGGCCAGAAAGGACAATGGGAATCCACCTTTGCCGGTGAGGTATTTAATACCGACGGGTACATTCTTGTTCCGCAAGCTTTCCGTGGGAGCGTCGATACCAAAGCCGGCTCCGATCACGGCACCGCTGACCTGATGATTGGCAGGAAAATAGGCACCCAGGATGAGATTTTCGCGCGCGGTTGGCTGCTAGATGAATCTCGGGACAATGGCACTCCGCTCCAAAGGAATGAGACCAAGCTAGGCCAAGGCGCGTTAGGGGCTAATTTGACCCTGGGCGATTTCGGTTCTCTTACAGCACGGTTTTATGCTGACGTCCAGACCTACCACCAAAGCTTTTCTGCCGTAGCCGCCAACCGCGATAGCGAAAATTTGACCGATTTGCAGACGGTACCCTCGCAAGGCGTGGGTGGTTCCGTACTCTGGTCGCGAAAATTCGGTAAGCGTCAAACCGTCGTTGCTGGGTTCGACGAACACGAAGAAATTGGCGTTAGCAACGAAATGTTCTTTTCCGGCGGAATGAATTCGTTCGATAAATCGTCCGGAGGGCGTCAACGCACGCTGGGAATATTCGGCGAAGATTTAATCCAGATTACGTCGCGTTGGCTGCTTACGGTTAGTGCGCGCGTTGATTACTGGCGCAATTTCGATGCTTCCATCGTTTGTAGTCAGGTGAACGTGCCGTGTACCTCTCCGAGCGTGAATTTCCCGGACCGCTCAAACGACGCCTTCAGCCCGCGCATGACCTTGCTCTACCAAATTAATCCCAATGTCTCGTGGACCGCCTCTGTGTATCGGGCCTTTCGCGCCCCAACCCTAAATGAGCTGTATCGTTCGTTCCGGCAGGGAAACGTGATCACCGAAGCCAATGCTGGGCTGACCGCCGAGCATCTGACCGGAACAGATACAGGCGTCAACATTTACGGATTCAACAGGCGTCTGGAGGTCCAAGGAACATTTTTCTTCAACCAGATTGTCGATCCTGTTGCAAACGTCACCTGCCAGCCGCCTCCCAATAACAATCCTCTTTGCCCGGCGCCGATAGCGAACACAATTATTCGCGTGCGGGAAAATCTGGGGCGCACAACGGCGCCTGGAGTCGACTTGGACGCCATCTTGCACATCACCCGTGACTTTCAGTTAAGTACCGGCTATCAATATGTGGATTCAAAAATAGCGAGTTTCCCAAGCGAAAGCTCCTTGGTCGGCCTGTGGGTGGCGCAGGTGCCGCACAATGCTTTTACTTTTCAGGCGCGTTACGCGAATCCCAGAGTTATTTTGGTTTCAGTGGATGGCCGTCTCATAGGCAAGCAGTACGACGACGATCAAAACCAATTCCCGCTCGGTAGCTACTTTGTGATGGACGTGATGGTTGCCAGAAATGTAGGAAAAGGTTTTCAGTTGTTCGCCGCGGTGGAAAATCTGTTTAACGCGCAATATGCCGCGGCAGCCACTCCCGTCCCTGAACTGGGTTTGCCAATTGCCGGGCGCTTCGGGATGCGCTTTCAGTTTCCCAATCGCTAAGTCGAAACTTCTTTCCACTTCTAGCGCCCAGGCGTAAGAGCAGGCGGCGGATACTCCGGCAGCTTCGCGTTCTTTTTATCCGTACGCTTCACTTCCAGTTCGTCAAATAAAATGGAAGGTGCAATCACCGTGCTGGGAACAGGTCCTTCGCGATTGCTCACTAGTGGATCGTTTCCTGCGGCAACCAGATCGTTGCGCAGAGTGCGCGTATCCAGCTCGTTGAACACAGCGCCGCGCACCAGTTCTTCATGCCCATCACTAACATATACGCGATAAAGCAGCCGCGGCTCGTAGCCCGATAGTGTTTCGACGAAGTATCCATACTCCTTGTTTTCTTCTTTGCACAGCGAAATCAGTTTTTTCTTAATGTCCTCGGCGGAGAGCGCGTCCTTTGGCTTCACTATCAGAATGCCGATGTTTGGATTGGGAGCTTGTCCCGGAGCAGCGCGCCCGTGGCCATTGGAATCGGGAAAATCGCGAATCGGCATTCTGCCCAGCAGGTAATCTGTGAGCACGCCGTCGGTGACAACCGTCACCGTTTGCGCGCGGACGCCTTCCTCATCCACCTGATAGCCTCCAATCAGGCTGTGCCCCTCGAACGATTTCATCGTGGGGTCATCTACCACCGATAAGAACGTAGGGAGAACACGGCCCTTATAATTCGAAGAAAACTTACCCGTGGTGCGAGCCGAATCGCCTGGCTTGGGCCGAATCCCCAGCACATTGTTTCCGATCATGCCGTAGAACACATCATTCGAAGCATCGTTCGAAAAAAGCACCGGGCCGCGATAGTCTTCTTCCACCAGCGGCGCTTCGCGAAGTTTCTTCAGCGTTTCCAGCATCTTCGCCGTGTCGGATTCAAGTGTCGCCGGGTCGGGAAGCTCCGACGCGTTTGCCATCATATAGTAAGGTGAACGTCCTAGTCGCATTCCATCTTCGGCTTGCGTTTCACCCGAAAGCTGAACTAAATACCACGTATTCCCTTGGCGAGTGATCGTTCCTTCCGTGTTCACAAAATACTCGTTCACCGAGCGGAAGGTTGCACGCGCCGATAGCGACTGAATTTTTGGATCCGATCGATAGAGGTCGGTGGATTTGGCCAGCGCCTTCCCCCACACATCGGCAGAATATTCAAGTTTTGCCAGCGGCTGGATCGACTGCAAAGCCGGAGCCTTTGCGAAATCGTCAAAGGGCTGCTCCGCGCTGTATTGGCTGAGCAGCGCCTTTTTGCTTGCAAGCGCTTCGCTCGCCATCTTGTAAGCGCGGTCGGTCGCCATCCACAATTGGCGGCGTAACGCGATGTCGTCATCGTCCAAGGGGGCAAATTCCACCACACCCACACCGGGCCCGTAATAGCTGTCCTGTTTATAGTCGCCAACCCGCACGACTACTCTTACGCCACGCCCACGAGTGAGCTGGTTTTGTCGCAACGCGCCAAACATGGCTTCGGCGTTATATTCCATAACATCCGAGAGCCGGTACTCGATGTAATACGGCGCTGCTACATTTTCCATCTTCACTTGTGACTTCGAGCGCTCCAGCTCCTCGCGCATCGCTCGAATCACCGGATCGGAAGACGCTGCGGTCTTCTCAGAATCTTCATTTGACGGCGAACCCTTTGAGGAATTATCGGCCTTCATTTTATTCTGCTGTGCGCCGCCCGGATAGCCGCACGACAGAAACACAATAGCCGCCACTGCAACGGAAAAGTTCAGGCGAAGCGCCCGGTAGTCTCTAGTCATTTTCATTACTAGCTTCTCGCCTTCGACGGAGTTTTTGAAGCCGATGGGGTGCTGGGCCCGGGCGGAGCAAGAATGGGAGGCCGCTCCGTTCCTTTGTGCTGTTTCTGGACCTCAATTTCCGAAAACAGCATGGCCGGCGCAGCCGCAGCGACTGGAACCCAACCTGATTCGGCGCCGCAGATTCCGTTGAAGACCTGCATGGTGTCGCCTGTCACCATAATATTGTTCAGGGAAAGCAACGGCGTGCCCACAATGTCCACGCCGCGCACAAGCTCATCCGGCCTGCCGTCCGCATACACGCGATACACCATCACAGGCAGCACCTGGAACGCTTGCGGCATCGAACGCTCCGTCATCGTAAAGCCTCCCTGAATATCATCGAAGTAGAGGCCGTACGGCTTCCCCTGCTTCTTGATCTCCTCGATAAATTTCTTGCGCAGCTCGGCGTCCGAAACCGTATTCGTGGATGTAACGATTAAATTTCCCTGGCGGCCTGTGGCCATCAATCCCGGTTGCCTGCGTCCGTGCCCATTCGAGTGATCGAAGTACTTGTTCGGCATCCGTGACATCAAGAAGTTTTTCAGGACGCCGTTTTCCACTGCTTCCACGCGGATCGCCGGCACCCCTTCATCATCGAAATCGTACGATCCGGCCAGCTTCACGCCGTTCAGTTCTTTCATCGTGGGATCATCCACCACGGTAAGGAAGGAGGGTAGAACTAGTTGATTTATTTTCTTCGTGAAAGTTTGTCCTTCGGTTTCATCGCGCTGACGGTGCCCTTCCAGACGGTGCCCCAGCACTTCGTGGAAGAAAACTGCGGCAGCTCGGCCGGACAGCAACGCCGGTCCCGCGTACGGCTCAGCAGTTGGAGCAGCCCGCAACGCCTTCAAGTCTTCAGAAATTTTGTCAGCCTTGGCAAGCAGCTCGGTGTCCGGCGGCAACTCGTCGGGAGAAGGCGCCTGAAAAGTTTCCACGCGCATTAATTCCATGCCGTCGTCCGCGCGCGTCTCTCCCTGAATCACCAGTCGGCTCAGCGCGCTGGGACGCACCACCGCCGTGCCTTCGCTCGTGGCCAGATACGAACGGTCATCGCTGACCTGCAGGTACACAGTGGAATCGTACACTTCGGGATATTTCAAGAATTCCGCGGAAATCTTCCGCGTGCGCTCTTCCCACTGCTTCTCATCCAATGGCGCAACCGTCTGCACATCGCCCACGTGCGCCTGTGCAGTTTCCTGTGAAAAGTCCGGTGATTTATCTTCCTCTTCCGATTGCACCGCCTTGTTCGTCTTCACCGTTAAGAAGGCGGAAGAGGCTTGATCGTATCCGCGATTCGTGAGTTGCCACAGAACCCGCGCAATAGCGTCCCGGTCGTTATTCAATGGCAGCGTTCCGGACGTGATGCCGGAAGCTCGGTTCTTGTTACTGTGCGTGTTGTCCAGAGCGGGCGACCCCACGCGCATCATCACGTCCGCTTGCCGCCGCTGAACGCTGGTCGAAAGCACCAGGCTGCCGTTCATGGCCACGATCACAGTTCCCTTGCTGTCCGCCACGGCGTAGCTCAAGTAATAAGGTGCGGGATCGGACTTCGCCAGCGACGCGTTGGCCCTCTTCAATTCGTCCTGCATGATTTGAAGTATTGAGTCCGGTACACTACCGGAAGAGAAACTCGGAATGGCGCAAACTGCCAGAAAGAGACAGATGACTGTCCGTGCAAGGGGCTTGTTCATTTTTTAGTTAACACTCTCTGAGATGCAAATTTACCATACAACCGTTGGACGGTTTTCAACGCATTAACGCGCAATTGCGTGCTTTATTTCAAATGGATCGAATTAGATTCGTACTTGAAACGAGGAAGCGACCCGAAGAAAACGATCCAGCGATGAAGTGGTGACGAAACTAGTGAAATTCCGATGCTGTCGATTCAGTTCGGCGCCGAAGAGCTTTCCGATAGCACGTACCAAATCCCTACTGCTGTACCCGCAGCGGCTCCAACCGCCACGGCAGCCCAAATAAGAGAATTTGTATTCAAGGCCTTCTTATTTCCGCCGCCGACTCCAGCCGGCGCTTGCGGTGGCTGGGTTAATGCAGCCGGCTCCAGATCCATCGTAACGCGAAAAGACTTGCCCGCCGGGATCTCTCGTGTATCTCCGTTGTAGTCCAGCGCCAACGTTCCGCGATACGCAGAGATTATTACTTCCTGCGGCCCCACAATAGTCACTTGCCCGTACGCGGGCTGGCTGTTCGCTGCGTGCAGAATACCTTCCGGAATTTCAAGCTCGATGTGATCGCTGCCGTTCGACGAAAAGCCAACGGTTCCGCGGCCCACTACCGCATGCACCGTATTTGGAGTGGCATTTGGAGACAAAGTGGCCGAACTCGCCGAAAGTAAATAGAGCTGGCTCGCTCCAAGATTCAGGCGCAATGTTCCGCCCGCTTCGGTAGCCAAAGTGTCGCCCGGGAAGATCGTCGTTCCGATTGCGACATTCGCATTGCCGATGTGAGCATTCTCCGCCTGCATTACTAAGCCCAAAGGCTTCTCGTCCGCGCCATAAGCGGGAATATTCAGCAGGCCAACGATGAGTGCCGCTATGAGAACGCAGCGGGAGAGTGCGCGCATAAGTCCCTCCGAATCGACAACTTCAATTTAGGCCCTAGGCACCGTAAGTGTCAATACCCGAAAACGGAAAAAGCTGCCGAGCCCATCTCGCTTAGGCCTATCGATGTCCACTCAATTGCCTGTCGATAGCACAGAAGGCATTGTGCGATAGAATGGCTCGGTTCTTCGGAGGAACGCGTTGATACATCGTTTCGTAGTCCATAATGATCGACTCCTGCCGGTCGATGAAGTGCGCCTTTCTCCCGGTCAGGCTGGCCTCTTAAACGGTTGGGGTCTCTTCACCACTATACGTATCGTTAGCGGCATTCCGTTTGCCTTCGAGCGCCACTGGAAGCGCCTGAAGCGTGACTCCGAGCGGACCCACTGCCCCTTCCCATTCGACCCGGTAGACGTGCGTGGCAAACTCGATCAGCTTTTGTGCGCCAACCAGGTCCGGGAAGGCTGCGCACGAATCTACGCCATTTATAACCAAGGGTTTTGGAGCAGCAACGAAAGTTTTCCAGCCGCCGATTTGATCCTGTACTCCTCGGATCTCCCCTCCTACCGCGAGCCGGTAAGACTTGGCTTACGCGAAAATGGACGCCATGCCGCCTCGCCCTTGGCTGGAGTGAAAGTCACCTCCTGGCTCAACAATGTGTGGAACCTCCACGAAGCTCACCAAGCCGGCTTCGACGAAACGGTGATGCTTAATGAGCGCGGCGAAGTATCGGAATGCACGGCCGCAAATATTTTCTGTGTGCGCGGCGAGCGCGTGTATACACCACCGCTCGATTCGGGTTGTCTCTCGGGGATTACACGCAGTGTATTGTTGGAAATTGGTGCAGGCGGAGGTGTGCCGGTGGCTGAACGCACTTTGCTTCCCGAAGAACTCTACAGCGCTGACGAAGTTTTTATTTCTTCAACAAATCGAAGCATGCTGGGAGTCAGCGAAATTCACGGGCATCGAATCGCCAGCGCGCCCGGCCCAATTACTCTGCGGTTGGAGAAAGCTTTCGCGGATTACGTACGCGCCTACATCGAATCAAAATCCGCTGCCTCAGGCCACCGCTGAACTCAGTGGCAAGTGGAGCAAACCATTAGTGGATCATAAGACCTAGACAAGCTGTCACCACTCCAGCCAACCCCAGCACAATTCCCATTAGCCAGAATATCTTCTTGCGAGTCAGCAGTGTAATTGAACAAATCACCAAAGCCGCTTCCAGCATCACTTCGCCCAAATCAAAGCGATCGGCGCGGCGTTGCTCCGTCAGGACTTCGTTCTCGGCATTCTTGGCTTCTGCTTGAATGTCCTTCTGTTCGTCCTTGTAACGTTCCACTTCCTTCGAGTATTTCTCTTTGATCTTGGATACCTGATCGGCATTTTGCAGCGTGAAGACGGAAATCTCATCCAGAAAAAGCTCGTAATTCCTGCGGCGAATATCCTTTGCTTGGTAATAGGCCCACTGATCGGTGGCTTTCGTCTGGTGCAGAATTTCCTCGGTATGCGCGCGGTGGCCCAGCAGCGAAACGGAGGCTACCAGTACCGCCAGTATCGCCATTGTCACCGTAACAGGCGCCAGGCTCGGTTCGTGCGCGCCATGTTCAGCATTTTCTTGTAGCTCTTGAACTTCGTCGGCCATAATTCCTCCGGGGAAAACTGGACGGTTCTATGCGCGAGAGGATAGCAGAACTGGCTCGCGATGAGCCAGCCGCAAGCTCTTGGTTCCTGTACAATTACAAGTCGCTGGCTGCGAGTTTCAAAAACCGGGAGTAGGGGAGGAGTATCGAATGACAGCTCTAGCAGACAAAAAGTGCGTGCCTTGTCGCGGAGGCGTTCCTCCGCTGGCCGGAAAAGAGCTCCAAGATTTGGTCAAACAAACGCCGCAGTGGAAAGTCGTTGAAAATCATCACATCGCGCGCGAATTCAAATTCCCCGATTTTGCCCAAGCGCTCGCCTTCGTGAACAAAGTAGGAGCCATTGCCGAAGAACAGGGTCATCACCCTGATATATTTCTGACCTGGGGCAAAGCGGAAGTAAAAACCTGGACCCACAAGATTAACGGACTCACCGAAAGCGATTTCATCCTAGCCGCCAAGATCGACCGTTTGCAGTAAGCGCTTTCCGCCAATAGCACTCTAGCGCAGCAGCCCTGCGATGCCCGCTGACCCCATGTAGCTAATCTCGTATTGCTTCTTACACTACCAACTCCCCCATGCGGATTGACCCCTTTCGGTACACCCCCTACGTTGTGTAAGTACCTCTCGGAGGCAGTTATGCGTTCGATTGCTCGGTCCTGCATTGCGGCGATGCTTGCCGCCCTCATGGCTTTTCCTGGTTTCGCCGCGAACGAAAAGCCGCTCGGCTTGGTGCTCCAGGCTGAAAGCGCGCAGATTTCCAACGCGAAGGTAGCCATTGGCACCACGGTATATCCGGGGGACAAAGTTGAGACCGACGCGGGCGGCAAATTGCGTCTGAGAATGGGCACTTCCCAGCTTTATCTTCTCGCATCCAGTTCGGCGACCCTCGGCCAGCGGAGCGACTCACTTTTCGCGGAGGTCTCGCGCGGTACCGTAGGGTTTTCCTCCAACGGCGCAGATCAACTCGAGCTCGAAGTTCCCCAAGGTGTTATTCGAGCGTCGAATGGTCAGCCCGCCTACGGGCAAGTAACCATCGTGAGTCCCCAAGAAATCATAGTTTCTGCTTTCCATGGTTCGCTGGTCCTCGATAATGACGGAGAGCTCCACACCATCCCGGAAGGAAAGTCTTATCGAGTAACCATGGACTTGGAGCCAGCCGCAGTTCCAGTCCCAGCCGCTGCGGCCTATCGCGACAATGCAGACAATACCCCCGCAAAACGCCGCCGGAGAAAACTAGCCTTCATCCTCCTCTTTGGAGGCATCGGCACTGCGGTGTCTTACGGTGTTTGGTCCGTACTTTCGGAAAGTTCTTCGGCGCCTAATTAATAGCAGCCTAGCCGGGCGGCAGTCCCAGCAAAATTTCAGCGCCTAAACTAACGCTTTTTTAATGAAGCGCCAGCCCTGCTTTTGTCTATGATGTCGGTTGGATGGCTTCGAGACTAAGAAACAAATTCCGTGAAACCCGGCTTTTCCATTTCTACAAAAGTATCTCCGCCTGGGGCGAATATATTTCCTGGAGAATTCGCAAGGTACCCGGAGCCGGCGCCCCACATTTAGTGAAGCAGCGCGTGATCGCGCAATTCGCTTCCAGATACAATTTGCAAATACTCGTCGAGACTGGAACGAATTACGCCCACATGTTGTACGTGAACAAAGACCGGTTTCGCAAAATTTATTCGATTGAGCTCGACGAAAATCGCGCGCAAGGCGCGCGACGTAAATTCGCCAGTCGTCCTAATATCCATATTTTGCAAGGCGATAGCGCGGGAGTTCTGCCCGAACTATTACCCACGCTTAAAGAACCTTCTTTATTCTGGCTCGACGGTCACGATTTCGATATCTCCACTCCGGTCAAGGGAGAACTCGACGCGATCTACAAGCACCCGATCAAAGGCCACGTTCTGTTGATTGATGATGCCCGCTGGTTCGATGGCCGTACCCAGTACCCTACTATGGAGCAACTTCGCGAAAAAACCGCCCGCGAATACCCCGGTCATACGGTCCAAGTAAAAGACGACATCATCAGAATTTACCCCTCTCCTCCGCTCCTGTAGCCCAGCCGATCCAATTTTACTCAGCACTACGCTTACCTTTCCTCTCAGCCAGCGTCGAACATATCTACACTATATCGTATGGCGCTATAGTATGAAGCACATCGATATAGTAGAATCGTCCAAGTGTCCTTTTGTCTTCTACAAGGAGATGTCCCATGGCTCGTTCCGGCGAACCAAGTGCAGCAGAACAGCAACCAGTTTTGAGTCCCGCGATGTTTCACGTTTTGTTGGCCTTGGCAGATGGCGAAAAACATGGCTACGCGATCTTGAAGGAAGTGAAGCGACGGACCGGCGGAAAAGTCCAACTCAGCGCCGGAACGCTGTACGGAATTATAAAGCGCCTGAACGGCGAAGATTGGATCGTTGAATCGAATGATCGCCCGGCGGCCGTCCTCGATGATGAGCGCCGCCGCTATTATCGCCTTACCGAATTAGGACGCCGTATCGCGGTGGCCGAGGCCCGTCGGATGGAAGAGCTGTTAATCATGGCTCGTAGCAAGAAACTTTTTCGGAAACCCGAGCTAGCTTAGCGAGGAGAGGCCATGCACTCGTCATCTGTTCCAGTGTCCAAAAAAATCTTCAGGTCCTTGCTGCGTGTACTTCCCGCCGACTTCCAGTCGGAATATGGCGGTGAGATGGAGCGTACCTTCGAGGACCAATCTCGTGACGCCCGCGAACGCGGTGACATGGCTGGAATCACTATGCTTTGGTGGGAAACTATTCGAGGTATTTTTCAAACCGCGCCACGTGAGCACCGGGAAATCCTGAAACAGGATTTAACCTACGCAGGCCGTATGATGCGCAAAAATCCGGGTTTCACTTTAATGGCCGTGGTAATTCTCGCCCTTGGAATCGGGGCCAACACGGCCATCTTTAGCGTGGTTCACGCCGTGCTGCTTCGTCCGTTGCCATATCCTGACGGCCAGCAACTTGTTTTCATCCGCCAACAGGCACAAAAACAGGGACTCGACGATATTGGTTTCTCCGTTCATGAAATCCAGGATTATCGAGAACAAAATCAAACGCTCGCCGGCTTGGTGGAATACCACGCCATGTCATTTATCTTGTTCGGGCATGGTGATCCTGACCGCGTTCGCTCGGCCGTCGTCTCCGCTAATTATTTCGATTTGTTTGAAGTAAAACCGCTTCTCGGACGCACGTTTGTCCCTGATGACGACAAGCTCGGCGCGCCTCCCGTCTTGCTGCTCAGCTATGAATACTGGAAAAATAAATTTGGCAGCGATCCAACGATTGTAGGCAAGACATTCGAAATGAACGACAAGGTTCACACGGTAGTCGGAGTCCTTCCGCCGCTGCCGCAATATCCCACCGAGACCGACGTTTACATGCCCAGCTCCGCTTGTCCTTTCCGCTCCTCCAAAAAGATCATCGATAATCGCGACGCGCGAATGATGGAAGCCTTCGGAAGATTGAGGCCTGGTATTTCCGTCGCCCAGGCCAACGCGGATTTCTCAACAATAGCAGGCCGTCTAAAATCGGAATATCCAAAGTCTTATCCCGACAACATTGGATACACATCCAGGACCATGCCGCTTCAGGACGAATTGACGCGTGAAGCGAAACCCACCTTGCTCATGCTGCTCGTGGCTGCGGGGTTCGTTCTGCTGATCGCCTGCGCCAATGTGGCGAATTTAATGCTCGCACGGATGTCGCGCCGCGAACGCGAACTCGCGGTCCGTACCGCACTCGGTGCCGGCCAGAGCCGTATTCTCCGCCAGCTGTTCACCGAGAGCATCCTGGTAGCGCTAGTAGGAGGTGTGGTTGGCTTGGCCTTGGCTTACAGCAGCCTCCAACTCTTAACCCAGTTCGCTACTCGCCTCACGCCTCGCGCTCACGAAATTCGAATTGACGGTGGAGTGCTGGCTTTCACTCTGCTTGCCGCGATCGGTACGAGCATAGTATTCGGCACACTTTCTGCGATTTTCACCCGTGCAAATTTATCTTCGAGTTTGAAGGAGGGCAGTTCCGGTGCTGGAGCTGGACGCTACAAGAATCGCGTGCGCGCCGCTCTGATCGTCTCGCAGATTGCCTTTTCTTTCATTCTGCTCATCGGCGCGGGACTCATGCTGCGCAGTCTGATCAAAATTCAGCAAGTGAGCCCGGGTTTCGTTCCGGAACATGTTCTGGCCATGCGCACAACCTTCAGCTTCACCAAATATGCCAAGTCCGAGCAGACCGTTGACATCATTAAGAAAGTTCTCAATCGCGTTCAGGCTCAGTCGGGCGTAGTGTCCGCTTCCATCGCGGGGCTCTACCCGCTCGAGCCTGAGGCCATTTCCGCGGGTGCCAACGCTTTTTCCGGACCGTTTATGATCGAAGGCCGCCAGATAAACACAGCCGAAGCTCCACCCGTCGGCAATCAGGTCGTAACTTCTAATGATTATTTTCGGACTTTGGGTATTCCGCTATTAAAAGGACGAGAATTTGCCGATACAGACGACGGCGGCAAAGAACGCCAGGTGGTAATCATCAATGACGCGATGAGGCGGCAGTTTTGGCCCAATGAAGATCCCATCGGCAAGCGTGTCTCAGGCGACAACGGCGAAACTTGGGTCACCATCGTTGGTATCGTCGGAGACGTCCGGGAATTCGGCCTCGATCATCCTGTTGCCGCGGAGTTTTACACTCCTCATTCAGAGGGCGCGAATCCTTCCACGTTGATCGTGCGCACCATAGCCGACCCTAGAGCGATGGTCGATATCATCACCCGTGCGGTTCACGAAGTCGATTCGCAAGCCGCCGTAACCCACGTTCTAACTCTTGAGCAAGCCCGCGCCGAATCCGTCGCTTCGCCTCGCGTTACCGCCAGCCTACTGGCAATTTTCGCCGCGCTGGCGCTATTAATCGCCGCTGCCGGTATTGGCGGGATTATGGCGCTCACCGTAAGCCAACGCGTGCGCGAAATTGGAATCCGTCTTGCCCTTGGCGCTCGACCTTCCGGGATCTTGTGGATGGTTCTAAGGCAGGGACTGCTTCTTGCAACTGTTGGTGTCGGCGTCGGAATCGTGGGAGCGCTCGGTTTGAAAACTTTGCTGAAATCACTTCTCTTCGGGGTCGCTCCCACGGATCCCCTCACATTTGGCGGCGTAGCATTCGTTCTAGTCGCTTCCGCGATGATCGCCACCTACTTGCCCGCTCGCCGCGCCGCAACCGTCGATCCGATCATCGCGCTGCGAACTGAATAATGTCGGATTTTAAAATTTTTTGAGAGGAAGGATATGAAAGACAAAAATCTTACTCGTAGGCATTTATTACAAACCTCAGGGACAGTCGGGTTGGCCGCGGCTATTCCCGCGTCGTTAGCCGCAGCGTGGACTGCGGCTGCACGCCCACAACCCTCCGGTGTTCAAAAGTCATCGCATGCGGTTTCCGCTCCAAGTCCACTCAAAGCGCCCGCGAGCGGCGCTATTAATGTCGCGTTTGTAATTTCCAAAGGTGCGGTATTAATCGATTTCGCGGGTCCGTGGGAAGTCTTTCAGGATGCTGCCATTTCCGGACGCGACATGATGGATAGCGCCTTTCACTTGTACACCGTTGCAGAAACCCTAAATCCTATCGCGGTCAGCGGTGGATTGCAGATTGTGGCCAATTACACTTTTCAAAACGCTCTGACTCCGAAAGTAATCGTTATTCCCGCTCAAGACAACGCAAGCGATGCAATGCTCGACTGGATTCGCAAAGCGTCGAAAACTGCCGATCTCACTATGTCCGTTTGCACCGGCGCGTTTGTCCTTGCCGCAACTGGTCTTCTAAATGGGAAATCCGCCACAACTCATCATGCTGCTTATACCGATCTGGCCATGCAGTTCCCCGATATTAAAGTACTCCGCGGCGCTCGCTTCGTCGAAGAAGGAAATATCGCCACCGCCGGTGGACTTACCTCCGGTATGGACCTCGCGCTACGCACCGTTGGTCGCTATTTTGGTCCAGAGGCCATTCAACGCACTGCTTTCGATCTCGAATATCAAGGCAAGGGCTGGATGGACGCCGGCTCCAACTCCGAATTCGCGGTGAGGCCGCCAGGTGACGTTTGTGTGGTGTGTTGGATGCAAGTCGATCGCAAGATCGCGCTTTCAGAAGTTTACAAAAACCAGACTTACTACTTTTGCATGGACTCTCACAAGCAGGCTTTCGACGCCAAGCCCGATAAATTTATCGAGTTGCTCTCGAAGGCGTAACCCCATTTGACATTGATTGGCTTCATGTACGGAACGCCCACGTCGTCGAATTACGCGGACTTGCTGCTCGCCTTGCCCCCAAGCGATGCGAGCAGCGCTGACCCATCAGGACTTCCAAGTCCAGTACAAGCATCCCATCCTGGCCCCGCGGAGTAAGTTCCGTTCGTTCCGCTGGTAATATCGTGAAAAGCAGCCGCGCTCCCACTTGCATAAAGCAGCGGATTCACATATCCCACATCTTTCCCTAGCGACTGATTGATCCTCGCCAGAAGTGCGGCCCAAAGCGGCGCCACAGCACTAGTCCCACCGATCACTGTCGCGCTACCGTCCACCACCACGTCGTACCCTGTCTCCGGATCCGCATCCCCTGAAACGTCTGGCACGCCGCGCCCCACAAATCCGCTCGGGGATTTCGGCACCCCGGCAGTCTGCTGATACGTTGGCAACGCAAAAAATCCGCTGACTCCGCCTCCGGTCGCTCCTTCGTTACTCGAAAGATCGTTCCATACAACTTCCGAGCTGATCTTCGTACTCGACAAACTCAATCGCGTGCCCCCGCAACCAATCACGTAAGGACTCGAAGCCGGAAAATCCACCGTCGGCTTCCCATCGCTGGAGCCATCCGTCGACCCGCTATCTCCCGAAGCCGCCAGAACAGTCACCCCCATCGTCGCTGCGTCCTGACAAGCCGAATTAAACGAATTCAGTGCTTGCTGCGTCCACGAACTTTCCGGGCCTCCCCAACTTATCGAAATAATCGACGGCCGATTCGTTGTGTCATGAATCGCGGTAGTCAGAGCGTCGAGAAACCCTTGGTCCGTGTTCGTCGTGAAGTACATCGCGATTGCCGCCGCAGGGGCAACTGCGCCAACCACTTCGATATCCAACTCCACCTCGCCGTCCGGTCCGTTCGGATCTCCCGTTGGAGAATTCGACCCGCCGTCCACCGGCACGTCCGTAATCTTCGGTGAAGAAATCCCCAGCCCATTAAAATATTGGGTCAGATCAGCCGAATTATATCCGCCCCCTAATTCTACGATCCCCACGCATTGCCCCGTTCCGTCGGTTCCTGCAGGAAAATCGTACGCCAGTGCCACGGCAATCGGAGTGTATGAAGCCCCCGCCGCTTGCGCCCGCACTCTTCCCGCCGGATCTTTCAAAAGACGAAAGTGTGGCGTGGCCTGCGGCCGATTATCCAGCCCGAACACGCCTTCAATGATTCCATTGAGCTCCGCTGGAATCTGCAGTGTGCCCGTCCGGCACCGGTATGTACCTTTTGCATGCTGGTAGCGGTTCAACTGCACGCTGAACGCTTTGCTGAAAGCTTCCACCGTTCCGCTCAAGAACACAGACCTTCGCTCCGGACTTTCCTCCACAACTTGAAGACCATATTCCTTCGCAAACGCCCGGACTTTTGAAATATCGTCCGGGCTAGCGCCGTGTCGCGCCGCAAATTCTTCTCGAGACAAGTGATGACGCTCCATGGGAGCCGTCGCACCCAGCTGTTCGACTGAAGGAAACGCCGATGGCGCCGACCCACGCCGCAGAACAATGGTCACTGTGATTCGCTCGTTAGGATCAGCCGGCCCCAATTTCCGCGCGCCAGGCATTTCCGTGCGAGCACTGCTTTTCAGTTCCACGCGATTCTGTTGTTTTTCCATGATCTCCTCCTACAAGGGATAAAATTGCCGTAGGCTTTAGAAATTTACGAGTGCAGTTTCGGTGGATCTCCGAACGCGTTCTCTTTTCGGAGACTATTTCCCGGAGGGCGCGGGTCGCTGTCCAAAATTAATTATACGCGCACCTGAAACTTCACTCTGTATCGCTAGCCGACTTTCCAAACCCGCTTGCAGTAACAGGTACCCTCCTGCCTTCAGTCATTTTGCAGTTTGTTCGCCCCAGTAATCCCGATAAACTCGAACGATATTCACCGCGCTTTTTTAAATAGCTGCGGAGTCTTCTTCGCCCAGAAAGCAAATTTATGCTGAAACGCCTGTTCGTCCATTACATCGCAGAAGAAGCCAAGCCCATGCTCCGGCTGGCGATGCCTCTGGTCTGCGCCGAACTGGGCTGGATGACCATGGGAATCGTGGACACTATGATGGTCGGCCGCCAAGCCAACAGCGCCGTAGCAATCGGTGCCGTCAGCCTGGGAGGCATTCTCTACATCGCCGTAGCAATTTTCGGCACCGGCTTAATGCTCGGTCTGGACACGCTTGTTTCCCACGCCTACGGCGCCGGGGATTTGGAGGAATGCCACCGCGTGCTGGTCAACGGTATTTATCTCAGCTTTGGAATTTCTCCCTTGCTGATGGGCATCGTCTGGACTTTCGGACCGCTCATCCGTTCGCTTGGCGTTCAAAACGCAATCCTCGAGCAAGCCATTCCGTACGTGCACGCCCTGAATTGGTCCACGCTCCCGCTGTTGCTCTATTTCGTTTTCCGCCGTTACTTGCAGGGGATGGATCAAGTCAAACCAGTAATGTTCGCTCTGATTTCCGCGAATTTAGTAAATTTATTGGGCAACTGGGCCTTGATTTACGGCCATCTCGGATTTCGAGCGATGGGCACCGTCGGCTCCGGATGGTCCACATGCGTCGCGCGCATCTATATGGCCGGAGTCCTGCTAGCATACTGCGCTTATTACGATCGTCGGTACGAAACCGGCCTCCGCGAAACTCGTCGCTTGCCCGATTTTTTCCGCATCTGGAGATTAGTGCAGCTAGGTCTCCCGGCCGCCACGCAGTTCGGCATGGAAGTAGGAGTTTTTGCGGTAGCCACATCCATGATCGCTAAGTTAGGCGCCGTACCCCTCGCCAGCCATCAAATCGCGCTCAACACGGTGAGCCTCACCTATATGGTTCCCTTGGGAATCAGCGCCGCTGCCGCGGTGCGCGTGGGCCAAGCCCTCGGACGTGACGACCCTCACGCCGCCAGCCGCGCTGGATGGACGGCCATGTTTCTAGCGACTGGCTTCATGGGCACGATGACCATACTTTTTCTAACCGCTCCGCAATACATCACCCGGATTTACACGCCCGATCCCGCGGTAGTCGGCGCCGCCAGCACCTTGCTTTTCGTCGGAGGCTTTTTCCAGCTCTTCGACGGAATGCAGACGGTCGCAACTGGCGCGTTGCGCGGCGCTGGCGACACGCGCACACCCATGACGTGCCATTTAATTTTCTATTGGCTGGTTGGCCTGCCGCTCGGTGCCTACCTCTGCTTCCACTTCGGATGGGGTGCGCCCGGCCTGTGGGTCGGCTTGTCCGTCGCGCTGATTCTTATCGGTATCGCCCTACTTTATTTCTGGCGTCGCAAAGAACGGTCCTTTGCCACACAAAAAATTCCCTTAGCCGCCGCAGTCTAGCCAGAGCCAAAGGTTTGTGGCGGCCGCCCCCGGGCGGGCGGCATTTCGCTTGGCTATCAATTGCCTGCGCTGCATACTTATTCACCGAAAATGTCAGAAAACACTTTCATGCAACGCGCCATCGCACTCGCACTGGAAAATGTACAATCCGGTCGTGGCGGCCCCTTCGGCGCGTTAGTTGTAAAAGATGGAAAAGTTATAGCCGAAGCCACCAATAGCGTGACCTCCACAAACGATCCGACAGCGCATGCCGAAATGCTCGCCATTCGAGAAGGCTGCGAAAAACTCGGACTATTTCACCTTGCCGGTTGCGAAATTTATGCAAGCTGCGAACCTTGCCCCATGTGTCTGGGCGCCATTTATTGGGCGCGCCTCGATCGCATTTATTTTGCCGCAACTGCAGCGGATGCCGCGAAAGCCGGTTTCGACGACTCTTTCATCTACCAGGAAATTTCCAAACCTTACGCTGAACGCAAAATTCCGGTGTTCCAGCTGATGCACGATGAGGCACTCACTCCCTTTCGTGCCTGGGAACGAAAGCCGGACAAAGTCAGGTACTGAGGACCCCACGAGCAATCTTGTCGGCGTCGTAACTACGGGTTGCACCCTGGTTTGCGGTCTACCCAGCGAATCCCTCTGCGCGTAATTTCCAGCGCGTCGATGGGCCCTCCCACATCGACCTTCTGTGGGTGATACTCCATGGTGAGTTGCACCAAGCGGATGGCCCAGCGCACGTCTCTGTCTTTGATCGAAATACTTCTTTCATCTGCCGCCCATCTCCGCTGTTCAGTTTTTGCGAAATGAGTTTTGTCTGCCACCACCTCGTTAACTATTTCGTTGCGTCCCAAAGCTCCGAATTCAATCGTAGTCGTATGGTGCTCCGTATAGAAATTTTCCTTGGCTTGCTGAGTGCTGGAGTCAAATATGATTTCCACCTGGTACATGGCAGTAGAGCCGTTCTCAAATCCCAGGAACACGCCAGTAAGAAATATGTTTTTATCCAACATCAGCTTGGAGCCTGCCGGATCTTCCTTCAAGGCCTGATTGATAGCGGCTATCATATGGTCGCCCCAGTTCCTGGCTGCGGACTTTAGAAGCCGCTGAGTCCCGGTGTTCTGCGCGACTTGAAAAGCGCGGATGGCCTCTTTCTGGGCGTTCCAAAGCGCTCGCCCGTTGTGAGCGTGAATAATGTTTCCCGCAGCAGTAAATACCGAGTGGTCGTCTAGTCTCACGATCTTGCAAATGTCGTCGCGATACTTCTCATTGTCGTCGAATCCCCGACTATCAAGCGCGATCACAATTTTCGTTCGCGACCATCCGATAACTACAACCGTGCCAGTTATGCTTTGTAATCCGTCCTGCGCTCCAACGCTGCACGCTAATGTCAAAAATATTGAAGCCAACAGTTTATTAGTCACTTAATTTGTCATCCCGCGCTAGGCCGCCTTTGGCCGACGGGGATCTGCTGTTGGTATTGGGCCGCGTCGGCTGATAACAACTGGAACGATAGTGTACTCACACCTTTCCGGAAACGGGATTTTACATCGCAGAAGGTACTAGGCCGTCCACACACACCACTCCTTGAAATTCCAAGAATCGCGTGCTAGCGTTTCCCGTGATTAAAATTGCAC
Source organism: uncultured Acidobacteriota bacterium (assembly GCA_963838475.1). Lineage (GTDB taxonomy): Bacteria > Acidobacteriota > Terriglobia > Acidiferrales > UBA7541 > Palsa-295. The sequence goes on from CAWIRJ010000001.1 coordinate 1,162,875, forward strand.
AGCTTCGGGCCCGCAATCAGAGTTCAACGCCGCGAAACTCCAGACATTATTTTTCAACTTTCCCATCTGCCGATCTGCCGCCATTTCCTACTTCACGAAATACATTTCTACCCGGTTCTGAGCAAAATGTAGAATGCGACGTAACCTCCAGAAAACAAACGACGGAAAAATTTCTACCCGGGGCCACAACCACTTGCCACCGAGAAGTGCGCATGCGAGTCGTCGGAGCCGAAACATGGCTGTAAAACTTGCCGAAAACAACTACGGCGAATCGCGCGTTCGCCTTCTGCGAGTGGTTCGGCAGGAAGGCCGCCACGACATCAAAGAACTCATGGTCGGGATTCAGTTCGAAGGGGACTTTGAAGCCGCGCACACAAAAGCCAACAACAAGAAAATCTTACCCACGGATACGATGAAGAATTCAGTTTACGCAATTGCCCGACAGTATCCAGTCGAAGCGGTGGAAGATTTCGCGCTTCACCTAATCGAGCACTTTCTCACATACAACGAGCAAGTCTCGCGGGTTCAGATCGAAATGGCCGAATACCCTTGGTCGCGCATCCCGCACGGCACCAAGCCTCACCCCTTCGCGTTCATCCGCACTCATGGACGGGAAAGACGCACAGCAAGCGTGATCGGAACTCGCGAGGGAAACACGATTCGCGCCGGTATCGAAGGCCTCGACATGCTCAAGACTTCGAAATCAGGTTTCGATGGCTTCCTTCGCGATCCTTACACAACGTTGAAAGTGGATCGTGATGGAATTCTCGCAACCACGATCGACGCCGATTGGCTCTACGAAGGAGACGAAGTCGAATTCAGTCCATTATGGCACGGAGTACGCCAAACGCTCCTTGAGACCTTCGCCGAACACGACAGCAAATCTCTTCAGCACACACTCTACGCGATGGGCGAGGCAGTCCTAGCCACATTCGACCGCACCCGCGAAATTCATCTCTCGCTCCCCAACAAACATTTTCACCTGGTGGATCTAGCGCCATTCGGTATGGACAATCCCGGGGAAGTGTTCCTCCCAACCGACGAGCCCTACGGCCTGACCGAGGCAACACTCCGAAGAGAATAAAGGCAAATGACCGGACGAGAAAAATCCGAACAAGCGCGAATGACAGCAACTAACTATCCTGCCGCCACAACAACAAGGCCGCTCCTGTTCCTCCTGAGATTCTGCCTGGAGATCTTCCTGTGACGCGAGAACCGCATTTGCTTAATCTCACTAAGGTTTCCGAATGGAACGACGGCCATTTTCACCGCAAAGATGATTACTTAGCCGCCGAGGAACCACTCGAAATTCGTGTCGGCACTGAGCCCCTTAGCGTAACCATGCGGACCCCGGGCCACGACCTAGAACTTGCCGCCGGTTTTCTGTTTACCGAGGGCATCGTACGCTCAGCCGATCAAATCATTTCGCTCCAACCCGGCGTGTCCGGCGAGAATCCCGATGTTGGTAATTTAGTCCAAGCGGAACTCGTTCCCGAAGTTGTTCCGGATTTTGCCAGCATCCAGCGGCACTTTTTCGCGGCATCGAGCTGCGGTATTTGTGGCAAGGCCTCCATAGACTCGGTTCGCTCTCGCCTGCTCAAAGCACCCAATCTCGACTTTCAATGCGCGCCGGAATTTCTTGTAAAACTCCCAGACGTGTTACGTTCCTCGCAAGACGTTTTCCAGCGCACAGGTGGATTGCATGCCGCTGCCCTGTTCGATTCCACTGGTGCTCTGCAAGTGTTGCGCGAAGACATCGGTCGGCATAATGCGGTCGATAAGGTAATTGGCTGGGCCTTGCAACGCGGCCAGCTTCCCCTTGCAAATTCAGTGCTGCTGGTGAGTGGACGAGGCGGTTTTGAGATTGTGCAAAAGGCTATCGTGGCTGGTTTGCCCGTCGTCGCATCGGTGTCTGCACCATCGGGCTTGGCCGTGCAGCTGGCGCGCGAGTTGCGTCTAACGCTGGTCGGATTCCTACGCGGACGTCGATTTGTCATCTACTCGGGCGAACAACGAATTGCCAAACCAGAAAATTATGTCGAACAATGATCGGAGCGGCAGCGCACATCGAGGCAACCCAGAAAAGGAACTGGCTCGAACCGACGGGGAGCGGCTCGAGCCAGGGGGTTAGGTATTGAAGGACTGCGGGAAATTTCGCGGTATCGCTTCCTCGCAGTGGCGGGCCTGATTTTCTACCGAGGTTGTTACGGCCAAATGACGGGTTTGTAAAAACCTCGTGTGCTGGAAAAGGCCGCCCGCCCCGTGTAGAATGGCCAGCTTAGACCTACCTGCGAAATGTTGAATATCCTGTGACAGTCACGATAACTTTACCCCCCAGCATTCCAGTCAAGCGGACCGGGCTGGAAGTTTGGATGAACCGCGTCCTAGAGATGGCCGATCAGGTTGGCGACGAGTGGGACTCAGACGTCGTACACGACCTGCGTGTCGCCCTCCGCCGCTGCCGGACCATGGCCGACGCCTTAAGCGAGGTAAACCCCTCACCGAGCTGGAAAAAGCTAAAGAAATCCACCCGAGACCTATTCCAGGCCCTCGGCGAGCTAAGAAATACGCAGGTTGCAAAGGAGTGGGTGAAAAAACTGAGTGCAGCCAAAGACCCGCTACGTAAGAGGTTGCTAAAAGCCTTGGACGAGAAAGAAAAAGAAGAGCAAAAAATCGCGGAGAAAGCGCTGGCCCAGTTTGACCTCAAAGAATGGAAAAAGTGGTCGCGGAAATTTCCACCTAAAGCCGCGTTCTTTCCAGTCGAGAGCGTGGTTTTCCAACGTCTGGCGCTTGCGAAACTGAACGAAGCGGTCGAACTATACCAGCGCGCCAAAAAAGTTCGAACCGGAATCGCCTGGCATCGCGTCCGAATTGGACTAAAAAGCTTTCGCTACATCCTGGAGAATTTTCTTCCCGCGAGATACGAGCACAGCAGTAAGGAACTGAAACGCATGCAGGATATTCTGGGAGAAGTTCATGACCTGGATGTCCTGCGCCCCCTAGTCAGGAAACAAGCTTCGGGAATGGATCCAAAAATCAAAGCAGACTGGTTGGCGAAACTCGAGAAGGAACGTAAAAGCCGGCTCGAGGAATTCCGTACCAATACTATTGATAAAGAATCCTACTGGGCCTTCTGGCACAAGGGGCTGGAGTGGGGCCACAACCTCAAAACAGTTTCGCCGCCGGAATTACAGCGCGTTTACTCCGCAAGCTGACGCAACATTTTAGGAGTGACAAGCCAGCGAAGATGCCATTTTCCACGGGCAGCGGTGTGCTCGAAACAAGCAACTCCGGCTTTTTTTAACTCGGTGACAGAGCCGCGCGTGCCGAGCAGGTGCGAGATCATCAAATCTAGCTGCGGCGCGTGACCGAAGCACATCACTTCCTTGGCGCGCAGGCCGATAATTTCCTTCACAATCTCGGCCGGGTTTCCCGCAGGTTTTAGCGCGTCGTGCACGCGAATCTTGGCTGGCGCAAAGCCCAGAGTTTCCGCGAATATTTCCGCCGTCTGTGCAGCGCGAACATAAGGGCTCGTGATCATTACGTCGGGTTTAATGCTCAATACATTGAGGCCGAGAGCTGCGGAGCGCGTCTTTTGCACTCCCTTCGCTGTGAGCGGGCGTTCCGGCTCTGCCGGCGATTTCGGATCGTTTGGATCTACGGCTATGCCGTGACGCACGAGATAAAGAATCATAAGTCTAGGCTACCTCTTTTTCTCTCTTTTGCACTCGACGAAATTCCGCATTCAGATGAAATTCTCTTTCGAATAATTCGGCTTTGCGTTGGAGTCCGGCAAGATCCAAACGCGTGCCATCCGCGGCGCGGATCATAAAAATAGCCTTGTGGCCTTCGATCTGTACGTCGACGCCGGTAACCCGCTGCTCGTGCTCGGACTCAAGCTTCTCGGCAATGCGCAACAGCGAAGTGAGCAACCGGCATTGGCGACGTTTCTGTCCGTCAAGTGCGGCGTAGGACGAGTGGCTCAGTTCAGGTTCCGATTTCGAATTATGGTAGCGCACGAGCGCAGCTACCATCTCGCAGCGCCATCCGCGCAAACCCGGTACTTCTCCATTACGAATCAAATATTCGCCGTGCCGGTTATGATTCTTACGGTTTACGAAATGCCCGATGTCGTGCAAAAGCGCCGCCACTTCGAGAAGAAGCCTAAGTTCCGGCCCCATTTCATGAATGGGACGAAGCTGGTCGAATAGCGAAAGCGCTAACCGAGCCACCTGCTCGGCATGATGTTGATTGTAATTCAGCCGGTTGGCAAACCATAGCGCACCTTGCAGCATTTCGGTGGCTCGGCCTTTTTCTTCGTCAGATACGATACCGCCGGAATATTGCTGCGCGACAAGATCCAGCAGAATGCCTTCACGAACTCCAACACCGGGGACCAACATGGTACGAAGGTCCAGCCATTTAGCGAGTGTGGTAATGATGATCGCCGCAATTCCAATGACTTCGGCACGGTCTTCGCGCACGCGAAAGGTTCGCATGCGACCGGGAATATCAAGAGCCATCATGCGCCAAGTCTGATCTTTCAGCAGGCGCATATTGACGGAGGGAATGCGTTCGACCATGGGGCCCGGCGCGATCCGAACCAAAGCCTCCGCATTTCCTCCGCAAGCTACGGCAATTGCCCGGCTGAGTTTTGGCGGTGACGGAAGCGCGCTCCGCAGGATAGACAGGACATGGTGGCGAAGGCGGTTGGCATCGTCTTCGTCGATGGCGCCTTTAATGGAATACGTTTCCATCAGACGTATGGTGCCGAGCGGTAGTCCAATGCGATGCTCGAGTACACCGCGTTGAAAAAAATTTAGTTCCAGGCTGCCGCCACCGAGATCGAAAATCAAGCGCGGTTGCAATCGGTCACTGAGCGCCCATTTCACGGCGGAGCAAACTAGGCGGGCTTCTTCCTCATTGCCGATAACTTCCAGCTCAAGGCCGGATTTCCGGCGAATGCGATCCATCAATTTGCGATAGTTGCGGGACTCGCGGGCGGCCGCCGTTGCTACAGCTCGATAGGCGCTGACCTGGTAGCGATCCATGCGATCGCGAAATTGTTTAAAAGTGCGAGCTGCTTTTGCAATCGTGTCGTCATCCAGAATCCGGCGCGTGAAAGCGTTATGCCCCAAGCGAACTGCGGCACGCTCACTGTCTAGAAATTGAATATGCTGGGGGGAAGTGGCGCGAGCGATTACGAGCCGAATGGCGTTCGAGCCCGCATCAATCGCGGCTAGTTGGACAGGGGCAGCCACTCTTTAGCGCCAAAGATGCGACAGCGCGTGCGAAGGCCTGTATTGCGTGCTGCGTATGCCAAGGTGAGAAGCAATTCGCTTGCGTAGCACCCGGTTCACCGCAGATACGCTGCTTTCGCCGTCTAGTTCGAGAAAACTGTGCCGCTTCGAAAGATATTCGAATTCTCGCTTAATCATCGACTGGTATCGGATGAAGGATTGAAACAAGTCATTCGAGAGCGACATGTCGCGTCCGGATTCCCAATAGCTAATAGTCTGGGATTTCTTGAACTCGCGATCGAAAGCGATTTCGGGGCGCACGTTTAGCCAGAAGGTAAGGTCGGGTCTGAGGGCAGTTTCATAAATTCCGTGGAGATAATCGCGGCCGATCCCGCGGACGGCGGCGCGAGCGATTAAAGTGAAGATATAGCGGTCCGCCAACACGATCAAACCAGAGCGCAGAGCAGGAAGAATGCGGCGCTCCAATTGGTCGAAGAAATCGGTACTGTACATCAGCGCCAGAGTCATACGAGTGACTGCATTTTCTGCGAGGAGCGCGTCTATATCCTCGCCGACCAGGTACGATCGGCGGAGGCCCATGGTCTGCACCGCAAACCCCTGAGATTCGAGCCACTCGGTAAGAAGAGAGATTTGAGTGGAGCGGCCCGAACCGTCGGTGCCTTCAATAACGACCAGAGTTCCACTGAGTTCTTCCGGTCTTACTCCGGGTAAAGGGGTTCCATAGAAGCGCGAAGGAGCTTCGACAGCGACGTGGGCTTGCCTTTCCTTCGCTGGGCGGCCATTTCGTGAAACGCGGATATGAGTTTTCTTAGACGAGCGCGTCATTTTTTCTTGGGCGCAAACTGTTGCAAAGCAATCTTCTCACTGACAATTTGACGCATTAGTTTCTGGAGCTTGTTCACTCGCACGGTGCCGTCCATAAGCACAAAATGGTCGGTCTCGACCATCTGATCGTAGTTATTCAGAATGCGCTCCTGGAAAATGCGGAAACTCTCGGAGCGGTCCAGCGAAATTCCCAGATCCATTCCGGCTTCGTAATATTTGAGCTTGGGGCGCCCGGCTACGATGCGGTTGACGGCAACGTCTAGCGGAGCGCGGAAATAAAAGGTGATATCCGGAGCTGGAGCGAAGCTATAGAGATTGCGGAGCCAATGGGGAGAACATCCGCGGGCGCCATCGCGCGCAAACGCGGTATAAATATAGCGGTCAGCTAAAACCAGATAGCCGCCGTGCAACAATGGCATGATTTGACGTTCGCAGCGGTCGGCAAAATCCGCCGCATGCAGAAGAGAAAACGTTGTGGCCGTCAACAACCGCCGCTGTTTGCCCCGGCGGGTTGCGGATTTCACCAGAGGCGAAGAATTCCACTCGGTGAAATGAAGGCGATAGCCGCCGATTTCAAGCCAGCGTTTCAGCAGATATAGTTGAGTGCTTTTCCCGGAGCCGTCGATGCCTTCCACGACTACTAGGGCGCCGGGATAATCGCGTTTGGTAGTAGGCTGTTTGGATGTGGCCGGATCTGCAGTGGGGACTATGTCAGGGGTGATGGTGGCCATATGAATAATTTACACAGAATTGCATATCATATATCGGATCGATGAATGGGAAGTAACAAAATGGTGACTCGCGGAAGACATGGACGAGATTTGTTGGACTAACGGAATGGTCGAGGAGATTGCATGAAATTTAGTAAAGAGCTGGCTGTGAAACCAGGGCACAAGGTGAAACTATCGAAGTGGGACCCGGACGACACGTTTGGATTCGAAAAAGATCACGAAACGAAAAATAGCCTTGAGAAGGCCATAAAAAGGCTCGTGGGTTTTCAATATCGGCTGTATGCCGAGAAAAAACGCGCCCTGCTGTTAATCTTTCAAGGATTAGACGCGGCCGGCAAGGACGGAACGATTCGCCATGTGATGTCTGGCGTTGATCCTCAGGGATGCGTAGTGAAGTCCTTCAAGGTGCCCTCGGCGGAAGAAGCAGCTCATGATTTCCTGTGGCGAGTTCACAAGGCGATTCCCGGCTACGGCGAAATCGGAGTCTTCAACCGTTCGCATTATGAAGACGTGCTGGTTGTACGAGTACACGACCTTGTCCCGAAAGAAGTGTGGTCACGGCGATATGATCAGATCAACGAATTCGAGGCCATGCTGGAAGAAAACAAAGTGAAGATCTTGAAGTTCTTTTTGCACATCAGCAAAGACGAGCAGAAAAAACGATTCCTGGAGCGGATTGACGATCCGGATAAGCGATGGAAAATTTCCGAAGACGATTTCACGGAGCGAAAATATTGGGATGATTATACCGTGGCCTACGAGGATGCGCTGGAACGCTGCAGCACGAAGGAAGCGCCCTGGTTCATCATTCCCGCCAACAAGAAATGGTTTCGCAATCTGGCCGTATCGCACATCATTGACGAGACGTTCAGAGAAATGGATATGAAATTCCCCCCACCGACGATTAATCTTAAAAAGTTGAAATGGAAATGAGCGGGTGATGGCGTCCGGGAGTTTTCCTGTTAGAATCCCTCGACTCTGAGCGACCACAATGGACGAGGCCGTTTTCCCACGTAATTTTCTGAAGAGATACCCAGACGCCACCCGCGGCGAGGGATGCTTTGTCTATACAGAGGATGGCCGGCGATTTCTAGATGCTTCGGGCGGAGCGGCGGTGGTTACCATCGGACACGGGGTGAAAGAGGTTGCCGTTGCGATAGCGGAGCAGGCGTCACGGCTTGCCTACGTTCACTCCTCGCAATTCCACACTGAGGTTGCAGAGAAACTCGCGCGACGAATTCTCGCGCTGGCACCTGAGAGAATGCGCGAGCAAGGGCGCGTTTATTTTACGTCCGGCGGATCCGAGGCGACCGAAACTGCACTGAAGCTAGCTCGCCAATATTGGCTTGAGCGCGGCGAAAGTAAACGTTTTCGCGTGATCTCTCGTTTGCAGAGCTATCACGGCAGCACACTAGGTGCCCTCTCAGTTTCCGGGAATGTTCGGCGGCGCGAGCCGTTCGCTCCCATGCTCCCGGAGTGGGGGCATATTCCTCCATGCTATTGCTATCGCTGCCCTTACGGGCTTCGCTATCCGGAATGCAATGTGGAGTGTGCGGTCGAACTAAACCGAATTCTGGAACGAGACGGCTCGGACGACGTGGCGGCATTTATTTTTGAGCCTGTTGTGGGCGCCACGCTGGGCGCCGTGCCGCCGCCGGATGGTTATGTTCAAAGAATCGCTGAAATTTGTCGGCAACACGGAATCCTCTTGATTGCGGATGAAGTAATGACTGGCATGGGGCGAACAGGAAAACCATTCGCAGTAGAACATTGGGGCGCGACGCCGGATATGATTCTGGTCGGCAAAGGAATTGCCAGCGGCTACGCTCCATTGGGCGCGGTGATCGTGGCAGGGAATGTAGCAGAAACAATTTCCAAAGGATCGGGGACCTTCCTGCACGGCTTCACTTATAACGCCCATCCAGTAGCAACGGCAGCGGGAAATGCGGTGCTGGATTACATTGAGCGCGAAAACTTATTTGCGCGGGTTAATGTCGCGGAACGCGAGATGCGCGCGGCACTGGAGCCGCTGAAAAAATTCTCGGTCGTGGGCGATGTGCGCGGTATCGGATTGTTGTGGGGAATAGAGTTCGTGCAGGACGCAAAGACCCGGGAACCTTTTCCGCATGACGCGCGAATCGCATCAAGGGTTCACGACGATCTGCTCGAGGAAGGGATCATGACGTATCCGATTCAGGGATGTGTTGACGGCCTGCGCGGCGATCACATTCTTCTGGCGCCGCCATTTACGATCACATCTTCCATGATACAAATGCTGGCCGCGGGGCTTGAAAAAGACATTGCCGCGTTAGAGAAAACACACCTTGCGGGAATCGGAGGGTCAACTGCGCGCGGCTGATGGCGGAAGCTATCGTTGGGCGATTGCGGCGTTTGTATCGGCCATTTCGTTGGGATTTGTGGTATTTGTTACTTCCAGCGATACGAACCCAATGGTGGGATTCTCCCCGCGTGGCGCGGCGGAGGAAACGTCGATCGAACAGAAATTCCGTTCGATGGCTTCCACTGAACAAATCTCGAAATATCATCGTTATCTGACATCTGAGCCACACCCGGCTGGCTCTGCTCGCAACAATGAACTGGCGCAATGGGTGGCGGAGCAATGGCGGCAGCAGGGTCTAGAAGACGTCACCATCCATCAATATGATGTGCTGAATTCGCGGCCGCGCGAAATTTCGCTGGAGATGATCCATCCCGGGCATTACCGCGCAAGCTTGCGCGAAGATCCGTATGACGCGGATCCCGACACCAAAAATCCGAAAGCTGACGGCGCCTACTTGGGATATTCCGCTTCCGGTGAAGTAACGGCGCCCGTGGTGTATGCGCACAGCGGCAATCCAGAGGATTACGAATATTTGCGCGCGCACGGAATCGATGTGAAAGGGAAAATTGTTTTGGTGCGCTATTCGAATCCCTATAGCTATCGAGGATTCAAAGCGCTCACGGCAGAACGGCTGGGAGCTGCCGCAATCCTAATCTATTCCGACCCGCAGGAAGATGGTTACACGCGCGGGAAAGTTTTTCCGGACGGGCCGTGGGGACCGGAGAGTCATATCCAGCGCGGCGCGATTACCTATGATTTTCTTGAGCCAGGCGATCCGTTAACGCCAGGGTGGGCTTCGGTGCCCGGGGCGAAACGAGTAGCTCCAGAGCAAGCCATCTCGCTGCCGAAAATAATGGGTGTGCCGTTATCTTGGCGCGACGCGAAACCACTTCTCGAAAAGATGGACGGGCCATTGGCTCCAGATTCCTGGCAAGGTGGGTTACCGCTGAAATACAGGCTCGGCGGTAAGCGCGTGCGAGTTCATCTGAAGGTGGACATGGATACGAGCGTCCAACCATATTTCGTGACGGAAGCGCGCATTCGCGGCAGTGAAGCTCCCGATCAATGGGTGATTCTCGGCAATCACCGCGACGCGTGGGTGTATGGCGCTGTGGATCCTTCTAGTGGAACGGCTTCCATGCTTGAGCTAACGCGAAATCTCGGCGAAATGCTAAAGCAGGGAATCAGACCGAAGCGCACGCTCGTGATTTGCAGTTGGGACGGCGAGGAATACGCGTTGACTGGTTCCACAGAATGGGGCGAAGAATTCGCGGATGAGCTGAAACAGAAAGCGGTGGCGTATTTGAATGTGGACGAGGCGACTTCGGGATCTAACTTTCAAGGGGATGCCGTAGGTTCGCTTGCGCCGCTGCTTGTCGATGTGAGCCGAAATTTGCCGGCGCCGTCGGGTAAGACCCTTTACGACGAATGGAAAGTTTCAAGAGAGGTAGAATTAAAAACAAAGCAACCTGTGCCGGACTTTGAACTGGCAAACACTCGTATCGGAAGCGGATCCGATCACACCGTCTTTTTGAATTTCCTCGGAATTCCAACAGTTGGGCTAACCTTCGTAGGGCCGTATGGCGTCTATCATTCCTTGTACGATGACTTTTATTGGATGAATCATTTTGGTGATCCGGGCTACCACTATCATTCATTGATGACTCAGCTTTGGGGCACCGTGGCGCTTCGTTTGGCAAATGCTGAGATTCTCCCGTTTGATTTTGAGTCGTATGGGCAGCACATCCGGCAATTTCTGATCGAGCTTGATGATGCGAGCCATGTTGCCTCGCATATCGATTTTGATTCTCTGCGGAAATACGCTCTAGGATTCGAGCAAGCGGGACAGGAATTGAAACAGAGTGCAAGCCGGGCGGTTGCGAGCGGAGGGTTAAACGGCACGAAAGAGGCTTACATAAATCAAGAGCTGATAAACGTGGAACACAATTGGTGCAATCCTGAGGGCATTCCTGGGCGGCCGTGGTTTAAACATTCGCTTTATGCAGCGCGCTACACCTATGCCCATCTCGAACTGCCTGGACTTACGGAAGCTGCTGAGGCTGGAGACTGGAAGCGCGCACAGGAGCAAGCCAAGGTCCTAGAAGATGAACTGATGAAAAACACCATGCTGATACGGCACGTTAAGCAGGAATTGGATTCTTTTGCAGGTGCTGAAAACCAATGAAAATCCCGGCCGTTCCTCTTGCTATTCTTTTTGTTGTCTCCGTGCAACTCGTGGCACAGCAATCGCTGCACAAGGCTTCCGAGCCTCGTGGGCGTGATCTTGGCGTGCCATTCGAAGGCACGCCGGGTCCGCTGAATGCAATTACAGACGTGAAGGGAGTCGAAGTCGGTTATCGCACGCTCATTTCCGGCGAAGGCAAATTGCAGGTAGGAGTCGGGCCGGTGCGCACCGGTGTCACTGCTATTTTCCCGCGCGGGAAAAAGGCGGTGGATCCGGTTTTCGCGGGATGGTTCACAGAGAATGGGAATGGGGAAATGACTGGAACGACCTGGGTTGACGAATCGGGATTTCTATATGGCCCAGTGATGATCACAAACACACACAGCGTGGGAGTTGTGCGCGACGCCGTCATCGCGTGGCAGGTCAAACAAGACATGCCAGTGCCCGAGGACGATTGGTGGTCGCTGCCAGTGGTGGCTGAGACCTGGGACGGATATCTAAACGATATCAACGGATTTCACGTGAAGCCGGAAGATGCGTTCGCTGCGATGGATGACGCGCACCCAGGTCCGATTGCGGAAGGAAACGTCGGTGGCGGCACTGGAATGATTTGTTTTGAATTTAAAGGCGGCACAGGGACTTCCTCTCGCCAGTTACCCGAAAAGCTCGGCGGATATACAGTCGGCGTGCTGGTGCAATGCAATTTTGGGACGCGACATCTTTTGCGAATTGCCGGAACGCCCATAGGTTACGAAATTCCAGGAAAGCGCATATGGGATGACGATACCGGTTCGATTATCGTGGTGGTCGCTACCGACGCTCCGCTTTTGCCAAATCAGATGAAACGGATTGCGAAGCGGGTTACGCTAGGTCTCGGGCGACTCGGCAGCATTTCGGGGAATGGATCGGGTGATATTTTCGTTGCATTCTCCACGGCGAACGCCGGCGCGGGACTGCAGCAAAAGAAATCAGTGAACGTCCAAATGCTCCCTAATGAGCAAATGGACGCACTTTTCGAAGCGACGGTGCAAGCCACGGAAGAAGCGGTGGTAAACGCCCTCGTGGCGGCAAGAACTATGACGGGCCCCGAAGGGCATACTGTAGAAGCTCTGCCGCATAACAGGCTACATGAAGTTCTTGAGAAATATAACCGGCTGGCCGAAGTAAAATAGTTTGGTTAGATCGATTGTTTGGAAGGAGGTGAGGCCAATGAGGAATTTTTTCTCAGGTGTTTTTTTGACATTGCTGATAATTGGTATCGCTATTTTTTTAGCACTCAAAGAAGGCTATATGGATTTTAAGGCGGATCAGGAACCATCCGTGTTGGAGAAGAAATTTGCAATGCAGACGCTAGATGCTTCGACGGACCGGCACGCTCCGGACCAGAAGAATCCTTTGACCGCCAACGAAGAGACCATCGTGGCTGGCACCAAGCTTTACATCAACCACTGCGCCGGCTGCCACGGCGTTCCTTCGAATCCCAGCAGTCAATTTCCGAAATCATTCTATCCTCCCGTACCTACGTTCTTCACGGACGCTCCGGACATGCCGGAGAACCAAAATTTCTACATTATCCAACACGGCGTACGCTGGAGCGGGATGCCGGCCTGGGGTAAGACGCTTAGTGACACGCAAATGTGGCAATTGGTGACTTTCTTGAGCAACATCGAGAAACTTCCGCCCGCGGCAAAAAGAGAGTTCGATTTACCGGGGACACCGGCCACGGCGCCGGTAGCCATGCCGAGCTCCACAATGCAAATGAAACACTAGGCCATTGTGGGAGCGGACGTCCTTGGGAGAAATACTCTAAGCGATGGACGCGTAGTCCTGCTAAAATTTGGCTGATTTAGCAGCTGTCTTATGGGGATGGGTTTTACGTGTCAGGGGCGTCGCAAATTGCGGACAACGCCTAAACCCATGAGTACCTTGGAGGAAGAATTTGACGTCTGATGCAGTCGCTGAAAAGGTGATCACTACTCTTGCATCGGTAAAGCGGATTTCAGCCGATAAGATCACACTGGAAACTAATCTGCAGGATTTGGGCATCGATTCGCTGGACGTTTTCACTTTGCTCTTTGAGCTCGAAAATGCCTTCAAAATTTCCATCCCTGATGATGACGTCCGATCCATACGCACTGTCAACGATGTGGTGACCGGCATCAAAAAGATAATCGCCGCTACGCCGCCCGATTCGACTGTGGGTTCGCCCACGCCGGCGGACTAAGAATGGCGGCCCGCCGAGTTGCAATTACAGGTCTGGGAATTATTTCTCCGTTAGGACTAAATGTTGCCGAGTCGTGGGATTCGCTTAGCCATGGACGATGCGGCATCCAGGCGTTAAAGGGTGTCGATCGGTCGCGCGTGGCCCTGAAAATGGAAAACGGAGCTGAGGTACGCGGATTCGACCCCACGCAACACTTCGAAGGCGGTAAAGAAGCCTACCTAGATCGATTTGCGCAGTTCTCGGTGGTTTCGGCGCGTGAAGCCATGCGCGATTCCGGCCTTACTCTGACGCCCGCTCTTCGTTATAACGCTGCGATTGTCTGCGGCTCCGCAGTGGGAGGGCAATCCGCGATCGAAACGGGCTTCGCAGATCTTTACGTATCGGATCGCGGACGTGTTCATCCGCTGACGATTCCCAAAACTATGGCCAACGCGGGTGCCAGCCATATTTCCATGGAACTCGGAATCACGGGGCCCACATACACTGTCTCTACCGCCTGCTCGTCTGCGAATCATGCTATTGGCCAGGCGTTCCGCCTTGTGCGCGATGGCGAAGTAGATCTGGCCGTGACGGGCGGCAGCGAGGCGCCCTTCGCCATCGGGCATCTGAAAGCATGGGAAGCAATGCGAGTGATTGCGCCGGATACCTGCCGTCCCTTCAGTAAAGATCGGCGGGGAATGATTCTGGGCGAAGGTGGCGCGATGATGATACTGGAGCCGATGGAAGCAGCGCGGGCGCGCGGCGCCAGAATCTACGCGGAAATTTGCGGCTTCGGCATGTCCTCGGATGCCCATCACTTGACCCAGCCGACGGTGGAGGGGCCTTCGCGAGCTATGCGTGACGCGCTGCGTCTCGCCGACATGAAGCCTGAAGAAGTGGGCTACATTAACGCCCACGGAACCGGTACACCGGGTAACGACCCAGTAGAGAGCCGGGCGATTCGCCAGGTTTTTGGCGCGCATGCAGACAAGCTCGCGGTCAGTTCGACGAAATCGATGCACGGCCATGCGCTCGGAGCTGCGGGCGCGCTCGAAGCGGTTGCTACAGTGCTCGCATTGCACCACGGAATTCTGCCGCCGACTGCGAATTACAATGAACGCGATCCCGAATGCGACCTCGACTACATCCCAAATCAGCCCCGCAAACAGCAGGTGGAGGCAGCCCTTTCAAACTCCTTTGCGTTTGGAGGATTGAACGCAGTCATCGCCTTCCGAGCTGTTCGGTCTTAACTCCCACGCTCCCGAATCCCGCACAATTAGCTTTCTGAACGAAGAGCGTTCTTAAATTCATGACCGCAGAATAGCGATGGTTTGTTAAAAGAAGCGTGAAAGGAGTGGCGCGAGCGTTCCCCATCCGGTGGGCGTAGGAGACCAGTGCCGCGTCAACTCATCCGCGAGTGTAAGCGTAACGAGGATGGCAAAGAATAAAACTCCGGCGAGAATGAAAAGCTTCGTTAGGCCGCTGCTGTACTTGACGTGCATAAAGAACAGAACGACCAAAAGCATTTTTACGACGGCAATCGCAAGGGCGGCGACTGTATTAAATGCGCCGAGATCCACGTACGCCACGCCGGTAGTGAGTGCCGTGAGACAAAGAAGCGCGACAAAGATTCCGATGTAGATTTTCACTGGAACGATGTGCTCGGACATCAGTGCCCACCCCCCGCATAACGTCCGCCAATGAGATAGAGCAACGGAAAGAGAAAGATCCACACAATATCCACGAAATGCCAGTAAAGCCCGCTTACTTCGAGCGGACTATAATACTGCGGAGTAAACTTGCCGCGATGGGCCATGACCGTTAGCACGGCCAGGATGCCGATTCCGATAATCATGTGCAACGCGTGCAATCCGGTCATAAAGAAATAAAAGCAGAAGAACATTGGCACGTGCGCACCAGGCGCTCCCCATTCCGGACGAATCAGGAAGCCGAAGCCGGGGACCAGGTGCTCGACATAATCGTGGTGCCATTCAAAAGTGAACTTAATCGCCAGGAAGGCAGCGCCCAAAATTATCGTAGTAATCAGGAATCCCACTTGTGCGCCTCGCTTGCCAATTTGCGCGGAATGGATAGCCAGCGCCATGGTCAAGCTGCTTGCAATCAAGACGGTAGTATTTAATGCCCCGAATTGCACTTCGAGCAAATGGCTGCCAATTTCGAAGGAAGGAAGATAAAGCGCGCGGTACACGATATAGGTAGCGAACAGGCCGCCGAAGAACATCATCTCGGTGAGCAGGAATACCCACATGCCGAGGCTCCCAGCCTCGCGTTGCTGCTCCATGTCTTCAAATTGGTGGGCAAACCCGGGGGGATGCGCGTTGTGAATCGCCATATCAGCCACGGGTCACCGTGCTATGCGCGTAGTCGTAAGCTTCTTCGGTTACCACCGGAATCTCCTCGAAATTCTCAGTAGGAGGCGGAGAAGGCGTCGTCCACTCCAGCCCCTTGGCACCCCAGGGATTCGGGCCCGCCGTGGGTCCGTAACGCATGGACCACGTCAAGTAGATGAGCGGGATCAAGTACCCGATTCCCAGAATTGATGCGCCGGCAGATGACATTACGTTGAGCACCTGAAACTCCGACGGATACACAGCGTAACGCCGTGGCATGCCCAGATATCCAAGCATGAATTGTGGGAAGAAAGTCAGGTTGAATCCCACAAAAATTACCAGCGCCGCGAATCGCGCCCAACCGTCAGGATAGAGACGCCCGGTAATTTTTGGCCACCAGAAATGGATTCCCCCCAGATAAGCCATCACCGCCCCGCCGACCATAATGTAATGGAAATGGGCCACGATGAAGTAGGTCCCGTTCAGGTGCACGTCTGTGGCGAGCGAAGCGAGAAACAAGCCCGTGAGGCCGCCCATGGTAAAGAGACCGATGAAACCCAGGGCATACAACATAGGAGCGTCGTAGGAAATTGAGCCTTTATGGAGCGTAGCGGTCCAATTGAATACCTTTACAGCGGAAGGGATCGCCACCAAAAAGCTGAGTACGGAAAATACCAAGCCGGCGTAAATCGACTGGCCAGTGACGAACATGTGATGTCCCCAGACCAGGAAGCTGATGATGGCAATTGCTAGGCTTGAGAAAGCCACAAAACTATATCCAAAGATTCGCTTGCGTGAAAAACAAGTGATGAGCTCGCTCATCACGCCCATTCCCGGCAAAATCATGATGTAAACGGCGGGGTGAGAATAAAACCAAAAGAGATGCTGAAAGAGGATGGGGTCGCCGCCAATAGCAGGATCGAAGATGCCGATGTGGAGAACTCTCTCAAGGAAAAGCAAGAATAGGGTGATAGCGATAACCGGAGTTCCAAGAATAAAAATGATGCTGGTGGCGTAAATGGCCCAGATAAAAAGCGGTAGACGGAACCAGGTAAGGCCCGGCGCGCGCATTTTGTGAATGGTCACTACAAAATTCAGTCCGGTGAGAATCGAAGAGAAGCCGGTAATGAAAACGCCCAGTGCTGTGGGAACCACTGACGTGTGGGAAAAGCTACTGCTGTACGGCGTGTAGAACGTCCAGCCGGTGTCCACGCCGCCCGAGATCACGGCATAAAGCGTGAAAATAGCGCCGATAACGTAAATATACCAGCTAAGAAGATTGAGCTTCGGAAATGCCAAATCCCGTGCCCCGATCATCATGGGCACCAGGAAATTGCCCAGAGTAGCCGGTATGGACGGAACTAGGAAAAAGAAAACCATAATAACGCCGTGCATGGTGAACAACTTGTTGTAAGTTTCCGGCTGTACCAGCGCGCCCTGCGGCTCGATCAAATGCAGTCGCATCAGGACGGCGAAAAAACCGCCGACAAAAAACATTAAAGTGATGGACCCAAGATAAAGGAGTGCGATGCGTTTGTGGTCGGTAGTTAAGAGCCAGGACTTCACGCCGTATTGCGCATTCAGATAATTAACGCGCGAACTTGCCGGTACTTCGTGGACGTCTAAGGTGGCCGTACTCATTTGCCGTTCGAATTCCTTTCTTCCGACGCGAGAGATTTCACGTAGGCGATGAGCTGCAAAACTTGCTCCTCGTTGACCTGTCCCCGGAAGGTGGGCATGATCGGCGGATAATTTTTCAAAACTACAGAGTTAGGATTAATGATGGCTTGGCGAATGAAAGCTTCGTCCACCAGGCGTTTCTCTCCGCTCTTGAGTTCCTCTTCCTTACCATATACACCTACGAGCGATGGACCGCGGCCCGTGCCGTCGGCAACATGGCACGACGAGCATCCCAGCTTATTGAATGTTTTTTCGCCGATTTGCACCATAGTTTGGCTGGGTGAACCGCTCGAGAGCCACGCTTCATAATCCGCAGGCGACATAACGTAAACCCAACCGAGCATTTCTGCATGGTCGGCCCCGCAATATTGTGCGCAAAACAGATGATAGGTGCCCACTTTCGTGGCCTGAAACCACAACGTAGAGTAACGGCCTGGGATGACGTCCTTCTTCACACGGAACGCAGGGATATAGAAATCGTGGATGACGTCTTCGGAGGTCATCGTCAGCTCGACCGGCACGCCCACGGGAACGTGTAGTTCGTTGATTTCGCGCACGCCTTCGGGATGCTGGATGTGCCACATCCATTGCTTACCGATCACGAAAATTTCTGTGGAAGCGGAAGGCGGACGGGAATTTTCGAAATACAAATTCGAAGCCCAGAGAAACAAGCCTACGCAGATTAGTGTCGGAATGATAGTCCAGGCCAACTCCAGCGGAAGGTTCTCTTCGGTTTCTCCTGGAGTTTCATCGTCGGTTCGCCTGCGATATTTCACCATGAAAAAGAAGATCGTCGAAAAGATACCGATCGTGAAAAAGAGCGTAATGAAAGTCAGTGCGAAATAAAGGTGGTCAACCCCCTCGGCTATGGAGGAAGCTGCATCAGGACGAAGTTGCGGCGCTTGAAGCGCCAGAGACAAGAAAACCGAGCCGAATTGGAGAAGTCCCATCATGTTCTATTTGCAAATTCCTTTTGCAAAACCAATTTCTGGCTCACGCTCTACGTTCCGGGAGCGCGTAATGTTCTTTCCGGTACAGAACTAAAATAAGACCGCCGATCGCGAGCACTGTTAAAACTCCAGCCGCTCGAATCAGACGCGATATCAACAATCCATATTTTCCGGTGGACGGGTCATAGTGATAGCAGAAGAGCAACACCTGATCGACGGGTGTGCCAATTTTCCCTTCGGAAGCTTCCACTAAGCCAAGCCGAAGATCGCGAGATGGAAACTGGATGCCATAAAAGTAGCGCGAGATTTTCCCTTCGGGCGTGAGCACCATGATGGCGCTGGCATGCGCGAACTGTTTTGAGTCGGGATCGTATGCGTAACGGAACCCGACAGCGTTTGCGAGCTGGCGGATTTGTTGCTCGTCGCCAGTGAGGAAATGCCATCCCTGCGCAGCGTTGGGCCGGCCGTAGAGGCCGGTGTAAAGAGCTTGTTTCGCTTCGGCTAGAATTGGCCTCTCGGTTGGATCGATACTTACGGTCACCACATCGAATTGTTTCCCGATATTCATCGGAATTAGCTTTAGGCTGGATTCCAGGCCGTTCAAAACTTGGGTGCAGAGCATCGGGCAGTTGTAATAGACCAGCGATAGGATTACGGGCTTCTGGCCGAAATATTTAGCGAGCTCAACCGTTTTGCCGTGTTCGTCGCGAAATGTGAGATTCAACGGAACCGATTGATTCAGTTTTTGATCGACACCAACGTCTTTTAGGAGATCAGGGCGCACGCCGATGTCCTGCACCGGGCCTTGTAGCTGCGCCTGTGCGGGCGCTGAAAGTAGCGTCAGCGCGATCCACGCAGCAATCGGGCAGGCCCGCAACGACCCGGACGCTACGAAATTTCTGAATTTCTTCACTGCCTAACCTGCCTTCTGCAATTCGAAAGTGAAATCACCGTACTTCCGGGTTGTGCGCTTTCTCGTATTCATCTTCGCCAATCCAATAGGCGCATGGACCGTTCGGCGAGGATTGGGTCTTCACGATATCGCCGGTAGTGGCAGCGTTTGATTGGTCGCCGCTTGCTGCGCGCGCAGGCAAACCCCGTTCAACCGTGACATCAATGGCGCGATCGATCGGGATGCGAACGATCCCATTGTCCTGGTCCACCCATCCGTAGGTATCCAATTTCTCCATCTGCTCGCCGCAGTAATTTCGCAAATCCGCTCGAGGCTTCGCTTGCAACCTCGGTTCCGGCGGCAGAACACGAGCGTTCTCGAATGGGGAAGCAGGCGGCCCAAGTGGTTGCGATTTCGCGAAAAACGAAAACATCCACTTCATCGACAACAACACCAATGCAAGGACCACCACCAACCCGAGGCCATACTTCAGCAGACTCCGAGTATCGGCGTCCCTATGCTCGTATCCTTCCGAAGGCTCTGTTGGCGCAGCGGGCGGAACTTGGCCCGGCCGTTTAGTCTCCATGCTCATGCTGGAGCGCTCCTTCAAACCTGGGGTCGTGCAACGGCAAAAGTGGCATTTTCTTAAGCTGCCAGATATATGTTCCGAGCCAGATGCCACCGATTCCGATCACGGCGAGCAAGTCAGATAAATGCAGGTGTGGGCCGTTTCTTTCGTTAAGAAAACCGGGAACAACCAGCCAGTAAACATCTATCAGTGTCAGTACCACCATCATGCCCGTCAAAACCGAAAGGATATGCAGCCGGCGTTTCACTCCGCGCTGGAGCAACAGCAGAAACGGCACGGCGAAGTGCATGATCATCAGAAAAACCGCCAAAGCTCCCCAGCCGCCGAAAGCGCGTGTCATATACCACGGAATTTCATCTTTCAGATTGCCAGCCCAGATAATCAAAAATTGTGAGAAAGAGAGATAAGCCCACAGCATTACAAAGGCCAGCATGAGGTTGCCGAGGTCGTTGAATTGCGATCCCGTTACGATTTTTTTGATGTGTTCGGTATTTGAGAGTAGGCGCAGCACAAAAATCACGAAGGCCATGGCCGCCAAAGCCTCCACTACCATGAACAGCATTCCGAAGATGGTCGAAAACCACAGCGGTTCAATAGACATCACCCAATCGATCGCGGAATAAGTGACGGCGATTCCCCACAGAATTAATCCCGGGCCGCTGAAGGCCTCCAAAACAGAAGCCAGCCGTGTGTTTCCGGTACGATCCTGTTCGTAGGACCATTTGTTCAGTAAGTAAGCGAGCGTGAGCCAAATGGCGAAATAAATCACGGAACGCACGACGAATAGATTTTTGGTGAGATACATCGCTTTGAAATGCAGTGCGGGATCGCTCGGTTTATCGATAGCCCACTGCGCCCAGATGTATAGGTATTTGATTCCGAACAAAATTGGGATGAATAAAGCCGTCATCACTAGAAATGTTCGGGTACCTGCTTCCAGCAGCCGCCTGATGGGATAGCCCCACCAGCCGCCGGTCAAATGGTGCATCATCAAAATTGCCATGCAGCCAAGAGGTATGGAAATCCAGAAAACGTAAGAGAACAAGTAGGACTGAAAAGTTCGTTGCGCCGCGTCGGGGCCGCGTAGACCGACAAGCGCGCAGAGCAAGAGTGCGAACGCCCCGGTAAGAACCATGCCTCGTTGCATACGGTCAAGTTTCGGTTCAAATTTTTCCAGGTCGTTCATTATGGTTGCCCAGCCGCGTGCGCTCCCCCGCTCTGATTCTCCGTCAATTTCGCTCGATCACTTTCCGGCACGTCCTGCATGCTGGCGTGCTGACTTAGTTGAAGGGCGCGAATATACGCTGCTATCCGCCAACGGTCTTCAGGTTCGACACGGGCGGCATAGCTGTACATGGATCCAAAACCGTTCGTAATAACCTCAAAAAAGTGTCCCGCTGGTGCCCGTCGCATACTGTCCAGGTGGAAGGACGGCGGAGGCGGAAAGCCCCGCTGCACGATTATGCCTTCGCCGCTTCCCGTATAGTCGTGGCAGGGAGTGCAGTAAATATTGTAGCGCTCTCGGCCGCGCTCCAAATCCGCTCGCGTCACGGGGAAGGGAAATTTATCCGACACGACTCCGTTCTCTCGGCCCGTGTAGAGCAGTTCGTCAGTATGAAGCTGCCCACGCGCCACGGTGCCGGGGACTACGGGCCGCTCGGACCGTCCGTCATTGAAGAAACTGCTAGGCTCGTAAGGAAGATATTTCGGCTGGATATGCATATCGAGCCGGCACCCGCCTAGCAGCATTGCAATGCCGCCAAGACAAACAAGTTTTCGCAGGCAAGCAATTAATGCCCTCGAATCGTCGAGATGTAGCTCAAACTTCAATTTCAAAAACTCCATGTGGTTGTAAAGTTTTCAAAAACTCAGCCGTTCTAACCAAGTCGAATTTCTTATCCCGTGCTTTCACCACCAGGAAAAAACGGTCTTTCGACGCCAGCGCAAACCTTGCGACATTAAAAACCGGATGATATGGCGTCGGCAGCCCATTCATAGCAAGCATGCCAAAAACCGCGCAAAGCGCAGCTCCGAGAATGGTCAGCTCAAATGTAATTGGTATCCAGGCAGGCCAGCTGTTGTACGGCTTGCCGCCAATATTTAGCGGAAAACTGATTACGTTCGCGTAATAGCACATAAAAAAGCCGGTGAGCCCGCCTAAAAGCCCACCGGTAAAGACCACGGCGGGCAGTTTGGTGTGTTCAAAGCCAACGGCTTCGGCCATACCCTCGACAGGCATCGGCGTGAATGCATCGATGCTTTTATAACCCGCATCGTGTGTACGGTGCGCCGCCGCGAGAAGCTCTTCGGGCGTCTCAAATTCGGCCAGCAGTCCGTAGATAGCTTTTCGCTTCATGTGTTACTCGTGAATCTCCGGATTCGGATTGCGCACGCGCGCCAAATAGGAAGTGCGTGGTTTGGTATTTAACTCCGCCAGTAACGTGTAATTTCGCGATTGCGCTTTAAGTTTGGCAACCCGGCTGTTCGGATCGTTGATATTGCCGAACACGATCGCGTCAGCCGGACACGCTCCTTGACATGCGGTGACGATTTCGCCGTCCTTTATTGTCTGGTTGGTTTCTTCCGAATGAATTTTCGCCGCATTGATCCGCTGCACGCAGTACGTGCATTTTTCCATTACGCCGCGGCTGCGCACCGTGACGTTCGGATTCCGCACGCCGTAAAGACTGGGCGTTTGCCAGTCGGAAAATAGCAGGAAGTTAAATCTGCGCACTTTGTAGGGGCAATTGTTCGAGCAATAGCGAGTCCCGACGCAACGGTTGTAAGTCATTTCGTTCAGCCCTTCCGGACTGTGCGTAGTTGCGCCCACCGGACATACGACTTCGCAAGGCGCGTTTTCGCATTGCATACAAGGCATGGGCTCGTAATACATTTCCGGATTTTCGAGTCCTCCGCGGAAATAAGTGTCCACGCGGATCCAATGCATGGCGCGTCCCCTCATCACCTGATCCTTGCCAACCACCGCGATGTTATTTTCCGACTGGCAAGCAACTACACAAGCGTTGCAACCCACGCATTTATTCAGATCGATGGACATACCCCAGGCATAACCGTCGTACTTAAAGCCCGGATACAACGAAAGTCCCGGCGTATTTTCTTCCTGGGTATCCTGGGCGAAGCGTGGATTCGCACGAAATTCCTGCAGCGTCGCCACTTGGATCAGATCGCGATGAAATGCTGCGGTGCTTTCTTCTTCGGATGTTTGTCCCTGGCGATCGATGATGTACTGGTGTTGCGTTACCGCGAAATAGTATTCTTCTCCCGTCTTTTCGACGCGCAACCCAGTTGCAGCCCAGGGCGCCGCCGAAGTGCGGATGAAATTCGCATTGAAGCCGGGGCCGGTTCCTACTTTTCCCGCTCTTCGCCTCCCATATCCAAGATGGAGAGTAACGGAACTGTCAGCGTGGCCCGGGACAATCATGACGCCGGCTTTCGTTTCGTGACCGTTTAGCTGGAGCTTCACGTAATCGCCGGTTGTAACATTCAGGTGTTGCGCGGTGCCCGGACTGACCATTGCTGCGTTGTCCCAAGTCAATCGTGTGTTTGGCTTGGGAGTTTCTTGCAGCCATCCGTTGTTCGCAAAACGCCCGTCGAAGATGCAGGGATCCGGGCGAAATGAAATTTCGAGATCGGAAGCCGCCGCAGCGTTGGAGCCTGCATTCTGCGGGTTCGCCGGTTTTGCAAAATCGGTTCGCGCTGCAACACTGATCGCCGGCAGCGCTGTGCCAGTCATTACTCCGTCATGTAACGCCCGCTCCCAGAAATCTTCGAACGACTTGTCTTTTTCAGGACGCTGGCCGGCCCAATAATCGCGCACGACGTCGTGATTTGATTTCCCTGGATCGTTTCCCAACAATCCGAGAATCTCATACGGTGAATGGCAGCCCTGGTACAGCGGCGCAATCAACGGCTGAATAATTCCAAGGGTGCCGTCATAGGCTCGAGCATCGCCCCAGGATTCCAAATAGTGTGTGGCCGGAACGTGCCAGTGGCAAAGTTCGCCGGTTTCGTCGTAGTAGAGCCCAGAGTGTATGCGCAACTTCACACTCAACAGCGCGGGGCCGAAGTCGAAATCAATGGGCGCGTCGTAAACAGGATTGCCGCCGAGAATGAGCAGGACATCGACTTTTCCGGCCTTCATGTCGCTCGCCAGATCGCGCAACGATTCCATTCCGTCGATCGGATTCGCCTCGAGCGGATCAGTGTAATACACGGTCTTGCCGACATTACCGAGGGAAGCGTTCATGGCATGCGCCAATGCGTGGACGTAAGCTGGCTGCTCTTCGCCTGCGATCACCAAGGAGGATCCGCGATGTTGCTGCAAATCTTCTGCGACAGCACGAGTCCAGGCCGCCGAGATACTTTGTGGATTGGTTCCACCGCCATTCGCTGATGCGACTCCCACTTCTGCGGCGAGATGTTGAGCAAATCCGCCGATTTCGCTGGCACGCACCGGTTTGCGGTGGTCCGCCATTGCTCCAGTGCTAGTAGTCATCGATTCGACCACATAGAGCCGGTTTGGATTTGCCGCTGGTGTGTCCAGCGCACGTCGCGAAGAAAAATCCCGCGTGTAGCGTACATGTCCCGCACCGCACGTAAGAAAATCCGCGTCCAACGAAACGATCACATCCGCCTTATCGAATTTGTAAACCGGATTGACCGGCTTACCGAAAGCGAGCTTCGCACCTTCTCGTACGTTGTCGCGGCCACACTGTTCGTACTGATGCCACTTCGCTTCCGGAAATTGCTTTAGAACCGCGTTGATCTGAGCTGTAAGAGACGGCGAAGTGACCGTCTCCGTAAGAATGCGCAGCCCGGCGCCCTTCGGGGATTGCTGGCCGCGCATATTACTCATCGCTACCGAAAAAGAATCCCAATCGCTTATTCGCCCTTCGTGAACCACGGTTTGCGAGCGATCCGGATCGTACAGAGTCAATATCGAAGCTTGCGCGAAAGCGTCCGTGCCACCGAGGCTTCCCGGATGCTCGGGATTGCCTTCAATTTTCGTGGGCCGCCCCATATTGCTTTCAACCAACAGTCCAGTCGCTACACCGGCAAGTTGCATCGAAGTCGCGTAGAAAAGTGGCCTACCGGGAATAATTTCTTCGGGGGGCTTCACATAAGGAACGATCTTTTCTGTGGGCAATTTTGTGCAGGCGCTAAGGCCAGCCAGCGCAGCAGAAGCCGCGGCGAGTTTCAAGATGTCGCGACGGTCGATTCCTTCTGGGTGTTTCGCCGTATCGTGAGGAAACTCGTGGTCAAGGAATTCGCGGTATTCCTTGGTATCCGCCAATTCTTCAAGACTCTGCCAAAAACGCTTTCCGTCGTGCTGCGCAAGATTCGCGGTTGCGGCGGCAAGATCGATCGATTTACGGTCAGGCGTGTTTGGATTCGAGCTCATAGTGTTCTCTTTCCAGCCGTCATCGGTGACACACCGAACAATTTTGCAGACTTTGAATTTTGTATTCTTTCACGAGTTGTCGTCCGAGCTGCTCTTGATTTGCGGGTACTTCATAATTGGGGTTAAACACTTGAGACTTCGGACGCACATACTTTTCGGGCTGCCTGTGGCAATCGAGACACCAGGACATATACAACGTGCCCGCGCGGTAGGTCAGAGGCATCTCGGCAATTTGCCCGTGGCAAGTAGTACACCCGATGCCTTTGCTCACATGAATGCTGTGATCGAAATACACGAAATCGGGAAGAGCGTTTACTCGCGTCCAGGAGATTGACTTGTCATCCCGGTAGCTCGCGCGCACAGGTTCGAGCATCGACGAATTAGTCCAAATCTGCGAATGGCACGTCATGCAAGTCTGCGTTGGTGGTACGCCGGCAAAGGAAGATTTCTCCACAGACGTGTGGCAATAGCGGCAATCGATGCCGAGTTCCCCGGCATGATGTTTGTGGCTGAACGGGACCGGCTGCTCACGCGAAACATGCACATCGGTGTACCACGGCGACAACTCAATTCCGTAGAGAGCCGCGCCCAGCAAGGCGACAATGAACACACCGCCGTAAATGCTCAGGCGCGAGAGAACGTTGGTACTGTGATGAAATATTTGCGGCATCTAAATCTTCGAGTCCTATTTATTCCGGCTTTCTTCGTTCGTTTCTTCCACCAACGAACGCATCTCGACGATCGAAATCATCGGCAAGAAGCGTAGGAAAAGGTAGAACAGCGTCAAGAAAAGCCCGATCGTGCCGACATATGTCGCCCAATCCCATCTTGTCGGAATGTAAGTGCCCCAAGCCGAAGGGATGTAATCGCGATGCAGGCTAACCACTACAATGACAAAACGTTCGAGCCACATTCCCACATTCACGACCAAAGCGACGATAAATAGCATGGAAATGTTATTGCGCACTTTACGCGACCAAAGGACCTGCGGAATCACGATATTGCAAGCGATCAACATCCAGTAAACCCAAGCATATGGACCCGTCATGCGGTTCATAATCATGTAACGATCGAATTGATTGCCGCTGTAGAACGCTATGAAGGTCTCCATCATGTAGCCGTATGCGACTATGACTCCGGTGGCAAGCATCACCTTGGCCATATTGTCCAGATGCCGCATGGTGACGAGATCTTCCAGGTGATAAAACTTTCGAATTGGAATCGCTAAAGTGATCACCATGGCGAAACCAGAATAAATTGCGCCGGCCACGAAATAAGGCGGAAAGATCGTGCTATGCCAGCCCGGAACGATGGCGACGGAAAAATCGAAGCTCACCACTGTGTGCACCGAGACGACTAGCGGAGTTGCCAGACCCGCCAGCAGCAACGAGGCCGTTTCGTAACGCGACCAATGCACAGCGGATCCGCGCCAACCCATCGCCAGAAAGCCATAGATCACTTGTGCCGCGCGGTTCTTCGCGCGATCACGAAGCGTGGCTAAGTCTGGGATCATTCCTACAAACCAAAACAGTAGCGATACGGTCGCGTACGTGGACACGGCGAAGACGTCCCAAACAAGCGGACTGCGAAACTGCGGCCACATCCACATGGCGTTGGGATATGGCATGAGGTAATAGAACATCCATGGCCGGCCCATATGCAGAAGTGGAAACATGCCGGCGCATGCCACTGCGAAAATCGTCATGGCTTCGGCGAAGCGGTTAATAGAGGTGCGCCATTTTTGATGCAACAGAAGAAGAATTGCCGAGATTAAGGTTCCAGCGTGGCCGATTCCAATCCACCACACGAAATTTACGATAGCGAAGCCCCAGGCAATCGGTATCCGAATGCCCCAAATTCCTACACCCTTTACCAAGAGATAAGTCACCGCGACGTTCAACAACATTAGGAGGGCGAAAGAAATTCCGAATCCGATTATCCAGCCCTTGGTCGTCCCGCGGCCCAGGACGATGGAACTGATTTTATCGGTGACGGTGGCAAGCGTATGGCCGGGCTCGAGAACGGGAGCCTCGCGCGCGTCGCCTATATTCTGAGAACTCTCAGGATCCACGAAGAAGCCTCGGAAACATTAATACCGATGTCTATACACCGCTTGAGGACGCTTTAAGGTTCTAAAGACGTCGCACAGATGAGCCGCCGAACGAAGCGGGATTGGTTTGAGCTTCGATTTGCGAAGAAAAGAACGATTGAATAACTCGTTATTTCAATTGCACATTCACCTTCAGCAAGATGCCGTTTCTTTGGACTGCATAGCATATGACCGGAGAACTTCTGGCGCAAGTTGAAACCCGAAAAATTTAGACGAAAGCAGGAAGCTGAGCTGCGCGGCGGCGAAAATGTCAAGCTAGTTCGTTTGACACAGAATAGTGAGATGAGGGTCGATCAGCAGGTGGGTCGGCCGGATTCGCGAAGAGAACCGGAAGCGCGTTTCCGGTCCTTTGGTAATTACGATCCCGAGACGCACAGGTTTTGATCCCGGCCCCGGCCGCGAAGCATAGATGGGAACCGCGGCGGTAAACAGGTCATTGACTCCGCTTTGTTCGAGCCGGCCTGTGACAACGAATTCATTTCCGTGAGGTTTGACCTCAAATTTTACGGCGTAGTGAGGAATTCCAGTTTCCTTAACCCATTCGTCGAAAAACCAATCCATGCGCCGAGTTCCGTCCAAATCCATGTCTGCTGTCATTTGCCGTTCCACCTCACGTTGGAAATCTTCAGTAGTGAAAGCTCGATATTTATATTTAGCGAGCATTGACAGAAGAAGCTCACGGAATCGCGCGTCGCCGTCTTTGGCCGACGGGTCGTGCAGCATCTCGTGAAGCATGTGCATTACCCAGGTTCCCTTCCCGTAAACTATCGCGCGGTAGGCTTCCGGCGTTTTCGATGAGCGCAAACGAAGACCCAGGCTCAATGCTCCAGCATCATTGATGGTTTCAGTTGATCCGGGAACCGTCGTGAGCAGGATCATGCGGTAGTGTTCCAACCATTCCGCCAAATAATCACTTGTCGACTTTTCAGTCTCGGAGTAGAGCAGCGCCAGGTAGTTCGCCATGCCTTCTTCGATCCAGGTATCTCGATAACTCGCGGGGCCCACGACGTTTCCCCACCACTGATGCGCGACCTCGTGAAATGGCATCAAGTCACGAGCCTCGCTTTGCTCCCACTGCTGTAATCCCGCGCGCTCCTGTTCTTCAGCCGGAAGAAACGCGAACGTAGAAAGATAGACCAAGCCGGGCCAGCCCTGACCGAACGATCCCGGAATCTGTGCAACGTCGAGATGTTCGAAAGGAAACGGCCCATTCAGCTTTTCGTAAAACTGAATCGAGTCGAAAACCCTTCTTCCGAGCTGTTTCAGCGCTGCCGCCGGGCTTGGTAACAAAGGCTCGACCGCTGTGTCGGGTACGAGGTTGGTAGGGGGGCGATCCAGGGAAGGAATTTCCCCGGGCGGCCTGTGGGCGCTCAATCGTTGCGCGATTGCGTCTTCGAGCTGCTTGTTGGCATATAACTGGATTTTGGGCTTCTCGGTTGCAATCTCGGTTTTGTACTCGCCCATGTTGAATCCGGCAACGCAAAAAGGGACACCGGATCGCCAATGTCCGGTTTTCGTATCTCCCTCCTCGTGCGATTCAATTCGGGTTCCGGTTGCAACGAGTGTGAATCGTCGCGGCCAGCGAAAAGTTAAATCGAAAGGTACAAACAGCTCGGTGGCAGTGAGATGGGGAAACCAATTTTCGTGTTCGCCGACGTACTCCACGCCGTTTCCCGCGTTTGTAATCACGTTGCCGTGATAGGAAATGTCCAAGCTAAAATCCTGCCCTGCCTGGGCCGGGGCTGTCAGAGCAACAAAAATTGCGTCATTTCCACGACGGAGAACATCACGGCGCCCCAAGTCGTCGTTCGGAAAAAAAACTAGCGTTTGTCCGTCTTCGGAACGAACCTTCTCTACAGCCAATTTGTGAGAGAGCTCCAGCGGAACTATACGGTCGCCAGACCGCATCGTTTTCAGATGAACTCGGGTCTCGCCTTCCAGTGAGAGATCGGTTCCGATAGTTGAATCGATTCGATAATCGAGAGGGGCAAATGATTCTACCGGTGCGGGCGGAGCATTCTCTGATCGGAAAGATGCCCAAACGTCGTAAAACGGCACGCCATTATTGATGCGCGGTTGACCTATCAAAACTTCTTCATCGCGTCGTGGGTCCACCATAACGTCGAATGCCCCCACTGAATCACCCACCAACATCGCGTAGAAGAAAGGCGATGGCTCAGCGGAAAGCAGATCGAGCATGATTCGCAAAGATTGTGAGGGCGCCATAGCGGCAACCGCGGAGTTCCAGGTTTCCGCAAAATGCGGATCAGCGGCTTCTTCGCTCCCGCCAGATTTCAATTGCTCCTCGATTTCAGCGGCGGTGTCATCGGTAAAGCGAAGGTAAGCGCGCGAGAAAGTTTGATCGAGTATGGGGACTCCAACAAATTGCGCCAGAGAGCGACGTTCGCCGGGATCGCGAGGCGTAGCTAAAACGTGGCCGCGGCCCGTAAATACTGCGCCGGTCATGTGGCCTCTGATGGACGGTAGGAAGGCAAGTTTGCCTTCGGTGAAGGTAAAGTTAATGACGTCGCGTCTCAAATGCAAATCGTGGACGGGGTAAACATGAGCAGCATCCGGACGCAGCTCGTCGAGCCCTTGATAAAGCACACGGGGATCTTCCGTTGCAGAATTTATCGAATTGGCGGTATTCGCGGCATTCGCAGACCGTTGCGCTAAGCAAAGCCACGCAGAAATCTGAACAGCAAAGCAGGCAGCCAATAGGAGAAGGCCTAGCGAAACTGGGGTCTTTTGTTGCACTCATTTGACTGTACAACTTAGAGCATCGGAGCGGCAAGCGATGACACGCCTAAACAAAATGGCTTGTTAAAATAATGATGTGCGCCAGACGGCATTCATCGCTCTCTTCTTAGTAGTCGTGGTCTCATCCGCGAACGCAGATACCATTGTCCTGAAAAATGGCCGCAGGATTGTCGCCTCCAACGTCGTCGAAGACGGTGAAAGAATAACGTACGAAACCCCGGCGGGCCAGATGTCCATTCCCAAATCCATCGTAGCCCGAATCGATCATGACAATTTTTCCTTCTCTTCTGCGGAGTCCAAAGCTTCTGCGCCGCCCGTTTCCGCTCCCCAAATTGATCCCGTTCGCGGATACGACGATGTCGCGCGCCTCACCATCCACGACAACTCGATCGATTTTGGTTATATAGCCGAACTTGAAAACAACGCGCGATCGGGGGGCGCCGCCGCAATCGAAAAAGTAGCGGCTACTCATTACGCGGCCGCTCAGTTTTTAGTGAGCAAGGGCGACACAAATGCAGCAATCGATCATTATCGCCAGGCTCTGTCTTTTGCTCCCGATAATCTTGGACTGCTGCTGAACTTGGCCGTTCTCTACTTGCGCGAAAACCAATTCACAACCGCTTTGGACAATCTGGAGCACGCGCGTCGTGTTATGCCCGATTCGAGCCCCTCGGCTGCCGATATCGCAAAATTAATGGGATGGGCTTATTACGGCGCGAACAAGATGGATCGGGCTGTGGATGAATGGAAACTCGCGCAGCGTTTGCGCCCTGATCCGGAAGTTGAGAGCGCTCTTGCAAAAGCGGAGCGTGATGAGGCCGAAGAGGAGAGCTATCGCGAAGGCGAAACGGTCCATTTCGCTCTCAAATACAATGGCAACGCGACTCCCAACCTCGCGAGCGGAATCCTCCATACCTTGGAAGAAGATTTTCGAGACTTGGAGTCGCAGCTCGATTTCAGTCCGCCCGAGCAGATTGGCGTCATCCTTTACACCGAGCAATCATTTGCCGACATTACTCGGGCACCGAGTTGGGCCGGAGCCATTAACGACGGCCGCATACGTATTCCGGTCCAGGGACTGACCAGCGTGACCCCCGAACTGGGACGAGTGTTGAAGCACGAACTCACGCACAGTTTCGTAGGCCAGAAATCGCACGGTCGCGCACCTACATGGCTTCAGGAAGGTGTCGCGCAATACATGGAAGGACGACGAACTACCGGCGTGGGCATATTGCTGGACGAAGCAAATCAGGGATTGGTACCGACTCTTGGAGCGCTGGAAGGTTCGTGGATGGGACTCTCCTCCAGTTCCGCGGCAATGGCATACTCGTGGTCACTGGCGGTGGTGGAATCTATCGTCCAGGCAGGAGGAATGGACGACGTAAATAGATTGCTCGATCGAGTGGGTTCCGCGCCTTCCACCGAAGATGCCGTGCGCGATACATTGCATTCCGATTATTCCGACCTCCAGCAGCAGACAATTGCCTACCTGCGGCACGAAGACGTTCGCTAGTGCGGATCATCTCATCGTGCCACGTAGTTCAATAAAATTCTTAGCGCTATAGAGTTGCAAACAATCCAGCGAGTAACGCCGCGCGCTCCGGTAGCGCGCGGATAATTATGTGCTCGCGCGGGCTATGCGGGAAGTCGCCAACTGCACCTAGTCCGTCGAGAGTAGGCACGCCAAGCGCCGCGGTAAGATTTCCGTCTGAGCCGCCGCCCGTGGAAGCCTCACCGAGCGGCAGTCCCATACCGCGCATCAAACTCTGTGCGTGTCGAAATAGCGCCTGGACAGCCGCAGTTCGTTCAAGTGGTGGACGATTTGTCCCTCCTCGGATTTCCACTTGGGCGTCTTTTGTAATCGGGCGCAAACTTCGCAGTTTTTGATCGAGCCGAGGTCCATCGACACCCCGTGAAAAACGAATGTCTACTTCTGCGTGAGCATGCTCAGGAATCACGTTGGACACTGTGCCCCCCGACACAACCGTTGTTTGCACTGAAATTCCACGGCCGCGATTGCTGAGCTTCATCAACCGTTCGATTTGTAAAGCAAGCTCCTGGACTGCATTCACACCCTTCTCGGGATCTACTCCGGCGTGGGCGGATCGTCCGGTTACTATGATTTCAGCAGTCCCTACGCCTTTGCGCGCCGTCTTTAAACGGCCACCGCGGCCGAACGATGGTTCCAAAACCAGCACCGCATCGCTTCTGAGCGCTTCGGTTTCAATTGCTCGCCGTGAACTTTGACTGCCAATTTCTTCGTCCGAAGTCCACAAAAACACGAGTCTTTTGGCCGGCGTGATTCCGGCTGATTTCAACGCGTCCGCAGCAAAAAGAGCGAGGACCAGTCCCCCTTTCATATCAAAAGTTCCAGGACCCCAGGCGCGTCCGCCAGAAACCCGAAATGGAGTTTTCGCGAGGGTTCCGAGCGGATATACGGTATCCAAATGCCCCAATACCATTATTTGCTGCTTGGTTCGAAATCCAGTCCCAAGATTGATTTCTGCGCGCAACAAGTTGCCGAGCTTCGCGACCGGAAGAACTCGCACTTTCGCCCCGCGCTTGCTCCATTCGGCTGCAACCATTTCACCGAAACGATCGACTGCTCTTTTATCGTGGCTCGGCGATTCGCATCGCACGAACGACCCCAGCATCCCCACCATCTCCGCCTCGCGACTTTTCAACAGGCGCAGAATCTTTCGGATCTCGTTTTGCGGCAGATGAGTCCTTGTGTGATTCATAGCGCGGGTATGCTAGCAGCCGTGATTGAATGCGGCAATGTCGATTCCCGAAACTTCATGGGTGAGAACTTTTAAGAAATTCCAAGGCGGCTGCCGCAATCTTCGGGTCATCGCCAAATCCTGCGAGCCAGTGAACCGCAGGCTCTTTTCGAAACCAAGTGAGTTGCCGCTTGGCGAATTGCCGCGTGGCCTGCTGAATTTTTTGTACAGCAGATTCCATCGTCAATTGCCCCTTCAGATGAGCTCGAAGTTCGGGATAACCGATAAATTGAAATGGTTTAGCATCTGTGGCGATGCCTTTTGATGTGAGCCGATTGATTTCATCAAGCCAGCCGTCCCGAATCATCGATTCGGTTCGTTTTTCAATTGTTGCGTACAGTGCATCGCGCGGAGGCGATAGCCCGATTTTTCTTACAGCGTAGCCTTCCAGGCTACGGCGTCCCTCAACATGGATTTCGTCAACCGACTTTTTGGCAAGAATCCGCATTTCAATCGCGCGAATAACTTTCTGTGTGTCGCGAGGTCCGATTCGGGAAGCGCTTCCCGGATCTAAACGCGTGAGAATGCGATGAAGATGTTCCGGCCCGCGCCTCCCGGCCTTCTCACGCAAGCGTGCGCGTAATTCTTCAGATCGTTCCGGCGCATCCGACAACCCTTCGAGCAATGCCCGGAGATACAAACCCGTGCCCGCCGTCAAGATTGGCAATTTCTTGCGTTGAGTTACTTCGTCGAGAACCTGCAAAGCCCTTCTGCGATATTCACCGGCAGTAAAAATTTGCTCGGGCTCGCAAAGGTCCACCAGGTGATGCGCGATCCCACTCTGTTCGCTCAAAGGCACTTTGGCCGTGCCGATATCGAAATACTTGTAAACCTGGGTGGAATCGCAAACGAGCACTTCGCCATTTAACCGTTCGGCAAGCCAGATCGCGAGCGAAGATTTGCCCGAAGCGGTTGGGCCGATGATGACGACTAGAGGAGCCAGCGCGCTCATCTAGAGACAGTCCAGAAACGCCACAGCAGCCAAAGTAGTGCCACTGCTGCCA
Organism: uncultured Acidobacteriota bacterium; assembly: GCA_963838475.1. Classification (GTDB taxonomy): domain Bacteria; phylum Acidobacteriota; class Terriglobia; order Acidiferrales; family UBA7541; genus Palsa-295. The sequence continues at coordinate 1,196,959 of CAWIRJ010000001.1, forward strand.
AAAGCAGCGCCCCAGTAATTTGCGTGCGATTGAGTTTCACTTCGGTGTTACTGCCCGGAGTTAGGTTGAATATTATAGAAAAAAGCGCCGCGCAATTGGAGGGAGTCACCCTTATATTCGGGGGGCAATGGCTCGAAGGGAACCGATGAACGGATGGCGGCCATCACCGCACGGTCGAGGGCTTCCTTGCCCGAAGTTCGATCCAATATCGGCTCGTCAACGTGAATAGTGCCGTCACGATTGATCGTAAATGTAATCACGACGATTCCTTTATCTCCCATGTAATAGGATTCAGGAAGAACTGCGGTCCAGTTCCTCATGACGATCGCGTGAAGTCGGTTCATATAGCTCTTAGGATCCCAGCCCTGCAGATCGCTAAGAATAGTCATGCCGGCGCCGTCGCCCACTCCGTGACCACCACCTCCTCGACCTGCGCCCCCTCCTCCAGAACCGCCGGATCCTTCGTCGCCGTAAGTAACACTGCCGGAGCGGTTTATTGAATCTCGAATCTGATCCCGCAGTTGTTTATCCGGCGAAGAACTCGGCAGACCTAGATTGAGTCCCGGCTTTCGGTTGTGGCTGGCTGGGTAGCAGAAGCTGTGACGGCGGCGTTGAGTTTGTCGGTGGCGCTACTTGGCCGTTGCTGAATTTGTCGAAGTGCGCGGAACAGGAGCGGAAGGCAAATCCGTTGGCGGCTTTTCGGGACTTGATGCGGGAGGCGCTTCGATGGCGTGCGATTCCGGCCGCGGCGGCGCAGCACGATTCAGTGTCTTCGGGCTGATGCGAACTTTCGGCCCTGGCTCCGAAGGCGGAGCCTTCGACACTGAAGGCACATCCGGCGGCAAGTACACAACACCGAGCTCCTTGCTTGCCGCTAACGTTTCTTCCGATGTAGGAATGTGAGGCGGAAAAAGTTTAGGCAAGAAAATCAAAAAAATGATGAAGCCGATATGAAACGCGATAGAAAGTGCTCTGGTAATAAGATCTTCTTTCGCGTCGCGCTTTTCTTCCGGTTCGACGAGCAGGTTTGCTTCGCCGGTATTGAAAATATCCGGCTCCACAAGTTCGCGGAGTTCCGCCGTCATTTGCTGTGGCTTGTTGAATCTTTCTATGTCGCGCTGCTCGGGTGGTTCTACATAGGCAGGCACCACCACACGTGAATCCAAAATATCGATCGAAGGATATTCGGTGATGGGGCCGAAGCTTTCGAATGCCTTGGCGGGCATCGAACGGGAAACAAGCGTGCGATCAACCAGAACGCCGAGCGGAAGATGCGCAGGGATCGTCGTCTTGCCGTCAAGAGGGGCCGCGTGATCGGACAACTCAGAAGGCACAACCGTTCGGTCGTCCATATAAGTGGACAGCCTCCGGGGCGGCCTCTTATCCCCGTTGTCGGTAAAAGGACGCACATCGGTCGGGACCAGCGTCCGGGGAATCATCGAACATCCTGTGGAGCGAATGTAACAAGTTGGACGCGTCGCGCGTGCTCAATGGTTGCAGCCATCACGCGATTTGCCAGCTCCAGAGCGCGTTGGCCCGCCGCGCCATCAACTACTGGTTGACGCCGTGAGCGAACGCACTCAAGAAATCCATGTAGCTCTGCACGCAAAGGCTCTTCGCGCGTCGTGGGGACGTTTTCAAATTTAATCTCAGGTTGGAGACCGCCGGATTCAACGCGCACGCGCAGCACATCCTGCCGAGTGAAATCGAGCGAAACGTACTCATGCTCCTGAAAGAATCTCATCTTGCGGACGCGTTCGGTGGAAACTCTGCTGGCGGTGAAATTAGCAACCGTCCCATTTTCGAATTCGATGCGAGCCTGAGCGATGTCGACCTTGTCGGTCATCACCGGTATCCCTACCGCTTTCAAATCGATGACCGGCGAGTCCACCAGGGAAAGGACTATGTCGAGGTCGTGGATCATCACGTCGTATACCACATCGATATCGAGACTTCGCGGCGTAAAAATACCCAAGCGGTGCACTTCGAAAAACATCGGACGCGAGACAATTTTCTGTACTGCAGTTACGGCAGGATTGAAGCGCTCCACGTGGCCCACTTGCAAGATACGACGGCCTTGCGAGGCGGCCGCAATCAGTTCGTCCGCTTCTTTTATAGAGGTTGCGATAGGTTTTTCCACCAGCACATCGAGGCCGGCTCTCAAGAGTTGGCAACCGATGCGCCCATGTTCTTTCGTCGGCACCGCTAGGCTGATAGCCTGCACACCTTCCGCCGCTAGCGATTGAATGTCGGGAATTACGCGCGTGCCGAATTCAGCGGCCACAGTTTTTGCGCGCTCAGCATTGGCATCTACAATTCCCACAAGCTCCGCACCTGGGAGTTCACGCCACACTCGTACGTGGTTCCGGCCGAACTCGCCGGCACCGACGACAGCAACACGTGCAGGCTTATCGTTCACTGCTTCCTTTTCTCTGACGGTTTCTCCGTCGACACCCGGGTCAATTTTTCCTCAGGTGCAAATGCCTCGATCGCAATTGAGGCATCGTCTGCTGCGCGAATCAATTCCTCGCGATCGAACAAGAGAGTGCGTCCAGCATCAATCGCCAGCGCAGTGGCGTTCGAGCGACACATTACTTCAATCGTTTTCAGCCCAATCACAGGAACGTCGAATCGCATATCTTGTGCCGGCTTGCTCACCTTTACTATCACCAGTTTTCGCCCGCAACTAATCCGTGCCGCACGCTCTATCGTTTCGTCCGTGCCTTCCATGGCTTCGATCGCAACGCAGGCGCAATCGCGAACCACCACCATTTGTCCTAGGTCCAGCCCAGCAATTTGCCGGGCCACCTTGCGTCCGTAAGCAATATCCGCAGCTTCCGATTTATCCGGTGCACGTCGCGTCAAAACCCCCGGAGCCGGCAAAAGCGGCCCGAGGAATTTTGTAGAATCCACGAGCTCGATGTCTTCTTCTCCCAGCACGCGCGCGATAGCTCCGATCAATGAATCCGTATTTTTCGCCGGTAGCGAAAAAAGCAATTTTGCAAGACGCCAATCGGGCCGGATGGCGCTGAAAATTTTGTTATGCTTCACTTGCCCGGCCATTACTGCCTGTTTCACACCCTCCTGATGCAGCAACTCAATCGTCCGGCTAAGTTCGCCTAGGCTCACCCAATGTAACCGTTTCGCGACGCGCTCTAGTTCCGGCGAGGCTTCTTCGCGAATCGCGATCACGGCCATTTCGATGCCGCGACTTCGCGCGCCTTCGAGAACTAAGAAGGGAAAATCTCCGTTACCTGCAATTAAGCCCCAACCGGATGTGTTATTTCCTGAAAGAGCGGCCACGGCTCCTACTTGACCAGGCCGTTCTCGGCCGATTCGATGAATCGAATTAGTGATAAGACGTCCTCGGAGCCGGCAAGGGTTTCACGCATTTTTTCAACCGCCTGAGAAGTGTTCAGCTTTGACCGTAGTAGCAAACGATAGGCTTTCTCGATATTTTCAATGCGCTCGGTGGAAAATCCCTGGCGTTCAAGCCCAATCGTATTCACACCGTAACATCGAGAGTCCCGCGGTGACACCACTTTCGAGAATGGAGGGACATCCTGCGTAATCACGGTGTGCGCGCCGATGTAAGCGTATTTTCCCACGCGACAAAATTGCTGCACCGGGCAGAACGCGCCGATAGTTGCGTAGTCCTCGACGGTAACATGGCCTGCCAGCGTGCCTCCATTTACGAATATCGTGTGATCCCCGATCAAACAGTCATGGCCAATATGAGCGTAAGACATGATAAGGTTGCGGCTGCCAACCCGCGTCACGCCTCCGCCTTTCACGGTACCCCTGTTCACAGTGGAGAACTCGCGAAATTCGTTTGAGTCCGCTATTTCTAGAGACACGCGCTCGCCTTTGTAAGTTAAATCCTGCGGATCCCCACCTATGACAGAAAATGAGTAAACATGATTGTCGCGGCCAAGACGTACGGGACCATGTATAACGGCATGGTGGTCAACAATACAATTTTCGCCCAGCTCAACTTCTCCGGCCAATACCGCGAAAGCGCCAATTTTGACATTGCGTCCAATTCGTGCCGAGGACGAAACCTCTGCCCGCCCATCAATTTCGCTCATTGAGGCTTTTCACCAGAATCTGCAGCGGGATTCACATCGGTCTCCAGATCTACCATTTTGCACATAAGCGTAGCCTCAGCCGCCAGCTCTCCGTTTACAGAAGCCTTACCTTCCAGCTTGCAGAAAGTTCCGCGCCAGGCAAGCACATTCACTTCCACGCGCAATTGGTCTCCGGGAATTACGGGCCGCCTAAAACGGGCGTTATCGATCGCCACGAAATAAAGCAGCTTCTTCTCCCGGTCTTTCACTTCCTGGAGCAACAATAGCCCGCCTGTTTGTGCCATCGACTCGATAATCAGCACACCAGGCATGATAGGTTGACCTGGAAAATGGCCCTGAAAGAACCCCTCGTTGATACTAACGTTCTTTATTCCAACAATTCGTTTCCACCGTTCCATTTCTTCTATGGCATCGACCAGCAAGAACGGATAGCGATGCGGCAGAATCTTTTGGATCCCGTTAATGTCGAGGATCATCTTTTCCCTCTAGGTTTAATTTCCACCAGCGCGGTGCACGGTGGCCTATTTCTCTCTCGTGTAATCGAGCAATTCTATACGAAAGGCCTGCGTGTTGGAATCGACTCACAGGTCCTTCCGCGAGTAACGCAATACGACTTGACCTCAAAACCCTTTTGGGTATCTCCTAAGCAAAGACCCGAATACAGATGGCGACAGCTACCCCACTTCGACCTTCGCCGCTCCAGCCTGAGGATTGGATTCGCGCAGCCTTCTCTCAGCTCGCGTCGCACGGTGTTGAAGCCGTTCGAGTGGAAACCCTCGCGCGAAACTTGCATGCAACGAAGGGGAGCTGTTATTGGCATTTCAAAGATCGTGAAGACTTGCTCGCATGCATGTTGCTGCGTTGGGAAGCGGAAGAGGTTCGTTGGTTGGAAGAGGCAGCGGACCTCCGCTCCGGAGCGGCTGCGCGCTGGGCTCATTTCATCGCTCGGTGCGCTGACCCGGGGCGTGCCAGATTGGAAGCCGCGCTATACGCTTGGTCGCGCCAGGATAACCGCGTTGCCAGCCGCGTTGCAGCGATTGAAACGAAACGGCGTGCTCATATAATGAGCGTTTTTCGCCATGTGGGTTTCTCTGCGTCAGCGGCTGAAAAATGGTCCGAGGTAGCGTGGCTCGTCTGCCTGGGGTGGATGGACAAGACCACGCGGGATCCTGAATTTCGGCCCGATCGTCGAGAGCTTGACGAGTTTCTTTCCCCTGTAATTTTGGCAGCATCGGCGCCCGTACACCGTTAATGTTTCTCCCGCATTTCGCGCACATCAGTCGGCAGCGTATAATGAGCGTCCGATGATTGTGAGTCCTCCAAGCTCCTGTGTTCATCCAGACGATCGTATCGAATGAAAACCGCGCAACTAATTGACAATCGCGAACGCGTATTGCTCGTCGGCGTTGGTTTAAAGAAAGCGCCGCGCGGACGTGCAGGCGATCCAACCGCGGCGGGCCGAGATTCGCTCGAGGAACTGCAGGAACTGGCGGAAAGCGCCGGTGCCAAGATTGAAGGCTCCTTGTTGCAAGTCCGCGACGCGCTCGATCCAGCAACCCTGGTCGGCCGCGGCAAACTGGAAGAAATCCGCGTCGAAGCGGAAATGCGTCATGTTCCGCTCGTGATTGTGGACCATGATTTGACTCCTGGCCAGCTTCGCAACTTTGAAAAAGGAGTCGGCCGCCGAGTAATCGATCGTACCCAACTAATTCTGGACATCTTCGCCACCCACGCGCGCACTCGGGAAGGCCAATTGCAGGTTGAACTGGCGCAATTGAATTATTTGCTGCCGCGGCTGACTGGGCGGGGTGAAGAACTTTCCAGACTCGGCGGCGGAATCGGAACCCGCGGGCCTGGCGAGCAAAAACTGGAAACCGACCGGCGCCGCATACGCGACCGTGTGCGGAAGATTCAGGAATCGATCGAAACGGTCCGCCGGCAGCGTGCCACGCGTCGTCAAGCGCGTCACGCGCAACCACTCGGAATGATTGCTCTCGTCGGATACACAAACGCCGGAAAGTCCACGTTATTCAACGCGCTCACCCATGCCGACGTGCTGACCTCGCCACAGATGTTTGCCACCCTGGACCCGACCGTGCGTGCTCTACGGCTGCCATCACGGCGCAAGGTTCTACTATCCGACACCGTAGGGTTTCTACGAGATCTTCCTCCTGATCTGATTGCCGCCTTTCGCGCTACGCTCGAGGAAGTTCAAGAAGCCGCGCTGATCATTCATGTCTCGGATATTTCTAACTCGCATCACGCCGAACACGATGCGGACGTTTTAAAGGTTCTCGACGATCTCGGTGTAAGAGATCGTCCCCGGTTGAATGTATTCAATAAGACTGACCAGCTTTCGGAAGATGATCTCGCCGCGCTGAAGAAATCAAACGAAAGGCGGGAGAATGCTGTGTTTACGTCCGCGGTCACAGGCGCAGGGCTCGACGAACTTCTGGTTCGCATCGACACGATGATGCCGGTCGATCCTCTCGTTCATTTGCACTTGCGAATTCCTGTTTCGGATGGCCGCCATCTTTCGCTCGTGCACGCGTGCGGACGTGTGCTGCAGTCTCAAGTCTTGGATGGGCATATGGATATTGAAGCTGAGCTTCCTGAATCACTCGCTCGTCGGCTGGAAGATTTTGTTTCCCCTCCTCCCCAAAATTAATTTGGAAAAACCGAAGACGGGTACGCAAACACCTGCTCTCGTCACGATCGCTAGCTGGAAATCATAATGTTTCGGTGGATTCCACGACAAAACTATGGTGCTAAAAGTTTGAATGCCAGAATGACCAACGCTGCCAACTCCAATTCTTAGTGGCGCTTAGCGCACAAATTGCTTCAAACCTGTGCAAATTCTATCGACGGTTAATATTGCGCGATTCGCTCCACGACGGCGCTAGTAGAATGTACCTGACGAACCTAAGGCATTTATTGTCATTGCCTTACAATGCTCTGAGATTCCCGGTAGCGTTTGACCGGCACCAGTTGAATGCTATTTTCAGCGCCTGAGGCATGCGCCTTTTCCACAAGGATTTCCACAGAAATCCAGGCCAAACGCCGTATGCAAACGCTTGGAACCAATCCTCTTTTCCTGAATCCGAGGCGTTGACTCGCTACTTTTGCAAGACTATAGTGAGTTGAGCGACGGTGGCTGTTGAAAGCCAGCCGAGGCTCTTCATACATAGCTATGAACCTGCCAAATAGCCTCACAACCCTTCGAATCTTTTTCGTGCCGCTATTGGTTGTCGTTTTGTTGACCCGCCAGCCTAATTGGGATATCGACGGTCTTCCTATCCACTTTGAAGTATGGGGTGTGCTGATTTTGCTGGTGGCTGCGGCTACCGACGTGATGGACGGTTACATCGCGCGGAAGCGCCGCGAAGTAACTACTCTCGGAATCTTGCTGGATCCTATCGCCGACAAGCTTCTGATTTCCGCAGCTTTCATTTCACTGGTAGAAATGGGTTTGGTGCCTGCGTGGATGGTCGTAATCATTATCGGCCGCGAATTCGTCGTGATGGGTTTGCGCGACATCGCTTCATCAGAAGGATTAATTATTCCCGCTTCAGCACTGGGCAAAACGAAAATGATTTTGCAGGTGCTCGCGGGTTGCGCCGTGATCTTAACGGCAAAACATCCGGCCCTGAAGCCCCTCGGCATCACGCTGCTCTGGCTAGTGGTTGCCAGTGCAATCCTGTCTGCTGTGCATTACTTTCAGATGTTTTGGAGCCAGATTAATTTCCGTGTTCAGCAGCGACGTCGCGGCGTAGTAATCGTTGAGCCTCAAGAAAAACCTCAGGATGTCCTCACTCGGTAGTTCCGAAAAGCGTTCGCTTCTGGCAATTGCACGCCAAGCCGTAATCAAGGCCGTTCAGAGCGGTGAATCTCTGAAGAAGTTTTCGAATGATGAGGCGTTGCGGCGTCCAGCTGGCGCATTCGTCACTTTGCACTATCGCGGGCGATTGCGAGGCTGTGTGGGCCAGCTCCCGTCTAAGGACTCTCTCGCCTCAGTCATCGCGCGTTGCGCGAAATCGGCAGCACTTGAAGATCCGCGATTTGAAGCCGTTCGCATCGACGAACTCCCCGGTATCGAAATAGAGCTTTCAGTGCTTTCGCAGCCGGTCGACGCAACCCGGCAAGAAATTGAGCCCGGAAGACATGGCCTGATTGTAAGTTGCGGATGGAAGCGAGGAGTGCTTTTACCGCAAGTTGCTAGGCATTTCCGTTGGAATGCCGAACGATTTCTGGAAGAAACCTGTGTAAAGGCAGGTCTTTCCAAAAACGCCTGGAAAGATGCAGACACCCAAATTCAAACTTTCACTGCCGAAGTCTTTAGCGAGGCGGACTTCCCTTCTCTTCCAAAACAAGAAGCAGATTAACTATTCGATCTCGACATAATCGCCTGCGTAGGCCTCGCGCAAACAAAACGTCAGCAGGACGGACGAGGAATTCGGAGCGGTCCGCACAACGATCCCTTCTCCTATAACTTCGCGCGGCGTGTTATCCCATTTATATTTTGCCGGCACGCTTCCAAATCCATACACTCCCGCCCACGCATCCACATCGAACGCGAAATCCTTCGTTTGATAAGCGTATTCATGCTCGGTGCCTGTATAACGGAAGATTCGGAAATAGTCGCCTACTTTTACTCCCTGTGCGCTGCCTAGATTGACATAAAACACATCATTGGAGCCAAGTTCCGAAAGGTAGCCTTTGCCCGTGATGATCATGGCCGTCGCCTTCCCCGAGGGGGGTGCGAACCGATCAAAGTTAGTCTCGGATTTAAGCGGCGGCGCGGGCCGTTCAGCAAACGGCAGAAGAATATCGCCGCGCTGCAGGTACTGGCAGGACTTTTCGACCTGTCCGATCGACGTGTCGGGATGGACGACCACTATTCTGACTCTCCCTTCGTCCTCCCACAGTGTTCCCATTTTCCTAAGAATCAGAAATTGCCACTTGGTCCATTCAGTCTTAACGGCGTCTTCAGTGTGTCGTATCGCGGAGAACTCGTCGCCAACTTTTACGCCTTGATTAGCGCCTTTATTCACATAGACGTAATCGCCCTCTTGGAAGGTCACCTTGTAGTTTGAGCCTTCGCCGGTAATTACGAAGGTATCGTGCGGGACAGCCTCAGTCGAGACCGTGCCCGAGCAATACAGGTCGTTCCGTATGGGCACCGCTGTCTGATCTTGCGCCGACGCTACTGCGCCGGATAGGCTAAGAATTAAACCGGCAAGGACAATTTTCCCACGCATAACGCTTGCTCCTTTGAATCACAGGCCCCTGCAGCGGGGGGCTCCCCGAAGTAATGTCGATGAATTGACTGTAATAGACGTACTAGACCCCGTCAACACAATGGTCGCCGACGCTTTACACATTGTGCACCACGTGATAGAAGCCTGAATTACCTGTACTTACGGGCAGGTCGCGCGGCGCGGTTTGTTCAAACCAGTCTGGTTCTCTTCGAACCGATTAATACTCACGGATAAGAGCAGAGCCGTTAAACTAGCCCGGTAAACTGTGAGTCGACCTCATGGCATTAATAGGCACGGACAAAATTTGCGCTGTGGTCGCCGCGGAGCGTTCAGGTTCCATGTGGAACCAGCTTACACGGGCGCTTAGGCAGACTCGAACCGTAGAAATACGCCTTGATTGGCTTCTAAATGAGCGCGAAATTCATGCTTTCCTCCACCGACTCGCGAAGAACCGGCCCGACGCAGCTTTGATAGCTACTTGTCGCCGTCGAGAAGTGGGAGGTCGCTTTCATGGTCAGATCGCGAGACAACTGCTCGTTCTCGCCGAGGCGGTGCGAGCGGGATGCTCATGGTACGACCTCGAAATAGAAAGTAGCTCAAGGTGCCCGCCGGAACTGCTGGATGTACTCCCGGGTGGCGGCCGTCGGATTGCCTCGGCGCACTTCTTCGGCAGAAATCCTGCAAACCGACGCCAAGTTGTGGCGGCTCTTTGGAAGACCGGCCCGGATGCAATTAAAATCGCCGCAAACTGTAGTTCCCTCGCCGCTGGTGTGAAACTGCTCCGTCTGTCGCGAGGCGAACGAAATACCATCGTCGTACCGATGGGCGATGTTGTTCTGCCTTTGCGATGTCTGGCGTTACGTCAAGGTAGTGCAGTTACTTACGCCCCGGTGGAGAACGCGACGGCGCCCGGCCAAGCGTCGCTCGATATCCTGAAAAATCTCTTTCAGGTAGATCGGATCAGCCGCAAAACCTCGGTGTACGGCGTGATCGGAAATCCCATAGCTCACTCCCTGTCGCCGCAACTGCAAAACGCAGGTTTCCAAGCTTGCAAGATGGATGCCGTCTATTTTCCTTTTTTGGTCCATGATCTGGGCGATTTTCTTGGCGCGGTAAAATCGTTAGGCGTCCGCGGGTTTAGCGTCACACTGCCGTATAAGCAGGAAATCCTGCGCTATCTTGATGGTTGCGATCCGCTGGCTTCTGCCATCGGTGCGGTGAACACTGTTGTCGTCAGCGCTACTGGAAATCTCTACGGGTACAATACGGATTACGTCGGCGTGCTTCGAACACTCCAAGAACGCGTCACTCTTTCTCGAAGTCGCGTATTGATTTTAGGCGCGGGAGGTTCAGCGCGAGCTGTGGCCTTTGCGCTGGCGAAGTCTGGCGCCTCAGTCTGTATTTGCGCACGGCGGCCGAAAGAGGCGACGAAACTCGCACGAGCTGTCGGCGGCGAGGAGGTTCCACGTTCTCGGTTAAAGAGCGAATTTTTTGACGCCATTATCAACGCCACCCCCCTGGGGATGTATCCAAAGACTGGACGTTCGCCTTTGTCCGCGCATCAGTTGAATTGCAGGCTCGTCTTCGACTTAATTTATCGCCCAGTTAAAACCAAGCTCTTGCAACTTGCATCGCGGCGTGGCATCGAAACCGTGTCGGGTCTTGAGATGTTCCTCGTGCAGGGCATCGCACAATGGGAGATATGGGTCGGCCGGCGCGCGCCAGCTGCGGCGATGCGCAAGGCCGCTCTAGCTGCTGTTCGAACCGAAGCCAGAGCCCCACAGGCCAAGTCGTGATTCAGCCTAACTTCACTACTTTTTCTAAACTTGCGAAGGAGGGGAATCTCGTACCGGTTTATGAAACTTTTACGGCGGATCTTCTAACGCCCGTAGCCGCTCATCTTCGGCTTGGCCACAAATCGAAATATTCTTTTTTATTGGAAAGCGTTGCTGGGGGAGAGACAGTAGCCCGCTACACGTTTACCGGGGCAAATCCGGCAGAAGTGTTCCGCTCGCGAGGCCACAATTGTTCGCTCGAAACAGTTCACGGCCGTAAGACTCTCGATGGCGATCCCGTCGAGATTTTGCGGCGGCTAACCTCGCGTTATAAACCAGTTCGCGTTCCAGGTCTTCCTCCACTTACGGGCGGTGCAATTGGTTACTTTGCTTACGATATGGTGCGTCTGGTGGAGCGCATTCCAGCGTCGGGCCATGACGACTTGGGCTTGGACGATTGCGTAATGATGTTCTATCTGGGATTGGTGGCTTTCGATCACGTGCAACATCGACTGTGGATCGTGCACAATGTTTTTACCGAAGGACCCGGCACCCTGCGCGAGAAATATGACGCTGCTGTGCGCGAAATCCAGAAGACGCATCGGACCTTAGCCAGTCCAACGCCGCGTCAACCTCGATCTCGAAAACACAGCTCCTTGCGATTCAAGTCCAATTTCAGCAAGAGCAAGTATCTGGCCGCCGTGCGGAAAGCAAAACAATATATTCGCGCGGGCGATATTTTTCAGGTAGTTCCCAGTCAAAGATTTTCGGCGCAGACAGATACCGACTCTTTCGAAATCTACCGCGCTCTTCGCGTGGTGAATCCATCTCCGTATCTTTATTTTCTTCATCTCGACGATGTTTCGGTGGTCGGAAGCTCGCCCGAAATGCTCGTTAAGGTGCAAGGTCGGGATGCTTACTATCGTCCAATAGCGGGTACCCTTCCGCGTGGTACTAGCGAAGCGCAGGACCGCGAGCAGGAATCGAAACTCCTCGCCGATCCGAAGGAGCGCGCAGAGCACATTATGCTCGTAGACCTCGGCCGCAATGATTTGGGCCGTGTCTGTGAATATGGCTCGGTGAAGGTCGAACACCTCATGTTCGTAGAACGCTACTCACACGTGATGCATCTAGTGTCGAGTCTGCGAGGCCGTCTTCGGAACGATGTAGACTGTTTCGAGGCGCTCATGGCTTGTTTTCCGGCGGGTACGGTTTCGGGAGCGCCCAAAATTCGAGCCATGCAAATTATTGGCGAACTCGAGCCCACGCGACGCGGTCTTTACGGCGGCGCGATACTTTATGTGGACTTCGCGGGTAATCTGGATTCGTGCATCGCCCTTCGTACGCTGGTTGCGAAAAATGGGCGCGCCTACATCCAAGCGGGTGGAGGGGTCGTAGCCGATTCAGTTCCGGAGCGCGAGTACCAGGAAACAATCAATAAAGCTCGCGCGGTGAAAGCGGCCCTTGAAATCGCGCACAACTCGACCTCGGAGAATCGAAAGTTGTGAGCGTCAATTCAGCTCATTGCAATAAATATGATTTTCCTCATCGACAATTACGATTCCTTCACATTTAACCTAGCGCAGTATCTTGGGCAAATGGGCCAAAAGATAGAAATTCGTCGAAACGACGAAATTAGCCTGGACGAAATCGAAGAGCTAAATCCTGAGCGCATCATAATTTCCCCTGGTCCGTGCACTCCGAAAGAAGCTGGCATCAGCGTGCCAGTTATTCAGCGCTTTGCAGGAAAGGTGCCTATTCTCGGCGTTTGTCTCGGCCACCAAGCCATCGGCACTGCGTTCGGAGGCCGCGTTATCCGCGCGAAAAAAATAATGCACGGCAAGACCAGCGACATTCAGCACGATAGCAAAACAATTTTTCGTGGCCTGCCCCGACCATTCGTTGCTACGCGCTATCATTCGCTCATCGTGGAACGAAAATCTCTTCCGCGAACACTCGAAATCTCCGCTGAAACCTCGGACGGCACCATCATGGGTTTACGCCACCGCAAACTGCGCGTCGAAGGTGTGCAGTTCCATCCCGAGTCCGTCCTCACCGACGCCGGTTTCCAACTCCTCAGGAATTTTTTGACCATCTAATGGCGAGTCCTGATGAACACCAGGAACCACGCGCAGCATACGAGAATAGCCGGCTTGCTCCTCTTTTCTTGCAGCCTTCTGTTCGTGCTCGCATTTTTCGCGCGATCTGAAATTAACGTCGCGCGAGTCCAAGAAAATTCCGCACCGTTGTATCTCGGCTTCGACGCCAATGATTATCCCGGTGATGCGGCATTGTCGGACCTAAGAAAAAATTTCACCTTCTCCGGCTATTGGCTCAATGTGCCGCCCGGCGCAAAAACTAATCCGTGGACCCGGAAGCGCGATGCTCTGATGAAAAATGGCTTTGGTTTTTTGCTGCTTTTCAACGGTCGATTGTCGAAAGAACTCAAGCCGCCCGTGGATCCGAGCGATTTGGGTACGCGAGATGCTGAGCTTGCCGTCGCCGCCGCGCGACAGGATGGGTTTTCAGCCGACGGAAGCATCGTAATTTATCTAGACATTGAAGAAGGGGGCCGCATGCTGCCTTCCCAAATTCACTACATCGAGTCCTGGAGCGCCGCCGTAAGTTCAAAAGGTTTTGTCGCGGGAGTTTACTGTTCGGGGATAAAAGTAAAGGAAGGTAAACGCCAAACGATCACCACGGCGGATGACATCCACCAGCGCTTGCCCATCATCACGGCGTATTTCGTTTACAACGACGAGTGCCCGCCTTCGCCCGGATGCGTGACTTGGAAAAATCCTCCGCCTCCCGCGCAGAGCGGATTCTCCGGCGCACGCGTCTGGCAGTTCGCCCAGTCGCCGCGACGCCGCAATCTTACGAGTCGTTGCAGCCTCACATATAATCCAGACGGTAATTGCTATCCACCAGTCAGCGCTGGCGGCAATCACATCCTACTCGATTTGGATGTCTCGGTGTCCGCGGATCCCTCCACGCTAGTGATTCGTCCCATTCACTAAGTCACGGGCTCAAAGCTAAATCACGGCGCGGATCGCCTTGCCTGGCCCGACGCGGATTGTGAGAACGCAACGAGGGCTTCCAGCCGCTCCCGCGCCGCGCCAGAATCAATCGATTCCGCCGCCATCCGCACGCCGTCAAGCCAATCCGAAGCACGGCCAGATGCCACTAGGGCAGCCGCCGCGTTTGCGCAAACGATGTCACGGCGCGGCCCGTGCTCGTGCTTAAGCGACGCGCGTCCGAGCACTTTATGAATAATTTGTGCGTTGTGCTTAACATCTCCACCCAGAATATTTTCCAGCGAAGCACGTGGCAACCCGAAATCTTCAGGCACTACGGTGTAACTCTGCACGGCGCCATCTCGCAGTTCGACCACACAAGTTTCGCCGCCAATGGAGATTTCATCCAAACCATCCGTGCCATGCACGACGAATGCGCGTTTTACGCCAAGCTCGCCCAGCGCTCGCGCCATTAGCTCGGTGAAGCTAGCTTGATAGACGCCCGCCACCTGCACGGACGCTCCGGCCGGATTGGTCAGTGGCCCCAACAAGTTGAAAACTGTGCGGCCCCGCATTTCGCGGCGCGCTCGCATCGCATGGCGAGTGGCTGCATGCATCGCCGGTGCAAACAGAAAACCAATTCCGATTTCATCGATACACCGAGCCACCTGTTCGGGAGCCATATCGATTCGCACGCCCAATTCTTCAAGCACGTCAGCGGATCCGCATTTCGAGCTAATGAGAGCGGTTCCCATGTTTCGCTACACGCACGCCAGCGCCAGCCACGACAAACGCAGCCGCAGTCGATACGTTGAATGTGCCTTTGGCATCGCCTCCAGTGCCGCACGTGTCGACCAGTGGCTCACCGTGGCGCACATAATTACTGGGGAAAATATTCGTTGCGTGCCGGCGCATCGCGGTGGCAAAACCGACCAACTCGTCCACCGTTTCACCCTTGAGCTGCAGCCCGCTCAGCAGCTTTACTATCTGCGCGTCTGTGGCAGCGCCAGAGAGAATTTGCTCCATCACGCCGTCGGCTTCCGCGCGCGCTAGGTCTTCCCCCGCGTCAATTTTTTTCAAGATTTCGTCGATCATGGCTTCATCGTCGGAGGTCCGGAGCAGAATTGGCAAGTACACTGGCGATCAAGTGAAGTTGCAACCGGCGGAACTGCCGCTCCCTGTCGCGCTGGTTCACTTGCTCGCCTCTGCAGTTACGGGTAAACTCTCTGATTCATTGTACTCAAACATCCGCGCTATTCAACGCGACCGTCGGGAGCCAATCGGACCTACATGAAAATCCACGAATATCAGGCCAAAGCAATCCTCGCGAAATTTGGCGTTCCCATCCCACGCGGCGAAATGGTTTCCAAAAAAGATGAAGCACGCGCGGCAGCGCAACGCCTCGGAGCGCCAGTGGTTGTGGTGAAAGCGCAGATTCACGCGGGCGGCCGCGGAAAAGCTGGTGGTGTAAAGCTAGCCAAGTCAGCCGACGAAGTTGCCTCGCACGCCGAGCACATACTTGGAATGAAATTGGTGACACCGCAGACTGGCGAAGAAGGCCGCATCGTTCACCGCCTCCTGATTGAAGAAGGCCTCGACATAAAACGCGAGCTTTACGTTAGCGTCCTTGTCGATCGCGTTGCAGGCGCGCCAATTTTCATGGCCAGCGCTGCCGGCGGAATGGAAATCGAAGAAGTTGCCAAGGAAAACCCCAAAGCCATCCTGCGCGAGACCATAGATCCGGCAAGCGGCTTCCAGTCGTTCCAGGCGCGCAAAATCGCGTTCGGATTGGGGCTCGCCCAGGAAGTTGTCAACGCCGCAGTACCATTTTTCCAATCTCTGTATCGCGCGTTCATCGAAACAGACTCGTCTATGATCGAAATCAACCCGTGCGTAGTCACTGGCGGCGGCCGTCTGATTGCCCTGGATGCAAAAGTAATCTTTGACGACAACGCGCTCTATCGCCATCCCGAATATAAGGAATTGCGTGACCTCGACGAAGAAACTCCTCTTGAAGTTGAAGCCTCAAAGTTCAAGCTGAACTACATCAAACTCGACGGCACCGTCGGTTGCATGGTCAACGGCGCAGGCCTCGCCATGGCCACCATGGATATCATCAAGCTGAGTGGTGGCAGTCCCGCAAATTTCCTGGATGTTGGCGGCGGCGCTTCCGAAGATCAGGTAAAAAACGCTTTCCGCATTCTGCTCAGCGATCCCAACGTCAAAGCCGTTTTCGTGAATATCTTTGGAGGTATTCTTCGTTGCGACGTCCTCGCGAGCGGCGTCGTGAATGCCGCTAAAGAGTTGCGTTTCAAGATTCCAGTGGTCGTGCGGATGGAAGGCACCAATGTGAAGCAAGGTCAGGAAATTTTGCGTAACTCCGGACTGAATTTCACTATCGCCAACGGCATGAAAGACGGCGCAGAAAAGGTTGTGAAGCTTGCCGGAGGTGCGCGATGAGCGTGCTGGTCGGGAAGAACACGCGGGTGTTGGTGCAAGGCCTTACCGGTCGCGAGGGCAGTTTTCACGCGCAGCAGATGCTCGATTACGGAACGAGAGTTGTCGGCGGCGTTACGCCCGGCAAAGGCGGTACTAAACATCTGGACGTTCCAGTTTTCAACACTGTCTCAGAAGCCGTAAACGCGACTGGCGCAAATGCTTCGGTGATCTTCGTGCCGCCGCCTTTTGCCGCAGACGCAATCTTCGAAGCCACCGACGCCGGATTACCGCTCGTCATATGCATTACCGAAGGCATTCCCACTCTCGATATGGTTCGAGTTGCCGCCGCACTAAAGAATTCAAAAACGCGCCTGATCGGGCCGAATTGCCCGGGCATTATTTCGCCCGGAAAATGCAAAATCGGAATCATGCCTGGTTCAATACATAAAGAAGGTAATGTCGGCCTCGTTAGCCGCAGCGGTACGCTTACTTACGAAGCAGTTGACCAACTCACGCGCCTCGGCATCGGACAATCCACCTGCATCGGAATAGGCGGAGACCCCATCATCGGCACCAGCTTTCTCGATGCCGTGCGCATGTTCAATGAAGATCCTGATACACACGCGATCGTTCTGATCGGCGAAATCGGTGGAAACGCCGAAGAAGTTGCCGCCGAATACATCAAGAAAAACGTGCGAAAGCCGGTCGTCGGATTCATCGCCGGCCAAACTGCGCCTCCCGGACGTCGCATGGGCCACGCCGGCGCAATCATCAGCGGTGGGGAGGGAACTGCCGCGGCAAAATATAAAGCGATGCGCGCCGCAGGCATTCATACCGTGCAGAGTCCGGCGGAAATTGGTCACACGCTCGCCGCTGCGTTGGGCAAACAAAATAAGAGTTCAAAAAAGAAGAAATCGGTGAGCAAGCCGAAAAAAGTAAAAAGTAAGAAATAGCCTCTAGAAACAAATCCGTCGTCGATTGGAGACTCTGAATGGCGATAGAACGCACGCTCGCAATTATTAAGCCCGATGCAGTGGGCCGTGGTCTCACTGGCGAAATATTGAGCCGTATCCACGCGGCCAAATTTCATATCATTGCCATAAAGACTAGGCGTCTCACCCGAAAAGAGGCCGAGGGATTTTACGCCGTTCACCGCGAGCGCCCATTTTTCGATGAACTCACAACCTTCATGAGCACAAGCAAGGTAGTTGTTATGGTTCTCGAAGGCGAAAACGCAATCGCCAAATGGCGCGACGCGATGGGCGCCACCGATCCGGCGAAAGCTGCTCCCGGCACCATTCGCAAAGAACTAGGAGCCAGCATTCAATACAACTGCACGCACGGTTCCGACGCGCAGGACACAGCCGCCTTCGAAATCAGTTATTTTTTCGCGGGCTCGGAGTTGGTTTAAGAGCCTTCGGAATGTTTCGCTTAACCTCCGGATGATCGATTCCCGCCGAAGACCATCCATGTAGATGCCGGAGTAGAATAAACTGCGATGGATCCTCTTCGCGAAATCGGGAAGGTCTTGCTCGTCATTGGCATCGCCCTCGTCGGAGTGGGCGCATTACTGTTATTTGGCGCAAGACTTCCATTCCGGCTTGGACGCCTACCCGGTGACATCGTCGTACAAGGTCGCAACGGCAGCTTTTATTTTCCCATCGTGACGTGCATTATCGTGAGTCTGGCGCTCACCCTATTGATGTGGATCGTAAATTTGTTCCGGCGCTAATGTCATGAGCCAGGCGAATCTTTTCAATCTGATGCCCGAGCGGCGCGTGTGGAAAGTCAGCGAGCTGAATGCGCGCATATGTGAACTCCTCGAAGGAACTCTTCCGGACATCTGGCTTGAAGGCGAAGTCTCCAATTTCCGCCCTGCACAATCGGGACATTTGTATTTCACTCTGAAAGACGCGCAATCGCAGATCCGCTGTGTATGCTTTCGCGATCAAGCGCGTGGTCTGAAGTTTCGCCCGCAAGACGGACTTAGCGTAACCGTGCGAGGCGCGCTCAGTGTCTATGAGCCGCGTGGTGAGTATCAAATTTACGTCAGCCACATTGAGCCGGTGGGTGCAGGCGCTCTGCAAGTCGCTTT
The DNA here is from genome assembly GCA_963838475.1 of uncultured Acidobacteriota bacterium. GTDB lineage: Bacteria > Acidobacteriota > Terriglobia > Acidiferrales > UBA7541 > Palsa-295. Next base: position 1,215,628 of record CAWIRJ010000001.1, read on the forward strand.
CGAGCAATTGAAAAAACGGCTCGCTGACGAAGGCCTGTTCGACGAAAGTAGAAAAAAGCCTCTGCCCCTGCTGCCTCGTTGCATCGGCGTGATCACCTCGCCCGCCGGAGCCGCCATTCTCGACATTCTGCGTATCCTGAAGCGGCGATTTTCCAATGCGCACGTGATGTTGTACCCCGTGCAGGTCCAAGGTGAGTTCGCGGCGCGTGAAGTCGTAGCGGCCTTGCGCTATTTCAATCGCGTGAAATCCGTTGAAGTGATCATCGTTGCGCGCGGTGGCGGCTCGCTCGAGGATTTATGGGCGTTTAACGAAGAAATTCTCGTTCGCGCGATTGTCGCGTCTGAAATTGCCGTGATCACCGGCATCGGTCATGAGAGCGATTTCACGATCGCGGATTTTGTCGCTGATCTTCGCGCTCCCACTCCTTCAGCGGCAGCGGAGATTGTCGTCCGCTCGCGTCAGGAGTTCGAAAACCATCTTTCCGAGCGCTCCCGCCGCCTGGTTCATCAAATGCGATACCACCTTTCAGAATTACGCCATCGTTCCCGCGATTTGCAAACGCACCGCGCCTTTCGGCAGCTCGAACTGTTGCTACGCCGGCGTCGCCAGCAGGTTGACGAATTCACATCTATCCTTGCCATTGGCCTGCAGGCAAAGTTTGTGACCTCGCGTCAACGTCTAGTGCAAGCGAGCACGCGCGTCGCTTCTTTCGATCTGCGAAGTCGGGGGCACGTCCTCCGTCGGCATATTGAAAGGGACCGAAACGCTTTGCAATCGGCGCTCAATCAGGTCGTCACGCGCAAGCGGCGCCAATTTACTGCGGCACGTTTGCAATTTGCCGCCCTGGATTTACGCGCTCGCGTGGGTCGCTTGCGTCGCGCCTTGGATCAGCGTTATGCCGAATTGCAAAAACGTGCAGCTCGCGCGTTGGTAGCAAAGCGTCGCCGCCTGGAAGCCGCCGCGCTTCAACTGGAAGAGCGCAGCCCCTTTCAACTCCTCGAACGTGGCTATGCCATCGCCTACGACGCGCAAGGCAAGGTTTTGCGCTCGGTCGACCAGGTCGCGCTTGGAGAAGATATTTCAGTGCGCTTAGCTCGCGGCGAACTCGGCGCCACCGTCCGCAACAAGAAGGTAAACGAGCCGTAGTCCGGGCCTTCGCTGCACCTGCAAGCGTCGAATATCCTCTAGATTAGTCTTTGATTTCCTGCAATCGTTACTACTCGTCGTCTGACGAGGAGCTAGTGACCTTCAACACAGCGAGGAAAGCTTCCTGCGGAATATCGACGCGCCCGACGCGCTTCATGCGTTTCTTGCCTTCTTTCTGTTTCTCCAGCAACTTCCGTTTGCGCGAGATGTCGCCACCGTAGCATTTCGCGATCACGTTCTTCCGAATTGCGCTGATAGTTTCCCGCGCGATCACGTGGCTTCCGATGGCCGCTTGCACAGCAATCTCAAACATTTGCCGCGGTATTAGTTTGCGCAGACGCGTCACCAGCTCGCGCCCTCGTTCGTAAGATTGATCGCGATGACAAATAATCGTCAGCGCGTCCACCGGCTCGCCGCCCACCAGCACGTCGAGCTTCACCAGGTCGGACTCACGATATCCCGACAAGTGATAATCCAATGATGCATAGCCGCGCGACACGCTCTTCAGCCGGTCGTAGAAATCCAACACGATTTCGTTCAGTGGCATTTCGTACGTCAACATGATTCGCGTCGGCGAGAGGTATTCAAATTTCTTCTGCACGCCGCGCTTCTCTTCGCACAGTGAGAGTACTCCGCCCACCGATTCTTCGGAAGTAATGATCATGGCCATTAAAATTGGTTCTTCGATTTTGTCGATAGAGCCCGGCGGCGGAAACTTTGTCGGATTATCCACCTCTATCGTTTCATTGGCCTTCGTTGTGATGCGATATTGCACGCTGGGAGCGGTAGTGATTAGATCGATACCGAATTCGCGCTCCAGGCGTTCCTGCACGATTTCCATGTGCAACAGGCCCAGAAATCCGCACCGAAATCCGAAGCCGAGCGCAACAGAATTCTCCGGCTCGTAGAAAAACGCAGCGTCATTAAGCTGTAACTTCCCGAGTGCATCGCGCAGCATTTCGTAGTCGCTGGCATTCACTGGAAAGAGCCCGGCAAAGACCATTGGCTTGATTGCTTCAAATCCCGGAAGAGGCGCGGCGGGCCGGTTTGCTTCCGTAACCGTGTCGCCGACGCGCGCGTCGGCCACGCGTTTGATGTTCGCAATAATGAATCCCACGTCCCCAGCCGAAAGCTCATCCAGCACAACAGGCTTGGGAGTGAGCACTCCGAGATCTTCCACTTCATACTCATCCGCGCTGGCAGCCAGGCGAATTTTCATATGGCGCGTAAGGCGCCCTTCCATCACGCGTACCAAAACAACGGCTCCGCGGTAGGAATCGAACCACGAATCGAAAATAAGAGCCCGTAATGGCGCATCTGCTGAGCCTTTCGGAGGAGGCACCAGTCGAACGATCGCCTCCAGCACGTCGTCCACTCCGACTCCGCTCTTAGCGCTGATGGCCAGCGCATCATCGGCCGGAATCGCCAGAACATTTTCAATCTGTTCTTTCACGTGATCGGGCCTCGCAGCGGGCAAATCGATCTTGTTGATCACCGGAATAATTGTGAGATTGTGCCGCGAAGCCAGAAAAGCGTTTGCCACTGTCTGTGCTTCCACGCCCTGGCTCGCGTCCACGACAAGCAGCGCCCCTTCGCAGGCCGAAAGGGCGCGCGAAACTTCGTACGAGAAATCCACATGTCCCGGCGTATCGATCAGGTTCAAGCGATACTCGTGGCCATCTCTCGCGTTGTAATGCAGCCGGATGCTCTTCGCTTTGATGGTAATCCCGCGCTCGCGCTCCAAATCCATGGAATCGAGCACCTGCGCTGTCATCTCGCGCTGGGTAAGCGCGCCGGTAAGCTCGAGCAAACGATCGGCCAGAGTGGACTTACCGTGGTCGATGTGCGCGATGATGCAGAAATTCCGGATGAACTGAGGATCCATATCTATTCTTGCGCTTTGCGTAACCGCTTAAAGCGGGATTGTCTGCAGCCGTCGGTTGCGTCTTTCAAACTATCGAGTGTGCCATAGATTTAGAACTCCAGCCACCGCCAACACAGGAAAGGAACTGAATCTTGGAGTCATTGCCGGATCGCATAAACGCGAATCATTGAGCCATTCGCCAGGGGGCGTTTATTGGCCCGGCTTTGCGAAAAGTTGGCTTGCTTTTTTATCGTGTACCAAGGTATATATGTACCATGAACAAACGGATCAGCGATGTCCCCACTGAGGTAGAGCGAGTACAAACCGGAGTACGCCTGGAAAAACGCTTACTAAAGGTCCTGAAAGCAATAGCGGAACTAAAAGATATGTCTCTGGGCGACTTGTTGGAAGGAGTCGTTCTTCATGCTTTCGAAGGTTTAGCCCCTTTTTCCGCACAAACGCTGAAGGAGATCGAGCAGTTTAAGAAAATCTACGGGCTAACACTGAAGGCGTCCGACAGTCACCAATTAAAGGAGCGGCGCAAGTGAAAGGCACATTGATCGTCATTTCCGCTTTGTTATTGGTCGCAGTCGTGACTTTAGCTTTCTTACACTTCCGTGCACAGCGTGAAGACACGGGACCGGTCGCACACGTCGAAAACAAATTCGAATTCACCGCCCATGGGCCGTACAAAACTGTCGCTCCGCTCTTCGGCGCCTCCGCCGAGCGCGCTTGGGGGGAAGGTCAGTGGAACCCGAAGTTCCTATTTCCTTTGCCCGAGCGCGACACATTCGGCGAAGTCTTTACCGTCGCCCACGGCCATCTCCGAAGTGTCTGGGTGAACAGCGCTTTTGATCTGGAAAAAGGTCACGTCCAATATGTCTACGTGATCCCTGATGCACAAGCAGTCCTGATCGACATTCATCTTGAAGAAGAAGGGCCATCCGCCACGGGCGTGAAAGTTGTTTATCAGCGTACCGCGTTGAATCCCCGATTCAACGCCCACGTTACCAAGACCGGAAATGGCGATCGGGAAATGGGCAAAGAGTGGCAAACCGCTATCGATGCTTCCCGGGAGAGAAACGGGCGCTAACCCATCCCCTTAATTGTTAATATGCGCCAAAAGCTTGGCCACTGGCTCTAAAACCAGCTAATTAGCGTTGCCAACTGCATTTCTTCGTAACTGTCCCGCCCCCGTAATTATCTCTACTCTTTGAACATGACTCCAGGACAGGTCAGAGGATGAATCCTGGGAAATCCGGCCAACTCCCGGATTGCCTCGCAGACCCTGTTATCGTAGGCTGTACCGGGTTTCGGGTTCCCTTCGCCGGAAAGAAGGCCAAGCGTCTTGAACTTATGCGCGATCCACGACCTACAATGATAGTCGAGCAAACCACGCCAAAGTTATCGAGCCCGTTGAATTGATTACCCTGTTCCAGACCGCCGAGCCCGAGAGGTCCAAAATCCCCCTGATTTTCGGTTACACCCTTTCAATCGGATGTCTCATATGGGTGCTACACGATTTCCACATCGTCCAGGCGATGAAGGATTTTTCCAATGTAAGTTGGAAGTGGGTGCTGATCGGTATGACCTTCGATGTGATCAGCTACGGTGTCCAGGCGCTCCGCTGGAAATTCTTGCTCACACCTTTCAGAAAGATCCCGCTGTCGCACGCTGTTCGCGCCGTCTATGCCGGACTTTTTGCCAATCTGGTTTTTCCGCTCCGCCCAGGTGAGCTGCTCCGCTGTTATCTCATTTCCGACTCCGAAGACATTACCATTGGTCGCGTAGCTGGTTCAGTGGGGGTTGAGCGTCTCGTGGACCTTGTAATCGCCACAGCTTCGTTAGCCGTCGTTTCCCTGATGGTCGATCTGCCGAGAAAATTTCAGCGTGTCGCCGATACCCTTGGGGTTGTGACCCTCGCCCTGCTTGCAATTATTGTGGTGATGATTTTTTATCTTGAAGTAAAGCTGGGCAAAGATCCTTCTCTTGAGACCGGCCCGCGCAAGTTACCCGGAAAAATGATGCGGGCTCTCCTCGGTCTGCATGCTATGGGAACGGCGCCTAGTTTCTATCTAGCCGTGTTGGCGTCTCTCTTTATGCCGTTCTGTCAGGTGATGGGATTGTGGGCCATGATGAAGTCGTATCATTTGACCTTGCCGTTTCTGGCCGCAATAGTCGTCCTGCTGATTATCAACTTGGGAGTTTCGCTTCCCAACGCGCCCGCGAACGTTGGCTCCTACCAGTTTTTTTGTGTGTTAGGTTTAAGCGTTTTTCAGGTGGATAAAAACACCGCCACCGGCTTTTCATTTTTCGCGTTCCTGGCCTTGACCATTCCGTTTGTTTTCTTGGGGTTCGCAGCACTTCTACGGAGCGGCTTGTCCCTCAAATCCATGCGGGAAACTGTTACCCATTTGCCTTCTCAAACGCGTGGATCTGCCACTTGCTCTACCTAGAACAGCCCCTTTCTTCGAAATCAATCGGCATTTATTTGTTATTCTTCGCAACTTCTTGGCATTGATTTTTGGACAGGCTATCCGTCCGTTATATAGTTGTAGTTTGAGTTCGCGCAGTTTTTCGCGCGCGGCGAATTTTGCGGCAGACGCAAGCAAGCGGACTTCCCCAGCGAGCCCGTGAATTCTCAGGCGTGCGCCACTTCCCATGGCTCAGGACCTAAACAAACATCTCGACCGCGCTCGACGCAACCTCGAAAAGAATAAGCTTCGCGAGGCTGTAGCCGAGTACCAGGCAGTTCTAGAAGAAGCTCCTGCCAACCAGGAATCGCTGCAGGCTCTTGCCGACATTTATACCAGGCTGAACGAGCCCTCTGTTGCCGCGCAATACTATGGCATTCAGTTTGACAGGCTGCTCGAGGCCGGCGATGGAGCCAAAGCTTCTGCAGTCTTTGTGCGTTTTCTTCGTCCGCATCCGCAACCTGCCGAGCGCCTGATGCGGTACGGCACGCTGCTCCAAAAACAGAATCGTCCCTCGGAAGCGATTGAACAATTTGGAATCGCCGCCGAGCTCTTCCAGCGGCAAGGACAAGGCATCGAAGCTTTAGCTTGCTTCGAAAGCATGGCCATGCTCGATCCGGAAAATCCGGCGCGTCACGCCGTCCTGGGTGAACAAGCTGAACGCCTAAAACATACCGACATGGCCTCGCGAAGTTATCTTCGAGCAGGCCAACTCATACAAGCGGCGGGTGCGTTGGACGCAGCTCTTGAATATTTTGGCCGTGCCCACCAGCTTTCACCTGAAGACCGAACAGCCGCCTTACTTCTCGCCGAAGCTAGACTCCGTAGAGGAGACGCAGAAGGCGCCGTAGTTCTTCTTGGCCCCCTTTCGTCCACAACCGACGACACTACTTTCCTGGCTCTCTACGGAGAGGCACTTTTGCGCACGGGGAAGCTCGATCGCGCCAGGGAAACTTTCGAGTCTTACTACAAGCAGAAGCCCGATAGCTTCGCAAAGCTCTTTGAAGTGGCCGGAGCTTACATCGGCGCCGGGCAGGATGCCAAAGCGGCCGTCCTTCTGATGCAGACCAAAGAATGGATGCGCGCCAGCCGCAAGGAAGCCGATCTATGCGAACAAATGGACCGGCTCGCTGCGCTTCATCCGTCTTCCGTGGCTTTAGCCGAGGTTGTCGCGCGCCTCTACGAAGAACTGAATCGCGAGGCTAAATATTTCGATGCCTTGATGCGTCTATTCGATTTGTACTTGGCCGCCGGTCAGGTGAAAGAAGCTTGCGAGGCCCTCGACCGCTTGGTGGACATCGATCCCTACGATTACCGCAACCAGGAACGCATCGCAAAGCTCGAAGGCAGAGCCGATCCCGCGTTCTTACAGAACATTCTTGCGCGCGCGGCCAAAGCCGCCACGATCTCCACTCGTACGGATGGTTTCACCGGCGCTGGACGGGATACTTCCGAAGGTGTCGGACCGCTGCCCGAGGAAGCGCGCGCGCAGCAGGCGCTCGAAGACCTGGTAGTGCAAGTCGAAATTTTCCTGCAATACTCCCTGCAAATGAAAGCGGTGGAACGACTCGAACGCATCGCCGAGCTTTTTCCGGGCGAAGAAGAAAAAAATGAACGCTTGCGCACTCTGTATGAGCGCGCCAATTGGTGGCCTAAAGGCGCGCCGGTGAAGGCTGCCCCAAAATCGGCTCCGAGTACCGCCCCGGCCGCAGAATTGTTAGGCGCTCCCCTGGCGGCTGCGCCCACGGCTGCGGAAACCCACCGCGATCTTGCCGCCATCGCGGAAATTAATCGTTTGATGTATAGACAACCCACGCCGCAGGAAGTTTTATCCACCACCGCGGCCGGAATCGGTAAACATCTGCACGCTTCGCGCTGTCTTGTGGCTGTGGGCACGCCCGGAGAAGGTCTCCAGACTAGCGCCGAATATTCCGCTATCGGTCTTCCGCAACTCGGCGCCTCCGCCATCTCCACCATCGTCGGACTATTGTCTCGAGTGCCCCCGGATTCTCTCGGCGGAGTCGAACTGCAGGCTTCTACAACTCCGGCTTTGCGTCAATTGGGATTGGAGTCCGCACTAGGTGTTTTGCTCACCGATAAAGAGACGCAAGCTCCTTCTGGAGCTTTGTTGGTGGGGGAACCATTTGCTCGGAAATGGAAGCCAAACGAAAGTTTTTTTCTTCAAGCCGTAGGAGATCAACTCGTACTTTCAGTAAACCACACGCGGCTAAGGTCGCTGGTGCGCTCTCTGGCTGTCGCCGATGAAAAGACTGGACTGCTGAATCGCGGCGCTTATATCGATTGCTTACTTGCCGAATCCAATCGCGCTCGCGCACAGAAAAGTCCTCTTTCTCTGGTAATTATCCACATAGACCGGGGCGGGGAGTTGGTGCGTCAGCATGGCGATGCGGCTGTCGAGAATTATATCGAGCAACTGGCGCGCACTCTGTCTTCTGCCGTTCGCCAAACCGATATCGCGGTAAAATATTCTGCTTGGTCACTGGTATTTATTTTGCCGGATACTTCGCTGGAAAGTGCGCAGACTCTTGCTGAAAAGCTTCGCCAGGTTGCCTCCACCGCAGGGCCACCCTGGGGCGCTGCTGATTTGACTATCAGCGCTGTCGTCGCAGAATCTTCATCGCGGCCAGGAGACGAATCCGAAGATCGCGTGACAGAATGGATCAATCGCGCCGAAGCCGGTTTGGATGAGGCCCGGCAGCTCGGCGGCAATACGCTAGTAGCCCTTGCGACTCCATAAAGCGATACGCCTGCAAGTTGTTACAATATAAAATCATAAAATCGAGGACACATGTTCATAACCGATGCCGTTATTCTGCAGGGAGCGCGCACGCCGATGGCGCGCTATATGGGCTCGTTCGACAACACCAGCGCAATTGAATTAGGGGTAGTCGCCGGCAAGGAGGCAGTTCACCGAGCCGGTGTTGATCCGTCTGAATTTGATCACGTGATTTTCGGTAACGTGATGCAAACTAGCGCAGACGCTCTGTATGGCGCGCGCCACGTTGGACTAAAAGCCGGCCTGCCGATCGAGACTCCCGCCGTTACCGTCAATCGATTGTGCGGCTCCGGCATGGAATCCATCACGCAGGCCGCCCAAAGAATCTTGCTCGGTGAAGCCAAAGTAGTTCTGGCGGGCGGCACGGAAAATATGTCGCAGTGCCCGCACGTGATCCGCGGTGCGCGCGCTGGGTTCCGTCTGGGCGAGGGCAAGCTCGAAGACTCGTTGATGTCAGGCCTCTACGATACCTACTGTGGTTTCAGCATGTCCGAGACCGCAGAAAATCTCGCCGCCGAACATGGGATCACGCGCATCGCGTGCGACGAGTACGCCCTACGTAGCCAGCAAGCGGCCGAAGCGGCAGTACGTGACGGCCGCATGAAAGATGAAATCGTTCCGGTAGATGTGAAAAAAGGCAAGAAAACAGTAGTTGTCTCTGAAGATGACCACCGTCGGCCTGAAACCACCATGGAAATTCTGCAAGCTCTTCCGCCCGCCTTTCGCAAAGAAGGCATCGTAACCGCAGGAAATGCCAGCGGAATTGTTGACGGCGCCGCAGCCGTGGTTGTCACGCATTCCAAAATTGCGAAAGAGCGCGGATGGAAGCCGCTCGGCCGCATTGTTGGCTGGGCGACTGCCGGAGTTCCACCGCAGATTATGGGCATCGGCCCGGTTCCTGCCATTCAAAAAGCGCTGGCTCTTGCAGGACTTAAACTAGACCAAATGGATCTAATCGAAGTGAACGAGGCTTTCGCCGCGCAATATCTCGCCGTGGAAAAAGTGCTCGGGCTTAAGCGTGATAAAACGAATGTCAACGGAGGCGCGATTGCGCTTGGCCATCCTTTGGCCGCCAGTGGAACGCGACTCGTGCTAACCCTGCTTTTCGAACTTCGCCGGCGCGGAGCGCGTTACGGCGTAGCCAGCGCGTGCATCGGTGGAGGCCAGGGGATCGCGGTCATCGTCGAATCCCTCGCTTGAAACGAGACTGCGCAGTCCTGCACAATCCGCACCAATTCGGTTACTATGACGGGGCCGCAATCCATCATTTTTGACGGGGAAACTATGGCTTACGAAAATTTGCTTTATGACGTGAAGGGTCAAATCGCCCGGATCACATTCAATCGGCCGAATGTGTTGAACGCTCTGAATCGCAAGACCATCGAAGAACTGGGCTACTGCTTGAATGCGGCACGCCAAGACGAATCCGTCCGGGTCCTGATACTCACCGGCTCAGGCGAAAAAGCCTTCATTGCCGGAGCGGACATCAACGAACTCGCTCAGCGCACGCCAATCGATGGAAAGGATTTCTCCTTGTTCGGCCAGGAAATTATTCATCGCTTGGAGACCATCGGTAAGCCTTCGATTGCGGCGATCAATGGTTTTGCGCTCGGTGGCGGATGCGAGCTCGCTCTCGCCTGCACTATACGTATCGCCAGCCGCAACGCGAAACTCGGCCAGCCCGAAGTTAAGCTCGGAATTCTCCCCGGTTATGGAGGCTCACAGCGCCTGCCGCGTCTTTGCGGCAAAGGCGTGGCGTCTGAATTGATCCTCACTGGTGACATGATTACCGCCGACGAAGCGCTGCGCATCGGCCTGGTAAATCGAGTCGTCGATTCTGCTGAATTACTCTCCGCTGCCGAAACCATCGCCAAGAAAATTATCGCTAACGCGCCTCTCGCAGTGAAATATGCGATGGAAGCGATCGAACACGGTATGGAAATGCCGCAGGAAGAAGGTCTGTTTCTGGAAGCGACTCTTTTTGGTCTGTCTTGTGCCACCGAAGATATGCGCGAAGGCACCCGCGCCTTTATCGAAAAACGGCCAGCGAAATTTCAGGGGCGCTAAATGGCGGGAGAATTCAAGCCATCCACTATACGCGGCGACTTGAACTCCACGGGCCTTCACTTTGGAATCGTCGTCAGCCAGTTCAACAGCTTTATTACCGACCGTTTGCTATCGGGCGCTCTCGAAGCCTTGCAAAGCGCCGGCGCAGCTGAAAAACAAATCGAGGTTGTCCGCGTCCCTGGCTCTTTTGAGATTCCAATCGCGGCAAAAAAGCTCGCCCTCTCAAATCGCTTCGATTCGATTATCTGCGTGGGATGTGTACTGCGTGGCGAGACTTCACACTACGACGTCGTCGTTTCGGAAACCGCTCGCGGCATTCAGCTCGCGCAACTCGATTCCGGTGTAGCCATGATCCTCTGCGTGCTCACCTGCGATACTCTCGAACAAGCCATCAACCGCGCTGGCCTGAAAAGTGGGAACAAAGGCTACGAATCAGGCCTCGCCGCCATCGAAATGGCTCAATTGTCGCGCAAGCTTTCAAAAAACTCCGCGCCCGGCTCGCGTCGCCCCCGCCGGCCCGCCCGTACATGACGCTTCGCCGCAAAGCTCGTGAGTTTGCGCTTCAGATGCTCTTTGAGTGGGACGTAACCCGCCAAAAGGCCTCGCGCGTTGAACAACATTTCTGGAAATCGGCGCGCGCCGCCGATTCCACCAGAAAATTTGCGAATCAACTTTTTGAAGGAGCCATCGCGGAAGCTGAGCCGAACGACAAGCTAGTTCAAAAACTCTCCGAAAATTGGAAGCTCGACAGGTTGGCGGCAGTAGATCGAAGCATTCTGCGGTTAGCAATTTACGAGTTGCGTTTCGGCACGGCACCACCGAGAGTCGTAATCGACGAAGCCCTTGAGCTCGCTAAGAAATTTTCCTCGGCCGACTCTGCTTCATTTTTGAATGGAGTTTTAGACGCGGCATATAAATCGCTGGAAGTCTAAAGCAGGCATCCCTTCAATTTTCTCAGTGTCGTCAGCAATGAACTCGCAGCCCTGGACGCAAAGTGTTTTGAAATTATCAGGCTTCAATCTCACCTTCAAAAACGCGCACTGCAGATCCGCTCACCTTCGAAGTCAGCTTCCCTCGCTCGGACGCCACGACCACACGTATCTCGCTGGGGCGCCCCATCTCCACTCCTTGCATGATCGTCAGCTCTTCCGACGCACGCAATTGTCCATGCTGAACCAGATAGGCTCCCAGCGATCCTCCGGCCGATCCTGTTGCGGGGTCCTCCAACATTCCCCAGGGAAGCATGCCCCGGGCAAATACCTTTCCGCGTCCACCCAAAGCGAAACAATAAGCCATCGTCCCGCCCGGCGAAATTAGTTGGGCCAGCGCACGCATGTTCATGTGAATTTTTGGCAGCACGCTCCGCCGGCTCAAGGGAACCATCAGATTCGGAATTCCTGTTGATACAAATTCGATCGGCAGGGAAGCAGCCAGATCACTCGGTTTTAGTCCCAGTGTTCCGGCGAGCGCAGCGCGCGTAAAACTAGCGCGCTTAAAAACCGCAGGCTTCTGCGTCATGGTCACCAAAACCGGCCGCCCGTCATGAAATGTAAATTCCACAGGCAAGATTCCCGCTCCAGTCTGCTGCAGTATGTGAACGCGGCCTTCGGACGCCGGAACAACTCCAAGTTCCGCCAGCAGGAACCAGGTCCCGATCACGGGATGCCCTGCCAATGGCAGCTCTTTCGTAGTAGTAAAAATTCTTAGACGAGCAAGCGCGCGGTTGTTCGTCGGCTTCTGTATGAACACCGTCTCCGAAAGATTCATTTCGCGCGCGATGGCCTGCATCTTTGCGGTGGAAAGTCCGTCGCCATCTGTAACCACCGCGAGCGGATTCCCGGCAAACCGCTTGTTGGTAAAAACATCCAGCGTATAAAGTCGCCGCTTCATTTTTCACCCTTGCGTCCAAGTCGAACGCACCGCAAACACAATTAAAATCGCTCCAGCTCCATAAGCGTACGTTCGTTTCGAACATTGCCCGTGTTAAGCGTCGTCTTGGGTTCGATCAAGACCACTTCAACTTCCTCGTCCGCCACCGGCATATGCTCCACGCCCTTCGGCACAATAATGAACTCGCCAGGCTTCACTATTTCTTCACGATCGCGAAATTTCATGAGCAGACGCCCTTTCACCACTAAAAATAATTCGTCTTCGTTATCATGATGGTGCCACACGAATTCTCCCGTGAATTTCACGATCTTCACGTAAGTATCGTTCAACTCGCCGACAATTTTCGGGCTCCAGTACTCTTTTACTTTCGCCAGTTTATCGTTCAGGTTCACAACCTCCACGTGCCCCTCCTTTTTCAAGTTGGTATCTTTGAACAAAAAATCAATTAGGATTTCTGACGAGCTCCGTAACCCGGTCGAGCACGCGACGTGTGGTATCCGCTCGCGTTGTCTCTGAATAGATCCTCAACATGTTTTCGGTCCCGGAAGCCCGCAACATGACCCAGCCAATGTCGCCGAGATATATTTTCAGGCCATCCAGATCTTCGCGGTTGGTAACCGGCCAATTCAGAACTTTCGTAAGTTTCCCATTCGCAAAGTAGCTCAGCGCCTTTTTCTTCTGACTATCGGTAACCTCAATATCCACGCGTCCGTAGTGATGTTCGCCAAATTCACGATGAAGCATGGATACCAGTTCGCCGAGACGTTTGCCGTGCCAGGCCATCACTTCCGCGAGCAACAGTGCGTTCACAGTTGCGTCCCTCTCCGGGAGATATAACTTCGTCCCGATCCCACCGCTTTCCTCGCCCCCCAGAAGAATGTCGCCCTCCAGCATGCGGTCGCAAATGTATTTGAAGCCAATCGGTGTCTCCCAAACTTTGCGTCCGAACCTAGCGGCGATCTTGTCGATCATTTTCGTGGTAGAAAATGTTTTCGCCACATCTCCGCTCACTTTGCGCGTGCCGGCAAGATGCCACAGCAAAATGGAGAAAATCTGATGCGGCGTGATGAAAGTCCCATCGCTGTCCATCGCGCCAATACGGTCGGCGTCTCCATCAAACGCGAATCCTGCATCGAACTTGCCACCACGCAATGCCTGCCGCAGAGCTTCCACATGAGGTTCGATCGGCTCGGGATTCACGCCCCCAAAAAGAGGGTCGCGCGTGCCGCGAATCTCTTCGCATTCGATTCCATTGCGGCGGAAGAGATCGCGCAAAAGACCGCGTCCGGCTCCGTGCATTGGATCGATCAGAAACCGGAATTTCGCTGCGCGCAAACGTTCCCAGTCCACCAGTCTTGTCAGAGTTTCCAGGTAGGGCGTGCGCACATCCAGCGAGCTGATTAAATCTTTTCTCGGCGGAAGCGGACGGACGTCATCGCGCATTACTGTCATCAGTTCCGCTTCAATTTGCGCAACAATCGCGGGAGAAGCGGAACTCCCGTAGCTAGCCTTGAACTTCATTCCATTCCAACGAAACGGATTGTGACTAGCGGTAATTTGGATTCCGCCAGCGGCTCCGCGAATGCGCACCAGCAGCGAAAGCGCCGGAGTCGGACAAGCGTCCGTGGCAAGCGCCACCTGAATACCGGCAGCCGAAAGAGTTTCAGCCGCGACTCGCGCGAATTTATCCGATGCGAAGCGCGTATCAAACCCCACTAGTACTTCGGCTCCCGGTTTTTCCGCGCGAACCACGTAACGCGAAATCGCCCGCGTCACCGTACGAACGTTCTCGTAAGTGATGTCATCGGCAATAACGCCGCGCCATCCGTCGGTGCCAAATTTAATCCGTGTCACGGTTCAGAGTATAAGCGATGCATTTTCCACGGGGAAGGAACTGTTACTGCGGCAAGCCGGAAATTACCGGCCAAAATGGGAGGATGCCCTTCGTCATACAGTTCACAACAAGTGCTTGTGTTTCTGCTTCTCCAGCCATTTTACGATTTTCCCCACATCCTGCGATCTCTCGCGTGGACAAAGAAGAATCGCATCATCCGTTTCCACCAGCACCAAATCGTGCACCCCGATCGCCGCTACAAATTTCTTCGGACTCCAGAAATAATTTCCGCTCGCGTCTGCCGCGAACATCGGGCCAGCCGAAACATTTGCACCAGGTTTCAGCGCTCGCAGTTCGTGCACCGCGGCCCACGATCCGATATCACTCCAGCCCACGTTCGCAGGAATTACGGAAACATGAACAGATGACTTGCCGGCGTTCTTGCGTTTCCCTGCTGCACCGGATTTCGCTTGCGTCGCCGGTTCCATCACCGCGTAATCCACGGAAATACTTTCAAGCCGCGGATACACTTTCTCCAGCATTGAAGCATATCGGCGCGTCCCAATAGTTTTCGAGAGTTCAGCCAACGCCGCATCTGTCGCCGGAAGAAACCGCCCCAAAGCATCCAGAAAAGTTGAGGCGCGCCACACAAACATCCCCGCATTCCAAAGGTGTTTTCCGGAGGCGATGTACTTCCGCGCCACGGGCAGTGACGGTTTCTCCGTGAATCGGTGCGCGTCATAAGCTAGCACTCCGCGCGCCCGTGCAAAAACTCCGCCTCGCTCAATATATCCGTAGCCAGTCTCAGGACGCGTCGGAGCCAGCCCAAGCACCACCATGTTCCCAGGAGTCCGCGCTATTTCCACTGCGGCACGCACTAAACCTCGATATTTTGTCCCGTGCGCAATATAGCTGTCGGCGGGAAGCACAGCCATCACCGCATCGCCATATTTGCGCTGTAAATGAATAGCAGCTAGTCCGATCGCCGCCGCTGTATTACGACCCACCGGTTCTGCCAAGATTTGGTCTGACCGAATTCCACGAAGTTCGCGTCGCACGGCAGCCGATTGTTCCGCGTTCGTCACCACCCAAAAATGTTTCAGTGGAACGATAGGCGCAAGCCGCGCAACAGTTTCGCGCAACATTGTCTTAGCCCCGATGATGTTTAGAAGTTGTTTCGGCGTGCGAATCCGGCTGCGCGGCCAAAAACGCGTTCCGCGCCCTCCTGCAAGGAGCACCGCGCACGTGGGAATCCTTTTGATCGCCAAAGAATTTTTCTTAACGCCGCTCACAGATACACCAGCCGCGACCAATCTTTTTCACGAACGCCCTGATCCTCTAGCGCCCGCCCAAATTCATCCATCTCTACCGGCACGTACGTGCGCAAAACCTCCGAACGCGACTTCGGCCTCAGTTCATATGTCCCCAGCGCCGCCGGGATTAACCAAACCTGCGCTGGTCCGTAGTCGACCTGCTCGCCGTCCCAATGAATCTCGCCGTTACCTTCCAAAAAAATCAATAGCTCGAACCGCGTAGGACTCACTCGCCGACTAAGATTCTTATTAAATTCCCACTCTTCGGTAACAAAATATCGGCAAGCGGCAAAATAGGTCGTAGTCAACGAATCGCGCTCGATCCGAACCGGCTCAATCTTTCCACCCTTTTGTTCGCCGAATCGAATCGTTTCCAGCGCTTTTTCAATGTGTAGCTCGCGCGCCCGTCCTTCAGCATCGCGCCGATTGTAATCGTACACGCGATACGTCAGATCAGAATGCTCTTGAATCTCGCAGAGGACGAATCCTGGCCCAATCGTATGCGCCGTGCCAGCCGGAACAAAAATCGCATCCCCTGCACGAAGCCGTATGTGACGAAGGCACTCTTCCACCGTTCCATCGTGAATCGCGCGCGCGAATTTCTCGCGATCCACCCCCGGTTTTAGCCCGACCATCACTTCCGAACCCGCGCGCGCCCGAACCACATACCACATTTCCGTTTTGCCGCGGCCACCCGCCGCTTGCTCGTGACGCGCAGCATAATCGTCGTTCGGATGCACTTGTACGGATAGCTTATCTTCCACAAAAAGGAATTTTACGAGAAGAGGAAACGCAGCCCCGTGCGCGGAGCTCCCAGTCCATTCGAGCGGCATTCCTTGCCACGCGTCCGCAAGTTTTTTCCCCGCATACGGTCCGTTGGCAAAGACGCAGTCGTTGCCGGTCAGCCAAGCCTCGCCGAGTCGTTCTGTCAGATCTGATTTTTCCGGGAAGAATGGCGCTAGGCTCCGCGCGCCCCAGGGACGCGGGCTAAAAATCGGCTCCAGTCGCGACGGACAAAGTCTCACGCCGCACGGCCGAAGAAGTGCCCGAGCCGTCGCAGGCCTTCTTGGATTCGCTCCATAGACGTCGCGTACGAAATGCGAATGTGTCCCGGCGCTCCAAACGGCTCACCGGGAACTACAGCAAGATGCTCGCGCTCCAAAAGCTGCTTGGCGGCGGCCACGTCGTCCGGCATTTGTTTGTTGAAATGGGCGCTAATGTTGGGAAATGCATAGAACGCGCCATGCGGTGTGGCACAAGTAATCCCCGGAATCGCGCGCAATCCCGCCAGAATACTTTCCCGGCGGCGCGCGTATTCCGCCAGCATCGTCACAACCGTATCCATACCGCCGCGCATGGCTTCCAACGCAGCATATTGCGCAATCGAGTTAGGATTTGAAGTGGATTGGCTCTGCAGCTTGGCGACAGCGTCCACCAGCGGTTTCGGCGCCAGCACATAGCCCATGCGCCAGCCCGTCATTGCAAAAGTTTTCGAAAACGATCCCGCGATAATCGTGTTTTCTTTCGCGCCCGCTACGCTTGCGATGGAAAACGGCTTCGCCTCGCCGTAGGTGAAATGCGAATAGCATTCGTCGGACAGCAGCCACACATGCCGCTGCTTGCAAACGTCTAGAATCTTCGCGAATTCTTCCGGCGGAATCACAGCGCCCGTAGGATTGCTCGGCGAATTCACGACCACCAGGCGCGTTCGGGAAGTAATTGCTTTCTCCACTTCCGCCGCGCGCAAAATAAATTCATCTTCCGCCCGAGTAGGCACTGCCACCGGTTTCCCGCCCGCATACTTAATGATGTCGGGATAGCTAACCCAGTAGGGCGCTCCGATGATCACTTCGTCGCCCGAATTAATCAGCGAACAGACCGCGTTAAAAATCGCGTGCTTGCCGCCACAATCCACCACGCACTCTACAGGCTGATAGGAAGAACCCAATTGCGCGCGGTGCCAATCGCAGATCGCCTGCCGTAGCGGCGCGATACCCGCCACCGGAGTATATTTCGTGCGATTTTCGTCCAGCGCCTTGATCGCAGCGCGCTTGATATGCTCCGGCGTCGGGAAATCCGGCTCCCCGGGACCGAAGTCCGCCACATCCACTCCTTGCGCCTTCAGCTTTTCAGCCTCTTGCAGCACCACCATCGTTTGCGAGACGCTGATGCGATTAACGCGGTCCGCAAGCCGGATGGTTTCTTCCATTTTTCTCCCCGTCGCAACTTCCATTGTTTGTCCTTAGCTCACTTTCGCGCGCAGCCGTTCTTCCACGATTTGCGGCACCAAATCCTTAATCGTTCCACCCAGTCGCGCTAGCTCTTTCACCAAACGAGAACTCAGGTAGCTGTATTGCTGTGCCGGCAGCATAAATACAGTTTCAACCGATGGCTCGATGTGACGATTCATCATCGCCATTTGCAATTCATATTCATAATCCGAGACAGCCCGGATGCCGCGAACCACGACTCGCGCATTCTTCGAGCGCGCATAATCCATCAGCAACCCGTCGAATACATCTACCTCAACATTCTTCCAATCGAATGTCACGGTTTCCAGCAGCTCCACACGTTCTTTCACCGCAAAAAGAGGGTCCTTCTCCATGTTGTGGGCCACCGCCACAATAAGCCTGTCGAAAATCATGGCTCCACGAGCGATTAGGTCCAGGTGTCCGTTCGTCACTGGGTCGAACGAGCCTGGATAAATCGCAATCACTGGTTTGTTGCCTTCAGAAGCCATTTGGCGCGTAATTCTAAAGCATTGTATCCGAAAATTATAGGCTGTAATTGGCCCCCGAGAATCCCGGTCACCCTCGTCTCTACAGTCACTCGAAAACCGTTCCGCCAGCATTTCCAGCCGTCTAGCCCCCATTTCCAGCAGTTCCATGAATCCAGTTTGACCAACACGACTAGAATGGTCGTGTATTAAGCCATTGTGTAATCAGGGGTTGCAGTTGCAGCTTAGCTTGACAAGTTGTGGACTCGGCCTTACACTTCAAGTGCGACTTATTTAGTCGTATTTGACTCTAAATGATGAAGCTATCAAAAAAGGCGGATTACGGCTTAATCGCACTGAAGCATTTGGCGATTCACAACGGCCACGGCTCCTGCAGCGCATCTGATATTGCCGAGGTTTATAAAATGTCCACGCCGTTGATGGCCAAGGTGCTTCAAAAGTTGGCTAAGGCTGGACTAGTTGACGCGCGGCATGGTTCCAGCGGGGGTTATACGCTAGCCCGCGACGCTTCTGCCATTTCTGCACTTGATGTCATTCGCGCGATTGACGGACCTTTGTTTATTACGTCCTGCATCACATCGCGCGGCGCGTGCGGCGTCACCACCACGTGTTCGATTCGCGAGCCGCTGCGGCGAGTGAACGACAGTATCTTGGAAGTTCTTGGGAAAGTAACAATTTCACAGATGACCGACGAAGCTCCCATGTCGGAGGTCGTCGAGTTAAGAGTTTAGGAGAATAGAATGGCAATTAAGCTTCCGATTTATATGGACAATCACGCGACCACCCCCGTGGACCCGCGCGTTGTCGAAGCAATGCAGCCCTATTTCACTGAGAAGTTTGGCAACGCTGCCAGCCGCAACCATGAATTCGGCTGGGTAGCCGAAGAAGCCGTTGAAAACGCGCGCGGCCAGATCGCCAAGCTGATCAACGCCACGCCCAAAGAAATTATTTTCACCAGCGGCGCCACGGAATCCACCAACCTGGCGATCAAAGGTGCCGCGGAAATGTATCGCGAAAAGGGCAATCATATTATTACGCAGGTTACCGAGCATAAGGCTACGCTCGATACCTGTAAGCGCCTCGAAAAAAACGGCTACGAGGTCACCTATCTTCCCGTGCAGAAAGATGGCCGCATCAATCTGGATGATTTGCGCAAGGCCATCACGCCCAAGACCATCCTGATCTCCATCATGTATGCCAACAATGAGATCGGCGTCGTGCAGCCCATCGCCGAGATTGGCAAGATCGCAAAAGAGAAGGGCGTCTTCTTTCATGTGGACGCAGTACAGGCCGTCGGAAAAATTCCCGTGGACGTCCAGAAAGACGGCATCGACCTGATGTCGATTTCCGGCCACAAGATTTACGGACCCAAGGGCGTTGGCGCGCTATACGTTCGCCGCAAGAATCCACGCGTGCAACTCGCCGCTCAAATCGACGGCGGCGGGCACGAGCGCGGTATGCGCTCTGGCACGCTCAACGTTACCGGCATCATCGGTCTCGGCAAAGCCTGCGAAATTTGCCAAAACGAAATGGCTGCGGAAAGCGAAAAGCTCAGCAAGCTTCGCGACCGTCTCACCGAGAGCATTATGTCGCGCTTGGACGAAACATTTATCAACGGTTCGATGGAGCATCGCTTGCCGCACAACATCAACATCAGTTTCGCCTTCGTCGAAGGCGAGTCACTCTTGATGGGCATCAACGACATCGCCGTTTCCAGCGGCTCGGCTTGCACCTCGGCCACGCTCGAACCGAGCTATGTGCTTAAAGCGCTCG
This sequence comes from uncultured Acidobacteriota bacterium, assembly GCA_963838475.1. Taxonomy (GTDB): domain Bacteria; phylum Acidobacteriota; class Terriglobia; order Acidiferrales; family UBA7541; genus Palsa-295. The sequence goes on from CAWIRJ010000001.1 coordinate 1,235,524, forward strand.
GCGTTGGTGAAGACCTGGCTCACACATCCATTCGCTTCGGCATCGGCCGATTCAACACCCCGGAGGAAGTTGACTATGTCGCCGATCGCGTCGTGGAAACCGTGCAACGCTTGCGCGAACTCTCTCCTCTATATGAAATGGCGAAAGAGGGCGTCGACGTCAGCAAAATGACCTGGCAGGTAAGCGCAGAACACTAAAATGAAATATCAAGGGACAATCGGAGTTCATGCCACGGTGAGCGAAGACACGCCAGTGTTTGACGTCTTCTTTGCGCCCAACATGAACAAAAGCGCCTGCAACTCGCGTAGGTTTCGCGAGCTGCAAGAGCTGGGCGAGTTCCTTGAATCTCTCGCAGTGAAGCATGAACTCGTAACGCGCACTCTCGATGAAGTTCGCAAAGGGCGTTCGGCCTCCATCGAGAATATCGTTCTATCGGATGAAGTGATTTTTGACGAAGGTTTGGATAGCACTATTACTTTGGACAGGAGAATTAACTAATGGCTTACAGCGATAAAGTAATCGAGCATTACAACAATCCGCGTAACGTCGGCTCGCTCGACAAGAAAGATCCTAACGTCGGCACCGGCTTGGTCGGCGCTCCGGAATGCGGCGACGTCATGAAGCTGCAAATGAAAGTGAACCCCGACACGCGCATCATCGAAGAGGCCAAGTTCAAGACTTTCGGCTGCGGCTCAGCAATCGCCAGCTCCTCGCTCGCTACGGAATGGGTGAAGGGCAAGACCGTCGAAGAAGCTCTCGCGATCAAGAACACGGACATCGTCCGCGAGCTCTCGCTTCCGCCGGTGAAAATTCACTGTTCGGTTCTCGCCGAAGACGCGATCAAAGCCGCTCTTTCCGATTGGAAGAAGAAGCAGGGCGACGCCGAAGCAAAGCCGGTCGAACCCGCGGCTGCAGCGACCCACTAAGCTCCTTGGCGGTGCCTGGGGCTGGCTAGGGCTGGCGCAAGCTTGGTGGCCAGCGCTGGCTTTGGGTTATGGCAGTGGTCGTTGCATTTGACGGCGACGTGGCGGAACAAGGAACCCGAGGATCATGATTCACGTAAGCGAAAAAGCAGCGGCGAAAATCCGCGAATTGCTGGCAAAAGAAGGCGTTCCTGCTGATTCCGGCGGGTTGCGCGTCGGCGTGCAAGGAGGCGGCTGCTCCGGACTTACTTACGCGATGCGCCTCGACACAGAGGCGCGCAACCGCGACAAGGTCTTCGAAGAGAATGGCGCTCGCATTTTTGTGGACCCGAAAAGCTATCTCTACCTTCACAACACCACGCTCGATTACCTCGAAGACCTGATGAAGCAGGGGTTCGTATTTCAGAATCCGCAGGCCACGCGTAGTTGCGGTTGCGGTAGCTCGTTCACCGCCTGAGATCGCGATGCGTGGTATCCGCTCAGCCCTCTTCGCACCGCCTTTGGGCCTAGCCACGCCGAAAATCTAAAAACGATATGAGCGTTACGCAAACACAACCCGACGAAACTGGCCACGCTTCCGGCACGAAGTGCTGGAAGTGTCAGGCCGCCACGACTGCAACGCACTTCTGCACCGCGTGCGGCAAAATTCAGCCGCTGCCGGCTGGAACTGATTATTTTGCCTTCTTCGGCTTGCCCGAAAAATTATCGCTCGATGCCGCCCAACTCGAATCCGAGTTTCACAAGCTGAGTTGGAAGCTCCATCCCGATAATTTCGTGCGCGCCAGCGAGTTCGAACGCGATCTTTCGCTCGATCGCTCTTCGGAATTGAACGACGCCTATCGCACATTGCGCGAGCCGATTTCGCGCGTGGAATACCTGTTGTTGCGCCGGGGGCTCAGGAAAGAAGGCACCACCAAACAACAGGCTCCGCCCGAATTGCTCGAAGAGGTTTTTGAGTTGAACGAATCGCTCGATGAGTTGCGCGAAGCGCGTGCCGAGGGCGGCGATCTAGCCGCGTTACGCGAGCCGCTTGTCGCCGCGCAGAAGAATTTCCTGGAAAAGCTGGAAGAGGTGGACGCGGAACTCGCGCAAATCGGTGATGAGTGGGACGCCGCTCTCGAAGCAGGCGTGGAAGAAGCGAAACAACAAGCTCTGCTGGCTCGCATGAACGTGGCCCTTAACCGCCGAAGCTACATTCGCAACCTGGTAGCCAGCGTACAAAAAGAATTGGCCGAAGCTTAAGAGTTTTTAAGTTGTGGGTTTAAGTTGTAGCTTTCAATTTGTCATCCCGAGCGCAGCGAGGGATCTGCTCTTTGCAACGACGGCTGGCAACAAGACGTTCGTCAACGAACTGTCACTTAGAGGAAAAATGGGACGCGTAGTAGGCATTGATCTCGGCACAACTTTCAGTCTGATTGCATACCTCGACCCGCAAACGGCCGCGCCGAGGTGTATTCCAGGCCCGTTCGGCTCCACGCTCTGTCCATCCGTGGTCAGTGTCGACGAAGATGGCAAGATAATCGTCGGCGAACCGGCTCGCGCCCTTCTGCTCACCAGGCCCGAGCGCACAATTTATTCCGTGAAGCGTCTGATGGGACGCGGCGTCGCCGACGTCCAGGAAGAACTGAAAATTTTCCCGTTCCGCATCGATCCGGCTGGCCGTAACGTAATCCGCGTCAGCTTGGGCGACAAATGGTTCACTCCTCCCGAAATTTCCGCGTTTATCCTGCGTGAACTGAAATCCTGGGCTGAGAACTATTTTAAAGAGCCGGTCGACCGCGCGGTCATCACCGTCCCTGCATATTTCAACGACGCGCAACGCCAGGCCACCAAAGACGCTGGCCGCATCGCAGGCCTGGAAGTTTTGCGCCTGGTAAACGAGCCCACCGCCGCGGCTCTCGCGTACGGTTTGCACAAACAGAAACGCGGCTACGTTGCTGTTTACGATTTTGGCGGCGGCACGTTCGACATCTCGATTCTCAAGCTTGTCTCCACCACCGAAGGCGACATTTACCAGGTCCTTTCCACCAACGGTGACACCCACCTTGGCGGCGACGACATCGACAACGAGATGCAGCGCCGCGTGCGAGGATAAAATCCTCCACTTATTCGGTATTGATCTCGTGAAGCGCCAGGAAGACATTCAGGAGCTCCGCCAAATTCTGATCGCGGCTAAACATGCGCTTTCTGCGGAAGACAGCGTAATGCTCCGCTTCAACATCTCAGGCGGTAAAGTTTTCGAAGAGCTCCTCACGCGCACCGAATTCGAAAAATGGATAGAGCCAATCGTCGCGCGGACCATGGCGCCGGTGAAAATGGCGCTCGCTGACGCAAAACTAGCGCCCAGCCAGATTGAAGAAGTTGTTTTGGTGGGTGGCTCCACGCGCATTCCGCTCGTGCGAAAAACCGTCGGGGATTATTTCGGCCGCGCTCCGCATTGCGAGCTTAATCCCGACGAAGTCGTCGCTCTCGGCGCCGCCGTGCAAGCGGACATTCTCGAGTCCGGCGTGAAAACCATGCTGCTCCTCGACGTCACTCCGCTATCGCTCGGCATCGAAACCATGGGTGGCGTAGTCGCAAAAATTATTCCCCGCAACTCGACAATTCCCGCGAGCGCTCAGGAACTTTTCACCACCGGAGTAGAAAATCAGACTGGCATCGACGTTCACGTCCTTCAAGGCGAACGCGAGCTCGCCAAGGATTGCCGCTCGCTCGCAAAATTTCAGTTGAAAGTCCCTGCGGGTCCCGCTGGCCTCGCTCGCATCGAAGTAAAATTTCTGATCGACGCCAACGGAATTCTTCAGGTGTCTGCGCGCGATTTGCGAACGAATGCCGAGCACACCATCGAAGTTCAACCCAGCTACGGCCTATCCGACGAGGAAGTCGAGCGCATGCTCGAAGAATCCATCGAGTTTGCCGAGCAGGATTTTTCCGAGCGTCAAGTCATTGAAGCGCGTACTGAAGCTGAAACCATCCTCGCTGCAACCGAAAAGACTTTGGCCAATCCGCGCTCCGTGGAGCTTGCGGCCGACGAACGTCGTGCCATCGATGATTCCGCGGCGCAATTGCGCGCGGCCATGGCCGGCTCGGATTACAAACTGATGCGCGAACGCATCGATGCTTTAAATCAAGCCACCATGCATCTCGCTGAAATCCTGATGAATGGCGCGCTACAAACCGCGCTGGAAGGCAAGCGCCTCGAAGATGTTTAGCCGTAGCGCAAGGAGCGTTTAAGAATGGGCGGTAAGAATCCTTACATCGAAGAAACAAAATTCACGCCGGCGACAAAGAAATATAAGATCACTTTTGTCAAGGACGGCCAGCCGGTCGAAGTCGATCCAGAAAAAATCCCTTACGGCCACGACGGCTTGCCCGGCAGCATCCTTGATATTTCGCAGGGCTATCACAAGGGACTCGATCACGCCTGTGGGGGCGTGTGCGCCTGCTCTACGTGCCATGTAATCGTTCACGAAGGCCTGGAAACCTGCAACGAAGCCACCGATGCCGAGCTCGATCAGCTCGACGAGGCCCCTGGCGTAACGCCGAAATCCCGCCTCGGCTGCCAGTGCGTTCCAGACGGTACAAAGGATATCGTCGTGGAAATTCCGGAGTGGAACAAAAATTACGCCAAAGAAGCCGACCACTAGAGATTTCAGGATTTTAATTCTCAGGAGAAATCGTGCCGCAAACATTCGATTGGGACAACCCGGAAGAAATCGGCATCCAACTCGCCGAAAAGCATCCAGATGTCGATCCTCTCACCGTCCGCTTCACCGACCTGCATAAATGGGTCACGGAGCTCCCGGGTTTCACCGGCGATCCCAAGCTATCCAACGAAGGCAAGCTGGAAGCCATTCAGATGGCCTGGCATGAGGAATTTCAAGACAGCCAGGGATAGCTGCTCTCCAGTACCCGCTTGTGCCGTACCTTTGTTGTTCTGCTTTCCCTTTCGTTTTCTTGAATCCGGTTTTCGCCGCCGACATCCCATACTCAAAATGAACGGTGGCAGTTCATTTGCAAATAGTTTCGGGTTCAATCCGGGAGGAAACTGAAAATGGAAAAAGACCTGCGCTACCCCATCGGCAAATTCCGTCGTCCCGAGGCGGCCTTGGGCGACGACCAGCGGCGTGAGTTCATTGACGCAATCGAACAAACGCCCGCGCGCTTGACCTCCGCCGTAAAAAACCTAAAGCCGGAGCAGCTCGATGCGCCCTATCGTCCCGGCGGATGGACCGTACGTCAACTCGTGCATCATGTTCCCGACAGCCACATGAACGCCTACGTGCGCATGAAACTCGCGCTAACTGAAGAAGTGCCTACCATCAAGCCCTACGACGAAGCTCGCTGGGCTGAGCTGGCTGATAGCAAGACCGCCATCGAGCCTTCGCTCGCCATCCTCGAAAATTTGCACAAGCGCTGGGTTCTTTTGCTGAAGTCGCTGACTCCCGCCGACTTCTCCCGAAAGTACAGTCACCCTGAGTGGGCGAAGCCCATGTCGCTTGACGACACCATAGCCCTCTACGCCTGGCACGGCAAACACCACGTCGCGCACATCACCACCCTCCGCGAACGCAACGCCTGGAAATAACACCGCGACGCATGAGCCGTAGTTAAATTTAGTAACGTATGGTATACGTTATGAACTATAAACATGAGAAGCTTCTTGGGGCTTGTTCTCTTGGTTGTGGCCGTTTGGCTTTACTGTTTTTTCTCGTTCCCGCTTCGCGCTCAGCAGAGTTGTCCCGCGCCTCCCGCCTTTGCGCTGGCCGCCGGCAAAAGCATTTTTACTCCGCAACAAGAGGTTGACCTCGGCGATATTGAGGCGGAGCAGCTTGAAAAATCTTTCCGGGTTATTCACGATGATGAACTGACCTCTTACATGAATGGCGTCGTAACCCGTCTGTTGGCGCACATGCCTCCCACCCAGCTCAATTTCCGTGTTGTCCTCATCGACATGCCCGTTGTGAATTCCTTCAGCATCGCCGGCGGGCGCATTTATGTCACCCGCAAGATGGTCGCCTTCCTCCGCAACGAAGACGAGCTTGCCGGGCTACTTGGCCATGAAATGGGCCACGTGCTGACCCACCAATATGCAATCGAAATGACCCGCCGATTTCAGGAGATTCTCGGCGTTACTTCGGTCGGCGATCGGAAGGATATATTCGACAAATATAACCGTCTTCTCGACAATTTAGCCAAGAACACCAAAATCCTACGGCAAGGCGCGAGAGAGGAAGAGCCGCGCCAATATCAGGCGGACCAAGCGGCATTCTATGCTGGGGTTAGTGCTGGCTATTCACCGGAATCCTTTGTTGATTTCTTTGACCGCCTGGCTCAAACGAATGGCAAAACCGGCAACGTCCTGACCGATCTGTTTCAAACTACGACCCCAGACGAAAAGCGCCTCCGCCTCATGCGAAAATTTCTCGAGGATATCCCCGCTGCCTGTCGTGGCGGCGCTTCTTTGCCCCCCTCTCCGGACTTCCAGAAATGGCGCACCGAGGTTATTGCCTATAACGGACTCGGGCACGATGAAGTGTTGACCGGCGTTCTGGACAAGAAAAAGCTCGATCCTCCCTTACGGTCGGACATTGCTCGCTTGAAATTCAGTCCCAATGGCCAATACGTTTTGGCACAAGATGATTCAAGTGTTTTCGTGCTTTCGCACGATCCGTTCAAACTTCTTTTCCGCTTTGACGCTCCTGACGCGCACTCCGCACAATTTACTCCAGATTCGCAGCACATCGTTTTCGATACGCGCGGCATGCGCGTGGAAGAATGGAATGTTAACGACGAACAACGAACCCTCGTCCACGAGGTCCTCGTGCCCGAGGGTTGTATTCAGACCTTGCTCGCGCCTGACGGAAAAACTCTGGCCTGTCTGACGAACCATCTGGATCTAAAGCTCGTGAATGTTGATTCCGACTCGGTGGCTTTTACAAAAAAAGAGTTTTTCATAGCACGTTCGTTCCGTGATTATCTCCAGATTTATTTGACCCGCTATATCGAAGCGGGCACTCTCGCGTTCATTAACATGGGTTTTTCACCGGACGCGCGTTATTTCGTTGCTGCTCACGGCACGACCGCGCTCGCAATTGATCTCAATAGCCATGCCCCGGTCGCCATGCACGGCACTTTAGCCGATATGCTCGGAGCGGGATTTGTTTTTCTCGGCTCCGACCGCATTATTGCCAGGAACGGTTTTGACCCGAAAAATTCGGCACTAATGGAGTTTCCTTCCGGCAAAGTTATCGAAAGGCTTCCTATCGGGCGGCAATCGATGGAAGCGCCTGCTCACGGAGATTACGTGATTCTAAGGCCGGTCAAGGATGCTCGTGTTGGTCTCATGGACTTGCAATCACAAAATATCCTGATCGGACTCAAGAAAACATCCGCATTGGACATTTATGACCAGCACCTACTGGCTGAGACAGCCTCTGGTGAGATTGGACTCTTCGAAAACTCCACTCACAAACAGGAAGGCCGCGTTTCAATTCCGCTTAGCCCCCTGGGCGGCTTGCGCGCATCTGCGCTATCTCCGGATCTGAAATGGCTAGCCTTGTCCGGCACTACTCGTGGTGCCGTTTGGGATCTTTCTACCGCCAAACGCACGTTCTACGCGCGCGGTTTCCGCGGCGCTTATTTTGAAGGTGACCGGACCCTCTATGCGGACTTTCCTAAAGAGGAACCAGTGGATCGAAATATTGCGCGTTTCGATCTCGCTAGCAATAATGCTGTGCCCGGTTTTTCCGTGGGCGAAGACTCTGCTGCTCAACAAGATGGTCCCTACCTGATCCGTCGTAAGTCCGCGGGAAAAGAAAATAGTCTGTTCCGTAACATCACGATCGAACTTTGCGATGTGCGCGACGGCCATTCGCTTTGGTCCAGAAATTTTCCAGAGGAAACTCCCGTCCTCACTTTGGATCCGGACGTGACCACCTTGTTGGCCGAGTGGCCGGTAGATGACAAAGCCGCAAAAGACGAAATCAAATCGAGCCCCGCTTTACAGCGACGTTTCGCGGCTATGCAAAATCATCAAGGGGCCTACCTGCTACAGGCCTTTAAAGCCGATTCGGGCGAAGTTCTCGGGCAAATCCTGGTGGACACTGGAAAGGGATCGTTTCGAATTACGCGAGCCTACGCGGCCGGTGATTGGGTTGTGGCGGCCGACAGTGACAATCGCACGCGTCTTTATTCCCTTTCTAACGGTGAGGAAAAAGGGACTTTTTTTGGAACTCAGTCGCAGCTTTCGCTCGCTGCGGCTACTCTCGCAATCCAAAATGAAGCAGGACAGCTTGATGTTTACTCTCTGCCTTCACTCGAGAAACGCACGCAATTGGTCTTTCCCTCGCGAATTTCCTTGCAGCGCTTCAGCGCGGACGGCAAGCGCCTTTTTGTTCTGACCTCAAATCAAACCGCCTATATCCTCGATGTCGCGGCCCTCGGCCATGGGCTGGCCAAAATCCCGAGCCCGAACTCAAATTCCACTTCGGAACCCGCTGCGGCCGCGGAGATCAAAACAAAGAACGCAAACCTGACGCCAAGGTTTTAAGGAGAACGTCAATGAAGAAACATTGGTAGCGCTAACGGGAATCGAACCCGTATTTCAGCCTTGAAAGGGCCGCGTGCTAACCGTTGCACCATAGCGCCGAGGGTATTTCGCTTTTCTGAGTTTAACGTACTCGTCTCCTTTTACCAATGCTTGGCAAAAGGCCGCAGCGCCCACGTCCGTGGCGCAACACCTATCTTCTAGCCTGCAGTTCTAGCCTTCCCATACACATTCAGTACGTCAATACCGTACAAATTATTCCCTGAAACATTTAAGGCATTCCCCGTATAGCCGAGGCACCGCCATCGGTGCAAAATTTCATCCGATTCGGCGTGATAGCAGCGTACCGCAAGCCGCCAATCAGGTTTATTGCTCAGCCAAATTCGGGATCAGCGTTCAAACGCACCCCGCAAAAGGAGCATCTATATGGCAGATCAAACTACTTGCAGCAAGTGCGGACGAACTTTCGGCTCATCGAGCGAAGCCAGAGAGCACGAGCGAAACTGTCAGGGAAAGTCCAGATAGATTTTATATACGATTAAGATTCATTCCATTCATAAGAGGCGGTCCCTCGGGACCGCCTTTTTTTTCGCCCGGGACTCTCGCCGCGCCAGTCTTGGCTATGCTGTTGCTTTAAGCAGCCGTTTTTGCTTGGCTCGATGATCGATGCCAAATTACCGGACCTCCTGTTGACATCCCACATGTCTTCTGCAATACTCCTGTGTGCACTCCACAGGAGGCGGAATGCCCGCTGACAAGTCTGACATTCTCCAAGGCACCCTCGACTTGATGGTCCTGAAAACTCTCGACGCCATGGGTCCCTTGCATGGCTACGGCATCGCACGCCGAATCGAACAAATTAGCGAGGAAGCTTTGCAAATTAACCAGGGCACAATTTACGCCTCTCTCGTGCGCTTAATGCAAAAGCGCTGGATCTCCGGCGCCTGGGGTACGTCCGACAACAATAGAAAAGCCAAATTTTATTCCATCACCAAAGCCGGCCGTAAACAGCTCAATGCCGAAGCCGAGAACTGGGTGCGCATTTCCACAGTAATTGGCCGCGTCCTGCGTCTCGCCGACCGCGGATAATAAAATGCTTACCTGGATTAGAACGCTCGCCTCTCGCATTCGCACGTGGCTCTCGCCGGGTGGAGTCGACCGGGATTTTGCCAACGAGCTCGATTCCCATCTCGATATGCTCACCGACGAAAATATTCGCCGGGGCATGCCGCCGGAAGATGCCCGCCGCGCCGCCCACATCAAACTCGGAGGCGTCACGCAACTCAAAGAAACCAACCGCGAGCTCCACAGCTTGCCGGTCATCGAAACTTTTCTTCAGGACGCGCGCTACGCTTTCCGCATGCTGCGAAAAAATCGTGGCTTCACCGCTGTTGCCGTGCTCACTCTCGCTCTCGGCATCGGTGCCAACACTGCTATCTTTAGCGTCGTTTACGCAGTGCTCTTAAAGCCGCTCCCTTACGCGAATCCCAATCAATTGGTCTCCGCATTTCAGGCCAACACCCAGGAAGGAGTCCCGGAAGACGGCACTTCGTATCCGAATTTCGAAGAGTGGCGCGCTCAGAATCACGTTTTTAGCGAACTCGCGACAATCAATTTTCACCAGCTCACACTCACTGGGCGGGACGAGCCTTCCGAGGTGAATACCTGTGTCGTGACGCCGGAGCACTTTGCGGTTCTCGATGTGAAGCCACTCCAGGGCCGCGTTTTTTTGCCGGAGGATGGCAGGCGCGGCGCCCCTCCCGTCGTAATCGTAAGCGAGAATCTGTGGCGCGGTACCTTGGGAGCAGACCCGAACATCCTTGGAAGCACGATTGTCCTCGACAAGCGTCCATTCACGGTCGTTGGAATTATGCCTGCCGCCTTTCGCTCGCCGTTTATCAACAGTAAACCTGAGGTCTGGATCCCGCTGGTCCAGGACCCGCTCTTTGGAAGCTGGATGGCTCGACGTGGAGGACATTGGCTGGCTGTCTTTGGAAGGCTGAAACCCGGAATCTCTATCGCGCAGGCTCAGGCCGAGATGGACGCGATTAGCGAAAGGCTGGCAAACGAATTTCCGGCGGAGAATAAAGGCTGGACCGTCCGTCTTGTGCCGATGCAGAAAGAAATTGTGGGAGACGTTAGAACGCCGCTGCTGGTTCTCCTGGGCGCTGTCGGCCTCGTGCTGCTGATCGCCTGCGCTAATATCGCGAACTTGCTTCTCACGCGCGCGACCTCTCGCTCGAAAGAAATCGCCGTCCGCACCGCGCTTGGTGCCGGACGTAGTCGAATCATCCGCCAGTTGCTCAGTGAAACCGCCGTTCTCGGTCTTCTCGGCGGATTAATTGGAATCGCTCTAGCCTACTGGGGCGTTCGAGCTCTCAGTTCGCTCCTGCCCGACAACCTGCCGCAAATGAACGCAATCGGCGTGGACAATTTCGTTTTGATTTTCGCGCTCGCGCTTTCTGCCATCGCCAGCGTTGCTTTCGGTATGGTTCCCGCGCTTTTCGCATCCAAGTCGGACATTCAAGCGAGCCTCCGCGAAGGCAGCGGCCGTTCCGGCGAAAGCGGCAATCGCCGCCAGGCGCGAAACTTTCTCGCGGCCGCAGAAATCGCGCTCGCCATGGTCTTACTGGTCGCTGCCGGTTTGCTCCTGCGCAGCTTTTCCAAGCTCACCTCGGTCAGCCCCGGTTTCGACGCACGGCACATAGTAAAAGCGGAGGTCTCGCTTCCTCAATTTCAATACTCCAAACCACAGCAGTGGACCGCCTTCTCCGACGAACTGCTCGCCCACCTCCAGGCACAGCCCGGATTGGAAGACTCCGCTATCGGCATCCCCGTGCCTATCACCAACGGCTACATCAACCTCGGCTTCCAGATCGTTGGTGTTCCTCCCGCGTCACAATCCGATTCGCGGCTCGCGAACTACGTCTCCGTCAGTCCCGATTATTTTCGTGTGATGGGAATCCCGCTTCTGTCCGGCCGCCTCTTCAACCGGCAAGACATCGCCTCCGCGCCTTCCGTCACCCTGATCAGTAAGGCCTTTGCGCAACGTTATTTTCCAAATCAAGATCCCATCGGCAAGCGCCTCAATTTTGGCTTTCCTCCCAACGGCGACGTCGATCGCGAAGTCGTCGGCATCGTCGGTGATGTGCGCGACATGTCGCTGGGTGACGCGCCCGGCCCCATGATGTACGTGCCTTTCGCCCAAGCGCCTTTTTGGGGCGCCAATTTAGTGGTGAAAAGCACCTTGAGCACATCCGCGGTAGCCGCCGCTATCCGTGAAGAAGTCCATAAAATTGATAAAGACTTACCCGTCACCGATGTCGGCAAGCTGCCCGACCTCCTTGACGCTTCCGTCTCGCAGCAGCGCTTCCGCACTTTCTTGCTCGGACTTTTCGCCGCTATGGCCCTGATTCTCGCCGCCACTGGAATCTTCGGCGTGATCTCGTACTCCGTGTCCTGCCGCACCAACGAAATCGGCATCCGCGTAGCTCTCGGCGCTTCCCGTGCCACCATTCTTCGCATGATCTTGCGCGAAACTCTGATCCTCACGTTCGCAGGTCTCCTCGTCGGGGTCCCCTGTGCCCTCGTCGCCTCTCACCTGATCGGCCACCTGCTTTTCGATACTTCCGCCAACGACCCCATCACCTTAGCCGCAGTCATCTTCACTCTCACTGCTGTAGCCACCCTCGCAGGATTTATTCCCGCCCGACGAGCAATGCAAGTCGATCCCATGGTCGCCTTACGCCACGAATAAGCGCCGCGAACAAGTCGCCGACGAACAACGGCCGCGACAATCTGCAACGAACAAATGGAACGACAGCTTCGTCGCGTAGAATGTTGAATAATGTATGCGTCGTTTGGCCCATCTCACTTATCTTTGATCGTGTAGAAGACGTTTTCTCTGTGAATCAGTGAGAGAGGATACTGTCGTCACCGCGTAACGTCAGCGGTGTACAATTTAAGTCGGTTCCGGATTTAAAGCCGGAAACTTAGGTCGGAGTTCCAGGCGGATCATCATGAAAAACCTTTGCAAATTTCGATTTCTAATCTGGCTCGGATTTGTTGTGGCGCTCGCGGGAACGCTCTCCGCGCAAACCGCGAGCGATAAAGTTCTGGTAGTCAACGGCAAAACTGTTGACTCCGGCCTGATCCAGATTGGCGGGCGCTCCTACGTGGACGTTGAAGCGATCGCCCAAGTTACCAACGGCAGTTTCGTCGTTGATCCGCATCGCGTCGTGCTCAACATTCCCGCCGCGACCGGTCCGGCCCCGACCGCCGCAGCCGCCACCACTCCCGCGCATGCCGGTGCCACCACGAAGCCAGCCGCTGCCGCAGTCGCCACAACGCCCGACGCTGTAGTATCCGTGCCAGCGAATGCCGCTCCCGCAGCCCAAACCGCCGCCGATAGAGCTACCGCCCAAGTCACCGCTCCCAACGGCGGTGCTCCCGTTTCCGCCAGCGCTGCTGCAGCAGCGAACCAAGCAGCGAACGAAGCCGCTGAAGCAGCCGCCGAAGCCGCGGCTCCGCCTCCCGCTATGCCTCCAAAGGGAATTTCGCGCCAGTTCGCTAGCGTCTCCGTTGCCACCTTAGCCGACATGCGCGAGTGGCGCGGCGCCATCTCCGCCATGATCAGTCATGGGTTGGCTGTCAGTGACGCGTGGGCTGCCGGCTATCGCGATCAGGTCCAAGCCGATCTCTCGCAAGCGGAAGTGGCCGCCAACACTGATGACGACCGCAACGCGTTGCAACTCCTCCGCAACGAAGAGTCCAATCTGGAGAGCTGGTGGGACACCGTCCTCAGCCAGCGCCAGGATCTCAATGGAGCGTCCACAATTGATCCCGACGCCCTAAAGAACGACCCCATGCTCGCCAAGATCCGCTCCTGCAGCCAGTTCCTGAATACCATGTTAGTAAGCGGCGCGTTCAGTGATAACTCCGCCTGCCACTAAAACTAGCGAATGCATTCAGGCAGCAACTTGGCGCTCGGGTCGAGCCAGCGTAGGTAGGTCTCCATGCTGTGCCAGCACAGCAGATTATTCTTCGCGAAGTCGGAAGAATTGAAGGGATACGCCATATCCACGTGGCCGTAGTCCAGCACGCCAGGGATATACGGTGGTAACTTCGGAACCACGTCTCGTATATTTACGATCCGCCACGAATCAATCGGCAGTTGGTTGAAGAGGCGCACAAACTCCATGTTGCCCACGCGCGGCGATGCAAAAGTGCACAATGAACTCACGTCGAACTTGCGCCTCGCATCATTTTCCATCACGAACAAAGTAGCCAGCGCCGCCCCTAAGCTGTGCCCCGTCACGATAGTTGGCCGCCTCGGGCGCGCAACTCTGTCTGAGGGTGCCGCTACTCCCCGCTCCACTTCGCGGCTGATTGCCAGTTGTTCAAGTTGCTGCGCGAACGACCCGCTGAAAGTTTCCGGAGCGGCTGCCGCCGCGCGAGCGGGCGCTCCGGGCAAATTACGCTTCACAACTTTCAGAGTGCTATAGATCTTGTCAAACCCGCAGGCCACGCGTCCAGCAGTTGGCACTTGGCGGAAAGGAACCGGAACGGCCGCTGCATCATCAATCCACTCGATCGCACCTTCCGTGCCGCGTATACCAATGATGCGCGAATCCACGTCGTCCAAACGGTGAACCACGATGCCGTAAAACTTCGGGTCCTCAACGTCCAGGATGAAGTCGGACATGTGAATCCACGCGCCCAGTTCGTAACCGGCCGGAATGCCGACAGGCTCGGGCCTGAGTGCGTCTCCACCTTGGGGATTCCTGAACATGGTGTAAGCGGCCTGCACGAACTGCCCATAGAAGGAAGCGGTTGCGTTATCGAGTGGTTTACCCAAGGGAGATCTTCCCGGAGAGTTCATCTTAGCCCAAACGACGCTTTGTCCGGCAATCTTGCCATAAACAAATTCGCTCTGAGCTTCTTCTGCTTGCACCGTTCTTACCCGCGCCAGCCTTTGCTTCAGCAGTTTCGAACGACCAACCATAGCGAAAGGGAATCGCAGCTCTAATCAGCCTTTTACTGCTATGCTATGATTCCGCAAGAGGTAGCTATGAAATCCACGGGCAAGAAGTCCAAGCAGGCGCAAGCGAAAACCTCCGTGTCACGCGATAAGGCTCGTAAAATGCGCGACGATTCTCACGCCGTGAAAAGGATCGGCAAGATCAGGACGCCTCTCGCAGATAGACGCGCGGAAACTCGTGCGCAACGTCATGTGGCGAATGAAAATTTGAAAGAAGTTCAATCGAAGCTCAATCCTTCTTAGCTCATGCGTAAGCCTCCGCTCATTGGTGACGCTACGGAGCGCTAGCGCGATGAATTCCAAAGCGGCGATAACCGTGATAGCCTCATTCTATATAACGAACAGTGGACCTCGGACATTACTGTGTAGTGCGCTCTGATCTGCAAGAATCTTTGCTACGAGCAAGTAAAGGAGAAATGAATTGCCGCAATTAATGAGAACTTCAAACCCGGCCCTGAACGATCAGGCATTTCGAGGAGCGGGCGTCGCCATCGGCGAACCGATGACGCTGCAGGGCACGGTGAACAAGACGGGCGTGCTGTTGCTTTGCGTCATTGCTACCGCTGCCTGGACCTGGAATATTTTCATGCACTCTCATTCGCAGGAATCTGCGATGAGTCTGGCAATCGTCGGCGGCATAGGCGGATTTATTGTTGCGCTGGTCACAATTTTCAAAAAGACCTGGGCGCCGGTGACGGCCCCGATCTATGGATTGCTCGAAGGCCTGGTGCTCGGCGGAATTTCCGCCATGTTCGAGCTGCGCTTTCCGGGCATCGCGATTCAAGCGGTGAGTTTAACGTTCGGCACGCTCGCCGTGTTGCTGCTTGTTTACCGCTCGGGGCTAATTCCGGTTACGCAAAATTTCAAGCTCGGAGTAGTAGCTGCTACCGGCGGCATCGCGCTCTTCTATCTAGTGACAATTGTTCTGGGATTTTTCGGCATACACTTCACGACGATCAACGGCTCAGGACCGATTGGAATCGGCTTCAGCGTTTTCGTGGTGATCATCGCGGCGCTAAATCTGGTGCTCGATTTTGATTTTATCGAGCACGCCGTTAGCGCAGGCGCGCCGAAATATATGGAGTGGTATGCTGCGTTCGGCTTGATGGTCACGCTGATCTGGCTCTACTTCGAAATCCTTCGCTTGCTCTCAAAATTGCGGAGCCGCAACTAAAACTTCTTTGCGAGATCGCAAGACCTTCTCGCGGTTTTGCGATCTCATGAGACAAAATTCGTCCGGCAGGCAGCCTCCACAACGGTAACATTTCTACCCCGTAAAACTTGACGCGAACCCTCTCGGCCCGTGATATTCGCTGTAAGCCACGGATAACATTACATTTGCTGCTTCCTGGCTGTGGCCTGCCAAATGCACTTCCGATAGCAGATTCTAAGGTCAGCCTGCGCCGTTACCGGGCGACTCGAGGTCGTAAACGTGAACCTTCCGCAACCGAATTCTGAGAGCACACGGCGTTCCGCGAATCGTGAGCGCGGTTTCACCATGATCGAGCTTGGCGTGGTGATCGTCATCATCATAACCATTTTGGCGATGGCCGTTTTCCAGTTGCAGCCCGCCATGCAAGACGCGAAGTACGACAACGCCATGCGCCAGGTCATCAGTCAACTTCGGCAAGCGCGCGAATATGCCATTGCGAATCGCCGGTACGTCCAGGTGACTTTTCCAATCGTCGTGATCGGCGGACAGCCTACTCAATATCAAGTGGTGACCACCCAGAAAAACGTCGCCCCCTATGGGCCGGCGGGAGCGGGAGCTGACGTAGTACTCAGCACCGTGCCTATACAAATCCCCGCGCAGTATTTTGTGTATCCCGGCGCTCCGGATACTCCGGACGGATTCGGAAACGCCGCCGCGATTGACTTCGAAGGGCTGAATGGCGGACCCATCCTCGGGATGATGTTCCAGAGCGACGGTGAACTGATTGACGGCGGGACTTTCCAACCTATCAATGGAACCGTCTTCATTGGTTTCCCTAACGCAGCGACCGCTTCCAGAGCAGTAACAGTTCTGGGAGGCACTGGTAGGGTTCGCGGCTGGAAATATACAGGGGTGTCATGGTTTCAATTCTGAAGGAGATCAGGACAATGCAGCGATCAAAAAGACAGCAGACGGCAGCGGGCTTCAGCTTACTTGAAACGATGGTCGCGCTGATCGTTCTGTTCGTGGGAATTCTGGGACTGGCTGGGCTGCTCTACGATTCACTTTCCTACATGCAGGGTTCGCAGGACGATTTCATCGCGCAGCAGAAAGCGGAAGAAGCCGCCGAAGCTATTTTTACCGCGAAGTACAGCGCCAACGCGACGTTTGCGCAAATTTCAAATAACTCCGGCGGAAATCCGGGCGGCCTGTTTCTGACAGGACCGCAGCCCTTGCTGCAACCCGGGCCCGATGGGCTTGTGGGCTCAATCAATGACGTCGGCGCCGCTCCCGCTTTCGTGGTTTATCCCGGACCCGACGGAAAGCTCGGCACTGCGGACGATGTCCAGGCGCCGCTCACGAATTTCACGCGCACCATCACCATTACCAACCTCGCGAGCGAACCGACCAACGACGTTCGAGATGTAGTCATAACGATCAACTACACCACCGGAAAATTTACGCGCCAATATCAGCTCGAGACTTATGTTTCGGAATTCTAGCGTGGCGAGGAGCGAGGGAATGAGGCGGCAAAACGGATTCACTTTAATCGAGCTGATGGTCTCTATGGCCATCCTGGTGGCCACCGTAGGCGTTGTCGTAGGTGCGTTGCTGCAAGCGCAACATGCCACCCAGGGTGTGGCGTACGAAGCCAACACCCAGGAAAACCTGCGCGCCGGAATGCATTTCATTGTGGAAGATTTGATGCAGGCTGGCGAAGGAATCCCCCAAGGCGGAATCTCGGTGCCTTATAACGCCGCCGGGAACTCCGCCATCATTCGTCCCGGTGCCTTTGCCCCGATCTCCCTGACTTTCGTGAATCCTCCGGCGCCAAATGGGTTCACGGTGCTGCCAGCTCTAAGCCCCGGTTCTCAGCAGGGCCAGGACGCTAAAACGGTTAATCCAACGAACGGCGCGATACTGGACGGGAATTGGAAGACTGACATCATCAACATACTGTATGCCGACAATAGTCTCCAAGACGTCGCTGGCAACTATCTCTACAGTTATCCCGTCGTCCAACCAGCCGGCCCTCCGATTTGCGCCGGGACGATTAACCCTACTGGAGCGTCCGTAACGCTGGCCGCGAATTGTTTCACCATGCCGGGGGTTACAAAGCCCCTTACCGTTGGCAACTTGATCATGTTTCACAATTCCAACGGAACTGCTCTGGAGTACATAACCAGCATCAACGGACAAACGATAAATTTCGCGGCGGGAGATCCGGCAGGTCTGAACCAAACTGGGCTGCCCAATGGCACGGTAGCAAATCTGCAGAATGCGGGCGGCGGTGGTTTTCCTCCGACTTCCATCACACGAGTTTGGCTGGTGACGTATTACATAGACTCGACCACAAATCCGGCTGATCCCCAGCTAATAAGACAGGTCAACTATCCGAACTATCCTCCGGGGCCGGCGGCCGTAAATCCTCCACAAGCTATCGCGGACAATATCGAAAATCTTTCGTTCAGCTACGACATCACCGCCTCGAACTGGCCCGGAATAGGCACCTATCCAGCAGGGCCCGGAAACGCTCCCACTCCGGTTCTCCCGGACACCGCCGGACAGATTCGCGCAGCGAACGTATTCCTGGCCGGAAGATCGGAAGCGCCCTATCAAGGATCGGGATATCCGCAATACTTACGCAACAACTTAAGTACGCAAGTCAGCATTCGCAGCCTTTCGTTCACCAATACGTTCACGACTGCGGCTTCGTCAACCACGCCGTAATGCCTGGCCAAATAATTTGCGGGAAGTTTTTTCAAAGGAGACTTGCAGTGAGAACTCAACGCCAAAGTGGAATCGCACTACTAACCGCTCTATTCGTGCTCATCCTGGTTACCGCGCTTGCTGTCGGGATGTGCTGGATGGTGATGACCGATCAGCGGCTGGGTGGAAACAACCAGTTCCGCGAGACCGCGTTTTATGGAGCGGAAGCCGGCATGGAGAAACTCACCGCAGACGTCGGAACTACTTTCGCAAACCAGGGTTCGCTCTCCGCCGCAGACATGGCTAGCATGACTGCGATCGCTAATCAGCCCACACTTACCGGAATTCAGTTTCTGGATCCTTCGGGAAATAACACTTACCAGATTTTGTGCGGCACTCCGCTTGCCAGCCCCTGCACTCCTGTTTCAGCAAATGCCACTATGCTTCCGCCGAGCCCGTATGCCGGGATGCAAGGACTCATCACCCCGTTCACTCTTTCGGTTACCGCGCGCGGTGTGGTAACTGGCGCAGAAGTGAAGTTGACGCGTCAAGTGCAAGTGGTGGCTATCCCTGTCTTTCAGTTCGGTATTTATTCGGATTCGGATGTCAGCTTCTTCGCTGGTCCTCCTTTTGATTTCGGAGGCCGCACTCACACGAATGGCAATCTCTGGCTAGCGGCGAACAGCGGCCCACTATATCTGGCCGACAAAGTAACCGTAGCAGGCCAGGTAGTCCGTACCAACTTGGAAAATGGCACGCAGCTCACCGGTACCAACTACACGGGAGTGGTTTCCATAGCGACTACGCCTAATCCTGCTACCCTGCCGCCTGGTCCGACATACGCGAATGCCCAATGGTCTCCTCTGGCGCTAACAGAAGGGAGCGTCACGAACGCAGGCAATACTCTGAACATCACTAACGTGGCTTTGGGGACAGCGAACGGAGGGTGGCCTGCGGTAGAAAATCGCTATAACGGCCAGTTAAACAGCGGTGTCCCGATTCTGACTCTGACAACCACAGCTCTTGGCGGTCTCGTCCACCCCATTTCACTCGTTCGCCGGCCTACTCCTGGAGCAAGTGCGGCAGTTCTAAACGAACAATATTTCATTGAAGCGTCGCTGCGAATCCTGCTCGACGATTATCCAGCCGGTGTAACGCCCGGCGTTGCGGGCGCTTGCCATAACGCAAACATGATGGCCGAACAGACCGTCACAACGGCAGTCGATCCAGTCGATCTGGCGGTGCTGGCTTTAAACCCCGGGTCGCTCGCTTGGTACACCGGCGCAAGCAACGTCCCAGCCCTAAGGATTCCGCTCCCGTTGTCCGGAGCTGGTGCTAGTTACTCAGCAGCCAATGGGTACTGGATCAAAACCGGCGAGCCCATGATCACCGGTTGTATCAAGATCGAATACCAGAATCTAGGCGGCGCTTGGACCGATATCACATCACAAATTCTCGCTCTCGGATTTACCGGGCGCAATATCAATCCGCTGAGTGCTGCCAACTATCGGTTGCCTCCAACTCTGCCTCCGTTAGGGAGCAATGGAGCGCAGGGCCCCACGATCAATACCAATGTCACCTCCGCTATCTCGTGTATAGACCCGAGCCCTAACGCAATCATCAGAATCGAACGCTTGCGAGACAATCCCTCGATAGCGAATCCTAACGGAGGTTGCGGCAATACCGCTGCCGTCGGAACCACGGTAGCGACAGATTACTGGCCGATGGTGCTGTTCGATTCTCGAGAAGGAACCTTGCGAACAGTAACCAGCCCCAACAATGTAACCGCCATGGGAGTGATGAATTACATTGAGTTGGACGCGAAAAACCTGGCTGCTTGGTTTGCTGGCAGTGCCCTGCCGATCAACAATAATACGGGCGGATTCACCGTCTACTTCTCGGATCGCCGCGGCGAACTGCCGGATCCGGCATCAGGGAACACGTACACGGGAAGTTTCGGATTCAACGATGTCGTCAATGCATCCAACCCCGGCTCGGGTTGTCCAAATGGCGTTATCGAGCAGGGCGAAGATCTTGAAGGCGATGGGATCCTTCGAACCTATGGCGGCACGGAAACCATTCCGCTTTACCCGCTCGCCAGCGCAGGTACCAACTGGACCGTCTCGCCTTTGTGGAACGGAACCAACCTGACAACGGTTCTACAAGCAAGCTCGGAATGCCCTGCTCCAACAGTTGCGGCGCCAATGAGCAGCACCAACTGGCCCGGAGTTATGTATGTAAACGCCCAGGAGGCGCGACAAAATCCTCCAGTATTTTTCCGCCGCGCCTTGAAAATCGTCGACGGTCAGGTTTTGAACTTAGGTACCACCTGTGGCGCCGTTCCGTGCGGATTGACTATAGCGTCCGAGAACCCCGTATATATGCAGGGCGACTATAACGCGCCGCCCGATGGCTCGTGGAGTGGGAACAGCGTGGCCGCCGCGATTGCCGCGGACTCAATTAGCTTGCTCTCGGACAACTGGAATGACGTGAACTCGTTCGTATGGCCCTATGCCATCGGCGGCTCCGCGAATGACCGTGAAGCCGTGCAGACGGCTTATCGCACCGCGTTGATTGGCGGTAAGGGAATTCCGTTTGTACAGCCGGCGGGAGAAGCCGCGGACTTCGGAACCGATGGCGGAGTTCACAATTTCTTGAAGTTCCTTGAAACCTGGAGCGGAATCAACTGCTATTACGAAGGCTCCCTTGTCAGTTTTTATTACAACAGGCAAGCGGTCGGAGTCTACAAGAACAGTGGCTACGTTTACAGCCCGCCCAGCAGGCATTACTTCTTCGATCAGAACTTTACCTTGGGCCCGCAATTTTTGCCTCCGAGAACGCCATCGTTGCGCTCCATCAATACGATCGGATTCTCACAGGAACTTCTGGCGACTCAGTAGATCCGGGTTTACACGAAGGGACATGAAGGCGGCTCCCGGAAGATGGGAGCCGTTTTCATTTTGGCGCGCGTGCAATCAAATTTCTTCGCGCGCTCTATGACATTGGAAAATCTTTACAAACTCTTACGCCTCAAAAGAAGATTACGGCGACGCCGGCAGAGTTCGCACGTTGAAATTGGTATTCGCCCCCGGAGCCGCACACGATGGCGTTACCTCCAGCGAACACAGATCCGCCGGCACATCAAAGTCAGACGGAAGCGCGATGCCCACCAGCGGCTCTGCATACAAATTGTAATTGCGTCCAACCGGCAGACGCTCCAGATCGTACGTGCCATCGAATCGGGTAGGCGGACTCGCAGGGTTGCAGCTTCCGCTGGAAAATGCTCCCGCGACGATCGCGCCGGTATCCGCATCCAGCGCGACCACCTGCGCACCAACCATCCCAGTAACTGACAATCCCGTTGATGTAGCAGGAATATCAGCCAACGCGAATGGATTGGCAGGAAGGATTTGTCCCCGAATCGCGCCGATATTCACGGTATCGTTGGGATCCGGGTAGAGCACTCGTATGCCGGTGCGATCGTCGTCACTCAGCGGTCCATCCGGCACTTGTGCTGTTGGACGCAAACCCAGAAATTGCCCAGGAGGCGGAGCGTAGGGAAACATCATCGCCCGAATCACCGCGGAGTGGTCCAAGCCCATCCAGTGGCCGAGTTCGTGTGTCAGAAGAGATTCCAGATCATACGCTCCGGCGCCCTGCGTGGTGGCTAGAGCGGCAGGCGTGGCGAAGGTCACTTCACCGGTATTGCAGAATAGCGTGTCCGCATCAAGGATTTGGCCGGCGAAAATAGATGAGCCGCTCGCGCCGACGCTGACGCCCGGAGCATTCGCGACAAACGTTCGCGTGAACGCCAGTACTCCGGGCGTGAAAGCGTCGCTCGGTTGGTTGAAGCAAATCGTGTTAAGTCCATCTACGTTGTCGCCTGCGTCGTCGGTACAGGAATCCGCATTGGTGACGCGCGCGATGGGGGCTTCGAGTCCCGGATACGCCACTGAATTAAACGTTGTGCCGGTAACTCCGGCCCACACGGAAAATGACTCGGAGATAGATTGCTCGATCTCGTCGAGTTGAGCGGACGACCCGGCTGGCGCAACCGTGATAATCACGGGTGAAGCCGTGGTGGGCAGCGATATGCTCCACTGGCGATCGAGCGGCGTGCTAACCGATAAGTTCCAGTGATTAGGCTCCGGACATCCGCCCGACTGTGGAACCGTGGATACGTAGGTGTACGCCAACGCGCTAGGCACGCCGCTTGTAACCGACAAGAACAACCCAATGGTGAGCCACGCGATGGCTTGCTTCATTTTTGTGCTCTCGGTTTTTGAATTAACGCAGCGGTTACTTGCGCCCGCAATTCGTCCAGCGGAATACTGCGAGCACCGGACAACGCGAATGTTCTGGTGCCAGGATCGAAGGTATCGAATGACGCGCTATCTTGCGTAGCGGTGTCCGCACCTGTTCGCGGATCCCGGTGAACGCGGAACGTTCCTTGCATCCAGCTCACCACAGAAAAATCCCCACGCTGGGTGGCCACAAGAAACAGCACAACGTCCTCGCCGATATGAAAGCGCGGCACACCTGAAACGTACGAAGTCAAGTTGCCAATTCGTCCACCAAGCAGGCGCACGTTCACACGCGATTGAACGGAACCTTTCCAAATTTCGGTTGGTTCGAGCGCGGTGAACGTCCATATCTCGCCGGCATCCCATATCGATTTATTTTCCACGCAGCGCGCCCGGACGATTAGCCGCGATGACTTCGTCATTTTCGCAACCGGCATGTTCGCAAGCGTGGTGGAAACCGCTGCGTTACATAGCAGAAGCGAAACACCCAGTACCAATGCAAAAGAGCGGCGTGATCCGACAGTGAATTTCATCTTCATTGCACCTCAATCATTGCAGTGGCTGCGGCGCGGTCATTGTTTAGCGTGGTAATGAAAAGAGTTCGCGCGCCGGGAAGCGTTGCGCTGGAAATTTGCAAGTCGAGCTCAATCGTGTTGGGAAATAAGCCGGTGATGGCCGAAGCGGTGACGGGTATATCTCCTCCGGGCGGCCCGGTGAAAATATACGTGAACGTGGGATCCAGCAGGTTGCCGTGAACGCAAAGACTCACGGCAGACGTGCCCGAAGTCGGTCGCGTGATCGTGATTGGAGACGCCTGGATCTCGCACGTGTTCCCGCCGGTGAGCGGCCCGAAAAAATCCACATTGATCGGCGCTGAAACTGCTGCCGTGGTGGGTTCCGTGACCATGATATTCGTCCCCGTAGATGTGGGCTGCCCTGCCGTGAGCGTGATCACGCCAACCGATGCGTCGAACGGCACGATGACGAAGGGCACCGGGTTAGAGAGTTGTGAAAGTGGAGGCGGATTTTGAATTTGCACAGTAAGCGTGGCAGCCGATTGCACGTCGGACGGATTGAGCTCGCTGCTGCAAGTCGTTGTGTTAGGGCACGTGCTGGAGCGCGAGATACCGTTGATGAGAATGGAAGAAGCCGCGCTGCCGGACCCGGGTACGAAATTGTTCCCCGCAATCGAGAAAGGAAAACTTTCCACCGCTCCAGCCATCACGCTCGATGGAAGGATCACTTCGATCACCGGCCCGCTGGTAATGGCGACCGTAGCTGTGGCGGATTTTGTACCGTCAGCGAGGCTCGTGGCGATCACGGAAATGGCATTTGGTGAAGGAGCCACGGTAGGCGCGGAGTAAAGCCCGCTCGCACCCACCGAGCCGCAGCCAGCCCCGGAGCAACCCTGCCCGGGCACCGCGCTTTGCACCGTCCATGTAACGCCGGTGTTCGAACTCCCGGCAACCGTGGCGTAAAACTGCTGCTGAGAAATTGTCGCGGTCGAAGGAGCGATGAAAGCGAAAGCCGGCGAAATGGAAACGGATATGGCCTCGGTCGGGCCTGTGATGATAACGATTGCATCGCCGCTACGCGTAGGATCGGCGACGCTGGTCGCGGTGACAGTGACCGGATCCGATGTAGGAATAGCGGTAGGCGCAAGAAAATCGATCGCGCCGGAAGCTGGTCCTGTTGGCGCGGCGCATGGAACAGTCGAGTGCTGGCAAATTTGGCCGAGGATTGTGTTCCCGTTGACGGCGCCATTTACGGACCAGGTTACCGCGGTATTCGAAGTGTTGGCGACCGCGGGAGTTAGCGTTACGCGTTGGTTGATAGCCACCGAAGTGGCGGACGGCGAGACCGTGACGCTGACGTTGCTAACGACGGTGACCGCGGCAGAAACCGTGGCGCCTCCGGCGACTGCATGAATCGTCACCGGATTGCTCGTGGGCAAAGATGTCGGTGCCGTGTATTTCGCTGTGCTCGCGCCCGTGGCGACGATCGTTCCGAACGTCGCATTGCCGCCGGGAATTCCGTTCACATCCCAGGTGATTGCTGTGGTGGCCGTTGGGCAAAATGTGGCTGCAAAATTTTGCGTCAAGCCCAGCGCCACGTTTGCCGCACCTGGCGACATGGAATTTGTGCCGGAGCATACGATAGTGGCGCTGGCGCTGGCGGATTTCGTAGTGTCCGCGATGCTGGTAGCTGTCACAGTGACGGTCGGCGGAGTGGGCGTCGCTGCAGGCGCCGTGTATAGCGCTGCCGTTGACCCGCTCGCGATAATTGTGCCGACGGTTGCATTTCCGCCGGCAATACCGTTCACTGCCCAGGTGACTCCCGTTGATGGGCTGCCCGACCCGGCGGTGACAGTCGCGGTGAAAAGCTGGGCTGCCGAAACTGAAATCGTCGCGGAAGTCGGCGCAATGCTGATTGAAAGATTGTCTTTCAGCGTTACAGTGACCGAAGCCGTGTCTTTAGGGTTCACCTGGCTCACGGCAGTGACAGTAACGCTTGCGACGGGCGGCAGAATTGTGGGTGCGGTGAAAAGCCCGACGGAGGAAATCGTTCCGGTGGACGCGTTTCCTCCCGTAACGGCGTTTACTTGCCACGTGACGTTTGTGTCTGTGTCGCCGGTGACCGTAGCTTGGAATGCTTGCGTCTGTCCCAGGAAGAGACTTGCTGCGGTGGGTTGAATGGTAACCACAACGTTTGGTGGCGGTGGTTTTGGCGGCGCAAAGGCGTACCCGCAGCCACTGATGGAGACCGCGACGAGTGCTAAAAGTGTGGCGAAGGTTCTGTCGCGAAAAAGTTTCAGGTATCTGCCTGCGTTGCCGGAGCAGATCAGGAAATTCGAAGCGCGCGAAAGTCGTAAGTTGAACGACGTATGTTGGACTGCGATTCTCATTGCACAAAGTACAAAGGCAAGAGGTGTGCCAAAGCGGAGCACAATTTGCCGAGGTTCAATCCTGGCTCCGCCACCACGCAGAAATTTCCTTCTAAGCTCCGGTGTATTCGCAACTTAGATTTTTCTGGTAGGGACAAAGTCCACGGGAACGAGTAGCTGTGTTCGTCCGTCTGCGCTCGGTTTTTAGATTCTTATTTCCCGGAACGGCAGCTTGCATTCCATTTCGGAAGTGATCCAACCGATTGACACCTCGTCATTCCCGCCGAATAATGCCGATATGACCAAGCCGGAAACCGTGAGGCGCATCAAGGCCTATTCAGCCGAAAGTGGTTACGTTTACCAGTACCAATTCCAAGACGTGCGCCCCGCGGAAAAGGAAGGCGCTCGCGGGAATGAATTTATTTATTATGTTTCCGCCGACCGCAAAACGATGTTTCCGGTGCGCATTTTTGTTCGGCGAGATGCTCTGGATAACTGGACCAAAAAGACGGGACGAGCGTTGACCGGAACCGAAGAGTACGCGGTGGCAAAAATGCGGCTATTTCAAGCGCTAGACGAAGTGGAAGATTTTGCTACTAAACGACCAGAACTCGTAGTGGATGATTCGAACCTGCCCGCATTACTAGAACGCCTCGACCTGTAGTCCGTCCTATTCTTCCTTTTCGAGACTCCCGGCAAATTGCCAATGGAACAAAGTGAATGTGAAGGGTTACTTCTTCGCGAGAATTGCGTGAAGCGCCGGCTCAAGATTTTCGTATAGAAAGGGAAACGTTGCCGCGGGCAAACGCTCCGAGCTGACTTTCTGGCTCGAAAGCAATAGCGCGTCGGCCATTTCTCCCAGTATTAAACGCAGCGCAAACCCAGGCGCGGGAAAAACTGCAGGCCGATGCAGCACGCTCGCGAGCACGCGCGTGAATTCCGAATTCCGCACCGGGTTCGGAGCCACCACGTTAACCGGACCGCTGGCCTTCTCATCAGAAATCGCCGCGCGTAGTATGCCAACTACATCATCGATCGCCACCCACGACATCCATTGCTGCCCGCTTCCAAGTCTTCCGCCCAAACCTAATTTAAAGGGAGGGATCATTTGTTTCAGCGCGCCACCCTTTGCAGAAAGAATAATTCCGAAGCGAGCGAGTACCGTGCGTATCCCGCTCGATTGTGCTCGTAGCGCTTCGGCTTCCCATTCGCGGGTCACCGTTGCAAGGAAACCGTTTCCCGCGGCGCTCGATTCAACGAGAGCTTCGTCGCCGCGATTGCCGTAATATCCGATGGCCGAAGCGGAAACAAATATTCGGGGCTTTTGCTTCAGCCGTGTGAAGGCGTCCACCAGAATCCGCGTGGCGCCTATGCGGCTGGCGTGGAGAATTTTCTTGCGCGCAGGCGTCCAACGGCCTCCGCCAATACTTGCTCCATTTAGGTTCACCACCGCGTCGGCACCTTCCATTCGCGTTCGTGTTGATAAAACCGCTGGCCGGGTCCCAGCGAATGTCACCCGCGGCGGCTTCCCCTCCAGGCCGCACCAGATGAGCTACCATATGCCCTTCGCCTCGCAAAGAGTCGGTTAATGCGGTTCCCACCAACCCTGAGCCACCGGAAACTAAGACTTTCATGCAGCAAGCCTCCGCGTCGACCATGAACTCTGCATAAACCAAAAAACGTAAAAATGGGGACTCAGCCTTTGTCGTTCTCTTATTCCTTGAGTGCGACTCATTGATCTATTGAAGAAGTTGAGCGAGTGTAACGCTGGGGCTAGCGTTCTGCGCTAACTCCATTACGCAAATATTACCGCAATTTCCGCGTGGAGGCTGGCGAAAGAAAGCGCTCTTCCTGACGTGTTTCGTCCGCGCCAGCAATGGACTCTTGAATCGCTTTGAACCCTGTGGCGCGATAGAATCACCCGGATGCGCGTACGTGTACTTTTTTTTGGACAACTAAAAGAAATCGTCGGTGTGGCAGCCGAAGATGCCGGGCTCTCGGAAGGCGCCCGCGTGGAAGATCTTTTTGAGCGCTATGCGCGTCGCTTTCCGAAGCTAGCCGAATTCCGGAGTTCGATCGTCCCCTCCGTGAATCAGGAATTCGCCGAATGGCGAGCCGCTGTGGCAGATGGAGATGAGGTGGCTTTCCTACCCCCGGTCAGTGGAGGTCAGGGAACTACGAACAACGACGACGTCTTCCAGCTTGTGCGCGAGCCCATCCGGCCCCATGAGCTCCTGAGAGAATTAAAAGCTCCGGAAGATGGCGCAATGGTGGTCTTCGACGGCTTCGTGCGCAACAATTTCAAGGGAAAGCGCACGCTCTATCTCGAGTACGAAGCCTACGAAGCGATGGCTTTAGCCAAAATGCGCGAGATTGGTGCGCAAATCCGCGAAAAATTCCAGATTCGTCGCTTGGTAATTATCCACCGCTTAGGACGGCTGGAGATCGGCGAAACGAGCGTGTGGATCGCGGTGAGCTCGCCTCATCGAAATGCGGCGTTTGAGGCCTGCCGTTACGCCATTGACACTCTCAAGCGCGCCGTGCCGATCTGGAAAAAAGAATTCTTTGCCGGCGGTGCGGTTTGGGCCGAAGGTGAAACGCCTTCGCAGGAAGCCATTTCACCGCCGGATGAATCTAAGTTTCCTACAAACAAATGAAGCGACCCCTCCCGCCAGGATTCCACCTTCTGTGCACGATTCTTGGATTTCTAACCTGTGCCGCTCTTGCACTGAATCTGCGCGCGCAACAGTCGCAACAAGCACCACAATCGCAAACGAAACAGCCGGGCGTGATCCGCGTACAAACGAACTTGGTAAGCATCCTGGCCAGCGTGATCGATGCCAACGGAGAACCCATCCCCGATCTCAAACAAGATGTGTTCCAACTTTCCGAAGAGGGCGTACCTCAAAAAATCGAGCGCTTCGAACCTCAGACGAATCGTCCCCTAGATCTCGCGCTGATGGTCGATTCCAGCATGAGTACGTACAAAGATATGAAGTTTGAGACCGAATCCGCGGCCCACTTTATCGGGCAGGTCGTGCGGTCCGGCGACACTCTCAGTGTTTTCGAGTTCGACGAAAGAGTTACCCAGCTTTCGGATTTTTCGTCGGATGTGCCGAGGCTCCAGACGGCGGCGCGCCGAATCACTCCAGGCGCCGGTACCTCCATGTATGATGCAATCGTCTTGGGTTCCAACACGCTCCGACGCCGCCCGCTCGACAGGCGCCGCGCTATTGTCCTGGTGACCGACGCCGGCGAAACAACCAGCTTGTCAAAATTTGAGGACGCCCGGCGTGCCGCGATTGCATCCGAGGCCTTGCTTTATTCCATCGTAATTCGGGCGGCCAACGAGAGCGGCAGAAATACCGCCGGCGAGCACGCCTTGATTACGATTACCGACAGCACGGGTGGCGCAATGTTTATGGTGGACGAAACCCATTCGCTTGACGCCGTGTTCGACCGCATCGACCGCGAGCTACGCACGCAATATTTGTTAGGCTACTATCCTACTCCGGTGCCGCCGCCGGGAAGCCGTCGTCATGTTACGGTGAAGGTCTCGGCGGGTGGCATCGTGCGTTACCGCAAAGAATATTTCACTGCCTACGCGCCGCGATGAGTTTTTGAGAAGCGCCAGCGGCGGTCACTAAAAATCATGAACCAATTTCTCAGCACTGCCATCGAAGCCGCCCGCGAAGCGGGCGCCATCATCCTCGCCGGACACGCCCGGCCAAAAGAAATAATCTACAAAGGCGACGTGGATTTGGTCACCGAAACAGATCGCAAGTCGGAAGCAGCAATCGTTGCGTGTTTGCGGCGTAATTTTCCGCAACATACCATCGTAGCCGAAGAAGGCACCGGCAAGGACAGTTCGACCTCTTCCTTTATTTGGTATGTCGATCCGCTTGATGGCACCACGAATTTCGCACACGGCTATCCCTGTTTCGCGGCATCAATCGGTTTATTAAAAGATGGCAAGCCGTTGGTAGGCGTGGTGTTCAACCCGGTGACGGACGAATTGTTTTACGCCTCGCAAGGCGATGGCGCGTACTTGAATCAAAAACCAATCCATGTGTCACCCGTAAATAGTTTAGCGGCTAGTTTGGTATCCACAGGATTTCCCGTGCACAAACGCGCCGACAATTTGAACATTCATTATTATTGGGAGTTCACGCTGCGTTCGCACGGAGTACGGCGCGATGGAGCCGCTTCGATGGATCTCTGTTCGGTAGCCTGCGGCCGCTTCGAAGCCTTTTGGGAGTTTGGCTTGAAATCCTGGGACACCGCAGCCGGAATGCTGATCGTCACGGAAGCAGGCGGAAAAGTCACCGATATTGCCGGCGCGCCCTATCACCCGGGCGGTCCGTCTGTTCTGGTGACGAATGGCTTGGTGCACGACGAAGTAAAGCAAGTTGCCGCAGAAATCGCCGCCCGCCCAGCGAAGTTCTAATCAGCCCCGGCCCAGATAGTTGGGAACTTCGCCTACGGCGTCTTGGGCTTGTCGATAACTTGCTGCGTTTGCACGGAGAACAAACGGAAGTCGGAAAAAGTGTGCGTGACGATCGTGCGGCGGTTGCCGTAATCGATGTACGCGGTCGCCGATTGAGGCAGCCACATTTCGATCTCTTGCGAGTGAAATTTTACCGGCGCGTAATCGACGGAAATCGAATTGCCCCGCATTCCAATCGCCGGTACCTCATTCACCAAATTCGTTTCTAAGTGCATCACTTGGCCGGAAGCCGTGGCGATCCATGCGCGGCCTTTCAGACCTACCGGAATAACTTGTGAAGCCTTTCGAACTCCAAAAGTCCGCGGGCGCTTATCTTTGCTCTGGCGGAAATAAACCACCCAGGCGGGCTGATCGTTCCACACGGTCAAACCTTCGCAGCGCATCTCGTAATCGCCCTGTAGCGAAGGATTAAAAATCAGTGCCAGTGCCGGCAAACCTCGGTCGAGAATTGCGCTGAGGTCGGCGTTTTCGGCTCCCGATAGAAGCGTGCGAGTTTCATGCACTTTCGGCGTGTCGGATTTTTCGCCGAAATCGACCAGGTAATCAAATTTTGCGGACGTGGTCATTTCCGGCACGCCAAGGTCGTCCGTCTGCTCGTAGCGAAGCTGTTCTTGAGCGTCAAAATCCTGGAGATGTGTAATTAATTCCTCCGCGCGGTCCCCAGCCTGTTTCAGAACGTTGGCAATCAGGCAGGGCGGCGTAGCGGAGATCGATGACAGAGCAGCATCCACTTGCGGCGGAGTCCAGCGCAATTCAGACTTCTTGTTTTCCTTCTTCTGCGCTGGTTTGGCTTCCGTTTGTAGCGTGCACACGAACAAGCCCAAAATTAAGGACAATAAAGCAGCGTTGAATGTCGAGACAACTCGGCTGCTGAGCTTTTGCAAGAGTGGACGGGAACGAATCATTTCAGTGGCCCCTACCGCGGTTTCCAACCGATTTCTGGCAGTTTATCACGCTAGCTATGAGCCGGTGGCCGCTAATCGAGTGTATCCGGCCTCGCAATTGACTAATCCTTTTCTCATCAACCGTGCCACGCTCATTGACGCGCCCCGGCTCCGATGCTAGCTTGACCGCCTATTCTTCTTCATGCGAGCTGTTGACCTCATCCGCAAAAAGCGAGACGGCGCGGAACTTTCCCGCGAAGAAATCGATTTCCTCATTGAAGGCGTCACGCGCGGGCGCATCCCCGATTACCAGATTACGGCCTGGCTTATGGCTGTGGTTTGGCGCGGAATGAGCAATGCGGAAGTTGCCGCGCTGACCGAGGCCATGCTTCTTTCCGGCTTGGTCCTTGCGTGGCCGGATTTGCCCGCGGCCAAAGTGGACAAGCATTCCACCGGCGGAGTAGGAGACAAGACCTCATTGGTGATTGCTCCGGTAGTGGCCGCTGCTGGATTGTACGTGCCGATGATTAGTGGACGCGGCCTTGGCCATACTGGAGGGACGCTCGACAAACTCGAATCGATCCCCGGCTTCAACGTCAACTTAGAGCTCGCAGATTTTCGCCGCGTGCTGGAAAAGTGCCGCTGCGCTCTGATTGGCCAAACGCCGGAAATTGCGCCTGCCGACAAGAAACTTTACGCCCTGCGCGACGTGACCGCGACCGTCGAAAGTCCTTACCTGATTTGCGCATCCATCATGAGCAAAAAAATGGCGGAAGGAATTGACGCGCTGGTTTTGGACGTCAAAACGGGCCACGGCGCGTTTATGAAGAATCAATCGGACGCCGAATATCTGGCGGAATTAATGGTCGAGACCGGAACGCGCATGGGCACGAAAATCGTCGCGTTGATCACGGACATGGAACAGCCGCTCGGGCGCAATGTTGGAAACGCTTTGGAAGTGGAGGAATGCATCGAAGTTTTACATGGTAAAGGTCCTGCAGATCTTCGAGAGCTTTGCGATGAGCTCTCAGCCTGGATGTTTTTCCTCGGCAAGCGAACTCAGTCGGTAGAGGAGGGACGAAAACTCGCCGCGGAAATGATTGCATCAGGCCGCGCGCGTGATACATTCCGCGAGATCATTCGTTTGCAGGCGGGCGATGCCGGCGTAGTGGACGATCCGTCTCGGCTGCCGCATGCGAAGCATACCGCACGGATTGACGCCCCGCGATCCGGGTTCGTCACCGCCATTCGCGCTGAAGATGTCGGAGTCGCCGGCATGATGCTGGGCGGCGGCCGCGAGAAAAAAGAAGATTCCGTGGATCCGGGCGTCGGATTGACGCTCGAAAAGAAGATCGGCGATAAGGTCGAGGCCGGCGAGAATCTCTGCACCGTGCACTACAACCTGGATTCGCGGCTGGTGCACGCCGTGGGGTTACTGTCTCGTAGTTTTCAAATTGGCGAGAAACCGCCGCCCAGATCGCCGCTAGTGCGAAAAATTATTGGTGCGACAGAAACTCGCTAAGCGAGCGTTGCACAAAAAAGGAGCGTGCGTGGAATGCACCGCCTGATAGGCCTTCTGGGAATGATTACCATGATGAGCCTTGCGTTCCTCTTTTCCACCAATCGTCGCGCGATACGCTACAAAACTGTGGCTTGGGGGCTGGGCCTCCAGATCGTGTTCGCGTTTTTGGTGATGCGCTGGCAATACGGACGCTTGCTGTTTCAAAAAGCTGGCGCTGCGGTAAATTGGGTGCTGGATTATGCGTTTTTCGGCTCGCAATTTGTTTTTGGCGATTTGGGCAAAAAAGGCTCGCCCATGGGATTTTTCTTCGCCTTCCAGGTCCTTCCTACAATTATTTTTATCGCCGCGGTTTTTGCGCTGCTCTATTACTACGGCGTCATGCAATTCATCATCAAACAAGCCGCGCGTGTAATGACGCGATTGATGGGAGCCAGCGGCGCGGAGTCGCTCAATGTCGCCGCAAGCATTTTCATGGGCCAAACCGAAGCCCCCCTAACCATACGTCCGTTTCTTCCCGAGCTTACGCACTCCGAGTTGATGACGGTAATGACCAGCGGCATGGCCCACGTTTCCGGCGGAATTATGGCTGCCTACATTGCCTATGGTATTGAGGCGAAACATTTACTTGCCGCCGTAATCATGACCGCGCCCGGAACGATCCTGCTTTCGAAGATGCTGGTGCCGGAGACGCAAATCCCGGTCACTTCCGGGCGCGTGGAAATGGCTCCCTTGGAACGTGACACCAACGCGCTCGGAGCAATCTCCCGCGGCACGATTGACGGCTTGAATCTCGCCGTAAACGTGGGCGCAATGTTGATTACTTTTATTGCGCTGATTTATCTGGTGGATGGCATCTTTGGCGTGGTTCACAACGGGCTTACGCATATCGGAATTTCTTGGTTCCCATCTAGCGTCGAGCAAATCTTCGGCTGGCTTTTTTCTCCAATTGCATGGGTGATCGGCATTCCCTGGCAGGATTGTCACACCATCGGCAATTTGTTGGGCCTCCGAATGGTAACGAATGAGCTGGTCGCGTTTCAGCGGCTCGGGCCGTTGAAGGATTCCTTGGACCCGCGTTCTTTCACCATCGCAACTTTTGCGCTGTGCGGCTTCGCCAATTTCAGTTCCATCGGAATACAAATCGGCGGCATCGGCGCGCTCGCTCCCAACAAAAGAGCGGACCTTGCGCGGCTGGGAATTCGCGCTATGTTGGCCGGAACCATGGCGAACTTGATGTCCGCGTCCATCGTGGGAGTCATGCTGCGATGACTGCCGCTCGTTCGAAGCTGGCTTCAAACGCCGCTGCCACGGAATTTGCGCGGGCCGAACGCGCTGCGAAATTTATTTTATCGAAAACCAAGCTGCGCCCGAAAATCGCGCTCGTCTTGGGTTCAGGACTCGGCTCTTTCGCCGATGAATTATCCGACGCGGTCCGAATCCCCTACGAGAAAATCCCAAATTTTCCGCGCTCAACGGCCACAGGCCACGCCGGACGTTTGGTCATCGGAAAAGTTGACGGCGTTGCTGTCGCCGCGATGCAGGGACGCGCCCATCTCTATGAAGGATATTCGGCGCGCGAAGTAGCCTTTGCCATGCGAGTATTCGGACGGCTGGGAATTCGCTCGGCCATCCTGACAAACGCGGCCGGCGGAATTAATCTGGATTTCACCCAGGGTGCGTTGGTTGTGATTCGCGATCACATTAATTTGCAGGGCGCCAACCCGCTCGTCGGCCCGAATGACGAGCGCTTCGGCCCCCGCTTTCCCGACATGACGCAAGCATACTGGAGCTCATATCGCGAAATCGCTCTAGCCGAAGCGAAAAAGCTTGGCATTAACGTTCATGAAGGCGTGTACGCTGCGCTTTTAGGGCCGAGTTATGAAACGCCTGCGGAAATTCGTTATCTGAGGATCATCGGTGCGGATCTGGTGGGCATGTCCACCGTGCCGGAAGTAATTGCCGCGCGGCATATGGGAATTCGCGTGCTCGGAATTTCCTGCGTGACGAACATGGCCTCCGGGATCCTGGACCGTCCTCTGGATCACGCCGAAGTTCTTGCAACAGGCGAACGCGTAAAGGGCCAATTCATCGCGCTGCTGCGAGCGGTATTGCCCCGAATCGCCGCAGAGAAAAACTAAGTTAGCACTGCGCAGCATTTCGAAAATAGGAAGGTTGAGCATGGGCGAATATGACGCTTTGATTTTGGCCGCAAAACAAGCGCGGGAAAACGCGCACGCTCCGTTTTCGGATTTTCGCGTGGGAGCGGCCGTGCGTGCCAACTCCGGACGAACCTACACCGGATGCAACATCGAAAACGCGAGCTACGGGCTTACCTGTTGCGCCGAACGCGTGGCAATTTTCAAGGCTCTTTCTGAGGGCGAACGCGGCTTTGACGCCATCGCAGTCGTGACCGAAACTGACACGCTTACGCCTCCCTGCGGAGCGTGCCGCCAGATCATTTGGGAATTTTGCGGCGACGTTCCCGTGATCCTTGCGAACTTGAAAGGAAAAATCGAGCGCGAGAGTTCCGCGAAATTGCTGCCGCGGCCCTTCGATTCGTCATTTCTGTAGATATTCTGTCAGAACGTGAAGAAAGTCGCCGGCGTTCGAGAAATCTCTTAGATCGCTGAAAATCATCACAGAGGAAAAATGCAAAAGAAAATCGCGCTTTCATGGTTCGTGCATTCCTTCATTTTGTGTTGCTTAGCGTTTTTGTTTCCGCCCACGCTGGCCGCTCAAGCTAACAACGACAAAGTAGATCTCCTGATTACCAACGGAATTGTCGTCACCATGGACGGCCAACGCCGCGTCATTGAAAACGGAGCTGTCGTCATCCGAGGCGACTCGATCGTCGCCGTCGGCCCGCGCCCGGAAATAGAAAGCAAATTTGAAGCTACACAGACTATCGACGCGCACGGCGCCCTGGTCCTGCCCGGTCTGATCAACGGCCACGCCCATGCGGCCATGAGTCTTTTTCGCGGATTGGCTGACGACCTTTCGCTGGATGAATGGCTGCAAAAATATATCTTCCCCGCGGAAGCGCGCAACGTCACCCCCGAATTTGTGGAGTGGGGAACCAAGCTCGGAGTACTGGAAATGTTGCGCGGCGGCATCACTATTTACGCCGATATGTACTATTTCGAGGACGTCGTTGCGCGCGTAACCAAAGAAGCCGGCATGCGCGGCGTCTTAGGCGAAACCATCATCGATTTTCCCGCGCCCGATAATAAAACCCTGGAGCAAGCCTTCGCCTACACGCAAAAATATCTGGACCACTGGAAAGGCGATCCTCTCATCGTCGCAGCAGTCGCGCCACATTCTATTTACACTTGTTCCGAAAAAACTTTGCAGGATTCCGCAGCCCTGGCGCGCCGGAATAATTCGCCAATCTTAATTCACATCGCCGAAGCTCAATTTGAACTGGAGCAAAGTCGCGCGAAACATGGCGCAACACCCGTCGGCTACTTGGAACGCATAGGCTTTCTTGGCCCGGATGTGGTGGGCGCCCATTGCATTTGGGTGGACCAGGCCGACATCGCTGCGCTCGCGCATTTCAACGTCGGTTGCACGAACAATCCCTCCAGCAATATGAAGACCGCCGCAGGCGTGATGCCGGTCCCTGAGATGCTCGCGGCAGGCGAACCCATCGGCGTGGCCACTGACGGTGCTGCAAGCAACAACAACCAGGACCTCTTCGAGGAAATGGATCTCGCCGCGAAGCTCCAAAAAGTGTCGCGGATGGATCCTCGCGCGTTGCCCGCGAAACAAGTGGTCGAGATGGCCACCATCAACGGCGCCCGCGCCTTGCACATGGAAAAAACGATCGGCTCGCTGGAACCGGGCAAGAAAGCCGACCTTATCCTGGTGGACACTAGCGCCCCTCACGCCACTCCGATGTACGACGTTTACTCGGAAATCGTTTACGCCCTGAAAGCTTCGGATGTGCGCACAGTAGTAATCGCCGGAAAAATCGTGATGAAAGACCGCCAGATGCTAACGCTCGACGAAAAGGAAATCCTCGCCAAAGCTCAGGAATACAAAGCCAAAATCGCCGCTTCGCTCGCCGCCCCAGCCCCAAAATAATTCTTCGCACTTAGCTCGAATTTAGTCCTGAGCCTTAGGAGCATAGCGTTGGCGATGGAGTTTCATCGCGGTAGAACGAAGTGTCTCGGGAATATTCTTGTTGGTAGTAAGAAGCTTCAGATCGGTGGCGTTCATTCTTGGCAGAAGATGTAGCGACACGTCCAGCGGCGTCTTCGGATTCTTCACCAGGTTCCTGGCGACCGTATAAGCCTTCATGAACACGCGACTGGCCGCAATGATGCGCAGAACTTCCCCTGAAACGTTTGCCATTGCCGCGAAATTTTCCACTTCCAGATCGGTGAGACGCGGTGATTGCAACACGCCTCGTTGCACGATTTTGTTAGGGTCGCGAATTAAAAGCATGCGTTCTTCGCGCCCGCCTTTCAGCGCGAGTTGAATGCGTTCCACCACATTCATTTGCGTAAGCCGCTGAAGCAGCGTCATGCGTTTTTTCTTGTCCGGCTCGATTTCTGCGGCCGCTTCTTCAATGTCCGGAAGTGTTAGCCCCTCGGTCTTCTGTAAATATGCTAGAAGCTCTTGCTGCTCCGGTGTTGCGTTCTTGCAATGCGTCACGGCAACTACCAACTGCGCGTCAGAACTAAGTCGGTCCAGGTTGTCTAAAAGCGCTTGCACCCCGGCAGCAGTTAAACGTGATGCCACATGCGCAATCACGCCCGAAGGACACGCCGCATTCTTCGCCAGCGCATCGGCAATCCCAGCCTTCTGCGAAAGATTGTCGGCACAATAAGAGAACATGCGTGGGTCGGCATCAGGACGCGCAAGAGCCGCAACGAAAGGTTCAATCGGCTGCGTCAAAATAACGCTCTGCGCCCGTTCCGCAATCGCCGCATCGGAATCGGCGGTAAGAATCGTTAGTAACTCTGCGCGGTCCTCAGGCGTTAATGAAGCTCCGCCCGAGAAAACCGCGGTCTTTTGTTCCGTAGTTGCTTTCCCGCTGCGAACGCTCTCGCGAAGTTCGGCGCTAATGGGCATCTCCAGACGCTGGCTGTGGCGCTGTAACCGGCGGTGCGGAATGCTTGTGTAGTCGTGCGGAAATCTGAGGCGCGAAATGCACCGCGGCGGCCACCGCAGCCGCAACGAGCAAAACAGCAACAACAATTACCAGAGCAATCGCCGGCCAGCGCCGGCTGGATTCCATCGGGGCATCGGCCACCACGCCCGGTTCTGAACGTCCTTTCGTTTGCAGCGCATATTCAGATACTAGAGTGTCTTCATCAAGTCCCAGAAAGCGCGCCACCGCACGTATAAATCCGCGATTGAAAACGCCGCCGGGCAACTCCTCCCAGTTTTCGTTCTCTAACGCAACAAGAAAGCGCGGAGCAATGCGTGTAGCGGTGGAAATTTCTTCCAGAGTCACACCGCGCATCTCCCGCTCGCGTTTTAAGTGTTCGCCGAAGGGCGTAGAAGACATCCGACCGAGACCGATTCTCAACACAAAATATAGGCGTGGGTCGAGAGTGTGTCAATGCGCACAGAAGGTGCAGCTTAACTGGGTGTTGGCCAATTGAAAATCACCGCCGTCAAGGCCGTTGCGGATATTGGAACGCGTTCTCTATAATGAATATGTTGCCCACAGAATCTCCAGACCCGAAGAAACGTGTCCCCGGTGAGGCTATCCGGCGAGCCACGGACGGGAAACCGTTTACCGGCGTAGAAAGACGTCGAAGCCCAGGTATGGGTCTGGACCTCCCCGAAAACCCCAATGAAGTAACCGTATTTCACGAGCTTGGTAAGGCGCTCACCTCCTCGTTGCAGCTGGACCAGGTACTGCGCACCATCATGGAAAAAATCAATGAGGTATTGCGGCCGGATACCTGGTCTTTGCTCCTGATGGATTTGGAAAAGGGCGAGCTTTTTTTTCAAATTGCCACCGGCAAAGGCGCCGAAGCCTTGAAAGATGTCCGAATTAAAGTGGGGCAAGGTCTGGCTGGCTGGGTGGCGCAGACCGGTGAAGTAGTCGTCGTGCCGGATACCAGCACGGATTCGCGGTTCTTCAAGCAAGTTGATTCAAAAACGAAGATGGAAACGCGGTCCATTGTGGCCGTCCCCGTACGTTTCCGCGAACAATGCCTCGGCGTAATCGAGCTGATAAATTGCGTCGGCCCCGAAGGCTTCAGTAAACGTGATCTGGCGCTACTCGAAGCGCTGGCGGATTACGCTGCGATCGCCATCGAAAACGCACGTCACGTTCAAAGAATTCACGAACTGACCATCACTGACGATTGCACCACGCTCTACAACGCCCGGCATTTGAATTTCATGCTGGACACGGAAATATATCGCTCGCACCGCTACGCCTTTGAGTTTTCGCTGATTTTCATCGACCTTGATCATTTCAAAAACATCAACGATACCTACGGCCACTTGGCAGGATCGAAGTTGCTCGCGGAGATCGGGCAAGCCATCAAAGATAAATGCCGCCTGATCGACCTCGCCTTCCGATATGGCGGCGACGAATTTGTCGTGCTGCTGCCGCAGACGTCCAAAGAGAACGCCTACGGCGTGGCGCGCCGTCTTCACAAACTGATTCGCGAAGCCGTATGGCTGAAAGATGCCGGGATCAACGTTCACATCACTGCCAGCGTCGGCGTTGCTTCCTATCCTACAGATTCCCGCACAAAGGCCGAGTTGTTGCATCTCGCCGACGAGGCCATGTACCTGGTGAAAAATACTACTCGCGATAGCGTCGCCGCTACCGGACTCGGCGTCCTTACGGCCGGCGAATAGTTCAAACTCTCGCGTTTCCGTTCACAATGGGTCCGCCCGTAGTTGTCCGCTGGAAACCTCTCACCTATACTCAGCTTCTAACGAGTAAGAGCGATCAGTCGTCACTAATAGGTTTTGGTGCATGCGTTTGTAATCTTGAGCGCAAGCGCGCAGGAGATTTAGTTGCAGAATAAAGAAGCAGCGCGATACGCACGTGGGTCCGCCCTAGTGGCTGGTCTGATTGCGCTGGTTGTTATCGGTGTGTATTCGCGGCGCGCAATGCGCGACTCCGAAGCCCGCAAGTCGGGACCGAAATCCGTCCCCTCAACAGTGCAGCAACAGTCCGACCAGATGACTTTTTCCAAAGTAGAAGGCGATCGCACTATTTTCACCGTGCGCGCGTCCCATGCCACCGAATACAAAGATCAGAACAGCTACCTTTTGGAAGATGTCTGGGTCACCATCTATGGCCGCGATGGAAATCGCAACGACAACATACACACCCGCGAATGCAGCTATCAGCCAAAGACGGGCGCCGTTCGTTGCCGGGGCGATGTGCAAATCGACGTCGCTAGCGCCAATCCGCCTGCCGGCAGTACGGACAAAACAATTCAGGTCAACACGCGCGACCTTACCTTTAATCGCGAAACTGGCGATGCTTCAACGCCCGAACCTGTTTCGTTTAGCTTTCCGCAAGGAAAAGGCCACGCCGTCGGCGTTACTTACAGCACTCAAAACTCTCTTATCGTGTTGCAGCATGACGTACACATGGACCTTGCCGCGTCGGACCGCACGAATGGTTTACCAGTCAGCGTAACCGGCGGCACCTTGGAAGTTCGTCGTGACGAGCGCAAGGTTTTGCTCACAGCTCCTGCCGACGTTCGCCAAGGCACCCGCGAACTCACTGCCGATAGAATTACCATCGACCTGGATTCCGATTTCAAAGCTCAGCACGTGACTGCTCAAGGAAGCCCGGTCATTCACTCTACTGAAGCCGGCGCCAAGGTGACCATCGCAGCAAACCAGTTTGAAGCTTCGCTCGATCAGCAAGGTTGGATCGAAAGCATGCTTGCCGATGGAAACTTTCAAGCCTCACGCGAAGCGCCTGCGGGAACCGATCATTTTTCAAGCGGCCGCGTGGAAATCGCCCTGGCTCCGCAAAATGTGATTCGCATGATGACCGCGACCGGCGGCACAGTCCTTGATTCAGTGCAAGCTGGCCAATCGCGCAATCTCAAGACAGCTTCTTTACGCGTGTTGTTTGGCTCGGGAAAACAAGCCGATAAGCCTCGTGCCCAGAGCGCGGAGACGCTGGCGCCTGCCACCATTGAAATGAAAAGCGGAATTGAGCTAACCGCGCTGCACGCTAAGAAATTCGTCACGGTATTCGACGCCAATGGCCGCTTGGCGAAATTATTAGGGCATTCCGGCACGGAAATAAAACGAACCATTTCCTCTGGAGTGCCGCAAGTTACGACCGCTGACGAACTCGTTGCCACCTTCGGCGCGACCGGTGATTGGGAAACACTCGACGAAACCGGCAACGTGCATTTCCAGCAGGCCGATCGCCAGGCTACCGCTGGCCATGCGCGAATAGTCAGCAAGACCGACAATCTTTCCATGGACGGTTCGCCGGTGCTCTTTGATTCCACCAGCCGCACCACCGCGCACAGCGTTTCGATCGATCAAAAGTCCGGGGAAATTCAAGCCACTGGCGGAGTCGCATCTACATATTTATCGTTGGAACAAAACACCGCTGTGAACTTAGGTGCAGGTCCTGCACATGTTACAGCTGCCACGCTTACGGCTTCGAACACAACCGGCCGCGCACTTTACTCCGGCCATGCCCGAATGTGGCAGGGCGAGTCCGTGCTTGACGCCAATCAAATCGAAGTCTGGCGCAATGAACGGAAATTAGTGGCTACCGGCGGCGTGATGGCAGTTTTTCCCCAGGCCTCCGGACAGATCCCGAAGATTCCGGGAGGCGAACCTAAGACGCCGCCCAAGCCCTCCGTCCATGCGCAAGCTCCCCTGGCTGGGCAGAAGGCTCCCGAAGTGCCCTCTGGCCCGACACTGTGGCAAATTCGCGCTCCAGTGCTGACCTATTGGAGCGATTCCGGGAAAGCCCACCTCGAGGGCGGGGTGACTGCTACCTCGCAGCAGGGCTCCCTGCGATCACCGGTTCTGGACGTCTTTTTGACCTCAGCCCAGAGCACCCAGGCTGGGGCCGCAGCCGCTAGCAAGCCCGCTGCCAGCTCCGCGGCACCCCGTCAGCTCGACCGCGCAATCGCCACCGGAGGCGTGATCGTGCAGCAGGCCGACCGCCGTGGCACCGCCGAGCAAGCCGAATACACCGCAAGTGACGGAAAATTCGTCCTTTCCGGCGGAAAACCAACAATTACCGATGCTTCTAGCGACACAACTACCGGCCATTCGTTGACCTTCTTTGTTTCGAATGATACGATTTTAATAGATTCGCAAGAAGGTTCGCGCACGTTAACCAGGCACCGAGTTGAGTAATGAACCGGCATGTTGAAACTTCAGGCGGCCGCTCTGAGCAAGTCGTACAGAGGGCGAAAAGTTGTTAACGATGTCAGCTTGGATATTCAACAAGGCGAAGTGGTTGGGTTGCTCGGGCCGAACGGCGCCGGAAAGACCACGACGTTTTACATCCTGGTCGGTCTAGCCCGTCCGGACTATGGTCGTGTTTTACTGGACGGCGAGGATATTACCGACCTCCCCATGTACCTCCGGGCCCGCAGCGGCATCAGCTACCTTCCTCAGGAGCCTTCGGTTTTTCGGAAATTAACGGTCGAGGAGAATTTGCTCGCTGTGCTGGAGACGCTGCCAATCACTCCAGAGCAGCGGCGCGACCGGGTGGAGGAGTTGTTGGCGCAAATGGGGCTCGAAGGAGTGCGATACAGCCAGGCTTACGTGCTGTCGGGCGGTGAACGCCGCCGGCTGGAAATCGCGCGCTCGCTGGTGCTGTCACCCTCTTTTGTTTTATTAGACGAGCCATTTTCCGGCATCGATCCGCTAACCGTTGTGGACATCCAGAAAATTATCGCGGACTTAAGCGCTGCCGGGATTGGAGTTTTAGTAACTGACCATAACGTGCGCGAAACACTGGCCGTCACCAATCGCGCCTACATCATTAGTGACGGAAGAATATTATTTGCGGGAACTCCCAGAGACCTTTCCGAGAATACCGAAGTAAGAAGGATATATCTCGGTGAAGGTTTCCGGCTAAACTGAAACGACACTTATGAATTGGCTCCAGCCCAAACTCAACCTACGCGTCGCGCAAAAGCAAATACTCACACCTGGCTTGGTGCAGATGGTCAGCGTTTTGGCGCTGAATCGTCTGGAGCTGCGGGAAATGATCAATCAGGAGATCATGGCCAACCCCGTACTCGACGAAGCGACCGAAGACGACGGAGTCACCGCGGAAAGTTACACCGACGAAGCCTTCCTCAAAAAAGAAACCGAAAAAGTCCCTGAAGTTGCTCCGGCGAACCCATTTGATGAATTCGACTTCGGCTCGTTCTTCACTCAGTACCTCGATTCCGGCGCCGAGAGAATCACCAACAGCGAGCGTGAAGAAATAGAGAAGCCTTCCTTCGACAAATTCCTTTCTTCGCCGCAGAGTCTTGCCGACCATCTGAACTGGCAGCTCAGCGTGAGCATCTGCACCGAGACCGTTCGGAAAATCGCCGAATCCATTGTTGGCAACCTGGACGAAAACGGCTACCTCACCGCCTCGCTGGAAGAAATTGCCCAAGCGGCGAATTATTCGATGGAAGACGTGGAAGAAGCCCTGGCTATGGTGCAGGAGTTCGATCCTCCGGGGATCGCCGCGCGCGATTTGCAGGAATGCCTGCTCATCCAACTGAAATTAGTCGATCCACAAAATACTCTGGCGCAGCAGATCATCGCCGACCACCTGAAGCTTCTCCAGAACAATCAGCTCAAAGAAGTGGCCCGCGCACTGAACCGGCCAGTCGAGCTGGTAAAACGCGCAGTGGACGTCATCAAGCGCCTCGATCCTCGCCCCGGTTTGCGATATAACCGCACCGAGCCGCGCTTGGTTGAGCCGGACGTCCAATTCCGAAAAGTGGACGGCGAGTGGCAAGCATTCATGAACGATGACGACTTGCCCCAGCTTCGCTTGAATCCTACTTATCGGCGTCTCTTGGCGCGCGACGCTGCCGACCGCGACGTACGCAACTACGTAAAAGAGCGCTTCACCGCCGCCATCCAGTTGATGAAAAATATCGAGCAACGCAAGCACACCATTCAGCGCGTTTGCCAATCCATCCTCCGCCGCCAAGGTGATTTCCTCGATTACGGCGCCGATCAGTTGAAGCCTATGATGATCAAGGAAGTCGCCGAGGAAGTAGGCGTGCACCCTTCCACCGTGAGCCGCGCGGTGGCCAATAAATATGTGCACACTCCGCAAGGCGTCCTCGAGCTGCGTTACTTCTTCAGCGAGTCGGTGAACGGCCCGCAAGGCAGCGAAATGTCGTTGCTTTCCCTGAAGCGCCGCGTCAAAAAAATGATCGAAGACGAAGACGCTTCCCATCCGCTCACGGACGAGCAAATTACCAAAAAGCTCAGCGATGAAGGTATCCACGTCACCCGTCGAACCGTCGCAAAATATCGCGAAGACCTTCGCATTCCCAGCACGCACCGCCGGCGTGTAAAGGCCTAGCGCCGCTGCCGTGAAGCGCACGCCGAGAAACCGAACCCGCGATACTCACCAGTTAGTTCTTCTCACCGGCCTTTCCGGCTCTGGAAAAGGTTCGGTCCTCAATACTTTCGAAGACCTCGGCTTTTATTGCGTGGATAACCTCCCTGTCGCGCTGATTCCAAAATTTGGTGAGCTGTATGCCGAAGGCGTAGAAATCGAACGCGCCGCGCTGTTGGTGGATGCCCGCGAGGGTGAGCAGATTGAAAAACTCCCCGGAATCTATCGCCAGCTAATCACCGAACACCCCGCAACCCTGGTATTCATCGAGGCCAATGATGAGGCCTTGATGCGCCGTTTTAGTGAGACGCGCCGCCCGCATCCGCTCGGGCGCGGCGGTTCGGTCGCCGAAGGTATTCGCGAAGAGCGCCGCCGCATGGCGCCCATTCGCCGCTTGGCCGACGTGGTTATCGACACCACAAAATTCAACGTCCACGAGCTGCGCCAGTTTATTATCGACCGATTTCAAAAACCCGGAAGGCGCCCACTCCTAGTGTCGCTCGTGAGCTTCGGATA
The DNA here is from genome assembly GCA_963838475.1 of uncultured Acidobacteriota bacterium. Classification (GTDB taxonomy): domain Bacteria; phylum Acidobacteriota; class Terriglobia; order Acidiferrales; family UBA7541; genus Palsa-295. Next base: position 1,280,072 of record CAWIRJ010000001.1, read on the forward strand.
CCGCTACGGTATTCCTGCGGACGCAGACTTGGTCTTCGACGTACGATTTCTTCCTAACCCTTTTTTCGTGCCGCGCTTGCGCCCTTTCAGCGGCAAAGATCCGCGCGTGACGCGTTACATTCGTTCGTTCCCGCAAACCGGAGAATTTTTGCGTCGGGTGGAAAGTTTGCTGCTATACCTGATCCCGCATTACATTCAGGAAGGCAAAAGCTATCTCACCGTCGCGCTAGGGTGCACCGGGGGACGCCACCGTTCCGTCGCGATGGCGGAAGTGATCAGCCGGGCCATTAAGAAAAAAGGCTATTCGTCTAAAGTCGTTCATCGCGATCTGGATAAGACCGCGTCTTAGAATTTTTGGGTCTTTGCTGATTTGTGCTGAGGATCTGCAAATTTGAATTCTGAAGTAAAAGTTAACGTGAACACCATGACGCAAGGCGAAGAATTTCGCCGCTTGCTCGGCTATCTCTCGCCCTACACCTGGCTGCTAGCTATTGGTATTGTTCTGATGGCCGCCATGGGGATTGCCGAAGGCCTCGTGCCGCTCGCCATCGCGCCAGCCGTGGATGTAGTGCTAAACCCGCAATCCGCGCTTCAAAAACTGGTCCTCTTTCGAGTTCCCGGCACAGAGCGCATTCTGTACATGAACGATCTGGTTCCGTCCCGGGTTCATCACGTCTGGTCCGTCTTTGCGCTGGCTTTGCTTTTTATCTTCCTGTTCAAGGCCGTTGCGGAATATTTTGGCGGCACGTTGATTCAATATGTCGGACTTTCCGCAGTCACGGATCTCAGGGATCGCGTTTACCGCAAAGTCGTGCAGCAGCCGGTCGGCTTCTTTCATCACAATCCCGTCGGCCGCGTAATGTCCGCGGTGATCAGCGACATCGAACAGTTGCGCAGCGCTTTCTCAGATTACATGGCCGATTTTTTTCGTCAGATTTTCAATCTGATTGCGTTTGTAATCGTGCTTTTGAGTATCGATTGGCGAATGGCGGTGGGCTCCGCCGTTCTTGTCCCGCTCGTAGTTTGGCCGGTGGGGAAATTAACTCGCAAAATTCGCCGTTCAACTGAAAAAAGCCGCTCCCGCCTTGCCGATCTTAGCCAAATACTTCAGGAAACCATCAGCGGAAACCGCGTGGTCAAAGCGTTCGGGATGGAAGGTTTCGAAATTCGGAAATTCCATGATGCCGCTCGGAGCTTGCGTCGGGAAAACATGCGCTGGATTCGCGCCATGGCAGCTACCGGACCCATCATGGACGTCCTGGGCGCTGTAGTAGTGGCCATGATCCTTTTTTTTGCGCGCGGCGAAATCAAGGCCGGTCGCATGACGGTAGGTTTGTTCGGAGCGTTTACCTTCGCCCTGTTCAAAGCCTACGAACCCATCAAGCGCTTAGGCAACATTTATCAGCTTTTTGTGCAGGCGCTGGGAACGTCCGCACAGGTTTTCAGGCTCCTCGATTTGCCCGAAGAAAAGCTCGACATGCCCAACGCAAAGATGTTGCCGCGCCTTTCGGAATCCGTCGAATTTGCTGACGCCAGCTTTATGTACGACGATGGCGATACGCCCACGCTCCGAAATCTAAAACTGAAGGTTCCGGCCGGCGCCGTGGTCGCAATCGTCGGCTCGAGTGGCGCCGGCAAGACCACCTTGGTGAATCTCCTTCCTCGTTTTTACACAGCTACTTCAGGCTCATTGCTGATAGACGGCCAGGATGTTCGCGAAGTCACTTTGCGTTCGCTCCGTGAGCAGATGGCCATCGTGACGCAGGAGACCATCCTATTCAACGACACCATCTGGAACAACTTGTGTTACGGCCGCCCTAACATGCCGGAACAAAAAGTAATTGCAGCGGCCAAAGCAGCTCTAGCCCACGACTTCATTATGCAGATGCCGGATGGCTACCAAACTCTCATCGGTGATCGCGGCCAGAGGCTTTCCGGTGGCCAGCGTCAACGCCTCGCCATAGCCCGCGCGTTGCTGAAAGACGCGCCGATCCTGATCCTCGACGAAGCCACCTCCGAGCTTGATTCCGAATCGGAGATGCTCGTTCAGGACGCGCTGAATAATCTGATGACCGGTCGTACCGTCTTCGTGATCGCCCACCGCCTCTCTACTATTCGTCGCGCGGACTTGATTGCTGTGCTGGAAGGCGGCACAATCCGTGAGCGTGGAACGCATGAAGAACTCCTTGCGCGCGGCGGCGTGTATGCGCGGCTTTACGAAATGCAATTCCGTGATGTTGACACTGTGACGCGAACCGCAGGTCCCGTATAGAAATGTCAGGCCCAACTCCAAAACCCCTTCACGCCGCTTCAGCACCGTCTGCCACTACCGGCCTGAAATCCATGACCGGCTACGCTCAGTCGCGAGCCGCGGAAAATGGCTGGAGTCTGCGCGTAACGATTCGCAGCGTGAATCACCGTTTCCTCGATCTGCATTTGCGCATGCCCGAAGGTTTCGAACCGCTCGAACCGAGAATTCGCCAGATTATTCGTGAACGCGTTCGGCGCGGCCATCTCGACGTCACGGTGTACCATGAGCTGGCTGGTCCCGCCGCGATAGGCGTGAACCACGAAGTGGCCGCAGCCTACCTCAAAGCGGCCACCTTGCTGCGAAAAGACTTCAACATCCAATCCGAGCCGGACGTCGAATCCATCATGCGCTTGCCTGGAGTAATAGGCGCGCCCGCCGCGTCGCTGGAAAGCGAACTCGCGCGCATCGAAGCCGTGCTGGCGCGCTGCATGGCCGAATCGCTCGACAAGCTGGATCGCATGCGCGAAGAAGAAGCCAATCTCCTCCGCAACGAAATGTCCACGCGACTCCGCAACATTGCGGTCTTGGCCTCAAATGTAACAACACTGGCCGAATGCGCGCGCCCCGCGTTCGCAAAACGCCTTGAAACACGCATGAAGGAACTCCTCGGCGAAACACAAATTGATCCCGGCCGTCTGGCGCAGGAAGCCGCGCTAGCCGCCGAGCGTAGCGACGTTTCTGAAGAATTGGTGCGCCTACGCAGCCATGTTCAACAATTTGAAGGTCTGCTCGCCAGCTCCAACGAAGCCGGCAAGAAACTCGATTTTCTCCTCCAGGAAATGCAGCGTGAAGCCAACACTCTGCTCTCAAAAACTCCCGGCAACGACGGCGATGGTCTGGAAATCACGCGCATCGGCCTTGAAATCAAATCCGAAATCGAAAAATTGCGCGAACAGGTGCAAAACATAGAATGAGCAAAGCGGAACCGTTGGTGCTCATCGTTTCCGGCCCGTCAGGGTCCGGGAAGTCCACTCTGGTCGAAAAAATTTTGCAGCTGCCTGGCACCATGCTGTCTGTTTCGTGCACCACGCGTATGCCGCGCAAGACGGAGAGCGAAGGCAAATGGTACAATTTTGTCTCCGAAGCTCAATTTCAGGAGATGGTCGAACGTGGCGATTTCCTGGAGTATGCCCAGGTGTTCGGAAAGAATTGGTACGGCACTCCGCGCAAATCCGTAGCCGAAGCGCAGGAGCAAAAAAAAGATCTGGTTCTCGAAATTGACGTACAGGGCGCTTTGCAGGTAAAACAAAAGCTGCCCGGAGCTGTCGCAGTCTTCGTCCTGCCGCCTTCTCGCACGGAACTTGAACATCGCATACGGCAGCGTGGCCAGGATTCGGAAGACGAAATTCGGCGTCGGCTCGAACGTGCACGGCAGGAGATGTTGAACTATAGTAGCTACGATTACGCCATCATCAACGACGATATCGAGCGCGCAGGTAAAGAAGTCCAGGCCATTGCGCTCGGCTCGCGATGCCGGGTGCCGCGTAACGAAGATCGAATTCGCGAAATTCTGAAGTCCTTTGGAGGCTGATCTGAATATGGCCGTGTTGAGAGATCCACCGGAAAGCCAGTTTGCCTATGTTGTAGTGGTCGCGCGCCGCGCACGGCAGTTGATGATCGGCGGTCGCCCCATGGTCGATAACCCGCGGTCGCGCAAGACTACGCGCATCGCCGAAGAAGAATTGCTGAAAGGTCTGCTCGAATACGAAGCCAAGGAATTGAGCGGAGAGCCTGAGGATAAGGACGGCAAGCGGAAGAAGTAACTTCCGCGGCGTATCAAATGAAAATCGCACTCGGCGTGACTGGAGGCGTTGCGGCTTACAAAGCCGCGGAACTGGTTCGCCGCTTGCAGCAGGAAAAGTTGGACGTGCAAGTGGTGATGACACGCTCAGCGCAGGAGTTCATCACCCCTCTCACTTTTGCCGCGCTCACCGGACAGAAAGTAATTACGGATATGTTCAGCGCCGCCGGTTCCGCCGCTCCGGCAAACGTCGAAAGCGCCATCGAACATATCGCCGTAGCCCAGCGAATTGATTTGCTGCTGGTTGCGCCCGCTACCGCGGACATCCTCGGCAAATTCGCGAACGGCATCGCCGAAGATTTTCTCTCAACCCTGTATCTCGCCACTAAGGCACCCGTTGTGGTCGCGCCGGCCATGAACGTCAATATGTGGGATCATCCCGCGACCCAACGCAACCTGACTATTCTGCGCGAGCGCGGCGTTCACGTGGTCGATCCCGATGAAGGTTACCTCGCTTGCGGGATGGTCGGAGCCGGACGCCTCGCCGCCACGGAGACCATCGCCAAAAAAGTTTGCGACGTGCTCGGCTTGCGCCACGATCTTGCCGGTCAAACAATTCTCGTCACCGCCGGCCCTACTTGCGAAGACATCGATCCCGTTCGATTCCTTACCAATCGCTCGTCCGGGAAAATGGGTTACGCTCTCGCTGAAGCCGCCACCCGCCGGGGCGCCCACGTCATTCTGGTCAGCGGGCCAACCGATTTGAAAATTCCCGATGGTGTGGATTGGGTACCCGTGCGCGCCACTGAGGAAATGCATCGAGCCGTTCGCGAGCGCTCCGCCAGTGCGAACGTCGTGATCATGGCCGCAGCCATCTCGGATTATCGTCCGGCCGCGCAGTACGATCAGAAGCTAAAGCGCAACGAAGGGCGGTTGACCCTTGGCCTGGAAGCCACGCCGGATATTCTCGCCGAGCTTGGCCAGGAGAAGCAGCCTGGCCGCGTGTTGGTCGGATTTGCTGCCGAAACAAATGCCGTCGCGGAAAATGCGCGCGGAAAATTGGCCCGCAAAGGCGCGGACATGATCGTCGCAAATGATGTAACCCAGGAAGGCGCCGGGTTTGATGCCGATACCAATATCGTAACCATCTATTCGCGCGATGGCCGCGAAATTCCGTTGCCTAAGATGTCCAAGTTCGAAGTTGCAAATCGAATCCTCGATCGCGTCCTCGAAATCGGAAAGAATTCGAAGTAACGTTTCCATTTTCTTTTTGTTCCGTAATAAAACTTCGTCCTACGCGCTGCGCAACCCCGTTCGCTGTGATAAAGTTCTCCCGTTCAATTCAAAATCGGAGGTTTTATTTGGAATCTGACAAGCGCGCACGTGTGGAAGCTTGGCTTCGCTATGGAGCTGACCTGGAGTTGGGCCCTTACTATCGCGACCGAGTTTCTTCCAACTCCGTTGTGCAGGCAGCTCAAGCCGCCGTTGCTCAATCGTCTGATCTGCCGCAAGCTCCAATCGCGGCTGCGGCTCGAGCAGCTGGCGCAGGCACCTCCGCGGGTCTTTCACCAGCCATGCCGGCACCAACAGCATCCACGCGTTCCCCTGCTGCAGCGCCATTCGCGCAAGCGCCCTCACTTTTCGAAGCCAGCGATAGGATTAAAGACGACACGTTTAAACTCATACGCGAAACCATCGGCGATTGCACGCGTTGCAAACTGCACAAAGCTCGCACCAATATTGTTTTCGGCGTCGGCAGCATGAAAGCGGAACTGGTCTTCGTCGGTGAGGGCCCCGGCCATGACGAAGATATTAAAGGCGAGCCTTTCGTCGGCCGCGCCGGAAAATTGCTCACGCAGATGATCGAAGCCATGGGCTTGCGCCGCGAAGATGTTTACATCTGCAACGTGGTGAAATGTCGCCCTCCGGAAAATCGCCTTCCGGAGAAAGACGAAATCACCACTTGTTCGCCCTTTCTTTTCCGCCAGATTGACGTCATCCGTCCGAAAGTAATTTGCTGCCTCGGAAGCTGCGCGTCTCAAACTCTTTTGCAAACCACCCAGGGCATCTCTCGTTTTCGCGGCGAATGGTTTGATTTTCGTGGCTCGAAATTGATTGCCACTTATCACCCCGCTTACCTGTTACGAAATCCAAATGCCAAAGGCGAAGTCTGGAAAGATTTGCAAAAAGTAATGACCGTCCTCGGTCTGCAGCCCAAACGTAAATAGCCCTGCCGCATTTGGTAAATAGTCGGAGCTAGTCAAAGAGTTAGTCGAGAATCGTCAACAATAGTCGGACGCAGTCGGGGCGGTGGAGAATTCTTTGGGAGTAATCCTCGGATTGACCGGAGCGGTGTGCTGGGGCATGGCCGATTTTGCCGCGCGTTTTGCATCCCGCCGGGTCGGCGCTTATCGCACGCTGTTCTTCATGCAGTTTTTCGGCTTCATCGCTCTCAGCGTTTACCTCAAGTTTGCTGGCGGTTTTTCGCACGTCGCTCCGGGATGGCAACCCTGGGCGCTCACCGCAGCGGCAGGATTGCTGAACGTCTCAGCGTCCCTCTCGCTTTATTATTCTTTCGAAATCGGCGTAATGAGCATCGTCGGCCCGGTCTCGTCCAGCTATCCCGCGCTTACGGTCGCGCTTTCCATCGCGAGCGGCGAGCGAATTAATGCCCTCCGCGCAATTGGAATCGCCGTCACGCTCGCGGGCGTAATTCTCGCTGCCATGTCTTTCGCGCCAAAGCCGGCGAATCCCGCAGACGCACCCAATCCCTCGGACTCAACTAATCCCCGAGACGAAATTAATCCCGCAGACGCTGCGAACCCGCCGGACAAAGTTAATCTCGCAGACTCAGCCGATTCCGTGGGCGCAGCTGACCCTGCGAAAGCAGCCAACCCCTCAACCACCTCGCGATTGTCGCGCGGTGTCGGCTGGGCCGTCTTGGCCGCAGTAGGTTTCGGTTTCATGTTTTGGTTTCTCGGCTTCCACGTCATCCCGCTCGTCGGCGACGCCGTTTCAGTTTGGGTAATGCGCCTCACCGCACTCGTATCGCTAGCGATATTCGCGCTGCCAACGCGCCAAAGCCTCCGTCTCCCCCACGGTCGAATCTGGTGGCAGCTCGCCGCAGTAGGCGTGATGGACACCGCCGCCTACGTCTCCAACAATGCCGGCTTGCACATCGGCCCAGTCTCCGTAGTAAGCGTTCTCGCATCTTTGTACGGCGCCGTCACCGTCCTGCTTGCCTGGATTTTTCTGCGCGAGCGTCTGGAACGTACCCAATGGCTAGGCATCGTCCTAATTTTCGCCGGCATCATCTGCGTCAGCATCTGAGGTGTCTGCGCAAGTATCTTAGGCGGCCGCTCTGCTTTTAATTGTGCGCCGGCTAAAGCCTCGCCTTAGCTTTGTGTCGCGATCCGAGGTTTGCGTGTGTTTTCATTTGTCATTCCGAGCGCAGCGAGAAACCTGCTGTTTGTGATGGAAGCCGAGGATCCTCTCAATTTTGTCGGCAACGTTTGTCTTAGGAATCTCGGGTTTACGCTTTTAGCTCTTAATTTGTCATTCCGAGCACAGCGAGGAATCTGTTCTCTGTGACACGAAGAGAATCATTATTTGTCCGAGTAATCGTTCAATCCAGCGGTTCGCAATATCAGCCACACTTAAGCCGCCGCAAGTCACCCTGCTACACTACTGCGGGCATGACAGCTAAACGCTATTGCGAAGTCGCGCTCCCCGTTCCTTTGCGCTCGACGTTCACCTACGCCATTCCAGATTCTCTGCGCGACGAAGATCTCGTCGGCCGACGCCTGCTAGTCCCGTTCCGTAATCGCGCAATGGTCGGAGTCGGCCTCTCCGTCTCCGATAAACCCCCCGCCGTCGCGCAAATAAAAGAAATCTCTGGTTTACTCGACCGCGTCCCCGCCCTCCCGCCGAAATTAATCGAACTAGGCCATTGGATCAGCCGCTACTACATCGCTCCCATCGGCGAAACATTTCGTGCCATGCTTCCTCCGGAAATCGAACTGCGCCACGACCGCGGATACTGGCTCACCGGCGCTGGCCGCGCTTATTTGCAAGAACTAGCCGCGAGCAGCGAGAACACCGACGTCGAAAGCTCTGAATTTGAATTTCTGCGTCGGTTCGACACAGCCATCGAAAAATCCCACGCAATCCAGTCCGCCACCGTGCGCCGGCTGCCCGGAGGAGAAGCGCTCGCAGAAAAACTTGTGCGTCGCGGCTACCTGTCCGCGCACGAAATGGTCCACCGCCGCAAAACGAGAACGCAAAAAATCATCGCCTGGAATCCCGCAAAAGATGAGCCGTCCGCAAATCCAGCCGAAGGAAAAATTCGCGAAGTCCTAACAGCCACTCGCGGACCGCTTCCGCTAGCGGTCTTGATGAAAAAAGCCGAAGTATCGCGCGCCGTGATACAGCGCCTGGAAAAACAAGGCCGCGTGCTCGCCTGGGAAGAACCGCTCATAGCCGACGAAGATCCCTGGGACACCGATTTCACCCCGCCCACAAATGATCTAAATGCTGAACAAAAACAAGCCCTGGCCGAAATTTGGCGCTGGCTGGTAGCCGGAAAATTTACCGCAGGCTTGCTGCACGGCGTCACCGGCAGCGGCAAAACAGAAGTCTATCTCGGCGCCATCGAAGCGACCATCTCGCGCGGCAAGTCCGCCATCGTTCTCGTCCCAGAAATCGCGCTCACATTATGGGTCGGCCGTTTGGTTCGCGCGCGTTTCGGCGAAACCGTCGCCATCCTCCACAGCGGTTTGCCCGATGTCGAGCGCGCGCGCGAATGGTGGCGCGTGCGCCACGGCCAAGCAAGCATCGTAGTCGGTACGCGCTCCGCCGTTTTCGCCCCGCTCGAAAATCTCGGCCTGATCATCGTGGACGAAGAGCAGGAAACCAGCTACAAACAGGAAGAAACTCCGCGTTACAACGGCCGCGACGTCGCCGTTTATCGCGCGCGCCTCGAAGGCGCTGTCGCGCTGCTCGGCTCCGCGACTCCTTCGCTCGAAACCTATCACAATGCGCGCGAGGGAAAATATCGCCTGCTGGAATTGACCTCGCGCGTAGAAAACCGCCCGCTGGCCGAAGTCCGCATCGTCGATCTCCGCGAAGAGTTTCGCCAGCAGCTTAAAGCTCGCCCCGTTTCGGAAGTTTTGCGCGCAGCGATCGCCCTGCGTCTGGAAGAAAAAACGCAAGCCATGGTTCTGATCAATCGCCGCGGCTATTCTTGGTCTCTGCTGTGCCGAAGTTGCGGTGCCTTCGTGCAATGCGAAAATTGCAGCATCGCGCTCACTTATCACAAAAGCCGTCAACGCCTCGAATGCCACTATTGCGGTTACTCGATTCGTCCGCCCAAGAAATGCCCGAAGTGTAACGGTGAGTTTCTATACTTCGTCGGCGATGGCGCTGAACGCGTGGAAGAATATTTGAAGGAAAAATTTCCCGCCGCTCGAATCGCGCGTCTTGATCGCGACACCGTTCGCACCAAGCGTGAATATCAGCAGGTTCTCGGCGCCTTCGCCAACGGCGAGCTAGACATCCTCGTCGGCACCCAAATGGTTGCCAAAGGCCACGACTTCCAGCGTGTCACTCTCGTCGGCGTAGTCGCAGCCGACCTGGCTTTAGGACGCCCCGACTTTCGCGCAGCCGAAAAAACTTTCCAGTTGCTCACCCAAGTTGCCGGTCGCGCAGGCCGCGGCGAACTTGCCGGAGAAGTCCTGGTGGAAACCTATTACCCCGAGCATTACGCCATCCAATACGCCGTGCAGCAGGATTACGTTTCCTTTTACGAAAAAGAAGCGCACTTCCGCCGCATGCTTCACTACCCGCCATTCACCGCGCTCGCCAGCGTCCTGGTGCGCGATCGCAAAATTGAAAACGCGATTCGCTGGGCCAAAGCTCTCGAAACGTACTTCGCTCCCTTCGAAAATCGTGGCGTGAAAATTCTGGGCCCCGCCGCCGCTCCGCTCGCGCGTCTTCGCAAAGACTACCGTTTTCAGTTTGTTTTGAAGTCGCCGCGCCGCGCCGCTCTTGCGCAAGCTCTCAGCGGCGCTCTTGATTTCTGCGCCGCCAAAAAAATTCCAGACACCGCCGTAATCGTTGACGTAGATCCCACCAGCCTCTTCTAAGAACTAGCTTTTTGTGTCCGCGTGCGCCATATCAAATAAGCGGGCAATCCCGCCAACACAATTCCCACTCCCTCAATCGCTCCTGCCGGCCGCGAAGAAATTGCATTCACCACCAGCGCCGCGCTAGCCAGCACAAAAATTAAAGGCGTCCACGGGTATCCCGGCACGCGATACGGAAGCTCCGCCCCAGGCATTCTTTTTCGATAAACGAAAATACTCGCCCCCGCCAGCCCGTAGAAAATCCAGCCGGTAAAAATCACGTAAGTAAAAAGCTGCTCGAAGCTCCCCAGGCACGCCAGGATCGCCGCCCAAACTCCGGAAGTGAAAATCGCAAACGCCGGCGTTCGAAATCGCGGATGCACTTCCGCCATTTTGCGAAAAAACAATCCGTCGCCGGCCATGGCGTAATAAACCCGCGGGCTGGTAAGCTGTATGCTGTTCGCCGAGCTGAACGTAGCAATCATTATGAGAAGTGCAACGAACTTCGCCGCCATCGGCCCGAGAATCACAGCCATCGCAGCCGCCGCAATCGTATCCGACCGTCCCGCCGCCTCCGGCCCCAGCGCAGCCACGTATGACAAAGCGGCCAGCACATAAATTATCGTCAACGCCATCGTGCCGTAAAAGAAAGCCCGCGGAAAATCACGCTGTGGATGAGCCGCCTCTCCCGCGCTGAACGACGCAAATTGCCAGCCTTCGTAAGACCACATCGCCGCAATCATCGCCAACCCAAAATTCGAAAGCATCGAGCCATTCACGTGCGTCGGCCACAGAATATTTTGTGAGCCGTGAAACCCGCGCCCCATCGCCAACAGCACGGCGCTCATCGCAACAATCAACGCGACCTTCACATACGTAGTCCAGTTCTGCAGGTCCGAACTTTCGCGCGTGCCATAAATATTCACCAGAGTTATCACCGCGACCATTCCCACTGCCGCGACCTTCATCGCAACGGCTCCGAGCGGAATGATCTGTCCCAAATAGGCGCTGAACGCCACCGCAAGCGTGGCTATCCCGCCCGAAGCAATCACCAGAAATAGCGTCCATCCGTAGAGAAATCCCGGCAGCCTGCCAAAACAATCGCGTATATAAACGTACAGTCCGCCCGCTTCTGGCTTCATCGCCGCGAGTTCGCCATACGTAAGCGCGCCCACCAGCGACATAAATCCGCCCGCCACCCAAACCAGGATCGCGAGCCCAACTGAATTGCCTACTCGACGCTGAATCGCGCCAGGCACCAAAAATATTCCCGACCCAATCACGCCTCCAATAACGAGCATTGTCAGATCGCGCAAGCCAAGCGTACGTACAAGTGTCGGAGAATTTTGCGAAGGAGTCGGAGGATGATCCATTACGATGCGCGCATCATATACTTCCCACGCGAATCGTCAACTTCGAGCGATTTTCGCTTATGGATTCAATTTCCGATAAGCGAGTTATCTCTAACGACGCCGACCGCTTCATCATACCGAACAGTACCTTGGCGCGAAGAAGAAAAATAAGAATCACTCAACGACGGCTCCGATGCAGGCGCGATCCTGCTGAGCATTTGACGAGGAACTCAACAGTCAGGACTTGAATCAGTGGCCCATTCCACGTGTCCGCTTTAAGCGCCAGTCAGAAGTTAGGTCGGAAAACTTGCGAGGAGCGGATTCGTCGGATTGGGATGACAGTATTGCCCTTCAAATTCCGCTTTACAAAGTGAGGAAGATTTCAGTCCTGCCCAGGGACTGCGACGGGAGGGCGTCAGTATCCGCCGTCCACAGAAGGGCTTCAGACTCGCAAAGAACGGAGGATTTAATGATGAACTTCAGAACGATTGTAGTGACGGTTATTGGATTGGCCTTGCTGTTGCTGTTCAGTTTTCCCACGGTCGCGCAGGCCCAAAGTGACAGAGAAGCTCTCAACGCCATGTACACAGCTTCCGCTACCATTCCAACCAACATAAAGGGAATCCACACATTTCCCTCGGCACCGGCTGGATTCGATCCGGTGCAAGCAGATGATATGGATCTTGCGCGTTACGGTTTTCCGCCACGGCCAGCCCCGCAAGCCAATTCGGAAGATTTTGCGCGCTGGGCCAGAGCCGTGAGGGCAATGAAGCACGCCCCAGATCCCACTAAGCTCAAAGAAATGCCTTTTTCCAGCATGCCCGGGAGAGCAGCCCACGCGCCAGCCGGAACCCTCGCAACACCAGCGACGTCTGCAGCGCCCGGAACGACTTACTTCTCTAACTGGAGCGGCTTCGCCAACACCAATAAGCTCACCGCCTGGAATAAGAACACTTCTTTCTACGAGGTGGTCTCCGAGTTCAATACGCCAGTCGCTCAGCAATCGTTCGGTTCTTGCGACGGCACGACCGACGAGCAGGTAAGCTGGAACGGTATCGACGGCTTCTCGAATGGCGATGTGGTGCAAGGCGGCAGTCTGTCAGAGGCAAAGTGTGTAAGTGACGTAACCACCGCATCCTACTGCGATTGGATCGAATGGTTCCCAAGCTACGGGATAACGTGCGTGATTTACCCGTCAACCCCGGGTGACGACGTGTATGTGGCAACCTTAGATACCGGGGGCGGGGGCACCACGGGCACTAGCCAGACCGTATGCGTCATCGATGAAACACTGAATACCGGTAGCTGTTACATTATCGATTGGCTGTCGGGGCCCGGCCTGGTGGGTAACAGCGCCGAGTACATCGTCGAGCGGCCTGGTTACAATAACGGGAGTTGCGTCATCGTTTTCGACGACACCTGCCTATTTTCGCTGGCAAACTACGTGAACGATTTCTGGGCTTACAGCGAGGCTTGGACCTTCGCCGAGTATGACAATTACGTGAACAAGGGAACAAAGACTCCGAACTATCCTGGGAGTACCGCGACCACCACGTACTTAATCAACATGGTAAACGACCAAGACACTGAGGTTATCTCGAGTGCGACGGCTGAAGGAGACTTTGGCATCGTCTTTTTCGATGAGGGCTGCGCCTATAGTGGCGGCTGCAAGCCGTAACCGGCTCATTTCTCTTTGCCCGGAATGTAAGAAGTACGGAACAAACGGGAGGCGCGCCTTGCGCGACAATCGCATAATACGCGCCCCCTTTTTCCCTCGCGTGAAAACGAAAACACACCCTAAATCCGCGAGAATCACATTTTATGACAGTCAACAAATTGTTGCCTGGCAAGGCCGAACCGAGCTGGAAACAACTCCTGATAAGTCGGATATCCGGAAACTAACCCACTTCCCCATTTTCTTGGGAGAACAGCTTCAAGGATTGTTCGTCGGCCACTGCGTAAAGCACAAAACAAATATCGCCAGCGCAACAATAGCCAATAATTTCCGCCCGGTATCGAGCGGCTCCCAACGGTCATATACCGGCGGGTGCTTGAATCGCAGCGAGAGCACGAGCAGAACGATTCCCCACACTCCCCACCCGTGCCACCAGCGAATTCCCATCGCGATTAGCCCGAGCGCGACCATCAGTGAAATTTCTTTGTGCTTTTTGCTCGCCAGCGTGTACAGAATGTGTCCGCCATCAAGTTGCCAGCAAGGCAACAGGTTCAGCGCAGTGGCAAACAGTCCCACCCAAGCCGCCTGCCCAATCGGATGTAGCAAAAGTGACGTGGGGTCCGCGCCTGGATGAAACATTCCCATAAAAATCTTCATCAGTAGCGGCTGGCCAAAAACAATGTCGGCATTCTCCTGCACCCCGGGAACGATTTTCGAAATTGATATCGCATACGCCATCAGCGGCACCGCCACAACAAATCCAGCGATGGGGCCAGCAATTCCAACGTCAAACAGCGCCCGCCGCGTTGCAATCGGCGACCGTATCCGCAAGAAAGCGCCGAACGTCCCAAACAAAAATGGCGAAGGAATAAAATACGGATAACTCACATCGATGCCGTAAATCTGGCACGCAATGTAGTGGCCCATCTCGTGCGCCATCAAAAATCCCAGCAGCGCAAACGAAAACGGAATTCCCAGCACCAGCAAATGAGGATGCGCCAGCGGCGCCAGAATCGCCGCGAAAGGATTGTCGTCGCCGGAAAACGGCGCAACATTGTGCGCATATGAGATCGCGAATCCCGATCCAACCGCCAGCGTAGTAACCAGCGTAACCAAAAAAAGAACCACCGCTGGCCACAAAGGCTTTCGAGGTCGCACTATGCGCGGCGGAGGCAGTTCAATGATCTGTGGGTAACCAAGATCGAGAACTTCGACAGGGGTGCGCGAGTGTCCGTTGCCGGGAAGGCGATCCATGAAGATTACAAGTTTAGCACTGAAAAGCGGTCAGCCGCCTTACGCAGGAGTCAACACAACAACAGCGTCTGATTAATTCACGATTTGGGTGCAGGCGTTGAAGACGGAGCCGGCAGCGTCTGGAGCTCTTTGCCGGGTTTGAAGCGTACTGCCTTGCCCGGAGGAATGCTAACCTGCTGTCCAGTCCGCGGGTTGCGGCCAATCCCGGTCTTCCGCGGCTTTACGTTGAAGACGCCGAAGCGCCGAAGTTCAATGCGTTCCCCTCGCCCCAACGCGTTCTTCATGGCCTCGAACACGGTTTCCACCGCCTGCTCGGCCTTGGTGCGCGTCACGTTGGTTTTCGAAACGATGGCGTTAACGATATCGAGCTTGATCACGCAATCCTCCAGCTTGATCGCGCGATTCCCCAGGGCTTGATCACACGATCCTCCAGCTTCAGCGGAAACCTATGCTAGACAGGGGTTTGCAGGTTGTCAAGCGTCGTGGCGTGTAATAACATGCCCAACTCGATTTTAAGCTGACCGCCGCGATGATTCAGCCGCTGTGTTCGGCCTGGCTGTTAAAATTAATCTGCCTTTTGGTTGATTCCTGGAGGAATTCGATGTCGGTGAAGTCTGACAAATGGATACGCAAGATGGCTCGCGAGCACAAAATGATCGAGCCTTACGAAGATCGCCAGGTGCGCGACGGCGTCATCAGCTATGGCGTTTCGTCCTATGGTTACGACATGCGCGTCGCCGACGAATTCCGCATTTTTACCAACGTAAATTCCTCCATCGTCGATCCCAAGCATTTCGATTCGAAATCTTTCGTCGAATTCAAAGGCGACGTCTGCATCGTGCCGCCGAATTCTTTCGCCCTCGGACGCTCCGTGGAATATTTCCGCATCCCGCGCAACGTGCTCACTCTGTGCGTCGGCAAGTCCACTTACGCTCGCTGCGGAATTATCGTCAACGTCACGCCGTTCGAGCCGGAGTGGGAAGGTTTCGTCACGCTGGAAATCAGTAATACCACTCCGCTTCCCGCCCGCATTTATGGCAACGAGGGCCTCTGCCAGGTGATTTTCTTCGAATCCGATGAGCAATGCGAAGTCTCCTACAAAGACAAAAAGGGCAAGTATCAGGCACAGCAGGGAATCGTGCTTCCAAAAATCTAGCCTCGGCTAACTTTTCCGGGTTCGCGTAATTCTTGGCGGCCGGAGACGCTGAACTTTTCCGCTTTTCTTTGCGTAACCGAAACCTCTCTGGCAAGTTACAATATATTTACCGCGCTCCATGTCTTTTTTAGGCCCCAAGGCCTCGGTAACATTTCTGTCGGCGCGGCGTAGTACCTATATAGAGCGCTCAAACGTAAGGAGATTCGCTCCTGATGGCATCGTCTGTAAGTCCGCCAAAACACGATCTCGGCTCCTTGCGCATTCACGAAGGTCAGCGCAAAGGCGGAAAGGCCGGAAAAGTATTCGGCATAATCGCCGCGCTCCTCGGCGTGGTGGTCATTGTCACCGGTGCTGTATTTGCTTTTCACAGCCAGAAACCGGTGGTCGAAGTGGCCGTTGCGCAAAAAGCCGCTGCGGGGCGTCCGGCGCTGTTGAACGCCAGTGGCTACGTCACGCCTCGGCGTCGCGCCACGATTGCAGCGAAGATTACCGGCCGCGTCACCAGCGTCAACTTTGATGAAGGCATGTACGTGAAGCAGGGATTCGTGCTTGCTACTCTCGACGATTCCGACGCGCGCCGCGCTCTCGATTCCGCCAAAGCCGATCGTGATTCGGCCCAAGCCGCCATCGCCGATTTCGAGGTGCAGCTAAAGAACGCGGAAATTGAACTGCACCGAGCTAAGCAACTCCTGGCCGCCGGCGTGCAAAGCCAGGAAACGTTAGACAATGCCACCATGGCCGCTGACAGTCTGCGCGCAAAAATCGCTCTAGCCAAAGAACAGGTCGCCGCGTCACAAGCTCGCGTTGCGGAAGCACAGCAAGCCGTGGACAACACCGTAATCCGCGCTCCCTTCGACGGCATCGTCGTCTCCAAAGACGCGCAAGTGGGCGAAATGGTCTCGCCCATCTCTGCCGGCGGCGGCTTCACGCGCACCGGCATCGCCACCATCGTGGACATGAATTCCAACGAAATCGAAGTGGACGTGAACGAAGCCTACATCGCCCGCGTCGTACCGGGACAAAACGTCACCGCCGTCCTCGACGCTTATCCCGACTGGCAGATTCCGTCGCGCGTTCGCACCGTAATACCCACTGCCGACCGTCAGAAAGCCACGGTGAAAGTGCGCATCTCCTTTCTAAAGTTAGACCCGCGCATTCTTCCCGACATGGGTATCAAAGTGACTTTTTACGGTGCTGTCCCGGAACAGAAAAATGGCGCCGCCGAGCCCGCCGCTCTGGTTCCGCAAGACGCGGTGCGCGACGATCAAGGCAAGAAAATTGTCTTCCGCGTGAAAGATGATCGCCTCGAACGTCGCGCGGTCACGCTCGGAGGAACTCGCGGTAGTGACGCGGAAGTTTTAGCCGGTATCGACGCCGGTGACACAGTGGTAGTGAAAGGCCCGCCAACTCTTCGCGATGGTCAAGCTGTCGAAATCAAGAAGTAGGAAATAGGAGACTCCGAAATGGTTCGAGTGGACGGCAGAGGAAGCGCAGGCAGCCTGATTCAAATCCGCGGTCTCGACAAAACCTACAGCCGCGGCGGTGAAGTAATTCACGTCTTGCAAGGTCTGAATCTTGACGTGGACAAGGGCGAGTTCGTCGCCTTCATGGGGCCCAGCGGCTCCGGCAAAACCACGCTGCTGAATCTTCTAGGAGGTTTGGACGTCCCTTCCCGCGGCAGCATCACCGTCGCTGGCGACGAGATCACCCATATGTCCGGCAGCAAGCTAACCGACTGGCGCGCGCGCCACGTAGGATTTATTTTCCAGATGTACAACTTGATCCCCGTTCTCACCGCGTTTCAAAACGTGGAATTGCCCTTGCTGCTCACCAAGCTTTCGAAATCCGAGCGCCGCGAGCACGTCGAAGCCGCCCTGGGAATCGTGGGCCTCGCCGACAGAATGAATCACTATCCGCGCCAGCTTTCCGGCGGACAAGAACAGCGCGTTGCCATCGCCCGCGCCATCATCGCCGATCCCACTTTCCTGCTATGCGACGAGCCCACCGGCGACCTCGACCGCAAAAGCGCCGACGAAATTCTCGACCTGCTTACTCGCCTCTCCAAGGAATACAGCAAAACTATTTTAATGGTCACGCACGACCCGGCCGCCGCCGAGCGCGCCCAAGCCACCTTGCACCTGAACAAAGGCGTACTGGTTGAAGGTGTTCTCGCCGCCGCAGGGAGTTCACGATGAAATTCATGCCGCTCATCATCGCCAATCTTTTTCGCAAGAAATTGCGTACCTTGCTGACCATCGGCTCATTCGCCGTCGCGCTCTTTCTCTTCGGTCTTCTCGTAGTCGTCCACGGCGCATTCAATCAAGGCGTGGACTTGGCCGGAGTTGATCGCCTCGACGTCATCAACAAAGTCGCCATCATCCAGCCGCTGCCGATGTCCTATCGCGATCAAATCCTCCGCATCCCCGGCGTGAAAGCCGTCACTTTTGACAATTGGTTCGGCGGCATCTACCAGGATGAAAAAAACTTCTTCCCACAATTCGCGATTGACGTTCCAAACCAGCGCCAGGTTTTTCCTGAATTTGTGATCCCCGACGATCAGTGGAAGGATTTCGTAGCGGATCGCGAAGGCGCCATCGTGGGCGCTACCACCGCCAAACGTTTCGGCTGGAAAATCGGCGATCGCATTCCTCTCAAAGGAACAATTTTCACCGGCACTTGGGAATTTAACATCCGCGGCATTTACACCGGTTCGCGCGACCAGGACGACCTCACCCAATTCTGGTTTCACTACGATTATTTCGACGAGCGCCGCCAAGTCGAAAAAGGCCTGATCGGTTGGTACATCGTCAAGCTCGACGACCCTGATCACGCCGCCGCGGTAGTAAAGGCCATTGACGACAAGTTCGCCAACTCCCCCTACGAAACGAAAACCGAAACAGAAAAAGCTCTCGCCACTGGCTTTGCCAAACAATTTGGCAACATTTCATTTTTAATCCTCAGCATTGGCGGAGTTGTCTTCTTCACTTTGCTTCTCGTAACCGGCAACACCATGGCCATCGCCGTTCGTGAGCGCATCGGCGAACTCGCAGTTCTCAAAGCCGTAGGCTACACCGACCGTTTCGTCCTTTTCTTCGTCCTGGGTGAATCGCTTCTAATCGCTGCGGTAGGTGGATGTATCGGCATCGGCCTCTCAAAACTCTTCACCATGGGCGGAGATCCCACCCACGGTTTCTTGCCCTACTTCCATTTGCCGGGTCCGGCAATAATCATGGGAATTGCCATTTCACTGGCAGTCGGCATTCTCGCCGGCATACTCCCCGCCACAACAGCGATGCGCTTGCGCGTGGTTGACGCGCTCCGGAGGGTTTGAGCCATGGCCATCCCTATCGTTTACAATCTGCGAAGCGTTCGAGCCCGCTGGGTTTCCGCCATCGTGGCTGTTCTGGGAATCGCTGGCACCGTCGGAGTATTCATCGCCATGCTTTCCCTCGCGCGTGGCTTTCACGCCACATTGGTCTCTTCCGGCTCCGCTGACAACGCGCTGATCATGCGCGCCGGCTCCAGCGCCGAATTAAACGGAGCTGTCGGATTGGATCAAGTGAAAGTCATCCAGGACGCTCCCGGTATTGCCCGCGATAATGGCGTGCCGTTGGTCAGCCCCGAGGTCGTAGTCATCGCCAACTTCCCGCTGAAGGCTACCGGCACCGACGCGAACGTCCAAGTTCGCGGCGTTTCCGCCGACGCCTTAAAAGTCCGCAAAAACGTGCACATTTCGCAAGGCCGCTTTTTTGAGCCAGGCCTTTCAGAGTTAATCGTCGGAAGAAACGTCGCCGGCACTTATTCCGGCTTGAATCTTGGCGACACCGTCAGCTTCGGCAGCGGCACTTGGAAAGTAGTCGGCATTTTCGACGCCGGCGGCAGCGCCTTCGACTCCGAGATCTGGTGCGATGCCCGCGTCCTCGCTCAGGTGTACAAGCGCCCCGAGAACATTTTCCAGTCCGTCACCGTCCATCTCACTTCACCCGCGGCATTCGACTCCTTTAAAGATTCCCTCACCTCCGACCCCCGCTTGACCGTGGAAGTAACCCGCGAACTCGATTATTACGAGAAACAGTCTCGCGGCCTCACCACCTTGATAACGGTCTTGGGCACCTTGGTCGCTGCCATCATGGGCATCGGCGCGGTGTTCGGTGCGCTCAACACCATGTATTCGGCTGTCTCTGAGCGCTCCCGCGAAATCGCCACCATGCGCGCGATTGGCTTCGGCGCTTTCAGCATCATCATGTCTTTTCTCTTCGAAGCTTTGTTGATTGCGTTCGTCGGCGGATTAATCGGCTCTGCCGCCGTTCTTCCCCTCAACGGTCTCACCACCAGCACCTTAAACATGCAAACGTTCTCGTCCGTCGCTTTTGCTTTCAAAATTACCCCAATTCTTCTTGCTGTCGGAATTGTCTTTGCCCTGTTCATGGGCTTAATCGGTGGGGTACCGCCTGCCATCCGCGCCGCGCGACGTCCCGTCGCCTTGGCTCTCCGCGAGCTATGACCCGCGCAACCGTCCAATCAGGTTTTGCATCATAGTCCAAAAAATAAATAGGAACTTTTTTGCTTCGGGCAGGAATAACGGTATGCTCAAAGCGCGCTTAAAATAAGATTACAAAAGGTGAGCATGCTCCGGGAAACCCGCAAAATTAAGATGTCCGCTCTGTGTACCTCCTTACTAGCTCTGGCAACCGTTTTAACTCTCTCAGCTTGCGGCGGCGGTAGCAGCGGCACCGCCACGGTGACTTCAGTAATGATCTCGCCCACAGCGGCTACTGCCGACCTCAATACCTCCATCACCCTTACTGCCGTAGTCAATCTCTCCAACAACACAGCTACCACCGATACAGCCGTTACTTGGCAAGTGAATGGCGTCGGCGGCGGTAACTCCCAGGTCGGCACCATCGTGAATTCTCCCGACGACGTTCAAGAGGGCATCTACACCGCGCCCAGCGTCGCGCCCAGCACCAACAACGGCCAGGTGATGATTACCGCCACTGCGCCGCAAATTCCATCCAGCACCACCAACACCAATATCGTCACTTCCAACACTGCAATTGTCACTGTCGGAGTAGGACAGGGTCTTCAGGTGACGCCGGCTACTTCTACCGTTCCGGCCGGCGGCTCTGTGCAGTTTTCAGCGCTTCTAAACAACGTAGTCGATTCGAACGCAACTTGGGCCGTAAGCTCCACCAGCGGTGGCAACGTCGGCACCATTAATCCAACCACCGGACAATATACCGCTCCGCCCTCGCCACCCCCCGGCGCCACAATTACGGTCACCGCTACAGATTCCACTCTTACTCCCGCAGTCACCGCTACGGCAACCGCGACGATCGTTTTCTCCGATCTATCGTTCAGCGGCCAGTTCGCCTTCTCTTATTCTGGAAACGATCAGAATGGCTTTCTCGGAGTAGCAGGCAGCCTTTTCGCCGATGGCAAAGGGAACATCTCGACCGGTATTGAGGACGTCGACAGCTTCACTTCAAACGGCTCGGTCCAGTATCAGCTTGCCGGAACCTACAAAGTGGGTCCGGATGGCCGCGGCACGATCCTGCTGAATTCAGGAATTCCTGGCGCCGCAACTTTGCAGTTTGCGCTCACTTCCAACCAGCACGCCACCGTGATTCGCTTTGATCGCAACTTCACCGGTAGCGGCACAATAGACCAACAAAACCTGAACGACATCTCGGATGTTTCCCCCATCACCGGGCCTTACGTCTTTTCAGGCCTTGGCGCAGATAACGCATTCTCCCCGCTGGGAATTGCCGGGAAATTTACCGCCAGCGGAAATAGCACGAATCAATCCGGCACCGGCGTTGTGGACCTCAACGATAATGGCGCTTCCACGCAGGCCTCCTCGCTCACCGTAGCCTATTCATTGGACGGCACAGCGCCCGACACTGGCCGCGGCAAAATGACCATCAACAGCCCCGCAACTGGCCAGCGCCAATTCGCGTTTTATATTGTGGACGCCACGCATTTGTATTTCGTGGAAATTGATAACGCCGGCTATCTGCAAGGAAATATGTTCAGCGGCGCCGCCGGAACTTCTTTCTCCACGGCAAGCCTCGCTGCCGGCAACTATGCTTTCACTTTTGGCGGGAACTCTTCTACCGGAGCCTTCGCTGCGGGCGGCGTTTTTGCCTCAGGAGGGAATGGCAGCATCACCGGCGGCGTTTTCGATAGCAATAACGCTGGCACCGTCACTTCGGACACTACGCTAGGGACTTGCGCCTACACCGTCGATCCATCCACCGGGCGCATTTTGCTGGGACTATGTCCCGGATCAACCACGCTCCAGTTTGCCGCCTACCAAACAGCTCAGGCAGCAAGCTCCACAGCCGTGGAACCCTCTCTTGTAATGCTCGAACTGGATCCCACCGCGGTCTCTATCGGCTCGGCTTATTCGCAGAAGACTGTCACTCAATTAGCCACTGGCAGTCTTGCTCTGCTTCTTGAAGGCCAGGGGGTGTTCCACGAAAACTCTGCTGCCATACAAGAAGACATATCCGGCCAGGTCACTCTCGGTTCGCCTTCCATTGCCAACGGCAATCTGGACATCAACGACTTCAACTCCGTATTCCAAACCGATCCCATAAGCGATGCAGACAGCTCGCTTCTGGCGCCCGATTCAAACGGGCGTGGCACCGCAACTGTCGTGGTTACCGATCCGAATGCCAGTTACAGCCTGGTTTACTATATGATCGATGCCAACACAGCGCTGCTGTTCGACTCAGATTCAAGTCACGTGCTGATCGGAACGATTGCCCGGCAATTCTAGGACTTTAGAAGCGGCAAGCTCTTGCCCCATTGTCCTGTGAACACGAAAGAATCAAGCGGCTTGCGCTGGCGCGGAGCTAATTCGCGCTGGCGCAGTTCCTCCGGCAACGACTGAGGATCTCCCGGATAGCCGATCGCAAATCCGGCCACCGCTTCATAGTCCGCGGGAATATTAAAAAGCTTCCGCGCCTTTTCCGCATCGATTCCCGCCATCTGGTGAACGGAAAGTCCCAGAGCCTCTGCTTGTAAAGCCAGGTTCGCGGCCGCTTGCCCCACGTCGTGGAAAGCGTGCCGGTTCGGCCTGCCATCATCGAATTTCAGCTTCGCCACGCTCAGCGCCAGCACCGGAGCCTGCTTGGCCCACCCTTGATTGAATTCCACCAGCGACTCCAGCACGCGCTTGTAATTTTCCGGGTCGTCCTTCGTCCCCACAATGAAATACCAGGGCTGCGCGTTATAAGAAGACGCCGCCCATCGCGCCGCTTCAAATAAACTGCGAAGTTTTGCTGGTTCCACTGGCCTGCTGTCGTAGGCTCGGGGACTCCAGCGGTGCGAAATCAAATCATGAATCGGCGTGCCTGTCTCCGCTGGTCTTTTTGCAATGCTCATAATTCCTCCCATGATTTTAGAAATGTTTTCGTTAGCGCGCTATTCGCACTCCGCTTCTATTTCGTTACGCTCTCTCTTAGGCTTTCGCGCGTGAATGGTCCACCGAGTAGGGTCCCGCACCGTTCGCCGCAAGAATCACCAGACCGCCCATGATCGCCACATTCTTCAAAAAATGGATCATGTTGTTCTGCTGCTCCGCGCCCTGCAAAGCCCAGAAGTTGTGAAAAAAGAATGTCACGGGTATCAGGTAAAGAAACAGAACCCACGCCGCGATTTTTGTTTGGAAGCCGACAAGAATCGCCAGCCCTCCGGCCAGTTCCAACACCACCGCGCAAGCTATCGCCACACTCGCCATCGGCACGCCTTTGGCCGCGGCGTAACCCACCATCTGCGTGTAGCCGCCTACCTTGAAAAATCCGCTGACTAAGAACACCACGCTCATCAGGATTCGGCCCGCCAACGGTGTAAAACTGCTCGAAGAATCACTCATGCTGTCTCTCCTTTTCAGATTGATTTACGCCAGATCGAAAAGCAAAACTTCCGCTGGTTTCGTCGCATTTACCCGCACTTCCGCTTCTTCCGAAATAGCCGCGCCGTCCCCGGCCTTCAATTCCACTCCATTTACATCCACCTTTCCTCGCGAAACCTGCACCCACGCGTGTCGTCCTTTTTTCAGCGGATGCTTGGTCTGCTCGCCTTCATTCAGCCGCGCGATATAGAGATTCGCATCCTGATGAATATTCACCGGCGCCTGCGGCCCCGCCACCAGATGGAACTGCCCGCGCAAGTCCTTATCCGGAAAAGTCAGCTGCTCGTATTCCGGTTTCAGGTTTTTGCGGTCCGGCACGATCCAGATTTGCAGCAGATGCGTGGGATCCTTCGGCGACGGATTAAATTCGCTGTGCATGATTCCCGATCCCGCCGTCATATGTTGCAACTCGCCCGGACGTATCACGGCCCCGGTGCCCATGCTGTCGCGGTGCTCCAGCGAGCCATCCAGTATCCACGTCAGGATTTCCATATCACGGTGCGGATGCATTCCAAAACCTTTTCCCGGCGCCACAATATCCTCATTCAGCACGCGCAAGGATCGGAATTGAACGTGTTCCGGATCGTAATACTGGTCGAACGAAAACGTGAATCGCGTATCCAGCCACGAGAGTTTGTTGTGCCCTCGTTCTTCACTGGGTCGAACTTGTATCATTTTCTTTCTCCTTCGTTTTTCTTTCTGAATTGTCGTGCTCGTTTTCCAAATTCACTTCCTCGCCGCGCCCCAGCTTGCGGCACAAGCGGCGTAACTCTTCCTGCTCGCTCGCTGTTAAACGGCTCATTTCTTTCACCACATCTTTCGCATGCAGCGGAAGTACGCGCGAAATCAGCTTCCGTCCCTTGGAAGTTAAGTGGATTATGATCATCCGCCGGTCTTCCGTCTGCCGAACACGCTTCACCAATCCGTGCTTCTCCAGGTTGTCGATCACCATGGTTATGTTCCCGCCGCTGCGCAGCAGCTTGTCTCCCAGTGCCCGCTGGCACATCGGGCCAAGATGGAAGAGAGCTTCCAGGATCCCGAGCTGGCTGGTGGTTATACCGTAACGGTCAAGGCCGACGCTCAGCCTCGTCTGCACCGAATTCGATGCCCGCGACAGATTTATAAGCGCATTGAGCGCCCGTTTGGTCTCGCTATCGCCTTTAAAATGTGTCGGCACTATGGTTTAACCATCAATCGTTTAACATCAAACTACCTATAAGATGCCCCTCCCCCGAATTGGATTCATCCAAGTTATGCGTGGGCTGTCCCAGTCTTGTCGACCTTGATGAATGCGCAGATGGCAGACGATTGGAAACAGATGCTTCAAACGAGGATTGGCATTCTTAAGAAATGGCACGCGTCAGGGCGCATCGAGCTCTTCCAACCTATTTCGGTGGCACATACGGGTCGGGTGTGCCTGCCTGGATAGGCGGATATTTCCTCAGGCTTTCCTGAAAATCAGCGAGGATTTTGAACATCGGCTCGGCAACCCAAGTGTTGTACACGCCAACGTCGCGCTCCTCCTTCAGATCCGTGAGGAGGTTGATAACCTTCGGTATCGGCAGCCGCCGCGGGGGGTCGTACATGTTCACCTGCCAGATGAGGTGCATCGTCCAATTGCGCCCTTGACCGCAGATAAACGGATGCAAGCAAGGATGCCTGCAAATTTGATCCGGAAATTCACTTGTCGTCTCCTCTATGAGTAAAACTCAACGCGTTTGTCGAGCAAAACCGCCACGCGATCTGCGCCGTCAATCAACCGCACCACTAAAATTCGCGAGATTGGGAGCTGGCGGATTCGGATACTTCTTAAGTGATCCTTCGTACTCCTTGATCACCTTGTAGGCGGGATCCGCCATGAACACAGTGATGCCGCCAAGATTCAGATCCTCGTGTGGATCCATCTCGATGTTGTAAACTTTCGGGAAATAAATCGGGCTAGCGCTAACGTACATTCCCCCGAGCATTTGTTGACCCGTCCCGGTCAAATGCATATCTTTGAAGTAGAAGCGCCACTGCTTCCACCGCGCCGCCACCAGATCCGGGCCGATGAAGCTGAGTAGCGACTCGCGTGCCCCCATCTCGCTCTTCCCAAAGAGGACTGCGGATTGGTCCACACCGTCGAACGGACGATCCGTGGGAAGCTTCGCCCCGATAATCGCCGCAAACGTCGGCAGGAAGTCCATGATCGAGAACATCGCGTAAGAGCTGGTGTTCGGCGCGATGCGCCCGGGCCAGCGGATGAAGCAGAAGGTTCGGATCGCGCCTTCGGTCACCTCGCCTAATTCGCCGCGGAAGGGGCCCGGGCTGCCCATATCGGGAGAACCCAGGTTGCCGAGTTCCCTTAGAATCCAGCCAGAGGGCCCGTTATCGGAAGTGAAGACCACGATGGTGTTGTCATCGATCTTCAGTTCCTTCAACGCGTCGAGCACCTGCCCGACGTGGTAGTCGCCTTCCATCATCTTGTCGCCGTAATTGCCGATGCGCGACTTCCCGGCGAACTGCTTGGAGGGGTAATTCGGCGCGTGCCCCATCGAGAACGGAAGGTAGACGAAGAATGGTTTGCCCGCCGCGTGCTGCTCTTTCATGAACGCGATGGAACGGTCGGTCAGTTCGTTGTCGATCTCCGCACGCACCTCGGGTGTGAAGGCCTTTACGCGTTGCAACGGTCCGCCCGCTTTCTGCTGCACGATCCACGGCCCCTTCTCGATAAGCGCACTCTCGGGCGCATTGAAGGAGTGCGTCATCATGACCAGCGGGACGGTTATCGCGTCGTTCCACGAGGTGTCCGGCGGGATGCCGTAGAATTCATCGAAGCCCTGCGCGGTCGGCACTGCCTGCGGGTCTCCTCCGAGATGCCACTTGCCGAACATGGCTGTCGCGTAGCCCGCGTCCTTGAACAGCTTCCCCATCGTGTAGGACTTGGCTGTTAGCTGATTGGGGCTGCCCGGTAAGGCGATGAGCGAAAGCCCATTGCGGATCGGGTATTGCCCGGTCATGAGCGCAGCGCGCGATGGGGTACACGTGGACTCCACGAGGAATTGCGTCAAACGCAGCCCCTCGCGAGCAAGACGGTCGGCATTTGGCGTCGGGTAGCCGCGCAGCTCGCCGCCGCCATACGGTCCCATGTCGCCGTAGCCGACATTGTCGGCAAGGATGAACACAACGTTAGGCTCCTGGGGCCGAACATCTTGGGCGTCCGCGTGACCGCAAATGATGCCAAGGACTATCGCCACACGGGCGCAACTTCGCATCCACTCAGAAATATTCATTTTGTCCTCTGATTCACAAGAAAATTTAAATTGCCCGTTTTAAGAACCGCTACGTCACAGCAAATCGTTCACCTGAATCTTCTCGATATGTCGCCTGGGCTTTCAACTCCAGTCAATGGCGGCGTCAATCGGGCTGTACGAATGTAGAGCGAAAACGTGCCGCTGGTCGCTGGCCGCAAGTTGCTTTCCTCGCCGGCACCCGGTGATTCTGCAGTGAAATGATTATTCCGCTGCTGCTGCAACTGCTTTGACGGCCCCATCGATCTGCTGTTGTTCATCGGCGCTGAGATTCGTCGGGGCGATGTTGATCTCAATCTTGTTGAGAGTACCTGTAAATCTGAATGGTGATTGATAGAGGTTGCTAACCGGTGATCCGGTATCGATGCCGGTGTCAAACGTCTCATCTGCGGAAAAGCGTCCTAAGATAGTTTTTTCCACGCGGCCTTCGCCAACTTTCTTATCGTTCACAAAAAGCGTAACCGTACCACCTTTGGCTAATCCACCGCCGTCATATTTGAACTCGACCCGCACTGTGCTTTTGCCGTCCGGCAGTTTCTCGGAACTAGTTACCCGGTAGCGGGACATCCCGAACCAGTTGTATTCGTAAGTAGGTTT
The DNA here is from genome assembly GCA_963838475.1 of uncultured Acidobacteriota bacterium. Taxonomy (GTDB): domain Bacteria; phylum Acidobacteriota; class Terriglobia; order Acidiferrales; family UBA7541; genus Palsa-295. The sequence continues at coordinate 1,307,491 of CAWIRJ010000001.1, forward strand.
TCCGTCCTTCACGAAGAGGGTATATCCGCCAACCGTACCGCCAGCAGCTACCAATACCCCGTCTCCAGGTTTGTCCACATACGCGGTGATCACATGCGACCTGTTCTTGATATTGGCCGAAGAACTTTCTGGAATTCGGTAGGCTCCCTGGAGATAGATGAAATCAGTTCTCCCCGCGATCAGGCTCGGTCGCAAGCTGGGATCGGCGCGTTCGATGAAACGGTCGTCCAACGGCAGCACGTTGTATTTGGCCGCCTCACCCCAGAACATATCCTGCAAGTCTTTCAGCTTGTCGGGATACTTGGCGGACAGGTCATTCGCCTCGCTGAAATCGTCTGCCAAATTGTAAAGCTCCCATTTGTCGTCGTCGAAGGAGAACGAACCGCTGGTCTGCCATGGCAAGCGGCCATGGCGACATACGGCGATCCATCCCTCATGGTAAAGAGCACGGTTGCCGAACATCTCGAAGTACTGCGTTCCGCGTGTTCCCTTCGCCTTCGCGTCGTCGAAGGAATACACCATGCTGACGCCCTCAATCGGTTTCTGCCAAACGCCATTCACCTCAACAGGCTCAGGAACACCTGCTGCTTCGAGTATGGTTGGCGCAACGTCGATGACATCGTGGAATTGTGTTCGGATGCCACCCTTGTCTTTGATCCGACTGGGCCATGAAATGACAAGCGGGTTACGAGTGCCGCCAAAATGGGAGGCGACCTGCTTGCCCCATTGGAACGGAGTATTCATCGCCCATGCCCAACCAACCGGGAAATGGTTGTAAGCCTGGGGGCCACCGATTTCGTCGAGATGCTGAATGATGTAGGACGTATCTTCTTTTTGCCCGTTCAGGGAAACCATTTCGTTAAACACGCCACTCAACGTTCCTTCCATGGAAGCGCCGTTGTCGCCGACCTCGAACATGATCAGTGTATTGTCAAGTTGTCCGATGTCGCGGATCGAATCGATCAAGCGACCTGCCTCGTAGTCTGTCTCCGCCGTCATTCCTGCGAACGCCTCCATCAGGCGCTCTGCGACCTTCTTTTCGTCTGGGCTTAGCGAATCCCATGCTGGGATTTCCTTTGGCCGAGGCGTCAGCTTTGTATCGGGCGGGATGATGCCCATCTTGAGCTGCCGCTGATAGGTCTCTTCGCGATACTTGTCCCAGCCTTGGTCGAACTGGCCTTTGAACTTATCGACCCAGGCTTGCGGAACATGGTGCGGCGCGTGGGTTGCGCCGGGGGCATAATAAATAAAAAATGGACGGTCTGGTGTAACCGACTTCTCTTGATGGATGTACTCGATGGCCTTATCCGTTAAGTTCGTTGTCAGTGTGTAGTCTTTTTCCCGGCCCTTCGGCACTTCCATTTCGACGGGGGTATTTCCATCGTAAAGTGCTGGCTGCCACTGGTTGGCCTCCCCGCCTATGAATCCATAGAAGTGATCAAAGCCCTGCATCGTTGGCCAGCGGTCAAAGGGACCCGAAACACTCGTCTCCCAATCGGGGATGTTGTGATTCTTCCCAAAAAAAGCGGTGCTGTAACCGTTCTGGCGAAGTACTTCCGCGAACATTGCCTCGCTCTTCGGAATCTGACCGCTGTAGCCGGGATAGCCACTGCCTATTTCGGTGATGACGCCCGTCGCCGCGGAATGGTGGTTGCGGCCTGTCAGTAGCGCGGCTCGCGTGGGGGAGCACAGTGCCGTGGTATGGAAGCGGGTATAGAGCAGTCCCATTTGCGCAAGATGGTCGAGATTGGGCGTCGGAATCTGGCCGCCAGTAGTGCTCCAGTCGCCGAAACCGGCATCGTCAATCAAGATGAAGAGCACGTTTGGCGCGCCTTCAGGTGCCTTGATGAGGGGGATTTTGTCCGGCGTGGAATCTTTGTATGTCTGGCCGATGACCCCCTTGAATTTGGGGTCGGGCCGAGGCAGTACATCTTGTGCCGAGACGTTCGCGACAAACACCACACAAGCCAACGCTAGCCCACTGATCAATTTCGTGATGCTCGTTTTCATGTCGGATTGCTCCGTAAAGGTCAAATTACAGTGGCTTATTTCACAGTATCCCTAGGGGTCACTGAGTGTAATTGTCAGAAGTGACAGGTTTCGGTTGTACCTTAACGAGAGGGTTGGGTAACCGCTGCAGTCCCGTCGCGGTGGCAGTCGTGAGAGCGAAGTCTGGGGGCCTGGACGTACTTTTCGGTCAATCTAGTTGACCAACTTAGCGTCCTTTTTTCTTGTTGGAGGTCCACTATGGCTTCTGCGTAGGCCGCAGCAAAACTTCACTGATAAAACTTTGCGGCGCCTGCGTCACAATGCTTTCCACCACGTGCGCTATATCCTCAGGTTGCAGCATCTTGCTGGGATCTTTTCCAACGTGCGGCGAGAAGTCCGTTGCCACCGTTCCGGGACATATCGCGCTAACTCTAATCCCGTGGGCTCGCAAGTCTTCCGCCATGCATTCCGTCATTCCCAAGAGTCCCCATTTAGATGCGCAGTAGATCGCTCCGCCCGAAAAAGCATTTTTTCCCGCCAGCGAGGCGATGTTGATGATGTGCCCGCCCCTCCGCCCGATCATTCCCTTGGCCACCGCCTTACTTAGCAGGAACACGGATTTCAAATTGGTGTCTAATACAGAATCCCAATTGGACTCCTTCGCCTCATAAAAAGGCCCAAAATATCCAATGCCCGCATTGTTCACCAAAATATCAATGGCTCCGAATGCTTGCTTCGTTTCCTCCACCAGCGACAAAATGTCGTCACCGCTGCTTACATCAGCCGCGACGATGATCACCTCAACGCCCGCATTCTTCAGTTCGTCGGCCACGTTTTGCAGTTTGTCGGCGTTTCGCGCGCACAAACTAAGCTTCGCTCCCAAGCCTCCCAGCTTGCGAGCGATAGCCAAGCCGATTCCGCGGCTCGCTCCCGTAACCACAGCAACCCGGCCTTCCAGCGTTCTTTCCCTGGCCATCAGCGATCTCCAACGAGGCGACTATTTACCTAGATTTAACATCATAACATCAGGGCGTTGTCGTTCACGGAACCATGAAATTGGTTGCCAAAGTGGGATTCACCTTGCACGCGTGATTGGCTTTCCCTATAATCCCGTGGATTCATTTCCCCGCTTCTCTTCGCGGGTCGCAGGCCTGGTTTGACTCTTTCCGAGTGAATCTGGTTCAGGAGGCGGTTGATATTATGCGAAAGTTTCTCGGCATCATAGCAGCGCTCGCAATCCTTATGGCGCTAAGTCTCTCCGCGCAGCCGGCCGCTGCCCAGGACCAGGCTGCCGGTCAGAATCAGGCCCCCGCTTACACCATGCCGGAATACAACGGCTTTCAGGCCTGCCACGCGGAAACCAACGCGCAAATGCGGGTCAAGTGCCTTGACGATTTTGTCGCAAAATTCCCCAACTCCACCCTGATGCCCTACGTCCTCCAGCTCTACGTTCAAAGTTACAATGAGTTGAAAAATTATCCGAAGACAATTGAATACGCTGACAAGTTGGTCGCGCTCGGCGACAAAGTTGATGCCGGCACAAAGTTGCAGGCGCTTTATACGCGTTCGCTCGCCTTTAACTATGCTTTTAGCGACAAAGCTCCGGACCCGGATTCGTTGAACAAGGCTCGCGCTGCAGCTGTGGAAGGCCTGAAAATCCTCAGCACGATTCCCAAGCCTGCGAATCTGACCGACGACCAGTTCGCTGAGCAGAAGAAGGGTCCCACGGTTCTGTTCAACTACACGGCTGGCTCAGCCTCTCTGATGTTGAAGGACTACCCCGGCACGATTCAATATTTCAAGGCGGCGCTTGCAGTAAATCCGACCGACGCGATAACTAACTACCGTCTCGGTCTCGCTTATTTGCAATCCACACCCCCGCAGCCGCTGGACGGCTTCTGGTATTTGGCTCGTGCCATCAATCAGAAAATTCCCGATGACGCCAAAGTGAAGGATTACCTCCGCAAGCAAATCCTGGCCTACGAGCAACCCGGCTGCGATTCGCTAGTGGATGCGCAGTTGGACGAACTGATGCAGTTGTCCGCAACTGCTCCTGATCGCCCGGCAACTTACACCATCCCCAGTGCTGACGATTTGAAGAAGATTCAAACCTCCAGCAATATTCTTACCGTGCTAACGGACCTGCAAGCCGGCGGCGACAAAGCTAAAATGACCTGGCTGGCCATCTGCGGCGCCGAATTTCCAGAAGTCGTCGGCAAGGTTATCGACGTGGTCCCTGGAACTGACTCGGTGGAATTGAAGCTGGCCACCGGCGCAACACCGGAGGAAATCGAAAAGGCTACCGCGGCTAACCTTGACGTAAAAGTCGTTGGCCAGCCCGAAGCCTCCCGTCTGCAAAAAGATGACGGCGTGCGCTTCAGCGGCACTCTCGCCAGCTACGATCCGCCGCCGTCTTTCATGCTTCACTGGGATAAAGCAAAAGTAAATCCCGAAGACATTCCAGCCGAAAAGGGTAAGCACACTCCACACAAAGTTGCGCCCAAGCCTGGAAAGTAAATACTAGGTTCAGCTTAAAACCAGAAAAGGCCGGCTCGTAGCTTAGCCGGCCTTTTTTATTTTCAAACGCAAAGCGCGCAGGCGGGCGAAGCTTATTCGCTTGGGTCTCAGGCCGAAGGTTTTTAGATACGTATTAGATCAGTGAAGCGGGGTTTGCGTATCAGGCTCGGCGGCGTCTGCTGTGGTCCAGCTTGTATTCGTCCACTTTGCGGCTGAGGGTGTTGCGGTGGATTCCCAGTGCTTTGGCGGCGCGCGATTGATTTCCGTTCAGACGCTCCAGCACGCGCTTGATAAATTTCTTCTCGAATTCCGTCACCGCTTCTTCGAGCAAAATCCCGCGCTCAACCATCATTCCCACCAGCGATTCCAATTGATCTTTCACGGTGCCGGCTCCGAACTTGAATAGCTGCTTCCCGGGCTTGTCAGCTTAATGGATGGCCGGTAATGCGCTGATATGCATCTCGATATTTCTGCGTTGTTCCGGAAACCACATCGGGCGGCAGAGCCGGCGCGGGGGGGCGCTTGTCCCAGCCGATTTTTTCCAGATAGTCGCGAACGTATTGCTTGTCAAAAGAAGGTTGTGCTTTTCCAGGAGAATATTGGTCCGCGGGCCAGAATCGCGAAGAGTCGGGCGTCAGCGCCTCGTCGATCCATATCATCTTGTCGTCCATCCTCCCGAACTCAAACTTCGTGTCAGCGATGATGATTCCGCGTTCCGCGGCGTATTCCGACGCGAGCCGGTAAATCTTCAGGCTTGTTTCACGCAATTTTTCCGCCAGCGGCCGTCCGATGCGCGACACGGTTTCATCGAACGAAATATTTTCGTCATGCCCGGTGGTAGCTTTGGTGGACGGCGTAAAGATCGCCTCGGGCAACTTGTCGGACTCGCGCAGCCCGGATGGCAACGAAATCCCGCAGATGGCGCCGGACTTCTGATAGTCCTTCCAGCCCGAGCCGGAAATATATCCGCGCACCACGCATTCGATCGGAATGGGCTCGGTTTTCTTCACCAGCATAGCGCGGCCTGCAAGCACGCTTCTGTAGGGTGCCAACTCGCCGTCAAAGTTTTCGGTCGTGAGCAAGTGATTCGGCACCACGTTGGCCAGCTTGTTGAACCAGAAGAGCGACAGCTGCGTCAGCACCCGACCCTTGTCCGGTATCGGCGTGGGCAATACCACGTCAAAGGCCGAAAGCCGGTCAGTGGCGACGATCAGCAACCGGTCGCCAAGGTCGTAAATGTCGCGAACCTTGCCTCGCCCTCGAAGCTTCAGTCCCGGGAAATCTGTCTGCGAAATGATGGTGCTCATTTGTGGAGAAGACACGGAATGTTTTTCCTCACTGGAGTCGGGTATTCTAGCGCAGCAAGCACGGAAGTCAACGCCAAAGAAATTGTTTGTGGGAATTGCCTAGGCTCCGGCCCTGCGGGTTGATCGTTGTAGAATTAGTTCAACCAGCTCACACGGCGTCATGCCTACAGGATCTGAATGCCAAACCCTTCTATTCTTGTAGCAACATGGGATAAAGGACTATTCAACGTCACTGGGAAGACGGTCGAGCGAGAACTCGTCAATCAATCGGTTCGCGGTCTGGTGGGCGATGGACGTCGAGGAGTGCTGGCAATCGTTGACGGGCATTCGCTTTATCGACGATCTTCTGATGGCGAATGGACTGTCCTAGCAAAAAGCGAATTCCCGTTTTCGTGCTGCGTGCCGATTGGAAACGTTGTCTTTGTTGGAACCGATGACGCAAATATCCTGCGCGTGGATCCTGACGGCACGCAGCGACGTTTGTCGGGTTTTGACGCTGTAGCGGGTCGTGACAAATGGTACGCGGGATCGGCGATCGTTGACGGTAAGCGGATGGGGCCGCCGCTTGGAATTCGGTCGATGACGGCGACGTCCGATGGCGCGGTGCTTTTCGCCAACGTCCACGTTGGCGGAATTCCGCGATCGATTGACGCAGGCTCAACTTGGCAGCCCACCATTGATATCGACACGGATGTTCATCAGGTGTGCGCTCATCCAACCCGGCCCGATTTAGTGGTGGCCGCTGCGGCGGTGGGACTTTGCATTAGTCGCGATGCTGGAGCGACGTGGACTATCGAACAGCGAGGCCTTCACGCCCATCATTGCTCCGCCGTTGCTTTTGGGAGAAACGACATTTTCGTGTCAGCATCCGTCGACCCCTTTGCGCCGCAAGGCGCAGTTTATCGACGGCCAATCGAGAGCAACGGTCCGTTTGAACGTTTGGGCGGAGGCATGCCGGAATGGATCAACGGCAAAGCCGATACAAACTGCATCGCGAGCCGAAATTCAACGATCGCTGTGGTCGATTGGTCCGGCCACTTGTATGTGTCGCATGACGACGGTGCGTCCTGGTCCTGTCTCTGCGATGGTCTAGCTGGCCCAAGCGGGGTTCACATCTGTTGATTCGTCGCGGTCGGCGCAATCAGCTTATAATCATGCGGAGCTTCCCAACTACGTGCTGCTCGGGTCAGCTGCGTCGTGGGATAACGGCCTTCACTGGGCGGATCCCGGCGAGATCATTCGCCTGAATCAGGCTTATATGCCCGGGCTCACCTTCTCTGAAATCGGCGACGACCCTCTCGTGCCCTCGCCCGCTGGATTTACGCGGCGTTGCTGGCGGCTTTCGGCGCGGCTGCTGCTTCGGTTTCTTCCCACTTGACCGAAACCAATTTCGAGACGCCCGGCTCCTGCATGGTCACGCCATAGAGCACGGAACCCATCTCCATGGTCTTGCGATTGTGGGTGACCACGATGAACTGCGTCTGCGCGCACATCTCTGCGAGCATTTTGTTGAAGCGTCCCACGTTGGCTTCGTCCAGCGGGGCGTCCACTTCGTCCAGGATACAGAATGGGCTGGGCTGGTAACGGAACACCGCGATAAGTAACGCGAGCGCGGTAAGCGCTTTTTCTCCGCCCGACAGCAGAAGAATATTTTGCAGACGTTTTCCGGGCGGTTGTGCGGCGATGTCGATGCCCGCTTCGCCCGAACTGTCCGGCTCGCTCAGCCGCATCTCGCCGTGCCCGCCTCCGAATAGGGATTGGAACGCGATAGCGAAGTGCGCGTTGATAAAGTTGAAGGCTTCTTCGAATTTCTGTTTGGAGACTTGATCCAGTTCCGTAATCGTGAGCCGCGTGTTCTCGATCGCGGCCACCAGGTCGTCGCGTTCGCGGCGCAGGAAGCCTTCGCGCTGCTCGCATTCCTGGAATTCTTCCAGCGCCATCATGTTCACCGGACCCATGGCTTCCACGCGCGCCTTCATTTCGTTGTAATTGGTCTCCGCGCTCACCAAATCTTCGCCAATCAGCAGATGCGCTTCCTGCGCCATCAAATCTTCCGGCTGCGCATTGAGCTCGGCGACGCAAGTCTGGCGCAGGTAATCGCGATCGGCATCGTTACGGGCTTTTTCGATTTGTCGCTGGCTGCGCTCGGCGCGTAGCTCATCCAAAGATTGCCGCTTGCCACGCACCGATTCTTCGAGTTGTGCTGTGCGTGTGCGAGCTTCTTCCCATTCTTTTTCGAGCGCGGCCTTCTGTTCTTCCAGCCGCGCCTTCTCCATGCGCAGGTCGTCGGCCTGAATCGAAAGCTGGCCGCAGGAAGATTCCAGCTCGGACTTTTCCTGGTACATTGCTTTCTGCTGTTGGCGCAGCGACAGCAAACGTTCATCGGCGATGGCGATTTCTTCGGTTACTTTTTGTCCGGCAGCTTCGGCACTCATCAGCCGCTCAGTCATGGTGGCAAGCTCTTCGCGATTTGCGCCCAGCCGTTCCTGCAACGCTTGGAAATCCTGACGCATGCGCTGAAGCTTTTCCGCAGCCTCAATGCTTTCCGTTTCCGCTGCGGCCCTGGAACGCGTCGCTTCCGCGTGTTGCTGACGAGATTGCTCAGCTCGCGTGCGCGCCGCTTCTGCTTCGGCTTTCAATCGGTTGATTTCCTGGCGCTCGGTTCCGAGTTGCGTATCGATTCTGTACAGTTCTGAGCGCGCTTGGTCCAACAGGTGCGTCGCTCCGACCAGCGATTTTTCCGCCTCCACGTGAAGCGAAATCGCCATGGCTACAGCTGATTCGCCGTCGCGAATTTGCTCGGCAAGTCGAGCGAGCTCTTCTTGCTGCTCCTGCGAAATCTTTTCCAGGCGAGCGGCCTCGGTCTCGTGTTGGCGTAGTTCACGCTTGAGTGCGAGCGGCCCAGCCTCACCTGCGCGTCCTCCTGAAACGATGCGCCCGTGATAGCAACTGCCGTCGAGCGTGAGGTAATAACTGTGCGGATTTTCGTTCGCGAGCTGCTCGGCGACCGCGGAAGTTTCCACCAAATAAGCCGTCCGTAACTTCGTAAGGAAATTTTTCGCAGCGGAACCGATAGGGGCGCGGAAATCCACCAGCCGGTCTAGCCGCGCTACCACGCCTGCGGGCAAAGGAAGGGAACCGTCAGCTTCCAGCGTCGGAGCATCCACGTTATGAAGCGAATCCACGAAGAAAGTTGCGCGCCCGCCCATTTCGTTGCGCAACAGCGCGATGCCGGCGCGTGCGCGGTCGAACGACTCCACCACGACGTATTCCAACTCTTCTCGCAGGAACTGTTCGATAGCGCCTTCGTAACGCTCTTGCACTTCCGCGTAATCGGCGAGCAATCCTGCCGCGCGGAAACCATCTCCGGAGGAAGCCGCCTCTTCGCTGAGCTTCACTTCAAATAATTTTTGCACTGCGTCAGCCGTATAAGCGCGGTCGCTCAGAATTTGCTCGATTGACGCACGCCGCGCCCTTTCCGCGGACAGGCTCTCGCGAATCACTTCCAGGCGCTGGCTGGCTTCGTTCTGGCTGTTACGAAATTCCGCGAGCCGCGATTGCGAATCGTGAACGGCATTGCCCAAATCGTGAGCTTGTGTCTCCGCTTGCTTAAAAGTTTTCTCCGCTGTCGCTACTTTTTCCGTCAGTACGGAATGTTCGGTCTCGATCGCCAGCAAAGCTGCGCCGCGCTGTTCTTCGGCCGCGGTGTAGCGAGCCGCAGTTTCTTCGGCTTGCACCGATTCCGCCTGTTCGCGTGCCGACTCTTCCACCATGCGTGCCGCGAGCTGGCGAAGTTCCGCGATGCGGATTTCCAGCCGCTCCTGCTCGCCTGTGCTTGCGGCAGCTTGCTCCGTCGTCTCACGCAGCGCTACTTCCAGAATCGCAGTTTGCTCGCGCAGCGAACTTGCCGCTTCGCGTTGAGCCAACATGCGCGCGCCTAATTCCGTGGCCTGGCGTTCAGCCTGTTCCAATTCAACGACGAGCCTCATGGCGCGCGTTTCGATTTGCGCCACCTGCTCGCGATTGAAAGTGATTCGGTTTTCCGCGCGGTCCAGATCCAGCGCGGTTTGGCCCAGCAGGTTATGAATTTGACGCATTTCGCCGTCGAGTTCGTAACTTCGCGCGCTCAAACGTTCTTGCTCAGACTCAAGCTCATGCACCGTGCGCGCATCGCGCTCTTCGGCTGATTCCATTTCGCGCAACAGGTTTTCCAGTCGCGCGGCTTCAATATCCAGATGCTCAGCCTTACTCGCGAGAACGCTCCGTAGCAGACCGCGCATTTGTTCGCGCAATTCCGCATAACGCCGCGCTTTCGATGCCTGCCGCTTCAACGAAGCGAGCTGTTTTTCTACTTCGACGAGAATGTCGTTCACACGCGACAGATTAATCTTCGAAGCTTCGAGCTTGGCTTCGGCCAGACGCCGCTTCGTTTTGTACATGGTCACGCCGGCGGCTTCTTCTATGATCGCGCGGCGGTCCATCGGTTTTGAATTCAGGATTTGCCCGATGCGACCCTGTTCGATGATCGCGTAACTATCCGGCCCCAAGCCCATGCCCATGAAAAGTTCTTGCACATCGCGCAGACGCGCTACGCGCCCGTTGATTAAATATTCGCTCTGGCCGGAACGATAGAGCCGACGTCCCACTACGACTTCGCCGGGCTTCAAAGCGATCGCGGGCTTCTCGGCCAGGCGCTTTTTCCACGGCTTCTTTTTGTCTGCTTCAACCGCGGCTTCAGCTTCCGCATCGGCCAATACTATGGCGTCAGGACCGCTTTCAATCTCCTTGCCCACAATTTCCACAAATCCGTCATCGTTCGTCACGGAGACCGGCGCGGCCGCAGGTTCAACGAGCGCGATTCCGCTATCGGCAGGCGTTTCTTCCGGGGCATCCAGAACTTTGGCAACAGCTTCGGACAGTTCCGGGTCTACCAGCGTCAACGTCACTTCCGCCAGTCCCAAGGGAGGCCGCTTGGCCGTGCCGTTGAAAATGCAGTCGGACATCCGCTCGGCGCGCAGCTGCTTATGGCTCTGTTCTCCGAGCACCCAGGAGATCGCGTCCACCACATTCGACTTGCCGCAGCCATTCGGCCCCACAATGCACGTGATTCCGCTGCCGCTGAAAGTGATCGGCGTCTTCTCGAAGAACGATTTAAACCCCAGCAACTCCACTTTACGCAGCTTTAGCACCAGTTTCCTCGCACAGTTCGCTTCCTAAGCCTCGTCGGCAGAAGCGGATTCGATTTATATTTCTTTGGAGGTCTTCCGAGACAAAAAATGCAGGAGGGTCGACGGTTCAATGGCCCTGCCGCCTGGCGCTATCGGATCGGCGGTACGGGAAAAGAAATTAGCATGCTGTGCACGCACTGTAAAGAGCGCTTTTCCAATTTGTTCCAGCGCTATCTAATGCTCGCAAAGAAGCCCCGGTTTGCTTTCTCGCGCCTTTGGTTTTAAAGTTACGGTCTTATGGCGGACCACTACTTGCTGAAAACTGAGCCCTCGGAATATTCATTCGCGGACCTGCAAAAAGACAAAAAGACGGTCTGGGACGGCGTTTCGAATCCCGTCGCTCTCCGCAACTTGCGCGAAATGAAACCCGGCGCGCACCTGATCATCTACCATACGGGAGACGAGAAGAGCGCCGTCGGCACCGCGACGGTGGTTTCCGTAGACGCCTCAAACCCCAAGGGTCCCAAAGTCGAGATTCAAGCCGGGAAACCGACTCGCCAAGCCCGTGACCCTGGCTGAAATCAAGGCGAACAAGCTTTTCGCGGATTCACCCTTGGTGCGCCAGGGAAGGCTCTCCGTGGTCCCCCTGACTCCCCCGCAGTACGATGCGTTGACCTCCCGCTAAAAGAGCCGTTCTTAGGGCTTCGCGACCTCAAATACATAACTCATCGGCACGCGGTAGATATTTCCCAATCCGTTCAGCACAGAATTGGATGCTCGTACAAACTCGCTGTTGCTCATAGTTCCTTCATGCTTCTCGCTGAAAAACCCACGCTCGCTATTGAATATAAGATATTTGCCGTCGGGCGTAACACGCGGGCTGGAATCACGAGCCGAACTGTTGATTTGCGGGCCAAGGTTCTTGGGCGCGGACCATTGCCCATCCCGGTTGTAACTGATGTACAGGTCCGAGGCGCCCAGGCTGTCGGCGCGGCCTCGGCTCCCAAGCAGAATGTAGCTTTCATCCGGGGCGATGAAAGCCTCGACGTTGACGATGCCATTCCCGTTCAAAGCGGCTAGCGGCTCGGCAGGCTGATATTTGCCGTCAACCAGTCGCGAGATCCAAACGTCCAATCCGAGCGTTTTTTCGTCCAGGGCCGTGAAATACAAATTGCCGTTTGCGGCAATCGATGCAAAGTAGATACCCACATTTTCAGCAATGGCAATCGGCCACAGCTCTGGCTTAGCCCATCCCGCCGCGGTTTTGCGCGAAGACCATATCCGGTAGAAGCGAGGTTCCGTTGCAGATTCCCCCGCGGCCGGCCGGTCGGAAATAAATAGCAAGCGGTCGCCAGAGGGCGATAACACCGGATCCGAGTCGCGCCATTGCCCGGAGAACGGCAGAATTTCGGGCCTGCCCCAATGCCCGCTGTTATCCAGGTGTGAGACGCACAGGGTGTAAAGATACGAATGCGGAACCGAGCGCGTAAAGTAGATGCTCTCTCCATCGGCCGTGATCGAGCCGCCGTATTCGTCGCCAGTCGAGGAAACGGTTCCTTCCCCAACCATTTCGACTGGCGAAGTGGTTTGCGCCAAAGCCATCCGATTCGAGGCCGCGCCCAAAACAATGGCGGCAAGAAACAGAATGGAATACGCTTTTCGTATCTTCATTGTGAGAGCTCCAGGGCTTCTGCGGAAATCGAGAAGACATTGCCACGTCCGTTGTAGATGCTATTGAACTTTCGGTCGAGTTCGTTATAAGTGATGGGGCGTGGCAATGGCACGGTGAAATCGCTGCGCTCGCTGCTAAAAAATAACGTCTTTCCGTCCGGGCTGAGAAACGGATACTCCTCTTCAGCGGGTGAATTGATGCCATGTTCCAGGTGTCGGGCTGGAGTCCACGTTCCCGCCTTATGTTCGCTGATGTAAAGCTCGGTGCGCGGATAGGGCTGTCCGGCCGCTATCAATTCTCCGGGAAGCTTGTGCAGGGGAATTGCCTTGTCTCGTAAATCGCGCTGTGCGCCGAAGAGCAAAAAGCGTTGATCGGGGGAGATGTAGGGCTGAAAGACGTTGGCCAAGGGGAAATTAATCTCCGGTCCCAGCATCTCGGGCTCTTGATAAGTGCCGTTCACCATCCGTGAGCGGAAAATGCGGAGCAGGCCGGTGGCGTCGCGCGCGGAAGCAAAGTATAGAGTGCCGTCCGCGGCCACGGATGGATCAGCTTCGACGGTTTGGGGCGCATTAATCGGCGGGGGAAGCGGCTTGGGATCGGACCAGCCGGCGGCTTGGCGTTCCACGTACCAAATCCAATTGCCGTCTCCCACATTCGGGATCGGCCGGTTGGAAGAAAAATAAATCCGTTTTCCGTCCGCTGACATTTGTGGAGGCGTGTTCGCGTAGTTGCCGGAAAATTTCAGCGCTTCCGGCTCGGTCCAGTGCTTGCCCTTTAAGCGAGAGACGCAGATCAAGGTGGAAGCTGGAGAAAAACTAGAAGGCGGTTGCTTGATGAAATAAAACTCGCGCCCGTCCGGGCTGAAACTGCCTCCCGTTTCATCGTCGGTGGTCGAGATCACGCCTTCGCCAAAAATTTTGGGCCGCAGGGTGTCGCTGGCCTTCTGTGATTGCGTTCTCGCCGAGAGGCAAAAGAAAACGATCCCGGCCGCAAGCCAATAGAGCGTCTTGATTTGATGTTTTCTGCGCATCGATTCTCCTTCGGGGCAAACTAGCGCAACTCTGCGGCCGGCTTGCTGGTTTCAGGGTTGCGCCTGCCTCTTGAGACCGCGGTGTAGGACTCGGTGAGCCACAAAGCATGGCTAGGCTCGATTCATCGTGAGGGTAAATAAGAAGTCCGAGTCTTTCTGTGGCGTCAATGTGATTTTGCTTCGCCATCTGGCGCCATATCTGTCGGTGAATTCCCAGCCGCTTGAGTTCTTGCTGGCAGGGCTTGGCGCCTTCGACCATTTCCCGGATTTCGCTACAGATGTGTTGATATTTTCCAGCAGTTGGGGCGCTCCCTGTTCTCCCGGAATTCGAAGGGTGATGGTCCAATGGTCGCGATCGCCCGACGAACTCAACAACTCGGATCCGCCGGGCAATCCCAGGGGAAGCTCGTCAGGAATATACATATCCGGGAACATCGCCCGGGCATAGGTCGAATCGGGGCTCCAGTTGTATTCGATGTGCAAAGCGATGGACTGCGCGATTCCCATTCCCAGGAGCTTCGAAACGGTTTAGAGAGAGCCTTCCACACCTGAAGACAATCCGGCAGTGGTGATGATTTTTCCGCTGTCAACGTACTTCTTGTCCCAAACGATTTTGGTGCGTGGAGCAAATTCCGGCAGGAACTCAAGCGCGCCATAAAAGGTCGTCGCGCTAAGCCCGTCCAGCAGTCCGGCTTTGCCCGCCAGGAACGCACCCGTACAAACGGTCAAGGTTTGCGGCGTCTTTTTGGCGGTATCCTGGATCCACTTCATCGCCGCCGGATTTTCCAATTGCTTCATGACGCCGTCGCCTCCCGGAATCACCAGCACGTCCGTCCTCGGCGCGTTCTCAAAGGTGTACTTTGGAATAATCGTCAGGCCGGCCGCTGTCTGAATCGGATTCAGATTTTCGGCCACGGTGTAAACGTTGGTTTTGGCCTGGGAGAAGAGTTCGTAGGGGCCTGCAAAGTCGATGGTTTGCACAACGGGAAAAACAAAAATTGCCACATTGATCTTCTGGGCCCGCGCCTTCTCTTGAGCTTTGACGAAATTCACGGTTTGCGCGCATAGCGGACACCAAAATCCAAGCAGGCATGCCGAAATGGTCAAGATTGCTTTTTTCATTTGTCCTCGTTACCCGCATTGCACACGTGCGAAAAGTGGTCGCCGGCGCATCCGATTGAGCTATATAGCGTTGTACGTCATACTATAACGTCCAACGATACATTGGGCTTCTTCTTCAGACGCATGGGCCGGAAAATCGTGAGCGATCAAAAATGGGTACTGAAGGTCCATTTAAAGTGGAGTCCAATCGCGATCGGCGGTAATTGACCGGCACAGAAGTGCTCACAAACTGAGGTTGTTTGTACGGCGCCCCTGCGTCGCGTTAAGACCCAGGTAATCCACGACACTAGACCGAGATCCGCATGCGCGCTTGCATACTCTTCCCACCGCACTGCACAAAAGTGCACATAAACTGAAAGCTTGTGGACCTCTTCTGGCGCATTAATGCGTCGTTACAACCTAACTTATTTAATATGAGTAAGTTAAATGCCTACTGGTTGGCTACCGACTTGCAATCCCTACTAACTTGATAGACTTAGTATGATTCTCCGCCATATCATCCCGAGATTTGTGAGGCTCTAGGTGCAAAGCCCGAAAACTCCCCAGGCTACTATCTCCAACTCCAAGAAAAACCGTACCGTCGTGGACGTTGCCATCATAGGCGGCGGTTTTAGCGGCACGGTTTTGGCCGTCCAGCTCCTCCGCCGATCTCCCGGATTGTCTGTCGGAGTGATCGACAAGAGTTCGATCCCAGGCCGCGGTCTGGCGTACAGCACACAATATAACTGCCATCTGCTGAACGTGCCAGCCGGGAACATGAGCGCGCTACAGGAAGACCCGACGCATTTTCTGCGTTGGGTGCGCGCCACCTGCGGGCCTGCCTACCACGCTGAAAGCTTCGTGCCGCGCATGGCCTATGGACGCTACATCGGCTCGCTGCTCGAGGAATCCGCGATGCAGCAGGGCGGTCACTCGCTGCAGTGGTTCCAGGAAGCGGCCGTATCGCTTACACGTGAGGACGGCTGCCCTATCGTTCAGTTGAAAAATGGCCGGGAGCTGCAAGCAAAGGCCGTGATTCTGGCGATTGGCAATTTTCCTCCGGGCAACCCGAAAATCAACGGCTTGAGCGGGCCACGTAAAAAATATGTACCATTCGCATGGACACCCGCCGCGCTCGAAGGGCTTGATCCGAACGGCAGCGTGCTTTTGGTCGGCTCCGGACTTACCAGCATCGACCTTGCCGTCGCGCTGCAGGCCAGGAAATTTCAAGGTCAAATTCAAATCATCTCGCGTCACGGTCTGATCCCGCAGCGTCATCAGGCTACTGAGCCCTGGCCTCAGTTTTGGCACGAAGGCTCACCCCGTAGCATCCGAGGATTAATGCGCTTGATCCGCAGTCAGGTTCGAGCCGCAGCGGCCAAGGGCGTGGACTGGCGAGCAGTGATCAACGCTCTTCGCCCTGTCGCGCAGGATATTTGGAAATCACTTCCGCAAGAAGAACGCGCCCGATTTCTGCGGCATGCGCGGCCTTATTGGGAAGTTCACCGCCATCGCATCGCGTTCGAAATTCACAACATTGTTTCGCGTTTGATCGCGGAAGGCCGGCTCATAATCCACGCCGGGAGGATCCTGGAGTACTCTGAGCTGGGTGAACACGCGGTGGTGGTTTACCGCGACCGCAAGAACGGAACGAAAAATCGCTTGCAGGTCGATCGCGTAATCAACTGCACCGGCTCTGAAACCGATTGCCGCCGAATCGATGATTCATTGCTCACCAGCTTGTTTCTCCAGGGAGAAGCCAGGCCCGATCCGCTTTTCCTCGGCTTGGATGTGGATTCCAAAGGCTCGGTGCTGAATTTCAATGGAGTTCCATCTAATTCGCTCTTCGCTATCGGACCGGTCAAAAAAGGGGGTTTGTGGGAGACCACCGCAGTGCCTGAAATTCGAAAGCAAGCGGCGGATTTAGCCGAACATATCGTCCATTTATTATCCTACCGTTCGAACTCGCGCTCCAAAAATGCTGTAGTGGAAGCCACCGTATAAACTTCAAGCGCTCCGTGCATCTCTTTCGAAGGGATGTGTTCCCCGATTTCTTGCGCATTGACTTGAACCATGGCGCGGCCTAGGATTGCGCGCACGGGGGGCCAATCTTGGAGCTGGAGGTTTCTTCTGGTCCGCGAGGCCTGCTGCCTACCGCGGTAATCCTGATTGCAATTTTTTTTCTTGCGGTGGCCAGCCGACGCCCTCCGGAGCCCAAGCAAGCCACTGTCCCGGCTACTGAATTTTCCGCTGGCCGCGCGCGTGCAGTGCTTCGCCGCCTGGTCGGCGACGGCGTTCCGCATCCGGCCGGAAGCGCTGCGAACGATATAGTGCGCGATCGCGTACTCGCTGAATTTTCCACGCTCGGCTACCAGCCCCAGGTGCAGACCGGCTTTGCATGTGACGAGTACGGAACCTGTGCCACGGCGAAAAATATTTTGGCGCGCCTGGAGGGAACTGAACCTGGTCCCACTGTCCTTCTCGCTGCTCATTATGACTCAGTTCCCGCGGGTCCGGGTGCGTCTGACGATGGCGCTGGGGTCGCTGCCGTCCTGGAAATCGCGCGAGCTCTCAAATCCTTCGCCGCGCCGCGCCACTCCATTATTTTTCTGATCGACGACGCGGAAGAGGCTGGAATGATCGGTGCGCGCGTCTTCGTGGGCCAAAGTCCGTGGGCGAAAGACGTACGCGCAGTCGTGAACCTGGAAGCCCGCGGCACTTCCGGCCCGAGCCTGATGTTCGAAACCGGCAGCGCTAACTACTGGGCGGTGCAGCTTTATTCGAAGTTCGCGCTACGCCCAGTCACCAATTCAATTTTCTATGAAGCTTACAAGCAGTTGCCCAACGACACCGATTTTACCGTCTTCAAAACAGTCGATTATCAGGGCCTTAATTTCGCGTTCATCGGCGGAGTAAATCAGTTCCACACGCCGCTGGATAATCTGGAAAACTCCAGCGCCCGCAGTTTGCAGCATCACGGTGAAAACGCGCTGCCCCTGGTCTTGGCTCTCGCCAACGCAGACATCGCGAACCCACCCCATACCGACGGAGTTTTCTTCGACATTTTCGAACGGCACGTGATCTTGTGGCCCGCAAAATGGACTCTGCCCCTGGCCATCATCGCGTTGGTGCTTCTGTATTTTCAAATTGGATGGTTGATGGCGAAAGGCCGCCTGCATCCTGCCGCGCTTCTTTGGGGAGCTATCAACTGGCTGGCGATCATCGTCACCACCGGTGTACTGGCCCTGATTCTTCACGTAGTCCTGCGCACCGTGGGGGCGAATCCCGCCAACTGGCCCGCGCATCCTCTTCCGTTGCAGGCAGCTTTCTGGTCGCTGGCGGTCTCTGTTGTGATTGTGTTGTCGATTGCCTTTGCCGCGCGGGCCGGTTTTTGGGGTATGTGGGCGGGAGGCTGGCTTTGGTGGACGCTGCTATCGGTCATCGTCGCCTGGCTCACCCACGGCATAAGTTTTATCCTGCTGGTGCCCTCGTGCGTGGCCGTGGTCGTAGGACTTTTCTTCACCCTGCGCCGTACCACTTCTCTTCGAGGCTTGTGGCTCGTCGCGGCACTGCCTTCATTCACCGCCGGAATCATCGGTTTTACTTCACTGTTTTTTCTTTACGACGGTCTCGGCGTCCGACTTCTTCCCGGCACTGCGCTGATCGTCGCGATACTCTTCACTCCCGCCTCGTCCTTGTTGGGCAGCTTGCGCGGTTCGAAAGGTTTGGCGCGGTTCACTTTTCCGGGCGCGACTATCTCTGT
The DNA here is from genome assembly GCA_963838475.1 of uncultured Acidobacteriota bacterium. GTDB lineage: Bacteria > Acidobacteriota > Terriglobia > Acidiferrales > UBA7541 > Palsa-295. The sequence continues at coordinate 1,326,038 of CAWIRJ010000001.1, forward strand.
CGCAATTGTCGCGATTTTTGCCGCCGTGGTGGCCCCTCCGTATTCCGCAAAGTCACCCGAGCGCGTGAACCTGCAGTACCGGCAAGACACCGATTCCGGAAAGTCGCAGTGGGTGGTCTATCCCGATTCCGGACGCCTGCCCGACTCCATTCGCGTAGCGACCAATTTCCATCGCGACGACCACGGCATGTTTCCTTGGGAAACGCAGGCCGCCTTCGTGGCCGACTCTCCGCATCTCGCACTGGCGCCTCCGACCCTTACCATTTTGCAATCCTCCGCACTTGACGGAAAACATCAGTATCGCGTTTTGCTGCGCTCTGAACGCGGCGCGCCTGACGCCATGGTTTTCTTCCCGCCGGATTCAGGACTCGCCGGCGTTCGCATACAGGACCAGACCATGCAGCCCGAATCCTCGCGCGTTCGCCGCTTTCTGAATGGCTGGGAAGTTTACGACTGCCCCACCATGCCCACGAAAGGTATCGAAATTAGTTTTGAATTACCGGCTGGAAAACAGGTGGAAGTGTATGCGCTGGACCGAACTTACGGCCTACCCCTGGAAGGAATGTTTCTGCTGAAATCGCGGCAATTTACCGCGACGCCTTCGGGAGAAGGCGACGTCACCATCGTCAGCCGCCGAGTCCAGCTCAACCCCTAGCCGCGTGGTTGCCCTCGCACTAGGACGGCCGGATCGCAGCGCCATCCTGAGCGCCAAGAATCGATTAGTTCTTGCTGCTATTGCCTTGGTGCGGAGACGACCACGTTCCCGGCATTGTCTTGCACCGCTACGAGCGCCGGCTTTTGCGTCGCGGCTTTCTTCGTAGCTTGTGCCATACGAGCTGCTTCGGCCACTTGGGGACGCTTGGCGTCCAACTCTCTTTGTCCCGCGCTAACCGCTTCCTGATAATTTTCAAAAGACGTCGGCACGAATTCTCCCGTGTTCGTACCGGCAGCATTAGAGCGCGGCGTCGAATAGGGGCCGGGAGTCGTGTTGCCGATCGTGCTTGAGCCACTGGAACTGAATCCGCCGCCACCGCCCGCCCCACCCCCTCCTGAATTGTAAGGGTTGGCAACTGCCCCGGCCCTTTGCGCATGCGCGGTGCCGGCTAATGTAAGAAGACCTGCCAGAAAAACTAATTTTTTCATCGTTTTCTCTTTCGCTCGCGACAGCCCTCAGTTTGAGCCGAAATTCTGCCTCTATACTAACTCAGCACATTTTTCGAAAAATGGTTCGGAAGTCCCATAGGTACTACCGGAAGTCATCTGGGAGCCAAAACTACCTGCCCCACTTTTCGCCGCCAATCATCAATTTTCTTGGGATTTTGGAGCACAGCTATGACGGTTATCGTGGGCGGGTACTATAGGGCGCGCGGAGACCTGCTTATCTGCGGCGCAGCAAATTCGATTGCAGTTAGATTTCTGAATTCTGAGGCTTCTGATTGGGACGCTGCTGGCTGCACCCCGAGACCAGACTCACGCAGGATGTCGAGAATCTTAGGATCTACGGTCGGAACAAAGAAAATTAAAATACTCGAAGGAAAACTCTGAGGTTTGGAGAAAGCTCTACGGTCTGTCACCCGAGGAATTTCTTATTTCCGAAACGACAGGCGTCTGCCGGTTGACGGCATTCAGCTTGGCTTGCGGTCTAGGCGTCACTGCTTTGCTCGAGCCACCGTTGCGCGGCTTGGAGATCACTACATTACCAACGTCATCCTGGTCTGCTACGAGAACCGGTTTTTGCGCTGCTGAATTCTTCGCCGCCTGCGCCGATCGCGCTGCGTCCGCTAAACCAGACTTTGCCTTGAGCTGGTCCTGGCCTGTGCTTAATGCTTCCGAATAGGCAACGTATGTGGAAGGCTCAAAACCAGGCCCTCCTGAAGCGCTTGTAGCGCCGTGTGAAGCTGCAGACGCGGCTGCCGCGGCCGCCCTGGCATACGGGCACTGCGCATGCGTTACGCTTGCCGCCAACGCCAGGCTCGCCAGAAGGATCAGTTTTTTCATCGGTTTTCGCTTTAGGCCCGAAATTCTTCAATCGGCAACTGCCAACAGTTAATGTCTATTCTATGGCAAAGCTAGTCCTGTAAAAAATAGTACGAAAGTACCAGGCTGATAATATTATCAACTCGTTAAATACCCCACGTTTCTCTCCGAAGGCCAGGGAATCCGCAAAAAATGAAACTGATCATCGAGCTCTTCCGTTTCCAGGGCTGCTCGCTACCGAAGCGCCGCCCATCACCATCCGGTCACGGCCAGAGAAATCTTGTTGTTCTCCGCCTTTGCTGCAAACCAAAGCCTCAGATAGAATTACACTTTTCCGATGGGCGCAAAAAACAACGCTGTTCACTTGCATAACACGCTCACGAACCGCCTCGAACCTCTCGAGCCGATTCACAAGGGCGAAGTTCGCATATACACCTGCGGACCAACGGTCTACGACTACGCCCACATCGGAAACTTTCGGACGTTCGTCTTTCAAGACATCCTGCGCCGATTCCTGCAATCGCGCGAATATCGCGTCCTGCAGGTAATGAACCTGACCGACGTGGACGATCGCATTATTCAGAAAGCTGCGGCCGCCGGCGTCTCCATCCGCGAGTACACCGAAAAGTACGTGCAGGCATTCCTGGAAGACATGGACTCCCTACACCTGGAGCCTCCCGAAGAAATGGTCCGCGCCACAGACCACGTCGAAGACATGGTCGCTCTGATCGAGCGCCTCCAGAAAAAAGGCTTCACCTACAACAGCGAGGGATCCATTTACTACAAGATTTCAAAGTTTCCTCGTTACGGCGAACTTTCTCACATCGATCTGGCCGGCATGCAGACCGGCGTGCGCGTGGATGTCGATCAATACGAAAAAGAAAATGCCCGCGACTTTGCTTTATGGAAAGCGCCGAAACCGGGCGAACATTTCTGGGAAACAGCTATCGGCCCGGGACGCCCCGGCTGGCACATTGAATGCTCCGCCATGGCCATGAAATATTTGGGCGACACTTTGGACATTCACACCGGCGGCGTGGATTTAACTTTCCCGCATCACGAAAACGAAATTGCGCAGAGTGAAGCGGCCACCGGCCATCCGTTTGTCCGCACATGGCTGCACGCCGAGCACCTCATCATCAACGGCGAGAAAATGTCCAAATCGCTCGGGAATTTCTATACCCTGCGCGATCTTTTCGCGAAAAATAAAAAGCCTTCCACCATCCGGTTTCTGCTGTTGTCGGTTCCCTATCGCCGCCAGCTGAATTTCACCGCGGACAGCCTGAAGCAAGCCGAAAGCTCGGTGATACGTCTGCGAAATTTCGTGTCGCGGCTGAAGTCCGAGCAGTTTCCCGGCGGGTCCAGCGCAACAATGCGCAAACGCGCCGAGAAAGCCGAAGCCGATTTCGATGCCGGTTTGGCCGACGATCTAAACACCGCGCAAGCCCTCGCCGCCGTCTTCGATTTAGTGCGCGACGTGAACACCGCCATGGATCAACGCGGATTCCTGCAACAAGACGCCCCGCGGGTCCTGGCCGCCATGGAAAAGTTCGATCGCGTTCTGGCTGTCCTGGTGGATGATGATGACGAAAAGCTTCGCAAACTTGGTTTTGGCTCGGGTCAGCAGCGAATGTCCGTGGCACAAATCGAAACCCTGGTGAAAGAGCGCATCGAGGCCAAGCAGAGCCGCGACTTCAAACGCAGCGATGAGATACGCCAACAGCTTGCGGAATCTGGTATTATAGTGGAAGACACTCGAGACGGCAGTGTCCGCTGGAAGTACAAGTAAGAACAAAAATGAAAATTTCCACCAAATACGACCTCTCGCTCCATAGCCAGCCCTCGCACGAGCGCCCGAACCTTTTCGGCGTAGATTAAGTTCTCTTCCTCCATCTGAATCGTTCCGCGCGCTTCGCAGAAATCCGCCTGCGCGTTCGCCTAAACCTTCACAAATTTACTTCCCGGAGGAAGACATGCAAGCCATCGACACGAAAGCCGAAAGCACCGCCGAAATGAAATTGCCGCACCTGATAACCCCCCTGCCGGGTCCGAAGGCAAAAAAAATTGTCGAACGCGATAGCGAAGTCGTATCGCCTTCTTACACTCGCGACTATCCGCTGGTTGCGAAGCGAGGCCGCGGTGCAGTGATTGAAGACGTGGATGGCAACAAGTTCCTCGATTTTGCAGCCGGCATCGCCGTGGTCTCGACGGGGCATTGCCATCCCGAGGTTGTTGCCGCGATACAAAAGCAAGCCGCCGAGCTGATTCACATGTCCGGCACGGATTTCTATTATCCCAATATGGTGGAGCTTGCGGAGAAACTAGCTTCCATCGCTCCGGGTAAAGATCCCAAACGCGTTTATTTCGGGAATTCGGGCACCGAAGCTGTCGAGGCGGCCATCAAGCTGGTGAAATATCATACCAAGCGCGACAAGCTCGTCGCATTTCACGGCGCATTCCATGGACGCACGATGGGTTCCCTTTCTCTGACCGCCAGCAGGGCCGTCCAGCGCAAAGGATTTGGCACATTGCTTTCCGGTGTGTTTCACATGCCTTATCCGGATACCTATCGCGGGACGTATGCGATTCGTCCGGAGACAGCGTCCGCAGATTGCTTGTCCTATCTGGAGAACGAACTCTTCCGCCGCCGCGTTGACCCCGATGAAGTGGCCGGAATTTTCATCGAGCCGATTCAAGGTGAAGGCGGTTACTTGCCCGCGCCCGCAGAATTTCTGCAAGGGTTGGAAAAAATCTGCCGTAAGTACGGAATCATGCTCGTTGCCGATGAAGTGCAGTCGGGAATGGGCCGAACTGGAAAGTGGTGGGCGGTGGATTACGCCGGGGTCGAGCCGGATATTATCTGCACCGCAAAGGGAATTGCTTCGGGCATGCCGCTCAGCGCCATCATTACGAAAGCATCCGTGATGGATTGGAAGCCCGGCGCGCACGCTTCCACTTTTGGCGGCAATCCTGTGTGTATTGCGGCTGCGCTTGCGACCGTCGAATTGATCGAGGGGAAATATATGGCCAACGCCGCTCGCATGGGTGAATACATCATGCGCAAGACCGCAAACTGGACCGAGCGTCACAAAATCGTCGGCGAAGTTCGCGGCCGTGGTTTAATGATCGGCATTGAGTTTGTGCGCGATCAAAAAACCAAAGAGAAAGCGCCCGACATCCGCAACCGCATCGTACAGATGGCCTTTCATAAGGGATTGCTGGTTCTCGGCTCGGGCGACACCACTCTGCGGCTTTGCCCGCCGCTCATGATCGACGAAGAACAAGCCGATTTCGCCGTTCGCACGCTGGACGGTATCATCACCGAAATCGAAGAAACGTTATAGGCGTTCCGTAGTTCTTCCGGTTTTGGAAATGGCCAGGCCAGTCATCGCGACGCGCCTGGCCGTTTTTTTTTCTGCTCGCGTGCGCTGGCGAATATTAATCTCGCGCACGCCATTACCCGTCCGGTCATGCCATAATCGCCAATCCACGATGCTTCCTCAGATCATGTTTTCTATTTTGAATTTTGCCGCCAGTAGAGGTCTCGCGGAAGATTCCGCTGATTCATCCGCAAAGCAGCTCGCGCGCAAAGCTGGAGTTCGTGGCGAAACCTACGCCTACTGGTATCTGCGTCGTGAGGGTTACATCGTGATCGCGCGAAATTTCACTATGCCGGGAATCAAAGGTGAGCTCGATCTCGTCGCGTACGATGGCTCGATTCTCGCATTCGTCGAAGTGAAAACGCGGGCCAAAGCTGAGCCGGGCCAGCCCACTCCCGAAGACGCCATCAATCTGGAAAAACGCCGCAACCTCGCGCGCATGGCTCGTCAATTTATTCGCGCGCGCCGCTTGGAAAATACGCCCTGGAGGTTCGACGTCCTGGCGATTGAAACGACCGCTGGACAAAAACCAATTGTCCGGCTGCATAAATCCGCCTTCAGCGAACACAGATCATGACCGGCAGTCGTTGCAGCGATTCACCGCGTGACACCTTCCTAGTACTTTAACCGCGCAATAAGCGATTAGATTTCTTGTGCTCTTTCGCTATAGTAGAGAATAATCATCGCGCACGGACGTTTCGTGCGACCGCATCAAACGACATTCGTAACTCGGGAGGGGGGACAGGTTTGCCAGAGCTTCGCAGGGATCCAATCACGGGACGTTGGGTAATCATTTCCACTGACCGGGCCAATCGCCCGATGGATTTTATTCGTGAGAGCGTTACTATCAAGGGCAATGCGAATTGTCCTTTCTGTCCCGGCAATGAAGGAAAAACACCGCGCGAAGTTCTCGCCTATGGCCGCAATGGCGGCGGCAAAGACACCCCGGGTTGGTCCTTGCGCGTGGTGCCCAATAAATTCCCCGCACTCGGCATTGAAGGTGGCCTCGACCGGGAAGGGGAAGGCCTTTTCGATCGCATGAACGGCGTTGGCGCGCACGAAGTGATCATCGAGACTCCGGACCACAATCTCACTTTGGCAACCATGCCGGAAAAACCCATCGAAGAAGTTTTCTGGGCCTACCGCGACCGTATGCTGGATTTAAAGAACGACCGCCGCTTTCGCTACGTTCTCTTATTCAAAAACCACGGAGAACCCGCGGGCGCCACACTCGAGCATACCCATTCACAGTTGATTGCGCTGCCCATCGTGCCCAAACGCGTTCGCGAAGAAGTGGACAACTCGAAACACTATTACGACGAAAAAGAGCGCTGCATTTTTTGCGACATGATTCGCCAGGAAATCGAAACCAGTACGCGCATGATCCTGGAAAACGATTACTTCCTTGCGCTCGCCCCCTATGCTCCGCGTTTTCCCTTCGAAACCTGGATCCTACCGCGCCAGCATAGTTCTGCTTTTGAGAATATGCCCGCTCCTTACTACGCAAGCCTCGCCAGGATTTTGCGCGACTTTCTCAATCGGCTGGATTCCGTCCTGGCTTTTCCGTCTTATAACTACGTCATCCATACTTCACCCATCGGAGAGGAAATTAACGACCACTATCATTGGCACATCGAAATGATGCCGAAACTTACAAAGGTTGCAGGGTTTGAATGGGGAACTGGCTTTTACATCAATCCGACTCCGCCGGAAGAAGCCGCGCGTTTTCTCCGCGAGGCCAAGCAGTAGGAACCGAAATTGTCGCTGAATTATTTAAATCGCCGGGAATCCGATTGGGCCCTAGCGAGTTCCGGCAGGTTGCAACGATTCGACCTTCCCGCTGGTCAATTCGGCAATTTTCATCAACAGGCTTTCTCGCGTAAATGGTTTCTGCAAGAACGTTGACTCCGGCTCATACCCGTCGGGCTGGCTGTTGTGCTCCAGATATCCGGACATGTAAACGATCTTCAGTTCGGGACGGTAGCGTTTCAATTTGCGAGCCAATTCCGTTCCGCGCATCCGCGGCATCACCACATCCGTAACCAACACGTCTATCGATCCTCTACGCTGCTCCGCGATCTCCAGCGCGTCCAGCCCATCTTTCGCGATTAGCACCGTATATCCGCTGGTTGTCAAAAATTCCGACGCCAGATCCCTCACCGCTTCTTCATCTTCTGCCAGCAGCACCGTTCCGTAACCGCGCACGGCCAGGCCGCTTTGCTCTGCACTGGACGCTTGCACCCTCTCTCCATTTTGGGGCAGGAAAATTTGAAATTTGGTTCCTTTCCCAATTTCGCTATCTACCCATATATATCCACCGCTTTGTTTCACCACGCCATAAACCGTAGAAAGTCCGAGGCCTGTTCCTTTCCCCAATTCCTTAGTGGTAAAGAACGGTTCGAAAATTCGCGCTTTGGTTTGCGCGTCCATTCCTTGTCCGTCGTCTTCCACTTCCAGCAGCACGTAATTTCCCGGCACGGTGGGCGGATGTGCTCTGGCGTATTCCGCATCGTGCACGATATTTCGCGTGCGAACGGTTAGCTTTCCGCCGCGGCCTTCCATGGCGTCCCGCGCGTTTACCGCCAGATTCATCAATATTTGTTCTATCTGGGTTGGGTCCGCCTTCACCAAACCCAACGATGGCTCCGCATCAAACTTGAACTCAATGTCCTCGCCGATCAGCACCGGCAGCATTTTGCCGGCGTCGGCAATCAGGGAATTTAAATCCAGAGTTTTTGGCTGCAGCACTTGCATGCGGCTGAAAGCCAAAAGCTGTCTCGTCAATGACGTGGCGCGATCCGTCGCTTTCCTCACCTGAGTGATGCTGTGGTACAGCGGCGTTGACGCCGGTAATTTTTCTTCCAACAAATCGCTATGCCCTTTGATTACGGTCAATAAATTATTAAAGTCGTGCGCCACGCCGCCAGCCAGCCGTCCAACTGCTTCCATTTTTTGCGCCTGGCGCAGTTGATCGCCAAGCCGTTTGCTTTGCTCTTCATTCCGTTTCAACGTGCTGCGCATCCGGTCGAACGCCGCAGTAACTTCCGCCACCTCATCTCCGCTGCCCATATCCACCGGATATGTGAAGTCACCTTCTTCCAGAGCACGCACGCCGTTGACCAGTGTCGCCAGAGGTTTTGTGAACGTATCCGATATCAGGAAGACCAGGCCGGCTCCGGCGAATACCGCGAACAATCCAAGCCCGATCAGAGCTTGGTTTAGCCGTGCGATGAATGCCGCCGCATCGTCGTAAGACTTCAATACCGTGAAGGTGACTGGCGGAAACGAGCCCGGAGTCAAATCCACCGTGCTGGCGCGATAATGTTCTCTCCCAATTTGAATGTTATTTGATTTCGGAGAATTCTGAAGCTCGGTTGCCAGCGCGCGCTCGTCCATTGCCTGCAGCGAACTCACCACCAAGTCGTCGCCATATCGAAACGCCACCTGGCAAAACGCAATCCGGCCCACGTTGCTGGCCACACTCGAATCCACTTCGCGTCCAACGACTACAGTGCCGAGACGGCGTTTATTTCCTGTATCGGTACCTAACTCTACCGGCCGGTAAGCCACCTGATACAAATGCCCGTTGCCGTACCACCACCCGCCCGTTTCGCTCGTTCCTTTCGAGCGGCTCAACATCTCCTCGGCCACTCCCTGCGAAAATCCCGGGATGGAAGTATGCAGCGCGACAATTTTGCCTTGCACGTTGGCGAGAGCGGCAAGCTCGTACCCGCCTGAAAGCCACAAATCTTCCGCCGCGTCTTGCACGTCCGGCGAATTATCCTCTTGTGAAAGCAGCGATTTCACGCTGGGAAGCGTAGCCAGCAGTTCGGCTTGGCGATTTTCTTCGAGTTGTCTCTCCGCTCGTAAGTTCCCGAAGGTCAAAATCGAATTCCGCGTGTCCCTATCTATTTCGCGCTGAACTTGTCCTTCCGCCGTGTGGCCCACGATTAGCAAGGTAGCGAACGTGAGCCCCGCGATGATTAGAACGATGGACAAAAGAAATTTGGTCCGCAGCCCCAAAACGAATGTAGTTCCGCGTACGCGGCGGATGAGGTCGAGACACTTCGAGATTTCGAACATTCGCATTGGCAATTTTCCCCGCACACAGAAAGTAACAAGTGCAATCGCGGAGGGAAATGGCCCGCTAGTACTAAGGGACAGGCTTGTAAGGTATTGATTCAACTAGAGGTACAGCCGCATCTTGTCTAAAGCGCTACTACGCGGATCATCTATCAAAGAGATACAAGACAGCGAGCCTACTCCGGCAAGGGCAGCCTGACGTCCAAGGTCGTCCCCTCTCCGCTGGATTTTATGGAGAGTCTTCCGCCCATCACTCGCACTCTTTCCCGCATCCCGGCGATTCCTACGCCAATCAGCTTCCTGCCGGCGTCGAACCCTTTCAGCACATCCGGGTCAATGCCGCGTCCTTCGTCGCAAATTTCCACGCGAACGCTTTCCGCGTCCGCCTCCATGCGAATTCTTGCCACATGGCTGCCCGAGTGACGATGAATGTTCGCCAGGCTTTGCTGTACCACACGGAACAGAACTGTCTCGGTCTCCCGCGGTAATCGCCCCAGATCTTTCGGCACCTCTAGCTTCACCTTAATTCCGCTTCTCTCCGCAAAACCTTCCACGAACCAAGACAATGCGGAGACTAATCCCATTTCGTCCAAGAGAGGCGGGTGTAGCAAATAAGAGATGGTTCTCACTTCCGACGTGCAACGGTTGGCCAGATCCAATGAATCGGAAATTTGCCGCGCCACCGATTCTTCCAGATTGGGGTTCTGGCTCAGCCCGCTCAAGTTCATCTCGATGGCCGCCAGATATTGTCCGGCGCTGTCGTGCAATTCCCGGGCGATGCGTCGCCGCTCTTCGTCCTGCAAACTGATCACTCTCGCCGAAAGATGCCGCAATTGCTCGGTGCGGTCGTCAATGATCGCTTCCATTTCAGACTGCGTTTGCCTCAGCAGGGTTTCCGTGCGCTTGCGAGCTTCGATCTCATCTTCGCGTTCCTTGCGAGCTGCGCGTTCGGCTTCAATTGATTCCAGCAGATGCAGGCCGCAGGAGGTGAATTCCGCAAGCGCGGTCATCAGCCGCACATCCTCGGAATCGAACTTCACATTTTCATCGTGCGAGACAATCCACAAGGTGCCCTGAATTTCCTCGCTGATCGGAAGCGGAAAAATCAGGGTTTCCACAATGGCGGGATTAACATCGCGGAAGTATTCGAAGTATCGCGCCGGGTAGGAAAATAACTGCGGAGAGCCGAGGTCCAAACAAACTGCGCTGGGACTAAACTCTTTCGGCTTTATTTTGCCGACATATCCTTCCAACGCTCCCTTTAAATGCGTCCATCGGAAAACTGCGTCGGCGTCTTGCCGTTGTTCGAGCAAACTAATGCCCGCCGTGCCGGCGCCGCAAAGATGCAGGGCCATTTCCAGCAGGGTTTCCAGCAGCTTGTGCGGCTTACGCGCCATCACGCGCGCAAGTCTCTGCAGCGATTCTGCTTCCTCTCTTGGATCGCGTTCTTTTTGCGGGCGTGAATAGAGCTGCCCGGTAACAAGGACGTCTTCTAATTTGACGGGTTCGCGTTGAGGTGCGGGAGCAGGTGTGTTTCCCATTATTGCGCCATATCGAATGTGCCGAATGGCACTGTGACCTAGGAAGAGCAGTTAAATCTTACCATGACCCCTGCCATACCGTATTTCTGAGGGCGTCCTCAGGCTTTATCTGCGTGCAAACCCTTATCTTTTAATGAAATACGCGCATCTCCTCGCTAATTTACGTCGTTCCCTGTATGGCGGCGCCTCTCTAAACGACGTAGCCTTAGTCCGCAAAGCTGAGTTGAGGAAGTTGCTGCAGCTCAGCATTGGGCGGGCACGGCAACACTAATCTGAATTCTTAAGTTGAAGATTGAAAGGAGATAAAAGTGAAAGTCGGAAAGTATTTCGCAGCACTCGGAACCACGCTCTTCTTGAGCGCGTCGCTTCTCGGTAGCGTTCCACAAAATCAACAACCAGCACCGGACAACACCAAGAACAATCAAGGTGACGCAAGCAAAGACGCCACTACCGCCGATCAGCAAAAAATGAATCCTGCCGATCGCAATACTACCAAGCAGATTCGCAAATCGATCATGCAGGATAAATCGCTTTCCACCTATGCGCACAACATCAAGGTCATCACCCAGGACGGTAAGGTCACTTTGAAGGGTCCGGTCCGTTCCGAGGATGACAAAGCCAATCTCGAAGCCAAGGCCGTTGCAGTCGCCGGCGCCGGCAACGTCATTAATCAATTAGAAGTGGCACCAAAGCAGTAAGAATTTTCGGCAGGAATTGTTGAGATTAAAAAAGGAGAAATAAAAAATGTCGCAGAATAAAAAAACGTCGGTGTTGGGAATTTACAACACGCGTGAATCAGTAGAACGCGCTGTCGATACATTCTTGAAGAGCGGCTTTACCACCTCGGATATTTCGGTTCTTTTGCCGGAGAATCTGGGCGGCAAGCCAATCGCGACTCACAAAGACACGAAAGCTCCCGAAGGCGCAACCGCAGGCGGAGCAGGCGGAGCAGTCGTCGGCGGCACGTTAGGTCTTTTGGCTGGAATCGGCGCGCTCGCCATTCCTGGTCTCGGGCCTTTCATCGCTGCGGGGCCGATTATGGCCGCTCTGGCCGGAATGGGTGTCGGCGGCGCGGTCGGCGGTTTTGCCGGCGCGCTGATCGGCATGGGCATTCCCGAATACGAAGCGAAGCGCTATGAAGGCCGCATTCAAAAGGGCGGCATTCTGCTGTCCGTTCACTGCGACACTTCCGAGCAGATCAAGCGCGGCAAGGAAATCCTGAAGAACACTGGCGCTGAGGACATCTCCTCCACCGGTGAATCTTCGGCCGATGTGAAGGATAGCGATGTCAACCGTCGCGCCGCTCGCGCTTCGGACTAACTACCATTTAACTTCTTCAACCGGGGGAAGGCTTCGGCCTTCCCCCTTTTCTTTTTCGCTGCCGCACATCAGCAGTCTGAGTGCTACACTCTGGCCGACGGAGGTCTGGATGCTTCTTTATATCGGTCTGGGAATATTAATTCTCTGGATCCTTGGCTTCATCGCGTTTCATGTGACGCTCGGCCTGATCCATATTCTGCCCATCCTTGCTTTGGCTTTAATCATCACGCACTTTATCAGGCGCAGGCCAACCAGCTAGCTCGGAATTGAAGCGCGACCCAGCCGACCCAGCCGATGATTTAAGAATTCAAAGTTTTCGAGGAGGTTTCAATGGCCACGGAAGGAAAGAAATGCGAACACCCTGTTTGTTCCTGTATCACGACAAAAAAGTATTGCAGTGAAGCTTGTGAGGCCATGGAGAAAACTTCCGATATCGAATGCCGCTGCAATCACCCTGCCTGCAAAGGAAATATCCGGTAGAGTCTTTCGGTTAGGCGGTCGTCACAGCAACGACACATGGAATATCTTTGCTAGGCAGCCCGCAAGAAGAAACGCGTGGAACACTCCTGACAACGGTACGGCCGGAAGTGAACGATATTCAATATCCGATCCACGATTCCTCTTCTGTGTGACCGTCGAATAATATCGCTACCGCAGTAGGGGCATGTGTGTACTTTATCCATAGAAGGCATCCAATTTCTCCATCAAAGTCAGCTATCGCGGGCCTCTATGGCACCACAAAATGCGCGGATTGCGGGCCCAGGATCCCGATCCCTTGAATTCAGCTACCTATTTTATCACGGCACAAACTGCTTAACCCTAAATCTAACCGTTAGCTCGACAAGGGGAGCTGCGTTGGAACTGTACCCCCGCGTCACATTTCGCACAATGCGGAGATTACTGTAGTACGTGCCAAGCATTCCGGGGTCACTCCTGTCCTGGATACCTTTGGCCCGCGACTACCAAAGTCCTAAATTCAGTGTTCTTCAACCCCGCAGGTCGTTTTTCGTTGTGGCGAACATTTTACGAAAAGACTCTCTTCAGTCAACGATTGCCGGGTCTAACCGTACCACTCGACCTCGCGCAACAAGCGCATGAACTCGCTGGAATCAAACTCCATAATCAATTCGCAAGTGCGCGCTATTCGAAATTTCCGGGCCAAGTTCCTGGCATCACTCATCTTCTGATTCAGCGCTTCTAGCGAATGCAATGTCGCCCGGTGCCGCAAAGCATTGCGCTCGAATTCCCGTGAAGCCCGGTACGTCTTAAGCCCCGCCACGAAAGCCGGCCCCAACACTGCCACGGTAACCAAAAAATCGGTAATGACTGGATGCACTTCCCCGGGGTTTGTTTCCTCCAACGCCCGTAGAAAATGTAAATGCCAGAGCAAATCCCGATTGATCAGCAGAAAATGGCCCAGATCAAGTCCGAGGTGAATCAGGATGAAGCCGAAGGCGATAAAAAACGTAATGCTCATCCCCAAACGCGGCATGGAGCCATCTTGTTCCTCGGTGCCGCTCTTGTAAGCGAGATAGTCCATTTGAGTCTTAAGGCGTTTTTCGCAGTAATAATGGATTACCTCCTGCAATGCTTCGTGGGAAGAGTCCGGACAGTGGATTTCCGAAACATCCGGTATTACACCTTGCGCGGCGCGTTCTGCAACGTCTTCATAAACTAATCCCTTTATGCTGCGCACCGCCGCCAGCACATCATTGCGGACATGATCGGAGGGCGTCTCCCCCACTTGATCATATTTCTCCGTTTCTTCACACCACAAGCGTGAATCCAGGAGCGTCCTGAATTTTAATAGCCGCAAATTTTCCGCCTGATAGCGGGCTAACAGCCAATTTTCTTTTGGCCTGGTGTAACTACCTCTGAAGATGCAAATCACGCACACCAATGCCGCAATTAGTTCAGGGACTTCGAGCCACAACTTGTAAGTTGGCGGAGATAGAATTTCGCAAAGCCCTAGCACCACGGCTGTCAACCCGAACCACACCGCTGCTTGCGAAACATGCTGATATTGTTGGCGATGCTTTTGCGCTTCGTCGTCCGCTACCCGGAAATCGGGGAAGATCAATTCGCGGGCTATGCTTAACGCTGTAAAAAGAGGCAGAAAACGCCGGTGACCGGCTTCCACTTTTTCCCGGCAAAACGATATCTCAAAGCTGTCGTCCATATCATCAAACGATCGAGTTGCCGCTGGCTCGGAAGGTTCCATCTCTCACCGTTTGACGATCTGATATCCCAACGCAAGAATTGTTTTCAAAGTTTGATTCACCAGCTCGCGATCGTATTCCTTTTCGGATTCGGGAAGCTGATCGTAGGGAACCAGGCACGGATGCTTCTTCTGTGCGTCATCGCGCTGTGGCCCCAGGGTCCATCCGTCTTCGATCCGTTTCTGGGCCCACACCTCGTGCGCGTTGCGCGCAAGATCTTCCAGCAGCGGCTTCAGCGCGTCCAATTTGATATGCGAAGTATCTATCGGATGTGGGACATAACTTTGTTTTGCCATGCGGGGCGACCTCCGATGAAGCGAGCCTAGAGCCAGCAGGAACAGGCGAAATTCCCGCGCGCGCGGCCACTATACCAGAACTCCAAAACCGCCCCAACACGCCACGGAGTCGCACCACCGCCGCTCGAATCGCCCAAAATGCCCAGTACCGTTACTCGATTTGCGTTTGCAAATAGCTCGACTGCTATTAGACAATGTTTCAGCACCCGTCTCCGCAAAGATTCGGCCCTTTGGAGCAGGTATGGACCCCAGCTCGAAGAAGATTTTCGTCAGTTACGTTGAAGAGGATGGCGACGTAGCCCACGAGATCGCCCAGCACCTGGAAGCTCACGGTTACAGCAGTTGGTATTACGAACGCGATTGTCCCGCCGGCGCTGATTATTTCGAAGAAACCTTCAAAGCCATTTCCGAGTGCGAAGCTATGGCCATTATTATCTCACCGCGCTCGCTGCCTTCCGACCAAATCACTCGCGAAATCGTGCGTGCCGTCGAAGCTAACAAAGCCACCTTGCCGCTACTTCTCGACCTAACGCACGACGAATACGCCCACCGCCGCCCGGGTTGGAAACAAGCCATGGCCGCCGCAAACGCCACGCGCCTTCGCGCCAAAGAAATTCCCAGCATCATTCCGGCCCTGGTCGCCGGTCTGCACGCAAAAGGCATTAAACCTCACCCGGGCGCGCAGGTTCCTCCGGCCCCGACCTCGCCTCAATCGGGTGTAATAGTGGCACCTGCTGTTTCGCCGCAGTCTGGAGTAGTGGCCGTTCCGCACTTTTTACCGAAATCTGGTGTAATTGCCGCGGCGGATCTAGCGCCAATCTCCACGAACTCTGGAACGATTGCGGTGCCACCGCAGCGCACAGAGCCCATGCCCATGCGCGATGCGCAAACTTCTACCGCCGGCTCGGGATCCGTCACCCCAGGTGGCAAACTTCCTTTGATCCCGATTGCCGTAGGGGCAGCAGTCCTCATCGCCGCTTTCGCCGGCTGGCATTTTCTGAAGGCCAAACCGCAAGTTGTCGTAGTCCCTCCACCTGCGCCGGTCGGCGCCACCGTGATGTTGCGATACAACGTTGACCGCCATATGTGCACTCCCGACTTGAACATGACGCTCGCGGGAAAGTCCTACCATCTCGCGACAAATCCTTACGCCGTGAGCGGAGTGCCATTAGGCGCGCAGCATTACACGATCGATGGAGTAGTTTCCTGCCCCAACCGCCACCCCAGCAAAGCGAGCGGTGGTGGCGACATCGATGTCCGCGAAGGCGCCGTCTTCGACATGAATTGGGAGCCCAAGCCAGGCGCCGTGGGAATCATGGATGTAGTTGACGCCAGCACCGAGCCCGTTCCCACTGCGCCAGTAACCACCGCGCACGTGGCGACCCACGCGCCCGCGTCTCCGCCGCCAACCGCTGTTGTGCAGCAAGCCGATCCCGCCAAGCCACTGCTCGTGAAAGCAAACGCAGCCTATGCCCAAGGTCGTTACTTCGAGCCCGCCAATGATTCCGCACTGCACTGGGCCATTCTTGCCGGACGTGCCGGCAGCCCCGCCGGAAAAACCATGGAGCAGCAGCTTGGCAATCTCTTCCGCGCGCAGCTCAACCAACTTTTCCAGCAACAAAATTATCCCGCCGCGCTGCATTTGGTGAACGCACTGCTGGTTTACTATCCGGGCAACGCCGAGCTCGTAAGCGATCAACAAAGATTACTAGCGGCTCAAAACGGCGGCCCGGTTCAACAAGTCCAGATGAATCAGGCAATGCAGCAAATGCTAGCTCCAGGCCAGCGTCCCCCGGCGGGCTACCCCAATCCTGCGCAGCATCCCGGTCCCGGAGCACCTTCTCAAAGCGCGTATGACGCCGCCGTCCGCGCACAAGCCAGAGCCGCCGCTCAAGCCGCCCTCGCGCAACAAAGAGCCGCGCAGTCCCAGCAGTCCCGCCCGCACTAACTTTGGTTGGAGTTTTACGTTGTCATCCCGAACCGCGTGTTTTTCGCGGACGCTTTGGGGGACCTGCTGTTCCTTGTCCGTCGCTTTCATAACACCGTCCGTTCCGCTCGGGCATTTAAGCGCATTAAAGGTCTTGACAGCATCATACCTTGTAGTACAAGGTATATGCGGGAATGAGCACATTAGGCCCCAACCAGGACGCCGCCGATAAGTGGGAAGTACAACTCCGCAAAGGCTGCCTGGAACTCGCCATTCTCGCGGCCCTTTGGGAAGGGAAGCTCTACGGCCTGGAAATTCTTCGCCGCCTGGAAGCCGATTCGGACTTGATCGTCTCCGAAGGGACTGTGTATCCGTTGCTCAGCCGTCTGAAATCGCTCGGCCTCGTCCGCAGCGAGTGGGTAGAGTCCGACGCCGGCCACCCTCGAAAGTATTACTCGCTCACGTCAGCCGGAAAACAGCGTGGCCGCGAGATGGCCGGCATGTGGGCCCGCTTTTCTTCCAGCATGGCTACGTTGCTCGCTCCGCTTGTCAGAGGAAAGTAGATGACCATTCCAAACGACGCCAACCAAAAGATCGAAGCCTACCTCGCGAAACTCCGCGCGCAACTTCGTGGTTTCAACGATCAACAAGTCGCGGAAATCGTAGCCGAACTTCGCAGCCACGTTGTGGACAAGCTGGAAATCGCCGCTGACGCAACGCCTTCGCAAGTGGACGCCGTTCTCGCGGCACTCGGCGCTCCCGAAGAACTTGCCGGCCAATACATCACCGACAACGTGCTCGCTCGCGCAGAAGTCAGCCGCTCGCCGTTGCGTATTCTCGACAGCTTGTTCCGCTGGGCGAGCTTGAGCGTCGCGGGCTTTTTCGTTCTGCTCGGATCTGTCCTGGGTTATTTCTTCGGAGCGGTTTTCATCCTGGTCGCTGTATTGAAACCGTTCCATCCGCAGGCCGCGGGCTTATGGCTTTTGCATGACGCTACTGGCGATCCCGAATTTTCTTTTCGCATGGGGTTCGGCAGCGTGCCCGCCGGCAAAGATTTGCTCGGCTGGTGGATCGTCCCGCTAGGTCTCATCGTCGGCTGCGCGCTGATCACGTTGACCACACGCTTCGCGCTCTGGTGCGCCCGCCAATACCGCAAGTCGAGAGCCTTGCCGCGAAGCTGAGTCTAACCACTGCGCCGGGTTCAATTACGTAGCAAACAGGAGCAGCGAATGAGTCTTCGTCAAAATAACGAAGTGTCCGCCCATAATCTCTCAGCCAATACGCTTCCAGACGCGCGGCCCTCGTCCCCGGGAAATTCGGCTTCAAACTGGCGCCACAGCAAATGGCTTGCGGTAGCAGAACTGATCGTTGTCGCGCTGATTTTTTATGCCGATTTCAAACATCACATCTACTTCAGCAAAACTCCGTATCTCCTGCTCTTCGGATGGCTCTCGCTTCGTGTGCGCAACCTGCGCTGGCGCGACGTTGGCCTAAAACGTTTTCGCAACTGGAAAACCACCATCGTGCTCGGCGTCGTGGCTGGCGTCCTGTTGGAATGTTTCGAGCTATTCGTCACCCAGCCGCTGCTGGTGAAATTTCTTCACAAGCAGCCCGACCTCGAGCTTTTTCAAGCGCTGCAAGGAAATGTTAAATGGACTCTACTCGCGCTCGTTGGCACCTGGACCCTCGCCGCCTTCGGCGAAGAAATGGTTTATCGCGGCTACTTGATGAATCGGGTCGCCGACCTCTTCAATCGTACGAGCCCTGCCTGGATCATCAGCCTGATCGCAGTCCATGTCGGATTCGGCTTGGCCCACGCCTATCAAGGTTGGACTGGCATCATCGACGAAGGCTTGATGGGACTTCTGCTCGGAATTATTTATCTCCGCACCGGCCGTAACCTTTCCGTCCCCATCATTGCTCACGGAATCGGCGACACGATCGATTTCCTCCTGATCTTCTTGGGGAAATATCCCGGGATGTAACTAGTGCGCCGCCGCTCCATACTGCGCAAACGTGACAAAGTGTCCCGCCGGATCCTTCACTCCAATTTCCTTCGCTCCATAAAACGTAGTCCGCACCGGCATCACTACCGGCACGCCCTTTAGCGCCGCAATCACGGCGTCCAGATCGTCAACTTCCACGTACAGAAACGTCGGTCCTTTGCGACCCTCCTTGGCCGCTTCTACGTTGTCTTTCTCCACGCTCGCAAAAGTTTGGTACATCACTTCTGTCGCGCCTTTCTGCAGAATCACAAACGCCAGTTTGTTGCCATCGGGAACTTCCGCGGTCTTCGTGAATCCCAGACGGTCCACCCAGAAATTCAGGCATGGTTCGATTTCTTCCACCAGCAGTACTGCTGTTATTTTTTTCACCTCAGTTGTCTTCACGTTCTTCTCTCCTTGCGCCGCAGCGGCGCCTGCGAACAGCAGCAGCCCCGCCATTGGCAGAATTAAAAGTTGTGGGCGCATCTGAAAAATCTCCTTGCCTGAATCAACTAGTCTAACTTAGACTAGTTGAAGATAGCGGTATAACTGTTGCCTGTCAAGGAGGTTTTTATGCCCCGCGCCTCACACCGCCGTTTGCAGGATTTGGTTTCCGTTGGCCCGGCCATGCTTCGCGATTTCGAAATGCTGGGAGTTCGCTCCATCAGCCAGCTCGCGCGCCAGAATCCCCACAAAATGTACGAAAAACTTTGCCGCCTCACCGGCCATCGCATTGACGTCTGCTGCCTGGATACCTTCCAAGCCGCGGTGGCGCAAGCTCGCGACCCGCTGCTTCCCGCGGAAAAATGTCAGTGGTGGTATTGGAGCCGCCTGCGGAAGGAAAACCATGCCAAAAAATAAGCCGAGCAGCCTGACCACTCCCGATCTCGTTTTGCTCAGCTTGCTCGCCGAACGCCCCATGCACGGCTATCAGGCTAACGCCGAACTCGAGCGCCGCGAGTGGCGCGATTGGGTGGACATCTCGCGCCCGCAGCTTTATTACTCCATGGAAAAACTCGCGCGCACCGGAATGATTGCCGTCGCAAATACCGGCGAACCGTCGGGAGGCCCCGACCGCCGCGTGTTCGCCACTACCGCCAAAGGCCGCGCAGCTTTGGCGTCTGCGCTCGAACGCGAGGATTGGTCGGCGCAACGCGAGCGCCCAGCCTTCCTCACCTGGCTCGCGCTTTCCTGGCAAGCCCGCCCCGGCGTCGTCGCCCGCCAGCTCGAACGCAGAAAAGAATTTCTGCAAGCTCAGCTCGCCAGAGAGCAATCCACTCTTCCCGACGTTTGCCGCGAAGTGGGCCACCGCCATCACGAAGCCGTATGGATGATCGAGCTGACGATCGCTCAGTTCCGCACCGAGTTGCGCTGGCTAGCCAAACTCTCTCGCAACCTCCGCCACCGCGCCCCAGCCCGCCACCCCTCCTACGCCTCCTAGCGGGATCGCGTTTACTCAGTTGCAACCAATCGTGTGCGCTGTACCAGAAGGCAAATACGTACAGAGGTAAAATCTCGCCATAGTTGTTGCTGACGTGGACGTTCCATGCGAAGCGCCGCCGCGTTCCGAAGAAATCGAGCGCGTGGCGACCATAATATTGTTGTGAACTTCTCCAGCACTTACGCCTGTGTCTGCGCGCGTTTCACTGCCACGCGAGGAAATAATTGCCACGGTCTTGTCACACGACGCAGCTCCAATCAATCGCTCCGCGAAGCAAGTAGCTCGCGAAAGAATCGCAACGGGTTCGCGCCCGCTAGCCGCCGAAGTCCCCGAATACCCTGTTAAAGCTCTAGATGCCGCCTTCACCGCAGTGCCGTTCGCCGTGCCGTTTTTCGCAGCGGGACCATCCACCGTCAGCACCACGTCGGTCGCGTTGTAAGTAATCGACCAGGTGTCTCCACCCGTCAGCTTCGGCAAATTCAACGTCGCAAAAGCTCCCGTCTCCGATGAGTAATCGATGATGTCAAACGTCTCGCCGACCGTAGGCTTGAATCCGCTGATCAGATCAACATTCAGCGTTCCACCCAAGCTAGCCGTGCCCGTAATATCCAGCACGTCGTACTGCGTTCCCGCCGTCGTCCCGCCCAAATCCACATCGAGTGCTCCCGCACCAGACTGCGCGTACGTGGCTTTCAAAGTTAGCTCGCCTGCTTTCTTCGAAGCGGATCCCGCACTCAGCAATCCACCAGTTAAATTGATATTCCCGGTTATCGTCCCAATCCCATAAATCGAGCCACCCGAAGCGTTCACGCCCCCTGAGACCGCGGAGAGTGTGCCGTTCACCGTAGTCGTACCCGCGGTTTGCACAAAGCTCCCCGTGTTAATCGCACCGGTGTCAAGAACTAACCCGCCCGATACATTCACGCTACCCGGCGAGCTCAAGGATAATGTGCCGATCACAGTTGTAGTGCCTGCCGTTTGTGTGTAGTTTGCTGTTCCGCCAACAGTGAACGAGCTTCCCTTGGAAATTGTCACGCTGCCCGCGTTACTAAATGCTCCCGAAGTTGCAAAATTCCGGCCTCCGCTCAAAGTGAAACTGCCGGTGGTCGCGTTGCTGGCGAAATTCGCCAAACCATTAGCCCCATTCTGATCGATTATTCTGGACTGCGTACCATTCAAGGTAATGTGCGCGGCATTTGTTACGATGTTCGCGTTATCGAACTGCAGAGTTCCGTTCACGATGTTGTAGTAGCCACCGGTGAGCGTTCCGCTCGCAGCATCGAAATTGAGAAACGAATTCGCTGGACCGGTAATGTCCATAGTGGCTCCTGCGTTCACATTGAATCGCCCTTGGTTGTTCAGTCCGGCGGAACTGGGATCTATCGTAAGTACATCACCATTCCCGGCTGCGGTGATTAGTCCGTCGTTTATCAATCCCATCGAATTGTTGCCGATTGTTCCAAACCCTATGATGTCGCTTCGATTCGTCAGAACGTCGCTCGCCGACAAACCCGTAACCAGGCCTCCGCCCAAGACTAATGATCCTTTGCCTGTAACCGCCGCGTTTGATGCACCGATCAGGAACTCGCCGCCCTTAGCCACACTTATGGAACCGGAATTGTTCGAAGTAGCTGAGCTAGTTAAAGTGAGTACGCCGGCAGTTTCAATTTGTATCGTGCCCGTATTATTAAGAATTCCGACGTTGGCGTCGCCAGGACCGAAGCTTCCGACAAATACTCGGCTGCCGTTGGTAAAGGTGCCGTTCACGGTAAGCACGCTCGGGGTCGGATCAAAGCCTCCATCTGGGGATCCTATAACTATGTCGTAGAGAGACCCACTAACGGTAAGGTTAGTAACAGAAAGCGACGAATTACCATATAGCTCAATTCCGCCTCCCACTACTGTCAGCGTGTTGGTATTAATCATTAAAGCTTTCCCATTCTGCAGTTGCAAATCGCCTTCGATACTACTGAGATTAGCCAGGCCGTTGCTGGAACCTGAGCTAATCGTTCCGAAAATGAGAAGGTTCGTTTTTGCAGGGATGTCGGTGATGCCGTTGGTCAGATTCAACGTGCTGTAGCTACCCACCTGCAAGGCTGACCCCGACTTATCGAACACCAAGTTGTTGATACTTCCCGCTCCGCTTAAGGTGAGGTCACCGCTGTTGTTGAACGTACCAGCTACCGTTAGATTGTTTATCCACATCTGGCCAGAGTTTGTCACATTTACCCCGACAGCGTGGTTACTTGCAGGTAGCCCGGTGCGTTTATAACAGCATTCCCGGTTACGCTAAGGGAGTAGGGGCTCCCGAGATCCTCGGCGAGGGTCGACGGCGTTCCCGTTGCGTCTGCTAGCGTGAGAGATGAGATTGTCACATTCTGGTCCAGCGTGACATTACTGTTGTCATGAATGGTTACGTTGTAAGTATTTCCTCCCCCATTGTTGGGCACTTGGTTTGGAGTCCAATAGGTCGCGTTACTCCAATTGCTGTTACCACCAATCCAACTCGAATTCGTTTGCCCAAAGGCGCACGCCGGACACAAATACATCGCCACTACCGCAACAACCCAAATCAATGCTCGCAATAATTTCACAGTTCGTAGTGTTTTCGTTGATGCAAAGGCGGGTGTTTGCATGGCTTTCTCCTCTAACTAGCTTTCAACTCTACTGGCAGGGCGCTTGCCGGACGTTCCTCTGAAGTTACTTCCATCAACAGTGAACCAACACACTACGCCAGCACTTTAGGATAGGTCAAGCCGGAAGGTGGGCGCGTCGAAGCGAATGAGAGTAATGGCCGCGGCAGTACCAGCTCGTCCGCACGGACCGCTCCTCGAATATTAACGCACGCTAGGATTTTTCGGTTTTCGCCATTTTCTATTGGGGAAGCGGTGAGATGCGGCGTCTCTTTTACCGAACACACAGCCCCGTTGCGAATTGGAATTTTGCGCCCCTCGGTGCTACCGTGGACTCAGTACCATCAACCTGCGAGTTCAAGGCCTGCAGCACACGCGTGGGGAAGAGGTGAATGACGATGACCTGGGGCAAGCGTCGAGCAATCGTAATCATCCTGGTGCTTATATTTTTGGTTGGCCTGATGATCTGGTCCGCTTCCAAGCCGGGCCTGCGCGTCGCCTCCAACTCGGTGCTGGTGATGGACGCGAGTGGCCAGATCGAAGAGCAGCGCGCCCCCGATTTCTTCAGCACCTTCAACGGCACCGTTCCGGTGCTCCACGATTACCTTGACGCCATCGACCGGGCTCGCACCGACTCGCACATTACTGGTTTGGTCGTTCGTATCGCGCCGCTTGAAACTGGGTGGGGCAAACTTGAAGAAATTCGCGCGCATCTTCTCCAATTTCGCGATAGCGGCAAGCCGAGTATCTGCTACCTGGGATACGACGGCATTCAAAATCCGGAATACTATCTGGCCAGCGCCTGCAAAGAAATCTGGCTGGTACCCACCGCTCCTGTAAGCATTCGCGGCATGATGGCTGAAGCCGTTTTTTTTCGCGGCACGCTGGACAAACTGAAAGTCGTTCCCGAGTTCTACCACATCGCTGAATACAAAACGGCCACTAATACTTTCACCGAAAAGAAATTTACTCCTGAACACAAAGAGGAAGTGGAAGGCCTGCTGCGCAGTGTTTATGAACAATACCTCGGCGACACTTCCAAAGGCCGCGGGATAACGCGCGAGCAATTCGAATCCATTCTGAATCGCGCCCCGCTTTCCGGCAGCGAAGCGGTGCAAGCCAAGATCGTCGATCGCATGGCCTACTGGGACCAGGTGCAGGACTTCTTCAAACATCGCTCCGGTGGATGGAGTCCAATCTCGCTGAATCAGTACCGCTCCGTGCCGTCGCCTCCCAATTTCGCGCTGGACAAAATTGCGGTGATCCACGCCACAGGCTTGATTGTATCGGGTGATTCCGGGACCACGGCTGCCGGCGGATTCGTCATGGGCGGCGATTCGGTTGCTTCCGATATTCGCAAAGCGCGCCAGGACTCCAGCATCAAAGCCATCGTCCTGCGCGTCGATTCCGGAGGCGGCTCGGTGGTCGCCAGCGAAGTGATTAGAAGGGAAGTGGAACTCGCGCACAAGGTGAAGCCGGTAGTCGTATCAATGTCCGATGTAGCGGCCTCCGGTGGCTACTGGATCGCGTCGCCCGCGGACAAAATTGTCGCTGACCCTAACACCATTACCGGCTCCATCGGTGTTCTCATCGGAAAGATGAACGTCTCCGGTCTTTTCAATTTATTGGGAATCAGCACCGATTACGTAGCCACTAGCGACAACGCAACGCTGTTTTCCGCTCAGCAGAATTTCACGCCCGGGCAACAGGCTTACATCGAACGTTCCATGCACGAAACCTACGACGCGTTCGTAAAAGGCGTCGCCGCCGGGCGCAAAATGTCTCCGGAGGCCGTGGACAAAATCGGCAAAGGGCGCGTGTGGTCCGGCTCTCAAGCCAAGGATTTGGGACTAGTGGACGAATTGGGCGGAACGGATCGAGCTATAGACGTAGCCAAGCAGCTCGCACATATCCCCGCGAGCGAATCTGTACGCATCGTCCGGCTCCCGGAAGAAAAAACGTTCTTCGAACAAATCTTCCAGAAGCAAAAAGAACAGATGCGCCAATCGGAATCCCTGGAAGCCACACTTCGGCACATCCTGAGCATGATGGAGCCGGTGCAAGCCCGCCTTCCCTACGAACTCCACATAAAATAAAATAAGCAAACCGTGAGGGCCAACTTCAATCCGACGCTAACGCGCTTTGCCGACAACTCCGCGGCGCCCGCTTTCCGTTTGAACTGCTCGCGGGGATCGCTTCGGCGCCAAGCCCGCCGGAGCGCGTGGTCTCGGAGCGAGTTGAGCGGCATGCTCGCCTTGGTAGCGAATCGGCCGCCGCTGTCGGGCGCCGGCAAACGGGCTGCCACACCTGCTTTACGGGCTGAAACGAAGCTCAACTTTCGCTATACTTCATTGCAGGGCGCGGTACCCAAGTGGTAAGGGAGAGGTCTGCAAAACCTTTATACGTGGGTTCGATTCCCACCCGCGCCTCCATGTTTTTGTTGCGCATTTTCGGATTATTCTTCTTTCTTCTCATTTTCTGCCGTCCCGCTCTTGCTCAGGGTGGGCCGCCCTACTATACGAACGATCCCGGCACGCCCGGCAACCTGCTGTGGGAAATAAATCTGGGGTACATGCCCTTCCTCTACCCGAACACTTCCGTCACCCACACTCCTGACGTCGACATCAACTTCGGTTTGGGCGATCGCATCCAGTTGACCTACGAAAATGCCTGGCTGCGCGTGGACAATACCGCGCCGGCGAAATTCGGGCTGGGGCAGGATCAATTGGGAGTGAAGTGGCGATTCTACGACAACAAGGATTCGGGATTCGCCATGTCTGTTTTTCCACAGCTTTCCATTAACAATCCGAATCACTCGGTGGAACGCGGAATCACCTCGCGCGGCGCCAGCCTGATTGTGCCGATGGAATTTACAAAAAAACTGGGCCCAATCGACCTGAATTGGGAAGGTGGCTACAATTGGGTTCACAAGGGACCGGATGGATGGCTCGCGGGGCTGGTGGTCGGCCACGAGTTCACGGATAGGTTAGAACTCGATGCCGAATTTTATTCCACCGGAACATTTCATCCGGCCACGAACCAGGAGACATTGGAGGGAGGTCTTCGCTACAAAATACATCCTCCATTTATTCTGCTGGTAATGGCGGGACGGAGCCTGGCGCCCGCCGGACCCACGCAACCTTACTTTGTGGGCTACTTTGGCATGCAGTTTTTATTGCCGCCACACCCGTTCGATAAAGAGTAGATGCATGCCGGATATCGGACCAGGGTTGGGTCCGATTTTTCTCAGAAATGTGCGACGCCCAAAGTCTATTGTTCGCGTTGCGTCTTGCGCCGCTTGAACCAATGCACCAGCACGCTGCGGGTTCGCCAAATGACGACGGAAACAGCGAACCAAATTACCGTCGCGCCCAGTAAGACCAGCCCAGCCGAATGATCCGGCAACAGCTTCCAGACCATCGTCGCAAAAACCATCAGTGCTACGGTTCCCATGGAAGCACCGACTGCGTCAACGCCCGCTACTTTTCTTGCGCGGATCGTGCCATGCAATCCTACTTTTTCTTTTTTTTCTTTCTGTTCGTTTTCCAGCAAGGTCGCGCTGGCGGGGAAAATAGCAGGGAAGGCCAGGAAGAGTCCCCCGACTGCCGGGCCATATTTTTCGGCGATCATGCCGGCGAGGACGCAAATCGCTCCGCCGAAGAAAAAACGGAGAACGAATTGATACCATTTCGCCTGACGCAAGGCCGAAAAATTGACGCTCACTTTCAATGCGAATGCCTCCACAGAAAAAACCAAAGTCCAAGTGAGACACCGAGCCATACCGGCATCAAACTAACAGTAACAAACAGGCTCGAAACGTTGCGCTTCATTAGCAGCCAGCTCGCACAAGTAGCATAAATAAAAAAGGCAAGCGCGCCGACAATCATCGAGCGAGTTTCGGTGGCGGCGTAGATTTTTCCTTGAGAAGAAATCGTCAGGTATAAGGTTGCCAGCGCAACTGAAGGAGCCGCGCCAAAAAGGCCCGCGAAGCTCTTGGGTTTCAGTATGTCGCCGATGGCCGCAAAGGCGCACACGACAACACCGCCGATGAAAAAACGACTAATCAGTTGTACTAGCAATGAGGTTTTATATTCTCAATGCCCGGAAGTCCAGGATACGTTCCCCGTGCCTGGACTCTTTAAGGCAGGCGCTGGCCGTTCAATGTTCCAGCAGCGCCGTTGATTTTTACGCAATCGGCATGAACTTTCGTTGGCGAAGACGTGCTACAAGTTTGCGTACGCGTGGTGACGCGAGCGACCACCACAGCCACTGTGGCTGCTACCGCCGCGCCGACGCCAACGGCCACTCCTCCAGCAACGCCGAGCCCACCGCCCGCAGCGCCTGCACCAGTCGTTGAGGTTGTGGTTACCGCGTCGTTCATGTTCATAGGCGTGGCGGGAGACGGTTGAGAGGGCTGTTCGTTGTTGCGAAGAGTTGACTGTTCGCCGCCTTTCATTAGAACGCAGTGCGCGGCCAGGTCACAGACTTTGCAAGCGCCTTCGACGCATATGACGTCCATTTTCCCGGTGCTGTCAAAAATGACGATCATGTCGGTTCCGACAACACCAGCGACGCCGACAGAGGTACGGATCTGGAAGTGCGCATCCGGCTTTACGAGCTTGGCGGCTTTGGCGCGGACGCGGCCGTAATTCAGATCCAGATCGGTCTGCTGCTGAGAGGCGTCGTGCTTGGCGACGGTTAAGTTGGAATCGGAACCGACGCTAAGGATGGAGCCATCGTTAAGGGCAATGCGCGCGCGAGCCAAATGCCCGGTATTAATCACGTCGCCCCAGAATACCTGTTGAGAAGTGGAGGCGGGAACTTGCTGCGGACCGCGAACGACATTAACGATGGGCACGACTGCCGTGATTTTTCCGGCGCTTTGTGCGGCCTGCGCGGCGGCTTCCGGAGGGAAGGCCAGCGTGAAACAGATTACCGTTATAAGTACCAGAGCAATCGGATAGCGAAAATTCATTTAGATATTCCTCACCGGGCGCCTTAAGGACGGCAAACAAAACCAACGGCTTCAGATTTCTCCATGACAGAAAAAATCCGTTGGCGGGGGTCTGCAAAAAACTACCACAATTTCGTCGCGAAAACCTAGCGAAATTGGCGAAATTACAGGCTTCGCCCTGGCGACTGCAAAAACAATGTCGAGCGCGGGAGTTAAGGCGCGCTATTTCTTGGCTGCGGCGGCCTGCTTTTCCATTTGGGCGAACATGTCACGAATGGCCTGGTTTGTACCAGGAGCGCGTTTTTCGCGCCAGGCTTCGAAGCGCTTGCAATGCTCTTCGAGGTTGGAAAGCATGTGTGGGTTTTTGAAAAGAGCCCGCCATCCACCGATCACAGGCTTCAGGCGTTCCCAAACAATCCACTGCTCGCCGGAATTTTCGAAGAACATTTCTTCGTCAACAAGACCGCGGTTAACGATTCCGGCGACCATATCCCAGTAGCTCATGACCATGCGGAAGTACGCGTTCTCCTGACTTGCTGGAGGATACTGGCGCATGACGTCTTCAGGGGACGCCGGGCGGAAATTATTCATGAACCACTCGCGGGCCTCGCGAAGTCGAGGTTCGCGACGAATGTCGTACAGCCGCAACATAAGATTTACTTGCTCGTGCGAAACGTCTCCCATGATTTTTCTCCTGTCGTTGAGTAATTTATGACGAACTGGGCGTCGCAACCTCGCGCACAGCAACATTGTGCATATGGCTGAGCGGAATGCGGGCCTGCTCGAAGCCAAGTTTGATGCGTCGGCGAATCTCGCGCGACACGTCTTCTTTGCGGTTGAGCGCAGTGCGGACTTGGAGGCGGATGGTGGTGCCGTCCAGCGCGAGAGATTCAACACCGAGCACGCGCGGCCCGTCGACCAGCGCCGGGGACCAATCGGCATCGTGGCGGAATTCCGCAGCGATTTTCTCCAGCTCGGTTAGAGCGCGACTGACCATTTCGTCCGAAGATACGATAACGTCGATGAAAGCCTGCGACCAATCGCGGCTGAGATTTGCGACTTGGCCGACCAACCCGTTGGGAATGGTTACAATTGCCCCGGCGGGATTTCGAATCACGGTTCGGCGCAAGGTAAGGTGCTCCACGCGTCCTATTTCACCGCTGGTCTGAATCAGGTCGCCGATGACGAACTGGTCTTCAAAGACAATGAAAAAGCCATTGATGAGATCTTTTACCAGATTCTGCGCGCCGAACCCCAAGGCCAGGCTGGCTACAGCTGCGGCGGCTTCCACTGGGCTGACATTAAATCCAAGTTCAGGCAGCGCGGTGAGAAAAGCGATGGCGACAATCAGACCCACTCCGACGCTGTAAAGCAAGGCAGCCATGGTGCGAGTTTGCTGCTCGCGCATCTGAGCCACGCGAGTGGGCGATTTCGCTGATTGGACCAGACGGCCGGTGAACGATTTCAGCAGGCGCGCAACCGTGAAAGCTACGAGGACGATTATGAGGACGCGCAGAGCGCGTATGCCTGCAATTTGAAGCCATGTTCTGAACGAATCAGTCATAAGATAAAGGGAGCGGAATTATACACCCGCCCGGCACGACGCAGCGTGGTTCGATGCGGTGGGGTAAAGCCGCCGTGGGGCGCTGGATTGCATCATATTCTAGCGGGAGGAATGGAACGACATGGACGCGAACAAACGTAATTTTTTGGCAGCGATCATTCCTGTGGCGGTGGGCATGCCACTCGCATTCTTTTCCAGCGCGGATCTAGCTAACGCGCAGAAGGCCCTGCCCCTTCCGCCAACACCGGCTGATCAACAAGGAACCGCTCCTCTACATCAGGACTCCGCCGGACCGGATAGCCTGCCCAAACCGAATCCCAAAGATATTTTGAAGCAGAACCAGCAGCAAATCCACGATGACGTGGAGAAACTGTATAAGCTGGCTTCCGAATTGAAAGACGAAGTGGAGAAGACGGATGCGACGAACACTTTGTCGCTTCCGCTGATACAAAAGGCGGAGCAAATCGAGAAACTGGCCAAGCAAGTGAAGAACCTCACACGCGCCTACTAATACTCCCTCGGGTCGAGAGCGAATGCGGGATAACAGATCGCGGTGTTCGTAGCAGGCCAGAAGAAAACGTAATACAATGACCTGCATCCAGTCGATTCGGAACGCGCCCGTAGCTCAGATGGATAGAGCGTGTGCCTCCGGAGCACAAGGTCGGGGGTTCGAACCCCTCCGGGCGCGCCATACTTCGTAGATTCTATTTCTGTTGAACGAAGAGTCCAGCGTGGTTTCCTATTTTAAGAACGTGCTGGGCCCTTCCTACACCGAATTCCCGATGTGGTGGCATTTCTTGTTATCCAATTCAGTGGCGTCCTCGATTACCGTGTTGATTTCGGCTCCGATGAGCAATGCCGCTCCTGTCAGGTAAAACCACAGCAATAGGATAGTGACGCCACCTAGCGATCCGTAAGTGGCAGTGTACGTATTGAAAAAGTGTAAATATGTTTTTAGGCCGAGAGAAACGGCCATCCATAGGATCAGACCGGAGACCGCGCCCGGCGTAATCCAACGCCACTTGCAATCTTTCGCGTCCGGCGCGAAGTGATAGATCAGAGCGAAATCGAACAAAATCAGGGTGGTGGCGATTGGCCATTGTACAAATTTCCAAATAACGGTGCCGATACCTTGCAAAAAATACTCGGCGGCAAAGTCGCCTAACAGAACTATAACGACCGCCACTAAAAGTACTAAAGCAGCTGCGACGGTGAGAGCTGCGGCGATGGCGGTTCTTTTGATAAACGATCGAGTTTCCGGCACTGCGGCCTGGGCGTTCAGAGTGTCCATGACAGCAGACATTCCGGCGGATGCCGACCACAACGAAACGATAATTCCGAGGGACAGCTTGGAGCCGGAATTGGACTGACTAATCTCTGCTAGCGTCTGTTGTACGAGATTCCAGGCGGACCAGGGCAGGACGTTAATAAGGATGTCGAACAGACCGTGCTGAATATCCCGTCCGGCTCTAGAAAACATTCCGAGTAACCCGAGAATGCAAATCAATAGGGGAAAGAGCGCGAGGAAAAAATAGAAGGAAAGCTGAGCGGAGCGACCCAGGACATCATCTTTCTCAATACGTCGCGCAGTTTGAACGAGCAATCCCTTCCAGGTAAGTGAAGCGGGTTTAAAAAGGCCCATGGTGACACGCAGTGTAATAAAACTCCCTCTCGGCGACGAGATATTTGAAAGGCCAGCATAATAAAGGAGTGCCCGATCCTGTTGCGGGTATCCCTGGAATTTTTGTGTACGAAGTGCTAGCGTAATTTTGTGGTGTTTGCTCTTTGCTAATTACGGCGGTCCCAGCCCTCCGAAAGTCGCGACATAACAGCGTTCAATTTTACATCCGGCACAAGCGAAAGAAGAGGCTATGAAACTGTTTAAAATTTGGCAGGATTCAAAAGCGTTGCGTTGGCGCCGTCTTTTGTGCGCCGGGCTGGCCGCGTCTTTTCCGCTGAGTATTCTTCTGTCGGCACAAGACACTCTGCGTCTCGATCGCGACGCAATTTTGGGCCACCTCAATACAGCAATCAATTGGTACCGAAACACCTCGGGCAAGGTGCAAACCGTTGGACTGCCGAGCGATCTGCTTTACCAGGACAACGCGCAAAATCTTGCCGCTCAAGTGGTACGGCTCGCGTTCGAGTCCGCGCGGGCCGAAGCGAAACTAATGACCGCGGGAAATAGTTCCAATAACGGCGATTCGAATCAAGCATCGCAAACGCCTACGCAGGAAGAAAAGCTGGCCCAGTTTGCCGCCCAAGTGAAAGCCAAAATCGATCAGGACCAAACGCAATTGGACTCGCTCGACAAACAGATCGCCTCCGGGGCTGGCAGCAAAAAACAAAGCCTGATGAGTCAGCGCGAAAAGCTGCAGGGCGATCTGGAGCTGAATAAAGCGATGCAAGATGCGGTTCAAAGAATGAGCACTTTTATTGAGAACAATAGTGAAGCTTCAACGAAAGGATTCCAGGGAAGCATTAATGATCTGGCGCGTTCGATTCCCGAAGTGCTAGGCACAGCGTCGGCGCAGAGTACTGCTGCGAAGGCTGCTGCCAGCGCTCAAACGTTAAGCCCGAGTACGGGGGGATTGGGCGGCTATGCCAGGGCGGTGTATGACGAAATGCGCACTATTCATCAGATTGATCAATTGATTAAAGAAACGGCGAGTTTGCGTGAGACTGCCACGAACATTCAAAAGCCCTTACGCGCGAACCTGTCCGCAACGGTGCAACGCGGACGCGAGATGTCTGATTTGTCCGCCACGCCGGGCACACAATCGACTCCAGCCACGCCCAAGGATTTCCAGGAGCTTACTAGTGAATTTAAACATTTGTCGAGCGCGCTGATTCCTCTGAACCAGGAACTCGTCTTGCTGGACGAGAGTCGCGCGAATTTTCTGGAGTGGCGTGAGGCGTTAGTACGCGAGTCCGGTTATGCGGTGCGCGCGCTGCTGATGAGAGTTCTCGGGCTGGCCTTGGCGCTCGCGTTCGTGTTCACACTTTCCGAATTATGGCGCAGATTAACGTTTCGCTACATACGCGATATGCGCAGACGCCGCCAGTTTCTGATTCTTCGGCGCTTCGTCGTAGGATTTCTGATTGCCGTGGTCTTGATGTTGGGATTCATCAGCGAGTTCAGTTCGCTGGCCACTTTCGCTGGGTTTGTTACGGCAGGAATCGCAGTGGGACTGCAGGCGGTAATTTTATCGGTGGCAGCTTATTTTTTCGTGGTGGGCCGCTACGGGATTAGTGTGGGGGATCGCATCAGCATTGCCGGTGTAACGGGAGACGTGATCGACATTGGGCTGGTCCGCATGTATTTGGTGGAGCTTGCGGGAACTGGAATTGAGCTTTACCCGACAGGCCGCATCGTTGTTTTCTCCAACTCAGTACTGTTCCAGGCCACTACGCCGCTGTACAAACAGATCCCGGGCACCTCGTATGCGTGGCACGAGGTGGCTGTTTCGCTTGCGCCGGGCGCGAACCACAAGCTGGTGCAGGACAAACTCACTGAGGTTGTGAATTCCGTCTATGCGCAATATCGCGCCGGAATCGAGAAACAGTATGGCGATATCGAGCGCAAGGTGGAAATTGAATTACGCGCGCCGGCAACTGAAGCAAAGCTGCAGTTTTCGGAAGGCGGACTAGAACTCATGGTCCGCTATCCGGTGGAAATACGGAAAGCTCCCGAAGTGGACGACAATATTACGCGGAAGCTTCTTGAAGTCATCAATGAGAATGCCGACCTGAAGGCTGCGGTAGCAGGCGACCCGAAAATACGAGCTGCGGTCAGGGGATGATTGATTATTCACGCTGGAATCGGCTCTCGGGATCTTTCAGGAGGATTTGGCTGAGAGAAGAAGAGCATACGGGCCCAGCCCTTATTTTATTAAGGATTCCCTCTGTTCCTCTTCTCTCTGGACGCATATTCGCGTGAGAGTCGAAATTCATCAATCGGGAAAATACTGTAGGCGATTAGGGGCGTAACGGTAGTAGATGCCAAAGGGAGTTTGAGAGTCAGCGTCTTGAAACTCTTCCCGTTTCAAGCTTTTCAATAAGATTCGACGGCAATTGATGCAATAGCTCAAGAAAAACGCCGTTGGTCCATCCAAAGCCGATTACATTTTCCTTGTAACCCACGCGGATGCGCGTTTTTGACGCTCGCGAGACGACATCGTATTTTTCGAACATAGTCTTGGTGCGTCCGAAATCTTCCAGCACCATGTGCAGAAAGTGAAACGAGACACGATCTGCATCGGCACTGAATCCGTAGCGTTTCATTCCCTTGATAGCGATCAAGTGGATGGGCGCCCATCCGTACGGGAAATCCCACTGCGCGCCGGTTTCATGCCTGCTCATGGCCAGACCGCCAGGATGTTCAAATAACGGGAGGTTATGCATTACGGCTTCCGCTTGGGCTTTGCTTGCGGCGCCGACCCATAGCGGATAGAAGGTAGTCGCATATTCGTAGGTGGAGCGCTTGTTGGTGGCGACGTCATAGTCAAAGTAAAGACCACGGCTTTCGTCCCACAGATATTTGTTCATACGCGCGAGACGATCGGCAGCGTTGCCGCGCCATTTTTCTGCATCTTCGTGGTGGCCCAAAGTGTTGGCGATCTCTTCCAGGTCTTTTTCTTCTTTGTAGAGAAGGCTGTTGAGACAGACGGGAGCGTAGTGGTGCGTGTCGGCGCTGAATGGGCCGAAGCGGAATGAAACGTCGAACCCCGATTCGCGCATGGTGCGGTCGCCCTTGTAATAATTTGCGGTGAGCGCGACGCGATCCTTAGGACAATCGGGGGCGGGAGCTGTTTGCGAGGCGGGATCGCAGTCAAATTCGAATATGGGGCCGGCATGTGGCGCGTCCGGGTTCTTTCCCAGATGCACAACATAAGAAGCCTCATCGCCTTCGTGATGCGTAAGCATGTATCGTGCAACTCCGCGATAGTAATCCTTTGGATTGCCAATGATCTCGGGTACCGGGCCTTCTCCATGATCGAAATATCGAGAAAGTCCCGAATCGCCAGCGAGATGCGGAGGGCGAATCCACTCCTCGTAGTCCGTGACTGCAAATTTGTAGGCTCTTTCGAGCCAGGAGGGATCCGTTTGTCCCTTAGACTTCTCCGCGTTGTAAATCGCGAGAATCATGGAGGTCAGGAAAGGAGGCTGAGAACGCGTAAGATAATAAGTTCGATTGGCATTCAGAATTGCGCCATAGTGCTCGATCTCAAAAAAGAAGTTTTCAACCATGCCTTTGGCGATCGGTTCGCGGTTGTCCCGAAGCAAACCGAGAATTATGAAATAGCTATCCCAACCGTACATTTCGTTAAATTGCCCACCGGGAACTACGTAGGGATGCGGGAGAAAAAGAACGCCCTCGTTGGGAATTTCGCTGAGATCGATATCTCCGGCGGTGGCGATTTTCTTCGGCAAGCGCGCTACGCGGATGGGGCAGTATTTCTGAAGTTCGATAATGTCAGCAGGCTCCGGGAACCCCAGCGGTAGATAAAGGTAGGGCTCACCTTCCGTTTTTATATCCTCGAAGGTTTTGCAAATGGCCAGGGAGCGAGTCAAATATTCCCAGCTCGATAAAACGTACTTTCTAATTTGTTCCAGGGGATGCGCGGTTTCGGTCATAGTCGGGAGTTGGGATGATGGACGGTTATAAGACGTTTCGCTCCGTATGGACGTCAAAATCAAAATCCTCGCTGCCAAAATTACGCATAAAACGCCCGTGAATGATTTGGGCCAACGCATGATCGGCCGCACCAAAATCCATTGTCGCAATAGAAGATGTTTGCTTCAACCCAAACGGGCCAGAAAAAGATGACAAGTTAGTCCCAAAGTAGCTCGAAATGAGGTTGCGTCGAAGCAGTGTTTTTGAAGAATTGCGAGCCGGACTTTGTTTGTCATCAGTTGGCGGCGAGAATAGAATTGTGACCCGATACAGGGTTTTCGGAGGTGCGGCTGGATGTGGACGGCGTGTAAAAAATGTACGTTGATTGTTGGACTACTAGCATCAGCGATCTTGCCGCACCTTTTCAGGACAACGAACTCGATTAATGCTTACACGCAGCGGGTTGATAACCAGCGTAGCGGGGTGAATTTGACCGAGACGGAACTCAATCAATTGAATGTGAGAACTCAGTTCGGAAAGCTCTGGACTCTGTATTCCGATGCTAAAGTGATGGCGCAACCGCTGTATGTGTCTCAACTCGTGAGCAATAAATGCCCGCAAGGCTGCAACACAGTGTTGTTCGCGTCGATGAATAACACGGTCTATGCCTACATTGCGGACCAGAAGCCCGCGAACTCGAATGACACATTGATCTGGTCAAAGTCTTTAGGACCTCCTCGTGCGGGGGCGCACGATATTGATGAAGCCGCTCTCGACGATCCTACCTGGGGAATCTTGAGCACTCCGGCGATCGATCTTGCGAATAATCTAATGTACGTCGTCGCGTGGAACAGCGACCAGATGTACCGAATCTATGCGCTCGATCTACACACCGGCGAAACAGTAAGAGGCCCGGTTGTAATCGAGGGTTCGGTAGGAGGAAGCTCGTTCAACAAACATGGCAAGAACTGGAAGCAGCTGCGAAAGCAGCGCGCGGGCCTGTTATTGGATCATGGCTCGGTCTATGTGGCATTTGGCGGAGACAATGAGGGAGGAATTGCGGGCTGGCTTTTTGCGTATGATGCCGCGACATTGCAACTTCGCACAGTGTGGAGTCCGGAGCCTGGAGGAAAGAACGGTGGAATTTGGATGTCTGGTACCGGACCGGTCGCAGATGAGGCCGGAACTGTTTTTCTGCAAACAGGAAATGGCGACTACGATCCAAAGAAGAATCAATATGGCAATAGCTTGGTCAAATTAAAGATGAATGACAATAAGCTGGATGTGGTGGACGTGTTTACTCCCTGCAATCAGTCGTATTTGAACCGTGAAGATCTAGACATGGGATCCGCGGCTCCACTTTTGCTGCCAGGTAACTTGCTCTTGAGCGGAGGAAAATACGGAAATCTTTACCTGATGGATCGTGATCATTTAGCGGGGTACGTTTCGGGCGGGTGGCACAAAGAGGAATGCGCGGATTCGCAAAGCGTTCTGCAGACTGTCACTGTAAATCGCGGACACATTCATGGTTCTCCAATCTACTGGCGAGGGCCCGAAGGTAAGCAATGGGTCTATGTGATGGCCGAAGGGAAAAACTTGACGGCTTTCCCATTCCTCGGCAGCAGACTAAAGACCGGCGCTGATGATATAAAAATGAGCGCGTGGAAGCCGCCGCGCCAAGCGCCTGCTATCTGTCATAAGCCGGCGCGTAACTGGATGCCGGGGGGTATTCTCGCGCTCTCGAGCGACGCGAACCGAGCGGGCACGGGTATCGTATGGGCCTTAGTTCCCGCGAACGGCGATTCAAATACATTTCGCGGCGTGAAGGGAATGCTTTTGGCGCTGAATGCGGAAGATGTTTCGCAGGAATTATGGCGTAGTCAGGGAGTCGATGGCGAGTCGGATACACCGGATAGCTTCGGATTGCTCGCGCGTTTTGTGCCGCCGACGGTGGCGAACGGGAAAGTGTTTGTGGCGAACGCCGGAGATCATGAAGAACTCAAGCGATATTGTGGCACGCAGCCCACACAATTCCCGAAAAACTACGGTGTAGTGGTTTATGGCCTAAAGAATTAATTCGACCGGGAGATTTTTTGCTAGTAAGCCACTTTCGTCGCCCGTGAAAAACTCTTCCACTTTCAGGGCCCACAAACTTCGGGATTTTCTGTTTCTCGCAACCTTCACTTGTGGGGCAATCCTCGTAAGCGGGTATCACTATGGCGTTGAGGACATGGGGATCTACCTGCCGGCCATCAAGAAAATAATCGATCCAAACTTGTACCCTTACGATGCGAATTTCTTTCTGCTGTTCACGCGTTGGACCTTGTTTCATCAAGCCGTGGCAGCAATAGTTCGGGTGACGCACATTTCCTTGGAGACACTACTTTTGGTTCTCCACGTCACCAGCATTTTCCTGGTGCTTTTAGGATGTCTGCAACTTGCCCGAAAATGTTTTTCTGAAACGTACGTGCAGTGGAGCGGCATCGCGTTGGTGGCCACTTTTCTAACCATGCCAGTTGCCGGCACCGCACTTTTTTTGGTCGATCAACATCTGCACCCGCGTACTTTCGCGACGGCATTTTTGTTATTTGCCACCGTCGCCGTGCTGGAAAAAAGGCCTATCACCTTGCTCTGGATATTCTTGACGGCCCTCTGTCATCCGACGATGGCGGTTTATGGCTCGTTCCACTTATTTATTCTCGCGCTGCCGGGTAAAACCTCAGCGCAACCAGCGGCTGCATATACGGCGATTCCGTTTGGAGCTCCGCCGAACCCGATCTGGCGCGATGTGATGGCAGGGCGCAGCTATCACTATCCATTTTCCTGGGCTTGGTACGAGTGGTTGGGGGCACTCGCACCGATCGCGTTGCTGGAATATTTTGCGCGCGTGGCGCGTCGCGAAAATATGCCGACCCTGGAACGCGTTTGCCGACGGCTGGTGATCTCCACGGTGTTGGGAATCATAATCGCGATCGCGGTTTGCCAATTCTTGCAAACGCAGACACAAACCTGGGCGCGTCTGGAACCCATGCGCGTTCTTCATTTCACTTACGTAATCTTCATTCTGTTTTCGGGCGCCATGCTGGGAAAATATGTGCTGCGTGAACAGCCGCTGCGCTGGCTCGCTCTATTTGTGCCGCTGGCTTCCATCATGTTTTATGCGCAGAGGCAGGAATTTCCATCGAGCTATCACGTTGAGTGGCCTGGAAGAGCTCCGCGCAACCAGTGGGTGAAAGCCTTCGATTGGGTGCGTTATAACACTCCGCAGGATGCGCTGTTCGCGCTGGATCCGGACTACGCCAAACAGCCGGGAGAAGATTATTTCGGATTTCGCGCGTATGCGGAACGCAGCATGCTAGCTGACAGCGACAAAGACGCTTCAGTGGTGGCGCTATTTCCGGAGCTTGCCTGGCAATGGAGGCTGGAAGTTCTGGACCGCAAGAACTGGCAGCATTTTACTTTGTTGGATTTCGAATTTTTGAAGAAGAAATACGGGGTGACCTGGGTAATCGTCAGAAATGGAAGTTCGGTGGGAATGCCATGTCCCTATGAGAATCCCGCGGTGACGGTCTGCCAAATTCCTTAAGCGCGCAAGCTCCCGGGCCGGCGCTATCTCTTAGTGGCCCAGTAGAGGCCAATTCCGCCAAAGATATAAGAACGCGCGTTCACGATCGAATATCCGGATTCGTCCAACAATGCTGAGAACTGCGGCATGGTGAGAAAATTCCGCAGCGAATCAGGAAGATAGGTGTACACACGCGCGCGACCATGAAGCAATAATCCCCACAGAGCTCCTTGCGTAAACAAATATCCAAGATAAATGCGCCGCAGTATCAAATTAGAAGGCAGAAAGAAATCAATGTTCA
This sequence comes from uncultured Acidobacteriota bacterium, assembly GCA_963838475.1. GTDB lineage: Bacteria > Acidobacteriota > Terriglobia > Acidiferrales > UBA7541 > Palsa-295. Next base: position 1,364,841 of record CAWIRJ010000001.1, read on the forward strand.
CCATGGAGCCGCCTGGCTTGGTGACGCGCTGGATTTCGCGAATCGCTTTTTTAACGTCGGGACAATTTCGCAGGCCATAGCCGATAAACACACAGTCAAAGGAATTGGCGGCGAAAGGCAGAGCCCCGGCGTCGCCGCAAACCCCGTTCTTCAATCCGGCCGCGCGTGCTAGCTGAACCATTCGCTCAGTAATATCCGTGGCAACAGGAGTTGAGTGGGGCAGCCGCTCGAGTACAAGTTTCGAGAAATCCCCCGTACCGCAAGCGAGATCCAATACCACCGCGTTTTCCGAAAGCGAAGCTTTAGCCACCCCGAGCCGCTTCCAACGGTGGTCCATCCCAAAGGAAAGAACGCGGCTAATAAAATCATAACGCGGCGCAATAGTGTGAAACATCTCGCGCATCAGGCGAGAGTCTTGGCGTTCTGCGGGAGCTTTCATTCGTGAGCTTGAATCTTATCATCCAAGCGTGAAAACATTTCGTAAGTTTGCGAGTTTATTGTGTTTCCGCATCGAAATGTGGTTCTGTAGCGGGCGCCTCCGCCTGTTGTATCCTGTGTGAGTCGTGTTGATGGAAACTGAGAGAACGGGAGTGCTTGAAGGGGTGTAATGGCGATCCTTGTTACAGGGGGCGCGGGATACATTGGCAGCGTAACAGTTGAGCGACTGCGCGCGAACGATGAAGAGGTGGTGGTACTGGACGACCTTGTTTACGGCCACCGCGGAGCTGTTGATAAAAACGTCTCTTTTTATCAGGGGAAGGTGGGCGACACTGAGTTGCTGGCTCGCATCGCGAAAGAACATAAGCTCGATGCTTGCGTTCACTTTGCGGCGCTAACCTCGGTAGGTGAGTCGGTAGCCGACCCTGCAAGATATTTCGAGAATAATGTGGCGCAAGGAATCGCGCTGATGGGATCTCTGGTACGCGCAGGAGTCCGTGCTGTGGTCTTCTCCTCCACTTGCGCCACTTATGGCGATCCGAAAGAAATCCCGATTTCGGAGAACTGTCCTCAATGGCCGAAGAATCCATACGGTTGGTCTAAGTTTTGCATGGAGCGGCTTTTGGAAAGTTACGATCTCGCGCACGGTTTCAAATTTGTGTCGCTGCGATATTTCAATGCGGCCGGAGCGACTGAAAAGTGCGGCGAAGACCACGAACCCGAAACACATTTGATTCCGAACGTATTGGCAGCCGCAGCGGGCGAAAAAGCGGAGCTTGCCGTATTTGGAAATAATTATCCCACGCCGGATGGGACGCCGGTTCGCGACTACATTCACGTTTTGGACCTAGCCGATGCTCACATCCTGGCGCTCGCCTATCTTAAGCGCGGAGGAAAATCCGAGGCGCTAAACGTTGGGACTGGAAATGGATACTCCGTGCTGGAAGTAATCGAGTGCGTGCGTCAGGTCACCAAGCGTGAAATACGTATTCGCATTGAAGCACCACGAGCGGGCGATGCCATCACGTTGGTTGCCGACTCATCGAAGATTCAGAGCGTTTTGGGCTGGAAACCTGTGGCATCCGATCTGCGCACCATCGTTCAATCCGCATGGAAGTGGCGGCAGCAACATCCAGAAGGTTATTCCACATAAATCTGTGAGGCGGCGTGTGGGAATCGCGATGGAGAGGTTTCGCCGGACCGGTCGGAATCTGGCCGGTAGAGCAGGTGCAAACAAGCGGAGATGACGATACGATTGTAAAATGGTGCGAAGACTGCACGGGGTGGCGCGTTGGCCACATCGGAGCATTTTTCGCGGAGGCAGCTTGAGGTTTAGAGCCAGGTCACAATTTTCCCTAATTCTTTTGGCTATAACGGCATGCCTTTGTGGCTGCGGCGGCTCGAGTTCGAACCGCGGAGGCAACCCGCCGACTGCCCCAACTATTTCTTCCCAGCCTACGAGCGTCACGGTTACGACGGGTCAAACTGCGACCTTTACGGTGAGCGCCACCGGCACGGCTCCGTCTGGCGTACCAGTGGTTCATGAATACGACCGCCGTGGGAACGAATTCGAGCACTTTGGCGATCACGCAGACGCCGATCTCTGACAACGCTGCGCAAATTTACGTAACTGTTAGCAACGCCGCCGGCACAGTCACAAGCAACACGGTGACGCTAAATGTAAATTCAGCTCCTCCACCGAGTAACGTGAATGTGCTTACGTATCACAACGATCTTGCTCGGTCCGGACAAAATTTGAATGAAACGATTCTGACTCCTGCGAATCTCAATTCGTCGAGTTTTGGAAAAATTGGGTTTTTGTCCGTAGATGGACTGGTGGATGCGGAGCCGCTATACGCTTCGGGATTGACGGTCTCCGGGGCTACACATAACGTCGTGTTTGTTGTTACGGAGAATGACTCAGCCTACGCTTTCGATGCCGACACATTCTCGCAGCTTTGGAAAGTTTCGGTGCTGGGTGCAAACGAATCGGCGAGCGACGATCGAGGCTGCGGACAAGTGACGCCGGAGATCGGTATCACTTCTACACCGGTAATCGATCTCAGCGCGGGTTCGCACGGCGTAATTTATTTGGTGGGAATGTCAAAAGACGGCAATGGCAATTATTTCCAGAGACTGCACGCCTTGGACATTACGACAGGCGCGGAAGTATCCGGCAGTCCGGTCACCATCCTGGCGACTTATCCGAATCAGGGCGGGATGACCACGTTTGATCCAAAACAATATAAAGAAAGGGCAGCGCTGCTCCTGCTGAACGGAGTGATTTACACTACCTGGGCATCGCACTGTGACGACGGACCTTATACCGGCTGGATCATGGGCTACAACGAAACCTCTTTGCAGCAGAGCACGGTGTTAAACGTGATCCCGAATGGCGGTGACGGCGCGATATGGATGGCCGGAGACGGCCCGGCAGCGGATTCCTCGGGGAACTTTTACTTCCTGGATGCCAATGGAACGTTTGACACCACGCTGGATGGTAACGGATTTCCAATTAATTCAGATTACGGCAACGCGTTCATCAAGATTTCCACCGCAAGCAACACGCTAAGAGTTGCTGATTATTTCACGATGCACAACACCACGTCCGAATCGGAAATGGACCAAGATCTCGGTTCTGGCGGAGAGATATTGCTGCCGGATCTGACCGACAGCATTGGCAATACATGGCAACTCGCGGTAGGTGCCGGCAAGGATGGACACATCTACGTTGTAAACCGCAATTTGATGGGGAAGTTCAACACGAATAACGACAATGCTATCTACCAGGAAATTTCGACGAATGGATTAGGCGGCGGTTCCTATGCGACGCCGGCATATTTCAACAACGCGGTTTATTACGGCGCGGTCAGCGATTCGTTGAAGGCGTTCTCGATTGTAAATGCGAAACTGGTGGCCCCGGCAGGATCGCAAAGCCCCAGCGGATTTGGTTATCCCGGAACCACTCCAAGCATTTCGGCGAACGGGACTTCGGGCGGGATCGTATGGGCGGTGGAAAATCAAAATGGAAACGGCGTTCTGCACGCCTACGACGCGACAAATCTTGGCAATGAGTTGTACAACAGCACTCAAGCTGCCAACGGCCGTGACAGCTTCAGCGACAATAAGTTCATCACGCCGATGATCGCCAATGGAAAAGTGTACGTCGGCACGCCCACCGGCGTAGTAGTTTTCGGCTCACTGTAAACAAATTTACATTTTCAAAGCTTGTTCGATTGCCGAAGTAACCTGCGGCGAGTCGGGAGTGGTGTCCGGCTCGAAGCGCTGGATTACGTGACCGTCGCGATCGACCAGGAACTTTGTGAAGTTCCATTTAATCTCACCGGCATAGGCGGGGTTCGCGGTTCCTGTCAGATATTTATAAAGCGGAGCCTGGTCGTCGCCCTTCACTGAAATTTTGGAGTACATTGGAAACGTGACGTTATACTTCGCGGAGCAGAACTTTTTGATTTCGGCGTTGGTGCCCGGTTCCTGGCTGCCAAAATTGTTCGCAGGAAAGCCCAGGACCACGAAGCCCTGGTCTTTATACTTTTCGTAGATGGATTCGAGCGCGCTATATTGTGGGGTGAAGCCGCAACGGCTGGCCACGTTGACTACCAGAATCACTTTGCCTTTGAAATTCGCGAGCGGCAGCGGTTTGCCGTCAATAGAGTTCAGCGTGAAATCGTAAATACTTCCCGCGGCGAATAGCGATGCGCTCATCAGCAGAATCACTAAACTCAAAAAATACGTGCGTGAATTGTGAATCTTCCCGTTCTTCATGGTGCCTCCGTCAATTTCCCAGTCTCGGCACCGGGAATATGCCGTGAATGATACAAGAATCGCGAGAAGCCACGCAATCGGTGTGCACCGACTGTTTGGGCAAACAGCGAGAATACACTCACGGAATTATTCGTCCGGGTGAACGCCCAGACGGTCGTTTTCTTCTCCAGCCCGGAGGGAGCGGATGCACAATTTTGTTCCGTCAACGCTGCATTGGTAGAGTTGGTACGCGGGGAGATCTTCGGGCTGTACTTCGTACGTGCCGTCTTCCATATCAACCACAAGATCGTAATCAGACATCGCGTAAGGATTGCCGGGCATCGCGCGCACGCGAAATTCGGAACTGGGCTCGTAATTGCCGTAGCTAAAGCAGTAGCCGACGCACGCGCGATCGGCGATGTGTTGAATTAAAATACGCGAGCCTTCCAGTGGTTTGATAGTTGCTAAAATGCGCGAATTCCGCGGCACGGTTCTTTCGAGCTGCTCGGCCTGGAGTTCCATGTTGTTTGCAATTTTCGTATCTTGATAGATAAAAGTGAAAAATACGGCTGCGATGACCGTGAATCCAAGCAAGTGCCACCAACGCGGGCGCATGATCCCCAGGACACAACAAAAAACGACTGCAGAAACAGATGTCAAGCGTTCGGTCAACAGCGCGAGAATTGCCGAGTTGCCGGGGCGGAATCGGATGGCGTCGGGTAGCAACCACGCCGCCAGGATTAGAACGATATAGAGCTGTGCGGGGACCGCGTATTGTTTAAAGTCTTCGGGCTTACGGATTTTGCCGTATATATCTATTGCAAGAGCCGCGATGGCAAAACAGATTAGCGCGATGCGAGGGATATCGTAGCGCGGGCCAAAGAGCGACAATTGATCGGAACCGTTGAAAAAATAAAACCGCTGGGATTGGGCCATGATCTCGTAGTGCCGCCAGAAGTCGAGATGAATCAGCACGAGGGCTGACGCCGCTAAGAACAGCAATACGGGCTGATAGCGCATTGGAATCGCTTGGTCGAGAGCAATGTAAACAATGGCTCCTGCCATCCATGCAAGTCCCAGAGGATGAGCGAGGACAATCAGCGGCGCGAGCGCCAGCGGAATCAGCTTCTCCCACTTCTTTCCGCGCCAGAAAATTGCAATCCCAAAAAACGACAAACCCAGCGAAAGGTAGTAGTTGAAAAATCCCATGTGAAACGTGTAGCCGTAGGCGATCATAGCCAAGAGAGGAACCAAAAACCACGGAGCTCTCTTGCTGGCGGCGGCAACCAATGCGAAAGTTCCCCAAAAGAAAATCAGTACGCAAACGGATACGGCAATTTTCTCCGTCAGTTGCAGACTAAAAAGATTTCCCAGGCCACTGACCAGCAAATCAAAGAGAACGTTATTCCATCGCGAATCGAGCCACAAGCCGGTCACTTGGCCACGCTCGATCAGTTGAGCAAGCCAGGCGTTGTACATGTGGCTGGCAAGATCGCCTGCAGCAATGTGCCGGTGCCAAAAGCAGGGGACCAACACGAGCGCCGATATGGCAAGAATTCTGATGTAATTCCGGCGCACGAAAAGCGCTGAAATTTCAAAAGCGGAAGGGACTGTTTCAGGTTTTTCTACGGAAAGTTGCGAACGAGCGGCTTTCGCGTTAAGCGTCCTGATCGGGCTTCGGAGCGTAAGGATATTTGGGAGGTTTGTGCATGTGCGTAGTGCGATATTCATCTAGCTCGGCATCCGTAAGATCAAAATGAGTGTCCGGTGGATGATTTTCGGCTGCTGCGAGTTCACGGTGAAGCCTGTGCGAACAAATGTCCGGCGCATCCTGATAACGCACGCGTCGAGTATTGAACGCTTCGTTCGGAATGGAAAGGGTGAATTCGCGCGGCTCCGCCTGAGGCTCTCTAACAGTAAAAGTATATTCGCGGGCTGAGGGCTTGGACTGGAAACCGACGAACTGGACGATGATCTGCGCCGTCATTTCGCTCCAGGCACAGCTACAGCGGGCACGACTCCAGTCACTACTTTCTTGGCGCGTCTTGTACGTTTGCGTTTGGGAGGTGTGCCTTCGGCAATTTCCACCACCATAATGCTGGTGACGAATTTCTTCATGCCGTGGAGGTCGAAATCGATCGAAGTTCGGTCGTGATCGGACTCCGTAATCACGCCCAAACCGTACTGAAAGTGCTTAATGTACTGTCCTTCGGGGAGTGCTTTCAACGGGCCTCCTGAGACCGAGACTGCGTATGCGAAAAAAAAGGGCGAACCGGTTTATGCCGGTCCGCCCTTCTTGACTAGAGGCTGGTGACGTTCGCAGCCTGCAGGCCCTTGGGGCCACGGGTAACTTCGAACTCAACCGCTTGGCCTTCGTTCAGCGACTTATACCCTTCCGCCTGAATCGCGGAAAAGTGGACGAAAACGTCCTCGCCGGACTGGCGCTGGATGAATCCAAAACCCTTGCTGGCATTGAACCACTTTACTGTTCCTTGTTCTCTCACTGATGTACTTCCTTCTTTTTAAGCTATTTGTAGTTCTCGACCGCCTCCAGCCGTAAAGCAAAAGAGGCCGCAAGTGTGAACTTGCAGCCCCTTCAATCGAATCTAAAGGTGTTACAAGAGCAACAAACGCAGCTTGAGCATAGCATGTTTTGGGGTGCGGGCCTAACCCTATATTGGGTGAAGCGTCAGGCGCTGGCGAGCTTAAAATTTGATTGTTCGAGTGAATGCAGGCGAAAGGATCAGTTTTTAGCGTCGGCATCGTTACTTCCGCCATGCGCTGGTCCAAATTTCTTTTCCAACCAGGCGCGCGCTTCTTCGGGATGATAGTTAAAAGGTCCCAATCCGCCTCGGTAGGCGATTTTTCCTGACTCATCGATGATGTAAATGCGCTCGGGCCATCCTCCGTAGGCGAGGTCCGCCGTTTCGCGCATGTCATCCACGCTAATGGGCAGAGGGAAGTGGAAGCGCTGGGTAAAATCGTTGGCGATGGCCACGCGCTGATCGAGCGTTTGCGGTTGCGGATAGCAAATGCTTTCGTCCACATTGCTTTTCATCTGCCATTCATCCTGCGGATGCGCTTCACGAATATAAACGGTCAAGAAATTCGCTTGAGTTTTGTAATCGTTATAAAGATTGACAAGGTAACCTACCTCGCGGCGGAAGGGCGGTCAGGTATAGCTGCCGAAGACCAGGACAAGCGGGCGCTGGCCGATACGGTCGCTGAGATGAAACTGGGTTTGGCCATCAAGGCTCATCAGCGGAACGTCTGGAGCGTGGTCGCCGACGTGGAGATCGCCGCGATGCCATTGCGGAAGAGCATAGCGCAGAAAGCCGTACACATCGCGGGGGCCGCCCATGAAATGGCTGAGCACGCCGTAACCGATGACAAGGACGGCGAGCAGTATCAACGCTGCCCACTTCAACTTGCTCAATAATGACCTCTTAGGCGAAGACAATTTCTTCCGCAAAGAAAACCTCTGTAATTTTCGAAACGCTGAGGAACCTCACCGACTCGACTCGCGTTCAATTTATCGCGAAGATGCCGCTGCGATCGATCTTAGATCGTGATTGCGGACTATAACATCTGGCGAAGGACGTATTGCAAAATTCCGCCGTGTTGGTAATAGGCGAGTTCGAAGGGCGTATCGATGCGAGTGATGGCGGTAAATGTTTTCTCTTTGCCATCAGTAGAGCGCGCCCGGACCTTCATTTTCTTGCGAGGAGCGAAGTCGTGCGCCAGGCCATCGATATCGAATGTTTCAAGTCCGTTAAGACCGAGAGTTTTAAGATTCTCTTCAGGCAGAAATTCGAGCGGGAGAACGCCCATACCGACAAGGTTGCTGCGATGGATGCGCTCGAAGCTTTCTGCCAGCACGGCGCGAACACCTAGTAACAATGTTCCTTTGGCGGCCCAGTCGCGCGAAGAACCGGAGCCATATTCTTTACCGGCGATGATAATAAGCGGGACGCGTTCTGCGTGATACTTCATGGCCGCGTCGTAGATGGACATCTTTTCGCCGCTCGGCTGATGAATGGTCCAGCCGCCCTCGGTGCCGGGAGCGAGAGCATTGCGCAGACGGATGTTCGCGAAGGTTCCGCGCATCATCACTTCGTGGTTGCCGCGTCGCGCGCCATATGAGTTGAAGTCTTTTGGTTGAACACCGCGCGAGATCAAATATTTCCCCGCGGGCGTGTCGGCGGGAATCGATCCGGCGGGAGAGATGTGGTCGGTGGTAACGCTGTCACCGAGCACGGCGAGGGCGCGCAGTTCGGTTAAATCCTTCAGAGCGCCCGCGGTTCGCGGCATGTCGTGAAAAAACGGCGGATCCTGGATATACGTGGACTTCGGATCCCAAGCGTAAAGATCACCTTCCGGGATTGGCAGCGCTTTCCAGTGTGCGTCGCCGGTGTACACGTCGGCATATTCTTTTCTGAACATGTCACTCGAAACTGAAGAGCGCATCGTCGATTCGACTTCCGCGGGTGTGGGCCAGATATCGCGCAGATAAACGGGCTTACCTGCTTTGTCGTTGGCGAGGGGCTCGTTCACGATGTCGAGGTCCATACGGCCAGCTAGCGCGTAGGCCACAACCAGCGGTGGCGAAGCCAAATAATTCGCGCGGCAGAGGGGATTGATGCGGCCTTCAAAATTGCGATTGCCGCTCAGAACGGAAACGGCAAGGAGATTATTTGCTTTGATGGCTTGGCTGATGGGTTCGGAAAGCGGGCCGCTATTACCGATGCAGGTGGTGCAGCCGTAGCCTACGAGATTGAAATGCAGCGAATTCAAGTAAGGCCACAGACCGGCTTTTTCGATGTAGTCCGTGACGACTTTTGAGCCGGGCGCGAAACTGGTTTTCACCCAGGGCTTGGAAGTCAGTCCGCGCTCGACTGCTTTTTTCGCCAGAAGGCCGGCGCCGAGCATGAGCGACGGATTCGAAGTGTTGGTGCAGCTAGTAATCGCGGCGATTACAACAGAACCGTCGGCCAAATCGAAACGATCGCCGTTGTTTTGCACGCTCACGGATTTTGGCGCGGCTCCCAGGGATTTTTCGAAGGAGGTTTTCGCGTCGGTCAGGCGAACGCTGTCCTGGGGCCGTTTGGGCCCGGCCATAGTGGGGACCACGGTTGCTAGATCCAGTTCCAGGCGATCGGAAAAAATTGGATCCGGTGTTGCGTCCGTGCGGAAAAGTCCTTGTTCTTTTGTGTAAGCCTCGACGAGTTTGATCTGTTCTTCATCGCGCGCAGTAAAACGCAGGTAAGCGAGCGTTTCAGGATCCACCGGGAAGAAGCCCATGGTCGCGCCGTACTCCGGGGCCATGTTGGCGATGGTGGCACGGTCGGGAAGCGTGAGGCTGGAAAGTCCGGTCCCGTAAAACTCCACAAATTTCCCTACCACACCTTTTTTGCGAAGCATCTGCGTCACGGTGAGGACTAGGTCGGTGGCGGTGGCGCCTTCGGGCAAACGGCCGTGCAGTTTGAAGCCGACAACTGCTGGAATCAACATTGAAAGCGGCTGCCCGAGCATGGCGGCTTCCGCTTCAATTCCGCCTACGCCCCAGCCGAAGACTCCGAGGCCGTTGACCATGGTAGTGTGCGAGTCAGTACCGACGAGTGTGTCGGGGAAAGCCGTCCATGCACCGTTTTGCTTTTCGCGGAAGACGACGCGTGCGAGATATTCCAGATTTACTTGATGGCAAATGCCGGTGTCGGGCGGTACGACTTTAAAATTCCGGAAGCCTTTTTGCCCCCAGCGCAGGAATGCGTAGCGTTCGATGTTGCGCTGCATCTCGAGATCGGCGTTGAAGGCAAAAGCTCCGGCAGCGCCGAATTTGTCCACTTGTACAGAATGGTCGATGACGAGCTCAGCGGGGAGCAGCGGATTAATTTTCTTGGGGTCACCGCCGAGAGAGCGCATGGCTTCGCGCATAGCCGCCAGATCGACTACGGCCGGAACACCAGTAAAATCCTGCAACAACACGCGAGCGGGCATGAACGAAATCTCTTTTTCGGTGGCGCCTTCGGCGGCGGAGGGATCCCATCCGGCGAGAGCACGAATGTCATCGGCGAAGACGAAACGCTCGTCTTCGTGGCGCAGCAGATTTTCCAGCAGAACTTTTAGCGAAAAGGGGAGTCGAGCAACGTGCCCCACGCCGGCGCGTTCGAGCGCATTCAAGCGATAGATTTCAAAGGACTCGTCGCCAGAGCGCAACGGGCTGCGTGTTGAGAACGAATTTTTCGATATACGAGTCATCCGCGGACAAGATCTCCTATAACTATGATCTTATAATTTCCAGTTTAGTCCATTCGGGACTCTTTTTCGAACGATCATTACTGAAGATTCGGCGCCCGGTTAGCGTGGAACAATTCCGAAAAATTTGTGCGGAGAACGCAATTTAGACGTTTCTAGACATCCAATTGCCGCCAAAAATCGAACGAACCCTCTTCTACCCCCGCGACAACACCTGTTAAGATAGGGAGGCCAGCGAGTTCTTATGACTGAATCCATTGATCGTTGTGGAAAATGTGGTGTGGATATCGACCCTACCCGCCGTGTTGATTTTACTCTGAAAGACGGTACGCGTGTCTGCGAGTCCTGTTTTGTGAAAGGAACCAGACGTTCCAAAGAAGAATGATTTACCCCCGGCTTCTGCCAGAGTGTGCGGATGAACGAGGCGGAATCGGCTTTAGAGATTCTTCCAAGCAACTTTAGCAGCGCCCATCAGCGGACAATCTTCATTCAGAATCACGTGGATAGGAATCTGCGCCAAAAAATCTCCCAACTTTTCTTTATGTTTGACGGCCGCAACGAAACTGCCATTTTTCAGCTTGGGCAGGACTTTCACTGCGATTCCCCCGGCGACGTAGATCCCCCCGCGCGCCACATTGCGCAAAGCTAAATTCCCCGCTTCGGAACCGTAAATCTCAACCCACAAATCCAATGTTGCCACGCAAACCGGGCACGTGCCGGCTAAACCCTGCCGCGTAATTTCGGGCGCCGGGTCGGTACCGTTTGCGTCAAACGAGGCGTGCCGCACTTTCGGATCCAGAAATTCATGTACGCGCAGGAATCCCGGGCCCGCGAGAATACTTTCAGCACTTACGAACTCCTCGTGCTGTTTTATAAATTTCCACAGATCTGCTTGCTGCTCGGTATTTGGCGCGTAATCTGCGTGGCCGGACTCGGTCGCCATAGGCAAGTGGCGTTTGCCGTCCCAAATTAAAACACCCTCGCCTAATCCCGTTCCGGCTGCGATCACAACCTGATTAGCTTGCGGCGAAGGCACGCCGGGATGAATCGTCTCAACGTCTTTCGCTTCCAGCACTTCGATGCCGTGTGCCGTCGCTTCCAAATCATTCAACAGCCGTACGAAGTTGAGCCCCAGATGCTTGGCCAGGGACGCGCCGTCCACGATCCAGGGCAGGTTTGTAGCGCGCACGCGATTGTTAACCACCGGGCCGGCTATGCCAAACGCGGACTGCGTTACCTTCGCTTTGGTTTGATTTAGAAAATCGGTCAGAACTTCTTCCAGACCGGAATGTTCCTGGCTGGGGTACCGCCTCTGTGCAACGCGCACGAGCTTCTCGCGCTGTACTTCGAATAGCCCGAGATTGGACTTGGTTCCGCCCAAGTCGCCCGCCAGAATCATCGAATCCTCCGCACCTTCCCAATTCTCAACAAGATCTAATTACAGAGGGCGCCAGTCACGTTCTTCCAATCGGGTCAAATCATCCGCTGCACGGGGACCTTCACTGCCTGCCGGATAGTTTGGAAATGGAGGCGGCGAGGCAGTCTCCCAAGCTTGTGAAATCGGATCCACCAGCGCCCAAGCCGCCTCCACGCTGTCGGCGCGATCGAAAAGCGTGGCATCGCCGCGTATGCAGTCGTTGATCAGCGTGGAGTAAGCGTCGCGCGTTACCCCACCAAACGTGGACTTGTACTGAAAATCCATGGTCACCGGGCTGATATGCAGCTGGCCCCCGGGCGCCTTGGCTCCGAAAGAGAGCGAAATTCCTTCGTCTGGCTGAATATTCAGAATGAGGGAATTCATTTCTGAATTTTCGCCGCGGAATACTCTGTGCGGCGCCGGCTTGAATTGAATCAGCACTTCGGTGACCGCCTTCTTCAAACGCTTCCCCGTGCGCAAATAAAACGGCACGCCGCTCCAGCGCCAGTTATCCACGAAGAGTTTCATCGCAACAAAGGTTTCCGTCGCGGAGTCCGGCTTCACTCCCGGCTCTTGCCGGTAACCTGGCACCGGTTTACCGTCCACTTGCCCGGGTCCGTACTGTCCACGCACAACGTTTTTCCAAATGCTATCCCCTGCGAATGGCCGGATGGATTGCAGCACCTTGATTTTTTCGTTTCGCACCGAGGTCGCATCAAAATTTGCGGGAGATTCCATGGCTACCAGTGACGTGAGCTGCAGCACATGGCTCTGTATCATGTCACGCAACGCGCCGGTGTTTTCGTAAAAGGCCGCGCGCCGCTCGACTCCCAACGATTCTGCCGCTGTAATCTGTACGTGGTCGACGTAGTTGCGGTTCCACAACGGCTCGAAAATCCCGTTTCCAAACCGAAATACCAGCAAATTTTGAACCGTCTCTTTGCCCAGGTAATGGTCGATGCGATAGACCTGCGATTCATCAAAAACGCCAAGCACTTTTTCGTTCAACGCGCGCGCCGATGCCTGATCTCGACCAAAGGGCTTCTCGATAATTACGCGCGTCCAGGATTTATTGGACTTCGGGCGATTCAGCCCCGCTTTTCCCAATTGCTCGATAATCTCTAAGTAGATTTCTGGAGGCGTTGCGAGATAGAAAAGCCGGTTACCACCCAGTTGCCCTTCCGCGTCCAGTTCGTCCAAACGCTTAGCCAAGCCGCGGAATGCCTCAGGATCATTGTAATCGCCCGCGAAGTAATGGAGATGTTCCAGGAAATCAGCCCGCTTTTTGTCCGCCGTGCCGGGTGCTTTCGCTTTTGACAAAGCATCATCCGTCTTGCGCCGGAATTCCTCGTCACTCATTTTTGTGCGCGCGAATCCGACTAGCCGAAATCGTGGCGCCAGACATGCGTGAAACGCTAAATCCCACAGTGCGGGCAAAAGTTTCCGTTGCGCCAGATCGCCCGAAGCGCCAAATAACACAATCGCGCAGGGCTGTGACGGAACCTCACAGTAGTAAGCGTCGGCCTGCGGTTTTTCAGCCGTTTCGGTAGCTTGAGCGTTCATCAGAGGACCTCCCGGAATTTCTATACTCGCAGCCGGGCGCGAGTGTTGCTTCTTATCATGCTGAAAACTTTCGCAAAGAGCCTATCATAATTATCGATATGCGCCGCCTTCATCTGACCACCGGGCCGGACGAACCTGCCGCGCCAACTGGAATTTCCCGCGCCGTTGAAGTATCTTGAATATTCACACATTTACACGGAGGACTTAATGGCAGACGAGAAGCGTTCAGACAGCACCGGAGCAGCCGCGCAGCCCGCCACACAGGGCGTGCACATGGTGAAGTGCGTTAAATTCGGCCGCGAGATGCCCGGCCTGGACCGCATCCCCTGGAAAGGCGAGCTCGGGCAGCGCGTTTATGACAATGTTTCAAAGGAAGCTTGGAAGTTGTGGGTCGAGCACTCCAAAATGCTGATGAATGAATTCCGCTTGAATCCGCTCGATCCCAATTCTCAGAAAGTAATGGGAGAACAGATGGAAATGTTCTTTTTCGGTGAAGGAGCAAAGCTCCCCGAAAGCTATGTCCCGCCCAAGCACTAGAATCGGTAATCCTTGGCTTTAGCCCTTCCGCACTTCCAGGGCTGTTAGTGCATAGATGGCAGCTGTGTCGATTATTTTTCTCATGTCCACATATTCGTTTGGGCCATGAGCAACGGACAGTAATCCCGGCCCAAAAGCGAATGCCGGTATACCTTGTGCGGCGTAGAACCGCGTCTCCAGCAGTCCGGGACATGTTTCAAAGCGTGCAGCCTCGCCGGTTACTTCGAAAACGCTACGGGACAACGCCTCCGCGATCGGGCCCTTTTCGCTGCTGGACGCTGAGCTTCCCTCCTGCAAGGTTTCCCAATCGAGAGGAACTCCATCGCTCTTGCAACTCTCTAGAATGTCCGTGAGCTTCGCTTTCTCCGTTTCGAGATTCTCTTCGGGATTAATCCGCCGGTCGATTGTGAACCAGCACTCTTCTGGCACGACGTTGAAGTTTGTTCCACCGCCACTCTGTCCGCCTAGCATCAAAATGGAGTTGCGCCTTTGATCCGAGCCAATATTGAGTTCCGTTGTGCGAACTTCCACTTCGCGCTTCAGTTGACGCAGTTTGTGCACTACTTCATGCATTCGTTCGAATGCATTCGCGCCTTGATGTTGCAGTCCCACGTGCGCGGCTTTTCCAAACACGCGCACGCGCAGGGTGATTGCCCCGCGATTCGCATTCCACACCGCGCCGCTCGTTGGCTCTGCCGTTAGCATCCCGACGCCTTCGCGTGCCAACAATCCTTGCCGCGCAAGCCAGGCTGTGCCGTCTTCCCCTCCGGTTTCCTCGTTGGGAACCAGCGCCAAACCAATCCTGTATTTTGGTTTCACGCCGATCTCTTTCAACGCCAGTATTGCGTACAGCATCGCCACGATTCCGCCCTTCATATCGCAACTGCCACGGCCAAACAAGAAGTGGTCTTTTCTCAGAGGTTGGAATTGTTCTCGCGATTGCGCGGGAACTACATCGTAATGGCCGTGAAAATAAATCGCCCGCTCTTCACTTCCATACGTGGCTAAAAGGCACTCCGGAGCATCGTCCCGCTCATCGCTCGAACTTGTCGTCACGAAGCGTTCACAATCAAGCCCTGCGCGCCGAAGCGTTTTTCCCAAAAAATCCGCACACGCGCGATAATTCTTCCCCGGCGGGTTCTCGGTCGGAATCGCGACGAGCTTCGCCACCAACGCCGCCATCTCCGCTTCGCGTTCGCGCAGCCAAGAGAGGATCGCTTCCGTCTGCGCTGTTCGCTCTGCCGACCGCTCGGGCATGACGCGAATCTTAAGAGCATCTTCAGGGGAAGCCAAGCTCCATATTGGAAGCTGGCGGTGGCAATTTACTAATTGGCATGGGGAAGGCGAATGCTAGAGCCGCTAAGAGTGGCTGACCTTCGAAAGGGAATGAAGTATTCTGTCACTCTTTGCCGTTACTTACGCACATCAGGCTTATCCAGCTGCTTGCTCTTCTTCTGGCCGTCCTTGCCGCAAGTCGCGCATACGGCCAGGAAACGGTATTCGATGTCCCTAGCGCGGACTTTCTCGACCGCGGAAGGATTTACGGCGAGCTGGACGGAACCGCGCGCCCCGTGGATGCTTTCTTCACTTTCACACCGCGGTTAGTGGTTGGATTAGGAGCCGGAATCGAAGCTGGAGTGAATTTCAATGGCCTAAGCTCGCCCACGCTCGGCCAACTCGATATCTCGCCGACAATAAAGTGGCGTGTGTGGAACAGAACAACTTCTGGCTGGTCTTTCTATGTCGGAGACGACCTGTTTTTTCCGGTCCGCGATCGTGCGTACGACGCAGGCAACTATTTCTACGCGGCTTTCGCAAAACAGTGGGCTGAAGGAACCCGTATTACTTTCGGCGGATATGACTTTACGAAAAATGTGGTGGCCGCGGCCAATCGTGCCGGCGGCCAATTTACATTCGAACAACAGTTGGGGCATCGCTTAACTCTGGCGGCTGAATGGTACACCGGCAATCAGGCCGACGGTTACGTTAATACCGGCGCGATTATCAGACTGACGCGGAAGCTCGCTCTTTACGCCGCGTACCAAATCGGAAACGCTCGAGTAACCATGGGCAATCACCAATTCCTCTGGGAGCTTGGATACAACTTCAATTAGCAGTGTGTAACAGAAATTTTTAACCTCCCTTGAGGTCTTACTTCTGCTGAAGCCGTAAAAGCAATCATTCGGTTTCGTCTTTCAGGTCCAGCTCTATCTTCAAAATCTGTCCGCTCAACTCCAGTGCGTCCACATCATCCATGTTGGCAAGCACGACCACGCCAGCGCCTTTTTCCGGCGCGAGACTGATCGCAGTGCTGGTGCCCTGTTGGGCCCCGTCGTGTCCCACTAGATTCAACCCATATTTTTTCAGCGTGCCCCAGCCCAGCCCGTAGTCATCCGGCGAACCGTCGGCCGGTTTTTGCGGTGTCCACATCATTTCTCGGGTCGCCGGCTTAACCAGCTTGTTCGCAAGCACGGCAATTTCGAAACGGGCCATATCGTCCGCGGACGAAATCAGCCCGCCGCCTGGAATTTTGTAACTGGAATCCAAAACGCCCGCGTTTTGAACTAGACCCGCACTGTCTTTGTGATAAAAGCGCGTACGATGCGGAACTATCGCGAAAAAATCGTCATCCCGCGTTTCCTCCATTCCGGCCGGTTCAAAAATATTCTCTTTTACGTAGTCGACATATTTCTCACCGCTTGCGCCTTCCAACACACACCCCAGAAGCGTGTAGCCATACGTCGAATAATGAAATTTCGTTCCCGGCTTTGCCACCAGCGGATCCGCGGCGAAAATCTTCAGTGATTCTTCCATAGTCGCAAAATGTTTAGCGCTGTCTTCAGGGATATCGCCTTTGCCATCCTGGTTGTAGTGACGTATGCCGCCCAAATGTCCCAAGAGTTCGCGCGTAGTGATCGGCCATTCCTTTTTCGGAAACGCTGGACAATACTTCTGCACTTCCGCATCCAGGTCCAGTTTGCCGCGCTCGGAAAGCTGCAGAATAGCCGTGGCGGTGATCGGCTTGGAGATCGAACCAAGCCGGTAAAGCGTAGTAGGCGACGCTGGCACAAAGTTTTCCAGGTCCGCCATACCGAACCCTTCGGACCAAGCTAGCTCGCCATTCTGAACTACGGCAACAGAGATTCCGGGGACGCTGTTCGCAGCCATAAAATTCGAAACCGCTTTTTCGATCGCAACGCGTTTCTCGGATGGAAATTCTGCGTTCTGCGGACCCGCCGGCACCGCCGCAGCGACGAATGTCCACAAAAAGAGAACAACGCAAGCCACCTTAAGCCAATGTTTTTCCTGGGGCCGGACACAACGTCCTCGGAAATCAGTCAGCACTTTTTGTGGAGTCACGGTTTGGAGCCTCGCGCACGGCGCATTGTAATGCCAATCTCCTTTAAGTGGAGAGCATTATCAAAAACCGTCAAAGATGCGACACTGAAGCAGGCGTAACTAAAAGCGAGTGGCGAAAATAGTGGCGACACTCAAAAACATTCGTTTCATCGTTGAAGATTCCGGCGAGGTTTCAGCGATCCTACTGCGCCCACCAAACGCTGAATCGCTTTTGGTGCTTGCACATGGCGCGGGTGCCGGAATGACTCATCCATTTATGGAATCGCTGGCCACCGAACTCGCGGCGGCCAGAGTCGCCACCCTGCGATTCCAGTTTCCCTACATGGAGAAAAGGCGGAAAGTTCCCGACCGTCCGCCCTTACTTACGGCCACCATTGTTGCAGCCGCGCGAACTGCAGCAAAAGTCGCTCCGGATTTGCCGCTATTTGCAGGGGGCAAATCCCTTGGCGGACGCATGATGTCAGTCGCTGCATCACAACAAAAATTAGGCGACGTTCGAGGATTGGTATTCTTCGGATTCCCGTTACACCCTCCAAACCAGCCTGGCACCAAGCGCGCCGACCACTTGCGTGGGATCGAACAACCGATGCTTTTCCTTCAGGGAACGCGCGACGCCTTGGCTGATCTCAAACTACTGCGTCCCATTTGCGCCGACCTTGGAGCGCAAACCATGCTACACGTAATCGAAGCCACCGATCACTCGTTCCACGTGCTGAAAAGTTCAGGCAAAACCGAAGCCATTGTTCTGCAAGAATTAGCTAACACGACAAGCGCGTGGAGCCGAAGGTTTTCGTGCTGAATGCTCATTGCTTTGTCGAACTTGAGGGGGAGCGTTGATGGCTTCTAATCAAGAAGCCAGCGCTTCTTTTCAATACGCCAATTCATGCAAAGGCTACGACGCCTGCTAAAAAGAAAGCCCGGACATTTGCGGTCCGGGCCTTCAGTTTCTAACGCGAAACACAGTGAACAGCAAATCACATTCGCTGTTATTAATCCGTCACGACGACGCTGACGATAGTCGAGTGCGACATACTTCCTGCCGAGCCTTTTACGGTAACCTTATGGGTTCCGAGCGTGGCCTTGGCTCCTACAACAACTGTCAACGTGGAGGTTCCCGCGCCCGGCGCTGCTATAGAGTTCGGATTGAGAGTTACAGTTTGTGCGTTTCCGCCTCCCGAGGTTGTTAAAGCAATTGCCGAGTTGAAACCACCGGAAGTCGTGGTGGTGATTGTCGCATTGCCGGTTCCACCTCTGGAAACAGTAATGGAGGTGGGCGATGCGCTGATGGCGAAGGCGGCTTTGCCCTTGGTCACCTTCAGAGTGATGATAGTCATTTCAGTAGTGCCGCCGGAGCTGCCCATCACAGTGATCGGATAAGTGCCTGTGGCGGTAGTTGAGGAAACAGAGATAGTCATAACAGAAGTTCCGGCACCAGTGATCGAAGTCGGGTTGAAAACCACGGTGACGCCAATCGGTTGGCCAGTCGCAGAAAGAGAAATAGCTGAATCAAAGCCGCCTGTGACCGTGCTTGTGATCGTAGAGGTCCCAGCGTTGCCCTGCATTATCGAGACAGTAGCGGGCGAAGCTGAAAGGCTGAAACCTGGAGTTGGCGACGCTCCGGTAAGCGCAGCGATCAGGGCCGCTCCGTTCGGGCTGCCTATTCCGGTGGCCAAATCGTAACCAGTGGTTGCGGAATGGCCGTCGCTACCGCTGGTAATGTCGTGGAAATCGAAATCATAGTTCGAACTCAAACCGATGGTGTAGAGGGCGGAATTGATGAATCCGAGCGGCTTGCTTCCGTTCGCTACTGCCTGTTGATTGACCAGAGCAAGATAACCCGCCCACATCGGTGCGGCAAAACTTGTTCCACCCCACATGTTGGCCGTGCAAGCCGTTTGGTCAGCGCAGACATAAAAACTAAAATTTGCGTTTGCGGAAACGTCGGGGGCGTTGCGATAAGCTTTCGAGCACGCGGAGCAACCGCTGGCGGTGGCAGTCTGCCAGGATGGAATCGCATATCCATCGGGTGAAATACCGCCGCCACCATCGGACCAAGCTGTTTCTGAACTCCATGGGCCGCCCGCGCTAGCGGTATCCAAATCGGTTCCGCCAACCGACGTTACGTATACACTGTCGGCAGGATAAATCTCGGACTCGAAGTTCCATGCACCACTGTCACCAGCCGCTTGAAACAAATTCTGACCCTGCGCCGCGAATTCCGTGAAATACGGATCGTCAGTGGCGGGATCGGAGGGTCCCCAAGTCCAAGAGGAACTTAATTGAGCGTTTAGAGGAGTGGCCGTAGCCATCGCGTTAAAAATCGAAGCATCGGTGGAACCGATGTACATCACGAGGCTGGAGAGCCCGGGAGCCATGCCCAGCGCTTGAGTCATGTCAATCGTTTGCTCGAGGTCATCACAGTTCTGCGAGGCCAAGCAAGTTTTGCTGCTGCCGTCCGTGGATAATAGAGTGATGGGGACGTTGTTCGTTTGGCCGATGTTTTTGTAGTAGGTGGTCAGGTCGGCCAAATCGGTGCCGAGATACTCAAGCAAGCCGACTGACTGGCCGCCGCCAGTAAGCGCCGTTCCGCCGTAATACGCTGCGCGCATGTCGCTACCCAGAAAAGAAGCGGAAGGGCCTGAGCCGGTAGTGGCGTTGGATTTTTCGGCGGAATTATTTCTACGGACGATGTTGGGATGCGGGATCGAATAGTTATCCAGACCCGCAATATGCCAGAGCTGAACGGATAAAAACGGAGTGGGTTCGCGGTCGGGAGCGTAGAAAGTGCGATTTTCGGTGGGGTGTTGATAAACGCCCATGGTGACGTGCAAGGCTCGCTCTATGTCTTCAACCGAGCCACTTACGTCCACGTTCAAGCGATTGCGCGAGGTGCCCACGACAGTAAGGCCGTTGGCTTCGGCGAAATGAATTACAGCGTCGTACTCTTCCGGAGTAGGGCCAAACCTTTCGGTAAATTCTTCCACGGTGAGGAATTGGCGATATGAGAGGCTGGAAGGATCGTATAGTTCCTGCAATAAATTTTCGAGCTCGGCTTGGTTGCGCAGCGGGAGAACCAGCACGAGGCGCATGGTCTGCGTGGCGGGAAGGTGTCCAACGGAGCGTGCCTGGCCACTGAGAACTGCTTGGCGCACGTGGCGCGTCATCGGCGGTAGCGCTTGCGCCTGGCAAATAGCATTCACGAGCAACAGAAGCGCAATAATCATCAACAGGGATGCGCCCAATCTTCGAATCATAGTTCTCCTAGGTGGCCAAGACACGGGATTTTCGTTTCAGACAAGCCTCGCTGGCAAAGACTTCTGAAAATCCAGCCATCAATGTGGTGAAAAGCTTAGGGGCGAACAGTGCTGCGCGTCAATAGTACATATCATGCCGACCGCTGCTGCTGATTCCGCGTGCCGCTTTATGTTCGTCTACTTTTGGGGCGTACCGGTTCCAGTACTACTAAAGCGAGTGAGATACGGCGCAAAAGGTGTGATCTCGAACGGCATTTTTTCGCGCGTCGAAGTGATGTGCGTGGGCTTGGCGTTAATCAGTTCAACCCGATCAGTCCAGGGATCTACCTTAATCCGCGCACCGATGGGCAGCGCTGAAATTTGTTCAAGTTTCGTGGGATCCAGGTTAGGAGCCATGCTCATCAATTGAGTCGCGAGAAAAACGCGGTTGCCGAGATGGGGGTTAATTAATGCGGGGAACGTTTTCGAATCCGCGTCCACCTGCTTCAGGAAAAGCCCGGCGCTGGCGAGTTTGTCCTTATAGGGAGAGTTCTTCAGCAGCTCGAGCGCCTTCTGGTTGGCCTGCTGAATTTGCGCCGGACTATCTTTGAAAGTGAAATGGGACAAAGCATCGATCGCGTCGATTTTGGTCGTGTCGTTGAAGCCCCATTGGTCGGCGGAAGGCTTGGCGAGAAGAATGTCGGCTAGTTCCTGCGCCAGCATGGTGGCGAGGCTGGCTTCGTCGGGCAGCACATCGATCAAAGCACGACTTAGGACAATGGTGTGGCCAACAGTGAACATTTCCAACGTGCCGGTGAGAAGCACGCGGCATTGAACTTCGGGCTGGATATCCAGGTTATTTGTGACTTCAAGATTGTTGACGACGATCTCGAGTGTTTTGTCGGCTGGACCGCGAGGAGCGATCAAGCCCGCGCGCTCCAGACTATTCATCACGTTATTCTCAGCCTGACGCTGCCATTCGCGCTCCGCATCGATTGGAGAACCTTGTTTCGCTTGTGATTCTGAATCCAAGAGCTGACCGGAGGAGCCAGGGACGGGCGTAACCGTGATAGCCGTGAATTCTTCGTGGCCCCCGGAATTTTTCAGGTTGTAACCCCACAGGCGCGTCTGGGCCTTGAAGCGAATCACGCTGCCCACGGAATGCTCGCGCCCGGAATCTTCACTGAAAATATAAGCAGGCACCCAGAGATTGGGTTGAACGTTCAAACGCCAGCTATCGAAATGAAGATTGAAACCGTTTTTTTCGGCAACAGGTGTATCCATTCCGTTGAAACGTACGACCGTAAAGTTCTGGTCTTCCGCCCAGATACGGCCTGTGAATCTTCCTTTTCCTGTTCCGGGCAGTGGCGTAACGTCGAAGACAACGCAACGAACCTCGCCAAGAAACTCGCGGCGGACATATTCGAACTGATAGGTCTGGCGATCAAACCCCTTGGCGTCGATGAAGATCATGCGCAGAAAAACTTCAGGCGAGTGGGGCGAGTTGGAAGAACCGCCGAGGTGCGCCATTGGATTGAGAGAATCGAGCGCTCCTTTTTTAGAGGCCAGCAACGAATGTTCAACTGCGCCGTTCGAGAGATCCGCCTGGCCGAGCAAATAGTGATCTCCGGATGGAACATTTCCGACGTTCGGGTCAGGTTTCATGTCCTGAATGTAGGTTTCCACGATGGGCCGGAAGCGTTCTATAGTCGTTACTTCGTCACGTTCGCGAGCGATGATGCGATCGATAGCTTGATCCACCGTCTTGACGGTCGAATCGGAAGTTCCAGCCTGGGAAGGGGTCTGAGCGATCGCTTGCCGGGGCTGTCCGAGGGCCACAATGAGCAAAACGCAAACCACGAGTATTGAAAGGCAAAGATTCTTCGATGCCTGCATGTAGGCTCCGTGAATTAGAAATGCTCGCAGATGGTGACTGGCCGAAAAAACTGTCAGGCGCCCGCAACTATCTTTTGTAAGAAACCGGTGACAAGTCTAACTGGCCATTACACGCCAGAGATCCTCACCAGACAACTTTAAATGCATAGCCCGCCCGTTGACAATATTATCAAAACGAATCCACTCCGGACTGTTCTCTTCATCCTGCAGGATAAACATACCGTCTTCGCCTGGCTCCAGCACAACGAGACCATCGACCATTAGCTTGTCCTTGCGCAACACGATCCGGACGCTGCCGACCCAGGGGCTCTCATTGCGATAATGGCCGACATAACGTTCCCACTCTTTCGGGTAGGTAAAAACTTTTGGCCCCGTATATTTTGAGTTTGTAAACCACTGGCCGCCGGATGACGCCTCCACAACTGAGCTGTGTGGATCCTTCGAGTCGGAACGGCTGAAGACCAGCATAAAATGCTGGAAATCCGGGTGCGGCACGATAAACATATCGCCGTTCGCGTTTTCGAGCGCGACGCGGCTACCTTGATATATCAAGAAAAGATTTTCCCCCGAAGCCACGACTTCAAAGCCATGTCCGTCGGAGCTCTCATATTTTCCCAGATAGTCGGACGCATTCTTTAACGAGTTCGGCGAATTCGTTATCGGCATCGCGGGTAAAGGCTTGGCGGCGCGGTGGGTTCGCATGAGTTGCATGGCATACTGCGCGACCGGATTTGGCCGATATCCCTGCATTGCATTGATTGAAGCGAAGGCGCCCACGCCTTCGTCGATATCAACATGAAGAGCCGACGCGAACGACACCATCCCGCCAGTGTGGCGCAAGATTTTGTGTCCATCGAGCTCATCGACAGCAATACCGTAACCGTAGCTGGCCGTGGGACCGAACTCGTCTGCTTTGATATGCGGTTGCGAGAAAAGGTCGAAACTTTCCTTCGAGAGGATTGAACCTTTTGGTCCGCGACCCAGTTTAGCGATCATTTGAATATAAAGTCCCATGTCATGAGGAGTGGAAGCGATGCAACCTGCGCCGTCGGTCATCACGATTCCGGGCGCCTCTGCTAACCGCCCGTGACGTGGATATGGGCGGTCGTTCTGAAAGATCATGTAGTTTTTGGCAAGCTTCTCGCGAATGTCGAGTGAAATGAATGGTTCAGTTCGCGTCATACCCAGAGGATTGAATATCCGCGTGCGAAAACTTTCTGCCAGTGACTGACCATCCAACGTCCAGACCAAATGTCCGAGAGCCACGTAACCGGTGTTGCAATAATGGAAATGGTTTCCCGGGGCATAGGCCGCGCGATGTTTCGCAGCTGGATCCGATAGAAAGAGCGGGCCGTCTCCGGGTAATCCAGAAGTGTGGGTAAGAAGATGATGGGTGTTGATAGGTGAAAACTTGGATTCAATTCGAAACCACGGAAGATATTCCGCAATTGGTTTTTGTAAGTCGAGTTTTCCTTCCTGATGCAACTGCAGCAGGCAGTTGGCCACAAAAGATTTGCTGATTGAGCCGATTTCGAAAAGGTCCTGCGGTTGGATGGCCACATGCGATTCGGTGTCTCCAAAACCGTAGGTCGCAACACGCTGCACTCCGTCGCGATCGGCCATGACCAATGTCATTCCCGGTGCATTCATCTCTCGCATGTATTGCTCGACGAAAGTGTCTAGATCCTTGAAGCACGCGACATATTGGCTCTTGGCCTCTTGCGATTGAAATTCCAGAACGAAAAAGCGAGTCGCGACAACTCCGGCGATAGCTTGTCGGCTCACCTTCAGAAAGCCTCTGCGAGTTACCGAAAACGACATCAGCGATCCTCCTGAATCTGAATTGAGTGGGACTATAACATCCCAGTGCGTTCTCGCTTCAGCAAAGCTGAACCGGAGGTTTCTGCCGCATACTGCGTCAAAGTTATTTTGATATGTTTCATTTGTTTCATATCTGAATCCTGGCGTGATGATAATGTAAAACAACTTGACAAATCTAACTTGTGTGACTAGATTTCACGCCATACGGGACTGTAGCATCATTCTGAAACACGCATTTCATTCGCGAATTGAAGATTTGACGTGTAACACTGGGACATGTCTCCGCGTTTCTATTCAAGAATGGGGGAACATATCGATGAAAAGTGAAACGAACCGGACTTTTGGTGGCGACAGCGCCAACCGCTACAACAGATACCTGGTCATTTTGTTCGGACTTCTGTTGCTGTGCACCTCGTTCTTAAGCAGTCCAGTGGTGCTGGCCCAAACGGCGGACACGGGAGCGCTTACCGGCACAATCACTGATCCCAGTGGCGGCACGGTTCCGGATGCGGCGATCAAGGTCGTCAATGTGGCTACGGGCGACACGCAGGATGCGGTTTCCCAAGCGAACGGTAGCTACAAGGCATCATTGTTGTTGCCGGGAACTTATCGAATTGAAGTCTCGAAGACAGGTTTCAAAACAGAAGTGCTGACCGGAATTAGCGTTGCCGTCACCGAAACCCGTACTACGAATATCAAACTAGAGGTCGGTGAGATAAATCAGAGCGTCACGGTTAGTGCGCAAGCTGACATTCTGCAGACCAACAGTCCGGCATTGGGGCACGTAACTGATGAGAGGACGGTCGAAAGCCTGCCGCTAGTTACACGCAACTACACTCAAATTCTAGGCCTCTCTCCCGGAGTGTCGGCCGATGTGAATGACGCTGCGGCTCTAGGATCGGGAACGGCTCTTTTCTCGTCTCATGGCGAGGTGCAAACCGACAACAATTTTCAGATGAATGGTTTGGGGGCGAATGACCTGTTCAGTGGTGCGCTGCAGGTTCCCATACCGAACCCGGATACGATTCAGGAATTCAAGGTGCAGACCGGCCAGTATGACGCGGCGTTCGGAAGAAATGCTGGCGCCAACGTCAATGTAGTCACCAAGGGCGGCGGAAATCAATTCCACGGCACGGCCTTCGAATTTTTTCGAAATGAGGATTTGAACGCAAACGATTACTTCTTGAACCAAGCGGGCTTGCCGCGGGGCGTCCTGAAGCAAAATCAATTTGGGGGCACGATCGGCGGGCCTGTTCTGAGAGATAAATTATTCTTCTTTGGTTCGTATCAGGGGACGCGACAGAGGAATGGCTTAGACCCCACGTGTCTCGGGAGCTTTTTCACTCCCCCGGAAATCACATCCAGTGCTTCAAGCCGTACGGCGACGGCCTTGGGTGCGGCTTTTGCAGGACAATCGGGCGCGATAGGTCCCGGAGTATTACCTGACGGTTCGAATATCGCTCCTCAGGCGATAGCGTTGCTTAACACCACAGTTGGCGGAGGGGGATTCTTGATCCCTGCGCCGCAGAACCCGGATGGAAGTTCAAGCGTCAGCCAATCTTGCCCCTTCTCCGAAAATCAGTTTATGACCAATGGCGACTATGTGCAGTCGGACAAAAGCAAGTGGTCTGCCCGGTTCTTTTGGGCGAATAACGATCTTGCAAATAATTTCACCACGAATGCGGGCACGGGAGGCGGAAACGTGCCGGGTTTTCCCACGACAATAGTTAGCCAGTATCGTTTCGCGAGCCTATCCAACTCTTACGTCATCTCTCCAAACCTCGTGAATCAGATTGTAGTCGGATATAACCGGACAGTGTCTTTGCAAGGAGCACAGCAGCCCATAGTTACGGTACCTGGCGGAACTGCCGGGCCCCTGACTTTGGGCGCCCTTGGAATCGACGCGCCGCCGAACGACGACATACATCCCTCCATTGCCGTCTTAGGCGGCTTCGCTATTGGAGGGAATGGACAAGGGTTCAATGTTTATCAAAACAACTACAGCTTTCAGGATTCTCTCTCTTACGTTTATGGTCGCCAGACGTTTCATTTCGGAGGCGGCCTCTCCAAGCAGCAAATAAATTTCACAAACTTCACGTTCCCAGGCCTTATCGTTTTTGCCAACATGCCGGACTTTTTAACCGGCAATCCTGTGCTTGTGGCGGACCTACAGGGTCTTGTGAATCGCGGTTGGAGAGCAACGAATGGCAATCTCTATGCTCAAGACGATATTCAGGTCACCCCGCGGCTAACAATCAATCTGGGAGTGCGGTACGACCATGAGGGAGATATCGGCGATTCGTTAGGTCGGTCTTCGAACATAAATCCCAATCTCCTGGATCCGAATCCTCCTGGCGGGGGCACCTTGCAGGGAGTTGTGGTTGCGTCAAATTATAAAGGCCCGGTGCCGTTTGGGGTTACGTATGCCGCGAATTCGGCGGCCATAAACGGAGATGGTCAAAACAAAGTCGGGCCGCGACTTGGATATGCCTACAAACTTCCGTGGACAGATCGTTTCGTACTGCGGGGCGGCTATGGAATGTACTTCGCGCGATCAACGGGGCAGTTATTCTTGCAACTGATCGCAGTTCCTCCTTTCTCGGACTTTCGCGTGGAGGAGCCTCCTCCTGCGGGTACGACCTTTGCCAGCCCGTTTCAGCCAGTGCCAACGTTTCCGAATTTCTCACCGTTGGCCTACTCGCCGGCGACGGCCCTCGCTCCGCAGATTTTCTCACCTTCTTACCAGCCATCGGTCATTCAAGAGTACAGCACGAGTCTCCAAACCGAGTTAGCGCGAAATCTCGTATTGGAAATCGGATACGACGGCGTACGCGGTACGAAACTGGCCGAAGAGCGCGCTTTCAATCAGGCGCTCGATGCGACCGTCACGCCAATTCGCGGCCAAACGACGAACACTCTAGCGAACCTTACTGAACGCACTCCATTCCTGGGTTTCTCCACCGATGCCACTGAGCTCCAAACCGAAGGAGCTTTGTGGTACAACGCGCTCGAAGTAAGCTTGAACAAGCGATTCAGCCACGGGCTGCAGTTCCTTGTGGCGTACACCTGGGCGAGATCTTTGACAGATGCCAGTGGTTACAGCTCGGCAACCGCTCAGGGCGCAAATCTCGTTGGCAACCAGAATGATCCCGCCTCTCGTTACGGTCCCGACACATTCGTCCGGCCGCAAAGGCTCGTGATCAGCTACGTTTATGACTTTCCCAAGCCGGCGAATGAGTTTTCCTTGCGGGGACGCGCGCTATCGGGCTGGGGAGTTTCAGGCGTCACCACGATTCAATCCGGCGAGCCACTCATACTCACGATCTACGATCCGAATAACGCTTTTGGAATCACCGGAGGAGGTTTGAATCCGGCTCCTGCACAGATTGCCCCAGGATGTAGCAACAGCCAGCTAGTGACTCCGGGATCAGTGCAGAGCAAGCTTGGCGGTTACTTCAATACGGCGTGTTTCACAACTCCTCCGGTTATCTCCGCCGATGGAGCCACTGCTTTTGGAAATGCCAAGCCCGGGGTTGCTTCTGGTCCCGATCAGGTGAACTTCGACTTTGCAATTATCAAGCGGACGCCGATCGGTTCGAGCGAAGCTAGAAATTTGGAGTTTAGGTCGGAGTTTTTTAACTTATTTAATCACGCCCAGTTCGCTAATCCACAGACTTTATCCGAGATGCCGACTTTTGGGGTTATCAACAGTACGGTTGTCTCTCCGCGAGTTATCCAGTTCGCGTTGAAATTGAATTTTTAGCCGCTATCGACGCAGATCTTTCGCAGATCGTGAGCGGGTACACAAAACTAGAAGAGGGCAATTTCCTTCTTCGAATTTAAAGGTAAAGCATCGTGTCGCGACTTCAACTGGACCGGCTGATACTTCGCGAGTTGAATTTGCCGCTGAAGCATCCGTTTGAAACCAGCTTCGGGAGAACTACAAACCGTCGAGTGCTGATCGTTCAAGCGATCGATAACAGCGGCGCTGCGGGCTATGGCGAATGCGTGGCGATGGAAGCTCCGCTCTTCAGCGAGGAAACAATCGACACGGCATGGATCATCATCGCGAAACATATTGCTCCGTTACTCGGCTCGCAGGGTTTACAGGCCGATAATGTGTTCCAAACGCTTTCGCCGATTCGCGGAAATCAAATGGCGAAGGGCGCGGTGGAAGCTGCACTTTGGGATTTGGAATCCAGACGACTCGGTTTACCCCTTTGGAAGCATCTGGGGGGTACACAGACCGAGATCGCTTGCGGCGTTTCGATAGGAATTCAACCAAGCACGGATGAGTTGCTCGAAATAATTGCGCGAGAGCTCGCCAGTGGTTATCAGCGCATAAAAATAAAAATCAAGCCAGGGCAAGATCTGAAATTGGTTCAAGCAGTGCGTTCCCAATATAAGGACATCGTCCTCTCTGTGGATGCCAACGCCGCATATTCACTTGATCGCGACGCCGCGCTGATGAAGGAACTCGATAGCTATAACCTCCTTATGATTGAGCAGCCCCTGGCTCCGGGCGATTTAGTGGATCACGCAAGACTGCAGCAGCAGCTCAGCACGCCACTCTGCCTGGACGAGTCCATTGCTAGCGTCACGGATGCCCGACATGCGCTGGAACTAGGCTCTTGCCGCATTATCAATATTAAGCTCGGCCGGGTTGGAGGATTTTCTCAGGCTCGCGAGATTCAGGCGCTCGCCCTTCGGCAAAAGGTTCCTGTTTGGTGCGGTGGCATGCTCGAGACCGGCATCGGCCGCGCGCACAATATTGCGATGTCTTCGCTGCCTGGATTTACGTTGCCCGGTGATGTTTCCGCCAGCCAAAGATATTGGAGTGAAGACATTATCGATCCTGAAGTGGTAGTCAGCTCGCGCGGCACCATTGCAGTCCCAACTGAGCCCGGAATTGGTTTTCGTGTTCGAACCGATCGAGTGGAAAAGTTGACGGTTCGATCGGAGGAAGTTGCTATTGGCAGTTTGACGACTTCAACGAGCGCCGTTTAAAGGCTGTTACGCGATTTTGAAAGACCAAGAGGTGACGCAGATGTTTCTTAGATCGGTCTCCGCTGGGAGAACAAAAACAGCAAACCCAGCCGCGTCGATTCGTCCAAAAAACGGCTTGCGGTCCAGCACTGGCATGCGCGCCACGACGTTTGCGGCTGTCTTTTTTTGTTTAATCCTTGGTTCTTCGTGGGCGCAAGGGCCAACAACGAAAACTGTGAAAGTAGTTCCGCAAACTCCGAACGAGGCTGCATCGCCCGCGTCCACACCTGCGATGACGGAACCGGACTTGCGCGCTTTCGTCGACGGAATCGTGCCGCTTCAGCTCGAGCGGGGCAACATCGCCGGTGCGGTCGTTTTGGTCGTCAAGGACGGCAAAGTCTTGTTTGCGAAGGGTTATGGCTATGCGGATGTGGCGACAAAGAAACCGGTAACTCCAGATGGCACTCTTTTCCGCCCCGGCTCCATTTCGAAATTATTTACATGGACCGCGGTGATGCAACTCGTGGAAGAAGGGAAGTTGGACCTCGATCGCGATGTAAACGATTATCTGGACTTCAAGATTCCGCCTGCGTTTGGCAAACCCATTACCCTGCGCAACATCATGACGCACACTTCCGGGTTTCAGGAAACGGCCAAGGATCTTTTTGTGAAAGACGCCGGCGATATGAAGCCGCTCGACGAATATTTGAAAGTGCACATGCCCGCCCGGATTTTCCCTCCGGGAGAAGTCCCGGCTTATTCAAATTACGCCACCTCAATAGCTGGTTACATCGTGCAACGGGTGTCCGGACAGCCGTTCAACGATTACATTGAGCAACACATTCTGAAGCCTCTGGACATGACGCATTCGACATTCGTTCAGCCCTTGCCGGATGCGTTGAAACCGTTGATGTCATCGGGCTACAGCGTTGCGTCGCAGCCGGCTAAGGATTATGAATTTGTACAAGCCTTCCCGGCGGGCAGCTCTGCCGTTTCGGCAGCGGACATTTCACATTTCATAATTGCTCATTTGCAGGACGGGCAATATGAAGGCGCACGGATTTTGAAGCCGGAAACCGTCGCGCTAATGCACTCGCGCCAGTTTGGCTATAATCCTGCGCTCAACGGCATGTGCTTGGGTTTTTACGAAGAAACGCGGAACGGTCATCGGATCATCGGTCACGCTGGAGACACAGATTACTTCCATAGTGACCTTCACTTGATCCCGGACCAAGGCATCGGTTTTTTCGTATCCTACAACAGTGCGGGCAAGAGCGAGATCAGTAGCCGTACAGAGTTATGGAATAAGATTCTGGACCGCTATTTCCCTTATACACCGCCGCCGGCGGCGCCTGTGGCGGATCCCAAAGCCGACGTTCAGACCGTCAGCGGTTACTACAAATCCAGCCGTCGTTCGCAGACCAATATTTTGAAGGTCACCTCGATGTTGGGTCAGTTGAAAGTATTCCCGGATCCGGATGGAGGGATTCGGATTGATCCCCTTAAGGACTCTGCCGGAGAATTGATTCATTGGCAAGAAGTTGGGCCTTTTCTATTTCGACAAAAAAACGGGCAGGACCTTGTCGGATTCCGTCGCGATGCAACCGGCCGGATGGTTCTCTCAATAGATTTTCCATTCTTTGTCTTTCAGCCCGTGGGTGGATTGGAAAGCAAAGGGTTTAATTCATTTCTTTTCATCGCGAGCGTTGTTTTGTTGTTGCTTGTCTTAATTTCGTGGCCCATTGCGGGTCTCGTCCGCAAACACTATGGGCAAAAGCTCAACCTCAGCCCGCGGGATCGCCGCTTGCGCTTCCTGGTGAAAATTGTTTGCGCGATCGACATAGTGTTTATTCTGGCTTGGATTATTTTGGCCAGCCGCCTGAATTCCGGCGTTCTTTCTGAGAGCCTTGATCCATCGATTCATCTCATCCAGATTATCGGTGTTTTAGGCTGCCTTGGGGCGTTGGTTGCGATTTATAACGCTTACCGTTCTTGGTCGGATCGAGGGCGCTGGCTCTGGGCCAAGTTTGCAGACGCTTTGGTTGCGCTCGCGTGTGTTGGCATGGCGTGGCTCATGCTGACGTGGGATTTGTTGAATTTTAATTTGAACTTTTAGCTTTCGTTGCGGAGAAAAAAGAACTGATGACGCGAGCGCTCTCTAAAGTATTTTTCGCAAGCATGGCTGCACTCGCGATCCTGGTGCCGGCTTTTCGAGCGCGCGGACAGGAATCGCCGCAGCGGCCCGATTACAGTTCGATGTTCAATAAGACCGATGCAATGATCCCCATGCGCGATGGTGTGAAGCTTCACACCGAAATCTACGTTCCGAAAGACGCCAAAGAACCTCTACCTTTTCTTTTGACGCGAAGTCCCTATGGCTTAGGAGATGACAAGCAGGGCTACTCCCAACACTTGGGCCTTTACACAGAAATGTTTGCGGACGGGTACATTTTCGTTTTGCAGGACATCCGTGGAAGGTATGGCTCGGAAGGAACATTTGTAATGCAGAGGCCGGCACGCGATCGAAAAGATCCGCGCTCGATCGACGAAGGCACCGATACCTACGACACCATCGATTGGCTGATTAAAAATGTTCCGAACAACAATGGACGAGCGGGCGAAGTGGGAATCTCGTACGGAGGATGGTTGACGGCGATGTCTCTGTTGGAGCCGCACCCGGCGCTTAAAGCCGTTTCGGAGCAGGCATCACCAGCGGACATGTTCCTAGGCGATGATTTTCATCACAACGGAGCATTCCGCCTGAGCTATGGCTTCGAGTACGCCGCCCTCATGGAAACAGGCAAGACAAATTTCCAGTTTCAATTCGACAGGTACGACACATTTGAATGGTATCTCGCGCTAGGACCGCTTTCTAATGCGAACAAATTGTATTTCCACAATTCCTTGCCAACGTGGAACGATTTCGTCGCTCACCCGAACTATGACGAGTTTTGGCAAAAGCAGTCATTCGCAAGTTATTTCAAAGACCTGAAGCTGCAAGTTCCAAACCTGAACGTTGGCGGGTGGTGGGATCAGGAAGATTTCTACGGCCCGGTAACAATTTACGAAATACTGGAAAAAAGCGATACAAACCACAACAACTATCTAGCGGTCGGTCCATGGAATCATGGCGGGTGGGAGCGAACGGGCGGCACGAAACTTGGCAACATCGATTTCGGCAGCGATACGAGCAAATATTTCCGCGAGCATATTCAGGCTCCTTGGTTTGCCTACTGGCTGAAAGACAAGGGCGCACCTCCCGCGCACAAAGTGGTGACGTTTGAGACCGGCGCAAATTCGTGGAAATCCTGGGATGCATGGCCGCCCGCAGATGGCGTGAAAAGGCGAAGTCTCTACTTCAGCGCTGGTGGCAAGCTATCGTTCGATCAGCCCTCCGGAACTTCTGACGAATTTGAAAGCTATATTTCGGATCCCGCAAACCCTATCCCTTACCGGCAAAGACCGGTGGAAGAAACGTATTCTGCTGGAAGCCGTTGGTATACCTGGCTGTTGGAAGATCAGCGTTTTGTAAATCAGCGGCCGGACACGCTCACCTGGGAAACGGACGCTCTATCCGAAGATATTTCCGTGGCCGGCGACATCGTTGCGCATCTTTTTGCGTCAACTAGCGGCACTGACAGCGACTGGATCGTGAAATTAATCGACGTTTATCCTGAAAAATATGAACCAGAGCCAAAGATGGGCGGATACGAACTCATGATTGCCGATGAAGTTTTCAGAGGACGCTTCCGCAAGAGCTTCGAGAAGCCGGAGCCGATCGTCGCAAATGAAGTGACGCCATACACAATTGATCTTCACACGAACGACCATGTGTTTCTGAAGGGACATCGGATCATGGTGCAAGTACAAAGCACGTGGTTCCCGATCATCGACCGCAACCCCCAGAAGTACGTGCCAAATATTTTTGAAGCAGTGGCGGCGGACTACCAAAAAGCAACGCAGCGAATCTATTTGTCGAAGAAATTCTCTTCGAGTATCGAGCTGCCCGTCATTTCTCACTGAACCGTTTATCTGGATGCGAGACGACAGTTTCTGCGGCACAAATTCATTGCTTCGATAACTGACGGAGGTCAGGCATGAAAAGGTTATTCGCATTCCTGAGTCTGGTTCTTCTCACAAGTGCCGTGGTTAAGGCGCAAGGCGAAAAGCCGCTGTTGATGCAAGCGCCCACGTTGAACGCGTCGCACATCGTATTTGCTTACGGGGGCGAACTCTGGAGTGTAAGTCGCGAAGGAGGCGTAGCGTTACAGCTGACCAGTGGAGCAGGACAGAAATCAAATCCGCACTTTTCACCTGATGGCAAGTGGATTGCATTTACTGCGGAATATGGTGGCAACCGTGACGTCTACGTAATGCCGGCCGAAGGCGGCGAGCCGCGCCAGCTTACTTACGCTCCGGGACCTGACATCGCTGAAGGCTGGACCCCGGACGGCAAGGGTGTGCTTTTCCGCTCGTCACGCGAAAACTTTTCTCCCCGTTACGAGCAGCTATATACGGTTTCGACCAGTGGCGGTCCCGCAAGGCTGGTTCCGCTGCCGATGGGTTACCAGGGTTCTTACGATGCGGACGGCACTCATCTGGCCTACACACCGCTGCCGCGCGAACTGTTCTTCCTTGGGGATGCTCTTGTTCACGCGTACTGGGCTCATTACCACGGCGGGCTGGCGCCGCAAGTCTGGATCGCAAATCTGAAAGACTCGGAAGTGATCAAAGTTCCACACGAAAACGCGAGTGACTTCAACCCGATTTGGATTGGAAACAAGATTTATTTTCTGTCCGCGCGCACCGAGCCGATTACCATGTGGGTCTACGATACGAATTCTAAGAACGTGTCGCGCGTCATCGATAATCATGGCATGGATATCATGTCCGCATCCGCCGGCCCCGGCGCAATCGTGTACGAGCAATTCGGCTCCCTACATCTCTACGATCTTGAAAGCGGCCATGAACGCGAGGTCCATGTCGAGATACGCGGCGATTTTCCGGAAATTCGCACGCATTTCGAGAAAGTCGCGGACCATGTTTTGAATATAGGGATTTCGCCTACTGGCGCACGCGCAGTTTTCGAAGCGCACGGGCAAATCCTCACGGTGCCTGCCGAAAAAGGCGATGTTCGCAACATCACAAATTCCCAAGGCGTTGCGAACCGTCTCCCCGCATGGTCGCCCGACGGAAAATCGATTGCATACTTTTCGGATGCGTCTGGGGTTTACGAGCTGTGCATTAAAGATCAGGACGGGATGAAACCAGCGCGCTCGATCAGCCTCGGGAATAATCCTTCCTATTTTTTTGACTTGGCTTGGTCGCCTGACAGCAAGAAAGTTACCTACACCGACAAACATCTGAGCCTTTGGTACCTTGACCTGGAACATCCCACTCCGGTGAAGATCGACACCGATACTTATTTTTCATTCGAACGCGGGATTAACCCGTCGTGGGCTCCGGACAGCCGTTGGATTACCTACACGAAAATCCTCGCCAATCACATGCGCGCGGTCTTCGTTTACTCACTAGGCTCCAATAAAACGACCCAAGTGACCGATGGAATGAGCGATGCCGAGTATGCGGCATTCGATAAGGGCGGCAAGTATCTCTACTTCACTGCCAGCACGAATGCCGGGCCCGCGCAATTTCTCTTGGATATGTCCAGTGACGGTCATCAGGTTAACAGAAGCGTTTATCTGATTGTATTGCGCAAGGGAATTCCTTCGCCGTTCAGACCAGAGAGCGATGAAGAGAAGGTAGCTGCTTCTGAAGCTGCGAACGCTCCCGAAAAGGAAAAAACGCCACCAGAAAAAGACAATAAAAGCAAAGCCTCCACGAACAGCGTGGAAATCGATTTCGACGGCATAAGTCAGCGCATTTTATCGTTGCCTTTGCCTCCGGCTAACTATTCGGGCCTATCCGCAGGTAAAGAAGGCGAGGTTTTTATTCAACAGGCAAAATCGGGAACAGCGTCGCTTGGCGGTCCGGGTGAAATGACCTTGCTGAAGTTTACCGTTTCCGATCGAAAGCCGATGCCGCTCGCATCCGGGCTTGACGATTTTCGCCTGTCTTTTAATGGCGAAAAGTACTTATTCCGCCAAGGTCCGAAGTGGGGCATTGGTTCGACGGCTGCGCCTCTAAAGCCCGAGGAAGGCCTGCTAAATATGGATGCGATGGAAGTTTCCGTCGCGCCTCCTGAAGAATGGAAGCAGATGTATCACGAGGCTTGGCGTATCGAGCGCGACTATTTTTACGCTTCGAATTATGTCGGACTCGATATCGGTGCCGCTGAAAAGCAATATGGTGCCTTTCTTCCGGGAATCGTCAGCCGCGCCGATTTGAATTATCTGTTCCTGGAAATGCTTGGAAAACTTTGCACCGGACATACGTTTGTCGAAGGTGGAGATATTCCGCATGGCCCGTCAATAAGTGTCGGATTACTCGGTGCAGATTATCGGACTGAAAATGGACGGTATCGCTTCGCTAAAATCTACAGCGGCGAAAATTGGAATCCTGGCCTTCGCGCGCCCCTTACAGAACCAGGCGTGGATGTCAAAGAGGGCGAATATTTGCTAGCCGTAAACGGGCGGGAACTCCATGATACCGACGATGTATACAGTTTCTTTTTAAACACCGCAGGTAAACAAGTCCCTATCAAAGTTGGACCAGATCCGGATGGTACAAACTCGCGCGATGTAATCGTTGTTCCCATACCAGAGGAAATATCCTTGCGCCATCGCAATTGGGTGGAAGACAACATTCGCAAAGTTGACCAATTAAGCGGCGGGCGGATCGCCTATGTGTATTTGCCGGATACGGCTACCGGAGGGTTCACCAGTTTCAATCGCTACTTCTTTGCCCAGGTCGGCAAAGAGGGCGTGATCATGGACGATCGATTCAACAGCGGAGGACAAGCCGCCGACTACATTATTCAGTACCTACAGCGCAAGCTCTGGAATTACTGGTACACCCCCGATGGCGCTCCGATGAACGAACCAAATCAGGCTATTTTCGGTCCGAAGGTCATGCTGATTAACCAGTATGCCGGCTCTGGCGGCGATCTTATTCCGTGGTTTTTTCACCATGTCGGACTTGGGCCTTTGATTGGCGAACGCACGTGGGGTGGGGAAGTCGGCATCACCGGATATCCTTCGTTCATCGGTGGCGGAAGTGTGACCGCGCCCAGCCTTGCGTTTTTTACAACCGAAGGGCATTGGGGCATTGAAAATGAAGGCGTCGCGCCAGACATTGAAGTTGAAATGGATCCGAAACTCTGGCGCGAAGGCCGTGACCCTCAACTCCAGAAAGCTGTGGAGACAGCTTTGCAGGAACTCAACGAGCATCCGTTGCCAAAGCCGAAAGTTCCGGCATTCCCGGATTACTATAAGTTGCCGTAAGACTCGCTCTTTAGTGCGCTGAGATTTCCACGGACTGTGGTGCGTCCTTCATCCGAGTCCGGGCGAGAAAGATCGCGTAAAATGGCAATCCGGAAAGAACGAGACCGATACCGAAAAGAGCGTGCAGTGGTGAAGATATGACAGCGCTTAGTGTAATTCCGAACGCGGCTAGTACGAATAAAATGGGAAGCCAAGGATATCCGGGCGCTAGGAACGGGCGGGGCAGGTCCGGGCGCCGAATGCGCATCACAATCACAGCAGCGACAGCCAGTCCGTAAAATATCCACGCGGTGAAAATTACGTAAGTGAAAAGCTCTTGAAACGTCCCCAACAGCGTTAGACCTGCGGCCCACAGTCCTTGGATGACTATGGCCAAGACCGGGGCGCGGAATCGCGAACTAAGTGCCCCGAAACCTGGGAAGAAGAGTCCTTCTCTGGCCATCGCGTAGTAGACGCGAGGGCCGGTGAGGATCATTCCGTTCGTGGCTCCAGCAATGGAAACAAGGATCAACACCGACACAAAATTTGCGGCCGCGGGACTTAGCGCTGAACTGACCGCCGCTGCCGCCACTCGCTCGGTATTCTGAATCTGATGTGGGGTCAAAACGCAGTAGTAGGCAACATTTGTGCTGATGTATGTGATAACCACGAGCAGCGTGCCGTAGAAAAGCCCTCGCGGCAAATCGCGCTGAGCATTTTTGAATTCACCAGCCGTGAACGACACAACGTGCCATCCCTCATAGGCCCAGAGGACTGCTACCAGCGCAATCCCGAAGTGCGCAGGCTGCAATTTGAAAGGTGACGTCGCGAGAAACGATGCGGCCAACAGCCGACTGTGTCCCCACAGAAACAAAATTCCAATCATCAGCCCCAAACCGCCAAACTTTGCAAGAGTCAGTAAGTTTTGTAATCCCTTCCCCGATCTTACGCCGAGGCAATTCACGGCGGTGAGCGCGAGAATACAAATAATCCCTGCGGCTTTTTGTTGAAATATCGTAAGCGGAAACACCTGAGCCAGATAAATGCGGAAAGCGACTGCCAGCGTGGCAATGCTGCCGGAGTGAATTAGCGTCAGCAAACCCCAGCCATACAGGAAGCCAATCGGCCTCCCGTAGGCGTGGCGCAGATACACATACAGGCCGCCCGCGCCCGGAAATGCTGCTCCTAGTTCTCCCAGAGCCAGCGCGCCAAATAAACTTAGAAGTCCCCCCACAACCCACACCAGAAGCACGGCGCTAAACGATGAAAGTCGGTTCGCAACGCTATAGGGCACCAGGAAAATGCCCGAACCGATTACTGTTCCAGCCACGATAGCCGTGGCGTCGCGTAAACTCAACTCGTGAAGCAGCGTTTTAGAAGGGGCAGGCGAGACGTTGGTAGAATCAGCCATGAATTTCAGCTAGGTCTCGTACCAGCGGAAGCCCAGACGTTGTTCCTTATCCGCTTCGCGCATCAGAGCCAATGTTCGCGATCGGCGATAGTTTGCACATGCGACTAGGATGACGTTTAGAAGAGCCATTGGCGCGGAATAGGAAGCACCGAACGATGTTGTTTCAACGGAAGCTATAAAGGATTCATCGCAAAAACGAGCCACGGGTGAAACGAAAGTATCGGTGATCCCCACGCAATAAGCCTTTTGCGCTTTCGCTTGCTGTATTCCTTCTACTGTTTGGCGCAGCCCCCGGCGAAAGCTTAGAGCGAAAACCAGGTCGCGACGGCCAAGCATTCTGACCAAATGTGCTGTGCGGCCGGGCGTGGTGGCTGTGAGTATGGTGAAACCAAGAAGCGCCAGGTGGTATTCGAAATAGGTCACAAGTGACGAAGCCAAGTCTCCGCCAATGAGCAGGATGCGGTTGGCCTTATATACTCTGCGAATTAATTTCTCGATGCGCGAGTATTCAAGGCTGTTTCGTAACGCCTGCAAATTCTTCGAGTCCTGCTCGAGCGACTCGCGCGCATACGACGGTATATTTCCATCGCGCGTGGAGCCCGTTCGCATCAAGTCGAAGGAAGTTGCGTGAGCTATCGACAGGTCGTGCAAGAATTTCTGGAACTCCCGATAACTTGGAAAGCCCATGCGCCGGACGATCCGCACGGTTGTGGCGGGATCTGAGTTCAGCTTATCGGCCATGCTCCGCACACTTAGCAGGACGAACTCGCGGGGATTCTCGAGAACGGGGCGAATGACTTCCTGGCGCTTTCTGGTGAGCCTCCCGATCAGTTCACCCAGACTCGCCCGTGGAACTCTGTCTTTGTTGGCTGCAGTTGTTTTCGGCATCCTGGCAAAGCATTGACCAAGTTCGTCGGGATGTCAAGGCAGGTTTATCTTAACCTTCGAGCATACGTAATGAGCACGCTAGAATATTGCATCACCTGTTTCACATGGTAAGACGTGTGATATTGCGCGGCAAAATAGCTTGACAAACTGGCAGCGCACAAATAGATTGCAGTTAATTCTCATTGAGATTTGATTATGAAACGTTCATTTCTCATGCTACGGGGCATCTTGGTCTGTGCGGGGATGATGATAAGTCCACCAACATTTCGGCTTGTGCTTTTGTAGGGCCCGCCCACGTTCTTTGGAACAACAGACGACTTCTTTGGTCGTCATTTTATGCACAGTCAGGAGCAGAGATGAAAACGCGGTCATGCAGCTTGCGGATGACGTTGGCTGTCGTGTTTCTCTTTGGATTATCGACGGCCTGTCTCGCACAGGAAAGATCCGATTGGTCATCGCTGGACGCCTCCATCAATTCTTCCATGAAGGAGTGGAAGGTGCCCGGCGCAGCGGTGGCCATTGTGAAAGACCAGTCAATTGTTTACATGAAAGGGTTCGGCATCCGTGAGCTCGGCAAGAGCGATCCGGTCACGCCCGATACGCTGTTCGACATTGGATCGTGCACCAAGGCCTTCACCTCTGCGGCGATTGCCATTCTGGTGGACGAAGGAAAAATGCAGTGGGACGGCAAGGTGGATGAGTACATTCCATTTTTCCACCTGCAGGACTCACTCGCTGATGAGAATGTTACCATCCGCGACCTTCTAACTCATCGCACTGGCGTACCGTCCACTGACTTGCTTTGGTACGTTTATCCGGAGGCTTCGCGTGAAGAGCTCATTCGCCGATTGGCCTACGCCCACCCCAATGCCGGTTTTCGCACAAAGTTTCAATACCAAAACATGATGTACGTTGCAGCCGGTTACGCAGTGGGGCAGGTCGCGCATAGCACCTGGGATGATTTCGTTCGCACCAGGATTTTTCAGCCGCTGGGAATGAACGGCTCGGACACCAGCTCAACCGACGCGGAAAAATCGTCCGACCACGCCTCGCCACACGAAGAGAATCCCGATGGTTCGGTGAAGGTCATCCCGTGGCACAACATTGATAATGCGGGTCCTGCCGGTTCGATAAATTCAAGCGCACGCGACATGGCCAAATGGATGACGCTGCAGCTCAATGATGGCATGTACGACGGCAAGCAGCTGATTTCCAAAAAAAATGTGCGCGAGATGCAGTCTCCACAAATGGTGATCGACTCGGAAGGCGAAATTCCTACGGTATTTTTCCCTGATTCGACGCAACTCAGCTACGGTCTGGGCTGGTTTGTGCAGCAGTATCGCGGACACCAATTGGTTCTTCACGCCGGCGACATCGACGGATTTTCAACCATGGTTGTTCTGATTCCTGAGATTCACACGGCCTATTTTGTCGTTATCAATTTAGGAAGTTTCTACCGGCAGGTCTTGAGTTATCAGATCGCCGATCGTTTGTTAGGCCTGCCAGATGCCGGATGGGACGCTCACTTCAAGAAACTTGACTCGGATTTTAAAGCCGAGGAAAAGTCTCAAGAAGCATCTTGGGAGTCAAAGAAAACACCGGGAACGCATCCTTCGCGTGATCTCACAGCCTATGTGGGAACCTACACGAATTCGGAGTATGGGGACGCCGAGATCGTGTCGGAAAATCAGAAGCTAGCCCTTCATTTTCATTCCATCAAATCGGACCTCGATCATTTCCAGTACGATACATTTGTGGTGAAATTTGGTGGAAAGACGCGTCTGACATTCTGCCTGGACAACGACGGAAACGTCGCTTCATTTACCGTCGACCACCTGGAATTTAAGAGAGCAGCGGAACCAGCTCCTTCGATGAAATGAATGAGCGATGATTGCAGCTGTCGTTTCGCTTGAGAGTATAGCGTTCACGGAGACACGATGAACAAGAAATGGTCTATTGGTATCTCGATATTTCTGATAGCCGCTGGAGGACTTTACACTGCGTCGCGTTCGCGCGCACAGGCAACCCAACCAGACGCCGGCGAATATGACGTGATCATACGGAACGGCCGCATTCTGGATGGAGCGGGCGGTCCATGGTATTCCGCGGATATAGCAATAGCGAACGATCGTATCGCGGCGATTGGAAAGCTCGATAATGGACACGCGAAAAAGGTTATCGATGCTACTGGAAGAGTGGTTTCACCGGGATTTATAGATATGCTCGGCCAGTCGGAGATTCCATTGCTCATTGACAATCGCTCGCTGAGCAAGCTTTCTCAAGGAATTACCACGGAAATTACCGGCGAAGGCGGGTCTATTGCGCCGCAGAACGCCAAGACCGTGGACCCCATGAAGCCATTCCTCGATCAGTATCATCTCGCCATCGATTGGACGACGCTGGACGGTTACTTTAGACGCCTCGAAAAATCTGGCACACCACTAAATATCGGCACGTATGTCGGCGCCGCACAAGTGCGCGAGGCCGTCATTGGAGATGACGACCGAGCTCCGACTCCGCAAGAACTCGAGCAGATGAAATCCATGGTTGCCGACGCAATGAAGGATGGTGCCCTGGGGGTCTCCA
This sequence comes from uncultured Acidobacteriota bacterium, assembly GCA_963838475.1. Classification (GTDB taxonomy): domain Bacteria; phylum Acidobacteriota; class Terriglobia; order Acidiferrales; family UBA7541; genus Palsa-295. The sequence continues at coordinate 1,406,376 of CAWIRJ010000001.1, forward strand.
CCGCGCTGATTTATCCTCCCGGCCATTACGCGAAAACAGATGAGCTGATCGCTCTCGCCACGGTTGCCGGTCAATATGGCGGCATCTATGGCACACACATGCGAAGCGAAGGCGCCAGTGAAATGCAGGCTATTGATGAAGCGATTCGCATCGGACGCGAAGGCGGCTTGCCTGTCGAAATTTTTCATCTCAAGGTCATTGGCAAGTCGCGATGGGGTTCCATGCCGCGTGTTGTCGAGAAGATTGACGCAGCGCGGGAATCCGGTCTCGATATTCGCGCGGATGCATACCCGTGGGTCGCCGGCGGCACAGCTCTTGCTTCTTGTTTACCACCGTGGATGGCTAATGGGGGCGCCAGCAAATTTCTTGAACGACTGGCCGATCCGAAAATCCGCGAGCGTCTCAAAACCGAAATGGCCACTGACCATCAGGATTGGGAAAACCTCTATCTGGATAGCGGAGGAGGTTCGGGAGTTCTCATCTCCGGAGTAGTAAATGCATCGTTGAAGAAATATGACGGGAAAACAGTGGCAGAAATGGCGAAGGCCGAAAATAAACCGGAGCTTGATGCTTTGTTCGATTTCATCCTCGCAGACAAGGCTCAAACAGGCGCTCTTTATTTCATAGCCGGCGAGGATGACTTACGGTACGCACTTAAGCAGCCATGGACCTCGCTCTGTCTCGACGCAGGCGAACTTTCGCTGGACGGCCCTCTTTTTGAGCCTCACACGCATCCGCGCGCTTTTGGAACAATGCCTCGCTTTCTCGGCCACTACGTCCGTGACGAACATCTGCTGGCGCTTCCGGAAGCCATTCGGAAAATCACATCAATGCCCGCACAGCGCGAGCATCTAACGAATCGAGGTCTGATCAAGATTGGTTTTTACGCGGATATCACGATCTTCAATCCGGCAACTATCATCGATCGCGCAACCTACACCGAACCGACCAAGCTTTCTGAAGGTGTGGATTATGTCCTAGTCAACGGTCAGCTCGAGTATGATCACGGCAAGCTCACCGATACGAAATCTGGACGTGTTCTGCGCGGTCCCGGTTGGCGGTCGGTTCCCACAGGTCAATAAGGTGGCGCGCCCGGAGGGATTCGAACCCCCGACCCTCTGCTTAGAAGGCAGACGCTCTTTCCAACTGAGCTACGGGCGCATTCCTTAGCTGCATTGTAACATTTGAACGCTATTCGCTTCATCGCGTTGGCCCTATATTAGTGACCTTTTCAGCGAACTCCGCGACTTTCTATTGCATACATACAGGGATTCCGATGTAACGGAATCGTAATGCAAAGGGTCCGCCACGTTACAGTAAGATATCTTCTTGGTTCCAGGCGACCAGATAGCAGGAGGCATAGCCATGGCTTCTGTAGCGCCAGAACCTTCGAAAGTTCCTACCGGGGAGCAGCCTTTATCAACCGAAGAATTGCGCAAGATGCACGCGTATTGGCGCGCGGCGAATTATCTTTCTGTGGGCCAAATTTATCTGTACGCAAATCCGCTGTTGCGCGAGCCGCTGAAACTGGAACACATCAAGCCGCGGCTGCTGGGACACTGGGGCACTACTCCTGGATTGAACTTCATCTACCTACATTAGACTGGGCGATCGCCCGGGACTGCTGGGATTGCGCACAAGAATCTCGCAAACGCTAGTTAGCCCGGGCGGCCGGTTAATCGCAACTCAGATTTGCAGTTAGGGGCAGGTATCTGTTCTGGCTCGTACTTCTCCCCTCGCATCCGGACCCTCAAACACGCCTACGTCGCATAGGTTCTTCCATCCAAGCATCCCTATAAGATGTCCCGTACTCCAAGTTACCGAGAATAAGCAGTTTGGTTCTCGCAAATCCAATGGCAACTATCATTTGACCCCAGAAGGAAAGGTATAAACTGAAAGACGTGGACCACCGGCATAAGGGATTATTCGAGAACTGGTTAAGTCTAAAGGGCCCAAACCGGCTTCGCCAAACCGGGCACTTAACCGGGCTGGCCTTAGCCGTATTGGTATGGGCCGGTTCCACTTTGGCACAGTCTCAGCAGTCTGGTTCGGTTCCCGAAGACCGGAGCACTTTGCCGAACGCTCCGTTAATGTACGCGCCAACTCCTACAGCCGAGCAGCAACCCACCCAACGGTTCCCCGGCGATGTGACTGGAACTGTTTTGGATCAGACTGGCGCGGTTGTTGCCGGTGCTCGAGTTACACTTACCGCTGAAGGCCAATCTTCCGGCCGTGATGCGTTGTCAAATAACGACGGCCAATTCTCGTTCACAAACGTAGCCCCGGGCACTTTTCAGCTCACGGTTAGTCTGCCAGGCTTCGCTACGCAAAAAGCTTCCGGAATTCTGATGCCGGGAGGCGTCTATATCGTCCCGCCAATCGCTTTATCGGTTGCCACCGAAGTGACTGAGGTACATGTCGGACCGCAATCGGTGGAATTGGCGGAAGAGCAAATCAAGGAGCAAGAAAAGCAGCGAGTGCTGGGCATTATTCCGAATTTTTATGTCAGCTATATTCCAGATGCGGTTCCACTGACGCCGAAACAAAAGTTCGAGCTCGCCTGGAAGACAACCATCGATCCAGTCACGTTCGTAATCGTCGGAGCTACGGCCGGACTTCAGCAAGCGGAGAATAATTTCAGCGGGTACGGGCAAGGTGCGCAAGGCTACGGCAAGCGCTATGGAGCGAACTTCGCTGATACGGTCACAGCCACCTTTCTGGGTGACGCCTTGTTTCCGTCCCTGATGAAGCAGGATCCCCGTTACTTCTACAAGGGGACGGGAAGTGTGCGGTCGAGACTCTTATACGCGATCGCCATGTCAGTGATTTGCAGGGGTGACAACGGACACTGGCAGTTTTATTATTCGGGAATTCTCGGAGGTCTAGCCTCGGGCGGCATCTCTAATGCTTATTACCCTCCGAAGGATCGTGGAGCTGGATTAGTATTTGAAAACGAGCTGATTGGAATCGGAGGAGCCGCAGCGAGCAACATCATACAGGAATTCATTATTCCGAAAATAACGCCGAACCTTCCGAATCATCGAGCCCAAAAACAGCCCTAAAGCTTTTTCGCCTTTTGAGCACTAGGAACCAACTCCGCGAGACGAACGTCCCGTAAGTCACCCCGCCGAGTTTCCGCCCGCGCCCCACAGAAAGTTAGAAGTAGAATTTCAGCGCAAACTGAATTAGTCGCGGGGCTCGCGAAGCTGTGGCATATCCGAACTGTGTGGTTCCGCGCTCAATGGAAAAATTCTCATTCGTCGTCATCTCATCGGCGAACGTAAGATTCGGATGGTTCCAGATGTTGAACAGTTCCGCCCGAAATTCGAAGTGCATTTGTTCATGAACGGGAAATTCTTTTATGAACGACATGTCCCAGTTCTGCGTGCCGGGGCCGAGAATGATGTTTCGTCCCGCGTCGCCAAAAGTTCCGTAAACCATGTTGGGAACGAAAGCGCAGGTGTTGAACAGTGTGCCTGGAATGCACGGCTTGCCGTTTGGATTCGAAATAACGTTGGGGCGCGCGCAATTAAAAACTCCGCCGCCGCAGTCGGAATTTGAAATGTTCACCAGGTCATCGGTAGGAGTAAACCAGTTTCCGGTCTGCGCTGAAACGATCCCGGTGATCTGCCAGTTTCCGATTAATTGATTCTTAAAACCGGTTGCATCTCCGCCAAAGCGCTGGCCGTTTCCAAATGGAAGGCTATAAATGTAGCTAAGAACGAAGCGATGACGAATGTCGAAATCAGCATTGCCGTATTCCAAGTAAGGGGCGGTCTGCAAACGAAAATCGCCTTGATTCTGCGAACCTAGGCTGGCGTCGGAAGCGTCGTCCAGCGCGTGACTGTAGGTGTAGGAAGCTTCAAATTGTAGGCCGTGCGAAAATCGCTTCTCGAGACGTACTTGCAGGCCGTTATAGTTTGAAAACAAGTTAGAGCGAAGCGTATCGATTCCGGCGTCGATATTTGGATCGGGCCGCCGGGGCGCGGTCGGTATTGTAGTATCTGCCGTTGGCACAGCTTGGTTCCCGTTAAACAAACCAAAAAGGTCTGCGCCATGGGAACCTACATAAGAAATTTCTAAAACTGTATTTGCGGGGAGCTCGTACTGAAATCCCATAAACCACTGCTGCATGAAAGGTGTGGTGATGTGCGGGCTGATGGAAAACAGCAACGGTGTGTTCGGATCGGTCAGCGCGTTCGCCGGAAAGCCCTGCGCGATGCCACCCGTCCCAGGAGGAGCGGTGGCCGGATTGTTGCTTAGACCGGGAACGGCGCAGTCCATATTCAGATTTGGGTTCGGGCTGTAGAGCGCTGGGTTGGCAATGTTGAGCAAGCAAGGCATGTTGAACGACTGCGTGACGAAGAATGGAGGATTGAAACCCGGACTTGGATTTGAATACGGTCCGTTTTCCTGACCACCATAAAAAATCCCGTAAGACGTGCGAAAAACTAGCTTGTCGGTAATTTTGTAAGCCAATCCGACTCGCGGCGCAAAATTATGCAGGTCGGGCGCGACGAGTCCGGGTGATCCGTTTCGCTCGATGGGAAGTTGGGCGGCGAGGGTCGGTGTCAGCACAGCGTTTTGTCCCTTTGGCACAATCAGGCAGCCGCAGCCAAAATCAAAGTTGGCCTGTTCGTTGTTGGCGGCCTTCACCGTGGTGTAGAGCTCGTAACGCAACCCCAAATTGAATGTGAGCCGCGCAGACTTTTTGAAGTCGTCTTGTACGAACCCGGCATAAATCTGTCGATGATAGTCAACATTGTGCAAATTAACGATCGAACCGCCATCCGTCAGTCCCAGCAGGAAGCTGGCGAATCCATATCCACCTGATCCCGGTGATGCTGGATTGTCCGTAAAACCTGCGCTGAAATCCTCCGTGCCGCGGGAAGCTGACGGCTGAAAGATCGTAAATTGTTCGAAGCGAATTTCAGTGCCGAACTTTAGGGAATGGCGTCCTTTGATCCAGGTGAAGTTGTCGGTAAAGACGTAACTATTTTGTTTTTCGATCGAGGGCAAAAAGCCGGAACTACCAAGCTCCGGCGCCGATCCGTCGCTGAACGTCAGCGCTGGGAGCCCGCCGTTGAACGTGCCCGGCTCATATGGCACGCCGGGAAAGTCGAGTTGGGCCGAGACATTTTCATTGTAGTTATTCTGATAACGGTGCGCGTTGATGCGGTTGTATCCAAAACGAAATTCGTTCACATGCGTTGAATCGAACATGTGAGTTTCGCTCAACGCGACGCTGCGGTAAGAAAAATTTTCGTGGCCATCGAAGAAACCGCCGCCGTCCAACACGTTTTGAAAGGGTGACGGAATGTAGCTGGGCTGGTTTTCATAACTGAACCGGCCAAAAATCGAGTCTTTCGGCGAAAAAGTATGGTCTATACGGACATCGAAATTGTTGCGAGTTTCACTGCGCACGGGAACTGCAAGATAGTTAAAAGCGGGATTGATTGACGAATTCGGCTGAGGAATTAGAGCTGCCAACCGTGCAGCCAGAGGATCGATCGATCCAGTTGGAAATATATTGGTGGGCGTACCTGTTCCGGTCACACCGATCGGCACTCCGCAAAAGCCGTTTGGATTCAAATTAGACACTTGCGTCAACCTCGCATTGAATATTTCGCCGGCGTACGTAGGATGGCCGCTGCAATCGAGAGCTATCGAGTTGGGTATCGTGTTACCGTTCATGTCCACTTGTGGTGCGGTCACGCCGGGCTGAAGCAACTCAGAGAAGTTGCCGCCTGTCATTAACTGGTCTGGGACTATGGTGGTCTGCGGTACTCCTTGCCGTAAGCGGAATCCTTCGTAGTCCCCGAAGAAAAATGTTTTGTCCTTTTGAATCGGGCCGCCAATGGTGCCGCCGAATTGGTTCTGCTGGTAAGGCGGTTTCTGCGAAGTAACAACAAAGAAGGGAGAAGCGTCGAGAACATCGTTGCGGAAATATTCAAAAACATCTCCGTGAAAGCCGTTGGTCCCGGATTTGATTACGGCGTTTAGAATTGCCCCATTGCCTCTTCCAAATTCCGCGCTGTAGTCGTTGGTCTGAACTTTGAATTCTTCAATGGCATCCACCGGCGGCTGAATCACGTAAGAAGCTTCGTTCAGCACGTCGCCCAGATTCGAATTATTATCGATTCCATCGAGTAGAAAATTATTCTGAAAAGTTCGCGCGCCGTCCACGCTGAATCCGAAGCTTCCACTCACGCGTGAGCCAGGCTCGCTGGGCACCACGCCGACACCTAGTTGCGCTAGTTGCGCGAAATTGCGACCGTTCAACGGGAGTGTTTCGATGCGCGTTTTGTCCATCACCTGGCCCATCGAACTTGTCTCGGTTTCCAGCAATGGGCTTTGCACCGTCACTTCAACCTTTTGCGTAACTTCGCCAACGTCCAGCCGGACATTGGCTTCCACTCTGCCTTGTACATCCAATTGCACGGGACCAGCCACTGCCGTCTTAAATTTTTCTTTTTCGACGGTGATCGTGTAGCGACCCACTTTAAGCGGCCCCGCAACGTATTCACCGTTGGCGTCTGTGGTGGTTGTGAATTCAACCCCGCGATCGACGTCGCGCGCGATCACTTTCGCCCCCGGAACGACACCGCCACCAGCGTCCTTCACCACCCCAACGATGCTGCCAGTATCTTTTTGCCCGAAAGTCCGCGACGCGAACAGTAGCACCAGCGGAAGGATCAAGATGCATCGCAGCAGGTTGCGCAGTCGGTTCATCGAATGTCTCTCTTTCCGACTTGATCGATCAGGGTCGGCAGGGCCGGACTCGTGCTGTTTTTCACGAAGAAAATACCCCTCGAAGTCCCTTGCCATGGGTGTTTCGATTTGCTACTTTTACTTTCGATTTCTTTGTGTGTCAAGAAGAAAACCAACAGCCGTGTTTATGATCGAGCCTTGTGAGCTTATGTTTTGCTCGAATGCACTGTCGCGCGCGAGATGCGAATGCTGAAGGGGTCTATCATAGAATTTGCTGGGTGAGAATTTCGCAAAATCGAACATCTTGCCAAAAGGAAGAGCCATGAAGGTGTGTCGAGGTAGCCGGAAACTTGATAATTGCGCTGGCATTATGTTTCCGTTGTTCACCGCGGTCGTGTTGCTCGCCGTCCTGGTTGGATGGAGCGCCGGCTGCTCAAAAAAACCAGCCGCAGAATCCGCCGCCGCATCGGTTGCGCCCGCTCTTCCCCCGACGGAAATACGCGTTTCGACCGATGCGAATTCAATTTCAATTCAAACGCCCACCGCCGAATTCAGCATCGCGCCCGACGGCTATGTTTCCGCAAAACTTCTGAGTAACGGGCAAAAGCTTTCGCTCGACGATCCTGGCACTGATCCCGGAGCCATGGCGGTAGTAGCGGGCAAAGAGGTGAAAGATTTCGTGTTCGATCTCGCGAACGCGAGGACGGTGACACCCGAAGGGAAGCTTGGCGGGCGAGGCCAGCGCGTCGTGGTCCACGGAAAAAGTCCAGGCACCGGCTTGGAAGCCGCTCTCTCCGTCGAAGTCCACGACGAATTCCCCAACGTTGCGCTAGTTTCAGCGACCCTGTCGAATGGCAGCGCCCGCGATCTTTCGCTCGATCAATTGGATATCGATCGCCATCGTTTAAACGCGGGCCTTGCAGACGCGAAGTCCGCTCCTAACCAGATGTGGTCTTTCCATGGCGCGAGTATTCGATGGGGCAAAGACAACGTCTTCGAGGTACCGAAGAATTTTCAGCAGCAGAATCAGATGGGCTCTATGGTTGAAGTGAAAGGTGATTTGGGACGCGTGGGAGGCGGCATCCCGATTGTCGCGTTCTGGACCAGGCAAGTGGGAGAAGCCGTCGGTCACGTGGAAACTCTTCCTCTCGTGCTGTCGATTCCGATCAAAACGGAAAGCGATGGGCATGTGGACGCTTCGGTTCAAATGCTGCCCAAGATGGTGCTCAAGCCTGGAGACACATATGCTACGCCGCGAACTTTCATTGCCGTTTACTCCGGCGATTATTACGAACCGCTGCGAATTTATTCCGATGTGATCGATCGCGAAGGTCTAACAAAAGCGACCAGCACCAACGAAGATTACGCCGTGAGCTGGTGCGGCTGGGGCTATTTGGCAGACGTGACGCCGAAGCAAATGCTGGGCACCATTCCGAAGTTGAAAGAGTTAGGTATTCATTGGGCCACGCTCGACGATCGTTGGTTCAACAATTATGGAGACTGGCAGCCTCGCGCCGACACATTCCCGGATGGCGAAATTCAGAAAATGGTTCAACAGTTTCATGAGCAGGGAATCAAGGTTCAGCTTTGGTGGTTGCCGTTGGCCGTAGAAGATGGTGGACCGGGGTATGAATCGCATAAATATGGCGTGTCGCAGGTCGTTAAAGATCATCCGGACTGGCTCGTTCTCGACAAGGATGGTAAGCCTGCAAGAATGACGCGCAATCTCGCCACGCTTTGCCCGGCCGTGCCGGAAGTTCGCGAATATTACAAGGAATTAACCCAACGATTTATTCATGATTGGGATTTCGATGGCCACAAGCTCGACAATATTTACAGCGTGCCGGCCTGCTACAACCCCAAGCATCATCACAAGTCTCCGCTCGATTCCGTATACGCCATGGGCGAAATATACAAAACAATTTTTGAAACCACGCGCGCGCTAAAACCGGAAAGCGTAACGCAGAGCTGTCCGTGCGGCACACCTCCCAGTATTGCGTGGCTGCGCTACATCGACCAGGCGGTCACAGCAGACCCGGTAGGCTCCGTGCAGGTCCGCCAACGAGTGAAAATGTATAAAGCCTTGCTTGGGCCCCGCGCGGCCGTGTACGGCGACCATGTGGAACTCACGCGTATTCAAAATCCCGATAGTAATGAGCGCGATTTGGGCTCAGATTTCGCTTCCACGCTCGGAACCGGAGGCGTTTTGGGGACGAAATTCGCATGGCCGGATTATGGCCCAAAGCTGAGCGACGTATATTTGACACCGGAAAAGGAAGCGCACTGGAAAAAATGGATTGGGCTTTACAACAAGGAAATGCTATCGCGCGGCACGTTCAAAAATCTCTACGTGTACGGCTACGATGTGCCGGAGGCTTATGCCATCGAGAAAGACGGCGCAATGTACTACGCCTTTTTCGCTCCGGCTAACAATTCAAAAAAGAATGCGCCGCAGAATTGGTCGGGCGAAGTGGAGCTGCGAGGTCTGGAGCCGGGAAAATATCACATAGTCGACTATGTGAACAATAAGGACTACGGTGTCGTTACAGCTCCGGGCGCAAAAGTTAAGGTGGATTTTGCCGATAACTTACTTCTGGAAGCGACCAAGCAATAGCCACTCTGCGCGCTGGTAAGTACTCACTTGCGCTCAGATTGTTCGCGGAAAAAATGAGTGACCTCCTCGCGATTCCGGAAGGCTTCCGTGCCGCCTTCGCGCGTGGTAGAAAAAGCGCCCGCGATATTCGCGAATTTCAGGCACTCGTCAATATCCGCTCCCTTAAGGTAGCGGTGAATAAAACCCGCGTCGAAGCTATCGCCAGCGCCGACCACATCGATTGCATCCACTTGCAACTTGGTAACCCGCCATTCCTGTGAACCCTTTCGCGCCAAGGCCCCCTGAGGTCCTAACTTCACAACCACTAGAGGAACAATCTGCGAGAGCTTAGCGATCGCTTGCCTCAACTCTTCCGTCTGCGCAATTTTCTTTGCTTCTCGTTCATTCGGGAAAAATATATCCACGAATTTCAGGACTTGCTGCAAATCATTGCCCCAGCGATCTTCGGGGTCGTCGTTGGTATCCAGCGAAGTCGTAAGCCCCTTTTCCTTGGCGCGTCGAAATAATTCCGGGATTCGCGGCCGAAGCGCGCGATGCAGGAAAAATGAAGAAAGGTGCAGATGGCGCGCGGAAAAAATGTAGTCAAAATCGAGATCCGCGTAGGAGAGTTCGAACATCGTGCCGGGATAGGTAAGAATGAAGCGCTCATGCGGGTGGGCCAGAATCACGGAAAGTCCCGTCCCCGTGGTTCTTGCTATGGACACGTGCGCTACATCCACGCCCCCTGCTTCCAACCATCCGGCCGCCATCTTTCCGAACGCATCGTCGCCAATTTTTGAAACCATTCCGACGTGAGTGCCTAGCACCGCAAGATTATGCGCGAAAATTGCAGAGGAACTTCCCAGAGTGAGGCGAAATCCTTCGACTAAAGTTTCCTGCTCGGGTTTTAGTTCTTTCGGAAGGCCATAGAGGATTAAGTCCGGATTGATCTCGCCCACCACGCAGACCTCAGGTCGTGGCACGATGCGAATCTCCATCCCTGCCGTCGAGCATCACCACTCGGGACAAGTTACGTGGCCGGTCGGGATTGAATCCTTTGCGCATCCCGGTGCAAAAACCTAGGAACTGGCCGGCAATTACGGCGGCCGCTGGTCGCGCTACTTCCGGAACGTCCAGCGATAATTCAATCGAATAATCCGCGGAAGCGCGAACAACGGCATTGCTCGAATTGGAAATTACAAACGTTGTTGCGCCCAATTCCTTCATTTCCTGCAGAACTGAAATCTCATCTGCAAGCCCACTTTCACTCACGAAAAACGTGAGCAACGTTTCGGGACTTACAATCGCTTTGGGCCCGTGCCGGAATTCCAGAGTGTGAAATGCCTGAGCGTAGGAACAAGACATTTCTTTCACCTTCAACATGGACTCTTGCGCTACGCCGAAGAAAGGGCCTTGTCCCAGAAACACATAATCCGCATAGGTTCGTTTGTCGACCAGGGAACGAACCGTAGCTTGCATGCCATCCAGCCGCGGCGCAACTTGTCCCGGAAGCGTGCGCAAGATTGCCAGAAAACTTTTATTGTTCGCGCGGTCTGCGGCCAGCGCCTGCAGTGCTAGAAGCATTGAGGTGAACGAACGCGTCATCACCGTACTTTTCTCATCGGCTGGCGAAAGCCGAATCACATTTGAGCAAATTTCCTCAAGCGGAGTGCCGATTCCACAAGTGATAGCCAAACTTTGAATTCCAAGGTCGCTTTCAGCGTACTGCGCGGCTTCCACGATCTCCGATGTACGTCCCGAGCGGGAAATAAACACAGGTTGGCAGGGAGCTGGAAAAAGCTCAGGGAAAAGAAGGATTTCCGATGCGGGGACGGCGCGCGCGGGCATTCCAGTCAATATGGACCAACTGGAAGCTGCAATCTGGGCGAGATAAAAGCTGGAACCGCACCCGACAAAAACCCATTCAATATTCTTATTCAGTTTTTCGTTAATCTTAACAAGTTGGCCGCTATCCAGGAGCTCCGACAGGCATTGCGTCCATGTCTGCGGCTCCGACAGGATTTCAGCGATTGTGTGCACGCCCTCGGTTGAACTAGAAAAGGTCAAACAAGCCTCCAAATTGTTTAAACGACAATAGTTTTTATTCCGGCTTCGCGAAGGCCGCGCAAATCTCGCGACGAAATCTTCTTGTCCGTGATGGTGTGATGTACCGCGGACGTAGGAGCAATGAGTGAAAGACTTCGGCGGCCAAATTTGCTCGAATCGCAAACCACTACGGTGGCTTTGGCGCTTTCCATCATGACGCGGTTAACCCGGGCTTCCAAAATATTCGGTGTGGTGAGACCGTAAGGAACGTCGAAACCATCGACCGCCAGAAAAAGAAGATCTGCGGTCACATGTTTCAGCGAATCCTCAGCGAGCGGACCCACCAGCGAAAATGAGTTTTTTCGCAGCACGCCGCCGGTCAAGATGACTTCGATATCAGTTCCGGCCAGTTCTGCTGCTATATTCACTGCGTTGGTGATGACGGTTAGATTTCGGATGTTTTTTGTGGCTCGGGCCACGGCGGTGCTCGTGGTTCCGGAGTCGAAAATGATCACTTGCCCAGGTTTTATGAGGCTAGCGGCGGCTTCGGCGATGCGGAGTTTTTCTTTGCGATGGAGGCGCTCTTTTTCGTGCAGCGAGGGGTCGCGCAGAGCTGCATTGTCAACAGGGAGCGCGCCTCCGTGAGCGCGCTGCAAGCGCCCTTGCTCATGCAGGTGTTCCAAATCTTTGCGAATGGTGATGAGCGATGTAGAGAAACGACGGGCCAGGTCGGTGACCACCACGCGGCCGTCGCGCTGGACCAGCTCGGAGATCTTTCGTCGTCGTTCTTCGCTCAACACGGCTGGGATTTACCCCTTTTTGACCGGGGTTTCGATTCATTTCTTTTGGTTATTATTTTTAGCTATAGTAGCTTGACATAAATGACGTAGCGGGACAAGAGTTTATGGTTCCTTCGAAGATCGTGTGCGTTAGCGTTAACCCGGCAGTGGACCGGCGCGTATACCTGGATGCTCTTCTTCTGGGCGAGGTAAACCGATCGCGGAGCTCGCTCGCCATGCCGGGTGGAAAAGCGGCGCATGTGGCTATGGCCGCAAGAGCCCTGGGAATACAAGCGAGCTGGATCGGCTTTCTGGGCGGGGCAATCGGCGAACAAGTCGCAATGGAATTGCGCCAACTCGGTATCGATGTGAGTTCGATTCGAACGTATGGTGAAACCCGCGTTAACCTCGAAGTAATAGAAAATTCCGGAAGAATCACGGAAGTTTTGGAACCTGGGGGGCAAATTACGGGCGATGAACAGACAGAATTTGTCGGGCTGTTCGCGCAAAATTTAAGTGACACCTGGAAAGGCTCGTTGGTTGCCATCTCGGGAAGTTTGCCTCCAGGGCTGTCGACGGATTTTTATGCGCGATTGATCGATGTTGCGAAGAAAGCCGGCTCGAGAGTGTTTCTGGATACGAGCGGAAGCGCGTTGAAAGAGGGAATCGCGGCCAAGCCAAATTTCGTAAAGCCGAATCGCAAAGAGGTTGAAGTTCTGCTGGGTCGCGCATTACCTGATGTGCAAGCCGTCAGGGCTGCTGCGAGCGAAATGATTTCGCGAGGCGCCGGAAGTGCGGTGATTACGATGGGTGCGGAAGGTTTGGTGTGGGTCGAAGCCAAAGATGGGCCAGCGTGGTTTGCCCAACCTCCACAGTTGAAAGCTATTTCGACAGTCGGGTGCGGCGACACGACGCTGGCGGGGTTTGCCTATGCCGCGCTGCAAGAATTGAAAGGCGAAGAAGCGCTCAGGTTCGCTACAGCTTGCGGTGCGGCGAACTGCCTCGCTAAGTTCGAAGGACGCATTTCACTCGGCGAAGTGGAAAACCTACTTCCCAAAGTCACCATAAAGTCGCTTCGCTAAAATTGTCGGCAAGCAGCAAATCTGAAACTCCTTCGTTATTTTTTCAGCAGTTGGCGCTTGCGCCAGAAAGATTCGATTTCCTCCAGAGTGCGGCCTTTGGTTTCGGGAACCAAGTAATAAGAGAAGATCCAGGCTGCGACGGCGAGTAGCGCGTAAAGCCAGAAGGTCGGCGTGGGGCCGAACTTATCGAGAAGAGTCAGGAAAGTAAGGGAGACTACGAAATTCGCGGCCCAATTGGAGGAAGCGGCGGTTCCTTCGGCCAGGCCCCTGGTTTTCAGCGGATAAATCTCGGCGATGATCAGCCAGAAAATTGGTCCGAGGCTTATGGCGAAGCAAGCGACGTAAGCCATTAGGGTGATGACGGCGAGCTGGCCGAAGGCGGCATTATGTTCGGTTGCGGAGGCACGGAAGATGAAACCGAGAACGCCGAGAGAAATTATCATGCCGGCGATTCCAGTGAGCAATAGAGGACGTCTTCCGGCCCGGTCAATGAGCCACATGGATACGAGCGTCATAATTACGTTTACCAGACCGATTCCGGCGGTGGCGAGAATCGCGCCGGATGCCGACGAGATGCCTGCGGAACGAATGATTTGCGGGGCGTAGTAAATCACGGTGTTGATTCCGGTGACTTGCTGAAATACGGCGAGCCCGATTCCGACGATCAGCGCGGGGCGAATGGCGGATTTCAGCAGGTCGGACCATTGGCCATGTTCGTCCGTTTCAGACAAGGTGCCCTGAATTTCCTGGAATTCGGCTTCCACATTTTGCGTACCGCGAATTTTTTTCAACACTCCGCGCGCTTTGTCAGGCTGGCCATTTTTTACCAACCAGCGCGGCGTTTCGGGCATATACAACATTCCGAGTCCCAGGATTGCTCCGGGAACGACGGCGAGGCCCAGCATCCAGCGCCATTGTTCGGATTGAGCGAAAGCGTAATCCACCAAGTAGGCGGCCAGGATGCCGATAGTGATTGCGAGTTGGAACAGGGAAACTTGCCAGCCGCGGGCTTTGGCGGGCGATACTTCTGAAATGTAAAGCGGGACAGTGGAGCTGGCCAAGCCGATACCGAGGCCGACGATGGTCCGCCCGAAGATAAGGGTGACTTCAGATCCGGCGGCGGCACAGATAATTGCGCCGAGGATAAAAATTATTGAAGTGATCAGAAGATTTGTTTTGCGGCCGATGTGGTCAGCGAGATTGCCTCCACCTAGCGAGCCGACGGCTGCTCCCACCAGAACGACGCTGACGACTAATTCCTGGTGAAAGGTGGTAAGCGCGAAGCTCTTTTGGATGAAAATCAAGGCGCCAGAAATCACGCCGGTGTCGTAACCAAACAGAAGACCGCCCAGGGCAGCGATTACGGCGGCGATGTAGACGAACCCGGTGCTTTCGGCCTGTCGCGCAGACGGGCTCTCTGCCGCGTCAGAATTCAGTCTCTGTCGGAGCATTCGTCCTCGTTTGGATGGATGAAGGGCTGAGCGGGTGAAATCCTGATTGGTGTTCTGGCCCCGGTTAGAAATTTTTTCGATGATTGTTTTCTGTTAGTTACGTCGAATTCTGTTTGTAGTGCTGTGCCGGTCAGAAGTGGTCTAGACCACTTGTAAATATTCACTGGATTTTGGCCATATTGCGATGTTTTTTCCCAAGGAGCTAGAGGTTTGCGGATGGTTGAAAGTTCGCGATTAGGACGGGCCGGTTCCGTTTGTTTGCAACAACTTAGCTCTCGTTCTAATAAATCAAGTTCGCGATTAGGATTCGCGACGCAGACCCCCCGCATCTCGCTGCTGGCTTGAGATGGAGATGCTCGTCGAATCGTCAGAGCTCGCTCTGAATTCCACTTGGTAACGTTTTTATTAGTGATCACGGGGAAACGTAGCACGCTGTTTGTCGAAATTCAAGGACCTGTGTGTGTGGACGGGCTAGTACTGCGAAGCCGTAGTGCCGGGCAATGTTCTAGCGGTTGTCGGCGGGACACGCCGCGCCTTTGGTGGCCCATTCTTGGACTTTTGCTAGGAACTCAGGCTGAGGAGTGGGAACTGGAGTTCGGCCTTCGCCTGGGCTCCAGCCCCAGAGCACTAACGGCGTATGCATGTGCTCTACGATCTGTTCCGGTGTGCGATGACCGTTCTGCTGAGGATCTTTGAGAAGCTCACAGAGTTGATGGTCCGACAATCCCTCCCAAATCATCGGCGTCGCGGGAGAGGGCAGATGCCAGCCAGGCGCTCCCGGGGGCATGTGCAAGCCAGTGAGATTACGGTCTTGGTGACAGGTGCTGCAGTTGACGGCATTCGCGCCATGACCGGCATCACCGCGGCGAATCTGCATTGTGTGACGATGGCTGTCGTCACCCTGACGGGGAAAGTCTCCGTTAGAGTGGCAATTCATGCAGCGAGGGTGGCGAAGCACCGGAACAATAGCTTCGAAAGCCGCAGCGGCGTCGACATCGTCGCGCGATATGGATTCATGAGTGAGTTGTTCCTCGGCATGCAGCGCTCCTTCAACAGTAACCAAGAAGAGGATCGACAGGGAACAATAGATCGCCCCGCAGACGAGGACGGACGTGATGGATTTTCGGTGCTTCATACTTTCTCGGCTCTCTGGGCAGCCTCAGCCAGCGCAGCTTTCACGCGTTGCGGAGTGAATGGCACCTCGCGAAGACGTGCGCCGGTCGCATCGAAGATAGCGTTTCCGATTGCGGCGGGAATCACGGTGATAGCAGTCTCTCCCGCGCCGGTTGCGGGTACATCGGGGGGCGTCACGAACACCGTTTCGATCATGGGCATCTCGTAATCAAGATGCAAACTGCTATAGGTCTCCCAATCGACAGAGGTGATGCGTTTGTTGTCCCAGGTAACTTCTTCCACCAGCGCGCGGCTCATTCCTTGAAGGATGCCGCCTTCAATCTGATTTCGCAGACCATCAGGGTTTGAGATGGGGCCGCAGTCCAACGCAACCACGAAGCGCGTCGGCCGGACCGTCCCGGTTTCCGTATCCACGTCCACTTCGGCAACAAGCGCAGAGTAGCCATTGTTTCCTTCGTACGCAACGCAGGCGATACCACGTCCGCTGGCGGTTCCATTTCCGGAGATTGTTGTCTTTGGTGAAGAACGCGTGTCCCACTTCGCCGCTCGGGCCGCAGCGTTCAGAACGCCAATGACACGCGGATTCTGCAGATGCTGCAGCCTGAAAGCGACTGGGTCAGCCTTTGTGTGCGCACAGAGCTCGTCCATGAAACATTCGTTAGCGAACGTATTTTGAATTCGCAAAGGTGAACGGAGTGGCCCGGTGAAAAATGGCGAACGAACATTATGAGTGAGGGCGCGTTCACTACGTATGGTTCCGTCACCGCCGCAGGTGCCGGCAATGCATCCTGCGAAATAGGACGGAACTGTATTGCTTCGGTTGCTGAACTTGCCAGTCGGCTGTTTAGCGGAGGCGGGCTTAGGTAGCTCTGGCTCATATCCCAACAGCATGCCGGTGATAACGTTGCCCGGCTGATCGTAACCCGGCCGGTTGCCGAGCGAAGCTACCCAGTCTTCGCGATCCCAGGCGATGATGCGTCCCTCGTGCGAAAGGCCGGCACGAAGCTGAATCGCGCATGCGGAACCTAAGTTCTCCCACATCATTTCGTCTTGCCGGGAGAACTGCAGGCGGACTGGTTTTCCCATTGCTTGAGAAAGTATGGCCGCATCAAAGGACACGGCATCGGCCCCATTTAGTCCGTAGCAGCCTGAACCCCGCACGTAGATCACGCGGACCTTATCAATCGGGATATTCAGAAGCTTTGCGATAATGCTTCTTGTTGGATAAGCCGACTGGGTTGCCGACCAGAGAGTCGCACTTTGCGGCGTAACGTCCGCCACCGCGCAGGATGGGCCTATTGATCCGTGCATCTGGTACGGATATGTGTAGCGGGCCCGTATGACGGTGGCGGCACCAGCAAGCTGGGCCTCAACGTCCCGAGAGTCAACGATGGAAGTGTCGCGGCCGGGCTGCTTCTGAAGATGGTCGAAGAAATCTTTCTGTGGCGGGAGTACTGGGCCGGGATTCCACTGCACTTCCACCTGACGAGCCGCCAATTCAGCCTGGTACTGCGTTTCGGCGACGACTCCGACAAAATCCTTGCGAACGACTACCTTCACTAGACCTGGGACGTTTCGCACCGATTGCTCGTCTACATGTGCTAGCGTCGCTCCCATCTCCGGGGGGCGAACGACGCGCCCATGGAGCATCCCGGGGACTCGTACGCTATGAACGAACTCGAACTGACCGGTCATCAGGGCGGTTCTGTCGAGCGAAGGAATTGGTTTACCGAGCACCGTCCATTCGGCGACGGATTTGCGTTTCGCTTTGGCGTTGAGCGGGAGATCGAAATGCTTGTTCCCAATCAGATCCTCGTAGCTGATATGTCGCCCGCTTTTGCCCGCGATCACGCCGTCGGCTGCGGTGAGATTCTCGACAGGCTCTCCCAGTTTCTTAGCAGCAAGATTTAAGAGAGCTTCTCTGGCGGTTGCTGCGGCAAGAGCGAGATTTTCTGAATTAAAGTTCGTAGGAGTTGATTGACTTCCAGACGTGGTTCCCTGATCCGGACAAATGGATGTGTCGCACTGGATGAGCTTCACTCGGGCAAGCCGAACACACAACTCCTCCGCGACGAGTTGGGATTGCGCCGTAAGAAGACCTTGCCCGAAATCACATTTCCCAGTGTATGCGGTGATGACTCCGTCGTTGCCGACCGCTAACCAGGAGTCGAGCCTGTCCGGATCAATGTGCGACGGATGGGTGCCGAACGGTCCCGGGCCCTGCTGGGACAGCAGACCTCCCGACACGGAACTGAAAGTGACAATCATCGCGCCACAGCTTTTCAGAAAGTCACGCCGCGATTGAGTCATGTTCGCTTCGCCTCGGCATACTTTCGAATCGCTCGCAGCATGCGAGCGTGCGCGAAACAGCGGCACAAGACGCCTCCCAGGGCGTCCCTGATCTCCTGATCAGAGGCATCCGGTTTCACATCGAGAACGGCCTTGGCCGTCAGGATAACGCCGCTGAGGCAAAATCCGCATTGGGCCGCACCTTCGTCAATAAACGCTTGCTGAATTGGGTGCGGATTTTCAGGGGTGCCCAAACCCTCGAGCGTGGTGATTTCGTCTTGACCAACTGCATTTACCGGCATCACGCAAGATCGCACGACCTGCCTGCGCATGATTACCGTGCAGGCTCCACACTGAGCCATGCCACATCCGAAGCGAGGTCCACGTAAGCCAAGCTCGTCATTCAGGACAAACAGTAGCGGCGTTTCCGGATCGACTTCTATCACATGCCGCTGGCCGTTCACATTCAGTGTGATCTTCTGCTTCATCGAGCGGGCTTGCTCCTTCGCTTTTCCTGGCGGAGATCCGGATGGGAGAAATACTTTTGCGAGAGATAGCGTCCGCGGCGATCGTTGCCAACCTCGCGCCGCTCAACCCATGCGTCTTTGCTTGCCATGGTTTCCCCGCGCAGAGTGCGAAGGTCCTCGCGAAGCTGCATTATTGCACCGCGGTCAGAAGGCGGCAACTCGCTGCGGAACCGCAGCCGAGCAAGCAGAGCAACTTCCCGCGACTATTGGTGGAGCCAGACCAAAATTTTGCGTTGAATGGAAGTTTGGAGGGTCATTCGAGCTTTTAGCCCCAACTATTTGGGCGGGTCACTGGCAAATCTCATATCTTTGATGCCCAAAATGGCTAATGCTTCTCGCTCGGTACGGACCACGTGAAGGTTGGGACGCGTTGCTGATCCCCATAGATCAAACATCCGGGCTAACCCATATAATTCAGGTGAACCAGCAATAATAATGCGCGGAATCTCGGGATCAGGGAAAGCAGGTGGCCGCAAAGCCAATTCACGAATCGTTTCAGCAGAAAAGTTAACGACCGTGACGCCAGACGTATCCAACATTCCGATGAAGGTAGGATTGAGCGCCCCATATCCAGAGGCGCTCCTGTAAAACTCTCTCAGGCATTCGTCAGTTATGAGTCCTTCAAAAAGACACCGAATTATCTTGTTATTCAAATCGAAATCGAAATGGTATGGCATGGAAAAAGGCTCCGAGTAATTCAGTGGGAAGATTAACCTCAGTCGGGCTAATTCCCCAGCCTTTGTTCGCAGAACGTACCATGGCGCGGCCGCATCGCGTCAGGCGCTCGTTCCCGGGCTCGAACGTACGCCAATCGAAACGGAGGGTCTATTGTCAATCTTGACAGTCACATAAGGGGCTTAGTTTGGCCGGTCGCGGATGAACATGATTGTGGGGTGGGACTTATATGTGGTGCGCTGAAATTCGTGGTAGGCACATTTTTCCGCGACGCGGATGGAGGCGAGATTTTCCGGGTGGATGATGCAAGCGGTGCACGGCGAGGGGAAATGCGCGTCGCCCCAAGTGAGCGCGACGCGGACGGCTTCGGTGGCGTAGCCTTTGCCGCGCGCGTGCGTTGAGAACGCCCAGCCAATCTCGGGGAGGCCTCTAAGCGCTGGTAGATCGCGTTTGTAATCGGCGAAGCCAACTTCTCCGATGAAACTGCCGGAGGATATTTCTTCAACGACCCAATAACCGAAACCTAGCAGTGACCAGTGCCCGGTGTAGCGCAGCAATCTCGCCCAGGATTCTTCTTCTGTGTGCGGTGTGCCTCCGATGTAGCGGTTGACTTCGAGGTCTGCCCACATGGCAGCGCAATGGACGAAATCTGCGAGGCGATGGACGCGAAGCTTCAGGCGTCCGGTTTCTAGGGTGGGCACTTCGACGGCGCGATGTGCGTAGGTAGACACCGAGGGAGTTTATTCGTGTGAGGAAATCTTTTCAACAAAGTTTGGTGGATGAGCCACTCGAACGGTTCGGATTTAATCGTAGAATGGGGAGTTCGACACCGGTGAGCGCGGAAACCAATTCGACTGTTCCTACCGTTGAGGCTGATGTCGGACTCTCGCGCGCGTGGAGAGCGTTGCGGCACGGGAATTTCCGGTTGTTTTTCGGCGGGCAGAGCATATCGCTGATCGGGACTTGGATGACGCGGCTGGCAACCAGTTGGCTGGTTTACCGGCTGACGGGGTCGGCGTTCTTGTTGGGCATCGTGGGATTTTCAGGGCAAATACCGACGTTTTTGCTGGCGCCATTTGCAGGAGTTTGGGTGGACCGGCTGAACCGGCGGCACGTTTTGATCGTCACGCAGATTTTGGCGATGTTGCAATCGTTTGCGCTGGCCGTACTTACCTTGACGAAACACATCACTATTCACGAAATTATCTGGCTGAGCATGTTTCAGGGAATGATTAACGCGTTTGACATGCCGGGGCGGCAGGCGTTTCTGGTGGAGATGGTGGAAGACAGGCAGGATTTGGGGAACGCGATTGCGCTCAATTCGTCGATGGTAAATATGGCGCGGCTGGTGGGCCCGTCATTGGCTGGAATGGTGATTGCGGTCTCGGGGGAAGGCGCTTGCTTTTTAGTCGATGGAATCAGTTATCTGGCGGTGATCGCGTCGTTGCTGGCGATGCGGCTGGAACCCGCGGCGATAAAACGGGTAACGGCGTCGATGCTCGTGCAACTGAGAGAAGGATGGGACTACGTTGCGGGATTTGCGCCGATACGGACGATACTTACTTTGTTCGCGTTGGTGAGCTTGATGGGCTGGCCGTTCACGGTGCTGATGCCGGTATTTGCTTCGACAATTCTGAAAGGAGGGCCGCACACGCTGGGATTTCTGATGGGAGGCGTGGGAGTGGGCGCGCTGGTTTCGGCGTTGTCGCTAGCGATACGCAAGAGCGTTCTGGGGTTAGGCCGGATGATTTATATTGCGACGGGTATGTTTGGAGTGGCGCTGATTTTCTTTGGACTGTCAAAGAATTTTTCGCTTTCGCTCGTGTGCATGCTTTTCTGTGGATTTGGAATGATGCAGCAGATGGCGGCGAGCAACACTATCATTCAAACGATTGTGGATGAGGACAAACGCGGGCGCGTGATGAGTTTTTATACGGTCGCGTTTGTAGGCATGGCTCCGTTCGGAAGTTTGCTGTCGGGGGCCATGGCGCACGCGATTGGCGCTCCGCGGACGGTGATGGTTAGCGGGGTGTGTTGTATCGCGGGGGCGATTTGGTTTGCTTCGCGGCTGAAATCGATACGAAAATTAATTCGACCTATTTATGTCAACCTGGGGATTTTGCCCGGAGCGCCGGTGAATGCGATCGTCCAAGATAGCGTGGGACGTTAAGTGCGGTGGACATCGTGAGGCGCACGCGCTAACGTGGAAGACGTAGTGCGAGGAGAATAAAGATGACGTACGATTCGCATCAACGAGCGGCTGAGTTTCACGAGCAGGCGGCGCACGCGCATCGGGCTGCTGCGGCGGGTCACGGCAAAGGCGATCATTTTACCGGGCACGAACAGTCCAAACAGGCGATGGAACACGCGCGGAAGGCCTGGGAGTTTTCGCAGGAAGCACACCAACAGTCGGCGATGTTTTTGAAGGAAGACAAGGAAAAGAAGAGCTAGCTATTGCGGTGAGACAGAAAGTGAAGAATTCGGCTTTGGGAAACTTTTGCGGGATTATCTTTTGTGAAAAAAAGAGCCAGCGGGACGCCAGCGCTACAAAGTCAGAACCGAACGCTACAAGTCAGGACCTTACGCATCGCCTAGATTGAAATCCATCCTGCGAAAATCAGCCACAGGGATGTGACGCCTACCAGAATCCATAAGATTATTCCTTGCAAGAGCGGGGGCCAGCCGACTTCGCGAAGGGTCGCGCGCGAGATTCCGGTTCCTATCAAGTAAAGAGTTGCGGTCAATCCGAGCTTTCCCAGATTGCTTAACACGTGCCAGAGACTTTCGAGCGCCGTCAGGTACGTGTTTGCGACCGCGGCCAAACAGAAAAACAAAATGAACCAGGGCCATTGAATGCGGGTCTTCGAGCGTTTGAGGACGGCGGCGCCGACGGCAACCGGGACGATCCATAATGCGCGCGTGAGTTTTACGGTGGTGCCGACGACCAAGGCGACGGGACCGTAACGCGCCGTGGCGCCGACGACGGAGCTCGTGTCGTGAATCGCCAGGGCGGCCCACAGGCCGAATTGTTGTTGGGTAAGGTGCAGGGCCCAGCCGAGGGGCGGAAAAATCAAGAGAGCGATCGAATTTAAGATAAAGACGGTCCCGAGCGAGACGGCCATTTCTTCGTCGTTCGCTCCAATGATCGGCGCGACGGCAGCGATCGCGCTGCCTCCACAAATGGCGGTACCGGTGGATATGAGGATAGACGCTGTTTTGTTCACGCGCAAAAGCAGGCCGGCCAGGAGCCCGAAAATCAGTGCGAAAGAAATACTTGCCGCGGTGTAAACGAAGCCACTGCGTCCGGCGCGGAGAACTTCGTGCAAATTCATTCCGAAGCCCAGACCTACAACGGATGCTTGCAGCAGGAATTTCGAAAGATTGCGGCTATCGGCTTGATAGGGATGGGCGAATGACAAACCGTAAAGCAGTCCGAGGGTCAGAGCTATGGGTGGGGAAATTATCCCGGTCGCGCATAGGATTAAACCAACGAAAAAGAGGGTCTTGGTATTCAGCGCGTGTCTCCGATTCCGTTGTCAGATCGCCGGAAACGCGGAGCGGTCCAACTTTAGTTTTACGTCGCCGCACCATCGCATTGACGGCGTTCGCACGGGTCCATGCCAAATTCGTCCCGTGGCGAAACGCGTGCGGAAGTATAGCGGAATTTGAAGGACGCAGCAGGGCTTAGTCGTCTTCATCGAAGAAATCTTCGTCGGTGGCGCTGGCGGCTTGGGCGTCGGTAGGCCAGTCTTCGAAATAATTATTCAGGGCGAAAAGCTTTTTGGCGAGTTCGCCGATTTCGCCGGCTTCATCGGAAAGTTCACGGGCGGCGATCAGGCCAACGTCGATGTTGCGGCGCTCGATTTCGGTGGGCTTACGGTCGTTTTCGGTCCAGCGCTTCATGGCCGCTAGTTGCTTATTGATGCCTTGCATGGTGACGTTGTTCGGAGCGCGCGCGAGAAGGCGCGTGACGATATCTGTGGCTTCGCGAAGGACGCGTTGATAATCGCGCTTCGAGTTGATCTCGCCGTACAAGCCTGCCATCGTTGACCTTCCTTTTATTTGGCACAGCTACCCTATCATCGATGCCGGGCCTTTGGGGCTCCAACGATAAATGGAGTCCCTGGGCAAACGACGCTAGCTTGCTCAATTAGGGTTTTGGGCCGCGTGGGCGCCTCTTGTCGTAAGGCTTTACGGCTGGTAGGGCAAGTCTAGCGAATTTAGGCTAGACACGGCTACCCATTCTCGGTCAAATTATGGGTGCAGGGTTGGGGTGCTAGTAGCCTGAGGGGGTAATAGGCGATGCGATATGTTTCCTTTCTAATCGTGGCCATACTATTGGTGGTAATAAATGCAGGTGCGCAAGTAAATGTCGTAAATCCGCCCGCCACGGAGGCATTTCCCCAGGTGGCGCTCATGGCGTCATCCGGCGGATCCTTCGGTTTCACCGGGTCGCCCGCGACCACTGTGGGAATCGCTAGCGCAACTTTGCCAGCAGCCAGTCCAGCTGTCGAGCCACCTCAGTACGTACAGAGCGTTTACGAAAACTACGCCTGGCAAGCTTATATAGGTTATGAATATTTGCGGCTTTATCAAGCTCCCGGCTTTACGAAAAACACCAACGGGTTTACGTACAGCATGGTTTATTACATCAACAACTGGTTCGGGTTGGATGGCGAACTTGACGCTACGCACTTGAGTGAGCTCGGCACGGATGGGTGGTTTCTAATGGGCGGCGGCGGGCCGCGTTTCCGTTGGTCTGCACCGCGTGGACTGGAACTTTGGGCTCACGCTTTGGGCGGATACTCCCATTTGACACCGCAGACAGCATTCGGAAGCGAGCATGCACCGGCGTTTGAGGCGGGCGGCGGAGTGGACATCAGGGCGTTCAATCGGCGGCTGGCGTATCGGATTGAAGCCGACATGATGGGGACGCACTATTACAATACCTGGCAATATAGTCCGAAGATTACGGCGGGAATTGTAATTAAGTTCTAAACGCGCTGGTGGGCCGAGCCGAGGGAAAACTGATGGATTCAACTTCGCGACGAAATTCAGGGCCCGATAAGAAAAAGATGCCGGCTTCACAGCCCATGGAGCCGAATACTACGGATGCCGTGGACGAGGCTTCCATCGAATCATTTCCCGCAAGCGACCCGCCTGCGCTGGACCCGGAACCCAAAAAGCAAGATAAGAAAAAAGGAAAAAGCGCCCGAGCCGGCTCGAAGTGATTTTGGCACCTTCCGCTGCGTTTCATCATCCAACCTGGTGAACCATACTCGATAGAAACTGGGCGTATTTAGTTATCGTCCGCAGGAGCTCACAATGAAATCCAAAGCAACACAAGGGAAATCCTTGGGAACTGAAACGAAAATCGTTTTGCAAGTGGGAAGCGAGTTGCGAATCAACAATAAGGGCGACATCATCATCGACAATCCGGAACTGGAGTTAGCGCGCGAACAAGAAGCCGCGGACGCGACTATTGCGTATCGATTCGAGCCGGAGCAGGGCGGCGTGCACGTTTTCCGCTTGCTCGACCCAGTGGCGGACCACAAGCACATGAAAACGCATCGCCGCGACGATTAATTGTTTAGTGCCGCGCGGCCAGATCCTCCGCAGAAATTAAAAAAAGGAGATCTATGTTATTTGACGAACTGAGGATTCGCGAGCTGACGCTGCGCAACCGTATTGTGGTTTCTCCCATGTGCCAGTATTCCAGCACGGACGGGTTTGCAAATGATTGGCACCTGGTGCACCTGGGGAGCAGAGCGGTGGGAGGCGCATCGTTGATTTTTACCGAAGCAGCGGCGGTCTCCGCCGAGGGCCGCATAAGTCCGCAGGATTTGGGAATATATGAAGACGAGCACATCGAACAGCTTTCGCGAATTACGAGTTTTCTTCGTGGTCAGGGCAGCGTCCCGGGAATCCAATTGGCTCACGCGGGGCGCAAGGGCAGCACGCTGCGTCCATGGGAAGGAAATGCGGCGGTACCGGAATCAAAAGGTGGCTGGACGCCGGTAGCGCCCAGTGCGATTCCGTTTTCAGCCAGCTATCCGCATCCCGTTGCGCTGGATGAGAAGGGGGTCCAGGGCGTGGTGAAATCTTTCGCTGCGGCCGCCGGACGCGCGCTGAAGGCGGGGTTCCAAGTAATCGAAATTCACTCAGCGCACGGCTATTTGTTGCATGAATTTCTTTCTCCGATTTCGAACAGGCGCACGGATTCGTATGGCGGCTCGTTGGAAAATCGCTGCTGTCTTTTGCGCGAAGTCGTCGCGGCGGTGCGCGGAGTGTGGCCAGCGGCTTATCCGCTATTCGTTCGAATTTCTGCGACGGATTGGATAGAGGGCGGCTGGGATCTGAATCAGTCCGTTCAACTGGTGGAACAAATCGCGCCGCTGGGCGTGGATTTGATTGATTGTTCGTCGGGCGGTATCGCACCGGGAGCAAAGATTCCTATACAGGCTGGGTATCAGGTTCCGTTCGCCCGAGAAATTCGCAATGAAACGGATGTGATGACCGGAGCGGTGGGCCTGATTACATCTGCGAATCAAGCGGACACGATTTTGCGGGAAGAAAGCGCGGACGTTATAATCATGGCTCGTGAATTTTTGCGACAACCTTATTGGCCTCTTCAAGTGGCTCATGACCTGGGTTTTCCCATTGCCTGGCCAGTGCAATATTTGCGCGCCGCGCCGGATGGCACGCCCACGCGCGAGCCGATTCGTCCGCCGGAAGGCATGGACGCCTTGGCCGAGCACGACGCAAATCTGGAATAACTGCCTTTAATTTTCTGAACAAGATTAACCCTAGGATTTATTTTTCTGGGGTCTGCGAATCATTTCGGATCGGAAACACGTCGCGTCATCGCTCTAGTTCAAACACGCCAAACAATCTACCATTGCGTTCGTGACGACCGCTTCAAAAACCGGAACAATGCATCGCCGCATCGCTGCGGCCACTGGCATCGTGATGGCCAGCGTGCTGCTGAGCCGCGTGCTCGGATTTTTTCGCGATTGGACTCTGGCGCATCAGATGGGGTCGAATGCGATTACCGACGCATACAACGCGGCGTTCACCCTGCCGGACTTTCTGAATTATTTGATTGCGGGCGGATCGCTGAGCGTTACGTTCATCCCGGTTTTTGCAAAATATGCGGCCGAGAAGAGAGAAGAAGAGGGCTGGCGCGTTTTTTCAACGGTGATTACCGTAATGGGCTTTGTGCTCGTCGGCCTGGTTTTGCTCGGCGAACTATTTGCGCCGCACATTGTGAATTGGATTGCTCCGGGATTCAGTCCCGGGGAGCGGGCGCGAGTTGTTTTCTTGACGCGCTTGATGCTGCCGGCGCAAATTTGTTTTTACGAGGGAAGTATTTTAAGCGCGGTGCAATATGCCAAGGGGCAATTCGTTGTGCCTTCATTGGCGCCTCTGATTTACAACATCGGAATTATTCTCGGCGGTGTTTTGCTCGCCCCGCGGATTGGGATCACTGGTTTCGCGGTAGGGGTGCTGGGCGGCGCCATCGCGGGAAATTTTCTGCTTCAAATTTATGGTGCGTATCGGGCGGGGGCGATATTTTCGCCGAGTTTTAACGTCAGGCATCCAGGGTTTTGGCTTTTTCTGAAGCTTTCGGTACCGATCATGCTGGCCGTTTCGGTATCTTTCGCAGACGATTGGATCATTCGATATTTTGGATCCTATTTGCAGGCTGCATCGATCACTTGGCTGACGTACGGAAAAAATCTGATGCGGGTGCCTCTTGGGCTGGTCGGCCAAGGGGTGGGCGTAGCTTCGTTTCCGTTCCTGGCGCAACTGTATTCGGAGAAGAAATTTGAGGAACTAAACCGCGTCCTGAACACTACGTTCAAAGGCCTGATATTTCTGCTGCTTCCGATTTCAGCTTTGACAATCGCGCAGAGTGTTCCGATCGTAAATCTGGTTTTCTCACACACACGCATGCATGGGTACGACCTCTACGCTACGGGGCAAACTCTTGCATATTTTTCGATGGGGATGTTTGCCTGGGGGGCGCAATATATTCTGGCCCGTGGCTTTTATGCCACGCGCGACACTATCACACCTGCAGTGGTCGGCACGGTGATGACGGCGCTGAACATTCCGGTTTATTGGTGGCTGTCGTACCACATGCAATATGTGGGTTTGGCGCTGGCGAGTTCGTTCGGCATCGTCGCCTACACCGTCGTGCTTTTTATTTTGTTGAACCGTCGCACGAAGAATCCGGAAGAGGGAAGTCTGGTGGTTTTCTTTTTGAAGATGACGGCCGCCTCGTTTGTGGCGGGTATTGTGTGCTACCGGCTTACGCTCGTGCTTGAAAACCACTTGCCGTGGCAAGAGATTTGGGGAGCGCTTGCGCTGCTGATCGTTGTAACGACCGCAGGAATCGTATTGCTGATGATTCTTCTGAAAATTCTCCGGGTGCCGGAGCTTGATCACTACTTGCGTAAGGCCTGGGCTTATACTGGTTTGTCGGCGTAGCAACGGTGGTTACTCGCTAATCGCCGGAAAACTTTAGGGTGATTGAGCAAAAACTGCGTGCAAGGTTACCTCGCTACCTTTCATCACTTCGATTTCGCGCGCCCAGTCTTTCTTGCCTGTGAACTTGATGATGATCTGGTGCGCTCCGCTTGCCAGTGAAATAGTTGCGGGCGTGTCGCCCACGAATTTTCCGTCGATATAAATTTCGGCGCCGGTTATTTCCGAGGAGAGAATCAGGACACCCGCGTCAGCACTAATAGCCGCTGTCGCAAAAGCATGTGCTCCCGGCGTTTCTTCCACCGGGCGCTCGGTTCCTGAATCATTATTTTTTGCGGGAATCGGACCGGCTCGGTTGCCGCTGCTCGCCGTTTTCGTGAGGGGATGCAGAGTGGCCTGTATTTCGTCCGCCTTCACTAGCCAGTAACGGCCACGACTGTGGCCTTTGAGGTCGATCCACTCGAAAGGTCCTTCGGTGATTGTGGTTTCCTGCGACGCGTATCCTTCTTTATAGATGCGGACCACCATGGCATGGCCGAGCCGCGCCGCAAACACGGTGTGAGGTTTGTGAAAATAGCCACCGGGATAATCTATTTTGTAGGGAGTGACCCCCACGAGCACGCCGTCGATTTCGACGTTAGCGCCAGCAGGCGAACTGGTGACTCTCAGCGTTTCACCGAACGATGGCGATGCTGTTGCCGCCGTCAACGCAGACAGCGTAAACACAACTGCGTGGAGCCAACGCACACGTATTCTTGGCACCAGAACTCTCCGGACGATCAAGGATCAGGTGAAGCTGTCTAACAAGCGTCAATCCGGTGAAGTACGCAAAGCGGGATGAGCAAAATCCTGCCGGTGGTGGTTAGCTAACTGAGCGGTCTACTTCAGGTATTGGGCGAGCCAGTCTAGAAATGTCTTGTACCAGAGCTGGCTGTTTTGGGGTTTCAGGACCCAATGGCCTTCGTCCGGGAAAATCAAAAGTTTCGAAGGTACGCCTTGGCGCTGAAGAGCCGTGAAGAATTCAAGTTCCTGCGTGTAGGGAACTCGAAAATCGAGTTCGCCGCCAACGACGAGCGTGGGCGTTTTGTATTTTCCGAGCGCAGCGGCAAATTCGCTGGGTGACCATTTCTTGTAGAATTCGGGATTGGTCCAGGGCGTGCCGTCAAACTCCCATTCCTGGAACCACAATTCCTCCGTTGCGTTCATGCTGATAGCGTCATACGGGCCGGCATGGCTGATCAAACATTTGAAGCGGCCGGTATGCGTGGCGATCCAATCAACCATGTACCCGCCGAAGGAGCCGCCCGCTGCAGCGACGCGCGAACCGTCGATGAACGGATATTTCGTAATGGCGGCGTCCAAACCGGCCATCAAATCTTCATAAGCTTTGCCACCCCAATCATGGCTGATCTCGGCAGTAAATTTCTGGCCGTAGCCAGTGGAACCGCGCGGATTAATTGCCAGGACAACGTATCCGGGCGCGGCCATTACCTGCTGGTTCCAACGATAGCCCCACGCGTCGGTCCAAGAATTTTGCGGGCCGCCATGAATCAGCAGCAAGGCAGGGTATTTTTTCGCGGTGTCGAAATTCGGCGGACGAATCATGAAACCCTCGACCTGGGTTTTCTCCGCTCCTTCGAACCAGAATGCTTCCGGTTTGGCGATATCGAGCTGCGAGAGTACCTGCGCGTTTTGATGCGTGAGCTGGCGAGCGCCGGTGCCGTCTGAATTCACCGAGAAAATTTCCATGGGCATGGTGAGGCTGGTGCGCGCGAAAGCCAAGGTGCGTCCGTCAGCGCTGATGTCGAACTCTTCGTTGAAATTTCCGTTTACTATTACTTTCGGCGTATTTCCCGGCGCGACCGAGATCGCATAGATGGGCATTTCGGCTTTGTCTTCAGCGGTGAAGAAGATGGTCTTGCCGTCCGGCGTGAATTCGAAGGATTCCACGCTGCGATCGAAATCCTCCGTCAAATTCGTTTCTTTTCTGTTTTTGCGGGAATAAAGCATCAACCGCCAGCGATCCGCTTCATTTCCAGGCTTCAGTTGCGCGCGGTAAGCGATCCACTGCCCGTCGCGGGAATACACGGGACCCCAGTCGTCGGCGGGATTCAGCGTAATTCGCGCGGGAGCGCCGGTGCCGAAGGTAGGAACGGTAAAAAGGTCGCCATTTGTGCTAAGTGCTTCGTCTCGATCGGTGTTGGCGGTGAAGCAAATTTCACGGCTGTCGGGAGAAAACGCAATCGCTTCCGGAGCCCCTAGGGTGAAAGGCGGCACATCGTAATCGGCGCCGGGCGTGAGGTCGCGCGGAGTTCCACCGTCGGCTGAAACGATAAAGAGGTGGCTGCGTTTGCCATCGGACCACGCATTCCAATGTCGATAAAGCAGCTTGTCGGAGATGCGCGCCTTCACTTTACTTTTTGATTTTTCGGCGTCGCGTCGAGCGTTACACGCTTCGTTCGTGCAATCGGGATAGACACTGGAAACGAACGCGATGGTCTTTCCGTCCGGCGACCAGATTTCGTTGTCCGCTCCGGTGGAAAGAAAAGTGACGCGGCTCACCGTGCCGGTCTTGACGTCCATGGAAAAAACTTGCTGGTTGCCTTCGATGCGGGCAGAAATAAATGCAAGCCTCTGTCCATCTGGCGACCATCGTGGGCGCGTGTCGCTGCCCCCGTGTGTCAATTGTCGCGGCTCGCCGGCAATCACGCCGACAATCCATATGTCACGCGAAGTGTGGTTTGTTTCCAGGTTGGGAGTTGCCACAGTGTAGGCGACCCATTTGCCATCGGGAGAAATTTGCGGCTCGCTGAGGCGATGCATGGAGATTAAATCCTGGAACGTGATAGCGCGCTTCGTAAAGGATTGCGAGTTCAAAGAAACCGGCACAAGGGCGAGAGCCATGACGGCGAGACACGCGGCCATGGTTTTGCCGACGCTTTGCGGATTCACCTTCATTTTTCCTCGCTGAACGAATTACGGACTACACTTTTCTCGTGCTTAGAAAAAGGAACGCGCCTCCGCCTACAAGCAGAAGTATGGCGAACGCTTTCGGAAGCTGAATTATTCGTGTGGTCTCAATAATCGTTCTCTCACCGCTAATTTCCAATTCCTTCTTCTTAGATGGCATGCTGAGGCTTGGATGGACTAACGCGGCAATGCCGAGCGCGATGAAGAGCACGCCCATCACTACGAACGGGTGAACTTTCATTGCAATATTCTCCCTCCGCGTCACACTTAATTCGCGGGCGTCGCTTCCGCCGTGCCTATTGCAGCGACCATCGGTTTCAGAATTTCGCTCAAATAATCCGGACGGCTGCTGTCGCGCACCAGATGAGGAAAGCGTGTGCCGCCATGATAATCGATGGAACGCGTCTGAAATTGCGCGCCATTTGCGACGATTAATTGAATCGGGGAAGTAGACAGTTTTGATCCAGCGATGGCTTGCTTAATTTCGTCCGGCGAATACTGCTTCCCATTGACTGCGATGATTTTCATGCCCGGTCCGATTCCAGCATCGTAAGCAAGACCGCCGTGGGTTACGTCGTCCACGGTTCCGTCTTCCTGAACGGTCATGCCGATAGTGAAAGTTAAATTCGTTCGGCGGGCGAGCGCACTTTCTATCAGTTGCATTTCGTTCGGTTCTTCGCTGTAGATCAGCTTCCAGCCATTATTTTCGAGGGCTTCGAGGGGAGTTCTGGTGGACACGCCGTCCAAATGCGCGCGAAGGAAAGTGGTCCAATCATAGGGCGCGAGAGTATTCAAAACGGCGACCACGTCTTCGAATTTATAGGTTTTCAGCGCCGGAACGTTCGGCGAGCCGGCGTAGAAAATCTGGCAGAAATCGTTCATGGATTTCTTGTCTTTGGTGAGACTGCGCAAAGTGCCGTCGATATCGAGCCAGAGCAACTGGCCTTCTTCGTAAAAATCCGTACCGCGGCGCCAGTTTGACCAATCTTCGGTGGCGTTGTAGAGGAACGGGGCAGCATCGGCGGTGTCCTGCAAGTTACGCCAGTCGCGTCCGGGACGATGTTCATAGGCGGCAACCAGCTCGGCTAAATCATCCAGGGTTTCTTGTTGGGTAAGCAGTCCACTTCGCGCGGTGAGGACAAAGCTGCCGAGATATTCCGTCAATCCTTCGTAAACCCACAGCAAATCATCTTTCATGGGCTGCTGATAATCCGCAGTGGCCAGACCTTCGGGGCGACGGTATTTTCCGTTCCAGGAATGGACAAATTCGTGTGGTAAAAGTCCGGCGAAGGCGATCAGTTCGGAGTCATCGATCAGGCTGCGCTCGTTGGTGCGATCGTCGCTGGACTCGTGATGCTCCAGGCCGAAGTGAGCAACGTCGTCACTGAGCGTGACGAGGAAATGATAATCGCGATAATGGCGCGGACCGAAGAGCGCGCCGGCTTCCGCCACCAGCTGGTTAAAATGCCTCTGCGTTTCCGCTGAAATTGCCAGGGCGGCTTCGCTGTCGGCGGCGATGTCCATGTAATGCGGAGGGTCCTGGCCCGGGGTGAGTTGAATTTCGCGAAAATATTTTCCGGCGAGGACCGGGGAATCGACGAGAGTGTTCAGCGTAACAGGCGAGAAATCGATCATGTCTCCATTTTGTTTCGGGCCAGGGAGAGCAGTGCCGTATTTCCACCCGGCGGGAAGCTTCAGGCTGGGAACGAAAGTGATGTCGCGTATGTCGAAACCTTTGGGATACATCAATACTTGATTCCAGCTCAGGACGTCCAAGGCGTTTGTTGCCGAGGCTCCGGCGGAAAATCCGGCTGCGGGGGCTGCGAGCAGAAAATCAAAATCCGCAGTTAATTTGGTGACCCCCGTAGGGATGTCTAAATGGATCGAAAACATTTCCACCAAATCGCGGCGCCAAGGAATTGATTTGCCGGCGGCAGAGAACTTCAGTCCGGCGACTTCGATGATGGGGCCGTCTGGCATGTGCTCGCCCGGCAGCCACTCCGGGTAATAGAGCGTGAGCTCTCCGGCCGAAACTGGAATTTCCAAATGCGTGTGAAGGATTTTCTGTGGCGCTTGCGAAGCGTCAACTATCAGGCGAATTGGGCCAGCCTTCGTTTGGGCATTTGCACTCGCGTTGCTGAAAAAGATAATTGCTGCAAGAAAACCCGTTATCGAAACCACTCTGAGCATTATTCCCCCATTCTATTCGTATCGTATTTTGAAGAACTGGACGTACGCAATTACTTAGAAAGCCGGGCGCTAAGTGATAATTCATTCAGAAATTGGAAACTCCCACCTGCGCGAACAAGAATTGGAGCACATCGGTGTCTTCTTCGATGATCTTGCTTACCGGGCGACCTTCGCTGTGGCCTAATTTCGTGTCATACATCAGCAGAATCGGTTTGTCGCCGCCTTGCGCCGCTTGCATTTCCGCGGCCATCTTGCGAGCGTGGAGCGGAGCCACGCGGGTGTCGCTGTCCCCGGTTAGAAAAAGTACGGCGGGATACTTCGTACGCTTTATTACGTGATGGTAGGGCGAGTAGGCGTAGAGAAAAGGAAACTGATTGGGATCGTCGGAAGAGCCGTATTCAGGGACCCAGAATCGCGCGACGAGGAATTTCTGGTAGCGCACCATATCGAGCAGCGGGTATCCGCAGACAATGGCGCCAAAAAGATCGGGACGTTGGGTCATCGCCGCGCCCATTAGCAGGCCGCCATTGCTGCGTCCGGTGATGGCGAGCCGCTGAGAACTCGTATAGTGATTTGCGATCAGCCATTCCGCGGCCGCAAAAAAGTCGTCGAAGACATTCTGTTTTTTTTCGAGCATGCCGGCGTGGTGCCAAGCTTCGCCAAATTCTCCGCCGCCACGGAGATTGGGCATGGCGAAAACGCCACCGTGTTCGGCCCACACAACCGCATCGTCGCGAAACGCAGGAGTTTCGCTGGAATCGAAGCCGCCATAGGCGGTCATCAAGGCAGGATTCGCACCGTCGAGCTTCAGTCCCTTTTTGTAAAAAAGGAACATGGGCACGCGAGTCTTATCTTTGGACTCGTACCAAACTTGTTTAACTTCGAACTCATTGGCGTCTATCGGGACAGGCGGCTTGGCCCAAACGGCGAGAGTGTGCTGAGAAATATCGTAACGATAAATCGTGGCAGCAATCGCGAAGGACTGAAACGAAAGGAAGGCCTCAGAATTTCGCCATCTTCCGGTGATTCCGCTCACGTCTCCTAATGCTGGCAGCGCAATTTCACCTGCGGGCTTGCCGTCGGCTTCAAAAACTTTTAGTTCCGAGGACGCGTTGTGGGAATACTGCGCAATGATTTTTCCGCCGGCCAATCGAAAATCTTCCAGCCGCGAATCGCTTTCGGGAATCACTTCTTTCCAGTTCTCCTGCGCGGGATTCTTCAAAGGTACGGCTAACAAACGCCAGTTGGGAGCCTTCCAGTTTGTTTCCAGATACAGCGTGTCACCTGCAATCTCGCCTTGGAAGCAGGAGTTAATCGTTTTAACGATTGGCGTGATGGGGCCGCCTTGCGCGAGGTCCTGAAAATAAACTTCGGACTTTTCGCATGCCGATCCGTAGAAGACCATCAAAAGCAGGTAGCGGGCATTCTCGGAAACATCCACGGACAGAATTTTGTCGGGTCCATAACCGTCGCCAAAAATTTCTTTGTCTTGTTCGGAGTTGGTGCCAATGGCGTGGTAGTAGGCGCGCGGGCCCGCGTCCGTCAGTCTGGAGTAATAAAGACCTGCCTTATCGGTTTTGAATGCAACTCCAGAGAGGTAGCGCGCGCGAGGAAGGGAATCGGAGATTTCCTTTCGCGTGTCGGTATCGATCAAATGGATGGATACTTCGTCCTCGCCGCCTTTGCGGACGCCGTATGCCACCAGCTTTCCATCGTCTGAAAAACCTTCAAAATTCACGCTGGTGGTGTGGTCAACGCTGAGCGATGCGGGATCGATGAGCACTTCCTCGGTTCCGGCGCCTCGGCGCATGTACAGAACAAACAAATCCTGGCCTGCGGTGCGTTTGGAATAAAAATAGCGGCCCGCTCGTTCGACGGGAATGCGGATAGTGTCCACTTTCATTAATTCGCCGAGCCGCTTGGAAATGGCTGCGGCACCGGGCAGCGTCTTCAACAGATTTTGGGTACAGGCGTTCTGTGCATCGATCCAGGCGCGTGTCTCAGGGTTATTTTGATCTTCGAGCCAGCGATACGGATCGCTTACCACGACGCCGTGAATTATTTCTTTCACGTCGGCCACACGGGTTGGCGGCGGGCACTTCATTTCAGCGGCATGCACCGTTATGGGAGCAGCCGTTCGGGCGATCAACGCAATCAGGGCCCAAAAAAGTGGTGATCGAAACCGGCACCGGCCTGTTGGAAAGAATATAGATTGAAGAAAATGTGAGGGCAATTCGGTCGAAGATTTTTCGGTAGAACCTATCTTCAAATCTTGCTCCCTTCGCAAATCTCAAGTGACGGGTGTGGCCATCTTTCGCGGGGGATTGAAGAATGGCAATTCCCTGGTTGTGGCTCTTACTTTGTGACGCACGGCCTCGACAGTAAGTTCCATTTGCAATTGGAGACCCGGCGCGGCGTGCTCGCGGCCCAAACTCGCGAGCGCGATCATTTTTTTCAACGTTGGGGACCAAGTGGTGGAAGTAGCTTTGCCCACTTGCAATCCTCCGCGATACACCGGGACCGGAGTCCGCGACGCCGTACTTTGTACTTGTGGGCCGAGACCGACGGCGTCGTAGAGGCGTTCGACATCTTCCCAATTGATGTCCAATCCCATCAAAAGGCGTTTGGCGCCACGTTTGTTTTCTTCCGCGAGAGCTTCGCGGCCGATAAAATGTTCCTTCTTCAAATCGACCATGCGGCCGAGGCCGATTTCGTACGGGGAATATTTTTGCGATTCGATCAACGCGCGCTTGCTGCTGAAATAATCGACTTCGATCAGGATGAGTCCCGCTTCGATCCTCGCGACATCCAGAGCGAGCATACCGGCGGGATGCAGATCGAACTGGCGCCCATTTTCGATCAGCGCGTCCCAAACTTTGGGCGCTTCGTTCCACGGCATCCAGATTTCGTAACCTAAGTCGCCGGTATATCCAGTACGAGAAATGTCGACATCCACGCCGGCGATTTTCCCGTGCGTGAAACGAAAATATTTCAGATTTGCAATGTCAGCTTGGGCAGTTTTCATCAGCAAACGGCCGGAAGTGGGCCCTTGCACAGCTAAAGCGGCGACCTTGTTGGAGATGTCTTCGATGTTGACGTCGAGGCCTAGCGCGTTCTGATGGAACCATCGCATGCTGGGGTCAGCGGCGGTCCATCGATATGCATTTTCAGCGAGGCGAGAGATCGTGCCGTCGTCGATTACTTTTCCTTCTTCATCGCACCAGCAGCAATAAATTACCTGTCCGACAGCGACTTTATTAATGTCGCGGGTGATCACGCGGTTCACAAGCTTGGTTGCGTCTTTGCCGGTCAAAAGGTACTTGTAAAGGGGAGAGACGTCGATCATAGCACTGGCATTGCGAATCGCGTTGTATTCGTGGTCGTGATGCATTTCGTAAACGCTGACAGCGTAATAGCCCGACCATTCGCGATAGTTCATGCTCTCGCAAAGTTTTGAAGTTCTGTCGTGGACCGCTGTTCCGATCGGCACAATCGCTCCTGTGGCAATGATCCTTAAGATAGCCGGCAAATCGTCCGCAAACGTCAGAAAAACTCGGCCCGTGATTATAGTTCGCGCGTGAGCGCTATCGCAAGGCGAAGTGGACGCCCGATTGGTAAAAGGAGGCTATTTTTGCGGCGCCGACGTGACGGGCGGTATCGAGGGAT
Organism: uncultured Acidobacteriota bacterium; assembly: GCA_963838475.1. Classification (GTDB taxonomy): domain Bacteria; phylum Acidobacteriota; class Terriglobia; order Acidiferrales; family UBA7541; genus Palsa-295. The sequence continues at coordinate 1,442,979 of CAWIRJ010000001.1, forward strand.
GGGTGGAAAGCTCGTTGCCCGCGATGATGGCATTTCGAATCTGACTGTAAATATCCGTGAGCGTGTTAGGCGTGTGCGGGATCAAAATCGTGTTGCTGTGATCGTTCGCTGCAATTTCCTTCAGCGTGTCAAAATATTGTGTCATCAGGACGAGTTGCATCACATCCTGCGGAGTAGAGCCCGGAACCGTTTTGGCGAAATCCTCGACGGAATCCTTCAATCCGGTGATGATGGCCTTCCGCTGATTCGCGATACCTTCGCCCTGCAGACGTTTGGATTCGGCCTCGGCTTCCGCCTGCTTCACCAAAAGCATTTTGTTCGTCTCCGCGCGAGAGACGGTAGCTTCGCGCTCACGCTGGGCGGCGTTAATGTCGTTCATCGCAGCCTTCACTTTCTGGTCGGGAACGATATCGGAGATCAGAACTTTTACGATGGAGTATCCATACTCCTTCATTGAGGCGTCCAAGTTGTCTCGGAGATCGCTTGCGATGTCGGCCTGGTTCAGGAAGGTATCATCCAGTTTCATTTTAGGAACGTGGCCGAGAACGACGTTATACACCATGGACTCGATCTGCTTGACCGGGTCGGACAGTTTGTAGAATGCGGCTTCGACGGCGTCGGGCATGATCTTGTATTGAATTGATACCGGTATTTGAACGAAAACGTTGTCCTGAGTTTTCGTCTCCACCTGCACGTCAAACTGCTGCACTTTCATGCTTAGGCGTCGAACAACGGTTTCGAGATAGGGCGTCTTCCAATTGAGTCCGGGGCCGGCCACGCGCGCAAATTTTCCAAGCCGCTGGACGATGGCTACCTGTGCCGTCTCAACGGTAAAAAACGAACCGAGGACTACGCTCAAAGCAAGCAAAATAATGATAGCGATGAAAAACAGAAAAAACGTAGCCATGTTACCTCTCCTGTTTCGTTAAACATTTGCCGAAATAAGTTTACTAGTGCGGAGGACCGCGGCATTCTACCTCAACATATGTTCGTTTTATGAACGGAAGACCGCGCGCGTGTTACCTGGAGCGACACCGCGACTTCTTTGACTGTGAGTCAGGACGATTCGCTTCTTAGTTGTGAGGACGCGCCTGCGCTTGTAGAATGCTTCGACTTCTGCGGCGCGCAATATTCCGCAAGTTTCATCGCGTAAATTCATGGCAAAACGATACGACGTCATTGTAATTGGCGGCGGCCACAATGGCTTGGTGAACGCGGCGTACCTCGCCAAAGCGGGAAAAAAGGTCCTGGTGTTGGAGCGCAGGTACGTTCTAGGCGGCGCTGCCGTCACCGAAGAAATTATTCCTGGATTTAAGTTCTCTGTTTTTTCCTATGTGGTTTCGTTGCTGCGTCCGGAAATTATTCGCGATCTGGATTTGCCGCGCCACGGGTTGGAAATTCTTCCGCTGGATGGAACTATCACGCCGATGCAGAACGGCGATTACCTGTGGCGCGAGAACGATCACGGCAGAACGCGACGCGAGCTGGAGCGCCACTCGAAACTGGATGCCGAGGCGTATGAAGAATTCGGCAAGTCCATGGTGGCGATGTGCCGCTTCGTAAAACCGATACTTGGAATGATTCCACCGGACCCCAGCTCTCTCGATCCGCGAGATTTGAAAAAACTGGCCTTTCTCGGCAAGCGTTTCCAATCACTGGCGGCTGAGGACAAATACAATCTTGTGCAGCTCATGACTATGAGCGCTGCCGATTTTCTGGACCAATGGTTTGAGACGGATGTATTGAAAGCGACGATGTCCGCGTCGGGAATCATCGGAACTTTTCTCGGGATTCGCTCGCCGGGCACCGCTTACGTTTTGCTGCATCATTACATGGGAGAAATTGACGGTGCGTTTCGCTCGTGGGGATTCAGCCGCGGCGGTACCGGTGCGATTTCGAACGCGATTGGCAGCGCGGCGAAAGAAGCCGGCGTGGAGATTCGCACGGAAGTAGCGGTGAATCGCATTTTGATCAAGAACGGGGTGGCGCAGGGCGTGGTGCTCGAAGGCGGCGAAGAAGTATACGCGGACGTTATTTCTTCTAGCGTGGATCCCAATCTTACATTTTTGAAATTTATCGAAGAGCGCGAGCTGCCGGGAGATTTTCTGGAAGAAGTTCGGCGTTATAAATATCGCGGCTCTTCCGGAAAAGTGAATCTCGCGCTCGATGCGCTGCCGGATTTCACGTGTTTGCCAGGGCCGGGCCATCACTTGCGCGGGGCCATGTCGATTTCGCCTTCGATGGATTACATGGAGCGCGCCTACGATCAGGCCAAGTACGGCGAATTTTCGCGCAGACCCTATATTGACATGGTGATTCCGACGCTTACAGATCCGTCCGTTGCGCCTCCGGGAAAACATATTCTTTCCTGCTTCGTGCAGTATGCGCCTTATAAATTGAGTACCGGAAACTGGGATGAGCAGCGCGAAGCGTTTGGCAATACGGTGATCGATACGATTGCGGAATACGCGCCGAATATAAAAAACATAATTATCGGCAAGCAGTTCATCACGCCGCTGGACATCGAACGGCAAACCGGTCTGACCGAAGGAAATATTTTTCAGGGCGAACTTTCGCTGGAACAACTTTTCTTTTTGCGTCCGGCGGCGGGCTGGGCGCGATATCGCACGCCGATCAAAAAACTGTACATGTGTGGATCGGCTACACATCCGGGCGGCGGAATCATGGGGGCTCCGGGACGGTTGGCTGCGCTGGAAATCCTGAAAGACACGGGGAGGGGGAATAACTAACCGTGGCCGCGCAACGCGAAATCGTGATTCTGGGTGCAGGGCACAACGCCCTCGTGGCAGCGTTCTATCTCGCGAAAAAAGGTTTGAAGCCGCTGGTGTTGGAACGTCGCGAGGTCGTTGGTGGCGCGGCCGTCACTGAAGAATTTCATCCGGGATTTCGCTGTTCTACCGTGGCGCACGCTGGGGGCCCGCCTCTTGGCGCGATTTTGAAAGATATGCAGCTTGCTCGGCACGGGCTAGAGAAACTCGAATCGCCGGTGCGCATTTTTGCTCCCACGTTGGAAGGCCGGGCGCTAACACTTTACACCGACACGCAGAAATCAGTGACGGACATTGAGAAATTTGCTGCCAAAGATGCGGTTAGCTATGGCGAGTTTGCCGCCGGTCTCGCACGCGTCGGAACAATCATCGAGCAGCTTCTGTTGCTGACGCCGCCGGTGATTGAGAAGCCGTCGAAGGAAGATATTTGGAAATTGCTGAAAGTTGGGCGCCGGGTTCGCGGACTGGGAAAAAAAGAAATGATGCGGCTGATTCGCTGGGGCCCTATGGCCGCTGCGGATTTCGTCGCTGAATTTTTTGAGACGGATGTGCTGCGCGCGGCAGTTGCAGCGCGAGGAATTTTCGGCGCGGCGATGGGGCCGTGGTCCGCCGGCTCTACCGCACTTTTGCTTTTGCGCGCGGGAGCTGACCCGTATCCCGTAGGGAATTCCGCCTATCCGCGTGGGGGAATGGGCGCTCTGACAGCCGCCATGGCGGGGGCTGCGAAGGCAGCAGGCGCGGAGATTCGCACGGGCGCGGAAGTAAAACAAATTTTGGTGAAAAACGGGCGCGTGACCGGAATAGCGCTAGCGAACGGAGAAGAGATTGCGACGAAGACGGTTGTGTCCGGAGCTGACCCGCGTCGGACGTTCCTCGGGCTGCTCGATCCCGTGCACTTGCCGCCGAGTTTTGTAGTGAAGATGCAGAATTACCGTTGCAACGGCACTGCTGCGAAAATAAATGTCGCACTGGAGGCGCTGCCCACGTTCGCGGCGCTGAAAAATTCCCCGGACGGGAATCCCGCGCTGGCAGGGCGCATTCACATTGGGCCGGGCATCGATTATCTGGAGCGCGCGTTCGACGATTCAAAGTATGGCGAATTTTCGCGCGCGCCGTTTCTCGACATTTCTATTCCGTCGATTCTGGATTCGTCGCTGGCGCCTGCGGGAAAGCATGTGATGTCGATCTACATGCAGTTCGCGCCGTACAAATTGAAGCAGGGGGACTGGACGCAACAGCGCGACGCGTTGCGTGACACAGTGCTAAAAACTCTCTCGGCCTACGCACCGGATCTGGCGCAGAAAATTCTGGCGGTGCAAACCATCACGCCGAAAGACTTGGAAACGACCTACGGACTCACGGGCGGACACCCATTCCACGGTGAACTAGCGCTCGATCAAATTTTCACCATGCGTCCGTTACTTGGCTGGGCTCGTTACGCGACTCCGGTGGCGGGGCTTTTTCTCTGCAGCAATGGCACCCATCCTGGGAACGGCGTCACCGGCGCTTCTGGGCACAATGCTGCGCGCGAAATCCTGAAACATATCCGCAAATAGTGCTTAGAATGCCCGCCCCTACGGCGACCTTTAAGTGGTTATCTTTTCGGACTGTTATTCCGCGAAATCTTCGGTTCTTGATAATTCGTCAATCGCGGCTTCGCTCAGCCTTCACTCGGCTGACGAATTCCGACGCTTTTTCTTTTTCGCATGATGATGTGCGGCGGCATGCTTTTTTTCTGCGATGGGGCGCGGTTGAACTTGTGGCAAGTCAGAATTGAAAATATCGGCTACCACTTTCCATTTGCCGTCCGACTGCTTTTTCCACACCTCTACAAACTTTCCGTTGTCTGAGATGGGTTTGCCATGCGCGTCTTTTGTGATCAGTTGATATGTGCCGATCAGGTAAGCCAGATCACCGGAGCGGGCGACTTCTACTTTGCTAGCTTGCCAGGAGAGTGAAGTATCGGGAGTGAGCAGGCCGGTCCAGGCGGCGTGAATCGATTGCTTGTCGCTGGCGATAGGAGCGTTGGGCGCCAGCAAAGAGGCATCATCGCTGTAATATGAGACAGCGCCTTCGACGTCTCGTGCGGCGGCGGTCTTTGACCATTGCGCATCCGCATCGCGAATGGCTTTTTCATCGGCGGCGCGTGTGTCGGGCGGCTTTTGCTCTCCGCATCCTCCGGAGAATAAAATCAGAGCAAGGCAGCTCCACAGCACCAACTTCGCTCTTAGTGCTAGTTCGTAACGGCAAGCCATCGATAAATCCCTCCACTTCAAAATTTGTGCAGTCCATCTTACAACGACCACTGTGTTGTGTGTTGGTCATGAGAAGAAAAAGCTTCGCAAAACCTTCAATGAAGATTGAAATCGCGCCGGTGGTTTACGAAACGCGTCAGTTTGTTTCACACGATAGCGAACTCTCCTTTACCCTTTCGCACATCAGCGTCACGACGTAGCGGTTCCGGCCGGAACAGAATGTTAATCTTTGGATTCCCCCTTCGGAGGTAAGCGTGCCCGCGTCTTTGCCACCCAACGGCGGTGGCGCAGAGAACCGTCGCAGCACTCGAGTGATCCATGCTGTACCGGTGACGATACGGGCGCGGGATGCGCTAGGCCAGTCATTCGAAGAATTTACGTCAACCGTCACGGTGAACTGCAACGGCTGCAAGTACGAGTCGAAGCATTACGTACCGAAGGGTTCCGGGCTCACCATCGAAATTGGCCCTCGGCAGCGTGGATCGGGCTCGAGAATATTTCCGGCTCGAGTTGTATGGGTCCAGCGTCCGCGCAATTACCGCGAAATCTTCCATATCGCGGTGGAATTCGAAGTTCCCGGAAATGTTTGGGATATCAAAGTTCCACCCAAAGATTGGTTCCCGCATCCGGACGACGAGGAGCTGATTATCCCGGTATATCCGGAAGAAGGCGATCCGGTACCTGTGGTACCTGTCCTCGTCGCGTCGGTGGCACGGGCGCAAAATTTAGAAACGGAAAACAGGGTGGCGGAGACTGCCCAACGCTTTCTTAGCAGAATCAACTTTGCCAACTCCATCGGAGGCCACGACTCTCGATCATGCGGCTTCTCGGCAGTCGAATCAGCCGGAGCTAAAGATCGCACGGCAAATCGTGAGATCGAACGTCGAAGCGGCGATGATCGAAGAAATCGCGTTGTTGCGCGAAGATCTCGAATCACAGCTCCAGGCGGCAGTGCAGGAAACGGTCAAATCTCTATCAGAGCGTATCGTCCAGCGCATTTTGACTGCAGTCACTGAGCAAGCGACGGAACAGGCCGCCACTTCCGTTGCCGAGGCGCACCAAAATCGCGGAGGCAACATCGAGGAGTTGGGTGCAAAGGTCCGTTTAGCGGCGCACGAAGCTTTGAACGCGCAAGCGCCGCGCAAATCGCCGGCGCGGAAGCGCGCGCGTAAAGCTCCGAAGCAGGCAAACGTAACTTGATAGGAACGATAGTTTGGGGGCCAAAGGCAATTGTTAGGAGCTCTATGCTGCGATGTTTAGCTTATTTTAAGAAAGTGGGATGCTCATGCGAGACGTAAAATCTTCTTCGGTTCCTACCGCTGCAGAGAACAGTGCGGAGCGGAGGCGATCGCACCGCGTTTACATCACGATGCCGGTAATCATTCGCGGAAAAAATGGGCAACAGACCTTCAGCGAAGAAACGCGAACGGCGTCGGTGAACGCACACGGTTGCATGGTCCGGCTTGCGGAAAAAGTGGTCAAAGGGCAGGAAGTGGCAATCGTAAACCCCAAGACGGTAGAAGAACTGCCGTGCACGGTCACATTTGTTGGCCAGAAGGAATCCGGCAAGACGGAAGTGGGCCTGGAATTTATCGAGCCATCGCCGCATTTCTGGCGAATAACTTTTCCATCCGACGATTGGGATCCCGCTGAACGCAAACGCCCTTCCGGCACGAGTACGCGCGGCCTGCCCAGCACCAAGAAGTCTTAAGACTCTCCGCAAGCTTTAAAAACCTAAATCGGGCGCACACGCTGACAAACTCCGATGTTGGCGCTCGCGCGGCGATTCCGTCCGGCGGCGCCGCATTCCGCGGCATCGCGGCGTGAGAATCCGCGAAATTGCCGCTTCAAAGCGCCCTAACCTAGAGTGAAATTACAGAAACAAATGAATAGTCCTGTCTAAGAGAACTACGACTGCATTTTTTGCGAAGGCTCCCAGTTGGTGCGGCGAGTTGTGGGTGCATGTGGGGCGCGATACAATTGGGGGTCAAATGATGGCGCGATTACCTTCTGGAAGGAGCTGGCTATGACATCTACTGCGACGCCTCAAACATTCATGGAGCGCGGCGAGTTTCAAAACGAGGCGTTTATCGATTTCAGCAAGCCTGAGAACCGCAAGTCCATGGAAGACGCGCTGCGGCGCGTGAAGGAAATGTTTGGGCGCGAGTATCCGCTGATTATCGACGGCAAAAAAATCACCACCACGGACAAAATCAAATCCACCAATCCGTCGCATCCGGAAGAAATAATTGGAATTTTTCAGAAGGCCAGCGTTGATATGGCCAAACAGGCGGTTGACGCCGCGGATCGCGCCTTTGAAAAGTGGCGGAAAGTGCCGGTGGTGGAACGTGTGGCATGTCTGTATCGCGCGGCGGATATCTTGCGGAAGCGCCGATATGAGATGGATGCCTGGTTGGTGTACGAAGTGGGGAAGACCTGGCCCGAAGCGGATGCCGATACCGCGGAACTGATTGACTTCTGCGAATATTACGGACGCGAAATGATGCGTCTGGGAACGCCGCAACAACTGGTTCCGATGCGGGGCGAGAAAAATTATTTGAAATACATTCCACTGGGCGTGGGAGTGATTATTCCGCCCTGGAATTTTGCCGCGGCGATCATGGGTGGAATGACGGTGGCGGCAATCGTGGCCGGAAATACCGCGATCGTAAAGCCTTCGAGCGATTCGCCGACGGTTGCGGCGCTCTTCATCGACATTTTGTTTGAAGCCGGTGTGCCGCGCGAAGTGGTGAGCTTTTTTACTGGGCCAGGCGGGACCGCGGGCGAGGCGTTGGTAAATCATCCTAAGACGCGGTTCATCGCTTTCACGGGATCGAAAGAAGCCGGGTTGCGCATTAGCGAGCAAGCTTCGAAGACGCAGCCGGGGCAGAGATGGATCAAGCGAACCGTGCTCGAAATGGGCGGCAAAGACGCAATCGTTGTAGACGAGGAAGCGGACGTAGATGCCGCGGTGGAAGGTGTAGCGCTCTCTGCGTTTGGATTCCAAGGACAGAAATGCTCGGCTTGTTCGCGGGCGATTGTGGCGGAGAAGATTTATGACGAGTTTCTTGGCAAACTTGTCGAGCGCGTTAAGAAAATTAAAGTGGGCCCGGCAGAGGATCCCAACAACTACATGGGGCCCGTGATCAACAAAGCGGCGATGACGTCGATTCTTGGATACATTCACCAGGGGCAGAAAGAAGGGCGCTTGATGACTGGTGGAAAGCAGGCTGCTGGCGACGGATATTTCCTGGAGCCCACGGTGATTGCGGACGTGGACCGCAAAGCGCGAATTTTTCAGGAAGAAATTTTCGGGCCGGTGCTGGCGGTGACGAAAGCGAAAGATTTTGACGAGGCGCTCTCGATGGCGAACGACAGCGAATTCGGGCTGACTGGCGCGGTGTATTCACAGAATCCGAAGAAGATCGAACGCGCGGAGGACGAATTCCACGTCGGAAATTTGTATATGAACCGGAAATGTACGGGAGCGCTCGTAGGCGCACATCCATTCGGCGGATTTAATATGTCGGGAACGGACTCGAAGTCCGGCGGGCAGGATTATTTGCTTCTGTTCTTGCAGGCGAAGACCGTTTCGGAGAAGGTCGGCGCAACGAAGTAGGTTGCCGTTTTTCGGCTTGAGATAAAGAGAAAGAGCAGATCCTCACTTCGCTCGCTCGGGATGACAAACTAACCTCGCGAAGACAACTTTAAAACGTCGGCACGACGGACTGTTCACGTGCTGCATTGATTCCCGTCTCTAGATCAATCAGGACGAGCGGGTGACGGGTTCATGTGGAAGGCCCAGCGAAGGATGGCGTAGGCGATGGGGCCAGAGGCGAGGAGCAGCGGAGCCCAGTGCAGGACCAGCGGCTCGCTGTAGTAAACCTTCACAGCGCACAAGATCGCGGGGAAAATTAAGATGTAGGCGATGCCTGCTGCGCCCCCGGGGATTCTGAAGCTGCGCGGCGCGTCGGGTAATTTTTGGCGCATACGCCAAGCGGCAAGAAGCGTGAGAAGCGTAGTGGCAATGCGCGTCCAGATATAGATGTTCACCAGGTCTTCCACCGGATACTTCGCGAGAATGCAATAGACTAAGGTAGAGAGGGCTATTGCGCGTGCAGGTGTGCCGTAACGCGAATGGATTTTGCCGAGCCAGGAGGGCAGGTAGCCGTCCTGCGCCATGGTCGCGGGGATGCGCGTGGTGTAAAGAATCGTGCTGTTCGACAGCGAGAGAGTTCCGATCATAGCGGCGATTAGCATGGCGGCGCCGAGCGCTGGCCCGCCGATCAGACGCGACGCGGTTACGATGTAGTCCGTCTTCCATTCCTGCCAGTTGCCCAGGACGGCGAGGGCGAGCGTGGTGGGCAAAATGTAGGTGAGAATGTTCATCGGCGTGTTCCAGGCGAGGATCCGCACAAAAGTTTTCTGCGGATTTTTCATTTCGCCGGTCATGCTGGAAAGCTGCTCGTAGCCGGCATAGTTCCACATGGCCAGCGCGAGCCCTCGTCCGAATGCGGCGCCGAAAGGTTGGTCCGGCGGGACCATTGGAATCATTGGGTTGTAATGCAAATGGAATAGCGATACCGTGCAAAGCCACGCGACAGGGATAAAGACTGCCACCAGTAAGGCTACAGAAAACCAGCCCGCGATTTGGATCCCGCGCGCGTTCATATACGCTAGAAGGCAAAGAACCAGGCAAGCTCCCGCCCATTTTATATTCCCAGTGATCCACGGCAGATATTCGCTGAGATAATCCATCACCAAAACGCCGTAAAGGCTGTTCAGCAGAAACGTGCCGGTCCAATTCCACCAGCCACATTGAAAGCCCCAGAAATCACCGAAAGCGGCGCGACTCCAACGGTAAAAACCGCCTTGCACCGGGAGAATGCTGTTGAGTTCTGCGGATGCGAAAGAAATGGGAATGCTCCAGAAAAAAGGAACAAAGGCGAGAAACAGGATGGCCATGCCGGGGCCGGAATCGTGGAAGATTCCTTCATAACCAAAGGGACCGCCGGCGGTATACCCATAGAAAAGTGCGAGCAAGGGTAGGAAACCGATCTGGCGGAGATGCGAGTCCTTGGGAGTGAGCGGATTCGCGGCTTCAGTTTGGGTTTTGGGCATTAAGCCTGCGTAAGGAGCGGCATGATATGAGAGCGAGCGCTTGTTTTCAATGAGATTTAAAACTATCGCTTGACGTCAATGGCTGAGGGGTAAGAGAATTTGCGCTGCGTTTTCCCCCCAAGCACGAATGCGTCGTGGCAGGAAACTGAGGAATATTCGCATTTCAGATCGGAGTAAATGTTGGGGGAAGTGTTTGTACGGGGCTGCCCAGGGGGCTTGTTGAATCATTCTACGGAGCGCGCTGTCCGCTGTGTACTCGGCGTCTTCTTGGCGGTATTGTTACTCCTCTTTGCAAATACCGCTCATGCACAGAACACCATATCGACTGTGGCTGGCGGGCCTCCGCCGAACAACGTGGCTCCCACAGCGGCTGCGGCGACGCTGGAAGGGCCGCAAGCGATTGTGCGAGATCCGTTCGGAAATTTCTTCGTAATAACCGACCGCGGTATCCAGAAAGTGAGCCTCGGCCACACTTAGTGTGATGAGCTTTAGGCGGGAAATAATACGGCGGATTTTCGGCAATGGATTTTGGAGTTCGACTTGCTGTATTCACATGGAGAGCGATGGACTCGAACCGGAAGCATTATTACTCCGATTCAAACAACTGGTGGTGGAGAGTTCGAGTCCTGGTCAACGGTGTGGCCGGAAACGGAACTGCGGATTTTCAGGAGATGGCGGGTGGCGACTAGCGACTCAGTTAATTTTCCGCAGGGCATTACGATTGATGGTTCCGGAAACTTTTATATCGCGGACCTCAATAACAGCGTTATTCGACGCGTTGATTCGAGCGGGAACATCACGACCTACGCGGGGACACCGGAGACTACCGGATTTCCCGGAAACGGCATTCCGGCAACGTCAGCCCTTCTATATGCTCCCGTCTCAGTTGCCGTGGACACAACGGGAAATCTTTTTATCGCCGACGAGAACGATAACGTGATTTGTCGTGTCGATGCCGCATCGAAAATCATCACAATCGTCGCCGGAACAGGGACCTTTGGCTACAGCGGCGATGGCAACCCGGCAACTTCCGCAACAATGGCAGCGCCGGATGGCGTGGCGGTAGATAGCGCAGGAAACATTTATATTGCCGATAGCGAAAATTCGGTTATTCGAGAAGTGTTCTCGCCGACAAATGAAACTATGGCGAACATCATCACGACGATCGTCGGGAACGGTACATTTGGTTTTAGCGGCGACAACGGCCCGGCGCTATCGGCTGAGATGAGCAATCCTGCTGGATTATTCGTTGATTCCGCGACAGGCAATTTATGGATCGCGGATTATTGGAATAATCTCATTCGCTCTATAGCCAAGCAATAATCATTAATTTCGACCGTTATCGGAAGCGTTTGCTGGGCGACGGCGGTGCCGCGACCAGCGCCAGCTTCTACTTTGCGCGGACCCCGCGCTGGATCCGCAAGGCGATCTATTCATCACTGACGCGGAGAATAATCGGATTCGCGAAGTAAATGGCACCAGCCAAATCATAACGACGGTGGTGGGCAACGGCATCCCTTGTGGAAATCCGACGTTCCCCTGCGGCGATGGTGGACTTGCCACCAATGCTTCCATTTTTATGCCGCGGACAATCACCATCGCACCATCTGGGGATTTGCTGGTAGCAGATGACGGTGACAATAAAATTCGCGAAGTATCCGGCGAGACGGGGATTATCACGACCATCGTGGGTTCGGGGAATCGCTGTGGTACAGCGCCTGGAGATGTCCCTTGGCCTTGCGGCGATGGCGGGCCAGCGCTGAGCGCCAGCCTGAACGACGCGCGAGGAGCTGTGATAGATGCGGCCGGAGATCTCGATTTCGTGGAGCGCAAGACAATCGCGTCCGCGAAGTAGCCACAGCCGGCACGATCACACTGTTACGACGGGCCGATCAACGCGCCGACCGGCTGCAATATACAGGGAAATCTCTCCGGAGACGGAGGGCCAGCAGTCAGCGCCACTCTGGATTGCCCTCTGGGCTTGGATTTGGATTCGCAGGGCAACTTGTATGTGGCGGACACCTACAACAATGTAATTCGCAAAATTGACACCGGCACACCGCGGATCATCACGACGATTGCCGGGACTGGAACTGCGGGACACACGGGCGATGGAGGCTTGGCCACCAATGCAACTCTGAATTCACCGGACAGAGTGTCGGTGAATGGCGCCGGGAATTTTTTCATCTCGGACTCAGGAAACAATGTGATACGGCGCGTAGATGGAACCAGCAAAATCATCACGGCGTTTGCCGGGAATGGAGTTTTTGATTTCCGGGAGACGGCGGGCCGGCATTGTCAGCCAGTTTCGCTACGCCGGTCGGGGTGGTTGTAGACTCTCAAGGCAACATGTATGTGGGGGATCTGTTTAAAACCGGATCAGGAAAGTGCTCCTTAACGCCAACATAAGTTTTTCAAGTATGAGCGTGCCATTTGGAAATCAGCCGATCAATGCAACCGCCACTTTGCCGCTGACGATAACAAATTCAGGCGACGCGCCGCTTACGATTTCAAATATTGCGGCCAGTGAGAGCGCTTTTTCGATCTCCGCCGATCCATGTCCGGTGGCGCCTGCAACACTGGCCGTGGGTGCTCAGTGCGTGCTCGAAATTGCATTCACGCCTACACAATTTGTTTCTTACACCGGAACTATTACGGTTACGGACAACGTTCCAGCGCCGGGAAGTATGCAGACGATCAACCTTTCGGGCGTGGGCGGTGCGGCGCTCTCCGTTACGTTAGCCGGCTCCGGAACTGTCACGAGTTCGCCTGCGGGAATCAACTGCCCGACGACTTGCTCGGCCGTGTTCGCCGGAAACACCCAAATCACTTTGACGGCGGCTCCAAGCTCGGGTTCGGTTTTCGCGGGATGGGGTGGAGACGTTTGCGAAGGGACCGGGAGTTGTACGTTTACGATTACAGCGGCGACGTCGGTTACGGCTAATTTCAATGTGAGCCCGAATTTTGGATTGACGGTGACCTCGGCGGGGACGGGAACTGGGACGGTGACGAGTGCCCCGGCGGGGATTAGTTGCCCGGCAACGTGCTCTGCGAACTTTGCGAGTGGAACACAAGTGACTTTGACAGCGTCGGCTGCGACTGGGTCGACTTTCGCAGGCTGGAGCGGAGGCGGGTGCGCTGGAATCGGAGCTTGCGTGGTTACGGTGACAGCAGCGACGGCGGTTACGGCGACGTTTAACAGTTCGAGCCCCGTGACGATTGGAATCGGGCAGGGAAGTTCTTCGACGGTGAGTACCACGCCAGGAAGCAGCGCGGTGTTTGGGTTGGTGCTCACTGCTTTGCCAGGGACGACAGGAACGGTGCAGCTAACCTGCACGAGTCCTGTGAAGAGTATCACCTGCAATATCGTGCCGAGCTCGATTACGTTGACCGGAAAAGCAATCAATGTGGCGATTGTGGTAGAGACGTTCTGCAAAGGCTCGGTGCCGAATTTTGTGCCGATGCCCGGAGCGTTTGGAACTGGATTAGGGCTGTTGCTGGCGACATTGTGTCTATGCGGAGCGGTGTGGACATACAAGAAGCAGCCACGCTGGGCAATTTCGTTTGGACTACTGATCATATTCGCGGTGGGAATGACGGCGTGCAGCAACGTGGCGAAATCACCGAGCGGGTCGGCAACGCCTCCAGGATCGTACCCACTGGTAGTGACGGCCACGGCACCGAATGGCGGAACTTCCAGCGTAAGTCTTACACTGAAAGTTCAATAGGATTTCGGAGGGAAGCGTCTTTGGTTGCGGACTTGCACTTTCGAGAATCAGAATCCGAAGGCCTGAATAGGTCGAGGCTGACTAAGTCTTTGGCGCTCCGTGCCATAGCGCGTTGCAGCGAGCCTACGTTATTCCTGGGTGTGGTACGCCGATACTAAAATTGGCCAAAGATTTTCCCATCCGCAGGTGTTTTCCGGCAGGAGGAATTATGTTGTCCGAGCGCAATAGAGGACGAGCATTTGGTTTTCTAATCGTTTGCCTGTTCTTACATCTTGGGAGCGCACTTCCGCGAGAGAAGCTATGCGCGCAAACGGGACCTAGCAACGGCGTAGCCAGCGTGTCACCGAGCACTTTTGCTTTTGGAGGAGTGCAACTCGATGAGTCCAGCGCGCCACAGACATTTTCTCTGTCCAATACCGGCACCGGGCCTCTCGGAAGCATCGCAATTTCTTCGAGCAATCCTGATTACGTAATTAGCAACAATACCTGTCCTACCAGTCTAGCTGTGGGCGCTCCTGCCTGCACGTTTACGGTCACTTTCACGCCGAGTTTCCAGGCTCCGGATCGGGCTCGATCGTAATAACGGATGATGCTGCCGTAGGTACTACCATCGTGGTTCTAACCGGGACGGGCGTAGGTCCGGTATACTTGCTGCCGTTCGAAATTTACTTCAATGGACAAACGCCGGGGACAACCAGCGAGCCGCAAACTGCAACATTGTCTAACGCTATGGATTCGAGCGTAGCGATCAGTGGACCAACACTCACAGGCCATGCTGCTTCTGATTTCTCAGTAGTCAATAATCAGTGTGGGCAGAATTTGAACTCCGATTCAAACTGCACTCTGGGTGTTACATTCACTCCTTCGACAAGTGTCCTGGGGCCTCGCACAGCCGACCTGACAATCTCCTCCGATACCACTGGTTCTTCTTACATAAACCATCTGACCGGCAATGGGGCCATCCAACACCTGCCTGGGTTCCTAGCGAACAGTTTTCCGCCAAACGATGATGGCTCGACAGACGCGGTCAACCTGCCGTTCTCACTGAATTTTTTTGGCACTACTTACAACCAGTTATATGTCAACAACAACGGCAATGTGACCTTTGGCGGCCCTTGTGGAACATATAGTCCCACGGGATTGACGGGGAATCTGCTTGATGTTTGCGGCAACGACATAGCCCCGGCTATCATTGCCCCTTTTTGGGCGGACGTGTATACGCTGACACCCGGTTCTGATGTCGTTCACTACGGCGTGGACACGGTAAATGGGCAACAGGCTTTCGGAGTCAACTTTGAAAACGTAGCTTACTACAGGGAACCAGAAGATTGTTCTGGCCCAATCCTCCTGAATAGCTTTTAGCTCATCTTAATTCTCGTCCGGACATGGCGCTGAAATTTCGACCTCCAGTTCAACTACGACAAGATCCAGTGGGAAACGGGCACTGCTAGCGAGGGTGACTGCGGATTCGGGGGTGATTCCGCGGCCGCGGGTTATTCAAACGGCACAGGAGACGCTGGAACCATATTTTCAGATCGCTGGGTCATTGGTAAATGGAGCCTTTCTCGATGTACCGACTCATCGGGATATCCTGGGCTCAGTAAGCCCATCGGAACCGACAAGCTCGGGCGAGACGTTTTTCGGTAAGAAAGGCGCATTGGAACATAATCTGATGATGACGGAAACAGGAACTGGAACAGGCACGGTAACGAGCAGTCCCGGCAGGGATTAGTTGTCCATCGAGTTGTTCGGCCGATTTCCAGAACAGCAACGTGATATTGACGGCAACGGCGCGGAGACGGATCGTCATTCGCGAGTTTCAGCACCAATTGCGCTCCTGCGAACCCACAAACGAATCCTCCAACGTGCACGGTCCCGATGAGTCCGATAGTGACCGTGACGGCAACTTTCAATTTGGGTAGCGGCTTAACTCTGACGGTTACAAAAGCAGGCACCGGCTCCGGCACAGTCGCTAGCACTCCGGCGGGTATTAGCTGCGGATCTACGTGCTCGGCGAGTTTTGCGAGTGGGGCACAGGTCACTCTGACGGCTAGCCCTGCTGACGGTTCGACCTTCGCGGGATGGAGCGGTGGCGGCTGCACAGGTACGGGGACATGCGTGGTTACGTTGACTGCGGCGACCACAGTGACGGCTACTTTCAATTCCAGCACTAGTGGTTTTGCGTTGTCGGTGATGGAAGCTGGAACCGGAACTGGGACGGTGACGAGTGCCCCAGCGGGGATTAGTTGCCCGGCAACTTGCTCTGCGAATTTTGCGAGTGGGACGCAAGTGACTTTGACAGCCTCGGCTGCGACTGGGTCGACTTTCGCAGGCTGGAGCGGAGGCGGGTGCGCTGGAATCGGAGCTTGCGCGGTTACGGTGACAGCAGCGACGGCGGTTACGGCGACGTTTAACAGTTCGAGCCCCGTGACGATTGGAATCGGGCAGGGAAGTTCTTCGGTGACTACCACGCCAGGAAGCAGCGCGGTGTTTGGGTTGGTGCTCACTGCTTTGCCAGGGACGACAGGAACGGTGCAGCTAACCTGCACGAGTCCTGTGAAGAGTATCACCTGCAATATCGTGCCGAGCTCGATTACCTTGACGGGGAAAGCAATCAATGTGGCGATCGTCGTAGAGACGTTCTGCAAAGGCTCGCTGCCGAATTTTGTGCCGATGCCCGGAGCGTTTGGAACTGGATTAGGGCTGTTGCTGGCGACATTGTGTCTATGCGGAGCGGTGTGGACATACAAGAAGCAGCCACGCTGGGCAATTTCGTTTGGACTACTGATCATATTCGCGGTGGGAATGACGGCGTGCAGCAACGTGGCGAAATCACCGAGCGGGTCGGCAACGCCTCCGGGATCGTACCCACTGGTAGTGACGGCCACGGCACCGAATGGCGGAACTTCCAGCGTGAATCTGACGCTGGTAGTGAAATAGCTGCGAGCAGCGCCACACCCTGAACGTTGCAACGTGTTTCTAGGCGCAGTCGAGAACTCAGGCAGGCGTGATATCAAATATGTGGGCCTGAAAGCCTTCCAGGCGTATGAAGAGGCCGACATCGTGCAGTTCGGTGCCGCTGCGGTCATAACGAACTTCGTTGAGCTGATCGTAGAAGATGTACTGCTTTGCTGCGGAAACACGGTCCGCTAAGTGCACGCGCCCCTGCGAAGCGCCCGCCACTAGGTTCACAGCAATTATTTTCCACCCTTGGTTGGAGCGCCATTCATACACGAGAAGTCCCGCGGGCGAGGTGTAACCTTCCCCGGCGACATCCAACATGCTCCATCTTCCATCGTGAAAAACATCCTCGCGCGAGAGGGCGAGAATTTTATGAAAGAAGGCGCTGCTGTAGAGGTCGACTGGTTCGTCTGCGGCCATGCGCAAAGAAATCGGCAAACGGATTCTGCTGCCTTCGATCTCGCCCTGTTGGTAAAAACGCATCCCTGGCAATGTTCCCATCAGCGTCCCTACGGCGGGCAAGCGATCGTTAGGGAAGGCTTCGGCGCGGCGTGGCTCATCGTGATTTTCCAGGAAGCGCGCGTAATGATTTTGTTCGTGTTGATCGCCGGAAAGGCGAGCATGGATGGCTCCGACGTCTGCGTTGCGAGCTGCGTCGTAGAGAGTTTTATCGTACGCAAACGAAAAGCCCAGATCGATGAGGCGAGGTTCGGTGCCCCAGTAAGCTTCGGCGAGCAGAACTAGGTTAGGTACGGCATCTCGCACTTCGGTCCAAAATTCTCTTGGTGGTGGCGGGCTATTTCCCAGCAGGTGACCCCAATTCCTCTCGAAGATGTCATTCAGTTGCAGCATCGCCATGTCGCAGCGGATGCCGTCGGCATGTTGCGCGATGGTGCGCAATTCGGCGAGACGCGCCGTGCGCAGTTCGGGCTGGAAATGATTTAGCTGGGCGACGTCTGTCCAGGGGGGAAAGTAAGGATCTTTGGCCAGAGCGATGTAACGCGGGCCTTGCGCGGTATTCGCTTGAAAAAAGAGAGAGGGATTGGTTTCGAAATCCAGCTGCGAGCCTTGCACGTAGAATTCCGGGTGGTCATGGACCCAGGAATTGTCGCGCGCCGTGTGATTTCCGACGAAATCAACAAAGAGAGCCATTTTGCGCGCGTGCAATTTTTCACGAGCCTGGTCCAGTGCGTCCCAGGTTCCGATGCGAGAGTCCGGAACGTATCGGACCACCGAATACGGAGAACCGACGACATCCGCAGGCGTCCAACCCGGCAAAGCTAGTTCAAAGGCTGAAAAATTTGCAGGGTCTTCAAGAGTGATATTGCGAGATATTGGACTTCGCTGCCAAATTCCCATGAGCCAGACAGCGTCAAATCCAAGTTGGGCGATTGCGTCCCATTCCGAATCGGGTACGCCGGCTAGGTTGATTTTTCGTCCGAGCTTGGTTGAAAGCTGTTCGAGCCACGCCCACGCATTTATTTCGTAGAGGTGCGGTTGCTGGCGAAGCGAGAACGGGGGTGACGAAATTGGTGCCACGGGCATGGAATTCGAGGGTAATGACCTCCCGGTGACCTGTCAATCGAAACGCTTCAGAACCTTAACGCACCCGCGAACTGACTGAGGCACCAAGGATTCTGAAACCATTTAGCGGCGGGTTCTGTATACTACGCCTCGAATGCTGCGCAAACTCCTTCGAAAGCAGGGTCCCCATGAGATTTAGATTCACATTTTTGATTGCGACGGTTCTCTTTGTATGTTCGCCTTGGATTCAGAGCCCGTCTGCTGCTCAGGAATCTTCTGTGCCCTCGCAGACAAATTCCAGCGCCTTGGAAAAAACGGCGACAGCGCGAAACTTGACGGTGGACGATTATTTCAAAATCCGGGAAGTTGAGGACGCGCACATCAGCCCAGAGGGGAAATGGGTCTGTTACACAGTGACCACCCATGATTTGAAAGAGGACAAAGATAAAACCCGTATTTGGATGATCGCGACCTCTGGTGGCATGCCGATTCCACTCACAGCGGAAGACGTTTCTTCCGAACATGCACGCTGGAGTCCGGACGAAAAATATTTGGCATTTCTATCGGGACGAGGTGGGGCCAAGAACGACAAAGAAGAGGAAGATAAGAAGAAAGAAATTTGGATACTGAATCGCGAAGGAGGAGAAGCTCAAAAGCTCACGGAGACAATTCAGGATGTGGATGCGTATGAGTGGTCGCCGTCGGGAGACCGTATTGTTTTGGAGCTGCAAGATCCTTCGATCAACGAACTTGAGGCAGCCAAGGACAAGGACAAGGCTGACGCAAAGCCGAAGCCACATCCCTGGGTGATCGACCGGCTGCATTTCAAAGAAGATGAGATCGGCTACCTCGACCGGCGACGGAAGCACCTCTACGTTTACGAACTTGCCAGCCACAAAATGACGCAGATTACTTCCGGCGATTATGACGATAGCGCGCCGGCGTGGTCGCCGGATGGTCGTTCGATCGCCTTTGTGAGCAACCGCTCCACTTCAGAAGATCCGGATCGTAACTACAACACGGATATTTGGACCGTGGCGGCCGACAATACGGATAAAGGCAAGTCACCTGTACACGTGACAACCCATCCGGGGACCGAAGGCGCGCCCGCATGGTCGCCTGATGGGAAATGGATCGCGTTCACCATTCAACTGGAGCCAAAACTCTATCAATACGCCACGTTTCACATTGGCATCGCGCCTGCGACCGGCGGCGAACTGAAGGTGTTGACCCAAAAGCTCGACCGCAATGCAAGCGAGCCACATTTTTCGGCGGACGGCAAATGGATTTACTTCATCGCGGATGATGATGGCACGCAGAATCTAATGCGGATTCCGGCGATGGGAGGGGAAATCGCGCGGCCGATCGGCGGCAGGAAGATGGTGCAATCGTATTCGCTAGGTAAAGATGGCGCCGCGGTTGCGGTGGTTGGCGAATTGACGCATCCGGCTGAGATTTATTTTCTTCCAGCGGATGGCGGCGAATTGCGGCGTCTGACGACCACGAACGATGCTTTGATGGCGCAAATTCGTTTGCCGCATGTGGAGTACGTCCATTTCAAAAGCAAGGATGGGACAAACGTGGCGGGATATCTTTATGAGCCGCCGGACTACACACCGGGAACGCGCTATCCGACAATATTGCGGCCGCACGGCGGCCCGGTGTGGGCTTACTACGCGGAATTTGACTTTGATCCGCAGCTTTTTGCGGCCAATGGATACGTAGTGCTTACTCCGAATCCTCGTGGATCGTCTGGCTACGGCCAGGATTTCTGCAAAGCGATATGGGCGGACTGGGGCCACAAAGATTACGAAGATGATATGGCCATGGTAGATTACGCGATCGCGCAGGGAATTGCGGACCCGGATAAACTTGGCGTCGGCGGTTGGTCTTACGGTGGTATCTCGACGAACTTTATTATCACGCAGACAACGCGATTTAAGGCGGCGATCTCGGGCGCGGGAGATTTTCTCTACATCACAAATTGGGGACACGATTTGTATTCACGCGACTGGGAATTTGAATTGGGTTTGCCTTGGGAAAACCGCGAGCTGTGGGAAAAGCTCTCGCCGTTCAATCGCGTGACGAAAATCAAAACGCCAACTCTGATTATGGGTGGCGAGATTGATTGGAATGTCCCGATCATCAATGGCGAGCAGATGTATCAGAGCTTGAAACGGCTGGGCGTGCCGACATTGCTGGTCGTTTACCCAGGCGAATACCATGAATTTTCTCGGCCATCGTTTATCGAAGATCGCTACCACCGCTATTTGGATTGGTACGGTCATTACATTAAGGGTGAAGGCCCGGCCATTCCTCCACCCGCGAAGGTCGCCGACTAACTTCCGCAAGAAATAGAAATATCGTAGTGCCCTACGAAAAATGTTCGCCTTACGCGAAATACGATTTTGCTGGCCTGACAGCAGCCGCAGGCTACCGATTTTCGCAGGCTATGGAGGGGAACGTCAGCGTGATGTCGTTCGCTTCAGTGTCGGCGCCATCGACGGTAACGGGTTCCGTATCAATGCGGGCGGGGATGTTGCACGATTCTTTGCCGCGGCGCTGACTTAGGTGCTGCGGGTCCAAGTCTTCCCACGCAGAAATTGTGTAATGCGTGGATTGCAGCAGAGTAAAGTCATAGATGCCTTCGGCGATTCGTTGTGCCGCTGGATTTTCACCCTGGCCGGCTTTAGCCATGATGGTCACTTCGCCGGAAGGGCGGCCGTCCTTCCACTTCAACTCCACTCGAATCTTGCGCGTCGGGTATCCATCAGCTACTTGTATGTTGGCTTTCAAAAGTTGTTCGCCGTCTTTTAACGTGATCACACTCGTTTCGCCTTGATTCGCTACGCCGGGATAGAACGCGCGCGGGTACGGCGAATTGGGATCCATACGATTCAGGCGGTTGAAAACCAGAATGTAATCGCCAGGCCCAATGTGATCGAATTCAAAATCGCCTTTGGATCCCTGAAATCCCCAGAGGCCAGGCTCAGTGTCTTTGAACTTTTCCGCGCGATAAAGCTCGACCGAAGCAATCTTCAAAGGTTTGCCATCAGGACCTAAAACGGACCCGCGAATTTTGCCGAGAGGCAGAGCGTCCACATTGTATTCGTAGCACGCTCCGTTCGGAATTTTAAACGGCGGCAAAACGCCCGGCAAAGTTCTTAGGGAGAGTTCCATGCGAGCCGGCAGGCTGGCCGAAAAATTATATTCGCCAGAATGAACGTCGTAGAAAGAGTAAACGCCGTTGGGCCCGGTGCTGGTAGCAAAGCGATCGTATTTGGAGCGAAGTTTTAGCTTGATATGGGGAAGCGGATCGTCCGGGTCATCCGCGGGAGCGAGCAAAGGCGGATCGGCGCGTCGAAGAACTCCGAAAACTGAAGCAATTTGCTGATGGTTTCGCATTGCGCGCAATTGCGGAATCAAAGCACGGCCGTCGGCGACTGGTCGCGTTCCGCCGCAAATCGTGGCGAAAAGCCGGCCTTCGGTTTCCTGTTGGGTGAAAACAATATACTGGTCGCCTTTGCGAAAGTGGTAGCCGCAATCACCGTCATCGCCGCCGGAAAAAACATCAATTTCCGCGGTTTCTGGCCCGGCGAACTTCTCATTAATTTTAAAATGATAGCGAACGATTGGCGTGGCCTCGGCCGCAGCCGCAGGGGGCGCCGTTGATTCTGAGTCTGCAGAGTTGGCGTCAGTGGCCGCTGCGGGCAAAACGTTTTCAATGGCCATAACAGTCCCGGTGAATACAACATCATCAGACTGCAATCCCGGGCAAACTCCGGGAGGAGCTTTCGAGCAGGTACAGGCGGATGCTAGCGCCGGCAAAAAGACAAAAATCGGAAGCAGCTTTAGAATTACACGCCAAGTCATCGTCGATATCCTACATGGAGCGAAGCGTGGAATCGAGCATTGAACGTTAATTTCTGAGGGTGATTTCTAATCTGGGAGTATTCCATAGTGGAACACAATGACGCTCGAACGGTGGTGAGAAAAAGTACGCGCTTTATTTTTCCTCCCACATCCGAAACCCTCCTAGGATTGCATTCTCATTGCGCCCCATTCGAGCGTGCGGCGGCAACTTCTTCAACTTCTTTACGTTTCCTCCGCCCAGCACAACATAGTCGGCTTCGAGAGCATTTATCAGCCTTTTTGTGACTTTAGAAACTTCTTTACGCCACTTTTTCTTTCCGAGCCGCTTAAGGCCCCTGATGCCGAGGTACTCTTCATAGGTTTTTCCGTGCTTGTAGGGCAAATGCGCGATCTCCATAGGCTCCAGAATTCCGTCCACAATCATCGCAGAGCCAAGGCCGGTACCGAGCCCAAGAAATAGCATGCGCTTCCCGTGATAACTGCCGAGAGCTTGCATAGCTGCGTCGTTCAAGATTCTGACGGGCCGTCCGAAAGCTTTTTTGAAATCGAAGCCGACCCAACCGCCTCCGAGATTTACAGGTTCACGTATGGGATGGCCGGCTGCTACTGGAGCCGGATAGCCGATGGAGACGCGATCGTATTTCCAGTTTTTAGTAGCTCTCTTCACTTCGCTGACCATCTTTCTGGCGGTCATGGTAGGGCCCGAAGGAATTTTTAGCGGCTGCTTTTGTCCGGTGGCTTGCACTTTTATGTTTGTGCCGCCCACATCGAGCACAAGAATTTTGTGGGAAGTTTTCGCCATGATCCGTTCTTAGGCTCGAAATGTTTCTTCTGAAGCTTGGTTACGGGGCTCTACCAATCCACCAGAGAACCTTCGCCAATATTTTCCATTTATGTTTGCTGTCGAGCGTGATTGATTGGTATTCGCGATTTTCCGGCTGCAAGGTGTCGGTATGTCCATAGCGTTCCAAGCGGGATACAGTCAATCCCATATCTTTATGCCATGCAATCACAATTTTTCCATTGAGCTTGGCGCGGTCGCTTTGCGAAGAATCCACGGCCACGATATAACCATCTTGAAGCAAGGGCATCATGGAATGGCCTTTCACGCGCAGGCAACTGGTAGCCGCGGGATTCGGGCACCAATCCTTGGGGGCAGCGATCATGCTTTCCAGCGGAGCGTCCTGGAGCAGAGAAGTGTCGTCACCTTTCTCGCCATGCGAGGCTGCCACAACTTTTAGCAAGGGAACGGCGACAAGTTGAACTTTATCTCGGGAAGGTTTTCTGCCGGCGCCGCCCGCGCTCACGATCTCAAAATCGGGCGCCGTGGCCGTCAGCAAGCGCCGCCGCAAACCCGGAACAACGCGCATCAAGTCCTCATTGCGTAGTCCCGCTCGACCCCAAAAAAACCAGCAGTCCGGATCGCCGGCTAAGTTGCCCAGTTCGATATATGCGTGAGAAGGGGGCTCTTGGGCGCCGCGCTCCCAACGGGAGACGGTCATGGCCGAACAGTCCAGCCTTTCTCCGAGAGCGGTCTGATCGAGATGCAAGTTTTGACGCAACTCCAGAATAGCTTTTGCCCACTTCGGAGTGGCGCCAACTCGGGATTTATTGGACGTTTTCTCCAAAATCTTCTCTCACTAACAATATGCTCCCACCGTACAAATCGCAAGATGCTACGCGCGGTCGCTGCTCTAACATTTGCGACTAGTATCCAGAGTTACGAACGAGTATGGTTAATCAGGTCTCGTTCGAAGGATCGGCCTTTCAGCGCTTGGTCCCTCAATATGCCAAATGGGACTACTTTCCAGTGAGTTGAGGGGCGAATTATGTCCGACGGATCCACTCAGTCGATTCCGAAGAATTTTTCGCGGTCGGCTTCGGGCGATGGCAACGAACGCAACACGCAAAACAAGATTCTGCGCGGCTTACCCGGGAAGGAATCCCGAGCCATTTTCACCGCGATGGAATTCGTGGATCTTCCCACAAAAACTATTTTGAATGAGACCGCGACGCCGATCGAGTTCGCCTATTTTGTGGAAAGTGGCCTGGCCTCTGTGCTGAACATCATGGAAGACGGGAAAAGCGTGGAAGTTGGATTAATGGGCAAAGAGGGATTTGCCGGAATACCGCTTCTGGTCGGTTTCAAAACTAGCCACAACCGCGTGGTAATGCAGATCCGGGGGAGTGCGTTCAGAATTCGCGCGCGCGATTTTTCGGCTTTATTGACTGAATGCCCGCAACTCGAGAAAGGGCTATTTCGACTGTCGCAGGAAATGTCCGTGCAATCGGCGCAGATAGCCGCGTGCAACAGGTTACACGAGGTGGACGAACGGCTGGCTCGATGGCTGCTGATGTGCCAGGACCGTTTGGGCGGAAATAAGGTTCCCCTAACGCAGGAGTTTCTGGCACATATGCTCGGCACGCGCCGAGCGAGCGTAACAGTTGCGGCCGGCATGTTGCAGAGGGCTGGACTGATTAATTACACGCGCGGAGAAGTGAAAATCGAAAACCGAAAGGAGCTGGAAAACGCTTCGTGCGAGTGCTATGCAACCATCGTGCGCCAGTCGCAGATTTGGCGTAACGAAGCAGAGAAATAATGTTTGGTACGCTAGCGAACAGACAATCTAAAAAGAGGTCTAGTACATTTCAGGACGTAGTAGAGGTGCGATATGGACCAAAACGAATGGTATCGCGTTTACACTGCGGCTCTCCTCGAATTTAACCCCGTAAAACTTCGTACGCTGATTCGTGATGCGGAAACCGCAATCTTCTCTCGAATTCAGACCCTGTCGGAAGACCCTGATTCAAATCGCGAGCGCGAAACAATCGCAGACGCATTGTCTAATCTGCGAGCGTTGCAGCGGAACATGCTGGGTTATCCCTGAGCGACGTGGCAATCTAAAGGCCTCGCTGAGCTCTGTTCTGAGATCCAAGCTCTACACAAGCAAGGGCGTTGGCCGAGCGCGACGGCTGAAGAGATCAAGGAGCGCAATCACAATCGCCAGTGCAGCCGCAAGAATTCCATCGAATCCAGCGGATTTTGCGGGCACCGGAAAGTGCAGGGCCAGGGCCGAGCGATTTTCGAGTACGTCTGCTGCGTAAGCATTCGTATCTTGAAAACGCCCAGCGGTCTGGATGATGGATGATCGGGTACGAGGTGCGAGTCCTATCAGCAATCCGAGGACGGCAAGAGTTAGCGCAGGAACGAGCATCGTAACCGGCGTCTTCTGATGACCTGCTTTCGTTTCTGGCTTTTCCTCCTGTTTCGGAGCGACACCCGAACTTGTAGAGCACCTGCTCCCTTGGCAGGCATCGTGGCCTGGCGGAAAGAATTTGGTCACAGACCAAGGGGTTGGGGTTCTGAACCCAAACTCGGAGTCAGGCACAAGGTCTCGCGTCGTCCTTTTGCGCCATCCGAATTCTTAACTTATTATTTTAATGATTCTGTAATAATTCACGAGCATAATCCCCGCACGTGTTCTGGAGTGCGGATGTTGAGCATCGCTGATCTTTGTTCCTGAAGCCCCTCGGCGGCACTCGTATCGAAGAAGATCACCGCGCCAACGCCCGGAAAGAGCCACTCCGTTCCCGCAATCCTCGTGACCGCAAGAAAAAAGGCGCCGTTTTCCAACTCCAAGCGTTTGCTGAAAGGTGAGCGAGAAAAGGAGGACAGCGATGCGTAAGCTCAAAATTATTCTTTGTGCGGCGATTTTGCTTTTTGCGGCGGGATTGGCTAGAGCCCAGCAGGATCAACTCAGCCTGCTTCATTCCGGCAAAGCCGCCGCCCGTAATGTGAAATGTCGACGAAACGAACGGATAGCTGGTACCGGTTCCGGCAATTATGCAAGCGCAGAGCCTTTCACCGTAAACTGAAAACACTAAGGGCGCGGTTCCAAATTTGCCGGCAACACAAAGGCTAGTGAGCGGGGAAATCTCAGACCGCAAGAAAGAAGGAGAGTCACATGGAAATGACAAGCGCAGTTGCTGTCGACTCAAATAAAGGCAGTCGGCCACGCCTTACAGTCCTATGCTTGCTCGCAGCAACATTCCTTTTTGCCGCTTTTCCCACCTTCGCGACAAACACTCAAGTTGGTGGCTGCAAGCCAGCATCCATACCAAACTTTCCGACCATCTCTCTCGCTGTGGCCTCAGCATCCAGTGGCGGCACGGTGTTTGTCTGTCCAGGCCAGTATCAAGAGCAAGTGTTCATCACGAAACCGTTAACTTTAATCGGTGTCATTAGCGGGAATTCGTCGCAAGCGATAATCGAACCGCCTACCTCAGGACTTGCGACGGTGACCGATCCCTTTGGTAACAGCATTGCCGCGATGGTGACCGCGACTACAGGGCCGGTGAAGGTCGAAAATATTACCGTGGATGGGACCGGCAACACTGTGGACGCTTCGGGAGGGCTCACGTTTCTCGTCGGGATTTACTATGCGAGCGGCTCGTCAGGAACGGCGGAGGCAAATACGGCGCGCAACCTGTACACGCCGGAGACCTATACCGGCAACGGGCCTGTGGGTTTCGGAGTCGGAATATGGGCGGAAAACGGAAGCGGCACCACGGAGACGGTGGACATCCTTAATAACAGCATTCATGACTTTGATTTTGCGGGGATTCTTACGTTCAGCACTCAGACGAGTCTTTTTGCCGATATCATTGGAAACACAATATCGCAGGGCAGCAACATCGGCATTTCGTGGGGCGGTGGAGTCGCGGACAAAATTACCGGAAACGTCATCAGCATGATCTCGGTTCTAGACGGCACGATCAACGGGGACGGCATAGACGTAATGTCACTCGGAACCACGCCGGCATCTGTTACCGTTTCTAATAACGTCGTGGCGTTCACAATCGCCGCCATCAATGCTACCGGGGATGACGAGACGACGCTGACAGTCCTGTCCAACCAAATTTCAAATAGTTCTGAGCTCGGAATCGGAATCCAAATGGGTCAGTTAAGCGGCCACGTTAAAGGACAACACCGTCAGACAAACGTATAAAGCCATCGATCTGAATTGCACGAACTCCGTTCTGGGACAACAACGTGATCAATGATTCGTTCTTCGGCCTTTCGAGCCCTCCCGCAAGTTTCAGCGCAGGCGTTAACTTCAATAACGTTGTCACGGACATAATAAGCGCCTGCAGAGGCGGCGATTCGCTACGCCGATCGAGGCACAGTGCGGTTAAAGCGTCCCGTGAGTATTATGTAGCCCAGTAGCGTGGGGGCCGGAGACAACCAAACCGGAACCTTGACCGTTTCCAGCCGTCCCTTGCAGCGACATGACGGTAGGGCTGTAGGCATCGCTGGCAGACGCATTGTCTAATCTGCGAGCGTTGCAGCGGAACATCCCGCGTTTTCCCTGAAAGAATGGACGCCGTGTTTTTTAGGGGTGGATGAGCCCGGTGTGGGGCTCCCTCTGCAAAAAGACCGTGAAATCACTACAGGTTGTGTGTGTCTATCTCTCCCCGCGAAGGAACTTTAACTGCCTCCAATTATCGGCCTTCCTTTCGCGCAGTGGTGGCAGCGGTTTGCGTTGGCGGATCGCGGCACCCTCTTTCTCGACGAGATAATATCTAACGCACGTGCCATCTTCTCCAAAGTATCAACGGACGGCACCGTATGGCCGTTCTCAACCAATGCACGAAGTCGCCTCCGCTCACACAGAGCTCAACTCGACCCACAACAATGTAATGGTTGCGACTCGCTCGATTTCATCGGGACGTGGCGGCGCTTCGCATGAAACATCCGCGTCCGCTTCAGCGATGGCAAGGCTTTATGTTTGCGCCTATCTGCCTTTGAGTGCTGGGCACTCGATAGGGTGTAACTGAAGCCATAGATGCTTCGAACCACTCTCCGAGATTAACGCAATTCGCTCACTGCAGGGGAAGGGTAACGGTCGTCCCCGGCGTCATGGTTAAGTGCGAGATATTTTGCCCGCCATAAATTTCCGATCCGTTGCTCGACACACCTGTTACCGGAATAACGGCTGAAGTAACTGGCGCGGCGTTTGGCATGTTGATTACGATCTGCGGGTTCGCTGAACCTATTCCCGTAATGCTTGCTGTTACTCCGGAAAGATTAAACGAGTTTCGGTTCTGCATGAGGAGCGCGGTCTTATCAAGCGTAGGGCTCAAGACCGGAAGGTTGTACAAAGCCTCATACTTTTGAAATGTCTGGTCGTAGGTATCCGAGAGCAGGGACGAAACGTGCGGGGCCTGCACTCCGAGATTTGCCGAGTTGTCCGAAAAATGCAGGTCGGGCTGGTGGAACATCTCGGGATCCATGTCGCCGATCAGCATGTTGCTCACGAAGCTGGAACTGACAAAGTCCAGAATCTGCGCGGCACTGTAATTATTGAACGGGGGATCGACCGGGTTATTGTAGATGCACGAGAATTCCGCCTGATCGTCCGCCCAGTTCGCCGCGTTGTAAAAAATGTCGTTGGGATGTCGCGGGACTTCGTACAGGCCAGGTTGCGTATTATTGACGATACCGACGTTCGGCGTCGGATTCGGGCCGTTGTTTGGCTGTCCGATCACGGAAGTATCGGTAACAACGTTGCGTATGCCGTCGTTGTACAAGTAAGTCGGGACATTAGGGTCGTTCAAGCCCGTCACGCCCGGTGTCACCATGTTCGCAGGATTAAAGTCTGTCAGGCCCAAGGTTGTAACGGTGTCGGAAGAATCCGTGTCCAGATTCACGCCGGTGCCGTTCGCTACAAACAGATTCGTCAAAACTTCCAGATCGATGTCGTCGCCATCGCCGTTGGGTGAAGATTGAGTCAAACCGTTCAAAGTGTTGGGATGATCGAAAGTGTGGCTAATCCAGTGGAAATTGCCTTGATAGTTCTGAACGTTCGTCACCAGGTCGTCACTGCCGACGCCGGGGTTCGGGAGGCCCGTCCAGTCATTATTACCGGTCGTGCCGACTCCGTTGAACGCAAGCGTAAGTTCAAAATTCGAAAGCAGCGGATCTTTTTGAACGTTGCTCTGCCATGCGACAACTGCTGCCATATCGTTAGTGGCATCAATTCGGAAGACGCCCAGTAGTGGGGAATCCGGTGGCGTCCGGTCATGAGTGATGGGATTCGTGCAAGGTGTACCGGGTATCCATTCGGAATCATCTATGAAGAAGTCGTCCACCTGCGCCGACGCATACACATGGTAATCGCCGAGGAAAACTCCTTTGGTTACCCAATTCAGCAGCCCGTAAGCCAGGACCAGATCATGTGTCAGATATTGGTTACTGTCGAACATCTGCGAAAGATACTGGCGGCCATCCGAGAAGTTAGTGACGGCCGACAGAGTATTTCCCTGCGGGTCCACCAGCAGGGGCGTTACTGTCCCACCTCCCGTTGGTGTTGTGGGAGTTGTCAGATAAATGAACGCATTCGTGATCGTGACTGGCGTCGATGTATTTGCGTAAAAGAATATCGGCCCGGCAACAGAAGTGAACGTGCCGGTGTCGGTTCCATTCGATGGTACGTATCCAGTGTAGTAGTTCAATCCGAAATCCGGAGTCGGATTCGTGTTCCAGTTCAATTGGCGCACTCCGAATTTTGATTCGTATTGAGCCAAGCTGAGGGCAACAGGATAAGGAAACGTGTAAATGTCGTCGCCGAATGCGTAGATTACGCCCTGGAAGTAACCATGGCAGGCCCCGTCGGACAGCGTCGGAAGGGTACCGCTCGCGGCATCAACGACCGTGTAAGGCGTGCCAACATAATTGAGAACCTGCTGAATGGCTGGAAAATCAGCGTAGTTATTTGCCGAGTTGTTAACAACTAGAAGCTGCATATCAACCGTAGTCGTCACACACAGGTTCGGATTGTAAATTGTGCTTACGAATCCGGTGTTAGTGGAACCATCGGGAGGAATGCTGCCGGAACTCGCGGTCACGGCAATTGCTACTGCGGGATCAGGATTCGCGACTACCGTTGCCAAACCCGGAATGGTCCCTGGAACTCCCGCGCTTCCAATTGTGACGATCGCAGGATTCGCCGAACTCCACGTAGCAGTGCTGGTCAGGTCCTGTGTGCTTCCGTCGCTGTAGGTACCGACAGCCTTGAACTGCTGCATACCGCCATAGTTCAGTGACACGCCGTTCGGCGACACGGTGATGGATTGCAGACCGACGGTCGTGTAGATCGTGCTTACCCAAGCCGTGTTAGTTGACCCATCCGGAGGAACGCTGCCGGAACTTGCAGTCACCGAGATCGCTACCGCGGGATTGGGATCCGCAATTACGGTTGCAAGTCCCGGAGTCGTGCCCGAAACTCCAGCACTCCCTATCGTCACAATCGACGGATTCCCCGAGGTCCACGTAACAGTGCTGGTGATGTCCTGCGTACTTCCGTCGCTGTAGCTACCGATAGCCGTGAATTGCTGCGTGCCGCCATTGGGCAATGACACACCGTTCGGTGTCACGGTTATGGATTGCAGAGTGGCGGTGGGCACTGTGCCGGTCAGGAGCGTGTTACCCGACACCGAACCAAATGTTGCCGTGATCGTGCTGGTGCCGGCCCCCAAGACGCTAGCTTGTCCTGTGGAAGAAATCGTCGCCACAGCCGTGTTCGAAGAGCTCCAAGTGACGGAAGCCGTCACGTCCGACGTTGTGCTATCGGCATAAGTCGCGGTCGCCGTGAATTGAGCATTCCCCACAGGAAGAGTGGGGTTCGCGGGCGTAACAGCGATGGAGGTGATCGCTACAACTGTGAGAGTCCCGTCACCGCCGGTGTTGGTGCTGACGATTGAATTCAAAGTCGCGGTGATCGACGCCGTGCCGCCGCCTACACTAGTGGCCAGTCCGGTATTCGGACCTGATGTAGCGATCATCGCAACTGCGCCATTGTTCGTGCCCCAAGTTACGCTGCTGGTCAGATCCTGTGTGGTTCCATCAGAGAACGTTCCCGTGGCCATGAACTGTTGCGTTCCACCTTGATGGATCGAAGCCGTGGCTGGAGTGACAGCGATCGACGTAAGCGTCGCCGCTGTGATCGTCAACTGTGTGCTTCCGGCAATGCTGGAAGAAGTTGTAGCAGTGATCGTCACAACTCCCTGAGCGGTCGCCGTTGCTACGTTAGCTGCAAACGTTGCAGCTCCGGAAGAATTCGGCGTGGCTGACCAAGTCACAGAATTGGTAAGGTCCGCTGTGCTACCGTCCGTGTAATTTCCCGTGGCTCTAAAAGTTTGAGTTGTGCCCAACGCAACGTATGGGTTCTCCGGATACACAGTTACGGAAACGAGTGTCGCTGGCCCCACGGTAAGAATCTGCGTGCTCGCATTAATCCCCGACAATGCGGCGGAAATAGTCACAGTGCCTTGAGCGAGGCTGGTCGCCAGCCCAGCCTGCGTGCCGGTCGAGATAATTGTAGCGACCGCCGCGTTGTTCGAACTCCACGTTGCGCTCGTAGTCACGTTCTGCGTGGTTCCATCTGTGAATGTTCCAGTTGCGGTGAACTGCTGAGTTGTTCCCGCAGACCACGCTGATAATGTAGCTGGGGTGATCGCGATCGACTTAAGAACCGGAGCAGTGACGGTTACGAGCGCACCACCGTTCACCTGGCCTAAGGTCGCACTTATGGTTGCAGTGCCTACTGATGCTGCATTTACCAGACCCTGGCTGCCGCTGGAGTTACTTACGGTAGCGTTCGCCGAATTCGAAGACCAGTTCACCTGAGAAGTCAGGTCCTGCGTGCCGTTATTGTTGTAAATCCCCGTCGCGAATAACTGAACGGACGTGCCATTGGCTAAAGAAGGAGCCGCAGGATTCGTCGATCCCTGCGTGGCGCTGACAATGATACTTTTCAGAATCGGTCCAACGACAATCAGTGAATCCGCTGGCGACGTAACGCCGCTCAATGTCGCGGTTATATTTGTGGATCCAATCATGACTCCGGTAGCCAAACCTGCGGACGTAATCGTTGCCGCGGAAGTATTGCTCGACGAGAAAACTGACGTGGGAAGCGAGCCAGTACTGCCGTCGCTGTACGTTCCCAACGCGGTGAACTGCTGCGTATTTCCAACTGCAACGGACGGGCTCACCGGACTCAACGCAATCGAAACCAACGTTGCCGGCGTCACATTGAGCATTGTCTGGCCCACAATACTATTCAACGTTGCTTTAATGTTGTAAACGCCCGCTGCGGAAGTTGTCTCTAATCCCGTTGAATTAATTTTGCCGCCGTTTGTGCTCCACGTCACCGAGTCCGTCAAATTTTCCTTGTTTCCATTCGTGAAGTTACCCGTGGCGATAAACTGCTGACTCCCGCCCGCCACAATCGATGTGTTCGCCGGCGTCACCGTGATTGAACCTAATCCTGTTGCTGTGCCGGTTCCAATCAGATTAACGGTGATCGGGCTGCCGAATGCACTGTAGCCGACTGTAAGCGTCCCCGAACGCGATCCGACTTCCGTTGGTGTAAAGGTCACGCCAATGATGCATTTTCCACCGACGTCGGAACCGCAGGTATTGCTGGCCACGGCAAAATCTCCGGTAGTCACAGCCGACGAAACCGAAAGGCCCGAAGTCAGATGGTTCGTTATCGTTACACTCAGCGGCGAGCTTGTGGTTCCCACGATGCGCCCGGAAAACGTCAAAGTGGGGGGAGTGAATGTTACAGCCGCAGAGCCAGTCCCACTCAGCGCAACCGTTTGCGGGCTCGACGATGCGCTGTCCGTAAACGTTAGTACGCCTGTCGCCGGGCTAAGTGCCGTCGGCGAGAAAGTCACACCAACTGTGCATTTGCCTTTCACTGCAATGCTCGCGCCACAGGTATTACTGGCAATCGCAAAACCGGGGCTGGACAGAATACTTGCGAACGTCAGCTTTACGTTCATACTGCTGGTTAGCGTTACGGTTTTAGCCAAGCTGTTATTGCCGATTACGACGGTGCCAAAACTGAGAGAGCTAGCGGAAAGGGTCACCGCCGCAATTCCAGTCCCATTCAGTCCAATCGTTTGTGGACCCGAAGCGGTATTGGTGATTGTGACAGTCGCCGAGCGGCTTCCCAGGGCGGATGGAGTAAACGTAACCGAAATCATGCAGCTCGCGCCCGCTGTTAGCGTGCTGGGACTTAGGGGACAATTCCCGCCTAACTCGAAATCGCCCGTATTAGTACCGGATATTGCGACGCTATTGATTGTCAGCGGCCCGGTTTGGGTATTCTTAAATGTTGCCGTCTTCGCAGCGCTCGGATCGCCCAGCGCTTCGTTGCCATAGGAGAATGAAGTTGAAGTTAGCGTCTGTGCGCCGGCAGAGGAACACAAAGCTAGAACGCAAAAGAGGAGCATCATCCCGGTGAAGAAATACCTTCCGCTAGCTATAGCCAAATGGAACGACGCTCTCTGACTAGCCTGTTTCTGCGCGGATAGAACGACACTGTCCCCAGTCAATACGTTCATCTTCATCTCCTCAGCTTTTTGCTTGGTTGCATTTCACGTCCTGCTGGTGACCTGTTTACACCCGCCGATAACGCGGCAGCGCATTTTTCGGCGACACAATTTATTCAATAGTCTTATTCGCAATCTTAGTGAACCAATTTGCGAGGCCAGGAACCTCGTGGTTTCACGCGGGGGGAACTGTTGTTTAAGGTGCGAGGACAGAGGGTACTCGCGGATTATCTAATCTGTCAACCCATAAATATAAAACTAATAATAGTAAATATGCTTAATTGAGTGATTAGCCCAATCAATGGTCCGGGCCCCGAAAGTGATCTTAAGTGATCGCGAGAGTATGTCGCGATTATGGCAAGCTTTTACGGAATTGAAGAGGAATCGGGGCAGCTTCGCTTGCCTCTTTCATTCACCTCCTGCCGCTGCCGCAGGACCGAGGATCTTGCAAAGGATTCGGGACTAATGAAGACGTTCCAAAATCCCCCACCGGGATTCCGATCTAAGTTGCTGAATTTAAGCAACGCGAAATCGTTCGATTCGGTGTTCCGAAAACAGATGTTTCTGGCAGCGCATTCATCTGCGCGGATGCAGTCCAGTACTGGACTGCTAACCAGAAGGAAGCGCGCCGCCAGGGTGCCGATCATTCTAGGTAGAACAACCTGTGAATCTTGTCTTGCAGATCAAGCAAAACCTCATACCGGTCGTGAATTTCCTCAGGAAGGTCAAAGCGTTCAAACGCCTCCATGCATTTTCCGATGTACTCGTCGGGATAATCGGTAATGGAGTCGTCCCAAACGACGGAGATCACGGGATAGCTACCGAGTTCGTGATCTTCCCATGTAACTTGGACATTGACGGTGCGGGGTGGTTGCCCGCACTGCTGCTTGATGTATTTAATCGTCAACTCCGTCTCGTATCCGTCGAACTCGGAATCTTCTCCCGATAGCGGGCAATCTCGATGAATTCCCGTCCCACCGTTGCCTCCTTTTGAGGAACATCGTCCTCTGTTTTATTTCCAGCAGGCAGAAAGCTCCTCGGTAAACGTCAAATTTTCGGATTCAGGGTGTTCAAGGCGCCAGCGCTTGATGGCATCCTCTTTGTTCACCCCTTCCACGATAGCGTTCGTCCCGATGGCGGCCTCGTCGAGCCCTTTCCTCCTAACATAAGCATCGAGGAGGGATGCGGGAACGGTTCGCCACAGGCGTCCCGTTGCGGAATCCCAAGCGAGGCGACCATAGTAGTCCTCTTCTCCAACAAGCTGAAACCTACCAGCCGGACGCCATCGACTGAAGAATCCCATCTGTGAGCACTCCGGGAGGCCGACGAGGAAAAACGTGTCTGCATCGTCCCATTCCGCCTCTGGCTTCGTCGGAAACGTTTTACAAAGTCGTCCCGTGGCCGTGTCTAGCGCCCCCCCATCCTTTTCAGTCAGTCGAAACCTCTTTGTTGAAGCCTCGCGATGCATAAGAACATAAATCGTCTCAATGGCCAGAAGTCGAGCGACCACCAGACGAGTCCTCAGCTCGTCAGGAATTATTGCGCATGCAAACTCAATTTCCGGCGGAACACGACGACCGCGATTTCCTTCTTGCACTGGTCCAACATGTCAGGCTCCGTAAGAATGCTTAGCCGACGATTGGCCTCAACCATTGTTAGAAACAACATATCGGAACGCAACTTCAGCATCTTCCCGACTGCATTTTTTCCACCAGATGTCTTTGAACCACTAGTCGAGATTGTGGCGACGATCGAAAGGTCTTCACTCACGGCATCGAAGTCGAAAACTCCCCCGGAGCGCAGCAACAACCTCTAAGGTGAGAACTTCGTTCCGAAGTGCGACGCCATCCAATTTCGCCTCACCCAATCCTCGACTTCGAGTTGGACGCGAGTGTCTGGCACAGCGCACCTCGGCCCGCATTATAAGGCCACTTTTGATCTACCGGGAGGTCCTGGAGTCTGTTCCCCGTGTTAGTAGGATTGACTTTGCCATTGGAATTGGCCCAAAAGTGCTCGGGTCATCGCCTCAAAAAGAAATATTTCTGGGCAGTTATCCGGATGCTGCACACGAAATCTGGATGTAGGTCGAGGGTTCACTGACCGAGTGCGACTCCGCATTTGCATCGTTTGGTTTGCAACGATGATTCACGGATACACAGTTGAGGGTATGATAGGACTACGCATCAAAGCTGAGGGCAGCGCACCCGGGTCATGAGGAGCACCGAAGCTCGATATCGAACCTTGCTGGATGCGTCCAGCACCCTGGCCGATCAGCCCACGGTCAAAGCCGTCCTGCACAGCCTGCGTGACGTTCTCTCCAGCACTTCCAGGTTGCACGGAACAGAACTCTATGTTCTGGACGATGAGGAACAGAATCTGCACGTGCTCGAATTCGATCGAGACCCCGACGCACCTGCGTTCAAGATCGGAACCAAAGTGTCACGAATTGGCGCGGCAGCGCAGGTGCTTGAGGAACAGAAACCAGTTTTCATCCCGGACACATCACAGGAAATGATGAAGCATCCTGAGCTGGCTCCGTTTGCGGGCGAAGTTGTCGGACGAACTTCGTATTTGTTTCCAGTTTCTGCCGCTCAGAAACGATACGGGTTTCTCGCCGCGACAAAGTTGCAGGGCGAGGAGTTTGCCCCCGAAGATGTCGAGATGCTCCGTTCTCTGGCGTCACACGTCGCAGTCGCGCTTGAGTGCGCTCTGGCGAGGGACAGCGTAGAGCTGTACCAGCGACAGGTGGTGAAAGAGCGGGATCGCCTCAGGCTGTTGCTAGAGATCAACAATCATATCGTTTCCAAGCTAGACATTAACGAATTGTTCCGGTCGGCGTCGGCATCGATCCGGACGTACTTTCGGAACGACTTCACCGGATTTTGGTTGATCGATAGACAATCAAACCAGCTTCAATGCGTCGTATTGGATTTTCCCAGCGGCAAAGGTTCGTTAGTCGCTGTGCTTAAGTCCGAACTTAGCGACACCGACCACGAAAAGCTGCGTGCCCACACCCTCGAACTGCTGTCGGTCGAAGAGATCAAGAACCTCCCGGCCGGAATCGTTGAAAGGCTCAAAGCTGAGTCGATCAGCTCGATGGCGATCGCCCCAATGTCAACTGCAAGCGGTCCTCTGGGTGTAATAACGATGGGTAGCCGACAGCCTAACAACTTTCGACATGAAGACCTGGACCTCTTGTCGCAAATCAGCACTCAGATCGCGCTCGCGGTTGACAACGCGATTGCTTATGGACGCGTCACGGAGGCCAGGGATCGCCTTGAGGAAGAGCGCTTGTACCTTGAATCGGAAATCCGGGCGGAGCACAACTTCGAGGACATCGTCGGAAAGAGCGCCGCTCTCCGCAAAGTGCTCGACCAGGTTGCGATTGTCGCTCCCACGGGGTCTACAGTACTCCTGCACGGCGAGACCGGGACTGGCAAGGAACTGTTCGCCCGGGCGATCCATAACATCAGCCCGCGTCGCGAGCGCACTTTCGTCCGACTTAACTGTGCCGCCATACCCTCCGGGCTGGTAGAAAGCGAACTGTTTGGTCATGAAAAGGGCGCGTTCACCGGAGCCCTGATGCAAAAGAAGGGCCGGTTCGAGCTGGCAGATCAGGGCACTCTCTTTCTAGATGAAATCGGTGATATCAGTCTGGATCTGCAGCCAAAGCTGTTGCGCGCTCTGCAGGAACATGAATTTGAGCGACTGGGGAGTACGAGAACAATTCGCGTCAACGTTCGCCTGATTGCCGCAACCCATCGCGATCTGCAGACAATGATACGTAACAACCAGTTTCGCGAAGACCTTTTTTACAGACTGAATGTTTGCCCGATTGAGATTCCTCCACTTCGCCAAAGGCGCGAGGACATTCCGCTCTTGGTGCACTATTTTGTTTTGCGCCACTCCCGGCAAATGCAAAAGCGCGTCAAATCAGTTCCGAAGCAGGCAATGGAGACGCTAGTTAACGCCGATTGGCCGGGCAATATTCGGCAGTTGGAAAACTTCATCGAGCGTTGCGTTATCTTCACGCAAGGGGACGAATTGAATGTCCTAAGTGCAGAGCTGAAGAAGCCTCCCGCCCGTCCCGTTGCCTCCGCCACACCAAATTTCGAACAGGCCGAGCGGCAGGTCATCATCGATGCTTTGATGGCGGCCTCTGGAAGAATAGCGGGCAAGGGCGGGGCAGCAGAGCGCCTTGGTCTGAAGCGAACGACACTCCAAAACAAGATGAACAAACTGAACATCAGTCGCGCCGACTACTCCGGGTGAGAATCCGGCCACGCTGGAAACCAGACCTCACGTCTCATCTTCAAAGCGGCAATTGCGCTCCATGAGTTTTCAAGGGAGAGGCAATCGTGCCCGCATCACGGCACTGCCCGTCGGTCGGGCACAGGTGACCCCAGACACATCTCGACGGTTGCTTGTGCTTTCAACAACTTACGTAGACTCATTTCTGGCATAAGACCTGCAACAACTCGACATGATTCTCTCCAGCCGACTGCCGATGGCTGCCGAGATTCTCACGGAGGTGAGATGCTGCGTGTTGACGTACGCGATTCCGCGAACGCCCTGAGCCTCAAGCTTGAAGGTCGATTCACGGGTAATGACGCACAGAATACTTGTGCGCTCATGGCGCGTTGCCATGACGGGATGAAACTGATCGTCGACCTTACGGAAGTCACGTTCATCGACTCGGTAGGGGAAGAAGTATTATCGTTTTTTGGTCGATTCGGGGCGAAATTCGTCGCCCCAACTTCTTATACACTCGATACATGTGAGCGGCTGCATCTTCGCCTTGCTCCGAGTCAGGCATCCGGTGGGAACACGTCAGGCGCGTCCCGTACAAACGCTGGCCGACGCAAGCCCCGCTAAATGCAGCCGCGAAACGCAGTCTAAAACTCTCAGGCGCTCACGTTCTTGACTTGCTATGTGACTCTCCACTTGAATTTCCTTCCCGGTATTCCGCCCATGAGCTTGCTGTTCTCCGTATAGACATATCTCTGTACATCCTTAATCCCTATCCCCCATTTTCTTGATCGAGAGATCTACCTTGCGACGCTGTCTGATCGCCCTGCCGAAATGAATCAAGACCTCAAGTCCCGCCGTAATCATGGCCCCTAGAAGCGGCATTGCCCGCATACGGGCAGCGCAGCACGGCAAGAGTCTCTCCTGCCCATGTAGATTCAACTACTTGCGAGACACATGAATTGGCATGTCTTATGCACTGCTCATAACTGGGAGCAACACGATGAACTTAATTGCTTCGAAAAATAAAGCGACGCGCTGGCGAACAGGCCAGTCGATACAGCCGCATTCACTCGGCGCTAGAGGATCTCGTAACACGACCACGTGGAAACGCCTGTTGCTGATTTTCGCGCTCTTGGCCGGAGCATTCCCCGAGTTGACATTGGGTCAACAACAACAGGTCTCCTCGGGCGATATCGATGCTCAGCTTCTCACGCTCGATGACGCGGTGACGCTGGCACTCCAACAAAACCGAC
Source organism: uncultured Acidobacteriota bacterium (assembly GCA_963838475.1). GTDB lineage: Bacteria > Acidobacteriota > Terriglobia > Acidiferrales > UBA7541 > Palsa-295. The sequence continues at coordinate 1,482,134 of CAWIRJ010000001.1, forward strand.
TTGTAAAGAACTCGGTGCTGGAGGCTCAGAAATACGACTTTCAGGTGAATACCGCTCGCAGCCGCCGGAAGCCCCAATTTCAATTCTCCATGCTGGGAGGCGAGCTCTTGCAGCCGTTTGACTTTACTATCCCGAAAGGTTCGTTAGGCACGTTTCCGAGCACGGGTCCAATCCCAGCGACCAATGCCAAAATCCACACGCCCGCGGTGTTCACTACTTATCTCACTGGCAGCATCGATCAACCGTTGACACAACAATACAAGATCGGTCTAGGGATTCACGCGACGGAACTTGGACGCGACATCGCCCGGGAGGACGTACGCGCCGAGCGCCAAAAAATCGCTGCGGAAATTCGATGTGCATATCTTCATCTTGTCGCTTCCCAGGCGGGCGTCGATGCAGCGCGCGAGGCAGTCAAGACACTCGAAGAAGCAGAGCGCGTCACCACGCAGTACGAGGCCGAAAAGAAAGCGCTGCGGGGCGATGTACTGGATGTCGAGGCCCGCTTAGCTAAATCACACTACGACTTGTCCGTTGCCGAAAATGGAATAGCAAGCCAGCGGGAAGCTCTCAACCAGCTTCTTGGCCGCGATGTAGCCACGCCTTTTCGTGTTGACTTCATTCCAGAGCAGGACGCCAGCGATCTGACGCTTGATTCAGCCCGCCAAGAGGCTCTGGCAAATCGCCCCGAAAATCGGCAAGCGAGTCTGAAAGAAAAGCAAGCCGAGTATGACCGGCGGCTCGCGAAGGCCGAATACATCCCGGACCTGAGTCTCTCTGTGCGCTATCAGGGGATCAGTAACGTGCAAGTTCTTCCTCAAAACGTTGCCACGGCGGGTTTTCTTTTGACCTGGGAGCCGTTCGACTGGGGACGCCGGCACAACAAGGTTCTCGAGGCAAGCAAGACAATCGAGCAGGCTCGCAACGGTATTCAAGAAACAGAATCGCAGATCGCTGTCGAAGTTGGCGCGAAATACCGCAAATGGCGGGATGCCTCTTTACTGCTTAAGGCTTCTCGGACCGCTCACGAAGCAGCTGTGGAACAACTCCGCGAGACTAACAACAAATATAAACAGCAGGCTTCGCTTTTGAAGGATCTCCTCGAAGCCCAGGCCAGGAGTTCGGAAACCAATGCTCAGTATCAGGAAGCGCTTTCCTCATATTGGAGCGCTTTCGCTGAGCTGCGCAAGTCGATGGGAGAAGAGTAGTCATGAGAACAGTGTCATCCCAAACCGGCAGCCGAGGAAGCCGACGTGCAGTGCCAGCGGGTGCGTCCAGAATTTCAGAGAACCAGAGCAGAGTTCTAGGAAGCAATTGGAGCGGAGCAAAAATCATGGACAACAAATTGAAGGTAGGGCTCGGAATAGTAAAGGCGGCCGTGCTTCTGGCCTTGATGACAGCAATGAATGGTTGTCATCAACCCACGCAAGTCGAAGCCAAGTCTCCCACGCCGGTTCATCTAGTGGACGTGACTTTGGAATCGTCTTCACAAGATTTGCGTTACTCGGCTTCCGTCTTGCCATTTGCCCAAGCGAGCTTGTCGTTCAAATCCGCAGGCTACGTAACGGAGATTAAGCAGGTCGTGGGAGCAGATGGACGGCGTCGCGACATAGGGCCAGGAGATTATGTTAACCGCGGCTCGGTTCTCGCGCAGATTCGGCATCAGGATTTGAAGAATCAGCTTGACCAAGCCGCGGCAGCGCTCGCTCAAGCCCAAGCGCAGCATGTGGAGGCAACGCAGGATTACGAGCGTGCGAAGGCGCTTTACGCTACACAGAGCTTGATCAAACCCGATTTCGATCAAGCGCAGGGCAGATTCGATTCAACCCTTGCGGGTGTGGATCAGGCCAAGGCCAGCCTGCACCAAGCGCAGCTGGCACTTGAGGATGCCGATCTGAGAGCGCCGTTCTCGGGATACATCCTTGACCGAAGCATTGAGCTGGGGAACCTCGCACAACCAGGGGCGACGACCTTTACCATCGCCGACACGAGTGCGGTCAAAATCGGTTTCGGCGTCCCTGAGTACGCTGTAAGGCATCTACGTTTGGGGCAACAATTCAGCATTCATCTCCAGGATGATCCGAAAGAATACAGCGGGCGGGTCACGAGTATCGCCGCGAGCGCTGACGAAAAGAATCGCGTCTTCGCTATTGAAGTGACCGTACCTAATCCAAAGAGCTATCTGAAGCCCGGGATGATCGCCTCGCTCACTGTGTCTGGAGTTCAAAAGGCTCCGGTTCCCGCAGTCCCGCTAAGCGCCGTTGTTGCCGACCCCCGAGCGCCTGGGCACTACGCGGTTTTCGTGGCCAGGGAAGAAGGAGGCAAATGGGTGGCGCATCTACGTGAGGTTACGCTGGGCGAAACGCACGAGAGCGATGTGGCAGTCGACGGTGTAAAGCCCGGGGAAAAGATCGTCGTCGTTGGGGCCGCCGGTTTGAAGGACGGCGATTCCGTACAGGTTCTTCCATAGAGGTCATAGAAAAAAATGGCACACGAAAACGAGCAAGACAACACTAATCGCCGTAACGTTCCAAAGTTCTTCGTCGAGCATCCGCACATCTCCTGGATGTTTCTGGCCGGAGTCCTCATTTGGGGTTGGTTCGGCTATAACTCCATGCCGCAACGAAAAGACCCGGAAATTCCCGTGCGTGTCGGAGTCGCGGCTTGTCCGTGGCCCGGAGCGACGGCGCAACAGGTCGAGCAATTCATTACGCGTCGAATTGAGGATGTTGCCGCCGAGAATAAGACCATTCATCCAGGGACAGACGCGGACTACGGCGTTAAGTCCATATCCCTTCCGGGCTATTCGTTTGTGACCATACAACTCGATGAGGGCGTCACCGATACCAAGCGGCAATTCAGCGATATCAACCTCAAGTTGAACGCCCTAAATTCTCAGTTGCCTCAGGGCGCGGGCCCAATCAGTTTCCAGAGCGATTTTGGAGATACCGCTGCTCTGATGCTCACGGTCGCCAGCCCAAAGGCTGACAACGTTGAAATTGCGGCTCGCGCCAATTCCGTTGAAGCTGCGATCCGCAAAGCGCGCAATGCAAAACAGCAGAATCGAGAGGGCCAGCGCATTACGGTGGTAGATTCCTTTCCACAATCCATCTCCGCAAAGGAAGTCCTCGACACTGGATACCTATTTCAAGCGGAAGCGCAGAGCGCTGGAATAATTCGAGACTCGGAAATCATTCAGGGGAGTGGATTCATCGGACTCGATGGCGTTTCCGATGCAGATGACAGCTCCATTGAAGCGTTCGTCAAACAGTTCATCTCGCAGCGCCTAAAACGGTCCGAGCTACATCCCGACGCGTGGGAGCCAACAATCATTCGCGATCCGAGCGAGACACGGACGAAACTAGCCAGCGTCGCCGGCGACAAGTACAGCTACGCCGAACTCGACAACTATTCTGACTTGATTGGCCGAACGGTCCAGGGAGCTCCCGAAGTTTCCAAGGTCGAACGGCGGGGTGTTTTGTCGCAGACCATCTATCTCGATTATTCGCAGGACCGGTTGGCTGCCTACGGATTGCGTCCTGCTGATCTCTCCAAAGTCATTTCGGCTCGGAACATCATCGCGCCGGGTGGGACGGTGGAAACGGGGGAACACAGGATTACGCTCATCCCGTCCGGTAAATTCGACAACGCCAGGAGCATCGGCGATGTAGCTGTATCCGCCTCGTCACAGGGGGCCCCAGTCTATTTGCGAGATATCGTCCAAATTAACCGCGGGTACCAAGCTCCTGCCGCATACCTCAATTACTACACATGGCGAGACTCCAGTGGGCACTGGCAACGTAGCCGGGCCATCACCTTGGCAGTTTACATGCGTGATAAGAAGCAAATCGCGCGCTTCGGACAGTCCGTGAATTCGAAGATTGAGCAGCTTCGCCAAGTTCTTCCCGCCGACCTGATTTTGGCGCACACGTCCGATCAACCGCTACAAGTGAAAGAGAACATCAATCTGTTCATGCGCGCACTTCTAGAAGCCATCATTCTCGTGGTCATCGTTTCGCTGCTCGGATTTTGGGAGTGGCGCCTAGCGCTGATTATGGCTCTCGCTATACCGATCACGCTGGCGATGACATTTGGCGTCGTATATGTATTGGGAATCGATCTGCAACAAGTCTCCATCGCATCGCTGATCATCGCACTTGGCCTTCTCGTCGACGTGCCGGTAGTCGCTGGCGACGGCATAAAACGTCATTTGGCAGAAGGGTTCCCGCGCACGACAGCGTGCTGGCTCGGACCTACAAAGCTTGCAACCGCGATTTTCTACGCGACGATCACGAACATCATCGCCTACCTGCCATTTCTGATGCTGAGCGGCAATACCGGCGAATTCCTGAAGAGCCTTCCCATCGTAATGACGGCTTCGCTGCTGTGCGCACTTCTTGTGGCGATGACGTTTGTCCCGTTCTTGGGTTACTACATTCTGCGCGCCCCGGCAAAGCCCGAACCAACCATCGAGGAGAGACGGCGTCGAGGGTTTTACGGCTTCTATAGCAAACTCGTCGGCAGGGCTATAAAACACCGTTGGGCCGTCCTCGGTGGGTCTCTGGTTTTCCTAATCATAGGCGGGTTGTTCGGCTCTCGGCTTAAAACCCAATTCTTTCCCGAAGATGTCCAGTATTGGTTTTATCTGGATATATGGCTGCCGAATGAAACTCCCTTGAGCGTTACCAACGATGCCGCCGTGCAGGCTGAACGAGTCGTCCGTCAGGTCATTGAAAATTCAACCGAGGTCACAACCAAGGAGAACCGTGGGCATCTTCTTAAGTCGCTGACGACTTTTACCGGTGGTGGCGGGCCTCGCTTCTGGTTCTCGGTATCACCGGAAATGCCGCAGACCAACTACGCGCAAATGATTGTTGAGATTACCGACAAGGAAGCGTCGCCAAAGTTAGCTCGCCCGATCCAGGACGCGCTGGCCAACGAAGTACCGGGAGCGTGGATTACGGTACGCCAGCTCCAAACGAATCCTGTCGAGAATCCCGTAGAGCTGCTGATTTCCGGCCAGGCAGACGTCGACGCGAGAAATGAAGCTAGCGATGTACGTACGCTGAGACGGATTGCTCGGCAGGCTGAGGATATCGTTAGTCATTCTCCCGGCATTTCCGTCCTTCGGGATGATTGGTTCCCGGATGATGTTCAGCAGAGGATTCAAATCGATCCTGACCGCGCAAACGTAGTAGGAATCACCAACGCGGATGTCGCGAACGCCTCGACCGCCGCCATGAGCGGCACGACCGTGGGCGTGTTCAAGGAAGGCGACAAGAACATCCCCATTGTGGCGCGCCTTCGTATGGAGGAGCGTGCCCAGCTAGCCGACATCAAAAACCTGTATGTTTACTCTTCACAAACGAACAATCGAGTACCTCTGCTGTCGGTCGCGACGGTCGGAAATTCTTTGGAAACAGGCCGCATCGTCCGGCGTGAGCATTTTCGTACCATTTCAATACTTTGTTATCCACGGCCCGGTGTTCTCGCCTCACAAATACTCGAGCCCCTTCTTCCAAAATTGCAGGAGTTCCAGAAAAATCTTCCCCCCGGTTATCAGCTTCGTATCGGAGGCGAAAGAGCAAAGCAAATAGACGGTTTCAGCAACTTGAAAATCGTTCTGCTGATTTCTTTGATTGGAATTTACTTGGCGCTGCTCGTTCAGTTCAATAACGCGGTAAAACCTCTTCTGGTATTCGCCGCGGCACCGTACGGTGTAATCGGCTCTCTAATTGCTCTCTCGATTATGCATACGCCCTTTGGATTTATGGCCTTTCTGGGCATCGCCAGCTTGATCGGCGTGATCGTTAGCCACGTGATCGTGCTTTTCGACTTTATCGAGGAAATGCATGCGAAAGGGGAGCCGTTGGAACAGGCACTTCCAGACGCGGGAATCCAGCGCATACGGCCCGTGATGATCACCGTGGGAGCGACAATCCTTGCCCTTTTCCCACTAGCTTTGGAAGGCGGCCCTCTATGGCAGCCTCTATGTTACGCGCAGATTGGCGGCCTTGCCGTCGCAGCCTTTACCACGCTGCTGTTGGTACCGGTGCTTTACAGCATCTTCGTTCTTGATCTGAAAATCATCCGCTGGGAAACGAAACAACTTCCGGCACAGACTGAAAGTCGCCCGGCACCTGAAATGGTGCCACACACCAGCTGATTACTAAGCCCAGTTGGTTTGTCCCCGCTGTGCTCGCTTGACCGGGGGGTAACGGCCATGGAAAAGCCGCTCGAATGAAACGGTGAGCATGTTTAGCCCGTTGAAGGTATTTGCGATGATTCTTTTTAATCAAATTTCCGCGGCTGTTCTTCTGCTGAGTCTTACGCTCGGCTTGCAGTGCGTCGGCGTTGTTATGCTCATCGAATGGCTAAAGCGTATTCTGACCAGGGACATTCACAAACATGGGCCAGTCTACTCAGCCACTCTGGTAGTCCGATCGGCGGTCGCGATTGTAATTCTGCACGGGCTCGTGATTCTTCTGTGGGCCAGTTTCTATCGGATGCGTTGCTTCCCCTCATGGGAGTTCGCCTTTTATTTCTCCGCGATCAGCTATTCCACTGTGGGATATGGAGATGTGACTCTACCATCCAACTGGCGGCTCTTGGGGCCCTTGGAGGCGATCACCGGTGTGTTGATGTCAGGAATATCGGTCTGTGTTTTGTTTGCTCTCATCACGAGGTTGCTCGATCGCGACGCACAATTCTCGTTGAAGAATTCAACTAAATAAAGCCACGCCTAACGACAATATCAAGACTCCGGATTGGCTACGCAGATGGAAGACATCTTGGAAGAGCTAAACGAGGGAGTGGCTATTTTTGATAATCAGCTTCGTGTAACTTTCGCAAACGAAGCACTGAGCCGGATGCGACGGTACGAACGCCGGGAGATCGAAGACCGAACTCCAGATGTGGACCGTCCGAAAGACTTGGTCCTGCAGTCGGCACCACTGATCCTGCCGGAAATGCGAAGGACGATCCTTGACGGGGTGCTGCTTGCTAGAGCTAGCGAACTTCGACGAGGGCTGTACCTGTCTCTACAGTTAGAGGGAATGAATTATGAGCCGAGTACGTCGAACTGAAAGAGCGGAACCGTAATAGTCGGCGCGCCCAGTACATGCAGCGTTATACTCTTATTACACAGTCAGCATGCCAACAGAACGCACCGTTGCTCAGAGGTGGCGGGTATTGTCGCTGCTCTTCACTCTCTTAGTGGCGGTGATCGCCTCCAGCTCTTTCTCCGAAACGATTGAAGGTCGAAAAGGTAGCTTGGTGGTCGCAATTGTCTCCAAAGCTGGAGACTACGTTGCTATAGCATCCGATAGCCGGGGCACGGCTTTCGGTGGAGCATCGTCGAACAACGAGACCTGCAAAGTTTTCTCTTAGGACGTGCAGTTTTCTTCGCGACAGGTTTAGCCACGGTTACCGAAAAGCCCCCGGCACGAACTGGGACGCCGAAGCAACGGCTCGTAAGGTCTATGCGACATCCTCAAAGCGTGACGCCGTAAGCCTCGCGAGCGCATGGGGAATCGCTACGATGCAATGGTTTATCAAACAGAACAGCGCAGACATCGCTCGCACCGCCGAAACCCAAGACGGGAAGGTGATCACGGGCGCATTCATTGCATTTGAGAATGGAAAGCCACTCCTACAAGATCGAACGATTTCCTATTCACCGGCCGACAGACAGATCGCGATGGCACCCGGTCTAAAACCTCCCCAGCCCGGAGAGGCGGTAATGGCCGGAGTCGCGGTTGATCTCGCGACGGAGTTCCTGCTGGGCAGATCGCTTCGTGCGGTGCTCGCGCTCCAGAAGATCGGCGAAGACCCAAACAAACTTGGTTCGAACGCAACTTCCGACGCGGCGGCGGTGAAAGCAGCCGTCCAATTTGCGATGGACTATTCTGTGCCACCCGCGAAGGACGAGCTGGGACCTCCAATCGATGTAGCGATCTTTTGGAAAGACGCAACGATTGAATGGAAAGACCGGAAAAAAAACTGCTACGACCAAGACCTAAAACCTCGAAGCACTTCCGGTCGGTCCAAGCCAAAATCAAAGTGAAAAGGAAGAGTCGATGACAGCGCAGCGGCACAAGTGGACTGTTATTGCGCTCAGCGGGAAGCGGTTGAGCGATTCGCGGGGATTCTGATACCAAAAGATGCCAAAACGGCACAGACGTTCACGGTAGGGAAGTGGATTCAGTAGTTTTGCGAGGGAGGTTTGGGGTGAGCGACGGGGTTTGAACCCGCGACCCTCGGTGCCACAGACCGATGCTCTACCAGCTGAGCTACGCTCACCACACGGAAGATGATAGGAATGTTACGCAAGTTCTCGGCTGGTTGCAACCGGCAGCAGCGTCAGAGAGGCGAGTCTATATGGGTTTACTAGTGCGCCGTTGGCATCACGAGCTTCTCAACTACGGGAACAGGAAGCGGTCCCTGATCCAGCACCAGATCGTGGAACTTTAGCATGTCGAAATTTCTTCCGGCGGCAGCCTGATAGTTTTTGCGGAATGCGAGCCACTCGCGAAGGCCAACGAAATATGTAGGCAACTGCGTGGAGCTGAGCTTCGCGCGTACAAGTTTTCCTTCGGCTTCGGCTTGGGTTTGGAAAGCATCTTTGGTCATTAAATCCAGGGCTTGCTCGTCGGTCATGCCCATGGTCTGCATCCTGACGTCGAGGATGGCGTTGGCCAGCAATCGGAGACGGATTTTGCGCATGACCATCCTGAAACGCGGATCGTTGTTCAGGAAACCTTCGTCCATCATTACCTGCGCGATGTATTCAGCCCAGCCTTCCACGTAAGCGCCATTGGCAAAAAGCGAGCGCAGTAGCCTGCGGCGCTCCGGCTGAATATTATTCAAATGTTCGAATTGAACGTAGTGGCCGGGTAAAGCTTCGTGGATGCTCAGCCAATAAAGCGTGTAATTGTTGTACTCGCGAAGTTTGGATTCAACTCTATCCGGCGGCATCTTGGGATCGATGGGAGTCACCCAATATTCCGCTTCCGCTTGAGGTTCCAGCGGCGGCGCACTATGAAATCCCGCTACGGAATAAATTCCACGCTCGAACATCGGAGTCGGAATCACTTTCAAGTTGTCGCGTGTGCCTAGCGAAACGATCTTTTTCTCGCGTATGAATTGCTTGATGCTTTCTAGCTCCGCTTCGATCGTCTTCTGCAAGTCTTCGGGACGCGGATGCTCGTCTGAAATTTTGCGCAACACTTCAGTGATAATCAGATTCTGACGCTCGTGAACGTTGAGTTCGGAATGATCGCTGTGGTTCGGATACATCTGCTTGTGCATCGGCAGAGCCAACTCAAGCATTTCGGCGCGAACCGATCGCAGACCTTCTTCGGCGTCAGCGAGTACTTGCTCGGGCGTTACATCTGTTTCCATCACCAGCCGGAATTTCTGATCGTAGAGCTCCTTGCCCAGGCGCCAGGTTGCGCGCGTAGGCCGCTTGGCTAGGTCGCTTTGCAGCCACAGAGAAAAGTCCTTAAGCGCCGCGATGGCCGGTGGCGCGACCTTGTCATATTCCGCCTTCAATGGTGATCCGGGCTTAATTTCGGCGGAGATAGTGTTTTCAATCAGATCGATGTTGCCGTCATTTTCCTGAACAGCGGTAGAAATGAAAATTGGATCCGCGTCATTGAGATATTGTTTCACCTGGCTCACCAGCAGTGGGACGGCGCGGACTCGGGACAAAACGTGGCCCACACGAACATCGTGCGGGGCATAGTCTTGTGTGAGCGGCAGAAAAAGCGCGTTACCGATTAGCTCGACGGGCACCGTTGGGTTGTGGCGATAGCTCTGGATTTTGTCGAACTCCAGCAGGTTCAAACCGATTTGGTCATCAATAAGCTGCCAATCTGCCGCATCCTGCGGGCCTAACGCCGAAACCGGTGTCTCGTTGCGGAAGCGCTCGCGCCATTGTGCGTAAAATGCGCGCTGCGCCGCTATAGCTTCCAAACTCATATCGTCGAGCATCGCATCGAGTTCGATTGTTTTGCCGGTTTTGGGGTCAATGTGCTTGTGATAGCCAGCCTGCGAAGCGCTGGTGGGGGAAAGCGCCAGGGAATCCTTCATAAAGCGATCGCTGAGCTCCGCAAATTTCTGAGCCGCCGGAGTCTGAGATGATTTTGCCGACGAATTTGTTTCTTTTGGATTTGCAGACATCGCAGAAAGGCCCAGCCACAGAGTAGCGCAAACTGACAAAACCATCACACGGATCATAGACAGTCCTTTCAAATGAATAGAAGCATGCGTCTAGTTGGGACGGCGAAAGGGAATTGGCGCAGCATTTTTTCGCCGGGTTGAAGATTGCCGCAACCGCGCGCGGGCTTGTTCGGCCCAAGCTCCATTTGGCGCGTAACGGAGATAAAGTGTCCAATGGTCGCGTGCGGCGCTGCGTTCGCCGCGTTTCTCATAGGCCAGGGCCAGATTGAAGTGTACGTCCGCGTGGGCAGGCATGGCGCGAGCCGCGCGACGCAAATGGTCGATGGCCTGCTCATATTCGCCGAGCTCCTCCAAGGTGCAGCCCAGGTTGTAACGCGAGATGCCATTCAAAGGATCAAGCGCCACGGCGGCGACGAAAGCGTCGCGTGCGTCGGAAAGTTGACCCATCTGATAGTACGCCACTCCAAGGTTGATGTGCGCCTCGATCCAGTCCGGCGCGAGTTCCACCACACGCTGATAGTTTTCAATCGCCTGAGGAAGCATTTCCTGTTTCGTCTCGCAACTCAGCGCTGTCTCGAAGAATTGTTCCGGCGTGGGACCAGCCATGGCGTGTAATTTCGCCGGCCGCGTGGGAATGTCGAAGGGAAATGCCCACTGCCCCTGAATTGGATTGAACGGCTTCTCCGCGCCCGGAGGGATGACCAAAACGTCGCGGCCAAGTTCGACCAATTGCAATTCTTGTAGCGGAAGCGAAGTGCCGCCGAACTGTTTTTCTATCAGCGCAACGGCGCGGCGCAATTTTCGTGCGGGAATACGATTCTCAGTGATCCGTTGAATGGAACGCAGAGCGACCAGATCGCCAAAGCTATAGAAACGCTCGCCCCAGCGCGCTTCAGGCCGCACGAGGCGCAATTGCTCCCAGTAGCGCAGACGATTTATCTCAAGTCCCAAGATCCGCCCGGCTTCTGTACGGGTATAACGATTCGTCAAGCGCCCGGCCCCCACGTGCGGAACACTTTCTGCGAACGATTATGCACCCATTGTCAAATCATGTGTGGATGAGTTTCGTGTGGACGTTGACTCATGCACGCAAATAACGTTGCCAATCCGCCGATTACTAGAAGCATACACACGACTGTGCGCTTTGCATGCCTCCTGACTCCTGCTTGTTAGACTTGATTGAATCGCCCGCCACGATGGCTCTTGAAAGCGCCGAACGATTGTATCTGGACCGTCAGGTCACCCTGGCTAGAGTCGTCCTTGTAGCTCTCGCGCTAGTGGCGCTGCTGGAAATGTCCGCAGGAGCCCAACGGCGTGCTCCGGTCCTGTTTCTAGCCGTTTATCTAGCCATAGCGCTAGCTGTTGTCTTGTACCAGCGCATGGTCAGCGAAGCACATTTTCAGATTTCCCTCGCCGCAGACGTTGCCGCCTTGGCTGTTTTTCTGGTTTTCAACCCGCCCGCCTCCGTATCCTGGTTCCTATTCTTGTTTGTGGTCTTCGCGCTGGCCACGAGAGGAAATACCAAGGCTATGCTTGGCCTGGTGAGCGCAGCAGCCGTCGGCGTTGTGCTACGCATGGCTGCCACGGAGACAATAAGTTGGCGCGGAATCTGGCATTGGTTGTCGATTGGACTCGGCACTTTAATTTCCGGCCTGGGCATTGGGTTTTTGGGCGCGCGAGAAAGAAGCCATCTGGAGCGCCGGCAATTTCTGGAAAAAATAACGCAGCTATTGCAATTCGACCGAGGCCTGACTGAGTCGATTCGCCAAACGCTGGGCGAGCTGCTGTTGGAATTTCGCTGCGAACAAGCCTGCTTGGCGATTCGTGATGACGAGCTGGAGCGCATCTTTGTGTGGAGAGTTCGTGCGGCGGAAACTGAACCTTCCGGGCCCGAAACCTTGTCACCGTCGCGATCCGACACGTTTCTTACCGACGCTTTCGAAGTATCCATGTGCTGGGAATACAAGGACGGGAGAGATACGGGATTTGGTTGGGACCGGCGCACAGGCCATCGCGTTCGTACGTTACTCGCGCCGCCGGGCTCTACCCGCGAAGAGTTCGGCGCTCGCTCGTTATTAGCCGTCACGATCGACGCCAGCGGCCGTCCAGCAGGCCGAGTTCTACTGGTCAACCCAGAGAAGCGATTCAAACCCGCCGACCTGCACTGGTTGGAACAAATTGTTCGCCATATTGCCCTGCCCATGGAGAACGTCTTCCGCCTTCGGCATCTGCGCGCCCGCGCTGTGGAATCGGAACGCAGCCGCATTTCGCGAGATCTACACGACGGAATTCTGCAAACGATGCTCAGCTTGAATATCCAACTCGACGTGATGCAACGTAAGTTCCCTTGGGCTCCGGAACAGGCCGGCAAAGAGCTGGAAACCCTGCAAAACACAATAAAACAAGAAAGCGAAGAGCTCCGCAGGATGGTGACCGACCTGCGGCCGGTGCGTGTGGAAAGCGCCGATATGCGGGAATTAATGTTTGGCTTTGCGGAGCGATATCGCAACGAGTCCGGTCTGGCGGTCGATCTGTTTATAGAGGACCGCAGTTTGCGCATGCCCGACCGCATTTGTCGCGAGATGTTCCAGATTTACAGGGAAGCACTTAACAACGTAAAAAAGCATGCGTCGGCCAGCCACGTCGTGGTAAAACTAGAACAAGACGAGGCGAAAGTCTCTCTCGTCGTAGACGATAACGGCCGGGGTTTCAGTTTCTCGGGGCGATTTAAAAGCGAAGAGCTGGACCGGTTGCGTCTCGGGCCAATTTCGATCAAAGAGCGAACACGGAGCGTAGGGGGGACGCTAACGGTGGAGTCGAATCCCGGGCACGGGGCGCGTCTTACGGTAGAAATCCCACTGAATTGAAAATGACGAAAGCGAAACAGGTGATTCGAATCCTGGTCGCGGACGACCACGCTATCTTTCGCGACGGCCTCCGCAAGCTGCTGGAAGCAGCCGACGAAATTCAAATTGTCGGTGAAGCCTCCAATGGGAATGAGTGCGTCAAGATGTTGGCGAAACTCAAGCCCGACATTCTTCTGCTCGATTTACGCATGCCCGAGAAAGACGGCCTTGGCGTGCTGGAGGAAGTGAATTTCGAAACTTTGCCCACCCGCGTAATCGTACTCACGGCCGCTGAAGATGACCGCGATGTAGTCCGCGCCATGCGCCTGGGAGCGCGCGGAGTGGTGCTCAAGCAGTCTGCCAGCGATTTGCTGGTGAAGAGCATACGCAAAGTGTTCGATGGAGAAATCTGGCTCGATAACCGCATGACTGCGGAAGTAATCGACGCTTTCAAGAAATCCGCGGAATCCGGACAGCGCCGTGAGAAGCCTCTTCTCAGCGACAGGGAGAAGGAAATCGTTCAACTGGTAGCCCAGGGTTTCCGCAATCGCGAAATCGGTGAGAAGCTTTTCATCAGCGAACAGACCGTAAAAAACCATCTTCATAATATTTTCGATAAGCTAGGCGTCTCCGATCGTCTGGAACTCGCCCTCTACGCAATTCATCACCGATTAATCGACCAGGCATAACTTTTTCCTCTACTTTTTTTCACGCCATCGGGGTGCGAACCTCAAGATAAGGTATTCTGTAATATTGAGCATCGTATGAGTTCTCTGGCAAACACCGTCGATGGGAAAAAAAGTCCGCGGATTTATTCGCGCGAAGCTGTTCTGTTTGGTTGCATCTTGTTGCTGATTTTATTCGTGCTCTTTACCGCTGCGGTTTCGCGGATGTACCACAAAAGTGTTCATGTTTTGGCCGACAATTGGTTCGATCAGGGCGAAGCGAGCTTCCGGGCCGGAGATGTCAAGTCTGCTCTGACCGACTACCGCAACGCGCTGGTTTATTCTCCTGATAACGCAAAATTTCAGTTTCATTTGGCGCAAGCGTTAGCTGCCGCAGGCCGCGGTGACGAAGGACGCTCGTATCTATTGAATCTCTTGTCCGAATCGCCTGGCAGCGGAGATGTGAATCTCGCGTTAGCCAGGATTGCCGCGCACAAAGGTCTAACCTCTGACGCCCTTCGCTACTATCACGGTGCGATATACGGTGAGTGGGACAATGATCCGATCGGCAGGCGCTGGCAAGTTCGGCGCGAGCTTGCCGAGTATCTGCTGGATCGCGGCTTGCAGCAACAAGCCGTGCCCGAAATCATCGCTCTGGCCGACAGCACTCCTGCAAGTGACATAGAACAACTCAGGGTCGTAGGAAATTTATTGCTAAAAGCGAAGTTATGGACTCGAGCGCTGGAGGTTTTCCGCACGATTTTATCCGCAAGTGCTAACGACGAGGATGCGCTCCTGGGAGCTGCCACCTCGGCTTTCAATCTTGGTCAGTACAGTGCTGCACTGGATTATTTCGACCGACTTCCGGAAAAAGACCGCAACTCGATGGGAGTCGACGAAATGTATAAGACCACGCAGCAGATAAATGAAATGAACCCGTTCCTGCCTGATCTTTCACGCGAAGCCAAGGCTCGTAAGGCAGCGATGGCTTTATCTGTTGCCGCTTCCCGACTTCAGCAGTGCGCAAACCAAGTGGGCCAATCACTTACGGCAACGCCGCCAGAGACGCAGCTCCAGAAAGTCTTTGCAGAAAACAGAAAGCTCGCGGCCGACCAGAGTTGGCAAAACATCGCTAAACATCCTGAAACTGTGGACGAAGTAATGGGTGACGCCTTCGAAATGGAAAATGCTGCGGCAGCAGCGTGCGGAGATCCCGAGGGCGTAGATAAAGCGCTCTGGTTCTTAGGACGGAGCCGGGGAGTTTCGGCACAGTGACCGAATTTACCCCCGTGACTTCGCCTGGTGTCATTCCGCCTGCTGCAAATGAACCTTCAAATCCGACTTCTAAGTCGGGCTTTCGGGCAATCTGGGAAAGTTGGACCAGCCGCGTCTTCACTATGCGGGAAGACCGCTTCTTTTTGTTTCTCGCGGTCTTGATCGGAATACTTTCTGGCCTCGCCGTGGTGTGCTTTCGCATTGCAATCGAGTGGACCCAGATTGAGCTGCTCGGATCTTCGCTGTCTCCTACATTCCCGCGCGTGGTTTTGGCGCCTGCCCTGGCGGGAATTGTGGTGGCGCTGCTCGTGATTTACGCGTTTCCGCGAGCGCGCGGGAGCGGAGTGAATCAAACGAAGTCCGCAGTGTACGTTTCCAACGGCTATATCCCGTTCAATACGGTAGTTGGAAAATTCATTTGCTGCGCTCTGGCCATCGGCAGCGGTCAGTCGCTAGGGCCGGAAGATCCCTCGTTGCAGATGGGTGCTGGGATCGCTTCGCTCCTCGGCAGACGGTTGCGGCTGTCACAAGAGAAAGTTCGCTTGATCGCACCGGTCGGAGCTGCGGCGGGGCTGGCAGCAGCGTTCAACGCGCCGATCTCGGCGGTGCTTTTTGTCTTGGAAGAAGTGATTGGAACCTGGAGCGCAGGCGTTCTGGGGGCCATCGTTCTGGCCGCGATATCCAGCGTCGTTACGATGCGGGCGTTCTTAGGGCCGGAATCCATGTTTCGCGTTCCGCCGTTTCGTGTAGCAAAGCCCGCGGACTTGTTAGCCTATATCGCGCTCGGAATCGTCGGCGGTTTGGCTTCCTTGGTTTTCCTGAAATGGCTGGCTTACGCGCGGCCACGGATTCAAGCGCTTCCTCGCTGGACGCAGCATTTCCAGCCGGCTGTTGCAGGATTGCTGATCGGAATAATTGGGATCCGGTTGCCCCAGGTGATGGGCGCGGGCTATCCAATAATCGATCAAGCCATGCACGGGCAATTCACTTGGAAGTTGTTGCTTGTATTGGCAGCGCTGAAAATCCTGGCGACCGGAATTTCATTCCTAAGCGGCACTCCCGGTGGGATGTTCGCGCCTAGCCTGTTTATAGGCGCGATGTTAGGAGGCGCCGTCGGAGCGATCGAACAGCACTTTTTCCCGGCGTTGGCGGGGACCGTTGGCACGTTTGCGCTGGTGGGCATGGGGACATTTTTCGCAGGCTTTTTGCGCGTGCCTATTACATCAGTCTTCATGGTCATCGAGGTTTCCGGGAACTACACGGCAATCCTGCCGGTAATGATTTCGAGCCTGATCGCCTACGGAATTTCACGCTCCTACATCAAAGTCCCTCTGTTTGATCTGCTCGCGCGTCAGGACGGCCTTGTGCTGCCGTCGGTAGAGGAGCAGCGGGAGCAAATGATTCTCACCGTGGAAGATGCGATGCGTGCTGACGCCGCGCTGGTCTTGGAGCGCACCGACAAAATTGCTGATGCTCTCAAACGCCTGGAAGGAAAAGAGGGTTTGCTGACGTTTTTGCGCGTACGCCCAGGCGAATGGAATTTCATCGAACATAGCGAACTTCAGAGGCTTGCTGCGGACACGTCGCAAACTCGCGCCGTAGAGGAAGCCAGTTCCAAAGGCCCCTTGCCGTTTGTTTTTCGTGATATGTCCTTGGAAGAGGCGCTTCACTGGGCTGGCGACTGGCCCGCACTCCCGGTGCTCAGCCGTGCGGACCTGAGCAAACTCGAAGGGGTGGTCACTTTGGACGATATCTTGAAGGCATTCCGCAAAGTGCCTCTAACCTAGGCCCGTTTCACAACCCATTAAAAACGCTGTATTTGGCGCAGTTTAGCCTTCATTCCTAGTACCTCCGTACTCTTTAGCGCTCGATAATTGAGGCTTTAGCTCTATTGGTTCTAAGGAGCGTAAGCAGCACGATAGTCGCGTAGTCAGGGAGGTAGTTTCCTGTGGCTCTAAAAGAGCGACGTTCAACGCGAAGATTTTTGATGCGCTTACCGCTCACCGTCCGCTGGACGGATGAAAGCGTGGTTGGTGAGGCTGCAACGGAATCGCGAGAAGTTAGCTCGCGTGGCCTCTATTTTCACTTGCCCAAAGGATTGCGCAGCGGCTCGCCGGTCGAGATCGTAATGACTCTTCCTCACGAACTTACTCAAGCGGGTCCGGTTCGAGTCCGATGCCTCGGACGTGTTCTCCGGTCCAGTCCAGAAAATGCGGGCGAAGTGGGCGTGGCAGCAGCAATCGAACGCTACGAGTTTATGCGCAACGGCGAATCCGCCGCTTAACGAGTTTCTTACCCAGACCCTGCGGAGATGGGTGAGAAGAGCCGGGTGGCTAGGGTCCCTCAGCCTAAGCCCCCGGCTATTTTTTTGCGTCTAGTCAAAGACTCGCGGTTCTTCATTTGTCTCGACACACTTCAGTTCAAATCGGCTTCCCAACGCGGCGGAGCCTGTTCCGAACCCACACGCCCGGCGACGATTTCTGCGCGGGAATAATTTTCAGCGCGCACCGCAGAACCGGCAACCCGCCGAAGGATCGAAATCTGGCCGATGTGAGTTAGCGAGTCCGCGATTGCTCCTTGAAAGAGTTTTTCCGGAGTAGCATCGAGAGCCGCATCTGAAGCCAGATAATCGTCCATGACCTGCAGCGCCGTGAAGAATCGTTTCACCTCGTCCTCCCAGGGCAGCGGCTTGGAATCGCTCCATTTCTCCTTACCCTTCGCTTGCGAGAGCGCCCAATCATACAAATCGCCAATGTGCGCAAGTATTTGGGCGGGGGTTCGGGTGCCGTCCGAAGCGCGAAATTCGGCAAAGGTATCGGGAACTCCGCGCAACGCCTTGGCACCCCGATAGGCGACGGTCGCCAGCATGTGGCGCAGAAACTGGCGGCTGTTATCGGCGGGAGATTTCGAATGTTTTGCATCCATAAGGAGACCTCCGTCTCGGTGGCGAATGATACCGACTACATCGAGCGCAATATTGTAAACCCATCGGCTGCCTTCCGTAGAGCCGCGAATGAACTATACTGCTTCCGTGAATGTTGAAATGGATCTCCTGCCGGCGCTGCGCCGCTACTGGGGTTACGACTCGTTTCGCCCGCTGCAAGAAAGAATTGTTCGAAGCTTGCTGCAAAAGCACGATACCTGCGTGGTGATGCCCACGGGCGGCGGCAAG
Source organism: uncultured Acidobacteriota bacterium (assembly GCA_963838475.1). Lineage (GTDB taxonomy): Bacteria > Acidobacteriota > Terriglobia > Acidiferrales > UBA7541 > Palsa-295. The sequence continues at coordinate 1,500,274 of CAWIRJ010000001.1, forward strand.
TCCCTATGCTACCAACTTCCGGCGGCACTTCTTTCGGAGCAAACCGTGATCGTCGTTTCGCCATTGATCGCGCTGATGCAGGACCAGGTGGCGCAACTCACGCAAATGGGAATCACAGCAGCCTTGTTGAACAGTTCGGTGCCCGCAGCGCGACAGACCGAGATCATGCACGAAGCGAGCAAAGGGCGATACCGCCTTCTGTATCTTTCGCCGGAGCGGCTCGCACGCGCAGACACTGTTGAGTGGCTTCGCAACGTGCCGGTTTCGTTCTTTGTGATTGATGAGGCGCACTGTATCTCTGAATGGGGCCACGAATTTCGCCCGGAATATCGGCAAATGAGTTCTTTGCGCTCCAATTTTCCCGAGCGGCCCATCGCAGCTTTCACCGCCAGCGCCACTCAACGAGTGCGCCACGATATTATCGACCAGCTCCAACTACGCGATCCCCACAAATTCATTGCGAGCTTTCATCGGCCGAATCTGCGTTACATCATTAAGGAATGCGCTGGGCGCGAACAACCAAATCTTCTGTTAAAGGCGCTGCGCACATACGCGGAACAAAATGTGATTGTCTATGCGCCAACGATCAACAAGGTAGAAGAAACGGTAGATTTCCTCGGGGAGCACGGAATCCCCGCCATTGCCTATCATGGAAAAATGGATAACTACTCGCGGAGAGAAAATCAGGAACGCTGGATGTCCGATGAAGTGCGCGTTCTGGTTGGCACGGTGGCATTCGGCCTCGGCATCAACAAAGCTACTGTTCGCGCGGTTATTCATCTTTCGCTTCCGAAATCGATCGAGCAGTTCTACCAGGAAGCAGGCCGCGCGGGCCGCGACGGTTTGCCGGCGGACTGTGTGGTGTTGTGGCAGAAACGCGACGTGGGGCTGCTCACTTATTTTGTCGAACAGTTAACCAATCCAGAAGAAAAGGAACGCGCCTGGAAGCGTTACCATATCATTCGAGATTTCGTGGAATCGGATCGCTGCCGTCACCGGCAAATCTGTTTGCACTTCGGCGAAAATCCGAAATTTGAAAAATGTGATGCTTGCGACGCCTGTGGCTCAGGCCTCGATTGGTTAGCAGCTGTAAATGTTGCTGCGCCGAGGCGCCCAGCTCCACGCGTTACCGTCGTATCCGCGACCGTCGCCTCCCCATCGGCGAACTCCGGGTCGTTTGCCAAGCCCGTCCCTGGTAGTGTGGATCCGGAGCTTCGTGAGTATCTTCGTGAGTGGCGTAGCGTTACCGCGAAGCAGCAAGGCGTCCCCGCGTTTGTAGTCATGCATGACACATCACTCGACCAGCTATGTAGAAAACAACCCCGTTCCGTGAGGCAGCTTCTTGAAGTTCCAGGGTTCGGTGAGCACAAAACTGAAATGTACGGTCAGAAAATTTTTGACGCTCTAGATAGATTTAGAGATGGTGCCCGAGCCTCCGCAGAACCCGAATTCAAGACTAGGCGCAGTCGCAGGAAAAAACCGCGAAAACCGGCCCGCACATAGAGCAGAAGTTTGTGTTTTGTAAGCAACCCATAATCAATGGCTTAGATGCCAGAATTTGAAGAGACGCTCTCGAGCTTTGCTCGGTCTAAGACTCGATGAATCTCATATTGAATTGCCTCCTTGTACCGAAAGTTAACCGCCGGAGATATATACAGTAATCCCTGTAGAGGGTTGGCAACGTGTTTGTGGTATTAGATTTGGCTCAGATAAATTTGCAATAGATGAAATAGGAACCTGGTGGGCAGACCGTCACGCGATGTAAGTCCTTGGTTGTGATTTATGCCTACTGGTGCGTATACCAGGCGCGAAATGCTGCAAGTTGAACGGGATTGATGTCAGGAGAGGAAGTATGAAGCGATCCGAACAAACCGTCACGACTGCGAATACGGAAACGGACGGCAAGGTAAACGCCAAGAGCAACGGTCAAAACGATATCCGCGCGGATGTTTCGTATGCCGATCTAAGTGTAATTCTGTCAAGTCTTCAGACGATGCGTGACGGCAACTTCTCCGTGCGCCTTCCCGGCAATTGGATCGGACTAGCCGGAAAAATCGCGGACACTTTTAATGAAATTGTGACTGCCAACCAGCAAATGGCCGAAGAGCTGAAGCGAGTGGGACAAGTGGTCGGCAAAGAAGGAAGAACTCGCGAGCGCATGCGCTTCGACCTGCCCAAAGCCGCTTGGGGCGAGATGGAAGTATCGGTCAACACACTGGTCGACGACCTTCTCCGACCTACAACTGAGGTTACTCGCGCGATTGCCGCCGTGGCCAAGGGCAATCTGACTCAAACCGTGCAGCTCGACGTGGACGGTCGTCCTTTGGAAGGCGAATTTCTGCGGTCTGCGACAATCGTTAACACCATGATTCAGCAGCTAGGCGTGTTCACTTCAGAAGTTACGCGTGTGGCGCGTGAAGTGGGTACTGACGGCAAGTTGGGCGGCCAGGCACAGGTGCCCGGAGTCGCTGGCACATGGAAAGACCTGACTGATTCAGTGAACTCAATGGCCAGCAACCTGACCGGCCAAGTTCGCAACATCGCCGAAGTAGCCACCGCGGTGGCTAGCGGAGACCTCTCGCGCAAAATTACGGTGGACGTGCGCGGTGAAATCCTCCAGCTCAAAGAAGCCATCAACACGATGGTGGACCAGTTGCGTTCATTCGCTTCCGAAGTCACGCGCGTGGCTCGCGAAGTGGGTACTGACGGCAAACTCGGCGGACAAGCGGTGGTTCCGGGCGTGGCGGGAACCTGGAAGGACTTGACCGACTCTGTTAACGCGATGGCCGGTAACTTGACCGCTCAAGTCCGCAACATCGCGGAAGTAACCACGGCAGTGGCGCGCGGCGACCTGTCGCGCAAGATCACGGTGGACGTGAAGGGCGAAATTTTGGAATTGAAAGACACCATCAACACGATGGTGGACCAGCTCAACGCATTCGCGGGCGAAGTGACCCGAGTGGCGCGCGAAGTGGGTACGGAAGGAAAGCTCGGCGGCCAGGCGCAAGTTCCGGGCGTGGGCGGTACGTGGAAAGACCTTACGGACAACGTGAACTTCATGGCCAGCAACTTGACTGGTCAGGTGCGCAACATCGCGGAAGTGGCGACTGCCATCGCAAGAGGAGACCTCTCTCGCAAGATCACGGTGGACGTACGCGGAGAAATCTTGCAGCTAAAAGAAACTCTTAACACCATGGTGGACCAGCTCAACCGTTTCGCCGGTGAAGTAACCCGCGTGGCGCGCGAAGTAGGTAGCGAAGGACGTCTCGGCGGTCAGGCCAACGTGCCGGGCGTCGCGGGAACTTGGAAGGACTTGACGGACTCGGTCAACTCAATGGCCGGCAACCTTACTGCACAGGTGCGCAACATTGCAGAAGTAACCACCGCCGTGGCGCTGGGAGACTTATCGCGCAAGATCACGGTGGACGTGAAGGGCGAAATCTTGGAGTTGAAAAACACCATCAACACGATGGTGGACCAGCTCAACGCGTTCGCCGGTGAAGTCACGCGCGTGGCGCGCGAAGTGGGAACGGAAGGCAAGCTTGGCGGCCAGGCCCAGGTCCCCGGCGCAGGTACGTGGAAAGACCTTACGGACAACGTGAACTTCATGGCCAGCAACCTGACTGGTCAGGTGCGCAACATCGCGGAAGTGGCGACTGCCGTGGCGAGAGGTGACTTGTCGCGCAAGATTACGGTGGACGTGAAAGGAGAAATTCTCGAACTCAAAGACACCTTGAACACCATGGTTGACCAGCTTCGCGCGTTCGCGTCGGAAGTCACGCGCGTGGCGCGCGAAGTGGGCACCGATGGAAAACTTGGCGGGCAAGCACAGGTGCCGGGCGTCGCTGGTACGTGGAAAGACCTCACTGACTCGGTGAACTCGATGGCCAGTAACTTGACTGGTCAGGTCCGCAACATCGCGGAAGTCGCCACCGCTATCGCGAGCGGCGACCTTTCCAAGAAAATCACGGTGAATGTCAGCGGCGAAATTTTGCTGCTCAAAGACACTATCAACACCATGGTGGACCAGCTCAACGCGTTCGCCGGTGAAGTCACGCGCGTGGCGCGCGAAGTGGGTAGCGAAGGACGTCTGGGCGGCCAAGCGAAGGTGCCGGGCGTCGCCGGGACCTGGAAGGACTTGACGGACTCGGTCAACTCCATGGCCGGCAACTTGACCGACCAGGTCCGCAACATCGCGGAAGTAACTACGGCCGTGGCACGCGGCGACTTGTCGCGCAAAATTACGGTGGACGTGAAGGGCGAAATCTTGGAGTTGAAGAACACCATCAATACCATGGTGGACCAGCTCAACGCGTTCGCGGGCGAAGTGACGCGCGTGGCGCGCGAGGTGGGTACGGAAGGGAAGCTAGGTGGTCAAGCGCAAGTGCCGGGCGTCGGCGGCACGTGGAAAGACCTTACGGACAACGTGAATTTTATGGCCAGCAATCTGACTGGTCAGGTGCGCAACATTTCGGAAGTCGCTACGGCCATTGCCAGCGGCGACCTTTCGCGCAAAATCACGGTGGACGTGCGCGGAGAAATCCTGCAGCTCAAAGAAACGCTCAACACCATGGTTGAACAGTTGCGTTCGTTCGCTGCGGAAGTAACCCGTGTAGCGCGCGAAGTGGGTAGCGAAGGACGTCTCGGCGGCCAGGCGAACGTGACCGGCGTCGCCGGAACATGGAAAGACCTTACCGACTCTGTAAACGCGATGGCCGGCAATCTTACCGCACAGGTGCGGAACATTGCCGAAGTGACCACCGCGGTGGCGCGCGGCGACTTGTCGCGCAAGATCACGGTCGACGTGAAGGGCGAGATTCTGGAATTGAAGAACACCATCAACACTATGGTGGACCAGCTCAATGCTTTCGCCGCAGAAGTTACTCGCGTGGCTCGCGAAGTCGGAACCGACGGCAAACTCGGAGGTCAAGCCCAGGTGCCGGGTGTCGCCGGCACATGGAAAGACCTTACGGACAACGTAAACGTCATGGCTGCGAACCTTACGGAGCAGGTCCGCGGAATTGTGAAGGTCGTGACCGCGGTCGCCAACGGTGAGCTAACAAAGAAACTTACGGTGCAGGCAAAAGGCGAGGTCGCTGCGCTTGCCGACACTATCAACAATATGACGGACACTCTAGCGACTTTCGCCGACCAAGTGACGACCGTCGCCCGAGAAGTTGGCGTGGAAGGCCGCCTCGGTGGACAAGCGAACGTGCCTGGTGCCGCTGGAACGTGGAAAGACCTTACCGGTAACGTGAACCTCCTCGCGGATAACCTTACCAACCAGGTTCGTGCGATCGCGGAAGTAGCCACCGCCGTTACTAAGGGTGACCTCACTCGGTCAGTTCAAGTGGAAGCTAGTGGCGAAGTGGCGGAGTTGAAAGACTACATCAACACCATGATCGACAACCTCCGGCTCACGACTGATCGCAATAACGAGCAGGACTGGTTAAAGACAAACTTGGCGCGATTCACAGGCATGCTACAAGGCCAGCGCGATCTCGCCACAGTGGGTCGAATGCTATTGTCCGAGTTGGCTCCGCTTGTGAATGCTCAGCAAGGCGTGATTTACCAGATGGAGGGAGAAGAGTCCGGGAACATGGCGTTGCTCTCGGCGTTCGCGGATGGCGCGGATGAAGGTCATCCCGACCACTTGCATGTGGGCCACGGGCTGGTCGGCCAATGTGCGGGTGAAAAGCGGCGCATGCTTATTACCGATGTTCCATCTCATGCCATTCCCATCCGTTCGGGATTGTTCAAAGCTGTTCCACGAAACATCATTGTGTTGCCGGTTCTTTTTGAAGACCGCGTTAAGGCGGTTATCGAACTCGCTTCGCTGAGCTCGTTTACCGCCTCGCACCTCGCGTTCCTGGAACAACTGACTTCGAGCATCGGCATCGTGCTGAATAGCATTGAAGCCACCATGCAAACGGAAGGCTTGCTGAAGCAATCACAGCAGTTGGCTGCCGAACTTCAGACGCAGCAAACCGAATTGCAGCAAACCAACGAACAGCTCGCGCAAAAAGCTCAACAGCTCGCCGAGCAGAACGTTGAAGTGGAACGGAAGAATCAGGAAATCGAACAGGCGCGCAGGGCAGTGGAAGAAAAAGCCAAAGAGCTGGCGCTCACGTCCAAGTATAAGTCAGAATTTTTGGCGAACATGTCGCATGAGTTGCGCACACCTCTCAACAGCATTCTCGTTCTTGGCCAGCAGCTTACCGATAACCCGGACGGTAATTTGACTTCCAAGCAAGTTGAGTTCGCCCGCACCATTCACGGCGCGGGGACCGACTTGCTGAATTTGATTACGGACATTCTGGACCTTTCGAAGATCGAGTCCGGAACTGTGTCGGTGCAGGCAGAAGAGGTCTTCTTCAACAGCCTGCTCGATATGATTGCCCGGCCGTTCCGGCATGAGGCGGAAAGCCGACATCTGAATTTCGAAGTGCAGACCGATCCCAATCTCACGCGCAGCATGGTTACCGACTCAAAGCGTTTGCAACAAGTGCTTAAGAATCTTCTCTCGAACGCATTTAAATTTACCGAACATGGCAGCGTGCGCCTGAGCGTATTTGCAGCGGAAACCGGTTGGAGTGAAGACCATCCGGTGCTCGGCAAGTTAGCCTCGGTTGTCGCTTTTGAAGTTACCGATACGGGTATCGGCATCCCTCCGGAGAAACAGCGTCTTATTTTTGAGGCGTTCCAACAGGCTGACGCGGGTACCAGCCGGAAATACGGCGGCACTGGCTTGGGATTGGCAATTAGCCGTGAGCTGGCTGGCCTGCTCGGCGGAGAAATTCAACTGCGCAGCATGCCGGAAAAGGGAAGCACCTTCACGCTTTATTTGCCTCAAACTTATGTGGGACCCTCTACCGGCATGGCTACCACCGACGCCAAAGCCTCGGCTGTTTCCACTCAGCGGCGTGCTTCCGCGGTGGTGTCGCCGGAGCGTTCAAACGAACAGATTCCAGACGACCGCGAAAATATAAAGGAAAATGACGCGATCCTCTTGATAGTAGAGGACGACCCGCACTACGCTAGACTGCTGCGCGATCTATCCCGCGATAAAGGGTTCAAAGTTCTGGTTGCCTCGCGTGGTACCGAGGCTTTGGAGCTTGCTCGCGAGTTCCATCCAACCGCCGTGTCGCTCGACGTATTCTTGCCCGACATGCTTGGATGGACCGTCCTTAACCATTTCAAGCAAGACCCCTCGATGCGACATATACCTGTGCAGATGTTGACAATGGACGAAGATCGACAGCATGGCTTGGCTAGCGGTGCATTCGCCTACGTCAATAAACCAACGAGTCCGGACGAGTTGGAAACTGCCTTCGCACGTATCAAAGAATATACGGCGCCACGGCGTAAGCGGCTGCTGGTGGTGGAAGACGATCCTCGCGAGCAACTCAGCATCCAGGAATTGTTGGGCTATGACGACATCGATGTACAAATCGCGTCGACCGGAGAGGAAGCGTTAGAAGCCGTTACCAGCGAATCCTTTGACTGCGTGGTGCTCGATCTGCGCCTGCCCGATATGTCGGGATTCGATATTCTGGAGCGTTTCCGCGAAATCCCAACTCTAAACAATTTGCCCGTCGTGGTCTTTACCGGCAAGGATTTGTCTCCTGAAGAAGACGCTCGCCTTCATATGCTCGCGCGCAGCGTGGTTGTTAAGGGCGTTGAATCGCCAGAGCGTCTGCTGGATGAAACGGCTCTGTTCCTGCATCGCGTGGTCACCGATCTGCCCGCGGAAAAACAAAAGATGCTGGAACGCTTGCATCATTCGGACGAAGCGTTAGTCGGCAAGAAGGTGCTGGTAGTAGACGACGACGTGCGCAATATCTTTGCGCTAAGCAGCGTGCTGGAACGTCGCGGAATGTTCGTGCTGACCGCGGGCACTGGCCGCGAAGCGATTGCGACTCTCGAGTCCACTCCGGACGTCGCGATTGTGTTGATGGACATCATGATGCCGGAAATGGACGGATACGAAACGATGCAGGTAATTCGGCAAAATCCATCGTTCCGTCGGCTGCCCATTGTAGCTCTCACGGCGAAAGCTATGAAGGGTGACCGGGAAAAGTGTATGGAAGCGGGTGCGTCGGAATATTTGGCGAAACCGGTGAATACCGAGCAGTTACTTTCTGCACTTCGTATGTGGTTTCATCGTTAAAATATTATTGCGGCTGGATGAATCGATCGTCGTCACACGATAGTAATTTATCGGCTAGGGTGACCAAGGAAAGATGAACGAGCAAGAACAAGTAAACATTCTGATGGTGGACGATCAACCGGCCAAGCTTCTCAGCTATGAAGTAATTCTGAAAGAGCTGAACGAGAATCTCATCAAAGCCCATTCCGGGCGAGAAGCCTTGGACCTGCTGCTGAAAAACGAAATCGCGGTCGTACTCATGGATGTGAGTATGCCGGAGCTCGACGGTTTCGAGCTGGCAGACATGATCCGCCAGCATCCTAGATTTCAGAAAACCGCTATTATCTTTATCTCCGCGGTGCATCTCACCGAAGTAGACCAGCTCAAGGCATACGAGCGCGGCGCTGTAGATTACATTTCCGTTCCTATCGTTCCGGAATTATTGCGTGCAAAGGTCAGCGTCTTTGCAGACCTCCACCGCAAGACACGCCAAATGGAGGTTTTAAATCGCGAGTTGCGAAGCCTATCGTCTCGCCTTATCGCCATGCAAGACGAGGAACGCCGGCGTATCGCACGTGACTTGCACGATAGCGTGGGCCAATTAGTCGCGACACTCTCTATGAATAATGGATTGGCACTGATGCAAGCCGAAAAGCTCAGCCCGCCGGCTGGGGAGGCGTTGCGTCAAAATACCGAGCTCGTCAAGCAGCTTTCCAAAGAAATACGCACTATTTCGCATTTGCTTCACCCGCCCCTTCTCGACGAAATCGGTCTGTTGCCAGCGATTAGGCTATTTGCCGACGGCTTTGCGGAGCGTAGCGGCATACAAGTTGACGTGGAGCTCTCACCCGAACTCGGCCGGCTTGCACCCAAAGTGGAGATTTCGATTTTTAGAATCGTGCAGGAATGTCTGACCAATGTTTATCGTCATTCGGGCAGCAAAATTGCCGCCATAAAAATATGGCCGTCCAATGAGAAAACGCTTACTTTGCAGGTTTGCGATCAAGGCAAAGGCATTGGCATAGAGCGGCGCGTGGCCATGGCTCTCGGAACAAATAACGGAGTGGGGCTAAGTGGCATGCGCGAGCGCGTAAGGGAACTCGGGGGCACGCTGGATATTCAGTCGAATGGTAATGGAACGACTGTTACCGCGATAATTCCGGACACAACTGCTGCAACCGTTGGCGTATCATAGTAGCTGACCATTTTGTATATCGTCCTGCGCACTTGAAATCGCAGCCGGTGATTTTATTAGGGGAACATTAAAGGATCGTCTAGGTGCGCACCCGATTTCTAATCGTGGACGATAGCGAGCTTGTTCGCCAGAGCCTTCGCACTGTCCTGCAAGCCAATCCTGAATGGGAAATAGCCGGCGAGGCCTCGAATGGCCAGGACGCTGTCGAAGTTTTCAAGAGTTCCCGTCCCAACCTCGTGATCCTGGATTTTCAAATGCCGGGACTGAACGGCATAGAAACCGCACGGCGTATTTTGGAAATTGCGCCGGCAATGCCTATCATATTGTTCACGCAACACGCCAGCGCCGAACTGGAGAAACATGCGCTGGCTGCCGGGATCAGATCGGTAGTGTCCAAGACGGATACGTTCCCGATGGTTGGAATTATTGAAGCGCTTCTCGGACCTAGCGAACTTCCCGCGACCGACGAGCAAAAAGAGAAATAGGTTTAACAATTCCACGCACTAGACCCACCGTGGTTTCTTGCGTGGTGGCTACTATCTCGCTAAGTAGGCTAGAATAAAAACCCACAACGTCGGGGCGTAGCGCAGCCTGGTAGCGCGCCTGCCTTGGGCGCACGAAACTTGACTCCAACAACTCCATCCATCACTTCTAACTATTAACGTTTCCAACAAATCGGGGGATCTGCTTTTCGCTCAAAGATAACTCGATTCGATTGAAACCGTTGGACTCTGGCACAGTTCTGACACAGCTAGAGCACCTGCTTCGCAAGCTCGGTTGGAAGACGCCGAGCAGGTGCAGAAGATTTTCCCGCAGTGGGAGATCGGTTAACTCCTGATAAGTCGGATAACCGGACAAGTTCCTGGACTTTGGGAAGCTAACCACTAATGGCTAAGTGTCGTGATCCGATAGCTCGGCCAGCTTATGTCCGGTAATCCGACTTATCAGGAGTTAAGAACAAATGCGGCAAGCAAACCGCATCGGCGCAAATGTTAATTGGTCCCAAGTAATGGCGCGGGCTTATTTTGTTCGGGGCGGTAAGTTTGTCTCGATAATCGACGAGAAGGCGTCGCGACGCGGTAGAATCGATTCCGAAGGCGCTGGCGCGAAGTTGTGCGGGAAGAGTACTGCTGATTCGAGGAGAGTCGGAGCGTGAGCTTTGCAAGCGCGATGGTCGAGGGCGCAGAGCTAAGGCTGCGGCAGCCGGCTGAATGTCTTCGTTCCTACCTTGGGTGCTTCTGGACGATTAGGACTTCTTTTGCGACGCATCTGCGAAGTTTGCCGGACGCATGCGCGACGATTTCGTGCCAGGTGCTCGCGCGAGGAGTGGCGCGCTGTTTTTTTGTTGGACCGCTCTTAGCGCCACGAGATCGCCGGCCGAGAGCGGGACAGGAACTTTTTGGCGTGCGGTTGCGGCCAGGCGCGGCTTTTGCGCTGGTCGGAATCCCGATGCACAAAGTGACTGGCCGTCGCATGAGGCTGGAAATGGCAATGCCGCGACATGGTAGCAGACTCGCGAAAAGCCTTGGTGAGGTAGCCACAGCGGAGGAGCGGATCGATATTTTAGAGCGATTCCTCGTCGAGCGGCTGGCAGGAGCGAGAATCGAGCCGCGCGTTGCGTTGTTTCTCAAACGGATCGAAGGAAGCGGAGGGCAAATACGTATTGAGGAGCTGGCTCGCGAATGCGGAGTCAGCGCGCGGCAGTTGCGCCGGCTGTTGATGACGTGGGTAGGTCTGCCGCCGAAGCGCGTGGCGCGTGTGATTCGACTTCAGGCGTTCTTGCAACACGCTGAGACGTCTTCTGAGAAAAAGCCAACGGAAACAGCTCTGGAACTGGGGTATTTCGACCAGGCGCACATGAGCAATGAGGTTGCCCGGCTTGCGGGAGCCAGTCCGGGAGCGATTGTCCCCCAGCGCGTGGCCGATTTTTCCAAGACGCGCTGCGGATAAACTCCTAGACTCGTGATGGCTGGCGTGGAACTCTTCGGACATGAAAATGGCGGCGATGGGCGTGCGGATGCACTCTGGATGGGGCGCGCTCGTGGTGTTGTCGAATGAGGACGGGCGCGTCAATGTGGTGGCGCGGGAGCGGATCGAGGTCATAGACGAGAAGGCTGGCGGCAAGCGGCAGCCGTATCATCGCGCGAAAAATCTGGCGTTGCACGAAGCCGAGAAATATCTTGCGCGCTGTGCAGCAGAGTCGAAGCGCTTGGCGACGGGCTCGATTCGCGGGCTGATCGAGGGTTTGCAGAAACGTGGCTATCGGCTGGCGAAGTGCGCGGTGCTGACGGCGTCGGGGCGCGAACTGCCGCCGCTTGCCGGGATACTTGCGGCGCATCCGCTGATTCACACCGCGGAAGGGGAGTTTTTTCGCAACGCGATCTGCTCGGCGTGTGAAGGGCTAAGATTGACCGTATTGCGAGTGCGGGAGCGCGAGGTCGAGAGCGCGGCGAAGGCCTCGCTGGGAAGGTCGACTGCGACCGTGATGAAACAAATCGCGTATGCAGGAAAGAGCCTCGGCCCGCCATGGACGCAGGACCACAAGAAAGCAGCGCTGGCGGCGTGGATGGCGCTGCACGAACACAAAGGCGGGACGCTGATTTCGAAGGCGCAGGCATAGGTAAAAACCGTGATTCGACGACAGGAGTTGTTGGTGTTCATGCGTCGCTATCCGTTGGTGACGACGGCGACGATTTCGCCGGATGGCTCGCCGCAAGCGGCGATATTGGGCGTGGCGGCCAACGATCAGCTGGAGCTTGTATTTGATACCGTAGACAATTCGCGGAAGTTCCGGAATGTGACGCGCGACGGGCGAGTTGCGGTGGTGTTTGGCGCGGCGGGCGGGTACAAGAGCGGCAGTCATGACGAGCGGACGGTGCAATACGAGGGAAGAGCTGACATTCCAAGCGGGGAAGAACTCAAGCGCGTGCAGGAAGAGATTTATTTCAAACAATTTCCTGATGGGCGTGCGCGTTTGAAGTGGGAGCACATTACTTACGTGCACGTGCGGCCAACGTGGATTCGGTATAGCAATTATAACGAGGGGCCGCCAGAGATTGTTGAGTGGAGCGGAGATGCGTTGGTCAAGTTAGTTGCCAAAGCCTGAACACTTTACTAGCGTACCCGCACCTTCTAATGATTGGCGGACCTGAGCAAGTCCTGATTAACGCACTTACCGGACAAGTAGAGTATTGCTTTAAATGTCCGGTTATCCGACTTATCAGGAGTTAGCCCAGTTGCGAGGCCCTCGGAACATCATTCGATTTATTGTCCTGTGTCCTGCGAAGACGTTTTACATCAGCGTCTTGATTAAGCCCTTAAGGACCTCCTCGATAGGCAACTTAAGAGCTATGACCGGCAGCATTGGCAGGATGACTGACCAAAGGAAAGTGGTGAGTAAAGTTCGGTCAATAGGCACCGGCCTCATATGGGAGATCACCTCGAAACTGTTACGAAGACCCGTCAGTATGGTGATGTTGCGGTCCTCGACTAATGTATTATCACTGACTTCGTCTTCAATCCAGCGCCCGTGAAACAAGCGCCCCTGACGTGCCACCAGGGCGCCATATTCGCTTAGAGCTTGTCGTTTTGTTCGCCACAAGAGTCCTGAAAACACCAACAGGGGCCCGACGAAGATCATGATAACGATCAGCACGAATGCGATGAGCAGGCCCTTGAAACTGTAAATATCCGCGCCATGAAACTTAACTTCGTGGCCCCATTCCGAGGCCAGCACCGCGCTAAGTGCGAAGATGAAACCTGCGAATGCAGCGGGTGCTGCCTGCAGAAACAATAAGCCCCCGCATCGGTCCGAATGCGTCGCTACCGGCTTAAGTTTGAGTTTGGAGACACGACGGAGAAAGATTGCCCAGACTACCCATCGCCATAACCATTGCAGCGCCAGGAATGAAAACAGAGGAAGCAGAACCAACACGTACCACCAGCCTGCGAACGTCAGCGTTTGCTTGCCATTCTGCAGAAGAATCAACCACGGGGCCGATTCACCAGTCAGCATGGAAGTCCCGAATCCGAAGTACACGCCCGTTGCTGTCATAACCAGGAGCACTATCTGCGCGGCCAAAGAGTTTGAGATTTGGCGCGCTCTCTCGACAGCACGACGATATGGTTCTGTTTGGGTGCCGTCCACAGTTCCCGATTCGCGGAACTGGCCGACCACAGACCTGATGTTCTTCTCAACCGTTCCTTCGGCTAGGATCAGAATCGGAATCGCCACTAGCGCGCGAACATGTATGCCATACTGCCAGAGCAAAGGCTCGCCCGATGTCGGCTCATGGACGGCCCTATGAACTGCCGCATAGATCGCAATTGGCAACCATCCCAGGAGCGCGTAGACCACTGCGCGCCGTCCCACTCCCCCCCGCTGCCCGCGGGTAAGACCCAAGGCCGTTTGGAGACGAAAGAACGGACTATCGCGAATTATCGAGAAGTCGGACCCGAGGCTAGTTGCGTTTGTATAATTATCACGAGCTGGTTTGGCAATGGATTCCACAAATCATGCCTTTGCTTTTTTGCTCGCTGAACGGCGCTCCAATTCTTCAGCGAGAATCGGCACGCCTTTAGCGCAAGCTTGTACGCCCATCGAAACACAGAGTTGTAGGACTGCCATGATCTCTTCCACCGTGGCGCCCAGCTTCAGAGCGGCTTTGATGTGGCGCCGGGTCCCAGGCGCATACATGTGGGTGTAAGAGGCGTCCAAGGCGATGCTCAATAATTCTGCAAGCTTGGGGGGAATCAGCGCGCCCGTATAAACTGGCAAGCCTGCGACGATGACCTGCTCGGTCCACAACGGGTCCAGGTTGAAAAACGGATCCCAGGCCGCATTCCATTGACCGATCTCTCGCGCTTTGTCGCACACTGGAGTCGGCACCTTGTTTTTCGAAACTGGCTCCACTCCGGCAGCCTTGGCCTCCTCCAATAAAATTGGAGCGCCCAAGCTGCAGCTATGGAGCGCAAGCAGGGACGCCATCTTAAACACTGTCAGAATCTCCTCGCGAGTCGCACCCGCATCCAGCGCGCTGCGGATATGCCGGCGCGTGCCGGATTCATCCAGGTTCGTACAGGCGCAGTTCAGCGCGAGCGAGATCAGCTCCACTTCCTTGCGCGGCAGAACCCCACTGGTCCATGGGTTCATGCCTACCCGCAACAGCGTTTCCGCTCCTTTTGAATCCCATTCCTTGAGTTTGTCGAGTGAAGAGCCCCAAGGATTGCCGCGCTCCGTTTCGGAGGATGGTTTCGTTGCTCCAGTTTCTGCGGCCATATTCTCTTCTCCTGATTATTCAGTTTACGTGTAGATTCACACTGCCGCTTCGGCGTCAGAATTCTTGGAATTCTTAACACAACGTCCGCCACCGCTCGTATTACTAAGAAGTCTGAAGGCCGACGTATAAGCCATCCGGTCGTAACTCAAGGGGGAAAGTGCGGACATTCATTCCCACTCCTGGCTGCTGAGCCCCGCCGGTGAGATTAACTTTCATCCCATGCGAACTGCACGTCACAACACATCCTTCCAGGGTGCCCGCTGCCAGCGATGAGCCTTGGTGCGGACAACTATCGTCAATCGCGTAGAACTTCCCTCCAACATTGAAGACAGCAATAGAGAAGCCCTCAATTTCGAAGGCTCGTCCCGCGCCGGGAGCTACGTCGCGAATTTCAGCGATTTTCACCCACTCCGCCATCTTATGGCCTCAATAAATCGTGAAGTTCGGTGCAGTCGCCGCCTCGAAAAAGCAATCCTCGCCCACTTCGTCGAGGCGGCCCACTCTTTTAGTCATTCGCGGACGCGATATTGATCGTTTCCACCTTTTCCTCCCAGTCGCCCGCGTGAATATGTCCGCATCCACCTTGTGCGGCTTGGTGTAACTTTCCGTCGGTCTCGTGGACCATAAAGCCCATGTTGCCCGGGCGGCGGTTCGGCGGCAGTCCCAAGTTGGCAAGTGTTTCTTCGGTGGTTTTGTAGGTCACGCCAATTTTCAACATTTGACGCGCCTGTTCCGGTGTGGCGATCGCTCGCCCTAGTTCCTTGGCCATGCGGACTTGTTGTTCGATCATTTGAATTGTGGACATACGCTCGCCCTTGGTAGTGGTCCACAAGTTGTCCTCGATTCCGGCGCGAGTATGTTGACCCAGCGCGATACAGATGGCGGCAAACGGGTGGCTCAGACGGAAGGTCGTCTGGTAGGTGAAGAACGAGCCGTGAGGCGTCCGGCGGATCAGCTCCATCAGGTCAAACGGGTTTGCGCCGCAGGCACCGCCGGCGCCGATGCTGAAGAAACCGTTCAACGGCCCCTTGTAATAGCCCTTGCGGATCAACCGCTCCACCAACTCGAGACCGTGCACGTGGCCGAGAGCGAAGTACGGCTGAATACCGTGATTCACCATTTGCTTGATGTTCTCGAGATAAAAATCCGGCGTGGAGTCGGCGACCATGTTCGCCATCGCGTGGAGCATTGCCGGATTATCAAAGCGGGTTCCCTGAAAGGAATCATCTACCGGATGTAGTGCCGTCAGGTCATAGAGGCTTGTGCCACACAGAATCGTGACCTGATCGGGTTTCGGATCGATCTCGGCCAGCTTGTGACGCGAGTCGTAGCTCTGGAACTTCGCCTCCTCACCCGGCTCCGGCGCAAAGGAGATGGACCCGCCAACTTGCAGGATCATCTTAGGCACGGCCTTGCGCAGACGAGCAACTTGGTCGCCGTATTCTTTCAACTTCTTGGAGATGTGGCCCGTCTTGGGATCGCGCACATGGATGTGCAGGAGCGTGGCGCCCGCGTTGTAGCAATCCACCGCGATTTGGGTCTGCTCTTCCCATGTGACCGGAAGCTTTTGTTCCGGCGTGCAATCTCCCGGCAACCACATGGGTCCGTAGGGCGCCGCCGTAATCATCAACGGTGCTTGATTCTCAGGTAGCAATGAATCGTCGGTAAAATACATAGTTATCCTCCTAAGGCTGGCACATTCGAAGAATTGGAAGGATGAGAACCCGCTAAGTCGTGCCGCCGTGCACGCACAAAATCCTGCGCCAGTCTGTCGCCGAACGGTATTGTCAAAAATGACAGAGGCTAGATTGCCGAGTCTGAAAAATTGACTCGCTTGATTAACGCGCTAACCGGACAAGTAAAGTTCTAGTACGTTACTTGTCCGGTAATCCGACTTATCGGGAGTTATGTGGGCGAATCTGAAATATTACGGTCAAAATGACCATCCCAGACCCGTGCTCAAACCTGTCGCGTTCTTCTTTGCGCTGAGGGGCGGATGACTGTCGAAGTTATCCCAGAAAGTGAAGTTAAGATAAAAGTTGTTTGAGAGTTTCACGTTCAACGTGTCGTTGGTGGTAAACCGGACGCGCCCAAAGTCAGACAAGCCCGGAAACAACAAGAATTGCGATTGCACAGTGTAGCGATCGAAGTGAAAGAGTTGGTATTCCGCTCCTAGTAGTAATTCCACATTGTTCTGAGTTGGTTGGCTCAACCCAGATTGATAATTGGCCTTCGTATAGTCGACGCCAACAAGCCACCGCAGCGAGTTTTGATTGGTACGCTTCAGGTATCGCCCATATCCTCCGCCTAACGTTGTCCGCAAGGTCAGATCTTGTTGTGAACTGTGCAGAAAGTCTCCCAAGCCAATCACGAATGAATTTCGATTCAAAAATCGATCTGCAAACGTTTGCGACTCGAATAGGTTGGTTGTCGTCCCTCCGGTTTGACCGCTGAAGGAAGCGCTATACGAAGTTCCTGCCGCCCAGCGCTGTGCCCCATACACTGCCGTTGCAGACGTACTAAGGGAGGACTGGTTATTGCCGCTCGTGAAGTTGTATCCCAGGTCGATACTTCCTTTTAACTGCCTCCAAAAATTTTGCTTTTGTGATTCGATTTGAACAACGTCCACACCGGGGACCGGCACTTCGGCGTCTGCCGCATACACCGTAAAATCCCTGCCGCCACCGGCCGCCGCCTCTACTTTTGAAATCGATCCTGTCAGTCGCTTCCCATCGCTCAAGACAACCTGAAAAGTTGCTTTGCTCTCTACTTTTTCCACTTGTATCCAATCGATGCCTACGGACCCGGAGAAATAATCCGTCTCGATGTAAAGAATTCCCTGTTCCAACTTCTTTACCTCACCGGTGAACCGATCACCATTCTTCATAGTGATCGTGTCATGTCGCTTGACCTTCCCGAAGCACGCCGATGCGCTGATTAGATGGAGGGCGCAAGACAAAGATAGCGCGGCTACAGCTCGATATCTGAATACCATCGATTTCCTCCTGATTGGCGGTTCAATATACTTATTTTGCGGGGTCAGCTTGGGGAAAACAAATTGGGGCAGTGTCCCCGTACGAGGTCTTTTGTCTGTTGCACCATTACGGTTTTGAAGCCGCTGGCGCCGGGGGCACACGTTTCGGAATCCGCAAGGTCCACGAAAAGCCAAACACAAACGTACGGCCTTGCGGACGCGCCAGTGCGCGGTACTCATCATAATATTTGAAGAAAGCTGTCACATTCTTTACCGGAAGAATGAAGTTGGCCTGAACACCAATCGCATGCACGGAATAAAACGGAATCGAGCTTTCAGGGATACCGATGGGAGGTGGACCAGGAGAGAGAATTAACGTTCCGCTGCTGTTTGACACCTGCCACTGGTCGTATCCAACCACGCCCAGCTGAGCCAGCATGGTCATGTCTTTTTTTATTGGAAGAACCTGCCCTATTCCCCATTCATCCGTGAAAGCCTGGCCCGGAGTAATGTTGGTGCCGCTTTTTTGACCATGGATCTCCCAGGCAGTCGCCAGGTTTGCGGTAGTTGCGTGATTTTTGGTGATGTAGAAGGTTGTGCCAGTCGTTATATCGTTGCCCCAATATCCGGAACCCACGTTGTTGCTGGCTCCCTGCGTAAACCGGCCCGTGGGAGCGACGAAAGCGTAGCCGGCGTTAAAGTCAACTCGTTTCCCGAAGTGCCAACCAATGTTCAACGGCTGCACATACATGTCGGCAAAGCCGGATCCGCCTCCCGCGGCGTTCAAGTTGGTTCCCGTAAAGCTGGCCACCACCTCGCCGCTCGCGTAATTCAGCGCGACGTAGGGCATAAAATATCCGCCGAGGATTTTGTGCTCCGGGACGTAGTAGAAAACGTTTTCATCCACCCAGAACGAATACGTCCCTGTAATACCTGAAATGGCGTTCCCGTTCGCGTTATTCAATTGGCTCGCGGAGTAATTTAAAGCTAGGTTGGCGTAGGTGATACCGGGATCAGGTATCACACCGGCGTTGAGACCGAACTGCCCGGGCACCCATTGCCCCTTCTGTTGAGCCCTTAACGACGAAGCTCCTCCGAGAAAAATGCAAATAAGAAAGCCAGCCGCAAACTTAATTTGAAAATTCACGTCTGCTTACCCCCTGTAGGCCGCGTTCCGGTCCTGGGCAAAGCAATTCACATCAAACTAGCTGGCGGCCGGCAGCGATGCAGGCTGCTGCAGGCGAAATTCGAGCAGAGTCTCGCTAGGGATCGACAGCTGTTGGCCTTTCTTGGACGCCGCGACTGCTGTCCCGGCTCCGGCTCCCGCAAGCGCACCGATCCCAGCGCCTTTTCCGCCACCTGCGATTCCCCCGATGAGTGCGCCAAGGCCTGCCCCACCGACAACTTTCTTTGCGGTCTTCGAACCTTCTCCTTGTCCCTTCACTTCATAAGTACTGGTAAGAAGCGGATAAGTCGTGCCCTTGATCGTGATGTCGGTGAGCTCAAGAGTGAGTTGAGAACTGCCAGACATGCGCCCGGCCGACTGAGCGGCCGCTAAGCGGCCATAAACAGTAGTTCCCCTGGGCGCCACCACGATGTCGTCGACCTGAAGATTCGTTTCGAGACTCGCGGTGAAGCGATACCCGGCTTTCTGCTTGCCTGAATCGATTGGATCGATCGTGCGAATCAAAATGCGTGTTCCGGCTGGGACAGCGACCTTGGCCTTTTGTGGCCCAGGAGGCGCAACCCGAGTAGGGCTCGAATTCAAGTGCGCTGACGAGACTTTGCCGAACGAATTTGGTTGTTGAGCTGCAAAGCCGAGCAGCAGCACGACCGCGCAGATAACCGACTTTTTCATATTCTTTCTCTCCTTCGTCACGTTCATTAGTTTTCTCCAACTATGGGCAAAGAAGAAGCGATCTGAAGATCTATGATTAGCAGTAGTTGGTGTTCAACTTGGAGGAAACGCGCAGCCGTGATGGCACCCAGGGATTGCTTCATGCGATCATAGGTTCTTGCAAGAAGCTCAGAGCGCTGCTTTGATAGTCGAGGGCACTCTGAATCAACTGGTCGGCCTTTTCGTCAGTCATTTGCATGTAATTCTGAGCGTAGTCTTGAATGTTTTGGACCCTAAGTTTGTTTAGCTTGGTCAATTCCGCATCGTAATCGCTGTAAATCGGCCAGAATTTCGCCGCGTCGTCAGCGCTCAACGCCATGACCGCGCCCATTATTTCCGATTTCTGCTGGCGGACGTTGGTGCGCAAGAGTTCGATGTATTCTTGAACATTCTTTTTCTGCGTATCGCTGGCGGACGATTGCGCGGATTGGGTTTTTGTCTTTTGCGGCTGGGCGTTAGCTTGCGCTAGCGCCGCTGGGCAAGAAGCGGCTAGCACGAAAAGCGGAAGCCACACTAATTTTCGTTTCTTCATCTTGTACCCCCCTAGGAAAACGCGTTTTGCTACCCGCTCGCAGGCTTCACGGAAGAATCCAGCGGTTGGGACAACGTCGGCTTCGCTGAAGTGATGGCGAGGCCGCCATATTTTGGGGGATAGTACACCTAGACTCTAATTAACGTCATCGTTAAAATTTGGAGTTCTCTAGAGACGACCTCATTTCGGGAGGCTTACTTGGCGAATGAAGAGAGTGCCAAATTTATGTGCTAATATTCCTCGCCGGTCTACCATTTTAGGAAATTCAACTAGGAGGAAGAATAAAGATATGAACGCAAGAAAAACTCTCTGTTGCTCGGTTCTTTTGCTCGGCTGCGTCTTGATCCCACCCACCTCGTATGCGCAAGCCACCAATGACAACCCCAGCGTCACGACGCAGTTGAATGATGCGAGAACCATCGTGGCAAAAATTAAGAGAGATGCCATGCAGATGGAGACTTACACACGAACCGGCGGCACCAGTTGGAAAACGCACGCTTCATCGCTTGAAAAAATCAAGGCCGACGTAAATGAGCTGCAGCAGAACATGCGGGGTTTACAATCACATCGAACCGTGGCCAGTCCCTGGCAACAAGATGCCATCGATCGCGTCACCGCCTTCGCGAATGATCTGGCTACAAACATGAACGCAGCCATCGATCGCCTAAATAAAAGCAAGAATCCCACTACAGCGCCCTACCCAGAATATCTTAAAGCGAATACGCGCATTGCTACCGATCTCGCAAATGAGATTGACACGACCATTGATTACGCGCAGAACAAAGCAAAAGCGGATAGTTTGGGACAACAGTTAGATTCGTCCGCAAATTAATGTTGGGTGCGAAAGGTATGAAATAGCGAATTGTTCTTGAGGGGACTCGGATATGAAAAGGAAGCCGTTGCACATTGTCGTCTTTATGCTGTTTCTCATTATTTGCTTCGCGCCGACCGCTTCCACCCAGGAGGACGAGGAATCGAACCATTACTCCGGCGTGGCAATAGGTACAGGCGGGAGTGTGGGCGGCAAAACCCTCCAGTTTGACTTTCGCATCACGCAATACACCACGGATGCAGAGGTTCAGCAGTTCGCACAGCTCGTAAAGGAAAAGGGAACTGACGCTCTTCGCCGCGCTTTGGAAGGGGAAGATAAGGGACGTTTCAACATCGTTGGATCTACGGGCACTGCCATCGCTGTGGCACGGAAACGGCGGCAGGGCCCCAACACCATCATTACGATCGTTACCGCTCGAACCATGACTTTCGCAGAGCTCTACAATAACGGGCGCAGCACCAGTTACCCGTTTGGCTTCCTTCAGGTCACTCTTAACGATAAAGGCGAGGGAACCGGTCAGATCATGGCCGCTGCCAAAATCCGATTCGACAAGAAAAAGGGGCAGTACGAAATCGAGAGCTTCGGCAACCAGTACGTGAAGGCCACCAACGTTCGCCCTTGGAAATAATAGCTTTCCTGATTTGGTTAGCGGCAAACGGTTTTAACTTTCAATAATTCGAGTTAACGAATATCTGCATTCGTTTTCCTCCAGTTCGTCCATGAGCGCGTTGATCGCCGCAGCTATTTTGCACGGCGACGACATACGAGGGCTAGATGCCGAATGATACATCGGTCTTTCCTGTGGCACTCTTAGAAAATGCTGTGACGAGATCGCTCCTGATGACGTAGGGTAGAGCACGAGTCGCCCAACTCCCAGATGGTCGGCATTTGGAAGTAGTCGCCTAAGTCCTGGTAAACGCGCTTACCGGACAAGTAGAGTTCTAGTACAACTTGTCTGACTGCGGTGACACCGCGGTAACTTAGGCACGTCATAGGGGCGATTGCTTACACTAGGGAACTTCGATCGCCCAAGCTTCAATCTGCCAACGGTTCTTTTTCTGCGCCCAGAGAAGGAGCAGGGCAGGCGATTCTTCATCTCCGAAATTCAGCCGGCTCGCTGTGGTGTAGTAGGTTCCGTATTTCGCCTCTCCGGGTTGCAGATTCGGGGTAGCTTCCGGAAGATGGCGGCGCTCGCACGAGAAACTTGCAGCGATCTGGTCGGGCACGGCGATAATTGCAAAGGCCTTCGCGTTATCGTGATCGATCGGGCGCGCAAGCTCGTTTACCGGTTGAACGGCAGACATCGTGTCCGACAAATTCACTCCGCGAGGCAGTGCCGTGAGGACGCGTGATAATGCAAGGCGGATACGCTCTGAAGGTTTTTCTTCGCTCGTTTTCTCATCTGCGCTCGGAGGCAGGCACCGATACGAGCGTGCGGAGACGTACCGCATGGCGCCGGATACGTCGCGCCTCGCGAGCCACAAGTTATAAAAGTCTGTAATGTCTTTAGTCGCTCTGGGGTCTCCTGAGATCTTCTCCGCTACGGCTTCTGTAACCGCTGGCGCGATGGGCACGTGGGGAGTAATGTTGGCGTCGCTCGCGTCGAGCGCGCTGATAGCGACGACCCGCCAGTATTTGCGCTCTTCGACCCAAAGAAGATTCACCACCGTGTTCCGGCCAGCTACCTTTTCCCGAAATTCGGTAGCATAGAACTTCTCTTTGGACTTTTGGGGGGCAGCGTTCAGTTCGGGAAGGCACTCAGTTGCCAAACCAAGCTCCGCGGGGACAGAGACTACGTGGAATTCCGTGGGGTATGCATTCTTCGCTTCCTTTAGACCTGGGGACCAGGTATCTGTCGCTTCGAAGACTTCAGCGACGGAAGTTACTGCGCCCGCAGATTTGTTCAGTTCGTCCATCGCCATCTTTAGGCGTAGGCGAACCATGCCGGGAGCGACCGGCTTGTTCCTCGCGGTGGCGATCTCCTCCAAACACGAATAACTGCGACGAGAAAAATAGGCGATGGCGTCGTTAGGTTTCTTGTCGACAACCCAAGATTTCAGTAAATCGTGCGCGGCTTCATCGACGCCCTGGTTCGATTTCACACGCGGGTTCAAAGGTACGCCAGTCGCGCTCCGTGTCTGCACTTCCTCGGGGGGCTTGCTGCCGGCATCTCCGAGGGAAAAGCCGAAGATATCACGCCACCAGCCGTTCAACCCCTGCCAGCGCCCATCGTGGCGGTCCAGGTTGTTTCCGGCTCGTACATCTGAATTTCCTGCGCTGAGGTGGCCGTTGAATAGCGCCTGGGGAAACCTTGAAGAGCGGTAATCGACGTCAATGTCAGCCATGCGGCGGTCTCGCGAAATGGAAACCTGGATAGAGGGCGGTCCCTTCTCGAGACGAAAACAGATGGGAAATCCCTTGTGATACATCGTATTGTCACGATCCCGTTTGAACTCGCGGCTTTGACTGAGTACGTCGAATGCGCTGGGCTTGAGGTAGACGTACAGGCGGAACTGGCGATCGCCGCCCACGCCGGGCTCTTCACCCATCACATCGTCGAGGCTCGCGACGATATCGATCGCGTGACCCAGGCTTTTGCCGTGCTCATCAGTGATCTGGGCGTTCAGGAGTGCGTGAGTCACTGCATCGAAGGTGGTGCGGATCGAAAGACGCGCGGCGTCGTACGCAGAGGGAGCAATGATCTGACTGCCAGTGGTGGTGTTGTAATTGCGAACGTAATCGTCAATCAGCTGCCTTTGCATCGGACGCAGGGTCTCGTAGGATTTCCCAAACTCCTGGGTCTCACTCGCTTGGCTCGGGGACACGTTGGTCTTCTGTAAGGCGGAGGTAGACTCCTGTGTCAGTCCCGATCCCACCACGAGCAGAAGAACTCCAATACTCGAAAAGAAATCTCTCAACCCTTGATACATCAGGACTCCCAACTGACTCGTACTCGTGCGCGGCTACGGTAGCCCAAAAAAAAACAGTATACAGTTCTGTGATCTCATTGGCTGGTTGTCACCACCAAAACTCTGTGCCCATTGAACGAGTTGATCCTGCGTTGGGGCGATTGCCTCCGTTCGCAGGAATGAATCTTGATATTCTTTGCCTGCTCCGTAGCCAAACTCGATCTGTGATTCGGTTCGAGCCGCGCGAACTTGCTAACTGACGAACTCCACCATGCCATTCGCGAGGTCGTACATCGTACCAAGTGATCTGGATCGATCCTTTCTTCTCCAGCTCCTCCAGGACCGGACTGCGCCGCCGGATTTAGGGCAAGTTATAGCGCAATTGGCTGAACACCATGTTAGCGTTGGCTGACTTTGGACCATTGCCAGCCTCCCAAGGATAGACCCAAACATGCGCAAATTGCAGCCCCCACTGGACCGACCCTAGGTTTTCATATTTCCACAGCACGCGTGAGTAACCGCCCGTAGCCTCCTCGATCAATCGGTCGGCAGCGTTGCTGGCACCTGGAAAACCGAATCCCACGCAGCAGGTGCCGTCGCTGTTTAAGGCAGCGTTCTTCTGCGCGTACAGGCCGCTGTAGTAGAAGTACAGTCCCGTAGCTTTATTCGGTGCAAGTTCGAAACCGCTGACCCACGAATACGAATGGATTGGCGAAATGCTGCCATCGGCCCTGACGATTACGTCGGGAGCTAAGCCGCCGATATAGCGACCCGCACCGTCACTCGCAAAACCGTCCAACACCCAGCGCACGCCCTTCTTGACCTCAACGTTGAAGTTGGCACTGACGCCCCAACCAAAGGCATAATTTTTCCCCGAAGCACTGATCCCGTCCCAACTACGAAAAGTTCGCATCACTGTGCCGATATCGAAGTGAATTGCGCGACCGCCCATGACCTTGTTGTCGAACGAGCCCTTCAGGACGAAATCCGGAGTCATGTTCGGGACATTCAGTCCGCTGCTGCCGTTGTTGTATTGCGTCGTGACCGTGCTACTCAGCGCGGTGGGGAATACCACACTATTTGACACCTGCTGCTCAGGGTTCTCGACCGAAAAACCGAACGCCATCTTC
This sequence comes from uncultured Acidobacteriota bacterium, assembly GCA_963838475.1. Classification (GTDB taxonomy): domain Bacteria; phylum Acidobacteriota; class Terriglobia; order Acidiferrales; family UBA7541; genus Palsa-295. The sequence continues at coordinate 1,525,171 of CAWIRJ010000001.1, forward strand.
TCAGATGGTCGATAAACGAGTCGAAATTGCGGATAGCGTCCAACCACAAATCCAGCGACAAAGTTTAGATCAATCACCTGGGGAGCGGCTATATCACCCGGCCACGGAAGAATATCTTCCTTATTCGGTGTCATCAGCGACCACATCTGCCCGCCGGCCATCTCCCACCTTCCTTTGCGCCAGTCAAACCAAGCTTGACGAATCCGAAACGGATAACCGGATTGCGTCACAAGATTTCCGCCGACGGGCGCACCGACAAAATCCATTTCGAAATATCCAGCGATTTGACTGGATTTTAGGTCGGCGTCCACCCGCAGCGCCAGACGCGTGTTCTGCGGCGATAGACGGAATTCGCTGGTCGTGCCTGGAACCGTGTTGTCGAACAGGATGTTGTTAAAGTTGGTGGCCACGTTGCCGCCGTTGTTGTTTGATCTCCACACCGAGGTCAGTGCAGGGTAGCCGATTAGACGAATCTTCGCAGGGCCCAACTGGAGGGCGGGTGTGGTGGGCGTCACGTCGGCAATTTCCGGGCCACGCTGCAACTCTTCCTCAACTTGCGTCTGCTGGGGAGTAAGCGGCTGTTGTTCACCTGGAACGGAGGATGGTTCATTTTGCGCTTGCAGCTCGTTGTCCGTCTTGATATTTGTGGGAAGATTTCCCGTGTCACCGCTCGTCGCTCCTTGCACCAGGCTCACCAGCATCTTCTTTTGTTCCGTCAAGGCAGACTGCAGCGCCCGGATTTGCACTTGTTGTTGCTCCAGCGCTTTCTGTTGCTGATCGACAATTAACTTCAGGTTTTCAATTTCTGCACTGTTGCTCGAATTCTGAGCCATCGCCGATAGGCAAGCGATTGAAAAACTCCAAAAAACAGCGACAATGGGAACAATACACTTCATGAGAAGGCGGATCTTCTGACTTTTCATTATTCCCCTCCATGTTTTTCCCCTGCGGGCCGTTGCGAGGAGCTTTGGGGGAAACGCATGGATTCTATACCTCTGCTCGCAGCAGCTAAGCTTAGGAATTGAAAGATGCATCAGTCTTATTCGCGAAATGCACTTCGTCGTGGCCCGTTAGCTAATTTGTCGCGCCAAGTTCCTGGTAAACGCGCAAACCGGACAAGCAAAGTTCTAGTACGTGACATGTCCGGTTATCCGACTTATCAGGAGTTGACCGAACCGGGTCCGGCCTTGTTCGCGACCGAGCTGCCATCATTCCGCCGAAGGCGCAGGTGGCGGCCGTAAACGATGCAACAGCCGTCTGCTCCACTCGGTCGGCGAGCACCGGCGGGCCGCGCCCAGTAGTACCCGAAAAATCCGGGATAACTTGCGGCTTTCTTACGGGCTAATCGCTCAATTTTTGGCATGCGAGTTGAGATCGCGCGATAGGATCAGCTTCAAAGTTATTTTGTCCGACGAGCTTGTGAGACCAAAGCCAATGCCAGCTTCGATGTTTAGGGTTTTGGAGTAGTGATCGAGCACCGCGAAGACTTCCTGCTGGCTGACTGAATAGAAATTGCGCAGAGGACCATAATCGGCATACTCCTCGGCGGCTAGCGCCCACTTCGGGGGTAGATTGTACGCAACACGCACCGCTGGGGCGAAATCGAGACTTTTGAAACCGCCGATAAAAGAGTTATCGAGAATGGGATTCACGATAATGTCCACCGGGTGCAAGTGCCAGCCAATGATCGGGCGGATCTCCGAAGTGAAACGGTATGGCTGCCAGTGCAAGGCGTTGTAGCTAAACTCAAAGTTTGCGCCGAAAAAAAACTTGTGGTCGGCCGCATGAGGTCTGACGAAGAGCAAGCGGATTTTGCCTCCGTTAATCGTCGCACCGCGGTTTTGCGAGATGCTGTACAGCGGAAGGTAAAGGCCCGCCTCGAACCAAGGGGTAACGCCGTAGGCCCACTCGGTTACGCCGTTGAACGACTTGTCTGGTATGAGTCCGCTGGGGAAGGCAGGCGTGTTCAAGCCATCAGCGATGAAGTTATTGTGCCAGGTGAGATTGAAGATTCCGGGTTCGGCGATTGTGGCATCGTAGACTTGGATCTCATCGGTCTGCCCGAACGATGCGGCGGGCAAGACAAACATAGCGCTCACTACCAAGACAAACGCTCGCATGAGCCTTCGAAGAAGTTTCACGGTGTCTTCAGGATCGCCTGCCAGCATATAGCCTACTAGCGGGAATTCAAAATTATGGCTAGTTTCGATCACAAGCGGTGCCACCGTGCCGCAGAAAAGAGCGCGCAGGTTCCATTGCAGAAGCGCTCCGGGTGGGGTTCGCGTTAGTGTTGGATCAACCCATTGAGACCGCCAGGCTTACCGGAGTCCGGTTATCCGACTTATCGGGAGTTACCGACTGATAGAGGGGCCGTCGGGCAGAAAGGCGCTACCGTGGAATCGATGCAGTCACGATAACAGGTATGCCATCGCCCGTTCTATCTACCTTTACCTTTTCGGGCGGGATGTAAACTGTTCTGGTTCCCTTAATTACAACAATTTCCAAATCCCCAGAGGGGCAAACAGATATCTCGCCATTGCCTCGTTCGTCAACTACAACGGGTTCCTTGGACCCTTCGCGGCATGGTGTCAAATGTAGAAAACCTGAGTACGTGTCCGCTACTTTTACTGTGACGCGGGAAGGTGCGTTCTTGAGAGCGCAGGATGCCAGTGACAACGAAATGACGAGAGCGGTACTGAACGAGAGCTTCAAGAGGCCTCCGCGTTGCGGCGTGGCAGCAACAAAAGCTAACCAGAGATTTATACCAATCCTCTGCAATAAAACAAGGCGATTACAGTTTTTGAACTTGCGTGGGCGGTAGGCTCGACTCTTGTTTTTCCGCGGGCGAAGTCCGATACTAAAAATCTCCGGTTCAAGTGCGATCTCCGCCCTTGAATCACGCCCCCGTTAACGGTCGCCGCTGTTGGCGGGGGTACAATTCTTACTTAACACCATAAAGCTAACCTTCATAGTCGTCCGCTGCGCGGCGTGTTGTGCATCAAGGTCCTGATAAACGCACAAACCGGAAAAGTGGATTTTCCTAGTTTCCGGTAACGCGACTAACCAGGACTTGACCGGTTCAGAATGTCTGGCCTCACGCCAAATGCTGAAATTTGCTTACCTCGCGACCTCATAGCGCACCTCGACGACGCCGTCTGGGTACCTCTTGGTTGAAAGCAAGCGAAGTACTATGTCCCGATGGCGTGGTGCCATCAGCGGTATACCCTCACCGATGAAGTTAGGAATGACGTGAATATCGAACTCGTCGATCTCGCCAGCGTCGAGAAACGAGGCAATCAGTTCACCCCCACCCATCATCCAAATGTGTTTTCCCGGCGTCGCTCGAAGACGCTGCGCGAATGCTTTCACCGGCTCCGACACGAATTCGACCCCGGGTGCTGCCCGTTTCGGCGGCTTCTTCGAGAAGACGTAATTGCTGACCTTTGTGTCGAACATCCCCGCTTTCTGGCCTTTCTTCTTGTGATACGAGAGAACCCAGTCGTAGGTTTTTCGGCCCCACACGATGGTGTCAATCGTCCGGTAGAACGAGGTCATGCCGTAATCGAATTTGCGGGGCCGACGATTCAGCCATTCGACATCACCGTTTGGCCTGGCAATGTAGCCATCGGCGCTTGTCGCAATGTACACGATGATTTTCCGATGTGCTTTCATGAGACACCATTTCCTAACTATCGGGTGCGGTTTTTCCTGGGCATGGAGGCGTCAATACTCGCACGGTTCAGGCAAAGCGGTCTAGGTCCTGATAAACGCGCAAACCGGACAACTGGAGTACTAGCGCCGAACATGTCCGGTTATCCGACTAACCAGGCAGGTATTATTCCTTCATCACTTCGTGGCATTCCGTTCGGACAGCGGCCATTTTCTCCGGCGCTGGCATGGTGAAAGTTTCGCCCGGTCGCGACGACATGGCTCGTAAGCATTGCTCAAATGCGGGCTTGTTAAAGAAAAACAGAATCATGGCAGGCTCGCTGGAAACGTTCGCCACGCCGATCCAATTTCCATGCGGGATGAAAACCGTCGCTCCCGTTCCTGCGTCGTATTCGCGTCCAGCCAACGTAACGCGCACCGTACCCTTGTGGACGAATATGACTTCATCTTCGTGAAGATGCTTGTGGGTCGGAATTTTGTTTCCTGGTGGCATCTCCTCGGTCCCGACGACCAGTGCGTCCGAGCCGGTGCTGAGGGGATCAACTTTGAAAATGAGCGGCTTGTCCCCAAGCAGCATCCAACGGTCACCTTCGTCGGCCTGAAAGACCGTGGGCGTCGGCTGCTTCGGCACGACCTTAGAATCTGTGGCCGGAGTGGCACTTGGTGCGGTCACGGGTTTGGTCTGAGCAGATAACGGGACGGTCGCGAGAAATAGCAACAATACAAGATGAACTTGAATCGACATACGCCCTCCGTTTCCTCAATCGACTTACGGTCGAAAGATATACTGGAATGAAGGTCGCATGGTCAACTGCAGGCACTCATTCCCTCGGAATTTCTTAGCGGTACTGCCTACTTAACGCGCGACCCGGACAAGTCGAGCACTAGACCTGAACATGTCCGGTTATCCGACTAATCGGGAGTTAGGTTGACGTGGCACGGACAATGGTTGGTGGCAAGCAGATTTGAGCACTTGTCTGTTACCAGCCGAATCGCTCTCTTTGTAGCTCGATGGCACGCTGGAACTGCAATGTATACAAACCCAAGTGAACGTTCGATCCCGCTGCGGGTACGTCCCACGGGCGGACAGTTTCGGGCGATTCTCTAAAGGCAGACCAGCTAAACCATGCTGCAGCATTCGCTTCAAGAGACCGCGGATGGGCCGCGACATGCTTTAATTGTGGGTAACTCGTCCTCGGAGGTAGCGCGATGACCTCGTTCTGGCAAGACGTACGGTACAGCATGCGAATGATCGCCAAGGCCCCGGGATATGCGGCAATTGCTATCCTGACGCTTGCGCTTGGCATCGGCGCCAACTCTACGATTTTCAGTTGGATCAATTCCACTCTGCTCAATCCTATACCGGGCGTTACGCATACTTCCGATCTTGTGACCATGACGGAAGGTGGAACCGCCAGAGCACCCATCCCATTTTCCTATCTCGATTACATGGACCTGCGCAACCGTAGTCGAAGTTTTTCCGGAATGATCGCTTATCACATTCGTCCCATGAATCTCACCGGCACCGGCAAGCCTGAGCGTGTTTGGGGCACGCTGGCCTCGGCAAATTATTTTGACGTGCTCAACGTCCATCCAATTTTGGGCCGTGGTTTTTTGCCGGTAGAAGATCAGAAGCCGGACGGCGCCCCGGTAGTCGTGATTAGTTATCGGCTATGGCAGATTCGTTTCGCCGGGAATTCTTCGGTGATCGGCAAGCCATTACGGATCAACGACCATCCTTACACCATCATCGGTGTGGCACCGGCGGTGTTTCAAGGCACCCAAACCGGGCTGCGCGCCGAGCTGTGGGTCCCTTTGATGATGCAGGCCGGGCTCGATTCCAATCGCGACAAGCTGCAGACTCGCGGCGAGACCTGGCTAATGTTGATGGGCCGTCTTGCTCCCGGTGTTTCTCGCGCACAAGCGCAGGCGGAGATGGATCTGCTCATGAACCATATCGTCGAGCAATTTCCTACTTCGCATTTGGGCGCCAACGCCGTGACGTTGTATCCGCTCTGGCGTGCGCCATTCGGCGCGAACGCTTATATGTACGTTCTTCTTCCGATGCTGATGGCCATCGCGGGCGTGGTTTTGTTGCTTGCTTGCGCCAATGTGGCGAACCTGATGCTGGTGAAGTCGGTTTCTCGGCGGCGCGAAATTGCGATTCGCCTTTCAATTGGAGCCAGCAGGTCGCGGCTCGTCCGGCAACTACTGGTGGAGAGCTTAGTCTTGTCTTTAACTGGTGGGGTTCTTGCGGTGTTTCTTACTGCTTGGACCACCGGCACGCTCGGGGAATTTATCCCACCAACCGGTATTCCGATCGGGCTCAATATACCCATCGATCGCGCGGTGTTCTTCGTTACGTTTGCGATCTCGGTTCTTACTGGCGTTATATTCGGCATTCTTCCGGCGCTGCGTGCCTCCGATATGTCGCCGGTGTCGGTGCTAAAAGAAGAGGCAGGTAGTGCTTCTCTAGGGCTTCACAGGGCCCGGCTATCAAGCGCTCTAGTCATCGCGCAAATTTCGCTCTCGCTTTTTTTGCTCGTCAGCGCAGGACTATTCATCAGAAGCTTCCGCCAGGCGCAGCAGTTCAATGCAGGTTTCAACGCAGACCATGTTCTGCTTGCTTCCTACAGCCTTCTTCCTTCTGGTTATAACCAGGCCCGCGGACTGGAATTTAATCGGCAGCTTTTAGAGAAGTTGGAAGCGCTCTCTGGCGTGGAATCAGTCACGCTATCCAGCTGGGTTCCGCTCGGTTACACAAACAGCTCGATGCCGGCTTCCCCAGAGGGCTACGTGCCGCAGCCGCATGAATCAATGGAAATTGCTGCTGCTACGGTCGGACCAAATTACTTGCGGACGATGGACATTCCATTGGTGGCGGGGCGTGAGTTCACTATGAAAGATACAGACACGTCACAACCCGTGGCCGTTGTGAATCAAAAATTTGCTGAGCGATATTGGCCTCAACAGGATCCTCTCGGCAAACGTATCTTCGCCGATGGAGTGTGGTTCACGGTGATTGGGGTTGCGCATAACGCGAACTACAATTCGCTGAACGAGGCCCCGCAACCTTTTTTATATCTTCCAACATTTCAGGACTACGATTCTTCGCCAGTCATTCATGCGCGCGTTTCCGGAAACCCGCTCACCTACACCGCAGCCGTCGAGAAAGCGGTTCACAGCCTGAACGCCGATTTGCCCGTTTATGATGTGTCCGCTCTAAAGTCGCGCGTGCAGGTTGCCAGCACCGGGCAGCGAATCGCCGGCACCTTTGTGGGAGCTTTTGGTTTGCTTGCACTGCTGCTGGCGGCGGTCGGGATTTACGGCGTGATTTCCTACACCACGCGCCAACGCTCACACGAAATCGGGATCCGTATGGCGCTGGGAGCACAGCGGAATGACGTGTTCCGCCTGGTGCTGAGTCAAGGTTCGCGAATGATCGTGGCCGGTCTTGCGATCGGCCTGCTCGTGTCCTTCGCTCTAACGCGTTTTATGCGCAACATACTTTTTGGTGTCGGCGCCACCGACGCCGTGACGTTCGCAGCGGTGGCGATTTTCCTTTCTGTTGTGGCGCTGCTCGCTTGTTACATACCCGCTCGGCGGGCGATGCGCGTGGACCCCATGGAGGCGCTCCATTACGAATGATGGCCTGGGGATTCAACTCCTTAAGGACGCATTGCGGCATCCCTTCCGTTAGCTCCTGTGAGAGATGGGGTTATTTCCCGGCATCGGATAATGGCTGATTAACGCGCGAACCGGACAAGTAAAGTTCTAGTACGTGACTTGTCCGGTTATCCGACTAATCAGGAGTTGAACCGCCTGTCGTATTTGTGGCTCGGAGCAGCTTCAGAATGTGCGAAGTTCGGGGTCCGTTCGGGTGTGATGCTGTGAACAGCTCACTGTAGGCGGCTGGCGTCGTCGCCGGCTTCGGGATTGGAAAAGACAGGACGTCCTAACAGTAATATCGTGACATCGTCGAGGTTCAATTCGGGGTCTATTAAAGATTTGAGCCTAGTCATTTTGCTATTCGAACTGTCAGCAAGTACATCGCGCAAGCATTCTTCAGGATTCTTCGCGGCAATGGAGTCGGTCAGTCCATCGGTGAATAAAAGGAGAGCCCCAGCCGGCTGGATAACGGCAGTACGAGATTCATACTTTGCCTCGGCAAAGATCCCAAGCGGCGGACCGGTGGATTCCAGAAATGTTGTTGTTCCTAAACATGAAATGACAGGGGCGTTGTGACCGGCATTCACGTAGAGCAATTCTCCGGAATCCTGGCTAAGCACCATGAAAACGGCGGTCGCAAAGCGATCCGCTGGCGTATAGCGACTCAGGTGGCTGTTAATCCGTCTTGCCATGGTCAATGGATCCGCATCGATACTTGCGATGCTCCTAATCAGGGCCTGTATATTTGCCGCCAGTAACGCTGCGGGTACTCCTTTTCCGGAAACGTCCGCCACTGCGAACAGCGTTCGATTGTGCGGTAATGCGATGACGTCAAAGTAGTCGCCGCCGACATCGCGGAAAGGCTTATAGAAAGTTTGCAGATCGTACCCTAACGGTGATTCGGGATTTTGGACCTGGAGAGTCTGCTGGATTTGCTGGGCGGCAATCTGGTCCGATTCGAGCTGCATTTTGCGCACGAATTCCGAGGTTAGCGCCCCATTCAAGAGGATCAGGCCGATTAGGAAAAGTACAGCCAGCGGCACGGCTATCGCAGGATGTCTGATAGCAATCAACAGCCCCGACAAAACCGCGGCTTGAATTAGCAACCCAACGGTGGCCACGATGCGCCTACCGAGTGGCATATCGCGAGTCCAATCATAAAAAGCGTACTGAAGGGCGCGGCGAAAGGGCTTGGCTGATTTATCGAGCGTTACCGGCATAATGCGGAACGACATGGGGCGAGTTTAGCAAGGCACCCCGGTCTTGGCGAAGGGATAAGCCAGATTCTCAGGTGCTTGAACTGAAGTGCCTCATTAACGCGCAAACCGGACAAATGAAGTATTACTTCACTTGTCCGGTAATCCGACTAATCGGGAGTTAGCCGACCTACTGGACACGGTTACTGTGCGGTAAATCGTCGTATGAGTGATTTTCGCGCGGGTGCAAGCCCAGTTCACCAGCGAACCAAACCCAGAACGATCCTCGTCGCGGACGACAATCCAATGATCCGTGAGCAGGCACGCCTATTAATTCTCTCCTCAGGCACCGCGCGAACGAATCGGCCTTAGCGAGTCAGCGTATCTTTCACTACGGTCCCGCCCTTCATCACGAACTTCACTCGTTGTAGCACTGCGATGTCGGTAAGCAGATCGCCCTCAACGGCAATCAAATCGGCGTACTTTCCTGCTTCGACCGTGCCGACGCGGTCCTGCCAGCCCATCAATTCCGCGGCGTTTACGGTTGCGGTGCGAATCACTTCCAAAGGCGGCATTCCGCGCTTTGCCAGCGCAACCAGTTGATCCGCATTCCTGCCTTGCAGGTATGCTGTGCTGGCATCGAATCCCGAGGCAATCTTGACATTCAGGGCCATCGCCTGGCGAACTTCCTGTTCGATGGCGTTCAGAAAGGCATCCCGATGCTTCTCCTGTTCGGGAGTAAGTTTCTCGCTCTTGTTCTTCTCGATTTCCGCGTCAATTACCCCCACTGTCGGAACCAGGAATACACCCTTCGCTTTCATCATCTGGAGCGACTGCTCGTCTGCTCCGAACCCGTGCTCGATGGAGTCCACGCCCGCGGTGACTGCGTTCATGATCCCCTCGCGCGTGGTTGCGTGAGCGGCCACTTTCAAGCCCTGCTTGTGCGCTTCCTCGACGATCACGCGCATTTCCTCAACTGTCAGAGTCGGGTGGGACCAGTCGGCGTAAACTTTTATCAAATCGGCGCCGTGACCGATTTGCTCGCGAACGGCGCGGCGGGCGTCCTCCACACCACTTACCATCTGGGCGCCGGTAGGAAAATCCGTGAGATCAGGCGAGACGCCGAACGGATTGTATTGGCCAACTGCCGCGATGCCTCGCGTCGCAACCTCCATTCTCGGACCCTCAACGAGGGCTTGCACGATGGCGTCACGCAAGGCAACGTCAGCGTAACCGGACCCTTCATTCTCGACATCCCGTACTGTTGTGAAACCCGCGAGTAGTGTGACGCGGGCGTCGGCGGCCCCCTCGAGTGCTCGAAATGCCTGAGACTTTGTCGCCAGACCCAGAATGTAATCGTTTGGCATGTCGTCAGCGAAGCGCGCCATTAAGTGCGTATGGCAGTCGATAAGGCCGGGCAGAACCGTTGCGTGGCTAAGATCGATCAGTTGGGCGTTTTTCGGAGCGTGACTCTGTACTTCGGCAAGTGTGCCGACTTCCTTGATGCGGTCGCCTTCGATCCAAATCGCGGTACCTTCGATATAGGCGCCTTTGCGGACGTCGAGCAACTTTCCAGCCTTGACTACAACCGCAGTGATCGGTTGCGGCGCAGGTTGGGATTGCGGAATCGCCAATGAGGGGAAGAGCGCAAACAATAGAGCGAGAAGTGAGACGCGTATTTTCATAAGCCTTGATTATCATGTACTCGGTCTGCATACAAGGCGATGAAGTCGCCCAGCCCGCCGGGAACACTATTAAAGAGTCTAAGGATCAGCCCAATGCCCGATTAACGCGCAAACCGGACAAGTAAAGTTCTAGTACGTGACTTGTCCGGTAGTCCGACTTATCAGGAGTTAGGAGTTAGAAGTCAGATGGGATTCTGGCACTTAATCCACCCGGATCGTGGGCCAGTGTTGCTACGTCGGGGTTTCCATCGCAAGATTAAATTTATTCGAATGAACAGGTTGGACATATACATTAATATTATCGGCATCTTACCTTCCCTGTATTGACGCTGATACGACCGATTTGAGATACAGCCCTCTCTGAGGGAATACTGCCTCCATCGCCGCTCGTTCGTGCCGTACGGCGAAATGCGACCTCACCAAGAACAAGGAGAACTAAAATGCCCCGGGCAGCTAATGCTGTCTTGACCTTCGACCGCTTCTGGGACAGCGATGCCAAGCCCACGGCCACCCCGATCATCCGGAGATTTCATACTTCAACTCAAACTCAAGTTGACTCTCAAGAGGAGGTTCGAAATGAAGTCTAGAAACATTTCAGTTATGTTAATCGCAGTGACGATTTTCTTGTTGTGCAGTTTTCCGCTGGTCACCGCGGCCCAAAGCGACGCCGACGTAGCTTCCGCTACCGTTCCGACCAACATACAGGGCATCCGCACATTTCCTGTCCCGCCAGCAGGTTTCGACCCGCGGCAAGCGTCGGACCTGGATCTTGCCCGCTACGGCTTCCCGCCACGTCCCGACCAGAAGGCCGATCCTGACCACTATGCCATGTGGGAAAGGGTTATGGCGGCGGCCAAGATTCGATGGAACGGAGAACTGAAAGCGCTCCCTGGCAGCGGAGACTTTAGGGTGCCAGGCAGCACATTGTCCGTGGAGCCGGCTGCCGTAACTGCTGAAACAGTGAAGAAGATGTCAAACGTCGCCGCGAGCGGCGTCCTTCTGTCGAACACTCTCAAGAAGTGGAGCAGTAAGACTTCCTTTAGCGACATTTGGACAATAATCAGCGTGCCGACCGCTCAGATACCCTTCGACAGCGGGTCATGCTTCGCCTCCGGCTCTGCCGACATGATCGAGGTGAGCTTCGCGGGGATTGGTGGCTACATCTTTTATAGTCCGGCCACCGGCCTCCCCTTGTTCGCACCCATGCTGCAGGGCGGCGTCTATACTGAAATTGACTGCGCCGAGGGAACCAACTACTACGCTTATGTCGGATGGGGAACATACGCCGCGGAGTTCTCTGTCCATCCTGGGGACGTCTTCTATACGGAGGTACAGGCATCCGGACCGTCTGCCGGCTCGGTGTATGTGGAGGACCTTACCACCTTAACCTACAATTCCTATGCGGTTAGTGGCCCGACAATAGCGGGCAATACGGCCCAATGGATGGTGGCACGCCCCTGCTGCACTAACTCCGGGAACCTTGATGGGATGTATCCGTTAGCCAACACAATCTCCATCTCCTTCGACGGCGCTACCGCTCTGAACGGCAATGGCGCGCAGTTCTACCCAGGATCTCAGGCCACGTCGACCTATATCTTGACCATGACGGATGACGCGGCCGACCAGGCGATAGAGCTCGTGAACCAGGGCACCTCGGGCTTTCAGGGCCAACATTCGCTTTTCTTTCAGACTACGGGATGCGCCTACACCGGCGGCTGCACCCCGTGACAAAAATTGCTGCGGCGGACGGGCGCTATCGAGCCAGAGGACCCGTCCGCGCAGTATTCGATACAATGCAGGATCGTCGGTTATGGTGTACCTCGGAACGCTCAACACGTGTCAGGCGAAAACCTTCACTATAAGCTACAGGCGATTGTAGACGGAGCTTCTCGCTCGCAAGTGTTGGTTAGCTGGCCAACCTTTCGCGCTGGGTCGAAAGGTTTGTATGGCACGCGACCTCAGCCGGAATTCTTCAATGTGCTACTTTTGTCCGCACAGCAAAACTCTGACATTGTGCCTGATTAACGCGCAAACCGGACAATTGGAAAATTGCCGTTGTAGAAACTGCTCTTACTTTGACCGGTACACTATTTTTCCAGCTACCATCGTCCACAAGACTTTCGTGTCTCGCATTTCTTCCGGTAAAATCGTCAGAACGTCGCGGTCCAGCAAAACCAAATCAGCACGCTTGCCGGCGGCGATCTCTCCGATGGAATTGAGATTCATAGCGCGAGCCGAGTTCCGCGTGTAGGCGTAGAACATCGCTTCGCGCGGCACTGCCTGCGATGGGTCAAGCACTCCTTCCGGTCCTTTGCGCGTTTCCGCCTGATAAATCGCCCAGAAGACGTTTGCGCTAGAAACGGGCCAGTCGCTCGCACCTGAAATGATCCCGCCGTTATCGAGGATCGATCGTGCCGGATATTGCCACTTGTAGATATCTGCATCCAGATAGGGCTTCACTATTTCGATTGTGTCTTGGCTTGCATCCGCCCATAAAAGCTGTAAAGCGCTCACCACGCCCAATTCCCGAAAGCGAGGAAAGTCATCCGGCTGCACGAACTGTTCATGCGTGATCGTGTGCGGCAACCCGGAATTTCCATTAGCTTTTCGCGCCGCCGCAATCCCATTCAACGCTTCCGTAACTGCTTGATCGCCGATTGCGTGCACGTGAATGATCAATCCTTCCTTGTCCGCCTCCACGCAGAGAGCGGCGAAGTTGTTCGGATCGAACAACAGCTCGCCGTTCCGGCCGGTGTTTTTGTACGGCTTGCTGAGATGCGCTGTCTGTGACGGATATTCCACTACTCCATCCGCAAAGACTTTGATCCCGCTCACATGCAGATTGGGCACGTTCTTGTAAAGCTCGCGCGTTTTCTGAACGCCAGCAAGCTCCGCCGGAGGATCCTTCGCAAAGACCTGTGGAAACGCCACAATCTGAGAATTCAGTTCTCCGTGTTCAGCTAGCAACTTGTAAGCCTGCAGTACATAGTCAGTGGCCAATGGATCAAGCCACGCCGTGATCCCTAAGGAGTAGTTATATGCCAGTGCAGCGCGCCCTGCTTTCAGCAACTCGTCGGGCGTCCGCTGCGGGAGCAAAGGCTCGATTTTCTCCGTGCCGGCATCGACCAGAAAGCCATTCGGACGCATATCCTTGTCCGTGCCGTAGTAACTCCGCTCCTCGCCGGAAAGTTTCTTCAGAAAATCAGTCGTGATGCCCGCGCGTTCCAACAGCGCACGATTCACCCACGCCGTGTGTCCGTCCATTCCGCGTAGAAGGACGCTTTGGTTCTCATATGCCCCTCTGCTGAAGTCGGCGTTGAGGACATCGAGGTGTGACCAGAATTCGAGCGGCATGCCAAGAATTTCAATAATATCGCCTCGCATGGCCGTGCCTGCCTTTTTCGCGTCTTCTACAAATGGCGGAAGCTCATCGAGCGATTGCACTTTGTCGCTGGCATCGGCGGAAATCAGTTCGAGTCCTCCATCGATCGAGTGGCTGTGCGAGTCGATAAACCCGGGGAAAAGACTTTTGCCTTCGAGGTCGATGCGTTCGGCATTCTTTGATAAAGACTTCTCCACCTCGGGCAAACTGCCAACCGCGATAATCTTGTCTCCACGAATCGCAACCGCTTCCGCATACGGGTTCTGCGTGTCGCCGGTGAAGACCTTGGCATGGAACAAGATTCGCTCATCAGAGCTTGCTTGGGCCCAAAGCGAGGAATTTGTCTGAATCAGAAAAATGGTTGCAACAAAAAGAAAAGCCGAAAAGTAACGCGAAAAGCATTTCACTTGATCACCCTCTCAATGTTCAGTGTTGGCGCAAGATTAAGTCTGATAGGCCACAACTATACAAAAGTGTTCCAGGCTGCGACCGGGCTCGCGTATTCGTACAGGCGAACTAAATCAAACACTACAGAATTGGCTCGACTCGTACGGCGCAGAGGCATCGGCCTCCGTCAGCGGCGCATCGCACACCTTTCAGAGCGCGCCATCAGCCGCACATATTAGGTTGGGGCAAAAAGCAAGTCAACGCACGGGAGGCATAAGTCCTGGTAAACGCACAAACCGGACAAGTAAAGTTCTAGTACGTGACTTGTCCGGTTATCCGACTAATCAGGAGTTAGCCGAGTCCCCAAGGTTCACTCACACTTTTGATTACTTCACGAGTTCAAATTCGCCGGGTTTCCAGGTCTTGTCGAACCACGGCTGCAATGGACCATAGAGGCGCAGCAGAACATTCCAGCCTTTACCGGGCACGGTCTGAACCCAGTTCGTTTCATGACCTGGCGGTGCAGTCGGGCCGAAATAAACATCCACTGACGTATCAGGGTTAACGACCACAGTTTTATCTTCGCTGCCGATACTCGGGAATTGTTCGTCGGTCTGGAGCATCGAGCGAGTTTGGTTGTCGTAAACGACGAACGACCAAAAGTCTTTCGCAGGGATGTTCGGTGGCAAGTGAATCTTGTACGTCTTGCTACCGTCCAACGGCTTACCTTCGGAATCGACAAACGCTGCGGCATATTGCGAGCCGATGCCCACCATCTTCATAGCCATCGCGGGTGTAATTCCTGTCGCGTAATAGTGAAACATCACCCGCGCATCGAGATTGCGCACGCCGGGTTGCAATAAGAACTCGTAGCCACCGGTAAACGTGGTGAGCCAGGCGCTGTTCGGATAGTAGTAGGCGTCTTTCATTCGTGTGCGGAACAACATGGCCCGCGCCGTGGCATTGCCTACTGCGGCCGAATCCGTGAGAATTTTCTTCATCCGCGCATCGGGGGCAAAAGGCTTTCCCTTTTCGATGCCGATGGACGCGAACAAGCCGAGCCTCTCGGGGTCGAGCGCCTTGCTAGGCTCATCTTGTACAACTTCGTTCAGTTCTTCGAAGTAGCCGAAGTCATTGGAGTGAACTGTATTCAGCTCAACGCCCGAGCCATTGATAAATTCCGTTTGCGGTGGGTTATTCGCCTGCGCCAGCGGATATATCCGCAGGTTTTTCTTGATACCGTCTACGGCCGGCCTAAGATCTCCGTTGATCTTGAATCCGCGGCCCATGAGCCACAAGTTGTAAGTGCGCGATTTAGCGATCAAGTAACCCTCAGGTACTGGTCCGGTGTAGTCCGGCGGGATCACGAGGTACTTGCCGCCCTTTCCCTTGTCACGCCCGGCATTCCCGATATCGGTGACGTACTAAAACCAGGCGTCGTCGAGAAATGCAAGAACGTTTGCTGGAGTTTCAAGCACCATCGGACCATCCTTCAAATTGATCCATGTGCTGAAATAGACCGAGTCGGTGTTGCCCGTAAGGAAAAGTGATTTGGAGTCCAGCCTATTCTCGAAAAGCAAAACAGTATTGTTGATAGCGCCCAGCTTGCGAAAACCCGTGCGCATTCCGACGAGCGAAGCACCTGGCATGCCACTCAAAAACGCTTGCACTCCACGCTGAAAGTCGAGGTTGTCGTACACTTTTTCGACTGTGGCGTCGTCGGGAAATCCGTCAAAGAACTTGAGCGTCCCGATACTCGTGTCCACGGAATCCGGCGTGGTGATGGACTGCGGGATCGGCGTCGTCATTTTCATTTTCGGCGGCTCCTGCGCGCGAACCGTAACTCCGACGCAGGCGAATGCAAACAGAATGGCGACGATGCATTTTGTGAATTTCATGAGTCTGAGCTCCCCTAGTTGGCGATGCTGTTCCGTATTGTGATGTCGCGAACGAAAACGGTAGTTACTGGACCCGGTCGAGTTTTGGTGCGGTCCACTTGCCATCGATTGCTGGTTCCTTCGGCCAATAAAGGCGCAGATACATGATGAAAGGTCCTGTGGGCGCTGGTAGCCAGTTAGCTTCCTTGTCTTTGCCGGGTGATTCGTGCTGGATGAAAAGGGTCAGTCCCCCGTCGGGATCTTTCTTGAGTTGCGGCATCATCGGTGAGTTGATGAGGTACCGGTTGATTGGATTCGCTACGAGCAGGCTTGCCGGTAACTCATACATCGTCAGGGACCAGAAAGCGTTGACGGGCGGCAACTGCCCCGGTGGAAAGTGAAGGGCGTATGCATTGACACCATTCAGCTTTGCTCCCGCAGAATCTACGGCATAAATTGGATACATCGCTTCCTGTTTGGAATTGCCGTAGATACCCATCACGGCGGCGCCCATGCGATACAAATAATTGTTCTTCAAGTATTTCCTTGTGCCAAAAACATCGCCCGAGGTCACCTTTCCAGCGTCGAATTGTTTTACCAATCCACCGAAGTCAGCCCAAGCGTCACCTATGCCTTGTTCCATCGCGGTTTTCATCTCTGGAGACAGCTTCTCAACGTCAAAGGTTTTTCCTGCGCCAATATCGACCTTGGCAAATCGAGCCATCAGTTGCGTTTCGGAAGGGTCCGTCGGAGAGAATTGCAGGACAAAGTTCAGAATGTTGAAAAATTGCAGCGACTTCTTCTCTTCTTCGGGCGTGAGAGGTTTGGCGAAATCGATGACGGGCGCGGCGGTCGGTGCAGACTTCCCAAGGAATGCCGATAATGTCTGCGCTTTGTATCCGGCTTGCACCTTCTTCACGTTGTCGAGGTCGCCGGGATCGAACAACTGCGTGCGAAACACGGCGAACACGAGTTCGGTTTCAGAGCGAATCACTTCTTTCACGCCGTTGGGCTGCTCACCTTTCCAACCCGGCCCCGCAATGAGGAAGCTGCCACCTCCGTTGCCGGTTGCGCGGCTGCCAATGTAGGCAAAGTTGAACGTATATGCATCGATGAGTTGAATGCTGAAGTAGCGACCTTTTTCGACGACCGGCACTGTTATGACGATTGGTTCGGCACGCAAATCCAAGCCCAACCATGAATACGGAGTGTCTGAGTTGGGTGTTTGGATTGCGGTGTCCTCAGGCGTGTAAACGCGAGGTGTGTTGTGTACTTCATTCCATGCTCCCTTGAATTCAGCGCTCTGGCTGTCCACGAAGTACCCGTATTCTATGCGATAGCTGTCCACGATCGGGAACCCGTAAATATAGGCTTCCTTAGCAATCTCGCGAGCCTCCGCGGGGCCGATGCCAGTTTGGGCGAGCGCCGTTGAAGCCAACATGCCTGTGAGAATCAGAACAGAGGCGCCCACTGTCATCTGCAGAAACTTGAATCGGAGTTTCATGGTGTCGTTTTCTCCCAGTTTTATGGTGGCGATGCAAAATCCGGCGGGCGAGTAGGCATCCCTACCTCCATTTATATTCAACGAGTCACGAGGAATGCGGAATTGGCAAAAGTAACAGTGTTCGCGCGTAAGGGTAGCGGCAAATTCGAAAGCGAATTCACTTGCCTGATTAACGCACTTACCGGACAAGTGGCTCACGGCCTGAAAGCCCACACGGCTAGTGCTCCTCCCAATAAAAGACAGCCATGCACCCAACGGGGATAGCTGCGTTCTTGCGCATGAATCGAGTGTTCAGGAAAGCAGAGTCGCCACGCGCCCGATGAAACGAGGAGTCCAAAGAGGACCCCAAAATACCAACCGCCCCAATACAGACACGGGATCGAAATCAACAAAAGGCACGCACCGAGCACACGCACAAGCCCTGATTTGCTCATCCACCGCGCTGTTTGCGATGGTATGAAAAGGTGGCACAGACCGGATAGGAGCAGGAAAGCAGTGATGCCGCTGACATAGATGCGCTTTGTCACAGCAGCGAGATCTTGTCCATATATCCAAAATTATAGTCCTAACTGCCTGATTAACGCGCAAACCGTACAAGTGGAGTGTTACTTCAATGTCCGGTTATCCGGCTAATCAGGCACTTGGCGCTGGATGACGGATTTCTCTCGCAACCTTAAAACACACCAGCCGTATACTACACCGATGCATTGGCAGCAATCCTACACACCAGCATTCAGGATTCCGACTCCGACTGTGGCAGTGCAACTCGCCGCTTCGCTGTGCATCGGGATGCTTGTAGGAATCGAGCGCGAATGGGCGAATAAGGACTTCGGCCTGCGAAGCTTTGCTTTTGTTTCGGTACTCGGCATGTTGAGCGCGCACCTGCCCATCCCTCTTGCTTGCGTTGCGTTTGTCGGCGTCTTGTTACTGATCGCTGCTTCCGATGTCAAAAACTTTCTTTCCGCGCGACCGCTTGAATTGACGACATCTATGGCTGTCCTATTGGTCTTCGTTGCTGGGTACTTGGTGGGTATCGGCCACGTTTTCACTCCAGTGGCATCGGCCATTGTGATCACCATGTTGCTTGCGTGGAAGCTCGAACTGCGAAAATTCGCGGGCGGGCTTACGCTGGAAGAAATCCGCAGCGCGGTATTGCTGGGCCTGCTCGGTTTCGTGATTTATCCGATTATCCCGGATCGCTTTGTCGATCCGTGGCAACTGATCAATCCCCGCGCCGCCTGGGTTATCGTGATTGTTATTGCGGGCATCGGATTCGTGAACTACGTTTTGCTTAAACTGTATGGGACCCGCGGTATCTACGTAAGCGGATTTCTGGGAGGGCTGGTGAACAGCACCGCTGCGGCTGCTGAATTGGCCAAGCCGCTCGGCGCTGGCAGCGCACCATCCAATGTGGCGGTTGCCGCACTATTACTCACAATTGTCGCTATGTTCGCGCGGAATCTTGTAATTCTCGCAATTTTCTCACCGTCTGCGGTAGGTGTTGCCGCCGCGCCTTTGCTAGTTATGGCGCTCGGTGCGCTGATTCTTGTTCGCCGCGCACGTGCACGTGTTGGGGACACTCCGGCAGAAATACATCTTGAGTCCCCCGTTTCGCTGGGACACGTTCTAAATTTCGCCGGACTGTTTTTAATAATTCAGGTGGTCTCCACGCTTGGCGAACGCCACCTGGGCAAATTTGGATTTCTTGGTATTAGCGTATTGGGTGGTTTGGTAAGCAGCGCCAGCACGACTGCAGCCGCTGCAAACATGGTTGTAAACGGACAATTGCAGCCAGGCTTGGCAGGAACGGGAGTGGTGCTTGCATCGCTTGCAAGCGCCCTGATCAATCTGCCTATTATTCAACGGCAGGCGAAGAACCCTGCTTTGACGCGTCGGCTAACCGTGATCACGTTGGCGCTGGTGCTTCTCGGTATAGCCGTGCTATTCCTGCGCGAATATCGCTGGTTGCTAAAAATATAGAGCAGAGTCCTGTTTAAAGGAAATCTCTGCGAGTTGGATCGAGTGCCTGGTTAACGCACTTACCGGACAAGTGGGTATGAGCACCAATAGTCGTCAGGATTGCTTGAGAGATTCGACGCTCGGAAGGCTAAATCGTCCATCGCAACCCGGTATTGCATAAATCTCAAGCTCCGAAATTTCCCTCTCACGGGCGTGAACGATGACGCCTACCTCTGTGCCCTCGGGAGTTCTTCCTACAAAATCTGCCAAAATGACGGATGGTCCTGTATTTGGCTGTTCACGGTCACCTAGAGCCAAGTCTATCGTGGGACAGCCGCACGTGCATTTGCCGACAACTTTCACGTTAGCAATTTGTGAAAGGTAAGGTTTTGCATTCGGACGCCCGTTCGCTGACAGCCATTCGAGCAGTTTTCGCTCTTTCTCAGTTAACAATCGGCTTTCTGGACGGAAATAGCTGGACATTCTCTACTCTGGCCGAAGTATACATCAATAGAATCTCAAGTCCCGATTAACGCGCTTACCGGACAAGTTCCGTCCTAGTACTCCACTAGTCCGATTTATCCGGCTAACCGGGCACGAGTGGTATTCGAGTTTATGCTTCCGACCTGTTACTTCTGACACTTCCAATAAGCGCGCAAAGAGCACCATGATGTTTGATTCCATGGAGAAACACCGATGCCTCCCAGGCCTATGGCTACTCTTGGGCAAGTTCAAGGTTGCTCAGACGCAACGACGGAAGTTATCCGTCATGCGATGGTTTTACCGGACCGATTATTTCATTTCTATCGGCGTGTCAATTTACCGTTGAACGAACTCTAAACAGGTGAAGATTATCAACAAGCAATCATTTGTTCGAATCCTCGTGGTGGACGATTTCGCCGCTTGGCGGGACTATGTCCTTGAGAAGCTACGGGAAAATCGCTGGTTGCAGGTCGTCGGCGTTGCGTCCGACGGACTTGAAGCCATTTCGAAGGCGGACGAGCTCCAACCGGACCTGATCTTGCTAGACATTGGACTTTCAAAGCTGAGTGGGATCGGTGCTGCTCCACGCATTCGCCAGGTAGCTCCCAAATCCAAAATGCTCTTTCTGAGTCAAGAGACTGATCCCGATGTGGCGCGGAAAGCTCTGAATGTTGGCGGGCGCGGCTATGTCGTGAAGTCGGACGCTGAAAACGAGTTACTCGCTGCTGTGGAAGCGGTCATGTCAGGGGAAAATTTTGTGAGCAGCAAATTGGCAGGTCACGTTCTCCTGGGCGTTGCTGATTTACTGGCCGACGCCCAGTTCCAGCGCGAAGGACTAAGCGGCGCAACTCTCTTGTCGAGCAAGAAGGTCGGTCATTGTCATCAGGTTCTATTCTATGAAGACAATGCATCTCTCTTAGATGGATTTACTCGCTTTGTCGGTGCGGCCTTGAAGGCCGGGAATCCAGCTATCGTCGTCGCGACCGAATCGCACCGAGACAGCCTCTTTCAAAGATTGCAGGCATGTGGCTTGGATCCGCGTGTTGAAATTATCCAAGGAAGATACATCGTTTTGGATGCCGTCGATACACTTGCTACTTTCATGACTAATGATCTGCCAGACCCAGTTCGGTTCTTAAACGTTATGAGTGATTTAATTTCAACAGCCACTCAAGCGGCAAAGGGCGAGCATCCACGCGTTGCGGCTTGCGGAGAATGCGCGCCTCTCTTGTGGGCGGAAGGTAAGGCGGATGCGGCAATTCGCCTCGAAGAATTGTGGAACAACATTGCCATAACATACGACATAGACATTCTATGTGGGTATCCGTCGACGAAGCTTTCGCGACGAGGGAAACGATTATATCTTCCGAAAAATCTGTGAGTACCACTCAGCCGTCAATCCGTTTTTAAAATGATCTTTCGCCCAGAATCATCACGAAGAAGAGTCTTGATTTGCCGCAGCAGCTTTCCCAAGTCGCGCCAATTCGGTACTCGGGACGGTAAAGCGCGAATGGCCACAACCTAAGCAGACCAAAATCTTCGGAAACACCATGACGCCCGGTTTATCCAAATTGTTCAGACCGGCGAAATGGATAACCATCTCGGCAGCAAATTCGACCTGATTTTCCGAGTTACAGGACGGACAGGACATGACAAATTCTCCCACCCTGTCGCAAAGTTTAAGCGACCGCAAAAACGTCCATTCGTTCAGTAGACGCACAACCTCGCAGGTCAGTTACCTCAAGTGCAAACTAATTTTCCCTGGGACTTACTGATTTGGCAAGCCAGTCTGCGTAGGTCCTGATTAACGCACTTACCGGACAAGTAGGGTATTACTTCAAATGTCCGATTATCCGACTAATCAGGAGTTAGCTAATCTTATCGGCGGATAGTTTGAAGCGAGCGCTACCTGCACTTTCGATGAGAACGGTCCGGAACAAATGTGAGGTTGGGCTCGTATCCGTCACTATGAGACCTACGACTGCATGATCGACGCCAAGAACTCCATTGCTTTCCGTCGTGTGTTCTATAACCACTCGGAACTGCACGCCGGTTGGCGGCTGCTAATCTTTGTGGCCATTGTCATCGCTCTGAGTTACGCCACTAACCAGATCTTTCGGCGGTTGCTCCGCGGTGCGGGCAGCGACGTTTCGTTTCTCGCTTTCGAATTAATGGACTTCCTCATATTCGTGTTCGCCAGTTGGATTATGGCGCTGATTGAACACAGGACGGTTGCCGATTACGGGCTGCCCTGGCGCAAAATGTTCCGCCTCCAGTTCTGGCAGGGAGTTTTGGTCGGGTTCGCGTCCATCACTACGTTGCTGCTTGGTATGCGGGTTGCTGGCGTCTTCTATTTTGGAAGTTTCGCGTTGCACGGCGCCGACATCTGGAAGTGGGCAATGGTTTACGCGATCGTTTTCTTACTTGTCGCTCTACGGGAAGAGTTCCGCGCTCGTGGATACGCGCTCTACACGCTCTCGGCGGGCATCGGATTTTGGCCCGCGGCAATAGTCTCAGCGGCATATTTCGGCTACTCTCACCACGGCAACTCTGGGTAGGATTGGATCGGATTGTTTAACGCTGGCGCGTTTGGATTGTTACTCTGCTTCCTGCTGCGTCGAACGGGCAGTCTGTGGCTTCCTATCGGGTTTCACATGGCTTTCGACTGGGGCGAGACGTACTTTTATGGTGTGGCCGACAGTGGACAGACACTGCCAGGTCATCTTCTGAACTCCAGTACGTCCGGTATGGCGTGGCTTTCTGGCGGCACGGTCGGTCCAGAAGGCAGTGTACTTTGCACGTTGTTGATTCTGCTCGTTTGGCTGATCTGCGCACGTTGTTTGCGAGAGGCCAGATATCCCAGTCTACATTCCCGATGAACGCGGAAACTGGACAAGTAAAGCTCTAGTACGTCACTCGTCCGGTTATCCGACTAATCAGGAGTTAGCGCGCACCCAGGCGGTTTGAAAGGGATAAGCGGATTCCGGTCACTACTCTTTATGCCCAATTCGTCCCTATAATTGGTGCGTTCTGCCGTTTCAGGAGACTCCGATGAAAGCACTTTCCGATCCCCGTTTTCTTGTAATTTATTCCGCCGTAGTAACAATTGCTTTCGCGGTGACACTGCTTTGTGGTTTCGGAACGGCGCGTAAGGCAAATTTTGACGTGCTTACAGTGCATCGGATCGATTTCGTCGAGCCGGATGGCACGCCGCGCCTGGTCATTTCGAATCGCGAGAGCTTCCCCGGCACCTACATGCGCAAAAAAGAATACCCTCGCCCAGACCGCCGCGACGCCGCCGGAATGATTTTCGTCAATGACGAAGGTTCCGAAATGGGCGGCCTGATTTTCGGCGGTCTAAAACAAAAAGACGGCACGATTCAGAATCACGGTCATTTGAGTTTTGATCAATACGAGCAGGACCAGATTTTCGCCATCGATTCCGGCCGTGAAGATCGGGACAAATTCTCGGCGATTCGAATCGGCGAACGCGGCGACTACCCCATTCAGGAGGCGTACGACGCGAGCCTGCGCATCGACAAAATGCCCAAAGAACAGCAGGACGCGGAATGGAAAAAGTTCTACGCTACACATACTGGCGACGCGAATCGCATTTACTTGGGCCGCTCGCCGGATAAATCCGCTTCGCTGCGCATCAAGGATTCCGATGGCCATGATCGCCTCGTCCTGCGCGTCAACGCCGACGGTGCTGCGGTTGTTCAGTTTCTCGACGCAGACGGCAAAGTCGTCAACGAGATCACACGCACAAAGTAGCTAGGACAACTTGAGTAGTCCTGGAGTTTGGGCGCTAACCGGCCAAGTACGGTATTAGGATTTAACTTGTCCGGTTATCCGACTAATCAGGAGTTAAGAAGAAATGCCTACACCGCTCCGATCGCCGTCTTGGTGCGCAGGTCCGCTCGCGTGCAGATGAATGCTGCCCTACTGATTCAACTTGAAGGAATGAAGCTTTGTCATCGCGGTTCCATAGTTTCCCAGGCGATAAACGGATGCCCCAACGACCGAGAACTCGAAAGCGTCAAAGGGCTTGGCGAGCAAGGCGTCCAGGTACTCGACGGTGCCGATGCCAGTTGTGACGTGAGGGGCGTAGTGGTCTCCACTATGCTCAGGAACGAACACCCTTACGTATTCGATTAGCGGCGCAACGATGTCGGGGTCTCGCGGCGTGGTCACGTATGCGGCGGCGGTGCCAGTTGGCGCAGTGAAGGGCGTGATCGCGTCAATTAGTTCCTGCTGAAGCCTCAGTAGTTCGGGCGTTGGCTTGACCACGATGCCCGCAAGTCCGATGGGTTTGTCAGGAATGTAGTAATACTTGAAGGCTTCCAACTTCCAACCAACAGGATTATCCTTCGCAAACACTTTGCTTGCCGCCGCGAATACCTTATCGAGATCCGCTGTGTAAACGTAGCGCTGGAGAACAGAGATATGTGGTGCATGTGCGCCACCCAACGTGTAGCCTTTCGGGAAATTCTTCAAGAGTTCGGCGTTGGCCGCCGTGGCGCGCTCTATCATGGTGGTGTCTGGGTCCAGAAGGATGTCGATAGCTGTGACCTTGTTTTCTACCGGCGCAGGCGCTTGCTGAGCGCTGGCAATTCCGGATCGACTCATAATTGCGGACGCCATCAATCCGCAGAGAATCAGACGCAATAGAGCATGCTTGCTCAGTCTCATCGCCGCTTCCTTTCAGTCGTTTCGATTTGGTTTATGGAGCCTTCTACTTCTCAAAAGCAAAAATGTGCTTCCAATCATTCTTCATGCTGATCACGATCCAGCCACTCGTAATGGCGAGGTCATAGTAATCCTGCGGGAAAGTTCCAAATTTGGTGTCCGGTAACCCCTTCGCAGGGCCATAGGAATATTCGCGCTCAGCATCGTCGTGCAAAACCAACATGGCCAACCGAGCGCCATCGCCCGCCTTGGTGTATTCCAACATCTGCTTGTCGCCGACCGAATTTCCGAATGCGGCATATGGACGTCGCCCGATCATCAAGTGAATGCCTTCGGGCTTTCCGGCGTGGTCGTTGTTGAGCAGCAGTTTCGGTTCCTTGGTGAAGATGGGTTTGCCATTTGCGTCGTAGCCGTAAGCGACGCCACCGATGCTGCCCACCACCTGCTCAGGAGGGATGCCATACGTGCTTTCGGCGTAGACTCGCACAAAATCCTGTCCGCCACCGGTGACGATATAGGTCTTGTAACCGTTGTCGCGAAGGAAGTGGAGCAGTTCTTGCATGGGCTGAAAGGTCAACTCTGTGTAGGGGCGCTTCCACTTCGGGTCTTTAGCGGTAGCCAGCCAAGCTTTCACTTCCAACTGGAATTGATCCGTGGTCATACCCGTAAGAGTGGACGCCAAAATCGTTTCCCAATCCTTCATCGGAAGAGCGGCGATGGCCTCTCGGTCCCCTGACATCACCGTCTTGAACGGCTCAACGTCTTTCAACTCTGGCTTCGCGGCCACCACGTCTGGAACACGACTGAGGCAGTACGCAAGCTGAGCGTAAATCGGATGCTCGGTCCAGAGCGTGCCATCTTGGTCAAACGTGGCAATTCGTTCGGCAAGTGGGACGAACTGCGGGCTTGCTGGGTCTGTAGTTCTTCGGACAAACTCGATAATGGCGTTTCTGGCAGGGCCGGAGTTCCATGAAGGGAGCGGCCCGGGTGTTTGGGCGAGCGTGGCTCTCGCGGATAGAACAACCAAAGTCGCGAGACAAAATAGCGCAACGGCTAACTTTTGCTTTGGTCCGTGCACATGTATGTGGGAACCCTCGGTGGTTCCGGACTTACTTTATCGAAAAAGGGAATAGCTAGGGGAGGTTCTACCTTAAATGCTGTCAATAGATATTGGCAAAAATACCAATCCCGACTGTCTTCAGCCTGTCCAAACTCATGATTAACGCGCAAACCGGACAAGTCGAGGATTACTTTAAATGTCCGGTTATCCGACTAACCAGGAGTTAGGAGTTTTGAGAACGGCCTGGCACGGTCCTTTGCCGCAGTGAAGAGCGTCGCATCCAAAAGATACGGGCAGGCCTCACCGAGCGCGTTATAGAATCAGTTATGGAGAAGTCCAAAATCCCTGTCTATTGCCAGCACTGCAAACGGAAACAGATTGTTCATGTCTTTGTAAGAGCGGGACGAAGTCCGATGAACAACCAGACCCTCACTTGTATAGCGTGCAAGAAAGACTTTGACGTGGTGGTTGCCGACCCGATTATCGGCGGGCCATTCCCGGAATAAATCACGAAGATAACGCACGGTTGGTAGCCGCGCAACATGTCCCGCAGAGCCTTACTGAGGTCTTAGGGTTTTGGCTGCTTCAAGTGTCTCTCGATCCGGGTTTTTATCCACCCGCCAAGCGCGGCGTAATCGCGCCCACTTAACAGTCGCGCTTCTTCACTAGTCTCGCCAATTTTCAGTAGTAATTCCTGCCTCTGCTTGCTGCCGAGACCATTTTAGTGCTGCTGTGCCGGTATGTCTTCTCCATTAGTTCATAACGCGCTTAACTGGACTTGTAGTTTTACCTGTACGTTTCATTCAGCTTACCAAGACTCATCTCGTATGCGCGGCACAGCCGCAACGCGAGGATGGGCCAGCAGTCGTTTCACGTCCGCATCTCCTTGAATGGCTGAGAAATGTTTTCAGCGGCGCTTCAATGAACATATCTGCAATCGCGAACTTCCGCTGAAGAAATTTAATTGGACCTGATTAGACCTGGCTGGATAGGTTAACGCGCCTTCGAAAGTTTCGTAGCAAGTGCCTTCTTTTTACCCCTTGCTTCTCTTAATTTTCTTTCAGCGTCGCGGCTTTCGATTAAATAGAGCGACGTAGTGGCCCGGCGGCGTATTCCTTTCACAGCCATGCTTAAATATCTCACGGCTCGGAAAGTTCTTCTGCCCGTCAGCGTACAAAGCGAATGCTAATCGCATCCCCTCGCGATTGATTCCTGTGCGCCAATCCAGAGGAACTGGGTAATTCTCGGATACATTCATATTCAGTGAAATGCCGTCCGACCTCGATTCGATTGCGTTAGTGCTTCTTAGCGTCCACCGCGGGAGGGTTCGGGTCGTTCCGGCCGAAACGATTGCCACTCGCGAATCTGGTCAGACACCTCAGTTTTCTCCCGTTCGTTTGTGGCCATTTCCCACCGGCGCCGAAGTTCTTCAAGTCGAGCATCGACAAATCCCGCTCGTCCCGATTTATTCTCTATCTTGCCGTGGTTACCGTATCCCATGTTCAGCGTTCCTCTTTTATCTAAAATGTCGTTGATTCTGACTAACACAACTTCGTTGGCCTCATCGCAACGGGTTCAAGCAGTAAAGTTCATTTCACGCTAACGCCCATCGAAAGAATCGCACGCCGCAATCATCACATCGAAAGGGAAGTATCATCACAGACTTTAGAAACCACTCCACAATTCCGTGGCGACGGGACCTGCACACCGCCTCGCTTCCGCACTTACGACATATCTGGCTAACTCTTCTCATTGCACTCGGGCTACCGGCCGCGCGCCCCTTCCAGCATCAACACGCTCAAAGCGGAGAGCGCGTGTTGCATATCCGCGCGCTCGGCTCGGGTAATATGTTGGTGATCGGAAAAGACGTGCGCATTGATTGCGAGTTCCGCTGCCTTGGCGCGACCCTCAATTTTCTCTGGGTCGGCCTCAAAAACAGCAGCCTGATACAAAGTCCGCCATTGATTGTCAGCCATGCCTGGTCAAGCTCCTTGATTGAAATTCTCAAAAATTACAGTTTGTCTTGCCAGTGGAATACACCCTCTGGCTAAGACACTTCGAGTTTGCGAACCTGTTTATTGCCGGACGCCACGCTGGCGGTCCCGGAGAGTGTTGCGAGGTGTTCCTCTTCACTGATGATTAGATTACCCTTGGCGATCTGTATGCGCGATGGACTAGGTTCTTCAGCCTTCACATGCTCCACCAGAATCGCAGGGCCTGGATCAATCAAATCTACTGTCATTTCCTCGACCTCCGTTAAGGATTCCTCAAGATTCTGTTTCTTACTAGCCGCCGACTCGATTAGAAGCGTCATCTCGGTTTAATGGCAACGACCTTGGCCCCGAAAAGAAACACGTCTTCTTGAATATGCCGGGAATGAGCGCTTACGGTCGCGTAACGAAATCCTAGAAATCGTTTCTTCTCGACATGCATAATTTCCAGGCTGTTGAAATTCTCCAATCTTAGATTCATCAGGATTCGTTTTACCGTTCTGCGCACGTTATCTTTTCCACCAAAACCGAACACCCTTCCTTTGATCTCGCCCGCCAGGCAGAAAAAGTTCCATCCAGCTTCATGGACTTTTCGGCCGAGACCGGTCCCGTCGAAGTTCTTCACCAACCTCCAACCCATGGCACAAGGCTCGCTTTCGAGTTCCAGCCCATCCGGCAAAAGCGTTCCGTCCTTAATTAAGACCGTTCCTGTTTTGATTGTCTCTGGCATTTTGATCTCCTCAACCCGTTAAGTGCGCGCTGCCCTCGAGGCTGAAGGAAGAAAATTTGAACGTTGTGCTTGACCGGCGACGCCGGAATAGCGCTGCAACGGCCTTTGCAGAGTGCGCAGGCCGAATAGGGCATCGGAGATCAACTCCCGCTCGCGACAGGAATCGGAATCTTCAGCGAGCTCCCGGATTCGCGCAAAGATAGCAGTTTCCGCTTCGCGAATTCGCGTTGGCAGTTTCGCCAAATCACATTCCAGGAGAGCGGATCTATATATTCTCGTCCATTCGGCTTGGTTCATATCGCACCTCGACTAAATGCCGGTACACAACGAGAGGCCTTTGATGCTGCTGTAGGGCTGTGTTTCCTGTGCACTGCGGCGAGTGCTGCTGTCCGATTTCGCAGGGAGCCGTAGGTATGAGAGATGCTTACGGCAGGATGCTAGTGAGACACTTCGACCGTACACGTTCCAAGGCCAGATAGCCACCACAAACGACGACGCCTTAGAAAGACCGATCCCCCGCAACACGGCGCGAAATCCGAAACACTTTCCTAAGTCCCGATTAACGCGCAAACCGGACAAGTAAAGTTCTAGTACGTGACTTGTCCGGTTGCCCGACGTTTAGTGATTGCCGATAGTCGTCTTCGATTGCCCGGGTTGAGACGACGCGAGGGGTTGGATTATGTCATCCAGATATGCTGGCGTCCCGTCAACACGTTCCAGCTCGGGATAGCGTTCGCCGTCGTGATAATCAATATCGGCAGTCGAAACAAAATCATCCAATTGAACGATTAGCCTGATGGGTTCGGACTTGCCCTTGGCGTCGCGAATCGCAGACCGAATGACCTCTCCGGAGTAGGGCTGACCGTTGATCGAAAGGATCTTCGACCCTGGAACGATTTTTGCTTTGGCTGCGGGTCCGTTCCAGCGAACATCTACGATGTTGCCATCGCCACTGATGATCAAGCCAACGGAATGCCAGACGTTGACACCATGATCGTCGGTGCCGGTGAAGTAGGCCACGTCCTTGCCGGATAAGGCCGCCTCCAACGGATTCGGCTGGTCTGCATACACTAGTTTGTAGCCACCCCGATCGAGGCCCGCAAGATCGACATGTGGATTTATTTTGTCGATGCGGTCGTGAAAGAAGGTGGCCCAGTCGTAAGGCATTACCTGGTTTAGATCGCGAACGACTTCATCAAATGTGTAAGTAACAATGAGCGGTCCGGTGTTGCCGCCCTGGCCCAGAAAAATCCGCGCAAAATCATCCAGCGATTTCTGATTGTTGGTCGTCTTGCGAATTAGCGTGTCGGCGTCGAACCAAATGAATTGACCGTCGTCGTAATAGTCCTGGCCACGCCTCCAGTTCGCCCACGGCACATTGGCGTTGCGGAGGAGGCTCGCGGCGATGGCAGTGTCCCCCGTCGTGCGCCATTCACGCCCAGGCGTGTGATCGAGATACGCGGCGGTTAGGGCCAGAACGTCGCGATGCTGCTCTGGGGACATCAGCCCGGACCGCGTCGCGAGGACCTCGCCGTAATATTGCGTCAGCCCCTCGTAAACCCAGAGCAATGCGCCTTGCTGCGGCGTGGCGAAATCGGGCTGGTACAGACCAACGGGACGCCGATACTTTCCGCACCAGGAGTGCGTGTATTCGTGCGGAAGCATGCTGTCGTCCGGCAACTGTTGGTTATCATCCGAGAAACTTTTCTCACCGACGCCATTTTCCGATGACTGGCCGTGCTCCAGAGTTCGTTCGCCGGTTGCGACGTCGGAAAGACTCAGCAGGAAATGATAATCATTGTAATGATGCGAGCGATAAAGCGCGTCCGCTTCGCGAACAAGATTCGCAAGCGCGGCCAGCACCCTTGGCCGAAGATTGGAATCCTCGGGGAGATCGGAGACTACGTCAATGTAATGCTTGGGCGAGATTTCGGGTGCCAACACAAATTCACGGAAATACAGCCCGGTCATTATCGGAGAATCTTGCAGTTGCTCGACGTTAGTGACAGCAAAGTGCGTGACGCTGCCCGCGGCCGGAACGGGA
This sequence comes from uncultured Acidobacteriota bacterium, assembly GCA_963838475.1. Lineage (GTDB taxonomy): Bacteria > Acidobacteriota > Terriglobia > Acidiferrales > UBA7541 > Palsa-295. The sequence goes on from CAWIRJ010000001.1 coordinate 1,555,496, forward strand.
TAGAGGCTGTTACCGACGGGAGTAAGCGCGGTGCCCACGCCCCAACCCGCGGGCACAATCACCGAAGGCTCGATGGATATGTCTCGGACCGGCGTGTTGGCCGGGTAAAGCAGAAGGTTCTCCCAGTCGAGCACCGCTGTCTTCCGCGAGACATTTGCTACAACGATGCAGTCCAGATGCGCGTGAAGCATCGTCACTCCCGCCGGAATCGTCATGTGAAATTGGTAAAGATCCACATCGTCGCGACGCCACACGAGCGGCTGATCATTGGCGGTAAACACTACACCCACGATATTCCCTACTTGCCCGTAAGGCATGTGCTGCCCCGGAATCCATTTCGGAGTAGTCAGAGTGAGCGGCCCCGCTGTGACCGGCAGATCCACCTCAGCATGGAAAACCCTGCCGGGGACGTCTGAAAGATCGGCGGTGATCTGAATTGGGGGTTTTTGATTCTGTGCCCAAGCAGACGAGATCAACAAGACGCTAACAAATGCAGTGCAAAACAATGGACGATGCCAATGCATTCGCAAAATGCTTCGCATAGACACGAGTATATCCAAATTGGCGCGTAAGTCCTGATTAACGCTATAAAAGTGAACAGCGTGTCCCTTTTGAGGTTTCTACGATAGAGTGCTGGAGTCGCCCAATAACCTAGCTGCGCGGCGTATTGTGCATCAAGGTCCTGATAAACGCGCAAACCGGACGAGCAGAGTACTAGCCGGGAACTTGTCCGACTTATCGGGACCTATCCATATCCACCTTTCACAGCCACAACCATGTGTGATTCGCGGGTTTTGCGATTTGTGGGAAGCGAAGAAGGGGAGATTGCTCTCCCCGTCTCTGTCGTCGGGTGCTGCCGAGTAATTACTGCATCGGCGAGGAAAGCTCTAGGCAAAGCTCAGTTCGGGCGCACTCGAGCTATGCACATGCCTCTGGGAGAGCTCCTGACTGGATCTTCTCGATCGTTTGCCTCGTTATCCCAGTTCTTCGACAGTCGTTTCGTGGCCTTGTAGCACTCACACGAATACTTTTCCAGTCCGCTTCGATCTTGTATGGTCACCGTGCCACGCCGATATGTAATCAGGCTAGCGTTCTGCAAAATGCCAGCAGCAACGGTTACGCTCGCCCTTCGTGTTCCAAGCATGTGTGCAAGAAATTCATGTGTTAGGGGCACTACGCTGCCGCCTAACCTGTCCTGGCTCATCAGAAGCCAACGAGCCAGTCGTTTGTCAATTTCATGCAGCTTATTGCAGGCTGCAACCTGGGCTGCCTGCATTCCGAGATTTTGGGAATAGCGACTCAAGCTTTTTTCTAAGGTTGGGCAATGGGATAGAGCAGCCATAAAGTCTACTGCGGCCATTCGGTAACCGCTTCCCATTACTTGCATGATGACGCGCGATGGGCTAGTCCGGAATCCCGCTAAAAGACCGACGCCTACAAATCCTTCCTTGCCGGCCAGACCGACTTCCACGCTCTTGCCGTCAGACATCACATTCAGAAAAGAAGCAAGCCCACCGTTAATGAAGTAAACGAATTCGATTTGTTCTCTTTCTGCATTCAAAACGGAGTTAGCGGGTAGCTCTACAAAATCCAGGTTCCTAAAAACTGCATCGCACTCTTTAGGCAGCAGGCCCAGCATTATCAAATTTCGGATTTGGTTTGCATCAATTGTAGGAGAAAAAACGCGATTAGAGATCGTAGCCATCAGACTGGCTCCTGTTACAGAAGTCTGAAACTGTCGGATTTCGCAAGGAGCCGTTGTTAGCGGGATGTCTGCGGCAGGTTGCTACTGAGACGCTGTGACCGTACTCTATTCAGCTTGAGATAGCTACGAGTTTTAAGGCAGGCAGGTCAACGCGCAAACCGGACAAGTTAAGTGCTACTTCAAATGTCCGTTTCCAAAGCTCGTAAATCATATGTTTTTGGGCAAGTCACAATTCACACTAGCTCCCGTAGTCGTTAGGTGCGTCCCCACTACCCAGATTAAGCACGGCGCGCAACAGCATCATCATAATTGCGAGCTGTCAGCCGCTTGAGCCTAGGACCGCCAAGCACTGCCAATTTTGCTGAAGCGGCAAATGTTGCAACAGTTTCGATTCTGGGAACGAGCTCGGAGGCATTCCTCCACTGCGGGAAGCGGAGTGAAATTCTCCGAGTCTGGGGCCCATGGCGCCTGAATTGTTACTGAGTGTACAGCTGTGTCGCCGTGTGCACTTCAGTATACACATGTGTGGTACACACGGTGGTAAACAGCGGGTGAACAACCGCGGTTGACGTCATCTTAACAATCGCCCAGGACCTCCCCGCCCGTCCCACCGCGTTCACGACCGTCGGTGAGCTAGAGGAACTTCACCACCTTATAGGTATCGCTAAAGGTCTGGCCAAACTGAGCCTACTGGCGTTTCAGTGCACTTGGGTGTCAATTCAGTGTCACCGTAGTGCACTCCAGGTTAGCTAACCATGGTTGTACAACTAGGTTGACAACCTCCTGACAACCGGCCGTTAACTCCCGAACAACCCCTTGGACCGCTACCAACTCTCGGGCCTCCTTGCCATTAGGTCCAATGATGTTTATCGTTCACCTTAATGAGCAAGATTCCTGGATCAAGGCAAAGGCAAACCGACATATTCGAGAGATTGGAAGCTCGCGGCATCCGGGACTACGGAAGCGTAAAGACTATCGTAAGCCTTCAAATCCCTCAGGCCGCCTACCTTTTTGTTCGGCAATTCGGTAGCAGAACTTTGGAAGAGGTACACGGGCAGATTGGGCGGTGGAAGGACTTCCTGCGGAACGATTTCATCCTTCAAGATAGTCAAAGAGCCAAAATAATCCGAGAGATCAATCAAACGGAGTTCCTAGTCTGCGCGGCTTTGATGCAATCCAATTCGAAGCGAGTCGGTAATTGGGAACTTCAATACGGATGGATCCCAACCGGCAAAGACGAATTCGGGAATTCCATTTACAATCGGCCCGCTCTGAGGATCACGGCACGTCATCGCGAAACGCTGGAGATTCGACACGCATCAGTTCCCGACGAATTATTGGGTGGTTCCGGCTTGGGAGTAAATCACATCCAAAAGGCCTTCGAGGCGCTCGGACTTTGGCACCAACTCAGAAAAGGTTCGCCTCGTCGCTACCTGGTCTCTTCCAGAAAAGCCCAGGGATGGCCGATGTACACTCGGGTAATTATCCCACGACTGTACGAATTTCTAGCACCTCACTATTCCAATCGTGGCCATCATTCAGAGAAGAGGGACACAGCCGAAGTCCCGAGGAAGGCACTTTTTCCGAAAGAACTGCTTTTGGATATGTTGGAGATCTTGCAGATGGAACATCCGCACGTTTTTGGACGGACCACGCTCAATCAACTCAAAGCCAACATCCAGCGCCATCTGGGCCGGAATTCCAAAAGTATTAAGTCCGCGCTTTAGCTCACCCGCAAAGCAGATAGTACTTTCGTGCAAAGCCGTGTTCCAGACGAAATAATTAGCAAGTTACTTTGGATGGAGTTTTAGAAGCGAAAGCTCGCGGGGCGACGACGGTTTTGTGAGGCTAACTCGGATGAATGCACCCACAGAGGGTGACAAGCTCACTTCAATTGTTGCCAACGAAATTCCGTTAACCGTCAAGGAAGCTGCCAAATATCTTGGTGTGAGTCCGCAAACTGTGTATCTTTGGGTCGAGCGAAAGCAGATTCCCCATCTCCGCGTGATGGGTCGCAATATCCGATTCTTGAAATCGGATTTGGACTCGTTCCGCGCATCCTTCAGACAGGAGATGGAGAATGTCTAGATCACGAGTGTATGACGGTGTTGTCTTTCGTAGAAAGGAAAGCCGAGTCTGGTGGATACGTTATCGCGACCGGAACGGCCTCCGCCAAAGAGAGTCAACGCTCACAGAAGACTGGAATGAAGCTCAGAAGAGACTCAGAGAGAGGCTTCAAGCCAGGGACAACAACATACTTGATGTAGTAAAGAGGGGAGAATCCTTGGGTTTCGGACAATGGGCCGACTTCTTCTTGGATACTTATTCGAAGCCACCCATGCGAGCTGAGAAGACTCACGAGATAAATCTACGCGCCGTGAAGCATCTCAAAGGTGCTTTTGCGTCGAGCAGCTTAGTGGATATCACCGCCGACCACGTAGAACTCTACTTGCGAGATCGTCTCCGCCAGCGAGTCCGAATCAAGTCTTCCCTCGGATTCAGAGAGAAAGGAATTCTGCAGCCTGCGACGGTACACCAGGAGTTTCGCGTCCTTAGGCGCGTGTTGAACGTTGCGGTAAGGAAGAGACTGCTCCCGGCTAACCCGTGTTCCGGTGTCGAATTCCCCGTTCGTGTGAAGGGTCTGTTCCGGCCACACTATGTCAGTTGGTCAGAGCAGAAACGAATCGAACTGCACGCCCAACCACACTTGCGGAATATCGTGCAGATCATTACGGAGACCGGTCTTAGGGTCTACAAGGAACTTATGTCGATGAAGAAAGACCAACTAGACCTCCCAAACGCAGTAGTTTGGATTCCGGATTCCAAGACTCCAAACGGAATCGCAGACGTGCCACTCACGCCCCTTGCCGTTGATGCGTTCAGAGATCAATTGTCAATTGCGGGAGATGGACCGTTTCTATTCCCTAGCGATTTGAATCCGACCGGACACCAAGTAACGTTGAAGACCGTTTGGCAAAAGTCCCTTCGACGAGCGAAGGTCCCTTACTTTCGGATTTACGATTTGCGATCTACGTATGCCACTAGACTCAGTGCGGGCGGCGTAGCCGACGAGTGGGTGACACAATTACTTCGCCAGGGGGACTCTCAAGTCTTCAAACGTTATTCGCAAATGAAACTGCAAATGAAGAGAGAAGCTCTGGAGAAAATCAATCGCCAGGCCAATGAAATGCCGTTGGATTCTGGCACAGCGATGGTTCAATGAAATCTATTTGGCACAGTTTTGGCACAGTTGGAGGCCAAAATGGACCGATGGAGCAACAGTTCTGTTGGGAAGTACTTTATAATCTTTACCTACTTCATGTCGGGGCGTAGCGCAGCCTGGTAGCGCGCCTGCCTTGGGCGCAGGAGGTCTGGAGTTCGAATCTCCACGCCCCGACCATCTTTCCACCAAACTTATTGGTTGCAAGAAATCATTGAGAAGGTTTGGCCATGAAGCGCGCAGCGCTTGGCGTCCGGATGCTCTTGATTCGGGCCGACGACCGCAATGTTCGCCGCCGGCTTGTCTCATGGTGCATACGACACCCTCCTGCGAATCAGGTTTGTTCTGAGGTAGACCTCATATACGCTTAAGCTCCCTTCCGAAAAATCGGTACGTGCCTACAGGCTGCCCTCTTTCAGCCCTCGGGGTCGTGTCCGAATAGATCTTCAACCCATCAGGTGTCAAATGAAGACTAAGTATCCGTTGTACCAAAACGTGCGACTTGCATTGGGGTCAGCCTGGAGCGTCCTGCGGGGCAATTCCGGCCGCGGCCAGGTGGAAGAAGCTTTGCGCGACAGCGAAGAAAAATATCGCATGCTGCTCGACGGGGTCCAGGACTATGCCATCTTCATGTTGGATCCGCGAGGCCAGGTAGTCAGCTGGAACGCCGGTGCGGAACGCATCCAGGGCTATACAGCCGAAGAGATTATCGGCCGCAAGTTTTCCTGCTTTTTCCTTCCGGAAGACATTAAACGTGGCCGCCCAGACGAAATCTTGCGAATTACCTCGACCAGGGGCAGGCACGAAGAGCAGGGCATGAGCGTTCGCAAAGATGGATCACGTTTCTCAGCTAGCGTGACCTACACGGCTTTGCGCGCCGCCGATGGGAGTCTTCGCGGATTTTCTCAGATCAGCCGCGACCTCAGCGAGAGCAAAGAATCGGGGACGAAATATCGCGCTTTATTGGAGGCCGCTCCCGACGCCATGGTAGTGGTGAATCAGGGAGGCGAAATAGTTCTCCTCAACGTCCAGGCTGAAAAGGAGTTTGGATACCGCCGTGACGAGCTTGTTGGGCAGAAGGTAACGAATATCATCCCCGAGGGCTTCGCGGAACGACTAATCGCCGACGGCACCCGTTCCGCCGCCGAAGCACTGGCGCAGCAAATCGGTACAGGCATCGAACTCTCCGGCAGGCGCAAGGATGGAAGCAGGTTTCCGATTGAGATCATGTTGAGTCCGCTGGAAAGCGCCGAAGGAACTTTGGTGACGGCGGCGATTCGTGACATCACCGTGCGTAAGGCGGCCGAGCAACACCTGGCGCAAATGGAAGGACGCTATCGCGGACTGCTTGAGGCCGCGCCGGACGCCATGGTCGTGGTTAACCAGCGTGGAAAAATCGTCCTCTTGAACGTTCAGGCAGAGAAGCAGTTCGGTTACAGCCGCGACGAACTAGTCGGTCAGAAGGTTAAGAACATCATCCCTGAAGGTTTTGCCGAACGGATAATTGCCGACGGCACCCGTTCCGCCGCCGAGGCGCTGGCGCAGCAAATCGGTACGGGAATCGAACTTTTGGGACGGCGTAAGGACGGATCAGAGTTTCCTATCGAAATCATGTTGAGCCCGCTGGAAAGCGCGGAAGGAACTCTGGTGACAGCAGCGATTCGCGACATCAGCGTGCGCAAAGCCGCCGAAAAACACCTGGCCCAGATGGAAGGACGTTATCGCGGACTGCTCGAAGCCGCACCGGACGCGATGGTGGTGGTAAACCAAGCAGGGGAGATCGTGCTGCTAAATGCGCAGGCAGAGAAACAATTCGGTTACCACCGTGATGAACTAGTCGGCCAAAAGGTTAAGAATATTATTCCCGAGGGTTTCGCAGAGCGCCTCGTTGCTGATGCTCTTCGCACCACCGAGGACGCGTTAGCGCAGCAGATCGGCACGGGAATCGAGTTGTCCGGCCGCCACAAGAATGGCTCCGAATTTCCAATTGAGATCATGTTGAGCCCGCTGGAGAGCGCCACTGGAATTCTGGTCACCGCGGCAATTCGCGATATCACTACACGCAAGACAGCTGAAGCTAACCTTCTGCAGAAGGTGGCGGAGCTAAACCGCTCGAACGAGGAACTCGGCCAGTTCGCATACATCGCGTCACACGATTTGCAGGAGCCTCTGCGCATGGTCGCGAGCTACACGCAACTTCTTTCGCGCCGCTACAAGGGAAAGTTGGATTCTGATGCGGACGAATTTATTGCCTTCGCAGTGGACGGAGCCGGCCGCATGCAGCGCCTGATCCAGGACCTTCTCACATTCTCGCGAGTGGGGACGAAAGGGAGAGATCTTCTGGCTACCTCCAGTGAAGAAGCATTTGCCCAGGCCGTCATTAATCTGCGCGGCGCCATAGAACAAAGTGGCGCGCAGGTGACCCACGATCAACTGCCCACCGTGATGGCTGACGAGACCCAACTGATTCAGTTATTTCAGAACCTTATTGGTAACGGCATTAAGTATCAAAAAAACGGCGTACCTATGGTTCACGTTTCCGCTTCCAGGAATGGCGGTGAAACGTACACGTTTTCGGTGCAGGACAATGGCCTGGGAATCGACCCTCAATACTTCGAAAAGATTTTCGGCATGTTTCAACGGCTGCACAAGCGCGAAGAGTTTGCCGGCACCGGCATAGGACTAGCTATCTGCAAAAAAATAGTGGAGCGCCACGGCGGGAAAATCTCGGTGGAGTCTCAAGTAGGACAAGGTTCCACGTTTCGATTCGGTCTAGTTGGAAAGGAGCAACAATCATGAAAGTGATGGGAAAAGACGGTATGGCTATAGAAGTTCTTTTAGTCGAAGACAGTCCCGGCGATGTCCGGCTGACGCAGGAAGCCTTTCGCGACGCAAATAGTTCTATCCATTTGAGCGTAGCTGCCGACGGCGTCGAGGCCATGGCCTTTCTCACGCGCTCGGGGATCCATGCGAACTCGCCACGGCCAGATTTAATCTTGCTGGATCTAAACCTTCCAAAAATGGATGGCCGTGAGGTTCTTGCCCACATTAAGGAAGATAATAATCTGAAAACAATCCCTACCGTGATTCTGACCACCTCCGATGCGGAATCGGACATTGTAAAAAGCTATCAGCTCCAGGCAAATTGCTACCTCACAAAGCCGGTACAGTTGGACGCTTTCGAAGCATTGGTCAAAAGCATCAATGATTTCTGGCTCACTAAAGCGAAATTGCCCCAGCAAAGGCAGGTCGTATGATCCCCATATTTCCCACCACTTTGTTGCTCGTGGAAGATAGTCCCGGCGATGTCCGCCTCACTCAGGAGGCTTTTCGCGATGCCAATCAAGACATTCGCCTGCATGTAGCCTGGGACGGTTCAGAAGCTATGGCTTTTCTGAATCGTCAGGGAGCTAATGTCAACGCCCCGCGTCCCGATCTGATCTTGCTTGACCTGAACCTCCCCAAGATGGACGGACGCGAGGTCTTGGCTCAGATCAAAAACGACGACAATTTGAAAACGATCCCGACCGTGATTCTCACCACATCACAGCAGAGGCGGATATCGACAAGAGCTACCGTCTCCAGGCGAACTGTTATCTCAACAAACCCGTAGAATTGGCAGCATTTGAAGAGCTTGTGAAGAGCATCAACGATTTTTGGTTGACGAAGGCCAAATTACCGCAACAGAGGCAACTCGGATGACTGGGAGGCAAGTCAAGAAGATCCTTTTGGTGGAAGACAATGCCGGTGATGTGCGGCTCACGCAGGAAGCCTTTCGCGACGCCCATCAGCGCATCGACTTGCACGTGGCGTCCGACGGAATGGAAGCTATTGCCTTCCTCAAACGCGAAGGCATATACGTTGGCGCCCCCCGCCCCGATCTGATCTTGCTGGATTTAAATCTCCCGAAGCTGGGCGGCCACGAGGTTTTGGCTTATATCAAAAATGACGATGGACTCAAAATGATACCCACAGTTGTCCTGAGTTGTTCCGATGCCGAAGCCGATATCGTAAAAAGCTACCAACTCCAGGCGAATTGTTACCTCACCAAGCCCGGTCTGCTGGACGCTTTCGAGACATTGGTGAAGAGCATGAGTAATTTTTGGCTTACAAGAGCCGAGCTGCCGCGGCAAAGGCAAATCGCGTGAGTGAAAAATCAATCAAAATGCTCCTGGTAGTCGAAGATAACCCAGGTGATGCCCGTCTAATCCGCGAGATGTTCAACGAACAAGATTCGCACAGAACCGAATTTACCCATGTGGAATGTATGAGCGATGCCGAGAAGCACTTGGCAGCCAATCAAGTTGACATCATATTGCTTGACCTGGGACTGCCAGATGCCAACGGGCTCGAAGGCATACAGCGCACCCGCAAAGCCGCTCCACGCACGCCTCTGGTTGTCTTAACCGGGTTGGATGATGAGTCGCTTGCCACCCAGGCCCTCCAAGATGGGGCTCAGGACTATCTGGTCAAAGGTCAAATCGATGCCCGCTCTCTTTTGCGATCCTTGCGCTATGCCGTCGAGCGAAAAGCGATGGAAGAGGAGTTATTTGTCGAACAGGAACGCGCCCAAGTTACGCTCAATAGTATTGGTGACGCCGTTGCCTGCACGGATGTCTCCGGAAATATCAGCTTTCTCAATTTTGTCGCGGAAAAAATGACGGGATGGACTTTAGCGGAAGCGGTTGGCCATCCGATGCCGGAAATTCTTCAAATCCTGGACGCTGAAACCAGGGAAACAATCTCGAATCCGATGGAACTGGTAGCAGGACAAAAAACATCTCGGCATCTGCCGCCGAACAGCGCCCTCATCCGCCGGGATGGATTTGAGATTCCCATTGAAGACTCCGTGGCGGCAATCCATAACCGCGAAGGGAAGGCCACTGGCGCGGTCATCGTCTTCCGCGACGTAAGCCTGACACGCGCTTTGGAATTGCAAATGGCCCATTTGGCTCAACACGACTTCCTGACGGGGTTGCCAAATCGAATGCTCCTAAGCGACCGCGTAAGACAAGCCATCGTCGTCGCTCCCCGCCACTTAAAAAAAGTGGCCGTCCTCTTCTTAGATTTGGACGGCTTTAAGCACATTAATGACTCATTGGGACACGCGGTCGGGGACAGACTTCTTCAATCTATCGCAAAGCGGCTGGTCAGTTGCGTACGTGGTGCCGATACGGTGAGCAGGCAAGGCGGCGATGAATTTGTGGTTTTGCTTTCGGAAATGGAAAAATCAGAAGACGCTGCCATCACCGCCAGAAGAATGCTGCAAGCTGTGGCCAAGGCTCATTCTGTGGAACTACACGATCTCCACGTTACCGCCAGTATTGGTGTGAGTGTCTATCCGGACGATGGCATGGACTCAGAGACGCTGATCAAGAACGCGGATACCGCTATGTATCAGGCCAAGGAAAATGGGCGGCAAAGCTATCAGTTCTTTAAACCGGCGATGAATGTTCGCGCCGTGGAACGACAGTCCATAGAAGAAAGTTTGCGTACCGCCTTACAACGAAAAGAATTCTCGGTGCACTACCAACCGAAGATAAATATCCAGACCGGGCTGATTTGCGGCGCCGAAGCGCTGCTGCGTTGGACTCATCCGACTCAAGGGCCAATCTCTCCCGCACGTTTTATCCCGGTTGCAGAAGACTGCGGCTTGATCCTTCCGATCGGCAATTGGGTGCTCCGTGAAGCATGCAAACAAGCGCGAGCGTGGATGGACGCAAAATTGCCCCTGGCCACTATAGCTGTAAATATCTCCGCAATGGAGTTCAGGGACGACCGTTTCCTAGCCGGTATATTTAAAATTCTGGACGACACACAGTTAGATCCGAAATATCTCGAGCTGGAATTAACCGAAAGCGTTCTAATGAAGCATGTGGATTCCACAAAATCAATTCTGGACGCCTTAAGAGCAAAGGGAATTCAGCTCGCTGTGGATGACTTTGGGACCGGTTATTCCAGTTTGAGCTACCTCAGGAAGTTCTCCATCGACGCCATTAAGATCGACCAATCCTTCATCCGCCAGATCACCACTGCCCCGGATGACACAACCATCGTGACGGCCATGATCGGCATGGGACGAAGCCTCAAGCTCCGAGTAGTTGCTGAGGGCGTGGAAACCCAAGAAGAACTGGATTTCCTTAAGGCTCGTCAATGCGAAGAGGCCCAGGGATACTATTTCAGCCGCCCAGTTCCGCCGGAGCAATTCGCACAGCTTCTTAAAACGGGCATCGCAGGAAAAACCCTTGTCGAGACTTTGAGCTGAGACCTTGTGGACCAATTGATATTGTCGTTCTCAACTTTTCCAAACGAAGTCCAACACAGAGGAAATTATCGTTCGAGGAAGCTGAAGTTGTGGAAAGGCTAAACTTCGTTGAACTTGTTCCGCTTCCGATAGGCCAGATAAACGATAGCGGCCGTGATTAATACTGGTGGAAACATGAGGATTAAAATCCCAGTCTTGAGCGCCTGAATGCTGCGTGGCCCGGAAGCTGCCGCGCTTTGGTAGCACATCGCGCAGCCCTGAGCGTACAAAGCGCTGGGGCTGGCAACGACAGCCGCTGCTGCCAATCCCCGTTTCACCAAGCCCAGGATTTCTTTTCGGGGTCTCATATCACCCATTCTATTGCTGTGGCCGCGAGAAGTCTGCAGCAAGATCGCATCTCTCACTGAAGTCTGAGACGCGCCAGGCGATAGGCGTCCGGCCAGATCTGGTTCATCATCAGCAGTACAAAGATCACCGCAGGTATCAAGCTCCAGAACAAGCCGGGCTTCTCATATTTCAGGTGCATGAAATACATCAAACCGATTCCCGCCTCGATAAACGCAAGAATCAATAGAGTCGCCAGAAGTTCTCGATTGGAAAAATCTCGGTAGGTCAAGAATACTTCAATCCCGGCGATGCAAATCAGCCCAATCCAAATCATAACGTAAGATTTCATTCTGGAAACCGATTCCATGGTTGCTTGCCTCCTCTCTTAAGGCGCTTTATCGCGCTGCATTCATCAGATACAGCAGCGGAAACACAAACATCCAGACCAAATCCACGAAGTGCCAATACAGGCCGGTGGTCTCCACATGGTTTGCGTCGAGCCAGTCTGTGTTGTAGCCGATTGCGATTACGATCAGGGCAATCACGCCCGAGATCACGTGCATCAAGTGTAGTCCGGTGATGCTGAAAAACGCGCTTCCGAAGATGATTGGGCCGCCCGTAGGGTTTTTAGACAAACCCCAGCCCTCGTCGAACATATGGAACCACTCGCGAAGGTGAAGCACGGCGAACAAGATTCCCAGCACTATCGTTGCGCCCAACCATTTCAAGCTACTGGACTTCCGCCCCGCCTTGGCCGCTTCCACCGCCCCCAGCATAGTGAGGCTGCTGCTGAGCAGCACAAACGTCATGACCATTCCGTTGATGATGCTCGGATTAAACCGGAACGGTGTAGTCCAGTTAGGTGTGCCGACTCTAAGGTAAGAATAGGCCATAAGCACGGCGCCAAAAGTGACGGCATCAGAGATGATGAAAAGCCACATCGTCAGCTTTTTGGACTGAATACCGTAGGGCGACGGTTCCATAAAAGCTTCGTGTCCGCCGTGGCTAGCGCCGAGTGCCATTTCCGATTCGCTCACGACTCCTCCTGGAACACTTACATTCGCATTACAAGCAGCAAGAGCAGGTACACCCACAGAATGTCCATGAAGTGCCAATAAATGGAAAACGCGCCCAGACTATTCATTTGAACTGAACTATTTGTGTTTGTTCCCTTGAACTTTCGAATTACGTAAACCAGTCCGCCGATTCCTCCGAGCAGATGCACTCCGTGCAGCGCGGTGAAAACGTAAAAAAACGAAGAGCTCGGATTGGTGGACAGATACAATCCCTGCGCCGCGAGATTTCGCCATGCCAACAACTGACCCAGAATAAAAATCAAGCCCAGCGCAGCCGTCACGTAGAGCCAGTAAACGCCATTGGAAAGCAGAGTCTTGGCTTGCGCAGACGATTCTTGCAATGCGGCCGGAATCGCTGCCATCCGCCGGCGGGTCAATTCAAGCGTGAGGCTGCTTGCAAGAATGACCAAGGTGTTAGCGTAAAGTACGCGCGGTAACTGGAAATGCATCCAGTCAACCGAGGAGCCCTGCCTCACGATCATGGAGCTCGTGAAGGCTGCGAACGACATTGAAATGGCAGCCACCACGACCCACATGCCAGTTTCCGATGTCGGGGTACCGCTTGCCACTGACGGCACACCCGAAACCTGCCGGCGTTCTGTTGCCAGCGCAACCCTGCTCGCGTCCTCCAAAGTCGCTTGTGCCTCTACAGACAAAATTCGCTCCAGTTTTGCGCCCTTGCGCGCGTGATCAGCGAGTTACGATTTTCTCCGGTGACGTTTGCATCACGTAATCCTTGTCCAAGCCTTCCACTCCGTATTCATTGGGGCCCTGGTACACGACCATGTGGCGCCCGCCGAAGTTATCGAACGGCGGCGGGGAACTGGTGGACCATTCCAGCGAAGTCGCCTCCCAGGGGTTTTCAGAAGCGATCGGTCCTTTGAACCGGCTCCAGATCAAATTAAATAGAAAAATAAATTGGGCCGCTCCAGTGGCTAGCGCCGCGATGGTGATGAATTTGTGTACGGGTATCAGCGGTATTAGATAATCGTCAACGAACGCGGAGTAGCGGCGCACGTTTCCGGCCATTCCCAGGTAATGCATGGGCATGAAAATGCAATACACGCCGATGAAGGTCAGCCAGAAATGCCATTTGCCGAGAGTCTCATTCATCATGCGACCGAACATTTTCGGCGCCCAGAAATAGGTGCCGGCAAAGACGCCGAAGATCGACGCAACCGCCATCACAAAGTGAAAGTGAGCGACCACGAAATATGTTGCGTGCAAATAAACGTCCAGCGAGGGTTGCGCCAGGAAAAACCCGCTTACTCCGCCGCTGATGAACACCGATATGAAGCCGAGGCAGAAAAGTGCGGGTGTTGTGAACCTCATCTTGGCCCCGTACACGGTGCCGATCAACAAAAGCGTAAGGATCGTGGCTGGAATGGTGATGAACAGCGTCGGCACGGAGAATAGATTCGCCGAAAACGGATTCATGCCACTCACGAACATGTGGTGGCCCCAAACCATGTAGCTTAAAAACCCGATGGCTATCATGCAACCGATGGTCGCGCGCGGTCCCAAAAGCGGCTTGCGTGCAAATACGGGCAGGATTGTCGCCACGATACCAATTGACGGCAAAATCGCGATGTAAACTTCCGGATGTCCAAAGAACCAGAAGAGATGCTGCCACAGCAGGGTAGAGCCGCCGGAATGTGGCTGCAGATGGTCGCTAAGCACCAGACCAGACGCAACGAAAAAGCTCGTTCCGGCTGTCCGATCGAGAATTAATAAAATGCAGGCGGGCAGCAACACGGCGAAAGCCAGCAAGCTGATCACTGCGGTTACAAACCAAGCCCACGTGCTGTAGGGCATTCTGCTCAGCGACATTCCTTTGGTGCGCAGATCCAAAGTCGTCGCAATGAAGTTGAGCGCGCCCAAAAGAGATGCGATGCAGAAGATGGCAATAGAAATTGCCCACAAATTCTGTCCCATCGCGAGGCCCGGGCCTGCGTCTTTGCCTACCGCGCTCAAAGGCGCGTACGCCGTCCATCCCGAGATCGGCGGACCGTCGCTGACAAAAAACGCAGTGACCATGACCAGGAACGCAACAAATGTCGTCCAGAACGACATCATGTTGAATCTCGGGAAAGCCATATCCTCCGCGCCGATTTGGATCGGAAGGAAATAGTTTCCAAAGGCCGCGAAGGGCGCATTGGTCAGCACGAAGAAGACCATGATGGTTCCGTGCATGGTCATCAACGACAGGTAATACTCCGGCGTCATGACCCCGCCCGGCGCGCCGACGGCCGAAAGCTTGTCCAGGCCCGGAATAGGCCAAGTCGGCCAAGCCAAGTGGATGCGCATGAGCCAGGAAAGCACCATGCCGATAAAAACCGCCACCAGCGCCAAGGCGTAATATTGCTTGCCGATCACTTTGTGATCGAGGCTGAACACGTGCTTCCGTATGAAGCTTGTCGGCGGTGCATGCTGATGAACTGCGTGTTGGGATGTCTCTTGCATATTGTCGCCTCGAAGTGAAACGAAATGCTGCGGCCTATGCCAGCACCGTCTAATATGAACTACTGTCCTGCTTGAGTTTTCAACCACTGCTGAAAGTCGCTTTGTGACACGACCTCAACATACGCCTTCATGTTGTAGTGGCCCAAACCACAAAGCTGAGTGCACACCAGTTCGAACTTGCCTGTTTGTGTCGCCGTGAAGTGCAGGGGAATCTCAAGTCCGGGCACGAAGTCCTGTTGCACTCGTAGCTCGCGCACGTAGAAGGAATGGCCTACATCCTTCGAATGCAGCGTTAGCCAAATCGGCGTGTTGACGGGTATCTCTAGAGAACCGACTACGATGTCATCGCGAGCTGCAACGTCGTTCGCCGGATCCAACCCGAAATAATTCCCGCTGCCATCGTCAATCTTATCCGGATGAATCGCGCCAAACTTGCCATCCGGGCCGGCATACCTGAAATAAAACGCAAACTGCTCGGCTTGCACGTCGATTCTCATGGAATCCGCGGGAGGGGGAGCAACGTAGATGGCGCCCCAAGCCCTCGATCCCACGAACGTAAGGGTTAAAACCTCGAGACCGACTAAGATGATTGCGCCGGCAACAAGCGGAGTGGCTCCGCCAGGAAAGATCTTGATCTTCCGTCCGCTGCTCGTGTTGCTCGATCCCCAGGCGAAGGCTGCGAGCACCAGTTGGCCCGCCAGGAATAGAACGCCGACGCCGATCATAGTGTCATCCATCTGCCGATCGATGGCCGGACCAGTCGTCGAAACATCTATGGGCATCCACCAAGTGTGCATCACAAAGATGGCTACCGAGATGATCGTGATGATGGCTACAACTGCCGCAAACAATTTACCCATTTTCCATCGCCTCGAAGCTTACGTTTGTACAAACATCCAGCGACAACTCGACACCCATGGCACGAAGGTTTCAATGGCCCATCTGCTGGTTAGTACGGCAATACTTTGAACGTAAAGTTAGCCGTCTTGCTTTCGCTTCCGCTGATAACTACATCCTGGGTTTGTGTACCGTATTGTTCTTGCCAAGCCGATACGGTGTATTTTCCAGCCGGCAGGCCCTTAATCTCGAACGAGCCATCCGGGCCGGAAACTGCATAGTGCGTGGTTTTTAGTACTACGAAGTACCCGTGCATCCAGGGGTGAATGTTGCACTTCACCGGAATGAATTCCGGCTTCTCCCACTTGGTGTCGATCGGGGGCGAGCCTGGTGGCTGCGACTTATTCCATTCGGAGTTCACTTTCGCCAGCGGATGGATGTTGTGCGAAGTCTGGTCGTCGTTATAAATCTGAAGCTCTTGAGAAGCCACCATGGGTAGAACATGAGGGATGTATTGGCAGCCCTTCTGATCGTACCGTTCCGCCTGCGAAGGCGCCGCGGATTCCTGGTCCCCTGCCGAGATGTACACCACAACCCACTGCAGTGCGTTCCCGGCTCCCGTCGCCACATTCTCCGTCAGAACCGGCGTCGCGTGCTGCTTTGCACAGGTCGGCTCCTTTGACATATCGATTGGCTTCATCTTCGGAGGTGTTCCGGTATAGGTAATCTTGCCGGTGATTGATCCGGAACCCGCCGGCGGGTTTGCGAATAGCAACATGCCGCCGCCCATCAAAACAGCAATCGTCAGAGCGAGGAAATACTTGGTTCGCATAAAAAGTCCTCCAGGATATGAAAAGTTACTGTGCGCCGGTCGCGGCATCAGGGCCAATCGGCTTGATGTCAGCGCCGTGCGCAGCCTTGTATGTCTGCCAAAGTGACGCTTCCTGCGTCTTCAGCGGTTGCAGAGTTCGCAGGAAATGGACCAAGTCCCAGGCTTCATCCGGCTTTACCACGTCCGCGAAAGACGGCATCGGGGACCCGTCGAGACCGGTCATGAAAATGCGGTACAGGTCTTGATTGGTTACGCCGCACATGAAGCGCGAGCCCGAAGAGAAGTCATAGGGCCGGATTGGATTGCCCTTATCGTCCGTGAGCGTCGCAGCGGAGGGACCGTCGCCATGCCCTTGCGGGCCGTGGCACTTCCAGCATTCCAGCCTCTGGAATGTTTGCCGCCCGCGCAGGATGCTTTCGATCGTGATAGGCGTCTCCGGCGGAATACTCAGCGGTGTCCCTGGCTTCTCCTTAGCCCAGCGCGGTGACCAGGTCTTGATGAAGGCCACCAAGTCGGCCCGTTGTTGCGGCGTCAATGGCCGCCACGACGGCATGTTCGTTGTGACGAAACCGCGCGTGATGGCGTTGTACAGATCATCGTCCGTGGGCAATGTTCCAGTGGGAGTCGATCGACACTTAAACGTAGCCTCGGTAAAATCGCGAGGCTTCGGATCGATCCACTGGGCATTCATCCCTTCGCCGTTACCGTCCGGCCCATGGCAGCCGATACAGTAGCGACGATAGAGACGCTTACCCTCTTCAGCGTGTCCCGTCATCCCGTTGACGTGGCTCTCTTCCGTGGCCACACTGGGTGCCCCGAGAGAAGGATCAACTGAGTTGACGTGCGACTGCGCACGCATGGATGTGGCTCCGACTGTTACCAGAGCCATCGACCCCAAAACAAATGTCACAGCAAAGTTTTTTAGTGTCATTTTGGGCCTCGTCCCTAGAAGTCGAAGTCAAATCCGATAAATATGCTGCTGCTCCAGACACCATTGGTCGGCAAAAGCGGAGGTAAGCCAGTTCCATCGCCGCTTTCGGGTACGATACCGATAGATTTGGAGATGGAATACTCGTTGTGCCAGGCCAATCCTGCACGGCTGAACATAATTGGGTAATACCGATAGCCTGCGGAGTAGGCTGTCACGTTGCCATAGTTGCCAGGTACGGATCCTTCATTAACAAATGCTTGTTGTCCTACATCTATCTTCTCGAAACGTCCGAAGAAGACAAGCTGCGGGTTTACGAAATATTGCCCCTCAATAAACCCACCATTAAACGTCGGTGCCTTTGCTCCTACCGGCAGGCCGATGGTATCCGGTATGCCCGCTCCTAGATACGCACTGTCGTGGCCGTGCATAAAGTAGGGTAGCAACTCTAGATTTTTGAAGTGAAGTTGGCCGGCAAAACCTACACGATAAAAAGGTTCATTCCCCAACGCGACCAACGGGACAGGACCGGCACCGCCCGCGGAGGTCGTCTGGTAAAACGTCCCTCTCTGACCGACGTAGGCGTAAGCTTGGAATTGCTCGTAACCCCAGCTTCCAGCGTTGAAAGACTTGGTGAAGGCCATGTAACCGTCGAAGCTTCGGTTTGACGGCAGACCGCCCGGAAGGTTGGATTCCGTTAGGCCCGTCCCGCCTTCATTGCTACTAAGAAGAGCGACAGAGTATCGCATGGAGCTGTCGGCATTGTGCCCCATCAACTCCATCCCAATTTGATTGTCGCCAATTCCGAAGTCGTTAACGCTACCCGGGACATTGAAATGATAGACTTGGTAGAGGCCGCCGTTACCGGAGAGGAACAGGAATCGTTTCTCAGAAATCAAGTTGTCTAGCTCGAACCTTCCAAACTTAAAGTTGAGCCAAGAAGATCCCTTTATATTATCAAGGCGCACCCAAGCGCTTTCAAAGTGCCAAACTGCGAACGAGTCTGACGACGGCAGCAGTTGGAAGGAAATATTCTTGTAGAGCGTTCCAGCCGACCATAGATCCATTCCGGACAGGTCAAATCCAGCCTGGGTCACGTTGCGGGACACCAAAGTAGATCCCGTCCCGCCTCCCGGAATTGAGTCAACCGGTTGGTTGCTGGTGCTCTCTCGATGCCACTGAGGAGTGATCCGGAAAGTTATAGGGAAATAGGACGGGTTTTGCCAAATCGGTGAATCGCGATCGTTCATTAATTGATAGCCGTTGTCGCGGAAAACCATGCCAAAGTTATTCAGCTCCGGCCAAGCCGTGTGGCACGCGGAACAAGGCAATCCATATTTGCGCGCGAACGCTGGAATCGCCATCACTTTGCCAGTCGGCAAGGCACTCACCGTCCGGCAATCGCCGATCACAATCGCCAGCATCAGCAGCGCGCAGGTGACTAATGGACGTACCCACGATTTCCGGGTTCGGTCCGCACCATTTGCAAACCACTTATACATACAGCCTCCTATTCAAGCTGTCAGAATGGTTGTAATTTGCATCGTTGAATTCGGAAAAAGGTGAGGAAGAGCAATTGCGGAAGTTGAATTTGCACTTTGAAAAAAACTCTTGCCGCCACTTGCAATGATGCAGCAATTCGGCGTCCTTGAGAAGATCTAGCAACAGCGCGCCCCTCAGATTCCGCAAAACGCCTAGAAAATACTCTTTCAGATGGAAGAACACAAGAACAAAAATTAACATTTCTTCACAATCTCAACCTTGGGTCTTACATACAGGAATTCCTGTATAAGTGCTCCCGCCGTACACTCCAAGCGGGGGACTTCCCGACCCGAACCGCGCGGTTGAGCCAAGTCTTGCTGGTCAAGTTGTGGGCCGATCCGGTGAGGCAGATGAGAAAACCGGTCTCTGAATCGGAGGGTTTGAGCTTAGGCTTGCGAGGTTAAGGGGATAGCGTCCTGTGCAGGTTCCTTATCGCTTGTTACTGCAGGGAATTGCAGCTCGACGATTAGGCCGCCATCTTTGCAGTTTTCGGCCTTAACGCTCCCGCCATGGAGACGTACGGCGCGGTCGGTGATCGAAAGTCCTAGACCTGAACCGCCAGCCGACCTTTCGCGAGCATCGCCCACCCTATAAAAGGGGAGAAAGATGTCCGCTAGAGATTCTTCCGGCACGCCCTTGCCGCGGTCGCGCACCCGTATCACCGCACTTTGGCTGTTCGAGCCAGACGCGAAGTCCAAGCTGACATCGACGCAAGTGCCTTCCTCAGTATGGCTGAGCGCGTTACGAATCACGTTCTCGGCCGCGGCACGCACTAATTGCGCGTCGCCGTTCACCATGCAAGCATCCGCGGACACAATCCGCACATGCCGGTTGCGGCTCTGTGCTTCGTAGTCTGCATCGGCGACGATCTCGTGTAGAAGCGAATGAAGTTCGATCGCTTCTCCCTCCAAAACCTGTGCCCCGCTTTCTAGCCTGGCAAGCTCGAGCAGGCTGCCTATTAAATGATTCAGGCGCTCCGATTCCAAGTCAATTCGGTCAAGGGCGCTGGAAAATTCTGGGCTGGCGTGTCGGCGCGCAAGGCCTAACGCCACGCACAAGCGAGTGAGCGGCGACCGAAGCTCGTGAGAAATATCGGAAATCAGCCGGCGTTGCGATTTCAATAACGATTCGATCTGTTCCGCCATGTGGTCGAAGTCGCGGCTCAGGTCCGCAAGTTCATCCTTTCGCCTTTCATCGTAGCCGCCTACTCGTGCCGAAAGGTTTCCAGTCGCCAGACGGTGCGTCGCGGTGCGCAAATGTCGTATAGGCGCGGTGATATAACGCGCCAGCCAAAAGCACACCAGCCCCGCGATCAAAAGAATTGTTGTTCCACGCAGAATTTGAACTCCCAACGGCGCCCGCAGCACGCTGGCCACCGATTGAAGTTTCATCGCCGTCACGAAGACGTAGCGAGTCCCTGTCGACCCAGTCGTTCTTCTCGCAACATATTTAATTCCGTGTGATACCAAGAACTCGGTCTCGTTCGCTTGCAGAGCTCTTTGCGCGATGGCATCAGCTTCGGAGGGTGTAGGCTGCGATAGGATTTCCTTGCCTTCATCGTCAAATAGATAAGCCTGCCAACTCAACGTCGTTTGCAGGGAGCTAAGATAATCCGCCAGCGCTCCCATGCCGTGATCGTCCAGGACGTCCGCGGCGCGAGCAGCTACGATTGGAATCAACGTTCTGTCCGACTGCTCGGATCGATTTAGCGTAAACACCGATTGGGTGGTCACCACCGAATAAATCAGCGTGCCACTCACCAAAACCATGGCCAGCCAGAAGGAAAGAAAAATCTTAAGGAATAAGGTTCGCATCTTTTAACCTAGCGTTTTTTCGACGTCCCCGGTATCGCATAAATGTAGCCCACGCTCCGTACGTTCCGTATGCGATTGCCTCCATCCGGAGCGGGCCCTAATTTCTTCCGCAGGTTGCTGATGTGTACATCAATGCTGCGATCGACCGGCACGAAGTCGCGCCCCAGCACGCTTTTCACTAGTTCTTCTCGGGTGATTACCTGACCGGGTTTCCTCATAAACGCAGCCAGAATGTCAAATTCGAGCGAGGTAAGATCTACTCCATTCCTCCCACGGCGCACCGTGCGAGCGCGAACTTCTAATTCCACGTCGCCCAAAATAACTCGGTCGGAGATCGGCGGCGAGGTCTGCATGCTTCGTCGCAGAACCGCCTGTATGCGTGCGACGAGCTCGCGCGGATTGAACGGTTTCGGAAGATAGTCATCAGCTCCAATTTCCAAGCCGACGATTCGGTCCACATCCTCGCCGCGGGCAGTCAGCATAATGATGGGCAACCGCGACTTCGCTCGAATTTGCCGCAGCACTTCAAACCCCTGGATTCCAGGAAGCATCACATCCAAAATAACCAAGGAATACTCACCGGAAAGGGAACGATCCACACCTTGCACGCCGTCGTACACCGAATCCACTTGAAATCCTTCTGGGATCAGGTACTCGGCCACCAACTCGCACAGCTCGGCGTCATCGTCCACCACCAAAATGCGTGGACCTTGCCATTCCGCATTTTGTTCTATTTCAACCGGCTCGATCACTGGATTCGGCACTCGTTTATTCGCGTAATTCCACGCGATTTCTGCCACAATTTTACCTCATCAGGCCACGAACGGTTCGGCGGAATGTCCGACCATTCAAACCACCCGCTAAAAGTCGGTCCAATCGTCGCGGCTCATTTGAACAAACTTTCAGATACAATAGCGCGGAATGGGGAAAACAGCGATAGCATGCCGGGCCTCCGCGGAATTTCGGCATTGGTCACGTCTTTGCGCCGAGCCGTCGGACGAATTTGACCATCCAATGACTCAAACATCACAACACTCTTATTGGCGCGTCTTTTTCTTTTTTGTTTTTTTTGCCCCGCTCATAACGCAAGCGAATCCTTCGCCGTTTTCAATTCAGAAAGCTTCGGAGTCGGAAGGTTTTGCAATCGATTTAAAAGCGACAGAAGAAGATGTCATCAGGGCGGTTCAGGCTGTCGCTGATGATCAGATCATTCACGGCACCTCGGTGTATGCGCGCGAGGACAACCTGACAGAAGCCGAATCCGCGACATCCTCCGCATATTATGGAGTTTGGCAAGGCCCTGGCCACGCTTTCTACAAGATTCGTCGCGGAGCTCTCTCCCCGAAACATTTCAAGAACCCAAACGATATGGGTACCATCACCGTTCGATATGTAGTCCAGGCTGTTTCAGCCAATCGGACGCACCTGCAGATCGACGCGGTGTTTGTTGAAGACGCCATGCACAAAGTACATCCCTCCGACACTACCGTCGAAACCAGCGAATTTGCCGAAATCAATTCGCATCTGCTTCAGATTCACAGAGAAGAACAACAGACGGCGGAACTGGTGAAACAAAGACAGAAGGATGACGAGGCGCGCGCCGCAGCGAAAGTACGCGACCAGGAACTCGCCCGCCTCAACTCCGCGGAAGCTTCGCTGAAAGACTTGCAAGCTCGCGCCCACCAGCTGCGCCACGACGTTGAAGTAAGAGTCAGAAACCCAAACACTGAACTCAAGGCCGCTCCGTTCCAACGCGCTGCTAAACTCCAATCTCTCACGGAAGGCACCGAAGTTGTCATCGAGATCATCACGCCGTATTGGTACGGCGTGGAAACTGACCAGGGACAGCGCGGATGGCTGCGGCAAGACCAGGTAGAGCCTTTACCGTGAAAAAACTTTACGTATCCTTATTTTCTGTTTTGCGTTTATTACTGGGCACCCTCGTAATCGTCGGCAGTGCCTCCGCGCAGGCCAAACCTGTTGCACGCACTTTCTCCAACCCGATATCAGAGGTTCAGCAGGTAGTGGATGATTTGAAGTCTTCCTCCAGCGGTCGACTCCCCATTCTCGAAGGCTTTGTCGATGTTGGCGATCAACCCCTCAAGGGCTACGAACGCGGCTACTACGTTTGCACCCTTCAAGTGCTCCCCGCTGCTAACGGTGGTGCCACGGTACAAGTCACTTCGAAAATCACGGCTTGGTTCACCGACCCGGAATCGGCGCGCTCCGGCTATCGTGAACTAAATTCCAACGGCCACGTGGAGACCGACTTGCTCGACCGCATCGAAGATGCCTTGGCACATAAGGCCTCTCCGCATGCCCCGGGGTCCACGATCCGCGTTCCACCAGCCGGGCCTCTATACACGCCTCCGGCGACCGGCCAGCCCGGCTCGAAAACGCCGGCCATCGCTGCCGCTCCGGCAGCTTTGCAACCTGCGGCTAACTATCCACCCGCGTCAGCCGCTGGGGAATCATCGTCAAACAAGAATGCGCCCCCAGCGCAACCCAGTCGTGCTACGAGCCTGCCAGCAGGAACTTCGGCGGGCGAAAGTTTGGAATCCATTCAAGCTCGCCGCGCGATCACGGAAGAAAAAGCACGCCAGATCAGCGCCGATATAAAAGGCCTGGAAGAGATCCAGCGGAATCAAGTCCGCCCCGTCGATTTGGTAATCGTGAAAAAGCCGGGGGTATCGATTTTCTCCAAGCCCGAAGAAGGCGCTCAAGTTTTGCTTACCGCAGACGAAGAAGACGAATTTCAAATCCTTGGTCTGGAGGGCGCGTGGGTGCACGTGGAGATTTCCGGCGCATCCCGCGGTTGGATGCGGCGCTCACAAGTGGAATTGCCTTCGAGTTACGGTGGTCCTACCGGAACGAAAGCCGCTGCTGCGGTAGCGTCGCCCCCGAATGCCGATCTCTTCAAGGTTACGAAAGAAGAAACCAACACTTTCAGCGGAAAATGGGATCCTTTGCAGGGGAAAACAGTAAGAGTAGTTTGGGTTGAGCCGGCGCAGGGAGCTTCATCCACCCCAGCCGAAAAAAGAAAGTTCGCAAAATATCTGCTACTCAAAGCTTATAAAGATACCGCCTCGTCCGATCAGAAAGTTTATGGAGTTGTAGTGGTTTTCGATGCTGCTGATGGAGGTCAAATCGCAGCTACGATGGAGAGCGTAAAGTCGCTCCAGGACGGATCGATGTCTGACGCCTCCTTCTGGAAGGCGGCCTCTCTCGATCCCCCCGAAGCGTTTCAGGATTCCCCGAAGTCCTGACGAAACTCGCTCTTCTGGACCGTTTTCCCGAATTGATTCGGCTAGAAGCTAACGGCCGGCGGCCCGAGGAATGCCCTTTGTCTCGACTGGGTCGGGCCTTGCTTCGTGAGTTGCGGCGATATCGGTAGCGCCGGTTTGCTGAAAGATTGCGCGCGCGCGATCCGCTTCGTCGCGCGTTTCCGTGTGAACTGAGACGAGAAGCCCTCCCTTTTTTAAGCGATCTTCATAGAGCTTGGCTTCATCCTCTGGAATTCCCACGCCGACAAGAACGCCGACCGCACCGCCCGCCGCCGCGCCGGCGAACGCCCCCAGCAAAGGTCCGGCAATGAACAAAGCTCCAATTCCGGGAATGGCGATTGCGGAAAGGGCCGCCACTAGCCCGAGAGAGCCTCCTAAAGCGGCCCCAATTCCTGCTCCCGTCGCGGCCGCCTGCGGAGCTTTTGTATCTTTTGCGTCAACATCCGTCGACTTTCCCGAACTGATATCCTTGGTCTCTTTGGACGTGAGGTCCTTAACTTTCTCATTCGCGTTTTTAGGCTCGCGTGCTTCCACATGCTCCACAGTGGCCGCCCCTTGTCCGCCTGAAAGAACAACAGAGATATCCGTATCACGGAAACCCGCGGATTGAAATTGTTCCACTGCGCGGCCCACTTGTTCGCGGCTTGAATACACGCCAAAAACAGCCATGTTCTTGTCAGTCATGTCCGCCTCCCAGACTTTTTTCAGCAGAGAGCTCTCCGCCCATTACCGGCACACGTTCCCTCTGAATCTTTAGGTTACGCCAGCCTTCCTCCTCATCAATACAGCGAAGTCCTTAGATTTTTATGAATGTTCTCGCGTCGCAATTCGCCGCCAATCGGCGAGTTTGATGACGCATCGTGAGTTCTAGGATTATTTCCGCTCCATTAGCCTCTTCAAAAGCATCGAACAGCAATGCCATTATCGGCACAGTTGTTCTCGCTATTTATCCTCGCGATTCCTATCGCTTCGGTGGCTTGGACCATCACGCACGAAGAAGTATTCAGCGAAGCTCGTCGCTGGTGCGAAAAAAACAGCAAAGAACGTCACACGCTTCTACAGCGGAAGTTTTTTTACCTTTTCACATGTGAATATTGCTTCAGCCACTGGGTCACCGCCTTTTTCCTGGTTGTGACGCGCTTCAAACTGTTATTCACAGATTGGCGCGGTTATCTGATTGCTGGCTTCGCATTGGTTTGGGTCGCCAATGTTTATATGAGTTTTTTCGCGAGGATTCGCCTCGATGTCAAACGCGAACGCGTCGAGATATCCGCCCAGGAAAAAGTTATCGGCGAAGGATCGGCTGACTCAAAGAAGCCCGATTGAGTGTCTGGACGAACTGGCTTAAACGGTTTTGTCTTTCGAGTAACAGATTCGCTCGAGGTTGCACTCCAGGCACTTGGGCCTGCGTGCTTGGCATACTCTTCGACCATGCCAAATTAGCTGATGCGAAAACAAAATCCATTTTTCGCGTGGAATCACCTTTATCAAATCCTGTTCAACTTTCTTGGGATCCACATTTTTTGTCAGGTCCAGACGTCTCGACACGCGCAGCACGTGTGTGTCAACCACCACTCCAGAAGCAATCCCGAATGCCGTTCCTAGCACCACGTTCGCGGTCTTCCGCGCCACACCTGGTAACTTTAGAAGCTCATCCATCGACTTCGGTACTTCGCCGTGAAGTTCTTCAACGATCTGCTTGCTTGCGCCCATGATCGATTTTGTTTTGTTGCGAAAAAAGCCCGTGGGCCGGATGTCTTGTTCCAATTCTGCGGGATTGGCGTAGGCGAACGCTTTCGCGCTCGGATATTTCTTGTACAGCGTTTCAGTCACTTGATTCACGCGAACGTCCGTGCATTGCGCCGAAAGAATCGTCGATATCAGCAATTGAAATGGATTTTCATGGGTAAGGGCGCAAGTCACATCCGGATAGGCTTCGTCGAGTTTCTTTAAAATCAGGCTAACGCGCTCCGGGTTGGTGCCGCGCATTCCGCTGCCGCGTCCCACATCCTTGGCGGGCCTAGATTTCAGCACACCACGGGTGCCCGAGGCCTTTTTCTTGGCTATTTTTTTCGATTTTTTCGCCATTCAGCGAAAAACTATATCACGGATGGCCGAGCTTCCATCCGCACACCATTCTTTCCGGAAATAAGCGGTGAAGTACTGTAGCCTACACCGCGAAGAAAAGGTTTTGCGCGAACGGCCACTCCGTATCGAACCATTGCCCCGCACAGCGATAGCCAGTGCGTTCGCCCATTTGCGGAACTTCCTGGGGATTGTATTTGTGCGAACTTTCCGTCCAGATTGTTTCACCCTCGCGCAACAGGAAGCTGAATGGAGCCTTGCGAAGCGTCACGCGTTGCCACTTTGTTGAACGCAAGTGCATTTCAACCCGCCGCTCTGCCTCGTCGTATCGCACGATGTGCTGAATATGCGAGAGATCGAAATTCCCGTCCAGTTCGCGATTGATGCGCGCAAGAAGATTCTTGTTAAACGCCGCGGTAACGCCCGCCGCATCGTCATACGCCGCCAGTAATTGCGGAATCGGTTTTTCCAGGTCGGTGGCTAACAACAGCGCATCGCCGGGAATCAGAATCTTGCGCACTTCGCGGAGAAACTGGTCGCCGGCGGGTCGGTCAAAATTTCCAATCGTGCTGCCGAGAAATAGAACCAAAAGATGCTCGCCCTCCCGCCGCCGTGCCGCAACTTCCTGCAAACCGTCCAGGTAAGCCCGCTCGAAACCAACAATGCTAACGCGGTCCATCTCGCCAAGTTCCTTCTGGCAACGGTGCAATGCACTGCCTGAAATGTCGATGGGGTAATAATTCACGCGCTGGCGCCGCGAAAGCGCCTCCAGCAAAAACCTCGTCTTTGCTCCGCTACCGCTTCCTAGTTCAGCCACCACGAATGATCCATTCAGACAATTAATTATGTCGGGAGCGTACCGCTTCAGCGAGCGCATCCCAGCCCGGCTCAATCCATACTCGGGCAGCAGGCAAATTACATCGAAGAGTGCCGAGCCAACTTCATCGTATAGATATTTTGAAGGCAGCTCTTTCTGCCCGGGCTGTCCGAGCCCGACGATTACGTCTGACGAAAATTCAGCCAAAGCCTGACTTGCGACCGTTGAAGTTGCGGGTGCCATTCGCGGAGCGGTTGCCATTTCTATTCCTCCACACAACGGAACGTGGCATATGCGTACGGATAATGCGGTTGAAACCAATTCCGGAACGATCGCCGCACCATGCAAGCGTCCGTGCGCGCCGAGCCACCCTTCATAACAAAATGTTTGCCGTCAAAAAAATCCGCGGAATACCCGCGATAAAATGGAAAGGCTGCGAACCCGTTCAGCGGGCCGAACAGCGTGGACGTCCATTCCCAGCCATTGCCTAAGAGATCGAAAATGCCGAACGCGCTAGCCCCGGCGGAATGCGCATCCACCGCAGTTGGGTCCCAGCGCTGATGATGAAAGTTTCCATGATGGTTTTCGGGCTGCGCGTCGCCCCACGGGTACATTCGCTCGCCCCCCTCTGGCGTCCCGTAGGCCGCGCGATGCCACTGTGCCTCCGTCGGCAACTTCTTCCCGGCCCATCTCGCAAACGCCGAAGCCTCCGCGTGACTTACATAAACTGGCCACGACTCCGGCAGCGGCATCGTCCCAAACATCGCGCGATAATTCCATTGCGTCGCAGGATCAGACGCGGAAGCCGTCGGGGAATGCGCATCACCCCTGCGCGCCCAGAAAAATGGATGTTCAAGTCCTTGCTGAGTTTTCCACGCCCAATCTTCCGGCGTCCAGTATTTCGAATCCTCGTAACCACCGGCTTGAACAAACCTCAAATACTCGCTATTCGTCACCGGAAAAACATCGATCGAATAACCCGGAACGAAAATTTCCTCCGCCTCGAACTCGTTGTCCCAACCGAACGCTCCATCCGTGCCTTTGTTCTGTCCGAGCGTAGCGCTTCCCGCGGGTATCGGCGCTTGCCGTTGTTCTGGCGAAGGGCTTGAATCTGCCGACGGCAAAGGCTGCGGTGTTTTTCTGTCAACCGGCAAATTGTGCAGCAGGTAAGCGAGAGTTTCGGCGTGCATCAGTCGATGTTCGATTGCAACCTGCAGTAGTGTTCCATCCAGCAGCGCCGGTTCTCGTGAACTCACTCCGTTCCGGTCGCGCAACTTCGAATCCAGCTGTTCGCGCACATCGCGTTTGTATCTCTCCACCACTCCAATGTTCGGCCAATCGCTCGGGACGTCCGTCGGCAATCCGCCGTCAACTGGATCGATTCCAAACGCAAAAAGCTTGTCCAGCGCCTTGTCTTGTGATTGCAACCCCAGTGCGCCACTCAGCAGGTTCCGGTCAAACGCCTCCAGATGTCCCAAATAAAAAATCAGTCGATGTCTCTCAGGGATAGGCCGATCGTAGAAAGAATTGGGGGGCAGAAGCGTAAAAAGATTATCCGTGCGTGCGCGCGCTTCCTGTAGCCTTGCAAGCAGTGACGGTTGTAGAACAATCGCGGTACGCGGAGTCGCCATAATTCACCCAGGAAGTAATGCGAGCCTTCCGCAGCCTAACGCAAAAATGGCGAGAGCCTGCGGGGTCGCACCTGCATTAGACGCTACCACTGGCCCAAAAGTGGCAACTATCGGATAGCCAGAACCCCAAGCATACTTCTAAAGGCCTTCCCCCGGTGACTATAAATATTTTTCTCCTGGCTGCCAAGCTCCGCGTAGGTCCGGCCCAGTTCCGGGAACAAGAAAACCGGGTCATAACCAAATCCGTTGGCGCCGCGCGGCGCTTCCGTGATTAAGCCTTCCGCGGAATCGGAAGTCACCGCAAACACGCACCCCTGCTTCGCAACCGCCGTAACGCAAACAAATTTTGCGCGACGCTCGTCACCCTTCTTGCCTTTCATTTCGTGCAGGAGCTTGTTGACGCGATCCTGATCCGTGGCATTCGGCCCAGCATAACGCGCCGACAGCACTCCTGGCGCGCCGCCCAGCGCAGGAACCACCAGCCCCGAATCATCCGCCAAAACATATTCGCTAGTAAATTGGCTGTAATGCTGTGCTTTTCCGGCTGCATTTTCCGCAAACGTCGGAGCCGTTTCCTCAAACTCGTCGATTTCGGGAAAATTTGACAGACCGGCGAGCTCAATTCCGGATTCGCCGGAGAGCTCGCGATACTCGCGCAGCTTTCCGGGATTAGAAGACGCCAAAAACAGTTTCATGTCGCGCGATACTCCGCGTGCCGCATTGTTACCGCGCGTGACTCGCAAAATCCATGTGCAGCAATTCGTGTTGTGCCTGTGTAAGCTTTCGAATTCCTCCCGCTGCCAACGCGAGCAGTAATTCGAGTTCGCGCTGAGTATACGGCCGTCCCTCTGCGCTTGCTTGCACTTCCACAAATTCTCCGCTTCCTGTCATCACCACGTTCATATCCACTTGCGCTCGCGAATCTTCTTCATAGGCGAGATCGAGCAACAACTCATCCTTCACAATCCCCACACTGATAGCCGCCAGCGAATCAATTAACGGCACTTTCCGCAGCATTCCGCCAGCCACCATGCGCTCGAGCGACAGCGCCAGCGCCACAAACGCTCCCGTAACCGAGGCCGTTCGCGTGCCGCCGTCCGCTTGAATCACGTCGCAATCAATCCAAACTGTTCGTTCGCCCAGCGCTTTCAAGTCCGTCACCGCACGCAGCGTTCGTCCAATCATGCGTTGAATTTCCAGCGTCCGCCCGGACTGGCGCCCGCGGCTCGATTCACGCGGCGTGCGATTCTCAGTCGAGCGCGGCAACATCCCGTATTCGCCGGTTACCCAGCCTTTGCCCGAACCTTTCAAAAATGACGGCACTCCATCTTCCAGCGTGGCAGTCACGATTACGCGCGTCTGCCCTGCTTCAATCAGTGCGCTGCCTTCCGCATGTGGGATAAAATCCGGGGTAATTTTCACTGGCCGCAGTTGATCGGCGGCGCGTCCGTCAGCTCGCAAAATAAAACTCCTTTCTTGATTTAAAACTGGCGTGCTCGATCTTCGGCGTTAAGTGTGACGACTACCGCCGCAGGTGTCAACACTTGGTAAACGCCAAAACTCCTCATTACTTCTTCGGAGTGCCCGGAGTAGCGCTTGGCGGAGGCGTGATTGGACTTTGCGCACTTGCAGGAGTTAGATCGAAGAATCCCGTCAGGTCCACATGTCCTGCCAAAGTTTCTACTTCCTGACCATGTATCAATATTTTCAGTCGGCTGAGCCCCGGCACATTACTTTCCAGCGTGCTCTTAATCGAATCAACCGCCATTTGTTCGCTCAATATTCCTGACGGCGTTTCCGAAGCAAGCGCTTCGGAGAAATCTGCGATAGCCGTTCCGTCAGGCAATATATAAAAGCCCAACACTACTGCGTCGGCCGGAAGTGTGCGCTGGTCTGCGGCAGGCGCGTCGGTGATAAGTTCGTTCAACACTTGCTTGGCGCGTTTCACCGGATCGGCTGAGAGTGCCAAAGCTACTTGAACCGGCGCGATTTTATCTGGCCCGGCAGCCCAGAAAATCTTTGTCTGCGTTCTCGCATCTGTTGGCGCTGGAGTCGTCGTTGCCAGCAAATCGCGTCTGGCTCGTTCTTCGCTGGTGGGGCTGTCTTTCAGCCCCGTGATTCGCCGATGCAGGCTGCGCAAGCTGATCAAACCAATCAGCACGGCCACGCTCAGAATCGCTAACGTGATTTTCAGGTTGCGTGGCATCTATCTCGTCCCTGGAAGTCCCGATTGCCCGCCAGACGGTCGCATCGCGGTGATGCTGTGTACAACGGCGGTCGCCACCGGCTCGGCCATTTCCACCAGTTGATTCCGATCCGACACAGCAACGTTAGAAAGTTCAATTGCCACCGCCGTGCCCGCTACCGAGCGCAATCCTCGGACTGCCACTCCAGAAGCTCCCGCCGGCGATCCCGAAAACCGCAGCGTCAAATCCGCCTGCAGAATATCCGCTAAACGATGGCTGGCACCTGTAAAAGGACGTTGCGCGTCCTCCCACCCCAACAAGCTGGTTGTTTTTGCCGGTGTGATCGGAAGGGTGTTTGCATTCGCAGTTATTGCGCTGGCGTTTGGCGGCGTTTCGGAGAATTTGTAAAAATAAGCTCGCGCCGTGCTCGGCGTTCCCGTCGAAGAAATATGAAAGCTGATAAAAATCACGTCGCGATAAGCATTAGCGACAGCCGCACGGTCGTCATACGACGGATTTGAATCATCATTCCGTGTCATCACCACTCGAAATCCCTCGCGTTCCAGCGCGTACCGCGTGATTCGAGCCATGAGCAGAACCAAATCTTTTTCAATCACTCCGTTCTGTCCGCGCGCTCCTGTATCGGTTCCTCCGTGCGCGGGATCGATTACGATCACCGGTCCGGTATGGGCAGGAGGCTGTGGACTTGCTTGCGGCGGAACGCCCGGCGGTGGAACAGCTTGTTGCGGTGGTACGTTTAATGCCGGCTGTCCCTGCTGCGGCAAGGGCGGAGCCGAAGCCTGCAAACTGCTATTGGTCCACCGCGGTGTTGCGGTTGGAACAAAAGCACTCGCCAGGAAACAAATTGCTACTAGTAGAAATGAATTTCGCACGCAAAAGAGGATAGCAGAAATGAAGAAATCTCCAGCCGCCAAGAAGGGAATTCGCTGACGATTAAGCATCCTCTCGAATCATGTCTGCAGCTTTCTCCGCAATCATGATTGTCGGAGCATTTGTGTTCCCCGCAATGATCCGCGGCATAATGGATGCGTCCACCACCCGTAATTTTTCGATTCCGCGGACGCGCAGCCGCGCATCCACCACCGCCATCGAATCATTTCCCATTTTGCAAGTTCCCACCGGATGATAAAGCGTCTCCGCCTCCCGCCGGACGAATTCAGCAATTTCAGCGTCGGTTTGCGCATTCGTTCCCGGATGCAACTCGTTCCCGCGGTAAGCTTCAAATGCTTTTGAGTGCGCGAGCTGCCGCGAAAGCCGAACCCCGTGGACAACGACCCGCATATCCGCTTCGGTAGAAAGATAGTTTGCACGGATTGCCGGTGGCGCCAGCGGACTCGTCGAACGCAGAGAAATTTCGCCTCGGCTTTCCGGGGTAATCAGCGTGGGCCCGAAGCCAAAGCAGTGTTCCTTTCGCGGTGTGAGCCCGTGGTTCACATAATAAGCCGAGCCAAACAGAAGTTGTAGATTCGGTTCAACCAGTCCGCTCTCTGTGCGCAGAAATATTCCCGCTTCCGCCACATTCGATACCAGCGGCCCGCGTTTGAACAAAAAATACCTCAAAAGATTCGGCACTGACTCGGCGCTCGCGAGTGTTACCGGTTTGGTGCAAATATAGCCGACTGAAACCATCACATGATCTTGAAGATTTTTGCCCACACCGGGCAGGTCATAAGCCGGTTTTATGCCGTTTTTTTTGATTTCATCCGCTGGCCCGATTCCCGAGAGCAACAGCAGTTGCGGCGAATTGATCGTACCGCCCGAAAGAATCGTCTCGCCATCAGCGCGCGCTTCCTCCGAAACGCCATCACGAATATAAGCGACCCCCACTGCCCGTCCTTTTTCCATCAACACTTGCGTTGCATGTGCGCCGGTCAATACCGATAGGTTCGCGCGCCGGCGAGCCGAATTCAGATAAGCGTCGGCCGCGCCATGACGCTTGCCATTCCGCTGCGTCACTTGATATAGACCAACGCCGTTTTGACCTTCCGCGTTGAAGTCCGGATTGCTCGGTATTCCAAGCTCACCGGCGGCAGTTAAAAACGCGCGCGTCAGAATGTTTACGTATCGCAGATCCGCCACGTACAATGGACCACCGGTGCCGTGATACGCAGAAGCGCCGCGCGCTTGGTTCTCGGACTTTTTGAAGTAAGGCAGGACGTCCGTAAATCCCCAACCAGGGTTCCCCAAACTTTTCCAATGGTCGTAATCAAGCGCATTTCCGCGTATATAAATCATGGCGTTGATCGCGCTCGACCCGCCCAGCATTTTCCCGCGAGGCCAATAAAGCCGCCGCCCGTTCAAGTGCGGTTCAGGCTCCGTGGAATAATTCCAGTCCACGGCAGTTCTGTACAATTTTGAAAAAGCGGCCGGTATCCGCGATTCTCTCGGCGTAGTCGCAGCGCCCGCCTCAAGTAGCAAGACGCTCACGTTTGGATCTTCTGTT
The DNA here is from genome assembly GCA_963838475.1 of uncultured Acidobacteriota bacterium. Lineage (GTDB taxonomy): Bacteria > Acidobacteriota > Terriglobia > Acidiferrales > UBA7541 > Palsa-295. The sequence goes on from CAWIRJ010000001.1 coordinate 1,588,972, forward strand.
AGTCGAGCGGCCAGAACACACCCGCCCGAACCCGCACCCACAATTATGTAATCGTAAGTATTTGTCTGCTTCGTCACGCCTGCGGCGAGGTTAAATGATTAGGAGGTAATCCGCAGCAATTACTTAGGAGGAAACGGTGAATTCGCCTTTGCGATAAACGCTAAGCAGCTTTGCGCGATTTGACGGCGGTGGAAGCCCACCGATCCTTCTTCACAGCGGCACTTCCCCAGTAGACCAAAAATCCGCCGATAATCAGAAGAAGGCCAAAAGCAAGCCCGTTCATGCCGAAAATATGTTCGGACTCACCGTGAACCATCGCAAAGCCAAGCAGCCCCACGGGGCAAACGCCCAATAAGATGGCGCCAGGCAGACCGCCCGGAACTTTGAACGGCCGGCGCAGATTCGGCTCCTTGATGCGAAGCGCCACCAGCGCTACGAATTCCAGCGTAAGGCTCATGCCGTACAATAAAATGTCTATAGTCACCAGCCGTTCGAATCCCAAGCCCAGACACATGGCCCATCCGGCCGCGCAAACTACGATCGCCACCCACGGAGCACGGGTCTTCGGATGCAGCTTTTGAAACACTGCCGGCAGCATCCCGTCCTGCGACATAGCCAGAGGCAGCCGCGAGTAGCTCATTACCAGCGCATTGAACATTCCGAAAGCGCTCATCATTCCGCCCAGCACTAGCGCCACGCGGAACCCGCGCGCCACCAATGGGCCGCCTACTAAGCCACCCATCATCCCTGCGAGGTCAGCCCACGATCCGGTCTCAAACGCTGATGACGGCACTCCCGTCAACCACATCGCCGCGAACGGCAGAACGTAACTCAACGAAACGACTGCGACCGCGACAAGCATCGCTCGCGGATACGTTCTCTGCGGTCGCTTCACTTCCGTCGCAATCGTGGACGCGTTGTCCCACCCCATGTAGTTCCACATGCAGATCAGCAGCCCGCCAACCAATCCTACCGTGGAGGTTGTAGGCGCTGTGGTCACACCCGAGAGCGCCCCTATTTTGGTCGGTGCGATCAGAATAATGAGCGCGAATGGCGCGGACAGCAGAAAGAACAGCCAGAGCGAAGTTGTCGCGACAACACGAATGCCCGCTATGTTCATCAGCGCGCAAACCGTCACAACACCCAAGCCAACCATAACGCCACGATGTCCCACCCCGAACCAGGGAATCAGTCTGGAAAGATACGCCACGAACAATGTCGGATAGATTGCCATATCAAAAATACTGGCGACTAGCGAGAGCCACGCTTCTTGAAATCCCCAGAAATTTCCCAGGCCCCGCCGGACCCAGGCGTAAAAACCGCCCTCTGCGGGAAGTGCCGCCGAAAGCTCGCCTATCATATAGGTGGTCGGCAGACTCCAGATTAGCGGCGTCAGCAACAGCAGCAAAATTCCAAGACCGTAGCCCGCGCCATGAATGATGTCTTCGGTGCCATAAGTTCCGCCTGACACCATGAAGAAGGTCGCCGCCACTAGCGGCCAGAGTGTTAGCTTGGCAGTGCGTCTTGTTTGGGGAATCGCCCGGGCAGGAAATTGGGCTGGGAGGGATACTGTACTCAATTTATTGTCGCGTCCTCCACACAGCGACCCTCGCGCTCTTTCTGGCGTGTTTGGCGCGAGTTCGCAATCTGCAGAATACGGATATTCTTTGGCGATGCAAGAAAAATCCGCACTTGGATGCAAATTATTTTCCAAAACGATTTCAGTTCGTGACCCCAACGGACAAAGCGTGAGGGCGTGTTCTCCGAAAACGTTTAGAGATTTTGAGAAAAACTAAAATCCACGAGGATGACTTGAGATCGGAAAGGGGTTTTCCCGCCATTGAATGACGGAGCGGCAACTCGCTACGCAATGCGAGCACGGGTCGCGTCTCTGTTGAGCGGTGATCGCGCAACTGCCAAGTAAGAATGGTTTGCGTGACTAGACGTTTTTTGCCAAATCAACTCCGCTTGGTATTGCATCGGGTAATTGATTAGGAACGTCGCCAACTCTAAAAGCCTTTCGCAGATGTACACCGATGGCCTGTTTCATACGAACTCTTCTGAGCGCAATTTGAATACGGCATGCCAACCTCCGTGCCGTACGCCTCAAACTGCGACAGCGGAAGAATTTGCGCTAGCCAAGGCCTGAATGTGAAAATCTCTTCCTGTCAGGGAACGCCGGGAAGTTCGCTAATTGAAGGTATATCAGTAACTTGTGGGAGGGCGGCTTTGGTGTATCGATTGCCCTATCCCAGTAACGCCTGCGGTCGCGAAGTCGCGCTGCTAAGAGGGGGCGGAACTAAGGAGTATCCATTATGAAGTTAGTTACTAGATTCCTGACGCTGGCGGCCCTCCTCTTGCTATCGGTCGCTACCGTCAAGGCCGATTCCGGCCAAACTGTATCCTATACACTCACCGGACCGACGGACGCGACTTTCACCGTATCCATGGGTACCTCGACTTCTCCTACGCCGGAAGTTTCCGGTCAGAATTACTTTTTCATGGTACAGCCGACTGACCTTGTCGTTGACGGCACCTCCATGAGTGACACCATCGTGTTCTTTAACTTGTCCGACCTGGGTGGGTTGAACAGCGTGCTCGATGCCCTACCGGATCTGGGCGGCCCGCAGCTTTATTCGGGCAACGAGTCCGATCCTACTCTCCTCACCGGTGTTTTTAATCTCTACGACCTCGAAACCGGAGCGTCATACACGCTAACTGCGAATGCCGTTCCGGCTCCGGAACCAACTACAGTGTTGATGTTGGTGGCAGGCCTGTTTTTGGTAGGTATAGGATTGATGCGGCGTTCGGCGAATCCAGCTGGCGTTAACTAGCCTTAAGTTTTGTAGTCAATCGGGGCAAGCTTTGCGGCGAATTTTCTGACGCAAAGCTTGCCTCGTCCAATTAGTAGCTGCTCTATTCCGCAATTCTTTCGAAAGACTTCCGGCGACGGACTAAGACTTTTTCTGCAGTTCCGTCAGTGCCGCCAGCACTTCTTCGCTGTGCTTTCCCGGGTCCACATCGAGATACTCCTTCACAATCACTCCTTCCGGATTGATCACAAAGGTGTGACGCGCGGACAGCTTCTTCACGCCTAGATTCATAATCGAGCCGTACTCTTCAGAGACTTTGTGGTCCGTGTCGGAAAGGAGCTTGAAGTTCAACCCTTCCTTGGTGCAAAACTTCTGATGCGAATCCGTGGTATCGACGCTGACGCCCAGAATCACCGCGTCCTTCTGCTGATACTGAGCCAGGTCACGCTGGAAGTTATGCGCTTCCGTAGTGCAGCCGCTCGTAAAATCCTTGGGGTAAAAGTAGAGGACGACCCACTTGCCGCGATATTCGTGCAAGCTGACCGGGGTACCTTCCTGGGAGTTTAACGTGAAATCCGGCGCAGCCGCTCCCGTGGCGGGGGCTTTGTCGCCTGCCGCCCGCAGCCCGAAGTAATCCAGGCCCAGCATACCTGCCAGAACCGCCAACACCACAAACATGCGTGTAATCGTCAGCTTGGAACAGTTGACCATATTTGTCTCCATTCATCCGGCTCGTGCAAATCCGTTTAGCCGCATGAGCATTATGATGCTCTGGCGGCCGTACAAATTGATAATTTTTGTAAAATTATCGAATGGCTATCGGTTGAAGTCGAAGAAAACTCTTCCGCAAGTTACGAGTTTGAGTTTGCGAGCTTGCGGCTTAAAGCGGTTAAGCCTACGCAGCCGCAGAGTAGCAGGAGAAGCGGGGAAGGTTCCGGTACGGTTTGGGAAATTGGCGTAGTTGTGACGGAGCCGCGATGGGCTCTATCAAACCACTCGAAATGCCCGGTAAATCCGCGATCCTGGATGCTGAAGCTATCTCGAGCCGTGGTTTCGTGCAATGCGCTAGCATTCAACGCTAAAGTATCATCGGTAAAGGTGCCGGGGGTCGCGGACGTTTCAACTAAGCCACCATCGGAAGTCCGGACTGGTTCGTCGGCGCGGGAAATGGCTGCGCCAAAGCTGAGGCCAAGAACCGCTAATGCCAGGATGCTGATTGACTTCTTCATGGCCTGCTCCGCCTCAGTTAGATACTACTCTTGTAGCACTTCCCTAATTACTTGTCAATACACTGTTTAAGGTATCAAGCATTGGCCAAGGCTAAGAGGGTTCAGCCGCCACGGGGTGGGGGTTTCGGCAAACCCTTGCGGACGCCAATCGAATCCGACATCAAACCTACCAACTCGCCCAACTATATGGCAATACACTCTTTACGGTACGGTCTATTAGTGTCAGTACGACGAGCTGGCCCTCAGGAGAAGTTCGCGGGGCTTTCGGGATGTCAGTTGAGTCTTTGCTATTGCACGGCCGGTGGGCGGGCTCCCGATTTGCTCCTGGACGCTTTGCCGGAATTGCTGAGGGTGGGCGATCATCACAAATGACTCGGGGGTGCCTCCCGTACCGTGGATGACGACGGAGCCGTAGCCGAAAATTCGACCCATGAACGTCTCCGTTACGCCGATGCTTTCGACTTTGTTGAGCATGAGGTCGAGCGTGCGACGGCTGGCCATTCCAGTCTTAATCAATACGCGGCGGTTGGTGACGGCCATTTCGGTGGCGTTTCGTTTTGCCGCGCCCCAGGCGAAGACGATCACCGCGATTAGGACAAGGACCGCGCCGAGCATGGTCATGCCGCCGGGACCTAGTGAAGACTCGAGGGAGGGTATGCCGCCGTGCCCGTTCTTTGCGGCGACCGCGTCGATCAGAAGCGCGACGCCCGGGATCCCAAGAATCAGACTTAGGAGTAGCGGGCCCAAAAGGACAATCCAGTGGTGGCGGGTCTCGAACAGCAGCGTCTCGCCGGGGACGAGACTTTTAGTTATATAACTCATCGGATCCTTGGGCGAGTCTCGTAGAATTCCGCGAAACCCTAATGTGTGTTCTGGCCTCGGTTAGACGGGGTTTACTTGTTTGTTTTCTGCAACATCTACTTGTGACCCACTTTCGGTTAGAAATGGGCGCCCACTTGACAATAATCCTCTCGTTTTTCTGCGCCAAACAGCCCGAGTTTAGGGAGCAAGTGACGGCGAAATCTCGCCGCAACAAGCGATCTGGATTCCGGCGACTTGGTGCGAGATTGGGTTCAAATGAAAGGTCTGTCAGCAATGAAGCGTTGGGAAGGAATGGCCTGTATGCGTCTTGTTGAAAGGCCCCGTGCCGCTCTATTTGAATCACGCGGAACGGTAGCATGTTGATTTACGAAAAACAAGGAGTGGTGTGTGTGGATGGCCTAGTACTTGCTCCCGCGGTGTGCTAATCCGATGAACTGAAAAAAAACCGAGGGGCCGAGATTTTCTGGCGTCCCAGGCGGGCTTCCCGGTATCGCAAGCAAACTCGCTAAAAGTGAATTCCCAAATAAGACTAGTAAGTTTCAGCTATACTTGCGTTACTTGGCGGATTGGCTAACAGCTTTACCATCTCCAGGAGAAAAACGTGAGCTTGAAGATTGTTGTGGCGACGCTCGCACTCTCAGTCCTCGCGGGGACAACTTTGTTGGCACAAGATCAGACGCCGTCGGAGCCGTCCGGAAACCAACCGTCTTCTCCGCGGGATCCTTCACAAGGTTCAGGCGAATCGGGCGCTCCGCGTTCAATTCGTGTTGGTGGGAATGTGTCGCAAGCCAATCTTGTATATCAAGTAGCGCCGGTGTATCCGGCAATTGCCAAGAGTGCGCACATCAGCGGTACGGTCGTGCTTCATGCGATCATCGGCAAGGATGGGACCGTACAAGATTTGCAATACGTCTCGGGTCCGCCATTGCTGATGAAGTCGGCCATGGATGCCGTGAAGCAGTGGAGATACAAGCCGACATTGTTCAACGGCAATCCAGTGAACGTGGACACAACGATAACGGTCGTTTTCACCCTGGGTGGCTCAAACGCCGAAGGTTCAAACGATGGAGTGCAAACTTCTGAAGCGCCCGAACCGCGAGTTACGAGTCAGCGAGCTCAGGACTCGAAGGCATGGCCGGAAATAGTTCGATCCGCTCCGGTGATCGCTCGTCCGGCACCCATTTATCCTACCGATGCAAAAGAGAAACATATCGAGGGCGTCGTCGTGGTCCTTGCCACCATAAGCGAGAATGGATCGGTGAAAAAACTGGAGATCGAAAGCGGGCCTCCGGAGCTAACAGACGCCGCTAAGGACGCAGTCAGACGGTGGCAATTCACCCCTACAGAGGTGAATGGTTCGCAAGTGGAAACGCAAAGACGGATCGCCATTCTGTTTTCTCTTACCAAGAACAACTACAAGCTGATGGCGACGAGCTTTGATCCGATTTCGGCTGAAGCGATTGCATCGACCGGAGATGCTCCGCCCCTCAAACATCCGGCGGCGTCCAGGTTGGGCCAAACGGCAGTTCCGGATACGCTGGATGGAATACAGAAGCAGACTCAGGAAGTATTTGACGCTTGGCGCGCAGGCGATAAAGACAAATTTCAAAGACTTCTGGATGGATTCGCAGTCGAAGATCCGCCCCAATGGCTGGACGCAACTTTTGGAGCGGACAAGGACGCGTCTCTTGTGCCGCAGTACGAAATTAGTCTGGAAAAGTTCAAGCAGCATATGGCGCGGGTGGCAGGATATTGGGAGAAATCCAAAACCTCTTTCCTCCAGGTCGAAAATTCGGTTACGCCCAATCCACCGGAAGAAGCGGGCCAACCTGATGGGCCACCGGTCCCTCAGAAGCCTCTGAAAATCGAGAATTTTCGGTTTTATGTGAGGACGGGGCAGACGGATCCAGGTGATTGGGTGTTCTCCTTTGTTTACGTGAATGGAGCATTCCGGATCGTCGGTGGGACGCACACTTTCTGGAACGAGAATTGGAGGAACGAACAGACTGAGGGCCGGGTAATTTTCACCAAGCTGCTGAACGCCACGCCGACCGCGCCGATCGATCGCTCGCAAGAGCCGTTTATATACGAACAGGTGCGGGGAAAGATGCGGTATGAAAATGACGGCACTGGCATGCGAGAAATGACGGCACGAATGCGCGTGCAGACTGCGGCTGGGCTTGAAAAAGCGGGGCAACTTGTTTTCGATTACAACGCCGCAAATGAAAAGATTGAAATCCGCAGTGTGAAAGTAACAAAGCCGAACGGCAGTGTCATTACGGCGGGCGCGAGCGCGGTGCAAGACTTGAGCGCGCCAGTCGCACGAGAGGCGCCGATGTACACGGACGCCCGCCAAAAGCACGTAACTGTTCCGGGGTTGGCGGTGGGCGATACCGTTGAATACGATGTTGTGATCACCACGTTTGAACCTTTGCTTCCGGGACAGTTTTGGCAAACCTGGACTTTCGTTTCCAATGCTATCTCACTCGATGAGCAGGTGGACCTAGACGTTCCGCAGGATCGGCCGCTGAAAATTAAAGCTGCGCCCGGAATTGAGTCCAGCACGCACGACGAAGGGAACCGCCGTATCTATCACTGGGCCACTTCCACGCAGATGTATTTCGACCAAGCCGCCTTGATGAAGAATTTCAAATTCGATGTTAAGACTATGCTGGAAGGTGCCAAACCCCCTCCAGCGCGGACAATGATGTTTTCGACGTTCCACTCGTGGGAGGAAATCGGGGCCTGGTATTCAAACCTGGAGCGCGAACGCAGAGCGCCGACGGCGGAAGTACGCGCTCAGGCTGACGAAATTGTTCGAGGGCAGACCAACGATGTGGAGAAAATTCGCGCGCTCTACGAATGGGTCTCGCGCAACATACGCTACGTAAGTCTTTCGTTCGGAGTCGGACGCTACCAGCCGCACGCCGCGGCGGAGGTTTTGCAGAATCGCTATGGCGACTGCAAAGACAAAACAACCCTTCTGGAGGCTCTGTTAGAAGCGGAAGGATTTCATGGACTTCCGGTTCTGATTAATTCAAAGGCGGAGATCGATCCCGATGTTCCGACCCCTCTGCAATTCGATCACGCGATTACTTTTATTTCCTTGAACGGCACGGATCATTGGCTGGACCCCACGATTGGCGTGGGTCCGTTTGGTTACTTGCTTCCGCAGTTGCGAGGAGCGCGCGCTTTGGTGGCGAGTGGGGATGGCAAATACGGACTGCGCAAAACGCCATGGGACCTTCCGTATACCGTGGTGTATCAACTCGATATCGAAGGAAGTGCAAGTGAAAGCAAGGACATCGACATGAAGTTGAGTCTTGATACGCGAAGCGATCTGGAGGTTCTGCTGCGAATTGGATTCATGCATATGTCGCCGGCGCAGTTGCTGGCGGTTATGCAGAACATCCAGCACATGCAGAAGGGGGCCGGTACCGGGGCCGGAGCAGGGAATATTACGTTTAGCGATTTGAAGGGGAGCGACGCGAGCGACACTCGAAACCCGTTTCATATGGAAATTCGAGTACAAGGCAAAGTGCCGGACATCAAGAAAGATGGTGCGGCGGTCAGTGCAACGTCACGCGAGCAGAGGATGGAGCAATTGCGGAGCTACTTGTCATCTTTACTTCCGACTTTGGGAGCTAAGGCCGACAGTGAAGGTGAAGCGGATCCAGAGACAGGAAGTGAATTTTCATTGAATTTTGTTTTCACTTCGCCCGAGATCAAAAAGCCGTCGCTCGACAAGCCCGTTCACATCGATATTTCTAAGGATTTCGCGGAATTTAAGGCGGACATTGTTCAGGACGGGCAGACTACCCGCGGCAAGATACTCTTAAACCTTCGCACACGCGGGGTGCCTGGAGGGAAATCTGATGATTATGGGGCGTTTGTGACGGCCATAAGCGATTCCATTGCGAGCCTATCGTCAAAATCGGACAGCACCGCTGCAGCCAAATCTGATTCCGTAGCCAATTCCGAGACGAAGACAATTGCTCCAGTAACTACCTTTAAGAATTCCGATGTGCCGTCGGTAGAGCACCGTTCGGAAGTGATCGATCTTTATAAGCTAGGACAGGACGAGGCCAAACAACACAATTATGCGAATGCGGTGGAGTCGTTCAATTCCGCTCTTAGGCTTGCGCCGCAGTATCCGGAGGCGTGGCGCGAGCTCGGAAGAGCGCAGATGTACTTGCGAAATTATACGGAGGCGGAGACAGCCTTGCGGAAATACTTGGCCTTGGCGCCAGACGACCGCCTAGCCTATATGAACATGGCGTGGGTCTTATCCACGGAGAAAAAATACGCCGACGATGTGGAGATGCTCGAAAAACGAATCGCCGACTCGCCCAATGATGGGGATGCGAATGCGCGTTTGGGAGAGGCTTATCTGGCCTTGCATCAGCCTGACAAGGCGCTGCCCGTGCTTCAAAAGGCGGTGTCGATCTTTCCCAAATACGAGTATCCACAGTTCAATCTAGCTCGCGCTTACTTGCAACTGCATCAGGATGACAGGGCCGCCGCGGAGTTCCAGCGCGCAATCAAGCTTGACGATACCAGCAACACACGCAACAGCGCGGCTTACGACTTGGCCGAAGCGAAGACCCATTTGGAAACGGCGGCGATGTGGGCCAATAATGCGATTGACGCGGTGGAATTGGAGGTGAATCAGGCGAAGCTTCCAATACAGACAGCAACCCTGCCCCGCGTAAGTCAACTAGCGGCATACTGGGATACGATGGGGTGGATACGATTTCAGCAAGGTGACCTGAGTACGGCTGAGAAATATATCCGAGCCAGCTCCGAACTGGCCGATGATTCCACCATTCTGATGCACCTTGGTAAAATTTATGAGGCACAAAAACGGCAGGAACAGGCTATCGAAGCTTATGCAGAAGCCCTTGCCAGCGTTCCCACGACACGCGAGATGGACGAAGACGAAAAGGAAGCGCGCACCAGATTTGTAGCGCTGCTCGGAAACGAGTCTTTCGTTGAAGGCAAAGTGAAACAATCACGCGCAAAAATTCGCGAGCGCCGTTCTGTAACTATTTCGAATCCAGCAGGTCTTGAGGGAATCACACAGTACATTCTGATTATTGGTCCGGGGTCGAAGGTAATGGATCTTCAAGCCGTAAGTTCAGATGATTCGTTGACGGGACTAAAAGACGCTCTGCGGAGTGCGACGATGCCTCAGTCATTCCCTGACAATATGGCTCAGAAATTGCCGCGGGCCGGAACTCTGTCCTGTCCGCGCGCAGAAGCGCCGTGCACCTTTACTCTCAACTCTGCTGGTGCCGCCTCGCAAGTTATGTCCACTGATTGAATTGTGGTTCGGTACTATGTCCTGACTCAAACTGTTGTGTGATCGTCGGTGGTTTTGAAAGGGTAGACCACCCGCTAATTGAACAGGAACGAATTCAAGGAGTAGTGTTTGTGGACGACCTATTACTCAGAAACAGGAATGTCAGAAGTTTTCTAGTAGCCACATGTTACTGTTGATGTTCCACTCGTAAATGGCCAAGTGGCGCCCGTCGGGTGAAGGCAGAGCCCAGGGCGCTGAACACGGAGCTACGCCTGGGCCGATATTCCCTTTTTGTTCCCACAGGACATGTGCGTTCCCGGCCAGGTCGACGCGTAGGACGCTCGCTCCTGTGTTGGTGGTGCTGGAGACGAAAAGTCCTGTTCCGTCTGCGGCCCAATTTATGCTTTGGAGATTGTTCCAACCCTTCACGGTGATTTCCTTCGCCATTGTTTCCGCAGAAGAGTGGCTCAAGTGAAGAAGGTGGATGACTGAGCCGGAGCGTTGAATGATTGCGATGAAAGCACCATCGGGAGAAAGGTCCCAAAGATAGTCATCGGGATAGCGAGAGCGTGGGTCGGTGTTAAAGCGGGCTAGCTCTTTAGTGGGACCTTTTGCCGGATTGAAAGCGGTGAAGATAAGTTGCTTCCGGTCGGCGGTTTGTTCAGAAATAGCGCACCAGTTCGCAGGAAATGCGGCGCATGCCGGCCGGTTGAAACCGCGCTCCTTTTGGACCAATTCAGGGGAACCTCCTGCTATCGGAACGCGAAGCAGTAGCGTTTGAGTTAAGACGGTAGAGGCTGAACCATTCTCCGGGTCGGCAGTCGGGTAGAGCAGCCACGCCCCATCGGGGCTGACGCGCGCTCCCGCGCTCCACAAATCATCAAGACCGAAATCGCTAAGACTCTTAGAGGCTGCCACCGTTGCGATGAACTCCGTTTTATCCGTGGCCAAGGGCTGTTTGAAAAGGCCCCACTGGCCGTCACGGTAAGAGCCGAAAATGACGGCCTTGCTATCGGGTGTCCAAGCGGTGGGATAGTTCCGCCCCTCGTTTAACGTGAAGCGGCGCAGGGAGGTAATGCGGGTGCCGTTAGCTTCGAGATCCGCCACATAGATGTTGCCGTGCCAAGCCCACTTGCGAAATGCGAGGCGCTTACTATCGGCAGTCGTGCTCTGATTATCCATACAGAAGCCAGCCCAGTGAGTCAATCGTTCAGGAGTTTCCAAGGGCTTGCCGGTGCGCGGATCGAGATGCACGCCCCAGAAGTTACAACTCTCACCGATTGGGCCCGGCTCGTCCATGGAGTAAATGAGGCGGCCGTCGGGTGACCAGCCGTGGCCAAATGTCCAAGTGGGAATTACCACGACCGGAGGGCCGCCTTGGAGGTCGCGGGTTTCGAGGCGCAGATCCGTCTGGTCGCCGACCTCGTGGTGCCAAATGTAAGCGAGCCGCTGGCCATCGGGGGACCATTCGAGGCGTCCTCCGAAGCCGGAATACTCGTCAACTTGGTAAATCCGGCGGGCTTGCTCCCCGTCGGGGCTCATAGTCCAAATCTCGCGGTCATCACCGACCGGGCTCATATTTGTCGTAAAGGCGATCAAAGAACCGTCACGCGAAACGGAGCCCGCAGAGGCGTTGTCACGAATTTTGCGCAGCGCTCCTCCGAGCAGAGGGACCGACCAAATGGTGGAAGGCCGACCGGGCACGTCTGCGGTGGCAATGAATCTTGTACCGTCGCTCACCCAGTTGGGAACGATATTCCAACTGATTTGCATACCACCGAGACTTTCGGGCTGGGGAATATCCTGCGTTTCGCCGGTTTCAATGATCTTAACGTGGATCCCTTTTGGGTCAGCGTAGGCTAGATACTTTCCGTCTGGCGACAGCGATCCACTGGTTACGGCATTCTCGCTAGAATTGGCGGTGAGTTGAACTTGCTTTAACTCGGGGCCACCGAGCGGCCGCCCAGAATGTCGCTTGGCAATCCACAAAACTGAAGTCAGGACGAAAACGAATGCGAATAGGCATATCAGCACAAACGTGAATTTCCGGCTCGATGGCGTGAACGAGGACACGGGGGTCGGCCCGGATGACACGCTTGGCGCAACCGGAGTAGTAAGTTCACCGAGCTTCGATTCGTTCCAGGACGGCGGCATGATTGCGATGGACGACGGTATAGAAACTGCGGACTGAACTCGATGATCGTTGGTTACCGGAGCGATGAAACGATAACCGCGGCGAGGCAAAGTTTCAATGTACCGAGGGTTTTCTGGGTCGTCTGCGAGCGCGGCGCGGATTTCTTTCACGCAGAAGTTGATACCGCCCTCGAAATCCACGAAGGTATTGCCACCCCAAAGACAATGCCGGATTTGTTCACGCGTCACGATCTGACCGGGGGATCCAGCGAGCATCGCAAGTACCCGCAAAGGTTGCGGATGTATTTTTACCGATATTCCGGACTTACGGAGAGTGCTGGCTGCGGTGTCCAGTTCGTAGGCACCGAAGGAGATTACCGATGGGGGCTGGGCCGGAGATGCCATTGGAACTCCAGCTAAAACGTTGCGCGATATTACCACCGATTGACGTGCAGACCACGGAATCTTATGCGGAGGCGTGGTTGGACCAATAGAAGTCACAAAGATTCAATGGGATGGCCTCTCATATCTCTTTCATGTGAATTTCAGCCTCTCTATCATTGGCATCCCTGGATCAAGTAACTATTTTCAGCTTGCACCGCATGCCGCAGACCGTGAGACGGAGACCCCCCATGCGTATTAGAACTAGCGTGCTTTTCTCTTTAGTGTGCGCAATCGCTGCACTCACAATTCCGATCAGGACCAATGGACAATCGGAGAAAGGGAAGCATCATCATTACAAACTCATCGATATCGGAACGTTCCCTGGCCTATCCATTTACAACACGCGAGTCACAAGCAATGGGAGCACCCCTACTGAATTTCAGCAGGTTCTGAACAATCAGGGAATTCTTGTCGGGGGAGCGGATACACCCCTCGTCAATCCGTTCAACTGCTTCAATCCGTTTAACCAGTCAATCGAATGCTATGTTCAGCATGCCTTCGCATGGCAGAACGGAAAACTAACGGATCTGGGTATCCTTGCGGGAGGAAGCGCCAGCTTTGCTTACTTCCTAAGCGACAACGGACTGATTGCCGGCGGGTCCGAAAACGGAAACTTTGATCCGAACGTCGGAACGCTGGAGTATCACGCCGTGCTTTGGAGCAACGGCACAATGACCGATCTGGGTACGCTCGGCGGAAGTTCGAGCTTGGGAACCGGGGTCAACGACGCGGGGCAGGTGGCCGGGTTCGCGCAAAACGCCACACCGGACGCATTTTCAATTGCTGGACTCGGCACCCAAACGCGGGCGTTTCTCTGGCAGAACGGAAAGATGCGAGACCTGCACACGTTGGGCGGCCCGGACAGCTTTGCACAATATGTGAACAACAGCGGACAGGTCGCGGGGGTGTCGTACACCAGCGACACTCCGGACCCCGACACTGGACTCCCGCAGCTTGATCCTTTCATCTGGGAAAGTGGCAAGGGAATGAAGGACCTCGGGAATTTTGGTGGCACGAATGATTTTTTGGGGCCTTTCCTTTTCGGTCTCAATAACGACGGAGAGGTTACCGGCACAATGGCGCTGGCAGGCGACCAGATCTATCACGCTTTTCTGTGGGATAGAAAAAAGCTCATCGATCTGAACACGTCGAGTGGGGGACTGGGAGGTAACTACTCTTTTTCACAGGGGCTCAACGACGCAGGAGAGGTAGTAGGGATTGCGTCGCTGGCCGGGGATCAACTATTCCACGCTTTTGTATGGCAGAACGGAGTGATGACTGATCTCGGCACTTTGCACGGTGACCCGTGTAGCGAAGCACAAAGCATTAACTCGAGCGGTCAGATTGTGGGCGCCTCGCAGTCCGCGGCTGGCGGGTGCGACTTCTATACTCGTGCCTTCCTCTGGGAGAATGATGGACCCAGCGTCGATTTGAATAGCTTAGTCCCCCCCAATTCTGGATTGCTGCTATTGAATGGAGGTTGGATCAACGATATGGGCGAGATCACGGGTAGGGGAGCGCCGACCGGTTGTGGCGACGCGGATATCTGTGGGCATGCTTTCCTGCTGATTCCCTGTGATGCGAATCATCCCAACGTGGAAGGTTGCGACTACAGCCTTGTTGAGGGGGGCGCAGCCGCTGGACTGGATTCACCCGAGGATTCCGATACATCTGCCCCGACGTCAAGTGATACCAAGTTGTCGCCGGCTGTAATGGCGGCCCGATTTCGAGTGTTGGCGGCGGGCCGAAATCGTCGTTACGGAGCGCTGCAGACTTCGCCGCGTAAGTGAGGTCGAGGCTGTCTGAATGTGCAATGCGGTGTCTGAGAGGCATAATGAAGAAATCTTTCGTTCTCCTAATCTCAATTTGCGGCTTCTGCCTATTGGTAGGTTGTGGGAGCGGGGGACATTCTTCCTCTCCGGCGACCCACTTTTCCGTTGTACCGGCGAGCACCGCAGCGACGGCCGGGTCAGCGCTTAATATTACGGTGACGGCGTTGAACGCCTCCAACAGTGTGGCGAGCGGCTATTCCGGGACGGTTCGCTTCACGAGCAGCGACAGCCAAGCGTTGCTACCCGCAACTTCGGCATTAATGAATGGAGTGAGAACGTTTTCGGTTACGCTAGAAACGGCCGGCTCGCAAACTGTGACTGCAACGGACACCGTAACGGCAATCTCCGGCACGTCGGGATCGATCAACGTCAGCAGCGGCGCGGCGACACATTTATACGTGAGCGCTCCTACGAGCGCTGTCATAGGGAATGCCTTTAATATCATAGTGACGGCGTTGGATGCTTCGAACAACGCGGTTACGAACTACGTGGGTACGGTGCACTTCACGAGTACCGATCCGCAAGCTGTATTGCCTGGAAACTCAAGATTGGCGGGCGGAGCTGGAACTTTTTCGGTGACATTGAAAACGGTTGGCGCCGAAAGGGTGACAGCGACGGATACTACGACCGCTTCGATCACCGGCACTTCCAGCTCGGTCAACGTCGCCGCGTCAAGTGGGCTTCAGATTACTTCAGGGACTCCTCCGAGCGGGATAATTGGAACGGCCTACGACACACGAGAGGGCCAGGTACGTTGCGTAAAGGAGTCACCAGGTTGTACTTGCACTGTGATTTGGCCAAACATTTACTATTGTCATAAACCCGGAATTGTTTCCAGTTTCCCGCTCACAGCTAGTGAAGGATTGCAGCCTTACAATTGGAGTTGGGCCGCAGCTGTAAATTCTTCGCTCCCCCCTGGGCTGACGATCTTGAATAGTTCAATCAGCGGAACCCCTACCGCGGCGGGTTCGTACAATGTGATTGTGACGGTGACGGACTCTGCATCGCCGGCGGATCAAGTTAGCGCGAATTACACGATCATGATCACGGCTGCTGACGTGAAGTCCGCAGACGTCATTGGCCCAGCTGTGCCCCATGAACACCACCATTACAAGCTGGTCGATATGGGAACTTTCGGCGGGCCGGAAAGTTATATAAACGGTTTCGAGTATTCGACATTTTCATCGGTTCAAGACCTTAACAACGCAGGAACGCTTACCGGCTGGGCGGATACGTCCAAGCCGGATCCCTACGGCCCAAACTTTTGCTTCAACGGCGGTTGCCATGTGTCGCATGCATTTCAATGGGAGAACGGCGTCAAGAGCGACCTCGGCACATTATCAGGCGGGTTGAGTAGCGCTACGAGTTGGATCAGTGCAAACGGCTTGATCGCCGGAACCTCTCAGAATGGTGAAACCGATCCGCTAGATCCAGGGTTCCCCGAGGATCAAGCCGTTCTCTGGAGGAACGGAAGCATCATTAACCTTGGGACATTGCCGGAAGGAAATTATGAAAGCGGAGCGCAGAGCGTGAATAGCCACGGTCAAGTGGCGGGATGGGCGCTGAATACGATTTCAGATCCTTATTCGATGGCTTTGTGGTCGACACTTTACAATTTCTACGAGCCCCTTTATCCGTATCAGACGAGGGCGTTTCTTTGGCAAGACGGATCGATGCAGGACTTAGGCACGCTGGGCAACGGAACCGACGCCTTCGCGATGGCCATCAATGAACGAGGGCAGGTAATCGGCAATTCGTACACAAACTCGACACCCAACGAGGTGATGACTCCTTGCTCCAATGGATCGCCTATCCCGACACAGGATCCCTTCCTTTGGGAGAAGGACACCGGAATGATCGACCTTGGAACTCTAGGAGGTACCTGCGGTTTTTCATCTTGGATAAATAACTTCGGCCAAGTGGTCGGTAACTCCGATTTGGCCGGAGACCTGGTCCAACATGCCTTTCTTTGGACCAAATCCAAGGGCATGCGGGACTTGGGCACGTTGGGAGGAAGCAACTCTGAGGCCTCAATGATTAATGATTCCGGGGAGGTTGTTGGAGGATCTCAACTGAAAGGTGATGCCCAGTATGATGCGTTTCTCTGGGACGGGAAGATGCACGATCTCGGAGCGCTCGACGGTTCAAACTGTGCTTTTGCGTTTTCGACTAACTCACGAAGGCAAGTCGTGGGCAATTCGGGAGCCGATTGTGGGAGCGCGTTTTTGTGGGAGGACGGCGGCCCGATGGTGGACCTGAGTACCCTTGTGTCTCCTAAGCCGGACTTTACCAGTCTAGGGGTCATCAACATAAACGACCGCGGTGAGATCGCCGGCTTTGCGATGAACGCTGAAGGCCACGGTCGCGCCGTACTGCTTATTCCGTGCGACGAGAATCATCCCAATGTCGCGGGCTGCGATTACACCCTTGTAGAACCCACGCCCGCGGCTGAAGTTCAGCCGCACGAGGGCGCGAGTCCGAGCGCCGAGAAATTGTCCCCGGTCGAAGTGATGGCTCGATCCCGGTCTTTGACCGTAAACCGGAAACGCCGATATGGAAGGGGGCAAATTTTACCGCGACAGTGAAAGCGCAAGCGCCGCTGACGATTTTTTTGGAGATCGGATGAAGAAGTCTACGCTTCTTCTAATACTCGGTTGTTGCGCGAGCTTTGCTGGGTGCGGTAGCAACAATTCTGGTCCGCCGCCGGTGCTTAATCCGACGCCTACTATTTCTGCGATCTCCCCTAACAGTAGCGACCAAGCAGGTCCGGCTTTCACACTAAGCGTCGTTGGCTCCAATTTCATCTCTAGTTCAAGCGTGCAGTGGAACGGTACCAGCCTGCCGACTACGTTTATCAGCAGCGCTCTTGTCACTGCCAACGTTCCGGCGAGCGACGTCGCCACAGCCGCACCGGACGTCATTACAGTGACGAACCCTAGCCCGGGCGGCGGCGTTTCCAGTTCCCTCAATTTTACGGTCCCGTGCGTGATTCCTTCTCCCGCACCTGCCGCCGCACAAAGCAGCGCGCGCCTCGGTGCCTACTACTTCGACGGCTGGTCTGGTCCTCTTACGAATTATCATTTCGCAGGATTGCCACTGGGACCCTATCAGGGCCGTCAGCCTCTGTCTGGTTGGCAGGATTTTTCGACGTGCTCGGTGGAACAGCAACTGGCTACGGCTCACAATTTCGGCATCGATTTTTTTGTCTTCGACTGGTATTTCAATGCAGAAGTAAACGATCCCGGAGAGAATCTCAACTCGGCTCTGCAGATCACGCACACGCTGGCGGACCGGCACGGCATGCAATTCGCGATCCTCTATGTGGACGGGGCTCCGTTCGACGTACAGCCGGTCGATTGGACTTCCGCGGTGAACGAGTGGGTTGGGTACATGACGGACCCGCAGTACTTGCTCGTCAACGGCGAACCGGCGTTTTTCATCATCAACGTAGGTGAAATGCGCCAGGTCTTCGGATCCTCTGTGGCGGTGGCCGGCGCGCTCGCGCAGTTGCGTCAGGCCGCGCAGGCGCAAGGTCTTCCTGGTGTTTACATCGTTGGCGGGTTCGGTACTCCGGACGGCACCATGGGGCAGGAGTCATTGGACAGTGGTTTTGCAATCGCGGGCCAAGACGGCTACGACGCGGTCGCGTTTTACAACTATCCCTTTGCTCCGCCCGCGGTGAACGGGATGCTTCCATTCTCGACTCTTGTCGAAGCCGGGCAATGGACTTGGAATCAGGCGCAGTCGCAATGTCCAGTGCCTTTCATCCCGACGACTATGACTGGCTGGGATCCTCGTCCGTGGATGGAGACAGAACCGGTCAGCGGAGACCTCATGTGGTACAGCCGGACTCCTCAAGACGTCGCGGGATTTCTAGGCGACGCGATCGCCTGGACAAATTCCAATCCGCAACTTAGACCTGAACCGTTGCCGACTCCACCGCTTGTGTTGATCGAAGCTTGGAACGAATTCGGAGAGGGGAGTCATATGCTGCCTACCGTCGAGGATGGCACTAGCTACGGCGATGCTATCGCCACAACGTTGACGGCACCCTAGCTCGGGCCGCTGTTTGTGACCTACTCTTAGGTTTTATCAGTGCGTTTGAGAAGAGCAGGCCACGGCGTCGCAGTCCGTTTCAGCGCAACGATTTCCAGCTAAATTCGATTCGCGGGAATATTTGGGGATCTTGGTGTGTCTGGATAGGTGACTGCAGAGCTAAGAGCAAATAAAAAAGGCACGAGCAGTCGGGAGGAATCAATGAACAGCAACTTGCAGGACACCAACATAAAAGGAAAGGCGATTAAGTCAGTAGCGCGAGCGGCCGTGGCGTTCCTTGCCATGGGGGTTGTTGCGGCTCCATCCATGTTTGCCAAGCCGAAGGAAAAGAAGGCTGACAGCGATAATTTGGGCGTGATCGCGCACGTAAAGCTGGATGGCGGCGCGGCCACGCGGATGATGCTGGTGGAAAAAAATGGGAAGGAATATCTGTACGTTGGATTTGGCTCGTCATCGGGTTTTTGCATTTTTGACGTGACGAAACCAGCGGCCCCTCGCAAGCTTGAAAAATTTTCTGGAGCTGGCGGCGAGCCGACCGCTGATTTCCAGCAAGTGGGCGACACGATGACATTGACGTCTAAGGGCGCGGATGAACCGATCATCTCTTCGGATGGCGCTCAGCGATCGGTAACAATTCTGGACACGACGAACCCGGCGAATCCGCGACAGGTTCAGACCTTTTCAGGTGTGACAAGCGTGGTGAGCGATGTTGCGCGGGGACAGATTTACTTGTCGAATGGGGAAGGGCTGTGGATCGTGCAAGCGAAGCAGCCGCAGAAAGACGATCCGAGCTTGTACGGTGCCTAGAATCCCGCTCTTACCGTTGCAAGTCCCGGGGCAGGGCGGTGCATCAACATTCGACACCGCCTGCCCCGGTTGCATTTCATGGCGATCGCGCCTAAATCCGGGGACTTACTTTTGGCAGAGACACGCGGGATTCTGATTTTGCGTATGCACTTCGTCTAAGGCAACATGGTGGCGAGGGGTGATGCGCAGATGGCGCGGAAGGCTAAGCGTGCAGAAGAAGAAACGCGGGCGCGACCGAAGAATCTCTATGGGATGAAGAAGTGGCAATACATCACGATTAATACCTTCCTGATTTTTCACATATTGGCGATTAGCTGCTGGTGCATGCCGCTGAGCAGTCCGTTTATCGGCGTGTGCAGAGACGCGTTGCGGCCGTATTTCGTTTGGTCCGGGCTGTTTCAATCGTGGGACATGTTTTCTCCGCAGCCGAAGGCGGGAAATAGCTATTTGGAGGCGCTCATTTTGTACAAGGATGGGTCCACCAAGATTTGGAGCTTTCCACGGATGGAGCAGTTGACCCTCACAGAAAAATATTCGAAAGAGCGCTATCGCAAGTTTGTGGAAACGCTTTTAGATAACAAGAATGCCGATTTGTGGCCGGATGTGGCGCGTTACGTGGCACGGCTGCCTGAGATTCGAGAGGGCCAGCCGCAAAAAGTGATGCTGGTGGCGAAATGGTCAGACATCGTGCGCCAGCCGGACGGAACATTTACGCGTGCGCCGTGGGACGAGAACGTTTTCTACAGCTACGACGTGAAGCCTGAGGATTTGCAGTGACGGGGAAGTCGTTCGTCGAGGCGTGGAACGAATTCTTTTTTGCCGAACAGTCGCCCATTCCGGTCGGGCTATTTCGCATACTCTACGGAATGGCGGTGCTCGCCACGCTGTGGTTGACGCGCGACGACTGGTTCGCCTGGTACGGGCCGCATGCGTGGATTAGCTTGCAAACGATGCAAGCGTTCGAGCCGGGGCCGCGACTGAATTTGTTTACGGTGATGCCGGCGAGCGTTTTCTGGGTGCGGATGCTGTTCTTGGTTTTCGCGGCGTCGGCGGTTTGCTTAACGATCGGATTCCTCACGCGGCTGAACAGTGTGATTGTCTACGTTTGCCTCGCGTCCATCCAGCAGAGAAATTTGTTTATCCTTCATGGCGGCGACACGTTTTTGCGCGTGGCTGGATTTTTTTTGATTTTTTCGGCGGCGGGGGCGGCGCTGTCGGTGGACCGGCTGATTCGGATATGGCGCGGGAAAGAAGGCGTCGAAATTCGTCCGCGAAGGCCCTGGGCGCAACGCATGATTCAGTTTGAGCTTTCGCTGGTGTATTTCGTGGGTTTTTGCTGGAAAGTGGCGGGGCCGATGTGGGTGCAGGGGACCGCGCTCTCGTACATATATAGGTTGGACGAACTGCAGCGTTTTCCGCTGCCGTCGTGGTTTCTGAACGCGACGATGATGAAGCTGGCAACGTGGTTCACGCTGGTTTTGGAATTTGCGTTGGGCGTGCTGATATGGATCCGAGAGCTTCGTTACTATTTGCTGGCGGTTGGATTGGTGTTTCATCTTTTTATCGAATATTCCATGAACATTCCGATGTTCGAATGGGATATTTTGTCGGCGTACGTTTTGTTTATTGATGCTGCGGATCTGCGGCGCGTGTGGAATTGGATTGGCGGCCGCGTTGGGCTGTATCTCGGTGAGCGAGTTACTGTGATTTACGACGGAGGGTCGGAGCGGTTGCGCCGGGTTGCGAACTTGCTGGGAGCGCTGGATATTTTCGGGCGATTGCGGCTAACTGATTCGCGAGACTTGAGAACGCCTGGCGGCGTCGATGCAAAGGCAGCCCGAAACGAAATTATGGTTATGACGCAATCTGGCGCGCAGCGAGGGTTCGATGGAACGCGAAGGGTAGCAGCGGTGGTTCCACTGATGTGGCCGGTTTTTATGGCGCTGTCGATCAGGAGGCTGTGGGCGCACTAATAGGAAAGACGCGAGCGACGCGAAGTACAGTTTTTCGAGAGGACGATGGTCGACCGCTTTATATTCCCAGCCGCAAATTAATTACTTCCGCTTGGCTTCGGTGCGGATTGGCATCCTTGGCCCTTGGTGTTTCCGGTCAACACGCTATCCGCAGCGGTGAGTGAATGGCTATAGCAGCCGTGTATGGTGTCGAGCGAGTAGTAATCCTGGGAGCTGGCCTGGTCCTGGTTACCGGTGATTTCGAAAGACGAGTTGATGAGAAGGTCGTCCGTGGAAGAGACGGTATTGTTCACGGTGGCGAAGTAAGTTGGGACGCCGTTGGCTTTCTCAGTGTCGATAACTTCGTACTTCTGCGTGATTTTGGAGATTTGTGCGAAATTGCCGTCGGGATAGGAGATAAAATTAATGTCGGCGACAATGGGGAAAGACCATTGTCTGCTCTGGACAAAAGTGAGAGCCGGAGTGCGGGTGGTGGTTGTGGAGTCAACGGTGCTGGACTGCGTCACGTTTTCCACATCAATCGTTGAGGTGATGTGGTACTGCTGAGTGTTCGCGAAATGGACGCTCTGAAAAACTTTCGTGTCCACTTTTCCGTGCGAAGTATTGACGTAGCCTTCGAGGGTGAAATTGCGATTCGAGGCGACCGTTAACGAGCCGGTGACGTCGCCACTGGAATTCACTGACAGTTTATTCGTGACGGTCGGGCTGGGCTCTGCGGAGATGGTATTTTCAGTGACTTCGCCGGTGATCTGGCTGGAACCGTGGTCTTGATAGAGCAGGAGCGTTGCGTACATGTTGAAATAATATTCGGTGTTGAATTCGCTCAGCGCAACAGTGTGTGACGAGCCATTGCTGAGCAGGCTGGCGAACGGCGTCAAGTCCACGCGATAAGGAATGAAGTTGAGCGTTTGGACTCCCGGGATTGGAGCCCAGAGATAGGGATCGATTCCACCGGTGTAGATCCACGGGGAGACCGGGGCGACGCCTGCGGGCGTGCCGTCAATGGTGATCTCGGTTTCCCGGAAAGCGGTGTTGCCGCAGAAATCTTCCAGCTCGGTTTCCAGCGCGGTCGGCGGACACAGGAACCACTGTTCGTCGGTCTGCTGGCTCTGCGCGATCACATCGAGATAAGCGCGTTCGACGTTGGTAGGCAGCGTAAATGTTTCGGAGAGAGATTGGGTTGGAGCACTCAGCCCTACGGCACCGCCGGCGGCATCGGGGATAGGCAGAACGTCGTCGGGCGTCCGCGGGGCTGGGTTGAGAGCGTCCGGAGGATAAAATTCGATTTTTGCGGTGCCATAAATGATGCCGGTATAAGTGGAATTTACGATGTTGTAAATGTCAGCTTCGCCGGACTGCGGCTGGGTCAGAAGCGCGCTGTAGTCCGTGATGTCGCGCTCGACTTGCCAGGAAGGGCTGAGCTCCGGAGTAGGCTCGGCCGTGGTGCCGTAGAAAATGTTTACGTGGCCGATATAAATCGAAGCGGTGCGGTCAAACTGAATCCCTTCGGTAACGCGGAAATTACCGACGAATATCACTTTGGCCCAGGGACCTGTGCAGCCATCGGGAGGCGTATAGGTGAAGGTCTGCGCGCTATAGTCCGCGAACTCCTGCTCCTTGAAGAGTGTAACCACGCAGGGCTTGGTGTTTGGATGCGGGACGGGTGGATCCGCAGTGACGGTATTGCCCGATCCGATCGTCTGCGCGTGTGCGAGTGGTGATACGGCAAAGAACGCGAGCAGCAGACATGCCAGCGTAAGAAATGGATTGCGGACGATTCGAATCATGGCAACCTCCAAGCGGAACACCCGTTAATTCCAGGGCCGAGGGTCGTTAGAGAATAAGCCAGTTCATTACGTTGTCAAGGCTGTGTTTTATGGGTTGGTTCGAATCGCTTGATCGTAGGCGGCCTTTGCTATACGGGCTATTACTGCGTCGCGAGCGGCTTCATCGGCGGAGGAATCAGTGACGAAAACGGCGATCGCGAGGCGGCGACCGTCGGGCAGTGTGATGAGGCCGATATCGTTGGTGGCGAAGGTAACGCCATTTCTGGTGCCCGAACTGCCGGTCTTGTGCATGACGATGGTGCCGACGGGCAGGCCGCCCTTAATACGGCCCGATCCGCTCGAGGTATTTTGCATCCAGCCCAATAGGGTCTGGGTGTGATCAGGTGTAAGCGGGGAATTATCGCTGATGAGGCGAAGTAATTGGACAGCGGCTTCCGGCTCGAACCAGTTGCGGTATTGCGCCTGAAGATCGCGAGCGAGGCCGGCCTCACCGTCCTCCAGATGAAATCCCGCAATGCCAATTGAATTGATGTAACTGGTAACCGCGGATGGGCCGCCGACAAGCCGTAGCACAATATCGGTGGCGACATTATCGGATTCAGAGATCGAAAGCTGAAGGAGTTCGCGCAGGGGGATGTCAACGTTGCCTTGCGGATATTTATCCTGCAACGGACTGTGGGTGTGAGGGAGTATGCGGTCGCTTGGGAGGAATCGGATCTGCTGGTCAAGCGACAGCTTGCCTTCTTCTACAAGATGAAAGGCGGCTATTGCCAATGGGAATTTGAAGACTGACTGCATGGGCGGACGCGCATGTGGGTCGAGGTCGCAATTCAAAGTCGAGTTGGGTAGGGAGCAAGCTACCGAGACTTTGCCGTGGGCGTCCGCAGCAATGGCGCGGACCTGCTGTTGAAGAGAAGTTTGAGCGAGCAGTGGCCAGGGGAATAGAAGGAAGCTCAGGGCTAAGCGATGCATGGTTGGTCTCACCTGGATTTCATGCTTCGAAACATGTCGAGAAAGATGATCACTTAGACTGCTCCAACTGTGAACCGTCTCTAATCGATTTTTCGAACACTTTGTCTTCGTGCGATCGGAGCGCGAGGCACCTTCCGAAATAGAATTCATCAGAATCGGATTAATGCCAAGCCCGACTCCGGATCGAACTGTTTTTGTAAGTGCTCCGGGCTTTCGGTGAGAAACAGTTCGCACGTGGGACGAACATGAGCTTTCAAGAGATGGCCTCCGTATGCACTGCCATCGCGACGCCCATCGAAAGATGTGCATGTACCTGTGGCTCGCCGTCTTTTAGCCCAATATCACCTACAAGCGAAAGCAATTCCACTTGCTCGTTAAACTCGGCAGCGACTTCATATTTTTTGCTCTCCCAATTGAACCAGCCAAGTTTCACCTGCGAGAGAGCACGATCGCTTTGAAACTGCTTCCCGCAAGCTTTTGCTCCGACGCGAATCGCTTCAAGACGTCACCGATTTCATCCCCGGTGTCCATGATCAGAACGAATGTCTTCGGTTCACTATCAATTTGTTTGAAACGCATTTTTGCCTCCTTCGTTCGACTGGCGAATTCCGATAGCGAGCATTCAGTCCTCCGACTGCTCCTTTACTTCTTTGATAGAGCGAGGAAAGAAGTGATCCGTGACCAAGCTGGCGAGCAGCAGGTTCCAGCGCCGTTTGGACGCAGTTCTGGCAGACCTTGCATACCGATATAAATATCACTCCGGCAATCGGGTTCCGTTTTTAGATACACATAGAAATATCCTCCAGCATATACGCCGCATATCCGAATTTACGTAGCTGACTGTTAGTAAACATCTTATTTCGCGCAAATCTTGGCGACCAAAGTGCCATACGAGTCCCCGGGGGAAGCTAGCTGCGCGGCTAACGCGCCCCATAAATTGAGCGAAAACTGGAGATGAATATGCGATTGAACAAATACTTTAGGCTGGGCGCGCTGTTCGCCGCCTTGCTGCTCTTGTTGCCGGCTATGTTGTCGGCGCAGAGCGTGGTTACCGGGGCCTTAAACGGCACGGTAACTGATCCGTCAGGCGCTGTGATTGTAGGCGCTACGGTCACGTTGTCGAGCACCGATACGGGTGCCTCGCTGACAACTCAGACCAACGCGAGCGGCGGCTACTCCTTCGGGCTCGTAAAGCCGGGCCGCTATACGCTCGTGGTGTCGCAAACGGGTTTTAAGCAATCCACGCAAGTTGCAGAAGTGGCACTTGGTGAAACTGCCGTGTCCAACGTGAAGCTGGAACTTGGCAGCGGTTCCGTGACGGTTGAGGTAACCGGCCAAGGGCAGCTACTGCAGACCGAGAACGCAAACATTTCGACCAGCATCGAGACCGCTGAGATCGAAAATCTTCCCAATCCTGGCGGCGACCTGAGCAACATCGCGCAGACCGCTCCGGGCGTTACGATGAACACCGCCGGCAGCGGATATGGCAACTTCAGCGCGTTCGGCTTGCCGGGAACCGCGAACCTTTTCACGATCAATGGAAACGACTACAACGATCCCTTCCTAAACCTGAATAACTCGGGCGCGAGCAACTTACTGCTCGGTTCCAACGAAATTCAGGAAGTGTCGGTGATCAGCAACGCCTACACCGGCCAGTACGGACGGCAAGCAGGCGCGCAGATCGATTACGCAACGAAGTCCGGCGGCAACGCGTATCACGGCGACGCGGTGTACTACTACAACGCGGGCGGCATGAACGGCACCGACTACTTTGCGGGCTACAGTCCGGAGACGAATAACCAGTGGGCCGCAGGATCTCGGCGGACCGATCATCAAGGACAAAGTATTTTTCTACGCCAACACGGAAGGTCTGAGGTATTCGCTGGGAGCTGGTGGAGAAGTTGAGTATCCCACGACCGCTTTTGAGAATTACGTGTTGAACAATGTTTCAACTTTGACTACAGGTCCTGGTGGGACGGCTCCAACGGCTTTCTACAACCAGATTTTCGGCCTGTATAACAATGCGAAGGGTTATGCCGCCGCCAACGCTACTCCACTGGCAAATAGTTGCGGTTCTTTGAACGGCGCTAATGGTGGTGCGATTCCGAATAACGCATGTGCCGGACAAACGTTCCAAACCAGCCCGAACGGAAACCAGGAATGGCTACTCTCCGGTCGCGTGGATTGGAACATCGATGAGAACAATAAGATTTTTGGACGCACAAAGTTCGATCGCGGTACGCAGCCGACATTTACGGACCCGGTCAGCCCTGTGTTCAACATTCACAGCGTTCAACCTCAGGACGAAGGGCAACTGAACTTCACGCACGTATTTAGCCCCAACGTGGTGAACAACATTGTTGGATCTGTGTTGTGGTATTCGGCGCTTTTCCAAAGTCCCAATACGCCTGCCGCGACTGCGGCTTTCCCTGGATTGTTCGCATTCAGTGATCTAGGAATAGCGTGCCTGGGACAAGGTTGTGCTGATACTGCGGCAGGTCTACCTTCACCTTTCCCGCAGGGCCGCAACGTCACCCAGTGGGGAGTGGTGGATGACTTGTCGATCACACGCGGAAATCACAGCTTCAAGATGGGCGTGAACTTCCGTCGTGATGATGTGAGCGATTACAAGGCAAGTGAAGGCCAGTTCGCCAATGTGGTCCTCAACGCGTCGGATTTTTCCCAGGACATAATGGGAGGCCCGGCATCTGGTGACTCGGCGTTTCAATCGTTCGCTTTGAACCTACGGCAGCCCATCGCGATTTACAGCTTCGGGCTGTATTTCCAGGATGAGTATCGGGTTACTCCAAGGTTGAAATTGACACTCGCGCTTCGAGCAGATCGCAACTCAAGTGGCGTTTGCCAATCCGACTGCGGATCGGCTCCCTTGATTCCGTTCACGCAAATGAGCCACGACTCGGCTTTGCCGTTCGATACGATCACGAATCCGGGGTCGCACAGCATCTTGCCGGGGATCGAAAGGGTTGTGTTCCAGCCGCGTGTCGGAGTTGCCTGGACACCGTTCGGAGACAAGACTGTCATTCGCGCCGGTGTGGGTCAGTTCTCTGATCTATATCCCGGCACGATCTTGGACGCTTACACTACGAACTTCCCGCAAGTCACATCGTTCAACTACATCGCGCCCGCCAATTTCGCCTTTACGGATCCGAATTCGGCGGTGAATGCGGTGGCCGCTTGCAATACAACGTTTCAATCGGTGTATCACTCAGGCGGAAATTTGGCGCAATATCTGGCGCCAAATGCGAATTGCGCAGTTCCAAACCTGAACAGCGTAGGGAAGTTGTTGAATCCGAAATACACCGAATGGAACGTGGAAATTCAGCGCACCATCGGGACCAGGACCGTTGTCTCCGCGAACTACGTCGGGAATCGCGGGTATGATGGACTGCTTTTCAACAACACGGAGAACGCGTTCAATCCCAGCGGATTCGGCGGTCTTCCAACGGCTCCACTGGACAACCGTGTGGCGAACATAAACGATCTGAGCAACAACAACGTCTCCAATTACAACGGCATTACGCTTTCAGTGCAAGAGAACATGTGGCACGGGTTTATGGGTCGATTCAATTACACCTATAGCCACGCGCTCGATGATGTCTCGAACGGCGGCGTGCTGCCGTACCAAATCACGGCCTCTCAAACCAGCATTCTCACGCAGATTAATCCGAACTGCTTGAGGTGCCAGAACTATTCGAACTCAGACTACGATTTGCGTCACAACATCACAGCAAATTACCTGTACCAGATGCCGTTCCACAGCGAAAATCGCTTGATGGATGCGGCGCTAGGCGGCTGGATTATGTCCGGGACGGTGTACTTCCATACCGGATTCCCATACAGCCTACTAGACGCCGGGCGATTTCAACTCGGAACTTGCGGGTAACAACGGGGCGTTGGGAGCAATACTGGCGCAACCGATCGTGCCGGTATCCAATTCCTGCACCAGTCCCGGTGTCAATTGCTACAGCTTGGCGCAGTTTGCCGGACAGCAAAACCCAGCTCTGAGTGGACCTTGCAATCCTTGCTCGAATCCTGCGCCGACTGGGTTCGGGGATATCCGCCGGAATGCTTTCCGTGGGCCGGATTATTTCAACACCGACTTCAGCCTGCGGAAGAACTTCCGCGTAACAGAGCGGATGGCACTGCAACTCGGAGCCAATGCTTACAACGTGCTGAACCATCCAAACTTCCAGAACCCAATCAACTCGACTGCGTTCGGACCGGGGGTGTTCGGCACGATTCTGCAGACCACCAGCCCACCGACCACGCCTTACGGCGCGTTCGCGGGATCCTTGGCCAGCGCTCGGATTCTACAAGTGATGGCTAAGTTCACCTTCTAACCCGGCTGTACATTGCAACAGAGGAAAAAGGCGGCCCCGCCCCAGGGCCGCCTTTTTCCTTGTTTTATTCAGAGCGGTCGATGGTTGAAAATTAAAACGCCGGTTTAAACTGAGGGGGCGAAGGACCTTAGGTAGTTTCGATCCAGAATCTGTGAGGCTGCTTTTCGGTTCGGGACGTTGCAGGTTTTTCGGTTAAGCGGTCTGGGGAGTTTGACTTCCGTATAGAAGACCGGGGACGTCGGTAGGTCGTAGGAACGTCTCTCAGAGGATTCGTTTCAAGCCACTTCTCGTAATTCTGTTTCATTTGATCGATGTGGTGCGGGATGTGGAGTTCTTCGATTTCGAGCCACTGGCTTAACGTCAGCAGACCTTTGGTAGGATGCTGTACGGCACGCTCCCACACCGGTTCGGGCAAGGTTAGAAGCAATTGATGAGTCATGCGGCGCAGTTGACGTACAAGCTCTAGCGCCTCGCGCGTGCTCTGGTGAAAATATCCCAAAGTTTCGGCCCAGCGCGCTCCATCAAATTTCAGCATGGGGGTTTCCGGTTCTGCAATGAACCGCCGGCAGACCATGTAGCCGATAGCTTCGCTGTCGGCGAGATGCAGAATGATTTCGTGGACGCTCCAGCGATCCGGCGAGGGCTTATAGAGCCACATCTGCTTGGGAAGTTCCCTCAACACCGCGGAAAGCAGTATTGGCGCGTGCCCGAAGGATTCCAGTTTTTGTAATCGCATTCCGGTGCTCATGTTCGGCCCCTCCGCCATGTTGTTAGACGCGAGAGATTGCGCATCTGCTGCCTGGCGTTGGTACTTTTTCATTTGAAATTGACAGAAAAGTGGAGTCGGCTTATGGTCGTTCACAAAAGATCCCATGAAGATGTTCCTAGTCGCGGTGCTCTTTTTATTCCCAGCGTTGCAGGGGTGTGAGGATCAGCGGGTTTCAGATCTCGATCAGCGGGTCAAGGCGCTGGAACAGTCGGTGAAATCATTGCAGGTGGCCCAAAGTAAAATCACCGAGGAAGAGACCAAACGTCATACTCAGCTCGAGGTGTGCATTTTCGAAGCAAATTCTAAATTTCAAGGAAACGCTGAGAAGAACGGCACAAAGCTTGGTAATGGCGCGACCGCTGCAGATACTGAAAAACAGAAGCGCGACGCGATCGAACAGTGTAAAGCGCAATTCGGGAACTAAGTCACTCAGAGAGGCTTCGCGGGAATACCCCGCTCCCATTAAAAGCAAATCTGTTTCTCATCTAACGAGCTGTCGCTTAAGACCACCGGTTTTTCAGGCGCAGAAACCATTCCTCAAAATATTTCCGGGACAAAAAAGCCAAGCCGATCGAAAGTATTCCAGCGATTAGAACTCTGAAAATCAGAAAGGTGAAGGTGGGGTTTTTCGGTGAATACGGCGAGAAGTGCGCGTACATATGGTCAACACCCTCGTAAACTAATAAGTGAACCAGATAAAGCCCGTAACTTATATATCCCAGGAAACGCAGGCTCGAAATGCTCACAAGAGCGCGCCAAGAGCTCGTCCCGATGAGAAGAAAAATGCACAGCATCGCGGTAAAAGTGAAGTGCCAGGGTACCACCTGCAAAGCTGCTCCAACCGGAGTCTGCGTTGTCAGAATTCCAAATGGAAGACCCACAGCCCAAATGATCCCTGCGATAACAACAAGCAAAATGGAAACCAGCCACACAGTCTTTCTTTCAGGGCTGTATTCCCTTAACAGAAGAGCGATAGCGGCTCCGCAGCAGAGGCCATCCAGGCAATTCCAGGTGTACTGATTGCAGACAAAACTCACGAAGCCGTTGTGACGGGTCATATAGAAAGTTACGAGCCGCGACAGCGGGGTCAGAATTACTATCGCAAAGCATATCCAAATCAGAGTCCTGTTCCGCAGGTTTCGCACCGCCGCTGGAACCAAAAAATAAAAATGCTCTTCAACTGCCAGAGACCACAGAACCGGATACGCTATCGGAATTCCAAAAAGCGGAGTCAAATTGGAAAGATAAAACAAACTTAACAGAACAAAAGAGACAGGTGTCAGTTTTGCGACCAGCAGGATTGTTAGAATCAAAAAGTACGCCGGCAAAATCCTCAAAGCGCGTCGAACATAGAATCTGCGGTAGTAGTCTTGGATATCTCGCGAGTCGAGAAGGATTCCTGTAATAAGAAACCCGGACAGCACAAAAAAAAGATCCACTCCCATGCGGCCCGCCCACATTCCCGTCAAAATGATTCTCTCGGGTGTAGGAAAGTTCGAAAGGTTTACGTTCCAAAACAAGCCGTGATACAGCAGCACCCCGAGGATCGCTAATCCTCGAATCGTGTCCAGCTCCGGCATCTCGCGCCTCAGGAGAGGTTCCGTCGGCAAAGGGTTTTTCATTTTCTTTTGATGGTGTACCACATCGGGCGGAGCTTCGTTAGACGTTTCCTGCACAGGAAGAGATGGTGGAGGCGGGGGGAGTCGAACCCCCGTCCGAGAAGCCTTGCAACGCGAAGACTACATGCTTAGCCCGTTCCGATTTTTTCATTGCCAGCGCTCAGAGCGGGCAAGACGCGCTGGCAACTAGTCCGATGATCTCGCCGCCGCGTTACGGACCGAAACGCGACAGCCAGCCTACTGTGTGACGCCTCATCTCAAACGCGTAGGTGACGCCTGAGGAAGCGCGTAGCCTAATTTAAGTTAGGCTGCGAGTGCCAACTGTGAGTTGCCAGTTGTGTTGTTTCACTCTGTTACGGGCGAGTGAGCCCCGGCATGCCTTCGGGCCGCGACAGCTTCCGTCGAAACCGTGTCGCCCCCTTGGGACTTACAGTTTACCACCCGCGCTTAACGCAGCCAAATCCGAGCTGTAATCGCGGGCAAAACGGCGTTTTTCGTATGAAGGGGAAGAGTGTTCACCGTCCGCTTAGGCGGCGCGGTGGCAGCGGATTAGCAACATGGATTGGTCATCGACGGCGTGTCCGTGCCGCTGAACTGCATCGACGATGGATTGGAAGATGGCGTCTAGCGGCGCTGCCGCATGTGCGAGCATCACAGGCTTGATGCCGGCCAAAGTAAACTCCTCGCTTTTTGCGTTGGTGACTTCGAGCAAGCCGTCTGTGAGAATTAAAAACAAATCATTGGGAGCGCAGTGCACCGACGCGGTGTCGAAGCTTTGCTCTCCAAACATTCCGAGCGGCATGTTGAGGCAAGAAACTTCCGAGATTTCTTTGGTAGCAGCGTGGTAGTGCAGGATCGCGGGATGTCCCGCGAGCGAATATTCCAGGTACTCGCCGTCCCATGCCAGGTAAGCGAAAGTTGCGAACATATCGGGCTTTTTGATTGGCAGCAAAACGGAGTTGAGACGTCCGAGAAGCTCGGAGCTTTTTTCGCCGGATGAAATTTGCATGCGGGCAGCGCTTTTCACCATGGCCATTACCACGCCCGGCGCAACACCGTGGCCGGACACGTCCGCGACATAGGCAATCCAGCCGGGATTGGTCGGGAACACATCGATCAAGTCGCCGCCTACTTCGCCGCTGGGCGTCGAGCGGCCATAGAATTCAAATTCGCCGATTTTCGTGTCGATTGGCGGGACAAGGACATGGTGGATTTCGGCAGCCAAGTCCATTTCTGCGCGAACACGGAAGTAACGCCGGCCCTCGCTGATAAAGACGTACACGAAGCAGGAATAGCCCACCGCGATCGCAATTAACATACATCTTGCGTCGAATATTAGCCTGCTTTGCAGATGGGCAACCTCGGCGGCGTTCATAACTACCAGAGGTGGCAGGGAAGGCACCCAACGATGAATCAGGTTTATCAACAGCATGTGGACGGCAAAAATTGGGAAGAAGGCTTTCCACCATTTCTTGCGCAAAACGAGGCCGGCGGCGGCATAGACAGACGTGAAGACGCCGGATATCAGGACCATTAAAATGTAGAGAAGAGCAGGCTGGCGCCCCATTTCCTCCAGATCGCTGGCGACTCCGACCGTGCTGAAGGTGAAGAACACTCCCGCCAGGAAAACGATGACGGATTTCCGCGGAAGAGTTTTCCAAAAGGCTAGGGTGGGGTTCATGATTGTTGGCGAGCTTGCGGCATCCTACCACAGCAGTCGGCCGGCGCTTCGCGCGTCGCAAGGCTTCAGAAATATGCACCTTCGCTCCCACTCCGGCGACTCCTCGAGTGGGCGGCTTGGCTGCAGAAGTCGTTTTTTGCTTCAGGAACGCGTGGGAGGAATGTCAGTTGACACCCCGTTCTACCGTTTCCATAATTCAAATAGGTAGAACCCTTTGGCAACTCGGAAAAATTCGCTGGAGCATGCTCTGGAAGAGGCCGTTTCGCGCGCTCTGCGCGACAATCTGGCACCTCTGCAGCGTACCGCCGATGAACTGCAGCAGGCGTATGCCGACCTCGTTGCGGCTTGCTCCTCAAGCCGTCCGAGCAATGCGCTCCCTGCGCTTCTTCGCGCCCAGACGTCCGCCGCAGCCCTGGCTGCGGGTCTCTCCGTGCTTTCGAATTTCGTGGCGGTGGCGCTGAATCCTCGGGAAGAAGCTGGGTCTGGTGCACGAACGGGCGCAGTTGCCGCTGCGACCGCACAAGTCGAAGAAGAAGAGGAAACTTCGGCACCGGCTCCCGCAAAAAAGGAAGAAGAAGGTTCGTCTGTCGAACCTGAACCCGAATCCGAGTCGGAATGGGCTGAAGAACCCGCGGAAATGCCCGCCGGCACCATGGTTCCCGAAGACGTGCCGCTGGAAGAGCCAGTAGCCGAGTCCGTAACCACCGAGATTCCACTGGAACCGGTGGTCGCGGAGCCGGAGGTTGTAGCGTTCGACGTTGCAAGCCTGCCGGCGGACATGAAAGAGCTTCATCGCCGAGCGAATCGTGCAGCCAAAGTTTCCATGCAAGACATCAAATTATTGCGGCCCAAAGAGGTTAAACTGGGCCGCGAGCACAAAGATATTTGTCACAGATTGCGTGGAGAAATCGATAAAGCCCGCAAAGAATACGACCGCCGCTTCCGCGCGATTCAGGACCACCCGGTGGATTACTTCCATCACTGGATGGTGGAAATCCTCGGTGAGGGTGACAGCAAGACCCTCGGAGAATATCCTTATCCCTCGCCCGTTCTGCGGCACTAGGAAGGCTGGGATGAAATTCGCCGTCCGCTTCATTGGTGTGGCGGCAGCCTGCCTGATTTTTTCTCTTACTGCGGTCGCAACAACTTACCCGGACACTACGAAAGCGAAGAAAGCGCCAGCAACCACGAAGAAAGCGCCCGCGCCGAGTGAAAAGCAGCTTGAACAATTAACCCGCGGTCTGAAGCAAAGAAATCCCACCGTTGCTTATGCAAGGCTTAGCGCGTTTGCGATGCAGAAATCTTCCGGAGCGCTCGCCTCGCGCGCTGCCTTGGCGTTGGGCTACTACGATTACAGCAAGGCGCACTATCAGGATGCCGCCAAATGGCTGGCGCGCGCGAAGACCGATCCTCTACTGAGTGATTACGCGCTGTACTGGAGCGCGGAAACAAATATCGCGCTGAACCACGACGCGGAATCGCTGGCGCAACTGAAAGAGTTTCGCGAAAAATATCCGGACTCGGTGATGACGGAGCCGGCTCTGCAAGCGATAGGTACGGCCACACTAGCGTTGAACCAGCCCGCAGATACTCTGGCAGCGCTCGATGCATATCCGCTAACTTCCCAACGCCCGGCCCTGCTTTTTCTGCGGGGCGAAGCGCACGAGCAATCCGGTCAGTTAGTGGAAGCCGCTAAGGATTACCAGGCGATTTATTTGCAATATCCGACCAGCGCCCAAGCTCGCGAAGCCGGCGAAAAATTGAATTTCCTGCGCAGCGGCAAGGCTGGCGACCAAATCCCGCCCATTCCGCTGGATCAGCAACTCACGCACGCCGGAATACTGTTCGGCGCGAAACTTTGGGGCGATGCGCGTAACGAATATTCGCATATGGTGTCGCAACTTTCCGAGGCAGCCAGGGAACGCGCCGCATTGCGAGTTCTGGAATGCGAGTTGCAACTGGGAAGCGCTCCAACCGCAATAATAAATTTGCAGATTGCCGATGCGGACGTGGACGCAGAAAGATATCTCGCGTTGGCGCAATGGTATCGCTCGCAACACCGCGACACCGAAATGGCCACCGCGGTTGAATCAGCGGCGTCGCGTGCGCCGGCCAGCGAATGGACCGAGGCCGCTCTGTATTTAGCCGGAAATTATTATTGGGTGCAGATGGATCGCGACCGCGCAGCCGGCTATTACAAACGGCTCGCGGATGGTTTCCCGATGATGGCGGACGCCAAGCCTTCGCAATGGCGACTGGCATGGGTTGCGGTTCTAAAACGCCAGCCGGACGCAAGTGAGCTGCTGACAGAACATCTTCGCCGGTTCCCGGGTTCACAGTTCTCGGCGGACGCCTTGTATTGGCTGGGCCGACTGGCGGAGGAAGCTGGGAATCCGTCACTGGCGCGCGGTTATTACGGCAAATTGCAGGAACGTTATCCGCAGAATTATTTCGAGAGCCTCGCCATGGTGCGGGTGCGTGCGCTGGGCGCTGGCCCGGTCACAAACGCGGAGGTGTTGGAAAAAGTCCCGCCGGTTCTACCAGCTCAGCCGCTCGGCGCGATCCCTCCGGCAGCGGCCCAACGGCAAGCGCGCGCGGATGCGTTGCGCACGATCGCGTTTGACGCGTCGGCAGAGCTTGAGCTTCGTGCAGCATATGCATCTACAGGCGAGCCGCGACTGCTGTTGGAAGCTGCGCAAGCGGCAGTGGCTGCCGGGCATGTGGGAGCTGCTATCGTCACCGTGCGGCAAATTTATCCGCAACTGGATTCGCGGCCTTTCGATCAAGTTCCCCACGACGTTTGGCTCGCGGCGTACCCGCTTCCATTCAGTACCTCGATACGGCAATGGTCGGCGCACGCAGGAATCGATCCCATGCTTACAGCTGGGCTAATTCGCCAGGAATCGGCTTTCGAACCTGACGCCCACTCCGGCGCGAACGCATTCGGCCTGATGCAGCTTTTGCCCAAGACCGCGAGGCAAATGGCCAAGAAAGCGAATGTCCGCTATTCACATTCGCTGCTCACCGACCCGGATTACAACGTGAGGCTCGGCACTATCTATGTGGCGGGTTTGAAAAATGATTTCGGCAGTGTCGAATCGGCGCTAGCCGCGTACAATGCTGGCGAAGACCGCGTGGCTTTGTGGAATGCGGGGCAATCGTACCGAGACCTCGCTGAATTTGTGGACTCCATCCCGTTCACCGAGACTCGCGAGTATGTGGAAATCGTAACGCGCAACGCAGACATTTATCGCAAGTTGTATGGTGGCCAGAAAGATGAACCCGTCAAACTCGCCGCGAACCGCAAGCATCAGCCCTGAACTTTCTCTGAAGACCGCGCAGTTCACTGAATCCGTAATCCGCGAAATGACGCGCTTGGCCCTTCAATATAAGGCCATAAATCTGTCGCAAGGCTTTCCGGACTTTCCCGCTCCCGTCGAAATAAAACGCGCGGCGCAGGAAGCCATTGCCGCCGACATCAATCAGTACGCCATCACCTGGGGCGCGAAATCGTTGCGCAATGCCATTGCTGAAAAATTCGCACGCACGCAAGGCGTGGAAATTGATCCCGAGCGCGAAATCACTGTTTGCTGCGGCTCTACGGAAGCGATGATGTCGTCCATGATGGCCATCGTGAATCCCGGCGATGAAGTGGTGGTGTTCGAGCCGTTCTACGAAAATTATGGGCCGGACGCAATTCTCTCCGGAGCGCAGCCGCGTTTCGTGAAACTGCGCGAGCCGGATTGGAGTTTCGACCCGCAGGAGCTGGCCGCCGCATTTAGTACACGCACGAAGGCGATCATCTTAAATACGCCGAATAACCCCACCGGGAAGGTTTTTGAACGCGCAGAGCTGGAGCAAATTCGAGATCTCTGCGTGCGATGGAATGCATTTGCCATCACCGACGAGATTTACGAGTACATGTTGTACGACGGTGCGCAGCACATTTCCATGGCCACGCTCGATGGCATGCGCGAGCGCACTATTACGATCAACGCGCTCTCTAAGACTTATAGCGTCACTGGCTGGAGAGTGGGCTGGGCTATTGCGCCTCCCGAAGCGACGTCACGAATTCGCAAGGTGCACGATTTTCTTACGGTGGGAGCCGCTGCTCCGCTGCAAGAGGCGGGCGCCGCGGCTCTGCATTTTCCGCAGGAGTATTACGACACGCTGGCCCGCGAATACACCGCGCGGCGCGACCGCTTGCTGGGAATTCTCACCGATGCAGGATTCCGGTGTTTCAAGCCGCGTGGCGCGTATTACATCATGACGGATATCTCCGCCTTCGAATTTCCCGATGATGTTGCGTTTGCGAAATATCTGGTAAAGGAAATTGGCGTGGCTGCTGTACCAGGTTCCAGTTTTTACCAGAATCCCGCGCACGGACGAACGCATTTGCGTTTCACATTTTGCAAGACGGAAAAAACTTTTCAAGCTGCCGCTGAAAGACTCGCCAGGTTAAAAGTTAGTTCGGGCGCGCAACAAAAGTAAAAAGACGAGCGGCTGTGTTAGAATCCGCGAGATTTTAAGGTCCAGAGGCCAATTGAACATGAGACTCGATCTGATTCCGCCCGGCACACGGCTTACGGCCAACGGAGAAGGCCAACCCTTCGAAGTCGCGGCCAGCGGGACGCGAGTTTTTATGTGCACCATGTTCATCACCGAACAAATCGAGCAGGAATCGGTGGATATTTCGGTGTGGGGCTCGGCGGACGGCCAGGATTTTGGAAGATTGCCGCTGTTGAAAATGCCGCAACGTTTTTATCGCGGAGAAACTCGCCAGATTCTCGATCTCACTTTAAAGCCCGAAGTAAAGTTCCTGCGTGCGAAGTGGGAGCTTACGCGCTGGGGCCGCGGCGCGCCGCATCCGGTATTCGTCCTTGGATTCAACCTGGACGAAATTCCGGCGTTCACTCAAAATCCCGCTTTACCTCAAACTGCTTAGCAGAAACAGTTGTCTCCGCCGACTGGTCTCACACCTCTAAATCGAATGATTGCAGGTAGGCCGGCACTGTCACCGGCCAGTGGAAGCGAGTGACGATTCCCGCGCGTAAAGCATCAAGAGCGTTTGGTTCGCCATGCACCATAAATGTTTGGCGTGGCGCCGCCGTGAACCCGGAGAGCCAGCGAAGTAGTTCGCTGCGTCCCGCATGCGCGGAGAGTTGATCGAGAGTTACGATTTCGGCGCGCACCGGCACTTCTTGTCCAAACAGACGTAAGTATTGCGCGCCATCCTGCAATGCTCGCCCGTTGGTGCCTTCTGCCTGAAAGCCTACCAGCAGGACGGCATTGCGGGAATCGGGCAGCCTTCGATCGAGATGATGCAGAATGCGTCCGCCAGTAGCCATGCCGCTAGCGGAGAGAATGATGCAAGGAGAAACTACATCATTGATCTTCTTTGAATCTTCCACGCTTTGCGTCATATGAATCTCGAGAAGATCCAGCGGGTCTTTATTGCCCTGTTGCTCCAGGTTAGTGAACTCGGCGTCGTGATCTTCGTGGTGGCTCGCGTAAATACTGGTGACGCTGATGGCCATCGGGCTATCGACATAGATCGGAAGACGCGGAATCTTTTGCTGGCTGAGGAGCTGGCGCAGGTAGTACATCAATGTTTGCGTGCGCCCCACGGCGAAAGAAGGAATTACAACGGCGCCGCCGCGCTTGGCCACACGATTAATTACATCTGCGAGCTTGTCCGCTACCGAGCCTGCAGGATGGTCGCGGTCGCCATATGTGGACTCGCACAGCAGGAAATCGGCGCGTGTCGGCGGTTCGGGATCTTTCAAGATGGGCTGATCGTAGCGGCCGAGGTCCCCCGAAAATACGACGAGCGTCTTTTTCCCGTTTTCCGTGATGGTTAACTCTAGCCATGACGAGCCAAGAATGTGGCCCGCGTCGTGAGGGAAGCACGGAAAATTCCGGACTGATCGAAAAAACGTCGGCTCGCGGAATTTCGCGAAACTGCGCGAGAGAAGTTTGCGCCTGGGCCACGGTATAAAGTGGAAGCGGAGGGTGGTGCGAGCTGTAGTTTTTCTTGGCTGCATACTGCGCGTCTTCTTCCTGCAGGTGCGCCGAATCCAGCAGAAGCAATTGGCAGAGTTCGCGCGTCGCAGCATTCGAATAAATCGGGCCGCGGAAGCCGTCTTGCACCAGGCGCGGAATGTAGCCGGTGTGGTCGATATGTGCGTGCGTCAGCAGAACCCAATCGATGCGTGGCGGGATCGATTGGGAGATTATTCCAGTTGCGTTGCTGAAGTTCCTTGGGGCCTTGAAATAGGCCGCAATCTACAAGAAGGCGTTTGCCGCCGGCTTCGATCAGATACTTCGAACCTGTAACGGTTCCTGCCGCGCCTAGAAAAGTAATTTTGGGCATAGGGCGTTTATTTTAGACTTACGAGGTTCGGGAAATCCTCGGTCTTTCTGATCCTTCGCGTCTGTACGCTGGCGCCTTGACCGGAAAGGCAAGAGGTTTTACCCTCAACGGGATTCAAAATCCTAAATTCCGGGAGTCTGCCGCGGTTTGCTCGTCGAAAGATTCGGGAAACGGATGAAAATGGGGGAGGGAATGAAGATTTTCGGCGTATTGATTCTGCTGCTGGCGTCAGGGTCCGCGATTGCCGCGCAAGATTCGTCTGCGAATCCCATTCAAAAAGGCACGTGGCAATTGGCGCTGTTCGGCGGAGGCGGCCTGGGCTTGGGTAAGTCCGACACTACTCAGTTCTTTTTTATGGGTGGCCGAGCGGGGCGGGTATTTACTTCGGATCATCTATCCGGAATTTTTCGCGGCAACTTCGAGTGGGATGTTGACGTTATGCCGATTTACGTGGTCTTCCCGCCGGAAAGCGCGGTGTATGGTGGCAGCATCAAGCCCATCATTTGGAAATGGAATTTTACCAGTTGGAAGAAAGTGGTTCCGTATTTCGCCCCGGAAGGTGGCATCGTTTTCAGCAGAGAGAATATTCCGCCGGGAGATACATCCCAGGTGAATTTCACGCCAGGAGCGGCGTTCGGAGCGAACGTCTTGGTGAAAGAGAAACGGGCATTATTTTTTGAGGCAGAGTTCGGTCATTTATCGAACGCGAGTTTGGGTCCGCATAATCCGGGATACAACGGAACGTTCACGTTTACGGTCGGGTACAGCTGGTTCCATCATTCCTGAAAGAATTACGGTCGAAGCTCGGCGCTGGGCGATAACGAACAGTGATTTATGGTGTGGTTTAGCTACGCCGCACGCTGAAGTTGAAACACCGCCACTTCCGGGCGCGCATTAAAGCGAACGCGAAGCAGGTGGCCCACTCCTCGGCTGATATACATATTGCGATTTCCTGACAACTCAATCTTGCCGGCGATATAACGCTTGTTCGCTACCGGGACCAGCGGCGGAGGCAAAAATGGTGGCTTACATTGTCCGCCGTGTGTGTGGCCGGCAAGAATCCATCCTTGGTAGCCAGCCCATATGGGACGATCTGCAGCGTCGGGGTTATGGCAGAGCACAATTGTGGAAGCGTCCCTGCTTTTCTGCCCTAGAAGATCTGCAGGATGGAAGAGCGGGCTCCACAAATCTTCCAGTCCCACAAATTGTAATCCAGCAACCGTAACCGCCTCGTTGCGCAGAAGCGTGATGCCGGCGTCGCGCGCAAGCGCAGTGACGCGGTCGGCAACATCCAGCATCCGCCAGTGAAAACCGTAATCGTGGTTGCCAAGAATTCCGACGGTTCCCAGCCGCCCGTGCGGTGTGTGTTCCAAAACGCGGCGCAGCTGTTCGAACTGTTGCGCGCTTCTATAGGTGATGAAGTCACCTGTGAACGCGACGAAATCAGGAGCTAGCTCCTGAACTCTCTCGAAAGAATGGATGATGTAGTCATCGTCAACTCTGGGCCCCACATGAATGTCGCTGATCTGCGCGAGAGTGCGGCCTTGTAGCTCAGTGGCCAAGCCGGAGATGGGTAATGTGGGAAAAGTGAACTCCAGCCAATGAGGTTCCACACGCCAAGTGTAAAGTCCCAGGGCGAGCGTGCCGGCTCCGGCAGTAGCCAGCAACTTTGTCATATCGCGGCGCGTAATCTTTCTGGTCATAGCCTCATAGTCGTAGTTCTGATGCTCCTGGATTCGTTAGGTCATGCATCCATTGTATGAGAGTTGTTTGACGCTCGCATTCGCAAGGTGCTATAAACGCTATACGAGCGTTTGCATTCCGTGGGGCCGTAGCGCAGTTGGGAGCGCGCCTCGATGGCATCGAGGAGGTCGCGGGTTCGAACCCCGCCGGCTCCACCAAATTTGCCCAACCATCTTCCCTGCGACACCAAAGCCTAGGCTGACCCCGCGTGTTGCTCGAGCTCGTACGGAATTATCGGCGTGGTACTATCTGTCGTTGCTGCGGTCGAATTTAGCAATTTTGTAGAGCCAAATGGGCGCTGCCACCAATAGAAAAATCGTTCCAATTCCACCTCGATCTGTGGTGCGACTCGTGACTTCGGATCGACATACGCCGACCTGGAAAAATCAAATCGGGCGGGTGTTCCGTATCGGGTATTACAGTCCGAAGGACGGCTTGGATTGCGTGTGGCTCGTGAACGATGATGGGAAATACGAACAAGCGACCGACCACGAATTCTTGTACAGATATTTCGACGTGATTCACTTTGCAGACGGAACGAATTGGCATGGGAGGGGAATGGCCCAAATCCCACCAATCCGCCGGGCAGCCGTACGTTCACGGGCACTTCAGAGTTCAGGATAAAAGCCACCAGGAGGACGGCGGACTCGGTAGAAGAAGCGAAAAACATCGAATCGTCTCTGGACGTCCGGTGAACCGGGAAGGTCGCGGGTTCGAACCCCGCCGGCTCCACCACTTCTTTTGCTAATCCTTTCAATCACTTACATCAACCGAAGGTTTTTTGGCGTAGTACTTCTGACGGATAGCGAATTCCTTAATTTCTGCTACCCTAGCAACAAATCAGCGCTGTACGGTGTCTAAGCTAAGATAGGGACAGGCCCTTGAGGGAGAGCGTGGAAGGCATGTCCGACCTAGCACAAATATTGCCGTGGGGCCGTGACGAAGCTGGACTTGTCACCGAGCTGCAGGCGGGGTCTGACTCGGCCTTTGACTGGCTGGTTACCTACTACCACGCCGGGGTGTACAACCTGGTTTACGGAATCCTTTCCGACTCTGCCGACGCTGCCGACGTGACGCAGGAAGTTTTTCTGCGCGCTTTTCGCGGCATTCATGGATTCCGGCAGGGTAGCTCGCTGAAGACCTGGCTATATCGCATTTCCGTGCGGCAGGCTTTGAACCACCGGCGCTGGTGCTGGCGTCATCATCGTCAACAGGTTTCGATCGATGCCGACGTGGAAGGGAAGAATCCTGCGCTTGATTTGAAAGATTTGGAAGCGACTCCGCTGGAACAAGTGGAAGCAGCCGAAATGCAAGCGGTGGTCCGCAGAGCGCTGGCGCAAGTTCCCGACGTGTTTCGCAGCGCGGTTATTTTGCGCGATCTCGAAGGCTTGTCTTACGAAGAAGTCGCGGAAGTTTTGGAAGTTTCGGTTGGCACGGTGAAATCGCGCATTTTGCGCGGGCGCCGGATCCTTCGCGAGATTCTGGATCCCGTGCTGCATGCTACTCGCGCGGAATCTTCCGAGCGAAGTAACCAAACCGGACGCGCCCCAGAATTTTCGCGGGAAAGCTCGACTGCGGCCTTCCGGCCGGTTGCGCCTGCGTCGAAACCTACAGTGACACGCTCGCTAACCTACGCAACTAAAACGCACGGAGGCGCCCAATGAATTGTCACGACGCTGCACGACGCCTACCCGGGTATATCGATGGAGCAATTCCGGCGCAAGATCACGCTGTCGTTCGCGAACATCTCGACGTTTGCCGAGGCTGCCGCGATCTGCTGGAAAGTTATCGCCGCCTTTCCATGTGCCTGGCAAATGTCGAACCGGTTGCCGTACCTGCTGATTTGGCTATGCGAATACGCGTGCAGGCGGCGCATACTGTTTCCCCGTGGGCCGGTTTCAGGCGTGCGTGCTCGCGCGCCCTACTGTCTTTCCATGACGTTTTCAAACCGCTTGCCGTTCCCGCTACGGGCGGAATTCTTACGGCGCTGGTTGTGTTTGTCCTGGTAGTACAGAATGTGCTGATTGGCGTTCCCATGGGTATCGTCGCGAATGATTTGCCGCTAAACCTCATTCAGCCCGCGCGTCTTGAAAGTCTGGCGCCATTCCCGGTTCCGGGTGTAGTGGCGACCGAAGGGCATCCTGACTCCGGGGTCCTGGTCTTGGAAGCTACTCTGAACGCGCAGGGCGAAGTCGTCTCCTACAACATTCTCTCCGGACCGAACGACGTGGCGGTGAAACATCAGATCGATCAGGTTCTTCTGTTTTCGCGGTTCCGTCCCGAGCTTAGCTTCGGACGACCGACCGATGGCGGCCGCGTTCTGCTAAGCTTCAGCGAAGTTCGCGTTCACGGATAAGCTTTTCGCTCTGATTTCCGGCTCCTTCACCCATTGATTTATCTGCGCGTTTTCTTGACTACGCGAAGCCTGACCGCTACAGTTTCTATGTCTGAGTAATCGCTGCCAGCCGCTCGAGAACAGGGGAACTTGGCGCTGCCAGCGGGTGATGAAGGCGTTGAGGAGTCTGGCCATCCAAAGATTTTTTCATCCATTTCCTGCATTGTGTTGCTGCTTTGCTGTGCTCCTGGCGATTATTGGGTCCGTCCCCAAAGCCGGCGGGCAAGCGCCGCCGCAGCAGGAATTCACCAGCGGAATCGCAGTCGAAGCCAATCAGCAATTATTTGCGACTATGTGCGCGCTTGACGCCGCCGGCTTCGATGCGGACGAAAGCACCCTCGCGGAAATGCCTTCGCGCC
This sequence comes from uncultured Acidobacteriota bacterium, assembly GCA_963838475.1. Classification (GTDB taxonomy): domain Bacteria; phylum Acidobacteriota; class Terriglobia; order Acidiferrales; family UBA7541; genus Palsa-295. The sequence goes on from CAWIRJ010000001.1 coordinate 1,632,442, forward strand.
TGGCGCTGCGCGGCGAACTCCTGAATCTGCATGGCCCGGCTACGGAAGCCCTGCGCGAGTTTTACCGCGATCACTTACTTGCCGATCCCGGCGAAACACTTTCGCGCTACATTACCTTTGCCCTGGTAGTGGGGCCGCCCCCGGATTTTCGCTATCAGGTAGATCCCGACCTTCTTCCACCCGACGTCGGCTCGCTCGAGGGATTCCAGAAAATTCTCGCCGCTTTTTACCACGAAGCCCATTTGGATATTCGTTGGAATCAAATTGAACCGGAATACCGCCGGTCGATTGCGCGCTATCAGCCGGTGGTGCGGCGCATCGTCACCGTGTCAAATGCCTATTTGCGGGAAATTTTGAAGTCCACACATGGCCGCACCTTCACCGTGTACGTGGAGCCGCTGGTCGGCGCACGCACAAATTTTCGCAACTTGGGCGATCATTACGCCATGGCCGTTGGTTCCACTGCTCAAATTCCAGTGGACGATATACAGCACGCTTATCTGCATTTCATGCTGGATCCACTTCCGCTCAGGTATCGCAAGGAAGTCGAAAGCAAAACTAGCCTGCTGAACGTCGCCGCGCGTGCGCCGCAGCTTCCGGTAGAATATCGCACCGACTTTATCGCTTTCACCGATGAATGCCTGATCAAAGCCGTCGAGCTGCGATTGCGCCACCTGGCGCCCGACAAACTCGAAGCAGCCCTGGCGCAAAACGACAAAGCTGGGTTCATCCTCGTGCGTCCGATTGTCACTCAGCTCGTAAAGTTTGAAAAAGCGGCGCCCGCCATGACGTATTATTTCCCCGACATCATCAATGGCATCGACATAGCGGCGGAACAAAAACGCTTGAAAGACTTTGCTTTTGCTCCAGTGGAGGCAGCTCCAGAACACGCCAAGGCCAGTGCCACGCCGGCGAATCAGACCGGGGACCTCGAAAGCATGTTGGCGGAAGGGGATCATCAAATCGCGTTAAAGGATGCCGCTGCCGCTTCGGCCACATTCCAAAAAGTATTGGAGAAATATCCGGACGAGCCGCGCGCAAGATACGGGCTGGCAGTGGCGTCCATACTTTCAGGCGATGGTGAGCGCGCCCAGGAATTATTCGAGCAGATTGTGGCAAGTTGGACGCCGGGAATACCGGGAGCGCCCATTCCGCCCGGGACACCTGACCCTTCAATTCTGGCGTGGTCGCACGTATATCTGGGACGCATTCACGATTTGCAGGACGAGCGCGATGAGGCGGTAGTGGAATACCGCGCTGCCTTGGCGGTTCATGGCTCTCCGGAAAATGCACGCGTAGCAGCGCAACGCGGCTTGGATTTACCTTATACTTCTCGCGCGCCGGAAAGCGATAAACCGTCTCATAATCCTTAGCCCCGGGCCGTTCCTTACACGCGCCAAGGGTATTTAACTACGGAAGGTGAAAAATGATTTTCCAGTCGTTACGAAATGCAATCGTCGCCGCTATCTTGTTGGCGATGGGATCTGCGCTAGCGCAGCCATGCGGCGCACAGCAGCAGCAACCCGCGCCGGCTCCTGCTCCAGCTCCCGCCAAGCCTGGACAATCGGCTGCTCCGCCGAGCGGCACGCAGAACCCCGCTGAAGCGCCGAAAGTTGATCCGGAAGAAGAGAAAGCTTACAAAGCGTTTTACGACGCAAACGCCCCCGCGCAAACCGACGCGCGCATCAAGCTTGGCGAGGATTTTGTCGCGAAATATCCCAAGAGCAAATATGCCGAAACTGTTTACGCCCGCCTGATGCAGGATTATTTCAACAAGCAGCAACTCGACAAAATGCATGATGCAGCCGCCAACGCTCTCGCGATAGATCCGGACAACGTCAGCGTACTGGTTTTGGAGGGTTGGGTAATCCCGCACAATATCGATCCCAACAGTATGGACTCCGAGCGTCTCTTGAATAAGGCTGAGGCCGAAGAGAAGCACGCCATCGAGTTAATCCCCAACCTACCAAGGCCGGCGGGTATGACCGACGATCAATTCGCGAAAGCCAAGGATGCTGCGATGTCGCAGGCGCACAGCGGTCTTGGATTGGTCGATTTTCGCAAGCAGGATTACGAACATTCCGTTGCCGAGCTGCAACAGGGTGAAAAACTTGCCACTACTCCGGACCCCACGGATTTCTACGTGATGGGGATCGAGTTGCAAGCTTTGAATCGGTATAGCGATGCGGCCGACGCATTCCAAAAGTGCGCCCAGATTCCCGGGGGTTTGGCGGACCGTTGCAAGGGGAAGGCGGACGAAAACAAAAAGTTGGCCGCCGCAAAACCGGCTGCATCCAAGCCCTAAACCGAGGCCATTTCCATCATGACCCCACAGGAACGCGAGGAACTGGAGACGATCCTGGGTCATCATTTTAGTGACACGTCAGAACTTGAACGCGCGCTGATTCATCGTTCTCATCGCCAAAATTCCAACAATACCGATAACGAGCGTCTGGAATTTCTCGGCGATCGGGTCCTGGGCCTGGTTGCTAGCGATGAGCTTTGCCGAACGTTTCCCGGGTGGGATTCGGGACAACTTTCCAAAGGCTTGGCGAGGTTAGTAAGCGCATCCTCGATTTATGCCGCGGCCAAGGAATTGAAGCTCGGCGATCATTTGCGGCTGGGACCTGGCGAAGAAAAAACGGGTGGCCGGGATAAAAAACGGCTGCTCGCCGACGCGTACGAAGCAATCCTTGGGGCCATTTATCTCGACGCTGGACTGCAAGCCGCTGTTTCGTTCCTTCAGCGCACCTTGCTGGGGCCCGCGCTGGGCAGTAAATCGTTCGGCCTGGAACGCGCCGACGATAAATCGGCTTTGCAGGAATGGCTGCAGCAGCGCGACCTGCCTCCTGTGGAATATCGTGTGCGCAGCGAATCGGGCCCCGACCATCAAAAAACGTTTGAAGTGGAAGTTTGGCACGGCGGAAAAAAACTTTCCGGGGCGGAAGGTCGCAGCAAGAAAGAAGCGGAGCAAGGCGCCGCAAGAACGGCGCTGAAATATTTCGAATCGAACGATGGAATCGCCTGAAGGAGTTTCGTGGAAGTAGATACTACCGAGCCAGGACCTGCGATTGAGTCAACACCCGCGCCCATAGCTGCAAGAGTTGTAGCAAGGCGCAGTTCCTTCGCGGAATATGCCGAGTCGCTTCTGGTCACAATTCTGCTGGCTCTTTTCGGCACGACCTTCATCGTTCAGGCTTTCAAGATTCCCTCGCAATCGATGGAGCCCACTCTGCTGATCGGCGATCATCTGTTGGTAAATAAATTTATTTTTGGCGGACATGGCGCATGGTACGAAAAATTCCTTCCGTATCGTGCGATTCGCCGCGGCGATATTATCGTTTTCAAATTTCCTTTTGATGACCATCCGCATTATGTGAAACGTGTGATTGGTTTGCCCGGCGATCGCGTGCGCATCATCAATCAGCATGTTTATGTGAACGACGAGCCTCTGTCTGAACCGTACGTGGTACACGATCCCATCTATGAAGATCCTTTTGGCGACAATTTTCCACCCTCGGGCCGCTATTTTGCGGAAATTGGGTTGCGTCCGGAATGGGCGGAACAAATCCTCAGCCACGTGCGTCGCGGCGAGTTGATCGTTCCGCCTGACAATTATTTTGTGATGGGCGATAATCGCGACCGCAGTTGGGACAGCCGCTACTGGGGTTTTGTGAATCGCGACGCCGTAATGGGCCGTCCAGTAGTGATTTACTGGTCCGTTGAGGCTGCGCCCGCAGATTACATTGGCCGAAGCTTCATCGAAACGCTACGCGCACTGGGGCGAAATCTTTTGCATCTTCCGGCACGCACCCGCTGGCGGCGTATGATGCATGAGGTCCATTAGCCGGATTGTCTAGCTGAAAGAATCGCCGTGGCAAGCACGCTCTCCCATCCCGACGTTCATACGCAAACTGTCTCGCCAGCGAGATCGCGCCCGCGCGGCTGGACTCGTTGGCCCAAATGGATTTTGTTGCTTCTGGTGCTGGTATGGCTTGCCAGTGCCGGGATATCGCTGCTCATTCGCCACACGCCTCTGCAAAATAAGATCACAGCACGTCTTGCAGCCGCGTTCGGCAGGCCGGTGGAGGTAGGCAGCTACAAGTTCACTCTATTAGACGGTCCTACCTTGCGCGCGCAATCAGTGACCTTTGGAGAAGATCCGCGTTTTGGCCACGAATATTTCCTGCGGGCTGAGTGGGTCAACGTGCGTCTTCGCTGGCAAGGCCTGTTGCTCGGCCATCTTGAATTAGGCACGGTTTCACTGGACCATCCGAGTTTGAATCTGGTTCGTAACTCGGACGGCGATTGGAATCTTGCTGAATGGCTGCCGAAGCCTCCGCCCGCTGCGTTTTCCGCGGGTGTTTCCGGTCCTTCAGCGCCAATCGCGCCGGCTGTGCGCTTCAGGCGCATCGAAATCGATTCGGGCCGAATTAATTTCAAACGTGGCGAAGAAAAACTCCCATTCGCTCTGGTGAACGTGACAGGTTACGTCGAACCTGCGGGGCCGGGACGTTGGACTATGGACTTGGAAGCAATTCCAACGCGAGCTGCGGTAGTCGTGCAGCAGGCCGGCGTTCTCCACGTTAGCGGCCAAATGGGAGGGACTTCTTCGCGCCTGCGCCCCGCGGAACTGAATGCTTCATGGAGCGACGCTTCTGTATCGGATGTTTTGCGGCTAGCTCGAAGCTCCGATTACGGCTTGCGCGGGTTACTCACTCTGATGCTAAATGCTCGAACGCAAGACCGCGCAGATGGCGGATGGACAGTTCAATCCCGCGCCGAGTTTCGCCAGCTTCACCGCTGGGACCTCCCTTTGCATGCGGACGATCCCGCCATCAATATCCTCTCCCGGATTCATTGGAATCCGATGGACTCGGCCATCGAGATCAGCGACGCGTCGATTGAAGCGCCACATTCTAACGCGCAGATCGCAGGACGGATTGGTTGGGAATTGCCAACCGGCGCCTTGTCGCCGGAATCTTCGCCGGTCTCCATCAGTGTTGCATCCTCTACCATAGATTTGAATGACCTGCTCGTATGGGGGCGCGCATTCCATCCGGACGTTGCTCCAAACATTTCATTCCGCGGTTTCGCTAGCGTTCAGGGAGAAATTTCTGGCTGGCCGCTGCAAATGAATCGTCTGGCAGTAGCAATCGGCGGAGCCGAGATTACTGGTCCTACACTGCGCGTGCCAGTCCGCCTGGGAAATGTTGACTTTCGATACTATCGTGGCATCGCTGCGCTTTCGCCGGTGTCGCTAGCGTTTGGCCCTGCCGGCGGTTCGCTCCGCATGGAAACGTCGGCAAAGCGCGGCTCTGAAATGCCAGTCTTTCACTTGACCGGAAATCTTGCGCAGGCTCGCGACTTGGTGGCCACCGCAAGTGCTTTCGGCTGGAATATTTCGCGCGGCTGGGACCTAGCTGGCCCGTTCCGTTGCGATTTGCGTTGGCAGGACGTTGCGTATCCCTGGCGAACCCAGCCGACCGGTACTGTGGACTTCGGCGGCGAACAAATCGGAGTGTCGCTTCGCACGCCGTTCCTGAACTTACCTATCGAAGGAATCAAGGCGCACGCAGAGTGGAAACCGGATTCGCGACACATTGGTGTGTCATCAGCCAGCGCGTTTGGCGCGGATTGGAGCGGCTCGTTCGATCGCCGCGACGCGGGTGCATGGCTCTTCACGCTTTCAGCCGATCATCTCGCGGCCGCCGATGTCGATCGCTGGCTTAATCCTCGCTGGCGGGAAAGTCTTCTCGACCGTATGTTGCCGTTTCTGAATCCGCGCTCGCCGACCAACGCAGTTACCGACACCCTGCAAGCAAGCGGCCGCATCGCGCTGGATGAATTCGCCTTGGCCCCGGTCACCGTGCATCGCCTTCAGGGCGATCTGAAAGTTTCAGGCCATCACATCGAGCTTACGAATGCGCGGGGCCAGTTCTATGGAGGAAACATCGCGGCATCATTCGAAGCCGATTTTGCGGCGATTCCTTCCTACCGCGTGAACCTGGACTTTTCGCGCGTGGACTTGCTTGCGCTTTCGGCGGATTCGCCGAACCTTGCCAAGATGTTTTCCGGCGTGGCTTCGGGAGAACTTTTGCTGAACGCTCGCGGCGCTGACAAGTCCGACATGCTGGCCTCGCTCACCTGCAAGGGAAAAGCGCGGGTAAACGACGTCGAGTTTCGCAGTCTGAATCTTGCAGAGTCGCTACAAGCCAGCGCCGCCACACCTGGCATCAGCTCTTTCCGCCAGGCATCAACGACTTTTACGTGTGCCGACCGCGAGATTAAATTCCAAGGCTTGCTGCTGCAAAGCCCCTCGTCTGAGATCGAAGGTTTCGGTTCTCTCGATTTTGGTCGCAACCTGGATCTGCGCTTGCGCGTTCTTCCAAGCGAAGCAACAGCGCGCAGTACACCCGCTTCTGACTATCGCCTCACCGGCCCGCTCTCGTCGCCACAAGTATCACGCATCCCCATGCCTGCGGCCCATCCGTGAAACGCATGCTTGTAGACCAATTTGCGCCGCATATTCGGCTGTGCTAGCGTCGGTAGATGCGGCCGAATCCTCAGCTTTCGCGGCGTACCAAGCGAAGTTTTCTATCGGCCGTCACATGCCTCGCGCTAATCGCGCTCTCGCTTTCGGCGGCGCCGGCGAAAGTGCACCTCTCCATGAAGTTCACGCCAGGCGAAGTGCTCCGCTACCAAATTGAAACCAGCACCACGGCCAACAATAAAATGGAAACGCCCATCGAGAATCCCGAGGCGGCGTCCAAATCAACGCAATCCGTTAGCTTAATCCTGCGTCTTGACGTGCTGAACACGCCGCCAGCCAATGGCGTGGCCGCAGGCAGCGTACGCGTTCGAACCACCTTCGAGAAATCCGACGCCGCGTTCAAAAGCGATGCTTTCGATCTAGCCGCTTCCAACGTGGAAGATCAGTACAAACATCTGGAAGGCCGCTCGCTCGAATACACCATCGAGCCTGACGGACAGGTCTCTCACATCACTGGTATCGACGATCTGCTGGCGAATCCGGTGGTGGCGCAAAACGTTCATGCCTGGATGAACGGACTTTCTTTCGGCGCGCGAATCCCAAAGGGAGGAATTGAAGTTGGCCAGAAGTGGAATACCGATCAACCTATGGAAGGCACGCCTCTCGGCGGATTGGTCTGGAGAAATCGTTCTACATATCTACATGACGAGCCTTGCTCTCCCACGGACGGCCCGCAAAAATCACCCACCGGCGCTCAGCCTGCGGCTAATGCAAATCCCCCATGCGCTGTGATCGTCAGCGAATTCAAGATCATTCGCAATGGCGACGCCACGCCCGAGGATTACTCCCGCAAGGGTCTGGATACATCCGGCACCTGGACCGGCACCGGCGGCAGTCTAGAATACATTTCGCTCGCAGACGGCACACTCGTCCGCTCCACTCAGAATTCCACGCAGAATATGGACGTAGAAATTCTTAAAGTAAAGACCGGTTCGAAAATTCACTACGTAAGCCGCGTCGATAGCAAGTCCGAAATTTCTTTATTGCCCGCGGAAGCTCCGTCCACAGCACAACAGCCCTGAAAATCCGTCCGTCGCGCGTGAGTTTCGACCTCGGCATCGATTTGCGACTTTTGGTATAATGGTAGTTTTCAGCTCGACCCATTTTTCGCAACTGAGAGTCCGCAGATGAACTTCAAGATTGCCAGTGACTACGAGCCGCGCGGCGACCAGCCCGAAGCAATTTCCAACCTGGTCCGGGGCATTAATGACGGAGACCGCCACCAAGTCTTGCTGGGCGTTACCGGTTCGGGCAAAACCTTCACCATGGCCAAGGTGATCGAGCAAATCAATCGCCCTACCATCGTTCTGGCGCACAACAAAACTCTCGCCGCGCAGCTTTATCATGAATTCCGCTCGTTTTTTCCCAACAACGCCGTGGAATATTTCGTCAGTTATTATGATTATTACCAGCCGGAAGCGTACGTCCCGGCCAGCGATACATACATCGAAAAAGAATCCACCATCAACGATGAACTCGACAAGCTGCGCATGAGCGCTACGCGTTCCTTGTTCGAACGCCGCGACGTGATCGTGGTCGCCTCCGTCTCCTGCATTTACGGTCTCGGGTCTCCCGAAGCGTATTACAGCATGATGCAGCTCATCGAAAAGGGTCAGTCCGTGGCGCGCGAAGCCATTCTTCGCAAGCTGGTTGAAATTCAGTACGAACGCGCCGAAGACCTTCGCCGTGGAACTTTCCGCGTTCGTGGCGACATGATCGAAATCTATCCGCCGTACGACGATCTTGCGGTGCGCGTTGAAATGTGGGGCAGCGAAATCGTCGCGATACGCAAATTCGATCCGGTTACAGGCCAAATCAAGACGCGCGCCGGTGAGAAAGAAATTGACCGCATCTTGATTTATCCCAAGAGTCATTACGTTTTGCCGGCCGAGCAACGCGAGCGCGCCATTCAGAGCATTTACGAAGAACTCGAATGGTGGAAAGGTGAGCTGGAACGTCAGGGCAAGATTGTCGAAGCGCAGCGCGTGGTTCAACGCACGCATTTCGACATCGAAATGATGCGCACCATCGGTTATTGCCATGGCATCGAAAATTATTCGCGTCACCTTTCAGGACGCTTGCCCGGCGAGGCTCCGCCCACACTTTTCGATTACACTCCCTCGGATTTTCTTTTGTTCGTGGACGAGTCGCACCAGACCATTCCGCAGATTCGCGGCATGTATCACGGAGATCGTTCGCGCAAGCAAACGCTCGTGGAATATGGCTTCCGCATGCCTTCCGCTCTCGACAATCGCCCGCTAAACTTTGAAGAATTCGAGCATCGCGTGAATCAAGCCGTTTACGTTTCCGCCACGCCGGGACCCTACGAGCTCACGAAATCCGGCGGTGTTGTCGTAGAGCAAGTTCTTCGTCCAACGGGACTGGTCGATCCTCAGGTGGAGGTTCGTCCGGTAAAAGGGCAGGTGGACGATTTGCTGGAGCAAATTCGCGTGCGCGCTGGACGCAACGAGCGCGTTCTGGTCACTACGCTCACCAAGCGCATGGCCGAAGACCTCGCCGAATATTTCACCGAAGTAGGGGTGCGGTGCCGCTATCTGCATTCGGAAATCGAGACGCTTGAGCGTATCCGCATCCTTCGCGACTTGCGCCGGGGAGAATTTGACGTCCTCATCGGCATCAATCTTCTCCGCGAGGGCCTGGATCTCCCCGAGGTTTCTCTGTGCGCCATTCTCGATGCCGACAAAGAGGGTTTTCTCCGCAGCACCACGTCGCTAATCCAAACGATCGGCCGTTGCGCGCGTCACCTGGAAGCTCGCGCCATTTTGTACGCTGACGTGATGACCGATTCCATGAAGCAAGCCATCGGTGAAACAAACCGCCGCCGCGCAAAACAGGAAGCCTATAACCGCGAGCACAACATCACGCCGCTTTCCATTGTCAAATCAGTGGACATGCAGCTTGCCAGAATTGTGGAAGCGGATTATGTTACTGTGCCGCTGGACGATGTCGTGATCGAAGACGTTTCCACCGAAGCCCAGCTGGTTCATGCTATAAGTCAGCTGGAATCGCAAATGCGCGAAGCCGCAAAGAATTTTGAGTTCGAGCGCGCTGCGGCGCTTCGCGATCGTATACGAGCTCTGAAGCAGCACGACCTGGGCGCAATTTTTTCCGCACCGCCGGTCGCGAAGATTGCATCTATTTCTGAGCCGGAGCCTGAACCGGAAGCTGCGGCTGCTCCGGCTCAGGGCAATTCATTGAAGCCGGTCAAAAAAAGAGCCGCCAAAAAAATCTCCTGACAGGAACCGCGTGACTTCACTGCAAAGATTGACTAGCCGCATCTTTCCAGCGCTTCTTCTCGGCGTCGCACTGCTGCTGTGCGTTTCGCCCGCAGCTCGTTGCCAGACTCCGCCGGCGCAACATCCGAATTTTCAAGTCGGAGACAACGAGTTCGGCATATGGGCTTCCTATGCGCCCTACGCACCGCATATTCTCGGTGTTACCAGCCCGCGCCAGCTTGGCGTTCTTGGATTTCGTTACGCCCGACGCATCCATGAGCATCCGGGATCCGGTTGGTCCCTGGAGTGGACCGTGGACGTGATGCCTGTGGCAGTTATGCTGCAGCCGAAAATTCTCGGCAGTTACATTAATCCGCAAGGCCATATCATTTACATTACCGGCGCCCGCGAGGCAGTATATGGCGGTGGCGTGAATCCTCTTGGCTTGAAGCTGAATGGTTTTCGTACGCACAAACTCCAGCTTTACGGAGCTTCGACGGCGGGATTCATTTCCTCGCTGCGCCCTGTTCCGGTCGATATTCAGGGCGAGACGCAATTTAATTACGACTTCGATCTCCAATTCGGATTTCAGCTCTTCAATTCAGCGCGCACGCACGCTTGGACCTTCGCATATAAATATCAGCACATTTCCAACGCACAACGTGGGCAAATAAATCCGGGCGTGGATTTGGAAGGCGTCTTCGTGGGCTATACATTTTTCAAGTAGAAGCGAATTGCCAGCGCGAAAAGATCTCGCAAAGCGTTTTGGCTAAACCAGCCCGCGTTTCAGCTCCTTCAGCGGATAAAATGTTCCACGCCAGGTGATGCCGCCGGTCCACAACGTAACAATCATCGAGCGCGCCTGCATCCAAATAAAGATCAGCGCCCCGATAGGAAACGTCAACGCATACAGCGGCGAAACTCGGAATTCCAGGCAAGCGCCGATATGCAGAATGATGGCGAGTCCCACGCAAATGCACGCAAATACCAGGGCCCAGCCGTGAACGAAGAACAGCGCAATCCACGGCACCACGCACATCATCAAAAGTCCGAACATTTGTACCCCGGCGGTCCAGAGAGAAAATCCCGTGAACGCAAAAAAGTTTTTCGTGGTTCCACGAATAATATTTCTGACGCCACTATGCCAGTGGACGCTGATTTCGTTGTTGGCCAACGCCACTGCCGAGCGGAATCCTTCCTGTTTCACGAGTTTCCCCAGTTTCATGTCGTCCACGACTTCCATGGCGAGGCGCCGATGCGTTCCGATGGCTTCGTATGTGCTGCGCCGAATCAATTGAAACATCCCGATGCCGGCGAAAGCGCCGGAGCGCGGATCGCTCACGCTCCAGGGGCGTACACTCATCAGAAACGCCAAGCCGAAAAACGTCATCGCGATCTTTTCGCCGACGGTAAACATATCCGTGCGTCCCGAAAGTGTTAAATGGTCCCAGCCATTTTTGTGAGCCAGCGCGATGGAACTCCGTAGCAGCGAAGGGGCAAACTGTACGTCCGCATCCGTGAAAATTAGCCACTCCCCCTTGGATTGTTCGTAGGCTTTTTGTAGCGCGTGCGGTTTTCCCAGCCATCCTGCCGGCAGCTCCTTTACTGAAAAAATCCTCAAGCGAGAATTATTTTCCGCCGCACTCTTCAGGATTTGTTCCGTATCATCCTGAGACCGGTCATTCACCGCCACGATTTCGTAGCGTGGATAATCCATTTTCAAAAATGTTGCCAGCGCGGCCGGCAATTTCTGCGCTTCATCACGTGCCGCAAAAAGAATGGAGACGCTAGGGTAATCAGCGTCCCTTAATGGCGTTACGTCGGCCACAGTCTCGAACGTTCGCAGGCCCCAGGCGGCGTCGAGCATGCCATAAATCCAGAGCGCTGCCGCCGAACCTAACGCAATGGTCCAAAATAAATGTAGAGACAATTTCTCCCACCTGAAATTCCGCTTACACGTTATGCTATCACGTGCCATGGAGCGCTCTATTTCCATCATCGGAGCAGGGCGCGTGGGTCGCACGTTGGGAAAGCGTCTTCGCGGCTTGGGCTGGCGTATTGGAGCTGTCGTCACGCGCTCCGCAGCTACATCGCGCGCTGCTGTGCGTGAAATCGGAGCAGGGAAGCCGCACTCGCGGCTGGTTCCGGAGATTCTGGATTCGAGTGTAATCCTGCTGACTGTTCCCGACGGCGCTCTCGGTCGAGTTGCAAATGCGCTGGCAAGTTTTGACGAATCGAAACTCCGCGATAAAATTGTTCTGCACACCAGCGGAGCAATGGATCGCGCGGTTCTCGCTCCGCTTGCTCGCCGAGGCGCTTCCACGGGCTCGATTCATCCTATGCAGACGTTCAGCGGACGCGGTGCGCCGAAGCTGGAAAAAGTTATATTTGCGATCGAAGGCGACCGCCGCGCTGCATCAGTTGCGCGCGAGATTGCGGGTGCTCTCGGCGGTGTGCCGGTCGCTATTAGCGGCGAAAATAAGCCTGCGTATCATGCTGCGGGCGCCCTAGTCGCTGGACACAGCTTGGCTTTGATGGAAGCCGCGACCCAAGTTCTGCTGAAGATCGGCTTCAGCCGGCGGGATGCTCTAAGCGCATTACTGCCGTTAACGCGTCAGATGTTGGATAATTTTGAAAGGTTAGGCCCGCAGAAATCCTGGACCGGGCCAGTTTCGCGCGGCGATTTCGAAACGGTGGCAAAACATAAAAAAGCGCTGCAGCGCTATCCGCGAGAATTTCAAGAATCCTATGCGGCTCTTGCGTTTCTCTCCAGCAAGGTTCTGTCCAGGAAGTCGGCCGGAGCATCGGATCACTTGAAGCGAGCATTAAAGAAATCAACGGGAGGAAAAAGTTGAAGAAATTGCATATTCCGGTCGAGCACAGCACGCTCGCTAACGGGCTGCGCGTTGTGGTCGCGCCCGATCATTCCGCGCCCGTCGTCACCGTGGGCGTCTATTATCAAATCGGTTTTCGCCTCGAGCCACGTGGACGTAGTGGCTTCGCGCATCTCTTCGAACACATGATGTTCCAGGGCTCGGAAAACGCAGGAAAAATGGAACATATTCGCCTGATCAATGCTTCCGGCGGCCTGCTCAATGGCACCACGCATTACGACATCACAAATTACTTCGAGGCCGTGCCTTCCAACGCGCTCGAACGCGTCCTCTGGCTCGAAGCTGACCGCATGCGCGCCCTGAAAGTTGATGACGAAAATCTGCGCAATCAACGCGACGTGGTGAAAGAAGAAGTTCGCGTGAATGTAATGAATCAGCCGTACGGCGGCTTTCCTTGGCTCGATCTGCCGCCCGTGGCGTTCCGCAATTGGCCCAACGCCCATAATTTTTATGGAGATTTTCAAGACCTCGATGCAGCTAACCTTGCCGACGTTCAGTCCTTCTACCGCACTTATTACTCGCCCAACAATGCTGTCCTGCTGATGCTTGGTGATCTTGATCCCGCCGAAGCTTTTGCCCTGGCCAAGAAATATTTCGAAGACATTCCGTCGCATGCCTTGCCGCCGCCCGCCGACGTAAGCGAGCCGCCGCAAACAGAAGAACGTCGTGGCAATGTCGAAGAGAAGTTTGGAACGCTGCCGGCTCTCGCTATCGGATATACCGTTCCACCGCGCGGTTCAAAGGACTGGTACGCCATGACCATTCTCGACCGCGTGCTGCACGGCGGCCGCGCCGGACGCATTTATCGGCAGCTCGTTTTCGAAAAACAAATCGCCATCGAGACCGACGGAAGTCTGGATGTTTTTGACGCCAACGGCCCTACGCAAATGGTCACACGAGTTTTCTACCGTCCCGAATTGACTACTGAGGCGACCGTTGCGGCTTACGACGAAGTTATCCGCGAGGTGCAGGAAAAAGAAATTTCCGAAGATGAACTCGCGCCGGTAAAAGTAAAGTTTCGCGCCGATTATTACTCGATGCTGGAAGGAGGCATGGGTTCCTATATGCCGCGCTTCGGTTTGATGCACTATCTGGCATGCTTCACGCTGTTCGACGGCGATCCGGATCGCGTGAACACCGTGCTCGACGGTTTCATGGCCGTGACGCCCGCGGAAGTGCAAGCGGCCGCAAAAAAATATCTGGTTCCCACGAACCGCGCTGTGCTGGCGCGCGTGCCCGCGAACCTCGGAGAATCTCGATGACATCGACAATTGTTTCTACCCCGCCGCAACGTTCTTCGCCGCCCGCTCTCGGCCCCGAACGGCCTGTTGCGTGGCCGAAGCGCACTGTGCTTACGCTTGCCAACGGCCTGCAAGTTGTCCTGGCGGAATCCCGGACATTCCCAAAAATTTCCGCTCAGCTATTTTTTCGCAGCGGAAATGCCTCGGTGGCATATCGCGCGCCGGGATTGGCGGAGCTGACGGCAACTGTCGTGCGCACCGGCACCACACATCGTCCGCTCCGCCGTATTGAAGAAGACCTGCGCCGCATGGGAGGGGACTTGGCAGCCCATGCTGGCGCCGACACCAGCGCTATTGGCATTTCTGGCGTAGCCGACTTTTCGGAAGGGCTGCTTGAAATGTTGGCCGATCTCGCGCGCAACGCTTCTTTCCCGGAAGAAGAATTCGAACGCGAGCGCCGCCAGCGAATCGAAGGATTGAAAATTCAGCGCACCACTCCCGATTTTCTAGCCACCGAACGCTTGCGTCGAACGCTTTTCGGTGAGCATCCTTACGCGATCGTCGCGCCCGTGCCAGAACAAGTTGCCGCCTTTCGGCGTGAGCAACTCGAAGAGTTTTATCATCAGAATTATTCTCCCGCGAACGGATTGCTGATTTTGGTAGGCGATTTCTCCGCCGAAGTCATCCTGGATCAGGTGGAAAGAATATTTGGTTCGTGGACGGCGCCCGCTCCCGCGCCGCAGAAATGGCCGGAACCGCCGCCCCAATCTGGGCGCCAGGTTCATCTGGTTCATCTTCCTGGTTCCGTGCAAACGCAAGTGCTCGTCGGGAATCTCGCAATCACTCGCCGCAACCCGGACTGGTACCGCATGGTTCTTGCCAATTCAATTTATGGCGGTGCGTTCCATTCTCGGCTGGTGATGAATATACGCGAGCAAAAAGGCTATACCTACAGCCCGCGCAGCGGAATTAACGCCCTGCGTGAATACGGTTATTTCACCGTGCACGCTGCTGTGCGTAACGAAGTGGCTGCCGCGACGCTTACGGAAATATTCTACGAAATGGATCGCATGCGTTCGCTGCCAGTCACCGCGCAGGAACTCGAAAGCGCCCGCAGCTATCTGAGCGGAGTCTTTTCGCTCGGTGTTGCCACGCAAGACGGCGTGCTGTCGCAACTTTCCACCGTCTTTCTCGATCGCTTGTCCGAGGATTATTTGGAAACCTACCGCGCGCGAATCCAGGCGCTAACGGAGGATGACATTCTCGCCGCGGCCCGCCGCCATTTCGATTCCGCCAACGCGCAAATCGTTCTGGTCGGCGACCGCGCGCAAATCGCGGACCAAGCCGCCCTCTTCGGCCCGGTCACGGAGTACGATGCCCAAGGAACACGAATCGTGTAATCCTGCTTCTGTTGTGGCCGCGTCATTTGTGAATAGAAGACGTCAGATCGTTTGGTTTCTCATGGTTGTAATCTGTATTCGTTTTACCCCGCAATTGTGCGCCGGCACCAAGCGCCTGCCTGCGGTGCATTCCGTGGATCTGAATTCCGCAAATGCAGAAGAGTTGCAGCAAGTACCTGGTATCGGCGCAAGTACCGCAAAAGCCATCGTGAACTTTCGCCAGAAGAGCGGCCCGTTCCAAAAAATCGACGATCTGCTGGCGATCAAAGGCATCTCCAAGGCACGTTTGGAGAAAATGCGTCCCTACTTGACGATCGGCCCGCCTGCGCAAAAATCGCCGTAGTGTACAGCCGCAAAATGCGCGTTTCATTGCACTTGGGCGCGGCAGAGCATTTGACTCCCATACGAGCACGCAATAGCATGGTTGCGAATTTAATGAAAAGAAAAACTGAGGAGAACGAGATGAAAATGTGGCGGGCCTCATTTTTAGGAAGCATGGCCGCGATTGTTTGCGCTGTTGCACTTTTGGCCGCGTCTGCGGTTGTGGTCGTGACGAAGACGCATGCGGCGACTACGCTTTTGTCGGAGGCTACGCGCGACGTTGCGACCGGGGCGGCTGTGCCAGCGGCATCGCGGGCGAACGGCCCGTCGGGCTACCACTTGCTGAAGAAAATCCCGCTGGGCGGCGAAGGATTTTGGGATTACATCACGTTTGATCCAGCCACGCGTCGGCTCTACATTTCGCGCGGAACAAGAGTTGTCGTACTCGAAGTGGATTCGGGAAAGGTTGCCGGAGAAATTCCGAACACCGACGGTGTACACGGAATCGCTTTGGCTCCGGAGTTCAATCGCGGCTTTACGTCGAATGGACGAGCCGGAACCGTTACGATTTTTGATTTGAAAACTTTGAAAGTTATCGGCAGCGCGCAGGCCGGCACGAATCCCGACGCCATCATTTACGATCCGGCCTCCAAACGCGTGTTCGCCATGAACGGCCGCAGCAAGAACGCCACTGCGATCGACGCCGCCACCGGAAACGTTGTCGGCACTATTCCCGTGGATGGCAAACCTGAATTTGCCGTTGCCGATGGTGCCGGACACGTGTACGTAAACATCGAAGACAAAAGCGAAGAGCAGCGCATCGATTCGCAAAATCTAAAAGTGACGGCTACCTGGCCGCTGGCGCCGTGCAAAGAGCCGTCTGGACTCGCCATGGACGTCGCGCACCGGCGCCTGTTTGCAGGCTGCGATAACAAGATGATGGCGGTCATCGACGCCGACTCCGGCAAAGTTGTCGCAACGCCAGAAATCGGCGAGGGCGTGGATGCAAACGCATTCGATCCCGAACTTCAGTACGCGTATGCGTCCAACGGCGAGAGCGCGACGCTCACCGTGGTGCACGAAGATGCGCCGGACAAATATTCCGTGGTGGAGAATGTCCCCACGCAGGCGCACGCGCGCACCATGGCGCTGGACCCCAAGACCCACCAGGTTTTCCTGGTGACCGCGGATTTCGGTGCCACACCGGCGGCTACGCCTGACAATGCGCATCCGCGTCCAACGATGGTGAAAGATTCGTTTGTGGTTTTAATCTTCGGCAAATAACGGCAACACACTTTTTTCTTCTACAAAGTTTGGTGGGTTGATTTTGCGGAGCCGACCGAGAGCGGCACCTGGTCGGCGATTTCCAGCCCGTAACCTTCAAGAGCTACCACTTTGCGCGGATGATTTGTGAGGACGCGGATGTGGCGCAGTCCCAGGTCGATCAGTATCTGGGCGCCGATGCCGCTTTCGCGCTGCACTAAACGCTGCCTGCCCAAATCCTGATCGAGTTCCTCGCGCTGATGAAAGCGGATTTGCGGAAGTTCGTTGCTATCCAACTGGCGCGAATCGATTTGAAACCCTCGCCCGGTGTGATGCAAATAAACGAAGACGCCGCGCTCGGCTTTCGCGATGGCTGCGAGCGAACGGTCGATGATCGCGTGGCAATCGCAGGCCGTGGAATTAAAAACGTCGCCGGTAAGGCAGTGCGAGTGCACGCGCACGAGAGGCGGCCCTCCCGCGGATTCATTGGAAATGTCGCCGCGAACAAGCGCAACGTGCAACTCGTGGTCCACGTCGCTGGAATAGGCAATCATGCGAAAGTTTCCGTGCGGCGTGGGCAGAATCGATTCGGCGATGCGACGAACGTAACGCTCGTGCTGCATGCGGTAGCGAATCAAGTCCGCCACCGTGAGCAGCTTCATGTTATGCAGACGGCAAAATTCTTTTAAATCGGGCATGCGCGCCATGCTGCCGTCGTCGTTCATGATTTCGCAGATTACGCCGGAATGATCGAGGCCGGCGAGCCGCGCGAGATCCACAGAAGCTTCGGTCTGCCCGGCGCGAACGAGCACTCCACCGTTGCGCGCGCGAAGAGTGTGCACGTGCCCGGGGCGCGCGAGGTCTTCGGGACGCGTATTGGGATCCGTGCTGGCTAAAATTGTGGTGGCGCGATCGGAAGCGCTTGTGCCGGTAGTGGTACCGCGGCGCGCGTCGATGGGTTCGCAGAATGGCGTGCCGAACGCGGAGGTATTTCGCGGGGTGATAGCGGTGAGGTTCAACGCGTCGCAGCGCTGCTCGGTGAGCGCCAGACAAATCAGGCCGCGCCCAAATTTGGTCATGAAGTTGATGGCTTCCGGCGTCACTTTTTCAGCGGCCATAGCCAGGTCGCCCTCGTTTTCACGGTCTTCGTCATCCACCAGGACGATCATGCGGCCGGCGCGGATTTCCTCCAGCGCCTCTTCTACGGTAGCGAATGGAGGTTTGCGGTCGGTCATCTGCCTGCCGTCTGTCATAGGAGCTCACTCATTCCTTCACTCATTTTAGCGTAAAAGCATCTTTCCCCAATGTCTCTTCTGACGCAATCCGAATGATGTGAAGCGTTCCGCCATATCCAGCTAACCGCCGCGCACCTAAACGGTACACCGAGCTTGATTGGCCGAACCGATTTCGATCAGAAGTCTGAGAATTGAATTCGATTGTGCGTCACGGGCTAAAGTGATAGATAAGTTCTTACGCGACCGGCGATGTTGCATCCTGGCGCATGCCGCATTTTCCCTTAGGCTCTTAGATACAGAACGCGATGGTGGATTCTATGCAGAAGGTGTCGCACTGCGCTAAAACCGGGTGCAGGCATGGAGGAGTAACAATGCGCATTGGGATCGTAATTCGCTCGCTGTTGTTTTCGGTTTTCCTGATGGCTTTCTGCCACGGAGTATCTGCTCAGATCGGCATTTCGGTGGGTTTTGGGCCGCCGCTGCTTCCTATTTACGAGCAGCCAATCCTTCCTGGCGACGGCTACCTGTGGGCGCCCGGTTACTGGGGCTACGACTACTCCGCTAACGACTACTACTGGGTGCCCGGAACCTGGGTCTATCCTCCTCAAGCTGGCTTTCTGTGGACGCCTGGTTATTGGGGCTGGGGCGGCGGCGGATATTATTTCAATCAAGGATATTGGGGACCGACCGTGGGCTACTACGGCGGCATCAATTACGGCTACGGCTATAGCGGCGTTGGATACGAAGGCGGGCGATGGGAAGGAAATCGCTTTGTGTATAACACTTCGGTGAATCGCGTAGACACCGCAGTCGTTCACAACACATACAGCGCTCCGGTGAGCAATGCGTCGGTAAATCACGTCAGCTACAACGGTGGTACCGGCGGCGTGGAAGCGCGTCCGACGCCGCAGCAGGAGGCCTACGCCAAAGAACAACATGTGGCGCCGGTTGCAGCGCAAACGCAACAAGTGGAAATGGCTCGGAATAATCCTGAGCTCCGCGCGTCCGTGAATCAAGGCAAGCCGCCCATCGCGGCCACAGCGAAGCCCGGCGAGTTCACAACTGGCTTCGTAGCTGCCAAACAAGCCGGGGGCGAATACAAGGCTCCTCCAGCCATCAATCATGCCAGCGAATTGCCGTCTCACGATTTCAAGGCGCCGAATACTGGCAACGCCGCAACCAACAAAAGTTATCAGCAGCAATTGAACGAACTATCTGCCCGCCAATCACAGGACCACGAAACGCTCGAGCAGCAACAAGAAGAAGAACACCAGCAAGCCACTCAGAAAAACTATAGTGACAAGCAAATACAACAGATGGAACAACGCCACGCTCAGCAGACGCAGCAGCTCGAGCAACAGCATGCCAGTCAGAACAGGCAGATGGAGCAGCGACAATCGTCGCAGAGTTCGTCGAGGCAGCAGAGCAATTCAAATAGCGGCAAGCCGCACTGATTTTTGGAAGCTTTATTCGTAGCGCAGGGCGATCATCGGATCGACCCGCATTGCGCGGCGCGCAGGGATGTAGCATGCCGCTACGGCCACGATAATCAACAGCAGAGCGACGCCGGCGAACGTAAGTGGATCGTGCGCGCTGACGCCGAAGAGCTGATTGGCCATCAGTCGCGTCAGCGCCAGGGCGGCGGGTATTCCGATGGCGATGCCGAGCAACGCCATGCGCGTTCCGTGGCCAAGGACTAACCTCAACACGTCTGCATGCTGCGCACCCAGCGCCATGCGAACTCCGATTTCGCGGGTGCGCCGGCTAACCAGATAGGAAATCACTCCGTAAATCCCGACACACGCCAGCACGAGCGCCAGAGCCGCAAACGCGGCGAGAAGAATCATCGAAAATCTGCGGGCAGCATAGGAGTTGGACACAATTTCGTCCATGGTTTCGACGGTATAGATCACATCGCGTGAATCGATTTGTTCCACTGCGCGGCGAACTGCGGCCATGATGGCAGTCGGGTCGCCCTTCGTGCGCAATACGACGGCCGCGCCGCCCGCTGCAAGCGGCATAAGCTTTTCGGGGAGCTGCATAAAGGGATAGTAAAACTGCGCCTCGATAGCGGATTTTGAGTCAGCGTCAAGGCCCCACTGTTTTACGTGGTTAACCACGCCGACGACTTCAGCTTGCACGCCGAAGAGTGCGAGATTGACGTGCTTTCCGACCGGATTTTCGTGCGGAAGATATGTGCGCGCGAAAACGTCATCGATGACGATAACTACAGGCGCGTTCTCGTCATCCTGCGGTGTGATGAAGCGTCCGCGCTCCAGCGTGATCCCCATGGCTTGCTGGAAACCGGATTCGGCGAGATAAAACATCGCCTGATTCATGTCGTTGACGTTGGCAGGTTTCGGCTGGCCCTCGATCCAGAAAGGCAAAGAGGAATTGTGCTTCATCGGGCGCGAACCGAGCGTCACGGACACTGCTTCGACGCCCGGAATCGCGCGGATTTTGTCTTCGAACTCACGCAAGCGGGCGCGGGTCAGCGCCGAACTTGTGGTGGGCGACGGCGGCAGCGACAAATTGAAGGTGATGGCATGGCTTGGATTGAAGCCGGGATTAACTGCCCAAAGCGCTGCGAGGCTGCGCACCATCAATCCAGCGCCGACCAGCAAAACCAAAGTCATGGCTATTTCGACCGCCACGAAAACTCCTTGGAGTCGATGGCGAGCCCCGCTCGAGCCGCGACCGCTTTCCTTTAGTATCTCCTGCAAGTTGACGCGAGAAGTCTTAAGTGATGGCGCCAAGCCAAAAACAATTCCGGCGAACAATGATAGCGCCACAGTGAAGAGCAAAACGCGCGCGTCGAGAGAAACCTCGTTGGCGCGCGGTAACGCCGCAGGCAAAGTACCCAACACCGCTTTGGCGCCCCAGAAAGCTAGCAGAATTCCCAGGGCGCCGCCCAGGCCCGCGAGCAGAATGCTTTCGGTGAGAAGTTGACGAATCACGCGCACGGGGTTCGCGCCCAGCGCGGAGCGAATCGCAAACTCGCGCGAACGACCCATCGAGCGCGCTAGCAGAAGATTCGCAACATTGGCGCAGGAAATCAGCAGCAAAAAACCAACGGCCGAGAGCAGCACGATCAGGAATGGTTGGACATTTCCGACCATGTCTTGCTTCATGGAAACAAGGCTTATACCCAGACCTTTATCGGCTTCCGGGTAGGCTGCGGCGATATTTTCCGCGACGCCGTCCATGTCGGCTTTTGCTTCCGAGAGCGTCACACCGGGCTTCAGCCGACCCACCGCGTGCGCGCTCATATCGATGCGGCGGTCGCGAAAGGATGGATCGCTCCACTGTCCGATGGGAGTGTACACATCCCGGTCGTGGCCGTAGAAACTGAAGTCGGTGGGAATCACTCCAGCGATGGTGTAGGACTGACCATCGAGAGTGATCGATTTTCCAACGACATCCGGCGAAGAGCCGAATTTTCGTTTCCAGAAACCTCCGCTAAGAAGAACGACGGGCGCGGCGCCCGGCTGGTCATCCTCGGGACGAAACGCTCGACCGAGAACTGGCCGTACGCCGAGCGTTGGAAAAAAATCCGCGGAAATCATGTAGCCGCTCAGGCGTTGTGCTTCACCTGTTCCGGTGAAGATGTGATCTTCGTTCCGGTACATGGCCATGGATGAAAATGTTTTTGTGCCGCGTTGCCAGTCGAGGAAATTCAGGTAGGAGATCGGGCCTTGATCGACTCCGGGAGTCGTTCCGTAAATTGCGACAAGCTGGGCCGGCTGGGGGTAGGGCAGCGGATTGAGCAGGACGCCGTTCACTACCGAAAATAAGGCCGTATTCGCGCCAATGCCCAGCGCTAACGTCAAAATTGCTATGGTTGTGAACCCCGGGGACTTCGCGAGCATGCGAAGCCCGTAGCGCAAGTCCTGAAGAAGCGTCTCCATGGTGCCTCCTGACACCTGGCCCCAGGCAGGATGCGCAGCTATCCTAGCGCAAGAAACCGGTGTGATTCCAGCCCACAGAAAGTCGCTTGTGTCGGACGACAATGTAAGAATGCTTTTTTTTCGGAAACTTGGGAAGACTAATTCACGTTTCACGATCGGTGGGTTGAAGGCGTGGCTGTTTATCGGCGGGCGGGTAGCGAGGAATCGATGATACGAAAAATTGATTTTGCCGCCGGCGTTTGCGATGGTGGGAACGGTGTTGGTTGTGGCGATTGTGATGGGCGCTGCGTCGAGCGCGCCATCGTCTGATCGTCTTCATGCCGCACCATAAGAATCAACTTCGGCGGTCTTCGAGACCGCCCTACATATTCATCTTACCGTGCAGGAAAACGACGAGCCGGTTCAGGAGCTGGAACCTGAGAGCGCTACACAGTTTTTCTCCGCGGTGGCGGATGATGAGTACACGTTTGAGATGGACTCTAACGGCAAGGTGACGCTCATGGTTCTTCATTCCGGCGATGAAACAATTCCGATTAATCGCATTGACTAGCAAAGTGAAGGCGACCGCGTTGGTCTGAAACGTCGTGTGTGTGAGATCTTAACTCGCACTTTTTCTGCAGGAACGCGGAAACATTGGCACCCTCCCGTTTGAATCCGTCGCGTAACTAATTGTGGTGTAATGTGCGAAAATGCTGCCAGCATGCGCTCGGGAATTCTCCGGTAGGGAGGGCAGATGGCGAGCAAGCAAATTACCGTGCAGCGGTTTAGCGTTATTTCTTCGAAGAAATTTGAGGATGTAGTAGCGAAGCTTGCTGCCGGGGTGGGGCATCCGGATGTGCGCGCGATGTTTAAGAATATCAGCGTGGCGAAGAATTACGATGAGGTGGAGAAAATCATTCAGCCGGGGTTGGGTCCTACCGGGCTAATGGAATTTGTGCGATTCGATCACGGCGACGTGCTCCGCAAAGATCATGGAGAGAAAGCTCCGCGCGTGATGCGTTTCCTGATCGGCAATCCGTTGGTGATGAAAAGAATGGTAGAGCATGTTCCGGACGCGGGCTCGTATGCGCCGACCACGGTTCTCGTCGACGAGCGTGCCGACGGCGTGCACGTTTCTTACGACACCATGGTGAGCTTTCTAACTCCGTATGGAAACGCTGAGGCACTGAAAGTTGCGAAGGAGCTGGACGGGAAGATCGAAACGCTCTTAGCTGAAGCCGCGAAGTGAACACGAAAATCGCTTGGGTTGATAGACAGGATCCCGGCGCGATTGAGTAATGAAAATTTATAAGCGCAATGAGGAGATGGCTGTATGAGTTCGACTGAAGTGTTGGTGCTGGCATTTCTGATTGGCGTGATTGCCGGACTGCGTTCGTTGACTGCGCCTGCCGCTGTGGCTTGGGCCGGATTTTGGCATCGATTCCTGCAAGGCACAGTATTTTCGTTTATGGGGAGGCTACCGGCCGCTATCATTTTCACGGTGCTGGCTGTGCTCGAACTCATTACGGATCAACTTCCGAGCACTCCAAGCCGGTTGAAGCCGCCGGGTCTGATCGCACGCATCGTCACCGGCGGACTTTCGGGTTCGTGCCTTGCGGCCGCGGGTGGGCAATCGATTGCGTTTGGCGCGGTGTTGGGTGTGGTCGGCGGAGTCGCGGGCGCTTTCTTCGGTTATGGAGTTCGCACGCATCTGGTGAAGGGGCAGAAAATTCCAGATTTGCCGATCGCGCTTCTGGAAGATGCAATTGCAATTGGCGGAGCGATATTTATCGTGTCGCGCTTTTAAGCGCGCGTTTTACATCCAAATATAAGCTGCGGAATATTTCCACCTCGAGGTATTTCTCTGATGACTCCTTCCGACCAATTCCAAGCCATCGTAATCGGTTCCGGGCAGGGCGGCAATCCTTTGTGCATTGCGCTCGCGCAAGCTGGATTTCGTACCGCGCTGATCGAGCGGCAGTTCGTCGGAGGGACTTGCATAAACTACGGATGTTCGCCGACAAAAACCATGGTGGCCAGCGCGCGTGTGGCGTATTTGGCTCGGCGAGGAGTTGACTATGGCGTTCGAACTGGAGACGTTCGCGTGGACATGGCGCGCGTGCGTGAACGGAAGCGGGGTGTGGTAGAGAACTTTCGAAATTCGAGACTGGGAAGTTTTAAGAATCTGTCAAATTTTGAATTAATTTTCGGTGAAGCTGCTTTTACCGGGCCAAAAACTTTGCATGTGCGGCTGAGGGATGGCGGAGTTCGCGAACTTAGCGGGGAAAAGATTTTTATCGACGCGGGGACGCGGCCGGCTGTACCGGCCATCGACGGACTGAAGGATGCGCCGTTTCTCGACAGCACTTCAATCATGGAATTAGGCACCCTGCCGGAACATTTGATCGTTCTCGGCGGCGGATACGTTGGGCTGGAGTTTGGACAAATGTTTCGGCGGTTCGGCAGCCGCGTGACCATCGTGCAGGCGGGGCCTCAATTATTGAAGGGCGAGGATGTGGACGTGGCCGGCGCCGTCGCGCAAATTTTGCAGCAAGACGGCGTCACAGTGTTGCTGAACGCGAAAGCTACTAGCGTTACAAAGAGTGGAGCGCAGATTCATGTAACTGTGCGTGTAGGGGAAGAGTCGCACGTTGTGGATGGCTCGGATCTGCTGGTGGCAACTGGTCGCACGCCCAACACGGACACGTTGAACTTGGCCGCGGCAGGCGTTGCGACGAACAAGCGCGGATTTATTGCTGTGAACGCGAAACTGGAGACCAACGTCCCGGGAATCTACGCGATGGGAGATATCAATGGCGGGCCGGCGTTCACCCACATTTCTTACGACGATTTTCGCATTCTGCGGACAAATTTGATCGAGAAGGGGAACGCTTCCACCGAAGGGCGGCTGGTGCCTTACGCGCTTTACATCGATCCGCAGCTCGGGCGCATCGGACTGACCGAAGAGCAGGCTCGCGCGCAGAATAAGAAAGTACGCGTGGCGAGAATGCCGATGACTTCAGTAGCGCGCGCGACCGAGACCAGCGAGACTCGCGGCTTCATGAAAGCCATTGTGGATGCCGACAACGGTCAGATTCTTGGCGCGGCTGTGCTGGGAGCTGAAGGCGGGGAAATTATGTCGATGCTGGAATTGGCGATGATGGGCAAGCTATCTTACTCAGTTTTGCACGACGCCATTTTTGCGCATCCCACGTTCGCCGAATCGCTGAACAACCTTTTCTTGCATTTTGATTCTTAGGGTTAAGCCCGTCGCGCGTGTAATTGGTCGTCGAAGAAGTTTTTCCGCTTGCTCCCTCAGCTTCTACGTAAAACCGTCATTTCAGTTTTGGTAGCGCCGAGCTTCAGCCCCGGCATTTTGCTATTTCCAAGTCGTGGCCGTGTTCTGCCATCAGAAAAACTAATGTTTCTGAATCTGAATTTTCGCTGTCGCTTTCTTTGCGTCTCCGGTCGGAATCGCGCCGGCCTCCAACGAACCACCGAAATAGCTGTCCGGGTCAACTTCAATCCAGAAAAGCTGATCACCGCTCGCCTGATAAGCCGTGACGGTCAGGCTTATGTCAGCAGTGAAGTCGTCATTCGATAACGTCAGGGGATTGATGGTGTAGCGTCCCGGGTGCGCGCCGTCCGGAACGGCGGCATCGGTGAAGGCAACGCCGGTGTAAGTTGGCCCGATGCCAGTTAAGGCGCCAAACGGATCGCTCAGGTCGCCTGTTCCGACGAACGAGCCGCCAGGCTCTGTGACATTCGCCGCACCGACGAAATCAAATTCGAAACTACCGTCTGCATCCGTGGCACCCTGTGCTCCGAAAGCGTAGTAGCCTGAAAAGTCGGCTACCGTGACATCGGTTTGCGGAACTAGCTGGCCAGTGCCAACGAGGTTTTCATCCATCTCCGCGACGAGAGCGCCTCCGCCATCCGTGGTGGCGTTGGGATCCAATATGTTGAGTGTAGGATCGACGGCGTATATTCCGAAAACCGAAACGTCTCCGTAAGTCGGGTTAAAATTCATTGCGCCGTACCCGTCGCTAGCGAGCGTGTACGTTCCGTGGACGGCTTGTGCTGTCAACTGGACTCCATTATTCAATTCATTCAAATCTCCGACGCCATTGAAGTGAGTGCCGCCGGTGGTTTTGAATTGCCCTACAGCAGCATAAGCTGTGAACGGATTCTCAACGGAGAATACCGATTCACCGATGGAACCAGCGGAGAATCCCGGTACAGCACCCTGACCGTAGGCCGAGCCTACTGCGGTGTCGGCGGTGGCGGAGTCCACATCGATAATACGAATCACCTCGGGACCTACGACGTAGTAGTTGATGGATGTCGCGATCCCAGTGCTGTTGTTGATGCTGCCGCGGCCGAAAGCGTCAGGAGTAGAAAGCGAAGCAGTAAAAGGGATGTCGGGCGTAACTGCGCCGCCGAGATTGCTGTCCACTGTCCCGCTTAAAGCCCCGGATACAACCGTGAAAACTCCGCCGTATGCCGCCGGGAAAGCTCCATTGTCATCGGAACTCGTGCCAGAGGCCACAAAGGCAAAGGAACCGGAAGGCAAAGCGGTGGATGTCTGAAGATCCAAACTTCCGCTGGAGGTGGCCGATCCATCGAACTGTGTGATGAGCGCATGATTCGCGTTGGCAAAAGCGACTGCAAAAGTCTCCGTGCCGCCGACACCGAGGTTTGGGTTATCTGTAATTAAAGTGAGCGTTCCAGTTCCATCGCCATTCGGGACAAGTCCTCCGCCCGTGATCATGTCCCCCTGGGGTTGTGGAGAACTGATGCCGTCGGTGCCGTCACCGTCGTTATAGTCCTGCTCGCCGCCAGTCACCGCATAAACACCGCCCGCGGACAGAGTGTTGGCGATCTGCACGACGCCCGCAAGGGAGTAATAAGGATCGTCGTTAAAATTGTTTTCTTCGCCGGTCAGGTAAAATGTGAAATTTTGTGTAGCCGTGCCGGTAATCATTATGGTTGCAGTGGAAGTGCGGGTGGGAATCGTAACCGAGGTGGCCGTAATTGTGACCGAGCCGCCTGCCGGCGCAACGGGCGGGGCCGTGTACATGGTAGGAGCACCGCTGGCCGTTTGAGCCAGCGTAAATGTGCCGCAAAATCTGACCGGAGCGCAGCTCCAGGTAACGCCTTGATTTTTCGGATCGTGTGTTACGATGGCGGAAAGATTGCCGGTGGTGCTTGCGGCAAGACTGCCGGGGGCGGTGATGGCAATCGTCAAGGGACCTCCGCCGGAGCCGCAACCTGCGATGCCCAACGCTCCAAGCGCCACGATGACGGTCCACAGAGTTGCTCTATTCATAGCTGCGTGTCCCCCGCTTCGGATTTCGAACGATATTTACCAGAGGGCCTCTGATCAAAAAGTTCTTGAGACCGAAGGAACGTACGAATGCTCCGCGCGAGAATCGGCGAATCGTCGGCGACTTTCCCCTCGATAACAAGGCGGGACCCATGTCTAGAACGAACAACCCCGGCGAAATATATCACGATAGTCAAGGTGGGCGTCTAGCCAATAAATCAGATTTTTGTGGATTCTGGAGGACGTAAAGCTGCAACAAAGATGCAAATGGGCCGCAGAAAATAGCGAATTTGCGCAAATTTCGTGACTACGGGTCAACCAAAACGGGTTATTGCTGGGTTTGAGGCGGTTTTTGCTCAGCCTCGGCTGGAGCCGAAGGGTTCGCGACATCCAGGTGAAACTGGACCTGAACATTATTAGCCACTTTGTTGAGCGGCGCGTTGTGCGTCATGCCAAAATCACGGCGATTGAAAGTAAATTCACCATCGATCAACTGATGGCCTTTCTCGGGCGGGCGTACGGTTAAAGCGACCGACACAAGCTGGGTGATTCCGCGCAAAGTGAGTTCCGCATTCATCAGAAACTTCGTTGGATCAGGACCGCCGTCCGGTGTGATTGTTTTCGATACGAAATGAATCTGGGGATATTGCTTCACATCGAAAAAATTCTTTCCTTTCACCTCTTTGTCTCTAAGTCCGTTCCCGGTTGCAACGCTCTCGGCTTCGAGTTGCATGTCCAGAGATGCGTCGTCGAACTTGTCCGTAGGGATTTTCAGGTTGATGTCCCATTCATGGAACACGCCGGTTACTTTGGCGAATGTAGCACTGGCGTGAAATTCAATCTTGCTACCGGATTTGGACACAGTGCGCGAAGGGTCTGGAGGCGTCTGAGCGGCCACTGAAAACGAAGCCAAACTCAGAAGAATGCATGCGCGGCGCAGTACGTTCAAGAAACACCTCGAAATGAAGATCGTGAATTTATGATGCGTTTGCAGCAAGTAACGTCAGCAAGCTGCCAGGAGGTGGCCCAAGACTCGTTGCGTGTCTTGAAGGAACATCAGCTATCGCGCAGCGATAGTATATTGAAATTGTCTTGAGGCTGGAAGACCCCTAGCGGGAGAACTGGTGAATCACCGGCGAGATGGACAGGCCTACGCGTGAAGGCAAAACACGACGGAAAATTGTCATGAAAGCGTAATCCGAATTCGCAGGCGTAAATGTAAAATGAGGAAGATCGTATGGCCATAAAACCAAATTTGGTGGGGCCCGGTGGACGGTTGTTTGCGGAGCCGCAGCCGGGTAAAGATGAAGTCTCATTTCGCGTCGATAATACCAGCGCGGCCTATTACAACTCCCCTTATTACGAGCTGCATAAAAACGACCTGCAGCAGATTCCGCCGCCTCGAAAAAATGTTCCCATGCAATTGCAGCTTGCGGATTTTACCGGGCCGGCGATCATCAGCGCAATTCAACAAGCAGGGAAGATAACCTTTCATTCCGTCGGTGATACCGGCGCGGCGAAGGTGAACCGCGAGCAGACCGTTCAACGCGCGATACAGAATGAAGCGGAAGTGGCGGACGCGATGGCCAACGACGTTGCGACCGGCGGCACGAATGGGCCGGCGTTTTTTTTTCACCTGGGCGACGTAATCTACAATTTCGGCGAAGGCCAATATTATTACGATCAGTTTTACGAGCCGTTCCGCGCGTACGACCGTCCGATCTTTGCCATTCCCGGAAATCACGATGGCATGGTGTTTGGGCAGGGATCGAGCGCGCCGCAGGTTCCCACGCTGGATGCCTTTCTGGCGAATTTTTGCGCCCAAACAGCGGGGCAATCTCCCGATGCAGGCGGCCTCGTTCGCAGCGTGATGACCGAGCCGGGCGTTTACTTTACGCTCGACGCGCCGTATGTCTCGATCATCGGGCTTTACAGCAATGTGCTCGATGGGCCAGGAGTGATTTCTTCGCAAGGCGGCAAATTTCCGATTGTTGACGATCAGCTCGCGTTTTTGAAAAGCGAGTTGCAGCGGTTGACGCCGGAGCGCAATGCTGGCAATCGCGCCGTGATTGTAGCCGTGCATCATCCGCCGCTTTCGGTGGACGCGTTGCATGCGGGTTCAACCGGAATGCAAGCAGACTTGGATTCTGTGTGCCAGGAAGCTGGACTGTGGCCTGACGCAGTTTTGTCAGGACACGCGCACCTTTACCAGAGATTTACACGCATCGCCGGACCGAATAAAAAAGAGACGCCGTACATCACTGCGGGCAGCGGCGGATTCGCGGCAACCCCACCACAAAGCACGGTTGGGAAAGCGCCAATCACGGTGGGCAACGATACGTTGGTGGTCGATCCGATTGTGAAATTTGGATATTTAACGGTCACATGCGACGGGAAAATCTTGTGCATTTCGTTTAAATCGCCGGCGCCGAATG
Source organism: uncultured Acidobacteriota bacterium (assembly GCA_963838475.1). Classification (GTDB taxonomy): domain Bacteria; phylum Acidobacteriota; class Terriglobia; order Acidiferrales; family UBA7541; genus Palsa-295. The sequence goes on from CAWIRJ010000001.1 coordinate 1,662,233, forward strand.
GCGCCATGTCCACCCTTGATACTGTCTGCGTGAATTTGGCGGCAGAGAAAATTGCACCAAGCGGTGCCGCGCGGAAAAGTGGAACGAACGCCAAGTCGTCGGTCAAAGTTGCGGACAAATCGTCGAGTAAGACTCCAAGTAACGTTGCGACGAAATCCAGCGCACCTAAAAAGGCCAGCCGCCCTGCAAAGAAGCCTAAACGTTAGTTATGAGGTCATAGCTTTAAGTTCCTCGGCAAAATGTCCCCGTGGTAAACCGCTCTAATTGATAACCTTTGGTTATGTTTCGGCTGGAGGAACGAAATGCCGTCATTGTTCCACGCGGAGAAGAAAGAGGGGAAAAAACTTCCGACTTGGCTTCTGACATTTCTGTGGCTCACGATCGTGTTCAATTTCTCTGTGGTAATCGCAAATCACTGGCAATCGATCCGATCCTGGTTTAGATAACGTGCGAAGTCGCCCTGAGTTTTCCTTCCTCGGAAATAAATCCAAGTTTCAATCGCTGGCCGGAAGGTTGACGCTACAAGGAGTTACTTGCGATAGATCACGCCGTCTTTCATTACGAAGGAAACTTTCTGTAGCGCGGAAATATCCTGGAGTGGGTCGCCTGGGACGGCGATAATGTCCGCATCATAGCCGGGCTTTAGCGCGCCGATTTGATTTTGCCAGCCCAATAATTTGGCGCCGTTCAGCGTTCCAGCCTGGAGCGCGGCGAGCGGCGACATCCCGAATTTCACCATCAACACGAATTCGCTTGCTTGCGTGCCGTGGGGAAAGGGGCCGACGTCTGAGCCTACGGCAAAGGATATGCCTGCAGCGATCTGTCTTTTGAATTCCTGCGCGTGAAGGTCGAGAAGCTGAGCATCCCGCGCGCCCTGCGCCGGAGTGTTGGGATGCGCGGCGAAGTATTCGAAGATCGCGAAAGTCGGCACCGCAAAAATCTGTTTTTCGCGCATCAGGCGCATGGTTTCGTCGCTGAGTTGCAGAGCGTGGTCGATGGAGACTACTCCGGCCTGCGCGGCGTAGAGCGCCCCGGGTTCGCCCATGGCGTGAACCGCGACACGATGTCCTGTGCGCGCGGCTTCGTGAACGGCGGCGGCGAGTTCTTCCTCGGTGTATTGATAGGGAGTGGAGAAGCGGCCATCGACAATTTTGTCGGGGCCCGTCTCGTAAATTTTGATGAAATCAGCGCCCTCTTTTAACTGGCCGCGGATTGCAGTGATTAGTTCTTCTGAGTTGTTCGCATAAGTGGCGTTTGAGAGCACGTGCTGTGCGGGGTTGTATCCGATGGCATCTTCGTGGCCGCCGAGAATGTCGATGGCATTCCCACTGATGCGCAGGCGCGGGCCGGGAATCAAGCCGTTATTGATTGCATTGCGCACCGCGGTGTCAGCGGAGCCGGCGCCTTCGGTGCCCATGTCGCGCTCGGCGGTAAATCCAGCGAACAGATCGTCGCGGGCTGCGATCGTGGCGAGAATGGTCCGCTGCGGGACGGACTCTTGCACCGTCTGCAAATCTTCAGCGCCGGGATGCAGGAAAAGGTGGACATGCGCGTCGATCAGGCCTGGTAAGAGAGTGGTATCGCCCAGGTCGATGAACTCGGATTCGTGCGGGTGCGTCACGTGCGAGCCGACCTCGACGATTAGGTTGCCTTGCACCAGAATTTCGCCGGGCGTCGCGATGCGTCCTGTTTCTACGTCAAGCAGGCGCGCGGCGCGTAGCACGATGGCATGCGGTGGCGTCGCGGTCTGCGATGCGTTCGTTTGCGAATGAATTGGAGAACTAAAGAGCAGCGCGCCCAGACAAGCTGTAATTAACAATGAAAATCGTAGGAGAACGTGGCGCGTAGTCATGTTTTCGCGCGCGATAGTAACACGCGAAGCGGAATCCGCGGAAGCAGCAGTACTAATGGCTTGGATGAGTGGCTGGTCCGGGCACAACAATGATGTAGGCATCGGGCTGGCCGGCGCGGATTAGGTGCGGCATATTTGCGGCGGGCGGAGGTGAGCCGAGATCTTTGTCCGTGGCGTAAGGAGCGTAGAACATCAGGTGCGCAGGAATGTGCACCAGAACATTTTTATCGGCGATGTAGAGAAAGCCGGAGTCGGACATCATGTAAACGATTCCGGGCTTTCGCGGGGCCAGGAATTTTCCGGACTTGTAACCCGCTTCGATCTCCCCTTGGATTTGGTCTTCGGTCTCTCCCTTGCCGCGCTGCTCTTCGGTAAAGAGGCGGGTCAGCAAGGTCGTGGCGCTGCCTTCGGCGTCAAAACAAGCGGGCTCGAGATTCAGAGGGTTCTGGCGGTCCACGAAGCAGGAGAAGCCGTTCGCGCCTTCGCGCACTTTAATGTAGCCGGTGCGCTCCAGGAGATACACAGTGGCTTTGCCGGAGATCTCCGGCGGAGCGGCGCTTTCGGCAAGTTTGATGCGCTCCTCGCGCGGCAAAGAAAAATCATAAGCGGGTTTGGGCTTGTCCTCTGCAAAAGCGAAGAAATGGATTACGAGAAAAAGGCCGATGAGCAGAAGGGTGCGCACAAGTACCTCCAGGCGGGATTCCACCCCGGAAAACCCCGAACTTGTCTGAATAGACGCAGGAATTTTTGTTGGGTTAGCAGCCCGTGAGAGTAAGTTTCGCTGGGTATTCTTGCGCCAAACTCTGACATCGAACTACGATGTAACGGCCATGCTGCGGGCTCATCTTTAATTGCAGAGTTTAGATGAGCGGTTCACACATTTCGCGACGACAATTTCTGGGTACTGCTAGCGCGTTTGCGGCGGCGGGATTTTCTGGCGCAAGACTCGGTTTGAAAGATTTGAGTATTGGCGCGCCAACGAGCGGCGTCTGCCATGCGACGGATGAAGCGGTCGCGGATTACACTTTGCGCATTGCGGCGAGCGCGGATGGTTGGCGGATATCAGAATGTTGAAGTGGATTTTACGGCGGACAACCCCGGTCTCACGCTGTTCCACTGCCATCAGCAGCTTCACATGGACTTTGGCTTCATGACGTTGTTTCATTACGTTTGAGCGAGGGCCGGGCCGTTCTTGCGCCCGCCCGGTGGATCTCGCGAGGAGGCGTTCGATGGCGTTAAACAATGGCGCTTCGTGGGCCGGCACCACTTCCAAAGCGATTTTGCTGATTCGCGTACTGGTCGGTTGGGTTTTTCTTTCGGAAGGCGCGCAGAAATTTTTATTTCCGGATGCGCTGGGTGTGGGACGTTTCGTGAAGATCGGCATTCCTTCGCCGCAGGTTATGGCGCCGTTTGTGGGCGTCGTGGAGATTGTGTGCGGCGCGCTCTTGTTGTTTGGCCTCTTCACGCGCTTAGCGGCCGTGCCACTGCTGATAGATATTTGCGTGGCGTTATATTCGACCAAGATCGTGACGTTGGCGAAGAACGGGTTGTGGCCAACGCTGCACGAAGCGCGCACGGATGTGAGCATGCTGCTCGGTCTGATTTTTTTGTTGTTAGTTGGCGGCGGCGCGTGGTCACTCGATGCACGATTGGCTGAACGACGAGACCGAAGTAATGGATGAAACTTCCCGGCTGCAGACCCTAGATTCTCTTCAAGAAAAGAGCTCTGTTGCTCTTGGCGAGCTTGCGCGGTTTTTTCTGCGGCTAGGGACGACCGCGTTTGGCGGACCGGCCGCGCACATCGCCATGATGGAGGACGAACTTGTCCGCCGGCGAAAGTGGCTTTCGCGCGAAAAATTTCTTGACCTGCTGGGGGCAAGCAACCTGATTCCAGGGCCGAGTTCCAGTGAACTAGCGATTCATATTGGCTATTTGCTCTGTGGTTGGCGCGGGCTGCTTGTGGCTGGATTTTGTTTCATTCTTCCGGCAGCAGTGATGGTCGGCGCGCTGGCATGGGCTTACGTGCGGTACGGAAAGCTTCCGGCTGTGGGCGGAGTGCTGTACGGAATCAAGCCGGTGGTGATCGCGGTGATTCTACAGGCGCTTTGGGGACTGGGACGAAGCGCGGTGAAAACAAAATTTCTCTCCATTGTTGGAGTGCTTTGCGTGCTTCTCGCATTCTTGAACGTGCATCCACTTCTTTTGCTTTTAATCGGAGGCGGAATAACTTGCATGGCAAGTCTGGCGACTCGTGGCCAATGGGCTTCGCCCTTCTCGTTTCGCGCCATGGGGATCGGAGGGCTGGCGGGTGCCGCAACATCGTTCAGTCTAAGTTCGCTATTTCTGGTTTTCTTGAAAATTGGAGCGATTGTTTTCGGCAGCGGCTACGTGCTGCTGGCTTTCCTTCGCGCAGATCTGGTTGTGAATCGAGGCTGGCTGACGGACTCGCAGCTCATAGACGCAGTCGCCGTGGGGCAAGTAACGCCGGGGCCGGTGTTCACGACCGCAACTTTTATCGGATTCATCCTGGGAGGAATTCGCGGCGCAATCGCTTCCACGGTGGGGGTTTTTCTTCCGGCATTTTTTCTGGTTGCAGTGAGCGGGCCGCTGGTGCCGCATATTCGAAAATCGAAGCCGGCGAGTGCTTTCCTGGATGGAGTAAACGTGGCATCGCTTGCTTTGATGGCTGCGGTCAGTTGGCAACTGGGGCGAGCGTCTGTAGTGGATGTTGTTACAGTGATCTTGGCCATGGTGTCTTTGATCGCTTTTTTGCGATTTCGTGTGAACTCGGTGTGGCTGGTGATGGCAGGGGCAGTCGTTGGGCTGATCGCGAATACTTTTCGTGGTTCACCATGATGAAAATCCGACAGGCAGCCAGACTGAAAAACACCTTCCGAAAACGAGCAGAAAAAGGAAAGGCGCCCGAGCGGGTTGCACCGGAGCGCCTTTTGTCGATGCCGCCGATCACTCAGCCAAACTGTTACTTCTTGCCGTGTGACCCGCCGCCGTGTGATCCGCCCGAACTGCCGTGGGAGCCGGACTGCCGGGCCGCGTGTTGTTGCGGAGCGGATTGATGACCAGCTCGTGGAGCGGACGCATGCGACTGCGAACGTGCCGCCGTGTTCGTGCGTGCCGCCGTGTGCGACATACGCGCATTGTTCTGTACACGCTGCGCAGTGTTAGTGTGCGGCGTGGTGCGCGATGCACGGGCGCTGTTCTGTGAACGGGTTGTTCTGTTGGAGCGCGTTGCGTTATTCGAGCGTGAGTTGCTCATCGCAGAGCGGTTGGCTATCGAACGCCCTGCGGTGGTTTGACGCTGGAAGTTCGTTGAACGCGATCCATTGGTCGTACTTCGCGCAGTGCCCCGTTCGGTACTTCTTTCTGTACCTCGTGTGGTGCTGCGGCTGTTTTCATTGCGTGACGCAACGTTGCGCGCTCCATTGAACTCACCCGGCCTTCCTGTGGCAGTCACTGGTGGCCGGCCATGGTTCACTGACGCGAGCTGATTGCGATCGCCGCGAGCGGCGCTCTCTTGACGCATTTGCGCGGAAGTGGCCGCAACGTGCCGGTCGCGATCCGCTGCCATTTCAGTGGCCGAAGGACGTGCAGTAATTCCGCCGCGGCCGCCGTTGTAGCTCACGCGATTCACATCGCGATTGTTCACCACCGTTTTGTTGTACACGTTGTGAATATTGGTCACATTGATGTTGTTCACCGCGCGGTTGTAGAAGAAATGACCGCCGTGCCAGTAGCCGCCTTCGTAACCGAAGCCGCCGTAACCGAAGCCGTAGTTAATGCCGCCGTAGAAGCCAACATGTGGTCCCCAGAAACCGGCGTGCCAGAAATATCCACCGCCGCCCCAGCCCCAATAACCGGGAGTCCACAAAAATCCAACTTGTGGAGGCAAAACCCAGGTGCCGGGCACCCAATAGTAGCCGTCAACGCCGTAGGCCCAGTAACCGGGTGTGAAGATGTAGCCGTCACCGGGGCAGATTGGTTGTGTGTAAACCGGCAAAACAGGTGGCGCAATCGTGATGGCCACGCCGAAGCCGGCTGCCGATGTTGTGGTTGGTATCATGAACATTCCAAGTACCGCCAGAAGCAAACCGACTAACATTATTTTCTTCATGTCCTTCTCCTTCTTATAAATCCCTGACGCAGAAACCGTGAATCATTTAGCGCCCTTCGCGATTCCCAGTTTCTTGGCGCTATCATGTTAAACACGCTGGTAAGACGAAAGTCGCGCGAAGCGTTTGCCGGGGGTTGTAAGGGATTTAATGTAGGGTTTGTTTGTCGTAATTTGTTCCGCAACAAATTTTTCTTGGCGGGTTCTTATGATCCTAGATATGTTGGAATTGAGGGAGAGGGGAAAACTGTGATGTCCTTACGGAAGATAGTGACAGTGGCCATTTTTACTTTCGCCACGGCTGGAGCTGGCCATGCTGCTGGCGAGCCATGCGAAAACCTCGCCTCGCTCAAGCTGCCGGACACTACGATTACGGCGGCGCAGTCGATACCGGCCGGAACTTACACCGCACCGAATGCTGAAGTGTTCGAAAATATGCCGGCGTTTTGTCGCGTGGCGGCGACGCTGACTCCGACAAGCGATTCGGAGATTGGAATCGAAGTGTGGATGCCGGCCTCGGACTGGAACGGCAAATTTGAGGGCGTTGGGAATGGCGGCTTTGCGGGGGCCATCGCGTACGCGTCGCTGGCCCCGAGTTTAAAACTCGGCTACGCCGTCGCAAGCACCGATACCGGGCACGTTGGAACCTCCACTGACGGAGCGTTTGCGCTGGGACATCCGCAAAAGATCATCGATTTCGGATATCGCGCGATTCATCTGATGACCGTCATCGGCAAACAGATTACATCCGCGTTTTATGGCGAAAATCCACAGCGCGCATATTTCGACGGATGCTCAACCGGCGGGCGGCAGGCGCTGATGGAAGCACAGCGTTTTTCGAACGATTACGACGGCATAGTTGCCGGAGATCCGGTCGCGTACTACACGCACCACCATGTGGGTGGCAATCTGTGGGTGGTGCGGCAGATGTTTAACAATCCGGCCAGCACAGTCTTTACTACACAAGACACGCTTCTTGGCAACGCGGTGAACGCGGCGTGCGACGCGTTGGACGGTGTGGTCGATGGCGTTGTGAATAATCCGCGGCGCTGCCACTTTAATCCGAAAGCGCTGTTGTGCCAGGGAACACAAGCGCCTCCGAACTGCCTGACGAGCGAGCAGGTGGAAGCAGTGAGAAACATATGGATGGGGCCGGATCAGTTGGTGCATCAACGTGGGTACTACCCACCGTTTGAACGCGGTGGCGAAGCCGACGGCTGGCCCGGAAGCATTTCTCCGCCACCGCCGCCAGCTCCACAAACGGATAATCACGCCGCAATCGGGATTTCATTCTTTGCGAATTTTGTGTTCGACAATCCAAACTGGGATTTTCGAACCTTCAACTGGAATTCCGACCCAGCATATGTCGATAACAAAGTCGTGCTTGGAAATCAAACGTTAGCGACGGTTTTGAACTCGATCGACCCGGACCTGGGCCAGTTCCACGCTCACGGCGGCAAGCTGATTCAGTATCACGGTTTCAGCGATCCTGAAGTTCCGCCCAAAACCAGCATTAAGTATTTCGAAAGCGCAAGAAATTTTCCCGGCAGGTCAACTGGAGCGAGCGCTGTGGAAGGGTCACAAGAAAAGACCGATGAATATTACCGGCTCTTCATGGTGCCCGGAATGAACCACTGCAGCGGTGGCCCGGGCGCCAACGTCTTCGATATGCTTACGCCGCTAGTGCAATGGGTTGAGCAGAATATCGCGCCTGACAGCGTAATCGCCACGCATTACGTCAAAAACATGCCGGCCCAAGGAGTCGCGTTTACGCGTCCGCTATGCCCCTATCCGCAGGAAGCGGTGTACAAAGGCTCAGGCGACACAAACGACGCCGCCAGCTTCGCCTGTAAATAATCCTTCCGCTTCCTGTGCGTCACGAAAACGGCCGAATACGCGGGTTAGTCCGTATCCGGCGGTTCTACCTCCGTTGTGATTGTGTCGGTAAAGAAGGTTGCAGCCAGCGGAGCTGGAATCGTTTTGTAGGCGCGCGGCGACTGATGAAAATTGAAGAATTTGTGGAGATCGTTGGTCGCTCGCGCGTCGGCCATGCCGAGAGTGCCAAGACCAAAAATGCCCTCGATACCTTTCAGGATGCTGCCAAAATCGGCTTTCTCATTGCTGATGTATCCAACTTTCGGTGAGTAGGCGGAGACCACTAGGAGCGGTACGCGGAAACCGAGTTGATAGTCGCGCTGATTCGCGCCGGTTTGAAATACCGGCGGAGCGTGATCGTACCAACCGCCCCAATCGTCCCAGGTGATGAAAATGACTGTATCTTTCCAGTAGCCGGTCGCGTCGTCGCAGTTTGAGTTATTTCCAATGGCATTTACGATCGCGGCTATCCACGAGGGACCTTGCCCGCTATTAATTGGGTGGTCTGAATATTGTCCAGCGGGCGTAATCCAGCTCACTTGCGGCAGAGCGCAGTTGGCAATATCGAACAGAACGTCGGGAGGTTTCGTATCCACATAGCCGTTCGATTCGCCTTTAACCCAGTCGGGCCCTGTGCATACGCCGTTCACAGGCATGCATATATTTGCTAGAGAGTTCGGCGCTACCCACAGACTACTCTGTCCTGCCGCGTAATAGGTCCAGGTGATTTTCGGATTCGTAAGACTGAACAAATAATCCATGGCGTTGCGGTCAAAACATTCCACTGTTTTGTCGCCGGGCGTTTCTGTGCCGAAAGGAAATTCGGCGCTGTTGTTCGGCCTGATCAGTTGGACTGATTCTCCCGATCCACATCCGTAATTCGTATTCGCGTTCTCCGAGACAAAGATGCCCAGCATGTCGTCGGTGGTGGTAGGAGCGGAAGTAGCTCCAAAAATAAACTGGTGCGCCGGGTAGCTAGGCCCCTGGTTCGTCTGGTACATGAAATTGTCCCAACCATACGTCGTCGCTAGGGTGATGTAGGGATCGAGCAGACCGCCTTTGCTGCCGTCCGTATTCGTTACGGGAGTGTTGTACACATACATGAACTGAGAATAATTAAATCCAGGAACCACGCAGCCAAAGATGTTAGCGCCGCAAACTTGTGGAACGACCGCCCCTGGTTTGCCGCTGATTCCCTGGTTCTTGTACTCGAAATTGAATCCGCTGATCGTGCCGTTGAGTTTTGGCCCGCCGTGGCTATGATCCAAATCAAAGTTAGTGGCCAACCCTACTGGCGTTAGTGGAACGGTCTGGCCATCGCCATTCACATAAGTGGACGCGATGTCGTATTTCGACTCGTCAGACACGCTGCATCCAGGCACGCCGCCGTTTGCACTACACAATCCTTGAAACAAATTGTCCGGCGTGCGGTTTTCCTGAAAGATTACGATCACGTGCTTGATGGGAGTTGTACCGTACTGCGCTCGGGTGGAAGTCGCTGCGAAGAGCCCAACAACGAGAAGAAATACAACCATGAGACTGGATTTCATAGCAATTCTCCTACTAGGAAGTGGCGAGGACGAGGTGTGCTACTTAGCGCACAGCGTGACACACCTACTATCTTCCACTTTGTAATATTTGGTCAACCGCATAGAGCTCGATTCCAGACGGGGCCGGTACTATTACCGCTTCGAGCGATAGATCACCCTAAAGCCGCCGCATCGCGAGGGCGTCACCACCTCATGATGACCTACCTTAGTTCAACGTGTCGCGGCTAGAAACACAGAGGGAAGAGGAAAGTTGCATTTTTTTTGAAGGGAAAAACTCAGCGGCCGTTACGAAACGCTGCGCCGGATTTGAGGAACGGGCGGACCCCAGAAGGATCACGCCCGCCCCCATTGTTCCATTGTTCCGAAGGAACCTACCTTCGTTTCCTGATACGCAAAAGATTAGAAGCCTCCGAAACCGTGTCCACCATGATGATGCTCGGTTTCAAGTTGAGCCATCTTAGTTTGCTGTTCCGGCGTGAGCACTTGATAGATCGCAGCTTCCACCTTCGCGCGCGCCAGCATCTTCTGTGCGATCACGCTGCTCATCGAATTCGCTGCCTGCTCCATGGCCGCCGCGTCGTTTGAATGAATCGCGTTTTGAAGATTCGTGCGCGCAGTCTTCATACTCGTGGACGCGTTGGAATTGTTCGTCGCAGCAGCGCTGGAAATAATGTTTGTGACCTGAGTCTGCTGCGCCGGGGTCAACGACAATACGGTCGTCAGATAGTTGACCCAATGCTGTGTCATTTTCGCCGAGTGTGTCGATGTCGCCCCGGTTTGTTCCGCGGCCGTGTTTGCTGTTTGTGCGAAAAGCGCCGGCGTGGCAAATACAAAAGTTAACACTAGCGTAATAATTGTCTTTTTCATTTTGGTAACCTTCTCCCGTGGGTCAATCAAGCATCCCCTGCTTGATTTCAGAATTTTCGCATGGCCTACAAATATAGTTCCGCTGGCTGACTCAAAAAGTTCCCGGAAATTGTATTCGGAAGATTTATGAAACCTTCGGCGAAGTCTCGCGTCTGATTTAGAGAGCGGTCGCAACGACGCGATTTGTTGTGCAACGCTCATCCGTAGGAAGCTGGCGGCCCATCCACCGAGTTTTCGCGGGAAGTTCAATTTTTTCGAAGGAGGTACTAATATCGATGCGTCTGAAAATAAGTCAATTGCTATGTGCAATCACTCTCGTGGCCCTCGCCGTGCCAGTCTGGGCGCGCACACATTCCACCACCGCATATTCCGACGGCACCACCACCATCGCCGGAACCCATTTGAAAGCTGGCGATTACCAATTGAAGGTCGAGGACAATGGAACCGAACTTCAAGTAGTTCAAGGTGGCAAACTCGTGGCCCACGTTCCAGTCCAATGGGTTCAGCTTCCCAATAAAGCCAAGACCACCGAAGTAATGCTCGACAACGATCAAATCACCGAAGTGCAATTCGGCGGAGAAACACAAGCAGTTCAGATCCGTTCGAACCAGTAAGAAAGACTGTCCGGAGGGCGGGCTGAGTCTCGCCCTCTTAGTTTGTTTTCGATACTGGTAGCGTCAGGGAGGTTTGATTTGAACCAAGCTGAATGGTACGCCCTTTACTGCGACGCTCTCCTCGAACACGACCCCGTAAGACTTCGCGCGCGAATTCAGATGGCAGAGATTGCCATATTTTCCCGAATTCAAGACCTGGTCCAAGACCCCGACTCCAGCCATGAAAGAGAGATCATTGCAAACGCACTGTCCGCCCTCCGCGCTTTGCAAAGAAACTTGCAGCGTTACCGAGACCACCGCCAGATTGCTTAGCGACAGATCCTCGTTAGTGCATCGGCGGCGCTTCCAAATGTTTCGGGGGACGCTTCATGATGAAGCACAGAGGCACCAGGCAAGCGACGATGATCGCCAGAGCCGACACTACGTCGGTATAAGCCAGCGTAGTAGCCTGCTGTTGCAATAGTGCAGCCGCGCGCCCGTACGCTTGACGCATCGCCTCCGTAGGACTAAGACCCTGGCTGCGTAACGTTGCCGTGAGTCCATCGATCATCTGCCGGAACTGCGGATTTCCTTTGTTCATGTGACCGGACAAATAGGTTTGCCGCTCCTGCGCACCGCGCGTGATGAACGTGCTGAGCAAAGCGATTCCGATGCTGCCGCCGATGTTTCGTATAAAACTAATCATGCTCGAAATCTGATTATTTTTTTCCGGCGGTATGTCTACATACGAAAGCGTGTTGGAAGGTACAAAGATGAACGCTAGCCCTGCCACTTGGTAAACGCGCAACATCGCTGCGGTCTGAAAGTCCATTCCTAACGTCAGGTGCGTCGCCATGTAATACAGCGACGCCGCCGTAGTTGCAAAACCTGCGGACATGAGCACTCGCTGATCCATCTTTGACACCAGGAAACCTGACAGCGGCATGGTAAGCATCATGATGAAGCCGCCCCCGGCCAGAGCTTCGCCAGCGCTCACCGCAGAATAGCCCATCAAAAGCTGTAAATATTGTGGAATTAAAACCGTGGTCCCGTACAAAACAGCGCCCAGCACAAACATGAAACCCATGGCGGTGGCAAAATTCCGATTCTTTAATAGCTTCAGTTCCACGATGGGATGCTCGTGGCGCCATTCCCAAACTACCCAGGTCACCAGCAAAATTATGGCCAGCGCCAACGCCGCAGTAATCCAGTGCGATGAAAACCAGTCCGCTTCCTGGCCTTTGTCGAGAACCAGTTGTAGTGTGCCGATACCGAGCGCGACGAGTCCCAGCCCGATGTAATCAACTCGAATTCCTTTGCGGCGCTCTCTTTCCTTGGTGAGGTAGGGCGGGTCGTCCACCAGGCGATGCGTGAGATAGAGCGAAATTATGCTGATCGGTACATTGATATAAAATATCCAGCGCCAACTGTAATTGTCGGTAATCCATCCACCGATAGTCGGGCCGATCGCTGGCGCTACGACCACTGCCATTCCATATACCGCGAAAGCCATGCCGCGTTTTGAAGGCGCGAAGGTATCTGCGAGAATGGCCTGCTCGCTGGGTTGCAAACCTCCGCCGCCCGCCCCTTGCAGCACGCGAAACAAAATCAGCATTCCCAGGCTTGGAGCAAGTCCGCATAAGAAACTGCTGCTGGCAAAAAGAGCCACGCATGTCATGTAAAAACGTTTGCGGCCCATGCGTGTAGCCAGCCATGCACTGATTGGCAGAATGATTGCATTGGAAACCAGATAGCTGGTGAGCACCCATGTGGATTCGTCCGCGCTGGCACCCAACGAACCGGCGATGTGGGGCAGGGCTACATTGGCGATGGAGGTATCCAGAACCTCCATGAAAGTAGCGAGCGTCACCGTCAGCGCGATAAGCCACGGGTTGTGGCGTGGGCGCCATGCGGCGACGTCCATTGTCAGTGTGGCAGTTGCCACGTTTTCACCTTACTCTAAGACGCGATACCGTATATTATATACATTCATGTATGTATCTTGTAAAGCTATGACGATTGTGAGAGAACACAACTGATGACGGCCTCCTCTACCTCCCCATCGGCGCGAGCGAAGAGCGCTTCTGCTCGGGCTAAGAACGCTCCCGCGGCATCGCGCCAGCAGGCTCGCACCGCGGCGACACGTCGCAAACTGCTGCAAGCCGCTGAACAGATCTTTGTCCGCGACGGCTACGAGGCCGCTCGTCTGGAGGATATTGCGGCTCAGGCGGGATATACGCGCGGAGCGTTCTATGCGAATTTCGACAGCAAGGAACACATTTTCTTCGCGCTGTTGGAACAGTGGGTGGCCCAACGCATCGCCGAAGTGAACGAGTTGCTAAGTCGGCACGGCAATGCCAAGCAGCGTCTGCGAGCTTTGCGCGAACACTACGCCCAGATCGCGCAGGATCGGCACTTCGCATTGTTATCACTGGAATTTAAGCTCTTCGCCGTACGCCATCCCGAAGCTCACGCTCGTCTGCGCACCCATCAACGCGGCCTGCGCGCTTGTGGCGGAGATATTTTGCGCCGCGTTTCAAAGTCGATGGGACGAAGTCTGCCCGTCTCCAGCAATGCCGCTGTCACTGCGCTGGGCGCCTTCTCCAACGCGATGCTTCTCGAGCATTTGGTCGATTCAAGCTCGCTATCGGAAACGGAAATCCGCCATCTGCTGGGATTATTTTTCGACGCGATAATCCCCAGTCGCCGCTGAATCGCGGAACCTGAAGGTGTAAATGTAACGCCGCGGCCTTTTTCCGTACTTTCCAGGTTGACATCTTACCCATACGTGCGTATGTTCGGGTTATATGTCGACCCGAGAAAACAAAGAACGCTTGGAATTGCTGCAAGGGACGCTGGACCTGCTGATTTTGCGCACATTGATATTCGGAGCGCAGCACGGGCAGGGAATCGCGCGCGCTATTCAGCAGACCTCGGACGAAGAACTACTGGTGGAGCACGGAGCGCTTTATCCTGCACTTCAACGGCTGGAAGAACGCGGCTGGATTTCCGCGAAGTGGGGAGTCTCCTCAAATAATCGCAAGGCCCGTTTTTATTCACTGACACCGGCTGGCCGCAAGCAACTGGTAACAGAAACTTCCAAGTGGAATCGATTGACGGCAGCTATCGGACGCATTCTGGAGGCCGAGGAGGGCTAGGGTTATGTTCCGACGCAAGCGGAAGGCTAGTGACTTCGGCGCTGAAATCGAAGCTCATATTCAGCTGGAGACGGAACGCTTGCAGGAACAGGGCCTCAGCTATGAAGACGCACGAACCATAGCTCGCCGCGCATTCGGCAATGTAACAAACACGCAAGAAAAATTTTACGAATCCAGCCACCACCTCTGGTGGGACAACTTCTGGCAAGACATTCGCTACGCCGCGCGCATGCTGCGCAAATCTCCGGGTTTACCGCTATCGCTATCTTGACGATTGCATTGGGCATCGGCGCGACTACAGCGATTTTCAGCGTGGTGGATGCAACGCTGCTGCACCCTCTCCCTTATCCGCATCCGGAGCAACTCGTAACCGTTGAGGATGACCTTCCCGGCGTGGGCGTGCGCGACGTAGGAATCTCCGTCCCCGAATGGCACGATTTTCAGCGCTCCGGAATTTTTGAATATATAACGCCCCTTGGCGGCGGCGACGTGAATCTGACGGGCTCGTCTGCGCCCGAGCGCATCCGCTTTCTCAACATAGCGCCGAATTATTTTGCGCTGATGGGCGTGAAACCGCAGTTGGGCCGCTCGTTCGATCCGGAGGATCAGACGCCCGGATTTACTTTGGAAGGACTTATTAGCGATGGCTTGTGGAAGCGGGCTTTCGCCGAGGACCCGCATATTCTTGGCAAAAGTTTGCGGCTCGACAATGACTTGTATCGCGTGATCGGCGTGATGCCCGCTGGTTATCACGACCCCGGCCGAACAACGGAGGAAAGGAACATCGATATTTGGCTGGCATCGGGTTTTGCTGGTCCGCCTGCTCCGGTCCCCCAACGCAACTTGCGCATCCTTCCGCAAACGGTCGCGCGAATTGCACCTGGATTGACGATTGAGTCGGCGCAAAGCCGTTTAGACGCGTTGGTGGCTTCTTTGCAGAAAGAATATCCCGGCGATTATCCGCTGCAGAGCGCATGGACGGTGCGCTTAGTCCCGCTCGCGGACAAGGTAGTCGGCAACGTTCGCCAATCTTTAATCTTGCTGCTTGGCGCTGTGGGCTTGGTTCTGCTGATCGGCTGCGTGAATGTCGCGAATCTCTTGTTAGCTCGCGCCAGCGCCAGAGGCCGCGAAATGGCTGTTCGCCAAGCGCTGGGCGCCGCACGCTCGCGCCTGATTCGGCAGTTGCTCACAGAGAGCGTGCTTCTTTCATTCCTCGGCGGAATAGTTGGCTTAGGAATTCTTTTTTGCGCCAAGGGCTTTCTGCTGCGAATCATGCCCGAGAACCTGCCGCGGCTGAATGAAGCATCGATTAACTGGGCCGTTCTGCTTTTCGCTCTAGCCGCTTCTCTCCTCGCCGGAATGATTTTCGGTTTGGCTCCGGCGCTGCATGCGGGCCGCGTTGATTTGATTCCCATGCTGAAACAGGAAGCCCGCGGCTCAACAGGCTCGGGAGAACAGGCGAGCACACGTCGCGTGTTGATGGTCACGGAATTTGCTCTCTCGCTCGTATTGATGATTGCTGCCGGCCTTCTGCTCCGTAGCTTTTGGGATTTATTGAATGTGCGCCCAGGATTCAATCCGGAAAGCGTGATGGCGGTGCGCACCTGGCTGCCCGTGCCCAACGATCCCGACACTGATATTTACAAAACGTCTGCGCAAGAGGCGCCGTTCGTTCGCGAAATACTTCGTCGAGGCGGCACGATGCCCGGCGTGGAAGAAGTCGCTGTTGGCGACATGGCCTCCGTTCCGTTAGGCCATGGTCGAGACGATCTAAACCCATACGCGTTGATTCTTGAAGGCCGCGAAAATCAAACCGACCAGCCTCCTTTGGTGCACGCTACACGCGTGACGCCGTCCTATTTTCACTTACTCAGCATGACCTTACAGCGCGGGCGTTTCCTGAGCGAGTTGGACAACGAAAATGCTCCGGCCGTAGCAGTCATCAACGAAGCGTTCGCGCGAACCTACTGGCCGAACGATGAGGCTGTAGGCAAACATTTGCAGCTAACTTCCGGCCGCGGAAGCACCGTCAATCCTACCTGGACAACCGTGGTCGGCGTGATCGCGGATGCTCGAACAGAATCACTCGCGGAGTCCAGCGATCCGCAGGTTTATGTGAGCTTGTATCAATACCACCCTAAAGATCTGGCGATATTTTTGCGCGGACGCCTGGACCCCGCCGCTATTCCGGCGGAGTTGCGCGAGCAAATCCAGTTGATCAATCCCGAGCTTCCCGTTTTTGGCGCGCAAATGCTGAACGACATGGTGACCGCCTCACTCTCCGAGCGCCGGTTTTCGTTGGAAATGGTTGGCCTGTTCGCTCTCACGGCATTGCTTTTAGCCGGTCTGGGAATTTACGGAGTGATTTCCTACATCGTCAGCGAGCGCACACACGAAATCGGCATTCGCCTCGCGCTCGGCGCTCAAAGCCGCAACATCCTGCGTATGGTTTTGCGTCAAGGATTGCTTCTCGCCATCGCCGGCGCTGCGGTAGGACTTGTTTGTGCGCTGATCGTTTCGCACTTAATGGCCGGCCTGCTTTACGGTGTGCGGCCGACGGACCCCGTCACGTTTGCGGGCGTCGCCTTTCTTCTCATCTGTGTGGCTTTGCTCGCTTGTTATATTCCGGCGCGGCGCGCGATACGCGTCGATCCCCTTGTCGCACTCAGACACGATTAGTCGGCCCCCGACGAACTAAGCAGAGTCATTTCCCATGAAAAAAACAGCAACCTTCTCGTTATTGGCACTATTTGTTTTTACCGTTGCCGCGTTCGCACAAGCCACGAGGAGCTCCCCGGCTGCGACCACGGCTCAAACATTTCACCGCCTTCGCATGCCCGGGTTCATGAACGCGCTTGACCTTGCGCGCTAGCTCATTGCGGTTGCTTGGTCGTTTGAGATTGTTTCGTTGGCTGAGATCTTGGCGCCGGCTTTGATTGCTGTGCAGGTTTGGATTGCTGTGGCTTGGGCTGCGGTGCAGGCTTAGGCTGAGGCGCAGGTTTTGGCTGAGGACTCGGCTTGGGCTGCGGTGCGGGCTTAGGCTGGGGCGCAGGTTTAGGCTGCGGACTCGGCTTGGGCTGCGGTGCGGGCTTGGGCTGGGGCGCAGGTTTAGGCTGCGGATTCGGTTTCGGCTGAGGGCTTGGTTTTGTATCCGGGTTCGGCTTTGGATTCGGGCTCGGCCTCGGGCTAGGTTTTGTATCCGGGTTTGGTTTGGGATTTGGGTTCGGCTGCGGCTTCGGATTCGGGCTCGGTCTCGGGTTAGGTTTCGTATCCGGATTTGGTTTGGGATTCGGCTTCGGGTTTGGCCTCGGATTGGGATTCGGCTTCGGATTGGGCTTGTCACCCGGATTCGGTTTGGGATTCGGGTTAGGATTCGGCTTAGGATTCGGCCTTGGATTTGGCTTCGGCTGTGGCTTCGGATTCGGTTTTGGCTGCGGCTTCGGCGGATTTGGATTTGGTTTGGGCCGAGGCGGAGGATTGTTCGGTCCCCAGGGCTTATGGTTTGGTGGCCGGTTGTACGGACGATTCGGCGGACGATAGTTCGGCGGACGATAGTGCCAATTGCCACCGTAACCTGGACGGTTGTTGTAGTACACGGGTCGCGGGCGATACCAATAATTCGGCGGGCGGTAGGGATTTCCCCATCTGACCCAGACAGTGTGATTGTAATAAGCGCGGCCCCCTCCCCAATTCCATCCCCAACCGCCCCATCCCCAGGGTTGGTTGCTAGCGATTAGCGCTCCTATGGCGATGCCCGCTCCGAAAGTAATGAACGTGGCGGCGGCAACGTTGGGAGCAGGAGCGACGTAAACAACAGTGGGATCGTACTGCGGGACGTAGATAACTTGTGGATTGGCGGGCTGGATTACGTAAACCGTCTGCTGCGCCGCGGGCTGTTGCACTTCCACTTGCATTTCTGAATTGCTGCGCAACGCGCCAGAAGCGTAGGCCTGCGCGCGCAGTCGCTGAATCGAAGCGGTGACCGAGGCTTGGTCGGCCGTGAATGCGGTGCCGATGGCGGCGTAATCGTCGATGTTCTCCGCCATCATGGTGATGACTTGCGGAAAACTAACCAGCGCGATAAACGCCGGGTCGAAACCCGCTGCCTGCGCCGCGTCGGTGAGCGCTGTGCCGCTGAGATTGGAATTTTGCTGCAGCCAGTTATCCACATCCAAAATTTCCTGCGGATTGGTGCACGCGGTGGTGATCTGTGCTAACAGCGAATCAGGATATAACGCGACCGGGGCAAGCAACTGGTCCAGTTCGTCAGGAGTGGGAGGAGCCGCTGCGTCTTGCGCGCGCAGCAAAGGCACAAAATTCTGAGAAATCATCGCTACGATTAGTAGGATAACGGCCACAAAACTGGGTTTTCGTACCATGAATTTCCTCCGCGAGCCCGATTGCCCGACGAGCGGTTATTCTAAAGCAAGGTGGCTGCTTTGTCTCGCCTGTAGATTTTATCCCCGCGGCTTGACGCCAAATATCATGGACAGGAGGAACTATTGAACAGGCAGACTGGTCGTCCGTTTCAAACACAGAAGCTTGGCCCACCCAGAACAGAGAATCTTCTAGGGCGGCCGGCGCCGCGGCCGCATTGACCACCGAAAACATGTTGCAACTTGCGGGCCGCGGAAAATCGACGCGCCTGCGCTCGGCCACATTCGGCGCAGCCCATGCCTACCATCATTGCGCACAAATGGTGGAATATTTGCGCATGAACGGAGTCGTGTCGCGCGCCGTCAGACTAATTGCCGGAATTAACCGTACCGCCGCCGCCGCTTTACCCTCTCACCTTGCAAATTCATTTCCTCGTCTCCCCACATGCGCATCTCGTTGAAAAATTTCACCGGATCGCCCGCGCGCAGTTTCGCCAGCAATCGTCTCAGCGTTTTCTGTTCACGCCCGTCCAACGCGAGCATCAAACACTTCACCACCTTCGCGTGCTTCGGAAAAATGGTCCCCACAAATTTCTCGCCTTCCGGAGTCAGCCGCAGGAATCCCACAGCATGCCCGTTTTTCTGGCGTCTATAGTGGCGCATGATCTTAAGCGACCGTCTCCGTACTTCCTGTTCAGCGTCCTGCAGCGGACGCAGGTCGCGTTGCACCCATCCTCTCTCCTCCAGCGGTTTCGACAGGAATTCCAGATTCTGCCGGCTGCACAGTAGCTTCTCCGCCGCCACCACCATCATCGTTGGCCCATTGCGATACAAAATTTCCAGCAGACGGAACCCGCGTATCGTCAGGTCAAAGCCCCAAAGCTGCCCGCGCAACCGGCCCCGTATCATCTCCGCCGTATCCATCAGCTCCAGGTACGCTGCAAACGCTCGCAGCGTCTTTCCTCGCTGCGATATCCGCGTTTTCCCCTCACCCATATCTCATCCTTCCATTGTCATCCCGAGCGGGGCCATAATCGGGGCCGCCCAGGTCGACGGCGAGTCGAGCCTGGGGAAGAGGCCACGAAGTGGCCGGAAGACGTCCGACGAGGCACCTACTTCTGTCTTTGACGTCGCCTTTCGTAGCGCCGCCATCTTGGCGGCTCCTGCCTGTGTCCTAAATTTGTCATCCCGAGCGAGGCCATAATCGGGGCCGCCCAGGTCGACGGCGAGTCGAGCCTGGGGAAGAGGCCACGAAGTGGCCGGAAGATGTCCGACGAGGGACCTGCTCTTCGCTTTCTGACCCATTCCCAAAACGGGAAATCTGCCGTCACGCACCTGCCGAAAAACTCCTCCTAACATCGCGCAACGCGCAGATTCCCGCAAGGCCCTTGATGCTTTTACAGCATATATTTTAGCGAAATCGAGCTTGCCTTCGGCTTTATCTCACGGAACGAACAGATCTAGGTGGGATTAGCACAAACAAGCAGCCAGGAAGCTCAGGTTCACAGTCGAGAACACCTCGGCGGATAATTTGAACATCCGAGTTTTCGGGAAAAGGGACCTCAAACTTTGCGGCCGCCAGCTTTTTTCCTGCGTCAGCTAATTCCGGTGAGCCGCTGATGAACTTGGTGTCAACAACTTTCGGGCCGGGAGCGAATAATAAAAAGAATTCTGCGCTGGCGTGCTTGCTGGCAAGTTTTCCTAATTTTACCGTGCGAAGATCCTGTAGGGCTTGCGAGTCCCGCGCCACCTGGCGCTTCTTCTTTTGTTTATCGTAGACCTGTTGCAAATGGTCCGCGATAACGGGATCCTGCGTCATCATCCATGCTGGGCGTAAATAATTTTCTGCTTTATCAAACTGACCCATGCGGAAATACACCCATCCTAAAGTGTCCCAATAGGCCGCTAGCACAGGTACCGTTTGAAGATCCTTGAGGCTGAGATTATCGAGATCTATATCGGCGGTATCGGCCTCAGCCCCTTCCACCGCCTCTTTGGCATATCGAAGCGCATCTTCCAGCAGAAGCCCATTGTCGGCCAGGGTGTAAGCTGCATCGTTGAGCGCCAAAGGCGTGGAGTCTTTATCCACAGCTTCCTTTATCGCAGCGGTTCCTTTTTCCTTATCGCCAGAAAGAATGTATGCGTTCGCGAGCTGCAACCGAACATTTGCGCTAGGGGACAGCTTGGCGGCTACTTCCAACTCCGCAATAGCCTCGGGATAACGTTTTTGCCGCATGAAGATTAGCCCAATAGCGGTCGGAGCGTCCGGGTCGTCAGGGCTTGCCTTTTCAAATTTCTTCCAGACTTCGAGCGCTTCCTGCTCGCGATGCAAGCCCGTAAGCGTGGCGGCGAGATATTTGTAGTTAGTAACTTCGGCGGGGTCAAGATCGATGGATTTCTTCATCTCCTCAAGGCCCTGATCTGCATCGCCCATTCGTAGGTGCGCCGCTCCGAGCCACCACCAGGCTTGGGAAAACTGCGGGTCCTTTTCGACGGCCTTTTCAAATGCATCAGCCGCCGCCATCATATTCCCTTGGCGCCAAGCTTCACCGCCTTGCGTGTAAAGAGTCTGCGCTTCGGGGCTTCCGGCCACCTCTGGCGAGGGGACATCGGCGCCGCGAAGAGAAATGAATGTGCCCTCATTGTCAGTGATGCTCTTTACGAACTTGCCGTATGCTTCGATTTTTGACGGCGAGATCTCATGGGTTTTCGTGACCAACCGGCGCTCAAAGTGCATGACACCGTTGGAGACGGAATAGGACGCATGGTAATCAGCAAAGTCTTCGTGGAGGTCCACTGGGGTGGCCACACGCGGCGTGGAATGGGGAGGCAGCTTTATAGTTCCCTGATACGACCATTCCTGAGGAGATCCTAACTTGATCGGATTTGTTTTTTGATTCGTGTCCTCAGGGACGGGTGGCAGAAATAGGAACGGCAGCGGAGAAAGGATCGAACGATTGGCCCAATCCCCGAATTCCTTGCGGGTATAGGTGTAATCAAGTTTGAATGGAACATCCGTCGCTTCGGGCGATGCCGCCGTAACGTCACTCACGGTGCCGCCGTAACCGACGCTCGATGAAATCTGCTGTGCTACATCTTTCCATTGCGGCTGGCCTGCTTGACGGAAAGCCAGCCGGTAAAACAGTTCCGCATCACCTCGCAAGGTCCATTCCATCTTGCCTTCGAACGTTCCGGCATCGTCTAGCGTCCCATCCACCTGAAAATTTGCGAAAGACCGAAATGGTGGATCTTCGGGAGTCTTAACCAGCGTGGCAGGTCCGATGTCCGGAATTACCAACGCCTGTTTGTCACGCAGTTCGGCAACTAAATAGCCAAAGGGCGCGACCCCTGGAGTCGTGTCCAGAAAGAGAAATCCTCCATTGTTTGGGACTGCGGTGATCACATGATCGAATTGCGACGGAGCAGGCACGTCGGAGTCGATCTTACTCGTGGAGCTGATCAGCGCCGGGTAGGCCTTGATGTTTTCAGCTGCAAGCAAAGCCGCAAATAAGGTGTGCTTGTCCTTGCAGTCGCCGTAGTCGTTAGTCAACACGTCTTCTGCGGCGTGAGGCTGGTAGCGGCCGATGCCGAGGGAAATCCCGATGTAACGGAACTTGGTGGAAACGTAATCGTAAAGAGCTTGAATTTTTTCAGGATCGGTTTTCGCGTTGCGGGTTAGCTCGTCCGCCTTGGCTCGAATTTGGGGAGTCGGCACAGCCCGAGGTGCGGCAAGATTTCGGAACCACTGGCCGACATCGCTCCATTCGCGAAGGGAAGTAATCTGCACCGAAGGGTGAGCAGGCTCCTCGGGCTCAGCAGGTTTCGTCTTCTTTTTTTCAGCGGCGGTCTCGGTGTTCGCGGTCTTCCAACTGTAGACGCGGTAGGCGCCCTGCTCTGTGACGGCGGGTTCGAGTTTGGGGCTTTGAACTTTGACGTATCGACCGCGCGGAACGCTAACCTGTAAATTCTCTTCGAGGCAGACCACAGATTGAACAAAATTGTAAGAGAACCAGAATTGCCCTGGATCGATCGGGATCTTCACGACACTTCGGTACTGATATTCGAGCGTGTCGCCGATTTCGAGACCTTTGACCGCGACTTGCTTCTCTTTAAGATCGCTATAAAAAGGCGCTTGACGTGTGACGTCGCTGGGCATGTCCAGAACATTTTCGGCAGGCGTCTCTACCACCCTGCCATCGGGTTTGATAACGCGGACATAAACGATGTCCACTGTCGAGGTAGCCGAGGCATAGGCGAATTTTAGAAGGCCGGACTGCTGCACACCGGCTTGCGATTGCACTCGCATTCGCGCTGTCGTTTCCGCCGCAGAGGTTCCGTCATTCTCGAAAACGATTTTCGAGTTAACCCGCTCGAGTATGTACGGTTCATTGGAATAATCGGGTTGTTTCACGTCTTTTGGGAGTGTCTGTGCCCAGATGCTGTCTCGATTCACGGGGCATAAAAACAGGAACAAACACAGAGTTTTAATGTGTGCTGCGCCCCTGGGCAAAGGAATCCTCCAAGTAGACGGGAGACACTTAACTGGTTGTGTATTCTATTCGAGAACCGATTAATAGAAAGAGAAAATTAAAAGGGCGTCGCGGTGGTTACACCGAGACGCCCTTTGTGGATTTAGATCCTTCGGCTCGGCACTGCCGAGCCTCAGGATAAATCGCCCTGTGGGGCGATTTAGTACATGCCGCCCATACCGCCGCCGCCCGGCATACCGCCGCCGGCTCCTGCTCCTGCGCCCTTCTTTTCGTCTTCCTTGATGTCGGCCACCAAAGCTTCGGTGGTGAGCATCAGGCCGGCGATGGAAGCCGCATTCTGCAGAGCAAGACGCGTAACCTTGGCTGGATCGATTACGCCAGCCTTGACCAGGTCACCGTACTCGCCGGTGTCGGCGTTGAAGCCGAAGTTGTCGTCTTTCGATTCGCGGATGCGGCCAACCACCACAGCGCCTTCGTTTCCGGCGTTGTGAACGATTTGACGCATGGGCTCTTCGAGAGCGCGCTTCACGATGTTGACGCCGATGGCTTCGTCATCATGCAGCTTCAGTTTCTCAAGCGCTGCGATGCAGCGAACCAGCGCTACGCCGCCGCCCGGAACAATGCCTTCCTCGACAGCCGCGCGTGTGGCGTGCATGGCGTCCTCAACACGAGCCTTCTTTTCCTTCAGCTCGGTCTCGGTTGCTGCGCCCACCTTAATTACGGCGACGCCGCCTACCAGCTTGGCCAAACGCTCTTGCAACTTCTCGCGGTCGTAATCCGACGTGGTGTCTTCCACCTGCGTGCGAATCTGGCGAACGCGGCCTTCGATCTCGCTGGATTTCCCGCCGCCTTCGACGATCGTGGTGTTGTCCTTGTCGATGGTGACTTTCTTGGCGCGGCCCAGGTCTTCCACCTTCACGTTCTCGAGCTTGATGCCGAGATCTTCGGTGATGGCCTTGCCGCCCGTCAGCGTGGCGATGTCTTCCAACATGGCCTTGCGACGGTCGCCGAAGCCGGGAGCCTTCACCGCAGCGCACTGCAAGGTGCCGCGGAGCTTGTTCACCACGAGTGTCGCGAGCGCTTCGCCCTCGACGTCTTCTGCGATGATCAAGAGAGGTTTGCCCATCTTGGCGATCTGCTCGAGCAGGGGAAGCAAGTCCTTCATCGAGCTGATTTTCTTTTCGTGGATCAGGATGCGGACGTCTTCGAGCGCGCATTCCATTCTTTCGGGGTCCGTAACGAAGTAAGGCGAGAGGTAGCCGCGGTCGAACTGCATTCCTTCCACGACTTCCAGCGTCGTTTCCATGGTCTTGGATTCTTCCACGGTGATGACGCCGTCCTTGCCGACCTTCTTCATCGCTTCGGCAATGATTCCGCCGATGTGCTTGTCGTTGTTGGCGCTGATCGTGCCGACTTGCGCGATCATGTCGCCCTTCACGTCCTTGTGGAACTTCTTGATTTCCTCGACGCAAACTTCCACGGCTCGTTCGATACCGCGCTTGAGGGCCATGGGGCTTGCGCCGGCTGCCACCGTCTTCACGCCTTCGCGGAAGATGGCCTGAGCCAGCACGGTCGCTGTGGTGGTGCCGTCACCAGCCACGTCGGAAGTCTTGGAAGCGACTTCGCGCACCATCTGTGCGCCCATATTTTCGAGGGGGTCCTGCAACTCGATTTCTTTTGCTACCGTCACGCCGTCTTTGGTGATGATCGGCGCGCCGAATTTCTTTTCGATCACCGCATTGCGGCCCTTGGGGCCCAGCGTGATCTTCACGGCATCCGCCAATTGGTTGACGCCGCGCAAAATGGCCTGGCGTGAATTCTCACCAGTCACGATTTGCTTTGCCATAATTCTCCTTCCTCCTGATTTCTAAGTGTTAGTCCGGTTGGCTAGCGCCTCAAATAATTGAAGGCCTTGCCGTATCCGGCGTTTCTGTCGAGTGCCGCTAGCGGACGCTCCGATCAATCGGAGCGACGCCGAGGTTACTTTTTGCCGCCAGCCGCTTTAGCTTGGCCGCCGATCTTGGCGAGGATTTCATCTTCCTTCATGATCATGAATTCTTCGTCATCGATCTTGATGTCGTTACCGCTGTACTTGCCGAACAGAATCTTGTCCCCAGGCTTCACATCCAGCGGAATCCGGGTACCCTTTTCCATGCGGCCTGCGCCTACGGCAACCACTTCGCCTTCTTGGGGTTTCTCTCTGGCCGAATCAGGGATGATAATTCCGCCCTTTACGGTTTCCTTCTCTTCCAACCGCCGCACTAGCACGCGGTCGTGTAGTGGCGTAATGTTCACTGCCATTTGTGCTTTTCCTCCGGTGAAGAACTTAGGTATCGTTCGAAGGGAGGCTGCAGCCGAGGCGTTAGCACTCCTCATGAACGAGTGCCAATAGTATCAAATGCACGGATACAGTCAAGACTGTAGTTGACAATTATTCGCTCACATCTTTGAATCATGGTTAAGATGCGTATTGTCTGATATATAGATGGTTGAGTGGTGGCTCTGGTCACGGTAGTTTAACGCGAGATTATGACTAACAAAACTGTTAGTGGATTTGTGCTGGCAGGCGGCAAAAGCTCGCGGATGGGGCGCGACAAAGCGATGCTGGAAATCGACGGCGAGCCATTTATCGCACGCGCGGCACGGCTTGTAAACTCGGTTCTGGGCGAGGCTGCGGTCATCGGCCCCATTTCTGGTTACGAGACGCTGGGGCTGAAGATTATAGCTGACGATTTTCCCGGGTGCGGGCCGCTCGGAGGGATCGCGACGGCTCTGCATGTTTCCGGGAAGCCGTGGAACCTGGTAATTGCGTGCGATCTTCCGCACCTTACCAAGTCGTGGCTGAAATATTTGGTGCAGCGCGCGCTGAAATCGGCAGCGGACGCGGTGGTACCGATGAACGTGCGTGGACCGGAACCGCTTTGCGCGATGTACCACAAAAATGCGGAGGTGCGAATCCGCGCAGCGGTG
The DNA here is from genome assembly GCA_963838475.1 of uncultured Acidobacteriota bacterium. Classification (GTDB taxonomy): domain Bacteria; phylum Acidobacteriota; class Terriglobia; order Acidiferrales; family UBA7541; genus Palsa-295. Next base: position 1,688,090 of record CAWIRJ010000001.1, read on the forward strand.
GAAGGCGGGATGCGCAAAGTGACCGACTCGTTCGCCACGCTGGCGGTAGAGCATGTGGAACCGAGCGAATGGAAAGGCTTTGCTTCGGGCGGCTTACTATTTAAGAATGTGAATTCGCCCGCGGACTACGAGGAAGCCAAGGCGCGGCTAAGCAAGCAAAAAAAATCATGAGCGAACACTACTTCGAATTTCGAAACGTCTTCAAAGCGTTTGACGACAACGAAGTATTGAAAGACGTGAGCTTTTTCGTCAATCAGGGCGAGACTGCCGTGATCATGGGACGCAGCGGAGTGGGTAAATCCGTTTCGCTGAAACTTCTGCTCGGTTTCCTTAAGCCCGATTCCGGTCAAATTATCGTGGCGGGAAAAGATGTAGCGGGTTGGACGGAAAAACAATTCTCGGAGATACGGCGGCGGGTGACCATGGTTTTTCAGTCCGGGGCGCTGTTCGATTCGCTCACGGTGAAGGAAAACATCGCGTTCCCGGTGGAAACGCGTGGCCTGGCCGAAGAGCAGGCAAAGGCTGAACAAACTGTAAGCGATTTGATGAAAATGCTGGAAGTGGCGCAGTACGCCGACCAGCTTCCTTCCGATCTTGGCACAGGGACGAAACGCGCTGTGGCGATCGCACGAGCGCTAGCTGAAAATCCGGATGCGATTCTCTACGACGAGCCCACCACCATGGTGGATCCGCTAATGGCGGCGCATGTGGGCGAGCTAATCGCCAAATTGAAAAAGCAATTCCATAAAACTTCCATTGTGGTGACGCACGATACGCATCTAGGAAGAAAACTGGCCGACCGCGTGATTTTTCTGGTGGAAGGGCGGGTCGCTTTTTTTGGAACGTGGCAAGAGCTGGAGAATTCGCAGGATCCTTTCCTGCGGAATTTTCTAGCGCAGGATGAGTTGATCCCTGCTTTGGACGCCACGGCGTGAGCGAGACTCCGGCAGAAAACTCCAAGCCAAAACTCCCGCGAGTGATGGGCTTCTGGGACGTTTTGCTGTTCAACATTGTGACCGTACTAGGGCCGCGATGGATTGCTGCGGCGGCGCACAACGGCACGTCGTCCATAACTTTATGGTTTCTCGCCGCGTTCTTATTTTTTGTTCCCACCGCGCTGGTGATAGCCGAGCTTTCCACGCGATTTCCGGAAGAGGGCGGGCTATATGCGTGGGCTAAAGACGCTTTCGGAGAATTTCACGGCTTCGTGGCCGGGTGGACCTACTGGATTTACACGCTATTTTATTTTCCGGCGCTTTTGTTCGCGAGCGCGGCGATGGCAGCTTACATCGGTGGGATTGGATACGCACCGCTGGCGCAGAACCGCACGTTTTTGCTGGTAGTTTCTTTCCTGCTTTTTTTTGTGGCCGTGTACATGAACATCATTGGGCTTCGGATCGGGAAGTGGTTGCAGAACGCGGGCGCGGTGGGCACGTTTGTCCCACTAGTGATGCTGATCATTGCGGCGGCTTTTGTCTGGGCCCGGTTCGGCTCGATGACGCAATTCACCTGGAGCAATATTCAGCCGCACTGGAATTGGGACACGGTGAATTTCTGGCCGCAGATTGCGTTTGCATTTGGCGGCCTGGAGCTGGTGTCGTCGATGAGCGAGGAAGTAAAAAATCCACGGAAGACATTTCCGCGCGCGATTCTGGGGTCGGGCATCGTGATCGCGGTGATCTACATCATGGGAACAATCGCAGTGTTGTCACTGATGAGCAGTGTGCAAGTGGATCCGAAGAGCGGCGTGTTTCAGGCGTTGACGATTGCATCCGCTGCTCTGAAAATCAGCGCGTTGGGAATTATTGCTGCGATCCTGGTGACAGTAGGAAATGCAGGGGGCGTGGGTTCCACCGTCGCGGGAATCTCGCGCGTCCCGTTTGCGGTTGGTGTGGATCGATATTTGCCTCGCGCATTTGCGAAAGTGCATCCGAAGTGGGAGACACCTTACGTTTCCATCCTGGTGCAGGCTGCGGTTTCCGGCGCGATTTTGCTGCTCAGCCAGATCAGCGAGACGACGGTAAGCGCTTATCAGATTTTGGTGGATGCTACGAACATTCTCTATTTTATTCCGTTCCTGTATATGTATGCGGCGGTGATCAGGCTGGCTTATCGTCCTGACCGCGAAACGTCCACCGCGGCGCTGATACCGGGCGGCAAGGCTGGGGTGTGGCTCGCGGGCGGAATTGGTTTCCTGATTGTGCTGATGAGCATCGTTCTCTCGGTGATTCCACCGGGTGAGAGCACGCACAAATGGATATTCGAAGTGAAATTAATTGGGGGGACAGGATTTGCGCTTCTTCTGGGCGTCGTGCTTTTTGTGCGCGGGGCGCGATCGAAGGCGCGCGAAGTCGCGCGGTGATCGCTGTGAGGTTGCGTGGAATCGAATACATTCATGGGGCCAGCATACTTCTTACGAGAAAACCAGCGCAATAGGTGTGAAATCTAAACTCGAACCTTTTCTGCACGAGCCGCAGAAAAAGTTCGGCACCCGCGAGTTAAATAGAGCTTTAGCTATGCACCGGTGCCGCGCGGAACGTTCGGCCGCTGCCGCGCTAAAGGCCTCGGCGCTACATTAAAACCTTAACGAAAGCCTTAACGGCTTTAGTGAACGGCGCGGTTTTGGGTGGATTGTTTTGTGGCGAGGGAAAAGCGCGGCTCGATTTTTAGCGTTGGTGATGCTTCAGTCTGAAGAACCAGGCCTGCAACGTATTCTCCCAGCGATGGGCCGTGCTTGAAGCCGTGGCCTGAGCCTCCTCCTACCAGCCAGACGTTGTCAAAGTTAGGATGGCGATCAATTAAGAAATCACCATTGGAAGTGTTTTCGTATTGGCAGACGCGCGATTCCACGATCGGCGCATTCTTCAGGGTAGGGAAACGCTTTGCGATGAAGTTTCGCGCTGCGGCTATTGCCTGTACGCTAGCCATGCGGGGTTGTGTGTCGGGGTCAACGATTGGTCCGTGATGATCGTCGGCAACTTTGAAGCCGCGGCTTTCAAGGTCGGGCATTCCGTAAAATTCGTCTCGAAGATAGAGCCACGTCGGCAGAGCCGACTGCAAGAATTCCACACTGCCCGCGGGAACTCCGAAGAAGAAAATTTCCTGGCGCGAGATAAACATGCGATCAGCCAGCACGTCCGGAAAAAGCTTCGGAAGCCAGGGGCCACAGGCAAATACGAAGTTGCCTGCGGCAATTTCTTCGCCGCTGGCGGTCTTCAAAGAAGTGATGCGACCACGGCCTTCGGGTGCGAGTAGCTGATCGGTGCGGAAATCTACTCCAGCCTTTTTTGCCTGCGCGACGACTTCCGCGACCGCGCGGCGGGCCATCAGGACTCCACTGTCGGGTTCGAGAATTCCCCAGGCGTCATCTTCGAAAGAGATCTGTGGATAGCGCTGGCGCAGATCTGCGACTGGCAACTTTTCAAAGCGTACTTGTAGCTTCTGCAACGTGGCCAAGGTATCGAGCGCATACTGATAATTTTCGTGGGCGATCCAAAGGACGCCGGTGCGTTGGAAAAGTTCGGGCTTGCCGGCCTGGGCGAAAAGTTGCTGCCAGAGGGGAAGGGCGAGAAGGGACCAGCGCGTGTAAATTTCGTCGGCGCCATAACCCATGCGAATGATGCGCGATTCGCCGCCGGAACTCGCGCGAGAATTGGCGGGGCCGTATTCGTCGATCAATGCGACGGTGGCTCCTGATTGGCGCAAGGAGTAGGCGGTCCAGGAGCCGAAAACACCGGCGCCGATTACTGCCACGTCATATGTTTTTCGTTCGGGCATCGCAGGATTTAGAAACCTTCCTCGATTAATTTCGCCATGGATAGGTGCGAGCTGGCCGGGGATTTTTGTTTGGCGATAAGACTTTCTACATATTTTGCGAGGATGTCGGTTTCGATGTTCACCGCGTGGTGCGGGCTCATGGCGCGGACGTTGGTGTGCGCGTAGGTGAACGGGATGATGGCAATGTCTGCGATGCCTTCTTGCCAGCGGGCGACGGTGAGGCTGATGCCGTCGATGGCGATGGAGCCTTTTTCGGCGACGTAGCGGCGCTGGTCCTCGGGGACGCGGACGGAGAGCCACCAGTTATCGCCTTCGGGCTGAAGGCGAGTGACGCGGCCGATGCCGTCAACGTGACCTTGCACGAAATGTCCGCCGAGGCGCGCGTTGGCGGCGAGGGGTCGTTCTAAATTTACGAGATCGCCTGACTTTTTCTCACCGAACGACGTGCGGCGCAGAGTTTCTCCGGAAAGGTCGGCCGAGAAATGATCACTCGAAAATTCGACGACGGTGAGGCAGCAACCGTTGACCGAGATGCTGTCGCCTAGCGTCATCGACGCGGCGAGTTCGCCGGAGCCGGACAGGCTTACGCGGAGGCGGCCACCATCTTTACGGTGTTCCAGCGATTCAATTTTTCCTACGTGTTCGGTGATCCCTGTAAACATCGTGAAAATATCCTTGAACTACGAAATCGGGGCCGCAAGTTTCTACGGATATGTTTTTCAGCGGCGGCGAGTTTGGAAACCATTTTGACGGAATGCGCGCCATGGGGACGCCGCCGGTTCCCATGACTTTGGGAGCATAGAAGAGAATCATTTTGTCCACAATTCCGGATTGGAGGGCGGCGCCGTTGACTTCGGCACCGGCTTCGAGCAAGACGTTTAGTATTTCGCGGCGGCCTAGCTCGCGGATTACGGCTGGCAAGTCCACATGGCCGCGATGTGAGCGTACTTGGACAACTTCGACACCGGCGCGGATTAGGGCGCGCGCTTTCGGCGAATCGGCGCGTTGCGTGGTGAAGACGATTACGTCACCTTCGGCGGATTTCACTAACTTGGACCGCAGGGGAGTGCGGAGGCGCGAATCGACTATCGCGCGCAGAAGTCTGCGACGGCGCGGTTCGCCTGTGCGGTCGGACATGCGCGGGTCGTCGGCGAGGACGGTGCCGATGCCGGTAAGGAGCGCGTCGGCTTGGTGGCGCAGGCGTTGGACTTCTTTGAGTGAGGGCGCGGAGGTGATCCATGTGGTGCTGCCAGCGCGGGAGGCGATTTGGCCGTCGAGGGTGAGGGCGGTCTTTAGGGTGACGAAGGGCAGCCCGGTGCGAATCCATTTGGCGAAGTCTTCGTTCAGGGCTTCGGCGCGGTCTCTGAAATGTTCCGAGAGATGAACTTTAATTCCGGCGTGCTTCAGTTCTGCGGAACCGCGTCCGGCTACTGCTGGATTTGGGTCTTCCATCGCGACGTAAACATTTTTAATTCCGGCGGCGATGATGGCTTTGGTGCACGGGCCGGTGCGGCCGCTTGTGCAGCAAGGCTCCAGCGTGACGTACAGAGTCGCGCCGCTCGCTCTCCCACCGGCTTTTTTTAGGGCGACAATTTCGGCGTGATCGCGGCGGTCGTACGCGTGGAATCCTTCGCCGATTATGCGGCCATTTTTTACCAGGACTGCGCCGACGATTGGATTCGGATGCGCGAAGGCAATACCGCGCCGCGCCAAATCGAGTGCGCGTTCTAAGAATATGTCGTGGGACGCGCCCGCGGAGTTAGTCGAAGAGGGAGTTGACATAGGTTTGCGCGTCGAAGGGGACTAGGTCGTCGATTTTTTCGCCGGTGCCGACGAAGCGAATAGGGAGATTCAGTTCGCGGGCGATGGCGATGACGATGCCGCCTTTGGCGGTGCCGTCGAGCTTGGTCAGCACGATTCCGGTTACGCCCGAGTGGCCCCAAAATTCGCGAGCTTGGTTGAGGCCGTTCTGGCCGGTGGTGGCGTCGAGAACTAAGAGAACATCGTGAGGCGCGCCGGGGACGATCTTTGCGGCGGTGCGTTTCATTTTTTCCAGCTCGGCCATGAGATTTGATTTCGTGTGCAGACGGCCGGCGGTGTCGACGATCACGAAGTCGGCGGAGCGCGCTTTTGCGGCGGAAATTGCGTCGAAGACGACGGCGGAAGGATCCGCGCCGGGCTTTTGTTTTACGAGTTCAACGCCGGAGCGGCGCGCCCAAATTTCAAGTTGTTCGATGGCGGCGGCGCGGAAGGTGTCGGCCGCGCAGAGCACGATGGTAGCGCCTTCTTTTTTCAGGCGATTAGTGAGCTTGCCGATGGTGGTCGTTTTGCCGGTGCCGTTCACACCGACTACGAAAATTACGCGCGGAGAAATTTTTGCTGCGTCGGACGAGGGGCCGGCGCCGTTGCCGTCTGCATGCGCGGCGGGGGCTTGAAGAATTTTTACGATTTGGCGCTTCAGTTCTTTCTTTAGCTCGGCGGTTTCGGTGAGTTTGTGTTCGTTTACTTGCTGGCGCAGAGCGGCGAGGACTTCTTTGGTGGTGCGCACGCCGATGTCCGCGCTGAGCAGAGCCGTTTCTAGCTGCTTCAGCAGCTCCGGATCGACGGGACGATTGCCGGTTAGAACTTTTTCGACCTGCGCGGCGAGCTCTGTCCGCGTTTTGCTGACGGAGTCTTTCAGGCGCTCGAGAAGAGTGGGTTCCGGTGGTCCGAAAAGAGAAATCATGACGGAAACAGGCTAGCACAATGATTGAATTTTGGCGCGTGAGGGTAGGCTAGGGGCTGGGAAATTAGACTTCGACGAGGGCTACGTTTAGGCGGAGGCGGCCGGCGGCGACGGCGGCGTCGAGGGCAGCGACCACGGCGGGATCGAACTTTGAAATGGCTAGCGAGCGGATGCGATTGAGCGCGAATTCCAAATCCATGGCGGACTGGTAGGGGCGATTGGTGGTCATGGCGTCGAAGGTGTCGGCGACGGCGATGATGCGCGCCATCATGGGGATTTGGTCGCCGGGGAGGCCGTAGGGATAGCCCGCGCCGTCCATGCGCTCGTGGTGAAGCTCGATGCCAGGGAGCATTTCTTTCAGTTGCGCGACGGGGCGCATGATGTTGGCGCCTTTCACCGGGTGCTGCTTCATCAGCGCGAATTCTTCGTCGTCAAGCTTACCCGGCTTTTTCAGGACGCGATCGTCCACGCCGATTTTGCCGACATCGTGGAGCAGCGCGGATATGCGCAGGCGGTCGAGGTCTTCGGCGTTCAGGCCTAGATATTCGCCGATGATGGTGGAATATTTTGCGACGCGGCCGGAATGACCCCGCGTGTAAGGATCCTTTTCGTCAATGGCGGCGGCGAGCATGCGTATGGAGCCCAGGAACAAGTCGCGATTTTCAGCGGCGGCTTGCTTGAGGCGCTCGACGTACTGCTCGATGTCTCCGGCCATGTGATTGAAAGTTTCGGCGAGTTCGCGAATTTCGGCGGCGCCGCGGACTTCTACGCGCTCGTGAAATTCGGCGCGGCTCATGGCGTGAACGGAAAAAACAAGACCGCGAATCGGGCGCGTGATTCCGACAGCGAAAAGATATCCGATCAGCAGGGCGATGACTGTGACGCCGACGACGAAGCGCAAGGCTTGCGCGGTTAGTTCGTGAACGCCGGCGTCGATGCGCGCTTCATCGAGGCTGCGTTGCGCGATGACTGCCCAGCGAAGCTCGGGAATCGTGCTATAGGTGCCGATCATTTCCACGGGATGTTTTGAGTCGCGGCCTTGTTCGAAGAAGCGCATGGTTTCCGTGGTGCGCAATTCCTGCGGCAATTCCTGCAAATGTTTTACGACCGGAGAATTGTTGGAGACGTCGCGACCGGGAACCATTTCGCGCGTGTCAGGATGAGCGACGATGTGGCCGTGACCGTCCACAATAAAGACCACGCGATCGCGGACGCTGGCGTCGCGGATTCTGGCGAGCAGACCGTCGATGGAGACGACCGAAGCGAGCATTCCGGTGAACTGTCCGCCGGAAGAAAGCGGCACGGAGACGATCAGGGCGGGGCGGCTGCCTTCCCCTAACGCGAAAGGTTCGCTGACGAAATTGAGGCCTTGAATGCTGGCGGTGAATGCATGCTTCAGCGCGACTTGAACGAAAGGGTCGCCATCGGCACGAAAGCTTCCGGCGGACTGGCCGCGGGCTTGTTTGTTCACGGCGGTTACGTAAAGAATGTTCTGATTATTTTCGACGAAGCTTTGCAGCAGACGCGCGAGCTGAGGCGCATGTGCGGTGTCATCGACGTCAACAATCCATCCGGTCAAGGCTAGAACCTGGCGCTGGCTGAGAAGCTGTTCGCTGAGATTTTGTTCGAACTCGAGAGTTTCACTGGCGAGCGAGCGGGTGATTTCACTTTGCTGAACGCGCTCGGTATCTTGCAACTTTTGTTCGCTCAAGCCGATGACCTGGCGATGGTAGAGCCAAAGGGGAGTTACGCTGACAAGCAGCAAAGCGCCCAGCACAATCCAAAGGATGCGCAGGCGTCTGTTCGAAAGCTGCTTGAGAGTGTCAGCTATAGGCACAGGGATTTCCGCATTAAAATTATGGGGAAGAGCGATGCGACGTACAACGGGACGAAAGTACTGGGGTTGGCTGATAAGCTACAGAGATGTTGGCACTTAGGTACCAGCAACGGACCGGGCGAGACCCGGAAAAGCCATTAAAACATAATAGAACTCATCTCATAAATGGTGCCTTTCCGTCCCGCGAACCTCAGGGCATGAAACTCTTGGACTGTGGATACTTTCCGGTGCGGCTGAATCCGTGCTCTGACGGAACACAGAACACATTCACGAGGCTTCTGGATTTTGATGTGAGCTAGCGGGGGAATTTGATGCGGGCTTCGTTGCCGGCTATCAGGCGTTCGATGTTGGCGCGGTGTTTGAAGAGAATCAGCAAGGAGATAAATATGGTCCCCATCGTCACAAAAAGCGGAGGGGCGTGACGCGGGGCGTATAAGAGGTAAACCAACACGGGCAATGCTACCGAGGCCACGATCGAGCCAAGCGAAGAGTAGCGCCAGAAGATAACCACCGCCAGCCAGAGAACGAAAGCGGCTCCGACTGCTTCGGGGCAGATGGGAATAAAGACGCCGAGGCCCGTAGCGACTCCTTTGCCGCCTCTGAATGCGAGCCAGATTGGAAACATGTGGCCGATCACGGCGAGGATCGCGGCGACCATCATCCAGCGGATGTTGCCGCCAGTCCAACGAGCGGCGAGCCAAACGGCGGCGTAGCCTTTTGCGGCGTCGAGGGCCAGCGTGAGGATGCCGGGCAGGAAGCCAGCAGTGCGTGTGACGTTAGCGGCGCCGATATTGCCGCTGCCCGTAGTTCGAATGTCCGGCCCGCCGATCGCTTTCACAATCAGAAGGCCAAACGGTATCGAGCCGAGCAAGTAGGCGGTGAGAGGAACCAGCCAGTTTGGGTTTTCGATCAAGCTACGCTTTCTCCGCGAAAGGAAATGTTGCGAGACGCGTGTATTCGGAGCCTCCGCGCTTCAGAACACTTTGGTATAGATAAAATTCGGACTGGCGGCGCGCTGAACCGAAATCATAAGACTTGAGATTATTAGCTGCGCGAACCAGAGTGTCGAGACCTTTATGCGAATCGAAACGCGCAAGGGTTAGATGCGGCGTGAAGGCGCGCGTTTCTGCCGGAAAACCCAACGGCTGGAGCGCGCGATCGACAGAGGCTGCCAGCGTTGCCAGATTCGGGGAGGCTTCCACGCCACACCAAATCACGCGCGGATGAAATTCGTTAGGAAAGAATCCAATGCCGCGGAAGTCCAATTGGACCGGGCCGACATGAGGCAGGGATGCAAGAGTAGAGTTGATCGAATCGAGTTTGGCTCCGTCCGTCTCACCCAGAAATTTCAAAGTGATGTGAATTCCTTCCGGGCGGACCCAGCGCGCACCACTGCATTCGGGTTTTAAACGTGCCATTAATTCGCGGAGCGCGCGGCGAACTGCATCTGGTATGTCGAGAGCGGCGAAGAGACGCATGGGTTAGGTGCGTCCGTGCGCAGGGAAGAAAAAATAGCGCCGCACGGTGTCGAGGGCTTGTTGCGTGGCTTGAAAGCGTATGCGCTCGCGGTCGCCGGGAAAGCGAGTAGCTCGCTCGCGTGTGTTGCGCTCGTCGGAAATGCCGATGTGCACCAGGCCCACCGGTTTTTCGGGCGTTCCACCACCGGGCCCGGCGATTCCGGTAATGCCGATGCCGAGCGTCGCGCCGGTACGTTTGCGAATGCCTTCGGCGAGGGCAAGGGCTGTTTCGGAACTGACGGCGCCTTTAGAGTCGATGATGTCCGCGGGAACGCCGACGAGCGACGACTTGAGTTCGTTGCTGTAGCATACGACTCCGCCGAGAAAGTAAGACGAACTGCCGGGAACGTTGGTGAGCCGCTCGGCAAGCATGCCTCCGGTGCAACTTTCGGCCACGGCGATGGTTGCGCGATTTTCGGTGAGTGCGCGGGCGACTACGTCTTCGAGCGTTTCGCCTTGCGTGGAATAAAGATGCTCGCCGAGGGCGAGTTGCATGCGGCTGACGATTTCATCGAGAATTGTTTCAGCTTGAGCGGCATTGCGCGACCAGATGCGCGGATGTAGCTGCGTTCCGGTGGGTGTGGCGAGAATGGTGGTTTCGGTGTCGGGATACAACTCGTAAAGCGGGCGGACACGTTGCTCGACTTCCGACTCGGGTAAGCCGGTTACGCGCAGGTCTCGCGAGAAAAGGCGTTCGCTATCGCCCATGCGCGCGAGGCGCGAGCGAACGTCCGCTTCAAAGATCGCTTTCATTTCAGCGGGCGGGCCGGGCAGTAAAATTATGATGTGGCCTTCGGCTTCGATCCAGAGGCCGGGCGCGGTCCCTCGCGAATTGGGGAGAATTACGGCGCCCTCGGGAATCATGGCTTGCCGTACGTTGATTTCCGGCATAGTGCGAGCGAATTTGCGGAAGCGTTCTTGAATGCCGCGAAGAATTTCGTCGTTGCGATGCAATTCGCGGCCTAGCAATTCAGCGACGGTTTCACGTGTGCGGTCATCGTCGGTGGGACCGAGACCGCCGCAACTCACGATGAGCTCGGAACGATTCATGGCGTGTTGAAACGAGGAGCGCATTTCGTCCCGCGAGTCTCCGACTACTGCTTTGTGAATCACGCGGATGCCGAGCTTGTTTAACTCGCCGGTCAGGTACAGGGAATTTGTGTCGAGGCGGTACGGAGTGAGCAATTCAGAACCGACTGCGATGATCTCGGCTTTCATCAGAACCTGTTTTACTTGATGGCGTACGCTCGCGCAAGGAAATGACACACTCCGGTACGGAAAGAAAAGAGCCGGCAAGGTGCCGGCGCTACACGAACCGAAAAGATTAGTCGCTGAGAGGGAGACCCTCGACATCCCAATCGAGGGAGTACAAGGCGTTGTTGGTGGTGATCATGGCGCGATGAGAGGGCAAAAGTGCCAGGCCCACAATATTGCTTCCGCTGAGAACGAGCTCGGGTTCAGCTTGCGGAGTGAGGCGAACGATGCCGCGTTTGCCTCCGAGCGATCCGGCCACGTAAAGATTGCCACGGCGATCGAAGGCGAGACCCTGGGGGCGTCCCAAGCCGCGAAAAAATGTGGTGACTTCGCCGGCGGGATTGATGCGATACACGCGGTCGTAACTCGAGGTCGTTGGCCCGGTAACGAAAAGCTCGCCCGCGGGACTGAATGCCAGGTGATACGCCGAGAGAGATGGTTCGAGAGTGGCGAAAACAAAAATTTCGCGATCGGGAGCAATCTTGAAGATTGTACCGCTGCGGTCACCGACGTAGAGGCTGCCGGCTTTGTCGAATGCAAGGCCGGTGGCGATGCCCATGCCTTCGATCCACTGCATGGAGCGACCGTCGGGCGAAACGCGATGGACAGTGCCATCGTTGCGGCAGGAAACGAAGAGATGGCCGTCAGGATGAATGGCCAAGCCGGTGGGGTTCATCATTTCGGTGATGAAGGGTTTCACGGTGTGGTTCGAGGTGATTCTGTAGAGCGAGACGGGAACTTTTTGTCCGCGCTGGCCGCTGAAGGTGACGTAGACATTTCCGTCCGCGTCGACTGCCGGATTTGCGACGGGGTGCAGATTGTCGGCGACTTGCATGCCCAGCGACATGGGGAACGGCGCGCTTTCGATACTGCCCATGCGCACGCGGACTGCGCCGCCGGCTGCTCCTTCGGGGACACGCGCGATCAGCAAATTTTCGGCGGCTAAAACCAGGCTGCCTTCCGCCAAGCCGAACTGCACCTGAGGGCGCGTGTGGTTGCGCGTGCCGAAGCCGCTGCCTTGGATGGAGACTTCTCCGCCGGGTAATGCGGCTGAAGGCTTGACGGCTTCAATTCTCGGATTGCCGATTGTTTTCAACGATGTTCTTCCATTTGTGCAGCCTCAGCGATGAGCCGCAACTGCGAAGAGCAGATCCCTCGTCCGCCGCGGCGGACTCGGGATGACAGGTCATTGGTGAACGGGTGCAATCTCATAAACCTAACGCTCTTGCGACCCACAGACCTAGACCGGCGTAAATCCCCGCAATCCAGTCATCAGCCATGATACCCCAGCCGCCTGGTAATGATTCAGCTTGGCGCGCCGGGAAAGGCTTCCAAATATCAAAGACACGAAAAAGTATAAAACCCAGCAGCAAATATTTCCAGTTAAGCGGCGCGAGCGCGACTACGTATGTTAGCAACTGCCCGGAAACTTCATCGATCACCACAAATTGAGGATCTTTCAAGCTTGAAAATTTGGCAGCTCTGCTCGAAGCCCAAACTCCTAGGATGGCGATGAGAATTGCAGCGAACGCAAGCGGAAGCACACGAGAATCAAAGACAAACTTTCCAATAAACATCAGCGGCCCGCTGATATCGCCGGTAAATGCAAAAAAGCGGCCGAGGCCGCTATTCCAGACGTGCACCCATGTGACGCTTATTAGAAGGGTCAAACCAACGCCAGCGAGCGATCCCCAGGTTCCGGGAGCTTTTGGGAGGTAGCCGAGGCCGGCGGCAGTGGCTACGAAGATGGCGAAGCGGGGTTTGCGTTGGACACTTGCCGAAGCTGCGGATGATGGTGAGGACGCCGCAAGCGTTTTTTCGTCGGCTGGCGAGCGATCAGTTTCGTTCGTCATCCGCTTCTTGGCTGGAATTTTCAGACGAGGATTCGTCGATAACGGGCTCGCTGATTACGTATTTTTCGCTGGCCCAGGCGCCCAGGTCGAGTAGCTTGCAACGCTCGCTGCAGAAGGGGAATTCGGCGTTCGCGTCGGAGTCCGTGGGCTTGCGGCAGATTGGACAATGGTATTTCACGGGCGTACGAGGATTAGACTAACACGATTGGTTTGAAGTGGCAGCCCTCAGAGAACCCCTCCCTCCTCAGGCGAGGATGGGGAAGAGAGTGGGCGTCAGCGCGGGAACGTTTCGCGTGACGCGCGGGGACTCGAAATTTGTGACGCGGCCGATCAGGTCGTAATCCTTGGCTTCGGTAATCTCGATGGTGGCTAGAGAGCCGGGGGCGGGGAGATCGGCGGCGTCATTCACGCCCTCGAATTCGGTGACGTAAACTTTGCCATCGATGTCGGGGGCCATGCCTTGCAGGCGGGCTTCCCAGACCAAGTCGGTATCTTTCGACGGACCTTCCAGCATGACTTGGAGAGTTTGGCCGACCTGTTTTTTCAGCTTGCGCGCGGAGATTTTTTTCTGGATGGACATGAGGGTGTCGCGGCGGCGAGCGATTGTTCTTTCGTCAACTTTCCGGTCGAGAGCGAAGCTTTGCGATTTGTCTTCATCGGAGTAGGCGAAGACGCCCATCCAGTCGAATTCGGCGGCGCGCACGAAATCGCAGAGTTCGCGGAAATCGTTTTCGGTTTCGCCGGGGAAGCCGACGATAAATGACGTGCGAATCGAAACTCCGGGAATGGCTTTGCGCGCTTTTTCCAGCATTTTCAGGAAAGCGTCACCATTCGAGCCGCGCTTCATGCGCGCGAGAACGTTGCGGCTGGCGTGCTGCAGCGGCACGTCGAGATATTTCGCCAGGCGCGGATGCGCGGCGATAGTATCGAGCAGGCGCGGCGTGATGCGATTCGGATAGCAATATAGGAAGCGAATCCAATGCAACTCTTCCACTTGCGCCAGGCGTTCAAGAAGGACGGCTAGGCCGTCGCGGAGGCCCAAATCTTCGCCGTAGAACGTGGTGTCCTGACCGATGAGCGAAATTTCGCGCACACCTGCGGCAGCGAGATTTTCCGCTTCGCGCACGACGGATTCAAAGCGCCGGCTGCGGAATTTTCCGCGAAGCTGCGGGATCACGCAGAAAGTGCAGGGGTGGTCGCAGCCTTCATTGATTTTTATGTAGGCAGTGTGGCGCGGCGTGGCGAGGATGCGCGGCGTCAGATCGTGATAAAGATAAGTGGGCAACTGCGCGGATTCGGCGTCGTCGTTGCGCAGGCTGCCTTCGCAGGCTTCCAGAATTTTTTCGATTTCGCCGGTGCCGATCACGGCGTCCACCTCGGGAATCTGCTCGCGGATTTCGTCGCGATAGCGTTCCACCATGCATCCGGCCACGATTAATTTTTGCGCGCGGCCGAATTTTTTGTACTCGGCCATTTCCAGGATGGACTGCACGGATTCCTGCTGCGCTGGAGCGATAAAGCTGCAGGTATTCACTACGAGAACGTCGGCGTCACCGGCGCGGGGCGTGATTTCGTAACCCGAGCGCGCGAGAATACCCATCATCACCTCGCTGTCCACGAGGTTCTTCGGGCATCCCAGGCTTACGAATCCGACCTTCGGCATTCAGTGCGGTCCTTCAGGTGGTGTGGAAACACACAATTCTAGCACAAACGCCGCGCCGCAGTTCTTGAACCGCCTTTCACAAGACATGTCCGCCCGAGTTATCGAAGGGTTAATGTCGATGTGTTATGATCCGTTTCGGGTGATGGCACGGTGAACGATCCACGAAGACCAAAATGGAAGCGATGGACTGGCTGGATTTTCACGACGTTGGCAATTGCTGGCTGGGCGTGGATCAATACAAGGCCACCTCGGCCCGTGTGGCTTCCGATTCCGATGGTCTGTGCAATCGCTATGATTTTTGCTGCCTCTTATCTCCGGACGCAGGCTTCTATTTGGATCAAACTATATTTCACCGTAGCGATGGCTCTATTGTTGGGAGCTCTGAGCTTTTTCGGCATGACACTTAGGTACAACAATTGGACTCTCTTTGGCTTGGTAATCTTGTTTCTCTTTATGCCCGAACGCGAGCGGAGGCCGTGGTGGCCTGCTGTTAAGAGGACAGTCGCCCGGATTCATGAGGACCCGCGAGACGACGAGCAAAGAGTAGCTGAACTGCTTCGACGACCCAACGCATAGACTCCTCTGAAGTTTTCCATTCTTCGGTCTGCCCCATTGTTTTCGACACCTACTATTGTCCACGCGATTTGAGGGAATCGCGGATGGCGCGGAGTAGGGCGGACATTTGGGCGACGGGGGTGGGGTGGTTGCCGAAGCGGGCGGACTGGTATAGCTCGGTGAGTTGAGCGACGGGGGCGGCGATGTCGGCGGCGGGAATGGCGGAGGCGAATTCTTGCGGGGTTTGCGACGGGGCTTTTTTCCAGCCGCGTTTTTCCAGGAGGCGGAGCATTTCGCGATACTCGAGAGACGCGAGCGAGGCGGTCAAATTTCCGCCGCGGCGTGCACGAACGCGCCAGCGCGCGATTAAATAGCCGATCAGCGGACGACCACGCAGATAAATCAGCAAGGCAATTAAAAATATCAGAACGCTGGGAAGAAAATACGGCGACGCTTCTGTGCGCCGGTCGAGCGCCATTAGGATGCGAATAGCCTGGCGTTGTTTTTCGCGATAGTAATGCTGCGCGTGGTCGCCCCAATTGCGCGAAGTATTTTCGACGTTGCGCGCGAGATTAACCTGGTGGGCGAAATCATAATTAACCACCCATTCGCTCCAGGCGAACTGAAACCAGTCCCAATAAAGAGCCAGCCGCGAGAGAAATGTGTTTCGTTTTCCATTTCCAGGCGGAGTGGGATCAAACGTGATCCAGCCGTAACCGGGGAAATAGGCTTCAACCCAGGTGTGTGCGTCGCTGGCGCGAATGATGTAGTCGCCGCCGAGGTCGTTATATTCGCCGGGCAAAAATCCGCCGACGTAACGCGCAGGAATTCCCAGATCGCGCAGCATCACGGTCATGGCGGCGGCGAAATATTCACAATGTCCGGCGCGGCGGGTGAAAAGGAAATAGGCGAGCGGGTCGTTGGTCTGAGGTCCGGTAAGATCGAGAGTATAGGCGTAATGCGTTTTCAGATAGCGCTCGATATTCGCAGCGCGGTCATATTCGTTATGTGAATTTTCCGTGATTTTTTGGGCGAGCTGTTTGATGCGCGGGTCAAGCTCGGGAAGCTGGAGGTAAAGGTTCTGAACTTCGTCAGGAAAAGCGTCGGAGGATTTACGCAATTCGGCTGGCGGAATTGCTGGAAGCAGCGAGTACCCCTCGTAACGTACTTTCGTCTCGTTGTGAAAAGGGTTGGAGAGCGACCCGGTTCTGTCGACGAGTAGATAGCCGTGCTGTTGGAACACGCCGGCACGCTCCGAATCGTTGGTGAACCTGCCGCGCAAGGCTTCGAGGTGCGGCGCGACGAAAACCGCGTCGGTGGCCACGGGCTCCATCAACACGGTATAGCTGAGTGGGCGCGAGTTACCGCTGGAGAGCGGGAGGCCGGCAAAACGAAATTCGCCGTCGGGACTGGGCGAGAGAACTATTTGATCGTGGGTGGGGGTAAACCAGCGCTTGCCGTCGAAATTGGTGAGCACGATGCCGCGCCAATGAACGTCCGAGGCCCGGCCAGGGTCGCCCTCCACATGTATGCGCATCACGACGGCGGAACTTTGTTTTATTTGCCCGATTTCGCCCAGGGTGACGTTGTCGCTAAAGCCAGTCATCAGGCTGGGTTGCAAATTCAGAGCACTCAAGTAGCCGGTGGTGAAACGCGGAATTAGAAAGAAGAGAAGACCGCCGATGAGTAGCGCGCTCACAGCGACCAGGACAGAGGTGAGTCCGAGGGCTCGATTCAGTTGATTCGCCATGGGCGAGCCCGGTTCGAAAGGAGGCGACACCGCTCCGTTAGCGCTCCGCCGGATTTCCAACGCCACGAAAGTGGAGACGGCTAAGGCCAGGAAAATTGCGAGTGTGATGAGGAAGCTCGTTTCAACCGTCAAAATTGCGGACGCGAGCATGCACGTGAACGACAGAACTGCGAGGAACGCAAAATCGCGATTCGTCCGCGCGGAGTAAAGGCGAACAAGCGCGGCGAAAAGCATCAAGTGGATGGCGGCGAGCAATGCCGCGTACAACGCCGGGTTTGGCGCGCCGGCGGACAGGCTTCGCGAGAAAATCCAGAGGTCGAGCGGGAAAAACAGGAAGTAGGCCAGGACTAGCCAAGTTGCTATGCGCGCGGAAATCTCCGGGCCGCGTCCTCGCCAGATGCGGAAACCTTTATAGCCGAGCGCGAGCAGCGGAACGAATAACGAGATTGGATCGAGTTTGCCGGTGAGGACGACCGCCAGGATGCCCGTCGATACGAGGAGAAAAAGGGACACTTCGAAATAGCGTTGTACGGCTGGAAGCGGCGACGCGCTGGCAGTGGTTGACGGTGTAGAACTCATGGTCCTAATACGATGCTAACACCCGGGAGTTCGAGCGAGGGTGGATTGAATGGACGCGATGGCGGGGAAATAACTGTACTTTCGTATCGGTCAGGGCGGTCTGACAATGAGGTTCTTGAGTGTTGGATAGTGTGGCGTCGCAGAGGAAGTCGAGTCTCAGGCTAGAAAGGCCGCGGTGCTACGTTGAAACCTTCCCCAGGGACGCGGCAATTTTTCGGGTGGCGTTTGATATGGGCACGCGGCTCAAGTTCTCCAGCGACAGAATGCGAGTTCGCGGGAGTTTGGGAAGCTGTTCGACGTGCGCCAGGAACGGGAGCAAGGTGATGTTGCGGAACGTGACGCCGTGTCGGGCGGCGGGAAGTTCTTGTAGCGTGAAGCCATCTACGCCGAGAGTTGCGCGAACGTGCGCTTCCAATTCGGTTTGTGGATGGCGCGCGACTTGTACGGCTGGGAATTGCCACATGCGAGAGAAGAGCACATCATCATGCGCACCTGGATCTTTCACCAAGATGGTGCGGCCGCGCGCGTCGCGAAGAATTGCAGCAGCGATTTTTATGTGCTCGGTGGCGCGTTTGAGGCGAGGCGCGGGAATTTTCTGCGTTAAGGCGAGTTTGTAAGCGCGGCACCAGTTCGATACTGGACAAATTTTGCATCTCGGAATCTGCGGCGTGCAGATTACTTCGCCCAATTCCATCAGCGCCTGATTCCAATCGCCAGGAGACTCGCGAGCGAGCCAGCTTCGCGCGGTATCTGCAAGTTCGCGCCAACGGCGAGGCTCGCGCAGGTCACCTCGGATAGCGCGCAGCCGCGCCAAAACGCGTGCGACATTGCCGTCGACGACTCCGAGCGGAACATCGTAGGCGATGCTTAACACTGCTGCCGCCGTGTATGTGCCGACCCCGGGGAGTTCCAACGCTTCGTCGAGAGTGTGCGGAAATTGTCCGTGGTGCTGCGCGACGATTTGCTTTGCCGCTCGATGCAGATTGCGCGCGCGGCTGTAGTAGCCGAGGCCGGACCAGAGTTTCAGAACTTCGGTGATTGGTGCGTTGGCGAGCGATTCAACGTCCGGCAAATTTTTCAGGAAACGATCGTAGTACGGCATTACAGCAGCGATACGCGTTTGCTGCAGCATTACTTCGGCTAGCCATATGCGGTACGGATCGCGACTGGCGCGCCAGGGCAGGTCGCGTTTGTGCGTGCGAAACCAGCGGAGCAAACGTTTTTGAAAGGTTTTTAGCTGCGCCGGCGGAAGACTTGTTCTCATGCGCGAGGTATTCTCGCACGATTCTGCGATCGTTCAGGAATCCGTGAGGCCGGAGCAAAGAGCGGATTCCTTCGCTGCGCTACCTTCCTTCGTCAGAGGAATCGGGACGATAGGGTCGAACACGAATTTTTTAAGAGCTTTCGAAGCTTACAGCGAGTCGATGAAGAGGAAATAAGAGGAAGACCACAAAGCGGTGGGGATGGAGCGTTGCGGACGGCTGGTAATAATGATTTTGAAAATTTCGTGCTCGCCGGCGAGGTCGTCGAGAAACGTGCCGCCAACGGCAGAGTCTTCGGCTTTCAGCGTGGCGAGTTCGCGCAGAGTGTCATAGATAATTTCGGCGGCCGGCGCCATTGCGCTGGTGAAACGGTGCGTGCGGAACTGGAGCACGGAATTAATTTCGTTGAAGTGCCACGCGATGCAGGCGGCCATGGTAACGGCCCGCTCGAATCGCTCCGCGTGTTCCGCGATTGCGGCCGAGCCTGACGCTGGATCCGCGGGGCCAACGAAAGGATCCAGGACGAGGATTACGCGGCGTTCATCTTCGCGGGCAAATTCGCGAACCATTAATCGGCCGGCTTTTGCCGTGACTTTCCAGTCCACGAAGCGGGCGCTATCGGTGTGCACATAATTTCGAAGCGAATGCAATTCGTGACCGCGCCCGCGAAAATGGCTGGCCATTTCTCCGCTAAGAAGGGGAAGGACTTCGTAAAAATGGTCCGTTGGTGAGACGCGCGGATACACCACGATTTCCAGTCGCGAACTAACCTCTCGGCTTTTTTCGAAGAAACCGAAAGGGAAGCGCGTGCGAATGCTGAATGCATCTTGCCGATAAACGCCGCGATGCGGAAAAGTCAACTCAACTTTTTGCCGGGCAGAGCCCTGGCGCGAAATGTAAGGAAAGAAAACCGGTCGGGTAAGAATTTCAACGGCGCCTTTTTTATTTTCGCCAGTGACCCGCAAAGAGAAGGATGGCCAGGCTTGCTTTTCGTTGCGCAACTCCAACTCTGTGAGGACGGGCTGCTCGGCGAAAATATGCTCGGGCATGTCAAACTTCAAGTCGAGGCCGGTGAGGGCGACGCGAGAGAGCACTCCTGAAATCAAAATTCCGGCGAGCGAGCAAGCCAAAATCATAAACAGCAGATTATTTCCGGTGTTTACCGCGGCGAGGACGAGAATGAAGACGGCAACGAGGTAAACAATTCCTTCGCGCGTGAGCCGGTAATCAACTTGATAGACGATCCAGCGAAGGCTGGTGCGCCGCGCGAGCCGCGGAACGATTACGACCGCGACCCAACCAGCCAAGCCGAGCGAAATTACTGTGGTGACCGCGGCAACTCCGACGCGACCTTCCTGGGCAGCGGCGGCGGAAAAAAGCGCGGTGACCAGCGCAGCGGACAGCACCAGCATAGCCACACCGAAGTTGCGCCAGCCGGGACGGTCAATCCCGCGCCACCAGCGTGCTGCGAATGATTCGGATTCGGCTACTTGCATACGCCTCGAGACGATTGGTGTAACGTACTAGACCGTTGATACGGGCCGCGTTGGACTGCGTCAAAGAAACAGGTGACAAAAGCCGTTGCTGTGAACAACCGGCCAGAAGATCGCGCGGCCACGAGCGAAAAATCGCCGGCGAGACGCCGGCGCTACGAACACCTACTCGCGGGCAACAAAACGTTATAGCCTAGAATCGTCGCGCGCGCCGCGATTCACCCACCTAGCCAGGGCATTTCCGCCCGTTACAGTGGGACGCGCGTGGTTTCCATGATTTCGCGCAAAATTGTTTCGGCCTGCTCGGATTTTTTCTGAGTTGAGACGTAACGCGAGCTGACCACCACGCGATGCGCGAAGACCGGAACGACTAGGCGCTTGAAATCGTCGGGCAAACAGTAATCGCGACCTTCCAGGAACGCGCGAGCTTGCGCGGCACGATGCAGCATCACCGCACCACGCGGGCTGACGCCGAGGCTCAGTTGTTCGGTCTGCCGTGTACGCTCGACGATTTCCAGCGAGTAGTCCAGCAGGCTTTCTTCCACTTTTACGCGCGAGACAGTGTCTTGCATGGCGATCACGTCGGCGGCGTCCATTAACGCCGAAATTCTGTCCACCGGGGCGACGCCGGAATTATTGCGAATGATTTCCTTTTCGCTCGCGCGCGAAGGATAGCCCATGCGAATGCGCATCAGAAAACGGTCAAGCTGCGATTCGGGAAGCGGATAGGTCCCGTGATGTTCGATCGGGTTCTGCGTGGCCAGCACCAGAAAAGGTTTGGGCAGCGGATGTGTGTGGTTGTCCACGGTAATCTGCGATTCGTTCATCGCTTCCAGCAGAGCGGACTGCGTTTTCGGCGTGGTGCGGTTAATTTCGTCCGCGACGATGATGTTCGCGAAAATGGGGCCAGGCTTGAATTCGAATCCTTGCGTGGCGGGATTGAATACGCTGACGCCGATCACGTCGCTCGGAAGCATGTCGGAGGTGAACTGGATGCGCTGGAACGAACAATCGAAGGAACGCGCCAGCGCCTGCGCCAACGTTGTTTTGCCGACTCCGGGAACGTCTTCAATCAGCAAGTGGCCGCGCGCGAGAAGAGTGGTAAGCGCAAGTTGGATGACGTCTTCCTTGCCTTTTACTACTCCTGAAATTGAGCGCAGGAGTCCGGCGAGTCGAGTGCTGGCGGCTGTCGTCGTTGATTGCAATTCGCGTGGCCTTCTGCTACAAAAAGTTAGTACTTGCGGGCGACTAGCTCAGTGGTTAGAGCGCTCCCCTCACACGGGAGAGGTCCAAGGTTCAAGTCCTTGGTCGCCCACCACTACCCCACAGATAAGTTTTACCACCAATCGTTGGACGAAGTGAAAAGGCGAACGGTACAGGTGTGTTCAAAAGGTTGTTTGCGTTTTAGGTTTGTGCAAGCGGAGGCAGAAATACATTTTAAGGTTTGAAAATCGGGCGTTTCCGAAGAACCTTAGTTCACTTGGACTGAGCTGATCTTGTTGTTCCAGTTGCGCGAACGATCGCTGGGCAAGCGCCAAGCCGCGAGGTCCGGAACGCTGCTGCTGAAACTGGCGTTGTCGCTCTGAAAGTTGGCGTTCTTATAGATGGTATTTGAAACTCGTCCATAGACCTTGATCGAGCTGATAGCGTTATCAAAACCGCCCGGCATGGCGTTGAAGCTGGAACCGCGCACCATGCAGAAATATTCGCCGCGATAATATTTTTCCTTGAAGAAACAGGCGCCGCGGCTGGGGATGCCCTGACTGGGCGGCCGGTGACCAGTGCCGGGATCCCACCACCACGGTCCACCGTTGTAAGGATTCACAATGAATGTTGCGCGGCAGCCGCCCTGCACCCAGATACCTTCGCCATCCGCTCCCCACGTGTTTCCGAAAATGCAGGGCGCGCTGCCCGGAAATCGCTGCTGAAGAGTAGCCCCGCCGCGGGTGTCAGCGACACAATAGGTACGGTGCGAGGATTTAGATTCGCAGCTGACCGTATAGGGTGCTCCGGGCTGTTGACCGACGCCCAAAGTAACGGTGACTCCGCCGTTCTGGGGAGGCGGCGCGGCTACCGCGCGCGTTGATAAAAACAAAGCGATGATACTCAACACCGCGATGAGTGCAAGCGCCGCGATCCATCCGAATTTAGATTTCATGTTTTACGCTCCCGCCCGTTGCGATGTTGGGCAAAGATTATTTGGTGAAAGTCGCGAGTCTACTCAATTGAAGAATGAGTGGCAATAGAAACGAAGGCCGCCCCGTGCGGAAGCCCGGTGTTTAATGCGTGGCGTGATAATCTTAGCGGGCGTCTCGATACTGTGGCGAAAATTCTGATAGAGGCTTCGATCGATGACCAATATTTTGCGATTCATACAGATATTCGCGTTGGGCGCTTGGGTGGGATCGATCTTTTATTTTAGCGCGGCGGTCGCTCCGGGGGCGTTTCGAACCCTTTCAAATCCGGACCAGGCGGGCGCGGTGGTGCAATTTACGTTGGGGCGGCTGCATATGTTGGGCGTGGTTGCGGCGGTGCTGTATCTGTTTGCCTCGGTAGCGCTCGCACAATCGTTGAAGGGACTTGCTCGCCCGGCGGCGATTGGTGTGGTTCTGATGCTGTTGCTTACGCTGGCGTCGCAACGGATTGTTACGCCGAGGCTGGCAGCGCTGCGAACGCAGATGGGATCGGTGGCGGCTACGCCGGTAGAGGATCCCTTGCGCGTGGAATTCAATCGCCTGCACAAGATTTCAGTGAATTTGGAAGGGTCCGTGCTGTTGATTGGGTTTGCGGCATTGTTTTTGACAGTAAGGGAGATGACAAAGCTCTCCGCGAATTGATTGCTGTGAGTTGCGGATAGAGAAGATTCGTTGTTTCTCGAGCTCTCGAACTATCTATTTCGTTTCTTGCGGACAATGCGCTTCTTTGGATTCTTCTTGGTACTCTTTTTGTTTACGGCAGTTTTGCCCGTGTTTTTCGTGATTTTTCTGGCATCTTTGCCCGCGCGCGTGACCGCCCGCCACATGTACCAGCTCGCAACCGTGCGGTAAGGACGCCAACGTTCGCCGAAAGCGGCGAGTTCGCGCGCCTTGGGAATCGCCTTCTTGCGGTAAAGAATGGCGAAACCTTTTTGGACTCCGTAATCGTGGATCGGGAGAACGTCAGGACGTCCGAGGCGGAAAATTAAAAACATCTCCACGGTCCAAGCACCGATGCCGCGAACGGAGATTAAGCGTTCCACCAATTCTTCGTCTGACATTTCGTGTGCGGCTTCCAGGGTGGGTACCACACCATCGATTGTTTTCTGCGCAAGGTCTTTCATCGCTAGTGCTTTCGCAGCGGACAGTCCTGCCTCGCGTAACGATTGAGGAGAGGCGGCCAGAATTTCCGCTGGCGTCGGACATTCGCCATTTGCGCCCAGCGCCTTTATGCGTCGGTAGATGGTGGCGGCGGCTTTGCCGGAAATGCTCTGATGGGTGATGGCTTCGAGCAACGATTCGTACACGCTGTCGCATTCGTCCGGCTTGAAAGCGAACTCACCAATGTCGGCAATCAATTTGCCCAGGCGCTTATCGACCTGCGAAAGATGTGCGTGGGCTTTTATGTGATCAAAGGGAAGTGCGTTAGCCATAGCGAATTCTTAGGATAGCGAAGGCTGGCTGTATTGAACAATCCGCAATTTTGGCGAAGGGGTTACGCGGCTATCGGCAGTTCAGCGCAATCGTGTGTGTTACTATCGTCGGCTTATGAAAACTGGAATTATTGGACTGCCGCAAGTAGGGAAGACTAGTTTGTTTCGGATTCTCACGCGTGCGCGTGTGGAAGCAAGGAGTTCGCCGAATCAAGCGCATGTGGGGATTGCGCGGGTGCCGGATGCCCGCGTGGTGAAGCTTTCGGAAATTTTTAAGCCCAAGAAAATCACGTTCGCAACAATTGAATATGTCGATGTGGGAGGCCTGCAAAAAGACCGAGAGAAGAATTCCGCATCGCTGGTGCCGTTGCGCGAAGCCGACGCGCTGGCGCACGTGGTGCGTCTGTTTGAAGATCCGGCGGTGCCGCACGAAGGTGGCTCACTCGACGCTTTACGGGATATTGAGAACGTTGAAATCGAGCTGATGCTGAACGATTTGGAGCAGACATCCAAGCGAATCGAGCGCGTGGAAAAAGATTTGAAGAAGAAAAGAGAAACGGTGCTCGAAGCCGAATTGCAGCTTTTGAATCGTTGTCGCAAAGCGCTGGAAAGCGAAACACCTTTGCGCGAGCTTGAGTTCAAGCCGGAAGAGAAGAAAATGCTCAGCAGTTTCGAATTTCTTACGCGAAAGCCGATGCTTTATGTGCTGAACCTTGGCGATGACCAAGCTGCTGACATCGACCGCGTGATTGAAAAGTATCATTTGGAGAAGTTGACGGCCAAGCCTCATACCGCCGTGGTGCCTTTCTGCGGAAAAATTGAAGCCGAGCTTTCCGAACTGCCGGACGCGGAAGCTGCGGAAATGATGAAGGCTTATGGCTTGGCAGAATCCGGGCGCGACCGGCTGATTCAAGCGAGCTACCGGCTGCTCGGATTGATTTCATTTCTCACTTGCGGCGAGCCGGAGTGCCGCGCGTGGACCATCGAGCGCGGAATGAACGCGCAGCAGGCCGCCGGCGCGATTCACAGCGACATCGAGCGCGGATTCATCAAAGCCGAAGTAGTGAATTGGGAAAATCTGTTGAACGCGGGCGGATTTGCAGTGGCCAAAGAACGCGCCCAGGTGAAGCTCGAAGGAAAAGAGTACATCGTGCAGGATGGCGATGTGATTTTATTCCGCCACTCGAGCTAGTACGATGTTTTCCGCCAACTCAAATCGCATCCTCCTCGCGCTTTTACTCGGAGTTACCGCCGCGGGAGCCAATGTGGTGGGCGGTTCGTTGATCGCGCGGGCGAAATCGCTGCGCCGCTATCTGAAATATTTCATCGCGCTGGGCGCCGGATTCATGTTGGCTACAGCGGTCCTCGAAATGATTCCCGAATCGCTGAAGTTGCAAGGCGAAAACGGCTCGATATTTTTCCACCGCACAAATTCCGTATTCATCTTCGTTTTGGCTGGCTACTTTTTGGTGCATTTTTTCGAACATACCATAGCGCCGCACTTTCATTTTGGCGAAGAGACGCATATGGAGGAGATGTCGCACGCGCACGCCAGTTATGCCGCGCTGCTGGGTCTGGTGATCCATACTTTTTTCGATGGCGTGGCGATTGCTTCGGGCCTTCTGGTTTCGACTTCCTTGGGGGTGGTAATTTTTCTGGCGATATTTCTGCATAAGCTGCCGGAAGGATTTACGGTGGCCTCGCTGATGCTGGCGAGTGGGCAGAGCAGGCGGACGGCATTTTTGTCGTCGGCAATATTGGGCGGTGCAACGCTGCTGGGGATGGCGTTGATGTTCGCGCTGGGTAATGTGGTGGCTGAAGCGCTGCCATTTTCGGCAGGCGTTACGCTCTACGTGGCTGCCTCGGATCTGATTCCGGAGGTGAACCGGGAGCCTGGGCCCGGGATGCCGCTGTTGGTTTTCCTCGGGGTGGCCATTTTACTGGGACTCAAATACCTCTTCAATGTCTGACGCAGTACGAGTCGCGAACGCACAATCAAGACGGCGGGTTAGAGGCCGCCGCTACAAACTCCTAAACCCTCTGTATTCAGCAACTCTTTCAAAAGAGTTGGGTTTAAAGTCTCGGAAATCCTTCTATTTAGGCACATTTGCGACGGCTGCAACTTTAAGTGGCTACAGGTGTTAGATAGAATGTGGAGGCCATGACCAGGTCTGACGTCCAATTGATGCTGGACGTGAAGGCTGGGGACGATGCGTCCTTTGACCTTCTATTGCAGAAGTATCGCACGCCTCTGGTCAACTTCCTCTATCGCATGGTGAGAGATACCGCGACGGCCGAGGATCTGGCGCAGGAAGTCTTCCTCAGAGTTTACCGGGCCCGCAAGCAGTATTCTCCCAGCGCGAAGTTCACTACATGGCTGTTTCGCATCGCGACGAACCTGGCGCTGAACTCGGTGCGGGATAACCGGCATCGCCTGAAGGACGTGTCGATCGATGCAGCTTCTTCGCCGGAAGAAGATGCTACGCCGATGCAATTGCCGGCGCCTGAAATGCGGATTGATGAACACATGATCGAACGCGACCGCGCAGATTACATTCGCAAAGTGATTTCGGAGCTGCCGGAGAAGCAACGTGTGGCGGTTTTGTTGCATAAGTATGAAGAAATGGATTACGCGGAGATTGCAAGAATTTTAGAGTGCTCGGAAAGCGCGCTGAAATCGCTATTGTTTCGCGCCTATGAAACGCTGCGGGTGCAGTTGGCGCCGCTTGTTAACGCCGGCGCTCCACGCAGAGAGGGAAGCCCATCATGAAATGTGAAGACGTATCAAAAGAACTGATTCCGTACCTGGATCGCCGGTCGAATTCGGCGGACCGCCACGAGCTCGAAGAGCACCTGGCGATTTGCGTGGCTTGCCGCACGCGAGCGGAAGAGCTGCGCACGTTGTGGAGTGTGTTGGACGAGGTGCCCATCGTCGAGCCGTCGCTTGGCTTTGACGCGCGCATGCGCGCGCGAATTGCCGAAGAGCCGCGACCTCGGTGGTATCGCTGGTTTGTGCCGCAACCGCGGCTTGCAATGGCTATGGCTCTGCTGCTGGCAGTGAGCGTTTGGATCACGCGTCTGCCGCAAGATAATTCCGGTCTCGCCGGGACTGCGCAAAACGAGCAGCAGCAATTTCAAGTGATCAAGAATCTGGATGTACTGGAAAACTACGACGTGTTGAGCAAGTTCGACGCGCTGGACGAAGTTCCCGCGGACGGGCAGCCGGCGCTACAACCGGATCAGCAGAACGATCAACAGCAGCAACAACAGGAGTAATGGCGGATAGATGAAGCGGTTGAGAATCATTTGCGGGCTTGCGCTGGCTCTTTTGACGGGGCTTGCGGCGCAGCCTGCCTTGGCACAAAGGCAGCATGGCGGCGGTGCACCTTCGCATGCACCGAGCATGCGAGCAGCACCTCGGCAATCTGCTCCTGCGCGTCCAAATGCACGTCCAGGGGGACAACGGCCTGGAGCAACCGGGGCATACCGTCCGGGATATAACGCGCGCCCGCCGCAAAGTCTGCAGCGTCCTAACAATGCAGCTAATCCGGCAGCGAACGCTAACCGCGAAGGTGGCATGAGGAATTTGTCTCCGGGCGTTCAGCAGAATCTGCGTGACTTATCGCCGCAGGAACAACAGCGCTACATGCAGAACAGCGAGCGTTTCAGAAGTCTTCCGCCACAACGACAAGCCCAGATTCGAAATAATCTTCAGAAGTGGAACAATCTATCGCCCACGGAACGCAACGCCATGAACGATCGCGCGCGTACCTGGCAGCGTATGTCGCCTCAGCAGCGCCAGTATGTGCAAAACAGCCTCCTGCCGAAGTGGCAGGGCATGTCTCCGCAACGAAAACAGATCGTGACCGGTCGTTTGCACACGCTGCAGGGAATGAGCCCGGCGGACCGGCAGGCGGCGCTGAACGATCCGCAGTTTATGCGCGGTCTGAGTCCGGATGAGCAGTCGGTACTGCGCGGCCTGGACTCGATCAACCCCGGCCGGCCTTAGCGTTTCTCCGTTTACAGTCTCATCTGGCCTAGGGACGCATCTGCAATGCCGTCTAGAGGTGTATAACGGCTTAGAAGTGCCGTGCTGCCCTTCGAGGCTTCAGGGTGAAAAGTCCGCGGCGCTGCATTCAAACCTTCAGCATCGTCCAATTTTGGGCATTGGCAGCAGAAAGTTCGCTGACGTACGAAAAAAAAGGCGAGCGCGAAGAATTTTTCTTGGTGTTAACTCTTACAAAACATTTTCTGCACTTTTTTTGAATCGAGCAACTAGGCCTGTGGAGAGCGTTCACGACCCTCCACCACTAATTGTGGTTTGGTTGCAGTGAGCCACAACGGCGCATCTTCTTTTCCATAAAAATCTTCGATTCCATAACGGATTCCTCTTGACATGTTTTCGAACCTAACTACAATCGGGGCACAAAGTGGGAAGAAGTGGGACGCAGTGGTAGAAAGCAACAAGCAAGTAGGGGCGAACCAAAGAGTGATTTCTTCGTTGTACAAGCCGGGCGCGGCTCTTAAAGGCACCAATGCTTCGGGGAAGCTATCTAGCGACAGTGGACGAAAAGGGCCGAATGAAAATTCCGGCCGACTTCTTGGAACAGCTGCGCAAGACAGGCTCGAAGTTCTACGTGACCAGCGAAACCGGCGGTACCGCACGTATCTATCCCATGAAAGCCTGGGAAAAGATCGAAGAAAAACTCGCGAAAGTCTCCTCTCACAACCGTTCCAAACAGAAGTTTTTGGCGCGGGTGAACTATTACGGCCAAGTAGTGGAGGTGGATGGGCAGGGGCGCATTCTAATTCCACCCACGCTACGGGAATCAGCGCAAATGAAGGGCGAGGTAGACGTTCAGGGCCAGCTGACTTACCTGGAAGTCTGGAATCACGCGCAGTTCCTGGAACAACTGAACCGTAACCCTCTAACGGCGGAAGACGAAAAGGAATTGGATTTACTGGGCATCTAGCTTTTGAGCGTTCTGCACACGCCGGTTCTGCTGGACGAAGTTTTGAACTGGTTGCGGATACGACCAGAAGGCACGTATGTGGATGCCACGGTCGGCACGGGCGGGCACACCATAGAAATTGCCCGGCGGCTGAGCACGGGGCGTTTACTGGGGATGGATCGCGATCCGCGCGCGCTGGAAATTGCGCGGGAGCGATTAGGGCCGCTTGAGCGGCAGGTGACTTTGGTGCACGCAGAATTTTCGAAGATCGGTGAAGTGGCGGAAAAACTGAATCTTCCTCCGCTGGATGGTGTGGTTGCCGACCTGGGGATTTCAACTCTCGAGCTGGATACTCCCGAGCGCGGATTTTCGTTTCGCTGGGCCGCGCCGCTCGATATGCGCATGAATCCCGACTCGCCGCTGACAGCGGAAGAAATTGTGAACTTCTGGCCGGAGAAAGAACTGGCCTACCTTCTCTACAAGAACGCCGATGAGAGGGACTCACGCAGAATCGCCAGAGCAATTGTTCGCGCGCGGCCTATCCGCGACACCGAACATCTGGCAACGGTTGTGGCAGGGGGACGTAAAGCAAGGGGAAGGCAGAGACTGCATCCCGCGACAAAAACGTTTCTGGCGCTGCGGACAGCGGTGAATCGAGAAGAGGAGGAACTCGGGCAGTTTCTTTCGCGGACCCCTGCCACTTTAGCTTCAGCGGGACGGTTGCTCGTCCTTAGTTACCATTCGCTGGAAGATCGCATGGTGAAACACGAATTCCAGCGGCTCGCGCGCGAAAGAAATTTTCGCGTGCTGACCAAGAAAGTGATTCAGCCGGGAGAAGAGGAAATCAGAAACAATCCTCGCTCGCGGAGCGCAAAGATGCGCGTGCTGGAGAAAGTGGCGACGGCGGATAGCGCGGCGCCTGAGGCGTGGTCATGATCGAATATCACACAGTAAAACATATCGATAATTCGCGGCTGGTTCGCCCAACATCGCCGGAGCGTGTGCAGGATTTTTGGCGGCGGGTAGCAGCCGGAGCGGCGATGGCAACTTGTCTGCTGGTTTATACCTGGCAGCATTTTGAATGCATCCAACTGCGCTATCAGGTGGAGCAGCTCGAAACTTTGCGCGCGCAGAGTTCGGTGCTAAACCAACAGCTTCATGTGGAAGTGGACACCTTGAGCGCGCCAGATCGCGTTTATTCAATCGCCGGAAAAGAATTGGGATTGACCGTGCCAGTGGTTGGCCAAGCGCCTACGGTGGCAGCGGACAGCGATGGAGTGTTAGCGCAAGCGCGCCCTGTTTCCCAAAACCAGCGCCCTTAAAAAGTTTGGTTTACAAAATTGGCAGAGACCCGGCTGACCGGGCCCGAACCCCGCGAAGCATTTCGAACATTCGCGGGGCTAAGTTTTTTGCGGGATAGGTTGGAGCACCATGGAGCAGCGCAGCCTGCGTCGCCGCTGGTTGGTAGTGGGGGTTGTGGCGTTGATTTGGATGGCGGCGGTGCTGTTCCGCCTCAGTTATCTCCAACTCGTCTGCTATGCAGAATACTTCGCGAAAGCCCAACATCAACAACGGCGCGTATTTGAAATCAGCCCGAAGCGCGGCGCGATTTACGATCGCAAAGGCCGGGAACTGGCCATCAGTATCCCGATGGACTCGGTTTTTGGCGATCCCACCGACATCAAAGACGCTACCCTCGTCGCCGGACTGCTCTCGCGCGTTCTGAATATTCCTGCCGTAGAAATCGAGACAAAAATACGCGAAGCGAAGACGCCCGTTCGCCTGGCCAAAAAGCTTTCGCCGGAAACCGTCCAGCGCATCGACGACATGAATTTGAAAGGCGTTTTCTTTCAGAAAGAAAACCGGCGCGTGTATCCGGAAAAAGAGAGCCTGGCGCACGTGCTGGGTTACGTGGATACCGACGAAAAGGGAATCGGCGGCATCGAGTACGTGTTCGACAAGCAGATTCGCGGGAAGCCCGGGCGCATGATGGTGATGGCGGACGGCAAGCGCCGCTGGTACGACCGCAGCGAGGCCGCTGCTGATCCCGGTGGGAGCGTGGTACTCACCGTGGATGAAACCATTCAGTTCATCGCGGAAAAAGAATTGGCTCGTGGAATGGAAGAGACGCACTCGACGTATGGGACGGTAGTGATTCAGAACCCCAATACCGGCGAGCTGCTGGCGTTGGCAAATTCTCCTCCGTTCAATCCGAATGATGCTGGCAGTTACCCGGATAAAGTTCGCATGGACCGCGCAGTCTCTGCTGCCTACGAGCCGGGATCGACCTTTAAAGTAATTACGATGACTGGCGCGCTGGAAAACGGAGTTACAAATCCGGATGAAATGATCGACTGCCAGATGGGTTCGATCGTGGTGGCCGGACGGCTAATTCATGACTGGCACCCCTTCGGAATCCTCAGCGTACGTGACGTGCTGGCGAATTCCAGCGATGTCGGCTCGATCAAAGTGGCCATGCGTTTGGGTGCGACGAAGTTCTACGATGTGATTCATTCGTTTGGAATCGGACAATTGACCGGAATTGAGTTGCCCGGCGAAAACCGCGGGATATTGCGTCCGGTGGATAATTGGATTGCCAGTTCCATTGGGTCGGTGGCCATCGGGCAGGAAGTCAGCGTGACGCCGGTACAAATCACTTCCGCGATTTCGGCGGTGGCGAACGGGGGAATGCTCTACAAGCCTCGAATCGTGAAAGAAATTCAAGGCGGGTCGCCACCGCTGGTTGTTTCGCATCCGGCTCCCCAACAAGTAACGGACGCGACGACGGCAGCGACCGTGAGAGGGATGATGGAGACAGTAGTGCTGTCCGGGACAGGCAAGAAGGCCCAACTCAACGGATACACAGCAGCAGGGAAGTCCGGGACCGCACAACAAATCGACCCAAATACCGGCCGCTACTCGCCGAATAAATACATCGCTTCGTTCGTTGGGTTCGCGCCTGTGAACGAGCCGGCCATAACCGTACTCGTCGTCTTCGATTCGCCGGAGGGGGCGCACCACGGTGGAGAAATCGGCGGGCCGGTTTTCAAGCGCATCGCGGAGCAGGTGCTGGCGTACATGGCTGTGGACCACGACATCCCTGGGCCATCCACTGTGGAGACCGCGATGAATGCCAAACGCCCGCACGATGCAGAAGAGGATAGCAGCGCCGGAATTAACGAAGCGCGTTTCAATGCGGCAAAAGATCAGCCCGATTCTTCGGAGGCTACTTCTGTCGCGGTTAGCGACGAGGACGCCGTGGTGGTCCCGGATCTAGCGGGACGGACAGTTCGCGGCGTGACGGAAGAATGTTCGCGGCTGGGTTTGGTGCCGTCGTTGATTGGCAGCGGAGTTGCGTTAGAACAATCGCCCGAGTCCGGCACGCGCGTGTCGCGGGGAAGCAGAGTGGCCGTGCGCTTTGGGCGCATGGTGGCGGATGTGCGATCCAAGGACCTGCAAAGGAACGTAAATTGAGATTTGTAATGGAGCAGGGCACCGACACAAATTCGGGAGGCAGCTCGGAGGCGTCGAAGAGACGCGAAGTAAGCCTGCAAGAATCGTTGAAGGGAATTGAGCGAGTGGGCGCGAGCGGTGCTGCAGACCCTAAGATTTCCTCAGTGGCGTGTGACAGCCGGAAAGTTAGGCCCGGGGCGTTGTTTTTCGCTTTGCCGGGACAAAAAGCTGACGGTAACAAATTTGTGACAGACGCACTTGCGCGCGGCGCCATTGCAATCGCGAGTGGAGAGCCGCGAAGTGCTGATGCCAACGCCGCGATTACCTGGATTCAACTGGTTCCCGGGGCAGAGCGTCGCGCTCTGGCCATAGCGGCGGCGAACTTCTACGGGCATCCCGCGGAAGCTCTGAAGCTTATCGGTGTAACTGGAACAAACGGAAAGACCACCACAACCTTTCTCGTCGATTCGATTTTGCATGCTGCGGATTCCATAACCGGACGAATCGGCACCACCGGGTACGAGACGCCACGCGGGACTCGCACGGCGATTAATACCACCCCGGAGTCACTTGACTTGCAGGAGATGTTTGCGGAAGTACGTGATGCCGGTGGAACGCATGCTGTGCTGGAAGTGAGTTCGCACTCGCTGGCCATGGAACGAGTGTGGGGGTGCCACTTCGCCGTCGCGATTTTCACCAACCTAACGCGCGACCATCTGAACTTTCACAAAACATTTGAAGAATATTTTGCTGCGAAGCGCCGCTTGTTTGAGGGCACGGGCGCCGGGGCGCCGGATACGGCGGTGATCAATGCGGATGATCCTTATTCGGCGCGTCTGGAAGGTTTGGCGAAGCGCACGCTTCGATACGGGCTTACTGAAACTGCGCAGCTGACCACAAAGACTTTTTCGCTGCGGTTTGATGGGCTGTCGTTCACCGCCCAAACGCCCGCGGGGAAAATCGAAGTGCGCTCGAAGCTCGTGGGACGCATCAACGTGTACAACATCTTGAGCGCCATCGGTGCGGCCATTGCGCTTGAAATTCCGCGCGAGAAAATTGAAGAGGGGATCGCGAATCTGGAGCTGGTGCCTGGACGTTTCCAACAAATTGACGAAGGACAGCCCTTCTTGGTGGTGGTGGATTACGCGCATGCGGACGACGCAATTCGCAACCTGATTACTACTGCGCGCGAACTAAATCCCTCCGGCAGAGTCATCACGCTTTTTGGGGCCGGAGGCGAGCGCGACCGCTCCACGCGGCCATTGATGGGGGAAGCGGCTGGCGCCTTGAGCGATCTGGTGATTCTTACAGACGACAATCCTCGTAAAGAAGATCCGCTGCTGATCATGAATGATGTGGTGGTGGGATTGCAGAAAGTGAACGCGAAATACCGCATCGAGCCGGATCGCGACGTGGCGCTGGAAATAGCCATCGATGAAGCGCAGCCCGGAGACATCGTTTTGTTGGCCGGAAAAGGCCACGAAAATTATCAGATTTTGCGCGATCGCACGTTCGAGTTTGACGATCGCGAAAAAGCTCGAGCGATTTTGCGGCGCAAAGGCTATTCCAAGAAAAGCGCCCATAAGTAGCCATTTCGGCGCGAAATTTGCGGTGTTCGAGGAACGTTTTCGGACAAGTAGTTTTGCGAGCGACCATTAGCCCATTGGAGACGCGATGCGGTGGACAGCGGTTCAAGTGGCCGAAACTCTGGGTGTCGCGCTTCCCGCGGGCCTCGAGCCCATGGCCGGGATGGCCGGCGTCTCGATTGATTCTCGCGCGATTCGGCCTGGAGAACTGTTCGTCGCGATACACGGTCCGCGTCACGATGGACACAACTTTGTCGCTGAGACACTTTCTCGCGGGGCTGTGGCCGGGGTGGTGGCGCGCGAAAAGCTACAAGACTATCCCGAGGATTTGCAGCGAAAATTATTCGCGGTGGACGACACGCTCGTCGCGCTCCACCGGCTGGCGGCGCGAGCCTGCGAAATTTGGCGGCGCGCGAAACCGGGCCGTCGAATCGGCGCAGTGGCGGGGTCCATTGGCAAAACAACCACGAAAGAAATCTTTGCGGCGCTTGTGGGCGCGCGGTTCCGCGTATTGAAGACACAAGGAAATTTGAATAACGAGTACGGTCTGCCGCTCACTTTGCTGCAACTGGACGATCAGTTCGACGCGGCGGTGGTGGAAATGGGGATGTCGCATCGGGGAGAGCTAGCGCGGCTGGCGCAAATCGCTCCGCCGGATGTAGGCGTGATTACGCGGGTCGCGGTGGAGCATTTGGAATTTTTTTCGTCAATTGAAGAGATTGCGCTGGCAGAGCGCGAGTTGGTCGAAAATTTGGCATGGCCCGGCGCGACCGCGGTGCTCAATGCAGACGACGAGCGCGTTGCGAAGTTTGCGGAAGTTGCGCATGGCAACGTGATTTGGTTTGGAACCAGCGCGCGTGCGCAATTTCGCGCGGAAAAAATTCAAGAGCTTGGCGTGGAAGGTTCAGTTTTTGAATTTATTTCCCCGAGCGGGAGCGCCCAGTTGGAATCGCCGTTGATCGGACGGCACAACGTGATGAATGCGTTGGCGGCGCTAGCGGCGGCGAGTGTGTGGGGTATTGGCGCTGCGGAAGCGCGAGAAGTATTTCCAGTTCTTGTGCCCGCAGACAAGCGCGGCGAGGTAGTTCGGTTTGAAAATGGCATCACGGTCATCAATGACAGTTACAACTCAAGCCCGACGGCATTAAACGCGCTGGCGCAACTTTTGGCAGACACGCCGGGTTACCGTCGGCGGATTCTTGCGGCTGGAGAAATGCTTGAACTTGGAATGACCTCCGTGGAATTGCATCGTGAATGCGGAAAGATCTCTGGCGCGTTGAAGGGAATTGATTGGATTGTCGGAGTACGCGGCGATGCAGCGGCGCTTATCCGCTCGGCGGTCGAAGCTGGCCATCCAGGAGAGCGCACAAGGTTTTTCGATAACTCGGATGACGCCGCGAAATTCTTGGCGGAATTCGTGAACGCGGGAGATTTATTGCTGTTGAAAGGCTCTCGCGGCGTGAAGATGGAAAAAATCCTGGAGGCCATCGAAGCGCGTTACAAAAAAATCGGACCTGGGGGCACGGAAGCAATCGAAGCGGGACCAAAAGGCGCGCGCTGATGCTCTACTATCTTTTTTATTACGTGCTGCGGCCCTATTTCAGCCCGCTGAATGTTTTTCGTTACATCACGGTTCGCACGGCGGTTGCCAGTATCACGGCTTTGCTGCTTTCTCTGGTGATGGGGCCGTGGGTGATCGAACGTCTGCGCACGTTGCAGGTGAAGCAATATATTCGCGAGGAAGGCCCGAAGGCGCATCAAAAGAAAGCCGGGACGCCCACCATGGGCGGCGTTTTAATAGTGGCCGCTATCGTGATTCCCACACTGCTATGGGCGGACTTACGCAGCCCCTACGTGCTGCTGGCGATTGGTGCCACGATAGCGTTTGGCGCGATAGGTTTTGTCGACGATTACAATAAAGTAGTGCGGCGGCGAAATCTCGGGCTGTCGCCAAAAAAGAAATTCTTTTTTCAATTTCTAACCTGCGTCGCGGTTGGCGTGGCCTTGCTCATCCTGCAATCGCAA
This sequence comes from uncultured Acidobacteriota bacterium, assembly GCA_963838475.1. Classification (GTDB taxonomy): domain Bacteria; phylum Acidobacteriota; class Terriglobia; order Acidiferrales; family UBA7541; genus Palsa-295. The sequence continues at coordinate 1,723,999 of CAWIRJ010000001.1, forward strand.
GGCGCGTATTCAACGCAGTTGAGCGTCCCATTTTTCAAGCGGTTGCACCCGAACCTGGTGATTGACTCGTTGTTGGTTCGGAACTACGTCTGGCCGCTGGCGTTTGTGCCCTTCGTTCTTTTTCTGGTGCTGGTAATCGTGGGCAGCTCCAACGCGGTGAACTTAACGGATGGTTTGGACGGACTGGCAATCGGATGCGTGCTGGTTTCTTCCACTGCGCTGACAGTTCTTACGTACGTCTCCAGCAACGCGCGTATGGCCGAATATTTGGAGATACAAAAGATACCGGACGCCGGCGAACTCGTGGTGTTCTGCGGATCGCTGGTTGGCGCGTCATTGGGCTTTCTCTGGTACAACGCGCACCCCGCCGAAATGTTTATGGGTGACGTTGGCTCGCTGGCACTGGGCGGCGCAATCGGCGTGGTGGCAGTGATCATCAAACAGGAGATTTTGTTGCTCTCGATTGGCGGCGTTTTTGTTTTGGAAGCTTTATCCGTCATTATTCAAGTTGGTTCTTTCAAGTTGACGGGCAAGCGAGTGTTTCGCATGGCGCCTCTACATCACCATTTTGAACTGATGGGTTGGAGCGAATCCAAAATCATCGTGCGTTTTTGGATTGTGGCATTGGTGTTTGCATTGTTTTCGTTGACTACTCTGAAATTGAGGTGAACGGCAGTGAGGCCCGGAATCGATCTGGCGGGAAAGCGAGTACTGGTGGTGGGATTGGCGCGCACAGGAGTGGTTACCGCGCTTTTCAGTGCGGGTTACGGCGCAACCGTGACGGCAACGGACGAGCGGTCGGAAGCAGAATTGACGGAAACTGCCGCGAAGTTGCGCGCGGCAGGAGTGAAACTCGAGCTTGGCGGACACAATCCCGACAGTTTCGCGAATCAGGATTTGATTGTTGTGAGTCCCGGGGTTCCGGCAAAACTTCCTGCACTTGAACTCGCGCGTGCGCGCGGTATCTCAGTCTGGAGTGAAATTGAACTTGCCTGGCGATTTCTGCGGGGAAAACTTATTGCAATTACGGGTTCGAACGGCAAGACCACCACAACTTCGCTAGTCGCGCACATTCTTCAGACCGCTTCGATTCCCACCCTGGTTGGCGGCAACATCGGCAAGCCATTGCTAGCGCTGGTTGAAAATTCCATGGACACCACCGTGACGGTGGCCGAAATCAGCAGCTTCCAGCTTGAAACGATCGAAAAGTTTCGCCCGGAAATTGGAGTATTGCTCAATCTGACGCCGGACCACCTCGATCGCCACGCCACATTCGACGAGTACGCGCAGGCGAAGATGCGCATGTTCGAGAATCAAATCGAACGGGACATTGCTGTCCTGAATGCGGACGACCCAGAGATCACGCGTCGCATGCCAACCAAGCCGCATATTTTCTGGTTCAGCAGGCAAAAGCGTGTGGCGGCCGGCTCGTTTCTGCGCGATGAACAGATTTTTTTCCGGAATGAAGGCTCGGAAGTCGCGCTGGCGCGCCGCGAAGACATTCCTCTGCGCGGTGAACACAACGTTGAAAACGTTTTGGCTGCCTGCGCTGTTGCATATCTTGCCGGGGCCGATCCCGGGGCAATCGCTACCGGCATAAAGACTTTCAAGGGCGTCGAGCATCGTTTGGAATTCGTGGCCGAAATATCGGGCGTCAAGTTTTATAACGACTCCAAGGCCACGAATGTCGACGCCGCGGTGAAGGCGATTGAAGCTTTTCCGGGTCCGCTGCTCGTGATCCTTGGCGGGAAGGATAAGGGCAGTCCCTATGCGCCGTTGCGCGAATTGCTCCACGAACGTGCGCGCATGGCCGTCTTGATCGGCGCCGCCGCGGACAAAATTGCGGAAGACTTGGGCGACTCCGTTCCGCAAAAGAATGCTGGCACGCTCGACCGCGCCGTGGAAATAGCGATGCAAAACGCGCAGGCAGGCGACACCGTGCTGCTGGCTCCCGCGTGCTCCAGCTTCGACCAGTTTGAAAATTTCGAGCATCGTGGACGAACTTTCAAAGAATTAATAGCGAATCTGGAAGATCAGAACCAATCTGCCGCGGGCGCTTCCGCGCAAAAAGGATGACGAATGCCGCGTAGCTTGCAACCGGACCGAAAATTATTTGGCGTTACGCTCGGGCTTTGCCTGATCGGCGCGGTGATGGTTTTCAGTGCGTCGGCTATCACCGCGCGGGAATCGGGCGGCAACGGCTACACCTTTCTGCTGAAGCAACTCGTGTGGATTGCGCTGGGTTTGGCCGGAATGTTCTGGCTGATGAACGCGGATTACCGCAAATTCCGCCAGCCGCGCGTGATTTTCACAGCCGTTTCGCTCACGCTGGTGATGCTGATTTCAGTTTTCTTTCTGGACCGTTCGCACGCCACGCACCGCTGGTTCAGGTTAGGCCCTTTGAGTTTGCAACCTTCGGAAATTGCGAAGCTGGTTTTAATTTTCTTCCTCGCATGGTTTCTTGAAATTCGGCGAGCGCCGAGAGGTTTTGGAGTGAACGATCCGGTACGCACGCTTCTCCCGGCGCTCGGAACAGTATTGCTCATCGTTGCCCTGATTCTTGCCGAGCCAGACATGGGCACAGCCTGCATGATTGTTCTGATCGCCGGGGCCATGCTTTTCGTCTCCGGGCTTGATATGCGCTACATCTTCGGCGCCGCACTTGCCGCGATTCCAGCCGTCTATTTATTAATTGTGCGAACTCCGTACAGGTTGGAGCGTTTCAAAGCCTTCATGTCTCCGGGCGCTGACCCGCAAGGGCACGGTTTTCAATTGCTTCAATCGCTGATCGCCATCGGTTCGGGGGGATTTACCGGCGTCGGCTTAATGGAAGGCCGCCAAAAACTTTTTTTCCTTCCGGAAGCGCACACGGATTTTATTTTCTCGGTGATTTGCGAAGAACTCGGATTTATCGGCGCGGTAATTGTGCTCACGCTTTTCGCCGTGTACGGGTGGCGCGGGTTTGTGGCGGCGATGAAAGCTCCGGACGAATTCGGGCGGCTGCTCGCGTTGGGAATTACGGCGATGGTGGTGGGCCAAGCGCTGATCAACCTGAGCGTCGTATTGGGACTGATGCCCACCAAAGGAATTCCGCTGCCGTTCATCAGTTACGGCGGATCGAGTTTGATCGGAATGCTCTTGGCAACCGGCGTGCTGTTGAATATCAGTCAGCACGCGGATGAGACGTGAAGGCGGATGCTAACAGTTTGCTGATTGCAGGCGGCGGCACCGGCGGGCATGTTTTCCCGGCGATTGCTGTGGCGCGTGAGTGGCTGAAGCGCGGGCAAGAAGAGGAACGAAGCGTGGTGATCGTCGGAACCGAGCGCGGGATGGAAGCGAGGCTGGTGCCACAAGCCGGACTGCCGCTCGAAACCATACGAGTGGCGGGTTTGAAGGGAATTAGCGGCGCAAAATTTCTAAAGAACGTCGCGATGCTGCCGCTCTCGCTGTCAGACTCCGAAAAAATCATCCGCCGTCACAATTTTGGAGTGGCGTTTGGTGTGGGCGGGTACGCGTCGGGACCCATGATGCTTGTGGCCAGGATGCATTCGATTCCTACCGTGATTTTTGAACCCAACGTTGAGCCGGGGTTCACCAACCGCGTCCTTTCCACGATTGCGACTCGCATAGCCGTGGCCAACGAAGCTACCGCTACGCGACTGGGACGCAAAGCCGAAGTCACCGGCTGTCCCGTACGCCAGGAATTTTTTGCCGTACCGCGGAAAGAACTGCGCGAACCTTTTACAATCTTGATCACAGGCGGAAGCCGAGGCGCGCTGCCGATTAATCGCGCAGTGGTCGATTCGCTGGACCTTCTAGCGGCGAGAAAAAATCAGCTTTTCATCGTGCATCAAACCGGTGAACGCGACTATAATGCGGTGCGAGTGGCTTATGCGCGTCGCGAATTCCGAGCGGAGGTTGTGCCCTTCATCGAGAATATGGCGGAGCGGTTTGCCCAGGCGGACTTAATCGTCTGCCGTTCGGGCGCGATCACGGTCGCAGAAGTATCTGCCGCCGGACGTGCCGCCATCTTCATCCCCTTCGGCGCCGCCACTGACGCGCACCAAACCCGCAACGCAGAAGCCATGCAGGATGCCGGCGCTGCGCGGATGCTGCCTCAAACTGAGCTGACGCCCGAACGGCTCACGACGGAGATTTTCTCCCTGCTGGACCAGCCCGGGAAGATTTCAGAAATGCAGCAGCGAGCACGCGCATTGGCGCGTCCGCGCGCGGTCGAGGACATTGTGGATCTGTTGGAAACGCAGATCAAAGACCCGTTGGAAGGCTCGGTGCGGATATGACCGTGACCTTTCGCAATTTTCAACGCATCCACTTGATCGGCATTGGCGGAAGCGGGATGAGCGGTATCGCGGAAGTTTTGCTTTCGAGCGGTTACGCGGTTTCCGGTTCTGATTTAAAAGCCACGCCGGTAACCGAGCGACTGAGACGATTGGGCGCCAATATATTTGAAGGCCACCTTGCCGAAAATGTTCGCGGAGCGCACGTGGTGGTGGTTTCCTCCGCGGTGCAATCCAGCAATCCGGAAGTGGTGGAAGCGCATAAACTGAAAATTCCGGTAATTCCTCGCGCCGAGATGCTTGCGGAATTGATGCGCCTGAAAACGGGGATCGCCGTAGCCGGTGCGCATGGAAAAACGACTACGACTTCCATGGTTGCCTCAGTGCTTGCTGAAGCAGGACTTGATCCAACATTCGTTGTGGGTGGGCGCGTAAATCACGCCGGCTCGAATGCTCGTGTGGGCCAGAGCGAGTACATGGTAGTGGAAGCGGACGAAAGCGATCGTTCGTTTTTGCTGCTTGCACCGGTCGTCGCCGTTATTACCACCATCGACCGCGAGCACATGGATCATTACCGCTCGCTCGAGGAAATTCAGGAAGTCTTTTTGCAATTTGCGAATCGCGTGCCATTTTACGGGACGGTAATTCTTTGCCTCGACGAGCCGAACGTGCAGGCGATTCTGGCGCAGGTAAAAAGGCCGGTGATTACCTACGGCACATCGAGCCAGGCAGATTTGGTGATTAGCGAAGTGCGGCTGAACGGGCTGGCCAGCGAATTCCGGCTGAAATATCACGACGAGGATCTCGGAATTTTCCACCTGCCTTCGCCGCCTGGAATTCACAACGTGCGCAATGCCGCTGCCGCGGCTGCCGTCGGACTTTCGCTGAACGTCCCTGCAGACTTAATTCGTGCTGGTCTCGCGAAGTTTTCAGGTGTTGGCAGGCGGTTTGAAATTAAAGGCGAATACGGTGGCGTAACCTTAATTGACGACTACGGTCATCATCCGGCCGAAATTCGCGCAACGTTAGAAGCTGCGCGAGGATGCGGCTATAAGCGTCTGCTCGTGCTCTTCCAGCCGCACCGGTATTCGAGGACCAAATTTCTCTGGGAAGATTTTAGACGTTCGTTCAACGAGGCTGACATTTTAGTGATCACGGAAATCTACGCTGCCGGCGAGCCGTCGTTGGAGGGCGTCAACGGCGAGATTTTATCCGAAGCGATTAGCACGGCGGGACATAAAAACGTCGTGTTTACCAGCACCATGCAGGCGGGCATGGAATTTCTGTACCGAGAAGCGCGTCCCGGCGACGCCATTCTCACGATTGGCGCTGGAAGCGTAGGCCGCGTACTTGACCAACTCGCTATGTTGCTCGCTTCCAAGGTTCCTAGTCCTTATGCGGATTAGCGAGAAGCCTGTTGCGGCGCGTTTGAAGGAATTGGAAGTGGAATTGAGGCCCGGCGTTTCGCTCAGCGAAAAAACTTCGCTGGGAATTGGCGGGACTACTGATGAGCTTTTGTTGCGGCGTTTTGACACGATTCCTGAGGTGATGCGCCTCTTGGCGAATGAAAAAATTCCTTACCGCTTCCTTGGTGGGGGAACCAACGTGTTGGTTAACGATGGCGAGCTGCCCTGGATCGTTTTGCATTTGCCCACTTCGCAGCCGGGCATGAGAGTGGAAGGCAACGCAGCTTACGTGGATGCCGCCGCCGATCTTGGAGGCATGGTCACATTTTGCGCGAAACATGATCTTGGCGGCATGGAAGGCTTGATCGGCGTGCCGGGCAGCGTAGGCGGCGCGTTGCGCATGAATGCAGGCGCTTACGGGACCCAGATTGGCTCGTACGTGCGCGAAGTGGAGCTCTATCGCGCGGCCAGCGGAGAGATTGAAACCGTTCGCGGCAATGATATTCGCTTCGACTATCGTCACACGTCGTTCGCGCCGGAAGATGTGATGCTGCGCGTAAAACTTGAACTACCGTCCAAACCGTTCAAGGAAATTCTGGCAGGCATTAAAGTGTGCAACGAAAAGCGCCGGGCTAGCCAGCCGCTCAACCAGAAAAGCGCGGGATGCATTTTCAAAAATCCTCCTGGTGGATCCGCCGGGCGCATGATTGACGAACTTGGCCTCAAGGGCCATCGAGCCGGCGATGCAATGGTGAGCGACCGCCACGCGAATTTTTTTATCAACGCTGGGAGCGCAAGTTGCGCCGACATGCTTAGATTAATTGACGATGTTCGCCAGCGCGTGCACAAAAGTTTTGGAGTAGAACTCGAGAACGAGGTCATTCTCTGGAAAAACTGAAGACCATGGACGCGGACGCTTTTCCCCAGGAGCTTCTGGCCGACGAAGAGCCGAAGTATCTTCGTAGGCAAAAGCCTCTGGAGATCAAGCGGCGGAAATTCGGCAGGAAAGCCTGGAAAACCTATTTGCGCGTGACGTTTGGCGTGGGTGTTGGAGTCACCTTCGCGTGCGTAGCGTACGCCTTCGGACATTTTCTGCTGGCGTCCCCAAAGATGGCGCTGGTGCATCCGGAACAAGTGGAGTTGGCGGGAAATCATTATGTGACGCGTGGGAACGTGCTTGCCATTTTTAAAGCCGATCAAGGGCGCAGCGTATTGCGCATTCCGCTGGATGAAAGACGGCAGCAGATCCGTGCAATTCCGTGGGTGTCCGAAGCGATCGTCCGGCGGGCGCTGCCGAACAAAATTGAAGTGGAAATTACCGAACGCGCTCCCATCGCATTCCTTCGGCAGGGCAGCGACCTGGCGCTAGTGGACATTCATGGCGTGATACTCGCGCGTCCGCTGAAAGCGAATTTTCATTTTCCGGTGGTGACAGGAATTCACGAGGATATGACCTCCGAAGAGCGCGAAAGACGTATGCAGCTCTTTGCGGGATTCTCGCAGCAAGTGGAATTAACCCGCGCGGGCGCTATGGAGCAGGTGAGCGAAGTGGATCTTTCAGACGCCAGCGACTTGCGCGCCACCATCTCCGGTTTGAACAGCGACAATGTGTTCAGCGGCCGCAGTTTGGATCAATCGTCGGACAACGCGGGCCATCAATCCACGGCGCCGTCGGACTCGCCCGTTCTGGTGCATTTCGGCGACAACGATTTTGAAACGAGGTATCGAACATTGCTGGACGGCATTGGCCAATGGCGCGCGAAAACAGGCCGGGTGGAATCTGTGGACCTACGCTTTAACGGTGAAGCGATCGTGAATCCAGACTCGCCGGTGATACCGCAGGCTGCACCGCGCCTTGTGGCAGCGGCAGGGCGCCCGACGCCCAAGCCGGCGCCCGTTGTGGTCAGGAAACCAGCAAAGCCGGCACACACGGCGCAAAAGAGTTCGAAGAAGAAATCGCATAGCGGAAATTGATCAGAAGGAAATTATAAGGAGCAGATTTGACGAAGAAGGAACGGCATATCGTAGCGTTGGACATCGGCAGCACCAAAACCTGTGCGCTGATCGGAGAGCTCGGTGATGACGGCAGCGTGAAATTCGCCGCTCTGGGTGCAGCGGAATCGAAGGGTTGGCGCAAAGGGCAAATCGTAAATCTCGATCTAGCAGTCAGTTCGATTCGCCGCGCCGTGGAAGAAGCCGAAACCATTGTCGGCGTGCCGGTGGAGTCGGCGCTGATTGGAGTCGCAGGAACGCATGTGCGCGGCGTGAATAGCCGCGGCGGAATCACGGTGGGAAGCCGACCGCGCGACATTCAGCGCGAAGACGTTCGCCGTGCGGTGGAAGCTGCGCGTGGAATCCAGTTGCCGGAAGATCGCGAAGTGCTGCACGTCCTGCCTCAGGAATTTTTTCTCGACGCGCAAGACAATATCCGCGACGCGATCGGAATGGTGGGGCAGCGCCTGGAAGCCAACGTTCATATCGTCACCGCCAGCGGCACGGCAACGCAGAATATCGTGACGGCGGTGAATCGTGCGGGGGTACGGGTCGACGATACTGTGCTCGAACCGCTCGCTTCCGCGGAAGCGTGCTTGACCCAGGATGAACGCGAACTAGGTTGCTGCTTGCTCGATATCGGCGGTGGAACCACGGAGTTGCTTGCCTATACGGGCGCCGTTGTGCGGCACACCGCAGCAATTCCAGTTGGCGGCGACCATTTCACTAACGATCTCGCCGTCGGATTGCGCACGCCTATCGATGAAGCGGAAAAAATCAAGCGCGAGCAAGCTTGCGCCAATCGCGAACTTCTGAAAGAAGACTTCGCGATCGAAATCGCGAGTGTGGGCGATCGCCCGCCGCGAACAGTTTTCGCTCGCATGCTGTCTGATATTGTAGAGCCGCGCGCGCAGGAATTATTGATGCTGGTTCGCGACGAGCTTCGCCGCGGCGGTGTTGAGTCGTCCATCCCTGCCGGAATTATTCTCACTGGCGGTGGAGCGCGGCTGCGCGGGTTCTGTGAACTTGCGGAAAAAATATTCAATCTGCCGGTGCGCGTGGCCGTTCCGCGCGGTTTGCAAGGCATGAGCGAAGAAGATTCCCGGCCCGAATATTCTACGGCCGTGGGACTTGTGCTCTACGGTGCGCGTACCAGGCGCATCGCGGGAGCACGTCCCACCGGCTGGGTGGGCAAGTTGAAAAGCATGTTTGCAGGAGCGTCTTAAGCATTGAACAAAAATTTCAAGAGGGCGAAAGACTGGGGAGGAAGCATGTCACCAAAAGAATCGAGCTTTAAAGTTTCATTCAGTGAAGAAGCGCAGAACGGGGCGAAGATTAAAGTGATCGGCGTGGGCGGCGGCGGTTCCAACGCTGTCAACCGCATGATTCGCGCCAAAGTGGAAGGCGTGGAATTCATCGCGGCAAACACAGATTTGCAGGCGCTGAAGCTTTCGCAAGCGCCCGTGAAGCTGCAGCTCGGCGCAAAGCTGACGAAAGGTTTGGGTGCCGGCGCTAACCCCGAAGTCGGTCGCAAAGCTGCGCTGGAAGACACCGAAAAAATTCTGGAAGCGCTCGATGGCGCGGACATGGTTTTCGTCACTGCCGGACTGGGTGGCGGCACCGGGAGCGGAGCCGCACCCGTTGTAGCGAATCTCGCGAGTGAGCTTGGAGCGCTAACCGTCGCCGTAGTCACCAAGCCGTTCGCCTTCGAAGGCAAACGCCGCATGGAACAGGCCGAGCAAGCTCTCGGCGAGCTGATCGGCAGCGTGGACACCGTCATCGTCATCCCGAATGAACGCTTGATGGAATGCGTTGAACACGGCACCAGCTTTTTTGAAGCGTTCCGCATCGCTGACGATATTCTGCGGCAGGCGGTCCAGGGCATTTCCGACATCATCACTATTCCAGGCATTATCAATCGCGACTTCGCGGACGTGAAGACGATTATGTCCGGCCAGGGTTACGCGGTGATGGGCACCGCGGTAGCTTCGGGGTCGAACCGCGCGATTGACGCCGCGAACCGCGCAATCAATAGCCCGCTGCTCGAAGACAATTGCATCCAGGGCGCACAAGGAATTTTGATCAACATTACCGGGTCATCGAGCTTGAGCCTGCAGGAAGTTCACGAAGCTTCGTCCATCATTCAGAAAGCCGCGCATGAAAACGCGAACATTATTTTTGGCGCGGTGATGGATGATGCGATGAAGGAATCAGTGAAGATTACGGTAATCGCCGCCGGTTTCCGCGAAGTGGCCGGACGGAAGAGCCAAGCCCGTCCTTCCTACTTGCCGAAGACTTGGAAAGCCACGCGTGAACCGGCTCCGGAGCAGCCCACCATGCCGCAGCCACAACATACGAATGTGGTGCAGCAGGTTTCCAGAAACGTCAGCGAGGTAGTGCATCAGGTGGCGCGCAACGTCAGTCAGGTTCATGAAGTGCCGGCTGACGATCTCGATGTTCCCACGTTTCTCCGCCGTCAGGCTCAAAAGGCCTAGAGCGCAATTTTGTTGAAGATGGGTTGCCGGCTGGTTCAGCGGCAGCCCCGGCTCTTTGCTCGCCGGATACCGAATCGCGTGCAGCTTTATGCGCCTTGATATTTCAGAAAATATATTCCCCGCTGTTCGCGTTAAGATTCCCAACAAATGACTCGAATCAAGAAGGAGATTGTGGAAGAGATGGTAGCCCAGGCCTCCGAGAAGCCTAAATTGGAATGTTGCGGATTGTTGGCAGGATGTAACGGCGTAATTACACGGATTTTCCCAGCGAGTAATTCGCTGGCCAGCGCCACCGCGTACGAAATCGCGCCAAAGGAATTGTTCCAGAATATGCGCGAGATTCGCGGAGCCAGCTTGGAGCTAATGGGAATCTACCATTCGCATCCAAACGGCGACAACAAACCATCACCACGCGACATCGAGCAAGCCTACTACCCGGAGGTGACCTACTTTATTCTTTCGCCGCGCGATGACACGCCAAATCCCGTTCGCGCTTTTGCCATCCAAAATGGAAACACCGTTGAACTTGAAATTCAAGTTCTATAAACACCATGCGAAATCGTTACAGAAGCGGAATCTTCAACGCAACCGCCGTAATATCGTCATGCTGAATTCCACCCACGGCGAAATTCTTTGCTCCGTGCAGAAGGCATTGAAGGGATTCATCAGCCGTAGCTTCGCGGCACTGTCCCCAAATTTCGCCCATCCTCGTCCAGCCAAAATCGTCGCCGTTCACGCCGCGCAATTCGTGAAGGCCATCCGTAGCGAACAACACGGAATCTCCCGGAGAGAGAGAAACGCGATGGATATCGTAACAAGTGTCCGGAAACATTCCGGACGGCAAGCCGCCCTCTTTCAATTGCTGGCAATCGGCCTGGGAAGCCCGCAGAGGATATGGCATTCCCGCGTTTGAGAAGGCCAACTCGTGGCAGGTGGGGTCGTAAACCGCGTAAAGCGTGGTGGCAAAGCGTCCCTGCACCGGTCGCACCAGCAGCCGTCTATTCAAAATTGCTAACACAGTGGACGTTTGTTCATCCGTCTTGGTAATACCGCGCAACATTCCCATAACCAGTGCGGCGTACATCGCAGCCGCGATGCCTTTGCCCACCACGTCCCCGATGTAAAGAGCGATAGTTCCATTGGGCAGGGTGAAAAAATCCGCGAAGTCTCCGCCCACTTCTCCAAACGGAGAAAATCTATAGGCAATTTCGATGAAAGCATTTCGGAGCGTGCCGGAAGGCAGCAATGAATTTTGGATTTCACGCGCCTCGTCCTTCTCCGCTCCGCAACTGTGATTGCATGGTGGCGCTTCTATTCCGAGCAATGAACTCATCATCGGCCATTTTGAAGAGGGTCCAGTGGGCGTAGTGAAGGACTGCAACTCAACATCCAAGTCGAGAATTTTGTCGCCGCTGGAAAGAGCTAAGAAAGGGTTTAACAAACGGCTAAGGTGCAGCCTTGGAGGAATGTGATATGACTGACCCAAAAGAGAGAGGTGTGTACCTGGTTGAAACAACGAACCTGCATCGCTAGGGCGCTGGTCTAGCTGCTCGCGCGATGACTGTGTTGCGCGTCAAGCTTATCGGCGGCCTGCAAACGCCGCGCGTACAATGGAAACTTTTCCGCAAGGGTGGCGACTTCTTTGCGCACGCGCTGCTCGATGGCGGCGTCGCCCAAATGCGTGAGCACTTCGGCGATCCATCCGGCAATTTTCTCCATTTCCGGCTCGCGCATCCCTCGCGTGGTCACCGCCGGACTTCCAACGCGAATTCCGCCAGCCTTCATGGGTGGCAGGGGATCAAACGGAATAGCATTCTTGTTGACGGTCATGCCTGAGCGCTCAAGGGCCAGCTCCGCGTCGCGCCCCGTAATTCCTCGCGAGTGCATATCGACGAGAAACAAATGATTGTCCGTGCCGCCCGTAACGATACGGAAGCCGAGTTTCGCAAGGCCCGCAGCCAAAGCGCGCGCGTTAGCCACCACTTGCTTTTGATAGTCGCGGAATTCGGGCGCCGCAGCCTCCCTCAGGCATACAGCTTTCGCGGCGATGATGTGTTCCAGCGGTCCGCCCTGCACGCCGGGAAACGTGACACGGTCCAAGTCCTTGGCATATTTTTCGCGACAGAGTACCAAGCCGCCGCGCGGCCCGCGCAGAGTCTTGTGCGTTGTGGTGGAAACAAAATCCGCGTGCGGAACTGGGCTTGGATGCACTCCAGCAGCCACCAGGCCGGCGATATGCGCCATATCCACAAAGAAAAGCGCACCAACTGATTGCGCAGTCTTCGCGATGCGCGGAAAGTCGATGATGCGCGCATAAGCGCTGGCGCCTGCCACAATCATCTTTGGCTGATGCTCGCGCGCAAGCCGATCGATTTCATCGTAATCGATCGTTTCGGTATCTTTGGTAACGCCGTACGCGACGAACTGGTAAGTCTTCCCTGAAAAATTCAACGGATGCCCGTGTGTTAAATGTCCGCCATGGGCCAGATTCATTCCCAGCACGGTCGCGCCAGGCTCCAGCACGCTCATATAAACCGAAATGTTCGCTTGCGTCCCGGAATGCGACTGCACGTTTGCGTGCTCGGCGCCAAAAAGAGTTTTCGCGCGTTCGATGGCGAGCCGCTCCACGCGGTCCACGTTCTCGCAGCCGCCGTAATAGCGTTTGCCCGGATATCCTTCTGCATATTTGTTGGTGAACACGGAGCCGGCAGCTTCCAGCACAGCTTCAGAAACAAAATTCTCAGAAGCGATGAGCTCAAGGCCGGTCGCTTGGCGCCGCACTTCATCGCGCAGAGCCTCGGCGACTTCCGGATCCACTTCATCCAAAGAGCGGCTCATTCGTACGAGTTCCGGGCTATCGTTTGTCATTCATTACACCAGAAAGATTCCTGTTTCGATTTTTCGCACAAGAACACTCGAGCGTGATTCTATCGGAGCCGGCGCCGTATTTGCAACGAATGCGGGAAGGGGCTGCTGTTAGCGCGGCAGAGCGGTTACTAAATGAGCTGTTACTCTTCACCCAGACCTGGAATTAGTATTTTCCGTTGAATACTGACTTATTGATGTCCGGCCAGAATTCTTTTAATACGTTGAAAATCCCGTCCAAGCCCACTTGCGTTCCCCAACGTTGGTACGTTTTCACCCAGGGGTTGTGCTCTGCCGGGTAATAGGTGTTGCCAATGCCTGCCGCCGCTCCGGCTCCGGCGATTTCTGAAATGTTGAATGTTCTACCCCCCGCGTCGGTCCGCGTGATGACCAAGCGACTGATTGCATACCCTGTCCGCTTCAGGAACGGGCCTTTGCCCATGGTGTAGTATCGCGGGTCTTCTTTCGTCAGTGTTGGAAGTATCGCTTCGGTCATGTAGTTCTCAATGGCGCCGTCCACAAAGTTGTGCCAATAGTATTGGCCGTACCCCGAAGCGCCGTGGCCGAAGGTAGGTTGAGAGTTATCGGCCAATGCGATTCCGGCGACCGCGCCCACCAGAATAAAATTGGAGTAGTCGAATGTCTCTTGGGTCGCGAGCCAGAATTTCGTCTTGAATGTCATCGGCGGCAAATAGGTGTTGGCACTCACCGCGCGGTAATTCGGGATGATGCCCAGAATTCTCTTGGGTTGCTTACCGTAGTCGGTGTCCGGGTTATTTTGATCCGCGGGCTTGGTCTGGGGCGGCGTCGCGGTTGGTGCAGAGGATTTTCCATTCTGCGTCGTGCTCGACTGCTGAGAGTCTTGCCCAAACATAGAAACATTAACCAGTTCCCAACGCGGCGTATCGCTCGGGGATTGTTCCAGGGTGCTGGATAGCTCCTGGGCTCGAACACCTCCAGCCCCCAACGTCCCTGCCAATATTAACGCCACACAGAAGCATCGAATCATTTTCAAATCTGCCCTCACATCCTTGCTTAGACTTTCGACCTAGCAGGCCGTTTCAACCCCTTTCCTCCTTGCAAATTGCTGGCCATTAGTGCGGCAGTGCGCCTTTCTTTTTCATCAAATAATGGTGAATATCCGGCCAAAATTCCTTCAGCTCATTCCCGAAGGCGTCGATGCCCATCTGCACTCCCCAGCTGTTAGCGCTGTTCGCAAAACTCCGTTCCGAGGAGGGGTAATAGACGGTCGATATGGCAATTGCTGTTGCATTGCCCGCGAACTCGGGAACGTTGAACATATTACCCCCCGAATCTTTACGGGTGACAAAAACTCGGCTGAAAGCATAGAAAAAGCGCTGACCAATTTTGCCTCTCCCCAGTCGAAAATAACGAGGATCCGTTTTTAGGATCGAGGGGAAGACACCGCCCACCATGATATTGCCATCCACCTGATCTGCGAATGCTGTACCATACCGCTGCCCGAATCCCGACATTCCTTGCCCGAACTCCGGGTAAGCGTTGTCTGCCTGCCGGATGCCCGCAACCACCCCCACAATCACGAATTCGTATGGATCGAAAGCACCCTTAGCCGTGATTGCGAACTTCTGTTTCCACGTGAGCGGTACCACTTGCGACTGATTATCCACTGTCAAGTAATTTGGCATTACGTAAAACATCCGGTCGTCTTTGCTCTTGTCTGGATCTTTCTGAGCTGGAGTAACCGGGGTAGTTTGACCTGAGGGATTGTTGGCGGCAGAGGGTTGCTTTCCCGGACTGTCTTGTTTCGGCGCGGCTGCTGGAGCCGGAGTAGGCTCCGCCGATGTCTCCTGGCAGAACGCGGGAAGCGCCAGAAACAAGAAGGCAGCAGCCACCACCAGAGAGAAACAGGAATAACGGGTCCAGAAACGGCGTTTAAGGGTCAGCAAAGGTAAAACCAGATTCGAACCTCTGTGTCCCGGGTTGAGAGGCACCCCTGTAGTGACTGGAATGTACTTCCGGCTTGAACAGAGTCCACCGAAATTAGCTTGGATTCCACGATTCCTTTTCCTTTTTTCTGGTCTAATTGGCCCTGATTGCTGACTTAAATTTGTAATTGATCCCCCAACCGCGCCCTAACGCTCCTATCCCCGTACGAATTATTATAAACAAACCAAGCCGAACCATGCTCTTCCCATTTCGTCGCTGGTTTCGAGGAATCCGTCCTTAGCCCGAAAAATTACGCAACCGAGATTACCGACCAATATCTCTCTGTGTTCAGACGGCACTTTTCCCCAAGTGGTTGTACTCCCTCTTACTGAAACCGCCTCAGAAACGCCGCAGTAAGGAAGGAATTTGTCCCGATGGTCTGGGGAAAAAACTGCGCCGGACGCAATGAACCAACGTAGAAACACATCCAACTACCGGTTCCTTCGTCGGTAACCGCCGTCAGTAACTGCGTTAAGCAAAGTGCTTCGCAAAATCGCTACAGCACTATTTGTTGTTGGATCCCGTCACAGTCGAGACTATCGGCACGTGGTGCTGGCTCAACAACGTGTGCGGCCCGCCATAGATAAACTCCAGCGCTACGTTAAAACCAGCTTGTATCAGCAGGTTGTAGTTCCCCATTCGGAAACCGTCCATGGCATTGTAACGGCTCGGATACCACAGCAGCGCGGCAGCTTCCGTGCCGGCATAAGGAGCCGCGATTTGCGAGAATGAGAACGTGCGATGTCCATCCTCTCCCCTGCGTGCCGTCACGGTCGAAATCAGCGCATGTTTCAGCCTGGGCAGGACGCCAGAACATTCACATCGATAGTAAATCGTGTCTTCTCGGAAGACTTCAGCCATCGAATATCGAGCAGTTTGCGTTATGACGTGAATTCCAAAATTGCTTCCCACTCGCTCTCCGTAGGCGTCCCAACCTTGTCCCCAATCTGGGGGGATCCCCGATTGGCCGGGAACCGGACCTCTGGGCGTCTCGGCCTGCTGGATTGCAGAGATCGTGACGGCGCCAAAGATGGCGTAGGGGCCGAAAGTATCAAAGGCATAATTCTTCAGCTTTTCCTTATCCGACGGCCGATGGTATGCGTAGGGGCTCGGCTGCGGGTTGCTGGAAGAGTAGGTCGGAGCAGTCTGACCCGGCTGCGTTTGCGTCTGAGTCTGAGTCTGATTCGTGGTGCCTGAACCCATGGACGATTGCGCGCTAGCCAACGGCTGGAATATCTGGAACATGGCAAAGATTGCGACACCAACAAACAAACCTACGGCGCGGAACATGTTCATCTGGTTAAACTCCTAAAGTTTTGGCAACACTGGCGGGAACCAGGCGCGGCGAACAGCCTACAATAAATTCGCGTTCGATTTCACGCGAAAAATGCCAAAAATATAGCCGGGTTGACTTCATCTGCCGTGTCCCCTAACCTGAATCGATTGCGTCCTCAAGTCGCGCCAGTTAGATGTTCGCGATAGTCCAGGAGACGCAGAAAGAGCGCAAAAACCTATGTCCGACCAGAAACTTCCCACTCGCGCGGAAGATTATTCGGAGTGGTATAACCAGGTCGTTCTACGCGCCGAATTAGCTGACTATGCGCCAGTGCGCGGTTGCATGATCGTTCGTCCGTACGGTTGGGCGCTTTGGGAAAACATTACGGCGGCCCTCGACAGCCGCTTCAAAGCTACCGGTCACGTAAACGCGGCCTTTCCTCTGTTGATTCCGCGCAGCTTTATCGACAAAGAGAAGTCGCACGTAGCCGGATTTTCGCCCGAGCTGGCGGTAGTAACGCATGGCGGGGGAGAAGAGCTTGAAGAGCCTTTGGTAATACGTCCTACCTCGGAAACAATCATCGGGCATAGCTACGCGAAATGGATTCAGTCCTACCGCGACTTGCCAGTGTTGATCAACCAGTGGAACAGCGTAGTGCGCTGGGAGATGCGCACGAAGCTTTTTCTGCGAACGCTGGAGTTTTTCTGGCAGGAGGGCCACACCGCCCACGCTACCTTGGAAGAAGCCGACTTCGAAACCCGCCAGATGCTCGATATCTACACCGACTTTGCTGTTCGCGAAGCGGCTGTTCCGGTAATCCCGGGCCGCAAATCGGACTCCGAACGTTTCGCCGGTGCCGACCAGACATTTTCGATCGAGGCCATGATGGGCGACGGCAAGGCCCTTCAGGCCGGCACCTCTCACAACCTGGGGCAAAACTTCGCCAAGGCCTTCGAGATACGTTATCTGGACAAAAACGGAGTGCATCAACACTGTTGGACCACGTCCTGGGGGCTTTCAACGCGGTTTATCGGCGCGATTATCATGGTGCATGGTGATGACCAGGGATTGATTTTTCCACCTCGCCTCGCGCCGTTCCAACTAGTTATCGTGCCGATTTACAAAACTGACGAAGAAAAATCCGGCGTTATGGAATGCGCGCAAAAGCTTCGCAAGGAACTGGTCTCTGCGGGCGTTCGCGTCAAAATGGACGAGCGCGAGGGCGTAAGCCCCGGCTTCAAATTTAACGATTGGGAAATGCGCGGAGTTCCGCTGCGCATGGAGATTGGTCCTAAAGATGTGGCCAAAGGCTCGGTAGTGCTGGCTCGTCGCGATCGTCCCGGCAAAGAAGGCAAGTCCTTCGTGCAGCAGCAAGGACTGGCTGCCGCCGTGTCGCAACTGTTGGAAGAAATTCAGCAATCGCTGTATGACCGCGCTCTGGCCTTCCGCAAAGCCAATACTTTCGAACCAGCGTCGTACGATGAGTTCAAAAAAGCGGTAGAGAAAGGCTTTGCCTTCGCTTGGTGGTGCGGCAGCAGCGAGTGCGAAGCAAATATTAAGGAAGAAACTAAAGCTACCATGCGTTGTATTCCGCTGGAACAGCCCGGCGGTTCAGGGACGTGTATTCACTGCGGTCAACCTGCCAAAGAAAAGGCTATCTTCGCTCGCGCGTATTGAAATCTGACTCGAAGTAGACATATGAGGTGGCCGGTAGTTCGGGCGGCCGCTTACCACGGTAAAAAATGGTGTGGGCCGATCCTTGGTCTTATTCGGGCGATCGCTATTGAGACCAGGGCAACGACGCCTAGCATTGCCAGACCGAAGTAGGTGTCTATGTAGGAGAACAGTCTGCTCTGGGTGATTACATCATTTTGGAAGAGCTGAAGTGCTCCGAGCCCGGGATCGCTACTGGCCCCGCCGTTGCGGTGAATCAGATCCGCATATTGCGCCAGCGTAGTTCGAGTAGTGGCGTCCAGACGATTGGAGACGTCCAGGAGGCGCGACGAATGCAGCGTCATGCGCCGATCGAACATCACGGTCGCTGCCGTAACTCCGAACGTGTTGCCGAGCTGGCGTACGAAGAAGTAGGTGGTGGAAATGTCATTGACCTCGGCTACTGGCGAATTGGCGGAGACAACATTTCCGGCAGCAAGGATAACGGGCCCGATGCAAAAGCCTTGCAGGAAAATCACGGGCGCCAGGACTATAGTGGGGGTGGTGGGCGTCCATATGTAACAGATCGCGAGGTACGCCGCGGCCAATATCAGCAAACCGCCGACTAGCGTGCGCAAGGGACCCAAGCGGGGAATCAGCAAGTGCAAAGCGTACTGCAGCCCTAACCCAAGGCCGAGCGTGTACATCGAAATGAAACCGCCCGCCTGCAAGGCGCTGTAGTCCTGGACGAAGCGAAGGTATTGCGGTACCACATAAAGGCCGGCGCCGAAGAACGCTCCCACGATCAAAATCACCAGGAAGAAGGTGCGCAGGGCGGCGTGGCGAACAATCAGGCGCAAATGCAAGACCGGGGAGAGGTTCTCGGGGCGGTAATCCCACCAGAGAAACGCGATAAAGAAAATGGTTGCGGCGAACAGTGCGGCAGTAATCCAAGTTCGACTGGAGCCATAGATACCGCTCGCCGCGGCTGATGGCGGTCTCCAGACAAGCCCAGCGAGGCAATCAGCAAAAGCGCGCCCCATACATCAACTTGGTATCTCTTTCTTGCGCTCCAATAACCTGCCCGGCGGAATAAGTCTTCCAGATAAGAAAAGCGCCGATGGCCATAAAAGGGAAAATCAACCAGGAAGGCATAGTTCCAGTGGAACGTATCGGTGACCCATCCCATGGCGACCGGATAGGGAACTTCAAAAGCGACAGAACCAAGTAAAGGCGAGTGGCAGCCGCCGTCCTCGTTTGCCCGGGAAACAGCAGTCCGGCGAGAATGGTGACACGCACCAGAAACGCGCCGCCGCCGAATCCCATAATCAAGCGTGAAACCAGAAGTTGAGCCAAGCTCCCAGTACTCAGCACGCAGCCCATGGCTCCCACGGCATAGATTGCTATGCTCAACAGCAAGTGACGCCTGGTGCCAATGACGCGCGTCATCCATGAGCCGACATGGCTATGGAGCAGAGGTAGCCGACGTTATACAGAATTATGACCCAGCTAATTTCATCAGAGCTGGCGCCCACGTTGCCCTGCAAGTCCGGGAGAAACACGTTGATTGAGAGGCGGTTAGAAATCTCGATGGCGGTAACCATTCCTACCGTCAGGAGAATCGCCAATCGGCGGCGGTAGGACAGGCTGGACGCTATGCTGCGGAGAAAACGCTCCTCCTCGAGTTCCCATGATTCCGGGGGACTGCTACTGAGATAGGACATTGCGCCTCTTGGCAGTCAGCGAGTGTAAATCGTCGCTTCCACATTCATCCCGGGCCGCAGCACGAGATTCGGATTCTTGTTTGGCTTGACCAGAATTTTCACCGGAATCCGCTGCACCACTTTGATGAAATTTCCGGTAGCGTTTTGCGGCGGCAGTAAGGCTTGTCGAGAGCCCGCCGCTCCTGCAATGGAATCCACTACGCCTTCGAACTCTTGGTGGTAAGTATCCACGTGAATGCGAACTTTCTGGCCCGGTTTCACATTCGCCAACTGCGTCTCCTTGAAATTCGCGGTTACGTACACCTGATCGAGCGGCACGATAGTAAAAAGCAATTGGCCGGGCGAAACATATTGGCCCAGGTCCACGGACTTCTGGGTAACTTGTCCGGTGATGGGCGCAGTGATGTGGGTGTACGCGAGATTCAGTTCGGCCTGTTGCAACGCTGCCCTCGCGCGCTCGGCTGCGGCAAGCGCCGACTTGTAGGTTGCTTCGGCGATGGGCACCTGCTTTTCACGCGCCTTCGTTTCAAGCAATTGAGATTGCGACCGCGATACCCGTGCTTGTGCGGAATGCGCATTCGCCCGGGCGATCACCACTGCTTGTTGTGCAGCAGAAAGCTGTTGCTCGGCTGCGGCCAAATCGCTCTTCGCAACGCGCGCGGAAGCATCAACAGCATCGAATTGGTATTTGGACACGTCGTCGGTTCCGAGCAGAGGAGCATAGCGAGCCAAATCGCTCTGCGCGCGATCGTTGGTGGCGCGCTTGGCTGCCACGTTGGCCTCAGCCACTTGCAGGTTTGCGGTCGCGGACTGCTCCAGCTGCGCCTGGGAACTCGCATAATCCGCTGCATCGGAGTCTTTCTGAGCAGAAGCTCCGTGAGTGCTATTGGTGGTGGTTTCGCGCGTCAAGCCAATTTGGATCTCCGACGAATTTGCCTGCGCTTCCGCAAAATCCAGGTTAGCCTTCGCCTGATCCACCTCCGCCTGGTAGGTGCGTGGATCAATCTGCACCAACAGATCGCCTTCTTTCACCGGAGTGTTGTCGTTGATCAAAAGTTGAACCACATAACCCGGAACCTGCGGTGCGATGGCAGTGATATGGCAATCTACCTGCGCGTCGTCCGTGGTCACACGACCGCTGTACACATACCACGCCACCGCGGCCAGTATCAGGACCGCGACGAAAGCTCCTTTCACCCAAGGATTTCGAAACCATTCACGGAACGAGAAAGGCGCCGGCGATGCCTGCGCATTTGTTGTAGGATCCGGCGCAGCGCTAGCTTGCGGTGTGGGTGGTGGAGGGGTGGAGCTCATGTCCTAGTTCGCCCTTTACTTCGCATACATCGCTTCTATCTGGCCCGTAGCGTGGGCCAAAGCTGCGCGAGACAGATTGAATTGGTATAAAGCTCCAATTCGATTGTCGCTGGCGCGCGCCAAAGCGTCTTGGGCGGTGACTACTTCCACGTTGGTAGTCACCCCCGCTTGAAAACGCCGCTGTGCCTGCGCCACTTCCTCTTCCGCCAGTTTGTAGCCCAGATTTGCTACCTCCACCGAATTCCTAGCCGCAGCGAGTTGATCGAGAGCGGACTTTACATCATTCACGATTTGCGCTTCAACTTGGCGCCGGATTTCCGCGACATGTTGTTCTTCCAGCTTTGCGTGAGCTTCTTCCGCCCGGATTCGCCCGCTGGTGAAGAGCGGAAATTGCAGCGAGATTGCGTAGGTGTAAGCCGGGATCCCGTTGTCGAAGCGGGACCCTTGATAGAACCAGAATCCCGAGAAATTCAATTGCGGCAGGCGCTGCTCGCTCTCCGAATCAGTTGTCAGCTTGGCGATGCGTTGTTGCGAATTTAGCGATCGAATTTCTGGTCGCGAGCTCAATGCCTGATTGAGCAGCGCGTCTCTTTCGAGTACCGGAAGATCGTAAAACTCTAATTGGTCGGTCACTTCCAGGTCCTGGTCGCGGGGTAGGTCGAGCAATTCCGCCAAGCCGTACTTAGTGGTGTGAGTCAGGGTCTCCGCGTCGATCAGGTTCTGCCGTTCGTTCTGCAATTCAACGTTTGCTCGCACCGTGTCGATATTCAAACCGATCCCGGTTTTCTGGAGTTCGGTAGCTTGTTCATAGAGCCGTTGTGCGAGAACAACACGGGCCTTCGCGTCGTCACGCGTTGCCAACGCACGCAGAATCAGCAGGTATTGGTCCACTACCGCGTTGACTACCGTTTCGCGCGTGGTTTGTTCGTCCGCGCGCGCTTGCCGTGTTCCTTCCCGGCCGATTTGGTATCCGCGAATCTGCGGCAAGTTCAGCAGTGTTTGCGAAAAAGTGGGACCAGCTTGGATGACTTGAAAAGGCCCAGCGGGCGTTCGCTTATCCGAGCGCTCAATGCTCTGAAAATTGTATTGGTTTACAGAGCCGGAAGCCGACATGTTGGCCTGCGGAAGCAGTGCTGCGCGTGCGATTTGGCTATTACGATCGCTCTCGGAAACCAGCAGGTTCGCGATGATGCGCTGAGGATTTTGCTTTAGCGCGAGTTGCACCGCTTGTTTCAGTGTCAGTTGTATCGCTCCGGGTGAGCTCGCCAACGATTGCTGAGCAAAGCAATACAGCGGAAACAATACCAGCAGGACTAACAGGAGTATCGCTGGCATTCGCCGGTGACCTGCGGCCATGGAGAAACCTCCATACACAAAAAACAGGCGTTTGAAAATAAGCATTATAAGGGGAAAGCCGGCCGAGGTAAGTACGAACAGGCACTTTCGCCGGTTGCAGGTGCAAATCGGCTGCCACGGTTCCCAGCACATCGGACGCTTGCCCACGCTCACGAATTCAAGGGTTTGCAGAGATTGACCATGCGGGGATCGATTAATGAGGTGTCAATATTTAACCTCGTGACGAAATATCGACACGGAATACCGCGTCGGCAGGTTCGAGTATCCGACAGGGGAAAAAGAAAGTTTTGATGTCTCTTCCATTTCGCCGCCCTGTGCGCCCCTTTCCTAGCGCTTGTCCTTGGCATGCTAATTGCCTGTCTTCGGGACTGACACTGGGAGGCGTGGAGACCATGGGACGAAAAACTGGATTACAGAGACACTCCGACGCCACGTTGATAGCTGCCATAAAGCGCGGAGACGCGCAGGCTTTCGAGATACTGGCTTTACGTTATAAAGAAAGGGTCTTCGCGGTGGCATATCGAATTACCAAGAACCGTGAAGATGCTGGAGATGTTGTGCAGCAGTCCTTTCACAAGATTTATCTCCATCTCGATGGCTTTCAAGAAAGGTCCCTGTTCTCTACATGGTTGATACGCATTGCCGTGAATGAATCGCTCATGGTGCTGCGCCGCACGCGGAAAATTCTGGAAGTCTTCCCAAAGAGCTCCGATGATGTGGAGAACTCGGTTTCCAAGATATTCGTTGACCGGGGCCCGAATCCGGAAGAGTGCTATCTGCAGCGAGAGCGTCTTGAGATCCTGAAAGAGGCAATCACCGGCCTGGGCCCGATAATTCGAAAAACGATCTTGGCCCGCTACATGGATGAACGGTCCGTGGAGGAAACGGCCTGCACTCTGAGCGCTTCGATCGCCGCGGTTAAATCGCGTCTTTCTCGCGGTCGACGGGAGTTAAGCAGCCAAGTGGGTCTTGCGCTCTTCCACGGGTCTTGAATTTGGTTAGCAAAACGCAGATGGAGCGTTGAATAGAGGATTCGCTATAATGCCGGGCGCAATGGCCGCAACAGATTCTCCACACAGGCAAGGAGAAACGAAGCCATGAAAAGTGTACGAATTCTAGTTTCACTCTGCGTAATGCTGATGGCGTCGCCGTTGTTCGCACAGACCATCAAGGTCAACTGGAACCAGGCTGCTCCATTTTCCAGTTATAAGACCTACGCTTGGAAGGTCGGTCCGAGTCAGGCCAACTCTTTTTACACAGATTGGGTAAAGGCTGATGTTGACGCTCGGCTAAGTGAGAAGGGCCTTGCCTTGGCCTCGGGCAAGCAAGTGCCGGATTTTTACGTGACGTTTCACATTCAGACTCAAGAGCTACTCGACGCAACCACAACTGATGACGGGTTCGGACCCGGTTGGGGTTGGGGTGGAGGCCGCTGGGGAATCTATGGAGGTTGGGGTGGATGGGGCGGCTGGTACGGAGGCGATTTCGACGACACAGCGATCACCACAGAGCAACCCCGCACCATGGGAATACTTACCATCGATTTGTACGACGTTGCACAAAAGCATCTCGTATGGCGGGGGCAAGCTACCGTAGATAGCGTATCAAACTCTCAAAAAGGTGATGAAAAACAGACGGAAAAATCAGTGGACAAGATGTTCAAGAAATATCCTCCTAAATAGGAGCCTTCCAGCAGCCTTCGCTTTGCCAGGTGCGCGATTATAACCGAGTGCGTGATGCGCACTGCTGTCCGCGAACCGTGCAACAATTCACGGGGTGGTAGAAGATCTGCAGCGCTTGAGTTTAGGCCCTGGCCTGTTCCTATCTCTCATTTACTCATTCTGTACACGGTGCCGTCGTTGCTGTTCCGCCATATTGCCGCGGTGATAGCATGACCATAGAAAGGACCCATTCCTGGGAGGCGTCCCATTTTGAGAGCCGGAAGAGATCGAAATAAGCAGCGAGGTGGAGCTAAGATCAACCTCGTTCTGACCCTGCTAATACTGTGTGGCATGGTATTTGTCGGCGTAATGATTGCCCCGCCCTACTTCAACAATTATCAGCTTCAGGATGCGATGAAAACGGAGGCCCGTTTCGCCGGCTATAACCGCAAGAGCGACGAAGAGATCCGTGAAGACATGTGGAAGAAGGTTCAGGAACTCGGCATTCCGGTGAAGAAAGAAGACATCCGCATCGTGAACGAGAACAATACGGTTCAAATTACCGTGAACTACTCGATTCCCGTTGACATGAAATTCACGCAGTTCACCATGGATTTCCATGCTCATGGGGACAACCACTCGCTTTAAGCCGCCAATCTAATATAGTAGAAGCTGGAGTATCGCTGTGGGAATCGTCATGCCGATTTGCGGGCTCTGGATGTCTTCAGCCGACTCTCTCAAGGCTCAGCGGAGAAATTGATTGCGGATTCGAATTGCCCCCGGCTTCTGGACCTCTCGAGTCGGAATTGGCGTCCTGGTAGCTGTGTTGGCGATATTCCTCACAGCGACCTCGATTTTTGCCTATTACTACATACAGTTCGGGCGCCTCGTTGATCAGCGTTTGACCGGGCAGATTTTCCAGAATACTTCTCGCGTTTATTCCGCACCGAGCCGCATTTACACCGGCGAGGAAATTAAGCTGGCTGACCTTAGCTCCTACCTGCTACGTGCGGGTTATCAGGATGGCGAAGTCCCTGGAGCGCCCGGCCAGATACATGTAAAGGGAAGTACGCTGGAGATTCGGCCATCCAAAGAATCTTATTTCCATGGCGGAAATGCGCTACGCGTGGTGTTCACCGGGCCCTCCATTTCGAAAATAACGCAGATTTCTGACAACACTCCGCGCGATTCTGCCGAGCTTGAGCCTGAAGTTATCACCAATCTCTTCGATAGTTCGCGCGAGAAACGCCGCATAGTGCGCTTTGACGACTTGCCGAACGTAATGGTCAATGCCGTGCTTTCCGCAGAAGACAAACGCTTCTTCGAACATGGCGGCTTCGATATTGTCCGTGTAATCGGCGCGGGACTGGCTGACCTGAAAATTGGCCATCGCGCGCAAGGCGCCAGCACCATCGACATGCAGGTGGCGCGAAGCTTTTTCTTCACTACCAAACGCGAATGGCGTCGCAAGATCAAAGAAACATTGATGGCCTTCGAGATCGACCAGCGTTTCACCAAGCAGCAGATTTTCGAGCTGTACGCCAACGAAATTTATCTCGGTAATCGCGGTAGCTTTTCTATTCGAGGTTTCGGCGAAGGCGCGCAGGCCTACTTCGGCAAGGATGTTCGTGAAATAAGTCTCGGCGAAGCCGCGTTCCTGGCCGGCATCATACGTGCGCCCAATCGCTATTCCGCCGCCGAACGCCACCTGGATCGCGCCGTCGAGTCTCGCGACCGCGTTCTCGCCCAGATGGTCGAAAATGGCTACGTCACGCAAGCGCAAGCTGACGCAGCCAAGAAAGAGAAATTCCACTTCGTCAGCGGAGGCATCGAGAGCAGTTCCGCGCCGTATTTCGTGGACATGGTGAAAGACCACCTCCTCGATCAGTTTTCTGAAACAGATCTTCAGACCCAGAGCTATCGCATTTACACCACGCTCGATCCCGAGCTCCAGAAAGCTGCGAGCGCGGCAGTTCTTTCCGGAATGCAAGGCGTGGACAAGCTTCTCGCCAAACGCTACGCCGCATGGAAGAAGAAGGGCCAAGCCGTACCTCAAGTGCAGGTTGCGCTGGTGGCTTTGGATCCGCGCACCGGGGAAATACGCGCCCTAATCGGCGGACGCAATTACGGCGAAAGCCAGCTCAACCACGCCCTAGCGCATCGCCAGCCTGGCTCGGTGTTCAAACCGTTCGTGTACGCCGCCGCCTTCGAAAATTCTGCGCAAGGCATGCAGCCGGTCGTCACGCCGGTCACCACGGTCGAGGATGTCCCCACTACCTTCGATTTCGACGGCAAGGAATACACTCCCGATAATTACGGCCAGGAATTTTACGGCACCGTGACAGTGCAAGATGCGCTAATCCATTCGTTGAACGTGGCCACGGTGAAAGTTGCGGAGATGATCGGCTTCCAACGCGTTGTCGATGTCGCCCGTCAAATGGGCCTCGGAAATAACATTCAGGCCACGCCGGCTGTCGCTCTAGGCGCCTACGAGATGACTCCCGTGGACGTTGCTGCCGGTTACACCGCATTTGCTACCAACGGTTACCGCTCCGAGCCGCTGTTCCTCCGCAGCGTGCTGGCTGCCGACGGCAGCGTGGAAGAATCCGCAGGACCCCGCACGCGCGGAGTCCTCGATTCGCGCGTCGCCTTCTTGGTGACCAGCTTGATGGAAGACGTCATTAATCGCGGTACGGGCGTCACCGTTCGCTCCATGGGTTTTTCAGCTCCAGCCGCTGGCAAAACTGGAACGTCGCGCGACGGCTGGTTCGCAGGGTTCACTTCAAATCTCCTCTGCGTCGTCTGGATCGGGTTTGACGACAACCGCGACCTGGAATTGTCCGGAAGCGCGTCGGCTGCGCCTGTTTGGGCTGAATTTATGAAACGCGCCGTCGCCTTGCCGCAATATCGCAACACACAGCCTTTCACTCCTCCCCCCGGTGTGATTGCGGAATCAATCGATCCTCAAACCGGACAACTCGCTGGGCCAGGTTGTCCACAGAGCGTGAATGAATACTTCGTTTCCGGGACCGAGCCCACCCAAGTGTGCGACGGCGGTCACGCGGCCCAGGGAAATTGGCTATCGCATCTTTTCGGCAAAAACGGAAACCCACCGCCCCCCGGACAAGCGTCTGCCGCGTCTAACCCACCAAACCAACCCGCCGCCGGGGAGACTAATCCGCCTGAGCCGGAAAAGAAAAAAGGCTTGCTAGGCAAGGTTTTTGGTATATTTGGATCAAGCAAGAAACCTGCGGACACCCCGAAACCGCAACCGTAGGTCACGCGCGGAAAAGGAGCTGGGAAATGAGTCGATCGACTCTTTTTGCCGTTCCGCTGGCCCTGTTGTTCATCTCAACGAGCCACGCGCAGCAAACCCCTGTCAGTTACACGAAGCCGGCACAATCTTCCGACGCTTCCTCATCGCCCACTTCGACGATGACGCCGCGTCAGATGGCTGAACTTCAGGGCGACATTTTGATGGCGCGCAAGGAGTACCCCTCGGCGGTAAATGCTTACAACAAGATCATTGAGTCAGAGCCGAAAAACGCCCAGCTTCTCAACAAGGTGGGAGTCGCCTACCAGCAATTGGGCGACCTGAATCGAGCCGAGCGCTACTACAAGAAATCCATCCACTTCGATAAGACTTACGCCAGCGCTATCAACAATTTCGGCACCATCGAATACGAGAAAAAGCATTACGGAAAAGCCATCACCGAGTATAAGAAAGCTGTTCAATATCACACCGACCTCGCCACCATTTACAGCAATCTTGGCTACGCCTATTTCGGCAACAAGGAATACACACTGGCCATGAGCACTTTCGCCAAAGCGCTGGCGATTGACCCGCACCTTTTTGAGAAGAAAAGTGAGAATGGTTCGATTATTCAACAACGAGAAGCCACTGATCCCGGGATGTTTTACTTCTTCGTGGCAAAAGCTTACGCGCAGAACGGAGACGCCGAGCGCGCCGCCCACTATCTAAAGATGGCGCGCGACAATGGCTAT
Source organism: uncultured Acidobacteriota bacterium (assembly GCA_963838475.1). GTDB lineage: Bacteria > Acidobacteriota > Terriglobia > Acidiferrales > UBA7541 > Palsa-295. Next base: position 1,752,012 of record CAWIRJ010000001.1, read on the forward strand.
GTTGGTTTTATGAGCGCGCAGACCGACGTCACTTTTGCGCGAGTGATTAAAGATCCCCGCGTACAGGAAGTTTTGCAACTGCCTCCGTCCTACGCCGGCACAAAAAAGCCCGAATCGAACTAGCGGCACTCAGAAGTTAGATTTATCACCGCGATTCCGTGGAGCTATGCGGGATAAAATCGAATCGCGTGGCATTCACCGGCTAGTCAGCTTCTGCTTTCAGACGTCATCTCCGCCAGAGGACCTTACTTGGTGTTTACCGAGCCTCTTGCTTCGATGTACACCAGGTCGTAAACGCTCCCGCTTCCATTCGGTTTCACGCTGACGATCCGTTTCGCTTCTTTCGTCCCCGCCTTCAAAACGGTCTCATTATCGTCCGCATGATCGTCCTCGCAGTCCAGCCCGTTCGCGGATTTCTCTTTTGCCGCTGCCGCAGCGCCGGAATCAGAACAATTCAAAACCTTGCCGTACTTGGCCAGCGCCTTGCGATAAAAAGCCGTAACTTTTTCCGGCGCGTCATCGGAGTCCATCTTTAGAACTGCCAGCTTGAAGCCGGAAGATCCTCCCCAAGCCCCGAGCTGCACTGACGCGCTGTCATCCGAACTATTTTTGTGCTTCCGCGAGCCGGGATACAGCGGCAGCCCAATGTCTTTCGCCCCCGCGCTTTTGCTGGCGATGAATCCGATGCTGTCGTTGTCCTGTTTATCGGCATCGTTCTCCTTCTTGTCCTGCGCACGGAGTGGCAGCGCCGCAAGCATCAACCCCAACGTAATGGCCGGCACCACGGAGCGATACCACCCAAAATATTTCACCCTTGCGCCAAAAATAGATGGCCCCTTGGTCATAAATTCTCCTCAGCACAAGATACGCGATATTCCAATTCTTTGTTCCGTGAATCCGCAGCAACATCGATTGTTCTGAAATCATAAATGTTCTGCGGAACATTCGCGAACCTGCGCGATTCTGCTGCTATAATAGCCGCCGGAATGGCTCCCCGTACATTTCGCTCGCTGATTCTGCTCGTGTGTGTGATTGTCGGCTCGTTTCTTGGCTTGAATCACGCCGCCGTTGCCCAATCATCTTCCGCTCAGTCTTCTGCGACGACTTCCAAGATTGTCGAACTTCACATTGACGGCGAAATCGAGCCCATCCTTGCCGAGTATCTGGTCCGCGGAATTACTGAAGCCAACGATCAGCATGCCAATCTGATTCTGATCACTATGAACACTCCGGGCGGCCTGGACACTTCCATGCGCTCAATTATCCAGGCAATCCTGCGCTCTGGTGTGCCGGTAGTTACGTATGTATATCCCACGGGTTCGCGCGCTGCGTCCGCGGGATTCTTCATCTTGCTCTCCGGTGATATCGCCGCCATGTCTCCCGGAACCGAAACTGGCGCCGCTTCGCCGTTGATCGAACTGGGCGGTCAGCCGGTCAAGATTGATGAAACGCTGCAAAAGAAAATCGTCAATGATGCCACAGCTTATCTGCGCGCCTACACCAGCAAGCGGGGCCGCAATTCCGACTTGGCAGCTACGGCAGTTACCGACGCAAAAGCTTTCAGCGACAAGGAAGCGCTCGACGGCAAACTAATCGATATCGTCGTTTCGTCCCCGGAAGAGTTGCTCGCAAAGCTCGATGGCCGTTCCATCACCCGCTTTGATGGCAACACGCAGAAACTCGAGCTGCCCCACCCCGTGATCGTCGCCAGCGACATGACCTCGCGCGAGAAATTTCTTTCGCGCATCGTTCAACCCGACGCGTTTTTCATTCTGCTGATCATAGGCGTTCTCGGTCTCTACGCGGAGTTCACGCATCCCGGGATGTTTGCTCCCGGCGTATTCGGAGTGATTGCGCTGGTGCTCGCTTTATACGCCATGCACATGCTGCCGATTAATTTCGCGGGCTTGTTGCTCATTGTTGTGGCGCTGGTGCTTTTTGTGATGGAAGCAAAATATCCGACCCATGGCGTCCTGGGTGTGGGAGGAGTGATCTCCATGGTGCTGGGCGCGCTCTTTTTAATTAACTCACCGCTCACGGGCGGGGGCGTCAGTCTCGGTGCGGCGCTCGGCGTAGCTATACCGTGCGCGATCATCATAATTATTTTGATGCGGCTGGTTTTGCGCTCACGCACCTGGAAACAGACAACAGGGAAAGAAGAATTGATCGGAGAAGTCGGAGAAGTTACCGAGCCGCTGGAATCTGCAAGTCAAGCAGGAATGGTATTCGTCCACGGTGAATTATGGCGCGCCATCACGCGTTACGGTGAAGAAATTCCCCGCGGCACACGCGTTCGGGTTAAGAAAGTTGCCGGGCTGACGCTGGAAGTCGAGCCCGTGAAGACGCCGCAATCGGCCTCTTCCTAGAAGTATCGAAGGAGACAGCGAATGGATTTTGCGACGATCTTGCTGGGATTCGCCGTACTGATTTTTCTTTTCTGGCTGGTGAATTCCGTGTACGTCATCAAAGAGTGGGAGCGCGGCGTCGTGCTGCGCCTGGGGCGCATGCTGCCGGAAGCCAAAGGCGCGGGCCTGCAGCTCGTTTTCTTTCCCATCGACAAGCTAACCCGCATCTCGCTGCGAATCGAAACGCTGGACGTTCCGCCGCAAGACGTCATTACGCGCGACAACGTCTCGGTAAAAGTGAACGCCGTCTGTTATTTTCGTGTAGTGGACGCAAACCTCGCCCTCTCGCAGGTGCAAAATTATCTCTACGCCACCTCGCAGCTCGCTCAAACTACTCTACGCAGCTTGGTCGGCCAGTTCGAGTTGGACTCCATACTCTCCGAGCGCGAAAAGGTAAATGCCAAGTTGCAACAAATCCTTGACCAGGATACCGAGCCCTGGGGTATCAAAGTAACGAAGGTTGAGGTCAAACAAGTCGATATTCCGGAGAATATGCAGCGCGCCATCGCCAAACAGGCGGAAGCAGAGCGCGAGCGCCGTGCCAAAATTATTCACGCGGAAGGCGAATTTGAAGCGTCCACAAAGTTGGCCGATGCGGCGGAAGTGCTGGAGAAACAGCCCGCTGCGATCCAGTTGCGTTATTTGCAGACTTTGACGGAAATCGGCGTGGAGAAAAATACGACTATAGTTTTCCCGTTACCCGTTGACATTATTTCGCAATGGGTGAAACAGGCGCAGAATAAGTAGGAGCCATGGCAGGAAGCGCAAAACGCGGCGGTGGCGAAAGAGTGCTGGAGAGCAGGCATCTGGTCGGACTGTTTCTCGGCGTCGTCCTTCTGTGCGGAGTTTTCTTCACCCTGGGCTACGTGATGGGCCGCAACCAGTTCGGCGGCTCCGTGCACGCGGAATCAACCACAAAGAACACTGCGTCATCGTCCCCGAAATCCAAACCCGCTGATGCTCCTGCAGCGACTACTGATTGGGATTTCTACGACAAGAATAAAGATACGACTCACCTTGAGCCGCCCGCTGCGGCGATGAAATCGGCACCTCCCGCCAGCACGCCAACCAAGACCACTGCGAATAATTCGACGCCGGCTGCCACCGCTAAGCCATCGGCAAACGACGCAAAGACCGCACGTCTCCAGCAGCCTGCCATCCCCAAGTCCGCGATACTTCTTCAAGTGGCCGCTCTTCGCCGCCAGAGTGACGCTTTGGAAATGGCCGAAGCTATCCAGCAAAAAAGGTTCCCGTGCTTCGTCGCCACGCCCAGTTCCGACAACTACTACCGCGTGCAAGTGGGTCCTTATCAGGACGTCGCCGCTGCCGAATCCGCAAAACGCTCCCTCGAACAACTGGGCTTCAAGCCTATAATTAAACGCTGAATGAAATTTAAGCGTCCAACGCGAGTGCTGCTCGCCGTGGCGAGCGGTGCCGCCCTGGCTCTTTCATTTCCCGATTACAATCTCTGGCCTCTCGCATGGTTTTCCATTGGCATGCTGGTCCTGGCGTCGGTTGGCTCGCGTCCGGGCGAATCGCCGCTCTACGGTTTTCTTCACGGAGTAGTTTTTTATCCTGTTTGCGTTCCGTGGATCGACACCGTGATGCGGCAATACGGCAACCTGGACCCCTGGACCTCCGCCGGAATCCTCGGCTTGATGGCTGTCGCAGGCGGCCTTTTGTGTTCTTTGTTTTCGTGGGGCGTCGCCAGAGCGTCCAGAAAAAGCATCGCGTTGGCCTGCTTACTTGCTCCCTTCCTGTGGGTCACCTTGGAATTCGTGCGCACGCATTTGCCCTATATCGGTTTTCCATGGAACCTCGCTGGCTATGCCGCTATTAAAAGTCTCGCCCTTCTCCAAATCACTACGGTAACGGGAATCTACGGCCTTTCTTTTCTGATCGCGGCGTATAGCTCGCTTCTCGCATTCGCGATCCTAGCGGATACACGCCAATCGTGGCGAGCAGTTGTCATCATCACAGCTGCGCTTATTCTGGTTGCCGTAGGTGGCAGTTATCTCATCCCCAGAGAAACTCCGCGCTTCACGGCCCATCTGGTGCAAACGAATTTTCCGCAATCGGAGCATTACCCGGCCGATTGGCTTCAAATCCACTCCGGCGAACTGGACGACCTCGCACGCATCAGCGTCACTGCCGCCAGGAAAAATCCCGCGGGCCCGGAACTGATTGTCTGGCCCGAAGTGCCTGCGCCATTCAGTTTGAACGATCCCGCATTTGCCTCTCGCGCAGTGAGCATCGCACGCGAGGCAGATACGGATTTCCTCGTGGGCGTGGTGGACTGGAAACAGGACGCGCAACGAAATTGGATCGCCTCGAATAGCGCTGTTCTGTTGGACCCGCTCGGCAGGCGAATTTACACTTATGATAAGATTCACCTGGTGCCCTTTGGCGAGTACGTGCCGTTGCGCCAGTGGCTCACTTTTGCCGGACGTTTGACTGCCGACATTTCCGATTTCACTCCTGGAACGGTCTATACACTCGGTGAAATTCCCGGAGGCAAATTCGGTACCTTTATCTGTTATGAGGCGATTTTCCCTGGCGAAATTCGCCGGTTTGCGGCGTCGGGCGCTCAGTTGCTGATCAATATTTCGAACGATGGCTGGTTCGGACGCTCGGCAGCGCCAGTACAGCACCTGATGATGTCGAGAGTGCGCGCGGTCGAAAGCCGTCGTTGGCTGTTGCGCGATACGAATAACGGTTTCACAGCCGCAGTCGATCCATACGGCCGCATCGTCGCCGAGCTGCCCACGGATATCCGCGGCGAGCTCGATGCTCCATACGATTTCAAGAGCAACCTTACGCTCTATGTCCGTTTTGGCGACTGGTTCGCCTGGCTTTGCGTGATAATTACTGCGGTGCTTTTGTTTTTCGCACTGAAGCGAGGCGCGTTCTTACCGCTCGCTGAAGTAAAAAGGCAAAAAGAGAATGGCTGAACACATCGAAGACCTTCAACAACGCTACGCCGAGCTTAAGAAACGTATTGAGCTCGTGCGGAGCTTTCTTTGACGCCGGCTCCGCCCGCAAGCAACTCGCCGCATTCGAAGAAAAAGTAAGCGACCCAAATTTCTGGCAGGACCAGGAAAAAGCGCAAGCTGTCTTGCAGCAGCGCAAACAGGTTGAAGACCGCGTCAACGCGGAAAAGCTTCTCGAAACCAAATCCAGCGACATCGAAACCTATTTCAACCTTGCTCGCGAAGAATCGAACGACGCGCAGCGCGACGCTCTGCTCGATGACGTGAGCAAAGAGATCGCGTCCGCCGACACCTATTTATCCGAGCTCGAAACGAAAACTCTTCTCGCCGGTGAAAACGATCGGTTGAACGCCATCGTCACCATCAAGCCCGGCGCAGGCGGCACTGAATCGCAGGACTGGGCCGAGATGCTCCTGCGCATGTATCTTCGCTGGGCGGAACAAAAAGGCTTCAATGCCACGGTGATCGACTCGACTCCCGGTGAAGAAGCCGGAATCAAAACCGCGACGGTACAGATAGCCGGTGAAAATGCCTACGGTATGCTCGCCGGTGAAAGCGGAGTGCATCGTCTGGTGCGCATCTCGCCGTTCGACCAAGCCGCGCGTCGCCACACGTCCTTTGCCTCGGTTTTCGTCATCCCCGAAATCGACGACAAAATTGACATCATAGTCAAACCCGACGACCTGCGTATCGACACTTTCCGAGCCGGCGGCCACGGTGGACAGAACGTCAACAAGGTTGAATCCGCCGTTCGTATCACGCACCTTCCCTCCGGCATCGTGGTCCAATGCCAGAACGAACGCAGCCAACATAAAAATCGCGAATGGGCCATGAAAGTTCTGCGCTCGCAGCTCTACGAACTGGAACTTGAGAAGCGCAGCGAAGCGCTGCACAAACTCGACGCCTCCAAACCCGAAATCAGCTTCGGCAGCCAAATCCGTTCTTACACCATGCAGCCTTATCAGCTAATTAAAGATCACCGCACAAAGTTGGAGCGTGGCGATGTGGACAAAGTAATGAACGGGGATCTCGATCCTTTCATACGCTCCTACCTGCTCTACCGGCGCGACAATGAAAGCGGCAGTTCCGCGGCTGCCAGCAAGTAAAACACTGAAATTTGTTGCGCACTTCGTCGGCCTGCTAATACTCCGGCCAACGGCGCGCTCCCGTTTTAGTTGCAATAATCGCACTTGGAGCGCGATTTAAGACCTTTCGGTGCATAAGATTGACACCCCTATACCCCTATGCTACGTTCGGAAGTCGGCCCAAACTGCACGTAGCGCGATTTGGCCCCACAATTGCCCATCAATCCGCTGGAGGATACTTTTTTGGCGCACGCTGACGAAAAATTCCTGTTTACCTCTGAGTCTGTAACCGAAGGTCATCCCGACAAAATAGCCGACCAGATTTCCGACGCTGTCCTCGACGCCGTCATGAAGGACGACCCCATGGGGCGCGTGGCTTGCGAAACCCTGGTCACCACCGGACTCGTCGTCGTAGCCGGCGAAATCACCACCAGCACTTACGTTGATTTCTCCGGTCTCGCTCGCGAAGTCATTCGCGACGTCGGCTACACTCGCGCGAAGTTCGGTTTCGACGCGGAAACCTGCGGCGTAATTTGCGCCATCAACAAGCAATCTCCTGACATCGCTATGGGAGTTGATACCGGCGGCGCTGGCGACCAGGGCTTGATGTTCGGGTTCGCTTGCGATGAAACGCCCGAGTTGATGCCCATGCCCATCCAACTCGCGCATAGCCTTACGCACAAGCTCGCTGAAGTCCGCAAGAAGGGAACTGTTGATTTCCTCCGCCCCGATGGAAAATCCCAAGTCACCATTGAATATATCGACGGCCGCCCCGCGCGTGTTGACACTGTGGTGATCTCCACGCAGCACAGCGACAAAGTTTCTCACCGCGACCTGGAAGAAGCAGTGATGAACGAAGTCATCAGTGCCGTCCTCCCCGAATCCATGGTCGATAAGAAGACCAAGTATCACATCAATCCCACCGGCCGCTTCGTTACCGGCGGGCCCATGGGTGACGCGGGACTGACTGGTCGCAAAATTATTGTGGACACTTACGGTGGATACAGCCGTCACGGTGGTGGCGCGCTTTCCGGGAAAGATCCAACCAAGGTTGATCGTTCCGCGTGCTACATGGCGCGTTACGTCGCAAAAAATATTGTGGCTGCCGGCCTCGCCACCAAGGTCGAAGTCCAGCTCGCCTACGCCATCGGCGTCGCCGAACCCGTTTCCGTAATGGCCGACACGTTTGGCACCGGAACGATTCCAAATTCCCAAATCACCGAGCTGATTCGCGCGTTCTTTAAGCTCACGCCTAAGGGGATCATTGAAACGCTCGATCTCCGTCGCCCGATTTTCCGTCCTACAGCGTCCTACGGCCATTTCGGACGCACTGGCCCAGGCTTCACTTGGGAGAAAACGGATAAGGCTCAGGCCATCAAGAAAGAAGCTGGCTCGCGTGGAGTGGTAGCAACGTCGCGCGCATAGTTCGCGCGACTCTGAGGGAATTGGTCTTGTGTTCCGGGTTTTGTAGTGTCGGGCTTTAGCCCGTCAGCTTTTTCTAAATTTTCCGCAAAATAAAAAACTTAAGGGGAGCTCTCGTGGAGACGACTGCAACGAAGATGGCTGGCGATGTAAAAGATATTGCCCTCGCAGAAAAGGGCAAACGCAAAATCGAATGGGCCAATCAGCACATGCCCGTTCTGCAACTCATCCGCAAACAATTTATCAAGGACCAGCCGCTGAAGGGCATTCGCATGTCCGCCTGCCTGCACGTAACTAGCGAAACGGCCAATCTTGCCATCACTCTACGCGATGGCGGCGCCGACGTCGTGCTTTGCGCCTCGAACCCGCTTTCCACCCAGGACGAAGTCGCCGCGTCCCTGGTGAAGGATTACAACATCCCCACCTTCGCCATCAAGGGCGAAGACAATGCCACCTATTACGCGCACATTAACGCCGCGCTCGATCACAAGCCGCAGATCACCATGGACGATGGGGCCGACCTCGTCACCATCCTGCTCACAAAGCGTCCCGACCTGGTACAGAACATCATCGGCGGCACCGAAGAAACCACCACCGGCGTGATTCGCCTTCGCGCCATGGCCAAAGATGGCACGCTGAAATATCCAATCATTGCCGTGAACGACGCGCTCACCAAGCATCTCTTCGACAATCGCTATGGCACGGGTCAGTCTTCGATTGACGGTGTTTTGCGCGCCACGAATCTTCTGATCGCGGGCCTTCGCGTGGTTGTCTCCGGCTACGGATGGTGCGGCAAGGGCGTCGCCATGCGCGCCAAAGGCCACGGCGCAGACGTGATTATCACCGAAATCAATCCCGTGCGCGCTCTCGAAGCCGTAATGGACGGTTTCCGCGTTATGCCCATGCCCGAAGCCGCAAAAATCGGCGACATTTTCATCACCGTCACCGGCAACAAATCAATTCTTACCCACGACCATTTCGAAAGAATGAAAGACGGCGCGGTCATCTCCAACTCCGGCCACTTCAACGTGGAGATTGATATCCCCGCGCTGGAGAAACTTTCCAGCTCTAAACGGTCGGTCCGCCCCTTCGTTGACGAATACGTCATGAAAGATGGCCGCAAACTTTACCTGCTGGGCGAAGGCCGCCTGATCAACCTTGCCGCCGCCGAAGGCCATCCCGCTTCGGTCATGGACATGAGCTTCGCCAACCAGGCGCTCGCCTCCGAATATCTGGTCAAGAACGCCAGCAGCCTGAAGCACCAGGTCTATTCCGTCCCCGAAAATATCGACCGCCACATCGCCAAACTCAAACTCGACTCCATGGGCATCCAGGTCGATAAGCTCACGCCAGACCAAGAGCAGTACCTGGCTTCCTGGTCCGAAGGCACCTAGAACGTAACACCGTGAAGATCCGGCCGAGGCTCTGCCCGCTACGGCGGTGTATGTCCTCGGCCTTTTTATTTCCGGCAAATAGGCTTGGCGGATATTGGCAAATCAAACTAAGCCACAATTGAATATCGAAAGGACTGCTCTTCACTTCCGAAGGCCCCCGGTCTAGCCAGACATTTTGCGAGGCAGGACAACCCTAAATTGCTCCGTTCTATCCTAGATTACCTAATGAGAGCTAAGGTCACTTTCGGCGTTATCTGGATCGCTCTCACCATTTGCTCCATTTTTCCGATTAGAGCGTTTCCGGCCCATGCGCAGGATGCCGCCGTCGTAGCGGCGGCCATTCAATCTGCTGGCGAGACGGCTCCAAACACCCAATCATCTCCGGTCGCGTCTGCTTTATTCGCGCCTCAAACACTCGGTGTAAATATTCATTTCACTCAGCCTCTTCCGGGCGAAATGGAAATGATGGCCGCCGCCGGAATCCATTGGATACGCACGGATTTCGACTGGGCCTCCACCGAACCGAATCCGGGCGTTTACGATTTTTCGGCCTACGATAGTCTTCTTGCGTCTCTTTCTTCGTACCACATACGCGCCGTTCTCATTTTCGACTATACAAACCCGCTTTACGATCAGGGTTTGTCTCCCTGTGACGACGAAGGGCGAACTGCCTTCGCGGCTTGGGCCGCTGCAGCCGCGGTACATTTTCGCGGCCGTGACATCGTTTGGGAAATGTATAACGAGCCTGATTTGACCTGGACGCCGAGTCCAAACGCGCAAGCCTACGCCAAGCTCGCTCTGGCGGTTGGCCAATCTTTGCGCGCAGCCGCTCCGGACGCTATTTACATTGGACCGGCGCTCAGTTACCTGATGAATTTCTCTTTCCTGCGCGCGTCGCTCGAAGCCGGACTTCTGAATTATTGGTCGGCAGTTTCCGTTCATCCCTACCGCCAGATTGCTCCAGAAACAGTCGAAAACGATTATCAGAAGCTGCGTTCGCTAATTGCCGAATATGCACCCACGGGAAAAAACATTCCGGTAGTTTCAAGCGAGTGGGGATATTCGACATTTTGGAGCTGCTGCGACAATGAAGTGCAGGCGAAATTTCTCGCGCGCGAATGGCTGGTAGATCGCAGCTCTCAGGTTCCGCTATCTATCTGGTATGACTGGCGTGACGACCCGGCCGATCCCCAGGATCCCGAGGAAAGCCACTTCGGCGTCGTGTTTCGGGAATATTTTCCCGGCCGCCAGCCAGTATTCAATCCGAAGCTGTCTTACACCGCAACTCAAACGGCCGATCAATTGTTGTCGGGTGACGATTTTGTGCGTCGCATTGATGACGGCCGATCGGAGGATTGGGTTCTGGAGTTCAAAGCCGCAGGTGGCCATTTGACGGTAGCCGCCTGGACCACAGGTGAAGACCACAACGCCCTGATTGTGCTTCCGCAGGGAACCTACGAGGTCACCTCCTATCTTGGCGAAAAACTTTCCTCACTCACAGCAGGCGGTAGTGGCTTAACTATCCAACTTACCGATGCTCCCCAATATTTGAGGCCCGCGCCAGAATCCATTAACGCCAGTTCGCACTAGTCGTCGCCTAGCGCGTCCAGAAATGTTGCGGACGGCGCGAAGAACAAATTTCCGGTGACGGCGCGGCTGTAGTCGAGCAGCCGGTCGTAGTTGCCCGGCGGACGCCCGACGAACATATTTTCTAGCATCTGTTCCAGAGTGCGCGGAGTACGGCAGTAGCCGATAAAATATGTGCCGAATTCACCTTGCGCTGCGCTGCCGAAGGGCATGTTGTCGCGCAGGATTTTCATCTCTTTGCCGTTTTCCGCAATCGTCGTCAGCGAGCTGTGTGAGCAGGTCGGCTTCACCGACGCATCCAATTCAATGTCGGACAATTTCTTGCGCCCGATAATTTTTTCCTGAGCTTCCGTGGACAGCGCGTTCCACCCGTTCATATCGTGAAGATATTTCTGCACCATCACGTAGCTTCCGCCGGTGAACGCGGCATCTTCCCCGCCCACGAGCGCGGCATCGGCAATAGCCTCACCTCGCGGATTTTCCGTTCCATCTACAAAGCCCACCAGGTCACGGTCGTCGAAGTTCTTAAAACCATGAACTTCGTCCACGGGTTCAACTGCATTTCCGATGCGCGTCATGATCTGTGTGGCAAGTTCGAAGCATAGGTCCATGTGCCTCGCGCGTATGTGGAACAGTAAGTCGCCCGGCGTGGACACCGCATGTCGCGCCCCCGCACGAATCTCTCGAAATGGATGAAGTTCCGCCGGCCTCGGCTGCCCAAAGAGCCGGTCCCACGCGTCGGATCCAATCCCCAGGATGCAAGACAGCCCCGCTTCGATATTTCGGTACTCTACCGCGCGGAAAATTCCGCTCAGGTCGCCGCAGAACGACCGCAACGTCGCGCGATTCTCGTCGCCAGGCTTTATCGTCACCACCAGAAAGATCGCGGCGCGCGTGAGCGGCGCAACGATCGGCTGCGCCACAACATGTTCCGCCTTTGGAGTGCTCTTCGAATCGGAATCCATCTTATTTCCTCCTGGTTTTACTCGACCCATTACCGCGGCTGGTCCATCGAGAATGAACCCCCAGCCCTGGAAAACTTCGCGAGAAGGTATACTCCGCACCGCGGCCTTTGCAAATAAACATTTAAAGACTACGACGGTTATTGGCCAATCAGGAACGCGTTTGTTTCAAAATCACGACCTGTGCACTCAAACGTGTAAATTAAGGAGGAATGAAATATCGGAGATATAGTTACACGTCGTGGCGCAACTTCGCTGCGTTGCTGGCGGCGCTCGTAGTTACAACGTTCGCTTCCCCGGCCCGCGCGCAACAGTGCACCGTTATACCCGCGTCGATCCCGCTGGGCCAGACAGCGCGCCTTCGCTGCGAAGTCCCCGCCGCCACCGCGCGCCTGAACGCCCGGACCGTGCGCCTTTTCAAGCAAGAAAGCGGTGATTGGCGGGGCCTCATGCCCGTGGCTGTAGCCGACACACCCGGCTCTTATCCCATCGAATTTCTCGCAGCCGACGGTGCCACGCTCGCCTCCGTTAAGCTGACCATTCGCAAAACTACCTTCCCCTCGCAAAATGTTACTCTCGCGCCACAGATCGAAGCGCTCCATTCCACTACCGAAGAAATGCAAACTCTCACCACCTTCCGCGATTCCGTATCCGACGTGAAATATTGGGAAGATCCGCTCGTCCCACCGCTGCCGGGTTGCGTCATATCCCCTTTCGGCGTGAAGCGCCTGCACAACGGAAAGCCCACCGGCGAAATTCACAGTGGCATCGACCAGCGCGCGTCCGATGGAACTCCGATTCGCGCCGTGGCGGCAGGGGTCGTAAAGATTGTGCAGCCTTTCAACGTCCTGGGCGGCACAGTCGCCATCGACCACGGCCAGGGCCTCGAAACCATGTATCTGCACATGTCAAAATTAAACGTGGAGCTCGGCGCTCACGTAAATAGAGGTGACATAATCGGCTACGTCGGCGCCACTGGCCGCGCCAATGGCCCTCACCTCCACTGGGTCATTTACGTCAACGGCGTCCCGCAAAATCCGCAACAATGGGTCACGCTAAAGTCCTGCGTCAACGCCAAGAAGAAATCCTAAAACAAAATCAGCAGTAAGAGCTCGCAGCCCCGACGTCACGCTAAGAAGTTGCCGCCAAACGAATTTCGCGGGAAAATGGCTCGCGTGTCTCGGTTGAAAGGAAGGTCCTAAACAAATCTCACATCCCGCCAAATATTCGAGAGAGGAGCTAGCCATGCGAACACTGCAAAAAATGTCTCGGGCCCTCTGCATCACACTATTGCTGTACACTTGCCCCACACTCTCCGCGCAAAACGAAAAACCTCGCATACGAAATGTTGTTCTAGTCCACGGCGCTTGGGCCGACGGTTCTGGTTGGAAAGCCGTTTACGAGATCCTTGTCAAAGACGGTTTCAACGTTAACATCGTTCAGGAGCCCGAAACATCCTTCCAGGACGATGTGACCGCAGTGAAACGCACGCTCGCTCTGCAAGATGGACCAGTTATTCTCGTCGCCCACAGTTACGGCGGCGCCGTGATCACAGAAGCTGGCAACGACCCTTCCGTCGTCGGCCTAGTTTACGTCGCCGCGCACATGCCGGACGCCGGAGAGAATGAGTCCGACGACGGAAAACGCTTCCCCAGCGACCTCGCCAAATCCACGGCAATCAAAAAGACGTCCGATGGCTTCACTTATATCGACCCCGCGCAGTTTCATGAATTTTTCGCCGCCGACTTGCCGGCTGAGCAAGCCGCTTTCATGGCGCGTTCGCAAGTGCTGAACAAGGCTGACAATTTCAAAGGTGTCATAACCACCGCTGCATGGCGAACGAGACCCAGCTGGATGGTGGTAGCCGGAAGCGACCGCACAATAAACCCCGACCTGGAACGCTGGTACGCCACCAGAGCCAATAGCCACAAAGTTGAAGTCGCCGGCGCCAGTCATTGCGTTTACATCTCGCACCCGAAGGAAGTCGCGGCCCTGATCGAAGAAGCCGCGACGCACGCTCACTGAAAATCAGTGGCCGGAGACAGTTTCATCTCTTGAAGTAATCCGGTGCTTATTTCGGCACTTGTTTCGTTCTCGAAAACGGAACAGCCTATCGCGTCGTACTAGCCCGTCCACACACACACGTCCTTGAAATTCTTAGAATCGCGTGCTACCGTTCGGCGTGATTAGAATAGAAAGTTATAATGCGCATCGGAAAGAACGACGAACGGGGAGCCGCCCTGTCTGAGTACTGCCACCAGCAGAACTAATGCCGTCTCGAATGCGGTATGTTCCGAAACACCAGCCGGTATCGTGAGTGATTTCATTAGCGCCCAGCTCATGCAGCCTGCAGTTTCCTCCACCAAGCTTGGCGAATTAAATCGCCAAATTCGTGAATCCAAAAATCTCGTAACTTACAGGAAACAAAAGACGACGATCCGCTCAAATCGCCAAAAAATTCAAAAACGCTCAATCAAGTTTTGTGCGCAGTTTTTGCCCGGCAAGAAGCGCGCAGTGGGATTGTTGCTAACGGTCGTTGCCGCGATCGTATTCGTGATAGCAATCGTCCCCTCCGTCTTCGCCGCCGACAAGCACCCCTTCAACTTGGACGATTATTCCGCCCTGCGCTCAGCGCGCGCCGTCGCGATTTCTCCCGACGGCAAAACGATTCTCTACCGCGTCGCCTGGGACGGCACTTCCGGCCCGGTCAACAAGCACGAATGGCGTTTGATCGACCTTAACGGCCAAAACTCCCGAAAACTCGACTTGCCGGAACATTTCGAGCCGTCAGGATTTACAAAAGATGGCGCGCTTTACGGGATTTATCCCGTCGGCAAATATCCGCAGCTCGCAATCGTCCCACTTGAAGAAGGGAAGCTGGTGCAAATCCTTTCGCTTCCGTCCGGAATTCGCTCTGCGACAATCTCGCCGGATGGTGCCCACTTCGCCGTCCTTGCAGACCCTCGAAAGCCGGATCCACTCGCGGCCGTTCGCACCGTCGCCTCTGCAGATCAAACCAGCTTGTACGTTGTCAGCGCAAACGGTGCCGAAGGCGGATGGTGGTGCCCGTCGTTAACGGACGTGGCCGAAATTGCCTGGTCATCCGACGGATCGCAAGTCGCTGTGATTTCGCAGTGGACAAAAATAGGGCATCACGAACTGCATTCCTTCGTAGATGTATGCAGCGCCAGTGGTCCGCGCCGCCTTGCGGAAATTCCAGACGGAACCAGCGGCCTCGCTTGGACCTCCAGCGGAAAAGAACTCGTTTTCGCGAGTACCACTTCCGCAGTCATCACTCCTGAGCACATTTGGACCATCCCGGTGAGCGGAGGCCAGCCGGTCGATCGCACCTCTGACCTGCCCTTTACCGCTGTAACTCTGCAGGGCGATCCGCACGGCAATATATGGGTCGAGATGCATAAAGGTGTCGTAATCGAGACCTATTCCTATCGCGACGGAAAACTCGAGCCTGCCTATCACTGGCCGGACGGTATCATTCAGGGCTTGCCGGTTTATTCGAGATTCTCATCGTCACCCGCCGTCTTGGCATTCAGTGTGGACGATCCTTCGCACGCGACAAATGTTGCCGTGGTTTCTGGTGACCAACTCCAGAAAATCACGCATGAAGGCGATGACACTCTCGCCAACGTAAATCTCGGCGAAGTGAAAACCGTGCGTTGGACTTCGAAGGATGGAATCAAGCTCGAGGGAATTGCGACATTCCCTGCTGACTATGTCGCAAGCAAGAAGTATCCGTTCGTGGTTTTGCCGCACGGGGGCCCGGAAAGTAACGATGCTTTCGCGTTCGATTTCCTCGTTCGCTCGATTTCAGGAATGGGCTACCTGGTTTTGCAGCCGGAATATCGCGGTTCCACAGGCTACGGCGCCGAATTTTTGGCTGCGATTTATCAACACTTCGGCGACCGCGCCTACTCCGACGTTGATAGCGCCACTGACTTTGCCGTCGCCCAAGGCTGGGCAGACCCTAACCGCCTCGCCATTTTCGGATGGAGCGCCGGCGGCTTCATGACTGCGTGGACCGTCACGCAAACCAATCGTTACAAAGCGGCGATTGAAGGTGCCGGAATTACTGACTGGCTCAGCTTCATCCCCACGAGCGACTTGTGGCAAGTCGATTACGACGCCCGCTTACAGGAAAAAGATCCGACACCCATGCTTCAGTTTTCTGCAGTGATGTTCGTGGACAGAGTCACCACGCCTTTGCTGATCCTGCATGGCGAAGCGGATGCACGAGTGCCCACATTCCAGGCGCGTGAATTCTACGTACTGCTCGCCGAGCGCGGAAAAACCGTGCGCATGGTCACCTATCCCGGCGCCCCGCACTTTCCTCAATTGGCCGAACAGCGCCGCAACGTCGTCACGGAAATAGGCGACTGGCTGAAACGCCACGATCCATGAGCTTCATGCGTTTTGCCGCCCGGCAGTCAAATGGGTTGTTCGCTGCGGCCTAGTAGTGAAAGCGCCAGCGAAACTCGGCGTAGATTTCGCGCGGATCATTGAAGTGGAATCCGCCAAACGTCAAGCTATTGTCGAGCAGAACACGCCGGTTCGCGACGTTCAAAGCCGTTAGGGACACGGTGTACTTCTCACGGAAGGTTTTCCCCAACGAAATGTCAAAAGTAGTGTGCTGCGGTAAATACGCGCCGGGATATTGAGCGCCAGGCATTCCATTCGTGAAACCCGACCCATAGTAAACGTTGGTCGAAGCGTACGATTGCCACGGAAGGCTGGCGTTGAAACCCACGTTCAGCGTGTTTCGCTGGTCGTGATCGACCGGTGCCAATCCAGGCGGTATATACAGTGGGCATGCCGGCGTCACAGGCGGGGGCAGATCAAGCCCTCCGGTTATCGGCGAACTGGCCTGCGCGATTTGATTCGAATAAGCCAGATGAAACTGCCCGCGATTCCAAACACGCGGGGAACGCAATGTCAGTTCCCAGCCTTGAATTAGCGCGTGATCCCAGGTTATCGGCCAGAAGATATTGGATTCTCCGATATTATTGTGATCGAGCCAATTCCTAGCACGGGTTTGAAAAGTATCGGCGTCCAGAGCCCATCCGTGATAGGGAATCGTGACGCCGAACTGATATTCAATATCCCGTTCGCCGCGCAGGCCGCTGAACGTTAGGTTCTGACTGTTAGCTAAATCGAGCAGCGGACCTGTGGCAGTCAACAGGGGAGGAGCTTGGTAATATTCGCCGTAAAACCCGCGAAAAACCCAGTTCAACTTGGGAACCCGGATGGCTACTCCGACGCGAGGGTCGGTGGCGTTCTCCACGATTTGAGGATTAGTTTCGAACGGGGGCGAGTAGAAATGCGCTTGGCGAAGCCCCGCGATTATGGTCAACCAGGAGGTCACCTTGAATCTGTCGCTAATAAACGCCTCGGCTAGTCCACCGGTTATCGCAGCAGAGGAAGCGGGAACGTTCTGACAGGATGGATTGTTCGGCGGAGTGCAAACGGTAAAGACGTTCTTAAAATAATTACTTTCGTGCTGAGCGAATCCGTAGAGTCCTACTTGTAGGCTGTTTTTCCAAAAAGTCGCGCCCAATGTCGCCTGCATGCCTGCGTAATTGGCAGTCTGGCGCACATCTGTGACTACCGGCACATCGTTGGGTGATGCGTTATAGCTGGCCTGATTGTAATGATAGAACGGTGAGAGGGTCATAATCAGATTTGGGTTAAACGTGTGGACCCAGGAGAAGGTAACGTAGGCGTCGGGTTCGCGTTCGCTATCGCGGAGACCGTAACTGGGAAAGACCTGGTTTCCGGGTGAGTTGGGGTTCGGATCGATGGGAATTTGGTAATAATCCTGCCGTAGAGAAGTGACCACGCGAAATTGGTCCTTGGGATTCGGGTTGAAAATGAGGGATGCGAACCCGCCATAGCCATTTTCCGCGTCGTGCACAACTTGGCCGATCGGAGCTTGTAAACCGTAATTGCTGCGATTGCCGTTGAGGCTTACGTAATACGCGAAACGCTCGGTGTGTCCACCCAGGTTCAGTTGGTCGTTAGTTTGAAACCAGTTACCGAAACTGGTAACCAGTTCCCCTTCATTGTTTCGTTCGAAACCGCTTCGGGGCACGATGTTAAAGATTCCGTAGGTGCGATCTCCGTAGTCGGCGTCGTAGCTGCCGCGTTGAATTTCGAGATAATCAATGTCCTTGGGATCAATTTGAGGACCGAGATTGGTGGCGATGTTTGTATTGGGTATCGGCACGCCATCAATCAGCCAGTCCACTTGGTGGCCGCCACGCATGTGCAACATGTCGTGGGTCACGTACGCGGCGGGCACGTAGTCGGTAATCATGGCGAGACTGTTGGTGCGGTCGGCACCGGGAGTTAGGGCTATATCCTGTCGATCGACCATGGTTGTGGGAGTAACGGAATCCACATTGGCTACTTCTGCTGCGCTGACAACCACGGTTGTTTGATTCACGCTCGCGATAGCTAGCTGAAAGTGGAGAATCGGAGAGGAGTTTGACGCGACCGTAACGGTTTGCTCGGCGGTCTGAAATTTCGGCTGAGTGACCGTGATTTTGTAATCGCCCACCGGGACATTTGTGAATAAAAATTCACCGTTGTCGTTCGTTTGTGTAGTTTGGGACCAGTCCGACGTTATCGCCTCTAGCTTAACTGTGGCTCCCGATATTGGGCGGTGCTGCGGATCGTGAACGATCCCTTGAATCTTCCCAAAAATAGTTGCGTAGGTAGAAAAAACAGAGAGTACACCAACACCTAAAAAAAGACAGAATAAGAGCTTTCGCACAAGTATCCTCCGTCGAGTCCATATTTTTTGGGTTTCTGCAACCGCGGGACGACGCTTAGACTCTCGGAGGTTGAAGCGGAGTTGAAAGAAAACCGGAGGTCGCAACTTCACGGAACTGGCTGGCGACCGCACGGCGAAGATCAGGGCAGCCGACGGAAGCAACGGCCGACGGAGTAGTGGGCGCTACAGTGGAGATAAAACCGTAGTCGATCCCATGATGGCCGGGTGTCATGGTGCATTCGAAAAAGTGTCCGGCTTCGCCGTGATGGCATAGCATCTTCTCGTGAAGTACGCGGGCCGCATGTGACCCATGGGTGGGGCAACACATTCCTGCGCAACCGGACATACTTCCTTGCGCGCCGCGGGCCAACAATGCCAATGGCGTGGCGAGCAGCGCGATGATAACGAGAATGGCTTGAGCGCGGCGCATGTTGAGCAGCCATGATAACGCAGCGAAGATGGGGCGCACAAGGCGCATTGCGTCTCTTACGAACCGCATTCAAGTATTTGAGTTCTGAAAAACTTCGCGGTAGTCTGGGCGAACCATGCTGCGGTTCCTGCCGTTCAAACTTGTTTACGATCAGCGATACGATTTGAATTTGGGCGCACACGTTTTCCCATCGCAGAAATATCGTTTGGTGCGCGACAAACTTCTTGCCGATGTAATTGCGTCGGACGACGATTTTCTGTCACCAGAACCGGCGGCGGACGCAGACATCCTGCGAGTTCACTCACAAGATTATGTGTACAAGCTCAAACATGGCTCTCTTACGCCCACGGAAATTCTCCGCCTGGAGGTCCCCTACTCAAAGGAGCTTGTAAATGCCTGCTGGCTTGCGGCGGGCGGTTCGATTCTGGCGGGCCAGCGGGCACTTGCGGATGGTTGGTCAGCGAACATCGGCGGTGGTTTCCATCATGCCTATGCGGATCATGGCGAAGGGTTCTGTGTGATCCACGATGTAGCGGTCGCCATACGCCGCTTGCAATTCGATCGGGCCATTCAGACCGCCATGGTCGTGGACACGGATGTACATCAGGGAAACGGCACGGCGTCGATATTCGGAGGGGACGGAGATGTGTTTACACTATCGATTCATCAGGAGCACAACTATCCGTATCCCAAGCCGCCTTCTACCGTGGACGTCGATCTGCCCGACGGGATTGGCGACGAGGACTACCTCTTCATCCTTGAACGGAATTTGCGGGAAGCATTTCGGCATTTCACGCCGGAAATACTTTTCTATATCGCGGGGGCGGACCCATATCGCGAAGATCAGCTAGGAGGATTAGCTCTGACGATGGAAGGGTTGAAGCGTCGCGATGCTCTGGTCTTCGATTATGCGCGTCGCAACAAAGTTCCGGTGGCGATTACTTTGGCTGGAGGATACGCACGCCGCGTTGAGGATACCGTGCAGATTCACGTGAACACAATCCTGGCGGCTCGCAACGCCGCGCAACAGGATGTAAAACGCGTGACTCAAGGTGCCTAATGCTTTTTAGTTTGCCGATGGTTTTGCGGGGTTAAGAGCTTCCTGAATAGCCGCAGTCAGGGATTCCGTGAAGCCTTCCGGGGGGTATCCATCCATGCGAAAGGCAATTTTTCCTGAGCGGTCGAGAATTATTACGGTCGGCAAAGAATTTACGTTCATAAAATCATCCAGGCCATCGGCAAAAACGACCGGCACGTTCCATTTTTCTTTGGCCAGAAACCCCGGCACCAGGCTTTCATCTTCATCGGTGTTGACTGCGTAGAACGCCAGATTCGTGTTGCCCGTATAGTTTTTTGCAATTTGCACAAACTCCGGTTCAAGCTCGCGACAAGGACCACACCAGGTTGCCCAGAAACTCAGCACGAGGACTTTGCCTTTCAATGGCGAGAGAGGAAGAGGAGAACCATCGAGGTTGCGCAGCACAAATGCGAAAGAATCCTTGGCGCCCTTGTTTCGAGCCCAGGGCGATGTGACGGCAGGTGTCGTGTCGAGGCGGTCATACACGGAGAGAATTTGCTCGCCGAGACCCTGATCGGTCCCGTGTATTCGCCGCCAAACATTTCCGAGCTTCATTCGCACTTCACGACGATCGACTTTTCCCGACGGACCCTCCTCCGGGAGCACGAAGGCGAGGGAGTATTCTTCAATCGCTTTCGCGTAATCGTTCCTCATTTCGGCTATTTCGCCGAGTTGTTCCGCCGCCATAGCATTGGGATGCAGCGAATAACTCTGCTGAAAATCCTTCGTGGCGGCGTCGTAGTTCATCTGAGATTTTTCGATTTGGCCGCGCAGGCTGTATAGAGCCGTCCGGAAGCGATCTTGCTGCGCCAGCCAATCCTTTTGCGATATCCGCGCAGATTTTTCGTCTGGCGGAGTTTTCTCAATGCGATCGATCACGCGCGTAGCGTAGCCGGCCGCACGAGTCAGACTGGCCTCGCTGCCTTCTTTCTGCAATAGGCCGATGGCGAGGAGCATCATTTCAGAATCATCGGGATGAACAGCCACGAGCCTTTCGGCGTAATCGAGGGCGCACGCGTTTTCCTGGAGTTGCTGGCAAGATTCGATGAGCGCGCGATATACGCCCGCCTTTCGCGGAGCATCGGGAAATCGAACCAGGTAATTTTTCAAGTTACGCACAAGAGCCGCGCGATCGTTTCCGGCGTCGGCAATGGCTTTCTGCAATTGGGCTTCGGCGTCCGCGTCTTGCTTGGAGTTATTGGCGGTCGAATCCTTGGGTTGTTGGGCGCTAGATGGCGGTTTTTGCGAAAACGCCGACGGGCTAAACATCAGCGAGATCGCAAGGGTTGGAATGATATAAATCGAGTGCATCCTGTATTCAGCAATTCTAACGCGAAAGAACGCGATAGGTGTGTATCGATTCACGATAGATGAAGCTTAGTGAAGAGAAATGTCTCCGGAGGATGTCTGGATTTCCACGCGCGCTTTGCCGTCTCCAATACGCGCTCGCAATTCATGTTTGGCGGCGGTTCCTTCCATCATGATGGGGATAGCGGCATCGATATCGCCCGATTTTGAACGCGCGTAGAGACGAAAGCTGGCGTTCGACGGCACGTGAAGCACGACTTCGCCGGAAGTCGTATGAAAATCCCAATAGTTTGACTCACCCGGGTTTCCTTCGACGTCAACGTCACCAGAAGCAGTACGCACGCGAATGTCCCCCACTGTTCCCTTAATGGTGACATCGCCGCTGCCGGTGCTTGCTTCCAAAGCTTGTGCCGGATTGGTTATCTCGATGGAGCCGGAACCTGTCTGGATGCGGATCTGGCCGCCAATTGTTTCCAGACTTACGTCGCCGGACCCAGTGTTGACCTGTACCTGGCCTTTTACTTGAGAGAGGACGACATCACCACTGCCGCAAACGATTTGCACGTCTTTGTTAATTTCAGAAGCGTGGACATCTCCGGAGCCGCAGGTGAAATTTGCGGGCCCTTCGATTCCCTGAACTTCCAAATCTCCCGAGCCCGCCATGCTGCGGAGCTGGGTATCGTGGGGAACGATGATTGTGTAGTCCACATCAGCCTCGCGACCGCTCTGTTTCCCACTGCCGATGCGAATCAGACTCCCTTCCTGTGAGAGCGGCGGATTCGCTTCCATCTGCTGAACGCGACGGCGTGCACTTTCCGAGGACCATGCTTTGACACTGATATCACCATGAATGCGAACTTCGCCCGGAGGACCCGAGGTGATGTGAACGTCACCTTTGCCACTAGTGAGCTCCAAGCTGACTGGGCCATTTACTGTAAATTGGCGATCGAAGCTGCCTTCTACGTCCGAATGTGAAGCGCAACCTGCGACTGCACTCATCGAGAGCGCGACGATTGCCAGCCAAGCATTCCTGTTCGATTGCGTCATTTAGATTCGTTTTCGGCGTACAAAGAATGATTACCGAGCACCCTTCCTATCAAGTTATACGAAAAGGTGCAACTGGAAGTTCCGTGAAAGCATGGCGGCGAGGGACGAGTGTGCTTCCGTCATCTAATTTTAAGGAGAGAATTAAGCGAGCCTTGACGATATCCTTCGAGATCGATGGTCACGATGGAGAAGCCGGCTTGCTTCACGCCGGCTAATATTTGGCGGGTTACCGCGGGTTCCAGGCCACGCGACAATTCATCCTGAGCAAACTCGATTCGCGCGAGCTCGCCGTGGGAGCGGACGCGAAATTGCCGAAAACCGATGTCGCGCAAGGCGGCTTCGGCGCGATCGATCCTATCCATCAATTCCGGCGTCACCTCGGTGCCGTAGGGAACGCGGGAGGAAAGACATGCGGAGGCTGGGCGGTCCCAGGTAGCAAGGCCAGCGCGTTGCGAGAGCCAGCGGATTTCAGGCTTGGATAGAGCTGCGTCAAGCAGAGGGGCGAGCACGCGGTGTTCATGCGCGGCGCGATGGCCAGGACGAAAATCGTGGGAGTCGTCTGCATTGATTCCGTAGGCGATGGCGTGGAAATTGCGGGCAGTGGCGAGCGCTTTCATGCGATCAAAGAGCTCATCTTTGCAGTGGTAACAGCGGTCGGCATTGTTTGCAACGTAGAGCGGATTTTCGAACTCGTGGGTCGCGATAAACTCGTGGCGAATTCCGCTCTCGCGAACGAACCTTTCAGCTTGTTCGCGATCGTGGCGCGAAAAACTTGCGGAAAGGGCCGTAACGGACAAAACGCGATCACCTAAAGCCTTATGCGCAGTCCACGCGAGGTAAGCTGAATCAGCGCCACCGGAAAAAGCAACCAGCAGGGAATCGACCGATCTCAACGAGTCGATAAGGCGCCGCTCTTTGGCGATAGCGGCTTGATCCGATTGAAGCGATCGCGCCGCGGTTGGTACGGACGGAATTGGTCCAACATTCATATCAATTCGAGTATAGCTTAAAGTTGTCTACTGAAAATCCAGAAGCACATCCACTTTATTGGTCCCGGAATTTTCCTGAAGGAAGCGGCCGATTTTTTCGTAATGCACCGGGGTTCCAGCGAAAGCCTGTTTTACGCCGGTGTCTAGAAAATCTTCATAAGTCTTTTCATTGAAGACTGCATCCGGCGGAATGCGCCATGCGGCGCGAATGCGTTTTTCGCCGTCGACCGACAGGCCGCTGAGGACTAAATTCCCCATGCGGTACTGCGGACCTTCGGTAACGGTGACGGTATATGCAACGCGTCCTGCTTGTTCGTCGAACTCAGTTTGGGGTTCTAACTTGGTGTCGAGATATCCGTGTTGACCGTAAAGCGATCGAGCCGCGTCCCATAGCGCGATAATTTTATTTCCGTCAGCGATCTCACCAGGTCGCAGAGTTATGAGTGAGTTCAATTCCGGTGCAGGGATTACAGTATTCCCATTCCACGCGACGCCGCCCCATTTGTACGCGGGCCCCGGGGTGATAGGTATGGTAACCACAACGGCGGTCAAGCCGGGTTGCGCGCCGGCGGTTGCGACCTGGGCCGTGGGCGCGCCAAATTGGACATGCAGAAATGCGTGCGTCAAATAGATTGGGCGCACTTGCTCAAATTCGAAAAGCTCGATTGCGCTTCTGGAATAAGGCCTGCCGATCAACTGGCTTGTGCTTTGTTGCACGGCGAGATCGCTAGTAGCGAGCGGGTCGGAGAATTCGATGGTTTTGACGGTGATGTCCGCGTTTTCGACTCGAAATTGCATGCGCTGGCCGCCCAACGGGAAATTTACAAGCGTATGCGAGACAGTTCCCAATACTCCGCGTGATTGAACGAGATTTTCAAGCGTGGTGGACATGGCGTTGAGAATCGCGCCACCTTGAGGAGCGCTGCCGTCGAAGAGGGGAACCGAGCGTTTGAGAGCGGCGTTTAATTCATCGTCGCTAAACCAGGGGAAATTATCGAAGGTAACCGCGACGGTAGTTGCGTCGGAAACGTCATAAGTCGCGCGTACTCCAGATTCCACAGTGGTGAAGTGATATTGCACGTTGGAAAAAACTCCGAGCGCGGCGAGCTTGTCGGCGGCGCCTTGAAGATCCTCGCGCGTGATGATGTTGCCGGCGCGCAAACCAACTGCCGCGGCAATCTGCTGCGAGGTGAATTTCTTCGAGCCGGAAATTTCGACGGCATCCAGATGAGAGGCCCCGCCCTTCGACTGTTGGGATTGCGCGGCTGGTACACGGGAGGCGACGAGGATCAGAATCAGGAGCGATGCTGATGCGCAGGAAATAAATCGCCGGGATGCGGACGGAAAAAGGCGAATGCCTATCATTTCCTAATTTTAGGGCACCGCGGATAAAAGTGGAAGGAGCGCGGCTTATTTATTCAACCGTGACGGACTTGGCAAGGTTGCGTGGCTGATCCACGTCGCAGCCTCGCCGGACCGCGATGTGATAGGCCAAAAGTTGAAGTGGCACGATTTCGAGAATTGGCGCAAGAAGCTCGGGGACCGCCGGAATTTCGACGACGTGGTCAGCGGTCTCGCGAGCTAACTTATCGCCTTCGGTTACTATGGCGATCACAATTCCATCGCGCGCTTTCACTTCCTGCAAATTGGAAATAGTCTTTTCATAGCGGATCATTGAGGCGGGATCGCCTTCGTCACGCGTGGCAATAATTACGACGGGCAAATTCTCGTCGATTAGTGCGTTGGGGCCATGCTTCATTTCGCCGGCGGGATAACCTTCCGCGTGGATATACGAAATTTCCTTCAGCTTAAGCGCACCTTCTAAAGCGATTGGATAATGAATGCCGCGGCCGAGATATAGAAAGTCGGTGTGGCGGAAGAACAAGCGGGCGAGTTCTTCGAGTGCAGCGTCGCGTTGGAGAATAGATTCGATTTTATGCGGGACACGCGTGAGTTCTTGCATCAGGCTCTGCGCCGAATCTGGCGTCAATTTTCCGCGTACTTGAGCGAGATACAGAGCGGTGAGCATGAGGGCGGTGAGCTGGCCGGTAAATGCCTTGGTGGAGGCGACGCCGATTTCCGGCCCGGCATGGGTGTAGATCGTGCCATTGGCTTCGCGCGTTAGCATGGAGCCGACCACGTTGCATATCCCGAGAACTTTTGCGCCTTTTTGACGTGCTTCGCGCTCAGCGGCCAACGTATCGGCGGTCTCGCCGGATTGGCTGATAGCGATCGCCAGGCTTTTACTGTCGATGATGGGATCTCGATAACGAAACTCGCTGCCGTAGTCCACCTCAGCCGGCAGTTGCGCCAACTTCTCGATCATGAATTTTCCGGCTAACGCAGCATGCCAACTGGTGCCGCAGGCGATGAGCTTGACGTTTTGAAAATCGCGAAATTCCTGTTCGGTGATATCCATCTGATCGAGGAAGATTTTTCCGGTTTCCTGCGAGATTCGTCCGAGCAGAGTGTCACGCACGGCGCGCGGCTGCTCGAAAATTTCCTTCTGCATGAAATGTTTGAAGCCGCCCTTTTCGGCCATGATCGGGTCCCAGGTCACGTGTTGAACGGGACGATTGATTGCATGGCTTTCGAAATCCATCAGATGGACGCCTTGAGGAGTGAGCACAGCCACTTCGCCGTCGCCCAGGAAGAAGACATTTCGCGTGTGTTGCAAGATTGCTGGAATGTCACTGGCGACAAAGAATTCGTTTTCTCCCAGTCCTACGACGATGGGCGGACCGAGGCGCGCGGCTACGATCTTCAGTGGATCCCGCGTGGAGAGCGCAACCAGCGCGTAGGCTCCACTCATGACTTTCACGGTTTTCAGAACGGCTTCTTCCAGCGAAGTGTCTTTTGAATATTTTTCAATCAGGTGCGCAATGATTTCGGTGTCGGTTTCGGTGACAAACTTGTGGCCTTCTTTGATCAGTTGGTGTTTCAGTTCCAGATAGTTCTCAATAATCCCGTTGTGGACCACAACGATTTCGCCGGTGCAGTCGCGGTGGGGATGCGCATTTTCTTCGGTGGGCCGCCCGTGCGTGGCCCAGCGTGTGTGGCCAATTCCGTAAACGCCGTCCAGCGGAGTGATGCGGATAGACTCTTCGAGGTTTCGCAATTTGCCGGGCGCGCGACGAATGTTCAAGCCCCCATTTTCCCCGACCACGGCGATGCCCGCTGAGTCGTACCCGCGATATTCCAGGCGTTTCAGGCCGTCGAGTATGAGCGGCACAACGCGTTTAGGGCCGATATAGCCGACAATTCCGCACACAGTAAGAACTCCTAATTGGCCTACAGAGTCGAAAACTGAGGCAAGTCCAACCCTTTCAGGTTAGCACAGATTTTGATGGGCTAAACGCCGCCAGCGACGCATGTTCAAAAGAGGTACCGGTACTGGGCTACTCGACAATATCGAAGCGGAACTCTTCAATTACGGGATTTGTAAGCACGTCTTTGGCGATTCGTTCGACTTCTGACTTGGCTTCGTCGCGGGACATTCCATCGAGCGCCAGCACAAAGAATTTTCCCTGGCGGACATCTTTAACCTTTGTGTGACCCAAAGAGCCAAGCGCGCGTTGAATCGTTTGGCCCTGAGGATCAAGGACCGTCGATTTCAGCATTACCCAAACATGTGCTTTCATAACGGGATTATACCAGTCCGGCGGATTTCACCGCGGCACGAAAATCGACCAGCATCTGGCGTTTGTCTTCCGGCGCAAGAAAAGCAGAAAGGAAACTTTGCTCCGCGAGTTGCGCCAGTTGTTCTTTCGAAAGACCCAAGGAGGCTGCGTGAGAATACTCAGACAGCAGATTGGTGTGAAACAGGCCGGGATCGTCGGTGGAAAGGGTGACTGGCACTCCGCGCTTAAGAAACTTCGGCAAGGGGTGGTCATTCAGAGTTGCGGCTGGGTTTCCGGTTTGTTTGACAAGCGCGCCAGTGCATAAATTGCTGGTGAGACAATTTTCCAGCACGACGCGTCCGGTCGTAGCAAGCGAGTTTGCCAAAGCCTCATCGCGCATGACGGCAATTCCATGCCCGATTCGCTCCGCTCCTAACAATTCGATAGCTTCACGCACGGAATCCGGCCCCCCGATTTCTCCGGCATGGCAAACGGCGCGCAATCCCTGCTGGCGCGCGTAATCAAATGCGGGGCGGAAGTTGACAGTCGGAAAAGCCAGCTCGTCACCACCCATTCCGAGGGCAACAACTCCAGACGACTGAAGTTTAGCGGCCCAACGCGCCACTTCCATAGCCGCGTCGTGGCCGAATTGTCGCGTGGCGTCAAAAATCCAGGCCGTTTTCAAGCGGCTGAAAGGAACGCTTTGAGCGACTTCGTGAATGGCCTGAAAGTTTGCCTCAACATTTTGCGTGCGGCGAAGCATTACTCCAGCGGAAATAGTAATCTCGGCGTAGACGACATTTTGCTTTACCAGTTCTTCTGCAAGATTTCGTGTAATAAGCGCGTAGTCTTCAGGATCCCGTAGGAACGAAGTGACCCATTTGAACGTTTCCAAAAATCCTCGGAAGTCAGAGTAAGTGTAGCGGGCAGCGACGTCTTCAGAGGTCAAAGCGACGCCGTGACGCGCAGCAAGCTGTATAGCTGTCTGCGGGCGAATAGCTCCTTCGAGATGCAGATGCAATTCTGCTTTTGGGAGATTGTCGATCGGTGTGGGAGGTCGGATTGTTTCCGTAACCATTGCTAGTTTACTGCGATGGAAGTTGCGGACGGCCCGCGTTGATCCACGCGGTCATCCAGTATGAACCTACGTCAGTCGCCGCATCGGAAAGTTGACTTGCCAGCAGCGTCCCAGCCTGCGCATAAAAGCGATCGTAATATTCATCCGTATAACCGGTTAATCCTGTGTGAGCGCGACGATCGGCAAGAAGCACGCTTTCGAGCAAAGAGTGAGCGGTCAAACAGATTTCAAAGGCGTGGTCCGTGGGATCGTGGATGAAAACGGCCTCGCCTGGTTTTACAAAGAAAAAGAGCTGATAACGATCGACCAGTCCAGTGCCGAAGCGGTCGTTGACACCAGGCTGGCCCGTAAGTTTTCCGTCAAAGTTAATTGTCGTCTTGAAAGGGTCGTGCGCCGCGGTGACGTAATGAGCCAGCACAGCCGCAGAGAGTTTCGCCTCGCTCCAATTGTGATCGTGGAAAGCATCGGTCAAGCGCTTGCTGTAAAGTCCCACGTCCCAGGGAAGTAAGCCGTGTTGCTCAAGTGCGCGCCGATTGAATTTCAAGACCGCGTGGTTGTAGTCGCGAGGAAGCGCGGAAAAAGGAAAGGGTCCATAGTGGTCAAGCTCTACGAAATCGGCGGAACGTGGATGCTCGAACGGAATTACGCTCTTTGGTAACGATTCTTGAAGATCGGTGATGTGCTGAACCAGAAACTGGCGATTCGCCTGGAAAAACGGCTGCATCTCGTCCGGTAAAGTGTCCACGGCTTTATTGGCGACCAGCCGGTCCGCGTTCTCTCCCCAGCTAAAGGAAGCCGGCGAACTGAGGGCCACAATCAACGCGATGAGGGCCAGCGCCGCGAGTAGCCGTACGCGCATTATCGCTTTTTCTCCGCAGCCGCTTGCAAGGCAGCGTTTGAAAGCTGACTGTGTTTATGTCCGTAGAAATAATAAAAAATCAAACCGATGATTAGCCAGACGATAAAACGAATCCAGTTGGTGATGGGCAGTCCGGCCATCAGCAGCAAGCAGGTGAGGATGGTGAGAACCGGAGCGATTGGACCACCGGGCGCGCGAAAAGCACGCGGGCGCTCAGGCTGCGTGTAGCGCAGAATTAAAACACCTCCGGCCACGAGCGCGAACGCAAAGAGCGTGCCGATATTGGAGAGATCAGCGAGCGTTCCAATATCTAACAAGCCCGCGGGAATACCGACCAGAAAACCAGCGACCCAGGTTGAAAAATCCGGAGTGCGAAATGTCTTGTGTACGTGGCTAAAAACGCCCGGCAGCAATCCATCGCGCGACATTGCGAACCACACACGCGCTTGTCCCAGTTGAAAAACGAGGAGCGAGGAAATCATGCCGAGCAGAGCGCCGAGCAGGACGATAACCTCCACGTTGCCGAAGTGGAGCCGCTTCATGGTGTTGACGACGGGAGCCGCATCGTCCATCAGCGTGTGCCAAGGAACCAGTCCGGTCAACACCACTACGACCGCAATGTAAAGGATGGTACAGATTACGAGGGTGGCGATGATCCCTATCGGCAAATCGCGTCTCGGATTCTTACATTCCTCCGCTGCGGTCGAGACCGAGTCAAAACCGATATAAGTGAAGAAAACTATAGATCCGCCGGTGAGAATTCCGGGCCAGCCATTGGGAGCGAATGGATGCCAATTGCTGGGATGAATGAAATGCAATCCGAATCCGACGAAAATCAAAATGGCAAGAATCTTCAGCATGACCATCACGTTGTTGGCTTCTGCTGATTCGCGAATCCCGCGCACCAAAACGATTGTAAGCAACATTACGATAATGAACGCGGGCCAGTTGAAACCGAAATGCCAGCCGGGGCCATAAAGCGGATTGCCTTGCAAGTCGCTCAAACCACTCGGCAGGTACGCAGGAACAATCCATCGCATGGGAGGATGAATGCCGAACCAATCCAGCAAATCCACAACGTGCGCGGAGAAACCAACGCTCACAGCCATGTTAGAAACCGCGTACTCGAGAATTAAATCCCAGCCGATGATCCAGGCAATCAATTCGCCCATCGTCGCGTAGGTGTAGGTGTAAGCGCTGCCGGCTATAGGAATCATTGCGGCGAGCTCGGCATAGCACAGAGCCGCAAACCCGCAAACCACCGCGACCAGAACAAATGAAAGAGCAATCGCCGGGCCTGCGCCGGGGCGTCCGAAAGACGCAGAGTGATAAATCAGATATTCAAGAAGCGGCGCGTTGAGAACGGATTTGAATTGAAGCGTTTGTCCAGCGATGGCGGTTCCAACGATGGTGAAAATTCCGGAGCCGATCACGGCGCCGATGCCGAGCGAGGTGAGGCTCAGCCAGCCAAGAGATTTCTTTAAACGTTTTTCGGGGTCTTCCGAATCGGTAATGAGCTGGTCAATGTCTTTTTTGCGAAAAAGCTGTGCGCCCAATCGCCACCTTCCCGGGTGTTAGAGAAAAACTTTACCTTGTGCAGTTGATTCGCGCAACCGCTCAACCCAATCAGGTCAAACGCCATCCGTCGCAGTGGGGCAGCAGCGCGCCCACATCCTACAGCAGACAGGCTAGGCTGCTGAGAAGAATTCTCTTAACGCTAGGCAAGTTGGAGATTGGCGTAACGCTCAACCAGTTTTTTTGCGCCGTAGTTCTGGAAGCTTACGGTTAACTTGCGCTCTTCGCCCTCGCCTTCGATTCCAATAATGGTTCCAACACCGTACTTGGAGTGGCGTACGCGCGTACCGATCAGGGGATCTTTGGTGCCGCGCGGAGGTTTGGGCGCTTGACCGTAGGAAGTGCGGCGTCTCTCCGGCCTATAAGAATAACGCTCGGCGTAATCGGGGTCCGGTTCATAACGGCGAGTTTCACCGGGTTCGGAGAGCGAGCCGGACACAGCTTCAATTAGTTCGCCGGGAATTTCCCCGAGGAACCGCGAAGGAAGTGAAGCACGCAAACGCTCTTCACCATAGCTACGGCGGTAGATGGCGCGCGAAAAACATAGCGATTGCTTTGCGCGCGTCATCCCGACGTAAAATAGGCGGCGCTCTTCTTCCACATCGGCAGTTTTATCGACCGAGCGGCTGTGGGGTAGCACGCCCTCTTCGAGTCCAGCCAGAAAAACCGCATCGAATTCGAGGCCCTTGGCGCTGTGCAAGGTCATCAATGAAACAGGGATTGTTTCGTCATACTCGTCGGAATCAGCCACTAGCGCGGCGCGATCGAGCACGTCTTCTAATGTCTGGCCTTGTTCGGTGGCTTCGGCCATGGCGTTGGCAAGTTCGCGCAGGTTGTCTGCGCGAGAGGTGTGCTCCAGGTTGTCCTGCTGCTCGACCCAATCGAGATAGCCGGTTTGTTCCAGCACTCTTTCAATCAAATGCGATGGGGACATCTCGGCGCATTCTGTCTGGAGATCCTCCATCATTTGGCGAAAGTAGTTTAGTGCTCCGCTGAATTTTTTGCCGGTGAGAAATTCACCGGAGCGGATCACATCCCAAAGGGACTGGCCGGTTTCCCTGGCGCGCGACTCCAGCATGGAAACGGTAACGGTGCCGATACCGCGAGGAGGCACGTTCAACACGCGCAGAAGGGCAACATCGTCCTCGGGATGAAAAAGCAAACGGACGTAGGCAAGGGCATTGCGAACTTCGGCGCGTTCGTAAAAGCTGAAACCGCCTACGACGCGATAGCGAATTCCGAGCCGTCGGAGGACCTCTTCGAACGATCGCGATTGCGCGCCTGTGCGGTATAGAACGGCGATGCGAGCGTCCGGATCATTGCGCACCACGCTCGCGATTTCGCCGCATATGAATTCTGCTTCGGCCGGAGCGTCGTGGGCCTCAAAGAAACGCAATTTACCGCCGGAGCCGAGAGTGGCTTGAAGTGTTTTGCCCAGACGTCCTGTATTGTGTTCAACGACTGCGGCTGCCGCATCAAGGATGGTTTGCGTGGAGCGATAATTTTCCTCGAGACGAATAATCTTGGCATCGGGGAAATCTTCGGTGAAGCGTTTCAGGTTTCCAGCTCGCGCCCCTCGCCATCCGTAAATGGATTGGTCTTCATCGCCTACCACGCAGACGTTCTTTTGAGTTCCGGCGAGCAGCCGCACGATTTCTTCTTGCGCGTGATTAGTATCCTGAAATTCGTCAACCATCAAGTATTGAAACCGGGAGTTCCAGGCTTCGCGAACTTTGCGATGCTCGCGCAGAAGCTCCACGGCGCGCAGCAGCAGGTCGTCAAAATCCAGGGCGTTGGCGTTTCTCAGCATCGTTTCATATGCGCGGAAAATTGCGGCGACGTCTTTGCGGTCCGGGTCGCGAGATCGTTCCGCTTCCGATTCCATATCGTCAGCGGTAATGCCGTTATTTTTCGCGTGGCTGATTTGTGCGCGGACGCTGCGTGGAGGATAGTCTTCCGCCGAGAATCCCAACTGATCCATGGCCCGTTTTATCGCAGTTTTCTGGTTGTCGTCATCGTAGATGGCGAAATCGCGCGGGAGGCCCAGGTTCTTTGCTTCACGGCGCAGCAGTCGCGCGCAAAAGGAATGGAATGTGGAGACCCAAACATCGGAAGCATCACGTCCGCTGGAACGCAACAACTCGATGATGCGCTGCTTCATCACTTCCGCGGCCTTGTTAGTGAACGTGACGGCGAGAATTGTGTTGCCGGGAATTCCTTGTTCGAGCAGGTGAGCGATGCGATAAGTAATAACGCGTGTCTTGCCGGTGCCGGCACCCGCCAGGACCAGCAGCGGACCTTCGGTGGTGAGCACAGCTTCGCGCTGGCGTTCATTCAGAGAATTCAGGAGAGTCATGGAGAGGTGCGGAGCACTCAAGTAAAGAATTCTATCTGACCGGAGATGAATCAGCAATTTTCGAATCTGCGCGTGCATCAAGGAGCTGGTCGTTTACGAATTGGCCGAGCTGGCATATTATTAGCGCGCCCGCAAACTTCTTTCGAATTCGGAGGCGCCATGGTCGCCCGCGTAACCCACTATCGCATTCGTGAGGGAAAAGTTGATGAATTTGTGGCCACGGTGCAGTCGCTTACCGGCGCGATGGATAAGCTGAATGGATTTCGGGTGCTTTTAGTTCTGCACGGCGAAGATAAATCGAGCCGCGAAGCCATGGCGATTTCGGTTTGGGATTCGGCGGACGATCTTAGAGACAGCGACAATAATTCGTTTTATTACAATGTGCTTGCGCGCGTGTTGAATTGTTGTGAAAGCTTTTCTCCCATGCATCAGCAGGAAGTTATGGTGAGCAAATTTACGAATTCTTGAGAGAGTTAGCGCGTTCTCTCAAAGCCCGCGAACTCAGTCTGTTACAATCCCTGCGATTTGATCTTGAAGATTTCGGCAAATGCATCCACATAAGCTACCGGTTTGGCTGCAACATCTCGTCGAAACGATGGGAGGCGGGGGACTGTTTCTGGTCGCGTTCCTGGATTCTTCAGTGCTTTCCTTTCCGTTTGTCACCGATGCATTGGTAATTCAGCTTTCGTATGTGCATCCGAAGCGGATGCCGTATTACGCGGGTATGGCTGCCATCGGTTCGATAGCGGGATGCATTTGGCTATATTGGCTTGCAAAAAAAGGTGGAGAAGCATTTTTTCATCGGCACGCCGGTGGGAAAGCAGGGAAAATCAAAAATTGGGTGGAGCAAAATGGATTTTTAAGCATTTTCATCCCCGCGATATTGCCGCCGCCGCTACCGTTCAAGCCGTTCGTTCTCGCAGAGGGTGTTTTCCAGGTTCCGTTGCGGACGTTTGTGCTGGGAGTTTTGCTGGGCCGTGGGCTGCGCTACGGAATAGAAGGCGCGCTCGCTGTTTTGTATGGAGACGCCGCGCTCGATTTTCTACTGACGCATAGCAAGGCGTTCGCGCTCTGGATCGTCGGGATCCTCATCGTACTGTATATCGCGACGCACTTGACGTTTCGCGACGCGCCTGCCAAAGAGTAGAAATTATGTTGGACAATCGAATAAAAAGCTTAAGGATTTTTTGAGGATGCGAAGCGCAGTTCTTCGTTTTGGATTTGGAGGTTTCTGTTGAAATCGACGCGGGCGATTATATTTTCGGGGCTTGTATCGTTCGGCGCGAAACGCAGGTCACGCAATTCGAAACGATAGCCATCTTCTTTGCGGATAACGCTGGCGAACGGAGCACGCGCGTAGGCAAGGAACGTCTTCGCGACTTGGGTAATCTCTCCTGCATTCAGCGCCGGCGAAGGTTCCGGTTTATAGCGGACGAAACTGCGATCGGTGTCGAAATCGCGCCCCGGGAGTAGAGAAATCTGTAACTCTTCGACTGTGGCATCTGTGGAGACCACTCCTCGCCAGCTAAAAGGCGTCCCGGCCAGTGGGAAGGCTACTGATGCGAGAGGCGGCCTGCCGTGATATTCGCGGGAGGAGAGCAAGTTTATCGCTTGTGTGTGCAGGGCAGCTCTAGCTCCAACGTAGAAAATGAGAATCCCGAGGGCAACGATTGCGGCTCCGCGCCCGCGCGAGATCTTTTTTTGTTCACCTATTTCCTCGCTGACCAACCTAAACAATTCTGGCGCCAGAATAGCTGTTGCCAACAAGGCTAGGATCCACGGGTCGAGACCACTGATTAGCTCGCGGACGATCCAGCCTGGACGAAACGGCCAGAAAAGTTGAACGCCGACGCCGCTTATCAGATCCAAGAGGATGTGGCTGCACGCGCCAATCGCGCAAACGAGCAACGCCACGCCGAAGGCAGATGGTGGACGCACTGCGGTCGGAGCGCTCGTGAGGTCTTTCGACCCAAAAGTCTTCTGGAGAACGAAAAATGTGGCCACGGTTGCGAACGCAATTAGCGTCGAGCCAACCAGGGAATGCAGCACCGTGCGATGGAAGCGCAAAAAAGTGGCAGGGCCGCCAAAGTAACTTAAATAGTCCAAGTCAGCCGCGACGCCAGAGACGAGGAGCATTGCGGTACCGTATTGCGGCAAGTGATTTTTGCCGGCACGCGCAAGTGTAAGCGACGCCAGCGCATGTGTGATCGGATCCAGGCTTGGGACCTCCGCGAATTATGCTCGCAATGCCGCGGGAGTAACGATGGACAGCGCGTTGGGCACAATACGAAAAGTCAGAGGCAGCGGGCCAATTGGTTCGCCATCCACCTGGGCGTAAACCGCGCCAGTGCCGACAGGTTCGCACCTGATCTCTTTGGCTTTCCAGGCATCAATCCCGCGCATCTTACGGAGTTTCCCGAGCCAAAGCGCGGGCAAGCAGGTGAGGTAACGAAAACGGCTGCAAGTGGAATTCGTGACCATCTCGAAAGAATCGTCGAATAAACTTGCGCCGGTAGTGATTTTAAACGGACCTCCATAATTTACGGTTCTGCCGACCACGACGATGGAGGCTCGCCGCGTCTGCCCGTCGCAATGGACGTTCATCTCGGGAAAGCCGTAGCTGACGAGCTGTTTGAATCCCTGAACCCAGTAGGCAATAACTCCCGCCCGTTTTTTCAATCCTTCGTCAACCGCATTCACAATCGCACCGTCGGGACCGGCACCACCAACAGAAAGAAAGTAGCGACCCTCGTGCGGAAGATTAGCGGAATGGTTTCCATTCGCGGGTATGGCGACACCAATGGCGATGCGGCGGATGACGCCGTCGGCAATCAGACGCGCGGCGTGGGGAATGTCCCACGGAATTCCCAGTTCTTTAGCAAGGATATTGGCTGTTCCGGCAGGAAGCAGAGCGAGCGGCACCTGGCTCCCGGCCAGGCCATTAATGATTTCGTTGACCGTGCCGTCACCGCCGCAGCCGATTATCATGCCGCGATTTTGTTTGACGGCGTGGCGGGCGAGTTCTTTAGCGTGACCGCGAGCCTCAGTAGGTGCCAATTCGACATTAATGCCTGCTTCTTTGAGTATGCGGACGCTCTGCTCGATCTCAGCGAAACGCCGGTTGCGTCGGCGCCCGCTCGTCGGGTTATAGATCAGCAAAGCGTCAGTGATGCCGTGGGGCATGGGTCCGTCCAATTATGAGAGACAAGGACGCATTGTATAATATTTGGATGCTCGAACCGACTGCATCCTTCCGGGGTTTCCATGTCCAAGAGTAGCGAGGTCGTAAAAGAGATTCAGCATCTTCGAGAGGAAATACGCCATCACGATTATTTGTACCACGTCGCGGATGATCCGGAAATCTCCGACGCGGCGTACGACCGTCTGATGAAGCGGCTGAAGCAATTAGAAGCCGAAAACCCCAAGTTGGTTACTTCGGACTCTCCGACGCAGCGACTCGGCGGCGCTCCGCGCGAAGGATTTCAAACAGTTCAGCACAGAACGCCGATGGTGAGTTTGGACAATGCGTTCTCGATGGAGGATTTAGCTAATTTTGACCGGCGCATGAGGCAAGCGACTGGCCGCGAAAAGATCGAATATACGACGGAACATAAGTTTGACGGGCTTAGCATGTCGTTGTTGTACGAAAAAGGCTCTCTTGTTCGTGGGGTTACGCGCGGTGATGGTAGGACCGGAGAGGATGTAACGGCGAACGTGCGAACGATTCGCACGATCCCGCTAACGTTGGATCCGGCGCGGCTAAAGAAGACCGCATTACCGGGCAGTTTCGAAGTCCGCGGTGAAGGCATCATGACGCGTAAAGCCTTCGAGCGATTAAACGAACAGCAAGACGTTATCGGCGGCAAGCGCTATGCGAATGCGCGCAATGCCGCGGCCGGCTCTGTGCGCGTGTTGGACCCCAACATCACCTCCTCGCGCCGGCTCGATTTTTTTGCCTACTATCTGTTGGTGGATGGGCGTCCTCCGAAGAAGCGCCATTCTGAGATTCTGGAAGCGCTCTCGGAGCTTCGCTTTCAGGTCAGCGAGGATTGGGAAGTTTGCGAGTCTATCGAGGCCGTGGACAAATATATTAATAAATGGGAGTCGAAGCGCGAGAAGCTTCCCTTCGAGATCGACGGAATCGTGGTGAAAGCGAATGAGATCGCACTTCAGAATGAAGTGGGCTTCACCGCGAAGTCCCCGCGTTGGGCAATCGCTTACAAGTATCCGGCGCATCAGGAAACCACCGTTGTCAGAGAGATTCTAGTCAGCGTCGGGAGGACAGGCGTGCTGACTCCTTTTGCGGTTTTTGAGCCTGTGCAAATCGGCGGAGTCACTGTCGTGAAATCCACATTGCACAATATGGATGAAGTGCAGCGGTTGGGGGTTCACGCAGGAGACACGGTGCTTGTAGAGCGTGCGGGCGAAGTAATACCTCACGTCCTGAAAGTGGTGAAGCATGGAAGTGAGGAGAAGGAATTCAAAATGCCGGAGAAATGTCCGGTTTGCGGGATGCGTGTGCATCATGTGGAAGGCGAGATTGCTTATCGGTGCGTGAATGTTTCTTGCCCAGTGCGCAGGAGGGAATCGTTTCTTCATTTTGCGGGGCGCCATGCGATGAATATCGACGGGCTGGGCGAGAAAATTGTCGATCAGCTGCTTGAGAAAGGCATGGTGAAGGACTTTGCAGATTTGTACAAGCTTGAGCTGGAAACTCTCGCCGGCCTCGACCGCATGGCAGAGAAATCCGCGCAGAATCTGATCGATGAAATTACATCCAGCAAAAAAAACAGTTTGGCGCGACTGATTTATGCGATTGGAATGCCGTTTGTGGGAGAGCGCACAGCCCAACTGCTGGCTGAGCATTTTTGCTCGATGGATAAGTTGGCGTCCGCTTCAGCGGAGCAATTAATGGAAGTGGGAGAAGTGGGGCCGAAAGTCGCGGAAGGCGTGCTGGAGTTTTTCTCCGAATCGGCGAATCGCAAGCTCATCGAACATCTGAAAGCCGTCGGCGTAAACATGAAGGAAGAGCGCGCGGTTCCGATCAGCGCGAAATTCGCCGGCAAGACATTCGTTTTTACCGGCACGCTCGCGAATCGCACGCGCGAGGCTGCTGAAGCGCTGGTAGCGGCGCACGGCGGGAAAGCCGGCGGATCGGTGAGCAAGAAAACTACTTACGTGGTTGCCGGCGCCGATCCGGGCTCAAAGCTGGCCAAGGCGCAATCTCTCGGCGTTTCGGTCTTAGATGAGAACCAGTTCGAGAAGCTTGTTTCCGCGAAATAAACCTCCACGTATGTCGCGATGATTGCCGGGTTCATCCCTCATTGTTGACCGCCATATGACAGCGTATAATTCATTTGCGGGTGAGCCGGGTGATCGCCGGTCCGTTTCGCGAAAGCGGGATGGACGGGAGGAAAGTCCGGACTCCACAACCCCGAAGCTGCCACTGGCAGCCTCTCAGGGTGAAGGGCAACGCGCCTGGTAACGCCAGGGGGCTACCTTTGAGGCATGCGCAAACATGTCCTGAAACGGGGCTACGGAAAGTGCCACAGAAAATAAACCGCCGGTGACGCTTGAACCTCGGCGGCAGGCCGCAGGCAAAACCTGGGGCTCGCCTCTAACGGTCGGCACATTTGGCAAGGGTGAAAAGGTGGGGTAAGAGCCCACCGCCCGGATGGCAACATCCGGGGCACGGAAAACCCCGCGTGGAGCAAGGTCAAATAGGAGGGGAGGGCTGGCCCAGCCCGTAAGCAAACACTCGAAGGAGTGGTTGCTGCGACCCTCGGGTAGGCTGCTTGAGTCCCGGAGCGATCCGGGACCTAGAGGAATGATCATCGCGTTACGCGTTAACGAGTCTCGATAGAAGTCGGGATCATTAGCGCGCGACGGACAGAATCCGGCTTACAGGCTCACCCGCTTATTTTTTTAGCTGTAGATGATTTCAGCAATCCAACAGCGGCGCCCCCCCCGCGCTCTGTAATACCAGTATTATTGTCGGAAGAGTTATCCGTATGAATGCTGTCTAAAGACGTGAGACGTAAGTCCGGCGTTTTCTGACAGTCAGACGGAAATAACCGAAAATGACTGCTGGTTAACATTCGTGCCAAACACTAATTCAATTTTAACCGCGATTTAACGGATCAGGGTATTTGACGATGTAAGCTTCTGAATTCAGCGTTTAGCGAGGATGTTTGTTATGTCAAAAGAAGAAAGCAAGAGCACGTTTCGGGTGTGCCCCAACTGCGGCAGCCGGACGGTTTACCGGTCCCGTCGGCGCGGAAGTCTCGAGCGTCTGTTACGTATCCTCACCATCGTTCCGTTTCGATGTGAGACTTGCTGGAATCGATTTTTTCGACGGGCAGCGTAGAACAATCGGCCGACCACGTCACGTAGCGTGAGCCAAATCAGGTTCCCAACAAATTGATCTGTAGTTTCCGATAGCCGTGTTCGCGCGCCCACAAGTCCAGAGGAATCGTCGCAAGCTCGTCCACCACCGGGACTGCGAGACCTGTCTTGGTCAAATCGACAGTTTTTAGGTAGGTGTGACATGTGTCGCACACATCCACGCGGACGTGCGCGATCTCCGGCGCTGAATAGAACGCCATCTGCGGTTCTCTCTCTTCACCGCAGGCAGGACAATAAATTCTTCGAAAATTCCACTCGTGCGCACAGAGCATGCAAATCAGCGACTTCTTCGCGCCGTCTCCTTCACTCCTTAACACGCCGACGACGGGCTTGCCGCCGCAAAGCGGACAAGTGGAGGGCGCTCCATCCACTATCGTGTTCTCGCGGTGAGCGGCAAGATACTCCGCGTACGGCTGGAGAAAAATCCACGCCAGCAATTGCTCTGATGCATTTGTATCAAGCGAATCGCCGGCCCGCAGTTCTTCTCCGTCGTCCGTGTCCGACGCCAATCCCGGATCCCGGTGCCAGAAATCTTCTATCGCGCGCTGCCAAGCTGCGGGTCCTTTCTGCGCCAGACCGGCGGCGGCTTGGCCCAGCGGCGCCGGAGCAATCTGCTGGATCAAAGATAGATATGAAGAAAAGTGCGGAAGAAGCAGGAAAAAATCCAGTTCATCGCGCAGAGGACGGTCGGCGGAAATCTGAGGTGAATCCTTCAAAGCTTTCTGGATCTCCGCGTAAAGGCTTTTCTGGAATGTTGCCACTCGCGCGTAGAAGCGCAGCCCTTCAGCGCCGAACGGGTAGGTCGAGGTTAATTCGGTGGCTCGCCGGATTCGGCGATCCCACTGCGAAAGGGTCATTGTTTGGGTCGGGATCTACCGGTGACCTGGTAATACCATTTGCGGTGGAAGGTCCAAGCCCAAGCGCGCGTAACCGTTCCGTAAACCATGGAGCCGAAGCTCCCTTCCTCCAAGAGCGTGCTCATGTAAACGTGAATGAGGAAGAGGCCAATAGTGATCAGCGCTACGCTAGCGTGAATCAAAATCGCCACATAGCGCAAAACGCGGAAACTCCACGGAACGGCTTCAACGTACCAAAGCACGAAGCCGGAGAGAAGCAGAAGAATGGTGCTGCCGACCATCGCCCAAAAGTAGATTTTCTGTCCCCAGTTAAAGCGTCCGACTGGCGGGAGTTTGTCGTCCTCATTATTTATGTAGGCTTTGATGTTATCGGCCCAGACGCGATCGTCGTGATCCACTTCCATATCGCCGCCCCAGTGCAAGAACATGTAGAACTGGGAAACGGTGAAGAACAAACCGAACCACGGGTGCCAGAATCTCGCGGTTGGCCCGCCGCCGACAATTGCCGCCAGCCAGTAAAGATAAGGCGTCCAGAAAGCGAGCCCGGTGATCAAACAGTAGGAATACGTTATTGCGCCAAACCAGTGGTTCACGCGCTCGACAAACGAATAACGCGGGATCAGTTCCTCATCGAAAGCCGTAGTCGTTCGAGGACGCCGTACCGTATCAGTCGTACTCATGAAGGCCCCCGATCTTCCGGCGGGATCGGTTCCTCTTTCTTCGGCCCGACTCGGAGGTAATGCAAAGCCAGGCCCACGATGCCGCCGATCATCGCCAGATTCCCCAACCATTTCAGAGGTTTTTTCCACAGCCAAACCGAATAGGGGATATGCGGATTTTTCGGCAGCCCGCCATATAACTCCGGATTCTTGGCATCGTGCAGCACGTAAATCACGTGAGTGCCACCCACTCCCGGCGGATCGTAAACTCCGGCATCGGCGAATCCAGAAACGTCACGAAGCTGGTCCGCGCGCGTCTGCGCCAGCTCCTTCATTTCATTCTTGGTCCCGAAATGGAGGCAGCCCGTGGGGCAAGCTTTGATGCAGGCCGGTTCCAATCCCACCGACACGCGATCGTTGCACAGCGTGCATTTGAAAACTTTGCGCGCCGTGGGACTGAACTTCGGAATATTGAACGGGCAACCGGTGATACAGTAGCCGCAGCCGATGCAGTGCGCTTCCTGAAAATCCACGATTCCGTTGGCGTACTGCACGATAGCCGCGTCCGCCGGACATGCTTCCAAGCAGCCCGGTTCTTCGCAGTGCATGCACTGATCTTTGCGCATGAGCAGCATCATGGTGCCGTCGTCGCGTTCGTGTTCGTTGAACTTGATCAGGTTCCAGTAATTCCACGCGGTCTCCGGCATGGTCTGGTATGAGTTGTCGAACTTGGTTTCGCTGAAGGTATAGCCGTTCCATTCCAGGCAAGCTACTTCGCACGCTTTGCAACCAATGCATGTAGTCGTGTCGACGAGTTTGCAGACTTGAAACTCGCGGTTGAGTCCTGCACCTGGGACGGTACCGGCATGCCCTGAAATCCGGATTATTTCGGTTGAAGCCTGGCTCATGGTTCGCTCCTAGGCCTTTTCGATCTTCACGAGGAAACCCTTGGATTCAGGGGTATGTGCATTTGGATCCGTCACCGCCGGAGTAAGCAGGTTCGCCGGAGTGCGCGCATCTTTTCCCTCATCTTCCGTGATTCCGCGAAATCCCTGGTGAATGGGCAACCCAATCTGATAGACCTTTTTCCCATCGATCATCATGGGCTTTAGCCGGCGTGTCACAAAAGCCTTGGCGGTGTAGGTTCCACGCGCGCTAATCACATGAATCATATCCGTCCCGCTAATTCCTTTTTCGTTTGCCAGCTCAACTGGAATTTCCACGAACGGTTCGGGAATCAATTGGACGTTCATCGGATTGTTCTTCGTCCAGTAGTGATACTGCTCGGTCAGCCGATAGGTTGTGCACACGATGCTGTATTCCTCCGGCGACCCAAACTTGTCGTACGGAGTCTTGAATTTCTTCACCAAGGGATTGTTCGATTGCTCTGGGTGAAACAGATTCTTGGTCGGACTTTCGATTGGTTCGTAATGTTCGGGGAACGGCCCATCTGCTAGCACGCCGATAGGAGCAAATAATCGGCCGACACCCTCCGGATTCATGATGAACGGCCCCAAGTGATCCTTGGGATGAGAATCAGCCTTGAAATCTGGTACGTCATTGCCGGCCCATTTTCCAGCCGCTTCGTTCCACCATACTTGCTTCCGTGTTGGATCCCACGGTTTGCCGTCGAGGTTACACGACGCGCGGTTATAGAGCACGCGCCGGTTGGCCGGCCACGACCACGACCAGTTTGGAAACACACCCATCCCGGACGGATCTTCGGTGCCGCGGCGCTGGATCTGGGCTCCCGCTTCGGTCCAGCAACCCGAGTAAATCCAGTTGCCGCACATGGTGGTGCCATCGTCTTTCAACCACGCAAAACCTGGGAGCTGCTGGCCAGCTTTAATCACTTGTTTCGTCACAGGATCTGTCAGCTCCGCCAGCGCTTTGCCATTGAGCTCCATGGCCACTTGAGAAAGCGATGGGTGAGCTGAGTCGGCGTAAGCCCAACTCAGATTCAGGATGGGGTCGGGGAACTTGCCTCCCTCTTTCTTGTACAGGTCGCGGACACGCAGGAAAATCTGCGCGACGATGTCCTGGTCGAGCCGTGCCTGTCCGGGGGGAGGAACGGCGGCGTATTTCCAGGTAACCCAGCGCGCCGAGTTCGTCATGCTTCCGTCTTTTTCCGCGAAGCCAGCGCACGGCAATCGGTACACTGTCGTATTGATGGTCTTTTGCTCGGCAGCCGTTATTCCCGGAGCTCTCCAGAATTCGCTGGTCTCGTCCTGATAAATCTCTCCCACCACCAACCAGTCAGCCTTCTTCAACGCATTGATGTTCTTGTTTGTGTCCGGCCCAATCATTACGCCATTCATGCCGAACGCCATCATGCCCTTGACCTTGCCGTTGTACATGTCGTCCCAGATGTGCGTCCACGAATAATCGCGGTCAGCCCTGGGAAGGTAACCGAATGCAAAATCGTTTTCTTTTGTCGCAGCGTCGCCATACATCGCTTTCAATAGCGATACGAAAAATGCTGGCGTGTTTGAATAGTAGTTCCACGAACCCCATGGCGCTGGTTTCGACGACGTCGGCGTGGTGCGCTTCAGAAACGTCGCCAAATCCGTGTCTCCGGGAACCGGCGCCTTCAGATAGCCAGGCAAACTGTCGAAAAGCCCGGCCATGTCCGTGGCGCCCTGAATGTTCGAATGGCCACGCAATGCGTTCACGCCGCCACCAGCTCTTCCTACGTTGCCCAGAAGAAGTTGGATCATGGCGGCAGTGCGAATGATTTGCGTCCCGAATGTATGCTGGGTCCAGCCCACGGCGTAGATAATGGTCGCAACTTTCTTCATGTCGCCGTCTTTACGGACCGATGTGAACAAATCGATGGCCTTCAGATATTGGTCTTTTGGAATGCCGGTAATCCGCTCCACGAGTTCGGGCGTGTAGCGCGAATACTGCTGTTTCATCAATTGAAAGACGCAGCGCGGATGCTCAAGGGTGACGTCGTAGGCGACATCCGGCGGTAGATGGGGAGGGGGCGCTGCTCCACCAACCTTCCCCGGTGCCGGTTCCGGTGCATGACCACTTGCTCCAGCTGCACCTCCTTGGCCGCCGGAACCACCCACTCCTTCATAGTTCCACGTGGATAGATCGTACTTGCCCGTCGCGGAGTCAAACCCCGAATAAAGCCCGTCCTCCGGCAGTTTGAAACCTTCCTTAACGATGAAAGCTGCGTTGGTGTAATTGACCAGGTATTCCTTCGCGATGCGATTGTTTTCGATTGCGTAGCGAATCAGCCCGCCCAGGAATGCAATATCCGTACCGGCGCGAATTTGCAGGAAAAGGTCAGCAGTGGAAGATGTGCGGGTAAACCGCGGATCTACCGAAATTATCTTGGCATTGCGATTGCGCTTGGCCTCCATCGCCCACTTGAATCCGCAGGGATGGTTCTCGGCGGGGTTTCCGCCCATGATCAACATCATGTCGGTGTTCTTGATGTCGATCCAGCCGTTGGTCATCGCCCCGCGTCCGAATGTTGGTCCCAAACTTGAGACCGTGGGGCCGTGTCAAACACGGGCTTGGTTTTCTAAATACACCAAGCCCAAACTCCTCATTGCCTTTACGACCAGGTAATTGAACTCGTTTGTGTCGGTGCAGCCGCCAATAAACGAGATACCTTCGCAGCGATTCGCGGGACGGCCATCCGCATCCTTTTCTACGAAAGTCGCGTCGCGCGTTTTCTTGGTCCACTGGGCAATTTCGTCGAGCGCGTCATTCCAGGAAATATCCTGCCAATCTGTCGCGCCGGGCCTGCGAACTTGCGGTTTGACCAAGCGCCGCGGGTTCAGCATATCCTGTTCGAGGGAAGAGCCTTTGGGGCACAGCGTTCCGCGATTGGTAGGATGGTCTGGATCGCCTTCCACGTGAATTACTTGTGGCGTGACGTTCTTGGCCTTGTCGCCGATAGTGTAGATAAGGACGCCGCACCCAACGGCGCAGTAAGGACACGTCGAGCGCGTCTCGGCAGCGCGCGCGATCTTCAATTCTTTCAGCTGGGCGTAGGCGGGCTTGAGGTCGAAACCGAAGATGGTGGCGGCAACACCGCCGACAGCGGCTACCTTGAAGAAGTCTCTGCGCGACGT
This sequence comes from uncultured Acidobacteriota bacterium, assembly GCA_963838475.1. Lineage (GTDB taxonomy): Bacteria > Acidobacteriota > Terriglobia > Acidiferrales > UBA7541 > Palsa-295. Next base: position 1,796,999 of record CAWIRJ010000001.1, read on the forward strand.
CTGCATCGAGGCCCTCCAAATCCGTTCAGGAACCGGCCAACCCTGTATTTATTATTCTTAGGCCTAGCGCTTGTCAAGCGTTATGAAGTACAAAATAAGCGCTCGTTCAGCATCAACCGTACAGATGTGCAAATTCGCAGAATAGATGCGCAAGTTCTAAGTTTATAACTTAAGCGGAAAATGGATTCCGTGAACAGATTGTTGTTTCGTAGTTCCATTGTTGCGTGGCTCGCCGGCGCGCTCACTGTGGCGTCTGCTTCAGGACAGAAATCCTACGACCCCGGGGCATCCGATACTGAAATTAAAGTCGGCAACATCGCTCCCTACACGGGCTGGGCCAAGGAATATTCCACTATCGCTCGCGCCGAAAACGCTTATTTCCAGATGGTTAACGACCACGGCGGAATCAATGGACGGAAGGTAAACTTTATCAGCCTGGATAACGGTTCGGAAGCGGCCAAGTCAGTTGATCTCGTGCGGAAGTTGGTTGAAGATGAAAAAGTCCTGCTAATTTTCAGCTCTATCGGAACAGAAGGCAATCTTGCCATCCGTGATTATTTGAACGAAAAGAAAATTCCGCAATTATTCGTACAGTCTAGTTCCGCGGTTTTCAATGACCCCGCACATTTTCCCTGGACCATGGGATTTTTTGCCAGTTACCGAAGCGAAGGATTGGCCTATGCAAAGTATATTCTGCAAAACAAGCCTGCTGCAAAGATCGCAATGCTCTACTCAAATGACGATACTGGCAGAGACTATGTTGCAGGAGTGCGCGATGGACTCGGTAATAAGGCGTCGACGCTGATCGTCAAGGAAGTTACTTACCAGGTATCGGACGCAACACTCGATCCACAAATCATTGCGCTCAAAGATTCCGGAGCCGATGTTTTCTTCAACTTCTCCATCGGGCCGTTCGCTACGCGAGCGATAAGAGCTGCGTACGATCACGACTGGCATCCATTGCAGTTCATTCCGAATGCGTCGCTCTCCGTGGCAGCGTTCCTGGATCCGGCCGGTCTTGAGAAATCTGCCGGTATCATTACCAATGCGCGGTCCAAAGGCTGGTTGTTTCCTCGGGCGCAAAACGATCCAGCCGTCCGCGACTTTCTCGATTGGATGAAGAAGTACAATTCGCAGGCGAGTCTGCGCGACCAAGATAATGTGGCCGGCTACGAACGCGCGCAAGTATTGGTGGAAGTCTTGAAAAAGTGCGGCGACAATCTCACGCGTGCGAACGTAATGAGACAAGCGGCGAGTATGGACCTTGAACTGGGAATGCTTCGCCCCGGTATCAAAATCACCACAAGTCCTACCGATTATCAACCCATCAAGCAGTTGTTCCTGATACGTTTCGACGGCAAGGAGTGGGTTCCGTTTGGGAGTACGATCGATACAAACTGAGACAATAGGAATTATTCGGGGGCGAATTCAACACGGTTGCGTCCACGATGCTTGGCGGTGTAAAGCGCCAGATCTGCCTGGCTTAAGAGTGAACTGAAATCCGGCGGCAAAACTCCCTGCTCGCCTTGAAAACCGGAAATGCCAAAACTCGCCGTAACCTTTACTACGCGGTTCCCAAAGAAAAAATCCTGCTCTTCAAACTGTCTTCGAACACGCTCTACCACGGACACGACGTTTCCCTGGTCAACGTGGGTCAAAATGAAAAGAAATTCTTCGCCGCCAATGCGTCCGCAGATATTGGAGCGCCGGGAATTGGTTTTTAGTATTTCCGCGAATCTCTTTAAAACTTTATCACCTGCGTCGTGACCGCTGGAATCGTTCACGCTCTTAAAATTATCCAGATCTGCCATTACGACCCAGAAGGGGAAACCGTGGCGAGCCGCTCCGCTGAGCTGGCGGGGGGCCCATTCATCGATGGCTCGGCGGTTTGGAAGGCCAGTTAAGGAATCCGTTAGCGCCAGTTCTTCCAACAAGCGATTCTTGGCTTCTACTTGCCGGTGCAATTCCACGAGCCTGCGCCCGACTTCAACGCGCGCCAGTAATTCGTCAGGATGGAATGGCTTCGTGAGGTAGTCATCCGCGCCGGCCGCCAGTCCTTTCACCACATTCTCTTTGTCGGATACGCTGGTTAAAATTATTACGTATGTATAGGGACTGTGGTTTCTTGCGCGAATCTGCTGGCATAACTCAATGCCGGTGAGATCGGGCATCACCCAATCCGTAATTACAATGGCTGGGAGGTGCTCGGCTAATAGATCGATTGCTTCCTGGCCGCTTCGAGCAACCAGGAGTGAATAATTGGCGGAGGTAAAAGCTTGTTCAACCAGCTTGCGGTAAACGGCTGAATCGTCGGCAACCAGTACTTTCAGACGGTCTTGCGCGGCCATCTCACCTCAAGCTGTCGTTACTTTCAGTTGGTGGTTGCGGGTAATGCAAAGCGATTGTTGACTGATTGACTGATGCTAGCACAAGCTGGCCGCGGAACAAGTCTTAGTCAAGCTAAAGATGCTCCCCACGAACGTGCAGATACGTGCACAAATCGGCAATAAAAACCGCCGGTCTCGACTGCATTTTTTAATCACGCACGCGGGTACGCTCGTCGGCCTTAACTAAATGGAGAAGAAGATAAGTTGCAGTGAGGTTCCATGCGAGAGTCGCAGCCTCCGGATTGTAAGAGGGTCGTACGTCACAGAAGAAGCCATGATCCGCGTTGGAAAACTCGACGTTCACATAGGTTTTCCCCAGCCGTTTGCACTCATCTACGACCGCGCGAATCTGCTCCACGCCAATATGTTTATCCAGACCGCCCCAGAAAAACATAATAGGCGCGTGAAGATCGGCGATTTTGGGCAATAACGCAGGTGCAATATTCCCGCCGTAAAATGAAATGGACGCTTGCAAAGGAAATGTTGCGCAGGCCAGAAAAGAAACACGTCCACCCAAGCAGAATCCGACGCTGGCGATTTTATCCGCCGTAACATGCGAACTTCTTTTCAGCCAGTCGTAGGCGGCACTTATATCTTCGATCGTACCTTTCTCCGTCATTGCCCTCATATGGGGCATCACGGCCTGAAAGTTATCGTATTTCCCCTCGAATCCGGGAGCCGTGCGATGGTAAAGTTCCGGAGCGATTGAGACGTATCCTTCGCGAGCAAATCGCTCGGTGACGTCCCGGATATGCGCATTCACACCGAAGGCTTCCTGGAACACGAGAACGCCGGGATGCTTGCCGTCGTCCAAAGGGCGGGCTACGTAAGCATCCATCTCGGTTCCATCGGCAACTTTTAGCGAAACTTTCTCTGTCGTAATATTTCTCATAGAAAGAGCCTCGGATAGAAAATTGGACCTATTCTTTCGAGAGCATTTTATAGAGTTTCTCAGCCAAAGGAATACCGAATCAACCTATCGGCCCTTTGCATCCAACTTCGACATGGAGGCTCTTATATGAGTTTGAAACAGTACGTGACGCTGGGACGTTCCGGACTGCGGGTGAGTCCATTGGCGCTTGGCACCATGACATTCGGCACCGAATGGGGATGGGGAAGTGAACCAGCTGTCGCGCGGCAGGTTTTCGACGGATATATCGAGAAAGGCGGAAATTTCATCGACACTGCGGATGGCTACACCAACGGAAAGAGCGAAGAGCTACTTGGCCACTTTATCGCTGAGCGTGGTTTGCGCGAACGTTTGGTGCTCGCAACAAAATTTACCTTCAATGCCGATCCCGCGAACCCGAACGCGGGCGGCAACGGCCGCAAAAATATTTACCGGGCGCTGGAAGGTTCGCTGCGTCGTCTGAAGACTGATTACATTGACTTGTACTGGATGCACGTCTGGGACATGGTTACCCCGGTTGAAGAGGTTCTCTCAACTATGAACGATCTGGTGCGTGCCGGCAAAATCCGGCATTTTGGTTTTTCCGATGTTCCGGCCTGGTACGTGGCGCGCGCTCAGACGTTGGCAGAAAAAGAAGGCAAGGAACGGCTTATCGCCCTGCAATTGGAGTATTCACTGATCGAGCGCAACATCGAACGTGAGCATGTTCCGGTCGCGCAGGAACTCGGTATCGGAATCTGTCCATGGAGTCCACTTGCGGGCGGTTTTCTCAGCGGAAAATATCGGCGCGAGGGAAATACAGGACGCGGCGAGGGCCGGCTTGACGCGGCGAAGTTCTCTCAGCTTACTGACCGCTTTACCGAGCACAATTGGCGGGTGTTGGACGCGCTTCTCGATGTGGCGAAACAACTCGATAAGAAACCTGTGCAGGTGGCCTTAAACTGGGTGGCGACCCAACCGGGAATCACCTCAACCATTATCGGAGCTTCGAACACCGCGCAACTGCAAGATAACCTTAGCGCGATTGAATTTGCGATTCCGCCGGAACTTAGAAAGCGCTTGGATGATGCTAGCGCCATTGAACTGTTCCACCCGTACACATTCTTCGAACCGTTCATCCAAAACAGGGTCAAGGGAGAAAATCCGCTGCGTGCCTGGGCTCCTGCACACAGTCAATTGGATGCATCGCCCGCAAAATCTGTCGATAAGCCGAAGGCGAATGCAGCGGAGAAATAAGTTGGTCAAGCCTTAGATGAAATTTTATCGAGGACCTGAGAGCGATCATTTCGACGGGCAACGCTTTTACAATCCAGGAGAAAGGCTTCGTGGCACGGGCAGCGTCCTTAAGTGGATGATGAATCGCAAGCCCGGGCCGTGGCCAAAATGGATCGACGAACCGACGGGAGCGCCACCCCCGGAGCGCGTCATCGGCGAGCGCATCAGGGCCACTTTCATAGGCCACTCAAGCCTTCTCATTCAAACCGGCGGAGTCAATATTCTGTGTGACCCTATATGGTCAATGCGCGCCAGCCCTTTTTCGTGGATTGGACCGAGAAGACATCGTGCTCCCGGAATTCGATTCGAGGACTTGCCGCCCATCGATGTTGTTTTGCAGAGCCACGATCACTACGATCACCTTGATATTCCTACGCAGCGGCGGTGTGCTTCGCAATGGCAGCCGAAGTTCGTTGTGCCGCTTGGCCTGCGCTCTCGCTTCAAAAAACACAATATCTCCGCAGTCGAAAAAATCAGCGAGTTGGATTGGTGGCAATCCGTAGTAATTTCAGAAAAACTGAGAATCACTTGCGTGCCGGCCAGGCATTTTTCTGGTCGCGGGTTGCGCGATCGAAATAAAACTCTTTGGTGCGGCTACGTAATCGAAGGTCCAGGAGGTGTAATTTATTTTGCGGGAGACACCGGCTACGGATCGCATTTCGGCGAAGTCAGGCATCGGTTTCCGCACATTCGTCTCGCCTTTCTTCCCATCGGGGCTTATCTCCCCGAATGGTTCATGGGGCCAGTCCACGTGTCTCCGGCAGACGCGGTCCGCGCCCACGAAGAACTCGGCGCAGCGACGAGTATCGCCATTCACTTTGGCACTTTCCATTTGGCGGATGATGCGGAGACTCAGCCGGCTAGGGAATTGCGAGAAGCCCTTGCATCACGCAAGCAAGTGAACTCCTTCTGGATTTTAAATACCGGCGAAGGGCGCGACATTCCGTAAATTCGCGGCGTTCAGGAATTCAGTTTCAGTTTTAACTGCTTCTTGGTTCCACCGGCTGCAGATTTTCGCCGTGCGGGTTTGTCTGAGGGATAGCTAACCTTCTCGTCGCGCACTTGAGCAAAGGGGGTCAGCTCATGCTGATTTGCGACACTCGCGCTCATAATATGGTTAACCGGGATATCGCGCGCGGTAAGCGCATCCGCTACCAGCGAGCGATGGCAGCGCCACGGCACAGCTTCAGCGCACATCAAAACAGTCGGCTTGTCTTGGCTGTGTTTGATCGCGCGCGATAGAGCATTTTCAAATTCCGGCGTGCCCATGTAGTCTGCATAGCCGCGGAAGCTCGCGTTGCGCCAGCCGATATTTTTCGAACCCGCTTTCGGACGTCGTAATCCACCTAAATCCTTCAAGTGAACGTAGTCGATCCCGGCAGCCTTCAGCGATGGACCCAGCGTCTCGATGCTATATTGCGGGTTGCGCCGCGAACGAGGAATGGTACGAATATCGATCAGGCGCAGAATCCCGTGTGCTTGCAACAATTCCACGAATTCTTCGAAAGCTCGAGTCGAATGCCCGATCGTAAAGATCGCCGGTTTCTCTTCCTTAGCCGTTTTTTGAGCTTTTGAACCCATTGATAAATCATACGGCAGCCGGCTACTCTCGGTCGAATTGCGTGCAAAAATAATTTTTGTTTCGGCGATGAAGCCTGAACAGCGATAATGGACGCTCGTCAAAAGTAGCCTGGCAGCTGCCTATAGATTTGAACTGAGGGCGTATGGCGGAAATTAAAGCTTTGTTCTGGGACAACGGCGGCGTCTTCCTGACTAACGGATGGGACCGCAACTCGCGCCGTGCGGCTGTGGAGAAATTTCACCTCGATTGGAACGACTTCGAAGACCGCCATGAGTTAATGCTTGATGCTTTCGAAACCGGCCGCGCGACCCTCGACGATTACCTTCATCGCACCGTTTTCTACCATGACCGCTCGTTCTCTTCCGACGATTTCAAAGCTTTTATGTTTGCCCAGTCACAACCCTATGCTGAACCGCTCGCCTTCCTGGGCCAGATTGCGCGGAGCCGGCGATTTCTGATGGGCTCACTCAATAACGAATCGCGCGAAATCAACGAATACCGCATCGATAAATTTGCGTTGCGAGATTATTTCGAGGCCTTTTTCAGCTCTTGCTATTTGGGAGTGCGCAAGCCTGATCCCGAGATTTACAAATTGGCGCTGAAAATTACGCAGCAAAAACCCCCGGAGTGTATTCTGATCGATGACCGCGGATTAAATCTGGAAGTCGCGCGCGAAGTAGGGATTCAAACCATATTGTTCAAAAATCTCGCGCAATTGCGAAACGACTTGGCAGGCTTTAATATTTCATTCAGCGAAAAATAATTAGGAGGAAAATTTATGGAACTGGGAATGGTTGGCCTCGGCAAAATGGGCGGGTTCATGACGGAACGGCTCTTGCAGGGAAAGCATCGCGTGGTCGCCTATGATCGCACTCCAGCGGTGGTGCAGGGCTTAGTAAGCAAGGGCGCTACCGGCGCAGATTCCCTTGATAAAATGGTCGCGCAGCTCAAGGCACCGCGCGTTATTTGGCTGATGGTGCCTTCCGGCGCGCCCGTCGATCAAACGATCGAACAACTTCTTCCGCACTTGGCTGAGGGTGACACGATCATCGATGGCGGCAATTCGTATTACAAGGACACCATCCGTCGCGGCGAAGCGCTGGCACCGAAGAAGATTAATTTTGTGGACTCTGGTACGAGCGGTGGAGTTTGGGGTCTGAAAGAGGGCTACAGCATGATGGTTGGTGGCGATGCGGATCTTATCAAGCGCATCTCGCCGATCTTCCAAACGCTTGCTCCGGGACCCGATAAAGGTTGGGGTCGTGTAGGGCCGACTGGTTCCGGCCATTTCGTGAAAATGGTCCACAACGGCATCGAGTACGCCATCATGCAGGCTTATGCCGAGGGTCTGGATCTTCTTCGGCACAAAAAAGAGTTCAACCTCGACCTGCTGCAAATTGGAAAAATTTGGCAGTACGGAAGTGTAATCCGCTCCTGGCTGCTTGATTTAACCGTCGATGCGTTGAGCAAAAATCCCACGCTGGAAGGTATCGCCGCGTATGTCACTGATTCCGGCGAAGGACGCTGGACCGTAATCGAAGGAGTGGAACTCGGCGTAGCTCTGCCGGCCATTTCATCGGCCCTGGACAATCGCTTCCGCTCGCAAGATCCCGAGCCGTTTGCCAACAAACTATTGGCCATGATGCGAAACGAATTCGGCGGTCACGCAGTAAAGAAAACGGCAAGCTAGTCAGCGTTATTTGCGGGGCTGAAAAATGAAGCTCGACACACGTGTACTTCCAGATCTTGTCTCGCTGAGCCGCGCTGCGCTGGAAGAAATATTTCCTATCATCAAGGAAGCGATCGCCAAACGCGGAAAGTTTTCGATCGCTCTGTCAGGCGGTCACACTCCTGAAAAAATGTACTCGCTTTGGGCGCAGACGGAGCAATATCGCGACAAAACTCCCTGGGATCGCGTCCATTTATTTTGGAGTGACGAGCGATATGTGCCTTCGGATAACCCTCTGAGCAATTATCATATGGCGCGCGAAACTTTCATCTCGAGTGTTCCTATCCCACCGGAGAACGTGCATCCGGTGCCCACGAATCTGTCCCCTCCCGAAGAATGTGCGCGAGTATACGAAACTGAGTTGCTGAAATTCTTTGGTTCCGACCCGTCCGCGTTCGACGTTCAGCTTCTGGGAATCGGGCCTGAAGGACACACCGCTTCTTTATTTCCGAATTCGCCTGCTTTGGATGAGAAGTCACGATGGGTTCTGGCGGTTCGCGTTCCGGCTGACCCGCCCCAGCGCATTACCCTCACACCACCCATTCTGAATAACGGCCGCAACACGTTTTTCCTCGTCGCCGGCGAAAATAAACGCGCAATACTTTCAGCGATCCGCGCGGAACCTGATGCTCAAACCAGCCAGGTATCCGGCCGCAAGAATCCACCCGCCGAAAGAGCCTGTTTGGTTCCTGGACGAAGCGGCGGCGAGGTAAAATCTAATCTGACCCGGCGTTTTGTTGAAGCGTTTCCCACGCCGCAACGTCTAAATGTTACAGGTAAGACTGTCTCAAAAATAGAACTCGAAATCACAAGCAGGATATGGAATTGTCGATTAAGCGCCACGGTGAGACTGTGAGCAAAAGGGCCATGAAGAAGTCGTCGGCTGCACATACCAGGACCTTGGCATCGCTTGTTCTAATTCTCACGATGGTTCTCTCGAGCGTCTCCTGCAGTTCAAAGACTTCAGCTGTCGGTCCGGACATGGCAGTTCCAGTAACCGTGGCTAAAGCGGTGAAAAAAACTGTTCCGATCGAGTTAACCGCCATCGGCACGGCTGAGGCGTATTCAACGGTGTCCATCAAAGGGCAAGTGAACGCAGTCCTGAAGGAAGTGCACTTCAAGCAGGGTGATTTCGTTAAGAAGGGCGATTTACTTTTCTCGCTCGATGCGCGCCCCTTTCAGGCATCGCTGGCTCAAGCGCAGGCCAATCTCGCTCGCGATAAAGCGCAAGCCGATCTCACAGTCGTCCAGGCGGAGCGTTACAAAAAACTTTACGACCAAGGCATTTCGCCCAAAGAACAATACGATCAAATGCAGGCCAACGCTGCCGCGCAGCAAGGCTCAGTACACGCCGATGAAGCCGCAGTGGAATCGGCCAAACTCCAGCTTCAATACTGCGAAATTTATTCGCCGGTGGACGGTCGCACCGGCGCTTTACAGGTCTATCCCGGAAATTTGGTGAAGGAAAATGACGTTCCGGTGCTGGTGGTAATCAACCAGATTGCGCCGCTGTACGAGGATTTTTCCGTGCCGGAACAATACCTTGGCGTAATCAAAAAATATATGGCGGCAGGTCGCCTTCGAATTGAAGCCACGCCGTACGGAGACACCACGCCCGAGACCGGCTACCTCACCTTCGTCGATAACACCGTGGACAACACCACCGGAACGATCAAGCTGAAAGGGACGTTTGAAAACACAGACCATCGCCTGTGGCCCGGGCAGTTCTCGACAGTAGCGCTTCGTTTGTCCGAGCAGGAAAATGCAACAGTGGTTCCGACGCAAGCGGTGCAGACCGGACAAAACGGCGATTTCGTTTTCGTGATCAAGCCCGATCAGACCGCGGAATCGCGTCCCGTTAAGGTGGCGCGAACGCTGGGGACCGAGTCAGTAATCGCGAAGGGGATCGAACCAGGGGAAACTGTCGTCACCGACGGGCAGCTTCGCCTGATCCCCGGAATTAAAGTACAGATCAAAACCGCTCCGCAGGGAAGTTAGAGAATCAGCGATGAATATTGCTGAGCCATTCATCCGCCGGCCAGTCATGACGACATTGGTCATGGCCGCCATCCTCCTGTTCGGCATTCTCGGTTACCGCGCGCTCGCCGTCAGCGAACTTCCAAACGTGGACTATCCGACGATTCAGGTTGGCGCCAGTTTGCCCGGCGCGAGCCCGGATACCATGGCCTCGGCGGTAGCAACTCCCCTCGAAAAGCAATTTTCCACCATCGCGGGCATCGATTCGATGACCTCGACGAGCTCGCTAGGAAGCACCAGCATTACTCTGCAATTTGACTTGAGCCGCAATATCGATGGCGCGGCGCAGGATGTGCAAGCAGCCATCGCGCGTGCGTCCGCGCAACTGCCTCCCAGCATGCCCACCCCGCCGACCTACAACAAAGTGAACCCGGCGGATCAGCCCATCCTTTACGTTGCGATGGGCTCGAAGACTTTGCCGCTTTACACCGTGGACCAATACGCCGAGACCCTGATGGGCCAGCGCATCTCGATGGTGAAAGGCGTGGCGCAGGTGCAAGTGTACGGTTCGCAGAAATATGCGGTGCGCATACAGCTCGATCCGCAGGCTTTGGCGACGCGGCAAATCGGTATCGACGACGTCCACACCGCTGTACAAAACGCTAACGTGAATCTTCCTGTCGGCACGTTGTACGGCGAACATCGCGCGTTCACATTGCAAGCCAACGGCCAGCTTACTCACGCTTCGGTCTATCGTCCGTTGATCGTCGCATACCGCAATGGCTCGCCGGTGCGCCTCGAGGATCTCGGGAAGGTTTACGACAGCGTTCAGAACGATCGAGTGGCCAATTGGTGGAACGATACTGAATCGGTAGTTCTCGCGATTGAGCGGCAACCCGGCACCAACACCGTGGAAGTTGTGGATGCCGTAAAACAATTGCTGCCACAATTTCGCGCCATTATTCCGCCATCGGTGCAGATGCAGATTCTCTACGACGCATCCGATTCGATTCGTAAATCGGTGGCCGATGTGAAGTTCACGCTCTACCTCGCCATCGCGCTCGTGATCCTGGTGATTTTCCTGTTTCTGCGCAATCTGTCGGCGACGATCATTCCGAGCTTCGCGTTGCCCATGTCGATCATCGGCACTTTCGCCGTGATGTATCTGCTCGGATACACCGTGGACAATCTTTCGTTGATGGCCCTGACTCTTTCGGTGGGCTTCGTGGTCGACGACGCCATCGTGATGCTGGAAAACATCGTACGGCACATGGAGATGGGCGAAGGCGTGATGGAGTCGGCGCTAAGCGGCTCGCGCGAGATCGGTTTCACGATTCTGTCCATGACGATTTCGTTGGCCGCAGTATTTCTACCTGTATTTTTCATGAGCGGCATCATGGGACGCCTGCTGCATGAGTTCGCTGTTGTGATCATCACTTCGATTCTCGTTTCCGGAGTTGTTTCGCTCACGCTTACGCCCATGCTGTGCAGCCGGTTTCTCCGACCAGCGGGAGAAATGAAACACGGTCGCGTTTACATGACGCTGGAAAGATTTTTGGATTGGATGCTGAGGGTTTACGACGTCTCGCTGAGATGGTCCTTGCGGCACCGCGTATTCGTGATGGTTGTCTCCGGAATCATTTTGATTATAACCGTGTGGCAGTTTGCCGTGATTCCGAAAGGATTTTTGCCTGCGGAAGACAGGTCGCAGATATTCGCCTTCACGGAAGCGTCTCAAGGTATTTCATTCCAATCCATGAAGCAGCACCAGCTGGAATTAAACAAAATTGTTTTCGATGATCCCAGTCGTAACGATTTCTTCTCAAGCATCGGGAGCTTTACCGCTAGCAATGGCGGAATCATCTTTATTCATCTGAAGGATCGCAAAGATCGTCCCGCCACCGAGCCGGCCGCAATCATGCACCTGGAACAGAAGTATGGCGATGTACCCGTGGTCGGAAGCGCGATTCGCGGAGTGGCTCCTTTGTTCGCGCATCATCCTTCCATCGATGAATTGATCGAGGAATTCCGCGAGAAGTTCGCGACGGTGACTGGAATCAATGCTTACATGCAAAATTTGCCCCCTATCCAGGTCGGCGGGCAGCTTACCAAGAGCCAATATCAACTTGCTTTGCAAAGTCCGGATACGGCCGAGCTCTATCGCGATTCCATGATGTTCATGAAAGAAATGGCGAAGCTTCCCGGGCTTCAGGACGTGACGACTGATTTGCTGATTGCGAATCCGCAAGTGAACGTGAATATCGATCGCGATAAAGCATCCGCCCTCGGGGTGTCAGCGCAACAAATAGAAGACGCGCTGTACACCGCTTACGGCCAGCGTCAGATCTCAACTATCTATGCTCCCAACGACGAATATTGGGTGGTGATGGAGCTCGAAGACAAGTACCAGGCAGATCCCGCAGCTCTATCAATGCTCTACGTGCACTCGAGCAGCGGAAATTTGGTGCCACTGAACGCGGTCGCCACACTCTCCACAAATCTCGGGCCTCTTTCCGTGAACCACCTCGGCCAGCTTCCCGCCGTCACGCTTTCTTTCAACCTGAAAAACGGAGTCGCAATTGGCGACGCCGTAAATAGCGTGAACAAGCTGGCACGTGAAATTCTTCCGCCCACGGTGACCACGGAATTCCAAGGAACCGCGCAAGCGTTTCAATCTTCTCTGTCGGGCTTGGGTATCCTGCTCTTCATGGCAATTCTCGTGATCTATATCGTCCTCGGAATTCTGTATGAGAGTTTCATTCACCCCATCACAATTCTTTCAGGTCTTCCTTCAGCCGCTTTCGGCGCCCTCCTCACATTACAGATATTTCATCTCAGCCTCGACCTTTACGGATTCGTCGGCGTGATCATGTTGATTGGCATCGTAAAAAAGAACGCAATCATGATGGTTGATTTTGCAATCGAGCGGGAACGCCACGGCAACAAGACGGCCGAAGAAGCAATCTACGAAGGATGCTTGATTCGTTTCCGCCCCATCATGATGACCACCATGGCGGCGTTAATGGGCACTCTTCCTATCGCCCTGGGCTCAGGTGCTGGCGCAGATTCCAGGCGTCCGCTGGGACTCGCAGTGGTGGGCGGCCTGGTTTTTTCGCAGGCTGTAACCCTGTATCTAACGCCGGTTTTCTACACCTACATGGATCGCTTCCAAACGTGGTCCGAGAACCATTTTGGGAAACTAAGCCGGAAACGGAACGCTTTTCTCGCAGACGAGCATTCTTCCGCCGATTGATGCCGCCGAAATTTCGAAGATAAGTTTCCTTTCACGCAGTTTCGCCTTCTCTTACTGGCCTTCGGTACAGTTTTCTTTCCTGTCGTACGGTACTAATCTCGCTGTCATTGCGTACCATTGCTCACATTCGAGTGCATCCTTACTATGAATCAGGACGCAGATGCGCCCCGGAAGACGGGATTGTCTTCGCCCGTGTTTCGTTTTGGTCCGCAGGAACCCAGCCAGAATGCGTTATGGAGAAGATTTTCCAAGAGATATAAGAACGCGCCCAAAACGGCGCGGTCCACGTATGAATTCGCGTGTGTCGATAGTGATTGCGTGCAGTGAACACAACGGACCGGCGTCCTACGAGCCGGCATTCACACGAGTGGTTAGTGCGAACGGCTGCTTACTTGTGAGCCCGAAGGAACTCGAATTGCAACAGCATTTGCGACTCACGAATTTGTCCACCCGCCGCACGGTAGAAGGCGTTGTGGTTTGGAAGGGCGTTCAAAGACCAGATGGCTGGGACATGGGAGTTGAAATCGCGACGCAGGGTCTGGATTTCTGGGGTGTGGAACTGTGAAATTTGAAAGTCTGAGGGTGCCTCCAGCGAAACTTTCTAGCTCGCAGGCGAAGATAATTGCGCCATCTCTTAAATCAACAATCGTTCCGGCACACGCCGCATCAACTCAAACCGTTGCGCAAGCTTCCGCGGGCGAAGAGCGCCGCCGCAGCTATCGCGTGCTTCTGCGCGTGCGCGCGAGCATCCACGTTGCGCTGCAAGGCAAGCCGGTCACGTTCGACACCGTCACCTTAAGCGTCAGCAATCACGGCGCGCTCGTTGTGTTAAAGCAGAGCCTTCCTTGCGATACCAGGCTAGTGCTGGAGCATAGCGGAACGAAGGAGCGGGTGGCATGTAAGGTCGCTAGAATTGCTCGCGAGATGCCGGAAGGTTTCCACATACCGCTGGAATTCGATTCCCCTGCGCCAAATTTCTGGCGTATCGCTTTTCCGCCATCTGATTGGCGTCCCCACGACGATCTATAAAACTCTCCCGCGCGATCGAATCAATTAGAAGGGAAGTTTATGCAGATCGAGGTTCCCACCTGAGAGGATAATACCAATTTTTTTTCCTTCGGCTCGAATCTTGCGATTCAATGCCGGAGCTGCTGCTACGGCGCCGGACGGTTCCACAACCAGCTTGGTGCGTTCCCATAACAATAGCATCGCCGCAACGATTTCTTCTTCGCTGACCAGGGAAATTTCATCCACAAGAGATTTCAAAATCGAGAATGTTAACGGGGAAAGCGTAGCTCGAAGCCCATCAGCCATAGTTTCGCTTTTTGCCGCCTCTTCGATTTTTCCAGCATTCAGGGAACGGTAAGCGTCATCCGCATTGCTAGGCTCGCCTCCGATGACGCGAATTCCAGAACGCATGTTTTTCGCCGCGATGGCCGAGCCCGACAAAAGCCCGCCGCCGCTGGCCGGAGTAATCAGCACGTCGAGATCCCTGACCTCTTCCAGCAATTCGAGCGCAGCCGTACCCTGCCCTGCAATCACGCGAGCGTCGTCATAGGGATGGACCAGATGCGCGCCCGTCTTTCGCATCACTTCCGCGCAAGTAGCTTCCCGCGAAGTCATATTCGGCTCGCAATACGTGATCTTTCCGCCATAAAACTCAACCGCCCTCACTTTCGCAGCGGATGAATTCGAAGGCATCACAATATATGCGGGGATGCCGCGCCAGCGAGCAGCCAGTGACATCGCTGCCGCGTGGTTTCCGGAGGAAGGAGCCACCACGCCGTGGCGCGCCTCCTCGTCCGTCAGCGAAAAAATCGCGTTCGTGGCGCCTCGTATCTTGAACGAGCCCGTTTTTTGCAAGTTTTCACACTTGAAAAAAAGTCGGGCGTCGGCAATCTCGTCGAGAGACGAGGAGGTAATCACGGGTGTGCGATGAATGTGCGGAGAAATGCGCTTGTGCGCGGAAAGAATCGCCTCAAAACTTGGGGCGCCCGTTAGCAACGATGTCGCGTTCATAGGCACTGTCCGTCCGTTTATTTTGAGCCGCGAATGCCCACGGTGAAGGTTACTTTAGCGGCCGCGCTGTTCTCGAAGCGGTCGGCAATTTGCACCGCCACCGTGTGCTCGCCTGCCGAAAGTCCGTTCAGCGAAATCTCATAGCTTTCTTTCGGCGCGTCGGAGAGCAAACCGTTCGGGAAAACGATCGTCCAGTCGCCGGCGTCAACGCTATATTGGGCTTTCGATATCGCGCTGGCAGAGCTGATCCCGTCGAAAGTCACTTTTACTACCGGTGTTGACCCGTCTGCCCGCAGATTTTCGATGCGTGGCGGAGTATTTTCGATCTCAAAACGCTCGCTTTCCCGTTCATTGGTGAGCGCTTGATCCGCCGGATTAGAGGGAGAATCCGACGCGACAATTTTCAGATAGTAGGCGCCATCCGGCATGGTGGTGGTGTCCCATGAATAATATTTCTGTGTTAGCTTGCCCTTCAGCAGACGCCAGTTTTTCTCGCCTTCACCGTGATAATAAATTGTATAGACGAGGTCATCGTCGTTGTCGTCATGCGCGCTCCAGAGTACGCTGGCCCAACCTTTTTCTTCAAAGCCTTGCGGAGGTACATCAATCTTAAGCGGCCGAGCTGCGAGCTCCGGATTGGTGCTTGCCGGAGCGGGGAAGTTTGCCGCGTTGCGTTGCGGTTGTCGCAATTGAACAGAAGCAGGGATCGTCGGTCCTGACGGTTGGGCGGTGAAGCCCTGCACGCGAATCCCCGGGTCTTGAATGGCAATGTCATCAATTACAGGCGCAACATTTTTCGGCTGATATGCCAGGCTTACCCACGCCACATTCGGCACGGTCCCTTTGTCCGTATCGACAAACACAGCCTTCCATTGGACGAATCGCGCTGCGGGGCAGCCCACGGTTTCGCCGGCCTCATTCTTGTAAGGCCCAGCCCAGGGACTCCAATTCTTTTGCGGACTCGAAGTATTTCCGGAGCGCACGTAGAACTCCACGTTGCCTTGCGCCGCGTTGTCTCCCCACCACGACAAGCGTCCCCAGTGCGAAAAAATCTTGGCGTCGAACGTATCCGACTCAAAACTGCCGCCCTGTTGATATCCAGGTCCCAGTGTGAAAATTTTCCCCGGGTTGGCAGTGGCCACCAGAATCTCACCGTTGCGGCCAGGCACTAGACTGGTTACCTGCGCGGAAGCAGTTTTCGCGATGCTGGAGAAAACATCGTTGCCGTCCAGCGAAAGTATTGTGCCCTTATTCCCAGTTCCCAGAAGAATGCGGCCGGAGGACGAAAGCCCCATCGAAAACACCAAATCCTCACGCGACGACCACAACGTTTGCGGAGAGCCGTCCGAAGAAATCTTTATCACTTCTGCGCCGCCCGTGGGGGAAGAAATAAATGGAAATGAAACAATGGGTTGCGAAGCTTGCGCTTGCAGTTGCAAGGAAACACTGGCTTGAGGGGTCGGAGCCGTTTGCGGCTGCCCCGAAGGCGCCGGAAGATTCAAAATTGGCGCAGTCGCCGGGGTTCGCTGCTTCTCTCCAATCGACGCAGCATAGACATTTCCTTGCTCGTCCGTCAGCAGAGAAGTCACCTCTTTCTTGCTTGTTTCATAGATTACGAAAGCGGAACCCGACTCTAGTGCCGATTGCTGATTTTTCCGCACGATGGCGACCCGCAAAACCAATCCGTTCGGATCCGTTCCGATTAGAAGATTCCCTTTTTGATCGAACGCTATCGAACGCGCGTGGCGCTCATCGCTTTGATAAAAGAGCTGGCCTTTGCCATCAGGAGCCACGGCGAATACTTCGCCGGTATCTCCCGTTGCTACAAACAGCGTGCCCTGGGCATCCATCGCCAGCGCCCATATGTATTTCGTCTTGGGATCGAAGAAAACACTTTTCTGGCCGTCCGGCGTCACCTTATACACTTTTCCATCCGGCGACGTTCCCACGTACAAATTGTCGTGCGAATCAAAAGTGATGGCCTGCGCCGCGAGCTCGCCCGATTCAAAAACTGTCGTGGGTTTCGCAGGATCGTCCAGGCGCAACACTTTTGCATTGGATCCGCCCGCTGCATAAATGCGGCCCCGTGAGTCCATACGCAATGCCCAGAGGTAGGCGAGATTGGGGTCAGCTAAAGCGGTGAACTTTGGCGCGGGCATAAGCTTGCCGTCGCTGCGTATCGCCACGCCATTCGCTGTACCACGTTCGAACTCGGCGAAGTCCGACTGCCGCCAGGTACGCGTATGTTCCGCGAAAGCGCAAACAGGTCCGATAATTCCAATCGCCAAGGCGCACACAAGTAGTCGTCGCGAGCTTATCAATCCGAAGCTCCTTTCGAATCGAAACTTCATTTTACGGTTATGGTCAGTGTGCGTTCGCCGGTGATTACCTGATGCATTTCCGCAAACCACGAGCCTGCCAGTGACTGATGCAACAGCCGTGCGCCACCTACGCTTTGCCGTTGGTCCAAAACGTTTATTTCTGAAGAGGGCGCGTTGGGCATCACCTTATCTTCGACGAGCAGAGTGGTAGTTGGTTGCAGAAGCGTCGCGTAAAGACAGTCGTTTTGTCTCTCGCGATTGATTAATTTGATCAGTTCCTCGAGCCCGGGAAGCGGTCCTTGCGTCGCGGCCATCGGGTCCACGGTACGATCCAGCGTTTCGCCGTCGCTGATCAATAGTTGCAGCGTGCCGCGGGCCGTCTGCGGAGGAATGGTGATTGGAATTTCCTGAATGAAAGGTTCGCCCCGGTAGGGCCGCAACAGGACCTTCACCGCCACCGTTTCTCCAGGCGATACTTCGCTTTTTTCCGTCCATGCATTGTCGATCATGGACCAGCGTCGCTCCGCGAGCGCCGTCACTTTAATGTGTACACCGTCCACGTGCGCACGTTCGTAAGGATTCGAGTAAATTCGGGAAAAAATGCCTTGAACTTCAGTCGCTACGTAAAAGCCGCTTGGAATTGGGACATCGTTGGGTGCAAAAAGGTTTTCTAAATGGACTGGAGTATGGCCCTTTAGGTCTATGTCGCCATCCAGTTGTAGCGTCCATCCTTCGCCGTAAGCCGGGCTTCCCACGATGCCGTTGAACGTGGCTAGCGCCACCAACAACGGAGTCAGTTGCGGACTTTCAATCACCTCGAAATGAAATTTCTTCTCGACATTGGGCATGGCGAGCGTCACATCGACAGGAATCATTGGCGGACCGGCGCCCAGTTTGCCCATAATCGCGGTCGTACGATCCTGCGTTAGTGTGCCGATGGTGGCTCCCGACGTCATAATCTTTGTCGAAGCCATCGAGGACGCCAAGGTCATAACCACGTGACCTCTTGTCATCGGCATCGAAACCGAACCAAAAGAAAAGATCGGGTGCCCGCACGCAAGAACTGTACCGTCGCTCTCTACAGCGGTCACCGTGCATCCAGGAGAGATCGAAAGATCGCCGCGAATTAACTCTACGCCTACCATGTCTCCCGGTTTTAAGTTCGCATCGTCTGGGCTTGGGTCGGCATTTCCGCCCGCCGCCATGCTCATTCCCCAAGCCGATAGCTGCTTGTCGAATTGCGCGATCGTTTCCGGGTACAGTCCCGCGGAAATCAGCGGAGTCTCGATTGGAACCAGGAATTGACCTTCGCCAGCGGCGGTGCGGCTGGAAAATTCTTGCGGCAACGGAACGCGCGAAGGTGCCCGGAAAGTACCTGTATTTACGTCTGAAGGAGCAGCTATCGCACCGACTTGTTTGGGGTTGGTAGCATTTCTCTCAACATCGAGCATGCTTTGAATCGGCGTTACCCCGCCAATCGCTTCTTTTGTGAATGTCCCCAGCTTCAGAGACAGTGCGCCCGCCAGCTTCCCATCAAAATAAACAGGACTTCCGCTCATTCCCGCTACCACGCCAGTGTGTTCCGCTTTTTCACCGAGCAGCTGTACAAGAATCACATCCTGTTTCGGACCGATCGCGTCGTGCAGAACTCCGATAACAACTAAGTCCACTTTCTCCACTTCATCGCCGGAGAAAATTGTGTATGCCACGCCTTTCAGTCCCGGATGTACTTGATCCAAAGGAAACGTGGTGGAAGTGTCACCCGCGAACAGGCCCGGACAGAGAACGAAAATCAATACAAATAGATAGGATAAACAACGCTTTCGATGGCTTAAAGGCATGAATACAAATGATACCCGCCATGTCCGCGGGAAGCAAATCGACCGTGCTAGAATCGCGCATGCCGAAGATGTTCCGCGCTAAAACCATCTCACCCGGAGGCAATATCAACGGCGTTCTTGAACTCCCCGGCGATAAATCCATCTCTCATCGTTACGCTATCCTTGCCGCGCTGGCTGAAGGCCGTAGCGAAATACTCAACTATTCCTCAGCCGCTGATTGCAGGAGCACGCTGGCTTGTTTGCGCCGCCTGGGTGTAAGCGTCGACTTCGAACGCGGACGTCTGCGCATCTCCGGAAATGGGCTGGATGGACTAAAAGCTCCTAAACGTTCCCTTAACGCTGAAAATTCAGGTACGACGATCCGCATGCTTTCAGGAGTGCTCGCCGGCCAGTCTTTTTCCTCCACGATCACCGGCGATAATTCCTTGCGAGCTCGTCCAATGCGGCGCGTGATCGAACCGTTGCGAAAGATGGGCGCCGAAATCGATGCACAAGAAGGCGATCGCGCGCCATTGGAAATCCGTGGCGGCACTTTGCACTCGATTGACTACTCTTTGCCAATTCCGAGCGCCCAAGTGAAGTCCGCGATTCTGCTAGCCGGCCTTTACGCCGACAGCGTGACTATCGTGCGCGAAACTGTGCGAACGAGAGACCACACCGAACTCGCCCTCCGCGAATTCGGAGCCACTATTGAAAGCGTTAACAAGTCTGTGCGTATCCATGCGCGCCCGAAACTTCTGGCCCGCCAGTTGATAGTCCCCGGCGACCTTTCAAGCGCCGTCTTCTTCATCGCCGCTGCGCTGATTCTTCCGGATTCTTCGCTGATGTTGCACAACGTAGGCCTAAACCCCACGCGCACGCGTGTTCTCGATTTCTTAATCTCCATCGGCGCCTCAATTCATCTGGCATCCGTGCAACTGCGCGACAGCGAATTGATCGGCGATGTGTCGGTGAAATATTCCACTTTAAGCGGTGGAGAGATCGCAGGCGAGCAAGCCGCCGAAATGATAGACGAACTCCCCATGCTTGCCGCGCTCGGACCCTTCACCGAGAAGGGGATCGAAATCCGCGGGGCCCAAGAATTGCGCGTGAAAGAAAGCGACCGCATCGCCGCGCTGGCTGCGGGCTTGCGTCGTATGGGCGCGACCGTCGAAGAATTTCCGGACGGGTTACGAGTGGAAGGACGTCCCTCCGGACTTCTTCGAGGCGCCAAAGTCGACGCCGCGGGCGATCATCGCATCGCTATGGCGCTTTCGATCGCAGCCCTGGGAGCGCAGGATCACACCGTGATTCGCGGTGCCGATTGTGTCGCTGTGTCATATCCGGAATTTTTCGGTACTTTGAAACGGTTGCGTGGGGAAGGGACCGCTAGCTAGGAAGACTTGCGCAAATAAACAGTGCCGTAACTCGTAGTGATATGAATTTTCGGCCCGCCAGCACCCACTTTTCCGCTAAGCCGTCCCGTGCCGTTCTCATTCGTAGGCTTCAATCCGGAGTCTTCGAAATCACTTTGGACTTCTCCGGACTGTGACACTGCGGAAACTTCGAAGTTGGAATTCGAGGGTAACGTTATGTCCACTTCGCCGGAATCATCCGCGATATTAATATCTTCGCGCGGAGCCTGAGAATACCGCACCTTGATGTCGCCTTTAGTGTCCGTGATATCGAGGCGCCCGCTGACATTCTCCACGTCGATGTCCTTGTCGTGTGTGTTCAGTTTAGAGGCGCCAGCCACGTCCGAAATCTCGATTTGTTCGGAATCGAGCTCCAATCGGCCGCGAACACCAACAAGCGCTATATCGGCCTTCTGCGAATGATAACGAGCAGTACCAGCCACACTTCGCACGCGAATGGGTCCGAAGAAATCTCCTTCGATCCCGGCATTCCCCTTAACGTCGGAAATCTCGATTTCGCTGCCGTGTCCTGCGACGCTAACGTTCCCGGCGATTCCGGTAATACGAACATCGCCCTTCGACATTTTCGCGCTGACATCCGACCCGCCGTTATGGATTTCAATGTCACCATTACCGCTGCCCGCCGTTACGCTACCCGCTACGTCGGATATGCTGACGTTGCCGCGTGAAGTGTTCGCCCAAAGCGCCGTCTGAGGGGGCAGCGTCACATTCAAATCCACGCCTACGGCCCCTTCAGAATCCTCCTGATTTACGGGATGGACCACGTAACCGCCTCCCGTTTGTTCGATTACGACTTTTACATTCTTCATGCGTTCTTGCGCCGCCGATTCAGTGGGCCCCGAAGCTGATTTGTTCACCATCACGCGCAGACCTGCACCTTCTTCCGTATGCGCGGAGATGTCTCCCCGCTCAGTGCTTAATGTTACGTGTGCGTTCGCCGGCAAAGTTTTAGCCGGTAATTCCTCGGATTCGGAATAGTCTTTCGAGAACATATCCATGTTCAAATTCAAGTTGGGATCTTTTTCCATCACCCAACTCTTCACGCCCAGGCCGACGAACACAAAAACCACCAGGACCATCAACGCAGCTTCTCCGCCGGATAGCAGCGGAGGTTTTCCTTCCCCGGATCGCTGTGCGGAAACATGATCGATTATTTTCGCCAGGCCCCACAGGATGAGCAGCAAAGGCCAGTAACGGTAGAAGTAGTGCCAGAGCCGAAATCCTGGATGGAAATGCTCAAAAAGAAAAACTGCACCGAGAAAAATGAGAAGTAATCCGCTGAAGATCGAACCGCGTTGATTGGGAGCGTTGCTCACGCAGGCCTCACGAACTGATGTGGCCTTGTTTGGAAGCAAGTTGTTGCGCCACCAGCACCGCGCCTATCACGATCAGGAGCACCGGCCAAAGATCTCCAAAACTATAACGGCTGAACTGTGCAATCAGGAAGAGTACGCCGACAGTAATGATGATGAGCGGCCCCATCAAACTTCGCAGCCGGCAATGCGCGCAAGTACAACGGATTCGATCTGCGTCCGCCATCCAATATCTCCTACGACTTCCTTTGCATGCGATCCCAGACGAGCCATCCACCCAGGATGATTAGTCCGACCGGCCAGCTTTTTGCGAACCACTCGGATTCCAGCAATCCAAAATTCCTCATCAACAGCAGCGCTCCGATGGCGATCAAAATAATTGCGCCTAGCGGTTTCGGGCCGTCCACGGATGCAAAGTCGGCCGGACCGGCTTCGCCCGTAATTCTGGCCTTCGCCGTGCGGTAAGCTTCAATCGGCATATAAAAGTAAAAGCACGCGAGTGCGATCCCGAAAAACACGTCGTAGCCTCCGGGCAAATCGCTGCTCAGCAGCGCAATCAATCCGCCAAATATCAATACGTGGATTAGGGCCTTGATGTATTGGCCGTTATAAACCGCGCCAAGTCCCGGGATAAAACCAAGCGTCGCGGCAAGTCCCGGATTCGGACCGGTCTGAGGAGGTGCGTTGGGTTGTAAGGCTACTGGCGCCAGACAACTCTCGCAATAGAGCGCCCCGTGAACCTCCCGCGTACAAGCGGGACACATTGGCTTGCCGCAGTTGCGGCAATATCCAGTGGCGTCCACTTCTGGGTGCGTGGCGCATTTCATCGGGCACTCCTGTTGGAAATGTTGATCAAGTTTTCGGCCAGATGATCGGCCAGGCTCTCGGTTAGTAGAACCGCAAATGTCGGCCCGCCGCTCGCACGTGTGCGGCTGGCCGGTGGTGAAGATTGCGACTTCTGCTGCGGCGTCGAATTAGGCGGAATCAAATTATGCTCTTCTTGAGGCGCCGGTGCGGGATTGCTCACCGGCATCGGCTCCGGTTCAGGCTGAAGCTTGGATTGAATTTCGTAAACCACGCGTAAATCGTTCACGAATTTGGCGCCCCGCGCATAAGTCAGGTGCGCTTGACGATTAGCCGCGCGCAGCACATTTGTCGGACTCAGATCCGCCTTCTTCAATTTCGCCGGTGTAAGACCGGCTGCATAAGAAACGATGACCACAGAAGCAACCGCCGCAGCCAGTCCCATGGCGAACCGCGGCTGCCACACTACCGATATCCATCCGAACCATTGCCGCCAGGATTCTTTCTGCGTGCGTGGGCCAAGCGTGGTATCCAGAATTCTTGCGATAAGTTGAGGCGGCTCTTCCAACATCTCCAGCTTATGCATCTGGTTGACGAACCCGCTCACCTGCGCCACTGTCTCTGTGCAGTTTGCACAACTTGCCATGTGAGCGGAGAATGCCGCAGCCTCAACAGGCGAAAGCTTGCCTTCGAGGTAGTCGCTCAGCCTTTCTTCCGTCAGTGTGCAGTTCCAGTCCATAGTTCCTTGCTCCGAATCATCGCCGGCTAATTCGTCGGCTTAAGACCCATCTCCGTCAGAATACGCGCCAGCTCAATGCGGCCCCTATTAATTCGCGATTTTACCGTGCCTTCGGGCACCTGCAACACAGCCTGAATTTCGCTGTATTCCAGACCCTGCAAATCCCGCAGAATTACTGACTCCCTCAATTCGGGCGAGAGTCGCGCCAAGCCGCGCTGCAGTTGAATGCTCAGTTCGCCGGCCTCTGCCAGCTTGTCCGGCGCCCGCGCTGAAGAATGCTTTTCCTCCAACTGCGGCATGGAGTCGTCTATCGAATCCGTTTGCCGATCGCGCCGAGTCCGCCGGTAATGATCCACCAATAAATTGCGCGTAACGCTCGTCAGCCACGTCGGAAAAGCTCCGAAGACCGGTTGATAGCTCGAAAGGGTACGATAAATGCGCAAGAAGACCTCCTGGCTTAGGTCCTCGGCCTCCGTCGCGTTGCCCGTGAACCGGTAGCACAGGTTGAACACGCGTCGCGTGTGGCGGCGCACAAGTTCCTCCCAGGCCAGCCCTTCGCCCCGGAGACATCGCTGTACCAGTTGGGCGTCGGCCTCCAATCTTCCTCAGCCTCGCTTCATCCTGCATTCCTATCGGCCTCACACATTGAAACGCATTTTGCCCCTTAAAAGTTCCCCATTGTGTGCGGTTCCGAACGTTTTGCAATCCTCTTAGAGTTAGTTCGTTGTATTGCGGGGCATCTTATCCGTGTTGTACTGGTAAAAACAAGGATGTACGTGCTGGTAGAAAACGCCGGAAGGTAACACCCATCCCACTCACAGCTTTATGCCGAGCCCAGCGAGGACATTGCTACCTTGGCTTAGGGGTCTGCTTAATCTTATCGAAATCCGGAAGGTGAACACACAAGCCACCCTTTCGCGTCATCTTCGAGTAGCCTGCGACCAGCTGGTCCTGATAATGGTCGATGGAAAAGTCGAAAGGGTCAGCCGGGTCTGAATCGACCAGTTCCAGATCGGAGTCGCTCATGGTGAGTTTTCCGAAACGAATAGTGCCTCCCTTGAACAGAATATAGTTGCGGCCCCCGCAAGTACTCGTTAGTGGCGCCTGCTTTGTTGATCCCTCAGCCGGCTTGAAGACCAAGGCGATCTCATTATTTTCAACCTCGACACTTACCAAATGGCCGCTAAATTCGGGCGGCGGCAGAATTTTTCCCGGGTCGAGAATTAAATCGTCTTTGTCCACGCTGACGCCCTCAACCTTTTTTGTGTTCAGCATCGTGGCGGTATCCAACCCTAGCATATCCATCAGTCCCTTTACCGGCAGATGCAACGCCTTAACCTTCTCCGTGTGAACTCGTATCATTCCTTCCGGCGTAATCGACAGTGTGCCGTCCGTCTCAAATGGAATCCCGCCTTTGCTCACTAATAATCCTTTTATGACTAATTGCTTGCCTTTTGTCGTTGCGTTGAGCTTCTTCAATGGTGCATCGGGCTTTGCGAAAACGTAATCGTTCAGGTCGTTCGTCAAGGCCGTCATGCTCAACCTGACGGTCGCCGAATCGACCTCGATCGAGAAAGATTGCTTGTCATCAAAAACCGGTATCCCTCCCGGCTTTGGTTTGAGTCTTCCGGTTAACGTTGCGATGTGCACGATGATTCGATCTGTCAGATGAAACTCAACATTTTTCATCGCCATTCTTACCACTGCACCGGGCTCTGAAGCAGAAGCTTGTTCGGCGCTTACGTCAGCTACTTGGTGGAGACTCATCGCGAAAAGAATGCCTAGCGCAGTAAGAGTGCAAAAAATAATCCGTTTCAATGGGGTTCCTTTGGTTTCATTTATTGCTTCCTGACAACCTACGACAAGAAGCGCCGGCCCAGCCCAATCATGATGTCGAGTTGATTTCCGCGAATCGCGAATAACGGTGACGCTCCAGGGGCCAGAGGTTTGATGGAATGGGCACTGCAAAGGTGTCTAGATTTTTGCTTTGTAGCCGGAACACTGCAACACAGGCAACCCGGGATATTTCGGAAATCTTGGATCGCTTTTCGAAAGCTCGCACAAGAGAAAAATCGTCGCACGATCAGATTCAATCCTTCGTGCGTGTTGGCAATCAGCGCAAAGGCCTTCGCGCCCTGAACCCCGTGATCTTGAGTGAAATCCAATCTCTTTTTTCATTTCTTTCCAATCGTACTGACAAAGCCACGTGAGTGCGTCCTGCCCAATCTACCTTCATCAGTGTATTGTGGCCTACACAGTTATTTTGGTAGCGTTTAATGGACCTCGGAATTGCCTTTGCTGTTGATTGAATCGGGAGGGTGTCGTGAACTCAGGCGTTCTGAATATCACCAAACTCATATGCATGCTCGTGCTAGTCACCGCCGCTGTCGGCTGTAATTCAACCACGACTGAAGATCAACGCCGCCGCGACGAAAAGACCCGCGAGGAAGCTGCTAACGCGACTCAGCGTATAAAGCCCGAACTAAAAGAAGCAGGGAAAGAGTTAGGTCAAGCCGCGCGTGAAGCAGCGGAAGATGCGCGCGCTGCGGCCCAAGGCGTGAAAGAGGGCTGGAACCGTGACCACAGTCATCCACTCGATTTGAATACCGCAACGGAGAGCGATCTTGAAAGCCTTCCCGGAATTACAAAGAGCGACGCGGAAAGAATTATTCGCAACCGTCCCTACCGCAGCAAAAATGAGCTGGTTAACAAGCGAATCATTTCGGAAGAAAGCTACGACCGCATCCGCGACAACGTAACTACCGACTAGAAACTCTCGCGCCGCCTTGACACTCTCCGAACCTTACTGCTACGGTTCAAAATCAATGTTTCAAAAATTGCGAAAGATTCTTTTACTGCTGATAGCAGTTCTGGCCCTCGGCTACCTGTTCTACAAATTCCGCAATTCCATCACGCTGGAAGGCTTTCAGTGGGGAATGGTGGTGCATTCCATCCGGAATGCGCGAGTGTCATTACTGGTTCTCGCCTTGATTGCAATTTACGGCTGCTTTGCAATACGCGCCGTTCGCTGGATGCGTTTCTCACGCGCTATCGGCCGCATGAATTTTTGGCATGTTTATAGCGCTACGCTCATGGGTTTCACCTGCAGCTTCCTGTTGGGCCGAGCCGGCGAACCAATCCGTCCCGTATTGATCGCCAAAAAGGACTCGCTCCCCGTTCCCAGCATGTTCGGAGTATATGTCCTCGAGCGCGTGTTCGACATGGCCGCCGCTGCCGTGATCGCAGGACTCGCGCTATTGGCTTACGAACACAACGGCACAGGGTCCGCTCCGCAGAGCGATCGCATCGTTTCACTCGCCCGCACCGGCGGGGTATTGCTATTCGTCCTGCTGGCGAGCGCTATTGCCTTCTTACTTTATTTCCGATTCCATGGCGCAGAGTGGTTGGCCCGCAGGCTGAGAAAATCAACGTGGCAACATGGATGGCGCGGGAAAATTGTCGTATTGCTGGAAGGATTCAGCGACGGGCTTCAGGGCATTCGCACATGGAGTGACCTCGCGGTCGTCGTGGCCTACTCCGCGGCACACTGGTTTCTAGTTCTGCTGGTGTACGTCTGGGTATCGCACGCTTTCAGTACTGAACGGGTGTTAGCGGCCATGACGCTGTCAAGCACGCTAGTGGTTCTTGCTTTCACTCTTGTTGGATCCGCAGTTCAACTTCCCGGTGTGGGTGGAGGCGCGCAGCTCGCCACGTTCCTTGTGTTAACGCTCATCTTTGGAGTAGAAAAGGAGCCGGCCGCGACGGTTTCGATCATTCTTTGGCTCGTCACCTTCGCGGGCTGCTGCCTTGTGGGCTTGCCTCTGTTGTTCAGAGAAGGCTGGTCCATGGGCGAACTGCGTCGTATGGCCACTGCTGAAGAAGAAGCGGCCGAAGCGGTTGAATCAGCAGAGTGGGCTAAGAAGTTTGAACATACAGAAGAGAGGCCTCGGTGAAGTGTCCGTTTTGCGCGCACCTTGATGACAAGGTAGTGGACTCCCGCGAGGCGCGCACAGGAGACCTGATTCGCCGTCGCCGCGAGTGTCTGAAGTGCAGCCGCCGCTTTACTACCTACGAACGCATCGACGAAATCCCCTATATGGTGATTAAGAAAGATGGCCGGCGCGAGAAATTTGAGCGTCAAAAACTCCTGCAAGGCCTGCTCAAAGCTTGCGAGAAACGCCCCGTGCCGGTTGGAAAGCTCGAGACCATTGTCGATGAAGCCGAACAATTCGTTAGTGAAACCCCCGAGCGCGAACGCACCACCACCGAAATCGGCAAGTTGATAATGGATAGGTTAAAGAAGCTCGATAAAGTTGCGTACGTCAGATTTGCTTCCGTATATCTGGATTTCAAAGATGTGAAGGAATTCATGGACGAGCTGAAAGGCTTGTTGAAAGATCGCGCGAAAAAGTAATCCTCAACGCGGATGCGCCTGCCATACTCCCGCCGCAAACTTCTTGATAATCCGAAATCCTAAATGTTCGTAAAGCTGTACGGCCTGTGAATTAGCGCTCGTGACCGTCAGAGAAAGCGATTCGTATTTTCGCCGCTTCAGCACCTGTATCGCGCTTTCCATCATGGCGCGTCCGATCCCGTGCCCTTGATACCCTGGCATCACGCAAATCTGCGTCGTATGCCCCACGCCGCTCGCGACCGTCGAAGTCAGGACCATCCCGATGGGACGATCTCCCGTAATCGGCTGCACTAGAAATGACGCTTCCGGCAGAAATTGGCCGCAACCTGGCAAGAGTACGATATTGCGCAGGAACTTCATTCCTCCTGCCTCGCTGCAATATTGATCGTTAATTTCCGCGTCCACGTGATCGGCGTATGCTAGCTGGATCAGCCTCGCCGCCGATTCGAACGCCTTATCCGTCCACGGCTCCAGGCGCAGGCCGCTCGAAATGGGCTTGTTGCTCAATCGTGCTTCCGCGAGAGGCAACAACATAAACAACCGCGTATGAAGCGTGAAGTATTTAGACAGAAATTCCGGGTTCAGCTCGGTTCCAAACGGCATCAGCTGCGCCTCTACTCTTTTCAATCGTGGAGTAGCTCGCAGCGCGGTCACCATTTCAGTGACCAGCGATTTTGTGATCGACTCCTGAGATTTTCGCGAGGAAACAAACAGCCCTCCTATTAATCCCTTATGGTCCTCCAAGACGTAGAAACCGTAGCCCGCAGGTTTCTCATCCTCCATGGCCACATAACCGCTCAACGAATGTGAGTCCACGAACTTGCGTATCAAATCCACAGACGGCCGGTAATCCCAGTGGAGTTCATCGCGCCAGTGGCGAGTTTCCTCCTGGAATAAAGGCTCCAGTTTGCGAGACGGTATTTGCCGGAGATCTAAAATCTGCATGAAGTGCCTGGCATGATATCCGAAAACATTATAGCTTCCGCGCCATCAGAACCCAACTTGCGTCAGTGAAACTTGGGCTGCCCCGCGCGGCAGATTTACTAATTTGTCCCAAGTGTAACGAGCAATTAAATAGGCTTGCGCGAACTGTGTTAAGATTCTCGCGCCGAAGTGCAGAATTCTTGCGCTCGCGCCCAACGGATGGCCGTCTTCTCAGAGCTACGCTATCCCACAACGCGGCTTGCTAAGGTTCTCTCCAGCCTGCTGGCCATAATCCTCTTTGCTTTCGTCGCCATCGCCATGATTTCCGGCTTTCTGCTTTACCAGGTGTTGCGACCGGCGCGTTCGCCCGCCACATTCGATCTAACCGTCATGATGGGCCATCCCAGCGCGGTATCTTTCCCTGTCGCCGATGGATCCTCACGCGATGGTTGGTTTTTCCCGGGACGCCGCGGCGCACCCACTGTTATTGTCTGCCACGGCTACCTTTCTCAACGTGCCGACGTTCTAACGCTTGTGACGGCTCTGCAGGACAGCCAGTTCAACGTCTTTCTATTCGATTTTTCGGGGCACGGCACCAGCGCGGGCATCACCACTATGGGGTATCGCGAGAGGCAGGAACTCCAATCGGCAGTCGAGGTCTTATCCACTCGAGATGATGTTGACCCGAAACACTTCGGATTGTGGGGCGTCGATCTCGGCGGATATGTTGCTCTGGAAGAAGCCACGCACGAAACTCGCGTCTCAGCGCTGGCAGTGGACGACGCGTTTTCGGATCCTCGCGAAATGGTCCAGATACAGGTGGCACAATCGGGCCTCGCGGTTTTGCCCTATGTCGGCCGCTTCTGCGATTGGGGATTTCGCTTGTTGAATTATCAATACCGCAACGAGCCTTCCGTCACCACTCGTTTGGCTTTGACTAAAGGCATGCCGAAACTTTTCATCCAATCGGACAGCCGCCCCGGGTTGGCCAACCAAACTTTGCAGTTATTCATTCGCGCTCCCGAGCCAAAGCAAATGGTCCGTACTCGCACCAAATACTCCGAGATGACCGACGAAGACCGGAAGAATTACGAAAATATCATCGTCAGTTTCTTTCTGGTGAACATGTCGCCCACCGCCCTCCACTAGCGCGGAAGCGGGCTGACTGGCACGTACAAAATCCCCTGCTGTACTTCGTTTAACTCGCCCTGAATCCTTCCAGCTTTGGTAATTTCTTCTAGTCCTTTTTGATTTGTCAAAACCAGCGCCGCGTTCGGTTCGTTCGGAGACCACTCCGGAAGTTCGCGTCGAAAATAAAAAGCCAGTCCGTAATTCCACGAGCGATTTAAACGGTAAGTGAAGATGCGATCAGGGCGTAAGTCGCCTCGTAGAAAAGCAGCGTGAGGTCTCGCCGACAAATAAGGGTCCAGCGCGGGAAGTATCGCCAGACCTGCAACCGCCACGGTCGCCGCTACAGCTACTGAGCAAACGGCCACGACCGCCACGAGATTTTGCCGAAGTCCAGCAAACAACAGGATCATGGCTAGCAAAAAAGTGACCACAATCAAGACTTCGGACAGAAGAATCGGCATGAAGCGTCCCATATCCGTCATTGCAATACTTCGAGCCTGAAAAAACATATACAGAGCGAGCGCGACCCAGACAAAACCAATGCCGGCGGATACCAAGATCGCAACGGACCGGCGTTGTTTAAAAACCCGTTGCGCGCTCACGGCGCAAAGCAGCGCCAACGGCGGAACAGAGGGAAGAATGTAGCCCGGTAATTTCGATTGCGAGAGACTAAAAAAAATAATCGGAAAAATTGCCCAACACGCATAAAAGAATCCCGGCGAATTACTCCAAGATTTTTCCCGCCAAAGCCGCAACCCCTCTTGGCCGGCAGAAATCAGAAGAACGGTCCACGGCAGCATCGCCAGTAGCGTGATCCACCCAAAGAACCAAAACGGCTGCCGGTGCTGAAACACGGGCGTTAGGTAGCGCTCAAAATTGTGCTGGAAAATAAAAACGTGTAAGAAATCCGGATTTCGAGCGGCGCAAATCACGTACCACGGAAGTGCGACGATACAAAACGCTCCAATGGCGACGGGATGGGCTAATCGAAGAGCGGGCCGCCACCGGGAAGTAGCCAGAGCCCACAATCCGATCGCTCCTCCCGCGAGTATCACCGCCGCAGGACCTTTCGCCAACGCCGCCAATCCAAGAAACACGCCGAAGAATGTGAGATCGAGATTTCCGCGTATCGAGTCCTTCGGCACAATTTCGGGTGCCGCGCGCAATAATCCCTGCGACCGCAACGCGCCCGAGGCAGAAGCCATCGCCAAAGCAATCAACGCGCTGAAAAGCATATCCGGAGTAGCCGCGCGTGAAAATCCGATAGCGCCCACCGAGGTAGAAAATATCAACGGAGCCAAAAGTGCCGGACTTTCTCGAAAGTTTTCAGCAAAGCCGTAATGCTTCCATCCTAGCCAGCCGATCGCTATGGCAGCCGCAAGCGCGGCAATCGCCGATGGCAGCCGAGCAGCCACTTCCGACGAGAGATGCACACGAAACCCGACCGCCGCTGCCCAATAGTAAAGGATCGGCTTCTCAAACCACGGCTTCCCGTACAATCGCGGAGTAATCCAATCCCCCGTCTCCGCCATCGCTCGAGCGATCCACGTATAGCGCGGCTCGTCTGGCCCCAGCAGACCCACAGCACCCAATCCTGAAAAGAGACAAATCACTACGACGCAGGCTGCAATCACCGCCGCCCCAAAATTGTCGCGACGCTCTTTTGAAAGTGAGTTCAAATGGGATGAGTCTAACATTGCGCCACGAATCTGCGCGTTTCTACTGCTGGCTTCTCCTTTACCGCCTCTAGCATAATGGCTCCGCATGCGTGAATGGATTGAGTATGCCGCAACGTGGATCGGCGTGAAGTCCCTCGGATTCCTCCCGCGGCCAGCGGCGCGATTTGTGGGAGCGAGCTTTGCGGGCGCGGCCTACGCCTTTCGAGGCCCATTACGGCGCGCTGCAATGTTCAACTTGGGGCTGGCCTTTCCCGACTGGAGCGTAGCACAGCGAAAGCGAGTGATACGTCGCATGATTCAGCAAATCGGCTGGATGGCCGCTGAGTTTTCGCAATTTCCCCGCTACACGCGCTCGAACATAGAGAGAATCGTTGTCCTGGACGGATTCGAAAATTTTGACGCCGCCCGGCGACGGGGAAAAGGGGTGCTTTTCCTTACCGGCCACATGAGTGCCTGGGAACTTGCTCCGTTCGCCCACGCGCTTTATGGACATCCTCTTCATTTTCTGGTGCGGCCCATCGCCAATCGCCGCGTGGATGCTCTGATTAATCGATATCGCTGCCTCTCCGGCAACCAGCCCATCGAAAAAAACAAGTCGGCTCGTTCTATTTTGCGAATTCTGGCTGATGGCGGCACGGTAGGAATACTCTCCGATCACAATACTATTTTGGAAGAAAGCGTCTTCGTCGATTTCTTCGGCATCCCAGCTTCCACAACGTCCGGTCTCGCGCGTATTGCTTTGCGTACTGATGCCGCGGTAGTTCCCGGGTTTCTTTCCTGGGATCGCGCTCGACGAAAATATCGTTTGCGTTTCGAGCCTGCTGTGGAACTTTCTCGCACGGGGGATGAAGAGCGGGATGTCCGCGAGAATACCGCGCGCTTCACGCGAATCATTGAAAACTACGTCCGCGCAAACCCCGACCAGTGGCTGTGGGTGCACAAAAGATGGAAAACGCGTCCACCCGGCGAACCGGAAATTTATCCTGCATAATAGACTTTTCTCCGCGTGCGAAATATTAAGCATAGAGAGGTAACCATGGCTCTTACAGCGAACGAGCTTGCAGAATTCGTCGGTGCAAAACTTATGGGGGATGGCACTTCCATCGTCTCGGGTGTGGCTCTGCCAGAGAACGCCAAGGCCCAGGATCTGGTTTATGTAGAGTCCGCGCGCCACGAACTCCGCGCTGAAGAGTCGGCGGCCAATTGCGTGCTCGCGCCCGCAGGGCTATCGCTAAAAAATAAAACAATTTTGGTTGTCGATAATCCAAAGCTGGCTTTCGCCAAAGCCTCCACTCGTTTGCTGCCAACCTACTCGCCCACTCCCGGCATTCACTCCTCAGCAATAGTTGCGTCTAGCGCACGCATAATGTCGAGTGTGTTTGTAGGCCCCTTTGTAGTTATCGAAGACGAGGTAGAAATCGGTGAAGGCACCGTGATAGAAGCTTTCTGTTTTCTCGGCCGTGGCAGCTCAATCGGCGAGAGATGCCGGTTGCATCCACGCGTCACTCTTTATGCCGGCGCGAAACTTGCGTCCCGCGTCGAAGTGCATTCGGGCACGGTTATCGGGAGCGACGGTTTCGGTTATGTATTCGGAGAAGGCCGCCATTGGAAGTTTCCTCAGATTGGCACAGTAGAAATTGGCGACGATGTTGAAATCGGATCCAACACAACCATCGATCGCGGCTCGCTCGGGGTTACCCGCATTGAAGCCGGTGTCAAAATTGACAACCTGGTACAAATAGCCCACAACGTTTCCATCGGCGCACACTCAATCGTGGCCTCGCAGACCGGTATATCGGGAAGCTCTTCACTGGCTGGAAATGTAACCCTCGCCGGGCAGGTCGGCATCGCAGACCATTGCACGATTGAGGAAGGAGCTCTCGTTGGAGCCCAAGGCGGCGTGCCCTCAGGTAAAACCATTCGGAAGGGGCAAACGGTCTGGGGGACTCCCGCGCGGCCCTTGGAAAAATTCAAAAAACAATACGCCGCCTTAGCGAGTTTGCCGGGTTTAGTAGGTCGCATTGAGAGTCTCGAAAAGCCAAAGGGATAGTCTGGGGATTGCTGTGTCCAGACGCCATCGGCGGCCTTTTTTAAGAGTTAAAGTCTTCGTCCCCCGTTCGCCATCTATCGGCCCCGCAGGCAGCGGTAAACACGCCTCTAGTTTCGTTGTCGTTTTATAGCTGCCCTAAGCCAGTAGACGGAATCTCTATGCACCCATTTGCCCTTCTCAGCCATCCCATAGGACGGGAATTGACCTTTTCGGTTGACCCAGGAGGCAAACCCAAAGATAATATTACTGTTACAGTTCCGGCTAGTCCCGACATAACGTAAGGGGCCAACTTTTTTCGCCGTAACGGTCGTTTTGATAACCGGGCTGGGCCGCTCGGCGATTGAGGGGTTAACAGGAATTGCAAAGATTTAAGCAGTTGAGCACCGGTGCTGCCGTTGGCAGGGTTAGCGCCGTCCATCGTTCACCAGTACGGAACTAACAGGGCGAGGGTTGCTTCATAGGTCGCTTGAAAACTGCCCGGCAGGATTTGGGCGGTCCGTTGATGATATATGACTGAGGTATTCTGAGGGATGATGACACCCAGAGGATCACGGACAGATTTTTCATTTGGAGCCAGCGCTCAAGCCACGGCCCCAGTCCGCGATTTCGAGTCTCAAGTTGAGCAAGCCATATCCCGCAGCGCCGAATGGCTCTTATCTGCGCAGTCTCAGGAAGGCTATTGGTGGGGTGAACTCGAAGCCGACACCACCCTCGAATCCGATTACATTCTCTATCTTCATGTGCTCGGCCAACTTGATTCCCCTAAAGTAGAAAAACTTGCAAATTATATTCGTAGGAAACAGCTTTCTGATGGTGGTTGGAACATTTTCGAAGGCGGACCGTCCGAGCTGAATGCCACGGTAAAAGCATATTTGGCGCTTCGCTTGGCCGGCGACGCTGTTCACGCGCCTCACGTCGTACGTGCAAAAGAAAAAGTGATCGCTCTGGGCGGTATCGAAGCTACCAATTCTTACGTTCGGTTTTACCTCGCAATGGTTGGCGCCATCGATTGGGGTATCGTTCCCTCCATTCCGCCGGAGTTGACGCTTCTCCCTGATTGGGTTCCAGTCAACATTTACGAAATGTCTTCGTGGACCCGCGGCATCGTGATTCCGCTTTCGATAATCTATGCCAACAAGCCCGACTGGCATTTGCCCGAAGGCGTCACGGTTAACGAGCTGTTCAAAACAAAAGGCGAAAAGCCACACTCGTTCGATTGGGACAAGCGCATCATTAGCTGGCGCAACGTATTTCTGGCTCTCGACCGCGGCCTGAAAATTTACGAGCGTTCGCGATGGAAGCCATTCCGGAAACTCGCCCTGTCCTATGCGCGCAAATGGATGCTGGAACGCTTGGAACGCAGCGAGGGGCTGGCCACCATTTACCCGGCGATGATGAATTCAATTTATGCTTTGCTCGCCGAGGGCGAAGATCAGAACGATCCTCTGGTTGATCGCGAAATCAAGTTCTTGGCGCGCTACGAAATCGAAGAGGGCGAAACCATTCGTGTACAGCCCTGCATTTCGCCCGTGTGGGACACCGCCATCGCTATGGTCTCGCTCGAAGAAGCCGGACTCGATCCTGCGCATCCAGCCCTGATTAATGCCGAGCGCTGGATTGTTCGCAATCAGATTCTCGGTTCCGGCGACTGGCAGGTCAAAAATCAGAACGCTGACCCTGGTGGCTGGGCCTTTGAATTTCGTAATGATTTTTACCCGGATGTGGACGATACCGCGTTTGTCTTGATGGCTCTCGGCCGTGTAGCCGATCCCGATTCCGAGCGCTTGCGAAACTCCATGCGCCGTGGCTTGGCTTGGCTGGTCAGTATGCAGAATGGCGACGGCGGCTGGGGTGCCTTCGATCACGAAAACAATTTGCAGTTTCTGAATCACATTCCATTCGCCGACCACAATGCCATGTTGGATCCTTCCACGGCTGACGTCACCGCGCGTACCGTGGAATGCCTCGGCCAAATGGGCTGGCCCGCCGATCATCCGGTTATCCAGCGCGCGCGCGCTTTTATTCGCCATGAACAAACTCCGGACGGCTCGTGGTTTGGCCGCTGGGGTGTGAATTACGTCTATGGAACGAGCGGCGTTTTGCGGGCGCTCGAAAAGATCGGCATGTCCGATCAGCCTGATTGCCAGCGCGCTGCCGATTGGCTGCGCTCCGTGCAGAATCGTGACGGCGGATTCGGCGAATCGGTCCTTTCCTATTATGATCCCGCGCTAAAAGGAAAAGGGAAGAGCACCGCTTCGCAGACAGCCTGGGGCTTAATCGGTTTGCTCGCGACGACGGGTCCGGACGATCCCGCGGTTGAACGGGCTGTCGCGTGGCTTCTGGAGCAACAGAATTCCGACGGCACCTGGGACGAACCCGAATTCACCGGCACCGGGTTCCCATGCGTCTTTTATCTCAAATACCATTTATATCGAAACAGTTTCCCGCTATATGCCTTGGCGCGCTATGACAATTTGTCGAAAGGCCGGCGTCCTTTTGCTGGTATGCAGATACCTGCAGCAGAGTTGCAGCATCTAATCGGAAGACAACGGGGGTAATGGATGAGAGTTCCTTTAAGCCTGACCACCAGCATGGCCGGGTATCTGACCAACAAAAAGATGAGCGGCGCGGAGAAATACCCGCTGGTGATGATGCTTGAGCCACTTCATGCCTGCAATCTTACTTGCACCGGCTGTGGCCGCATTCGCGAATACAAATCCACGATCAACGAAATGTTGACGGTCGAAGAATGCCTCAAGGCCGTCGATGACTGCGGCGCGCCGATTGTTTCGCTTTGCGGTGGCGAGCCCATGATTTATCCCGAGCTCGACCGCCTGGTAAAAGAAATTCTCGACCGCAAAAAGCACATTTATCTGTGCACCAACGGAATGTTCATCCGCAAGCGCTTGAAGGAATTCAAGCCGACTTCACGACTGTTTTTCAACGTTCACTTGGACGGCCTCGAAAAAACCCACGATATTTGCGTGGAGCGCGATGGAGTGTTTCGCGAAGCAATTGAGGGCATCAAGGCTGCGAAAGCCGCGGGCTTCCTGGTTACTTCCAACACCACGGTTTACAAGGAAACCGACATCGAAGAAATTGCCGACCTCTTCGCTTACCTGCAAACGCTCGGTGTTGATGGCCACATGATTTCCCCGGCTTATTCCTACGCCGCCGTGATGACCAAGGAAATTTTTATGTCGCGAGATGAAATTCGCGACAAATTCAAGCAAGCCAGCAAGCTTCTCGAACGCTACAACATCGTGACTTCCCCGATTTACATGGAATACTTGCGCGGCGAACGCGAATTGATGTGCACCGCTTGGGGCAATCCAACGTACAACCCGCGTGGCTGGAAAGGCCCATGCTACCTGATGACCGATGCACACCACGCAACTTTCAAAGAATTCATCGATAACACTCCGTGGGAAAAGTACGGTCGCGGCCGCGATCCTCGTTGCGAGGATTGCATGGTTCACGCCGGCTACGAAGCTTCCGCCGTTCTCGGCGGAAATAAGAAACTCGGTGACACTTGGAAGATGCTCACCTGGACTCTTTCAGGAAAAATGGGTGGCTTGATCGGCGAGCCGAGCGAAAGAGAACTCCAAGCCAAGGCCAACGGCCAGGGCAATGGCAACGCTCATTCCGATTCACATGGTAACGGCTATGGTTCAAGCAAGCGCGTGCTCCCGGTAGCGCCATCGAACCAACAGCAGGACGAGGTGTTCCGCATTTTATGACCACGCTTGTTACGGGCGCCACCGGCTTTGTAGGTAGCCACGTCGCCCGTCAACTTGTTAGCACAGGGCAAGCGGTTCGCGTCCTGGTTCGTCTCAACAGCAACTTAAAGGCGCTTGCTGGGTTACAAGTGGAGTATTTCGAAGGCGATCTCCGGGATCAGAAATCCCTGGAACGCGCGCTGAAAGGAGTTCGGCGCGTTTTTCACGTCGCTGCGGATTACCGGTTGTGGGCGCCTCGACCCGAAGAGATTTACGAAGTTAATGTCGAAGGCACTCGCAACTTGCTTAACGCTGCGGGCCATGCAAGTGTTGAGCGCATCGTTTACACCAGCACGGTAGCAACGATTGCAGTACCTCGGCATGGTGTGCTGCCTAACGAAGGCACTCGGGCCACGCTTGACGAGATGATCGGGCATTACAAACGCTCTAAATTTCTGGCCGAGCAGGTCGCCGTCGAAGCTGCTTCCGCTGGCATGCCCGTAGTTATCGTGAATCCCACTGCGCCCGTGGGGCCGTGGGATTGGAAGCCGACGCCGACTGGCCGCATTATTTTGGATTTCTTGAAGGGCAAGATGCCTGCCTACGTCGATACTGGATTGAATGTGGCCCCGGTGGAAGATATTGCAGCGGGACATTTGTTGGCCGCCGAAAAAGGACGCGTTGGCGAGCGGTACATTCTGGGCGGTCGGAACATGACGCTAAAGCAAATTCTCGACGCGCTATCTGCGATTACCGGTCGTCCGGCGCCGCGGGTGCGATTGCCGCATGCGGTTGCGCTGGCCGCCGGATATGCGGATCAGTTGTTCTCACGTCTTGCGGGACGCGAACCACAAATCCCGGTTGAAGGCGTAAAAATGTCTCGTCATCGCATGTTTGTGGAGAGCGATAAAGCTGAGCGCGAGTTGAGCTATAAACTTACTTCGGTTGAAGCCGCTCTCGAACGCTCCGTAAATTGGTATCAGCAGCACGGATATCTGGACGCTGGCGCGGGAAACAAGACCTTCTCGCACGCAGCGGCGGCATAAGGAACGGCAGTGAGAATTCTCGTCACCTTCGCACTGGAAAACGAATTCGCTCCCTGGCAAGGCTCGCACGATTTCAAGCCGGCAAAACTGGGCGACGCGGAAGTATATGTAGCGGACGTCGCATCCGCGCAAGTAACTGTCGCTTTAACGGGAGTCGGTGCCAGGCAAGCCGCGCTGACTGCGTCACAAGTCATGCGCGGTGAATACGACGCTTTTGATTGTTGCATCTCGTCTGGATTGGCCGGTGGTCTGAAGACTAACTACGCCATCGGAGAAGTCCTGGCGGCCCAAAGCGTTTTCTCCGAAGCGGTGCTCGCCGATGGCGCGAGCCGGTTACTCCCGTGCAGCGGCGCTCTTGTATCGTTCGCGGCTGAATCCGGCGCGAAGATAGTCGAACAGTTTTATAGTGCGGACCATGTGGTTTCAACTGCTCGCGAGAAGCAGGCTCTCAGTGCAAAGGCAGACGCCGTAGAAATGGAAAGCTTCGAAATTCTGCGTGTAGCGCAAAACGCGGGAGTTCCCGCTGTCGCCGTTCGCGCAATAAGCGACACGCTTGATGAAGATTTGCCGATTGATATGGCTGAAATTCTTACGGATGAAGGACAAGTCAGCATCCCTCGAGTGCTCGGCCAGGTGGCCCTCAAGCCGCAGTCGCTTCCGGGGTTGGTTCGCCTCGCCAAAAATAGCAAGGTAGCTGCTCAGTCGCTATCACGTTTCCTGGACGCCTACGTTGCCGCACTGGCAAATCGCACGGCGCCGCTTGAAACAAAATTAACCGCGGGAGCGTTCTAGAAGTCGTATGAGCTTAACCATCAGTCCAATCGAATCCGAGAAGTCTTCACACCGGAAGAATCATCATTCGGCTGTCGGACACATGCGTGCGGGCGTTTATCGCGGCAAAGGCCGCGTAGCGGTGGAATCTGTGCCGATTCCTGAAATTGGCGAGGGCGAACTTCTTTTTCGCGTGGCCGCCTGCGGAATCTGTGGCACCGACATCAAAAAGATTCACCACGGCTTCATCGCGCCTCCGCAGATTCTGGGCCACGAGCTTGCCGGCACCGTGGTTAAGGTCGGCCGTGGCGTCACGAGATTTAAACCCGGTGACCGCGTAGTTAGCTTCCACCATATCCCTTGCGGTGCCTGTTTTTATTGCGAGCGAAAACTTTTCTCGCAATGCGCAGGTTACAAGAAGGTCGGTCTTACGGCAGGCTTCGATCCTAATGGCGGAGGGTTCGCGGAATATGTTCGCGCGATGCCCTGGATTGTCGAGCGCGGAATGATTGCACTCCCCGCAGACGTCACTTTCGAGGAAGCCACTTTTGTGGAACCCGTGAACACTTGCCTCAAGGCTGTGCGCAAAGCGCGCGTGACCAAGAACGAAACTGTTCTGGTAATTGGCCAAGGGCCCATTGGCATGTTGTTGATGTTGCTGGCAAAATATGAAGGGGCCGAAGTTTTCACCAGCGACCCCATGCCAGGACGTCGCGCCGCAAGCGAGCGATTTGGTGCAAAAGATTCCTTTGACCCCAGCGCCACGAATTTACTGGAAGAGATTCGCCGGCGCACCGATGGGCGCGGAGCTGATGCCGTCCTGGTCGCTGTGCCTAGTCCGGCATTAGTTCCAGAAGCTTTGGCCCTAACCAGGCCCGGTGGGCGCATACTGTTGTTTGCACACAACGACCCGGTCATGCAGCTCACCTTTCCGGCTGCCGCTGTGGGAGTTGAAGAAAAAGAAATTCTCGGCAGTTACAGCGCGTCAGTGGACGATCAAGCGGAATCAGCGAGGTTGGTATTTGAACGCAAGTTGCCCGTGCGTGAACTGATTTCACATCGTTTCCCGCTGGAGCAAATCGAGCAAGCGCTGGAGTTGGCGGCTCGTCCGGCGGATGATACCTTGAAAGTAGTGATACGGCACGAATGAGAGTAGAACGCGAACGCAATGGACATATGACAGCCGCCGTGCTCTATGGCGCTGAAGATATGAAAATCGAGAGCGTTGATATCCCCACTCTCGCAGATGATGAAGTGTTGGTGCGCGTGGAAGTCGCCCTAACCTGCGGCACTGATCTAAAAGTCTGGAAGCAGGGTTTTCATCAGCGCATGATTAAGCCTCCTTCGCTTTTCGGCCACGAGCTTGCCGGTGTGATCGAGTTGAAAGGGAACGCGGTAAACGGAGGCTTCCGCGAAGGCATGCGTGTGGTGCCTGCGAATTCCGCGCCCTGCAATGTTTGCCTCTACTGCCGCAAGGGCCAGCCCAATCTTTGCGAAGATTTGCTGTTTAACAATGGCGCTTACGCCGAATACATCCGTATCCCGGGAAGAATCGTGCGTCAGAATATGCTGCCGATTCCCGAAAATGTTTCCTTTGTTGACGCCGCCATGGCCGAGCCGCTCGCTTGCGTGTTGCGCGGCATTCATGAGATGGGAGTCAATCGTGGCGACACCGTAGTCGTAATCGGTTGCGGACCCATCGGTCTGAAATTCATACGCATCCTCTCCGGACGTGGCATGCGCGTGATTGCCATCGGAAAGCGCAAGAGCCAGATGCGTCTGGCTGAACGTCTCGGTGCAGTCGCGGCATTTGATGCTGCTGAGATCGAGAATCCCGTCGGCTTGGTTCGCCAGATCACCGAAGAAGGCCGTGGTGCGGACGCGGTTATTGAAGCGGTAGGCACCGCGACCACCTGGCAATGGGCGCTTCAAATGGTACGAAAAGGCGGGGCCGTAAATCTTTTTGGCGGCTGCCCGCGCGGCACCGAAGTAAAAATCGATCCTACGGCGCTGCACTACTCTGAAATTACCATCAAGTCCACTTTCCATCACACGCCCCGGTTCATGCGGGAAGCGTTGGAAACCATCGCCCGCGGCGAAATCCGGGCTAGCGATTTCATCACTGGCGAAGCGCCGCTGTCTGACTTGCCGCAGGTTTTTGAGCACATGAAGCACCGCAATGGCGAGATGAAGACGGCCGTCATTCCCTAGGTGTTCGCATTGGCATCACGGGCAGAAACTGTAGTAATTTGAACTGGAACAACCGCCGCCCGAACCAGGGCACCATGTTAGCCACACCTGAATTGAAAATTGCGCGCAATCTCCCCGCGGAGCGCTGCGACCCCGCCGCGGCACAGCGTTATACGCGTTGGCTGGCAAATCATCACTACGAGAATTTCAATGTCGTCTCTCGCTTGTTGCCGCGCCGCCTGCATCAGGATTTCTATAATGTGTACGCCTATTGCAGGTGGTCGGACGATTTGGGCGACGAAGTCGCTGATCCCGCCCGCGCGCTTGAATTGCTCGATGCCTGGGAAGTGGAGCTGCGAACGATTTACGAACCTGGCCGCGGACCTTCCCACCCGGTTTTGATCGCCCTGCGCGAGACGATTCGCGCGAAGAAGATTCCTATTCAGCCGTTCAGCGATCTGTTGCGCGCTTTCCGGCAGGACCAGACAGTCCACCGCTATGCCGATTGGGATTCTTTGCTCGACTATTGCGTCTACTCGGCGAATCCCGTCGGCCGACTCGTCCTTTATCTTTGCGGTTATCGCGACGAAGCCCGTCAAAAACTATCCGACTACACTTGTACCGCCTTGCAGCTTGCGAATTTCTGGCAGGACGTTTCGCGCGACCTCGAAAAAGGACGCATTTATATTCCCATCGATGCCCTGGCTGAACACCGTTTAACGGAAGCTGACGTCGTTGCCCGAAAATTTGACGCCCGTTACGTTTCGCTGATGAAATCCCTGATTCTCCGTACTCGTGGTCTTTTCCACTCGGGACTTCCACTCGCACAAACGGTCGAACCGTTCCTTCGCGTCGACCTGGAAATGTTTAGTCGCGGCGGACTCGCTATTCTCGACGCCATCGAATCTTCGGGCTACAACACGCTCGAGCATCGGCCGGCGCTCACGAAATGGACGCAGATGCGCCTGCTGGCCGGCGCACTCACGTCACGCGTTTTTTCGCGAGGCGCTAGTCTTTCTGCCGAAAAGTCCGCAGCAACGTTATCGGAGTCTCCGCGCATCGCGCGCCCTTCTCCGAATTCTGTTGCGGCCATGCAGTCCGATACGCAAAGGGTCGCTGCTTCTTACGCCGAATGTGCCCGGATCGCCAGAGAATCCCGCAGCAGCTTCTATCTTGCCTTTTTCGGGCTGCGCAAGGAAAAGCGCAACGCTCTCTGTGCCCTCTACGCTTTCATGCGCCTGGTGGACAACGTCTCCGACGAGCCGGGTGACCTCGATTCGAAACGCGAAGGTCTCGCTCGCTGGCGCGCAATGCTCGATGACGCGATCGCCGGCCGCACTGCGGCCAACGCAATTCTTCCGGCACTCGCCGACACCATTGCGCGGTTCGAAATTCCCTCGCGCTACTTTCACGATCTGATTCTGGGCGCGGAAATGGATTTAACGGTCTCCTCCTACGCCACATTCGACCGCCTTTCCGAATACTGTTATCGTGTTGCAGGCACTGTAGGGCTTACCTGTCTCCATGTTTTCGGGTTCAGAGACCCGAAAGCTCCGGATTTGGCGGAGCGTTTGGGCCTCGCGTTTCAGTTGACAAATATCATTCGCGATGTCCGCGCCGATTTGGAAATGGGCCGGGTCTATCTTCCGCAGGAAGATCTGGATCGATTCGGAATAACTGAGTCGCAGCTTCGTGGCCCGCTCACTCCAGCGCTTCAAGAATTGCTCGAATTTGAAGCCGATCGTGCCTGGTATTGCTATCGTGAAGGCTCTTCCCTGGTCGATCGTGTGGATGCCGACAGTCGCGCCACACTCTGGGCTTTGATTCGAACGTACAGCAGTCTCCTGGCACGGATCGAAGAAAGTGATTTCGATGTTTTTTCTTCGCGGGTTTCCTTGTCTAGTGCCGAAAAAATTCAATATCTCCTGACGGCGGGGATGAGCGGTTGGTGGAAGAAGGATGCCCTCGCAAAGCGTTCTAGTGATCGGCGGCGGACTGGCAGGACTGTCCTCCGCCGTCGCGCTGGCTGAAGCGGGCCTTCAAGTCCGCCTGTTCGAAAAGCGTCCCCACCTGGGCGGACGCGCTACATCCTACACGTTGCCGGATGGCAGTGAAGTGGACAACTGCCAGCATGTCACGCTGGGATGCTGCACCAATTTAGCTGATTTTTATTCTCGCGTTGGCGCCGCCGGCAAGATTCGTTTTTACGACCGGCTTTATTTTGTAGACGCACAAGGCCGCCGTTCGACCATGGAAGCGTCGCCTTTGCCTGCGCCTATGCATTTGGCGCCGTCGTTTCTGCTGTTCGGTTCGTTGAATTTGGCGGACAAGCGCGGCATCGCCAACGCGATTATGGCCATCACGACGGCAGGCGGCCGTCCGCCGGGCATCGATGGCATTTCGATGCTTGATTGGTTGCAGCAGAGGAAGCAGACGTCTGCTGCCATCGATCGATTCTGGCGCGTGGTCTTGGTGAGTGCTCTGGACGAAGAACTATCGCGAACGGATGCGCTTTACGGGATTGAGGTTTTCTGGAAAGGTTTTCTTGCGAATAGGAATGGATATCGTGTTGGGATTCCGTCCGTGCCTCTAGCTGAATTATACGAAGGCTGCCGCGAAGCCGTCCTGCGGCGCGGAGGAGAAGTGCGATTGCGCGCCGGCATCCGTGAAATTCG
The DNA here is from genome assembly GCA_963838475.1 of uncultured Acidobacteriota bacterium. Classification (GTDB taxonomy): domain Bacteria; phylum Acidobacteriota; class Terriglobia; order Acidiferrales; family UBA7541; genus Palsa-295. Next base: position 1,841,163 of record CAWIRJ010000001.1, read on the forward strand.
TGCCCGATACAATCGCTTCGAGAGTGCCGTGATGGATGATGGATCTGAAATCTCAGCGGATGCCTGTATTGCGGCAGTGCCTCATGACACGTTATTAAACCTGCTGCCGCAGGAACTAACGCAAAAAGATGGAGCTCTTCCTGGTTTGGCCAATATCAAAACCTCACCGATCACCGGCGTCCATCTGTGGTACGACCGCACGGTGATGACTGAGCCGTTCCTTACGCTGCTCGACCACACCACCCAATGGGTCTTCAACAAGACTTTGTTGTACGGAACGAATGAAACCGATAGAGCGGCCGCGCGTCCAAGTTCCCAAAGCGATCTTTCATCCGAACCGGAAGCAGACGGCCAGTATCTTCAACTCGTAATCAGCGCTTCGTATGATCTGGTACAGAAGTCGCGCCAGGAAATTATCGATCTTTGTTGCCGGGAACTCGCCGAAGTTTTGCCGGCCACTCGCGACGCACGTTTACGCAAGGCCACTGTGATTAAGGAAATTAACGCAACCTTTTCGCCTTCCCTCGGCGTGGACCGCTGGCGTCCTGCGCAGAAGACCAGTGTCGATAACCTTTTCGTCGCCGGTGATTGGACTCGTACTGCTTGGCCTTCCACCATGGAAGGCGCTGTCCGAAGCGGTTACTTGGCCGCCGAAGCGCTTCTAGACGCGTCCGGCGAACCACGAACTTTCTTGCAACCAGATCTCCCCCTGGAAGGTTTCTCAAAGTTCTGGGCCAATCGCAACGGGGCAGGATCATGATCATGCCGGCCAAAAGAAGGTTTCCGTTACTTGTGCGGTATCCACGAACACTTTCATTTTCCGCGGTAACAGGCAACTGCAAGTATGATTTGGCATCCCTCAGGAGGTCCGATGGACCGGAAGTATAAGCAAAGGGGCTATAGCGACCGCGAGGCCGAAGACAAGAAAAGGGACCGAGCTGAGCGCTCAAACGGCGACTCGCGTCCTAAGGGTGAACCCCGCCCGAAGCAGGAAATGATGGGCCCTCGAACTCCCCGCATGGTGGGAACCGTGATGAGGGCTCGTTGTTCCAGCTGTGGCGCGGTTCTAATGCCAGGTTTCGATCCCAATGGCCAGTGTCCCCGCTGCCACGCGGAATTGCATTGCTGCAAACAGTGCGTTCACTTCGACACCGGCAAGCAGTTTGAATGCACGCAGCCCATTCCCGAGCGCATCGCCAAAAAAGATGCGAAAAACGATTGCACCTTTTTCGAATTCCGCATGACCGTGGAAAAAGATACTTCTCCGGTGAACTACGCTGTATCTGCCCCGATTGCTGCCGCTCCTGGGCGTCCCAACGACGCGCGCAAGGCCTTCGAGGATCTTTTCAAGAAGTAGTTTTTCCGATACCTGAAATTTTCCTGTTCGAACCGGCTTAGCGAAGCGTGTGTCCAGCTTTCGCCGCTCATTTATTTTGGAGGAAGCGGGAAAAGCGTGGGTTCTTTCGATGGCTCCGTCGCGATGGAATCGAGCTGCGGATAATGGTGCCGCAACGTCTCCGGAATTTTCACCTTTTTGTTATCCAGCATGTGGATAAGCTGCAGCGCGTTCACCACACCTTTGCCCTGAAAATGATTGTTAGTGATGACGAATGTCGTCTTCGCATCTTTTGCCACCTTCCGAACTCTTTCAGCCCACGGTTCCAATTCTTCTTCCGAATAAAGATAGTTGTAGCGTTCCTCCACCGGTGCTGCCGGATCATCGCTGAACCACGTATCGTACCTGCGGCCGTGCAACCGCACATATCCGATCGGCGAAGTCACCTGTTCGCTAGGCTCGATCGACCGTCCAATAATCGGCTGGTCGATGTTGCAGAATCCCACTCCGCGCTCGTGCAACAGTTCGTAAAACTTCGAGTTGGCCCACGAGGAATGCCGCACTTCCACCACTAATGGGTAATCCCGAAATGAATCGAGCACCTGTGTCAAACGAGCGAGATTTTCGCTTTCGAAGTGAAACGAAAAAGGGAACTGCAACAACACCGCGCCAAGCTTGTCTGCCCCGCGCAAAAGATCGAATCCCGCTCGAACGGCTTTCTCATCTTCCAGGTTCGTGCCGCCTTCGTGGGTGAATTTCTGCCAGAGTTTTGCCGTAAAAATAAAACGTGGGTTCGCCGCCACGCGCCGGATCCACTGCGCCGCATGCGATGCTTGTAGCGGGTGATAAAACGAAGTATTGATTTCAATGGTGTCGAAGAATTCCGCAAGATAAGTCGCTTGATGAAAATCGCGTGTGCGAGGCGTCGGATAAACTACGCCGTTCCAATCTTTGTAAGCCCATCCAGCAGGGCCCACCAGCACTCTTGCGTGCTGCACCGCCTCAACTTGTTTTTCCACTGCAGTCCTGGGAGTTGCCCGCGTCATCTATCGGCAGCGTATGATGCCCTTGTCGGCGGTGTCAATCCTGCAAACCCTTCAAAGAAACTCGCCGTGCTCCCCACCAGGAATTCGCCGCAACACAGGTTGCAACACAAGTCGCCGAGCGCTATCCTGAAGTCGTCTTCTATGCGACCCCTCCTTCCGCTTTGCCATCTACTTTACATAAGGTGCTCTGATGAAAATCACCTACAGTCACATCGAACCGGAATTACGGGAAACCGTTGAACATGAAACGGCGCATTACGTTGCGAAACTAAACAGACTCTTCAAACGGTACCCTGCAGATTCCGTTTTGCTCCATGAATCGCTTGAGAAAAATCCGCACCAGCGCGAATTCAGTTTCTCCCTGAACCTCACTCTTCCAACCGGAACCTTGCACGCCACGGGTACCGGCCCGGACTCCGACGTTCGTGCCAGCGCCAAAGCGGCCTTCGCCGAAATTGAACGGCAAGTGAAGAAACATCAGGAAAAGCTCCGTAAAGATTATCTTTGGAAACGTAAACGTCCGCGGGCAACTATCGCAGCACCGAGCGAAGTCCCCTCGGCCGACTGAGTCGCGAATACGTCCTGCTAGCGGCGCATCTCGGCAGATTCGTTTACGGCGAGAACCTGCGGGACTAGTTCATGTCGTCATCATCACTCGTCGCGTCTTCTGCAGGCGCAGGGCCTTGCGCTCCGATCACAATTGGTGGAAGCCCGGCTTTCTTCAGTTGATCGTTCACTTCAGGAAGGTTTTTAGTCGTTAGAGCGTTCCATTTTGCCATCACGGCCAGCAGATCTGTCTTCGCTGTGCTAAATGCCTTCATGGCGTCTTCCGTCGGCGCCGCGTCACCGTCGTTTATCGCCGAAAAGATTTTCGCAAGTTTCCTGCTCAGTGTTTCTAAATCCGCATGCTCTATCGTTGGCTTCGACGGAATCATTCCAAAATGAGCTGGCGGCGCTCCCGCGACGTCTTCCGCTTTTGTCACCAGCGCATCCAGGGACGACACGAGCGAAGCATTATCGTGAACTTGCGAATGAAGTTTGCGTGCTTGCGAGAGAAGTTGATTCATTCCGCGTTGCGCTTCACTTATCTCAGCTTGCCGGCGCGATACTTCGGTCGCAGCATCGAACTGCTTCTGTAATTCTGCAGCGGAAGTGTTTATCCGCGGATCCATCTTAAGCGTCAGCGGCTGGTTGTAGCTTTGGCCACTCACCGTAAGTTTTACCGTGTAAGTCCCAGGTAGAGCAGTCACTCCGCGAGGCGCGACGACAAATTCGTCACCCACCAAATGAGTACTTCCCGGAACCGCCGTGTAGTGAAGATCCCAAATCCAGCGGTGCATTCCAGCGCTAGCCGGTAGCGGCTTCGGCGCTGGCCTCCAGAACGCCGGGAAGTCGAGTGTTTCGGGTTTCACTGCCGGCGCTTTGTCCTCGCTCGAATATCGACGGATCACTTGGCCTCTTGCATCGAGAATTTCGATTAGCACCGGACCACTCGCGGGCGATTTCAAATAATAATCAATCATCGCGCCAACCGGCGGATTCTCGGCCAGAGCCTCATCACGCGGCATGGGCGAGCCATAGTCCGTCCCCGCGTGCATCCGAACAGCCTCGGCAGGCTGAAACAAAAACGCCTCGGACTGCGCTACTTTGCCATTAATTTGCCGCAGAGCCGTGATGTCGTCCAAAACCCAAAAGCCTCGCCCATGTGTTGCAACAATCAAATCATCGCCATGAATCGCAAGATCACGCATCGAAACGGGCGGCAGATTCAGTTGCAACAATTGCCAGTCATCGCCATCGTTGAACGAAACAAACACGCCAAGTTCCGTGCCGGCAAAAAGCAAACCTTTGCGCTCCGGATCTTCCTTCACCGTCTGCATGTACACGCCTGCAGGCAGCCCCTTCGTAACGCGCTGCCAGGTTTTGCCGCCATCGCGCGTCCGGTAAATATACGGGTCGTTATCTTCCAGCCGGTGGCGATCGACGGCCGCGTAGGCCTCGTCCGCTTCAAAGTGTGACGCTTGCATCATTACGACTTTGCTCCAAGCCGTCAGCTCTTGCGGCGTCACGTTCTCCCAAGTCTTGCCGCCATCGATTGTCTTCTGGATGTATCCATCGTCTGTGCCGATCCATATTAGATCGGCGTGTTCGGCAATCGGCGAAGGTGCAATTGTATAAATCACGCCGCGCCGTTTCTCCACCGGTGCATCGGCCGCGGTCGCTTCGTCCAAATTCGGCGTCACACCTGGATCCTCGCGCGTCAAATCTGGACTGATCTGATCCCAACTGTTTCCGCCGTCCAAAGTCCTGAACAAAAACTGATCGCTGAAATAAAGCGCGTGCGGATCAGCCTCAGAAAAAACGAGCGGCAGAGTCCAGGTCCTGCGGAAAGGTCCCTTACGGCTTAGCTCCGGAGAAACATTGCGCAGTTCGCCGGTAATCACGTTGCATTTCGTCACGTTATCGCCGAAAAGTAATTCAGGATGCAGCGGATCGGGCGCAGTGTAGCCGGCTTCGTCACCCGCGCAGATTCCGCTCCAGTCGTGCATCGAAATTTCTGTGTGACCGCTGCGCTCCGGAACGCCCACCGCCCCACTATCCTGTTGCGCTCCCGTAGCCCAGTAGGGAAAACGGTAGTCTGCAGCTACGTGATAAAGCTGCGCTGTCGGCTGGTTGTACCAGGAACTCCACGTTGCCGCGCCGTCCTCGGTCACCACCGTTCCTTGGTCGCTGGCCAGCACCATCCGCTTTGGATCGTCCGGATAAATCCACAACTGGTGATAATCGTCACCGCCCGGCGCACCTCGAATCGACGTCCAGTTTTTTCCGCCATCAGTCGAGCGATAGAGCGAGGTGTTTGAGACATACACTGTCTCTGGATTCTTGGGATCCACAACCACATTACCGAAATACCAGCCGCGGCCCCATATCCGGTGATCACCCGAACTTTTGTGCCACGAAGCTCCTGCGTCGTCCGAGCGATAAAGCCCGCCATCTTTCGCGTCAACGATCGCGTAAACCAAATTCGAATTCGCCGGAGCCGATGGCAATCCCGACCCGTCCGACTCGCTCGGTCGGCAATCCGCCGGTAAGTTGTCGCCAGTTGTCGCCGCCATCCGTGGACTTGAATATTCCGCTTCCCGGTCCATACGAAGGCGGATAAACGCTCCACGGCGGTCGGCGCGTATTCCAGAGCGTCGCATAAATCGTGCGCGAGTTTTGCGGGTCGAACGCGAGGTCAATCGCGCCGACATCGTTGTTCTTGAACAGCACTTTTTTCCAGGACGTGCCGCCATCGTTCGACCGGTACACACCCCGCTCAGAATTAGCGCCGTATGCGTGCCCAAGTGCCGCCACAAAAACAATATCCGCATTCCGCGGATCCACCAGAATGCGGCCAATCTGCCGTGTGTCATCAAGCCCAACGTGCGTCCACGTTTTGCCCGCATCCGTTGACTTGTACACGCCGTTGCCAAACGAGATTTGGGAGCGCATATCCGACTCGCCCGTCCCAACGTAAAGTACATCCGCATTTGACGGAGCCACTGCAATAGCCCCAATCGACGCCACCGGCTGCGAATCGAAAATCGGCGTCCACGTCCGCCCGGAATTCTCAGATTTCCAAACCCCGCCGCCAACAGAACCAAAGTAAAAAGTATTCGGCTGACCCGGCACGCCAGTAACGCCATTCGACCGCCCGCCGCGGAATGGACCAATCATCCGCCAATGCAGCTCCGAATAAAGACTTGGCGAAAACTCCTGCGCCGTCACAATATTTTGCGTTTGCTGAAAAGCAATTACAGACAGCGCCAGCCCAATCAACAGGCGCACCACGACTCGCAACGACTGGTGCATGAAGTGATTTTCTCCCACAAATTTCAATTTACAGGCAGGATCAGCATACAACACGAGCCCAAGTCAGAGAAATTTTCGCTCGCAGAGATGTTCCGGATCGAATTCCTGATATCCCCCGAATCTCAACAGGTTTTGGATTTGCGACAGCCCCGTATTAAGTGATTGCATCGTCCGAACTGAAAATTACGCTGGAAGATGAACGTACCAACAAGAAAGCTGAATTTCGTTTTACCGGTGGCATTGCTGAATTTGTGAAACACCTGAATCGCGGCCAACAGACTCTTCACGATTCGTCGATTTATATGGAAGGCAAGCGCGAGGTATTTATCGCGGGTGTCGATTCTGCCGTAAACGTTTTTAGCTCACATGCGAGTGCAAGTCCGCGCAGGCCCGCGCGAACGTACGGGTATTCCTGCGCATATCCTTGCCCGTTGCGCCGCGATTCGCTCACAGCTGATAAGCTTCGTTCTCGCGCGCCATCGCAAGCATTCGCAACTTCTTATGTGCAGCGTTTACCGCGCATGTGCGCGAACTTTTTTTCGTGTAAGATGTTTAGACCGTTTTAGGGGCGTAGCTCAGTGGTAGAGCAGCGGCCTTTTAATCTGAAACCAAGAAAATTGCAAATCCCGCAAAATCAGTAAGCCATTGATTTCTCATTCAGTTACGTTTTATTTGGCTTCGCTTCACTTTCGTTCTTTTTGCATCTTTCCGGTGAGTTAAGGGACAATTGAGGGACAATTTGCACTATTTTGGTGCATACGGTTTTTGCCGCGAATCGCCACCAACTTTTCGCGGGTGTAAAATGGGTTTACGGGGGGCAATGATGCCAGAGTTCACGGCAAGTTTTCACAAGCTGGTTCAAAATTCACAAGACCTTGGGAGCAACGACGAGCACATGATGTCACAGGTGTTTTTTACGCTCGAAGTGGACGGGCAGAAGGTTGGAGAGTACACCGCTACTTTGAAGCAAACTGTCGGCAGCGATTTCACGGACGCCAATATTGAAGTCAACTCGCCGGACAATTACAACGGACCATTCAACCATCAAGGATTTTCGACGGTAGCGCGGCAATATTTCACCAGCCTTATCGGTCCCCACGGACAGGGTATGAGGATTGAGGGGCAGCCCCGGAATCTTAGGATGCGGAACAACATTTTTGTCCGCGAGAAAAAATACAAGTTCTGACCGGTGTCCGAAAGAGCGCGAACCAACTCGAATGAGCCTGAAGACTCCAAAACCGCCATGCCACGGCGGGTCGCCCGCCAGCCGAATCAGCGATGTTGACGAACAAAAGAAAATTGGTACGTGTACCGTGTGCGGCCAGCGGGTCGGTGTGTTTCGGAATGATAAAGGAATCTGGACGCCGGTCTTTCACCGGCGACCGTGACCGGGGATTGACTAAACCGTTCAGCCGCGTGATAGAGTTTCAGCCGTAGTTACCGATGGGATGGAGCTAACGACAAATGGCGTATACGGCATTGCAGAATGTCCGGAAATCGCGGGCGAGAAATAAAGGCGGAAACAAACGAGTGGCAAAAGCACTACGAAGCATGGCTGCGATACTTGAACGAAAAGGACCAAAGGAGTTTTCGCGCCATGAAATTCGCATGATACAAACCTTACGCGAAATGCTCACGTTACGGTTGTTCCAAAATGCGACGACGAAAGCCATGCAAATTATTCTCGATGGCAACTGCAAGATAGTTAATGGCAAGTATATCGTGGACGTTAATCCCAAAGACCTGTAATGACCGCAAGCCCAATAGCCGGGTAGCGAAGGAAAAAATGTTATCCCTTTTCAATCGGTTCAATCTACCAAGACAGTCAGGCTTGTCCCCGTTGGGTTTGAAGATTGTGCTTGGAGTTTCACTTCTAATCAGTTCGTTCTTGGTTGTCTCAGTTGTCTCAGAGCACTGGCGATGGATTGTTAATTTCTTTCACAAGCTGTAACGCACGTCCGGTCAGGTCGGGGACACCGTGTGAACCACGCGTATGACCATCTTTCAGGCATTCTTTGACGAAAGCGGGAAATTTAAAGATAAACGCGTCATATCTTTTTGTGGGCTATGCTCTCCGCCAGAAAAGGTGCAAGAGTTCGAGGATGATTGGAAAGGCCTGTTGCGCCATTACGGACTAACTTCTCTCACGATGAAGCGGGCACTCAGACGCAAAATAAAATTCAGTCCTACTGCGGAAGCTAAATCAGTCGAGGAAAGAAATGCTGTACTTGAACCGTTCGCCCAATGCATAAGGAAACATTTTGAGCTAGGTGTGGCGCTCGCCGTAGATGTAGATGCGTACAAAAAATGGCCTCTTCACGCAAAGAAAAAAATTGGAGGCAGCGACGACCCGTATTATCTCGCATTTATATCGGCTCTATTGGCCTGTACAAAGTATATTTGTGACGACGACCGCGTAAGTATGGTTTGCGATGACGACCAGGAAACTGCAATGAACTGCTACGGCATTTTTCAGAGGGCTAGATTCCTACACCCCGAATACCGGAAGAAACTTGTCTCGATAACCTTTGCGGACGATGCTGAATTTGTTGCCCTACAGGGAGCCGACCTACTCGCCTCACTGTGTCGCTTAGAAGCGCGGCAACACTTTCACAAAGACTATTATGAGCACCGGTCGCTTTTCAGGAGCCTTACGGCTCCAAGTTCCGACGGCGGTATGAAATGGTGCGTCCGCTTTTATGGCGACAAATGGCTTGATTACTTTCAGTCGAAATGGAAAAAATAAGCGGCGGCCTTGAGCGATTGTAGGCCTGACATTGTGCAGTGGTATGATGTCCCGCAAGGCGAACCAAACTCAACTAGCAATGGCGTTCGGCGTGGAAGAACGGACGCCATTTTATTTCGGCTTGCCTACAAGAGAAATCAGGTCATATCATCACCGCATGAAGCGCACAACCGCCGAACAAATCAAGGCTGTGGAATTGGCTTTGCTTCACGCTAAAGCGCAGTTGCGACCCAACGAAATTCGGATTCGTGAATTGGAATCTCAACTAGCCGAACTGAAACTGAAAACGAAACGATGAATCGTGGCGATGGATAGTTAATTTCTTTCACAAGCTGTAACGCACGGGCGGTCGTGCTAGGATTCTGCGCAAAGACGAATCAAACATAAACCATGTAGCAATGGCGTCTCGGAAACTGAAAGGTTGGGACGCCATTTTTATTTCGTGATGTCTAGGTACTTCCTGAATTTCTCCGAAAAGAAGGTGAGTGAATAAACGATTATGGCCGATGAAAAAGCGTCAGACTGGGGTTTCCTCAAACTATTGTTGGGTCTTAATACCGGTTTAATCGGACTCGTAATCTATGGCTACGACCATTTCTCAAAACTCCGCTTCAGTAGATTGTTTCTTCCTCTGTGTCTCGCTCTCTTGGGCTGGAGTTTTTTATTGATGATGCGGTGTGCTTTTTGTCTCGTCTCTGTTGATTCGTTGTCAGACGAAGAACTGAAGAAGCCGGTCGGGGAGTTAGGGGACTCCGGTCATTTTATGAGAAGCGTTGCGGAGTACCAAACGAAGCTAGACCTTGCAATGAAGGTGTTCACGTGGGCCGTCGTGCTCTCAACAATCTACTTCGCAATAGTTTTCGCGCTTCCATCATGCAAATCGGGCGGCTGATAACCGTCCGTGTCTCGGTTGAAAAGCTGAGACGCCATTTTTTATTTCTTCAGCCGTTTGCATTTCCAGCCATCGCCCGCCGTCACTCGATGGGACGAGTCTGACCACGGCCCTTCCGCTACGCCTATCTGAAAAGGTGAGTTTCGCGCCATACGTGTATCGCCGTCGTAGATATTAAATGTTTCCAGTTTGAAACGCTTTCTCTGCCGAATGATTTCCGCGAGTATCTCAGTATCGCCCTCTGGTGGATTCTCAGGACACAATCGCTTCGCAAAACAGTCCAAGCAAATCCATGCTTCAAGGGGAAGCCCCAAGCCATCCCAAACGCTGTCGGCAACTGCAAACACAAACACTTCGCCGCCACAATCCACACACGTCCTATCAGTTATCACTATCAGCTTGGACGAATCAAGGTCGTCTAGTTGCACGGTCGCCTCGCTAACCTGTGCAAAAAATATGCCGTGCGGACGTTCACTGGCAGTAGGTTCTAATAAAGAACCGGTGCCTTATCGAAGGTCCGCACGGCGAGTTCTGCGTCGTTTAGTTTTCGTTTCGTGTTGCCGTGTTTTCGTATCTTACTTTTTTCGCAAACTTGGTGCAAGCGGTCTAAAATCTAGGTTGGTGTCCTAATTTTGCTTCCGTTGCTGGTTTTGGCGCTAAGTCTCCTGATTATCTTCTTCTGGCCCAGCTTTCCACCAAGATGGCTCAAGGCCCAAGCCGAGACCTATGAGAAAAGGTTCCTGTACGCCGTATATATATCGGAATCTTGCCCAATGCACTTCATTATCGAAAAGGATTCTGTAGCTTATGAAACCCCAGAAGTGAAGGAACATTTCCCCCTTGGAGATTGCTTCTGCAATCCGGTCAAGGCTAACTTTGGGTCTGTCGAATGCAAAATTGACCCGCTGAAGTCCTTCGGCATTGGTCAGCATGACAGGCGGCAATTCGGGTATTGACACCGTGTAGTTGCGGATGGCGGGCGGTTCGCTACTAGCAGTAATTTCGACGTGCGAACAAGAATCAACGATGTCCGCTTTCGTCACTCCATAGCAGAGAATCTTGTAGTAAATGATTGGGGACTTTGACGAGTCGTTAATCCGCGAGAAAACTCCAACTCCCAGTTTTGGTATTTCCACACGCTCGGGCTGAACCCGAATCTGGGCACGCTCCTTATTTATCAAAAGCTGAATATTATCTCGCGCCGCTTCAGCAGCTTTTTCCGTGGCGGCGGTTTGTTGTTCTAGAGTGCGGGACTGACGCTGCATGATTCGCGCTTGCCGCATCATGATAACGGATTGACGTTGAATGGTTCTGACCGTCAGCAGGGCAACGCAGATTCCGTACACACCGACGCCAGCCAAAATGAGCGTACAAAATACTCCAATGATGCTAATAACGCGTTCGACGCCCATGCGAGTACTTTACCAGACGCGTTGGCGTTGACGCGGAGACATTCTGAGCCGGGAATCCTGTTCACGTCGCCGGTGGGATTGATGCTCGTGGGGATTCTTGGGATAATAAAGACATGCCGCACTTCTTAAAATCTGAACGCGCCAAAGTTGTGATTCTGCCGGACGGTACGGAATTGGTTTTGCATTCGTGCGTTGAGTGCAAAATAGAATTCCACGGTCCACGAATCCAACTAAAGTGTGAGTCTTGCCGCAAAGCAAAGCCGCAGCCGCAAAAGTTGAGCCGGTCGCGTTCCAACCGTCGCAGCGCGTAGATGCCTAAGCAGTCCGGCACGGCGCACGTTCTACGTCTCATCACAAAGTTGGAAAAGCAGCTAAATGGGCTGGAAATAATTCCAGCCACTTCCAGTTACAGGACATCGGTAATACTCGCACTGCTTTCCAAATCGCTGACGGTCAGTAGAGCCACTTGCGCACTCATTGCTGCTGGCTTTCCTGCCGAAGCGTTCGGCCTTACACGCACACTCATTGACATCTATTTTGCCGTTCGGTACATCGCTGTGAAGGATACCGAAAAACGGGCGAAGAAATATGTGGACTACCGCGAACGAGTTCGTAAAGAGCATCAAAACTTAGCGATTAAATATCTTCCAAACATTTCCCCCGAAGATATTGCTCTAGATGAAGAAGTTTTAAAGAAAGCCGCACTATTCACAAGCAAACATAAGTGGTCTGGATTGGACACACGAAAGATGGCTGAACAAGAAGATACGTTTGAGAAGAACGCTCAGGGGTTGCCGCTTACAGCCGAGTTTGATTATGACGTTGAATATTTTCGGACAAGCCAGTACGTGCATTGCAGCGTCATCGGAATTCATGGGCACGCGTGCGTGCCGGGTAGGCCGTTCACGGTTCGAGCCGGGAATTGGGCAGAACCGCGTCACGGCAACAAAGCGCTAGTGAATATTTCAGTGTATGTCGGCAAGATTTTCGTTACTGCCTTTCGTGCGATAAAGCTAGACCAACCCACGGCAGTGCTCGAACTTCATGAAGTGACCAAAAGGTATGTGCGTCGTAAGACACTGTAACACTAACGCCGACGCCGGAAATGGTCCTTCCCCGCAGCGGCGAATAGACTGCCGTACTTCTGAATCAATCCGCGCATGCCGTCGGTGTCCACTGTATTTATCGTGAAGTGGTTGTGTGTGTCACCGCCGCCGCCGTTTCCTTCGCCAACCGCGCCTAGCAGCATTTCCGTCCATTCGTTGCTATTCGACTAATTCACCTTACCCAACCGGAAAGCGAGTAGAGTCGAAGTTGATACTCTGCGAAACATCAACCCTACGACTCCAAATCAGTGCATAGAGTATGAATAGTCAAGCACCAAGAAAAGAGCGAAGGTTGGTCTGGCTCTTAACGTCCTATGGTGAATGCTACGCTTGCAGTGACTGTTCTTGGACTTACTTGAACCCACAAAGGCTCAGCGGGCAACAACACGACGCGGCACAGGTGCAGCAGCGTTTCGATGAACACATCTGCGACCAGCATATTCCGATGAAGAAATTTAATTGGGGTTAGCGGTCTTCAGTAGTTTCGCGGCAGCCTTCTTTTTTTTCCTCGCTTCGGCAAGTATCCGCTCAGCTTCGCGGCTTTCAATTAAGTAGAGAGACGTGGTCGCTCGCTTGCGGCTGCCTTTCAGTGCCATTATTGAACGGTGCCACGAATTCCAAAGTTATTCGGTCCGCTGGCGTACAAGTAGCCTAGCAGCTTGGATGGAACCGGCGGTTCCGTACTTGTCCGGTTATCCGACTAACCGGGCACTATCCGATGGATGCGCGTCATAGAGACAACACTCGAAGTCATCTCGTCGGACCAAATCGTTAAGGCAATTCTAAGCCGCAATGAGGACATCGATGTCGCAGGAATATGCTCCATGGTCCGACGAAATGACGTCTCCACAGTTGCCCGCACCGAGGACAGCGTATGTTCCGGTATTCCATCGCCGCCCATATGAGAAACGAAAGCCAGGCCGCAGGCCGCAGTAAATATCAAAATGCCCGGAGTAGCCTGGTTCGTACTGTCAATTAAAAAATGGTTGATTGCAAAGCCAATCGGGCCAATCAAGTAAGAAAGCAAAAGTTGGCGATGGATTCGCCGCATCCGCTTCCATTGTTCCGCGTAAGCGCTATTCGTCACGATTCTCTCAGATGAAAGCCTCGCACAGTCTCAGGCTGTCCAAGTCAAAATATAACTCGGCGGGTAGCTCACCTAAACCCAAGAATAGGAACGCGTCAAGTGTTCGAAACGCGAGTAACCTAATGACAGGCCGAATCAACTTCTGATTAACGCACTTACCGGTAAAGTAACTCCCCGAATGCAGTTCTTGAAGGATTCGACTTAGTGCGGTATGTCCAATCTCACAAACGTCTCTTCGCCATCATGCACCCGAGGCGAGAACTGGGTCGCGAGGAGGAATGAGATTGGTATGTACGAAATGAAAGAAAAAACGGCAAACAGGAGCAGTAATTCGACAAGATGGTGACCGCTCGCTCCCAACGACAGGCACACAGCCACGGATAGCGCACCCGCTAGGAGTCTTGCGGCAATGGCGTAAATTCCGCTAATTCTGAGGTTCGCATGGCATTTCGTACATTGGAACGACGGGAGCAAGGTGAGGCTCTCGCGCAGAAGCGGCGTTTCACAATGCGGGCATGTAAATGAGAATCTTCGGCTCATTTTCTGTCTCGCGCTATCACGGCGAGCGAGCGATTGTTCCGACAGTATACATCCGTATCGTGACTATCCGGCACCCAGTTCTTGAAACCAGAGTTGTGCCTGATTAACGCGCAAACCGGACAAGTTAAGTGTTACTTTAAATCGTCAGCCCGCGCTTATTGGACCTTTACCGGTTCGAGTTGCCACATTGCCGCGCGTTGTTTTTCGCGCTCGGATTTCAAAGCGAGCAAAACATCGTCCACGCTTTTTAATGCAGACGGATACAACGAACAGACCGCCGAGTATTCATTCTCTCGGAATAAGACTGCGTTGTTCTTAACTCCGACGAATTGCGCACCCGCTCTTTGAATCAGAACGCGAAAGTATGCTTCGTTCATATTGCTACCCCGGATTTGCAAAAGATTTTGGGAAGACGCCAATCGAAAGAGCCGGGCTGCCCGGTGGTCGCAGATTCGATTTGTGAATAACGTTCTCGTTCAGGACCGACCAAACCAACTCAAGACTGATACCGAGTCGATGGCTAATTACATGGCTTGGCTTTCCAGCCAGCGCCGCCAGTCCGATTTTCGTCCTGATTTTGACAGACAAGTTAACCCGGCTGTCCGCGCACTTGGTGGACCGTACCGACCGGGAAGTATGTGGAGGATGGGGTTTCAATTTACCAGCCCCTTACGCGCGTCCTTCATGGCCTGATAAGCTGCTCGAACTTTGCACAAAAAATAGGCTTCCACATCCGCATAGCACTCTTGCTCGATTTGAACCCGGTAAACTTGCAATGCTTCGGGCAACTTGATGTTAGCCAGCGCTTCCGCGCTCGCTGTCCGCGCAATGCCAGATGCCAATGCTTCGAGTCGCGCTTTCATTTCTTCAAGCGCGACGCTGTGGGATTCACCGCCAGCAAAACTTGTGTAGATTAACTTCTCAAGTTCCATTTCGTGCCTTTTCAAGTCTGGCGGCTTCAGCGTTTTCTTTTCGCACCGTGTCCCTGACTTGTTGCAGCGACTTCTGTCGGTGTTTGATTCGCTTTTTAATTCGCTTCACGCTCATCTGTGTCACCAAAAAGTCGGCGGCGCGTAAACTTTTTTAGTTCACGCGCCGCCTTTGCCACGTTCGGTCCCGCAGCAGAAGGAGGACTTCAACTTTCTTACGGGATGCGCTGGCAAACTCGTTTAGGTCGCCGCCTGCGTCTTATCGAAAAGAACCGCGCCCAATTGTTCCGGAACTTTCTTTTCATATTTCTCGCGTTCTATTTGGCTCGGTTGACCCGCACGCAAGACAAACTGATTGTCAGTTCTCGGAATGACGCTTGCCGCAGTGGGAACAACTTGCACCAACAATCGCTCGACTGCGCCGAGTAGCTTCCGCAAATCGCTGCGTTCGTCGCCTTCGTCCACCTTCTCGATTTCGTCCGCGTCATCGGCTTTTCCGCAGGCGTCCACATAGCCCTGTGCGAGGGAAGTGTGGCCGTCCATTGCCGGTTGCAACGCCCCGGTGCTATCACGCAAGGCTGCCGCTGCTGTCGGACAAATGTCGGCAAGAGCATCAGCGGCTGAATTGATGTCGTCACAATGTTGTGAAATAGATTTTGTTATCGCAACGTGCGAGGCGGCCCTGCTTGCGTTGAGTGCTTTTTCTTTTGCGTTCATTTGTAAATCCTCCAATTTTACTTTTCGTTATCCGCGTCTTTGACGTGGGCGATGATTTCTTCCCGGTGTGACTGAACTAAACTTTTTACGTCGGCGCGTAGTGCGCTCGCGTGCTTGCCGAGTAGTCGCCGGAAATCGTTTCCGGTTTGTCGTCCGAGCGCCTTCAAATCCTTTTCAACTTCGGTGATACTCGCTCGCTTCTTTGCGGGTGCCGGTGTGGGTTCCACGTGCGGGCTAGTGTCGCAACCGTAAAGAGAAAGATTGCGTAGTCGGCCTACGATGCCATCCGGCTCGGGCGATGGACCTAGCGAAGTTTCCGGTTGCTTGTCCAGCCCCAAGACGATTTCCAAAATTGGGTCGGTTTTCATTTGTCCTCTGAACGGAACGGAAATAATTGTTCGGGTGGAAGGTTCAGCGCCCGCGAGATTGCGCGGCGCAGATTAGGACCGGGGTGCCGCTGTCCGCGAACTACGTAGGAAATTGCCGTTGGTGTAGCTTTGGCCCGCTTCGCTAGAGTCGTCTGTGTGATACAGCGGTCGTGCAAGATTTGTTTAAGTGAGTTCATAATTGTTATGAGCAAGTTGTTTCACCAAAATCTTCTTTATCAAAGACCCGAATGTGTCAACCGTTGCGACATGGACACATTAGTTTTTCGGTGGCGCTTGCCACGTTCGCTCAACGTATCCGTTCATGGACGGATAAATTACCTTGGGCGGTCCAGCAGCGCCGAAATCCGCGAAGCCACATTGAAAGCATCGGTAGCTGCCCGCGCCGCCAACGGCAATCATTTTCCCGATGCAATTTGATATTTCGGGATTCCTGCACGCTTCCAGCGGCGGCTCTTTCCATTGACCGCGACCCGCCATGCTTTCGCCCATTTCGTTAGGATTGAGTCCGCGTGCGCGTGCTTCGTAGGGATATAACTTTTTGCGGTCAATGTTTTGTCCTCTTGGATTCGCGGTACTCCGGCCAAAAACATCTTTGACGAAGTTCATTGCGTTCGTAACGATGCCTTCGGCCTTTATCTCGGCGGCTCGCTCGCTCTTGGCGTAGGCAAGCGTGCTTAGGTCGTCGCCGGAGTTTTCTAAAACTAGAAGCAATGCGCCGCACACGCTGTTTGCCAAGTCGTCCTTGTATCCCTGCGGGTGGTCCACAATGTCCTTGCCGCCTGAACGTGTGCGCCGTTCCAACGAAGTCAACTGATTGGTCAAGCGCGCCGAATCCAACAGTTCAATTTTGCCGCTGGTGAATCCGGCCAAGCATTCCAAATAAATTTCGCTTTTGCTGCGCTCCGACGCTCTGACCGTGACGCCGCATTGCGCGAATAACTCAATCGGAAATTGGCCGCCGTATCTGTCGCACACAATTTCTGAACAGCCGTAGCGTTTGAGCACGATGGAAAAGTCCCGCACGACGTTGGCCGGGGAAAACGGCGGCACGCATTCCAGCATTTTATCGAGCACAGCAACGCCGCGAGTTTTATCCCAATGAGAAACGCCCATGCAAAACGAATCCGACGCGCCGCCGCTCGGGTCGCCAAACGCGAAGTAATCCGTTCCCGGCAGCGGTCGCAATTCCAGCCGGTCTTTGACCGTCGCGCTCTCGCACAATTCCAACGATAAAAACGTTTCGCAATCCACGCGGAAAATCGCCAGAAATTCTGCGCTGGCACTCGCCCTATCTTTTTTCAGCGCCTTTTCAATGTCCGCCGGGTCAACGGTCGGATTCATTTCCAAAGTGCTCGCACGCCAAATCAACGTATCCGCGCCCGGTTGCCCGTAATAGGTTTTGAACGCAGTCCACATCGGGCCACGCCGCGCATACGGTGAAGAAATCGCCAGCAACATCCCACCCGTGGTCAACGTCGCGGGCTTTAGCGCCGTCAGCAATTCTTCCGCACTTGCCGCTGAATCTTGCTCTGACGGGAAAAAGCAAAACTCGTCCAGAATTCCGAGTAAGAGAGAAAATCCGCGCGTGGTTTTTGGCGAGCCTGCGAAAATCGAAATCTTAATCGTCGTCCCGTTCATGCCTTCAATTTCGATTTCGTCCTTCGTAGCGTTGCGCACCATCCGTTTCAGGATTGGAATTTCCAGAAAAGCCGTCACGTATCCGAAGATTGTTCGCGCCTGCGTCGTGCTCGCAGCGATAAGCATGATGGTTCCGACTTCACCACTTTGTAATTTCTGCGACCAATCCACAAAACAGGCCGTGAATACCGCGATGGCTGATGCAATGAGCGACTTGCCCGCTCTGCGACCGCAAATCGCATGCCCTTCCCGGTAAGCCGTCGTGCTCATGTCACTTCGTCCGGTGTGTTGCGTGTAGATGGCTCGCTGTTCGTCCGTCATTCCCATCGCAAACAATGCCAACAAGAAAACTTTCCACGCACCAAACGTGTCTTTGCGCCCAAACCAGCCGCGCTTTTTAAACCACGGACCAAAGATTTTTGGATTCTCAATCGCCTGAATTATGTTCATGGAGTCTTTTTCCTTTATCTCGTTCGTTTGTGAATCGTTGCAGCAATTTCGTACGCCCTTTTTTGAAAAAACACCGACATAACCGGCGTCTCGCAACCCACTGGCGAATAAAAATCGTCGTACAGGCTCGCCAACGCGAGCACAGGCAGCCGTAGAGCCATCAAGGTCGTGGCCTCACGATTAGACGCGGTGGAAGTTTTCGTGCAATCTTTCTTGCGTGTGTGTGACTGGCCGAATCGAGCCGCGCTTGATGACACTGACACGCGACACCCGCTAGGTTGGTGCAAGTCTCGCCACTGTTCGCAGCGCAGGTCGGACAAATCGCGTTGATGGAAAGTCTCGCTCTGATTTCACGGATGCTCATTTTTGTTTTTCCTTTCGCGCCAGTTCGCGCAGCTTGTCAAACGACAACTCTGGATGCTCTACGAGTAGAGTGCGCATCCGCTCTGCGACCGGTGATGTCGATGCGGGCCTTTGTTGGTCGGACAGAAACCACTTTTCCAACGATGCCAGCTTGGCAGTGATTTCCTGCGACCGCTGTTGTGTGTGACGTTTAGGCGTGCGGGTAGAAACATTCGTGGCCGCTTCGCTGACACGACGCAGGGTCAATCCTAGGCCGGGCCTCACTGTTCGCCGCCTTCAGGTTCGGTCGCAGGCTCGCTTGCTTCCGGCTGCGCAGCGGCTTTGCGCTCGGCTTCGTCGCACTCTCGGATGTAGTCCGCAAGGTCTGGTGCTTCCGGCATTCGTCGCTGCAATCCAAGTTGCGATAGGAGGCGAGCCAACGAATCGCTCAACTGCATTCGTGTGGCGAGTATCGGCAAGGCCGCACGTTTCCGCTTGTTGACGAGTGACGGCAAACCCATCAAATAAACGTCTAGCGAATCGAGAAACAACCGATTGCGTACACACAATTCAATGAGCGTGAGTTGCTGTGCGCTCAGGTCGCCGCCAAGGTCACGGATTAATTCAGAACGCCAGCGCACTAGCTCACGACTGGCGTGCAATCGGCCATCAATCTGGCCCATATCCCGCACCAATAACCGGGCCATCTGCCGTTTTTTGATTCGTTTTGCCGTCATTCGCACGCCATCCCGCTAGGTAGAACGTCAGCTTTCCAATCCGTCCTTCCGCTGTAACTACATGCTGCAACTCGAATTAAAATGCACTGTCCCTCAACTGTCCCTTACCTATTAGCGATTCCTGAACTGTCGCACAGCCGACCTCCTTGGCTGGTTTTTCATGCCCGACCAACCCGCAATTCTTTGAAGTTCACAGCGCGTATCAGCTTCTTTCGCGTGTGGGGTAAGTCGAGTAGGTCGCGGTTGCCGCCAATGAAGGCGCGGCGTGCTTCTTCTGATTCTGGCGACAATTCACCGATGAGAAAAATATCTTCCGGGCTATAGCGACCGGCATCTAGTTTTCTCTTTATGATGTGGATGGTTTTGGAATCGAGATTCTCAAACGCTGTTTCAAAGTATCTCTGGCTCGCAATACGTTTACCTGCATCCCACGCACGTTGGTCGATGATGTCCAAGGCTAGATTCAGGAACAGCCGGTGGTTACGCCCGTGCTTTTCGTACTTCAACAGAATCTTTTTCCTGAATCCGTCAACACGTTCGGAGTACCGTCTGTCGATATTCGGCCTTTGAATTTGAATTCCCGGCGAAGCCGGAACTCGAACAGGATTTTTGACTTCGCTGTTATCATCCGGGGTTGGGTTTCCTGACTGCGGATGATTAAGGCCGTATACCTTCCGGGGGATATCCCCCGAAACCCCCATCAAAGTCAAACCCGAAGGCAAAACCGAATCCGCAGGCAAGACGGAATCTTGTAAAGACGGATAGGTGCCAGCGTGGCATGTGTTATCAGGTGCCAGATTGGCACGTGTTCCTACGGACTGTTCAACTGAATCTGGCACGCGTTCCGAGCGAATCTGGCACGTGTTCTCAGACGAATCTGGCACGTGTTTTCTTCTCCGCTTTATCTGGCAGCAAGCGTTTGTCGAGCCGACTACGTGCTTGTCATTGAAGTGGATGGTGTAAACGCGCCGGTCGTGATGACCTAGCCGAGTCCAACTGAGTAACCCTAGCGTGTGCAAGTCGTTCGTCAGGCGGTAAACAGACCGGCGTGACGTTCGCCGCGATAGTCTGATTTCGCTTGGTGAGTAGTTGATACCATCGCGTATGAACGTGCCATCGTCATTCGCGCGACTCGCTAACGATTCAAGGAACTGTGCTCGGTTGGCAGCTTTTTGTTTCCACTTTCTGCCGTCAGATTTACGACCGTCATCTAGAAGTCGAAAATCTTCTAGCGGCATTGCGCGGACTGCACGAAGGCAGGCGTTAAATATTTCCGATTTCTTCGGGGAATGGCGACGGCGTTTGTTTTTTGCCAATTTAATTTTCCTTCAACGCGCCAGCAGGCCGGGCCGTCAAGCCGACCTGCCGCGCGATTTACGACACCAACAACAACTTTGTGGTCGTCACGCGCTTCTCCTTTTTGGTTGCGATGCACCGATTTCTTTTTTGATAAGCTGTTCTGCGTCCGTTCCGTAGTTCGACATTTGTCTGCGCTTACTTCTGAGAGCGCTCATGCGGCAGAACGTGAGTAGGTCTTCAATCGTGGTTTCTAATCCTTGCGGCAACCGATGGGTTACGAATGCTTCAAAGCTGGCGAATGGTTTTTTATTTTTGTCCACACACCGCTGCCAATATTTGTTTTTAACTACGTTGATGAGTTGCAGCGGCATGAGGTCAAACATACGAGTCTCAGCCCATCCTAAAGTCTGCTGCAATTCGTTTACCTTCCGAAGTGGCTCTGTCGCCGGATTAGAAACTTCAGCCCGCTCCAGACGGAATATTTCAGACTCCAATGCTGAAATCTTCCCTCTGGTATCCTTTCCGCTCGTAACGCGAACAGTGATTGTCTTGGAACGGAAACCGGCTTCGATAGCGGCAGCGTTGGCGCTCATTTCGCCAGCGATTACTTTAGCGAGCAAGTCGGGCCGGTCTTTGCGCAGACGGCGAAGCGTCGCCGCGATTGCGTTGCCCGTGGGTGCTTTTTTATCTTGTACATTGTCAAAGATTTTAGGTCTTCCGGCTGGACGTTGTGCGGCTCGGTCGGCAGCGTCGATAGCAGCGGCAGTCTTGCGCTCGGCAACGATTCGGTCTAGGTCTTTGGTTGAGTAGCCGAGTCCCCACGGAACTTTTTCGACACAGAACATTTCGTAGGATGTGAAGGGGCGACCGCGCGAATCTTCCAGCGATTTATAGCCGGAATACTTTTGCATGATGCGCAGCCACTCGTCTAGTTGTTTGCGGTCGGTCGAAGTGTTTTTGATAGCAACTTGAATCTCAGCGCGGACGCGTATCGCCCATTGCTGCGAGCCGGGTTCTGCACTCAAGTCACCGACGCCAAGAATTAGAGTTCGTCCTTTCATTCCCTTTACTTTGCCTTCCGTTCATGGCTCGACAGCCAAGAATTGAGCGCAGTTTCAGTAATGTAGTAGCGCCGACCTAGCCGGATTGCCGCAACCTGACCTGAGACGATAAGCGAGCGCACGGTGTGCACGCACACACTGATTGCGCCGGATGTGCGAAGATAATTAGCGGCGCTTTCGACGCTGTGCATTCGTGTCCCGCATTTGATTTCCGGTCTTGGTTCCGTCATCGTTGCCATTTTCTTCTCCCGAAAATTCTGAAAGTACAAGACAACAAACGAATAAAAGCCAAAGCAACCCCAATTAAACCGAGAATGCGAGCGTAAACGGTTTATTAGCAAGGGAAATCTCAATTTATTTTTAGGCAAAAAAGTATCCTCCAAAACCTGAAGGCTGCTTGGAAATAGACCTTGCTAAACCTGCTGGCAAGTATTACCTTTTGCTTGTGAAAATAACCGAAGAAATGAGACAGCAGATTCGCAGCGAATTGGCGCGTGCTGGTGGTAAGGCTCGCGCGAAAAAATACGACGCAAAGACTTTGAGCAAATGGGCCAAGAAAGGCGGGCGACCGCGCAAGGATGGTGGAAAGTGAGCGAAACAAAACGACGTGCACGCGGGGAAGGCAGAGTTTTTATGCGCGGCAACGTCGCATGGATTCAATATGCCAACGGACGCGGCGAGCAATTGCGCGAGAGCACTCATTCGCCCGACGAGAAAGCCGCCGGAAAAATGCTTCGCAAGCGATTGGGCGAAGTTGGCGCGGGTATCCATCGTGACACCCGGCGAGTTACTTATGAAACCTTGCGGGAGAGCTACTACGCCGACTACGAAATCAATGGCCGCAAGTCGCTTCGCCGCGATGGGGAAGGGAAGCCGCACTTGGACAAAGTCGTCCGGCTCAATTCCTTCTTCACTGGCTACCGTGCGTCGGACATTGATACGGAACTGATTCGCAAATTCATCGCGGACCAACAAGCAAAGGGACTGTCGAACGCAAGCATCAACCGTTCACTCTCGGCACTGCGCCGGATGTATAACCTTGCCCTGGAAGATGGAACTTTACGCGACACGCCGCATTTTCCGATGTTGCAAGAGTCCGCGCCACGGCAGGGATTTCTTGAACGCGACCAATACGAAACACTCGCCGATTGTCTGCCCGATTATTTGCGTCTGCCGTTCGCGGTCGCGTATTTCACAGCGATGCGGCTAGGTGAAGTGTTGCAATTGAAATGGGAACAGGTGAATTTTCTCTCTGGTGAGATTCGCTTGCTCGCCGGGGAAACGAAAAACGATGAAGGCCGCGTGGTGCCTATTATCCCGGCGCTGCGTTCGTTGCTCAAAGAACAGTTCGCGCGGCGTCAGCCTGATTGCCCGTTCGTTTGTTTTAGGTTGGACGCGAAGGGGCACGCTGTTAAGATTGATAGCTTCACGAAGGCATGGCGTACCGCGTGTGTCAAAGCCGGTTTAGGAAAGATGGTTCCGGTAGTTGACGCGGAAGGTACGACGGCTTTCACGAAGCAGCGCACGGACCGGCCACGCTCGAAGCCAAAGGCGAAAATGGTTTACGAAGGAACTACGTTTCACGACCTACGGCGCAGCGGTGTTCGGAATCTGGTTCGCGCTGGCGTGCCTGAACGAGTCGCAATGGCAATCAGCGGTCACAAAACGAGAAGCGTTTTCGAGCGCTACAACATCACGTCCGCGAGCGATATTTCCGACGCTGGAAAGAAGCTGGCCGCGTTCCACGGCGAAAAGTTTAGGGACAATTTAGGGACAATTGGCACCAAAGTTGTGCAATCAGTTTTGCTAACGAATTGATTTTCAACAAGTTAGGGGCGTAGCTCAGTGGTAGAGCAGCGGCCTTTTAAGCCGAAGGTCGTGGGTTCGATCCCCACCGCCCCTACCAAATTATTCCGCGTTCATCCTTTTTGTCTTGCGTTGAAGTCCATGTCGCTACAGCCTGGCGGCCAGTTTTACTCCGGAGCCCCGGGTATTTCTGCGACCACAGCCGCCTGCTGCCGCCACGCGTCAGGCGATGACAGGTTCCGCCGCAATAGCGCCGGATCGAGCTCGTGCTCCCAACGTGCGACCACCAGCGTCGCCACTCCGTTGCCCAACATATTCACCGTCGCGCGAAACATGCTCATGAATCGATCGATCCCCAAAATCAAAGCCATCCCAGCTACCGGAATCGTCGGGATCACCATCAACGTCCCTACCAGCGCGATAAATGCCGCCCCTTGCACTCCCGACGCGCCTTTCGACGTCAACACCGCCACAGCGAAGAGCGTGAGTTGCTGCCCTAGCGTCAGGTGAATGCCGGTGGCTTCCGCCACAAACAGCGCAGCCAGCGTCATGTAGAGGCTGCTGCCATCAGTATTGAATGTGTAGCCCGTCGGCACCACCAATCCCACCAATGCCTTTGAACACCCAAGCTGTTCCATCTTTTCCATCAGCGTAGGCAGCGCCGGCTCCGAAGAGCTGACCGCCAACGTCAGAATGATCTCCTCCTTTATATAGAGAAGATATTTGATGATGTTGAACCCCGCCAGCCAAGCGATCCCGCCCATCACGATCAGCACAAAAAGGATGCACGTAATCCAGAACGTGACTACAAGTTTCACCAGCGGACCCAATGACGAAATTCCATACGCGCCAATCGTGTAAGCCATCGCGCCAAATGCGCCAATCGGCGCAAACTTCATCACTATATTAATCACGCCAAACACTGCCCGCATAAGTGATTCGAGAAAATCCAGCACCGGTTTTCCCCGGCTCCCCATGGCCGACAGGGCGAACCCGAACAAGACCGAGACCAGTACCACCTGCAAAATATCTCCCTTGGCGAACGCGTCCACCACCGTCGTCGGAATGATGTGCATGATGAAATCTGTCACGCTCTGCGCTTTGGCCGCGCCGGCATAATTGGCCACCGCCTTGGCATCCAGCGTCGCTGGATTCACATTGAAACCGGCGCCGGTATGCACCAAGTTTCCGACGATCATGCCCGCCAGCAAAGCCACCGTTGACACAATCTCGAAGTACAAAAGGGCCTTGCCGCCCACTCGCCCGACCTTCTTCATATCCTCCATTCTGGCGATGCCCGTAACCACGGTGCAGAAAATCACCAGTGTGATAATCATGCTGATTAGCCGGATGAACGCGTCGCCCAGCGGCTTCATCGCCACCGCGGTGTGCGGCCGGAAGTAGCCGAGTACGATCGCAATAGCAATGCCCAGCAACACTTGCCCCCACAAGCTCCGATAAAAAGGTTTTTTCCGTGATGGGCGTGCTACCTTGGAAGACTCTGTGGTCGTCGGCGTATGACCGGAAAATCCCATTGGTCTATTTCTCCTTCAGAACGGTCGCTGACAAGAAATTCCGATCTTGCCCCACAACCCGTTGCGGCCCGGAACTAAACTGAGCGCGTTTTCGGGCCGATGCAGAGTTGCCAAATTACAAATCGGGTTTTTAATACGGTTTCGGGCTAACTGGCGGCGGAGTCTACCATATTCATGCCCGAAAAACGCTAGCGACAACTTTCCAGTCTGCTCACGTAGAAAAATGAATTTCGTGCGATTCCTTGTTCAGCTCCCCACTTTTAAGCACTGCATTTTTAACGCAACGCTCCTGTAGGGCGTCTTTAAGTGATGATGCGATCCTCGCGTTGCTCGCCGAGAATTTTCAATATCAATAAATTCTAATTTGATATAGTGTGCCGCCAACGTGAACGGTACTTCGGCACACGAATCCAATCGCCCTGGCTCGGCTCAGCCTCTCACTCGAAACCAGATTCGCGGCTTCTGGGCCTCGTGGGGCGGCTGGACGCTGGATGGCATGGATTCCTTTGTTTATGCCCTCGTCCTCGTGCCCTCGTTGCGGGAACTCCTCCCACGGTCCGGCATTTCAGCCACCAAAGCCAACATCGGATATTACGGAGGTTTGCTTTTCGCGCTGTTCTTGATCGGCTGGGGCCTTGCGTTCCTTTGGGGTCCGGTGGGAGACAAATTTGGCCGCGTTCGCACACTGATGCTGACGATTGTCTGGTATTCGTTATTCACTTTTTTGAGTGCTTTCGTCACCGGTGTCTGGCAGCTCGCGATTCTTCGGCTCCTCGCTGGCATTGGCATTGGCGGAGAATGGGCGATGGGCGGAACTTTCGTTGCGGAGGAGTGGCCTGAAAGTCGGCGCCGCGTAGGCGCGGGCTTGATGCACACCGGTTATTACGTCGGCATATTTCTCGCTGCTCTCGCCAACTACGGCATCGGGAGCCACTACGGTTGGCGCGCCATGTTTATCGTCGGCGGTGTTCCGGCGCTCCTACTGGCCTGGATTCGCCATGGAGTTACCGAGCCAGCGGCCTGGAGGAAGAAAGAGACCGTCGTCCGATCGTGGGCCGTTTGGCGTCCTTTCGCCACACTGTTTTCGGCGGCCTGGCGCCGCCGCACCATTGTGAACGCCCTTTTGATGTTGGTCTCTATCTGCGGCCTCTGGGCCGGTACAGTATATGTTCCCTCTGCGATCACGGCGCTCGCCGAGGCCGGCGGACGTGCCACTCCCCAAGCTGCCCAGCTCGCGTCCTGGGGAATTATGCTTGTCTCTTTTGCGACGATTCTCGGCTGTCTCGCAATGCCAAGGCTTGCCGAGGCCGTCGGCCGGCGCGGCGCTCTCGCTATTTTCTTCACGCTAATGATGGTCTTTATCGCGCTCTCGTTCGGTAAGATTTTCTATCTGGGGCCCAGCGCGCTCCCATGGTTCTTCGTTTCCCTCTTCTTCCTGGGCTTAGGCGGCGCCAACTTCGCGGTCTACACCCTCTGGCTGCCCGAGCAATATCCCACCGAGTGCCGTGCCAGCGCCTTTGCTTTTTCCACGTCGTTTGCCCGCTTTGGCGGCGCCGGAATTACTTTCCTGGTTGGAGCGGGCGTGCGTCATTTCGGCTCGCTTGGAATCCCTGTGGCCTTGACTTCTATCGCCTTTGCTCTTGGCCTCCTTTTAATTCCGTTGTCCGCGGAAACGCGTGGCAACACGCTCCCCACCTAGCTCGCGTACTCCCCGACTGGTACCGCCTTCCTATAGCGAATCTGAAATATTTTCGTAACATTAACTAAGTACGATTCTATATATGGCTTCGAATCCACACCCCGGACGCATTTTGCCGAGCCCTCGCTTCAAACTTCATTATAATTTGAGGATTATGCCCCGGTTCTTCAGCAACCTTTTGCGAGCGCTCCGCGAACGCCGTGGCACCGATATGTCTTTCATGTGCCGCCATTTGCTTTCCGAGCGTGGTGAGGCCTCGCAAACAGCTCTGGCTCAGGAGATCATCAACGCCTACCGCGCAATGAACGAATCGCAGCGGCTCGAGTTTTTTGAAATGTTGTCGAATGACTTCGCACCCGACGAGGGTGCCATCGTGCGTGCGGCAACTGCCTACAAGAACGCACCCGGCCCGTCCGCTTTAGCCGCGTTGTACGCCGCCGTCGAATCCCCTCGCCAGGAACTCTTCCGCCGCATCAACACAGCCCCGCGCGGCACTGAAACTCTGGTCTCCTTGCGCGAACATGTCTTGGCCTCCGACAACAACGGCGATTTTGCAGCGTTGGATCTCGACCTGAAACATTTGTTTAGATCCTGGTTCAATCGTGGTTTCCTTCGTCTCGAACGGATTAGCTGGCACACTTCCGCTTTGGTCCTGGAAAAACTGATCGCTTATGAGTCGGTGCATGAAATCAATGGCTGGCCTGATCTTCATCGGCGTCTCGAAGCGGATCGCCGCTGCTTCGCTTTTTTTCATCCGGCTCTGGTGGAAGAGCCCATCATCTTCGTAGAAGTCGCCTTGTCCAAAGGCCTGACCGGTGATCTCGAACCATTGCTCGGTATTCAGACCCCCGTTCTCGACCCCAAGACCGCCGACGCCGCCATCTTTTATTCCATTAACAACTGTTTGCGAGGCTTGCGTGGCGTTCCGTTTGGCAACTTCTTGATCAAACAGGTGGTCACCGAGCTGGCCGCCGAGTTTCCCAACATTCAGACCTACGGCACCCTGTCGCCGCTCCCCAATTTTTCGCAGGCTTTACGAGATCAGAAAAATGAAGACGGCTTTACGCATGAACGATTGTC
Source organism: uncultured Acidobacteriota bacterium (assembly GCA_963838475.1). Classification (GTDB taxonomy): domain Bacteria; phylum Acidobacteriota; class Terriglobia; order Acidiferrales; family UBA7541; genus Palsa-295. Next base: position 1,868,865 of record CAWIRJ010000001.1, read on the forward strand.
ATGCTTGCTGGCCGATGACGCCCGCGCTCTGTCTGCCGCCGGTCGGCGCCGCGACCCCGTAGAAGCCCTGTTCTACCTATTAGATCAGCCCCTGGCACATCAGGATGTTCTGGCTAAGCCTCTGGAGCGTCTCGCCCTCGCCTATCTCACCCATGCCCGCCAGAATGGCAAACTCTACGATCCTGTTGCCACCTTTCACCTTTCCAACGGTGCTCGCTTGGAGAGAATTAACACGTTTGGAAACCTGCGGCCGTACGGCTTGCGTGACTCTTTCGGCGTCACTGTGAACTATCGGTATCTGCCCGACGAACTAGAGGAAAATCACGAGCGTTTTGTCAGAGGAGAAATCCAGGTTGCCAGCGATCTACTCTCAGAATACAAATCAGTAGCCAAGGGGTGGCAACGGGCCGCAGCGGAGGCCCGCACACCATTCGCCTCCCGCCCCAAGAAGACCGCAACAAATCCGCGGTGACACACTAAAGTCTGATGTGAAAGCCGCGCCCGGCCTGCCTCGCTTCAGGCAGGCCGCTTATTCGGCCTGGCTTTCACCGGCACAGCTTTCGCTATGCGACGCCCTTCACTGGCGTCCCCGTCGCATCCATAGCCGCAGCAGTCTGCTCCGATTTCCGGACTACTTTGGCCGCCAGAGGCTTCAGCCACAACAACGCCATGAACGCCGCTATCAGATCGCAAATAATCATGGCCCAGAATACCTTGGACCACGAACCGGTCTTCGCAAACAGCCAAGCAGCGCCAGGCCCCGCAAACGCTGCCGCGACGCCCTTGGCTGTATACACAATGCCGTAGTTCGTCGTCGCCCATTTGTTTCCGTATAAGTCGCCGGTAATCGACGGGAACAACGAGAAAATATTGCCCCACGCGAAGAAGCACAGCCCCGACAACGCAACGAACCAGACAGGCCGATTGATCAATTGAAGCAAAGCGTATACCGCGAGTGCTTCCAGCACGAACGCTATGAATATCGAGTTCTCGCGGCCGATGTTATCGGAGACCCATCCCCAGAACGGTCGTGTTAACCCGTTTAGCAGCCGGTCGACCGTGATCGCCATCACCAAAGCGGTCATGCCGAAAGCCACCACCACTTTATCCACGTGGTACGACGATGCCATCGGGTTCAGTTGCGCGGTCACCACCAACCCGCCGAAGGCCAGCATCGTCATCATCAGATAAATCACGTAGAAAGATGGCTGTCGCAGCATCTCCCACGGCGTCATGTCCACCGCTGAGGTGTTCACCTTGCCCCTGATCTTCGCTTGTTTCTCCTTCCAGTTAGGTGGAGTCCAACCCACGGGTGGTCGCGCAAGGAAAAGCGATGAAGCTAACACCACCACTCCCTGTATGATCCCCCACACGATGAACGTGTGCTGATAGCCTGAGACTTTGAGCATGTCGGCGATTGGTGCGATCGTCGTCGCTGTACCGATACCGAAAGCTCCGGCTGTCAACCCCACGCAAAGACCCCGGTGGTCCGGGAACCACTTCAGCGCATTGCCGATTGCGCCGCCGTAAACGATTCCGGCACCGATCCCGCCGATCCCGTACCAAAAATATAGGCCGTTGATCGACTCGGCGTAGCCCGAACCGACCCAGCCTAATCCAACCAGGATTGATCCGAATCCCAGCATGAATCGGGGCCCGATTTTATCCACCAGGTATCCTTCGAACGGTACGAGCCACGTTTCAAGTGCCACGAACAAAGTGAACGTCCACTGAACAGCCACGAGCGAGACGCCCAAATGAGCTTGTATCGGTTTGGTGAAAAGGGTCCAGGCATATTGAAGGTTCGCGATCGCCATCATCGCCACGATGCCTGCAATTAGTTGGATCCATCGGTTTGGAATGCGGGAAGGGTGAATCAGCGAAGCTGGAGTTACTGGAGTGCTTGGAGATGCAGCCATAGGCATACCTCCGTGAACGTGAGCTAGTCTTTAAAAACGTACTGCCATATCAAGTTTTTCCGTTGAATTGTCACCAGTCACCCGCCCGACCTCAAAACCAAAAACCTTGCAACAGCGAGATTTGATATACTGGTCCACTAATCGAACCAGTTGCGGACTGGGAATCTAGCAGGCTGTCATCAGACTGTCAAGAGGCTTGCGAGTGCTCCTGAAATGCTTTTCGCGTACGCTAACTTCTACTCAATTTGGAAGTGTTGAACTCGAAAATGCCCATCGACGAAAACCTGCGAACTCAAATCGAAACTTATGTTACCCATCTCAACGGTCTAATCCGCCGCGGTCGCGAAGTTCGCGACAAATTAGCGACTGATCCCTCCGATCCAGCGGCCGTGGCGGCAACGCGCGCCTGGCAGGAAGACTGCGGCGTAACCATCAATCAGTTGTCTGGAGGAAGTAAGTCGCATTGGTTGGCACGCGCTTTCAGCGAAGCGTTCTTAATGCGTTCCGCCGACGGTCGAGCCGTCCAGGGCGCGTCACCTACCGAAATCGTCAATCGATTGATCGACGTTCTCCAACAAGCCATCGCTACGCTCTCCGGGATGGGGAATGGCGCGGACGCTTCTGAATTTTCGCCTGCATCCGCGGCAGCGCAAGCGCCTGCTCCTCGCCGGTTCGAGTTCGTTCACAACTCGAATATCCGTCCTGTACTTGAGCGAGCCTATTCCGATAGCCGTCAGGCGCTCGAACAAAAAGATTTTGACCTCGCGCTGCGCACTTCTTGCGGAATTCTCGAAGCCATCGTCACTGACGCTTTGGAATTCATGGGTCCCGATGCGCTATCCGCATCCGGCGCGCCCGCCGGGAAAATTGGCGACTGGCCGTTTCAAACGCGCCTCACCGTGGCAGAGAAAGTCGGACTCATTCGCGGCGGCTGCGCACGATTGCCGGCAATCGCACGAACATACCGAGACCATGGCGACGGTGACGGCGCGAGCCCCTCAAATGCGAGCGTTTCAGAGCGCGATGCGCGTGTGACCGGTCAGGTCCTTCACGTCATCATGCGAGATCTCTATCCCACCCGCTAGAGACACTGGCAGTTCGATTTTGTCTGGCATAATCCTGACTTAAATGATGACGCGTGAGCTGTCCAATTGATGATTAAATGCGCAGACTAGAAACGAAAAAGGAGAAGTCATGAGATCCCTCCTCATCATCGTCGTGGTTTTAATTGCGTCATCGGCATTCGCGCAGATTCCTACGGTTTCAGAGCGGGCCGCAGATCTGAAAACAATAAGTACATTTTTCACCGATTCTAACAATCTAAGTTTGAGCGGATGCGATAGAGAAGCTTGGGAACTAATATATAAGGCAGCGCAAATGAATATGCAAACAGAGGAAGTATCGCTGTCTAGTGCCCGTGATGATGGTGCTCGGGCCGACAAGGTAACAGATTGCTTTCGAGTGGCGAGTGAAAAGGAAAGGCAGACTTATCAAAGTTTGTATAAAAGGCTTCAAGATAGAAACAATGATGATTTGAATGTAGTACTTTTAAGAGATGATGGGACGCTGAACAGTATTAAAATCTTCGCGGAACAGGCTTATAAATTATATTCAGGGCGTGCAGAAGAAACTCGCTATCGCAATCTTGTTGAGCGTTACGATGCTTTGGTAAATAGTTTGGCGAGAGTACGTTTGGCGGAGGGTTCCAGCTTTCCGATTCAACCCCGCCCACTACATTGCGAATCAAGTACGAATCCCGCCACAGGTATCACGCAATTGAATTGTCAATAATTCCGTCGCTTTGTTGAGGCTGGAGGCAAAAACGGCAATTCGTTCAATACAGGAATACCCAATTACGCGGAATCTGCTGATAGAAGTGGAGTTCCTTCCTTCGGACACTCATCATCAATGATCTCGGGAAGCTTCTGCGGATTAGGCAGTATTCCTTCGATATGCGTGACAAAGAGTTTGCCGTCAACATCTCGCACCAATCCGATTCTTTTGCAGTAGGGGCACTCTTTGATCTCGCCACGGCCTAATTTCGTTCCTACAGGTAAATTAGAATAATCAGTCACGATACTATAAACGTAACACGCGGGATTAATCTGCGTAAAGTGCATACTTCTGTTTTTTTTGGCAGGGCCCCAGGGGAACAGCTAATCTTCCAGATCTTGTCGAAACACGGGCTGCGAAGGGTTCACGCTACCATCAATGACCGCCACCAGCAGATTTCCGAACGCGTTCCGCGCTTCTTCCAACGACGCGTATCCCCGCTCCCGCTGTAGCGCTCCACTCTCCGAGTAAATCAGCGTGAAATAACGTCCCGAGGCATACTGCAGCTCGAGCAGTTTGTTCGGCATGTCGGGATCACCTTCCTGTCCTAACACGTCCATCAGCGCCACCGTCCACTGCACGCCTTTCGGGTCTTTAACGACCTCGCGCTCGATGTACTGCCATTCGTCCATGCTCCAAAGCGGCATATTTATTCCAGCAGTTGCTCCAGCGCTCTGGCAACCTGCGATCCGGTAAAGGGTTTTGGCACCAACAAGGTTTTTTGCGCTTTCCGCGAACGCAGGCTCGCGTCTGCTGCCTCCGGAGTGTCGCTGATGATTACGATGGGGAGTGCGGCGTGTTCGGCATTTTGCCGCACCGCGTCAAAGAGGGCTTCGCTCATATCAAAAGAAGTACAATCCAGGACGAGCGCGTCAGCTCGTTGCTCTGTGAGTAGTTCGTTGACGGCGGCTGTATATCCCGACGCGAAAACCTCATAACCCGCGTCCCGCAGCGCAAACGACAAAAGCTCGGCAATCTCCGGCGTGTCGTCGATCAGCAGTATTCGGCGCGAACCCACTCTACTTCTTGCCGATGTTTCCGGTGCCGGGCAGCCGCTTCTTCTTGCCTTCGCACGGCTCCAGATCCATCACCCAGATTCGTCCGCCCGCTGTGTAGTAAGCGCGGTGGTCGTTCTCCACCATCGCGCCCCACGCCTCCAGCGTGCGCATCGCGAACGTCACTCCCTCGAAGTTATTGCGCGCGTGATTCAGCACCTCGTTTGTGTGCCAGTTGTCCGTGAGGATAGCGTCCCCACCATGCACCCGCAGTACCGTGTAATAGCGGTCGAACGCCGCTTCCGGCCGCACGTCGCGCGTCGATCCTCTCTTCTTACCCTCGCTGACGATATAGCTTTCCTGTGCCTCTGGAGCGGCAGGTGTTGCCGGCGGAACTGCTGCTTTAGTGTTCATATGGTTTGCGCCACCGTCTCGGCTTCTGCTGCAGCCGACATATTTGTCAGGTTCTTCGCATCCGCGGCCTGAATCAAAGCTTCGGGTAGCTCTACGCCCATCATGCGCCATTGTTCGTTCGCAAACTTCTGCAGCTTGGCGATGTGTTCCGCGTGCAGGTGCCCAAAGCGGCCTTGCAGTTTCAGATATTCAGACACCGGTCGCATCGTCTGTGGCCGGAAACTGTAATCGTAAGCGCGCTTCTCCGGATTCCATTCCCACATCGGATAGAGCCCGCATTCCACCACCAGCCGTCCAAGATCGATCGACCGCGGCGTCTCGTACACGAAGCCCTTCTGGCACGGGGTGTAAACCATCAGGTAGGAAGCACCCTTGTTGTTCAGTCCCTTGCGCACTTTGTTCATTAGATCGATGGGATACCCGACGCTCGCCGTCGCCACATAGCAGTGCGGATGCCCAGCCGCCATCATTCGTGCCAGGTCCTTGGGGAACAACTTCTTTCCTTCCGGCACTTCCGGTCCCGGAGGCGAAAAGGTCGTCATGCCTCCGTACGGCGTCCGCGACGACGCTTGAATTCCGGTATTCGCGTACTGCTCATTGTCATAGCAAATAATCAGGCAGTCGTGATTGCGATACAGCGCCCCTGAAATCGACGCCAACCCAATGTCCGAAGCGCTGCCGTCGCCCGCTTCGCAAATAATGTTGGGGAATTTTCCCTGCCACTTGCCCTTGCGGATCATCGCTTCATACGCCGCGGCCACGCCCGCGGTAAAGCTGCCCGCGCTACCAATCTGCGTGTGCGCCCACGGCACATTGTAGGGCGTGCACAAATACGAGCTGTTCGCTACGTACATGCACCCCGTCGGCCCCACTAGAATCGTATTGTCACCGGCCGCTTTGCTCGTCATGCGGTACTGTATCGACGGCCCGCAACCCGCGCATGTCCGGTGTCCTGGTACGAAAGGCTCGGACGAAGGCAATTCCGGATTGAAGAATCGCGCACCCTGGTTCGGGCTCCCTAGAATCGGCAGCAGCTGTCGTTGAACCTCAATTGTTGGCATCTCATTTCCTCCAATGTCGTTGTGTGGCCTTCCGCACCGCTGCACCGCTAACCATAAGTTCTAGTGTTCGAATCCGACCCAATGCGTGCGCTTCTCGATCTTACCCTTCTTCTGCGCTTCCAACATTTTCTCGGTCATCCAATAGAATTCTTTCAACACGATAGCCTCGCCACCCATTCCCGCCATAAACGACAGCACCAGCGGCCGCTTGTCGCTTTCGTACAGTGCCGCGCAAACCTCGGAATAAAGCACGCCACCGCTGCTCACGCTGCCCAGACCCATATTCGTCTCGATCACGCCAACCACCTTGAATTTGCTCAGCGCTTCCCGCACGCGCTCCGTCGGATATGGCCGGATCGTTCGCAGCCGCACCATGCCAACTTTCATCCCCCGATCGCGCATATGCTTAATCGCAAAACGCGCTGTTACAGCGTGCGCGCCCTGCAGGAAGAACACCACCTCCGCATCGTCGGTCATGAACTCTTCAAGCCAGGCATCGTACTTTCGCCCGAAGATTTTCGCGAACTCTTCGTGCACTTGCTCGATCACCGGCATCGACTCTTCCATGGCCCTCGCGCGCTCCAATTGCAGCGGCGGACCTTGCTCCGGCATAATCTGCGGCCCGTGCGATACCGGATGCCGCGGATCGAGCGGATAAGGATGCTTGTAAGGCGGCAAAAATTCCTTCACTTGACCTGTATCGGGCAATTCCACGTCGCCCGTAATGTGCGACACGAAGAATCCATCCTGGCAGACCATCTGCGGCAGCAGAACGCGCGGATCTTCGCCGATGCGATACGCGATCAAGTGATTATCAAAGGCCTCCTGGGCGTCGCAAGACCAGCCCATTAGCCAGCCCATATCGCGGGTTGAAAGTGCATCCGTATGCTCCGACCCGAAATCGCCCGGAGGATCCAGCGTCCGGTCGGCAATCATCATCTGCACCGGCATGCGGCTGCCCGAGATCGGCGAATAAAGCTCGTACGCAAACTGCACGCCCACGCCCGAGCTTCCGGTGAACACGCGCGCACCGCTCGATGACGCGCCGTGAGAGATGCTCAACTGCGAGTGCTCGCTATCCGCCACAATATATTCAGCGTCGAGCTCTCCATTGGCCACCATTTGCGCTAGCGCCATCATCGTCGCCGTGTAAGGCCGGATCGGATACGCCGCGATCACGTCCACGTCTGCGTACTTCGCAGCCTGCGCCGACGCTACGCAGCCGTTAATACGCACCATTCTTTTCTTTACACCCGTTGCCGTTGCCATGGTTCGCTCCGATCCTGAAGATTGCTAAATGCTTTTCGCCGGTCGATCACCCAGATGCTTCAATTCATCCGCCTGTCTTCCGTGCAATCCCGGCGAAATAGCGAACGCCGTATCCATTCGCACTACGCCGGTGTCAAAGTCGAGTTCTGGCACGCCCTCCAGGCAGCCCGTCGGACATTCCTCGATACACACGCGACATCCTTTGCAGTAGTCCACCAAAATCTTGTAGAGTCCGTTCGAACGCACATCGCGAACGATGCAGGGCTCCGGGCAGACCAGGTAGCAATTGTCGCAAGCGTTGCAGGTCCCGCAACTGAAGCACCGAGCAGCTTCCGCAACCGCCTGCTCTTCCGTGTACGCCTGAATCACTTCTTCCTGGGTTTTCTTCCGGCTGGCCGGAGGCAGAAGTTCCTGCTTCACCCGCGGGAAGTGCGGGAAATATGTCATGTTCATGCGATTCAGATCGAATATCACGTCCACCGGAATCGTCCGCGGTTCCAATTTCTCTCCGCGCATCACCTTATCCAGATTGAACGCCACACGCTTTCCATCGCCAACCGCGTTCACCACCATCAACGGCTGCCCCGAACCCAGTTGCACCACGTCGCCCGCCGCGAAAAAGTTCGTGTCGCCCAGTCGGCCAAAGCGATCGATCTTTATCGTGCCGCGCTCCGTCTTGAATTCATCCGGCAGCCACTTCAGCGAAGCTCGCTGTCCGATCGCGATGATTACGTTGTCCACCGCGAAGCGCTCGGGCTTGGCTGCCTTATCAACATTGATCGGCGAAGCATTAATCGCACCCGAAAACTTCGCCGGATGCAGTTGCAAAGCCTCAATCCTGCCGTTCCCGAGTACCGCCGTCACTGCTTTCCCATGCATCAGCTCAACGCCCTCTTCTCGCATGTCATGTAAATCTTCCGGCGAGGCGGGCATCTCTTCCGGGTTCGCTTCCACCGTGATCATCGTCACTTCCACGGCGCCTTGCCTCAACGCTTCGCGCGCGCAGTCGATGGCCGTGTTTCCGCCGCCGATCACCGCCACGCGAGCGCCCAACTTCACCTTCGACGTTCCCATCCCGATATCGCGAAGGAAGGGAAGTCCGTAATGCACTCCCGCTTTACCCTCACCTTCGGCTCGCACGCTGTTCGGTTCGATCAAGCCTACCGCCAACACGCAAGCGTCGTAATCCTTCTTCAACTGATCCCAGGTGACATCCTTACCCACTTCGACGTTCGTCTTGATCGTGATTCCGAGCTCGACTAGCCGCTCGATCTCTCTGTCCAACACGTCCTGCGGCAAAACCCAATCTGGAATTCCGCCGCGATTCAGCCCGCCGGCCTTCGGCGATTTCTCAAATATCGTCACTGCGTACCCAAGTCGCGCTAGCTGGTACGCAGCACTGTGTCCTGCCGGACCCGACCCCACTACCGCGACCTTCTTCCCGTTGGGCTTTCCAGGCTTCACCACATCTTTCGCCAACGCCTGTCCCAAATCCCCAAGAAACCGCTCGACCGCGCGGATCGAAATCGCTTCATCGTACTTTCCGCGGTTACAAGCTTGCTCGCATGGGTGGTAGCACACACGCCCCGTCACGGAAGGGAACGGCATGTCTTCTTTGATAAGCGCGTAAGCATCCAGATACTTTCCGCGCTTCACCAGGTCGAGATAGCCCTGGATCTTTTCGTTCGTGCCGCACGCGTTGTTGCAAGGCGGCAGCTTATCCCGGTACACCGGCCGTATCGAACGCCAGTTGCCGGTCGGAAATAGATCCTGCCCCTTCTCCTGCGTAGGAGCAGGCGTAATGCCGGCGAACGGAACCTTCAGCCACTCTGGTATTTGTGTGCCTTTGGTTGACATGGTTTTCTTCCCTAGGCCGCTACCGGCTTCAGCGGCATGATGTGTAATTCTTCGAGCGCCAATTTAAACGCGTGCTGGTTCGCAATCATCGGTTGAATCGTGGCCATTTTCACGATGCTCGTAGTCTTGATAATGGCCGCAATCAATGGGGCTGCGATGTCCGGCGCAATCGATTTGTTGCGTTCCGCCGCGCCTTCCGTCGAAAGACGATCGAGTCCTAGCTCGCCCAATCTGTAATACAGCCACTTGTGGTCCGCTATCTTCGCCGCATCCACGCATACCAGTTGCGCCAGTCGTTCCGCACCCGGCACGAATCGAATCATGTACTCCGGCGTGTAGTGCGTATTGATTACCAGCGTTCCGCCAGGAGGCATCCCGCGCATGTAATCCCAACCCTTCACCATCGTCCCTTCCACCAGCACCACGATGTTGGGATGCTCGTTTTCGTACGTGAGCTCGTTTTCGAGAATGTCGTCGCTCACGCGGCAATATTTCCGTGTCGGCGCGTTCGTGCGATCCGGATTGTCCACGTAGTTTTCCATCGCCTGCGCATGCTTTCCTTCCAGCCGCGCCGAAGCCGAAATCGAATTGACGATGTCGCGCCCCTCTTTATCCATAATGATTCCGCGGGTCCAGACAGTTAGTTCCGTATAAGCCATAATTAACCTCGCGCTTTGGTGGATGCGTCAGGACAGGAATCCCCGGCGCTGTTCTTTACGTTATTGCCCGACGAGCTTTCCGGATTAAATTGCTTGTGACTTCCGCGATCGGATTCCAGAACTTTCAGGAAATCGTTCCGCAACACGACGAACGGCGCGGCGCGCGTGCCATCCTGAAATTCCGCAATTGCTATTAGAGTCGCCTTCTTGCAGAGACTTTCGATATCTGCGCCCGTTAAGCCTTCTGTTTTCTCGGCGAATTCTTCGAAATCGATATCAGTCGCTAGCGGCACGCGCTTGCAACAAAGCCGCAGGATCGCCGCGCGGTCGGCTGCGTCCGGTTTTGCGAACGGGATTTTATAGTCGAAGCGTCCGCTTCGCAATAGCGCGGGCTCGATCCGCTCCGGCCGGTTCGTCGCCGCCAGCAAAATTACGCCTTTCACGTCGCGCAAATTGTCGATCTCGCGCAGGAGCTGGCTCAGAATCCTTTGGAAAACGTCAGTCCCGAACTGATCTGCCCCGAACTTCGGCGCCAGCGCATCAATCGTGTCGAAAAACAAAATGCATGGCGCCGCTCGCCTGGCCTTCTTGAAAACTTCGCGCAGCGCTCTTTCGGATTCGCCCAGCCATTTCGAATACAGTTGTGGCCCATCGATCGCAATCAACGGGATCTGCTTTTCACCCGACAGCGCTCGCGCCATCGCGGTTTTTCCCGTCCCCGACGGCCCCGCCATCAGAATTCCGCGCGGCGGCGCCAGTCCAACCTGCTCGTATATTTCGTCGCGCATGTGCGAATGCTCGATCACCGCATCCAGCAGGTGCTTCACCTCGTTCAGGCCGCCCAGCGACGCGAAATTCGTCGTGCTTCTCTCAATATAGAATTCGCGAGTTGCGCTGGGTTCCACTTCCTTCAACCCCGCCAGAAAATCCTGGCGTGTAACTTCCAGTTCGTCCAGCTCGGTTGATACCGCGCCATCGGTCTCAAACGGAAACGCTGAGAGAAACCCGCGCAACGCGATCATTCCCACTTCCTGTCCCAACGCTTCCAGGTCCGCCCCCACGAACCCGTGAGAATGCTCGGCGATCTCTTTAAGGTTCACGTCAGACGCCAGCGGCATCGACCGCGTATGGATTTTCAAGATTTGCAACCGCGCTTGCGTGTTGGGCACCCCGATTTCAATTTCGCGGTCGAAGCGCCCTGGGCGTCTCAACGCCGGATCGAGAACCTCGGGAATATTCGTCGCGCCGATCACGATCACTTGGCCGCGCGCCACAAACCCATCCATCAAACTCAGCAGTTGAGCCACCACACGCTTTTCAACCTCGCCGGAAACTTCAGCGCGCTTGGGAGCCACTGCATCAATCTCATCAATAAACAGGATCGATGGCGAATGCCGCGCTGCCTCTTCGAACACTTCGCGGAGCTTCGCTTCGCTCTCGCCGTAAAACTTACGCATGATTTCGGGGCCGTTCAGGTGGATGAAGTGAACGCGGCTTTCAGCCGCGACGGCGCGCGCAAGCAAGGTCTTGCCCGTGCCCGGGGGCCCGTAGAGCAACACGCCTTTTGGTGCCAGAATTCCTAATCGCTCAAAAATCCGCGGGTACTTCAGTGGCAGCTCAACGATCTCGCGCACCCGCTCCACTTCGCGCTCAAGCCCGCCAATATCCTCGTAGGAAACCGCCGGAGCCCGCGCCGCAGTCTTCTCGCCGTCCACCACACGCAGGTCCGTGCGCTTTCCGATCACTACCGGCCCGGAGGGAATTGTTCGCACAACCTGAAAATTGACGGCCTTCGCAAACGTCGGCACACGTACCACGCCGCCCGCCATCACCGGAACCCCTTCCAGATCCTCAAGCATCCGTTCCGGCGCAATCGTCGCCGGCGGCGCTCCTATCCATAGCGGCGAAAGGCGAACAGCCACCGCTTGTTCATGCTCCACAGGCGTTACCGTCACCTGTTCCTGAAGACCCGCGCTGCAATTGCTGCGGCTGGTACCGTCGATCTGAATCATGCCTTCAAACCCATCGTCTGAAAGCTCCGCGCGTCCCACCGCTACCGTGCCGCCCGTAATTTTCAGCACGTCGCCCGCTCGCGCGCCAATCTGCTGCATGTCGGCAGGGGACAGTCGCGCAATCGCGTGCCCGATGTCCTCCACACGCGCCTCTGCCACTCTCAGTGTCAGCGTTCTAACGGAAGACGATTTGGAAATCTCCGTCATGGCCTGACGCGTAACCTCTTCCGAGCGTGGCGGTCGAGCCCGTCGAAAATCACCGCCACAAAAATTCCAGCCACAAAAATTCCCAAGTCGATTATTTTAGTCGCCACGATCCTGCCCACCTGAAACCCTCACTTGCTGAAGTCGTTGTTCAGTACGATCTCTTCCACATCTTCAATGTGTCGTCGCATCGCGGCCTTGGCCGCTTCAGCGTCGTGCCGCTTGATAGCGCCCAATATCCGCCGATGCCCTGCCAGCGATTTCTGCGAGCGACCTTCTACCTGCAAAGACCGTTCCCGCGTGTCGCGCAGCAAGTCCATCAGCGTGTCAATCACCTTCAAAACCACGGAGTTCCCGGAAGCCAGCGCGATGCTGTAATGAAACTCCGCGTCTTCAGCTATCGCCGCATCGCCCAGGTTCTGCTTTTCTTCCTGCCGCTTTAGAATCTCTTCCATCTCCGCTACTTCTTCTGGGGAAGCGTGAGTCGCCGCGCGCGCCGCCAGTGGCGGTTCCAGCATCTTGCGAAAGTCCAGCAGTTCGGTCACCTGTTCGCGTTTGCGCTCCAGTGCGTTCGCAAAAGGACTAATCTTTGACCCCGCTGACGGTTCGCGAACGATCGTTCCGGTTCCTTGGCGTGGTTCCACCAACCCCACCAGTTCCAGGCTTCGAATCGCGTCGCGAATCGAACTCCTGCTGACCTGCAGCAGTTCCGCCAATTCGCGTTCCGATGGCAGCTTGTCACCGGGCTTAAGTTTTTTTAGAATGAGACGTTCGATCTGCTTGGCGACTTCTTCATAGACCTTATTCTTGCGTACGACTTCGAAGTCCGATTTGGCAGGCGCTGGCATGGGGTGAGTGGTCCGATAAGCGGACCAGCTAACAGCCGCAGTATAACCCTGCTGTCAACCCCCTAGCAATGATTTTTATCTCGCGAATAGATAATAGATATAGGTTATGCGCGCTTCGTCCGAGTCACTTTATCGGCTGCGTCACAGTCTGCGCTAACAATTTCGTAAGACTGTAAACGCTTCGCGTGTAAGGCATGTCCACGCCAACTCGCTCGCCCAACTCAATCACCGCTCCAACCAACGCTTCCAATTCCATTGGGCGTCCCGCTTCCAGGTCTTGCAACATGGAGGTTTTATGCTCTCCCACTTTCTCCGCCCCGGCCATGCGCTGGTCTATCGAAATCGGTAATTCCATTCCCATCTTGTTGGAGACCGCCTCCACTTCTTCCATGATCTTTCGAATCACCGGGGACACTCCGGGGTCCCGCATAATCTGAACCACCGTAGCGCGGGTCAACGCGCTAACCGGGTTCACCGAGGCATTCCCCAACACTTTCACCCAAATTTCGTGTCGTATCCGCGCCGTAACCGGGCAGCGTAAGCCTGACGCAACCAGTGCTTCCGCAATTCGCCGGCAGCGCTCGGAGCGCGAGCCATCCGGCTCACCCAGCGTAATTCGGTTGCCCTCTATATGTTGAATCACTCCAGGCGACGAAATCTCTGTTGAAAAATAAACGATCGATCCCACCACTGAGCGCGCTGGGATGGCCGACGAAATCACTCCGCCAGGATCCACGCGCTCCAGCCGCAATCCTTCTAACTCGCCGCCAAATCCTTGGAAATACCACCATGGAATTCCATTCTGCGTGCTTACAACGGTTGTCTCCGGCCCCAGCACCGGCTTCAACTGCGGCGCAAGTTGCGGCAGCCCGTGCGCCTTCACCCCTAGGAAAACAACATCAACCGGCCCCACTTCTTCCAGCGAACCGGCAATCGCTGGCCGCGCGACAAAATCACCTTCGGAGCCTTTTACCTGCACGCCATGCTCTTGCATCGCGCGCAGATGCGGCCCACGCGCGAAGAGCGTGACGTCAAATCCAGCATTCGCCATTCGTGCGCCAATGTAAGCGCCGATGGCTCCGGCCCCCACGATCAAAAATTTCATGCTTGGTCTGCGAGTGCGGCGGCCACTGCCCGCCTCCGGATTTTTCCAGTCGCGGTTGTAGGAATGCTTTTCACCAGGTAAATCTTTTTAGGACATTTGTAGTCCGCGAGCAACTCGCGGGAAAAGTTGATCAACTCCGCTTCGCTAACTTTATTATCTTCGTGCAACACCACCGCCGCGGCCACTTCTTCACCTAGCGTGGGGTGCACGCAGCCGAACGTCACCGCCGCTGACACCGCGGGATGCCGCAGCAAAATTTCATCCACTTCATGCGGCGCGATGTTCTCGCCCCCGCGAATGATGATGTCCTTAATCCTTCCGGTCAGGTGTAAATAACAGTCGTCGTCCAACATTCCTTCATCGCCTGTGCGAAACCACCCCTTCACAAACGCGCGCTCGTTGGCTTCTGGATTGTTTTCATACCCCCGAAATACATTGGCACCTTGGATCGCCACTTCGCCGCGCTGATTCGTTCCCAGGTGATTGCCTTCTTTATCCATAATACTGATGCGAAGCCCGATTCCCACGCCCACCGATCCTGCTTTGCGATGTCGTGGCGGCAGCGGATTCGTCGTCATCTGGTGCGCCGCTTCTGTCATCCCATAAGCTTCCACGAACGGAACGCCAAACAACCCCTCGATTTTATGAATCAGCTCCGCCGATAAAGGCGCGCTGCACGAACGTATAAAACGCAGCGTCTCCGCTTCCGGCGGTTTGCGGTGTGCGCGCGCTAACAGCACCTGATGCATCGTGGGCACGCCCGAATACCATGTCACGCGATGTTCCTTCACCGTGCGCCAGAATGAAAGCGCGTTGAACTTCGTCGGAACAACTACCGTCCCTCCCGATAGCAACGTGGCCATCAGCGACCCGATCAGCCCGTGCACGTGGAACAGCGGCATGATACATAGCGCGACATCGTCCGGCCCAAGCGCGTAGCTGTTCGCGATATTCGCCGACGATACCGCTAGATTAAAGTGCCGCAGAGGAACGCGCTTCGGCCTCCCCGTGCTTCCGCTGGTGTGCAACACCAGCGCAATGTCGTCAGCCGTCGGCTCCGTAACCGACCCGCCATTCCCGGCGCCCTCCAGCCGGACGTCGCCGTCGTCGCTCATTTTCACTGACAACACCCGAATCTTCTTGTCAGCCGCGGCGCTGCGCGCGTATTCCGCTCCCACCGGTGGGCACAGCAAAATCTTCGCGTTGGTATCGCCCAGAAAAAATAGAAACTCTTCGTACGGATACGCCAGGTTTAAAGGAGCCGCTGTTCCGGCAATCGACGCAGCCAGAAAACTCACAATCGACGGCAGCCCGTTCGGCAGCGCAATCGCCACCGTATCCCCGCGCCGGATTCCCGCCGAAGCTAACGCCTTCGCCATAGACAGCACCTGTTCCCGCAGCGATTCGTAAGTCACCCGAATCCCCAGCTCGGGAACCACCACCGCCGTGTGGCTGTCAGCGAACTGTAGAACTTCCAGCAGAGTGTCAGCCGACTTTAGTCTCATTCGTTTCCGCCTCGGGCGCAGTCCTTCAGTATTTGAATTGCTTCCTGCATTTGCTGTCCGCAGTCAACCGCACTTGGATTCCCCGTACTGCAGTCGCTGCCTTGCCGTTCCACAAGTCTCCGGAAACCAAACCGGACTTGACCTATAGCAATACCTGCAGTTTGACACTGAGCGCCCGTCACCCCAGTGCTGTCAAACAAATTCGCTTTATCTCCGTAATAAGCTTTTTGTATTAGCCTGCCAGAGGCATTCGGACCTAAATCGGTGAGTGCCGTCCCTGCACAATTAGTTCTTCCGCAATCCGGCGCGCTTCGGGAAGTGTCGCTGCCGCTTTGCGATCAATTTCGCTGGGCAAGTTTTGTTGGATCCTCGCCAGTTCCTCGTCAAACAGACGCGTCACCAAAGCCGGACCGTGTTCCACCATCTTGCCATCATCGCCCGCAACCTTCACTTTGTGCCGCACGCGCTGCGCGATCATCAGCCGGTAGATGCGGTCGGTCGCCAGATCTTCCATATAGCCATCCAGCAGGCTCGCGCCTTTTCCGTTCAGCACTCCATTGCGATAACGAATCACCGTGCGCACCGCGGCACGCGTTCCATCCATTGTTATTTTCCCAACGCCCTTCGGAATCGGCCGCAGGTCCGGATGGGCGCTCGCCAGCTTCGGCCGTTTTGAAATTTGATTGGGAAAAGGGAACTGCGCCACCGCAATTTCGTTCTGATCCGGATGCCCGGTCCACGCGCCATCCATCAGGCAGTGAGCTTCGTTCTCCTTGTCCTGTTTCAGCACCTTCATCGCGCGCTCGTTCAGTTCCTTGTCCGCGCGGCTCGGAAAGAGAGCGGTCATTCCGCCGATCGCGTGCGCCCCGTGTTTATGGCAAATTTCAGGCATCAGCGTGCGAAAGTTTTGAAAGAAAGCCACGTCGTGTGGAATCGTATTGCGGTCCGGCAAAATCCAGTCGGGATCCTCGAGCATGAAATCGATCAACGACGCCATGTAATCCCAGCGGCCCAGGTTCAGTCCCAGGCAGTGCTCGCGCAAATTAAAAAGAAATTCCTCCATCTGGTAAGCCAGTGGATGCGCTTCCACCAGCGCCATGCACTTGATGTAATCCTTAGGCAATCCTTTGGATTTCGCGAGAGCCTGAAACAGATCGCGCCACCAGAAAGCTTCTTCAGCGGATTCGCTCTTGGGGATATACACCGAGAAGTTGTGCGGCAACGTCGCCGGATCGATTTGGTACCAAATCATGGCTAGATCGAACAGGGAAGCGGACATTAACTCGTTCTTGATCACTCCGCCCTGGCTGATGTGCAGCCCGCGCGGCCGCACCCAGGTGACGGTCTTCGACCGGTTCACCGTTACTCTCTTGCCTCGTTTTTTGTCCTCGTAACTCAGTTCATATTTGTATGCGGCGATAGTATTTTTTATCGCCAGCATGATGTTTTCCCATGTGTTGGCTGTGGAATCTTCCAGATCGATCATCACTGCCGGAGATCCGGAGTTAAGCAGTTTCACCGTCAACTCCGCGTCGTCCGCCGGACCAGTCATCTGATTGCGCTGATCCGCGCACCATTCCGGCACCTCGATTCGCCAGTCGCCTGTCGTCGCCTCCGACGCTGGCAAATAATCCGGCGGCTTTCCGCCGTGCGACTTCTCCAAAACCTCCCCGCGTTTCTCGGCGAGCTTCTGCTGTCTAGGAGTAAATTCCTTGTGCAGCGGCAACAAATAATCGAGGAAGCCTTTCGGGAGGTCCTTCTCAGGATTCAAATCTTTGGGCGCGTAGTTCATGGGTTGAACGCGGCAGCTTTTAAGACGAAATCGCCGCCGGCCTTGAGGTTTCAGCCAAGCATCGCGCCATCATCGCAGGCCCTTTATACGGAGTCAAACACCTAAAGTACCTAAACGCCCGCCGTACGTAGCACCAACGACCTAGTACGTCATCACAAAAAATCTCAGCTTCCTCCAATACTTTGGCCTGAAATCGTTGACTCATCGCGCTCTAATAAAAAAATACGCGCTCATCGCCAAGCCGACTCCGATCACCAACGCTCGCACCTTCTGCGGATCTGCCTTCTGCGCGTAGTGCGCTCCAAACCACCCGCCCACCAGCGCGCCCGCCACCATCACCCCAAACTGCAGCCACAAAACCGCTCCTGCCGCAATAAACGTAACCACCGCCGCCGCATTAATCGCCGCTGCAAGCAGCGTTCTAATGGCGCCCATTGCGTGAATGTCCCGCATTCCTAAAGCTGCGAACATTCCCAGCATCACAAACCCGATACCCGCGCCGAAATATCCGCCGTAAACCGCCAGCAGCAACTCAATTACGGAACACACCGTAATCGCGCGCCATGACGCACTTCCAAGTTCATCACTCACGGCGCTTTTGCCCGCGAACGACCGAATCTTATTGCCAAACGCAAATAGCAATGTCCCACTCAGCAGCAGCCAGGGAACAAAATGTAGAAAAGTGCGTTGAGGAGTCTTCAGCAGCAGAAGGGCGCCCACCCAACCGCCGGTCACGCTGGTCACCAGCAGCGGGATCAATAGACGCTTTGGTATGTCCAACCGTTTTATGTAAGCAAGACTGCTAGCCGCGAGTCCCGGCCACAACGCCACCGTATTTGTAGCATTGGCCTGCACCGGCGGCACGCCCGTAAACAACAGCGCCGGAAATGAGATAAAGCTTCCGCCACCTGCCAACGCGTTTAGAACGCCCGCAATTCCAGCAGCAAAAAACAGAAAGAGCGCCTGCCCAATTTCGAGTTTCATCAAATATAAGATTACCGGATGATGACGCGAATGCACATCGCGCCCTGCATTGATTCAGCAAAGTGGAAAGTTTGGAATGCTGGGGAGCGCCGGCTATTCCACTTCCTTGGCCTTCTTCCTCACCGCCGTCAGCAGTTGTGGAGGTAGCGCGGAGTAGCCTTCCTGCACCGCCGATCGTTGCCCATCGGTATAAATCCATTCCAGCAGCTCATTCAACGCCGCGGCGCGCGCCTTATCACTCAGCGACGTTCGCACATAAATCCAGGTAAAGCTGGTGATGGGAAACGAATCGCCTCCGGGTGCATTCGCCAGAGACGCTGAAAAATTATTCCAACGCGGCTCTTCCACTGCATCGCACGCCGCTGCGATGCTCTCCATCGAAGCCTTCACGAACTTTCCTGAAGAATTCGATACCGCCGCCTGCGAAATCCCGTTCTTCACTGCATATTGATATTCCACATAGCCAATCGCTCCGGGAGTGTTTTTCACTTTGTCTGCCATATCCGAACTGCGTTCCGCGGCTTCGCCCACCGGCCACTTCGGCGAAGGACTCACTCCCACTTGCGATCGAAATTTGGGGCTCACCTTCGATAAATAATCGCTGAAAACATAATTGGATCCCTTGCCCGCGGGCCGGTTCATCACCTGTATCGGAGTGCTGGGCAATGTAATATCCGGATTCAATTTCGCGATCTGCGGCGCATTCCACGTCTTAATATCGCCCAGATAAATTCCAGCCAATACTTCTCCGGAAAGTTTCAGCTCCTGGTGCGCGTCCGGAAGATTGTAAATAGGGACAATTCCGATGATCACCACCGGCAGTTCAATTAGGCCGCTGTCTTTCTTCTCTTTTTCCGTAAGCTGCGCTTCGCCCGCGCCAAAATCGCTCGCGCCATGAGTAAGCTCTTTGATCCCCTCGCTGGTGCCAATCGGAACGTATCGAAATTGAGTCTTTGCGCTGCGCCTCCCGAATTCTTGCGTCCACCGGTTGTAAAGCGGCGCCGGCACACTCGACCCGCTACCGACCAGAACCAATGCCTCCTGCGCGCGCACAGAAAAGTTGCTTAGCGCGAGGAAGAGAATCACCAACAACCCGCCAATCAACAGTAAACCGCTGCTGTAGAGCCGTCCAGCCCTCCGTCCCAGGAATGTTTCGGGGAACTCCATGCGTGCCTCCTCCTGATCGTAACCGAGCGTTTCGGGCGTGCACACGCTCTTGCCCACCGGCGGTCCCAAGCCAGCTTGTATTCGTAACTTAACATCCTTTAACAATTGTAAAGGTCAGCGAACGCAGCCATGTTGCCAGAACAATAACGCCTCGCAATCACCCCGAGCTCCGACAAGGACAAAACTCGACGCACGCGTTGGGCTTTGAATACGTCGAATCCGAGCAGCCATTCCGAACGGGGTTTGTCCTAAGGTGTAAAAGTAGCGCCGCGGCCTTCAGCGCGGCAGTCTTCCGCGACGCGGTTCGGTCCGTTCGGTTCAGTCGCTCCCGGGGATGGAGTTTTCGCTCTCAGTAGAGAACATCAGTCGGTACGGACAAAAGCGGGGCGAAGAACGTTCACAAGTACTCAAAAACAAAAAAAGAGGCGCATGGCAAACTCACACGCGCCTCTCCCAAATAATGAATTAAATTCTCGTGTACCTCAGGGATCACCTCCTTATCAGCACAGCATGCCGATGCCGGGGATTATAAAATCAGTTCTTCGGCGTTTTCAATGGGCTCTTCTTCCGGCAATTTCCTTAATCACAACCATCGTAACTCCGAACTCCAATCCCGCCTCGCGCATTTCCGCGAAGCTGCCAACGCCCCCGCAAATTCAACCCCAAAAGTCGCAGTCGCTAAGTAAAAGTAGGTCCGCCAGGAAACCCGCATACACGCAAAGTTAGGCAGGTCAGCTCAAACTCAGAATTAACGGAGAACCGGCCCTACGTCAAATGCCTTTGAATTCGCCCCCGTCCATTCGTAGCGCGGCTCCAGTCATCCACTTCGCCGCAGGCGACACCAAGTAAGCAAGGAGGTCCGCAATCTCTTCCGGCTCGCCGAAACGAGAAATGCCGGATTCCTCCGGATACTTTTTGATCGCTTCTTCGACCGTGAGGTTGTTGGCTGGCGCCCACTTTTCAAAAAATGATTTGCGCCGCCCCGTCATCACTGCTCCCGGCGAAACGCTGTTCACCTGCACGCCATCTTTGATTCCTTGCTCTGCGAACGCTTTCGCCAGAGCGATAATCGCTGCGTTGATTGCGGCCACCGCGGCAAATCCCGGCTTAGGGTCATAAGCAGCAAGGCCCGAGAGCAACACAACCGAACCCTTGGCAGCTTTCAATGCATCCCACGCTTTTATTGTTAGCCGACGAGCGCCGTGAAACTTCAGCGCCATGCCGTCATTCCACTGTGCGTCAGTCATCGCGAACAGATCGATTTGCGGCACGGCCCCTGCGATATTCACGACTGCGTCGATCCGGCCGAAGCGCCCGAGTGTGTCCTTCACGATTTTTTCAGCGGCAGCGGGTTCACTAAGGTCGAGCGGAAGAACCAGGCTCTCAGCTCCCGCGGACTTCGCCTGTTGGGCTGTCTCTTGAAGGTGCGCTTCGTTCCGTGCAACCAATGCCAGGCCCGAAAAATTGCGCGCGAGCCGAAGCGCGGTCGCCTTCCCGATTCCCTGGCTAGCGCCGGTAACAATAGCTACGGAGTTCGGCATACTTGCTTCCCCTCGATAAATTTCACCGCCCAACAAAAATTCTGGTCAGTTTGTCTGTAACGGACAGCGTAAGGCCGCTAATTCGCACTTCGTGCCGAGCTCTTTTCTGACAGCGCCTCGCGTACTGCCTCAGAGATGACATCAACCACAATGCTCGGCTCTGTGTACATCGGCGTATGATCCACCGGAAATGGGCGGATTTTCGCGCCCATCCGTTCAGCCATAAATCGCTGAGTCGTCGGTTTGATCATGCGATCTTCTTCCGCGAGCAAGTACCAGGTCGGCTTTGTCTTCCACGTTGGTGATGGAGTCACTTCTTGAATGCATTTCACCGCAAGCGGCCGTTGTACCGCAGCCATGATGGTTTTTTGATCAGCGGAAGCTTTATGAGCCACTGCTTTGCGAAACCCCTCTTCCGGCATCCATATAAAGCCATTTCGATCTGGCTCCAAATGGGGAGCCTCCGGATGGGGCGGTTCGCGGTAGAAGACTTGCGCAACCGTTTCACCCTCACTGGGCGCCAGCGCCGCAACATACACCAGAGCTTTTATTCGGTCGTCGGTAGGCCCGGCGATTACCGCGCCGGCGTAAGCATGTCCAACCAGCACGACGGGTCCCTCGGTTCTCTCCAGCGTTCTGGAAAGAGCCGCTATGTCATCAGTCAGCGATGTGAGAGGAATGGGAGCGCAAATCACATCAACGCCCAGACTTCTCAGCGGTAAAATCACGTTCTGCCAACACGATCCGTCAGCCCACGCTGCGTGCACCAACACAACGGTTGCCTTGTGAGCACTCATCTCATCCTCTCCCATCAGCTTTGAGTCTATATTCCGTTAGCGTCAAAGAATTTCTTCATCTCCGCGGCAATCTCCACCACGTGCGTCTCCAAAGCAAAATGCCCGGTGTCCAGCATCTTCACTTGCGCGCTCGGTATGTCCCTACGGAATGCTTCGGCCCCCGCGGGAATGAAAAAAGGATCGTTTTTGCCCCAAATCGCGAGCAAGGGAGGTTTCGATTTCCGAAAATATTCTTGAAATGCCGGATAGAGCGCAACATTCGAGGCGTAGTTCAAAAACAAATCCAGCTGGATGTCTTTGTTTCCCGGCCGCTCCATCAGCGCTACGTCCAACGTGTACGATTCCGGCGCAACGCTATCCGGGTTAGCCACCCCGTGCGTGTACTGCCAGCGTGTCCCCTCCAGCGTTAGTACATTCTTTGCGATCACTTCGCGATTTTCGGCGTTCGGAAATGCCCAATATTTTCGGATCGGTCCCCACGCATCGCCGAGTCCTTCTTCATAAGCATTCCCGTTTTGTGAAACGATTGCTGAGATGCGTTCGGGATGGGCCATTGCCAGGCGAAGCCCAGTGGGCGCTCCGTAATCGAAAATATAAAGTGCGTACCGATTAATGTTGATCGCTTTCGTGAATGCATCCACGGTGGCAGCCAACGCGTCAAAGGTGTATTTATATTTTCGCTTCTCAGGCACTTCCGTAAATCCAAAACCGGGCAAGTCAGGCGCGATTACTCTGTAGCGATCTGCCAAACGAGGAATCAACTCGCGATACATGAACGACGAACTCGGAAATCCATGAAGAAGAAGAACTACCGGCGCCTGCGGCTGACCTGCCTCTCTGTAAAATACTTGTACGCCATCCGCTTCAACCTTGTGGATGGATGTGAAGGGCACCACGGACTCCGCGCCGGTCGCGCCACTCTTTTGTCTTTGCGCTGAAGTTTCTTGAGCCATTTGCATTCCTCCGAAGCGTTTTAGTATAGATTGTCCAACACCGGACAACCTATACTTCTACGGTTACACCACAATAACCTCTAACTTGTCAAGCCACCGATTACCGATTACAGTATTTTCGAGCGCTATCCATTGACCCGGTCCCGGAAGACGAATCGAAATCCAAAACCCGGCCCACTGTTTCTTGCAGGCAATCTCGGACTGGATTTTTTAAATACCCGTATGCGAGTGCAGGGAGAGTTGCTGGATTATTTTCAGCGCGACGAGGACGTGATCCGTTGGCTCAGGCTAGCTGGACTTCCGTTTCCGAAAGCCGGGGCCAGTGGTGCGCGAATGTCCCTTTTGAATTCTGCGCGAAAACTGCGCGAGAATATTCGCTCGCTCGTCGAAATACGAAAGGCTGGCCAAAAAGGGGATCCCGCATTCCTCAACCGATTTCTTTCTAACGCCCACAGTCACTCGCGGCTTGTTTGGAATAAGCCGAGCTCGCTGAAGATTGAAAAAGTTAGACGAAAAAATACCGCCGAGGCTATTCTTGGGCCCGTGGCGGAAGCCGCTGCTGATCTGCTGGCCACCGCCGACTTTCATTTAGTGAAACGCTGCGAGGACGAGACCTGCGTGCTCTGGTTCTCCGACCACACCAAGTCGCATCATCGCCGTTGGTGTAGCATGGTGCTTTGCGGGAACCGCCACAAGGTCGCAGCCTACCGCCAACGACTGCGCGGCGCCCGTCATTAACCCTCAATTTAATATTTACACCTCTTAAAAAGGAGCTGCTATGAACACCGCGGAAGCTTCAGCTCAATCCTTAAAGGACACAAAACTGGAAGACTTCGATCTCGTCATCCTCGGCGGCGGCACCGGCTCGACAATCGCTGCATGGACCTTTGCCAAACAGGGCCAGCGCGTCGCAGTCGTCGATCGCAAATACATTGGCGGATCCTGCCCGAACATCGCTTGTCTGCCTAGCAAGAACATCATCCACAGCGCAAAGGTTGCGTCCTACGTTCGCAGCAGCGAAGATTTCGGCATCGCCAACAAACTCTTCACCGTCGATATGGCCAAAGTCCGTGACCGCAAACGCAAAATGGTCTCCGGACTGAACGATATGTACCTCGACATCTACAAAAATACCGGAGCGCACCTCATCTTCGGCTCGGGACGCTTTGTCGCTCCGCGAACTCTAGAAGTCACGCTTTCTGATGGCACACAGCGTCAGCTCCGCGGCGCCAACGTGATCATCAGCACCGGGACGCGCGCCGCGTTACCTCCAGTTCCCGGCCTTGTTGACGCACAGCCACTCACCCACGTGGAAGCGCTCGAACTCGATGAAGTCCCCAAACATCTTCTCGTGCTCGGTGGAGGTTACGTCGGCTTGGAACTCTCCCAAGCCATGCGCCGCTTCGGCAGCAAAGTTTCGCTGATCGAACACAACCGGCACTTGGTCGATCGCGAAGACGAAGATGTCACCGAAGCTCTCCGCTGTCTGTTCCAGGACGAAGGCATCGACATTCTTCTAAATGCTCAGATCAAGCAGATATCAGGAAAATCCGGTCAGTCCGTAAAAGTCGCCCTCGAACAGAATGGAGTCGAAAGAACCATCGAAGGCAGTCATCTGCTGGTCACCGGAGGCCGCACTCCAAACACCGAGGGAATCGGCCTCGACGTAGCCGGTGTTGAACTAACAGATCGCGGATATATAAAGGTCAATGAACGGTTGCAGACCACCGCGCCCGGCGTTTGGGCCATCGGCGAGGCGGCCGGCAGCCCGCAGTTCACCCACATTAGCATTGACGATTTCCGCGTCGTCCATGCCAACCTTGCTGGCGGTAACCGCGTGACAACCGGCCGCCAAGTTCCGTTTTGTCTTTTCACCGACCCCGAACTCGCCCGCATCGGCCTAAGTGAGAAGGAAGCCAAAGCGCGAGGCATCGCCTATCGCCTTTTCAAAATCCCAATGGAACAAGTCCTGCGCGCGAAAACACTTTCTGAAACGCGAGGTTTTTTAAAAGCGCTGGTTGAAATCGACAGCGATCGCATCCTCGGCTTCACCGCCTTCGCCGTCGAGGGTGGCGAGATCATGTCTTCCGTTCAAGTTGCCATGCTCGCCGGGCTTCCTTACACCGCTCTTCGCGACGCCGTCCTAACTCACCCAACTCTTGCGGAAGGTCTCGGCGCGTTGTTCGGCTCCGAACCCACCACCCGAAATCAACGCGCGCGCTCGGCCTCTCAATAAGCCTCTTTGCATTCTTTCTGTCCACTGGCGAACAGATGCGTCGCTGGCGCGGTTGACGTTATATGCGCGCTCCTGCGCAGCAAACCAAAAGAAAAAGGCGGGGAGCGCAACTGCGCTCCCCGCCTTCCGTGTTGGGTTGAATTGTTTTTAGTCTTTTGCCGGGATCTTCACCACTTGCGGGCTGGCTCCGCCGTTGTCAGAGAGCTCATAGTCTCGGAGTAAGACGTCCCAGTATCCGTTGAAGTGAACTGCACGGTAATTGTGCAGGTTGCATTTTGGGCCACCGCATTCCCACTGAGGCACGTGCTCTGGGCCGGCGACCGAGCATGCCTTGCATGCGAGCATCGCTCGCGCGATGAAGCCGAAGCTTAAAGGGGAAACCCTAGGCAGAAAAACAGAAAACTGAAAACAGGTCTGGTAGAATCACGCCACGTTACGAGGAAGTAATCGGAGGCGGGAACTGACGTGGATTTTTTGACGCTTCTCCTAGTCTGCGTCGCCGGTCTTGTCCTGATAGCGCCGATCATCGCGCTCACCCGCTCGCGACGCCTCGCCGAGAAAACGGAATCCCTGGAAAAAGAAAATGGGTCGTTGCGGGAACAATTGCGCGGCATCACCAAGCGCGTCTACGAGCTCGAGAAAACGCTCGAGAAGATAAGCGGAGCGACGCCCGAGTACTCCGCGACCGGGCCTGGACCCGCGGCGCAGAGCGAGACCAAAACTCCAGCCATCGTTACATCGTCGGCCAAATCTGAGCGCCAAATCGCAAAACCGCCGGCCGAGCCTGTTAGCAGTCCTGCGCCCCCGGCAGCTGTCCCGCCAACATCGCCCAGCGCGATGCCGCGTCCAGGTATCCCGCGGCCCCAGGCCTATGTACCGAACCTAATGGGCAAAGCGCTTTCTGATCAGAATAAAACGGAATCACGAAGCTGGGCTGATCTGGAAGAGCGGCTGGGAGCGAATTGGCTGAACAAGATCGGAACGACAGCGTTTGTAATCGGTGTGGCCCTGCTGCTGAACTATTCGATGCACTATCTGGGGCCGCGCGGGAAGATCGCGCTAGGTTACTCGCTAAGCTTGGTACTGATTGGAACCGGAATTTTCGGCGAGCGAACAAAGCGGTACCGGATTGCTGCACGAGCGGTACTCGGTGGGGGTTGGGCGCTCGCGTACTTCACTACCTATGCGCTGCACAACATCGCCATGGTCCGACTGGTGAATAGTTCCGCGCTAGGTTTCGCGCTGCTGTTTGCGGTGGCCGTGGCGATGGTGGTGCATTCGCTGAAATACAACTCCGAAGTCACAACCGGATTCGCATACCTTCTCGCCTTTGCAACGGTCGCGGTTAGCGAGATCCAAATGGGCGGGCTGGTGGCGTCGGCCTTGCTGGCAGCCTCGCTGGTTGTCACCTTGCGGGCGCGAAAGTGGTTCGCTGTGGAACCGCTGGCGATTGTCGCTACATATGCAGTTCATTGGATGTGGCTCCATCAGGTATACGAGCGAATCGGCGGGCATAAACCTTTCCCGGAATTTGCTGCGAGCGTGGCCTTGCTCTCTGCCTACTGGGCGATCTACTTGGTCTCTTATTTTCTGCGCGAAGAGAAAGGTCAGCGGGAAAAGCAGCTACTCGCAGCGTCCTTCTTGGTGAACGCAGCGGGATACCTCGTTCTGCTTCACTACCAGTCCTTCCATCCGGAGTGGCGGTTCTGGTTTCTGCTGGCGGCGGGTGTCGTGTATTTCAGCGTTTCGGCGTGGTCGAGGCATGTCGGACGGCGTTGGGGATTTGTGCTGGCAAGCACGCTAGGTGCTGCGCTGATGGTTGCGGCCATACCGTATCGCTACTCGGGCGGACGGCTGGAGATTCTTTGGCTTATCGAAACGGAGGCGCTGCTGATTGCCGGCTGGCGGCTTTTGGACAAGCATCTCCGGGCCCTCGCATGGGCCGGTGCGACTGTTTTGGGTGTCTACGTTGCGGTAAACGATCTCGGACCGCGCTTTGACAATTGGCGGCCACCCGACACAAGAATGGGATGGCTCCTGCTAGCTATTGCGGCGGCTTATCTCGTCGACGGACAGCTGAAAAGCCGGCTTGGCGAAGACTCGTCGGAAGTCGATAGGTTGGCACTTCCGACGGTGTCTGTTGCCGGAACAATTTTTCTGCTCGCGGCAGCATGGGTGGCTCTTCCGTTGTTTTGGACGGCGGTGGCGTGGGTTGTCGCGGGTGTCGCGCTGGTGGAAGCAAGTAGGAAAGTTGGCGACAACATGCTGCGTTATTGCGGGCACGGAGCTGTACTGCTGGCTGTGGCCCGATTGTTGTTCGTGAACATGGCGCGCACCGATACCTGGCACAACGTTAGTTTGCGGCTGATTACCGTAGGTCTGTCCTGCGCGACTTTGTATCTGGCTTCGCGACGCCTTCTGCCCGTGCCGGAAGTGGGTGAAGTTGTGGCCGCTTCCCACGATGCGAACGCGCGAACCTTGTCCGTCTGGCTGAGTACATTTGGAGGGATTGCCACGGCGTATACGGCTTCCGCGACGTTGCTGCTCGCGTTGCTGATTTGGAATGAAGCGGCGACGGCTGCGATCGGGCTCGCGTGGGGACTTTTCGGATTGTCTCTGCTTGAAAACGCCGAACTGTTGCGTGAGAAGCCCCTGCTGGTGCAGGGGCGGCTGGTACTGCTCGCAAGCTTTATACGGATCTTTATCGCGGACCTGAATTCCACTTCGCGGGTCGGACCACTGGCGGCTCCGGTGATCACAGTGACCGTGCTCGCGGCGATTTATTTTTATGCTGCGTTCAGCACGCGGGAATCACCGAGAGTGCGGGTCACACTACTTTGGTTCGGCACACTTTCGCTCGCTGCGCTGGCGCGGTTTGAACTGCGGGTGGAGTGGGTCGCGGTGGGTTGGGCAGTCATGGCGGTGGTGTTATACGGGGTCGCGCGATACCTGCAAGAGACGGCCTTTCGCGACCAAAGTTATGCCATGACGCTGCTGGCCGGAATTCGATGCGCTTTCGATAATTTCTATAAGCTGAGTCCATGGCATTTTACGAATGTGAGAACAGCCACTGTGGTGGCGTGCTCGCTGCTGTTTTATTTGCTGTTCGCGCTGTCGAAACTAAGCAAGCAACCGGCGCGCACGGATGTTCAGAAGCCTGAAGGCAACGGTCCAAAGAGCCTGGTGCGCCAGGCGTGGTTCTGGATCGAGACGCACGAGCAGCACCTCTTTTTTTTCGTGCCGACGATTTTGCTGACCGTACTGTTGAGCCTGGAAGTCCGGCGGGGATTCCTGACCGCTGCGTGGGGCGTAGAAGCGCTCGTCGTTTTCCTTGCGGTTCTAAAGATGGACGAGCGCGCGTATCGCTGGTTTAGCTTGTTGCTGTTCTTGCTTTGCGTCGGGCGTATTGTCACCGTGGACGTCTGGAATCTGGACGCGCTCGGCAGAATCGTTTCATTCTTGGGATTGGGATCAGCCTTATTGGTAGTGAGTTTTCTCTACGCGCGACATCGTGAACTTCTGCGGAGGGTGCTGTGACGCGGCGCGTCATCCTGGCCATGCTGCTGCTTGGCGGGGCTGTGGCTCTGTTCCTGCTACAACGGAGCGGGGCGAGTGCGCCGATTTCTGCCAGGCCGCTGATCTATCTGGTTGCAGATAGCGAGCGGGAGGCGGAGAGGATACCGCTGGTGTTAACCCGTGTGAGCGACCCGGAAGAAATGAGGCTGGGGATGGAACTTGCTCAGGAACAAGGCCTGTATTCGCGTGCGGATGAGCTAAGCGATGTTGCGTACCTGAATACAGTGGGAACTGCCGTCGCCAGTCACGTTCAGCGACGCGCAATCAAGTATCATTTCTTTCTTGATGGCAACAAATACTGGGTGGACGCATGCGCGCTGCCGGGTGGATACATTATCGTCGGGCGCGGGTTGCTCGATTTGATGCAATCCGAGGATGAGTTGGCCGCGGTATTGGGACACGAGATTGCCCATGTTGACAATCGTCATGCCATCGAACGGCTTCAGTATCAGCTTGCGAGCCAAAAGCTAGGTCTTGACGGGATTTATCAGCTTGGGAGGCCGGCCGTAGAAATATTCAAAGCGGGTTACACAAAGGAGCAGGAACTGGAAGCGGATCGAGCTGGGCTCGAACTCGCTGTCGAAGCGGGGTATTCGCCGGCGGGCGTCCTGAAGCTTATGGACCGGCTTCAAAGTCTTGAGGCGCAATACCAACAACCGCGGGCGGGATCACCGATCGAAGAAATTGCAGGAGTGCCAGTTAGCGCGTTGCAAGAGTATTTCCGGTCGCATCCCCCGACGTCGGAGCGCAAAGCGGCACTCGAACGAGAAATTCGTGCGAGAAATTGGAACGAAGCAGCTCCCGAGCGCCCGCTTGCAATCCGTCGCGCTCTCCCCAGCGAATAGGAAAACAGTAAGCCGCGAGAGCAGAATCAGCCATGTCCAATGAATCTTAGTTGCACAATGAAGTCGGCGCTTTGGTGGGTGCCCGACTATCCTAGGCGGCATTTCGCGCGGCACCAGCTTTCACCTTCAGCACAATTGAAATCGCGGGGTGCCGAATCTTTTCTGCGCTTTCAGCAGAAAAGGTTCGATGTTTTGGCCGACGGCGCCGGCTAATCGTTCATGTACGTGTCACTCTAAACGACGATCCCGCATTTTCCTTCGCCCCTTTGACTCTAGACATTTGTGCGTCGCGCGATACACTTGCCTCGTCCGCGGAGCGACCAGCGAAAACTGAATAAATCTATGCCCAACGAATCTTGGACGAACAACGAAGTCGAAGCTTTAGCCCGCGAACTCATGTCCGCATACGAGACGGGCCAGATGATTGCTATCCCGCCGTCCGCGCGCCCGGGTTTCGATCTCAATGCCGCTTACGCGGTCGAAACAAAACTAAAACAGCTCCGCGAAGCGGCTGGACACAAAGCCGTCGGCCGCAAAGTTGGTTACGCGAACAAAGCCATGTGGCGCGTCTTCAAACTTGAAACTCTGGTGTGGGCCCACATGTATGACGAGACCGTCCATTACGCCGATAACAACTCCGCCACACTCTCTATCGCCCATCCACGCTCCCTGAAGATTGAACCCGAAATTGTGTTCGGTCTGAAACAGGCATTCACGGAGGACCCTTCCGACGCGGCCTCCGCGCTCGCATCCGTCGACTGGCTGGCCCTTGGCTTCGAAATCATTGATTGCCCTTTCCCAGATTGGAAATTCCAACCAAGTGACTTCGTGGCCTCGTTTGGACTCCACGCCGCCCTCGTAGTAGGCCAAAAGACCCCCGTCCAGACCCTTAATACGGTCAACCTATTTGACCAACTTAGCGTCTTCAAATTGCGGATGCTAAAGAGTGGAAATCTGATCGAGGAGGGGTCCGGCAAAAATTCCCTGAAGAGTCCCGCGCTATGCCTGGCTGAGCTAGGAGCCGCTATACGCCGCCGCTTTCCAAGCAATCCCTTAGCCGCGGGAGAAGTCGTAAGTTCCGGCACCCTAACCGCCGGCCACCTAACCACCGCCGGCGACCTCTGGACCGCCGAAGTCGAAGGCATCCCCCTCCCGCCCCTAACTCTACAACTAACCTGAAATTCAGCCTCCCCTGCGCCAACCATGAAGCAACTGCCTTCGCGCGTGTGGCAACCGTCAAGCGATTCGCTTCGCGCCTGTGCTCGTGCTAAGAGTCGCCCCGCTCGATGGTGAAGGCAACGTTGCGGGCTTCGCGTCCCGCGGATCGCACGCTTCCCGGAACTCAGCAGATCGCGACAGACTCTCATGTCTGTAGTAGCACCGTCTTGCGATGGATAAGTTGCCGCCGCAGACTCCGCGTCACGTTGCACTCTCGATCGTCAGGATGTTGCAAATTCCGTATCTCTGGTCGCCCTCGCTCGATGGTGAACGTGCCGCCGCGGGCTTCGCGTCCCGTCCCGCAGGTTGCACTTAGCGCCGCTGAGCAGATCGCAACAGCTCTCATGTCTGTGGTCACCTTCTCGCGATGGATAAGGTGCCGCCGCACCCTCCGCGTCAGTTGCATTCTCGATCGTCGGGATGTTGCGAAATTCGTATCCTGGTCGCACCTCGCTCATGGTAAGGTGCCGCCGCCGACTTCGCGTCCCGCAGGTTGCACCTCAGCGCCGCTCAGCAGATCGCAAAGGCTCTCATGTCTGTGGTCACCTTCTCGCGATGGATAAGGTGTCGCCGCAGCCTAAGCTCTATCTTCTCAATGGTCAGGAGGTTGCTGTAGATTCGACGCCCGGTTGCACCTTCTTCATGGTCGGGACCACGCCGCCGACTTCGCGTCCTGGGCTTGAACCTTCTCAAGGAGTTGCGCGAATTTTCTCCTCGCGTGGCCCTGTGCCCGCCGCTCACGAAGTTGTGGCAGATTTCGCTTCGGGTTGCACCTTCTCAAGCAGTTGCGCGAATTTCTGCTCGCGGTCTTTCTGGTCCAGCCCCTGATAGATCTCAGCGATCTGCGTCGCATTCATCGAACAGAACTTGGGTCCACACATGCGAACAGAACTTCGCTTCCTTGTAAAAATCATCCCCCAGCGTCTCATCATGCATCGCGCGGGCGGTTTCGGGGTCCAGGGAAAGTTCGAACTGTTTGTTCCAGTCGAAAAGAAAACGCGCGTAGCTGAGTGCGTCGTCGCGGTCACGTGCGCCGGGACGATGACGCGCCACATCCGCGGCGTGCGCTGCGATTTTGTAGGCGATCACACCTTGGCGAACGTCGTCCGCGTTGGGCAAACCCAAATGTTCTTTCGGCGTGACGTAGCAAAGCATCGATGCGCCGTGCCAGCCGATCATGGCCGCGCCGATGGCGCTGGTGATGTGGTCGTAGCCGGGCGCGATGTCGGTGACCAGCGGGCCCAGCGTATAAAACGGAGCTTCGTAACACAGCTCGTTTTCCTTTTTCACCTGCAACTCGATCTGGTCCAGAGGAATGTGGCCGGGGCCTTCAATCATTACTTGCACGTCGTACTCCCAGGCTTTTTTGGTGAGCTCGCCCAGAACGCGCAATTCCGCAAATTGCGCTTCGTCGCTGGCATCCGCAAGACAACCAGGGCGCAGGCCATCGCCCAGTGAAAAACTGACGTCGTGTTTTTGGAAGATTTTGCAGATGGCATCGAAATTCTCGTACAGGAAATTCTGCTTCTTGTTAAAACTCATCCACTGCGCGAGCAACGCACCGCCACGGCTGACAATTCCGGTGATGCGATTACGCACCAGCGGCAGGAATTCGCGCAACACACCGGCGTGAATGGTCATGTAATCCACGCCTTGTTCGGCTTGCTCTTCGATCACTTCTAGCATCACGTTCAAATTCAAATCTTCTGCGCGTCGAACGCGTGACAACGCTTCGTAAATCGGCACAGTGCCGATGGGGACGGGCGACGCGTCAATGATCGCTTTGCGAATCATGGGAATATCGCCGCCGGTAGAGAGGTCCATCACCGTGTCGGAACCATAGTGCACGGCGCGATGCAGCTTTTCGAGTTCTTCGCTGACGTTCGAAGTGGTGGCGGAATTTCCGATGTTGGCGTTGATTTTGCAGAAGAATGCCACGCCGATACCCATGGGCTCGAGATTGCGGTGATGGATGTTGGCCGGAATGATGGCGCGGCCGCGCGCGACTTCGCTGCGCACGAGCTCGGGATTCAGCTTCTCGCGTTTGGCGACGTACTCCATTTCTTCGGTGACCACGCCTTTGCGCGCGAAATACATTTGCGAGAAATTCCTTCCGCCGCCATTCATCGCTGCTGCACGCTTTTCAATCCAAGCATCCCGCATAGCCATGTGACCCCCTCGCATTCAACCGAAAATTTCAATCAACTTGGCGGCGCGCATTATGGCATCGCTCCGCAAAACCAACAACAAATCCGCAAAATGGTTTCTCAATTTGATAAAAGCCGCGCTGAAATTAGTCATGAGTGACAAGTATTAGGTCCAAAAAACTACAAATCTCACAATACGCTTGACACGCTTGCAGCCCTATGCTAAGACCTGCCTGCTTTTTGTGAAAAGACTGGTTCGATTAGCGGACCAGTATACCAAGTTCGACACGAACCAAGACAATTCAGGTTGAGCAGCGCAGGTGAACGGGGGATGATCCTGCGAACAAATGCAGGTAGTCCAGTGATCTTTTGCGTATAGAGCGCGAAAACGGAGGTATGCCGATGGATCCGTGTCCTGGTTTTTTCGCCGATCCCTCGCATATCCTGACGTTCCGGCCTCAATCGACCGCTGAAATCCTGCTAATCACGCCGATCTCGAAGTTTCAGTCTGATTTGAAAAATCTCCGCGGAGGGGATAATTATGCGCTCGCTTAAGTGGTCGTTCTTGCTTGTGACCTTGTTTTTTACGGTAACCGGTCCGGTAACCTTCGGACAGAGCGCGAAGCCCGCTGACGACTCGACGCAGGCGAACGCAGCGCCAAAGGCGGCAACCGAGGACGAGGTTCAGCAATTGCGCCGGGAGGTCGCGGAACTGAAAGCTCAGATCCAGCGACTGGTGGCCACAAGCGCGGCCGCGCCGGCCGGCGGGGCGCACCTTGTGCAGGCTACGTCCGTCGCCAGCCCGGATGCGAATGCTTCGACTGCGGCCCCGGCGGCGAGCAGCAGCGCTCCGAACAGTGATTCCTCCTCGCCGGCCGCGGCTACTCCGGCAGATATAGATGCGCTCCAAAAAGAGATCGACGTTCTTCAGAACAAGGCCAACAGCACGCCCACGCCGACCGCTGGATTTAACGGTGAGCACTTCTTCCTGAAGAGCCCCGATGGGCAGTTTACGATCATGCCGATAGGGTATTTGAACGCGCAGTACCAGTTTAACAATGGAGACGGCGCTCCCCCGGACACGTTCGCCATCAGGCGTGCCCGCTTTGGCGTGCAAGGCAACTATGGGAGCCAACTCGACTATACATTCCTGTTTGAAACGGCCTCGACTCTGACGATCCGTGACGCCTACGTGGATTTCAAGCCCTGGCCATGGCTCAAGATTATGGGCGGCCAGTACAAACTGCCGTTCTCGATGGAAGTGGGAACTGCTGACACGAACGTTCAGTTCGCTGAACGCTCGATCAATTCTGTGTTGTATCCGGATGCCGCCGGCGCTTTCCGTGCACCTGGCGTCGATGTACACGGTGATTTGGCTGGTGGGCGGGCGCAATATTGGGTCGGCGTATTCAATGGCCAAGGACTCCTCGCCGCCTCCACCACGAACGAAGTCGAAGTTACCGGCAGAGTTCGTTTCAGCCCCTTCAAGGATTCCGACAATCCGTGGCTCAAGGGATTGTCTTTTGGCGGAGCGGCTGAGCATAGCCGATCCAGAGCGCTTTCAAACGAATTGAGCTTCAGCGGTCTGATGAACGACGGCACTTACACTTTCTTTCCACAATACCGGATCAATGGGGGAGTTGAGCGCTACAACGGGCAGTGGTCTTTGATTAAAGGCTCGCTTGGTCTTCGAGGTGAGTACACCCAACTGCTGCAGAAGCGCAGCAACATCGGCTCATTTCAGCTGGGCGGTGCCGGATACACGACCCTTCCTGGCATCGTGGGCAAGGGCACGTACATCGCGGCGAACTATTTGCTGACCGGCGAAAAGGAGCCGGAGAATGCGATTCCGCGGGTGAAGCACCCGGTCATCGGGCCCAATTCTCCCGGTGAAACGGGTGGTCCGGGGTGGGGCGCCTGGGAGTTGAAAGCTCGGTATGCCTGGTTACAAGGACGAGCTGCCGGCTTCACTTGTGACGCAACCACGATACCGGCTTGCCCCATTACACCGGTTATCTTCCCGCTACAAACCGACCACACCACGCAATGGACGGTGGGCGTGAACTGGTACCTGAATTATTGGGTCCTTGTGAAATCGGACGTGAACATCAATCAGCTTCATGACCCAAGCGTGCAGGGAATTCTGCCGCGCAATTACTACGTGGTGATTGAAGGTATTCAGTTCCGGTTCTAGTAAAGTTTCGCGCGACTCGGGCGAGTTTAGCGGCTAGTTATCAAGGGGGCCAGCATGAACGAGCTCGAGAGCGCAGCAGAATCAAAATGCAGTGTGATTGAAATGGTGGTTGGCCCCCGGCAAATATCGTTGGAGGAGATTCGATGAGATCGAAAACGTTTCCCTTTCTTGCCTTCGTCGCGCTGTTGGCAGTGTTTATTTTTAACAGTTGCGGAAACAGCGAGAAAAACTGTCCCGTGTGCGGCACGGATAAAAACGGGACGATCGGGCTGATTGACGTGATGATCGTGCCGGAGCACAACCCGAACGGCGAGCCGGGCGGTCCTTTCAACATATTTGACATTAGCTGGGTGGACCCAGTGAACCGCAATTACGTCGTATCGGATCGCATTGGCCTGGACGTGCCGGTGTTCAACACGGTCAGCAACATCGCGCTGTGGGCGATCGGCGGGACAGAACTCGGTAGCTGAAGCCGGAAACAATGCGAGCCCATGCTGGGTCGATCCGAATAACGCCCTGGCCACGATCCCGCCCATCACAACCGCGCAGGGAAATTACACGCGGTTTGGATGCAAGACGGACGGTTTCCGTCTTCCAGGCTTCTTTGGTCCCAACGGCCTGTTCGGCGGATTCGTGGGCGGACAATGTTGCGCATCGCGCTCCAATAACCTGAATCCCCTGTCAGGTCCGAACGGTCTCGAAATTTCCGCGGACGGAAATTTCCTGTTCGTTGGAAATGGCAGCTCGGAATTTATAATATTCGACTTGGCCCCGATGCTTGCTAGCGGAACGGCTGCGACTGGTTACAGCGTGCCGCCCTTAGTAACCGCGGTGATACCGACGGGCTCGTCGCCGGACTACGACGGACTGCCGAGCGGTATCAGCCCATGTATGGCATCTGCGAATGGAAGAGCGTTCTCCGACCCGACCTGCGGCGACCTCCGCGGGGATGAACTCGCGACCACTGGCAGCGTGGTAACTTTTCCTCAGGACGGCTCCAGCCGTTACCTGGTTTCGATTATCAACGGAGACCCAGGACTTCCCTTTGTTACCATCGTTGACGTCACGGGTGTAGTGACCCGGACGGGAACCGACGCGCAACAGCATTGTCTCGCTTATTCTCAAGTGACTGATCCTACGGTTCAGGCACCCTTCAGCCCGGGTATTAGTACCTATGTCCAGGGCCCCGGTGGCGCGCCAATCACAACAACCTTTCCGGCAAATTACGACTCATGCATTCTCGGTCAGATTTACTATGACGGCGCAGCCCAGAATGACGACACCGTGTTTATTGACGATCAAGGCGCGAATGCCACGGACGGCTTTGTCTGCCCCGATCCGTCGCTCCAATTCGCCGGCACGGTTCCGGGAACGCCCGGGCCGCCTGTCCCATCGGGAGCATCCGGCCACGCGGCTGGCTTTAACCCTGATGTTCCTTGCCATCACGGGCCAATGCTTACCGCAACCGCAGGCGGAGTACCTGGCGGTGCCTTTTGCCCGGCGGGCCCAGGAACACCTCCCGGTTGTGTGGGAGCAATTGCGCCAGCAGGGCTGGGTGGAATGATCTACTACCCGCCGTTGAATGCCTTTCTGCTGACAAACGGAAACTCTACAGGCGACATTACGGTTGGCAGCGTCGATGTTATCGATCCGCTGCACCCGATAACAGTCGGCAGCGTAACTGAATATGTCCCGGCAGTCATCAACAGCTACCCGATATACATGTGCATGCCGACGAGCTTGAATCTGGGCCCCGGCACAGACGTCTTTGTAGGCTGCGCCGATCATGATGGCCGAGCCTTCGCGCCTTCTTCGGTCATCATTAATGGTACGACCGGCGAAGTGCTGGCCACCATTAACAACGTAGGATTCGTGGACGAGACCTGGTACAACCCGGGCGATGGCAATTACTACCTGGCGGCTCGAGACATGCCGACCGGTCCGGTTCTGGGTGTAATCAGCGCCAAGACCAGACAGTGGCTGCAAAACGTACCGACGAACGGCAACGCGCACAGCGTGGCAGCCGATCCGATTAACAATCACATCTACGTGCCGCTACCCTCCGGCAGCAGCGCGAATTGTCAATCAGCCGCTGCGGATGGTTGCGTGGGCGTGTACGCGTCCCAGTAGTCAAGAAGGAACTATTTTGATGCGGAGGCCCGGCTCCACTTGCAGTGGATTCGGGCCTCTGTTTTTTCGGGCCGGTGAAGTTAGCGGACCATGGTCTCCTGGTAGCGCATCATCTTCCAGTCGCCATCGCGATCGGTCCAAAGCTCACCGATAAAAACCCTTCTGAAGTGTAAGGCTGAGCTCTTGGGAAATTGCATGCTGCTTTCGTAGGTGACAAAGGCATAGTGTGGCCCGAGCGGTTGCACCTGGAAAAATTGAAGAAGGTAATCGGTGTACATGCTGTGTTCCACTTCGCGGAGGGTCTGCATCTTGGTGCGTTCACCATCTCCGTCGGACTCGACACCCTGGAAGTCGTCCGTTAGAAAATGCGCGTAGGCGTCTTTGTCTCGTTTCTTGAAGGCGGCCCAGGCTGCTCGTATTTTGGCCTCGAGCAATTCGGCCAGCTTGGTCTGGTTGGCGTCCAGCTTCTGTAACGGTACGAACCCTGCGGGCTTGTCGGGCGCCGCCGGTTGTTGAGCGAATGCAAGACAGGGAAGCGCAAGCGCGACAAATGCACAAAGAATGCAATTCCGCATTTTATTCTCCTGAAATTGAGCGTGGCGAATCTTACAAGCAGCTTGCTTCACAGTCAAAGCTGACTTGACGAATGTGGCTGACTTCGAGACTTCGTAGCCAACTTGATGACTAAATATCTTTTGACTGGTATAAGAGACAGAAGATTGTGACACGCCTTCATAATCGAACCATTTACGCAACTCAGGATGGCCATTTCGCGCAGGTGCGAGGAGAATAAATGATGAAGCCAATTCTTGTGTTCATGGCGTTGCCGCTGGCTTTGGTGTCGGTCGGGTTCCCGGCGGCTACACCGCTGCAAACGCAGGCAGACCATGTGTGGAAGCAATCTCTAAAAACAGATGCCTCCCGTGGTACGGCATACGATCGTTATACGTTGACCGGCAAGTTCCTTAAAGCGCCCCAGAAGGGCGATCTTGCCAACCGTCCGGCATTGGTGGTGGACTGCAATCCTGCCAAGGAATCACGCAATGGCAAGGGCAGGTTCGAATCCGCGAATCTGCTGGTTGGCCCAGCCCTGAAGATTCATTACGTGGAGCCACAGGAGATACATGGAACGTCTTATTTCCCGAAGATCTTCGTGCAATACCGCATCAATGACGGCAAAGATGTGAAAGGGCAGTGGAATCCAGGAAGCGACAAGGCTTCAGCATCGATCACAAAAGACACGATGAAGAAATTGCTTAAGGCTCAAACCGTAGATATCACCACGAACGACGACACGGGTGCGACTATCGTTATGAAGTTTGACATGCCAGACCCGGGGCCGGTCACCCAGGGCTGCAATGTGGATAACTAAATTGTTTCTTCTCAGACGAGATCGAACTTCAATTCGCCGAGCTTTTCCAGACTGCAGGCGACTTTATCGCCTGGCTTGAGCCAGACTTGCTGGTCCTTGGGCTTGCCCTGAATCACGCCCTGCGGAGTGCCGGTGAAGATAATGTCGCCGGGTTTTAGCGTGATGACGCGGGAAATGTAAGCGATCATCTTGCGCGTGTTGAAAATAAAATCGCTGGTGCTGGAAGATTGGCGTGTCTCGCCATTCACGCGACACTCGAGCTTCAGGTTGTCGGGATCGATTTGATCAGCGGTGACCAGGTAGGGGCCGATCGGCGCGAACTGATCCGGCGTCTTACCCACCATCCACTGCCCGCCGGTTTCAAGCTGCAAGTCGCGAGCGGTGAAGTCGTTGCCGGTAGCGTAACCAGCCACGCAGGCGAGCGCGTCGGCCTCGCTTACGGCTTTGGCTTCGCGTCCGATCACCATTACTAATTCCACTTCGTAATCGAACTTGGTAGCGTAATCCACGGGAAGTTTTATGGTGCCATTGTGATGGTTGAGGGTGGTATTGAACTTGTTGAAGAGCACCGGTTGTTTCGGAATTGGGGCGCCAATCTCCATGGCATGCTGGCGGTAGTTTAAGCCCACACAGACAATTTTTTGCGGGTGAGTGACCACCGGGCCGTACTCAATCGAGTCTTCTTTGAGAAATGCTTTTTGCGCGGACTTGGACTTGGCGGCGGCATCCACCAGGGCGTTGAGGCTGGGGCCGTCTTCGTTCTGAAGTAAATCGTCGGTAGTGGCCGGGGCATGCATACGCAGGATTTTGGAAGCTTCCACTACATCGAGTATTCCTTTGTCATTCTTGACGCCAAGGCGGCATTCCGAGCCGCTGCGAATACTCAGCAAGGTGAGTCCACGGGCCATGCCGCGAGAGTCTGTAGGGGCAGGATTCGGCTGTGAAGAAGTAGTGGGCAGCCCGCCAGTAACCGCCAGGGCGCAGATCGCGCTGGTGTCCTTGATGAAATCCCTTCGGTTCCGATTCATGGCAGTATCTCCTTCAAATCGTTGAGTTTCTCCGCGCCGGAGGCTAGCTGGGCGGGATTATAAATCAATCTGCAGCTTTCATCATGGAAGAATCAAGGTCGGGGCCGCAGGAACTATTTTTACAGGCTTTAGCGTATGGTAACTGCTTGAAGGGCATAGAAAAATTTAGTATAAGCGCGGTGTCAGGCGCGAAGTTCGGCTCTACTAGGACCCTTCACTCGGCCCCCACAAAATGTGGTTGAGATTAAAGGAGCTAAAAATGACGAAATATTATGCGGCGAGTTGGTTTCGCGGGATGATCTTTCGAGGCGCTGCCATCGCTGCAATGGTGGCTATGTCACCTGCTTTTTTGGCGAATTACGGTCGCGCGGCAGCACAAGATGACAAGGTGGCGAAAGAGAAGGTCGTTGTATTGGCGCATGTGGCGATTCCTGGATCAGCAGTGCGACAGATTCTTGTGCAAGACGAGAAGGGGAAGCGCTATCTCCTGCTGCAACAGAATGTTCATTTCACGGTGGTGGATGTGACGGATCCCAAGAATCCACAGATTGTTGACCGCGTGGCGGGGAAAGGAAAATTGACTGAGGTGGGCGCGGGACTTGCGATTTCCGTGCAAGCCGACCAATCGGCACCGGGGAACGTTCCCACGCAAACGGTGAGGCTGGTGGATTTGAGCGATCCGAAGAATCCGCACGTGGTGAAGACGCTGAACGGCGTCACCAGCATTTATTCTGATGACGGAAGACAGTTGATCTACGCGACTAACAGCGAAGGATTGTGGATCATCAAACACTACGAGACGTTCCGTCTGCCTTACTGCACTACGGAATCGGCGGAAAACACCGTGGCGCAGTGCCAGTAAAGGATTAGCGGTCAGGAAAGATTCCAGTTTCAGTAACGCCCTTTTACAATATGGCGGTGAAGATGCCGAGTTATAATTCCGGCATCTTCACCGCAGCATTATTCCGCTCGTTCTCAGACTTCAACCCTAGCTTCGCGAAGATTGACTTGGCCAGCTTCGCATCCTATTATTTCGTCTCTCCGTATTCATTCGCGGTAGGAATTCGCACAGCCAGCCGAGGAGGCGCTCGTGGAAGATTGGCAGTACGCGCAGGCTAATCCGGTAGAGGAGCTGGCCCAACTGCACCATTTTACGATGACCAAGCAGGAGGATGGCCGCGACATTCCGTTCATTATCACGGTGAAAGAATTCGCAGTGCCACCGAAGGGACAGCATCTGCGTTTCTTCGCGGAGGCGGACAAACAGGTGAATCAAAAAACTGCGCCATTTGTTCCCTCCGGGTGGGGAGATTCGACGTTGAAAGCTTTGGCTGACTGCATGCGATTAATCCGACAATTTCCGTTCGAAGGTTGAATCCTCGTTTTTGGCTAACTGACTTGCGGCCTCGCATTTTCGATTACTTGTCTTGCGGTTGCGATGACCATAAGTTAATCTTGTGTTCCCCGCATCAAAGCCAAGTTTCGCTATTGTGAAAATCCCGCCGCGCAAGAACTTTGCCGTGCGCGTTGTGTTTAAACGTTCGGAGGTAAAGCGATGCATTCCAAGCCGGCTTTTGCTTTGCGGATTCTTATTCTTTCTAATTTCTTAGCGTTCTGGCCACAATTGGCTGCTGCTCAAAATCAGCCGGCCGCTTTGACACAGGTTTGCACGCCGAAGGTGACTGCAAATGTTGTAGTCGCGTCAGCAAAGCAGCGTTATGACGCAGGGCAGCGCGCTCAACCTCCGATTACCGATACATACAATGGCTTCGCCTGGCCCGACACACCAATAGGTGTGCTGAAGACTGCCAACGGCTACGAATTCTTTGGCAGCGACGGGGGCGTGCACGAACGACAGTTGTGGCAAGGGGAATACGTTGGGAATAACAAGTATGGCTCGGTTGTCACAACTTTTGGCACTCTGGACAACCCATTGGGCTCTGGCGCTCCACAAGATGTAAGCGTCTCGCCGAATCCGGATCCCGGCGTCAACCCGAACTATGTGAGCTATGGCTACATGGGGGGCGGGCCGGTATTTCAAGTTCCGGCAGGAATGCCGGGAGCGGGCAATCTGCTTGTAACGTATCACGCCGAGTTACCAAACGACGCGCTCTACGCTGCTCTCGGGTTGGCCATCTCTTCAGATAACGGCCTGCACTGGGCGGACCTGGGAGAAATCATTCGTCTAAATCAGGCTTATGCGGTTGGGCTGGACGGTTTCGAAATTGGCGACGGCCCGCTCGTGCTCTCGCCCGACGGCAAATACTTTTATCTCTATTTTCCGGACTGGATAGCCAACGGCACACTTCAGACCAAGAACGCGAATGGTGTTTCTACGACTACGAATGTCTCGGTCGCGCGCGCGCCGGTCGCCTCGGTGCTGGAAGCAGCATTTGGTTCGTCGCGTCCGCACGCCGTTCCGTTTGAAAAGTTTTATAAGGGCAGTTGGAATCTTCAACCCGCGATCGGAGGAGCTTCCAGCGGATCTCAACCCAAAATCTGCGTATCAGGGCTACCTCGACATCCACTTCAATAGCGCGATTCAGCGCTACGTAATGATCATCTCGAACGACACTAATTTTGGGTATGCCGAGTCCATCGACGCGCTGCACTGGACATTGCCTACGGCGCTCGGCAACTTTGGCCCCATCGCGGCCTATCCCACAGCGGTGGGACTTGGAGATGATCCTCATATCCTCGGCGAAAATTTTTACGTATACTTCACCTTTCTGCCGAGTGAAGGGTGGAATGGCGGGTTACTGCGGCGGCTTTCAGTCACTTGTCAGTGAGGCGTTTCGGCACTTCCGGTAAAAAACTCGCAACAGAGGCTCAAATCGCGTGATGCTAAAAAAGCAGGAAATTAAGCCGGGAATCTGGGTGTTCGAAATGAGCGGGCGCGTGCAGATGGGCGCTGATTGCAAACGGGTGGACCAGGAAGTGGACAGTCACATCGAAAAGAAAGAGACGCGTATTATTTTTGATATGCATGATGTTGACCACATCGATAGCGCGTTCGTGGGCCAAATTGTGAAATCGTTTACGCGCCTTTCAAAATCCGGCGGTACGCTGCGACTGGCGCGCGTAAGAGGCATGGTGGAAGGCGTGCTGAACATGACGCAAGTAAACCGGGTGATTCAAGTGTTTCCTACGGCGCAAGCCGCCTCGGAAGATTTTCCCGCGCAGAAATAATTCCCCGCATGAAATAAGCTCACGGATATGTTGTGCTGGTCCAAGCCTTCATCGGAATCAATTGACGCGTTCATATCCGCGCAGCAGAAAGAGAGGTTTTCATATCCTGAAGTTGGAAGTTCCCGGCAACAAGCTCCCCCCGGATATACCGTCGATCATAATCGAATCAGATTGGGCCAAGGCGCCGGTACGTTTGAACGGGCGAAATCTGCCATCAGACATTGGAAAATGTTTGAAATGCCTTGGATTCAATTATGCTGGCCGGACGCGCGTATTGAACCTGGTTCCACGGTTGCCGTTCTCGGCTCTCATTTGGGATTCTGGTCAATGAATGCTTGTCGAATTGTTTACGCGGTGGAGGAAAACGGCTCGACCGAAAAATTTGGATTTGCTTATGGGACGTTGTCCGATCACGCGGAAATCGGAGAAGAACGCTTCACAGTCGAATTCAATCGCGACAATAAAACGGTTTGGTACGACATTTACGCATTCTCGCGGCCACGTACGTTAGCGCGTCTGGCGTATCCTCTTTCAAGGGGCCTACAAAAGCGCTTCGCCAAAGATTCATTGATGGCGATGCAGAAAGCTGTGGAATCGCGGTAATCGTTTTCAATCGTTTATCTCGCCTCGAGCATGGCGCTTGCGATTCGGCGTCCGACGGCTGGCGCGATCACGCGCACTTCGTCCATTAGACGCGCAAATTGTTCGGGATAGATTGATTGCGCGCCGTCGGACAAAGCGCGTTCGGGATCTTGATGGACTTCAATTAGCAATCCGTCAGCTCCCGCGGCAACCGCAGCTCGAGCCATTGGGCGGAACTTTGTCGCGGCGTCCGGTGCCGTGCGATGGGTCTGCCATCACCGGCAGGTGCGAAAGCTGTTTGATCACCGGAATGGCCGCGATATCCATGGTGTTGCGCATGTACGTGTCAAAGGTGCGAATACCGCGCTCAC
Source organism: uncultured Acidobacteriota bacterium (assembly GCA_963838475.1). GTDB lineage: Bacteria > Acidobacteriota > Terriglobia > Acidiferrales > UBA7541 > Palsa-295. The sequence goes on from CAWIRJ010000001.1 coordinate 1,912,668, forward strand.
ACAGAATCACATTGTAGTTTCCGCCGGACATGATGTATTCGGCGCTCAGCAGTAATTCCTCAATTGTTGCCGACATGCCGCGCTTCAGCAGCACCGGCTTGCTGCTTTCTCCCAGCGCGCGAAGGAGATAATAATTTTGCATGTTGCGCGCGCCCACTTGCAGCACGTCTACATACTGAAGCATCAGTTCAATTTGCGAAGGATCCATCACTTCGCTCACAACCAGCAAACCGTTTTTGTCTGCGGCTTCGCGCAATAAGTTCAGCCCTTTTTCGCCCAAGCCTTGAAAAGAATAGGGTGAGCTTCTGGGCTTGAAAGCGCCTCCGCGTAGCAGTTTTCCGCCTGACTGCGCCACGGCAGCGGCGATTTCGTTAATTTGTTCGAGTGATTCCACGGCGCACGGGCCGCCGGCCACGATCACTTCTGCCCCGCCGATCGAGACACCCTTGCCTAGCTCGATGACCGAGCCATCCGGCCGAAAATTGCGCGAAGCGAGCTTGAAGGGATGGGTGATGCGTATGATTTCTTCCACACCTGGCGCGCCCAGCAAAGCCTCCAGTTGGCTCTGATGCTGCGCGCTGCGTCCGACTACGCCGATCACGGTTCTTTCTTCGCCACGGCTCAAATGCGCCTGGCAACCGCACTCTCTGATCCGTTCGACTACGTGATTGATTTGTTCTTCTGTTGCGCCTTGCGCCATGTTGACAATCATGATTGGTCTCCCAAGTTACGCCGCACTGCTGTTTTCACTTTTTGCAGAAATGTAAGAACCCAAAATGCGTACTTCGACAGCGAGTTTTATCAGTTCATCCAAGGCCGACTGAACCTCCGGGTCGGTTGCAGATGCCTGCAGGTCCAGATAAAAGCGGTATTGCCAGGGAAGACCGCGAACGGGACGGCTTTCCACTTTCATCAAGTTGATTTGTCGCCGGGCGAAAGGTTCCAGCGCATAAAATAGTGCGCCTGGAACGTGCGCCAGCCTGAACACCAAAGAAATTTTGTCCGCTCGCTCCGGCGTGGCTTCCGTGGCCGGTGCCAGCAAAACAAACCGGGTGTAATTCTCAGGATCATCTTCCAAATTCTCGCGAAGAATTTGTCCACCATATATTTGCGAGGCGCGTTTGCCGGCTATAGCGGCTCGTTTGCGATCTCCAGCTTGAACGATCTGGCGAACGCTTCCCGCGGTGTCATCCGTTGCAATTCTTTTCAGCGATGGGCGCGAACTGAAGAATCCCTCGCACTGCGCCAAGGCGACCGGATGTGATTCAACCACGGTTACATCGTCGAAAGTGGATCCCGGCGGGCCGATCAAGTTGTGTTGCACGCGGATAATCACCTCACCGACGATCCTCAAATCGCTCTCCACTAGTAAGTCCAACGATCTTTGAACCGGGCCTGCCAAACTGTTTTCGATCGGAGCCAACACATAGTCGGCGTTGTGTTGCGCGATCGCGCTGAAAGCAGCTTCAAAGGTCGGAAGCGGCACGAGAGAGACTTCCGCGCCCAGCAGTTTTATAGCCGCGTCTTCGCTGAAGGCACCGCGTTCGCCTTGAAAGGCCACGCGCTTGTCGTGGGAAAGTTTCATGCGACGCTCGGCTTGCGCCGCTTTGATTGAATTTCAGGCTGGTTGGTCCGGTTGCGATGGGACGCGGAAACGTTTTTCGATTTTGTTGCGGCGCCGTAGCCGTGGCTTTCCTGGATACGAATCGATTGGTCCAAAATAAGCTGATAGATTTTTTCTACTGCTTCGCCGTCTAGCGGGCCCGGATTCAGCTTCTTCATGCGGGAAAGGATCTCGTGCTCGCGCGCCGGAACACGCAGCAGCATGCCAGCCTCTCCTTTCAACTTGCCTACCTCGAGCGCGAATGCCGCGCGAACATTCAGCAGGTGCAACAGAGTTGTGTCGATGGCATCGATCTTTGTTCGCCAGTCTCCAATCTTCAGACCTCGCATCCGGCCTCCTCGGAACATCGAAAAAGAATTCAAAAACTCGCGTGAAGTCTCTCAGTCACTTTGAGTTGCAAAAGTTTATTCCGCAAGTCTTACGCAAAACAAAAAAGGCCGCGTCCTCGTTGGAGGGTCGCGGCCGGCATCTTAAGACTTTGCGGTTTTTGCTGCTATTTTCTCAGATTATCCGCGCGCGTCTCGCTGGCCCGCTTCCCGTAAAGGAGAAGCGGTAAGTAAAGGCGAAACAGTAATAAAACAGATGCATCGCGGTTCCAGTTTCCTTCCGACTAGCGCACTCGCGCAGTCGAGCTGCAACTATAACGAAAGCGTTGCAAATGCGTCAAGCGGTCGATTGTAAAAAGTTCTGCAGCTTTCTGTTACAAATCGGTACGAACTCGCGAAAACCATCCGCGATTCGTACGTCAGATCGCCGCAGCCTACGCGGTATGGCTCAGCGCGGCCAATGGAAGCGCGGATAGATCGAGTTCCACTTCATCTACATAACACCAGCCCCAGGTTTCTCCGGGCTCGAATGACTTCATGATGGGATGCTTGGTGTGATGGAAATGCTTGGTGGCGTGTTTGTTTTTCGATGAATCACAACAGCCTACGTGGCCGCATTCCAAACAGAGGCGCAAGTGGACCCAGGTATCGCCCATTTTCAAGCATTCCTCGCAGCCATTGGGAGTGCGAGGTGTTACATTCCGAATTTGATTCATATGGGTGCAAGCCGGCATAAGTAAATCCTCCTTTGTGTTGGTGCGAGAATTTTGCGACCTAGGTGCTCGTCAAATAGCGATGCACGAATGTGACGGCCATAGCGCCTTCGCCTACCGCGGACGCGCACCGTTTCACCGAACCGTGCCGCACATCGCCTGCCGCAAACAGTCCGGGCATGCTCGTTTCCAAATAATAGGGCGAACGCTCCAGAGGCCAGTTTTGAGCGCGCGCGCCGTTTAGCGACAAGTCCGGACCGGTCACCAGATAACCGTCGGAATCGCGGCAAATTCCAACATCCCTGGCCCAGTCGGTCTGCGGTTCGCCACCCAAACACAAAAAGAGCCAGCGGGTCTCAAAACTTTTTTCTTCGCCGGTTTGATTGTTTCGCAGTGTGACCGAACGCAAGACATCGTCGCCGTGGAGAGCGATCACTTCGGTGCGCGGCAAGACCTCGATATTCGGAGACGAATGAATCCGGTCCACGAGATATTGCGACAGAGTGCGACGCAAGCAATCACCTCGAATCACAATAGTGACCTTTCGCGCAAACTTGGCAAAGTGCATGGCGGCTTGCCCTGCGGAATTGCCGCCGCCTACGACAAAAACGTGCTCGTTGGAACAAAGTTGCGCTTCGCTGGCTCCCGCGCCGTAATATACGCCCACGCCATAAAAAGCGTCTTCCTTTTCCAAGCCGAGCTTACGATAGCGCACGCCGGTGGCACAGATGGTCGCATGGGCGACAATTTTTGTGCCGTCCGCAAGGTAGCCGGTACCTTTGCCCGGTTCAAATTCGCCGCGCACTCCCTCGCGCAGCATCAGAATCTCGGTTCCAAAGCGGCAGGCTTGGTCGCGCGCGCGTTTCGCCAGATCGGCTCCGCTAATTCCGTCGGGAAATCCCAGGTAGTTTTCAATCTTAGAGCTGGTTCCGGCTTGCCCGCCAACGATGGAGCGCTCGATCAGAACTGTCTTCAAGCCTTCCGACGAACCGTACACAGCGGCACTCAATCCCGCTGGACCCCCGCCATAGATTGCGAGATCGTATTCAGCTTGTGAAGGGTTGTTGTACCACCCAAGCTTTTCGGCAATCTGGCGGATAGTGGGGTTTTCCAATCGCGTGCCGTTGGGACAAATGCTGAGCGGCAGCCTGGGATCGTTTAGTCCGGCGACGCCGATATTGGCGAGCCTGTTCATCTGTTTTCAGTTCTACCCATTCGAACGGGATATCGGCGCGGGTGAAGAAGTCGCGAAGAGCATAAGCCCGCGGAGAACCGTTGCGGCCTATGATTCTAACTGCCGGCTGATTCGCTTGTTGTTGGTCGCTCATGATCCTCTGATGAAATAATCAGTGTTTTGGTCGCAACCTCACGCGTACTACCTGCGCGGGGTGCGGAATTCTTTTCCGCGTAAGAATCCCCAGCCGAGATCTAGCTTCATCTATTTAGATGCATGGGGCTTGATCAAGTCGTCCAAATAGTCGGGCTTGCTATCGTCGCGCTGAAGATGGGGATAGCGCTCGCCGCCATGATAGTCGATGGTACAGGTTTTGTAATAGTCGTCAACGATGACGAGCAGGACGATGGGGTTCGCGGTGTCTTTGCTGGCTTTAATTGCGTCTTGCAGAAGATCGTGGGTGTAAACGCGGCTGTTCACCGCAACTACTTTCATTCCCGAGGTAATGCCGGCTTTGAATGCGAGGCCGCCGACGATGGAATCGGTTACCGAACCATCTTCGCCAACTTGAAGGCCGATGCTATAGGCATCTCCGGCGCCGCCACGGCGTCCGGGCACCTTGGAGGGCTTTTCGGTGTAAACAACTTTCCATCCGCCATTTTCGATTCCTCCGACAGGCGCGTCGGGGGAAGTTGAGGTGAGCTTCTGGTGGAAGAAGCCGGCCCAATCGTATGGCGCGATGCCGTTGAGCGCGGAGACAACTTCTTCGAAGGTGTACGTTTTTATTTCAGGGCCGTTGTTTTGGCCGCCGTGAAACGAATGAGCGAAATCGTCGATGGTTTTTTGGCCGTGAGTTTCGCGATTGATGATGGTGGCAACTTCGAGCCAGATTAAATCGCCTTCGTCGTAATAGTCAGAGCCGCGCCGCCAATTCATCCAGCCTCGCCCGAAGCCGCCAAGTTGCCCAACGGCAGTGTCGAGCAGAGGACGCCAGGTCCTACCGGGGCGGCCAGGACCAAGCGCAGCCGAGATGGAGGCAAGGACATCGTGATACTGCTCTTGCGTCCAAAGGCCACTGCGAGCTGCGAGCATGGGGCCAAAATAATCCGTGAGCCCTTCGTAAACCCAGAGCAAATCGGTTTTCATGGGCACTTCGTAATCCGGAGTGGTCAAGTCAGCAGGGCGGCGAAATTTTCCGTTCCAGGAATGCACGAATTCGTGAGCGAGTAAACCGCCGACGGAAAAGGCGCCGGCGGGCTCCAGCATGACGCGCTCGGGTAGGCGGCTATCGTTTGATTCGTGATGTTCGAGGCCGAAGTGCGCAACATGATCGCTGAGCGTGAGGAGAAAGTGGTAATCGCGGTAATGTCGCGCGCCGAATAGTTTTCCGGATTCAGCGACCAAATTAATCATGCCGGCCTTAAGTTCTGGAGGCATGGCGAGCGCGGCTTCACTGTCGGCGGCCATATCGATTTCGTGATGAATGGGCTCGCCGGGCGGCGTGATGTCGATTGCGCGATAGTATTCGCCGGCGATAACGGGAGAATCGACCAAGCGTTCGAGAGATACAGGTTTGAAGCTGGCTTGATTGCCGGATTGATTGGCGATGGGGAGCGCGGTGCCGAATTTCCATCCCTCGGGAAGAATTAGTTTTGCTTCGTAGGTGAGTTCATCAGCGGGAGTCCCGGCAGGATACAAGACATTCTGATTCCAGCTGATGACTTCGAGTTTGGCGGTGGCGGAAGCGCCTGCGGTGTAAGCGCCGGAAGCGGTGGGCTCGATGTAATCAAAATCGGCGTCGAGGCGATCGACGCCTTCGGGAACGTCGACGTGGAAAGTGAAGTTGTCGAGGAGATCGCGCTGCCACGGGATCGTTTTGCCGTCGGCGGAAAATTTGAGACCGGTGACATTTGCGATGGGGCCGTTGGGGCCGTGCTCGCCGGGAATCCATTTTGGGTAGTAGAGGGTCAACGGGCCGGATTTCACCGGCATGATGATGTGGGAGTGGACTAATTTTATGGGAGCTTGGGTGGCGTCCACAGTGAGCGAGATTGTCTGGCTGGATTGAGCAGCGAGGGCTGGAATGGCCAGCGCGATGAATACTGTTAAAAACGATATTGAGAATAGAAATTTTCGCGGCATTGCGTTCTCCTCAGTAGTTGGCGGCGTCGAGAGGGCCGCTGACCGAACTTCGCGCGCCAGTATTGCGCTGCGTTTTGGCGATACGACCGAGAAACATACTACTAAAAACTGAAAGAGGCTTGGAGGTAGATTTGGCGGTTGGCGGAGCTGGTGTTGTAAGGGCCGAGGGCCTGGGAGTTTGGTCGTGCGAAAAATGGCGATGCTTCAGCCGGAGACGTGGAGGTGGGTGGGAAGAGAACGGCACTGGGAACGGCGGCATTCACGTTGTTCAATACGTTGCGAGCGTTGATGCTGAATGTGATGTTGTAGCGTTTGTTGGTTCCACCGGCTATTCCGCCGAAGCCACCGCCTCCTCCAAATGGGCTGCCGGGACCACGACCACCGCCGCCTCCACGACCGCCGCCACCGCCCGGGCCGCCAGCGTTGGCACCATTTGGGCCTTCCGCAGCTTTACCGAAACCGAATGTTTTGCTTAGGCGAACATTCAGTGTGAAGCGTCCAGCGCTGGTTAAATAATTCACGGGAATTTCTTCACCGGGCGGGGGAACGGTGTTGAATGCGGGCAAGCCCGGAACAGTGACCACATTCTGCACCGGGGTGGAGGTACTGGCGAATGTGGGACGGTAGTTGAATTGGGAAGTGCCCAGCACATCCTGGCTCAAGGTGACGTTATAAGGGATACCAGAACTGGCGATCAAAAAAGGGCTGAAGCGGAACCCGTGAGGAAGCGCAATGGAAGCAATCAGGAAATAACGATTGCGAATATCGAAGGAAGCGCGCCCGTAATCCGCGAGGATGTTGTAAGGATTCGAAGGGAAAGAATTGGCGCCGGAAGTATCACTCTTAGCGTAGTTCAATGTGTAGTAGGTGCTGATCAGCAATTTTGCGCCGGCGCGGACGGTGCCCTGCACGAAGAGTTGGTTCTGGCGGAAGATAGCTTCCGATTCGTACTCGTAAACGTTTCCAATAGGGCCGAGAGGGCGATTCAGCAAAGGCTGCGTGGGGATGTACTCACCGATAAAGGGTGTGTTGATATTGTTGGTGAAGAGTTGGTCGGCGCCGCGCGAGTTTAAATAAGACACGGACATATTCGCGATTTTTGTGAGCTGGCGCTCGAAGCTGACGGCAGTTTGCGTAGTGGAAGGCGAGCGCAGATTGGGCTCCAAACGGTAAGTGGAAGGCAAGGTCAGGTTGGCGGGAAGCGAAGAGATTGGAACGGGAGTAGTCGCGTTAAAAAAGCCGGGATTCGTGACCACAAATTGCGTGAGCGCATCGGCTCCGCCGGCCAACCTTTCCGCCTGGAGAGCGTAGGTTTCGTTGAAGCGATCGTAAAAGATACCGAAGCCAGCGCGCAAAACGGTTTTGGGAGGAGTCTTTCCATGACCGCCTATCCCCCAAGCAAAACCCAGGCGAGGAGCCCAGTCGTCATGATCGCTGATTTCGTTTTGCGCTTCGAAGCGCGCACCCAGGCTGAGAGTGATATTGGGCTTGATGCGCCAGTCGTCTTGAATGAAAAGGCCGACATCAACCTGGCCTACAGAAAAGTTCGTCAAGTTCAGATTTGGGTTTGCATTGCCGGTTAGGGAGTACTGTACCGCGCCTTGCTGCGTTCCTTCGAGAGTGGCCTGATAGGCCTGAATCGAGGGGAAAACGAATGCGCCGTTAAAACCGGAGGTGGCGAAATTTGAGTCGGTAAGTCCGCGCAAGCGACCGCCGAATTTTAGAAAGTGTTTTGAAAATTGGATGGACGTGTAATTCTGAAGTTCGTAGTGATTCGCATTGTCATTGATGCTCCCGGAGTTATTTCCACCGCCATTAAAAGCGCCGCCAACCGATACGGTGGGGGCGGTGCTTACCGGGAGCTGGCTGCTTTCGTCGCGAAGATACTGAAAGCGGGTTTCGTTGATGATATTCGTTCCGAAGGCCTGGGTATCGCTGACCTGCAAAGTCTGCTCGGTAGAAAGGGAGTTATAGCCCTGAGATGGAAGAGAAAAGCCGCCGATTCCCTCGTTAGCCTCGTTGTCGCGGAAATATTGGTACCGCACGGACAGGGTGTTCGTTTTAGTCAACTGATAGTCAACACGGGGACCGATGTTGTAACGCTTGCGCGGATTGGGAATGGCGGCACTGAAAGGGGTGACTGCGAAAGTGACGGGATCGACGGTTTGCGCGTTGACCACTTCAACGTCGTTGATGTCGCGAATATCGGCAGTGAAGAAGAAAGATGCTTTTTTGCCGAGCGGGCCGCCGAGATTGCCGGTGTACTGCGCAGTATAGTAGCCCGGGTAGGGCGTGGTGGAAGCGCTTTTGTCGAAGAAAGGATTTTCGGAGTTGAGCGCGGAAGTGCTGGCGTTAACAGAGAATTGGCCGTGCCATTTGTCAGTGCCGGGCTTAGTGAAAATCTCGATGCGGCCGTAGCCGACTTTGTCGTATTCGGCGGAGAAAGGATTTTGATTGATGCGAATTTCGCGGATGGAGGATTTCGGAGGTAGCTGGCCGGCGGTGAAACCGTCTATGTAGAACTGGCCGCCGTTGGGGCCGGCGGAAGGACCCGCCAAGGCTTCTAGATCGGTTTGCAATTCGTCAGGGTCGTCCGGAAGGGCATCGAGTTCCTTTCCCGAAATAGTGATGGCGCCGGCGTTGTTCGCGGGATTTACATCCACGGTGGTAGTTTGGTCCGTTACGGTTACTTGCTGCTCTTGCTCTTCGATGGTGAGCAGAATATTCAGATTCTTGGTTTGGTCGGGCACGATTTCAACATCTTCGTTTTTGTACAGCGCGAATCCTTTGGCGATGACTTCAAGAGTGTATTTGCCAGGAGTTAGATTTTTTATGTCGAAGGCGCCTTGTTGATTGGTGGTGGCTCCGGCAGAGGTCCCGTCGGCTCCGGTGAGGACCACAGTGGCGCCGGTGACTGCCGCGTTGGAAGGATCGAGAACCTGGGCGTGGAGCGCGCCGGTGGTAGAGGCGGCTGATTGGCTGTACGCCGGATCCGCGGTTAAACACAGCAACGCGAGGGTTGCGATTTGTAGAAAACTTTTGAGGCGCCGGAATTTCATTCTTTCCCCTGGTACTAAGATCGTTGATGGAGCTGCTGGCATTTCTACGGATTACCTGCCGCGTCCATAGCGGAGGAGCCGCCGAGGCTCCAGGGCGAGAGAGTCATGGCCTGGCTTGCATTTGGCGCGGCGGCAAGAATCGCGTCCACTCCGCCGACCACCGTGATTGCGGTGACTCCGCCCGAATCGGTTCCTTCCGTAGAGACAACCATTACGACATCTCCTTTTTGAAAATCGGTGAGCGACGAAGCGGGCATGCGGTTGAGAATTTGCTGGAAGTCGGCTTGGCCGCCGGCGGGACGACCTGAGCCGCCGGGGCCGCCTTGCGGCGCGTTTGGAGATGTAGAGGGAGATGCGCCATTTCCGGGTGCATGATTTCCGTTTGGCGCAGCCGAGCCAGAGGGGGCCGCGTCACCAGATGGGGATGTTCCACCTGCGGCGGCTTTCAAACGATATGCGATTCGCTGCGCGGCTTCCGGCGGAAGCTTGCGAAGTTGGGTTTGATCGGAAACTTTAACCGCGACGGATTTCTTGGCGATCAGGTCGTTCACGACGATCGTGTTGGACGCGGGATCGACCGACACGATAGGTCCCGCAATATTGCGGAAGGAGCCGGTGACGATAACTTCGGCATCGACCGCGGTTCCGTCGGCATTGCGCGTACCGAGGGCGCGGAGCTGATCGCCGGGCTTGACTTGATCGAGGGAACTGACCTTGGCGTCGTCGAATTTTACGGAATCCGGAGCATAGCGGCGAAAAACTGTTTTGGGCGTGGTGTTGATGACGATGGATTTTTTACCGCCGATGGCGGTAACTGACATCGATATAGTTTTGGTTACCGGGTCCACGGCGGTGACGAGGCCGCCTACGCTGCGCTTCTGCCAGTCTTCGCGTTCGTGTTGTTGCTTGGCGTCCACATCGGCGCGTTTCATCACAATGATGCCAATGGCGTTCACAGGCTGAGCGGTGTCTGAAGCTTTCCAGCGGATGAAGACACGGTCACCGACCTGCAGGTCTTTCAATTCGAGCGGGACAGCGTTCTTTAAATCCGTTTGGCCAGGTTCGACGCGGACGATTTTTGTGGTGGGCTGAACGTTTACGCTGGCAGCGGCTCCGGAATCGGTGGTAACGGTGACGGTGGTTCCGACGATGGACTTGACGGCGCCCACTTGTTTTTGAATTGCGTTTTGTTGGTCGGCTTGATTAGCCGGCGAGGGCGACCGGGGTGCGGCAAACGCCGTGGTGGCTGCGTTGGCAACTGCGATCGTTAGAGCAGCGTAAATTATGGAGTTCAAAACTCTATTCATTTTCGAGCGCATAAAAGTTCCTCAACGTCGACGCTGAAACTCCGCAAAAGGCAGCATCGTTCATTCCAAATGCAAGCTCACTGCCGGAAACAACCTAGCTGTTTCCATTATTCGTTAGACGCGAACGCACCCAAAAACAGTTACGGAGAAATATTCGATCCGAGCGGGTTCGCGCCGGGACCGCTATTCGTTCGACTATTCATTCAGCAGGGCCGGCGGTGGCGGAGGGCTCGGAATCACGAGCGGGCCGCTGACCAGGCCGGGGACGGAGGGGAGTTGCGAGGCGTCCCAACCGCCTCCTATCGCTTCGACTAGCTGCACGCTCGCAGTGATTTGTTGAATGCGCAGGTTGACGTCCGTTTGCTGATTGCTGAACAGAGTTGTTTGCGCGGTGATCACGTTCAGATAAGGATCGATGCCGAGCCTGTAGCGGTCGGTGGCGATTTTAAGATTGCGTTCGGCGGAGCCGACGGCGGTGTCCTGCTGTTTGATTTCCACAGACAAAATTCTGATGGAGGCCAAATTGTCCTCGACTTGTTGAAAGGCAGCGAGGACGGTCTGGCGGTAATTCGCGATGGTCTCGAGATAGTTGGCCCGGTACTGTTGGACGGTGGCGTGGCGGAGGCCACCATCGAACAAAGTTTCGGAAACGCTGGGGCCCACGGAGAAGAAACGGCTAGGCCAAGTGAACCATTTCGTGAACGAACTGCTTTCGAGTCCCGCGGACGCGCTGAGTGTGACAGTGGGGTAATAGGCGGCGACGGCGACGCCGATTTGCGCGTTGGCTTGAGCCATTAATCTTTCGGATGCGGCGATATCGGGACGGCGCTCGAGAAGTTGGGACGGCAGACCGTACGGGATGGCTGGGGGACTTGTTTTCAGCGGCAGCGTGCGAATTGAGAAAGCGGATGCGGGCTGGCCTACCAACGTGGCGACGGCGTGTTCGTACTGTGCGCGAAGAATGCCGAGGTTGGTGTCCTGAGCCTGGGCAGACTCGAGCTGAGTTTCGGCTTGGGCGACGGATTCGTCGGAATCGATGCCGGTTTCGTATAGCGCCTGGGTGAGACGCAGAGATTCCTGATAGGCGACGACAGTGTCGTCCAATAATTTCTTCAGGGCGTCCTGGCCGCGAACATTGAAATAGTCAACGGCGACTTCGGCTTCGATCATCAGGCGAGTGTTTTCCAAGTCGGCGGCGCTGGCTTGCGCTGCGTTTGCATTTGCGCGGACATTATTTCGAACGCGACCGAAGAGATCGGGCGTCCAACTGGCGTCGAAGGGTAAGGTATAGTCGGTAATTACTTGCGGCGAGACCAAGACGCCGCTTCCACTCCCGCCCGAGGACCCGGTTGAGAAGCCGGTGGTTATGTTTCCAGACTGCTGGCTTGTCGTGATTGAGGGACCCACGGTGACGGTGGGAAAATATTGCGAGCGGGCTTCTTTGACCATGGCGCGCGCGACCAGGAAGGCTGCGGCGGCGGAAGCGACGCTCTGGTTCGAGGTATTTACCTGTTCTTCGAGGGCGTTAAGCTCGGGATCGTTAAATATTTCCCACCATTTGCCTTTCAAGGCGGAATCTTTCGGCTGCGCCACTTTCCAACCAGCGGTGTTCTGGTAATCGGCGGGAGTGAGTTCTTTAAAGGATTCGGGAACGGTTGCGTCGGGCCGGTGATAATGCGGACCTACGGTGCACCCAGAAAGAATTATGGCGAAAATGAGAGCACCGGCGAGAAACTGGCGTGGACTCGAAATGAGAGCTGTATTCATGGGATGTTTCAAGACTTCGGCTCCGTCATGTGATTAGTCTGCATAGTTCCCTAATTGTTCGCCGGGAAGCTGATCAATGGGCTTGTGGCGTTTGCGCGCCCACCAAATACGCAAGCGGTCCATATATAGATAGACGACCGGGGTGGTATATAGAGTCAACATCTGGCTTACGATCAGGCCGCCGATGATAGTGATACCAAGAGGCCGGCGCAATTCCGAACCTGTGCCGGTGCCTAGCGCGAGAGGAAGAGCACCGCATATTGCGGCCATCGTAGTCATTAAGATGGGGCGGAAGCGCAGCAAGCAGGCCTGGTAGATGGCTTCTTCAGAACTCTTTTTCTCGATGCGTTCAGCGGCCAGAGCAAAATCGATCATCAATATGCCGTTTTTCTTCACGATACCAATGAGAAGGATGACACCAATTATTGCGATAACGCTTAAATCGATGTGGAAAATGAGCAGCGCGAGTACGGCGCCAACGCCCGCGGAAGGAAGTGTGGAAAGAATCGTGATGGGGTGGATATAACTCTCATAAAGAATTCCGAGCACGATGTAAACAGCCATTAGCGCCGTGATGATGAGAAGAGGCTGGGTTGAGAGAGAGGCTTGGAATGCCTGCAGAGGTGCCGGAAAACATTCCGTGAATGGTGGAGGGCATTCCGATTTTTTGTTCCATCTCGGTGATGGCTTTGGCGGCGTCGCTAAGGGAAACACCGGGGGCGAGATTGAACGAGACGGTGACGGAGGGGAATTGGCCCTGGTGGTTCACGGCGAGGGCGGCAGTTTTTGTCTCAGCGTGTGCGATTGCAGTGATGGGAACTTCTTTCCCCTGCGCAGCTTCCACGTAAACATCTTTCAGAGCGTCCGGACTTTGCCAGAACTGCGGCGCGACCTCCATGACCACGTGATATTGATTGAGGGAGGTGTACATGGTGGAGACCTGGGCTTGACCGAAAGCTTCGTACAAGGTGGTGTCGATCTGCTTGGGGGTTATGCCCAGCCTCGATGCTGTTTCGCGGTCATAGACCAGCTCGGTTTCGAGACCACTGTTCTGCTGGTCGGTGTTCACGTCCGTCAACATGTGCTGCTGACGCATCTGGGCGAGAAGAGTGGGGCCCCAGGTGACGAGATCGTCCAAGTTGTCGCTCTGAATGGTGTATTGATATTGCGCGTTGCTCTGGCGGCCGCCGATGCGGAGATCCTGTCCGGCTTGGAGAAACGCGGTAGCGCCGGGAACGGAAATAAGTTTTGGGCGCAGGCGATTGATGACATCGCTGGAAGAAATTTTGCGCTCGTTGAGCGGCTTTAGCGCCAGGTAAATAAAGCCGGTGTTCACGGCGCCGGCGCCTCCGCTGAAGGCCATTGAGTTTTGAACAGCAGGGTCTTTCCCCACGATATCGACAAAGCGCTTGGTGATGGCCTGCATGGCTTGAAACGAAATATCCTGCTCGGCCTGGATGCCGCCAAAAACGGTTCCGTTATCCTGTTGCGGGAAAAAGCCCTTGGGGACGATGTAAAAGAGATAGCCATTCAGAGCGACGGTAAGCAGCAAGATAGTCAGGGTGAGACCGGAATGGTTGAGCACCCAGCTCAAAGACCGCTCGTAGATTGCGAGTACTCGATTAAAGGCGCGCTCACTGGCTTGAAACAATTTGTTGTGGGCGGATTCCTCCATATGTTTCAAAAGCCGGGAGCACATCATGGGCGTGGTGGTTAAGGAAATGACCAGCGAGATCATGATGGCGACGGACAGAGTGACGGCAAACTCGCGAAACAAGCGGCCCACGATACCGCTCATCATCAGAATGGGAATAAATACGGCGACGAGGGAGATACTGATGGAGAGCACGGTGAAGCCGATTTCACTGGCTCCTTTGAGGGCGGCGTCCATCGGAGAGTAACCCTGTTCAAGATAGCGAGAGATGTTTTCAATGACCACGATAGCGTCGTCCACAACGAAGCCGGTGGCGATGGTGAGCGCCATCATGGACAAGTTGTCGATGCTATAGCGGCACAGATACATGATGGCGAACGTGCCGATCAACGAAACTGGAACGGCGACGCTGGGAATCAGGGTGGCGCGCACGTTACGCAGAAAAAGAAAGACCACCAAGATTACGAGCGCGACGGATATGGCGAGGGTGCGTTCCACGTCGCTGACGGAGGCGCGAATGGTGGTGGTACGGTCGAGCATAACGGTGAAATCCATGGCAGCCGGAATGGAGGCCTTTAGCGAGGGAATCGATGCTCGGACGCGATCGACGGTGTCGATGATGTTGGCGCCGGGCTGCCTGAAAATAATCAACAGGACGCCGGGTTTTCCGTTTACGAATCCGGTGGTGCGAAGGTTTTCGACGGAGTCCTGAACGTCGGCGAAATCGGAAAGTTTCACAGCGGCGCCGTTGTGATATCCGACTACAAGATCTTTGTAATATTGGGCTTTGAGGAGTTGGTCGTTGGTGGTGATGTCGGCGGTCCCGCGATCATCGGATATTTGTCCCTTGGGCTCGTTGGCGTTTTGGGAGCTCAACATGGAGGCGACATCCTGGAGCCCAAGACCATAGCTATTTAATTGCGTGGGATTAATTTCCACGCGGACCGCAGGTAGTGAGCTGCCGCCGACGCTAACTTGTCCGACACCTTCGATCTGCGAAAGCCGCTGCGAAATAATGGTGGAGGCAGAGTCATACATAGCCCCGCGGTCATAAACGTCGGAGGTTAGCGCCAGAATCATGATGGGCGCGTCTGCGGGATTTACCTTCCTGTAGGTCGGATTGCCGGGCAAATTGGCGGGGAGATAACTGCGCGCGGCGTTGATGGAGGCCTGTACGTCACGTGCGGCGCCGTTGATATCGCGATTCAAGTCAAACTGCAGCGTGATGCTGGTGGAACCGAGGCTGCTGGAGGAAGTCATTTCCGTGACGCCGGCGATGCGACCGAACTGGCGCTCGAGCGGAGTAGCAACCGAGGAAGCCATGATTTCGGGACTTGCTCCGGGCAAACTGGCAGCTACGGATATGGTGGGAAAGTCCACCTGCGGAAGAGCCGAGACAGGCAACTGCTTGAAGGCGACGGCGCCAGCGAGCGCGAGAGCTATAGTGAGCAGGGCGGTGGCGACTGGGCGTCGAATAAATGGAGTAGAAAGGCTCATAACTAATCCGCTGGGGCTGCCTCCGCTGCACCCTCACCTGCGCGCCCCGCACGCCAATTCGTGGCCTTCTTTGCGAGACGGTCAAAATAAATATAAATGACGGGCGTGGTGTAAAGAGTGAGGACCTGGCTGAGAAGCAAGCCGCCGACCATGGAGATGCCGAGGGGACGGCGCAGTTCGGATCCGATTCCTGTGCCAAGAGCGAGCGGCAGACCGCCAAGCAGAGCGGCCATGGTGGTCATCATGATCGGTCGGAAACGCAGCAGGCAAGCTTCGTAAATCGCTTCTTCCGAACTTTTGCCTTCTTTGCGTTCCGCTTCCAAAGCAAAGTCGATCATCATAATGCCGTTCTTTTTCACGATTCCAATGAGCAAGATAATTCCTATGAGTGCGACGACGCTGAGCTCACTGCCGCAAATCAAGAGCGCGAGAATTGCGCCAACTCCGGCGGAGGGTAGAGTGGAAAGAATAGTGAGCGGATGGATATAGCTCTCGTAAAGAATGCCCAACACGATGTAGACGGTTACAAGCGCGGCCAGAATCAGAATTGGCTCGTTGCTAAGCGAAGCCTGGAACGACGCGGCGCTGCCTTGAAAGGCGGCTTGAATACTAAGAGGCATTCCGATTTCTTTTTGGGCTTTGTCGATGGCCTTGGTGGCTTCGCCGAGGGAAGCGTTTGGCGCCAAATTGAATGAGAGCGTAACGACGGGGAACTGGCCTTGATGATTGACCGAGAGCGGCGCGGTCCTGGATTCGAAGTGGGTAAAAGTGCTGAGTGGAACGGCACTTCCGTTTGCGCCAGACACGGCTGTCGGATTTGCCGAGCCGCCACTGGGCAACGAAGACGACGAAGCAGAGGGACTCGGAGTCGAGTTTGCGGCGCCTCCCGAAGAGGATGTAGCTGTGACTACACCGCTGGAGCTCGTCGTAGTAGGGCCAGTGGTTGTAGCGGATGGCGCGATTGCAGAGCGCACGTAAATATCCTGAAGCTTGTTGGGGTTCTTCTGAAACTCCGGCATGGTTTCGATGACGACGTGATATTGGTTTAGCTGGGTGTAAAGCGTGTCCACCTGGCGTTGACCGAACCCATCGTAGAGAGTTTGATCGATCATGTTGGGCGTAATACCCATGCGGGAAGCAGTCACGCGGTCGATGACCAAAGAGGCCGCCAACCCCTGAGTTTGCTGGTCGGTGGCAACGTCGGTTAATTCGGGGATCTGCTTCAATTTGTCCACGAGCTTGGCGGTCCACAAATTCAGTTCGTTGATGTCGGGATCTTCCAGGGTGTACTGATACTGCGTGCGGCTGACGCGATCTTCTACGGTGATGTCCTGAACCGGCTGCATGTAAAGCGTGATTCCTTCGATTTTTTCGAGATTGGGCTGCAGTCGGCGGATGACGTCAGAGGCGTTGATCTTGCGGACGTCGAGAGGCTTCAGGTTGATTAGCATGCGACCGCTGTTGAGAGTGGGGTTGGTCCCGTCAATACCGATGAATGAGGAAAGACTGTCGACGGCCGGGTCTTTCAAAATTACTTCGCTGAGCTGCTGTTGTTTTTCTGCCATGGCCGGAAACGAAATGGTCTGGGAGGCCTGCGAGATACCCTGAATGATCCCGGTATCCTGTATGGGAAAAAATCCCTTAGGGACGATGATGTACAAAACTACGGTGAGTACCAAAGTGGCCACTGCGACAAGAAGCGTTGCGGTCTGATGTTTCAACACCCACTTAAGCGTGCGCCCATAAAAAGCGATGACGCTTTCGAAGGCGTGTTCTGAAATCTGATAGAAACGGCCGCGTTGTGATTCGGGCTTATGTTTAAGCAGCTTGGAACACATCATGGGCGTAAGAGTCAGCGAAACGACCGCCGACACCAGAATAGTTACGCTGAGTGTGACGGCAAATTCGCGGAAAAGCCGGCCAACGATATCGCCCATGAAAAGCAGGGGAATCAGCACGGCGATTAACGATATTGTCAGCGAGACGATGGTGAATCCAATTTGCTCGGAGCCTTTTAAAGCGGCTTGCAGGGGGGGATCGCCCTCTTCGATGAAGCGAACGATGTTTTCGATCATGACGATGGCGTCGTCGACCACGAAGCCGGTGGAAATCGTCAAGGCCATCAAGGTTAAATTGTTCAGGCTGTAGCCCGCCAAATACATAACGCCGAATGTGCCGACCAGCGAGAGAGGCACGGCCACGCTAGGAATGATGGTGGCGGAAAGATTTCGGAGGAAGAGGAAGATAACCATCACGACGAGGCCGACGGTGAGCATCAGCTCGAATTCGACGTCTTGCACGGATGCGCGGATGGTAGTGGTGCGATCGGTAAGAACGATTACGTTCACGGATGCGGGCAAGTTACTTTGCAAAAGCGGAAGCAATTTTTTTACGCGGTCAACGACTTGAATGATGTTGGCGCCGGGCTGGCGCTGGATGTTCATGATCACGGCGGGCGTGGTGTTCATCCAGGCGGCTTGTTTTGTGTTCTCGACGTCGTCGATTACACGCGCGACGTCCGAGAGAAAAACGGGGCTTTTGTTGTGGTAGGCGACGACCACATTTTGAAAGTCTTTACTTGTCAGGAGCTGGTCGTTGGCATCGATCTGATAATCCTGGTGCGGGCCGTCGAAGTTGCCTTTGGCTAGATCGAGGCTGGTGCTTTGGACGGCGGTTCTGACGTCCTCCAGATTGATGCCATAGGAAGACAGCGCGGTGGGATTAACCTGAATGCGCACCGCGGGCTTTTGTCCGCCGCTGATGCTTACAAGTCCGACGCCGGTTACTTGCGCGATTTTTTCCGCGAGGCGCGTGTCAGCCAAATCTTCCACTTGAGAGAGCGGGATGGTGGAAGAAGTGAGAGCCAGGGTAAGAATCGGCGCGTCCGCGGGGTTCGTCTTGCTGTAAACGGGAGGAACAGGTAGATCGGCGGGCAAATAGGTCTGCGCCGCGTTAATAGAGGCTTGCACTTCCTGTTCGGCGACGTCGATGTTGAGGTCGAGCGAAAATTGGAGAACGATAACCGAACTTCCGTCAGAGCTGGTAGAAGTCATCTGATTCAGGCCAGGCACTTGGCCGAACTGACGCTCCAGCGGCGCGGTGACGGCGGAAGCCATAACGTCGGGGCTGGCTCCGGGATAAAACGTGACGACCTGAATAATCGGATAATCGACTTCCGGCAGAGCTGACACCGGGAGTTGCATGAACGAAACGATTCCGGCGAGCAAGATGGCGGCCATCAAAAGCGAGGTGGCCACGGGCCGAAGAATAAATGGACGAGACGGGCTCACGGATGACTGCCTCCGCCTGAGCTGCTGCTATTGCCGCTGGAGTTTGAGCTTGCCGGTCCATTACTTTGCTGGTTTGGCGCGTTGCCGCTGTTGCCACTCGGATTAGAGTTGTTGCCGTTGGGGTTGGCGTTGTTACCGCCAGCTCCGTTTCCACTGGCAGGGTTCTTTACGATGGTCACTTTGCCGCCGTTCTGCAGCTTGTCGAAACCACTGATCGCGACTACGTCTCCGGGATTCACACCCTGCACGGCTGCGGTGTTTCCGTCGGTGGTGCCGACGGTAACGGTGCGCAAAGTTGCGGTGTTATCAGAACTGATGAGGTAAACATAGGCGCCTTGCGCATTACGTTGAATTGCTGCGGTGGGAACCAGCGTGGCGCCGTGCTGCGTATCGACCAGTAATCTGGAATTTACAAATTGCTGAGGGAACAGCTCGAAATCCTTGTTATCAAAAATCGCTTTCAGCTTTACGGTACCGGTGGTCTGGTCGATCACATTGTCCAGAGTTAGCAAGGAACCGGAACTGAGTTTTGTGGTTTGATCGCGGGAGAAAGCGTCCACGGGCAACTTTTGGCCGCTGCGCAACTGCTTCTGAATTTGCGGCAGATAATCTTCGGCTACGCTGAAAATTACGGTGATGGGTTGAAGCTGAGTGATAACCACCAGCGCGGTGGTGCTGCCTGAGGTGACGATGTTGCCGGGGTCGACTAACCGCAGACCTACGCGACCGCTGATGGGAGCGGTGATGCGCGTGTAGTCGAGGTTGGTGGTGGCGCTGGCGACGGTGCCTTCGTCCTGTTTAACGGTGCCTTCATCCTGGTGAACGACCTGGGCCTGGTCGTCGAGCTGCTGCTTGGCAATGGCGTTGCGCTCGTAAGCTTGCTCGTAGCGGGCTAAATCGATTCTCGCCTCACTCAACACGGCGGTATCTTTTGCAAGCGTGCCTTGAGCCTGAGTGAGGGCGGCCTGATAAGGGCGCGGGTCGATCTCAATCAGCAGATCTCCCTTTTTTACTGTCTGACCTTCCGTGTAGGCCACATTTGTTATTTGACCGTCAACGCGGCTGGTGATGGTTGCGGTGTAAACGGGCGTTACGGTGCCAAGCGCGTTGATGTAAACGCCGATATCGCCTTTACGCGCGGTGGTGGTCGAGATCGGGGCGGTGGGAACAGGCTTTTTGGCTGCCGCTGCTGCTTCTGCTGCTCTCTGGTGTGATCGGTAAAAGTAGAAAATGATGAGGGCCAAAAGGATGATTACCACGATCCAGACCCACTTGCGGCTCTTCGGGCGCGTGTCCCTTTTTTCGGGTGGTTTTGGAGGCGGCGGCGCGGGAGCCGGCGGCGCGGTGGCTGTGGTGCTGGGAGAATCTTTGGTGCTAATAGTGACCGGTGCACCGGGAGCAGACGGTGCGCTTGGAGCGCCGGGAGCATTTGGGTTGTTGCCAGGACCTGGTGCGTTGGGCGTGTTCGGGGGATTCTCAGCCAATTTGTGGTTCCTCTTTTAGGATTAGGATCTTGAACTGTTCAGGCCCTGTTATTGAAGTTCTGGCGAATCGGTTTTATGCGTCCTGATATTAACCGAGACTGGCTCTTTAGTCGCTTTCATGCACGGCAATAGTGACGGTGGCCAGGCCAAGGTCCGTGGCACACATAAGTCCAACTAAAGAAGCGCATTACATTCCGACGATTGAAACCACCATTTGGTTACAAGCAACTCGAGGCAGTGGCTGCCAGCTGCACGGGTCTCGACCAGCGCTTCGCTTGGCGTAAATCCTGCCCAAAGAAATAAATGGTGTGATGCGACGGCGAGAAGGGGAATTCGATCACTATCTGACCATGGATCGCTTAATAAAGCGACTGAACATGGCTGGGGATGTTCCAGGAATTTGCTAAAGGCTTGTATTGGATCAGCCCGGCGAAAATCTCGGGGGCAAAAAAAAGCGGCGCACCTTTTGCGAGGTGCGCCGCCGGTTAAGGGTTAAAGATTACTTACTCGTTCCCGAAAATACCCGCGGTGATCAGATCGGGTTGCGCTAGCGTGCCAGAGTTGGCCAAGTAGCCGGTGTAATAGTACGTATTGCCCGGTACCAAGGCGCTGAATCCGGCGCTCACCGTGCCGCTATATACGGTAGAGGCGCTCGTCGTCCCAGCAAGCGAAGTAACTCCGTTGCCCGTGTAGAACGAATTCAGGCCAGTGACCGTGAAGTTCGGCGCTGCAGGGGCGGTAAATAGACCGGATACGTTACTGGGTAGCAGCTCGATCGCGTCTGCCGTAACGGAGCCAATTACAGCTGGCGGTCCGACGACGGGCGGAACGATCGCGCAGGTTGTGGCAGTTGGGCAGGACACGTCAACGAAGACGTTCTGGCCAACGACCAAGTCCGATGCGGAAGCAAACGATCCCACTGGCAAGGCGGCGCCAGTCGAATTGCTGAACGCGGGAGTTGCGGTGAAGCCGAGTCCGAGGACTTGTCCAACGCTTATGCCAACGGCGTTGCCTGCGGGTACGGCAGTCACTACGACTTCAGGCGTTGCACCAGCTTCAACGATGGTCCCTTGGAATCCACCTACAGAAGTGATTCCGGGGTTGCCAGCGATGTTAATAGCGGTGAATTGAACCGGGTTGGCGTTGGAAGCTCCGTACGAAAGTGTGACTAGGTCGCCCACCTGTATGCACGCAAGCGTATTCGCGGTCGTGCAGGTCGTTGCGTTCATTGGATAGTTGGTGACGGTGGCGGAGCCGGTGTTAAGAGTCAAAGGCAGACCGGTCGCGTTATCGGTTAGGGTGATGAGTCCGCCGCCGATGCTGCTCACGGTTCCACTCACGTTATTGACGTCAATTAAGTTGCCATCTGCACCGGGGGCACCTTGGGTAACGGTAACGACCGGATTAAATGACAGAGTGGCCGGGGCAGACCCGGTGGCCACTGTCGAACCGGTTACGTCCAATCCAACGATAAACGATGCCGGAGTTCCGGCGGTGAGTGTGATTGGGCTCGCGAACGTAACCACGGCCGTTGTAGTGCTCACGACCGGCGAGATCTGGCAGAAGAACAGTGGCGTGCCAAGGCGTTCGTGTTGTCGCAAGAATTCGTGCCGTCTGTGAAGTTGGCTCCGGGATCAACACTGATGGTCTCTGATATCGGCGATCCGAACATGAGCGCGAGACTAACGTAGGTATTTGCGGTCACGGCCGTGTTCGATAAAGTGTCAAGCTGACTTGGGTTGGTCAGGGCCGAAAACTGGACGGAGGCTCCTGACGGAAGAAGGGACTGACCGACCGGGCAAGCAGCGGTGCTGGAGTCGGACAAGGTCAAAAGACAAGCTCCAGTGACTGAGGCCTGCACAGAAATCAAATTTACACCCGCGGGCAACGATTCGACCGCTGAAGCCGCTGTGTCCGATATCGACAACACTACAGGAACATTGTCCGACGGCGGAGGGGTGGAGTGACCGCTACTCCCGCAACCTCCGAGAAAAGCTAATACCAACGGCATAGCCGCCAAAGCTAGAATCTTCTTGCGCACGTAAAAATCCTCCTCAGGAAATTTTTAACCTACGCCACTATGATGCAAGTTCCAGTCAATCCCCGCATCGGGTGAATCGTGTATTTCCGAGCCGGAATTAACCGTTATCCGCACATCAACAAAGAGAATCTTCTGGACCTGGGTATTATCGCGATTCTCTCAACTGGTAGCTAGGCTTTAACAGTATTTTGATAGATTTTGCCGCGCGCGATTATGCGCAGCAATAACCCCGCAAGAGCGTACATGTTTGGGATTCCTTTCGCAAGCTAAACAAATTAATGTGCTAATTGGTAACCCAGCAATTGAAGCGGACTCGAGGGCGGATGAAGATCCTAGACCTATTATTTGGAAAACCGCTGGTGGCTTCGGACGAAAGAGCGGAGCAATTGGGAATTGCAGCGGGAATTCCAATTTTCGGGCTGGACGCGCTCAGTTCCGCGGCGTACGGGCCGGAAGCGGCGCTCACGCTGTTGATTTCGTTAGGAGCTGCGAGCGTTGCGTACATTATTCCAATCAGCTCCAGCATCATTGTGCTGCTGGCGATCGTTTACTTTTCGTACCGGCAGACGATTGCGGCGTATCCGGGAGGAGGCGGCTCGTACACAGTCGCTTCGGAAAATCTTGGGACGTTCGCTGGATTGCTAGCGGCGGCGGCCTTAATGATTGATTATATTCTCACGGTCGCGGTGGGAATCTCCGCGGGAGTCGGCGCGCTGGTTTCTGCAGTGCCAAGACTGCTGCCGCACACGTTGTTCTTCTGTTTGATCATTTTATTTCTGATCACCTTCATTAATCTTCGAGGGATGCGGCAGGCTGGAATCATTTTCATGTTTCCGACATACATATTTATCGGAAGCCTTCTGATCGCGCTTGGGTGGGGAGTATTTAAGTCGGTTATGGCCGGCGGACATCCAGTTCCGGTGGTTGCGCCGCCAACGCCGGTGCCGGGGATCGCGGCGATTAGTGTCTGGCTGATAATGAAGTCCTTCTCGAGCGGCTGCACGGCGATGACCGGTGTGGAAGCAGTAAGCAATGGAGTGCGCGCGTTTCGCGAGCCGGTGGTGGACACGGCAGGCGCGTGCTTACGATCATCATCGGCCTTTTAATGGTGATGCTTGCCGGGATCGCTTACCTGGTACGCGCTTACCATATTGTTGCGACCGATCCGGGAAAAGATGGATACCAGAGCGTACTGTCGATGATTGTCGCGGCGGTGGCGGGGCGCGGTGTTTTTTATTACGTGACGATTGGATCGGTACTTTTAGTTTTGGCGTTGTCGGCTAATACGGCGTTCGCTGATTTTCCGCGATTGTGCCGGGCCATTGCTTTGAATGGCTACCTTCCAGATGCTTTTAGCCTTCGCGGACGCCGCTTGGTTTACTCGCGAGGGATTTACGTGCTGGCAGTTTTGGCCGGCTGTCTTTTGATCATGTTCGGCGGCGTCACAGATCGATTGATACCTCTTTATGCGGTTGGAGCGTTTCTGGCGTTCACTCTTTCGCAAGCAGGGATGGTGGCGCATTGGAGGAAGAATAAAGGACCAGGATCGGGATGGAGCATGTTCGTCAACGGCTTGGGCGCTTTTGCGACGGGCGTGACGGTGATCGTGGTGCTCGTGGCGAAGTTTGTAGAGGGAGCGTGGGTCACGGCGCTGCTTATACCCGCGCTACTTTTTCTGATGCTCCGCGTGCGAAGGTATTTTGTGCGTGTCCAACTGGAACTTTTCAGCAAGGAGCCACTGGACACAACCAAATGTAAACCGCCGGTTGTGGTTTTACCCGTGCAGACGTGGGGCAAAGTGACTCAGAGAGCCTTAGAATTTGCGCTAACTATCACGAGAGATATTCACGCGGTGCACGTGTGCACGGAAGAGCAGAAGGAACAACTAAAGGGTGAGTGGAAGAGGCTGGTGGAAGAGCCGGCGCAGCGAGCCGGATTACCGGTGCCGAAATATGTAGAAGTGGAATCACCGTATCGCCTGGTGCTCACACCAATCGTGGATTACGTGTTGAAGATCGAGGCGGAACACCCATCCTGCAAGATTGTGTTGGTGGTTCCGGAGTTAATCGAGCGGCACTGGTATCACTACTTTCTGCAAAGCAATCGTGCAGAGTTACTGAAGGGACTAATGCTGTTGCGAGGGAATGACAATATTGTGATCGCCAACTTGCCTTGGTATTTGAAGGGGAACTGATCCTAGCGAGAACGTTAAGAGGGAGGGCGAACCATTCATCAACGTTCTTTTCGAGCGCGCCGGCGTTTTGTTAGGCTTTCGGGTGAGCGGAACGGGGGTGGCGGCAGCGTTTTGCAAGAGCAGAAGAAAGGCCTGAGCGTCGGGCGAAAGGGCGCGATGGCGGGGATGGATTACATCCAGGTTTCGGCGCAGCGGTTCCGCGTTGATAATTTCAATGGCGACAAGTTTGCCGCGTCGCAATTCGGTGGTGACAGCAATTTGGGGCAGGAAGCTGAGGCCGAGTTTGCGTTCCACCATTTTTTTAGCGGCTTCGATTGTTTCCACTTCCAAGACGACGTTTGGCAGCAACCCGGCGCGGCGGAAAAGGCCCTGGCTCAGAGTCCAATCGCTGGAGCCGCGGTCGAAGAAAATGAGCGGCCAGGATTCGGTTTCTTCGAGGCGAACCTGCCTCTGTTGGGCGGCCGCGTGCCCGGGATGGCCTACGAGTATTAAAGGATCATCGCGCAGGGTGGTGGTCTCCACTCCGGGATGGTGCAGTGAACGCGCCACGCCGATGTCAGCTTCACCGTCCAGAACCATTTTTAAAACCTGCAGGGAATTTCCTGAGCGAAGATTGACCAGTACTTTTGGATTTTTGGATTGGTACTCTTTCATCACGTCGGGCAGAAAATAGGTGCAGATGGAGAGAGCGGCAGCGATGTTAAGCACACCGCCTGCTGCGGGCTGAGGAACGTGGACGGCTTGCCGCGCGAGCGCCACAGTGCGCAGCAATTGTTCGGCGACGGGGCGAAGAGCTTTGCCCGCAGGGGACAATGCCACGTTGGAGTGCACACGAGTGAAGAGTTTCACGCCTAAAGATTCCTCCAATGCGCGGATGCGTGCGCTGATCGCGGGCTGGCTGACACGCAACGCTCCGGCGGCGCGGTGAAATCCGCCATAGGTGGCCACAGCTAAGAAAGTTTCGATTTGATCGATTTCCACGCGCCATCCTCCGACTGCAGTTTTCCCAGTAGAACCATTGTACTGGAACCGATAATTCAATTCTATCGAGATGATAAGGACAATCAGTTTGACTGATTAGGCAAACACGGTGGACAATCACTGGAATGTTGGCACCTTAGAGATTGTGGCGAGGTCCAGCCCGCTTAGGGCCGCACAATCGGCTTGCGAGATCCAGTTTTGGCAGGGACTCAAGCTCAAATTTCTCTCAAAGAGGCGACGCGATGACCAGCAACGGAAACTCCTCGAACGGTAATTCCTCACACGGACAGAATGATTGGGAAACAAATGCACGCTGGAAGGGCGTGACACGTCCGTATTCGCAAGCGGATGTTGAAAAATTGCGTGGTTCGGTGCAGGTCGAGCACACGCTGGCGAAGCTGGGTGCTGAGCGGCTGTGGAAGCTGCTGCATGAGGAGTCGTTCGTTCGCGCACTGGGTGCCACAACCGGAAATCAAGCGGTGCAGCAAGTGAAAGCGGGTCTTAAGGCGATCTACGTGAGTGGATGGCAGGTGGCCGCGGACGCAAACAATGCGGGGCAAATGTATCCGGACCAAAGTTTGTATCCGGCCGATAGCGTTCCGAATCTCGTGAAGCGAATCAATCAGGCGTTGATGCGTGCCGATCAAGTTCATCACGCGGAAGGAAAAGATGACACCTATTGGTTCGCTCCCATGGTGGCGGACGCTGAGGCGGGGTTTGGCGGCAATCTGAATGCGTTTGAATTGATGAAGGGAATGATCGAGGCGGGAGCGGCCTGCGTACATTTTGAAGACCAATTATCGTCGGCAAAGAAATGCGGACACCTAGCGGGAAAAGTTCTGGTTCCGACGGTGGAAGCGATTCACAAGCTGGTAGCGGCACGGCTCGCTGCAGATGTGATGGGCGTGCCTACTTTGATTCTGGCCAGGACCGATGCGGACAGCGCCACGCTACTAACCAGCGATATCGATCCACGCGACCGCGAATTTATCACGGGCGAACGCACGGCAGAGGGATTTTTCCGCATTCGCGGCGGAGTGAAATCGGCGATTGCGCGCGGGTTGGCATACGCGCCTTATGTGGATTTAATCTGGTGCGAAACTTCGAAGCCGGATTTGGCGGAAGCGCGGGAATTTGCCGAAGGCATTCACGCCAAGTATCCGGGGAAAATGCTGGCCTACAATTGCTCGCCGTCGTTCAACTGGAAGAAAAATCTGGACGACGCTACGATAGCGCGTTTCCAGAATGAGCTGGCGTCGATGGGATACAAATTCCAGTTCATCACGCTCGCCGGATTCCACGCTCTGAATTTGACAATGTTCGATTTGGCGCGCTCTTACAAGCAGAGCGGCATGACGGCCTATTGTGAGCTGCAGGAAAAGGAATTCGAATCGGAGCGAGCGCATGATTACGAAGCGGTAAAGCATCAGCGCTTTGTGGGCACTGGATATTTCGATGCGGTGCAACAGGTGATTACCAGCGGGACGGCTTCCACTACGGCGATGAAAGGATCCACCGAGGCGGAACAGTTCGAACATTCGTCAGATGTGAAGCCGAGCTCTGCGGATACGCCGAAGCCTACCGAGCGCCGCGTTCCGGTAATGGCGGCGAAGGCCTCAACTACCGCTGCCGACTAGCTTCGCTGTGCTTTGTACGATTTTCGATGTGGTAATAGCTTGTCCTACGTGGCGCTGGGTGTGGTCGGCTACGTGAACTAATAAGCCGCCCAAAGTTGTTGGCAATTTCCTTTGGCCCACCTCGCGAGGGTCATCGAGACGAGTTGCGTCGAAAGCGCGAACCCGCTGGGCGCTTTTATGGAGCGCTGCATTCAATTCTTCGAATAACTCCTGGTGGTTTGCTGATGCGTCCAATTCCGATTTCATCTTCGCGAGCTGATCTGCGGTCAGTTGGTTTCCTTCGGCGTAGGTGAGCAAGCGGTCCATGCTGCGTGCTATATGACGCAGGTGGAACGCTACGGAAGGAAGTGCGGCGGGACGCGCGTTTAATTCCGCATCGTTGAGCGATCCGCACCAACGAGCCAGGTCTTCCTTGGCGAGTTCGAGGGCGTGCAGCACGGCTCGCGGGACTGCCGGGATGTCAGTCAGCGCGCCTCGCAGCCACGGTTCTGGAGATTGATTCGGTGCCATAACGTAACCCCTCCTTGGGAACTCGTTCGGCCGGATATTTTGCCGGTGCTTTGCGACTTCTCGGCGGAGAGCTGCCTTGTCATACGCAACTCTGTGCGATAGAGTAGCCGCCTTTCCAACAAGGCGAAACCAAAAATGCCGGTTGCGGCGAAAAATGAAAAACTTAAAGTCTTGATTCGCCGGGCTGCGATTCAAAAGCGCGTTCGCGAGGTAGCGCATCAAATTACCAGAGATTTCAAGGGAGAGCGCGTACATCTAGTCGGAGTTTTGAAGGGGGCGTGCATTTTTCTTTCCGATCTGGTGCGCGAGATCAGCTTGGAGACTTCGATCGATTTCATTGCGGTGTCGAGTTACGGCAAAGGGAAGCAATCGTCGGGGCAGGTGCGCGTACTGAAGGATCTCGATAGCAGCATCGAGGGGCTCAACGTTGTGGTGGTGGAAGATATACTGGATACGGGACTGACACTGAGTTATTTATTGCGCGTTCTGCAGCAGAGGAAACCGAAGACGTTGAGCGTCGCGGCGCTGCTGGATAAACCTTCGCGGCGGATCAAGGATGTTAAGGGCGATTATATTGGGTTTAAGATTCCGGATGAGTTCGTGGTGGGGTACGGGCTGGATTATGCGGAGCGTTACCGCAATTTGAAAGACGTTTGCGTTTTGAGTTTGCCGGGGGAGTGATCTTGTCACTTACGGAATCGCAAATTGCGCGGTTAATCGATCACACGTTGCTGAAGCCGGAAACTTCGCGTGACGACATCCAGAAACTTTGCGACGAAGCGCTAAATTACGGGTTTGCGTCGGTGTGCGTAAATCCCTGGAATGTAGCGCAGGCCGCGGAATTGCTGCGCGACAGCGAGGTGCGTGTTTGCACCGTAGTGGGATTTCCGCTTGGCGCGACGCTGCCGATTGTGAAAGTTCTGGAAGCAAGTGAAGCGATTAAAGCGGGGGCGCAAGAAATTGACATGGTTATAAATGTTGGGGCGCTGAAATCCGGACAGGAAGCCTTGGCGGAAGCGGATATTCGGGGAGTTGTGGAAGAGGGCCACCGCGGTCGCGCACTATGCAAAGTGATTCTGGAGACTGCGCTGCTTACCAATGAAGAAAAGGTTCGCGGGTCGCTGCTGGCGAAAAAAGCCGGAGCGGATTTTGTAAAGACTTCAACAGGATTTGGTCCTGGGGGGGCCACGGTGGAGGATGTGCGGTTGATTCGCGAAACCGTTGGAAGCGGCACGGGGATCAAGGCGGCCGGAGGCGTGCGCACACTGAGCGATTTGCAAAAAATGGTGGACGCCGGGGCTACGCGAGTCGGGTCGAGCTCAGGCGTGAAGATTGTGGAAGAGTTTCGCGGCGCGACTCCGGCAAGTTCGGCCGGCGCGAGCGGCAAATATTAACTTCGCTGAATTTTCCTGGAATTCCCCCACGGTCTTTAACGCACGGCTGTTATAATTAGCCGAAAATTCGGCCGGCAAGCGAGTATCTTTCTGTTTCGCGCGGCCGAAAACTACCTCGGCGGGGACCGAGGCATTTGATTCACCTACTATGGATTCGCTCGGACTCAATTCGAAAGTGGAAATACCCGCTGAAACTCTAGCCATCCTCGCGGAGATCAGCGAGGAAATCAACGCGTCTCTGAATTTAGACGAGGTGCTGGCCAGCGCTGCGGCACAAATCAAGCGGCTGATCGATTACGAAATTTTTGCGGTAGTGCTGCCCGAAGAAGGCACGGACCAGATGTATTTTCGTTTCGCGATCGGGCACCGGCCGGAGGTGGTGAAACACTGGCGCATTCCAATGGCGGAGGGAATCATTGGCTCGGCCGCGGCAACTGGCCAGCCGATTCGCGTGGGTGACGTTCGGAACGATCCGCGTTACTTGAATGCTCTGGACGCGGTGCGATCAGAACTGGCTGTGCCATTGATTGTGCGCGGGCGCGTAATCGGCGTTTTGGATATTGAGAGCAGCCAGCCAGATTATTTCACTACCGATCAGCAGAACATTTTGACGCTGGTGGCCAGCCGAATCGCGGGGGCCATTGAGAATGCCAGACTATTTGAGCATGAAAAAAATCAGGCGGAGACGTTGCTACTACTGAATGAAGTGGCGCGCGAAGCGAATTCTTCTCTGTCAGTGGAAGAGGTCTTGCGGCGGGCGGCAGAACTTACCAAACGATTGATCGATTACCAGATTTTTTCCATTTTGTTGTACGACGAAAACGACAAGGTTTTTCGTCATCGCGTGACGGTGAAATTCGGGCAGCGTACCCAGGAAAAATATGCGGTGCCTGGACACGAAGGCATTGTGGGCGCGGCGGCTTCGACGCGGCGCCCTGTGGTGGTTCCGGATGTGAAATCGGATCCGCGCTATTTAATGGTGAATCCGGAGACGCGGTCGGAGATGGCCGTGCCCATGCTTTATAAGGACCGCGTGATTGGCGTGATGGACCTGGAGAGCCCGCAGCTAAATTATTTCACTCCCGACCACGTGCAGGCACTTTCGATTCTGGCGGCGCATCTGGCGGTTTCGATTGAAAATGCGCGGCTCTACGAGCAGGTGGCGCGAGACGAAGCTCGCATGGAACGAGACCTGAGCGCCGCGCGGCGGATTCAGGGCGCGTTGCTGCCTCGATTGCCCGGGCCGGAGTACGGAGTTGATATTGCGGCGCGGGTGGTGTCGTCACGCGAGCTTAGTGGAGACCTCTACGATTTTTTGCGATACGGGCCGCAGGAATTGGCGATCGCGATGGGAGATGTTAGCGGGAAAGGGAGCGCGGCGGCTCTTTATGGCGCTGTGGCGATTGGAACGCTACGCAGTCTGGGACCGCAGAAGCTTCCTCCCGCGGAAATGCTCCGCGCTGTTAACGGATTTTTGGGCGAGCGGCGGATTGAAGGGCGGTTCATGACGCTGTGCATTGCGACATGGCATCGTGGACGTCATAAGCTGCGTATATCGAATGCGGGGCAGGAACAGCCGTTTCTGTATCACGGTGGCAAGTGCGAAAGAGTTCCGCTTGAAGGGTTCCCGCTGGGTATGTTTGAGGATGCTACGTACGATCAGAAAAGTTACATCCTCAGTTCCGGCGATATACTGGTGTTTTACTCGGACGGGATCGGCGATACGCAGAATCCTACGACGATGGAGTTTTACGGGCACCACCGGCTGGGAGTTCTAATATCCGAGAACCACACGCAAGGGGCCGGCGACATTGCGGATCGTATATTGGAAGCGGTGGATGCGTTTTCGGATGGGCGTCATGCGTTTGACGATCGCACGCTGGTCGTTTTGAAAGTGAAATGATCCAGCGAGGATAGTTGTTCCAAACGGCGCATCGCGGAGGGATCTGCTGAATGCTTTTGACCCTCTTTACCGTTCTCCCCAGCGAAGTTTATTTCGCAATACCTCGTAGTAAGTCTTCCGCGGCGGACGCACAAATTTAACCTTAGATGAAGACTTGGTGATGACCACGTGGTCCTGCGGTTCCAGTTGGAATCCGATTTGGCCGTCGAGAGTTAAGTACACGGGTTCGTGCGCCGCGGTGAAATCCAATTCCACGCGTGAAGTGTCGGGGATTACGAGGGGCCGGTTGGTCAACATGTGCGGACAGATCGGCGTGATCACGAATGCGTCGAGGTCCGGCTGAAGAATGGGGCCGCCCGCGGCAAGCGAATAAGCGGTAGAGCCGGTGGGAGTGGCAACGATAATTCCATCCGCGCGGTAGCGGCCAACGTGGCGTGAATCCACGAACACATCGAAATCCAGCATGCGCGCAAGGGCCGCTTTGTTGCTGACCGCTTCGTTCAACGCGCGCTCGCGCTCGGCGGCTTTCCCGCTGCGCAAAATTTCGGCTTCAAGCATCATGCGTTCGCCGATGCGATGCTCGCCTCTTATAACTTGCTCGAGGAGGGGATAAAGCTCGTCGAGAGTAACGCTGGTAAGAAATCCGAGACCGCCGAGATTCACCGCGAGAATTGGGACGTTTGCTCCGTGAAGCGCGCGTGCGGCGGAAAGAAGCGTGCCATCGCCGCCGAGAACAATGATGAGATCAACTTTTTGGCCCAGAGCTTCGCGCGACAACGCCGGGAAATTCGTGTGGATGCAGGCTTCCGTTTCCAGATCCACAAACACTTCGATTTGGCGCGCTCGCAGCCATTCCGCGAGAGGGGGGACGACGGACGAAACCATTTCCTTGACTGGTTTGCAGATGATGCCGGCGGCGCGAATCATTTGGAGGGAAATTCTACTCTACCCGCGCGCGCGGGCGTGGAGAAAAAACTCCTGATTGCCCTCGGCTCCGGTCAAATGGCTTGGTCGCACTCCCAGGATGTCCAAAGATAGCTCGGCTGCGGAGGTCACGCGGTCGATTGCTTTCTGATGCAGCAAATTGTCACGGACAATGCCTCCTTTGCCGACCTCGCGTTTTTCGAGTTCAAATTGTGGCTTGATGAGAATCAGGAAATCGGCGTTGACGGCTGCCAGTGGAACAATTGCAGGAAGAACTTTTGTGACCGATATGAACGACACGTCCATGGTGATAAGTGCAGGCGGCTCGGGGATATCTTCCGGGCGGAGGTAGCGTGCGTTACGTTCGATCATGACTACTCTGGGATCTTTGCGCAGCTTCCAATCCAGTTGATCTGCGGAGACGTCCACGGCATAAGCACGCAGCGCCCCTTGTTGCAGAAGGCAATCGGTGAAACCTCCGGTGGAGCTTCCGACGTCGAGACAAATTTTATCCCGCGGGGAAACGCCAAAATCTTCCAAGGCGCCTTCGAGCTTCAAGCCGCCGCGGCTGGCGTAACGCAAAGTCTCGCCGATGATTTCAATTTGAGCATCGGTTGCGATTTGCGTCCCAGGTTTTTCGACTTTCTGACCATTAACCAGGATATTTCCCGCGAGGAGCATTGCCTGGGCTTTTTCGCGCGAAGGGGCCAAACCGCGTTCGACGATCAGTACATCAATACGCGACTTCCCTATGTGCTCTCGCTTACGTGAACTGTTGCGAGGCGTGTCGTCGCGCGGCGGATTTGATTTCATGGCAAGATTTTCTGCCAAGTCTTAGTTGCGACGCGCAACGAGGAATTGAGCTAGTTGACGGAGCCGCGTCGCACGTTGACCATAATAATCGAGTTCACGCAGGGCTTTGGCTTCCAGGTCGTTGGCGATCTCGCGGGATTTTTCCAGGCCGTATAGCGCAGGGTAGGTGGCTTTTTGCTGGGCTTGGTCTTTTCCCGCGGTTTTTCCGAGCGCGGTGGAGGATTCGGAGACATCGAGGATGTCGTCCACTACCTGGAATGCCCAGCCGATTTGTTGGCCGAATCGGCGCAATCGCTCTACGTCTTCGTCATTGGCGCCCCCGGCGATTGCGCCAGCGACGATGGAACCGCAGATCAGAGCTGCCGTTTTCGAGCGATGAATATATTCGAGCATGGCCGCGTCGGCGGGCTTTTTCTCGGCCTCGATATCTGCCACTTGGCCTCCGACCATTCCGTCGACGGTTCCGGCGGCGTCGGCGATTTCGGAGATGACACGAACGCGGCGCGTGGGCTCGATTGCGGAATTGGCAAGCGTCTGAAACGCAAGTGTGAGCAGCGCGTCGCCGGCCAGAATGGCTATGGCTTCGCCGAACACTTTATGGTTTGTGGCTTTTCCGCGGCGAAGGTCATCGTTATCGAGAGCGGGCAGATCATCGTGGATCAAAGAATATGTGTGGATAAATTCGAGGGCGCAGCCAACTGGAATGGCGGGTGAAGGGTCCGACGCGAAGAGTTTTGCCGACTCGTAACAAAGGATGGGCCGAATGCGTTTGCCGCCGGCGAAAACGCTGTAGCGCATGGCGTGATGGATAGAAGCGGGTGGCGTGGACTCCTTCGGCAAAAGCCTTTCGAGCGCGGCCTCAATCGCGGCGTGATCCTGCGGAAAAAAATCGGGTGTGCTCACACAAATACTCGGGCGATCGTGAAAGATCGATGAACAAATAGAGGCAAGTTATGCCTTATGGGACGGGCCATTGTCGGGATTGAAAGGCTCGGCCACAATCTTGCCGTCAGCTTTCTTCAGCAGAACTTCAACGCGGCCTTCGGCCTCTTCCAGTTGCTTCTGACACTCGCGCGAAAGAGTGACGCCTTCCTCAAAGAGCTTCATGGCCTCGTCGAGGGATAGATCGGGGCCTTCCATGCGTTTCACGACTTCTTCGAGCCGCGTGAGAGATTTTTCGAAATCGCCTTTGCGCGGCGCGTCTGCAGGTGCTGGTTTGTTCGGCACTGGATTCATTCTTCCTCGTCGCGCTGCGCCAAGAGCGCGTTTCAGATTTCGCCAGGCAGCATTCTAGCGCACGTCGGAGAATGCCAACAAGTTCTTGTCGATTTGCCGCGAGGGATTCGTCTGTTATCGATAGTATGGTCCGGAACCGGCTTGGTAAGAGGAGAAAGTCGTCTTGCGGAATAGTCTGTCACAAAATTGGCTCGCGCGGCGTTGTTATAGTGTGAATGCAACGAGCGAGGCTGTTGCCGAGGCCAAACCTGACGACAGGCCGTTCGACCTCGAAGCCATTTTTAGAGATCAATACGAGCGCATCGCGCATGTGATTGCCAGGGTGGTACGCGATCCGGCGCGCGCGGAAGAACTGGCGGTTGAAGTCTTTCTAAAACTTGCGCGCGACCGGCGAGCGCAGGGCGAACGGGCTGAAGGATGGCTGTATCGCTCAGCTGTGCGAATGGGTCTCGACGAACTCCGACGACGAACACGCCGTGCGCGCTACGAAAGTTTTTTCCGGGTTGGACGCGCTGCTCCCACCCCGGAAGAAATTTACGGCTCAAATGAAGAGCAAGAGCGGGTTCGCCTGGTGCTTGCGACGATCGGCAGACGACCGGCAGAACTTCTCCTTTTGCGAAGTCAGGATCTGAGTTATGACGAAGTGGCGTCCGTTCTGGGATTGAATCCTGCTTCGGTCGGAAAACTTCTGAGCCGCGCACAGCATGCTTTTCGAAAGGAGTACATAAAACGCTATGGCAAACAACATGGAAATGAATAGCGAAATGAATGCAGCCCGGTGGGTGGATGAACGCATGGCCTCGCTGATTTCTGAGAGCGAATGGCGACCAGACACGGCTAAGGCACTGACGCGGCTGCGAGCTAAGCGAGGCATCCGGAACGGACGCGTGCGCAGATTCAGATGGATTGCCGTGGGAGCGGCAGCAGCATGTATTGGTTTCATGACGATACCCGTGTCGGGGGTGCTGGCTCATCGTTGTTTAGAATGTTCTGTAGCGATTCTGCAGAGCCTTTCGGCTTCGCGTCCCGTGCAATCGGGGGTGAAACCCGTTGATGAGCGAAAGATTGCGCCGGATTTTGATTTGCGCGAGGCGTCAGGGAAATCCGTAAAACTGTCGGATTTCAGGGGCAAGGTGGTTCTGCTTAACTTTTGGGCCACTTGGTGCGGGGGCTGTAAAGTGGAGATTCCTGAGTTTATTGAATTTCAGAATAAATATAAGGATCGCGGTTTTGAAGTGATCGGGGTTTCGAATGACGAAGATGGCTGGAGAATAGTGAAGCCGTTCATGGTTGAAAAAAAGATTAATTACACCGTGGTGCTGGGCAACGATGAAATTTGCAAGCGCTATGGTGTTGAAGCTATGCCGGTGACGCTGCTGATCGATAAGGAAGGGCGTATTGCCGCGTCACACCAAGGCGTTTTGGATAAGGAAGCTGGCGAGGACGAGATTAAGACGTTGATTCAGGAAAGCTCAAAGAATTGAGCTAATTAGGCTGGTTCGACGACGGCTGCCTCGGGCAGTATTGTGTCAGAGTAGCGCATCGAGGCTTGGAATTCTCCCACTCAGACGCTGGTCTTGGTAAAATTCCTGAGATGGCTGTCCCGTCTCTCCCTCCATTATATTGTTCTTACGCGACTGTGATGCTCTGCGCGGAGTACAGTTGGGTTCCGCGCTTAGCTGAGGGCGCTCGCGCATGATAGCTCTGCACCTTTTCGCGGTGCTCGCTCTGGTGGCAGTGAATGCATTTTTCTCTGCGGCGGAGTTTTCTCTTGTGGCGGTACGTTTGTCGCGCGTGCGGCAGCTGGTTGAAGACGGAGACGCGCGGGCGAAGATCGTGGAATCGCTGCTCAGCGATTTGAGCCGCGTGGTTTCGGGCGTTCAAGTAGGGATCACGCTTGCCAGTCTTTCGCTCGGATATTTGGGGGAAATTACGCTGGCGGGAATTCTGAGTCCACTGGTGCAGGCGATTCCGCGGCCTTGGGCAGCTGTAATTGCTAACGGGGTGGCGTTAGCAATCGCGTTCGCGTTACTCACCGTGCTGCAGGTCGTTTTGGGCGAGCTGGTGCCGAAGAGCTTGAGCCTCGCGCGGGCGGAACGCGTCGCTTTGATTATTGCGCGGCCGTTTCACTGGTTTTTGAACACGTTCCGTTGGGCTATCGATTTATTGGATGGCTTCGCCGAAAAAATTGTGGCCGCGCTCGGAATTGTTTCTCCGCATAGCCATACGTTGGTGCGGTCCACCGAGGAATTGCAGGTGATGATTCAGCAGGCGCAGGACCGCGGTCTGCTGCCAGCTCCCGATGTGAAATTCATTCAAGCAGCGATGGAGTTGCATCAGGTGCAGGTGCGCGAGGTGATGGTGCCGCGTCCCGACGTGCACGCACTTCCGGCCGACGCTAGCCTGGAAGACACGATGAAGACGTTCGCGACGACACAACGGTCGCGCATTCCTGTTTACGAGGGCACGCTCGACCATATTCTTGGGTTCGTACACATCAAGGATATGATTTGGGTGTTGCTCGAACGCGCGCGACGCGTCGAAGAACAAATTTCAACGCCGGAATTCCAGCTGCGAAATATGTTGCGCGATGTGTTGATCGTTCCAGAAACAAAGCCAGTGAGTGAGCTGTTGGTGGAATTTCGTTCGAGGCGCACCGGGTTGGCGATGGTGGTGGATGAATTTGGGAGCATTCTCGGGCTGGCTACGCTGGAAGACATTCTGGAGCAGATGGTAGGCGAGATTCACGACGAGTTCGACGTGGTGGAGCATCCATTGGTTTTGCCCGACGGCGGAATGATTTTTGACGCCGGAATTAACGTGCGCGAGCTGGAGACGCAGTACAACATTGTTCTGGCGGACGATCCTTCGTACGAAACGATCGGGGGATTCGTTCTGAACCGTCTCGGTTTTATTCCTCGGGGCGGAGAGAGCTTCGAAGCGGATGGTTACCGTTTCACGGTGATGGAGATGGAACACCGGCGCGTGTCGCGAGTGAAAATCAAACCGCTGCGTGCGGCCGGCGTCACGGCTTCGCCTGCGATTACAGGGGAATCCGAAGTTGCCGCCGCGAACTCTTTGCCGCAAACGACAGAGCAGAAAAATATGTTTGACACTCCAGCGAAATCAGATTCGGAACCTTCCGCAGAAAAGAAAGTTGCCGCGAAAGCGCGGCGCGCGAAATGATCCGTTATATTTCCTACCGTCTTCTGCTTGCTTTGCCTGCGCTCTGGCTAATCGTGACGATGGTTTTCATGCTGGCGCACATTGTGCCGGGCGATCCCGTGGCACAGATGTTAGGAGAAGGTGCGCGCGCGGACGATTTGCAGCAGCTTCGTCATACATTGGGACTGGACCTGCCTATTCCGGTGCAGTACGGGCGTTATCTGGCAGGGCTTGTTCACGGCAATCTTGGGGAATCATTTCGTTTTCAGCAACCGGTGCTGCAAGTGGTGATTTCGCATTATCCGGCTACGCTGGAACTGGCGTTTGTCGCGCTGCTGGTTTGCGCCGGCATTGGGATACCGGCGGGATTGATGGCTGCGCAAAATCGGGGAACGTCAACGGACCATGCAATTGGCGTTCTTACTCTGTTTGGTCTTTCGGTGCCAAATTTTGCGCTGGGGCCGGTATTGATTCTTATTTTCTCCGTGATTCTTGGCTGGCTTCCGGTTTCAGGGCGCGGCGGACCAGCGCATTTGATTCTGCCTGCGGTGACGTTGGGGGCGGCACTAGCGGCAATCCTGACGCGTATGGTGCGCAGTTCGGTGATTGAAGAACTTTCCAGCGATTACGTTCGCACGGCGCGCGCGAAGGGGCTATCTGAATCAGCCGTTCTGTTTCGCCACGCATTTCGAAACGCGCTGATTCCGATTATTACGATTCTCGGATTGCAATTCGGCACGCTGCTTGCGGGGACCATTGTTACTGAGTCGATTTTTTCGTGGCCTGGAATTGGGCGGCTCGCAGTTCAGGCAATTAGTGCGCGTGATTATCCTTTACTGCAGGGTTGTATTTTGATGATTGCGGTGTCATACGTGGTTGTGAATCTGCTGACGGACTTGGTTTATGCGTTTGTGGATCCACGAGTGCGCTTCGAATGAGCGGGTTGCGAGAGTTTCTACGCCAAAGCGGACCTGGACGAGTGGGGCTAGCGCTAACTTTGTTTCTAGTTGTTATTGCGCTTGTAGCGCCGTGGATCGCGCCGGCGAATCCCACCGCGCAAAATCTTCCGGCGCGTCTGATGGTTCCCAGCGCGACGCATTGGATGGGGACGGATGAACTTGGGCGTGACATTCTCTCGCGGATTATTTATGGCGCGCGCGTTTCGATGATTGTAAGTGTGAGCGTGGTACTCGGCGCGGGAATTGTCGGACTGGCGATCGGCGCACTAGCTGGTTATTTTGGCGGCTGGTTCGACCGTTTTATAAATATTGTGTTGATCAATGCATTTCTTTCGTTTCCAGGGATCCTTTTGGCTATCGCGTTCGCTGCATTTTTGGGGCCGGGGCTCGGCAAAGTGATTCTGGCCCTGGTGATAACTGGATGGGCGGGGTACGCGCGGTTGGCCCGTGCGCAAGTTCTACAAGCGAAAGAAATGGAGTATGTGTTGGCGGCGCGGTCGGTGGGTGCTTCAGACATGCGTATTCTCGTGCGCCATTTGCTGCCGAATATTTTTCAGCCCATTCTGGTGCAAGCGACGATTGCGATGGCTGGAGCGATACTCGCCGAGTCCACCTTGAGCTTTTTGGGTGTAGGAGTTTTGGCCCCAATGCCGAGCTGGGGCGCTATGTTGAATGATGCGCGCGGTCACTTGTTTGACGCGCCGCATCTTGTGATTTTTCCGGCCCTGGCGGTGATGACAGCCGTGTTGGCGTTCAATCTCCTTGGCGATGCACTTCGAGACTGGATGGACCCACGCATGCGCGCTTATCTTGTGGTTACGACGCTGGCGCGTTAGGTTGACGCCAGGGGTAAGCGTGGATTTTCTGATTAAGCTAGTTCGACAGTGACTTCGGCGCCGCGACCTGCGCCAATTGTCCTCGCCGCATTTCCTTTATTGACGCA
Organism: uncultured Acidobacteriota bacterium; assembly: GCA_963838475.1. GTDB lineage: Bacteria > Acidobacteriota > Terriglobia > Acidiferrales > UBA7541 > Palsa-295. Next base: position 1,951,405 of record CAWIRJ010000001.1, read on the forward strand.
AATCTCGATGTAACCGCTTGATCCGATAATTGCGAAGGGTTCGGTGCCGGCGCCTTGCGCGAATGTTGGAACGATTTTTGTCACCGCTGCGTTTCCGACACGGATGGTAAATTTTGCGTCCGGCGCGGCCAATGCGGGCACATCTTCGGGTGTTAAATTCGTGATGAGGTTGCCAAAATTATCGGTGCGCAGGACGATTCCTTTAACCGTGTTACCGGAGATCTTCGGTTTAGGAATAGCAAAGCGAACGAAGTCTGTTACCTCTTCGCCAAAGCTTGCCGTCTGCCATGATTTCGAAAGCCAAGCGGCTACCGGTGCGAAAATGTCGCGACCGTGGAAAGTGTTGCTCACCGGCTGCCTGAAATAATGCTCCGAGGTGATGTTCCATACGTAGAGCGATTCGGACTTATCGTAAATTGCGGAGAGCACTCCGTTGTCAGGCGCCACAAAATAGTGCGTGTCGCCGGCTACCAAGATTGGCCGTCGCGCTGTGCCCACTCCGGGATCGACCACGACTACGTGAATCGTCTTCGCGGGGAAATATTTGTAAGCCTGGCTGATGGTGAGCGCGCCGTCGAGAACGTCATGCGCGAGGACGCTGTGCGTGATATCAACGATGTTGACGTCGGGATTGATATTTAGAATGACGCCTTTGAGAACTCCGACTAGATGATCGTTGGTGCCGTAATCTGTGGTTAAGGTAATGATGGGCCGCGCCAAAGTTTGCTCCCGTGATTTCCGCGCCGTGGCTGATGCCTGCGCCTCTTCTCGACGCTAACGCCCACTTACAGATGTGTCAAGACAGCGTGCGCCATTGAGTAACGTGGTCAATGGCGTGTTCGAGAGATTTGGACGGCCAATACTTTGGACACCAGGAAAAACTGGGATAGACTGTCGGCGTTTTTCAATTACGAAAAAGATTTCTTTGGGAGGTCGAAGTGCGCCGTTTAATTATCGCAATTTTGTTTTCGTCCTTTTGGGCTAGCGCCGTAGTTGCGCAGTCGAATGCGACCCAGAATCAAGCACCACCTGCTAAGAAATCAGAGCAGCAGGCGGCAGCTAAGAATGCCGAGAACAAGCCGGCGGAGAACGCCTCGAAGAATCCGGAAGCGGCCGCGGCGCCTGAGCAGAAGACTTCCAGGGAAGGCGGCGACAAGGATAAAGACAACGAAGAACACTTCGACATGGCCGAAATTCCGCCGGTGGCGACGCACCATCAAATTACCGTTGACGGCAAACTGCTGAAATACACAGCGGCCGCCGGGCGGCTTCCGATCAAACGTGCAGACGGCAAGATCGAAGCGGAGATGTTTTTTGTCGCTTACACGTTGGATGGACAGGATGCTGCCAAGCGTCCGCTGACGTTTGCGTTTAATGGCGGTCCAGGTTCGGCTTCCATATGGCTGCACATGGGAGCGCTGGGGCCGCGCAAAGTTGTGTTACAACCTGAGGGCTTTCTGCCTCCTGCACCGTACCGTATGGAAGACAATCCCTACACTCTGCTGGACAAAACGGATCTGGTGCTGATTGACGCAATCGGAACAGGATTCAGCCGCGCCGCTGACTCTGAAACGTTCAAGAAATTTTGGGGCGTTAAGGGCGACATTGAATCCTTCAGCGAATTCATTCGCCTCTACATCACGCGCAACGAGCGATGGAGTTCGCCGCTGTTTTTGCTAGGCGAAAGCTATGGAACCACGCGATCGGCGGGAGTGGCGGGTTACCTGGCGGATCGAGGCGTTTCTTTTAACGGGATCACGCTGCTCTCGATGGTTCTGAATTTCGAAACCTTGGAAGACAACAAGACGAATGACGAACCGTTCATTTTTCTGGTGCCGTCGTTCACCATGATCGCCGGATATCACCACAAGCTTGCGCCCGATCTCGCGCAGGATATGGCCAAAGCGCGGGCGGAGTCTGAGAAGTGGGCTTACGAACAATATGCTCCAGCGCTGGCGAAGGGCGACACACTCACTCCCGAAGAGCGGCAAAAAGTGATCGAGCAATTGTCGCGCTTCACCGGAATCAACAAGGAGATAGTCGATGAAGCGAATTTGCGCATCGACGTGGCAAAGTTCACGCATTATTTGCTGATCGATCAGAAACTGCGGGTTGGACGCTTGGATGGGCGTTTCACCGGGCCTGATCCCAACGGACTGTTGGATACACAGTTTTACGACCCGACCGGGTCGGCGACGGAGCCGCCGTTCACTTCGGTCTTCAATAGTTACGTACGTTCGGAGTTGGGATACAAGACCGATATGCCGTACTACATCTTTGCCGCAAGCGCGGGATTCGACAAGTGGGACTGGGGATCGGCGATTCGAGGTTTTCCCGACACGGCTTCCGCGCTGCGGGAAGCCATGGTAAAGAATCCTTACTTAAAAGTGCTGGTAATGGAGGGCTACTATGATTTGGCCACTCCGTATTTTGCAGCGAATTACACCATAGATCATCTGGACTTGCCGCAGAAGTACCGCTCTAATGTTTCTTACGCTACGTACGAAGCGGGGCACATGATCTATTTGCCGATGGAAGGCTTGAAGAAAATGAAAAGCGACCAGGTGAATTTTATGGAGAAGTCTTTACCTCAATAATTTCGCTTTTACCATGAAATCTCGCGCGACATTGGCTGCGCCTATTCTTCAACCAGACTGATCTCGCCTACGCCCCCTTGCACGTTCACCTGAATCGTCGGGTGAGTTTTGCCGTAAGCGTCGTTCACATATGCATCGCCTTCGCGGCGCATGCCGTGGGCGTTGACGCTGCCGATGCCGCCGGAAGCGTCCACATGAACTCCAACATTTTTCGGCAGCTTGATTCGCGCGGAGCCGACTCCGCCCTGAATATCCACTAATAGATCTTGTTTTCGGTCACCGGTAAGATCGAGATTCATTTGACCTACGCCGATATTGATTTCGAGGCGCGCGATATTCATGCCGTTCAGATTTAGATCGCTTTGACCGGCTCCCAGCTCGAGCTTCAGGTCCAGGGGAATTGCGTTGCCAAAACGAAGCGTCCAATCGTTGCGGCGGCCGCCGAGATGAATGTGTTTCTCTTCTTGAGTTACATCAAGCTGGCCTCTATCACCATTGACGGTGTAGACGGCGCGGGGTTTTCCCTCCGCAGTTCGATAATTGAAATCGGCATCGAGCAGGCGGCTGGACCCTCCGGTCAATAAGAGTTTCCCGGTGGGCATTTCGATATCGGCATTCACGGATTTTGCGCCCTGCAACTCGATCGCCTGGGTATCGTGGACGGTGGGAGCCGATCCTCCTTTTCCGACCAGGACCGCAAACCCGATGATGGCGAGGAAGACAAGCAGGGCGACGACCGTTCCCGAGGATCCTGCGTCACGCGTATTTGGATTCTGGCGCGCGCGATAGGCGTCCCACATTTTTCCGAGGCCAAGTAGTATGAGAACAACGGGCCAGTATCGAAAGAGTGCGGACCACGGGTCAAAATTCGGCATCAAGTTGATTAGGAGAAAGAAAACTCCGAGGCCGATCAGGAATAGCGCACCGGTGATTGAGCCCAAGTGCCTGGGTCTATCGTTTTGGTCCATGCCGCACCTCTCTTGCCTATTATTACGCGTGCGTACCCGAAATGTTTCAAAAGCTGTATAGGATGAGCTGCCGATAATGTAGTGAAGGCCAACCAAGTGCCTTGAGGCTTTTTCCGGTCGTGGGCCGTTGGCATTAAGCGCTTTTTCCAGGAGGCAGTATGCCAGCGCAGGATAGCTCAGATGTCATGAAGCTCGACAAACGCGGCGTGATTCACGTAACGCGCGTCACCACTGGCGCTCTCATCTCTCTGTTGATCGCGCAACTGTTCAAGTTACCTGAAGCCTATTGGGCCGCTATCACTACACTAGTAGTTACGCAATCCACATTCGGCGCCGCTTTCAAAATTTCGTGGCATCGCTTTGTCGGTACGGTGATCGGGGCAGTGGCCGGAGCACTGTTAGGCACCTACTTTGGAGAGAATGTATTCGTTTTTGCGGCAGGCGCATTCGCGCTGGGAATTCTTTGTTCCGCGTTGAACCTTGATAGAGCCGCTTATCGCTTCGCCGGAATCACGCTGGCGATCACTATGTTGGTCGCTCATCCCAACGCAGCCTGGATAGTCTCCTTGCATCGTTTCATCGAAGTTTCGATAGGCATTGTAGTGGCCTTGGCATTGACCGCTGTGTGGCCTGAAGCTGAGGCGAAGTCGGAATAGCCATCCCGCTAGATGCCGATAAATCCGCATGTATTTCGTTTGTGGCACTTCGTGTCGTCCAGGCAGTTTGCTACCATTGACTTAGGTAATGCTTCGAGCCCACAGACTATTCCAACTTCTGTTATTTCTGCCGCTGATTATGCTTCTGCCGGGAGCGCAGCTTGTTCGTGCGGCTTCCGATTTATCATCAACGCCCGCCATCGTGATCGGATTTGTTGGCGGATTTGTGAGTCCTAACGATGCGGTGCATAGCGAAGTGGAGCTGGCCAGCCGACTACGCCGTGAATATCCTTCGGGGGTTTACGTACAGGTTTTTGACAATCGTCACGTAGATCAAGCCTTCAAGAAAGTTTCAGAACTTCTTGATGCGCGCCATACCGGAAAGTTGACGGATGACGAAAAGAAGGATGCTCGGATCATCGTTTATGGACATAGTTGGGGAGGCTCAGCGGCCGTCAAGCTCGCTCGCCAACTTGGCGCGGCCGGTATTCCAGTACTACTTACGGTGCAGATCGACAGCGTTGCTAAATTCCACGAGGATGACTCGATTATTCCTTCCAACGTGGAAGCGGCCGCGAATTTCTACCAGCCGAATGGTCGGTTGCATGGGCGGGCTGAAATTCGTGCTGCAGACCCTTTGCGCACGCACATCATCGGGAATTATCGCTTCGACTACAAAACCAAGCCGGTGAACTGCTACGGCGATTATCCATGGTGGGACCGCTATCTGTCTAAGGCCCACACCGAGATTGAATGCGATCCGCAGGTGTGGAATCAAGTTGAGTCGTTAATTCGCTCTAGCTTATCCTCGCCTCGACACACTTCTTCATAGCGTTACTGACTTCTATTTTGCTGGACAATGAAATCCAAATTGTAGCGTCACCTCAATTGGCGACTTCAACGCTGTTCCCGCTTCGAATCGCCAAGATTGCGCGGCTTTCACTGAGGCATCTTGCAATTTGTCGTCGCCCGACATAGGCTCCGCGTTGGTAACCAGCCCGGTTGCAGGGTCGAAGAATATTCTCAGGCGGACTTCACCTCGCGCAAGCGCGCGTTGAGCCTCTTGAGGGTAGGAAGGAAGATCGAATTTTGCGAGATGAAGCGACGCGCCGTTTTGTAGTTCGACAAACGCCGGATCTTTATCGTCAATAGGTCCTTTGTAACCTTGCAGGGCGGACTTCGCGTTGTGGTCACGGCATTCTGCGAAGGCGCAGGTGCTATCGGAAAAGCCTGAATCGAACTTGCCAGCTAGAATTTCGGGCACAAATTTTGCACCCAAGACCTGGCGCTCTTTGTTCTGCTCGGCGGTGGCTTTGGCGAAGGCGAAATCCTTGCCGAAGGCGCGGTCCTCGACATCGTCTTTCAAATCCCATAGGGCCGCAATTCGGGCATCAGCCCTTTTCAAAGCTTCGAATTTCAGCAAGTCCTGGTCCGGAAGCTCGTACAAGATTTCCTTCGTACCACATTTCGCGACGATTGTTTGGGTCGCGGCTGACTCGAGGCTGTCCGGTTCGATGTCACTCCGTTTGGCTATTTGAATCACACCGGCGAAATCGTCTTCGGGGTAAGAACAGAGCCGAAATTTTCCGGCCACTTTCGCGCTGGTTGTATTTGGAAGCACGATTTCGACGGCCTTGACAGTGACGATGTGTGCGCAATTTCGGTTCAATGGCGCGATTCGGATTTCGCGCACGCGAACACCACCTACTTCATCTCGTACGTCGAGGATAGTGTCGGACCATCCGGGGCCATTGTTGGAGACGGCCTGGCGCACGACATAAAATTCTCCCAATTCGGTTTTTTCCTGGGCTTGAATGTTTCGGATAATCGCTGGGATCTCGATGGTCCAAGCACGCGCTGACACGAGACCGGCAGCCGGCGCCAGGGCGCCAAGTGCGAGTATCCTCGCCATTCTTTGTTTGTTCAGCTTCTTCACTACAGGAGTATAAAGCAGCTAGGATTCGGCAGAAGTGCTGTTAGGGGGAATCTCAAGATGGGCGAGCTCGGAATAGTTTTTGTTAACCCGGTGTTGCCCCACGCTGTAGCGTGTTTCTTTCCGGGTTAACTTTGAACCACAATCCGCCATTGAGGATGGTCTCAATCGCAGGAACAAGGTCGCTACCAATTCGTCGCTTCGGAACGAAGCCTCTGACGCCTATCTGTTTCAACTTGTCGAGCAACGGCTGAGGTTCGTGGAGACTGATAGCCAGTATGGCCGCTCGGGGACATGTGGCTAAAATCTGCTGTGCGGCTTGGATGCCGTCGAGTTCGGGCATCTGAATGTCGAGCACTGCTACGTCCGGGCATTCCGCTTTGGCCTTTTCGACTGCTTCGGCGCCGTCTGCGGCTTGCGCCACTAAGGCCCAGTCGCTCCGACTGCCGATCATCAATTTCAATGAGGCGCGGGCGACCTCGTGATCATCGGCAATCAGGATTCGGGTAGGCATCTGTGATTCTTCTCGGACCGGCCTCAGCGCCAGATACAACTCAATTGAAGGTTATCGTTGCGGAGCCAAGTGATGCATCAGGTATACGCTGTATTTATGGTCTAAGGCGTCAACCTTCGTCGCGAAGCGAACGCCTTCAGTTTTGTTTAGGATTGAGTTAACATTGACGGCGCCGAGGTAGCTATGCTTAGGAATGTGGTCGTCAAGGTCTCCTCATTGTTGGCCTTCGCTATTCTTTTGTCGACGCCAGCGTTTTGCCAGGAAACGGCGTCAACCCCGCCTCCCTACCGTGGGGTGGAACAGCATATCGCCGGAGTGTTCGTCACACCTGTGCCGAACGTGCCGTTTACTGCCACTGTTGAAGTGGAAAGTTCTCAAACGCTGCCTGACGGTTCTGTCGAACAGAAGAAAACGTTTAACAATATCGCGCGAGACTCGGCCGGCCGCATTTATAACGAACGGCGGACCCTGGTGCCTTCGTCGTTTGACGGAACTCCCCGGATTGTTTCGATGCATTTATACGATCCGCAGAACCGGATGAGCACATTTATGGATCCTTCCACGCACATCGCTCGGGAAAGTGTCCTGGCCAAGCCGGAAGTGGACCCGACGAGACAGGCGACGAATTCTTCCGCTCAGGGGGAAGACCTGGGCAGCGACACGATGGAAAATGTGCAAGTTCGCGGAACGCGGAAAAGCAAAACTATTCCTGCCCAGTTTAGCGGCACCGGACAAGCAATCGTGGTGATCGACGAGTACTGGTATTCCGAAGATCTCCATCTGAACATGCTGGTGAAACACAACGATCCGCGCACGGGTGAGCAAACGGTGGCCGTCACGAACGTGAACCGTGCAGAGCCTGACCAAACGATGTTCCAAGTGCCCTCCGGCTACAAGATTGTGGATGAAACCCCGGTAAGCCAATAAAGCACATTTCGTTTTTCAAGGCCTAACCAAGTGCTTCTTCATCCCTCATGGTCACGTCTTGCTTGCTACATAAGCGCGCAGCCGTTATTCTGAATGCTTCACGGTATAGCGATGCATATCTACCTTGATTACAACGCGACGACGCCCGTGGACCGCGAGGTCCTGGAAGCGATGCTGCCATATTTTGCCGAGAATTTTGGAAATGCGAGCTCGATTCATTCTTGCGGACAGCGCGGACGCACCGCGGTGGACACCGCTCGGGATTCGGTTGCGGCGCTTATTGGCGCGAAGCCAGCGGAGATCGTGTTTACAAGCGGAGGCACGGAAGCCGACAACCTGGCTCTTTTTGGCGCGGTGGCGGCGTCGAATCAGTCTCGCAAGCACATTATCACTACGGCGATCGAGCATCATGCGGTGCTGAACGCTGCGCAAGCGCTTGAACGGCAGGGAATCGAAGTTACGTATGTTTCGGTGGGTTCCAATGGTGTTGTCGATCCGCAGGACATCCGGCGGGCACTTAGGCCTGAAACAATTTTGATCAGTGTGATGCATGCGAACAACGAGCTTGGCACGATTCAACCGATAGAGAAAATCGGACGAATAGCGGCGGAGGCGGACGTTTACCTCCACTGCGATGCGGTACAATCGGCCGGAAAGTTGCCGCTCGACGTTGATAGTCTCGGCGTGAATCTGCTTTCTATGTCCGCGCACAAGATTTATGGACCGAAGGGAGTTGGCGCGTTGTACGTTCGCACAGGGACTTCGATTGAGCCGCAGTTCCATGGCGGACATCACGAGCGGGACCGCCGTCCTGGCACAGAAAACGTTCCGGGAATTGTCGGTTTTGGCAAGGCAGCCGAACTAGCGAAATTGGATTGCGAGGCGGACGCTGCAAGTATTGAAAATCTTCGCGACCGTTTGGAAGAAACATTGATCAGTGTATTGCCGGCAGTGCGTGTGAATGGAAAAGGTTCGCCTCGCGTGGTGAACACTACGAATCTGGCTTTTGCAGGAGCGGGTGGCGAAGCGCTGGTTATCGCGCTGGATCTTCAAGGAATTTCGTGTTCGACAGGCGCGGCTTGTTCTTCCGGAGCCGTGGAGCCGTCGCATGTGCTGCTCGCGATTGGGTTATCTGCCGATGAAGCACGATCGAGTTTGCGATTCAGCCTGGGCCGCGGGACAACCTGTGATGAGATCGATCGTGCCATTGCGGTCATTCCGCCGACAGTGGAACGGCTGCGCGCATTGTCACCCCGCGCGTTGAATACGGCAAACGTCCGGTAAATTTCTGATGCCGAACCAACTAATCCAACTCGAATCTTTTTGCGAATCCCCGGATGCTCGCAGTTCCCGACCGGCAGTGATAGATGCTCCCGCCATCGTAGAACAGAGCGAGCGGCGTGCCGAGACGGGAAACGTTGCGTCTATTGCCGTGGCCATGAGTGGCGGAGTGGACAGCTCTACTGTGGCGGCGATGCTGAGCGCCGACGGGCAGCAAATTGTTGGATTGACGATGCAGCTTTGGAACCAGCGGCGCCTGCCTCAACTTCAGAGCGCCGAGCCCACGCAACATCGCTGCTGTTCGATCGATGATGTATACGATGCTCGCCGCGTCGCAGAACATCTGCGCATTCCGTTTTATGTGGTCAACTTCGAGCGCGAGTTCGAAAGGAACGTGATACGTCCTTTTGTGGACGACTATCTGGAAGGCCGCACTCCAATTCCTTGCACGCTTTGCAACAATCACGTGAAGTTCGATCAACTATTATTAACCGCGCGACAAATTGGGGCGGAGCGCATTGCCACGGGACACTACGCGCGCGTTCGCCACAATCCCGACTCCGGACGATACGAACTTTTGCGCGCCGCGGATGAATCGAAGGACCAAAGCTACTTTCTTTTTGGTTTGACTCAGGAGCAGCTCGCACGCACCGATTTTCCGCTGGGCGAACTTTCCAAGGGTGAAGTCCGCGAAATTGCCCGGCGCCTTCAAGTGCCGGTGGCGGAGAAGCCGGAAAGTCAGGAAATTTGTTTTGTACCCACCGGAAATTATGTGCGGTTCATCGAAGGGTATCTTCACGAGCAAGGGCAAACCTTGCCGGAAGAGGCCGGCGACATTGTCACCACCGCCGGTGATGTCCTCGGCCAGCATAATGGATTACATCGCTACACGGTCGGGCAGCGCAAGGGATTGGGCATTTCGGAGGGGCGCCCGATGTACGTGGTGGCGCTGGACCGGGCAAAGAATCGTTTGGTTGTAGGCGACGACCACGAACTAAGGAGCACGACCTGCGAGGTTCGCGATGTGAATTGGATTCCTTATCCGGTGCCAGACGGCGTGGTGCGTGCGAAGGTTCGCATTCGAAACCGGCACGAACGTGCAGATGCAGAAATCACCGCGGTTGGGTTGACCGAAGCACGAATCGTTTTTGATGAGCCGCAGAGAGCCATCACGCCGGGTCAAGCCGCTGTGTTTTATTCGGGCGAACGTGTGCTGGGCGGCGGCTGGATTCGCTGAGATTTAGCGGATCAGATGAAAAGTTCTTCGTCTTGCGTGGCGCCCTCGGATTCGCCTCGACGGCCCTGAGAGCCGCGAAGCACATCAATCCCGACCTTTACGCCTTTCAATACTGCGGAAACTTGCTGCACCGGAGCCCACAACGTTTTGCGAACTCTTGTGCCGGTGTCTTCGATCACTTCCAGCGCGCCGGTAAGGATTTGATCGGCACGGATTACCTGGACGCGTAAGCGTTCCAAACTATCGGTCACAACGCGATCAATTCTCTGAGCTTGCCCACGGGCCAAGCGAGTGATTTCGGCCGTATCGCCGGTGATGCTGGCAATCTTGTCTTCGGAGTCTTCGAGGATGCGGTTTACGCGGAGCAGGATGGGGTCGACGCGCACTTTTACGTCGTTGGCGATGACGGTGAATTTGTCGATCGCGGTTTTCATCTGGATAAACATGCCCAAAAGGATTGCCATCTGAATAACAATGGCGACCGCCGCAATCACAATAAACGCTTCAACCCAGACGTTCATGGAATTCCTCGTAGCTTCTAGCTATGCTTTCGCTTCGCGCCGGTAGGCGTCTTTGCCCGCTTCCACCGCCGCCGCAACGCCTTCCTTCTGTCGATCCATGATCTCTTTGCTGCGCTGAATCAGGTCCTCGGCGCGCTCTCGCAGTTCCTGCGCTTTGCGCTGCGCGTAATCACGGCCCTCATCGGCCTTCGACGACAAATATTCTCTTGTTTCTTCGCCGGATTTGGGGGCGAAAAGGATCCCCACCAGCGCGCCAATTCCTAGACCTGCCAGAAAATAGCTCACTTTCGAGCCGCTGTTGTCACCCACAGAGCACCTCCAAGGTTAAGTTCGGTAAATTTGACCTTAGCATAGGCTCTAAATACAAGCAATGGCGCGAAACCATTAGAAAGGACTGGAAATATTTGTAGTTACGGCTGTTGCGGGCGAATCTATTGCGTCTCAGTTGACCGCAAAAATAAGGATTTAGTGGTTCAAATGTGGCTGTTGGATTAGATTAGCAGGCCCCTATGCTGACGGCGAAAAAGCGGTCTTCTGCTTCACAACTCGCTATTTATTCGGCGATCGCTTTCCTTTTTCTCTGCAATACAGCTTACCCACAAGCTTCCTCGACAAACGCGGCTAATCCAAGAGACGCGCGCCCGTGGTTGAATGCGAAGCTGCCTCCGGACGAGCGAGCGAATATGGTTCTTAAGGAGATGACGCTCGACGAGAAAATCGAGTTAATGCACGGGAACGGGATGGAAGGTTGGGGCCGGGCGATGCCGAACTTGAGTTCGAGCAACGGCGGAGCCGGCTTCGTGTTTGGCATACCTCGGTTGGGACTCCCCATGATTCAAATGAGCGATGCGGCGTATGGCGTGCGCGCGAGCGCCCAGAACGGGCGCTATTCCACTGCGTTGCCAGCGAATATTGCTTTGGCAGCGACTTGGGAGGTGGACGCTGCTTGCGAGTATGGCGCGCTGATCGGTCGCGAGCTGCGAGCGCAAGGCTACAACATGTCCCTGGGCGGCGGAGTGAACCTGGCGCGCGAGCCGCGCAACGGCCGGACGTTCGAATATCAGGGCGAGGACCCCATACTCGCAGGAACCATTGTCGGAAACAGAATCAAATGCGAGCAGGCGCAGCATGTGATTGGCGACATTAAGCATTTCGCGTTGAATGACCAGGAAAGCGGGCGCGATGAAGTGAACGTGATTATCGGGAAGCGTGCGATGCAGGAGAGTGATCTTTTCGCGTTCCATATCGGTATCGAGATCGGGAAGCCCGGCGCGGTGATGTGCGCTTACAACGCGGTCAACGGCGATTTCGCTTGTGAGAATAAATACCTGCTGACCGATGTGCTGAAGAAAGATTGGGATTTCAAAGGCTTCGTCGTCTCGGACTGGGGTGGAACGCACAGCACCGTGAAGGCGTCGGTTGCCGGTTTGGACCATGAGCAGCCGATGGATGATTTCTATGGCGAGAAGCTGAAGCAAATGGTTTGGTCCGGCGTAATTCCTATGGCTGAGCTTGACGAACATGTACGTCGCATACTGCGTTCGGAATTTGCAAGCGGGATTGTCGACTTTCCCACGCAAAAGAGCGTGGTGGATGTGGAAGGCGGGCTCGAGACATCGCGCGAAATCGCTGAGAAGAGCATCGTTCTGCTGAAGAATGATGAGGTGCTGCCACTTGATCCGGCCTCGGTGCGTTCAATCGCAATCATCGGGGCGCATGCGGACACCGGCATGATCTCGGGAGCCGGATCTGCGCAAGTGGATGCACCGGGAAAACCTGAGGCGGAATGGCAGGCCCAAGTCTGGTTTCCGACTTCACCGCTGAAGGCGATTCAGAAGAGAGCTTCGGGAGTGAATGTGCGATTTGATTCGGGCGAAAATCCAGCAGCTGCGGCGGCGCTGGCGAAAAATTCGGATGTCGCGATTGTGTTTGCATACCAGTGGATGAGCGAAGACATGGATCTGCCAAATTTGTCGCTGCCGGATGGCCAGAACGCGCTTATCGAGCAGGTAGCAGCCGCGAATCAACGCACGATAGTCGTGCTGGAGACAGGCTCTGCGGTCACGATGCCGTGGATCGACAACGTGAAGGGAGTTGTAGAAGCGTGGTACGCGGGGAGCAAAGGCGCCGACGCGGTTGCGCGCGTTGTGTTTGGTGATGTGAATCCGAGCGGCAAATTGCCAATCACATTTCCGCGCAGCGAAGCGGATTTGCCGCATCCGAAGGTGACTGCTCCGCCTCCCGGAGCCCAGCCGCCTGATGTAGCTGATCCGGCGGCTAAGCCTGCGTTTAGCGTTCACTACGATGAAGGACTTAAGGTGGGTTACAAATGGTATGACGCAGAAAACAAAACGGTGCTTTTTCCGTTTGGGTACGGACTGTCGTACACGACCTATAGTTATTCTGATTTGAAAGTTGATTCGACGAGCGAAGGCGTGACCGTAGCTTTTTCTGTAAAAAATACGGGGCGGCGCGCGGGATCAGAAATCGCCGAGGTTTACGTCTCGCTGCCTCTGGAAGCTGGGGAGCCGCCCAAGAGACTTGTAGGCTGGGCGAAAGCTCCCGTTGAATGCAGGTGAAAGCAAGGGAACGACTGTAACTATCGATGGCAAATATCTTTCGATTTACGATGAGTCGCTCGAGAGGTGGAAACTGATCCCGGGGACTTACACGTTCATGGTTGGCGGATCATCCCAAAACCTGGCATTAGCAGCGAAAACCACTCTGAAATAACTTGTCTAGTCAGAATCGAAGCTAAACGAAAACTCCAAGAGAGCCCGCAGCCTCGGGGCGATTCCGCGTGATTAGATTTGCGATTCCGCGGCTGGCTGGTCTGCCACAGGGGAATCTGCTGCGCGAAGAGCGGCGTAAAGATGTTCGGCGCGCGAACGCGGCAGTTCGGAAGCGAGTTCGCCGACCGTAAGCTGTTTCAAACGGGCGACGCTGCCGAAGCGGCGAAGGAGTTTTCGCGCCGTCTTTTCGCCAACGCCGGGAATTTCAGTGAGCGATGTGCGCAGACGCCGGCTGGAGCGGCGTTGCCGGTGAAAGGTGACGGCGAAGCGGTGCGTTTCGTCGCGGATTTGCTGAATCAAGTGCAGAACCGGCGAGTGCCGTTCGAGGACGATTGGTTCATCCTCCCTTCCTAAAACGTAGAGAATCTCTTCTTTTTTCGCGATGCTTGCGAGCGGCTGATTGATGATGGCAAGTTTTTCCAGCGCCTTGGCGGCGGCGTGAAGCTGGCCGATTCCACCGTCAACCAGAATTAAACTGGGCAGCGGTTTTCCTTCGTTTTGCAGGCGATGGTAGCGCCGCTCAACGGCTTCCTGCATGCTGGCGAAATCGTCGCGAAGGCGGCCTTCGGATTTTTCCTCGCAGTTTTCCATGGATTCACCGCGAATGATGAATTTCCTATAATCGGACTTTTTCATACGGCCCGATTCCCAAACCACCATGGACGCCACAGTGTCGGAACCTTGAATGTGTGAAATGTCGAAACACTCGATTCGCTGCGGGGCAGTCGGGAGATTGAGCGCGGACTGCACCGCTTCGATAATCGCTTTGGAACTCGGTTTTAAGACGCGGAAGCGTTGAATGAAGGATTGTTTGGCATTTCTTTCCACGAGTTCGACGAAGGCATGTTTCGGACCTCGCTGCGGAGTGACGATTTCAACGCGATGGCCGGCGCGCTCGGTGAGAACTTCCTCCAGCAATTTGCAATCTTCGAAGGCCATGGGCGTATTGATATATCGAGGCCAGTAGGCCGCGTCGAGGTAGAGCTGTTTCAGTAGGGATGGCAAAAATTCAGCGGGAACGAATTCCTCCAGATCTTCCCAGTAGAAATCGCGACGGTCAACAACGCGTCCGCCTCGCAGGTGGAAAAGATTTACGGCAACCTGTGGAGGCTCGGCGTACCAGGCCAGGACGTCCGTGTCGTCTCCGGAAGCTGCTGCAATTTTCTGGCGCTCTTCCATTTCCGTGAGAGTGCGCAGCAGGTCGCGGTAGCCAGCGGCCTCCTCGTAGCGTTCTTCTTCCGATGCGACCTGCATGCGTTCTTTGACACTGCTTGCTAGGTCGCTGCGGCGACCTTCCAGAAATAAGCGGACGTCACGAGCAGCTTCGGCATACCGTTCATCGGTGACTAGTTCTTTCACGCACGGGCCCAGGCAGCGATGAATGTAATACTGCAAACAAGGTCGGGGGTGATTTCGCGAGAGGTCAACGGTGCAGGAAGGAACCAGAAAGTGTTTGTGGATCAAGTGGACCAAGCGATATGCGAGGCCAGCAGGGAAGTACGGTCCAAAATAAATCGAGCCATCTTTCTTCAGGCGACGAGTGACATATACGCGAGGGTATTTTTCGAAAGCGGTGTATTGAATATACGGATAAGTTTTGTCGTCGCGAAGAAGGATGTTGAATTTCGGCTGGTGTTGCTTGATAAGATTGTTTTCCAGCGCGAGAGCCTCTTTTACGTTGTCGACGACGATGTAGTCGACGTCAACAACCTCGCGCATCAAAGAGCCGGTCTTGGCGTCTTGTATGCTTTTGTCAAGAAGGTAAGAGCGCACGCGATTGCGCAGGGACTGGGCTTTTCCGACGTATAGAACTTTTTCGGCGGCGTCCCGGAATAGATAAACCCCGGGCTGCAACGGTAGATTGGTAACTTTTTCGCGGAGTTCCATCGATGCGTTACAATATTATTGGGATCTGCGCGGTTCGCGGGATTGAATCGCGAGCCGGTGTACAACTTTAATGATAGCAAACGCAACAAATTCAAGCAGGCTGATGCTTCATTGGATGCTAAAACTGGCGTTGCTGATAGCTGTATGCGGAGCTCCGGCGTGGTCTATACAGCAAGGACAGGACCCGCAGCAGCAGAAGCCCCAGCCGCAGGCCGATCAGTCGGGCTCGTCCCACCCACCGCAAGCGCCGCCGCTGGGGCCCGGTGAATCGTCCTCAGCGAAACCAGAGCAAACTGGGGACCCGACCGCGCCGCAGCCAGAGCCCACATCCGAGAAGCCCGCAACGACCCCGGCGCCGGGCACCAAGCCCCCATCAAATGCCGCAAAACCGGGAGTGTTGCCACCCGAAGATAATCCCGCATGGGATCCCTTCCATGCAGCTCAGGATATTGATGTAGGCACTTTTTATATGCACAAAGGTGATATGGATGCAGCGATCGGTCGATTTCAAGACGCCATCCGTTTACGGCCGAATTTTGCGAAACCCCGGCTTCTAATCGCTGAGATTTACGAGAAAAAAGGCGATAAGTCCGAGGCGGTCCATTACTACAAGGAATACTTGCAAGTTTTTCCGGACGCGCCAGACTCCGCAAAAGTTAAGAAGAAGATCGAGAAACTTTCCAAAGAATAGTTCCTTCCTGTCGTTCGTTTGCGCCGGGAGAATTTTGTTTGCACAATTCCGTTTCTATACCCGGCGTGAATGGCATTGCGGCGCACCCGCAGAATCGTACGACCATCCTCGAAGCGATTTACGATTGAGCGACAGCACTATTTGTTTTCGGCGTTGGAATCCGACATTGTAATAAGATGACGCGTCGAATTTTATCTGAGTTTATGTCACCTTGAAAAATGGAACTACGTAAAGATCCCATCACACGAAGCTGGGTTGTGGCGGGCCATCCGGAACGCGAGAAGATTCGGCCCGATCCTTGCCCGCTTTGTCCCGAGAACCGCGCGCAAACCAGCACGATTCTGGATTTGCCCGCGCATGGACGCTGGCAGGTGCGCGTGTATCCACATTTTCGTCCGCTCTATCGCATTGAGGGAGAACCAGGACGCGAAGCAGAGGGAATCTACGACCGCATGGCTGCCACCGGCGCCCACGAAATTATTGTGGAGACTCCGGAGCATACGCGACAACTGTCCCAGATGGACGATGAAGAAATCGAGCGCGTGCTGGATGCTTATGCGCTGCGTATCGCGGATTTAAAGCGGGACGCAAGGTTTAAGTACGTCACCGTATTCAAGAATCAAGGAGCGCAAGCGGGAGAAGAGTGGCCACACGCACATTCGCAGATCACCGCCACAACATTCGTCCCGCGTCGAATTCTGTATGAATTGCGCGCTGCGCGAGAGTGGTATCGCGACCGCGAGCGTTGTGTTTTCTGCGATATTCTGCGGCAGGAAATTCGGCAGGCCAAGCGCGTGGTAGATAACGCGGGGGACTACTATGCGTTTTGCCCGTATGCATCGCGGGTGCCCTATGAAGTGTGGCTAATGCCGAAAACCCACAACCATCAATTCGAATTTCCGCAGCCGGGCGAAAATCGCAGAAACCTAGCCAACTTGCTGGGGAGAACACTGCGAAGGCTGCTGAAATTTTCGGAAAACTATCACATGGTGATGCACACAGCTCCCAACACGCTGCAAACCAAAGGCGAATTAAGCGAATATTGGCGCACGATTGCCGGCGATTACCATTGGCACATCGAAATTCTTCCCATCGTACAGCAGAGAAGCAAGTCCTATAGCATCAAAGAAATTTATTTTAATGGGACGCTGCCCGAAGAAGCGGCAGAAAGCCTGCGCAAGATTGACCCGGGTAAATGATGAAAGTGGAGCGGATCTTTTGAGGAGAACAGGTGGCCAGCGCGGGGGAATTTTCTCGAAACTTCTGTTTCTGATTTTCCTGGTCGTATTTGTGGCCATTGTTTATCTGGCGCGATACCCGATTTTGCGTTTTGCCGGAGATTTCTGGGTGGTGGACGAGACGCCGCAGGTTTCCGACGTAATCGTGATTCTCAGCGACGACAATTACGAGGCGGCGCGGGCGACGCGAGCAGCGCAACTTTTCAAATCAGGTATGGCGCCGCGCATTTTGGCCAGCGGACGTTTGCTCCGGCCCTATGCGGGCATTGCCGAGCTAATGGAGCACGATTTGAAAGCGCAGGGAGTGCCGGCGAATGCGATTGTGCCGTTGGCGCATCGGGGAACGAATACGCGCGAAGAGGCAGTTGCCGATGCGCAGGAAATCGCATTGCACGGCTGGAAGAAAGTTTTGTTGGTAACTTCGAACTATCACACTCGCCGGGCGGATTATGTTTTTGCTCGGACGCTGCCGAAAGGCACCGAGCTTCGAGTGATATCGGCACCTGATTCTGAGTACGATCCGAGCAATTGGTGGGAACATCGCACCGGGCTCAAGAGATTTCTTTATGAAACTGCTGGATACATCGTCTGTTTTTGGGAATTGCGGCACAACGACGTGCAGACTTCTTGACTGGCCACCTACTCAAATCGGTCCAAATAACCTCTATTTCAGGTTCGTGACAGGCAGAGCTACGAGACCGTACCAAATCGTCACTTACTTCAACGCCGCGATTTACTCGCGGGCACCTCTGTACTATAGTTTGGACATCGCTTGGGTCCCTGGCCGCCCGGCGTAGACCAAGGCATTCTGGGGGAGAAATCTAAATGTGGAATAAATCCGTTGAGGCCAAGCCATCTCCGCAGGCCAATGAGACCGCAGTTCCGGTAATACCAGCACCAGCCGCAAACACTCAGCAGACTCCAAGTATTTCAGCAGCGCCATCGACGCCACAGAATTCCGTACAGGTAGATCCGATCACACCTTCTTCCACCAGTGTGACCACGATTGCGGTCGGCCTGAAAATTAGCGGCGAGATTTCCGGGACCACGGACCTATACATCGATGGTGAGACACAAGGGAAGATACGGCTGCCAAATGCTCGTGTGACCGTCGGACCCAACGGTCGCGTTCAGGCGGACATCGAAGCGCGCGAAATCATTATCGAGGGAACGGTGCTCGGCAACCTTAAGGCCGGCGAACGGCTGCACCTTGGAACTGCCAGTCGGGTGCAAGGCAGCATTCTAACGCCCCGATTTGCGATTGAAGATGGAGCCCGCTTGCGAGGAAAAGTGGAAATGGTGCGCACCGGCAGCTCGCGGTCAAATTCCAGCCCCGAGACAGCGGAAGTGGGAAAAGCAAAAGCCATGTCCGCAAGCGCCAAGGACGAGTAAACGACGATGAGCTGGCAAGCCAAACCTCGTCTGACTACGGCGCCCGTGTCGGATGCGCGTCCTAAACCCGGTCCTTCTGCTGTGGCCGCGACTTCCGCAAACGTTCGCGTCTCCAACGGTCTGAAGGAATTTTTGTGGCTGCTCAGTGATTCGAAACAGGGGAGGATTTTAGATCTGGGGCAAGTGTCGCAGGCGACCCTGACTTTCTTCATCGAAAAGGGATTCCGCGTTTCAACGGAAGATTTATTGCGTGCCTGGAAGGAGTTCCTGGTCGCGGAAGAGGAAAATTTCAGAAAATCCCCGGTAGGGAATCAAGTCGCTGAAGTTTCGCCGACGCTATTCGCGGATAAATTTCTTGAGACAGCGATACAGTATCCTGCGGAACATTTTCACGGAATTCTCGCCTGGGATATTTTTGACTACCTGGATGCGCAGCTATTACCAAAGGTGATGGACCGGTTGTACGCCATTCTGCAACCGGGCGGCGCGGTCCTTTCGCTCTTTCACAGCCGAACTCCGGAACGGTTCTCCCGATATCGGATATCGGATCCGCAGACAATTGAACTTTTGCCGGCGTCAACGCTGTCAGTTCACGCTCGGATTTTTCAGAACCGCGAAATTTTGGACATTTTTGGGAAGTTCCGCTCGTCGAAGACCTTTGTGGGACGCGATCAGGTGCGCGAAGGCCTTTTCCTCAAGTAGATATTTAATCAGATTGCTTCGAATATTAATCTTGTGCTGACTTCGCTGGACTGAGTGGAGTGCTGTGTTTATGTCCGCGCGACTTCCAGGCGTGATAAGCAGCAGGAAGAAGCGAGACCACGATGACCGACGCAATTACATAATGTATGTGCTTGTCTATGTGCGGATCCGATTTGCCGATCGTAAACCCGAGCAGGATCATTCCCCAAACCCAACATATCCCTCCGATGATGTCGTACACGAGATAGCGTGAATACTTCATCCCTGCAGCGCCAGCTACGGGGGGACAGAAAGTCCGAATAATGGGTACGAAGCGCGCCAGGATAATGGTCTTACCACCGTAGCGCTCGTAGAATTCGTGGGCCCTGGTAAGGTGGCGCTTCTTGAAGAATTTGGAATCTTCGCGACGGAATAAGCTCGGCCCTGCCTTCCAGCCAACGAAGTAGCCCAATTGATCGCCAGCTATAGCGCAGAGAGTGACGCACACTAGCAGCCATGCCAAATGTAGCTTTCCCGCGCCGGCAAAAACCCCGGCGGTGACCAGCAGGGAATCGCCCGGCAGAAAAAAGCCTACGAACATTCCCGTCTCGACGAAGACGATGACGCAGACCATTAACGTACCGCCCCAATCGAGCAGGCCGCGGATGTCGTAAAGACGGGCTAGTATTTCCTTCAGGAATTCAATCATTTAGCCCTTTTCTGGAACTCTTCTGCCAGCGACTCGGCAGTAAGTCCTCTAAAGACAATAACATTAAACTCCGCGCGAACGAGGGTCCCGCTCCTAGTACTTTTCTCCTACCAACAATAGCCCCCTGTACCATTGGCCACTCCGGCGCCCTGTACGAACATGCAGGTGTACGAGGGAAGAACTGAAGGGGGCAAATCATGGAAGGTGGATACGCAGCCTGGATGGGCCAGCCGGTGGTTCTTCGAGTGGTAGCAGGCAACATGCGAGTTCCGTTGCGCGGGCGATTGATGTCCGAAACAAACGACATTGTGAGATTGCGAATTGCAGATAGCTGGGACGTGGACATCTTCAAATCGATGGTGGTCGGAGTGGAGCACGATAATCCGGTTTATGTAGTCAATTGAGGGGGAAACGTGAGCGCACTGGCTAACCACGGTTTCACGTCGGAACGCGACGCAGAAGTGATCGCGCTCTCCAGTTCTTGGGAGGATACAAATATGCGCGCCCGGCTGGAGACGTTGCGCGACACTATTTTGGTGGTGGCACTTCAAATGATTTTTCGAGCAACCATAGTTATGCGGCGCTGGAATTACTAAGCCCGAGGTTACTCAACTAGCTTCCCCGGCCCCTCCTCAACCCCCAAAACCCCAGGCCTGTGCCCCCAGGCCTGGGGTTCTTCTTTTAGGGCGATGATTTTGGACCAGTTCTCGAACTAGGCTGATTGCAGTTTGAGTTCGCACCGCTAATTTTCTTTGACTCTCTGACTCATCCGCTATAAGACTAGGCCGTTCCGACCTACATGAGACTAACTCTTGCCGACTGGGCTGTAGTCGCGGCCTATCTCCTATTCACACTTCTGCAAGGATTATATTTCCGTAAACGATCAAGCGGCAGCACGGCTGACTATTTTGTCTCCGGACGGCGCGCGGCTTGGTGGTTAATCGGGACTTCGATGGTGGCGACGACCTTTGCTGCGGACACCCCTTTGGTAGTTACCGGCTTGGTTTATCGATTTGGAATCGCGGGGAATTGGATTTGGTGGAGCATGCTACCGGCCGGCATGATGACTGTTTTTCTTTTCGCACGGCTATGGGTTCGCGCAGGACTGCTGACGGACGTTGAATTTGCCGAACTCCGTTACGCGGGGAAGCCTGCCGCTTTCCTGCGTGGATTTCGCGCGTTGTACCTTGGTCTGCTGATTAATTGCGTGATTCTGGGGTGGGTCACGAAAGCTATGACCACGATTGTCAGCGTTGTAATGGGGCTGGATGACCGTCGATCACTCGCTCTTTGCGTGTTCTTTCTGATTCCGTTTACAGGTTTGTACGTTTCGCTGGGCGGGCTTTGGGGAGTGCTGTGGACGGACTTATTTCAGTTTGTGCTGAAGATGGGGGTCGTGATCGCGGTGGCCTGGTATGGTGTGCGCGCTGCCGGCGGAATGACCGAATTGCTGTCCAAGCTTGCGGCAATGCAGAAGTCGGCGGGTCCCGGTGCGGCGAACATCACTTCGTTCTTCCCGGACTTTTCGCGCGGTTTCGCAAGCGAAGCATTATGGACAATCCCGGTGATCACTTTTTGCGTATATCTGGGTGTGCAGTGGTGGGCCTTTTGGTATCCAGGGGCCGAGCCGGGAGGAGGAGGATACATTGCACAGCGCATTCTAAGCGCGCGCAATGAACGTGAAGGGCTACTTTCGGTTTTATGGTTTAATTTCGCGAATTATGCGTTGCGGTCGTGGCCATGGGTCATAGGTGCTCTTGCCGTCGTGGTGTTATATCCCCAACTTGCCCGGCCGGAGTCGGGGTATATCTTGCTGGCGGTTGACCATTTACCGCGCGCGGCCCGCGGGCTTTTGGTTGCAGGGTTTCTTGCGGCTTTTATGTCGACAATCGCAACGCACCTGAATTGGGGCAGCTCGTATCTGGTCTCGGATTTTTACCGAAGATTTGTGAGGCGCGACGCGACCGAAAAGCATTATGTTTCTGTTTCGCGCTGGACCACAGCGCTTCTTGTCATCGCAGGAGCATGGGTCTCGTGGGAGCTTGTTTCGATTCGCGCGGGCTGGCAGATTTTGCTGGAAGTGGGGGCGGGAACGGGGAGCGTTTATTTGCTGCGTTGGTACTGGTGGCGGATCAACGCATGGAGTGAGATTGCGGCGATGACGACGGCGCTAATCGTTTCAGTGACGTTTCGAGTGATTGCGCCGTTCCACGGTTCGGAACCGGCCGTTTTCGCCAAGCAGACTCTGGCAACCACGTTGATAACTACGACGGTGTGGATGCTGATAACTCTTTTAACCCCTGCCGAGCCTAATGATACCCTCGTAAAGTTTTACCGCCGGGTCAGGCCGGATGCCTCCGGCTGGAAGCCGATTGCGGCAATTGTAAAAGATTTATCGCCTACTAAAGACTTGGGCCGAAATCTGATAGACTGGATTATCGGCTGCACCATGGTTTATGCCGCACTTTTCGGCGTGGGGAAATTTTGTATATTGGAATTCTGGCAGGGGTCTGTGTTCGTGGCTGTGTCAATTTCTTGCGCCGCATTCATCTATCGGAGTCTGAATCAAGCCTATTAATAGCCGGTGTTTTTCTGGATTGTGGTGGGAAGGACCGGCCCGGAATGTGTTCGTAGTATTTATAAGAAGCGCTAAGAAGTTTCAAAACGACGTGGGAGATTGTCCCGAGTCGGGGTATTATGCGCAGTCACGCCAACAATTGAGGGGAGACTAGATGAGGATTGCCAGCGTTGCGAGTGCTTTTCCTGAAAATTATTACAACCAGCAGGTCTTGACGGACGCTTTGAAAAATGACTGGCGGCACCGGCTAGCCAATCCGGATATTCTCGATCGCCTTGACGAGAGCATGAAAGTGGAAGGGCGTTATCTCGTTCACACGCTCGATTTTTACGAGAACCTAACTACCTGGGGCCAAGCCAACAACGCGTGGATTGACCACGCGCTCGAACTGGGCGAAGAAGCTCTATGCAAGGCGCTCCACGCGGCCGGTATGAAACCGAAGGAACTGAGCGCCATTTTTGTTACGTCAGTAACCGGAATAGCTGCTCCTTCCATTGATGCGCGACTCGTAAATCGAATGGGACTTTCGACAAACATTAAGCGCATCCCCATATTTGGATTGGGTTGCGTAGCGGGCGCCGCGGGCATTGCTCGCGCTGCGGATTATGTACACGGCTATCCGGATCAAGCGGCAGCATTGCTCTCCGTCGAATTGTGTTCGCTGACTCTGCAGCGCGACGATCTTTCCATGGCTCACTTGATTTCGGCCATGTTGTTCGGAGACGGCGCGGCGGCAACGATCGTTGTTGGATCCAACAGGAAGTCCGACGGGCCCGAAATTCTGGCCACCAAATCGATTTTCTACCCGCATACGGAGAAGGTCATGGGTTGGGACATCTCTGAGAAAGGCTTCCGCATCGTATTATCGCCGGAGGTTCCAGACACCGTTGTAAAGCACTTGGGCAAAGACGTGGATGCGTTTCTGGCCGAACAGGGCCACAAGAGAAGCGACATCAAGACGTGGGTTATGCATACCGGCGGTCCGAAGGTTCTGGAGGCCACAGCCACTGCGTTGGGTTTGAACGAAAAAGATCTGGCCGCTTCATGGGAATGCTTGCGCAAGGTCGGCAACATTTCATCAACGTCGGTGCTTCTGGTCCTTGAAGATGTTTACATGAACCGGCGCCCGGAACCTGGTTCGTTGAGCATACTCGCAGCCATGGGGCCGGGATTCTGCTCCGAGCTGGTACTTCTAAGATGGTGAAAGGCGGCCTCGACTGGCCAAGCGCGCGGATGTCCTGGTTATTGGCGCGGGACCTGCTGGAATCGCGACGGCGATTGCAGCGACTCTTAAAGGACTCTGTGTAGAAGTTGTAGATTGCAAAAAGCCTCCGATAGCAAAAGCCTGTGGGGAAGGATTGCTCCCCGGCGCCGTTGCAAACTTAGCCAGGCTCGGCGTCAAATTGGACTCATGCCACGGATACCCATTCCGTGGCATTTCTTTTTTAGACCAAGAATCATCTGCTAGCGCGAGAATTTCTCACGGCACAGGATATGGAGTGCGGCGTAGTACGCTGCATTCGTTATTGGTCGAGCGAGCAAGCGAGCTCGGCGTTGCATTTCGATGGGGAGCTCAGATTACGGGCTTTGACGGGCGCGGCGTGTTTGTAGACCGCTCGCGTACGACATGCCAATGGCTCGTTGGGGCCGACGGTCACAATTCACGTGTCGGAGAATGGGCCAGTATGAGTTCTAAATATCCGCGGTACTCCCGGTTCGGATTCTCCCGGCACTACGCTGCGCCTCCCTGGACCGATCTGGTTGAGGTTCATTGGGGTCCTCGCTGTCAGATGTTCGTCACGCCTACGGGCGACGACGAAGTGTGCGTTGCGCTCCTATCTCACGATCCAAAGCTGCGAATCGAACGTGGTTTAGGTTATTTTCCAGCGGTAGCGGCGCGTTTAAACAGGGCGCGTCCTCGCACAGCGGAGTTGGGGAGCGTGACCGCACTCGGCCGCGCTCGTCGGGTGGTGAGTGCAAACGTGGCGCTCGTGGGAGACGCATCGTTTACCGTGGATGGAATCGCTGGGCTTGGATTGAGCCTTGCTTTCGAGCAAGCCATCGTAGTTGCTGAAGCTATCGCGCAAGAGGACTTGGCCCATTACGAAGCCAAGCATCGCGAAATCTCGGCGGCTCCGTGGCGAATGACCCGGCTGCTGCTTCTGATGGACCAGAGCGCATGGGTGCGAAGAAAAGTACTTCGACTATTTTCGCGCAAGCCCGCGCTGTTTTCGAAAATGATGTCTGCGCATATGTCGCAAACCATGAATGAGAGCTTGCATGCGACGGAGATGTTAGGCCTCGGTTGGCAAGTGCTGCGAGCTTGATCGTGCGGAGAACAAGCCCCGTTGAAGTAGCTGATAAACCTTCCAGAACTTTTGATCGGCCAAATTTTCTTCGACCGTACCTCGCCAGAAGTTTCGCGGCGCGATATATTGTCGCGGCTTTCGCAAGCTTCCTTTTGTTAGCTTTCGCGGCTTGCGCGCAAACGGCTGGTTCGAGTGTATTCAATTTAGATCCCGCCCAATCTACGATTAAATTTACTCTGGACACCACTCTTCACACGGTCGAGGGAACATTCAAACTTAAAGACGGCCAGCTAAGCTTTGATCCCGCCGCTGGCAAAGCGAGCGGACAGATTACCGCGGACGCCACCAGCGCCGACACCGGCAACAAAGGCCGTGATAAGAAGATGCATCAAGAAATTTTAGAAAGTCAGAAATACCCTGAGATTGTTTTTGTTGCGCAGCAAATAAAGGGCACAGTCAATCCGCGAGGTTCGTCACAAGTGGAATTATCGGGCGTCTTCCGAATTCATGGGCAAGAGCACGAAGCTACCGTCGCGCTTGCCGTTCAGCGCCTGCCGAGCGGGATGATTCAAGCCGACACAAAAATTTCCGTTCCGTATATTAAATGGGGCCTCAAAAATCCGAGCAGTTTTTTGCTGCGAGCAAACGATACCGTCGAAGTCGAAATCCACGTGACCGGGCAGTTGGTTTCCCAAGTCCAACATTAACCCTTCAGGAAAAAAAAACACGGCCTCGATTTCTCGAAGCCGTGTTCTCGTCTGAACCAAAACAATCGATCTAGTGCTTCGGTTCTTTGTCTTTGTCCTTTTCATCTTTAGTCTTGGCCGGAGGTTTTGTCTCCTTCGGCGGCGGGGCTGTCTTCTTCGCTTCAGGTGCCGGTCGGTTAGGAGCAGGCTTTGCTTCCGCAGGCGGTGTTTGCCTTGGCTGGTTTTCGTGGGTCGGCGGCGGTGTTCGGTTGGGAGCCGGTTTCTCCGCTGGCGTCTCATTCGTCCGCGCGGGTGACTGACTCTCGTGTGCGGGCGGTTGAGTCCGATTCGGCGGAGGTGCTGTTCTGTTTGGCTGTGCTTCAGTTATATGAGCAGGAGGTTGCGTTTCCCGTGCCGGTGGTTGATTTGGCCTTGCGGCGGGTTGATTTTCCCGTGTTGCAGGTTCGTTCGCGCGAGCCGGAGGCTGATTCTCGCGCACTGCGGGCTCATTTGGTCTCGCAGCCGGTTGATTGTTGCGAACAGCAGGCTCGTTCGTACGAGCGGATGGTTCTACGCGATTAGCTGGGGATGGTCTCTCCGCAGGAGCGGAGGCTGGCCGGTTGGGTTGCGCCGCCGGAGGGCGAGACGCCGAAGATTCAGCCGGACGATTGGTTGGCTGCGCCGCTCCGGTTCGAGCTGGCGGTTGCGATGTTGCGGGCTTCGCATTCGCCATCGACTTGTAAGCCGTTCGTGGTGCCGGCTTAGTCTGGCCCACTGGAATTGCGCGCGCCGACGGAGCCATTTTTGTTACTACCGGTCTGTTCGCAAGCGCAGTGGGTGGACGCGACGACGGTTTAGCTGGAGCATTCGGTCCAGCAACGGCTCTCGGAGTCGGCGTGACGGCCGCTGCTTGAACTACTCGAGCGTGTTGAATTTCTTGGGCATTTACTTGGACTGCTGCCTTGCCCACCGGCTCGCCATTCTGAAATGCAGCCTTCGAAACAGCGGTAACTGCCCCGGGCGAGCTTTGGTACTGGTAGGTTCGGTTCGCCGTCACGTTTGTCGTTCTGTTAATTACCGTTGTGTTGTAAACATTCGTAATTTCCGTGCGGTTGACGATGCGTGTGTTAGTGATATTCACATTCGTCATGTAAACCGCGCTTACGTGATAAGACGGAACCCAGACATCGCGCGGGCCCAGCGGGAACCAAGCCACTCCCACTCCGGCAGCCCCGCCTATCTCGATCGACGCGGCAAATCCGCCTCCGCCAACGAAAGCGACCAGCGCAGGCGCGTACACGGGCCTTACGAATACAGCACCGGCGACAGGCATTGGACCAGGTACCCAGCCCCAGCCGCCTCCGACGATTGCCCAACGTCCGTAGTGGAACGGTGCGAAGCCCCAGGGCTCATCCTCGACCCAGGTCCAACCCCACGGTGCGACGAACGCCCAATGTCCGTAATGATAGGGCGCCCAGCCCACAGCGACGCCATTCGGGAACCAAACGTGGCCATAGGTCGGATCGTCACGCCATGTGCCGTGGTCGTCCAAATCTTCGTAACCAATTACGTCGCGCGAAACATACTGCGCAGATGCCAAATGATCTTCGCGTTGATCGCGCTGAATATTCCATCGCTGAAAGTCATCTGGCTCCGGGAGCGCTTCAGCGTCGTAACTGACCTGGTCAGTTCCGGAGAAAGTGTATTGCTGGCCTCGGGCGACGTTGTAGGCTTGGCCGCCAGCGGTTACTTCACCATCGCCATTATCCACGCTAACGACGCTGGAGGTGCCGTCTGGGCTTACGTCCACGCGATATTCCCCGGGACGCAAAATCGAAAAAGCGGCATTGGGAGTATCGATCTCGTAGTTTTCGTTGTCCTCAAGATGCAGAACACGGAGATCGGCCGAGCCTTGTGCCACCTGAATCTGGACGGCCTGGTCGTTTAGGTTTAGAAAAGAAACTGCGGTTTGCCCGGAGATGCGCAGGACACTACCGCCCAGATGCAGTTCGCCTCGCGAATCCTGGTCGGCCCAAAGCTGATCGCCCGTCGTGAGCGGACGGTTTGGATTTGCATCCAGCCAATCCGATGTTCCGGCTGGTTGAAATGAAACGGAGCCTTGGATGAAGTTGAGTCTGGCAACACGGCTGGGGGGATCAGCGTCTTGTTGATCTGCATCCTGAGCAAGTGCGATGCCCGGCAGTAGGAGCAAAAGGGCGAAGCTTAAGAGCGTGAGCGCGAATTTCGAAGTGGTGATGGAACGGTAATTTTTCAAGGGCTCTCCTCGTAATAGATTTGAAAAGATTTTAGCTACCGCTGATTATTTATTGGGTTAACCGCAAGGCTGGGCTACATTGCGTAACTTTGAGTTTCGGCGTCTGTTATCATGCTGACCCGCGAGTACGCTTGGAATCCCCGGAATCCTGTATTTCGACAGTAATTTCCGGGCGGGTATTCGGACGTCCCGACCGCAAGCCGATATACATGGACACATAGCAGTAAACACTGGTGACTACAATTTGTTGCGGTGACAGAAGGGATGGGACGCCGAGAGCAAGCAGCGGAAAAACAAGACTGGCGCCACCCTGAGGAGAGATTGGCGCCAGTCCCTTTAAGGTACTGAGCGGACAAAGCCGCTCAGCGCAGGTTAAAGACTACTTACATTATTTTCCGCCGTTGCTGGCTGCCGCAGCGGTCGACGAACTGAAATTGAACATTTCAAACAGATCGCTTAACGCCGGGCTGTTTGTCGGTACATAGGGATTGCTGCCGTTCACTTTCGGATTGGGGAAATTATCGCGGCTGCGCTTCGTGATCGGGCCGAGTCCCCAGTTCCGCTCGACGAATTTCAGGATAGAAACATGATCGCCGTAGAGGTGCGATACGTGTCCACCCTGGGTAAACGGTGAAATGACCAATAGGGGAATACGCGTGCCGTCTCCGAAGAAGTCGAGCGGTTGAACGTAACCAGAATCATAGTAACCGCCGCCTTCATCAAAGGTGACGAAGATTGCAGTGTCTTGCCAGAGTGTCGGGTTGGCCTGAACTGCATCCACGATCTTCTTCACGAATCCTTCGAACAGGTCCAGCTTGGAAGATGCTGGATGACCGTCGACGAATCCGCTGGGCTTCACGAATGAAACGGCCGGCAGGTTCCCACTCTTGATGTCTGCATACAGATTGGTTGTGTCCTGCAGGTGTGCAGTTCGTACAGCGGCATTGGTCATGATCGATGTTTGATATTGGAACGGATTGCAGATGTTGCAATATTCATCGCTCAGCGTGCCGTAGTCTCCATAATTCAGTTGATACTTATCCTTCAGATATCGATCCCACTGGTCGCCGTAATACTTCCACGAGATGTCGGCCTCTAGCAGCTCGTCCCCGATGCTGCGCACGGTTGAGCCGGGAATCGTGAAGGGAGTGTTGTAAACAAAGTGGTCGGTGTAAGCGTTGCTGCCATCGCCAAAGTATCCGGGATTGTAGTTGTTCACCAAATAATAGTGGTTTGGCTCGCAGTTAGGATTCACTTGGTAAGGCAGCTTGCTCAAGTATTCCAGAACCGCTGGAATTCCGGGCTGGGTGATGTCTGAGCAATTCACATAGGACCCGCCGCCATATACGGGAGACCCATAACCCCCGCCGCCGTATCCGTCCTCGGTGTACCAGTTATTTGAGTTAACTGCCGGGTCCGGATCTTCGATTTCGTTTACAACGCCAGCATCGGGCGAGCCTTTCCATACAAGTTCGTTTTCCGGAGGGGTCGCCGGGTTGCCGTTGCTATCGCTAAAGTAAATGGCGTCGCCAAATCCGAGCGCGATGTGGTTTGCGCCAGTTCCGCCCATGATCGACTGGTGGAAATTGTCGTCGAGAGTGTATTGCTGCGCGAGTTGAAGCATGTAGGGAGCATCGCCCTTTTGGACGTTGTAAAAGCCCATTGCTGCTGAGCCTTCACCGGTGGTCTCTTCTGTAAACGGCGAAGGTACCGGCAAACCGTTGGAACCGGCTCCGATGGTGACTTCGACAAACGGGAAGAGGTCCGCTTTGCAACCTACCGGATTGGTTTCAGTGGCATATTCGACATTGCAATCCAGCTGCTGCCACATCTGGTAGAAGCGGTGCACTGGGCTCGCCGTATACGCATCATAAGGCATGCCAACACTAAGCTGGAAAGGCCCGGGCTGCAGATTAAATACGTCGGGAATGCGCGTATCGGGCGAATACTTGGGTAGACCGGTCCCGCCGGTGGTCAAATATTTGTAGTAACCCGGTGCCAGCGCAGTTTCGTCTTTCTGCGCTTCCGATACGGTAGGTACATACGGATCCGTCGGTGCACCGGCGGTCAAAGGAGTAGGCAGAACAGGGTATAGAGATTTGCCCATTGGACTCAGCAAGAATGGGTTGGGCTGTTTGTCAACGGCATGGAACGCAGTGGCCACGGAGAAATTGGGCCCCGGAGTGCCATCGGCGTTGATGATGCCCTCCGAGAGAAGATTGTGAACTTTCTGCCCGGCTGGCGGCTGATAAGTGGCATACACGTGATCAAAGCTTCGGTTTTCACCGATAATCACGATTACGTGTTTAATTGGAGTCGTGGTATTGCCGTCGTTGTTCTGCTGAGCTTGAGCGGAACTAGCCAACGGGCCACCAAGTGAAAATTGAAAAATCGCCAGAGATGTCAATCCGATGCGGAAATATTTCTTGGACTTGGAAATGACCTGCTTGTAGGACATTCACCCTCCTCTTTTCTTTCTGCAAGCTTCGAGCGGAAGCAAGTAGTAGCGTCGTCGTATTGCAGCAGGATTTTTCTTCCGTGAATGAACGATGAAGACGAACGATTCTGCGGGAAAAAATCGTGGATGAAAAACCAAAATATATTTTTTATTTAATTATCCGTGGAGTAACAAACGGTTAACCAAAAACGATTGCCGACGGATTATTGTCGTGTAATTGGTGGAAGCTTATTGCTACGCTCCAGTTGAATTTCATTTGCTGACTTTCGTGTGACCAATCGCGCCGCTCTTCCTTGGGTTTTGACTTTTGGCCCGATCCGCGTATGCGGGTTCCACGCGGATAAGCCCCATCATCCCTCCGTCTTCATGTTCAAGCAGGTGGCAATGGTAAGGAAATAGGCCGACGGTGTTTGGATCGCGAAAATCCATACGCACCCTCACCCACGGATATTGAAGTGCCCTCCCGTCGTAGTACGGCACATTAATCGTGTCGCGGAGAAAGGGCTCATTCACCGGCGTTCCAACCCAATCGAGCAGCATGAAATGGATTTGGTGAATGTGGAAAGCATGCAATTCGGTGGAGCGATTCTCGATAATCCAATCCTCCACGTCGCCCTGCTTCACAACAATATTCGGAACCCCGGAACTAGGATCAAACGGAGTCGGAGTTTGACCTTCAACCGTGATGAAGAACGTGGTCGCGCTATTGGGATCGTTGGGATCCAGCAGCTTCTCTGAAAAATACAGACGCCGAGTTCGCACCGGCGCTACGCTTCCGAGCCATGGCACATTGGATGGAGGAAGAGGCTGAGGCGAGGCATCTAGCGCGGAGTGCAGGTTCGGGGCGTCTTCCGCGGCTATGATTGTTGCGAGAGCGCGGTTCGGGTCGTTTTCTCCTCCCACCCCGGTGTCCACCGTTCGGGTAACCAACAAGCCCGATACGCCCAATGGCGGACCCTGCACTATGAATTCCACACGGCCGCCAGGCGGAACACCGATGTGGTTCTCCCAATCCACAAAATTTCCGATAAGACCATTATTGTTCAGCGGAACACCATCCAGGGCCACAATTCCCAGTTTCTGAGGAACTTTTTTAAAAAGGACTGCCAAATTGAGATAAGTAATCGCCGAGGCATTTAGAACCCGCCAGAATTGCCGCTCGCCAGGTTTCATTTTTATTTGCGAGGTCGGATAATCCGGATAGGGTACCGGCACGAAATTAATTGAAAGATCTTTGGCGGGCTTACCGAACCCGGTGCCGTTGTTTGCCGCGTCTCCATCATGATCGATGAGCATCCGCCCGATCACGGGTTCTGATTTACTGGGAGGCAAATTCGGATTCATCAAATCCTGATCGCGAATTACCAGCACCCGCTCTGGCAATCCCGCGACCTCAGGATTTGCGCGCTCGGTTCCTTCGATAATCATGGCTCCCGACAATCCGCCCAGCACTTGCTTGGTACTGAATCCATGAATATGGGGGTGATACCAGTAAAGCCCGGGCGGCTCGTTCTCTGGAATGCGGAAGCGATATTCGAACGGCGGATCGCCCGGCTGAATGGAGGTCTTCAAAACTTCGTCTTGATGGCAATCGGCTGGAACCGTCAAACCGTGAAAGTGAAGGTTGGTGGAAGTCAAATTCATTGCGCCGCTTATGCAAGGATCTGATGCTTTGGCGCTTCTGCTGTGATTTTTAGCGTGGGCATCCACGGCGTCCGCGGAGCCCGGGCCCGCCAAATCATTCTTTAGATTCAAAATGAGAAGGTCGCCCGGATGTAGCCTTAGCGTCGGCGACTCGCTGCCGTCCTCCGCCGCGTAACAAAAACGAAGAGGTTTACCTGGTTCGCTCACACTGCGGACCATTAAATTCACTTTCAACACGCCGTTCTGACTTCGGATATCTTCCGGCTCTGGAACAACGCTCCCAGGGGAGGGACGAGCGCAAATATCAGATGGCAATTTCTGCGCGAAAACGTTTTCGGAAAAACCAGCAAGGCAGGAAACCACGATTATAAGAAAAAACAGTCTTCGCATCCTGAGGCCCATTGCTATATCTGATCGGACGCAGCTAGCGGCTCAGCCTTGTGAACGTCCAGAAAAGACCTGCCGCCAAGCATATAGACGCGGGGAGAGTGAGCACCCAGGCCATTAACAGATTTTTGACCGTGCCCCATTGCAGACCCGAATGATTCGCCGCCATCGTCCCTGCTACACCGGAAGAAAGCACGTGTGTAGTACTAACGGGTAATCCGAATCCGTCGGCAGCTCCGATTGTGGCCATCGCAGTGATTTCGGCAGCGGCTCCTTGGGCGTAGGTCAGATGCTCTTTGCCGATTTTTTCGCCAACTGTCACCACGATGCGCTTCCAGCCGATCATCGTTCCCAAACCCAGCGAAATGGCCACCGCCACCTTCACCCAGGTGGGGATAAATTTAGTGGCGTTGTCGATGTGCTTCTTGTAGTTCTCTATGACCGCGGCGTCGGCCGTTGAAAACTCCGGCTTCCCGGTCTTCTTCATCAGCCGCAGCGCTTCGCTCACGACATACATGTCGTTGCGG
The DNA here is from genome assembly GCA_963838475.1 of uncultured Acidobacteriota bacterium. Lineage (GTDB taxonomy): Bacteria > Acidobacteriota > Terriglobia > Acidiferrales > UBA7541 > Palsa-295. The sequence goes on from CAWIRJ010000001.1 coordinate 1,984,293, forward strand.
AAGTTGCGAACCTTATCCTGTGGGACACCCTTGAGTTCGCCATACTGCGAGATTTCCGTTCCGATTCCGTTCACCAAACTGCGCAGCGCGAGCATGGTGTTTGGCGTAAATTGCTTTGAACGAATGTAGTCTGTTACCTCATCTCTGGGATCGCCGATTACAGCGCTCGACGAAACGTAATGGTCCAAGACCCCCGACGTCTGGGTGGATACCGCAACGAAGTCTTGTGACTGGGAGAAGGTGACCGCATGATTCACAGCGTAAGCAGTTGGCACAGTTCCGATTAGAATTAGCATGATTAGCCCCATGCCTTTCTGGCCGTCATTAGAGCCGTGAAAAAAGCTCACGCCAGTGCAGGTGAGTACCAAAAGCCCGCGGATCCAGAACGGAGGCGGTTCATCTCCCTTGGGCGCTTCATAAAGCGCCTTGCTCGGAATCAGTTTGCGCATGAGCAATAGCAAACCACCCGCTACCACAAATCCTACTATGGGCGAAAGAACCAGCGACTTGCCGATGTTCGCCGCCTGTCCCCAGTCCACGCCGCTAGTACCTGTCTTCACCGACATCAGTTGGTTTGCTATCCCCACACCAATAATGGAGCCGATAAGAGTGTGCGAACTGGAAGACGGCAGTCCGAAATACCAAGTTCCCAGGTTCCATATAATTGCGGCAACCAACAGCGCAAAAACCATGGCGAATCCGGCTTTGCTTCCGACCTGCAGAATCAACTCCACCGGAAGCAGCGAAACGATGCCAAACGCGACGGCACCGCTGGATAGCATCACTCCCACGAAGTTCCACATTCCAGACCAAACTACCGCCACGTGCGGCTCTAGCGAGTGAGTATAAATCACGGTCGCGACCGCGTTAGCCGTGTCGTGGAAGCCGTTCACAAACTCGAACCCCAAAGCGATTAGAAGAGCGACGCCGAGCAAAATGTAAGGTCCCACCGAAGTCGAATGCATCTGCGAAAGGTCTGATAGGAGATGGCTGCCGGCATAAATCAACCCAATGACCAAGGCGACTCCGAACACAAGCATCCCGATGCGGCCTGGTCCAGCTCCAATCTTCTGATCTAGAACGGTGGGTGCTGACGTACTCATCCCTCACCTCGCCAAGTTTCCAATTTAAGTTTTAGCTGCGGTGACACGGTTAGAGCGTCCGACGCTACCGACTGATTGTTAATGGAATGTTATAGCCATGTGAACAATGCTGGTGGCCCGAAAGCTGCTAGATTCGGACCGCACCTCCGGGAACCAGGCTTTCTTTTTCAACTTAATTTTTTCAAATCTATCGCTCTCGAACCTTCTCCGGAGAATTGTCACAGAAGATTCTTACAGGATGTATCGGAAGACAACAATCGTAGCGCATATTTAATATCGGGAAGGGCCAAACATCATGACTCTACTGGAAGCCTGCGCTACATTGGTCGTTATTTTGCTCTCCGCAATTGCAACATGGGCATGGATTACAACGCGTAAACACGCGCCGCGAAATTGGGACTTCAAGGAAAGATCGCTTCAGTACCTCGATGACGTTGACCGCGTACGACGCCAGATTCCCACCCTTGGAAAACTGGATGAGGAAATGGGTGATTAAAAGCATCATGCCCTCGGAAACACAGTTTCCCTGATTGAGAGATTTTTTCAGCACGTCGTGTCTAACTTAAGTCCTTTCTATATTTTCCAGATACAGAAGAAATTTGGCGCTTTTAAAGGGCGCACGGTATGCCGTTTTAGGGGGCAATATTGGTTAATAGATCCCCGAAGTCAGTAGATGTGGCCGTTTCACGGAGAAAAAAAGGCGGCGGCCCAGAGGAGATTTAATGTGAAGTTTATAAAAACAACCTTGATGGCGCTTTGTTTCGGTTTTCTGTTATGCACACTATCAGTCGCGACCAAAGCGGACAACTGGGATAAAAAAACTACATTCACTTTCAGCGATTCGTTCGAGGTCCCGGGATCGGATGGGCCGATCGTACTTCCGGCGGGTACTTATGTTTTCAAACTGCTAGATTCGCGTTCTGATCGCGCGATTGTTCAGATTTTCGATCAGAATGAAACGCATTTGTATGCGACGGTTTTGGCCATCACTGACTATCGGCGGAACGCAACAGGCAAAACCGTGATCACATTCGCAGAGACGTCTGAAGGTACTCCCGTGGCCATAAAGACCTGGTTTTACCCCGGGGAAAATTACGGCCGCGAATTTGTATATCCCAAGTCACGAGCGGTCGAATTAGCCAAATCCACAAATGAGCCGGTGCTCTTCACTGAGGCTAATAACAACACGCCGATCACCTCTGCGCAAGAACCTGCCGCCCAGGCATTTGAGAATGCTCAGGTGAGAGCAGAGAAGCCGAGCGGAGAAGAAGTTGAATCAGGCGAAGTCATAATTGCGCAGGAGCAACCTCCGGACAATACGCTGCCCAAGACGGCGAGCGAGATGCCGCTTGCTGCTCTTAGTGGGATGCTGCTGATTGGGCTCGGACTTGGCCTTCGTTTACTTTCACGCAAGGCCGCATAACCTGGAACTATTGGCAAAATGAGCGAAGAAACCAGGGCGCGCAAGCGGACGAGGTAATTAAGTGATGGCGACTGTCAATCGTCTCTTTACGGTCCCCAGGCATGCGCGCCCAACCAGTTGTTTTGCGCCTTCTGGCGTTATCGGAGCGTTAGCTCCTCCTCGGTTCGAAGCCGGGCGAGGAAGGAAAGGTTCGATGACGCTAAATTCGTTTCTTCGAAAATTATCGATCGTTTCTTCGGTCGCTGGTTTTCTGATTCTCGGTGGTTACGGTGTTCTGGTAATTCAAGCGCACATGTATCGCGCATCAGAAATTCGGCAATTCAATTCTCAACTCACTCAGCATACGAGTAAAACGCCGTCGCTCCAAGCTATCACTGAAGAAAAAATTCCCTCTTCCACGCCGCAAGATTCGGCGCCGGCAGCGCCCGTCTCAGGACTGTCAATGACAGTAACTCCAAGCTCCGAATCACTGCTCGGAATTCTGGAAATTCCTCGGCTTGGAATCGAAACGCCTGTGCTGGAAGGCGTTGATGATGGCACCTTGCGTCGCGCCGTTGGACATATTCCCGGAACAGCTCTCCCGGCTGACGGAATCGGGAATATTGGCATCGCCGGACACCGCGACACTTTATTCCGCTCGCTGAAAGACGTAGAACAGGAGGACGTCATTATCCTGAAGACGCTCACGGGAGATCACCGTTACCTGGTGGACTCTATTCGTGTCGTTGAACCCAATAACGTAGCAGTTCTGAAGAACATCGACCAGCGCACATTGACTCTTGTAACTTGCTACCCCTTCAATTTCGTTGGCCCTGCTCCCTTGCGGTTCGTCGTGCAGGCTCGCGAGATCTAAACTTAAGGGCGTCGCGTCATCCCTCGATCCCGCCGCGCAGATTACATTTTGCTTGGTGCTCGCCTATTCTGCAGTTCGACTCGGTCGTCGACACTGGTGAGCCGTCACTGTGTGAGAGGTTAGCGGGAATCCGCTTTGCCGGTGGACGAAAAATCTTTAATTCAAAGAAGTGATAGGAGATAATCTCAACACGCGCCCGTAGCTCAGCTGGATAGAGCGTTTGGCTACGAACCAAAAGGTCGGGAGTTCGACTCTCTCCGGGCGCGCCATCCTTTGCCCACCGTTGTGTTTGACTCTTCGGACATATTCCAGAATTCGATCGCCGCTTGCTTACAACTCTGCGACTCGTCGCTTCAGTTCGCTGGCAATTTCCTGGGCTTCCCGATCTGGTGCGAAGCGGACGGGCTTGCCGATCGTCACGCGAACATGCCCGGGGCGGGTGATGATGCGTTCTGCCTGGCGCAAGTCGAACAGGCCGTCTAGCCGCATGGGTATTACAGGCAATTGCAGTTGCGTCGCCAGCAGGCCGATACCGGCGCGAAAATCGTGTAGCTGTCCGTCAGGAGTGGTCAAACCTTCCGGAAATATCAGGATGTTCCATCCACGGTCGGCGAGATCGCCCGTGAAAGAAAAGCTGCGACGGAATCCCGATTCTCTGGGCAGCGGAAATACGTTGAAAAGCGCAATCACAAGAAAATATCGCAGGTGCTCTGTAAGGCGCTGAAACAGATTCAACTCTGCAGATGGATGGAGCATCTCTCGCAGCCGCTCGCCCCTCATGGCGGTTGCAAGACGGTGGCGGAATCTCGCGGGCAGCGCAGCGAGGATCCATCCAATGTCGACGTATGTGACGTGATTGGAGACAACCAGGGCGGGACCATTCAGTCCGCGCAGATTTTCCCGTCCTTTCACGCGAGGAGCGGCGAGGATATAAGTCGCGGGCCAAACCAACAGGTAGTAAACCGCAAGCCGTATCCATGTCACCAGCCAATTTTGGCCCCACCGCGAATAGCTGTAATCGCGACGCGATGCGGATGGATTCTGTAACAATTCCTCCAGCTGGCCGACCGTTTTAATCTCGCTGAACGTCTCTTCATTCAAATCAACTTGGTAGCGTCCCTCGAGGGCGCTCATCAGTTCCATGCGATCCAGTGAGCTCATATTCAATTCCGCGTCCAGAGCCGTGCCGGGTGAAAGAGCGCTCAAGGGATGGCCGGTAATGCGTGCCACCAGCTCACCGAGTGGACTGGCGCCCGGGGTTTCAGTCTGCGTGCTGAGCTTTGCCTCTGCCACGGCGGCCCGTATGCGCGGTAACAGCGGCTTTTGAGTGGGTGTGCGAGGAAAGTCCGGCTCGGGCCACACGAACCACTGACGAATCTGCTGGAACTCGGCGAGTGACTTATTCGCGTTTTGAATCGCGGCCCGAGGATCCACGCGGGGATTTTCCAGCAACAAGACGGCGCAGGGTTCTGCATTTCCATCTCGCTCAAGCGCGATAACCACGCTTTCCTTCACTCCCGATTGTTCGCAAAGTGCACGCTCGAGATCTTGCGGATAAATCTTCATTCCAGCAGAAGTGACAATCACACTTTTCTGGCGGCCTTTAAAGAAAAGACGTCCTTGATCGTCTATTTGCCCCAGGTCCCCCGTGTGGAACCAGCCATCTTCGCCGACGACCGGCTGACGTTGCTGGCCACCCCAATAGCCGGCCGCGATATTTTCACCGCGAACCAAAATCTCTCCGGTCGCATCCAGTTTCATCTCCATTCCGGGAAAAAGTTTGCCGATGGAACCTTTATCGGAGCGGAATGGATGATTCAGGCTGATCAGCGAGGTGGTCTCCGTCAGCCCATAGCCTTGAATAACCGCATATCCCAGGCGATTCCAGAAAGTTTCTGTTTGGTCTGGAAGAGCCGCGCCGCCAGAAATAAATGCCCAGAATTTCCATCCGAGCGAGCGATGGATTCGCCGGAACCTCCACCAACGCAACAAGAAGTGTTCATTTTCCGAATTCGCCAAATCTTCTTTGAATTTTGTGAGCCGACCTTCCGCTTCCATTTGCCGCTCAGTTTCTCTCTGCAAAGACTCGACCAATCGTGGAACTGCAATTAGCACCGAAACGTGCTCGCGCCGTACGGTCTCCAGCAAATCCGCGGGTTTCAACGATTCACGGAAAATAGTGTCGGCGGCCAATATCGGGCTGACAAACAACGCCAGCATCTGCCCAAAAATATGGCTAAGCGGCAAGAGGTTCAGAAACCTCAGCGGATGGAAGATTCTTTCATAGCGCAGATATTTTTGGATTTCGCGCTCAAGCGGTTCGATGTTTGCGAGTACGTTTCCATGCGTGATCACAACCCCGCGCGGCTCCGCGGTTGTGCCGGAAGTGAAGACGATCTCCAAGATATCCTGACGCGAAATTTGTGGAGAAGCGTAATTCGAATCCGAGTGCCGCGCGATGGCTGCCGGAAGCGATTCAATAGCTAAGTGTGGAACGCCCAGACCAATCGCGGGTACTCCCTCTGAGTAAACAACTAATTTCGATTTCACCTGGTCCGCCACGCGCGAAGAAAAATCACTGGTGGAAAGCCGATCGATCGGGACCACCACCGCGCCTCGCAGCAAACATCCCAAAAACACGACAGCCCACTCCGCGGAATTCTCGGCCCATAGAAGAACAGCGTCGCCCTTCACAATTTGCCTCGACTCAAGTTCCCGAGCAAATCGCCGAGCATCAGCGCCGACTTGTCGATAGGTCCAGCGGTTGGATCGATAACCGCGGTGGGATGTGAACGCAACATCGGTTCCAAGGAAATATTCCGAAAAGAAGTCGATGAGAGATTCGCGGGCCATTGGATATGAATCGCAGATATCTTACTTGAAGACGGGTACAGCGTGGCTCATCTTGACAATTGCAGGGGTAAGGGTTCAGAGGTCGGGACAGCTAGAGATTGAACTGCCGGGAAACGCGAGTCGAGGAGGCTCTTTCAAGCCTCCTCACCCGGAAATTTGTGGGACTATTATCGAGAGTACCGGTCTAATTCACCGATGAGCGGACGCGCGGATTCTGGAACAGGAACGCCACCGCGTAGAACGTCATGGCGCGATACCCCCGGGCCATACATCGACTCGTCTCCACTCTTATCCGCGTGGACCACCGTTCCATCTAGGCTCACGCCCGCGAAAATTCCCTTGCTGCGCGAATAGGACAAAATTTCGGCTGTCAGCGAAATGTCGGTGCTCGCAGTGGCATTGCGGCCTACAGGACCTGCTGCCACGGAAGCATCGCCACCCAGCTTAAACTTATCGGCAAGCAGATGGCCCAGCGCGTGATCGTTCATGAACAGAAGGATCAGATCAGTGGACGAGCCGCCAGCCTGATATCCGAAGCTCCCGCCTTCCACGGCGAGAAAGATCGGTGCACTCCATCCGTTCTCAGTACGGCAAACCGCCACTCCGCGCCCATAATTAGCTCCAAAAATGAACGCGAACTTCTTCTCGCCCGGAATGATCGCGATGCAGTGCGCCTTCGCCAAAATGCCGGGCGATATTGCATCCGGTGCATTCATAATCTCTTGGAAAACTTCCGCCGCTCGCTGAGTTCGGTTGATGTCGTCTTCCTTGTCAGAAGCAGCCGTAACAAAAGGAAGAACCAGAAAGACAGCGGCACTCAAAAACCCCAAAATATATTTTTTCATTCTTATCACTCCTTATAGTTTTGCCGCGACCACGACAGGCCTATTAACTTGTCGGGCGGCAACGAGGCCTAACGTCGAAGATTGCTCCTATTTATTCAACGACTCAGGCAGCTTAGATTAGTGGGTTAGAGTTTTGATATACAAGGAGGCCTGTAAAAAGGCATGGGATACTACCTAGGGTAAGCTGAGTTATTTCATCGCAATAATTTACGCGGCAAGGAAGCCTAGGGCTGAAGTTGTACTAAATCCGGCTTCGCGGTTGCCGCCGGTTTGCCGCCCTTCCATCTCGATGGGCGCAATCCGCCTGACCTAAGCTTGTTTACCGCCAAGCCGACGCCAATCGAACTGCCGACAAAATGCTTCACTTTTAGCGGGCCCACGACTTTCACGCCGCGAATCCAGTGTAGCCCGCTACTGATAGCGCAGCCACATTGTGAGCAATCCGGATTACCTCCGAAAACGCAAGGTTCCACGCGGCTCTTAAAGTCAGCGGAATAATTTGCGGACATCTTGGCGAATAAGCACTCGTCCGGATTTGCCGGCGGCGCTAAAAATGTTCTCGCGATGCCTTCATTCATCAGCAGCTTGGGATATTTCTTGGTTAAGGCGGGGAGTTCTCGCGCCAAAGTCTCGCGATTCTCGCGCGTGAGCATCTCTGGGGTCTGCTCACCGATCTGGGGCGTATAGAGACTTACCCATATTCGATTTACTTCGGGTCGAGCGTTCCAGAAGCAGACGTATTCCTCCAGGTAACTTGGCCGCGCAAGCATCGGACCCGTAATTGTCCAGTGAATATTTACTTCTCGCCCTTCAATGTTTTTCAGAATGCGCTCGTAGGTGGCTGGCTTACGTCGAATGTCGTGGTCCTCGGGTAGGCCATCGATAGAGACCGCAACTCGCACGCGAGGAATTTTCATCCACTCGCCAGGTATGGGAATCACGGCACTGGTCACTACCAGCGTAAACACAGACATCTCGCTCAACTTCGGCAGGATCTTGCTTAGCTCGCGATGCCGTACCAACGGCTCGCCGCCGACCAGCGAGACGTGCATCGGCTTGTGCTTGCGAACTAAATCAAGTACCCCATCCACGAGCGCGTCTCCGCGTTTATCATTGAGTTCCCGCAGCGTGACTCCGCCTGACAAGTGGGTATCGCCGTAAGCGTAGCATCCGGGACAACTCAGAGGGCATTCGCGAGTGATCTCGATGGAGAGCAGAGGCACTCGGCCCGCTAGAATACGTCCCCAGGACGTAAGGATTTCGCGCGGCCTAATACTCGGATCAATCGCGGTCGAAGGCATATTTAGAATAGATGCTAGTTTTACGGCAAGGGCTGCACGTCTTCAACTATTGCTGGTGGCGGTGTGTTTTCTTGCTAACGGCGGCTCAAATCGCGAATGCCGCGCGGCGCAGATGGCGTTATTGAATTACGCCCTGCTGCTCTATGAAACGCAGTGCGTCTTCGGCGGATCTGCCTCCGGCCGCTGTCCCTATCTTATTCGACTCTGTGGTCGAAAACAATGGCTTACGTCGCGGCGAGAATTTTGCAGGATCGAATGTTCCGCGTTTCGTATGGAATACCCACACATACTCGCGGCGGTTCTTGTCCGCATCCGACGGCGAAATCACTGCGGTATCTATCGTCGTTAGAGGAGTGAAGTCCGAGAATCCGTTCTTATCGGTATGAACCGGTGTAGGCATCGTGCCGTTAAAAAAATCAGCGTCGTGAGTGAAAATAACAACGAAATCCACCATCGATGGTGAGGGGGCGGGACAAATACCCGAAAAGTTTTTGCCTCTGTTTTGGGTCATCCAGCGATACTGATTCGGCGAAAGCCCGTAAGCGGAGAAATAAATCTTGCAGTTTTCTTTCCGTTCGAGCGGCTCCATTAAAGGCTCTTCTTCCTCGTCCGGATCGCGTGGGCTCGTTGTTGCGTGAATATTTTCCACTGACGGTATGGGTTGGCTGGGGAGATTGTCAGCCAACACAACGCTTGCATTGCTCACTGGCAGAGCCGGGGCTGCAGCAGTTGCGGCCGGCTTGGAACTTGCAACCGTCTTGCTCGAAGATGTTTTCGAGGTCGGGGTTCCGGAACCCTTGGGAGCGGTCGCGGACGAAACCGTAACGGTTTTTCCTGCACTCGCTTTTGTCACGGAGTTCTTGCTGCCTGAGTTATCTGCACTGCTCGAATTCGAAGATTTCGTTTTGCTGGAGCGCACCGGCACTACTTTTGCGGACGAGCCGGTTCCACCAGCGATTTTGGTGGTCGATGCCATGGAAGTATTCGCGCTCGGCTCATTTGGCGAGTGTGTGGTGTTTGGTTGGGCATCCGGTTGCTTTGAATTTAATGCTGTGGGCGAAGACGCAACAACCTTTGATTCGACCGGCGGCGCAGGGATCGTCATCGCGCCGGAACCCGCACTGTCCGCCGACTCACCTCGCGGCTTAAGCGCAACTGCGACGGCGGGTTTCGTTGCATCGCCGTTCGTAGCATTTGAAGCTGGCTTCGCATTTACACTGGAAGCGCTGTTTGCGGGACTCTTGGCGCGCGCGGCAGTAACAACCGATTGCCGCTCCGGCTGCCCGGGTTGCGTTTCACCCTCGCTCGGATTATTTCCCTCTGTGGCCGGGGGCTTGGGAATCGCTTTGGCTTCCACATAACCTTCTCTGCCCGCGGAAGTTCGAATCTTCACATAACCTTTCTCGCGGCCAATCACCTCCACCGGCTCGCCGCACTTCAATTTCATGGCTATGTCATAGCTGTTCAGAGAGTCATAAACCCACACACGGTCTTCGTTCACGCCGCACTTCAGAGGGCTCGTTTCCGCCGCACGCGCGGGAACGGCAGAGCAACCAGAAAGTAGGATCAGTGTTAGCGCGACTTTGGATTGCATTCTCCCTACCTCCATTAAGCGAAACTGTCTGTGCTTCTGCGAGAGCATCGGACCGTCCCTTGATTTTCGTCTCGTGGTTCAGCGGCGGTGCGTGACTTTGCTCGAAGGCTGCGAAAGGGATGATCCAGCATGCTAAATCTCTTAAGGCTGCTGTGTAAGGCCCGAATTCACATGCAAGTATGCGCGGCCGGAAAACCAGGCCACAACTGGACGGAAGGACAGAACAAGGGCAGGGAGGCGGCTTCGCTTTCTGTTCTGAAACTCTGGTGGCGCAGTCCGCCTAAGAATTATCGGCCGTCAAGATCAGTAAGCCAAAACAAAACTATTTATTGGCCACATGTACTTTGATTTGCTGGAGCTCAGGACGGTCGGCTCCGGGCGCTGTAATTTTCGCAAGTCGCGCAAAATAATCGCGCGCTTCCTCCGCCTTGCCTGCAGATTCAGCGGCACGTGCAGCACCGTACAATGAATCAAATCTGTTCGGTGAAATGCTTAGCGCCGCTTGGTATTCGGTAAACGCTTCCGAAGGCTGTTTGAGCTCGAACAATAAGTCCGCGAGCATCTCGCGCGCCGGCATGCTCAGTGAATCCACATGTTCGGATTCTTCTCGCTCAGCGGCCTGCCGCATGGTTTTTAGGGCCTCACCCGATTTGCCTTCCGCATAAGCGAGCCAGGCTTCCGCTTCGCGTTGCTCAACCCCTTCACCTGGATAAATTTTATTTCCCATGTCTTTTTCGTGTTTATTATACGCGTCATCTGCTTCGATTAATTTTTGAAGGTCTTGCTGCGCGCCATCCACGTCGCTGGTACGCGCAGCGCCAATGGCTTTTACCCAGTAAGTCATCCCCAGGTCGCGCAGCGGAATGTCGCGCACTGTAAGCGAGGCCGCGTCTTTCCAATGATGCAGTTCAAGCGCATTGCGAGCTTCAAAAATTGCCTGCATATTCTGAATCGTCCCTGCACTCGCGCCTGGAACTGACGCCAAAGCTTTCACCAAATCATCCGCTTTTCCTTCCTGTCCACTCTGCAAATATGCGTAGTCCAGAAAATCCATGGCATGGGTCTCGTAATGCGCATCGGCCATGTGCATTTGCGTGTCTTTCGCAGCCGCAGCCATGGCTGCAATATTCGAATTGATCGATTCCTGCCACAAACCAAGGCGCGTAAAAATATGCGAAGGCATGTGCAGCGCGTGCGATGAGTCCGGAGCAATCTTTGCGTACATGCGCGCGGCCTCCAGACCCTTCGAAGCGAGTTCAGGCGTATCACTGGCGTGAATAATATAATGAGCCACGCCAGGATGGTCGGGATCAGCAGTCAGAAGGGGAGCGAGAATCGCCAACGCTTTCTCGCGGTCCGCCAAGTCGTGGTCGTTGTATTCGGCCAGCGCGACTAGCGACAAGCCGTAAAATGCGGCCGCATCGATGTCCTTGGGATTGTCTTGATACAGCTTTGCCATCCCCTCAGAATAGGCCCGCGCACGAGCTTCATGAGTCAAGTCCGAATTGTCCTGATAGAACGCGGCAGCCGCGGAAATATACTCGCGCTCACGCTCCGTCGTTCCGTCAATTTTTGCGCCTTGCTCCAGATCCTCACGTCCTTCACGTAGGGTATGAGGCCCGGGAAAATCCCAGAGCTGATGATAGAGCGCCATAGCTTTTCCCCAGTAAGCCATCGCGCAATGCGGGTCTTGTTGTGCTGCGTCCGCAAAAGTCTGTTCGGATTGTTGGTATTGAAATGAGTGCAGCAGCGCCACGCCTTTTTCCATCGTGGGTTGCGCCGCAGGCGAGCAAGAAGTAGGAAAGTTTATTTTGCCGAGTTGTGGTGCGAATACGCCGACATGAGCGGTTGTTGGTTGCGATCGTCCTGTTCCTTCAGCATCAAGCAGACACGGTAAACAAAACAAGCCGACGATAGCTAACAGAAAACCAGTCCGGCGCATTAACGCACCTCCACGATCTCACTGAGGCAAATTTTACTCTCATGCGAAGAAACGTGCGGAGAAACCAGCCTTTGCCCGACGCTGTTCACTTTTTGTGGTGGCCGGCTCGCCGTTTCTTGTCGTATCGAGCCAACGCGTCCTCAATAACCGGGTAAGCCGTTTTGGCTGGAAGAATGTCGTCCACTTCGACCACTTTTCCCTCCAGATTCTTGTAGTCCTGGAAAAAACGGCGGATCATGGCCAGCTTGTGCGGGGGCAATTCGCTTGCCTCATGATACTCGTTGTATTCGGGATCCGCGGTAGCCACAGCGATAATTTTATGGTCCTTCGTTCCCGAGTCGATCATAGACATCAACCCAATAGTCCGAGCATCCATGATCGTGAGCGGCACTACCGGCACTTGGCAAAGCACTAGAACATCAAGAGGGTCGTGATCTTCCGCGAGCGATTGGGGGATGAATCCATAATTTGCCGGATAATAGACGGCGGAATAGAGCACGCGGTCCATTTTGATGATGCCGCTTCCCTTGTCTAGTTCGTACTTCACGCTCGATCCCAGAGGAATCTCAATCACAGCATGGAATTCTCGCGGAACATTTTCTCCCGGACTTAAATCGTGCCATGGGTGCATCGAAGTGCCTCCGGTTCGCGGACTATTCTAGGTCAGACGGGATGATTCGTCAGGACGACTTTGCCACCCTGTCGTGCAAATACGTACACCGTCTTGGGGTCGATATCCTGCAGCGCGCGATCCTTCAGATAATCTTCAGTGAATAGAAATACTCTGCCTTCACCCTGCCACAGACGAGTGAACGACTGATTGTCCTCAAAAATTTCGGGAGCGCCGGGGAAGAATGATCCGTACCATAAATTGCCGTCCCGTCCGTTGAGAACGTGAAGCTCGATTCCGGTGTAATAGTTTAGCGTTGAGCCGAATTCATATTTCCCGTTGATCACAATCGTGTCGCCCGGCTTGTATTCCTTTTGTATTTTCAGCGCAATATTCTTAGACGTCACTTCTGGTGAGAATATGACAAATCCCTGGTGTACACAGAACAGCACGACGATCATCATTCCCGTGAGAGCAAGATTGCCCTTGAGCGGACGCTCCACGCCGACGAAAAATCCAATTCAGGCCGGTACCGAACAGCAGCGCGAACCCCACTAGCCAAAGCGGCGTGCGAAATAGCCCAAATGCTTCGATCGTCAGGTCTTCCATGTGCCCCAAGGACAAAGCATATTGCCCGGGATGCGGCACGAGAACGCTTCCTATGTCGGTCCCGGGTGGAAACGGATGAGTCATTGCAAGGACGCCCATCGCTGCAGCGAAACCAAGCAGTCCGATCACTAGTAACACCAAAGAAGCGATTTTGCCCGCTCTGCGCACACCAGTCCCGAAATCCGACTCGCGTTCCCGTTGCATCCATCCGCCGGTAAGCAATGCCAGAGCCGGCAGCACTGGAAGCGAATAATATTCCTGCCGCGTTGAAAAACTGAAAAACAACATGATCACAGCGGCCCACACTCCAAAGAAAAGATTGGCCTCCGCGCGTGCGTTCAGACCCTCGCGCCAGCGGCGTACTTTCCTAGGAATCTCGCCCAGCGCAGGGAACAAAAACACGAACCACGGAATTAACCAAGCCAGAACGAGGGCCCAGAAAAGCAGCAGCGGCACCTTGTCGTAGTCTCGCGGGATTCTTTTGTTCAAATAGCGCAGTACTTGCTCGTTCACGAAATAAAACCAAAGAAAACCCTTTTCCGGTCCGCTGGGCTGCGCTGGGCTGCGTATTGCCGCCAGAATGTGCCAAGGCGCTGCGACAACCAGAAACACCAGCGCGCTGGACAACGGCCGCATCGTCAAAAGTTTCTTAAAGTTCCCGACTAGCAGAAGAAACACAAAAATAATCATTCCGGGAAACGCAAGGCCAATCAGGCTTTTGGTCAGGACATTCAGCGCGACCACGACTGCGAATCCCCAGCAAGCCCACCGCTCGGGCTTATCCTGATCGTAAGCTACCAGGAAAAAATAAAGACTGAGAGTCAGCCACATCGCCACGATGGCGTCGGGAATTAGAAACCGCGTATAAACAAAAATTCCCGGAGCAGTGATCAAAATAAGCGCCGCATAAAATCCTGCCTCGGCGCTCAGAAACCGACGGGCGAATATCCATACGCTGAGCCCCAGTCCCAAAACGCTCAAGGCCAGCGGCAAGCGCGTTTGCCACTCGCCCACGCCAAAAAGTTTGTAGCTGCCGGCGACCCACCAATACATCAGTGGGGACTTCTCGAGATAACGTATACCGTTGACGTATAGCGTCACCCAGTTGTGGTTCAGCAACATCTCGCGCGCGGCTTCGGCATGAATCGAATCCGCATCGTCCAAAAGTCCAGGGGTTGAGAGCGCGGGGAGATAGATCAGCGCCCAGGTGACAAAAATGATCCCGAGTACAGAAGTTTTCGATAGAAATGTGGAGGGTAGAGACGCGCGCGAAATTGAATTCACTGGAACATTTTCCGGTGGACGAATCAGGCCAATATTCTAACCGAATGTCCGGCGATTTCCGATTTTTGTGCGCCCCTGAGCTTTTCTGCCTGCGGAATCGCCCATTCGCCTGTATGATTCGAGCCTCATATTTCGAAAGAGGATGACCTTTAACCTATGAATGTTGGCAAACGGCAGCGGCAGAAAGTTTCTGCAAATCTTATCTTGCTAGCACTCGGTGCGGCAGCACTATTCTGGATTCCGGTAAGCGGGGTCGCTCACGCAGGTTCGTCACAACAAGTCGCAGACGCTTCCCAACAATCCACCACTACCGAGCAATCTTCTTCGTTGCCGCGTCCCGCGGCTGCAGGAATAAAAACCGCCGGCGAAGCCTTTAAGAATGTCGAAGTGTTGACCGATGTTCCGGCCGACCAACTCATCCCTTCGATGCGTTACATCACCTTCGCTTTGGGCGTGCGCTGCGAGTACTGCCACGTAGAAGGTCATTTCGAAAGCGATGAAATGCCCGCGAAAAAGCGTGCCCGGGGCATGATGAAAATGATGTTCGCGATCGACAACACATATTTCAGCGGACATCGCGCCGTAACCTGTTACACCTGTCATCGGGGTGCTGCGAAAGCTGCCGACATGCCGGCACTCGCGGACCTTAACTCCATATCCATCGTTCCCGCTGACAACATCGCGCTGCGTCCTCTAACCGAAACACCCGGCCCCGCAAATTCTCCTGCGGTAATCTCAGCAACAGCCAATCCGCTTCCATCCGTAGAAGAGATCCTTCAGAAGTACGTACAAGCTTTAGGAGGCGAAGCCGCCATCAACAAAATCAAGACGCGACTGGACAAGGGAACGCTCGATGTTTCGACGCGTCACATGCATTCACCGGTTGAAATTTATCGAAAGGCGCCCGACAAGATCGTCAGCATCATTCACACAGGTCGCGGAGATTCTTCCCAGGGTTACAACGGCAGCATTGGATGGCAGACGCGCGGGGGCGAAGTAGAACAAGTACGCGGCGACGACTTAATCCACCTGAAAGATTCGGCGGCGCTCAGTCCGGGCGTGAATCTACGGCAGAATTACGCGCAGGTTGAAGTCGCGAACATCACGAAAATTAATGGCCACGACGCTTACTGTGTGACAGCTTCACGCGCTGCCGGCGCCCCCGACCAATATTGTTTCGAGACGCAATCCGGCATACTCCTCCGTGTTTCGACTGAAATCGACAGTCCCTTAGGCGCAATCCCGCAGGACACGAATTACGAAGATTATCGCGACGTGAGCGGAGTCAAGACTCCATTCGTGAATCGTGTTGTGCGCCCAGATGGCGAATCGACTTACAAGTGGGAACAGATTGAGGCGAATGTTTCGGTAGAGGACAGCCGTTTCGATAAACCTGCGGAAAAGCCTAAAGAAACGCCTAAGGAGCAGTTGGCGCCAAAGCACTAGCGCCGTTTTTCGCCGCGGAGGCATCCGCGGGATGACCACCCCCACATTGCGCGTCGACTAACTTCTGCAGCGCGTCGTCTAAAGTTGCGCCCTGACGCGATTTTGTCGAGCAAACTTGCACCGCTCCCAATTGAAGTGCGCCGCGCAAATCCGCGCCATCGAGATTCGCATTCTGCAGGTTGGCTCCATTCAACACTGTGCCGTTGAATTGTGCTCCACGTAAATCTGCGCCGCTCAAGTCAGCATCAATGAAAATTGCAGTAGCTAGCTGCGCATTCACCAGCCGCGCGTTGGGCAATTTCGCGGACCACAAATACGCCTGCTGCATGTCCGCATGCTCCAAGTCAACCCCATCCAACTGCGCATCACGCAAGTCGGCCCTCTGCATATTTGCTCGAACCATGTTCGCAGACGAGAGGTGCGCTCCATAGAGGCTCGCGCCGTCCAGACGCGCGTCCACCAGATTTGCATTGACCAGTGAAGAATAAGAAAGGTTCGCGCCTCGCAAATCTGCTCGTGCCAGATTCGCGCCGCCCAGTTGTGCGCGATCGAAATTCGTATGGTTCATCTTTGCTCGATCTAGAATCGCCAATCGCAAATCCGCTTGGCCAAAATCCGCTCCGCGCAAATCCGCCTCAGACAAAAACGCGCCATAAAAATCCGAGCGCCACAAATGCGCGTTCGCCAAAAATATTCCGTACGCCTGCGCGTAGCGGAAATGCGATTCGTTCAGCCGCGCGCCTTTCACTTCGGAAAGTTCTTCGATCGTTTCCGTCGTATCCCCGCGCCAGTTCGCCGGCTTGGTCGAAATCGTAGCCTCCGTCAAATCCGCGTAGGGGTCATAGCCCAAGCTCGACAAGACCGCAGGAGCCCATCGTCTTATGCTCGCTGACGAGAATTGTGGCGCGCGATCTTTCCCGTGTGGAACTCCTGTTATTGTCCCGATCGAGAGGAACGTCATAACCACAAAAAGGATAATCAAAATTGTTGCCGGACTTATCCGTCGTATCTTCTCAGCAAATGTTCTCTTGGTTTGCCCGGACACCACCCAGCGTTCCTGCGGACGTCCAATCTTTGCTGTTGCGTATATCGCGATGCCCACGGCCGCCGTCACCAGCGCCTCATGCAAAATCGTGCCGTGAATCTCCTGCAACGTTAAATAGCGTCCCCAAAAGAAAACAAGCACCGTCGGAACAGTCCAGTATGCGAGCAAGGCCGAAATACTTTTCTCAATCAGTCGGGTGGACGGAGCGTCCTGATTCATCCAGTGGAAATGCACTTGCAGAAGCCCGGTAATGATGCGCGGCTGTTTTTCGCCGAGGGTCTGTCCATCCGGGAATATGGCAGGGAGCTCCAGCACCGTATCCCACAACCCTTGCAAGTGATACTGAAATAGCAAATAGAGACAAAGTAGCAGCACTGGTGCGATCAGGTATATCTCGGCAGTTGGCAGTGCCGCTGCTGCGGTCGGGGAGTGCAGGAACGGAAGCACAGCCGAATCCGAAACTAATTGCACATCCTTCGTTTTCCAAATCATTAAGCAACAAACCACACTGGCCAGTATCACTACGCCGAACATTCGTGCCGACGTTTGTGACGCCTTCCCGAAATCCGCCAGCGCGCCAAATTCCGCAATCTGCGCCGGCAAAGAAGCTTCACGTAAGTTTGTGCCCGCTAGTTGTCGCGGTACCAAACCCATCGCGCTTTCAAGTGAAGCACCTTCCAAATTTGCGCCTTCGAGATTTGCTCCCACCAGGCAGGAATCCTGCAGATTCGCGCGAACCATGCAAGCGTTGCGCAAATCAGCCAGCAATAAATCCGCTGCCCTTAAATTTGCATCTTGCAAATCCGCATATCGCAGGTTCGCGCTGATTAATTCCGTGCCTTCCAGCTTAGCCGCGCGCAGGTTGGCCTTTTTCCCCTCCACACCTCGGGAATCCAGCCACTGTTTATGATTGCCCAGCGCCTCTTCGATCGCCCACTCAGTCGAATCAACCCTCGCCGGTCCCGCCAGGTTCTCCGTTGACTCTAGCGATGGGGTCACCACGCTTCCCACAGGCTCAGTTTCTGCGTGTTCGGATTCCTCGATGACATCTGTGAGCGTCGGGCTGAGTGCTTCCGGGATTTCCGTTAACGTCGGTGGCAGCGCACGAGCGACTCGTTCGTTGGCGAACGCTGCAGCAACCTCAGGCGAATCCAGCGCCATTGAGTCTACTTCGATCTCGGCCATCATTTCGTCTTCGGACGTCGATGAAACTGTGACCTGAGGGGCGACTTCGTTTTCCGAAGCTAAACCAGAACTTAGTTCGGCGTGCGGATTTGTTTCGAGACCGGAAATAGCGGCGACAATCGCTTCGGCGAGAACGCCGCCATGCGAAGGCGCTAGGTTCTCGTCCATAAAAGGTGCGGCCTCAACGGAATCCTCCACGCGAACTTCCGCAGAAATCGCTTCTTCTGGGTAAACTTTTTCCTCTGCTGTGGTTTGCGGTGAGAAGGGCAAATCGCCTTCTTCCGAAGTGATCGCTGGCGCAGACTCCGCTGTTACAGCCGACGAACTCGCGGAGGCCCATTCCTGTCCTGGCAGAATCTCAGCAGGCTTGGCACCATCGAGAAAATTCTTATAGAGGAACTCCTTTAACTCTTCTTCAGAAGGCGGCAACTCGGCCGCTTGATATTGCGATGCCGCTTGCTCGATACTTTCTTCCGCAACGGAGACTTCAGTGCTCGGTTCTACAACCTGCACGCTCGCGGTCTGCGCTCCGCCAGACGAGAAAAGACGCTTGAAAAGAGAAGCCATTTGATGTGCCCACTGCCCCCGTGAAAGTTTCTATCGCGCGAAGCCTGCGGCTTTTTGTACTGGGATTAATTTTAGTCTTATTCAACACGCGTTCCGAGAATCCTATCGTGAACGTTTCTCAAATCCATCCTGTACGTTAGGGCAGCCACCGAACAGCTGCCCACGCGTCCTTTCGTAAAATGTCGAGACAGATTCAAATCGGCACGGTTCAGCGCTTCACATTCGTTCATTTCAAAGTGCCCCATCTTCGCAAACAAGACTGCACAATCGACGTTTTCCGCAGTATCCTTGAAATGTACTTCTGTTTGTTATCGAGTCGCATGAATCGGGGGAGGAACTAACCTTGGATGCCAAAGCGTCACCCGCGCCGGATAAGCAGATGCGAATCGAATCTGACAGCATGGGTAAAATTGAAGTTCCCGCCGATCGTTACTATGGCGCGCAGACCGCTCGCTCAATAATTCATTTTGACATCGGCCGCGACACCATGCCGCCGGAACTAATACACGCATTTGGTGTACTTAAGAAAGCCGCAGCGCTCGTAAACGAGGATCTCGGAAAACTCTCGCCTGAAAAAACTCGCTTGATCGTCCAGGCGGCGGATGAAGTAATCGCCGGAAAACTCGATGACCATTTTCCTCTCCACGTTTGGCAGACGGGCAGCGGCACGCAGACCAACATGAATGCCAACGAGGTGATCTCGAATCGCGCGATCGAAATATCCGGTGGAGTGATGGGCAGCAAAAAGCCTATTCATCCCAACGATGACGTAAACATGTCGCAATCTTCCAACGACACATTTCCAACCGCGATGCACATTGCTTCCGCTTCGCTGGTCGCGGGTTTCCTGATCCCGGCAGTCACTGAATTGCGCGACGCCATTGACGAAAAGGCGCGCTCCTTCGCGACCGTAGTCAAAATTGGCCGCACGCATCTGATGGACGCCACTCCTCTCACCGTCGGTCAGGAAATGTCGGGCTGGGTGAACCTGCTCGATCGCGACATAAAATGGCTAAAAGACACGTTGCCAGGCCTCTACGACCTCGCTATCGGTGGAACGGCGGTAGGAACGGGCCTGAACGCTCACCCTGAGTTCGCCGAGCGTGCCGCGAAGAAGATTTCCGAGCTTACGGGGTTGCCTTTCCGCTCGCATCCCAACAAATTCGCCGCTCTTTCAGCGCATGACGAAATTATCTTTGCCAGCGGCGCTCTTAAAACTTTGGCCGCTTCGATGATGAAGATTGCTAACGACATTCGCTGGCTCGCCTCCGGCCCGCGCGCTGGTTTTGGAGAATTAGTACTTCCGGAAAACGAGCCCGGCTCCTCGATCATGCCGGGAAAAGTGAATCCGACGCAGTCCGAAGCTGTCACCATGGTCGCCGTACAAGTTTTCGGAAACGATGCCGCCATCGGCTTCGCCGGTTCCCAGGGGAATTTCGAGTTGAACGTTTTTAAACCTGTGATCATTCACAATTTCTTGAATTCCGTGCGTTTGCTCGGTGACGCTTGCCACTCCTTCACCTCCCACTGCATCAATGGCATGGAAATCGATCGCGAACGCATCCAGCAGAACGTCCAAAACTCTTTGATGCTGGTCACGGCTCTGAGCCCCAAGATTGGCTACGACAAAGCGGCGGAAATCGCGCACAAAGCACACCACGAGCACCTCAGCCTTCGCGAAGCCGCGCTTAAATTGGGCCACCTGACCGCGAAAGAATTCGACGAGCTTGTTCGACCCGAGGACATGACTCATCCATAACCGCGGGCAATCTCTCGCGGACGCGATCGTCCAAAAAACTTCTCTGTAATCCCGCGCTCCTACAGCGAAGGCTGTTTCATATTGGAACAAAATCCTACCGGTTCTGGAAAAATCTTCTCTTTAGTACGCGATTTTCTTTGACACACTTTCACCGTTTAAATACATTCAATCTCCTCTCAGTATTTCTGACATTGCCCCCTTCCGTGGGAGTCCCATGAATCTCCTGATTGCTGAAAATGATTTCGGTTTAGTGAATGCCCTTAAGACCCACTTCGAAGCCGAGAATTACACGGTTGATATGACGCACGATACCGAGCAATCCGTGTCCATGCTTCGACGTCGTAAGTACCACGCCGCGATCGTTGATTTAGACCTGCCCTCTATCGAAGGCATCGCAATTTTTCAATTCGTTCGCACTGCTTACCAGGAACTGCCGATTTTGATCCTCGCCAGTTCCGCGGACTCTGCCGAACGTGTTCAGGCACTCGATAGTGGCGCGGATGACGTCGTACAAAAGCCATTCGCTTTTTCTGAGCTATTGGCTCGTGTGCGCGCAGTGCTGCGGAGGTCGACTCGTGGTTCGCAATCTGTCTTGCGTCTGGAAAGTTTGGAACTGGACCGCGTGCAGCGCACTGTCACGCGGGCCGGAAGGATGATTTCGCTAACGCCTCGTGAGTTTTGCTTGCTCGAGTATCTAATGCTTCGTCAAGGGCGCGAGACGTCTCGAGCCCAGATCATCGAACATGTTTGGAAGCTATCCATCGACACGCCGACAAATGTGGTGGACGTCTACATAAATTACCTGCGCCGTAAGATTGATGGTCGGGAAGACTGCAAGTTGATTCATACAGTCCGCGGCGTTGGGTACGAACTGCATTCTCCCGCTAGCTTCTATGGCCAACGCGCGCGGCAAGCTGGATCTGCAGGGGCCGAGGCCATCGTATGAGTTGGGTGAGCGTCCTCAGGCCTGAATCGCAATTGTCATTCGATTTACAAAAATCTTGTACGGTTCAAGATGAACCGGACTTTTCTGGCATATCGTCGCAAACAGACGAACAACGCGACCTGCTATTGCTTCGCCACTTGCCTCAAGTGCGATTTATCGCTCGGCGCATTCACTGCCGCCTCCCGCGACAGGTTCTGCTCGATGATCTAGTTCACGCTGGGGTACTCGGGTTAATGGATGCTGTAGAAAAATACGATCCGGCGAAAAAAGTCCAGCTTAAGCACTACGCTGAATTTCGCATTTGCGGCGCCATCCTCGATAGCCTGCGCCAGGTCGATTGGAGCCCGCGAACACTTCGCTCACAGGCTCGTCGGTTGGATAAAACTATCACCGAAAGTCGAGCACGGTTGGGACGCGAACCCACTGAGCCGGAGATCGCCTCCGCACTGGACATGACGCTTACGCGGCTCCAACACCTTCGCAATGACGTGCGTGGCCTCGATGTAACGAGCGCCCACGCGGAAGCCGATCGAATAAGCGGCGACAACAAAGCGCCGGGCAGTGCGACCAGGGAAGATCAGGACCCTTACCATCAAACATTGCGTTCGGAAATGCAGGGACTACTCTCGGGAGCGGTCGATCAGTTGCCACTACGGGAACAGGAAGTGCTCGCGCTTTATGATTTCGATGAGCTCAGCATGAAAGAAGTGGCCAAAACCATGGGCATCGGTGAGTCTCGCGTGTCGCAAATTCACTCCAGCGCCATGCTTCACCTTCGCGCACGCTTGTTCAAACGCTTGCGCCGAACCCCTCCTGCAATGGAAGTCTCGATAATTCCTGTGAGCGTGGCGTCAAAAAATCCCCGCAAATCTCTTCTGCGATGCGGCAAAAACGCCGCTCCTTCGATTCAAAAATTAGCTGGATGATGAGACGTTATGACCTCAAGAAGTCTACTGCTGATTCGAACTAGGGGCGGATGTATCGGGCGAGGGTGCAGGCGTGCTCGAGGGTGCCGTAGCATTTGAAGCAACTTCAGCAACCACTTTTGCCGCAAGCTTCTTGCTGATTGGACAAAGCGAATCGTTAATGCGGCATTGCGCCAAGGTCAGACGGCATCCGCAATCGCAGCTTTCGGAATTCATCCGTCGTAACGCGACTTTTTTCAGCTCCGGAGTCAAATCCTTGAAATCAACGTCGGGGAGTTCCGTTGCCAGCGCAGCATTCTTCAGGAAAACCTGTCCTTCATCCTTGAAAGTTTCAACGGTGGCGTTGATCGGCATTCCAAGCAGAGCGCGCACTTCAGTTTCATATACGAAGGTCGGATATAGGCCTACGTGTTTCTGTACAACTTTGCTCTCCGTGTTCACCACGAACGAAGTAGGAAGCGCGGGAACGCCGCCATACTCCAGAATTATTTCGCGGCTGGCCATCACGATCGGATAGTTCACGCCTTCTTGCACCGCGAATTTCTTCACCGTCCGTATATCTTCGGGATCGTCCATTGAAATTCCAATCACCTGTAAGCGATCTTTGTAACGGGTTTGCAGATCGACCAGTTCGGGAACCTCTTCGCGACATGGCGGACACCACGTCGCCCAGAAGTTCAGCAGTACAACTTTGTCTTTCCACTCTGCGGTTGAAATCACATTTCCCTCGATGTCGCGCACTAGGAACGGAGGAGCAACCTGCGGATCGCTGACGAACCGTACAACCGGCATCTGGCCGGATTGTTGCGCAGACACGTTTTTAACAGCAGCCGCCGGGTACGCAGGCAAAACGTGTGTGCTTGCGACGGAGGCTTTCGAGGAGCGAATGAGATTCGATCGTCCCGCCGCGAGTCCGATCGCAATTCCTGCCAGTCCCGCGATAGCTGCCAAGACAAAAATAAAAGATTTCGTCATTCGCCCTCAACTGCCCCATTCCATTATGCAGCATGCTCTCACGCCGAACAACGAGTAGCTCACAAGAGTTGCGCACGTGATTAGGTGACCTGCGCCAATTCGGCATAACGCGGGGGAGTCAGTTCCGATCTGGTCTTGAGCGTAGCATCGCTCCGCGCCAAGCTGGCCCTAAGTCGTTTTAAAATGAGTGTCTCCCGGTTCGCGGTCGCGAAGAGTTTGGGCAACCGACTTGCATATAGCACTGCGTGGGTCGCGTTCCTACACGATCCGAACGGACGGCAAGTGGGGAGGAAGGGGCCCACCTGCTGAAAGCTTCGTATCGTTCCCACCTGCCTCTGAGAGGGAAGCTAGGATGGATGACCCCATGATCCGGTCCGCCTAGACCGGATCACTGGAGCGCGGCCTTTAGGGACCTTCGATCCCAAGCGAGGGTCCCTTTTTTATTTTCTCCTCTGCGAAGCTGGGCGCGGATGCCGAGCGAATTGCCCAGGATGTCGTCTGATCTGGCCGTACCCACCATTCTGCATTGTAATTCCCGGAGGTTGCGCCCACTTTAAGAGGGCTCCTGTTATAATGCGGCGCATGACGTCAATGACCGCTACCTACGAATTACAGGAACGGCTCAAGCCGGAGCACTTTCGCGCGCTCGGAGAGTTCTCGAATACTTACGGCCTTCAGAAATTTCGTTATGACGAGAAGAAAAATCTGCTTCATTTTGACTACGACGCCTCGCGTCTGAGGGACAATGTCGTCGAGAGCGTTTTACGCCAAGCTAGAATCCCCGTACTGCGTAGATTGGAACCAGCTCTCCCCTAACACCTTAAGCAACCATCTAATCATTTCGAACGAGGTTCCGGTGCCCGGGATTGCTCGGACGAACTTTTTGCTCCGCGGCCCCATTGGGAGAACAGTTTTTTTTGCCTTTTATAGTCGGACTTTGCGGAGACGCAGGGCATTTGTGATGACCGAGACAGAACTGAAGGTCATCGCAGCGCTGGCCAGGATCGGGCTGAGAAGCAAACCGAAGAACGGATAGAGAACGCCCGCGGCGACAGGGACGCCGACCGAGTTATATACGAAGGCGAACAAAAGATTTTGGCGGATGTTGCGCATGATGGCGCGGCTCAGTGTCCGCGCGCGTGCGAGGCCGAGTAAATCGCCGCGCAGGAGCGTGATTCCGGCGCTTTCCATGGCGACGTCGGTTCCGGTGCCCATGGCAATTCCGACATTGGCTTGCGATAGCGCGGGGGCGTCGTTCACTCCATCGCCGGCCATAGCCACTATGTGGCCTTCCGCTTGGAGCTGCTTCACGATCTCGCTTTTTTGGCCGGGCAAAATTTCTGCGTGAACCTGATCAATGCCGAGTTTGCGCGCGACGGATTCTGCGGTTGCGCGGTTATCTCCCGTGAGCATAATGATGCGGATTCCGTCGCTGTGAAGTTTCGCCAGCGCTTCTGTGGTTGTGGACTTTACCGGATCGGCGACACCGACAATTCCGACGTTTGCGCCGTCTGAGAAGATGAACATCACCGTCTGGCCGTCGGCTTCTAACGATTTAGCGGTTTCGTCCAATTTTCCGATTACGAGATTGAGTTCAGCGAAGAGAGCTCGATTTCCCAGCGCGCCGACGCGTCCGTCAACTTTGCCTAAGACACCTTTTCCGGTTCGCGATTGAAAGTCGGTGAGGTTGGCGAGGTCGACGCCACGCTTTTTGGCTCCCGCGAGGATCGCTCCCGCTAGTGGATGTTCGCTGCCGCGCTCGAGCGTTGCAGCGACTTGAAGAATTTGTCTCTCGTCCCAACCTTTCGCTGGAATCACCGACACAACTTCTGGCCGGCCTTCAGTTAACGTACCGGTCTTGTCCACCACTAGCGTGTCCACTTTTTCAAAGATTTCCAACGACTCAGCGTTTTTGACGAGGATGCCCGCGAGTGCGCCGCGTCCGGTGCCCACCATGATGGCCATGGGAGTCGCAAGTCCGAGGGCGCAGGGGCAGGCGATAATGAGGACGGCGACGGCGTTTAGCAGCGCGTGCGCCATCTTTGGTTCCGGACCGTATATGACCCAGGCGATGAAGGTGATGATCGCGACCAGGATGACCGCGGGGACGAAATAACCTGCTACACGGTCGGCGAGTTTTTGTACCGGTGCGCGGCTGCGCTGGGCTTCGCTGACCATGCGCACGATTTGCGAGAGCATCGTTTCGCTGCCCACGCGGTCGGCGCGCATGATGAAGGTTCCTGTTCCGTTGACGGCCCCGCCGATCACTCGAGCGCCGATTGGTTTCTCGACGGGGATGGGCTCGCCGGTCATCAGCGATTCGTCCACAGAACTTTCGCCTTCTGTAATGACGCCATCCACCGGAACTTTTTCGCCTGGGCGCACGCGCAACAGGTCGCCTACGGCGATGTGTTCGACAGGCACGTCAATCTCAGTTCCATCGGTGCGGACGAGGCGAGCGGACTTTGGCGAAAGTTTCAAGAGCGAGCGTATGGCAGTGGACGTCCGGCTGCGAGCGCGTAACTCCAAAACCTGGCCAAGTAGGACGAGCGTGGTGATCGCGGCTGCGGCTTCGAAATAGATTGGGACGCTGCCCGTCATCGTGCGGAAAGAGTCGGGAAAAACTTGTGGGAACACGACCGCGATCACGCTGTACAGGTAAGCCGTGCCGGTGCCCATGGCGATCAGCGTAAACATGTTGAGGCTGCGGTTGACGACGGAGGCCCAGCCGCGTTGGAAAAAGAACCAGCCGGCCCACAGGACCACTGGCGTAGCCAGCAGGAACTCGATCCAATCGATCGTGCGCGCCGACAAAATGTTCTGCAGAGGCCGGCGAGGAATCATGTCGGACATCGCCAGAAAAAGTATCGGAATGCTGAGTGCGACACTGATCCAGAAGCGCCGGGTCATATCGGCGAGTTCCGGATTTTCTTCCTGGTCTATCGCAGCTTCACGAGGCTCGAGGGCCATGCCGCAGATCGGGCAGGAGCCGGGCCCGGGTCGAACAATCTGCGGATGCATCGGGCAGGTGTATTCGACGCGAGTGGTCGGCTGCGTGGGGATGGCTGGTTCGAGAGCCATCCCGCATTTAGGACAGGCTCCTGGATGGTCCCTGGTGGACTTCCGGATCCATGGGGCAGATGTAGTCGGGGGCAGCGGGTTGTTTTGCCGGTTTAATTTGTGATGCGGTCGCCATAGCGGGTGGCGCTGGTTTAATTCCTGCGAGTTGGACGGGAGCACTATGCGTTGGGGTGGCATTCGCTGCGTGGAGATATTTTTCGGGCGAAGCGGCAAATCTTGCAGCGCAACTTTGGCAGCAGAAGTAGAAAATCTTGCCGTGGTGAATGGATTGCGCTACGGCGCGGTCGGGGTCAACCGTCATCCCGCAGACGGGATCTCTTTCGGCGGTTCTTATGTGCTCTTGCATTTTGCCAGGCTTGCTGAGGGATTTGATTCGAGCGTCGGGTATAAGACGCTGGTGTGGGTCGAATCGCCACATTTTAAGTAGGCTTTGCCACGCAATACAGCAAAAACGCGCAAATCATTAATCGGTGTTCTGGTTCCGGTTAGGAGGGCTTTACTTCTTTGTTTTCTGTAACATCTGTTTTCATCGTTGTGCCGGTTAGAAGTGGTATGACCACTTCCAAGACGCAGCCGAATTTCAGAACTCTTTTTCCTCCCAGGAGCAGCCTTTAATCTTGACGGTTCCGTCGACAACGGCCGGTGTTCGGCGATTCGAAAGAATTGGCAGCCGGGATGCCGCTCTCCGTCCTGTTCTAGGTCGATTCCGAACGAAATTTTCATCGATGCGATGATAGGAAGTTAGAAGTGTAAATACAAGCGTGCGAGGCAGTGGACTCTTGGGCCGGGCGAAGCGGACGAACGTCAGAATTTGCGTCGCCCTTTATGAACTCCTGTGAAGCTTCCGGCGCTTTGAACTGCTCTAATCCGTACGGACCGAAAGAGAGCACGCGAAAGATCGACGGGTAACTTAGGTGGCCCTGAGAGGTTCTATTCATGATTGCGACAGTTATCGGCGGCACTGGGTTGACAGGGTCGCTTCTTGTTCGGAAGCTCTTGGATGATCCGACGATTACGAAAGTGAGCTCCGTCGCACGGAGGTCACTGGAGATTCCGAATCCCAAACTGGAAGAGGTTTTAGTCCGCGATCTGGGAGAGCTGCCTGCCCTTGAATCGATGCTACGCGGTGATATTTATTTTGGTTGTCTTGGCACCACGTTACAGCTTGCGGGAAGCAAGGAGAACTTTGAAAAAGTGGACCATGATGCTGTGGTGGAATTTGCAAAGATCGCGAAGGCGCACAGTGCGAGATCGTTCACACTCATTTCGGCCATGCTGGCGAATGCGAACTCGATGTTTTTTTACAATCGAGTAAAAGGACGCACCGAGGATGATGTAAAAGCGCTGGGACTTCGTTCGTTCATCATTTTTCGACCTGCGCTGCTGGTCGGCCCGCGGCGCGAATTTCGTTTGTCGGAATTTGTCGCGAGTATGGCGTTGGTTCCGTTTTCGCGGCTTCTCCCAACTGGAGTTCGAAAAAGATTTATTACACCGGTCGAAACTTTAGCGGAGCGCATGCTGGCCGAGGGGAAAGCAGCGCCTGCTGGAGTTCACATTATCGAGGCGAAAGACATCTAGTGAGAGATAGCAAAGACTCAGCTCCCGTAATAAGAGGCGACTCAGAAAACTACACTTCGCATCCACAGCGGGCACAGCATGCCGCGCCCCTACAAAAGAAAGAAATGCCTGGCATCGCTACTTTTCGTTGAGCAGGGAGTTAATGTAGGCGGTCATGTCCGGGCTGTCCCAGTCTTGGGCGCCCACAATTTTGCGGTCGAGATGGCCGCTGCGAGTGATGACGTATGTGTCGGGATACATGGTGGTGCCGTAGGAAAGCGGAATTTGTTTGGTGGTGTCACGAAATGTCGGGAAGGTTATGTTGTAAGTCTTCAGGAAACTCTCGTAGGCTTGCGGGTCGTCGTCCACGCTGACGCCGAGGACGGTGCCGCCTAGCGGGGCGATGCGGTGCTGCAGCTGATTTAGCGATTGAGTTTCTTCCACACACGGCGGACACCAAGTGGCCCAAAAATTCAGCAAGACTACCTTGCCGCGAAGATCGGAGAGATGGGCGGGCTTGCCGTCGAGCGTTAAGGCGAAGTCTTTTGCCGGCTTTCCGCGCAGGCTGGGCTCACCTTGACGATAATCGGAGCGCGCGAACAGAAAGATCAGGCCCGCAATGAAGGCGAGAACCAAGCCAGTGTTTAGTTTCCGTTTCAGTCCTTTGTCCAAGCGAACTATAATACGAGCATCGGCGAATCGAAAGCGAGCACTTTGCGACGAGTCTTTCTAGTCGCATTGGCGCAAATGCGGCTCTCGATTTCACACCCAATGGTCTCTGCGATTATTCCGGCACGAAATGAAGAAGCGTCCATCGCGCGATCGGTGGAGTCCGTGGCGGCGCAACCTGAGATTGGCGAAGTGATTGTCGTGGACGACCAGTCCACTGACGGCACTGGCGCGATTTTGGCCGAGCTTGCCGAGCGTATACCGAAGCTGAAAATTCTGAATACTGGGGATGCGTTGCCGCGGGGATGGGCCGGGAAGAATTATGCTGTCTCAATCGGCGCAGCCGCGGCGACGGGGGACTGGCTGCTATTCACCGACGCGGATACGTATCACTTGCACGGATCCACTCGGCGCGCCTTGTGCGATGCGGTGGAAAACGACGCGGTACTGGTCTCTTACTCGCCGGAGCAGGAATTGGGGTCGTTCTGGGAGCGCGCGTTGATTCCGTTTGTCTATTGCAGGCTCGCGAATAAATTTTCGTTTGCGCGGGTGAACGATCCTCGACACCCGGATGCTGCGGCGAATGGGCAATTCCTTTTACTGCTGCGCGAGGTTTACCAAAACCTCGGCGGACATGCGGCGATTGCGGGGCAGATTCTGGAAGATGTGGCGCTGGCGCGCCGGGTGAAAGGCGCTGGTTATGGGATTTACTTCACCGCGCCGTTCGGTACTGTGCGCACGCGAATGTACAGAAGTTTTCCGGCGATGTGGCAGGGTTGGACGAAGAATTTGTATCCGTTGATGGGTGGCAAGCCGACCGGCGTTTTAGTTGAGCTTGCGGATGTCTTACCGTGGATTGAATGTTTGCTGGTTGGCCTGGTGTGGGTGGAATCAGCGCGGCGGCATGTGGCACCGGCGTGGTTCTTGCCGATGGTTGCGGCATTTCTGCTGGCTGGCAGAGCGTTTCGATACGGAGCGGACCTTTACCGGAATCTGTACCCGGTGGCGTACATCAAATACTACATCCCGGGTTTACTGGCTTACTGCGCGGCGCTGGTTATTTCGTGGTGGAAAAATACGCGTGGAGTAGTGGAGTGGAAAGGGCGGGCTTATCCCGCGGGGAATGCATGATACGTATCACACGGAAGATTGAGTTCAGCGCCGCGCATTTTTATCACAATCCGAGTTTTTCGGCGGAAGAGAACCGGCGCTTTTTTGGAAAGTGCAGTAATCCGCACGGGCATGGACACAATTACGTTTTGGAAGTGACGATTGCGGGAGATCCGGACCCCACGACCGGGATGGTTCTGGATTTGAAAGAGCTGAAGGATATTTTGCAGACGGAAGTGATGGAGCGGATGGATCATCGCCATCTAAACTACGAAGTTCCGGAGTTGGCCGGGCAGATTCCGACGTGCGAAAACATTGCAGCGGTGATTTGGAAGCTGTTGGAGCCGAAGATCCGGAGTGGGAGTTTAGACCGCGTGCGGCTGTATGAGTCTCACGACCTCTTCGTGGATGTGAGCGCTGGAAATGGGGCGCGCGCGTGAAGATCTCGTTGACTCGGAGGTATCGCTTCGCAGCTTCGCACCGATTACACACGGCTAGGCTGAGCGAAGCGGAAAACAAGCGCGTTTACGGGAAATGCAACAATCCTTACGGGCATGGGCATAATTACGTGCTCGAAGTGACGGTTACCGGGCCGGTGGATCCGAGGACCGGGATGATTGCAAACCTCGCGGAGCTTGATCCGTTTGTGCAACGGGAAGTGATTGAGCCGTTCGACCAGAAATTCTTGAATGAGGAGGTGGTGGAGTTTCGGGAACAGGTCGCTACTACAGAGAACGTTTGCCGCGAGATTTTCAGGCGTCTGAAAGACTTTCCGCTGGCGACGCTCGAACGCGTGTGGATCCAGGAGACGAGCAAGAACAGTTTCGAAATTGATGCAGATGTAGACAAGTGGGACGAGGTAAGGGCGTGAAGAGGAGCCACGACACAATGAGTGAGACGAGCGAAATTATAATTCCGCCGCCGGCGGGCACGGAAAACATTGCAGACCTGGTGCGCAAGATGATCGTTCTGCTGGGGGAGAATCCTGATCGGGAAGGCCTGCGGCGGACTCCGGAGCGGTTCGAAAAGGCGTTGCGATTTTTAACCAGCGGATATCGCCAGGACCCCAACAAGTTGCTAAACGGCGCAATGTTCAGCGTTTGCTATGACGAAATGGTAGTAGTAAAAGACATCGAAGTTTACAGTCTGTGCGAACATCATTTGCTGCCGTTTTTCGGACGCTGTCACGTGGCCTATATTCCTTCGAAAAAAGTGGTGGGGCTGAGCAAGATCGCGCGGCTGGTGAACATGTTTGCGCGCCGGCTGCAAATTCAGGAACGTTTGACGAGCCAAATTGCGGAGTCGATTCAGGAGCATCTGAGCCCGCAGGGCGTGGGAGTTATCGTGGAGGCTCGGCATCTCTGCATGGTGATGCGCGGAGTAGAAAAGCAAAATTCGATGGCCACGACCAGCGCCATGCTTGGAGCGTTCCGCGATAACAAGCAAACGCGAGATGAATTCCTCTCGCTGATTCACTCCGGAAAGAGTTAACCTAACCTGCCTTGAAGGGCGCAAATAGCCTCGCGCAAATCCTGGAGGCAAGATTCGTGAAGAACATAACGATACTGGTTTGTCTAGCGGCGGCCGCGCTGACGGCAATTACATCTCTCAGCGGTACTGGGGCTTCTGGCGCCGAAGGCGCTGCTGCGCGGTGGAATACTTTGGTGGACGCGTACTTGGATGAGGTCTTTTTCAAGTTTAGTCCGACCATCGGAACCAGCGCGGGCCTTCACCAATACGACGCGCAACTTGAGGATTATTCACACGCCGGCATGGAAAAAGAGATAGCGGCGCTGCGCGCCTTTGAGAAACGCGTGCAGGCGTTCGATCCGAAGGAGTTGGGCGAGACCGAAGCCGCCGATCACCAGATCGTTCTTTCTAACATTCGCGGGACGTTACTGACGCTGGAAATTATCCGGCCGTGGGAGAAGAATCCCGACGAATACTCTAGCGGAGTCTCCAATAGTATTTACGTAATTATGGTGCGCCGCTTCGCGCCGTCAAGTGACCGGCTACAGTCCGTTATTGCGCGAGAAAAACAAATCCCGGCGGTGTTTAACTTCGCACGCGAAAACTTAAAGAATCCGCCGCATATCTATACAGAGATTGCGCTGCAACAACTTCCCGGAATAATCAGTTTCTTTCAGAAGGATGTGCCGGCCGCTTTTCATGACGTTACGGACCCCGCATTGAACGAACAGTTCTCAAAATCGAACGCCGCTGTAATTGCGGCGCTTGAAAAGTACCAGGAATGGCTGAAGTCAGACGTGCTGCCGCGTTCGCATGGCGATTTCCGTATTGGCGCGGAAACGTTCTCGAAGAAGCTGCTGTACGACGAGATGGTAGACACACCGCTGGACCGGCTGTTGGAAATAGGCTGGGCGGATTTGCATAAGAACCAGGCCGAGTTCAAGCGCATCGCGAACGAGCTGGAACCGCAGAAGACACCGCAAGAAGTTCTAGCGGAGCTGGCTTTGGACCATCCGGCCCCAGACCATCTGTTGCAAACCTTTCGCGACATGTTCAACGGGCTGATCGCGTTCATTCAAACAAGACACATCGTTACCATTCCGTCGGATGTGCGACCGATTTTGCAAGAGACCCCGCCCTTCATGCGGGCCACAACCTTTGCCTCGATGGATACACCTGGGCCATTTGAAAAAGTGGCCAAGGAAGCGTTCTTCAATGTGACTCTTCCGGAGCCGCACGACACCGCTCAGGAGATCGCCGAACGCATGGCGGAATTTAACGTGGGCACAAACATTACAACCGCGGTCCATGAAGCGTATCCGGGACACTACGTACAATTCTTGTGGGTCCAGCAAGCTCCCACGAAGGTGCGCAAGCTATTCGGAGCGAACACAAACGCGGAAGGTTGGGCGCACTATTGTGAGCAGATGATGCTGGATGAAGGCTATGGCCAGCCGGGCACGGGCGCGAAAGACGAACGCGAAGCCAAGCTGATCCGTCTCGGACAGTTGCAAGACGCGCTTCTCCGCGATGCGCGATTTGTAGTTGGAATTCAGATGCACACGGGCAATATGACTTTCGATCAGGCCGTGGATTTGTTTGTGAAAGAAGGCTACCAATCGCACGAGGCGGGTCTCGTCGAGTCGAAGCGCGGTACGTCGGACCCGACATATCTATATTACACGCTTGGCAAGCTTGAAATACTGAAACTCCGCGCGGACATGCAACGAAAACAGGGCGCCGGATTCTCACTTGAAAAATTTCACAACGATTTCATGAGGCAAGGCTTCCCGCCAATCAAGATCGTTCGCAAGGCTATGCTCGGCGACGACTCACCGCCCCTGTAACAAAGCGCTTAGAAGGCTGCAGAAGGCAAAATCGCAGACTCCGAACCGCTCGGCTGACTTCGTGGCATACAGTAAAATCTCTTGGAGCTCTAGGGTGTCTGTGCTAGCATTTTTAGTGATCGAAGAAGAGATAAGAGCGTAGAGCAGGTCACGACGATTCAGAGGGAGGGGGCAAGTTGATGGAAGCTAAAGCGGAGTTGATCGAGCAGTTCCGGACACATCCGAAGGATACGGGCTCACCGGAAGTGCAAATCGCATTGTTGAGCGAACGCATTAGCTACCTCACCACTCACCTAAAGTCCCACGCAAAGGATCACGCCTCGCGACGCGGGTTGATCATGATGGTCAACAAGCGCCGACGGCTGCTGGACTACCTGAACCGGCGCGACCCGAATAGGTATCGCGAGATTGTGGAACGACTCAGCTTGCGCAAGTAGCGTGGTTTCCTGGGCGGCCATTCGGGCTGCGTTGTCCATCCGCACAAAAGATCGATTTCAGGCGACATGCGAGCCGGCCGAAGCGTGCGGCGCGAGAATTCTTGAACGATAGTTTACCGCTCCTTTCTTCGCAATTGTCCTTCCTCGATGTACTTCCCGAGAGTTGTCTCTCGTATCTGAACCAAGCTCCGATGAATCGGAGAAAAAAGGACGTGTTTGATGTTTGAAAAAGTAAGTTTAGAAGTAGGCGGCCGCACTTTGTCGTTTGAAACGGGCAAGATTGCCCGGCAGGCGCACGGCGCGATAGTGGCGCGATATGGCGATACGGTAGTGCTGGCTACGGCCTGCATGGATAACAAAGCTACCGACAAAGATTTTCTTCCCTTGACTGTGGATTACCGCGAGTTCACCTATTCGGCAGGAAAGATTCCAGGAGGTTTTTTTAAGCGCGAAGGAAGACCGTCGGAGCGCGAGATTTTGACGTCGCGTTTGACGGACCGGCCGCTGCGGCCGCTGTTTCCGGAAGGCTGGTCAACAGAGACGCAGATCGTTGCGATGGTGCTTTCGGCGGACAGCGAGAATGATCCGGACGTTATCGCAGTAACGGCGGCGTCTGCGGCGCTCTATATTTCGAAGATTCCTTTTGAGAAGCCGATCGCGGCGGTTCGCGTGGGACTGATCGACGGCAAGCTGGTGGTGAACCCTACAGTTGCGGAGCAGAAGACCAGTTTAATGAATTTAATTGTGGCAGGGTCGGACGAAGCGATCGTGATGGTGGAGTCTGGGTCGCTGGAAGTCTCAGAAGATGTGGTCGCCGATGCCCTGGAATTCGCGCATGCGGAGATTCGCAAGATTGTCGCTGCGATTCGCGAGCTGCAAAGCAAGGTAAAGCCACAGAAGGTTCAAGTTACACCGCCTACGTTTGACGATGCGATGTTCAAGCAGATGCAGAAAGAATACGGCGAAAAGTTGCGCGACGCCGTGGACACGCAGAAGCACCCGAAGACGGAAAGTTACGCGCTGGTGGATGCCATCAAAGCGGAAATCATGAAGGCGATTCCGGAAGAGGATTCAGAAAAGCGCAAATTGGCAGCCCGCGCTTTCGAACGGCTTCGCGAACGAATCTTCCGCGATGACATGCTGGACCGCAAGCGACGTCCGGATGCGCGTCCGTTTGACCAAATTCGACAGATTACGTGCGAGGTGGGCGTTCTGCCCCGCGCGCATGGCTCAGCACTGTTTACACGCGGCGAGACACAAGCTCTGGCGACTGCCACTCTTGGCACCAAGGAAGACCGGCAGCGGCTGGACTTGCTGTTCGAAGAAGAAACATTCAAGCGCTTTATGCTGCATTACAATTTTCCGCCATTCTCGGTAGGCGAAGTGAAATTCCTTCGTGGGCCAGGGCGACGTGAAATTGGGCACGGTGCATTAGCTGAGCGTGCGCTGGCTAATCTGCTTCCGCCGGAAGAGGATTTCCCGTACGCGGTGCGCGTGGTTTCCGACATTATGGAGTCAAACGGGTCGTCTTCAATGGCTACCGTTTGCGGCGCTTCCCTGGCGTTGATGGACGCTGGCGTTCCGCTCAAGTCCGCGTGCGCGGGAATTGCGATGGGCTTAGTGGTGGAAGGCGAGAAGTACGCCATCCTTACAGACATTGCCGGCGCGGAAGACCACTACGGCGACATGGACTTTAAGGTGGCCGGAACGCGGCAGGGAATTACCGCGTTGCAGATGGATATCAAGGTAAGCGGCGTGAGCATCGCTATGATGCGCGAAGCGCTGGCGCAGGCAAAGCGAGCACGGTTGGAAATCCTGGACAAAATGGACGCCACGATTTCGACTGGCCGTGCGGAAATTTCAACGTACGCTCCCCATCTTTTCATGCTCAGCATCCCGACAGATAAGATTCGCGACCTGATCGGGCCGGGCGGAAAGAAAATCCGCGGCATTATTGAAGCGACGGGCGTGAAGATTGACGTGATGGATGACGGCAAGGTTCACGTTTTTGCGTCTAGCGGAAAAGGTGCGGAAGAAGCGCTGAAAATGATTCGCGACGTTACAGCGACGGCTGAGATCGGAAAGACTTATCTCGGAACAGTCGTACGCATAGCGGAGTTCGGCGCATTCGTCGAGATTTTCCCCGGGACCGATGGGTTGCTCCACATCAGCGAAATTGCGGAAGCGCGGATTCGCGCGGTTCGCGATGAGTTGAAAGAGGGCGACCAAATCCTCGTCAAGGTACTTGCCATCGAGGGAAACAAGATCCGGTTGAGCCGCAAGGCGGTGTTGCGCGATCAGCGCGACAAGCTGCCCAAGACCGAAGCGGCGACCGCCGAAGGCCACTTGTAGACAGGACGGATACGTAAAGAGAAATCTGGAAGTGAATAGCCGGGGAGGCGAGAAATCGCTTCCCCCTTTTTTTTTGTGCGGCTATTTATCCGGGCGAGGAGACGCGTTCGATGCGGGCGCCGATGTCGCGGAGTTTGTCTTCGATGCGTTCGTAACCGCGATCGATGTGATAGACGCGGTCGATCCAGGTGGTGTTGTCAGCGACGAGGCCCGCGAGAACGAGCGAAGCGCTGGCGCGCAGGTCGGATGCTGTGACTGGGGCGCCGCTGAGCGGAGTAGGACCGGTAACGATGGCCAGATTTCCGTCCACGACGATATTAGCGCCCATACGCATGATTTCGCTGGCGTGCAGGTAGCGATTTTCGAAAATGGTTTCACGGACGTGCGAAACCCCTGTGGCTTGCGTGGCGAGCGCCATGAATTGAGCTTGCATGTCGGTGGCGAAGCCAGGGTACTCCTCGGTGGTAATATCGGCAGCGACGAGTTTTTTCGCGGCGCGCACTCGAAGCTTACCGTTTCCTTCGCATTTAATTTCCACGCCGCACTCTTTCAGCTTGTTTATTACGGCGACCAAGTGATGCGGCTCGCAATTCGTCAACAGCAAGTCTCCACTAGTTATCGCTCCAGCGACTAAAAATGTGCCGCATTCGATGCGATCCGGAATGATGGCGTGCGATGCGCCGTGCAAGCTCTTGACGCCTTGGACGCGAAGCGTAGAGGTGCCCACCCCCTCGATTTTGGCTCCCATTTTGATGAGAAGTTCGGCGAGATCGGTAACTTCGGGTTCGAGCGCTGAATTCTCGAGGATAGTTTCGCCTTCGGCCAGCACAGCTGCCGTCAGAATATTTTCGGTGCCGGTAACGGTGATTTTCGGGAAACGGAAAGTGGCGCCGCGCAGGCGCTTGACGCGCGCTTCCACATAGCCATGCTCCATCTTAATTTGCGCGCCGAGTTTTTCGAGAGCTTGGATGTGGATGTCGATAGGACGCGCGCCGATGGCGCATCCGCCGGGAAGCGAAACACGCGCGTAACCGAAGCGGGCAACTAACGGGCCGAGCGTCAGGACCGAGGCGCGCATCGTTTTGACCAACTCGTACGGGGCTTCCTGCAACGAAACGGTCTCTGCCTGGATGGTGAATTCGCTAGGCGGCAGGTCCGGGCTTTCTACGCGACAACGCATATGCGCGAGAAGCTTGGCCATGGTGATGATGTCGCGCACGTGCGGAATGTTTTGAAGAGTTACGGGTTCGCTGGTGAGCAGGGCGGCGGCCATGCACGGCAAAGCGGCGTTTTTCGCTCCGCTAATTCGGACTGTACCTTCGAGTTTGCGTCCGCCCTGAATTCTGAATCGATCCATACTAGTTCCTCTTCCTTGGAGCGCTTGGATTCTTTGCGGCACGTGATCCCAGTGCTTGTCGCACGTGGCCGCCGGCTTGTTGCAAACGGCGTCGTGCTTCGCCTGCATTAACGCCTGTTTCGAGCATCACTAGTGCTACGGGCAGATCGTGTTCTGATTGACGCAGCACTTGTTCAACTGCTGACACAGTTGCCCCAGAGGCCTCCTGAAGAATTCGTGCCCCGCGTTGCGTTAACTTCTGATTTGTGAGCGCCACGTAAACCATCCAGTTCTCATAAACCCTGCCGAGCCGCACCATCGAAGCTGTAGAAAGCAAGTTGAGAACCATTTTTTGCGCTGTTCCGGCTTTCAACCGGGTTGAGCCGCTGATCGCTTCCGGACCCGTGTCTGGCGCGATGACAATATTTGCGACTCGCGCGAGCGTCGATCCTGAATTAGATGTCACGCCGACGGTCACCGCACCGTGTTTTCTTGCGAACCGCACAGCGCCGACCACGTACGGTGTAGTTCCGCTTGCCGCCAAGCCAACGACTACGTCACCAGGTTCAACCCCAGCTTTGCGCAAATCTCTCTCTCCATTTTTGACAGAATCTTCAGCGCCTTCCACTGCCCCTGACACAGCCTGCGAGCCGCCCGCGATGATGGCTTGCACCATTTTCGGCGAAGTGCCGAACGTCGGAGGACACTCGGCTGCGTCGAGAACGGCGAGGCGTCCGCTGGTTCCCGCGCCGACATAAAAAAGACGACCGCCGCTGCGAAAGCTTTTGACTATGGCGTCCACGGCACGCGCAACTTTTGGTAGCTCACGACGTACTGCAAGAGCCACCCGTGCGTCTTCAGCATTGAGAACACGCAGAATTTCGAGCGTGGATTTGCGGTCGAGTCCGCGAGTACGCGGATTTCGCTGCTCGGTTTTTAACGCCTTCAAAGCGACGCGCCTCTCGGGAGCCTGATTTGATTATACCGAGGGCTGGGACCGAGTTCGCAGGTGGCTACGGATTCCGCGAGACGTTGTGACGTTGGAGTTATTGAGCAGAAGCAGGCTGATTTGCCATGCCGAGAGCCTGCATGATGGCGTCATGTATGGCGGGACGCAATTGGCGGATTTGCTCGTTGGCGCGGGTAGGGTTCACGCGATTTGTTAGCAGGATCACGAAAAGATCGCGGTCGGGGTCGACCCAGAGAGACGTGCCGGTAAAACCGGTGTGGCCGAAGCTATCCGGTGAGAAGTATTGGCCTGACGAAGATGGCCGGGTGGGAACATCCCAACCCAAGGTGCGCGCGGTATCTCCAATGGCTTGGCGCGCGGTGAATTGTTGAATTGTGCCACGCGTTAGGATGCGATGATGGGCGTAGATGCCGCCGTTGAGGATCATTTGCGCAAAAATCGCTGTGTCGGCGGCGGTGGAAAAAAGCCCGGCATGACCGGAGACCCCACCGAGGGCCCAGGCGTTTTCGTCATGGACTTCGCCTTGCAACAGGCGCTTGCGAAAATCGACGTCATTTTCTGTGGGCGCGATCGTGGGCCACAACTTGCGCGGCGGATTGAATTGCGATGCATTCATGCCAAGCGGAGCAAAAATATGCTGTTTGGTGTATTCGTCGAGCGGAACCCCGGTAAGACGTTGAACGATTTCGCTAAGCACGATGAAACCGAGGTCGGAATATTCCACCTTCGTTCCAGGCTCATGCACGAGGGGCTCAGCGAGCACGAGCGCGAGAACTGCGTCGTGACCTTTGGCTTGCTTGTAAAAATCGCGATGCGCCGGCAAGCCGGAATTGTGGAGAAGTAGATTGCGAATCGTCACGTGTGCGCGCCAACTGGGATCGGGATCAGATTTCGCGGCGGCGGACCATTCCGGCAGGTAGCGCGCTACTGGAGTATCGAGATCGAGGCGTTTCTGTTGGACAAGTATCATAACGGAGGTCGTGGTGGCGATGACCTTGGTGAGAGAGGCCATGTCGTAAACCGTGTTCGCAGTTACGGCAGGAGCTTTTGCGTCACGCGTGAGTTTGCCAAACGGGCGAACGATCAATTGGTCGTGGAGACCGACGGCTAGAACACCACCAGGGATTGCGCCTTCGATGATCGCGCGATTCATCACGTCAAAGGCTGGCTTCAGGCGTGTGGCCATGTCGGAGGGCGCTGGCTCAAGCGTCATTGGATTCGCTGCGACGTGAATGCCATCTCCGGGTTTCTCGGTGCCGGGGACGGTCACAGGAATTCGCCCTTGTATTCCGACTTGGCCGAAAAGCGCTCGTACGGCAGCGCGCTGCGATACATCGTTGGTGGAAAATTCTGCGAGCCAGGTTTTCGCGTCGGGAAAATTCTCGATTAGATAAGGGCTGCCGAAAGACATGATCACGACGGGCTTTCCGGTGGAGAGCATTTGATTCACTAAGGCACGCTGATTTTCTGGCAGGCCAACATTTCCTTTTCTATCGGCGACGCGGACGAAGAGTGCAGCTATCGCCACGTCGTAACTTTCGGGTGGCGGAAGCTTCAGCCAATTCGCGCTGGCGAATTGCGTGTCGGCGTGCAAAGCGGTGAGCGAATCCACGCGCCACCGAATTTCGGGCTCGATCGTCTCACCAGGATATGGATCAGGATCGGCGGAGAGTGAGACTAGCAGAACACGAAGAGGGTGCGTGGCATCGAGCGGCAGAAGATGCGCGTTGTCGCGGAGCAGCGTTACTCCGCGGTCGGCTATGGTTTGCGCCTGAGCTTCGTATTCAGGCTTTGCAAATTTTTCGTTGAGGTGGTCGATATCTACGAAACGATCTTTCTCGAGTCCGAGGCGCGATTTGGCTTGCAGGATCCGTCGAACGGATTCATCAATGCGCGCTGTGGTAATGCGGCCGGACTTTACGGCTTGTTCGAGCGAGGCCATGGCCGCATCCGGAACCGGAAGCTGGAGCAGCACGTCTGCGCCGGCTTCGACTGCTCGTACAGCGGCGTCGCCTGGCGCGAATTGCGAAGTCACGCCGCCCATGTCCATGGCGTCGGTTACGATAAGGCCTTTGAATTTCAATTCGTCGCGCAGGAGGGCGGTCATAATGTTTCTCGAGATAGTTGCGGGGACGGACGGATCGGGCTCAAAGGCGGGAACGTTGAGATGTCCGGGCATCACGGAACTGACGCCTGCGGCAATCGCGGCACGGAACGGAACTAGCTCAGTGGCTTCGAGTTCTTTGCGGCTTCCGGGGACAGTGGCGAGCGAGAGATGCGAATCCACGCTAACATTTCCGTGGCCGGGAAAATGTTTCGCGCTCGACAGGCCGCCATTTTCTTCGACGCCGCGGATAAATTGCGTGACGTACTCGGAAACTTGCTGCGGATCTTCACCGAACGAACGAATATTAATGATGGGATTGTCGGGATTGTTGTTAATGTCGGCATCGGGCGCAAAAATCCAGCGCACTCCGGCGGCGCGCGCTTCGAGCGCCGTTATTTTCCCGATGGTGTAAGCGGCTTTCGGATCGTTAGTTGCAGCCACGGCCATGGGCGAAGGAAACGAAGTGCCTTCGTCGATGCGCATGGCTGTACCAGTTTCGAAATCCGCGCCGATCAGAAGCGGAAGCTTTGCGTGCTTTTGCAACTCGTTGGTTAACGCGGCGGTTGGATAAACCTGACTACGCTCGATGCCCAGCGGGCCGCGCTGCGTGCCGAGGATAAATCCGCCGACTTGATTTTCTTCCACTTGGTGCAGAAGCTCTTTGTAGTCGGCGCTCTCGGTAGAAGTGAACGCGCCGAAATAATACGGCATTAACATCTGACCTATTTTTTCGCGCAAGGTCATCTTCTTGAGCGTGGCTTCTATCCATGCGGAACTGGCGGCAGGCCGCTGAGGATTCTTGGGAGAAGTTTTTTGTGCGCGAAGGGAAATTGTCATGAGAAGGAGCAAGAAAAGCGCGGAAAGGCCGGGTTTACGCATATCATTCGTTGGAGGCCTTCCATGTTGACGCCTGCATCCCGCGGCTGTATATAGCACACGCCTGTATGACGCACAACGAAACGTCCCCACGCGTGTTTCGTATCCGTTCTCTTCACATTTTGATGCAATGCGCGATTTTAGTTTCGTTTTGCGGATCTGTGATCGTGATTGCGCAGGAAAAAACCGATCCGGTTGCAGGTGTGCGTACTGAAACTGGAATTGATGTGCTGGAGGCGCAGCATTTGGCGGCATTGCG
Organism: uncultured Acidobacteriota bacterium; assembly: GCA_963838475.1. Lineage (GTDB taxonomy): Bacteria > Acidobacteriota > Terriglobia > Acidiferrales > UBA7541 > Palsa-295. Next base: position 2,025,630 of record CAWIRJ010000001.1, read on the forward strand.
TGGAAAAAGTGTGGGTGTAATTACAAATCAGACGGGCGTGGATGCGGTTGGGCGTCGGACGATCGATGTGTTAGCGAAGGCCGACAGTGTCAAACTCGTCGCGATTTTCAGTCCGGAGCATGGGATGACGGCGAGTGCTGACGCCGTCGTAGCGAACACGACTGACTCCGGAACCGGGTTGCCGGTCTATAGTCTCTATGGAGAGACCCGGCGGCCGACGGATGCGATGCTCGCCGGAATCGACGCACTGGTGTTCGACATTCAAGACGTAGGCGTGCGCTTTTACACGTACGTTACGACGATGGCTTATTGCATGGAGGCGGCGGCAAAACACAACATTGCGTTTTTCGTTTTGGATCGGCCTAATGCGTTGGGCGGGCAAATCATCGAAGGGCCGATGCTGGATGCCGATAAAGTTTCCTTCGTGGGATACTTCCCGATGCCCGTGCGATATGCGATGACGATAGGTGAGCTGGCGAAAATGTTCAACGCGGAAAACAAAATTGGAGCGGACTTGCACGTTGTCGAGATGCGGAACTGGCGGCGCAGCGAAATGTATTGGATGACCGGACTGCCGTGGATTGCGCCATCACCGAATTTGCCGACGCTGGCTAACCTGGTTCCGTATCCCGGGATTGAGGTTTTGCAGGCCGGTGGCGTGTCGGTTGGGCGCGGAACCGATTCGGCATTTCTGGAATTTGGCGCCCCGTGGATTAAACCGCAGGAGTTGCTTGCGGAATTGAAACGGCGGCCGATTGCCGGAGTCTCCTTCGAAGCAAAGTTTTTCACTCCGAAGGCCGGGCCATATGCTGGAGAGAAATGCGAGGGTGTTGGACTAACCGTTACTGATCGAGATGGGTTTCGTTCGATGTTAATGGGCATGGAGATTGCGGAGGCGCTGCGAAAGCTTTATCCACAACAATTTCAGATTGCGAAGATGATTACGCTGTTGGGCTCACAGTCCACGGTCGAACGTCTGGAGCGCGGTGACGATCCGAAAGCGATTGAATCTGGATGGGACGGCGATGTCGCGAAATTTCGAGCGATGCGCGCGGAATATCTGATTTACCACTAGTGATTAACAGTGTGTGGCCTTCATCGAAATGCAATTTAGCCAAGAGCGGTGCGGTGATTGTGAGTCCTCGATCTATGAAAGTTAAAGCATGGCTCGCTTGGAGCAGCGGAAAAGACAGTGCCTGGACACTGCGTACTGTCCGCCAGGGCGACGACTTCGAAGTGGTGGCGTTGCTCACTACTGTCAACCAGACATACTCGCGCGTCGCGATGCACGCGGTGCGAGAAAGTTTGCTGGAAATGCAAGCGGACGCGGCGGGCCTGCCGTTGATTAAGGTGCCGATTCCGTCGCCTTGCTCTAACGAAGCTTACGAACAGGCCATGGGTGAAGCGATGGCGCGCGCGAAAAACGAAGACGTGCGACATGTTGTGTTCGGCGATCTTTTTCTCGAAGATGTGCGTGCGTACCGGGAGAAGCAGCTCGGCCGTTGTGACATGACGCCGATTTTTCCGCTGTGGGGGCGCAACACTCGGCAACTCGCAGAAGAAATGATCGCCCAGGGACTGTCGGCGTATCTAACATGCGTCGATCCTCGGAAACTCGACCGCTTGTTCGCTGGCCGAAAGTTCGATACACAACTCTTGAGCGCACTCCCGGCGGGTATGGACGCTTGCGGCGAAAACGGGGAGTTTCACACTTTCGTGAATGGCGGGCCGATGTTTGATCGGACCATTCCGGTTACGGCCGGAGAGGTTGTTGAACGAGAGGGATTCGTGTTTGCAGACTTTCTTCCGCAAGCTTCGGCGGCGAGCAAAGCATAGAATCACCTTTCGCCTTGGGCGCGATTTTGTTCACAATCTCAAGCGAATTGTTTCGCAAAGGAAGTACGCTGATGCGGATTTGCTCTCTCCTGCCTTCGGCCACGGAGATTCTGTACGCGCTGGGACTGGGCGCTTCCGTGGTGGGAGTAACTCATGAGTGTGATTTCCCACCGGAAGCCGCGACGAAGCCCGCGTTGATTCGTCCACGTGTGGACCCGCATGCCGCTGCGGGCGAAATCGATCGACAAGTAAGCGAACTCGTTAGGCGCGCCGAAAGTATTTATGCTGTCGACGCGGAGTTATTGCGGTCGCTGGAGCCGGATCTCATTGTTACGCAGGATCTTTGCCACGTTTGTGCAGCTTCACCGGACGATCTTGCAACGGCTTTGACGCGTCTGCCGAAGAATCCGCGCGTCCTGACGCTGAGGCCGGATTCTTTGCGTGATGTCTGGAACGATATACGGAAGGCTGGTGATGCTACGCAGCGTCGGCGGGAAGCGCAAGCGTTGGCAATTACGCTAGAACAGAAAGTTGCCGCGATAGAAGCCAAGGCTGCACACGCCACGACGCGGCCGCGAGTTTTGTGTCTTGAATGGCTGGATCCTTTCTATGTGGGCGGGCATTGGGTGCCGGAAATGGTGGCAAAAGCCGGCGGGGAAGACGTTTTGGGGCGTGCGGGCGAGCCTTCGTTTCGAGTGACTGGCGAGCAGATTGAGGCTAGTGGTGCGGAGTTTATTGTGGTGATGCCGTGTGGCTTTAATGTCAAACGTACCGTCACAGAATATGGAGCTGTTAAGTTTCCCGATGGATATATGAATCTACCGGCAGTCCGTGAACGGCGCGTCTTTGCGGTGGACGCGAACAGCTATTTTTCTCGTCCGGGGCCGCGATTGGCTGAGGGAGTGGCGCTTCTGGCGCATTTATTTCATCCCAATCTCTTTCCGGCTGCGCCGCCAGGTACCACCGCTCAAAAAATATAATTTCCGTAAAGAAGCTACTCCGCGGTGTTTTCGGGTTTACCGTTCCACAAGCGATAGAAAAATAGGCCTGACAGAATCATGGCAAGGCCTATCGAAGAGCGGACCGGACGCTGAATCCATATGTTAATGGTCAGCGCCAACGCTCCTGCGACGAACAATCCGGGCACAACCGGATAGCCCCACGTGCGGTAAGGGCGTTTCATGTCTGGCGCGATTTTTCTGAGCCGGAACATTGCGACTACCGAGAGAGCATAGAAAATCCACGCCGCGAAGACGAACAGGGAAGTTAACTCTTCGAAAGTTCCCGTAAGTGTCATCAGCGCTGCCAAAACTCCTTGAAAGATCAGCGCGCCTCCCGGAGTACGAAAACGCGGATGCACGGTGCCGGTGACGCGGAAGAACAAACCGTCGCGCGCCATGGCGTACGGCACGCGTGCGCCACTCATGATCGACGAGTTCAGTGTGCCGAGCGCGGCGACGATCATTGCGAGCGTAATCCAGAATGCTGCGCCGTGTCCGGCGAAGCTTTCCACCACGTCGGAAGCGACGTGCGAGGAACTTGCGACGGCGCTGAAAGGAAGCGCGTAAAAGCAGACCGCGTTGAACAAGAGATAGATCCCTGCCACTAAAATCGTTCCGCCGGCGAGGGCGCGCGGAAAATTCCGCTCAGGATTTTGTATTTCGGAACCGACGCGATTGAGATCTTCCCATCCGTCATAAGCCCAGAGCGCAGCGGCGATGGCCGCAAGAAAGGCGGTTACGATACCGCCGCTCTTCTGCACCGGCCAGAATGGATGGAAGTGTGAGACACCACCATGTCCGAGCAGGAAGCCGGCGGCGACGATGGCAAGGACTGCGCCAACTTTCAGGAGCGTGAGGGCGATCTGCACGCGTCCGCCGAGGCGCACGCCGAGATAATTGATGAAAGTGAAAAGGAGAATCGCGCCGGCGCCCATCGGTTGCGACCATGTGAAAACGAAATCGTACGGCGCACCTCCGAATGGCGATTTGAGATGCCAGGTGAAAAGAGGGACGGCAAGCGCAGGAATCAGGAAACTTGAAAAACGAGCAAGTCCTGCGGCGATGGATGCGGCAGAGCTCGATTCACCGACTGTGGAATGCATCCAGCCGAATAGAAATCCCCAGATGGGGCCGAGACCTCTGCGCAAGTACGCATACTGGCCGCCCGCTTCGGGCATCGCAGCGCCGAGTTCGGCGAATGACAGCGCGCCGAAAAGCGAGAGCAGGCCGCCCGCGATCCACGCGGCATAAACCAGGCTGACAGAACCGCCGTCCGCAGCCATTTCGCTGGGCTTTAAGAAGATCCCGGTGCCGACCATGGTGCCAACGACGATGGCGGACGCAGCCCAAGGACCCAAGCCGCGTATCAATTCTAGTTTCTCTGCAGCGCGCGGCCGAATGGCGATAAATTTCTCCGGTAATTCAGAATAAAATCTACGAATTAAGCGGCGTCACAACTTCTGCACTCTGCCGTTCGCCAACATGCTCGCGAAAGAGCCGACGGTAAATGTGATTATCGTGCCGACAAGAACGTACCAAGTCCAAGCTAGCGGCGTTAGAAACTTTATTGCGATCATCGCCATGAGCCCGGTTATAAATCCGATCAGAGCGCCGGTCTCGTTGGCGCGGTGATTCCAGGTGCCGAGCAAAAAAACTCCTAGTGTCGCTCCGTAAGTGATCGACGCAATTGTCAGGCCAGCGACTAGCACCGGCCCCCAGTGAACCAGGCCAAGCACGCCCAGTACGACTCCCCAAACCAAAGTGAGCTTGCGCGAGCGAACGAGAGATTGCGTTCCGCTTTCGCCGCGACGAGCTGAGAGGTCTATGATGCTGGATGATGCCAATGAGTTCAACGAGCCGCTGGCATTCGACATCGCGATAGCAAAGATGGACGCGAGGACGACGCCCGCAATCCCTACAGGCATGCTGTGAACGATGAATTGCGGGTAAATTTTGTCGGGATCACCACCTGGTATTGCTAGCGTGAAATGCTGCGCATAAACGAAGAGCATCACACCCAAGACAAGAAACAGCGCGAACTGCGCGAGAATAATAACGCCGCTTGCGAGCAACGCGGTCTTGCTGTCACGTTCGTTGCGTGAGGCTAGAAGCCTTTGCACCATTGTTTGATCGGTTCCGTGACTGGCCATGGTTAGGAATGTCCCGCCGAGAAGGCCGGACCAGAAGGTGTAACTTTTTGTCAAGCTGAAGGCGAAATCAAAAACGGTTAGCTTTCCGCCCGCTGCTGCAGCTGCCTGAGTCACCGTTGGCCAACCGCCTGGAATTTTGTGCAGCAGGAGAAGAAACGCGGCGACAGAACCGGTAATGTAAAGAGCGAACTGCATCACATCAGTCCAGATTACGGCGCGCATGCCGCCTTCGAACGTGTAAAAAAGCGTTAGAGTGGCGATGATCACTATGGATAACGTTTCGCCGGTCCCGAACGCTACGCTCACAACTTTGCCAATGGCGGAAATGCGTACACCTTCCGCTAACGCCCGCGTGCCCAGAAAAATCACGGCTGCCGCGGACTTCATGCCTGTCCCAAAACGCTTTTCCAAAAGCTGATAAGCGGTGTAGAATTCGCCCTGAAAATATTGGGGGACCAGTACCAAACAAAGAATCACACGGGCTACCAGATAACCAATCACGAGTTGGAGAAATCCCAGGTTTCCGGCATACGCGATTCCAGGCGTGCCGATAATTGTTAGCGTCGAAGTCTCTGTTGCGACAATCGAGCAAGCGATAGCCCACCAAGGAGCACTGCGGCCACCCAGAAAATAATCGCGCAGATTTTGTTGGCCACGGCGAAAATGGGCGCCGAACAAAGTGACGCCCACGAGATACACAATTACGATGGCCAGATCGATTAAGGTAATTTGCATTATGCCGCGTAAGCTGTGACGCGCGATGCTAACTGCCGGCTTCGAACAGTGTCAAGCTAGGTGAAAAAAATGCCAGAAACGATTCCGCCACGCGCTGCGGCCTATTATTTGGGACTTGATGGGGGAGGCACGAAGACAGATTGTTTTCTTGTCGATGCCGACAACAAGATAATGGCGCATGCGACCGCGGGGCCTTCGAACCCGCTTCGCGCGGGCTACGCGAAAGCGTGGTTTGCGCTAAGCGATGCTGCGGACCTGGTGCTCGAGCGCTGCCGCTTGAAATCGAGCGATATTCGTGGAATTTGCGCTGGCATCGGAGGCGCTGGGCGCGACTCGGTGGCCAAACGCATCGCGACATTTTTGCAGCATAGCTTCCCGCAGTCCTCCGTAGTTGTCACAACCGATCTTGAAATTACTCTGCAGGCGGCGGTGGGCGATGGCGAAGGCGTGGTCCTCGTTGTGGGCACCGGTTCGGCGGCCTATGGACGCGACGCTGAGGGCCGCGTCGCGCGCGCGGGAGGGCGCGGGCCGTGGTTCAGCGATGAAGGAAGCGGATTCGACATCGGCCGACGGGCGATGGCTGCGGTGGTTCGAGCGGAGGAGCAACGGGGACCAGCGACGGCACTTTCGCAGAGAATTTTGGATTGGTTGGGATGCAAGGATTGGAGCCGCGTTCTCGACTGGGTAGTGAAGAATCCTGATGATGTTTTTCCCCGTGTTTTTCCGCTGGTGGCGGAGTTAGGGGATCGCGGAGACACGGTTTCGTGCGAGATACTTTCGGGCGCAGCGGAGTCGTTGGCGGAATTAGTTGCCAGCGTTCTTCAGAAACTTGAGTTGCAAAATTGTGATGTGCCGGTGGCGATAACGGGCGGCACCGTCGGACGCAGCAAGTTTTTCGATGCGGCTATTGAATCCTGTTTAGCAAGATTTGCGCCGCGCGCTTCGATAGTGTCACTTCATGTGAAGCCGGCAGAGGCTGCGGCTCGCATGGCAATTCGCCTGGGGCAACGCAAGGCACATGCGGGATGATGGAAAGGCCACCCGTCTTCAGCGTGCGCGGTGCGCCTCTGGCGATGAGTTAGACTCCTTGATTCACCAAGCCGACGCGGAAGTTTTGCTCGCGTTGCTTGAAAATCCCAACATGCAAGAGCCGCAGGTGAGCCGTCTTCTCGATCGGCTGGATCTTTCCGCCGAGGTGCTGGAGCGTATAGCGAAGGAAGGGAAGTGGAGTTCGAGTGAAAGCGTACGCATTCGGCTTGCACGGCATTCGGGCACGCCGCGCCGCGTAGCGCTTTCGATGCTTCGGCAACTTTTTTTGTTCGACTTGGTGCGAGTTAGTCTGCTGACTTCTGCTCCAGCAGATATTCGCCGCGCTGCTGAAGAATTGATCATCGCGCGCGTGCCGCACCTTCCCATCGGCGAAAAACTGACGCTCGCGAGACGTGGTCCTGCGCGTGTAGCGGCTGCTGTACTGGCGGAAGCGCATCCGCAGGCGGTGAAACTGGCGCTGGCCAATTCTTTTTTGACCGAGAGCCAAGTGTTGAAGGTCCTGGCCAAGACGGGACTCCCGGGGCGCGTTGTTCTTGCCATCGCGCAACATCCGAAGTGGTCGGTCCAGTACAATGTTCGTGTGGCGTTGGTGCGGCATCCACACACGCCAGTTCCGGCGCTGCTGGAATTCTTGCCGGATTTGACGCTCCGCGATTTGCAGGATGTCGAAGGGTTAAAGCAACTGACACCGCACTCGCGTAAATATGTGCAACAAGAATTGGTAAGGCGCGCCAGTGTGAAATGACTTTGCATTGACTTCGCGTCACGGAATAAACCTGCGGAAGTAACGCGAGCGGAGAGAATGGCAGAACGCAAAAATCGAACGCGCCTGGTGACGATTATCGCAGCGATTGCTTTCATCATTCTGCTGATTTATTTGTCGCGACAGCAAAATCAGAATCAGTACGAGGTGTGCGTCACTTTTAAAGGTGCATCGCATTGCTCTACGGCTGCGGCTGCGAACCCCACGGAGGCCATACGCAGCGCGCAGGGAATCGATTGCGCGATGCTCACAAACGGCCGCGATGAAAATATGGTTTGCCTTGATACTCCACCCGCCAGCACTCGCCAGATAAAATAAGGGGCCACCATTGCACTTTTCCGGTGTCTAAGACTAGGGGTTGGCGTGCACTGAATTGACATGCAGCTTTGCGCTGCTTAGCATCTGAAAGGAGCAAATTCACCCATTGATGACTCGTTGTCTGAATTGCGGGGCCGAGCGCGACGTGGACCAATGCGAAGCGTGCGGGCTGACTTCCACGGCCGCGGAAATGACGCTGCGGCAGAAGCTATTAAATCGCACGGCAATTTTTCTTGTTGGCGCAATCGCGTTCGTGGCGGCTAGCGAACGTTATCCGGCGCTGGAACTCGATGGAATCCTCATTTTTATAGGCATTCTTTTTTTTCTCACGCTCGGCTTGGTCATGTGGGTGGAACGTCGCGCGTTGCGACACGGTGAAGTGGAAGCGATGAAACGCGTTTACTACGGCTTGATTCCGCTGCCGTGGCTGCTTGCGATTCTATTGTTGGCTAACGGATCCCTCGATCGTTATCCAACTCATATAGAACAGGCGCGCGTGATCGGAAAATTTTCCATGCCCGGACCGATGGCAAATCGCCGTCTCATCGTCACATCTTGGCGCGAGGGACGGCGGTTCGAGCGTATTCCCGTGGATCGCGGGGACTTCGATCGCGTGAGCCGTGGCGACGTTGTGAACGTCCAAGTGCGGGAAGGGTTGGTGGGCATCCCGTGGGTTTCAGGCGTATCTCTGAAATAGTTCTGCTAGACGCTGGATTACTTCGAAGTAATCGTCTGCAAGGAATCTCCTCGACAGCGTCGGGTTTCGTTGGGACACTCGCCTCGTGAACGTGCCTGCATCGGTAGCCGACCGTTTTCCTTTCCTCGAAGCGCTCGAAGAAGTTTGGGAGCCAATTCCGCGAGCTGCTTTAGTAGCTTGGATGGCATTTTATTTATTGTTTTTGTATCAGGCCGCCCGGGGACAAGGGCTTTTGTTCCTGATCGATGGGGTGTTTATTCCCATTCACGAGGGTGGGCACTTACTTTTCCGGATGTTTGGCGAATTTATCATGGTGGCAGGCGGGACCGCGCTGCAACTGCTTGTGCCATTCTGGTTGGCGCTCTATTTCTTCTTTCGACGTCAACCGCAAGGCGTGGCCTTTTGTTTGTTTTTCATGTTTGAGCAATTTCTTCCGATCTCCACATACATGGCGGACGCGCGCGCGCAGGAATTGCCGCTTCTTACGGTAGGAGACGCGGAGTACGTGATTCACGACTGGGCATATCTTTTTGGCAAGCTTGGATTACTCGAACACGATACGCAGATCGCGAGCGCGGTGAGAGCCATGGGATGGCTGGGGATGATTGGCGTGCTGATCTGGCTGGTGTGGCGCGGCGTCAATGACGTGCCACAAACAAAGGCTCGTGCAACAGCGCTGTGATGTTAGAGGGCGCTGATCGAGTTTTCGCTAGTAGAATGCGCGCAAGTCGGGGGGATGCGGGAGTTCCACTTCAAGTAAACGGCCGTAATCGCCCAAAGTCAGCTTGATCAATTCGGCCGGGCCGACGTCGCGCACACTCCAATCTGAAGTGGCCAATATCCGCGAAGGGACTGCGAAATTATCGCTTTCGATGTCGGGGCCTTTTTTCTGAACACCAGTGATGGGCACGCTGTAAGCGAGCTTAGCTTTGATGTCGAGTTCGATGTAGCGACGGCCCAACAGCACGAGCACGAAGTGCGAGTCCTTCTTTTTGTCCGGCTGATAAACGTTAAACGCTAGCGGAGTTTTGCCTTCGAGCTTTACTTGAGCCAGGTTGACTGCCTTCCAGTGGAAGCGCTCGGTCTGAGCAAAAGTGGTGCGGGCACCCGTACCGGCCAGTAGTGCGAGCAGGAGCGTTATCCTGAGTGCGATGCTCGAATACGGCTGGGAAAACGTCATGTCGGCGATTTTTTAAAATTAGTAGATGCTGGATTCGCGCTTGCGGCCGGTGTAGTCCACGTAAACGATTTTGGTGTCGGTATAGAAATCGATCGCGGCGTGTCCCACTTCGCGCGGACCGACGCTGGAATCTTTTGCGCCGCCAAAGGGGACATGCGCTTCGCCGCCGACCGTGGGTGAGTTCACATGGGTCATGCCGGTTTCGATTTTGTCCACAAACTCAAAAATCTTATTCGAGTCGGTCGAGTAGATCGAGCTGGATAGGCCGTAACGCACGGAATTTGCGGCCTCCAGGGCTTCGTCGAAATTGTTCACGCGGATTACGCTGAGCACCGGGCCAAAGATTTCCTCCTGCGCGATTGAACTGTCGGAGCGTACGTGATCGAAAATCGTGGGCGAAACGAACCAGCCCTGGTCATATTTCGGGCCGGTAAGACGTTCGCCGCCGCACAGCAGCTTTCCTTCTTTTTTGCCGATCTCGATGTATTGGAGGACTGTGTTCATTTGATTTTCGTCCACCGAGGGACCCATGTCCACGCCGGCTTCAAGGCCGTCGCCGACCACATATTTTTTCGCGCGCTCGACGAGAGACGAGACAAACTCGTCCGCGACTTTTTCTTCAATCACCACGCGACTAGTGGCGGTGCAGCGCTGGCCGGTGGAAGCGAATGCGCCGGCTAAAGTTGACTCCATGGCAAGTTGCAAATCGGCGTCAGCGAGAACGACCACCGGATTTTTGCCGCCCATCTCGCACTGAATCTTTTTTAGCCGTTGCGCGCCGGAAGCGTAAAGCGCGCAGCCCACTTCGTTCGAGCCGGTAAAGGAAAGGCCGTGGACCAGCGGATTCTGCACGAGTTCGTCGCCGGTGTCGCGGCCTGAACCCATTACGAGGTTCAGGACGCCCGCAGGTAGACCAGCCTGCTCATAAATTTCTATAATTCTCATGGCTGTTAAAGGTGTAAGCGTGGCCGGCTTGAAAACAACCGTGTTGCCGCAGACAAGTGCCGGGGCAATTTTCCACACGGGAATCGCGACAGGGAAATTCCACGGGGTAATTGCACCGACTACTCCGAGAGGTTGGCGGATCGTATAAGAAAAATTCTTGGGTAGCTCGCTGGTCAGCGTCTCGCCATTCAGACGCCGCGCCTCTCCGGCCATGAACTCCGTAATGTTGATCGCGCGCTGCACTTCGCCGAGAGAATCCTTCAGCGCTTTGCCTTCTTCGCGCGTCAGAAGCCGCGCCAGCTCCTCCTTTTGCTCCTGCATCAAGCGCGTTGCGTTGAAAAGAATCTTTCCACGGTTTGGCGCAGGCGTTGCGCGCCACGCCGGGAAGGCAGCCTTAGCTGAGGCGATGGCTTCCTTCATTTCCTCGCGTGTGGAGAGAGGGATACGCGCGACAACTTCATCCGTATTCGCCGGGTTGCGCCGCTCGACAATTTTCGTCGAGCGCGATTCCACCCACTTGCCGTTAATGTAGTTTCTGCAAAGTGTTGCCGCGCTAGTCGCCGTCGCCATGGTCGTCCTATGTAAATTCCTTTTTAATTATCAACGGATTGCTCGTCTTGGGCCCGAACGGGTCTCCCAAAATCCAAGTGAGAACCATAAAAATGTAAACAGCATCAAAGAGAAGCGTGAAAACTGGGTCGACCTTTGGATCGTGATTCCAAGCCCTATCAATATCACGCGCGAAGGCGCAAACGAAAGGAGGCAGCCAGAAGTAGAAGGCAAGGCGAGTGAGCCTTCCTTTCCTGGCAATGTCGTATGCGCTCGCTACCAATGTTGCCGTGAAGAGTGCAGACAAGAGCAGAAGCCACGAGTCACCTGCCGGAAGAAGATGCGTTACGGTTCTCCAGACGAGCAAAATCTCCAAGTTAACGATAACGAGTAGACAGACCGCTCGCCAAGGCCCACTCAACCTCTTGGCCGCGATTATGTTCGCATCCTGCATTTCTAGGTGCGGACCTCGCCGAAAGATTTGTCGAGAAGGCGGATACCTTCATCCACGTCGGTCTTGGAAATATTCATGGGGGGAGCCATGCGGATGGTGTTGCTGTATAGGCCGCCTTTGCCGACGAGCAATCCGTTCGCGCGTGTGCGCTCCATGATTTGATTTGTTTCCTGCGCGGCGGGCTCTTTGGTCTGGCGATCTTTCACGAGTTCCAGGGCTTGCATCATGCCCATGCCGCGAACGTCACCGATCAGCGGATATTTCTGTTGTAACTCTTCGAGCTTTTTCCTGAAGTAGCCGCCGACGACATGCGTATTCTCGAGAAGATTTTCTTCCTCGATCACTTCGATCACAGCGCGCGCGGCAACCGACGTGACCGGGTTTCCGCCAAACGTAGCGATATTCAGCCCTTGGAATTTCCCGGCAAGCTCGGAAGTGGTGATGGTAACTCCCAGCGGGGACGCCGTTAGCCATGCTTTTCGCGGATGTTATGATGTCAGGCGTGACTTCCCACTGTTCGATGCCCCACCATTTTTTGCCGGTACGGCCCCAGCCGGTCTGCACTTCGTCGGAAATAAAAAGGCCGCCGTAGTTTTTCACAATGCGATGGACAATTTTAAAATATTCCGGCGGAGGAGTGATGAATCCGCCGACGCCCTGAATAGGTTCCGCAATGAACGCGGCAATCGAGCCGCTCGTAGTGGTTTGAATTACGCCTTCCACGTCGTTCGCGCATGCCACGCCGCACTCCGGATACTTCAAATGCAGCGGGCAGCGGTAGCAATAAGGATTCACGGCGTGTGAGACGCCGACGCTGATAACTCCCGCTTTACGCCAAGCTGCCTGAGCAGTCACAGATTTCGCCAGCGCGGAGCCGCCTGAATAAGCGTGACGCAACGCTACAATGTCGTAGCTAGGGCTAGCGCTGCGAGCAAGAAGAATGGCCGCTTCGTTCGCTTCGGTGCCGGAGCTCGTGAAAAAGCTTTTCTGCAACTTGCCCGGCGTGATCTCAGCGAGTTTTTCCGCGAGCGCGACGATGGCTTCGTTCGGAAACAGTGTGGAGGTGTGCTGGAGCTTGTTCACTTGCGCGTTGATTTTGGACGTAACTTTCGGATTGCAGTGGCCCACGCCGATGGTGACGATGCCGCCGAAGAAGTCGAGGTACTTGTTCCCTTCCACGTCCCACAGATATTGCATCGAACCGTGGTCGGCGACGAGCGGATGCTCGTAATAATTGGCCACTGAAGGCCATATAAATTCCTTGTGTTTGCGGATGGCTTCTTCACTGCGTGTAATAGTGAGCTTTGGCGTGGTAGTCATTACAATCCTTTCCGCATGGCCCAATCCAATTTTTGATTGGCAAGCAGTTTACCCCGCGATACGCACGGCGGCAAGCAAGCATAGGCGTTCGGCGGTCACGCGGAAATTGTACCGAGCCGGAACGTCGCGGTTCGCAAGACCCTGCTCCCGACTTATAGAAAACGATGTTGTTTTATGGCCGAAATATGCGCTCCTTTTTGACTGTACTAACCGTATAATCCCGCCACACGATGGATCGCATATTGAACAGCTTGTATCGCGGGTTTACGCGCATATTCCCCGACTGCATGACGCTGAGCCAGGCAATTGCGTTCAATATGTTCCTGGCATTTTTCCCCATGCTGCTTTTGGTGCTGGGAATTTTGAGCAGCAAGGATTCCTTTCATGGCGCGGTGAGAGAGCTGCCCGATCGTCTGCGCGTGATTTTGCCTCCGGGAAGCGAAGACGTGGTAGTGCAATATTTCACGCGCAAAGGAGTGCACCCCTGGAAATGGTTTTTGCTTGGGCTGGGTGGAACGTTGCTGGCCGGGTCGCAGGTGATGGCAGGGCTGATTGAAGGATTCCGCGTGATTGAAGCGGATGAATTCAGGCAAAGCTATTGGCGAATTCAAGCGCGCGCGCTGCTTCTATTACTGCTGACGATAGTTCCAGCGCTTATTGTGATCATTTTGACGGTCTTTGGCAAGCAAGCCCGAGCGTGGTTGATTCACCAATTCGGATTAGCAGTGCTGATTCGCGCCCTTGCATTTATTTTTCAGGTAGGCGTGGTATTCGGGCTTTCCATGATCGTGCTGGTATTGCTCTATAGGATTGGGCGCCCCGGGCATAAGGGTTTTCGCGATGTGATGCCCGGAGCCGCGATTGCGACCGTGTTGTGGTGGGTGGTTGATATTGTGTTCGGCCTGTACGTGCGCAAAATGCCTTACAACGTAGTTTATGGCGGACTCGCGGCCGCGATTGGCCTGCTGCTGTGGATGTACATGACGGCAATTGTTGTGCTGTGGGGCGCGGGATATAATGCGGAATGGCGGGAGTCAGCGGGCGCCGAGCACTTCCCGGGAGGGTCATTCTTAACCAGACCTAGTCCGTGAGGGTGATGCGATGACCGAAATTCGCGTTGAATGCTATGCAGGGCACCGGGCTGACGAACGGCCTATGCGGTTTGTGCTGGGTGGCCAGCCCTTCGAGGTGAGCGAATTGGACGGGCGCTGGTATTCGCCGGAAGCTAGTTACTTCCGAGTACGGGCGGAAGACGGAAACTATTACGTTTTGCGCCACGACGAAGTGCAGGATCTCTGGACGCTGGATGGGTTTCGCGCAGCGCGCGCTCGCCGCTGAACGGGATTCAAGCATTTGTTTGCTGCTGTCGTACCTTCAAGTACCGCGATCTGACGCCTCGATAAGCCTGTTTCTTTCATATTCCCGGCGATGTTGACTATTAAGTTGACGCAAAATGTGGCTCGCAACTTTTGCTCCCGAGGGGGGTTAAAATTATTGGAACAAGCAGTCCCTTCTTTGCACGCGATCTGAAGTCTCGAAGCATCCGGACCGGACATGAAAAGAAAGACATTTCAAATGAAAAAGCGGATCGATACAGGCGGCGCGGGATTCCTGGCCTCTACATTGAGTGTCGCGTTGGGAGTGGTCGCGATCCTTTCCGTTGGCGTTCCTTATGCGAATGCTGGCAATGCCGCGACAGACGCACTGAGCGATTCCAGCGAACAGCCCTTAACTTCAGCGGCGGATTCCAAGTCGACCATTCTGGATAAAAAGTTCAAGGGCAAGCTCCCTATCACTGAGCTGACCGCGGACGAGGCCATCATGCACGCCCTGAATCGCCTCGCATATGGGCCGCGGCCCGGAGATGTGGATCATATCCGCAAGCTCGGTCTGGAAAAATGGGTGGATCAACAGCTTCATCCGGATTCGATTGACGATTCAGCGCTGGAACAGCGGCTGCAAAGATACCCCACCTTGAATTTACCTGCGAAAAAACTGATTCAGGATTACCCGCAACCAGGGCAAGTAGTCAAGAAAGAAGGCATCACTAAAGAACAGTATGAAGAGCAGATGAAAGAAAAGCGGCGCGAGGCTGAGTCACAGGTGATCGTTACCGGAAATGAAAATCTGGACAAGGCACAGCAACAGCTTGCCAAGCTTCAAGGGCCGGGCCGAATTGTCGCAGAACTTTCGATGGCAAAGGTGGACCGCGCCATCTACAGCAACCGGCAATTGCAGGCGGTGATGGAAGATTTTTGGTTCAACCACTTCAACGTTTTCGCGCAGAAAGCCGAAGACAAGTGGCTGCTTCCTTCATACGTGCGCGACACGATTCGCCCGCGCACGCTGGGAAAATTTGAGGACTTGCTGATGGCCACGGCGAAAAGTCCCGCGATGCTTATTTATTTGGACAATTTCGACAGCGCTGATCCGGCCGCAGTTCGCCGCATGGAAGCAGAAAAAGCGATGCGACGTGCGCGCTACGGTGGCGCGTTTGCAGGCGGGGAAGCGCCTACGCCTGGAACATTTCCCGGGCCCGTGACCTCCACGTCCGCGCCAGGGGCTAACGCAGCAGCGCCTGCGAAAAAGCAGGAGCGCGGGCTGAATGAGAATTATGGCCGCGAAGTGATGGAGTTGCACACAGTGGGCGTGGATGGCGGCTACACACAGCAAGATGTGGTTCAGATGGCCGAGTGCCTAACAGGATGGACCGTCCGTACGCCGCGCAAAGACCCGGAGTTTTTCTTTGACGACCGCATTCACGCGCAGGGCAAGAAATTAGTGATGGGGCGAACGTTTAACTATGGCGGCGAAAAGGACGGCGAAGAAGCGCTGAAGATGCTGGCGAATCATCCGAATACCGCGAAATTCATTTCCATGGAGCTGGCGCGGCATTTTGTTTCCGACAATCCGCCGCAGGCTTTGGTCGAGCGCATGGCCGCGGAATTTTCCGCGACGCAGGGAGATATTCGCAGCGTGCTGCGGACTATGATTTATTCGCCGGAGTTCTGGTCGAAGGAAACCTATCGCGCGAAAGTGAAGACGCCGTACGAACTGGTGGCCAGTACAGCGAGAGCGCTGAATGCAGAAGTCACGATTACCTTGCCGACTGCCCAGTGGGTGGGAAGGATGGGTGAGCCGCTGTTCCTTTGCCAGACGCCCAATGGATATTCCGATAAAGCGGAAACTTGGGTAAATACCGGAGCGCTGCTGAACCGTCTGAATTTTGCTTTATCGTTTGCCACTGACAAGGTGGCGGGAGCGACCGTCGATTTGAAATCGGTGCTCGGCGTTGAAGCTGCCAAAGACCCGAATGCGACTCTCGCGCAAGCCATCGACGATTTCCTGGGCAATCAAATTAGCGAGCAAACGCGGACGACCCTGAAAGCGCGGTTGAACGATCCGCAGATTTTGCAGGCGAGCTTGGATGACCCGGTAAAGCAGGTGAACGAAGGGCTGATTGCCGGCTTGGTGCTCGGCGCACCTGAATTTCAGCGTCGATAACATAGTGCGAGCGGCACGGCAGGCAGATTGGTTTTGTAGGGAGAATCACGATGAATATTTCCAGGCGATATTTCCTGAAAAGTGGCGGCGTGGCGATGATCGGGCTAGCGTCGTTGCCTTCGTTTTTGCAGCGCGCGGTAGCGGCCACGGCCGGGCCGAACAAGAAGAAAATGGTGGTGCTGTTTCAGCGCGGTGCGATGGACGGTCTGAACGTGGTCGTGCCGTTCGGCGAGCCAAATTATTACCATATGCGTCCGACCATTGCGATCCCGCAGCCGCGACAAGGCGGATTAGACGCGGCGCTGGATCTCGACGGTTTTTTCGGTCTGCATCCCAGCCTGCAGCCGCTTATGCCGCTATTCAGGAGTAATCAGCTTGCGATTGTGCAAGCGGTAGGCTCCCCGGACCCTTCACGTTCACATTTCGACGCACAAGATTTTATGGAATCCGGCACGCCGGGTCTCAAGGCGACACCAGACGGTTGGTTGAATCGCGCGATGCAAACGCTACCGGAAGAACATTCCACACCGTTTCGCGCGGTTGCCTTCGGGCCGTATCTGCCGCGGACGTTACAAGGCACTGCCCCTGCCGTCGCCATTCCGGACTTGAAGCAATTTAAGATGTACGGGCCGCAGCAAACGGTGGAAGGCGGCTTCGAAGCGATGTATGCGCAAACAGTGGACCACGCCATGCGTGGAGTGGGGAATGAGACCTTCGAAGCTGTCGACCAGTTGAAGAAAATTAATCCGGATTCGTATCAGCCGGCGAACGGCGCACAATATCCCAAGAGCCGTTTCGGTCAGAGTCTCCAGGAAATTGCTGAGCTATTTAAAGCCGACGTGGGACTGGAGGTCGCATTTCTAGATAGCGGCGGCTGGGACCACCATGTCAATGAAGGCGGCGTGCAAGGCCAACTCTCCAATCTGCTGAAGGATTTGGGACAGGGAATTGCGGCGTTTCATCAGGACATGGGCGACCGCATGGGCGACGTGGTGTTCGTCAGCATGTCAGAATTTGGACGCACAGCGCACGAAAATGGCAACCGGGGAACCGACCATGGCCACGCCAATTGCATGTTCGTGATGGGTGGAGGAATTAAAGGCGGGAAAGTTTACACCCGTTGGCCGGGCCTCAGTGAAGGGCAACTGAATCAGGGACGCGATCTCGCGGTAACCACCGATTATCGCAGCGTGCTCGGAGAAATTATTTCGAAGCATATGGGCGACCGCGACCTGAATGCAGTTTTTCCAGGTTTCGCCAACAATCCGAAGCAATTCCTTGGTTTAGTGAAGACTTAAAGTCGAGGCCGGCTACTTTTGCACTGGTTTGTCGGAAGCGTCTTCACTGTTGAAAATCTTCTTAATCCGTTCGTAGTTTTTGTCAACAAACGCGGCATTGTCCGGCAACACTGAGTCCGGGTATTCCTTGATAGTTCCCGCTTTCCTCATCTGCACGGCCGCCGCTGAATTGATCAACGTGTAAGTCATCACCACGAAATCGCGAGGAGACAGGCCGGCGTCTTTTATCGCTTTCGCTATCGGCGGGTATTTTTCGATGGTGGCCACGCTGCCTGCAATCGTGTTGCTGGGATTGCGGGAGTCATCGTCATCCATCTGTTTCTTGATGGTGGGATTATCTTTCTGTACTTTGTGCACCGCTTTTACCGCGGCGTCATATTTATCCAGCTTGTCAGTGGTCAGGACGAAATTCTTGACTTCTTTCTTCTCCGCTTCCGCGGAAGCTTTATCGTCCTGGGTCTGCGAGGCGGCCGCGACGCCGGCGCTGAGGAGCACGCACAGCGCCAGGCGGAGCGCAATTTTCGCATGGGCCATCGTTGATCTCCTGAGCTGGGTCTTACTCCGCTGACTTAATGCGCATCCCATAGAACGAACGGTAAACGAAAAAGAAAGAAACCAGAAAGAACGCGGCCGCAAGAACGTGAGTCAACATGCCGCCGGTTTCTAGAGTCAACTTTACCGCCAATTCCACCGCAAGCAAACCGAAGAGCGTGGTGAACTTGATCACCGGATTCAAGGCAACGGAAGACGTGTCCTTGAACGGATCGCCGACCGTGTCGCCCACAACGGTTGCGTCATGCAGCGGCGTGCCTTTTTGCTTCAGTTCGACTTCGACAATCTTTTTTGCGTTGTCCCATGCGGCTCCGGCGTCAGCCATGAAGATGGCTTGGTAAAGACCGAAAATGGCGATGGAGATCAGATAGCCGATGAAAAAGAAGGGCTCGACGAACGCGAAGGCCAGCGTAGCGAAGAAGACGGCAATGAAAATATTCAGCATGCCTTTCTGCGCATACTTGGTGCAAATCTCGACGACTTTCTTGCTATCGGCAACCGACGCTTTTTCCGCGCTGGCGAGATTGATGTTGGCTTTGATGAACTCGACCGCACGATAAGCGCCCGTCGTTACCGCTTGGGTGGACGCGCCAGTAAACCAGTAAATCATCGCGCCACCCGTTACCAGTCCTAAGAAAAAGGGCGCGTGGAGGAGCGATAGCTTGTCCACGTTTTCGGTAATGCCGTTGGTTAGCGCCATGATGATGGAGAAAATCATGGTGGTTGCACCGACTACGGCCGTGCCGATCAGCACGGGTTTAGCGGTGGCTTTGAAGGTATTGCCAGCGCCGTCGTTTGCTTCGAGCAAATCTTTAGCGCGCTCAAAGTTCACGTCCATGTTGTAGTCTTTTTTCAACTCTTGCTTGATGTTAGGAATGATTTCAATCTGCGAGAGCTCGTACACAGATTGCGCGTTATCAGTGACCGGCCCGTAGGAATCGACTGCGATTGTAACTGGTCCCATCCCCAGGAAACCGAAGGCCACGAGGCCGAAGGCGAAAACCGGGGCGGCGATCATTTGTGCGCCTAATCCTTGCAAGCTGACGAGGTAGCCAACTGACATCAATCCGACCATCGCTAGTCCAAGGTAGTAGCCTGAAAAATTTCCTGCCACGAAGCCAGACAATATACCCAAAGACGCGCCGCCTTCTTGCGCAGAAGCAACCACTTCGCGAACGTGACGCGATTCCGTCGAAGTGAAAACTTTTACCAGCTCCGGAATCACTGCGCCTGCCAGGGTTCCGCACGAGATGATGGTCGCCAGCTTCCACCATTGCGTCGGATCGCCCCCAAGTTCGGGAATGATTACTGACGATACGGCGTAGGTGATGACGATCGAAATTACGGAAGTTATCCACACGAGCGACGTAAGCGGCGATTCGAAATTCATTTCGGCCGCATTCGCGTAGCGCGCCTTGGCGATCAGGTCGTTAATAAAATAAGCGAGCGCGCTGGCCACTAACATGGCGATGCGCATTACGAAGATCCACACCAGAAGCTGCACCTGAACGGTCGGACTCTTTACGCCCAGCAAAATAAAAGTGATGAGCGCGACGCCGGTGACGCCATACGTCTCGAAGCCGTCCGCCGTGGGACCCACTGAATCTCCCGCGTTGTCGCCAGTGCAGTCGGCGATTACGCCGGGATTGCGCGCGTCGTCTTCTTTGATCTTGAAGACGATTTTCATCAAGTCTGAGCCGATGTCGGCAATCTTCGTAAAGATGCCGCCGGCAATTCGCAAGGCAGCCGCGCCCAACGACTCACCGATAGCAAAACCGATAAAACAAGGGCCGGCATAATCTCCGGGGACGAAGAGAAGAATCAAAAGCATCATGAGCAGCTCGACGCTGATCAACATCATGCCGATGCTCATGCCCGCTTTTAGCGGAATTTGATAAAGCGGAAACGGTTTGCCGCGCAATCCGGCGAACGCTGTGCGCGAGTTCGCAAAAGTGTTCACGCGAATGCCAAACCAGGCCACGCCGTAGCTTCCAGCGATTCCCAGCACGCTAAACAGGAAGATGATGATGACGCGCAACGCCTCGTAATGCAGCAGCACGCCGAAATAGAGCACGATGACCACGGCGATGAAGAGTTCCAGCAGCATTAGAAACTTGCCCTGGGTAACCAGGTAGGTTTTGCAGGTCTCGTAAATTAGCTCGGAGATTTCGCGCATCGCGCGGTGCACGGGCAGATTCTTCAGCCGCGTGTAAATCACCAAGCCGAATACCAGACCAAAAATGCAGAACAAAATGCCGAAGAGCAGAAGCTTGTGGCCGTCTATACCGAGAAAATTTACCGAAGACAAATCCGGCAGCTTCAAATTGGCTTCGCCGCCCGGCGCTTCCGCTTCCGCGGGCGCTTGTGCGAACGCCGCCGCAGCAGCCAAGAGCATTACGGAAAATCCTGCAATTGATCTCAATGCAGTGCGGCAGAAATTAGAACGGCTAAACGAGGGCAAAGTCCGCATTAAAAAGCCCCCCGTACGCAGATGTTCACACGTTTAGCGAGACAGAAGCACATTCGATCTTCCTCCGGATTAAAGACTCCTTGGCGGGAGCCTACATATTGCGAAAAATTGCGACACAGAATCGACTTTTTTATCAGGAATCACCCTCTTTCGTCAAGAAAATACGTGGTTTGGTCGCAATCCAATTTTCTGTCAGTGGAACGAGAGAGTACCGCGGAGGCCAATGTTTTACGACTCATCTTTCTGTTCTTAGGGGTAATAGAGACCACACAGGCCTCGCCGCAATTTTATGACCCGCGGTCGTCCGCGGTTAGACTTTAACCGGAGGACTCAGCCCGATGAGACAAAAGCTTCTGCTCGCCTGTCTGACGCTTTTGCTGCTTCCGAAGCCAAATTCCGGCCAGAGCACGCTGCAATCGCATACCTACCGTTTCGAGGATCTGACTTCCCAAAAAGAGGCCAACGCGACTTTTCGCCCGATACTCGACGGCATGACGCGCAACGGGGTTCATCTGCACGTTCACGAAGTTTTTCTGCTACCGGGGAGCTCGCCGCAGCACGCCCATCACCATCAGCAGGAAGAGATGTTCCTGGTCAGCGAAGGCGAAGTGCAGGTGACGATCGCTGGCAACGTCACAAAGCTGGGCCCCGGCTCGGCCGCTTTCATCGCAGCGGGTGACCAACATCAGATCGCAAACGTAGGCACGCGTCCGGCACAATATTTCGAGATTATTCTCGATCCGCCCCACTAGAACTCAACAGCTATCTGCTCAGCTAGCGATCCAGGAAGGCTCGGAGCCGGGCATAACCGGCGCGGCTGACGGGAAGCTGAACACCGTTTGACAAGACCGCGACGTGCGTATCTTTTGCATAGGGCTCGACCTTCACGACGCGTTCCAGGTTTACGATATAAGAGCGGTGAATGCGCAGGAACCGCGAGGGGTCCAGCGCGGATTCTAGGCTTGAAATCGTTTGCTGCTTCAGATGTTTTTTGCCTTCGGTTGCCAGCGCCACATAGTCGTCCTGCGCTTCCACGTAATCCAATTTAGCGATCGGAATGATGAAAACGCGTGTGCCATCGCGCACCGCCATGCGATCGAGATATTGCGAAGGCGGCCGAGCTGCCGCGGCTAAATCCGCAGGTGGCATTTCCGGATGCGACGACTTTTTGCCGGCTAGGCCCTCTTTTGCGCGATTCAAAGCTGCTTCGAAACGGTCAGCTCCAAAAGGCTTCAGGAGATAATCCACCGCATGCACCTCGAACGCTTTGATGGCGTAACTGTCGAACGCGGTGACGAAGATCACGCGCAAATCGCTGCCAATCAGCTCGAGCACTTCAAATCCATCCAGCTTCGGCATCTGTATGTCCAGAAAAAGGAGATCAGGCTTTAGTTCCGTAACGGATTTCACCGCTTCGAATCCGTTGGCGCATTCGGCGACGAGTTCAATCTCCGGATGCGCGCTCAAAAACTCGCGCAGAACCTGGCGGGCGAGTTCTTCGTCGTCAACAATAACGGCGCGAATTTTATTTCCCGCTTCGCGGTTCATGTGCTTTGCAACTTTCTTTCGGCCGGGAAAGTAAGTGACACGCGGTAAGACTCAGATTCTGCTTTCACGGCAAAGCTGGCGCGGTTTCCATAACGTGTTTGCAAACGCTGCCTCACATTGGCGAGTCCGACTCCACTTCTGCGCCGCGCGGGGGCCTCGGGATCGAACCGGTTTTCGACCACGATGGATACGTCGCCATCTCGCGATTGGATGCTAAGGCGAATCCATCCGCCTTCCACCAGGTTCGCAATCCCGTGGACCACCGCGTTTTCCACGAGCGGCTGCAGCAGAAGTGGAGGCACCGGAACGTCCAGCGCCCTCTTGTCTATATTTTCTTCCATCTGGATGCGCGCGCCGAAGCGAACTTTTTCCACCGCCAGGAAAGCATGAATCAGAGAAAGCTCCTCCTCCAGCGGGATCGCCGTTTTCTCGCCGAGTCCGAGCGTGCGACGCAGGAAATCCCCCAGAAGGATGCACATCTCGCGCGCTTTTGCGGAATCGGAGGATGTGAGTGCGCTGATGGAATTCAGGCTGTTAAAAAGAAAATGGGGATTTACCTGCGCTTTCAGCGCTTTCAGCTCGGCTTCGCGTGCCAGCACGCTGGCTTGCATCACGCGAGCCTCCGCGTCGCGCGAAAGTTCCACCGCGATGATGGTGTAGTAGAAGGTGACGGAAAGTAAGTAGAGCAAAAGGCCAGATCCAAAAATTATGGGAATTTCGGGACGAAAGCGTCGGCTCAATCCCGCAAAGGCCGGCATTCCTGAAAGACTGCTGGCTAAACCGCCGGCGACGAACGCCCAGACAATACTGGCGATCAATGCGGCGGTTACTTGGGTCGCAATCAGACGTCCTATGCCAAACTTCTCAAGAGAATTACCGCGGCAGGAATACCAGGAAGAAAGACAGATAAATGCATAGACCAGCGACAAGGGAATGGAGAGGACTACCGCCTCTCGCGTCGTAATCCGCCCAGGAATGGTAAGCAGGTAAGCCAACATTCCCGCAATCGGTATCCACGCGAGTAGGTACAGTGCGAGGCGGCGAATTTGGGAGAATATCGGGTGCATACGGTTTCTTTAATTCTTGACGACCACGCCGCCCATGAACGCGATGCCCTTTACAATTAAATGCTGGCGTGGCGAAGAGTCTGTAGGCGGAATCTGATTTGTCTCGTCAACATACGCGCCCATAATTCCCATACCTTCGATGGAAACGAACCACGAAGCAGGAACCTTAATTTCGCCCCCACCCATCACGGACGTTGCGTCAATCACGGCGGCATCACCTTCGATGGTGGCTTGCCGCAAATCGATGTCGTAACCTCCACAGATAGCCAGAATTTTCCCGCCGCGAAAATTTTTGCCGGTGAAGCGGCGCTTGAATCCGCCGAGGATCGCCACATGGTTAAAGTCGGAATCCGCGGAGCTACCTCCGCCCCATTGGCTGATTTGTTCGCGCCAGGTCGCTACTTTTCCGGTAAGAGGGTTGGCATGCGGAGCGATGGCTTGCCAGACCATCAAACAGCCGATGGCAATAACAATTAACGGCCAGATGGGAACGTGCGCGGCGCCCGAATAATCCAGGGCGAGAAGAACGCCGACGACCAATAGCACGCCGCCCCACATGCGGCGGCCACCTCCCTGAAACAGGTAAATCGCTCCAAATGTAATGCACACTGTCGGCCAGAAATATTGAAAGACTTTTCCGGCATCCAGAACGCCTTGCTGGTCGAGCAACAGGATCACACCTGCAGCGGCAACGAAAAGCCCAAACGCCAGGCTCCATCCAGCGGACCTGGTCTTACAGGCCACGCGAACCTCCCTTGCGGCTCCCGGACAAACTCCGGGAATTGTTCTGGCGCGCGGCCAACATGATCGCCAAGCCGAGGCTTACAAGTAGCAGCGGCCAGAACCGCAGAAAATCTTGCATGGCGGTGACATTCATGCGCAGCGAAAGGATATTCCAAATGTTCGACGCGAGCACGGAAAACAGCCAAGAGTTGTCCGGCTGAGCATGTCCGGACCCGAGTTCGGCCGTCTGGAACACCAGGCCTACCAGAATCAGCACGATTGCCGCCGCTGAAATAGCTACCGATCCGCTTACTGAAGAGCTCATCTGCTGATTCGCGTTTGTCATGCTCTTATCCCCCGCCGAAACTTTGTTGCGGTCCATGGCGCGACATTAGAGGCAAACGCGGAGCAGGTCTCTAGCTTTTCGGCGAATGGCGGTTGGTTACCGGTGAATAGCGGGATAAGAAGGGAAAGTAGTGTTCCCAGAGCCCAGGTCCAAAAGAAGGCGAGCGGGTGAATCCCTACCAGCTAGGACGAGAAGATCATCCCGAGCCAGAATGCAACAATCAGCAGTGCCGATAGGACGAGGAGTACCCGCATTCGTTTCTTGCGCACGGCGAAGAGAATGACAGCCAAGGCGCATAGGAGGAAACCTAACTCAGGCCAGAATAGCCGGGAACCGAAGCCGCTCCATTCTCCGGCGGCGTCCTGCATTAAGAACGAAGCAGACGAAGTTACAGCGGTAAGCAGGGCGCCCAACGCACCAGCGAGCGCCAAACCTTTAGCCCAATCGGGCAGCACCCACTCTTTGCGTGCATCGCGCCAGTCGAGCCACGTTTGTACGACTACGACCCCAACGATCAGCATAACGAACAGCGCCACGTTCCCCCTCCTTAGCGCGAACCGTTTTGGCTATCGAATTTACCGTGCTTCGTCCCCTGCTGGGCGAAGCGCGAAAATTCTAGCGACTGCCAAATCGGTCGAGGGCCGCTGCCGTCGAATCCCCTCAGCGCAATGCCGCGCGTTGTGTGCCCGGCAATGTTGCTTCGACAGACCCAGTTGCCTATGCCTCTAGACTAATTTGCCACTACTTTCTAGACCTTCTTGCTTGTGCCAAACGAATGGAGGCGCATTTCGCGTGTACTCTACGACAGTTTAAGTTCCTCTGTAACAGCGATTCTTTTACTCAAGATCCCCGGCCGCCTAGGCGTTTGCGATCGCTTCGTCAGAACCGCCGATCGGCAGGTCGGGCGATGCCTCTGGTTTTGACGCTATGGAGCGGGCAATCGGCTTACCAAAGGGTACTATTGCGAGTTCGGGTAGCGCGAACCGCTATGTTGTAGCAGAAAAGTCAGATAGCCAATTACGTGGTCGCCCGCAAGAATCAAAATCGGTTGCCAGTGTCAACGAATTGGCGCACGCCCGCCAGCCGAGCGAAGCCATTGTCCTATTTAGGAAACGATTTGCATGTGCATCATCTGTACTAGGACGGGTCTGGTGGTGGGTTACTACAGCCTTTTTCACTCAAGAGGACAGTTGCAACTTCCACAACCCCGGTCGCTAGGACAAATGGGCATGGTGGGGTTATCTGCTAGGATAGCCTCACGTCATGCGAAAACCATGGGTCATAGCGCACCGGGGAGCTTCCGGCCATACGCCTGAAAATACTTTGGCGGCGTTTGAGCGCGCGGTCCAGTTGGGCGCCGGTTTCATCGAGACCGATCTTCACCTCACGCGCGACGCGCGTTTCGTCGCAATCCACGATTCTACGCTCGAGCGCACCACCAACGGCCGAGGCGAAGTTCGCGATTTCACCCTGGCCGAGCTGCGAAAACTGGACGCAGGTATGTGGTACGACCGCGAGCACATGGGTCTGCGTGTTCCCACACTGGATGAAGTCCTGGAGTTCGCGCGCAAACACGACGTGATCTTTTATTTGGAAGTTAAGTATGACGCGTCCTGGGGCATGCACCATTCGCTCGTCGCGGCGCTACAAGCCTCGGCGTATGCCGGACGCACGATCGTGATTTCGTTCGACCAAGCCACGCTCGCCGCGCTTCGGCGTGTGGACGCATCTGTAATGATGGGATTTCTGGTGCAAGAAGCTGGAACCGATTGTGTAAAGGAAGCCATCGAGCTCGGTGCGCGGCAGCTTTGTCCCAAGGCTTGTCTCGTTACGCGGGAACTGGTGGAGCAAGCGCACGGCGCGGATTTGCAGGTGGCTACATGGACCGTGGATGGTCCCGAAGAAATGCGCCGAGTGATCGCAGCGGGCGTGGACGGAGTTATGACAAATTTTCCCGACCGCCTGGGTGCTGTGATTGAAGACTTGCAAGAGGCTGAAAACCTGAAGTTAGGCAAGGCTCGCGAATAGACAAGCAAATTGTGCCAGTGTCAATTGTTCCGCGCGAGAATCGGGACGCAAGCCCGACTCTTCCAGCGCATCATGAATTTTCCGATCGGGTGCGAGCTGTTTCAGATTATTTCGCAAAGTTTTACGCTTCTGTTCAAAACATCCCTGAATAAATTGTAGAAAGCGTTTATCGTCGCGGACATTTAGTGCCGTTCTTTCGCCGGGCAGCGTCATGCGCACGAGCGCGGAAAGCACCTTGGGCGGCGGGCGAAATGCGCCGGGCGGAATGCGCAAGACAATCTTCGGACTCGCGTAATATTGGCAGAGCGCGGATAGATAGCCGTACTCGCGCCGGCCAGGCTTGGCCACAATGCGTTCAGCAACTTCAAGCTGGATGACGATGTGAACGGAAAGAATCTGTCTGGCATATTCGAACAGATGATGCAGGATCGGCGAAGTGATGTAATACGGCAAGTTGCCATAGACACGAAAGTTCTCGCTGGCCAGCTCACAAAAATCAACTGTGAGGACATCGCGGGGAACAATTGCAACGTTGGGCCATTGGCGCGGATGCGAGCTAACTTTCTCATGCAACTCTTCAGCCAGCAGTGGATCGGCTTCGATAGCTACCACTCGACGTCCGTCGCCAGCCAGCATCTGGGTCATTTCTCCATGGCCCGCTCCGATTTCAATCCATGTTTCGTTTGCTCCGGGCGAAAGAATCTTGAAAATGCGCTGCCGCCACGCGGCGTCGCCAAGAAAGTGCTGTCCCATGCGTTGTCGGGCCATGCGGATGCAAAGTGTAGCAATGCTGCGCCGAGTGAGGCGAAGAAATCGTGGGAGAAATTCTCCGCACGGTCTTTGAAAAGCGGTCGGCAACTCGCTTGACGAAGCCGGAACGTTCCGCTACCGTTTTTATTTCGTTCGAGGACTAATGAAAATTTTATTCATAGCTTCGGAAGGCTTGCCCTACTCGAAAACGGGCGGCCTCGCGGACGTGGTGCAAGCCCTGCCCAAAGCGCTGGTGGAAATGGGACACCAAGTCGCCGTGCTGCTTCCGCGCTACCGAGGCAACAAGATCACGTCCACCTTAGTCTCGAGCGTGACCGTTTCACTCGGCGATCAAATTCGCTTTCCTTCCATCGCTGAGGGAGTTTCGATCGCGGGAGTGCGCTACTTCTTTGTTGACGACCCCGGTTATTTTGAGCGTGAACATCCTTACGGAGACAAGTCCGGCGATTATCCCGATAACGCCGAACGATTCACGGAATTTTCGCGTGTAGCCATAGAATTTGCGAAGCGCGTTCTGCTGCCTGACGTGATTCATTGTCACGACTGGCAAACGGCTCTGGTCCCGGTTCTGCTGCGCACGCAGCATGCCAACGATCCGGCAGTGCGCTCGCTTCCAGTCGTTCTCACAATTCACAACTTGGCATATCAGGGAATTTTTCCGCAGTCCGCTCTTCGCCGGGCAGGTCTGCCGGCCAACCTTTTCTCGTTCGACGCTCTGGAATTCTACAGCCGAATAAATTTCTTGAAAGGCGGCTTGCTCTTCGCCGACTATCTTTCAACGGTTAGCCGCCGCTATGCGAAAGAAATCCAGACTCCCGAATATGGCGCGGGACTGGAGGGCGTGGTTTTACAGCGCGCAGACCGGCTGGTGGGGATCCTGAACGGCGCGGACTACTCGATCTGGAATCCCGAGACGGATAAACTCATCGCGCAGAATTATTCGGCGGAAAACCTGGAAGGCAAGAAAACCTGCAAGAAAGATTTGTTGAAGACTTTCCGGCTGCCGTCGGATACGCCGGAGGATTTGGAGCGCCCACTGATTGGAATTGTTTCACGATTCGCCGATCAGAAAGGTTTCGACCTCATCGCTCAAGTCGCCACTGAAATGATGAACGAGAATCTGTCCCTCGTCGTGCTGGGCAGCGGACAGCCAGAATACGAAAGTCTCTTTAAGCTGCTGGCGCAGACCTACCCGTCCTCCGCCGGGGCTAAAATCGGCTACGATGATGCCCTCGCGCATAAAATTCAGGCTGGCGCGGACATGTTCCTGATGCCTTCGCGTTACGAACCCTGCGGCTTGAATCAAATATATAGTTTGCGATACGGTACGGTGCCTGTTGTGCGTGCCACGGGCGGATTGGACGATACCGTCCAAAATTTCGATCCCCAAACGCAGCAGGGAACCGGCTTCAAATTTGAGGCGTACGATGGAAACGCGTTGCTTGACTGCTTGCGCACGGCGTTGAAAATGTACCAATCCGAAAAGACATGGCAGACAATCCAAAGGAATGGCATGGCCAAGGATTTTTCGTGGAAGACATCGGCGGCATCCTATGTCACGCTGTATGAAGCAGCTAAGAGGTCTAGAATCCCACGGGTTGCTGGAACATCTAAAAACTAAGCACAGACGCGGTTCGGCTCCTGGGCTGACCGGAACTGCGCAACAAGGAAAAAACCAAAATGGCAGACATTCAAGCAGTTAGTGATGCAAGTTTTGACAAAGATGTGATCGAAGCGAGCAAGACGCAGCCCGTGCTCGTAGATTTCTGGGCCGATTGGTGCCGTCCATGCCACATGCTATCTCCCACCGTGGAAGAGATCGCCAAGGACCATGCGGGCAAACTGAAGGTCGTGAAGTTGAACGTCGATGAAAACGTCAACGCGGCCGGGAAATTCAATATTCGCGGAATTCCGACCTTGCTGATTTTCAAGGGCGGACAGGTAGCGGACCAGCTAGTGGGAGCAGTTCCCAAAGACGCAATCGAGAAAGTTGTTCAGCGCCATATTTCTTAGCGCAAACTCCGCAATGTAAGGGACGGTGGCGCATGAGCGCCGGTTTTACTGGCCCACAAACGGTCGGGAACTCGCCGACGCAGAAGACTTGCGAGGCTTGCGGCGAGCACTTTTCTTGCGGCTCCTCCACCGGAAGTTGTTGGTGCGAAGGCGCGAAGCTCGAGGCGAAGACTCTGAGTGATCTCCGCGCGCGTTACGGCGATTGCCTTTGTCCCCGCTGTCTCTCAGCTGCGCAAACAAGCGCTTCAGCTTCGTTCGACAAATCATCGTGAACTCCACGGATTCTTCCCTGAAAGATTGCCTGTGACGAAAAAAAAGACAAAACGAATTGCGCGCTGTCACTGGGCTACCAAGCCGCTCATGATCGAGTATCACGATAAAGAGTGGGGCAGACCAGTACATGACGACCGACGTTCTTTTTGAGTTTTTAATTCTGGAAGGTGCGCAAGCGGGTTTGAGCTGGGAAACAATTCTGAACAAGCGCGAGAATTATCGCCGGGCATTCGACCGCTTCAACGCCGCAAAGATTGCTCGCTATGATAAGCGCAAAGTCCGTGCGCTGCTTGCTGACAGCGGCATAGTCCGCAACCGGCTGAAAATCGCGTCAACAATTTCGAACGCGCAAGCATTCCTCGCGGTGCAGAAAGAGTTCGGCACATTCGATCGCTACATCTGGCAATTTGTCGGTGGCAAGACCAAGAAAAACGAATGGCGAACTTCTCGGAGCTTGCCTGCTCGCACCCCAGAATCAGACGCGATGAGCGAAGATCTAAAGCGCCGAGGATTTCGTTTCGTCGGCACGACCATCTGTTACGCCTTCATGCAAGCTACCGGCATGGTCAACGACCACGCGCGCGATTGCTTCCGGTACGGAACTCATCGATAGCTATGGAGTGCATGCTCGAGGCGCGAACGAAATGCACTGGGTGACAGGCTTGCGTTTAGAGTTGAGCGCGGCGTAGGATTGAGAGTCGTTGTTCGTCATCGAGGCCCACCTGTATGGCTTAAGCTTTTGAAATGGCTCGGCAAGGTGCGGCCTGCGGACGAAAATGGGAGCGCGAGTGGCGGAGAAGTCCCGAACAAAGGCGGTCGTCGTTGTCGGAGCGCAGTGGGGCGACGAAGGTAAAGGGAAAGTCGTTGACTATCTGGCCTCATCGTTCGATTACACCGCGCGCTATGCTGGTGGACATAACGCCGGCCACACCGTTATTTTCGACGGACACAAATACGTCCTTCAGTTGATCCCTAGTGGTATTCTTCGGCCTGACAAAAAAGCCGTGATTGGTGCTGGAACAGTGGTGGATCCCGCCGCGCTTGTTACCGAGCTCGAAAACCTGAAAAAATCTGGCGTCGAAGTTCGCGGGCGCCTTTTCCTTAGCAATCGCGCACACGTAATTTTTCCCTATCATCGCGAGATGGACAAAGCCGCCGAATCGGCGCGCGGCGAAGCGAAGATAGGCACTACTTCACGCGGTATCGGTCCGGCCTACGAAGACAAGATGGCCCGGCGCGGCCTCCGCGTTTGCGACATGCTCGATACCGAGCGATTTCCAGAAAAGCTCGAACGCGTGATCGTCGAGAAAAATGCGATTAGTCAGGCCACCTACGGGCATCCGCTGGAAACCGCCGGACTGCTGGAGCAATATTTGGAACTAGCTGCGCACATTCGCGGCTTGGTTGCCGACACTGGAGTGCTGCTTAATCGCGCGCTGGATAACGGCGAAAGCGTTTTGTTCGAAGGCGCGCAGGGCACCATGCTGGACATCGATCACGGGACGTATCCATTTGTTACTTCGTCGAACGCCACTTCCGGCGGTGTGGCCACCGGACTTGGCGTCGCGCCCACGCGTTTGACCGGTGTGGCCGGCGTTACAAAGGCTTACACCACGCGGGTCGGCAGCGGTCCGTTTCCGACAGAGATGCCCGATCTTGACGCGCAGGCAGTCCGCGAGCGCGGCAAGGAGTTCGGGGCCGTAACCGGACGTCCGCGGCGCTGCGGTTGGCTCGACCTGGAAGTCTTACGCTTCGCAAAAATGCTGAACGGCATCGATTCCTTGGTGGTAACCAAACTGGACGTTTTCGACGCACAGAAGGAAATAAAAATTTGTACTGGATATCGTTACAAAGGGAAGCGCCTGACGGAAATGCCGCCTGACGCCGAAACCCTGGCGGAAATAGAGCCCGAGTATCACTCAATGCCCGGCTGGCAAACGCCCACGCCCGGAATTCGGGACGTCAAAGAATTGCCGCTCGCTGCGCGCGATTATTTGAATTTCATTTCCGACCAGTTGCAAGTCGAGATCGGGATGATATCCACTGGCCCGGAGCGCGATGCTACAATTGTCCCGCGAGGAACCAAGCTGTCATCCTGGCTGTAACGCTGCAAACATACCTCCATGCTTTCCCACGAAGCGGCTCGCGCAAAAGTGATTGAGGTTGTGAATGCACGCGCAACTGCGCCTCCCGCAACTGAAACAATCGAATTCGCGGGCGATCCGTCGCGAGCGCTCGGCCGCATTCTCGCTGAAAATGTAATTGCAGACCGCAACTATCCTCCGTTTGACCGTTCCACCCGTGACGGCTTTGCCGTCCGCGCTGCCGACGCCGCGAATCCCGGCACGCGCCTGCGATTGATCGGCGAAAGCCGTGCCGGCCGTGCCTTCGATGGCCAAATGGAAGCGGGTTCGTCTGTGCAAATCATGACCGGTGCGCCTCTGCCGCGCGGAGCCAACGCAGTGGTGATGCTCGAAGATGCTCGCGTGGAGGGCGATTCTGTAGTCATTCAACACGCGGTGCGCCCTGGCCAACATTACGTCGTCGAAGGCCAGGAAACGCGGGTCGGCGAGAGCGTAATCAAGCGCGGCAAACGTCTGGGGTACGCCGAGCTCGCGATGGCCGCGCAAGTAGGCCGCTGCAAAGTGGAAGTAGCGAGGAAACCCCGCGTCGCGATTCTTTCTACTGGTGACGAAATAATTTTCGCCGGTGATTCTCCGCAGCGATTTCAAATCCGTAACAGCAACAGCATTTCGCTAGCCGCGCAAGTTTCGTTGGCGGGCGGCGAACCCCTGGTGGTTGGCATTGCACCCGACAATGTGACGGAGCTTCGCGCTCGAATCGAACAGGCATTGAAAGCCGATATCGTGATTTTGACTGGCGGCGTGTCGGTAGGGAAATACGATCTAGTCGAGCAAGTACTCCAAGAGATGCACGTTGAATTTTTCTTTGACGCGATCGCCATTCGCCCTGGCCGTCCCGCGGTTTTTGGCGCGTGCAACAACACTCCCGTGTTCGGGTTGCCCGGAAACCCAGTTTCGACCATGGTAACCTTCGAGTTGCTCGTGGTTCCCGCCATAGAAGCGATGAGCGGACACAAGCCGGGTTCGCTCCACCTGTTCAAAGCTAAGCTGGCACATCCGTTGGACGAGAAACCGCCGCTCGCGCATTTTCTCCCAGCGCGAGTGCGTTGGCCTTTCGGCGAAGCCACCGTAGAGGCATTGCATTGGGAGGGTTCGGGAGATATCGGCTCAGTGGTTCGCGGCAATTGCTTCTTAGTAGTGCATGAATCGAAACTGAAGCTCGAAGCCGGCGAAATCGTCGATATCCTGCCGCGCCGCGGACTTTTTTAATATGGCGAAGAAGCTCGACGCCGGGAAAAAGCTTTCGCATTACGACAGCACAGGCCGCGTGCGAATGGTGGACGTGTCCGCCAAGCCCGCAACATCGCGTACGGCGGTGGCTCACGCATTCGTTCGCATGCAGCGCGCCACAGTCGCAAGCGTGCGGCGACTGAAATCGCCAAAGGGAAATCCGCTGGAAATTGCCCGAATCGCTGGAATCACCGCCGCCAAGCGAACTTCCGAGCTGATTCCACTTTGTCATCCCCTATCATTAACGCACGTAGATGTGGCCGCCAAGCTATGCCAGAATGGAATTGAGATCTCCTCGGAAGCGACCACCACCGGGCCGACCGGGGTCGAAATGGAAGCGCTGGTAGCCGCGGCTGTCGCGTCACTGACAATTTACGATATGTGCAAAGCTTTGGAACGCAGTATGGAGATCACGGAACTGTACCTGGTGAAGAAGTCGGGCGGGCGCAGTGGTGATTATAACCGCGCAGGAAAACGTGTGAAGCGATGACGCTCGGGAAAGATGTGAAAGTCCTGGTGGTCGATGATAATGCTCTGGTCCTCGACCTCTTGATGAAGGGGCTGATGCCGCATTGCGACGCGCGAGCTGCTGCGGATGGCGCCGATGCGCTTCTAAAAATAGTCGATGACCCGCCGGATTTGGTCGTTTGCGATTACCGCATGCCCGGTCTCGACGGCCGCCAGCTCTACGAAAAACTTCGCACTCGCCAACAGACCAAGCAAATTCCTTTTATTTTTCTGGCTAGCCGCGGTGACATTGAAGAGAAGCTCCGCCCGATAGTCGAAGGCGTCGAGGAATTCATCTCCAAGCCATTTTTCATTAACGATCTGGTCCGGCGCACCAAGAAAGTGGTAGATCGTCTGCAGCTCGAAAAATTGCAGAAGCGCCAGGTGCGCCCCGGCGTGATTCAAGGCCGCCTGGAAGAAATGAGCATTATGGACCTGATGCAGTCGCTGGAAATGGGCCAAAAAACATGCCAGCTATGTATCCACCGCGGCGGGGAGACTTGTGAGCTGTTCTTCTCCTCTGGCCAATGCAAGGATGCCAGATTCGGTCCCACCGAAGGCGAGGCGGCCGTATTTCAGGCGGTGCGTTGGACGGACGGCGAGTTTGAGATCGATTTCAACGTCGGTCCTACGCGCTCCACGATTTCTCGCACCACGACCGGCCTGCTGATGGAAGCCTTGCGACTGATCGATGAAGAACAGAATCAGTCCACCACAGAGGATCAGAAAGTTACGGAAGGATAGCTCGCTGCGAATCTCGCCATGCGCGTTTCTGTTATTACAATCAGCGATTCTGTAAGCACTGGAAAATCAGAAGATCGCTCGGGCCCTGCGGTAATAACACGTTGCAAAGAACTAGGTTGGGAGGTCGTGTCCTCAATGGTTTTGCCCGACGACCCTTCCGCGATTCGGACGCTCCTGGAAGATGTTTCGGACGCAACGGACGCCGACGTAATCCTAACAACGGGCGGAACAGGTGTAGGCCCGCGCGACGTTACGCCTGAAGCCACCATTGCGGTGTGCGAAAGGCTCATTCCCGGTTTTGGTGAGCATATGCGCACGGAAGGTGCCAAGAAAACTCCTCGCGCAATTCTATCGCGCGGTGTTGCAGGAATTCGCGGCACCACCATCGTCATTAATCTTCCGGGAAGTCCCCGAGGGGCCATTGAATCGCTCGATGCCATCGCCGAATTCCTCCCTCATTCAATTTCGATTCTCCGCGGCGCACGCCACGATTAAGAACTGGACAAAACGCAGTTGAGAACGTTGGCCCTTACAGGCCGCCTCACGTATAATCCCGCGCGTAATGCCGCTAACTGCCGGAACCCGCTTAGGCCCCTATGAAATCATCGCGCCTATTGGCGCCGGTGGCATGGGGGAAGTTTACAGCGCGAAAGATACACGCCTGGATCGCACCGTGGCGCTGAAAGTTCTCCCGCCGCATTTGGCCGACGCGCCGGAAGTGCGCCAGCGTTTCGAACGCGAAGCCCGCGCCGTCTCCAGCCTGAACCATCCAAATATTTGCGCGCTCTATGACATTGGCCGCCAGGACGCCACCGATTATTTGGTCATGGAGTACATCGAAGGTGAAACACTCGCGAAACGTCTGGAACGCGGTCCGCTCGCCCCGCTGGAACTTTCGCGCATAGCCATCCAAATTTGCGAAGCGCTCGAAAAAGCACATCGTCAGGGAGTGATTCACCGCGACTTGAAGCCCGGCAACGTGATGCTCACGAAGTCCGGCGCGAAGCTGCTCGATTTTGGTCTGGCGAAGGCGACCGCGCCAGTCGCTGTCGATCCCGCGTTGTCACCCACCATGAGCCAGCCGTTGCTCGGCAGCGGTCAAAATGCTGCGCTCACCACGCAAGGCACCATCGTCGGCACGCTGCAATATATGTCGCCCGAACAGCTCGATGGCGGCGAAGCCGATGCCCGCAGTGATATTTTTTCGTTTGGCGCAACGCTGTACGAAATGGCCACAGGGAAAAAGGCCTTCGAGGCTAAAACGCAGGCGAGCCTGATCGCTGCAATTCTGAGAGAAGAGCCCCGGCCCATCAGCGATCTGCAACCGCTCTCGCAGCCGGCACTGCAGCGTATCGCGACAACCTGTCTTTCCAAGGATCCTGACGACCGCTGGCAAAGCGCCGGCGATTTGAAGCGCGAGCTGCAATGGATTGCCGATGGAGGCTCGGCTATAGGAATTCCGGCGCCGGTAGTGGTCCAGCGAAAGAGCCGCGCGCTATGGTCCCAGATTTTACTAATCGCATTGGGAATTATTGCAGCGTGCGCAATCGCTGCCGCAATCTTTTACGCCCGCAAAGCTTCCGAGCCGAAACAAGTAATTAACGCCGAGTTGACTCCGCCCGACGGATTCGCATACGGAACGGTCGGCAAAGATAATCAGTTTGCGATTTCTCCGGACGGTTCAGCCATCGCGTTCGTCGCCGACGGCCAGGGCAAGCAGATTATTTTCGTCCGCACGTTGAATTCCTCTACTGCTCAACCGCTGCAGGGTACTGACGGCGCCTCTTATCCTTTTTGGTCGGGCGACGGCAAAAATCTCGGCTTTTTCGCCGACGCTAAGTTGAAGCGCGTTCCAGCGGCGGGCGGAGTGGTGCAGATTCTGTCCGACGCCCCAGCGGGTCGCGGCGGCACATGGAACCAGGATGGCGTAATCGTATTCACGCCGGGACTGAAAGAGCCGCTATATAAGGTTCCGGAAAGTGGTGGAACTCCCGTGCCGGTTACGACGACCAAGCAGTCAGCCGCGCTGCAAAGCCATCGCTGGCCTTCTTTTTTACCGGACGGAAAGCACTTTTTATTTGTAACCGACGATGGTATCGCCGTTGGATCCTTGGATTCGACGGAAAGCCACGTAATCCTACAGACGAAATCTAACGCCGCATATTCCAGCGGATACATTCTTTATATGACGGACGGCAACCTCGTGGCTCAGCCTTTTGATTTGGGTCATCTATCTGTTCGCGGTGTGCCTGTTCCCGTCGTGGCGCGCGTGGAATTTGCTGCGGGGAAGTCGCTGGGCAATTTTTCAACGTCGCAGGGCGGCACGCTAATCTATCAGCGAGATTTCACGCCTAAGAGACAATTTATTTGGCTCGATCGCAACGGTGCTGAAGTGGCCAAGGTAGGGGAGCCGGATTACGTCTTTGCGGCGGCGCTTTCTCCGGATGGTCGTCAAATCCTGTTGGCTCGCGGCGAGTCATCGGCGAAACGCGATTTGTGGATCATGGACTCGCAACGCGGAACTTTCTCTCGAGCAACATTTGACCCAAAGGGCATGATTCTGGGCATATGGTCTCCGGACGGGAAAGATTTCGCGGTTGCAGTGGCGAACGGCTATGAGATTCGCAGAACCGGATTGCAAGGAAGCGCGACGGAGCAGCTGTTGCCTCCCGAGCAAGTCTCGCAATATCCTACCGACTGGACTGCCGATGGCCAAACCCTCATTTTGACGGTCCAAAACCCCAAGACAAATCAGGATGTCGAGATGATGTCAGTTACGGGTGAACACAAACTCGTGCCCCTCGTCCAAACGACTTATGCCGAATATGCCGGAAACCTCTCGCCGGATGGGCACTTCTTGACCTACGCTTCCAACGAATCCGGGCGCCTGGAACTTTACGTTACGCAATTTCCCGAAGGCAGGTCGAAATGGCAGGTATCCAGCCAGGGTTTGAGCGGCGGAGAACCGATTCGATTCTCAGCATGGAGTCATGACGGTAAGACGTTGTATTACATTGATGGTAGCGGCGCCGTAATGGCTGTCGCGGTAGAGAGTTTAAATCCTTTTAAGGTGGGGGCTCCGCGAAAAATTTATTCAGCGAGCGCGGGCGTTAGCGAAATAGACGCGTCGCCGGACGGAAGACTGCTGATTATGACGCCCGTCGGAACGCAAACAGTCACGCCCGCTTCGCTCGTGGTCAACTGGCCCTCCTCCCTGAAAAAATAGACCGAACCACATTATTAATTACTCCTCATGGCACTGGCTGGCGCTCGACTGGTGTGCTAGGATGCCCTCTTAATTCGGAGATGCCGAGCCAATACATCCCGATTTTGATTTACGCGCTCCTCGCCGCTGCTTTTCCCGCAGTTACACTGATCATTTTCAAATACATTCGGCCGGAAATGCGCGCTACGGGCGCGAAGTTGGAACCCTACGAGTGCGGCGTGCCTCCGGAAGGAAGCTCGCGCGGCCGTTATTCGGTACGATTTTATATCGTGGCTATTTTGTTCGTCATATTTGACGTCGAAACAATATTTCTATTTCCGTGGGCGATAAAGTACAGCCAGTTAGGCGCATACGGCTTGGTATCCATGCTCGTCTTCTTGGGCATCCTGCTGGTCGGCTACGTTTGGCTGTATCGCAAAGGCGCGCTGGATTGGGTCTAACGGGCGAATTTCGCCTGCGCCCGGCAACGCGCTACAACGCATTTAAATCTCATTGTTTGACGCGGTTTTTTGGGGTGTGTTAAAAAGGCGGGCTGCTCGCGACTCTCGGGTACCGGCAGCTTGTTGAATCGGAATCGATGGCCAACGACCCTTCGGAAAAAGATCCACTTTCGAAACCGCCGGCATCTGGGGCGGAAGAAAAGCCCATTGCGCAGAAGCCAGCGGAGCCTTCCCAAACCGCCTCTTCTGCTGACGCGCCTAAATCGGCGGATGCACCCGCGCCTAAGCCGCCGGCGCCAGGGGCGCCGACTCCGGCCGCGCCGGGAACGCCTGCCGCAAAACCTGCCGCCCCCGCCGCTGCTGCGCCAAAAGCTGCCGCGCCTCCGGCTAAAGAAGCACCGCCGAAGCCTCTCCCTCTCGACAACGAACTCGTGCAAAAGCTCAAGGCGCGTTTTGGCGACGCCATCCGCGAAGCCACCTTGGATCGCAAGCAAGCCATCGTCACGATTGCTGCCGACCAACTCCGCGAAATCTCGCGCCATTGCCGCGACGAAGAAAAGTTCGACATGCTGGTGGATCTAACCGCCGTGGACTGGCCCAAGCGCGAAAAAAGATTCGACGTAATCCTGATTCTGTATTCGTTCGCTAAAAACGAGCGCGTTCGCCTCAAAGCGCATGCCGGTGAAACCGAGCCGGTCCCCAGCGTCTGCGAAATCTGGCCCGCCGCCAATTGGCTTGAACGCGAATGCTACGACATGTTTGGAATCGTGTTCGGAGGCCACCCGGACCTGAAACGCATTTTGATGCCGGACGAATGGCAGGGCTATCCGTTGCGCAAGGATTACGACATTTTGAAACAAGACACGGATTGGGTTCGCGAGAACCTGGGTATCGAGAGCGGCCAATAGAATGAGCGACCCGCGCAGCACCGAACTTACCAACGTCAGCACCACCGTGCTGGGTGCCGACGAAATCATTTTGAATATGGGGCCGCAGCACCCTTCCACGCACGGAGTGCTGCGCGTGAAGTTGAAGCTTGATGGCGAGCGCGTGGTGGATTCCGAATGCATCATCGGCTACCTGCACCGTGGTGTGGAAAAAATTGCGGAGCACCGCAGCTATCAGCAGTTCGCCCCGTATGTTGACCGTATGGATTACGTCGCGGCAGTATCGAATGGCCTGGGCTATTGCGAGGCGGTCGAAAAATTATTGGGAACTGAAGCTCCCATCCGCGCTCGCGTTGTTCGCACCATCCTTACCGAACTGCAAAGAATTGCGAGCCATTTGCTCTGGCTCGGAACTCACGCTCTGGATATCGGCGCGCTAACCCCGGTCTTTTATTGCTTCCGTGAACGCGAAGAAATCCTGAAAATTTTTGAGAAGTATTGCGGCGCGCGCCTGACCACGCACGCATTTCGCATCGGCGGATTGCAGTACGAAACCTATGATGGCTTCGAACAGGACGTGAAGCGCTTCTGCGATGATTTCGCGCACAGAATTGACGAGTACGAAACGCTGCTAACCGAAAACCGCATTTGGGTAGGACGTACAAAGGGCGTTGGAATTCTTTCCGCCGCGGATGCCATCGCGCTAGGCGTCACTGGGCCGGTGTTGCGCGCCAGCGGAGTGAAGTGGGACTTGCGCAAAGCCATGCCCTACGCCGCCTATGACCAGTATAAATTCGAAATCCCCACGCGCGAAACGGGCGACACCTACGACCGTTACGTCGTTCGCATGGAAGAAATGCGGCAATCGCGCTTGATCTGCCTGCAAGCCATCGAAAATATTCCGCCCGGCCCGATCATGGCGCGCATTGGAAAAGTCTTGAAGCCGCCGCCGGGTGAGGTCTACCACTCAATCGAGGCGCCCAAGGGCGAGCTTGGTTATTACGTCGTGAGCGACGGGACTACACAGCCATATCGCGTCCGCGTGCGACCGCCGTCGTTCATTAATTTGCAGGCCTTCGACAAAATGGCCCGGGGCTCGTTAGTAGCCGATGTTGTCGCTATCATCGGGACCATCGACATCGTGCTCGGGGAAGTGGACCGCTAATGAGCCATTTGCTTTCACCGTCCATCATGCGGATTGTTTTGCCCGTTCTTTACGCCGTTGTAATCGTCGCCGTGTTGCCGCTGCTCGCCGGCTATATCGTTCTAGTGGAACGAAAAGTCATGGCCGACATGCAGGCTCGGCTCGGGCCGATGCGCGTCGGTCCGCACGGATTGTTGCAGCCGATTGCCGACGCCGTGAAACTTCTCCTTAAAGAAGACATCATCCCCGACAAAGCTGATCGCCTGTTGTTTTGGCTCGCTCCGCTTGTAAGCGTCACCATGGCTTTACTCGCCTACGCCGCGCTTCCGATTGGTCCTGCATTTCAAATTGCGGATTTAAACATCGGCCTTCTTTTCATTCTCGCGGTCAGCTCGCTGGGAATTTACGGCATCGTCCTCGGCGGTTGGGCCTCCAACAGCCATTACTCGCTGTTGGGTGCTCTGCGCAGCGCCGCGCAACTCGTCAGCTATGAAACCGCAGCCGGACTCGGCCTGATCTCCGCTCTACTCCTGGCCGGCTCGCTTTCGATGAAAGACATCGTCATGGCCCAGTATGACCAGGGAATCTGGTTCATCTTTTACGTTCCCATCGGGTTTTTTATTTACATGGTCGGCTCGATTGCGGAAACCAATCGCGCTCCCTTTGATTTACCCGAGGCTGAATCAGAATTGGTCGCTGGCTACATGACGGAATACAGCGGCTTTCGCTGGTCGCTCTATTTCCTGGCCGAATACGCAAACATGATCATCGTGGCCGGAATCGCCACCACGCTCTTTCTCGGCGGCTGGCTGCGGCCATTCGCAAGTTCCCACACCGCTCTGCCCGGGACTTCCATTGAATTGCTTGACGCGTTGCCATCACTGCTGGTCCTCGGTGTCGCGTTGTACTGTTTCTATCTGGCGCCGAAACAACCGGTAAAAATCCAAAAGCTCGTAATGGCTATGGCCGGCGGCCTGTGTCTAGTTATCGCCGGAGCTTTGGCCGGCGCACTTTTCGCGCCCCCGGCTGTTTTGCAAGGCATTCACGGGGCGTTCTGGTTTCTGGCGAAAGTATTCGCCTACATTTATTTCTTTCTGTGGTTCCGGTTCACCTTTCCGCGCTATCGTTTCGATCAATTGATGCGTCTCGGCTGGAGGTTCCTGATTCCGCTAGCGCTTGTGAATTTGATCGCTACTGCAACGGCGTTGCTCGCGACTCGCCAATGGGGCGGTAGTTTATTCTTCTACACGATTCTGGCGGATGTAGTCACTCTCGCAATAGCCATGTTCCTGGCGAAAAATGACGAAGTGGACAGCGCAGTCCCCGTGGCAGACGGTGAATAAATGGGCTTGAACTCGGTTCTCTTTTATTTCTTCGCAGCGCTCGCGGTCGTTTCGGCGATCTTAATGGTCACGCGCCGGAACGTCGTGCACGGCGCGGTTTATTTAATCACGACGCTACTTGCAACGGCCGGCGTCTTCCTTCTGCTGCAAGCTGAATTTCTTTTCATAACCCAAGTGATCCTCTACGTCGGCGGCATCATGGTTCTTTTCGTTTTCGTGATCATGCTTGTGAATCTGGACGTCTCGCTCTTGCAGTATCAATTTAATCGCCAGAGATTTGTCGCTGGTGTGCTGGCCCTGGCGCTGGCAGCGCAATTATTTATCGTCATAAAAATGGGGCAAACGTCGCTGTTTCCTCAGGCGCGTGCTCCGGAAGTGTTGCCCAAGAACACGGAAGCAGTTGCCGACGCGCTTTTCGGCCGTTTCATGCTTCCTTTCGAAATTGCCTCAATTTTACTTCTCGTCGCCATGATCGGAGCGGTAGTGATGGCGAAACGGAGGGTGTAATGGTTCCCGTGGATCACTATCTTTGGCTCAGTCTCGCGCTGTTCACCATAGGCGTGATCGGTGTGCTCACGCGTCGCAACGTGATCATCATTCTGATGTCCATCGAATTGATTTTGAACGCGGTGAACATAAACCTGGTCGCCTTCTCGCACATGTTTGGCGGCGTGGACGGCCAAGTCTTCGCGATTTTTATCATCACCGACGCAGCCGCCGAAGCGGCCGTCGGGCTCGGCATTATTCTGGCGTTTTTCCGCAATCGTGAGACGCTCCTCGCCGACGAAATGGACATGCTGAAATGGTGAAAATTCGGGCATGAACGCGCAGCCATATTTCCTCGACCACATTTGGCTGATCCCGCTTTTCCCGTTGGCCACGGCGGCGCTGATGCTTTTCTTCGGGCGGCGGCTTAGCAATCAAATTGTAAGCTGGCTCTGTTCCGGCAGCGTTTTCCTTTCGTTCATTTTCTCCGTTGGCGCTTTCTTCCAGCTTGTCGCCAGGCCTTCCGGTGAACGCATCGCCACCAAGGTTTTGTTCGAGTGGATTCCCGCCGGCACGTATCACATGCTCGACGGAAGAATCGCGAAATTCATCGCCGACTGGGGCTTCCAGATCGATCCGCTTTCGTGCGTGATGATTCTCATCGTCACCGGCGTCGGATTCCTGATTCACATTTATTCCACCGGTTACATGGCGCACGAAGGCGGCTATTACCGATTCTTCGGCTACTTGAATCTGTTTATGTTTTCGATGTTGATGTTGGTGCTGGCCAACAACCTCTTGCTGCTCTTCGTCGGCTGGGAAGGTGTGGGTACCTGCAGCTATCTTTTGATCGGATTCTATTTCCACAAGAAATCCGCTTCGGACGCAGGTAAAAAGGCTTTTATCGTTAACCGCGTCGGCGATGCCGGATTCCTCTTGGGGATTTTTCTCACTTCCGCGCTCCTCGGAACCATTCGGTTCGTTGAGATTGGTCCAGCTCTCGCAGCAGGCGGTTTCGCTATCGGCGATCCACGCATTACCGCGATTGCCCTGCTATTTTTCGTAGGCGCAACAGGAAAGTCGGCGCAGATTCCGCTATACGTCTGGCTCCCCGACGCGATGGAAGGCCCGACGCCAGTCAGCGCATTGATTCACGCCGCCACCATGGTTACCGCCGGCGTTTACATGGTCACCCGCACCAACGCCATTTATCAACTTTCGCCCAAAGCCATGGGGGTAGTCGCGCTAGTCGGCGCAATCACCGCGCTCTTCGCTGCGTCCATGGGGGTGGTGCAGAACGACATCAAGAAGGTTCTCGCCTATTCCACCGTCTCGCAACTCGGCTACATGTTTTTGGCCTGCGGCGTCGGCGCCTTCACCGCCGGCATTTTCCATTTAATGACGCACGCATTCTTCAAAGGCTTGCTCTTCCTCGCAGCCGGCAGCGTGATTCACGCCGTCTCCGGCGAGCAGGACATGCGCAAAATGGGCGCGCTATCGAAAAAAATTCCGATCACCTATTGGACCATGCTGATCGCCGCTCTCGCCATCGCCGGAATTTTCCCCTTCGCCGG
Source organism: uncultured Acidobacteriota bacterium (assembly GCA_963838475.1). Taxonomy (GTDB): domain Bacteria; phylum Acidobacteriota; class Terriglobia; order Acidiferrales; family UBA7541; genus Palsa-295. The sequence continues at coordinate 2,068,946 of CAWIRJ010000001.1, forward strand.
TTTCATTAGCAAAGATCTGATCCTCGGCAAAGCTTACGAAAAAGACGCGTTGCTTTGGGCCATCGGCTACTTCACCGCAGGCATGACCGCGTTCTACATGTTTCGCCTGATCTTCATGACCTTCCACGGCACATCGCGTGTCGATCACGAAGTGGAGCATCACATTCACGAATCTCCAAAATCGATGCTCGTCCCGCTCGTGATTCTGGCGGTGTTGTCCATTGTTGGCGGATGGTTCAGTTGGCCGGAAATTTTTGGCGGCAACAGCCATTTCATCCATTTCCTGTCAACTGTAGTCGCCGTGCCGCATGAGGCTCGCTTGGAACCGGTGAAAGGCCCCAGTTCCGCCCACGGCGAACTTTTCCTGATGGTCCTTTCTGAAGGCCTGGTGATTGTGGGAATTTTGTTTGCCTGGTTTTTATACGTGAAGCGCACGGATCTGCCGCAGAAAATCGCGCGCAGTTTCGGCGGATTCTATCGCCTGGTTTACAACAAATATTACGTTGACCAACTTTACGACGCGCTTTTCGTTAACCGCGCAAAAGATCTAGGCCTTGCGCTGGGTGCGTTCGACCGCAATGTGATCGACGGCGTCGGCGTAAACGGCGCCGGCTGGCTCACGCGCGCCGTCTCAAAACTCTCCATGTGGTGGGACACCTGGATCGTGGACGGCTCCGTACGCCTCGGCGCGCGCATCGTCTGGCTTTTCAGTTATCCCGTGCGCCTGATTCAGGACGGCTTGGTGCAAAGCTACATGCTTCTTATCGTAATCGGCTTGATTGGATTTTTCGGCTACTACTTTTATATGGCGCGTCACGCCATACATTAGATAAAGGCGAGGGAATGGATGCTTTTCTCCGATAGCCACATTTTAAGCACGATCTTATTCACGCCGCTGGTGGGCGCGATTCTGATGCTCTTCATCCCGAGCAACCGTCCCGACTTGCATCGCTGTATGGGGAACATCTTCGGATTTCTCGGACTGGCTGTCTCGCTGCCGCTCCTGTGGCGCTTCGATTCCGGCCCTAACTCTCCGCGCTTCCAGTTCGTCGAAAATTACAATTGGATTCAGTCGCTTGGCGGACCACATGGTCCGGGTGCGCACTTCACGTTGGGTATCGACGGACTGAGCTATCTCTTAGTCATGCTCACCACGGTCCTCGGCCCGCTCGCCATTCTCTCGTCCTGGTCGGCCATCAAAAAACGGGAAAAAGAATATTACATCCTGCTTCTCCTGCTTCAGACCGGCATGCTCGGCGTTTTCATGTCCCTCGACTTCGTCCTCTTCTACGTTTTCTGGGAAGTAATGTTGGTGCCCATGTACTTTCTGATTGGCGTCTGGGGCAGCGAGCGCCGCCTATACGCCGCCATAAAGTTTTTCCTCTACACGCTTGCTGGCTCGGTTCTAATGCTCCTTGCGATCTTGGCGATCTACTACTACCGCGGCACTTTCGACATACGAGAAATCCTGATTCATCCATTCACGCCGCAATACGGATGGTTGGAGAAATGGTTGTTCTGGGGATTCTTTTTCGCCTTCGCCATCAAAGTGCCCATGTTCCCGTTCCACACTTGGCTGCCCGACGCGCACACCGAAGCGCCCACCGCCGGTTCGGTCATCCTCGCCGGCGTGCTCTTGAAAATGGGCACTTACGGTTTCTTGCGCTTCTCGGTCCCGATGTTTCCCGATGCCACGGTGAAATATCGGTGGATCATCATCATCCTTTCATTGATCGGAATCGTTTACGGCGCTTTAGTCTGCATGATGCAGAAGGACATGAAAAAACTCATCGCCTATTCTTCGGTGAGCCACATGGGCTTCTGCACACTCGGCATTTTTGCGCTCACTCCGCTTGGACTTTCCGGTAGCATCATCCAGCAGCTCAACCACGGAATTTCCACCGGTGGCCTTTTCTTGATCGTCGGAATGCTTTACGAGCGCAGGCACACACGCTTGATTTCCGAATTTGGCGGCCTGGCAACGCCCATGCCGAATTTCGCCGTGATATATCTGATTATTACTTTGAGTTCGCTGGGCATGCCCCTGTTGAATGGTTTCATCGGTGAGTTCACCATTTTGCGCGGCGTCTTCGAAGTCAGTTGGAAATGGGCCGCCTGGGGCGTCCTCGGAGTGATTCTCGGTGCCGCGTATTTGCTCTGGCTCTATCAGCGCGTAATGTTTGGCAACGTGACAAATCCAGCCAACGAACATTTGCCCGACATGAACACGCGCGAATACGCCACGATCCTTCCGCTCGTCGCGTTGGCCTTCTGGATCGGAATTTATCCCAAGCCGCTGTTCGACATTCTCGACAAGCCTGTGCACGAATTAGTTGAACGCGTGAATCCCGGCTACTACTCTGCGCCTGAACTCATTCCGCCAGCCGCGCCGGCAGTGGAGCAGCCCACTTCAATGGCGCTACCGGCAAAGACGCCGTTGGCACAAGTCGCGATATTGCCGCCGCCATCTTCTTCTCGCGTTGAGGTCAGGTAGAAATGCAAGTCCCGTGGCAGGATGTTTACGATCAAACACGCCGCGATTTCTTTTTCATCTTGCCGGAGGCGATGCTCGCCTGCTTCGGTCTCGCCACTTTGCTTCTGGATTTCTTCCTGACCAGGAAGGAAAAGTGGTGGAACTCGCTGACCGCTATGTTAGGCGTCGCGTTCAGCGGCGCCGCGCTGCTAGTCATGTACAAAGGCATGCAAGGCCAAGCCTACGCCTTCGGAAATTCGTTAATCATCGATCCATTTTTCATCTTCTTCGGATTTATTTTCCTGTCATCCACTGCGCTAGTAATTCTAATTTCCGTCAAATACATGGAAATCGAAAAAGAGCAGCACGGCGAGTATTACGCTCTCCTGCTTTTCGCGACGGTCGGCATGATGTTCCTAGCCTGTGGCAATGATCTGATCGTCCTGTTCGTCGCGCTGGAAACCATGGCGCTAAGTTTCTACGTCCTCACCGGATTTTTGCGCCGCGACCGCAAATCCAACGAAGCCGCACTGAAATACGTGCTGATAGGTGCCTTTAGCTCCGGGATCCTGGCCTACGGCTTCTCGATTCTCTACGGAATTTCCGGATCCACGAACTTGGTGGTTATCGCAAATGCCATCACGGAGCGCAGCACGCGCTATGGCCACGGTGACATCCTCACAATCTTGGCTCTCGGCACGGTATCCGCTGGCGTGTTCTTCAAAATCGCCGCGGTGCCGTTCCACCAGTGGGCACCGGACGTTTACGAAGGCGCTCCCACCCCCATCAGCGCTTACGTCAGCGTCGCTTCTAAAGCTGCGAGCTTCGCGCTGCTACTGCGTCTCTTCCTTGCCGTGTTCTGGCCGGTCAACCTGGACTGGGTTGTCGTGATGGAAGTCGTCGCCGTTCTTTCGCTCACGGTCGGCACGCTCGCCGCTATTACCCAGTCAAATATAAAACGCCTGCTCGCGTATTCCTCCATCACTCAGGTCGGTTACATCTTGCTCGGCTTGGTCGCTTCAGTGAATTCCGACGGCACGCTCCACGAGCGCGGCTTGCAAGCCATGGCGTTCTATCTTTTCGTCTACGCGTTTTTCAACACTGGCGCTTTCGCCATCGTGATTCTGCTGCGCCACAAAGGCGTGATCGGCGACGACATCGACGATTTGAATGGACTCATCCAGCGCAATCCCGGCGCAGCAGTTCTGATGCTGATTTTTCTGCTGTCGCTGGCAGGAATTCCGCCCACCGCTGGATTCTTCGCCAAGCTGCTGGTTTTCTGGTCGCTAATCGAGACCGGTCATACCTATCTCGCAGTTTTGTCGGTTCTGTACATTTTGCCCGCGGTTTACTATTACTTTCGCTTGGTGGCCGCGATGTGGGTGCGTGAATCCACTGATCCCGTGCGTCCGGTGATTTCGCTCGCACAAAAATTCGCGCTCGCCGCCATGGTAATCGTCACACTGGCCGCCGGAATTTTCCCGGAGCAGTTCCTTCGCTTCGCTACCTATTCTTTGCTAATCCCGTTCGGCCGCTGAGCGCGAAGAGAAAATGTCCTCGCCATCTCCCTCACCGCGCAAAAATCCCAGCGGTTCGATGAATCAAGTGGCCCTGGCGCTGGAGCTGCCGTTCATCATGATTGCGTGTATCGTTATTGCGGGTGGTGCCGGTTATTTGATCGATCGTTGGCTGCACACCTCTCCAGCATTCACTCTGATTTTAGGTCTCCTCGGTTTCGGAGCCGGAGTATGGGACATTATTAGGCGCCTCTCTCACTCGAATCCGGAGTGAGCCGCGGGTTCGGTGAAAAACAATGTCGAACGATGACGCTTTTTACGCTGCTGCGGAACGGCGCATCGAATACCTCACCGTTGCGATCGGTATCATTGCCTCCGTGGCCGTTGCAATCCATTGGGGCGTGAAATTCGGCGCGGGCTTGGCAGCCGGTGCTGCGCTTTCCTGGATCAACTATCGCTGGATGAAGCAAGGTGTGAACGCCCTGGCCAAACTCTCCACCGCTCAAGCTGGCGCCGAGAAAGCCCGCGTTCCGCCAAGCGTGTACTTTAAATTCATCGGCCGCTACGCGTTGCTGATCGTCGTCGCCTATGTTATTCTTCGGGGCTTTAGTTTGCCCGCTGCTAGTCTGCTGGCGGGCTTTTTCGTGGTGGTAGCCGCGGTAATTGTAGAGCTGATTGGGCAGCTTTTTCGGGGCGGCCCGCTCCCTCGCGCGCAATCTTGAAAGGGAAAAATGGAAGAACGAATTCTGTGGATCACAGTTCTGTTGAATCGAATCCTTGGAAAGGCAGCTTTGGCACTGCTCGCTGCTTTGCATATCAAGCCTTCGAATCCTGAATATCCCATCCCCAATCAAGTAGCGCTCGAGATTGTGGTGTTTTTCCTCGCTGCACTTTTCTTTCTCTGGCTGAAGAGCAGAATTTCCGTCGACCGTCCCGGCGCTACTCAGCAGTGCATGGAAGCGCTCCTCACCAATTCGATGGGCGTGGGCATCCGCGATCTTCTTGAAGACAACGTCGGCCACGAAGGCCAAAAGTACGTAGCCATGCTCGGCAGTATCGGGATTTTTGTCCTCTGCTGTAACTTATTGGGATTGTTTCCCACGCTCGGCTCGCCCACCGCGGTCGTCTCCGTTCCCCTGGGATGCGCCATCGTCGTGTTCATCTATTACAACTGGGTCGGAATTTTGAAACACGGTCCGTTCGGCCACGCCAAACATTTCCTGGGGCCGGTCCTGGCGATGTCTCCCATCATGTTGCCGATTGAAATCGTCAGCAACCTCGCGCGCTTGCTCTCGTTGACCGTCCGGCTTTGGGTCAACATGCTGGTCAGTGAAACGCTCTACGTTCTTTTCCTGGGCCTGATGATGTCGCTTTATATGTATGGCACCAGCGTGAATAAGGCCCTCTACGTTTTGGTCCTGGTTCCATTGCTCGGGCCCATCGCATTCATTTTGCTGCATGTGTTCGTCGCCGTTTTGCAGGCTTTCGTATTCACGATTTTGCCCGTGATTTACGTCGCGGGAGCTGTCGCCGAAGAGCACTAATTCATACTGGCATCATCGCCGTCCAATGTGATCCCGGCTGCTTGAGGATGACGGGAGCCACCGCTTGGCGGCAAATTCATAACAGGAGAAACAAATGAAAAGGTACGCGTGGTTTCTGATGTCCGCGATCGCGATCTGTTTGTTCGCCCCCGTGGCATTCGCACAAGAAGCGCCGAGTGGTGCAATGGCCGGAACGAATTGGGTGGCCATTACATCGGGTTTCGCCATGGCCATCGCTTCAGCGGCCGGCGGATACGCTCAGGCGAAAGCTACCGCAGCCGCATGCGAAGGTCTCGCGCGCAATCCAGGTGCAGCAGCTGCAATTCGTTTTGCGCTGATTTTGGCGCTCGTGCTGATTGAGTCGATGGCGTTGTACACCTTTGCTATCGTCTTCCTCAAAGTTAAGTAAGAATCCGAAAGTTTCAAGGCCCGGGAGCTTGCACACACAAGCATCCCGGGCCTTTTGTTGTAGCGACGGGATCCCAGCCGCTTCTTTGCGAAGTTCGCATTTCGGAATCCTGCGAAGCTCACCTGCAAAATGTCAGTGATACGAACAATAGAACTGAGGGACGAGCTAACGCAGATAAATCGAGTCGGCGGCTACTCTTGCGAGGCTAAGAACTCGAGCGGGAAGGATGCCCAAGTACAGTGTTCCAATGGCTGCGATGGTGAGAGCGAATGCGAGTGTAGGTCCCACCTTTGACGGTATGTATTCCTTCGACGGCTCCCAGAAATACATCGCCACAATCACGCGCAAGTAATAATACGCGCCGATCACACTGTTGATGGCCGCGATCACCACTAGCCATACGATCTTCGAATCGAGCGCGGCCTGGAACGCAAAAAGTTTACCCAGGAATCCACCAGTTGCCGGCAATCCCAGCAGCGAAAGCAGGAAGAGCGAAAAACAGACCGCCAGTACCGGTTGCTTTATGCCCAATCCCGCATAATCCGTAATTTCCAGCCGCTTTTCGCCTTGCTGCCCCAGATGCGCGATCACCAGGAACGCGCCAATCTTCATCAGCGCATATGCAGCCAGATAAAAAAGAACCGCCGCAACCCCAATATCGGTCCCGGCAGCGAACGCGACCAAAATGTATCCGGCATGCGCGATGGAAGAATATGCCAGCATGCGTTTCACGTTCGTCTGCACCAACGCCGCGAAATTCCCGACGATCATCGTCAGCACGGCGGAAATCCAAACAGCCCAGAACCAGAAATTTCCCGCCGACCCAAAAGACACGTAGAAGATCCGCAGCATCACTGCAAAAGTCGCCGCCTTCGGCCCTGACGCAAGCAAAGCCGTCACCGGCGTTGGCGCGCCCTCATACACATCGGGGGCGTAGACCTGGAACGGAGCAATTACTACTTTAAATCCCAGCCCCACGAACATCAGCGCAAGCCCCAGGATTGCAAGCGACGCAACCTGTCCGTGGTCGGCCACCATTTTCTGCAGCGCGCCGGCAATCAAATCAATTCGCGTGGTTCCCGTCGCGCCATATACCATGGCGATGCCGTACAGAAAAAATGCCGTAGCGAAGGACCCCAGCACAAAATATTTCAACGAGGCTTCGTTTGATTTGATAGCGCGTCGCCGAAATCCGGCCAGCACATAAGTGGATATCGAGCTCATCTCCAGCCCGATAAACGCGGTAACCAACTCGTTCGCCCCAGCCAGAATTCCCATTCCCGCGCTAGCAAATAAAACTAGCGCATAATATTCCCCGCGCTGGATGTTCTCTTCATCTAAATAATCGAACGAGCCTAGAATCGCCAGCGCCGCAGCCCCAATCACCACCACGTGCACAAAAATGCTGAACGCGTCCACCCGAATCAAATCGCTGTAAGCGTTGCCGGGATCGCGCGACATCAAATGCACCCCCGTCAAGGCGCCCAACGTGCCGATGAACGCGAGCCACCCCAGCGCTCGCTTGTGCGCAGCTTGAACGAAAGGGTCCGCAACCATAATCACGATGCCAAAGGCGCAAAGGATTATTTCCGGAGCGAGCCGGTGGAAATTGCCGATTTGTTCGCTGGGAAACGGAATCACGGCTGAACGCGCCTCAGTGAGATTTTCTTGGCAGACGCATTCTTAGACGTCATCAGCGCTAGACTGGAAATTGCAGGTGTCGCTCGTTGGTGTGAAGCGCTTTGCACCCGGTCCATCTGTTGCAGCAAACTATCCGTGGAGCTTTGCATGCGCCGGGTAAAGAGCGGGGAAGCCACACCCATGAAAATGATCGCCACCGCCATCGTTGCAAGAATCAGTCTTTCGCGCCCCGACGCGTCGGGCAAATTGCGATTCTTCTCCACTGTTACTTCACCAAATCCAACGCGCTGGTACGCCCACAATAAATAAATCGCCGAAAGCACTGCGCCGCTCGCCGCCCAGGCTGCCCAGGCATGATGATTTTGAAACGTGCCGATCAAAATCAGAAACTCGCCGATAAATCCGTTCAGTGGTGGCAATGCCAGCGACGACAGCGCAATAAAGAGAAAAAACGACATCAGCACCGGCATCGGATTCACCAGCCCGCCGTACTCCTTGATTTCAAACGTGTGCCGCCGGTCGTACAGCATTCCCACGCCAAGGAATAGCGCGCCAGTCGAAATCCCGTGGCTCAACATCTGAAAAATCGCGCCTTGAATTGAAATTGTGCTGAACGCAAAAATTCCCAGCACCACAAATCCAAGATGGCTCACCGACGTGTACGCCACCAGACGTTTCAAATCCGTCTGCACCGTAGCTACCATCGCGCCGTACACGATTCCAATAATTGCCAGCACACCAATGAGCGGCGCCATGCGGTGCGCCGCATCTGGAAATAGCGGCAAACAAAATCGGAGCATGCCGTAGGTCCCGAGTTTCAGCATCACGCCCGCCAGAATCACCGAACCTGCCGTGGGAGCTTCTGTATGCGCGTCGGGCAGCCAGGTGTGCAAAGGGAACAGCGGAACCTTGATCGCGAACGCCAGAAAGAACGCTCCAAAAAGTAAAAGTTCGGTTCGCGCCGGTAGCAAAACCATTCCCGTTTGCAGCTTCGCCTGAATATCCGGTAAATCGAACGTGCCGGCCAGGTTGTAAAGCCACAAAATCGCCACCAGCATCAGAATGGAACCGAACATGGTGTACAAAATAAATTTCACCGCGGCATAGATTCGCCGGCCATGCCCCCAAATTCCGATCAGGAAATACATCGGAATCAGAGTAAGTTCCCAGAAGAAGAAAAAGAGCAGCAGATCGAGCGAAACGAAGACGCCAATCATGGCCGTCTCGATCACCAACAATGCGATGAAAAACCCTTTTACGTTCTCTTGAATGGCTTGCCACGAGCACAAAATCGCCAGCGGAGTCAAAAATGTGGTGAGCAAAGCCAGAAACAAGCTGATGCCATCCACGCCCAGGTGATAATGAATGTTCGCGCGCGCGATCCAGTCGGAATATTCCTCGAACTGGTATCCCGCATTAACCGCGTCGAATCCGTGGAGCAGAAACAGCGAAATCGCAAATTCCGCCAGCGACACCGCCAGCGCAATGCGCCGAATCCAGGTGTGATCGTCCGAGCGCAGCAGCAGAAGCGCCGGCACGCCAAGTAGCGGCAAAAACGTGATCACCGTCAGCAGATGAGAAGGCATGTCCACGCTAGCGCACCATTCCCCAAACTCCCAACATCAACACGGTGAAGCCCACCGCTCCGATCACCACCCACGTAGCATAACTTCGCGTGTTCCCGGACTGTATTTCGCGGGCGTTCCCGCCAACTTCACGCGACACCGTCGCCACGCCGTTCACCGTGCCGTCGATCACGCGCTCGTCCACCACGTGCCACAGCACATTCGTCGAAATCCAAAGGAACGGCCGGATAATCACCGCGCCATAAATTTCGTCCACATAATATTTGTCGAGCAAAAGTTTGTAGAGACCGTGCGCCCGTTCCGCAAGTTTCTTTGGCGCGCCAGGGTTACGAATGTAAAACCACCAAGCCACCAGCAATCCGATAATCGCGAGCACGACCGGGGGCCCGGTCAGCGCGTGAAATAATTCCATCGCAGGGCTCGGCGATATTCCTCCTGCCTCGCCCGCCGATCCTGCCAAAGACGCTCCCTGCTCGATTCCAGCGGGGACTCCGTAAGTGGCGAACACCGGATGCAAAAACGCCTCGAAATAATCCGTCTTGCCTACGAGATGCGGCGCCGCAAACCATCCGCCCACAATCGAAAGCAGCGCGAGAATCATCAGCGGCACAGTCATATTCCGCGGCGATTCGTGAACGTGAACTTTATGCTCGTCAAATCGGGGCTTGCCGAAAAATGTAAGAAATATCAGCCGGAACATATAGAACGACGTCAGCCCCGCGCCTGCCAGTCCAAGTAGCCAAAGCGTGATGTGAGCGTTCGGGCCCGAACCAGCCGCATCCAAAATTTCGTCCTTGCTGAAGAACCCGGCAAACCCGGGAATTCCCGCAATCGCAAGCGTAGCAATGAACATCGTCCAGAAAGTCGCAGGAATTTGTTTTCGCAGCCCGCCCATGTTGCGCATGTCTTGCTCGCCACCCATCGCATGAATCACGCTGCCGGCGGCCAAGAAGAGCAAGCCCTTGAAAAACGCGTGCGTCATCAGATGGAAAATCCCCGCCGCGTATGCTCCTACTCCACAACCAAGAAACATGTAGCCCAATTGCGACACGGTGGAATAAGCCAGAACTTTTTTAATATCGGTCTGTACTAGCCCGATGGTCGCCGCATAAAACGCCGTGATCGCGCCCACCGCCGCCACCACAAACATCGCAATCGGCGCCCGCGAAAATAGCGCGTGCATACGCGCCACCATGTAAACGCCCGCCGTCACCATGGTCGCCGCGTGAATCAACGCGCTCACTGGTGTAGGCCCTTCCATCGCATCCGGCAGCCAGACATACAGCGGCAGTTGCGCTGACTTTCCAATCGCGCCGGCAAAAAGCAGCAAACAAATCCACGTAAGCACGCCCGCTTGCGTCGCGCTCTCAGCCGGCATGTTCGCGGCTTTCGCAAACACCGTCCCGAAATCCACGGATCCAAAAGTCCAGAAAAGCAGCAGAATTCCCACGGTAAATCCGAAATCGCCAATCCGTGTGGTGATGAACGCCTTTTTCCCGGCGTTAATCGCCGACTGTTTCAAAAACCAGAAACCAATCAGCAGGTAACTGCAAAGCCCCACGCCTTCCCAGCCCACAAACATCAAAACGACATTCGCCGCCAGCACCAGCGTAAGCATGAAGAACACAAACAAATTCAAGTAAGCGAAGAATCGGTAGTAGCCTTCCTCGTGCGCCATGTACCCGGTGGAATAAACATGCACAAGCAGGCTTACAAATGTGACCACCAGCAGCATCACAATCGTCAAGTGGTCCATCTGCAGCGCAAAGTCCACCTTGAACGATCCAGCCGACATCCAGTTGAAGTAGTTTTTGAAAAACGAAAGCTGTCCCGCGGGCAGCAGCGAAAATTCGCGAATCGCCTCCAGCACCGAAAGGAAAGCGAGCGAAACGGACCCAATCCCGATCGAATTTACGATCGTTTTGGACCAGCTTTTGCCCAACAAGCCGTTTAGCGCAGCCCCAGCCAGAGGCAGCGCGAGAATGATCCAAAGATGTTCGAGTATTGGCATCAGAATTTCAGGAGGTTCACGCGCTCGATGTTCAGTGTTTGCCGGTTCTGGTAAATCCGGATCACAATCGCCAGTCCCACCGCCGATTCCGCCGCGGCCACGACAATTACGAAGAAAACGAATACGAGTCCGTCCAATTGTCCCCAGGCGCGCGCAAACGCCACAAACGCAAGATTCACCGCGTTCAGCATTAGCTCGATAGCCAGCAAAATCGTGATGATATTTCGCTTGAACACAAAAGCCACCACACCCAGTCCGAACAGAATGGCGCTCAACACCAGATAGTAGGAAATCGGAACGACACTCATTCGTCCCTCTTCGCCAAAACCAGCGCGCCCAGAATTGCAATCAAAATCAGAATAGAAGTGGCTTCAAACGGGAATAAATACTTCTGAAAGAGTTGCACGGACAAATCGCGCGTCGAAACCATCACGTTTGCTGACCCCGCGCCGTTCGCCGGCGTTTTGCCAATCAGCGAATGCGCCATCCAGTGTGCCAAATCGAGGAGCAACAGAAAGCCCAGCGGAATCCCCGCATATTTCGCCATCTTGCTGTAATCCGTTCGCTCTTCCACGCCCGCATTAAGCAGCATGATCACGAAAACAAAAAGCACCATGATCGCGCCCGCATATACAATGATCTGCACCGCCGCCACAAATTCCGCGCCGAGCATCAAATACAAGCCCGCCAGTGACATCATCACCACAATCAGCGACAGCGCACTGTGAATCGGCTCGCGCGCCATGATCAGTAGCAGCGCTCCGCCAATCGAAATCAGCGCGAAAACAAAAAATAAAATGAATGGCAGCGTCATCCGTGTTTCACCAGCAGCGGGAAAATAATCCACAGAGCGGTTCCCACTAGGTTCGCCAACGAAACCGGCAGCAGCAGTTTCCACCCCAGCGACATCAACTGGTCATAACGGAAGCGCGGCAGCGTCCCGCGCGTCCAAACATAAAAGAAAAGCAGTCCGCCAACTTTCAGCAGAAACCAGAACGGCCCCTGAATGATCGGTATAACTGCGGGAAGCAGACAAAGCGCGCCAAGCACCAGCGCTCCGCACGTAATTACGACTAGCTGGATTCGCGCGATCCCGGTCGCTCCCATCACGGCGTCGTAAGCCAAATACACGCCAAGCCCTAACAACACGACAGCGGGCAAATATTGCAGAAAAGTCCAACTTTCCGGGAAAGGAGAGAGCCATCCGCCCAAAAACAAAATTGTCGCAAGAAACGAAACGGTGAGCATGTTCGCGTATTCCGCCATAAAGAACATCGCGAACTTGAAACTGGAATATTCGGTGTGAAAGCCTGCGACGAGTTCCGTTTCCGCCTCGGGCAAATCAAAAGGAACGCGATTCGTCTCCGCAATCGCTGAAGTGAAGTAGCAAAGAAATCCGATAATCTGGGGAAATATATGCCAGCGCGGGATAAATGGCAGGTAACGATAATATCCACTCTGGTCCGAAATCATTTCGTTGAAATTCAATGTCCCGGCCAGCAGCACCACGCCAACCACGGAAAGCGTGAGCGCCACCTCATAGCTGATCATCTGCGCCGAACTTCGCAGTCCGCCGAGCAGCGGGTACTTGCTGTTCGACGACCAACCGGCCAAAGCCACGCCGTATACGCCGATTGACGTGATGGCGAAAACAAACATCAAGCCGATATTTACGTCCGCAACAATCAGCTGTGTGGGTTGCCCGAGAATCCTAATCGTCGCCGGACCAAACGGAATCAACGCAATCGTCGTGAGCGCCAGCGACAATGCAATAAACGGGGCGAAAATGTACAAAAACTTGTCCGCTCCCGGAGGCGTCACGTCCTCTTTAAATAGAAATTTTACTCCGTCGGCCAGCGGCTGCAGCAATCCGTGCGCGCCCACGTAATAGGGGCCCCAGCGCGACTGAATGTGCGCCACGACTTTCCGTTCAAACCAGGTAAGGTACGCCAGCGTCGTCAATGTCAAAAACAACAAAATGACGATCTTTACTAGCGATACCACCAGGACTGCGTGCTGGGTGACGAACTCCACGGCGTATCTTTAGCCTCTTTTGTGGATGCGAGCCTGGAACAATAGCGCCCCAACGTTCCGCTCGTAAATAGATAATCGTGTGAAGAAAAAACTGTGCCGGCTGGCACGTTGTAGTTTGGTTCCGGTGATTTGCAACTTGCCGTCGTGAGTTGCGCGCCCCCCGCCAGCAATGTCGCAACAGAAACTTCGTATCCCGCCACGTTCTGCCGGATTTCGTCAAACGCGGCTTCCGGCGTGCGCAAACGAATCGGCGAGCCCAACCCAAGCATCCCGAGTTGGTGTGACAAAATTCGGAGCAAATCGAAATCGCTGCGCGGTCCTTGCGGATCGATCGAGCGATGCGTCATCTGCACCTCGCCCGCAGTATTCGTCAGCGTCCCGTCTTTTTCATAGGACGACGCAGCCGGCAGCACCACGTCCGCGCGCAACGCCGTTTCCGTCAGAAACAGGTCGTGCACTACCAGAAGTTCCAGTCCGCCGAGGCGGTCGTGTTGCGCAACTTCAAAAGTTTTGACGGGATTTGCGCCCACCACATACATCGCCTTCAGTTTTCCGGATACCGCAGCTTCCATCATCGCGCGAGCGGTCATCCCCGGCGCGTCTGCGATCTGGCATCCCCAAACTTTTCCAAACTTTCTTCGCTGGGTCTCGTCAGCAATCGCGGCGTAGCCTGGCAACCGATCCGGCAAAATTCCCATGTCCGCAGCGCCGCGTGAATTCGAGTAATCGCCGAGCGCCATATAGCGCGTCTGCCCGCCGAGACTCGAGCCTAACGCGACTAAATCGCGAATCGCCTCGCCCTGAATGTCAGCGCCAAAAAGAATTACAACGTCCGACTCTTTTTCCAACGCGGATTTCATCTCCGCCAGCGAATCCGCGACCGATTTTTCAAATTGTCCTTCGCCTCGGGCCAACCACCGAACTGCAGCAGCCTCTCCGCCTTTCGTCGTTTCGACGCCGTGCACCGCTTGTCGATGAATTTTGCTCGGCTCGCCGTTTATCACGTACAGCCGCGTCTGGTGGTGCCGCACGCCTGTCCGAATTTGCCAGGCAACCAAGGGGTTTTGATTCGTCGCATCGTTCGCGATCAATAAAACCGCATTCGCCTTATAAACATCCGCCATCGTCGCTTGCGCGTCTTTGGCTTTCGGTCCCAATGCCGCCGCTAGTCCGGCGTAATCAGCAGTCCGATGATGATCGATGTTGTTCGTTCCCAAAGTTCCGCGCGCAAACCGGTTCAACAAATAATTCTCTTCGTTGGTCGTATGGTTCGAGCCGATCACGCCAATCGCGTTCGCACCATGCTTCTCGTGAACTTGCTTCAGCCGTCGCGCGACTTCTTCCAGCGCATCTTCCCAACTCGCCGGCTCCAGCTTTCCATTGCGTCGTATCAGAGGTTGGCGCACGCGTTCGGGATTGTGCGTGAAATCAAATCCAAATCGCCCTTTGGCACACAAAAACTCGTCATTGATCCCCGAATGGTCCCGGTTGTTCGCGCGAAGAATTTCGTTGTTGCGCACGCCCAACGTCGTCTTGCATCCGTTCGAGCAGTGCGTGCAAGGGTCTGGGACATATTTCATTTCCCACGGCCGCGTTTGATAGCGGTACGTCCCGCTGGTCAGCGCGCCCACCGGACATATATCGATGCACATGCCGCACTCTTCGCACGCCAGCTCGCCCGGCTTGTTCGGCAAAATGACGGAGTTCACGCCGCGCGCGCCCACACCAAGCGCTTTCACATCCATGCCTTCATCGCAAACACGCACGCATCGAAAACACAAAATGCATCGCGGTGCATCGTAATAAACCAGCGGTGACCACTTTTCTTCCGGATAATGGAGCTTTTCTTCGTTGAAACGGCTGTGATCAAGCCCGTAGCGAAAAGTCATGTCCTGCAATTCGCACTCGCCGCCTTTGTCGCACACCGGACAATCCAGCGGATGATTCGAAAGCAGAAACTCGATCATGTCCTTGCGCGCTTTGTGCACCTGCGGCGTATCGGTCTTAACCACCATGCCTTCCACTGCCACTAGCGTGCATGCCGTTTGCAGCTTCGGGGTCTTCTCTACTTCCACCAGGCACATTCTGCAAGCCGCTTGCAGCGAAAGTCCCGGGTAATAGCAGAACGAAGGAACCTCTATGCCTTTATTCTTCGCCGCTTCGATCACAAGCGTTCCCGCAGGCGTAGTAAGTTTCTCGTCGTTGATCGTAAACGTCACTTGTTTTACTTCAGGCATGGAATCCCTAGGAAGCTCCCACAATCATTTCCGCGGGTTTGAACGCGCACTTTCCGCGCAGATGGTCTTCGAATTCGTGTCGCCACTTTTTCACAATACTAATTGTGGGCAATGCCGCCGCGTCACCCAATGGGCAGAAAGTTCGTCCCAACATATTTTTCGACAGCTCATCGATCAAAGAAATGTCGTCGGCGCGTCCGCCACCCTCATGGAAACGGTCCAGCAATTTGCGCAGCCAGGTGGTGCCTTCTCTGCACGGAATGCACCAGCCGCACGATTCGTGCGCGTAAAAATGCATGATGCGCCGTGCCAGATCCACCATGCAGGTCTCTTCGTCGATAATCACTGTGCCGCCCGAGCCCAGCATCGACCCGATTTTCGCCACCGAGTCATAATCCATCGCCACATCGATTTCATCAGCAGAGAGTAGCGGACAAGAACTTCCGCCAGGAATTACCGCCTTTAACTTCTTGCCATCCTTCATTCCGCCGGCTACGTCTTCAATCAAACGCTTCAAGTTAAATCCGAGCGGCAGCTCGTAAATCCCCGGCTTATTGATGTGCCCGGAAATCGAGTACAAGCGCGTCCCGCCATTCTTGGGCGTGCCCAGCGCCGCGTACCAATCTCCGCCTTGTCGAATAATCGCCGGCACCGTGCTGAGCGTTTCAACATTATTGATAACGGTGGGGCAGCCGTAGAGTCCCGACCACTGCAGGGAAGGGCGGCTTAATTCGCGGATACCCGCGCTTTCCTTCCAGCGATTCCATCAACGCAGATTCTTCGCCGCATTCGTACGCGCCCGCGCCGGTGTGCGCCGCAAGCTCAAAATTAAATCCGCTTCCCAGAATATTTTTGCCCAAGTACCCGCGATCGTATGCCTCTTTAATCGCGCCCTCGACAATGTCCAGCACGTAGCGATATTCGCCGCGAATATAAACGTATCCCTGCTGCGATCCGATCGCGCGCCCCGCAATAATCATGCCTTCGATCAATTGGTGCGGGTCCATCTCCATTAACGGCCGGTCTTTCGATGTTCCCGGCTCGCTCTCATCGCCATTCGCTAAAATGTATTTCGGTTTGGGGATGTCCTTGGGAACGAAACTCCATTTCATCCCGGCAGGGAAGCCCGCTCCACCACGTCCGCGCAGATTCGACTTCTTCATTTCGTCGATAATCTGGTCCGGCGTCATTTGCTTCAGCGCTTTTTCCAGCGCCTGATACCCTTCGTTCTGTAAATAGACGTCAATCTTCGTCGAATTGGGAATCCCGAATCGTTTGCTGATTACCGGAATTTCGGCAGGATTGCGCGGATGCAACGCGCCCGAAATTACCGGAACGGGTTTCGGTTTCTTTCCATCCTGAAGCTGCTCAAAAATCGCATCCACTTTGTCCGGATCCAGATTTTCGTAGTAGTCGTAATTCACCTGCATCGCCGGGGCGCCGGTACACGCCCCAATGCACTCCACTTCCTCCAGCGAAAACGTACCCGACGGCGAAACTTCCTTGTTGCCGATACCCAGCCGCTTTTGCACATGCTTGTACAGTTCGTTCGCTCCCCGCAGCATGCACGAAATATTCGTGCAAACTTGAATGTGATAGCGCCCGCCCGGCTTGCGTCGCAGCATGGAGTAGTACGCCAGCGTCTCCGTCACCTGCAGCACATTCAATCCAACGCGCTTGGCAATCTCCTCCAACACTTCGTCGCTGAGAAATCCAAACTGGTCCTGCGCGTACATCATCATGGGGATCAGCGCAGAACGCTTAACCGGATAGCGCCCCAACAATTGCGTGAATTTTTCTTCCAGTGCGGCGGGAAGTTGCATTAGCGGTCCACTTCTCCCAGGACGATATCGGTCGTTCCGATGCAAGCCACAACGTCGGCGATCAAGCGGCCCACGGCCAGCGTCGGCAGAGATTGCAGATTCACAAATGAAGGCGCGCGCACTTTTACGCGGTACGGTTTTGCCGAACCATCGCTGGCCACAAAAAAGCCCAGCTCTCCGCGCGGCGACTCGATCACTTGATACACTTCGCCCGGTGGCGGCGCAAACCCTTCGGTATAAATTTTGAAGTGGTAGATCAAACCTTCAATCGAAGTCTTCATTTCCTCGCGCGAAGGCGGAATAATTCCCGGCGCCTCGGTGCGAATCGGCCCATCGGCTTTGGCCACCCGTTCCATCGCCTGCCGGACAATCTTGATGCTTTCGCGAATTTCCGCTACGCGCACTTGGTACCGCGCGAAGCAATCGCCCGCGGTTTGCGTCTGAACGTCAAAATTAAATTCTTCGTAGCTCGAATAGGGAAACGCTTTCCGCACGTCGTACGCGACTCCGCTACCGCGCAACATCGGCCCCGAGCACCCCATTGCGATCGCATCGTCTGCGCTGATGATTCCCACGCCCTGCGTACGCCCCAGCCATATGCGGTTGTTCGTCAGCAAATCTTCATATTCGTCAACGTGCCCCGGCAGCGCATCCATCACCCGGCGTACCTTATCCAAAAATCCTGGAGGTGGCTCCAGCGCCAGCCCGCCGATGCGGAAATAGCTCGTCATCATCCGCTGGCCGGACACATACTCAAAAATCTTCATTATTTCTTCACGCTCGCGGAAGGTGTAAAGGAAAACCGACATCGCGCCCAAATCGATCGCGTGCGTCCCCAACCAAACCAGGTGCGAAGCAATGCGCGTCAGCTCCGTCAGCAGCACGCGAGTGTATTGCGCGCGCTTCGGGACTTCGATTCCCAGCAGTTTTTCGACCGCCAGGCAGTAGCCCAAATTATTCGACAGTGGAGCCAGATAGTCGATGCGATCCGTAAGCGTAATCGCTTGCGAGTATGTCTTCGCTTCGCAAGATTTCTCGATGCCTGTGTGCAGATAGCCGATGATCGGCTCGGCCTTCACCACAATCTCGCCATTCAGCTCCAGAATCACGCGCAAAACTCCGTGGGTAGACGGGTGCTGCGGGCCCATGTTCAGGACCATCGTTTGCGCGGCGCCGGTAGGCGTTTCAATCGTGGTAGTCATTAATCTTCAATCTTCCAAATTCGCCAAAAGCTTACCGAGGTCCTTCTGTCGGATAATCTTTCCGCAGCGGATGACCTTCCCAGTCGTCCGGCATCAAAATTCGCCTCAAATCCGGATGCCCCTCAAATCGAATGCCAAATAAATCCCAATTTTCTCGCTCGTGCCAGTTCGCCGTAGGCCACACGGAGGTGACGGATGGTAGCACCGCATCGTTTCCCGCCAACCTTACTTTTAGCCGCAAACGATCGCTGCGCGCAATCGAAAGCAAGTGATAATTCACTTCAAAACGAGGCTCCAGCGGGAACTTATCCACAGTCGTGATGTCAGAGAGAAAAGAAAAATATAGAAACGGCTCGGTAGCGAGGTAGCCCGCAGCACGCTGCAACTGTTCCCGCGGAATTACCACCGTCGTTTCTCCGCGAAATTCAATTACCTCCGAGACAGCTTGGCCGTCCCACGCTCGCAGTCTTTGCACTACGGGATTCTTATCGGCTTCCTGTGATTCCATTATGAGTTTGTTCCCGGGGTACGTCGCTCAACGACTCCAGTCGAGCGCGCCCTTCTTCCAGAGGAATATGTAACCGGCCAATAAAATTATAATGTACAGCAGCATCTCCACAAAGCCGAACACCTGTAGCTGCCGGTAGACCAGCGCCCACGGATACAAAAATATCGCTTCAATATCGAACAAAATAAAAAGCAGCGCCACCATGTAAAATTGAACGGAAATCGGCTCGCGCGCGTCACCCGTCGGGTGAATTCCGCATTCATACGGCTCATCTTTTTCGCGCGATCGCTTGTGCCGCCCCACCAATGCGGACACTACCACCAGCGCCCCGGCCAGTCCCATGGCCAGTACAAACATTAGTAACAACGAGCCATACGAATCTAGGTAATTGCTATTCATTTTCAGTGCGCTGTTATAATAACGACCCGAGTGCACCCGGTCAAATGAACTCTCGAATAATCGCGTCGTCGAAAATTTCCGCTGGCCCTGTCGACGGGGAGCGCCTCGCTCGATGAGCTCGGGTTTCAACACCGATATCAAGGTCGGCGACCAGGTCTTTCACGTCCAGACCGAAGACCGCGGCCCGGCTCATCCCATCATCGACACAGCCGTCTATCAGAACGGCCGAATTCTGCATCGCCGCGCGTTCAATTACACCGAGCTGTCCAGCATAGATTCTTTTACCGAAGAGGATCTTCGCTTCCGAGTGGAAGAACAGCACCGCGCCGTCATTGAAGATATTCGCTCTGGCGCTCTCGATTCAGAAATCGCTTCAGCCTCCGCCGCCACGCAGGCCACTCGCCCTGATGGAATTCAATTGCAGCTTCTAAATCCGAATTCGTGGTTGTCGGCGGGGAAGGTCTCACTAGAAATCGAAGTCTCGCGCCGCGCAGACCGCCAGCCACACGTCGGTGCGAACGTCGAAGCGCTGATTGAAGGTTCGCTGGACGGCGCTCGCCACTCCGCCACCAGTGACGATCAAGGTCGCGCCCGCATCCAATTTCCGCTACCGCCGCTGGGGAAGGGCGATCTCGCGCTCGTCATCCAGGCTAAAGCCGACACTTGGAAGGACGAAATTCGTTTCATCATGCGCTCGCGCCCGAAAGAATCGTCAAGCTCATCCGCCACTCCCGCGCCGTAATTTCATCATGCTCGTAAAAATAAATGGCGACGCACGCGAAGTCCCCGACGGGCTGACAGTAAGCACCCTGCTGAATTTTCTGGAAATGCGCAACGACCGCGTAGCAATCGAGCACAACTTGAATATCCTGCCGCGCGCGATGTGGAACGAAACAAAAGTCCAGCCAAACGACAATTTTGAGATTGTGCACTTCGTAGGTGGCGGTTAACTTCCAGCCTTGGCCGGATTGGCCGCCATGATTTTGCGGGCAGGATCGTTATCGCAGTAGATGCGCCATTCTGCTACCAGTCCATCCTTCACCACCGCCTTCCACGCAGCCGGGATTTCCCAAGAATTCTCACGAAGCAATTTGCCATTCATTGCAAATGTTCCGCGGGCCGTTCCGAACATAGCCACAACATTATTCCGGTCCAACTCGTCTCTCACTTCAATGGCATAGTCCGGAAACATTGAGAAGTAGATTTTCCATCCTTTCCGTATCTGATCCGTGCCGCGAAATGTGTTGTTCAAAGCATCGACAAACACATGATCGGGAGTCATCAGCGCCACCAATCCAGGAACGTCGTGCTCATTGATCTTAGTCACGAATGCCATCGCTACATCCACTGGATTTTGCGCATTCATTGTTAACAACTCCTGGGCCTCGCCGGCGGGCCCGCGCGCCAGCTATATTACCGAATCCACTAAGTAAATGAGCCGCAAGCTTCGCGGCTCATTCTCAGCTAGCGCACCACGTGCCAGCTTCCGGCCTTACGTTCGTTCCTGGTTTTCCCTAAGCCTTCTTCCGAGTGAAGTGGAAGGTCATAGTCTGTTCTTTACCGTTCATGTGCATGGTCCAACTTTCGGTGAAGTGATCGGCGTCCTCGATCTTCAGCGTCATCTGGTGCATGTGCATGTCGTCCGCATTTGCCATATTCGTCGCGCTCACAAACGCAAACGGAAACTCATTTGCACCCGAGCTTACCGCGGGCGTTTCCATATGCGGCTGGTTTCCGATAGAGCAGTAGTGAGTCAACGCAACACGCTCGCCATCAGCGGTATAAAGCGTCACCATCTGATGGTCCTTCTCATTTTGAAATGTTTCTTCCAGCGCCGTGTCATTCGAAACCAGTCGAATACTTGACACGAACGGTTTTGCATCAGGCGCCGCAACGTCCCAGTCGCCCACCAGCGTCTTCAACCGATCAAACCCGTTGGCGGTTTTTGTTTCTGACACACCATTTGCCGCAAACATTCCGACAGCCAGAATTGCCAAGGCCAGCTTCGCGAACGTCACTTTCATTTCTCTCTCCTCTTTAAATTAATTTTCACAGCTAATTGCCACGCCTTTTACTGCTCCACATGTCGTTGCAGGGAATCCAGGCAGAACGCCCAACCGTTGTTGTGCTTGTCGCGCGCATCGCTGTTTGCGAAACGCTCGTGGGTCATGATCAACTCGCTTTTCTCTCCCAAGTCCACAAATTCCAGCGTTACCAACGTGTCGCCGTACTCCGGTTCCGTTTCCCAGAACCACGTGAACACTAGTTTCTCCGGCGCCTTGATCTCCAGATACTCGCCTCGCACCTTGAAAACTTTTCCGTCCGCTCCGGACACATCAAATCCATAACGACCGCCGGGCCGTACATCCATCGTCACCAGCTTGCCGATCAACTCCGGTTTCGCATGGCAGAACCATGCCGTCATTTTCTCGGGATCGGTCCACGCTTGAAAAACTCTGTCGCGCGGCGCATTGAAGACTCGGCGAA
Organism: uncultured Acidobacteriota bacterium; assembly: GCA_963838475.1. Taxonomy (GTDB): domain Bacteria; phylum Acidobacteriota; class Terriglobia; order Acidiferrales; family UBA7541; genus Palsa-295. The sequence continues at coordinate 2,090,817 of CAWIRJ010000001.1, forward strand.
TATGTAGCGTTGTCGCTGGACTCGAAACTGAGCTGGCCATCCCACTCCTCCTTGTATTTCCAAATTGATGAGGTCGTGAACCGATTTTCGATCAATCTCGAGACGTCATCCGCTGGTCGAGTTGAGCCAGCACGAGAGGCCAGGCCTCTTGATGGCGCTTCCTCAATTCCTCGCTAGGGAAACCCGCATGCGTGAGTTTCAACTTTGTACCGCGATCATCTGGCACTAATTCCACCGATACCACCGTCTCAAACCCATCCGTGGCCGTGGTCACCCAGGTCAATTCCACCAGCCGGTCCTTCTCGAGCCTCAGAAATCTCCCGTAGTGTGGATGCCGTCCTCCGTCAAATTCCGTTTCGAAAAAGAACGGCACATTCACTTCGCCTTTCATCAACACCGACCCCGGCGCCGCAAACCATCGATCGAATTGCTCCGTCCAAGCTCGAAATAAAACCGCCGGCGCGACTACCATCGTTCGCTCCACCGCCAATCGAAATGGCCTCGACGACAAATCCGGCATCCCGACCGTCATAAAACTCTCCCTCGTCTGTAATTAAACGCCCGCCCCTATCTCTTTAAATATTCCGCAAGTTTGTCGAAGCAGCCTTCCCAACCCTTCTTGTGGCTCTTGCGCGATGCCTCGGTCTGCAGCATTTCGTGCGTCAACACCACTTCCGTGGAATCCGCGCTGCGTTCAAAAAATTCCACGGTGACCAGCGAATCTTCCGCTTGAATGCTGGCGTCCGGTTTTTCCGGCACCATTTTCCAAAGCCACGTGAACGAGAGCTTTTCCGGAGGTTTCACTTCGCGATAAACCCCGCCGCCAATGTACCTAACGCCTTCCGGCGTCTTCACCTCAATCTCATAGTGCCCGCCCGGCCGCACATCCAGCTTCGAATGACGCACCTGATGCGACTCAACGTCACGGCACATCCAATGGTTCAACGCCTCCAACTCCGTCCAAGCGCGAAAAACTTTTTGCCTCGACGCCAAAAAAGTTCGTCGCACTTGCACCGTCGTTCCAGAACTCGCAGCTCGCGTCGCCATCGTAGCCTCCGCTTCCTTCCCGAATTTTCGCCTTACGCTTCCAGTGCCTTCTCAAGAGCGTCGAAGACGCCGTTCCAGCCCTTGTTGTGGTCCTCTCGCGCTTGGGCATTAGTGAAGCCTTCGTGCGTCAGAAACACTTCCGTAAATGTGCCGCGCGGCTGAAATTCCACCGTCACAAGCGTCTCAGTTCTGCTCGCTGATCTTTTGCCCCGACGGGGAAAATTTCTCCCAGGTCCATGTGAACACCAGCTTTTCCGGAGGCCGTATCTCTCGAAAGGTCACTCGCTGTTTGTACGTCGTGCCGTCCTGGCTCCTCACGTCCATCACGTTCGTGCCGCCCACACGCGCGTCGAACGCCGTATAGCGCGTTTCATTCCCGGGAAACCGGCACATCCACTTTTCTAGTTTTTCCCGTTGCGTCCATGCTTCGAAGACTTTTTCGCGCGTGGCGGCGAACATTCTTCGGATTTCGACTTTTGTTTCGGGTCCGGTGACGGAGCTTGCCATTTTGAAGCCTCCTCTTTTCTCGATTCTTCTTCCAGATAATCTGCCAAAGCGTCGAATTGGTGTTCCCAGAATTGCCGGTACCGTTCGATCCACTCCGCCGCGTCCTTCATCGGCTCAGCAACAAGCTTGCAGCGATGCACGCGCCCATCTTTGTGCCGTGTAACTAGTCCCGCATCCTCCAGAACGCGCAAATGCTTCGACACCGCAGGAAGTGACATCTTGTAAGGCGCCGCCAGCTCGCTGACCGAAGTCTCGCCCTGCACCAGCCGCGCCAGAATCCCGCGCCGCGTCACATCCGAAAGCGCCGCAAACGTCGAATCCAACTCCGCTTCTAAATACTTAACCATATGGTTTAGTATCGTCGCGCCAGAATTTTTGTCAAGTTAAATTTTCGTGGAGGGCAAAATACCGTGAGGGTGGCGCGACCGGGGGAATTATGCCAGGAGGTGGCCCATCTTGTCTTTCTTGGTACGCAGATAAAATTTTGAGTGGTGGCTTGTCCGCGGCCGGCAGGGAACTCGCTCTACCACGCGCAGCCCCGCGCTTTCCAGTTGCTCAACCTTATCGGGATTATTCGACAGCAATCGCAACTCGCGAACGCCTAGCGCCTTCAAAGCCTCTGCCGCAAATTCATAATCGCGTGAATCCGCAGCGAATCCAAGCTTGCTGTTCGCCTGCACCGTATCGAGCCCGTTATCCTGCAACTCGTACGCCTTCAATTTATTGATCAACCCGATGCCGCGCCCTTCCTGCGGCAAGTAAAGCAGAACGCCAGCCGGCTCTTTCGCGATCTGCCTCAACGAAAATTCAAGCTGCGCCCGGCAATCGCATCGCTCCGAGGTAAACACGTCGCCCGTCAAACATTGAGAATGCACCCGCACCAGCGGCGCCTTGCCATTTGTGTGCTTTCGAGTTCGCAACGTCCCGCGCGATGCCCCGCTCAACTCACCACGCAGAATCGCAACAGCCTCTTCCCCCGGCCGGCCCTCAATGCCTACAACTCTAAAATCCCCAAAGCTGGTAGGCAATTGCGCCCGCGCAACAAGCCGCGCCCCAACACGGACAGGTTTTGCACGCGCTGTCGGCGTGTGGCGCGCCGCTCGCCCCTTCGCTCCCTTAGCAAATTGTTTGCGCCGTTTCACAGGAATCCAACATTATATCAGCCCTAACAAGTCCGCATTTCCAAGGCGCCCAAGGTACTCTAGGCGGACAAGTTCGGTTCCAGTATTTGACTTCTCCGGGTTGCGCGGTGGTCCCAACCGATCGGTGCAACATCATCTGATATAAATCTGCTCTCGAAAGGTGGTTGGGCGAGGCCAGGAAAACGGTTTGGGCTTTCGCGTCTGAGCTGGCGGCGTTTAAGGCAGAACATTCCGTTTACGCCAGATATATTCCATTGCCTTCGCGCGTATATATAATCTGTGGCCAGCCTGAGCCAGACGGCATTGATTCCGAACCAAGGAGGACCTCTATGCAACCAGCACACTTGATGGTTCTGATTTGTATCCTGCTGTTCGTTGCCGTTAGCTTGTTCCGAGTGTTTCGGTTTCTGAAAAAATAGGCCGTATTTCCCGCTAGTCCGAAATTAGGCTGCCTAGCGGCGCTCCGACAAAATTCGCTCGAGTGAGGTCGATGTGAAAAGAGAACGCCTGACACAGATCGTCCTGGTCATCGTGGGGCTGCTCAATCTGTCCCTGATTTATTTTCTGTATATGGACCTGCGGCATTCCAGCTGGCTTTTGGAGCAGAACAACGAGTGCGAGCCAATGTTTCTGAGCTTCTTTATTCCGGCCGGGGTCTTTCTACTCATGGCCGTAAGGAGGCCATTTGAGCATCGCTCGATGATTGCTCTAGTGGCTTGGTGGAACATCGCCCATGGCGCGGTGATGGCTATTCAAACCGTAGAAGCCCGGATTCACGGCGTCCACAGGGACTTTACCGATGTGGTCGTTTTCATCGTGATCGGATGCATCTTGTTGGCGCTTCTGCCAGCAAAACGAGAGACAGTGGCGTCGAGCGTTGCGTGAACGAGCGCAGAAACCCACACACCGCAGCACGCTTTCACTTTCGCACCATCTCTTTACATCCCCGCCAGCTTTGGCTAACGTAACTCGAAGCATTCAGCCGTAGTCCGCGAGAAAAATGGGCACACTTTTCGGCGTACAAGATTTACTGTTTACCCTGGTGCTGAAGGTCGGCTTTGCTGCGTCGTTAGCCGCTCTGCTTGTCCGCTTTCGCTCCTTCCGCAGCATGCTGTTTACAGAAGTCCGCGACTCCGACCAAAAAGTCATGCTCCTGCTTTTCCTCACTCCGCCCCTCGCCATCGGAGTCGTCCTCCGCTTGGTCGGCTACCGTTTCTTCGACCTCACTTTCGAAGGTTCATTTCTCATGGGCCTCATCGGTGGACGCATCGTTGGACTTCTCGGCGGTTCGCTAATCAGTCTTCCCGCCTTCGGCAACCACGAATGGCTCGCCAGTCCCACCGCCGCGCTCATCGGACTCGTCGCCGGAATGGTCCGCGAAATCATGCCCGAAAAAGAAGACATCTGGCATTTCGGCCCCTTCCTTTTCCTTAGCATTCCTCAATGGATCTGGCGTCTCGTCCGCCACGGGAAAGCAAACTGGGCCATGCTTCCGCTGTTCACCTGCGCCGCGCTGGCCGTAGGAAAAATGGAATTGGCCAACGCCGTACCGCCGCGCTGGCTCTTCGATTTCCGTCCCGAAAATTGGGGCTACGATCTGCTCGTCGTCCTTTCGTCCGTGATGTGCGTCGCCATGGCCATCAAGATTTGGAACAACACGCGCATCGAGATGAACCTTGAAGCCAATCAGCAGCTCCTTCTGAAAGCTCGCATGGACGCGCTCACCAGCCAAATCAACCCGCATTTCCTTTTCAACACGCTCAACACCGTGTCCTCGCTCATCCGCTTCGATCCCGACATGGCCCGCGGCGTAGTCCTGAAGCTTTCCAACATTCTTCGCCGCCTCCTGCGCAAGCACGAAACTTTCGTCCCTCTACGCGAAGAGCTCGAGTTCATCGACGATTATCTCGACATCGAAGTCATCCGCTTTGGCCGCGACAAGCTTCAAATCTTCAAGGAAATTGACGACGAGACTCTCGAGACCTTCGTCCCCAGCATGCTGCTTCAGCCTATGATCGAGAATTCCATCAAGCACGGTCTCGCCCCGCGCCTCGAAGGAGGGGAAATCCATCTCCGCACTCGCCGCCTGGAGGGCCGTCTGCTCATTGAAATCGAAGACAACGGCTTGGGCATCTCCACCCAGCGTCTCGCCGAGGTCTACGGCGGCGGCATCGGCATCAGTAACGTGCACGAACGCCTACGCCTTCTCTACGGCGACCAATTTAAAATGGACATTCACAGCCAGGAAGGCCAGGGCACCCAAATCCACATCGAAATTCCCGAGCTAGCTGCCGCCGAACCTTTTATTTTCTGAGGAGAGGTTCCTTCGCCGCGTCATCCTTTGATTGCCGTCTTGGGCGGCCATTGTTTGGCCGAAAAGTTAACAGCTTTTTGTACGCCTGCGCCCGGTGGGACCTCGACTCATACGCATAGACATGCTAGAAATTGAAAACCGAGTTTTGGTAAAATACGCATATTCGTTCGAATTTTGGCTGTAGTCCCTGGAGAAGCCTATGAGCGATCTGCAATACCCGTCGTGGCAAAAACCTCTGCAAGACGCTATAAACGAGCCTGACCTGCAAAAGCTGGCGGAAAAACTGTCCATTGCCGAGACAGCAATCTTTCAACGCATGCAGGAACTGGTCACCTCTCCCGACGGTGATCGCGAATCGGCGGCTATTCGTGAAGCTTGTAAAGAGTTGCTCAAGATCCAAACCCAGCGTCTCAAGTGGCCCGCCACCGACGGCATGCTCGCAGACTGCCAGGAATAAGTTTCGTCGTGATCGTTTCCCACTGTCTAACATTGAACATTCCAGTTCTAACATTTTGTGTTACACCTATGTGTTCGCGGGGAGGCGATTACAGACTCAATGATCGGAAAAAATAAAGAACGTTGGCAGGAACTCTGCGAGCTAGCAGAAAAGGAACAAGATCCCGAAAAGCTAATCGCCCTGATAAAAGAAATCAACCGCCTGCTGGAAGAAAAGCAATCCCGCCTGTCCCACAAACCAAAAGAATAAACTCCGTGCCGCACGCGCGCCACGCGTCCATAACTTCTTCGTAGGTGCGCTCGCCTTTCGCGACCCATTCCAGAAGATCGAAAATCAAGGATTCCACTACGCCGGACATGTTCGCTTCCTTGACTTGGGCGGAGTTTAGCGACGCATTTTCGGCGCGTCAAACGGGGACTCATCGGGCGCGCCGGGTCCAGATTTTTGACACGGAATTCGCCAGTTTTCCGAAAATCCTAATGTGTGTTCTGGCCTCGGTTAGAATTTTTCGCCTCCTTTGTTTTGTTTGCGTTACGGGGAATTCTGTTTGTGGTGCACTTTCGGTTAGAAGTGGGCGCCCACTGGGCGATTCCACGGTGACTTGGACCCTGTTTTCGCGCTGTAAATCGGAGATTTTTTTGACGTCAAGCGTGACGGTGCCAGCGGCGTTTGGCGTGACGTTGCGAAGTTCCGGGTCGATCATGGGCATGACTTTTACTATGTGAGTAGTGGGAGTGTCGATCCACTCACCCTGGTTATTTATGCGGGTGTAAGCTCGGATGGCTTTTACCAAGCCCTCGGCGGTGGGGCGAATGTGCTCGGCTTCCTGGATTACGAATTCGAGCGCGGAGCGAAGGCTTAAGTTACGTTGCGTAAAGAGTTTTAGGGCGTGGGCGTGGCGGTAAAATGGCGCAATCGTCTATTTCGAATTCACGTTCGATGACCCTGATGTTGCGCCACTGGAGGAAGGCTTCTTCGATTTCGTCGCGGTCGGGGTGGCGGCAGATGGAGCAGCGTCGCTGGTGGTGGGAGAGGTCGATTTCATTTTGGGATTTGGGTTGGGATTGTGGTCGCGGAGCGGAGGGGCGGTCGATGACTTGCTTGGCGCTTAGGGTTGGTTTCGGTTTTCGTTTCGGTCGTTTTTGTTTGTGGTGGGAGCGTTTTGGTGCGATTGCATCTCCAGACTCGTCGGCGGAGGGCGCATGAGCGGGTTTTGCGCGTTTCGACCGTTCGTCCAGGACGGCCTCGGCGGCTTCGACGGCTAGCTTGGCTTCGGCGAGGAGGGCGGCCCGGGCGGCCATGACTTTTTCGGCGGGCGTTGGTTGATCGGGCGAGGCCGGTGGTGCGGGCGGGGCGTCAACATTTTCCGATTTGGAACCGGGGCCAACGTAAAGCACTTCAACGGTGACGGGGCCGGTCGGCAAGTCTGGTTCGGGGTCTTCGGCTGGGTAACCTGCGGCTGCACGTTCGGCAGCGGCAGCTTGGTCCTGAATGTTCGCGGCATTGCGAGCGTAGTCATAATAGGCGGCTAACGGGGAAGCATATTTGAGTGGCTCATTGGTTGGGTGCGCGAATGGGTCTACTGGATCGGGGTTGCGGTCGCGACTAGCCATAAGAGCTTCGACGTCTACGGTCATGGGGCCGGTCTGACATCCGGCCCAGGGGGGCGCGGGGCGCCCGGATCGAAATCTGTTCATCATCCTTCTCCAATATTCCCAATTTGGGACTGAGTGGCTTTCGGTGAAGCTCGCTCGCCCATGCGTCTTTCGCGGGCACTTTTTGTGCCTTGAGCGATGGTAGGTGAAAAGATTAGAAATTCAAGGGTATGGGTTAGAAAAGTTTATATCTGACTTAATAGTAAAGAGTTGCGAGGAAAAATAATTTGGTGTGTGCTTCCCGAATTGGAACTGTGCTTAGCAGATATAAATCTCAGCGCGATTTGCAACTTACCGATTGATATCCTAATTCTTCTCCGGCAAACCGGTAAATTGGATCGTAATCAAATCGGCATCTCGCTTCGGCTCACGTGTTAATTCCTTAGGCAGTCCCAGCATATTTAGGACGGTGCCGATATAGAATAACGGGTCTCCCTCATTTACCGAAACTTTCTCGTGTGGTGCAACAGGCTCACCCTTAGACATAATCTCCACTCCTAGAAATTTATTTCCGGACCAGAGTATGAGCACTTCACTCGCCGCGCTGCCCTCCATCGTCCATCCTGATTCCTTGAACGCCTTATAAACGTCGTTCGCGTATGGTATAGCGTTGCTGTTCTGGGCTACTGTTATTTGGATGCGCGTTTTAGCCGTTACCGCCGAAAGATACTCCGTAATTTTAGCCATATCGGCAGCGCTAACTCTCTGTGGCGTGACGGCTTCCAAAATTTCATCTAGTTTCCCCATGACTTCTTTAGGGTCCAGTTGGTTCGTCAAAATAGTGTTGAGTATGTCGAGCATCTTCTTTCCCTGTTCTTTAGTGAGTCCCTGACAGTTGATGCGAAATTGATTGTTGTTACCTGTAACAGCAGGACTGCATGGCCCCTTTGTTTTAGCTTCTCCCGCTTGCGGAGTTTGGGCGCGACAGGGGATTGCGACAATTAGTAACGAAAACGTCAAAATACATTTCATCATGGTTAGTGTCCCGTTCATTTCGGTGGGTTAGATCCTTTCGCGGGTGGGTTTGGAGGCGAACCATAGGTGATGTTATTTCCGCTACCTGTGACGGCGGGGCTTTCGGCGCCATTAGTTTTTGCATTCCCAGTTTTACTCGTGGCGGGGACTGACTGTGTTTCTCTGATCTTTGCTTGGGCACCTTTTGCAATAAGCCAACCAAGTCCCGCAAAAGCAATTGCGCCAAAAATCGCGCAAACAACAATGAATTTTCTAGGAGATTCGATTCCTATAGCGTCGTAGATCAGTTTTGCAATTTCTAACATGCTCTCCGTTACCCCCTGTGTACAAACGCTATAGTATACTTTCCATCTTTTTGAAACTCTTAAGAGTGTAGCCCACCTAAAAGTGGGCCTTTTGATTTTGGCCTGCTATTATCTGCCGGAAATGACTCCCATGCCCATGCACGAAATGACCTGGTGGGACCTCGTGCTTAACAGTTCTGAATGGATCTCGGTTTTTGCAAATGCACTTTTTGCCGCAGTGACAATAGTCGTCATCGCATGGCAGGTGTGCGTCATGAAGGCGCAGGTACGTGTGATGAAGTGGCAGGGACGTAATTCCGCTCGCCACGAAATGATTCAAAATCGGCTGGTACGACTGCAGCACGAACACGAGTGGTTGTTGCAGATGAATCGAGAACGCGAGCAGCTGCTTAGGCTCGGGCGTAAGTTGCATCTTGCGGTTAGTGGCTTAAAAGAACAAAGAGTGATTTCTGATCCAGGTGTTTGGATGGAAGTCATTGACACTGCTGACGAACTGGATTCTCGGATCAAGATATTTGATATAGCGGCATTGACTGAGCACGATTTTTGGTTCCACATTCTAAACTCGTATGTTGAAGCAGTGCTAGGTGTCGTCAGCGATGATTCGAAGTTTAACAGGACGTTCAATTTGAAATCCGAGTCTCCAAATCTGTCGACGAGGGAGAAACTCAAAGACATAACAGGCCAATATAACCCGACCAAGATTTTTCTAGACATTGAAGCTGCGATCCGGTTGGCGTTATTAGATTTCAAAAGGAAGTGGGACACCACTTTGGCCTAGCTTGTCCTTGTTCCCGTTACAAGGAAACGAAATGCCATTCAGTGATCTTTTTCCGTCGCCGGAAACACTGCTCGATCTCGAACCTGAAGATGTCGCTGCACTACTTCTTTTATATTTGCAGGAATTGCCGCGTCATCCGTTCAGTAAATACAACCTATTCCTCCAACAAAGTGCGGTCGGAAAATACGCGGGTACCCGATACGAGGAGGTTGTCCATGTTCTGGCTGAGGGATGGATAGTTCTCGAGCGAGAAGGGCTGGTCGCACACGAGCCTAGTTCGAACTTCGGAATGTACTTCCTAACACGTCGCGGCCGCTCCATTACGACTAAGATAGATCTTGAGGCCTTGCGGAGGGCTCACGCTCTTCCAGAAACATTTCTCGACCCGGTCCTGGTTTCCGCTGTCAGACCGTTGTTTCTTCGAGGTGATTATGACACTGCGGTTTTCAGGGCATTCAAGGAGGTCGAAACCCGCGTTAGGGAGGCCGCCGGATTGCCGAGCGAGTTGCTGGGCGTCAAGCTGATGCGAAATGCGTTTAGTTCTGAAGACGGGAGGCTAACGGACAGGACACAGCCAGCAGGGGAACGCGATGCGGTGCGGGAACTATTTAGTGGAGCGATCGGTTTGTTCAAGAATCCGTCAAGTCATCGAAATGTTAGATACGCTTGGGACGAGGCGGCCACTCTTATCCGACTCGCCGACTATCTTCTTTGGTTAGTGCCTAAATCGCAGCAATCCGCACAAGACACCCCTATCTGATTGGAGGTCGGCTCTAGGAAGAAGGGCTTGGATTCGTGTGACATAAGCGACCGTGCTAGAGTAAGCCGCTTGCAACGTCGCGGCAGCACAAGCTCGAGTAAAACAATGGAGGGGAAGTGGCTTATAGGGATTTGAGGGAATTTGTCAGGGCGCTGGAGAAGAAAGGCGAGCTGGAGAAGATTTCGGCGGAGGTGGATCCCGTCCTGGAGATTACGGAGATAACCGACCGGGTGGTGAAGGCGGGAGGGCCGGCGCTGCTGTTCGAGCGGGCGAAAGGGTCGAAGGTTCCGGCGGTGACGAATCTGCTGGGGAGCGAGCGGCGCATGTGTATGGCGCTGGAAGTGGATTCGTTGGACGAAGTGGCGGAGCGAGTGCATTCGTTTCTGGATGTGAAGTCGCCGCAGGGAATTTTGGAAAAAGTGAAGATGCTGCCGAAGCTGGCGGAGATTGGGTCGTTTTTTCCGAAGTCGGTGCGCAATGGCGATTGCCAGGAAGTGGTACGCACGGAAAACTTTTCGCTCGATTACTTTCCGATATTGAAATGCTGGCCGCAGGATGGCGGACGTTACATCACGTGGCCGATGGTGATTACGAAGAATCCGGAGACGGGCAAGCGCAACGTGGGCTGCTATCGCATGCAGGTATATGACGGGCGCACGACGGGGATGCATTGGCAGACGCAGAAGCATGGCGCGGAACATTTCCGCAACGCGCGGGCGAAAAATCCGAAAGGGAAGATTGAAGTGGCGGTGGCGATTGGAGCGGATCCGGCGACGGCGCTGGCGGGAATTTTGCCGGTGCCTCCGGACATGGACGAATTTTTGTTTTCAGGATTCATGCGCAGAGAGCCGGTGGAGCTGGTGCAGTGCAAGACGGTGGACCTGGAGGTGCCGGCGAACGCGGAAATTGTGTTGGAAGGGCATGTGAATCTGGGCGAGATGCGGACGGAAGGGCCGTTTGGCGATCACACGGGATTTTATTCGTTGGAGGGAGAGTTTCCCGTTTTCCACATTGATTGCATCACGCATCGCAAGGAGCCTTTGTATCTGACGACGATTGTGGGGCCGCCTCCGCAGGAAGATTATTTTATGGGTCACGCGATCGAGCGGATTTTTATGCCGGTGATGAAAATGCAGTATCCGGAGATTGTGGATGTGGCGATGCCGGCGGAAGGAATTTTTCAGAACTTGATGATTGTGTCGATACGGAAGAGCTATCCGGGGCAGGCGCGAAAGATTATGAACGCGATATGGTCGCTGGGGCAGGCGATGTTCACGAAGGTAGTAGTGGTGGTGGACCACGATGTGAATGTGCAGGACTCGCGCGAAGTGGTGTGGAAGGCGCTGTGCGCGATCGATCCGGAGCGGGATATACAGTTTGTGATGGGGCCGGTGGATACGCTGGACCATGCGGCGCGGCGGCAGGATTACGGGTCGAAAATGGGAGTGGATGCCACGCGGAAGTGGAAGGAAGAAGGGTACGCTGGGCGTTGGCCGGACGAGATAAAGATGGATGAGAGCACAAAACGGCAAGTTGACAAAATTTGGCAGAAAATAAAAGACCACGTGGTGCCAAAGAAGAACTAGACCACAGCGGCACAGGGGTGAGGCGAGGGCCTTCGCCTGAGGGTCGCGTTTCGCCTTTCTCCATAAGGGTTTCAAGCACTTACCTGTACTTTTGACCTGTACGTTTTCGCCTGCCTGTCCCCCTGACCGGGTTTTTACCAATAGCACACGCGACGAACATGTTGATTGACACTCGCCGAGGTGGATGCAATAAACAGTAAAAGGCGCACGGTACCGGGCGTAGCAGTACTAACGGGTAGCGAGCAAAGAACGAAAAGAATCCGAAAGAAAATAGAAGAGCAGAGAGAAGGCGGGTCCGACCTGCGAAGCGGGACGGAGTGAGGAGCGAGGGGCCGCGCGATGTTCAATCTGGGGAAAACGAAATCATTAATCGGCCTGGATATCGGCTCGAGTTCCGTGAAGGCGGTCGAGCTGAAGAAGTCGAAGGCAGGCTACGAGCTGGTGAGTTACGGGATAGAGACGTTGGCGCAGGATACGGTGGTGGACGGCGCCATCATGGACGCGCCTTCGGTGGCCGAGAAGATTATCTCGATATTCGACAACCAGAAGATCAAGGCGAAGGACGTGGCGACGTCGGTATCGGGGCATTCGGTGATCGTCAAGCGGGTGAGCATGCCGCTGATGACGGAAGAAGAGTTGTACGACCGAGTGCAGTCGGAAGCGAGCCAGCATATCCCGTTCGATATTGCGGACGTGAACTTGAGCCATCAACTGCTGGAAGCGACCGAGAACCAGATGGACGTCCTGTTGGTAGCGGTGAAGAAAGACAAGATTCTGAATCACACGAACGTGCTGGCGCAGGCGGGGAAGACTCCGGTGGTGGTGGATATTGATGCGTTCGCGCTGCAGAACTGCTTTGAAGTGAACTACGAGCCGGACCCTTCGCAGGTGGTAGCGCTGCTGAATATCGGCGCGAGCGTGATGAACATCAACATCGTGCGCGGGTGGACGCCGCTGTTTACGCGCGACGTTTCGGTGGGAGGCAACCAGTACACCGACGCGTTACAGAAGGAACTGGATTTGAGTTTCGAGGATGCCGAGAAGTTGAAGATGGGCGGAACGCTGGCGGGAGTTAGCGAAGAGCAGCGCACGGCGATTCTGCGGTCGGTGTCTGACATTTTAATTTTGGAGATACAGAAGACCTTCGACTTTTTCCGCGCGACGGCGAGCGGAGAAAACATCCGCAGGATTTACGTGGCGGGAGGGACTTCGCGCGTTCCCGGGCTGCTGGACTTGCTGAAGGAAGAATTTGCGATGCCGGTCGAGGAGCTAGATCCATTTCGCAAGATTGTAATCAATTCAGGGCGTCATGATGAAAGCCAGATACGCGAGTTGGCGCCGCGCCTGGCAATCGCAGTGGGGTTGGCGCTGAGGAGCTTTGACACGCCATGATTCGGATCAATTTACTTGGCCAGGCTCGTCCGAAGGCCACCAAACAGGCGGTACCGCTGGAAGCGACGATGCAGATCATCTTCCTGCTGGTAGCGCTGGGACTGGCTGCGGTGGTGCTGTCGGTGACGTATTTCCAGCAGAAGAAAGAGCTGGATGCGACGAACGCGCGGATTGCGGCGTTACGGTCAGAGAAACAGAGTTTGCAACTGGTGAAGCAGGACGTGGACCGGTTCGAAACGCAGAAAGCGGTGCTGGAGCAACGCATCAACGTGATTGAAACCTTGCAGAAGAACCGCACGGGCGGTCAGGAATTGCTGCAGATGGTGGCGAACACGGTGGTGAGAGTGGATGCGCTGTGGCTGACGTCGCTCGAACGCACGGGTGACAACCTGAAGATATCCGGCGAAGCAGGTTCGATCAACGCAGTGGCGAACTTCATAACGCAGCTGAGGCGATCTGGGTATTTCGACAAAGTTGAAATTCAAGAGGCGAAAGAAGATGACGTGGTGAAGTCGGTGCAAACGTTCAACTTCACGATGACGGCGACGGTGGCGCAATCCTCCAATCCCGATGCGCCAGCGCAAGCGAAGCCGGCATCCACGCCTCCTCCGCAGCCCGCGGCCCCAGGGAGGAGCTAGCAATGGCAACTTCTTTCAAAGATTGGCCCTGGCCGCTACAAGCGCTGTTCTACCTGGGATTGACGGTAGTGATCATCGCGGCTGGATTCTACATTCCGGGATTGCCTTTAGCGTCGGTACGGGCGCAATTGCAAGACGCGCAGAAGCAAGAGAAACCGCTGGAGCAGGAAGTTGCGAATTTGCGAGTTTACAAGCAACGGCGAGCGGAATTGCAATCGCAGATGGATGCGCTGCAAAAGCAACTGGCCACGTTGCAAACGATCGTGCCGGAAGAGAAGCAAGTTGACCAGTTCATGCTGATGATTCAAGCGGCGGCGACGAGCTCAGGAGTTTCGCTGCGCCGGTTGAAAGCGAATCCAGTGGCGGCGAAGACCTATTACTTCGAGCTGCCGTTCGAAGTGCAGGCGGATGGGCCGTATTTTTCGGTGCTGGATTTCTTCGCCAGACTGGGACGGCTATCGCGAATTATCAACGTGGGTGACCTGAAGCTGGAAGGGATCGGCGCCCACAGCGCTGCTCCGAACTTTCGGTTGAATCCGGGAGCTTCGGTGACGGGCACGTTCACGATTACAACGTTCTTTACGAAATCGGCAGACGCGCCGGCGGCAACAACGCCGACGTCCGCACCGGTAAAACGGTAGGCGATGACGATGACACTAGTGAAGACAACTGCGAACCTGATAGCAACCCTGGCGATGTCATTTTGCCTGTTGCCGGCGGCGTGGGGACAGAGTCCGACTAAGAATCCGGAACAAAGTCCGGCCCCAGCACACAAGTCGGGTCACAAGAAGAAGGCTGCTGCGCCGGCGGCAGACGCAGCTCCACAGGAAGCGGCAAAGCCTGACGGGAAGGACGCGGTAGTGGGCAAGCGCGATCCGTTCTCGCCACTGGTAAACGACAAGAAACCAAGCGGACCGCCGCTGCCTCCGGGAAAAGCAGGGCTAGTGATCGCTACAGTTCACGTGGATGGAACAGTGAAAGCTGCGAATGGAATGCTGGCGGTGGTAACCAACCCAGATCAACGGACCTATTTTCTTCGAGAAGGGGACCGTCTGTATGACGGCGACGTGGAAAAGATTGGATTAGACGGAGTGACGTTTAAAGAAAATTCCAAAGATGCATTCGGGAAACCGGTTGAGAAATTGGTAACCAAACGAATCTACCCGAGCGCAGGAGAGCAGCAATGAGGATTATGCGGAGGGCGATGGGGGCGACTGCGCTGGTTGCAGCAGCCTTGATACTGATGAGCGGAGCGCTACAGGCCAGTGATGGGCCGGTGGTGCATGTGAAGGCGGTGGTAAAGAACGGCAACGTTACGCTGGAAGCGCAGGCGAACGGGCCGTTCGAATACACCACCTATCGTCCGAGCGAAAGCTTGTTCGTGCTGGACTTGAGCGGAGTTTCGTCCGCCGATCCGGCCGGAGCGCGCGTGGTGCCTTCCGACCTGGTGAAGAGCTACCGAATGCTGACGTACACCTCGGGAGCCAAGCCAGTAGTGCGGGTGGAGATTCTGCTGAGCCAGGGCGTTGAGCCACGACTCGAGCGCAAAGATTCCCAAGAGCTGACCTTGCTGGTGGGGCGCACGGATGATGCGACGGGCAAGTCCGCGGTAGTGACGGGACCTGCTCCCGCAATCGTGCCGATTGCCGCAAAATCATCGGAAACCAAGCTGCCGAGCTCAACAATCGAGGCCATACGCCAGGTGAATTTGTCGCAGAACGGCAATCAGACCGATGTGAACGTGGTAGGAACGGGCAAACTGAATTATCACGCAATGCGATTGCAGAATCCGGACAGACTGGTTCTGGATTTTTCGGGAGCGCACCTGAAAACTTCCGAGAAACATATCGCGAGCAATCTGGATCCGGTCCGCGAGATCCGGCTGGCGCAATTTTCGCCGGAAGTATCGCGCATCGTAATCGATTTGCGGCAGGCAACGCCCTACAACATCACAAGCTCTGATTCGGGTATAACGATTGAGTTTTCGGCCAAGCCGGCAAAGGGCGCGGTGAAATCCGCTCCACAAACACAGCCTGCGGACGTAACCACGACCAAGCTAGATTCACCACAACCTGCCCCGGCAGTTGCGGTGGCAGCGCAACCCAAGCAAGTTTCAGCTCCAATCATCATTTTGCCATCAACTCTGACACAGCCCACGTCGGCATTGGCGACACCGGCTGTGGCAGTACCACAACCGCAGGATCAGCAAGTGGGACTAGCGGCCAAGCAGGTTGCGGCTGAGGGGGCGGCCAGCGTTTCTAATCCGAATGGGACTGACGCTCCGGCGTCAGCATCCGGTTCGACATCGAGCCAGCCAATTACGAATGCTACCGTGCAGGCTCAGACTCCTCCGCCTTCCGGCAAATATTCGGGTGAACCGATTTCAGTGAACTTAAAGGACGTTGATTTGCGCGACTTTTTCCGGCTGATACACGAAATCAGCGGATTGAATATCGTGGTGGACCCGAGCGTAAAGGGCAGCCTGACGATCGTTCTGGACGATGTACCGTGGGATCAGGCACTGGACATCGTTTTGAAGAACAACGGCTTGGACAAGCAGCTTGACGGAAACGTGCTGCGAATCGCTACGAAAGACACGCTGAAGAGAGAAGCCGATCAGAACCGTGAATTGGCCAAGGCACAGGCAGAAGCCGCCGACGTGGTCACTACGACTCGGCAGCTAAGCTACGCCAAAGCTGAGGATATGGTCCCCACACTCAAGAAATTCCTCTCTTCAAGAGGTGACGTGCTGGCTGACACGCGGTCGAACACACTAATTATCCGAGACATCCCCAGCGTTTTGCCGGTGATGGACAACCTGCTGCGCCAACTCGATAAGAAGTCGCAGCAAGTGGAAATCGAAGCGAGAGTGGTGGCGGCCAACAGGTCGTTTACCCGCGACATCGGTACGCAGTTTGCGGCGGCAGTATCTCTAGGCGGCGGTCAGAGCATTCTGGGCGGCGCGAGCACGGTGGGCACCAGCCCGATCGTGCGCAACTCGCCACTTCCGCTGCCTCCGATCATCGTAGGAAATACCGGGGCGAACACGACCAGCGGTTCGATGCCTTTGATCACGAACCTGGGCGCCACGACACCAACGAGCGCGCTGAGCTACGCGTTCTCGTCCCAGAACTTCGCGTTGGACTTCATTATCAGCGCGGCGGAAGAGCGCGGCGTAGGCAAATTGATCTCGAAGCCGAAAGTCATCACGCAGAACAACCAGAAAGCAGTCGTGAAACAAGGTACGAAGATTCCAGTCCAAACGATCGTGAACAACACGGTTTCGGTGCAGTTCGTGGATGCCGTGCTAGAACTTGACGTGACCCCGCAAATCACCGCGGAAGGCACGATCTACATGGATGTGACGGTAACCAACGACCAAATCGACACGGCTATTCCGCGCGTGCAGGGCATACCGGCTATCGACACGCAACAGGCGAACACCAAGGTACTGGTGAGCGACGGCGCGACGGTGGTCATCGGCGGAATCATCGTGTCCTCGCAGCAGCGCACAGTGGATCAGGTGCCGCTGTTCGGGAGCCTGCCGGTGGTGGGCAATTTGTTCAAGCACACACTTGTGAACACATCGTCCCTGGAGCTATTGTTCTTCCTGACTCCGAGGATTCTGCCGAGCTAATAACGGCAGGAACCAACGGGCGGAGCATCAGGGGAAAGTGAAATCCAAACCGGTGCAAGCGAATTCAGGCCGGAGCCGAATAAATCGGCTCCGGCTTTCCTTTTCCAACCTACGCGCTGACGCCTTTCTAGTGACTCACCTGCCGAACATTCAATACTTGTGTGGTTTTACGGGAAGCGCCGCGGTCCTGCTGGTTGGGCCGGCGCGGACGACGCTGTTCACAGACAGCCGGTACACGTTTCAGGCGCAGGAACAGGTTGAGGGGGCAGAGATCCATATTGCCAAGCATGGGCTTCTGCGAGCCGCGGCGGAGGCGCTAACGAAGAGGAGAGGGCGGCTGCGTGTAGCCTACGCGCCCACCCAGGTGACGGTGGCGCAGAAAGCCACTCTGCAGAAGCTCACGGGCAGCGGGGTGCGTTGGGTGAGCGGTGGAGACGCGGTGGAAAGGCTGCGGGCGGTAAAGGACGCTTCAGAACTGGCCACGATGCGCGAAGCCGCAAGGTTAATCAGCGAGGTATTCGCGGAGACGGTGCCGAAGATTAAGGCTGGGCTTAGCGAGCTGGAAGTGGCTGCTGAGATTGAGTACGGGATCAAGCTAAAGGGCGGAAGCGGGCCTTCGTTCGACACGATTGTAGCTTCAGGTCCGCGTTCGGCATGGGCGCATGCGCGGCCTAGCGCTAAGCTGCTCGGGAAAAACGAATTGGTCGTCCTAGACCACGGTGCTATACTTCGCGGTTATTGTAGCGACCTGACTCGAACAGTGTATTTGGGACGGGCGCCGGAGAAAGTACGGCGGCTGTATAACGCGGTGCTGGAAGCGCGGCAAGCCGCCAAGAACGCGGTCGCACCCGGAGTGAAGGCTGGAGAGGTGGACGCGGCGGCCCGGCTTTCGCTGAAACGCCACGGACTGGCTGAATACTTCACGCATAGTACCGGGCATGGACTGGGCATCGAGGTTCACGAGATGCCCCGGCTGGCCAGAGGCGAAGAAACAAGGCTCGAAGAGGGCATGGTAATAACGATCGAGCCTGGCGTTTACGTAGAGGGGCTCGGCGGGATACGGATAGAGGACGACGTAGTGGTTACTTCAAAAGGCGCTGAAGATTTGACCAGCGCATCCAGGGAATTCTTAGAACTCTAAATGGCGAAAAAATCGACTCCGCATACCCAAGGCAGTTCCCAAACAGGTGGCGTGGACCTTCAGGAAGTGGAGCGGCTTCTCGAGTTCATGGCAAAGCATGGACTGGAGGAGTTCGAATACGAGCGCGCGGGATTTCGTATACGGCTAAGGAAGCCGTTTTCGCAGCCGATGGGTTTCAGCCGGGCGGTTTCAGCTCCTGAGATTGTGGTAGCGGCAGTTCCGGCGGCAAGCCATGCCGCGGCAGCCGGCGGGTCCTCTGGCGGCAGTGCGGCTCCTGGTGTTGCATCCAGCGGATCGGGCGGTCAAGCGGCGGAAGCGGCGCGAGCGGCCTCTGAGGATGTTCACGTTGTGAAATCTCCAATTGTGGGGACGTTTTACGCTGCGCCGTCGGTGGGCGGCGAACCGTTTGTGAAGCTGGGTTCTCGGGTGGAAGAGGGCCAGGCGCTGTGCATCATCGAAGCGATGAAACTGATGAACGAAATCGAGTCGGATGTGGCGGGAGAAGTAGTGCGGATCTTTGTGGAGAATGGCCAACCGGTGGAATATGGCGAAGCGCTTTTCGGAATCCGCGCGCACCGGAAGAAATAGCTCACCCCCAGGCGAAATGTTCCGAAAAATTCTGATCGCAAATCGCGGTGAAATTGCGCTGCGCATCCTTTCCGCTTGCCGGGAACTTAACATCCGAACAGTGGCAGTGTATTCGGAGGCAGACCGCAATGCGTTACATGTGCGGTTTGCTGACGAAGCGATCTGCATCGGGCCTCCGCGAAGCAGCGAAAGCTACCTCAACATTCCGCAGGTAATCAGCGCAGCCGAAATTGCGAATGTGGATGCGATTCATCCGGGGTACGGGTTTCTCTCGGAGAATGCGAATTTTGCGGAAGTGTGCGAAGCGTCGCACATTACGTTTATCGGGCCGGCGCCGGAGGCGATCCGGTTGATGGGCGAAAAGGATAAGGCGAAGGAGGCGATGGCGGCTGCGGGGATTCCGGTGATTCCGGGGAGTGCGGGGGTGGTGCCGGATGAGGATTCGGCGAAGGAAATCGCGCGCGATATTGGTTATCCAGTGATGATCAAGGCGGCAGAGGGCGGCGGCGGACGCGGGATGCGTATCGTGCGTTCAGCGAAGGAATTAATTCCGGCGTTCCGGACGGCGCGGACAGAGGCGGAGCAGGCGTTTGGAAGTCCAAACGTTTACATGGAGAAATTGATCGAGCGGCCGCGACACATTGAGTTTCAGGTGTTGGGCGATAAGCACGGGAATGTGGTGCACCTGGGGGAACGCGAGTGCTCGCTGCAAAGACGCCACCAGAAAGTGCTGGAAGAATCGCCGTCGGTGGCGGTGGATGCCGGCACGCGGCAGAAGATTGGGAAGCAAGTGGTGGAGGCGTTGAAAAAGATCGGGTATTCGAGCGCCGGGACCATGGAGTTTTTACGCGAGGATGGCGGGAATCTCTATTTCATCGAGATGAATGCGCGGATTCAGGTGGAGCATCCGGTGACGGAGATGGTGACCGGGATCGATTTGGTGAAATCGCAGATACGCGTGGCGGCAGGGGAGAAGCTTACGTCAGTGCTGCCTCCGGTGGAATTTCGCGGGCACGCCATTGAGTGCCGGATCAATGCGGAGGACCCGGAGACGTTTACGCCTTCGGCGGGAAGAGTAACGGCGTTTCGCGTGCCGGGAGGGCCGGGGATTCGGGTGGATACAGCTTGTTACGCGGATGCGGTGATACCTCCCTACTACGATTCGTTGATAGCGAAACTTATTTCGTATGGGCATGATCGCGCGGAGGCTATTGCGCGTATGCAGCGGGGTCTGGACGGATTTGTGGTGGAGGGAGTGAAGACGACGATCCCGTTACACAAACGGATTCTGGCGGACCCGAATTTTGTGGCGGGGAAATTTGATACGCACTTTTTGGAGCGCATGCCGGCATTGGAAGCGAAAGCAAAAGCAAAATAGGGTTTTAGTTTTACGCGGAGGCGAGTTGTTCCCGGCCCTTTACGCCATCCTGGATGCCAGCCCCGAGTTTGCAGGCCCTTCTAGATTTTCCATTCTTGAAATTGCTGAGCGGTTGGCGGGAGCGCGGGTGGAACTGTTTCAATACCGCGATAAACGCGGGTCTGCGCGGAAAATTCAGGAAACTTCGGCGGCGCTGGTTGGGCGGGTTGCGAATGCAGGTAAGGGCGCGCGGTTCATTGTGAACGATCGGGCGGATATCGCGGCGATGGTGGGAGCGGGGGGCGTTCACGTGGGGCAGGAAGACCTTCCGGTGGAGGCGGCGCGGAAGATTTTGGGGAGCGGGTTGTGGGTGGGGGTTTCGACACATAATTTGGAGCAATTGCGGGCGGCGGACGCAACTTCGGCGGATTATATTGCTGTGGGGCCGATCTTTCGCACGGGGACCAAAGAGAATTCGGATCCGGTGGTGGGGTTGGAATTTTTGCGCGCGGCGCGTGGAATTACGCGAAAACCCCTTGTGGCGATAGGCGGCATCACAGTAGAGTCCGCGCAGGCTGTTTATGAGGCGGGGGCGGATTCGGTCGCGGTGATTCGCGATTTGATGGCGGCGGACGATCCGGCGGCGCGAGCGCTGGAGTATCTGGCAATTGCGAAGCGGGTGAGAGCTGCGCGTAGCGTTGAAAATTAAGGCATAGATGATGGCTGAACAGGTTCAGACGATCGGGGCGGTGGCGGCAAGCAAGCAGCCAGAGCTTGTA
The DNA here is from genome assembly GCA_963838475.1 of uncultured Acidobacteriota bacterium. Classification (GTDB taxonomy): domain Bacteria; phylum Acidobacteriota; class Terriglobia; order Acidiferrales; family UBA7541; genus Palsa-295. The sequence goes on from CAWIRJ010000001.1 coordinate 2,111,878, forward strand.
AAAGGGCTGGGGCTGTTTGATTCGACGATGATTGTGGCCGGGTCGATGATTGGGTCGGGAATTTTTATTGTTTCGGCGGACATTGCGCACCAAGTGAAAAGTCCGGGGCTGCTGATTACTGTGTGGATCGTTACCGGCGTGATGACGCTGATTGGGGCGTTGAGCTACGGCGAGCTGGCGGCGGCGATGCCGCACGCGGGCGGGCAGTATGTTTATTTGCGCGAATCGTTGGGGCCGCTGTGGGGATTTTTGTACGGCTGGACCATGCTGCTGGTGATCCAGACGGCCACGATTGCGGCGGTGGCGATTGCGTTTGCGAAATTTACGGCGGTAATGCTGCCGTGGTTTTCGGCGTCAGACTGGATATGGAAAATTGGGACGTTTGGGCCGTGGCAGATGTGGTTTGGATCGCTGGGGCCGTACAACGTGGGGATTAACCGGCAGAATTTGCTGGCGATTGCGTCGATTGTGTTTCTCACGTGGATTAATACGCGCGGGTTGCGGGTGGGGAAGATCGTTCAGAATGTGTTTACGGTGGCAAAGGTAGGGTCGCTGGCGGCGCTGGTGCTGCTGGGATTTTGGTTTTCGACGGAAGCGGCGCGAAGTGTGAATTTCACGGATTTCTGGCGGAATGCGGGGCTGTGGGTGATGCATCCATATCCGCCGGACCATCCGGTTTGGACGATCAGCACGTTGACGCTGATTGGCGTGGCGATGGTGGGTTCGCTATTTTCGGCGGATGCGTGGAACAACATTACGTTCACGGCGGCGGAAGTAAAAAATCCGAGCCGGAATTTGCCGCTTTCGCTGGCGCTGGGCGCGGGGATGGTCATCACGCTGTACACTTTGGCGAATGTGGCATATTTGCGCGTGCTGCCGATCTCCGGGGATCCGAATGGCACTACGGCGATCGCGCGGGGAATTGAGTTCGCGGCGGATGGACGCGTGGGGACAGCGGTGGCGGAAGTGATTTTTGGGCCGGCTGGCGCAATTGTGATGGCTGTGGCGATTTTGATTTCGGGTTTTGGGTGCAACAACGGATTAATTCTTTCGGGAGCGCGGATTTATTACGCGATGTCGAAGGACAAGCTTTTTTTCAAGTCGGCGGGGAGAGTGAACAGCCATCACGCGCCGGCTGCGGCGTTGATCGTGCAATGTATATGGGCTTCGTTTCTCTGTCTTTCCGGGACGTACGGCCAGTTGTTGGATTTTTTGATTTTTGCGGTTTTGATTTTTTACATTCTCACGCTGGGTGGACTGTTTGTTCTGCGTTGGAAGCGGCCGGATATGGAGCGTCCCTATAAGGCGTTCGGTTATCCGGTTTTGCCGGCGCTTTATTTGGTGATGGCGATATTTATCGAAATTCAGTTATTGAGGTATAAGCCACAGTACACTTGGCCCGGACTGATCATCGTTCTGCTGGGGGTTCCGGTGTACTGGTTATGGAAGCGCGCCGGAGCTGAGACTGCCGAAGCGTAGATTTGTTTTTTTTGATTTGAACTGCCGAGTCGGATTCTCTGAGAGGAGATACGAATGAGCAATCCGCTGTTCAAGAAGAAGCCGATGGATTGGCTGTTGAACGAAGCCAAGGCCACCGGCGAGCACACGCTGAAGCGGACGCTGGGCCCAGTTTCGCTGACGGCTTTGGGTGTGGGCGCGGTGATCGGGGCCGGAATTTTCGTGCTCTCCGGCCTGGGAGCGCACTACGCCGGGCCTGGATTGATGATCTCCTTCGTCATTTCCGGATTGGGGTGCGCGTTCGCCGGGCTATGCTACGCGGAATTTGCGGCGCTGATTCCGCTGGCGGGCAGCGCGTACACATACGCGTATGCGGCGCTGGGCGAATTGATCGCGTGGATCATCGGGTGGGACTTGACGCTCGAGTACGCAATGGGCGCCAGCACGGTTTCTTCGGGCTGGTCAAACCACTTCATCGAGTTTCTGCAGATTTTTCACCTGAAGATGCCGCTATGGCTGGCTTACGACCACTGGACGGCGCTGGTTACCGCCGAAAATGTGATCGCGCGGGAAATGGCGCACGTTTCGGATCCTTCGCTGGCGGTGGGCAGCCAATCATTTCTGATGCGGGTGGGCGATATCATCTCGGCGCAGTCACCGGAGTTGGTCCAGCGTGCGCACGATATGGTGGCGGCGCCCAGGTTGTTTGGCGTGGAAATTGGATTCAACCTTCCGGCGTTTCTGATCGCGCTGATCATTACGGCGGTGCTGGTAATCGGGATTAAGGAAAGCGCCACGTTCAACGCGACCATCGTGATCATCAAGGTCAGCGTGGTGCTGTTCGTTATTATTCTAGGCATGCATTATGTGAGTTCGACCAACTGGGGAACCGACTGGTCGTCTTTCGCACCCATGGGATTCAGCGGAATCGGCAGAGGTGCCGCGTACATATTTTTTGCGTATATAGGTTTTGACGCGGTGTCCACGACGGCGCAGGAGGCCAAGAATCCACAACGGGATTTGCCGATCGGCATTATCGCTTCGTTAATCTTGTGCACGGTTCTCTACATATTAGTGGCCGCGGTGCTTACGGGCATGGTGCCATGGAAGGAAATCAATATCGAAGCGCCTTTGTCGGTGGCGTTTCTCGATCGCGGGTTGGTGAAAGCGTCCTACCTGATAACGGCGGGGGCGCTGGCCGGGTTGACCAGCGTGATGCTGGTGATGCTGTTGGGACAGACGCGCGTGCTGTACTCCATGGCAAACGATGGCTTGCTGCCGAGGAAATTCTTCGCCGCGATTCATCCGAAATATCGCACGCCGTACAAGAATACGATTTTGGTGGGCATCATCGCGGCGGTAATTGGCAGTATCACTCCGATCAACATTATCGGAGAGATGGTGAACATCGGCACGATCTTCGCGTTCATCATCGTGTGCATATCGATCATGGTTTTGCGCAAAATGAACCCGGAGCAGTTGCGTCCATTTCGTACGCCTTGGGTTCCTCTTGTTCCGATTCTGGGCATTCTCTTCAACGGTTACATGATGTACAAACTCGGTTGGGTTAACTGGGCGCGATTGATCATCTGGCTGGTTATCGGGTTGGTGGTTTATTTTGGTTACAGCCGACATCACAGCCGGGTGCAGAAGAACGACCGGACTGCGATGTAAGCAATCATTCACAACGCGGATGCCATCGGGAAATGGACTGCAGAGCCGATTTGCAGTTTCCGGTCTTGAACATCCGCCCGCCACGTTATACTGAATTTCGGGAACGATAAACTTGCCGCAATTTTCTCCACGCCGAGGGCTCGTGTTGTTGCGGAGGACTTCGCCACTGGACCGCGTGGCGTTGGGCATTCTGCTATTGGCCCTGATCGCGCGCCTGGGCGCTTTGGTGGGCGTCCATGCGCCGTATTCCACCCTCTTGGGTTTTCTGAGTTTCCTCGCGATTATTTACCTAGTAATTCGATTGATCCCCTGGTTCCGCTTGCAGGTAATGTGGCCGCTGCGTAACCGGCTGATTGTGGCCTATGTGTTTATTGCCGTGGTGCCGGTGATTTTGTTGCTTTCGATGGCGGGCGTGGCGATGTACGGCTTGTATCTGCAACTGGGCGCGCATCTGCTTCATGATGATTTGCAGAATCATGTGGAGGCGATCAGCGCGGATACGGATGCCCTGATCGCCGCCGTTCGGCAGGAAGTTGCGAAGGGGAGCTCGGCGCAGGATGAATCGATACTCTCGAAACCGGACGTTGCGCGATTGATTGCGGCGGAGAAAATGGAGAATCCGGAGCTTCGGGTTTACATAAATCGCGGCGCCCACTTGATTGAGAGGAAGGGCGACGGACATCGGTTCGCGGGACTGGTTGAATGGAATGAGAAGCCGCTGATCGCTTGTGCCATGAAAACGGAGGACCCGGGAGACGCGGTAACGGTCCTGGTGACGGAACCGGTGAACTCCAATTTCCTAGACGGCCTTTCTTCGCAGCTGGGGCCAATCCAATTGATTTTTCTCCGCCCAGCGAAGGGGGGAACGAACTTCAACTTCAGTTTCAACGGCCGTGATTATGTTCCGGGCGAGCAAGTATCCAGCCGGCGGCGCACGCTACCTCCGCCAAAGAACTTTATGGATGTAAGGGTGGCGGGGGCGTCCACGATTGAATTAGCGCATTTGGAGTCGGAGAAAGATCAAGCATCGTCGGCGATACTTGCTTCGTTTTCGCTGCGGCCTTCGGCTGTGAATCAGGAGCTGCTAACTTCGGTAGGAGATGTAGGGCCGTTGTTGGTGGCGGTACTGGTGGGAGCGGCGATTATTTTTCTGGTGATAGAAATCACCGCGCTGATTACGGGCGTAGTGCTTACGCGTACGATTACTTCTTCGGTGGGGGACCTTTACGAAGCGACGCTGAATGTGCGGCGAGGCGATTTCGCGAAACGCGTTCGAGTACGGCAAAGAGATCAGCTGGGAGCGCTGGGTGAATCGTTTAATGAAATGACCAGCTCGATTTCCGAACTGATTGACGAGCAGCGGCAACGCCAGCGTTTGGAAAATGAGATCTCGATCGCGCGCGAAGTGCAGTCACAACTCTTTCCGCAAACGTTACCGTCGCTTCCGGGATTGCAATTGGGAGCGATTTGCCGACCGGCACGCGTGGTGAGCGGGGACTATTACGATTTCATCAAGACGGGGCCGGACCGGCTGGGAATTGCGCTGGCGGATATCAGCGGGAAAGGAATATTCGCGGCGTTGTTGATGGCCAGCTTGCAGGCAGCGTTGCGCAGTGTGGCGATGCTGGATGGCGATGGCGGTACGGCGGATCTGGTTTGCAAGCTGAACCGGCACGTTTTCAGAAATACTTCGGATGACCGGTATGCGACTTTTTTTTATGCGGTATATGACGAGCACGCTCGGACGCTGACTTACACAAACGCGGGACATCTGGCGCCATTTTTTATTTGCGACGGGAACGTCCAGGAATTGGAAGAAGGCGGGACAGTGGTCGGGCTATTTGAGGAATTTCCATTTACGCAGGGGGTGATTAAGGTAGGGCCGGGAAGTTTGATGGTGCTCTTCAGCGACGGACTTACGGAGCCGGAGAACGTTTATGGAGAAGAATTCGGACGGCAACGCGTGCGGGCCGAGATCCTGCGGCAAATAAATCTTCCACCGCAGCGGTTGGCGGAGAATTTAATCGCGTCCGCGGAGCAGTGGGCGGGGTCGCCGGAGCAAGCAGACGACATCACGGTGGTGGTTGCGCGCATGGGATAGATACAAGCTAAAACAGAGACACGTAGCCGGACGCGATATTGATTATACTTGCGAGTTCGTTAGGGAGCGTGCAGCTTGCCATTAAGCGAGCGAATAGCTTTGGTGACTGGCGGAAGCCGAGGAATTGGAAAAGGAATTGCGCTGGGGCTGGCGAGCGAAGGCGTGCGGATTGCCATTTCGTATCGTTCCAATAAAGGCGCGGCGCAAAATGCGTTGAGACAGGTGCAGGAACGCGGAGTGGAGTGCTTCGCCGTGGAAGCGGATTCCGAAGATCCGGGGAAAGTGCAATTTCTGGTGGACAAAGTGGTGGAGCGCTTCGGGCGGCTGGATATTTTGGTGAACAATGTAGGGGAATTTAACTGGAAGCCGGTGGCGGAGACGTCCGTGGAAGAATGGACGAGCATTATCGCTTCGAACCTCTTCAGCGTTTTTTATGCCTGTAAGGCGGTGCTGCCGGTGATGCGGCGGCAGCATTGGGGACGCATTATTAATCTGGGCGCATTGGGAGCGGAACGAAGCTTTGGGCAAGGGACGATTTCCGCTTATGCGGCGGCGAAAGCAGCGGTGGTTTCGTTTTCAAGGTCGCTGGCGATTGAGGAAGCCAAGCATGGGATTACGGTGAATGTGATCAATCCCTCGAATATTGACGAGAGGGAATTGACTGCTGACGAAGCGCGACGCATGCACGATGCGCGCTCGCCGATTGGACGGCCGCCGTCGGCAGAAGATGTGTCGACGGCGGTGAAGTTTTTCGCGTCAGATGGCGCAGATTTCATTACCGGGCAGGCGTTGAACGTCAGCGGCGGGTGGATGCTTTAGCGCTCTGAAGATTATCTTTACAGGAGATTGCAAATCCTGCGTTTTCATTCTTGATGGAGTCTCGTCTTCGATGAGTTCCCCGCTATGAAAATTCTGGCAGCAGCGGAAATGAGGGAAGTGGACCGGCTGACGACGGAGCGCGCCGGAATCCGCAGCGCTGTGTTGATGGAGCATGCGGGGGGAAGCGTGGCGCAATTTATCCGTCAACGGTTTCCGAATCTTGAACGAAGGCTGATCTTTATTTTATGCGGGAAGGGGAATAACGGCGGGGATGGTCTCGTGGCCGCGCTGCAACTGCTTGGTATGGGCGCGAAGACGGAAGTAATTTTGTTCGCTGACCCGAATGAGTTGAGAGGAGACGCGGCGGATAATCTGCGGCGTTGGGAAAATGCGTCGGGGGAACTGCATGTAGTACGGAGTTCCGGCGAATGGAGCAAATGGAAATCCCAGATTGCCGAGTGCGACATTTTAGTGGATGCGCTATTAGGGACCGGAGCGCGCGGCGCGGTGGAAGGATTGTTGCGGGACGTGATTGAAAGCGTGAACGGGCGCGAATCGCGGTGTCCAGTGGTGGCGGTGGACATTCCGTCCGGGCTGCATGCGGATACCGGGGAAGTGCAGGGTGCGGCGGTACAGGCGGATTACACAGTGACGTTTACCGCGCCGAAAGTTGGAATGTTTCAAGGCGAAGGGCAGCGCTATATCGGCGAATTAGTGGTGCGCGAGATTGGTTCGCCGGCGGAATTGATTGAAGAAGTTGGGCACGGAAATTTGCAGTGGTCTGAGCCGGGTGAGTTTGCGCAATTTGCGAAACGGCGGAAGGCGGACGGGAACAAGGGTGATTATGGGCATGCGCTGATTGTTGCGGGGTCGGTGGGAAAAAGCGGGGCGGCGGTTTTGGCGTCGTGGTCGGCGTTGCGCACCGGGGCTGGATTGGTGACGGTCGGGACACCTGAGCCTGTTTTGGCTAGCGTGGCGGCGCACACTCCGGAAATTATGACGGAGCCGCTAGTGGCGACGGAGGCGGGGACTGTTTCGCTGCGGAGTTTGGAATATGGGAAGTTCGACGCGATATTGAAAGGGAAGCGCGCGTTGGGGATGGGGCCGGGACTTACTACGCAGGATGAGACGCAGCAATTTGTTCGCACGATTGTGGGGAAACGCAATTCTATTCCTCTTGTGCTGGATGCGGATGGGCTGAATGCGTTTGCGGGACGTGCAGGAGAATTGAAAAACGCCGAGGGGCTGATCGCGGTGACGCCACATCCGGGAGAGATGGCGCGGCTGACCGGGTTGAAGACCAGCGAGGTGCAGGCTCGACGAATGAAACTGGCGTTGGAATCGGCGGCGGCGTGGAATGCGTACGTGATTTTGAAAGGGCATAATACGATTGTTGCGGCGCCGGATGGAAAGGCGTTCATTAATTCGACGGGGAACCCAGGAATGGGGACGGGCGGGACCGGCGATGTTTTGACCGGGATGCTTTCGGCGCTTACTGCGCAATTTGGTACGGAAAATTGGGAGCGCGTGCTGGCGTTTGGAGTTTATTTGCACGGGCTGGCGGGAGATATTGCTTATGCGGATTTTGATGAGGCTCCTCTGATGGCGGGCGATTTGGTTCGCGCAATTCCTCGGGCTTACCAGCAATTTTATGCGTCGTGCAGCCGTGCCTAGCAGCGAAATCATTACACACTCTTCGGACGAGACCATTCAGCGCGGGCGCGAGATTGGGGCGCGATTGCGAACGCGGGTGCTGGTTCTGCTTTCAGGGGATTTGGGGGCGGGGAAGACTACGTTGACGAAGGGGATTGTGAGCGGGATTGGGGCGGCGACGGAAGATGAAGTGACCAGTCCGACATTTACGCTGGTGCATCGGTACGATCGCGAGGGGCGCGTTTATCATGTGGACTTGTACAGGATTTCCGGGCTGCATGATTTGGAGACGCTGGGGCTGGAGGATGTGTTTTCAGAGAATGCGGTAGTGATTGTAGAGTGGCCGGACAAACTTACTTTGCGGGTGGATTGGCCGGCGGTGCGGATTCAGCTGGAACATCTGGATGAAGTTAGCCGAAGAATTTCTATTGTGGATGATGCGGGGGTTTTGATTTAGCTAGAGCTACGGATTTGCCTTCCGGTGATTTTCTTGGTTTGAAACTCCGTTATAAGCCCATGATTTGGAAGCCAGCATCTACGTAAATTACGTTTCCGGTTACGCCGCGGCCGAGATCGCTGCCGAGGAACACGGCGGTGTCGGCGACTTCGGCGGGATCAGTGTTGCGGCGGAGCGGGGCGTGTTGCTGGACGAAGTCGAGAACTTTGGAGAAATCTTTGATGCCGCGGGCGGAGATTGTTTTGATGGGGCCGGCGGAGATGGCGTTTACGCGGATTTTGTTGCTGCCGAGTTCGCTGGCTAAATATTTCATGGAGGCTTCGAGAGCGGCTTTGGCTACGCCCATCACGTTGTAGTTTGTTACAACGCGCGTGGAGCCGAGGTAGGTGAGAGTCATGATGGCGCCGCCGTCGGTCATGAGCGGGGCGAGGGCTTTGGCGACGGCTACGAGGGAGTAGGCGCTGACGTCGAGTGCTAGTTTGAAGCCGTCGCGCGAGGTGTTGACGAAGGGCTGGTTCAAGTCTTCATGATTCGCAAAGGCCAGACAGTGGACGACCACGTGCGGTTTTTGGCCTTCGGCTTTCAAGGAAGCGGCCAAGCCATCGATATCTAACTGCTGCTGGACGTCACAGGGGTAAAAAGCGGTAGCTCCCAACTCTTTACCGAGTTCTTCGACGGTCGGTTTGGCGCGTTCATTTTGGTAAGTGAGCAAAAGCTTGGCGCCTTCGCGCGCGAAAGCTTGAGAAATCGCATAAGCGATGCTCCACTTATTCCAGACGCCCAGGACTAAAGCTGTTTTTCCTTCCAGTAGTTTTGGCATGGCCCGTTATTCTACTCGGAATTGGTGGATTCCAAACGACCTTCTATAGTTCGGCAGTGGGTCAGTTTCCGGTTAGTGCGGTGGTCTCAATGGGTCGGTGCAACACCATCTAATATAAATCCTCTGTTCAAAGGTGGTGTGTATGACCCAAGGAAAACGGGTGGCGCTTTCTGCGGCGCAGCGGACCCAGCTATGGAACCGCAATCCCAACTGGACAAGATCGCGCTGCGCCTAAATCAACGCCTGCGAAAAACTTTGGGCTTTCAGACTCCAGCGAGTAAACTGCGCGCAGTGTTGCGCCGACCCTTTGAACCCGCACGGATAATCGGACAAGTCGCGTCCCGTTTGATTTACTGAGGTAAGTGTGAATTGCCAAACTGGGCTTTCACGCGTTTACGCGTGAACACAAGCCACCACCATAAACTGATAGGAACCAACGCCCAAAGGGCGTACTCAAGGAACACTGGCGTGAAATCGAATCCTGGATGCCGCTTGTAAATCGCTTTTTCGACCGCGACTGCACACAGCGGCACGGTCCCAAGAATGAGCGTCAGCCACCGAGCCCACATTCGACGCATCAAGAGGCCGGTCGCGCTGACTGCACACACGACAGCGGAAGCGAGCAACCCTCCAAGAACGTACCAGGCGTCCGGCGGATGGGTGTATTCAGCCGAATACTCGGCAATCTCTATCCGCACGCCTCGCACAAAGAGAAACAGGCCAAGAGCCGCAACCAGGAATTGAAAAACCGTGACTGCGATTACTGGCAACGTAGGTAGCTTCGCGCTCGATTCATTGTTCATTCTTAAGATTCCCTTCAACCGCTGGTTGCCCGGATACTTGTGGCGGGGGAGCGACCAGTTCCCGGATGAATCCTTCGTAGCTATTCAGGTTCTGATCAGTGATGGCTAACTGTTTTCCGTAGCAAACATTGAACTCGTAGTCGCTCTTAGCGTCAGGGCAGTCGCCCATCTTTTCGCGAGCCATTTCCGTTTCGAAAACCTGTTTGGCTTGGGCCTGCAGCCCGCGGTGTTGTGCCACGGACTGACGATAGACTTCCTGCTCGGAAATTGGGCCCTTGTTCGGAATTGTCGACCCTTGCTGACCAAGGATGAGCAGCGGAAGTACAGAGCCGGCGCACAGCGTCAAAGTCCACATACGACCATTTCCCGTATGCATAAGAATCTCCCTTTCAGCCCGGCTTCGTCGAAATTCTATCATTCTGCCACGGCAACGAACGATGGATAGCCCCCGCCTAATGGGCGTGAATCCAGCGAATCACTTCTCGGACGATATCGGCGAGATAGGGCCAGACGACTGCAACTATGGCAAGGACCGAGGCGATGAATTTCTTGGAAGGCTTTGACGTTACTCCGGGTATGCCGCCAGGCACACCGCTGGGCGCGGCTCCCGGCTGATGGAAGGCGCAGAATCCGCCAACCAAGGCGCGGCGATTGCAGCGTTGGCCGCGAGGGCCAAAATAGAGGCAAGGGCCTTGGTCGGCGCCATCAGATGGCGGGCCGGACGGCGAAGGTGTGGTGATGCCGAAATCTCGGCCGTAGTCGTCAGGTTTGGTGACCGTGCCTATGCCGAACTCGCCGCCTGAAGCTATGCCGAATTCGTCATTTGCGGCGGTGCTGTCGCGCTTGGCATTAACGGTTACGACTCGTTCCATTGCGTCCCGCATTTTTCCTCAGATAGAGTGAAACTTGAAGCGAATTCCTGCGCCAGGGTAGGGTTCAGGATACGCGCATACGTATGCCTGAAACTCACATCGCGCCATCTTCCACGCATCCGGCCCGGATGAAACTGGAGCCTTACACCGCCGAAGTCCGTCTCGACAGTCTGACCGTGGGCCTCGACAACATTCATTATGACGTTTATTTGAGCCCGCGTTTTGTGGAATTCACGCGCAAGTACCTGCTGGACCTGGTGCGGCAGACCGTAAATATCAGTTTGGTGTACGGGGACCGCAAGCAATCTGGCGCGCCCGAGCACGGCGCGTTCCGGAAGATGCTGATCGAAGTGCTGCAGGAATCAATTACGCGGGCGAAATTCCAGCAGTCGATCGAAACGGATTTGCTGAACCAATTGGCGCTGCTGAAACATATCTCCGCGGAGCTGGGTAACCAATTTTCCAGCATCCTGGTGGAGTGCAAGGAATGGATACGCGGGCGCGGCGAGCTTTTCGAGCACAGCGAGCAGGCCCACGTGATGCGGTCGAAGATCGCTGAAATTCAAGCGGACAAGAAAAACGTTTACCGGCAGGTTGGCGAGACGCTTTGCCGGGTTTGGCGCGACGTGGAAGAGGGCACGCTCTCGAAATCGCGGCGCGCGCTTTTTGGCGAGGACTACCACGAGGTTTATGCGCTGCTGCAAAACCGTTTTCTGTTTGTGGATGGCGGGAACGACGATCATTTATTTCTGGAGCACTACGTTCTGCTGGGCAACTTCGTAAACGATCCGGACCGCTTCGAGATTTTCGACGGGTTGCTGCTCGATTTCGTCCGCGACTTGATTCTGACGGGAGACAGTTCGGAAGATTTCAACAAAGCGCGCAAGAGCCACGACCGTTTGATCGAGCAAGCGCGTTTGTTGCGATCGGAGATGGCTATTTTGGAAGAGGAGCAGAACGAAGCTAGCGGACGGTCGGGAGACGGCGGCGAGGTATTCCCGTGGCTCTTCAAGCGGAAGAGTGGAAGTTCGGAATCGCCCAAAGAAATCGCGCAGTTACGAGAGAAGTCGGCGTCGCTAGAAGCGAAGCTGGCGGAACTGGGTTCACAGATTGAAACCGCCAAGCAGCGCATGAATTTTCTTACAGAGGAACATCGAAACCGGCTGGGCGAGTACCTGAACCAGCCTGAAAACGCGCGCAGACTTTTCGATGCGCAAGGACCAGCGGTAAAAGGCGAGGCCTCGGCTGCGACGCGGGCGCAACTGCTGCAGGAATGGATGCACCGGCTGGAAGAGCGCGATCTACTGTTTCACGTGATGGCCAGTTACGAGGTTCGGAAGCTACACACCGAATATTGTCCGCCGGTTCACTTGCAAGCGTTGAAGAAGGCGCTGGTGAACCGCGACGAAGCCAAGCGCGTGGAGACCATTCTGGAGCAATTTCCGGCGCGCAAGATTTCGATGAAGCGGCTGGAAGAGGCGTCGCGGGCGATACGCCGGCGGACGCCGGAAGAGCAATCCGGAATGGCGCTGCAATTTGCGGAAGATTTGATGCGTCTGCGCCGGGACCGCCGGAACTATCAGCACGTGGCGGCCTGGATGGACCGCATCAACCTGGTTCGCTCGGAACACGTGCGTGAGCTTTCACGGGCGAACAAGAGCTTGTATGAATTTCTGCATCCGAGCGAAGGACGACCGGCGGACGACCCGGTTATCAATCACACGATTATAAAAGCCGATGTGCGCGGGTCGACCGGGATCACCAAAGACCTGCTGGCGCGCGGGTTGAATCCGGCTTCGCACATCAGTATGAACCTGCATGAACCGGTGAAGCGAATTCTGGAGCGGTTTGGCGCCGCCACGGTGTTCATCGAAGGCGATGCAATCATTTTGGCAATCGATGAGACAGAGTCCACGCGAGCAACTGCGCGCGGAGTGGCTCGCGCTTGCGTATTAGCGCGGGAAATTCTGGCGGTGACACTGGCATATAACCAGCGCGCGAGAACCAGCGGACTTCCCGGGCTGGAGCTTGGTGTGGGAGTGGCATTTCAAGATTCCGCGCCTTCGCTGTGGACTGATGGCGATTCGAAGATTATGATTTCGCGCGCGCTGAACCTTTCCGACCGGCTTTCAAGCTCCTCGAAAATCGCCAAACGGCTGTTTCACAAGAATCCCTCCCCATTTAACGTGTACCTGCTGCAAACGTTGATGGAGGATGCCGAAGTAGGCGAAGAAGAAGAGTTGCTGGTGCGTTATAACCTGAACGGAATTGAGATAAATGAAGAAGGCTTCAACAAATTGAACGCGGAAATTTCACTGGGTCCGCTGGGCGGAAACTTTCCGATGCCGTGGGGAAAAGAACGCGTGCAATTGTATTTCGGCGAAGTACCGCTGGGCGATTCTCTGGAACCGATTGTGGTTCGCAAAGGATTCGTGCGCCAGTTGTTGCCGGGCGCGAAAATCGGTGCGCAAGGAACTCGCGCGTACTACGAAGTTTGCACAGACCCGAAATTGCTGGACCTTGCTCGCAAGAAGTTTGCCGCTGCTCCCGCGAAAAGTTGAACGCTTCATCCTGTACACCTATAATTCCACGTCTATGACTTAACGCGGGAGGCGCATGGGGCCCGGTGGTCCTCGCAGCCTTCAAAGCTGCCGTTCGAGCCCTTCGCGGGCTTCGAAGGTGGGTTCGACTCCCACACGCTTCCGCCACATCTGTTTAGCTGGGTGACAGTTGCAGAAAAACGAGGCGGCAAAAGGCGGCATTAAGGGAAATGCATTCGGTTTTGTGCACAGTTTTCAGCGGCACGAGTGACAACCGGATCCAGAGATGCCCGAAATGTCTTCGAGAGTTCAACCTTCGTTGCGCGCTCAAGGAAGGGATATTGCCGATGCCCTGCGCACGTCAACCGGAATTCAGGGACGGTTGCCCTTCAAGCCGAAGGTCATGGGTTCGATCCCCACCGCCCCTACCAAAGTTTCCTGTTTTCAATCTCTTATATCGTTAGGGACCGTTCAATCGGAACAAACGCTTTGACCAAGGGTAAGTTTCGGGTCAGCGAAGCCTTGTGATTTCAATGATTCGCGCAGTCTGAAAGACGCAGAGTTGAACGGGAATCTCCCACCGCCTGCGCGAGTACCGCGTGGATTGAAACTCAGGACCGGACTGAGAGTGAATTTGGCCGGTCACCGCCACAAAAACATCCCGAATAGAAAGGGAGCTAGATCGCACGGCCGAGCGATCCGATCGCCGATCTAATTCAACGCGTCGCTTTCTTGCCGCGCCGACGTTTGCTCGACGGGTTTGTCAGGATAGCGCTCGTAATAAGGTGAAAGAGATGATCCGCCCGTGGCGCGAACGCGGGTTGGCCGGCGAGCCAGGCAAGCCCCGACATCAGGGCGAATAGGTCGACCCCATCCATATCGGCGCGCGCCGTTCCCTCGGCTTGAGCACGGAGCAGTAATCGCGCGCCCGCTGCCCACAACGCTGTGCTTGAAGCGTGAAGCGCGGAGTCCGGGTCCGCGTGGGCGCTAGCCATCAAGTCGCAAACGCCGCTATAGCTGTGAGTGAATGCCACCCCTTCGCGAAACCAGGACACCAGTGCTTCGTCGGGTGGGCTCGACGTTTCGAGTTCGGCTGCCTGCCGCGTCAGTGCGTCGGCATTCGTACGCAGCAACGCTTCAAACAAGGCTTCCCGCGTCGGGAAGTGACGAAGCAGCGTAGCTATCCCGACTTTGGCCCGGCGGGCGATATCTCGCATGGACGCATCGGCGCCATGCTTAGCGACGACATCGTGCGCGACTGCAAGTAGGTGGTCGTAATTCTTTCTGGCATCGGCTCGCATAAATCACCTTGACAAGTGGAACGGTGCTCCGTATATTAAACTTGTATCTGGATCAGTGATCCACAAGATACAGCACATTTGTGCAAATGGCAACAGGGGCGCAGTACGACGCCACAAAAGGAGAAGTTATGGGAAGGCTAAACGGTAAGGTTGCGGTCATCACAGGCGGCAATAGTGGCATAGGCTTGGCTACAGCCAAGCGCTTCGTAGAAGAAGGCGCACACGTTGTGATCACTGGCCGTCGAGAGAAAGAGCTGAAAGAGGCCGCAGCCTTCATCGGTAAAAACGTCACGACGGTCACGGGCGACGTGACGCGCCTTGAGGATTTGGATCGGCTCTATGCCGTCGTGAATGAGAAGCACGGTCACCTCGACGTACTCTTCGCAAATGCCGGCTGGGGTGAAGTCGCTCCGATTGGAGCGGTTACCGAAGCTCATTTCGACAAAACCTTCGATTTAAATGCGAAGGGAACATTCTTCACGGTGCAGAAGGCCATTGCCCTCTTCAAAGATGGGGGTTCGATCATCCTGACCACTTCGGTCGCGAACGTAATGGGATTGCCAACGTTTGCTGTCTATGCCGCGACTAAGGCGGCTGTGCGCAGTTTCGTTCGCAGCTGGGCCGCGGAATTAAAAGACCGCAAAATCCGCGTGAATGCGGTAAGCCCCGGACCAATCGAAACTGCGGCACTTGAGAAAGCGGGCATCCCCCCTGAAATGATGGAACAAGCGATAGCAGGGTTCACCACGCAGGTTCCGCTCGGTCGCAGAGGCAGGCCCGAGGAAATTGCGGCCCCCGTCGTGTTTCTCGCCTCCGAAGAAAGCTCCTACATCACCGGCGTAGAACTCGCCGTCGATGGCGGCATGGCGCAGGTCTGACCCCGGCGCGGTCCCTTGGCTGGCCGTCCAGCTCCGCTAGTCGCCGAACCGCGCTTCTCAAACTTTAGTTCTACCAGAAGATCGGAGAAACATTATGAGCTACGCAATTGTAGGATTCGGAAAGATCGGTCAGGCCCTCGCCCGCGCCTTCGCACGTAAAAGCATCGACGTGACCGTCGCGAGCCGCCGGCCGCCCGAAGCGTTGGCGCCGCAGGCTCGGGCGATTGGACCCACGGTCGTCGCCAAGTCGCTGCGGGATGCACTCGATGCCGACACAATCATCCTGGCGGTCCCGTTCGGGGAGCACCGCGAGGTTGCGAAGGCCCTGCCGAGCTGGGAAGGCAAGACGGTCATCGACGCGACGAACGCGTTTGGCGTTCCCCCTGAAGAGCTGGGCGGCCTCCCGTCCTCCGCCTTCGTCGCGAAGGCGTTCACCGGCGCCAAGCTCATGAAAGGTTTCAATCACCTGGGTGCAGCTATCCTGGCTGCCGATCCAATCGTCGAGGGCGGCCACCGGGTCGTCTTTCTGTCGAGCGACGACGAGGACGCGACCGCTCCCGTGGCGGCCTTGGCCAAACAACTCGGGTTCGCACCCGTCAAGCTGGGAAAGCTCAACGAGGGTGGCGCGCTGGTGCACGCGCGCGGCCGCACCTGGGGTCAGCTCATTTTCCAGGATTTGCTCAAGAAGGAGCAGTAATACCTCGACGACCGTGTGAATTGGCCCGAGTAGAAGGATTTCAAAGCGTCCGATTGGATCGGACACACTTGATGTGAGGGAAAAGGAGAGATTTCGATGGGCATCGAAGAGAATGTTCAGATTGTGAAGGATTTTTTTGCAGCAATCGGCAGCTACAATGAGCAAAATTTGCTGGCGTTGGCTGCCGAAGATATTGAGTGGATCATTCCAGGCGAGGGCTGGCCGCTGGCCGGCACGCACCGCGGGCACACGGGATTGGCGGCTGTGCTTAAGAAGGCGTCCAAAGCGGTGGAAACGAAATACGCAAAGCCCCCCGAATTCGTGGCGCAGGGAGACCGGGTTCTGGTCATCGGCGTTGCTACGGGAAAAATCAAAGCCACGAATAAGCCGTTCAAGGACGATTGGGTCTTCGACATTACCGTTCGAGATGGCAAAGTGGCGCACATCAAGGAGTATATCGACACGCAAGCACTGGCGCGGGCCTCCGAGACGGCCGCGAGCCCCAGGTCCTTATGATCACCGCGCCCTGTCGCAAATTCTGGGAGGACTACGGGCTAACCGGAATTTCGTAGCAGAAGACCGCTGCTGCGAAATCGCGAGACCCCTGCAAGCCTGTTTAGTCTGCGCGTAGTTGAACGTTCGGGTCCAAGCCAGACGCTCGGTTGCTGTCGTGACTTTGCATCAGCTGCGCGGCACACCTGAGACGGCGGGGCTTGGCGCCTGTTCCGTTTGTTCCAATTGGCGAGCGGCGGTGGCTGCAACGCACAGAGAGCGCAAGCCTTATTCAATAGCTTGTCCTTTCGATCCCCACCGCCCCTACCAAAAGTTTTTGTTTTCAATCTGTTAGGTCGCTGCCGTCTCGCCAATTAGAACACCGTTGCTGACTGACGTTCCGTTCTGAAGTAGAAGAAGGTCGGCGATTTCAATGATTTGCACCATTTGCGAAGAAGTCTCACAGGTGCCAACGGGCACCAGAATCCCCACCGCCTTCATTAATACTCTGTGGGATCGGAGACTCGACAGCGGCCGTCAGCGTGAGCTTGAGCTGTCGCCGCGGGGCAGCGCGGCCGCCTCCCAAGCGGATGGTAACAGTGGAGGAGAGCACCTGGCTCGTGAGCAGTGGATTATTTGCAGCCTCTTGGAACAATTCCTTCGAGTGTACTGGCCGATCACATTCAGATGAAGGATTAAGGTGTGACAAGTGTTCCGCTCGGCGGCGGTTTGGAAAACCCTCACCTTGTCAGAAC
>CAWIRJ010000002.1:0-752456 GCA_963838475.1 uncultured Acidobacteriota bacterium
GTTTGAGAGCCCTCGTGGGAGCGGTCCGCGCGAGCAGACCGGTCCGACAAAATGCTACAACGGATAGACGCGCAAGGGAAATGGAATGCTCAAAGACAGGGAACAGGGAACAAGGGAACAGGGAATAGGGAACAGGGAACAGGGAACAGGGAACAGGGAACAGGGAACAGGGAACAGGGAAATAGGGAATAGGGGATAGCCTGTTTCGCTGGATGGACGCTCTCGGTTTCAATGAGTTTGGAGCCGGAGGAGGATCGCGCCGAGTTTGAAGCGCGACAACAGCCTTTGCAGTGGTTATTCCCTACTCCCTATTCCCTGTTCCCTGTTTTTCAGCACACCAGCTTCCCGCGAGCTTCAGCTTGACGCCGTCCAGCCGGCCGAGCAGGGTGACGGCGATGCGCTCGGGGTCGAAGAGGCGCTGGGCCATGGCCTGCACCTGGGCGGCATCCACCGCGTCGATGCGCGCGATGATTTCGTCGGCGGTGAAGAACTGGGGAAGTACATCTCCTGGCGGGCCAGGTTGGCCATGCGCGAGTTCGAGCTTTCCAGCCCCATGCAGGATGTTGCCCTTCAATTGGTCCTTGGCGCGGGTCAGTTCTTCGGCGGCGAGCGGCGTCTTCCTTCAGCTTGCGGAACTCGGCCAGAATCAGGTCGACTACCTTCCAGCGCCTTGCCCGCCGAGGTGCCCGCATAGACGCAGAGAGTCCCCGTGTCGCGGTAGGGGCTCAGGTCGGAGTAGACCGAGTAGGCCATGCCGCGCTCTTCGCGGATGGTCTGAAACAGCCGCGAGCTCATGCCGCCGCCCAGCACGGTATTCAGGATCAGTGTCGCGTAGCGGTTGTCGTCGGTGATCGGCGGCGCGGGCACGCCCAGGCAGATCTGCACCTGCTCCAGCGACTTTCTTATTGCGCAGCATAATGCGCGCGCTCGGCGTCGGGCGCCGAAAGCTCGTGCGATGCGGCTCGCCGCCGTGCAGCGGCGGAGAACTTTCCGCCACGGCCTCGACAAACTGGTCGTGGTCCAGATTGCCGGCGGCGGAAAACACCATGTTGCCGCCGTGGAAACGGTCGCCGTGGTAGGCGAAGCAGCTTTTGCTGGCCGAGCCGGCCCACCGTCTCCGTGGTGCCCAGGATCGGCTTGCCCAGCGGATGACCCTTCCAGAAGCTCTGCGTGAACAGCTCGTGCACCAGCACGTCGGGATTGTCTTCGTCGATCTTGATCTCTTCCAGAATCACGCCGCGCTCGCGCTCGATGTCGGTGGCGGCAAAGATCGGATTCAGCACCAGGTCGGTCAGCACGTCCAGCGCGATGGGCACATGGTCGGCCAGCGACTTCACGTTGAAGCAGATGGTTTCCTTGCTGGTGAAGGCGTCCAGGTTGCCGCCGATCGAATCCATTTCGCGGGCAATGCGCTGCGCGGAGCGCGAGCGGGTGCCCTTGAAGAGCATGTGCTCCACAAAATGCGAGATGCCGTTGATCTCGCGGGCTTCGCAGCGGGAGCCCGACTTGATCCACACCCCCATGGCCACCGAGCGCAGATGGTCCATGCGCTCGGTCAGCACAATCAGGCCGTTCGGCAATACAGTGCGGCGAAGGTTTCGTTCGGTCGTCATCGTCTTCCATTCGATTCGATTGTAGGCCAGACGGACTCACTTGTACGGCGCGGCTGAGAGACGGTGCCTGCTGGGGCCTCGGGTACCAGAGTGCAAGGCCAGACGGAGGAATTAGGGGGCCAACTGGTAACAGGCGCTAGTTTGGATGACCGCGCGGACCAGTCAGGGCTGCAGCGTATGCCAAGATGCACTAAGCTGGCCCAAGCTGTGACCGAAAAACCACCCAACTCGTATTCATTAGACGCCTGGCCGCCCGGCGGCGTGCCCGGCGACCCTGTTCGGGTTGGATCGCAACGCCTTGGCAGCTCTGATGACGGAGATGGGCGAGCCCGCGTGGCGCGGCCGGCAGATCGCTGAAGCTATGTATCGTCAGCGGGTTACGAGATCTAGACGAGATCACTACCTTGCCTATGGCTCTGCGCCAGCGACTGGCCGGGAAGGCTGGCAGGTCGGCCGCCCGGACGATCGCACAGGTCTTCCAGTCTGTGGACGGAACAGAGCGCTATCTGGTCCAGAGCCAAGTCCCGGATAAGGTGGCCCAGCTCCAGGCCGGAGGCCGGCGCCTGCGCCGGCGGATCCCCGACACGGTGGAAACCGTCTGGATGCCCGAGGGCGACGACGGCGAAACCGGCGACGGAAGCGACGGCACGGATCGGCCGACCCACGCCCGCGTGCCCCATCCTTTCCGCCGCGTTGGCGAAAAGGGTGGGAAGCCTCGAGCCCCAACCGGCGGCAGCCACGGGCACCGACGACATCCGATGAAACCGGGTCGGGCCACCATCTGCGTCTCCAGCCAGGTCGGCTGCGCGGTCAACTGCCAGTTCTGCCTGACCGCGAAGCTTGGCCTGCAGCGCAACCTCACCGCGGGCGAAATCGCCGGCCAGGTCGTCGCCGTCCTCGACCGCCACGGCGTCCGCGTGGGCCGCGATCGCGTGAATCTGGTCTTCATGGGCATGGGCGAGCCGTTCCTCAACTACGACAACTTCATGGCCGCGGTGCGACTGCTGGTCGAAGAAGTCGGCCTCAGCCCGCAGCGCATGACCGTCTCCACCTCCGGCATCGTTCCCGGCATCGAACGATTCGCCAAGGAACCCGCCGAAGTCCGCCCCAAGCTGGCCATCAGCCTGAACGCGCCCAACGACGCGATTCGCAGCCGAAATCATGCCCATCAACCGCAAGTGGCCCATCGAGGCGGTGATCGACGCGGTGCGCAAGGTCCCGCTGCGCCCGCGCGAGCGCATCACCTTCGAATACGTTCTGCTGGCGGCGTCACCGACCGCCCGAAGCACGCCCGCGAAGTGGCGCGCCTCGTGCGCCGCACCGGACTTGCCCGCAAAAGTGAATCTGATTGCGTGGAATCCCGGCCCGGCATTCGCGTACTCCGATGCCAGCGCGCCGAAGCCGTGGAAGCATTTCAGCAAGCTTGGCGGCGGAGGGAATTCCCGCCTACATTCGCCAGCCGCGCGGCCGCGACATCTTCGCCGCCTGCGGCCAGCTCAAGCGCACCGTTGCAATGGGAAGCTGAACGTGTTCTTACTCCAAAGTTCGTTTCATCAATTGAGCTTGTCGTCGTGAGCGTAGCAAAGCCTGCTTCTTCGTGTCCGATGAGCAGAAAGCAACCAAAGAGCTTGTCATCTGAGCGGAGCCGCCGCGGCGGAGGGGAGTCGAAGGGATCCGCGGTTCGGCCGCTTCAATTTATGCAACGGATTTTGGAGTCGCTACGAAAACGGCGGCTTTACGCGGTCCGCGACAACCTATTTCGCTGGTTGCGTATCTTCCACAGGCTTGACGCTGCCGCAGTCCGGCCCCTTGTACACCGAGGTCGATTGTTGGTCCACTCTACCGGCCGGGAGCCGTTCGGCCCCGACTGCATCGTCCCACGAAGTGGATCTTGCCCGTGGTGTGATTGTCGTCGGTCCACGAGGATTCAATCGTTCCCTTGCCGTTCATCCGGCCGTTGCACCCACTCGGCGGTCATGCCAGGCGGTCCGGTTGGACGTTGGACACATGGCAGTCATCGCTGCGGCTTTGGGGCATGGGACCGCCATACTTATCGATCATTGCCTGGGTCAGGCACACCTGGGTGGTGTGGGGCGCGCTCATGGGAGAGGCGCCGCCCGGCCCTCCAGGCAGCTGCCGGCCGGGAGAGGCGCCGTCCCACGTCATCGTCGAAGTGACCTCCCAAAGCCCCGGCTTTCTGCTGGCTTGTGCGAAGCGAAGAGAACGAATGCGCCGCAAGCGAAGATGATCCAAAGCCCCTTCCTATGCAAATTCTTCCCCGATGAAGCGCAATTCAATCCGCGCGCACGACCACTCGGCTGCTTTGGCGGGGCGGACGAAATAGAAATCGAAAGGAGATGGCAGAGCGGCGCCGGAAGAGAAGAACGGGTCTATCCGCGAACGGAGCGGCCAGATGCGCCCAGCCCCAGCAGCGTTCCGGTGACGCGGCGGGCCTCGTGGCGGACCACGTTGCCTTCGCCGGCAAAGTCGCCGGCGATGCAGCGCACGCCCAGCGCCTCAACGCGCTCGATGTCGGCCCGGATGGGCGCGGCGTTTTCGGCCGCGTACCGGGCCAGGGTGTCGGACGAAAAGGGCATGGTGTTCACCAGCGCGTAGTCGAAGATGGGCGCGCCGGTGTGATCGTAAATCCGTTGAATGTGATCGGCAGCCGTGAATCCAAGGCTCTCGTTGGCCTGCGACATCAGGTTGCAGATGTAAACACGTATTCCGCGTGCCTGTACTAAGCGCCGCCGGAATGCCCTGCACCAGCAGGTTGGTGACCAGCGACGTGTAGAGTGAGCCCGGACCCACGGTGATCAGGTCGGCCCGGGCAATGGCGTCCACTGTTTCCGGCAAGGCGCGGGCATCGGGCGGGTCGATCATCAACTCTGCGATGCGCAGCTTGCTGGCGGTAATGTTGGTTTCCCCGCGCACCAGGGAGCCGTCGTCCATGCGCGCGATCAGCGTGGCGTTGGCGGTGGTGACGGGGTAGATCTTCCCGCGCGTGGCCAGAATCTTCGAAGCCAGTTGGATGGCGTGGCCGAAGTCGCCGGTGATCTCAGTGAGTGCGGTGACGAACAGGTTGCCGAAGTTGTGCCCCTTCAGTCCTTCGCCGGCGCGGAAACGGTGGGCAAAAAGCCGTGCCAGCAGATCCCCTTCTTCGCTGAGAGCGACCATGCAGTTGCGCAGATCGCCCGGGGGCAGCATGTTGAAGTCCTTGCGCAGGCGGCCGGATGATCCGCCGTCGTCTGTGACAGTTACGACCGCTGCCAGATCCGCGATCTTCCAGGCTTGGGCGAGAGTTGGCCGGGGGCGACCACATGGCCGCACAAGCCGCGCAGCAGCGTAGACAGGCCGGTTCCTCCGCCGATCGCGACCACGCGGAGAGGCTGCACGGCCGCGCTCACGTCAGATGCCTGGGACAGGTTCACTAAGGAGCTATTTTACGAGATGACGGTGAACAGCAACATCACGAGAGGTTAAAACGCCCATGCAACAGTACCCGGTCGTAAGGTACCTGGCGGGGCTACGGTACCTCGGGATAAAGCAATTCGGTGAAGCGCGGGTCGTCCACCATGCTTTGAAAATCGTTATCGGATCGCGCCTGAAGCCGATTTTTGGGATTGAGCTCAATGGCGCGTCGCCAGGTTATTGAGGCAGTCCTGCGGATGCCCTGTAATGCTGTCGAGGACCGCCAGTCCGTAAAAGGCATAGTCGGCTCGCGGGTCAGCGGTGACGACGCCGTTCAACTGCTCCCGGGCCTCTTCAAAGTAGCCCTGGTTCAACTGCGAGACGGCGTAGTCGTAGCGCTCCTCGGGGGTCTGAAACGCGAGATGGGTGCGTTCCAGCTGGCGCTGGCAGGTGCTGATATACATCTTGCGTGCGTTCGAGGATTTCAGGAGGAGCCGATGGTAACAATTTCTCAAAGGCAGCCAGGGCCTTGTCGTACTTGCCCTGCTGCAACATTTGCACGGCAGCCTGGTAGTGCTGGAAGGCAGGGCTTGAGCTGATGCCTGATTTTCCCGCTATAGTACTAGGCTTTTTGCGGCCGGGAGCCGCGGATCTTGCATCTTGCGTCATGGATTTACCAGGAAGGTTCGTCTCAACTCGCACACTGTCAGTCTCCATTGTCTACCCGCGGGCGGCCTGCGTTTGAGTACCCTTCGCATGAGCCCTCTTTATACCCATAACCCCTTCATTCGTCAATGCCCGGCGCCACAAGGGGAGATTATTCAGCCAGATCTCGGGTGACTTACCGTAGATGGCCGGGTTGAGAGTGGGATCGTTGTACATCTTCAGTTGACGATAAGCTTGAACCGGCGAGTGCCGGCGAGCGTGTCGTGCCAAAGAGCGTCGAGGCAGCCCGCCAGGTCTGCGCGCTGTTCCTCAAGAATGGCAGGCGGCTTCGATTGCGGTCCGCATGCCCTGGCGGAGCATCGCCGCGCTGTGCCTCCTCCCGGGTGTGATAGATCTTGAGCGCCAGGATGGAAAGCCGGTCGATGATGAGGCCCGGCGATTCGGAATTGAGGGGCGCCGCGGGATTGGGAAGGCCGTGCTGCCAAGCCAATCCAGCAAGCAGTGCGGTCCAGTTCTTCGGCCAGATCGTTGCGCAACTGGTTGGTGGTGTCAATGCGGCGTTTTACCTCGGCCAGGTCGGCATCCGTTGCGCCGGGCGTGCGGGCTTCATCCTCGATATGCCAGAGATCGAAGTTGGCGCGATGCTGGCGGGCAACGCGATCGAGCCAGTCGTTGCCTGAGGAAACGGCGCTTCGCGACGAGGTGCCAACCGGGAGCTGGTCGTGAAGCTCGTTATTTAGGCTGACAGCATGGAAAGATCAATCACCTGGGCTGCCACTCGCCGTCCGAGCCTTGCGGACATTGCACCTGGCCCTGCAATCAGAGATCCGGTACCAACGACAGCATGACAGGATAACCGAATTGATCGGGAGTTGTCTCGCCAATGGAATGTGAGCACTGCCACCGCGCTGCGACGAAAGCAGATAGTTCCCGCCGAGCCAACGTAGCAGGAACCAGACGGATGGCTCATCCAGAAGGCTTGCGTACAACTCGATTCGGACGTCATTGCTGCGCATGAAGTTCATGCATTCAGTCTCGTGCCATCCTCGCAATTGCGGTAAAGCTGCAGCGCCTGTCATGTGTTAGAACTATCCTCACTTGTGTCTAACCAAGTAGCGGCGAGGGCTCCATGGCCGAGCAGATCGAGCGATTCTCTGCATCTCCAGCTACGAAAAGGGGCAGGATTTTCTGCGCCTGTGCGCGGAGTCGGGCGTCAGGCCGACCCTGCTGACCGTAGACAAGCTGCGCGACGCGGACTGGCCCCGGGAGGCGCTTGAAGACCTGGCACCATGCCCGAGAACCTGACCTGCGAACAGATCCTGAACACGGTTTCCTGGATGGCGCGCGGGCGGCGTTTCGATCGCGTGGTGGCGCTGGATGAATTTGACCTGGAGACCGCCGCCATGATCCGCGAGCACATGCGCCTGCCCGGCATGGGCGTCACTGCCACAGCCTTCTATCGCGACAAGCTGGCCATGCGGATGGGTGCGCGGGAGAGGGCTTTGCCGTGCCCGAGTTTTGCCGGGTGCTGAATTACGACGAACTGCGCGACTACATGGCGAGCGTGCCGGCGCCATGGCTGCTGAAGCCGCGCACGTCGGCGTCGGCGCTGGGCATTCGCAAGATTCACGATCCGGAACAACTGTGGCGCGCCCTGGATGAACTGGGCGACCGGCAGAGCCATTTCCTGCTGGAGCGATTCGTGCCCGGCGAAATCTTCCACGTGGACTCGATCATCAGCGAGGGCAAGGTGGTGTTTTCGGCGGTACACAAGTATGGCCGGCCGCCGATGCAGGTGATGCACGAGGGCGGCGTATTCACCACGCGCACTGTGGATCGCGATCGAGCCGCGACTGGAAGGAGCTGACCGCCTCAACGCCGGCCTGGCGCCAGGCCTGGGCCTGGACCGCGGCGTTACCCATGCCGAGTACATCAAGGCCCATGCTGACGGGCAGATTTACTTTCTCGAAATTGCGGCGCCGCGTGGGCGGCGCGTTCATCTGCCGACCTGGTGCAGGCGTCGACGGGCGTGAATCTGTGGCGCGAGTGGGCGCGTCATCGAGATAGCCGACCTGCGCGGCGAAGCCTATGTCCTCCCCGGCGTTACCGAGCACTACGCTGGCAGCGTGCTGTGCCTTTCCCACACGGCCGAGCCCGATACAAGCGCCTTCGATGCGCCGGAGATCGTCTACCGGATGAAGAAACATCACCACGCCGGCCTGATCGTCCGGTCGGAAGAGCCGGAGCGTGTGGAACAACTCCTGGAGAGCTACAGCGACCAGTTCGCGCACATGTTTCTGGCCACCATGCCGGCTCCCGAAAAACCGACCGCGATGGCCCAGGGGAACGATTGCCCGCCGGTCAGCGGACACGACATCGTTGCTGATCATTACGGGTTCGATGGGCTCCGGTAAGACAGCCGTTCTGGGAGAGGCGTCACACCTCCTCACCTGCGCCGGATCGCTCATGCGACCATCGATCTGGATGCGCTTGGCCTTGCGCACCTTCCGTCGCAAGCGAGCACCAATGCCGTCATGTACTCCAATCGTCCGTTGCGCCAACGATGCTGCCCTCGGAGTGCAGCGATTCCTGGTTGCCCGCGCCATGGAGAACCGCGCCCAGCTGGCGCTCTTTCGAAGCCACTTCCGCCGACCGTGCGATCGTATGCCGAATTGACCGCCAGCATCGAAACCATGCAGGAACGGGTAAAGATGCGGGAATCAGGCGTGTTGCAGGAGGAATACGTTGCCCGCGTTGCGAAACTGAACGCCATCCTTGACCGTGTGCAACTGGAAAACTTTACCATCGACAACGAGAACCGCAATTTGACTGACGTTGCAATCGAAATGCTTCTCAAACCTGGATGCATTTCTAACTGACCCCCTTGTCGGCCCTTCTGCGCCCCCTCCGCCTCCCCTTTCTCATCTGAACAAAACCCTGCATCCCGCTGCAAAGGCGGCGTTTGCAGAAAATTACAAAATTGTTATTGACAGCATACCAACTAGTGGGTATGTTTATCTATCACGTACTTAATACACGGGATGAAAACCGCCGCACCCAAAACCGAATCCGCCCGGCACGAATCCAAGACCAGGCTCCTGAATGCGGCGCTGCATGTGATTCGGGCGAAGCGGCCACCCGGCCAACACGGATCGAGGACGTCTGCGAGGCGGCGGAACTGACCAAGGGAAGCTTCTTCCACCACTTCGACAGCAAGGAGGAACTGGCTCTGGCGGCGGCCGATTACCTGGAGCGAAGTCACTTCCGCATCTTCGCCACAGCGCCCTATCACCAGCCCGCGAATCCGCTCGATCGGCTGCTGGCCGACGTGGACTTTCGCAAGGCTCTCTTGCAGGGCGAACCGCCTTACTTTACCCGCCTCGTCGGCACCATGACGCAGGAGATCTACGACACGCACCCGGCGATCCGGGCCGCCTGCGAGAAGAGCATCAGCGGGCACGCCGCAACTCTCGCGCCCGACATCGAAGCCGCGATCACGAAGTATGGCGTGACCGCCGATGGACGGCCGAAACCTGGCGCGGTTCACAAGGCAGCCTGCAGGCGCATTTATTCTGGCCAAGGCGAAGAGCGGAGCCGCGGTGGCCGCGGAATCGGTCGATCACCTGCGCCGCTACCTGGAGTTATTGTTTCGTCCAGCTCAATCCCCAGAGGAGACGTCATGAATCTTACCCACGAACCCAAAATCGTCAAACTCCCCGCAACCCACTACGTTTTAGAAAGTTGCAACCTTCTCATAGACAGAACACAGGAAACCGAGCCAGAGACTAACAGAAACCTCCATCACCATTGCTTGAATCCCTGAAATATCTTTCATGTAAAATGATGTCTGTAACTGTTGGGTGCCATGATCAGTGTAGAAGTGTGGTTCTTTAGACATGGTATTGAGAGTGTACACCAAACGGGAACATCTGCCATGACAGCCCAGCAAAGATCATGAAGTCCCAGGTGGCTGGATGCTGGCTCAGAAGTATTGATTGGGAGCCAGCCCATCATGCTGCAGGGTGCCACTGGGGTCTGGCTGGCCATCTTTTCAACTGGGAATGTCTGCAATGGGGTCCAATGATCAATCTCAATGGTATATTTGCGGGGCTCGGCTCGACACATACACGACTCACAACGATTTGGTGCAGCAGGGAACGCTGCCCTCGACCGGCCTGCTGACTCATAATAACTACTTGTGTCTGGTGGTGGGCAATCAGTTTGCATTTACTGCGACGCTGCTGGGAAGGATAGTTTTCAACGCGAGCGGCTTGCATCTAACCCAGACTCGTAACTCCGATTTAGGATTCGCACTGGCCTTTCCATTCAGTTCAACATCGTTGACCGTGTCTGGTTTTGAGACCTTCGGAGATAATCAGTTTGCAACGCCAATCACTTTCTTTCCATTCGAGCGGAATCAGGAGAAGTATCAGTTGCGCTACGACCTGAGCCAGGAGCGTGGGCGCCACGCTCTTAAAGCTGGGGTGAATTTGATTCATGAGCCGGTGCTTGGGGGCGCATTCCCCGGAAACACGGAGACACTCTATCAGTTTCCACAAAACCCAACCTATTACCTGAACAACGCGGCTCAGTTTGATGCCGATATGAACGCAGGGGCGTCGGCGTCCAACCTGGGCGGGGGGTTCTCCCAAAACGTCCAGCGGCTGGCGTTCTACTGGCAGGATTCCTGGCGAATCATGCCCACGCTCACCTTCAATTACGGATTGCGATATTCGACGACCTATGGGCTGTTTCACGGATCGGGGCGAAACCAGACGGAGAATCCGGGTTATATTACCCTTGCGGCGCTCGACATTCCACTAGTCAAGGGAACGCCACAGGACGATCGCAAGCAAATTGCGCCACGGATTGGGTTTGTGTATTCACCTGGAAGCAAAGCAACAACCGCGATTCGCGCGGGATTTGGTCTGTACTTCAACGATCTCGCCCAGAGCGGATGGGTAACTGCCTTGCAGACCGTGAACACGCCACCGGGATCGTGCGTCGATCCAGTTGCAAATCCGAATAACGCAGAGAATGCAGGGTGCATCCCCGGCGATTCGGCTGGCGGAACTGCCAATCTCATCGATCCTGGATACAGAACTCCGTACGCAATTCACATATCTGGCGGCGTGCAACATAGCTTCAGGGGGAACTGGGTGATTAGTGGGGACTACATTCACGAACAGGGCAATCACGCATATCGGGCATACAGTTATATCGGCGGCACGAATCTAGTTACTCCCCTTCTTGCACCGGACGACCCATCTCAGGCCGCTGTTGTTCCGGATGTAAACGTATTTCACTCAGATAATCGATCCAGTTACAACGGATTGCTCGTGCACTTGCAGGGCAATGTGAAACGGCGATTGAACCTGGTTGCAAACTATACTCTGTCAAAGGCTCAGACCTGGGGTTGCGTGCTGGGTGAACTGTTTGACTACGTCAATGGAGTATGCAATCCGCTGGACGCGTTTGGACCAGGCGACTACGGTCCTTCAGGCGAGGATGTTCGCCAACGATTTGTCTTCGCTGGAACCTGGCATACGCGGGGAGGTATCGAACTGAGCGGACTGTCCCAGGCAGAAGGTGCGCGCCCTTTCACTATCACCACCGCTGACAACCGCGAACGCATTGCCATCAACGGGACTCCAACTGTTCTGGATCAGTTCCGGGGCACTCCTTACATACAAACAGACCTGCGAGTCAGCCGGCCATTGAGGTTTGCCGAGAAGTGGACGGCGACGCCGTTTATGGAGGTCTTCAACTTATTCAACCGCAAGAATGCGGGTGCAAACTATGTGACTAACATCGCCACGCTTCCAGTGCCGGTCGCACAGGCAGCGGCAGGGAATGTGACCGACGTATGCGCGAACGCTGACTGCTCGATGACAGCGCCAATCAGCAGCCCGAATCAGTTGCGAGTGGCTGGAGGCGCATTAGGAGACTTTTTTGGCCCTGGGACAACGGTGGGTATTCCATTCGCTGCACAGGTTGGCGTGCGGCTTAGCTTCTAGGGCGGAGCCGGTCCGCGATCTTTTGTTTGCCGCCTTTGCTTCGGCCATTCTGCATCGTTGCAATTTGTGTAAGTGAGGCGAAGTTGTCATTTACGGCTTGATGAGCGTTGGCATTAACGTCAAGTGAAGTGGCTTAGTTTGTGCAGAGCAAGCAGGCACACGATTGGACCTAGAATCGAAATGGAGAAGGAGTGAAGATGATTACTCGGAGAGATTTGCTTGTTGCCCTGATCGCAGTTCTCGCCACAGCAGGAGCATTCGCGATTGCGGATCAGACGCCGGTCATGGGTTCCGCTGCCTTCGATTGGAACGCCATTCCGGTGAAGGCGACGGACGTGGGCTCGATGCGATCGTTCTTCAAGGCGCGCACCGCAACGCTTGAAGAGCTTGAAGTGCATGTAACGACGCTCGACCCCGGCAAATCGCCTCATCCACCGCACCGCCACCCGAATGAAGAGATGGTCATTGTGAGGCAAGGAACCGTGGAAGTCCTCGTCAATGGCGAGTGGAAAAGGGTTGGTCCAGGGTCAGTGAGTTTTTTTGCATCGAACCAAATGCACGGCTTGAGAAACTTGGGCACCGAGCAGGCAATCTATCATGTGATCAATTGGAAGACGGCTGCAACACCACAGCGCAAGAGCCCTAATCGGGGGTCCCAGCAAATCGGATCTTTGGCTATAGGGTTGGCAACGGACGCAACGAAGCGGGCGAGGGCGGATCAGCGGGCCAGCCATCCGCCGTCAACCACGAGGATGTGTCCGCTGACGTAGTCGCTGCAGGGGAGGCCAGGAAGACCGCGGCTCCGGCAACATCTTGCGGCTGAACCCCAGCGACCAGCAGGAATGCGCTCGAGGATTTGGCGGAGCGCAGTAGGGTTGTTCTGGAGAGCCTGAGTGAGTTCGGTGGCCATGTAGCCAGGTGCAATGGCATTCACCTGGACGTTTCGAGCGGCCCACTCATTGGCGAAGGCCTTGGTAAGTTGAGCGACGGCGCCCTTGGCGGCTGCATAGGCTGGGACCGTGATTCCACCTTGAAAGCTGAGCAGCGAAGCGATGTTGACAATTTTTCCGAAACCTTGCTCAAGCATGGGACGGGCGGCGCATTGGCAGAGGCGAAAGACGCTGGTAAGATTCGTGGCCAGGACGTCGTCCCAGTCTTCGAGAGAATAGTCGACGGCGGGAGCGCGACGCGTGATGCCAGCATTGTTGATGAGTATGTCGATGGTGCCGAGTGCGGCGATGGTCTGCTCGATGAGTTCCGGGGCGCGGTCAGGATGCCGGAGGTCGGCGGTAAGCGCGACCTGGCGGACGCCGGTTTCAGCCACGCTCTGAACGACGTCTGCGGGGACAGATGTCGAGGCGTGGAGCGCGACATTTGCGCCAGCCTGAGCAAGAGCGACGGCGATGGCTGCGCCCATTCCCCGGGATGAGCCGGTGACGAGCGCGTTTTTGCGGGTAAGTCGAAAGGAGTCGAGGATCAAAAGGCTTCTCCTTGTGAGTGCCGGAGTTAGAGAAGGTCTGCGATGCGGAGCGGGTCCATGTCGGTGTAGACCTGATTTTCGCCGCCCATACCCCAGCAAAAGGAGTAACTGGCGGTGCCGACGCCGGCGTGAATGGACCACAATGGCGAGATGACTGGTTGGCGACAAGGAGATGGCGTGTCTGGTTGGCTGGTCCCATGAGATGGACGACGCGCTGGTCAGCCGGAAGATCGAAGTAAAGATAGACCTCCGAGCGGCGCATGTGGGTGTGGGGCGGCATGGTGTTCCATACGCTGCCGGAGTGCAGTGTTGTGAACCCCATTACTAGCTGGCAGCTTGATGCGCCCTCAAGATGAATGAGCTTGTGAATGGAGCGGAGATTGGCAGTGGCAGGGTCGCCGATCGTTGTGCGAAACAAGATGCGGCGTGCACAAGAGTGAGGGGATGCACGGCGTGAGCAGGATAACTTAGCAGATAGAACTCTGCCGGAGTGTCCGGGCTTGCGCTGGAGAAGGAGATTGCGTGCTGTCCACGGCCGATGTAGAGCGCGTCTCGCTTATCCAACAAGTAACTTTCGTCGTCGATCTGGATGGCGCCCTCGAACCGATGTTAAAGACGGCCAGTTCGCGACGCTCTGTGAACGACTGGCGCGCAGCAGGCTGGGGCAGAAGAGCGCAACGGTTCAGCGAGCGGGACGCGCGGAGCCGATGACGTCCGGTCGAGATCGACATAGACAAGCTGAACGGAGCCGGGGGCGAAGAGGTCCCCAAGCAGGAAGGTTGAGCGCAGCCTCTTCGGTGGACATGCTTGAGTAGCGGACTTCGTCGGCTATTTGCAGGATTTTCATGATACGACCTGTGGTCCAATTTCCGTTCAAGAGTCAGACTACATGAATGTGAGCCAGCTTAAGTGCTTGCGCCCTCCTTCAATGGCGGATGCATGCAGTCATTCTTTCACCTTGATCACCAGTGCGCTGTATGTGATTCCAGAAGCAATGAGCAACTGGTGAGGGGTGCCTGCTGGAATGTGAACCAGATCGCCGGCGGCAATGTTTTGGATGATGCCATTACGGATGCCGGAACCCGTGGTCTCTCCATTGCTCCCGGCATGGGGGTCGATCACCTCGCCGCCGGTGATGAGCGTCGCTTTGCCTTCCATCACCATCATGACGTCATCGAAGTGGGCGTGAATCTCGGCGGCTCCGTTTGCTGTTCTTTGGGAAAGCATGAGCGCATGCGTTCCATAGGCTCCCAAAGTGATACCGCTACTGCCTTTGGCTTTTGCCGTCTGAGCGAGTTGAACGAACTGTTAGCTAAGCTGAGTGGAAGTAAAGACTTCTGCCTTGCCCGGAGATTGCGCAGGGAAGGGATGGAAAGACTGCGATAACGATTGCAGATGCGAGTTTCATTGTGACCTCACCTCAATGTAGGGATATATTACTCGAGATGAAATACTTCCTCGAGCGGAAAGATGCGCTCATCTGGCGCGTTCCCGCTAAGCGCTTCAAAGAATGGAGACATTTCGGCTTGCCATCTGCTATTGACGGAATGATTCTTCATCGCTGCGCAGGATCGATCAAAGTTGTCGCATTCGAGATAGCCGACAAGAAGGCCGTCGGGCCGCAAGAATAGAGAGTAATTGCGCCAGCCAGTGTTACGGAGCGCATCGAGCATCTCAGGCCAGACATGAGCGTGGCCTGCTTGTACTCTTCGAGCCTTTCTTGCCGGACCTTCAAAAGAAAGCAGATTCTCATGGCGCCATCCTATCTTTGTTGGTGCATTGCGCCAGGCGCGACAAGGTACAGGGAAACGCGAAGATGGGCGCCGTCATAGCAGAGTTTCGTGCATCACGAGAGCGACAGCGCTTCGCAGCCTTGCCTTGTTTCCTTCCTGCGCGGGGCGAGACGCGGAACAGCGGCTAATGGGAGGCGAAGCATTTCGTTCTCAATCAACGGGCCGGCCGAGATTGCCAAAGTGTTGTGATGTCGCCCACGACGATAATTTCAGAAGGCGCGAGTGCAGAGGCAATCATGTGCATGCCGCGACCGAGAGCGGTACACATTCGATCGACGGCCTTCCTTCCCGCAGGATCGCCTTTCTCCGCCAACTTGAGAAGACCTCAAAGGGCGGCGAAGGCTTGTTAGCAACTTCTGTGTAGTAACGCATGCCGGCCGGGTTGGCAGCCAGAGTTTCCCAGCATCCCTTGCTTCCACAGCCGCAAGTCAAGCCATAAGGGTCCATCTGGACGTGACCGAACTCGCCCGCGGACCCGCTTTCCCCGCGGAGAATGCGGCCGTTTGCAAAGATGCCTGTTCCCAATCCTTCAGAGACATTGACGACCACCAGATCATGCATTCCGTCACTGTCGCCGAACCAGACTTCCGACAAAGCGCAGGCGTTGGCCACATTGTCAGCGACGACAGGCAGCCCTGTGGCTTGTTCGACACTCGATTTGATTTGTGCAATCGGCCAGCGGATGTTTGGTGCGAAGATCGGCTTGTTTGTACGCGGCCGGCCAAGTACGGATTTAGCAGGGTTAAGATCAAGACGCCCGGGCAGACTTATCCCAATGCCATCGAAAGAGCGGTCCATGTTGGCTGCGATGATTTGTTGGATGGCACCTACAATGGTAGCAATCACTTTTTGAGGATCTTCAGGCAGTGGAATCAGGCTCTGGGAAATAATCTTGCCGCCCAGGTCCGTTACAGCCAACGTGGTTTGAGAAGGATGAATATCCAAAGCAAGTACGCCGCGTTGGTTGTTCACATTAAGAAAAGTGGGCCTGCGGCCACGGGGAAGCCGACCCATCGATCCCTCAACAATCCAACGATCCGCGAGTAACTCCTCGACAATGAGGGAAACGGTGCTTCGTTGAAGCCCGGAGACACGGGCCAGGTCGGCACGCGAGATAGGTTGCCGAGTGCGGATCTGGTTGAAGATGAGGTTACGATTGATCTGGCGCGGTATCTTGTTGGACGCACTTACCTTGTTGGTAAAAGAGAATCGTGGCGGCGCTGACCTGGAACGGTTCTCCAGTTTGTCTGGCATGTTTGACACCTTATCAGGTAGAAGCTATATCGAGCCAGCGTCCGGACGCCCGGCGAGGAGAGAAGATGAATTGTGAACACCGGCGCGTGAATATGCGTGGGAGCACAATGTTGAATGAGCTAGGCGTTATAAGTTGAAGATGAGACGCGGCCGCCGCGGCCGGTCCAGTTAGTGTGGAAGAACTGGCCGCGTGGCCGATCGATGCGCTCATAAGTGTGCGCGCCGAAGTAATCGCGTTGCGCCTGCAGAAGGTTTGCGGGCAACCGCGCGGTGCGGTAACCGTCGAAGAAATTGAGAGCGGTTGAAAACGCCGGAGTGGACGCGCCCATTTCGACAGCATGAACGATCGCTTTGCGCCAAGAGGCCTGGTACCGATTGAGAGCGCCGGAAAAGAAGCCGTCAAGGAGCAGATTGTCTATAACCGGGTTCTTGTCGAAGGCTTCTTTGATCTTGCCCAGAAAACGGCTGCGAATTATGCATCCGCCGCGCCACATAAGCGCAATGCCGCCCATGTTAAGGTTCCAGCCATTCTCTTTGGCGGCAGCTTTGAGCAGCATGTAACCTTGCGCATAAGAGACGATCTTAGAGCAATACAGGGCACGGCGTACATCTTCAATAAAGGCGACGCGGTCACTTTCGACGACTTTCAAGGCGGGGCCCTCAAGGATGGAGGATGCGGCGACGCGCTCTTCCTTGAGGGCCGACAGACAACGCGCGAAGACGGATTCGCCGATGAGTGTCACGGGCTGGCCGAGATCGAGGGCGCTGAAGACGGTCCACTTACCGGTTCCTTTTTGGCCGGCGGTATCGAGGATTTTGTCCACAATAGGTTGTCCGTCTTCGTCTTGTTTGGCGAAGATATGGCTTGATATCTCGATGAGGTAGCTGTCCAGTTCGCCCTGGTTCCAATCCGTGAAGACCTGGTGCAGTTCATCGGCGCTAAGGTTGAGGCCGCGCTGCAGCAAGTCATAGGCTTCGCAGATGAGCTGCATATCGCCGTATTCAATGCCGTTGTGAACCATTTTTACGTAGTGGCCGGCGCCGTCCTCACCAACCCAGTCACAACATGGGGTTCCATCTTCGACTTTGGCGGCGATAGCCTGGAATATGTCCTTCACGTGCGGCCACGCTGCGGGATTGCCGCCGGGCATGATAGAGGGGCCGAAGCGCGCGCCTTCCTCGCCGCCGGAGACGCCGGTGCCAATGAATAGAATTCCTCTCGCGGCGAGATCTTTGGTGCGGCGATTGGAATCGGTAAAGAGCGAGTTACCGCCGTCGATGACAATGTCGCCGGCTTCGAGGTAAGGGAGAACGTGGTCAATCATCTGGTCGACGGTGTCGCCGGCCTTTACCATGAGCATGACGCGGCGCGGACGTTTGAGCAGGCCAACGAACTCTTCGATGGAGTGGGCTCCGGCAACCTGCGTGCCTTTTGCTTCATCGGCGAGAAAGGCGTCTACTTTTGAAACCGTACGGTTGAAGACGGCGACTTTGAAGCCGTGGTCGTTCATGTTGAGGACAAGATTCTGGCCCATGACAGCGAGGCCGATCAGGCCGATATCACAACATTGGGTCTGGCATAAAGTCTCCGTCAACGAAATTCTATAGCAGAGCGCGGGGTCACGGCGCCCGTGTTATTGGCAGGCTGGGTTGCTGGCCTTGGGCAGGGCAAGAAACGTAATGCTTGCAGGCGCAAACGCAATCGCACCGGCGCGATTCGGAATCGCTTTCATTTGCGGAAGAGCGTCATCTGCTCCGAGTTGAAGTTCGACTCCATTCAATTCAACGTGGCTGTCCTGTAGAGTTTCAGCCGAGAGGGTGTAGCGTTCGCTGGCGAAAGGAATTTTGAGAAACTGCGGTCCATCGCGGTTTGCATTGATCACTAGCAGTGCAACGCCGCCAGGTTGATTGCGAAGACAATGTGCGAAGAGATGCAGACTGGGTGCAGGCGATGGGCCGGGATCGAGGACGGTGGTGGACATAAACCTGTGCCATAGGAGCGCTGCCCAGTAGTTAGGGCGTGGAGCGTAAGTGTTCTCGTCGAGCAGGCCGTAGTCGCTGGCTGCAAGAGTATTATGCATGTTCACCTGAACGCCACTTTTGGCCAGGGTGCCAAGCTGGTTGAGATAACGGAAGCTATCCAGGAAGGTGGAGGCCCAGCGGTCGCCACCACAGGCAGCCTGCGCTGTTTCGGTATTCCAGAGGGGTTTTCCGGGCTCAAACCGATCGCGAATTCCGCCATAGAATTCTTCGATGCGGCCGGGGCGGGCTAGCCACTCTTCGGAGAGCGCAGCCTCAGGAGTCGTGGTAGCCGCGGCGCCAAACATCGCGCAACGGCTGGAGACTGCTCCGTATGAATGGTAAGAGATGGCATCGAAGACCGGGCCTGTGGCCGTGAGCAGGTTTGCGCTCGACAGCATATTCATTGAAGATGGAGTCATCAGCGTGCCTTCGCCGGCGGAACCGGGGCCGAGCAAAATGAGTCCAGGAAGAGCCTGCTTTGCAAACGCGCGAAAGATGGCAATGTCTCGGCCATAGGCCGCGGCATCGTAGCCTTTAGGTGCGCCGCCGATCTCGGCAATATTCGGCTCATTCATGTATTCGGCAGCCACGATGTGGCCGCCAATGGAATTGGTGTAATCGACCCATTGTTTTGCCTGGTCCGGAATCCAGATGCCGGCAGCGTCGGCGGGTTCCTGGACTGATGGCGAAGGATGTAACGATTTCCGCATTGGCTGCGTGGGAAAACTCAACCACACCCTTCCATTGAGTGCGTGTGAGCACACCGTTGAAGCCCTTCGGCGAAGTTGCAGGCGCGGGATCGTCCGAGTTCTGGAAGAAGGTTGTGTTGGCCCACGTCCCGCTGACGCGGAGATAAGCCGGGCCCAGAGCCGCGGCCAGCTTGCGCAGACGAGGGTTGGCGAGGTTGATTGGCGGCCGGTATTGATAGAGCGAAGGGTCCATGCCGGCGGGCTGATTGGAGCCGGGTTGCTTTGCGGATGGACTCGCGTCGGCTTTGCTGGCGTAAGGCTTCCAAAAGCGGCCGCCGGTTACTTCGACCATCTCAATGTTATAGGACTGGAAGCGCTCATCGACAGAGCCGATGCGAGGCATGGTTGCCGGAGTTATCAGCGCGGGCCTGGTATCTTGCGCCGCAATGAAACCGCCGAAGCAAGCATGCTGAAACGAGTAACCACACAAAACAAAACGAATTGCTAGCCCATGTCGGCCTGGTTCTGGTCGACGAGTTTGACTGCGGCCGTGGCGTCCGAAGGTCCTGGCTCGAGCGTCGGTCGCGATATCGCCGAAATAGCCGAACTTCTTGCCGACCCAATAGGGATAGTCGTCGAGCACCTCGATCGTGCCGCGCGGCGAAACCCAGCGGATCGTGTCGGCGGCGGAGCGCGCGTAGACGCCGCGCAGCGCGGCGGCCGATAAGCCGGCGCCGCAAGCGTCAGCAGCCGGCGACGGCTCATCAGGAAGCTATGCCTCAGTCGGTGCGGTCATTGACGTTCCTCGTCGCGAAACTTCCGACTGACGCCCGCGATTGTCCGATTTTAGCTGGGTCGCAGGCGCTCACGCCTCCCAGCTGGCCCACTTCTTTCCGAACCAGAAGAAGAACACGTAGATCGAGATGCCGATGATCGCGAGGATGAGGATGATCGCGAAGAACTGCGGCATGCGGATCAGCGACGAATAGTAGGTCAGCCGGTTGCCCAGTCCCTCGGCGCCGCCCACCATTTCCGCGCCGATCGTCGTCAGCAAGCCGAAGATCGAGCCGACCATCAGCCCGACGATGATCATCGGCATCGCCATGGGGATGCGGATCTTGGTGAAGATCTGCAGCGTGTTTGCGCCGAAAGAGCGGGCGAGCGCGATCTTCGGCAAGATCGACGCGCCGGAAGCCGGTCGCCGAGTTGATCATCACCATCGGGCCCGCGGCGAGCGCCACCGCGATGATGCGCGGCTCGCTGCCGAAACCGAAGCGCAGGATCAACAGCGGCACGAGCGCCAGCATCGGCGTCGTCACCAACAAGAGGATATAGGGCGTGACCACCTTCTCGACGAAGGGGAACTGCGTGATGACCGCGGCCATAACGAAGCCGATCGAGCCGCCGATCGCGAAGCCGACGATCAGTTCGTAGAGCGTCACCAACAGATGCGGCCAGATGTTATGCCATTCGGTAAACAGCGCCACGACGATCTGGCTGGGTTTCGGAAGAATGTACTGCGGAACGTTGAATAGCGCGGAGCAGCCCTTCGGCGCCTCCAATGATGATCACAGCGACCAGGATGATCACCAGGGTCTCGAGTTGCGTGCGATTGCCGCCAATGCCAATGCCGCCGCCAAGTCCACTCGCCGCGGCCTTCTCCTTGCGATTGAATTGGGGATCTTTTCGCTGAGCGCCTTATCCACGCGAACCCCCTCTCAGGCCACGACCAGGCCCGCCGCCTGCTTGCGGCCGTGATCGATGCTCGCCTTGATCTCCAGCACGCGGGCGATGAAGTCGGGCTCGCGTTTAAATCTCCACTGCGCGCGGGCGCGGGATGTCGATGTCGATAGACCGCGGCGACCCGGCCAGGCCGCGCCGACATGACCACGACGCGATCGGCGAGAAAGATCGCTTCCGCGATCGAATGCGTGACGAAGGCGATGGTCTTCCGGGTCTCCAGCCAGATTTCCTGGATCAGCAGGTTCATCTCGTCGCGGGTGAAGGCGTCGAGCGCGCCGAACGGCTCGTCCATCAGCAGGACCGACGGGTCGACCGCGAGGCTGCGCACGATCGAGGCGCGCTGTTGCATGCCGCCGGAAAGCTCGCGCGGGATACTTGTTCTCGAAGCCGTTGAGATTCACGCGCTCGAGCAAATGCGAGATGCGCTCGTAGTCCGGCCTGCGGCGTTTCAATTCGAAGGGAAGCGCGATGTTCTTCAACAAATTGCGCCACGGCAGGAGATTGGCGTCCTGAAAGATCATCGCGATTTCGGGGTGCGGTTGCGTGATGCGCTCTCGTCCGAGCCGGATTCGCCGGAGGTCAGAGTGTGCAGCCCCCCCATCGACCAAAGCAACGTGGTTTTGCCGCATCCGGACGGCCCGAGAATGCAGAGAAATTCGCCTTCGCGCACTTCCAACGAAACTTCCTCGAGCGCATGCACGGCGCCCGAGCGAGTCTCGTAGAGTTTGGTCGCGTTCCTCACGACCATTTTGGGCTGACCGGCGGCTATGCGCTCTACCTCAAGGTCCTCTCCCGCGCGCGGCGGCTGATCCGCCGCGCCGCAACGGCCGTTTTTCCGGCCTCGGCTTGATTGCGATCGGCGCTGCGCGCGCGCCCGAACGCGCCTCCCATTTTGAAAATATGTTACAAGTCCTTCGGCCGACGCAAGCGCAAAAGATATTCGCGTCTGCCCCCTCCTGGCGCGGCCCTGCGCAGGCTCTGCACAGCGGCCTGCGAACCAGGCCAAGCTCGGAGCCTCGCCGCCGCGAAGTCGGCGCATTGTACCCCTTCGGTTGCGCTTGGACGCCGGCTATGTAATTCTGTTTCACGGACTACGGCAATGCGGCGCACGAGTGAGGAGCGCCGCTTCTCGCGGCTTCGGCTCCATGGCGTCTCAAAGAATCGGCATCATCGAGAGCAAGCGCACTCGCCCCACGAAAAGCGAGAGTCGCGCCTCCAATGGCGAGGCGGCGCCAATCGACCTCGTTTCGCGCATCCAAAGGATCGAGCACGAATTGTCGCCGGCTGAGCGGCGCGTCGCCGAGGCAATTGTCGCGGATTATCAGGGCGCGACACTGCTGAGCATCGGCGATCTTGCGACCCGCGCGGGTGTCTCTCAGCCAAGCGTGACCCGGTTCTGCCGCAGCGTTGGCTGTTCATCGTTCAGCGAATTCAAGGTCCGGCTCGCCACGACGCTGGCCGTCGCGGCCGTCTATCTGAAGACCGATCGCGTGTTCGACGATGACGCGGGCCAGATCGCGCGGTCGGTGATGATCCGCGCCTCCGACGCCATCCGGGACTGCCTGGAGCAACTCGACACCGGAGCGGTCGCAGAGGCGATCACGACGATCGCCCGGGCGGCGCGGCTCGACATATATGGCCAGGGCGGCGGTCGGCGGCCATCGTCGAGGACGCGAAATTGCGCTTGTTCCGTCTCGGGCTTCCCGTCTGCGCCTACATCGACGGCCATCAGCAGCGGATGTCCGCCGCCACTCTGCGCGAGCGCGACGTCGCCTTTGCGATCTCCAACAGCGGCGTTCGAAACTGTGGTCGGCGCGATCGAGATCGCCCGCTCGTACGGCGCGGCGACGATCGCCATGACGCCGGCCGAATACGCCGCTCGCCGCGGCGGCGGAGATCGTCATTCCCGTCGATCGCCGAGGATCACAACGCGCTTATGCCGACGAGTCGCGCTATGCGCATATGGCCGTCATCGACACGATCGCCACCGGCGTCGCGTCCGAGATGGGCGCCCGCTCGCGCGAGGCGTTGCGGCGCGTGCGCTATACGCTGGCGAGCATTGGCGTCGCGATCCCGTCGCCGTCCTCGGATCCGGCGCCGCTGATGAAAACGCTGAGGCCGCGGGAGTAGGCAGCGACGGGAAAGGGAGGGACTCGATGACGAAATCGCCGAAGCAGGCACAAGGCCTCGGCGTGGCTCGAGCAGTTCGACAGCGCCTTGCGCCGGCGCGATATCGACGCTGCAACATCGTTTGTTCGGCGTCGAATGCTACTGGCGCGACATCGTCGCCTTCACTTGGAACATCAGGACGCTCGAGAGCCGCGGCGAGATCGCGGCGATGCTCGCGGCCAATCTCGCGCCGCTCGCCCTCGCATTGGCGCGTCGAAGGCGAGCGGCGACGCCGACGGGGCGATCGAAGCCTGGCTTCGTTTCGAGACCGCGGTGGGGCGAGGCCGCGGCGTTCTCGGCTCAGAAGACGGAAGGCCTTCACGCTGCTGACAACGCTCGAGGAGCTGAAAGGCTTCGAGGAGCGCAAGGGCCGACCCGGCCCATGGGGATCGAGCATGGCGTCTATGGACGCCGCGACAATGGTTCGAGGAGCGAAGCGCCGAACAGGCCGCGCTGGGGACATCGACGCAGCCTTATTGCCTGATCGTCGGCGGAGGGCAAGGCGGGATCGCGCTTGGCGCGCGGCTCAAACAGCTCGGCGTGCCGACGATCATCCTGGAGAGGAATGCGCGGCCGGCGATTCCTGGCGCTGCCGCTATCGCACGCTCGTCTTGCACGATCCGGTCTGGTACGACCATCTGCCTCATATTCCCTTCCCGAAAACTGGCCGGTATTCACGCCCAAGGACAAGCTGGCGGATTGGTTGGAAATGTATGTGCGAGGTGATGGAGCTCGACTATTGGACTGCGGCTGAGTGCACGCGCGGCGCCGTATGACGAGCGTCGAAGACCATGGACGGTCGAAGTCAGATCGCGAGGGACGCAAGGTTGAGCTGCGGCCCCGTCAGCTCGTCTTTGCGACTGGGGCCTACGGACCGCCAAACGAGCCGGCGTTCGCGGGCGCCTCGGACTTCGCCGGCGAAATCATTCATTCGAGCGGATATCAGAGCGGCCAGCGAGCAAGGCCTGCCTTGTGGTCGGGCCAAACAGCTCGGCGCATGACGTTGCCGCGGACCTCTGGGACTTCGGCGGCCCGGGTGACCATGCTGCAGCGGTCGTCGACGCTAGTCGTCAAGTCGGAAACGCTGATGCAAGTGCGGGCTTCGAACCGCTCTATTCCGAGCAGGCTTGGCGAGCGGCGTCACGACCGAGAAAGGCCGACATGATCTTCGCCTCGACACCGTTCGCCATCATGCATCGAGGCCAAATCCCCGCTATACGTGAGATCCGCGAGCGCGATCGCGCATTCTACGAGAGGCTCGCCGCATCGGGCTTCCGGCTCGATTTCGCCGACGAAGTCCCGGGCCTGATGATGAAGGCGTTTCGCTCAGGCTCGGGTTATTATATCGACGTCGGCGCGTCGGAGCTTATCGCGAGCGGCGAAGATCGCGGTTCGCAGCGGCGTCGAAATCCGCCGCCTCAACGCCAGATCGGTCGAGCTCTCGGACGGGACCGAGCTGCCCGTCGATCCCATCGTCTGCGCGACCGGCTTTCAGTCGATGAACAGGAACGTCGCGAGAAGTCGTCTCTGAGGACGTGGCGCCGACAAGGTCGGCAAATGTTGGGGACTCGGATCCGGAACGCCGGGCGATCCAGGGGCCTTGGGAGGGTGAGCCGCGCAACATGTGGAAGCCGACGCAGCAGGAAGGGCTCTGGTTCCACGGCGGCAATCTGCACCTGTCGCGTTTTATTCGCTCTACCTCGCTCTGCAACTGAAAGCGCGCATGGAGGGGCTCGCCACGCCGGTCTTCGGCCTCCAGGAGGTCCACCACACGCGCTAGACAGCCGCTGCTCCGGCCAAGCGCGGCGCGACGAGTTTGTATGACGAATCAATGAGCGACGCTGGTGAAATCCCAGGCCAACCGAGGGGCGACAATGGATGAAGCGAAAACTGCAGGCGCCCGCGCGCGAGCCGACGCGGGTCGATGCCCGCCTTCTGGAGATCCGCCGTCCTCGTCACGCGTGCGACATTCAACGTCACTCCGCGCGGCAGGAATTGATTTCCCGCGCCGCCAAAGTCGCCTACCCATCCGCGACGGCGTGCCGATCATGTTGCCCGAGGAGGCACGGTCGTTGGAAGACTGAAAAGGCGCCGCGCACGCGCGTCACTCTGGAATGAGGTGGTGCGTCATCTCCTCTCCCCGCCTCTTTGCGGGAGAGGCCGGGTGAGGGGCCTGGGGGACTAGCCATATCGTTGCAACCGCGCCGCCCTCATCCCGCAATCCGTTTCGTCTCTCAACGGGTTGTACCCAGCCGTACCCAGCTGACCGCCCCGGCCCCTCACCTCAAGGGAACGCTTCTCTTGGCGGCGTCTCCATGGACCTCTCCCCGCAAAGAGGCGGAGAGGGGCGGGTTCCCATTTTCAACGACGCACCTGACTAGCGTCAGGTCCCTCGTTGACTCCCCGTTCCAGTTGATCGAAACAGGGCGCATCCTCGGATTAAATGGCGCGGAGCTCAGCGGCAGAGCATTCGCTTCACACGGCAGCGGGGGCTCGCAGGTTCTCAAGCCGCCGCGACCACGATCCTTCTCCGGGTCGCGGCCCCCTTCTCCCGAAGGCGCAAAGCGGCCAACATTCCGGCGCTGGCCGGACCGAGGCCCCGCGCTCCCCCGCGACCGGCTGTTAATTTTCTCCAGTCCTGACTGCCCTCCTCCGCCGTCAGGGTCACTTACGTCCGAATACAACTTTTACGCGCATTACAACCAATTTGAGCAACCGCAGTGAACCACCACACGGCTCGGGCAAAAACCTCGGACGCCGATTTCCGAGGTTTTCGCAACTGCCGATCGTTTCGGGTCGGCAATAAGAGGAGCTTTTGAACATGCCCACCGCAACCGTCCACGTGCGCGATGAAGAGCGCGCCGCCGACCGAGGGAACGCAACTCGGCAAGCCGCTGCCTGGTTTCCAGAGTTAAAGCATTTCGCCGGCCCGGCGATGGACCGCCACGCTCCTCCTTGACCTTGCAACCACGAATACGCAGCGGTGCCCGTGAAAACCGTGACGGCCGCGACCTGACGGAGACCGCCATCATCCACGAGGGGCAAAAGATCGCCGCCTCGACGCTGATCGGATCGATCGTCAACCAGGTGCTGAGCACCACGAGATTCCTTCACGGACGCCGTGGACAGCGGCGACATGGTTCTCAACGGCAAGACGTTGACC
This sequence comes from uncultured Acidobacteriota bacterium, assembly GCA_963838475.1. Taxonomy (GTDB): domain Bacteria; phylum Acidobacteriota; class Terriglobia; order Acidiferrales; family UBA7541; genus Palsa-295. The sequence goes on from CAWIRJ010000002.1 coordinate 26,021, forward strand.
GCGGGTCAGGCCTACGTCGTCACCGCCGCGCAACTCGCCGGATCGACGATCTGGCGGCGCGATTCTGGAGCGATAGCGTCACGGTGGAGAGTTACGACGGGGCCGCCGGCTTGTCGCGGCGACCGTGACGGTCACGACCGCCGCGCCGCCGACCGTCGCGGTCAACAACGAGTTGGTCATCGCGGGACGCTCGATCGCCGCATCGACCCTTATCGCGTCCGTGACCGACCCTGGCGGCGAACGCGATAACTGAATACGCCTTCATGGACAGCGGCTCCGACGGCGCAAAGCTGTTGCTCAACGGTCAGGCGTTGGCCAAGCGCCTGGCATGACCTCACGCCCGCGCAGTTGGCGCAGCTCACCGATGTCGGCGGAACGGGCGCCGGTGCCACTCGGTGTCGATCAAAGTGTTTGATGGCCACGTCTGGTCGAGCGTTTCGGTCGCCGCCGTCACGCAGACCGCCGCCACCGACACCGACGATCAGCCACCCCGGCATCGAGGGTGACGTCGCCAGCCTCATGGCCGACGATTTGCTGAGCTATTCCTCCATGCTGAAGATCGTGCAGGACGCCGCGACCGGCGGCATGACCGCGGGCAAATTCAGCACGCTGCAGACTCTGGGCTTCGACGCCGCGCCAACGGCGGCATATCCACGTCGACCTACGTCAAAGACATCTCCGACAGCCTTATCGATGGCGATGCCGCCAACGCCACCTGGACGGCGGCGCCTCGATCGGTTCCTCTCGGCAATCTCAGCGCTACCACGACCGCGCACACGTCGGCGAATTGATCGGCAAGTGGGTCCCGGCAACTGATCTGCCAAGCATGAACGTGGCGCCGATAGGCATAACCAATCCGGGTCGCAAGATCCAGCCGTCGTCGAACTCGCTTTACGGTGCATCGGGCGCGCCGATCTACACCGACGTCAACCAGGGCCTCGACGGCGATTGCTACTTCGTCTCGTCGATCGCCGATGTCGCTTTGCAGGATCGCGGCGATCGAGTTGATGATCACGAGACGGCAACGGCAACTACGGCGTGCGGTTCTTCGTCAACGGCAACGCGGACTACGTGACCGTCAATAGTCAGTTGCCACGATGCCGGGGGCCGATTCCCTGGGCCAACGGCTCACATCTGGAGTTCGCCAATGGCAGCGCGCCGTGGCCGGAACTGATCGAAGCCTACGCGCAACTGAACGCCCAACCGAGCGCCCCCCACGGCAGCTCAACACCGGCGAGCAATCTCGACGCCGGCATCAGCGGCGGCAGCGGCTACGCGCTGACGGAAGATCACCGGCCGCAACAGTTGGCGGTTTCTCGCTGTCTATATCTGACTTCGCGCCGCCACTTCTTGAGTTCTCTACAGCACGCAACTCGCAGCGGCTTTCAGCAGCGGTCAGGACAGCCGTTTACGTCGAAAACAACGTCACCGGCGACCTCGTCGCTGACCACATGTTCCAGCGTCGTCGCTTGCAACGGGACCGCGCAAATGCTGACGCTGCCACAATCCCTGGGGTTGGCCGCCAACACCACCTTGCCGATGACGTTCGGCGAATCGCTCGCCTCGCTTGCCGCCAATAACTGCACGGTGTTCATGACCACGGGCAAGCCAATGGCGTGACCTGCGCCCGCGTTCGGGCGAAAGAATTCGCTGCGCGATATTGCACCTGTGGCGCGTGCTGCTACATTTTACAGCATCCGCAATTCGCGGTCTGGAACGTGCAGGCAGTTGCGCGCGTGGTAACTTTCCCCGATGAATTACGTTCCTTGCGAAAGCCGCAGGTCCCGCCGCTTAGGGGCCCGATGGGGCGTTAGCTAATAGTAGGCGCCGACTGATAGGCAGACGTCGCGCAGCAGGGACCTGGAGATGCGCATTATTGCGTTGTTGAAGTCGGGGTTGATCGCAGCATTCACGTTCGCCGCCGCGCCCGCGGCGCTGGCAGCGATTCGCTGTTCGCGCCCGCGGCGTTTGCGCCCGCAGGCGACGCGCGGCCGTTGGTTTCGCCGATCCCGCGGAAACTGTTAATGACAGCGGGCGATATTCGCCGGGCACGATCATCGTCTCCACGCTAGAACGCCGGCTCTATCTCGTGCTCGGCAACCAGGCGCTCAAATATGGCATCGGCGTCGGCCGCCCCGGCTTCACCTGGGGCGGCGTACGATCGCCATGAAGCGCGAATGGCCGGATTGGACCCGCCCGCCGCAAATGTTGAAGCGGCCGCCCGACCTGCCGCGCCACATGAAGGGCGGCATCGACAATCCGCTGGCGGCGCGCGCCATGTACCTCGGCAGCTCTACCGCATCCACGGCTCCAACGAGCCCGACACGATCGGCCAGGCCGTATCCTCCGGCTGCATCCGCATGACCAACGACGACGTGAAAGATCTCTACGAACAGCGCGACGTCGGTCGGGGCGGAGGTGACGAAGTGATCCGTTCCTCTGCGCGTTGCTTCAAGCGCCGTAGCGATCTTCACCGCAGGCGCGAGGCGCGAAGGCTTCAAGGCGCCGCTGTATCCTGTCGCGGCGCCCGTGCTTTTCCGCGCGTCCGATCAGTTCGCGCAATGACGCGCACGCACATGGCCGCTCCCCGCGCCGCTCGTCGATCCCTTCGGACGCGCCATCACCTACATACGCGTCTCGGTGACGGACCGTTGCGATTTCGCTGCGTCTATTGCATGACCGAGGACATGAGGTTTCTGCCGAAGCGGGATGCTCTCGCTCGAGGAGATGGAGCGGCTGTGCTCCGACTTTCGTCCGGCTGGACGCGGAAGCTGCGCATCACCGGCGGCGAGCCGCTGGTGCGCGCGAGCATCATGACCCTGTTCTGGAGCGCTGTCGCGCCGCATTCGGACGGGCGGCTCGAGGAACTGACTCGTCACCACCAACGGCTCGCAACTCGCCCGTTACGCGGCAAGAGCTGTGCGACGCGGCGTTGCGCCGTCAATGTCTCGCTCGACACGCTGCGACCCCGACAAATTCAAGGCGATCACCCGCTGGGGCGAATTCGACAAGGTGATGAGCGGGCTCGACGCCGCCGAAAGCGCCGGCCTAAGGTCAAGATCAACGCCGTCGCGCTGAAGGGCGTCAACGAGGAAGAGCGCCCGATGATGGTCGCTGGGCGCACGGACGAGGTTACGACTTGACCTTCATCGAGGTGATGCCGCTCGGCGAGGTCGAGAGGACCGCGGTTCGACCAGTATCTGCCGTTGACCGAGTGCGCGCCGGCTGGCGCGGCGCTTTACACTTGAAGCCCTCGCCCTACGCCACCGGCGGTCCGGCGCGCTATTTCGAAGTCGGCGAAACCGGCGGCAGGCTCGGCTTCATCACGCCCTCACCCACAATTTCTGCGAGAGCTGCAACCGCGTGCGCGTCACCTGCACCGGCACGCTTTACATGTGCCTGGGCCAGGACGACGCCGCCGATCTGCGCGCGCCGCTGCGCCGCTCGGAGAGCGACGCGCCGCTCGAGGACGCGATCCACGCGGCGATCGCGCGCAAGCCCAGGGGCCACGATTTCCTGATCGAGCGCACCGGGAGCCACGCCTCGACGCGCCGCCACATGAGCGTCACAGGCGGCTAGCGCTACGGGCCCGGCGCTCTATATTCGGCAGCGTTCTCCCGCTGGGCGTCTTGACCCCCTTGCGCTGAGGGGTAAACGCCAATGTCCGACACGCGTGAACGCATCGAGAAGCTCATCAACGACAATCCCGTCGTGCTGTTCATGAAGGGCACGCCGCAGTTCCCGCAATGCGGCTTCTCGGGCCGGGTCATCCAGATCCTCGATTATCTCGGCGCGCCGGTGGTCGGCGTCAACGTGCTCGCCGACGCGGAAATCCGCCAGGGCATCAAGGAATACGCGAATTGGCCGACCATTCCGCAGCTCTACATCAAGGGCGAGTTCGTCGGCGGCGCCGACATCGCGACCGAGATGTTCCAACTGGAACTGTTGGCTAATGCTGACGAAGCAAGGAATCGCGGTGAAGCAGCCGTTGGGGCTTGAGCGGGCGCGGGTTTCGTGATAGTCGACGGGGCCTTGAAGGCGACGCGATGGCCGGGAATGATCTCGGCTATCAATATCGCTAATTCGCCATACTTTGAAGACGATCAAACCACGCCAGACCACAAGATTGCGCGCGTAAATGGTGCGCGCAAAATGCCTTGCCTTGGTAAAACCGTCCACCATGAGCGTGCACACCACGTACTGATCCAGTACCACTTCGCGGTCGCCCTGCTTCTCGCGCTGGAAGTAGAGATAGCAAATGCAGGCCTGGTGCGGTAGCTCACACGGAACACGCCCACCTTCCTGCTCGTGGCGGGTTGCGACGAGGCTGTACTGCCAGCTTGGTTTCGTCGCCGTCGCCACCGCGATAGCACAGCGTCACGCCATACGCGCCGGGCTCGACCGCTTCGGTTGTTCGGATTGAGCGCGAACTTGCAGGCGATGACGTCGCCGGTGAGCGTATCGAGACGATAGACAAGCGAGAGGTCGATTTGCGGCGCCAGAATTTGATCCACTGTTCGGCGAGCGCCGAGGTGGTTGCGGTCGCCAACAAGATCCCGTTAGAGAGATTTCCACAACGGATCAGCGCCCGCTTGAAGCGAATCAATGTGCAATGACTTTAGCGGAGTATGCGGCTGTGGTTGAGGTCGGCGCGGTACTGGTGACAATGAGCAGGAATAATTTTATCGTGGTTGGCTGTTCACTTCAGCGGATTCGGTTGCGTTGACAGCCTGGAACGATTTGCGCTCTGAATATCGCTTGTGTAAATTTCAAAACCTCTCCCGGGCAGCTGCCATTTGGCGATGTTGCGCACGGCTTAGACGGGCAGCGGCGGTTTCCGAGGAATCCGCAGTTCCCGGCGGCGAACAGCGCAGTCTTTCGGCGATTGAAAACCCGCACCCTCGACGTCGCTGCACGCTTCCACGAGCGGGAGCGGATACAAACCCCTCAATCCTCCAACACCTCCTTCGACGCCACCGTCGAATTCGGCTTTTAGCCGGTAGACGATCGGCACGCCGGTCGCGAGTTCCCATCGCCTGCATGCCGTGGCAGGCTTCTGCTTGCTCCAGCACCATCACCAGCGCGCGGAGGCTATTGCCATGCGCGGCGACGAGCACGGGCTGACTCCCGAAGCACGGCCGGGAAGGATGCGCGCCGGCAATAATAGGGCAGCGCGCGCGCGTCGACCGCGTCCTTCAGGCTTCCGCCGCCGGGCGGGGGCAATGTCTTTAGCCGCGCCGCCACAAAGTGCACCTGCTCCTCGCCCCAGCGCTTGCGTGCGTCGTCCTTGTTCAGCCCGCTGATATCGCCCGCAGGTCGGCGCTCGCTTCAAGCGCCCGGCCACCACGCACTACTCGGACAGGCCGCTCTGCCCGAGTTCGGCGAGCACGAGATCCGAGCGCGCGCTGCGATGCTGGACCAGGGCTCACGCGAAACAAAAATCAAAGGCCAAGGCCGCGCGCGGCTTCAAGCCGAGCCTGCGCTGCTGGCCTTGGCCTCTCTCGATCCCCGGTCTCCGTCAGGTCGGGGTCTTTCCAGCCGGTGAACAGGTTTTCCAGGTTCAGCAAGACGGAAATGAGTCGTAGCCAGCACAACACGACCATTCGGCTGGCTTTTCGTTTTCGAGCTAGTCCGCCTCGCCGCCCCAACTCGACTGCTGCTGCCATCGGTTTCTTCATCGAAAAGACCTCTCTAAATTGATTCGGTATTCTTAGCTAGCGGCAAATAAGCACCCTCTAAATCTGTTCGTTGTCTTAATCCAAGCCGATCGCTTACGCGCGTCCTCGCCGATCTGGACGCGATTTTCTCGACGTGATTTTCTTCGAAAACTTGGTGCTCGCGGGCGATGCGCGTAACGAGTTAGCGCCTCGTGTGCAATGAATATGCAAAAGGTTTTCGGTAAGGGTTTTGTTTTGAATTGGAAACGTGGATATGAGCGGCGCGGTGTGAGCACGCCGCTCAACAAATTCCGGGGCCAATCTCGGCGCCTTTCCGCGAATTGTCCTGCGCATTGCTTCGCACCAGACGCTAAGGTATATATAATTCGTGCTTCTATTTCCGCGCGGAAGGATCCAATGAGCTGCTACTTTGTCGTAGAAAGCGAAGTGACGGACGATAGCTGGGTTGCGGATTATCTCAAGAACGTGACGCCGATGGTCGAGCGCCGGGGCGGCCGCTACCTGGCGCGCACCAAGGATGTGAAAAGATTAGAAGGCCAGCGAAAACTTCTCCCACTCTTCATCATCATCGAGTGGCCGTCCAAAGCAGTCGCCGAAGAGTTTTACCATAGTGCGGAATACAAGCCTTACCGCCACAATCGCATCACCGGCGCCAAAAATGAGTTCCTGCTGGTCGCTGGCGAAGACATCGCTTTGCCCGAACTGCCCACCGATTAAGTGAGTAGCCACGGTTTCGTAGCGCCGCCCTTTAGGGCGGCATCTTCGTTTTTGTTGGCATTCGTTAGATCCGCCAAATAATTGCGCATGCGGATGTCGGGCCAAAGCCCGGTGCCACGACCACAAAGCCACCTCAACGCAGCATCGATGTCGGAGTCGCGCAACGCCGAAAGCTCAGTGATGTGTCCAGGGAAGCTGGTTCTTATGCGAAAGCGCCAGCAAATCCATCGATACAGCTACAGCGCAGTGCACGCAAACACCGCCCCAAATCGATTTATATTTCAACGCGAGCCAGCCTAGAACGAATCCCGCCACCACCGACGCTGCTGCCTCCGGCGCGGGCTTGGTGAAATGCAGCATCATGTAGGGCATCACCGATGCGGGCACAGCCAGCACTCCCATGTATCGAGACAAACCTCCCACCAGAAATCCGCGAAAGAAAAATTCCAAGGCGATGAATTGTCCCGCGTACATCCCTTCCCACATCAGAAAATCTTTCCACGAACGCCCCGCCGCTGGATACATAGGATAGAAAGTGTAAAAATCTTTGGTTTGCGAAACGATCCAGATTACCGGAAATACCGCCGCGAATAGTCCCACATAAATCCAAAAATGCTTTGCGAAGCCCTGAAACGAAAGATTGCAATCGCGCAGCGCATTGGTCCGCATGCAAAGCATCGCGATCACCGGCACCAGCACAAAACTGATGAGGATCCACATCACCCACCAGGCTTTCACACGCAACACCCAGTAAGGGTCCGGCCAGTAAGGGCTTGGCGGATACAAACGCGCGTAGGTATCTTCCGCACCGACAAATTCCAGCAAAAAAAGTGAGAGACATGCCGTGGCGCATATGATGCCGACCGCGCGCAGGTCAGCCTTCGTGATTAATTCGTGAATCGATCGCGGCGACTTCCACGGTTTCGAACTACCCGACGCGGCTTCGCCTGCTGCAACGGATTCGCGTCCGCCGCCGCGCGTACCCGTGGACTGTCGATCGCGTCCTTTGCGTGACGCTGAAGGGCGAACTCGACTGAGTCGTGGCAAGCGGCGCCTCAGATCCCGCTCAGACGTCGCAGAACTACGAATACTCATTAGGCTCCATTTCTTTGCAGGCTGCCCACCACGTTGGGCCCCGCCGCAGTTACTCGGCAACCGTTCAGCGTCGTGAACAGGCTGCCGTTCGACGTCGACCAGTAGCGTTCCATTCAGAAAAAGACGAACGGGGATGATATCACCGAGTGAGTTCAGTCCCGCGATTGATCATCAGTGGCCTCGGAAAGTTTGGTGGGGAGCGGAAGTTCCATTACGACGGCAGCTTCATCAGGTTCAAAATAAAAATGCGGAGCGGTGCCGCGAATCTGGAATCCCACTTTCAGGTTCAGCTCAATCATCGCGATATTGCTTGCCCGCGTGTTGGTAACGATCACGTTAAAACCCTGCTGCTTCGCGAACTCGATCTGCCACCGCTTCTGCTTCTCTCCATATCCGCGACGGCGAAACTCCGGTAGCACTCCCGTGGTCATAATGTGCAGGCAGCCCGGCCGCGGTTCGATGTCAAAATCCGTGTCGCGCAGAAACGCCGAGCACCCCACAATCGTCCCATCCACGATCATCCAGTAAGATTCGAATTCAGCCCATTCCTCCGCGGAAAATAGGTCCGCCGGAAACGGTGCAAAGATCCTGCGGTCAATATCGAAGAGCAACTCAAGCTCATCCGGAACGATGACCTTCTTGAATTCAATCTTCTGGTGTTGCGCAGCATTTTCCATTTACTTAAACGGCTTGCCGGGACTTGCTCTCGAGTGGCACCAAGCCGGCCCGGATGATACCATCGCGAGCGTTCGCGACAGCCAGCTGATAAGGCAATCAGAATTGCGTTGACATTTGCGCTACTGGATGTTTTTGTACTTATAGATGAGGCTGAGAGCTGGTTTCTTTTATTCCGCGGCAATCCTGATTTTCTTCGGCTCGCTTTATTTGCTCACGAAGGCTTTTGACCTGCTGAACAAGCCCAGCGACACTGCCGTCTTCGGCGGAATTCTAATTATCGTCGCGCTGATTGCGCTGGTGCCTTCCGCATTGCACTGGATTTGGCACCATCACGTAACGCCGCACGCCTACCCTGTGCGAACACGAAAAGAGGAAAAAGATGCAAATTGAAATGAATCACTGGAACCACTTTCGCAAATGGATTGCCCTCGCCATCCCTGTGCTGATCGTCGCGTTGTTTTTTGCCGGATGCGCCACCAGAATCGGTCCCGGCCGCGTTGGAATTAAAGTGGACCTTGCTGGAACGCAGCGCGGCGTGGAAGACCTGCCCATACGCACCGGCTGGGTCTTTTACAATTTTCTATCGTCCACCATCGTGGAGTATCCCACTTCGATTCAAACCGCGAAATGGACCAGGGACTTGAACGAAGGTTCGCCCACCAACGAAGAAATGTCGTTCAATACCAAGGACGGCCTCACCGTGTACGGCGATCTTTCCGTTTCCTACCATCTGGAAGCGTCCAAGGTTCCTGCGTTCTATGTGAAATTCCGCAACGATAATATCGAGCAGTTTACCCACGGCTTTTTGCGCAACGTGGCGCGCGACGCCATCAACCGCACCGGCTCGCAATACACTGTGCAGGAAATTATGGGCGAAAAGAAATCCGAGCTGGAGATCGATTCGCGCAAGGACTTGCAGCAGCAAGTGACCGACATCGGCGTGGTCATCGACCAGTTCGGGTTCATCGGCTCGCCGCGGCCGCCGGAGTCCGTGATTGCCGCCATCAACGCGAAAGTCCAGGCGCAACAGATCGCGGTGCAGAAACAAAATGAGCTGGTGCAGTCGCAAGCCGACGCCGCCAAACTCGTCGCCGCCGCCGAAGGGCAAGCCAAAGCACAAATCGCCATCGCTAACGGGGAAGCCGAATCCAACCGCCTGCGCGCCGCGTCCATCAGCGAAAACATTATCAAGTGGCAGCAGCTAGCCGTCACCGACCGCTGGATCGCCAAGTGGAACGGCGAAATGCCCTCAGTCCAAGCCGGCGGCAACATCCCCGGCATGCTCCTGGACATAAAGCCGCAGCCCACAAAATAATCAGCGCAGGACTCTTCTATTGCGTTGGCAACGGGAGAACGGGCGCTGACCAATGGCAGTTGCGAAATTGCCAGCGGCCATCGCGATATTGCGCGATGGCTGTAAAGTATCCGTGATCCTCCACGCGGCGGCCGTCGGCCCAAACCTGAGCCTCGTGATACGAAACACCCACCGCTGCGAGATCGGGCGCTAGCGGATCCACGCGCAAATCGTCGCCCCATTTCAGCTCGACCTGCTTGATCATAGACGCAACTTGCGGGAGCCCGGCGATAGCATCTGCGCCGCTCGCGAAAGCAATTTTGCCGTTAACGGCCATAAAGAACGTCGGCGTGTCGGCGAAATACTTGCCCCAAGCCGACGGGCCATCCTGCGTGACGTCGTGCGCGACGCGGCGCATAAAATCCCGCACGCCGACTGTATCTGCAGCGGCGCTCCCTGCCGTCAGCGATTGCGCCTCTGCTGGCGCAGCGTGATATGTTCCCCATCCCGCGAGCACCAAACCCGCCAGAAAAATTGCGCAAGCTGTTCCGCGCGTGAATGCGTTCCTCATGACTTAAGCTCCTTCTCGTAACTTTCCGCGACAGCGATCCTAAGCGATGGAATGTATCATAGCGGCCGTTGCCAAAGCCTAAGTCGACCTTACGAGGATGTCGACCCTTGCTGAGATCGCGGACCGGGCGGTACGGCTTTGCCTTTTCGTAAACGAAATACGCGCAATCGCAGCCAAAACATTGCTAGAATATTCTGTAGATAAATTAACTGGAGGCAATTATGGCAAAGACTGTAGAAGTAGAAATCACATTCACTGACCGCACATCCGGCCCCGGCACGTCCGCGGGCAAATCGGTTGTTACTGCCGGTAGCTTGGCAGCAGGAATCGGCCGCGGCGTCCGCGACATCATGAAGAAGATGGACCGCAAGCAGCGCTTCGACGCCGCCAAACACGGTATCAACGTCTCCGCAAAACTCACAGAGGAAGCCGAAGAAAAAGACGCCACCGCAGCCGGCGCATGATAATTCGTAGGACAGACGCATTCGCGCATGCTCAGAGCTTCAGCGATCCTTCGCGTCGGATCCCGTTTTTCGGCGGAGCTTTGTAATCGCAAGAAGCACGATCGAAAGCGAAATCGTAAAGGCTCCGCATGCAATGACAAAAAGCCGGTCCACGCCCGACTCGCTAATTGGCCGCGCGGTGAAAGTGCCAGCGATGCCAGTCCACCAATAGGCAAACAGCCCGACGTCCATCACCGTGTGTCCGATCATTCCCGGGATGAGCGACTCCGACGACCAAGCCAGTAGGCCCAACAGCAAGCCCGCACCAAAAACAATCGGAATCATTCCAACGAGCGCCCACGATTTCGTTAGGTGTACCGCCATGAACAGAAATGACGAGATTGCGATGGCAGCAGGTGCTCCATAACTTAATTCAATCGGCTGCTGCATGTAGCCGCGAAAGCCAGTCTCTTCGCAGATTGCTGCCGAGACGGCGGAGATCGCTACGGCGACCCATCGCAAATGCTGTGTGGGAATAAAGGAAAAATCGTAGCCCTGCCGGAATGCCAGCGTCGGGAAAAGGTACAAAGCGGAAGAGCAATACGAGAGAGGCATGGATGGTGACGGCAAAGAAAAACGCGGCGACAAGTCCCCAAGTCCATTGTGCTGGCGATAGGATCTTCCCACGAAATGCCGCAGCGCGAGCGGCTTGCCACTTAAGTGGAGGCCCTCCACCGCCCGCCCACCAAACATACAGCGCGAGGAAAATTACCTCGATGATTGCAGCGACTCGTACGCCCAGATGCAACAGTAAAAGTGGCCATACGTTCGCGGCCACCATCGCAATCAGAAGTCCGGCAACCACCGCCCGCAACGTGACGAGCGACTTTGTCCGTCCGGGAACTGTCCGCATGCTCATCAGACGCCACTGTTAAGTTTTCTCGAGCATTTTCCATTGCCGGAATTTCCTGCGCATTAGGAATACGGGGGACTCGACATAAAGTTTCATTTCAGGCGCCGACTGGCATGCTCCGCTGTGTGGCCAAGCCTAACGTTGCTACAATGCGCGGCATGCGCATCTTTATCCTCACCGTGATGGCTGGCATGTTGTGCGCCGTCACCGAGCCGATTCCGCGCCCGGGCATTCCAAGCAGGGAACTGCGCGGCGACATGCTCTCTTCCAGCGCGGCTAACGAAGTGAGCTGGTCCGTGCAGACCAGCGGTATCGACACCAACCTACGCGGCATCAGCGTCGCAAATACCGTGGACGCCACGGGCACCGACCACCTCACCGTGTGGGCCAGCGGGTCCAACGGTGTGATCCTTTTTTCGAGCGACCTCGGGCAAAACCTGGAACCGCCTTCATGTAGCTGATGGCGACTCTCTCGACTTCCGCAGCATCGTTGCGTTTGACGCCAAGCGCGCCTACGTAATGTCCAGCGGCAATGGCGACAAATCGCGCATTTACGAAACGAAAGACGGCGGAGAAACCTGGAAGCTGGAATTCACCGGCAAGAACCCCTCGCTCTTTCTCGACGCACTGGTGTGCTACTCGCAGTGTTACGCGCTTAGCGATCCCGTCGATGGCAAGTTTCTACTGCTGTCGGACCACAATAACGGAACGTGGAGCGAACTTCCCGGCGAGGGCATGCCCGCCGCGTTGCCAGGAGAGGGCGCGTTTGCCGCCAGCGGAACTTCACTTGCCCTGGGCACCGATGGCGCAATGTATTTCGGCACCGGCGGAGCAAAAGCCGCGCGCATCTTTCACTCGGCGGATTACGGGAAGACCTGGAGCGTTACGGACACCCCCATCGCTATCGGTAACGCCTCATCAGGAATATTTTCGGTGGTGTGTACGCCCTGGGCTGTGGTGGCTGTGGGCGGCGATTACAAAGATCCAAGTCGGCCCTATCGCGTGGCCGCTTATTCTCAAGATGAAGGAAAAACCTGGCAGCTCGCCGCGCAACAGCCCGGCGGATATCGCTCCGGAGCCGCCGCGTTGTATGGTTCAATTCTGGCCGTCGGTCCCACTGGTGAAGACATCTCCGACGATTTCGGCGCTCACTGGAAACACATAGGCTCACTCGACCTGAACGCCGTTTTCGTTTTGGATATTTACAATGGCTGGGCCGTCGGCGCAAAAGGCACCATCGCCCGCCTCATAAACCACAAGCAATATTTAGTTCAGAACGGAACGCTGTCAAATGCTTCAAAGCGCGGAGGTGAGGGGAATGATTAAATACGCGTTTATTTGTTTGCTCCTAACGCCGCCTCAGTTGAGCCCAAGACAAGCTGCGCCGAACGCGAATACAGAGCCTTCGTCCTGCCTATCCACCGAGCTAAATGAATACGATGCCGAGATCTTGCTGTACATGCTCCCTGCATCGGTCACGAGTCGCGGGAATGGCCGCAAAATAGGGTGGGAATTGCAAGACAGCCCTAAACTAAACCAGAAGGATTTTTTCAGTTTTTATCTCTATGACGTTAGCGCGCCAGCTAACAGCTCTCCTACCATCGGATATTTTGCAATCAACAAACATACCGGAGAAGTGTGGGATATGAGTCGTGCGGAATCCGTTGAGTCCGAGGATCTAAGTGCGGTGCAAAAGATTCTCCGTCGCGGTCATTGCGTAGATGAAAAGATCCTCAAGGCTTATGCGTCAAGACGACCCGACATTCTTAATTCGAAATAGTCTTCCATCGGACAAATCGACGGGGCCAGGTGTAAGTTGGGGCTACCTACAATTTGCCCATCAAATACAGAATCAGCAAAATTAATAAAATGAGCCCGACGCCTCCGGTAGGGTAGTAGCCCCAGCCTTTGCTGTGCGGCCAAGTCGGCAAACTTCCCACCAGCGCAATAATCAGCACAATCGTCAAAACTAAAAACATGTGTCCTCCTCTGGCTTTACATTGTCATCCCGAGCGAGGCCGTTTTGTGGCCGACAAGGGACCTGCTTTTTCTTTGCCGCTGTTTTTATGTCCCATCCGAGGCAGATTTGCGTCATGTTACGCTAACGTCCGAGCCGCTCGTATTCAGCGATCCGCTTTTCTCTCTCAGAATCAGCAAAATCCTCAAATCGATCGCCGCGTGCAAAATCATCGGCAACACCAAACTGCCCGTCGCCAAAAATAAAACGGCGAAAAGTGCGCCAAGAATCGCCGTCTGTACGATCCCAATGATTCCCTGATACAAATGCGCAATCCCAAAGAAGCAGGCCGACAAAATGAGTGCCTCGGTCATCCCAACGTGAACTGGCAGGTCACGAAAGTATTGAATTAAAAATCCGCGGTAAAGAATTTCCTCGCAAACACCCGCCGTAATCGCCACTAGAACAAACCAGTGCCGCTCTTCAGCAGTCCCCGGCAGAATAAAATTCAACCTCTCAAGACTTTTCGTCACTCGTGCGCGCGACGTCTCGCTCCGCATCATAACAATGATAGGCACAAACAACGCAATCACTGCTGCGCCCGTAAATCCGATCACGAAGCCCGACCCGGGCAGCCACGACGCCTCACCGGCCTCGCGATGAATCGTGAGCAGAGCGCGCCATCCAAACACAATGCAGCCAAGCAGCGAAAAAACCCACAACCAAACAATCGTTCTCTTGTAGGAGCGAATCTTAACGCGCGGATCTGTGCTGGCTTTCAGCCGCTTCATTTCGAAGTGGTCCCAGATGGGCACCGCCACAATTAGAAAAAGTGCGATCAGGTGCTTGGCGATGATGTCGATTGTCGGCATAAATCGGACGACGCGTCGTGAAGCCGCGTCTCAATGGACATTCATATTACTGCGAAGCGCGGATGCAGGGACTTTCCAAATGGACTTGAACGTCTAGTGGCCCAAGAGGGCTGACATGCCGAGGGTTCAGCCCTAGATGTGCATCAGTAGTATAGAAAGCAAGCCGCGAAGTTTAGTTACTAGCTACCGCTTTAGCCGGCGTGCAGAACTGATCGAACGCCTTCACTAAATCCGCAGCAATCGCCGACGGATCGCGTCCCTCAATATTCGTGCGCTCGAGCATGAAAACCACTTTTCCGTCGCGCATTAGCGTGATTGACGGAGACGACGGCCCGAACCCGGTGAAATATCCGCGCGCCCGCTCGGTCGCTTCCGAATCTTGCCCCGCAAATACGGTGTACAGAAGTTCCGGCCGCGGCGTCCGCGAAATTGCTCTCGCAATCGCCGGACGCGCTCGTCCTGCCGCGCATCCGCAAACCGAATTCACCACCACCAGCGCCGTGCGCTTTTCTTCTTTCAACGCTGCGTCCACTTCTTCTGCCGTGCGCAACTCGTTAAATCCAATACTTCGCAATTCCTCTCTCATCGGTCGAAGCAAATCCTCAGGGTACATCGCCATTGCCACCGCTCCTTTGCCAAGTTGCAATCTTGAATTTTTAACCGCGCGAAGATGCCGTCCCCATCGCGCAAATCACTGGCGGATGCGCGTAGGAACAACACATCCATTCTATCGTGTTTCACACGCAGAGAACGATTCATCGTAATAAATTGTTCGCGAATGCCCCGAAGCCTCGCGGGGTTAATTCTTCGATAGCCGGAAGAAATATTTAAAGAGGGACAAGCCGCCTGTGACCGGCAGCAAGAAAACCTGTTTGATAATTCCCGTGCGACGCTCAATCCGATCATGAACCTGGTCCGCTTCAATTTTCTTTGCGGCGACCACGGCGGTGATGTACTTCGCAAAATCCACACCACATTTTTCGCAAGACCCGCCCTTGCGCTGCTCGTGCTTGCAGGCCGGACACTCAAACCGCAGCGTAGCGTGGCATCGCGGACAAAATCGCGCGACTTCACGCGCGTCCGTTGCGCACTTAGGACACTTAATCATGCGCTGAGGAATCGGCGTGGCGTTCAGCGATGTTCCGCTGCGAACACCAGCTCCAGACAGGGCTCCTGCGCGAACGCCGTTGCCAGTCGGCACCGCAGCGGATTTCTCCGCGGCTGCGGTGTCTATTCTCTTGGCACCCGTATCGCCAGGCTTACCCGGCGTGAAATTCCCACCCATGCTCATAGTTTATCTGGATAGGGGTCCGATAAAATTGCGGCTGGTCAGAAACGTAGCTTGCCGTTAACTGTCCCTTTGTACAGGTGAAGACACAATGGCTGGAGTATGCGCCGCCCCGGTAACTAGAGGCCATCTCCTGGGCGTCTTGTTCGAAATGAACTACCGAAATGAAGGGAATTTAAATCGCTTGCCGATTCCGTTAACCGCGCCCGCTGCTTTTTTCCGCCCATTCGCATCGCATCCGGGACGCCGTGTGGGATCGCCAGGCCGCGGAATGAATTTCGGTTGCAGATGAACCGGCAGCGGCGCGAGCAATCGCACCACATGCCCCAAGCGTTCCTGCTTGAAAGGTTTTGCCATGCATACAACCGCGCCTACGGAATGCGCCGTGGAATAATCGCTGGGGTAGGCCGAGCGCGTCACCAGCACCACCGGAATGTTTCGCAGTCGCGAGCTCGATTTCACGTGCGCGCAAACGTCAAATCCCGGCAAGCCTTCGCCTTCTACTTCGGCAATAACGAGCGCGGGCGTAAACATATCCAGCACGTCGCGCGCCTCCGCACTCGTGCTCACGGCGATTACTTCGTATCCCTCATTTTGCAAATACGCTTTCAACGAATCGCGCAACGCCGCATCGGCATCGACCGCCAGCACGAGCGGCCGCTTCGTTTCCGGTGCTGCAGTCGGAATCGGGACGTTAATTGCAGCGTCCGACAATTTGCGCCCGCAGGAATCGACCAGATCTTCTCCAACGCCAACTCCCAGCGCAATGGCCACGCGCTGCTTGCCGTCGGAACCCTCGTGGACGCGCACCACGCGTCCAGGCTGCTCCGCCTGAATCGCGTTCACCGACTTGCTATACGGAAAAGTGACCATCACGTCCATGCCGCGCGAATAGCAACCCAGCGATGTAACGAACAGCAACCCAAGCCGGGAAACGTCCACCGTGGTAGTAATTTCGTCGGGTCCGCCATTCGTGATATCAATCCCGCGCACACGCACTGGAGATGAAATTAGCGCGCGACGCCGGCGTCTGCGATCCGATCCCGAGTGTGCGTTGGATACTTTGATTTCGGGCTGGACTGCCTTCACAGCTTGCGCCGTTTCCGACACTGCCGACGGAATCGTTGCACATTCTGAATCCGTCTTGGCGATATCTTCCACCACCAGATCGCTACAGTCACCGCAGCTTTCCGCAAGATCATGCAGCGAATATTCCGTCACGCAAGCCTCCGCAACTTTCTCGATTTCTTCCAGCAATTTGGTGTCCTCTTGTCGCGCATCCGGCTTCACCGTCGCGCGCGCTTCTGCCTGAATGCTGTGTAGCAGACTGGCCAGCGGCCCGGCCGCATTCGCAGCCGCTAGCGCCGCATCCGTGTTCGGCCGCCCTGCGATCACCGCCTCGCACATGGCGTCCAGCATGCGACCCTGGCTATCGAAACCCGTTGGATTGCCGGCGTTGGCAGCATTGGCTGCCTCGCGCAAACCACGCTCGATCTCGGCCGCCAGCGTGGACGAGATATTGTCCAGGTTATTTGCATCATGAATGTTTGAATTGTTCGCGTCGCTCATTCCCGTGTGAACCTCTCGGGCAACTTGTCCGTGGTCAGAATGTAGCAATCAGAGGGAGCACGCGCACTAGCGTGGAAGTCACATTCTCGCAGTACTCCTCGGGTGAAATCAGTAGTACTGCCGTAATCC
Organism: uncultured Acidobacteriota bacterium; assembly: GCA_963838475.1. Lineage (GTDB taxonomy): Bacteria > Acidobacteriota > Terriglobia > Acidiferrales > UBA7541 > Palsa-295. The sequence goes on from CAWIRJ010000002.1 coordinate 43,225, forward strand.
CGGTTAACTAAAAGGAATGTCAAGGGATAGGGGACTGGCCCGACGAAAAGTACCAGAACAGCACGCCAGAGTTCACCGGCGTGTCTGGTTCACAGAACGGCTGGGGCCGGTTAACAAATGGTCGGTTGGCGCGGTTTTAACATCCACTCGTGACAGGCCAGCATGACAAGTATGGATCTACGTTTATTGGTTCACCTTCATTATTTGTAACTTGTACATATATGTACAATATCGTAGAATTAGGACGATTTCGTACAATGAGCAAAAACACAGTAGCAGTGCTGATCGCAGACGTGGTGAAGTCCAGCGCGCGCGAAGAGTTGCGCGGATTACTGGGTGCTGGAATTGCCCGGGCTTCTCGCGAGCACTTAAAACGAAAGTGGATCCGTCTGCCGTATTCCATTACTGCCGGAGATGAATTCCAAACTATTAGCATTGCGCCGGAAAGTACGCCTGAAGTAATCCTGGACCTGCGTGTCATGCTGCAACCGCTGCAACTCCGGATCGGAATTGGTTTCGGCTCTTCGCCAAAGCGCATTCAGCCGCCCGTGAACCGTTTGGCCGGCCAGCCATTTGTTTTCGCTCGCGCCGCGCTGGAAAGTTTGAAAAGGAAAAACGACTACAAATTCGAGGTACTTACCTCCTTCCGTTCTAAGAATCCGGTGTTCGACTCGACCGCCAATCTCATCTACGGCCTCCATGACACGCTGCTCTTGCGCATCACCTCGAAGCAATGGGAAAATATCGGAACTTTCCGGAAGCGGCGCCGGCTGGATACTTCAGCTAAAGCGCTGGACGTGGACGCTTCCACCGTTTGGAGAAATCTCCGCCGCGGGCATTTGTGGCAACTGGAAGAGACCATTGCGGGTATGCGGACCCTGATACGCACCAGCCACTTTTAGGACGATATCGTCCTAAAACACAGCTTTAGGACGAAAACGTACAAATGACACTTCGCGTTGTTTAGGCTCTTTATATAGCCCATCTTTTTACCGATTTTATTTTCCAATCTTCCCACTTGGTCCAGCAAAAGAAGCGCGGCCACGCGATCGGATACCTGAAACACGGGGCCATTCATTATGTTTGCGCACTGGTTGCCGCCGCAAGTTTTCTGCCGGGGGAAGTAAGCTCATTGCGTTTTCAGTCCGTAATAATCGCGCTCACTCTCGTGCATCTTCTAATCGACTTCTGCAAAATTCATCTCGCGAAATCGCGTCCCGGCGCCGACAGCGCTTCCGCTTTCATCCTGGACCAGCTCGCGCACTTCATCACCGTAGTGTGGGCGGCCTGCCTGATCGAGCAGACGCCGCTGCCGAACGTCGCGCGCGGGATTTTCCATCTATTACGGCGTCAACCTGATCGCGTCCTGCTTCTTCTGGTCATCTACATCACCGTAATCTTCGCTTGCGGTTATTTGATTCGCTTTGCAACCAAACCTCTGATGCGCCAGGTCGGGCTGGATGCGCCACACACGCACGCGTCCGAAGTTCGGCCACGCGAAACGACCGCCCAGCTCAGCAATGCTGGAATGTACATCGGTTGGCTGGAACGATTTCTGGTGCTGACTGCGCTTTTGTTACATTCGCCCGCCACGGTTGGGCTGATTATTGCCGCGAAGTCCGTCGCGCGCTTCCCGCAATTCCATCGCGAACAATTCGCCGAGTACTTTCTAATCGGCACGCTTCTAAGTATCTCAATGGCTTTCATTGGCGGGGTGGCGTTGATGAAGATTTTCTTCGGCGCCGAGATCCTGCCGCAATAATCCCGAAGCGAAGCCGTCAAGACGCGGGCTGCTTACCAAATAAAAAGGGGACATCTTTCAGCGTCGCGAATCGCACCGCCTCCAAATGTCCCCACTTACCTTTTACTGCTTAACGCTAAGAACGCGTTACTTCGCGATGGCGATCGCTTCGTCCACGTGATGATGCGCGCGGTGAAGATGTTCCAAAATCCGAGCTTGCAAACCTCGCGTGGTCGGATTGTCCTCTTCCTTACTGCAATCTCCAATTGCACGGTCGAGAACCTCGCGGGCCTTGTGCAAACGCCCTGCCCACGGCCAGTGTGGATCCACCGCAGCGTGATCGTCTAAGCCTTTCCCGTCGTCGATGGAAGCGACCTTCAACTCTCGTATCGCTTCGTCGATGTCGCGAATGGCAGCTTGTTCCTCTGCCCCTAGTGCTCCTCCATTCGGACGTTGCAAAAGCGCTCGCGCGAATCGCAAATCCGATAGCGCATGCATGTAATGCGGATGATGTCCTTGAGCCAGCAATTGTTGCGAAGCTACCGGCAGCAGAAGCGCCAATGCAGCCGCGACAAGTGAAATTTTAACCAGTGTTTTCATTCGTGATTTCCTCGCAATCGATTTTTACGGCAAAGGACACACGTAAGGCGCGCCCCATAATCGATTTAACACGAGTTTCGCATCTAAGTTCCGCGCACTTTCCCCACACGTCGTCTCAGAGATAACACCTATCTTGCAAACCGTGCCTGAGTCTTCGTTTTAGTTTTGCCACCGTTCTTTCCTCGCATTGGCGAGTCAGGCTCAGATGGAGCATCTTCGAGGATCTGTCTTTGTCTTTGCTCCCCGAACTCGCCCGATTGACGCACTTTCCCGTAATTGACAGGTGGGAAACTACCAAGCAGAATTCTGTGGAAGACATTCAGAGGCGAGAATGCGCCAACCTGGGACGCGGCTCAGTTTTGCGATAATTGTAGTGACGATCGTAGCAGTCACTGTGGCGCTCGCGCCGCCCGCCCGCGCGCAAGACACCACAAAAACTCCTACGCCTGCGTCCAACAATCAACAAGCCTCGAAAACCGTAACCTGTACAGTGGACACTTCGCCGAAAACGTTCTCCGCTCCCATCTCCAATGCCCTCCATCTTTACCGCACCGGAAAATTCGACGACGCAGCCGCCGCCTACAACGCCATCATCTCCGCGGGCGGCCCGGACCTGGTGCTCGCCTACACCGGCCTCGCGCGCGTCTATCTGCGGCAGGAAAAAGTTAGTGAAGCATTCGCCGCCGCTAACAGCGCCGTGGCATTAACTCCCGGAAAGACTCCTGCGATAACCGCGCTAGGCGAAGTGTATTTCCGCCAGGGAAAGTTGAAGCAAGCCGAAGACGCTTTTCTGAATCCGCTCCGCGCCTGCGATGTGGACGCGCGCTCCTACCTCGGCCTCACTCGCCTCTATCGCGCTACTTCAAATTACGAACGCGCCAAAAAATCGATCGACCAGGCTTACAAGCTCGATCCCGACGATCCCGACATCCAGCGCTCTTACATGTATTCGCTCAGCCGCTTCGAAGTGGTTGCCTTTCTCCGCGCCTATCTAAGCCGCGAAACCGATGATGATGCAGAACACCGCCAGAACCTCCAGCGCCAACTGGAGCTCCTCGAAGATGAGAACCAGCAAAAAGCACCCTGCCGCATCACTTCCAAAGTAACCGCCACGCAAACCACCATGGAAACTTTGCTGGAAGGTCCCAACCGGCTGCGCGGCTACGGCTTAAAAGTGAAAGTAAACAATGCTCCCGCGAAATTGATGCTCGACACGGGCGCCAGTGGTATCACCATCGACAAGAAAATCGCAGAGAAGGCCGGTGTAAAGAAAATCGCCGAATCTTACTTGCGTGGTATCGGAGATAAGCCGCTTGCCGGTGGCTATACCGCCCTGGCCGACACCATCCAAATCGGCGACCTGCAATTCGAAAACTGTTATGTGGAGGTTGTGAATCGCAATTCCGTCCTCGAAGACGACGGCTTGATCGGCGCCGACGTATTCGCGAGCTACCTCGTTGACATCGATTTCCCAAACTCAAAATTTAAACTGAGCCAGCTCCCGCCGTATCCCGATTCGTCGCCGAAAGAAGCTGCACAGCAGGCCACGCTCGAGTCCCAACCTTCCCATGACGTTCAGCGTCACGATCGCTACATTGCGCCGGACATGAAGGACTACACTCCGATTTTCCATTTCGGCCACATGCTGCTGATTCCCACACAGGTGAACAATTCGCCGCCCATGCTTTTCGCCATGGATACCGGTTCCTGGGACAATACGATTACTCCGGATGCCGCGCAGCAAGTCACCAAAATCGTTCGAGACACAGACGCGAGAGTAAGAGGATTGAGCGGTGACGTGAAAAACGTTTACGTAGCCGACAAAGCCGACCTGAAGTTCGCCCATTTCAAACAGGATCGCCAAGACCTGATCACTTTCAGCCTCGATGGCATCAGCAACTCCCTCGGCACCGAAGTTTCCGGCCTGCTGGGTTTCCGCATGCTCTACCTGCTTGACATAAAAATCGATTACCGCGACGGTCTCGTCAACTTCACTTACAACGAGCCCGGCACCAAACCCAAACGCTAACGCCGGATAGAAAAGGGCGCGGTTCGTGACGAGGAGCGGTTTGGGGTCCGAACGCTAAAGGAACATCGCTTCGTGAAAGGCAAGTCTACGAAAGTCCCGCAAGACAAGCCCGCCGTGCAAATGCTTTTTGTCCGACGAATTGGCCACCCATAATCCGCACCATGCATCCCCGTTCCGCATCGCTCGCGTCTAGGATTTGCACCCGCGTCCCGCAATTTACCAGCAGAAGTTTCTCTGCCGCGACCATAAGCAAAATTCCTAAATCGTCCTTGGCCGTTTCGCACGCAGACATTTCAGTCAGAATCTCCTCGCTCACCGGAAGCAGCACATAGTTGCCGCCAGCTTCATCGCGGATGGTGGCAATCTGTCCCACCCATTCAGGGCGCGGAGACCCAGCCGCCGGTTTATGTTGAATAGGGAACTCAGCCGTCGCACCGGCGTCCGGCTGACTCCTCTCCACCGTACCAATGAAGCGATAACCGCGCCGCGGCAGCGTCTCGATGAATCTCGGCTTCTTGTGCGAATCGCAAAGCGCGCGTCGTAGCGTCTGGATCGCCGCGTTCACACCGTGCTCGAAATCGACAAACGTGTCCGCAGGCCACAGCCGCTCCTGCAATTCTTTCCGTGTGAGTAATTCGCCCGGCCGTTCAAGCAACAAAGCGAGAATCTGAAATGGTCGCGGAGGCAGATGGATCTTCAAGCCGTGCTTACGCAGTTCCCCAGTGCGAAGATCGACATGATAAGCGTCGAAGCGGAGCCCAACCTCAGTTGGAATTTCATCGTGCATGGCAGAAGGCTGGGAAAGCGAGTTTAGCGCGCGGTCCATTGGAACTCAACATCCCTCTTCTAAGTCTCTTGTCTGCAATGCGTTACCCGTTTACCTCTGTTGTACCTACAAATGACTTGCCGTGCATTGAATGAATTTCGGTTTGGGATGAAACTGCGCGTGCAATGAGAAACGAAATGAAAAGCTCGAGTTCAAGGATCAGAGAAAGAAAGGAGACGATCATGAAAATCACGAGCGTGGTGAAAGTTTCGGTGTTTGCAGCAGCGTTGGGATTCGCTGCCCTATTGCCGGCCACGGCGCGCGCGCAAGCTGACGCGATGCCTGACTCGTTCGCTTTTTCGGCTGAGGAAGCCGCTGCCGCCGAGCATGCCAGCGCAAAACTGGCGAACACCAATTTTGAAGGGAAAATCTCACTGCCTTACGACGTGAAGTGTGAAGGCAAGAACCTGAAGGCTGGCCAGTATTCATTGTCAGTGAAGTCAGACGGAATCAGCCACATCGTTACCATCCACGGCAGCGGCGAGAACGTCAACTTGCATGTCCGCGAGATAGCCAATGCCCCAGCCAACGTCCGCGCGAATCAGCCGTCGAACGAAGCAACCAGCCAGAGCGCCTTGCTGGTCGGGAAGTCGCACGAGGGTCGCAAAGTCGAAGCCGTGTATGTGAAACAGCTCAACCGCACCCTGTATCTGAACACATCCTCGCAGGGATCCTCCAGCCACATGGACCGCCTGCCCATTTCGTAGTTGAAGAAGGTCGTCCCCAGCCGAGTAATGCCACGCCCCGTAGGCGCCAGCCACGGGGCGTCCGTGTTTTTGGGCACTGCAGTTTTTTTCCTTGTCGATGGCCTATCTGCTCCCCAAGGCGCAAGCCTTACAACACCGCTCCATCTGGTGTAATCTTGGCTTTGCCTTTTTCGCGGCGCTCTAGGACGAATGATGCCTGTCACGAATGGCTTCTTACAACAAACTGGTTCGCTTTCGCTCTTCGCCAAATGCATTGCTGCCGTTGTCGGTATCGTCGTCATTTACGCTATCTTCAAAATCCTTGAACGAACTCTTCCTCGTCATTTCGGACGCGCCGACGCTCGCTATAAAGCTCGCAAATTTGTCGCTTTTTTTGGATACGTCTGCATCATCCTTTTTCTCGCTATTCTTTTCGAAGATCGCCTCGGACGCCTTAGTTTTGCCATCGGCGTGGTCGGCGCAGGCGTTGCCGTCGCGCTGCAAGACGTGGTCGCCAGCATCGCCGGCGCTTTCTCCATCGGTTTTTCAAAACTTTACACCGTGGGCGACAGGGTTCAGATCGGCGACAACACGCGCGGTGACGTGATCGACATCGGCCTTCTGCGCACCACCTTGATGGAAACAGGGAACTGGGTCAGCAAAGATTTGTACAACGGCCGCGTCGTCCGCGTCCCCAATAGCGCAGTTCTAAAGGGCAATGTCTTTAACTACTCGCAGGGCTTCCAATTCATATGGGACGAAATTAAGGTCGTCTTGACCGCCACCAGCGATTGCCACTACGCCCGCGAAATGCTTTTGCGCGTAGCGAGAGAATCCATCGGGGAGTACCTGATCGAAGCGCAGATTTCCTGGAGGGTCATTAGTGACAATTACAAAATTGTGAACCCACCGCTGGAGCCGATCGTTACTCTCGTCGTAAATAACGGCTCGTTGGAATTCGGACTGAGCTATGTGGTCGATTACACCAAGAGAACTGCCAAGCAGGACGAGCTATTCTCGAAAATTGTACAGGAAGTCTCCAACAGCAACGGACGCCTGCAATGGTCCTCATCATCCATATCCGCCACAGTCAACCTACTGCCCACAAGCGGTGCAGCACTTCAGCCCGCGAGCGGGCCATTGGCCAACATCCCCGGCGCGCCTGCGTCCAGCCCCCCGGGCACGCCCCCGTCGACCCAAGCGACCCGTCGCTCCGCAAATTCCGATTAGCAAATCGCTACAATTGATGGAATAAAACTATTCGAGTCAATAGGTTGCAATAATCTGAAAATCTCTATTGACATACAACATATCGTACGATATACACAGAGACATAGCGTAAGCTATTACGAAATAGCAATCGCATATCAGGAGATTTACATGAACAGACATCACGAATTCAATTGTTACGAACGCCATGAGCGTCACGAACGCCATTCCCATCACGGCCCCTTCGGCCGTCGAGGAAGATTCGGTGGTCGCTTCGGCGCCGCCTTTATGGGCGGACCGGCTTTCCGCGCCGCCAGAGTCCTCGCTTCAGGCGACCTGCAGCTCATCATCCTCGCGCTCCTCAGCGAAAAGCCGCGCCACGGATACGAAATCATCAAGCAGATCGAAGAGCATTCCAGCGGCACATACACACCGAGCCCGGGAATGGTCTACCCCGCGCTCACTTATCTGGAAGAAATGGGCTACGCCGCGTCGGAATCCGAAGGCAACAAGAAGCTTTACAGCATAACCGAAGCAGGCACCGAGTACTTCAACAAGAACCGTGCAAGCGTCGAAGAAACTCTCGAACAACTGGCCCGCTTCGGACGCAAGATGGCCGACTTTCAGAAGAGCTACGCGGAAGAGAACGAAGAGATCGACGACTCCGCCACCGATACCCGTAGCGGAATCAAAGCCGAGTGGCGGCAAGCCAAGCAAGAATTTCGGGAGCTTCGCGGCGACTTGAAGTCCGCGCTCTACGAAAAATTGGACGCGTCACCCGAGGAGCGAAAGCGAGTCTTCGCCATTCTTCGTCGCGCCATCGAAGAAATCAGAGGCAAAAAATGATGATGACTTTCTTTCCAGCACCTAGACCCGCTGAATGGCCTTCTGTGTCCTCGGCACAGAAGGCCCGCCGCGCAAATGGCGAAATGCCATCTGCGCCATCCGCAGCTGCCGCGATTAATCCGCCGAATATTAATTTAGAGCAGGGAATCGGCGCGATTGAAGAAATTGCCGTAAAGAAATTATGACCCTCGATGCAGCCGAATCATCGGCAAAAAGGGCGCCGGAACTAAATTCCGAGAAAGCTCGTCGCGCCGCGAAAGACCCCAAGCGCCCGGGAGAAAAATGTGGAGCAACAGCAGGCGCGTATCGCCCGGTAGTTGGCCGCAACTCCTGCGAAGGAAAGCGCGACTGCGTCGAAGTCTGCCCCTACAACGTCTTCGAAGTGCGAGTGATCGAAGAGCGGGATTTCGCGCGTCTCTCTTTTTTCGGCAAGTTCAAAAGCCGCGCCCATGGCAGACTCACTGCCTACACACCGCATGCTGACCTATGTCAGGCGTGCGGCCTCTGCGTGGTAGCCTGCCCCGAAAACGCAATCACCTTAGTCCCTACCGAGCACCCGCGGCAGAAACCCGCGACCTGACCTAAGCCAATTCGCGCGACGGTAACGGATAGTTTGTTTGCTTCGTCACGCACGTCCTCAACTTTCCATTTCCTCCGCTCCAATCGAGCATGATACATTTCCGGTAACATTTCATGTTGATACACAAAAGATTTCCCTGGCTGGTCACTTTCTCGCTCGCAGCCCTGGCGTTTGCTATTTGCTCAGCGGCACAACAGAAGATCAACAAAGTAGACCTGGAACGCGCACGAGCAGTACTCCACCATGTGAAGGAACTGATCGCGAAGAATTATTATGACCCAACATTCCACGGATATGACCTGGAGGCGCGATTCCAAAAAGCCGATCAGAAGCTCGCCGAGGTAAATTCCTTCGAAATGGGAATGAATGTCGTTGGCTGGGCAGTGCAAGGGCTCGCGGACTCATAGTACGACTTTCATCCCTCCCTTCCGCAACGTTGTGGTCTATAACGGTTGGCGAATGCAAATGATCGGCCAGACCTGCGTTATCTTAGCGGTGGAACCGAAGTCGGACGCTTGGAAAGAAGGCCTGCGGCCCGGTGACGTGGTTCAGAAAGTGGAAGATTACGAGCCATCGCGAACAAATTTTGCTCAAATCAGATACATCTTCAACATTCTTGCGCCGCTTGCGCAATACCATTTCGTTGTCGCCAGTCCAGGTCAACCTTCGCGTTCGGTAACCACCAAAAGCAGACTCGTAAACATTCCCTTAACGAATATGCCTGGTGCCACGACCCGGCAGGAGCTTCACCGAATAGCGGAGGGCGACGGGGATCTTTATAAGACGCATGCCGTCGAATTGAACGAAAAACTTATGATCTGGAAAATGGCCGACATTTCGTATTCCGGAGAGCGAGATAAAACGGGAAGTAGCCGCTTCTAAAAAGCATGAAACTCTGATCCTTGATCTTCGTGAAAACAGCGGCGGAAGTGAAGATGATTTGCTCTGGATGGTCGGCAGTTTTTTTGATCGCGACATCACTATCGCAGAAAAGGTCGAGCGCGACAAAACAGAACCGCTCAATGCTCCGTCGTTTGGCACGCAGAGTTTTACCGGAAAACTTATTGTGCTGGTGAATAGCTCGTCCGCTGCTGCTGCCGAGATCTTTGCCCGAGTCGTGCAGTTGGAAAAGCGAGGCCTCGTTATCGGGGACCAAACCGCTGGTGCAGTTGGCCGATCTCAGCTTTTCCCTGACACGCCAGGTCTCATGTATCACCTGCAAGTAACAACAGCGCGCCTGAAAATGTCAGACGGGGCCGACTTGGAAGGCAAAGGAGTGACCCCGGACACGTTGATGCTTCCAACCCCTGCGGACTTGGCTGAAGGGCGCGACCCGGTGCTGTCCGCCGCCGCGCAACTTGCTGGTGTTCAGCTCAGTCCGGAAGAAGCCGCCAAAATGTTTCCCGTAGTCTGGCCCACTTACTAGTTGGGGCTGGCCTCGTAACCTGCGGATAAGAGAAGGCTGAGTACGGCATGCGAGCATTAAAGTCGCGATGGCGAGCGAAGTTCACTTCTTGCGGGCAGTGATCGAGACTTCGGAGTGGCGGGATTCTATTTTTTCAGGATGCGCATGGCTTGCGGGATCGTGCTCAGCCCTCCAATCAGCGCAAGCACTTTTCCCGCGGATTTTCGCTGCCGATAGCTTAGGCGGTTCGACAGCAAAAGCCCGATCCCGATTCCCAACGCGACGCGAGTCACCGCCAGGAGCCCAATCTCCGGGACAGAAAGTTCGTGTTCTCTCAACTCCATCCTCCGTGCCTCAATCTTGCGCTACGTCGAATTATTTTCTCTGAGTTTGGATTTCTCGTCTATGCCGTTGTGTTAGGGCACATCGGATGTGACATGCTTTTCATTGGTGGCTTGCGGCTATTAGCACGCCGGTCGCGGAAGCGCTAGCGCTGTGCGCTTTGGTTGACGCGTCGATGGCTGGCGGGACCGAACCTCTCGTGATGACCGACGACTTGCCGGCCGCGGAACTCGTAATGTCGCGCGAGGGCGGGTTGGTGGCTGGAATCGCTTGCACAATGAAGGCGGTGGCTTGCGCGCGACTTTGTTGCAGGCGCGCCCAGTCTTCGCGAACCTCGAGCGCCGTCTCGCGACTATGTTTTGGACTGCGCAGCTCTCTCTCCATGCGCGCCAAGATAATCTGATATGCGCTTTGTACGTCCGATTCAGACGCGAAAATATTGCTGGCGCTTAACCCCACGCGCACGATCATGTCATCCGTCGTGCTTGCGGCCCTGTCCGCATGCGCATCGGGCGAGACGACTTTTTCTGCCGCTCCCGCCGCGTCCGTGTTCTCGCTAGCGCCGGTTGTTGACGTTCCGTTCGCCGCGGTGTCTGAACCCGCGTCTGCCGCGCCAGGCGATGCGCTGGCGTCTTGCGACGCGGCGTAATCGTCGCGCCAACTCAGCCAGAGGGCGCCGTTTGCGTCCACGGAGATCTCGCCGCCTTGGCCTAGCTTTGCGAAGACACGCTTCAAGTAGCTGCGGTCGGGAATAATTTCCAGGTGGACGGCTTCGTTTTCCGCGGCATCGAGGTTCGCGCGAAACTGTTTCCAGTCAGCATCGGTCCCGACGATTTCGTCGCGAGTGGATTTTTCTTCGGCGGCAAGCTGCTGCACGCTGACGACCTCGCCTCCTGCCAATCCGTTTGTCGCTGGATTGAGATTATTGTCCGCGCCAATTGCGCTGGCCGACGGATTCTTTTCAAATTCATGCTCGGGATTGAATCGCGCCGTAAGAATGTACGAAGCGGTAACAGCCGGAACCGCTTGCCAGGCCAACACGCCGAGCGGGACCACTAATTTCTTCGAGTGGTAAAGCTGCTCGGTGCCGCTGCGACATTCTTCGCTGCGTTTGATGGTCCCGGGCACCTGCGCAAAATGAAGCACGCGCAAGTCGAGGTCGGGATTTTCTTTTGCGTAGCGGGTGAACGAACGCGCCACCGCTTTCGGGCTGGTCATAAAAAAATCGTTCACCGGGTCGCGTCTCGTTGAGTGCGGGAAGTACGTGTTCATCACGCGCTTGGTGAAGTCGGCGCAATTCCGGAATGCGCCATTGAAGTGGTTCACGTTGGGCAGGGAATTGAATTCGGCGATGAGCGCGCGGTCCTGGTCCGCAGAAGTTTTCACCACGAAGATGTACATGCTGCGTTCGAGCGTGGCGCCCACCATTTCGCGCCACTCGGAACTGTTGCTGTAGCGGCAGCGCGCTCCGTTGCAAATCTGCGATAAATATTTCTCGCGGTAACGTTCTTCCAGCGCCGCTTTGATTTCGCGCGAAGAGACCAGCGGACGGTCGCGAGGATCTTCCACGCCGTATAGGTAAATGCTCAGCGGAACGATGTTCCATTCGTAAGGCTGGTCTTCGCCGAGCGTGGTGTAATTGCTCAGAACCGAGCCTTGTTCGCCGGGCCGGCACAGGCGCATTTTCACCGGGGAGCCGTCGGGACAGATATTCGAGAGATAGACCGCGCTGTGTCCTGAGCCGGTGATGCGCGCAACGCTGGTGTCCAGCGACTCGTTGAGGACGACGCCGGCGTCGGCAAAGGCGGAGCCGGCCGCGCCGCACAACAGCAGCGCCAGCGCCGCGATCGCAGCGGGAATCTTTTTCGACATTTTCATCTTTCGCTGCAAAAACAAAAGTCCTCCGAATGCGCGCTGCTGAATTGGTGCTGCGAGTCGCGAGTCTAAGTCGCTCGCTGGCGAACCCGGGCTGGATGGGACAGGCCGCGGCAGCAATACTTCCGCGAGTAAGTTCAGGACCTGGCGCGACCTTCGAGAACCCTTCCCCTGAAGGCCGCGCCAATGTCGCTGGTAGGTCGTTTAGTTGAACACGAGCAACTGGCGAAAGTTGCAAGCCGCTATATCTGCATGGAGTTAGACGCCTGAGGCTGCCCCTGAGTGGCCTGGTTATTTGAAGATAGTTTTTGGATGTGCGGTGAGGTGTTCTGATCGCCGAAAGATCATTTGGTTCAAAGTTCGCGATTAGGATAGGTCGCGGCCCTTTGTTATCAATAAGTTGTGGCGATTCTAATCCCAAGGGTTCGCGATTAGAAACTGCAGAGCAGATCCCTCGCTTCACGCTGCTCGCTCGGGGCTCCGATGCTCGTCGCATCGTCGGTTCGCGATTAGAAATACGTTTTCGTGATTCGCTAATGTGTGTTCTGGCCTCGGTTAGAAATATTTTCGCCGTTTGTTTTGAGCGAGTTAGGCCGATTTCTACTTGCGAGGCACTTTCGGTTAGAAATGTGAATTTATTAAGCGATTTCGCACCAGTTTTGAAGCGGAGAAGAGCGGGGAATTTTCTTTCGCTCGCGCTAACAGGGGCCGCAAGCGGCGCGGCACGGTGCCGGTCAGCAAGCGACCGATACTTATTTAGCTTAAGAGAGATGGTGTTGGCGTGTGGCGTTGCGGCGAGATCGGCGAGGGAGATTCCTGTTATGGGAATTGACTCACGGGGCGAGGAGCTAATGCTAAGTTTTCGTACGACGGCGACGGCGGGCTCGATGCGGGCGGCGGATGCGGCGCGCGCGGCGGCGTGGGGATCAGTAGGTGTCGCGCCTTTTGCGATTGAGGATGTGGGCGAGGCGGGAGTTTTCCGGGTCTTGAGGACGTTTGCGGGCTTTTCTGACGGCACTGGCGGTCTCCTGAGGAGCATTGCGCAACTTTTTTTGCGGGGCTTTTTTTAAGGCTGGCTTGGCTGGGATGCTAGGGGAAATGGGCAAACCGAGGTGCTGTTCAAGAAATTGGAGGAGCGCGATGGATTTTCTGAGCATCTCGTCGGGGGTCATTTCCTCGTGGTCGTGAATGGGACCGCCCATCGAGCCTCCTCGCGGGAATCAACGATTCCCAGAATCGGGATGTTATCATAGTAGTTAACATAAGTCAAGAGTAAAATCTAAGGGTAAATGAGGTCTTTACGTAATACGTAAGTGGATGGCGAAACCTTAAACGCGGTTAAAGATCGGCCCGAAGCTTTCATTTCGAACGGAGAAGCTTACCGAGTAAACGAAACGATCTCAGCATTGATGAGCCGGTGAAGACGAGAAGGAATGCCCATAGAGCAACGAAGATACGATGCGGGACCCAATCCGGACGACCCAAGGCGATTGGAAAGAACAACAAAGTAGTAAGAGGGCGAAGAAGGAATAAACGGACAGGAGAAAGTAAGTCACGATTCTCCCATATACATCAAGTTTCTTCAGTCCTTCTACCGTTTCTCGCCCTTCTAGAGCCAGTAGCAAAGCTAAAGCGGTGGCCCAAAAACCTACCCCAATTGAGCAAAAGTTGACCAGCTTGTCGAGAAGCCTAGCTTTCGCGTCGAGCGGTAGGATTAACCTCGCGTGAAAATACAATCCAGCAACCGCCGCGGCTATTCCAAAAATCCAAGGCCACGCGATCTCAAAGCGCTTACCTATGTAATGACGGTTCATTCTGGGTGCCGATAGTTCCGGCAAATATTGAGCGTGTTGCTCATGAGCAGCTAGTAAAATTCGCTCGCATGCTTGAGGGTCAATCGCTCGGCCTCGGTACTCGGCTGGTGCCTCGTAAATAAGGCGATCTTCGAACAAGTCAATCATCTCAATGGATGCGTCATCGTCCGCTCGACCGGATACTGTTACCTTACGAACCTCTTCGCCTCGGTGACCAAAGAGCCCCCTAACAACCCTTAGAACGGTATCCCTCGACAGCGATGCTCGCCTGCGCTTGCCGACAGAAATGTTGATGTCAACCAGAAGGCCGCCGTGTTCGTTGAGCAGGTCTATCGCGTATTCGGCGCTCGGGTCGATTTCTCGGAAGGCGTCTGGGTTTTGCGGCCGCGCTACTTTGAAAGAAAGCTTTCGTATCACTCGCATCCTGTTCAATCGTTCCAAGGCATCTGCCTTAAAAATAAGCGAAAGGTTAAAACTCAGCGCCGATCGGTGCGGCCACAGCCTCTCGAAATGCGGGATGTCGAACCTCCCGATCTCGCTGCAAGAGCAGCGTGCAGTTTTCGCTGTCATAGAGAAAATGCGCATGCCGACAGATTCCCTCATCAGGGCGTAGCCCTAAGTCAGCCGGGACACCTGTTATTCGGCTGGCCTTGTCCGGCAAGTCATTCATTCTTGTTTTGAGTACTTCGCCCAGCAGGAGGCGCCCGTGATCGCGAATGTTATACAGAAGGATAAAGTTATTGCCGCCGTAATCCACGTGACGGTCCTCGATGCCGAGCGCGAAAGCCCGGTTAACGAAATCCCTTATATTAAGATTCTGCCCCTCAGAATCTTCGGTTTTATAGAAGTCGACCTTGAGTGGTGCGGGCACAAATCACCTCCTTATTCTACCTTTGTTAAGGCCCTAGGTGTTCGCTTTATATTCGCCACCCGCCATCTCAAAGGTTTCTATATGAGCGGTTGAAGTTTTAAGGTGCTTTTGAGCAGTTTGCCGTCGCGACGCAGTGTCAGATGCATGACGCCGGAGGCCGAGGAAAGCGTCGTTAGCCTATCCACAGTTAGTTGCGAGGCTGGAATCCTATTAACTGACTCGATGCGGTCACCTACCCTAATCCCATTACGTTGCGCGGGCGAATTGGGCATGACTTGGTCAATCGTAAGATCGTGGAATTCTGGACCGCTTGCCAATACATGAAGACCGGTCATGTCATACTCAAAAGGACCGTCGGGGTTGGAATTTCTTCTGAACACAACGTATTGATGGCGGTAATCGAAAACGGTATTGAATTGTTGCAGGATATTCGCTCCTATAGTGCCCGCGTAACCTGGCAGGCCATCTCCGGGCCCGCGCTCATCCTCTAACAGAGCCATGATCGGCGTGGTCACGACGCAAGAACCGAGCTTGATGGCTCGCACACGTGCGATTCTCAGAGTCGCGGTGCCGCTCAGGCCCTTTCTTGTCGGGGCAACAATTGTTTCGACCCCCTAAAGCGAGATTTGGGTGTCGTTTGTGGAAGGTTCTGGAAGAATTGAAAAGTTGGATCCAGTATCGAGGGCCAGCATTGCATCTATCTCGTTTCCCTCGGTGTCCGTGATTTGGCCATGAACCATTGCGTAGTCGCCGATCGATAAAGGGAGTTTGCACCCCGTCCCTGCAATCCGCGTAGGAGTCAGGGTCGTATAGTCGCAAAACCTTTGCCGGGTAATCCACTTCAACCACATACTTGTTGAAAAGATCGGCTCCCAGAAATGCGTCCGTCTCATGGCCGATAGCTTCCTCGAAGTACGCAAGGGGAGCGGATATCGACTCGTCAGGATTTTCGAGACTTACGGGCCCAGCCGAATGCTCTTGATTTGAACCTTGTCAGTTTTTGTTGGAGGTCCGTTTCCGTATCCGGGTAGAAGAACAGGTCGATTGCTGGTAAGTGCAACTCGCCAGCCCAGGTCGGACTTTATTATAAAATCTCGTGCTCCAGAGTCCACAAAAGCCGGTCGGGGCGGTGATTTATCTACGCGTAGTTGAACGTACAAGTGATTTACGACCAGTTCGAAAGGGATAACTGCAATTGGTTTGGGTTCGAAGATGCGGATTGCCCTGGGCGAACGTTGAGATTCCGAAAAAAAGAAGAAAAAGCAACGGACTGCAGGGCGCCGTTCTCTTTTCAAAGATGGCGATGGCTGACATGTTGGCGTGCGAGATAGTACCACACCGATAGTTCACTACGCAGGTTCTCTCGGGCTAAGCATCCAGACTGAAAAGAGCCGGGAAGATGCCGGCGCTACAAAAGTTCGGAAGCTTTTGCGCCGCACGCGTATGTAACTGCCGCAAGAAAAATGCCGTAGTGTTGCGACTTGTACGGATTGTTCACAGTTGATGCTTACTACCCAGGAGGTCAGGACTGAGATTTCCGGCATTCCTGAAGGAAAGGGGGGAATGGCCGAATCGGACGGGGTGGTTAGCGTGTCTTTCCAGGGCTGGCTGCTTCCCAATAGCGCCCAAGCTGCCGCATGCAGTCCTGGAGAGCTATCTATTGTTTCCCCAGGGCTGTAGATCAGGGACAACAACTCTCCGGCCCCACTCCGCAGGGCAAACCGAAAGGCTCGGCGAAAGTTCCGCCGAAAGGAAATGAATCATTTGAACGGCATTTCGTTTTGTGTGTGACGCCACGATGTTCTAGCTGCATCACAATGTAATAGAAAACTACGTAACGATTATGAAACCGGCTTCGACCCCGACTCGTTTTATTAATTGGTATTTGCGCTTGATGCTTTATTGGGTCGCTTTTCAGGTGGGCGTCAGCGCTTTCTTGATTATCGTTGTTAAAACTCCTTCGAAGATTGTTATGCAACTTTTTGGTGTCTGGTTATTGCCGACGTTGTTTGCCGCCCCGCTGATATGCGGTTCATGGCTTTTAGTGCACCGCCCTAAACTTCGAGCGCTAGTTTTTTCGTTGGCGATTTTTGTTTTCTCAGCATTCGACCTTCTCGCAACGTCGTACTCTGGACTGAAACTTGGAATGATGGGGAGCGAATTCGCAAAGGACATGTTGATAGCTGGAATTGGGCTGGTCCCCTTTTGCACAGTGGTCGCATATTTCGCCGTGGTTCGAAGACTCAAGAATTCGGGTCAGTGGCCTACGATCGAATCGATTACCACGCCAGCACAAGGTGCGAGCCACGATCTTCCTGCATCAAGCCGCTAACCCTACCATACAGGGAAGAGTGCGGCACCCAGAGACTCAACGGCAGAAGCAGAATTTAGGTAACAGCAGGTCCCTCGTCGCCGAAAACATAAGCTCGCTCGGGATGACAGCGTAGCAGGAAGCGCAAAGATCAGCGAACGAAGTATGGGACTAGGGCCATGGCGGCGATGGCACCTATCACCAGAACAAATTGTAACCAGCGCGGGACGTAGCTCCATCCGGTCCCATGGTGGCCCCTCGAGTGTGGTTCGGGTTCGACGATTTCGTGGGGCATGGGTCCTATTCGCGTGGGAGTTCGGGAATCCACGGCGGTTCTGTTTTTTCGGTTACGGTGTAGCCCTTGGGAATCTGGAAGAGGGAGGGATCGGGCTCGGCGCGAACTACGTGCTGCATCGCGATGGTGATTTTCATTCCTGTATCGCTATTATTTGTACCCCTGGTCATCATGGCGGAAAGTTCGTCGGAGCACCAAACAACTGCCGTAACGGTGTCGATTGGCACATATTCGTGGCCCGGCCTGGGAGGAATGCCATAGCGCTCGCCGTGGGCGTCCAGTCCTTCGAACGTTTGATAGCCGAGGTCCTGCAGCTTCGTCCAACGAGAATCGTCTAAGGCCGAGAGCGAATCGCAATAACTGCGCGAAGGCGGGTTGTGAGCGACAAACGAATCCGGGGCGATTGGGAGCAGATGATAAATCGTTGCGGTCTTTTTCGCGGGGTTTATGTACGTCATGGTCTGGGCGACGCGATCACAAATCGTGTAAACGTGTTCCAAGCGTGTTGCTTTGAGTGCAGCGTCATCGTGGATGTCTCCTTCGCCTCGGAATTCTGAGCGGACGCGGCCTTGGCTGTCGCGCGCTATGAGCATCGGGAAGGGCGGAAACCGGAAGTTGGCGCTGCCGGGCGAAGGCGGTGCAGGAGTCACGATTTCGGCTTGAAAAGGATTGTTGGGGACGCTGCCAACGCCTTCGACACTGACGGTGCTCATACTGCATTGCGCGCGGATCGAAGCAGAAGAAATTAGTAGTGAGCAGAAAATGATTGCGAGCCGCACGGGATGAAGCGAAATCGAATGCATGGCTGAGCCGATTGTACCACGGCGATAGTTTACGATTCAGTTCTCCGACGCAACGTACGGCATATTGGAAACCTCGAGGCGGAAGGCTCGGCGAAAGTTCCGCCGAAAGGAAATGGGGCGGGCTTCATTCGCGGTTCAGTCCGGTGAAGGGACGAAATGCACGGAACGGGAACAGTCTGGAGATTGAGGCGCATCAGAAAAATGCTTTTAGTTACTGTTAGTACGAGATGAGTATTTGTACGGATGTGCGGCGGTGAAGCGTCGGCACTAATATTTGCCGATGCCGCACCGGCGAAGAAGAAGCAACCACGCATTGGTGTTGGATGAGGCAGACCCTTCGGCTTACATGCTCGGACTGCCGAAATCGCATTCTAAAGTTGGGAGTTGGTTTGTGCTTACTGTTGTCGTTGGCAGCGCGCTCGCGCTCTTGCTGTTCGCCATCGAAATATTCATATTTTGAGATAAGTTCCGGCCATTTCGCGTCCTCATCCCCAAGCGCCCCTCACCAGGGCGTTGGGCGGCCCCGGGCGCATCCGGGCTGAAAAGAGCCGGCAGGATGCCGGCGCTACAAAAAGCGAACAGCAGGTCCTTCGTCAACGAGAAGCTAAGCTCCTCGGGATGACCGCTTAAAAAAATCAACTGCAAGTTGAGTGATTGATCCCGAAGGTTCGACTTACCGTCGACCTGGGAGGCCTGCGTGTGACCTGGGCGGCCCCGGCGCATCCGGGCTGAAAAGAGCCGGCAGGATGCCGGCGCTACAAAAAGCGAACAGCAGGTCCCTCGTCGCCGAAAAGCTAAGCTCCTCGGGATGACAGCTTTAAAAAATCAACCGCAAGTTGACTGATTGATCTGCTCAGCACGATTTCTGGTGGGGCGAAGAATTAGGAGCAGTGAGCTGGCGTAAAGCGATTACTGCTGCGGCCAGAGGTGGGGCAGTGGTACGGCGTTCCGGACCGCGCGGGCGTGGAGCGGTAGTCACAGAGGACGGCTGGCGTTGACGAGCCGGACGCGGAATTTGCGGAGGCAGCGCTGGACGACGCTGCTGTCTGCGATGTTGCGATCGCCAATTGGCGGATTTCGTAAAGTGTTTGGAAACTGCCGACAATGTGGCGAGTTCCACTAGCGACTACGCCGACGAGTGAGCCGACGCTGCGGTAGAACGTGCGCGCAGTCGGGTTGGCGCTCGTCTGAAGGAAGGGGAGAGCGAAAGCACTTTGCACCAGCAGAAAAAGGAGCAAAACTGCGGCCAATCGCAGGATGCGTGGGGGCTGCAGTTGACGATGGGCCACGACTTGCACGTCTGCTAGCTCCTTCTCCGGCTTAGACGGCAGGGCCGCGAAAAGGTCGTCAGGGATTTATTTCTCCCGCACCACGCATTGGCCGGAAAGATAACAGGGCATTTAGGGTGCACAACACACACCCTTCGCGAAAAGACGAAGGGTGCGGCACCCCGCGAGCTTTAATCGTGACTGGACTGAATGCCGGCGCCGCGCGGAAAGATCGGCTACCCGGCCGCAAGGCGGGCTTAGGGTTTTGCTATTTTCGAAATCGAAAATAAAATCTCAGGTAAAATTATCCTCGCGCGCCAAGTTACGGTAGTTGGTCACGGATACTGCGCGCAAGTTAGAAGGTCGGCTGGCTATGCCTTCCACTGAAAAACACGACACTCACCATAAAGCGCTCACGCTGAATCTGGATGCTGCCGCCTTCGGCTCTTTTGCCGAAATCGGAGCGGGACAGGAGGTGTCGCACTGGTTCTTTGTAGTTGGAGGCGCCTCCGCCACGGTCGCCAAAACAATTTCCGCATACGACAAGGAAGTCAGCGACGATCTTTATGGTTCGGGATCGCGCTACGTATCGAGGCAGCGACTCGAGGCCATGCTAGACAAGGAATGGGACCAGCTTCTCACGCAGTTGGGCAAAACTCGCGGGGCGCAAACGCGTTTCTTCTCTTTTGTTGATACCGTCTCCGCGCGCAACTTTGCCGGAACGAACGATCCGCACGGCTGGATGGCTCTCCGGTTTCAATTGCAGCCGGGCGGCCCTGCAAACGACGTCCTGCTGCACATCAATATGCGCGATCCATCGAATGTCCTGCAGCAGGAAGCCATCGGCATTCTGGGCGTCAATCTGATTTATGCGGCATTCTATGAAATGGAAAGCAGGGAATCGTTTCTCGCCGGCTTGGTGGAAGACGTCGTCAAGCAGCGAATCGAGATCGACTACATAGATCTGCGCGGGCCGGCATTTGAGAGTTGGGATCGCCATACCCTGTTGGCCCATTTAGTGAAGGCAGGATTCGCGGAGGCGGTATATTTTTCCTCCAAGGGCCCGAACGTTCCGCCTACGGAGGCTCTCTACAAGAAAGCGGTGGTGCTTGCGCCGGGAAGTTTTGACCACGAGGATTCGGCTCACTCGAAAATTCACATGCGATTGTTGGCTTCGGGGATACAGGAGCTTCGGAAGGAGCTGGGCGAAAAAAACGCGGCGCCCGCTGGATTTTTTTGTCTGACAATTGCTCCGCTCACCTTGACCGAAGCGGCTCCGGAGATCCCGGAGTTGCTTGGTCGTATAGATGCTCTTGTCGCTGCCGGCGGCGATGTGCTGCTTTTTCGGCAACGCCAGCTCGATCATATGACAGCTCTGGTAAACCGCTATACGCAGGCGCCTGTCCGCTTCGTCGCAGGTCTCTCCCTGATCATTCGAGCGCTCGAGGGCGTTTACGGCAATCTGGAAGGCACGCTTCTGGAGACACTCTCACGTCTTTTCGCGCAAAACGTGCGCATCTACGCGTATCCGATGGCCTCTACGGAGCTGCGAGAAAGACTGAAGGGTCTGCCGGTTGGCGGTTGGGAATGGAGCGAGACGAACGGACTGGTTTCTGCCGCACAGCTAAGGCGGACACCGCCTCTCGGGCACCTGTTTAACTATCTTCTCGACAGCAACTTTCTTGTCCCGCTGCAAGTTTCCGCGAGTTTGGAAGCAGGCGCTTGACGCTTTCTTTCGCGCTTCCAGTTCGGATCAAGAGGCAGAAGGGAATCCGGAGCGGAAGCTCTATCCTCAAGTCGGAAGACCGGAGATGTTTCGGTCTAGTCCTTAGTTGTCCGGTGAACGCGTCAAGCAGGGAGTTATCTGCGAGTGAGTTGCCTGTTTGAGCTGCTGCATCGCACGCTATCCGATAATTCTCATACCAGGTCTCCGTAAATACAGAGACAAGCTCTTCTGCGGTGCAGCCTCCGGCCTTGAAATCGGACGAAGTCAACTCACCCCAGGTATGTACTCGTGTGCCACCGGAGGAGCGCTGTTCGAACTCGACCCACTGGCTCATGGTCATTCCGAGGGCGCGATCGATCCAGCCTAGCTCACGAGCCGGCTCGCAGCAAATGATCAGGTGGTCAACAACTGTCTGGACCGGTCGAAGGATCTCGATCTTCATGCGGCTTCCGACTTGCCAAGGTTTGCCCTCCGTCCAATTCATTTCTCCATAGATATTGGCGAATTTCCACCAGTCGTTCCAGTTGGAATAAATGTCCCAGGCGAGGGCCGGGCTTGCTTTGGTCCTCACTGTATAGTGAAAGTGAAACATGATACGTTCTTGCGCTCCTTTAGCCTCGGGCAGCGAGTGGCTAGAGGGCCTAACGAGGCCCGCGTAAACTTATAACTTATACACTGTTACTTTAACAATGTAAAGCTTATAATGCAGGGCGATGACCGATCTTTAAGGAGGCGAATGCCCAGAAAACCGGACGCCGCGCTGGAAAATCGTATCCTGGACGCCGCTTACAAGTTGTGGAGCAAGAGAGGAGAAGACGCTCTTACCATGCGGGCGGTGGCAAGAGCGGCTGGAACTACGACTCCAACGCTATATCAAAGGTTTCGGGACAAACGCGATCTCGTGGTGCCGCTACGCGCGCGAGCTCTTGAGAAACTTGTATCTGTCTTGCAGCCGGCGAGCTCGCCGGTAACGACGTGCGACCTTTTCCTGGGATTTGCCTACACGCATCCCCAGGAGTACCGCCTTCTCACATCGGACTGGGCCGTGCGGCTATCGCATCCGGAACCGAGGCCAACATTTGAACTGATCAAGAAACGTCTGGCGACGCAATTGGGAGGCGAGCCAGAAGAGCACGCACGGCTAGCATTGGCGTTAGGCGCACTGGTCCATGGAACGGCTATGATGTTGTTGGCCGAGGGCGTTCAGGAAAAAGTTTCTCGGGAACTTCGCAGCGCGTGCCATGAAGCTTGCGAGTCGCTGATCGATGGCGCGGCGAGGAAGCGAGCGCATAGAAACGGCTAAAGCGTGATTGGTGTGTCCGCTACGCTCTCGCAAATCACGTTTAGAACAGTTGTAACCACGAAGTAAAAAAATCCTGCCAGAACTAGCCGCTAGCTAAGGATGTACCATCCGCAAGATTTCTTACGATCGCATGACGGTTTTGGCCTCCGTTTTCCGATATATAGAGTGAGGGAAAGATTTCGAAGGGAACGGGCAGGATGGAGGAAGGAAATGCGAGCGTTAGCTGGTTTTAGTTTGCCAGATTTGTGGGGGTCGAAGGCTCCGGCCCAGACTAATGATGCGCGAGCGCCGGAATTTGTGATCAAAGTGCCGTTCGAATTCGTAGTGGGAACGTATACTTTGCCCCCCGCCATTTACCGGTTCGAAGCGTTGCCTGCCCCGACGTCGAGAGGATGGTTGCTGGCGGTCCGCGGACAGAATGGCCAGGGAATTAAACTCCCGGTAGATGGCAGTCAACTCGCGGGCGGGAGACATTTTCGGCGGAAACTGATTTTCGACCGCCGCGAACATCTCCATTTTCTGACCGAGGTATGGCTCGCCGAAGGACGACTCAGCCTTCACCTGTATCGGTCGCTTCAAGGCCCGGATCCGGACGAAAGTCACGCGCGGACCGAAGTTATACTCCTGGCTGAGGCCGACTATCACGGCAATTCAGTTTTTGTAACCGAGGAATTTAGTTGAATGGCTTGAGTGGAAAAACGGGCGATTCCAACCAGAAATGCAGCGCCTATTTTGCAAACCGGATTTACAAGCTACGAAATGGCTGGCCCCCCGATAAATTCTTTTCCTGCCCTGTCGTCTTTTGCTCGCCGTTTCCGATTTCCTAAGTAGGAGCCAAGAGTCTCCGCACTTTATTTAGGGTCGGCGTTACTCAAGACCAAAAAGGAGATGGACCGTGAAGCCCAATAGCAGGATTATTTCCGTGGGGTTTGTGGGAGTTTTTACGTTGCTTGCTGCTTCGACCCCGGCCCAAGATCAAGCAGCCAAATCGGCGGCACACAAAAGCGACATCGCTAGTCGCAACGCTACCGGCGCCAAAGCAGCCTCGGCTGCCGCGCCTAACGATATCGTTTGTTCCACCGATACAGCTTGCAAGACAGGCTTTATCCCGATTTTCGCCAGCAATGGCGGCAGTGCCAAAGTTACCGACTCGATTTTCTTCCAAAGCGGCGCGACCGTACAGGTCGCTGGGAGCGTAAGCGCCACCGGCAGCATCTCGGCTCTTGGTACTGTTTTTGCGTCCGGCAATGTAAATTCAGACGCCAATGTGACTGCCATCGGGACTGTGTCTGCGTCGTCGGTGGGTGCGTCGTCCGTGACAACCGAGGCTGCCTCTGGCGGCGTCTTCAGTACCATGTACGGAGCCGCCAACGGGGTTGCCGCCGTTGAGGGCTCAGCGACCGCGACCGGCGCATCCGGATTCACTTTCGGCGTAATTGGCCAATCTGCTTCCGATAACGGTCGCGGTGTATTCGGCTCTGCTCCGGGGGCGGCAGGCGTCGGAGTGATAGGCGAAACCACTGGAGCTACTGGCATTGGAGTGGCGGGGAAAACATTGAATGGCGAGGGCTGGGCTTTTTCAGCTACGGGCGACGCTTCACAGAACCGCACCGGCGGTGGCTGGATCAAGGCTGCGGTCGTGGTTAACGGGACCACTGCTCCTTATACGATTATCCACTGTTTCAACTCCACGCTTCCCGGCAGTATGTCGCACACCCCGCCATGCGGGTTCAATCTCACTGAGGAGAACTTCGGGGTGTATTGGATCGACCTTGGCTTTGAAGTGGACGATCGTTTCTGGAGCGTCTCTGCGCAGGCTTACTATCAGACCGGAAGCGAAGCTGGACTCGAAGCGATCATTGCGAACGCCAACTATGTCGAGCCAAAGTATGCCGGCAACAATTCGACCATTGAGGTGGACCTCTACAAGAATGGAGGCTCCACTCAGACTACCAACTTTACCCTCGTCGTCTATTGATGATGGCCGTTCAACGTCTCGCCGGCTGGATCTGGGTGCTGGCGGGTCTTGCGGTTGCGATTGCATGGCTCACACTGCCGATCAATCTGGCAGAGGCCATGTCCTTCCTCTTGCTGCCGAGCGCCATTTTCGTCACCTTCGGGCAAGCGGTCTTGCTGCGACGGGCCAAGCCGACACTCTGAAGCGCCGCGGAGTTAATCGGGATTTAATCAGGATGCTTATTCGTGGCCGCCGTGCTGGCGCAGCAACTCCTCGATGTCCTTGTATCCTCCCGCTTTTGCCACGTACAAAGGCGTCCGGCCCGCTTTGTCCCTAGAGTTGACATTTGCTTTATAGGACAGCAGTAGTTCCACGAAGTCTTTGACGTTGTAGCCCACCGCATATTGCAAGGGCGTCGCGCCAGTGATGTCACCGGCGTTTACATCGGCCTTATTATCCAGCAGCAACCGCAGCTCGTCTTTGTGTCCCTGAAGTATGGCGAAGTGTAAAGGCGTCATGCCACCTGAGTCCCTGGCGTTGATATCGGCCTTGTAGTCCAGCAGCACTTGGGATATTTCCTTGAAGCCAAGTATGGCGGCCCACTGCAAAGCGGTCCTGCCGCCTTTATCTCGGCTGAGGGCCAGGTCAGGATTGTCTTTGAGCAGCGCCTGGACCGTCGCCAAGTCGCCTTTGCGCACCGCGTCATGAATCTCCCCGCAGAAGGCGAGGCTACTCCAGGCCAGCGCGATCAGCATGACAGCGGCACGTAGGGCAATGGGAGAACCGAAGAGTCGAACCTTATGTGCATGGAGCATGGCTGCAGAATATCACTGGTGTCGCGCGGCGAAGGACTCGACGAGCGGGCTCCGGCTTACCTAGCTAATGAGTCGCGCTCCCGCCGCGAACTTTCATTACCACCTCGTGGATGGAACTGATAATCAATTCTTGCGGGATCGACCCGTGGTTCGCGTTCGGGACAACGATCTGCCGCCCGTGCGTAGAAAGCCCCACGAGTTTCGGTTGTATTTCGTGAATCCACACTCGCTGATACGTCGCAGCCTCCCGATTTAGTTCGGCATCTCCGAAATCGAACGACTGACTGGCCGTGAGCACAATTAGGGGAAAGTCGCCGATCTTCGTCACATACGATGCCTCGGCATAGCTTTCAGGCAAAACAATTCCGGCCGAGGTGTTTCCTACAATCGACTTTGGCCGTTGCCTCAAGGCCTTAATGATCTCGTCTTGGGTCATTTGCGCGGGATCCTTGCCCGGCGTCGGAGACGATTGAGTTAGTCGCAGCAAGCCGACGAAACCCGCGGCCTCGAATGCCAGCTCGAGCGGATGCCACAGGTATCGTGGCGCCGTGTGGCCCAGAAAGAACTTGGGTGCGCGAGTGAGTTCGTCTTCGTGCGCGGAGTCAATCAGTACCATGCCCGCTACTTCATTCGGGTAGAGGCCCCCGTAGACCCGCGAGTTGAGACCACCAAAGGATGCACCGGCGAACACGTAGGGCGGAGGAACACCTGCGTTTTTCAAAAGCGCGTGAAGATCCCTGGAGATCGCCACGCTGGTTCGAGGAAAGGGGCCGAAATCGCTCCAACCCTCGCCGGCGCGATCGTACCAGCAGGCTTGTGTGAACTTGGCGACTTCCGGCTGAAACGCTTCCCATTCGAGGCCGGGTCCGGGTCCGCCAGACTCGAAGATCACCGGAGGCGCACCTGTTCCGGAGCAGAAGATATTGAGAGTCCTGCCGCCAATGTCCACGGATCTGCCGATTTGTGGAAACCGCGCTCGGTCACGCCTGCGGCCAAGTTGTTCGTATACAATTCCTGCGACAAGTGCCGTCGCGATCAAAAGCGCCAGGCTCTTAAGAACGATACTGGTTGTCCGACGCAAAGAGAATCTCCCGTCTTGGGAAACGAAATAATCGGCTTAGGCCCCGCGGCTTAAGGGTGCATGAGTCTGTTCCACGGCAAGAAAGTCCCGAATGCAATTAACAGCGGGACGACCCCGGCGATGCCTGCTACTAACCACTTCCAGAGTTCTGAGCGAACCAGCCACTGTCGCAACAACGACAGAACGGCATCGCGGAGTAATGCACAGGCTCCCCACGAATTCGCGCCTTCCTCGAAAATCCATAACATTTCACCTGCGAACCGCCTGCGGAACGAAGGAGGATGCAAGCTGATAAGCAGTGCATAGACGAAACGCATTACGACGCTTCCTTTGGCTTGGCACCGCGTAGACGCAGCTTTGCCTCGCGAACGACACTGTCCAGACGCGAAACCTCTGCTAAGAACAATTTATGGCCAAATCCCGTCATTCGGTAGTAGCGCCGTCGAGGGTCTTCGTTTGCGGACTTTCGAGGCACCTCCTTGACGGCACCAAGCTCGATGAGTTTTTCTAGATTGTCGTAGAAGGTGCCCGGACCTAGCTTGTACTTGCCTTCCGACTGGCGCGCGACCTCCTGCATGATGCCGTAGCCGTGACGATCCTCATCGGATAGCGCAAGCAAGATGTAGAACGTAGCAGGTGAGAGCGGGAGCAATCCTTCCAGGTCGTCTTTCATAGTCGCACTCCGATATATCGGACTCCGACTGAGTTGTCAAGACCTAATTGCGGACCGGGGAGGGGAAATTCTTGGTTAGGGCCTGATTAGTCGGATAACCGGACATCTCTAACAATGTCGGCCCTTCCATTCCGTCACATCCAGTACAACCGGATCGCCAGAAGCGAGGCTACTCCAGGCCAGCGCGATCAGCATGACAGCGGCACGGAGGGCAATGGGAAAACCGAAGAGTCGAACCTTATGTGCATGGAGCATGGCTGCAGAATATCACTGTGTCGCGCGGCGAAGGACTCGACGAGCGGGTGAGTTACTAAAGCATTCTCAGGCGCGGGTAATTCCTGATAAGCCGGGCTTGCCGGACAAATAAACCACCGCTTGAACTTCAGGGCCAACAAATACCGGGACGACATCCCTAGTGACTTTAGTCGCCGGCCAATGCCGTCAAGCCTCGCACCCCTCCTGTACACTCATTACGACGAGCGTCACGTCATCGCGTTGTGGCTGCCCATCCGCGAACGCTGAGACTTCATCCAGGATGCTGTTAATGATTTGCTCCGGGGATTCCCGGCTGCAAGAGCGCAACAATTTTTCAAGCCGCTGCTCTCCCCATTGATCGCAGTAGGGGTTGTCGGCTTCGGTGATTCCATCCGTATATGCCACCAACACATCACCGATCTCGCATTGAAATGTCGTGGTTGCAAGTTCTGAACTAGGCGACATTCCGACTGGGAGGCCTACGGAATCCAGGCGGTACATCTCGCAGGAATCATGCCGGGGGCGAACAATCACTGGCGCATTGTGGCCCGCGTTCACGTATTTCAGCACGCGTGTGGCTGGTTCGTATTCCGCATAGAAAAGTGTCGCGAAGAAATCTTCCGGGTAACATTCATATACCAGCCGATTCACATCGGCGATAAGGGTCGAAAGATCCAGATGCGGACGCAAGACTTGAGCCCTAAGTGAAGCCTGAAGACTGGCCATGAGCAGCGCCGCGCCGATCCCCTTTCCGGAAACATCCCCGATCGCGATTCCCCAACGACCTCCGGGCAGAGAAAGAAGATCGTAATAGTCGCCGCCAATCCCGTGTGCCGGCTGATAGAAGGTTTCGCAGGATATGCAGGGAATGGACAGGCTGCGCGGCGGAAAAAATGCCTCTTGAACGCTCTTTGCGCTCTCCAGATCCTTGCGAATGGCCCTATGGATTCCTGAGTCCGATGCGGATCTTCTGAGGTACTCCTGAAACGTCTCCACGTGATTTCGCATCAGGAGCGCAGCTTCTCTCCCTCGTCCCTTCTCGAGAGCGTCCACAATCGGCTGGTGTGATTCCACTACTTCGGAAAGATCTTTTGAGACCTTTCGAATCGCCACGGGAATCCGCAGGTCAAAACCCAGCGTCTCCCACACGCGCAGCAGCGTTCTGTTGCACGAGGCCTTCAGTATGCTTCGATGAAATTTTACGTCGTGTTCGGCATATGCATCCAGATCGCCTTCGCGAACCGCCGCGCGCATAGCTTCCAGTTCGGCCTGCAGACCGGTAGTGTTTCCCTGCAGGTTCGCCGCGGCAGTTCGCCCGGCGATTTCTTCGATGGCGGCGCGTATCTCGTAGGCTTCCTGCATCTCTTTCGCGTTGGGCGAATGGACGATGGCGGAGCGGTCCCCGGAGAGCGTTACCATTCCGAGCGTCTGGAATTCGGCAAAGGCGTTCGAAACTGAGTCGTTGTCCATTTTGTACTTCTCGGCAATTTCGCGAAGTTGCACGGGCTGCTCCGGCCGGTAGTGGCCACTCCACAATTCCTTCGCCAGTCGCGCGCGCCCCGTCCCATTTGAGGAAGCCTGACAAGCTCCTCCCGCAATCGTTTCCCAGTCCCACTGTCGTTCATTCACCCACGGCATGTGCTTGCTCCTTAATATTTTGGTTTCCGGCCGGCAAAGGGCATCGGCGCAAAGGATTTGAGCCCACTTCTGACAATCGAGAACAAGTCGCTGGGCGGCAACAGTTCCAATATCACACAGACCTCGGCCACACGAGTTCGCCCTTCGATCGCAGAGTAACAGCCAACAAAAATCTTTGTGTGAAGTCACCGTGGAGGTTTTGTGGAGTATTTGTCTGGGGCGGCATTCTACTGAAAGCAGGGACCTTAGCCGGATAGCCCCGCGACCCACCACCGGCATTCAAAGCGCCTGCAGAGCGCTGAAAAACTGAATACGACTGAGGTAAGATACCCGGGGGCGGTCGTGTGCTCTGAAGCCCCGTACTCCCTGGGCGGGACTTTTTTGGTCATGAAAACCTTCCAGTCATTCCGCCTCGATTCCACCAATCATTGCCTTTGGAATGGCGAAGAGCGTGTGCGCATCGCTCCGAAAGCGTTCGACGTGTTGCGTTATCTGGTCGAGAATCCGGAGCGACTGGTCACCCAGGACGAACTCTTGGAAGCGCTATGGCCCGACACCTATGTAAACCCTGAGGTTCTCAGAAAGTACATCCTAGAAGTCCGCAAAATATTGGGAGATCGTCCCGATCGGCCGGAGTTTATTGAAACCCTGCCGAAGCGCGGATACCGCTTTGTCGCCGCCGTAAGTGACGATGTTGCCGTCGAGCCGATACCCGCGAGTGCCGCCGGAGTTGCTGACGAAGTTTTTGACGAAGCTCCTGACGAAGTCCCTTCCGCACCGACGAAGCTTGCCGGAAAGGATTCCGCAGATTCGGCTGCTGTGGCAAACGCGCATCCCCTGAGGTGGCGGATACTGGCGGGCGTTGCGATGGCGATCGTCGCGTTGGCTTTAGCCGCGTGGGTTTATTTTTCGCGACGGGCGCTGGGCCTCACCGAGAAAGACAGCGTCGTCCTCGGCGATTTTGCCAATAGCACAGACGATCCGATTTTCGACGACACACTGAAGACGGCGCTCAATATTTCGTTGCGGCAATCGCCTTTCCTGAACGTTCTCCCCGACAGTGAAGTCGCAACGACGCTGGCACTAATGACGCGTCCGCCGGGCACGAAACTGACGCCCGAAGTAGCGCGGGAACTCTGTCAACGCGCGGGCAGCAAAGCTTACATAGCAGGGGCGATCGGAAGTCTGGGCAGCGAATATGTGGTGGAGTTGAAGGCGGTGAACTGCCGCAGTGGCGACACGCTAGCCGCGGTGCAGGTGACAGCGGCGTCGAAGGAGAAGGTGCTCGACACGCTGGGCGGGGCGGCAACGAAACTGCGCAGTGAACTGGGCGAATCGCTGGCTACGGTGCAGAAACTCGATGTTCCTCTCGAACAAGCTACCACGTCTTCGCTCGAAGCCCTGCAAGCGTTCAGCCTTGGCAGAAACGCCCGTAACGAGAAAGGTTCGGCCACAGCCCTGCCTTACTTTCAACGCGCTATCGAGCTTGATCCGAATTTCGCCCTGGCCACTGGGCACTGGGCAGCGACTACTTCGATCTCGGCGAGCTAATGCGGGCCAGCGAATACACCACCAAGGCATTCCAATTGCGCGAACATGCCAGCGAACGGGAACGGCTGAATATCGCCGCCGAGTACTACCGGGAGGTAACCGGCGAATTGGATAAAGCGTCGAGACATATCAGCAAGTGATTGAGAGTTACCCGCGGGACTTCCGGGCCTATGGCAACTGGGGCTTGGTGTGCAGCGAACAGGGGCAGTATGAAAAAGCCGCGGAAGTTACGCGGCAAGCTTTGCGCCTTGCACCGGATCGTATAGCTTCGTACGCCGATCTCACCAACTTCGCATTGCCTTGCAGCGTTTCGACGAAGCGCGGCAGAACATTCGCGGCGCGCAGACGCGAAAACTGGATACTTTCGTATTGCATAATGCTCTCTACGCTCTTGCGTTTCTCGCGCAGACTCTTCCGCGATGGCGGAAGAGCAAAAGTGGTTTGCGGGCAAGGCCGAAGAGAATTTCGGACTGGCGCTCGCATCCGACACTGAGGCGTATGGCGGCCATCTGCAAAAGGCGCGGGAGCTGACCAAGCGGGCGGTGGACTCTTCCATCCGGGCGGACAGCAAGGAAAATGGCGCAATCTGGCAGGCGATTGCCGCTCAGCGGGAGGCTGCTTTCGGCAATGCTACAGAAGCGCGACAGTCGGCGGCAGAGGCTTTGAAGTTGGCTCCCGAGAGTCAGGGCGTCGAGAGCGAAGCCGCGCTTGCGTTTGCCATGGCGGGAGATGCAACGCGAGCCGAGTCCTTAGTTCAAGATTTAGGGAAACGCTTCGCGTTGGACACGCAGATCCAGTCGCTGTGGCTGCCGGCGATTCAGGGGCAGTTGGCGCTGAACAAAAAGAACCCGGATGCCGCACTGAATACCTTGCAAGCTGCTTCTGCCATCGAGTTGGGGCAAATTAATTACGTCGCCAATATTTCTTGCCTCTATCCTGTGTATGTGCGCGGAGAGGCATACTTGGCCGCCGGAAAGGGAACCGCTGCCGCGGCAGAATTTCAGAAAATTCTCGACCACAGCGGCATCGTGTGGAACTGCTGGACTGTAGCGCTGGCGCGTCTAGGAGTGGCTCGTGCGAACGCTCATCAAGCGAAGACTTCGCAGGGAGCGGATGCATCCGCCGCCCGCGTTCGCGCACTCGCCGGTTACAAAGATTTCCTAACGCTGTGGAAAGATGCCGACCCTGACATCCCCATCCTCAAAGAAGCCAAAGCCGAGTACGCGAAGCTGCAATAATCAGGCCGCCACAGACCCGCCATTGAACAACGGTTCGGACGAATCCGTGCTGTGCTTGATTCGTCGGATAACCGGGCGAGGCTAGTCCTAGGATTTAACTGGCGGGATTCTCTGGTAAGAGCCGGTACTGTCTTGAAGTATGATCGCCCGTACTAACTCTCTCTAAAATCGCTGCGGACTGGGGAGCATGATGGAACACAACTTGGACCACACCGTACGGCTTCTCGCTCGCACGCCCGCTGTTCTCGATGCGCTTCTGCGCGACCTGCCGCAAATATGGACGTCGGGAAACGAAGGTGAAAACACCTGGAGCGCGTTCGACGTGGTAGGCCATCTGATTCACGGCGAACGCACGGACTGGATGCCGCGCGCAAAGATGATTCTGCAATTTGGCGAGACTCGCACGTTCGAGCCGTTCGATCGTTGGGGACAGATACGTGAGAGTGAAGGCAAATCGTTGGAACAATTGTTGGATGAATTCGCGCGGTTGCGTCGCGAAAACCTGATCGAACTGCGCGGTTTGAATTTGCGCCCAGAGGACCTCGACCGGCGTGGACGACATCCCGCGCTCGGAGTGGTCACTCTGTCAGAGCTGCTGGCCACCTGGGCAGCGCACGACTTAACTCATCTGCACCAAATCTCGAGGGTCATGGCCCACCAATATCGGGAGGCCGTCGGTCCATGGAGCCGATATCTTGGCGTACTCCAGTGCGCCGGCCATAGCGCTCCTTAAGGTTTAAAACGTAGCACCGCGGTCCGGCAAAACCTGGCCGATGATCGAGCGCGAGCAGGTTTACCTAATTTTCCTCGACAGATTTAACTTGCGTGATACGTCGCGCCAGCTCGGACACTAACTCAACTTGTAATAATCATCATCGCTTTCGATTGGTACTTTTGACAATTCCGCCCATCGGTTTTGTCCGAGACACTTCAGACAGGCTCGCCATCATTCACGCGGCTTACACTCATTCATCCGGGCGGCGCCGGCCAAGTTCCTAGTGCGTGCGACCAAGGACGTTAAAACGGATCCTGCATCCAGCTCCGCACCTACTGAAATCTCCTTTGTGCGTGGCGGTCCGTTTTATCGAATCCAGCAATCTCTTAGGCTCATCCGTCCGAATCGATGGAATCTTGGCCGGCGCATTCTTATTCTGATAGCGGTGGGCTGGCTTCCACTGGTTGTGATCACCGCAATTTCAAATCCCGAAGGCTTGTTGTCCCTGATCAAGGAATATCGTGTTCATGCGCGGTTACTGATCGCCATTCCAGTTCTGCTATTCGGCGAATATTTTATGGACTCTCGTTTCCGCATGGTCATGCGTCATATTCGGCAAGCAGATCTTCTGGACGCTGCGGACCTGGCGTACATCGATGGAGTGATCGCAACTATCGTACGCGTTCGTAACGCATTCCTTCCAGAGCTTGTGGTCCTGGTGGCTCTGAGTATTCATACCGCCCTTTCTTACAAGGGCTTGGTGGACGCCACGCCTTGGCTCGGGCACGGAGTCGGTGTTGACCTCCATTTAACTGCTGCAGGCTGGTATGCCGTGTTGGTGAGTGCGCCGCTTTTCCAGTTCCTGCTGGGCCTGGGGCTGTGGACCTGGCTGCTGTGGACATTCTTCGCATTCAAATTGTCTCGACGAAATTTGAGGTTGGTCCCGACGCACCCGGACGAGCACGGAGGACTCGGCTTTCTGGGCCTAACGGTGGCAGCGTTCGCCCCTATTGCTTTCGCCGCCACCGCGGTAATCGGAGCAACCTGGCGGAACGACATCCTCCATCATGGAGCTCATCTGATGGACTTCAAACTACCTACTATTGTGCTGGTAACAATCGTGGTGCTTTTTGCGTTCGGGCCGTTGCTCTTTTTTGTTCCGCGTCTGGCTGCCTTGCGCCGCCGAGGAACCCTGGAATACGGCATTCTCGGCCAGATGCACAGCGCGGACTTCCACGAAAGATGGATTCATCGTCGCGAAGGGCACGAATCTGAATTTCTGCAGGCCACGGAAATCACCACTCTTGCCAATTTTGGCAAAACGTACGAGAAGATCAAACAGTTGAATCCTTTCCCCGCGGACAAAGGCGCTATCTATACGTTGGCAGCTGCAGTAGTGATACCCGCGCTGCCGGTAGTTCTAACGCAGATCCCGCTTGCCGTTATTTTGAAGGACTTGCTCGGCGCTTTGCGCTGATTCGCACTGGACGCGAAACCGTGCGACGGCCAATACATGGACACAACTAGTACGGCTAAGTCCCAACAAGTCGGATTACCAGTCGGACATTACAAACCAACAGGCGGCGGAGACGGTGACCGGCGCCACTGGGCGACCAAGCCGCCGCATGTGCCACCCAGCAGTTTCAGGGCGTGGGCCACGATGTAGACCAGAGGCTCAGGCTGCGCGCGCGAAACTGCCACGTAGATCAGGGCCGCGACCACTCCCACCAAGGTTCCCTGCAGAAGGAATTGGGATTCGATCCGCCGACATACCCAGAGGGCTGCCAGGAAGCACGTGATGAAGGATCCGGGGGGAGCCGCGTAGTGCATGAAATTGCCGCCAAGACGTAAGCCCAGAGGAACAATTGCGAGGATGAGAGCTACTTCCGCGAGCAGCCCACCGAGCAAGATTCGTCCCCAGTGAATTGTCGCGTTACTCATCTTTTCACTCCCGCGCCGCGAGCAGAACGGTTGCGCAATTG
Organism: uncultured Acidobacteriota bacterium; assembly: GCA_963838475.1. Taxonomy (GTDB): domain Bacteria; phylum Acidobacteriota; class Terriglobia; order Acidiferrales; family UBA7541; genus Palsa-295. The sequence continues at coordinate 77,660 of CAWIRJ010000002.1, forward strand.
TAGCAACGAAAGACGAGGCCAACCACTGCACTCAATTTGTGTGTCTAGCGCGTTAGTGGCTGTGATCGTTCCAGCCCACAATGGTGGCTTGGGGCCCGACTGCCCAGGCTGCGCCATCAAGGGTGGCGATGGCGTTGAGGTTGAGGTCGCCGGTTCGCTTCCAGTGTGCGCCCTGGTCGGTGCTCACGTCTGCGCCGCCCGGGCCGACGCTCAGAAGCGTGTTGCGATCGAGGAAGGCGACCCCTGAGCGAAATGCTCCTGGTGGTCTCGCGGCGAGATTCCAAGTGGCACCTTCATCGAGCGAGTAGGCCGCCGTGCCGTCCGAGCCAGCGTCGTCCCTGGAATCGCCACCGACGACGACAAGAACGTTTCCCAATCGAGCGATCGAGGACGCTCCCGAAGACGGATTGTCTTTCGCGATAGGCGTTTCTGTGACGGTCCAGGTGCGGCCGAGATCGGGTGAATGAAACACTCGCGCTGCGCCATGTCCGGTTACGAAATAGATCTCGCGTTTGTCGAATATAGCGAGACAAGACCCGCCTGCGGCCGAGGCTTTTTCGTCGGGAAGAGCTGGGGGCATGGTGTCGTTGGGGAGTTCCTTCCAGTGCTCACCATCGGTGGTGCTGATGAGGACGAACTTTCCGTCAACCGGGTCGGCGAGCGCGAAGCATTCTGTTTCAGAGACGCAGGCAAGCGCGTCGAACGAAAACTCGCGGCGCGAGCCGGAAAATTGTAGCTTCCAGGTTTCACCGCCGTAGCGGGTTTTGTAGATGCGCGACAATTTTCCCGGGCCGATGGACATAACGTAGGCGACCTTCTCGTTGATCGCTTGAATCCCGCGGAAATCCAGGTCCCGGTCGCTTTCGACAAGCAAGCGCGCATAGTGCTGGCCTCCGTCGGTTGACCTAAGCAGACGACTACCTGAACCCGCAGCCCAAATGACTGGGAAAGGATGGCGCGCTGGGTTGCTAGGGTGAGCGGCGGAGACCGCGCGAAGATTCGAGTTCCAGCGACTGCCCTCCATAATGTTTGTTTCGACTTTCCAGGGTTGCGATTGCGCGGCGGCCGGGAAAGCAAAGAGAAATGTAAGCAAAAGAATTCGCATGTGGGCGCATTCTAGCAAAAACTTTGGCGGTCTCGATAAAAGTATCAACGGCTTCTCCGCGTAGAGCGTTTAATTTCCGAATAGATGTTGACGCTCACTGGTGTCTCACGGTTTCGTAAGTTCTAGCTGACACCATAAACCCAACCTGGAAGGCGAGTGTCTTGCAAGTCGCGGAGAGAGCGCGTCGTTTGTTGCGGAAGCGAATCCGCAAAGATCAAAACACGAATCTTTTCTGCATGAATCACAGAAAAGATTCGGCAACGGCGCGAGTTTTAATCACGGGAGTTGCAGGTCGAGGGAGTAAATCTCTTCGTTGCTGACGTCGCGAACCAGGAGCGGAGAGCCGTCGGGGGCTACGCCGGTCCAGGGGCCGAATGGGCCGTAGTAGCGACGAACGTCACCGATTTTCGCGACAGTTTCCAGGTGCAAGTCGGATAGGCGAATACGATAGAAGGCGGGTTCCGACACCCAGAAGGTATCGAAGAATATGTTTTTGCCGCCGTCGGTCCATTCCATATAGCCGATAGACCCAAGTTTTTTTGCGATGACGGTCCATTTTTGGGTAGCGAATTCGTAGAGGAGAAGATCATCGTAGTCCGCGTGAGTAGCGAGGAGATAGCGGCCATCGGGAGACCAGCGGGGGCAGCATATGCCATCGGTGCCGGGGAGTGTTGTGCTCCGTCGAGAGGCCAGGTCTAGCAACTGGATTGATACGGTTTGCTTGCCGCCTTCGACTCGCGTTTGACCGTAGGCGATGGTCGAGCCATCCGGAGACCAAGTGGGATCAAGATCAGAGACGGTGCCGGAGGTCAATTGGTCGGCAGGCCCGCCAGCGGCAGGAATCAGGAAAATGTTCCACGGGCGGCCTGGACGAGAGCCGGAAAAAGCGATGCGCGAACCGTCTGGGGACCAATGCGGCAGCGAAGTGCGAAGGGAAGGTCCGGTGAGTTGAGCAGCCTCAGAGCCGTCGGATTTGGAACGCCAAAGGGTTAGTTCCGGGTAACGGACGTAGGTAAGCATGCGACCGTCGCGTGAAACTTCGACGTCGCCGGCTGAAATTCCGGAGAGAAATGGCACCAATTGGCGAGAGGACGAATCGTAGCGCACAAGTTCAGGGCGCGGCTCCTCGGCTGTAACAAATAGTTTTTTTCCGTCTTCGCTCGGCGTGCCCAGGTAGAAGTTAGGAGGAACGGTCGTGAGGGCAACGGGCGCGGGGCTTTTAGTCCACCAGGAGTGATGCTCGGGAAGAGCCCATATCCTACTCTGTCCGTTGCGCTGGGTTTCGAAAAAATAATAGCGCCCGTCGGGTGACCATTCGCCACAACATCGATCGGGGAAATCCGTCATTTCCGTCAGAATCTGGTGAAGACCTGTGCCGCTGGCTTGCGCTTCCCAAATTGTGCTTTGGGCGGTATCCCTGTCGCCGACAGAAAAACGCAGGCGAGTGCCATCCGGAGAGAAACGCATGTGCGAGACGTGGCCCGTAGCGGAAAGAAATTTGTGTTGATTAGACCCGTCTGGATCCGACAGGAAAACATCCCCACCTTTGGAGAAAATGATTTTGCCGCCGGGCGCCCAGGAGACGTCATCACACTGAATTCCATCCACACTTTGCAGAGACCCTGATGGCAAATACATGATCTTCAGTGGATAAGCGCCTTTCATTATTTCCGCCGAAGAGACCAGGAACTTCGAGCCATCCGCAGAAACGCCGCGAAGAAACAGGCCGGGATAGGAAGAAGCCAGCACAACGGGGATGCCACCGACGGAAGGAACTTCCAAGAGCGTGACGCGATCAGAGGCTTGTTCGTTGAAGTAGATTTTTCCGTTATGCAGATGCAGATTGCCTTTGCCGGTTTGGTCAAACGTGATCTGAGTCGAGTCCAGAACGCGTGGCACGGCTACGGGCGTACGAGCCAGAAGCAGCACGCCGGCGGCAACGAGGGCGAGAAACAGGGCGGCAACAATGAGTCTGGATCGACGCCGTGCGAAGGGAGCCGGATATGCGCTAGCTGGAAACTGAATGGGCGCCGGGCCTCCGTTCCCAATAACTTGAACCGGGGCGAGGAAACGGTAGCCCCGGCGAGGAATCGTCTCAATGAAAACGGGAGTATCCGCGGAGTCTCCAAGAACTTCACGCAGACGTTTGATGGCCGAGTTGAGGCTGGTGTCGAAATCGACAAAGGTGTCTGCCGGCCAAAGCGCGGCGTGAAGATCTTCGCGCGCGACAACCGCGCCGCCGCTCTCAAGCAACTTTCGGAGAACGAGGAACGGCTTGTCCTGAAGACGCAGCTTCGCGCCGTTCCTCCTAAGTTCACCCGACTGGCCATCCAGTTCGAAGGTACCGAAACGATAGCGCGGCAGAGCAGGCAGCGCGGCGATGTGTGAATTGAGTGACACGGCTTTTCGGTCGCTATTATAGACGAATCAAGGAGCAGAAACGCTCGTTCGATGGTGCAAAAACCATGTCAGAGCTCGCTGTAAATGTAAGTCCAATGGTGCTTTGCCGCGTCAGACGCGTTCCAGATAGAAATCAGAGGGGCACTATGGAGGTGCTGCTCCGCCCAAGCCAATTTAGACGCTTACGCCACTGTGGTTCGAGGCGGGAGCGGACATGGATCGGACGAGCGTCGTTGCGTTGGCAGGAACGCTGCTGCTATCAATCGTGTGTGGTGGCGCTGTCGGGAGCCCCAGGACGCCACTGGCTAGCAACGAAATGGCCGTGGAAATCTATGGCGGTTATTTGGTGATGGTTCGGGGCAGCGTAAACAATGTCGACGAGTTGCGGTTTTTGCTCGATACCGGAGCAAGCAACACCGCGATCGACCGGCGAGTGGCGGCGAGACTTGGACTTCATGGCCAAGCGGCAAAAGTGATCAACTTCGACAAAACTGTTGCGCTGGAATGGGCAGACGTGCAGGAAATGACCTTCGGGCCAGAGCACGTTCGCAATGTTCGGGTGATGATCGAAGACCTCGGGTACTTGCGGTCGGCAGGAGTGCGAGTGGACGGCGTGATCGGGCTGGATCAACTGCGCGGGCAGAGTTTCCTTGTCGATTACGCCAGAGAACGCGTGGTGTTCGGTCCTACTGCTACGGGCGGGATGCACGGGGTGCCCATGCGCGCAGACGCGAGGTCGATCCGAGTGGAAGTAGATCTCGGCGAGCGGCCGGTCTGGATGGTGGCGGACACTGGCACACGCGGAATAATGCTTTATGAAGACACGCTGAAGGAGCTGCTGGCGAATTATCGTGTGGAAGGGCGAACCGGCGGAGTGAGTCTGGGCGGACCATTCGAAAACCGCATCGCGATCGTGCCGCGCCTTCGTCTGGGCGGTCAGGATCTCGACAGGGAAGTTGTTCTAATCAGTGCGCCGGGAGCAAAGAGGCTAAGCGGCGTTTCGGGATACCTGGGACTGGCGTCGCTCGATGCGAAGCAGGTTGCTTTTAGTTTCGAGACAAATCAACTGCTATGGAGAAAGTAGGCGGTTTGTCAAGGGACGCCGCGAGTTTATGCAGTCCCTAACGAACTGATCGGAACAACTTCCAACATCCCCAAACGCATCGACAAGTTGTAGGATTGTCGTTGGGCAAGTTACATTCAATGCTCAACACGCCCAAGGAAATCTTGTAACTCATGCCTCGCGCAACTGCATTCTTCGTCGCTGCTGGCTCTTGCGACTACGCTCACATCCGCGCCCGCTTCGGCTCAACTCGCGCCTGGGTCGATGGACGTTCATTGGAATGAAGGTTCGCCTGATTGCGCCAAGAATCCGCAGCCGCCTCTTCAGGTGCACCAGTACAACGCGCAAACATACATTCTCCGGGAGAATCTTTGCACCACGTTCGAAGCGCCTTTCATGTACCTGTTGATTGGATCAACGAAGGCGCTTTTGATCGACACCGGCGACATCGCTGATCCAAAAGTTGTTCCGCTGGCCGACACGGTAATGCATCTGCTGCCCGGCGAGGGAACTGCAAAACTTCCTTTGCTTGTCGTTCATAGCCATCGGCACCTTGATCATCGTGCTGGTGATGGGCAGTTCACAAATTTTCCAAATGCTCAGGTGGTCGGATTTGATATCGACAGTGTTCGGAGCTACTACAAGTTTACTGATTGGCCGAATGGTGTGGCTGAAATCGATCTCGGCGGTCGAACGGTGGATGTGATCCCGACGCCGGGGCACAACGAGACGGAAGTCACATTTTACGACCGCGGTACAGGATTGTTGTTTACTGGTGATTTTCTGATGCCCGCCCGCCTTCTTATCGACGACGCCGGCGCGGACGTTGCGAGCGCCGAGCGAGTTGCTGCTTTTGTGAAGGATCGCCCGATCAGTTTCGTCCTGGGCGGCCATATCGAAATGAATTCCGACGGAGAGCTATTCCCCTGGGAGTCTCAATATCACCCGCGTGAACACGTTCTTCAATTGACGAAGGATGACGCGCTCGCTTTGCCCGCAGCGGTCCGCAGCTTTAACGGCTTCTACAGCGTACGCGGAAAATTTACGATGGAAAACACGATGCGCATTCTCATTGCCTTCGGCGTTCTAGTGCTCGCGGCCATCGTTGCGTTGGTGTGGGTATTGGTTCGCTTTATTCGGCGTCGCGTACGCGCTCGCAGGATGCGCACGGAAATCACGGCTTGAGCGGGTTGCGAACAATCACATCGCCGTCTTAGTACGGGAGGAGTAAATATTCTAAGCCTCTTCAGTTACAGACGATCGATACCTACATCGATCTTTGCCGACGGCCAGTCACAACGCGACGACATAACATTGTTGTCGATGAGGGTACAGCCGGGCTGCGAGGTTTAAGTTCTTGCGGTTATTTTGCGAAAAACGAGTTGGCCGGTCTGCATGTTAGTCAGGAGTTACGGTTAAGACGCTCTAGGACCGAGAGGTTCGTCCGACTGCCGGAGTCCACCCTATACTTATCTCGCCTGCAAATGGACTCTGGAATGCAAACAAATACTCAAACCTTTGCTGATTCCGTTTGCAATTCGAAGCGAACGCCATACGGACGCACCCGACGTGTCATAGTCCCCGGAATCGCAGCAATACTGATCGTCTGGCTAGTCCAGTCCGGGCTTGACCCCCGTACTACGAATCCGGCGTGGATACTCCGCGTGCGCATCCCATTCACCGATATTTTCCCCCTTCTACACTGGGATTTGATAGTGAGTTTCGCTATTGTCGGAGCCCTCTCGGCGCTCTATGGGGCGTTCGTAGTCTTTAGCTCGCCGAAACAGCGTTACTTCGGTCTGCTGTTTCCGATTTTCTTTGAAGTCCTGAAGTGGTTCTGGCTCATCCGTTTTCCGCTAGCTCCGTGGATTGACCCGGCCCATCCACCCTATAGGTTTGACACGCTGCCACTGGCATCTAGCATAGGCTACTGGGCCATCCACATTGTCATTCCAGCCGCTGCTGCGTTGGGTGTTCTGTACCTCTTCAACCGTTTGTTTTATTCCAAACGTGAAAGAACCGGAATGGATCCAGCCGCTACTTGGTGAATTGCCGTCAGCGTTATCGACCTAACCTCCTACGGATTACAAAACGTCTCGAGGTCTCGCTGTGTTACTGATAGTGCAAGGTCGGCCATAAAAGACAGGATTGCATCGGGGGAGTGTTTTAGTGTTGGAGGAACATGAATAAATCGGTCGAACAGATCAAGATTCTGGTAGCGGACGATTCGCCTGCGTACCGCAAGCTTGTCGAGCAAACGCTACCGCCAGACCAATATTCAATCCTGTTCGCCAATGGAGGCCGGAACACGCTCGCGCTGTTCGATCAACATTGCCCCGCCTTGGTAATAGTGGACTGGAATATGGTCGATCTTAGCGGGATTGAAGTGTGCCGGCAAATGCGCGCGAGTGCTAAAGACTCATCTACGTACGTAATAATCGCTACAAGCGCGTCGGAAAAAGACAAAGTGGTGGAAGGACTTGAAGCCGGCGCCGACGACTATCTGACAAAACCGTTTCACCCCAAGGAATTGTTAACGCGGGTGGAACTGGGCCGGAGGCTTGTCGAACTGCAGCAGCAAATCGAATCTCAAAATCGAATTGTAAAAGACCTTGCACTCACAGATGCGCTGACGGGCTTACCAAACCGTCGAGCGGTGGAGGATTGGGCGAAAGGACAGTTGAGTGCTGCGGTCCGGCACGGTTTTTCATTGTGGGCGGTGATCGCTGATCTGGATAATTTCAAAGCGGTGAATGATACCTACGGTCACGACGCGGGGGATACCGTCCTGAAGGAATTTGCGGGAATCCTAAAAAAACGTACAAGAAATTCCGACATCTGCGGCCGAACGGGCGGAGCGGAATTCATCATGATTTTTACTCATGCTGAGGAATGCAACGTTGGAATCGTTGTGGCGCGAATTCTGCGGGAGCTTCGCGAGCATGAGTTCTCTTTTGGCGGCAAGCCCTTTCAAGTGACCGCGAGTTTCGGCATTGCCGGGTTCCAGGGAAAGGGTATGCCGGATTTCGCGAAGCTTTTGAATCAAGCCGACGCGGCGCTGCACGCGGCGAAGCGCGGCGGACGTAACCGAATCGAAGTCGCTTCAACTGTTCAAGTCTGATTGCCAACCGTTTCGGTCATCCCGAATACCACCATCGCTTTCTTTTGGAGTACTTAGTCGGTCGCCACGCGAGCTGGTCGCGATCCGGCCATCCTAGTCCCTTCTACAAACAATCCGAGTTGTAATTGAAGAAGATTCACGAACTGTAGGGTGAAGTGGCTTGTGTCCTACTATTGGTAACGACCGAATTGAATGGCAGCCGACTACGGCGCAAAAAGGCGCCTAATTAACGCACACATTTCTCGCCTACCTCCTGTTCCTGGCGTTCGTCGGCCACTTTGGAGCAGTTTTGTTTCACACGCTGGTCTTGCGAGACGGGTTGCTTAGCCGCATGTTGCCGCGGCGTGCTCGCGCGCGCTAGCTTCCTGACTATTGAGGTAAACGAGCCGCTGGCCTGTCTGACTCAGATGACGCCATGGGTGTATGATTGCGGTTCTGCGTGAGGCTCGTGCGAACGCGAGACTAACGTTATGGATTCCCGCCTGGAAGAGCTGCACGAAAATCTCAACTCCGCAGTCGAAGGTATGTCCAGCGAACAATTGAACTGGCATCCCGCGGGCAAGTGGTGCGCGGCCGAAGTGTTGGAACATCTGTATCTCACTTACACCGGAACGATCAAGGGATTCGAAAGTGTACTTGCAAATGGAAAGCCGCTTGCGTCGCGGGCCTCCATCGCACAGCGTTTACGGATTCTGGTGGTCGTGGGATTCGGCTACATACCCACCGGAGTCGAAGCGCCCGCGATGGTGCGTCCAAAAGGATTGCCGATAGAAAAAGTGCGAAGCGAGTTCGAGACAAAAATGGCGGAGATGGATGCGATCATCACGCAGTGCGAAGCGCGCTTCGGACGCGGCGTGTGCTTGCTCGACCATCCGATCTTGGGCCCGTTAACCGCGGCGCAATGGAGAAAACTTCATCTAGTTCATGGATGGCATCACGAGAAACAGCTTCTCCGGCTGCGCAAAAGGGCGACACGACGTCCGTAGTCCCAAATCTAAACGAGGGGCTGATGCGTCATTGGCCGGCTGCGATACAGGCTGAAATGGCCTGTTGAAACTGCTTTTTTATCTTCTCACCCTGCTCTTCCTGGCGGACGCGGAGCGATGCGCTTGAAACCATGAGCTGATTCACGGACGCTATGGGGCCGCGTTTTTCCTCAACCGCGATGTTATTGTCCAGCAGGTTCACCGTATTCTTTCCGCCCACGGACGGAAGAAGGACAACGTAATAATCATCCGGTTCGATCCCCGGACGCTGGCTCTGTCCCGCGGCTACTGGCTCGACCGAAATTCTCTTGGCATCAATGGACGAGAGTGGAACCTGGAAGCGGCGAGTCTCGATATACAAGAGTTGACCGTAGACGGTTCCTTCCTGCGTTTGGCTCCAGACAACCGAGCAGCCGTCAAAGTTTGTGGGCACGAGGGACATCGAAGTCATCACGTCCCCCACGTGAGGAACGGAATGCTTCCAGCGCACGGTGTGGTCGATGGAGAATTCCCGCTCGAGATCCTGGAGAAGCCTAGACATCGGGTTTTGGAAGATGGTTGGTTGGGCCGAAGCCCACGGCGTGGCGTGCGGCTCGCTCGCGGAAGTGGCACCACGCGACGCGGCGAGTCCTAGAGCGACAAGAAAGGCTGCGACAAGGACTGCTACTTTTTCTGCGTACCGCATTGCTGTTCTCCTATCCTTTCCCAGGTGCGATCCGCCGCACAACGAGAACGGCTTGAATTCCCGCGGGATATAGATCGCATCTTAGATTCCGGGCTACAATTGTGTCTGCAGGCAAGAGTAAAATAGCGCGCACCATGAAAAATCGCAATCATACATCCGTCCTGGGCTTGATGTTCGCGCTTGGCGTGCTGGCTTTGCTCGCGGCGCTGGTTCCCGCTGGCGTGCGCGCACAAGCCAAGCCGGTGGCGGACGCTGACATCGTCGCGCGCGTGAACGACGACGTCATTACGCTCTCCGATTATCAGAAAGCTGAAAACGAATTACGCTCCGAAGTGGCGCAAGACTGTCAGGGCTGTCCGCAGGAGCAGATTGACGCGCAGTTCAAGCAGAAGCAGAAAGATTTGCTGCGCGGCATGATCGACCAGTCGCTGATGGCGGAACGCGCGAAAGACATGGGCATCAACGTGGAGCCGGATCTGACCAAGCGCCTGGACGAAGTGCGCAAGCAAAATGGCCTGGCTACTATCGACGATCTGAAAAAAGGCGTGGAAGCTTCCGGCCTCAGTTGGGAAGATTACAAAACCACTATTCGAAACGGCCTGCTGCAGAAGGAAGTGGTGCAGCGCGAAGTCGGCTCGCGCATAGACATCTCGCCTGACGAAGTGAAGCAATATTATGAGGCGCATCCGCAGGAGTTCACGTCGCCCGAGCGTGTAACGCTGTCGGAAATTTCCGTGAGCACGGAAGGAAAAAAACCGGAAGAGTTTGATGCCTTGCGCGCCAAAGCGGAGGGCCTGCGCACCAGCGTTATCAATGGCGACGATTTCGGAAAGGTGGCAAAGCTTTATTCTGAGGGCAGCACGGCGAAAGACGGAGGCGCTCTGGGTACCTTCAAAAGGGGAGAGCTTTCGCCACAGATTGAAGACATTGTTTTTCAAATGAGGAAATATCAACTCACCGATGTGATTCAGACCCGCACCGGATTCGAATTTCTGTTGGTGGAAGATCACCTTCAGGCGGGATTGGAGCCGATCGACAAAGTGCAAACTGAAATTCGCAACACTATCCACGCGCAGAAAGTGCAGCCCCTCTTGCGCGATTACCTCGCCGGTCTCCGCGAACAAAGCAACATCACCATAAAGCCCGGCTACAACGACAGCGCTCTGCTGTCCGGCGCCAACGTCGCGTCGACGGACAAGTCTCACTTGTAACGCCGATTTTTTATTTTAACGAGAACGATCTGCCAAGCCTGTTATTTCGGCGAAGCAGTCGACGCATTTCGTGCCGTTTTCCGACTCGCCGGGCATGTGCTATAAACTGCACCGGAATAGAGTTGGGCTTTATTGTTTGCTTCATGCGCAGGCGCAGTCTCGAGGAGCTATGCCACAACCTTGTATCGAAATCCTGATTCAAAATCTCCACAAATCGTTCGGCAGCCATCGCGTGCTAGACGGAATCACCCTCGAAGTGGGCACCGGCAACTTGATTGCCATCGTGGGAGGCTCTGGAAACGGCAAATCCACCTTGTTGCGACAAATCATCGGGCTCGATCACCCGGATGAAGGTCGTGTCTGCGTCGCGGACCACGAATCCAAGGATTCGCCTCTCGTCGATCTCGCAAAATTAAAAACCAAGGGCATGGAAAGCCTCGAACGGCACTGGGGAGTCGTGTTCCAGGGCAACGCGCTGCTCTCGGGATATACGGTGGAATATAATGTTGGACTGCCGTTGCGCGAGGTTCAAAACCTTGACGAATCCACCGTTCGCACCAGAGTGCAGAACGTTCTTCAAGAAGTGGCTTTGGATCCTGACAAAGTTGTGGATCTGACCACCGATCAACTTTCGGGCGGCATGGCAAAACGAGTGGCAATTGCCCGTGGGTTGGTGGTGGATCCGATTTTAGTGTTCTACGATGAACCGACCACCGGGCTTGATCCGCAGGTTGCCGAAAAAATCCAGGATTTGATCGGTTCCGTGCATCGAGGCAAAACCGCGGCAGGCTTTTCGCGAACAACCCTTATTATTACTCACGACAAAGACCTGCTTTTCCGCCTGCAGCCGCGCGTCGTCATGCTGGATGCGGGTCGGATTATATTCGATGGCACGTACGAGGAATTCGGACGTTCCGATTCTCCAGCCATCCGGCCCTATTTCGACGTGATGCCGACACTCCAGCAGCGCGTCGGCGGCCCCGCTAGCGCCAGGTCAACGTAAAAATATGTTCAACCGATTATTCGTAGTGCAGGGCCACCATGGGGTCCACGCGCATGGCTCGGCGTGTGGGAATGAAACAGGCGAAGAGCGACACAGCGCAAAGCAGGATGGCGACGCTGAAAAACGTCAGCGCGTCGTGGCTGGTCACGCCGAGAAGCAGGCCGCTCAAATAGCGCGTCAAGGCGAACGATGCGACTAGGCCAAAACCCAAGCCGATCAGCGTCAAGCGGAGGCCGTGGCCGAGCACTAGCCGGAGAATGTCCTCTTTGCTTGCGCCTAACGCCATGCGGATACCGATTTCATGTGTGCGCTGCCGTGTGGTGTAAGCGGTGACTCCGTAAATTCCCACCGCAGCGAGCACCAACGCGAGCAGGCCGAATGCGCCGACAAAAGTCCCGGCCACGCGCTGCCCAAAGCTGGCAAACAACTCCTGCGATTCGAGCGTGTTCACGTTGTACATCACCAGGTCGGGATTGAGTCCGTGGACGGCATCCTGGATGCTTTTCCCGACAGTCAACGGATCTCCGGCGACGCGCGCAGTGATCATCATGTCAGCTTTGTAAAATTGATACAGCGGCAAGTACACAAAAGGAATTGACGTTTCGTTCAGAGATCTCTCTTTCGCATCTCGCGCGACGGCGACCACGGTGAACCATTCGTTCGTGAAGTCGGAGTTGAGTTGCTTGCCAAGCGCTTCCTGATGCGGCCAGTAACGCTCCGCGAATCCTTCGCTGACAATCGCGACGCGTTGCGAACTCTTGATATCCTGCGGCGTGAAGTCTCGCCCCTTCACGATCGGAATCTGCATGGTTGTGAAATAATTCGGCGTGATCACGGCTGCCTGTGTTTCCATCACTTCATTCGGCTGCGATACGTAGCCTTCAGGCTTCACGCTGGTGGAACCCCCGCTAAATCCCAGCGGAACGCGATCCGACAGAGACACCGACTGCACGCCTGGCAGCGCTTCCAGCTTGGCGACCAGTTGGCGATCGAATGCGGCGCCGGTTCCCTCCGAATATCCCGCGCTAAATAAGTCGTAGGAAGCGATCCACACGTTATGTGAGTTGAATCCCGGATAGATTTGTTGCGCGCTCCTGACACTGCGAATAAACAATCCCGCGCAGATCAATAGCAGCAGCGACAGCGAAATCTGCGCTACCACCAACCCTCCGGCCAGGCGTGCCTTGCGAAGCGTGCCGGACGCGCTGCTGCTGTCCTCTTTTAATACGCTTATCGGGGCCACTCCCGATGACCTCAGCGCGGGTAGAATCCCGAAAATAATTCCTGTAAGCAGCGCGATAGCCAGAGTCGCGAACATAACCGTGCGATCCGTACCGATGGTGAGCCCTAGAGGGAAATCCGTATCCGGCATGAATTTCATCAAACTTCCCGCGGTCCATATGGTGATCAGAAGCGCGACTCCGCCCCCGGCCAACGCCAGCATTAAACTTTCCACAAGCAGTTGCCGAATGAGCCGCCATCGGCTCGCGCCCAGCGACATTCGAATGGCGATTTCGCGGCGCCGCGCTACCGAGCGCACCAACATCAGATTCGCTACGTTTGCGCAGGCCAACAAAAGCACCAACCCGGCAATAATCATCAACATGGGAAGCAGAGTGGAGAGAAACGAATTCAAGCCCCACGGATTCCGCCACAGCGGATACGCTACTACCGTGTCTTTCCCTTTATGCTCCTCGGGATAATTCTTGGCCTCCGGCTTCAGGCGAAGCGTCATTTCTGCCTGCGCTTTGGCCAACGACACGCCGGGTTTCAACCGTGCAAATACTAACAACCAGAAAGTGTGATGGTCGTGAAGCAGGTCGGGTCTTGAGTCCAGTTGCGCATCCATCATGACGGGAACCCAAATTTCCGTGCGCACGCCGGTCTGGCTTCCTTGAAACGCTGCTGGAGCTACGCCCACGATGGTGTAAGCGTGTTTGTTAATTTCAATGTTCTGGCCCAGCACATCCGGACTTGCGCCGAAACGTGTTTGCCACAAGCGGTAGCTGATCACGGCCACGGGCGCACCGTCAGGCTTCTCGTCTTCGGCAGGAAGAAATGCGCGGCCGAGGATCGGCCGGACGCCCAGCACGTCAAAGTAATTCGCGGAAGCGACCATGCCCCACACGCGCTCGGGCTTTGCTTTACCGGTGACGCTCATTTGAGCAAACCAGCAGCCGGCGATTCCGGTAAAACTTTGCTGCCCGTTGCGTACAGCTTCCAGATCAGGGTAGGTAAACCCGAAAGGCTGGCCGGGCGTGCCTAACGTCAACGAAACGACCTCATTCGGATTGGAGATTCCGGGAACCGGGTTGAGCAATGCTGAATTGATCCAACTGAAAATCGTGGTGTTCGCGCCGATACCCAGGGCAAGCGTCAGGATGGCGATCGCCGCATAACCGGGGGCCTTGACGATCATTCGCAGGCTGTACCGAATGTCTTGCCAGAACGAGGTCATCGCGCTACCTCCAAGGACGAGTTTTGGTGATTAAAGCATGTGGCAGCCCATACGCGGCTTCGTCTAAGTGAATGCTGCGGCGTGGCTTAGCAGGTCTGCCGTGGGCAGCTTGCACGCAACTGTCCGCCTGTGGGACGCACTCGAAGCGAGACCGAACGCTTACTCGAGTGCACGGTGTTTGGACAGTTTTAGGAATTTCGCACCCCTGTCTCTTCTAGCCCTTTGCAAAAAGCCGCAAACGAAAACCCGCTTACGATGCCGTCAACTTATTTTTATTTCTAATCTACTCTCACTAGGAGCTCTCGGGAGCTGCGGCACTCTTGACGAAGCCCGCAATTATTTCTCCCTCCGCTGTCGTCCGTTTTCCAGCCAATTCCGATTTTCCTAGTAGAGGCCGGAAGAATTACGAAATCTCCGTTCGAAGCAAAGGCGCGCGAGCAAAGATCGACACAGAAAAAGTTTTGCATCGCCATTTTTTGTCCAGGGCTTGTTTTTTCACTTCATTAACATTCAAGTTTTACCAGTAACGCACCGCAGCCGGGACAATTTCCCCAATCCGGTGCAAATATTCGGCTCCTATGCGCCGGTAAACGCTCCAGCACTGGACGACCTGTTCGACTTTTTCAACTTCAACACTGGCCGGGGCCACTAGTTAGCTTCCGGTTAGAACCGAGAGACTTGCGAGCCTCCGGTGCCCAGCGATGTACGCCGGAGGTTTCGTGTTTTCAAGAAGGCTTCAAAACGGACATGCCGCTTGGGCCTCGAAACAGGTAGTCTCCAGGCTTTGCCTAAGCGGAACCGCGGATTCCATCAAGCGCGCTAGGTTGCTTAGCCACATCCCAAAGTCTTTTGACCGCATACTCGAGCCCCTTCTCCGTGCTGATCGCTACTCGGTCAGCCAATACGGGGGAGTAATCGTAGACATCTCGGAATCCTATTTTGTGCCAGACAGGCAATATCACTTTCTTACCGTCTACTTCGCGGATAGCTAAGTCATTCAATTCATTTTCGGGCCAGCGCATTTCAAGAAACTGCTTGGTGAGAATCACAATTCCAAAACGCGAACGCGCTAATCCAAAATCGATCAATGGACGAATCTTATCGCCAGCTTTCAAAGAGTAATCGGCATACCACGACATTGGCCCCCTCGCGTTCAACGCATTACATAACGGTTTCGCAATGTGACCGGCATCCTGAAACGCGTGAACAATGAAGAAGTCCCACTTTTTGTTTTCGTCCATCCGCCGCCTTTCAGATATTTTTTATCTCTTAGAACCGTTTCCTTTGTAAGTCTGCTTGGCCAGCAAATCGCAGGCCCAGAGAAGTATGTCCGTCAACTGACCACGCTGTTGGTTCGTAAAGGCGATGCTATTTAGGCTAAGCGATGTGACTTTATCCACAATTTCCGCCAGCAAGTCTATTTGCCCTTTTGCGTTACATTCGCTGCCTTCGTCTACGCGTGACTGTGAGGATTTTTCCAGGCGCTTGTAGCATGCCGAGATAAAGTGTGCGACACAGTATTCACAACCCGTTAGGTCAGCAGTGGCAGATTCGATGCAATCGGAATAACTACAACGGCGATGCACAACGATTCGTATATCACGCTGGATTTTATTTCACTGTTCAAAGTTAGACATTGGCGGACTATATTTTGAGAACTGAAGATGCGAATTCGCCCAGCGCGGCGGGACTCTTGGCCAGGCGGTTGGGCGGCTAATGACTAAGACCGAAAGAAAAGTGGGAGGGCTAATCCGATTCGCCCGGCACGTTCGTGGTTGCGCGCTTCGAGAATTCGCGAAGTATATTTCCAGCCACTCGTCCGGCGAGGCCGATGGCGGCATTCGTGAAGACCAGATTTACTCCTCGATTCGCTCGGGGATAATACAAATTAGAGAGTGCCGCTGAGCTGAAGTCGCCAAGCAAGTAGGAATAATTGGGCTGAGTTAGCCCGCTATCGCTGCGCGTGATAAATGCCGAGCCAACCGCATGCATCAGCCGCGACTTAATGGAGCCGGAGCCCTGGTAGTAGTAGCGCGGGTCCTGATGAAGGATGGAAGGGAAAACGGCGTGAGTAAGGAAGTCACTGATGCGTCCATCGGCAAACTTTGCGCCGAAGCGTTTGGCGTATCCTTCGGCACCTTGTCCATATCCAGGATAGGAGTTCATCGCCTGCTCGATAGCGGCGCCGATGCCGACTCCGATCATGGAAACCGGATCGAACGTGCCGCGAGCCGCCATGGAGAATTTCTGCTTCACGGTAAGCGGGGCCGTGTCATAAATGTAGCTGGTATAAAAATTCGGAATGATGCCGACCAGACGTTGCTTCTCCGCAGCTTTGATTTGCTCGGCGGCGATGAACTCGTCGGGATGGACGGTCATCTCCGTGTTTTCCGTTGCAACGAATAACGAAACATTCGGAATATCGTAGGTCTGCTCCGCTACGACGATGAATGCTGCCGAGGTAAAGGGCGCAAAATCCTTGGCGTTGACGATCACGAGGTAGGAACCCGCAGGAATGTTTGTAAAATCAAATTCGCCGTTCACGCCGGACAGCATGTTGCGAAATTCCGTTCCGTCGCTATGCAGCAAGCTGACCTCTGCACCGGCGACCGAGGCTCCGCTCACATCGAGCACGGTGCCCGTGACGTTCGCTGACCCGTCCGTACCCGTTGTCTCGGGGGAAGCTCCTTCTGAGAGGAAACTGCCGCGATCTTCCGGGCCGGTGGCTTGTTGCTGAGCGAGCGCAGTGGCAGGCATCAAACAAGGCATTAGTAAAGCACAAGCGAGAAACACAAAGAGGCGGGGGTGAGGCACCTTTCTTGAAGCGCTCTTCCAACAACGAGATAAAACTATCATTTGAGACTCAGCTAGGCTCGTCCGGGTCGTGCGCTGAGAACTGCACGCACACATAACCAATCCGCTGCTGGTTGGCCGTGGCCTATTCAATCTTCATCGCGGAATACACCTGTCGAATTGCAGCGCCGGGGCGCGCCTGCCCTTCCATTAGCGCACAGATAGAATTGGAGATTCTGTGCTCTATTGCACACTTTTCGGCTCGAAATCATAAAGTGTGGTCTGGGCTGGCAAGAGTTTCCACCGTCGTTCTGAGCGGTTATGGCGAATCCCATTTTGTAATTCCGCGAGAAATTATTGGCCTAGGCTCCGTACGGTAATCACGGTATTGTGGATTAGCAGGCGCACGGTAACCTTTCCAACTGGTATTGCATTGCGGGTCGAGGAGTCCGTTGATCGAAAAGCAAGGTACCGGCTCGTCCATGGCTGTTGAGCCAAACTCTTCCAATGCCCCTAAGGCGCAGATCGATCTTTTCCGGCTGTTAGTTGAGAGCATCCGAGACTACGCAATTTTTGTTCTCGATCCTGAGGGCAGAGTGCTTACATGGAATCCCGGTGCCCAGGCCATGAAGGGGTACACCCGGGAAGAAATTGTGGGACAGCATTTTTCCAAGTTTTATCTTCCGGAAGCGGTCCAGAGCGGCTGGCCCCAGCGGGAACTGGCGCTCGCGGAAAAAGAAGGGCGGTTCGCTGATGAAGGATGGCGAGTCAGAAAAGATGGTACGTCATTTTGGGCCTCGGTGATTATCACGGCGCTTCGTTCTGCAGACGGCAAACATACTGGTTTCGCCAAGGTGACGCAGGACATGACGGAGCGACGGCGGACCGAAGAGCACGTGCAAGCTCTAAACAGGGAATTGCGCCAGCGGTTGTCTCAATTAGAGGAATCCCGTCGAATAATCGAGCTACGCACGATGGAGCTTCAAAAGCTCTCCGGACAGCTATTAAACATTCAAGACGAGGAACGCCGGCGAATCGCTCGCGAGCTTCATGACGACCTGGGCCAGCAATTGAGCGCTTTGAAAATGTTATTACACAATCCGAAGGATAAGGACGAAGCGCTGGAGACGGCGGACAAAGCGTTGGCGTCGGTTCGCAATCTTTCCTACTTGTTGCACCCTCCTTTGCTGGACGAGACGGGATTGCGCTCGGCGTTGTATTGGTATGTCGAAGGACTCACGAAGAGGAGCGGAATCCAAATTTCGCTGGGTATAAAACCGCAAATGTTTCCGCGTCTTTCAAGAGAGGTCGAGATGACGATCTTCCGCGTAGTTCAGGAAGCGTTGACGAATGTATATCGGCACGCGGACACCGATAGCGCTCGAGTTGAAATCGACAAGCAATCGGAGTGGGTGTTTGTGCGTGTTCGCGACCATGGCAAGGGATTGCCCGGAGAAATGGATAGCAAAATGTTTCTTCCGAACGTGGGAGTGGGTATCGCCGGAATGCGTGAACGTATGCGCCAGTTGGGCGGCGAATTGACGCTGTCGCGCGCTCAGCCTGGCACGGTATTGGAAGCAAAAATTCCTCTCTTTTAGCCGGCATTCGACTTCGGAACCGGGTTTCTCCAGCGCTCCCGTGAAACTTTTCAATCGCATCCGGCGTCCTTAGTTGCAGGAATCTTCGCCGGGGCGAGGCGTGCGCTTTCGGGCTCGCATGCCGGCGAAGAAATTTTGATTACAAGGAGCGGACGATGAAGGCGACTTGGGAACCTCATGAGAAACATGGCCAACTCACCACGCAGAGCGATTTGCCCGACAGCGTTTATGCATTTCCGAAGCAACGGAAAGAGCCGATGACGGATGCCTCGCACGTGCGGAACGCTATCGCGCGGTTCGACCAAGTGACTGGCGTATCGGATGCGGACCGCGACCTGGCGTTCGCGAACATCAAGAAAGCCGCGGAACATTATGGCGTAGATCTTTCGGAGAAGTCGTGGCAGGAACTCGGCGTTCATCCGCAACGGAATCGGAAAGAAGCTGCGGCAAAAGCGGTTGCTACGCGGAAGAGCAAGAGCGCAAAAGCATAGAGACTTGTAAAGTCCCAGCCGGAGAGCCGGAGAGGCTGGGGCTAAAAATTGTCCAATCCGCCATCAGGGAAAAACCCTACGGCGTAGCTCGCTTGTTGTGAATACTGCCACTTAGACAAATACCAGGTACTCGTGTGTACCGTTCTGGGGCAGTTACCTATTGCGTTCGGTGCGGAAGGGTTCAAACTTGAAGGGTGAGAGAACAGCGCCGAAGCAAGCGCATTCTGGCAAGCGTGCCCTTGGAGATTCACTCCGATGGCGCGGCGCGGTATGCGTTGACGGCGGTGATCAACCTGAATGGAGCGCTGATTCTGTCACCGATAAACTTCCCGGCGGGCTCCGAGATCAGCATCAAAAATAGCGAAACGGGTGTGGAGACGCATGGACGGGTAGTGTGGTGCGGAAGCCAGGACGGGACGGGGTCTTACAAGTTGGGCATAGAATTTCGGGAAGCCTCCGCTGAATTTTGGGGCGCGCATTACAACGTTTACGCTGAAGAAGCGCCGTGAACGGTTTGCGACGGATTTTCGCTTCCGGCCGAGAAGTTCCTTCCACTTTCAATCGCAAAACGTCAAAAATCTAGCGGAATTCGTCTGTGACAGAAGCCCGTCATCCTGGGAGTAGTTTCTTGGCGCGACTTTTCCTGGAGATCCGGTTGTTCCTGCTATTCCGAGCTTCACGAAGTTTTCGTTCGGCATCGCGGCTTTCAATCAGGTAGAGAGAAGTTGTCGCGCGTCCCCGTATTTTCATTTTCTTCACCATGGCGCGCGTCCTCCCAGCGAATTAATATCCTAATATAAACAGCAGGTTACCGAAGTCTAAAAGTTCGGCTAAATAGTGCAACGAATTGCGATGGATGACATCAGAAGCTAGATAGTGGCCGGGATATATTTGTGGAAAAGCGCGGAGCGAAATGGCGGAGAATGAAATGGTTAAAAAACGAAAAGCAAATGCAAAAGTAAGCGCAAAAGCGGTCGTGAAAGCGAACGCACGAGAAAAGTCGCAAGGTGACACGGTTGGCAAAGCCAATGTGAAATCCGCTGCGACGGTGAAACCGAAAAAGGCGCACGTTGACTTTGTGAAGACGCCACGATTGAAGGTGGCTTATCACAGTTGGGGAGATCCTGGCGGCGCGCCGGTCGTGTTGGTGCATGGATTTCCGGACGACGCGCAGGGATGGCGCGCTGTGGCGGAAGATTTAGCCGGACGCGGATATTACGCGCTGGCTCCTTATTTGCGCGGATATGGCGAGACGCGGTTTTTGTCGGAGAAGACGCCGCGCACGGCGCAGCAATCGGAGTTGGCGAACGATCTGAATGACTTTTCTGTTGGCGATGGCGATCCCGAAGGCGTCGATAATCGGGCATGACTGGGGAGCGCGTGCGGCGGCGGGCCTGGCGATTCTGCATCCCCAGCGCGTGCGTTCGCTGACAGTGCTGAACGGCTACCTTCTCTACAATTTTTTGGCGAACGAGGCGCCGGGGTTGCCGGTGCGCGAAGCGCCCACATGGTATCAATGGTATTTCAATACGGAGCGCGGCGTGCGCGGGTTGGAAAGATATCGTCGCGAGATTGGGCGGTTGTTGTGGACGCAGTGGTCGCCGTCATGGAAATTCAGCGTGGAGGAGTTCGAAAGCGTGGCGGAGTCCTGGGAAAATCCGGATTTCGTGAAAATTACGATCCATTCTTACCGCCATCGCTACGGGAACGCGCCGACGAATCAGGAATTCGCCGAGGCGGAACTTATCTTGCAGACGCTGCCGCAGGTGCCCGTGCCGTCGGTAGTGTTGTTTGGTGAAGAGGATCCGATGGAGCCTCCGGAGGATTGGGAGAAACAGAAACAGCGCTGGCCGGACGATACGCGTCATTTGGTAGTGGCGAATGCGGGGCACTTTATGCAGCACGAGCAGCCGGAGATTGTTGTGGCTGAATTTTTGCGTCTGGAGGAAAGTGTCAGGGGCAAGAAGAAGTCGGCTGGGGCCAGGTAAGTCCGTCAAATCAGCGAAAGACGTTAGGCAAAAGCAAGCAACGCGGGAAACAACGCAAGAAATATCCAAGAAACAAAAGATCCCTCGATGCAGTGTAGCTCCCTTCCTTTAGTAGGGCTGCGGGTTTTTTACTACGCGTGGTACCCTTCGCAACGGCAACTCCGCTCGGGTTTTTCGCTCGGGACGCGAAAAAGGAGAGTGACACATGGCCTGGTATGTGTACCTAGCTTGGTTTTTTGGCGGCGCGTTCTTGGTGAATGCAGTGCCGCATTTTCTGCAGGGAGTTTCGGGGCGCCGATTTCCGTCACCGTTTAGCTCGCCGCCGGGGAAGGGCGAATCGACGGCTACGGTCAACGTGTTGTGGGGCACATTCAATTTTGTGGTTGGATACTTTCTGGTGACGCGCGTGGGAGAGTTTCATTTGCGTCAGGTGGATTGCGCGATTGTGTTGGGGGCCGGCGGGTTGGTGATGGCGCTTATGTTGGCGAGGTCCTTTGGGCCTATTTACGGTGGAGACACGGCGAAGCCGGCGACAACGGCTCGGTAATGGTAGGCTAGCGGTCGCGAATCAGGCGTTCAGCGGTGGTCCATAGATTTTTTGAGGCCTCTGGGCGGAATTGCCTACCGAGGGGGACGCTCAGGCCGACGCCGTAAAGGTTGACGGAGCGTGGCTGGCTGGGCGAGTGCAGGGCTTGCAAAGTGGCTAGCGGGCCGAGGGTCGTGTTTCCGTTTTGTAAGGTGAGGATGAAGAAGCCGAGGTGTACGCGTGAGCCATAGAGTTCGGCGAGCGGGACGCGCAGTTCGGTGATGAAGGATGTCTTGGTCTGCTGTACGGGAAGAAGCGCGCCGAAATTTTGCTCAGGATAGTTAGCGGCGCGGAAAGCGAAACCGTCGGCGGGATTTTCCGGGTGGTACATCGATGAGGTTGAGGTGACGGAAAAAGCGGCGCCGGACGTCGCCAGCGATGCGAAGGACGTGGATCTGTGTGTAGCCGGTGCTGATTGTTGAGCAAACGTGATGATTCCCTGGGCAGACGCAGGCTGGCATGTGGTTAGAATGACAAAGACGATTGCGACGGCGAACAATATGGGCGAATGCAAATCGAACGGCGAAGGCGTTGGTTCAACGGTCGCGGACCATGTGAACCTAGGGTAACCAAAATGGGCACGTGCAGGGTGCGTTGTGCCGCACGGGCGGAGGGCACGAAGCGGAAAGTCTGCCAAATTTGAAGCAAAGGCCGGTGTTACGAGGGGTTGCGCTGGTGTCTGATTGGCGAGGCTGAGTGCGACGCGCATTGTTCAAATTACCTCAGCAATATGTACGCCAAAAGACTCTTGAATGAAATACCGGGTACTACGTAGTACGTGAAGCCAGTTCACCTAGTACGCAACGTACCTGGCTGGTATGAAGACTAGATATCGGGTGCTGCGAGTAGCAGCAGCGGAATGTGGTGCGGCGCTAATCAGGCGAGTGAAAGGGAGCCACGAGTAAAAATTACCCTCGCACGCGATGAATGCGCTTCCTGACAGGAGGCTGCTGTTGCAAATGCTTCTGCGACACGGGGCGCAACTCTTCGGGGTGTTCGCGGAGATAAGCCAGCAGGTGGCGTCTCTTCTCTTTCCCCCGTTCGCGCGCCTCCGACCGCGCACGGTCACGAATTGTTTTCGGCTGGACATCAGTCGTTCGACGGTAAACCGAGAGCCACATCTTCTTGATCGTCGAAAGCGAAACACCGAGGGCTGCGGCCAATTCCTCATCGGTTCCGCTCCTTCCGGCAAGGGCCGCCAGCAGCATCCGTTGTTCGCTTCGGCTGAAGCCGAACCGTGGCGGCTGATAGTCGAACAGAGTGCCAACCCATGAGCCAAGCCGGCCGAGCTCCAGCTCACGCGTAATACCAACGATATGCGGTTTCCGTACAAATTTCTCGGCGTTTTTCCTCAGAGAGTTCACGTAACGAGACTTCGCTGGATCCCAGAATAAACCTCCTGCGTCTACCGCCCACTTCAATCGCTCCACGCTCTCGGCCTGCGAAGTGATCATCTCGTTCAACCGAAAGCCTCCGTGAATCTGACGAAACGCGTCGATCATCAGGTGAAAAAGGTCAGAGCGGTGGGCGAAATCCAGGCACGGCAAGGCTTCCCAAACGACCAGGTTGAGACCCTCGGATGAATTCGCTTCGCGGACCTCTCTATCGGAGAGTGCGGGCGAGCGACCCGCCGTGATTCGCTTCACCAGCTCTGCGCCGAACCAGAACAGTGGCTGGGTTTTCACCTCGCGCATGAACTCCGGATGGACAAAAAGGCCAACGCCTACTCCGCATTTCCTGATCGCCGTTCCATCGACTTCCTCGTACACGGCTGTTGTCATGGCTTCACTACCAATTAGGCGCAGCCAGGCGCAGTGCAATTCCTCTATTGCGCGACCGTAGCGCGGGCCGATCACAGGATGCGCCTTGATGATCTCGGCGCATTCTCGGACATCCTCCGGTTGCATCGGGCGAAATCGCAGGGCCAAGACGGCTCCTCATGCGCGCTTTTTCGGGGTATATGGTCCTATTAGGATACTTGTGTATACCACGTATTTTGCTAGGATTCCGCGCCATTAAGACAACCAGCAGTTTTGTGGTGGGGTTAAGACCGAACAGCCAGTCCCGTGGAGCGTCGCGGGGGACTCTTGATTATTCCTACAGGAAATTTATTCCTGACATCAATTAAAAGGAGGCCAAGCTCATGTTGAGAATTGGTTACAAGTTCACGCTCGCGTTGCTTTTTTCGGCCACTCTGTTTGTCCTCGCAGCTCCGGAGCTGCACGCCACCACGTATATCGTAGGGACCTGCAAAGTAGGGACGCAGTTCACCAAGATCCAAGACGCACTCAACGCTACTCCGAGGGCGACTATTGTCGAGGTATGCCCCGGCACGTATGCCGAGCAGGTGACCATCAGCGGGACGGTCACGCTAGAAGGCATCGTGTCCGGCAATTCGTCCTTCGCAACGCTCGTGGCTCCCGCTGGGGTCTTGAAGAATAATGCGACGCTGGTAAACGGAGATCCCGCCGCGGCCCTGATAGTAGCCGAAGATATCGCCGGACCCGTGAATTTGACGAACCTTGTGGTGAACGGCTCGGGCGCGGATGTGGACGGCGTGGCGGTCGTGGGCATTGTATATAGGAACACGCCCGGGACGATTAATCACGTGGCTACGTTCAACGTGTCGGGCGGCACCGGAGGGCTTGGAATTTATTTGGGAGGAGGCACCCAGAATCCGAAGGTCACGGTAGAGAATTCCACGTTCGACCACGACGACACCGGCCTTTCGGTGCAGAGCAACTCAACCAGTTCCGAGCTCACCGCAGTTATCGAAAACAACCTAGCCAGCTCGTGTGCCACCTGCATCGATGTGGGGTCCGGCGCCACGGCCACCATCAGCAACAATACGATCAACACGAATGGAGTAATAGGAATTGCGCTTTCCGGGTCCACGGGGTCGGTGATGGGTAACACGATCCTGGGCGGGCAAGACGGAATCGATGAGGGCGATGCCGGGTTTACGATCAAGTCCAACAAAATCTACGGGGCTTCGGAGTTTGGCATCAACCTGGACATTGCGGCTTTAACGGCCGACGTCACGGGCAACACACTCAGTAGGATTGGAAAGATAGGAATTGCTTTCTGCGGTCCGGACACCTTCAGCAAGATACATTCGAATACGTTTGAGGACATGAATATTGGATATAGCGTTCCGTTTGGATTCACCGTCACGGGCAGCACGTTTATCGGAGTGACCACCGATGCGATGATCCCCTGCGGTTAGATTGGCGCTCGCGCGCTTAAGAGAGTTTGCAGAAATGAATCGCAAGGCCGCTGCAAATCTGATGTGGAAGACGATTACCGCACCTATCGCGAAGGAGGCATAAGTTCATGTTGCGAATCCCATTCAAACTGATGCTCGCGCTCTTGATTTCGTCTTTTGTGTTTGCCTTCGGGGCCCAGGAACTGTACGCCACGACCACCTACATCGTGGGAACGTGCAAAGCAGGTGTGCAATACATCACCATTCAAGAGGCGCTGGACGCATCGCCGTCGGCGAATGTGATCGAGGTGTGTCCGGGGACTTATCCGGAGCAACTGACCATCATCAACGCGGTGACGCTGGAGGGAATCGTGGCAAACAACTCCTCCGCAATTCGAATTACACCGCCAGCCGGGGGACTCGCGACCAACGCGACGATTAACGGCTCGGATCCCGCGGCTGTCCACGTGTTTGTGAAAAATGCTACGGGCGCCGTAAATCTCACGAACCTGATCGTGGACAGCACGAACAATCTAGTACCGGTCGATGTCTTTCTGGTGGGCATTCTTTACCAACATTCCCCGGGAACTGTGAACCACGTGATCGCCGTCCACCAGCAGGCGAACGGTCTTGGTTATGGAATCTACATGGAAGGCGGCACTTCGAATCCGACAGTTACGGTGGAGAACTGCAGCGTCCACGATTTTGATTTCGGGGGAATTTATGTGACCGGACCGCTAGGTCCGACTGATATTGCAGGGGGCGCGGGCGTCACGGGCGACGTTCCAACGGGGCAGCTCACTGCGAAAGTTGAGAACAACATAGTGGCCTCCCTGGCGGACGAGGCCCACAATATGCTCTTCGGTTCGAGCACCTTGGATACGGTGACCGGGAACCTCTCTATCGGCCCCACCAACGCGCCGGGCGACTTTGGAATGACCGTGGACGCAAACGCGGGATCAGTGATTTCGGGCAACACGATTATCGGAACACAAACAGGCATTAACCTAGAGGATGATGGGCCGTTCCTGAAAACTAACAAAATGTATGTCCTATCCGGTGATGGAATATTTCTGAACGTGAAGCTGGCGACTTCACAGATTACCGGAAACATAATCCAAGATACGCTGTTTGACGGCATCAACTTGAACTGCAAGACGGTGGGGACATTAGTGCACTCGAACACGTTCGATTATTTGGCTACAGGTTATCTCAACGCGCCCTCTGGATTCGCCGGCAGCAATACCTATGTCGCGACGCCGACTGATGCTTCGACTTGTCCTTGATGGCGATCCGTCCGCGAAGTATTGCGAGGTTCGGACTGAACATTGAGGACTGAACCTGCGAACTACCGTGCCGGAATAACTTCTGTCGACGCAATTGGTAAAAAAGGGGAGAGCTCATGTCGCCCAAAACAATTTTGTTGTTGGTTGCGCTGTCTGTCTGCGTTTCTCCGGCAGCTGCCAACACGTACTACGTGGGCACCTGCAAGTCTGGCAGCTTTCCTACCATCAGTGCGGCCGTAAACTCGTCAAGCGTCCCACCGGGATCGACGATCAAAATTTGTGCTGGTTTTTACAAAGAACAGGTGATCATTTCGAAGGATTTGACTCTCCAAGGGCTCGATGGCCCGAGCGCATTTCAAACCGGCGAGCTTGGAAGTGGCGCGTATACTTCGATCTCCCAGTCCGTTGAGGCGACGAACAGCCCGGTATTTTCCGGTAACGGATATCTCAAATTGAAATCGCTCCTATCATTTGGGTCACAGCCGGAACCGTGAATATCGAGAACGTCTCTGTTTATGGCGCTGGTGATTATCCCGGGGGTGCTAAAGAGGTCGGATTCTATTACGCATCCGGCGCGTCGGGAACGTTAAACCATGTGGGTTTTTTAGGTGACGCACCCGCAGTTGGAATCTGGGCAGAGAACGCAAACAATTCCCAAACATCCGTGACCATCGAGAACAGCTATTCAGACGCTGGAATCGTTGCCGGCAGCCTGGTGCAAGGAAAACTCGCGGTAAAGATCATCGGAAACCAGGTCTCCCTGGCACAGCCCCGGCTAGACGCAGGTCTGGCTTACGGGATTTACGTGTATCAAGTAAGTGGGACAGTAGAAGCAAATTTTATTTCCGAACGTGGACCTGCGGACGAAATGCGTACTCGGGTATACAAGTTGACGGCATGGTTGCGGCTGACGTGACGATTTCCGGCAATAGCATCCAGACCACCGACCCCTGGGACCCATTCCCGGAGGCACATCGGACAAGATTGGACGGGAATTATCATCCACGTGGACGGCGCCATAATCAAGTCGAACAAGATTTCAGGCGCCCAGATCGGCATCGATATGGGATGCCACGCCGCTACCGTTTCGGGTAACACGATCATGCTCTCCTTATCCGCGTTCAACAATGTACCGGCCGGATTCAAAGGCGTGAATTCGCTTTACAACAATGTGTATAACAACTTTTTTACCTGTTAGTGCGCGGCATAGTGAACCCGGTCGTTTTGATTTCGAAAAGGAGAAAGACGTGAAACTGACCATCAGCACAGCCGCGCTGGCATGTCTTGCAGCGTTTATGATGTTTGCCGGATCCGCTTTCGCTCAAGAGGATGAATCAACAGTCGCTCCCGATCCTGGACTCCAGAAAATGCTCGACGGCTTTCGCTCCGCTAAGCCGTCGAATGCCGTCGCGGCCGCGCGCAGGTCGCAGCAACAGGCAAAAAGCGACGCAGTCACTCCGGAAGGAACAGACATTTGCACATACACATTCACGTCCGGCAGCGGCACCTCGTACTTGCAGTTTTGCGTGACCGTAAACGGCAACATCGTCGAGTTTCAAAGTCCTGCGGGCGTTGAACAGATTGCACAAGGTGGCCACAGCGAAGGCTATGGGATTTGTGATACTTCGACGAACGTCGGTTACTACGACTACGCAGACATGGGAGATTCCGATAACTGGAACTCGCCGGTCTTGATTTCGAAAACCGCAACCCTGGTTAAGATCTCGCGCACCACAAGCGATGGGCTTTGGGTCCTGACGCAAACAATCACCAATTCGCCTGGACCTAACCCTGCCGTCAAGGTGTTGATGCAGCTAAAAAACAATTCTGCTCAACCGAAAGCAGCCCTCCTGATGCGCTACGCCGATGTGGATCCCGGAAATGCTGCCGGGACTGACGCGTACCCAGACGGATTTCTCGAAAGTTTCGATTCATCCATGAATAGTGCCTGGGGATACGTTCCGCAAAGCGGAAGTTTATCGGAAGCTCCGTCGTATGGTTTGATGTTCCAGGATGTGGGGAACCCTGCTCCGGCTTCTGTGCCATACGGGCGCGAAGGGCTTGTCCAGAGCGTTCCTGACGGTCCAACACCTTGCGATTCCATGGATTCCGTTCAAGCACCGCTTGCCAACACCGACGGCTCAATTATGTATATTTGGGCCGTGGTCCTAAACAAGGAACAGGCTGTCTCGGTGACCGGCAAGTACTTCTCCTTCTAACGCAACTCGCCGGACGCAGCACTGCGCTCAATCGTCAGGACCGACTGTTCACGCAGCCGGCGGCAAGGCTTCCGACTCAGTGGCGAACAAAACTGCGCAACTGATTGATGTTTCGGTTTGTCCTTGCTGCGGCTGCGGAAAATCGAGGAGGAATAGGGAAGAACGAACCGCGCGGGAAATTCGACACGAAAAAAAGGCGGGGAGATTGCTCTCCTCGCCTTTCGTGTTTTCAGACGGTCGCGCCGAACAAGAGACGCGTTAGCTAACTCCGTGAATTACTGGAGCGGGGGGCTGGCGATTGTGGGAGGCGTGCCGTCGGTGCTGTAACGGATTACGCCGCTTTGATCGCTGTAGAAACCGCGCTGGCCAGTTTGTCCGAAGGTAGCGGGCTGTCCCACAAGCGTGTAGGTCTGGAACCCAGTGCAGCCGCCAACCGCGGGCGTTGGAGTGGCTCCGACATATGTGAAGTAGTAACCGGCTTTCGCGGTCGCCGCCGAAGTTGCATTGGAAAGCACTGGATCGATTAACTGAGCTGCGCCGCAAACCGCGACTGCGCCTGCCGTCCCGCCCAAAGCCGCGATTGACGCTGGGAATTGCACTCCCCAGGTGGAAGCATAGCTGACTGCCGACGTGTTGATGGCGCCGATCGAACCGACCGCGGAAGCTTCATTGGCCGCCATGCGGGCGCGCAACAAGTTCGGAATCGCGATGGCCGCGATGATTAAAATAATCGCAACGACGATCAGCAATTCGATCAACGAAAACCCTTTTTGTGTCCTCTTCATATGCTCTGTCTCCTAAAGTAATCGCTCAAAATCCGTGGCACGGCTGGGCGGGGACACAGCCGTCGTAATATCAGACGTTCCTCAGGGCCACATTGTATAGCATATCGCAGGAATAAATGATGGGCGAAAGGCGAGTACCAGGACTCGCTGTGCGGCTGGCGGATTTCCGCCTCCGGCGTGTCCGTGACTGCGAAAGTCCGCTAGTGCGGCGAGAAAATCGCGCTATGGTCCAACACTGCTGGTGAGCTCGTTTTTTGGTCCCATGATCAGGCATACGACTTCGCCGGTGCCGAGTGGTGCGCAAGATGGCGAGCCGACTCCGGTGCCACCGATCTTTTCCCAGCCAGTCCAGGAAGAACCGTTGTAAACGTTGGTGTAGAAGGCGGAGTCTTCGACGCCGATCGCTCCGCAGGCCAGCTCGCCTGCAGATTGCGTAGTGCACCCCGCGTTTGCGTTTACGGTACCTCCGAGACTGTCATACCCAGACCAACTGCCGGACGCCCACGAAGTTCCGTTGTAAACGTTTACGTAAATTCCCGAGTTATAGGCTTCCGCGAAACATGCCACTCGGCCCGTCGAATCCATGGATGTGCAATCAGGCAGACTGCCGGCGATTCCGCTGATATTAAGGAAGCTCGTCCATTTGCCGGACGCGAATCGATTCACCAGCGTCGCGCCATCGGTGGTGAATACAGCGCAAACCACGCCGCTATTATTATCCGTGGTGCAGCTGGGCGCGGAGTACGCACTGGTGGCAAGCGTAGCAAACGCTTTCCAAGTCGTACCATTGTAAGTCGTCCATGCCAGGCCGCCGGTCGCGGCGCGGGCCACGCACAACACGGATTCAGCGGGAAGTTCGGCACAACTCGGACCGGAGAAGAGCGATCCAGTTACTGTTGTGGGCGTGCTCCACGTAGTTCCATTGAAAATGGAAACTTCCATGCCGCCCGTCGTGGATGTTGCGGCACAGACCACCGAGCCGCCGCCGTTGCTGGTGCAACTGGGGTCCGAAGTGACTGACATCGCGAGCGTCTTCCATCCTGCCCACTTGGTTCCGTTATAGTCATTCACCATGATCGCGGCTTTGTTGGTTCGCACAGCGCAGGCGACAAGTTTGGTTGAGGCGAAAGCGCATGACGGGTTGCCGATGCCGGTGTTAGCGCCAGTCGAAGCGGGGGCGCTCCAACTTGCTCGCGTGCAAAAAGTGAAGGCGAGACTGACCGAGCAAAGTGCGAGCAATTGCAGAACGCGTGTCATTGAGGTTCTCCTTTTCTGATTATCGAATGCTCCGCCGTTAATTGCTCTTGGCCGATTGCCGGGCAGATTCTAGCCCATATTATTTCGCACCGCACAGAGATAAAACCGAGCTATGACCCCTGCTTCGATCTGCTCGGCTTTCTGCTGAAGGTCGGAAGATGCACCACATCGGTCTTCGGCACAGGCTCTATCGGGTTTCCGGCTCTTCGCCAGGCAGCCAGGCCGCCAACGAGCACGAACGCGCTGAATCCGTCCTGGCGTAACAGGTGGGCCACACTTGCGCTGGTCAGTTCGTTTCGACAGGTGCAGTACACGTAGATGTCCTTGTCTCGCGGGAACTGTTTTATTTCAGCGCTCAGATTGCTTGGTTCAATTCGAATCGCCCCTGGAATGCGAACAGAGTCCGTACTGTAGTAACCGTGGCTGCGGACATCCGCGACCAGTATCTTTGTAGGGCCTTCGGCCTTCAGTTTTGCTGCCAGCGCTTGCACTTGCACCCGCGGTACCACGCGATCGGCTCGATTTTCCCAATACAACGAAACGCGATAACCGATGAAGGCAATCACCGCCACGACGATTACAATCTCGACCGCGTGTCCTGCCGCGCGAAATCCACTGACGATCTTTGCGACAAAGTCGCGAAAGATAAATCCCACCGCACCGTAGAAGAGCGCGTAAGCGCTGGCACCCAGAAAATCCAGCCCCAGGAACTGAAGAAAGGGCATTTCCATGCTTCCAGCTAGTGGAGCGGCCATCGTACTCACACCGGGAATGAACTTAGCCACCAGCAACGTCGGGCGGCCGCGTTTATAGAACGATTCCGCGGCCCTGAGAACGCATGTTTCCGGATCGACTGAAATCCGGCAGAGAAATTTCAGGATGGTCCATCCCGTGTGTTTGCCAAGAACGTAAAGCGACGTGTCGGCCACGAGCATTGCCACTACCGCGGAAAAGGCGAGTCTCGGCGCATTCAAAGCGCCCGATGCCGCCGCGGCTCCTCCCGCAACAAGAGCAACCGCCCCTGGCAATGGCACTCCGATGGCTTCCGCAAAGACAATCGCGGAAATAACGATGTATCCGTGATGCAGGATTAAAGAGAGCAAGTCGTTCATGGTGTCGAGCCTAAAGACTAGCATGCAAGAGGGGCGGACGATGAGCGGCACGTTCTGCGGAAATATCTCTCACTCAATAAGTGGCCTCTGCCGGATTTGGAACATCAGTTATATTAGGTTTTTGTCTGAAAGGATTAGGAGGCGACAATGCGCGCATATGCGGTTCGAAAATTAGGGGAGGCTCCGGCGATTCTCGATTTGCCGATGCCATCTGTGGAGGGCGCGTATTTGATACGCGTAAAATTTGCGGGCGTGAATCCGATCGATTACAAGCTAGTGGATAGGATGACAGCGGAATCAAAAGTTCCGTTTGTGCTAGGAGCGGATTTTGCAGGCGTCGTCGAGCGTGTGCCGGCGGGGAAGAGCGACTACCGCGTTGGCGAAAGAATCTTTGGAATGGCCCGGCAACATGGCGCGTACGCGGACTACACTGCCATTGCGCCGGGAGTGAAGACCGACCCGATCGCGCGGATTCCGGAAGGCGTCAGCGATGAACAGGCGGCGGCGTTGCCCATTCCGTCGATCACGGCGCTTGCGTCACTGGAAATGCTAGGAGTGGCGCGCGGTCAGTGGTTGGCTGTGATGGGAGCGACGGGCGGAGTGGGCGGATACGCAGTGCAGATGGCGCGTTCGATGGGAGCGCATGTGATTGCGACGGTTCGCGGCGATGCGGACGAGGCGAAGCGGCTCGGCGCGGAAGAAGTTTACGACACGAAAGCAGGTGATGTGATCGCGGCCATACACAAAGCTCATCCGGATGGCGTTGATGCAGTGTTTGATCTGGTGAATGGTAAGGACGCGATTGGGCGCGATGCCGAGATTCTGAAGCCTGGAGGCAAATTGGTCTCCACGATTTATGCAGCGGATGAGAAGTGGTTCGCCGAACGGAAAATTACGGCGCACAACATTGCCGGGCTGACCAACCCTCTGTCGAACACGGAAGGATTGACGCGAGTGGCGCGCATGATGGCGGACGGCGTGATCACGGCGCGGATCACAGCGACGGTTGAGTTAGAAAAAGCAGGAGAGATTATCGAGAAGTTGAAGAAGGGCGGGTTGCGGGGAAAGGCGTTGATACGGTTGTAGAGCGCAGTTGAATTGGGAGGATTCGTTGAAGAGGCACCACATTCCCGGTGTTCTGGATTTGTTTGAAGTCACCGATCCTAAGGACATCGAAGCCGTAAACAACGATCCTCGTTTTGATCGCAAATTCGATTCGTCCACTTGTCCGCTCAACTGGCTTCTTCTCAAACGTTCTTTGAGTGTGTTGTCGTACGCGGGACATCGATTTCCGACGATGAGTCCTCGCGATTCCGTGGCGCGCAAGTCGGCTCAGCAAGCGTTATGGAATCGCCTCAGCCTTAAAGTGTCCGAGGTGAAATCGGGGCCTGAAGAGCTTGATCCGCTGTCGAACTGGGTTCGGGGTGATGGCGCTGATGAATCTTTAGGGCTGCTGGCACAGCAAATTCTGGGCCGCCTGTTTTCTGAAACGTTCCTGGCGACGCCCGAAAGTTGGGACGCGGCGACTACTTTGGTCAGAGCTCCTCGTTCGTCCAACATTCTTAAGCTGATCTGGTGGGTCATCAGCGGCAAGGTCAGGCGCGCTAAGCGACTGCTTTCAGGCATGGTGAATAACGACCTCTCCGGGGTAAACGCGATCGGCATCGCAGTACACAATCTTGTGAATAGCTTGCGCCGGATGAGATCAGTTTATTCGGACAAGAATCTCAGAGTGAAATTGTCTCCCGTGGACGCCGTCAATCGATGCCTGGTTGCTCCCGCAAGTGTCTATCGGCAAGCAAAGGTCGCTGGCGAGCTGAAAGGTAACCAGTTCTCAAGTGGGTCCGTATTTATTCTCAACATCGGCGACGCAGCCAAGATGGAAGGCGCGGGTAATCTTGTTTTCATGCGAGACAGTTGGAGTAGTTGTCCCGCCGAGCAATGGATCCCGGCCATGCTCGAGGGTGTGTGGATGCGGGCTAACGCTAAAGATTGAGTCGCTTCTGAAATGGATGCAAGATCCTGGAAGGGCGACGTTCTTACTGTAACCACGAGACGAACTACGTTTAGCGATCACGCGAGGGCGCGTCGCGCGGCGGCTCTTGAGCCTGGGTACGAGCCAGGATCGCGCGGACTTCTTTGACGATTTCGCCCACTGTTACGGGGCGGTAGATCAGGCGGGAGCCGGGCGCAAGGACGGATGGGTCGTTCGTCGCGAAGGTTGGCAACGATTCGGTGCGAGACGCGATTACTACTGTAGGGACTCGCCTGATCAGCTTTTCGATCGCCGCGTTGGTGGCGACCTCGGCAGTTGCTTCCAACACGATGGCGTCGGGCATTTGATTTGCGGCTAGGGCGCGGCCGGCGGCGTCGGGGGAATCCATGCCGAGCGCGTCGATGTTCAGTTCGCGAAGTTCGGCGCGAACGGTAGCGCGAAGTTGCCAATCGGTGGCGATCACAAAGACGACGGCCATAATTTAGTTTAGCCCATCAACCGCGCGGAGTTCTGGGTGACTTTAGATGGCTGAATGAGGACTATTGAGAGTTTTGATTGTCGAATTGGGGAGCGACGTAAAGCTTTACAAGGATCGACGCAGCCGCGAAGAATGCCGTCAGGATTGCGAAGAAGTTCATGTAGCCAATGACGTCAGGAGAAATCGAAAATAAGTACTGGATGGGGCCAAGAAATATTGGTACGAACCAACCAATTACGATCAGGCGCTCCTTACCTTGTGCCGCGCGGTAAAGAGCTATTCCTATCCAGAGTAGATACATGTAGAGGATTAAATTCAGCATCATTGCAGCCCGGACTGGAAGGAACCATCGAGTGTCGAAAATCCAATAAGAACCCTTATTAGGATGGGCGATGCCGTGGCGCAGATTTATCAACATCAGAAAGCCAGTCAAGCACGAGACCACTATCGCCGCACGTTTGGTGTCGATGAGTCCAAGAGTGTGTACTGGTTGTGACATTGCGCGGATTATATACTGATCCGGCGAATAAAATGTGAGGAGAATCTAGCAGCTGCTGGTAAAAGGTCTGCTGGCGGTGAAACATCTAGATTTAGGTGAGAAGTCTTTGTCTGGGATTGGAGATGCGAAATGAATACTGGGGAGATGCGGGCGGGATTTTGGGTTCGATGCTGGGCAGCGATTATTGATTTTGTGATTTTGGCGGTGATTCTCGCGATGGTGGTTTCGTTTTTGTCGGTAGCGGTGGGGAGTTGGCGGGTGTTTTTGGCGCTGCGTCCGGGAATGCCGCAGAGTGGAATCATTGAGGGGTTCGGACGGCCGTTTTTGTTTGCCGTGCTGGTATTTTTTGTGTTGAGCAGTTGGCTGTATTTTGCGTTTGATGGAAAGTTCGGCGACCCGTTCGACGGTAGGGAAACGCATGCTGAATCTTTACGTTGCGGATGTAAACGGGAAGCGAATCGGATTTTGGCAGGCTACGCGACGGTTTGCTGCCGGGCGACTATTGATCAACGTGCCGTATGTGGGACTGTTTTATTTTTTCTTCGAATCGCTGCGCATAGGGCTGGCCGCGGACAAGCGAGCGCTGCACGATGTCATTGGTGGGACCGCGGTGCTGCGCCGCCCTGAAGCGGAGGAGCAGCTTTATCCTGCGTGCGGCGGAGTCTTGCGGTAAACGCAATCTGGCAATATTCCCTCAGTTTCCGAAAAAGGATTGGTCATGAAGAAATGGTTTGTAGTGTGCGTTCTTGTTGCGCTTGCGGCGGGCGTATTCGCGATTCAGCGAGCGCAGCCGGCATCGGTGCAGATGACCGGGAACGGCGGAAGCCCAGTCGAACTGAGCGCAGATGGCGCACTCGCAGACGAATTGCTGGCGGTTGAAACGCAATTTTGGGAGTCGTGGAAAAATGGCAAGCCGGAAGTTTTCAAGGAATTGATGGCTAATGACGCGGTTTTCTTTGGGCAGTTCGGAGTGGCGCCTAAGGACGCCATTCTTCAACAACAAGCGGAATCGATGCAGGTCTGCAAGGTGGAGAGCTACGCGCTGACCAGCCCTCGCGCGATTCGAATTGATGAAAATGCGGCGATTTTTTTGTACGAAGCGGAGCAGCACGCCATTTGCGGCGGCGGGAAAGTCCAGCCGGTCATGCACGGCAGCTCTGTGTACGTAAAACGCGGAGGGAAGTGGATCAATTTATACCGTTCGGAAGTTCCGCCCGCGCAGTGAGAAGAGTACGCTGATGGGCTGCAAAGTGGTTCGGCGTCGCGCTATAACTAGCTTTTACTCATCAACTTAGTTGTTCATCGAATCCTCAGACAGAACTCAGACGCTGTCCAGTGCGCGACGGATGCCGCCGAGGTTAGACCGGAACAGCCAAGACGCAACGCGCTGCCACCGGCGACCGAGACTTGCAAGAATGTAGAACGGACCGTAACCCGTAACCAATCTCGCACTTAGCGGTTCATCTGAAATTCACCATTAGTTCAGACGCGGTGCATTGACCCTCCGCGAAGCCAGGTCCACACTGCGCGCGATACATCTTCCGAGATTGCGCGACGCTTCATTTATTCCCCGCGTCGGGGAAAGGCCCAAACCGAAAACTCCGGGTATCAGATTTGCCCGGAAAGGCACACAGCTGCTCACGATCGGAAAACAAAAAGGAGATATGCCGATGAAAAGTACTAGGCGTTTGCAGGTAATTCTTGCCGTTCTTTTGTTTGCAGCAGTCACTCCTGCGTGGTCCCAAACGACTTCGGAAGTTAAGACCACTCTGCCGCCGTTGGAACAAGTGCTGCAGTATCTTCCCGGGTACCATCCGCATGCCAACCAGAATGCGGTACAAACGGGTGGCGCAAAACAGGAAGTCGCGCACGCGGCGAGCGCTAAGGTTTACGCGTTTGCCACCGCCGACTATCCGGGCGCGGCAAGTTCGGTCGCCTTCGATAACAACAATACAACTATCGTGGGCTTTCTACAGTTCGATCCTACCGGCACTGCCACTACTCCGCCATCACCCGAGACCGCTTTCATTGTGAAGAGCGGGGTTTACGAATTGCTGGATATTCCGGGTGCGACGTCCAGCGGGGCCACCGCGGCCACCGGAATTGACACTTCCGGCCAGATCGTGGGCTTTTATACAGACTCGTCAATGGTTGCCCACGGTTTTTTGGACACAGCCGGAACTTTCACCGATGTTGATTACCCAGGCGCGAACGGCACCGACGTATTTGACATCAATGATTCTGGAGAGATGGTGGGCGGTTTTACCGACCCAGCCGGAATCTTGCATGGCTTCCTGGACAATGGCGGCACGTTCACTCAAATTGACTACCCAGGCGCCAGCACCACAATCGCCGCGGGAATCAACTCCTCGGGTGAAATCGTCGGGATCTGGGAGGACTCCATGAACAATACCTATGGATTTACGCTCAAAGGCGGCGTTTTTACCTCGTTGATTTTTCCTTTGGGCCACAATACCGAACCCATAGGAGTGAACACCCAGGGGGAAATCTCGGGTTATTACCAGGACGCGGCCGGAGTCTTGCACGGCTTTATATATTCCAACGGGGCTTTCTCTGAGGTGGATGTAGCCGGAAGTAGCGGCACGGAGTTAACCCGCATTAAGAACTACGGCGCGATCACGGGAGCTTTCATAGATGCGTTAATGGAAACTCATGGGGTGAAGGGGCACTAAGCGGAATTGCCTTTGCGAAACGCGAGGGTGGGTCGTCGTGTGATGGCCCACCCTCGGCCATATCGTTTGTCTCCGATTCAGGACGAGGCTGCCGAGGCTGCGGCGGCCTTTCCGAAGTCGTAAAGCATCACTTCTTCTTCGCGGATGATGGGGAAGCCTTTCGCGAAAGCCAGTGCGCGCGCCAGGGCTTGGTAGAACGCCAGACTGTTCTCGCTTTCATGCAAAGCTTCCTGGCTTTCCCAAAAAGTCATCACGCGAACATCGGGCGGGTTCGACTTTTCCACGCGCAACACCAGCAAGGCTTGGAAACCTTTGCGTTGATGCATCTGCGGAATCGCGGAATTGAGCGCCTCCCTGAATTCATTCAACTTTTCAGACGGGATACTATACTGCGTGACGCGTGCGTGCATGGTAGCCTCCTGCAGCGCTGGTCTGGGGGAACGAGATGGCGCAAGTCTAACTCCGTTTGGAGCGGAAGGAAAGCGCGGGAGTGGGGCGGGGGCGTGTGAACGCCCGGCGCCAAGCACAACAGAAACAGCAGGTCCCTCAAGACGATCCGCGAACGGCGCGGATTTCGGGATGACACGGCAAAACCAAACGAAATGCGCGGATCTCCGCTCGAGCTCAGAGCTTCGGCTTGCCTGCGTTTCAGTTTGGTTTGGCGGCGTCCGGGGGTTTCGAGTCTGTGGGCGGCGCGGGCGCGGCGGGTGGAGCGTCCTGGATGGCGGGCGACGGTGTGGCGGGGGCGGTTTGCTTTACGAATTCGAAGGTACAAGCGCGGCCCAGGATGCCTGCGCCTTCGTCGCGCGTGCCGCTGCCCTTAGTGTCTTCGAAGTGAGCTTTGATGTTGTAACTATAGTTGTTGCCCTTCATCGCGAAAACTCCGTGCGCGTGGTTCTGGCTGACGTGGCCTTTGGCTTCCAGCTTGGCGCTGCCGTCATCCGCGA
This sequence comes from uncultured Acidobacteriota bacterium, assembly GCA_963838475.1. Lineage (GTDB taxonomy): Bacteria > Acidobacteriota > Terriglobia > Acidiferrales > UBA7541 > Palsa-295. The sequence continues at coordinate 115,625 of CAWIRJ010000002.1, forward strand.
TTTTTCCGTCGATCACGAGGTAGCCAGGGCCGCCTTCTTCGCCGTGCTGTCCGTGGAAGACACCGTCCTTAATGGTGCTGGGAAATTGAAATTTGTAGGCGGGAGTTTCTCCGTGGGCTTCGCAGGCCATGTGCGTGGTCCAGTCGCCGTCGTAGCGGGTGCCTGCGGTTGATGCGCCGGGTAGAAGCAGCAGGGCCGAGATTAGTGCCAGGCGGATTGCGAGTCGCGGTCGCTTTTGCACAATTGATCTCCTTCGGTGGGGAATTGTTCGTGCGGAGACCAGGTTCTGCGCGCCGGTAATATATCGCGATCAACAGGAAAACTAAATGTTGTAGTGAGTGCGCGCGTGCGGGGAGCCAAGGCGATACGCCGGCCACCCTTCGTCGCGATGCTCCTCAGGGTGACAATTCTCGTCGGATTGTCACGAGTAGCGGAGCCAGCGGAACATTTCTACCAGGGACGGGCGCTTGCCGTACATCAGGATGCCAACACGATAAATCTTCGCGGAAGCCCAGACGGTTGCAATTGTCGTGAGAAAAAGCAGAACGAGTGACAAAGCGATTTGCCATGCTGGCGGCGTTTGCAGCGAGATGCGCAACGACATCAGGACTGGCGCGAAAAACGGAATTTCGGAGAGCACCACCGAAGCCGTGGAAGTTGGATCGTTGAGCACCATGCTGTAAATCACCATGCAGAAAACCAGCGGAGCCATGGCGATCCATTGCAATTGCTGCGCGTCCTGTTCATTGGAGCAGGCTGCTCCGATCGCCGCGAACATCGAGGAGTACAGAAAATATCCGCCGATAAAAAAGATGCTGGCGTAGAGCACCAGAGAAATCGGCACGTGCACGCCCGACATAGCCGTCCCGCCCATTCCCATCGCTGCCAACGCGCCATAAGTGAAAAGAAGCGCGGTGGAGATCATCCACACGGCGAATTGGGTGAACGCGGCTGCAGCCACACCCAGGATTTTTCCGCAGAGCAGTTCAAACGGACGGACGGCGGAAATAAGAACTTCCATTGTGCGCGTGGTCTTTTCTTCGAGCACGGAGCGCATGGTAATGATGCCGTACATCAGCAGCGCGGTGTAAAGGAGTATCACCAAAGCGATAGCGATGCCGATGCTTTGCCCTTTTTCCTCCGCTTCGCCGGCTTCGCTGACTTTCATCAGTTTGAGGTCGGCGCCGTGAAGGATGGATTTAATGTCGTCCAAGTGGACTCCACGCTCGCTGAGGCGCGCTGAAATCACAGCTTGATCGACGGCGCCCGAAAGCGGGCCAATCAAGCTGAAATTATCGGGATTGCGCATGTGCAGTTCGAACGAATCTTTAGGATCGCGTGGGATCCAAAGATACGCATCGATCTTTTCGGCATTGATGCGCGCTCGCAAATCCTGTTGAACGGCGTCGGGCGACGCGGGACGCACGATCGTTTCCTCGATGTTGAATTCGGGCTGGCCGTTTTCGAGCTTGTTGTCCAGACCTTGCGTAATGGGCTGCGCGAGCGTGCCGGAATTGTCCACGATTACAAGCCGCATGCTGTGCGTGGGCTTGTGGTTCACCAGAAAAATTATCAGCAGGCAGAACGCGAGGCCGAGCAGTGGGACCAGAATAGTTCCAATGATGAAGCCCTTGGTCTTGATGCGCGTTAAATATTCGCGTTTGACGATCAGTCGAAGTTTACGCACGGGAAGTCCTGTCGATAAAGATTTCGTTGAGCGACGGCTCGAGAAGTTCGAAGCGAATGATGCTCACATTTTCCTGCACGGCAGCTTTCAGGACGTCCTGGGGGTCGGCGCCGGGCTTTAGTTTGGCTTCCACGCCGTTTCCCGAGCGAGTCATGCTGATAATCGCGGGATGCTTCAAGAAAGCGTCGCCGCCGGTGAATTCGATGTGCAGTGTGTTCTTGCCGTAAGACTGCTTGATGGCGCGAAGATCTCCGTCGAGCAACTTGCGGCCTTTGTCTATCAGGCAAATCGCATCGCACATGCGCTCCACTTGTTCCATACGGTGCGTTGAGAGAACGATGGTCGACCCTCCCGCGCGCATCTCAATCATAATTTCTTCGATGGTGGCGGCGTTCACGGGATCGAGCCCGGAAAAAGGCTCGTCGAGTATCACCAGCGGCGGCTTATGGATCACCGCGGTGATGAACTGAACCTTTTGCTGCATGCCTTTGGAAAGATCGATTAGCTTTTTCTCGGACCATTCAGCAAGGCCCAGTTTTTCCAGCCATTCCTTGGCGCGGCGGTCCGCTTCGTCTTCTGTGAGTCCATGAAGCGCAGCGAGGAAAACGATGATCTCGCGAACTTTCATGCGTGGATACAGGCCGCGCTCTTCGGGAAGATAGCCGATCAGGTCGCGAGTGTTGTCACTAACGGGCTGGCCGAGCACCTGTATCGAGCCTTCATCGGGGACCAGAATATTCATAATCATGCGAATGGTAGTGGTTTTGCCTGCGCCGTTGGGACCGAGCAAGCCCAAAATAGCGCCCTGGCGGACGTGGAGACTTATGTCGCTGACGGCGGTTACCGCGTCGTACGATTTCGTGACGTTTTCTAGTGTGATGGCGTCCATGTATGTTGGCGTTCTGCTGGTTATACGCAGGGGCGCGCGAAATATTACATAAACTTTTGCAATCAGGGTGGATTTATTTTATTGGTGGCAGCTCAGGCAGTTACAGACTCCATTGATCTTCGCAAATTAGCCGGCTGGCGGGTTGGGGCCGGCCATGAAGCCGCCGTCGAGGACCAGGTTTTCGCCGGTCATGAATGACGCACGGTCGGAGAGCATCCAGACGACGGCTTCGGCAATTTCCGCTGGCTGGCCGAAACGGCCGAGGGCATGGAGTGACAGCACGAACTTGTTGATCTGTGGGTCGGCGAAAGCGCGGTCGGCCATGTCCGTTTTGATCACCGCGGGACAGACTGCGTTCACGCGAATCCCGCTTCGCGCGTATTCCAGCGCCGCGCTCTTGGTGAGTCCAATCACGCCATGCTTGCTGGCGCAGTAGTGGGCTGATCCAGGATTGCCGATCAGTCCAGCGACGGACGACATGTTGACGATTGCTCCGCCGCCACCTTGCTTCAGCATCTGTCGAATTTCGTATTTCAAGCAGAGCCAAACGCCTTTCAGGTTGATGTCGATCACGCGATCCCAGTCTTCTTCCGTTTGTTCCACAATCGGCACCCAGATGCCTTCGATGCCGGCATTATTGAACGCGAGATCGAGGCGCCCGAATTTGTCGACTGTTTTGTGAACGAGAGATTCGACGTCGGAAGCTTTGGAGACGTCCGCTTTCACGAACAAGCCGTCGCCGCCCGCGGCACGGACCATGTCGATGGTCTCTTTGCCTTCCGATTCGCGGCGGCCCGCTACTACAACTTTTGCGCCGGCCTTTGCGAATAGAACAGCGGCCTCGCGTCCGATGCCGGAAGTGCCGCCGGTGATAAGAGCGATCTTGTCTTGAAGTTCCGTCGTCATAGTTTTTCCTTGGGAAGCACAAATGGGTGAGTACGAGCGACGGAGTTTAGGCCTCCACCGCATTGTCTGTCAAATTTCCGAAGGTTAATGCCTTAACCGGCATTCAGCCAATATCGAAATCCCGAACAATCAGCCGGGTGTCAACCGTAACGTGCGGTGTGATGGCGTGGAAACCCCAGACGTGCACCCAGGCGTTCCCGGTGCGCAGCGTGAGGAAGGATTTCATCAGACCCGGAGGAAAGAAAATCAGAAATACCGCGATCACTGACAGCAGGGAATTCCGCAACGAGTCGTAGCGCGTCCAAGATTCGAACACGTGCATAGCCGGATAGCTCGCCGCTCCGAGCAGGAATGCCGTTACCGGAGCGGTCAACTTCGCGTAGCGTGGCATCAGAATGGAGTAAATGAAAATCATGATGGGCAGGTCGGTGCCGAAGAGATGAAAGATGAACGACAACAGGCCGCCGACAATCTGCTGGTGATGCGTCAATTTGAGGAAACTCCCGTTCAACGTCAGGTCCATGAAGCAGCCTATCGCCATTACCACGGCGATCACAATTAGATCGCTCTTCAAGTTGGACGACTTCAGATTTAATTGCTGATTCGAGTATCCACGCATACGAAACACTACATACGGAATCAGGGCGAGCAGAACCCCGTTATACGCAGTCCAGGTATATACCTCAGCCGGAGACTGTATGCGGGTGGCGCCGACGAGCGATCCGTTCAAGTGCATCGCAATGCCTATGCCAAAAAAGTGCAGACCAATGAAGCGTCCGGCCAGAAGCACCAGAGCGCCGTAAATCCACAATGCAAGTTCTCGCGTAACGCCAGACTTCCTTCCGGAGCGCGGGCACCGAGATCCGGCAGCGCACGCCGCCGAGTAATCAGCCCGACCAGTCCTATTTCCAGAACCAGAAAAATCAGCGCAATCGAACTGGAAATCACCATCGCCACGGGCTTGCCCGGATGTGGGCCAATCTGCAAAGGCATCGTCCCATGACACAGCACAACTGCGGCCACGCTGACCAGCACCCAAAGAAACAGGGCAATTTGGAAACTCCGCTGCCGGACCAGATAACTCAGCGTGAAAATGGGTACTTTATTCGCGGGAACTCGCCCCGCTGCTCGCGGCGCAAACGATGTTGGGCGCAGCCAAAGTTGTGTTGGAAACCGGACATCATCCTGCGTTGCTCAAAGATACCGTAACAACGCCCGCAGGGTGCACCATCGACGGGATCCTTGAGCTGGAAGAAGGGAAGTTGCGCGTGACGCTGATCAAGGCAGTGGTGAAAGCGTCGCAGCGCGCGAAGGAACTGATGTTTACGGACTGACATTTAATGACAAAAGCTTTGAATACAGATCCGAAGGGGAATTCGACGGCAGTACCAGAGGATAGCTCGACGAACGCGTCGGCGAGAGCTGCGGCTGGCGCGGAGTGCATTTGCCTTGCTGATTTTGAGCCGCTAGCCAAAGCCAAGATGGCGGCGCAGAGTTGGGAATATTTGTGCGCGGGGGCAGGCGACGAAATTACGGTGCGTTGGAATGAGGAAGCCTACCGGCGGATTCGTTTGAAGCCGCGGATTCTGGTGGATGTTTCGAAGCTGGATACCCGCGTAACTATCTTTGGACAGGAGCATGCGTTTCCGATTTTGCTGGCGCCTGTGGCGGCGCAGAAGTTGATGCATCCGGACGGAGAGTCGGCGTCGGCGCGAGGCGCGAGTGCGGCAGGCGCGACGATGGTGGTCAGCTCGTTTGCAAACACCAGCTTGGAAGATGTCGCAGCCGTGGCGAAAAGTCCCCTGTGGTTTCAGTTGTATGCGCAGACGGACCACGGCTTCACACGTGAGTTGGTGCAGCGCGCTGAAGCGGCGGGGTATCGCGCGCTTTGCCTTACTGTGGACACGGTCACAACCGGCGCGCGCAATCGTGAGGCGCGTGCTGCGGTGAAATTGCTGCCGATTCCCAACTTTGAAAAGTTAAAAATGCCGGATGGTGATGTCAGCCTGCACACCGGTTCCCAGGATGTTTTTAAGAGTGTGCTGGATGCGTCTATGAGCTGGAAGGAAATCGATTGGTTGCGCTCGGTCGCGAAAATTCCGTTGGTGCTGAAAGGCGTGCTGAATCCCGACGACGCTGAGCTTGCGGTGAAGCATGGAGTGTCGGGAATCATCGTGTCCAATCACGGCGGACGCAACCTGGATACTTTACCGGCGACGATCGACGCGCTCCCACAGGTGACCGAAAAAGTTGCCGGGCGCATCCCGGTATTTGTGGATGGTGGGATCCGGCGCGGTACAGACGTGCTGAAAGCGCTCGCGCTGGGAGCTAGCGCGGTTTTTATCGGGCGTCCTTATGTATATGGATTGGGCGCGGCGGGTGAGGCTGGCGTTACGCAAGTGATTCGCATCCTGCAGCGCGAATTTCAAATGGCCATGGCGCTGACCGGCAGAACAAACGTCGCGAACATCGACCGCTCCTTAATCTGGACTTAACTGCGTCGCGTTTAAAATCCTGTACGGTGGGGGCGCGATGACCGGGTCGATCTTAGCGCTGAGAACCCGAAACTTCCTGTTGGTATAATTCGGCGCCCGCATGGCAGAGACCAACACTGGCGCCAGCGTTGCCGCAGTCGAGCGACAAACTTCGAGCCACCGCAGGTTGCTCGCAAAAATCGCCCTGTTGGTGTTTGTGATTTATACCGCCGCTTGTGCGTTCTTTTATTTCCGGCAGGACAAGATGACGTTTCCCGCTCCGGCCACCTACCCGCGAGCGACTCCTTTGGACGCCGGCATTCCGTTTGAAGATCTGCATATTCCTGTAAATAAGTCGCAGCAAATTCACGCATGGTGGATTCCCGCAGCTCCCGCTTCCGCGTCGGCCGATAAAGTTCTGCTCGTTTTTCACGGTAACGGGTATGTGTTGGAGCAGAGCGTATCGTTAGAAATGATTCCCCTGCATAGCCTGGGCGCGAATCTGCTTTTGGTGGATTATCGCGGATATGGATCGAGCAGCGCGGAAATTCCCACCGAAAAACGTGTGAACGAAGACGCCCGAGCCGCCTTCGACTATCTGACCACGCAACGGAAGATCCCGAGCCGGAATATTATTTTCTTCGGCCGCTCTATCGGCACAGGTCCGGCGACGGAAATGGCGAAGGAACATGCCGATGCCGGCGGCCTGATTCTGATCAGCCCGTTCACGAGCACCGTGGATATTGCGAAGACTATTTGGTACCTGCGCATTTTTCCGCTCGCGCTCCTATCGCACAACCGGTTTGATAATTTGTTGAAGATTGGCGAGGTGCACATTCCGGTATTCATCGCCGTAGGAAGCGAAGACCGCTTGACGCCTCCGGCCATGGCGCAAGCGTTGTTTCAAAGCGCGAACAACCCAAAGCAGTTGTATATATCGCCGGGAGCCGACCACAACAACGTCATGGAAGTCGGAGTAGCATCGCTGCAAAAGCAGATCACCTCGTTCATACAAACGACGGCCTCGCAACCTGGCGGCCGTGCCGATTCGACTTCACAGAAGGTCCGCGTAAAAGTTCTTGATGTTAAGAGCGGAAAGCCCCTGTCGGATACAAGAATTGCTCTGGTCATGTTTGATGACCCTCTAATACCGAGGGGCATCCCGAAATGGAGTTACGGATTCCGATGGAACTGTCGTTTTTCAACTTCCGGACAAAGTTCCGGAGCGGATTGGCCCGGACTTTGTTCCTGGCTATGTGGGAAATTGTTCCGAGGTTCAATTTGCTACTACTCGTGTTCTCGATCAGGGTGTAATTGGCAAGAACTATTGCAAAATGCCCTTCCAGCCAAAGGACCCGATTGTTGTGAACTCCGGCGACATGATAATTTTTGCGGGTCGAATCAGCCCGTGGCGAAGAATATTACGGGAAGTCCTTCCGTGAGCTGAAGCCCACCTTAAGAAAACTGGTTACAATTGACCAACGCTCAAGAGATGCACGTCGCCAGGATGCGAGCGCCTTCGCGAATTTGCACGGGGGTGGTGCCGCCGTACCCGAGGATTAAACCAGGGCGCGGCTGCGTTTTCATGTAGCACATCGAGAGGGGCATTGCGGAAATGCCTTTGGCGGCAGATTTCTTTGAGACGGTGACATCGTCAATTCCGCGCGGGAGCAGCGCCACCAAATGCATTCCAGCTTCGCTTCCGACCACTTCGACTGTATTTCCGAAATTGTCGCGAAGCGCTTCAACCAGCGCGGCGCGACGTTCGGCATAAAGAATGCGCATCCGGCGGATGTGCCGGGCGAAATGGCCTTCGCGGATGAAATCGGTCATCACCGCTTGGTACAGCGTGGGCGAAAAAATGTCGGCGGCGTCGCGCGCGTTGAAAAAGGCACGTATCAAATATTTCGGGACGACCACGTAGCCCAGCCGCAGCGCAGGGAACATCACCTTGCTGAACGTGCCGATGTAAAGTACGCGGCCGTCGGAGTCGAGTCCTTGCAATGACGCGATGGGGCGCGCGCCGAACCGGATTTCGCTGTCGTAATCATCTTCGATAATCCACGCGCCGGTGCGCACAGCCCAATTCAGCAAAAGGATGCGGCGAGTGGCGCTCATGGTCATGCCCATCGGATATTGGTGCGAGGGCGTGATGTAAGCGAGGCGAACTTGCCGGCTTCGCGCGCGTGTGCGTGTGCGGCGAATTCCTTCGGCGATATTGAGGCCTTCGTGATCCACCGGAACCGGAACTAATTCCGCGCCCGGGCTGGTGAGTGCGAGTCGCGCGCCGGGATAGCCGGGCTCTTCCATCCACACGCGGTCTCCTGCGTTCAACAAAACTTGTGCGCACATTTGCAGGCCCTGCTGCGAGCCGGTGGTGATCAGAATCTGCGACGGTTCACAGCGCACGGCGCGGACTGCTCCCAAATATTCCGCGATGGCTTCGCGAAATGGCGCGTAGCCCATGGAATCGCCGTAGGCCATGCTGTCGATGGAGGAATTCCGCGAATGTTTCGCGACCAGTTTTGACCACACGCCGATAGGGAAGCGGTCGAGCGCAGGAAGGCTCGAGCGAAAGGCGCCCAGCGAACGCAACCATGTTTGCGGGGGGACGCTCAACATCGCTGCAGCACGTTTTGAAATTCTGCGCGGCGCGGAAGATTTATTCGTGAGCGTCGACTCGCGTTTGATTGCGAGTTGCGAATTTGGGCGAAACCTTACAGCTTGGAAGCGCGATGCTTCTTCCGGGATTGATTTGGCCACGCAGGTTCCCGCGCCGGTGAAAGTTTCCAGGTAGCCTTCAGCAAGTAGCTGCTCATATGCGCCCAACACTGGAATTCGCGAGATTTTCAGTTCCGCGGCGAGATTTCTGGTGGAAGGTACTCGTTGCCCGGGACGCAGTTGGCTCGATGTAATGGCGTGGCGAAACCAATCGTAAAGCTGGCGGTACATGGGCGTTTTCGTTTTGGGGTCAAGAGCGAAGGGCGGCAGGAAGCTGGCGGTGAGACGTTTCAGCGGCATTGAAGTGGATATATCGTAACACATGAAAGTGGATATTGTTGGTGACCACTCCGCAGGTTAGGTTTTAGAACAGCCAAGCTGCTTCGGCGGCTAAGGCCGCTTTTTCAAACCTTTTAGGCGCGAGATAGGAGGAAGCATTTATGTGGATGTTAAGGAAGGTTTTGATTTGCTGCGCGATCTGCGTCGCGGCACTTCTCGTTCAAACACGCTGCGTTTCCGCGCAGCAAACCAATGCGGCCCCCGCATATCGCGATGGCCAACACGATTTCGACTTCGAAATCGGCAGTTGGAAAATCCATCTGAAGAAGCTGGACCATCCTTTGACGGGATCGAACAAGTGGGTTGAGTTTGACGGCACTTCCGTAACGCGAAAAGTTTGGGATGGCCGATCGCAGCTGGAGGAATTCGAAACGGATGGAGCGTTGGGGCACATCGAAGGGTTGACCCTGCGTTTGTACAATCCGCAGTCCCATCAGTGGTCTTTGTACTGGGCCACTAGTAAAACCGGCACTATCGGCATACCGACGGTGGGCGAGTTCAAAGATGGAGTCGGCGAATTTTACGACCACGAGGAAATTAATGGCCGCATGACTCTGGTTCGGTTTCAGTGGACGAAGACAAATTCCGATTCCCCCCATTTTGAACAGTCGTTTTCTGATGACGGCGGCAAAACGTGGGAAGTGAATTGGATTACCGATCAGACGCGGGTGGGCGATGAAGCTGAAAAAGCAACAGCACAGCAGAATTCTTTAGCACGCGGGTGCCGGGACGCAAGCAGCTGCGAGCGGAGAGCGTGATTTTGATTCGCTCATCGGCTCGTGGAAACTTCCGACCAGACGTCTGCAGCATCCCTTGACCGGTTCCGCAACCTGGTTCGATATGCAAGGCACTGGGGAATGTTCCAAGGTTTGGGGCGGCCGCGCGCAACTGGACACGATTGAGATGGACGGTTCCACTGGCCACATTGAAGGCCTCACGCTACGTTTGTTCAATCCGCAAACGCATCAGTGGTCACTCTACTGGGCCAACTCTAGGATCGCCAAGCTCGACCCGCCGCAAGTGGGCGAGTTCAAGAATGGACACGGCGATTTTTACGCTCAGGACAATATTGATGGCAGAACTATCCTGGTCCGATATGACTGGACGAACTTGAGCACCACGCCGCACTTCGAACAGTCATTCTCCGATGACGGCGGCAAAACCTGGGAAGTGAATTGGATTACCGATCAGACGCGCATCAGCGACGCTCCAGCAACCGGCAAATAAAGATTCATTTGCGAATGAAACATTGCGATCGGGTTTAGGTTTAGCGTGATGACCAAGAAAATGAGAGGGGGTTAAGGATGAATGCAACTATCCATCTTCTGAAGGCTCTACTGGTTTGCCTCTTGCTTCTGATTCTGCAGCCTGTGCAGGAGACAAGCGCTCAGCAGACCGCCGCAGCGACGCAACGTGATGGTTCCCATGATTTTGATTTTGAGATCGGGACCTGGAAGACACATCTGTCTCGGCTCGACCATCCCTTGACCGGCTCGCACACCTGGATTCAGTACGAGGGAACTTCTGTGGTGCGCAAGATTTGGAATGGCCGCGCAAATATGGTGGAACTCGAAGTGGATGGGCCGACCGGCCATGTCGAAGGCCTGAATTTGCATCTCTACAATCCTCAATCCCACCAGTGGAGCCTGAATTTCGCGAATGCCAACGTGGGCGCGCTAAGCATGCCGCCGACCGTAGGTGAATTCAAAAACGGGCGCGGCGAGTTTTATGACCAGGAAGAATTTAACGGCCGAATGATTCTGGTGCGCAACATCTGGATGGACATCACCGCGAATTCCTGCCGGTTCGAACAGTCGTTTTCCGACGATGGCGGCAAGACTTGGGAGCCGAATTGGATCGCAGTGGATACGCGCATGGAAAAATAAGTCTGTAACGATATTGTTGAGGGAATCAACGAATTTGGGCGCGGAAAGCGGATGGCGCGAGCGGTGAACGAAGCGGTAAGACTGTGCCACGTACCGAGGCACAGATGAGATGTTGTGGATTTATTCGCAGAACTGTGGCGCTTATTGCGATGGCTGCTGGAATCGCCGCCGCGCAAGATATTACTCCGCCCGCCGCTCCCAATCCGCAACCGCAGAATAATACACCGCAATATTCTGCCGAATCTGCATCTGTTGACCGGCAAGCGCTGGACGACGCCTGGTGGACCGGCCCGCTACTTGCTCCGAATGCCTCCACGTTGCCGCGCGGCCATTTTCTAATCGAGCCATATCTCTACGACGTGATCGGCGCGCACTCGAATGGATTTGGCTCGCTAACCTACATTAATTATGGACTGGCAAACAGATTCACCGTCGGCGTGATTCCGACCTTCGGTTATAACAAACTGACCACTGGGTTGAGCAGCGCGGGCATCGGCCTGGGCGATGTCACCGTGCAAGGTCAATTCAGGCTTCGCCAGTTTCATGAGGGCAGTTGGCTTCCCACCATTTCCGCCACGGTGCAGGAAACTTTTCCGACAGGCAAGTACGATCAGCTGGGCGATCGTCCGAGCGACGGCCTGGGCGGCGGCGCGTTCACCACCACGGTTGCGATTTACTCTCAAACATATTTCTGGATGCCGAACCGGCGAATTCTGCGCATGCGTTTTAATGTGTCGCAAGCGTTCTCCAGGGAAGTGAGTGTGGAAGGCGTGAGCGTTTACGGCACCGGAGCAGACTTTCGGGGTCATGCCGACCCGGGTACTTCGTCATTGGTTGATGCGTCCTGGGAATATAGTTTGACGCGGAGCTGGGTGCTGGCGCTGGACGCGACGTATCGTTACACGGCAAACACGCGCGTGGTCGGAAACAATATTTCAGGCTCGAGCGCCCCGCAGAATCCGGATAACGTTCTGCTGAACCTGGGATCAGCCGAAACGTCCGGCTTCGCTCCCGCAGTTGAGTACAGTTGGAAATCCACGATCGGCGTAATCGTCGGCACGCGCATAATTCCCGGCGGCCACAACACGCCAATGACCATCACTCCGGCCATCGCAATCAACATCGTGCACTGAAGCCGAGGTGAAGACGCGCCTAACGGCCCTTCTTTTCGAGCTGCGCGACGCGGGCTTTTACCAGTTTCTTGATCAGGGCGATAGGCATTGGCTTGTCGATTGGGAATTGAATGGTTCCTTTCGACGTGGAGAAGCCTTGAAGGTCTTTTTCGAATGCGTCGATGATAGCGGCGGTAGGGAACAAGCTGCAATGGTCGGAAAACGCGGCGTACCACACGATAATTTTCTTTTGCTTGAACGCGGGGATGCCATAGCTGATGGTTTCGGTGGCGTCCCGCGGCGCAGCAGAGCGAATCGCGGCGCGAATCTGGTTCAACGCGCTGCGCGAGGGTTCGGGAACTGCGGCGAGATATTCGTCAAAGTTCTTCGGCAGGGCTGTGCGTTTCGCGACAGTCTTGCGCCTGCGAGCCTTGGCCTTCTTCATACGAACAATCCTATAACAGCTTCCATCGTCCCCGCGTCAAGTGGCGACGCGACGGCTGCCAAACGGATCTTGCCCGCCGTTCTTGGTGAACTTTGTTTAGCGCCGCTCGAATGAGATGATAGTCCCATGGCCACGGGACTGGAAATTTCTAAACGAGCGGTCAACGGCATCACTATTGTGGATCTTGAGGGGCGCGCAACCATCGGCGCAAACACCGATAAATTAGACCACGCGCTGCGAAAGTTAGTGGCCGCCGGTACGCCAAATATTTTGATGAACCTCGCGCAAGTGACCATGATAGATAGCTCCGGAATTGCCGCCATTGTTGGGACCTATGTTTCGCTTGCACGCGAAGGCGGCAGCTTGAAGTTATCGCGCCCGAGCGCCCGCGTCCGCGAAGTGTTGCGCGTCATGCGTTTGCTGGATTCGATCCCCACATTTGATAACGAAGCCGAAGCGCTCGCGAGTTTCGGTACCGCTCAATCCGCTAGCTCTCCATAGGCCTCGCCACAACCTGCTGCGCTCATTCGCGCATCGCCATGTTGTTGCGAGCGGCAAATTCTGGAGCTTAGCTGCCGTCGGGATAGCCGCCGCGGTGCAGCACCATAGGGAAGTGTGGCAGCGTGACGGGCTTGGGAACTCTCGCGCGCCAATTATCGGGATACGGCTGCAGGCCTTGTAGAAGAGGAGACGACGCAAGGGTCGGCGCCTCGGCTAACGATTGACCGCTCGAAGAGCCGACTACCAAATGTTCTAAGGACTCGCGCAGTTCGTCGATAACGTCAGCGCTGAATCGAGTTCGCCAATTATTTTCGATGTCAGCGAGGCGCTCTCGATACGCAGTCTGAGCTTTTTTGCCTTTCGGAGTGATGTAAGCCATTTTCGTGCGGCTGCCACAATCCGTTTCAACTAAGGCTAGCTCCATCTTTTGCAAAATACCCATGGCCATGCTGATGGATTCTTTCGACACGCCGGAGAGCGTCGGCAGATCGCGCGTGCGCACACCTTTTTCGTCTAACACTCGCAGAACGTTAGCGCAAATCGCGAGCGATAAATCCGAATCGCGTTCGAATTCAACCGCGAACGCCAGCAGCACGCGCGAGAGCAGCGTCGAAAGCGGAAGACGAGCGATGTCTTCGTCACGCTTCGTTTGCGGACGCCGTTTGAAGTTGCCAGGAGCGCGGCTGAAAAGACCATACTGCAAAATCGGAAGGCAATCCGGCAAATGGAGGTCGATCCGATTGAGCAGCGCGATCAACGCTTTGCGCAAGCGCTCGATTGCATCCTTGCCGAATCGCTCTTGCCAGCGTTTTTCGATTGCAGCAAAAAGCGAACGCCAGATCTTCTGCGCATTCCGTCCTTGGTCGGTGGCGCGAACGATCCACTCCGCGCGCGGCGGTTTCGGGCGCGTGTCAGACGGGTCGCGCTTGATAGTGATGTATCCCCAACGCGCCATGCCACGGAAATTTGTCTTTGTACGCGCGAGCCGCACCAGGTCAATAACGCGAATTCCTTTCTCCGGAACAAATTGCATGCAGTTCGCATACATCGCCAGCGAAACCAGCCAGAGACCTTTGCGCCACGAGCCCACCCGAGCGCTGTAATCGGTGGTCCAGTGCGGGATTTGATGCTCCGCCTCATTGTCAAACTCAATGGTGAACGCAACCAGCGCGTGCGACAGCAAAGTTGGCAGGGGGAGTTGGCATTCCCGGGCGCGCGACTCGAGAGCACCCACGCTTTTATTTCGCGGGTTCACGATTGCGATTTTACCGCAGTGGAATTAGCGAGACCAAGTGAGTCCGCGGCCTAGGACGAAAATGTATAGCAAGCTGGCGATGGCGCCTACGGCGATCCACGCGTTGCTGCATCTGATCGGGGCCACTGGTGCAAACTCGGCAAACGGCTCGACTCTCGCAACCGACTCGTCTGTCGCTTCTTTGCCGCGCGAAGCTCCACTGACCAATGCAGCTTGACTAACTTCGCTTTGGTCCATTTGCGTGGTGCGCCGATTTCGCAGCATGCTCGGGAGCACCAGAAACCCGGCGTTTGCGCCTAACGTGGACGGCAGCGCGGATACGAACACGTAGAACAAGCCGAAGGGATTCAGCAAGCCGCTGAGACCCGCGAGAACTCCATCAGCGACGTAGGGAATCCAGCACAGTCCGCGAATCCTTCGGGAAACTGGATTGAACTCGCGAAATGGCAGTAATTTGGCGCGTACCAGCAGCACGGACGCGTAGTAAGACGCCGTGCCTATTACGATCATTCCAAGTTGCCAGAGCCAATGCGGTTGGAAGCCGGCGATTACTGCGCCCCAGTCGCCGAAGTTGGTGACTCCCGAAACGAAAAAGTAGCCGGTACCGGTGAAAAGATTTGCGGCCAGCGCCAGCGCAAAAAAATAACGAAGAGCGGGCGAGTAGCGATTGGGCTTTCTCAGCAGAAGCCAAAAGACTACGGCGAAAAACAGATTTACAAGAGTGCCGTTCGCGGAAATCCACCGCGTGCTGATGTCGCTCTCCAGGGCGACGGTACTGATGGTCATCTTATGCGCGCCGCTAAGCCAGGCGGTGACGCCGTGGCCCAGCCCTTCGTGCAAAATGTCTTGGAGTATGCAAGCAAGCGCCGAGATGGAGATCAGCGTAAGGCGATCGTCTTTCGCGGGAGGCGAGGTGGTGAGCATCGCGTCGCTTATAACATAGCAATCGGATGTTAATGTATGGGTTGTCGCGCATTGTGACAAATGCCGGATGTTCGGAATCACAACCTGTGTCTGCGCGAAGTTTGGGTCCTCTTCTTGACAATGCGGAGCACGATGCTACAAGTACACCGAGATTTTGCAATGCGCGGCCCATCCTAGGTTCCCGGGATTGAATGTTCCGCTACCGGCGGAGGCGAATATGAAGAAGAGGCTATGGGGCGTGGCGATCCTTTCCTGCATCGCTTTTCTCAACGTGGCTTTCTACCTTGTTCTGGCCGTGCGTGGAATGATGAACGTGGAGAATCTCCGCAGCACAATCGAAGGCATGAGCGCGGGGGGAACTGGCCCCATGCTGCTATTGCGACTGGGGCCGCTGTTGCCGTTTTACTTTCTACTGATGGCCATACTTTTGGGCGCGCTGGGCTGGGGCTTATGGACGCTCAAGAATTGGGCGCGTCTGATCGTGTTGGCGCTCATCGGTCTCTCGTTGGTCGGAGCGGCCGTTGAGATTATCCACGGTTGGCCGACATCCGATGCGAAGGGAATTGCGGTAGCGCTAGTGCGCGTAGTTATCGCCCTGCTAATTTTCTGGTATTTGTGCCTCGGGCCGGTGCGCGCCGCGTTCCACGCCCAACCAACTACGGTTCCGTCACAATGACTCGATCTTTAAGGGCTCGATAAGAATGGGATGAAATTGCTATCTGACAGGCGCTGTGGATTTTAATTTGGAAAATCGTGCAGGTTTTCATCGCATCGCTTTTAAGGTCTCTTCCCGAGTATACATTGCGGTTCTCGGGCGAAGAACTTGGTGCGATTGATGTTTCTGAGCGCCGCGATCGATAGCAGTGCGTAGCTATTGCACGGTTATGGTCGCGGTGGCGGTGGTGCGGCCGAATTCATTCGTGGCGTTCAACGTGTACGTAGTGGTTTGCGATGGAGTCACTACCACGCTGTTGCCGCGGATGGCGCCGATTTGCGGTGTCACGTCAAAGTACGACGCGCCCGTCGCGGTCCATTGCAAAGTTACCGGGGTCCCGGACGAAACGGTTGACGCGCTGGCGGTGAAGCTATTGATCACCGGAGCGGTCGCCGACAGGCAAATTGTTTTGCGTGTAGATCGGATTCATAGTCACCACTTCGAAGTCGGCGGCGGTGACTTGGTCGAGGTCGTGCAAGTCGTCGTTGTTCCAACGAGAGTCGGGCGCGCCGCTGATGAACATGTTCGAACCGTTGTCGGCCATGATCATGCCGTACTGCTGCAGCGCGGTAAGGATCACCTGGTTCGCTGCGGAAAATCCGGAAATATCGAAGCTCGATTTCAGACGCAGGCGCATGCCCATCGGCGCAGCGAACTGGCTGGTGGAATTTGCGGCCCAGTGCGACGCCGGCGGAACGAAAGCCGCGCGACTGTTTTGCAAAGTGAAACGCAGCGCGTGTTTGATTTCGCCGCTGGCCACTTCATCGTAACGCGCGAGGCCCGCGAAAATGGAGAGCCCGGCTGCGTCGGCAGAAGTCCACGTGACCGGGCGCTGCTCGTCCGCGGTTAAATCCCAGACGGCCGCGGAAGCCGCGTTCCAACTGCCATCGCTTTGCGGATACGCGCTGTAAAGTTCGTAGAGCCAGCAAGTGCTGTTGTCGATGACGAGCACGTGACGGTCGCCGCTCCCCGGATTCGGATAGCCTTCGATCGGCGCATTTGCAGGAACAGGCATGGGTCCGGGATCGCTCTCGCTTCCATACGCTGTGAAATTTATCGCCACTGGCGCTTGTTGCGAATCCACCACGATGAACGGAATGCCGATATTCGACCCGTTATATTCTCCCGAGCCAAAATCGGGATGCACAGGTATCGCTGGGCCCAATGAAATTTATAATCTCGTCGGAATTCGCATCGACTGTGGCGTTTGCGATATTTTGATTCCACGCATTATCCGCAGGGAATGGCAGAAAGCCGTTGAGGCTGGCATTCGGCCCAAGACTTATCCCGCTGCACGCACTCGGCGGAGGGTTGCCGCCCGAGGAAGTGACCATGACATTGAATGCCGTGGACGTGCTGCTCCCCGGATTCGGATTGCTCACAGTCACGCCGAAAGTTCCGGCGGTGGACGCGGTTCCTGTCGCGGTGAGTTGCGTGGACGAAACAAAAGTTGTGGTCGCCGAAGCGCCTCCGAAAAGCACTTGCGCGCCATTTACGAAATTCGTGCCGGTAACGTTGAGCGTATACGCACCCGCGGTAAAAGTTGCCGGGCTTACATTGGCGATGGTTGGCGTTGGATTCCACAAAGTGACGGCGCCTGCAGCGCTCGCGGTAGAATCTGCCGCGGAAACAGCGGTAACCGTAACTGTATTGGGGTTCGGCAAATTTGCGGGCGCCGCATAAACCCCGGACGCGCTGATCGTGCCGAACGTCGTGTTGCCCCCGGCAACGGAATTCACCGACCAATTTACATTTTGGTTTGTAGTCCCGACGACTGTGGCAGCAAAATTCTGCGTAGCTCCCGCTCGCACGTTCGCCGTGGTTGGCGTTACGCTGACGGTAATCTGCCCAGGCGGCGTGGTCTTCTTCGTCGTAGTGCCGCAGTTAACCAGAACAAAAACCAGCAGAATCGCCACGACGCTGACCGAACGACGCATAGGTTTTCTCATGGTGTTTTCGCGTAGACGCACGATGTGACGGCTGAATGCCCTCACGCTGCCCGAAGCGCTGAATGAAAGTACCTACATATAAGGATAGATGTACGCCCCGCCGCCGGACAACTGGACAAAGGTACAAGTTAAGTGCAGTAGCGCGCGCTTTCAATGAGCAGCAATATCCTTTCGTATTCCGAACCATCCATCTTATAGCTCGCCACCAGTACTCTTAAGTGCAGTGGGAACAAATAACTGTCATTTCCGGCCACCTCGGCGCAAACTTGCCGGGTCGCCGATATCGAAGAGCGAGCGAAGTTAATGCATACGGAGTTCAAGCCATTGCTCAAACTCAAGCCAGTTCTTCAAGTTCTACCGTTGGTTGCGCTTCTCGGGTTGTGTAGCTGCGGATCCACCCTGTCCAATTTGCTGGTCAGCTCGGTGAAACTGACTCCGGCAAATCCCACCATAGCGATCGGCGGCACGCAGCAGATGATCCTGGTGGAAACTTTTTTAGATGGTACAACGAATCACGAGTCGCCCACCAACACCACGTGGAGCTCGACAGATACTTCGGTGGCAACAATTAGCAAAGCGGGCATCGTCACCGGCATCGCAGCGGGAACTTCCACGATTCACGGCAGCCACAAGGACAATGATGCAACCACCGTCGTCACCGTAACCGCCGCCGCGGATGTTGCCATTACAGCGCGGGGCGATTCGCAAACTTTGCAGGTGAAAAACCTTTTTAGCGGTCAGGAAATCACTTTTACGGCGAACCGTTCCCGCGATTCGATCAGCGTTACGCCCAGCGGCGAAGGCATGGCTGCCAGCGAAACTTCCGTTCTCCCGGGACACGGTCCCGCCTGGCTTGCCATCGACCCATCCGGAAAATATCTTTATGTGGTGAACCAAACTTCCGAAAATGTGTCCGCGTTTGCAATCGACTGGAAAACGGCGTCGCTATATGAAGTCGTGGCTTCGCCATTTTCAGCGGGGGCGAAACCGTGGAGCGTTGAAGTGGATCCCGGTGGCGCTACAGTGTCGGTCGGACATTTTCGCAGCAGCGAAATTTCGCATTTCCGCATCGACCCAGCCACAGGCGCGCTCGCACCCAATTCGCAATAACGCGCGGTTCTCTCCAAACGGTTTTGGATTGCGTGGAGGCGCCAGCTCAACCTTAGCGCTCGCGCCAAAACTGCACTCTTTGCAGGACTCACAAAGTTGACGCCTTCACATTTCTCCCGTTAGACTTTGCGCCATGTTCACCGTAGGCCAACCTGAAATTTGGCAGAACGCAGTGCACAGCGGCAGCGCCTGGGTCTTCACCTTTGTGCTCGCCGTCCTATTTCCCATCCTCGATTACGTTCTTTACCGGCGCTTGAAATCCACTATGCAAATCTACCTCTGGAATATTCTCGCGCTTTGGTCTCTCACTGCAGGCTGCCTTTGGACCATCCATTTGAATTACCTAACCTTAAGCGACCTAGGCGAGCAATCCGGCAACGCTTTCCGCACGCTGGTAGTTTGCGGAATCGTGGCGGCAATTGTTTTTCTACTCATGGGCGCCCAGAAAGTACAAAAAAAGAAAGCAACTCCCGAGCAGCTAGAGAACGCGTTGAAAGGCGTCCAGCGTTTGCTCCCCAAGACATCCACGGAACGTGGAGTCTGGGTGCTCGTCTCCATCAGCGCAGGACTTTGCGAGGAATTTCTCTATCGCGGATGGCTGCTCAGCCTGTTCAGCGCCGCCCTAGGTTCAGTGTGGCTGGGCCTGCT
This sequence comes from uncultured Acidobacteriota bacterium, assembly GCA_963838475.1. GTDB lineage: Bacteria > Acidobacteriota > Terriglobia > Acidiferrales > UBA7541 > Palsa-295. The sequence goes on from CAWIRJ010000002.1 coordinate 135,186, forward strand.
GGTTTCGTCGATCCTCTTCGGCCTTGCCCACGTTTACCAGGGACCCAAGGCGATACCCGGCACCGGCATACTCGGCATCATATTTGGAATCCTCTTCATCGTGAGCGGCAGTTTGATTCCCGGACAGCTTCTCCATACCGTGATGGACCTGAACAACGGCCTGGCTTTGGGCAAAGCAGCCAAGCGTACAGAGGCATAATTTCCTCGCCCGCGCACCCCGGACTTTGCCGTTATTTTTCTTGACAAAACTTAACATTAAAGGCAAATTCCCTCCCAAAGGGACCTGCTGCGGACGCGCGCGACCCAGCCAGTTGGTGGAAAGCTCAGCGTCAAGAACGCTCTTTTGATCGTACTCCGCACGGTCGACATAAGCAGTCTCCCAGGAGGATTCATGGAAACTTCTATCGGAGTATTCGGATCCCGTGACCGTGCTGAAGAGGCCATCAAAGAACTGATCCAGAATAAAGTGCCCGAAAGCGAAATGGTATTCCTTACGAGTTCGGAGAACGAAGCTACATCCATGGCGAAAGAATTGGGCGCTTACGCCGGAGGTTTCTTGGGCGGAACGGTAGGTCTTTCAGCCGCGGTAGCTGCCGCCACTCTATTGGTGATTCCCGGAATAGGACCGGTGTTTGCGTTGGGCGCGGGAGCGACGGCCTTGATGGGATATCTCGGAGCCGGCGCCGGTGCCAAGGTCGGCAAAACGGCGGCGCAAGGCGATACCACGGCGCCGACTTCCGGCACTGGTGCGTCGGAAGATACTGCGCTGTTCGCGGAGGCGCTAAAGCGCGGCCGGTCGTTAGTCGTAGTGCGTACCGAATCGCAAGAGACTTCCAAAGTTGCCTCGGAAATCCTGGACCGCATCGGGATGAGCATTCAGGGCAAGGGCCTGAACAAGTTGCGGCACAGCACCCGTCAGGTGGAAGAGGTGATCATTATCGACTGCGCGGGAAGAATTACCGTCGGCGAAGGCAACATTCAACTTCGCGAAGCAATTCAAGCCTTGATTGCCCAGGGAAGAAATAAACTGATATTGAATTTAGTGGAGCTGGAATTTATCGACAGCGCGGGCATCGGAGAACTCGTCAGAGCCCACACAACTCTTCGCAAGCAGGGCGGCCACCTGAAGCTTCTGAATCCGCACAAAAAGGTGCACGATTTGCTCCGCGCTACCATGCTCACATCCGTGTTCGATATTCACACGGACGAAGGCACCGCCGTCAAATCGTTTGATGGCGTGCGAGCCTCGGGCGCTTAACCGGCGCGTCGCAGACAGCATTCTCAGACATCCATCGGCCCGAGAAGAGATGGCCTAGTTTGTTACATCTGTACGCAGAAAGCGCGTACACTGTTGAGGTCACACTAGCATCCTTCCTCCCAGGCGTTGCCCTCGGTGGTCCTTTGCGAAATTTGACCATGTTTCGCGAGGTGATCCGATGACGTGCCATGACCGATAGAACTCCTCTCACCAGGCATCCTTCCATGCACTCAGAATCCGCGAGTGATGCCCACACGTCACAGCAAAAGAATCCCTCGGAGCTTTCCGACAAAGAAATCGCGGCAAATCTGTCCGAATCGCGGGAAGTTCACCGCCAACCTGAGCCTTCCGCGGAAGATCCCGGCCTCAGAATATTACTCACCAGAATGGACACAGCTTTCAGCGAATATGCGCGTGAATCCGAACAATTGAGCGTGCTTCTATCCAAAACCAAAAGCCTGCCCGGCTGGACTTCTTATAATGAACTTCTCAGGCAGCGCACCGTGGAAGTAGTCGCTTATGAACAATACCGCAGAATTCAGGACGAGCTCTTCAAGCGAATCGTTCCGCCAACCGTGGACGAAAAGCCGGAAACCAAATTTAACTGGATGATTGCCAGAACACGTTAGCCGCAGCGAATTGAAGCAGAGGAGAGCCAATGAAAAATGTCGTGTACTACTATAATTCCGTCCCCGGAGAACACAATCACGATCGTGGCAATGCTGTCGGTACGCTGAGGATTGGCGACGTGATCGAACGTCGCGCCAAACGCTGGAGCGTTTTCGACATCCGCACAACCCTGAAGCCCAGCGTGTCGCGCGAGCCCTACACCGTCTCGGTTTACTTGAAAGGCCCGTTCTAAAACGGGCGATTGCCGCCACGCCGTGCCCGCCAGACTCTTTGGCGCGCTGGAGAAATACCCGCCCTGGATACATTCAAAGACACAACCTTGCATTCGTCTCCATTGGAAGCTTTGCCGCGCCCGTATACTTATCGATAAGTTGGCTTGGGGGCGTCTGTGATCCGGAAAAAGTTGAGACGCGTTGCGCGAATTACGCGGCAACGGCGCAAGTTGTGTGGCGCGAGCACAGTATTCTTTGCGGTTGCGGCGCTTACGACTCTCATTGCCGGTTGCAGCCACGGGAACGACGGCCGCAAAGCTTTCCTGAAATCAGAGGTCGCCGTAAATAAAGTGCAGTCCTTCCGCGCCAAAATCGATATTTATGGACCTTTCGCCGTCCACACCGACGCCGAATACGATTGCAGCCGCTCGGTAGCGCACTATATCGACAACAACGCAAAACTGAATCGCAAGATCGAGTACATTCAGACTCCCTCCATTACTTTCAGCCGGGCCGCAGGCACGGAACGTTGGAACGCAGTGCGCCAGCCCGCCGGCTTCAGCGTCTGCGAACGTCTTCGAACTGGAGCGTCGATTCCGCACGGGAGCCCGCGCTTATTTACCGGCGATCAGGGCCGCATCATCCCGCCCTTTTTCTATTACGCCAATGAGCCGGCCGGGGCGTCCGGCGCCACCATCACCCCGATGGGTAATGAAGTAGTTGACGGCGACTACTGCGACGTGTGGAAGATTCACGATAACGACAGCGCTTTCCCTCTACATACAATTTGGATCGCCGCGGAAGACGGTCTTCCGCGAAAATACCTCGAAGGCGAGCCGGACAATCCGCAAGGACTGGTCACCTATTCCGATTACAACACGAAAATTCCAATCGAAGTCCCGCCCGATCCCTTTGCCCGTTAAGACGCAAAATTCGCGCGAACTTTTCACCGCGCCCACATTAGAATAGCGTCCGACGCGCCGAATTATCCGTTTTGCGAGCCAGGGCCTTGAAAGGCATCTCGCTCGCGCCGGAGATTTAGAGCGCCTGGCGTCTTCAATCTGGAAACCAACTAAATGGCGCTGATAGCCAACCCGAGGAAAACGCATTCGCTGAAAATTGCGGTTGTTCTTGAAGCCGCCATAGTCCTGATAGCGGCCATAGCCGTCTTCTATTTTACGGGCCAGGAATGCACTATCGAAACGCTCATCACTCCGATAATCAGCCCGAACAAACAAACCGCCATTGATCTGTATTTGAAGAAGTGCCATCCGCGATGGTCCAGCAATCCAAAAAGAGAAAAGGAATATCAGGTGGTAGTGTTGCGGCCTATCACCGACACTCCGCCGGAAGGGAATCGTTACAACGAAGCAGACGTCGTCTTTGAATTGCAAGAGAAGCCTGGGCTGGCCCAACTTTCCTTCGGCAGCGTTGACACTTTTGCCTTCATGAGCAAAGTTCCGCAAGCCGAGCAAAAGGACACGCTTCTGATCGGCTGCTACCTAACCTGCCCCGGCGCACTAGTACGCAAGCAGATTTCGAGTTGGCGCGGTCAGCCCATCCATTACTTCAGGACCGAAACCCCCACCAGCCCCGTCATCACGCAGTAGCCCAGAAAAAGGAGCGCAGAAACAAAATGCCGGGCGTTAACCCGGCATTTTGCTCCAATTTCATTTTTCCCTTGCTGTTGCCTTCGTTTTGGGACGCCTCTAGTGTTTAACCAAATTAATAAATCAACACCGTCACCGGCGCCGACGGAATCCCGTTGGCCACCACAACCAGCGTGTTGTACCCCGGCTCAGCGCCCAACGGCACATCAAAGTTGGTGGACACCACGTCCGGCGAAGCCACGGCCATGCTGCTGTGGTCATGCGTACGCGCGTAAATCACGTCGTGACTATTTACGTTCGTGAGCCGCACTAACGGGTAGTTTGTGGCCGCTTGTATGTCGTCACCGTAAAACGCGCCCTGCGACAAACCGTTGAGAAGTACGCCAGAGAGCTGATACGTGTGGCCGCGCCCAATGAACGTTGGCACGCTGGTGATCGTCGGCGCCCACGCTTTTTCGTAAGTTCCCGCTGGCGTGTAGATTTCCACGTCGTTTGAAAAATCGGTCTGTAGAATCTGGCCGGTCGGAAGCACGAGGAAGTTCAGAGGGTAGGAAGGCTCAAATGGCGCATTCGGAGTTCCCGCTACCTGCGTCAACTTAGTTCCATCCCATTCGAAGAATTCCACTCCGGGAGGTCCAAAAAACGGGCTGGCTGCCATGAGAACTTTTCCGTTCGGTTCCAGCGCCGCTGGTCCATCGGCGATGTCCAAGTCGTCCGGGAAGGTGGGCCCGACAGTCCAAGTGCCCGTCAGGTAGTTGTAGATCGCAGTGTTGCCCGGCCCGCAGGAATTCGCGCCAGTGTAAAACACGGTGCCATCAGGACGCAACACCGCGGGTCCTACTTCGGAAGTTGAGAAGTTGTACCCTCCACAATCGCGTGCAGAATCCCAAAGCTGAACGATAGTGCTCCCCGCGCTTTTCCACGCGCCCGTCGCAGGATTGTAAATCTCCGAGTGCGTGCCATTTTTCTCGTACATGAATACATACGCATCCACGGTCAGAACTTCTCCGTTGGGAAGCAGGCTCCATCCTTCTTCGTCATTGATATCAAACTTGTTCTTCCCGGTTCGCGTCCATGTGAGTGTGGCGGCGTCGAGCAACGCTTCATCCTTGGTGCAACAATCGGCTTGCATGTACGTGCCGTTGGGAAGCACCACGCTCTGCGCGTCGCCGATCGTCTGCGGGAACGGCCCGAAACCGCCAAAGAATGTCGGGGTTGCCACAGGCGTCCAAACATCCGCGACCGGATCGTAGATTGAGCCCTGGGCCGACCAAGTGGGAACAAGTTCCGTTTGATCAGCGCTCAGTAAATATTCTCCGCCTTCGATGATCAGCCGGCCGTCAGGCAAAACCGCCGAAGAGTGGTAAAGCGGGCTGTATGTGTTCGGCAGGGAAGCCACTTGCGTCCAAGTGCCATTTACGTAGCTTCCTGTGGAATCCGGCGTCAACTTCCACCAATCCGGAAATGCCGTATCTTGAAAGAGGACGCTGCCGTCGGTAAGCAAGATCGGATTCGACGCGCCATCAACTAGAAAGTACGGCTGATTGTTCAGTGGAGTCCATCGCGACGCTGCTACCGCCGCGTTGGCGTTTGCATTTTGTTTTGGCGCGATATCTTTAATTGGCGCTACCGGCTGCTGTGAACGCATCGGCGGCGGTACCTTTACGGCGCGTTGCGCGTTGGCCAGATTCGGACACGCCAGCATTGCCATTGCTGCAATTACAACTGTGCCGAGACTATAAAATTTGTTTCGACGCATAGTGCCTCCATGGCGGAAGAGAGGATTGAAGCCGTTCCAAGTCCCAACCGGAAAATCGCAACGGAGAAGAGTAGGTCCCGGGGTATTACCGGTTGTGCAACCAGGCGTCAGGATATATCACGGACAGCGTGTGCCCCGCAATTGCAAAAGCACTGTGACTGAAATATTCTTTAAATCATATTTTCTTGCGAGAAAGGTTTCGGCACCAGAGCTATACGTACTGCGCCACACCATTTCCAAACGACCAGTTCTCCTTCTTCACTTCGACCAGGTTGATAACCACGTCCTCGCGCCGAATCTTTAACCGTTCATGGAGTCCGTCCGCTACCGCTTTGTAAAACTCTTGCTTCACTTCCACTGTGCGCCCTTCGTTCAACGTTATCTGGATGAAAATGCAATCCGCCGTCCTCTGAATATTTAAATAAGTAGGGTCGTAGATCAAACCGTCGGCAGGATGTTCGGTGATCACTTGAAAGCGGTCGTTCTTCGGAACATTCAAATGCTTCTGCATCGCGTCATAAATCACTTCGCCGATGCCTTTGCGATACTCCGCTGATTTACCTTGAACCAGATCGATGCGCGCCAGTGGCATGAAATCCTCCTGGCCATATCAGACGCGCGCTAGCTCTTCTGGTTGCGCGGATTGTCTTTGGGATCAATGTAAGAAAGCCCCAGTGGTCCGTTGGCGCTCACTTGGGTTACGTATTCGCCCGATTTCGCCCAGTGGAAGTGTTCAAAATTCAGTGTAAAAGCAAAAAGAGCACGGCTGATTTTCGTCCACTAAAATTCAAAAAGCAATGTTAGGATTTGGTGCATGAAGGGCCAGCTAAAAGTGGGAACTCCGGCTGAATATCTCGCCAAGCTCGACGAGCCGCGCAAAAGTGAAGTTGCCGCGCTCCACAAAATGATTCGCAAGCTCGCGCCGAAACTCGCGCCGTTCATCCACTCCGGAATGCTTGCTTACGGTCCCTGGCATTTCAAATATGAAAGCGGACGCGAAGGCGATTGGTTCCGCATCGGCCTAGCCAGCAATAAAAACTATATCTCTTTGTACATTTGCGCGATGGACGGAAAAACCTACGTCGCCGAAAAGTTTAAGAAGCAATTGCCCAAAGCCAACGTAGGCAAAAGCTGCGTCCGCTTCAAACGCCTGAGCGATTTGGACCAAACCGCCTTAGCAAAACTCATCCGCGAAGGGGCGAAACCGCCGCAGCCTTTGCCCGCCTCAAAACCCAAATAAATTCTGCCAACGTCCTCAGTTGCATCCCATGGAATGCGCGACGCTAATCGGCAAGTACGCGCAGACGTACAGTCTGGCCATTTGCGCTGACGACGCAGACGATTCGCGCGATGCTCCGCCACGCTCTAGCGAAATAGATCGCGTGGCGGCCATAATATTGTTGTGAACCGCGCCGCCAGCGCTCCCGCGCGCCATTACGTCAGCGCCGCAAGAGGCCGATGCTTCCAGTCGAGCGCCGGAACAACTAGCCCGCGACAGAATCGCAACTGGCTGTTGCGTGCCGGCCGACGAAGCGCTAGCAACGAATCCTCTCGATACACGCTTCGCAGGAGAAGCGGTCACCGTGCCTTGCGCACCAGAGGAGGATGCCGCGCCCGGCCCGCTGTCTAGCGTAAGAGTGCAGTCCGTCGCCCCGCAACTGAATACGTAGTGATCGCCCGTCGGAGCCGTCGGCAGGTCCACGGTTGCGAAACTTCCTGTCTCCGACGTGTAGTTCAAAATATCCCAGGTGTCGCCCACCACGGGTGTAAAGCCTGTGCTCAAATCCAAAGTGCCGCCTAAGGTCGCCGCGCCTGAGATGTTCAGCGCGTAATAATTTGTCCCGGCGGTCGTGCCGTCTAGGTTAATCGTGAGCGTCCCGCCGGATCCTTGCGTGTAGGTGCCTAGAGTGAGCTTACCCGCCTTCGTCGTAGTGGCATTCAGTGCGAGCGAACCGTCATTCGTGAACGCGCCCAGCGAAGCGCTCGCGTCTGTGAAACTCATCTTCCCGTTGTTCATCGTGGTGCCGGAAATCGTGAAGGTAATCGCAGCCGATCCCGTTTTGTCCGCGACCAGCGTGCCCGTGGAGTTGATGGCCAGAGAAACGGCCGTAAGCTTTCCGCCATCGAGGTTGTAAGTCCCTGTCGCGACATCACCTATTTCCAGGTTCCCGGCGGTGCCTCCAGCAGCAGTAATGGTGTTCGTGCCATTTGTTTCAGTGAACGTACCGTTTCCACTATTGATGCCGTTTCCGCCGCCAACCACTTCCTCATGGGCTTTCACAGTGCCGGCAGTCAGGCTATACGTTCCCGTGCCGCCGAAACCGACGTACAGAATGTCATTCGCTGCCATGGAATTCGTACCGTTAGCTTGGGTAAATGTCCCGACACTACCCTCGCCCTCAGCAATATACTCATACCCGGCATTTAGGGTGCCTTTAGTAAGGTCGTAAGACCCTGTGCCAGCTTCTGCCACGGTCAGCGTTCCGGTCTCCGAGAATCCATCCAGGGAGAAGATCATGTCCACCGTACCGCCGCTCTGAACGAATGCTCCCGAGATCGTGCCACTACCTTCTCCCAAAACCAGATCGCCCACTTTCAGCGTGCCCTTGGACAGGTTGTACGTTCCCTCCCCGCTATTTCCGATCACGATCGACAGCGTGGTGTTCGTCCCTCCCGACTGGTTGAACGCGTTGGCCGTGTCCGTTCCTTGGCCAATAATTTCGTTGCTGCAGCAAACGGTCAAAGTTCCGGTGCCGGACAAATTGTAGATACCCAGGCCCGGAGAAGTGCTGCTTCCTTCTCCCAGTGCCAGGCTCTCCGCGTTATTTTTTCCGCCAGACTGGTTGAACACACCATACCCCTGAAACCCGATGTTTTCGACCGCGCCTTCAGCCGTCACAAAACTGGTCAAGGAGCCGCCCACGAGGTTATATGTCCCAATGGGAGTCGCGCCGACTCCGCCCTGATCCCCCACATACAGTTCTTCCACTTCGTTTGTCCCGGCATTCTGGGTGAATGTGCCGATGCCGTTGCCGTAGGTGTCGGTTGCAGTATTGAAGTTCTGACTGCCGACGAACTCGGTAAATGCCGACAGGGTCGCGCTAGTGGTGCTTCCGCCGGACTTGCCGAGGGTATAGGAACCCTCACCCAAGTATCCGACATACACCTCGATGTTGGTAGGATCGCCGCTCGTAATTATGCCGTTCTTGCCTCCCGTCTGATCAAAGCTGCCTACGCTTCCGGGGTTGTACCCGATGTACTCCGAGGTTGGATAGTTTCCGCCCAGCGTGCCGCCGGAAAGATTGTAGTTGCCCGTGCCGCCGTACCCAACATATAGAGTGCCGATCACTTCGCTCGGAGCTCCGAGTATATTCGTGCCGCCGGTCTGATTGAATGTGCCAGTGCTTCCGGCGTTATAACCGATGTATTCGTAGCCGGGGAATAGTTGGCTCAGGCCATTGATTGTGGTGGCGCCACCCACTTGCAAAGTTCCCAGCGTGAGGTTATAAGTTCCCGCCCCGTTGTACCCGACATAAAGCCCACTCTTCGGCTGCGTGGTTATGGTCTCGTCTTCTGCTTGGCCTTCCACAACATCCGCCACGCCGCCCGTCTGCGTGAAAGTTCCGCCAGTGTCCAGCAGCAGCACCGGCGCATTCAGCGTTCCTGACTCCAGGTTGTACTGCGCTCCCGTGCCTACCACATTGAGCTGCCCCACGGTACCTTGCTCTTCATCGATTGTCGTGCAGCTCCCGGATCCTAGTCCCATGCAATGAATGTAAACGGCCGAACCGTTCGGATTGCTTTGCAAAGTGTTTGTGGTTGTTCCGCTCTGATTCATGATTCCGTTGACGGTTTCAAATCCCGCCGTAAGGGTTCCGCCCGAAAGGTTATACGTACCCGTGGACGTCACGTTGAAGGTCGCCGGGAAATACCACCCGTCGAAAAAGTCCATACTCGACTCGTTGATATAAGTAACGCCGACGCTGATTCCATCTTGCCCGGTGACCGTAGTGCTGCCGCTGGTCTGATTCACCACCCCAGTGATCACGTCATCAGCGTTGGTGTACGTAACTAAGGTGTCCACGTCGCTGCCGATTTGGCAGGCAACCTCGGTGGTCGTAGGACAGTAAGAAGCATCGAACAGGCAGATCGGCGCTGTGCCAACTACCTTGCAGTTGCTGTTACTTGGTTTCTGGGCGTGCACCAGGCACGGAGCTGCAAGCACGCATAGGATTAAAACCAAGCCGACTTTGGATATCATCGAGTTGCCCCCCTCGTTCGTTTCGTAGCTTCACCCTCACTCTCTATAGCGGAATCGGAGGCTGAAACCTGTCATCGTCGGTGCTTTCTGCCCGGAAAACTGACCGGATGCGAGTAGCCAATCCCAAAAGCGGTCATGGCCTGTGACTTCACTACCGCGGACAATCGTCTAACCCTTTAGGTGTCTGTACCTTACGCGGAATGTAGAAGGCCGCGAGCGGCCTTTGAAATGCCGTACAGAGGTCCGAAGTAATAAAGGATACAGGACTAGACTAATGGAAGCCTTTTGGACTGACCTGAAATTCGGAGCACGGGTTCTCCTGCGCAGCCCAGGGTTCACGCTTGTCGCGATTTTAACCTTGGCCTTAGGTATCGGCGCCAACACCGCGTTATTTTCGCTCGTAAACGGAGTTTTGCTCGAGCCGCTGCGATTCCCCCAGCCTGATCGCCTGGTCGCCCTCTACCAGCACAAACCGCAATTCCAGTACGGCTCAATCTCCTATCCGAATCTTCAGGATTGGCAACGCGACAACCAATCGTTTCAATCACTGGCCGGTTTTCGTCCGGATGATTTCAGCCTGAGCGGTCTTGGCGAGACAGAGCGAATCGACGGGATGATGGTTTCCGCGGATTTTTTCCCGACGCTGGGCGTAAATCCGGTGTTGGGCCGTGATTTTGATCCCCAGCAGGACGTCCTCGGCGGAAAACCCGAAGTAATGATCAGCGCCGGAATGTGGAAAACGAAGTTTGGTTCCGCGCCCGACGTAATCGGCAAAACTTTAATCCTGAACGGCACGAACTACACTATCGTCGGGGTCGTTCCCTCAACCTTCCATCTCTACATGCAGAACTTTCGAGACAGCGACATTTACGTTCCCGTCGGCCAGTGGAATGACGTGATATTCCATCAGCGCGACGTGGGCATGGGTATGGACGCCGTCGCTCGTCTAAAACCCGGCGTCACGCTGGAACAGGCGCGCGCGGACATGGATCGCGTAACCCAAAATCTCGCGGCCGCTTATCCCGATGCCAACGCGAATACGGCTGCCACTGTGGTTTCGTTGAAAGAAAAAATCGTTGGTGAATTGCGCCCGTATCTGCTGGTGTTGCTCGCGGCGGTATTTTTTGTGTTGTTGATTTCCTGCGTGAATGTGGCCAACCTGTTGCTCGCTCGTTCCATGCAGCGCGCGCGTGAATTCGCCATTCGCGCTGCGTTGGGCGCCGGAAAATTGCGCGTCATCAGGCAGCTCTTGACCGAAAGCGTGCTGCTTTCGATCTGCGGCGGCGGCCTCGGATTGCTCATTGCCAGTTGGGGAACGCAAGGCTTCATCTCGTCCCTACCTGAAGGTTTGCCGCGCGCGGAGGAAATTCACCTCGATACCCGCGTGCTGATTTTCACTCTCGCAGTCTCCGTTCTTTCCGGAATTTTCTTTGGACTCGCTCCCGCGCTTCGCCTGATGAAGCCGCGCTTGCAGGAAACATTGAAAGAAGGCGGACGCACCGCGAGCGGGGCGCGCAGCCGTGCCCAAAGCGTCCTCGTGATTGTCGAAATGGCCATGGCGTTAGTGTTGCTCGTTGGCGCCGGACTGATGCTTCGCAGCCTTGGCCGTTTGTGGAGCGTGAATCCCGGCTTCAACCCAAAGAACGTCTTGTTCTTCCAGGTCGCGCTGCCGCCCGGAACTTCCAACCACAGTCCCGACGCCATACGCGCCGAGCTTCGCCGTCTCCACGATCAGATTGCGGCTGTTCCCGGAGTCGCGGCCGTCTCCATGCAGCGCGGCGGAATCCCGATGTGGGGAGACTCCGAAGATCCATTTTATATAGTGGGGAAACCCAAACCGGCCCGCGAAAGCGACATGCCCTACGGGCTGTGGTACGAAGTCGAGCCGGACTATTTGAAAGTAATGGGAATCCCGCTGAAGCGCGGCCGCTTTTTCACTTCACAAGATACCGAGATCTCGCCCCGGGTCGCCGTGGTTGACGAAGAGCTCGCCAAAAAATATTTCCCCGGCGAAGATCCCATCGGACAAAGCATTTTTGACCCCTTCGTTGACAAACCTGCACAGATCGTCGGCATTGTCGGACACGTCAAGCACTGGGGCCTCGACGACAAAATAGCCGTGCACGCGCAGTTTTATATTCCTTACACGCAGATCCCGGAAAAATATATGTCCCGCGCGGGAAATAGCACCGGCGTGCTGGTTCGCTCGACCGGGGTTCCGCCGCTCTCGCTCGTGCAACCGATCCGCAGAAAAATGGCGGAGATGAACAGCCAGGAAGTAGTGTTCGAGCCACACGCATACGACGGCATCATCGCGCGCTCGCTGACCGAAAGACGTTTCTCCATGGTTCTGCTGGGAATATTTGGCGCGCTGGCGCTGATCCTTTCGAGCATCGGGATCTACGGCGTGCTCTCGTACCTGGTCGGCCAGCGCACGCACGAAATTGGCATTCGCATCGCACTGGGCGCACAACGCAAAAACGTCCTGATGTTGATACTCGGCGAAGGTACAAAAACGGCGCTGGTCGGCGTCGGCATCGGCTTGGTCGCCGCCCTGGTTCTGACGCGCTTGATGACCAGCGTCCTCTACGGCATAAGCGCCACCGATCCGGTAACGTTTGTAGCCGTCGCAGTGATACTGACGGGCGTAGCGCTAGCCGCGTGCTACATTCCCGCGCGCCGCGCCATGCGCGTAGACCCAATCATCGCCCTGCGCTACGAATAGGGCGATGCAGCTTGCATTAAGTCGGAGTGCCTAACGGCTGACCGGTCCACGCGGCACGAGCTTACGGTTTCAGCGCGATGGTAACTCGCGAGAGTGCCGCACTTTTTCTGCGCTGTATGCAGAAAAGGTGCGGGTTTAGATCCAAGACCTTCTCGCCCTTTACTTCGGCGGGAATTTCGTAGCACCTGTAGGAGAGCAGCTCGCCCGCCGAACACGGGCAAGCATTCTGCGCTTGCACACAAAAACTTGGCAAAGCTGTTCGACAACCAGACATCCGGGAGGAGTCATGAGCGAACTGTTCCAGGATCTTCGTTACGCGATTCGCATGCTGGCGAAATCCCCAGGCTTCACGGCAATCGCCGTCCTCACGCTGGCCCTGGCTATCGGCGCGAACACCGCGCTTTTCTCCGTTGTCAACGGCGTCCTGCTCAACCCGCTCCCGTACCCGCATTCCGAACAATTAGTCACGCTTCACGAAAGCAAACCAAACTTCAACACCGGCTCGATTTCCTATCCAAACTTTCTCGATTGGCAAAAAGAAAATCACACACTGTCCTCGATGGCCGTCGCGCGCCCGTATTCCTTCAGCTTAACCAACCTCGGAGAAGCGGAGCAGATTCAAGGACAATTCGTCACTTCGGATTTCTTTTCGATTCTGGGCGTGAAGCCCGTGATGGGACGCACTTTCCTCCGCACCGACGATCAGATCGGTGCGCCTCCCGTCGCCATGATCAGCGCAGGCTTCTGGAAACGAAAACTGAGTGGCACCCCCGACGTCATAGGCAAGAACCTCACGCTCGACGGAAAAGAATTCACAATCGTAGGCGTGATTCCGTCGAACTTTGATCTGAAAGTGGACAGCTTCAGCGCTAGCGACGTGTACGCCCCCGTGGTGCACTGGAACAACGATTTGCTCTTCGATCGCGGCGCGGGTCTGGGCTTCCACGGAATCGGCCGACTGCGGCCGGACGCTTCGTTGGCGCAGGCGCGTGCCGATTTCGCTGGCGTGACCAAGAATCTCGCCGCTGCCTACCCTGAGGTAAACAAAGGCATCGGAGCTTCGCTGATTCCGTTCAAGCAGCGTATGCTCGGCAATGTAAAAGGCGCCCTCCTGGCGCTTTTCTGCGCCGTGGGCTTCGTGCTGTTGATTGCGTGCGCGAATATTGCAAATCTTTTGCTCGCTCGTGCCAATCAGCGCACGCGCGAATTCGCGGTTCGTAGTGCGCTGGGCGCCGGGAAGCCGCGATTGATTCGCCAGCTTCTGACCGAAAGCGTTCTCTTGGGAGTTGCCGGCGGTGCGTGCGGATTGTTGCTCGCCACTTGGGGAACGCACGCCGCGCTGAAAGCGCTCCCCGATGCTTTGCCGCGCTCCGGAGAAGTGGGCATCGATTTGCGTGTGCTGGTCTTTACTGTATCGGTCGCATTGCTCGCGGGAATTATTTTCGGACTTGCTCCCGCACTGAAAATCTCGCGCACGAATCCGCAGGACAGTTTGAAGGAAGGCGGCCGTGGAGCAAGCGGCGCCAGAAAAGGCGCGCACGGAGTTCTGGTGGTGGTGGAAATGGCGCTGGCTCTGGTGCTGCTCGTGGGAGCAGGCCTTACGCTGCGCAGCCTGGTCCAGCTTTGGAATGTAAACCCCGGGTTCAATCCGCAAAATGTGATGTTTTTCGGTTTCTCCCTTTCGCCCTCGTCTTTGAAGACGAGTCCCGCCGCCATTCGCGCCGCATTTCGCGCCGGCGAAGCGACCATCGCCGCCACTCCCGGCGTGCAGGCAGCGTCGGTCAGCTGGGGAGCGTTTCCAATGAGCGGCGACGATGAATGGCTTTTCTGGATCGACGGAAAACCGAAACCGGCCACGCGCAACGAAATGAACTGGGCCATCGACTATGTGGTCGATCCCGATTACCTCAAAATAATGCAAACGCCGCTGCGTAGTGGCCGCTTCTTCACCGCGCAGGATGACGAGAACTCTCCGAAAGTAGTGGTGGTGGACGAAGTGCTCGCGCAGAAATATTTCGGGGGCGAAAATCCCATCGGCAAGCGGCTGTTTCTGGAAATCGGCCAGGCCGAATTCCCGGCGGAAATCATAGGAGTCGCCGGCCACGTGAAACAGTGGGGCCTCGATACCGACGACACCGAGAGCCTTCGTTCTCAACTTTATTTTCCGTTCATGCAATTGCCGGACGCAACCATGGCGCTCGCCCCCATGGGCTTGGGAACGGTAGTGCGTTCGAAAGGACCGCAGGCCGGATTGTTCGACGCGATTCGCCACTCGGTGCAGCAAGTAAACAGCGAGCAGGTGGTCGCGAGCGCGCAAACCATGGACGAAATTATTTCCAGCTCTACAGCGGGCAATCGCTTCGCCATGATTCTCCTCGGTTCGTTCGCCGGACTGGCGCTCCTTCTTTCGAGCTTGGGAATTTATGGCGTGGTGTCCTATTTGGTGGAGCAGCAAACGCGGGAGTTTGGGATACGCATCGCGTTGGGCGCGCAAAGGAGCGATGTGATGCGCCTGGTCCTCGGCGACGGCGCGAAAATGGCGCTAGTCGGCGTAGGCGTGGGAGTATTTGCCGCGCTCGGCCTGACGCGCTTTTTGTCCAGCGTGCTGTATGGCGTGAGCCCCACCGACCCCATGACGTTCGCGGCTGTTGCGGTAATATTGACCGGCGTCGCGCTTGCGGCTTGTTACATTCCCGCGCGCCGCGCCATGCGTGTTGACCCAATCATTGCCCTGCGCTACGAGTAGCGCGCGGTTTTTGTGGGCTGCTGAATCGTTCGCCAATTGTTCACCGCTGGCTCGTGTAGCCGTTCGACGGAAGAATCTTTTAGTTAGGACGCAAAGGATGTTGTGCGCAGGTCAGTGGTCTGGGTAAAATGACGGACTCAAACCCACGTCGCTACGCGCGAACCCAGGAGACTTTGAATGGCCGTCAAGAAAATCATAATGAAGCCCGCTAAGAAGAAAAAACTTCAGGTAAAACCCATGGCGCGAGTGAAGACCGAGACGGTCACGCAATTTCACACCGGCCCAGTCATAGACTAGTTGGGCGGCTGCCGAATTCCGCGAGTCTCTGTCCGGATTTTCTTTTAATAAGCTAGTTTGAGGTGGGGGCCGTTTGCTTCGGTGATTTCGCGTCGTCCGGTTTTGCTTCGTCGGCTTTTTGGGCCTGGGCGATTTCATCTTGAACGCGCTGCATCGTATCCTTCATAACTTTTTGCATCATCCCCGAGGAGGCTTGCATCGCTTCCGACATCATCGCCGGCATTTCATTCAATATTTTCTGCCCTCTGGGAGATGAATAAAACGCAACGAGCGCATCCACATCTCCCTTGGTAAGGTGCTTTTGATAGACCGGAATCATGGTATCGATCAGTTCGTCGACCGATATGGTCTTAAAAGAGTCGTCCATCATCTTGTTCACGCGAGTTTCAAAATCGGGAGGGAGATTGGGATACTTCTGTACCTCCTCATGGATAGTCTTACGCATCTGGATGGTCAGCGAGCTCATCATGTTCTTCATCAGGTCGCGAATGTGCATGGTATCCAGATAATGTTCTATGTCCGCTTTTGAGGCAGGGGCGTCCGCATCATTCTGTTGCGCGAAGCTGACGGATGTGAAAAGCAAAAACACGAGAAGTGCGAGCGCCGAGCGTTTCATGGAGACCTCCAAAGTTTCGCTGATAATATCGTGGAGACTTCAGTAACGCCAGCGAGACCTGCCGGAGAAGTTACATCTCTCGTAGGCCGCGCCAAATTGGTAGAGCTGAAAAGAATTTGGGCGCGAGAATCGGATGGCCTGGTCGCCGCGTGCAGCAGTAAATTTAGAACATGAGCATGCATGCGTTGGACAATCCGATCTGGAGCGCGTTGACGACGAGCCAGGCGCATTTTGCAGAAGGTGACGGCCTCGCGCGGAGGTTTCAGGCGGAGATCGGTCCGCTGGCGGGATTTGCGGAACCTGGTCGCGAGGCTTACGTCGCGTTGGGAAAGCTCGTGCGCGTTGGAACCGGCGCGGGGCTTTTTCTGGAGACGCCTGCGAATGTGGCTGATGTCGAGTCCGGCGGCTTCCGTGTGGTGGAAGAGGATTCTCTGCTGCAAATGATTTACTCGGATTGCGAATTGCCGGCGCGTGCGCTCGATTTTGTGAAGTTGACGCCCGCGGATGTGCCGGAGATGGTGGCGTTGGCGACGATGATGAAGCCGGGGCCATTTAGCACGCGCACGCACGAGCTGGGGGATTTCATCGGCGTCAAAAGGGAAGGGCAGCTTGCCGCGATGGCAGGCGAGAGAATGCACGTCCCCGGGTACACCGAAATCAGCGCGGTGTGCACGCATCCGAATCATGCTGGCCACGGTTATGCGACGGCGCTGATGGTGGAGCTGATTGGCCGGATTCGCCGCCGCAAGGAAGTTCCGATTTTGCACGTGCGTTCGAGTAACACCCACGCTATCGGCCTCTACCGCCGCATCGGTTTCGCCGACCGCCGCCATTTCCGTTTCACTGTGGTAGGGAAGACCGCGTCGTAGAATTCTGGATTGAATCAGAAGGCGTTGTATCAACTGGACGGGATTTTGCGCTGAAAATGGCAAAAAGTCGAAAATCCTAATGTGTGTTCTGGCCTCGGTTAGAAATTTCCCCGTCGTTTGTTTTGAGCGAGTTAGGACGAATTCTACTTGTGGTGCACTTTCGGTTAGAAGTGGGCGCCCACTTGAACATTTTGAAGCGACAACTGGCTCGTTTTGGCGAGCGATTTGGCCGAGTTTGCGAGGGTATGACCGCGCTTTGCGGGTGGATGTGCGGCGGGGCGGCTGCGAGCGTCGCGCGATGGTCGGTTCTATTTTGGGAAATGCCGCCACGTTGCCTCCTTTAGCCGCTGCCCGTTAACTCGGGGCGAACGCTTCGCAAGAGCGCTCAGGGTGAATCCACTTTGGGATTCAACCCCGCCTCGTTTACCGGGGCACAACTTCGCTCTGGCCCCTTTGTCGGGGCACAAAAATATTATTAGATTATTTTGTGGATGAAGCTTTGATAGCACGCTTTTCGCGCGGATTTCAAGGAGCGGTGTGCTGTGTACACGAAATATTTCGGCGAGGCGGTTCCGTTTTGGGAAAAAGGGGGCGGTGAAGTTTTCGCAGGCATGAAATCTAAAGACGAACCTTTTCTGTACGAACCACAGAAAAGATTCGGCACCCACGCGAGCTTCGATTGTGCTTGAGCTGAAACGCTGGTGCCGCGCGGAGGGTTAGCCACCCGCCCTCGCCGAGCGAGATTCGTGGCTCCTACGATGTCGTGAATATAGACAGTGCAACTGAAAGAATATACGAAGTAGCAACGCCAAGTGTCGGCGCCAAGTGTCGGCGCCAAGCTGAGGCTCCAAGTCAATTCCATTCCGTGGGCTTACTAAACGTTTTCCGGAACCAGAGAAGTGTATTTACCATTCCCCCTTAATTCTCTAGGCTAGTTCACCGTTGCTTTTCCCTTCGTGGAAGTGTAGGTGGAGTTGTCCACGGTGTCGTAGAACGTGACGTAAGGATGGAACGTTCCGGCGGCGGAGTACGTGTGGCTTCCGCTAACGTCGAACGGACCGCCGGGGCTGCCGGTGACCGTGCCCGTTGATTTCGATGTAGCTCCGTCGCCCCAGTAGATGGTCGCGGTGAAATCAGACGCTGATGCGGTCGGCGTGCCATCGACGAAGCTCGCCACGTTTCCGGTGAACTCAACCGCGTGAGTTGCGGTGAAGTTCAGGCCTGTGCCGCCAATCGCGCTGAGCCGGGCAAGCGCGCCCGCGACCCCCTCACCCACCCAGAGTTTGTGATCCGGACCGACGGTCATCACGTCGCCCAGGGCGTTCAGAGTGGTGAGCGGAACCGTGCTTAGCACACCTTTGGTCGTCAGCCGCGCGACAACGTTTGGATAGCCCTGTGCGTACCAGATGGCGCCATCTGGTCCGGCAATGATGCCGTTCTGGTAGTCCTGCATCTGCGCCTTGTACTCCGTCACTTTTCCGGAGGTAGTGATTTTTCCCACCGCACCGTATTCCGTATTTTCCAAAAACCAAAGGTTCCCGTCCGGCCCGCTGGTAATCGCGCTCAAATACGAGGGATTGGTCTTGGTCGGATACTCGGCCAAGGCCACACCCGCAGTGCTCATCTTCCCGATCTTGCTCACCGCATTCTCGGTAAACCAAATGTTGCCATCGGGCCCCACAGTTATGCCCGCCGGATTGCTCGACGCCGTGGTGGTCGGAAACACGCTGATCGTTCCGCTAGTTGTGATGCGCCCAATTGCCGAACACCCGCAACTGTTGGCGTAGATATAGGGGAACCACAAGTTTCCGTCCGGACCGGCAGTAATAGCGAAAAAAGAGTAGCCGTTCGCGGGGTATTCGGTGACCACCCCGGAGGTGGTGACCTTGGCAATCTTGTAGGCAGCGGTCTCCAGAAGCCAGAGGTTGCCGTCCGGGCCTGCCGTAATTCCCGAGGGCTGGGCATTCGCCGTGAGTAGCGGGTAGGTCGTCACCACGCCCTCCGGCGTCATTTTGCCGACGCCGTTCGCGGGATAGCTGATCGTGAACCAGAGATTTCCGTCGGGGCCGGCGGTGTCATAGAATGTGTTGGCTCCCGTGCTGAGCGCAAAATTGCCGGTAACCGACGCCGCCGTGGTCATGCGCCCGATGCTGCTGCTGAACGATGAGGTGAACCACAAGTTGCCGTCAGGCCCTGAGACTATTGACGGAGCGTATTCAAATGCCGGGAACAACGCCGGATATTCGGTTACCGCGCCAGTGGTGGGAACCACTTTTCCGAAACCGCTGTTGGTTTCCGAAAACCATATGTTTCCGTCGGGGCCCGCCGCGATTCCCGCATAGCCGGCTTGAGTAAGGGCGTATTCGGTCTCGGCGCCTGAAGTGGTCATCTTCGCGACGTGGCTCAACTCGATAAGCCAGAGATTTCCGTCCGGACCCGACGTGATGCCCACGGGCAAATCGGAGGTCGCGTAAAAGGTGATTACTCCCGCGGTGGTTATCCTGCCAACTTGAGAGTGCAGCTCGTTCTGCGGATTGACGAACCACAAGTTGCCGTCTGGGCCGGGGGTGATGACGCCAAAGCTGTAGCCCACGGCGGCGAAAACCTGGAAGGTGCCTGCTGTTTCCTTCGTGGAATAGGAAGTGATCTTGCCTGCGGTGGTGATTTTGCCGATATCGTAATCGCCTGATTCTTTCTGCTCGACGAACCACAGATTGCCGTCCGGGCCTGCCGTAATTCCCTGCGGGAACGAGCCCGCCGGCAGGGAATAGTGCACGATGTTCGTGCCGCTGGTGCTGATGTGGCCGATGGTGCCGGCCATGGTGTCAGTGAACCAAAGATTGCCATCGGGGCCCTTGGCGATGCCGATCAGGGCCTGGGCGTTGGGGATCGGATATTGCGTGATCACTCCGGAGGTCGTGATGAAGCCGACCTTCTGTCCGCCCCACTCCACGAACCACATATTGCCGTCTGGACCGACGGCCATCGCGTACGGCCAACTCGCTCTTCCTGGAGGGATAGGGAAATCGGTGCCGGCAAAGAGCGGGTGAGCGATTCCTGCGAACAAAATCAGAACGACGGCGAATCGGGCAAAGTTGAACAAGCGCGGCATGAGAACCTCCGGTCCTTATCAGCGTTGTGATGCTCAGAAACAGGTCGGGAATTTTTCGAAAACGTGAAGGGTCCCCGACACACTTTCAGCACCGCATGGACAGGCCCAGGACCGAATCACAGGATGGCTGCGAACCCCATAGGTGGATTCTGGGCGAGATATTACTCAGTTATTTAAGTAAGTCAAGTTAATAGACAATAATATTCAGTTCTTAATGGTGAGTCGGGGCCGGGCGCTCTCTGACGTTTCGCGTGGTTCTGACGTTTCCCATATTTGAATACGTCGAATAGTAGCATCGGAAGCGTACCCATCTTGCGATTCCGATGGACAATATGACTGTCAGTGCCTCGTTAATGCTGGGTTTGCCCGGGCATGTCGAGTACCAGAACGGACTTGTCCGGTTATCCGTGCCGGCTCAGACGGTCGACCGGGCAAAGCAAAAAGTCAGAGGTAAATAATTCGTTGATGTTACCAATCCGTCCTTCAAAGCATCTCTGTTCTGATGCGGGGCCACGCTGTGTCGTCTAGAGAACGCGCGTTAGTTTGGCAAGTCACAAACAAAGGGGAAGGTTTCGCTTGCAGTCAATGTTCGTGGACTTATCCAAATCCCCTAAAGCTGTCCGAGAAAGTGCACGACGCTTCGCAAGTTCAGCGGCGCTTCAATGAACATATCTGCAATCGCGAACTTCCGCTGAAGAAATTTAATTGGACCTGATTAGACCTGGCTGGATAGGTTAACGCGCCTTCGAAAGTTTCGTAGCAAGTGCCTTCTTTTTACCCCTTGCTTCTCTTAATTTTCTTTCAGCTTCGCGGCTTTCGATTAAATAGAGCGACGTAGTGGCCCGGCGGCGTATTCCTTTCACGGCCATGCTTAAATATCTCACGGCTCGGAAAGTTCTTCTGCCCGCCAGCGTACAAAGCGAATGCTAATCGCATCCCCTCGCGATTGATTCGTGTGCGCCAATCCAGAGGAACTGGGTAATTCTCGGATACATTCATATTCAGTGAAATGCCGTCCGACCTCGATTCGATTGCGTTAGTGCTTCTTAGCGTCCACCGCGGGAGGGTTCGGGTCGTTCCGGCCGAAACGATTGCCACTCGCGGCGCATTCGGAATTCGAACACATCGCGCGAACATTCATAGGATCGGCGATTTAACGGACTGTTTCGTAGGATATCTTCGGCTGACGGTCGCAAACTTCTTGATGATGAGCAGCCTTTAGATGCTCTTCGAGGTCATCCTTAGAATTGTAAAAAGCGCCGCATTGATCACACTTAAAATCTGTAATTGAATCAGTCATTTTCGACTCCTCCTGCTACTCACGAAATTGAATGAGGGAATCGGTATACCTGGTGAGTTGTTCTTGGAAATCCCTCAGGAATTGCTAATTGGAAGTCTTAATAATGCGTTTATTACATTCTGAAGTTCAATTTCCTTCTTGAGAATCGATAAGCCACTTTTGGCGCTCTCGATTGCCTGCCACTCTAATTCTCTTTCTGATCTTGTTTGCAGTTCGGTCGTACGCAAAAAATTGCCCTTTCTGCATCAGCAATCCGACGTTGCAGATTTAAAGGATTTGTCTCCATAAATGCTCTCAGATAGGGTTTTTCCCATTTCCATAGCGCACTCATGCTCTTACGCTCTTCGCGCCAGGCAAAAGATCAAACAGACAACTAATAAGATTCCGACTACGTCATTCCCGCCGCTGCCACGATTCGCGCTTGGGCTCCGTTGCCCTGCGCGATGCCTTCGAGCGTGACCGGATGGCCAATCGTGATCTGCTCGGCGTATTGCCCGGGGCAGACCTTGACCGTGTCGGGCGCCGGAGAGGCATCCAGGGCTTTCTGGATGGTTGAGAAATGGGTGCCGCTTACGCAGGTTCCTACGATGTAGGTGACACCCGCGGCGCTCACCTGCGGGGCGCCCATGCCCAATGCCATCGCCGAAAGCCAGACCGCGAGACTCAGCCTTGCAGGCGAGGGCGCGAGCATGGCGATTCGATGCATCGACTTTTTCATGGCATATCTCCTTCGAGTCAAGAGTGGTGGCTGTCTCTCGCGA
This sequence comes from uncultured Acidobacteriota bacterium, assembly GCA_963838475.1. Classification (GTDB taxonomy): domain Bacteria; phylum Acidobacteriota; class Terriglobia; order Acidiferrales; family UBA7541; genus Palsa-295. Next base: position 157,342 of record CAWIRJ010000002.1, read on the forward strand.
TCTGGGCTTGGATAATAGTATGGCCGGGATCGGTAGAGTTCCTCCGCTACTGAAGGAAATCGTAAACGGCGGGCAAAAGACGACAGGGATGGCGAAGGTGACGCTAAGTCCTGATTAACGCGCAAACCGGACAAGTAAAGTTCTAGTACGGACTTGTCCGGTCATCCGACTTATCGGGACTTACTGGACGGTTTAAGGATTTTTGGAATCGGCGTGAATTGAGGCTGGCGAGGCATTCAAAAACACAGCGTCGATTCGACTGTCTGATTTAACTGCCGCTAGATATGCCTCCCTTCTGTCGGGAGGAGTATCAACTGAGAACATTAGGGCAATGGCTTCATGACCGTTAGCCTGCTTCGGCGATAAGTGGAGATACTGCCTCACGAATACTGGAAAGTCGCGCCCGTCGTGTCGGGGCGTGGCAGGTTCCATCAGAACGGAAGTACGGAAGTCTTCCACCTGTCGATTAGTGACATCCTTCTTGAAATAAATCACCACCGAAAATCTCTGGTCGGGACCGATTGAAACCATTTGTTGTGGGTGCCTCCAAGCGACGCGGTTTTCCATTAAAAGAATTCGCATCCCGCCAACAAAAGCTACGACGTTCAGCACACCGGCCAACATTAAGGCGCACCCCACCCAGCGAGTTCGCCGGTAGACCAACAGTGGAAGTCCAAGCAGAAGAAAAAGAAGGGTAATAAAGAGTACGACCGGGTAATTATATGTGGCCGCGTAGTCAGAGGTGATTGAAGCACACTCCTTCGCCATTTTTACCCCCAGCGCGATACCGAGCAAACCCAAAAGCAGCAGGGCCACCCAGTTTACGCGGCGCTGAACCACAGACAACGGCTTGTCGGAGAACAGGACCGCCATCAAGTAGCGAGAGTAACTCAATGGAGATTGCAGAGTTAAATGGAAATTTCACGGACTAAGTCCTGATTAACGCGCAAACCGGACAAGTAAAGCTCTCGTACGTGACTTGTGCGGTTATCCGACTAATCGGGCGTTAGCCTCATGCTCATCGGCGATAAGGATTGACCCGCAGCGTTCACCGTAGCTTGGAATGATTCGCTCTATCGTACTTCGTCGGTGAAAGCTCGATTCCACTCGTGTCCCGGCAGATCGAAGGTGTCCGCCGGTATAGTCCCCGCTGGCGATACTTGAGTGACAGAAATTAAGATTTCGACCGCACCATTGCGCATCACTTTTATCTGGTGTGCGATTTCGCCGCCGCCGAATTCCTCGAACTGCGACCGCTGTGTCTCGATTCCAGAAAAATACGTCTTCACCAACTCTCCATTCTCATCAAACCAGTAGGCCCGCGCGTTTTCCGGATCGAGCGTGCCATCCGGACTTTCATATCCAGCCAGTACCCGAATGGTTTTCACTCCGTCGAAGGTGTCTCGCTTTATCCTCCAATCGGACTCAACAAACGTGTCGATTGCTGGAATTGGCTCCATCGCCTTCAGCACCAGTCGCAAGAGCGGAGCGTCCGGACCTTCCAACAATTGGTATCGCGTCTCGCCATGTCTGGCTCGCACGCAGCGGCTCTTCCCAATCGTCGCTTCTCTACGCCATTCCACATCGCTTTTCCAGGTGTCCACGTACTGTCCGCCTTCCACTGTCCCCGCTGCCTGGAACACTGCGTGCAACACATACGGCGCATTCCCTGCCGCCAAGAACGAAACACGTCTTCCACGCTCAAAATAATTATGCGCGCTATCGAAAGTCTCTACTCCTGCCGGTCGCACCGTCTTGAAAGGCATCGTTATCCGCGACACGACCTGAACAGCGGCCCCGTCCTGCAAGTATGGCGTGAACTGCATAACGGCAATCGCCTTCCCGGCGATTTCGCTTACCGCTGGATTGTCCGAAAGGATCGTTCCCACGTCTCGGACCTTTCCCGCACGATCAACAACGATCTTTGCGGTCACCGCCCCTTCCAACGGACCATCGTTCAAAGCAGGCCAGGCCACCGCCTCTATCGACAGCAGATTTTTCCGGAGCGTCGTCTCTTCTACTACAACGGTCCGCAAGAGCGGCGCATCACCACCACTCGCCTCCGCGTCAAAAAGACCGGGTGGTATATCTCCCAGATCCTCTAGCGTCGTGATCTTCGCGGTTACCTCAGGCGATCCCACACTCACTGTCCGCCCCACCATGCGATCATGAAAACTCTTATAGTCTTTGTACAAACCGCCCCATCCCAAGGCTCCTCCGTAAAAGAGCAGTCCGGTGCTGTCTGTAATAGCAAGGCCCGCGCCCATCCCTTTCTGAACCTTTCCGTCGGTACTCATCATCGTCCAAGAGTAGTAGGTCGATCCTTTTAACTTCTTCACATCCGCTTCGTTCAACTGTTGCAGAACCTCATCGAGCGACGGGACAGGTTCAATTAACGCCACGCAAGTCTCTCGAAGCCATTCCGGAAAGTAGTCTCCTTCGTTCTTTTGCCACTGCTTGTCCCCGTTCACGATCATGATTTGGTGAAACTCCGGCGAGCGCACTTCTCGTTTCCACTGGCTGGGCGAAGCCCACCAGATTTCCACATCTCCGGTGCGGTTCGATCCTCGATCCCTATCGAAACTTGGCGCAATTACCGCTTTTAAGTGGAACGGCTCCGTACCCACCTGATTCAGGGTGCTGATCTCCACTGCTTTCCTGATGGCCTTCTCCGGATCATCGGCGTGGCCCAGCACCGAGAATCCTAGCACCGCGACCAACACGACGATCGCTGTACGTATGGATTTAATCTGCATGTTCCGTAGTGTACATCCCACGTCAACGGGCCACTTGGTTGGTCAATCGAAATCTAGGGACAGCCCTTCTCCAAAATAACCGCAAACCGGACAAGCTGAGGATTACTTTAAATGCCCGGCTATTCGACTAATCAGGAGTTAGCCAGTCGGATTGGTGGCAATCGCACTCGGATCGGACGCTAATCACCGCGCTGCAGCGTGCCACTCACAACCGTGTCCGCGTCCGTCTCAACGACTAGCATTTCCTTCCCGCCGTTTACAACCACGAACCGGAAGTGCATTTCGGGCTGCCCCTTCGGCTTTATGGTAGCCGCGCCCCTGCAGCTCGCATCGAACTGAATAAGACCCTCTGACGGGCTCCTCTTCGAACGTTAAAAACGTGTCACCCAGGCTACTCGCTAAATTTCCGGTTATCATTCCTCCTCCAGAAGGGTCGACCGATAATTTCAACTCACCGATGAATGCCACCGCTCCCGTGGCGGGTGCCCCTGCGAGGAAGGCGCCGGTTGTTTCAAACCCAAAAATGCCCTTAACTCCGGCATTGGTGCAGGTCGCGGAGCCCTGCTCCACGGCGAATCCCTCCGCAAAAAGGTGGAGGGCCAAAAACCCTGTTGGCGTAACCACAATGGAGAAGGGGCTGGCTCCCGCGGGTGTACCGGTGCCGGTGCAGTTTGAGGCGATCGCGTAAGTTCCGGTGGTAGAGTTGGTGACAATTACACCGTCATGGGATGCGGTATTCTCAACGGCAAACGTGCCTGTGGTTGAGTCAAACGTGATCTGGCTAACGGCGGCGGTGAAGGGGGTGCCGTTGATATCTGTCTCGTCGTGCAGAAACCCGTAGGTGCCATTCAGAGAATCGTTTGAACAAGTCGCCCCGGCAGCGGAACTGAGCGCAAAGCTGGCAAGAACGATCATTGCGATGCGGAATATTTTTGGACCCATGGTATTTCTCCTCTAAACAGAGATTTAGGAGGCGGGGGACACAAGCTTCCTACCTATCCAATCGTAAACGGCGGGCAAAAGACGACAGGCTGACAAGAAATTTATGGAGGCCGAGTCTGTCGAACTAAGTCGTGATTAACGCACAAACCGGACAAATAAAGTATCACTTCACTTCTCTAATTATCCGACTAATCAGGACTCAACGAGTGAAAGCATACTTGAGCAGTGTTTATACTTCCGCCTCGACATACCGAGGCCCATAGACCCCGTCAGCAGTCCAACGAGAAACACCTGCCTCAGCACCCGCCGGTTCTGAGCGTGGTCACGTTGTAGACAGTGTTCACTCCGTTAAATGCCGCAGGAACCGAATCGATTCCCGTGTAAGCGCCGTTGATGATGTTCTCGGATACCGTGTTCGTGCTGCACGCAAATTCGATCCCGATCGGGTAAAGAAAAGGGAAACTCGGTATAACTGTGTTGGTGATGATGTTGTTTTCGATGGTGCCTCCGGTGGACAAACTAATGCCTGCCCTACTGCTGTTCCATATGCGGTTGGACGTGACGGTAGCTCCAGCTTCGAGAACGTCTATTCCATCAAGGGATGAATTGCCCACTGTGTTGCCGGAGACATCGACTTCAGCATCGACGTACACGCCAGTTTGAAAGGAATCAACGTTGTTGTTCGACACGCTGCCGGTGGCGCTCAGCACCACAATCCCTGTCGCCTCGGAGTAGGGCGTTGTGCTTGCCACATTGTTGTTCTTGATCGAAACAATAAGACCAGAACCATGGGCCAAAATACCCGAATTTGTTTGGTCGTGGATGTTGCTGTTTTCAATCGTGAAGGACTTTTTGCCGTCCCCCTGTTCTCCGTATTCAGCCATGATTCCCAGACCCCAGTCGGCGTTGCCGCAACTCTGATAGCGTATCTCGACCCCGTTCACTACGCCTGAGGCGCCCGAGGCGTCTGCGTTAGTGTCGCCGCTGTAGAAGATTCCGACGTAGAAGCCGTTCGGGCAGTTTGAACTACTGGCAGTCCCGTCCACAGTGATACCGGTGATGTTGACCGGTCCCTTCGTTACTTCGACCTGCGCCGCGATTGTGCCGAACTGAAGGCTCGACGTTGTCGTGAGCCCATCGGGCGGCATGGCGATGATCACCTGTGACGAGTTATTGTTGCCCGAGATGCCTTGCAGGGTCAGGGGCTGGGAAATGGTGACCTGCTCGTAGTAGGTTCCGGGGCAGATATTGATGGTGGAACCTTCGGGCACGTGGGTTACCGCATATTGGATGCTGGGAAACACCTCAAATCCGCCCTTTGCACTCGTGCAAGGGTTTGCGAGTGGAGGCGTTACATAGTACGTAGTCGCGAAAACAGGCTCGCCTGCCAGAACGAGCGCCAAAGACAGCAGAGCAAAATGCCATCGCCGCATGGGAATATTCCTCCTCTTCAACTCACCGAAAGTTCCTGCTTCTACTTAAAGAATCGGAATCGGCGGGCAAAAGACGACAGGCTGACAAGAAATTTATGGAGGCCGAGTCTGTCGAATAAGTGCGGATCAACGCGCAAACCGGACAAGTCAATTTTCAAGTTTCCGGTTATCCGACTAATCAGGAGTTACGCAGTAATATTAGGAGTGGTAACATCGCAGCTTCCTGACAAAGCGAATGCCAGCTATGAGTGGAAAAGCCTGGAACGTTGTGGAGGGAGCATTCAAGCTGTTATTGACGGCGACTCTTGCAGTGGCGGTTAGTTACTTCACTTGGCGTACTGCAACCGGACAGGTTCGTCGTAAAACCGTTATTCTTGAAATGACGTGGAAGCTCCTCTCTAACAACGTAATTCATCTAGAGGCCCCATGTCAGAGTAATCCCGAGCCTGGTTGTTTTTGTTCCACCGATTTCACCGTAACACGATCCAAGCAATTTACGGACTATATCGAATCGTTTGGCAGTAAGACAGTTCCAATAAAATACGATGTCGACTATGACCGACACGCTCAGATCGTCGGTGCCGTTCTCCAAAGCGTGGGAGATTGGCCGGCTGAACGCTTCAATGTTGTTGAAATGACTCTGGCGACAGGGTTCCACCCGAGTCAAAATCAGGCCGCTGGTACTGTCGTCCATCATCGCAGCAAGAATCCAGCTGATTGCTTTCCTAAATCCGATTGAAGTTCTCTCTCTTTTTTGAGTACCTGAGAGGTATACCTGACTCGTCCGGTTATCCGACTAATCGGGAGGTGACGCATGAAGATCACGATCTTGAGCCGTAAAGTACTTTGTGATATGAAGTAGTTCCATTGTGAGTCTGTTCGACCTTTTATTCATTGTTCTTTTCTTTGCGGCCGTATTTGCCCTTCTTGCCGCTGTGTTGTTTGCTTCTCGGCGTCAATTTCATCTTGCAGGCAGGATTCTCAAGAAAGTCCTTATTTTGTCGGCGGCGTACTTCACCATTGTCGTAGCCGTGTCTTTGATTTCGCCCCGTCGCAGAATGAAGATAGGCGAATATCAGTGCTTCGATGACATGTGTGTATCCGTCCATGCTTACCAGCGAATTCAGGAAGGAAGCGCGACGACCTACCGAGTCGAGATGGAGCTCTTCAACCGAGGGCGCGGCGTCAGTCAAAGAGAAAATAACTTAGTCATATATCTCACGGACGGCCAAGGGAGACGCTACGATCCGCTCCCGGACGCCACATATATTGCTTTTAATGCACTATTGAAGCCGAAGGAGTCAATTCTCGCGACTCGTTCATATCTGATTCCGCAAAGTGCCACGGGCATTAGTGCTGTTGTTACCCACGAGGGCGGATTTCCAATCGGTTGGTTTATCATCGGCTATGATAGTTGGTTCCGAAAGCCCCCGTTGGTGTCGCTTTTCTGAATAGCCCCTAACTCAATTTCTTGATAAAACGCGCTTACCAGACAGGTGAAGTGCTCAAAAAAACTTATCCGGTTATCCGACTTATCAGAAGCTAGAGTTACGAAGCGATCGAAATCTTCTGGGGCGACATAGATGTGGGTCGTATTGTATTGCGGTCCCACGGCTAAGTTGTGCGTTGCAGAAGTGGCGCGAGCGATCGGAAGCGCCGTGCTTTGCAACAGCGATAAACGTCCGATCCCGAGAGTAAGAAGGACCGTCACAGCGGTGACCACAGGGGCTCTGCTCATACGCATCGAAATGTCCTTTTTTGAGCGCGAAGCGAAGCGATCGAAATCTTTCGGCGCGACATAGACGTGGCTCGTATTGTATTGCGGTCCCACGGCTAAGTTGTGCGTTGCGGAAGTGGCGCGAGCGATCGGAAGCGCCGTACTTTGCAACAGCGATAGACGTCCGATCCCGAGAGTAAGAAGGACCGTCACAGCGGTGAACACAGGGGCTCTGCTCATACGCATCGAAATGTCCTTTTTTGAGCGCGAACCGGTTCAGGGCAGGTGGTCGTAATCAAGCCGCAGCGGTGCGTTCGGTTTTCAGTCGCCCTTTGCGAATCGCTTTCAGCAGATCGGCACGGTCGCGATCAGCTTGGTCGGCATAGGATGCCGAAAATTTGGCGAGAGCCGAATCAAAGGTGTCGTTTTTGCCGAGATAACCGCCAATCATGGCGGCGTCGCCGGTTCGGGCGTGTGCGCGGGCAAGCGTCCAGCCGCAGATCTCCACATATTCAAGCCAGTCGGCTTTGCTCATGTTTTCGAGATCGATTTTCATTTTCATGTCGCGAAGCTGACGGAAGTAATAGCTGCGACCTTTCGCGTCAGAGGTCCACCCGAGGAATACGTCGCTGGCCGATTGCAGCATGCGTTGGCCGACAACAACCCGCTCGCCGTGATTCGTGTACCGGCTCTTGCCAGCATACGGTTCGAGCACCGAAGGAAGCGCCTCTTTAATTTGCAGCAACATGGGATCGTGTTCGCCGGCCATCAACAATGCCACTGCGCAGCGCGTTCCTACGCTGCCCACGCCCACAACTTTCCGCGCGACATCAATAATGTGATAACGGTCCAGAATCACACGGCGCTCTGCGGGGAGCGTCTCGCGGTACGCCCGGAACTTCTCGATAACGTGTTTCAGTTCGATGTCGCTCTCACGAGCGTGATACACGAGCGGAGGATGATCGACAATTCGCGTGCGACCGTTTATCACGTCCGCGATTTTTGGAAAAATGTGCTCAGCGGTTTGGAGCCGCGCCTTATTCTCGACTTCTTTCCAGCGCTTTTTCGCCCCGACAGTTTTTGCTTCTTCTATGAACACTTCAGCATCCATGCGCGAATACCATATTTCCAGGTTGCGCATGTGTGCGTACTCGCGCATGTGCTCGCGATACGATTGTGCCATCGTAAGCACAGCATCTTCGCACCCGCCGCCGCCCAGAGGAAGTTCACGCGATGCTAAGGCGATACTCGCCCCCAGCCGCTTGACGTCCCATTCCCACGGTGCCGGAAGCGTTTCATCGAAATCATTAATGTCGAACAACAGCTGTCGCTCAGGACTCGCAAAGCCGCCGAAATTCGAAGCGTGGCAATCGCCGCAAGCCTGGACGCGAATCCCGGTCGTGGGAGTTTTCGACAAATCCCAGGCCATCACGGCCGCTGAACCGCGGAAAAATGCGAAAGGCGATTGTTGCATCCTCCCGTACCGGATGGGCAAAAGCTCGGGTAGACGCCCGTGGTCAGATCGGAGCAACACATCAACAGGATCAGGACGGTCAGCAGGTGGCTTCCACTTGGCGTGGGAACCCCGCGGGACTTTTTCCCGCAGAGCTTTTCCCTCGCTCATGCGCGTTTCAATGCTTGGCCCGACTACGCCAACTTCTTCAGGTAGAATATCACGAATCTTTCCTCGTGGTTTCCTCATCGGCCAAGCCTCATCGAACGTCTGTGTGATGCGGTCTATTCTTTGCGGTATGGTAGTTCGCACCAGACCACAAGTCATCAGGAAAATTAATCCAGCGGCGACCATTCTGGTTCGCAACTATTGTCTGGTTATCCGACTAATCGTCCACTTGCACGGTAATTGTTGGCGGTTTCACGCGACGGCGTGGCCTTTTAAGCAGTCACGGTGAGCCACTCATTCACGTCTGCTGTGCAGGGGCGTATCCTTCACTATGTGTGGCGGGGAACTCTGATGAATCTTTGGCGACCTGCTGCAGTGACAACTTTTGCTGCAGGGCTTGATAGCTGCGCTCGGTCACCACGATCGTCTCGGCGAGACGGTCCTGCGCACAGCGCCGGTACGGATGAATAAAGAACTGCACAAACCCGAAGCCTAGCTCCAGTGCAGCCGCTCCATAACCCAATGCCCGCTCAACCGCATGCCAGAATGTTATGTGTCGATGGGCCAGCGAGACGACCCTGATCTTCAGCAGCCGCTTGCCGGGAGTGCGACCTTTGCCCGCCCACAGCAAAACGCCACAATACAATACCGGCACAACCACGGTGGCGGCTACATGAATGACTTCGTTGCCCTCGATGTTGATTAGTTGGACCTTCATGCCCCCATGGATCAGGGGAACCGGAAGCTCCTTTACGACCGGCAAATGATACTCAGCCGGGCCCGAATTCCCGTGCATCTGGCGGAGATGTTGCCATGCATTGAGTCCAAGCGTCAGTACTACACTAAGAAGAACAGCCATCAGAAAACAGTCGATCAGGAATGCGACGGCCCGCGGCCAAAAGTCAGCGAGTTCCAGTCCGTCAAGCTCGCGCAACAACTCCGTCTCACGCGCGGAAAATATCTTCATAGGTTAGAGTGGCTACCGGCCAACATTTTTGTGGGCTGCTGCGATACATGTCAACTTCCAGTCGGAAATATGAAGTTGCACGCGCCTCTCGCTTGGACGTCCTCAATTTAACACCACTGGAAACTGGCGAAAAGCGAAACCGAGTCTCAAGTCCGACCGCCCGTCTTAGCCCGCAAAATCCTGATCAACGCACTTACCGGACAAGTAGAGTGGAATATTTGCTCGGAACTTGTCCGGTTATCCGGCTTATCAGGACTTGGCTCCTTCGCGGAGAATCGAATTAAGAACGTAAATTCCGGTGACAGGTTTGAACCCACAATTCCGCTATATAGGGTAAGGGGGCAGATCTAACTGGCTATCACTGGAAGCCTAGCTTTGCTTTCCCAAAGGAGAACACATGAGTAAGCTCTCAAAAACAACTTTGTTGCTCGTCTTGTTTGTTGGATTGTTCGGCGCTTACCGATTAGGTTCCGCCCAGGAAACACTGTCGAGCAAGGGCAGACCGCCCATCCCACCACCGACTTTCGACGTGCAACCCTCGCAGGATCCGAACGTGCTTGCGACAAACCACGTACTGGAAAAGACTTATAACAACACCGGGGGTGTGCCTACAAGTGCTCCATCCAACACCTATACACCGATCGACCATCAACTTACGGTGTTGTGCCCCGGCACCACTGGAACCTGTTCGATCGTGGCCGACATGTGGGTTGAGAATGGCGATTCAGACTCTACTATAAATGCTAACGCAGTATGTCTCTACGTAGATGGCAAGGGCACTAACTTCTGCCCCTATTCAGGTGAGACGCCCTCGGACTTTACCTGGGTCCAAAGTTCAGCTTCCCAGATTGTATCGGGCCTCGCCCCTGGCAACCACACGGTTCAGACATACTTCTACTCAAACAATGGCACCCTAACATTCACTTACAACAGCAACTACCGAGTCTATAAACCTTAAGGACGCAAGACTCCAAACATGAAGCGGGGAGACGTGTTTGCCCCGCTTCGCATGAAGGGAACTGACCTATATCCTCCGTGTAGGTGTGAACGGGAACGTCGCGTTAGCTCAGAGGTAAAGGGCTACCTTCAAGCGTTCCTATTTCACATGTCCGGTAATCCAACTAATCAAGACTTACCTGCACTTTTTAAGTCGGGCGTGTCGGGAAGCTGGCATTCAAAACCATCCCGGCGATGGGGAGACCCGAGCAAACACGCCATAAAGAAGTAAAACACCGAACGCCAATAGCCCGACCGCAAATAGTTTCAGGCGACGCATGAGCATCGGACGCACTTTCTCGCCGAAACGGCGGTGCCATTGCCACGGACTAAGGATTAACACCAAGGAGGACAGGACAATGGCCCATCCGACAAACCAAAAGACCTTCGGTTGCCACATTGCCGCAGAGCGAACGACGAGTGACGCGCCGATGAGTAAGCGGATAACTTGCTCTGTGTAGTGTGCTCGCGCCGAAGTCGCGAATGGCATAAAAAACCGTTCAGCTAGTGCTGGCTTCGCGAAGACCACAACCGTAAGACCAACCAGAAAAAGGCCGAATGCAACAAGAATGGTTCCTGCGACTGCGTTCATTATAGTCATGGCGTAACGGGATTCAGCAGCATAACAGGTCACTTCACTTCTCCGGTTGTCCGACTTACGCCCGCGAGGAATTTGCGGAGGAAAATGAAAATGAGCCGCAAGAGAAAATTCCGGGGCGAATTGGGCGATGCGTAGGGCGCTGGGAGCGGTGGGTCCAGGCGGGGTGCCCGATGTGCAGGTGCCTTACCGTTTCGACGATGGTATGATGCGGCGCGGGGAGGAGCTGCCCGGAGACGAAGTGGCGGGCCGTGGCATGGGCTCCAACCTGACAATCTCATGCGACAAGGAAGGACGTCATGACCAAGGAAGATAATCTGGCGGTACAGGAAAAGTTTGGCAGCGCGGTAAACAGCGGGAAATTGGAACTGCTGCGCGATCTCATCGCCTCGGATTGCGTGGATCACGACCCGGCGCCCGATCAAGGCGCGGGTCCAGAAGGCTACATTCGCATGTTCGCCGCCATGCGAACATCATTCCCGGATTTGGCAATCTCGGCGGACCAAGTCGTGACCGACGAGGACAAGATAGCCATTGCGTACACGATTACCGGCACGCAAAAGGGCGAATTTTTGGGTGTAGCTCCGACGGGACGGAAGATTCACGCACGCGGAGTTCAAATCGCGCGATTCCGAGACGGCAAAATGGTCGAGCGGTGGGGAAGTTCGGATCAGTTGGGAATCCTCCAACAAATCGGCGCTCGAGCCACAGCGTCCTAGGCCCAATCAAACCTTACGCCAATAACCTTGCACACGGAACTTCTGCATTTGTCCGGCTATCCGACTAAGCGTCCAAGTTAAATTTGTCGGGGAAAATGCCAATTGCGCCAGCGGCGCGTTGGGTAAACTATCGTAATTTTATATTCCTTTTTTTCTGACTCTGCGAGGACACCGCCATGGACCACGTAAAACGAACAATTCAAACTTAAAACCAGTTCGTTGATGATTTCCGCTATCGGGAGTAATATTCACGGCCAAGAGTGACCGGGCTACCGGAAAAGAAAAATCGCGGCGGCGGGACCGCCGACTCAGCACATGTGGGGTCCACGCTTGAGCGAATCGGCGAATGGAGATTCCGATGAAAAAGAGAATGACGATAATTGCGTTGACGACCCTGGGTCTGGTGTTTGCAGTTCTTTCCCCGATCACCACTCATGCACAGGCAGACACCGCGCCGGATCAATACAAGGCCGACAATATGGCGCGGATCGAAGCTCTATCCGCGAAGACGGAGTTCGAGGGAAAGTTCTCATTGCCGTATAAAGTGCAGTGCCACAACCACAAATTGGGGCCTGGCGAGTATACGGTGGTGGTTAAGACACTCGAAGACGGCATGAAATTGGTGATGTTCCGGCGAGAAGGAAGCGAGGTCGTGGTGGAGTCTAAACCTATCCCGCCAACCCCGGTTTCCGACCAGGGACACAGCGCCATTTTGGTAAGGCACGGACAGGGGCCAGGAAACTATACGCTCGAGGCGGTTTACGTGGAGAGCCTCAAACAGGTTCTAATGCTCGACGAGACCGGACACACGCAGTTCCTCGACAAAATGTTTGCGGGTCTGAAGCGCGTTCCGATTTCGTGACCTAATCGCACCGTTTGGCTACATCGTTCGGTTTGCCTTCGTACCGCTCTTGCAAATCTGTGTCGCGAGAAAATGAGAGATCTCACGTGTCCGCTCCTCGGAAATACTTCAGATTTGGTCCCCGCAGGTTGCGCGTTTCCGTTCGCCGTAGTACCACTCGTGCAAATCTGTGTCTCGAGAAAATGCGAGCACCGACGTGTCCGCTCCTCGGCAAGACTTCTGATTTGGTCCCCGCATGTAGGCGGTGTCGAGCAAGTAATAACTTCCAAGGAAACCATGATAACGCGAGATGCCGCATGGGGTTACATTCCTTATTACCCCACTTACAGCACCCAGAGTGGTCCTTTTGGTTTGATGATGCAGAATTTCGGCGATCCCACTCCGGCCTTCACTTTCGTCGAACGAATGGGATATGACTACAACGGCAACACCGGCCCAGACCCGTGCAGTCCCCTTGCGTATGACATCGATGGAAATTTGTTGGGCCAGCCGGGAATAATAATCAACGGCGTCGGCTCTGAGGAGTATGTTTACTTCCTGCAATTGGACAAAAACCAAACCTCTACTGTAACGCTCAGGTATATGCCGTTCTGACGCGCCTTCAAGTCCTGGTAACGCGTGAACCGGACGAGTAGGATCAGTGGAGCGGCACAGAGAGACTCACCGATGATTGAGACAGTTCTGCAAGACTTGCGGTTCTCGGTGCGGATGTTCCGCAAGGACACAAGTTTCAGTTTGCTTGTCATTATGATCCTCGCGCTGGGCATAGGCGCAAACTCCAGCATCTTTTCCGTGGTAAACGCAATATTGCTCCGACCGTTGCCGTACGCGCAGCCCGACCGGCTTGTTTATCTCGAAGAGAGCAACCCGCAGCAGGGATTTCCGAGCTTCTCCGTTTCGCCCGCGAATTTTTTGGATTGGCGCGCGCAAAACCACTCCTTCGAGCGAATGGTCGCGTTCGCCGAGGACACTTCTAACGTGATGTTCGGCGATTCTCCCGAGCATTGGACGGGCACCGCAGCCACTCAGGGATTCTTCGAAGCGTTAGGCGTGCGCCCCGCCCTCGGCAGGCCCTTTAGCGACGATGATTTCGTCGTGGGCAAAAATCACGTTTTGGTGATCAGCGACGCGCTTTGGCGCTCGAATTTTGGGGCCGATCCTGGCGTGCTCGGGCGCAGCATTTCGATGGACGGCGAACCAAATACCATCATCGGAGTAATGCCGGTCAGTTTCCGATTTGATGGCGACAAGATTCGTTACTGGAAACCCTTCGCCTTCGACTCCTCAATGGCCGCCGTGCGTGGCGCCCATTTCATACGGGTAATGGCGCGTCTCCGAGCAGGAGTCTCGCTAGCGCAAGCGCAGTCGGAAATGAAGGGCCTCGCCGCACAGCTCGAAAAGCAATATCCGGATACGAATGCGGGGTGGACCGTCATCGTTGAATCCATGCAGCAGTCCGCCGTGCAAGACGTTCATGCCGCCTTGCTAGTTCTGTTGGGCGCAGTCGGTTTTGTGCTGCTGATCGCTTGCGCCAATGCCGCGAACATGTTGCTTTCTCGAGCGGCCGTGCGCCGCAAAGAAATCGCCATTCGCATGGCCCTCGGCGCAGGAAGGCGGCGCATCGTCCGGCAATTGCTTACGGAGAGTGTCGTGCTGGCTCTCGCGGGCGGCGGATTGGGTTTGGCCATTGCGGATAGTAGCTCCCGCGCGCTCGCTGCGCTTCCGTCCACTTTGCTTCCGCGCGCTGAATCCATCCATGTGGACGTTCGTGTCCTGATGTTCACACTGGTGCTTTCGATTGCGACGGGAATTCTGTTTGGCCTCGCGCCCGCCTTTGCGGCTTCGCGCGAAGGACTTATCGGGACGATCAAAGAATCTGGCGGCACCGGCCGCGGAGGCCGTTCCGGATTGAGGGGAGCGCTCGTCGTGGTGGAAATCGCGCTGGCAATGATTCTTTTGGTGGGCTCTGGCTTGCTCCTTCGTAGTTTCGCGAAACTCGCTTCGGTTCAGCCGGGAGTGGCCACGGAAGGTCGCCTCACCTTTGACGTCAGCTTGCCGCGCGCCCGATATACGAAGCCGGAGCAGGCAACTCAGTTTTATCAAGAAGCGCAGCGCCGCCTCCAAGTCCTTCCGGGAGTGGAATCCGTCACCATGACTTCGCTCCTCCCTGTCAACGGCGATGCATTAGTGTGGTCCTTCGGAATTAATGGACAGCCCAACTCAGGATCGCTTCCTTCCGCCGAATACTATCTCGTCGGACCGAATTACCTGCGCAACATGGGTATCCCTTTGCTGGCCGGCCGCGACTTCACGGAACAGGACACGGCCTCGGCGCCCCACGTTTGCTTGATCAATGACTTTCTGGCGCGGGCGGTGTTTCATGGACAAAACCCGCTCGGCCAGCATATTCAGATGGGAAGGCACTACGAAGTCGTTCGCGAGATCGTTGGAGTGGTCGGCTCCGTTAAACAGATGAGCCTGGAGGAAAAGGAAACGTTTCAAGTGTACGAGCCCTTCGAACAGTTTCCACAGCGTGGTATGACCTTCATCTTGCGCACCTCGGGAAACGCTTCCAGCCTGCTTCCAGGCGTGCGCCACGCGATCCAGCAAGTTGACTCGCAACAGCCCATCACGGATCCGCGAACGATGGACCAGGTTGTTCAAGAATCGGTGGCCGTGCCGCGTTTCCGCACCATGCTTCTCGGTTTGTTCTCCGCTCTGGCTCTGTTGCTCGCGCTCGTGGGCCTTTACAGTGTGATGTCGTACGCGGTGGAGCAGCAATTCCAGGAGATCGGCATACGAATCGCTCTGGGCGCCCTCCCGCGCGATATCTATCGGGTGATTCTGAAGCGAGGCTTCACCCTGGTCGCCATCGGGATTGCAATTGGCCTGGTGGGAACCGCGGCGATCACCCGGCTTCTCGCTGCATTGCTGTTTGGAGTCACGCCGCACGATCCGGCAACCATCGCAATCGTGATGCTCCTTTTCACCGCGGTCGCGCTCCTCGCCTGTGGAATCCCCGCGCGCCGCGCTACGCAAGTGGATCCGATGGTGGCGCTGCGTCACGAATAAAGCTAAGGTCGCTCGCCGGCGCCGGAAAGATTCCGTACAGCTTCGCAACCTCGATCGGCGCGGATTTATACTAGGATAGTTGCCGATGTACGGAGGTTCGAGACATGCAATACGTGGTCGTCGGGATTCTTAAAAGTTACGAAAATGCGGAAGCCGCCGTCGAGGATCTCGAGAACGCGGGCCTGGAAGGCAACCAAGTGGAAGTGATCACCGATATCGACGATGACGCGCGAACTGCAAACACGCCGGGCGAGCCTTCCACAAAGTCCGGCGAACCACATCGTAACTGGATTGAACGTTTGTTCGGCGCCGGCGGCGCTCCGGAAAAGAGGGAAGTGCGCGACCTTTCCGGCGAACAACCGAACTACATCGGCGACCAGGAATTTTACGCCAACCACATCAAACAGGGAGGCGCGATAATAGTTGTCCGAACCCCCGCAGAGCAAATTGCCGAGCGCGCCGCTGCGATATTGCACAATCACGGCGCCCGAACCCCCGGACAGAAGGACGGCCCCGCCATCCGCCGCGTTGGCTAACGTGGCCGCCATCTCCCGGCCGTTCCCCCGAAAATCTTGCTATATGAATTTCAAACTATCTGCCTCACCAAACACGCGAGTAATGGTCTCAACGCCTCCGCCACGCCGAGCCCGTGCGATTCTCCAGCGAATGACCTAGTGCTTGATTACCGCTTCTGCGGGAGAAGTCGGCACTAGCTCGGAACATGTCCGGCTATCCGACTAATCAGGAGTTGACCGGTGTTACAGTGGTAGCCTAGGCATCGATTCGGAGGATAAGTGAGCGGCAGGGCCTTGTCGCTCCGCGAACGGATTTTGAATCTGGAAGACTACCGACTGTCGGCTTCAAGAATCCACGGACTCTCGCGATGATGAAAAGCCTCAGCCAGCGGCTCACAGTTGCTATTTGTTTGGCGTACGCGTTCAGACTATGCGCCTGTAGCCATGCTGCACAAAGCCCATTTGCCGGAACTTGGAAAACCAACCTCGAACAGTCTCAGTTGTCGTCCACACTATTTACATTTTCCGTGAGCAATGGAAGATACGACTGCGCCAGTTGCGTACCCGAAGTCCACCAACTCAAGGCTGATGGCGGCGAGCAGTTATTGTCTGGACTCCTGCACTACAAGATCGCAGTCAATGAAATCGACTCGCATACTGTGAGAATCATGCAAACGAAAGATGGAAAGAGTTCTTCGGAAGAAGTTTGCACTACCGTAAACACGGCACGCACCTTACATTGCAAGACGACCTACTATTTACCAGAAGACCATAAACCGCTCGTCCGGGAAGCGGAGTGGGAACGGGTGGGGGAGCCCGTATCCAACGCTAACTCAACTTCAGGCTCCTGGAGAATGCAAAAAATAATCTTGCCAGAGGGCCAGCTTGTCGAGACATTTAAGCAGAATGGCAATGAACTGAGTGCCTCCTCGCCTATTGGAACTGCCTGGACAGCTAGGTTTGATGGCAAGGACTACCCCGTGAAAGGAAGTTACTCCACCGATTCGGTCTCACTAAAGCAAATGAGCGACCGGGCAATTAAGGCAACTTATAAATTCGGCGGTCACTTGATAAGAGTCGATAAGATGACAGTGTCGTCCGACGGAAATACTCTGACGACAGTGTCAGAAGGCAAACAGAGCGGTCGCGTAGACACTTTCGTAGCAACTAAGCTGAGCCCGCCCGCTCCTTAAGCGCCAGAACGCGTCCCAACTCCCGACTAACGCGCAAACCGTACAAGTGGACGTGAATCGTCCGGTTATCCGACTAATCAGGAGTTACGTAATTGAATTGTCCGAGCGTCTTCAAATTTGCTTAATAACAGTACAGAAAGAAGCTAAGATTCACCGCGAGAGAACCTACCATGCCTTGGCACCGCTCGCCGGTCAAACTGTTTGGATACACGGGCCTTCTACTATTTCTTTTGAGAGTGGTTTTTCCCCCTGCGGACTTCGCGGGTGCTCTGCAGGCCCGCACCCACTTATATCTTTTTGACTTCCGACTGGATTTGACTGGATTCGGGATGAGCGAGGTCGAGGGCCTCGAGTCCTTCTTCTCTCTGCCCTTGGTTACTATCTAGTGGAACGGTTTACTGGGCGTCCACCGAACAACATTCTGGTTCAGCTCCATTTCTGGCCTAGTTTATTGTTTGCCTTATTTTCAGTCTTCATAGCGCATTGGGTGAACCGCATTCCCTCTAGCACAGTCCAAAACCCGGCGATTCAAGCATCCCTAAACAATTGGCTGAATGCGTATATGTGGGCGTTCGTAGTCTTTCTCGTATTCCAGTTAGCGTTTGCTGTTGGTGCTGCCCATAGTGTCTTGCGAAATAGAACCGCGGTTGTTCAGCCATAATCTACGAAGCATGGGTCACTCCTGATTAACGCGCAAACCGGAAAAGTAAAGTACTAGCGGGTATGGTATTCGTCCGGTTATCCGATTAAACGACATAGCTGTGTATCGAAGTGTCCGGAACGGGCCGACGATACTTCGCGAGTCTGGTGCACGACATTCGCTCATTTCGGTGCGGGACGAGCGCCGAAATGCCGAAACAATTTGAAATTTGGTGCGTATAGTAAGTTGCGGGTGTTCGGCGGGGACTCCGCCGCGTGGCATGAATCCGCGAAAGGTGCGTCCATGAACAAAAAACTGATTTTTGTGTTTGCTGCAGTGATGTTGGTTCCGGTTGCTCTGCTCGGGCAGGAGAAGGCAGCGGCGCAGTCTACTCCGCCGGCGAACCCGATTACCGGGAGCGAAAAAGGTTTTTACTCGTTTGTGAGCGGAGCGGTGATCGGCGCCGCGCAGAAGATGCCGGAAGAAAACTACTCCTTCAAACCGACACCGGAGGTTCGCAGCTTTGGGCAGCTGGTTGGCCACGTGGCCGACGCTTCGTACTCGTTCTGCTCGCAAGCCATTGGCGAAGCAAACCCGGCAAAGGACATCGAAAAAACCAAGACGTCAAAGGCCGACCTGGTGGCGGCGCTCAAGGACGGAGTGGCGTACTGCAACAAGGCATTCGACAGCATGACCGATGCAAAAGGCAGTGAGATGGTCAAATTATTCAACTTCAACATAGCGAAGTTGACTGTGCTCTCGATCAACACGGCGCACACGGATGAGCACTACGGAAATATGGTGACCTATTTGCGACTCAAGGGGATCGTGCCACCCACAAGTGAAAACCAGTCCGCACCGGCACGGAAGTAAGAGACTGGAACACCGGACACAGCGACCTGCAATGTCTTGCTAAACACGCTTACCGGACACGTGGAAATCGCGCAAAAGCACTTGTCCGGTAATCCGACTAATCAGGAGTTAGACGCGGCCCAGACCGAATTCGCGACACAAAGGTCATGGTGATGACAATCCTTTACCTTCGCCGTAGAGTATGGCGATGAGAAATCCGATCATACAAACTCTCGTTTTCCTGGCTCTAATAGCAACCCCGGCAGCTCAAAATCCTAAGGAGCTACGATTGAAATTTGCTGCTCTCCCGGTGTATCCGGCGATTGCGCGTGCGGCAAGAATTCAAGACGAGGTGGAAGTTCAGTTTGTAGTCAATGCCAGCGGTGAAACGGAATCGGTGACTGCAATCTCCGGCTACCGATTGCTGAGAGCCGCTGCGGTTGACAACATCAAGACGTGGAGATTTATGGTTCCTTCAAGCGACTCCAGTACTGAATGGAAGTACACCACCACTTTTAAATTCAAATTTTCGAACGATCGCCCTTACGAAACCAATAGGCTCATCTCACATCGACTCTGTGTCCTACCGCTTTGTGGAGGTCGTCACCAGTCCGCCGTCCAGAAATCGCGCACGATTGTCCGCCGTCCGACCAGACTCAACCACATCGTCGATCGGCGATGACGATTCCGTCGAGCTGTCAAGGTCGGGATGTTTTGGCACCTGTCCGATTTATGAGGTGAAGGTTTCCGCGAACGGTGATGTGGAGTGGACTGGCCACACCTTCGTAGATGTTATCGGCTATAAGCGATCGAACATCGGAGCGGAAGCAGCACGCGCGCTTCTCCAGCAGTTCCTGTCGCCGAAGTTTTGGGAACTCTGTGGTGGATACAGTGCAAGCATCACTGACAATCCAACAATGCAGATAAAGGTTAACTTCGGCGGCCGTTCCAAAACCGTGTGGAACTATGCAGAATCTGCTCCGCATTTTGAATAAGAGTTTGAAGACTCAGTCGATGCAGCTGCGAACACTCACATCTGGAGACACGGTGACCCGGTCACCGAGCCGCTCAGTAATATTCTTCAGGATGCTTACATGCCAAAGCCGGGCGTAACTGCTCTCATGAAGCAGTCTGCGTTAGCAGATATTGAAGGGATTAAGGTGGCTCTCAAATCTGGCGGCGACGTCGATCTCGGCTGATTTCAGTGGATGGACGGCACTTATGTACGCAGCAGCAAGTTCAAACTCAGAACCTGTTCAACTACTCTTAGCCGCAGGGGCCAATCCAAATCACAAGTCACTTTTGGGCGACACCCCGTTAATGGCATCTGCAATTTCGCGGACGTTTGACGGTGACCTGCTTCGAGCTGGCGCAAACATCAACGCGCAAAACTCTCGTGGTGTGACAGCTCTGATGATCCTCGCGTCTACAGCGGAGTCCGATGAGGTCAACGATGCTCTTAAAGCCGGTGCAAGCGCCTTTCTCAAGGATGCCGCAGGGCGCACCGCTCTTGATTATCTTTTGCTAACGAATTGCGGGAAAAGTCCAATCAAGGAATGGCATACTTTTGAGACGGGTGAACAATGCGACCACCTAGATTTGGAAGACGTTCAAAAGACCGAGACGCTGCTCAAAACCTCTAGGCGAAGCTATAATCCGTAAACCTAAATCGTTAAGCGGCGGAGCATTAATCGTCGTGCCTGATTAGCGCAGTGACCGGGAAATTAAAGTGCTCTATGTGATTGTCCAGTGATCCGACTAACCAGGAGTTAGCCGAATTCTTACACGTAAGAGCGGGTGATGGTGTTATGTGCAATCGAACTACTGACTGAAGACCAATGGAGGACCGCTCACTCGCTTCACTTTCAGGTTCACGGTCACCTCGACGCGGTTGGCGATTTTGATGAATGGGATTCCGCTGTTCATTCCGTAATCTTTACGATCGAAGGCCATCGTTCCTGTGACCGTACCGTTGCCGGTCCCTTTGCCGACAAGCGTAAGGCTCAGCTTCTCGGGTTTGGTGACTCCGCGAATGGTAAAGTCGCCATCCACTTCGAATGTGTCGGGACCTGTTTGGACGTTCTTAGTGGACTTGAAGGTTATGTAAGGGTTTTGTTTCACGTCGAAAAAATCCTTGCTCTTCAACTTGCCATCCTTCATACCGCTTCCAGTATCGACACTGTCAGCCTGAATCTTGATTTCCAAAATACATTTATTTGCATCAGTGGAGGTGCAAGTAAAGCTCGAATCCCACTTGTGAAATGTGCCTTTGATAGCGACCGATGCTTCCACATCGAAATCGATGGTGCTACTAATCGGTGTAACCTCGAAAGTGGGAACTTGCGCCCGGCTAACCAAAGGAAACGCAACCAGCATAAACGCCCAAATCAAAAGTATTCGCATATTGAATCTCCTGTTATATTCGCATAGCTTACTATTTTGAGAAGAAGCAGCTTCCACGCTTTAAAGCCTCACGGCTGGTGTGGCTTTTCGAAGGATTTCGCCACCCATGCGAGGCTCACCACAACGGTCTGGCCTTGCGTGCGAACGAGTCCGCCAAATTCGGGCTCGTAGCGCACCAGGAAAGTAAGCTGGGGCTTGGGAATGTAAATGTTGAATTCGGGACCGCAGAGAAAATACGGTCTTTGAAGCCATTAAGGGAGTTGGTATGTCGGAGCCGCTGTCGCCGGTGATCTTGAACTGCGGTAACTTACCGCGCCCACGTTCATGATCAGTGGAATCGGACTGCTGACTTTCTTGTAAAACGTTCTACCAAACCCAGCTAACTGTTCGACGTCGCCCACCTGAATATTGGTGCCGCTCTTGTCTGTGTTGAATTCATACGCAAAAGTCCCCGCTGCGTTCCACAATTTTTTCTGATCGAGATAGACCGTGCTGCCAATCGTGAACTCGTTGCCCCACATGCCGAGACCGGTGTTGTCATTTCCTCCGGGTGAGAAGGTCCCGGTAGGAATGTAGAGGTTGTAGCCTGCCATCACGTCCGCTCGTTTGAAGTGCCAGCAATATTGACGCCGACGAACATATCGGTGTACGCGAAGCTGGTGCTCACATCGAGCGAGTCGGTTTGAATCCGGTTCTTGATGAACGGAAAGCCGCCGCTAGCGCCGATGTTGCCGCCGAAAAGCTTGTAGTTCGTGACCACGTTGACGAGCCGATCTCTGAAGTGGAGGTCAGGCTTCCGGGGAGCGGGATGCTGTTGCCATTGTTGTCTTTCACCGTATCCGTGGGATAGACCACGTGAGGCTGCCAGATAGAGGCCCGGCGGGGGTTGTGTGCCGTTGCTTAAGCCGAGGAAGCCGGGGATGTCGTCAGCTTTATATTGAGCTTGGGCCGGTACGCTAAAACGGCGAAGAGTAGGCACGGCCAAGCCAGCATGCGTGCCAGCTTCTGGTGAACCAGCGTTTTTCGTTACGATATACTGGTGCAGGTTTCGGCTTGTTCCGGAGCTTGAGCATTTTGCATCGCCGAACGAATCACGTCTAAAACTCACAAGATCACTTGTTTGGTAACGCGGTTAACGATCAATGATGAGAGCGCGGCAAATGGATATTGCTAGAACCCGACCAGAGGACGGCTGACCCGTTTCACCCCGGCGAACGCCAATAGAATCCAGAACAGCAAGTCTGATGTTGCAGAGTGTGGACCAGCCAACTTTCATATGTAATTGTCAAAACTGACAGGTGACAGCTCTTGGTCATGGGCGTAGTGTCTCGGCAAAAGACCAAGCTGGCGACGGGTGCAGGTTAAGAGCTAGTAGCTGCTTCACGGTCATATCGAGGAGGCAAGCGATGGACAGGCGACACAGAAACTTCGCTGGTTACTCAGTGAAGGTCATCTGTAGCTCTTTTTTCACAGCTCTCTTACTTTTGAGTCTGGCATGCCCCGCAGGCGCTCAACAAAAGCCGAACATTCTGGTAATTTTTGGCGACGACATTGGCCAGGCAAATATCAGCCGTTACACGCATGGCGTGGTGGGCTATATGACGCCGAACATCGATAGTATCGGTGAAGAAGGCATGACCTTCACCGATTATTATGCAGAGAATAGCTGCACGGCAGGCCGCTCGTCTTTATTACCGGGCAATCGCCGATGCGCAGCGGCCTGACTAAAGTGGGGGCTCCGGGAGCGCCGGTCGGTCTGCAAAAGCGGGATATAACAATTGCGCAAGCACTGAAGCCGCTGGGTTATGCCACTGGCCAATTCGGCAAGAATCACCTCGGTGACCGCGATGAATATCTGCCGACCAATCACGGTTTCGATGAGTTCTACGGAAACCTTATCACTTGAACGCGAGCAAGAGCCGGAGATGCCTTATTGGCCGAAAGACGATCCGGACGTTCCTCAAGATTTACAACGTGCGCGGCGTTATCCATTCGCTTATGCGGACGGAGAAGATCGAAGACACGGGCCCACTGAACATCAAGCGCATGGAGACGATGACGACGAGACTGCCAATGCGGCGATGGGCTTCATCGACAAGCAGGTCAAAGGCGGGAAAGCCGTTCTTCGTCTGGATGAATTTCACGCGGATGCACATCTTACGCACATCCGCCCGGAGTACCACGGAAAGAGCGGGATGCCGGGCAACGATTACGCGGATGGAATGTGGGAGCACGACCAGGATGTAGGCAAGCTTGCTGAAGCAGCTCGACGATCTGGGAATCGCGAAGGACACGATCGTGATTTACACCACCGACAACGGCCCGAACATGTTCAGTTGGCCAGATGCAGCGATGACTCCATTCCGTAGCGAGAAAGATTCGAACTGGGAAGGCGCATTTCGCGTGCCGGCGATGATTCGTTGGCCTGGGCACATCAAGCCGAAAGTATGGTCCAACGAAATTGTTTCGGGACTGGACTGGTTCCCTACACTGCTCGCAGCCGCGGGAGATACGACCGTGAAGGAACGGCTACTGAAGGGATGGGCGCCCGACCCGGGCGGTTACGTCCACAAGGTCATCTGGACGGATACAACATTCTTCCTTATCTTGAAGGCAAAGAAGCGACAATCGCCGCGCAAAAACTTTTTTTACTTTGACGACGACGGCAAACTTGTAGCCATGCGGCATAAGAACTGGAAATTTGTCTTCTGCGAGCAGCGAGCGCCGGGCAACTTAAACATCTGGATGAAGCCGTTCACATGCTTGCGCCTTCCTAAGATGTACAACCTGCGCATGGATCCCTACGAACGAGCAGATATCACTTCCGATCAATATAACGACTGGGTAGTTCACAACGTTTACCTGAACGTCCAGGGGACGATTCTCGCTACGGAGTTCATCGAAACGTTCAAGGAATATCCAGCCAGTCAGGTTGCCCGCAAGCTTCACGTCGATCCTGAGGCAGTTCTGAAGATGCTCAAGGCGCAACTCGCACAAATAGGGAAGGACTGAGCACAGCTGCTAGCGCATAATTTCGACGATTCGCATCTTGGAGACAGAGTGGCGCTAAGAGCATTCATTCTGCTCCCGCTGGACAGGAGTCGAACTGGATTCCGACGAAAGATAACAAGCCGTTCTTCGTCATGTTCCGCATCTATGGTCCGCAGAAGGGTGCGGTTGACGGAACTTGGGTGCTGGACGACGTCGAAAAAGGCTAACTAAGGAACGGCAAAGCCATGAAAACACTTTTATTCGTTCTTCTGTTGGTCCTCGCCACCTTTGCGGGTAGTTGCAATTCACAAAATCCTGCACCAACCACGACCACGGAAGCCAAGCCGAACGGATACACCTTCGAACGCAGCTACCCCTCAGGGGACACTGCTCAAAAGACATACGACGACTCGGACCTCAACAGCGCGATCACGGCGTACAAGTTCTTCTACCCGACCGTGTCAATTGTCGCTACGTGGAAGGGCAACGTAGCGGCAGGTCTCGTGACCAACAAGCAGTTCATGATTCTCGAAGGCAGCCCGAAGCAGTTCGTCTTCACGCCGAACTCCGACACCCCTTACGAAGGTGCGAATATCGACCTCAGCTGAGGGTCCGATGGTCGTTGAACTTCCTCCCGGTGCGTTGATGTGCGTCGTCAATGACATGAACCAACGCTACGTGATGGATATGGGGCTGCCGGGACCCGATGCGGGTAAAGGCGGCAAACATCTGATTCTCCCGCCCGGATACAAAGGCAAAATTCCTGCCGGCTACTTTACACGGAGCTCCGACGACAAACCGGGTCTTGCTGCTGGTTCGTGCCATTCCTCCGGCTGGCGATGCCCAAGCAGCAATCGAAAAATTGAAATCGGTAAAGTTGTATCCGCTCAACAATCCTGCCGCCGCGTCTCAGGTGACATGGTTTGCCATCGGCGATAAGCACATCGACTTCACGCCAGTTCCGTGGGAGAAGAATCTCGACTATTGGAAGGAACTCGCCGAGGTCATCAACAGCGAACCTCCCTACGAGTCATATCGCATGGAATACGGTTTGCTGGCATCTCTTGGTATCGAGAAGGGAAAGCCGTTCGCTCCCGATACACGAATGCAGGGAATCCTCGTGAAAGCCGCCGAGATAGCCAACGACCAGATGCGCGTCCAGTCATTTGCTGATCGCCGCTCCGACCGAATTGCTTGGCCCGAACGTAAATGGGAATGGGCAACACTGCGACCCGAGAACGGAACCTTCGACACGGCCAGCTACAAAGACCTCGATGCCCGAACAAAGTGGTTTTACCAAGCGCAGATTGAATCTCCCGCGATGTTTCGTCGCGGTGCGGGGGCAGGGTCTCTCTATTGGCTCGGCGTTCGCGACAACACGGGAGCGTTCCTCGACGGTGGCAAAACCTACAAGCTGACTGTTCCGCTTCCAGTTCCTGCAAAACTGTTCTGGTCGCTGACCATCTACGACCCGGATACCCGTAGCGAGATCGTCACCGATCAAGGCAAGGCTGCGCTGCGTTCTCTCTTTGAACTTAAAGGCAAGACAGGCTCAGGCTCTATTGACCTCTACTTTGGTCCTAGCGCCCCTTCCGGTCACGAGAACGAGTGGATAAAGACCACTGCGGGCAAAGGCTGGTTCACCTATTTTCGTATTTATGGCCCTGAACAGGCCGCGTTCGACGGAGCTTGGAAACCCGGAGATTTTGAGGCCGTGAAGTAGATAGTCCCCCTCTACCAGAAAGGGCGGCCATGCAAAGTGTCGGCACCAATGAGTTCGATCTTGAAAATATCCGTAAACACCTCCAGCGGTTGTCTGACGAGGAGTTGATTCAATTCGGAAAGGCTGGACGGGGCCGCTGACTCGTTTCACTGTGGCGAACGCCAATAGCTACCAGGAGCTATACATCCACCAACTCCAGGTTGTAATTGTCAAAATTGACAGATGACAGCTCTTGATCATTGGCGTACTGTCTCGACAAAAGGGCCGGGTTGATGACGGTTGCAGACTAGAGATTAGTAGTTGGAATGTAATCCATCAAGTAATGGCCGTTCTTCCCTGGATGGATCCAATTCAGAGTGCTTTACGGGGAAAGATTGAGCGTGACTTCTAGCGCATAATTTCAACGATTCGCATCTTGGAGACAGAGTGGCGCTAAGAGCATCCATTTTTTTGTCAATCACCATTCTCTCGTGTGCCCTCGGACGTGTCGGATCGGTCGCCTTAGCTCAAACGAAGCCGGATTCTTCCAGCCAGTCGAATAAAACTGCAGCGGCTCCTGTTATAAAGGAGCCTCCCTGGACGGGTGATCTCGATGGCATGTTGAAGCGCCGCTACATCCGGGCGCTGGTCGCTTATAACAAAACGCAGTACTACGTGGTCAAAGGTGTACAACACGGAAGTTCCTACGAATTTCTGAAAGCGTTCGAGGAGACCATCAATCGCAAATATCCGCAGAAGCAGAAGAGTTTAAGATTTCACGTCGTTTTTGTTCCGGTCCCTCGAGACCAAATGTTCTCGCGCATTATAGAGGGCAGAGGAGACATTGCTGTCGGGGCTCTCCTGGTAACTCCGGAGCGTCAGAAGCTGGTGGATTTCTCCGACCCTGTCGTTGCTGGTGTAAAGGAAATTGTCGTAACAGGGCCGCAGTCGCCCGCGCTCAACACTCTGGACGATCTGTCGGGGAAGGAGGTGTTTGCCCGGAAGAGCTCCAGCCATTGGGAACACCTTCAGACGCTGAACGCAAAGTTTGAGAGCGAACACAAGCCGTTGATCAAGCTCCGCGCCGCTCCGGAGGACCTGGAAGATGAAGACATCTTGGAGATGTTGAATTCCGGGCTAATTCAAGTGGCCGTAACCGATGCCTACCTTCCCAAGCTGTGGGCTCATATTTTCACGAATATAAAGGCGCATGACGACATTATTGTGAGCGACAACAATACGATCGCTTGGCCCATGCGGAAAAATAGCCCGAAGCTGATGTCGGCGGTAAACGATTTCATACGCACTCACAAGCAGGGCACGGCATTCGGCAACGCCGTAATCCAGAGATATGCGGTCAATACGCAAATGCTCAAGAGTGCTACCTCTCCCGCCGAGTTGAAGAAATTTGAACAGACTGTGGACTTCTTTCGTAAGTATTCCGCGCAATACAATGTCGACTATCTCCTGATGATGGCCCAGGGGTACCAGGAATCAACTCTCAATCAGGATGCGAAAAGCAAAGTAGGGGCTCTCGGCATCATGCAGCTCATGCCAGATACTGGCCAGCAGATGAATGTCGGGGACATCAAGCAAGCCGATGCCAACGTTCATGCCGGCGTGAAGTACATCCGCTTCATGGTGGACAAGTATTTCGCCAACGATCCAATGACCGATACCAACAAACTTCTTTTCGCGTTCGCTGCTTACAACGCCGGTCCCGGGCGTATTCACTCACTGCGC
This sequence comes from uncultured Acidobacteriota bacterium, assembly GCA_963838475.1. Taxonomy (GTDB): domain Bacteria; phylum Acidobacteriota; class Terriglobia; order Acidiferrales; family UBA7541; genus Palsa-295. Next base: position 185,064 of record CAWIRJ010000002.1, read on the forward strand.
GTGGAAGCCAAGCAAAAAGGACTGGATCCCAACGTATGGATCGATAACGTGGAAATGATTGCCGCCGCTCGGATTGGAATGGAAACCGTAACGTACGTCGCAAACATTTATAAATACTACATCGCTTACAAGCTTGTCGCAGAGCAGCAGGACGAACGGAACAAGGCTCTGAAGCAATTGCAAACCGCGCCGAGCGACTGACTCAGCGCGAATTGAGCGCGATCAATGAGACCTAGGGGACCTGCCTTGCAGACGCCTGACGTTCCAGGAACAAACGATTTAAGTTCCCCGCTAGCAGAAAAGTTCTCCTTGATTCGGAATGGTCCGGCTCATCGGTTTCTATTTCGTCTCAGCCGCGCGGTGAACGAACGGCGACAAGTCATGGTCAGGGCTTTGCTTGCCGTCCTTGTTACATGGCTTCCCTTGGTCATTTTCGTGTTGATACAGGGATTGGCCTACAATTCACAGATCAAAATACCGTTCTTCCGCGACTTCGCTGTGAATGTGCGTTTCTTGATCGCTCTTCCAATCCTGATTTTGGCCGAATCATCGATTGATCAGAGATGGCGCATTCTTGTTCTTCAATTCCTCAAGTCTGGATTACTGGACGAAAAAGAACTTCACTCTTTTGAGGACGCGATCGAAAGCACCACGCGACTGCGAGACCGGTGGCTACCGGAGGTTGTGATATTGATCGCCGCATTGCTCCCGTCTATCTTCATCACCAATACCGAATCTTTTATGAATGGCGTCTCCAGCTGGCACACCTTGAGTGTGCAACCTGTCGAACTTAGCCTGGCAGGCTGGTGGTTCAACTTGGTGAGCCTGCCCATCTTCCGATTCATGCTATTTCGATGGTTTTGGCGGATGTTCCTCTGGGCCTGGTTCCTCTGGCATGTCGCACGGATTAATTTGCGGCTGGTAACCACACACGCAGACAAAGCGGCGGGTCTTGGTTTTCTGACTTCGGGACAGAAGGCATTCGCCCCCATAGTATTTGCTGGCGGGAGTGTGATGGCGGCGCAGATCGGAAACGCAATTGCTTATGAGGGCGCGACGCTTCGGTCCTTGAACGCTCCAATGATCGCCTACGGACTCATGGCGATGGTTATTCTCGTCGTCCCCCTGCTGGTTGTCACTCCTCTCCTTCGCAAAGTCAAAAAGCAAGCGCTGCTCAAATACGGAGCGTTAGTTACAGCCCACAATCAACACTTCGAGACGAAATGGATTGGCAGAAAGGTAGCGGACGACGAGTTGCTCTTAGGAAATCCAGATGCGTCGTCGTTGATTGACCTTGCCAGCAGCTTCATGCTGATACGACAAATGCGAATCGTGCCGATCGATCGGCAAACTCTTATCCTTCTAGCATTCGCGGCTGTATCGCCAGTAGTGCCAATCCTGTTTTTTGTTACGCCGACGGACCAGTTGATCCGCATTGTGCTAAAGATGCTCGGTTGAGAGTGATCGTTTTTGGTCGAGTTACGCACTTGAAACCTTGAAAAAGCAAACAGGAGGCCCAAATCGCATTATTTCGGCCTCCCGTCTGCGTGCAGTTGAAGTTTAGTTTTTGTTTTGCCAACTTCACTCCGAGTCAGGAAGTGAATGCCGGCCAGTCCGAATTCATTTTGCGAGCCCAAGATTAGGGCGCCCGTTGCTATGTCCTTCAGAAATTCGCGGCGGCCCTTCATTGCAATCCTCGAGTTCCGGTCACTTTTTCAGATGCGGCCGGTGCCGCAATCGGGGGTTGCCGAAAGCGGAGTTCACCGCATTTCCTCGAGGGTCACTTCTTTCGTGATTTTCTCTTGTCCTCGCATTACGGTGACCATAACCCGCTCGCGCTCGTAGTAGGCATAGCGGAGTCGCTCGAAGTCAGCGGGTTTGTCGATTTTCCGTCCGCCGTAAACGATCAGCACATCGCCGGATTTGAATCCGGCCTTGCCCGCGGGACCGTCCCCGGACACTTCGGCAAATTTCATTCCACCGTGTTCCTGCTGATAATCCGCCTGGACCCCAAAATCGGGAGGAAGCTGCTCGCTATGGCCGAGCGCGATTTTCCAACCCGCCAGCGTCTTCACCAGGACGAAGCTCTCTACATAGGTCGCATACCCCTGCTTCACTCCCAGTATGGCCTGCCCCAGCCGGAGTGTCGGCGGTCCAGATGCTGTGCAACGTTATAGTGACCCAGGCGACATCGCCACGGACTTCCGCCACTGCGTCCTGAGGGCGGTAGTCGATGCGGATGCCAGCGCCCTTGTACACTTGATAGCTTTGGCGCAAGCCGGGCTCGATGGGGCTCGGATAGGACTGCTCGATCCCACGCGCGTCGGGCGTGTGCAGAGAATCGAGCTTGTCGAAATCGTAGTTCTGGCACGCCAGCTCGTGCGCCAGCACTACATTTATGGCCGCTTGCTTGTCGTTGCCTTGTGCCGCGGCGCGCATTTTCCAGGCGCCCAGAGCAAAAAAGATCAGGACAGTCGCCGCGAAAAGCACCCTGACTCGTCGTTGCATGTTGGTCTCTCCCCGCAAGCACGCTGAATTCACCACAAAAGCATACCACTCTGATTGCGAAGCCCTGATTAACGCGCAAACCGAACTTGTCCGGTTATCCGACTAAACAGGAGTTTGATGTTGTCTGCGGGAATCAAAGAGGCTGATATCGCGCCTTCGCCGAACCGACAGCATAGTCCTCGACCTCCGGCGGAAAAACTCGTTTGGAAAAAATAGTAGCGAAAAACGAGACCACAAAACCCACTACTGGAAAGAAAAGAATTGTCGGGAAAACATTCTTGAAAATCCATGCGAGAAGTACCATTAGTGCTATCGAGAGAACCAAACAGATTCGCCGGAGCTTATTGTTGTATTCTCGGGGTACGACAAGTGTCTTGCGGCAGGAAGGACATTCAAAAGGCTGAACTAAGTTGATGCGGACGTATGGCAACGTCGACGCGCAATTGGGACAAGCGGGCAAGCGCGAACTCATGGCAGTCGTGCGCTCCACGGCTACGCCATTGTATTTTTTCCGTGCCAGCTTAGCAATCTGCTCGATAGTGCCCGATTAACGTACAAACCGGACAAGTCAGATAATGGTACGTAACATGTCCGGTTATCCGACGAATCAGGATTTACACACTCCGCCACTCTGCGCCTGGAAGAAAAACAAATAACACATCTCGCGTTGGTGGGATTTCAGTCCGGCTTGGCGGTATTCCCGGGACCATTCGGAATTTCGAATATTTTCTCATCTGCCACATTCAAATCCAGAGTCTTGAAATCAAATATGTAGGTGTCGGAACCAGCTCGGATCGTGGCATGGCTCACGATTTTGACCTCTCCAATTAATTTCCAGGAATCAAAGAGAACTGTTATTCGTTCGGCTCAGTTTCTATTTGGGAACATACGCCCCGCGTACTATTGCTTCGGACTGCTCCACACGTAAAGCTGGCATAACCACTGATTTCAGGTGATTCGCGAATGGCGCTTTGTCCCCAATGTGCAAGTCAGTTCGAGGGCCAAGAATGCCCCGCCTGCGGCAGGCCCTCTCTCTCGGTGGAACAAATCAATGGAACGCTGAAGAAAAAGTCATTACCCCTCATCGGCGGGCTGGCCGGACTACTCGTCGCAAGCACTCTGTATCCGCTGCTGGATCAGAATGCCCTCATGCTGATAGGTCTGTTCATCTTTTTTGCGCCGATTGTGACGCACATCGTTCTTGCAATCCGGAAGAGCCTGGTATCGAACTTCGGTCTGGTGAGAGGAGTGTACAAATGGGCGGCCTTGGTTCTTGCTGTGTTCGCTGGAACTCTATTCGCTAACGGCGCTCTTGATCGGTCTCCGGGGACGCAAGTCCACGCCACCGTCATTCAAAAGTGCGCTTCACGGGGCCGCGGGGGAACATTTTATAGTCTCACGGTCAGTCCGTCGTGGCGCTCCGGACGAGACGACGAGAGGCTGGAGGTTAGGGGAAGGACGTTCTTCAGCGTCAAGACCGGGGAAACGGTCAGCGTCGAGATTCATCACGGATTGCTTGGCCTGCCTTGGTTCAGCGATATTCTGCCTGACTAGATTGGGGTTGATAGAACAAGCTACGCGGCAAAAATGGAATAGCTCATCTGCCAGGTTCAAGTCCTAATAAGTCGGATGACGACCGGTGTGGCTATTCCTTGAAAACCACCGGAGGTCCGCTTACGCGATTGACCTCGAGGGCCACATCTACTTCGACGCGGTCGGCTATCTTGATGAATGGGATCCCGCTGTTCATTCCAAATTCCTTGCGGTCAAAAGCCATAGTGCCCTTAAGTAGGCCCTTGCCAGTTCCTTTTTGCTTGGGGTCAAGTGTCAGGGTCAGCGTTTCGTCCTTCGATACACCGCGAATCGTGAACTTGCCTTGGACATCGAAGGTAGTCGGACCGGTCTGTACGACTTTGGTGGAATGAAACGTGATATACGGATCCTCTTTGGCGTTGAAGAAATCTTTGCCCCTCAATTTACCGTCTTTCATGTCGCTTCCGGTGTCAACGGAGTCTGCATAAATTTTGACGTCGATCACGGCAGACTCGGCGGCGGGAGACGCGAAGGTCAGCGTGGCATCCCACTTCTTGAACTTGCCGTCAATGGCGACAGAGGCCTTCACGAAGAATTTGACGTCGCTTTGTTCCGGCGTGACCTTAAAGATGGGAACCTGGTCCTGGGCGAGGCTTACTGACGGAAGCATACTGGAAACCAACAGGCATAACGCCGCTAATCGCATGAGATACCTCCCAGATAAAAAGGACATCTTCACCGCGAACGGTATCACCCAACGCTGGCGAGCACAATTGTCAAAAGTGACAGAGCAAATGAGGGTCTCCCCCCATTGCCGTTTTCTGGAAACAACGGAAAACTGTGCGAAACGAGACAGTGTGAAGTGGGTCTGTATGTCAAAATTACTCTATGCGGAATGATAAAGATAAAAAACTGGATAACGTGACACGCGCAAGCGTTAAAAAGGAAATGGCAAAACCGCGTATGGCCAGATCCGCGAGGACAGCAACGAAGGGAGCTACGGGCGGCAAAAGGTGAGCTGTCGGCTAATGCCGCGGAGCAAGGCTTGGGGTTGGAAATTTAACTGAGAGGACTCCCTATGAAGCGGGGAGAAGGTGTCTACGCCGTTGCAACTTTCCGAGATTCACGAGCAGCCATGGTTTCCGCAATTTCTCCGGGATCAATTTGTCGATGGGCTGCAGATGATCCTGGAGGTCACGAATACTTATCAGCCTATCGCGGACCTGCTGCGGAAACGGCTGGAAGAATGCGGTTCCGAGCGCGTGGTGGATTTGTGCTCGGGGGCGGGCGGGCCTTGGCCATCCCTGGTGCGCGATTTCAAGATGCGCGGAGGGAGGCCACCCGAAGTTTTATTGACCGACAAGTATCCGACTACTGCAAAACTTCTCGATCTGGAGTCTCTGACCGCCAGCCGCATCCATTTCATTGGGCACTCGATTGATGCAACGAAGATCCCGGGCCACCTTCAGGGATTCAGGACGCTCTTTTCCTCCTTACATCATTTGAAACCCGAGGAGGCGCGCCGCCTTCTGCAGGACAGCGTCGAGAGGCGAGAGGGTATCGGCATCTTCGAGGCGACCGCGCTGCACTTGCTGACGTTCGTATCCGTTCTGTTTGTGCCGATCGGTGCATGGCTATTTCTCCCCTTCCGGCGTCCCTTTCGCTGGTCGCGCGTTCTGTGGACGTATGTGATTCCGGTAATTCCATTCGTTCTGTTCTACGACGGCTTGATCTCTTGCTTGCGGTCCTACTCGCTGGGGGAACTTCAAGAGATGACTCGCGGACTTGAATCGGGCGGTTACCGATGGGAGGTCGGAGAACAGTACGGAGGATTGTTGCCGGTGCGGATTACGTACGTAGTTGGGTGCCCGCAGAATGTGTCGGCCGAATCGGCGGATTGATAGGTAACGATAAAAGTTAGGCGCTCTACATTGCAGAACGACGCGGCCAGGTGTAATTTTCGGCGGCCGCAGTTTTTCTGCACAGGTCGCAGAAAAGATTCGGCACCCTTACGAGTCTCAACCGTAGTGTAACTAAACACCGGTGCCGCGCAATGGTGGGCCACCGCCAAAACCGATTCTCAGAGCCTGCCTGGAATGTACCCTAGCGGACCGTAGAAGTTTGCGGTTGGTGGGAAACTTCAGCATGGTACTGAAAGGCAGCCGCCGCCGGAATACCACTTCTCTCTATTTAATTGAAAGCCGCAAAGCTGAGCAAATACTGGCTGAAGCCAGGAAGAAAAAGAAAGCGCATCCCGCTAAACGAACCAAGTCAAAAATTAACCCCAATTAAATGCTCCTGGACCAACTGGATCCCCTACTTGTCCGATAGAGCCTTTTACATTTTGTCACGGGATGTATGTTGCGAAAGTTTGCGCCTCCTGGTGCTTTCAGTCCGAGCAAAGGCTCGATCTCTCTGTTGCACATTGATAAACCGCTGTTTGCTGGTCGATTCGTAGCGGAGACTTGCACTCTCTTCGGAGAACCGACAAACTACTCATCGCATCTGCCATTGCGTTCTGCTCTGCTTGGTGCTCTAAACCGACGGCCAATTCCCCCATACGCAAAAAGATTGCTTTTTCTGCAGTCGCAACTCGGCCAGCGAGGTTAAGTGGATTTGTTTCGAGCAATGCTTCTACATAAAGCTGTCGCCATTCTCGTTTTTGCTCGCTCATCTCTGTTATCTCCCTTCGTGCGTGTACAGAGTGTAGAAGTCGGGCGGGAACCATTCTGTGCACTTTTGCACAGTTCGTAAAACTTGTATTTTACCGTTGCTCTCAGAAACGATTAATCACGCAGGACAACGCTTAGAAGAGAGTTGTTGACGTGGATCTTGCCGTTGTATTGGATGAAACCGAGCCTCCTGAATTTGTTCATGAAAAAATTGACTCGGGAACGTGTCGTGCCAATCATATCCGCCAGCGTTTCTTGCGATACTTTGGGAAGCGTCCTTTGAAGATTTCCCGGCGCTCCGTAGCGCGCGAGCAATAACAGAGTGCGAGCGAGGCGTTTCTCGCTGGAGTTGAAGAGCTGATCTATTAGGTCCTCTTCGACCCGAATGTTTCGCGCCAGCATGTAAGCGATGAAGCGATCGGAAAATCCGTGTTCCCCATGGAGCACCCGAATCATCTCACTTTTCGCAATGACGAGCACAGTCATGGGTGAAATTGCGGTGGCGGTTGCCATGTAAATGGATTGGCCCGCGAGGCACCCCTCTCCAAAGAAATCTCCAGGCCCCAGGATGGCCACGACGGCTTCTTTGCCCACCTCGTTGACCACAGTAAGCTTCACACCTCCTTCCTGAATGTACATTACGTTCTTGGCGCGATCACCCTGCGAAAAGACAATTTCTTTTCTTCGGAACTTACGGGCTTTTCTCCCTAGGCCGGTAGACTCGAGAAACAATTTCACGTCGAAGACGCGGCTTCCTGAATTCTTTTTTCGGGGCGAGCGCCGAACCTTAACGGACACACTTCGAATTGCTGAGAAAGCCATAACCGAGAATCACATATAGAAGAATCCAAAACTGTACAATATCGAACAGTTGCGGTTATGGAAACAGCGGTGCCGAAAACACTAATGTGTGCCGTTTTGCACAGAAGACGAAGCCTTGTTGAACTATTGTCCTGAGCGCAACCTTTTTCGCGGACGTTAATAAAAGTGCCCTCTCAGGAACGTGTCCGACAACTAGAATCCCCTCCTGTCCTGCACGGATCGGCAAACAGGCGGCAGCCCCTCCGCGTCCTGTTTGTTCATACAGTCGCCGCGGAGGTTAATGAATGTTTGCGAGAACTCCGCAAAACGCACAGCAAAGTCAGCGCAGACGTGGTTTCGACGCCGGAGATATTCGCCAAACATTTGGATTCGAAATATTACGATATGGTGTTGGCCAAATACTCGACAACCAACTGGTCAAGTCGAGTGCTCGAAGTGTTACGCGAGCGAGATAGACGCATCCCCGTTATCTTTTTGACCGACAAAGTTAAACCGGAAACCGTGGCAGAACTCCTTACAGGCGGTGCGGCCGATTGTGTTGACAGGGACCATGTTGGTCATCTACCTGTAGCAATCCGCCGAGCGCTCAGCGAGAACAATCTACGCGAAGAACGTGATCAATCTGAAAAAAAGCTGCGTCACTCAGAAGCACGCTACCGCGCTCTCGTAGGAAACTTGTCCTATGGAATGTGTCGCTGCGACATTAAAGGCAAGTTTCTTGATGTGAATCAGGCGCTTGTAACTATGCTTGGTTATTCATCCAAAAGGCGACTCATGGCTGCCCACTACGCAAGTGAGGTTCTTAGTGACGCCTCCAAACGAGAGCAATTGCTAGGGCGCGGCCCGGGGGGTAACAACCGAGATGGCGGTATCCGTTTGGAAATTGACTGGAAGCGAAAGGATGAAACGCCGATTAGAGTTCGACTCAGCGGGCGCCAAGTCAGTACTGAGAGCGAAGAGGGCAGCTACGAGATCATCGTCGAGGATGTGACCCAACAACGCAAGCTGGAGGATCATCTGCGGCAACTAGCGGCCAAAGACCCGCTGACTGGATTGGCCAATTACCGCCATCTGGTAGAGGTACTTGACAACGAGATTAAGCGATCCGAGCGCACCGGCCGCGAGTTCGCGCTCTTATTTCTTGATCTGGACGGGCTAAAGAAGATCAACGATCGTTTCGGCCACGTGGTTGGCAGTCAGGCGCTCGGCGGCTGGCCGATGTATTGTGCAACTCTAGCCGAAATATGGACACTGCGGCGCGTTTCGGCGGGGACGAATTTGCGGTTGTATTGCCGGAGACAGGCGAGGCACCGGCAAAGTTAGTGGCCGGGCGCATATGCGACAACCTTGCGCGTGATGGGCGAAAGCCAAAGCTGGCGGTCAGCATCGGTGTGGCGATTTATCCCAAAGACGGCGAGAAGATCGATACGCTGATGGGCGCAGCAGACGTTGCAGTATATGCCATGAAAGCTAGAGTGAACGGTCGTAAGGAGACGTATAGGGGGCCGCCAGAAAGCTCAGTTATCAGGACAGCCGGTGAAAGGCGAACACGAACCTGCTGAGTTGTGAAAGCTGCGCGGGACGGGATTTACCGCAAAGGCGCGAATAGGTGGGACCCGCCCATCGGCGGATTGATAGGTAACGATAAAAGTTAGTCGCTCTACATTGCAGAACGGCGCGGCCAGGTGTAATTTCTCAGCCGAGCGATGAAACCAAAAGTGGAAGTTGCGGCATCCGTGTAGAAGTTCCGCATCGCTTTATCGGTTATATCGGAGGCGAGATGGCGCACCTTCCCAGCATTCGCTTTTCACTCCGGATTCTACGCAAACACGCGAAGCTTGCCTGCATTGCCGTTTTTTCTCTGGCGATTGGGCTGGCCGCAGCGTCGGTGGGGCTCAGCACGTTCCATGCCCTGCTGCTGCGCCCGCCTGCGGTTGCTGAACCGAACCGGTTGCTGACACTTTACACGGTCACGCCGAATGAACCGTTCAGCCAAGTTTCGTATCCGGATTACCGGTATTATCGCGACAACAACAGCGTGTTCTCCGGCATGTGTGCAATTCCGTTCAGCATCAGCCTGCAGACGATCATCTACGAGCATCGTGAAAAACGCGGGCTTATCAACGCCGTGTCGGACAACTATTTCTCGGTTCTCGGAGTGCAACCGTTCCTGGGGCGCTGGTTTGCGGCCGGCGACGACGACAAAGTGACGGCGTCCGTGGTGCTGAGTTACGGCTACTGGCGGTGGCTCGGCGCCGACCCGAACATTATCGGCAAAACTCTCAAGATAAATAGCATTCCGCTCATGATTGTTGGAGTAGCGCCAAGGCGTTTTGTGGGAACGATCCTGAGCGATGTTCCGGACCTTTGGCATACGCTCTCGGCAACGACCGCTATCTCGCACCAGACTTATGACTGGTTCGCCGATCGCACGAGCCACTCGTTTAGTTTGATTGGGCGCATGAAGCCGGGCGTAACGCGAGAGCAAGCACTGGCGGAGGTGCAAGGATTATCGCGACAGCTTGCCGCGGATTATCCGGAAACCAATAAGGACCGGCTTGCCGCGCTGACGGAAACGAGCATGCTTCCGCCGAATGTAATGTCCAGCGCGAAATTGATGGGCGGGCTGCTGCTGGCGGTTGTTGCGCTCGTGCTATTTGCCGCCTGCGCCAACGTGGCCAACCTGCTGCTGGCGCTGGCCGGCGCGCGACGTCAAGAAATTCTGATACGCGCCGCACTCGGGGCCACGCGCATGAGTCTGGTTGGCCAGCTTCTCGTCGATAGCTTGGTGATTTCAGTGATGGGGGGAGTGGCGGGCTTCCTGTTTGCTTCTTACGGCCTCAGACGCTTGATCGACTTCAAGCCGTTTTTTCCTGGACTTGGGGTAATCCCTATTACTTTGGACTTCCGGCCGAACCTCGCGGTTATTTCGGTGATGGTCGCAGTCGTTTTCGTGGTGGGACTGGCTACAGGATTGTTGCCGGGACTGCACGCATCTACACCGAATCTTGCGGCGGCGTTGAATGGAGAAGTTGCCATCGGCGGAACGCGCAAGGGCCGCATGCGAAGTTTTCTGGTGGTGATGCAGGTCATCGCTTGCACCGTGGTGCTGATCGGAGTCGGTCTTTGCCTGAAGAGTCTGCATAATTTGCAGCAGGTGAAGGTTGGATATTCCGCTCGCAACGTCGCGCTATACGCCCTCGACGATCTGCAGGTGAACGGTTATTCAGAACAACAGGGTCGCGCGTTATTCGAGCGGCTTCGCGAGGATGTAGGCCAGGTACCCGGTATCGAGTCCATCAGCATTGGAGACACGATCCCGTTTTCAGGCGGGGTCAGCACCGACGAAGTGCAAATCACGGGCATCCCTGATGATAATGGGCACGGAGTGACCGTTGGCTCCGGCGTTGTAGACGAGCGCTATTTCTCTACACTGGGAATCCCGATTCTGGCGGGACGAACATTCGCCGCTTCGGATGCGGCGAAATCTCCGGATGTCATCGTCGTGAACCAAACAATGGCGGCGAAGTATTGGCCGAATCAAAACGCGGTTGGCAAAACGGTCCGCATTGAAAACGGCAATCGGCAGGCCACGGTGGTTGGAGTGGTGGGAGACATCAAATATTCGGACATTGACGAGGCGCCGCAGCCCTTCCTGTACTACTGCCTGAGCCAAAATTATCAGTCGGGCACGTATTTGCTGGTGCGCACGCGGAGTGATCCGTCGCAGTGGATGGGAGCGGTTCTGGATAAGGTGCGCAAAGCGGCCCCGGAACTTGGGGTTACGAATTTTACAATTGAACAATGGCGCCAATTCGCTTTGTACGTCCCACGCCTGGCGGTGATTTGTACCAGCGCATTTGGATTGCTGGCATTTGTGCTGGCCGCGGTCGGACTCTATGGCGCGGTCTTCTATTCGGTGAGTGAACGAACGCGGGAAATGGGAATCCGCGTTGCGCTTGGCGCTGGGCCGCGGGATTTGTGGAAATTGGTGCTGCGGCAGGCGAGCGTGATGAGCATCCTCGGTATCTTTTTTGGAATTGCCGGCGGGATCGGTGCGAGCGTGCTGGCAAGATCCCTGCTTTATCAGATACAGCCCATTGAATGGTCTGTCTTCTTCGGAGCAGCACTCGCGATGTTCGCAATGACCGTCGTTATTGCCTATTCAGCGGCGCGTCCGTGGATGCGCGTGGATCCGATGCAGTGTGTTCGACACGTGTAGAACAAACTAAATCCAGAAGCAGATCAAACCTCGAAGCCTTCTGAAAAACGAAAAGTGCGCGACGCCGAAAGCGAAAGCGTGGCTTGGCGGAATTGTGGTGTAGTACAAAAAAGTTGGCCGCCCGCCCAAGGTGTCAAAGAATCGCGGTTCGCAGTGTCTCTAACAGCTCAGTCTCGGCATTTGCTTTGATTACATAACCGGACGCGCCTGTGTTGAGGGCCGTTTCGATAATGTCGTCGGAAGACTCCTGGCTCAGGAAGATTACTTTAGCATCCGGAACGAGCTTGCGGATTCGTCGAGCTGCTTCGATTCCGCTCAGCGATGGAAGTCCAATATCCATCAGAATCAAATCTGGCCTCAGTTCCTGGGCTTTCCGAACCGCTTCCAATCCGTCGGACACTGCGGCGATTACTTGCAGATAGGGATGCGTAGCCAAAACGGAAAGAATGTATTCGCGAAAAGGTACGGAGTCTTCCACCACGAGAATGCGAACTGAAGACGAACTCCGACCTTTGCCAATGTGAACCGAGCCCATCTCGCGTGTACCCCGTAAAGTAAACCCTTAATAACACGGGAGTGTTCCATTTGTTGCGGAAATGTTTCACACGGCGCCCCTATAGCTCTGGGCAGGTACGCCCCTGGCGACGGCTACTCCCGGTGAGTCGCGACGAGGGATACTGTCAAAAGTAACAATTGCCGGCTCCCGGGCGGGAACCCGATACTCTTGCGGCCCGCGTCACGGGCAAATGAAGTCGGCTCCCAAGGACCGGGCTCATGCGGAAGCTCTCCAAGCTGTCTTTTCCTCCTACATTCATCTTTTCAACGACAACTACGGTTTTCGCCGAGACCTCAATCCCAATTTTGAAGAGGAACTAGATCAGGAGACGCGTGTCTTCGTACGCGAAAAAGCCCGAGGCCCAGTGAAGATTCGATGGCGGTCACGAACCACTTTAGGAGGATTATGAAGATGCGAATCGCCGGCTCGAAAGGCCTGCAAGTAGCGGGCGCCGCCGTTTTGGGTTGCCTCTTCGCAGTGGGAGGAGCGTTCGCGCAAACCACGCCGCCAAAAATGAAAATGACCACGCCTATCCCTCCGGCCATCTTGACACCGGATTCCGTAGAGACTCGCATCGGGACGCTAAGGTTTTTCGACGGCTTCCCGGACGACCCAACGGTCCAGAAAGTCTACGACAACCTCGATTTTATACGCGGAGTTGAAGCGTTTCTAAACGCTATGCCGGGCGCATCGACGGAAGCACTCCACCAGGGTTTTGTGAGCCAAGGCGCGAACAATAATCAGACTGTGCTTATTATGGAAGATCTAATGGACTCGAAGTCTCTATTTCTGACGGCCAACACGGAGAGCGTCTACAACATGATGTGGATAGACACCAAGTCAGGGCCCGTCGTAATCGAGACGCCGCCAAACGTTCTCGGCATAATCGACGACCACTGGTTCCGGTATGTTGCGGATTTCGGCAGGGCCGGGCAGGACAAGGGAAAAGGCGGCAAGTTTCTGCTGCTGCCTCCGGGCTATAAGGGCGACGTTCCGAGCGGATATTTTGTCCTGCGCTCCAGTACCTACGGCAATCTCGTTTTTTGGCGAGGGTTTCTGGACAACGGGAGCACGAAGCCGGCGGTCGAGAGTTCCAAGAAGTTCGCAAAAGTGTATCAGTTATCCGACGCAGCGAATCCGCCGCCGATGAAGTTTATCAATGTGTCGGGAAAAGACTTCAACACCGTTCACGCCAACAACTTCCATTTCTACGAAGAAATCAACGATGTTGTCCAGTACGAACCGAACGAAGCGTACAGCCCGGAGATTCTTGGTACGCTTGCGGCGATCGGAATCGAGAAGGGTAAGCCGTTCGCACCGGACGAACGGATGAAGAAGACTCTCACGGAAGCTGTCGCGGTAGGCAATGCGTCGGCTCGAGCCATTGTTTTCAAATCCCGCCAGCCCGGAACGTTCAACTATCCGAACAGCGCGTGGTTCACCTGCTTTATCGGCGGCAGTTACGAGTTTCTCTCGCAGCCCGGTGTACGCGACCTAGATGCGCGAGTGCACTTCCTCTACTATGCGACCGGCATCACCCCGGCGATGTCGATTGAAATGGTCGGCGCAGGTTCGCAATACGCAGCCGCAGCCACGGACTCCGAGGGGAGGCCACTCGACGGTCGCAAGACATACAAAATTCATCTGCCGCCCAATATTCCAGCGAAGGATTTCTGGTCGTTCGTTGTTTATGACAACCAAACCCGCTCGATGCTGCAAACCGATCAACAGTTCCCGAGCATTGGAAGCCAGAAAAAAGGTGTCGTCGTCAATCCGGATACCTCGGTGGACGTGTGGTTCGGTCCCGTGGCCCCCCAAGGACATGAAGCCAATTGGGTGCAGACGATTCCAGATAAGGGTTGGAATGTTATCCTGCGCCTTTACGGTCCGTTGCAACCTTGGTTCGACAAGACTTGGAAGCCCGGTGAATTTGAACTGGTGAACTGATCAAAGGGCGAGTAACATCCGGCCCGGCGAGGACGGATTAGCGTTCAACCGGAACCGTGCGGTGTAAGGTCTGCGAGACCCGAATCGGAATGAGATGGAATGCCGGCAATTTAGAGTGGAGGAGTTAGACCATGCGGACAAGTGGGATCAGAAAGACAGATAGAAATTTCGGATTCGGAGCCGCGGAGTCGAACTCCGGGGCGCATTCGAATTCGAGATCGAGCTTCGTTCGATTTCTGGTGGCTGTTCTTTGCGCATTGCTTATTGTTCCCGGGGACGCCTGGGTGTATGCGCGGACGGCGCCACAGGACGCGCAGGCGGATGATTCGGCGAAAATCCCCAACGACCAATTGGACTCCCTGGTCGCCCCGATCGCGCTCTACCCCGATCCGCTTCTGGCCCAAGTGCTGGCCGCGTCCACCTATCCTCTGGAAATCGTTCAGCTGCAGCAGTGGTTAGAGAAACACAAGGACTTGAAAGGCGACGCGCTTACCGATGCGGTGCAAAAAGAGGATTGGGATCCCAGCGTGCAGGCCATGGCCCCATTTCCGGACCTGGTGAAACAAATGTTCGATGGCATCAAGTGGACAACCGATCTTGGAAACGCCTTTCTTGCGCAGCAGAGTGATGTGATGGACGCAGTGCAGCGCATGCGCAAAAAGGCGCAGGACGCGGGAAACCTGAAATCCACCGAGCAACAGAAAGTGGAAACAAAAGTGGTGGAGTCGAAGACGGTGGTAGTGATTCAGCAGGCCAATCCGCAGGTCGTTTACGTGCCTTCTTATAATCCCGTGGTCGTTTACGGACCTCCCGTGTATCCATATCCTCCGATTTACTACCCGCCGCCGAGTTATTACGCGGCTGGTGTTGCGATTGCGTTTGGCGTGGGACTTGCGGTCGGTTCCTACTACCGCGGCGGGTGGGGCTGGGGATGTGGATGGGGGCACAGCAACGTCAACATAAACATCAACAATAACTATGTACGGCACTACAACAACACGAACATCAATCGGAACACCAACATTAACCGGAACGGAAACCGGGCAAGCACGCTGCCTGCGGGCGGGGGCAACAACTGGCAACACAATCCGCAGCATCGCGGCGGCACTCCCTATTCAAACAGAACGACCGCAACTAAATACGGCGGTACATCTCGCGGGGATTCCGCGACGACGCGGCAAGCAAATGCGCGGCAGAACCAAGGCAGGCAACAGCCCGGCAATACGAACCGCGGTGGAGGCGGCGCAAACGCCTCGACACGCCCGGCAGGCGGGGGTGCGAATTCGGCTACACGACCCGGTGGCGGCGCAAACGCATCCACACGCCCGAGCGGCGGCGCGAACGCATCCACGCGGCCAGCGGGCGGAGGGGCGAGCAATGCGGGCGCGAACCGTGGCAACGGCGGTAACAACGTTGGCAATCGGGAGATTTCGAGCAACAACGCATCGCGGAACTCGAGCGCCTTCGGTGGCGCATCGAGCAAAGCCAGCACCCAAGCGAGTAGTGCGCGGGGCGCGTCCAGCAGAGGCGCTTCCGGCGGCGGACGCGCACAATCGGGCGGCGGCCGTAGAAGGTAATCAAACTTAGGAAAGAGGGAAATTCATGAAACCCAAAAATACAAATACTCTCGCTGCAAAAGTTCTCTGGGCGGTGCTCGGCATCGCTGCGTGTTGCATCCCAGCAACCGTCTTGCGTGCCTCTCCGCAAACAAAAGCGGCTGCCACGCAATCACAGGAGAAAACTTTTGACACTCCGCAGCAAGCCGCGGACGCCATGATCCTGGCAGTCAAAAACGATGATGTGACAGCTTTGCTAGAAATATTCGGGCCCGACGGGAAAGATTTCGTCGATACCAAAGACAGCGTTCAGGACAAAAATTCGCGTGCCGCATTTGCCGCGCTGGCGGCGGAGAAAATGCACGTCGACATAGATCCACACAATCCCAACCGCGCGATTCTATCAATCGGCAACGAGGATTGGCCTACACCGGTCCCCATCGTCAAACAAGGCGGAAAGTGGCATTTCGATTCGAAGGCCGGCCGTACTGAAATACTGGACCGCCGCATCGGAGACAACGAGCTGACGGCCATCACAATTTGCCGAGGATATGTGGAAGCCCAAGAGGAATACGCTGAACAAATCCACGATAACTCAGGGGTCAATCAATACGCGCAACGAATCATCAGTACGCCGGGAAAGCAGGATGGTTTGGCCTGGCAAAACGCGGACGGTAGTTGGGGCGGTCCCGTCGGCGAGGCCGCGGCCAAGGCGCTTGCGGAAGGCTACGAGCGTAAAGAAGGAGCCCTATCATGGTTACTATTTCAAAGTTTTGAAGGGTCAAGGCCCTGCGGCACGCCTCGGTCAAATTGACTACGTGATCGACGGAGCGATGATCGGCGGATTCGCACTGGTGGCCACGCCTGCCGAGTACGGCGTTACGGGCGTGATGACGTTCATGGTCAGCTACGACGGCGTGGTTTATCAGAAAGATCTGGGGCCCGACAGTGCAAAAATCGTAGCCGCGATGGAGCGCTACAATCCGGACAAGACCTGGCACCCCACCGACGACAACTGGTGATTGACGCCGAGAGACATCGTTTCGGGGAATCGACAATTCGGGGAGCCGGATCCTCGGGCTAATCGAGTGGGCGCGAGCCGGCGATTAGGATATTAACTAGTCTTCTGGCGCTTTGTTGCCAGTCGGGGCTGGACGCCATGTTGGCGACTCCGACGAGAGCGTAAAGCAGATCGATGGGGTCGAGGTCTTTGCGTATATCGCCGCTTTTGACCGCGCGCTTCACGAGTCTGCGAATCGCTTCATGCGTTTGGGCGTGGGAAGCTTCGAACACCTTCTTGGGGTCTCCCAGCAGCGTATTGAGCGCTGGTGCGATGAGTTTTTTTGCCGCGACAGCATCGACGAACATCAGTAACCACGCCCGCAGGGCTTCGACCGGAGGCATGCTCTCAGCAAGTTTTTGCTCCGCTTTGGTTAGCCTTTCCAGCTCGTTCTGGTAAACCGCCTTTAAAAGATCTCCGCGTGTAGGGAAGTGGCGATACAGAGTTCCCGGTCCAACGCGCGCTTCTTTGGCAATGTCGTCCAAACTGGCATCAGCGCCGGACTTAGTGAACGCCGACTTGGCAACCTCTAGAATACGCTGGCGATTGCGCTGCGCGTCCGCGCGGGGCTTTCGGGCATCCGATAAATGTTTCCTGGTCATTGTGGTAAATGTTTAAAAAAGCTTGCAACCGGAGACAGTCTCCGGTAATCTGATTAAGTGGAGACAGTCTCCAGTTTACCAAAAATGGCTTGCAGGTGGGAGGAAAAGACACGATGACGAAATCTACGAAGCTTGGCGGCACTTTCACACTCCACGGCACCTCAACCAGCTTGTACCGGATGGGCTACGGAGCAATGCAGCTCGCCGGTCCTGAAGTTTGGGGACCTCCACGGGACATTGACGCCGGGATTGCGGTTCTGCGAGAGGCGATTGCCTCCGGCGTGAATCACATCGACACCAGCGACTACTACGGCCCGCATGTGACCAATCAAATTATCAAGAAGGCTCTGCATCCTTATCGGGCCGGGCTATTCATCGTAACCAAAGTGGGCTGCCGTAGAGGTGATGACAAATCCTGGAATCCCGCGCTTTCGCGTAAAGAGATAATCGACGGCGTTCACGACAATCTTCGGAATCTCGGTCTCGATGCACTTGACGCTGTCAACCTTCGCGTGGGGGGAATGTTGACGCCATCGGAAGGGTCCATCGAGGAACCCTTGAGCGCGCTCGCGGAGTTGAAGCGTCAGGGGCTGGTTCGTCACATCGGCCTCAGCAACATCACTCCCCGGCAATTTCATGAAGGTAAGAAAATCACGGAGATCGTTTGCGTTCAGAATTTCTACAACGTGGCGCATCGCAGTGACGATGCCTTCCTAGACGATCTCGCGAAGCAAGGCGTCGCGTATGTGCCGTTTTTCCCGTTGGGAGGATTCACGCCGTTACAGTCTTCGGAACTCGATCGGGTAGCGGCGAAACTCGGAGCAACTCCGATGCAGGTAGCGCTTGCTTGGCTGCTGCAGCGGTCTCCTAACATTCTGACGATCCCCGGCACGTCTTCCATAAATCATCTACGAGAAAACCTTGGCGCTGCAACGCTCGAACTACCGCCGGATGCGATCACAGCGCTCAACTCAATTGCCGAGAATGTTCGGGCAGCAAGTCAGGCCACGCACTAATTTTGTATTCCAAAACCTTGATTCAAAGGAGCGATTTATGAAGATTTTTCTTACTGGAGCAACTGGTTTTATCGGTTCTGCTATCGTTCCGGAGTTGATCAACGCAGGGTATCAAGTGATTGGACTGGCTCGCTCGGATGCGGGCGCCAAATCTCTGATTGCGTCCGGCGCGAAGGCGCACCGGGGCGATCTCACCGACCTCGAAAGCTTGCGTAGCGGTGCAGCGATGTCCGATGGCGTGATTCACACGGGCTTTATCCACGACTTTTCGAACTTTGCTGAGAACTGCGAGGTGGATAAGCGCGCTATCGAAACACTTGGCTCGGCGCTGGAAGGATCCGAGCGGCCACTGCTGGTCACTTCAGGGTTGGCGACGGTGGCAGAGGGTCGAATGCCTACAGAGGACGACGCACCGCTTCCGCCTTCTCCCGTGTATCCCCGTGCTTCGGAAACGACGGCTGAGAAGTTGCTGGAGCGTGGCGTGCGGGCGTCGGTGGTACGCCTTCCGCAAGTTCACAACACGATGAAACAGGGACTGGTTACCTATGCAATTGCGGCGGCGCGCGAGAAGGGCGTGTCAGCATATGTGGGCGACGGACTTAACCGTTGGGCGGGCGTACACGTTTTGGACGCCGCGCGCCTCTACAGGCTGGCGCTAGAGAAGCAAGAAGCAGGGGCCAGGTATCATGCGGTTGCCGAAGAGGGAGTGCTGTTTTGGGACATTGCTGAGGCCATCGGCCGCAGTTTGGAGGTGCCGATCGTGTCCAAATCCCGCGAGGAAGCAGCAGCCCATTTCGGGTGGATGGCGACTTTTGTTGGTCGCGATCTCATCGGATCGAGCGTGCAAACCCAGCAGCGACTGGGATGGCGTCCAACCGGACCCGAACTGATTGCCGATCTCAACCGGATGCAACATTTCGCTGCTCATCAGACAGCATAGGTACATTCGACCGGACCGCGCCAGCCCAGCCCGCGGTTGCCGACAATCTATACCGCGGAATGAGATTATTGGCGTGGCGATCCGGCGGGTCGTTCGCGTGTGAGATCTAAATCCGCACGCTTTCGAAGAACGATGAGTGCGGTAACGTGAAAATCTCAGTAGTGGACGTATCGTGATTCGACCGCAGAAGGAAGCGTTGGTGCCGCGCCGGGATTAACATGGGTTACGCCTTCGTCGATCTTGATTCGCCCTTACGCACGCGAAGCCGGTTTGGTTTGAACCGCTTTGCGAGGTGAAAGGAAAGCAGGCCGAACATTATCGGTAAACTCGTGAAAATAGAACGAACTTAGACCTCTAACGAGTCTACTCGTGTTGATGCGTTAGTCCGGTCTTTTTCTCGGCGAAGAACTCTGACTAAGGTAAATCCAAACAGCCCTACAACGATGCACGAGGTACTCAACGCATCGATGACAAGTGCCAGGCTGAAATGCGGTAGGGATCGGCCGCCGAAGAAGGCGCAAATGGTATTAACCCCTGTCATGAAAGCGAAAACAGTTGTAGCGGCAACCCATCTTATCGGATGGTTCACAGCCCGTTTCTCAAGGGCTCGTTTGCATGTACCCCACCAAGATTTGTAATCGTACATAACACCGAGTTTAATGTTTGGACCTTTGACCGGGCCATAGTACGCGCTGCTTAAGCGTTAATAAAGATGCTGATAGCGGTTGCGGCCTGATTGCGCCAGGCTGAGTAGAAACAACATTCTGCGTTCGCGCCAGCGAGATCATCCATCAGCACCGAAGCTAGCACTGGCTGTTATTCTGAGATGTGACTGCGATGCCGGAGACAGACAACAAAGCGCGGCTTCGGACTGGCTCACTGCGATCTTTTCTTCTGTGGCTTGCGGTCGGCGTGGCGCTTCTTTGGACTTTGGCCGCGCTGATCCTGGTGGCTGCGCGGTGGATCGACCCACCGACAACTGCAGTGCACATCGAGCGCCGCTTGCAGTCCTGGATTCACCACACGCCGTATCGCAAGCGCTACGACTTCGTTCCGCTTAGCCAAATCTCGACCAATCTTCAGCACGCTGTGGTCGCGGCAGAGGACGCGAACTTCTACCAGCATCACGGATTCGATTGGCACGAGATCGAAGTCGCCGCCCAAGATGATTTGGAAGGCGAGCGCACTCGCGGAGCTTCCACCATTACGCAGCAGCTCGTAAAAAACTTATTCTTCGGAACGGGCCGCTCGTTTCTCCGCAAGGGCGCGGAAGCCACACTGGTACCGGTGGCCGAATTGGCGCTCGGGAAGCAGCGCATTCTGGAGATATACCTCAACGTAGTTGAATGGGGCCCTGGTGTTTATGGCGCAGAGGCGGCGTCTCGCTACCATTACGAAATCGCAGCGCGCAATATCAACCGGCAGCAGGCGGCACGGCTCGCCGCGATTCTGCCGGCTCCCCTTAAGCGAAGACCCGAGCGCATGAATAATTACAGCGCGATTATTCTTAAGCGCATGGACCAAATGGGCTGGTAGTCGTTGCTGGCATTTGTGGTGGTGAGAACCAAGGCACGGCAAACCACGAGCTATCGATTGGATTGAGATTTTCTGCGTTCCCGGTGGTTCGACCTAGGAAGATGAGGGCGCGCTCAACGGTCGATATCGCGCGTCGCGATATTTCGAGCTGAATACGATGGCCACGATAGCCAAGACGATTGGGCAAAAGATGCTGGCCTCCGGCCCGACCGTTCCGCCGGTAAGCCAGCGCGGTCCACTTAACGATGCATTTAGAAGACTCTGGGAGGGTAGTAAGCCGCTATTTGGAACACCGTACAAGAATGTCTGGCCCCAGTCATATCCCAGGTGAAAGCCGACCGCACACCACAAATTTCCGGTCCGGCGGAGAAACAGGCACAGCAACAGACCGAACGAAACAACCGACAGATCCCCCAAAATGTTTTCCCCGCCGTTGGTAGCGTGAACCAACCCGAATAAAGCTGACAACAAAAGCGCGGACGGCCAGAATCCCATGCCCGTCGTCAGTGTGAACTGCGGGTATCCGCGAAACAAAAATTCTTCGGCCAAACCGGCAAACAAAAATGCCAGCCCCCAGGCGGCCGCTGCGGTGAAAATCGCGGTGCCATGGATTGCCGCGCTTGTGAAGCGGGCGCCATGCAGGGCAAAAATTGCGAGCACCGTACCGCTGGTGGCGAGCAGGCCTATCAATACTCCAACCCAAAAGTTTTTCCTGAGCGCCTCGCTCCCGGGAAGGCCATATTGTCCCGGCCTGCGGCCCTCAATCTTGCTCATGATCCCGGACGCAATCGCCAAGATGAGGCAGAAGAGTAAGTCCGGCGCAATAATTAGCATAGGCGTCAGTTGCGTTGGATCCAGCGCGGCAGGGAAGAAGCGCTTAATGATTACTCGCGCCACGGCCGACAGTGCCATTATGATCGCCATGAAGATTAGCAGGCGCCATCCCGCGCGCAAGCCATTCGGACCGAAGAAGATTCGTTTGGTTGCCGAGTCCGCCGGCGGTGTTTGGGGATCATGTCGTGTGGTCATTTCTTGAGCCGTCATTAATCTGTTCCCCAACTGCTTATTACGGAATAGGGCCTTCGTAAGTTCCAATGGAGGAAAAAACGTAGGGCAGAAGACTGACGTCGTCACCGTCTACGGGCTTTCAAGCTGAACTCGCAGGGTACGCTTGTCTACGAGAGGAAGCAGATGCAGTCCAACCGCCGCTTGAACTTCTAGCTGAGTGTCGATAGGCTTTCCGCCAGCGAATATACCGCCGGTCATTTCGGGAGGTTCCCGATGTTTAAGGTCTCCAAATACGGTTGGAGCCTTTCCTCAATTGGGGTCACTGTCGGAGTTGCCGCGATTACGCTCTCAGTTATTCAAAACTTGAATCGTCACGGTAGGTGGCGAGCAGAATCTTCGACCGCTACTGCGTTCGGGGTTCTCGGTGGCGTTGCGGTCTTGGTGTCTTTTATTCTCGCCGCAGTGGGGATCGCGAGGGAGAAGCCTAGTTATGCCGGCATTCTCGCACTGTGTCTCAGCCTTCTGAGTTTCCTTCTGTATGTTCGGTAGCGGGAGCATGTCCGGTTCGTGATGCGGGCTGCGAAGGCTGGCTTCCGACGATAGGGGAACGGCTTAGATTCCGGCGTACCAGGAATAGCCGGCTTCCGGCTCCATGGAACCCAATCCTTTGCCGAAGTCTTTCAGGGTGTCGGTGACGGTCAGGTGAGTGATGAATTTCACGCTTTTGTAGCCGAGTTGGCGAGGGACGCGCATGCGGAGCGGGCCGCCGTTACCGGTGGGAAGTTCGTCGCCATTCATTCCATAGGCGAGAAAAGTTTGCGGATGCATCGCGTCGGCCATGTCGATGCTGTCCCACCAGTCGGGATCGATGGAGAAGTAAACGATATATTTCGCTTGCGGCTGGACACCGACGAGGTCGAGAACGTGCGAGAGAGGAACGCCGATCCACTCGGCAATATACGACCAGCCTTCTTCACACGCGATCTGAGTGATCTGGCTACGACGCGGGTAGCTTTTGAGTTGGGCGAGCGAAAACGCGGCAGGGCGATCGACCATGCCGGTGACGGTGAGACGCCAATCAGCAAATCCTCCGGCTTGAAGACTCTTGTACGCGTCCGTGAGAGGAGGCATTTCGTTAGCAAGCGGAGGTCTGGAAATTTGGCTCTGAGAAAATTCACGGGCCATCGAGTGCCGTGTGAGCAGACGGTGCGAAGCATAGGTAAGCGTGGTGCCGAGGCCGTAAATTCCGCCGTGATCAGGCGGGATTAGTCCATATTTTTCCGCGATGCGCGCGGCCACGCCCAGGCCCGCAACGCCCGCGGTGGCTGCGAGTCCGCCGAGGATTAGTTTGCGGCGCGAGAGATCGGTCATGTCTGCTCCGTGTCTGTAGCGGCCTGATTCGTGGCCACCTCTTCTGCGATCACCTGGCCGGCGATCATTTTTCCGGTAATCATGGCTCGCATGCGGCTCTGGAATCCGGCAACGCAAATCATCACCACATGAACCAGCAAGAAGAGAACGAGAGCGATGGTGACGAAGAAGTGAATCGTGCGCGCGGTTTGTTGGCCACCCAACGATGTGACGGTAACTGAAAACGCGGAAACAAATGCGGGCGACATTGCCAAGCCGGTCCAGATTATTAGCGGGAACAGAACGAAGATCACGAAGAGGTAGCTGAGGCGTTGAAGCACGTTGTAGGACCACGCTTCTGCCTCACTCGGCCGGGCGAGCCGCAGATGGCCGGCGATTGTGTTCGATAAGTTGCGCCATGAAAAATCCGATTTGCCGGGGAGCAAATCTTTCCACAAATGTCCGGTAAAAAAGGTGGAGATTACGTAGAGCAAGCCGGTCAGCACGACAATCCAAGCCGCTTGAAAATGGAGATAGCGGCTCCAGCCGTTCTGGTCCGGCAATACGTACCCATAGCCAGTGGGCACCAATGACCGCGAGGAAGGGATGTGAATTCTAAACAGCGGTGTCGTCAGGACATTTCCGGTTTCGCCCCAATAAAAGCGCGGGTGAGAGATCACAATTTCTAATCCGGTGACGAGCAGGGCAAAGAAGCACAGCGTTGTGATCCAGTGAGTGATGCGGACGAGAGCGGAGTGACGCGGTGTAACCTTAGCGGCGGGCAGGGTTGCGGCAGCGCTTGGAACAACGGAAGCGGCGCTGGGAACAAGAGTTTCCAGCGGTACTTGCGCGGATTCCGATCCCGCCATTCTTTAGTCTCCTGCTAGCGCTTGCCCTTGAGACGTTACGTTGGGCGCAATATTACCACGCTAAAGGGAGTTGGTGTCAGACGGGTGGCAAATCCTTCCGCGCCGCATCATTAAAACTCGCGGCGGTGCCGAATCCTTTCTGTGGTTTGTGAAGTTCAGGAAATGTTTGGGCGCCAGGCTGGGTGGGCAAAATATGGAGTCGCCGTTGCGTTGCGATTGAAAGCCCGGCTGACTAATTCTTTCGAGGCGGGTGACATGGGCAGCGCCAGGGCCTCGTCATGCGAGACGAAGCGCAGCGCCGAAAGCTCCACGCCGTCCGGGCGAGGTTCGCCGGCAATCCATCGAGCCTCGAAGGCAATTACAACGTACGACGCCGTGTCACCGTTTGAATAATTAATTCGAAACTTTGGACCGCCAAAGACGCCCAGCAAAGCTGTTGGTTCAATCAGCATGCCCGTTTCTTCCCAGCACTCTCGAACAGCGGCGTCGGCGGGCGTTTCGTCCGGCTCGATGGCGCCGCCGACCGTCATCCAAAGGCCGGAGTCCGCGTTCTGCGCCAGGAGGAGGCGTTTTTTGTCATCGAAGAGCATCACGGATGCGGACGAAAGCATGAGCAGGTCATTTCCTACTTTGGCCCTTACAGTCTCAACGTACGATGGCAGTGGCATTCGGAGCAGGCTCCTTAGTAAAAGACACGGAGATTGTGGAATGGAAGATAGACGGGCGCAAGCGCCTGGATTTCCGTTCGTTGACTTGGCTTTGACCCCCACTTAAGATGTCGCCAGATGAGGGATTCCCAATCGCTCCTCGGGCATACCATATCGCACTACCGCATCATCGAGGAACTCGGTGCCGGCGGCATGGGAGTGGTTTACAAGGCCGAGGACATTCGACTGCACCGCTTCGTCGCACTGAAGTTCCTGCCGCCGGAATTCGATAAAGATCAAAACGCTCGCGCGCGTTTTCTTTTGGAAGCTCAGGCTGCCTCCGCTTTGAATCATTCCAATATTTGCACCATTTACGACATCGGCGAACAAGATGGCCGTTCGTTTATAGCGATGGAGTATTTAGAAGGCCAGACGCTTCGCCATTTGGCGGCAAATAAGCCCATGCCGGTGGAGATCATCCTTCCTTTGGCGAAGCAAATTGCGGATGCGCTGGAAGCCGCCCACGCAAAAGGGATCGTTCATCGCGACATCAAGCCCGGGAATATTTTTGTCACCAAGCGCGGAGACGCCAAGATTCTGGATTTCGGACTAGCGAAGATTTTCGGAGGTCCCGGGACCACTTCAGATTCGATGACGGCCGATGAACCCGCGCATCTTACCAGTCCTGGATCAACTCTGGGAACGGTGGCTTACATGTCGCCCGAACAAGTCAGCGGCAAGGATTTGGATTCTCGCACCGACCTTTTTTCCCTGGGAACCATGCTGTACGAGATGTGTACGGGAGTTCTTCCTTTTCAGGGCAATACGTCGGCCCTGATATTCCACGCCATCCTTGAGCGCACGCCGTCGCCATCCTCGCAAGTGAATCGAGCCATTCCGCAGAAGCTGGATGAAATTGTTCAAAAGGCGATGGAGAAGGATCGAAACCTGCGTTACCAGAGCGCGGCGGAATTGCGCACCGATCTGCAACGGTTGAACAGGGACAGGGAAAGCGGGACTGAGAAAGTCGCGCTGGAGAGGAATAAGAAGTGGTGGACATTAGCTTGGACAGGATCTCTGGCCGCTATTCTCCTACTGGCCGCCGGGATTTTTTTGTATCTGCATTTTCAGCCGCAGCCAAAGAAAGCTTCCGGCAGTTGGGAACAGATAACTTTTTATACGGACTCGGCCGTATATCCGGCGTTGTCGCCGGACGGAAGAATGCTGGCTTACATTCGCGGCCAGGACACATTCTTCGGCTTGGGAGACATTTGGCTAAAGATGCTGCCCAACGGCGAGCCCGTGCAATTGACCCACGGCGACAAGATGCAAAAGATGTCGCCAACTTTTTCGCCCGACGGCAGCCGCGTCGCGTTTGGAACAGTGGATCCCTGGGACACCTGGGAGGTCGCCGTGCTTGGAGGCGAACCCCGTTTGATGATGAGCAATGCGTCTTCGCTGACCTGGATCGACTCCGGGAAAAAGCTGCTCTTCAGCGAGATTAAGGGCGGTTTGCATATGAATTTGGTGACCGCAGATGAGGCCCGCGGCCGGAGCCGGAATGTTTACGTACCGCCGGGTGAGAGAAGCATGGTTCACCATTCTTATATGTCGCCGGATGGGCGCTGGGTGCTGGTGGTGTTAATGAATTCGCTCGGTAAGTTGACGCAATGCCGCGTGGTGCCGTTCGACGGTAGCGGACAGGAACATTTAGTTGGGCCGCAGGATGCTACTTGCACAAGCGGCGCGTGGAGTCCCGACAGCAAATGGGTGTTTGTTAGCGCTAAACAGAACGGCGCCTTCCATATCTGGCGGCAACGCTTTCCGGTTGGCGAACCAGAACAAGTGACTTCGGGTCCCACCGAAGAAGAAGGTTTCGCCATGGCCAATGATGGCAAATCGTTCATCACGTCGGTGGGATATGTAGACGCAACCACCTGGATTCACAATAAGAATAGCGATCGCCAAGTCACTTCAGAAGGGAATTCCTCCGAGTCGACTTTTACCAGAGACGGCTCAACACTTTATTACCTGAGAAGCACGGGAAGGGAAGAAGTCGCCGAGTTGTGGAGAACGGACCTGGCGAAAGGACAAAGCGAGCGAGTGCTCCCGGGGTACGAAATCGAAGTCAACACCGAAGGGAAAGATTACTCACTCTCCCCGGATGGTAAGCGCATCGCGTTCGTTCGCAAAGACGCCAAACGGATTTCACATTTGTGGATCGCGTCCACGGACCGGCGAAGCTCGCCGCAACAGCTTCCTTCCGACGACAATGAGGATTCACCGTATTTCTTGCCGGACGGAGATTTGATTTTTCGCGGCAGTCGAAATGGAGCCAATTATATGTTTACCAGGAAACAGGATGGCAGCGGCGAGCGAATGTTGCTCGATCAGCCAATTCTCGACCTGATTGCAGTTTCGCCCAGCGGCAATTGGGCCGTCTTTGGACAAAATTTATCTAAAGATGAGGAGCAGCCCTATCGGCTGATGTCGTACTCCATCGCTGGCGGAACTACCACAGCGCTTTGCCGCGCGATCTGCGTCGTGGGTTGGGACCCGGGCGAATCGTATCTGGTTTTGAGTTTTCTAAAGGAGGAAGATAAAAGCTACTTCCTGCCAATGGGAAAAAATGGCGCGTTGCCGAAACTCCCCGAGCAAGGTGCGAGGAACGGTGAAGAATTGAGGGGAGTTACGGGAGCGATTGCAGTGCCGCACGACGTGGAGTCCGCGATCACTCCGGAGCTTTACTCTTTTAGCGTCTCCACCAACCGGAGAAATTTGTACAGAATTCCCGTGCCCTGAACTTCACTGCTCATGCGGCGGCCTGCCGCTAGGATCGGCACCCAATGTGACTGCGCGGGACTTAGCTAACGACTCCAGGCGACGCATTTCTTGTTATTTTTGACAATAGCAATCAACGAGCAACAGGCAGAGTATCGATGGCATCACCTTTGGAGGTTCTATTCATGTCGGGGAGGTGTTCTATGCGGTTAGCTACTATCCTCTGCGTTGCAGCGTTGATGGTATTCCCATCACTTACGCGAGCCCAGGCTCCGGTTTTCACGATTACGCCGGAAACGAGCTCCATTAAATTTTTCGTAAAGTCGTCGGTGGCTCTCGAAGGGAACTTCGAGAAGTGGGACGCAACCCTGACATTCACGTCTCCCGACGTTTCGACTGGGGTTTTGGACGTCAAGATTCAGGCAGCCAGTGTGAACACCGGAAGTGGTTTTAAGGACGACAAGCTGAAGAGCAAAGACTTCTTCGACGTTAAGAAGGATCCATTGATCACGTTTAAGTCAACAAAGATTGTGCAGACCGGGCCCAACGCTTTTGATGTGCAGGGCAACTTTACGATACGCGGAGTGACCAAAGCCGATACGCTGGTCCTAACCGTCGATCGAGAAAGCAAAAGCTCCGGCGAGATTAAAGGGACAATGGCGTTCGATCGCAAGGACTACGGGATGGACAGTGGCATTCCGTTCATTAAGATTGCCGACCGCGTCGAGGTCACTGTCGCCCTCCAGGCCAAGCGAGTCAGCGGCCCTCCCGTGATCTTTAAGCAATAGCTGTCAACTCCTGGTTAGAAAACTGACAAAAGAGGGCGCGAACCGTCTGGCTCGCGCCCTCCGTGCTTAACTACCCGCGTTTGTTGTTAGCACCCGTCGCAGGAGGAGGCACAGCAGTCGGCTGAATCGCAGCATGACGCATTCGCTGCTTTCACCGCTCCCGCAAAACCGAGTGCGATTACTGCCATCAACGCCACTGCACGCATCTTCTTCATAGATTTTTCTCCTTTGAGTAATCGAATGTGACGGTTGTTGTTAGCTGATAGCAAGGCATTGACCAAGACAATTGGGGACTATCCGCGGTCATAACTTACGCGTTGACAACCATCCCTATTTCTGCAAGTATCGAAATATGGGCACGAGCACATCCGGCAAGAAGAACTCAGAGCAGGTGGCCAGGTTCGCCGATATGTTTTCGGCGATGGGAACTGAGCCACGCCTGCGAATTATGCAATTGCTGCTGTCGGCGCATCCCGAGGGGCTGGTGGTGGGCGAGATTCAAGAGGAACTCGACATTCCGAACTCCACTTTGTCGCATCACCTCGATAAGTTGAGAAACGAAGGCCTCGTTTTGGTGAACCGCGAAAGCACATTCCTGCGATATACGGCAAACACTGAGGCGCTGCAGGAAGTATTGCAATTTTTATATGCGGAATGCTGCACGCTGAATAAAGCGGTATCGCCGCGAGACGTGATCCAAATCTGCAAGTAGGGAGACATCATGGCAGAGACAAATATTAAAGATGTGGTGAAAGAAAAATATGGAAATGCGGCGCTCCGAGTAACCAGCGGCGGGAGCTCATGCTGCGGTGCGGCGCCGGTAAACAGTTGTGGCTGCGACCCCATAACATCCAATCTCTACGACGCGGAACAGTCAGGGGAAATTCCAAGTGAGGCGATGCTCGCTTCGTTGGGTTGCGGGAATCCTACGGCTCTGGCCAAGCTCAACGCAGGGGAGACCGTGCTCGATCTCGGCTCCGGTGGCGGCATCGATGTACTGCTCTCCGCCAAGCGTGTTGGCCCCGCTGGAAAAGCCTACGGCCTGGACATGACCGATGAAATGCTCGCCCTGGCAAACGAAAACAAGAAGAAAGCGGGAGTGGCTAACGTGGAATTCTTGAAGGGAGAAATCGAGCATATTCCGCTTCCCGACAATTCCGTGGATGTGATCATCTCGAATTGCGTGATCAATCTTTCTGCGGATAAGGATGCAGTACTGCGCGAAGCTTTCCGCGTTTTAAAACCGGGCGGGCGCTTTGCCGTATCCGACGTGGTGACACGCGGTGAAATGCTTCCCGAGATTCGCAAGAGCGTTCTCTTGTGGGTGGGGTGCATCGCGGGAGCGCTTGAGGAAAAAGAGTATTTGAACAAGCTTACCGGCGCCGGCTTCGTGGAGGCGGACATCGAACCCACCCGCGTGTATCACGTCGAAGACGCGCGTGAATTTCTATCCGGTCAGGGCTTCGATGTGGATGCGCTGGCCCCGCAAGTGGACGGGAAATTCTTTAGCGCCTTTATACGTGCGGTAAAGCCCGCGTGAGATTTGAGCGCTGGTGCCGCGTGGACCGGTCGGCGAACGGCCACAACCGCAGGTCCGTCGTCGGCTGGAAAGCGGCGTTGGTCGGGTTTACACGTTATGAGAAGTGTTAAAAATATTCATGTCGAAACATTACAACGTTCTGTTCCTCTGCACGGGTAACTCGGCTCGGTCCATAATGGCCGAAGCCGTCCTCAACGGTAAACGCGACCGCTATTTCACCGCGTATAGCGCGGGAAGTTCTCCCTCAGGGATCGTACGTCCAGAAGCGCTCAAGCTGCTGAAGTCCTCCAATCTGCCGGTGGAAGGTGCGCGAAGCAAGAACTGGGAGGAATTCTCCAGGCCCGGCGCGCCAACGATGGATTTTGTATTCACGGTCTGCGATAACGCCGCGAAAGAACTCTGTCCCATATGGCCCGGCCAGCCCATGACGGCACATTGGGGAATTCCAGACCCCGCGGCAGTGAGCGGTTCGTCGGTAGAGATTGAGCGGGCGTTCCGCGAGGCCTTTCTAACACTAAAACGACGAATCGATTTGTTTCTGAGCCTGCCGCTCGCAAGCCTGGACTCTCTTGCAATCAAAAAAGAAATCGATCGCATCGGGAAACAGTGACGCAGACGCTTTTGCGCAAAATTGTTGCGGAGTTCGCGGGTAGCGGATTTTTAGTCGCCTCCGTGGTTGGCTCCGGGATCATGGGAGAACGTTTGGCCGGTGGCAACGCGGCCCTAGCGCTTCTTGCCAACAGCATTGCAACCAGTGCTGCGCTGCTTGCGTTAATCCTCACGTTCGGCCCGATCTCTGGGGGACATTTTAATCCCGCCGTTACGCTCGTGAATGCGATGGAGCACGGTGTGTCGTGGACGGTGGCGGTGTGCTACATTCCGGCACAAGTTGTTGGAGCGATCTGCGGCGCAATCGCCGCGCACCTGATGTTCGGCCTGCACGCAATTTCGGTGTCCAGCCATGCGCGAAGCGGTTCAGCGCAACTATTCAGTGAATTCGTGGCAACCTTCGGTCTAATTTGCGTGATTTGGGGTTGCGCGCGGCAACGCTCGGACATGGTAGCGTTCGCGGTGGCCGCCTACATCACCTCCGCGTATTGGTTTACGGCGTCGACATCGTTTGCGAATCCGGCGGTCACGATCGCGCGGTCATTGTCGGACACGTTCGCGGGAATTCGACCCGTTGACGTGCTCCCGTTTGTAGCGGCGCAACTTGCTGGAGCAATCGCGGCAACATTTCTATTCCGTTGGCTTGTTCCCAGTTTGCGCACCAGAGCGGAAAACATTCTGATTCCTCCTGAACCTAATTCCTGAGAGATCGGCTGGTCTGGCACTTGAAATGTTGCTGCCCGACGGGTGTAAGATTTGGCGCAAGGGGACTGGCCGAGCCTTCGCCTGTCACAGGGGAAAAGCCGGCTGATGTCCACGGAAAGCGTAAAGCTGAGTGAATGAACTGCGAGCAGCAAGTGATGATAGTGAAGCGAGGTAGCTAACGTGATTGAAAAGCACTTGTCGGGAATGAAGGCTCGAAATGGGACGGCAATTTTCGTGTGCTCCACCTGCAAAGTGCCGCCGAATTTCACGTTTGGAGCGCACGATAAAGGCGAATTGGTCTACCTGATGCTTTGTCCCAGGTGCGGCGTCATGCTCGCAGAATGGGATTCTCTTGAAGCGCGAGCTCGGGAACTCAGCGAGTTTGCCAAGACGCTAAAAGTTCGCCACTAATTAAAATAAAGGATCTCCGGCAACACACGGCACATCCAAAGAAATCCACGCGACGAAGCTTCAGCGGTCCAGCACTTCTTTTATTTCCCGAGCTTCTCGCCGAGGGAGCGGTTCCCCCTTGCCCCACCAAATCGCGCTACTCGACGAGTGAGACAGTGCCGGTGGCGAGGTCGTAGTATCCGGCGACGACCTTTACTTTGTTTTCTTTTACCATGGAGGAAATGACTGTGGAGGCCTGACGCAGAAGGCCGGCTTGAATCTTGGCGTTTGCTTTGGCGGCGGCTTCCAGGTTTGTCCCGGCTTGATCAACGGCGGGGCGGATGTAGGCGAAGAGGGAACTGATCTGGCCGGGAACTTCTTTGCCTTGGATGGTGGCTTTCACTGCGCCGCAACCACTGTGTGCCAGCACCACGATTACCTTCGTCCCCAGAACTGCCACGCCGTATTCCAGGCTCGCAATAATTTCCGGGGCAGCGAAATTTCCGGCTAGGCGCGCGACAAAAATCTGGCCGAGAGTTTGATCGAAAATCAGCTCGACGGGGACGCGCGAGTCCGCGCATGACAATACGGCCGCGAAGGGTTCCTGCTTATCTACTGTATGCGCTTTCAATATGGAAAGGTCGTGGTCGCAGGCGGTTAAACTTCCAGCGGCGAAACGGCGATTGCCGTCCATCAATTGCTGCAGTGCGGCGTCGGGAGTGAGCGTGGACTGCGCCATTACGGGACGTGGCGCGAGGGAATCTATTCCGGCTGCAGTTACTAATCCGGCGACAGCTCCGCCTATTGTCGTTTTGAAGAAAGTTCGCCGAGAGGGGGTTCCGCTCGCGATTGTTGCGTGTGAAGCGTCGGAGGAGGAAAGTTCACCGGCAGGTGAGAGCGCATTTCGTTGCGTATCGCTGCGTGCGTCCTTGAAGAGTGAACCCATTTGCAAAATCCTCCTTAAGATTGTCGGCGATTGCCGAAGGCGGGCCGGAAGATACTCTAAAGTCGAGTACCGCGTGGAACGGCCCGCGCCCCGGCTGATAGTCTCACTAATCATCAATTGCCGCAGCACAGAAATGTTGGAGGCTAACCGGCGCAGAGCTACTCTTGCACCAACGGGATTTGCGACGCGAGTTGCAGATCGATCATCATGGCGATGCGCCGGTCGATTTGAAAGAAGGTCGCCGTTTCCTTCGCAGGCAATACGGCGCGGAAGTTTGACTGATATTTCTGACGAAGTTCGGCCACGGAGACGTCTAAGGCGAGGAGGCGTTTTGTCATGCTATCGGCCTGTTCGGGGCTTATCGTGCCATAGCTATCGAAGTATTCCTTGAGCAGCGCGTATTTTGGGTTGTTGACCTTCACCAGCTCCGCGATGTACTGATCATAGACCGGCCAAAATTTGGTGGCTTGGTCGTCGGTAAGCTTCAGATTTGCGGCGACGAGCTGCTTGCGTATCGAACGCAGGTCCTTCCGCATCAACTCGATTTGCTGTGCGGTTGCGTCTTTGTCCGCCGCCGGGGATTGCGCCGTACTCTGGGCAAGGGCCGAACCGGCTTGGGACAAGAAGATTCCTGCCATCAAAAGAGCCGCAGTCATGAACGTTTTCACGGAGTTTCTCCTTTTCGATGCGGTCAATACTTTGTGCGTTTTTTTATATACCCGTTAGAGGGACTTAGCCATCCGAAGCGAACGCAATTTCACTCCGCGATAATCCGTCAAAAGAGGCACAGAGGGAATTGTCAAAAGTGACAGTGTTGGCCGAACCTAAATCCACAACCCGCAAGTTAGAACCCGAGCCTTTTCTGCGGGAGGCGCAGAAAAGTTTCGGCACCCCGGTGAGTTGTAATTTGCTGGAATGGACGCCGGTGCGGCGCCCGCCGGGGGACGGCTCGCGAGGAGAAAGAGGATTGACGTGGCTCAGAACTGCGAGCATAATGCGCGCAATTGAGGCGTCCTATGCCCCGGGCTCCCAGGTTTCCAGCAGGGATTTTCTCCTCTCCAGGACCGCTTGTTACGGTTGTGTCACTTTTCCTTGGTTTAATGGGATGCGGCGACTCGTGTTTATTGATTGTGTCGAATCCCGGAGGTGGGGGCGGCACGGTAGCCGGCAGCATTCCGAACTGCTCGCTTGGTACGGCAACCGGCAATGTTCGAGTGCGAGTTACATCATCGCAGGTGCCGTCCACCAGTGGTGACGCTGACCGGACCGATCATATTTTTGTGACGATGCGAGGTGTTGAGGCGAATCCCAGCGCGACCGCTGACGATAAATCGCCCGGCTGGGAAGAGTTGGCGCCGAAGCTGGCGACACAGCCTGAACAAGTAGATCTGCTGGCGCATAGCGAAGATTCGTGTGCGACAAGTGCGTTGGGGGACGTGCGCATCCCTGCAAACCAGTACCGGCAAATCCGGGTACGCTTACTGGACAATGAGGCCGACTTTAGCAATTTTCTTCTCCAACAAAACTCTTGTGGAAGTGTTGCTTTCAACTGTGTGGTGACCCACGACGGCGGCATACATGCGCTTGAATTAGATGGCGAGCCCTCGCCACAAATCCAAATTTCGTCAGAGAACATTGAGGACGGATTCTTTCGAGTGGTTCCGGATACTGCGAGCGATCTCGAGATTAAATTCGCGCCTCAGTCGTCGCGATTGATTAGCGCGAAGGAATCCACGCGCCTTGTCCCCGTGTTTACCGCGGCCCCTCAAGCCGCGTGTGAATCTGCCGCCCGCCTGGATCACTAGGGGCGGGAGGATTCAACCAGTCGTCCGAATCAAATCCGCACCCTTTGCAGGAACGAAAGGCGCAATTCAGCGCGGCACACTCCGATACAGACTCGGCGAGAAGTATTCGTGGTGCGCCGAACCGCGCGTGGCTTTTTCTAATACTTCGCTGAACTACCGAGGCCGACGCGGTCTAGCAAGGACTGGAAACGTGGGGCCATGCGGAGGGGATCGAAAATGGGATCGACCTTCAGGGCGGTCAGGCCGGGGGAGTGGGCAGTCACGGATTTTTCGAGTGCCGCCAAGACCTGGTCGGTGTCGCCGAGCCCGAGGTAGGGGCCCGCCAAAACAAAAGGATCGATGGGTAGGCCGCGAATCGCTCGTTGGAAATTGTCGAATGCGCGGCGCGCCTCATCTGGCTTGCCTTGGCGACCGTACGCGTAAACTTCATCGGCATCAGCCCAGTAACCAGGTTCGATGCGGCGCCAAGCTTCAATGTCAGCGAGGGCATCTGCAAAACGGCCTTGCTGCACGTAGACGTAGCAGATCATGTGGGCGCGGGGAAAATTCGGATCCAAGTCCAAAACAGCGCGGAACTGCTGGATCGCTCGATCATACTGGCGTGAGTAGTAGAGAAAGACGGCATTGTCAGCCTGCATGATCAAGGAGAGAGGATCGAGTTCACGGGCGCGCTGCATTTCGGGAAACGCTTCATCGAAGCGGCCGAGGAACGCGAGATGTTCGGCGTACCAGTGGTGAGCGGTGGCGTAATTGGGGTCCAGGGCAATCGCGCGGCGAAATTCTTTTTCGGAAGTCTGCCAGTCCCAATCATAATTCTGTGCGATCAAAGCGAGCGAGACATGAGCGTCGGCGAGATCCTGATCGAGTTCCAGAGCTTTCAGCGCTGCGGCGCGCGCTTTAGGAATGAGTTCGCTGGGAGGAGCGATGTAATAGGCGCTCATCAAAGCGTAGGAATCGGCCAATCCGGCATACGCGCGAGCGTAGCCCGGATCCTTCGCGATGGCTTCGGTGAAGCTCTGGACGGCCTGTTCGAAGCCCGACCCGGTCCGTTTGTTCCAATAATAGCGGCCTTTCAGGTAGAGGTCGTAGGCTTCGTAATTTTTTGGAGCGGGCGGAGTGGACGAGCGCACGCTACCGGATGGCTTCACCGTCCGGCCAAGCGCGGGTTGAATTTCACCAGAAATTTCCTGGGCGATCTCGCCTTGCAGAGTGAGCAAGTGGCTGAGTTCACGATCGTACTGGCGAGACCAGAGATGGCTCTGGTCTTTCACTTGAATTAGCTGCGCGGTGATGCGCACTTTGTCCGCATCACGACGGACGCTGCCTTCCAAAACGTATTGGACACCAAGTTCGCGGCCGATCTGGCTGATCTGCTCCGGGCTATTTTTGTAGTGCATTACGGAGGTGCGGGCGATGACTCCGAGGTGGTCGGGGTCCAGCCGTCCAAGCTGCGCGATCATTTCTTCGGTCATGCCGTCAGTGAAATATTCCTGGCGTTCATCTCCGGTTAAGTTCGCGAAAGGCAGAACGGCCAGCATCACTCTGCCTTCAGGTGACAGCGGGCGAAGCCGAGAGCGGTAGGACTGAAACCAAAGGCCGAGCACGGCCAGCAGGACAACTACAATCGCCAAAAGCAGCGGCCAGCGGCGGGACCGCGGGGCGTGGGA
Source organism: uncultured Acidobacteriota bacterium (assembly GCA_963838475.1). Classification (GTDB taxonomy): domain Bacteria; phylum Acidobacteriota; class Terriglobia; order Acidiferrales; family UBA7541; genus Palsa-295. Next base: position 221,139 of record CAWIRJ010000002.1, read on the forward strand.
GAAAGTTTCATCTGGGATATTTTCGCTGGCCGGATTTTCTAGATCAATGGGCGGAGCGGGACTAGCAACCGGCGCACCGATGGGGACGGTTTCCACATCAACATGGACCATGATGCGATAGCCGAGCCTGGGCAAGGTCTCGATGTAGCGAGGGTCGGTGGCGGAGTCGCCTAATGCTCCACGAAGCTCCTTTACGGTTGTGTTCAACCCGTGCTGGAAATCCACGAAAGTGTTCGAAGGCCAAAGCTCCTGGTGCAATTCTTCGCGAGTGACCGCGCTGCCAGCATGGTCCAGCAGCAGGTGCAGAACCTTGAAAGGCTGCGGGCGAAGCCGAATCTTTATTCCGTGTTTGTATAGTTCACGGGCTTGAGGCCTCAATTCAAATGGCCCAAAGCGAAAAATCGCGGGAGAGCTGTTCGAGAAACTGTTCATTGGTAGGGGCCCGAGTTCAGGGTAGCGAGAGATTGTCTCTCGCGGCGGAGGCAGTTGCAACAGCAAATGGCGCTATATGATGGAGTTAGACCTACACATAAAATTCACAATCATCTCACCCGACTTCTATTGCTGTCAGGGTACCGATTCTGCGATATCCACGCGGGGAACTGTATAAGTCTGATGTGAAAATCGGGTCATCCCGCGGCCCTCTCGCTCCTGACGGACGGATCCATTCCATGGACGAGAGCGAGCTAAAAGAATGACCGATGGCCATAACGACACGAGGTCTAATTTCGCAATTGAGTCGAAGTTGTGAATCGACATATAGTGCGCGCGCGGGTGCAGTCTACAATCACTTTTTCTCAAGAACGATGAAAAACGACGAGGAGGAATTCATGAACTGGCGGTTTAGAGTTTTACCTGTATTGGCCTTGGCTTTTTGCATGTCGGCGTTGCCGCTTCACGCTCAAACTAGCGATGTATCCACCCAAACCACTGCCCACCCATGGTACGACATAGCCAAGGAAGTAACGCTGACCGGTACGGTGATCAGCGTGGAGAAAACTCCCGCCCGTGGAACAGCGACATTGATTGGCTCCCATCTGATGATTCAAACGAATGCCGGCCCGGTGGATGCGAGCTTGGGAAGCTACGCATTCAAGGGCAAGGGCGCGCTTTCGGTTAGCGCAGGCGACAGCGTTCGGGTAAACGGAGTGATGAAGGCCGTGCGAGGCAAGCAAGTTTTGATTGCTCGCGTGGTGACCACGAATGGACACGCATACGTCCTTCGCAACGAACATGGCATTGTCTATTTGCACGCTGGAAAGGGCACAGCCACATCTGCAACTAAGGGAGGGACGCTATGAACCGCGGAACCCTCTGGATTGTATTGTTGGCGGTTGTCGCATTGGGCGTAGCAGGCTGCGGTGGAAGTTCACATCACGTGACAATTACAACTGCTCCTACCACATTAGCGGCGGGCGCAAGCTCGAACGTCGTTGCGGTCGTCTCTCATTCAGGAAGTGCAGTGAATTGGACTTGCATGCCAACAGGAGCTTGCGGCTCGTTCAATCCCACGCAGACCCCCAATGGAGGCACCAGCGTATATACAGCTCCCCCATCAGCGCCAAGCGGCGGAGGTCCAGTGACAATCATTGCGACCTCGGTGGCCCATCCTTCCCGCAGCGCCTCTGTAACCGTGAGCATTACGGGAGTGCTGTCGGCGAACTTCGTATTCTACGCATCAGGTATTGAAAACTGCGACGGTGAATGCCCCTATTCTGTTGCGGGCGTGGTGACCATCGCACAAGACGGCTCGGGCACGGTTCTCGGCGGCGAGCAGGATTACAATGATGGTTTCGATCTGAACGTGCCGGACGACGCTATCACGGGCGGATTGTTAACCTTGGCAAACGATGGAAGCGGCAATGCCACCTTAACTATCACCACTGCCAGTCTATTGCCAGGCGTGGGCGGCACGGAAACCTTCGCGCTGAACTACGCAAATCCCAATCATGCGCTGATCATACAATTTGACAGTTCCGCGACTTCGTCTGGAAGCCTGGATCTTCAGACGTCGACAGCGGCCCCTACGAGCGCTTCGTTCGCGTTCGTGGCTTCCGGGTTCGCAGACTCCGGCGATGAACTTACGGAAGTGGACGAAGGTGGCGTATTTGCGGTGGACGGTTCCGGTAACATTACTGGGACGTTTGACAGGAACCTTGGCGGAACTGTTAACACGGGCCAAACCATTCCCGGTGGATCGACTGTCGGAAGCACTGATTCGCTTGGACGCGGCATGGTCACGGGAATTACCGGTGCGGACACGAACATTGCCTATTATGTAGTAGGTCCTGAGGTTCTCCGGGTTATCGATATTGACCCGGACGGCGAAGCGGGCGGCTCGTCGTACGGCCAAGGCTCCGCGGGCTTCTCGAGTGCTACTCTTGGGGCGTCCGTATTTTCCATCGGCAGCAGCTTCCTCGGTTATGCCGAAGTGGGTCAGTTCAACACTTCGCTGGACGAAGGAACTGCCAGACCGAAGGGTCCGGTTCGTGAAGGTGTTCCGCCTGTTTGCTCAGGTACGGGCCTTTGCGACTTCTTCGGAATAGACGATCAGAACTTCGAAGGGACGAGTACGCCGGAACAATCGATTGACGGCACCTACTCGATTGCCGCTAATGGATACGGAAGCTTGACGTACGACAACGCGGCCTTCGACTCTACTCAAACTTTCGGAATCTATGCTGTCGATCCAAACCTCAACATTCTGGATCCCAACGATACGACAGATGGACTTGGAGGAGCGCTGATCGCCGAGATGGATAACAGTTTTATCGGCGTGGGCTCGATAGTTCCGCAATCCGATCCATCTGCCGCGAGCTTCACGGGCGCCTACACTTTCGGGATGCAAGGCGGTTCCGAAGGTGGGGAGTTCGATTTTATCGGTTCCGCAACGGTCGCAGCGGGTCCAGGTGCGCTTTCCAACGGCACAGGTGCCCTGAACGACCCTGTTGAAGTCATCACCGATAGCATAGTTCTGGTTCCGAACGCTACGTTCACGGGAACCGTGGTCGCTGACACCGTCAACACCGGACGCTACACCATCGACCCGTTCGGGATATCTGATGCCGCAGATGACTTCGGTACTTACGAACTCAGTGCCACCCTTTACCAAGCGGAGGGCGGTCAGTTGTTCTGGATCGACATGAACGAGGATACGGTTGGCCTCGGATCATGGGAGACCCAGCCAGCTGCCTCCTCAGATGCAAGGAAGGCTCAGGCGAAAACAAATATCCGGAAGCAATAACCCCAACTGAGAATGTTGTGGCACGGCGGTTTTATCCGCCGTGCCACAATTTCTCATCACAATTCCTCACGATAATTTCTTCGCAGCTAAGGTCTCACGCGCGTTGAAAGCCCTGGGATTTTTGCGTTTCGTCTTACGTAGTAAGGGACTTTCGTTAAGCGTCGGATGATCATTCATCGAAGTAAAGTTGCCGCAACGCTTCGGCGTGTCTGGTGCTCAAAGGAGTCTCCGCCTGTTCTGACGGCCAGCGTGACCGATTGGAGTAGTACCGCCCAGCTTCGCTCGCTGATGCGACCGCATTGTGGCCTACTGAGTGTTAGGCCGCTCCCGCCAGCCGACCTTTTGACGAATATTTTCAGCAAAGGAGCACCTATGAAAAAGACTCTTCAGATTGCCGCGATTGTGCTTTTCGTTGTTCCGATCACTTTGACGTTGGGCGCGCGACGGGCCGCGGCGCAAGGCCCGGCAGGGAACGGGGCAGCCTCTGCCGCGCAGGATAGTTCGCATTCGCTGAATCCGATCAAGTGGGTGAAGAAAGATTCGAAGAATTCCGCCGATGCGCCCGCAACCAGAGGCGACGTGGAGAAAAAGCTCACTCCCAGGTTGCAATCCCAGGGGCTTCTGCCCGCGGACGCTACTCTTGGCGATACGTGCTCGTCATTCGTGGAACTGTATGACTGCCTCGCCGCGCTTCACGCCAGTCACAATCTCGACGTGAATTTCAATTGCCTGCGCGCCGATGACACCGGTGTGCACACCGGCGCCGATATTTCCGGCTGCAAAGCCGCTGACGGAGAAAAACCTCAGGGCCTGAACAAAGCCATCCATCAGCTCAAGCCGGAAGCCAACGCCAAGCAAGCCACCAAGGAAGCCGAGCAGCAAGCCAAAGACGACCTGAAATCAATCGGTCTGTAACTAGACATTTGAAAGATTACCTAGTCTTCTGTACGAGACCCGATTGCGGCAGGATTGTGCAAGTGTTGGATCTAAACCCACACCCTTTGCAGAAAAGAAAAGCGCAAAGGATGCGGCACCCCTCGCGGGTTTCAATTGCGGCGGGATGGAATGCTGGTGCCGCGCGGGGCGGTCCTTAACCCGCCACTGAAGAAGCGCTGCAAATAACAACTTAATACCGCGTATGCGGGATTTAGTTTTCCACGAACGATTGACCGATGGTATGTTAACAGCGGCATAGCGACTGTGGGGACTTCGATCCTATCGTGCGCGGCGGTTTGACTGTGAAGAACAAGCTTTCGACAAGATGCTCTCTCGTGGTGCGGTTGCTGCCCTTAGTATTATTCCTTGGATTTGCGGGCGGCCGGGCCAGGGCGGATGAAGACCCGCAAAATTCGCGAGCGGCTTCCGTTGGCCCGGGCCTTACGTTTGCGTTCGCCGATTTTGATGGCGACCTTCTGCCCGATTCAGCCAACGTTCAAACAGGGCCAAATCACTTTGGCCATACTCATTATTGCATTCAGCTTCAACTTTCCGCAGCCGGACGACAATCTCTCCGACTAATTGGCCCTTCTGGCGGGCTGTTCGTTGAAGCCCGTGATGTTAACGGAGATCATGCCGTCGATCTGGTTGTTTCCACTGCCTGGCACAAACGCCCGGTAGCGATATTCCTCAACAACGGGCATGGCAACTTTTCGCGAGCTGAATTATCGGCTTTCCCCACGGCATTCGTTCACTCAAACGAAAATTGGGCTTCAAAATCGGAGCAGCCAAGAGCAGGCGTCGTTGCTCCGCAGAATTCTCGGACGTGGACTTGCCTGGAACCAGGAATTCTGCCGCATGTTCAAGTGGAAGCGGATTCGATTTCGAGTCCGCGCCAGGGTTTTCATTTTGATTCGTTTCTAGTCTCACACGCAGGACGCGCACCACCCCTCGAAAGCCCCCGCTCCTAAGCCGGCCGGTTTTACGAACGATAAACCGGCGGCCTAGTGTTCTGTAGTCCTCTTAAACGAAGCTGAATTTTTCAAACTTCGCGACAACGCGCGTTTGCAGCTACGAGTTTTCGGAGGGCTTTTCCGAATATCGTAAAGCTGTTGGCGGGGCGTGCCGGAGGTATTACTCAGCGTGGCTTCTATGTTGATGGATGCCGAGAAAAAAACTCAAAAACGAGCATGTCCGCATTGCGAAAGCACCATGGTGTGCAGGTCGCGTCGCCACGGAGCAACTGAATCGTTGCTACGTGTCTTGAGCATCGTTCCGTTCCGATGCGAAGAGTGCGGAAAGCGATTCTTTGCGTGGGCGAAGAAAGCGGGACATCCAGCTTAATTGCGGTACTTGAATCCTATGGCCGACGATTTCATGAAATACAAAAGGATGTACCTCCGAATCCCAACGCCACGAGGTGTGTGGGTGTCTTGGCGCGATACCGTTCGGCAGGACGTTTCACGCGTGCGGGAAGTGGGTTACGGGGGTCTATTCATTTCGACACCGGATCCATTGCCGGTCGGCACTGTTCTCGCGCTGTTACTCTCGGTTCAGGAAGGCGAGATCCGTGCAGGCGCCATTGTGCGCAACACGTCTCCGGGCGAAGGGATGGGTGTTGAGTTCAACGAGATGGGCCAGGAAGCGTTTGCCCGTCTTGAGACGTTCTTAACCCGACTACGGCTTTCTATGCAAGCGGAGGACGCAAAACCGTTGTAGGTACAAGGATATTCCGAATGCGCGGGCGCCGTGCACATTCGACATTAAGGATGGATAGGGAGGGTCCAAGTGAAGGAAATAATAGAGGCAATCGCAAAAGCATTAGTAGATAAGACGGACGACGTTCAAGTTCGCGTGACCGAAGGCACACAGGTCGTGGTGTTTGAGTTGCGCGTTCATCCTGACGATCTGGGAAAAGTAATCGGACGACAGGGGCGCACAGCCAAATCCATCCGAACTCTGCTGGGCGCGGCAGGAATGAAATTCAAAAAAAGATTCACGCTGGAAATCATTGAGTAGTGCCGGATTCTAATTCGAATTCGTGGCGACTTGCTGCAGCGACATTTTCCCCCACGCTGGGTTAGTTGTGACGACAGCCTGGGGGAACTTGCGATGCCCGGAAACGCTGAACTATTCAAGCGCGGGGATTTTGTACGACTGAAAAGACGTCCGACCGGATCTATCGGAGTGGTCGCGGAAGTTCAACCGAAGAGTTTCTCTTCGGTCAGCGTGTACTGGCGCGAGAGCGAGACCACTCAGAACTTGCAGGCTTATGATCCCGATGACCTGGTCCTCGTATCCGATCAGGAAGTTCCGCGATACGCCCTGGCGCTAAAGAAACGCCTGGGGATTCAGCCAGCCAGCCCAGAGGCCAACACGGATGATTGAATCGGCGCGCGTTTCCTCTCACTGCCTCTGATCGTTCATTTCATCCAGGATTTGTTTTACTTCGTTTAGTTCGGCTAGTTTGCGGCGACGGAGCCAACCTACCCCATGCAACAGCAGCACCGGCTGCATGAGTACGCAGACAACGAGCAAAACAAGCCAGCTCTTGGGATGAGCCCTAAAGTCCTGTCCAATAATTGACCAATTCACCGCCATAAGTGCCGCACAAAAAATAAGCCAAGCCATCGACAAATAGGTAGAAATCCGAAGCATCCGAATTCGAACCTCAACTCTCTTGTACCAAAGTTCGACAAACGCACGCGTTGACTGTGTCTCAGGACGCCACGTTTGGCGCAAGGCCCATACACGACATCCCGCTGCTACGAAAACTAAGACGCAGATGCCTGCGGCCCAGCCGGGTCCCATCCAGGTCGCTTGATGTCGCATGTACACGGCGAAAATCAGCATCCCGAGGAATGCGATTACCGTGAGAATATTGCCAAGCACGAAGCGCTGTTCCTGACGTTTGATCCTCTGCTGCACCTTGCGCTGGAAATCGCGCTGGAAGCCGGGCGATGGCTTGGCGACGTTGCTCCACTGTTCGCGCCAAATATCGAGTTCGCGGTCTTCGATCATGATCTCTCTCCCAACGCGTCCTTCAGCAGGTTCCTTGCGCGGTTCAAACGTACTGCCACATTGTTTTCGGTAATACCCAGCACTTCCGCCATTTGTGCGTGCGACAAACCTTCCAGCATGAGTACGATCATCTGCCGGTGAGCCACGGGCAGCGATCGAATCGCCGACATCAGCCGCATCCGCTGGTCGATTCGTGCCGCCTGCTCCTCCGGGTGCGGCCGCGGATCAATCGGCTGGTCGGACTCTTCGATCTCCTCCAGCGGCTGATGCGGCGGCCGTCGCTTCCATACATGGCTTAGCCCGCGATTGTGAGCGATGCGGTAAACAAATGTTCTTTCGGAGCACTCACCGCGAAAATGAGCTAGGGCTTGCCATATCGCCAACGCGATGTCTTGCACCAGCTCTTCTCTCACGCTCGCCACCGTCTCGTAGCCGAAGGCCAGCCGCGAGATGGCCGCACCGTGCTCACTGAGAATGCGATCAAACTGCGCTTCCAAATCGTGGCGGCGTTCGCTCACGATTGTGACCTGGGCGGCAAATCGATCTTTGGCTTGTTACGCATCGCTCTTTCGGACCAAGAACCTAAAAGCAAAACCTACGAAGCTCGCCAAGCCGGCGAAAGCTTCACGAGACTCTCACCGGCATCGACTTTGGTTTCGCGACCTGATACCGAGTCTCGGGATAGTAGCGGCTGAAAATCACGGCAACAACCAGCAACGCTAGCGGCGTCAAGAAACTGGCTTCCGGACCAACTGAGCCGCCGGTGATCCACGTCGGTCCGCTCAAAGTGGAGTTGAGCATATTCTGGTAGGGCGCGATGCCGCTGTCGGGAACTCCGTAGAACATTTGTCCCCAGTCGTAACCTAGATGAAAGCCAACCGCACACCAAAGATTTCCGGTCCGCCACAAGAAGAAGCACAGAAGAAGCCCAAACAGCACCACCGTCGCCGAGCCTCGCGCAGTCTCGTGCGAATTGAAGAAGTGGCCCAAGCCGAACAAGCCTGACATCAAGAACGCGGCCGGCCAGAAACCGATTCCGGTCGTGAGTGTGTACTGGATGTATCCGCGAAACAAGAATTCTTCAACCAGGCCAGCAAGTAGGAACGCGATGCCCCATCCGAAAAGCGAATACAAAATAGCCGTCCCGTGAAGCGCCAAGCCGTTAATGCGGAATCCGTGCAGCAGAAATATGGTTAGCAGCGTGCCGCTGATGGCTGAAAAACCTATCAGAGATCCAACCCAGAAATCTTTTCTCAGCGCCAGTCGCAGTGGCAGACCGTATTCGCCCAATTTGCGATGCTCAAGTTTGCCCATCGCCAGCGCTGCGATGCCGAGGAACAGGAAAGTGAGTGCTTCCGAGCCGCCCATCAAAAGCGGCGTGATCGTAACCTGATTCTGATTTTTGTACCCGTCGCGAAGGGCTTCAGGTCCACCTGCGCGAATTAGAACGAAACCTCCCATTAAAACGGCAGTCAAAGCGATGAACATAAGCACCCGCCAGCCCGCGCGTACGCCGTTGGGTCCGACAAAGATTTGCTTAAATCCGGACGAATTTGGCCGGAAAGATTCAGACGACAATACGGGCAAGCTTTCAGCGGTCTTTACTGGATTTGCGAATGTCATTTTTCTCTCCTGTATCAGGATTGGTCCGGTCATTAGAGAATCGAGCCTTAGCCGTCCCTATACAGGTAGTCTCAGGTGGGTGGAAAACCTTACAAAGAATCTTGCGGAGTGCTATAGGCGCTGCTATTTATTGACTTGGCTGCGGTTGCAACCTAATATCTGGCCAAATGGACAAGCCGAAACCGCGTATGCCAGTCTTGGCCACAGCTTGCTGCGCCTTCCTCGGTATCGCGGCGTGGGTTGCTCTCCTGAATCATCGCTCTTTTCTTGTTTTTTATTTTGGTTTCGGATTCGTGGCGGTCGTCCTCATCGTTTGGTTTCGGAACCGGCGAAACCCAAATATCCCGCACTGAATTGAGTCGATGAAGAGCGGATTTGAACGGACGTTCTTCGATCCGGTTCTTTCACCCTCAAGACTGTCACTTTTACCAATAGGTATTTCCCCATCACATTTTTAATATCGGCAGCTTAGTTTTCGGTTCCACAAACTTTGGTTCTGTTAACAACAGAGGGTGCGCCCTCGGATTTAAGCCCCGGTCGGAAGCGTTGTTTCGCAGCGAGGTGACAAATGAAGACGAAGTACAGCATTGCGATGTGGTGTGGCCTGGTTTTGTTTCCGTTCACACTGACGGCCGGTTACTTGACGGCCAAAGAACTTCATCATGACGACAGCAAGTATCTCTGCTCAGAAACTAACCCCGGGAGCATGTGCAACGCGAGCACCCGGTGCGGATCCAGTTCTACTGCGTGTATCGCGGACGTTAAACGTACCAGTGATTCCGCTTCGGTTACGCCCAGCATCCCCGGTGCAAAACCGAATGCGCCGTTCTGCGTGAAAGTCGGCACCACGGTCACGTGGCAAAGTACGTCGAAGAAAACAGGTTTTGTCCTGGACTTCGGAGATTCTTCACCGTTTGACACACCGGATGGAGCAATCATGGGCGGCTCCGATCGCGCTGTTTCGGTGGTGGCCAAGCGGCCCGGATGTTTTAAGTATTCGGTAGGGGCTTGCGTCGCGGGAGCCATTTACGGAATGTGCGACTCCAAGCAAGCCGAGATGGTTGTAACGAAGTAACGGCGTCCAATAAACGCAGCGCGGCTTGAGTCAATTTCAGGCTGTCGATCTAAACAACTTTAACCGGGGGCGGAATCCGAACGTGATGATGTCGCGGCGAATCCACGCGAACTGCAAGGAAAACTATCCGGAAGGGCCTTCCTGCTTCGATGCGCTCTCGATTTTAATTCCTGCATGCCGAGTACCGTCAAAAATATCGCCGATATGTCAATTTTAACAATAGAACACCGCCGCGAGAAAATGTAGAGAAAAACACCAGCCAATCGGCTTGGGCTTCGTTTGACGCAACAAGGTGCCATCGCTGGAGCTCAGTTTTCTTTTTAGCGCTTAGTAGCAGGGTACGGTCACAGGCCGCGTTCGGGAGTTTTAGATGCTTCAACAAATTGAACGAAAAGGAGAATTGAATGAATGTATTTAAGCTCGGTGGTTTAGCGGTTTGCGTGCTGGCAGCGGCAACCATGTGTGTAGCTCAGGATGCCGTGAGCGTTGTCCACGGAACGGTCACGAAAGTGGATTCCGCCACCAAGACGGTTGTGGTGAAGACCGCCGACGGCACAGAACACACTATTAAAGTCACCGCCGACACCACGGTGAAGGGAACGAAAGCGGGCGTTGACGGTTTCGCGAAAGGCACTGAAGTGGTGGCGCGCACTACCGGGAAGGGTGTGGACGAAACGGGTGTGGAAATCGGCAAAGTCGGCAAGGATAGCTACAAAGTTACAAAAGGCACCGTCACCAAATTCGACGAGGGTACAAAAACGGTCGTGGTCAAGTCCGCGGACGGTACCGAGAAGACTTTCGAGTACACCGCTGACGCCGGGAAAGACGTGGGTACGGCCGTTGGGAAAGGCACTGTGAAGGGAACCAAGGTGACGGTGTATTACACGGAAGAGTCTGGAAAGAAGGTTGCGCACTTTTTCGGATTCTAGCTACGACGTGGGGTAAGCCTCATGCCAACGCGTAGCCCGTAGTGCGTGTGAGCGGTGCAACGTACATGACCGTGGAGTGGAGCGGGGAGGTCGTTCACCTTTTCAAGAAACTGCAGACCGTGCTGATCACGAGCACATTTCTCCGGCATTCCCGGCCTACGGAGAAAACTGCAACGATCGGTGAATGACGCAATTTGGAGAAATTATATGAGAATGGAAAACACGAAGAAACTTCTGTCGGTGCTGCTCAGTTTCATCCTGGTTTTCGCTTCGTCACAAGCACTGTACGGATATCAAAATCAATCTCCAACTCCTGAGGCCGACACTAGCAACCCCACCGAAGGCGCTCCAATGAGCGCAGCTCAACTGGAATCACTGGCTGCGCCTATTGCGCTGTACCCGGATTCGCTGGTGGCCCAGATCCTTTCCGCCGCCACGTTTCCGGACCAGGTCGCCATTGCCGATTACTGGCTCGGCGAGAACAAAAACCTGACGGGAAGCGCTTTGATGCAGGCCGTGGACAAACAAAGTTGGGATCCCAGCGTGAAAGCGCTGACCCAATTTCCCTCCGTGCTTGACAACATGGCGAAGAATCTCAGTTGGACGTCTTCGCTGGGTGAAGCCTTTCACAATCAACAGGCTGACGTGATGACCGCCATACAAACCTTGCGCGCCAAAGCTAAGTCCTCGGGCAACCTGAAGACCACGCCGCAGGTCACCGTTGTGCAACAATCGCCGCAAGTGATCGTGATCCAGCCCACCAATCCCCAGGTGGTTTATGTACCGGAATACAACCCGGCGATTGTCTATGGCTACCCGTACGTAGTCCCGGCCTATACCTATGTTCCTCCTTCGACAGGGGCCGTGATTGCAGCAGGCCTCATCGGGTTCGGCGCGGGAATCGCGGTTGGCGCGATGATGAGCGGTGGGTGCTGCGGCTGGGGATACAGCAGTTGGAATTGCGGCTGGCACGGCACCGCAGTGGTGTATCACGGCGGCGCTTACTACGGAAACTCCGCCTGGCACGGTGGGTATTACAACGGCGGCTACCACAACAGCTACGGGTATAACAACTCTTACAACCACAACAACTACAGCAATTACAACCGCTCGAACTACAACAGCAGCTACAAAAACAATGGCAACACTTACAACAGAAACGTGAGCGGAAACACGGTGAACGTCAACAGGAACAATGCGCAGAGCTTTAACTCCAATCGCTCTTCGGGTTCGAATTCCTGGGGGCAGCATTCCGGTGGAAGCAGCGCATTCAGCGGCATGAGCGGGCATTCCGGCGGATTTGGCGATTCTGGCGGCGGTGGCTGGTCCTCCCGGGCTGAAAGCAGTCGCGGTTGGGGAAGCATGGGCAGCAGCGGTTTCAGCGGCGGACGCTTCGGCGGCGGTGGCTTTGGTGGCGGTGGATTCCACGGCGGCAGGCGCTAAAGTTCACTGAAGTCGCGCGCGGGAAAAATGAATGGAAAGTTTCGGAGGAATTTATATGTCTTACTCGGATCGCAACGGCAAGTTCCGAACCCCAAATCTCAGCCTGATGATAGCGCTATTGCTGGCGACGGTCACTGTGCTGGCGTCTTGTAACAAATCGCAGAACTCCACTCAAAATGCCACGCAAACTGCTCCGGCGGCTCAAAAGACATTCGCGTCTCCAGCCGACGCGGAGGCCGCTTTCGTGGACGCCGCCAAGTCCGGCGATCAGGCTGCGTTGCTTGCGACCTTCGGTCCAGAAGGCAAAGACGTGCTGCTTTCCGGAGATGCAGTGAAGGACAAAGACACACTGCAAGATTTCGTCGCCGCCTACAACCAAATGCATCGCTGGCGCGAAATCAAAGCCGGCGGCCATATGCTTTACGTTGGCGCGGACAATTTTCCTTTTCCGATACCGCTGGGGAAAAATCCTTCGGGCCAGTGGTACTTTGACACCGCTGCAGGGAAGGACGAGATTCTTGCGCGCCGCATCGGCCGAGACGAGTTAACGGCCATTTTAGCGTGCGGTGCCATCGCCGACGCGGAGCACCAATACTTTAGTCAGACACATGACGGTGACAGCGTGAAGCAGTACGCGCAGAAGTTCGTGGCCGACGAAGGGAAGCAAAACGGGTTGTACTGGCACGTGCCGGAAGGTCAGACCCCGAGTCCGCTTGGCCAGCTTGGCGATTTCGCCAAAGCCGCGGGATATACGAATTCCGGCGACAAGCCGCAGCCGTTTGACGGCTACTACTTTCGCATATTGACCAAACAGGGCGGAAAAGCCACCGGTGGCGCGAAGGATTATGTGGCGAACGGAAAAATGACGGGTGGGTTCGCCGTTCTCGCCTATCCCGCCGAGTACAGGAATTCGGGAATCATGACTTTTATCGTCGGACCGGACGGAAACCCTTACCAAAAAGATTTGGGCGAACAGACCACTGCTGAGGCGGTGGCCATTACGGAATACAACCCCGGCGACGGCTGGAAACAGACGTTCTGATTTCGTGCCTTAAAAGGAGCCTTATGGAACTGCGACCAGATCTGATTCAGCTGAAGAAGATTGCCTGCGCAATCGGCCTCATTGCGGCGACATTCGCGGGACCTTTAAGCGCACAGGAGAAGCCGCCTACAGGAGGGTTCTCGTTTGATGTGTACGGCGACTCGCGTTCGATGATGTACCTGCCGTACAAAAAAGATCAGGAAGCGGAAGCGCGCAAGCTCATGGTGGACATGTTTGAACTTGTGCTGCCCGCGAAAGTTTCAGAAGAGATGGTCGAGAAATATGTGAAGCTGACTTACGATCCCTCCAACAACGAGTTGATCCAGATCGTCATGCCCTTTATGACTGCCAGCCAGGTGACCACGCTGAGGGTGGACAAAGGCTGGGTCACCGAAGCATCCGTCGAGGACATCAAGCTGCTTCCCGGAGTAACCCGCACGATGTTCCGGCTGGAAGGCGGCGACTGGGTCGCTCGCGAAATCGTGAAAGATGTCAGAGGCGGACAAGCCAAGTTTGTTCTCAGCACAGGGGATCTTATTTGGTGGGCCAAACAAGGCAACAACCCTTCCGACAGTCCTTACTGGAAGTTGGTGAACGAGGACGTCCTGAAGCAATTGCCGCACCCGGACAAGGAGATGAAGGATGCAGGCCTGGATGGGCGCGTTTTCCCCGCAGTCGGCAATCATGAAGTGTGGGGCGACACTGACGTGGAAGGCTTGTTGACCTACTTCCCCTATTTGAAGAAGTTCGGGGTATCCGACAAGCAATTAACCTACAAATTTGATTTCGAGGGCGTACGGTTTATCTTCCTTTGGACCGGCAAATATGACTATCGCGATCCCACCGGCTGGACTGGCACGCGTCCCACTTACGAAGAACAGATGGCCGAGCTGAAAAAGTGGCTGGATGAAGCGAAGGCTAACGGTACCAAAAAGGTCTTCATCGCGTTTCACAACCCCGCCTTCTGCCGTTCGGGCATGGGGGCGATCCCGGAGGACCAAAATCCTCACAAAACAATCGCCGCATACGCAAAGGACATGGACATCGTCGTGTTCAACGGCCACGTGCACACCACCGAAGCCTACGAAGTGGATGGCGTGAAGTATCTGGTGCTCGGCGGCGGGGGAGCGGAACAAGATCCGATTCTCCCCGGCAGAACTCACATCAAGGTTCCCGACGGCTACCCGCTGGATGAATATTGGAACGGCGAATCTCCCAAAGAGGACTACAACTTTTTGCACGTGGATGTTGTCCCCGGACAGCCGACCAAGTTCACCATCAATCGATTCCGGCCGTGGTCGGCTGAGCCATTCGCGACTGTCGAATTGTTTGCTTCTTCAAAGTAAAGGACGGAGCTGATGGCGTACAACTTCCGGCTTCCTTTACCGCGATTCATTTTCCATCCGCTCACGACGCTATCGATAGCCATCGTGCACGTCTATCTTGCCTCCGTTCACCTTGCCGCGCTTGCGGCCGGTCGAATCGCTTGGGAGCACATTTGGAAAAGCTTCGGCGCTTTATTCGGCGCGTATGTGTTCGCCGCGTTGGCGTCACGCCGGCTTGAAAAGCCACTGCAACGAATGATTGCGAAAGAAAGGTTGTCGTCCATGGCCGCTACCGACCGGATAGATATTGTTTAAATTCGATCGCCTAAACTAACGCCCACTGTTGAGAAGGAAAACGCAAAAAGTGCGGCACCCTCGCGAGTTTCAATTTCGATAAGGCAAAACGCCGAGGCCCCGCGGAACGATCAGCCACCCGCCAAAGGTTGCGCCCCCGGAAACTGTGCAAAACAGAACAGATAACCAGATAGGGTCCGCGTAGCTTGTAAGCAGTTGTATTAAGGGCTTCAGGCTAATGACTCACAGATCGAATCGGAACCACCGCGACCGACGCGATAAGCTGCAGGCGCGTGAAATTTGGTAATGGAGGCAATAAAAATGAAAGCATGGAGTCTTATCAGCACGGGAGTTTTGGTCCTGCTGCTTGGAGCGGTTGCTCCGACATACGCGCAGGAGGAGAAGCACGAAGAGGCCAAGCCGGAGGCAAAGCACGAAGAAGCTAAGCCGGCTACAAAGCAGCAAGAGGCCAAGCCGGCCGCCAAACAGGAAGAGGCCAAGCCAGCTGCAAGGCAGGCAGAAGCCAAGCCCGCTGCAAGACAGGAACAAGCCAAGCCGGAGGCGAAGCATGAAGAAGCTAAGCCAGCTGCAAGGCAGCAGGAAGCCTCTCATGCACAGCAGTCACACCCCGACTATGCCAAGAATGGTCAGAAAGATAGTCGCGGACATGTTTACAGCACCAGTAGATTTGGCCCTGACCATCATGCCCGCTTCGTTGAAACCGGGGGACGAGAATACAATGGACGTCGGGAGTATTCTTACGGCGGCTATTGGTTCTACGCCGGAGTATATCCGCCGTGGTTTTACCAGCAAGATGCGTACTTCGTTATGGGACCGGATGGATTCTGGTATGCAGTCGCATACGGTAACCCGTCTTTGACCTTCCAAGTCAGCATAGATTAGTGCGATAGCGCGTTTATCAAGCGCAGTCGAAATTCTTCCTTGCGCGCGCAGCGGGCTTAAATGCTCGCGCAAGGAAGCTGCGCGATTCAAATTCAAAGTCCATCCGTACTATTGCTGGTCCCGTCTGAGCACGTCATGCTTGTTGGATGAGACTGGCAAAAGACACGGCACTTGTTGTTCTTGGCCTCGCTGCTTTCGCACTAGGCGCGGGCGCTATGGTTCTCTTTCCTGAAGTTGGGCTGTTATCTCTGTTCGGCATTATTTTCTTCGCTGTGTATCAGCGCCGCGGGGTTTCTTCGCCCAAGGCGAGTGCTGGTCGGACGAGTCACCTAGAAGAAATTTACTCGTCCGATTAGCGCTGCTCAGATGGCCGATGCAACACTCGCCTTTCCGACACTTGAATGCGTCCCCACTCAATTGACATTCTGCCCCGGCTGCTGCTGAACTGCCGCCTGGTTGGGATACCTCACTCCCCGCAGCCAAACGGAGAAGATCACGCCCCAAAGGGCCAACAAGACCAGAGTGAAGATGCTCGCCTCTGGACCAAAACCACCGCCGGTCAGCAATGAGTTACCGTGAAATCCGGCAGTGAACAGATGGCCGTTCGCCCGGTAACCGCTGTCCGTTACGCCATAGAAATAAACTTCGCCCCACGTCCATGCCGCGTGGATTCCCAGGGGCATCCACAGGTCTCCCGTTCGGCGCAAAACCAGAACGGTGACCAGGCAATACATGGTCGCGGACACCGGACCCAGTCCATGACCGCTGGGATTGAAATAGTGAATCCCGCCCATGAGCAGTGACGTGACGACTGCCGCCGGCCAGAAACCGATCCCCGTCGTCAGCGTGAACAGCAAGTATCCGCGATAGAGAAAGTCCTCAAGCAGCGCGCTCAGAAATGCTAGAACCGCCCACGCGGCGGCATACTTCCACATATCCCATCCATGCAGTGCGATGGCGCCGAAAGAGAAGACGCCGGCCAAGCGCATCACCAGCAGCAAAACCGTAAATGACGCAAAGCTGAAATAAGCTCCCTGCCAGAATCGTCGACCGAAGGCGCGCCGCCATGGCAAACCGTAATCGGCAAAAGTGCGGCTTTCGATCCGCCCCATGATCCAAGTTGCGATCATCAGAGGAATCAGAAGCAAGTCCAGCAAAATGACGTTGGCTATTGGGGTCGATAAGTCGGCATGTATCCTGCCGGTAAGAGCATCGACGCAGCGACTCGTACCGTAAACGAGTGGCGCGAAAATGCCGATGAAGATCAGTAGCCGCCAGCCGGCGCGCAGTCCGTTGGGTCCTTTCCAGAGGTTATATTGCATGGACGGAGCGCTCTCCGGCAGTTTCCCGGTGTCGGCCAACCAGGTCTGAAACGGCGATCATAGGATGTCAAGCTAGCACCGCTTCATACCCCAAACTATGATTTATTGCGCCAAATGTTTCCGCCAATTGGTGTAGCTCGGGAGATGCGGGAAGCCCAGTCGAGCAGTTCGCGCCTTCGCCACTCGACGCACACGGTCGCGCTCGTTGACTTGCTTTCTGCTGCAACTTAAGATGTGCGGCACGTGCCATCCACCGACTCGCTGATCGGCAAAACCATATCGCACTACCGTATCGTGGAAAAACTTGGTGGTGGCGGGATGGGTGTGGTGTATAAGGCCGAAGACACCCGGTTGGACCGTTCCGTCGCGTTGAAATTCCTGCCGCCAGATTTAGCGCACGACCCTCAAACGCTCGAACGGTTTCGGCGCGAGGCGAAAGCCGCTTCTGCGCTGAACCATCCGAACATCTGCACGATTTACGACATCGGCGAAGAAAACGGACAGGCGTATATCGTGATGGAGTTTCTGGACGGTATGACGTTGAAGCACCGGATCGCCGGTCGGCCAATGGAAATCGAGAGTCTCCTCGATTTGGCGATCCAGATTGCCGAGGGCCTGGAGGCTGCGCACAGTCAGGGCATCGTCCACCGTGACATCAAACCCGCCAACATATTTGTGACCAAGAGAGGGCACGCGAAAATATTGGATTTCGGCTTGGCCAAGCTGGCGCCGAAGGCAGAAGCAATCGCCTCGCAAGCCACGCTCGCCGCGGATGCGACGCAGCCGGTGGACGATGAGCACCTCACGAGCCCGGGCACTGCCGTTGGGACCGTCGCCTACATGTCGCCCGAACAGTTGAGCGCGAAAGATTTGGATGCGCGTACAGATTTATTTTCGTTTGGCGTCGTGCTCTACGAGATGTCCACCGGCACATTGCCTTTTCGCGGAGATAGTTCCGCTCTGATCACCGACGCGATTCTGCATCGCGCGCCTGTTCCACCAGTCCGATTAAATCCTGACGTGCCGCCGGAGTTGGAGCGCGTTATCTCTCGCGCAATGGAGAAAGACCGCGATCTGCGCTGCCAGTCCGCTTCCGAAATGCGTGCTGATTTGCGGAGGCTAAAGCGGGACACCGATTCCAGCCGCTCGGCGACGGTGAACGTACAAGCTCAAGCGGACCCACACGTATCAAAAGCGCAGCCGCAAATCGAACACAGCTCCGACACTGCCATCGCCATCGGACTCGCGAAGCGACACAAAAAGAAACTTACGATTGCTTTGGCTGCTATCGCGGTCTTAGTTGTTGCAGCCGGTCTTTGGTTCTATCGGGCGAATCACTCCTCGGGTGGCGGGTCGCTCGATTCGGTGGCGGTGTTGCCTTTTGCCAATGGCGGCGGGGATCCGGATACCGAATACTTGAGCGACGGCATAACCGAAAGCGTTATCAACAGCCTCTCGCATGTATCGCAGTTGCGAGTAGTGCCGCGCAGTACGGTTTTCCGTTACAAGGGAAAGGACAGCACGCCGGAGAAAATCGGGCAGGAACTCAACGTGCGCGCGGTGGTAACTGGAAGAGTGACGCGCCGCGGCGATGCTTTCCTGGTGAGTGCGGAGCTGATGGATGTGAACCGCCAGTCGCAAGTATGGGGCGACCAGTATTCCAAGAAGCTGGCGGACATCCAGGGCATTCAGGAAGACATTTCCAAAGCCATCGCGACGAACCTGCGAATCGAGTTGAACGGAAAAGAAAAGCAGGAGATCACCAAGCGTGATACAGAAAACCCTGAAGCGTACCGGCTTTATCTGCAGGGACGCTACTATTGGAACCAGCGAACGGACGAAGGCGTGAAGAAAGGTTTGGAATATTTTCAGCAGGCCATCGAAAAGGATCCCGGCTATGCCTTGGCCTATGCCGGAGTGGCGGACTCTTATGCCGTTGGAAATGGCGAGTATCTCGGTCTCACTCCCCAAGAAGCTCGGCCGAAGTCAAAGGCCGCTGCTCTAAAAGCCTTGGAGCTGGATGATTCTCTGGCGGAAGCTCACACAACCCTCGCGGATACTTATCTTTATTACGATTGGGATTTCCCCAAGGCACAGCAGGAGTTTTTGCGGGCTATTGCGGCAAATCCAAATTACCCGACCGCCCATCAGTGGTATTCCGAATACCTGTTCGCCGTGGGCCGTTTTGATGATTCGATCGCCGAAGCAAAGCGTGCCAAGGAGCTCGACCCACTATCCTGGCCGATAAACGGTTCGGTAGCAGATGCTTATTATTATGCGCGAAAATACGATCAGGCGATCGAAGCGTACCAGGCGACCTTGAAAATGGATTCCAATTCCGTTGGCGAGCACGTTGGTCTGGCAAAGACTTATGGACTAAAGAAAATGTATCCGGAAGCGGCCGCGGAATGGCAGGAGACGGTGCGGCTGTCTGGGGACCCCGCAGCGGCCTCGTTACTGGGAGATGCTTACAAAACCTCCGGATACCAGGGCTTTCTGCAGGCTATGTTGGATTACACTTTGAAGACTCCCGTCCTGAGCGCACGACCGTACTGGGTTGCGAGCCTCTATGCCCAGATGGGGAAGAAGAGCGAAACATTGACCTGGCTTGAAAAGGCCTATGCTGAACGATCGGGCGGGATGGTCCGGGTGAAGTCTGATCCGGGGTTCGATTCCGTGCGCTCCGACCCCGGTTTTATCGCCATCATAAAACGCATGAATTTTCCGGACTGATGGCCATCCGGCTTATGTTCTAATTGCACCGGGCAACAGCGAGCGGGCTACATGTTACTTCTGACAATTCCATCACTGAACCTCCTCGGGCACACTTATGATTCCATTTTCAAGGAGAGAACATGAACGCTAAGAGGGTTTTGCTCGGATGGCTGGTTGCTCTGACTCTACTGGGATTTGGAGCGCGCATCGTCTCGTCACAAGAGAATACTGCAACATCCGGTACGGTCCAGGTTCACATGGTCATCACGGATCAAGCCGTTCGCGACGACTCCGAAATTCCAATCCTCCGTCCGGAAAATGTGCAGGTAAGACAAGGGAAGACCTCGCTGAAAATCGACACGGTAATTCCTGCGCGCGGAGATAATGCTGCTCTTCAGTTTTTCGTTTTGATTGACGACACATGTGACACGGGCATCGGAAACAGTCTCAACGACCTCCGGGACTTCATCAATGCGCAGCCGGCAACAACGGCTATCGGTGTGGGTTATATGTCCAACGCCACCATCCAAATCGCGCAGAACTTCACTGCCGATCACGCCCTGGCCGCCAAAGCGATTCGTTTGCCTCGTGGCACGTTGTCCGCTATGGACAGTCCTTACTTATCGCTCATCAGCTTAATCAAGGGTTGGCCGGAGCAGAAGGTGCGGCGCGAAGTCCTGATGGTGAGCGATGGTATTGACCGGCTGCGCAACAACAGGATGTCCAGCCGTGATACCGCTCCGAGTATTGGCCGATCGTCTCGCAACACGTTGCCCAGTATGTCAACGTACAACGGCATGACTACGATGAGTCCAGATGTTGATTCTGCCAGCACGGCGGCCCAGCGCTATGGCGTAATCGTTCACGGAATCTACGCTACCGGTGTTGGGCGGGCGGG
The DNA here is from genome assembly GCA_963838475.1 of uncultured Acidobacteriota bacterium. Lineage (GTDB taxonomy): Bacteria > Acidobacteriota > Terriglobia > Acidiferrales > UBA7541 > Palsa-295. The sequence goes on from CAWIRJ010000002.1 coordinate 241,909, forward strand.
CCGGAACTCCTGGGAAGCGCAGATCGGGCAATCCGGTGTTGCCAAGATCACCGATGAGGCTGGCGGAGAATATTTCGCTCTGGGAACGCAAAACCTGGTCAGCTTTAAGCCCTACCTCGATCGCCTGCAGAAAATTCTGGACAATCAATATTATCTCGTCTTCCGGGCGGTCCCGAAAAACAAGCCAGGTTTGCAACGGGTCAACATCTCAACGGACGCGCCAGCCTTCGAGATTGCTGCGGCTGACAGCGTGTGGGTGCCCGTCTCCAATCAGACCCCTCCTGTAAAAAAGGAGTAATTGCCGGCTAGTTGGCCGAACCGACTGTTTGTTGTGACCTACAATTGCACCGCCGGAGCTTTTCCCTCATCGAAGCGGTAGCTGCGCGCCTGTTTTGTTTCGCGGTTTCCCATGGTCGGAAATCCGTTGTACCGAAGTCAGTACAAGGGTACGATGCGCACAACCGAGCGTCCGAGCCGGATTTCGACTCAAACAAATTCAACAGGAGGAAGTATGTCCATAGTGCGAACGGGTTCGTTGATCATCTTCGTGTTGCTTCCCGTAGTTGCCGGGGCACAAACGAAACAAGCTACAAAAGAAGCTCCCGCGCGAGCTTCAAGCGCGTCGATGGTTGTAGAGCCGGGATCGGAAAAGTGGGGCGACGTCCCCGCGGCCGCCCTGGTCGGCACGCCGTCCGTTGAAATGGGCGGCACGGTACGCGTTGCCGTTTTGCAAGGCGATCCGATGACGGCGGGGCACAGCTACACTTTGCGCCTTTCGTGCACCGACGGAACCAAGATCGCTCCGCACTGGCATCCCACCACTGAAAACGTCACGGTCATCAAGGGCGCCGCTGCGGTTGGAATGGGTTCGAAATGGGATGACGCAGCTCTCAAAGAAGTGCCCGCCGGTGGGTTTTTCTGGGCCGCACCACACATGAACCACTTCGCCGCATGCAAGGGCGATACGATTTTGCAAGTACACGGGATAGCGCCCTTTGTAATCAATTTCGTCGGCCCCGGGGACTCCACGCCAGCCAAATAAACAATGTAGCTGCTAAAATACCCCAGCCTGAGTGACTGCTAACTCAATCGTCGCAGCGCTAGTCTAACCGGGCAGTCCTTACCGAAAAAGTCGGCGGGTACGATGAATGCAATGCGGTACTTGTTGGGACTGGTTTGCTGTTTGTCATTGACCACCGCGGACGTCTCGCAGCTACGTCAGCTGCAGGAAAAGGGGCGGTTCTTCGAACTGCGCGAGACGCTTCAGAAGGACGGCTGGGATAATCCTGAAAATCTACTCTATCGGGGACTGGTAGAAAGCCGCTTCGGGCAGGAGCCGGCTGCAGTTGTGGACCTTCAGAAGTTCCTGGCGGCCAGTAACGATCAGGGTCTGCACCGGAAAGCTAATGAAGAAATGGCCTCCGCACTCGTACGCCTCGGCCGCTACGGTGATGCCGCGCTCGCGTTGAGCGAGGTACTCCGTTTGACTCCCCCTAATGATATCGAACGAACTGATACTGAGAATTCGCGAGCGTTCTATGAGACGCTGGCGGATATCGCTCCTCAGACTGTCGAGTTTGGAGAAGAGACTGCGGTTCAAGCTGAGTTCAACCCCCTGGGCTCTTGGAATGTACCGGTAGAAGTGAATGGCCACAAGGGGACATGGATTTTCGATACCGGGGCCAATTGGTCGACTGTTTCTGAATCTGAGGCAGCCGAAATGGGACTCGCGCTGCGCGAAACGAATACATACGTCAAAGGCTCCACGGGCAAGAAGAATCCGCTTCGTATGGCCATCGCGGGCGACCTGCGATTTGGCAACGCGCACCTCAGAAACGTGGTTTTTCTCGTACTTTCCGACAAAGCTCTCTACGTTGGTCCGTTGAAGTATCAAATTCGGGGGATCCTGGGGATACCAGTTCTGCGGGCGCTAGGGCGTGTGCCGATGTCTGCTAAAGGCGTGGTTCGTATCGAAGCAAAGGGAGCTAGCGCAGAAGGGGAGCCCAATCTATTTCTGGATGGATGGGATCTCATTGTGGACGTGCGGCACGGAGACCGGCGGCTCGAGATGGATCTGGATACCGGAGCAAATGCAACCTCCTTGAATCCTTCCTCCCGCGACGCTTTGAAGCCGGATGAGATCGCCTCCTTAAAGAGCGAGCGGGATAAGACGGCCGGTGCGGGTGGCACGATGACCCGCAAGACACAAGTCCTTCCCACATTTCGCTTGGACATCCTCGAACACACCGAGGAGCTGACGAAGGTGACTGTGGTAGGCCAGCAGCCCACTGGAGACAAGAGTTACCGGGACGGAACGCTCGGAATGGACGCTTTGATTTCAGGGTTCACGCTCGATTTCCGCGCGATGCAACTGCGACTCGATTAGTAGCCTCTCTAAGATCCAAGGGACAGAAAAGCGGGCTATGAGCCGAAACGCTGGGTGCTGTCCGCTGATCGAAAGTAATTTTGTATCCGCTGACGTGTGTTGTAGACTCGCGCGCATCTGCGGAACTGAGCTGTGGGTCGCCGAGGCGTTATAGCTTGGTGAGCTTTGGCAATTAAAAGATACGCGCCTAGGTGAAACGCAGCGTGCAGGTCCCAACGCAGGCAAGATTTGGAGGGTCTCAAATGGCGAAGAAAGTAAAAACGAAGAAGCGTCCTAAACCGCCTAAGGCGAGTAAGCCTGTTAAGCGCGGCATTCCAGAACCAAACATCGACGCGGTTAGTGATTACTTGTCCGAAACGAGCTAACTGCAGAACGACGCATACATACGCGTGCGTGCAAATGGCAGGCCGCCAGCCGCTCCGACGGAATTCGTAGCCACGTCTCATTTTTGTCCCCAACCGTAAACAATGGCATGCGAGGGCACTTAAGCGGGCCGCGCGGCGCACAGCTATTTGTGTCAACTCCTGATTAGTCGGATTACCGATCTAGGACTCAACTTTTCCGTTTTGCCGACCACTCTGAAGTTGGCGCGACGTCGTAGGAAAGCGAAAAACCGAGGACGGACGCAAAGCGACACGTCCCTTTTTAGACCTTACCGATCTTAGACAAGTTAGCCCGTACAAGGGCTGACAGTTGAAGCAGAAGTAGGGCTTACCCGGCAACTGTTCCGAGCGACGACCTGCCACCGTCCATTCGTCCTGCGCCATGTGTCCACAATAACAACATTTAGTTTGAATGAGTGTCCGTCTTCAATGTACGCCACACTGCCAACGGCAGTCACGATGGCAAAGTCACCGTAGACTTTCGGGGCGAGTTCGCGCATGGTCCAGGGTTCCTTGATTTCCATGTGGTTAAGAAGATTGTCGAGCCACTCCGACCGAGGCGCCCACACATGACCGTTCCAACCGTAAAGTGCGAATTCCGGCGCCATTAGTGCTTCTAACTTCGCGCGGTCCTTAGCGTTGCTGGCATCGGTCCAGGCATTTGTTAACGTCACGAGTTCAGCGGAGCCTGCGTCCAGACCTGCCGGTGAAGTCGGTTGGCTCGCCGATTTTTGTGGCTGAACAGGCGACACGTAGAAAAGAAGGACGAGGAATACCGCCAGTAGGTGCTTCATAGACGCTCCTAGCTTGCTAACTCCGAGAAATCTATCACAAATGCGGACTACCACTAGAGGCGAGGCAGCCACCGGGGCACGGAGTGGCAATAGTCGTCATAGGGGGATCCAAATTTGTGCCGAAGATGCGGCTCTTCGTAGAAAATGACAAAGAGATGCGCGAGTAGGAGCCATGGCAGAGTGAAGAACAGAATGGCTGGCGACTGTTCGTACAGCCCGAATCCTGCCAGCGTAACAAACCCGCCGATATACATCGGATTGCGCACGAACTGGTACGGGCCAGCGGCTACGAAGTTGCGCGGCGGGTCCATTGGCGCAGGCGTGCCTTCGCCACGGCTGACGAACGCGGTTATGCAGGCGAAGGCGAGAGTTCCACCGGCAGCCATTAGTGCGATGCCCAACGCGGAAGTCCAGCCGGGAAGGGCAAAGCCGAGACTCGTGTCGTAACGTCGGTGCAGGCTTAGTGCGACCCAGCCCCAGACAACAACGAACCCGGCGCTGAAGAATGCGGCGCGAAGTGCGACGAAGAGCGTTTTCATGGCGAGGCCTTTTCAGAAATCAAAAGACAGCCGTTCAGTCGGCTTTGAGTTTCATGCCGGATTTCTGTTTGATACTACTTGTAGCTGCCGACGTTGGTCACATCCTTTCTTCTGCTTACTAAAGCAAAAGTGTTGCACGCGTATGATCAAACCCCGCACCCTTCTCAGAAACCGAGAGTGCGACACCCGGAAAAGCTGAACGTTTAGCGCGGAAGGGTTAGCCACCCGCCCGGAGGAAGACAAGTTTTGCACATCACATTCATTTCTGATTGCGTACGGACTTGGCCGCATCGTCCACGGGTAAAAACTGCAGCTGTCCGGTTCTTGAAGAGGACGATCCGGTGGGCAGGTTGATCCGCAAACTAATCGAAGAATAAGTCCAGCCGCAGTCTGAATAGCTTGAGTTGTAGATGGTGCGAGTCAAAACATAGTTCGATCACTTCTGCTTACACCCCGCTTCTACCATCTCCTTCAATACCTTCAGATCAATCTCGGCCAGTTTATTTATGTACACGCAGCCCATGCCCGCTTTGTATTTACCCAGCTTTTTAAGCGCGGGAGCAAGTGAATCAACATAAGTGCCGAAGTACAATGACAGGTTCGCTTTGCGCGGTGCGAAGCCTATCCGCATCCAGTCGGATTCGCGGCCGGTGGATGCGCTTTTGTGTCGCTTGAGACCGAAACCGACGAAGGAATTGTTCCACAGTACCGGCTTTTCCTTGCTGGCTTTCTTCATCATCTCCAGCAGCACAAAGCTGTCTTCGCGTTTTTGCTCAGGGGTGACGCTGTTGAGAAACTTTTCCACGCTTGCCGTGGTTGGTTTAATTTTGTTATTCGCCAGTTTTGTTTTCTTCCCCGCCATTTTGAAATCTCACTTTGCAAGGCAAGTGAACCGATTGCCTTGGATTTATTTTGCAAACTACTGAATGTCGATGAAAAAAGCAATTCCTTCGTGGCGAGGTTTTCCTGGTGGCCCGGCTCAGATCGCAGCGCAAACGGTGGTTGCTCAAACCAAGTAGCGCGCTGTCCGCCTTGAACCGATCGTTCAAAGTCGATGCTCGTGCCAGTGATGTGCTGGCCCTCTTGCTGACTCTTATTCGGTCGAATCAACGGACATGTTCCGTTCGAATACCGAAGTGCCGGCGATAAAGAGCGCGAGGGTTGCGTTCAAAGGCTCGAATTTAGTCCATATGATTTACTGTGCTAGGCTAGGCTGTTTTCTGAGGAGAACATGAGCCTGCAGCTGATCATTCGCATTTTTTCGCAACAGCTATTCGTACTTCTTCTTGCTGTTCCTGCTGTGGCGCAAAAGCCTGCTCCTATCATTCCTCCTAGTGGCTCCGCCGGGCTGGATGAATACCGTATGTCGCGGGTTGCAATTTACGTGGACGATTTCGGGCAACTGGCGCGCTATCGCGAGGCCAACGCCACACTCGCGCCGCCCGCGGCGGGCGAAAACAGAGTCGTATTTATTGGCGACTCCATCACCGACTATTGGAAATTGCCCGACTATTTTCCCGGCAAGCCATATATCAACCGCGGAATCGACGGGCAAACCACTCCCGAAATGCTTGTGCGTTTCCGTCAGGATGTGATTGATCTGCACCCCAAAGTGTTGGTCGTGCTCGCGGGAACGAACGACATTGCCGGTGTGACAGGGCGCACGCCGAACGAGGACATCGAAGCCAACTACGCAAGCATGGCGGAGTTGGCCCGCGCGCACGGTATCCGGATAGTGTTTGCGTCTGTCCTCCCGGTGAACAACTACGCGCACGATTCTGAAGAGTCTTTTGCGCTGCGCCCGCGCGATAGAATTCTGGCGCTGAACAAGTGGCTCAAGGACTACTGCGCGAAAAACGGCTTCGTGTATCTCGATTACTTCAGCGCACTGGTTGACGAGCGCGGCATGCTGAAGCGCGCTCTGTCTGATGATGGACTGCACCCCACGAACGCCGGATACAAAATCATGGCGCCCCTGGCAGAGAAGGCCATTCAAAAGGCGCTAGCGGAAAACAAATCCCAGTAAGTTGCGCGAGCTACGGGTTGTCACCCATAGCCTCGGCGAATTCACTGCTGTGCTTGAGCGCGATTAGAGAGTTTCGGTGTCAACTTCCGGACGATAAATTCTTGAAAGAGCGACGCGACGGCATTTTCACCGAGCCTGACCAACGCGGTTTGTACTACGAGTCCCGCTCCCCGATCGGTCGCTGGATAGTACGCATTTGCGATACCGGCTGCGGCGAAGTTTCCAAGAACGTAGGAATAGTCCGGTTGCCATTTCCCGTTGTCGCCCTTGCAGATAAACGGACTGGAGAGCGCGTATAAAATGCGCGACCGCGTGCTACCGGTTCCTTTGTAGAAATAACGCGGATCTTGTTTCAGGATCGATGGCAGTATAGCGCTTCCAAGGAACGTGCCTATCACCACGTCACCATAGGAAGCACCGTAGCGCTGTGCGTAACCTTGCGCTCCTTGCCCGTATCCACTGAGTTCATTTCCTGCCTGCTGAATCCCTGCAATAAAGCCAACCGCGACGAAGGTGAAGGGATCGACAGACGATCTCCAGGCAAGTTCGAACTTTTGTTTCGGCGAAAGCGGAACAGCATTATTGACATAGGTGACGTAGAAATTAGGGATGATGCCAAGCACGCGCTGCTTCTCCTGATCCTTGACTTGCACTTCGGCGAGCTCGGTCGGAGAGAGTGAGACGGTCACCTGCGTCACCTGCGCCGCAACAGCCAACACGATCTGCGGGACAACGTAGGCCTCCCCGGCAAGCACGGCTCCGGAGATTACTTGCGTGGTGAGACCGGTAAACGAAATGGAGAGCTGGAATGGCCCGGGAGCGATGTTGGCAAAGGAGAATTGTCCCAGGTCGTCCGTTACCGTCTCTTCGCCCGGGAATTGATCTCCATGCGTGAGCCGCACCTGCGCTCCCACGACGACGGCGCCGGTTAGATCAACAACTATTCCGCTGATGCTTCCTGATGACTTTTGATCGGGTAGCTGCTCGCTGGTGACCTCTTGCGCAGCGTCCGGTGCTACAGCTGCCACGAAAAAGATAAGGCAAACTACCCCGAGTCGACACCAATCCCGAACCCGCGAAGTGGTCTTCATAGCCCTCATGATGTATACGGACGAATGGTATTTCTCGGTTTCTTTATAGTCTATCGTAAGAAGTAACAGGTATGTCTCGCGGCTCCTACGGTTGGCTGAATTACCGGGCAAGTGCTTTCCCAGCCTCGACTTATGCGGTGGGTTGCGTAGCGCTCGCAAAGAACCGACAAGCCGAAAAACCCGGGAAAGCTAAATGTACTTGCTTGGTTGGGGCGTTGACGGAGAGTTTGGGTTTTACACTTGACACGACGCCGTCGTCGCGGTTTATAAGTGAGCCGCGCGGGCCGAAACGCTTCTCAGGGTGAAAGGGAGACGACGGAATGCTACGTCTGCTTATGTTGGCTCTTGTCTTCGGGTATGTGACTTTGCCGGCGGGCTATCGCGCAAGCGACGGACGCTGGCTATCCCGATGAGTTATCGCCCTCGCTGGCAAGCAGTGCCAAGGCTATGCACGCCATGATTCGCCGCGATCTAGCCGAAGCGGCAGAGACCATGCCTGCGGGTGAATACGCCTTTCGACCGACGCCGGAGGTCCGCACGTTCGGTCAGATTATCGGTCACCTGATTGATGCGAATTTCTTCTTCTGCTCGCAAGCTGCGGGCGAAAAGTCGCCGGCAACCGCTGACTACGAACAAATCACCGATAAGGCTGCACTGGTTAAGTCGTTGAACGATTCGCTAGCCTATTGCGACCGGGTGTACGCAGCCACCACCGACGCTAACTTCATTCAGCCGATGCAGATTGTAAACGTTATGGGTACCGGGTCCACCAATACCGTCCGGGGGGCCGTGCTGATGTACAACATCACCCACAATAACGAGCATTACGGCAATCTCGCCGTTTACCTGCGGCTGAAGGGCCACGTCCCACCTTCTACAGCGCGCGCCCAGCAGCGGAAGAATCAGTAACGCCTGTAACTCGCGGGGGTTAAACCGAGTCGGCGGAGATTTCTTTTTCGGTCACAAATTCTATTTCAAGTGCGAAGTACTCTTCTGCCTATTGGGGAGTGTCAAAGAGTGTTCCAGTTTCAAGCTTCATTGGTAGTTGTACCGCGCTTGGAATTTCAATTCCTTTCTCTCGGCAAAGTGATCGAAATTGTTGAACAGTCGCCGGCCCAAATCCCGCGTAATGATTGTTGGCGTAGGCGTAGATCGTAACTCCCCGTTTCTGGATGGTCTGGCAATACTTTACCCACTCCTTTAGTTCCGCCGTGCGATCGACGATCGTCTTATCCCAAACCTTGGTGATCTTCTCGATTCCTTTTCGATCGCCCAACCAGCGAATGTAAGTGAAGTCGGCTGTAATGGGATCGTGTTTCTCGAAGACTTCAGCCGGTCCGGGCATCCACGACTGATCTTGAAGGACAAAAGCGACGTTATATTCGCGGAGCAGATCCAGAAATTGAGGTTTGATCCACCCTTTGTTTCGAATCTCAATGGCAAATCTTTTATCAGCGGGCAATTTCTTGAAGAATGCTTTGAGCCGGGACAGGAATTGCACCCCGGACTGGAATACTTCCGGGCTGAAGTATGGAAACTGCAGCAGGAGCGGACCGAGCCGGTTTCCCAACAGGCTCATGGTTTGAATGAAAGTTTCGAACTCTTTGTCGCATTCCAGTAAGCATTTATCGTGCGTGATTTCTTGAGGAACTTTTGCGGCAATAATGAAACTCTCGGGAGTTTTATCTCTCCAGCTAGTGACCGTGCTTGCCGCCGGTGCGGCATAAAAAGTGGAGTCTATTTCCACGGTATGAAATTTGGTCGCGTAGTAGGTAAGGTAATCTGCCGGCCTCATTCCGGGCGGATAGAACGCTGTTTTCCATCCGGCTGCAGTGAAAGCAGAAGTTCCGAGATAGATGGGCGGCACAAAGCGAGTATAGTGCCGCGATTGTTGTCTAAGCAATCCGCGAGCGACTGGAAGCGTATCTCCCCATTCGGCCGATAAGGCAGCTCGCATACGATTCTGTTGACCATTTCTAGAGAGTGGTACACTCTCGGCGGGACTGCTGCAGTCCTGAAACTAAATCAGGAACCGCCCGGAAAATTAGGCTATTGGTGTGCATTTATGTATCCACCTCGCGCCCAACTTCTAGCCGGTGAGAGCAACGCTCCGCCGTTCCTCACAAAGCGCCTTTCTGCGACGCGGACGGCCCTTCTGGCGCTCGGGGTCATGCTGGCGTCCTACCTGGCTGCCAGGCTGGGTGCCACAATGGTCGTCTCCAGCCTGGGTCTTTCGGTACTTTGGCCGCCGTCCGCGCTCTTGGTGGCAGCGATGCTGTTGGTGCCGCGCAGGAATTGGCTGGTGCTTTTACCGGCAGGCCTGGCGGGAGCCGCCCTCGAGAACTTGCAATTAGGTTTCACGCTCGCGGCGACTGGCCATTTCTTCTTGGCCAACACAATCGAGTTTCTCATCATCGGTCTAGGTCTCGGGTATTTCTTCGACGGAGTCCCGCGCCTGAATAGTTCGAAAGCCCTTGCGAAGTACTGTTTTTTTGCTGTACTCCTTGGGCCGCTTGTTGCTGCAACTATCGGAGCCGGCGCGTCAGCGGGTTCATACGCGGTTAATTGGCGAATCTGGTTTTTCTCCGATATGCTGTCTTTCCTAACTTTAACTCCGGCAATTTTGAGCTGGGTTAGTGCGGGCCGTGCCTGGATTAACAGGTCCATTCGTACGACGTTAGAGGCGGCCGCGTTGCTCGGCACTCTGGCTATTTTGGGATATTTAGTTCTCCTGGCTCCCTGGAAAACGCTTCCCTCCACGCTCTATTGTTTCGTGCCATTGCTTCTATGGGCGGCCTTGAGATTCGGTTCGTTGGGCGTTAGCACCTCCATGGTAATCATTTCATTTTTGTCGATTTGGGGAGCCATGCATGGGCACGGTCCCTTCACCGGGTCAGAGCCTACGCGCAATGTCCTGTCGCTGCAGGTTTTTTTGATTTTCGCTGCGACTCCCTTCATGGCTCTTGCTGCCGTAGTTGAGGAGCGCGCGAGCGCTAGACTTGTTGAGAAGGAACTAAGTCGGCGGCTCATCTCCGCGCAGGAACAGGAACGCATCCGCATTGCCCGCGAGTTGCACGACGACGTTTGTCAGAGGCTCGCGATGCTCTCGATCAATATTAAGAAGGCGGCCAAGCACGATGGCAACGGAAATACATCCGTTGCTGAGCAGTTGGAACAGGTTTGGCAACAGTGTTCTGGCCTAGCGCATGACGTTCAAGCTCTATCCCGTGAACTCCATCCTTCGACTTTGGAGCACGTTGGTTTGACCACCGCGGTCAAGAGCCATTGTCGGGAAGTCGCCCAGCAAAACGGCGTGATTGTCGAGGTTTCCGACAGCACTCAGCTCAGCTCCTTGCCCCGAGACGTGTCGCTTTCCATTTTTCGAGTGGTTCAGGAAGCTCTACGCAATGCAGTGAAGTACAGCGGTCAAAAGCACATTAGAGTTTCTTTGCAGGAGAATTCCGGACATCTTGAACTTGAGGTCAGTGACCAAGGCGTTGGATTTGAGGTAAGAGATAAAAGGAATGGTGGGGGACTGGGGCTCATAAGCATGGCTGAAAGAATCTCCCAGGTAAACGGAACCTTCAGTATCGATTCCCAGCCAAATGTTGGGACGCGGATTCGCGCGCGCGTCCCGCTTACTGCAAAAGCGAAAGCCATGACCAACGCTTCCACTTGACCAGCGACGTTGACTCGCACGGCCACCTACCGCAGCAAACCAACGACTACAACCACGGTTATTAGCGTGAGTCGCTCTGGTTCCCGCCTCCATTTCCAGTAGCCCTCTCGTTGATTGTTACTATTGCCAATAGACCTCTTACGACCTCGAACAATAAGATCAAAAAGTCGCGTCTTCTAAACTTCATGTTCCTTGATTTGAAAAAGTATTAGGAAGACTTCAAGGGCTATAAGAAATGAATCACAAAATCGGCACATCTGAAAAGGAAAGGAGCTCGAGGATGCAAGTCCGAATCAAGCTTGTTGTGATACTCGCGTGTATAGTTTTGGGAGGTGCGTCATCAGCGCTGGCGCAACAGAAGGGGCAGTGGGTCCCGGGACAGTTTGGTCTCAACGCCGGGGTGATCCCCGGTTCCGGTATCACCTACGCCAACCTCGCAATCAATTACTCGGCCAGCCAATTGAACGGCCCCAACGGAAACGCCATTCCAGGCGTTACTGGGACCTACTCGTTCTGGGTGGATGAGAACGTTTTCTACTATGTCCCGGAACACAAAATACTCGGCGGGTATTACATGCCTTATGTAGCACTCAACTGGGCGAGCGGTGAGGTGGTGGCTGACATCACTCTACAAGACGCTAACCTTACTGGCGCCGGTGGCGGTTCAGGCTTTGCAGACATGTTCGTCGAGCCGTTGAACATCGGCTGGCACTTCGGAAAGCGAGTGGACTTCAACGCCGGATACGCTTTCGTCGCTCCCACCGGCCGATTCACTCAGGGTGCCAGCAATAACGTGGGTTCCGGATATTGGGGCAACTTTATAACGACGGGCACCACGCTCTACATCACCAAGAACCACGCAACCACCGCAAACCTAGTGACCGCCTGGGAGATTCACGGGGAGAAGAGGGGTACCGACATAACGCCAGGCCAGGCCTTCACCGACGAATGGGGAATTGGGCAGGTGCTTCCTCTGAAGAAAGATATGACCGTGCTGGCTCAGCTCGGCGTGGTGGGATATGACCAGTGGCAGGTTTCGCATAGCAGCGGAACGTTATTCATTGGAGGCACGCCCATTCCCGAGAGTTTGCTCCCCTTCTACTCCGTGCATGCGATTGGCGTGCAGTCGAATCTAATTCTTCCGGCGAAAAATTTATCGGCGTTCTTCAAATATTATGATGAGTATCGCGCACTGGCGCGTCCGGAAGGCCGCACCTTCGTTTTTGGTTTTTCATGGACCCTGCGGATTCCGAAGCCGGAGCCGCCACCACCCCAGCCATCGACTTCGAAGAAATAAGCGACGGTCCACCAAAGACCAACAAAAGTCGGCTTAACTCGCGATGGGTCGGATGACCGGGCAAGTTGCACCAATACTCTACTTGTCCGCTTTGCGCGTTAATCAGGACCCGAGACGGTAACTTCTCCATCGCGCACTGCGCGCATGTCGCTCTTGGATTTCTCTCCCGCGCAAGAAATGATCCCTCCCACCATCGCAGATCGGGCTTGACGAGACTGGAAGAGAATCACGGTTGCATTGCCGCTCTACGCGGTGGAGCGCGGCGATAGACAATTCTACTGTTGCCAACCGCCGCCGAGCGCCTGGTATAGCTGAACATAGTTCTGAATTTCTGTGAGCCATGCCTGATCTAGGCTGATTTCTGAGGTGAAATATTGCTGCTGGGTCACCAGAACCTCAAGAAAAGCAGTGTAACCGCCGAGAAACCGAACGTCAGCGAGACGCGCAGCTTCCTTGTAAGTGGCCGTTTGCTCCTCCAGCTTCATGCGAAATTGTCGGGATTGATTGTAGGCGACGAGACCATTGGAGACATCCCCAAACGCCTGTAGTAGGGTCTGCTTGTAAACGAGTTCGGCTTGATCTCGCTGGGCCCAAGCAAGGTGGTAGTTCGCCTGAATACGCCCCCCCTCGAAGATGGGCTGGACGACTTGTCCCGCGAGCGCCCAGGCTCCCGTGGTGAGTCCTCCTCCGAGGAAACTCTCCAAAGCGGTGCTTTGCACGCCGAACGCGCCGGTCAATGAGAACTGAGGGAAGAATTGCGCCTTCGCCACTCCAACGTTCGCATTTGCGGCTACGAGACTTTGTTCCGCCTGGAGAACATCCGGCCTGCGTTCGAGAATTGCAGACGGCAATCCGGCTGGCACCTCAGGCATGTGCGGCTGTTGAATCAGGGGAAGTCCGCGAAGAATTGGTCCAGGATTTCTACCAAGGAGAATACTGATCTGATTCTCCGTCTGCTCTATTCCTTGCTTCAGTGAAATGATCGCTGCTTCTGACTGCTCTTGTAACAGTTGAGCCTGCAGAACATCCGTGATCGCACTGTCGCCGCCTTTGAACTTGATGGTGTTAATCCTGACAATTTCCTTGTCTGCCTCCAATGTGCGTTCCGAGGTCTCCAGTTGAGAATCGAATGTGCGCAGTTGAAAATAGGCATTCGCCACAGCCGAAATTATCGTTATTCGAACTAAGCCTTGCGCGTATTCAGTGGCCAGCAGATTTGCCCTCGCTGCTTCCGTTGCTCGGCGAAACTGGCCCCAGAAATCGAGGATCCATGAAGCTTGTACCGCCACCGTGCCGGCCGTTATGTTTCCTGACAGTGGCTGCATGCGTTGGTTCTGTATCCCTCCGGCTACATTCACTGTGGGAAGCTGATTGGCGCGAGTAATCCCAAGGTCAGCGCCGGCCTGCAGGACACGCGTGGCGGCAATGCGCACGTCGTAGTTGTTGACGAGAGCTTCCTTGAGAAGGCTCTGCAGCACTTCGTCTGGAAAAACGGCCGACAGCTTCATTTCAGCGAATGCTTCACCCGCGGATTGGCCGGAAGGACCGTGCGGGAGTCCGCGATAGTCGCTCGGGACAGTCACGTTGGGGCGCTTGTAGTTCGGCCCCACCGTGCACCCACACACGCAGAACAGCAACGCGATGGCGATGGATGCTTTCCAACGCGTCATGGCTGTCCCCCTTCCGGACTAACGCCGACCGCGGGCGGCTGCTGGGGCCCTTCTTTCTTTTTACCGAAGAGGTTGCCGAAGCGCTCTACTACGTCGAAGGACACTGGCACGAAAAAGATAGCAATGATCGACGATGCGAGCATGCCCCCAATGACCACTGTTCCTAGCACCTGGCGCGAGATCGCGCCTGCACCGGCGGCTACCCATAGCGGCACGCAGCCTAAAATAAATGCGAAGGCAGTCATCAGGATGGGCCGTAGTCTCAGTCTTGCGCCGGAGAGGGTCGCCTCGAGCAGCGGCTTCCCGCTGTCATACTCGATCTTGGCAAATTCCACGATGAGGATGGCATTCTTAGCCGACAGACCGATCAGCATGACCAGACCAATCTGGGCGTACACATTGTTTTCAAGATGGCGGAAGAAAAGTGCGAAGAAGGCACCGAAAACTGCGATCGGCACACCCAGTAGCACACTGAAAGGTAACGTCCAGCTTTCATACTGAGCCGCCATGATAAGGAAGACCACGAAGAATGCCAGACCAAAAATGACGGCGGGCGACACTCCCTGTGCCGCCTTTTGTTCCTGATAAGACATGCCCGAATAATCGAAGCCCATCTGACTGGGCATCGTTTTGTGGAAGACATCCTCCAGTGCCGCCATGGCCTGAGCAGAGCTGTATCCCGGAGCCGCCGAAGCGTTAATCTGAACGCAGTTGAAGAGGTTGTAGCGCATCAGGAACTCAGGGCCGTTGCGCGGATACGTACTGGTAAGCGTGCTTAAGGGAACCATCTCGCCGGATGAATTCCGGACATGAAATTTGCCGAGATTTTCCGCGTTAGTCCGAAAATCACCATCGGCCTGAACATACACTTGCCATTGCAGACCGAAGCGGTTGAAGAAGTTAATCAGCGAGCCCCCCATGAATGTCTGCACCGTCTGGTAGAGTTCGTTCAGAGGTATCTGCTGAGTCAGCGCTTTGGCATTGTCCACCTTAACCCCGACCTGGGGCACATTGAGCAGGGCGGTTGTTAAAACTCCGGCCAGCTCGGGGCGCTTGCGGGCTTCTTCGGCAAATGTTCGCGCATTTTTTGCGAGGAAGTCGACGCCGCTCCCCGACCTGTCTTCAAGAATGAAAGTTGCGCCACCCGATGTGCCTACGCCCGGGATTGCCGGCGGCGGGAATGAGAAAGCAATTCCCGACGGAATCTTTGCGAGCGCCTGCTGCAGGTGGGCTTTAATCCCTTGGTAGCTGGTCTCAGGAGTCTTGCGCTCTTCCCACGGTTTCAGCGAAATGAAGAAGAATGAGCTATACGTGGTGTTCACCCCGCTCAACATGCTGTATCCCAGGATCGAGCTGACGTATTGCACGCCGGGTGTGTCCATGATCGTCTTTTCTACTTCGCGGGCGGCCTCCGACGAGAGTTGCAGCGACGCGGCGTTAGGCAACTGTAAACCGGCAAAAAGATATCCCTGGTCTTCATCGGGGAGGAAGCTTTGTGGGATCCTTTTGCCGAATAATCCCGCGCCGACGGCCAGCAAGGCGAGTACGAGGAACGCAAAACCGGCCTTGTGGATGAGATGCCTGCATACGTTCACGTACCCGTCCGTAGCATGCCCGAAACCTTTGTTGAAACCGCGGAAGAAAGCTCCGAGAGGCCCGCGCGTCGGCTTCTTCGGACGCAGCATCAGGGCGGAAAGCGCGGGGCTGAGTGTGAGCGCGTTGAATGCTGAGAAGAGCACCGAAATTGCGATGGTAAGGGCGAACTGCTTATACAGTTGTCCAGTAATGCCGGGAACGAACGCCGTCGGAATGAAGACTGCAGCGAGAATAAGTGCAATCGCGATTACCGGACCCGAGACTTCTTCCATTGCTTTGATGGCGGCGTCGTGAGGAGTCAGCCCGTGCTCGATGTGCTGCTCCACTGCCTCTACCACAACAATCGCATCATCGACGACCAGTCCAATCGCAAGCACGAGGCCGAAAAGCGACAGGGTATTGATGGAGAACCCAAATAGCGGAAATACCATGAACGTTCCCACCAGAGAGACAGGAACCGCGAGCAGCGGAATCAGTGTTGCCCTCCATCCTTGGAGAAAGATGTAGACGACGATGATGACCAGGATCAGGGCTTCGAACAGCGTCTTGTAGATTTCATGGATCCCCGCGCTAACTGCGAGCGTCGTGTCGAGGGCGATGTTGTAGTCCAAGCCGCTCGGGAACCGCCGGCTTGCCTCCTCCATCATTTTCAGGACCGCGGCTCGGGTCTGCAGGGCGTTGCTGCCAGGAGTTAGATAGAGCGCAATGAGGGCCGCAGGCTGGGCGGGCTTGTTCTCTCCTGCCGTTCCCATCCTCGCGAGTATCGAATAGTATTGCGCTCCGAGACTGACACGAGCCACATCCTTCAGGCGCAGAATTGATCCGTCGGGCTGGGCTCGGACGACGATTTCCCCAAACTCCTCAGCCGTTGGCAGGCGCCCCGGAGCCCGAACGTTATAGGTGAATTGTTGACCCGAAGGGACAGGCTCAGCTCCTATCTGTCCCGCGGGATTGACCTTATTTTGGGCCCTGACCGCGTTCGTGATATCGGACACCGTCACTCCCAGACTTGCCAGCCGGTCAGGATTCACCCAGATGCGCATTGCGTAGGGTCCAGCGCCAAATACCTGAACCTGGCCGACACCGTCAATACGCGTCAGCGCATACTGCAAATTGATATTGGCGTAGTTGGCCAGGAAAATGTTGTCATAGATGCCAGTGGGCGAATACAGGTCAAGCAGCATGAAAGGGGCAGTCGTCCCAGGCTGCACGATAACGCCCTGTTGCGTGACCTCGGCAGGCAATTGCGAGTTGGCCTGTCCACTCCGCATCTGTGCCAGAATCTGGTCGGTGTTAATGTCGGTCCCCAACTGAAAGTCAACGTACAGCGTCATTCCCCCGCCGGAGCTGGCGCTTAACGAATACATATAGTTCATGCCAGTGACGCCAGACATCTGCTGCTCAAGGGGTGTGGCAACGGACTCGGCAATCGTCTGCGCATCCGCGCCGGGATAAGTAGCCTTAACCTGGATCATCGGGTCCGCAATGTTGGGGAATTGTGCTGTAGGTAGGCTGATCATTGTGACCACGCCTATCAGCACCATCAGTATTGAAATGACCATCGCGACGATCGGCCTATTGATGAAGAATTTGGCCATCGTTAGTTGCTCCCCGCATCCGACGACGCCGGCGTGAAGGGCTTGGCAACGACTGGAATGCCGTTCTTTGCTAGTTGGGGCATTGCAGCAGCGACCATCTGTATTCGTTCAATCCCTTCGGCCACAACCTGCTCGCCCGGCTGCAGGCCCTCGCTAACAATCCAGTTCGGACCTACACGCTCCCCCATTTTCACCGGCCGGAATCTGGCTTTGTGATCTGATCCAATCACGAGAACCATGTAGTTCGACTGCACCTCCATAACAGCACGCTGGGGAACTAGCAGTGCGTTCCGATTCATGCCGGTCTGAATCCGCACCCGTCCAAAGCCGCCGGGACGAAGAGCGGCGTTCGGATTGGTGAATTCGGCCGCCATTTGAATCGTGCCGGTCTGGCTTCCAACCTGGCGATTGACGTAAACAAAACGACCCTTTTGCGGATAAGGAACGTCGTTTGCCTGAATGAATTCGATAGGCGTGCGGGAAAGGGAATCCTGGCTGACCTTGCCGGAAATGATTCCCTCGATCCTGGAGGAAACTCCGAGGAAAGCGCTCTCGCTAACGTTGAAGTAGGCCCAGATCGGATTGACCTGGGAGACTGTCGTCATTTTTGTAGCCGTGCCGACCAGGTCGCCAATCTGAGAGTTCGACACGCCGGCGATGCCATCAATCGGTGAATTGACGTTGGTCCAGGCTAGGTTTAACTCCGCATTTTTCTCATTGGCTTTCTCTGCTAATACTTCCGCGGCTGCAGCATCGCGGTTGGCGGTATCGTTGTCCAGTTGCTTTTGCGGAATTGCGTTTTGTGCCGCCAACGGAGTGTCGCGAGCGACGTCGGTCTCGTACTTCGCGAGGTTTGCTTCCGCCCTCGCTACCGACGCTTTAGCTGCGTCAAGTGCTGCTTCGTATTGTCGCGGATCGAGCTCGAACAGACGCTGGCCCTTCTTAACAAAGAAGCCGTTCTGGTACTCCTGTTTGAGCAGGTAACCCTGCACCTTGGGAGTGATCTCGGCGTTCACCGGACCATTCAATTGTGCAACCCAATCGTTGTAGATCGGCACGTCCTGTTGGAGGACAGTCGCCGCAGTCACTTCTGGCGGCGCTGGCTGGGCAGGCTTTTCCTTTTCTGCGCACCCGATAAGCACCGTGAGCAAAAATGCTCCGATGGAAAGCAGGATCAAAAACACGAGTCTCGAAAATGAACTTCTCGGATCACCTTGTTTCGATTCCGGCGTGCATGATCCATACAACTGAAATTCATCTCGGGTGTGCATTGATGTGCTCCTTGTTGACAGATTCCAATGAAAGCGACCAATGCGAGGTTCACGCCAGACTCGCTCGGAAATTCGCCGTCGAATCGAGGGTCGATATGGCATCGATATACCGCTCCTAACGCAGGTTGTCAAAGGGCTTCTATTGGTGCGCCAGATTTCAAGATTCGAAAAATGTGAAACCGGCGCAGAGGACCGTAAGTCTTGATTAGCCGGATAACCGCACAAGTCAGATCCCGGCATCCCACGTGTCCGGTTTGTGAGTTAATTGCGTTAAGTTTTGGCGAGCCTCGATTTCACGATTCCGCAGAGCCCGGCCATTACGAGTCCGCCCATGCCTCCACCTATCATGCCGAAGAGGATCGCGAACATGTCTGTGCCGCCTCCGTTAGCTGCGCTACCGACCTTCGACATAGTGTTGTAGACAAATCCAACCAAGCCACCGCCAACGATTCCTGCGATCGAGTTTCTTAGAGTCCCCAGGTTATATTCGGGCTTGATGGAGCCTACAAGCGAACCTCCGACAATGCCGCCAGCGACACCGGAAACGAGGTGAACGATCAACGAGGCAATATTCATTATCTTTCCTTTTTAGGTAACGGCCGCTTTTCCAGAGCAAAGCTTGTTACGGAATTGGCCGGCCAATTCCGTGCTCGGCGTTATTCTCCATCATCTCTCGTACCTTATAGCGAGAGCCCGACGAGTTTCGCGTTAGTGCGAGAGTTTTATTCACGCGCGCGATTGCGTCTATTGTCATTAATGACAGTCAAGACAGGAGTTAGCGATTATCGACTGTAACTTTTGACAATTGTCTCTTGCGTGGATGAAAGCGCACTCTCCCCTGGATTGGGGATTTGTGTTGCGCTGTCTGAGCCGGCAATCACAGGCGTTATCACCAGTAATTGACTCGGTCAGAAGCGCTCAACTCCTGGTTCGTCGGAGAGCCGAACATTTAAATGTACGCGTTAAGCAACCTTAGGTCCAACATACCTGGCCCCCAATAAATTTCTTCGCCACCCTGTCGTCTTTTGCCCGCCGTTTCCGATTACATAGATAGAAAGCCTGGGTCCCTTCGCTCCTGAATTTCTCTCTAGAGGAACGAAACAGGAGGACACCATGAATATTGAGTCTGCAAGCCGCACGGGCCCGCGCTCCCCAGTCGCCGATAATCGTGCCATGTCCGCCGAAGCATTGCGGGGACCTTTCTGTCGGTGGAGAAGGCTCGTAATCTTGGGAATTGTGACTGTTGTACTTCTTGCCGGCTGCGGAGGCGGGATGAGCCAGCAGCCGCAGGTCACTCCGACGATCAGCACGATCTCGCCAGACACTGCAATGGCTGGCGATGGGGCTTTCACACTCACGATCAATGGGACGAATTTTACGGCAGGCTCTACGGTCGTCTTTGGCGGGTCGGCGCCCGTCACCACGTTCGTCAACTCCATGCAATTGACTGCGGCTATCCCTGCCACCAGCATTTCCTCAGCGGGTATACTGGCCGTAACCGTAATCAACCCCGCGCCCGCCGCTGGAACCTCCAATGCGAGGAACTTCACCGTCACCAGCGCCGTTGGTATCGTCCCGACGATCAATTCTATGTATCCTAGCTGCGCTCCTGCGGGAGAGCCCGTTCTGTTGACAGTAGGTGGGCAAAGTTTTGTGTCCAGTTCAGTCGTGCGCTGGAACGGCAACGACCAACCGACAAGTCTTTATCCCAATAGTGGCGGTACGATACTTACCGCCCAGATTTCGGCGAGTGAGGTTGCCGCAGCCGGGACAGTTTCGGTTACAGTCTTCAATCCTGGATCCAGCGGCGGTAGCTCGAATCCGTCGACCTTCACCATAACGGCAGGAGCGGATGATCCGCAGTCAATCGCGGTGGACCCTGCCGGAAAGTTCGCCTACGTCGCGAGTGGGGGTTGCGCCAACGGCACTGGCGGCTACGTGTCCATGTACACGATCAATCCCACTACCGGAGCCCTGACCTCCGTGGGACCACCGGTTCCTACAAATGACGAATTTACCGACTCCGTGACCGTGGGTCCTTCTGGCAAGTTCGTCTACGTGGCGAGTTCGGGGGATGTATGGGATATCGATGACGGCAGCATCGTGACGTACGCCGTCAATCCCACGACCGGAGCCTTAACGTTCACCCCCGGAGGGATAGTCGGGACAGGGGCAAACGGAGCTCCGGGGTTTTTCAATTCGATGGCGTTTGACCCATCCGGCAAGTTCGCGTATTCGGCGGATGGAGGAGCTTTCCCGCCGACCAGCTTCGGCGGTTTATCCAATGTCTCTATGTACACCATTGACAGCACTACCGGGGCGATGACGTCCACTGGGATGATCGCCGCGGGAGCGGGTCCCGACTTCGTGGCCGTCGATCCTGCGGGCAAGTTCGCTTATGTGACGAATTTCAGTTCGAGCGACGTATCAATGTACACGATCAACGCTACGACTGGAGCCTTAGCGTCGATAGGGACGATCGCCACAGGACCAGGCCCTGTCTCTGTGGCCGTGGATCCTGCGGGCAACTTCGCCTACGTGGCAAATTGGACCGGGGATCAGGCTGTTGGCAGCGTCTCGATGTACAGCATCAACTCCACCACAGGGGCCTTAACTTCTATAGGGACGATCGCCGCAGGAACAAGCCCTTTCTCCGTGGTAGTGGATCCTTCCGGCCAGTTCGTCTATGTAGCGAATAGCGGTTCAAACGATGTCTCGATGTACACCATCAACGCCACCACCGGAGCCTTGACGTCCATAGGAACGATAGCTACACAGCAATATCCGAACTCGATAGCCATCCATCCGTCCGGAAAGTTCGCCTATGTGACGAATTCCAGCTCGAACAGTGTCTCCATGTACAGCATTGATGGCACCACCGGCGCCTTGACGCTCATAGGGACAATAGGCACATGAACATCGCACAACGGGCTTGACCGGTTCGTGCGTTAATCAGGAGTTGCTCAAATGACAG
This sequence comes from uncultured Acidobacteriota bacterium, assembly GCA_963838475.1. Classification (GTDB taxonomy): domain Bacteria; phylum Acidobacteriota; class Terriglobia; order Acidiferrales; family UBA7541; genus Palsa-295. The sequence continues at coordinate 263,213 of CAWIRJ010000002.1, forward strand.
CACCGTCGCGCGAGCCTCTCACCTCGAAGGGGACGATGTCACCGCAGCCTTTTGTAGAAACTGAAATGCTCCGTTGTTTCTTGGATTAAGTGCAAGAGAGTGCCGATAGTTGACTATCGCGAGATCAGTTTCACCGCTATCCGCGTACGCCTCACCGAGGCTGTCATAGGCATTCCAGGAATTCGGATATTGCTCCGTATTGAACGTGAATAAAGCGATGGCTGCCTCGAATTGGTGGGCGTTGATCATTCGATAGCCCATCGCATTCACGAAACTTTCTGGTAGGTGGTCGCCGGCCTTTGCGCGGCTTTTGAATTCACTGATAGCATTCTTCGCGCTGCTCTTAGTCAGGGCGCCTTGGAATGCCGTTTCCATCTCCACCACTCGCTTGTAGCCTTGAACCGGTTCTTCCACCATCGCCTGCAGTTCGTTGCGTTCGAACCAACGGCCGCGGACCATCACTCCCACAGGTTGCCGCAAAGCGCGAACATCCACCAGCGGATTCGCGGTAAGCAGGACGAGATCGGCTGATGCTCCAGCAGTAATAGTTCCAAACTCCTCCGCTCCCGGTACATATTGGTGGATGAACTGTCCGGGAACGCGGGTAGCGGCCGAGAGCGCCTGGAACGGACTAAGTCCCGCACTGACGAGCTGCTCCACATCATCGTCCAATGAGCTCCCTGGAATAAGTCCACCCGGGCTGTCTGTGCCCGCGAGCAACGGAACCCCTGCTTCTGATAGCGCTAGCGTGAGCTTTTTCAACGTCGCCAATTCAGGGACAAAGCGATCGGAAGGTTTTGACGGTCGGTCGGCTAACCAGTCTCCGCGGATGTCGGGCGGCAAAAACGCAATGTCGGGTTGAGCCATCCGCGCATCGAAAAATTCCGGATGGGAGGTAATCCTGGTCAGATTTGCAAAGAATGAAAGATTGGGGGTGACGTAAGCGCCAGCGCGAAGAGTAAGTTCGACTGCCGCTGGAATGCGTGCATCATTAGGCTTGTTCTCGAAATAGGTTTTGTAATACTCCTCGGCGTGAGCGATCATCACCTGCCCTTGAGCAAGGCTGCTCTCAAGTCCAACTGCCGTGGCGATGTGGCCTACTACCGCGATATGCTGTTTTCTTGCCTCGTCGAGTACCGCCGCGAAGATGTCCGGTTGCAATCGTTCATAGGCCTTGATGAAGTCGTAGCCTTCCAGCTTTGCGCGCTCCACAGCTGCGCGCGCATCACGTTCGCAAACCGGAACATACTCTGGTCCTGGGTCGCCCGGACCGTCGATCAGAAACGCAGCGAACACACGCGGACCCAAAACCAAACCCCTGCGAATCTCGTCGCGCGTCGTAGTAACGAACTCCGGCGATGCAAGCCCCATGTTGAGCGCGGTTGTTACACCCGCAGCCAGAAATAGCGGCAACATCTCTTTCCTATCGACATGAGTGTGCATGTCGGCCAATCCTGGCATTAAGAACTTGCCCCGCCCATCGATGAGAACCGCTCCAGGCGGCAGGCGCACAGCGCTAACGGATCCGACCTCCACGATCCTGCTATTTCGAATCAAAACAATTTGGTGGGGAAGGACGCGCTCCGTGTCCATCGGAATAACGGAGACATCGTGGAAAGCGATGATGCTCTCTGTTGGAGCCGGTCGATTCACCTGCTGACTCCAGGCCGCAATCGCACTCGCCAAAATCACCAACCCAACAACAAAGCCCAGCTTTCGCATCGGGCAGGAACTCCTTCTGAACGTATTCTGCGACACAAGGCTATACGCGAGGCTTTAAAGGTTTGTTCCGCTGCGGTAACCACAGCGCGATGATTGGGCCGCTGCTTGCCCGACATAAAAGTTCCTTTCTGTACCTGACTGGTCTGGTCTGCTGCGTTAGTCAGGCACTCCGGAGCGGCTCCCTTCTCGTCGGTTGTGGTGGTATCGTGTGAGGCGGAGCAATCCTGGCGATGCTGCTGGCTTCACGTATCGCGTTGGTTCCTACCGGCACGGAACTGACTGCCGTCCTCGTTGTAGTGTGCTTCTCGGCGGGTCTGAATGTGTACGCCACGGTAGCCATGCTCGGCCTGCTCTCGCGCGCCAATCTTCTGGAGTTGCCCGGCTCGCTGCACGGAGTTGAAAATTGGTACGTGATCGGCGTGTGTTGTTTGCTTTTCCTGGTGGAACTGGTCGGCGACAAAATTCCAATCTTCGATCTCCTCTGGAACGCAGCGCACACTTTCGTCCGGATTCCTGTGGCAGCATTGCTAGCCTACGCCGCCACTTCCGGGCTCCCCGCGCACAAGCAACTGCTCGCTACGCTGTTCGGAGCCATCATCGCGTTTCTCGCTCACGGAGGAAAAATGGCGGCGCGCGTCTCCGTCACTCATTCGCCGGAGCCCTTCTCGAATATGGCGCTGAGCCTGGGAGAAGATGCAACCGTCATCTTTTTGACCTGGTTTGCAACGCAGCATCCTTACGCCGCTGCCAGCATCGTAGTCGTCGCGCTCGCCATTACCATAGTCGCAATTCGCGCGGTGGTGCGTGCGCTGCGAAAATTAATGAGCGATGCCGAACGCGTCCTCGCCTAAGCGAAACCCCGATTCATTGCATTGCCGCACAGGTTCGTTCGCGCTAGCGACCCATGGAAGTCAGACTTTTGGGTGCTGACCGCATAGAGCAATTGCGGTATTCTGCGACGCAATGCCAATAGAATCTGTTCCAAGCCAAAAGACCCAGGCCGGCGGCGAATATGCGCAAAGAATTAATCGCGTGATCGACTATCTTCGCGGCAATCTGGATCGTCAGATAAAACTAGAGGAGCTGGCCAGAGTTGCTTGCTTCTCGGAATTTCATTTCCACAGGATTTTCAGCGCGATTTCGGGCGAGACCGTGAATAATTTTACAATCCGGCTTCGTCTTGAAAAGGCTGCTCGTCTTCTTCGCTATTCCGACCAAAAGTTGACCGACATAGCTTTGGAGTGCGGTTTTTCATCATCGGCCACTTTTTCGCGTGCCTTCCGATCCGGCTACGACACTTCGCCAAGCCAGTTTCGAAAAAACGGCGAGATCAAAAAGAGCAAGATTTGCAAAGAACTATTTCCGAAAGACGAATATGGTCTCCCCATGAGCGCGGAAGAAAAGAGATCCGCGTTTCCGGTGCGATTGATCGACATTCCAGAAAGGGAAGTCGCCTATATTCGCGTCATCAATGCCTTCGACATGGACCGAGTACTCACCGCGCTGAAGAAAGTCATCGAATGGGCCAAATCCCAGGATATTTTTTCGCAGGGAATTCTCTTCGGAATGACGGTGGACGACCCGCACGTGACCCCCAAGCATCTTTATCGCTACGAGGTCTGTCTTGCGTCGTCTCTTCCCTTTGAGTGCATGGAAGGAATGTCGAAATTGAAAATGCCGGCCATGCGATACGCCGTCATAGAGGTTTCCGGCGATATCCATAAGGTAGCTACGGCTTGGGACTATCTTTACAGGGATTGGCTCATCAACAGTCCCTTCGAGCCCGAGCATGCGCCGGCACTTGAAATTTTCCGTGACAAAGAAGGCGCGACGGATTGGTCGCACTTTGAATTGGATTTATGCCTGCCGATTCGGAAAACGGCAGAGCTAAGCAGCGGGAGGAACTTATGATCGACGGAATTGGTGGCGCGTTTCTGTTTTCTAACGATACAAAGAGACTGGCGGCCTGGTATCGCGATTGCCTCGGAATAATTCCTGAGGGCGAAGATGCCGAGTGCAGCTCAATCTATGCCTCGTTCGAGTATAGGGATCTTGCAAATCCGGAGATCAAGCGAACGATAGCGTGGGCCATTATGCCCGCTAAAGATGACATCAAGGATAAGCCGCGAACGGGCAAGATTAATTACACGGTGAAAAACATGGCGGATGCCCTCAGCCATCTTAAAAGTAAAGGCGTGGCGATCGAAAAAACCGAGGAATATGCCGGCATGGGAACCTTTGCGTGGCTTAAAGATCCGGATGGCAATCCGATTGAGCTCTGGGAGCCATCCAAGGAGTGAATACTGGCAGCCCGGCCGGCCTCCGCGGCTCGAGCAATCCTTACTGTCATTTCTGACAATTCAATGTGAAGCCTGAAAAAGGGTATATTGGCCCAACTTTCATGGGGACATCACATTGAGCCCAATTGCCGTCACCTTAATCACATTCGCCTTCGTTTTTGGAGGAGCCGCGCTTGGCATGATCCTCCGTCCTGTTCTTCCCGGCGATCAATTGCGCGACGAAACAAAAGATGTTGTGAAGCTGGGAATGGGTCTGGTTGGAACCATGGCCGCTCTGGTTCTTGGTTTGCTGATCGCTTCCGCCAAGGGTTCGTTCGATACGCAAAGCAACGAGCTGACGGATATGGCGAGCCGGATCGTGTTGCTGGATCGTGTGCTGGCCCATTACGGACCAGAGGCCAACGGCGCTCGCGATGCTCTTCGCGGCTCAGTTGAACGTGCTTTGGAATGGGCCTCCGTCAGGCGGGTTATGGACTCGCCCGAATTTGAAGCAAACAACCACGGCGAACTTCTCTACGACAGAATCCAGGGACTTTCGCCAAAGGACGATGCGCAGCGCTCGATGCAGAGTCAGGCGCTGAACATTGTGATGAGCATGGGCCAGCTACGCTGGTTGATGGCAGAACAAAGAACCAATTCGATTTCCGTGTCGATGTTGGTTGTGCTCGTTTTTTGGCTCACCATTATTTTCATCAGCTTTGGGCTCTACGCTCCTCGCAATGCGACCGTGGTAGTGACCTTGTTTGTCTCTGCGATCTCGGTTTCCGGCGCCATTTTTTTGATCCTGGAAATGTACTCGCCTTACGAGGGGCTGATTCAGGTGTCCACCGCCCCCCTCCGCGCTGCGCTCTCCCACCTGGGGAAATAGCCCTTACGCCGATAACGATTGCGTTGGGCCTTGCATGATGTGCAACACGCGACGAGGTGAATACAGTCCGAGGCTTTTAGTTGGGGAGCCCGGCCGTCGGCGTGGGAAGGCCGATACGCACCAATAGATTTTGGAAACGTGGGTCGCCCCGCAACACATTGGTAATACTGCCAGTGGAGTCCGCGTGTAATCCTGCTACTTTCACTTCTGGCATTTGTCTTTCACGAGTGCTAAGTTGTGCCGCCGAGCGCGCGTCAGAACCAAGTGAGCGTTGCGGAGAAAGTGACCACTATGAAGCTAAACTCAAAGTTACTAATGATCGTGCTCTTGCTGGCTTGCGCTGCGCTTGCTGCAACGAGGCCAGGAATTTCGGGCGGCTCGCATTTTGTCCCGCCGGACATCACCACGGCGAGCGACATTTTCTATCCGACGGACAGCATCGCGTCCGGGCTGGTGTCGGTCTCAGTAAATCTGACTGCAACGGGCCAGGTTCAGAGCGTACAGATCGTACGTGACATCCCGGGGCTAACGTCCGCGGTTACTAACGCCATCAATTCCTGGACGTTTACGCCCGGCAAACTCGACGGGAAAGCGGTGCCATCCACAATCAATGTGCAGGTAATTTTCAACGGCGGTGCGACGGGGAACTCGAATTTGCCGGTCCAGCCCGGGTCGCTGGTTGCGCCACCGAATCCGGCCGGATATTTTCCTCCGGAGATATCACAGGTGTCGTTCGCGGGGTATCCACCTAATAGCGTGGCCACGGGAGCCGTAGTCCTCGCTTTAACGGTCGACAAATACAGCGAAGTGAAAAAGCCAACGGCAATTCACCCAGTCGCGTCGCTAACGCCTGCGGCAATCGCTGCGGTGAAGACCTGGACCGTGAATCCAGCGACGTTCAATGGAAAGAAGCTGGACGCAAAACTTGTCGTCGCGTTTGTGTTTCGTGCGCCAAATATTTCCACGCCGTGAGCGGGCGGCCCGGATTCCGCGTTCAGCTCAACAACTGATGCGACCACGACACCGGAGCCGTCGTCGCTCCTTCTTTTTGGCACGAGCCTGTTGGGCTTGGCCCCATTCCGGAGGAAGCTGTTCGGGAGATAGTTCGAAAATTAAGATTTGGGCAAAAAAAAACCGGGAGGCAAAAGCCTCTCGGTTTCCGGCGCCATTTTTTTGATCCTGGAAATGTACTCGCCTTACGAGGGGCTTATTCAGGTGTCCACCGCCCCCTCCGCGCTGCGCTCTCCCACCTGGGGAAATAGTCGTACACCTCGGTCAGCAAATTCGTCGTTGTCAGAATACTTTTAAGCCACGTTGCATCAGCGGACACCGCTTGGGCAGCTTTTGGTCTTCAGGAGAGGCAGGAAGTCGGATGGAGTCAGCTCGTGACCGGTCGAAGTGGGGAGAATGTCCCACATTGTGACGGTCACGATCAGACCCTCGTTTGGAAACACCATCAGGTCCTCCGCTCCGAACCCGCGAGCCATCCAGACGTACTCGGTGGAATCGGGCAGTTTGGATAACCACCAGTAGAAGCCATACTTGAATCCATCCTTGTAGTCTGGCTCGGCTTCTGTTTGGAAATAAGGTGTCACAGACTCTTTTACCCATTCACTGGAGACGATTCGCTGGCCGTCCCACATGCCATCTCGCAGATACAAGTAACCGATTTTCGCCAGATCGCTGCCATTCAGATACAAGCCGCCTTCGGTATCCACCATTCCCATATACGTGCGCTTCCATTCGTGTCTGATTCCCAGCGGCGCGAACAGATATTTCTGGCCGTAGTCGTCGATGTCCTGGCCAGTTTCTTTCTGAAAGATATAGGCGAGCAGTTCCGTAGCGCCGCTGTTGTAGTTCCAGACCTTACCGGGTTCGGCGGCCATGGGCCTGTCGATCGCATACTGCACCCAGTCATCACTGGCTTCCATCAGGCTCGTATTGTTCTGTGGATCGGCGGTGTCGAAGCCTTTTAATTCATCCCATTCGAGCCCCGCGCTCATGGACAGCAGGTCGCGCAAGGTTATGCGCCGCTTGCGGTCGTCTACATTTTTTACTTTGCCATTCTCTTTCGAAGTGTCGAAGTATTTCAGCGCTGGTGTATTAAGACCGGCTTTGAAGTCTCCGCGTTGTATCGCCACGCCGATGATCACCGAAGTGACTGTCTTGCTGATCGATTGCATCGTGTGCAGATCGGTGCCGTGATAATAAGGGTGCCAGTAAGAATCGAAATAGTTGTAGCGCCCGGTGAGGCGCTCGTTGTACGGCCCTCGTTCGCCCGCTTCCTTGGCATAGATCGTTGCGTAGTCGTGCGGGTAGGTGCGTTCAAAAATTTTCTTGCCACAGCGAAAGACCGCTAAGCTGTCCACCATCTGCGAATATTTTCCGGAGGCCATGTCCTTGTCGAGCCTGAGGAGAACCTCCTCATCCAGCCCGACACTCGCAGGGGTGGCGGTTGCCCAGCCCTTGGTCGGCCACAAGTCGTCAATCGCAGGCCGGATGCCGGGCTCGTTGGCAAGCAAGACTGCCGCAGAAGTCAAAAGCAAGAACAAGATAAACAAGGCGAAGAGCCTTTGGTTGTTCATTGGTTCGTCGCGAACTCTATAACATTGCGCGCGGCGAAGGGAAGTTACTCCAAGATAAAAACCGGGAGGCTTTTGCCTCCCGGCTGAGTCGTTGTCTTCCGTCGCTGCAGAGAATGGCGCTTTGCTAGCAACCGCCACTCATCGCGCAACCCTCATCGAAGTAAGTAATGCCTTCATTGCCCTCGGTTCCAGTCAAGCCCACTATGGGATACGAAATGGCATTGCTGCCATCTAACATCGTTGACAGATATGTCGTGCTTGCCTGGCTGCTAGGGTAAAAAGAGTGGTTCGAGGTGTTGGTAGCCTGCGCTCCATAAGTAAACTCCATGATATAGTTCGCCAGCGGGAGCGTGTTATCGGTGTTGCCCTCGCAGCATGTCCGCTCGACGATCCACTCGGCGCTAGTTCCCACCAAATCGGTTCCCGAAGGAGCGGTAACGGACAAAGTGTCATAAATCTGGTGAGTTAGGTCTTGGAGAAAAATTACACCAGTCGTGGAACTCGTCGCGATAGTACCGACAAGCATGTCGTCACCGGTATTTACATTGAACTCATGGATCTCCTTTCCCGGATACCACTCCAACCACGCGTACGGTTTGGGGGTGGTGGTCTTACCTCCCGTGCAGGTCACTGTTGCCTGTACGCCGGCTTGCAACAAGTCGTAGTCACCAGCGTGACCGTTTCCATACCCCGAGCCGTCAATGCCGTTCCACACCGCAACATCATCTTCCAGCCCGTCGCAGATGTTTCCACTGCCGGTAAATGCTTGTTGAGCAAAAGGTACGTTGAAATATGATTCGATTAAGTAAAAGGAACTCGTCGTGCTGTATTTCGTAAGCGTGTTCGTGAGTATGACGCCGCTCCAATTTTGCGAAGTGGCGGAGTTGGGACCGGCCGTCATTCCGGAAGCTGGTGCAGCTACGACTTTAGCTTCTCGATTGGGGAGGTGATATTTTTCCGTTTCTTTTAGATCGCCGGTCCAGTGGTTCTTGGCCATTTTCATGGCTTGACTCCACCTTGCATAACCGTTCGGGTCGGATTGCGCATCGGGACGCGGCAAAAATCCATACGAGGCTAGCTCTATGTCCGAGGCGGATACGGGATCGAAGCCCACTGGGGGATCGGGGAACCTGCGGACTCCCGGTAGGTTGGTTGGTAAGGTCGCGGACGTCTGGTACATCGCGCGGACTGCGGCTGTATCGTTTTGAGCTGATGTCGCACTTGGGAAAGTGCAAATCAAGAGAACTGCTATTGGGATGGACACTCCTGCAATAGCTCTACATTTCATGTGAATCCTCCGATTCGGTTGAACGCCGGTTGAAGCTTCAGGGCCTCTGCGCGTGGGCGAGCTTCTGAACCTGGGCGGCAGACGCGCGGGAGTGTGCGTTGGTAACCGACCGAAGTCAATGGACGGGGTCTGACTTCTGGCTGAACATTAGCTGGATAGCCAAGTATGTGGAGAATGAAAGGGATACGCATGGGCTATCGTGCGGAACGCTACGCCTGGTAAATCGGATAACCGGATATTCAGGCCGAGCTCCGCGTCACTTCTCGCGCGTCTGGCCGTAATCGAGCAACAAAAAACCGGGAGGCTTTCGCCTCCCGGTTTTTGTGATTCTACCTATTGATCAGCTCTTCTGCTTACTAGACGAGCGCCGGGTTACTTGCCGCTGTGCTTGTCTTTGTGTATTTCCTTGCTGGTTTTGTTCTGCTCTTTGTTCACTTGTTTCTTTTCCGCAGGAGTCAACTTGCCGCCGTTGGCTTCGCGGTCAGACTTCACCTGCTGATTGATGTGGTGCTCCTGGTTTTCAACCTTGGCTGTTTGGGCGGCATTCATCTTGCCGCTTTCAACGCCATTGCCGATGCGGCGCTGCTGGTTTTCCGCGCGTTCGCCCACTCTGCTCATCGCAGGATTTGCGGGCTTCCCATGATTCGCCGATGCGAAGTTGGACTTGTCCGCGCTGGCCGTGTGCTCGTGCGCAGTTTGTTCCGACGTCGCTTGAACGTGCTCTTCATGTTCCGCTGCGCGTTCCTGCGCCGTGGCAACTGCGGTGGTTCCACCAGGTCCGCCATTAAAACTTGCGTGGCTCACCACAGAAGTATTGACGACCGTCCGGTTGACGAAAGTATTGTGCACCACGGTGGTATCCACGTGCATGACCGCGGTGTTATACGCGAAATGTCCGCCGCGCCACTCGCCGCCAACGAATCCCACTCCGCCATAACCGAATCCGTAATTCACGCCGCCGTAGAATCCAACGTGCGGACCCCAGTATCCGGCATGAAATCCATACACTCCGCCTGCGAAGCCCCAGTAGCCGGGAGTCCACAGCAAACCTGCGCGCGGCGGAGCAACCCAGACGCCCGGGACCCAGAAATAATCGTCATTGGCATACGACCAATATCCCGGAGTCCACAGATAGCCTTCCACCGGGCAAGCCGGTTGAACGTAAACCGGAATTGCGGGAGGCGCCACGTGAACCGAAATTCCAATCGCGATTTGCGCCGAAGCTGGAGACGCCGCGAGCGCGAGTCCCAAAGGCAAACATAAAGCAAAGAGCAATCCTCGAATAAATGTCATCTTACGCATTGCGAAATTCCTCCCTTTGAACAACGAGTGACCGACTCGGTTGAGCGTCACTGCTTATTTGTAAAATTGCCCTCAGATTTAACGCGCTCGATCCTTGCTATATCTAACACCACAGTCCGCGGAAGGTTGCGCGCCAATCGGGCAATTTCAGGTGTGTTTCTTTTGGCCCCACATCCAACAATTGTAGGGAAGAGACAAAGCGTAGAAATCTCAATGTGAAAAAGTACTACCAGATTCGGTTAACAGTTTCTACGCGACTCATAAGCAGGGCCTTACAACGATTGCGCGTATCATCGTTCGCAACAAAACCTGTTCTCCCGGACAGCAGCGCGCCGGAGCCTTTGTACAGGGTGCTTAATCGTGGCAGGCTCCGGAGGTTCATTCCCCGCGAGACCGATGTCGAGTCCACGCACGACAGTAACCCGCGGCGCGCCGAATCTTTTCTGCGTTCCGTGCAGAAAAGGTTGGTCTTTAGATCCGGCACTCGCAAGCCCGTCAGAAATGTGCCCGAAACTGATATCGAATCGTTTGGACCTTCAATCTGCGCTACCATAAATAAACTTATGGAGGAAACAGTCTTGGCCAAACCCTCCGCTGAAGCTCGGGATCCCCTGGAAACGCTGGCCGATATCAGGGGATGTTTCGAGGGCAAAGAAGCGATCTACATCGAGAAAGGCGCGCTGCGCGTGCGCGTCATCAACATCCGATACGACCACCTCAGAGGCGGATCAGAAGTTATCGAAGCAGATATCGAGGAGATTCCCACGTCGGGTTTGCCTGTCAGTCTTCCCGGATACGACCGTCGAGACCAGTCCCGCCCGCTCCGCTGGAGAATTAGTACGAATATCAAAGTCTGTCCTCATTATTCTCGGCATCACTGGTCGAGCCCGCCTTACGTAGGGTGGTCGATGTACTTCTCCCCGGAAATAATTAAGGGGGTCGTCAATCTTGCGTCCACATTTCCTCACGATCAGCCTCTCGGCATTGGTTACAGTCGGATTATGACTTTCATCAACCATCAAGAATGCGGAGCTCCGAATGAGGGGGCAAGATGAGGAATTTATCCGTGTCGGTTGTTTTGGTCTTGTTAATTGGCTTCGCGCGGCCGACGAAGGCGCAAGATGTTACACCCAGGTTTGAAGCGTATGCGGGTTACGCCTACATGCGCGACAATGCGACCAATGACATCACGCACATGCCGCCTTCGCAATCGGTCAATGGCAACGGAGGAAGCGGCCAGCTGGAATTCAATGCGACTCGCTGGCTCGGTGTCGCGGGAGATCTCGGTGGCTATGCCGTGGCTCGCAGCGGCTTTGCCACCGCGCACCAGATTTCGTATCTGTTCGGACCGCGAGTGAATTTCCGGGGTGGGAGAGTGACGCCGTTTGCGCAGGTTCTACTGGGAGCTATGTGGGCGTCCGATGCGATTGTGCTGGGATCTAAGACTGCCTTTGCGACCACCGCTGGCGGCGGAATTGATCTGACAGTCTCGCGGCATTTTGCAGTACGTCCCGTTCAGGCGGAGTATTTTTTGACAAAGTTTCCTGACGGCGACAATAACCGCCAAAACAATTTCCGGTATAGCGCAGGAATCGTATTCCGTTTTGGTGGGCAATAATGAAACCTCAAAGGCGAGGGGGAAGCATGAATTTGCGATTGCGAAAAGCTTTCTCAAACGAGACATTTTCGAGCGGCTTGGTGCTCGGCACGGCTCTGCGGTTCGGCGTTGTTCTCCTCATAGGAATCCTGAGCCCATTCGCGCGGCCGGCGTACTGCTCCACATACTATGTATCGACTTCGGGCAATGATACGAATTCAGGCACGATTTCGTCGCCGTGGCGAACGATCCAGCACGCCGCGAATTCCGTAAAGGCGGGCGACACGGTTTACGTGCGCGCGGGAGTTTACAAAGAGGTGGTGTCGATCCCATCGTCCGGATCTGCGTCGGGCGGCTACATTACTTTTTCGAGTTATCCGGGCGAGCTTGCCACCATTGACGGCACCGGGCTATCCATCCCGAACGGCCAGTGGGGCTTGGTCACAATCGAAACACAGAGCTACATCATCATCAACGGATTTGAGATTCGTAACTATTCCACTTCGAAAGCGGCGGACGTCCCCATCGGAATTTATATTTTCGGCTCAGGAACGAACCTGCAGATCACGAATAATCACATCCACAATATTACGACCACGGCGAAAGGCTGCGCCGCCAACGCGTTCGGAATGACGGTGTATGGCACGCAGGCGCCCGCGTCCATCGATAATCTCATCATCAGCGGCAACGAAATCGATCACACCAAGACCGGTTGCAGCGAAACTCTTTCGGTCGATGGGAACGTGGAGAATTTCATCATCACCAACAATCTGATTCACGACGACAACAACATTGCAATCGGCGCGATCGGTTACGAAGGCGTTTCCACTCCCAAAGGCGCCATGTGCGGAACGGAACTGTGCGACCGCGCTCGCTATGGAGAAATAAGTTTAAACACGGTTTACAACATCACCTCAAACAACAATTCCGCCTATGGATCGGGCAGCAACAATAAAAGTTATGGCGCAGACGGAATCTACATCGACGGCGGCACGCAAATCATCATCGAACGAAACCTTGTGCACAACACCGATATTGGCATCGAGATGTCCAGCGAGAACCCGGGCGGCCAAGCTCCTGGCGTAGAGAAAGGGGATTACATCACCACGCGCAACAATGTTGTGTATCACAGCAATTCCGTTGGCATCACGATTGGCGGCTACGACAACAAAAGGGGCGGCACCGACCACTGCTACATCGTTAACAACACGCTTTACGATAATGACACGGCCAGGACCGGCGAAGGCGAATTTCAGATTCAGTGGTATGCCACGAACAATACGTTTGAGAACAACATCCTCTACGCGAACAGCCAGAATGTATTTTTATATAGCTATACCAAGTCCGAATCCGATCCTGCCACGCTCGACTACAACCTTTACTATTCAACTACGGGCGCCGCGAATGGAAACTGGGAGTGGCAAGCCAAGAATTACACCGGCTATTCAACCTACCTGTCGAAGACAGGCAATGATTCCCACTCGCCTCCATTTGTGAATCCTGACTTCATCAGTCTTGCAACGCCGCCGAATTTGGATATCCAGTCCACTTCGCCGGCCCGCAACGCCGGAACGAACCTAGGAGCAAGCATCGTTGGAACCGTTGATTTCGCCGGGAATCCGCGGACTCAATCCGGAGAAATAAATATCGGAGCCTACGAAAAATAACGGTTCGGAGTAGTGCAACTGTTGCTAGTTCTCCTTGTTCTCGGCATTATTTTCAAGATTGCCGCACCGTGGCTGCGCCGGTATGCTCTGAGGTCGCCGTCGCTCGCTGGTGGTGAATCCGGGGTACTCTTGGTGGCCGTCGTTGGATTAATTCACGTCGATCCAAGAATCGGCTAGGCGACATCATCCCGGCGTGCATGATCTTGCTGGGCCGCTATCTTGACATCAAGAGACATTATGTTTTAGATTCATCGGCAGTGAGCGCGGCGGATGTACCAAAGGGTTGCGCCACATTCGAGGAGCATCCAGACACGGAGTCGTGCGAGATGTGCCCCGAGGAGCTCAGAGGACGTATATGAAAGCGGCATGGTACGACAAGCAGGGGCCCGCTCGCGACGTGCTCGTAGTCGGCGAGATGCGGGATCCGATTCCGGCGGAGGGCGAGGTTCGTATTCGCATGGCTGCTTCCGGCATCAATCCGGGTGACGTGAAGAAACGTTCGGACGCTTTTGGCGTTGGCATGCCCTATCCTCGCGTGATTCCCCATAGCGATGGCGCTGGTCGCGTGGACCAGCTTGGCGCTGGCGTTCCGTCTGAATGGCTGGGCCGTTCGGTGTGGTGTTACGGTGCCCAGTCGTATCGTCCATTTGGTACGGCCGCGGAATTTACAGTCGTGCCGGTGGTCCAGGTCGCACGCCTTCCGGAAAAAGTACCGATGGAGCAAGGCGCGTGCCTTGGCATACCCGGCATCACGGCGCACCGAGCCGTCCATGTTGCAGGTTCTGTGAATGGAGCCACTGTGTTGGTGCAGGGAGCAGCAGGCTCCGTCGGTGCTTGCGCCGTTCAACTAGCGCGTTTTGCGGGAGCGCGCGTGATCGGAACCGTGAGGTCGCCGTCGGACGAAGCCACCGCAAAGAGCGCCGGAGCTCACGATGTGCTGGTCGGCGAAAAAGACCTGACTTCGCGCGTGAAAACTTTGGCTCCCGACGGTATCGATCACATCGTCGAAGTTGCGTTTGGCGCCAACATCGAAGCCGACGTCGAACTCCTGAAGCAGGGCGGCTCGGTTGCGAGTTATGCCACCGATAACGCGGCCCCGAAGATTCCTTTCTGGCAAATGGTTTTTAAAAACATCCGAGTGTTCTTTCTGGGGAGTGACGACTTTCCGAAGGAAGCGAAATCGCAAGCAGCTCGGGATATAAATGCTGCGCTTGAGGCGGGATGGCCCGGCTTCGAGATCGCCGAACGAATTTCGCTAGCAGATATAGCTCGCGCCCACGAACTTGTGGAACACCCGGTGCGCCGCGGCCGCGTCGTAGTTGTGGTGTGAGTATCTAAATTACGATGCTTGCTCGAAGACGCTTTTCACTTCTGCCGCGCGTTTCAGCGCACCGCGCGAAGACGCTCGATGGCAGCTTCCTCTTTCCCCGTTCCCAGCCGCTTGAGGAGTTCCACTAGAACGGCGCGTTCTTCACGAGAAAGAATACTCATCGATTTTTCCATGTAAATCGAGTGCTGGGCATAAGCCTTCTCCATCATCCGCCGGCCCCGGGCAGTCAACTCGACAAGCCGGACTCGCCGGTCCTGAGGATGGTTTTTCCGCGCGACTAGCCATTTGGCTTCCATGCGGTCCACCGCGGTGGTGATCGAACCCGTGGTCAACTCCACTTTTTCGCCAATTACGTTCACCGGCAATGGCCCCTTATGGAGCAGGACCTCGAGAACGCGAAAATCAGAGTCACAAAGCCCCAGGTTCTTTTTGCTTTCGTCATACTTCACGAGCATGGCGCGGTAGGCTTTCCATAACACCAGAAATACATGAGTCGCCTCGGTTTTTTGCGGCAGGTGGGCTCGGACGGGCATATTCCAAGTGTAGCGCCATAGAGAGACTTATTGTGAAGTATCTCGACCTCAAGACGCATTGATTAGAACTCGTCTGGCTCCCGATTAGCCGAACCGAGGTGTTTGAGTAGCACACGCCCGGCAGTGGATACGGCTATTGCGCCTCTCAGTATTTGTCGTCCCAGCGGACGTAGAGTATGGCCGTGCGTACCTGGCTGTCCATCCAGACATCCACGCCGGCCAGGCGATCGATCCAGCGAGGTTCTAGTTCCGCCTTAGAATCGTGGGCGACCCGGTCCAATACAACTTTGAAGAGCAAGAACTCATTGTCGTATCCGATTATTTTTGCGGCTTCCGCTACAACTGCGCGCTGGTCAAGGTTGTTGTGGATGCGCTTTACGGTCTGGTAGACGTCCATAGTGAATTCCTTGGTGATCAGCACGTCCTGTTTGGACCCAGTCGCCGTAAGGTGACCTCCTGTGAATTTATCGAAGTCGTAGGCCAGCAGTTCGTCGAACACCTTCATGTATTCCCCAAAGTTGGCGGTAATATCAAATCCCTGGAAAGGCGCATAGCCTGGGGTCACGCAATCCACCGCCATCATGAATTTAGCCTGGGGAACATAAATGAAAAGATCGCCCTCCGGTGAGTGATAGAAATGCCGGGTCAATTCCACCGTTTTGCCGCCCATGGTGATCGTCTTTTTCGAACCAAACACTACATTCGGTATCAGCCGGTTGGGGTCGTTCTGCTCTTTCAGAAAATCACTGACGCCCTCGGTTGCAAC
Organism: uncultured Acidobacteriota bacterium; assembly: GCA_963838475.1. GTDB lineage: Bacteria > Acidobacteriota > Terriglobia > Acidiferrales > UBA7541 > Palsa-295. The sequence goes on from CAWIRJ010000002.1 coordinate 279,171, forward strand.
TATCTTTAAATCCTTGACGTCTTTGAACGCCGCCGAGCCGCCGATATGATCTTTGTGGATATGGGAATAAATGAGCATCTTGATCGGTTTATCAGTGACGCTGGCAATAGCTGACGGAATGCTTTTCCCGAAACTCTCCGGCGCGTCAAACACGATTACGCCTTCGTTGGTGACAAGAAATGCGGATTGCCACATGTTGTCCGAAATGACGTACACGCCGCCGCCCATGTCTTTGACCGCGTAGCCAAGCTTGGGGTCGATTTTGAAGTACTGGGCACGAACCGCAGGCAAGATCGGCACATAGGATTTCAAGTCTTCCTGGGACGACTGCGCCAGCGCCGGACCGCCGAGAACGATACAAAGCACTGCAAGAAAGAGCGTCTTCTTCATTTGTTCTCCCTCCTGCCGATCGAAGGACGTAGCGTCTTCCGCGGACTCCATTCCTTTTGGCCTGCAGACTATGAAACAAGACTGTCTTGATGTCAAGATATAATACCGTGACATCAAGATAACCTGAATTACGGCACTGTAGCACCTGGGTATGAGATGCAGGCTACCGTCAACCTTTCGTGCGGGAAACCTAGGCGGAGTTGGCGCGGGCTTCGGATTTCAGGATGCCTTCGAGCTCGCTGGGGTCGAAAGCCAGGTGGGTGGCGTCTTCGCGGGTCAAGTTGCCTTGCGTGATCAGGCGAGCCAAAGATTCTTCAAGACTGAACGAGCCTTTCTTCTTGGTCAGAGTGATTTCCTGCCGCAAATACTGAAGAGCGTTATGGCGAATGTGTTGGCGCGCGCCGAATCCAATCATCAGAAGCTCGGCGACGGGCATTTGTCCGCCGCCCGTTACCGGCACAAGAATCTGATTAAGAACGGCGGCGAGAGCCATGGCCAACTCCTGCCGGATCGTGTTTTGGCGCTCGACGGGAAATGAATCAGAGATGCGGCCAATCGTGGTGGCCACGTCCGTGGTGTGCAAAGTGGAAAGAACCAGGTGACCCGTCTCTGCCGCGGCTACGGCAATGCGCATGGTTTCAGGGTCGCGCATCTCGCCCACTACTAGAACGTCAGGCGCCTGGCGCAAGGCCGCTCGCAGGGCCGTCGGAAAATCCGGAGCGTCGGTGCCGATTTCCACTTGCTCCACAATGCTGTGAATGTGCTTGTGTTCGTACTCGATGGGGTCTTCGATTGTAAGGATGTGGCGCGATTCGTTTTTATTAATTTCGTTCACCAGCGCTGCGAGCGTGGTGGTCTTGCCGGCTCCTGCCGGGCCTCCGATTAACACTAGTCCGCGCGGCAGGTGAGCGAGAGCCTCCACCGATGGGGGGAGATGCAGATCGGGCAGGGAAGGGACCTTTGCGGGCAACGCTCGCACAGCCGCCGCGGCGTTGCTGCGTTCACGATGGAGATTGATGCGGAAGCGTCCGAGCCCGGGGATGCGGTAGGACGAATCGGCGATCTGCGTTTTCCGATAGAGTTGCAGAGCGTGAGATGTAAGCGCCGGAAGCACCGCGGCTTCAATTTCGGCGCCGCCGAGCGCTCCGGATTCTAGCTGGCGTATTTTCCCCTCGAAGCGGAGGCAGGGCGGGGCATTGGGTACCAGGAGCAAATCGCTGCCACCTTGCTGAACCAGCGCGGTGAGCCAACGGTCGAGCAGCCGCGTCCCGGATAAATCCGAGAGAGTGACATCGCGGCCGTCGTTCAAGTCGCTAACAATTCGATTCAGTTCCGGCGATTCGGCCATCCGCTCTCCGCAAAGTATATGATGTCGCGCGCCTTTGTGGGTTTCTGCTACGCATTACGAATCGGGGCCGGCGGCACGACGACTTCGACAAGTCCAGTCGCCACGTTGTACACGAGGCCGGAGAGTAGCCACGTGGCCGGCAGCTGGGGAATCCCTCGCAGAGTAGCAACGTCGGCGGCAACTGCGGCGCGGGGATCGCTGATCGGTTTTGTCTTGAGTTCACTTTCCGATATTTGAAAATAGGGCGCCAGGAGGGCGGGCTCGTTGGCCAGGCGAGCGATGCCGCAATCGGTGTGATGCATCACGATCAGGTGAAACTCGCCGCCTCCTCCCGCAACTTCTCCGGCTAGCTGGCCGATACGTCCGAGCAGAGCCAGTTGTTGCAGCAAGCCTGGGGTGATTCGTCCACCGATACCGCGGAGCACGACGGCCTCACCCGGTTGGATTCCCAGGACGTGAGCGGGATCCGTGCGCATATCAGCGCACGCGATGATCAAGGCCTTTGCCTTGCGCATCGCCTGCGGCAGCGTCGGTATTAACGTGCCGGCAGCGGACTGTTTAGCGGCAAATTCCTTGTTGCGTTGTAACAAGTTATCTAAAGTGCTCATGTTTTATTCCTCTGAGATCATTTTCGGCGATTCCGCCGTGTTCACTCCGCAAACCAAAAGTATGTCACGCGGTGGCATGCGAGTCGAGCCACGCGGTACCGCATGACCGATCGCTTCGCGTGGCCGAATGTCATTCGCTCTGCCCAAGGACTATGTAGGTTCGGGTCTTATTGTCAGGGAAGAGGAACTCGTACTCCTGGTTTGACTCGTAGGCGTTTGGATGCTGATCTTTGGTTAGCTTGGCTTTGTAGTCGCCGAGGGCCAAGATTCCTCCTCTGAATTGGCCGCCAAGCTGGTACTTCTTTCCGTTGATAACGACATCAAGCCCTTGCTGGGGTGCAGACCCGATGTAGAGTTTGTACGATGAAGTCACGTGGACGTTGATGGTGTAATCATCCGGCGCTGGCGCTGCCGGGGCGAGTGCAACAAATAGCAGGACGAGCAGTGCGGCTCTCTTCATATGCCCTCCGTTATTTTCACTGGTGTGTGGTTCATGGCCGTATGCATCCTCGCATAAGACGTGGAATAACGGTGCCAGGGTACCGGGCCGTATGTGGAAGGGAAGGCTCGCGCGGGTGAGACGGCGGGAAAGGTGCACGTTAACCGTGGCCGAGTTTTTGGATTTGTTCCCCGGAGATGAATCGGGAGGCGTTGTATCAACTGGCCGAGATTTTGCGTCGCGAACGGCGAAAAGTCGAAAATCCTAATGTGTGTTCTGGCCTCGGTTAGAAATTTTTCTGTCGTTTGTTTTGAGCGAGTTAGGACGAATTCTACTTGTGGTGCACTTTCGGTTAGAAGTGGGCGCCCACTTGCACATTTTGAAGTGACAACTGGCTCGTTTTGGCGAGCGATTTGGCCGAGCCTGCGAGGGCGTGACCGCGCTTTGCGGGTGGATGTGCGGCGGGGCGGCTGCGAGCGTCGCGCGATGGTCAGTTCTATTTTGGGAATTGCCGCCACGTTGCCTCCTTTAGCGCTGCTGCTCCGTAAAGTCAGGGCGAGCGCTTCGCAAGAGCGCTCAGGGCGAATCCACTTTGGGATTCACCCCGCCTCGTTTACCGGGGCGCAGGTTCGCTCCGGCCCCTTTGTCGGGGCACAAAAATATTATTAGATTATTTTGTGGATGAAGCTTTGATAGCACGCTTTTCGCGCGGATTCAAGGAGCGGTGTGCTGTGTACACGAAATATTTTTATGAGGCGGTTCCGTTTTGGGAAAAAGGGGGCGGTGAAGTTTTCGCAGGCATGAAATCTAAAGACGAACCTTTTCTGTACGAACCACAGAAAAGATTCGGCACCCACGCGAGCTTCGATTGTGCTTGAGCTGAAACGCAGGTGCCGCGCGGAGGGTTAGCCACCCGCCAGTCCCTTATAGTTCCGTTTTGGGAGTCAGGGAAGAAATGGTACGTCAGTGCTGATGCGGGGCGGAAGTACGGCCGACTGTCAAATAGCTGACCTTCGCCCTGTGGTAAACTTCGGCGCATGACGTGCGGTACCATACGGCCGGAATGGGTGACCGCTGGTTCTACTGTGGTGTTGGCTCTCGTCGCATTTGTGGCCATCTTCGGCGATGAAATTAAAAAATATATTTGGCACCCTGAGTGGAAAGTCAACTTTCAGGCGAGCCGTCCAGACTGCAACCGAATTCGCGTTGACTTCGGCCGACTGGACCAAACAAAAGCAATGGCCACAGCTGTCAACGACTCTGCGCAAACTCACTATATACGAGCGCGGGTCGAAAACATGGGCAAGGTGGGCGCGACAGATATCGAGGTAACAGTCACTGAGGTCAGGAGCAGAGGTGCGGACCACAAATTTCATGCGATACAGATGGGCACTCCGTGGGACCTGACGTGGGCGCATTTGCCGTCAGAAGTTCTTTCTCGCTTGCCTGTGGGTGGCCAACGACATATCGACATTGGGCACGTAGTTGACCCGCATAAGCGTAGCCTAATGCTAGGTGAAGACCGGCCCGACAGCAATCACGCGGCGACCCTCTTCTGCCTGGCATTTTTCGTTAAGTCAAACACGGGCGAATATCTCCTTGATCCCGGCGAATACGAGATCGATTTTCGGGTTTTTGCCGGTAATGCCAAGCCGAGCGTAACTTTTACTTTTCACCTCAACCATACTGGCCAATGGTTCGAAGATGAAACCCAGATGTACACAGCTGGTTTGGGACTAAGCGTCACAAGTGCGTTTTCGGCGGAATGACACGGCGGGTGGCCGAGCCTTTAATTTGCTTTTTTCAATTGACTCTGCAGCGCCGCGAGTAGTACCAGACTGGTAGTTCACTACTAAGCTTATACGACCCGTGAGGGTGCCGAACCCGTCGGGGTGTGAAGGGTTCGTTGGGTTCCGGATGCAGCAACGCTTGAGACGTCGATATGGTTTGGGACAGCTGCACTTTATTACCTGCAGTTGTTACCACCGTAAGCCATGGTTGCGAAGTGAGCACTCCCGCCATTTGTTTCTCAAGATGCTGGGCGAGACTCGGGATCGATATGATTTTGCGCTCTTGGGATATGTGGTGATGCCGGAGCACGTTCATTTGCTGATCGGCGAGCCGAATCTGGGAAGTCCGAGCACGGTGATGCAAGTGCTAAAGCAACGGGTTTCCCGAGCGATGCACCAAGTGAATCGCGCGAGGTCGGGGCGAGAACGCTTACTGGGTGAAGTTAGTAATCGGAAACGCGAACCGTTCTGGCAGCGACGGTTTTACGATTTCAACGTATGGAGTGTGAAGAAAAAGAACGAGAAGATGAATTACATGCATTTCAATCCGGTGAAGAGAGGGCTGGTGGAGCATCCGAAAGACTGGGCCTGGAGCAGTTATGGATTCTATTCGAGGGAAGGAACGAGTTTGTGCGCTCCCAATCCGCAGTGGAGACCGAAAGCCTAAGTTGGAAGCGGGGCCCCAGTGAAGAACCGGAACTTCCAAACCACGAACCTTTTCTGTACGAATCACAGAAAAAGTTCGGCACCCACACGAGTTTTAATCGTGCCGATGGCGAACGCTGGTGCCGCGCCCAAGGATTGGCTAGCCGCCCAAGTCAAAACCGGAGCGTCACAACCGGAACCTTAAAAGACGAACCTTTTCTGCACACACCACAGAAAAGGTTCGGCACCCACGCGGGTTTTGATCGTGCCGATGGGGCGAATGCTGGTGCCGCGCCCAAGGATTGGCCAGCCGCCCAAGTCAAAACCGGAACGTCACAACCGGAACCTTAAAAGACGAACCTTTTCTGTACGAATCACAGAAAAAGTTCGGCACCCACACGAGTTTTAATCGTGCCGATGGCGAACGCTGGTGCCGCGCCCAAGGATTGGCTAGCCGCCCAAGTCAAAACCGGAGCGTCACAACCGGAACTTCCAAACCACGAACCGTTTCTGTACAAATCACAGAAACCGTTCATTGAACGCCGAACCATGCGTGCATGGCGATAGCGCCGGCGAGCGAAACCAGTAGGGCTGTCGGCATGGCTACCAAGCCAACTTTCAGGAAGGTCCAGAAACTGACATCGAGTTTTTCTTTGCGAAGCGCGATGAGCCAAAGAATTGTTGCCAGCGAGCCGGTGATGGACAGGTTTGGTCCAAGATCGACTCCGATCATTACGGCGCCGGCAAGCAGTCCCTTGATATGGGCGGCTTGAAGCGTGCTGCCGGCAATCAGACCGAGCGGGAGATTGTTGACCAGATTGTTGGCTACGCCGACTGCGAAACCAGTGAACAAGGCTCCGGCGGCGCCACGAGCCTGTGCCCAGAGCAGCCATGCCTGAGTCAGCTTCATCGCGCCGATAGTTTCCACGGCATCTACGAGTATGAAGAGGCCGGCGACCAGGGCCAGGGTGCTCCAACTAATTTCGCGAAAGAGCGGAAGCGGATTGCTGCGCGCTCTGAGAGAAACGACGGCGGTGACAGCGAGAGCGGTCAAGCACGTTGGCAGACCTAAATCCCAATCGAGAGCTGAAGCGATGAGCAGCACGACGGTGGTGGCGGCCAGTCCGCCAAGCACGGGCTTTCCGTGGTGGTCGAGCGTGTGATTTTCAACCGCGTGTTCGATGACTCCGTGGAGCTGTTTACGAAAAATCCAGCGGAGGATCAAAAACGTGGTCACGATGGAAAGAACGGAAGGAATTCCGAACCAAAGGAGCCAGCGTCCGAGCGGAGGCATCTGGTTGTGAAAAACGACGAGATTGGCTGGGTTAGAAATTGGGAGGACGAAGGAAGCGGCGTTGGCGATGAACGCGCAGACAAAAAGATAAGGCAAAGGTTCCAGTTTGGCTTTACGCACGGCGAATAGAATCGCGGGAGTGAGGACGACGGCGGTTGCGTCGTTGGACATGAAAATGGTAACGACGGTGCCGACGATATAAACGAGAAGAAACAGGCGGGAGCAGGAACCCTTCGCGCTTCGTACGGCGGCGGAAGACAGCCAATCGAAGACGCCATGCTCTCGCGCAAGTGCGGAGAGCAGCATCATGCCGATGAGGAAGAGATAGACATCCGTTCCCTTGGCGGCGGCCCGCCCTGCCAGCTTCAGAGGAATCAAACGCAGAATCAGAAGCAGGAAAACTCCGGCGCCAATCCAATACACTTCAGGAATGTTTCGCGGACGGATCAACATCAGCAAAATGCTGATGACGACGATCAGGGCTAGCAGAAGTTGCGCAAGAGAAGGAGAAAGCATTTAGCAGTTTCTTCCAACCATTCCAGGAAATGCAAGCTGCGCTTGTTTCGTTAGCTTGCAGAGCCATTGATGATAAGGATGTTAAAAACCTCCAAAACGGGAAATCCCTGATGGGACTACGGGGAGGCCCGTATTGTTACTTTTGACAATCGCATAGGGATTCACGATTAGTAAGAATACGTACGCATGGATGTGGCTTTTGCGGATAGAGGAACTTCTCGATGCTGCTCACGCCGCAGGCCCACCCAGCAGGGAAGTTGTGCGCAATGTCCCCCCCCGGCAATTCCGAAGATGTTGTTGGGTAGCCGCCGTTGGTCATCGGTAGGGACAACGGTAGGGACAACGGTAGGGACAACGGGTAGGGACAACGGGCATGGACAACGCTATGGACGACGGCAAGCCGCAAGCGAATTGCACAATCGTCAAATCCAACACACAGTGCTCAAACGAGTGGTTGCGATGGAGCGTCGTAATTGCGAACAAGGCTTGAGGGGCACTTATGGGCAGCAGGCCGAAGAAAACATCTCGAAAGGCTTCTGCAGAAGATCGCGAGTTGGAGAGTTTATTGAGGAGCGCCGCTCGGAAGCAGCATGAACCAAAGCAATCCAGTCGCAGGCAGACTTCGCGGACTCATATTAAGACGTAAGGCACGGTAGCAGAAGCACGGGTTGAGGGTGCAATCGAAGAGCGATTGCGACAATTCGTCGAGGGGGCGAACAGTGAGAAAAACCTACAAGATAGTCGGGACACTATTCATCATCGCGGTATTCGGTTTCGGGCTGCGAACACTCGCGGGAATTCAGCCGAGCCCGCAAGGTGACGCGAAAATAGATTTGAATAGCGCGAGCGAAAAGGATTTGGAAAGTTTGCCTGGAGTGGGAGCCGCTACGGCCAAGAAAATAATCGCCGGCCGGCCATACTCTTCGACAAGCGACTTGTCGAAAGCCGGTGTCTCGGCCGCGACAATCAAGAAAATCACTCCGTTAGTTACCACGGGCGGCGCAGCGGCCCCCGCTCCGGCTAAAGCGACTTCGAGCAAGGCAGCTGCGAGCAAACCAGCGGCTTCGGAGAAGGCCAGCGCCTCGAGCACGTCCGGTGGAAGTGGCGCCCCGGTAGATTTGAACACGGCCAGCGCAGCCGAGCTGAAGGACTTGCCGGGTGTAGGAGAGGCGACGGCGAAAAAGATCATTGCGGGCCGTCCCTATTCCTCGGTTAGCGATTTATCGAAGGCCGGCGTTTCTGCCGCAACGATCAAAAAGATCACTCCGCTCACGACAGTGGGCAACGCTCCGGCTGCGTCCAGCGCGTCATCGCGAGCGGCGAAGTCGGAATCGAACCCGCCGCCTTCGAAGGCTGCCGCACCCGCTCCGGCACCAGCTGCTGCGCAAGCGCCAGCGCAATCTCAGCCAGCTCCGGCTGCGCCAGCGTCGTCTGCAAAGAGTTCGCCAGCGGCACAAGGATCGCCCGGCAATGGCATGGTTTGGGTGAACACCGATACGAAGGTCTATCACAAAGAAGGCTCGCGATATTACGGCAAGACAAAGCAGGGCAAATATATGTCTGAAGCTGACGCGATAGCGGCAGGCTACCGCGCAGCGAAGAATGAATAGATTGGGATGAACGAGTGACAAGTCCAGAAGCGGTTGATTTTCTGTAAGAGGAGGCTCCAATGGCAGACAGATTCGAGCAATTGAAAATGAAGTATCAGTCCGTGCTGAATTTCATCCAGTCGCAAGGTGTTCAATTACAAAACTTAAATATGGAAGGTGACAAGCTCTACATTCGAGCCTCTGCACCGTCCGCGGATTTGAAGAACCGCGTGTGGGATCAGATCAAACTGGTCGATCCGACTGCTGCGGATCTGATCGCCGATATTCAGGCTCCGGAGGCAGCCGCCGCGGCCGCAGCAGGAGCTTCCAGTGCGCCGAGTGTGGCGAAACGAACTTACACCGTTCAAGCGGGCGACAATCTCTCAAAGATCAGCAAACAATTCTACGGCGACGCGAACAAGTACATGAAGATTTTTGAAGCTAACAAAGACAAGCTTTCTGACCCGGACAAGGTCAAGGTTGGAACGGAGCTGCTGATTCCATAAGTTGTGAAGGTCACCAAGATTTAAGGCCTGCCCTCAGGGCACATTTTCGGAGAGAAGGAGACAAAACATGAGTTGGACAGATCAGTTGGGCAATCTCTTGAAACAATACACTTCCGGCGGGGCCGCAGCGCAGCCCGCTCCGGACGTCCACGCACATTTTGACCAAGTAAGCCAGGCAGCTCCGTTAAGCACGATTGCTGAAGGTCTATCGGCGGCATTCAAATCCGACAAAACTCCGGCCTTCGGCCAAATGCTTTCAACTTTGTTTAACAACTCGACTGGCGAGCAGAAGGCTGGAATGCTGAATCAACTGCTATCTTCCGTCAATCCCGACACGCTCAAACAGGTTTTAGGGGGTGCGGGACTTGCGGGATTTGTCTCCGGCGCGAGCACGCAGGTAACACCTGATCAGGCGCAGAAGATTTCGCCTGAAGTTGTACAGCAGCTTGCCACCCACGCGGAAAAAGCAAATCCGTCCGTTGTCGACTCGGTCAGTTCTTTTTATTCCGAGCACAGCACGCTCATCAAAACTTTGGGAGGCACTGCCCTCACGGTTTGTTTGGCAAAGGTGGCTGAACGACAGAAGCAGGCCTGAGAAGTTTCGGATTGGCAGATTAATGCGGGAGATTTGAGCCGCGTCCTGGGCCGCGCGATGTGTGTGTTCAATGTTTTTAGTCCATCGCGCGTTGGTGGACCAGACAGACCGAATCAAATGCTTTAGGAGAACGCAAATGCTAACCATTCTTTGGGAAGCGATTATCGGGTTGATCGTCGGCGCTATTGCGAAGCTGGTTATGCCCGGCAAAGATCCGGGCGGCATTTGGATCACAATGGCTCTAGGAATTGCGGGTTCAATTCTGGCAACGTTCCTGGGAAAACAGATCGGTTGGTACCAAGAGGGACAAGCAGCGGGTTTTCTGATGTCGATAGTCGGCGCGATTCTTCTGCTGATTATCTACCGGCTGATTCGCAATATGGCTGCGAAGGCTTGACAAAATTCTGAATCCGCCACGAGGGCAGAGGAATGGGTCTCCTCCCTCGGTGACGGAATTTGGAAGGCTTCGAGGCGATTATAGGGCACTGGAGCTGACCGGGCTGGATCGGCTCGAGTTTATCCGGTCGCCTCGAAGATTTTCTGTTGAATCGTGCTTCTACCCCGGGCGGCTACGTCAAGCCCGGAACTTCAAGACACGAACCTTTTCTGTAGAAAGCACAGAAAAAGTTCGGCACCCACGCGGGTTTTAGTCGTGGAGATGGCGAATGCTGGTGCCGCGCGGAAAGAGTCGGCCACCCGCCGAAAGCTTGACAAAATTCTGAATCCGCCACGAGGGCAGAGGAATGGGTCTCCTCCCTCGGTGACGGAATTTGGAAGGCTTCGAGGCGATTATAGGGCACTGGAGCTGACCGGGCTGGATCGGCTCGAGTTTATCCGGTCGCCTCGAAGATTTTCTGTTTGGATCGTGCTTCTACCCCAGGCGGCTACGTCAAGCCCGGAACTTCAAAAGACGAACCTTTTCTGTGGCGGACGGTGGTCGAACATCTCCAAAATCGGCCAAAATTCCGAGAATCAAAAAAGCGAACAACATCGCGGTTAGTGCGTCATTAATCATCTGACGTTCGCAACGCGACCGCGCCTCCAAACGCTGTTTTGCGATTTCTTTCTGCTATTTCTTTGGGCGCGACTCTGGGGGGACCATGCCGGCTGCGCGGTAGTACACGGTTAGCTGGCCGTAGATTTCTCCGGAATGCTCGACGAAGCCGTAGGCGAAATCTCTCACGGTGGCTTGTTCGTTCTCGAAAGGATCGATGACGATGTCGGACATGCCTTTGTCGCCTTTTGCTTTGATGGCGGCAGCGCCGTCGGCGAATGATTTTTTGACGAAGGCGACTACGTCGGCTTTGGTTTTGAAGGATTCAGGCTTGGGATCGGCCATGGCGGGCATTTTTTCACCAGCGACTGCGCTGATGAAAAATTCGTTCGCATGGGCGGCGTGTATCAGGCGTTGCTCAAACGTGCCAACGGTGGGCGCGGGCTTATAACCGTATTTGTCTTCGGGGAAATCTTCGGCCATGGCGATTAGTTTGCGGCCGATATCGTTCCATTGTTCGAGGACAGCGTCGGTCGCGCTTGGCGCCGGCTTTGGCGCGGGCTTCTTCGCATCTTGGGAGTGGGCCGGCACAACCAAAAGGCCGGCAGCAAAAATTACTGCTACAAGCAAACGGACACTAGCCGTTTTCAGCGGACTCATTTTTACAGGCTTCATGGCGATTCCTCCAGTGATTAGCCCCGGCGCATCTTACAAGAATCCGGGCGCTTAGCTCTACGGGAAAAGCGCGTCTCCAGGATTCATGGCGGGCCAATATGGTTGGCGGGGGGAAACGTCGTACATCAGGCCGGCTTCTTGAGCGCGACTGTTTGGCGGGTTTGCTATACTCGAATGCTTCTATCATTTATATATGCACAGGTATCGCCCAAAATCAGGCTCTAAAGTGCGCGAAAACAAGGCGAAAAACCGGCCTAATAAGATTGAAACGGCGCTTGCCGAAGCGAAGCGGCGTTTGAAATCGATACAGGTGGCCAATGAGTTGGCTACATGGGTTTGGGACGTTCGCAACAATCGAGTGGTGGCGGACGCGAATCTGGTTCGATTGTTTGGGGTGAGTACTGAAGATGGGTCGGGTGGCGCCATCGAGAAGTACATCGAGGCCATTCACCCCGATGACCGGAAGACGGTGGAAGCTGCGATTGCCAAGGCGCTGGAAGGGCCGAACGATCGGTACGAAGTCAACTATCGACTGGTGAGAAATAACGGCGAGATCTCCTGGGTTTCGGCGCGCGGCACGGTTGAACGCGACTCCACTGGAAAACCGATTTATTTTCCGGGTGTGGTCATCGATATTTCAGAGCTTAAAGCTACCCGAGAAAAATCGGACGAACTGCGTTTTCGCCTGGACCAGCAGGCTCGGGTTCTGGACATCACGCTCTCGCATATCTCGGACTTCGCTTACATTTTTAATCGCGATGGACGGTTCGTGTTCGTGAACCAAGCGCTTTTGGATCTTTGGGGATTAAAACTTGAAGAAGCGGTCGGAAAGAATTTCTTTGATTTGAAATATCCCGACGAACTTGCGGCGCGCCTGCAGAAGCAGATTCAGACCGTCTTCGAAACAAAAGCGGGCCTTAAGGATGAGACCGAGTACACCAGCCAAACCGGCGCGGGCGGGTATTACGAATATATTTTCCGTCCGGTGCTGGACCGCGAAGGGAACGTGGAGCTGGTGGCGGGGTCGACGCGAGACATTACTTATAGAAAGCGCGTAGAGGCGGACCTGCGGCAAAGCCAGGAGCGCTTGCGCGTTCTGGCAGAATCGCTGGACACCAAGGTTCAGGAGCGCACCAAAGAATTGCAGATGCGTACGGATAATGTGCTGCAGCAATCGGAACTGCTTCGCCAGCTTTCGATGCGGCTGATGAAAACGCAGGACGACGAACGCCGACGCATCGCGCGTGAGATGCACGATAGCGCCGGACAGACAATCGCAGCGCTTTCGATAAGCCTGGGTCAAATCGCCAGTCGGTTGAGCAGCGTGGATCCCACGTTGCAGGAAATGGCAACCCAGGCGCAAGCGATGCTAAAGGAATTGGAAGAAGAGATTCGAACGACATCTTATTTGCTGCATCCGCCGTTGCTGGACGAGCTTGGGTTGCGGGCCGCGTTGGGCTGGTATGTGGAAGGCTTGCGAGAACGCGCGGGGATTGAGGTGCGCCTGTCGATGGCGGAGTTCGAGCGACTGTCGGAAGACATGGAGCTGACCATTTTCCGCGTGATTCAGGAATGTTTGACGAACATACACCGGCATTCGGGAAGCAAGTCCGCTGATATAAGCGTGGTCTGCGATGCTGACAACGTTGTGATCGAAGTTCGTGATTTCGGCGCGGGGATTTCGGAACAAAATCTCGCCAGAATACGAAGCCGTGGAGTTGGCGTCGGGCTTCGCGGCATGTTCGAGCGCGTGCGGCCATTCGCTGGTGACGTACGGATCGATTCGGAAGAAGGGAAAGGCACCACAATTACGATCACTGTTCCGCTCGCTCATCCGATTGAGTCACGCGCGAGTAGAGCTAACGCTGCTCCGGAATAATTTCTTGCGACGAACGGCCTTTTTGTTTTTTTACCGCGTAGATCGATCTCCGTATTCCTTGCCGAAGCCTAGCGCCCAGGAACCTCCCCATAGTGCAATGGCGATGAAGAGGCTGGACCACTCATCGGGAGCGCGAGGGCCGCTTCCTCCATACATACCGAACAGAGTTCTGGGGAGATGAAGTGTGAAGACCCAGATCGCGAACATCAGTCCGATGGAGATCGCACCCCAACGTAGATAGATGTCGAAACCGATGCTTAGTCCGGCGGCGACGAATGCGGCGCCGAAGAACGCGATCCAGAAAACGTGCCAGGGAATCCATGGCGGAACGAGCGTACCGATGGGCGCGAGAGCGAGGAAGTGGTCCACTCCAAACACGACGAGCGAAACTGCGAGCAGGTAGCGACTCGCGCGCGCAAGCCAGCGCGGAGTGGCGTCTGGTCCGGGCAAGAGCCAGGCGAGAGCGGCGATCGCGAGAGGCTCAAACACCGCTGTGCGAGAACTTATGCTGCGAAGGTTTGTTGCGTAACGCGGTGCTTCGAAAAGCAAAGCGTAAAGAAATAGCAGAGTGCCGAGCGCCATCGCGGCGGGTCGCAGGCTGCGTTTGAATAGAAGTCCCACGCCGCAGGCCGCCAGTAACGGGCCTATAAAATATCCGAGGCGGTCAGATTCGATGAGGCTGCCTTCCAACCTGCCTGTGCATACAAACGTCTGAATGCCCAAGCCGACGATTGCGATCGCAAACAATACGTAGCCGGACCGGAGCAACACACCTGCCGTGGGTGCGAGCGGTATTGTCTCAGTCGAGACTGCTTCGGCCATTTGCGCTTCCTTGAGGCGACGCCGAATCCTTCGCGTGATCAGGTCGCAGGGAAGAGAAGGTATGTCAGGCGGCGGTTGGCTACAATAACCACTTTGGGGCCGCACGTGATGACCATTATGGTGTGGTAGAGTCGGCCGCGAAGCACCGAAAGGAACATATGCGTTTCATAACGTCGGCCCTTATCGCTTTGTTTGTTTTGCTGGTTTTGACCCCGGTCGCTGCGCGCGCGAAACAGCATGACAGTTCCGGAGCTCCGTCTGCGGCATGGAACGACAATTCATTGATTGCCATTCAGAAAGAAGGTGGAGATCCCACTCGGGCAGGCGATGTAAAGATCGAGTTCTACGGACACGATGCATTCAAGATTACATCTCCGAGAGGTTTGACGGTTCTGACCGATCCTTGGCGGAATGATTCGACGGGCGCGTACCCCAAGTGGTTCCTGAATGAGTTTCCCGACCTCCGAGTGGATATCGTAATTTCCACGCATGCGCATTTTGATCACGATGCTGTGGAGCGGCCGAACGCGCTGATGGTTCTGGAGCGTTTGGTTGGGCAGTATAAGCTCGGCGATATCGAAATCACCGGGCTTGCCGATAAACACCAATGCGATTCCAGTTCCGCGGATTCTCGGGTGAAGACTTGTCCGCCAAACAACGAGATCGCATTCGATAACGCAATTCAGATTATTGAAACCGGTGGGCTACGAATCGCGGTCTGGGGCGACAATCGCGCCGTGCCGGATCCGGCTCTCGATCATTATTTGAAAAATCTGGATGTCCTCATTCTTCCGGTGGAGACTGTACTCACGCGCGCTGAAGCGGACGCGGTCGTACGGAAATACAGTCCTAAATCGGTGATCCCATCCCACTATTTTCTAAAAGGTTTGACGGCCGACACCTCTGGTCTGGAGCCGGCTGATGGATGGGTGAGCGAACAGGAGAAAGCTCATCCTGCGGATGTTCGGCGTCTCGATAGCGCGGAGCTAACGCTTAACCCAGCCGCGCTGAAAGGATCTCACCCCAAAATTTATTATTTCGGCAACCAGTTTGAGAAGAAATAGGGAAGGCGCGATTTCCACATTTCCGAGATTTCCACATCGAAAATAGTTTGTGGTGTAGTTGACGGATTTTGCGCGGGGAGTTACAACCGTTTTGTTAAGGCGTTCGAATCATCTGAGTCTGGATAACACGGCAAGCGAAAGTTTGACGAGCTATGCAGTACAAGGAGGATAGAACAGCTTAAACACAGTTCGGAATGGTACGGCATCACGGCGAAGCTCAGAGTGTGATCAGTGGTTTGCTACGCCTGCTTTCGTCAAGTGAAAGCTTGAACGAGACGCGCGACGCAAATCACAGGTTGGCTCAGCGGCGTTGCATGTGGCTAGCTTCTCCCCGTAAAACGGGAAAACGCTCGGCAGCTGCTATCTTTCGAAACTAAAGGGAAGGGGCGAGAAATCGCCCCTTTTCTTTTTTGGATGCGATGATCCTGCCGATGTAAACCTCTTCCTTATCGACCGGCACGCGCGACACCGGTTCCCAGGTAATTGAAACTTAAACTCCCCGCCTTCCTCGAGGGAGATGCTCGGGGAAGGCGGTGTGGCCTTCCCTTCAAGTCACGCAGGGGATTTGCACGTTTTCGCCAATGTTTTCACATTTCAGACCAAATCTTTTCACATTCCAAATAGCAGAACTTCGGACTAGGTTTTGTAACAATACGAGTTCGTTGTTGGTGGTGAGTAGCGCTAACTGGTTATTCGAGTATCAGAACTCAGCTATCTGCGTAGTATGTTGCCTTTGCAGCGGCGTTAAAATCCATATCATCTGCTTAAGGATCTTTGCTAATTGTTTGCGACAGTAAATTTTCTGAAATGAAGCGGTTGGACATATACATTCATTTCACCATCTTGTCACCTCCAGTCCATTGACGCCCGGAAGCTGTCGCGGCTATAAGGCGTGCAACCTGTGGTCAACCCTTGGTGCAACGCCTCGGGTTCCTCGTAAATTTTACCGTCCATGGCGACGACGTTACTCTAGGTAAAAGGAGAAAAGCGTGAAACCCAATTTCAAATCGCTGTTCCTAGGCTGTTTTGTATTGCTCGCGTTGTTCGCTGGATCCGCTCGCGCTCAGGAAGATGACTCGGCGCCGGTGGATCCGAAACTCCAAAAAATGCTCGACGGCTTTAAGACCGCCAAGCCAGCCGGCGGTGATGCATTCGCGAGCGCCGAACAACAGGCTAAAAATGCGGGCGTGAAGTCTGAAGCAGACACTTGCGCGTATACATTCACATCCGGCAGCGGTTACACGTACCTGCAGTGGTGTGCCACTGTTAACGGCAACATCGTTGAGTTCCAGAGCCCATCGGGCGCGGAACAAATCGACCAAGGCACCATCGGGGAGGGCTATGGGGTGTGTGACGTTAGCACAGATGTCGGCTATTACGACTATTCAGACGACGGCGCCAGCGGCTGGGGCTCTGCGGTTCTGGATACGCACAACGGAACGTTGGTCAAAATCACGCGCACCACGACCGATGGTCTCTGGACGCTAATTCAGACGCTCAGCAATTCGCCGGGAAGCAACCCCGGCGTTAAGGTTACTATGCAGCTCAAGAACAATTCTTCTGTAACGAAGACAGCCTTTCTTTTCCGCTGGGCGGATGTGGACCCGGGACGTTCTGCCCAGGGAGATCAGCTATTCACCGACGATTTTGAGGAAAGCTTCGACTCGACCTTCAGTGCTGCCTGGGGAGAGGTTCCGGCAGGCGGGGACAATTCGGGGGCGCCTTCGTATGGTTTAATGTTTCAGAACTCGGGGGTTCAGACTCCGCCTGGTGCGGTGTACGCGCGCGACGGGTATAGCCTCAACACATCTGTTCCCCCAGCCGCGTGCAATCCCGCCGCGAATTTTGTTAACGGCCTGACCAACACGGATGGCTCAATTTTGTATCTTTGGGCCGCTGAGATAAAGAAGGCCCAAACTATCACCGTGAACGGCAGGTATTTTTCCTTCTAACTCAACTCGTTTAGCGCTTGCGCCGCCTTCCTTGAGCGAGATGCTCGGGGAAGGCGGTGCAGTTTTGCAGGTCGTCTCTACCTACTGGTCGTAAATGAGAAACAGACCGTTACCATGTCAAGCAGTACGTTTCGTTCTAAATTCTTGGCGCCGGTCTGCTCGAAGAGGATATGCGGCCCTATCAATCGTGCTGGGGCGGGCGCAGGACTCTGCGCCCGCCCCGGCGATTGAAGTAGGTGAACAGATACATTAAAAAGCGGGCGCGAACCGAACGGCTCGCGCTCTCCATACAGGTAGGGCGGGGGAGCCGGTGCCGCGCGGATCGGGGCTCCTTTTTTTTGCGAGATTTTCCCGCCACTGTTGGGATTCCGTCGATTGTTGAGTCTAAACCCGCACCTTTTCTGTACGGAACCGCAGAAAAGATGCGGCACCCGCGCGAGTTTGAGCGGAGGTAGGACGGGGGAACCGGTGCCGCGCGGGTCGGCCGGGAGTTTCAGGGATATTCCTGCCCGCGGATCGGGAGTTCCTGCGCGGCGACAATTCTCTGCTTGCGGCGGGACGCGTCGAATACCCACCGACATGCTCCACGTTACCGAACAACTGGAAAAAAGTTGGACGCAGCAGCTGCGGCTATGTGACCGGCTTCCACTGGGTGGTTGGATTGTATTCGTGGATTTCGGCGGCGACTTTCGCGGTGTCGGGGCCCCAAATCTTGTTGGAAGACGATACCTTGCTGGCTGATGATGAAGGTCATCACGCCGGAGTCACGATATTTCACTGGCGTTGCGATGACGGCAAATCCTCCCGTCATTTTCCCGTTAACGACGTACTGTTTTGCGCCGCCGACTGCTTTGCTTCCTTGCGCGGTGAGGATGCGGAACGAGTATCCGTCGATCACCGGCGATTCGTTGGGCGTTAAGAGGGCGTCCTTGGCAAAATCTTCTACTCGGCCGAGAGGGCTTGCTTCCTGATCGCGTGGGACCTCCCAGTAAAGCCCGTCTTGCTTTCCCGGGGTGCTGAATATTTTGGTGGTGTACAGGCCTTTGGGATTGCCGTCGCGGGGCTGCTGTGAATAAAGTTCTTCCGAGTTCGCGATTGCCGAGCAAGCATCGATTGCCATGATTTCATTTCGTCCAATTCGCCGCGCCAGCACTTCATCGGCACCGGCCTTGGTATCGAAATACCAGCTTGACGAGGAGTCTTTCACCAGAGGAATCGGGAAGGGATAGTTGTCGGCGCCGATATTCAGGATCTGGCTGCCGTTCGTCATCACCACCCAGCGGTGCATTACATCGTACTTTGCGACGAAGTCTTTCAACGCGGCCTTGTCCTCATTGGAGTCGCCGGAACTCAGGACGACTTTTGAGTCGGGACCCAGAATCTTCGCCAGCGCGGCCTCGTCTTCATTTTGAGACGCGGCTTGCAAGGCCTTGCCCGCTTCTTCCGGAGTTGCAAAGGAAGCTTGCGTGGCGTCCTTCGAGCCAGCGTTGGACGGATTAGGACTAACGGCCGCGACGAACAGCAACGCTGCTGTCGCCAGTAAGCGGGAAATTGCGCAGGCTAGATTCTTGCTGTTCGATTTCATAAGGCTCTCTCCCATTTCTCGTCCACGAAGATTCATTTCCTTTGATCCGCGATACGGCGTGGCGAATTCCGTTCGCTGATACTAACGATGGTGGCCACCACCGCCGCCGGAGTGATGCGGCGCCGAATGATGAGCTTCCGAGTGATGAGGCGCGCGATAACTGCCGCCACCGTGGTGCATGCTGGAGCGCCCGCGATTGCTCTCGGCGCGAGCACTGCTTCCATCGCCAGACCAGTGAGAGCGCGAGGCTGGCGCACTGGTATGTTCGACGCCGCCATTGCCTCCAATTAATCCGTGATCACCATTGCGGCCGCCGTCCGGTTCGTGCTGGACTCCACCGTTTCCACCAATCAGTCCGTGATCACCATTGTGGCCACCATTTGGTTCGTGCTGTACTCCGCCATTTCCGCCGATCAAGCCATGATCTCCATTGTGGCCACCGTTCGGCTCCCAACCGTTGGGACCGTAATGATGCGGGCCATTCGGACCGTCACCGCCGTGTGGGCCCCACGGGTGATAGTTGTTGTAATTTCCGCCGTGCCAGTTGTGATTATTGATGTAGGTGTTGTGATTGTAGATGACCGTTCCACCGCCTCCACCGCCCCAATTGCAACCCCACGCGCCCCAGCCCCATCCGAATCCGCCGCCAACAAAACCGCCGCCGCCGAACGCCGCTCCAATTGAGATACCGGCACCGAACGAAAGACCCACGGCGGCCACAGCAAAGGGCGGCGTGTAGTAAGGCACCACATACGGCACACCGTAAACCACGGCTGGATTGTATTGCGGCACATAGACGACTTGCGGGTTAGCAGGTTGAATCACGATGGTGCCGGGAGTTTGCTGAGTCACGGTGATCTGCGATGTGGACTGCAGGGTGCCCGCCGCCTGCGCTTTCGCGCGCATTACTTGAACGGCTGCCATCACGTCGGACTGCTGATCGTGGACCGCTTGTCCGAGGTTCGAGGTCCAGGTCATGTTCGAAGCCAGATTGTGCAAGACGGACGGAAATTGCGTGAGCGCTTTGATGCTGGGGTCCCAGGGCTCTTGATCGACAGCCTGAGCCAGCGCCGTGCCGGTCAAAGTTTTATTTTGCGACATCCAATAATCCGCGAACGCAACTTGCTCGGGATAACCGGCGGCCGCGAGCACTTGCGCGACGAGTGCGTCGGGGTAGAGCGCGATGGGCGCAACGAGGGCGTCGAGTTGTTCAGGTGTCAAAAGAGCGGGCGTTGGATCGGAACTGGTTTCAGGTGGGGCTGCGGTGGCAGGCTCCGAAACTGCTTGGGGCGCCGGTTGCGGTGCAGGCGCGGGAGTCTGCGCGGGTGCAGGAGCGGGCTGGCTCTGGTACGTCGGCGCTGGCGCGGGAGCTGGAGCCAGGACGGGTTGATACTGGTAAACGGGCTCTACTGGCTGTGGAACTGCCAAGCCAACTTCGGGCGTGCGGACTGCTTGCCAAGCGGCATGGCGGCCGTGAAGTCCGTACGTGCCGGTGATGTTGTCACCGTAAATCTCGCCATGGAAGTTGAGGACGTTGCGAGTGACGGTGCTGAACCTAACGTGGTGGATGTTAACTTCACCTTCAATCGGGCCGCTCTGGTTAGGGCCTTCGAAATATCCTGTGATTCTGTTGCCGACTTGTTGGATTTGGAGGTGCTTCACTTCTATTGCGCCATCTTGGATCCTGGTCGAATAAATCGTCCAGTTTCCTTCAATGTTGTCGGGTGGTTGTTGCGCCGGCGTGGTGTTGCAAACGATTAGCGACAGGAGAGCAAGGCTCGCGAGCCTTAACGTGGCGTTGAGTGTTTTCATGACATTCTCCTGGTCGCGTTTGAGACCGGTTCTCTCTTCATCGTCGCGCGATGAAAAGAGCCCATGCCATTTATCAAACCGTTTTGATGAATGCAAGCGAATTGTCCGAGTGCGCTGCTCGAGGAAGGCGGTGCATTCTCCTTGGCCGTTGTCGTCGCTGTCGCACAAGCGTCCTCCTGAGAGGACGCCCAGTGTCATACGCCTTTAAAGAAAAGGGAGTATATTTTCAAGAGTCATCTGGCGATGTAATCTAAGGGGCGGCAAGCAATATTAGGTGGCCCCGCTAGCAGGCGCTTTCACTCAGAACGAGATATCCAAAGGAGGCATTTATGGCTTCGACAAAGATTGGAATAGCACCGATGAAGGCTGTGCAAGTTCCCAAGCCGGGCGGCGATTTCGAGGTCGTGGAGCGCGAGATTCCCAAGCCGCAAGCCGGGCAGGTGCGGGTGAAAGTGCAGGCCTGTGGAATTTGTCATAGCGACGTCCTAACGAAAGACGGGCTGTGGCCGGGCATTCAGTATCCGCGCGTTCCGGGACACGAAATCGCGGGCATTGTCGACGAACTCGGCGAGGGTGTCACCAGCTGGAAGAAAGGGCAGCGCGTCGGAGTTGGGTGGCACGGCGGGCATGACGAAACATGTCTCTACTGTCGACGCGGAGATTTTCGCAATTGCGTAAATATGCAAGTTCCGGGAATCAGCTATGACGGAGGATACCAGCAATACATGGTGGCTCCCGCGAATGCGCTGGTAGCTATGCCGGATAGTTTGGGTGACGTGGAAGCGGCGCCGTTACTCTGCGCCGGAATCACTGTTTACAACGCGTTGCGCCACAGCGGTGCCATGCCCGGCGACCTTGTCGCAATTCAGGGCATCGGTGGTCTGGGTCACCTGGGAATTCAGTTTGCGAACAAGTTTGGTTACAAGGTAGCGGCCGTCGGACGCGGCTCGGAAAACGCGGCGCTGGCAAAGAAACTTGGCGCGCAGATTTACATCGATAGCCAGGCGACGAAGGCCGCAGAAGAATTACAAAAACTGGGCGGCGCACAAGTAATTCTGGCAACGGCGCCAAGCTCGAAAGCAATGTCCGAAGTGATCGACGGTCTTGGGCCGAACGGCAAGCTCATGGTGATAGGCGCGGCGTTTGATCCCATCGAGGTCACACCAGTTCAACTCATCACCGGAAGCCGCACCATTCAAGGGTGGGCGTCCGGAACGCCGGCTGACCAGGAAGACACCCTGCGTTTCGCGGAACTGAGCGGAGTGCGTCCGATGATCGAAACCTATCCGCTGGAAAAAGCGGCTGAAGGTTACGCGCGCATGATGAGCGGCAAAGCGCAGTTCCGCGTCGTGCTGACAATGTGAAGTTCGGGAAGCAGGAATCGGAACTTTCATGCTCGTGCGGATGTCGCGTTAGCAATTCTACGGCTGGACGCGGGCAAAGAGAAAAGCAGGTCCCTCGTCGGCCAGAAGGCGCGCCTCTGTCGGGATGACAATGCGTGGGATTCGCGACAAGGTGGGTGAATGTCGAGCTCTCTTCAAATCCGCTCACCTTCTCAGCAAGAAACCGCAGCAAAGATGCCCCACCCCGCCGACGCTTTGAGCAATAGATGATAAGAGAGAAATGGAACGGTCTAAATTGTAAGGCTCAGGAGACGGCAGTATCCCTGCTCCAAACGTGAAGAATCGATCCGTCTATTTTAATGGCCCTATTCGAGACCGGATGACACCCTCCGGGGACTGAAAATCTCCCTTCTGCGTTCCCGTGATCACGAACCGAATCACGGCTTTGTTGCCGTCCACAATTATGACCTGGTCGTCGAGCTTTACGTTGCGAAATGGCCGGCAAATCACTGATGAAAGCATTCTGAAAGGTGCGAAAAATCCAGTATTCCAATGGGCTGGCCGTCTGTGCGCATGGGGGCCAGATTGCCGAGAGGGTCCATGACCTTTTTGAAATCGCGGCGCAGGAGATTCAATGACAAGTCCATCAGCTAGCAACGTCATCATGACAGCGTCGCACTCAGAGGAGTCCATTCAAGAGGCTCTTCTGCGTACTATTTACAAAAGTGACAATGGTTGAAGAAAAATTCAACCAAAATGCAAGACGACTCTCATAATCCGCCTAATTCTCCACAGTTTGGTTTGTGAACAGGCTGATTAGCGAAGTGCCACTGCCCGCATTAATTTGACCGCGGACGAATGACGAACTGAAGGTACAAATGAAGCCGCGCGAAATTGTTATAGGCTGTGATTTTCAGCAGGCACGGCAGTAACCGAGAGGAGGACGATGGGGTGAGTTAACGTTCCATTAATTCATTCGGCTCGCAGCGGTTTTCCCAACCGGTTCACCCCGGTTCGCAAACCATTGATTTCATGGGGCGTAAATTTCCGAATCTGACTGCCGCCAAAACTATTTTGGGGCATCTTATCCACTGACGTGAATATCCTTTTCGTGTAGCTGCAGGGGATTTGAATTAACTGAATTTTGAACCGCGCGTGGCCGCTTAACTCGAAAGACGACGGTGCGCTAGTCGTCCCAATCAGCAACTAGTTCTAACTTCGAGATCACCCTTAACTTGTAAATAATAAAAAAAGGAGGAAGGCAATGGCACACTTTACCGTTGGGAAGGAAAATTCAGCCAATATCGAGCTGTACTATGAGGATCATGGCAGCGGGCAACCGGTTGTCCTGATTCATGGTTATCCGCTAAGTGGATCTTCGTGGGAGAAGCAGCTTGCGGCGCTTTTGAGCGCGGGGCACCGCGTCATAACCTACGACCGCAGGGGTTTCGGCAAGTCCAGCCAGCCGACGAGCGGCTACAACTACGACACTTTTGCCGAGGACCTGCACAAACTGATAACGCACCTCGACCTGCGCGACTTCGCTCTGGTTGGTTTCTCCATGGGCGGCGGCGAAGTGGCGCGTTACATTGGGAAATACGGATCGAAGGGCGTCAGCAAGGCTGTCATTCTTTCCGGGGTTCCGCCATTTCTCTTGAAGACGCCGTACAATCCAGAGGGAGTGGACGGCAGTGTCTTCGAGGGAATCGAGAAAGCAGTCGCCGCTGATCGTTACGCGTTCTTCACGGAATTTTTCAAGAATTTCTACAATACGGACGTGCTGCTCAACAAGCGGGTTAGCGAAGAGGTTGTGAGGGCAAGCTGGAACGTGGCGGCATTCTCTTCGGCTACGGCAAGTCTCGCGTGCGTGCCCACCTGGCATGAAGACTTCCGCCAGGACCTCAGCAAAATTGATGTGCCAACTCTCGTGATGCACGGGGACGCAGACAGGATTTTGCCGATCAACGCCGCAGGGGCGCGGACTGGCAAGTTGATCAAGGGAGCCCGGTTCGTGGTAGTCAAGGACGGGCCGCACTGTATCTCGTGGACGCACGCAGACGAAGTGAACAGTGAATTGGTCAACTTTCTTGGGAAAGGTGCGGCGAAGCACGCGGTCTAGGTGGTTGACGGCAACATTTGTCGAAGCGAGATGAGGATGAGCGGAAAGACATAGTTCCGCACGGTGCGGACGATGTTAAATCGGCGGGGGCGGTAAACGTATTGGATCTAGACCCGCATCTTTTCTGCAGAAATCGCAGGAAAGATGCGGCACCCGCCGCGAGCTTTCATGGTGGGAGTTGATTCCTTCGGAGTGCGGCGTGCCTCCCGATAGGACGGTGTTGCCCGGTATCCCCGAATTGAATATGCTCTGCTGGCCAGTCCGGCCAATTACACAATAAAGAGACGACACAACGAAGGAGGCAATCATGAGCGCTAACGCAGTGCGTGGTATGGAGACCAGCGTCGCGCCAGTGGACATGAAGTTCGAGATCGTGGTGATCCCCGTTTCGGATGTCGACCGCGCGAAAGAGTTCTACGCGAAGCTGGGGTGGCGGCTGGACGCCGACTTCGGCAGCGGTAACGACTTCCGCATAATCCAGTTCACGCCTCCCGGCTCCGGGTGCTCGATCATTTTCGGCAAGAACGTTACTGCCGCGGCGCCGGGCTCGGCGCAGGGCCTGTACTTGATCGTCTCCGACCTGGAGGCCGCGCGGAAAGCGTTGCTCGATCGCGGCGTTGCGGTGAGCGAAGTGTTTCACAACGAGGGCGTGTACGCGGGCACGGACGAGACCTACCTGTTCGGAAGCGTTCGCGCCAGCGGTCCTGATCCCGAGCATCGCAGCTACCGCTCGTTTGCGTCGTTCAAAGATCCGGACGGCAACGGCTGGCTGTTCCAGGAAATCACCGCGCGGCTGCCCGGCCGCATTGACTCGGCGGCAACGAGCTACGCGTCGGCGAGCGATTTGGCAAACGCAATGCGGCGTGCGGAAGCCGCGCACGGCGAGCACGAGAAGCGCATCGGCGCCCGCGATGAGAACTGGCCCGACTGGTATGCGAGTTACATGGTAGCGGAGCAGGCCGGGACGGAACTGCCGAAGTGAGCGAGCAGGTTACTGCAGAGGCCAGAGCGTCCCGCTTAAATTCTAGAAGGGGGAAAATTATGAAATGGATCGGTTTCGTGCTGCTTGTCGTTGGGATCGTGGCCGGCATTGTTGCCTACATGCCGCACGCGTCTGCGCAGCCTGACGGAGAAGCGGCGCCAATCTACGGAGTGAAAATCCCCGCCGGTTACCGCGACTGGAAAGTGATCGCCGTTGACAATCTTCTAATCCCACCCAAGGTCGACCAGATACGCGCTCAGCTCGGAAACGACATCGCGATCAAAGCCTTCAAAGAAGGCACGCTTCCGTTCCCGGACGGCAGCATCATTGCCGCGATTCACTGGAATCGCGTCTCGTCGGAATCCAACAACAAAGTCCTGGACCCTGCATTTCCCGGCGCTCAATCTTTCGTTGTTGCGTCGCGCATGAATGTTCAATTTATGGTGAAGGACTCAAAGAAGTACGCCGAATCGGCCGGCTGGGGCTTCGCTGACTTTACGGGCGAAAAGCCGGGCGACAAGGCGCTGCATGAAACCTGCTTCCCCTGCCACGGGCCTGCAAAAGATCACGACTATGTCTTCACTCGCTACGCACCTTGATACTGAGAACGACGCGGAGAAAAACTAAGGCGCGAAAAACTCCCATGATTGTTTGAGTGTGCGGATAACTTTACCGAGCATTCAGGGTGTTCCTAAGAGAACGTCACCACGGTATCCTTCCAGGCGTTGGTAGCTGTAGGCATCGAGCCGATTGTGGCTAGCCGTTTACTTTCGCGGAGATCTAATGAACCCTTTATCTTTCGTCGGAGGCCTTGCTGCCTTTTGCACGACGACCTCGTTTATTCCGCAGATCGTCAAAATTAGAAAGCAGGGTGCCGATGACCTTTCTTACTCCATGCTGTTTCTGTACCTCACGGGCGTCCTTCTTTGGTTGCTGTACGGTCTGCTGCTACATGCTGCCGCGATAATCTGGGCCAACGCTATAACCTCACTTCTTGTGGCATTGGCTCTCGCGCTGAAGGCAACATCCCGTCCGGACAGCGAAATAGCCGGCTCGAATGATGATTCGCTCACATAAGCTGAGTAAAGATGACCTCGACGTTTGAAAAAACGTTAACGGCTGCAAGGGCTGGGAGTGTTTGCTACCTTTTCAGACAGGGAGCATCGAATTTTGCTGGAGGAGACAATTATGAAAGCTGCCGTCGTTCCAGCTGTTAGCGGTACATGGGAAGTGAAAGACGTTCCACAGCCGCAACCCGGTCCCAACCAAGTGCTGGTGAAGATGCATGCAAGCGGCATTTGTTACACGGATGTGCACGAAACTCTGGGACATATTCCTGGCAAGTTTCCGCGAATTTTGGGGCACGAGCCGGTGGGCGAAATTGTGGCTGCGGCGCCGGACGTCACCGCGCGGAAGGTAGGCGATCGCGTTGGCACCGCGTGGATTCAATCGACGTGCGGACGCTGCGAATGGTGCCTGCGCGGCCGCAGAATGTTCTGTCCTTATATGAAGAGCACGGGACTTGACGCGCCGGGCGGCCACGCCGAGTACATGTTGATGAATGCCGACGCAACGTTCTTGATCCCGGATAAGGTTTCGTACGAGCAAGCGGCGCCGATTTTTTGCGCAGGATATACCGTTTACAGTGGACTGCGCTGGGCCGATCCCCAGCCGCACGAGCGCGTGGCCGTGCTTGGAATTGGCGGGCTGGGACACCTCGCCATCCAGTACGCGAAGGCAACCGGGTTCGAGACGATTGCAATTTCGCATTCACCCGACAAAGACAAATTGATTCGCGAGCTGGGCGCGGATGAAATTGTTCGCGACGGAAAGAGCCTTGCGGCAGCGGGCGGTGCGGACATCATCCTCAGCACATCCAATTCGACGAAGTCGATGGTGGACAGCATCCAGGGTTTACGGCCAGACGGCCGGCTGATCACAATGGGAGCCGACGCGGAGCCACTTACCGTTTCGCTGATGGACCTCATCACGAAGCGCATACGCATCATCGGCAGCCAACAGAACGGCCCTGAGTATCTGTACGAGGCACTCGATTTCGTAGCCAAAGGAAAAGTTAAAACGATTGTTGAAGCGTATCCGTTGGCGGAAGCCCAGAAGGCGTATCAGCGTGTTGTCGATGGCAAAGCGCGTTTTCGCGCAGTGCTGACGATGTAGCTTCGGTCTTTGCCCGTACGACCTTATGCTGACGGCCTGCGCAATCGGCGGCTAGAAAGGCTACTGGTGTCAGCAGAGCGAGGAGTCAGTGCTAAGCCTTCCTCACGGCCCGATCGATAAGAGAAAATCGTAACTCAAGCCTGCGATTCTAGCCCGATGTAGCGCAGATCTTTGTCTGTACAGCGTTGATAATCGCCTCGCAGAATCAACGGTTGCAAGGGCTGGGTGTATCGGCGGAGGCGTGAGTGGGCGAGCAACTGCTGCGCGCAACGACCTGCCACTTTCCATTCGCGCGGCGCCAGGTGTCTACCATAATTGATTTGTAATCGAAGGAACTATTCTCGGAAACACCAGTCCAAGTACCGGCCCAAGTGCAAACGGAAGTTACAATGGCAAATTCGCCGTAAGCTTTTGCGCTGACATCGCGTACGGTGTACTCGTTTATTTTAATGTGGTCCAAATTATCCAGCCATTGCGCCCGGTGTGACAACACTTCGCCGTTCCAACGGTAGAGGGCGAATTCCGGCGCCATAAGGGTTTCCAGCTTCGCGTGATCTTTGGCGTTAATGGCGTCGGTCCAAGTATTTGTTAATGTCACCAGCTCAACGGACGCCGCGTCCGGAGATGCCTGTGCAGCCGTTTGGGCTGCGGACTTTTGGGACTGAAGTGGCGAGAAGCAGAAAATAAGACCGACAAACACTGCGACGAGCTGCTTCATGGGCGCTCCTAGCTTTTAGGTCCAGTAAATCTATCACATGGTCTAAACTGGGATGTCGAGCGAACAGATGACGATTGATCCACCACCTCTTGCCGGCGAATCGGGGCCCCGTGATGCACGGGGGAATTCGCGGCGTGCGTATCGCTGGATTCCGAGCGCGGTGGCCGGAGCATTTCTTGCCGTTCTTTTACTAGGAGCGGTGGTGTGGCTGTCCACCGGGCTGGGGATACTGCACCTGATGGGACTTTTGGGCAGCGGACGAACGCTGTTCAACGTTAATCAGCCGACGGTGGTGCACCAGATTCAGCAACTGCAGCGGCTGGAAACGGTGAACTATACGATGGACAAGATTATTTCCGGCGAACACGCGAATGCTTACCTGCCGAAATTTCTGGCGGGAGATCGCTTGCTGCTGGTGGTGCATGGAGAAGTGGTGGCGGGCATCAATCTCGCGAATTTGCAGTCGAGCGATGTGGTAATACAAGGGCAGAAAGTGTCGATTCACCTGCCTCCGGCGGAAGTGTTGAGCACGCGAATCGACAATGCGAAAACGAGAGTATATTCGCGCGACACTGGCCTTTTCTCTTCGCCGGACCCCAATCTTGAAAGCGAAGTTCGCGAAGAAGCTGAGCGGGAACTGCAGCAAGCAGCGATACAAGATGGCATCCTCAAGATTGCCGCGGACAACGCGCGAAGCACAATCTCAGGCATGTTAAAAGGCCTGGGGTTCCGCGAAGTGGATATCCACTAAGCTTTTCCCACCTTCGACTTCATTCTTAAGCACGACTGACAGGGTGCAACCGGCTTTTGTTAAGTCGGCGTGACCGACACACATTAGTTAGTTGCGCCTTTCGGCATTTGCGACGGCTTCGGCCACTGTTCCGCAATGAAACCAACTAAAATTTAAACTGTGAAGGTAGCGCTATCAACTCGTGTACTTGTGGGATTTCTGCTGGCCGTCGTCTTGATTTCGCTGCTTGGGGTCTATCTGCGAAAAAGGGCGTTGGAATTCCAACAATATCGGGAACAGGTAGCGCATTCACGTATGGAAGTGGATGCGTTGCAGAGTTATTTGAGCGCAGTGGAAGATGCCGAAACCAGTCAGCGGGGGTTTCTGCTAACCGGGAATGAAAAGTACCTGGCTCCCTATGATGCGGCTAAAACTGGCATAACTTACCGGGTCAACCAGCTGGCAGATCTGGCTAAAGACGACGCGGAGAGTGTGAAGGCGGCGGAGCAGTTGAGAACGCTCACTTCGGCGAAATTTAGCGAATTGGCGTTAACGATTCAGAAGCGGAAAGAATCGGGGCTTCAAGCCGCGCTCGCCGTGGTGAACACTGACGAAGGCAACAACGAAATGGCGGCGATCCGCAAGCTAGTAGCGGAAATGGATCGGAAAGTTCGGCGGCGCCAGGCGTTGAGTGAAGACAATTACAATGACAGCGTATATCGGACGGAGCTCTCGTTTACGGCCGCGTTGATCGTTCAGATGATTCTTTTGCTCATACTCTCTTTTACGGTGCAGGGTGATTTGAAATACCGGGCCAAGGCGCAGGCTGAACTTCAGGATCACAGGCGCCGCTTGGCCTTGGCGCTCGAGAACGAAAAGTCCCTCTCGCGTTCCGACTATCTTACCGGGCTCGCAAACCGCCGGGCGTTTGAGGAATCATTTGATATGGAATGCAAACGGTCGCGCCGGTATAACCGGCCGATCACTCTTGTGTACATGGACCTGGATAATTTCAAGCAAGTGAACGATGGACAAGGCCATCAGACCGGCGACGAGGTGTTAGTGGCTGTGGCCGCGAGCTTACGGACGAATTTGCGCGCAACGGATTGCGTAGCGCGTCTCGGCGGAGATGAATTCGCAATTTTGTTGCCTGAAACTGGCGACGAAGCCGCGCAGATCATCATGAGGAAACTTGATCTTGTGCTGCAAACACTCCTGACCGACAAAAACTGGCCGATCGGCTTCAGTTTTGGCGTAGTCACTTTTCCCGTTCCGCTTGATTCGCTGGAGGCCATGTTGCAACGCGCGGACAAGTTAATGTACGAGGCCAAGCAAGGCGGCAAAGGTGCGATGCTCTTCGAGTCCGTCTGACTGCTGGGGTCGACGGCGTAATCGGTTGACCAACTAAAGTTTTGGTTCTGACAGCGCGACTTTCACCAGAAGAGTGGCTGTGTCCGTAGCGGCGTGGTAAACCATCGCAACTTCAACAAGCTTTGCTCCGCCAGCATATTTGAAGGCGAAGCGTAATTTGGCGTGACCGTCCCGGCCCTTCGACCGCAAGGCTTCAAACTTTCCGCGAAATCCCTTGACGGCGGTGCAGGGCGCTACCTGGCGGAAGAAATCTTTCCCGATGACTGATGCCGGGGTGAGCCCGGACAAAAGGGATTCCCCAGTGCTATACGCAGTGATGACGCCTTCGCCAGATAGTTGGATAGCTCCGTACGGGAGTGCATCAAGCAATTCAGGAGGGACTCGCGAGAGATCTTCGATCGGACTACCGGCACCGGCGGCCATACACGCGAGGCAAATGCCGTACGACATTGGCGAGCTCAAGGTCCCGCGCTTCAGCTCGGCCGTGCACCATGCACATCTTACGGAGGAGTTGGTTTGATCGCTCACGATTGGGGAAGCATACTACTTCTCTGAAATCGGCATCCGCATACACATATCGGGGCTTTAGTGTGAAAAGCGTTATTGGGTAGCGGGGAGGACGATTGGCTCGGCGGTTTTGCTCCAGCCTTTCAAGGAGATTTGGCCATCGGAGCGGACGGTGCCGGTCATCATGCCGGTGGTGTTGAACGGGGTGGTGACGTTACCTTGGCGATCGAGGGCGATTACTCCGCCGTCGCCTTTCTGGTCCACGAGCTCTTTCATCACCACATCGTTTGCGGATTGTTCCAGCGAAACGTGCAGGTAGCGGACGCGTTCGCAAATATCGGCGGCGACGATATTGCGCATGAAAAATTCGCCGGTGCCCGTGGCGGAAACTCCGCAGCTTTCGTTATTGGCGTAGGTGCCCGCGCCGATGATGGGAGAATCGCCCACGCGGCCGGGCATTTTCAATACGGTGCCGCCGGTGGATGTGCCAGCGGCGAGATTTCCTCGTTGGTCGAGTGCGACTACGCCGACGGTGCCGTGCTCGTCGGTGATATCGAGTTTCAGCGCGCCGGATTTCTTTTCCTCGGCGGATTTCGCGATCTTGTAGCGCATCCAGAGCTGCTCGTTGTAGAAATAAAACGGCGAGACGAGTTCAATTCCTTGCGATTTTGCGAACTCTTCGGCGCCCGTTCCGACTAGCATAACGTGCGGCGTTTTTTCCATCACCAGGCGCGCCAGATGAATGGGATTTGCGATGTGTTGCAGGGAGGCGACCGAACCGGCAGCGAGTGTGTTGCCATCCATGATGGCGGCGTCCATTTCGGGGACGCCTGCGCGCGTGTAGTAGGCGCCGCGGCCCGCGTCAAACTGGCCGGAATCTTCCATGGATCGAATGGTGGTCTCCACGGCGTCGAGGCTTGTGCCGCCAGCGGCCAGGATTTTGTAGCCTTGCTTGATGGCATCGGCCAAAGCGTCGCGGCGCGACTGGATGAAAGCAGGCGGCGCCTTGCTGTAATCTCCGGCACCGCAATGCGCGACTAAAACGAAATTCGAAGATGGTGGCGCAGCGGATGTGCGGAGCCCGTCAACGAAAAGAATCGCGACAAGCACAGCGAGAAGATAGAGTGCGGCGAAACGAATGAGTTTCATGGCAGCCTCCGGCGTGTTGCGATCTACAGCTTCTGATTTGGCGTTCTGATGCGCACATCGTACGCTTCTCGCGTTCCGGGGGACAACGGTTTTGCAACAGGGCAAATAGCGGCGAACCGGGCTGAAAGCCGATAGGTCTTGAAGTCAAAAAGGGAATTCCGGTTTACAATGGCGACCCGTATACCGGACTACAATTGCGATCGCTGATTAAAGGAGATTTTCACATGAACATGAAGAAGGCCACGGGACTGCTTGCATTTCTACTTTTGCTGGCTGGTAGCCGCGTTGCGCAGGCACAGGATGCAAAGGCGGCGGAACATCACACCATCGCTCAAGTGATGGACCGCGCCGTTGGCGGTGTGGAGGGCGAATTTGTCCCTGCGGCCGAGGCTATGCCCGAAGATAAATATTCATTTGCACCCACGAGCGGGGAGTTCAAAGGCGTGCGCACCTTCGCGCAACAGGTTAAGCACGTTGCAGCAGTCAACTACATGATCGCAGCGTCCATCCTGGAAGAAAAACCGCCGGTTGAATTGGGCGGCGAGAATGGCCCGGATTCGGTGAAAACCAAAGCGGACGCGGTGAAATTTCTGAAGGACTCGTTCGCATACGCCCACAAGGCTGTCGGCACCATCAACGAAGGCAATCTGCTGACCCCCATCAAGAGTCCCTTCGGCGAAGGTATGACCACGCGATTGGGAATGGCCACTCTGATCGTGGGGCATTGCTTCGACCATTACGGCCAAATGGTGGAGTACCTGCGCATGAACAGCATCGTGCCTCCGGCGAGCCGCTGACGCGACCGAGATTTGCAGAATGCAGTCGCCCTTGGGTCTGCGGACTCAGCGACCAGTTGGGCTGGCTGGCGGCGTCGATGCCGTTGGAACCACGACTATCAGATTATCCGGCGCTCCGGGGTGCGTCATCCCGAGATATTCGAGCTGTGGCGCGGAGTCGAAGCCCATGTCTTTCGTTGTCATGCCGGGCGCATAAAACATCAAGTGCGGAGGGAAACTGGAAGTACTGCTAGAGCCCAAGCGGTTCTCGCTCGACATCATGTAGAGGAATCCCGGCTTGCTGGGATCTTTGAAGCGGCCTTCCTTATAGCCGTTCGCGATGTCTGTTTTGATCTCTGCCTCGGACTTGCCATTGGCGCGCAATTCTTCCATGTAAATGCGACGAACCAAAATGGTGCGGCTGCCTTCGGCGTCGAAGCACGTCGGTTCGACCGTGGTTTCGGTGGGCTTCACGAACGACCGGCCGACGAAGCAGCTAAAGCCGTTGGTTCCTTCGCGAACTTTCTCATAGCCTTTGGGGCCAAGAATATAAACTGTGGCGTTGCCTGATACCTCTGCGGGAGCTGCGCTGAGGGCTAGTGCGATCTGACGCTCGCGCGGCACGGATGCGTCATAGACTTTCGGAAGTTCCTGAGCCATTGCCGGCATTGCCACACCGATTGCGACGGCACTGATCGAAAGGAAACTGACAAAAACCTTCATCCAATTCACAGGCTTCATATTTGGCTCCTCTGCAGAAGATTAGTTCAACTTGGAAATGGTAAGCGGAGCGGCATTTAGATGTTTCGGCTTATCCGCAGCCAGAGCGACTTTTGCGACGAACCGAAGGTTCTGAGCGGTGGACTGAAGCGGCGCAGCTCCACTTGTGGGCTAAAATGCTCGTTGTGTTCAAGCGCGACGACCTTGGTTTTCCCACCTTCTGGACAGTCCAGATCGGAGCATGGGTTTGCTTCTATCTGTGGGGATCGATCTCCCTGCTTCCATTTCTTCGGCAGCCTGGCGCGCTTCGCGGAAACACTGTTTTTTTCATTACGTTATTTATAGGCAGCTCGCTCATGCGACCGGTTTGCCGGTCCCTGATGCGCCATACCTTCTCATGGCTCGCTTTGGAGATACGGGCATTTGCCTGGTCGCTGGTGGGAGGAGTGATTGCGGGTTACGTGATTGTAGTTGCGACAGCGCCGCATGCCGCGTTTAGTTGGACTGATTGGCTGGGAACGTCGGTGCGATCCACGTTCATTCTCTTCGTATGGTGCAGCCTGTATTTCAGCATCAAGCTGTGGCAGCGATCGATGCGCGAGAGAGAAAGATTGCTGCGGGCCGAAGCAGAAGTGCGTGACATGCGGCTTAGTGCTTTGCGCTACCAGCTCAATCCGCATTTCCTGTTCAATTCGCTGAATGCGGTGTCCACGCTGGTCCTGGACGGGAATCCTCCAGCCGCTACGCGCATGATCGCGCAGATCGGCGAGTTTCTGCGAACAATCCTGGACAATGAGGCGGTACCGGAGACGCCACTTTCCCAGGAAATTGCATTCGCGGAGCAGTATTTGGCGATCGAGCAAACCAGACTGGGGCCGCGGCTGCGAATTGATATGGCCATCGCCTCGGAGACTTTGGATGCGCTGGTACCGAGTATGCTGCTGCAACCGCTGATCGAAAATGCCGTGCGACATGGCATAGCTCCGCTGGTGGAAGGCGGAACGATCCGCGTGGAGAGCAAGCTTCAAGGGGCTCAACTTCAGATCAGGGTTCAAAACTCCGGGCCCGCCAGCTCCGGCCTCGTGGCGTCAGGCGAAGCCGCTAATGGCATCGGGATCAGCAACACTGCCGAGCGTCTGAAGACACTCTATGCCGCTGACCACAAGTTTGAACTGAGATGGCCTGAAACGGGTGGTTGTGAAGTAACGGTTGAATTACCTTTTAGAAAGAGCAGGCAACAAGAGGTTTCGTCTTGCGAGCGTTGATTGTCGATGATGAGCGACTGGCCCGGCGCGGAGTTCTTCTGCGGCTGCGAAAATTCAAAGACATTGAGATCGTCGGCGAATGCGCGGACGGCTTGACCGCAGTAGAGAAAATTCTGGAGCTTTCGCCCGACGTTGTGTTCCTGGACATACAAATGCCCGGCATGGATGGCTTTGAAGTTCTGCGCGCGTTACCGAAAGAAAAACTTCCGGGCGTCGTCTTCCTCACTGCCTACGAACAGCATGCTTTGCGGGCATTCGAAGTGCACGCGCTAGATTATCTTCTCAAGCCCGTGGACGATGAGCGCTTTGCGGTGGCCGTGGACCGCGCACGTAAGCTCGACGATTCGACATCAAGGATTCGAACGACGGAACGAATACTACAGATGCTGGGGCGAGACAGCGAGAAACATATTTCGCGCTTTATAGTTCGCACAGGCTCACGGATTCAAATCGTGCTGGCAGAGGATATCGACTGGATCGGCGCGGCCGGAGACTATACAGAACTGCATGTGCGCGGCCGTTCACATCTTTTGCGCGAAACGATGAATTCACTTGAACAGAATCTCGATCCGGCAAAGTTCATGCGCATACATCGCTCGCGAATCGTGCGAACCAGCTGCATTCGGGAACTGCGCTCCATCGAGAATCGGGAATTCATGGTGAGCCTTTCGGACCGTTCGG
The DNA here is from genome assembly GCA_963838475.1 of uncultured Acidobacteriota bacterium. Classification (GTDB taxonomy): domain Bacteria; phylum Acidobacteriota; class Terriglobia; order Acidiferrales; family UBA7541; genus Palsa-295. The sequence goes on from CAWIRJ010000002.1 coordinate 314,210, forward strand.
AACACCGTTCCAGCCGTACTTATGCTGACCGTCTGGAACATTGGTTGTCATCTGGAAAGACTTGATCGCGCCGGACTTTTCTGGCGTACGCATTAACCGTCAATCTGGGGCCGGCGGGGAAAAGCTTTTTCTTTATGGCGACTCATGGTTGAATCAGAGCGACAAGCATGAAACGACGATCCTTTTTGAAGAAATGTGGGGCAGCAGCCGTCCTGCCGCTTACTTCTCGCGGGTTATTTGCCAATTCCGTAGTTCGCCGGCAACGTCCATCCGACGCAGGTTGGCCTTCCAAAGAAGCGTGGAAGCGGCTCAACGACGCGGTGGGCGGGAACTTAGTTTCCGTAGATTTTCCAATTGCCGCTTGCACCTCGGGTGGAGGAAGCGTCGATTGCAAGAAGGTTTTGGAAAGTCTGAAGAATCCCTACTACATCGGTGACCAGCCCGGTCTTACGCAGATTCTGGGTTGGGTTGATGCATGGGCGACGAAGCCGAGTGTTTACGCAGTCGCAGCAAGAAACGCCGATGATATTGCGGCTGCTGTGAACTTTGCGCGCGAGAATAATTTGCGCCTGGTGGTCAAAGGCGGCGGACACAGCTACCAGGGCACTTCGAACGCGCCCGATTCGCTACTGATATGGACCCGGCATATGCACGACATCGAAATGCATGCCGCCTTTGTGCCACATGGATGCGAAGCGAGTCACCCTCCGCAACGAGCGGTGACGTTGGGTGCGGGCGCAATTTGGATGCAGGCTTACGATGCTGTCACCACGAATTCGGGCGGATACGTACAAGGCGGGGGCTGCACCACGGTTGGCGTGGCTGGTCTCATCCAAAGCGGCGGATTTGGAAGCTTTTCGAAGCATTATGGGATGGCAGCGGCTGGTTTGCTGGAAGCCGAAGTTGTCACCGCCGACGGCAAGATACGAATTGCTAATGCGTGCACAAATCCGGACTTGTTCTGGGCGCTGAAAGGCGGGGGAGGAGGCAGCTTCGGCGTTGTGAGCAAGTTGACATTGCGAGTGCGCGAGCTGCCGGAGTTTGCGGGAGGCGCGGATTTTAAGGTGAAGGCCGCGTCTGATGATGCATTTCGGCGCTTGATTCGGCAGTTCGTAAGCTTTTACCGCGAAGCGCTGTTCAACGAGCATTGGGGCGAGCAAGTTCACATCGCGCCCGACAACTCACTTCAAATTAGTATGGTTTTCATTGGATTAGATACAGAGCAATCCCGGGTGATTTGGAAACCGTTTATGGATTGGTTGACGAAGTCGCCAGGTGATTATTCCATGGGAGCTCTGCCGGATATCGGCGGCATGCCGGCAAGGCATTGGTGGGACGCCGGTTGGCGGAGGGAACATCATCAGAATGTTTTTAGCGCAGACACGCGGCCCGGTTCTGGCCCCAACAACGTGTGGTGGACAGGAGACGGCGGGCAAGCAGCTTGCGTTATATACGGCTACGAATCACTTTGGCTGCCGGCGGCTTTGCTGCAAGGCGATTCGCAGGAGTCGCTGGCCAATGCGTTATTTGCAGCTTCCCGACATACTGAAGTTGAACTTCATTTTAATAAGGGGCTCGCGGGAGCGCCGCCCGAAGCCATCGAAGCCGCGAAAGATACGGCCATGAATCCCGCGGTGCTAAGCGCATTTGCTCTTGCGATTGTGGGAGACGGACAAGGGCCGGCTTATCCCGGTATTCCCGATCACGAGCCTGATGTATCGAAGGGCCGCAAGGGCGCTGATACGGTGCGGCGTTGTATGGACGAATTGCGAACGATTGCCCAGGATGGCGGCGCTTACGTGTCGGAGAGCAATTACTTCGAACGCGGATGGCAGCACTCGTACTGGGGAAGCAATTACGCTCGACTCGCCGGCATCAAGAGAAAATACGATCCGAGTGGGTTGTTCTTCGTCCATAACGGCGTCGGCTCAGAAGAGTGGAGCACAGACGGCTTCACGAAACTCTGAACCCGGTTTCGATGCGATTTCGCAAGTGAACTTCGATCAATTTCTCATTCCCACTGATGCAGCTCGCGTCTGCCGCGTTCTGGAGAAGCTCGCAAGCTGCGGTCTTCATCAATTCGTTCTAACGGGGAGCGTGGCCACGGGTGCGCACGGAGCCGGCCTTGGACAAATCTCCGATGCTCGGAAGTTGAATGACGTCGATATTGTTGTCGGATCGTTCGATTCCATTCCCACCACGCTAGGCAAGAATTTTTTGGTGCGGCACATCCATCCGCTCGCACCCGAAGGCAAAATGCTGTTCCAACTTGTCGATGCCGACGAGCGAGTGCGCGTGGATATATTTCGTGCCTGCGGAGCCACGATGGCGAGAAGCCAGACTTTTGGTTTTGGAGGGATATTGCTCCAGGTAATCTCACTGGAGGATCTCGCGGCGAGGCTTGCCTCGCTGTTGATGGCTATCGAAAAAGGTGAAACTGTTGCTTCCAAGCACGCAGAGGATTTCAAATCTCTCTTACCATTCGTCGAACCCGATGGTGTCGAGTCCGCTTGGCGAGATCAACGCAAGCTGACGGATGCCGCGACGTTCAAAGAAGCGTCGGCTCGAGTGGAAAATCTGATGGAATGGCGTAGCAATCTTCTTGTTGTTCCCAAGTACTCGCAAGACGTGAATGCCATCTGCCCAAGGTGCGAGGAAACCGGGCCTTTCCGGCTTTCTGCCGCTTCGGAGATTATGTCGGTTCTTGGATACGTCTGAAATGCGACAGAGTCTGAGAGCGGGTGCTGCGCGGAAGGTTCGCCGCCCGCCTGTCAGCCTGAGAAGTAGATGTGATTGCCGTCTGGATCCAGCACGGTAAACCCGGACGCGCCCCACGGTTCCTTCCGCAACGGCTGGGCGAACTTCGCACCAGCAGCTTTGTATTCCGCGAACAATCCTTTAATGTTTTCGACGGTCAGGACGGCCGATAGCAGATCCCCTTCCCGTTCTCTGATGCCGGCGGCGAAGACCGGCTCGTGGACAAAGCGCAGGCGTAAACAAGCACCGTCGCGGCTCACGGAGCCGTAGAACGGCGGCTCGCCGTGCAAGAAGTCGATTGCAAATCCAAGTGTGTCGCGAAAAAAAAGAGCGGATGAGCGCACGTTGGAGACAAACACGACGGGCATAGCAGATTTAAGGGTCGGAGCGAGGAGCGAATGCTTGGACTTGTTTTTTTTCACGGGCATGGTGAGCCCGTCTTTAAGCGCCGCCCAGCTCTTGAACCCGGCCTCTAACGCGATGATTTCTTGTGCCTCACTGAGAGGGAACTTCAGCGCCAACGCTTCGACATCAGTTAGTTTGCGGTAGCGGGGAAGGATTCTGATTCGTTCGCCAATGGAATAATTTCGATCGCGATGCCACTTAACCAGCAATTTAGCTTGTTTCTTCAGATTATCGAGGTTCAACACGCGCGCCTCCAGTCAGGGTACTGTAGGCGGGCATTGCCCTTTCGGCGATAACGGCCGGTGCGCCCTACGGGGTGCCGTTCAATAATTAAATTCAACGAGCCGTTGTGTCAAGACCGAAGCGAGGCGGAAAGCAGTTGAACCGGCGCGGACGCTGGGAGGTTGGATCACCGGTGACTCAAGGTATCGGCGCCCGCTTTAGGATATGCGCGTTAATCTGGCGTTAACTTTGGCTTGATAATCGTAGTAATCCATTGGGGACCGAATTGTATTAACATGGCCCGGACTTGCTGTTCGCAGCGGCTGTTTGTGCCAAGCGACCGCGGTGAGGAGAAAGATTATGAGACGCAAAATAACGCGAGCGTTGGGGTTGGCTGGGGCGTTTGTTGCGGGCATGTTGGTGGCGACCGCGTTGAGCGGAGGAATGACTGTGGGGGAAGCGAAGACGCCAGGGGCAGCGGTGCAGCAGCAACAGTTTACGGTGCAAAAAGTGATCAGCCCAACTGTGACGGACGAGGACATTACTTTGCTGCGCAAAGATATACGAGCTATGAAAATGCAAGTGATCGCGCAGAACATGTCGCTTTCGGATGACGAAGGGCAGAAGTTCTGGCCGGTCTACAACCATTACACGAAGGACTTGGTAGAAGTGAACAACCAGAAGTATGCATTGTTGAAGCAGTACGCGGAGATGTGGGCGACGATGACAGATCAAGATGCATTGATTTACGTGCGGCACTGGCTGGAGGCGGATGGGGAGGCGCAGGCGCTGCGCTTGAAGTATGTACCGGTGGTGAGCCAGGTGTTACCGGGGAGGAAGGCGGCGACGTTTTTTCAGTTGGACCGACGGCTGAACATGATTATCGATCTGCAATTGTTTTCGCAGGTTCCGTTGGCGCACGTGAAGGAATAGTGTCGGGCCTGCTCTTGCGGCAAATTCGTTGCGTCGAGGGCAGGAGAAGCGTACGATGCCCGAGTTCGGCTGTCTAGGTCGGGAATTCCGGATGAATGCAAATTTGTCAGCTCAAGACCTCTCTCTCCCGACGACCCCGTAATGCAATCGGTGATTTACTTGGCACACGCATAATCCACTAGCTGCGAGGAACAATGGCGAAACTGACGAGCTTTCAAGCGGACATTCGCCCGCTTTTTACGGAGCGAGACATTGAAGGCATGAAAAAGGGATTCAACCTGGCAAGTTATGAAGAAGTGAAGGCCCACGCGGCCGCCATCTACGACCGGATACGGGGAATCGGCGGCGCGCTGATGCCGCCCCGTCCGCCGAGAGGGGAAGGTCCCTGGCCTCAATCTAATATTGACCTGTTCGCGAAATGGATGTCGGACGGATACCAACCGTAGACGGCTTGCCGCGGCGGGCCGCGCACGATCAGTGTCGCGGCGGAAAAGAATGCGGCGAGACCGGCGGTTCGTCGGCAACGGCGGAAGTCAGTCTGAAGGAGGATGTATGTCAAATGAGAAAGCAGGAAACGCCGCCGCTGCGATTCGAGCCCCGCAGCCCACGGAAACATATGCTCTCGATTTTGTCCCGGACAAAATGCCGTTCGACACCCCGTATGGGCCGCCGATATCACTAGACCGCGCCCAGGCGATTATTCAGGCGGCGGTAGCAGAGGCGAAGAAGCGGGATTGGAAGATGAACGTAGCGGTGGTGGATTCCGGCGGGAACCTGGTCGCCTTCCAACGAATGGACGGCGCGATGCTTGCTTCCATTCAGATTGCCGAGCACAAGGCACGAGCAGCCGCGACCTTCCGGCGCCCCACGAAGGAGTTCGAGGTCGGTGTCAATGTTATGCATCTCAACTATCTGCTCGCGTTCGATGGAGTCATTGCGTCGCGAGGCGGCATTCCATTGATCGAAAAAGGCGCGATTATCGGCGCAATCGGTTGTTCGGGAGGCGCGGATTCCCAGGACGAAATCGTCAGCAATGCTGGCGCGGCACTAATCAACCAACCCGCGACAACGAGCAACTAATCCAAATTTCAAGAAGCGTTGAGGACAGCCAACCGGTCCGAGATAAACATATATACAGGAGAATGCCATGACAACCGCAAGCGCAGCTACCAAGTCCACGCAGATTCGCGTGACAAAGCGGTCGCCCGCCTATTGGCGCGTAACGATCGATAACCCGCCGCTCAACGTGATGGGACCGCAAATGGTCAAGGAGTTCCAGGAAGTCATGAAGGCTCTGGAGGCCGACGAGCAAGTCAGAGTCGTAGTTTTCGACAGCGCAGTCGAGAACTACTTCCTAAATCACTCCGATTTCACGACCAAGATTGAAGACCTGACCAGCATCCCTCAAGGCCCAACCGGGCTGGAGGCGTGGCCGGACTTCCTCGTGCGTCTGACGCACCTGCCAGTCGCCTCCATCGCGCTTATTCGTGGCCGTGCAACCGGCAACGGCAGCGAGATCACGCTCGCCTGCGACATGAGTTTTGCCAGCCGTGAAAAGACCATCATTTCGCAATGGGAGGTGGGCGTGGGAATGGTCGCGGGCGGAGGCCCGATGGCCCGGCTGCCCCGCCTCATCGGGCGAAACCGCGCCCTCGAAGTGCTCTTAAGTTCGGAAGACATCCGAGCAGAGCAAGCCGAAGCTTACGGCTACATTAATCGCTCTCTGCCCGACGCCGAGCTGGATGCTTACGTCGATGCGCTCGCGACGCGCATCGCCAAGTTCGACAAATGGGCGATTTCCAACACCAAACGCCTGGTCAACGCCAGTCTGCCGCCGGATGTCGAGGTCGATGCCGGATGGGATGCGTGCATCAAGTCTCTCGGACGACCTGCCGCGCAGGATGGCATCAAAGCGCTCACGGAGCGCGGATTCCAGAAGCCGGGCGATGTAGAAAATCGCCTCGGCTACTACCTGGGCCAAATCGCGGCGCGTTAGTCCAAATCAGGAGGGCGGTATGGCCGTCACCACGGAAATCGCGCCGGATATCTATCGCATCTCGATCTTTGCTCAATCGGGCAATTTGCAGTTCAACCATTTTCTAGTGAAAGACGATGAACCATTGCTGTTCCACACCGGGCTGCGCGGAATGCACGCGGAAATTCGCGAAGCCGTCTCGAAGCTCATCAGCCTTTCCGAGCTGCGCCACATCAGCTTCAGCCATTTCGAGTCAGACGAGTGCGGGTCGCTCAATGAATGGCTAGCCGCAGCGCCGAAGGCCGATGTGATCTGCAGCCAGGTCGGTGCACTCGTGAACGTGAACGACTTCATTGGCCGGGAGTCACGCGCCCTCGCTGACGGTGGGAGTTTTGAAACGGGGAAGTACCGGTTTCGCTACTGCCGGACCCCTCATCTGCCCCACGGCTGGGACGCCGGCGTTCTGTTCGAAGAAACGCAGAGAACACTGCTGTGTTCGGACCTGTTCCATCAGGTCGGCGACGCCGAACCGCTCACCTCTTCCGATATAGTGGGCCGCTCGCGTCAGGCGATGAAGGAATATCAGGCGGGCGTGCTTGCGGAGTATGTCCCGTACACACCACTCACCGCACAAAACCTGAAAAAGCTCGCCGACCTTGAGCCCAAAACGCTCGCCGTTATGCATGGCTCAAGCTTCACGGGTGACTGCGCCCAAGCACTCAATGACCTCAATGTAATGTTACGCGAGGTCTTTGGTCCGCGGAAGTAGAGGCGAAAAGCATTTGTGAATGGGAGGGGGACTCGGGACGCCATATTTGTAATGAACACTATATCGAAAGGAGCCAGCCATGACCGCTATACAAGTGGAACAGAAAAGCTATGAGATGGCCACGCGCTAGGCCGGCGCCCGACCATGCAGCCTATGGCAGACTGGTTCGCACGCGCCGTCCTACACGTAGCCGATGTTGAGGCTTCGTTGCGGTTTTATGTTGACCGGCTGGGCTTCACGAGCCCGTGGCGCTACGACGAAGACGGTCGAGCGCATGTTGCACAGGTCGAGCGGCAGGGCTGCGCGCTTATCCTGGCCGACACCTGGCCGGAGAAGATTGGTAAGGGGCTGATGTTCATTTCGCTGAACGCTGAGACATGCGAGGCCGCAATCACCGAATTGGACGCGCTGCGCGCGGAACTCGAGGCCCGGGGAGTTCCGGTCAAGGAGGGTTCGTGGGGCTACCGCGTCCTGGTAGTCGATGATCCCGATGGCAATCAGCTCTTCTTCAATTACCCGAGCGAGATTGCGTCCGCGAAGGTTGATTAACATATTCTGGACACCATATCGAAAGGAGCCATCATGACCGCCATACAAGTCGAACAAAAGAGTTTTGAGATGCCCCCGCGCGAGGGGATCAGCATCGCGTATTTTCTAACCGTCGCCGACAAGGAGCGCTCGGCTCGCTTCTACGAAAAAGTCTTCGGCGCTCGCATTCTGACCATGGGCGACGGCAACGCGCCTCCCTACCTCCAGCTTGCGAATATCTGGATGATCCTGAATGTAGGGGGCGGGCCGACTCCGGATAAGCCGACGGTTTCGCTCGGCGTCCCGGACCCGAATCACATCAACAGCTTTATGAATTTCCGCGTTGCGGATATTCAAGCGTGCTACGAATTGTGGAAAAGTCGCGGCGCCGAGTTCCTTACGCCGCCGATCCCCAAGTACGGCGAGATTCGCTGCTACATCCGCGATCCTGACGGCTACATTATCGAGGTCGGACAAAGCACGTCCCTGAAGTACGGTTAACGCTCGGCGCGGATAGTATGCCGGGCGATGAGCCAATTCATATTCAGGAGAACAGAAGTCGATTTCAAAAAGGAGAAGAAGAATGACAGCTAAAGGAAAAGTCTTGGTGCTAGTTTCGAGCGGTCGCGGTTTGCCCTTGAAGGATGGCAAGGTTTATACCGGCGCTGGCTACTACCTCAACGAGCTGACGGTTCCGGTTCGCGCCCTGATGAACGAGGGCTACGAAATCACTTTCGCCAACCCCAAAGGCAACGCGCCCCAAGTGGATGTGCATTCAGAGGTCGCCGATTTCTTCGGCGGGGATGCAACCAAGCTTCAGGACTATATGATATTCCGCGACGGCTTGGCGGGGCTCAGAGATCCAAGCCGCATCGCGGATGTCATCGCGTCGGGCCTAGATCAATATGACGCTGTTTTCGTCCCCGGCGGCCATGGTCCGATGATCGATCTTCTCGATGATCCCAATGCCGGGATAGTGATGAGACACTTTCACGAAACATCCAAGCCTACGGCTGTGCTTTGCCATGGCCCGATTTCACTTCTCTCGGCGCTTCCGAATTCGAAGGAGTTCGTCGCCGCGCTGTCGGCGGGCGATGCCGCCGGAGCGCACGCCAAGGCTCAAGGCTGGATCTATTCTGGGTATAAGATGACTATCTTTTCGACAGCGGAAGAGCAGCAGCGCGAGCCGCTTGAGATAGGTGGCAAGGTTCTCTTCTACCCGGACTTTGCCTTGCGTACGGCGGGCGGCGACGTGAGCGTGGTCGCCCCCTGGCAGAGCTACGTCCTTCACGATCGCGAGTTGATCTCAGGCCAGAACCCATTCTCGGATCAAGCGCTTCTGAAACTTCTTCTACCGGCGCTCGATGCGAAGAAGAAGTCGGCTTCAGCGCACTAGCCGCAAGGTATCCGGGCACAACGGACGGTAGTCCGCGCGAGCTATCGTGTTTGATCGAAGTAAAGGTTGGTTTTTAGCTTTAGGAAGATTATCGGTGTCGCCATGAGAGCAGCGCCGATAGCGAAGGCGATAACGATACTCAATTCGTCCGGGCGCGCTGCACGGAATGTAAAAATTCCGAGAGGAAAGAACAGGAGTGTTGCAGTGATGAGTCCGGGCGAAAACCGTCCGCGGCTCCAAGCGAAGGGAGCCACATGGAAAAATGCCGCATTAATCAGCATCAGGGCCGGAAATCCCAGCGCGATTGCTGGCCATACCGACGCCAGCTGTGTCGCCACGACGCCGAGCACAACAACCAAGCTATTGGTCACATAGAAATCGCTCCATTCTGCAGGCAGATGGAGAACATTGCGAGCCCAATCTCGCCAATCGAAAACGAACTCTTCAAGTATGTGGATTCCATATGCGGCAAGACAGAGCCACAACAGTGGCTGAAACTTTGGCATGGCGCATTCTAAACGAACCTATAAACCGCAACTATCGCAAATTTCGAGCCGGAATTGCCGGACAGGATGTATTCAACGACGCACGAATTCCGGCGCCTAGCGGGTCGGCACCTCGGAAGTTATGGCAGAAGTCCGACTAGGTCCCGCTAAACGCCGTAACCGGACAAGTCACGTACCGGAACGAACACGTCCGGTTAGCCGACTAATTCGGAGTTAGACGCTTCGACGCGGTGTAGACTCTGGGTGTGCGGCGGACATGTTTCGAAAGTCTGTGGTGATGTTTTATATTTTCTGAACGAAGGAGGATTGTATGTCTCAGGAAACCAGCGGCACACAACGTGCACAGCAAAGCGATGTCCGTCCTCACCAACTCGGGCAGGATGTTTTCAAAACTATCTTGCCGGACGATGTCGATTGGAAACCGTTCCCGGAGTTTCCGCCTGGCGTCCTGCTGGCCGTCGTTGTAGGCCAGCCCTCGCAGCCCGGCCCTTACACCATCAGAGTCAAAGCGCCCCACGGCGCGAAGCTGATGCCGCACAAGCACCCGGAGGATCGCGTCTATACTGTGATTTCCGGCGTGTTTTATATCGGGCTGGGTGACGAATTCGACGCGAGTAAGCTCGAAGCCTATCCGCCCGGCGCGGTAATTATTCTGCCCGGCAACACGCACCATTTCCACTGGGCGAAATCCGGCGAGTACGTCACGCAAATCACCGCGATAGGGCCGCTGGGACTCGAATACCTCAACCCGAAAGACGATCCGCGAAACATAAAAGGGTGAATGGCCGGCCGGGAGGAATCTCACGTGTCCGGTTGTAAACTGGCGCTCCTTTCGATGTCTTTGATGGTAACGGCAGCAGGTTGCTGACTTCTGACATGGTCATCGTCGGCGACGCGCGGGTATGCGCTTGTGCACGCGAAGCCAAAAGTCACGCGCCGTATCCTGATAGCGCGCAAGGGCTAAAGCAGCAACTGAAGGACATGCGTGAGATGGCGCGGGGGCACATGTCCGACAAGCTACGAGCCATGGTAACGGATTTAGAGATTCCGGATGCTCGGGCCTGGTATTTGGCAAATTTTGGGGCGTCCGGGCTGGAGACTGCGAATTACTACGCGAAAACCCTAACGGCATCCGAGGAGCGGCTCAAGAAGCAAATGACGCAGTTTTCTCGCGAGGACGGCTACTTTTCCGTAAAGAAGCAAGACGCAAAAAAGGTATATCCAAGCCTGGTTACAGCCCCCGAGGTATTTCTAGCCGCCTGGAAAAGAAATTCGTTACCCGGAGAGGACTCCTACGAGACGCCGATCGGGTATTTCCTGTTTGTTGATGGAAAGTTTCGCTGGGATGGCACGATAATGTGGGTGACTGTTGATTAGACGCTGTCAAATGGAGGCTGAAGATGAATGGTCAACAACAGAAGCAGCAGGATCCTGCAGCGCGAGATCAAGCGATCCGCGCGGCACTGGATCAGCATTGGGCGGCGTCCAATGCCAACGATTTTGTAACGGAGCACCTTATCTACCGCGAGGACGCGGTGCTGGATTACCCGCAATCAGGCGAGCGAACCCGCGGTCGAAGCAACATACAGGGGCAGCGCGAGAGTCAGCCGAGCAAAAAGAGTTTTAATATCCGACGAATCGTCGGCAGCGGCGATCTTTGGGTGACGGAATATATCCTGATGTATGACGACAAGCCGTCTTACACCGTGAGCATCATGGAATTCAGCGGCGACAAGGTTGTGCGCGAAACACAGTACTTTGCCGATCCATTCCCCGCGCCCGCATTCCGCGCAAAATGGGTCGAACGCATGCCCACATAATCTTGACGGGCAAGAATCTGCTAACGTCACATCCATGGACGAACGCTTGTTTCTCCTCACTTCGCGTTTAGCGAAGGTACGAGTGCATGACTCACCAATTCAAAAATCGGCGACGACTGCGATTTGTTATCGCGATCCAACCGATTCACGCTAATCACCAAGGATGCGTCGAGCTTTTCCACGTAATACATATCCGTACTGAAGCCATTGATCGTTCCGGAATGACCGCAAAATCCGAACCCTAGCGCCACGCCTTCGCCGTATTGTGCATCGGTGCCGACGAGCGGCTGCCCCTGCATCCGCTCCGCCTGCGTTTGAGGTTTCAGCAAGTCACCCTTGCAGAGCGCGCGCGCGAACACCAGCAGGTCCGGAATGTTGGAGATGACGGCTCCTGCGGCGCCCGCCAGCGGCGGATTGAAGAGTGTCTTGTCGTCAAATTGCTTCGTCACCGGATTCCATCCGTACCCGCGCAACGGACCGGGAATTCCTGTGCCGGTCGGATACGACGTGTTGTGAAGTTTCAGCGGCACAATCACGGATTCGGTGATCAGCTGCCCAATGTCCTTGCCCGTCACTCGCTGGACGATACCTGCCAAAATGTCGTAATTAAAGTCCGTGTACACTCCGACCGTATTCGGCGGCTTGAAGCCGGATTTCAGCTGCGCTATGGATGCAAGGTCTTGCTCCAGCGAAGGCGCAGCCTTCAGAGGAGCGTCATACACTTGCGCGAGAACTTCGTCGTCATTCGGCGCGGGAATTCCGCTCCTCATCCGCAGCAAATCATCCACCGTGATTTGATCGGCGTTTGGAAATTGCGGATACCACTTCGCGACGGTGTCCTTCTTGCTCAGCAGTCCGCGATCCACCAGCACTAAGATGGCTGTCGCCGCAAACGGCTTCGTGATGCTCGCAATACGAAACGGCGGCTCCAATGTTCTTGCGAGATGCGTATCCAGGTTTGCGTATCCTTCGGTGAAAGTGTATTCGCCTTTGCCCGGCACGGACACGCGAACCGCCACGCTCGGCAAGTTGTTTTTCTTTACGATTTCGCGAATATTGGCATCGAGCTTGCCCGCAACGTCCGGGGAGAACAAATCGGTGGAATTAACAGGAGTCGTTCCGTGCCCTAGAACTACAAAGCTCAAGACTAGAGCCGAGCACAAACGTGTACAGCGTCGCCAGCTTGGCAGCATACAAATCCTTCGCTGTGGATTTGGTAATGATTCTGATTACAACGAACGAAGAATAGAACACTCGCCCCCACATTATCTACACCGTGAGCATCATGGAGTTCAGCGGTGACAAGGTAGTGCGGGAAACACAGTACTTTGCGGATCCATTCCCGGCTCCTGCATTTCGCGCAAAATGGGTCGAACGGATGCCTACTTAAATTCGAGGCGCGAGAGAATTTGCTGACGACACCGCATCTGTCTGGTGTGCTAAATTCAGTACCCGAAATCGAAATCTTGCTTGAGAGGGGATCAGCCATGGAGCGCAAGGGCAGGCTCAAATTTGCGATAATCACCGCAGTGCTCGCCGTTCTCGGCGCAACGATGATTCACGCCCAGGACCATACGCAGGATAAATACTCGCTGAAGACTTCGAGCGGAATTGCGTTCTCCGACTTCAGAGGATATGAGGACTGGACGACGGCCTCTTCCGCGCGTGTTGAGGGAACGCTTAAAGTAATCGTCGCCAATCCGACCATGATCAAGGCGTACAAGGCCGGCGTTCCGGGGAACGGTCAGCCTTTCCCGGATGGCTCCATGATCGTGAAGCTCCAATGGAAGTCTAAGAAGAGCACGGAGGCCCCGTTTGTCGTGGAAGTGCCGGACTTCTTTTCGCAGGCTTTCGTAATGGAAAAGGACAGCAAGAGATTTCCGAAAAGCGGCGGCTGGGGATACGCGGTGTTCAACTACGATGCAGCATCGGACAAGTTCACGGCCGATCCAAGCCCGGCAGACTGCGGCAACACCTGCCACACGGCGGTGAAGGCGAAGGACTACATCTTTCACCCGTACCAGAAGCGTTGAACCGCGCCGCCTACCGACGTCAATGGCTTACGATTACGTTGGAACAACCGTTTGCCGGAGCCCCGAGTCTAGCCGCAAAGCCGTTCTGAGCCGACCCACAGTTGAGCCAGATCTTTGAGGTTGTGTTTGTATGTACGCGTTACCAAGTATTCCTTCCCACCTTTTACACGCAGCCGATACTCCCCGGTTGGTAGGGGTTGGATCTCCTCCACGGCCGAAATATTTACGACCACCGAGCGGTGGATGCGAATAAATCCGTAGGGTTTGAGCTTTTCGGCCATGGACGAGAGGGACTCGTGCACCAAATAGGAATTAGTGCGAGGTCGCAACGAAACGTAATTGCCTTCGGCTTGCACGGCCAAAATATCGGCTAAATCCAAGAGCAGGATGCTACCGTTTGCCTTGAACGCGATTCGAGGCGCCTGTCGTTTTGCTATAGCCTCCAACTGCCGCAAGGCTCGCATGAGAATCGCAGCATCAAATCGGTTTATCGGAAGCGATGATGTATCCGCAGTTTCGCAGAACTCGTCGGCTGTCGATCTAAAAGTGTGATCCCGTCTGCTATTGGTGAAGCAAATTGCGGCTCCCCGCAATGGGTTAGCCGAAACGTCCGCAGTAGCGGGAGCAGGTTGTTGAGAAAACATCTCGCGTGCGACGGTCTTCTGATCCTGAATTTCGCGGACGCTCATGATGTAACCCCTTGTTCTCTCGTTTCGACTTCCCGCTACCCGAAGTGAGGTTACTTTTGTCCAGTGCTCACTGCCGACGGAAAGCTGGATTGCGCGCCGAAATAGCACTCGATGGATTGCAACTTTCCGTCCTTGATTCGGAGGTACTCCACGTTACGCAACGATTTACCGTTCGTGGTGTAGCAAAGATACTTCACAAAAGCATCATCCGGGCCAGTGGCGACGCGTTCCAGGTCAAAACGCCCGATGAAATTGATCTGTGTTTCCCAGCATTGTTTTTTGAAAGCGCTCTTGCTGATGTGGTCGTCACCGGCTGCGCTGGAAAAGGTGAAGTCATCGGCGAGCAGGTTATCGAGTGGGCCCCAGTCTTTTTGCCCCCAGGCGGCGTACCACTTGCGGACTATCTCTTCGTTCGTTAAATTCTGCGCGCCCAATGCACTGGCACTTGCCGGTCCGGGCAGGCTTGCGGCAGCAACCAGCGCGCAGGCTCCCGTAGCAAGCAGATTCCTGCGCGATACTGCGATCCTTGTCATTGTTGTTCTCCTCTTCTAGGGATGTAGTTTCAAGCGCTGGCCCGAATCGCTATGCCGACTGTCTTAGCATACAAACCAGTTGGTATGTAATAGGCCAGACTGCCGCTTGAGACACCGATGCGATCAACGTCGTTTGCGGTTGCCCGGCGCACGCAGAGACCTCAGCCAGCCCACGATATTTGTGATGCCCGCCTTGATCACTTTTGGATCCTGAGCATTCTTTGCGAGCGAGCCATAGCCTTCGACCATGGCAATCAGCAAGCCGGCGGCGTCATTGGGTTCCACGTCGCGGCGAACGCTTCCGTGGATCTGGCCCTCTCGCAAAGCGTAGGCAGCGGCCTCGCGCCATGCGTCGAAGATTATCTCCAGCCGTTTGCGGAATCCTGCGTCAAGAGGAGACATTTCCTGCGCCAAATTGTTGAGTTGACAGCCGCCGCATACATCTGCGGGCCGAACGGGTATGCCTCGAACAATGCGGATCAAAGAGTCGATAGGATCCTTGACGCTTTGTAAAGGCCGTACCCAAGTCCCGCGAACGTCGGGGGAGATGACCTCCTCGACGACGGCATATCCCAAGGCTTCCTTGTTTTTGAAATGGTGGTACAGCGCGCCCTTGGTGACGCCGGCAGAGGCCAGAATTGTGTCGAGGCTTGCGCTCTGGAAACCGGATCTGTAGATCTCGCGAGATGCTGCTTGCAGCAAGCGTTCCCGCGTGCGCTGAGGGTCACGGAGGTTAATCGCTCTACGTCTCGGTTTATTACGTGCTGCCGGCATACCAACCAGCATGTACGGGAACTATTGGCGCGTCAAGAGAGAACTCGCACTCCTGAAAACAAGACGCGATAATAACATACCATTCGGTATGTAGGTTGGAAGTTATTCGTAAGTGAGCGACTTGATCTCGGACTGCCGACCTTCTTGAATTTCATAACCTCTCGCGCCGAGTACATGAAAAGTTGGAGAAACAGCCGTTCCAGCGGTTTTGGCATGGTCTACGGATTTTGTTAGTCCGCCACTCTCTTTCGCAGTCTGACGTGTCGGGCCTGTTGTGTCGCGTAAAGGTTGCGAGCATGGAATACCGCCTGCACCGTCAGTTCTCGGCCAGCCATCTCGGCACGAAAAACTTTGCTCGGACGAAAAGGAGAAGATATGAACGCATTAGGGCGGTTGCGGAAATTCTGGATACCTTGGGTTGCGATGATTATTCTGGGTTGTTTCAGCGATGCGGTCGCTCAGACGAGCTACAAAATTACCGATTTGGGTATTAACAACAAGAAAGACAACTTCAGTATGGCCATGGGCCTAAACAATTTCGGTTGGACGGAGAACATGGATGGAACCGTGAACCCTCCCGAGAGTAGTTTGTTCACGACAGTTGCAAGGGGCCGCGCGGTGATAAGCATCTACGGATTCAACATCGACCTGGGCACGCTTGGAAAACCCGGCGCCAACAGCTGGATTAACTGGGGAGGGATCAACGACCTCGCGGAAGCCGTTGGTCAGTCCGAAACAGCTGAACTAGATCCGAACGGCGAAGACATTTGCGGCTTCGGCACACACCTTATATGTGTTCCGTTTCTCTGGCAATACGGCCACATGAGCGCTCTTCCGACACTCGGCGGAAATAATGGGCAGGCCAGCGCCATCAATAACCGCGGAGAAGCCGTCGGATATGCCGAAAACGGTCCGGTGGACCCCACATGCCCAGCGGGAACGACCAACAACCGGATTACGTTGCCGGCGTTGTGGGAGAGAGGAAGCGCCGAAGCTCTTCCTTTGGTGGGTAGCGATGTGGACGGTGTTGCATTCGGGATTGGCGATCGAGGCGAGGCCGTAGGCTACTCGGGAAGCTGCACCGCAGCGATACACGCGGTGATGTGGAAAGACAAGACTGCCTACGTGCTGCAGGATCTGGGAGCTACAGGTTCCAATTTCGGCTACGCCATTAACATCCACGGGCAAATCGCCGGGCAAGTCGGCACTGCAGACGGCACAACTTTCCATGCCGCGGCTTGGCTGAGCGGCGCTGACGGCGCAGTCACAGATCTTGGCGTTCTGCCGGAAGATTTTGCTGCTTTTGCCACCGGCATCAACGACCGGGGCCAAGTGGTGGGAAACAACTTTGACTCCAGTTTCAACTGGTCCCACGGCTTCATATGGCAGGATGGCGTGATGACCGACCTTAACTCGCTAATTCCCGCGGATTCCAACCTGTACATAATCTCGGCTAGCAATATCAATGACAGCGGACAAATCTCGGGCATGGGAACGGTGCAATCCGGGCCCGAGAAGGGGACCATCCACGCCTTTCTTTTGACACCCGCAAAGGGACGCATGGAGGGCGACTCGATGGCAGATTTCGCACGCACACACCCGCAATCCGTTTTGTCCGCGAATGCCTGCAACCACTCGTTGCAGAAATTCGGAATCGGCCGGTTGCAGCGCTAACGGGAATTTTTGGCGCTTGCGCAGTCCAGCCGGATGCTGCGAGGGCGCAAGACCGAAGATTATGCAGGACAACATGGGTCACGCCGAATATCGACGTGACCCATATTGTTTTCAGCGAGAGCGGTGATTGTGGCGCCTTAAGATGACGCAGAGCCCACCGGCCATACGAATCGAAAAAACTCCTGTCCCATCAGGGTGACATTATTTTCCTGCCGCGCTCCACATCTCTTTGCGATCTTAATTGACGGGGTATTGTCGGGATGGATCACTGAAACGATGCGGCGAAACGGCATGGTGGAGGATGCATACTCGAACACTCTGGCCGCCGCTTCACTGGCATAGCCCTGGCCCCAGTAGTTTCGGTCAAATGTGTATCCGAGTTCTTGCTCAAAAATGACGTTCGTATTCGAAGGTACTTGCGAGCGTTGATACCAAACCCGGGGCAATTTCCCAGGTGCCGTGTTCACCTCGAGCGCCATATCGCTAAGGCCACAGCGGCCGATCAGCACTCCGTCAGACTTGCGCAGAACAGCGAGAGGACCTAGTTCCAAGCTCCTATAAGTCTCAAAATACCTTTCCAGCAATTCCTGCGTCTCCTGAATGGAACGCGGCTTTCCGTTTCCAAGATATCTGGCAACAATCGGATCTGCATGAATACGAGCGAAGAATTCGAAGTCCGCTTGTTCAATCCTGCGAAAGATGAGTCGCTCTGAGTCGATCCGATCGGTACCATGCGCTAAGGTCATCGGAAAACACAAACTACGGGGGAAATCATTCCGAGCGCAGCGCGATGATGGGATCGACGCGCATGGCGCGGCGGGCTGGGACAAAGCAAGCTGCGAATGCGACGGTGGTGAGGATGATAATCACCGCTGCAAACGTGACGGGATCCGCTGCGCTGACGCCGAAGATTAGTTGAGACATTAATCGCGTCAGCCCAGCCGCGGCCACGACCCCGACAACAATCCCGAACATGGCCATTTTCATGCCTTCTCCAAGTATGAGCCGCAAAACCGTGCTGCGCTGCGCGCCAAGGGCAATGCGAATGCCGATCTCGCGAGTACGCTGGCCCACTACGTAGGAGATCACGCCATAAATACCGACGCTCGAGAGCAAAAGCGCCAGCGTCGCGAATATGCTGAGCAGAATCATCGAGAATCGACGCGCCGCAAGCGAATCGGCGATAATTGCCTCCATAGTTGTCGCTTCATACATCACGTTTTGGCCGTTCAATTTCGTGAGGGCCTCGCGGACTGCGCCCACCATTTCGAGGGGAGAGCCGGCCGAGCGCAGCACTACCTCGGCCTGAGGCGGGCCGGACAACACTGCATCTGGAATTTGCAAGAAGGGAGAATAAGCTTGTTCTTGCAGCGGATGGCGATCCGCTTCCGAGTCGAGGCCCCAATGCTTGACGTGCCCCACCACGCCGACGATTTCGGGATCCATGTTGATAATCGCCAAGTGAATGCGTTTCCCGATGGGTTCCTGGCCGGGGAAGTATTTGCGCGCAAAATTCTCGTCGATCACGATGACCTGGGGAGAATGCTCGTCATCAGTGGGAGCGATGAATCGCCCTCGTAGTAGGGGGATTTGCATAGCCTTCAAGTAGCCCGACTCAACGAAATAGCTGAGCGCCTGATTCATCTCGCTTACGTTCGCGGGCTTTGTCTGCCCGTCAATCCAGAATGGGAGTTCATCGTCGCCGTACATCGGTACAGCGCCGCCGGTCACCGAGGCGGCTTGTACTCCCGGAATGGCCCGCAAGGTTTGGCTCAATTCACGAATCGCCGAGCGATTCGTTGCGGCGTTTATGCCCAGGGAAGGCGCGAGCGTCGCCTCGAAAACGAGCACGTTCTTTGGATTGAATCCGGGATTGACGCTCCAGAGCCGCGCGAGGGTTCGAATCATGAGGCCGGCACCGGTGAGAAGGACAAGCGCCAAGGCCATCTCACCGACGACAAACACGCTCTGGGCACGCTGCCGTCCGGCGCTAGCTCCGCGACCGCCTTCCTTCAGGGTTTCCTGGACACCCGAGCGAGACATCTTCAGCGCCGGCACGAGTCCAAATACAACGCCGGCGAGAACTGAAATTGCGATGGTGAAGGTGAGAACGTGACCGTCCAAACCGACATCTTCAGCTCTCGGCAGCGTCTCAGGCAACAGGCGAATGGCTGCCTGTGTTCCCCAAGCCGCCACGCAGGCTCCGAGTGCCCCGCCTGCGATGCCGAGCGCAACGCTTTCAGTGAGAAGTTGGCGGACCACGCGCCAGCGGTCTGCGCCCAGAGCGCGGCGAATCGCGAATTCGTGCGCCCGGCCAGTGGAGCGTGCGAGCTGAAGATTGCCGACGTTGACACAGGCGATGAGCAGCACAAATGCCACGGCACCCAGCAAAAGCCATAGATAGGGCCGCACTTCGTGAACTAGCGCATCCCGCAGCGGCACGACGGTGGCGCCGCGGCTCTTGTCGGCGTCGGGATAAGCCGCGGCCAGATCGCCGGTGATCTGAGCCATATCGGCTTGCGCGGCCGCCAGCGACACGCCGGGCTTCAATCGCCCGATTGCATCCATGCCTTCGTGTACGTCGCGGTGATAGAAGTAGGGATCTTTGGTCTGGGCGACGGGAACGTACACATCCTTAATGCCGCCAAAGTTGAAGGTGCTGAGGTGGAAGCTGGCGGGTATCACGCCGATGATAGTGTAAGGGTCGCCGTCCATAATAATTTGCTTTCCAATGATGTCGCGGGCAGAACCAAACCGCCGTTGCCAGAATCCTTCAGCGAGGAGCACGACTGGAGCAGCGCCCTGGCGATCCTCGTCGCGAGCGAAGAGGCGGCCTAGTAGTGGCTTCACGCCGAGGATGGGGAAAAACTCGGCCGAGATCATTCCTCCGCGCACGCGCTCCGGCTCTCCGCTGGCGGTAACGTTGAAATCCTCATGGCGATAGGCAGCCATGGAAGCAAAGGTAGAATTGGTGCGCTGCCAATCGAGAAAATTGGGATAGGAGATAGAGGACTTTTCGTCGTTGGGAGTGTGCTCGTAGAGGACGGTCAATTCCTGCGGATGAGGAAACGGCAAGGGATTGAGAAGGACGCCATTTACGATGGAGAAGATGGCGGTGTTGGCGCCGATGCCGAGCGCCAGCGTGAGAATCGCGACGGCAGCAAACCCCGGTGACTTCGCCAGCATTCGCAGGGTGTATCTCAAGTCTTGCAAGAGCGTCCACATAGGCGCACCTGTTGAACTCCGAAGAAGTGAGCGCAGATGTCCTTCCACACTTCCTCGCAGTTAAGTCTATTAGTCATGTGCATTTATCGGCAAGCCGATAACGCGGAAGGCGCGGAACTGTTCGGTGGCGGGAGAAGGCTGTTGCAGAAACGCACATTCAACGGGGTCAGATTCCGGGTCGTTCGTCCGTTTATCGGACTAATCAGGACTTAGACGTGCCGGTTTAGCTTGGAACTATGACTGGGATGCCGTCATTGCGTTGGTTGCGATGTCGCGTGCTTGGTGGTCGCGACGCGAGTTTCCTTTCCGCTCACAAACACCTTCATGGAGTTCTCGCTCTCGCCCGACTCGTCGGTGTATTCAAAGGAGTCCTTTGAAACAAACTTCATAATGAACCGCGTGTGATAGACCTTTCCGGCAAAAGTGCTCTCGCCGAGCCACGTCCATGTGTCGCCGCTCACCGTACCACTCTTATTTTCTATTTCTCCGGAACTGTCGACTGCGTGATATTGGTAAGTCTTGGCAGTCGGATCGTAGTAGATGAAGGAAGTTTCGGTATATTTCTTTGTGCCCATGTGGAGTACTGCCGTGCAGATCACCGCAAATCCTCCGGCCGCCCATCTGCAATCGTCGATACCGGTGTATTTCATCGCCGGCGAGTTCGGCCGAATCACCCCGGCTTTCAGTTCGTCTTCGACCTTGAACCTGCCGACCATCACTGCGAGCTTCTCGACTTCTGTGCTTGGCTCAGGCTTCGTGGGCATCTGAGACTGACCGCTAGCGATTGCGCTCGAAGCGCACACCAACAAAAATGGGAGCAACCTTTTGGGACTACACATTGGATTCTCCCTTCAGAAGTGCCACCGGATGCTAGCACATCGTGCTGTAGGAAGGGTGTGCTCCTGGACAGCAAGAATATATCTTCACGAAGTGTTCGCGTCAGCCTCGACGCGCTGCTTCGATGGCGGCGATGTCGATCTTCTTCATCTTCATCATCGCCGCGAAGGCACGCTTTGATTCACCGCCGCCAGCCGCCAGCGCATCCATTAACGCGCGCGGGGTGATCTGCCAGGAGAGGCCCCAGCGGTCCTTGCACCAACCGCACTGGCTTTCCGTTCCGCCATTGCCGATGATCGCGTTCCAGTAACGGTCCGTCTCTTCCTGATTGTCTGTGGCGATCTGGAAGGAAAAAGCTTCCGTGTGTTTGAAGGCCGGGCCACCGTTGAGACCAAGACACGGAATGCCCAGGACAGTGAACTCCACCGTCAGCGCATCGCCCTTCTTGCCGCCCGGATAGTCACCGGGAGCCTCGTGAACGGCGGTTACTTTACTATCCGGAAAGGTGGCGGCGTAGAAGCGCGCCGCATCATGCGCGTCTTTGTCGAACCAGAGGCAGATGGTGTTCTTAGGCTTCATGTTGGTGTCTTCCTTATGTTCAAACGCAAGGAGTATAGGATCAAAGCAAGCTTGCGCAGAAAACTTGGGCTCGCCGGGAAGATTATTCCGAGCGAAGCGCCTGCATGGCATCGACGCGGGCGGCGCGTGCCGCCGGAAGCATCGAAGCGATTACCGCCGCGGCTAACAGCACAGCCGCAGAAACAATCACGGGCAACGCGCCCGGCATTTTTAAGTCGCCGAAATAACTGCCAGCCACGCGCACAACGATGAGCCCGAACACCGCGCCGGCCACGACGCCAACGGCAGCCATCACCACGCCATCGGTGACGACACTTCTGAGAAGATTTTTCGGCTGACAGCCGAGCGCCAGGCGGATGCCGAATTCACGGGTCCGGGCGCTGACCGAAAACGCCAGTACTCCCGCGACGCCAACGATTGCGATGAGTAGCGCGACCGCCGCGAACACGCCAAAGACCAGGGAATTCAAGCGGTCCGGCGCCAGCACCTTGGCGCGGATGTCTTCCAAGGTGGCGGCATTCTCCACCGGTTCATCGGCTTCCAACTGCCGGATGATTTTCGTTACCGGCACTACCAGCGAATAAGGATTTGCAGTGGTGTGAACGAAGAGATGACCGCCGAACATTCCGCCGTCGGCAAACGAGCCATAAATGGTGGCAGCGGGCATCGGAACAATGTGTTCGTCGTCCATATCAGCGGCGACACCAATAATTCGGTGCGGCGCGGTAACTCGCGCCTTTTCGTCCGCAGTGCCGGTAACAAATTCCAGCACCGGATCGGTCCAATAGACATGCCGGTTGATCGGATCCTGACCGGGAAACATCTCCCGTGCGAGAGTGGAGCTGACGATCACGACCGGCTCGTGAGTCTGGTCATCGAGCGCGTTGAAATCGCGCCCGGCAATAATGGGAACACCAAGCGCGCTAAAAAAGCCCGGAGAGATGGTGCGCCACAGCGCGCGAGGGTCGTCTTTGCCATGGACGTGACCGTCACCAGAGTATTGCAAACCTATACCGAAGCCGCCGCCGGCATCACGCCAAGGCGCGATCATTCCGACAGCCGTCTCGGTGACGCCGGGTAGCGCATCGATTTGACGCACCGCTTCCTTATAAAAATCGGTAACTTGCTGCTGCGTTTTTCCGTTGGACGGTGACGGAACGTCGACGACCAGGACTCGACGGGTGTCGAATCCGGTATGGGTGTTTTGCAGCGCGATCAGCGTGGTGATCAATACGCTGGCGCCCGCGAGCAGCACGAAAGACGCTGCGATTTGCGTGACGGCAAAGGCACGCTGGCGGCGGCCAGTGCTGCTGGTGATGCGGACGCCGCCGCTCGCGAGGTTCATACCATTCGACGCGTTCGCGGATGGCAGGCGCGGCACAAATGCCAAAATCACCGCGGCGATGATGGCCAGCGCAACTCCCACCCAGAGCATGCTGGAATCAACCGTCAAATCCAGCGCGCGCACGGAAAAGCGCGAGGCGTATCGAGCCAGAATTGTGACAAGTGGCTGCGCGATCAGTACGCCTATTGCCGCGCCGGCACCGCAGAGCAGGAGGCTTTCGGCTAACAACATGCGGCGCAGTGCCCAAGTGTTTGCGCCCAGCGCTGCGCGGACGGCCAACTCGCCTTCGCGGCGAACGGTCCGCGCCAAAATCAGGTTGGCAACGTTCGAGCAGGCGATGATGAAGACTAGTCCGGAAGCAGCGAGCAGCACGAGCAGGATGGTGCGTGCACCAGAAGTGATTTCATCGCGGAGCATTCGGGCATCGATGCGGAAGCCGCCGTTATCAGGATACGCATCGGCGTGGTCCTTCATCATGGAGGCGTACACCGTGCGCAGCTCATTGCGCGCCTGATCAAGAGTGGCGCCCGGAGCAAGTTTGCCGAAAAGTTCGGTCATGCGATGGACGCGGCCGGTGACCATGGTGGCGGAAAGATGGTGCGGGCTGACGACCAGGTTGCCGATGATTTCGGTGTCCGCGGGATACGGGACAGAGGGTTCAAGGACGCCGATGACGGTTGCCGACCGATCGCCGATACTGCTGAGCCGGACAGTCTTGCCAAGCACATTCGGATCTTTTTTGTAAACGGTGGACCAAAAACGATAGGTGAGCACGATGACGCCCGGGGCGTCGGCGCCAGCGTCTTGAGGTCCGACGAGACGGCCGAGAACCGGACGCAGCCCCATCACATCGAAGTAGTTTCCGCTGACCACGCCGCCGTGGACTACACGAGGTTCGCCAAGTCCGACCATCGTGAAGTCCATTTGCGAGAAATCGCCGAACTCGCTGATGGAGCGGATGTTGGGTTCGATGTCCCTGATTTCCGGCACAGAGAACGTAGTGTTGTCCATTCCCATACTGGGGGCGCTCTGGCGGATATAGATCAGCCGGTTCTCATCGCGGTTGACGAGCGGCTTGAGCAGCACTCCGCGCACGAGCGTGAAGATGGCGGCGTTCGCGCCGATGCCCAGCGCCAGCGTGAGGATAACAATAGCCGCGAGGCTCTTGCTCCGCATCAACGAGTGGAACGCAACTTTCAGATCGCGGAAAAATGACATGTTTCTCCTCCTTTGACTCTTTCAGCACTATCCGTGCCAGCAGGAAAACCCACATTGTAAATCACTTACCGCGGCCTGCGTCAAAAGGCATGGTCGTTTTCGCCAGGCCCTGTCCAAATTCGGACACCTGCCGTCAGAAACCGCGTAACACATCGATGATGCAGTTGCCTCATCGCTAGTGAGAAATCAAGTTTCTCGGCTAGCCGGCGGCAAACGCTCGCCGGAGGGCCACTGTCCACGATTCCGCGAATCGCTTCGAAACTGCGGCGTCAGGGACGAACACATCGAAGCCGTGATACGCACCTGGAATTACGTGGAGTTCCGTCGGAACTCCGGCATCGAGCAGGCGCCGCGCGTATTCGACATCTTCCTCCACAAACAGATCGAGAGCGCCGACACCGATGAATGTTGGAGGAAGTCCGGCGAGATTTTCGACACGCGCAGGAACCGCGCCAGCCGGAACCGTAGGCGAGCCGGCCGGGACGCCGAGAAAAGAAGTCCAGCCGAAACGATTGGAGGCCGCGTTCCAAACGAACTGTCCCATAAACGGCGGAACTTGGCGAGTGCTGCCGGTTCGATCGTCGAGCGCCGGATAAATCAGCAACTGAAATAGGATGGGAATTTCGCGGCGATCGCGCGCGGCAATAGCGAGCATCGCAGAATGGCTGCCACCGGCGCTTTCGCCGCCTATGGCGATGCGTTTGCGATCCACGCCGAGCTCATCGGAATTTTTGTAGAGCCAGCGCAGTGCGGTGTAATTATCTTCGAGCGATCCCGGGAAATGAGTTTCCGGCGCGAGGCGATAGTCGACCGAGACGACCAGGCATCCACAATTCTGCGCCACTGCTTGCAAAAACGGATTGAATTGTCCGGCCATGCCGGTGACAAACCCGCCGCCGTGCATGTGCATAAAAGCAGGACGCCCTTTGGTGCCGGGAGCCGGATCGACAACCACCAGCCGCAAGTCCGGCGCGCCCGACGGGCCGGGTATGTGCCGTTCAAATGGCTGCGGCGCCGGCGGAGGCAGCGGGGGTAGCGGCGGCCATTTGCGTCCGACAGCGAGATTTTCACTGGTGAAGCTCTGCGTGGGGAACGGGAATTGCTTGATGGCGGCCAGCAACTCCGGATCGACCATGGCATAGGGGTCCGCCGCCGCAGGCGTTTGCGCCGGCGCCTGCCGGGTGACACCGGAGCGCAACAGTTCGGGCGCAATGCCGATCCCAATTCCCGCAGTCGAAACCGCTGCGAACAAAATCACGCCTGGTGAGCTCCTTCATCGTGGACTCCCGTTTCTGAAATTGAAGCGGTTTTCTTTCATTGTTTCACGTAATGAAGAGCAACACTTCCTGACGAAAAAATCTTGGACTCAACAAGTTTTAGTTGCAATTTCTCCTGCAGGCTAATTCCTTCCAGCAGACGTCTCCCTTGTCCTGCAATGATTGGATGAATGCCAAAATGATATTCATCAACCAGGCCAAGTTCTATCAGTTGTGAAGGAATGTCCACACCGCCGACCAGAATGTTTTTGCCTTCCTCGCGTTTCAGCCTGACGATTTCCTCTTGAAGGTTCGTGCGAGCAATTCTCGTGTTTCTATCTTCAACGCTCTTTAATGATCGCGAAAATACAATTTTGTTGATGGAGTCGAATGCCGCGGCAAATTCTTTGTCTTCGCGCGTCGCAGCCGGGTCTTTCAGGACATCAGGCCAATAGGGAACCATCAATTGATAGGTTTTGCGCCCGAAGACAAGCAGGTCGGCACCCCGCAGGATAAGCGAATGGTGTTCGAAAATCTGTTCATCAGGAACTACGCTGGTGTGGTCCAGGCAGCCATCCAGGGTAACGTTGATTGCGTAGATTAGCTTCCGCATTTGTTTACGCCGCTCCCTTTAATGTACGAGTGCCTATAAGGCCGTGCGCACCGGATCATTCACCTTATAGTCGCCAAGATAGTCGTCAACGTTTTTTACTACTTGCTCATCTCAGCAGCGACGTCGTCGCCGAACTTCTTTTGGATATCCTTTTGGGTCTCGGCATCGAAGTCGGTTAGCTCAAACATCCGGCGAACTTCGACTATTTCGTTATCGTTTCCGGGGATGCGCGAGGCCCATTCGAGTGCCTCTTCGCGCGACTTCACCTGGATGATCCAGTAGCCGCCGATCACTTCCTTGGCTTCGGGAAACGGGCCATCGGTGACCTTCGACTTTCCGCCTTTGAAGGTGACGCGCGCGCTCATCGTCGCGGGCGGGGTCAGCCCGTCGAGCGCGAGAAGTATGCCGGCTTTCCCTAGTTCCTCGTTGTACTTGCCCATTTTCTCCATGTCTTTGAAGTTGGGTACCCAGCCGGCTTTTGCGGTTTCGTAGTCTTTCGGAATCATGATCATCATGAAGCGCATCGTGTTCTCCTTGAGTGTTGAGCGGACACCGTATCAGGGCCGCTAATTTTACATAGGAGCTTGGCACGCGTTGGGCACGAATGTTGCGAGGCGCCTGTGGCGCGGTGCCTGTGGCGCGGTGCGGCTCCACTTACGCGTCGAACGAGGTAGCGGGGAATCGACACGCGACTTGAAGATTTTTCGCAAAGCATGTCGCCCCTGAAAAGCTTTCGGGCGGGGCGGTTGCCCTGCCTCGTCGGACGGGCGGTCTCATAGGAACGCGCGTACCTCGACCGGCGCTCGACAGGCAATGACAGCCTTGCGTCCCCCCTCCAGCGCTTCCTCGAGGTTAGCGGCTTCCAGTATCCAAAAACCGCCTATATGCTCCTTGGTCTCCAGGTACGGCCCGTCGGTGATGAGCACCTTGCCATTAGGCTGCGCCCGCAGTGACTTCGCGCTGCGAGCCGGGGACAGTCCACCAGCGAAAAACCTGGCACCCTTAGCCTGCATCTCTTCGTTGAGCACGTCGATATCGCGTTCCATGGCTGCGCCCTCTTTGGACCCGTCGTAGCCGTCGGGGTGGTGAATAGCAACCAAATATTGCGGCATGATTTCTCCTCTTTCGTGGCGGCCATCGGGCCGGACTATTGACTTACCTTCGCTAGATAGACGAACAGCCGGAACGTAATTCGACAGTTGGTTCCAAAAAATTTTGCTTCTTCTGCTCTTTATAACTGCGCCTTGAGCCTGATTCTATCTTCCATAATCCCCGATTGCGGGATAACCACGGTGCTTAAGCCGTTGCCGCCGCATCCAGTAGCTCATCGGCTCCGGAAAAAGGTGGTCGGTTCGGTTGCGTATTATGCCCGATTTTTGAAGCCACTGGAAACCGCCTACCAGAGAAGCAAAAAGTCTGGCTCGGCCGGGGTCTTGCATCGACCTATCCAGTGCGCTGCGTTTACCAGAGAAGTCGAACTATGTGATATAGGGTATCGTTGCAGCACATGTTACGGAGGGAGAAGAGATGGATTGGAAACGGTTGGTCCAGCTCGCGCTGTTGGGTAGCGGTGTTTTCGAACAATATGCCATCCTGCTAGTACGCGTTTCGATCGGGTTGTTCTTCGCCATCTCCGGGGCGAACAAATTGTTTGTCGCCGGCGGCACGAAGCCTGTTTACGACACGCTGGTGAAGGCCAAAGTGCCGTTTCCGCGACAGACGGCTTATTTCGTGGCGGGTGTCGAGTTCGTTTGCGGATCTTTGGTTGCAGTGGGTTTTCTTTCGAGCCCGGCATGCTTGGCTTTAATGATTGATATGATTGTCGCCGTCCTGACCGAGGCCGTTTCCACCCTGCCTGAACGGCTTTCGCCTCTTAACTGGCTCGATGATTTCCTCTACCTTCCCGAAGTCCTCTACGTGCTCTTCTTCATCTGGCTGATCTGCTCCGGTCCGGGAAAGTTCAGCGTCGATTATTGGCTCGTTGACAAGTTACTGAGCTGAGTCGCCAAAAACGAGGATTATCCAGCTCTCGGAATGAAACCTGGAACTCCGGTTGTCACCACCGTATTCAGCCGCTGCCTGGTTTGAATGCGATTAATTTCGTCGAGCGCGTCTTGCGGAAGAACAGAGATGTCGAAGTTCTCTCTGGCGCGGGCGGCACTTCTGGGCGTGGTAAGCAAAGCCGTCCCGCGTTGCACGGCCCAAGCCAGCAACACCTGCGCGGGCGTTTTTCCAACTCGCGCCGCGATGGCCACGATGACTGGATCCTCGAGCAGTCCTGGCTTCATCCCGTGGCCTAGCGGCGCGAAAGCCAACAACACAATGCCGCTCTGCTTGCAGTATTCCAATAGTTCGGTTTCCGGCAGATACGGATGTGATTCCACTTGTACCACGGCCGGCTTGATTCTCGCCGCGTCGTAGATGGGCTTCAGTCGGTTTAGATCGACGTCCGAAAGCCCGATGGCGCGGCACTTGCCGTGATCCACGAGATTTTCCAGCGCTTTCCAGGTATCGAGCAAAGTCACACCCTGGTCGTAAATCACATTTCCGTTTTCATCCCGTGGATCCTGATTGTCCCCAGGCTGAAATGCAAATGGAGTATGGATGAGATACAGATCCAAATATTTGAGCTGGAGTCTTTCCAGGCTCGCTTCGAAAGCTGGTCCGACGCGTTCGGGCCGGTGATTGGAGTTCCACAGCTTAGTGGTGACGAAAATATCTTCACGCACGACGTTTTTGGAGGCGAGTCCTGCCTGCAACGCCGTGCCTACCTCGCGCTCGTTCCCGTATCGTTCCGCGCAATCGAAGTGTCGAAATCCGGCTTCCAGTGCGTCTCTGGTGGCAGTTAGGGTTACGGCTGGGTCGGGAATTAATGTGCCGAAGCCGAGGGCGGGGATACGGCCGGCTCCGTGACTGAGTGGAATTCTCGTCATGCGCAGATCAGCGGGTTCAGCCATGGTTACACCTCCAAATCCGAGATCAAATCGCGGCGGAGTCTGCATCGGGCAGCCAGCGAAGTCGGAGAAGTTTACAACGAGATCTGAGGCTAAATCCTAATTAGTAGAACCACCCACCGTTGAGATCTACTCCGACGGCAAGGGAACTACGGTGGGCGCAATTCTGAAAGTCGATTGACGCAGGCGGTCTCCACTCTGTGCCTTATTCTTTTGGTTTAATCCGCGCAAGAAATCACTACTCCTCCGTTCTAACAGCAGATACCCTGATTTGAGAGGTCCCATGCGGCAGTTTCTTCTGACAACGGTTTTCCTCGCCGGGATATGCTCGGGCGCGTCCGCCCAAGATGCCATTCTTCAACAGGAAGGCAAATTCCTGTATCCGCCAAACCTGAGTACTGGCGGTGACAACGACGTGATCGGTATGACCGTCGGCAGCGTGCCGGGCTATCCAGTTGCGGGCACTATTGACGCAGAAAATAGACGCACCGATTCGCACGGCAAGACCGTGACCGCACATTTTCGAAGCAAAATTTATCGCGATTCGAAAGGCCGAACCAGGCTTGAATGGGAAACGACTCCGCTCGATGAGCCTCACAAGCCGGGTTGGTTGATGATCGACATTTACGACCCAACAACCAGGACTAGCATCATCCTTCAGCCATCGGTCAAGTCCGCTTCGAAGACGCATTGGCCGGCTCCCGACGAGAAACCGCAGCCGGTCTGCAAGAATTCCGATCTTCGCGAACTCGATCCAAAGGAGCTGGCGCAAATAGCTATTCCGGAGGTTTCTCAGATAGAGCTTGCCCACGACGTGGTTGATGGCATGACCGTACGACATGGGCGTGAGTCTCTAAAGTACCCTCCCAGTTCTTCCGGAAAGCGCTCGCCATTCGGAAGGGTGACGGATTACTGGTTTTCGCAGGAACTTCAGGCGTTCATTCTTGTCAAACGCAGCGGGCCCGGAAAGTCACAGCACACCGTCAAGCTCTCGGACATCAGCCGAAGCGAACCGGACCCTTCGCTTTTCACCGTTCCTGTGGGCTACCAAGTTTCCGAGCCGCAGCCGTGGGACGGAGACTGTTCTCCGAAGTTTAAGCTTTGAAACGAGGCGCGTGCTTTGTGCGGTGAAAGGTGAAGCCAGGATGCGCGAGACCGACGTTTCTTAGAAAAGCTGTCTAACTTATAATGCTCGCCGTGAAAGCACGATTGATACTCGCCAGCATGTTTCTCATTCTCTCTGCGCTGCCGGCAAACGCGCAACAGGCGCCGCTGAAAGTTTTGATTTCAGCCGACATGGAAGGCGTCGCCGACGTGACCAACTGGAAGATTGATTCTCAACCGGCAGGGCGCGACTACGCGCAGATGCGCCGCCTGATGACCAATGAAGTGAACGCCGCCGTCACCGCCGCGTTTGACGCTGGCGCCACGGAAGTCACCGTGGCCGACTCGCATGGTGATTTTGCGAATCTTGATCCCGAGGCGCTCGATCCGCGTTGCAACCTCGTCCGCGGGTGGCCGCGACCGCTCGGCATGATGCAGGGGCTTACGGCCGATACGGCGGCAGTCGTCTTCATTGGCTACCACGCGTCGGAGGGAAGTCCCAATGCGATACTCGCGCACACGTTCACCGGCAGCATGGGGCTTCTCCTCGACGGAAAATCAGTTTCCGAGGGCGCTTTCAATGCCGCGGTAGCCGCCGAACTTCATGTGCCGGTTGTCTTTCTGTCCGGTGACGATCAAGCAGTCGCCGACGCGAAAGCCAACATCGGGCCTATTGAGACGGTCGCAACGAAAGAAGCTTTGAGCTTTAATGCTGGGATTATGAAAGCGCCAGCGACCGTCACGCTGGCCATTCATGATGGTGTACTTCGCGGCATTCGCCGAAGAGGCGACTTTCATCCCGTTGCACCCGGTACGCCGATCATTCTCGAATGGCGTTTTAACAATGTGACCCAAGCCGATCTGGTGAGCTACTTGCCGAGCGCAACGCGCGTCGATGGCTACACCGTGCGCTTTACTGTCCGCGATATGGCCGAAGCGTCCCGGCTGCTCACCGTGGTCAACGTAATCTCGGCGACTTCCCGCGAATAGCAGCTAAGCGTAGCCAGTCCGGGTAGCGGGAGAATGATGCACCCGGCACACAGAGCCGTGTCGTGGGCACGGCTGTTGCCACCGCACTCGGCTCCGCGGGCCACATCTCATTTGCACAATGTGACAAAACCCTTCCGAGGATGTGCAATAGCTTGTTCGGAAAAACTACAAACCAAAGACATTTCCTTTATTTTCAACAGCGGGAATTGGAATTTGACTTGCACGGCTACCGCTACTGTTTTCCGCAGAAACAAGGGGGAACTATGAGCCGTAAGAC
The DNA here is from genome assembly GCA_963838475.1 of uncultured Acidobacteriota bacterium. Lineage (GTDB taxonomy): Bacteria > Acidobacteriota > Terriglobia > Acidiferrales > UBA7541 > Palsa-295. Next base: position 345,622 of record CAWIRJ010000002.1, read on the forward strand.
GTTTTGGGCCCTGACTGTGGCTTCAGCCCTATTGATTCTGCTTTGCCTACCCTCGGTTGCCTCGGCCGACAGCGGCCAGACTTGGACTCTAACCGATGTGATCACTTCCGACGGCGCGACGTCCTCGGGGTCCTTCGTCTTCAACGCCGGCACGGGTCTCTACAGCAACATCGATATCGTAACCCTGGCTGGGACAGAACTTCCGGGGGCTACGTACTCGGTCGTGGACGCTGACTTTTTCTCGCCCGACGAGGTTGTGGTTATGGCAAACAATTCGTATGCTGCGGGTACCCCGGTAATGCTGATGGAGTTTGGCGCTGACTTGACGAGTGCGGGCGGTATAGTTGAGATGTTTGCCGTCGAGGGGTATTGCAACGCTGGGTGCACCAGTTTTGGAAGTGAGGACGCCCGGGAATTGGAAGGCCTTGTCGTCACGTCCCCGGAACCCAGCCTGGCTTTGCTCCTTGGTGCCGGACTTCTGGGGTTGGTGCCCTTACGGCGAAAATTGGTTAGCCGCTAGGCCAAAAATCTAAATCGCGATGTTTTGCAAGGCATAGGCGAGCCGAGTTGGTTCGCCTTTCTTTTTTATTCACCGCCGCGTGCTCGCTCGGGGCGCGTTCCCATTCGCTGAAGGCCCTTCCCATCTTCGCAATATGACGGAGGCGTTCCGCTTCCGCACCGCCGTTAACGTTATCTCGCCCACTTCGCACGAATAGCTTGCACACGAGCGCACGGGAAAAGTTTGCCGGAGTTTGCAACGTGGCGGACTACGGCGTGGAGGATTTAGGGTGCTTAAAGTCTTTCTTAATCCTAATTTTTACCCAGCCTCCGAGTGCGGCGTAGTCGCGCTGGCTTAGGATTCGCGCTGCTTCGCGAGTTTCGCCGACTTTGAGAAGCAATTCCTGCCTCTGCTTACCATCGAGACTGTTGTAGTGCTGTTCAGCGGGCATATGTCTCCCATGACCTTCTAGGAAGGAGGGTAGAGGGTTCGCCTTTTTATTTCTGTATAATTTTGGACACTTCTAGAACCAGCTCTCTCACGAGACTTCGCGGTTGGAGACATTCCTCTGAAGCCAATGCCGGAATCGCCCCTTCGAAACTTTTTGAATACCGCTGCCCTTGGCTAGCATCTACCAGTACATAGGAGACGCCATGCAGAAACGCAAACTTGGAAAAGGCATCCTGGAAGTGTCGGCCATCGGGCTCGGCTGTATGGGAATGAGCTTCAGCTACGGGCCGCCCATGGACAAGAAGGATGGAATCTCGCTGATTCGAGCGGCCGTCGAACATGGCGTAACATTCTTCGACACTGCGGAAGTTTACGGCGCGTACACAAATGAAGAACTCGTAGGTGAGGCGCTCGCTCCATTTCGCAAGCAAGTGGTGATCGCCACCAAGTTCGGATTTAAAATTGACCCCAACACGGGCAAGCAAGCCGGTCTGGACAGCCGCCCGCAGCACATCAAGGAAGTTGCTGAAGCCTCGCTCAAGCGGCTGAAGACCGACGTCATCGATCTTTTCTACCAGCACCGTGTGGATCCCAATGTTCCAATCGAAGATGTCGCCGGAGCGGTGAAAGACCTGATTCAGCAAGGCAAAGTAAAACACTTCGGCCTTTGTGAAGCAGGCGTGCAGACGATTCGTCGCGCTAATGCAGTTTTGCCAGTCACCGGACTACAGAGCGAATATTCGCTGTGGTGGAGAGAGCCTGAAAAGGAAGTGATACCCACACTGGAAGAACTCGGAATCGGATTCGTTCCGTTCAGTCCGCTGGGGAAGGGTTTTCTTACCGGAAAAATCAGCGAAGATACGCAGTTCGACAAAAACGATTTCCGTAATATTGTTCCGCGTTTTACGCCGGAAAATCGCAAGGCGAATAAGGCTTTTGTGGACCTGCTCGGCAGATTTGCGCAAGAGAAGAAGGCGACGCCCGCTCAGATCGCGCTCGCGTGGCTGCTCGCGCAGAAACCCTGGATCGTACCGATCCCCGGTACCACCAAGCTTCATCGGCTCGAAGAGAATCTCGCCGCCGTTAACGTGGAGCTTTCGCCCGAAGATCTAAGCGAACTTGACAACGCAGCCTCAAAGATCTCGGCGCAGGGTGCTCGTTACCCGGAAGAGCTGCAAAAAATGGTAGGCCGCTGAGTCGCAATAGGAAAAGCACGACCGGCTAATCGGACCGGGATCGTTCAGCCGAGCTAGTGCGGTGCCTCGGGCTTCGCGGGTTGCCACAACTCGATCGGATTTCCTTCGGGGTCATGTATGCGGGCAAACTTGCCGGTGGCATCGGGCGGATAAATCTTGATCTCGATTCCCGCGGCTTGTAGCTGTGCCGCCATTTTGTCGAGATCGCGGACTCGAAAGTTCAACATCCAGTCCTTTTGGGGATCGCCGAAATACTTACTGGCCTCAGGAAAAGGCGCGAAAGCGGTGGGGCCTGCCTCCTGCTGCCAAACGGGATCGCCTTCTTTCGTTGGTGTGAGCGAAATTCCCAAGTGTTGCTGGTACCAAAGCGCCAGCGCTTTCGGATCTTTGGCGCGGAAGAAGAACCCTCCGATTCCGGTCACCTTTTCGGTTTCTGTTGCTACGGCGATCCCGTCACCGGCACCGCCTCCCGCACCGAGAGGGGAGACCTTTGGCTGCGTGGCCGTCTTCGCCGCTGTGGCGAGCTCGTTCCGTCCCAAGATGAAGCTCGACCCGAAAGCAAATGACAGCGTTCGAAGCATTTGGCGTCTGAGAAAAAGCATCCCGTCCTCCGTCGTACAACATCTCGGCCGGGCCTACGCCGCCTGAAAGCTAGTTGCCGGACGCAAACAAATTGCCGAGTGTGCGATGCGTTCTTAGATCTGAATTACTACGGCGTATCTCCGAGAAGTTTCAGTTTCTGTTCGGCGTTGGCCCTAATCGCATTGCGGACCTGCTCGTTGTCGGTCGTGTCGGAGGACAAAAGTTCCACTGCTTTTTTTGCATTCTGGCGCGCCAGATCCTTCTGGCCATTCGCAAGATAAGCGTCGGAAAGGCTATCGTAAACATTTGGCGAATTCGGATAAGCGGCAGCGTTGAGTTTCATGATTGCGACCGCGCCTTTGGTATCGCCGGATTGGATGTGCTCGTATCCCACGAAGTTCACGGTAGCCTCGGAAAACAGGATGGCTTTGGGATCGTGTTGGCGGGCTTGTTCCAGAAGCTGTCCAACTGTGGCCGCGCCGCCGGGCTGATCTATCTGATCCAGAATGTGCACCGTCGGAGCGATTCCCGGAGCATTCTCAGCAACGGGCGCTCGTCCGGGAGATTTAATGAGCGTAGTCACGTACCAGTCCGCAATAATTCCCGGCAATTCCGGATGCACTGCAAACATATCCGCGCCGTGACCGCCTTTGGCGTAATGAGCGAACGTTTTTCCTGGATTTAAGGTGAGGCTATAGAGCCACTCCATCGCCAGCGGTACGGTCGGGAATTCATCGTCATCGGCGACGGCGAAAAAGACCGGCACTCTTGTCGAGTTGCGCAAGAATTGGCGGCCATTCAGGTCTGTAATCCCCGAGAGCAACACCAAAGATCTCACTTCAGCATGGCGACGCGCTAACTGTACGGAATTATTGACTCCGCAACTCGCGCCACCGACGCCGATCACGTCAGAAGTAACGCCCGGCTGCGACACCAGATACTGAAAGGCGATGTCGAAATCACTCGGCCACTTTTCTTTTTGAATTTGCGCCATTTCTTGCGCCGGTAGCTTATCGAAGGGGTCTCCAGCACTCTCGCCAAAGCCGCGGTAATCCAGCGTGAGCACGTTGATTCCCGCGGCCGCAAGTTGCTGGGCCAATCCGTCCCAAATCTTGCGCTGGCGGTTGCATTGATGCAGCAGCAGGACACCGGGACCCGGCTTGGCAGCGGCAAAATAGCTAGCTTTTAATTTGGTGCCGTCGGTGGCGGTTAGGTCAACGATACGCTGGGCACGTAAGACAGGCGCCACGCAGACAAAAGCGAAGAGGAGCGCGGCGAGGATGCGGAGTGAGAGTCGGCGAGCCATTGTCGGGACCTTATACAAACTGCAATATCATACAGAACCCGAATGACAGTGCGAAGAATAAGAATACGAGTCACCGTAATTGAAGCTAAACCGCAACAGTTCATCTCGTTACGCGGAAACTAACCGGCGGGGCGCAACTTCTGCAGCCTTTTGATAATTTCCTTGGCCGTGGCGTTCGCTGCTCCATCATCGGTTTTGCGCCCTTGACGAGTGAATTCAAAAAGTTCAGTGCCTCTAGCGTCAAACACCTTCGTCACCGATGCACTGGCCGGCGCATAGCCGTAGGGAGTGAAACCGCCGGTCCCGTACGCCACTCGATATTCGAAGTTTTGGTTCACAAAATCAATCTTGATGTGGTGGTCGGCGGCGTGTTCGTTGAGCTTTTGGATAAGCAGCGCGCGATCCGGATCCTGCGCGTCAACCCTCATCCTCCACGTTTGCTGGCCCATTGCAAACGGGGCGAAACAGCAGCTAAAGATTATCAAGACCAGTAAATGTCGCAGAAACTTCATAGGTTCCCTCCGTGCTAAAACTCTATCACGCCTGCGCTTCGTAATGACCGGTCCAGTCGCCGGTCCAGCGCTTGAGTAATCAACACCGAGGCCAGGAAAAATTCTCGCCTAAACGAAATGGCGGAACCCGCACTCCTTCAAACACCGAAGAGAGACATGGCCGACCATCTACTTCGAGCGTATTCCATTTCCCAGGTCGGAAGATGTATTTTCAACAAGTGCGAGTAGGCCGACGAAAATTTCTGGAATATCTAGGGGCCGCTGCGGTCACGCCCATTCTGGCGAGTTCACAGGAGGCGAGCAGCATGTATGGATTAATCGTGAAGCTAACGGTGGTGCCCGGCAAGCGCGACGAGATGATCGGAATATTAAAGGAGAGCGCAGCCGACATGCCCGGCTGTCTCAGCTACGTGGTGGCGAAAGACTCTTCTAACGAAAATGCCATCTGGGTTACTGAGGTATGGGAGAGCATTACCAGTCATGATGCGTCTCTAGCTCTGCCATCTGTGAAGAACGCGATGCTTCGGGGCAGAGCGCTCGTTTCGAGCTTCGACAAGATTGCGGTCACTAGCCCGGTTTGGGGAGTCGGGTTGCCAGCGCCGCGCGACCACTGATCGGTGGAGGCAAAGGTCGCCTCAAATCCAAGTAGACGGGTGCCAAGCACGTTTTGGGAGTGGCGCGTGCCCACCCCGGCGTATTGCGCTGCACCGAAATTCAGCTGCGCTCAGTTCGATCTGGGGTGTTGGGTCGCGGCTCAGGCTCGCTTTATCAGGCGAGTAATCGCGACCAAAATCACCGCGCCAATGAACGCTACGATGATTGAACCGATCATGCCTCCACCTGGCCAGATTCCGAGTTGCCCGAAAATCCAGCCGCCCAACAGGCCGCCGAGGATACCCAGAATGATGTCGACAAGGACGCCGTAGCCGCCGCCCTTCATCACCTGACCTGCAAGCCAGCCCGCGATCAGTCCAACCACTATCCAAGCGAGGAATCCCATTTTGCCCTCCAAAGTCTAGCCAGTCCGGCTAGCAGTGGGGGAATTATGCACCGGCGAAGCCCGACTCGGCTATTGTTAGAAATGACGATGACACGTCGCGCGATAAATCATCTTGCCGCGCCAGAAAAGGGGAGTTATCAGATCTAAACCACGCCGTTTCTGAGCGAAAAGTAAAAAATGCGACACTCCGAGAGTTTCACTCGTGGCGAGAATATAATAGTCCGATGGACGATACGAAGCTTGTTGTGGTTCAGTCGTTCGGCACGCAATTCGAGGCGGATTTAGCTAAGGGCGTACTGGAAGAAGCCGGCATCCCAGCCATCACTCAGGGTGACACTGCGGGAAGAATGCGTGAACACCTCGCGTGGTCCGGCGCAGGATTTAAAGTCCTGGTGCGCGAAGAGGACGCGGCCACGGCGCGCGAAGTTCTCGCGTCACCAGTCGGTGCCACCGAAGTTCCCGACGCCGACTCCTCTACGGACGACGATTCTTTTCCACCGTTTCGGCGGTTTAGCTAGAAAGTTCTACATCTTTTCTCACGAGCGTTCTTGCTCCGAATCCGTGGGAATCTGCGTCACTGTATATAGCCCTGGAAACGCGGTGCTTTAGAGATTGCATCATTATCGTCCCTTCCAACCGGAAATCGTTTTCGAGGTGCGAACACTTTGCGTAGAATATGTCCGCCTTTCGCAGAAGGAGGAATTAATGGCGCCCACCATTGAAGGAAGAGTGGCAGTCCTGGTGGCTTCTGTGATGTTGGCCTTTTTCCCATTGCTGACGAAAGCCCAAGGAAAGGAACGTCCCATGGAACATCGCGGAGAACGCAGCACGGAACACGCAACGGTTTATCGCACGGTGCAAGTCGATAGGCTGTCGATTTTTTACAGAGAGACGGGGCCGAAAGATGCGCCCACGCTTTTGCTGCTGCACGGACTTCCGTCTTCGTCGCGAATGTTTGAGCCGCTTTTCGCGCGGCTTTCCGATCGGTATCACATGGTCGCGCCCGATTATCCCGGCTTTGGACACAGCGACTGGCCCGACCCAAAAAAGTTTGCGTACACCTTCGATCACATCGCCGAGCTCATGAATCATTTCACCGAAGCCCTAGGGATTTCGCACTACTCACTTTACATGCAGGATTACGGCGGCCCGGTGGGCTTTCGCATGATCCTGGCGCATCCCGAGCGCGTGGAATCGCTGATCGTGCAGGATGCGGTGGCGCATGACAGCGGCCTGGGAGCGAATTGGAAAACGCGACGAGCGTATTGGGCCGATCGCGCGGCAAATGAAAGCGCGTTACGCGAAAATCTGCTTTCGCTGGCGACCACGCGTGCACGCCACGTGGGTGACGATCCCAACGTAGAACGCCATGACCCGGATTTGTGGACTGACGAATATTATTTTCTCAACCAGCCCGGCCAGATCGACATTCAAAGCGACCTTTTCTACGACTACCGCACCAACGTCGAGAATTATCCAAAGTGGGATGCCTGGATGCGCGAGAAGCAGCCGCATCTGCTGGTGATATGGGGCAAGTACGAGTCGTCGTTCGATGCGTCGGAACCGGAATCGTATCGACGTGACGTGCCGAAGGCAGAAATTCACATCGTTGATGGCGGCCATTTCGCGCTGGATACTGCAGCAGACGAAATCGCCTTTATCGTTGGCGAATTCTTGAAGTAGCCGCGAATCTCGCAGCCACGTTGTCCACCCTGCGCACGTATTATGAAACTACGGGACGCGCTGCGGCCGATGCGCCAGCAGCCGCGGTGCGAACCATATAGTGTTGCTCCGGAACGGAGAACCCGGCCGTCGTGAACGAATCCTTTATTAACATGTTGGTGTCGAAATAGACCTGCCAGTAGTGCACGTTATTGCAGAACGGACGCACCGCCAGCACTGGCCCAGCCAGGTCGAAGGTCAAGATTTCTACGCTCGGCGCCGGTTCGGCCAACACGTTCGGAATCTTCGCCAGACCAGCTTTGAGGATAGCGATGGCTTCGTGCGGATTGACGCCGTGCGAAAGTTGCGCCGTCAACTCGACGCGGCGGAAAGCATTGGTGGAAAAGTTTTGGATGACGTCACCGAAAATTTTGCCGTTTCCCACGATGTTGCGAATGTTGTCTGGCGTATTGATCGAAGTGACGAACAAACCAACCTCTTCCACCGTGCCGGTAACTCCCCCAGCGGTCACAAAGTCACCAACCTTGAAGGGCTGTAGAATAATCAGGAACACGCCGGCGGCAAAATTTCCGAGCAATCCGCTCCAGGCCATGCCGATGGCCACACCGGCAGCCGCCAGCAGCGCGGCAAAGCTTGTCGTCTCTACGCCGAAGAAGCCTAGGATCGCAACCACCAGCACGATATTCAGGATGGCTGCGACAGTGTTGTTGATGTAGCGTATCAGCGTCGGATCGATCTTTTGGCGCGTCATCGCGCGGCCGATTAAGTTGATTGAAAATCCGATGAGCCAGCGGCCCACTATCCACAGCGCGAGCGCTTCCAAAATTCTGATGCCCAGTGCGAGCAGCAATCCATATCCCTGTTGTGCCAATTGTCCTATGTGGCTAGCGTTCATGGCGTTCCTCCTCGCTGACTTACTGGTGCCACACTTTAACACGACACCAGCATACGGAGGAGTCCGCGCAAGAGGCCGGCAGGCCCAAAAGCTGTCAGCGCCGGTATCGGTCGCTACGGTGGGTCACGAATACAAAACTTTCCTGCCATACCCTCCCGCTTGGGATTAAATTTCATCCCGAGTCCGGCGCGCGCGCTGGAGGAATTCCGGCGCGTCATCAATCCCGGCGGAACGATTGCGGTTTACGTCTGGGACTACGCCAGCGGCGCGATGTTCGTCCGTCATTTCTGGGATGTGGCGATCGCAGTCGATAGCGAAGCAGCCGCCTTCGACCAAGCCCACCGTTTTCCAATGTGTACCCGAGAAGGATTGCTAAGCCTGTTCAAAGAAGCAAAGCTGGAAAGCTTGTCGGACCGTTCGCTGGATATAATTACGCGTTTTGCCAGCTTCGACGATTATTGGCAGCCGCTGCTGACAGGCCAAGGCTCCGCGCCGACCTATCTGGCCTCGCGCGATCCAAAGATTCAAACAGCAATCCGCGATCGCTTGCGCGCAACGCTTCCGATAAGTTCGCAAGGCGCCATTGAAATGCCCGCAAGAGCCTGGGCCGTCCGCGCCAAACGCTAACGCGAATCGGTTGTGGAAGGCTGTCACTCTCAGAAGGAAATCACTAGCCGCAAATGGGGCACAAACATAGACGAGTGGTGTCCAAAAAAACAGACGAGCACATGTTGCTGACGCCGTTAGCGCGGTTGACCAGCATTCCACATCGCCATCGCCGATCCCTGCGTAGGTTTCCAAAATGGTGGCTTGGCCAACGAGCGAGAGCGCCTGTTCGTCGCCCGGCTTACAAAGTCTGGTGGAAAATTCCATTTATTGTCGTCCTCGCGTGAGAGATGCCCGCGAGCTAGTGTTGGTTGCAGACTTGTTGCAGGCGCATCGTGTCCACGATGAACCTTTGCCAGCGAGCTTTTTCGTTTCCCGCGCCGTTCTCGCGGGCCGCGATGCGAGCTTTATATTCGGCATCGATCTCGTTGTAGCGTTGTTTTTCCTGTGGGTTCGCCGCGAGAACAGCGGCGTTGCGCCAATCCGGCACGGATTTATCGAGTTCGCGGGCTTCTTCCTGGCGGATGGCCTCGGTGGCTTTTTCCGCGTCGATAAGCGACTTCGTCTCGGGCTTCATCAGTTCGGTAAATTTACCGGCAACGTTGAGTAACTCGTGCCATTGCGCCGATAGCGTCGGATCCTTGGGCTCGCTGGAAGGGAGGCGGCCACCGTTCGCAGCGCACACGCTTTTGGCCAGCTCGACGTAGCGCGCGAACACGTCCTCATATTCGGGACCCATGTCGATAGCGAGCGCCGCGCAACTTTGTTCGGCGTCAGGCTGTTTGCGCTGGCGGAGTTCGTCGCAGAAGGCTTGCTTGTCGGGCGAGAGTTTTCCGCCGCTCGCTGCGCCACCTTTGGATTTGGGCATATTGTCATCGTCCAGCACGACGGCTGATTTTGGCGTGGAAGATTTCGCGGCGCGTGCTTGACGCGCTACGTCACCAAGCGACGGCGGCTGCGATTGGCCGTCCTGTGCGTGCGCGATGCTTGCGAAGCTAACGATCAGCAGAAAATTCAGGGTCGCGACTCGCATCATTAGTTAGCCTCTCGAACCTGCATGTAGCTAGTTTCGGTGGCACAGTTCTTGCAGGCGGGCCATGTCGTAGACATACCTCAGGCCACGTGAGCGTTGCTGACTCGCTGCGTCATCTTTTTCCTGTTCGCGGGACTTGTATTTTTCCTCGATCTCATCGAACTTCTGCTTGTCTGCGATTCGACAGATCCTTGTTGTTATCCAAAGCCGGGACTTGAGCGTATTGTTCGCGGTATTTCTCCATACGAAGGGCGTTGAGATCGGCGTCCGAATTCCGAACGTTCTTCAGTTCGGCGTCCATCATAGCGGAGAATTTGGCGCTTATTTGGACTAGTTCTCGAGCCTGTGCGGCAAGGGCAGGATCTTTCGGATCGCTCTTGGGAAAGTGGCCGCCGTTTGCACCGCAGACGATTTTTGCGAGTTCGGCGTAACGCGCGGTCATGGTTTCGTATTCCGATCCCATGTCGATGGCCATGACCGCGCAAATTTGCTCCGCCGCGGGATCCTTGCGTTGGCGGACTTCGTCGCAATAGGCTTGCTTGTCGGGCGAAAGTTTTCCGCCACTCGCTGCGCCACCTTTGGATTTGGGCATATTGTCGTCATCCAGCACGACGGCTGATTTTGGCGCGGAAGATTTCGCGGCGCGCGCTTCTCGAGCAACGTCACCAAGCGATTGCGGTTGAGATTGGCTGTCCTGCCCGCGCGTGATACTAGCGAAGGCGGCGAAGAAGAGAAGAACGATCCATAGTTTCAGAGGCGCGAGTCGTATCAAGCTGTGGCCTCCTCGAAAACCATCACGGCTAGTGGCGTCCGCAAATTTCCTGCACGCGCTCCAGGTCGTAGAAATATTTTTGCACACGAGGTTTTTCCTGCGCCGCGATCTGTTCGACTCCGTGAATGCGCGGCTTATATTTTTCCTGGATGTCTTGAAAGCGCTTCTTTTCCTCGGGATTATGCGCCACAGCTTTCGCGTCAGGCCAATCCGGGAGTTTTTCTGACGCTTCGCGCAACTCTTCCTCACTGATGGACTTGACGGCGGCCTCGGCGTCGCTGAGCATTTTCATTTCCTCTTTCATCATCTCGGAAAACTTGGCATTCGTAGCGCTCAGGTCGCGCCACTGGGCTGCGAGTGCAGGATCCTGGGGCTGAGTGGCAGGCATCTGCCCGTTGTTCGCCGCGCATACCGCTTTGGCGAGCTGAGCGAAGCGCTCGGTCAAGGCTTCGTATTCCGGGCCTATATCCACCGAGAACGCTGCGCAGGCTTGTTCAGCGGACGGATCTTTGCGTTTGCGTAATGCAGCGCAGAAGGTTTGGCGGTCTTCGGAAAGTTTGCTCGCGGTGGCTGGGTCTTGTTTTGTCGAAGCGGCGACTGGGGTTTGGGATTGGGACTGCGGTTGATGGTCCTGGGCGGGGGTGGCACTCACCAGCACCGTAACGGCTAAGATAAGAACAAGATTCAGAGCCGCGGCTTCTCTTATTCGTCTCACTCATCCGCTCCCAAGGCAGCGTGTTGATTGTGACATTAACATCTGCCGGCGGTAGAACGAATGTGACGCAGTCGATTTGTGCTGAGATGAGTACGTGCTTGGCCCCATGTAACGAAGGAAGCGGGGCGAGGAGAATGACAACGAACCAGACGGGCGCGTACCAGAAAATTAAATTTCGACTGGGATTTTTTCTGCCACGCCAGCTATCAGCAGTTTGGCGAACTCCGCAGGGGGAACTGGTCGGCTGAAGTAGTAGCCCTGCGCTTCGTCGCATTTGTGATCTTGCAGGAATAGCATTTCCTGTTGCGTCTCCACGCCCTCGGCTACCACGCGAAGCTTCATGTTGCGAGCCATATTGATGATCGCAGCGACGATAAACGATTCGTCCGGACAAATGGTGATCTGGCGGATGAACGACTGGTCGATTTTCAAGGCGTCGATGGGAAACTTTTGCAGGTAGCTCAGGCTGGAATATCCGGTACCGAAATCGTCGATGGCTACCTGCACGCCTCGGGCTTTTAGCGTCTTCAGCACAGCTTCGATGGAATCAGCGTGCTTCATTAGAATTCTCTCGGTGAGTTCCAGTTCAAGACATCGGGGATTGAATTTCGTTTCTTTCAGGACGGCAAAGAGGCCGTCCAGAAAATGTTCGCTTCGAAATTCCATCGCGGAGACATTCACCGCCATGGTAGTGAGCGGCAACCCCGCCTCCACCCAGGCCCGCGCCTGTTTGCATGCTTCGCGAAGTACCCAGTTGCCGATGGGTGCGATCAGGCCGCAATCTTCCGCAACGGGAATAAACTTCGCCGGGGAAATCACGCCGAGAGTGGGATGCGTCCAACGCAGCAACGCTTCAGCGCCGACAATTTCACCGATGGCGAGATTCACTTTGGGCTGATAGAGCAGCGTCAATTCGTTGCGCTCCAAAGCGCGACGTAATCCTTCCTCGATCGATTGTCTCTCCACCGCGCGTTCGTTCATCGCCGGGGCAAAAAATTTAAAACCGTGATGACCATTTTCTTTTGCTTGATACATGGCCAGGTCGGCATTTTTTATCAAGGTTTGCGCATCTATGCCATCGTCGGGATAAACGCTGATGCCGATGCTGGTGGTCACGTGCAGATCGTGCTCATCGATCAAATGCGCTCTTCCAACGGCTTCGAGCATTCTTCGCGCCAATATGGCGGCGTCTTCCGCCTGTTCGATCTCAGAGAGCAGAACCACGAATTCGTCGCCACCCTGGCGGCTTACGGTGTCTGAAGCGCGCACGCAACCGAGCAGATCCTTGGCAACGGATTGCAGCAGCTTGTCGCCCATGGGATGGCCCAGGGAATCATTGATGTGTTTGAAACCGTCCAAATCTAAAAATAAAACGGCAAGTTTCTTCCTGTGACGCGGGGCCAGTGTGATGGCTTGGCGCACGTGCTCATTCAGTAGCATGCGATTAGGCAATCCGGTCAGAAAATCGTGCTGGGCGGTGTGCGTCATCTGCAAGGTCATAGCGCGGGTTGCGCTTACGTCACGGAAAACGATCACCGCGCCGGTGACTTTGCCTTCGCGATTGTGAATGGGTGAGACGGAATCTTCGATCGGGATTTCGGTGCCATCACGCCGAATCAAAATACAGTCCAGCGGGAGACTCATTGTGCGGTTTTGTTCGACCGCGAGTTTCATGGGATTCGGAACGGTTTGGCGGTTTGCGGCATCCAGTATTTGGAAGACTTCAGGCATGAGCCGACCTGCGGCCTCTCGCCAGGACCAGCCTGTCATTTTTTCGGCGACGAGATTAACAAACGTGACTTTTCCTGAAATGTCGGTACATATAACCGCGTCGCCGATGGAATTGAGCGTCACTTGCGCGCGCTCTTTTTCCGCGAACAGCGCATCTGCTATCAGTTTGCGTTCGGTAACGTCCATGTTCACGCCGATTACCCGGGCGACATTGCCACGCTCATCGAGAACGGCGCGTTCCACGGCGGAAATATATTTTATCGAGCCATCCGGGAATTTCAGGCGGAACTCCATGGAGCCATCACCCTTTTCGGTGATCACTCTCTGCAAAGTGGCCTCGACGAGAGGCACGTCTCCCGGATGAATCACTTCGATAAACTGCGCGTATTGTGCCGATGCATACAATTGCTCGCCGGAAACCGCCAGGCTCGGCGCGAAACCGTAAATCTCAAACATGGTTTTATCGTATATGACGGCGTTGGTGACGATGTCCCAGTCCCAAACCCCGACTTTTCCGGTGGAAGTGGCCAGAGACAAACGTTCGGTTAATAGCGCCAGGGATTTCGTACGATCTTCGACGCGGCTTTCGAGATCGGCATTGAGTTTGCGAATTGCAATTTCCGCAGCGCGACGCTGTTCATATTCCCGATTCATGTGCCGGGCGCTCAAGCACACCAGGAAGGCGAAAACGACGATGGTTGCGGTTACATACAGCGCCAATCCCAACTCTGTTCCGTAATAGCCTGCATATTGACCCTCCAAGCGAACCCATCCAAGAACAATCGGGATCAGGAAGACCGCGGGAAGGAATCGGCGAGCCATAACACTGCCAGAGCCTTCGCCGGTAAGTTCACCGGCGATACTGCCGCGAGGTCGCGCGAAGAAAACAGCGATGCTGAGGGAAATAAAGCAGATTGTGGTGTGCACCGCCATCTGCGTGTAAAGCATGAGTCTAGTAAGCGCGACAGCGTGGTAGATGTAACCGCTCAGAGCGACCATGGCGATCAAAGCGGAGCAAAGGCTCAACGCCTGCGATGGCTGGTGACCATGGCGCGTTTTACGATTCAAGAGAAGCAAAGCCAGGCCGATGGCCACAAATGCAGTTGCAGACGTGGGCGCCATGAGTCCGGGCGCAGTAGTTCCGTAAGACGTTTGGGAATCTTTTAGAAATAATTGGTCGATTCCCAGATTCAGGCCGAAGAAGTATTCAGTCAGGGTAGCCGAGCCTATCAGAGTGACTAATAGCGCGAGAAAGCGAGCGAAGCCTGTCTTCAAGGGAGGCGATCCCTCAGGAAGCTGCATGAACAAAGACGCGGATGAAAATATGAGCCCGAGGGCCGTATTCACCTTCATGGTGACCAGGCCGGGGAAAATCGTTTTCAACGGCTCGATCCCGAACGCCCAGCCATACAGAACTAAACTTCCTAGTCCCATGACGCCGATGGCCGTGATCTGGCAATACAGGCGCAGACTTTTGAACAGGCGAGCGTTGGGTTCAGGCATAGAAGTTCAAGGCCTCGAGCCGATGAATCTAAAGAGTTAAGCTATGACTGGTAGAGCGCGGAAGGGAACTCCAGTGTGACTCAATGGCTTGCGGATACAAGGGAAGTACGAGGCGGTGGCGCTTAACCGTCATCAGATTAGGAGAGCGAATGCTGCCGCCGGATACCTATGAGCCAGCTGAAATATTACGGACTAGGGCTCGCCCTGCTCTGGAGCGAAATCGAATGCCTCACGTATCCAGTCGGTGAGCGGCTCTTCTACCTGATCAGCATGAACGAGTTTGAACAGGTTGCAGTGTCTTTCCTTTTTGGTTGGGCCATGCATCGATCGGAGCCCCTGGATTTTACGCGGGAGAAAGATCCATACTTCGAGGAAAGTCTTCCTCGGCCTTACAAAGAAATAACAGACCTTCCTTGAAAACATGATCGAAAGTGCGGACGCATAGATGCGTTGAGGACCGAGACCTGCCGCAAAGGCACGAAGCTTTTGCCAGGCATCGTGAAGGTCCTCATTCAGTCCATCCGTGAGTTCTTCTTCGGTGAAGGCCTTCCCGTGCTGAGCTTCCAAGTGGCGAGTGACCGAGCCTTTTATATTCGGGAGGTGGCGCTGGGAGTCTGGCGCAAACGAGCTTTTCGCCGGAGATTTGGACTTCTTCGAAGTCCTGGGCTTTTTGAGACGTTTTTCTCTCGCGTTCAATGTTCTCGCCCGCCTGGCGTCCATAGTTTAACCGATGATTGTGCACGCGCGAAGGCGTTACGACTCACGTTGCGTTGCTCGCGTTGACTTGCGTTGACGTGCAAATTAACATGTGCGGCACACATGGCGGACGCGTCTTCGTTCATCGGTCAAACCATTTCGCATTACCGCATCGTGGAAAAGCTGGGCGGCGGCGGGATGGGTGTGGTTTATAAAGCTGAAGACGTCAAGCTGCGCCGTTTCGTCGCGCTAAAATTCCTGCCCGAAGATTTAGCCAAGGACGAATTCGCGTTGGAACGATTTCAGCGCGAAGCGCAAGCCGCGTCGGCGCTGAACCACCCGAACATTTGCACCATTTACGAAATTGACGAGTTTGATGGCCGCCGCTTCATTGCCATGGAATTTTTGGACGGCAAGACGCTGAAGCATAAGATCGACGGGCGTCCGTTGGAAATCGAGAATCTTCTCGACTGGAGCACGCAAATCGCGGAAGGCCTCGACGCGGCGCACGCCGCCGGAATTATTCATCGCGACATCAAGCCTGCCAATCTGTTCATCACCGCGCGCGGCCACGCGAAGATTCTCGACTTTGGCCTAGCGAAACTCACGCCCGCGGGCCAGAAAGTAGCAGAGGGAGTTACCGTCACCGCGCAAACCGCGCCCGCGGACGCGCTTTTGACCAGCCCAGGCACCTCGCTCGGCACGGTGACGTATATGTCGCCGGAGCAAGTGCGCGGAATCGATCTCGATAAACGCACCGACCTTTTTTCGCTGGGCGCGGTCCTGTACGAAATGGGCACCGGCGCAATGGCGTTTACGGGCGCTACGACCGGTGTAATTTTCGATGGTATTTTGAATCGCGCTCCGGTTCCGGCGTTGCGTTTGAATCCCGCGTTGCCTTCCGGCTTTGAGCACGTGGTGAACAAGGCGCTCGAAAAAGATCGCAAGATGCGTTACCAGTCCGCAGCAGACTTGGGCGCGGACCTGCGAAGGCTGCGTCGTGAAACGGATTCCTCGCGCGTGGTAGCAACGCGGGAAGTGGGCGAGTCGGACGATCAGCCCTCGAATGCGTCGGCGGCGCAACCATCGACAGGATCGTCCGGAAGGATCTCATCGCGGGCAACTTCGCCGGGTTCAGAGCGCGTGGCATCTCGAGTAGGTTCGGAGCCCACCGCTCCTCTAGAAACAAAATCGAATCGTTGGGGAGTGTACGCGGGGGCAGCCGCGCTCGTGGTTCTGCTGGCCATCGGCGCGTTCTGGTTTCAGAAGCGATCCACTCCGACTGCTGCCGTGGTGGCCGCAAAACCGTCGGTTGCCGTCCTGCCATTGCAAAATCTGAGCACGGACGCGGATAGCGTGTATTTCAGCGACGGAATGACCGACGAAATTACCACCAAGCTTTCGAAGATTCAGGGAATTGATGTCGCGCCGCGCGCCAGCGCAGCCGCTGTGAAAAGCGCCGATCAAAATGCCGCGGCGTTGGGACGTCAACTGGGCGTGCGCTATTTGCTGGAAGGCACCGTGCGAAAATCCGGCGACCAGGTGCGCATCAACGTGCACTTGATCGACTCGACCACCGGATTTCAGGTTTGGGCCGACGACTTCACCGGCCAAATGAAAGATGTTTTCTCTCTGCAAGAGCAAACCGCGCTGAAAATTGCGCAGGCTTTGAATCTAAACCTAAGCCCGCAGGAAACGAAAGCCATCCAACAGCGCTACACGCAGAATCCCCAGGCTTACGAAGCTTTTCTGTTGGGACGCGGCCTGCTCGAGGTGGAAACGGCGGAAAGGTTTGAAGCCGCGCGCAAAAACTTTGAAGATGCTCTGAAATTCGACCCGAACTACGCTCTCGCGCTGGCTGGACTTTCTCACGTTGAAAGTTTGTACTACCGCGACCTCGACAGTAATCCGGTGCACCTGCAGCGAGCGGAGGAATACGCGCAGCGGGCAGTCACCATCGATCCGAACCTCGCCGAGGCACATGTCGCGCTGGGCCAGACCTACGGCCTGAAATATAACTATGGCGCTTCGGTCGCCGAACTTCGCGAGGCCACTCGGTTGGAGCCGGACAATTATCTCGCCTGGGACTTGCTGTCCTGGTCGCTCGGATACGAGCAGCCCCCTGAGGCGGCCGAGGCGGAGAAAGCAGCCCGCGAAGCGATCCGCCTTCAGCCCACTTCGGCCGCGGCGCAGTATCACCTGGCGCGCGCGCTTATTTTTCAAAAGCGCTACCAGGATGCGGAAGTGGCTATCCGTCGCGCCGGAGAAATCGGAGATAAAACTTACGAATACATGGGTATGGCTCAGCTTTCTCTGGCTCAAGGAAAGTGGGACGACGCTGTCGCCTACATGTCAAAATTAGAGCGTCAAAAAACTGCGTTGAATTATTATTGGTTGACCGCAGCCTACGCCGGTAAAGGTGACCGGGAAAAAGCGCTGGCGTCTTTGCAGGAATGCCTCAAGCTGGGCTACGGCGATTTCGCGTCCTTGGACAACAGCCCCTATTTCGCGCCCTTGCGCAACGACCCCCGCTACAAAATCCTCCTGGATCAATATCGCAAGAAAGCCTAGCCCGCCACAAGTAGGAGCGAGACCGTGGATGTTCGAAAACGCGCGTCGTGCCAGGAAGTAGGTCAGCCGGATTGTTCGAGGGTCACCCAAAGGCAGATTCCTTCTAGGTTCACAGCGAATTCGGAAAGGAAGTCTCATCCGGTCCGCCTTTCGCTTGGAGTCTTCGGCACGCTATCTAAGGATGAGAGCAAGCTCCGGGGGAAACTGTGATTACAGATGTCCGCCAGACCGACGCGGCGCTCTCTTTTGGGCTTGCCTTTGTTGGCGGATACGGCGACGAGGCAGGCTACGTTCTCGCGAACACTTTCACCGGACACGTGACTGGAAATTTGGTGCTCGCGGCAGTCGCAGTAGCCGCCCGTGATTGGCGGGCTACGCTTGGACCTCTCTCGGCCATTGTCACTTTCTTGATCGGGGTTCTGATAAGTTCGCTGATCGTGCGGCCCCTTAGGTCGTGGCCACCGTGGCCGTTGCTTCCTTCCGTCATGGGAATAGAAGTGATTCTGATAGTGGCCGCTTCTCTGGCGTTGAGATTAAATGTAGCGCACGGAGTATCAATATTTGTGATCTTGGTGGCTCTGGCACTCGGGTTGCAAAATGGTGCATTTCTTCATTCAGGTGGCATCAGCGTTCACACGACGTTTCTCACGGGGACTATTACAAGGATAATCTCCAGAGAAGCTGAGAAATACACTGCGGAAGTGATGGCTCCGCGCGTTACAGCTCCCGATACCGAGATAGGCCTTCTCAGTGGAATCTGGACTTTTTTTGTCCTTGGCGCTGGGACCGGGGCAGCGATGGTGCTCCACTTCAAAGCGCTCGGGATGCTCGGAGCCGCTCTCGTTCTGGTCGCACTCATGGTTCGCAACTCAATGACTTCCTAGATGCCTCCGACGATCAGCCTCTTACATCTGCGATAGTACGGATCACCACCTGTATGCAGCGTTCGGGCACAAACTCGCCCTCCTTGGTCAGAAACCGAGAGATTTTGTGGAACTTTTCTGCCCCCGGGCGGCAATAGGGCTAGACGAAGGCGAGCTCTCATGATGTAAAATATTTTCGTCGAGCAAGGGTTTGGTCCATGGTTTTTGGTTTAGGGTGGAAATTATGGAAACCCTCGTTTCTGGCTCTGCTGATTGCTGGTTTCACTTCTCCTTCTCCTGCTAATGCTCAAGGGTTTGTAAACGCCATACCGGCGCGCGCACGGGTGTTTCCGGAGATCAGTTCCGGCGTCACCGCGATGAAGCGCGATACCGCAGGGCACTACTACGTCTTGGCGAATCCGCCAAACGTCATATGGACGTTCGACGCCGAAGGCAAGCGTATCGCTCAGATTCCACGCGCGGGACTCGAAGCCGCGAAGATTCAGTATGCCTCCGACTTCGACATCGATAGCGACGGCCGCGTCCTGGTAGCCGACCGCGCGGCCAATGCCGTCGAAATTTTCTCGGCCGACGGAATTTTCGTCGCGAAGATTCCGGTCTTTGCGCCGACCGGCGTTGTCGCGCTCCCGGACCACCAGTTCGCCGTTTCCACTTTGCGTTCCAAGCGCTTGGTGGAAATTCGCAGTGACGACGGCAGCGTCGTACGCAGCTTTGGCGAGTTGTCCGAGGCGGGAGCGAACCCGCAGTCGTCAAAACAACTCCAAAACCTGGGCAAGGTTTTTGGCGATGGCGCGGGGAATATATATTTCGCCTTCATCGCGCTGCCGGATCCCACCGTACGCAAGTATGACCGCTATGGCTATGCCGCCAACGACGTTACTTTCGACCTGAAACTTTACGGCACGGAGTTGCCGCCGGATCCCACCGATCGCGTTCAGTTCGGCGTGAATTACAGCCAGTCGAATTTTTCGGACTCCTACAACACCTTCGCCGCGGTGGGAAACAAAGGCGACATATTTTTCGGCGGAGGAGTGTCTCCCGGCTTGGGCGCGCATAACGGTGAAAGCCCGCAGACCGCGCAGACCGCCACGGCGAATATTCTCTCAACTGGAATGGCTACCGGCCCGGGCGGCGGAGGCCCGGGAGGTTCGGCTGGCGGAGGAATGTTGTCCGCACAGGGAGCGATTACGCCCGATTCCAAGCAATTTCATTTGGGGGGCAAGCGCACCAACCAAAACTCCATGGGTGCGACTGACGAGAAGTCGGTATCCAGCTCAATCGGTTCTTCCGATTTGCAATTCAGCGCGCAATCTTCCGGGTCGAGCGATCCTTCGTCCATCAACAATTATTCTGGAGCCAATAATTCCGACATCAGTCTGCCCGAACTTTTTTCCACAGCGCCTATATCGGGCCCAGGGGCGCAATCGGCGTTAGCCACCGGCCGTGGCATGGGTGGCGGGATGGGCGGCTTCGGCGGCGGGGGATTAGGCCAGGGATTCTCTCCGGGATTTGGCGGCTTTGGAGCTTTCGCGGGCTTCGGCCAATTCGGAGCGTCATCTTCGCAGAGAGCTCAGGCAATTTATTCGCCGACGATTTCCACCGCGCCGGTCTCGAGCGGAACGACGACGGCAGCTCATTCATTCGAACGCGGAGCCGGCGAAGGGCATTTTGGCGGCCCTCACGGACGTTTTGGCGAAGGCATCTATAACCTGACCGGCACAGTGAAAGTAAATCTCGACCACATTATTGACACGTCAAAAGAAAATCCGAAAATTACCGCGCTGGGTGTCGATCCCGTTTCGCAGGATATGTGGGCCGGCATCGGCCGGACCCTCGCGCATTTCGACAAGAACGGCGATTATCTCGGCGATTATTTTATTGCCACGCCGGAAGGCGCGTTGGTACGGGCGAGCGCAATCATCGTGGAACCAGACCGTTTAATCGTCGCAACAGACGCGCGCGGCATTTACGAATTCGCCCGCGCCGGCGCGACTGCGCATTCCTCGCTGCCAACCGCAATAATCGCGCCATCCAAACCGGAGTCCAGCACTACTCACTAATGGTCATAAAAACGGAGAGCGCCGGTGCATCACCAACGCTCCCCGGTTAATTGTTTGTCGCCCGACGAGGCGTAGCGGTGAAGTTATCCGGCGCGCTTAGCGGTGAAGTCGCGGCTGCCTTGTCCGCCGGCCATTGTTCCGGTCAACGAGTCCCCGCTCAGCGTGGCTTTGAATTG
This sequence comes from uncultured Acidobacteriota bacterium, assembly GCA_963838475.1. GTDB lineage: Bacteria > Acidobacteriota > Terriglobia > Acidiferrales > UBA7541 > Palsa-295. The sequence continues at coordinate 366,492 of CAWIRJ010000002.1, forward strand.
AACTTTATGGCTGTTGCCGTCGCGGCCCTGCCGCTCTTCGGTCCAGGAAATCGTATTCCCGGAGACGGTTGCATTCGACATCACGTCACCGCGTGGAGTTTTGTGGTCAACCTTGAAATTGTCGCCGTCCTTGGTGATTGTGAGGGACTGCGGGCCACGGCCGCCACGATGCCCGCCACCTTCACCTTTGCTTCACTCTGATCGCCGCCCTGATGACCACCGCCGCCTTGGCCGCCGGCGACAGTTAGATTCCAGGTGCCCACAAAATTTGCTTCTTGAGGCGCAGCGTTGGCGATTGCCACCGACATAAACAACAATATTGCGAGAACGTATAACGAGAAGTTGAATTTAGACTTCCGCATCGGGAATTCTCCTTTGTTTGTAGGAAAGTTATTCTGCGCCTTCCTCCGACGCAAGCGGCGCGGAGAAAGACGTTACGAATTGCCGGGCTATAATAGTAATTGCGTCTGAGAGCGCTGAAAGGTTCCAAAAACTTGGAGGTATCATTCCGCGGAGCGCCGAACAAGCATTTCGGCAACCGCGTCCCAGGCCGATGGGACCGCCGTTTTCGATGCCTAGAAAGGCACATCTAAGGTTCCATTCGCTTGTGGGGCCTGTAAAGTATTGTTAAGTTTGGGCGTGACCATCATCGCTCCCATCCCCGAAATACGTCCGCAGAACCGCCGGCGCAGCAAGCGCGTGCTGAAACGCGTTCCTGTCGTGGTCAGACTGCGCGATGCGGGCAAGCAGTCGCTCGCGGAAAAAACGGAAGCGATCATCGTGAACGACCACGGCGCCCTAATTCTGCTCGCCGCTGTGGTGAAGGTGAATCAGATTATCCGCGTGGAAAATCCGACCATTCGAGAAGAATTGTTGTGCCGTGTGACCAGCGTTGGCGAAAGCTTCATGGGAAAAACGCAAGTCGGCATTGAGTTTATTGTGCCTACGCCCGGCTTTTGGCAAGCACCGCCGAAGCCCAAACAAGCAGAGTCCAAATCCGCTGAAAAAATGGAAACTACCGGCGCAAAAAAGTAATCGTGATTTACTTCGAAACTTCGTAGCGCTTGCCTTTAGGCCGGGGTCTTTGAAGCGGTTCGGCACGCGTAATCCGCTGGAAGCTCTGCAGAAACTCCTTGTGTTATCCGCGAACACGGAGTAAATACACCGACCATGGCAACCGACGCTTCCATAGGTGCGCGCAAACTAACGCTCCAAACCTACGCCTGGGAGGATGCCACTGTCGTCGGCTGCGCCGGCCGCCTTACCACCGAAACCGCTGTCCATCTGAAGACGGAAGTGAAAGCGCTGATCCTGTCCAAGAAGAAAGTGATCCTGGACCTGACCGACCTCGCGCACATGGACAGCTCCGGCCTCGGCGCCCTGGTAGCGCTGTATATTTCGGCGAAGGGCGCGAAGTGCCAATTGCAATTGGTGAATTTAAGTCCGCGAATCCGCGATCTCCTCAGTTTGACCAACGTCCTCTCCGTGTTCGAAGAGTGCGGCCGTTGCGGCACTCGCATGCCGTAGAATTTCTGTCGTCGGTTCCCGTGGCCTCCGCCTTCCGGGTGGCCCGTTATCCAATCGCCGGTTAGCAGCCGTCTTCTACAGTGTTTTTTTGTTGTCTAAATTACGGTCAGGTCGATGCTCAAACATGGGCGGTGAAAACGGGGCAGGGTCCCAACTGCATCACCTGATAGGTTGTCGAACCAAATATTGCCAGGTCCAAGGCACCACGACCGCGCACTCCCATAGTCACCAGGCCGGTTTGCGCTTCCTGGGCAATCTGCGCCGTATCGAATTTGACGAGCGCATTCTAGGACGGAATCCGGGGTCAACCTTGCGGCAGAGTAACAGCCGATTCTCGAGGGATGATTGGCTCTGCCCAGCGTGACTCGCCATCGTACCTCTTAGATTACCGCTTGCACGAAACAGTACATCCCGCCGAAAGATAGAAGTATTGTTTAAGCGATGAAGAAGCTGAAATTTCTGGTGTCTCTTCCCACTAACGACAACGATTTCCAGTTGGAACAGGCGCTTTCCGCGCAGCGGGCGGGAACGAAACTGGGCATCGACGTAACTGTGATTTATTCTGACAACGACGCCGTAAATCAAAGCACGCATATTTTGAAGGCGATCCAGTCTCCGCCGGAATCGCGCCCGGCCGGAATTATTTTGGAGCCAGTGCGGGGAAGCGCGCTTCCTCAGGTAGCGCAAGTCGCGTGCGACGCGGGAATCGCCTGGGCCGTTTTGAATCGCGCGCCGGAATATATTTCCGAGCTGCGGCGCAAAGCGAAAGTCGCGGTTTTCGCCGTAACTTCCAGCCACGCGGAAATCGGACGCATCCAGGGAAAACAATTCGCCGCATTCCTGCCGCAAGGAGGTTCCGTTCTGTACATCGAAGGCCCGTCGTATAGCACATCGGCGCAAGAGCGCACCGCCGGCATGATGGAAACCAAACCTAAGAATATTCAAATCACCACGCTGAAAGGCCAGTGGACCACTGAAAGCGCGGAGCGCGCCGTGAGCTCGTGGCTGAAGTTGAGCACATCTCAAAAAATCTCCATAGACTTGATCGCTGCGCAGGACGATTCCATGGCCATGGGCGCGCGGGCCGCGTTTGACAAAATAAAAGAAGACGACGAGCGCAAGCGTTGGCTAAGTTTGCCGTTCACAGGCTGCGACGGCGTCCCGAAGACGGGCCAAAAATGGGTGCGCGATGGTTTGCTAGCCGCAACAATCTTGATTCCACCGATCGCCGGCAGAGCCGTCGAAATGCTGGCAAACGCAATCGCCACCGGCAAGCAGCCAATCGAGCATACAGTCACGGCGTCCGCATCGCTTCCGCCGTTAAACGAGCTGAAGCCTCGAAAATCGTAGACTGCTCGGGCTTGCCGTCGATTCGTCGAAAAGAGGCCACAACGGCCAGTCGGGAGCATCATGCTGCGCCGGGGGAGCAAGCCCGGCCACGTCCAATGGCACTAACGTAGATCTGTCGCAACGAAAATAACGTGTTGCCTTTTCCTGCGGCAGGTTAAACCTAAGACAACTGCAACGAATTATCCAAGCTTCCGCGTAGGAATTGCCCGCACCACCTACTATTATTAGTTGAACAACGTAATCTCAGTGGTACCCCACGACGGAGCGTATGGACTTAAGCATAGATGCAAAAACAGCGTTCGCCGCGATTGCGAACCTGGAGCTGAAGGCGAAGCTCGCGATCGCCGCCGTCATCGTTGCGCTTTGCCTGACAATTTCCTCGTTCATCGAAACTCGCTACATCGCGGCCAGCAGCGGCGTCACGCTTTATTGGAAGGGAAACGAAGCATACATTTTCACCGAGCAATCGCACACCGGCTATCACATCAACTATCTGGAGCTTCCGGTTATTGTCCTCATGCAGTTTTATTGGACGCCGCCTCCGGCGAACGAGCGCGACTGTCCGGTCGTAATTCACGTGACGCCCACCGATGTTGAACGCCATCGCGGCCCGTGCGGCGGCCCGGAAGTGCAAGCCACTTTGATAACTCCATACGACAACAAATTCTTCGCGCTTTGCCAGAGCGGACTTCTTTGCAAGTGGACGATTGACGGCTACGTGATGGCTACTCCTGCGGAGGTGCGGAACCTGGACCCCACAACTTTGCCGACTTTAGCGCGTCAAGACAGCCAAGTGATCAGTGGATGGACCTTGCATTATTCTCCCGGGCCCGGCGCGCAATATGACGTCCCGCTCAGCGACGGCTCGACGATTTCCGTAATCAATCACCAGAAAAAAGCGCACTCTTTTCCATGGATTGAAGTTTTGCTGATGCGGCCAAGTCAAAAACCGCAGAGTCTTTACAGCGTGGACGCAACCCCGCACAAAGCCACCGCGCAGGAATACCTCGCCACATTCCCACCGCAATAACCGGCGATTTGATCGAAAAGGTCCTGATCAATTATTAACGCAGCTTGTTCGGCCGTCTCTGTCGGTAAAAGCATGTTGGCCGTCTGGACAACCGGATCGATGGTCGCCATCGGGCGGCGGGTTGCGGTCCTTATCACGGTCGTGATCTCTATCACGGTCATCGCGGTGCGCATCATCGGCTGGCGCTTGCGCCTGGGGAGCTGCCGCTGCAGGCTGAGTCCCCGAGCATCCCGAAGTAATTAGAGCAAGTAAAAAGGCACTGACGATTAACGATCGCTTCATCTTGAATCTCCTTGTGTATCGCAAGACAAGTTCATGACCTGTGCGGATGCATGTTGAACGGTACATGGTGTTCACAGGCGAACTCTGTTCCAATTCGCACACTTTCCAGAACGACGTATTAGTCGCATATTCTGCTTGGCAGTAGCGGGCGTGGTCTGAACGTAGGGGCAATTGCCAGAATCGACGTGTTCTGCTACCAATTCCGCGATCAAATCGTCTACTAGCTCAAGTCCTGGTAAAAATCGAAACCATGTCAAAAAGTACAGCATAGATGATCACTCGACGAGACGCGGTTCGCCTGCTCGGTTCGGCATCGGCTGTGGCCTGGCTAACGGCAGCACATCGAGGCCTGACCTCTTCGTCCCTGCCGAATGCCTTCGCGGCGAAAGAAAAAGACGATTCCACTCCGCCACTCGCGCCCGGGTCCCCGAATTCGCCAGAGCGGCTCGCGCTGATTGACGCCTTCAAAAGGCAATCCGAAGGCTTGGAACAAAAATATGAAGCTCGCACTTACAAAGGCGACTGGACCATGCCGTATCGATTGTTCCGCCCTGACGCAAAAGGGAAGTTGCCTCTGGTGATCTACCTGAGCGGCAGCGGTGGCCTGGGTGACGACAATCTGAAGCAGTTGCAGTTCGGAAATACTTTCGGCACGCGCGTGTGGCTGCTGCCGGAAAACCAGAAAAAGTTTCCATGTTACGTCGTCGCGCCGCAGACCGATCGCGGATGGGCGCGTTACGATGTAACCCAAGAGAGCAACGGCAAAGCCAAGGTGATCCCGGGATTAGGTGATGGATCGCGCATGGCGCTGGAAGTGGTTGACGCATTGCGTCGCGAATTTCCCATCGACGATGGGCGAATTTACGTTACCGGGCAGTCGATGGGCGGCGCGGGTGTGTGGAACATAATCGCCGGACGTCCCAACTTTTTCGCCGCAGCAGTCCCGTGTTGTGGAAGCGAGTCCACCGAGAACGGTACTGAATCTCTCGACACGCCACTATGGTGTTTCCACGGAGCCGCCGATCAGACGGTCCCGGTGTCCATATCGCGCGAACGCATCGCCGCGAGGCGCAAAGCCGGAGGCCACCCGCTCTACACCGAGTATGCCGGCGTGGATCACGAAGTGTGGCAATGGGCCTTCACCGAGCCGGCGCTGATTGAATGGGTATTCGCGCAACGCCGGGGCTAATTTCGCCGAGCGGGAGAGTGATCGCAGGAACCACAAACTCGCGGAAGGCAAGTTGTGAATGGAGGAATTAATGAAACACACATTTGATTCGAGAGTGGCCCGACCGCTCCTGTTGCTGGCTGCTTTGCTGATCGCCACCGCTCCCTCCTACGCTGATACCAACGCGCCCACGATCACGAAACTGGCGGATGGCGTGTACGCAATTCAGCATCAGAATCTGAGGGGCGGTGTGAGCGGAAATTCCACCGTCATTATCGGTGACCGCGAAGTCTTGGTAGTGGACTCGGGTTACTTGCCCTCTATCGCCCGTGAGGATATCGCCCAAATTCGTCAATGGACGGACAAGCCCGTAGCCTTCGTGCTTATCACCCATTTCCATAACGACCACAACAATGGCAGCAGCACCTATAAGGCTGCGTTTCCTAACCTGACCGTAATCGCTCAAGAGGAGACCAAGAAAGATATGGACCTCATCCAGCCCGGAAACCTCGAGCGAACCCCTCGCGATTATGCGGAAGCGGCTGCCGCCTACAAGCTGGGCAAGGACACCGACGGTCATGCGCTGTCGGACGCGGAAAAGAAACAGGTCGAGCCGCTAATTCCCGTGCTGGAAAGCGTGAGCGCCGAGTTCAAGACCATCGTTTACGAATCGCCCACGCTTACCTTTACCCACAAGATCGATATTGATCTGGGGAACCGCGAAGTCCAATTGCTGCACTTGGGGCGCGGCAATACTCCGGGAGACGCCATCGCCTACCTTCCTAAGGAAAAAATCGTGGCGGCCGGCGACCTGCTGGTTTATCCCCTGCCATACGCCGGTGATGGCTACCCCTCGGAGTGGGCGGAAACCCTGCATAAAATGGGTCAGTTGGACGTAACCACCATCGTTCCGGGACACGGCCCCGTCATGCACGACAAAAACTATCTCTACCTGGTAGCCGACCTGATGCAAAGTTCCGTGGATCAAGTACGCGCGCGAATCCGCCAGCTAGGTTTTCCCGGAGCCCACACGCTGGACGAAGTAAAAGGCTCGGTGGACCTGAAGCCCTTCCAGCAAAAATTCGCCGGTGACGATAAAGACCTTCAGAAGGCCTTCGACGATATGGCGGCAGGCCTGGTGAAGATTACCTTCAGCGAAGCCGCGCAGCGTTAGACGACAATTTATTCAGAGGAAGCCCAGAGCATGCGTGCAAAAGCCATGATTCGGTCCGCTCCTCTTGCTCTTTTGGCTCTTCTTCTGGGAACAACGGCGCATCCCCAAACGCCGGCGACGCTCTCCATTCCGCCCGACTCCCCTCGCTGGGCTCTACAAGGAAACGCGAAGGTCACGGACCATCAAGGCCGCAAAGCCCTTATGCTGAATGGGGCGCAGGCCATGGTGAAAGACTTCGAATTGCGCGACGGCGTTCTGGATGTGGATGTTTCTACTCCCGCGAGCCGCGGTTTTTTCGGTTTTTATTTTCGTATGGCCGCCGACGGCGCCAACAGCGAGCTGGTTTATCTCCGCCAGCATAAATCCGGACGTCCCGACGCCATGCAATACTCTCCCGTCCTCAACAACGGACGTAACTGGCAAATTTATAATGGCCCGGGCTTCACCGGTGCCGTCGATATACCGAAAGACCAGTGGTTCCATCTGCGCCTGGAAGTAGTGGGTGCACAGGCCAAACTCTATGTGAAGGACATGGATAAGCCTGCGTTGCTGATGGACGATTTGAAAAGTGGGATTCGAAAAGGACAACTGGGCCTGTTCGTCCTCACAGGCGAAACGTACATTTCGGGTTTCGAGGTGCGTACAACACCCGACGCGCCCTGGGAGCGGCATCTGCCTGCGATGCCCCCCAACATTCTCACCAAGTGGGAATTGTCGCCGGAATATGAGGTGTACGAAAGCGACGGTAGGCCCGCTCGTAATCTGGAACGCGCGCTGACTCCCTCCGAAATTGCGGCAACGAAATGGCAGAACGTCGATGCGGAGCCGCCCGGCTTCGTGGTCATCAATCGGTATCGCGAAAGTCCGCAGCTCCAACGGTCCTACGACAATGATTTCTCGAAACGGCTCGAACCGCAACCGGGTATGAGGTTTGTTTATGCGCGGACCACAATCGAATCCGATCGCGACCAGGTAAAACGACTCAACATCGGCTATAGCGACGCAGCCAGCGTCTTCTTGAACGGCAAGATTCTCTACCGCGGCCTAAGCTACCAGAATTACCGCGACCCGGATTTCCTCGGCATCGTTAATTTGGATAATGACTACGTCTATCTTCCGCTGAAGAAGGGAAGCAACGAATTGGTCCTCGCGGTAAGCGAAATCGGAGGCGGTTGGGGCTTCATTTGCCGTTTGGACGACATTGAAGAGTAGGTCTCCCGGTTCAAAATCCAGTCAACCGAGTACATCCCGAACGTACCGAAGCTGTTGCGCGCGCTTCGCCCCCTGTGATAATATGAGTTTGCGTTTGTTGCTTCAGGGCAAGTCCTCGGGGTCGCCGACGCGGTGGCTAACATCCACACAATCAACACATTGGGAGTACGTCTGTGGCAAAAGAGCAAGGAACAGTGAAGTGGTTTAACGCGGCGAAGGGATACGGTTTTATCCAACGCCAGTCCGGCGAGGACGTCTTCGTGCACTTCTCGGCGATCCAGTCCGAGGGTTACAAGAGCCTCAACGAAGGGCAAGCAGTCGAGTTCGAGGTCAAGCAGGGCCCCAAGGGCCTGCAGGCCGAGAACGTGGTCGGCCTCTAACCCTTTCTAGTTTTCGATTTACAATTCAGGGTTTCGATTCGAGGGGCGGAGCTAAGTCTTAGCCCTTCCAGAACGCGGTGCGCGAAGCTTGGCTCGGAAGGTCTGGTTATGTCTGACAGCGTACATAAGTGGAAATTAAAGATATTGTAGGTTTTCAGGTTTGGTATACCGGCAGTCCATAAGAATCAAACTTCGTAATTATTAAAGGAGGCAGCGGTGCAGATTTTATCGGAAGGGCAGTCAATTCGTCACGAGCAGTACGGAATCGGGACAGTCACGGAATCCAATACCGAGCGCACCACCATCGATTTCGACGATCACGGCGTGAAGCGTTTCGTCACTTCGATTTGGTCCGCGGAACTCATCGGTGAAGCTCCCGCTCAGCCTCCCACTCGCCGCCGCGGCCGCCGCAAGTCTGTAAAGAAAGCGTAGTTCAGCGGTTGCGCTCAGGCCGTTTGAGTCGCAGGTAGTCTCAAATTCGATTTGATCCTAATAGGTTGCGCAGCTGAAGAGGCCCGCAACCTATTTTTGTTTTATCTTAACTTAGCGTTGCCATCCCGCCTGCCCTGACGAAGGAAGGGAGCGGAGTCTCGCACGACTTCACTCTTCCCCCGTTTTCAGGGGTTGCGAGACGCAGTTCGATGGATCTCTTATGTCTTTTCCGTAGGCATCACTTGCGCAGTTGACTTGCTCCCCACAGAATAACCGAATGCGGAAAACAATCGAAACGTCGATCGAGATAAACGCGTCGCCGCAAAAAGTGTGGGCCATTTTACGAAGCACAAAGGAATACCCGAACTGGAACCCGTTTGTGCGATCTGTCGAAGGAACCTTCGACCAGGGCACCACGATTAAAGTCGTAGTGCAACAGCCCGGAGGGAGCTCGTTTACATTCAAGCCCGTAGTGCTGAACGGGAGCTTCCCCGAGATTCGCTGGAGGGGCAAACTTCTAATCCGCGGCCTCTTCGACGGAGAGCACTTTTTTCGGGTGGACGAGCTAGCCCTCCATTCGACGCGATTCGTTCACGGCGAACACTTTTCTGGAATCCTCATCGGACGGATGGGCGGAGCGTTAGAAAAAACCAAACGCGGCTTCGAATCGATGAATCAAGCGCTGAAGAAAAAGGCCGAAGAGTAGCCAGCTTGCCGCGTAGAATCAAAAAGCACGGGCTGGTATCAGCACTGAAATCGTTAAGCGCAGTCCTTGAATCTTTGGCGTGAGATGTCAACAAACTGCTGGCGCGCGGGATCCCACACGCGGTAATCGCCAGGCTTGGACGAAGCCAGGCTCATCAGACGTTTCTTAGCGGCCGATAAATCTTCCACCGCTTCTATCCACATGAAATCGTCTTCCCCTGTCATTTGGAAAATATCGTAACGCGAAGTCATAAAAACCTCCAACCAAGGTATGCGAAAGAGGTTCGCTGGGATATTGCCTCTGCTTTTTGTGGGTCGTGGGTCTATCCACGACATAGAATCCCGTTCACAGCCTCCTTTCATTTGTGCGGAACTTTCGACGAGCCTTCAACCGGACGTCTCAATGGCGGGTATGCGCCCTTGCGGAAAAATTGTCAAGCCCCAAACGTACCGACTCTTGTTGAAACGCCCGGAACCGTGTGGTAGTGTGCGCGCAACATTCAAGCGCGACGGCGCGAGTTCCACCGCAATCCTATCTGCGCGGCTGCGTTTGACTAGACAGCAATCCGGGAGACCGTTATGGGGCGTGTCGGTCTGCGCACGGTATTGCAACTGCATTGGTGTATGCTTTTCTGCGCCGCGCTCGCCACGGCAAATATTCCCGTCGCACTCGCGCAGACGCATCCTCCGAAAATTGTCCCGCCAACTCCAAATTCGGCGTTGGCCCCGCCAAGAGATCTCGCTCCACCGAAAGTTTCCCCGCCGGAAAACGCTGCTGAAAAGAATTCTGATTCGCCTTCAGCCGACTCACCCACGGACCCAACAAATCTTACGCACGCCTCTAATTTGCCCGCTGATTTCGTGCCTCCGGACGGTATTCCGCTAGCCGGCGCGCGGGGCGTTACACATCCCGTCTGCCTCCGCTGTCCGCCCGCGCAATATTCCTACTCCGAATTGCTTCACAAAGTTCAAGGCAACGTCACATTAGACGCCATCGTCGGAACGGACGGCTGGGTAACCAGCGTGAGAATTTTAGGTTCGCTAGGAGCAGGGCTGGATGAGCAAGCCATGAAAGCCGTCCGCACTTGGCAGTGGGAGCCGGCTCGCGACGCCGAAGGAAAAACCGTCGCCACGCATCAAACCGTCGTACTTACTTTCCACATCCCGAAATAAGCCACGCCTGATGTGGGAGATAGTTTAAGTCTTAAAAAAGTGTAGCGCGTACGCGGGACGCACGCGCTACATAGTCGCCGGCCTTCCTGCCACGCTTCCAACCATTTTCGCGAGCAGAGTCCCGGCGCGGGCAGATGAAGGAGCTTTTCGTTTAGCGCTATTTCACTGGCCTCGTTTCATATAGCACTAATTGTGATCTGGATGGTCGTGGCGCCAATTCCAATAGGCCTGCTGTTGTGAGCGATTGTTTCTGTCGAACTCGACGTATTGCCGGTGGTGCTCGCTTAGATATATCCGGTAGGAACGGTCTTCGCCTTCATTCCAATTGTGATAATCCCTGTGCTGATGATCGTAGTAACGATGCTCCTGTTCCTGTTCGTGATGCTCTTCCTGCCCGTTTTGCGCGGGTGGATTTGCGGCGGCGACGATGCCAGGCGTCGCGAGCAACGCGGCTGCGAGAAAAATCGAGCTAACCAATCGATAACGAGTGTGCATGGAATCTCCTTGAGATGGATGGGACGTGCGTTGCTGCTGCTCTCACTCTCCGCGCTAATCATTCGGGAGAATGTGCAATACAGCACACTCCGTTGGCGAGTTGAGCATTCGCCTGAATGACTCCGATGAGCACAGCAACAGCCCAAAGATATTCGCCCTAGAAGGGAACTCGCGCCACGAGCACGCGCAACCGAGCAATCGATGAGCGTGGGGCAAAAAAGTGAGCTACATTGGCGGGTGGACTCGGCAATGTAGCTCGGGGAGGAAATTAACGCGAAAAGATCAAACTGCCGTCGAAGATTGCATTTCGCCGTGGTCCGACGGCATGTTCCAGATAGCTACAACTGCCAAAACGCTAGCAAGAATCGCCAGCACTCCGTACATCCTGCGCTGATGAATACGATGGTCGGTACCTTGATCCAGTTTGCTCATTGTTCTCTCCTTGGAACTTAGAGAAGGTGAGCGGGTCCCTCCATTTTTCAAATAACTGCGTTGATACGAATGCAATAAGCGGTCCACTCGCGGATATCCTGCGAATTTCCGCGAGTGGGCTCGCCTTACAAACTGCTGAATGTGGGGCTGGGTCGCGGCCCGAACCGCAAGCCGCGTTAGAAACTAAGCTTTAGTCATGATCCGGGTGATCGTGACGCCAGTGCCAGTAAGCCTGCTGCTGTTTGGCTTCCATCTTGTCAAATGCGCGATAAGACTTGTGCTGCTCTTTTAAGTATCGACGGTACGCGGCGTCCTCATGCGCGTCCCAATCGTGATATTCCTTATGCTCTTCGTCGTAGTAACGATGGTCCTTATGTTCGTCTTGTGCAGGCTGAGCGAATGTGCTGGTAGCTATGATTCCGGACGGAGCAACAAGTGCTGCCGCCAGAAATAGCGAGCTTACGAATCGGTGTCCTCGATGCATGTGGTCTCCTTGAATCTGAAATGTGTCGTGCTCAAGCGCCTACACGAATAATGATGTTCGAACCCCACGCCGAGTTACGCCTTGAAATTTCTCCCTTAAATCGCCAAGCGGCCCGACGAGCAAAGCATCCCTATTCATGCCGTTTGAATCAGAACAACCAATAAATGGGGGGTGAACTATGAGGCGAAACACTCTAAGGACATTTGCATTAGCATGCCTTGCAACGATTGTCGTGGCGTTTAGCGCAACCTCGCAAGTAAAAGCGCAAGACGCGAAAACGCAGTACTCAACAATGGCCCCGCTTGATCAATACCTGATGGATCGCGACGCCGAGATAGCACTTGCCCGCAGCGCCGCCCCCAAAGACCTCTCGGACGATGCCGAAGTCATGGTCCTGGGACGCCATGGTTACGAAACTGCTGTAAAAGGTAAAAACAATTTCGTGTGTGTGGTGGAACGCGGGTGGACTGCCGCCGTCGACGATCCCGGCTTTTGGAATCCGAAGCTGCGCGGTCCGATCTGCTTCAACCCCGCAGCCGCGCGCACTTATCTTCCGATCACAATCAAGAAGACTGAGTTTGTCTTGGCCGGGCAATCCAAGACGAAAATGTTGGAGAGCCTCAAAGCCGCCTTCGACAAAAAGGAATTGCCGCCGCTTGAAGTTGGCGCGATGTGCTACATGTTGTCCAAGCAACAATCGTTGAACGATAAGGGTGACAACTGGCACCCGCACCTGATGTTCTTCATTCCACTGGCCGCTCCTGCAACTTGGGGTGCAAATCTGTCGGACACGCCGGTTGCGGCAACCGAAATGCCTCAGGACCGGCTGACGATATTTTTCGTCCCAGTCCCCACCTGGTCGGACGGTACCCCCGACCCTAACGCCGGCCACTAACGCTTCGTATCTCGTAGCTGAAGGCTATTTTCCGATTGAGTAGCCCACGGCGAGGCGCCCTAATCCAGCGCCATAAAATTGCGCAACGGCTCGCCGCTCATCTTCATGCATCTGGCTTGCAATCGTGCGCATTGGCAGGTCGATATCGTTCATGCGGTTCTTGCTGGCGAAATCATCGAGCTGGGTTAACACATAATCGGAGTTTTGCGACCCAAGCTCAGGCGCTGCGCGAACGTAACCGATCGGTCCATGGCACGCCTGGCATGGAGGAATGCCGCGGTTCGGATCCCCCACCGAAAGCAGTCGCCGCGCAACGTCGGCTAACGACGCGTCCTGCATGCTCTGGGGAAAACTTGCGCTGAACTGCGCGTCAGGAGTATTCGGCAGGACTGAGAAATAAGCGGCTACGTCCGCTGAGTCGCTTGAAGAGAGCGCCGAGGCGATTCGATGCATGATCTCGGACTTTCGCTTGCCGTCACGGAAATCATCCAACTGCTTCCATATGTACTTCCGGTCGAGCCCTGCGAGATTCGGCGTGGATGGTCTCGAGCTAAAACCTTCAATCCCGTGGCACGTTTCGCAGCGTCGCGCGATAAACTGCCCGCGAACCGGATTGCCGTCCGACGCTGCCGCAATCGTGCTCTTGTCCCAGGCAACCAGCGATGGCGCGCCCTGAAAAAGTGAACTCTCCACGGGAAAAGTTCTGTGCGTCTTCGCCCAATGGAACAAACTTAGCCCACTAATTTCGGAGAGCACCACAATCCCGATGGAAATCACGATGACTTCGCGGGCTCCGAAAGACCATTTAGCGGGATCCACGTGATCACCTCGTTTTGTGACGCAGCAACGGATCCCGGCAAATTTCCGGCCACGAAATCTTTTTTCGGCACCGCGACGAACCGTTCCATCATCGCGTGATGACCCGGCCCGCAGAATTCCTCGCAGTACACTTCGTAATCTCCCGGTGAAGGCAACTGGAAATGCACTTCAGTCACGATACCCGGAATAACCTTCACCCTCACTCCCGCCACGCGAAACGCGTGCGGCACATCCGCGCTGGTGATGCGAAGACGAACTGGAACGCCAACCGGTACGGTGATTCGAGCCGGCACGAAAAGGTATCTCTCCCCGATCATCCTGGCGGTGACAGAGCCATCCGCATTGAGCGCGGAGCCCAGGTTAGACTCCACAAATTCACCGCGCAGGTGCAGCGACGTAGGATCCACCCGATTGGAATTTCCAATCAAGCGCGAAGCCTCTATCGTGAGTGAAAAACGCGCGATCGCGTAGAGCAGCGATATAACCAGTACGATGATGTAAGGACGAATATTTGTCAGGCGAACCATCGCGTCTCTCGCACTATTTGTGATGCGTCCGACGCAGAACTCGGCGCATCAAGCGCCAACGACGAACAAGAAGTTAACGCCTTCCCCTAGCGTTCGGCCAGCTTATTTATTCAAGCCGATCTGGAGTCAGCCCAACGTCGAGAATGTTCCTTACCGCGTCGCAACCTGGCGCGCGAATCTCGCGCGTTGCTCTGGACGCCCAATGATGAGATCCTTTGCGGCGCCACACTCATCGTAAAAACGACACGTCGCAAATAAGAGGACATCGTGGAGCAAGCTACCCGTAACTTTTTGCGGCAACTGGAAGAATCAGGAAGGGCGCACGATCAAGGCCCATCTTTACGTCTCAATTATTTATTGAACAGATAGAGCAGCAACCGGGTCAAAAACAAATCCGCAATCAGCACGCATAGCGCCGCATCAACGAACGCCATGATCGTAGCGCGCCCCACTCCGGCCGTCCCACCCTCCACGCGAAATCCCCGATAACATCCCACTGTCGCCACAATAAATCCGAAAACAACCGGTTTCCAGAAACCGATAACCAAGTCGCCAAAAGCGAGGGCCTTCACCGCGCGCGTCCAGAATTGTTGTGCATCGATGTGCAGCGTGAAGCTTGCCACCAAAAATCCGCCGAGCAAACCCGAGCAATCCCCAACCGCCACGATCAGCGGCATAATTAACACCGTAGCGAGCACACGTGGTGTCATCAGCTTGCGAATCGGGTCAATGCCCATCGCCCGCATCGCGTCCACCTGTTCAGTAACCACCATGGACCCCAATTGCGAAGCCATTCCCGTGGCGTTTCTTCCGGCCACCAGCAGAGCGGTGAACACCGGCCCAAGCTCGCGCACCAGCGAGAGCGAAAGCGCGTCACCCGTCAAAACCGTTTCCCCGAAGCGGCTGAATTGTGACGCTGCATTCAACACAATCACGCCGCCCACACAGAATAGCGCCACCACGATAATCAAGACGGAGCCCACTCCAATCTGGTCCATCTGTTCCAGCGTGTCTTCAATGTAAAGCTGCTTGTTGAACAGGACCAGCACGGACTCAAGCGAGAGCAGCGAGTAGTCCTGCGCATAGAAAACCGGTACTTTCAATACTCTGGCGATGGCTGAGGAAATCGAACTTGATTTCACTATTTAAACCCCCAACAAGATTTCAGTTCTAATGTTGAACTCGCTTGACTAACCAGGAGTTGTCGTCACTCGACAGATTTGCATCAGTCTGACTGCGGAGGATTATCCTAGGGAATTGTCAAAAGTTACAGTGCCCGATTCGCGCGCGTACCGGACAAGTAAGGCCCCAGTTGAAATGTCCGCGCATCCGGCTAATTCGGCGCTGAAGATTTGGCCGGCGACGCGACCCAAACGAACCACATAATGTTGCCGTCGTAAAAATCGGTGAAGGAATCTTCCGTACCGTCATCCAGACGTCGCACTCGCAACCGGAGCATCTCACGTCTCTCGTCATACGATTTATCGGCCTAGTTTAGTAAAATATTCACTAACTTCAACCGCAAGCTATTCGTACCAAGTCATACCGTTTATGAGAGGACTTTATCGGAGGTGTCTTGCTGGACCATGTTTGAGAATTCTTAACGTACAAACGTGGTAGCCTACTCACCAGACGACCAAACATGATGAGGCTACAGCCCCTGCCGTTCTCTCTCGCCCTAGCCTTGGGAATACTCGCCATCGGCACCCCGGCGCAGACTTCGCCCAGTGTCGATCAGCCTGGGACGCCGCTCCTGCAGGTCAAAATCATTTCGAGCAAAGAAACTTACGCAGTGAATGAAACTATTTTAACGAAAACAATTTTCATCAATCTATCTGACAAAACCCTCTGCTTTCCGGAGCCCGTACGGCAGATACATGTCCCCGAACAAGGATACCTCGTCATTCAGGCCGAAAGGCGTGGCGGTCCGGAACGGGAACAGTTTCTGGACGCCTTCCATGGCCGACTGAGCTTGCCGCACGAAAAGCTCTTATTAGAAATTAACCAAAAGTGGATCAAGCTTCCTCCGAACGAAACATACACCACAGAATCAGTCCGGGCTCCTGCACCCATCGATACACCGGGACAATGGCAGCTCCACGAGACTTATTTTCCGCCACAGGGTTCGTTTGGTGGCGACTCATATCGAAATAAACTGAAGGCCGCAGCCAAAGAGGTGGGCTGCGTCTTACCGGTAACTCAAGTCTCGAATGAAACCACCAAGATCAATATCTTTGCGCCGCCCGAGAAGAATTAGTTTCTGATCGACGCCTAGGGAATCGCAACGAGTGACAGGCTATTGCTTCGTCGAATGAAATATTCACTAACTTCAACCGTAGGCTATTCGTAGGAGGTCATTCCACCCATCAGAGCGCTGCCATTGCGAAGGAATGCAAGCTCGCAAAGCCATAGAACGCCGTACTTCGGGCTGCGATTCGGCTCGGTAATATCAATAAGATGATATCCGGCTTCGCTCATGAATTTAATTACTTCCGCTACGGAATTCTCGCAGGGGCCGCAAACCATCGCTTCCACTAGGAAAACATCAGTCTTGCCCAGCAGATTCGATGCTCCTTTGAGCACTCTCAGATCGAGGCCTTCAGCATCGATCTTTACCATTTCCGGTAGCGCGCTCCCCGAAACAATTTCGTTCAACGTTTTCACGTCCACGGTTACCTGCCGGGAGCCGGCGCTCTCGCCTTCTGGTCCGGCGAGAAGAAATGTGGACCTGTCGTCATGGTCGGAAATACTCAGCGGCATGCTGCCGGACTTGTCGCTGGCCCCGGCGGTAATCCACTGAATCTCACAGCCGTTGTCCACTAGGTCCTGAATGTATTTCTTCAGTTGGTCCTGTGGCTCGACGAGAGTATATCGGGCGTTCGGGAAATACTTGGCCGCGGTGCGAGTCCAGCTGCCTCGGTTTGCGCCCACGTCGAGGATGTGTTTCGGATCGAAGCCGAATCCTTTCAGCGCAGAGAAGAAAGGATCAAGAGCGTCGCAGTTACTAAGATATTGAATGTTTTTGGTTCGGACGACAGTCAGTCCGACCCTGCCCAATATCGTCCGAATGAGATCCTTCACCTCATGTTCTCCTCGAGTACGAGCCCCGCTCCCGAAGCCTACCAGACGGCGGACGATTTTCCTTCACAGCATGACATCGCGTCCAGTCACAATAGAAAACAAAGATTGAGCGCAAACAAGTGACTCTTGGCAGCGTACGCTTTCCCGTTACGGTCACCACCGCGCTATACGAGGCAGAAGACAACGTCGCAAAGCTTAAGCTACCCTGAATGCGGGTGGCCAATCTTTGCGTGCAGGATCGGCGTTCACTTCAGGCCCGGTTGAATCCTAACGCGTGACTCGCTAAGGCTGGATCAGATTGGCGCGTATGGCGAAGCGGATCAAGTCGCTGAAGCTTTGAAATTCCATTTTGCGCATGATGTGGTTGCGGTGGCTTTCCACCGTTCGCGTGGAGACCCCGATCATGGCGGCGGCCTCTTTATTGCTTTTCCCGCTGGCGAGGAGTTGCACCACTTCCAACTCGCGCGCTGATAAAGGCACTTCCGTGGCGCCGGTCTCTCGGGTGCCGGGGTCGCGCACGAAACTCTCCGCCATGCTCATAGCCAGCTTGCTGGTGAAAAACGGCTTGTGCTGCTGGATGTGACGCACGGCAGTAAGCAGTTCGTGGTCCGCATCGGATTTCAAAAGATAACCTCGCGCGCCGCAGCGCAACACTTCTTTGGCTATCTCTTCGGAAAAATGCATAGTGAGAATCAGCACATCGGTCTGTGGCGACTGCTGGCGCGCGACGCGCGTAACTTCCAGTCCGTTCTTTTCCGGCATGGTGAGATCGAGAACCATCAGGTCCGGATGCTCGGTGTTGACCTTGTGCAGCGCTTCCGCGCCGTTGGCCGCTTCGCCGCAAACTTCTACGCCGGGCTGTGACTCCAACAGGGAGCGAATTCCGCGGCGCACGACGGAATGGTCGTCAACAACGAGAACGCGATACATTTTGGAGACCGGCGGCCTGGGCGGTACTGCCGGCGCCTCTCTGACCGCTGCTGCTGTTGCTTCTCTTGACATGGTGTAGGCCTCGTTTACCCGCAAGACTGTTTTGTTCGATCAACCGCGATTCGGTGCCAGCTTTGAATGGGTCGCCGTCTTTGTGTCACGGATTATTCCCTTCTGCTTCACGTTAGGGGTTCGCGCGGCCTTTGAAAGCGGCAGCTCGACGCTGATGGTAGTTCCGCGCCCCGGTTCGCTCTGAATGTTAAAAACTCCGCCGAGGTGTTTCACCCGCTCGCGCATTCCGGCAATGCCAATACCCATCGGCGGATTCCAACCGGTCGCAGCAGACGCGGGCGGCATGCCCACTCCACGATCTCCTATCGTGAGCTGCACTTTATCGCGCAGGCGCTCCAGCGTGATCTTCGCCACACGGCTCTTGGAATGCCGGTGAATGTTGGTGAGGGCTTCCTGCACCACGCGGAACAGCGCGATGTCCATCTCCTTAGGCAAAGTTCCGAAACCGCGCTTGATTTTAAGTTTCACTGGAATACCGCTTCGTTCGGCGAATCCGTTTACGAAGCTGCGCAGGGCCGCCGCCAAGCCCGCTTCGTCCAGCAAAGTAGGATGAAGTGAATACGAAACCGTTCGTATGTGCTGAATCACTTCTTCGGCAAACTCTCGGGCCGATTGCAGGAATGTGTTTGCAACTCTGTTGCGCTTTGGTAGTGTCTCGCCGACGCGCGCCAGTGCCATTTTTAAAGCGGCCATGTCTTGCGAAGCGGTTTCGTGCAGCTCGCGGGCTATGCGGCGCTCCTGGTCGTCGCGCAAAGTAAACACGCGCTCGGAGGCGCGTCGCAAACCCTCTTCAACTTTCAATCGGTCAGTAACATCTTCGGTGACTCCAACAACACGGACCACGCGTCCGTCCGCGTCGTGGAACGGAAAGCCGCGTGCGTGAAGGTTGCGGGTTGCGCCATCGGGTCGAGTGTAATGAAGGTCGTGTTCGAATAGGACCCCGTCCTCGACCGCAGCGCGCAGGTCTTTCCTCGCCATCTCCGCTTCTTCCGGGAGCAGCCGGCAGTCCTGAATTTCGCGCAGGTTAAGCTCGCGATTCCCGGAATCTAGGCCAAGTATGCCGTAGAGATTTTCGGAACAAGTGAGGGTTTGGAGTGTGGTGTCAATTTCCCAGCTTCCCATGTTGACGAGCTGCTCGGCCTGTGCCAGCAATGCTTCGCTCTTGCGCAACTTTTCTTCCGTTTTTTTCTGCGCGGTGATGTCGTGGGTCAGCAGAGAAACAGAAGGGGGCTGGCCGTGGCGGCGGGCTACCGGTAAAACACGCGCGTAGAACCAGCGCTCTCCGTCGTTAGAGTCAACGCGGAATTCGATGCCGTCGCTCTGTTGGCTTTCGATGACCCGATGAAAAACGGTGCTAAAAGGCCGAAAAACTTCTTCTCCCAGCACTTCCATGGCGTGCCGGCCCACAAGTTCTCCGCGCCACGCGTTGGTGAGAGCCGGGCTGGAACTCCACACGCCCTGAAACTTTCCGTCGGCATCGAGTTCGAACAAAAACTCGTCGAACGTCTGCGCCAGAGTGGCTAGCGGGCGCGAAGCAGCTTGAAGCGGATGCTTTGATCGGAAACTGGAAATCCCCGCCGGAATAGAGTCATCGGCCGCGCTTTCGGAGCGCCGTTTCGACAATCGGCTATCTGATTCTCGTAGTTTTCGTGCCACGATCAGATGTTCCCGCTCGGGTTGCATTTGAACTTGACGGTTTGTCGCATCAACGCACACCCAAACCCGTAGCGCAGGAATTAAAAAGTTTTGGTAAAAAGGAAGGCGACCCCAGGATTCCCATTCCGAGCGACACGTTACTCTCGCGTTAACAGCGTGTCAAGTAGATTATGTACGCTGGGGCCACTTTGGGCGCAGAGCCAGTCTTTTTGGGCCTGTTACGGCGCTGTTAGGTGCTTTTTGCGAAACAGTTTATTAAGTAATAAACAGCACTAGAGACTCCCTACAGCTATGCCTAACATTGAACATCCCTAAGCGTCGGCCGATTTTTCTTTGCGGAAGGGTCTTGATCTGTCACCGATGCGGAACGGAAGTTTTCCTCTTTTGAATCTTGCACTTAAGTAAGCGCCGCAAAGAAAATGCCGTACTGTTGCGAATTGAAACATTCTTTGCGGACTCTTACATTCCTCCAGTGGAGCTGGAAGGGAAGAGCACCAGAGAATGTCTCTAATGTTTCCTTCGCAATTCCCGATAAGGAATATGGGAATGGAAGGAATGTTGATGCATCTGGTCCAGTGTCGCTTGCAGTCCCGATGAACCATTATTCGAGCGATACCTGCCGGCGCAAACGGCACTGGAAAGATGCGGATGTTCGCGAACCACATATCTCGTAAAACGCGGCATGCGCTTGCAACGCCATCTGACGCGCGCTGCAGAGGCGTTCCGATTCGTCAGTTTTTTGCGAAGGCCTCGCAGACAGAGACTTTTGGAAAAGCGGGCGTGTCGGCATCGATTATCCGTTCCCCGTCAGAAGGGGAAGCCATGCCATGCAACACAGCAGCGCGAATTCTTGTAGCCGGTCTTATCTCGCCACCAACATTCTCCACCCTTAAAAAACTAGAGCGCGATGGATGCGCTTTTCAATCCGTAGATACGATCGCGGAAGCGGAGTCGTCGCTGCGCGTAGCGCGTTTCGACGTCGTGCTGGCCGGCGAAATTATGGCCGACGGTTGTGGATACGACCTCACGGACTCCGTTGTAAAGCGCTCGTGCAATTTGCTCGTCGCGATCGCTCTGTCGGAGACCTGTTTGTGGTTGCCGGTGGTGCAACACGGAATACGTACGCTCGGCGACCGCGCGTTGAACTCACACAATTTGCGGTCGGAAATCACGGAATTGTTAAACGAAAACGTTGCTCTCGCCGAGCATCTCGTGGCGCCTTCACTCCACGTTTTTGTGCCGGAGCTAGCGTCGCATCGCTCGATAGTCGGAATCGATCGACGTACGGGTCCGGAAGAAAGAAGAGGGATAGTCTTCAAAGCTGCGCCGACGCCGAAGAAACTGCTGCGGTCGCAGCCCTCCGACCAGCCGATTAGTTCGCCGAGCGAAAATTCAAGGCCGCGAAAACGGATCAGCGAAAACGTCCTCACCGCCAAGGCCTGACAGCGAGGACCCCAACATGCTCGCATGCGTTTGGAGTTCGAGAGGAGGAATGGAATGAAGCCGGTGGCGATAGTGGGACGCACGAGCCTCGCACAGAAGCATGTTAAAGCGGTGACGTTTGGCGAATCGCTGAGAGAACACGTTGCTTTGTGCGATCTCACGGACTGCCTGCTGTCAGCCTACGATGAAGTGGCATGTCTGGCTTACGAAAAATTTCAGGTACGCGGAATGAACTCCGCGGGCGGCGAACTGGAAGATTGGTTGGACGCGGAGAGTGAGCTGCTGGGTCAGATGGAAGTAAACGTCGCGGAGTCCATCGATTTCGTGAACGCGCTGGCCTCGGTGCCCGGTTATCGAAGCGCAGATATTTGTTTGGGCGTGGAACCGAACTGGCTGCTGGTGTATGCGCGCAACGGCCATGACGAGTATGCGAACATGCCACGCATTGCGCATGCGCTCGATACATTGCGCCGGCCTCCTCCAATCGACGCCACTTCGCTGGCTGCCATGTGCGTGCATGCGGCGCGCGATCAGTCTCTTATGCGTGGCGAAAAAAGCGACGTTACCCCCGCACATCTTTTTTGTATTTGTGAATTGCCGGCTGAGGTGAACCCAGCATCGTGCAGGGCAATTGTTTCCAACGGGCTGCTCGGAATCCGCTTGGCTAAAGTTCGCGAAACATCACGAAATCCTGGCCGGTGGCTGCTCAACCCTTAAGTGGGCAGGAACAAAAACAGTGCGTTCCTGCGGGGAGCTATCATTTCGGAAGAATCACTTCCTCACAAACATCAGTGGTAAAGCTGCCGTATGGCGTTCGCGTTTCGCTAGCCACAACCACAATATTATTCCGGCGATGACACAGCCGAGGCCAGCGGCCTGCGCGTTGGACATTCCTAGAAACGAGCGCGGGTTGATACGGATAAATTCCACCAGGAAACGCGCCAAGCCCGTCAGGATCAGGTAGTTTGCAAATACATTTCCGTCGGGCGGACGCCGTGGGGCTTGTGCGCTTGGCACGATCTGTGCAGCGGAATTTCCGCGAAGCGTTGCGATCTGGCGAGCGCCGATTTTCCACAACCACCACGCGATCGCGCACGCCACTATCAATTCGTAAATCGGGGTGGGGTGGACGCGCTGCGTTGTGGGGACCAATCCATTTGGAAAACTCATGCCCCAGGGAAGTGAAGTGGGGATGCCGTAATCGCCGTCGCCGGAAAGGAAGCAACCGATACGTCCTATGCCGTAGCCGAGAGCAGCGGCGGGCGAGCCTGCATCGAGCAGTGTGAGGAGCGGGATTTTCTGGCGGCGGCCAACCAGGACGAAGGCCGCGAATCCGGCGAGCAACCCGCCAAACCACGCGAAGCCGTAAGGACTGATGAGCTGATCGACCGGATGCGCGAAGAAATCCGCGGGCGATTCGAGGACGTGATAGAGCTTCGCGCCAACGATCCCAGCCAGGCAGGGAATCGCGATCAACAGTTCCGCCTCGGCGTTCGCGGCAGCACGTAGATCTGCGGTGGGCTTGGCGGACCGTTTTACGGGGAGCTTCTCGGTTGGCGCCACGAGGCCGCGGCGGATCAAGTCAGCGCGCAACATGAAAAACGCGGCAAGCATTGCGCAAGCGACCATCAGGCCAAACGTCGGGATGGTCACCGGTCCGAGATGGAGAAAGGGAATCACGCCGCAGAACTGTTCAGATGAATAGTTTACAGGCTTGCGCGGCGAAAACGCATGCTAATCCAACGCAGCGAAATTCTGGTATTCTCTCGCGGTCGGCCCAGCGCGCGAGCAGTGGCCGCCGAGGAGTCCATCATGAAGCCAACTACGACTCGCAACATTAATTTCCGCCGTAGCACACTCCGCGCGATTTCAGTTGGCGTCTTGCTCATTTGCGTCAGTGCGTCTGCCTCCTCCGATTCGCCGCGCGAACCCGTGATTCACCCTTTGCAGAACGCGAATTTTGCTTCACATTCAGACATACCGTGCCTTCAGACAGCGCTCGAAGCGGGAGATCCAGACACCGGTCCGTCAGCGGTCTTGGTAAAAATGGAGAAAGGCTGCGTCTACGCGTGGCATTTTCACACCGCGGTTGAAGAGATAATCGTGATTAAAGGCGAATTCAAAGTCGAGATGTTCAGCATGCCGCCGGCCGTTCTCGGTCCTGGTGGCTACGCTCAAGTTCCGAGCAATGAGAAACATCAATACTCATGCAGCGCGAAGGGCGAGTGTCTTTGGTTCGTCAGGATCGATCGCGTGTTCGACAGCAAGGAAGTGCGACCCCCCAATTAGTTAGCTCAATTCTATAGATAGCCGCCTCAAGGAACCCTTCCGATACACTTCTAGTTACGACACTCTTTCTTACTTTTAGAACGCTTGCGGTGAGCCAGGCTCCAGGCCTATATTTCGAACATGTTCGTAAAGCCGCTTCGTCGCGTCGCGTTCTTTTTGCTGGCCTGTGTGTGTCTTGGCGGCGCTACTGCAAAGGCGCAGTCTCCAACCTTCGATACGTGTTGCGCTGGTCCGGGCGTGTTTTGCGATGCCCTTCAGAAAGCTCCAATGGGGCCGGACAAAGCAAAGAACTACGTCGACAGCGTTACATTCGACGGGCCGGTTTCGTTGACCCCGGCAGAACTTCAGCCAGCCATCACCTCACTGAAGGATAGTTTGTTTGAGCGCGATCCTGATTGGCTCGACAAGGTTCAAGATGCGTTGCGGGAACCTTGGCGAGATCAAGGCTATTTCACGGCCGAAGTGACTGTGCGAGCGGTACCGGTTGGCGGCGACGATGGACGTTATGCGATTACCGCGCACGTTGACGAGGGTCTTCAGTATCGCCTCGGGCATATCGATTTTCGTGCAGTACCAGGTACGCACTTCGAAACCGTGGAGACCTGGATCGAAGGATCGGTAGTTCACAGACGGGCCGAGTCCGTCCCCAACGATACGGTGCCCGTCGATCCATACCGGCCCGTTTTTCCCATGGATGAACTGCGGGCTGCCATTCCGATGCAGGACGGAGACATTTTTAGTGCGAGAGATATCAGATATGGCCTCGAAGCGTTACATAAACTCTATGGCCAACAGGGCTACATCGACATGGTGGCGCTGCCGCTCACAGACATTGATAACGCTCATCAAACCGTGTCGATCATGTTCGAGCTCGACGAGCAACGACAATTCCGATTTGGAAAGGTCGAGGTTTACGGCCTTGATGCGAAGACCAAGAGCCGGTTAGTTTGGGGTATAAAGGCCGGCGACGTCTTCAGTGACGAGAAGGTTCAAAAGTTTTTCGAGGATAACAAGTCCAATTTCCCTGCGGGCTCGTATTGGGCCAAAGACCCTGAAATAGTTCGCAATTTTAAAACTGCCACGATCGATATCACTTATACATTTTTACCCTGCCCGAATCAGGCGATCGGCGTGGTGCACAACGATCGCTGAAAGAGAAAATGCGGTGCTCCTCCCAATTTCTGGGAGGGCGCCGCATGCTGCGGGGGAATTTTTCGCCTGTTCGTTCGGGTCTTCTGCCGCCAATCGCTCTCGCTTTAGAGCTCGCTATTGGAAAACGAGGGTGCTGGTGACAGTCTCTTTAACGGTGCCACAGGTGACCGTTCCGGTCAGCGTAGCCGGTCCCCCCTCTATAGCGGGATATGCGGCCCAAAGCTGTCATGGACGTTTTTTCCCCGTCGGGAAGACTCGGGTTCGAGGCTCTGGGCAGAAGTTTCGAGCTAGTTACCGCCTAAGGCTTGGCTGAAGCACTCAGTTCAGAGAGCTTGGCGTCGCAGTTCGCGATTTTGGCGAGGAGGTCTTTTTGAGCCGGGGCAACCAGGGAATCGGAAGCGCCCAGATGCTTGGCTTCTAGCAAAGTGTTCAGCCCGGTTTGGTAGGCTGAACGCGCCTGGTTCCAGCGAGTTATTTTTTCCGTGCGCGACATGTGGGGCTGCTCCGCGTCGCGCGAGTAGGCCAGTGCGATGGCATTATAAGCGTCCACTATATCTGGCAGCGTGACATAGGTGCCGGAATTATCTCCGCGTCGCATTTGTTGCGCCGCGTCCAGCCCTTTGCGTAGATTTATCATTCCTTCGGCAGATTGTCCCAAGGCGCTTTGAATCGCACCGATGTGGGTGTAGCAATATCCGATGTAGCGCCGGGCACGGACTTCGGCGGGATCCGCCGCGGAGATGCGCTGGAAACCGACCAGAGCCTGTTGAAGATTTGCCAGAGCAGCAGGTAATTCATTTTTTTTCTGTTCGTAGTAGCCCGTCCAATAATAGCTTTCGCAAATGTAGTGCTGATAAGTAGCGTTTTCCGGGTCGGCCTCCGCCAAACGCTTCAAGATGGCCATGGCTTTCACTTGCATAGCGATCGCCTGGTCAAGATCTCCCTGCCTGTTAAATACTCCGGCCATGAATCCGTAAGTGCCGGCAAGCCTTGTTTGCATATTGGCTTCCAGCGCGGGAGAGGTGAACACAGTCTCTTCGCGAATTGTTGCGGACTTGCGATAGCTTTCCAGCGCTCCTTGCAGATCTCCTGTAGAAGCCTGGCATTGGCCCATCGAAAAATATTCGCCGGCGAGCGATTCCTGGGATTCCGGGCTGGGATTCAAAACGCGTTCTTTGATGGTGAAAGCTTTTTGGAAATATTCCATAGCGCCCGGGCAATCGCCGCGCGAGTTGGAGACGAGCCCCAGGCGATGATAATCAGCAGCCAGAAATTGCTCGGCATCCTCCGAATGGTCACCGCCTCGCTCGATGGACTCCCGGATCGCAAGAGCCTTTTTGTAGCTGGCGAGCGCTCCGGTCGTGTCACCCAGATTGGCGGAGTGGGGATCGCCCTGGACGTCGCCAACTTTCTCGTACGCAGTGGCCAGTTCTTTCTGCAGCGAAACGTCGTTGCCTTCATCACTGGCCAGGCCGTCCAGATAATGGAGCGCGCGATCTACGAGAAGCTTGCGAGCTTTGGTGGCTCCGGGAAGGTCCTTGATTGCGTCGTGTACGTCGAACATCAGCGAATTTGCCAACGCCCGGACATCTTGAAAACGGCGCTCGGCACGTTGCTGCTGGAAGCGGGCGATGCGCGCTTCGCGCACGATGGCCGCAGCGCCTGCGATTAATCCGATTGCTATCAGGATGGCGGCAGTAACAGCGGCTTGATGGCGCCTGACGAATTTACGCGCGCGATATTGCACCGTCCCGCTAGCTGCTTTCACCGGGCGGCCTTCGAGATAGCGGCGTATGTCTTCAGAGAATTGGTCCACGGAAACGTAGCGGCGGGCAGGTTCCTTGCGCAGGGCTTTCAGAATTATATTGTCGAGATCGCCTGATAACTCTCGCCGCAGCTTTTCGGCGCGCTCCGGAGAAAATTCAAGCGAGGCCGATCCTTCAGGAGAAGAAGGGTTCGCCGAGGAATCTTCATTGGTGGTGCGACGCATTACCGCGGCGCTTGGCTTTTCAGGCTCGGTGGAGCAGATGGCGTTCACAATTTCGTTGAGCGAAGTGGTATTTACGCGATAAGGGTGCCGGCCGGTAAGAAGCAGGTAAAGAATCGCGCCCAGCGAATAAACGTCGGTTGCGGTGGTGATGGCTTCGTTACGCACTTGCTCGGGACTGGCATAGTCCGGAGTCATGATGGGCAGTAGCGTGAACGTATGATCTGCGCCGGGCGGCTGTTGCGAGGAACTCAGAATTTTGCCGATGCCGAAATCCAAAAGCTTGGGAACGCCTTGCGGCGTGACCATAATATTCTGCGGCTTCAAATCGCGGTGAACGACCAGGTTCTGATGCGCGTACTGTACTGCGTCGCAGACGCTGCGAAAAAGTTTCAATCGTTCACGCGTGTCCAAATTATGCGCGGAGCAATACTGATCGATGGGCTGCCCTTCCACTAATTCCATCACGAAAAAAGGAAGGCCGTCTTCGCTGGTGCCGCCATCGAGCAGGGAAGCGATATTCGGATGCTCCAGGCTGGCCAGAATCTGCCGCTCGTTTCGGAAGCGGCGAACGATCAAAGCAGTGTCGTATCCCTGGCGGATCAGTTTGATGGCGACTTCTTTAAGGAACTGATCGTCGGCGCGAACGCCGCGATAGACTTCGCCCATACCGCCGCTGCCCAGCTTCGCGACTAATTCGTATTGTCCGATGCGCCGGCCGAGCATGGCGCGGCCGTCAGAGTCCTGATTCGCGAAACTTTCGGCGGCTAGCTCGAGCGCGGGAGTTTCAATGAAGCTGTCGGCGCGAACGCCGTAATAGAGAAGCGATTCCACTTCCTGGCGAAGGGCTTCATCGCCATTGCAACTCTGTCGCAGAAATGCGCCGCGCGCGCTTTCGTGCTGGTCCAGCGCGGCATGGTACAGATCTTCGACGCGTTCCCAGCGCTCAGGCTCCATCGAGATCGTTCAGCCTCGCGTTCATGACCGTATTCCGGAGCGATCTTCGTGAACCATTTCGCGCAGGAGCCAGCCTTTGGCGAAAGTCCAGTCGCGGTGAACCGTTTCATTCGAGATTTTCAATATTTCGGCTGTTTCGTCAACGGTTAATCCGCCGAAGAAACGCAGCTCCACGACTTGCGATTTACGCTCGTCTTTTTCGGCCAGCTTGTTGAGGGCGTCGTCGAGCGACACCAGATAGGTAGGTAAATTGGGAGAAAGGAAAAGCGCTTCGTCGAAGGTAATGTGCTCAGCTTCGCCTCCACGTTTTTGGGAGCGGTTCGCGCGGGCGAAGTCTGTGAGGATCCGGCGCATCATGCGCGCGCAAATGGCGAAAAAATGAGCGCGGTTCTGCCAACTCACGTTTTTAAGGTCAACCAAGCGGACGTAGGTTTCGTTGATGAGGGCGGTAGTCTGGAGGGTATGGCCGCGCGTTTCGCGGGCCATAAAACGCTTGGCAAGCCGGTGCAGTTCTTCATAAACAAGAACGGTTAGGCGCTTCAGCGCTTCTTCGTCACCGTTTTCCCAGGCGTGAAGGAGTAGCGTGACTTCGCGAGTCGGGCTGTCTGACATTTACACCACCGCCGTGCTGCGGAGGAAACCAGATCTGCCTCAGACTTGGGCCCAGGTTCGACTTCTGTAACAACTGCCGGCGGGGTGATGGCCAGGACCATCGGGAAAGCTTGTGAGTGGTTCGCGCGTGTGCAGGTAAGCCAAATCCCCCGGTTTCTGTACCACGAGCATACCAATCCTGCTGCCAACAGGCAAGTTGGCGTTTGATGATTCTTGTACTAGTACGTGCAGGATTGTGAACTTGTCAGACGACGGCGGAAACAATTTCGCCGTGCGTGATTGGAAAGATCGGTGTAGAATCTCCGGCGTTTTTCAAATCAAGCCGAAGTTCAAACTTCGCCAAAAATCCCGGGAGCCAAAATGCAACTGACTGAAGAAGCGGCGCGCATGAGCTTTAAAAACGCTGGTATCGCAATTCTGTTTTTTGTCGCATCGATGATGGGTGCTTCGGCAGCGCGAGGCACAACCTGTACGGCCGAAAGTGTAAAGGGTGTGTATGGAATCAGCACGATAGGTTTAGGTTTGAACGGGTCGTCGCAACCGGCATCAAGCGTCTATCAGATCACCGCCGACGGAGCAGGGAACATAACTGGATCGGCAACGAAGAGCATCGACGGGTCCATCGTCAGCTTTACGTTCACCGGCACCTACGAGATCGAGCCAACCTGCACCGGAACGGCCACATTCACCAACCAGGACGATCAAACGGAGCATGATAACTTCGTGATGAACAACACCAACAAAGGGGCGTTCCTACTTCAGACGGATACGAATCACGTTCAATCGAGCTTTGCCGTCGCGCAGGGGACCATTGCCTCTTGTACCGACGCTACCCTGGCTCACACTTACTCGTTGCAGCTTTCCGGTGAGGATGTAGGAACCGGTCAAGTAGCGCTGGCCGGCCAGTTAGTTTTGAAGGAAAAGAAGGTCGGCACGGTGGAGAACGGAACGCTTACCGGCACCGTCGGCATAAGCGTGAACGGGACAATTACTCCGTCGGTTGCAGTAACAGGAACTTATACGGTTGCTTCGAACTGCACCGCGACTGCCACAATCACGCCGTCGGGAATGTCCGCGATGAATTTCAATTTTGTGATCGTGGAGCAAGGCAAAGAAGTCTTGGCGATCGAGACGGACAACAACACGATCGTTACAGGAATACTGCAGGAGTAGGGCTAGACCAAATAATATAGTTCGCGAAGTTCGGAGCCGGAGGATTCATTCCGGCGGCAATGTTCGCAGGTGTTTTCTCCGATCAGTTCGTAAACATGGCGAACGGCTTTGAGGGTGGCAGAAAACACCTGCGGTTCTTCGTGGAAAACGCGGTCGGCGGGCAGCCAGTCCTGAAAATGTAGGCGTCGCATGACGTTTGCAAATCCGGTTTGGACACCGCAGAGCAGCACGGTCACGCCGCGCGCTTCCATCTCGCGGAGGAAATGATCGAAACGCTCCATGGAAACCATGTCGGGATAGTGCGTACGTTTCACGCGCAAAATCACGAAGCGAATTTTCTCAAGTTCCGTGCGTTGCTTAACTTTAACGAATAAGCGGTCCAGCTCGGGCGCTGCGCCAAAAAACAGTTCGCCTTCCAGGTCATAAAGAATCAACGACGTGCAAACTGGATCGCTAGGCAGGCGCTCGCGAACCACGCGGTCGCCGGTGACCGTCAATTCGGAAAAGCGCATAAGCGCGGCGCGCGGGACGAACAAAAGAATGGAGAGCGCCACTCCGATCAATATGGAGAATTCAACGCTGATAAATATCGCGGAGAAGGCGGTGACGGCGACCAGCAGCGCGTCATAGCGCGAAGCGCGCACCGCATATTTCAGGCGCTTCCAATCCACCAGTCTGGCTGCGGTGATTACCAGCAACCCGGCCAAAACCGCCTTGGGAATAAAACGCGCGTACGGCGCCATAGCGACTACTACCAGCGCGACCGTCCCAGCCGCGAAAATTCCCGACATGCGGCTCACCGCGCCTGCCTGAAAATTGATTGCCGAACGCGTTAACGATCCCGACCCGGGCAAGCACTGGAAAAATCCTCCGGTTAAGTTGGCCAAACCTTCCGCCATACATTGGCGGTTGTAATCGAGCTTCTGTCGCGTGGTGTTCGCGATGGATTTTGCAATGGCCAGCGCTTCGAGGAGTCCGAGGAACGCGATGGCCAGAGCGCTGCCCGACATTTGTTTGATCCACCAAAGCTGTATTTGCGGAAGATGCGGCGTGGGCAAATTGCGCGGGATACTCGCGACTGTCGTAATAATTGTCTTGCCGTCGATTCCTGGCCTCGACCAGCCAAACCACGCGGCAACACCAGCGACGATCAGCAGGGTAACCAGCATGTCGAATTGCGGCAAACGATATCTGCGCACAAGGTATCTGAGCGCAACGGCGAGCACGATGGTGGAGAGACCGATTGCAAGAGCGCGCGGATTCATGTGGCCGTCGCGCAGCGTCATCCAAGTGCGGTAAAGGACGTGCTGCAATCCCGTGCCGCGGTCTTGCATGCCGGTAAGGTTGCCGATTTGGGTGACCGCGACGAGCGTGCCGGCGCCGGCCATAAAACCTATGACTACGGATTCCGAAATGTAGCGCGTCAAGTCGCCCAGCTTGAAGACGGCGATCAGGATTTGTATCAAGCCAACCATGATGCCCAACAGGAACATGGCTTGGTACGCTTGTAAGTGTGCATCAGTGCTGAAATAGGCTAGCGCGCTGAAAACGACAAGCGATATCGCGTTGGTAGGGCCGTTAATCAGGTGAGAGGAAGAACCGAAAACCGAAGCGACCAGCGTGATCACAATTGCGGAGTAAAGGCCAAAGCGAGGATCGACGCCGGCAATCAGGGCGTAGGCCATGGCTTGCGGCAGGGAAATGGCCGCTACGGTCACGCCTGCCAGCAGGTCTTTGCGCGCGTTGTCGGCTGAGTAGTTGATCTTCATTCGCGGTCGAATCCGGTTCGAATCGGTCGCAAGCCGCCCTAGCCCACTAAGTCTAGCGACTTACTCGACATTTGTCTTGCAAGAATCGTGCCGTAATTCGTTCCTAATATGCAGCATCGACTCGGACTCGTATCACAATGAAAAAAGAGGGGTTACTATTTTACAGGCGAAAGGACGCCGAGCAATATAGCCGCGAAGATGATTTCCCGGGTCAACTTAGTACCTAATTTTTGCAGTTAAATGCCGTTGTCCTTGGTTACTTACGACTACCCGAGGAACCTGGACAATTATGGAAAGCTATACTTTATTTGCATGGGAGAAACCAATGACTAAGGCTCAATGGCATCGTTTTCGGCCGACGGCTTACGTCGCAATTATTGGATCCGTCATATTCATCCTGGTAGCGTTCTCTCACCCAGATATCGCTTTTTTGTTTGACATCGGTTTCGCACTACTGCTCACCGTGGTCAGCGTCGGTTCGATTGTTTGGATGATTCAGGAAACCATTGCCAAACGCTACCAGCAGCTTTTACCGACGATTGCTATGTTGGCGGTGCTCTGGGTTACTTTACTGTCCCTATTCTTCTACGAACGCAACCATCCATTTGAACTTCACGAAACCGCCAAGTGGGTAACGCGATCGCAGTCTTACAAGAACGCGGTTCTCGCACGGCCTGAATCAACCACAGAGTTGAAGCATATCGAATGGGATATGTCTGGATTTGCCGGAATAGCCGACAATACGGCCTACCTTGTTTTCGATCCCGCGGACAAGCTTTCAACGGCGGCCAAAAGCCACCAACCAGGCAAGTTTGATGGTATCCCGTGCGAGGTCCGGCTTGTACGACGCCTCGAGTCCGATTGGTACGCAGTTCTGTTCTACACCGATCAATATTGGGGCGCGTGCAAATGAGTCAGTCCAGCGAAAGCGTACTCGCACTTTACTCAGGTGGTTATTCGTCGGGTTCATCGGGCAGGACCGATGGCAGATACTTGATCAGCTCCGGCACGGTCATCCCGACGATGGCGGAATTCTTTGTTCGCGAGCCTTTCCAACGCGATTCCGGTATAGGGCTCAACTTTTCCTGAAGTAAGATCCCACCTCTGATTCGCGACAAAGAATTCGCCTTTGGGCTCGTACAACAACTGCAGCAGGTATCGATGGCCGGGCTGAAGCGCATACTTCTGGGGTTCGACTCGCGACGTCAAAATTTCGCCTCCGGGCGTTTTCACCCGGCCGCCGGCAACGCCTGCGTCTGCGAGCGCCCCGTCCGATAGCGACAATCCTTCCGGCAGCTTGAGAACATTTTCAACGCGAAAATTTATCTCGGTGTAAAGCAATTCATAATCGTGATCGACCGCGTACACGTGAAAGCTTTCAAACGTCGCAATCACCCAAGTGGCCCCTTTTACCGAAGAAAACTCCGGCTGGTTCCCGATGAAATCACCAATCGTAGTCACCGAGGCCGCACCTCTCGCCATGTCGCGATATTCTGTGAGCGGCTTCCGCCAAAAAGCATCACGCTCCTCGCGCAGAGTGGGATTCACCGTGTCAACCTGCGATCGCAGATCCGCAGCCTCGAGCTGCCATTTATTCTGCGCGTCGCTGAAGTCCGGCTCGCTGTGGAGCGCGACGGGTTGCGCCGTGGCGTGCGATGGAGCTTCGTTCTTCGAAGGAGGGCAGGGACAGCCCGAGCCTTGCGCCCTTGTAGAGGAGCCGCTACTGAGTACTATTGCGAGAAAAAATGCGAAGGTGATGCAACGCGGGGACCGTGGGCTCATAGCAGCTCCTATTTCACGGCTGGCGGACACAATCTTAGACTTAACCAGCGAAAATTTGGTTTCCTGGCTCCCTTTGGTAATTAGACACCAGAACGGAGCCGAATGTTCTGGCTCGAAGCGATTTTGGGGCGGGTCAGGCTTTAGTTGGGCGCTGTTTCCGGACTAGCATGCCAAAGTACTGACTAAAAAGGCCATCCGGGGCAAATCTCCGGCAGCGATGAAAAAACGTTCTCAAACTCCTTTAGTAATTTTGACAATGGACGCAATCGTCTGCTCTAGGTACCTTGTCTTATCCCGGCGGAAACATGAGTCCCTCTCCACATTTCGGAATTCAACGGTCGGAACAAAAAGACGCGCTGCTGATCGACGCTGACCCTGACGTTCGCGAGTTGCTCTGGCATCTGCTTGATCCATTGGTTTGGAACATTCGCCATGCGCCTGACAACAAGATCGCGCTGGAGCTGGCTGCCGCTAAACATTTCGATCTGATCATCACCAGTGAAAAAACTTCCGGCAAGGAAGACATCGAACTCCTTCGCAAAGTTCGAAACGTACGCCCTCACACGCGGCTGATTATTCTGACGGAAGAAAGTTTGCCGGACGATGTCATCGCGTCCATGCGTGAACACGCTTTTGGCTACTTTTCAAAACCCTTTTCGCTGGCCACACTTGCTGACATGGTATTAACCGCTGCAGAAGAACCTTGTTGGGATGACGGCATCGAGATCATCTCGGCAACGCCAGACTGGATCCACCTCGCGGCGCGTTGCGATTTAAAGACGGCTGAGAGGCTGATTCAGTTTATGCGCGAAATTGCCAACTTACCCGAACGGGAAAGCGATGCGGTAGCTTTTGCATTTCGCGAAATTCTGATGAATGCAATTGAGTACGGCGGCCATTTCCGCGACGACCAATACGTGGAAATCTCCTATGTTCGAGCCAAACACATGGTCATGTGCCGCGTAAAGGATCCTGGCGAAGGTTTCACGCTGGATGAAATCGAGCACGCCGCTATCGCGAATCCAGAGGACGACCCGCTACGCCACATGGACATACGAGAGGCGAAAGGCATGCGCGCCGGCGGATATGGCGTCTTGCTAAGTCAAAAATTAGTGGATGAGCTGATATACAGCGAAAAAGGGAACGATGTTCTGCTGGTTAAGTACATCGGCGTGACACCGGTAGCGAGCTAAATTTTGGGGTACCAGTTAACACGTTATCGGAAGGCGGGTTCCGCTAAGCAGTCCCCGGTGTTTAAGGTCGCGCGAGATTGGCTCGCCAGTTTGCTTTCATTGCAGTATGATCCCTTCAACAAATCGAATCTACGATGGAGGATGTCCCATGCCCCCAGTCGAATGTGTGCCCACCCGGCGCAATTTCTTTAAGGTCGGGATCGGGATGGCAGTTGGGTTCTCCGCTCTTGCCGCTGTTACCGCGTCAACCAGCGCTGCGGAAAACGCATGGATTATCGGGCCGCAACCTGGCTACACGCCCGAGATCGGAACGCTGATATCCATGCTGGCCTTCACACGCGAGCAGGTTGTACATAACGTGCAGGGCTTGTCCCAGCCGGATCTTGACTTTCTGCTGGATGCCAAGGCCAACACCATAGGCGCCCTTCTCTTACATCTGGCGGCCACCGAAACTTA
The DNA here is from genome assembly GCA_963838475.1 of uncultured Acidobacteriota bacterium. GTDB lineage: Bacteria > Acidobacteriota > Terriglobia > Acidiferrales > UBA7541 > Palsa-295. Next base: position 401,129 of record CAWIRJ010000002.1, read on the forward strand.
CTATCAGATGAACACCTTTGGCGGGATGAGCTGGGACTCGTGGTCCGACGAAATGAAGAAAAAGTGGGACATTCCGATGAATCTCGGAGAGCCGGCACGCAAGGCCATCAAAGGAAACAGCCTTGACTATTACCTGGATGCCCTGCATCAAGCTCGAGAAAAGAGCCTTGCCGAATTTCGCACTCGCGACGATAAGTGGTTAGCGACGGTCGTTACCCAGGGCGACTTCTCGGCGAACAACTACGCCAAATGGTTTCACGTCGCTGAACACGAATCCAACCACGATGGCCAGATCAAATTCCTGAAAAGCCGCGTTCCGGGGGCGAAGCCAACGTCCGAATAGTCTAATTGCTCACTTTTGTGAGGCCCGCACGGCTCATGAGCGATTGGAACCGCGAATCCGAGCGCAATGCATCAAAACGCGGATCGACCTTTATCCACATGAATCCGTACGAACCTTTCTCCGAGCCGCCCTCAAGAGCCTTTAGCGCTTCGTCCTTTTCGCCGAGAGCAACAAGCGTGGCCGCTCGGTAGGCCGGTGCGCCGATAACACCTTGCGCGTTCTGATTTATTTGGGCGAGTATTTTATTGGCATCGCGCCGATTTCCGGAAATCGCGTAAGCGTGTCCCAGGTAGTCGAGGTACGCGGCAGGCTGGCTATTGGAAAGTTGAAGAGCCTTTTGAAATTCGAGGATAGCTTTCCCGTAGTTGCCTTGTGCTTCGGACGCCAAGCCCAGAACAGCGTGTGGCACCATGAAATCCGGCTCTTCCCGCAACGCGGCTTCCGCTTCAATCGCAGCTTGGCCATTCTGACGCGCAAAATACGCAACATAGCCTGATGCCGATGCCACGATTACCGAGAAGGGATCGAGTTCGCGTGCCTGTCGAATTTGCACCAGGGACTCAGGGCCGCGTCCCATCGCCGCGAGGTACAACGCATACCATTGGTACGTCGGCACATAATTTCCGTTTAATTCGATGGCGCGCTGAAACTCCCGCTCCGCCGCTGGCCAGTCCCACTCCCACATGAAATAAATGTAACCGAGCGAAGCGTGCCCCTCAGCTCGAGAGCCATCGAGTTCCACCGCCCTTGTTGCGGCCGCCTTCGCCTTGGGAATTCCATCCGGACCAGATACAAAACCATAAAACACCAAGGCGTTGTAAGCATCCGCGAGACCCGCATACGCCGGCGCATAATTCGGATTCCGCTGCACGGCTTGTTCAAAGAAAGCAACGGCCATGGTCAGACCGTCTCGGGACCTTTTATTCCAGAAGAATCTGCCTTTCAGATACGCGCTATATACCTCCGGATCCACTCGCGCAACGCCGGCGAGTGTTTGCTCCGCTTCAGGACTGAGCCGCACTTGAATCTCTTGCGCCACAGCCTCCGCCACTTCGCCTTGGACCTTGACCAGGTCGCCGAGCGGCCGGTCATATTCGCGCGCCCACAGATGTGTTTGATCGTCCGCCCGAATCAATTGTGCCGTCACGCGCAAGCCATCGCTTGTATTCCGGATGCTGCCTTCCAACACGTAATTCACGCCGAGCTCGCTCGCGATCTGACGGATCGGCTTGTGGCTTCCTTTATAAGTCATCATTGACGTTCGCGCGATCACCCGCAGTTGATCGTGATTCAGCCGGCCCAACTGCGTGATGATCTCTTCGGTGAAGCCGTCGCTCACATACTCCTCTTCGGCATCTCCGGTCAAGTTTTCGAAAGGTAGCACGGCCAGCATCGCTATGGCCGGGCCCGGTTGCGGCTTGGGACGAAAATGTCTCCATGCAACATAGGCGCAAGCCACAATTACAATTGGGAGTGCTAGCAGGATTACCCATCTGAGCGGCCGGCGCTGTGCCGGCACGGCAAATCCGGATTGAGCTGGAGCGGCGTTCGTACCCAGGTTTTCATCGGTCTTCGAACCGGCAGGAACGTCGAAGACTTCCTGAACCGGGACGATAAAGCGATAGCCGCGCCGCGGAACTGTCTCGATGAACTGCGGTTTCTCGGGGCGGTCGGAAAGGGTCTCACGCAATTTCTTTACGGCGGTATTCAGCCCGTCTTCATATTCAACGAATGTCTGATCGGGCCAAAGTGCCTTGTGAAGTTCCTCACGGCTAACTAACTTCCCGTGGCGTCCCGCCAGAACTGCCAGCAACCGTAACGGCTTGTCTTGGATGTGTACATTCGCGCCATTTTTTCGCAACTGTCCCGCGGACACATCTACCTCGAAAGGTCCAAAACGCAAGATGGGCTGAGGCGCTGGCGATGCCATTTAAGTAGCTACTCGAAATTAGAGAGGCGGGACGCCGCGAAGTCTAGCACTATAGTGGCCGGTTCCAGTGTTAATTTTCGATGCAACCCATTACATTCCCTGTGCTTACCTGTTCAGCTAGAGTTCAGCAAGAATTTAGCTGCTGTCCGTCATCCCCTGGAACTCGCTCCATGGCAAATTCAGTTCTATACTGGCGGCCTTGCTCAAGGAGACACCATGGCGCGTTCGCCTGGAGTGGCCTGCGCAACCAAATCCTGGATGTAATCACCCGGGGACGGAGAGCGGCCTTGCCCACGGCGGTGCGGAACGAAGAAGACGTAAGAATGCGCGGTGTAGAAATCGGCTAGAGTCGGCTGGGAGCCCGGCAACCTTTCGCTGCCGTGATTCCACAGGATGGCGGGAAAAGGGCCCGTTCCCTCTGGCTTCCAAAGAAACCCGTGCAATTGCCGTCCGCCGCTCCGAAAGACCACTTCTTCAGGTTTGGATTGGGCTGATAATCCGCGAGCGAAAGTAAACAGCAAAAAGGCGCACAAGAAAAGTTGCATTCTTGGGCCAAAAAGCAGAAAGCGGATCGAGCGTAAGATTGTTCTCGGTGAGAAAGAGCCCCCGTTGTTTCGTTGCATAGCCTTCATAGCCTATCGCACGTTTTCAACTATGAAGAGGTCGGAAAGTTCTAGGTCGTAGGAGTAGGCGTAGGTTTTGCCGTCGGGAGTCATGCGGACGTTTAAGACGGCAGTTACGCCAGCCGGATCGCTCGGCGCGAGAGTGGTCACCAGGTCTCGTTTTCCGGTTGCTAAATCGAGTTTGTAAACCGGCGCTGACGTTTTTTCGTCGTGATATACGTAGGCCGAGCGCCCATCCGCCGACCAAGTGATCCAAAAATCTTGCGGTAACCAACCTGGGACTATCTTCCGTTCTCCGCCGGCCACGGGATAGAGGCTGCCGGTTCCGTCCAGCTCGGGAGCGAAAATAAATTTGCCATCGGGTGAGGCCAGTTGAGTTTCAAAGTGCGAAGGCCTGCCGGCAATCACTGGTGAGATGGCGCGCGGCGTGCCGCCGGCCAGGTCTTGAATATAAATTCGCCAGCCATGACCATCGTCGGCTGCGAAATAGATAGATTTTCCATCCGGCATAAACCCCTTGGCGCCCATTTGCTGAAGTCCAGTGGACTTCAGTGTCTGTGTTTCTCCGACTCCGGTGGGAAGCAAAGCAAGCTGTGCCCCTTGGCCTACTTCGCTAGCTTGATTTACTAATACCCGCGTGCCGTCCGGCGAAAGAACAGGCGTGGCCCATGCGCCCAGCTTCACGGCCGGGGATCCGTCAGATTTTCGCACGTAGGCCAGGCCCACAGCGCCTGCTGCGGATCCCCAATCGTCGAATGCGATCTGCGCGCCGTCTGATGAGAGGTCCCTTAATTGAGCGTAGTCGAGCCATGAGAGATCACGTTCTTTGGAATCGGCCGCTCCCCGAAATTGCAAGCCGCTGCGCCAGGATTCTCGGGAAAGCAAAATGCGGCCGTCATGTGAAACATCGTGTAGCCGCAACATGCCGGGTAGCCGAAGAACAGTTCGCTCTTTGCCCTTAAGGGAGGTGGCATGGATGGCGTCGGCCCAGCCCTCAGTCATGGTGGCCGCATACCAAACCTCTTCCCCCGACGCTGCCCACGCGACACCCTCCACGCTGATGTAATCGGGCGTACGGATAAGTTGCTTTCCGCTCCTGTCGACGGCGATTACCGATCCCGCGTCGCCGTCAGGGCTCACAAATACTGCAAATGCAACAGCGTTTGCGCGTGGCGAGATGCGCAAGTATCCCAGCGATCTAACGCTCTCGTAGATCACATTGCCGCGGGGAAATTCAACGCGATATTTTCCGCCCACTTGGCGGATAACCGCCATATCGCTGCCGTCGGCAGTCCAGTCCGCGGAAAGAACGCCTTCCGCGATTTGCCGCGGCGCTCCACCGGAAATGGGCACGGTGGCCAAAGTCCCTTCACAATTTCCGATATAGCGATCTTTGCAACCGAGGGAGATTGCCAATTCGGACGGAGACGTCGCAAACAAAGTGGAGTTGACCAGATTCAACGGCCTCGATTCAGGGCCGTCGGGAACCGTCGAATAAATTTGAACGGGCTGGCCCTTCCAGGCCGCGCTGTAATAAATCGGGCGTCCACCGGGAGCGAATCGCGCGGCGTAAACCAGGCCGCGTTCAAACGTAAGCTGATGATAGACAGGCGGAGTGGTGGCGGAGTTGCGCACGCCGAAGAACCACCCTGCGACCCCGGCTATGAGCGCGAGGACCAAACCGGCGACAAGCGGAATCAGCCAATTGCGGCTTGTCGGTGTCGGCTCAGCGGACGCGTCGGCTGGGTGCATGCCGCTGCCAGCCGTGCTTCCGGAAAGGCCTTCCAGATCGAATGCCAGGTCGCGCGCGGATTGAAAGCGTAGCTGCGGTTTTTTCTCCAGGCAACGCCGGACAGTTCTTTCGATAGCCGGCGCGACCGGCTTGCTTGACGCGCTGATTTCCGGCGGGTCTTCTTTCAGGATGGCCGTCATCGTTTCGGCGGAAGTGTCGCGCTTGAAAGCGCGCTGGCCCGAGAGCATTTCGTACAAAATTGTTCCGAGAGCGAAAATATCCGAGCGCGCGTCGGCCGGTTCACCGCGAACTTGCTCCGGCGACATGTAGCCGACGGTGCCGAGCACAACCCCAGGAGTCGTTTCCTGTTGCGCGTCATCCAAGGTCAAAGTCGCGCTGTCGTCCGCGGCGGCCCGCAACTTGGCCAGCTTGGCGAGGCCGAAATCCAGGATCTTCAAGCGGCCGTCGTGCGTGACAAAAACATTCTCCGGTTTCAGGTCGCGATGTACGATGCCTTTGTCGTGCGCGGCAGCCAGGCCCTGCGCGATTTGTGCCGCGTACTCCACCGCGCGCCGCGTGGGCAGCGCGCCATTGTTCATTTCCGCACGAAGCGAATGTCCTTCCAGAAGTTCGGAGACAAGGTAAGGCGAGCCGTTGTATTCGCCAATGTCATGAATGGCGAGAATGTTGGGATGGTTCAGCGCAGCAACCGCGCGAGCTTCTTGTTCGAAGCGGCGCAAACGGTCGGCATCTTTTGCAAATGTTTCAGGGAGGACTTTGATGGCGACATCGCGGCCAAGGCGCGTGTCCTTCGCGCGAAACACTTCGCCCATGCCGCCCGCGCCAATCGGAGCGATAATTTCGTAGGGCCCTATTTTCGTGCCGCTGGGGAGCGCCATTGTCTAGTCGGGTGAAATTGTTCCGTCGCATTATACAGATTTAAGAGCCAAAACAGCGAAAGCAGAGGAGTAAGATACACGGCTTGGAATCGTGAATCGAAAAATCGAGGAGGCGTTCTGTGAGATTCCACCTTCTGAAGTTCGTGGCGTTTCTGCTGATGTTCGTGGCGACAATTCCTTGCCGCGCACAGGACCGAGTGACAATTCTTTACGACGCATTTGGAGAATCGAAGGAGCTGACGAAAGATTGGGGATTTTCCGCCTTCGTGGAGCACGACGGAAAGCGCATTCTGTTCGACACCGGAAATAATGCCGCCACCTTCCAGCACAACGTCAAGGCTCTCGGCATCGATCTGACAAAGCTGGATTTTGTGGTGATCTCGCATCGCCACGCGGACCACGCGACAGGGTTGCGCTATGTGCTCAGCGTGAATCCGAACGTGACTGTGTACGTGCCAGCGGATGGCGGCAATGGATTTGGCGGAGCGCCGTTTCCGAAAGCGTTTTTGCGGGCGGACGACAGCCTGCCCGCGAACATGCGGTATTTCGGCGGAGCCGAGCCGGACTCTTTCTCGTGGGGCAAGCTGTACGACACCGGAAATTTCGTTCTCGTAAATCAATTGACGGAAGTGTCGCCGGGAATTTTTCTTATAAGAACAGTGTCGCAGAAGCCCGGGACGCTGGAGCTGCCGGAATTGACGCTGGCGATCAAACGGCCGAACGGTTTGCTTCTGGTCGATGGATGCTCGCACGCGGGCATTGAAGCGATCTTGCAAGCGGCCAGCTCGGTAGATCCCCGAACGGAGGTCGTGTTCGGCGGCTTCCACCTGGTGACCACGCCACTGGAAGAGATCGACGCGCTAGTCGAGAATTTAAAAACGAAGTGGAAGGTGCAAAGAATCGCTCCGGGACATTGCACAGGCGAACCCGCCTTCGCCCGATTGAAAAAAGCCTACAACGACAATTATCTTTATGCGGGGCTGGGCACCAAGACAGAGCTGAAGTAAGCCGTCTACCAACGGAGGTTTAGATGAGTGGGGAATCGGTTCTCGTTACGGGAGGGTCGGGATTCATCGGTGCGCATTGCATCTTGCAACTTTTGGCGGCGGGGTATCGCGTACGAACCACAGTGCGTTCGCTGAACCGCGAACCCGATGTGCGCGCGATGCTAAAGGTGGGCGGCTCCGAACCTCGCAGCGCGCTTTCGTTTGTCGCCGCTGATCTTTCGTCCGATACGGGCTGGCCGGAAGCAGTGGCGGGCTGTAACTTTGTGCTCCATGTAGCTTCACCCCTTCCTGCGAAGGAGCCGAAACATGAAGACGACCTGATCATTCCTGCCCGCGAAGGCGCGTTGCGCGTGCTGCGAGCTTCACGCGACGCGGGAGTGAAGCGCGTTGTGCTCACTTCATCCTTCGCCGCAATCGGTTATGGCCAGAAACCAAGAACCCTGCCTTACTCTGAGAAAGACTGGACCGACCCGGACACCGCTGACCTGAGCGCCTACGCGAAATCCAAAACTTTAGCAGAACGTGCCGCGTGGGATTTCATGTCGCGCGAAGGCGGCGCTTTAGAACTCGCGGTGGTGAATCCGGTGGGCGTGTTTGGGCCGGTGCTAGGTCCGGATTACTCAACTTCCATCACGATCGTGCAGCGTTTGATGGACGGAGCCCTTCCCGGCGCGCCGCGCATTTCCTTCGGCATAGTGGACGTACGCGACGTGGCGGACATGCACTTGCGTGCAATGACCAATCCCGCCGCGAAAGGCGAACGATTTCTGGCCCTGGCCGGCGAATTCATGACCTTTGAGGAAATCGCCCGATTGCTGAAGGCGCGTATGGGCGCGGCAGCCGCTCGCGTTCCCACACGCGTGCTGCCGGATTGGGTAATTCGCCTCGCCGCAATTTTCGACAAATCGATCGGATTGGTCTTGCCAGAACTAGGAAAAACCAAGAGCGCTACAAACGAAAAAGCCAAACGCGTCCTCGGCTGGGCGCCGCGCTCGAACGAAGAAGCCATCATCGCTACGGCAGAAAGCCTGCTGCGCCTCGGCTTGCTCAAGAACCAAAAGAAAGCCGCCTAGCCCGAGAGACTTCTCATCGCTTCGGCGGTTGCCGCTTCGGTTACGGCTGCACGCCAGGCCAGTAGACTTTCCCTCGCGGACTTCTCTACAGTGATGGCTGGGCAAGGAATTTCTCTTCAGGTATGCCGGTACATTCTGATGACTGAAAAAGCTACGATCTCGCCGTCTGACGCCATCGCCGATTTCAAGGAAGGCGTCGCGCTGATGAAAAATGGCTATCCGCAGCGGGCGCTTCCGCGTTTGCGAAACGCGTTTGAGTTTGAGCAGCGCAACCCTTATTACCTTTCGTTTTTGGGTCTGTGCATTGCGCGCGCGGAACGCAAGTGGGATCGCGCATGTGAACTGTGCGAGATTGCCGTGCAACTAAAGCGCTCCGAAGTCCAATTCCATCTGAATTTGGCGGAAGTGTATCAACTCTCCGGAAGGCGCTCGCGAGCGATCGATGCGTTGGATGCCGCGCTGGAGCTTTTCAACGACGACCAGCGCCTGAAACGCGCCCGCGGGCGTATAGAAAAGCGCAGCGCGCCAGTGCTCTCATTTCTGGATCGCAATAATGTGTTGAACAAGCAGCTCGGCAAGTGGCGCCACCGCGCGCTAGGCCGCGTCAAGAAGCAAGATTAGCAACCCTCCCTCGCTGATCTCTTCCCAATTCCCAAACGTACCGCGCCGAGTCCCGATTTTCATAGCGCGGCCCTTCAGGTCGGCAACAATCGCGCCAGCTTACTGCAGATTTCCAAATTTGCCGTGGGGTTGGGCGTAGTAAATCTGGCGGGTGCGCGCGGTCAAACCGGGCTTCGCGGTCTGAACATCCACTACGTGGAGTTCGTCGCGCTGGTCCACCGGCCCTGGAATAAACGATATTTCGTAGTAGGGCGCGGCATCCGCGACGCATTGTTGCAGCATCGAGCTGATGTCGTTGTTGAAGGTCAGCGCCATCCCGCCGCTTTGAATCGCCAGCACCGGAAGTCCTAAATTTCCGACGACCACCTGGCTGGGTTTGCTCACACCTTTCACAAAATCCTTGTAGTAATTCGCGCGGCCGATGGATTCGCTGTTGCCCAGAGGATTTACGTTATAGAGCGTTACCCGGGCCCGAAGCATTTCATTGGAGAGAGCAATGATGTTATCGAAAATACTTTGCTGGTCCTTAGGGGAAAGCTGTGTGCGCGGGCCCGAGAGCAGCGGCCAGCCCGGAGAAACCCACAAAATAATTTTGCGTCCGGGGCGTGGAGCTTCTTTTGCGACCAGCTGACCTAATGTCTTCACGGAAAGCTGCATGCGATCGACCGCGCCGTAAAAGCCGGTCGAGCGGCTGTTAGTGCGCAGACCAGCGTCGGCTTGAGCGAGCGCAGCGCTGAGCGTGGCGCCGTCGTTCGAAAAATCTCCCAACATCTGTGTCCCTTTATCGGTGAAAAGAACCAGCGCGACGGGATAGGCCAGATGTCCGCCCTCGGCTTGCAGAAATTTGTCGATGCCGGTGCGCTCCACGGCCACGGTTGTGTACGCGGTGTTTACCGCGTCAATTACGATGACGACTTCGATGGGACCTTCGCGGCCGGTAACGGCTTTAAACGACGTGATCGTCTGTGGCGTTTTGTTGTCCAGCACAGTGAAGTCTTGTTGCTGAAGCCCGCCAACGGGAGGCCCGGATTTCTCGGTGACCACCACGTCAAGTTTAATTGAGCCATTTGCCGTCGCGCTGCCAGGCTGCGCCGTCGGCGGCTTCAGGTTCGCCTGCTGCGCCAGCACCGCAACCGGGCACAGCAGAGCCGCGCAAAACGCAGCCGCAAAAAACCAGCTTCCGAACCGCTCATTGACCAACATTTTTCCTCCACCTAATTCATATGACGAACTGCTTTCACTTCTCGTTGCATGTCCGTGTCGGTTGTTGCATTCGTTTGTGTGCGGTAGTTTAAACATTCCGTCAAGTATAGAATCCGGCATATGAAACGGGGTTGGCTACTCCTGATCTTCATTTTAGCCACGGCAATGTCGTCGTCCGTGTTCGTTCGACGTTGCTCGGCTCAGGAATCCGCTCCTGCGGACGCCAAACACGGCGATGTTGTTGTCACGAAGTTGTCGCCGCCTACGTATCCGCAGCTTGTGAGGGTCGCTCATATTGTGGGCGATGTGACGGTGACGTTGGGAATTCGCCAAGATGGTACGATCGAGTCGTCCAATGCAACCAGTGGTCCTCCCATGTTGTACAAAGCAGCGCTGCAGAGCGCGCAGCAATCCCAGTTCGAGTGCAGAAACTGCAGCGATGCCATCACATCGTACACGCTCGTCTATACGTTCAAGCTTAATGATCAGCCGTGTTGCAGCCCGACAGCAGATCTCCATGTAACCCAGTCGGAGAATCATGTGACGGCCATCGACAACTCGATATGTTTTTGTGATCCAGCGGCCGTCCCTTGGAAAGTCCGCTCGGCGAAGTGCCTGTATTTGTGGAAATGTGGCATTCGCCGCTGAGCGTGCCCCCCGAGTCCGTCGTTCCCCCTTGAGATTCCAACGATAAGATGGTTTCAGGTACGACCCTCCAGCGGGAGGTTGTCTTCCCAGCCACGAAGGATGGCTATTTCTCGCGCCAGCGCTTTCGTTTTCTCTCCCATATATTTCCAAGCTGCGGCGATGAGCTGTTTCTCGGATGCGAGAGGTTCCAGAATGGACTTCCAGAGCAGGTTGACGACTTCTTCGTCCCGACTGCCGGCCATCTCTTCGTAGAAGGAGAAAATCCGTTTCAGTGAGTCGTCGCCTGTTCCGGATTCCAGTAATTCAATGACTCGCGGCTTAAGCACTTCTTCGAAAAGTGGGTAGGTTCCGGGAATTTGAGTTTTCAAGTTGTAATGCGCGGCGTATTTCTTCTCGATTCGCTCCCAGAGCTCCGGAAATCTTTCCAAGAAAGCGTTCCGAATGCTCCGATAAGCGAGAGCGTTCTCGTTGAGCGGAGTCTCGTCTCCAGCGCCGTATGACTCAGGCGAGTTTGCCGATCTGTCTGTATTCATTTAGCGTGGATGACGAATTTGTGGCCGACCAGCTTGAGCCAAGAATGTTCTAGCTTCTTGAACTTCTCCGGGATCTTCTTTACCGGTTGATATTGCGAGCGCGGCTTCGTAACACTTCGCGGCCTTTTCTGCGTCAACTGCCGGACCGGAGCCCTGCGAATACAGTCGAGCTAATTCGATTCGCGCAGAGAACGCGTCGGGACCATTCGCTGGAGCGGCCACGGATTCTAATAGGCGGATAGCTTCGCTTGAGCATCGCGCGGAATGCCTAGGCCTTGTGCGTACATCGACGCGAGGCCGATCGTAGCGCGAGAGCCCCCCTGTTTTGCGGCGGCGGAAAGAAGTTTGAAGGCTTCCTCGTAATTGACCTCGACGTCGTCACCATACAGATAGCTAAGTCCCAGAAAAGTTTGAGCAACGCAACTCCCCGCCTTCGCGTTCCGGTGCATTTCGTAAATGTCAGCAGGCATAAATTCTTCTCAGTGTGGGGTGTTGATGCTGTCGGCGGTTTCAAAGATGGGCTCTATGTCGGTTGGGACGGATTTCAGGCGCGCCAAGGCTTTCTTTACCTCGGGCTTTATATCGCCATTCGTGTCCATCCACGTTTTTGCGAAATTGTAATCGCCTTTGGCTTCGGCGGTCAGCAGACCCTTATCGAGTTCAACGACTGCGTCTTTCATTTTGGCGAGGTCGAGGCTGAAAGTACCGTCGGCATTCGGTATATAGGCGCCTTTCATTAGAAAGAAGTTGAACTGCATAGCTTGCCCGCGGGCGTGCGCGTCCTGCAAACCGAACCGCATAGTGCGGAAGGAGGACGCGAGATACGTCGTGTAAAGTTTGCGCTCGGCTTCGGGACCATGGGGAAGTGGCATGGTGATTTTTCCTTGGTCGGCTTGCGTCATTAAATATTGCAGGGCGAAAAGTCCGGTCACATCGGCTTTAGCTTCCTCCCACGCGGCGTACTGCTCTTTCAGCTCCATGCGCGGATTGGTGTCGCGTCCCTGAATCTTAATTTGGTGCGGGCCGAGGCCGTGACAAAGCTCGTGGGCCACGATGTGCGTGAAGAAAAGTTCGAAGCTGAGATATTTCTGGTCGGCAGGGGAGAGCACCACGCGCGAAATCGGAATCAGCGTGGCATGGAATTTCGCCTCCTGAATATTTTTCAACATCACACGCTTGCTGCCTTTTTGCTGGACCACTTTGTCATCGTTGGGCAGATTGTAGGCGGCGGTCGCGATGCCGTGATTTCCGTCACCGGCGGAGAGGATCTCGTTGACCACACGTATAGGAGCAAGCGCGCCCAGTTTCGGATTTCTGTACTGTGGATCTTCAGGGAGATTGTCTTCAATTTCCTGCAAATGCTTGCCGAGGAAGGCGAGCCGCGCGGTTTCCTTGTCGTCGCGAACATTTATGTAGGCTTCGAAGGCGGCCTTGTAGCCGAATATTTCGTCGAGATAGGTTTCATAGGGGCCAAAGGTGACGTCCACCGGCGCGTCCAGGTCCATCCAGGCCATGTCGCTCTCGTAATAATTGTTGGAGGAGAAAGCGTCGGCGCGCGTGGTGAGAAACTTCTTCAGGCTGTCGTTGTCCGTGAGCGCAGCGGCATCGCGCAGGAGCTTGCCGGCAAGATCGAGGTCTCCTCGATATTCCTCATTGTAAGGAACGATTTTTAACTGATGATCGGCGCCGCGGCGAATTACGGTGAAAAATCCTTCGGCTCGCTCCTTTTGTTCGGGCGAAAGAGTTTTCACCCAGGCTTCGAACTCGTCTTTGGTCATGTCCTCGGGATAGAAATTCGCGCCGGGAAGTTTTCGCGCCGGCACGCCGGGAAGGAACGCGGTCCACTCGTCAATCTCAGACCACGGCCCTTTGTTGATAGTGAAATAATGTTTTTGCTCGGCGCCCAGCGGAGTGCGGTCGTGGCGCAACTGCTGGTAGGTTGCCAGGTCATGGCTCCAGAGCTGTTGCATGAAAATTATGTTAACGATTCGCGCGGCGGAGATGAGTTTCACCAGAGCCTTTTGATCGCCGGCGGAGAGCGCGGAAGTGTCCACGCGCAGCGGCGTGGGGGCAAAGCGCGCGGACATCGCTTTCAGTTGAGCAAGGTCGGGAATGGCCGGAGATTGTTGCGAGGACCCCGGTTGTGACGACGGCGTTTGCGATGCAGACGGAGCTGGCGCGGAGCTTTGTTGCGCGTTCTGTACGGAGCTAAAAGCTACGGCGCAAACCAAAAGCACGATTGCTGGTATAAGTTTTCGCATTCGGAAAAGATATCACTTTGAATGTGGATTGGAAATGTGCGCGGTGTCAAAGTCAAAGGAACTGGTTGCCGGCAAGCGAATGGCAAGTCGTAAGCGGGGCACGTTTTTCGCAAACTGCTCCACACGCGAACCAGACGCAGTGCCCGTTTAAACGGCGCTACACTTTTGAACCCGGGGCAAAGGGCTGGGCACCGGACAGTTATCGATTTGAGCCCAAAAATGGGCGCGGCAATTTAAAATGGGGTTCGCTCTCGCGTTCGGTGGTCTCTACCACCGTTTCGCGGACGACATCTCCGCTGGTCATATTTTCACGCAGAGCATTCTCCCGCGTTACGTTGTCCTGGGTGACGGTGTCACGCGTCGCGTTATCCCGCGCGGCATTCTGCCGCATTGCATTCACTCGAAGGGCTTCCTGGAAGTTTTGTTCAACTGCCGGCGCGGTTCGCTCCGTCGTGCTTCCAGTTAACAGGATCGGCCTTTTGGTTTGTGAGCTGCCTGATTGCCGTTCGCGAAGCTCTCGTTCGGCCGCCAACCAGTCGTCGATGTCGCCGCCATTTTTTCGTCCGCGGGAAACATAAATTTCGTACGCTCTCTGAGAAATTTCTTCCTGGGTAGGTACAAAGCTTCGGTCTGCCATTGTCCGAACTCCTTTCGTTGCGTTTTTAAAGGCCGTCACCGCATTTTTCGGGCCTCCTACAAAGTATTGGCCTGCGGCCAAGCATAGCCCATAGGGTAAAGACTGCATTTCGCCGAAAAGTGAAAATTCTGTGAATTGTCAATTTCAGTTGTATTTCAAGGAAAGTGGGCGATGAGCTTGTTTCGGATGCCGTCACGATACAGGACTTCAACGTGGGCGATCGTGCCAGCAACGACATCGAGTATCAGCATTCCGTCTGATGCATCCAGGTCGATAGTACGAAGGCCAGGGCCGTAGCGCCCCGCGGGCTTTGGCTGCGTGTAGAAAGACGCGCAGAAGTCATCGCCACAGCGGCAACGGTCGAGAATAGTCAATTTCGATACTTGAGCAGCCAACTCAGACTGCTGAGCTTTGATGAGGAGTCGTTCGAGCTCGGTCCCGAGTTCCGGGAGCGTGTCGACTAAGAGCATGTGTTTATCCGGCCGGAATGTCCGCAATCGTAGCACGGGAATAGCACTGGGCGACACGCCGCCCCGAGCCGGTTCGATGATACTTCTCGCGTGGTAAACTTTCACTGATTGCCATGCCCGCGCCCTCAGAACTGAATCTCGGCAAACAGTTCGGCGCGATTGCGGACATCTACGAACATTTTCGCCCCGACTATCCTCGCGACATTTTCGTTCGAATTCTTGCCGCCGTAGCGCCGCCGCACAATCGTCTCGTCGACCTCGGCGTCGGCACGGGCAAAATGGCCCGCGGATTCCTTGGCGAGTTCAGCGAGATTATCGGGGTGGAACCGGACCCGGCCATGGCCGAAAAGTTGCAAAAGCTGGAGCCGCGCATTCGTGTGCGCATTGCCACCGCCGAAAGAGTTGTTTTTCCCGCTGCCAGCGTCGATCTGGTGACGATCGGACACGCCCTGCACTGGATGAAGGCCGCGTCCGTATTGTCGCGCGTGACGAAATGGCTGCGTCCGGCCGGAATCTTCGCGATTTGCGGAGGCGGCTTTTGTTCGCCACAGGGACCGGTGGGCGAAGTGGTGAAAAGGGAATTCGAAGAGCGCTGGAACGAGTATCGCGATCCGCGCACAAAGAAACAGTTTCCCGAGGAAGTGTTGCGCCGCGAGCCGCGTATGTCGGTGCTTGAGGTGATCACGATTCACGATGTCCGAACGCTTACGGCAGCGCAATACACGGGCTATTGTCGGACAACGTCGCATGGGAATGCGTACGCGCAATCGCTGCACGATGTCGATCAGTATTGGCGCCACCTGGAAATGCGCTTTGAAGACGCGCAGCCAGACAACAGTATTGAAGTGGACTTCGAGCGTTTCTTGATGCTGCTGAAAAAACGGCGTGAGAGCCGCCGCTAGAGATTGCCATTATTTCGTTTTCTGGAATTCAACGCGCGAAATTCCATTAAGCCATTCGCTTCGAAGCCAAGTGGGGTCCAGTCGGTTTTCGGTTGACGCCGAAAACGCCAACGGCTATCGTGTTTATCGCGATGCACCCAGCACGTCGCATTTGAGCGTCTGAATCGTCTGCGCTGTTTAACCCCAACCCACGGCGCAGTTCCAATCGCTTATACCGCCCTCTGCACATTGCACGTCCGACGAAACTCAGCGGGACGCAGTACCGTTCGACGCGCTCAACCCGCTCCTCTGGAGTGAAACGTATCTCAGAGCAGCGCTTAAGCCGAGAAGTTAAAGTCCGTTAACGTGATGTAGAAGTGGACAGGAAGAGAATGGTCCCTGATTCAGGGAACCATGGTGTTCGCGGCATCCAGAAAAGTTATTGGGCCATACATAGATCCGAGGTGAAAAATGAAAGTTTCCTGGGCGATGAACGAACAATTTGAGACCGCGCAACGAAAAACAGTGGCGCTGAACTGCAGCAGGGCTTTTCTTATGCTGCTGATCTCGCTGGCGTGCGTGGGCCTGAACAGCGTGGCAAGCGCAGCGACAAAGCCCACGATCACTTCGTTTACTGCGAGCCCGTCGAGCATCACGAGGGGTCAGAGCAGCACGTTAAGTTGGGTAACCAGCGGCGCGACCAGCATCTCGATTGTTCCGGGGACATTCACCTCCACCGCCGCGAGCGGATCCACCAGCGTGAGCCCGACGACGACAACCACCTATACCCTGAGAGCCAAGAACAGCGCCGGGACCGTGACGAAAACCGTGAAGGTGACGGTTACCATACCGCCGAAGCCGACGATCACTTCGTTCAAAGCCAATCCGCCGAGGATTCTGGATGGGTCAAGCAGCTCGCTGAGTTGGGTAACCACCAACACCACCAGCATTTCGATCAGCCCAGGCGGATTCAAATCGAGTTCCGAAACCGGGTCGGTAAGCGTGAGTCCGACAGCAACGACCACCTACACGCTCACGGCGACCAATGCGAATGGCACCAAGACGGCGACGCTGTCGGTCACCGTGGTTACCGCCTCGCAGTTGAAGATCAATTCGTTCGTCGCAAAGCCAGCGATCATTGAGGCCGGTTCGAGCACCAAGCTCACGTGGTCAACCACCGGCACAACCAGCGTGTCGATTACGCCAGGATCTTTCACATCGACTATGGCCAGCGGATCCGAAAGCGTAAGCCCGAGCGCAACAACAACCTACACGTTGACCGCGACGAATACCGTCGACTCAAAAGCCGCAACCACCACCCTTACCGTGACCACCAAGCCGGTGCTCTCCATTACCACGAGCACTTGCCCGTCGGGCGTGCAGTACAAAACTTATGCGGGCTGCACCATTGCAGTCACCGGAGGAACGCCTCCGTACAATTTCACTGTGACGAAATCACCTTCTTATGCGAGCTTGCCCGAAGGGCTGTCTCTTAACCCATCGACAGGCGTAATTTCCAGCGCTCTAATAGGAGGGCAGGGAACTTACGGAGTGCAGTTCAATGTCACCGATTCGAGTCCGACGCAGGAATCGGCGAGCATGTTAATCAGCTTTGCCATTCAAGGGAACAACGCATTCCTCTCTTCAATCTTTCCATCGAACTCCATTTTTCATCACCGCGTGGATGCTGCGACGACCAGTCTTCCGGTAGATACCTCTCCCGCCGCGCCGATTTACAGCGCCTACCGCAGCGCGACGGTCAAAGCATTTTTCGGGAACGCGGACTATCTGAACATCCCGAACGGCATTCCTGCGATCGAGGTTCCCTACAACCAGGCGAATGTCCCGGTCAAGACGCTGCTTTACCAGTCTTACTTCACCTCCGGACCGATTCCGTCCTACGCACCGATTGAAGACACGGCTAACTCCACGGCCGATGGACAAGGTGGCTGCTGCGATATGCACGTCCTTGTTTATGTGGAAGCCGGAGGCGGCAACAATCCTGCTCTCTACGAAATGTGGAACGCGGTGCCGCAATCTGGCGGCGCATGGGACGACGGCTCGAATGCGCTGTGGCCCAACGCCAACTCGAATCAATTGACTCCGATGGGAAACGGCACGTCCGACGCCGCCGGATTGCCGGTCGCGCCGCTGCTTCTGAATGCCGATGAGGTGATCGGGACCGGCACGCCCACTTCGCCCAACGGCGTTGTGATGCACCCCGTCCGATTCACGCTGAATCACATGCTGAATTACTGGGTGTGGCCCGCCACCAGTACGGCGGGTGAAGGTGAGTGCAAGACCAGCAGTGGAAGCGTCATACCGACGGCCACGGAAATTTCGCAGTCGTCGCCGCCTGCTTCCTGTGAAGGGCTGTCCGGACCGGCCGGAGAAATTTATCGGCTGAAAGCTTCGGTGGCCACACCAACCTGTGCCAGCACCAGCCCACAGTCTGCCGTCATCATCACCGGATTCCGGAATTACGGAATCATCCTGGCCGATAACGGAGAAAGCGGCGGCTTGATCGGCACGCCAGATACGCGCTGGAACGACATCGACCTCGAATGTCTCACAAGCCTCACGCTGAAGGACTTTGAGCCGGTAAACGTCAGTTCCTTGATCGTAAGTCCGGACAGCGGCCAAACGCCCTGAGGCACGGGCGGGGGTATTGCCGTACAGTCTATTAAACCCCGAACCGTTGGTGACGGCTATCTAGTGTTTGCCTAGAACCGGGGCACCGGAAACCGTATATCAATGTAGTAACGGTTTCGTTCTAGTCGTACTGAAACGTACAAAACCAGGCGAGAGACTGACTCTCCGCGTGTCTCCCCGTGCGCGTGACATCGAACATCTAGTTGGAACCGGCAAGCGCTTTCACATTTGTGCGATGGAATTACCAAAACATTCAACTCCGCTGCAGCGGTTGGGAATCGCTCGTCGCTAAGATCATCTGCAACCTCTGATTACCCAGTCAGTTCTCTAATGCTGATTTGGCCAACAAAGTGCCAATTGTAGATTAGCTGCTGTCATGGCACATACGGGCGGTCAAAGCCGGCTGACGCCCATTTGCCATAGTTGAGGTTCAATGGTGAGGTCCTTATGAAGAAGAAGCTCGCGGGAATCGGTCTCGCTTTGTTCCTTTTGCTGTTGTGCTCGCCTCTATCGAACGCGGGATGGGGAAATTCGGGCCCGCCGTGTTCCGGCTACGGTTGTCCGGGATCCGGCTCTGGGAAAGGGAATCAGCCGAACTCGAGCCAGGATCAAAAATCAAAGAGCAACACCAACGCGCAACTGTCGTCCTCTCAGGACAGCGCCGCGTCAGCAAACGCTTCGCGCTAGCGCGCTCTGGTCGTTGCCCCTCGCAACGCGCCCGGCTTTTTCGCCTCCGGGGCACTTTGCCGAGAACTGCGTCCGCTAACCACTTCCGGCCGTCCCATTTTTTGGACACTTGTACCCTGCATCCGCTGTGCTTGCTCAGATCATGAATTCGTTGTACAACCACCATCAACTAAAGTGTTAACGACATGCTGTTTGTAAACATTCCGGCGGGAAGCTTCCTGATGGGCTGTTCGGCGGATGACCCTGATTGTTACGCCGAGGAAAAGCCCGTTCATCGTGTAACCATTACTCGGCCTTTTGAGATAGGAAAGTTTCAGGTGACGCAGTCCGAGTATGAAGCGGTGACGAATATTAATCCGAGCAACTTTAAGGGCTCAAATCTTCCGGTTGAGAACGTAAGTTGGGAGGACGCCAGGAAGTTTTGCGAAACGCTGAATAGCAAGTCGGACGGTTACCGCTATCGCCTGCCGACCGAGGCGGAGTGGGAATATGCAGCCCGCGCCCGAGATACCTCCTGTCGATATGGTCCGCTGCCTCAAGTTGCATGGTACCGCGACAACTCCGGCGGCACCACGCACCCCGTCGGTGAGAAACAGCCGAACGCATTTGGACTATATGACACGCTTGGCAACGTCTGGGAATGGGTGGGCGACTGGTACGGCATAACGTATTACAGCCTTAAATCGGAATCCGACCCACAAGGGCCAGTGAGCGGCGAGTATCGCGTTTCACGCGGCGGCTCCTGGCGCGGAGTCGTCAGAGGGCACGCGCGCGTCTCCGCACGTTACATCTTGAAGCCCAACGTTCGAAGTTCCGTCGTCGGGTTCCGCTGCGTGCGCGAACCCGTTCCCTGAAATTCCCGCTCTTTTTCTAAACACATCCGGCCAAGATTTCTGTGCGAGCCCGAGTATGCCGCACTCTTCTCTTTTCAGGACGGTACGGGTTTCGCACAGCAAAATTCTTTCTCTCTCCGAGATTTCTGTGATATTTCTATCTGCACCCCTGGAGTCTTGACCGTGCTAAAGCCACACCTGGGTAGGGATTTTGCAGGCGGCCTCCAGACATAACCCGGCACACGAAGCCGCAATCACATATTCACCGGAGATTCGAATCACAAGGAGATTGACCACGATGAAAAGCATCGCACGCATTTTTGCAATTCTCTGTTTGGGACTGTTCATCGGCACGCTCGGTACCCAAGCGGATACTCACAACAAAAAAACTCAAATCAAATTTAACGAAGCCGTGGCAGTTCCCGGAGCAACGCTTCCGCCGGGTACCTACGTCTTCAGACTGATGGACACTCGAGCAGACCGGCACATCGTGCAGGTAACCAACGTGAAAGGTGACCACGTATTCGCCACCATCCTCACGATCTCTGATTACCGCCGTAGCCCGACGGGCCATACCGTGATGACCTTCGGAGAATCTGAAGCTTGCGGCCCGGTAACCCTTAAGTCATGGTTTTTCCCTGGAGACAAGTACGGCCAGCGCTTCGTTTATCCAAAGGACGAGGCAACTCAAATTGCTGCGAGCTGTCACGAGTCCGTGCCGGAAGTAGCGCAAGCTATGCCGGCCGAAGCTCCTCCCGCCCCGGACACTGTAACAGTGCAGGAAGTAACTCCCGAAAAGCAGGAAGTGCCATACAATCCCGCTCCGTTGGCCGCGAATGACGTGAAAGACACCAAGGGTTTCGACGCTGAAGAACTGCCCAAGACTGCGTCCGACGCCCCGCTTTTCGCCGCTCTCGGCTTGCTGATGCTGGCGGGTGCCTTTTTGGCCCGTTACTCCTGGAAGCATTCAGCATAGGGAATTTTCTTCTGTTAAAATAGCGGCTTGCTCCAATCCATTTGGGGCGAGCCGCTGTTGTATCTCGGGAAATTCGAGAATTCCTTATGTCTTCGCAGGATGAATTGAAGAACGCTCGCGGCACGCTCGCTGATTCCTCTGCACCAACTACCAATAATCCAATACGGCGAAATGTTTCCCGCTGGGCTTACTACATTCTGTTTACCCTGGGCAGCATATTTCTGCTTGGCGCAATTGTTTTCTATCTGGAGGGCTACGCTTTCCAGGTTTATGGCAGCCACAAGCTTCGTTCGATGGCGAAAGAGTCCGGCTCCTCATCATCGGCATCCGGAGCATCGGTGTCATCTTCGTCCGTGTCTTCGTCGGCATCTTCGTCCGGATCTGGCGCGACAACAGGGAATTCTTACCAGCCTAAAATGCACGATGTTTTAGGCCGTCTGGAAATTCCGCGACTCAACATTTCCGCGGTCATTGTCGAAGGATCCGACGACGAATCTCTGAAATTGGGTCCCGGACATGTGCCGGGAACCGCCCTGCCGGGTGAACAGGGAAACGTCGCTATCGCGGGCCATCGCAATACCCATTTTCTTCCGCTGAAAGAAGTGCAGGCTGGCGACAAGATCTCCATCACCTCGCCGCGCGGGAATATGGAGTACGCCGTTCAATACGTCGAAATCGTCAGCCCCGATGATGTGGACGCAATTAATCCCACGGACGAGTCGCAGCTCACCCTGATTACCTGCTATCCCTTCTTTTACGTGGGCAGCGCTCCGGAGCGCTTCATCGTTCACGCAAAAAGCACCGCTCCGCCACAAGAGGCCGCTGCGAAGCCTCAATCGCCTGAAACTCCAACTCCCTCCAACGCCATTCCGCTGCGAAGCGAATCCAGCGCGGTAGTCCTGAACGTAAGTGTCCGCGACCATAACGGCGACAACGTCACGGACTTGACCGAGAATGATTTTCGCGTAAAGGAAGACGGCCAGGAGCAGAAAATTGTCTATTTCAAGCGCGAAGACGTTCCGGTCACCATCGGTATCGTTGTGGACGACAGCGGCAGCATGCGCTCGAAAAAAGCGGAAGTGGTGGAAGCCTCGCTGGATCTGGCGCGCTCCAGTAATCCTGAGGACCAGATGTTCGTTGTATCCTTTAATAACCACGTATCGTTCGGTCTTCCCGCCGGCGTCCTGTACACCAGTAACGTGTCCGAGCTTTCCAACGCCTTTTCTAACCTCCGCACCGTCGGGAAAACGGCGCTCTACGATGCGCTGGTGGTCGCCATTGAACATCTCGGCAGGTCCGCGCTCCAGCGTAAAGCCATCCTGCTGATCAGCGATGGCGGTGATAACGCCAGCCGGCATACTTTGGGACAGGTCATCACCATGGCTGACCAATCCAACGCGGTGATTTATACCATCGGCGCGTTTGATGAATCGGACGACGACAAAAATCCCCGCGTGTTAAAGCACCTCGCATCTCTTACCGGCGGACAATTTTTCGCTCCCGCAAAACTTTCCGATCTCCCCGGAATCTGCAAGAAAATCGCCGACGATATCCGCAGCCAATACATTGTGGCTTACGCGCCGCCGAATCACGCATCCGATTCCGCGTTCCATAAAATTCAGGTTTCCGTCAACGCGCCGCATCATTCCAGACTTAAGATCCGCACCCGCGAAGGCTATTACGGAAAGTCCGCCCAGCCGCAGTAGACCGCAAGGCGCCCCGCGTGGGCGCTCGTTGACTTGCCTCATGCTGCAACCTAAGATGGGCGATACGTGCCATCCATTGATTCGCTGATCGGAAAAACCATTTCGCACTACCGCATCGTCGGGAAACTCGGCGGCGGCGGGATGGGTGTGGTGTACACCAGCGAAGACGCTTCGCTCGGCCGGAAAGTTGCGCTGAAATTCCTCCCGCCAGAATTTTCGAGCGACAAGCAAATGCTTGAACGCTTCCTGCGCGAAGCGCGTGCTGCGGCGTCGCTCAATCATCCGAATATCTGCACCATCCACGAAATCGGCGAACACGAAGGCCAACGCTTCATCGCCATGGAGCTGCTCGAGGGCCAGACATTGAAGAAACACATCGAAGGTGGCCCGATCGATGTGAATGTGCTGTTGCATCTAGCGGCGGAAATTGCCGACGCGCTGGATGCCACGCACGCCAAAGGCATCGTCCATCGCGACATCAAGCCTGCGAATATCTTCGTCACCGAGCGCGGTCAAGCGAAGATCCTCGACTTTGGACTCGCCAAGCAAATACTGCAAAACGGCGCAGTCACGGCGGCGACGGAAGGAGTCACGGCGGATCACGATCCGCACTTGACCAGCCCTGGAGTTGCTGTCGGCACCGTCGCCTACATGTCGCCTGAGCAAGTGCGCGGTGAGGAATTGGACGCCCGCAGCGATCTGTTTTCGTTCGGGGCCGTGCTGTACGAAATGGCCACCGGTCGCCGGGCCTTTGATGGAGTTACCTCGGCCCTTATTTTTCACGAGATTCTTGGTGGAGAACCGCCGGCGGAATCCTACGGGAACGCACAAGTGCCGAAACCACTCGAAGACATTATTCGCAGGTCACTTGAGAAGCGCCGGGACTTTCGCTACCAGAGCGCGTCGGGGATGCTGGCGGATTTGAAACGGGTAAGGCGCGATATTGAAACAACGCATCCCACTTCGGCTGCTGCGGGAGCGCCGAGCGCGGTTCACACTGCTTCGGCGCGTCGGACGAAAAGCGCGGAAAAGTCTTCGTCTGCGAAACACACCAAAGTGATTGACTCGCTAGCGATTCTCCCGCTCGAAAACGCGAGCGGGGACCCAGAGACCGAGTATCTGAGCGACGGGATCGCCGAGGTGCTAATCAACACTCTGGCGCAACTTCGCAAGATTCGGATCGTGCCGCGCCCAGTCGCATTCCGGTATCGCGGACCGGCGCTGGATTCGTTGGCTGTCGGACGCGAGCTGGGTGTGAGGGCAGTGCTCTCTGGTCGCCTGGTCCAGCGGGGAGAGAACCTAACCGTCTCAGTGGAGTTGGTGGATGTCGAGCGGGAGGCGCAACTGTGGGGCGGGCGTTATAACCGGAAGATGGCGGACCTGATCACGTTGCAGGAAGAACTAACTACGGAGATATCCGAAAAATTGCGGCTGCAGCTCACCGGAGACGAGAAGAAGAAACTCCGCAAACGCCACACGCAGAACAGCGAGGCGTACAAGCTGGTGCTGAAGGCTATGCACGCCTATGGCAAATTGTCTCCGGAAGGAATACGCGACGCGATTGCGCTTTGCGAGCAAGCCATTGAGGTCGACCCCAAATACGCGGCGGCGTATGCCTGGCTTTCCCTTATTTACAGTCACTTGGTCTATTTTGGCTATAGCGACGTGGCGGAATTCTACCCGCGAGCGCGGGCGGCGGCGAAGAAAGCGCTCGAGTTGGACGATACTCTTGCCGAGGCGCATTTCAGCTTGGGCATGGTGCTGCTCCGCCAGAATTGGGACTTTTCGGGCGCCGAGCGAGAGTTGCGCCGCAGTCTTGAGTTAAACCCGGACTATTGGCTTGGGCACATTGGTTTGAGCCAGCTGAAGCGATACTCCGGCCGCTTCGACGAAGCGATTGTGGCGGTGAAACGCGCCATCGACTTGGAAGCGCCTCTCGGGGTTGTCGCTACTATTTTAGGCTTGGCCTATCACTGCGCAAGAAGGTTCGACAGTGCAATCGAGCAGTTTCGCAAAATACTGGATGCCGATCCCGGCAATGTTGGGGCTCATATCCTCCTCGCCGAGTCGTACGCCTGCGCGGGCCAACTAGAGAAGGCTATCGAAGAGTGCGAACGCTCATTGGCGCTGGCCGGGAGCATGACAATTTTCCGGCTACACGCAGCAGCCTCGTACGCCAAAATAGGCAAAACCGAAGAGGCGCGTCAAATCCTACGAGAAGTTGAATCCACCTGGAAGCCGGGTGATCCGGTGGCTTACTTTATCGGTGCGGTCCACGCGCGTTTGCTGGAGAAGGATGCGGCTTTCGAATGGCTGGAGAAGGCGTTTCAACAACACGAGATTTTGCTGGTGGAATTCAAAGTGTATCCAATGTTCGACGGCCTGCACGACGACCCCAGATTCGTCGAACTGGTGAAACGCATCGGCATCCCTGACTGACTTCATTTCTCTACCCGACGTGTACACCCTTTCGCCGGCCCGTCTGCTGCGCGTGTTTTTCAACGTCAGTCCAGAACAGAGCGCAAATGTTCCACGGCGCGCGGGATCTCCGCAGGAGCGGTGCTTCCATATCCCAGGATGAAGCCGTGAGCCGCGGCTTTTGTGATGTAGGAAGGCGAGAGCGGCCACAGCCACAGCGATTCGCGTGCGGCGCGTTTGGCGATTTCACCATCATTCAGCCCCTTCGACAGTGTCACCGTGAGGTGCATGCCGGCCATATCGCCATGTATCTGCAATCGCGATCCGAAAACGCGCTGTAAAGAATCGACAAGTAGAGTTCGGCGCTCCTCGTAGAGCGCCCTCATCCGGCGAATGTGGCGCGAGAAATGCCCTTCAGCTATGAAATCGGCCAGCACCGCCTGATTCAGATGCGGAGGATTGACGTCCATGGCGTAGCGCACGGATAAAAAACGATCAACCAGGTCGGGTGGAAGGACGAGATAACCAATCCTCAGCGAGGGAAACAAAACCTTGCTGAACGTTCCGATGTAGATAACGCGCGAGGCCTCGTCGAGGCCCTGCAATGACGCCACTGGCTTGGATTCGTAACGATATTCGCTGTCGTAGTCGTCTTCAATGATCCAGGCGCCCGCGCTCCGCGCCCACTCCAGCAGAGATAAACGCCGCGAGGCCCCCATCGTTACGCCCAGTGGAAATTGGTGCGATGGCGTAACCAATGCGGCGCGCGCAGTGCGGCAGCGCCGAATTCCCGCCGTTACGTCCAATCCTTCCGCGTCAACCGGAACCGGTACGATGCGACATCCAGCGGCAATCAGCACGTGGCGAGCAAGCCAGTACCCGGGCTCCTCCATCCAGACCGGACTTCCCGGGTCCAAAAGAACGCGCGTTGACAGATCCAGAGCCTGTTGCGATCCGCTGACGATCATAATCTGTTGCGGCTCGCAGCGCACCGCGCGCGAAGTTCGCAGGTATATAGCAATCACTTCGCGGAGACGCTGCAGACCGCCGGACTCCCCGTATCCCAGGCTGCTTGTTCGAGGATTCCTGCAATGCCGCGCGAGAAGATTCGCCCAGACTTTGTGCGGGAACTCATCCAAAGCACCCTGGCTTAGATCGAACGCTCCTTCGTGACGTGCCCAAGGAAGTCTCTCGAAGCGGGGAAGCATTCCCGCTGTGCGCGCGACACGGCGGCCAGCCAGATTCTGCGGAACCCGGGATTTCCCGTTTCTTTCGGGACGGCTTGCCCGTTCAGCTAGTGACCTGCAGACGAAAGTGCCCGCGCCCACGCGCGCCTCAAAATATCCTTCGGCGAGAAGTTGTCCGTAGGCATTCAGGATCGGAATCCGCGAAATTCCCAATTCGGACGCCAGCGTCCGAGTCGAGGGTATTTGTTGGCCGGAGCTTAGCCCTCCGGCCACAATCATCGAACGGAAGGCGTCATAGATTTGTCGGTGCAGCGGCCGCGCGGATTTGCGATCAACGGAAATGACCAGGCTGAAGGTTGCGGCCACTTTGCTCACGCCGTGACTATAATGGTCATATCAAAGTGCCGTCAAGTGGGTATTGCCACCAACCATTCTGTATCGAGAATTGCTTCAGGTCCTGGGCTACTGCGCGAAAAGGTAGACAGAAGCACCTGGAGGAATCACCGCATGATTAAAATATTTCGGTTTCTAGCAATTTGTACCATCAGCCTTGCTTTTTCGTCGATCGCGGGAGCGCAAACCTATCAGCAGGTGGATTTCCCCGGTGCCTGTCCCGGCACCACCTTCCTAGCCGGCGGTCCCAACTTGGAAGGTACCGGCGTCGGCGGTTACGTGGATTCAGGCTGTGTCGTTACTCACGGTTTCTCGTACACGGCGAAAGGCGTGTACACATCATTCGATCCCCCTGGCTCCACAAACACGGAACCCGCCTTCATCAACTTGCAGGGCGTCATCGTGGGCGGATACCTCGATTCAAACTCCGTCAATCATGGTTTTATTCTTGATCACGGAAAATACACGTTCGTTGACGTCAAAGGCGCGGCCGGCAGCGAACTCTCCAGTATCAACGACCTCGGTGAACTTTCAGGAAGTACCTGTTCCGACCCTGCGTGCGGGTTCACCGGCAACGCGAACACCACGCACAGTTTCCTAAGGTCCCCGAATGGAGTTTTCAAATTTTTCGATCCCCCCGGCGCAACCAGCAGCAGCACCTCCACGGTGAGTTTGCTTGGTGCAGTCGTCGGTAATTATACGGATACGGTCGGTGAGTTGAATCACGCATACTTTCTCTTCTTGGGGAAGTACACCACCATCGATTTTCCCGGCGCTACCGGCGGTACCTTTGCTACCGGAGGTAACGTTCAGAACGAGATCGTAGGCACCTACTTCGACGCTGCAGGTATCGCGCACGGCTGGTTGCTGCGCGATGGCAAGTTCACGGAGTTCGACTATCCCGTACCCGGAGTTCTGTTCACTGAGCCCACCGGAATCAACGCTTTAGGCGTCATGGTCGGGTTCTATGAAGACTCATCGGAAGCTTTCCACGGATTTGTCCGCACGCCGTAAACGACGTGAGTTGACCTGACAGGTTAGTATTTCTGAGTTGGCCTCAGTCCGGGATGGCCTCTAGTGCATGCAGTTTTCTGCATAAACCGGAGGCCATTCTCGCTTGCAAACAGTTTCCCAAGTGCTCGCGGGCAGCGGAGGAAGTCATGTCAAATCAAAACGCATTTTCGACCATGATTCTCAGCAGGGTTATCGTGCCGCTTCTAGCGATGCTTCTGGGCGCTGGTCCGGCCAAAACCCAAGACAAATCTCAAAACAAATCTTCTAATTACACTTTCCTACTGGCTTCAGGTTTTCTTTGCGATCCCGGTGACTCTGCTACCTGCCCCGCCGTGGTCAAATCAGCAAACGGTGACAGCTACGAGATGAGCGGTGCCGGCACCTTCGACGTACAAAGCAAGTCGGTCACAGCAGCCGGAACTTTCGCCCACAAATCCTCCGATGGAACCGTGCTTGAGTCAGGCGTATGGATCGTGAGTGACCTCGTCAAATTCAGCTCCTACGGCATGGCGCCGAACGCACTCCTGCATCAGGAGCGCGCGCTCGGCCCGCTACCGTTCAACCCCAAACACCCGCCGGTGTCCTCCTTCGGCCCCATACCATCAGGCGGTCTTGCGATATTCCATATCCGCTTGTTGCCGATGAAGGGAGCAGCAAAAACAGCGCTCCTCCAGGTGAACTGCGCTTTGGGAGACGCGCCCCGCGAGCGCCAGGCGGAAGGGGTTCAACTCACCCTCGAAGCTAATGCCGGCGAATTTTCCGAAGAGGTCAGCGGCCGCGTGATGTTCCTGTCGTCGCGTCCCTGATTGATGCGTGAATGAGGCCGGAAGAACGCGCGCCAGTCAAAACGCAGCAACAAAAAGCCGCGCCGTAAATCGACTTCGTGCCTGCCGCGCTCCTCGCTTTTAGACGGTTCAAGTCTAGTCGGCCGATCCGCCGTCCGGCGAGATATCCTGGACATCCTTCTCGGTCGCGTCCGCAGCTTGCTGCTGTTTCTCGAGGTCCGATTCAACCGTGGGATCAGGAGTCGCCTCACCTTCGGACTGCCGGTGCACTACGGCGGCCGGCCCGTTGGGAATGCCGGCCTTGCCCTGGCTTTCAGAAAGTGATTTCAATCCGTCGTCAACTTTCTGGCGGAAGCTGTCGTGCATTTCCTCCAGGTCGTCCAGGGCGATTCGCGACGCGGTTCCTACCGCGCAATCGTCTTTCTTGCTGCTGGCTACCTCGACGGCCACCGTGTTGTTCGCATCGGGTGTGTCGGCGGCACGCCGGACAATATCTCCGGTTGTAAGCGCGCATGTTCCGTCGTTGGTATCCAGGCTCAGGCTCGACGAAGCGATGAACAGCTTGAACCGCGGGTCCAGCGACGGCGGAACTTGTTCCGCGTCTTCGTCCGATGGCAGATTTCCCACTGTTGCCGCGGCCGCTTTCTCATCCGCAATAATTATTTTCACTTGCCTGGCGATTGTGTCTTTCAATTCTTTGTTCACCACCGCCGAAGCGCCGTTCTGATCGTCAAGATGAGCGGAGGCCAGCACCAGTCCCGCTTCGTGACGCAAGCTTGAGGATCCCGTTTCATCCGCTGCGGCCTGCAAACTCGCGGCGATGGCATAATCTGCGAGCCAAAAAGCGGCCGCCGGATACACCGCGTATGGACTGAAATAGTATCCGTACGGCGCGAACCACGGCGACCCGTACCATCCCCACGTGTATTGCACCGGAACCGCCCACCCGCCATATGCCCAACCGTAATACGCCGGCCCAAAATAGAAAGCCGGAACGTAGCTATAGAACGGATAGCCACCGTAAAAATAAGGGTGATAGACGCGCGCAAAGAGGTGTCCGTGGTCGTAGTAGGTGCGTCGCGCGTAATCTTTTCCGCCTTGCGTAAAACGCTGTTCTGCGAATCCGCGATGGTGTCCCGTTGACACCAGTCGGCTGTTATCGGCGCGAACGGTTTCCACTCTTCGTTCGCCATGCGGCCCGCGACTGATGGTGGTGCCGTGACCGTCGTGGATCGCCGCCGCGTGCCCATGCGCGTCAAACTTTACCGTCACGCCTTTCGCCGTCGTCACGCCGGTAACTTTACCGTCCTTGTTCTTTTCAACCGCGCTGCCGTTGGCCTTTACGATCCTGCTGCCACCGTTCGGCAGGGAATGGGTTCCCGGTTGGTTGTTCACACGATTTGCATTCGCGGTGTTTTTGTTCGCCGGAGCGCCCCACGCCGTTTTCCCGTTTGCTGGCGCTTTTGAATTGGCGCCGGAACTGCCGCTCGCGGAATTCGGAGTGATGACTCGCTCAGTCGTTTCATTAGTTGGCGGCGCTGGTTTCGGAGCCGGAGCGTTGCGATTGTTCGCAAAGTTGTTAGCGTGATTCGTGTTCCCGGCGTTACCCGTCGAACGGTTGCTGGTGCCGGCGTTCGGTCCCGCGGTCGTGCGCGTGTTGCCCGTGGGATTTCCAGAGCTAGCATGGCTTGCCGGATGCGCCGCAGGCGCCGGAGCAGGACGAGACGGTGCGGGTGCCGGATGAGACGGCGCGGGTGCCGGCGCGCTCTTCTTCGGAGGAGGAGGCGGTGGCGGCGCAGCTTTTTGCGCCGATGCACACAGCGGCACAAAGCTGACGAGAACCGCTAGTGCCAACAACCGAAAAAAACGAGTCACTGATTCAGGGCCGGGTCTCATGCACTCCTCCTCAATGTAATGTCATTCAAATTCATTCAGCGAACAACTTCGCGCCGGACAACTCCCATACGATTACGCTGACGGGTGGGCAAAATAGACCTTATTTAGCATCGGCTACCTAACGCAGGTTGGCAAGATGGAAGGTCGTCCCGGTGACGTAAATACAAATAGAAATTACGCCAGACGCCTCTGGAGCTGGACCCAGTTCGGAGAGATTTTATTATCGTTTACAACTACCGTTCGTCTGCATGCGCGCTTTTCTGCTGGCTACTTCTGCGGGGCGGCGAGCGCGATTGATGCTCCCGACGGGAGCGCTATCCGGCGTGGAGTGTCCTGTAAATCGATGTATTCAGCGTCCGCCGCTTCCGGCGCAAGCTGCGAATTTCGTAGAAGCGTAAGGCGTCCCACCTGGTGAAAAGGCGCTTCTTTTTCATTCCATTCGACACTCGCGTTTTCGACCCAGAAGTTGGCATCGCGATGCTTGCCCCAGTAAGTCATCTTGTCGGTGTCGAGAAACTGGACGGCAAAATCGAAGCTGCTCATCTTGCCGTCTTCTTTGAGGTGCCGGATCAATTCGTCCTGCAAACCTTTCGGATTGTTTTTTTGCAAAGGTCGCGAGGGATTGTCCGGAGCAGGTGTAGCTGAATGCTTCACAACATCGTTCGGGCCATGACGAAAGGGAACGGTGCTCCAGTAACGCAGTTTTGTGTAGGGCTTAATTTTCTGATGCGTTTGCAATCCAGCCAGCGCGAGAGTCCGGAATACCCTTAGCTTATCCTTGAATGGCATAGTCCACAGCGCGGCGGCCGGTTTCGCCGCAGTGAGCAGTTTCATAGTGGCAACAAACGCGGGTGAGTCGTTTATCGGTAGAGTCGTCGCGTTTTGCATAGAGAAATCCTGCCGCGAGCCATTCGCGGAACCGGGCGCTCCATTCTGGGTGAGCTCCACCGAGAAGGACAACGAGCGAACGTCGGGCTTGAAATCAGAGTTTATACTTGCGTCCGAATTCCCGAATCGCACGACAGCGGGATAAATGCCAGGCTTTGCAAAGATTCCCTTTGCGAGACGTTCCGCCAACACCGGGTCGCGCCCGATCGAAACATCAAACACTTCGAATTGTGCTCGCGCGGAGACGCCTTTTGCGTGCGTTCCGCGACAAAGCGAGCGATGCTGATGTATAGCGGAATTTTTCTGCATTAAAAGGGATCTCTCGGCGATCTCCTCGATGTCAGCCTCTTCCCTTGCGAGGTTTCGCTCGGCGTCGCTCTCGGTAACTCCGAACCATCTCGTCAGAAAAGGCATGGAAATTCCTCACCCCAAGTTGGAGATGAACTTGATTGCCGTGATGCTGGGCAGAAAGCAGTAGGCGGCGGCTCGGGTCTTGACGAAGCTTTGGAAGCCGGTGATCTTGATAGGAGGCGCGCCGTTGGCCTGCGGAATCACGAAAATGCTCTCCGCGGGATCCTGAGTCCCGATCATTGGATCTTTCGATTTAGGGTTCAATCTGACAGCCCCCGCAAACTCGCTGTCGTTTCCCCAATGCCTCAAGACAAATTCATATTGGTTTTCAATGTTGGAGTTAATGAAATATCCGAGCAGGCCACGTTTGATGCCGTCATATGGCAGTTTTGGATCGTAAGTCGGGCCGTATGGCAGTCCGCGACGAATTAACCGGTGAGTATTATTGCTTCCACCGGGCTCGCCCTGACCGGTTACCGGTTGGCCTCGTGGATTCATTCGGCGCATGTGCGCGCCAACCGGGCATCTCAGTCCCTTTGGATCTCCCGAACCATCCGCGTTTACATACTCGTAGTTGTTCATCTGCTCTGGAGTAAGCCCACCGGGAGGACTATCCGTATCGGGGGACAAGGCCAGAGGAACGCCGTTTCGCCATCGACCGCACATTTTGGCCGCGAGCAATTCGGGATCGATTTTGTCCTTATTTGACTGCAGGAAATTCTCGAAGCCTACAACGTCAGTCTCGATCATCTTGAAGACAGCGAAGCTTCCGTTTAGCCCGAGCTCTTTCGGTTCCGGCACGATGTAGTTCTCGGCCTCGTCCTGCAGGACGAATAGCCACGGTTCGCAGGGCTGCTGGTGATCCGCCGGATATTTTTCCGGGCCGCCTCGTATGGTGGTCATGCTGATCCCGTCGGTGTAGCCGAAGGGGACCTTCGCACAAGGAGTGGGCTTGCCATCCTGCATTTCGATCCAGGCCATTCCATCCTGGCGCCAGATTTCCCGAAACGCATTACCTTCGCGGAATAGAGCCGACAAGCGAGCGGTATAGCCTTCCATCGCGTCCGGACTTATAGCGTGGAGCGTTACCATGACGTGGTCGCGCCCCTTTCCGAAATCTCCAAACCAGTTTTGGGGATCGCTCGCTCCGGTATCACCCACCAACTTCGCTCGATCGGCCGCGCCCGCGATGAACGCATCGAACGATTTAAATGACAGCGCAGGAACGCGACCTTTTATTTCCAAGGCGACGAGTCCCGGCCAGGTAATCCCTACGTTGAGACAATAATCAGGCTTGCGGCGAGGTTCTTCCGCGACGTTGTCCGCCGGTCCGGGCGCGAATCCTACATGCCAATCTTCCGCCGTGGTAATTTGTGGCGCGTCCGATTCATCGCCGGCAACGAATCGCCCCAAAGTTTTCGCGCCGCCGATGGTGTGCCGACCGTCAATAAGAAATGTCGCACCATCGGCATGCGATAACCGCGCAGGATAAACCCTTGTATGTCGTCTAGCGGAAGGGTCGAACGGGGAGGTCCATCTGTGTGACTGTCGGCGGCCGAGCTAGAGTGTCCTTTCCGCCCAAACAAGCCTCCGAGCAAGCCTCCAGCTTCTTTCTCACTGCTTGATTTGGTTTCCTGAGTCAATGCAGCTCTCCAACAGCTTTCTCCGTAATTAAGACGCCGAGGCGGATTGCGACTTACTATCAGCGATCAGCGCGTGAACATCCTGAACACTCAAGCCTGGGTAGGCTTCGTAGAACCCGATCGGAGCGCGGTTCGCCCCGGCCGCAAAGTCGATAAATTCCTGGAGGTGTTTCCTGACAGGCGAAGGTGGCGCGCCGGTTGTAAACTTGAACAACAGGTCAAACACTTGTCCGATGTTCTTTGTAAAATCCGCAATGTAATCGTCGAAGTTCCGTCATAGACGGTGAAGAATCCGATTTGGTTGTCCTCCAGAGCCACAAATTGCGCGAAATGTGGAGTGCCCACCTTGTCCAAATCTTTTGTCGTTCCGTGACCTCGAGCGCGCAACAACATTTGAACTTCAATGAACGCGATTTTGGATTTGATGGGCAACACGACCAGGAACGGTCGTTGCTCGGTTGCTCCGGTAACATCCGCATTCGCGGCCAATGCCTTAATCTCCGAAGCCGTAACTCCGGGGTAAGCGGTGTAAAGATTTAACGCACCCACAAGATGGTCGGCGGTCCATTCCACAAAAGCCTCTACGTTATTCGCCACCGGCGTAATCGGCGGGCTATCGACGTGCTGAAAGATCGCGTCGAAGACCGGGCCTGCCGACTTGGCGAGTCCGGACATAAGCGCACCGAACTCACCATCGAAGTCGCCGAGAAACAACAGCGTCTTATTGCTCAATAAAGTGAAGCGCGAATAGTGGATTGTGCCCAGCGAATCCTCAGCTTTGAAAAATGCCGGCATTAACGCCGGAATCTGTTCTGTGATTGCCTTTGCATCCGCAGGCGACTTCAACGGAAACCTGAGAGTAAAGTGGCTGCATCGGACAATCTCCTTAAGGAATCAGCCCGCATTCGAACAATTTGTTGGCGATGGGAGGCGCGACCTTGTTGATGAATACGCTGCGCATCTGCGCATCGTTGTGAAGAAATGTTATGACTTTCTGTTCCTCGGGCCCCGGTGCGGCTTTTTGACTTTTCGATTGATACAGTTGTTCGCAACTTGAATTCTGGTATTTCGCTATGACCTTGGCAGCGACCTTATCCAGGATCGGATATTGCTGCGCCGGTTCAGCATTCACGTGGCTGGGACGCAGTAGAGCGAGCCCCAGAATCAAACCTGCAAACGACATGAGCGCTACTACACTCGCGTAGCGATTTTCAGTCTTCATTTCATCTCCTTTTTTAGTCCGAGTCTTTTTGGATTGTATCGGCTGCGGTTTGTTGTTCCGCCTTGGGTGTAAACCACAAAATATCGTTCGACCCAGCGGCGGTTAATTGTCAAAAGTGACAGTCAGACGCTGCGAATCTCCCGTCCAATCAGAAGTTGACCTGCTGGCGTCCGAATCGGGCGGCTAGGTTTCCGACCATGATTTCTG
Organism: uncultured Acidobacteriota bacterium; assembly: GCA_963838475.1. Taxonomy (GTDB): domain Bacteria; phylum Acidobacteriota; class Terriglobia; order Acidiferrales; family UBA7541; genus Palsa-295. The sequence goes on from CAWIRJ010000002.1 coordinate 434,848, forward strand.
AATTACATTAAATAGAAATGCCGTGGTAAGACCAAACAGAATCCAACCATTCAATGCTTCTAGGGCGCCCATCATTTCCCAACGTGGCTCCAGATACAGATTCGCGTGGCCATAGCTAGTCATGGCGTTGAGCGAATAAAGCATCGCGGACTTGACGTCTGGTAAAGCTCCCAGAAGACGGTAAGCCACGGCCCAGACACTTCCTTCAATCCCATGCAGAATTGTCACTGAAAGGCCCGTCGCGCCAATGACGAAGGTCGGGGAGGACCACAGCTTTCCAAGCACGTCCCTGCTCGCTTCGCTTTGATTTAATTTCTTTACCGATGAGCCCGAGCCCGCGAGCATGGAAAATCAAGACAAATAAGATGAGCAGAAGCCCCCAAGCCCAATCCGCACCCCAGGCAAGAACGACTCTGGAACCCATATTGAATCTCACTTGTGCGTTTGATTTATTATTCGGCCGCCAAGTTCACCCGCCTGGCTGCCTCGTCCCATGGCGTACGACTGATTCACGACGCTAGGCGCATCACTGACCGGCAAGCCGCAAATTTCACTGGTATTGCTGAATAGCCTTCGCCCCGCGCCCTTTAAGTCGCCAAGTCTGCGAATAGTGCTGATTTAGGACGCAGGATGTAATTGTCAGAACTACCAGTCCACAAATTGGCGCGTGGCTAACCCTTCAAGCGCGGTACCAGCATTTACCGTAGGCAAGATTGAATCAATTAGATGGAAGAAACAGTATTCCGATTGCTCGCCACCGTGTTTCTACGGTGTGAGGTGTGAGGTTCGAAGTGCTTACACCGCATCCGCACCCCAAGTTCGGTTACTTGTTATCCTGCGCTGCAGCTTGTCCTTCCCGGAGCCGTTCCATGTCCTGCGGCGTCAGCGTGGGCGGTTCGAGCGCAAACGTCAGCTTGTTGATTTTGCCGGTAAACGCGAACGGCAGCTGATAATCCTGGTCATCGACTGGAGTGCCCGTGGCCGATCCGATGTCGAAGGTCTCGTCAATGGGCAGGCCAACCGGGATGGTTTTTTCCATTTTCTTGGTCGAGACCACCTGCCCATCGACTTTGAACGTTCCAGTGCCCGAGCGCCCGAGGCCGCTAACGTTGTTGAAAGCCAGCGTAGCGAAGCCCAGGCCGTCGTATTTGAAGTCATATTCCAGCGTGTGTTTTCCCGGCGCGAGAGCGTTCGGCCCCTCCCACTTCACTCGTAGAAGGCCGAGCAGATTCCACGTAAACACGGGCTTTCCTTTTAGCAGATACAGACCCCATCCGCCGAAACGTCCGCCGTCCTTGACGATGACTCCGTTTGCGCCGCCATCGGGAACGGTGATTTCCGCTGTGATGGTGTACGAAGTGTTGAGGAGACTTGGCGCGGTACTGCCGGGAATGCCGACGACGGGCTCTCCGGAGTAGTTGAATACGCGACGGCCCGCGATGAGACTCGGACGCGGGGTCGCCAGTCGTGTCGCCACTGTGGCGTCCAGTGGAAACACCTCGTATTTTTTGAATTCTGCGAACATCAGATCCTTCAGCTCTTTCACTTTGTCCGGATTCGCGGCGGAAACGTCATTGTTCTGCGTCCAGTCATTGTGTGTGTCGTACAGCTCGAATTTATAGCTGTGCGCGGGGTCTTGAGTAACCTGTCCAACCGTCTCCCACGGCGCCCGAGTCGGTACTGCGCTGAGCATCCAGCCGTCGTGATAGAGCCCCTGCACGCCCATCATCTCGAAATATTGCGTGTCGTGCCGCGTAGGCGCGTTTGCATTCGACTTATCGAACGTGTAAGCCAGGCTTACTCCTTCAATCGGTTTTTGCTTGATGCCATCGACTTCGTCCGGCGCGGAAATACTCGTGGCTTCGAGCACTGTGGGCAATACGTCGTTAACGTCGGCGAACTGGGTCCGTATACCTCCCAAATCCGTGATGTGACCCGGCCACGAAATCGCCATTCCATTGCGCGTGCCCCCAAAAAAGGAAGGGATCTGCTTGGTCCATTTAAAGGGCGTGTCGAACGCCCATGCCCATCCCACCGCGTAGTGCGTGTACGTAAATTCGCTGCCCCATGCATCGTAGAACTTCAGCTGGTCTTCCACCGGCATCGAGATGCCGTTGATGAGCGACAGATTCTCGTTGGGTGTTCCCAGTGGAGTGCCTTCCGCGGACGATCCGTTGTCGCCGCTGATATAGATGATCAGCGTGTTATCGAGTTTTCCCATGTCATCGACGGCCTGAATCACTCGTCCGATTTCGTGGTCCGTGTAGGCAAGATAAGCGGCATAGACGTTCGCCTGGCGGATGAACAACTTCTTTTCATCGGCCGACAGATCGTCCCAATTCTTCAGCAAATTCGAAGGCCACGGAGTTAGCTTTGCATCCTGCGGAATGACGCCTAATCGCTTCTGGTTGGCAAAAATCGTTTCGCGCAGTTTGTTCCAGCCGTCGTCGAATAGATGCATATCGCTGATTTTCTGGATCCATTCCGGCGTCGGATCGTGAGGAGCGTGCGCGCCACCCGGAGCGTAATAGCAGAGGAACCGTTGCGAAGGATCAAGGTCGTTCAGTTGCCTGAGCCAGTGGATCGCGTCATCCGCCATAGCGGTGGTGAGGTTCCAGCCTGGATGGCCGATGTATGAATAGTCGGGTGTCATGTTTCGAAACACATTCGGCTGCCACTGGCTCGTTTCGCCGCCCAAGAATCCATAGAAATATTGATATCCCATGCCGATGGGCCACTGGTCGAACGGGCCGGCTTGGCTCGCGGTATAAGTCGGCGTGTTATGGTTTTTTCCGAACCAGGCCGTGGAATATCCGCTATCGCGCAGAATCCGGCCCATGGTTGAGGTGTCTTTCGGAATGATGCTGTTGTAGCCCGGGTATCCGGTCGAAATTTCGGAAATTACCCCAAATCCGACCGAGTGGTGGTTTCTGCCTGTGATTAGCGCAGCGCGCGTCGGCGAGCACAACGCGGTCGTGTGAAAGTTGGTATAGCGGAGACCGTTCTTCGCCACTCGGTCAAGCGCCGGAGTCGGAATCACACCTCCAAACGTGCTCGGTGCTCCAAATCCAACATCGTCCGTGAGAATAAGCAAAACGTTGGGTGCATCTTTAGGTGGAACCACGCGCGGAGGCCAGCACGGTTTGGAGTCAGCGGCGTTCAGGTTGATCGTGCCTCCGAACGGCGCAGGCTGTGGAGGAAGCGATTTGCCGTCGATCGTCGTGGTGGCGCTAGCCGAGCACGGCACACCGGTGATCTGCTGGGCATGAGCCGCTTCCGCCGCCAGCAGAAACACGGCGATTACTGCACTGATCGAAAGCAAGCACCGCCTCCGATACACTCGCACAGAGTTTTTCATGCGGTTCATTCCTCCCCGCTCGCGTTATTCCGAATTTCTTGGCTGGTATTCAGGCAAAGCCCGTTTGCACCACGATCGCGCCGGGCTCGGACGCGAGAGATTCCGCGCTGGAACAATACGTATGTAATCCTTTGCAAACAATTGTTAAAAATGACAAGTAGGTTGGGATCGTCGGGTCACTATGTCCGATTTGTCGGCGATTAATCTCAACTCCTGATAAGTCGGATAACCGGAAAAATGATATAACTTTACTTGTTTACGCGTTAACCAGGAGTTACAGGTCAGTATTGCGAACGCGTCGGCGATTGGGGTACATCCCGTTTGAACCGCCTTAAACGAGCCAACTTTCCGCTTGACAGCAATTTACTACTCTGCGAGCATTTGCCAGTTTTGCGGAAGCTGCATCCAACGCACCTTTCCTGGGCTGGGCGTCGAACCTAACCGTTAGTTGAAACATCCTCATAGGGCAATTTTTCGCGCACGCGAAAAGCACTTTCGATACGTTCGTCGCGGAATAGCGACCAGGGAGCTGACCTATGTCTCGGACACGAATCTGGGTTTATGCTAACCTGCCTTGCTACTTTTCTTAATGTTTTTCCTTTGCGCGACTCCCGTAACGAACGCGCAGACGGTTACTGATCTTTACAACTTGAACCAAGCCGCAGGCGAACCCGCATCGTTTGGCAGTCCCGGTACGATGGTGCAGGGGCTGGACGGTAATATCTATAGCACGAGTCCGAATGGCGGTATTTATGAGCGGGAGACGGAACCGTTTTCGAGATGACTGCGGATCGGCAAATGTGCTTATCTACCTTTAGATGTTTTACTGCGGCTCCGGGACTAGAGACATGCTACCTGGCGCGGACGCTGATCTTCGGACTGGACCGGAAACTTCTACGGTGCTGCTGTTCTGCATGCGGGAGGCTCGGCTTTGGTAAACGTGTTCGTAATCCCAACTTCATGCGGACGCTTTATCCACTCTGTACGACTTGAGCGGTGGGAGCGATGGCGGATATCCGTTTGCCGCGCCAGTCGAGGGCACGGACGGAAACTTCTACGGTGTGACAACGTGCGGTGGAATAAAAGCCTGCGCCGGTGGCCCAGGCACGCATGTATAAGATTACTCCGTCGTGGAAAGCTCACCGCGTTATATCGATTCGATGAGGTTCACGCTGCCGCAACTACGCTACGTTGATGTGGGCCGCAGACGGCAATTTCTACGGAACAGTCTGGGGAACCGCAGACGGCAGAAAACGCTGGTGTCGTCTACAGGATTACTCCGGCGGGCGAGTTTACGGTTCTCTATAGCTTTTGCGCAAGCCGCAATTTGGCGATGGCTTATTGGTTGGGCGTTGGTCAAGGAGTGGAGGAATTTTATCGAAGAGCCGCGACGATGGCGGGGCACTACGCTTAGCGGTCATATTCAAGATCATGCTGACTGTTATTTCATCCTGTACAAGTTCAACCCCGAATCCCGAAAGCGTCGAAAACGGCAAGCTGGCTCGCGCAAGATATTGAGGGAATTCTAGGGCGTCAGTACGCCGGAGTGGGACGTGGCACGATTTAAAACATCAGCCCTGAAACGCTTACAATTACTCCGTTCTATACACATTCGACGGTACAGCGGGTGGCTTGCCTTACGTTACGCCTGTTCAGCACACGAATGGAACTATGTACGGCTTGTCATTTAACGGCGGCACCTAATGATTCTGGCACGTTCTACAGCATCGACATGGGTTTGAATCCTTTTGTGACTCTGCCTTTTCCAACCGGCAAAGTCGGGACAACCGTGCAGATTCTCGGCCAGGGCTTCACCGGGGCGATGGGCGTTTCGTTCAACGGCACTCCCGCCATTTTCACCGTCGTCTCCGACACTTACATCACAGCGACGGTTCCGGCCGGCGCAACCACCGGATCAGTGACCGTAACCACGCCAACCGTCACTCTGACCAGCAACGTGCCCTTCCGAGTGCTGCCCAACAGCCAATCGGCAACAACAACAAACTGTAACTACTTCGGGATCGCTTTCTGTACTTGAACGACCAGTAACGTTCACCGCGACCATAACTTCTTCGGGAGGATCGGTTCCCGATGGAGAGGCGGTTCCGTTTTTCGACGGGACCACGCAAATCGGTTTGGGAAGTACCGCGTCCGGGGTGGCAATGTTTACTACCTCAACTTTGTCGGGTAAAACCCATTCCATTAAAGCGACTTATGCAGGCGATACGGCATTCAAAACCAGCACGGGCATGGTCACGCAGATCGTGGAGCTTGCTCCCACCACGACCAGTCTGAACTCAAGTGCGAACCCATCCAACTTCGGCCAGAGCGTGACGCTCACCGCCGGTGTGGCCACTTCAGGAGACATCTACGCCGACCTGACCGGTGATCTTAAGAACGGATCCAAACGCTTGACATCGTAAACTTGCCAATGCCACGGAACGGTGGTACCCCTAAATGCTGGTGGCCGCGTCGCTCACCGCGTCATACGGCGGCGACACGCAAAACGCGAAGAGCACCTCAAGTGCTGATGCAAATCGTCAATTAAGCACAGATATCATTGTCATTTACGCTTTCGCCGAATGTTCGGGCGAGCGGCAAGCTGGTGAAATTCACCGCAACGTTGACGAGCAACGGCGGATTGCCGAATGGGCATATCGTCACGTTCACTTACAAGCAGCACGACACTTGGCACCGCAAAAATCAGCGGAAAGACGGCGATATTTTCAACGGCGGCTTAACCGACAGGTGCCGACAAGTATCAGCAACTTATCCGGGAACGACAGATTACAGTTCCGCGTCTGATGCTGTGACACAAACAGTGAACTGAACCAGTGGAAGTATTCGAAGTCTTCCAAGGCTTAACTCCTGATTAGTCGGATAACCGGACAAATGACGTACTGGAACTTTACTTGTCCGGTATGCGCGTTAATCAGGCACAAACCGAAAAATCAAGCAGATCGTCGTCAGACTTAATCCAGCTACGCCCTAATCCGACAGCTATTTAGGTACTTTTGACATTGGAACGCCTCCTGAATCGCGGTAGCATCCCCTTGCAACCGACACTCGGAGATTTCATGAATAGACATTATAAGTTCGCCGCGTGCATCGCGGCGAAGATGAGCTGTACAATTCTGGGCGTTGTATTGTTTGCCGGAGCGAGTTTCGCCCAAGCCCAAAAGGGTGTCAGTCCCACGGAAGCTCGCGCGATCGCCAAGGAAGCGTATATCTACGGGTTCCCGATGGTGGACAGCTACCGCATTCAATACGACTACTTCCAAGACAGCAAGAACCCGGAGTTCAAGGCTCCTTGGAACCACATCGCCAACATTCCTCGAGTTACCACGCCTGCAGATACCACGGCTCAGACACCAAACGCGGACACGCCCTATTCGTGGTTGGGCTTAGACCTGCGGGCCGAGCCTATCGTCCTAACCATGCCAGTGATCCCCAAAGACCGGTATTTCTCGGTCCAGCTAATCGATGCTTATACATTCAATTTCGATTACATCGGGAGTCGCACTACTGGGAACGATGGCGGGAGTTTTCTGATCGCTGGGCCGGGATGGAAGGGCGAGACTCCGGGTGGCGTGATGAGGGTAATCCATGCAGACACTGACTTTATCTTTGCCTTTTATCGCGTACAACTTTTCGATCCGAACGACATCGACAACGTCAAGAAGGTACAGGCGGGCTTCAAGGTGCAGCCACTTTCCGCGTTCGCAGGAACACCACCAGCAAAAGCCCCGCCAGTCGAATTTATCAAGCCCATTAGCCGCGATGACGAAAAGACTTCTTTGGAATTTTTCAACATTTTGAACTTTGTGCTCCGCTATTGTCCGACAGACCCGTCGGAAGTCGATCTGATGGCTCGCTTTGCGAAAATCGGCGTCAGCGCGGGCAAGACTTTGGACGTCAGCCGACTATCTCCCGAAATTCGAACGGCGATGGAGCAGGGTATGGCCGACGCGTGGGCTGACTTCAACAGTCAACTTGCACTTTTCAATCAAGGCAAGATTACATCCGGCGATGTGTTCGGAACCCGCGCATACTTGAAGAATAATTATTCATACAGAATGGCCGCTGCAGTCCTCGGCATCTACGGCAATTCCAAGCAAGAGGCCATGTATCCGCTTTACGGCGTCGATTCCACCGGCCAGAAACTATCTGGAGCCGACAAGTACACGTTGCACTTTGCCAATGGACAGTTGCCACCTGTGAACGCCTTCTGGTCGTTGACCATGTACAAAATGCCGGAGAGCCTTCTTGTTGCGAATCCGATCAACCGTTACCTCATCAACTCGCCGATGCTGCCCGAACTCACGAAGGATGCCGATGGCGGAGTGACCCTCTATGTCCAGAACGAATCTCCAGGCAAAGACAAGGAAGCCAATTGGCTACCCGCACCGAGGGGGCCGTTCATGATGTATCTGCGGCTCTACTGGCCCAAAGAGGAAGCGTTGGACGGGCAATGGACTGCGCCGAAACTTGACCGTGTCCAGTGAACCGCCGCTTTCGTTGGAATCGAGATCGAAAAACAAGCAAGTAACTCCTGATAAGTCGGATTACCGCAAACTAGGAAAATCCACTTTTCCGCTTTGCACGTTTATCGGATTAGCCGGAAAATCGGTTGGATTGCTGATGAACTGTTCGTAAAGCAGTAATTCCGCCAGCGAGGATTCGGAAATTAGCCCGAATGGAACGGCGAGGAACGCTTTTGGTAATTCGGACGCCGTAGCCAGATCGCACACAACCGCTCTAACTTCTTTCAGTCCTCGCTGCCAATTTGCCTGCGTGCATCTCGAAATAGAAGCTGTCTGCGTGAAAGCCAGCAGCAACCAGCATGGTGCGGGCTAATTTAAGAAAACCCGGCCATCGCGATGCTACTCCCACCAACACACTAGGAGGAGCCGGTAACCAACCCGTTAGTGATGAAGGCACCGAACGAACCCGCAGCGTAGCAGCTCCGCTCCCTCTGGTAACTCATGCCGCACACTCTTCGTCTGCCGGAGAGTGCTACTGGAATCGCACCTACGGCTATCGGCGGCGCGAGCGTCTTGCAGACCGCCGCTTTTCACGGGCAGAGACACCGCGCCCCGCATCTCCACTGTCAAGATTCGCCTCGATTCTTCATCAGGCTCGATCAGGAGGAAATGATCGGGTGGCTGCATCTCGAACCAATGCCGAAGCCGCGACGAACGGTAGCCAAGAAAATCCTAGTCCGCGCGCCGAACGAAGCAGCTAGGCTAAAAGCTTATCGAGCGCGAACTCATCCGAGAGCGCTCTTTCCGGTTTCGTATCCCTGACGTAAACACCACTCCCTCGGCGAAACTCCACCCAATGCTCTCGATTGAGCTGACGGTATCCGCGCTCACCGTGTTCGGGTGCAAACGGAAGCGGCGCGCCAAATCTCGTATGCTGGGCAGGCGCTGCCCGGGGCGTAAGTCATCACTCAAAATTCCCAGAATAATCTGCGTTACGAGCTGTTCGCGGAGTGTAACAGCGCTTTCGTGAGCAAACCAAAGTTGCATGCGCCAGCATTCTAACCCTCGAAATCATTTCCAGACAACGCTGACGCCGGGACGAGCACGCACTCCGGTACCCTGCGGTTCATCATTGATCTACCTGCTCGATTCGCTGTGACATTTCCGAAAGTGTCACAACCCACCGTCTTTGGCCGTCTCATTCCACGTAAGCTCCACTCACCAGACTCTGGGAGGAACGACTTGAAGAAACTTGGACCGTTTTGCTTAACGTTGGTCAGGCGGCTAACAATGTTCCAACCAAACTTCAGCTCATTGAAAAATAACACCCGAGCAAGGGCCGTTTCCTTCATATCGATTGGTGTCGCGCTTGTCGTCTTCCTAGCTCCACAAGTTTCGTCGAAACAGTCCGTGCGCTCGGAATTAGTCCAACTTCAGAACCAGAGCGGGCTGCGGTTGGTCGGGGTCCGTGACAACGAGATCTTCACGGTATCCTACTCAAGCCGGACGTTACTCCAATCCAAGCCGTTCATTGCGAACGGATCAGTGGAAAGTGGCACTGTTTCGACCGACGGAGCAACGGTTGCGATTTCGTTATGCTTAGACCTGGTTTTACATATCCAACACCTAAGTTCCGGGATTGCCCGGCCGGTTTCGTTTTCGCGACCGTCCGGCCGGACGGTCGCAACCTAAAAGAATATCGGGATTTTGCTAACCTGGTCTCATGTTTTGCTGGTCTCATGATAAGTCAAAGGTGGCTTTGGTTATGGCTGACAGGCGGCAAGGCCGGTTTGCGCCATCCAAGCTGCAGATCGTTGACCTTGTCAGCGAGAGTACGGAAATAATCGACGACGGGCTGTTGGCTTTTGTTGATCCTCAGTGTTTCTCGCCGGATGATAAGCGTGTGGTTTACACGGTAAACCATGATGGAGGCATTCGGACTGCCCGCATGTACGATACAGGAACTAAGACATCTCGAAAGATAGCGAATGGCGGCCACCCGACGTGGTCTCCCGACGGGCATTGGATTGCGTTTCTCTATTGTCCTCCCTCACTGCGAGGCTGCAAGTATTATGGGATAGAAACTTCGACTAATGAACAAAAGCTTTTCTTCAAAAAGGACGGCCAGACTGGACTCTCCTGGTCCCCCGATTCGCGTTTTGTTGCATACGTCGACATTGCTGGTGCCCTTGAAAGAACACCATCTGAGCAACTCCGCGAGATGCTTCGACTTCGGGTTAGACGTCTACACGATGGCGCAGAACAGCCGTATGCTGACTTTTTTGACGGTGACATCATGTGGTTTGATTGGGTGAATGTGCCGCTGAAATCCCCGGTGCCCGATTAGTCGGATGACCGGACAAATGCCGTACTAAAACTTTACTTGTCCGGTTTGCGCGTTAATCAGGACTTAGCCCGGAATACCTTCCGGAAAAGTCTTATGGGCGCCTCCGGCTCGCTGCAAAATCAACCTTGACGGCTTCGTCCACATAAGTTAACGTGTCGGCATGCGACATGTCGCTAAACGACCTGCCATCGAGCATCCCAAGCCGCTCACCGAGCCCGTTCTCCTAATCCTCATGAGCCTGGCGGCCCAACCTCGTCACGGCTACGCGTTGATCAAAGACATCGAGGCTCTGAGCCGCCACCGTGTGCGCTTGAGCACGGGCACGCTCTATGGCGCTCTCCGCCGGCTGCTGGACGAGGGTTGGATTGAACGGTTCGAGCAGGAAGATACGTCAAGGGACAAGCAGGCATACAGGCTGACTAGCGAAGGCCGCCGTCAGCTCGAGCTTGAGCTGCATCGCTTTAGAGAACTCAGCCGTGCGGGGTTCGCACGACTGCGTCTGGGCGAGGCGTAGAGATATGGGTGCAGTCTTCCGAGTGCTGCTTTATCTATACCCACAACGGCACCGAGAGTTGCTGGGTGCCGAAATGCAAGCTGTGTTCGAACAAGGCGCGCAGGAACACCGGCTCCTCGGACCATCTCAATATCTGCGTTTCGTTCTGCTGGAGATGAGTGGCCTGATTCTACACGCTGCCATCGCTCAGTTCGCTAATGCTACCCACACGGGTTACTTGGAAAACCAAGTCCGCGGCACCTTGGCCCCACCACAGGATCTACCTGACGAGGTGACTGAGGCGCAGAATCGCGTTGCGGTAAATCTCAACCAGCTTTCGTTCGCTATCTCTCACCATCAGTTTGTTCAAGCACGTTTCTACTGGAACGAGGAGCGTAAGGCACGCGAGAACCTGCGCCAGATGCAAGAGAAGTATGGCATCGGGGACCCTCAGCCTCTGCCTTGATGGCGAATCGCGCAGCGAGTGGACGATTAGTCGGATTACCGCAAACTAGGAAAATCCACTTTTCCGCTTTGCGCGTTAATCAGGAGTTACGGGCCGCGCGGGATGCAAGTTCACGTTGTAAAATTGCTCGAAGCCAGTAGGATCAGCGTCACCATAACCTGAAACTTTCACGGTAAGCACATTCGACCCGGACCACACGAACGCCTCAACATACACATGGTGATTGCTCAGCTGCTTTTTGAGTCGTTCCCGCGCGTCTACGAAGAGGGCGGGCAAAAGCACATCGAGCACTTGGATTGTTGGAGCTTTTCGGTTGACCGAAAAAACTTTGCATCGGGAAGTATTACTGCCAACGTAGTCGGTCACCGCGAACGATTTGCTCTCGTTGTCCCATAAAAGAACGATGTGCCTGTCATAATCGAACAGCTTCTGACGAGTCTTGAGGACACGATCATCCATCCAAACACTGTGATACGGCTCCGAATCGCCATCAACACCGACAATCGCATAACGCCCATCCGGAGAAACGGCTTGCGATTCCGTGGGGAACGACACTGGAACCGCTTTTCCAATCATGGGGGACGTCTCGACTGTAATTGACGGGGCGGATTGTTGAGCCTGCAGCGCCGGGCAAACAAATACAACCACCACAAGCGTAAGGACGGCGTGCACGTAAGATGACGTCACTCCGCGAGCCTATCACGACCCTGCATTCAAACGTACAGTTTCACTTCGATGTACAGTGGCGTAATCGGCCAGGTTAAATCTACTTGTCCGGTAAGCGCGTTTACCAGGACCTGAGAAGGCTGAGACTAATAGCAATGCTGATCCGAACGGAATAGACTTGCGGACCGGAGGCGCTACCCATGCGAACCATGCAGAAACCGCCCACGGCCGCGGAGTTGAGCAAGAACGAAACTCCGGGCAAAGCATTCACGCGCTTCTTCGATTACCAGGAGTATCAATTCCGGTCCGCCGCCGAAGCCATGCCCGAGGAGAAATGGAATTACCGACCCGCGGCAGGATTGTTCAAGAACGAGAAACCGCAATTCGGGCCCGCCGAGGAGCGCACCTTTGCAGAACAGGTGAAACATGTGGCATGTTCCAACTTTGCGTTTGCCGCCTTCTTGGATGGCACGAATCCACCTGAGAACTGTGACAAGGGTGGTCCCAATCCCGCAAAAACGCGTGTCGAACTCCTCAACTACTTGCGCGATTCCTTCACTGCCTTGAAAAAGTCCTTGGGGGCAATTACCGAAAAAAGCATGTATGACCCGATTGAGCGGCCCGGGCCGAATTCCCGCTTGGGCCTGGGCGTTGTGTGCATCTGGCACGTGGCGGATCACTACGGCCAGGTGGTTATTTATTTGCGTGAGAACGGTATTGTGCCACCAGCAAGTAGGCCCAATCCCCCCGAACTGAAAGACAAATACTAGATCCACCAGCCTTTTGGCCATTTCGCCTGCGTCAACTCCTGATTAGTCGGATAACCGGACAACTCAAAATCCACTTCGATGCAGCGGCATTTTTCACACGCGTGCCAGTGCTGCATATACGCCTCCCCATGAGCGACATTAACTTGACTCCACTTATTTGCGGACGCAGACTGCACGCAACCAGAGAACGATGTGAGTGATAGAATTCGCTTAGGCTGTCTGATAGTTCTGCTGCTCGTCGGCATAGTGGAGTTGCGCCGGATCTCACGCGGACATCCGGTACCTCCTCCGGTGCCACTTCGTCACGATTTCGATACGTTCCCGACCCGGATCGGCGAGTGGTCAGGAAGAGATTTGGAGGGGCTAAGTCCGACAGTAAAGCTCTTTCTTGCCGCTGACAATTATCTCCTGCGAAGTTATCGCAACGATGTCACCGGTGCGCACGTGGATTTGCTTATCCTTTACTACAGTTCCCAGAGCAGTTGCTTCCGTTCTCCCCCGGTGCATATTGATCCGGGTCCGGAGGATTGGAAGCAGCGAGTTTCCTCCGATGTGGTGCAAATTCCGAATGCGGCGATCCCCGGAGAATCGTTTGCGGCTAAGCACGATGTGATCAAGAAGGGGGATGGAGTCCAGCAAACAGACGCTCTGCACTGGTGTCAAGTCCACGGCCGCATGTTTCGCCACCGAACCGAGTTATCTCGGCAAAATTTATCTTGTTTGGGACGGGATTACGAAGGGTAATACAAACGGAGCGGCGCTGATTCGACTAACGGCGGTTCGCTCCTGTGAAAGCGATCAGTCGTATCCGGCCATGGTGAAATTCGCGCAAGACCTATCGTCCGTTTTACCGCAGTTCCTGCCGAACTGACCGATCCGGCGAATAGGCAACCGGCTGTCGCCTTTTTCGGTTCCGCCCGCAGCCCTAGGCTTTCCCGCTGGCGCAGGACTTTACTTGTCCAGTTAGCGCGTGATCAGGAGTTAGGTTTTAAACTGCTGGGTTCTTCAGTTGGCTACTCGGGATGGGAATTTTGCTCCGGCAGCGATACCAAATCCAGAACCCGAGTGTCACCGAACCCATCACCACAAGATAGCCGACGCTTCTGACGAGTAGCCCACTCTCCCACAGGCTGTAAGACGGCGTAACAGCGTTAGGTTATTGGGGCGTCTTGAAGTGCCCGTTCATGACGTCATTTACGAGATTCCAAGCAAGCCAACCGCACATCACAAAGATGACCAAGCCTGCCAAGCGATACTGCAATTCGAGCCCTCGCGTAGCATCCTCAGTAACAGGCGTCAACCTAGAGCGGCGGAATCCGTGGGTAATCCAAGCCACAAACCTTCTGTGCTTTGCTGGAGACAATAGCATCAAGACGCCGTGGACAATGCCAAGGCAGATAACTGCAACCACTGCGAGGATAAATAACGCGGCTGACGTGTTTCCTCACCAGCACGTTGATGTGGGTGATGGCCCCCCATCTTAATCTTCTCACTTGACGTTAAGACAGGGCGGATAGTACCACAAAGGATAGTTAACTATTGAGCCCCCGATTCGTGTGGAACCGAATTGCAAAGCGCACGGCAAAAGCCCGTTTCTAGAGGTGAGCTACATTGACTTCGCACGCCATACGAGCGGGTCGTCCTTTGCACTAGCCTCTTTCGCGAACGTGACTCCCGATTAGTCGGATAACAAATGACGTGCTAGAACTTTACTTGTCCGGTTTGCGCGTTAATCAGGCACTTACCAGAGTCGTGCTTCCTAAGGGAATCTCGCGAAGTATCTGCTGCCAGAGTGTCCCGCGCTTGCCAAAAGCCACAATCTTTCCAGGTCGTAGCTCCTGATAGTCGCTGCACTCCTGTCAATTATGACACTATCGGTGTAACTGGTGTCCACGTACAGTTTGGGAGACTCGTCTGAATAATCGACTCGTATACCGGAGAAAGAACAACATGCAGAAACCCGCTCAAACGGCACAGCGGCCCGTTCGTCGTTTCTCGTCCGGTCCACCGCTCTTCGCTTTTGTCGTGAGTTCTTTGTTGCTTGGTTTGGCCTGTGCATGCAGTACAGGAAAACCGGCCGCAATCGCAACCTCGACCGTTGCCACCAATGATCCTAGTCAACTGCTCCAACAAATGTCCGAGAAGCTTGCGCAGGCACAGAAGCTCAGCTTTAAAGTCGATCGCAAGCTCGACCCGGCTTTGCTCGAAGGACGAAACGTTCCCGAGAACGCGCAGATAGAAATCTCAGTTTCTCGACCCGACAAGTTTCTGGTGAAGTCGGACAGCCCGGACGCTGCTCGTGAGTTCGTTTTTGACGGTCAGAACCTTTCGATCTACGATCAGACGATGAATCTGTACGCTACTGTGCCGGTACCGGGCTCGATTGATGAAGTGATGGCGAAGATCAACGAAAAGTACGGATTCACACCGCCTTTGGCCGAGTTCATTCTCAGCGATCCCTATCGGGCGCTGAGTTCGCGGATCATGAGCCAGGCGTACAAGGGTAAAGAAACTGTCGGTGGCGTCGAGTGTCATCACTTGAGCTTTGGCGGGCAGATGGTTGACTCAGAACTCTGGATCGGCGTTGCTGATCTGCTCCCGCGCAAGCTGGTAGCGACGTTTAAAGATTTCGAGGGCGATCCTCAACTCCAGGCTGACTTTTCAGCCTGGAATCTTGCTGCTACGCCCGACGACAAATTCTTTGTCTTCGTGGCGCCGCAAGACGCCGAGAAAGTCGAGATGGTAACCGAGGCTCAGATGAAAGAAACTGCTTCAAAAGTGGCTTCGGGCAAAAGTAACTCGCATTAGTCTCGAACAAAAACCGAGACGAAGGGACGATAACGAGATGAAACGAATAACCAGCCGATACTGCAGGACAATAAGCGCGCGTGAGCTAGGCAAGTTCGTGGTGAGGGCTGCTATTCTTGCCGCCGTGTTGCTGTCCGGTGTGTCCATTGCGCGGGCGCAGGCTTACGGGGTCGCCAAAAGCACCACGGTTGTGAGGGGCCCGAATGGCAATGTGGCAGCAGCTAGCAAGACAACGGTCGTCGCCGGAGGAGGTGCAGTCCACAAAACCACGGTCGTCGCCGCACCGAGCAAAACCACGGTCGTCGTTGCTGGAGGAGGCGCCATGCCACATGGCTACATCGCCGTGCTGCCCGGAGGTTACCGCGCGGTTACTGTTTCGGGCGTGCGCTACTACACCGTGGGCGGCGTTTACTACCGCCCGCAGATATACCAAGGCCGCACGGTATATGTAGCAGTCCGTCTCTAGCTTGACGTCGTCGGCGAGTTCTACAGAGAGAACCGAGTAACCCGCATCTGTCAGTTATTGTCTTAAAACGAACCTGCCAATTGAATGACAAAATAGTAAGCGAGGAAAAAAAACGATGAAGAACATTGGAAAATTGGCAATTCATTTCGCATTGTTTTTCGTAGTTTGTGGATTAGCAGCATCGCCCCACGCGTCGGCGCAGGCAAAGAAACCGAACATCGTCGTCATCATGACCGATGACGTCGGGGTTTGGAATATCAGCGCTTACCATCGCGGCATGATGGGCGGCCGAACGCCTAACATCGACCGCATAGCGAATGAAGGAGCGCTTTTCACCGATTACTACGCCCAACAAAGCTGCACGGCGGGCCGTGCTGCGTTTATTACTGGGCAACATCCCTTCCGCACCGGCCTTTTGACCGTCGGCATGCCCGGCTCGACTCTTGGTTTGCAGAAGGAAGACCCCACGATCGCCGATCTGCTGAAGCCCCTCGGATACGTCAGCGCTCAAGTTGGCAAGAACCACCTGGGCGACCGCAACGAATTTCTGCCCACCGTCCATGGCTTCGATGAATTCTACGGAAACCTTTATCACTTGAACGCCGAGGAAGAACCGGAAGACCCGGACTACCCCAAATTTCCCGGCTTTCACGAAAAGTTTGGTCCGCGCGGGGTGCTCCGTTGTATCGCGTTGACTTCTGACAATCCGGCACCTGCCGACCCTCGATTCGGCGCCTGGGGAAAACAGAAGTGCGAGGACACCGGCCCACTTACGCGTGAGCGCATGGAGACGGTCGAAGAGGACCTGCTTCAAGTTTCGCTCGATTTCATGGATAAGTCCGCGAAAAGCGGAAAGCCGTTTTTTCTGTGGCACAACACCACCCGCATGCACGTGTGGACGCGCCTGAGTCCGCAGTGGGAGAACAAGAGCGGTTACGGCTTGTATGCGGATGGAATGATGGAACTTGATTGGGTCGTCGGCCAACTTTTGAAAAAACTCGATGACCTGGGCATCGCTGACAATACCATCGTTGTTCTGACCTCAGATAACGGTGCAGAAAAGTTCACTTGGCCGGACGGCGGTACCGAGCCTTTCCGCGGAGAAAAAGGCACCACCTGGGAAGGTGGGTTCCGCGTGCCTTGCGTGGCTCGCTGGCCTGGCGTCATCAAGCCGAACACAATCGTCAATGACATCGCTTCGCATGAGGATTGGACGCCTACTTTTCTGGCAGCAGCCGGTGTGCCCGACGTGAAGCAGCAACTTCTTACGGGCTACCAGTCTGGCGACAAGACGTTCAAAGTTCATCTCGACGCTTACGACATGACCGACGTGCTATCCGGAAAAGGACCCGGCCAGCGCAAAGAGATTTTTTACTTCGACGATTCCGGTAGCCTGAACGCGTTTCGCTACGGAGACTGGAAAGTCACTTTTGCTACGAAGGATTCCTGGTGGGCCGATGTCGCAAAACCGCGAACCGTACCTCTAGTAACAAACCTTCGCCAGGACCCTTTCGAAGTGACGATGGATTCCCAGATGTATGCCCGTTGGTATGGAGACAAGCTGTGGGTCATGGTTCCGGCCCAGGCCATCGTGGGGCAGTTTCTTATGACCTTCAAGGAATTTCCACAACGGCAGAAATCTGCATCCTTCAACATTCAACAAGTCCTGGACCAGATGAGGGCGCAAACCGACTGATGCGCCCTGTGTGGGAAACTCCGTTGTAGCGTTTCATGAATCTGAACTTGGATGGCGAGCAAAATGGCAACTCTCGATTCGGGATTTTGAACAGATTCTGAGACTTCAGGAATAAACGGGAGAAGAGGTAGGTCGCGCTTGCGGCGGCGGATATTCTCAATTACGAATGCTCCACGATTATGCTCGTGACATGACTCACGTTACGGCTGATTGATTGACTCCTCTACAGTCCCATCCTAAGATGCTCGCGCTACCTATGAAATTTAGCGTCAATCGCGAAATGCTGCTATCCACGGCGGGATTTGTGATGTTACTGGTTTGCCTGTCGACGTTTTCAACGCCAACCGCCGAGCTTCGCGGGTACCTGGCCGGAAGCATGCCCCAGTCGGCTTCAGCGTCGCTGCCCGTCGGTACCATCATCCCCGTAAAACTGGACAAGACGCTTTCGCCGAATGAGCTTCAAGCCGGTCTAACCATCGAGGCACAAGTTACGCAGGACGTGCCGTTGCCGGATCGCGAAAAAATTCGCAGCAAGTCTCGTGCGAGTGGAACCATCGTCTCCGTCACCCAAGCCGGAGGGGACGCCGGCGTTCAAGTGTCGTTGCGCTTCAATCAAATCGAGGACCATGGCGAAATCATCCCGATAACCGCGAGTCTGCGAGCGCTCGCCTCTTTCGACGCAGTGCAGTCCGCGCTCACCCCAGTTAACAACAGCACTGGCGCGTTCTCTAGTTGGGCGAATACCGTTCTCATCGGAGGAGACGTCCGCTATGGCGATGGCGGCGAAGTGTTGGATCGCCAGAAGCGAAAAGTTGGAAAAGGAGTTACCGATGGCGTGCTATTGCACGTACAGTCCGGTAACGGATGTGAAGGGCCAGTTAACGGCGACGATCGATTGCAGGCTCTGTGGGTTTTCTCCTCCGATGCTTGCGGTGTGTATGGAATTCCCGGCGTCCAAATTACCCACGATGGAAATACCTCTCCGATTGGCATAATCACACTTAGTTTTGAGAAATCCGGAACGAAGATAGACGGTTCGGCCGGAATGCTCTTGCGCATTGTTAGTCCCTAGTGAATCTCTATCCTGAGCGACCAGCAAGGCAATATCCCGATTTTTCCGTGGTTCGTACGGAACCAGGCACAACTCCAAAATAAAAGTAGATTCGCCATACTTTTTCCACCAATATCAGGCCAGAGAATGTCGATGACGCTGGATCTTCGTTACGCGCTTCGGGTGCTTCTGAAATCTCCCGCATTCACTGTCGTAGCCTCGCTCACTTTGATGCTGGGCATTGGGGCAAACGCGGTGGTCTTCGGAGTGTTGAATGCCGTCCTGCTGCAGCCTCTGGCCGTCAACGATCCACAGAACCTGTATCAGCTTCGTCACGGGCCGTGGGCCAGCGGACGTTTACTCACTACGTCGTATCCCGCGTTTGAGGATTTTCGACACCGAAACACCACCTTCAGCGAGATGGCCGCGATTTATGCATACTCTGAAGCGGAAATGACCAGGCGTGACGCGGTCATGAAAATCCACGGCGATGAAGTCACCGGCAATTATTTCGATCTGCTGGGGGTACAGCCGGCGGTAGGACGCTTCTTCCACGCTTCAGACGAGCATGGCCCGGGTTCAGCGCCATATCTCGTATTGAGCGATCAATTCTGGCGAAGCGCCTTTCACGCCGATCGAAACGCAGTCGGGTCGATCTTGGAGTTGAACCATCATCCGTTCACAGTCGTGGGCGTAGCGCCGGCGCAGTTCCACGGCACGGAGCGTTTTGTATGGCCGGACTACTGGATGCCCATGGCCAACGAGGAGCAGGTAGAGGGAGGGGATTACCTGCATGACCGCACATCGCGCGTCACCGTGATTGGCCGCCTCAAGCCGGGGGTGATCCCGCAGCAGGCAGCAGAAAATCTGAATGTGATCGAGGCTGAACTGGCGAAGGAGTACCCGCAGACTGACAAAGGAATGTCCTTTCGCCTCGTCCATCCGGGCCTCTTCGGGGACGAAGGCGACGTCATTCGCGGATTCCTCTACGGCGTATCCCTGCTCGCGCTGTTGGTGCTAGCGGCGGCCTGCGCGAACTTGGCAACTCTTTTTGCCGCGCGCACCGCGGATCGCTCCCGCGAACTCGCGCTCCGTGTGGCCCTCGGATCGAGCCGGTGGCGGATCGTGCGGCAACTTCTGACTGAGGCAATGATCGTATCGTTGCTCGGCGGAGCAGCGGGTCTAGTAACGGCGCACCTGCTATTGGGCGCGCTCAACAAATGGCATCCCTCCTTCGGTGGACATCTCGCCGTGAGCGCCGATGCGCGCGTCTACCTGGCGGGTCTCGCGTTCACGCTGGGAAGCGCTCTGCTGTTTGGGATATTTCCAGCCCGGCAGGCATGGCAGAGCAGTCCGTTGGAGATGATCAAGAATGGGCCGTCGGATCTAAGACACCTGCGGCGTTTTGCCGCACGCGACCTTTTGCTCGGCACACAAATTGCAATCTGCACGCTGCTGGTAACAGCCTCACTGGTGGCTGTGCGCGGCATGGTGCGAACTCTGCACGCTCCCGTCGGCTTCCAGCCGCAGGGCGTCATGTTGGCCGATGTGGACTTGAGCGATGTGGAACAGGACTCCGGCTTGGTGCTCCAGAAAAAAATGATCGAGGCGGCTCGCAGCATTCCCGGCGTGATGGCGGCGGCTGCCGTGAAACCTGTCCCCTTGAGCGGCTGGATGCGTGATATTCCAATTTACCGGCAGGGAACTGTCGAGTTCAGGATGGACAATTATGTACTGGCCTCGTATGCGTATCGTATGTCGCCGGGATATCTGGAGACTGCCGGTACTCGTTTACTGAGCGGTCGAGATGTTTCGTGGCAAGACACCGCAAACACCCCGTTAGTGGCCATCGTGAACCAAACTTTTGCGCGGAAGATGTGGGGCGAATCGCCGCCGCTTGGACAACACTTTTTTCTGTGGGGTAAATTGATGGAGGTGGTCGGCGTGGTGGAGAACGGCAAGTACCACGACCTGGCAGAGTCCCCGCAGTCCGCCGTGTATGTGCCGTTGTCGCAAAGCGAGGATACCGAAGCAGTTTTCGTAGTCCGGTCGCGGCGAGCGTCGAACGAAATGTCGGCGGCGTTGCGACGCACGCTGAGCGGCTTGGCGCCGAATGCGGCAATCACCGTGCAGAGTTGGCCCGACGCGCTGGCCGGTACGTTATTTCCGGCGAGAGCGGCGACACTAGCGTTGGGCATCATGGGCCTGTTGGCGGGGATGCTGGCTGTAACCGGTATCTTCGGGATGGCAGCCTACGGCGTGAGCCGACGGATGAGGGAGCTGGGCATTCGCGTAGCGCTGGGCGCGGGAAGAGTCCAGGTGATGAGCGCCGCGGTCGGACGGCCCGTGCTATTGCTTGGCGTAGGATCGGCTGTGGGGCTTCTGTCAGGCCTCTTCGCTAGCCGCTTGCTCGAACAGATTGTGTATCAGGCGAATCCGCGAGATCCCGTTGTCGTTGGCGGTGCCGTGCTGACCATGGCCGTGCTGGGTATTCTAGCGTCCGCTATTCCGGCCCGGCGAGCGCTCACCGTCGATCCATCCGAACTCATGCGTGAAGAGTAACGCCCGCCGCGAACGAATCAACTCGCGCAGTCCTCGGCTCCGTTCAATTCCCAAATCTTAACTGCATCGCAAGAATATTTAGTAAACACCGGTTTGCGCATTAATCAGGACTTAGGCCCGACATACCTGACCCCCAATAAATTTTTTCGCCACCCTGTCGTCTTTTGCCCGCCGTTTCCGATTTGATTAGTAGAGGCCCCAAAGATGGCCTCAGGCCAGGAAAGAAGAAATCGATTTCCAAAATGGAGAGTGTCAAATGCACACGAATGGGGTAAGCAATAGACTAGCGATTCTCATGGCCATGGGGATCGTGCTCCTTAGCATTTGCCCCTTGGCAAACGCACAGAGCGACGCCCTACGGCAAATCTACATTTCAGCCGCCAACGTTCCCACCAATATCCCCGGCGTTCACACGTATGCCGAGCCGCCCAAAGGGTTCAATCCTGTGACGGCCACGGACGTAGAACTAGCGACCTATGGCTTCCCGCCGCGGCCCGACCAACAAGCAGATCCCGATCATTACGCTCTCTGGGAACGAGCCATGACAGCCGCCAAGATTCGCTGGAACGGAGAGCTAAAACCGCAGCCTGGCAAACGCGCAATGATTCCAGCCGGTTCGTCGGTTTTGCCGGAAACGGTTCACCCCGAAGTAACCGGACCACAGCGGATCTCAACCGCCAACGCGAGCGGAGTGATACTCACGAACAAGCAAAAGACCTTCAACAAGGAATCGTTCTATGAAATTTTTACCGTAATCAGCGTGCCGGTGGTCCAGGAACCATTCGGTAGTAGCAGCTGTAGCCCCGGATACTGGGAGGAGGAGAGCATCGCGGGGATCGATGGTTACATTTATACCAGTGACGGCGTTAATTTATTTGAACCCGGGCTGGAGGGCGGTGTCAGCGTAGATGTTTATTGCTCGGAACCGAACATCTACTCGGCCTTTTTCGGGTGGCAAAGTTTTTCTGGCATGGCCGGGACGACACACGTGTTCAACGTCAATCCTGGAGATCTCTTCTTCACAAACCAATACGTCACCGGACCTAATAACGCCTCGGTGTTTCTTGAGGACATGACGACCCTGACCTACAACTCCTATTCCGTCAGCACCCCCGGCATAGTTGGCAAAACTGCCAACTGGATAGTCGACCGCGCTTGCTGCAACCCTTACCCTGATCCCTATGCCTTAGCCAACGCGATTGGCATCGCGTTCGAGAACGGTGGCGCTACAACCGAAGCTGGCGACGGCAAAGACTTCTTCCCTGGGTCCCAGGCCAGTTCGACGCAAATCCTAACCATGATGGATGATGAGGGCGATCAAAACATAGAGATCGTGAATCAGGGCATCAACGGTTATCAGGGCCTCAGTTCACTTTGGTTTGAGACCACAGGATGTGCCTACTCGGGAGGGTGCACTCCGTAGCAAGGCGCGCCTCGCCAGCCCATCCTGGCAACGTAGCCCTTTGCGGGGCCGGGATGGGACTTGCGTTTATCAGTAGCTAGGCAGGTCGGTCGGGATTGTTCCAATACATGTTCAACGAAGAAGCCACAGCATGTTTATCGCCAGGGCGAATACTGCCGCGACAAAGATCCGGCGCAGCCAGACAACGCTTAAACGCATTGCGATTCGGCCTCCTAGCAAAGCTCCGATAAACATGGCGATACCCAGAATCACTCCTAACCTAACGTCTACGATGCCCCGCCAGAGGAATATAAGGGTTGCGATGCCTGACGAGAAAACATTCATGAGTTTTGTGTTTGCAACGGCTTGTAAGAAATTCATGCCGAGTAAAACCACGAAGGCAGCAGTGAGCAGCGTTACGTATCCGCCGCTGAAGAACCCACCGTAAACTGCCAGCAGAAATGTGACGGCATATCCGATTCGTTCGGCACCCCGCGATGGCGGAGCTTCCGTCATTCCCAAGTTTCTATTGCGAATGGTGAACAGGGCGACAGATACCATCGCGACGGCAATCACGACCTGCAGGGCGCGGACTAGAACGGATAGAACGAGTAGCGCACCTAGCGTTGATCCAATCAGTGTAAGAACAATGCAAATGTAAAGGCGTCTGCCAGTGATTAGAATGCCCTTACCTACAAATGGAACCGACCCGCCTAAGCTCATCAGCGTCAAAGCAAGCATGTTGGTTGCAATGGCAACGTGGGCTTCGATGCCGAAGCTGATCATTACGGGAATCGTGATCAGGGACGTGCTACCAGTGACGACACTGACCACGCTGGTAACAAAGAAGATTGCGAGGAGCAAGCCGAGCTTCGCGGTGGACACGCGGGTATGATAACAAGCGAACCCAAGTAAACTCGATTTTCCTTGACCCTGGAACCGTTCGAGGGTTCAAGCTATTGGCGTGAGAGCAAACGCAGCGACAAACCGTCCCCTGAATTCTGGCGAGCTAGCGCGATTGGCGGGAGTAAGTTCGGACACGCTGCGCTTCTACGAGCGCCGCCAGCTTCTACCATCTGTGCCGCGTTCGGCCAACGGCTATAGGCTGTTCCCGCCCCAGACTCTAAATCGTGTGCGATTAATTCGCGCGGCATTGTCGATCGGGTTTTCGGTTCGCGAGCTATACGAGATTTTTCGCGAACGTGAGAGCGGTGCTGCGCCCTGCCGACGCGTGCGGGAGTTGGCCGCCGAGAAACTGGACAATGTCGAGGTACGACTTCGCGAGTTGCAGTCCTGCAGGCGCGAGTTGCGCAAGACACTCGCGCAATGGGACCGCCTTCTGGCCAAGACGCCGCGTGGCGAGCAAGCCCGATTGTTGGAAGCGTTTGCCGCAACTCACCCGAAGAGCGGTACTCGAAGATCTCTTCTCGGAGTGCTCGCTCACGGCAAAGCGAAAAAGGAGAAATAAGTATGAGAAGGATTTTCGTCTTGGCGCTGTGTTTGATCGCGGGTGCCCGTAGGGCTAATGCTCAACAAACCTCTAGTGATCAAAAACCGCCGACGCAAGATTCGCACGTTTCGTGTCCGATGCACGATGCCCATGCCAAGATGAACGAACGCGGCGAGAAGGGGATGGGCTTTTCGCAGACGGATACGATTCATCACTTTTTTCTGAATTCCAGCGGCGGAGTGATTCAGGTAGAAGCGAAGGATTCCGCCGATGTTTCCGATAGAGCCAATATTCGCGAGCACCTAATTCATATCGCGAAGGCATTTGAAAATGGCGATTTCGATATTCCCATGTTCGTCCACGACACTGTGCCGCCTGGAGTACCGGAAATGAAAAAGCTCCGGGAACAGATTCGGTATTCCTTCGAGGAAACTCCAAACGGCGGGCGCGTGGTTATCTATTCAAAAGATAAAGAAGCCCTCGCCGCTGCACACAGATTCTTGCTCTTTCAGATTGAAGAACATAAGACTGGCGATTCGACGGAAATTCGCTAATCGGTTCGTGCGGAATGGCGGGTGGCCCACCTCCGGCGCGGCACCATCATTTACCGCAGGCACAATTAAGACCCGCGTGGGTGCCGAATCTTTTCTGTGGTTCGTACAGAAAAGGTTCGGCTTTAGATTTCATGCCTGCGAAAACTTCACCACCCCCCTTTTTCCCAAAATGGAACTTCCTCGCCAAAATATTTCGTGTACACAGCACACCGCTCCTTGAATCCGCGCGAAAAGCGTGCTATCAAAGCTTCATCCACAAAATAATCTAATAATATTTTTGTGCCCCGACTAAGGGGCCAGAGCGAAGTTGTGCCCCGGAAAAGGGGGCCGAGCACGAAGTCGCGTGAATCCCACAGTGGATTCACTCTGATCGCTCTTGCGAAGCGTTCGCCCCGAGTTAACGGAGCAGCGGCGCTAAAGGAGGCAACGTGGCGGCATTTCCCAAAATGGAACTGACTATCGCGCGACGCTCGCAGCCGCCCCGCCGCACATTCACCCGCAAAGCGCGGTCACGCCCTCACCCGCTCGGCCAAATCGCTCGCCAAAACGAGCCAGTTGTCGCTTCAAAACGCCCAAGTGGGCGCCCACTTCTAACCGAAAGTGCACCACAAGTAGAATTCGTCCTAACTCGCTCAAAACAAACGACAGAAAAATTTCTAACCGAGGCCAGAACACACATTAGGATTTTCGGGTTTTTGCCATTTTCAACACAAAATCTCGGCCAGTTGATACAACGCCTTCTGCCGTTATCGACCGCACAGAACGTCACTATTTATGCGGCTCCACATCGCAGCCTTGCTCCAAAGCCGTGGCATCCGGCAGCTCAAACTGCATGGAGATCGGCGAGCCGCCTTTATCCTGCGCCGTTATTTCAACAGTGTGCGCGTGGAGCATTTTCTCCAGCGAGGCTTTGGAAAAAGAGGCGGAGGTTTTATCGTTGGACGGCGTCCACTGCTCTTTGTCTTCTTTGGCGTCGTTCAAGCGATAGACCACGTCAACTTTGGGAAAGTACGAAATTCCCTCGATCTGGTCCGGCTCAACCCAATCAATTTTCAGCGGGTCGCCAACAACGAGCGTGCCGCGGAAAAACTTGGGCTTGTGCGAGCGGTTATAGGTGCCGCAGTCAACGACCAAAGAAGGCCGGCTGGTCGAATCACCGGATGGAGCTTGAAGGAATTTGCCCATCAAAGTGTAGCGAGTGTATTCGCCGCGGACGGGATCCGTTCTTTGACTTTGCCGCCATTCATGCGTTGACGGTTGCTGCTGCGTTACGGCCGAGAACGCAAAAGACGCGAATGCGAACGGGACGATTAAAAGTATTGAGGCTGGTTTCATAATGTGGCTCCTATTGAGCCTTATTAGCATACCGTCGCGAAATAGTCAGCACAGTACACGGAGTAGGGGATTTTCGTGGCCGCAAGACCCGAAAAAGACCGTCGTACCTGGCACTATGATTGTAGGAGAGTGGAAGTCATGAGGCGTAATCTGCATCTCGACCGTTTTGCTATGATACGAAAACTATCGACGATTCAGCAGTTGATGAAAAGGAGCGCTCGATGACCCAGCAATCGCAGGCAGCGCTAGAGGAGATTCGCGACTCGTTGCTGGAAACTTACGCCGCCAACGACGCGATGAACCAGCTCATCCTTGCGGAACTGGATCCTCGCGCCTGGCGTGCGAAGACGCCCGGTGAAAAGGGCAGTGGGCGGACGATTGCCGCCATTTTCGCCCATCTGCACAACTGCCGTCGGGTGTGGCTGAAGAATTCCGCGCCGCACTTAAAATGTCCGGCGCCCCTCGATCCGGACCGTTGCACCATAAAGCAAGCTGCGGCGGCGCACAAGAAAAGCGCAGCCCAGTGCTTGCGGATGTTGACAGACGCGCTTTCCGCGGCTCCCAACCGCCGCGTTACTAAATTCTCGCGCGGCAGTTGGACGCAAACGTGGCCCGCGGGAGGGACCATGTTCGCCTACATGTTTTCGCACGAAGCGCATCACCGGGGACAAATTTTAATGCTGGCGCACCAGGTGGGCTATCGCGCGCTTCACACCACTCCAGGCGTCTGGCATTGGGAAAAGCTTTGGAAGAAGGCCGGCCTGAGTACGCGCCCGCGGTGAGTTTGCCCAAGCCATGCGGCGTAGAGGAGCAAGTCAGGATGTGCAACGTCAAATCTAAACTCGCGCCGCTTGGAGAAGTGGGCAGTACGCACGTCGGGGACTTCCGGCGTCGTGTGATTGATTTGTGGTGTCGCGAGAGACGGGTGATGAATCTTTATTTTGTTTGCAGTTCGCCTCTAGGTTTTTCCAGCCTAGATTCGATGGCGGCGGCGTGCTCCATGGCTTCGCGCAATGCTTTGCGCCACTCGTCCGGGGAGTACGCTGGATCGCTGCGACCGCGCCGTCCAGCTTCCACCCCAAAAGCCACGCCCGCGGAGAAAATTTCAACAATTTCCGGGTCGGCGATAACCCATGCCTCGCTCTGGCGCCCTTCCGATTTCCAGCTTTCCGCCAATTTTGCCTGTTCAGTTTTTACGTCTGAGAACTTGTTTCTGACAGCCATCCGCTATCCTCCTGCGACTCTCTGGCCAGTTTGGGAGGAATTTGCTGACGCGTCCACCCAAAGATGTACCACATTGGTTCAATTAGTACCGGGGGAGGACTGACGCGCGTGTCGCAGGCTGTTCGACTCCGATGGCGAGCGTATTCCCGTGTTGGGAAATCCGATATAATTCCGGCGAAGAGTTCCCAACGGAGTGCGGGAGGCAACCATGCCAGTAAAAGTGCTCCTCGCTGATGACACGGACCTCGGGCGGCGATCTATTCGTGGCGTTCTGGAAGCTCACTCCGAAATTGAACTTGTCGGCGTGGCTGCCAACTTCGCGCAGGCGACGAGAATGTCCAACGATTTAAGGCCGCAAGTGATCGTCATGGATTTGCATATGCCGGATGACGCGATGATCTCGCCGGTGGAAGTTAAATCTCTGCTCAATTCCGGGACCGCCCGATTGCTGGTGATTTCTATTTGGCGAGGTGAACAAGCGAATGTTTTGGCTGACAAGTTCGGTTCGTTCACGCTGCTGGGTAAGAGCGACCTCGATAAAACACTCGTTCCGGCCATCCTAGAAAAGGCGAAAAACCAAGCGGTATAAACGATTTTGTTTGTTCGCTACTCGCGTGGCCGGTGGCCGGCGAGGGCGCAAAAAAAACCGGGGAGATTGCTCTCCCCGGTTTCGTATTTGAGGCGATGCAAAATTACTGGAGCGGGGGGCTGGCGACTGTTGGTGCGCTGCCGTCCGTGGTGTAACGGATGACGCCGCTCTGGTCGCTAAAGAACCCGCGCTGACCGCTCTGTCCTACCGTTGCAGGCTGGCCCACAACCGTGTAGGTCTGGAAACCGGTGCATCCGCCGACTGCCGGGGTTGCCGTGGCTCCCACATAGGTGAAGTAATATCCGCTCTTCGCGGTGGCTGCCGCTGTTGCCGCGGCCAGGACTGGGTCAATCAAAATCGCCGCGCCGCAAACTGCAACGCCGCCCGGTGCGCCAGCCATAGCTGCCAACGAAGCTGGAAACTGTACGCCCCAGCTCGAAGAGTAGGTCACAGCCGAAGTGTTGATGGTACGAACGGAACCGACCGCGGAGGCTTCATTGGCCGCCATGCGGGCGCGCAACAAGTTCGGAATTGCGATGGCCGCGATAATCAAAATGATCGCGACGACGATGAGCAATTCGATAAGTGAAAATCCCTTCTGTTTCTTGGTCATTTCGTCTCTCTCCTGTAAGGCCGCTCAAGATGTCATTGCTGGCGGGTACACCCCAGTAGAGGCACGCTGTGCGCCATATCGGTACATTCTGTAGCGAATCGGAACAGCTAATTTGTGGCGTGCATTATCATGGGGATACGCGCTTGTTCAGAGAATAGGGGACGGTCGGGGGCTGGGAAGTTCGTTATAAACCTCTAAATATGACTGTTTGTGGCTGGCTCAAAAGGCGTTTAAAGGCGTATTGCCTCGATGCACGATTTTGACGACGAGCGCGAGCGCCTTCGAGATTGGCGCCGAGGCCAGCAACGATCCCTCGAGTGTACGTCGCCTGACGGCAGTAGTTTTAAGCGCGCTAGATCTAAACACGCACCCTTCTGGGAGACGAAGGATGCGGCACCCCTCCGCGAGCTTCGATTGCGTGGGGCTTGAGATCGGTGCCGCGCGGAACGGTGAGCACCCGCTAAGATGCCGGGCTGAAGACCGCGGCGCTACGAACGCCTCCGGACAGATCCATGCTAAACCTTCGGCGGCTTGGACGCGGCCTCAAAAGCTGCGAACTTTACTCCGGGAGGTTCCAGACGTATAGGAAATTGGCGTCGCTGGCGGTGGCGACTTTGCGGCCGGCTTTGCGGGTAGCGCGATTCAGAGCGGAGCGGACTTTTTCCTTGGAGGCATCCAAGTCGGCCAACGGGACCTTGATGGCGGCTCCGGCTTTGAGACGGGCCAAATCCTTCAGGATTATAGTTACGAGCTGCTTATGTTTTCCGTTGCGGCCTTGGGGAACGTCGGCTTGCACCATGGTAGCGAAATGTGCCGGTGAAATGTTGCGATGCGAACTGGCCATGCTCCAGCCCTCCTGAACACGATACGTTAAACTAAACTAACCAGACCTTACCACACCTAAACAAACGTACCACTATCGTATCGCATTAATACCACATAGCAAAGCTACGGACAATACAGAGAAAAAACGCGAGAGGGAGCGGCGCGTCCGCGATACGACAACGGGTTAGTACGGGCGACTAACCCGGCGGTTAATGCTTTTTAAAGATCTGACCCGTACGCCCGGGAGCCTGCTAGTGTGCGGGGATGTTCCGGGGAGGGTTCTGTGATCAAACCTAAGACGCATTTCGAGCAAGTTCCGCTAGAAATTGTGAAAGAGATAGTTGGGAAGCAGGTGGAGGCCCACCTCGGAGGCTTCACCGCGATCGAAACAGATGTTCCAGCGCTGACGGCAAAACCAAAAATAATCAAAGGAAAGCCGTGAAAAATCTGGAATGGCAACCGGTTGAGAAAGGAACGCGACGGATGGTTCCTCCGATTGATATTTTTGAGATGGAAGAAGCAACGGTGCGCTGGATCGGCGCAGCGGCAACGATGGAAGATGCAAAAGAGGAGATCAGAAAACGGGCCGTGGCGCCGACTGGTCGATTCATTCTTCTGGACCAAAGAACGGGGAAGAAAGTTTACATCGAGAGCGGAGAAGTTTTAGAGCAAGGAGACAGATGAAGACGACGCTTCGTATCCTGGTGGCTGACGATCACGCGTTGATGCGACGCGGGATACGCATGCTCATTGAGGCGGTAGATGGGTGGCGTGTTTGCGGGGAAGCTCATCGAGGCGATGACGCGGTAGCGCAGGCAGAAAAGTTGAAGCCGGACGTTGCGATTGTAGACATCAGCATGCCTGGCCTAAATGGATTAGAAGCGGCGAAGAAAATCCGAGAAGTGTCCCCGGGCACGGAAATCCTGATCCTGACCGTGCACCATTCCGACCAATTGATCCTGGATTTGCTGGACGCGGGAGTGCGCGGCTACATCGTGAAGTCGGATTCCGACCGGGAGCTGGTGGCCGCGGTGCAAAATCTCGCCAGAAAAAAGCCATTCTTTTCGGCTCACGCCACTGAATTGATCCTCACTAAATACAATGCGGGGCAGCGGACGAAGGGAGACCCGGTTGAACTGACGCGGGGCCGCCTTACATCGCGCGAGCTCGAGATTGTACGGTTGCTGGCGGAGGGAAATAGCAGCCCGGCGATCGCTACTGCTTTAGGATTAAGCCCGAAAACGGTGGATACGCATCGCTCCAACATCATGCGCAAACTGCGCGTGCACACAGCCAGCGAACTGGTGCGTTACGCGGTGCGCAATCAGATTATCGAGGCGTAAACGTTTTCGTGTTTTCCGGTCACCGATTCATAACCCAACCGCACCCTCACTAGCCCTGCGATCAGCTTTTATACGTTCCTCTGCATTCCTGGTGAGACGCGCTCCATCTTTCATAGCTCGAACAATGAAGATCGAGGAGGTGTCAGGCCCGGAAGGTCTTAGGTAGGAGGGGGATGCCCATCCCGGGCCTGACGTTCAACTCGAGGTGACCATACGTTTAGGGATGCCCGGCGGCAATTGTCAAAACTAACAGTCCCAAGGTATTTCCGGGGCGCGGCACTATCAGGTGCTGCTCCGCGTTGAAACTATTGCTATGCGTCGACCGTATTGCATTCGTGATCGAGGACGCATTCGATGACAGGACACTCGGGCGTGACGACGGATCCGAGGGGGGCTGATGATCTCAATTAACGCCGGAGAACGAGGCGACGGGATCAGCTTGCGGGCGGCGGCGGTGATTGCCGGGCTCGGATACCTGCTAAATCCCGTGAGTTATGCTGAGTTTTCCATTTATCCGAGGCTGGTAATTCCGGGAAATATCGAACAGACCGCGCAGAACATTGGCACGCATCCGAGACTTTTTGTTGCGGCGATACTGTGTTACCTGATTAGTTTTACCGGCGACGTGGTAATTTCCTGGGCGTTGTATGAGCTCTTGGCGCCGGTAAACCGCGCATGGTCGTTGCTGACGGCGTGGTTCCGGCTGATGTACACGGCGATTGCGTTTTTTGCGGCGTTAAATCTGGTGCACGTTTACAGGCTGCTGACTGCTCCGGACTACACGACGATTTTTGGAATTGGTCCGCTGCATGCGCAAGCGCAGTATTTGTTGCGGTCGTTTCGGTACGATTGGTCGATTGGGCTCATCATATTCGGCATTCATCTTATTTTGCTGGGGTGCTTGATTTACCGGTCGGCATACGTTCCTAGGATCTTGGGGATTTTGCTGGTGATCGATGGGCTGGGATGGACGGTTAATAGCTTGAGTCCTTACCTTTATCCGCGAGCTAACCTTGGATTTTTGTCTATTACGTTTTTCGGCGAGCTGGTGTTCATGCTTTGGCTGTTGATCCGAGGGTGGAGAATTCCAGAGCCCGCTCGCAGCTGATTTTCCAGGGTGTGCTGGATCTAATCGAATAGCACACCCTGGATGTGGTGCTTAGGCGTTGGTGCCGCCATCAACCGTCAAGTTCGCGCCGGTGATGTAGGCAGCTTCGGGGCTGGCGACGAAGGCGACCAGGGCAGCGACTTCTTCAACTTTGCCGTAGCGGTTTAACGCTGTGTTGGCTTTTTGCGGTACAGCCCACTCGCCTGCAGCGGGATTCAGGTCGGTGTCGATCGGGCCGGGCTGAATGTTGTTGACGGTGATGCCGCGGTTGCCTACCTCTCTGGACAATCCCTGACTGAACATCTTGACGGCGCCTTTAGTGGCGGAGTAGGGAACCAAGCCGGGCGTCATTATACGTTCGCCCACGCACGAGCCAATCATGATGATGCGGCCGTCGTCCTTCATGTGCTTCAGCGCGGCTAGCGTGGCGACCATTACACCGCGGATATTGATGTCGATCACGCGGTCTATTTCCTCCAGCGTGGCATCTTCAAACTTTTTTGGGAAGGCGGTGCCGGCGTTGTTCACAAGAATGTCGATGTCGCCGAGCGCGGAGACTGTTTTCTCAACTGCTCTCTTAACTGCTTCGGCGTTTGCGGCGTCGGCTTGAAATGCGACGGCCTTTCCGCCTGCCTGCTCAATCTCTTTGACCACTTTCGATGCGGAATTTGCGTCTTTTGAGTAGGTGATGGCGACCGTCGCTCCGTCCGCGGCTAGGCGCTTTGCGATTGCCGCGCCAATGCCGCGCGAGCCGCCGGTTACGAGCGCTACTTTCTTTGCAAGTTTAGACATGGGGATCTCCTTTATCTTTTCTGCAATCGCAGTGATCAGTTCGAAATCGATTACATCAGATGCACAACATTTGGTGTGGATTTAGAAACATTTGAGACCTGATGCCGGCGAAACCGATGAGACCGAACGCCACCTCAAAAACATCATGGTAAAGAACGGAGAGGTCACGATGCCAAACGTAAAAGATGTTTTGTTGATGCGGTTCGTGCCGGAGCGGCCGCAGGTGGGTCTGGCTATTTTGCGCGTGTGGACCGGTGCAACCTTGTTCATGCGGCATGGATGGGAGAAGCAACCGGCGCACTGGGCGCAATTCATGGCGCATTTTCCGAATCCTATCGGCATCGGGTCGCATGAGTCGTTTCTCTTAGCGTTTATTTCCGATTTCATTTGCTCACTTTTGATTGTGGTTGGGCTGGGGACGCGGTGGGCCGCTTTATACTGCATGGCAAATATTTTTGTGGCGTGGGCGTTTGTGCATCAATTTGCGTTCTTTGGCAAGGGGCCGGGAAGCGATCATGGCGAAGTGATCGTGCTTTACCTAGGAGCGATGCTGACGTTAGTGATTGCCGGCGCTGGCGCGGCTTCGTTGGACGGTCTGCTAGCTCGCAGGCCATGATTACCGAAGAGCGGAGCGCGAAATTTAGCGAATCGATTTAACAGGATGAGGCCGGTCCTCGCCAGGGCCAACGCTCATGATGAGGGCGGGTTGCCCCGCCCCCATCTGATTTGTGCTGCGTTTCGCGCCGACCGGAGACCAAGTAGGCGCGGGTTATTTTCCGGCAGTGGCTTGCGCACCACCCGCAGTTGGGGTGAGGCGCATATGAACCAGGATGGTGAGACGTTGTCCGACGACAGAATTGAAATTTTGCGGGGTACCAATGTCTTCAGCGTTGGCTGACTGCGGCGGTTCGGGAAGCGCAGCGCTTTCGAGATAAGTTCCGGTGCACTGAGTGCCGTTGTAACCCTCAGTCGGGTCGGGCACCTGGCAATTTTCGTCCTGAACCACGGGCGGCCAGTAAGTGCCGATCACCGCTTTGACTAACTGCGGAAAATCCTCGCCGATTACTTTCGTGGTTCCAGTGGTGCGGAACGCGTTGCCGCTGCGGCCGGGCGTCGGAACGTCGAAAACGAAAGTAGCTTCGTGAGTGATCCGGTGGACCATGGGCGGGCCGTACACAGGACCAGCGTAGGCTTCGCTTGGAGTTGCGTCCACGTTGCGGTCCACGCGAGTTAGAACTAGAGTGCCAGTGGTTTTAAGCTTGCCGTCGGCAGTCTGCTGCACACCTTTGGAATGAAAACACACGAGCGTATGGTTAGCGGGAGTTACGATCCACTGAGGCTTAACTTTTCCGTTTTCGTCCATCGGGGGCGCCTTGGACAATGCCGAATAGCTGGTGAAATCGAATGAAGAATCGGCGGAATCGTTCCCATTGAGTTTTATGACTCCGGCGACTCTGGCAAAGCCGATTGTGAACATGATCTTGGTCTTACCGTAATCGGTGGTCCCGTCGGAAACAAACTGCGCGTCGGAATGGCCAGGATCTATCTGCCAGGACCCAACCGCCGGAGAAGCTTTTCCCGGGACAAGCAATGCGAGAATCGAAAGGATCAAGATTGTCAGTGAAAGCCCCATGTACTTAAGCATTTCTTCCTCCTCTTTGAAAATGCGTATCGGTTCGAATATGGTTACAACGGAATCCGATATAGCGCGGGATTTCCGTTGGCGCTGAATGCTAGGTTTTTGGAATCTTGTCGCGAGAACTTGAGCGAAAAGGAGCACGGTGTTGCGTCAACCCGCGATTGGACAATTCCATTTTGATTTGGGTTTTTCTTAACTTCACAGGGACGCGCGTAAAACAGGCCTAAAATACTCCAGGTTGTTGAGCCATACAAGTGCAAGGGGCGGTTATCTGGCAGGTTTGGACGACTGGGCTGCAATTATATTTCCTCTGCAACTACCGCTTTGTGCGCGGCCTGGAAATATTAGATATGCTTGTCCACGAAAGGATTCATCGGTAGGAGGAGCGCATGGAAACGGATGCGAAGAGCGGCGAAAAACCAGATTGGAAAAATCATGGGTTGCGCATCATACGGAGCGGCGAGTTGGACAGTAACACGCCGCAGACTCCGGGGATGACGCGTGCGGAAGCGATCTCGCACGCTCGCGTGGGCGCAAATAAACTTTGGGCCGGGACCGTAGTGGTGCATCCCAATGCGAAGACAGGGCCGCATCATCACGGCGAACTGGAAACGGTGATTTATGTTGTTCGCGGGCGGGCGCGTTTTCGGTGGGGAGATCATTTGGAATTTGTGGATGAAGCAGGGCCGGGAGATTTTGTGTACGTGCCGCCCTATGTGCCGCACCAGGAGTTGAACGCGAAGAAGGATGAGCCGGTGGAAGCGGTGATCGTTCGCAGCGGACAAGAGCCGGTGGTGGTGAATCTGGACATCGCTAGTCCGGAAGATGATTTGGCTAAGGATGAGCCGGACCCTTTTCATTCTGCTCCGGGCAAATCGTGAGAAGAAAAGGCTGGCGGACTTTAGTCCGGCGCTACGAAAGCGAAGAACTCGAGTTAGGCGTTCGAGGTGGTGAAGGCTTGCCTTACTGCGGGCTTCAACAAATACGAGAGCATGTAAGCAGCGATGGCCACCACACACAGGTGGCAGAGAAGCGATAGGGCGATTGGCATCAGGAAGAACCGGCGGAAAGCGAGAAGGCCGAGTACTGTACATACTGTGCCCAAGCCAATCGAGACGATGGACGCGCTCCAAGCCCATTCGCGCAATTCAAAGAGCGCCATCGCCAAACCTGCGGCGACTCCTGCGAGAATCATCAGCGAAACACTGCCTCCGATGGCCATGCCGGTGATCGCGGTGGTGGCTGCGTCAAAACCCTCTCCAGTCATAGTCATGATGGCGATGAACGCGAAGGCGATACAGGCGAGAACAAGGACGGCTGCTACGACTGATGTAAGAGTGGCGATGAGTGTGACGCCGAGGGGCCGTTTCATGTTTGCGCTCTCCTGGAGCGTGCGCATGATGCTAGGTTTTGAGCTTGAGGCGGTATCGGGTGCATGTGGTAGATACGTATAAAAGGTTGCTGTAGGCCCGAAGCGACTCTGCCAGCCACGGAAAGATTGAAAGGCGTGGCGTGCGTTCGATTTTCACAATGCGTGATATTGTGCTGCGCGCCGCAAGATCTTAACAGAAAAAATCACAGTAACTAGGAATAAACAAATCGTGGGAGGTGGAATGGCCAGGGTTTTGTTTACGATGTTTCCGGCGAATGATCTGGGGTTGCCGACGCGGCTGGTACCTATCGCGCGACTGCTTGCGGACCGCGGGCACGAGGTGGCGGTGTTTAACCCGGCGCCGGCTCCCGCGAAATTAATTGAAGAAGCAGGGCTGAAGAATTTGCCCGTGCCGTCGCGCGAGATGCCGCAACCGTCGATAGACCTGGAGAAAGTGAGCGCGGCGTGGGATGCGGAGGAAATGTTTGCCGGGATTCATGGCGGTGCCGAATATTTAAGCGCGGACACGGCTTTGAATTTGGAAGTGATGCGGGACTTTGCGCCCGACGTGGTGGTGGATTCGTTTGGACTAACGGCGTGTCTCGCTGCGCGCATTCTGAAAATACCGCTGGTGAGCGTGTTGCAGGGGAATTTTCATCCGGCAAGCGATGGATTTCTTTGGTGGAAGAGCAGGGGACTGGCCGAATTGTCGAGCGCAGCGCGAGCGGTAAATAAAGTGGCAGGGGAATATGGACTGGCACCTGTAACGCGTTCCGTGGAGCTGCTGACGGGCGACCTTTCGCTAATTGTTGGCACACCGGAAACTGATCCGCTGCCTGCCAGCGCCGG
Source organism: uncultured Acidobacteriota bacterium (assembly GCA_963838475.1). GTDB lineage: Bacteria > Acidobacteriota > Terriglobia > Acidiferrales > UBA7541 > Palsa-295. The sequence continues at coordinate 471,110 of CAWIRJ010000002.1, forward strand.
TGGTGTTCACGTTGGACCAATTACGTGGCAGAAAGGGAATGCTACCTTGCCGGAGTGGGTTGATGCGTTGAATGGCGAGGAGCCGGTGGTTTGGGTTTACTCGGGGAATCCCCGGTACTTCAATGCTCCGAGTCAATGTGATTCGATTGTGGTGATTCGCGCGGCGATTGCTGCGCTCGGTGGCGCGGCGGTGCAAGTTGTGTTGACGACGGGCTATCAGGAAGTGCCGCAGGAAATTGGCAAGCTGCCGGCGAATTTTCGTCACGCGTCCTATTTGCCCGGCCGGGCGATGGCTGAGCGCTGCGACTTGATGGTGCATCACGGCGGGCACAGCTCGGTGATGACGGGACTGGCGGCGGGAACTCCTGCTGTAATTATTCCGACGATTACGGAGCGCGAGAGCAATGCGCGCCGCGTGTCGGCGTTAGGCGCGTGCGAGATTGTGTTGCCTGTTGATGGCGCGGATGGCGAGAAGCAGATCGACGTGCAGGAATTTGGCGCAAAGGTGCAGCGCGTTTTGAAAAAGCCGGAGTATCGCGCGTCGGCGCGGCGCGTGGCTGAATCGATGCGGAAGTATGGCGGAGCGCGGGACGCAGCGGATCGAATCGAGAAATTCGCGACTTGTAAAAGCTGAGCTTAATGCGGGAGTGGGCGGGACGGGAGGGGAATTACTCCGAAGAAGACTAGGAGCATGCAGATGCCGATGGCCAGGATGATTATTGTCGGAGCCCAGTAATTGAAAGGATGTTCGGAACGATCCCAGCCACCCGGCGGACAGCCTTTGTAGTAGCCCTTTCCAGTGATCAGGCTATAGCCTGCCCAACCTACGCTGACGAGTCCTAACAACAAGAATGGCATTTTAGTTTGCGCCTAGCCGCAATTTGCCTGCGACGGCAAGCGGATGATAGCGCAAAAAAGGGAAAAAGAAAGATGCCGGGCTGGAGCCTGGCGCTACCAAAACAACGAACGAGCAGTATTGCTGTTTTGCAGAGTGAGCGTCGGCGCAGGAATTTTGCCGGGACCTTGCGCGAAAGTAGCGGCTGGAGAAGCTGCAACAAGAAAAACAGCCGGGAAAAATCTGGAGGTGGAATCCCCCGTGAAACGTTGGTGTGGTGAGGGGGAGTACAGGAATGTCGGGATGAAGTGTCAAGATACGGAGGGTGAGTTTCAGGCGCGGGCGGGGGCGCCTTTGACAGAGCGTGATTTAAGTGGGATTAATGGTTGAAACAGGAGCTGCGAATTTTCGAAGCAGCCCGATTGCGATTAGACCCAGAGTTAGCTGAAGTAAAGTTCCGGGTTCCGGTACGGGCGCGACGCCAGCGGGTCCTGAGGGCCGCGTGCCGCCCGGTGTACCCGGAGAGCCTGTCGAGCCTCCGGGACCCGAAGCGCCGGTTGTTGCGCCGCCAGAAGATGGACTGCTCTCGACTGCGAGGGCAAGGGAATCCACCGGAGAGATCAGCAACGATTCGAGCGGAAGGGCTTCGGTTGGGATATCGGCACCCGACGAATTCACCGGGGTATCGAGGGCTTCCGCTGTCGGTTCGGTAAAGAGAGTCAAGGGCTTATCCGTGTCCGGAACTATTTCCGCAGCGAGATTTCCGCACCTGGTCCGGGCCATGCGGACACCGTCGGTGATTACCGTTTCACCTTTTGCGAGTTTCATCCTTCTTTTCGTCCAGTAAATACGGTCGCCAATACGGTAAGAAACATGAAGCAAACGCGGGCGATCCAATCGAACCACGCGCAGATTCGTTAATTGGAAATCGCGGTAGTGAGTTGAAACGATTGGATCGTTTGCTATCGCGTTCCTCAACTCAGCGATGTTGCGCACCCCGCCAGGGATTACCGAATAAGGATAAACAGCGCGAAGCAATGTCTTAGGAGCTGCTGGACTCAAAAACGCCGGCGATTGAATGTCAACTGTTGCATGGGATTGCTGGATTTTATGATTGCGAAGCAGTAGCGACGACGCAATTCCGGTTCCGAGGGCCATCAACAACAACCATGCCAAGAGGTGTACCGGAATGGATCGGTTTGATTTTTTCAGTCTTAGATTTTTTATGATCATAGGGTGTCAAAGGTGCGAGCGAGAACTTGAGTTGCTCGCACTAAAGAAGAGCATTTGGATGCCCGTTCAGAAGCGATGGCAGGGATGGGTATAGGGCCAAATGCCTGCGAGCGCCCTACGTTCAGCACTAAAAGCTCCTCATAAGGTAAAAGATTAGCCTGCTTCAAACTGGAGCATGCCGCCAGCGCGTAAGCCAGTTCTGAGCGCATGCCGCGGCCTAGAAGTCCGACGGAGCGAAGAGAAAATACAAAAGTGTGCAGAACAGCACAGACGGATGCACGGCAAATGACTAGTCTTCTGAAATGCGACAGGCACCCCCGGGAAGGGCCTGGCGCGGCACGATAGGAGCGAGAAAGGGAAGGGTTCTCGCTCTCAACCCTAAGGAGATGAAATATGCTTGGGCTACTTGCGGCAGTGTTAATCGTTCTTTGGCTTCTGGGATTTTTCGCGTTTCACGTGACCACCGGTTTCATTCACATTGTGCTGGTGGTGGGATTGATATTACTGGTACTGCATTTCGTCAGGGGCAACGCATAAAACGCATAGAGATTTAGCGAGTCTTCGGCAACGCAGGCTTCGGAAGGGCCAACTTTCCGCAGTGACAATTCTGATCCTGGAGGTCAGCGATGATAACGATACGAAAATTAATTGTAGTGGTGTGTTTGGGATTAATTGCAAGCACAGCGGCTTATGCACAGAACAAAGAACAGAAACGACTGGAGAATTCCGGGGAAGTGATGCAGGAAATTATGAACATCCCAGACAATATTCCTCAGTCGGTAATGGATAAAGCGAAATGCGTGATCGTTTTCCCATCGGTGCTGAAGGCAGCGTTCGTGGTCGGCGCAAGCTACGGGCGCGGAGCGATGGTTTGCAGGACCGGTCAGGATTTTAGAGGGCCGTGGGGCGCGCCGGCGATGTATGCGCTGGAAGGCGGCAGTATCGGATTTCAAATCGGCGGACAAGCCACCGATCTCGTTCTGTTGATTATGAACGACAGAGGGGCGAGTTCCATTCTGGATAGCAAGGTAAAGTTGGGCGGCGATGCATCGGTTGCGGCCGGACCTGTTGGTCGCGATGCTACCGCTGACACGGACGCCTTTATGCGCGCGGAAGTTCTTAGCTATTCGCGCACGCGCGGTCTGTTTGCGGGCGTTTCGCTGGAAGGCTCCACGCTGCGTCCGGATGACGATGCTACGGCGGACGTTTATGGACGGCATCTGACGGCGAGGGAAATCGTGTTGGGCGGGCACATCGAGGTTCCTGAATCAGGACGCCACTTGATTGCTGTATTGCAGAAAAATGCACCGTGGAATGATTCGAAAGTGTCGGAAAACAAATAAGCGGGCTGCAATAGTTCTGACAAAGCGTTGATTGTCGATCCGAGAGTTTGGTGAAGATGGTTTCACCAGGCTTTCGGATTGTTTTTTTCTGCACATAAACTGCGCGGGGCTTGCATATTTTGCGGGTGCGGCTTAGTATGCGTCACGATATCCGGCCTGTATTAAACCTTTACAAAAATTTCACGTTCAACTCATGGAGGGAACACATGCGGATGAAGGTAGTTTCGTGTTTGGGTGCGTTGGTGTTGCTGGCGGGGATTGTGGCGACGTCTTCGACGAGGGCTGCGGACGATCCGAGCAACGGTACCTGGAAGCTGAACATCGAGAAGTCGAAGTTCGATCCCGGGCCAGCGCCCAAGAGCAGCACGGTAACAATTACGATCGGGAACGGGACGGAGACTTATAACGGGGAGACCACGGACGCGTCCGGGAAGACAACGAATATGTCTTTCAAGGCGCAGTTGGATGGCACGGACGCTACGCTCACGGGGACCCCCATGGGCGACACTATCTCCATCAAGCACCCGTCGCCGAACAAGCTTGTTGGCTCCATCAAACAAGGCGGAAAAGTGCTCATAACTGTACACGTGACGGTATCGGCGGACGGAAAGACCCGCACAGTAACCGAGACCGGGAAAACTCCGGATGGGAAGCCCGTCCACTCTGTGATGGTGTACGACAAGCAGTAAGTACGCCAGGAAGAGAGAAGTCTGAGGCGGAAGCATGCGATTTTAAGGGCCGCACCTTTTCTGCATGAAACGTGCAGAGGTTGTGGCCCTTCCGCTTTTTCGAGACGCGTTTAGTGAATGCGGCCAGTTGTGACCTAAATTACTCCTCTGCATCCGAGTGACATTCAGATTCAATCGCCAGCATTACAACCGTGCCTAGCACGTCTTCACAGGGCCTCCAAGCATACGGTGGTTGACGCGCATATATACAGGATTTGGCATCCGGGGAAATTGTAACCCTGCGCGATAGCCGACACTCTCTATAGCGTGCGCTTTAGGGCGTGCGGCAGGAGGCGGCATGGAAGCGGCGGACGGCAGGTCGTGGACGGACTTCCCGGGCTTGGTCCGCAGGCTGGCCTTTGACGCCGCCTGGATTGCGTGTCAACAGTGCTGCTTCTGGTCATCCGTGGCGACACAGGGCGGCGGGACTCGCGTTCGCAGGAAAAAGTGAAAACGCAGGACTGTGCAGTATTGAGCAGTTCCGCGCTCTTGCGACTGCTAGCGTAGCACCGTGAGAAAGGCTCTAACTACTGGAACTTGCACGTTGCCGGTGTAAGAAAGCGAAAAGGAGACTTCGATGCTATTGCTCATCATCATTTTGATTTTGTTGTTCGGCGGTGGCGGCGGTTACTACGGGTATTCGCGATGGGGTGCAGGCGGCGGCCTGGGGATTCTGGGCACGGTGCTGCTGATCGTGCTGGTGTTGTACCTGCTTGGAGCTGTTCGGTTCTGACGTTTTTGCGGTGCGTACGTGGCGAACGGCCACGGCGTCGGAGTGGTGGTAAGTTTTTGTGGCGGGCGCAGCACGCTGCGCCCCTGCAGAATCATTGCGTATTAACGTAGGACTTCGTTTCACTATTTAGAACCAAGGTGCGTGAACGCTTCGGAATTCATAGTTGAGTTTGTTCGCAACATAAATCGGCCAAGGAGGCAATTATGAAGCAGAGCAGCAAGGATCAAGCAGAGGGCACGATTCACGAAGTGAAGGGCAAGGTCAAAGAGAAGGTGGGTCGCGCTACCAATAATCCGAACCTGCAAGATGAGGGAACGGACGAAAAGGTAGCGGGCAAGGTTCAGAAGAAAGTCGGACAAGTGGAAAGAGTGTTCGAGAAGTAGCTTATTTGAGCAGTACGGCTCGCTGTGCGGACGTTCGTGCTTACGCGCGGACGTCCGCACGCATTTTGGAGGAGCACATTTCGAGTATAATGCCGCGGTAAAATCCCCGCTCATGACCATTCGCAGAACGAATATCGTTGAAACTTTAAGCAGAGAACGACCGTGGTTGGCGAAAAGTCAAAACACCGCACCCTTCACACTTCGAAGGATGCGGGACCCTCGTTATAAATCTGGACGTCCGGGCGATTCGGTGTGATTCCTAATAGCCGGCATGCGGTCAACTTGAAGAAAAGCGTTTTCAACTTCCGGGCAAGGCGGCGATGGAATGATATTGAAGACGGTGCGAATGAAAGGAGCGGGTCGCGTTCTTCTTTTTGTGCTGCTGGCCTGCTCGGCCGGTACGACGCGAGCGCAGAGCCAGCAAAACTCCCGAGGAACCGGCGCGCGGCCGAATCAGATGAGCCTCGAAAGCGACCAGCAAGCTGCGAGGGAGCAGGACCAGAACTGGCGGAAGCCCGAAGAGGACAAAACGAATTCTCCGGGTGCGGGAGTGCAGGTGGCGCCGACGGCCATCAGTTTTGCCGACACGATGGTCGGCAATACCGGCACGGCCAAGACGGTAACACTCACGATCGATGGCGCGCCTCTCACGATGGGTGCTGTTGCCATCAATAACGGAGAGTTTTCCGTGTCCGACTCAACTTGTACCGGCGTGGTGGCCGCGAATACGAACTGCGCGATTGAAATAAAATTCAAACCGACACAGATGGGAGACCGGAAAGGCTTGTTACTGATCACGGATTCTGACAAATCGAGCCCACAGATGGTGACGCTCGTTGGAAAGGGAACTTCGCCGGCTTCGCTTTCGCCGAGCACTACTACTTTTGATACGGAAGTGAGTGGGGCGACGAGTCCGCGGAAGATGATTACGTTGACGAACCATTCTGACTCGAAGCTTACCGGGATAACCGCGGGAATCGGAGGCACGAATCCCGCGGATTTTGCGTTGATACCAGAAAGCGAGTGCGCGGGCTCGCTGGAGGCGCATGCGAGTTGCACGTACATGGTGACGTTCACTCCCTCGGAGCGCGGGGCGGAGACCGGAGAGCTGAATGTGATCGATAGCGGCGGCACGCAGACGGCGCAGTTGGCGGGGAGCGGCGCAGGGATGAAAATCAGCGGTTCGTTGGCGTTTGGCCGGGTTACGAATCCGGGGACAAAGATTTTATCGGTTACGGTTACGAATGGAGGCGCGATGCCGGTGGCAATCGGATCGCCTTCGATATCCGGGGCAAGCGACGCGAGTCTTGGCATCGTTGCTTATAACGCGGGACCACCCGTTTATAGCTCGTGCAACAATGAGGTTGTAATGCTGAACAAGGGTCAGTCGTGCACGATTTCAGTGCGGTTCACGCCGGGGCCGGGGAGCGGTAGGTCGTCTAAAGCCACGTTGAACATTTATGAGAGCGATGGCGAGACGCCGATCACGGTTGCCATTTCGGGAACAAATTAGATTGCCTCGTCATTAACGTCGGAGACGGAAATGAAAAGCAGGTCCTCAGAGCAATGCGCAAACATCGCGGATTTCGGGATGACGGCGTTAAAGCAGAACCCACGGGGGTTAGCCGGATTGGGCCTACGTTGTAAGGCTTGCTGCGGAATGGCAAACGAGAGAGAATGAGCGCCGTTGTACGTATTTCTACTTACCGATCTTGACTTGGGGGAGGATCGCCGTGGCTGATAATCAAACGTCCGAACAGAAGAGCAGTCTGGTAATACGCGTGCCGCTTTCTGCGAATAGCTATGCGTCGATTTATTACGCGAGCAGCGATGGGGCGCAGATGAGCGAGCGCGAGTGGTGGCACTTGAAGCAGGTAGTGGAGCTCGCGAGCAAAGTGTTTGTGAAGCAGGAAGAGAGAGCGCAAGCGGCTTCCGCAGGAGCTTAGTCAGTCCGCCGCTGCCGGCACTGTTGACTTAAATGAAGAAAGCGGCGGAAGAGCCTCGGCTGGCGCGGGTTACGAAGATTTGTCTGGCGCTGCCGGAAGCTACGCGCGAGGTGATGGGTAGCCACGCGGGGTTTCGCGTCCGCAAGAAAGTTTTTGCGTACTTCTTGAACGATCACCACGGGGACGGGATTGTTTCCGTCTGCGCCAGGGTGCTGCCAGGGGACAACACTGCGTTGATTGCGGCACAGCCTGAACGATTTTATTTGCCGGCGTACATTGGTCCGCGAGGGTGGGTGGCGCTGCGTTTGGATCGAGGCGCGGTGGATTGGAAGGAAGTCGCGGAGCTGGTGAAGACCAGTTATCAGTTGGCTGCGCCGAAACGGGCGGTTTTGAAACGCGTGGCCGCGAAGCGGTGATACGTTCCCGAAGCGGATATTTGTTTAAAGACAGCGAGATTTATCGGAGCCCCGATAGGACCTGCGACTCGACCTGCAAGTTAATACAACCACTCAGAACTTCGGACACCCATATACGTCAGATGTAAACCCGCTTGCCTGAAAGCCGCCACACAGTCAAAGTCTCGCAATTTACAAACTAGCCGCAGAATCGACATCTCGGAATTTACAAAAAAGTGACAAATGAGAGACATGGCGCAGACACAGCAAGCTTGCATGCTGGATATATTGCGCGGACGTGTGGGAGCCGTGGGCGCGCGGGCAAGTCTGCCACGACCAATAAGGTTGCCACTCTAAGGAGATTTTTTATGAGCAGTGTAAAACTTTCGACCCAGCGATTGTTTGATTTTGGGCGGCTTCGCCGTTCCCCTATTTGTTCAATGTTGAGCAAGATATCCATGATTGCGGTAGCGGCTGCTTTGTCGGCTTCGGCGGGAGTGGCGCGGGCGCAGGAGAGTGATTTGCCGGCACCATTTCTTCCGGCGCAGGTCCATCCGGTTTCTACCGTGCCGCCCAACGGCGATGTGAACCCGTATGGAGTTGCGTTTGTTCCACAAGGATTTCCGACCGGTACAGTGGCGGTTGGCGACATTCTGGTTTCCAACTTTAACGATAAGCGAAATCTTCAGGGAACCGGGACGACCATCGTGGATGTGCCGGCAGCGCTGGGCACGCCAGTAACGGTTTTCTTTCAAGGCAAAGGACTCTTGGGGCTGAGCACGGCGTTGAACATTTTGCGCGAGGGATTTGTGCTGGTGGGGAATTTCCCTTCGCCGGACGGCACTTGTGGTAATGCGAAGCCCGGATCGATCCTGGTAATCAACAGCAGCGGGCAGGAAGTGTCGGCTATCGCGGACCCTGCGTTTATCAACGGGCCCTGGGACTCGGCGCTTTACGATGAAGGAAACAAGGCGAAGTTTTTTGTGGCGAATGGATTGACCGGGACGATCGTGCGAGTGGATCTGGTGGTTAGCTCCAGCGGCGTGACGGTGGACGGATTTACACAGATAGCGTCGGGATATTTGCACCAGTGCGATGCGGTGACGTTTGTGGATGCGCCGACCGGGCTGGTGTACGACCCGAAGCTGGATGTTTTGTATGTGGCCTCCAGCGCGGACAACGCTATCTTTTCCGTTTCCGGGGCGGGAAGTGCGACGAGCGATAACGGGCGCGGAAAAGTTGTCTTCTCAAGCATGAAGCGGCTGCATGGACCGTTGGGAATGATTATGGCGCCGAACGGAGACCTGGTCGTCGCGAACAATGACTCGATCAATCCCGATCCGACGCAACCTAGCGAGTTGGTGGAATTCACGACTACCGGACAATTTGTGAAAGAGATATCGGTGGACTCGAATTTCGGCGGATCGTTTGGACTCGCAGTGGAAACGCAAGGGAACACGGTCCATTTCGCCGCGGTGGACGATAACGTCAGCACGCTGTTGGATTGGCAGTTTCCGCTGGAGTAGTTGGATTGTCGGGTGCTTTGGCGGAAGACTAACCACTGGTTTGTAGTGAAGGGCTGCGCCTCCGTGGATTGTCAGCGCACCGGGGGCGCAGACTTTTTTTGACTGGCGACAGGTCCGCAGACCGGACCAATGGGGACGTTGACAAGTCGAAAACATGGGGCCAAATAACCGTTTGTTTACGTGAAAACTACGCGAAATTGCGTTGAGTTATGGACGGGTTCGCTGTATAAGTCATTTGGACTATGACTTCGAGAGGTCAAACTCGGAACCGACTTCGCTTGGCGTTGGTGTTCGCGCTTTTGTTCAGCGGACTAGCTCTGGCTGAATATCCGGAACTGCTGCAACTGAAGAGACGACACTTCGAACGACTTCACGCTGGTGGTGGCAAAACAGGAAGTAGCGTCGGCGAACTACGCGGCGAAGTCTGGGCCGACGCCGGCCACGATTCTTGCAAAAGAAGGCAGCGTTCAAGCTCCTGTTGCGCCACTTGCACTTTTGTTTTTGGACCCGGTTGCTCAATCCTCAGTGGATTACCTGCATCTGCTCTGCGTTCATCGTACGTAAACCTCTCCCTTTCTGAAGGCAGTCTGCACTCCATCTTTACGAAACTAAATTGAGAGTCCTGCGGATTGTATTCGGCAGAGACCATTCAATTTGGGAGTCCTTCATAAAAAAGGAGCGGTTACGCCATGAAGCTTTTTCCAATTGATTCAGATCGAGAGGCTCTAAAGAAGTATTTGCAGGATTTAGTATGCGATGTGGCCAGCCCGGAAGAAGTCGACGTGCTTGTTGAGGCGTTGAGTTCACTCGAGGGTTATGCGGGATTCGGGTCTGAAGATGAACTTGAAAGACGATTCCGGATAGCGCACGGGCATACCGAGGACAAAGCGGAAGGGAAAGTCAACTAAGCCAGCGTTTGGCTGTTGTTGAGCTTCCGCAATTCTCGGTAGGGGTGCAACAGGCTGCACCTGGGCGGCGATTGTGCCCCTACAGAGCGAAGGAAGGGCGCCTGCCTGAAGTGAGAGCGAGGATAACCCCAGCTTGCCTCAGGCAGGCAGGCGTCCGATATTCCATTCATGCACAGCAATTTCTTAAGCGCTACCGCCGCAAGACGGAAAGCGGAAAGAAGTACGGGCGAAGCGGTCTCTCCAGGACAGACGCTTCGCCCGTTTTTACGGACTTATTTGTAGAACTACTTGGGCTTGCCACCGCCACTCGCGTGAGAAGCGGGAGGCGCTTGCCGCTGCTGCAACTGTTGGGTCTGCTGCGTGTGACGCTGCTGCAATTGCTGCGTTTGTTGCGCGTGACGCTGTTCCATCTGTTGCTGCTTCTGCTGACTAGCCTGCTGTTTCTGGGCTTGTTGATGTTCCTTGTCCTGCTGCGCTTGTAATTTCTGACGCTCCTGAGTCTGTTTGGTGTAGAGCTTTTCCTGCTGCTGTTGGTATTTTTGATCTTGCTTGGCGTTGCCTGTGTTTGGTGGGGCCGGACGTTCTGCTGCGGGTAGATCGTTCGGGTGCGTGTAGGTTTTGGAGCCGCCGTTCTCGGTGCGGGCGTTTGTTTCATTGCGGGCGCCTTCCGCCGGACGTCCTTCCTCGCCGCGCACTGCGCCGTTGCCGTGTAAATCGCCTGGTCTGGTTGTTGCAACCGTAGCGGGGCGGCCATGATTGTTTGAGAAGCGCTGTTGCGGATCATTGCGTGCGGCTTCCCTGTGCTGGGTTTGAGCGGCTATCGGGCCGACATGCCGCTCGCGGGCTGCGGCTTCCTCCTGCGGAGTTGGACGAGCTTCGACTCCGCCGTGTCCGTTATAGCTGACACGAACATTATTCGTGATGTTCACGTGCTCGTTGTAAACGTTGTGGAATCCGCCGCCAACGTGCCAAACTTCGGTGTTGTAGAAGAAATGGCCGCCTTCCCAGCGTCCGCCGTAAAAGCCGGTGCCGAACCAGCCGAAGCCGTAATTAATACCGCCATAAAAACCTACTGTCGGGCCCCAGAAGCCCACATTCCAAACGAAGCCGGAACCTCCCCATCCCCACCATCCGGGAGTCCATAGGAAGCCAACTTCGGGCGGTTCAACCCACGTGCCGGGGACCCAGAAATAGTCGCCTGCGTCGTAATCGTAGTCCCAATATCCGGGGGTCCAAAAATAGCCGTCACCGGGACAAACCGGCTGGTCGTACACCGGAATGGGCGGTGGTGCCACAGCGATGGCGACCCCGACGCGCACTTGTGCGTGCAGCGTATTCGGGACAGCCATCATAAGAATTGCCAGCAATACCGAACCAACTACGAACTTCAAACGCATTTGCTTCCTCCTGGCCGGTCTCCGTCGATTGCCCCGGTCGTGAAGACCTACGTGGGGTTGCGCGGATTAAACGGCAGTTTCCCTTGGGCCCAGTCGATCGCCGGTGGCTGAAACCGGCGGCGTGCGCTAGTTGACCATAAAGGCTTTAGGGCAGCCATACATAACTTCGTGTATTAGGCGAAGGAATGAATAGCAGCAAATTTTGGGCAAATTCAGTCGAATGAGGGTAAGGCCTGACGAATTGCAGAATCAGAATGCGGCGCTAAAAACTGCGGCGCTACGTTCACACCTAAGGCTGCTGTGCCAAGAATTTTTCCAGCGGAGTCCAATAGCGGATGTGCCAGCCAGGATCGAGGTGCGCGTAATCGCCTTCAGGGAAGCCGGTGTGATCGAGGACGACGGTGGCACGCGAAGCGTCTCCCTTTAGTTCAAATTTAACGATGGAATAAATACCGGGATCCCAACTGGCCGGGCGCCACGCTTGAACGATTCGTTGGTTGGGCACGAGCTCCACGTTACGACCTCCGATCATTCCGCCGAACATGGTGAAGGCGCCACCAGCGTCGCGGCTGATATCGGCGGGCATGCCGGTGAAAGCGGCGAATAGTTTGGAGTCGAGCAGGATTTCGTAAATTTTTTGCGGGCTGGCTTTTAGAGCGATCTCCTGGTGAAGAGATGTGCGAGTCGCGTCTGCGCCGGTGCTTTGCTTTTCGGTCATGGACTGCTGCGGCTTTCCGAAGAGTACTGACGGGATGGCGAGAGTTCCCACTGTCACGGTTGCTGCAGCGAGCAATTGGCGGCGGCTTGATGAATTAGCATCGAACCTGTTGGTGCTGTCGTTCTTCATTGGTCTCTCCTCGATTTACGTTCTCTGTGCGGCGGCATCAGACCATCAGACTAAACTATGTTCAAGATAATATTTTGAGGGGTGTAATGATGCAGGCATACTGCGGCACATCACGAGTTCAGGAGGGCTTATGCCATATCCCGTTGGGCACCGCGATGAGGTGAAAGCGAAGATCGTGCAGAGCGCACGGCGCCTCTTCAACCGATACGGATTTGATAATGTTTCTATCGCGCAGATTATGGCAGGCGCGGGACGAACGCATGGCGGGTTCTACAGCTACTTTGGAAGCAAGAGCGATTTGTACAGCGAAGTGTTGGGATGTTTTTTCACCGATCCGAACTGGAAGAATTGCTGGGAAGGCGTAGAGGTGAATTTGGCGTCGGCGAACGTGGGGCCGCAAGTGGTGAAGGCGTATTTGTCTCAACAACATTTTGACGATGTGGAGAATTCGTGCCCGATGGCGGCATTGCCCTCTTATGTGACGCGCAGCGGGAAGAGTGCGAAGCGGGCGTTTGAGACGGTGTTCAAGGCGATGGTGAGCGTGCTGGAACGCGGCTCGAACGAACGTGGGCGACAGCGGCGGCAAACGGCGCAGGCGGTGGCGGCTTTATGTGTGGGCGGCATGGTGGTGGCGCGGGCGTTTGATGATCGTAAGGTTGCGGACGAATTGCGAAGCGCGTGTACGAGTGTGGCGCTGAAACTGGGAGGATGGTCGAAAAACGGGCGTGGCTAGCAAACCGACGGCTTGTAGTCCTCGACTTTGTCAGGCGAAAACGAAGAAGGGATCTTTGCGCATGGCTTTGTCAACGGCTTTGAGCAAGCTGGATCCTGACTCGTTTTTAGTAATGTATCCGCGGAGGCCAATCTCTCTGGCTGCGTCAGCCAGGGTATCCAAACGGTGGGTGGAGAGCATCAGGATGGGGAGTTTGGGGAAGGTGCGAAGAATTTGTCGCGAGGCTTCCAGTCCGTCCAACACCGGCATGGTGAAATCCATAAGGACAATATCGGGCTGTAATTCCTTGGTCAAGCGAACGGCCTCTTCACCATTACGTGCTTCGGCGCAGACCTCAATGTCGTCTCGAGAAGTAAGAATTGCGCAAACACCCTTTCTGACTGTTTCGTGATCGTCGGCGATCAGAACACGCAGCTTTTTCATTGATTGTTAGGAGCTCTCGGTTGCTGAATCGACTTACCAGTTAAGCGCAGGTTGGCAAGTAGGAGGAATACGATGTTCAATGTAGTACGCTTCTAAGGAAGGGCGAAATAGTGAGGAAGCTGGTGGTTTCTCCGTACTAACTCCGCGTCAAGATTCTGGTCCGAAACAGTAGCTATTCGTAACGCAGAGCAATCATGGGATCGACTTGCATTGCGCGACGAGCGGGAATGTAACAAGCCAGAAATGTGATGATACCCAGCAACGCGGCGATGCCGCCGAAGGTGACCAAGTCGGCGGCGCTCACGCCATAAATGATGCTGGACAAAAGCTGGGCCACACCGAATGCGATCGGCAGACCGATTAGCAACCCTACAAAAGTGAGAGTCAATCCGCGGCGGAGGACAAGTTGAAGAACTTCGCGCGGCTGGGCGCCGAGTGCAAGACGAACGCCGATTTCGTGGGTGCGTTCTGTTACGGCGTAAGCCATCACTCCGTAAACGCCGATGGATGCGAGCAGAAGCGCGATGACTCCCATGAGAGTCATCATAGTGGCGACGTAGGAGAGACCGAGGACATGGTTTTCGATCACTTTTTGGAGGGGAGTGATGTCGAATACGGGCTGGTCCGGATCGATGCGCGTGATTTGGGCGCGTGCGGCGGCGGCGTAGGAGGCAGGATCATGGTCCGTGCGGATGGTGAAGAAAACCAGATCGGTGGGAGATTGTTGATAGGACATGTAAATTGTGGGCATTTCCTGGCGGTCGAACGGTTCGTAGTGAACGTCGCCGACTACGCCGACAATTTGAGCCCAGGGCGTTTTCGAATCTTCGGCGCCGACTTTGATGAGCTTCCCGAGAGGATTTTGTCCGGGGAAGAATCGCTGGACAAAACCCTGATCGACTACGGCTACGGGCGGCTGATCAGGGCCGTCGGTGTCCAGGAGAAAACGACCCTGGCGAAGAGGGATATTCATGCCCCGAAAATAATTCGTGCTGACGGAGTTGATGTTGATGGTGACGTCTTCGCCGGGCTGCTTCTGGCGGCCTTGAATCGCGATGGGTTCGGCGTCTTGTTCACCGCTGGAGGGAACTGCGGCCGCGACGATAGAAGTTCGAACTCCGGGGAGCGACTTCAGGCCCTCGAGGGCGCGGTCATAGAAGGCCACGCGTTGCTGGGACGTTTTATATTTCGAGAGGGGCAAGCTGACGCGCATGGTGAGCGCGTTTTCGGGATTGAGATTTGGATTTGCGGTAAGCAGTGCGCGGACGCCTTTGGTCATCAGTCCAGCGCCGACGAGCAGAATCAAAGACAGGGAAACTTCGGCCACCACGAAAATGCTGCGCAACCTTTGCCGCGACTGACCGGCGCTGCTGGAGCGGCCGCCTTCTTTTAAATCTTCATAAACATCGAAACGCGATGACTGGAAAGCCGGTGCCAGGCCGGAAACGATACCAGCCACAAAAGCGATTGCGACGGTGTACCAGAAAACATCGCTTTCAAGACGCACGTGGCGCCAGTAGGGGAGAAAGCGCGCCACTTCAGGCGGCATGTAGTGACGGATGGCGTCGATACCCCACACGCCGAGCAGCAGGCCTAAGCATGCGCCACCGGTTGCCAGCAAAACACTTTCGGTAAGAAGCTGTCGGATGATGCGGACGCGACTCGCGCCCAAAGCCCGGCGGACCGCCATTTCGCGAATGCGGCTCGCAGAGCGCGCGAAAAGCAAATTGGCGACGTTGGCGCAGGCGATCAACAAAACCAGAATGGCGGCGCCGATTAGCATCCGGCAATACTCGTCGGCGAGTTCGCCGGAGACCCAAGTCTTAAGCGGCAAAACATGAACACTCCAGAGTTTTTCGGTGTCTGGAAATTGCTGCTGAAGGCGGCCTTGGACAGTAAACATTTCCGCCTGCGCATCGCGCAAGGAAACGCCGGGTTTTAAGCGCGCGATAGGGCGTATGAAATGGTCGGCGCGGATCGCTTTTGTGGCGTCGTCCAATGCCAGCGGGAGATACAACGAGGATTGCGCAGGGAAATTGAATTCGGAGCCTGTGACGCCGACGACGGTGTAGCTGCTTCCGTTCAACTGAATGGTTTGTCCGAGGATGTTCGGGTCGGAGGCGAAACGGCGTTGCCACAATCCGTATCCGAGAATCACTTCCTGATCGCGGCCGGGTTGTTCTTCTTCGGGGAGGAAAGCGCGGCCTATCGCGGGACCGGTTCCCAGCACATCGAAGAAATTCGCGGCGATCATTTCTCCGTGAAGTTTTTCGGGATCACCTTTACCGGTGAGATTGAGTTCGACGCCGTGCATGGCCGTCATCGAACCGAAGGATTGGGCCTGGCTTTTCCAATCGAGATAATCGGCAGGAGAGACTGAATTCGCCTCTTCCACGTCTTGCGGCTGAACGTTCACTACCGCAACCAGTCGATCAAGTGCGGGGAAGGAAACAGGCTTTTGCAGGATGGCGATGGCCACGCTGAAGATGGCGGTGTTGGCGCCGATGCCTAGCGCTAAAGCGAGAACAGCCAGGGCGGTGAAGCCAGGGCTCTTGAGAAGCATGCGGAGTCCGAAGCGGATGTCCTGCCATAGGGTGGCCATGGGTCTCCTCTCGGTTTGATTGTAGCGTAATCAATGGCATGTATGCTGCCAAGCGCGTTAGTGTTTAATTCTTGGAAAAAGGGAACTTACAGCATTAGGGATGCGCAAGACGGGCGGGGATTCCCATGGATGGGATGCGTCGTCGCGTAAACGGACATATATTTCTAAGCGGTCGCTACCCGTTCTGCGCTCGGTCGGATCGATGCTGCTCTCCACGCGCTCGGAGTCGTTGGAATTTGGATGCGCCGGGATTGGAATAAAACGCGAAACGCAACTTTCCTGCGGCTTTGGTGTTTCATTAATAGACGCAGAAGTTAGGAAGCGTTCAAAGCAGTAAAAGAAAGGTTTTACAGGCTCAGAAGGGGCCCAGAGATGAAATACGCAAAATACTTCATAATGGTTGCGATGCTCGGTACTTGTTTAGCAGTGGCAGCACCGGCGTCTCATGCGCAGGTCTCGGTTGGAATCGGAGTTGGACCTGGATACGTCGGCGGTCCTCCGTCGTGCGCTTACGGATACTATGGATATTATCCGTACGCATGCGCACCTTACGGATATTACGGGCCTAGCTATTTCAACGGTGGCATATTTATCGGCGCCGGCCCGTGGTTCGGCTGGGGTCGCGGCGGATATGGCTGGGGCGGACGCGGATATTACGGCGGACGCGGGTACGGCTGGGGTGGACGCGGGTATAACGGCGGGCGCGGCTACGGCTACGGCGGACGCGGAGCAGTAGGTGCCGGTGGATTCCGAGGCGGAGCAGGTGGCGGATTCCACGGCGGAGCGGTTCGCGGTGGCGGCGGTAGCTTCCATGGAGGCGCGGCCCACGGTGGAGGTGGATCCCACGGTGGAGGCGGTCATGGTGGCGGCCACAGGTAAGATTTAAACCCAACACAACGGTAGAGAACGGCCGGCAGCTTAAAACTGCCGGCCGTTTTCATTTTAGCGACTAGTTTCCTACTACGAATAACTGGCCGTTGTTCTGTGTATAGGCTTTCCCGTCGGGGCCGATAGAAAGCGGCGTGTAGGCCGCGCCCACGGCAGAGTTGAGGAACATTTTTCCAGTGGGAGTAGTGAAGATTCCGCTATTGCCTTGCGGCAGTTCGTAAATGTTGCCGTCCTCGCTGTTGACGAAGACGTTCCCGAGCATATCGATGGCGGGCATATTGATGCACCACTCGTAGCCGTTGGGATGATCGGCATCGATGGTGGTGCTCTGGAATTGCCATTCGACATTCAGGCTAGAGTCGAGCTGGGTGATGTAATAGACCTGCGGCGTGGAGGCGCAAACCGGGTTGCCCTGTTCGCTGCAGTAGGATGAGGAACCGTAGTGATTGTCCTTGATGATCACAGAGAACGTGCTGTCGTGAACATAAACTCCGGGGGTGGAATCCCATCCGAAGCCGTAGGCGCCGACATAATTTCCGAGAGCGTCGAAACGGAAGAGATGACCTCGCGAGAAATTGTAATTGTCGAGCGCGCCGAAAACGATGGAGCCGTCCGGCAAGACAGTCGGTGACGAGGAAGCCTGGTCAACCACAAAACCCGAGCCGGGGGAGTTCGTGGTGGGATCAACTCCCACAGTGGTTCCGAAGAGGCAAGAATTGGCCTCGGTAGTCACACCCTGCGCCGCGATGGGCAACAAAACACCGCATCCATCATTGAGGCGATTTTGCAGCGAAGCTTGCCATTTCGGAGTCAAGTCAGCAGTGTTTACCGCGACGAGATAGGACACGAGATTGTCAAAATGAGCGCGGCTGACTGTGTAAACGGTGTTGCCGTCTGCTGATACGGCCGGCGCGACGTTGAGCCCAGGGCGCTGCGAGCCACACGGATTCGGATCAACCGGAGCGACCGAAGTAGGAGTGGGGGGCCACGGGAAAGCGGGCACCGACGCTGCATTATAAAAAGTGCCGGGGCAAGTGACTGAGGTTCCGTCGGGAGCGCCGGGAACGAGCGACGCGAAAGTCGCCGACGATGGTGTGTCGTCCGGCGCAATTTTCACAAACCATGCGCCAGCAACATCTTCTTGATCCCATGGATTGCCGCTGGTGTTCAGTTGGATCACGTTGTAATAGATATTGCCAGCGGCGTCGGCTGTAAGCGGCCCGGCCACGAAGGTGTTCGTCACACTCACTGTTGCGTTTCCGCTGAAGGGATTGATGTGAGAAGCGGCAACGCCGGTGGTTTTGTCCACCTTCCATACGGTGCCGGACGCGCCTGGAACATAGAGAAAACTATTGGCTTCGGCGGGATGGAAAACGGGTTCCCAGCCGCCTAGACCGCCGAAACCCTGGTTATAATTTGTGGCATTCGGCTCGGGAACCCAGTCGCTGTCAAAATCCCAAGCTTGCACTAACTGGCCGTTCACCCAACTGTAGCGAATCTCGCACCACTCCATGCTCTCCCAAAAGTTAGGGCCGCAGGCGGCGCCGGTGGTCCAACTGCCGACCGGGTTGCAGGAATTGTAGTTGCCCATTTTGGCGACCATGTAAACGTCATTTCCGTCAACGATGGGAGCTTGCTCGTGGACACTCAAAACAGCTTCGCCGAACGAGGCGACGTTCTCGTTTTTTTCCTGAGTGACGAAAGGGTCATACACAATATTAGCGAGGATGTTGCTGGGGGTTTGTCCGGCAGCAGCGACCATTCCGGTGTGCTGCGGATTTGAGCCCCATTGCGGCCAGAAAGGTGTGTTGGAGGCGGCCTGCGACCCTACGGTGAAGGTAACAGTAACGACGGCTGGCGAGCCTTGTGCGCCCGGTACGGCGGTGACAGTCACGTGGCCGGTGTAAGTGTTGGCGGTCATGCTTCCAAGGGCAGCCGAAATTTGCAGAGTCTGCGGAGCCGTTCCGCTTGTGGGAGTGACCGTGAGCCAGGGTGAGTCGGACGCGGCGGTAAAAGCAAGCGTGCCGGTTCCAGTGTTTGTGACGTCGACCGAAGCGGCCGCGGGATTTACTCCGCTGGATTGAACCGCGGCGAATGACGCCGTTGGAGTGGAAAGAGTCAGGACCGCTCCATTCTGAGAATGGCCACTGCTGCTACCACATCCGGAGCAAAGGAACACAACGGCGCAAGCAATTGTCAGCATAGAAAGAACTGCTGAACGTTCGCGAAGAACTGAAGAGTGAAGTGATCCCAAGGTTCGAGTCATGCGTTCTCTCCCATTTGCCCGAATGGGGCAGACCAACTCAGAATGCGCGCCAACTTATCACACAAAATGACAAGCAAATGTTAATAATTACTTTAATTGACCAATGGCTTACGTACTTGCAATGATTTTGATTTAACGAGGTGTGGGATCGCGGGCTGGAGCTGCGGAGACGGCCGGAGGGGACGGTGGATTTACGGACGGCACAGGAGCTGGCCGCGAGGAAGCGGTGGGGTTGGCACGGGCGTGCTCTTCGCGGGATTCGACGACTAGCAATGGGCGGTGATCCTGCAGAGCGGGGATTGTTGTCCGCGTCAAGCGTTATGAAGCCCGCCGGCGTTTCCCAAACGCATTGGCGATTTTCCCATTTGACGCCCGACGCGCCTTCGTGCGGCGTTACTGTGTCGGTGGTGGGCTTGCCGTAAGTCTTCATTACTTCAGCGACATCGTTTACCGACAGCGTGATTTTTACGAGTCTTCCACCATCGATGACAAAATTGTAGGTGTCATTGGAATCCGGATGATCGAGGTCGGCGGGAACGGCGGTGGAAATTTCTGCGCGTTGTCCTTTCTCCACGGCGTCGAGGAGGTGAACGCACTGAATCTCGTTGGGATGCTGGTCGCAAACTTCCAGTTCGGAGCGTGCGTCGGGCTCCAGGCGGAGGAAAAGTTTTACGGATTCTCCGATACGGTGTCCGGCAGCGCCGAGAGGTGTCACGTCCGCGCTCGGCGTTTGCAAAAGCATAGAAAATGCCAACAACAAGAGGGAAGCAGTCCGCGGGTACATTCGGGTCAGCCTCTGATTAATAGATTAGCCTGATTTGTTGCGACGCGGTTGGGTAGTTTTTGGCTGTGGCGCAACGATAACGAGCGATTCCATCAAGCGTGGTTTTTATGCGCAATCCGCGTAAGGCTTCACAGAAAACGCACGAAACGAGGGGCTAGGAAACAAAAACAAAGAAAGGCTCTTTGCGGACGACGCGATCGACGGCGCGGAGCAGGTTCTCGGCGGATTCACCCTTGGTGACAAAGCCGCGGGCGCCAGCGAGTTTGGCAGCTTCCGTCAGGGCGTCCATCTGGTGCATGGAAAACATTAGTATGGGCATTTCCGGGGAAACTTTGAGGATGCGGCGGGCGGCTTCAAGTCCGTCGAGCACCGGCATGGTGAAATCCATGATGATCAAGTCGGGGTTTAGTTCTTTGGCTTTGCGAATGGCTTCTTCGCCGTTGGCGCCTTCTCCGACGATTTCAATATCACCCCGGGATTCGAGAATGCCCGCGACGCCTTTACGGACAGCTTCGTGATCGTCAACGATTAGTACGCGGAGGTTGGACATGAGCTCTGAAAAGGTTACCACAGCACGTTCCGAGAGTGCAGCACGCTAACGAAGGTTACTTGTAGAAATTAACGTAAGTTGAGTCAACATATTTGCGGTACTCTCCCCGTTATGTTCGATTTCGTTCAAAAATCAATGGCTGATAAAGGGCTTGCGGCCATTGCGTTCGCGATCTTTATGTTATCCTTTCCGGATTCTATTCCGCCTTCGTATTGGATGATTTCCGCGTGGGCTTCTTCCTCTGGCCGGAGGGTTTTTCTGGGCAGCGCATACTTGGTCGTGCGTCATAAAAAAGAAACGAAACTGTTAACCCGCCACGGCTGTAAATAGACAACTAGATACCTGGGCGTTCTTTAAACCTCTGGAAAAATGAATAGGAATGGGCTAATAATCTGGCGTTCGCCCGAACGGGACGAATCCTGGAGGATTTACCATGGCAACTACGAAAAAGAAGAAACCGCTGAAGAAGGCAAAAAAGCTCGAAGAGACCAAGCCGCTCACTGTGGTGCTTAAATCCGATTTCGGGCGAAAGTAAGCGAGTAATAAAGCGCGATCAGGCCTGCTAATTGGACGCTGGCGGCAGGCACGTGCGCTGGTGCGGATTCTTGCGGGGAAGGAAGACGAAAAACTTCTTTCCCCGTTTTTTTGTGTTTGGAGGGCAAACGAGACGGCCCATCGTCTTTGGGGCCGCGACGCTTCAAGCGCTGCGCTCCCGCTTATTGCGGATTGGGCGCGGGCGCTGGCGCTGGCTGAGTGTTTGTGGGCGGCATTAGCGGCGGATGCTGGCCCGCGGGTGCGTTCGAGTCCGGCGCAGGACGTAGCGTGAAAGTGACTCCGCGCAGCGCGTTTTCGTTTACGGTGCGCTGCAGATCGAGCTGATTCGCGTCGATGGAATTTTCGCCGCCGTAGGAGGTAACGTAATGTAATTTGCCGGCGGCGAGCCAGTAATCGCTGACCGCGTAGCTGGAGCCGTCGCGCAGAATGAGCACGGCGTAGGGCTGCGGGTTCGCATTATTCTGCTGGGAAGTATCGGCCGGCGCATCCTGCCAGTCACCGGCATTGTCTTCCGGCGCGCCCATGTCTTCACGGGATGGGGGAGGCGCGGAGATGTTGAAGTTCAGGTCCGACCCGCCATAATCGGGGGCTCCGCTGTAATAGCCGAGGTCGCCGTCGTATCCATATCCTCCGCCATAGCCAAATCCTGCACCGTAGCCAAAGCCATACCCAGGGCATCCCCACCACGGGTCGCATCCGAATCCAAATCCAAATCCGAACCCGTAGCCGTACGGATAGAAACCATAGGGATAGTAGGGATAATAAACACGGTAATGGAAGACATTTTGCGAGAGACCCGCTGAATGAGGATTATTTGCGAACGTATTGCGGATCGGTTTTACTGTTGAAGAAGCGGCACTGCGATTTGCGGCTGCGTAATAATTTGTCGTCGCGTGTGCGTTGCGCGTCGGGGGATCCTGCCAAACATTATTTGTTGCGGCGAAGCGTGCGGTTCCGTCACTTGTGCCCTTGGCACCTGAATTTGTGCCGGACTTTGCTTCTGAGTTGCCGCTGTTGCTGTGAAACGGGTTCCACCAATGTCCGCCGCCATTTGGATTAGCGGGATTTCCGCCGGTATTGGCGGATGTCGGGTGAGACCCGCTACCGGCATGAGAGCTTCCCGTGCTCGCGTGGCTGCCACTGCTGGAGTGAGAGCCGCCGCCCCCACCGCCACCTCCGTGCGAACCACCGCCTCCGCCGCCACCTCCACCATGTTGAGCGAAAAGAGGGGTTGGAGCTAAAGCCAAGAAAGCTGCGAATGAGATGGCTAAGAACACTTTTGAGAACCAGGAACTGGAAGCTGTGGGTTGCTGGGCTGGTTGAGTCATTTTGGGCCCTCCGCCGCGCTAAAGCTATGACGGACTGTTACTTAATTCTAACTGATTAGACGCGGAGGCGCACCAATTGGTTTCTTGGAGGGCTGTGCCGCGTTGTCTGTTCAGTATTTCTAGCACAAGAAAGCTAGCGCCAAGTTCCGCACCAGTTGGGTCACCTCGGTTCTATTTAGGGAACCTGGGTAATTTCAATCGGGTTTGGCTTCGTCTTTCAGCTGCAAGCTCCTCTTAACAGCCCGCGAGTCTTTGTCTATATCTTCAGATAATTTCCTTACTTCCTTGTTGTCCGGGAATTGATCCAATAGCTGCTTCGCGCTATTTTGAATATTTTCCAGCAGGAGATTAGGGGCCTTACTTCCACCTCCAATTATAATTTTAGGGTCTTCAAGGTATAGATGGTTAGTACTTTTATCAAATAGAGCTAGATGATATTCATGCGAGCCCCGCAAGTTGTCGCCCAGCTTAATCGACGCGGGGTCAGTCATGTCGCCGTTGGACGCGTGAAATCCCTGAGGAGACCCGCCCTTGTAATCAAAGATTGGATCATCGTGGTAAATATACAATTCACTTTGCATACCTGGAGTGTTGGCGCTCCACTGGACCGTATCCCCTTGGCAGACGCGCACCGTCTTGGGGCCTTGTCCCGGATCAAACAGTGAGAAGGGGCACTGGAGCTTGGGTAAGGGCGACGGATTTAGGATTTTGTATTCTGGTTTCGTGCCCGAGCTCGGCTCTGTAATTTGTATGACCCAGTTGATTTGCGCGCGCGTTACCGTCGACGTCTGTACAGCGGATTCTTGAGCGTGGACCGGGAGTATTGCGAATGCTGTGACGAGTGCAAACGCGACGGTCGCTAGGCGAGAAGCGGCAGAGATAGAAATTGGAATTTGTGACATGTTGACCTCCTTAGGTGTGGCGACGGTTGATCGGCGTAATTGCGGTTGCGGTTTAGGATTTCGAGGGCACTCGATCGAAATTAACAGCGCTCTTTCAAAGGGACGGCTAAATTACTGCTACGGCTATTGATAAGACTTGGCATCTTTTGCCAGATGGTCGAAACGTGGGTCAGAGTGTAAGCCTTTCAGGTCGGGATTCGCAAGAAGTTGTTCGCGCGTGTAGCCGGCGTTTACGGTTTTCTGCAACCACAAAAAGGCTTGGTCGCGATCGCCGGAATCCAGGTACACCAGGGAGGCATTGAGCAGGACATCTGGGTCTTGGGTTGGAGTTTTAAGCGCTCTTTCCACATATTGTTTAGCACGGGCCGAATCGTTCGTTCGTGAATAATAGTGGGCCAAATAACTAAGAGGGGTCGGATCGTTCGGATTAATTTTCAACTGCGCTTCGCCCAGGCGAATCGCTTGTTGGTAGGCGGCGGCAGCTTTGGCCGACTGGCCGGGAATCATGTGGTAAGCGTCTCCGAGGTTGCCCCAGTTGTCATATTTCCCCGGGGCTAGATCGATTGCCTTCTGAGTAGATTCCGCGTCCTCCTCGAAGCGGCCCAGCATGTAGCTAACTGTGCCGACATTAGCGTACAGATCGGCGTTGTTTGGCGCCACGCGCAACCCTTTTTGGTTAAACTCGTTCGCTTTTTCGAACTGCCCAAGATAGAAATATGCGGCGCCTACATTGTTGTACCCCCACACATTGTCGGGCGTTAATTCGATTACTTGTTGCCAGGCCTGCGCGGCATCTGCGTAGCGCCCGTGCTTGGCAAAGAAGATCCCGAGAGAGTTGTAGCAATTCCAACATTGCGGGCTGATGGCGATAGCATGCCGGAATTGCTGTTCGGCATCTGAGGTGCGGCCGAGCGCATCGTACGTGTTGCCGAGCAAGAGATATGCGGTTGAGTTTTGAGGATCCACTTCGACAACGTGTTGAAAGCCAGTGAGCGCGTCAGAGTAATTGCCGGTCCGCAGATTCGTCGCGGCGATGGCCATTTGAACTTCCGGTAACTGGCTGTTCAAGTCGCGAGCCGCGCTTACAGCGGCCTTTGATTTTTCGGCCCATTGAGGATCTTTAGTGAGCTGGTATTTGTCCCAATAGGCTTCGGCCAAGCCCGCTTGGGCCTGCGCATAGGAGCGGTCTTGGGCAATGGAGCGTTGAAACTGGATGATGGCGTTGTCCACATTTTCCGGGCGTTCCTGGCGCTGCAAGTAGCCGATGCCTTGCACGTAGAAATCGTAGGCGGTGAGATCGTTTGTGTCGTGGGCGGTGAGAGAAGAGGCGTCGGTTTTGGACATTTCAAGTTGCAGCATGCGCGAAGCGGTTAACACGACGCGATCTTGAAGGCCGATGAGATCGTTGGAAGGCTCGGTAACTGTTGCGGTGCGAAGCTGTTGGCCAGTTTTGGCGTCGATCAAGCTCAAATTGATACGCGCGGAATTTTGCAACTGTTGCCAACTGGCGGTGAGAACCAAATTCGCGCCGAAACGGGCGCGGGCGGTTTGAATGTCACCGACTCTGTGGGCGCGGACTTCACGCGAAGAGGCCACTTGCAACGACGGCAAGCTTGCCATTTTCGCGGTAACAGTTTCGGTGAGACCGTCGCAATAAATTTGCTCCAGAGGTTGAGCATCAATGGCGCTGAAGGGAAGCACTACCAGATTTTTCTGTTCGGGAATCTTTGGGCCGAACACTCTTTGCCAAAGCGAATAATCGAATTTGTAAATCCCGCCTGCCGCGATGGCCAACAAAACCAGGACGGCTGCCATAATGCCGAGAATCCTTCTTGCGACACCGGAACTCGGCGCGGCTTGCTGCACGCGCGCGGTGGTGGACGTTTTCACGATGGAAATACGCTGGCCCGAGGCAGTACGGCGCCCGGTAGAAGAGATTCGCGCGCTTGAGTCGGCTGCAACTAGATGGTCGCTAGCGCTTAGGTCGCGTTTCAAGCGTTTCAGATCGCTGGCCATTTCGGAGGCGTGCAGGTAACGGAGGTCGCGATCTTTCTCCAGAGCTTTGCGTATGATTTCTTCGAGACTTGGCGGGAGCTCGGGATTCAGAAGCGTGGGAGGAACCGGAGCTTTATGTAGGATGGCTTCGAAAAGGTTGGCCCAGGTTTCTCCGCGAAAAGGACGCGCACCGGTGGACATTTCGTAGAGAACCGCGCCGAAGGAAAACAAATCGGTGCGAGCATCGAGTTCTTTCCCTCGAGCTTGCTCCGGCGACATATATGCGACGGTGCCTACAGCCGTCCCTGGGCTGGTAATGACTTGATCGTCGAGAGTGCGGGCGTTGCCCTCGGTGGGGCCGAGGGCCGAATCAGGCGGGCAGATTTTGGCCAAGCCGAAATCGAGAATTTTTGCAAGATCGCGATTGGTGACGAAAATATTGGCGGGCTTGATGTCGCGGTGGATGATTCCTTTGCTGTGAGCGGCGTCGAGTGCGTCGGCAATTTGTATGGCGAGATTCAGGACCTCTTCGAGAGGCATCTGTTTAGTGGTGATGCGGTGCTTGAGCGTGGCGCCTTCCATTAATTCCATGGCGATAAAGGTGCGACCGTTGTCTTCAGCGATTTCGTAAATAGTGCAGATGTTGGGATGGTTTAGCGCGGAGGCGGCGCGGGCTTCGCGGCGGAAACGCTCAAGAGCTAGCGGATCATCGGTGAGATTTTCGGGAAGAAACTTTAGCGCTACGCGGCGTCCGAGAGTAACGTCCTCGGCTTCGTAAACCACGCCCATGCCGCCGCCTCCCAATTTCTGCACGATGCGATAGTGAGAAATCGTGCTGCCTGACGTGAGGGAGGATTGAGTCACTTTGCGTGCATATTACGCCAACGCAGCGAATGCAGGCAATCGCGTCGCTTCTTGGTGCGCGCGTTGGATTGTTGCCGCTTAGTTTGCGAACTATAAAAGCAGTGAAGAATGCGAGTGCAACATTCTGGAGACTGGCGAGTATTTCTTAATAACGGGGAGTCGGGTATGCTTTGTCGCATGCAATCGCGAATAACGGAAGAGAACATGGATGACGCTAGGACGCGAGGTCGCGCACGGCGTCTGAAGGTCACTGCGGTATTTGCATTTTTGGTTTGTGTTGTATTGCTGCTGACTTATATTCGGATGCGCACGATTGGGGTGGTCGCGGCGCAGGGGGCAATTGTGACGGAACATGCAAGTGGGACATTCGAGGTGAAGCTGGCGCCATCGGGAGAGGCCGACAAGGCGGAAGGTTCGACCTTGGGATCGTACTCGCTCGAGAAGCAGTACCATGGCGATTTGGAAGCGAGCGCCAAGGGCACAATGTTAACCGCGGGCACGGACGTGAAGGGTTCGGCGGGATACGTTGCGATTGAGCGCGTGACCGGGACGTTGAAAGGGCACAAAGGAAGCTTCGTTCTGCAGCACAACGGTATGTTGACGCGCGGAACTCCTCAGCAAAATATTGTCGTAGTGCCGGATTCAGGCACGGGGGAACTCACAGGGCTGACCGGCAAGCTCACCGTAATCATCGAAAGCGGAAAACACTCCTACGAATTCGACTACTCGCTACCCCCTTCGCACTGATATCCGCTGGACCGTCCGAATATATTGGCTACTTAAAACTTGATATACAATTCCGTCGCATCAGTCCTGCGCGCTTGGAGCTTTCGTTCCGCAAGCGAAATAGAAGCGGTTTGAGCATGAAAACGAACAGCAAATCCAAAGAGCGCCGGTTTGTCGGAACCATATACAAACTATGGATGATGCGGCATCTAGATGTGCCGGACGACGTGGCTCGTTCGCTGGCCAAGGAACTTGTGGAGAGCCAAAAGAGAAATCGTGCCACGCGTGGCGCACGGTCCAAGGGCAAACCCAGTACGGTGCGGACGAAATACATTCCCGCGGTTGCTACGGTGAATGGACAAGAGGCGCGAGTTACGCTGGTTCCGGCGGGTGGCGGCCGGTATCGCATTCAAATTAACACCGCGCTACGCAAGGCTGCGGGGGCGGATGCGGGAAATGAAGTCAGCGTGACGCTGCGGCTGGATCGCAAATCGCGCGAACCGGTAGTTCCTGCGGATCTTCGGGCCGCGTTGAAGGAGAATCCCGAGGCGCGGAAAGTTTTTGAGAAGCTTACGACCGGACACCGGCGTCATATCATGGTTTGGTTTGATTCCGCGCGCGGAGTGGACACGCGGATACGGCGGTTGGGGTTCGCTATGGACTTTCTGCTGAAGCGTCGCGCCGGGAGGGGCGACGTCGCGGCGCAGAGGAAGAGAAGGGCACGGGAAAGCTGACGTAGCTGAATGCTGCTGGCCTCAGCCCGACGCTACATTGAAATCGTTGGCCAAGGATGCAAGGGCCTTTCGTCAAAATTACGATTGCGCCGAAAACTATCGGTTTAGGAGAATTATTATGTCTGATAAAGTTGACAGCGGAGTAGCGTGGGATTTGAGGGAATGACGCCAATTTTGCGGGTGAGCAATTTGAAGACGAGCGTCGAATATTACGTCAGCAAGCTTGGTTTCAAACAGGACTGGGAAGGACCGGGCCCGTTCGCGTCCGTTTCGCGAGGGAAGTGCCACATTTTTCTGAGTGAAGGGGACCAGGGACATACGGGCTCGTGGGTATGGATCGGAGTGGAGGACGCCGAGGCGCTGTTCAACGAATATCGCGCATGCGGAGCTAAGGTGCGACACCCGCCGACGAACTATCCGTGGGCTTACGAAATGCAGGTGGAAGATTTGGACGGAAACGTATTGCGGATGGGATCTGACTCCAAGAGCGATCAACCCGCCGGAGAATGGCTCGATATGCACGGAAACCGCTGGGTATCGACGCCAAGTGGCGAATCGGTCCGCGTTCAGGACGGAGGCGCAAAAGACTAGAGGAATTCGTAGGACAATTGTGGGATGAAAATTCTATTCATCGGCGGGACGGGAATTATCAGTACTGCTTGCACTTCGCTGGCAGCAGAGCGCGGAATGGACGTAACTCTGTTGACGCGCGGGCAAAGAATGCCGCACAAGCTTCCCCGCGGAGTGAAGACGCTGATTGCGGACGTGAACGATCCTGGGCTAAAGCAGAAGCTCGGACCAGAATCTTTTGACGCAGTGGTTGACTGGATTGCGTTTACACCTGCGGATATCGAGCGCGATCTGGAACTTTTTCGCGGACGCGCGAAGCAATTTGTTTTTATCAGCTCGACGAGCGCGTATCAGAAACCTCCGACACACTATTTGCTTACGGAGTCCACGCCGCTGTCCAATCCTTATTGGGAGTACGCACGAAATAAAATAGCTTGCGAAGAACGCTTGATGCGGGCGTATCGGGAGGAAGATTTTCCGGTCACGATCGTGCGTCCGTCGCTCACCTACGGTGAGACGCTGGTTCCACTGGTGCTGAATAGCTGGCAGAAATCTTACACGGCGGTGGACAGAATGCTTCGCGGACTCAAAATGGTGGTGCCCGGAGACGGGACCTCGCTATGGGTGGTTACGCACAACACGGATTTTGCAAAAGGGCTGGTCGGATTGCTTGGACATCCAAAAGCGCTGGGCGAGGCGTTTCATATTACGTCTGACGAAGTGCTCACATGGAACCAGATATTTCGCACGGTGGGAGCGGCGGTGGGAGTTGAACCGGAACTAGTGCATATCGCGTCGGACTACATCGCGGCGCGAATTCCTGAGAAGAAGGGAACGTTGCTCGGAGATAAATCAGTGAGCGTGGTCTTCGATAATTCCAAAATCAAACATTTTCTGCCGGATTATTCGGCTACCACCTCTTTTGCGGAGGGGATTCGCCAATGTTTGGCGTGGTTTGACGCCGATCCTGCACGAAAACAGATCGACCACCAGCTGAACGCCTCGATGGATGACCTCATATCGGGGTATGAAGTGGGCCTGAGTGAAGCGCTGAGCGGTTTTTCCTCCCGCACATAGCGGCTAGCTCCCGTCTCGCTTCAGTTGTGGTGATTTTACAACTGGGCTCTCAAAAGATCGGCAAAGTTCGCGCTTTCGCAAGTAACGATTCCACCGGCGCGAACATCCCTCATGTCTAAGAGAGCTTCCCAAGAATGTGGAAGTCATCCTAACTCACAAGGATTCTGCCAACAATACGCCTGACCCGGTATCCACAAAAATCTTGCTCGCCAGCGTTCAGTAACGTGCGCGATAATCTCCAGACATTGGGATCAGGAATTTGCGCGGAGGCTGCCATGCGGCGAATACGTTACCAGGTGGCGATGAGTTTAGATGGATACATTGCAGGACCAAACGGTGAGTCCGACTGGATTATCATGGACCCGGATATCGACTTCACCGGGCTTTTCAAGCAATTCGACACGCTGTTGATGGGACGTCACACATTTCAAATGATGGCGAAGCAGGGAAACGCTGCGATGCCGGGCATGAAGACAATTGTTTTCTCGCGCACGCTGCAGCAAAACGACCATCCTGAAGTTACGATCGTAGCGGGCGAGTGCGAGAAAACCGCGGCGTCGCTGCGAGCAAAGTCCGGTAAAGACATTTGGCTATTCGGCGGCGGATCGCTCTTCCGCAGCTTTCTTGACGCCGGGCTCGTGGATTCGGTTGAACTGGCGGTGATCCCGGTGCTTCTCGGCGGAGGAATTCCGCTGCTTCCGTCGCCGGCTAAGCAAGCGAAGCTGAAGTTGACGAGCCATAAGATTTACAAAACGGGGATCATCATGTTGCAGTACGCGGCGACGAAAGGTTCTTACAAGGTCCGCGCGGTGTAGATTAAATAGACGGCCAGGATCGCTCCGAACAGCGCGGCGATCACGGCCCACACGGTGACGATCGTTCCCGCCGGTTTGAAATCCCCGGATTCCAAACGGCGCATCGTGGTTCGGTAGCGGATGCCGGACGCGAGCGCCATCAGAATACCCATCAGCATAAATCCCAGGCCGATCATCAAGGAAGTTCCGCTTTCGTGCGCGGCATTCCCCGAGACGCGCAGAAATTCGCGCAAAGTGATTCCGAACTTCGCTACCACGAAGCCGAAGACGATGATGCTGATGCTAGTGCGAATCCAGGCGAGAAAAGTGCGCTCGTTGGCGAGATGGTCGCTCGGCTTACCTGCGTTTGGCGGAGGCGTGGAATTTGTCATAGTGTTTTGTGGCTCAATTGTCCGTTTGCTGCGTGGTGGCCTCTTGCGTCTCCACGTGCTCGGGGCGAAAGCCGATGCCCACGATGTAAGCCGGGATTCGACGCAGAACAGGGAAGTTGCACAAAAGTTTCACAACTAAAGGAACTTCGATTTGTTTATTCGCGGTTAGGACCCGGCTGATTACTCGATTTTGAATGGCTACTTGTATGCGTTGCATCATACGCGTTGGAAATTCACGGCGACGTTGCACGGCGGCGAGATCGTCCTCGGTGACTGAGCTGTAGGCTGGTTCCGGCGAAGGCGTGTCGCTTGCTCGGATATCTGCGGCAACGCCAGCTGCGCTGTTTGAAGAGCGCGAGCTGGTGTGGTCAAATCCACTGCGGAAAAGCACTGAACTAAAAGATGGACTGGCGGCCGCCACCGAGGCTTCCGCCAACGAAGGCGTCAGACCCATTGCGATTGCGGCAGGAAGCGCGCCTTCAGCGGGCGAAATTGCTTCGCTAATCGCGTCAATTACAGGAATTGTTGCCGGCGTGGCGCCGCGCTGAAATGCGGGTGCAAGAATATTGGCGGCGGCAACCGCGTCTTGTATCGCGAGATTGATGCCGACGCCGCCAATCGGCGACATGGCGTGCGCTGAGTCACCGAGGCAAAGCAAGCCCGGGCGATA
Source organism: uncultured Acidobacteriota bacterium (assembly GCA_963838475.1). Taxonomy (GTDB): domain Bacteria; phylum Acidobacteriota; class Terriglobia; order Acidiferrales; family UBA7541; genus Palsa-295. The sequence goes on from CAWIRJ010000002.1 coordinate 502,237, forward strand.
CCACTTTTTTAAGCGATCGATAACCACGGTTAGCAATTTAATATCGTCCCAGGATTTTAATTCTTGCTCGCGACCATTTAGAAAGGGTTGGAGGCGAACTATTTCTTCGCGGAAGGCGGAGAGACCTTTTTCGCGTATGGCATCGAAGCCGCCCTTTGGTATGACGAAAGCGCACTGCCAATATTCTCCGCGCTGAATCATCACCAAAATTCTACCGGAATCGATGTGGCCGAAAGTTTGCGGGGGATCGCCAGATTTGCGGGAGATACGCATCCATAGGACGTCGATGGGCGAACCGAAGGTTTCTACTTCCAAGCCGGCTTTCTGGCGGACTAGGGAGCGGCGGCCGTCGGCTCCGATCACAAGTTCGGCGCGAATTTCTACAGGACCAAGCAGAGTTTTAGCGCGCACGCCGATGATGCGGTCGCCTTCGGTGATCAAATCGATTGCTTCCGCTTGCATGCGCAAATTAAATTCGGGATAGCGCTTGGCATGGTCAGACATGAAATTCAGAAAATCCCATTGCGGCATCAAAGCGATGAATTTGCAGCGTCCGGGCACGTGCGTGAAATCGCCGACGGTGAATTTTACGCTGTTAATTTCTGCGGCCAACTCGCGAAGCTCGTCGTGGGGAACTTTCAGGAATTCTTCCAGCAGGCCGAGTTCGTGCATCAACTCGAGAGTGGAAGGATGAATGGTGTCGCCTCGAAAATCGCGCAGAAAATCGGCGTGTTTTTCGAGGACCAAGACTTCTACACCGGCTCGCGCAAGCAAGTAGGCGAGCACCATCCCAGCGGGGCCTCCGCCCACGATGCAGCAGCGCACGTTGATTTTTTGTACGGCGGCCTCTTCAGGCATGGCCAATCATGCTCGCTTCTTGTTACCCCAGGTGTATCAAGCGGCGAAAGCTCGATCTCGCCGATTGTACTTCAAATCGAGACTTGGAATTTGCATAACGTAAGTTCTGGAGATTTCGTTTACGATTAACATAAAATTCCACGAAACATATGAGGCATGCCCGATGAATCCGTCTGGGAGCTCCCACATACGATTGTGGTTAGTCGGACTAGTCGGCGCTACGGTGCTGATTCTGCTTGCGACACTCAGCGGGTCGAATATGGCTGCACAAGAGGAATCTTCTAGTCCCGCAAAAGCTGCGCTGCTTGCCGGTGGGCCTAAAGCGATCTATTCGGACGATCCGAACGATTCGTGGAACCGTATTTTTTACTATTTATTTTCCCGAAGCATTGAAACACGGCTCTCCGATCAGTTTCCTGAAGGCGCGCCGTTTGTGGATGGCATTAGCACGCGTTTGTTCGAGCGCGACGAAATCGGCGACCGCGCTATCGACCCGTTCTATCCATCGAATGGTGTGAATGCCGGAACAACCTTGGTCTTGATTGAGCCCACCTACTCGAATTTCAAAAAGGCACTGCAGGATGCCCTTGATGAGAAATCCCCACGCGCTCCGCTAGCGCGCGCTTTGATGGGGAATGATCTGTGGGCGGCGCACGATATTCTTTTCATTCCCTTACTACCCGCCGATGAGAAGGATCTTCGCGGCCCTCGGCTTATAATCCTGGATTTAATTTCGCGTCTGATTAAGAAAATCGCTCTGACGCCTGCGGAAATCAAATCTCTGCCCGCCAATTACTCCGCGGCGGTGAGAGAGCATTCGTTTCCTGACGTGTTCGCAAAAGATAGCGGTTGGGTGGAAGTCCTATGGTTTTATCCGCGCGTGCACGACGATGTCGCCGGTTTCCGTCGGACTTCACGGGTTTTCCTGAATGTGAAACAGGCGCCGGGTGAGGTTCAGACATTCCTGAACGGAATCCCGGATCGGCAGGACAGTGATCCGATATTTGGTTTGGATGGCGTCGCGCTGGTGACTCAACTGCTGCTCATCGATTCAAATGGAAAAGTGGAGCCGACATCGTTGACTTCGGAAGTTCAAGTGCGGCTTTTTGAGACGGCGAAGAACGGCAGCATCAAGCCCAATGACGGCACACTCAAAATGATGGATGGCACGCTCGAAAGAGCGAGGCTGCAAGTTTGCGAGATCAGTCGAAACCGTTTTCTGCGAGAGCCAGGCTCCGGAGGATTCGTGCAGGAAGACGATAATTCGCGCGCTTATGCCGGCCATTACGGCTTCGCGGAAGGTGAGCCCGTGGGGCAGGGAGGTCCTAGCCTTAGCGCAGAGGTGATTTCGCCAATCCAAGTTACGTTGCGGGCACGCTGTTCTTTTTGTCATAGGGAAGATTTAACGCAACTGATGACATTTGCGATTGTGCGTGCTCCACATTCGCATCCGCCGCCAATCAAACAACTGAATTCGAGCGAGCATGAGACTGCAAAATTGGCCATCGAGAAAAAAGAAAAACAAAAAGAATTCCAGGCGCTCCTGGCATATTTTGACCAGCGAGCGGCGCGTCACTGAAAACCCGGCGACGCGACGCGGTCGCGCGGCTGCTGCGTGTCCACTAAGTAGCCTGTCGTCAGCTAGATACAAAGACCTCGCGAGTCGTGGAGAAAAAACAGTTTTGACACAGTGCTCATCCCGAGATTTATTTTTAGGGCGAAATTTTCGTGTAAGTTGAGCAAAAGCATTTAGTTGCGCCTTGGACGACTTGTGTACACACACACAACCACTTGCGTTATTTTTTGAATTAGCGTAGAACTTTTTTTGTTACTCTCGAAATCCGCACAGAAAACCTGGGTCGCCGCATTCCGAACTTCTCATTTTAGTTAGGCAGGACCATAAAAAGCAGAAAACGCGTTCGCAGCATTGCGACAACGTCGTCGGAATCGCCCACCTCAAGGCGAGAGCGATTTTCCCTCCACGCGATTGCATGTAAATCTATATCCGGAGAGCACATGCCGAATTACAATACGCAAGTTCCGCCCTATTCTATTTTCCCCGGCGACGTAGCGCTCGCCTTCAACAATGAATCTCCCGCTGCGGGGCAAGCGAGCCAGCAGTTCGCGTTGCCGAGTTACGCTGGATTTCCCGAGAACGGGCGCGCGATACGTTGGCAAGTTAGTTTCGCAACGGCGCCGAGCGCTGTGAACGTTCAATTGCAGACGGCGATGAACGACGTTGACGCGCAATACGCGGTTCCAACCGGTGCGACAAATCAAAGCTCGGCGAGCACTACGGGTGACAACCTGGTTGCTACCGGTGTGCGCGCAAATTTTGTGCGTGCGAAAGTTGTCTCGATCACCGGAGGCTCGGGCGTCACGGTACAAATCCTGGGATAGCTTCAGCGAACAGCCACGGTAGGCTGACAACTCATTCGACAAAAACATATTCCCGCGAAGTTAAGTGAATGCTAACGTCATGTGCATGCGGGTTGCATGCGGGTCGAATGGATTGCAGGCCGGCAAGACCGGCGTTTGCGCATTTGTGAACGTTGCGCGCCGGGCGAATATTTTTGCGCCAGCCATCGTTCTTGTCATGGTGACCGCAATGCTGATTCCAGCGTCCGGCTTGGCGCAAGCGGGCGATGATTCGAGGCCCCCGGCACCGACGCAATCCTCCAGAGCAGCTCCGCCAGCACTGCCGGGTGCGCAAACACCTTCGCAGCCGCCCCAATCAGTGATGCGCACTGTCACTGTGAGTTTTAATTACGATTTTTCCAAGTTTCCGCCGTGTTCCGCGACGGTCACCAAGAAGTGTATACAACAATTCAATGTTTATGAGGTCTCTGCTAACAAGCCGGTTTTTCTTTTTTCCATTCCCGTGCCACCGAACGCTAAGGGACCGGTGAACGAAATCACGGGAAGCGCGCCGAAAAAACAAGCTTTCTTTACGGGGCCGCACCGTTTCGGCGTATCCGCAAAAATGCCGGGAGCCAATGCCGAGTCTAATCCGTATCTTTGCATGACATTTGCGCAGGTGCTGCCGGATAATCCAGCATCTAACGCTCCGAGTGTTCCTAACAATTCATCGCCAAAAAAGTAGCTGAATCTCCCGACTCCGATTCAACCCATTAGTCGTTTGCCTTTCATTTTCTCTTAACTGAATAGCCGCGTTCGAAGTTCGGCGATGATCAAAGGTACTTCGCTTTGAGTTTCACCCATGTGGGACATGTCCGCGCCAGCGGAAAAACCGACGCCTGCGGGACTCGAACCGTCTCGACGAAGGGCGTGTCCCGCTACCTCTCCAATGAAAGTTTCAGAAAAAGTAGAGCCCGAGGCGCAAAAACCCTGTCCGAAGAAGAAAATAAGGAAGCCTGGGCAAAAGGAACAACTCTATACACTCGCTGAAGCATGGCGGGTAGCCGGCCTCAATGAATTAGTGGTGGCTGAAACTATGGGCGGCATATTTGATGGACTTACCGGAAAAGAGGGCTGTGAAAAGACGCTCCTCGACGCGGTGAAGGAATCCATTCGCGTCCTGGAACCTTCCAGAGCTATGGCGCGCACGGGCGGGAGCGACCCTCCTGTGACCGTAGTCCTTGAACATACCGTCCCGCGGCCTGACCGAGAGCCCGACTAACGAATCCTTCGCGATTCAAAACTTCTCGACATGCCAACCATCGCATCCGCCCCAGACTCTAAAGTTCGTGAACGCTCGCGGCGACATTCACGGATAGATGAAACCGGCAAAACTCGCGTCCCACTTGGCTATACGCCTTTTCCTAAACAGGAGAAGTTCCATGCGTCTCGTGCGAAGTATCGGCTTTTCGGCGGCGCGGCAGGCCCGGGAAAATCCAAAGCGCTGTTAATGGAGGCGATCCTTCAAGCCCACGACGTGCCGGGCGCGGATACGCTGCTGTTGCGGCGAACTTTTTCGGAACTGGAGCAAACTCTGCTGCTTTATTTCCGGCGTGACATTCCTCGCGAGCTTTACAAAAGTTACAACGAATCGAAACATCTGGTGACTTGGTGGAACGATTCCACCACGCGCTTCGGATATTGCCAGAGCGAAGCGGACGTTTACCAATATCAGGGCGCCGAATTTCTTTTCATAGGAATTGACGAGCTTACCCTCTTTACCCTCCGCCAGTGGCAGTTCCTCACGTCTCGCAACAGGTGTCCCGTGCCGGGCGCGTTTGCCTGCATGGCCGGTGCTACCAACCCCGGTAACATCGGACATGCGTGGGTGAAGGCGCTGTGGATCGACAAAGAACCCGCGTCCGGCATGGAACATCCCGAAGAGTTCGACGCGAATGATTACGACTTTATTCCGGCGCGCGTTTCGGACAATCCGATTTATGCCGGCGACAAAAGCTATTTGAAAAGTTTGCGCTCGCTCCCTTCGCATCTGAAGCGCGCATTTCTTGACGGCGACTGGGATGTTTACGCCGGCCAATATTTTGACCGTTTCGATTGTGTGAAGCATGTGATGCGCCCGGAGCAGATTGATTGGAAACCGTGGTGGCCGCGTTGGATCTCGATTGATTGGGGATTTGAGCATCCGGCTGCGGTTTATTGGCACGCGCAAGGGCCGCCCAACACCGTGCCGATTGCGGCATCGGCTAAGGCGGCGAACGTTGCTGCGGCAGATCCTCCGCCTGGCCAAGGGCGCCAGGTGAAGGACGAAAATCCGCGCCGGATTTTCACGTATCGCGAGTTTGTGACGCATCGCACGTCGCCTCGCGAGTTGGCTCGAGAAATCGTCGAACGTAGCCTTTGCAGGGCCAGCGTCTCGCCGCCTCAGTCTGGTGTTCAGGTGAATCTAAACAGCCGGCAGGATGCCGGCGCTACAAGAGGCAACTACGCGGAGGGCTCCGGGCGGGAAAAGATCGATACGATTTATCTTTCGCCGGATGCATTTGCGAAACGCACGGACGAAGCGTCTATCGCAGACCAGATGGGTGACGTGTTCGCCGCGGCGGGGCTGCCGCGACCGATTCCAGCAGACAACGATCGCGTGGGCGGGTGGATGTTGATGTACCAAATGCTCGACGCGGGCGAGTGGCTGCTGACGGAGAATTGCGTCGAGCTGATTCGCACGATTCCAACTCTTGTGCGCGATACGGCGCGGGTGGAAGACATCGAGAAGATGGACGGAGATGATCCCGCCGATGCAGCGCGCTACGGGTTGAAGTCGCGTTATGGCGCGTGCCGGTCGTGGCAAACGCGAGCGCCCATGGAGCAACGCGTCGCTGAACGAGTTACATCGACAGATCCTACAGGCCAAGCAATGCAAATGCGCAAATTCCAGTTGGAAGAGAAGCGCGGGTTGAAACCAGTTTCGTTTTGCCGCCGCCGACACTAACAATCGTGGCATCTGTGGCAGGATTTTTCATCCCGATGGATTTCCTCGCAATTTATATTGAGACAGGCGGGGCCAACAAGCTCCGACAGTGAGCCCCACCAGGAAATACAACACGGTATTGAGAACCAAGGATATTCCCCAAAGGGTTGCGTTGACGATGATTTCGCTGGTCGAACCTCCTAAATCCATACCGAAAATCATAATTACCAGCGCAGGACAGAGAATGAAATTCGCTTTTTCGATAGCCGCTCTTAACCTGGGTTCTTCGTAGCCGTGATTCATGGCACTGACTTGTCCTACTGTTGGAAGGTTAAAGAAATTAAAGTGGCCCTCTAGCAGCCAGAAAACGAGGAAAAGAATTGAGACTAGAAATCCAGCCAAAGCAAAGCGTCGCGCCACTTTCAGAGGACTAATCGGAACCATAGCCGGCGAGCATATGCCCACATGCGCACGTTAGCAACTAACTAGATGCGGTCCGTCCGGCGCCGTGTCAGAGCGGGCGCAAGATAGTTAATTATGGAAATACACTCGATCTGGCGGCGAATCACGGCGACGCGGTACACGCGGGCGCTGGAAGCGGAAATCGTGCGGCTGCGCGCGGAGAATCGTGCGCTGCTGAATTCGATCCTCGGGATCGCTGGGGTTCCGCCGATCACGGCGCCGGATTCGGTGGCGATAGGGAAAGACGGCGGGCTGCTCTCAGGCGCGATGCGAAGGGCGGGTGAAGCGTCAAGTAACAACCAACCGCTTGGTAGTCGAGCGGACCGCAAGAAGCAAGGAGTAAGCCCGGGACCGCCGGTGCGTAAACGATCGTGGCATCAGATTTATCGGACGCTGGAGCTGGACTCGGCAAGGAAGAAGCCGCAAGAGATAGTTAACGTTCCACCTGCCACCACGATCGGTTAATTACAAAAGGGAAGAACACTTCCTTCACGCGATCTAATTTCTTCTTCGCAATCCATTTTTGCAGTTCATTTTCATTTTACGAAACGGGAGGCTACATGCCGTTCATTCGCGGGCGTTACCACATAAATCCGATTGCAGGCGAGGCGTTGGAAGCGGCGCGGGCCGCGGAAGCTGCACTCCCCGAGTTGGAACAGGACGCGAACAACGCGTCGGCTGATTCTGCGAGGGTACAGTCCGGAGCCGACAGCAGCGACGACGAGGAATCCGGCGTTGATTCGCAGGATGGCGCTGGACCAATCCATCGCGTGGAGATTGAGGCTGCGGAGATGGTGCCGACACATTCGGGGCGAGCACAACGAGGATTTGTGGCGCACGTGCACCGCGAAGTCGCGGGATCTCCTTCATCGCCGTCAGGATTGAACGGAGCGCTTGCAAGCGTTGCGCCGCGCGGGCCGCGCCTGCCGGGCGAATATCCGTCGAGCGCGTACGCCCCGCGTCCGGAGACGCACGTGTTCGCCGATCATCGCGACTTGTTAGGTTTTCTGCGTAATCAATTCGCCAAAGACTGCCGGCGCGATTAAGCAAAAACGAGCACGAGGATGCAAAGCAGGCCGCAAACAATTGCACATGCGAGTTGCAACGCGCATCGCCAAATAAAAGCTTCGTCTCGATCGCTCGGCATTGGGCCGGAGAGCAGATTCAGACGCTGAGTCGGGGTCAAACCCAATTTTCGGTCGCGTCCAATCGCGAGGAACATCGATAGTCCCGCCCATGCGAACGATAGTCCGCAGAGGGCAAAAATTACGGCCTTTGTTTCAAGCCTCATAAGTACATTCTACTGATTTGCCGCCCAGTAGCCGGCTCCGTGTCACCATCAAGTTACCTTTAAGCGAGAAACGCATGTCCATAAAATCGACGATTCCTATCCCGAACTCGGCGGTTGTTCCCGTTGAGGGCCCCGCGCAGAGCGGTTCACCGTCCAGCTCGGGCTACGGCTCGAACAACGAGCAGTTGCCGGACAAGCTACAGGAAGCATTGCGGCGGCTGGTTTACCAATTCTCGACGGAATCGGAATCGACGCGGCGGCAGGAGGTGCGGCGCATCAAGCAGGCCCATCAATTCTGGCGCGGCCTGCAATATTTGTGGTGGAACGAGAAAGATCAGAATTGGCATCTTCCGTTCGAACAGAAATTGGCGGATGGATCTTCGATTGAAGATTTGCCGCGATACGAGTTCGTCACGAATATTTACCAGGCGTTTGGACTGTCGCTGGTTTCGGTGCTTTCGCAGGATGTGCCGCGCGTGCGGTTCTTTCCTTCGTCGGCGCAAGCGGAAGAGGATGTGGCGGCGGCCAAAGCTGCTACCGAAGTGGCTGCCCTTGTCGAGCGCAACAATCGCGTGGGCAATTTGATTGTTGACGAAGCGTTTCAGCTTTGGACGGACGGGAAAGTTGGCGCGTATGTGCGATTTGTTGTCGATGGGCAGCGATTTGGATTTCATCCGGAGATCGAGATTGGCGCAAGGGAAGTGCGGGTCGGCGGGGATGTTTACGTTTGTCCGGAGTGCAGCGCGGAGACGCCGGCGGATGGCAGTCCGTTTGACCCTTCCTCGAAGATTTCAGGCAAGCAAGAGCAGATCCCTCGAACTGCGTCTCGCGCCCCTGAAAACCAGAGGGAAAGCAGAAGCGCGCGAGGCTTCGCTCGGGATGACAATGCTAGCGGTGTGGCGAGAAGCGAGGCTGACCAGGATCTAAACCGCCGGCAAGATGCCGGCGCTACGAACGACGAAAACCAGGTCCCTCACTTCGTTCGGGGTGACAGCGTTAAAAACGCAGACAGGACTGCGGCACCGCAATGCAATTTCTGCGGTGCATTGCTGACTGAAGAAGATTTTGTGGCGGCTGAAAACGTTACGGTTCCGTCCGCGCAAACGCGTTTGCGCGTACCGAATGGGCAGGAAGTGATCACGATTGTTGGCGGGCTGGAGCTGAAGACTCCGCCGTGGGCCAACGAGATGCACGAATATCCTTACTTGCAATGGAATCTCGAAGTGCATCAGGCGCGGTTGCGCGCGGCCTATCCGCATGCCGCGGATAAAATCGGTTCGCCGGTTGCGCCTGGGTCGCAGCAGTACGAGCGGCTCGCGCGTCTCTCGCAATCGCAGGGCGGGCCCGTGACGGAGGGCGGAGATTCCAACATGAATCTCATCACCTTCCAGCGGACCTGGCTGCGGCCCTGGGCGTTTTTCGCATTGGAAGATAAATCTTTGCGCGATGAGCTGTTGCGAATGTTTCCGGACGGCGCGTATGTGGCGTTTGCGGGGGATGCTTACTGCGAATCGCGCAACGAAAATATGGACGATCACTGGCGCGTGCTGCACGCGCTTCCCGGTGACGGGTCGAGCGGACGTCCCGCGTTGGGGGATGCGCTGATCAGCGTGCAGGAACGTTTCAACACGCTTTCGAATTTGCAAATGGAGACGTACGAGTACGGCATCCCGCCGATTTATGCCGACAGCGAAGTTCTGGATTTCGACGCGCTACAAAGCCAGTCGTCCGAGCCCGGCGCGCATTATCCGGCGCGCGCAAAACCGGGCCAGTCGCTCGCTGCTGGATTTTTTCAGCCCGAGGCGGCCGAAGTTCCCGGAGACCTTTCCGAGCACGCCGCGAATTTGATGGGTCCGATTGCACAATTCCTTACCGGAGCGTTTCCGGCGCTGTTTGGCGGAGCAATGTCGAACAATGACACGGCATCGGGCTACGCGATGGCGCGTGACCAGGCCATGGGTCGTATCGGCTTGGTTTGGCGACGAATGAAATTCTTTCATGCCGACATCATGCTGCTGGCTGTGGATTGTTTCCGGCGCAACCGTCCGAACGACGTGGAAGTGACTTTGTTGGGTGCGGGGGCCGCGTTCGAATCGCAATGGATACGGCTTGCCGACTTGAAAGGAAATCTTTTCAGCTATCCCGAGACGGACGAGCAGTATCCGACGCTGTGGTCTCAGCAACGCGCGGTGTTGTTGCAACTAATTGCGAATCCCGATCCGCAGATTCAGGCGGTGCTGGCGCATCCTGAAAATATGGCGTTGGTGAAACGCTTGATAGGGCTGGAAGAATTTGTGATACCGGACGAAGAATCGCGGACCAAGCAGTATCGCGAGATCGCGCAGCTCGTCGCGGAAATGCCTCTGGTGAAGCGTCAGGACGTTACCGGCGCTGTAAGTCCTGCGTTCCAAAATGCTATCGCGAGCGGTGTCGATGCGGAAATCATTTTGCCAAGCATTATGCCGGACGAGTTTGCTGACAATCATGCCGTGGAGCTGGAAATTTGCATGCGGTGGTTTTCAGCCGATGCAGGACAGGTGGCGAAAGTCGAAGCGCCCCTGGGCTACGCGAACGTGCGTGCCCACGCCTTGTTTCATCGCGATTTTCTACGCAAGCAGCAAGCTGCAGCCACGCCGCCACCGCCGGCCACATCAGCTCCGCGACGAAAGTGATCTAAAGGTTCGCGAATTACAGGGTGCGTTCGATAGCGCTGCTGGAGACGCGGGAGCCGTAGGCGCTTTTGATTTGCGGCGGCGGCGCGACTAAACGAACGACGTGCAGCAAGCGTTCGGGCTTGAATGGCTTGGCCATGCAGACGACGGCGCCGAGTTGATGGCTGGCGGCGTAGTCGGCCGGTTGAGCTGCGCGTGTAAGCAAAATTACTGGGACACGCGCCAAGCGATCGTTGCGTTTGATAATTAAACAGAGATCGTGGCCGGTCATGTCGCCGCCTTCCACTTCCGCGATGAAGCAGACCGGAACGGTAGTACGCAGGACTTCCAGCGCCTCTTGCGCGGTAGGCACAACGATCACGGTGTAGCCGTCTTGTCCGAGGATGCTGCGCATGACGTCGGCGGTGCGTTGATCGGATTCAACGGCTAATACCACGGACGGTTGTTTCTTCTGCTCCGCATTGCCTCTCGCGCTGGGATCGCCGGCGGCGAACGGATCGCCTTTGGCGGCAGGCTGAGTTGCATTTTTACCGGCGGGTTTCGATGCAGCGAACTGTACTGCTACTCCATATTGGCCGGAACCTTGTTCCGCGACGCGGACCACTTCTGCGCGTTGCGCTGTGTTGAATGGTGCAGCCGCCGCTGAGTACGGGAACGTGACGTCGAGAACCTGGCCTTTCCAATACCCTCCGCGCGCTGCGGTGAAAAGCAGGCCGTCGCGCGAAACATCAATACTCTTGCAAACTTCTTCAAACGGCTCAGGGGAATCGACGGCGCGCACGTGAACCTGCGCCGAAATTTTTGCGCGTTTGCGACGGCGACGTTCTATCTGCGCCGCATTCTCTGCTGCAGCTTTTGCTTTGGCTTCGGCGGAGGTTACAGGAGTCGTGCTCATTTCTTCACCTTGAATTCACCGGGATGTAAACCTGATTCAACCGTCAATGGCGGCTGGATTTCCCGCTGGTATATATAGATGTACAGGGAATCGCGCCGTTCAGTGAATAGTACCTTCGTTTCAATGTGAGACATGGCGCACGTGAAGAACAGGCGAAGGCTTGTAAGTCATGGGAGGAGTGAGTATTAGAGACGCAAGATTGCGAGAGACCGGGTTGCCTTCTTGGAATCTCACACGAAACTTTCTGACTGCTTAAGTGCGCGCGGTGTTTATTCGAGTGAGAGGTTGCGAGAGTAGCGCTACTTAAAGAGCAGTGCTACTCAGCGGCACAATTTAATCATTTAGAACGCGTCGAAGTTGTTGTTGTTCTCGCCTTGTGAGCGTTGCGCCAGTTTTCGCTGCGAGATGTTGACCACCCAGGACGCGATGTTGGACTGCGTCACCGGAGGCGGCAGGCGCTTCAACATAGATTTCCAACTGTAAAACTTCAGGTACATTTCCTGAACGTTCTTCTCGATCTCTTCTGCGGAGAAATTTTTCGGCTTGATATGGCAGAACTCGCCGGGGAAGCGGCCGATGTCTTCAAGGCGTAGGATGCGATCGTCCGCCTTCATTTTCTCGAAGAACATGGTGCCTTTTTCCGGGCAGAGAATGTTGAAATAGGCCACCGGAACTTTTTCCTTGTGCAGGAATTCCAGAGTGTTTTCAAAGACACCCTGCTGTTCTGTATCCCATCCGAAAATAAAATTCAGGGAGTAACTGATTCCGCGCTTGCGCAGGTTCGCCAACATTTCGCTGTAGCGATCTACCTTGTTGAAATTCTTATTCATGCCCTTGAGCGTGTCGCGGTTGATGCTTTCGATGCCCATGTTCACGTGCAGCAAGCCACTGCGTTGAGCGAGGTCCATGTATTCGTCGTCGTAGCAAAGGAAGGAAGTCCAAAGCGCGGACCAGCGGAGCTTGAGTGGGATCATGGCTTCCATCAAGGCCATGGCGGAGGCGCGTTTTCCGCCGAAATCGCTGTCGCCGAAGAAAACGTTTTTCGAGCCAGTGTGCTTGATGTCAGCGATCACGTCTTCCACAGGACGCACCCGGAATCCGCCGCCGAGATACAAACGCTCGGAGCAAAATTCGCATTGCATGGGGCAGCCACGAGATGACATCAGCGAAAAAGTTTTGAAGGGACCGTACTTGCGCAGGTCCAACATATCCCAGCGCGGCAGCGGCAGGTTAGCGATGCTTTTCATCTGCGGCGCTTGATAAACCTTTTGCAGATTGCCCGCGGCTGCGTCTTCCAACATTTTCGCCCATATAGGCTCGCCTTCGCCGATGCCGATGGCGTCGCAATGATTGGAAGCTTCTTCGGGGTGAAACCAGACGTGCGGGCCGCCCATGATTACCGGGATGCCCTGGTCGCGGAACTTGCGGGCTACGTCGTAGCCGCGAATCGAATGCACGGTCCAGGAAGTTATAGCCACCAGATCGGGTTTGGCGTCGAAGTTGATGTCTTGCAGTTGCTCGTCAACTAGCTCTACGTCCCAACCTTTGGGAGTTAGCGCCGCCAGATAAGGAAGGGTGAGTGGAACCAGCGCACGCATGCGCGATTTGAATACCGTTCGGTCATTTTTCGAAACATAGTGCGACGGCTGAATGATCAGAATCTTATTCATGGCTCTCCGTACCCGAAAATTGACGGCCCTTTATTTTGATGCGCGGCACTCGCAGTCGGCGGCAAAAAAGTTCGTAGGTTATTGATTTGCTGGACAATCCACCCCACCGTACCTGAATAAAATTGCAGCAGCCCCGACGCCAAAAATTTTAGCTGCGCATTCTGACGGATGTCAAGCGTGAGAATCTTATTGATAACATTGGAGAAACCTTTATGGCAGCCAGCCCCGCCAGTACCGTCGAACACCAAAACGGCACCGCCAATCATCGACTGGACTCAGCCGCGAAGACAACGCCGACTACGCCTACACCGATCGGCTCCAGCGCGACCGATGACGAAATCCTTGGGCTGACCACGAATATACGGCGAAAAGATTCGGCTGAAAGCCCGCGTCGGCCCCCGGCGGACGTGGATCCTCAGGAACGAACCCAGGAATCGGCCGGGAAAGCGACTTCTGTTACGGAGCGATTAGCGGCGCATGAAGCGTCTAAATTTGGCGACGATGGAGGACTTGACGACATAGCCGTCACCGCAGCTCAACCAGTTACGACATCCGACCCCTCGTTGGAGCCAGCACATCTGCAGGCCGCGTTCCAAGCGAATCCCGAGTTGCGAGCGGCCTGGCATGACGCGAAATCGTATCGCGAAGCGTTCACAACACCCGAAGCGGCCCGCGCAGCTACTGGAATGCTCGCGGACCTGAACCGAATGGACGCACTATTTTTCTCGCGGCGTCCGAAAGATCACGCGCAGCTCGCACATGCGGTGGCTGATCTGGATCCGGTTGCGTTCGCGTCGCTTGCTCGAGCGATGTCACAGGTGGCGCAGAGCACCGTCGTTACATTCCCGGCGATCGCCGCACGGTCTGTAAGCGCTCCCAATCGACAAATTCAAGATGCCGGGCCGAAGCCCGGCGCTACAAAAGAATCCTCAGGACAAGACCAGCATGCAATAGCTTCAGCTCGCGACCCGAAACCTGCGAATGGAGTTACTCCAGCGCAGGAACAATTTTTTCACGCAACGAATGCAGCGGCCGTGGAAGGCGTGGTAGAAGCGATCGAATCGCAAGTGGAACGTCTGCTGCCCGACGGAATTTCCAAAAGTGCGCGCAATCGCGTGGTGGGAGAAATTTACCGTGAGTTGGATTCAACTCTGCGGGCAAATCGTACGCTTACGCAGCAAATGCGCGACGCATTTCGCTCCGGCGCGCTGGACGCAAATCACCAGAAGGCAGTCGTGTCGCTGATTACTGGACGCGCTCGACAGGCTTTACCAGCTGTGGCCAAACGCGTTTTGAACGAATGGACGACTACGGTTGTCTCCGCTAACCAGCAGCGCCGCGAACGCCAGCGCAATGCCGAGGGCCGAGTGGATATTGGCGGAGCGGGCGGAGCCGGGAACGAAGGACGCCACTCGATGGGCCCACGCGAAATAAATTACGCGCGTATGTCTGACGCTGACATTTTAAATTTGTAAGGAACGTCCCGCGTTGCGGTTCAATTCGTGCCGTTCTAAAGCGTAGCGCGGTTGGTTGAAACCTTATAGGCGTAGATTGCTTGGGCCACGGAGCTGACGAAAGTTACGACCTGGGCTGCGGTCTGGTTTGCCGGAATTTTCATCAGGCCGGCGGTAATAAAACTTTGTACCGCGTTCGTCAGGCTTGCGTTGACTTGCGGCCAGTTCACGCTACCACTTGATGTGGCGGTGACGACATAGGAGTCAATGATGCGCAAGCCGACACCGGGCGTCATCAATTGCATCATGCCATCGTTGTGATTCATGGCCGAAACGAGGTCGAGAGTAAACCACTCCAAGTCCTGTGCCGTGACGTTTGCCGGGGTGGGAGCGAAGCCGCCGGCAATTACCGCGTCCACAATTTGCGTGACGGCCAGATCTTGCGCGGACTGATTCACCGAGCCATCCAGATTGCGAGGCGGCATGGCATCTGCGATCGCGCTGGAAATTCCGATGAGGACTAGATAGGTGTGATTGGTGTGCAGAATCTCTGAAACTGCGACGCCGTAAGCCTGAAATTGCGGCAAGGTCATTCCGTAGCGCGGTTCGGTAATTTTTGTGGTCACCGCGTTCGCTACGAAACACTGTATGGCCGCGTTTTTTGAGGACGTGCAATCCTGCGCGAAGGCCGAAGGCTCCGCGCACACGGCGGCTGCGAAAAACATTCCCAGCAAAGCAAACCTTTGAACTCGCATATTGAACACACCTCTCCCTGAAATTATTTCTGCAGTATTTCCGGAAGGGGCTGAGACGAGCGCTTGGCTCGCTACTTACTGACACGGGCATCTTCTCTTTTAGCCACAAAGCGTTCTACTGTCCGAAGGGGCAGAGTCGAAGCAGGGCTTCTGGCCAGTAGTTCTACACTCAGTTCTGCGCCTCCCGCGCAAGAGGCACTGCAGATTCCGGCGTTCTTCACGTTTTTCAACCGTCCGAGGAGGACACCCCGCATCAATTTGTATCCGCACTGAACACTCGCCGGAGTTCATCTCTAACGCTATGACGATGGATCGTCGAGCGCGCTGGCGTTCATGAACTTTCAATTTCCATTCCAAGGGAGAATTTAATCACATGGCACAAATGCAAAATGCGCAATCGGTTGCGTTGCAACTGGAGAAAGTCAGGGACAAGCTTCCGCTGCTGTACGAGCGCGACGACATCCTGTTGACCATGATCCAGCAGCGCGGCGACGTGGAACGCGTCAGTTCGCGCAACATGCGCTTACCGCTGCAAATCCGTCCAGGAGGCAAAGCTGGTTTGGCGAACATGGACGGCGGAGACTTGGGGCGCGGTTCCGGCTCGGTTTACGACGTAGCGCAGGTAACACCGGTGTTTTTCCGGCACGCAGTGGAAATCACCAAGCTCGTGGAATACGCGTCAAACGCGCCGGAAAAAGCAATCGAGAACACCGCGAAGCGCGAAGTTAAGAATGCGATGTTCCAGTTTCGGTCGTTTCTCGACAAAGTGATGCAGACCAACGGCAACGGAGTGCTCGGGACCGTTGGCACGATCACTACGACGGGTTTGCCGGCTGGCGTGGCTGCGCAATTCGGAATGGCCAAGCCGCCCGGCGCGCAGCTCTTTTATTACAATCAGACCGTGCAGGTTTACGATCCTACGCTGACCACGAATCGCGGCTCGGCCAACGTGCTACTCGTGGACCCGTTCAACTCGCTGATCCAGGTGGACTCACTCCCGACCGGAACCAGCGTAAATGACGTGATCGTTCACGACGGCCTGACCGGAGCCCAGCCAACTTCGTTGTTTGGCATTCTTTATCACCAGACGAACGCGACGACCGGCACGTGGCTCAACTTGAATCGCGCTACGTATCCAGTGGAACTCGCTACGCCAAACGTGAACGGAAATAATTCCGCGATCACTCCGGGCGCTGTGCGTCTCGCAATTAATAAGGTGCGCAAATCATTAGGCTCGAATCAAGTTTCGAAGCTCATCGCTTACACTGCTCTCGAGCAGGAACATCAGTGGGAGCAACTCGGCGTCACGATTTCGCAAATCATCAAGGAAGGAGCGGGCGGGCGCGCGAGCGATCTCGATCTCCTCTTCACCGGCGAAAAGACCATGGCGGGTGTTCCGATCAAATCTTCAATCAATGCCAATCAAACGCGCGTGGATTTCCTGGATCTTTCGCACTGGGGCCGCGCGGTCATGCAAGACATCGATTTTTACGATGTCGGCGGACAGACCGTGTTTCCGATCTACGGTGCCAGCGGGGGAATTTCAGCGGCATACATCTTTTACTTCGTCACAGGATTTCAGGTGTGGAACGAGTCGCCTCGCAGCGGCGCGTACATCAGTAACCTGGCAATTCCGACGGGGTACTAACACTAAATAACGACTAGTAGGCGGGTCGCTCTCAGGCAGGCATTCTTGAAGACGGTCGGGACAGTGCCTGCCTGGAGGCTACCGCTACAATCCTCAGTCAACATTTCACAAGACAGCAACAGAAGCGTAACATTGCATTAAATTCGTCTGGTAGGATGGCGGCACAGAGGGACATAGGGCGCTATGCTGCCGCCAAAACTGATTCTTGCTCCCGTCGATTTCAGTGATTCGTCGCGTGCGGCGCTGGACGTGGCCGCGAATATGGCTTCGCGCCTCGGCGCGGAGATTTTGCTTGTTCACGTAGTACCGGCTATCCCAGACCTGCCCAAGAATGTATCCATCTTCAAGGAAGGGCAGTACGACGAAAGCCTGAACGAAAAAGCGCAGCAGCAGTTGAAAGAACTTGCCGACTCGCTCGCACAAAAGAATGTTAAAGCCCGGACGCTGTTGGGCAACGCGAATGACGTTGGCATGGAATTGATACGAATTGCCGACAGCGAAAACGCGGACATGATCATTATCGCCACGCACGGCATGACCGGCTGGCGCAAGATCGCGTTCGGCTCGGTAGCTGAAAAAGTTGTGAAAGAAGCGGAGTGCCCGGTGCTGGTTCTGCGCGCCAAAGCAACGGCCGGCGCGAGCCACAGCCGTCAAGCAGCCTCCTCCGCGAAGCCCAACTAAATTTATTTCTCGTCAGTCGAAGCTTTCCTGCAAGAACCTGCCGCGCCTGATTTAGAATGAACGCGCTTGCCAACCGCGGCGCAACTCGACCGAGTGCGGATCGTCCTGGTGTCCGTGCGCAATCCTCTGAATATTGGCGCGGCCGCTCGCGCCATGAGCAATTTCGGATTTCATCACCTGCGCGTAGTGAACCCTTACGAGAAGGCGTTTCGAGAAGCGCGTTCTGCTGTGGGAGCTTCGTCGATCATGCGGGAGGCCGAGCAATTTGACGGCGTGGCGGATGCTGTGGCGGATTGCACTCTCGTGGTGGGAACCACGGCGGTGCGCCACCGGCAATTGCATCATCCGTTGCGGAGGCTTGAAGATGGCGCGAGTCTGATACGCAAGCGCCTTGGTGCAACGAATCGTATCGCGCTGCTGTTCGGGTCAGAGAAATTTGGTTTGTCGAACAAAGATTTGAGCCATTGCCACTGGCTGATGCGGATTCCCACGTCGGATGAAAACATTTCGATGAATCTGGGGCAGGCGGTTGCGGTCTGCCTGTACGAAATTATTCGCGATGCAAAGACTGGACGGTTGCCGGAAAAGCTCCCGCGCGCTGCAGCAGGCGACGTCGAGCGCTTCACGACCAAGTTGCTGGACGTTCTACATGCCAGCGGTTTTTTGGAATTGCGACGTGTGGCTGACGCGGAAGAAAGAATACGTCGCCTGGTGCGACGTCTGAATCTGCCCGCTCGCGACGCCGTGATCTGGCTCGGAATCATGCAGCAAGCGCTATGGAAGATCCGGTCAACACAAGACCCAAAAGCCGCGGACAATGATGGCTAGCTATTGCTAGTAAGACTTCAACGTTACCTGAACGATCATCCTAACTGCTGCAGGCTTTCCATCTGGGCCCATTGAAGGTTTGAATCGCCAGTCTTTAACGGTAGCAATCGCTTCCTCTGTCATTCCGTTCAGAAGCGCTTTTTTGACCCTGATGTGACGCGCGTGCCCCTCTTCGTCGACCGTGATTTCTAATACAACTGACTTTTGGTATAGACCAGGAATCGGCGGACCGTGGTACTGAAGTTGAGGACAACTGAGGCAAACGGGCGAGGAATAGCCGTTCTCGCCGCCGCGCGGCCAAGTCGCAAACTCGCGGCCGCGGCTTACGCCGACTAGAGCTTTCAGACTATCGGTTAGCTCTATCGGCGCTTCGAAGTTCGATATTTCACGCGCGCCGCGAACATGAAATGCCTGCAGGACAATTTGTAAGCCTACATTTTCTCGGTACGCCGAACCTATGACGAAAGAGTCCACGTCGGAATCGCGAAGAAACCATGACGCAGTGTTTGCGTCGTTGACACTGGCGGACAAAGCGGCGGTCTTTCCAAGAATCGTTAGTAGCCGCGGGCGATCTACGACTTGAAAATCATGCGCTGACTTAGAGAGAGCTTCGCGGAAATCGTCCGCCAACTTCTGTCCGAGCGCCTCCGGTTCATCGGGTCCCACAAAGGCGAAAACCGCGACACGCTTCACTTTTGCTCGTGAAAGCGAGTCGGCCACCTGATGTGCAAGCGTGGCTATCTGCGCTTCCTGCACAACTGCGGGATGGCGAACGGACGGCAAAATAAGAGCGATGAGCAAAACGAGAAAGCGGTTGGAGGGCGTCAGCCGCATTCAGATTACTCTAACCTAAAACATAACCATTTCATTAACTAATCAGATCCTTTGTTACAACTCACATTGATACGCGTCACACGAGAAACGCATGAAGCGCCGGCGTCTGTGCAGGTACGAGCCACTCGCGCCGGTGGCGTGAACCTATATGGCGAGCCCAACTTTCGCGTGGTTTGGGGCGGGTCGCGGTTGGCATGGATTGGTGGACGCTGGACGGACCGCGACGCGCACGGGAACGCGATTCGAGAGAAAGTTGAGCTACGGCACGTACCAAAATATCTTCCCATGGACCGTTGGCACATCGAGCGGTGGATGCCGGCGGAATCTTACGGCTCGCCGGAGCAATGGATTGCGCAGACAACGGAAATTGAGGATGGAATTCGCGTGGCGGCCCTGGGACCCTACCCGTCGCGCGGGGATTACGAGCACTGCTTCACACTTGAAAGCGCGAGCGGGGAATTCATTCCGCTGAGTCCGGCGGCGTGCGACTGGATCGTGTGCGCCATCGAATGGTCGCGTCGGCAACGGCGCACGGAAATGCGGGGCGCCCTATCGGCCAGGGAAACGCGCCGCGAGCGCCACGTGGATCGCGGCATGGACGATATTCTCGACGATGCGGTGCCGGCATTTCACAGCCATCCGTTCGTTAGTGTTTAAAGCTCCGGGCATTTCGTAACACAGCAGAGCACACCATTTCAAAACATCGCGCTCGTTTGGAGTATGTAGCTGAACGGCGACGCTCGGTCAGCGGGCGCAGTTTAAAAAGCCAAATGAGCCGGCAAGATGCCGGCGCTACAAAAGGAAAATACATTGAACGTTCTACTTGGGCAGGGAATTCATCGCGATATTTTGGTGGACACGCAACCGAAGGGAGACACGGCTGCGACCGTGGCAATCGGCTCTGTGTCGGAACAGGATTGGTACGTTTCGCGCACTCACGGCGTTTACCACATTCCGGCGTGCGCCAAGGGCGAGCCTTACGCGTTGCTATTGCTTACATCGCGCGGAGACGCTTTGGACATGGGCGACAACCGTCGCTTTCCATTTACGATTTCAGCGCGAGAGATAGCAGAGGATCTGCTACAGGACCTTCAAGACCACGGCGTCTTCGTTTGCGCGGGGCCGCGGCCATCTTCGGAGGAAGTTACAGCCGCCAAGACCCGTCGCGAAGATTTCTATCACCGGCTGATCGGCGAAGGTGACGTGATGTGGGCGCGCGGCCATTCGTTTCGCGAGATTTCGGATTTGCACCGTCGGGCGGCTATCGGCTTGGGCGTCGAACGCGAGTGGGCCTACGTCCCAATGCGCTTGGACGATTGCCCTGCGTGCGGAGAGAAAGTGAAGCACGGCGTGGCCGTCTGCAAACATTGCCACGCCATCCTCGACGCGGAGAAAGCTGCGCTGCACGGCTTGGGAAATGGCACAGCTAAAGCGAGCAAGGAAGCGTCGACAACTAAACCACCGCGAAAATAAATCGCAGGTGCAACGAGGGAAAAGTCCGACGCCGGCGACTGAAGATTTTAAATGTGACGCGCGACTGAAAACAAAAACCGACGGTGGGGAATAGCGCTCAAGAACAAAGGGGACACCCGCTCTGCGAATGTCCCCTGGGTGACGGTGTTCAGACTACTTACTTGCCGGACCGGCGGAAACGCCAACCGAGCCCGCCCAAACCTGCCAGTCCCGTGATGAGCATCGGCAAGCTGGATGGTTCCGGCATCTTAACCGACTTAGCCCACCTGTCCGGCCTAACCGCCGCAATCGACGTTGCCGGAAGCAGCAAAATCGCTGCGGCGAGCAATGCGAAAGCGGCTATTCCTGAGTTCAACTTAGTCATAAACAACTTCCTCTGGCCGTATGGCGCCTTTCCCGGCCTTAAACTATTGTCATAGTACAGGCACGGCGGCTGCCATTCGGCGGCGATCTCGCAGGGGAGCCCGCGAACATAGATGAACTATTTGTGAAGTAGAAACCTGATACATGCTGGATATTCAGCGGGTGCGTCAGAGCCTAAACCATGTGATACGAGTAGCTTGTGGGAGGGCTCCGGCAGGGGCTCCTCGGGTTAGATGGTCCTCGCTTGAGATAGCGTAGAGCTGACCTATCAACGAAAAAGTCGGTAGCTGGGCTGAATACGCCCCATGAGCCCAAAAGGAAAATTCACTCCTCTTAGCGCCCAAAGATTCTCCGCGAAAGGTGACACCGATCTGAAACTGCGGCTGGCTCAATGTTCGTGTTCAGCAATGCCTCTCCTGACAGATCAATTCGTCCGGATCTAGGAACTGCCTTCCGCCCCGGAGCAGGTCCACATACATAACCTGTCCGAATTCCCAATTTGAATCCGAAAATCTGCGACATGCGCACATAACTACGCACGTATAGCTGCTTCTGTATAAATGGATGGGTTTGCGGTACAAAAGCGAGGACACCAGCAGCGACGAGGCGAATACGATATGACAGCGATTCATAAAATCTGGCGAATAAATGATGGTCCGGTGCGACAGGTCTCTGCGATCACGAAGCATCTCCGTCCCGTGCGCAAAGCGTTGGTTGCGTTCTTGGTTTTCGGTGCGCTCGCTGCATCTTGCGCGCACGCACAGGGATCGCGCAAGGACGACATCGTGTTCGGGCCGGACGGCCATCCGGTCGGCAACGCGACGATCACTGTGTGCCAGTCCACCGCGACGGGAACGCCGTGCACGCCACTCGCCACGATTTACACTGACGCCACTCTCTCGGTTCCAACGCAAAATCCATTTCAATCGGACGGAATCGGCAACTACCATTTTTACGCGCCAGCTGGACGGTACGTGATTCAAATTTCCGCGCCACAAATTTCCGGCACTCAGACTTTTCCAGATACAATTCTTCCCAACGATCCTTCGTCCACGGGAGTAGGCAACAACATTTCCGCATTCGGCCTGACGCTCGGCGGAAATCTTGCGGTTGCGGGAAATGCGAACATTGCCGGCACATTGACGACTACGAATTTTAATCCTGGGAGTTTTACACCGTCGTCAATATCCGTGAGCGGCAGCGGTTGTTTTGGCGGCCCGCGGCCTTCGATTGACGTGACTTGTCCACCTTACAACGCAAAAGGGGACGCGATCACGAACGATACAGCGGCAATCCAGGCTGCCATTACTGCAGCCTGCGCCGCGCAAATCGGCGGCAAAAATACACATCCCGTGATTACGTTTCCCCCGGGATATTATTATGTCAGCCAGCCTCAGCTGCCATCCACCGCCCCTGTGTTTGAAATTCCGTGCGGTAATTTAACCTTTCAGGGCCTCGGAACGTCGAGCACTCTTACGTTCATCCGTTCCCCTGCCACTGTTATTGCATCTGTGCCAGGTACCAACCCAAACGGATCCGCTGTTTTCGATTGCCGTTACCCGACTTGCTCAAGCGGGCTGACCTTTGAGGATTTGGAGATTGACGGCTACAACAAGGCCCTGTGGGTCTACACCGAAACTGATATTAAGCTCGTGGATACGACGCTGACGATAAAGACGACCGGGATGGCCGATAACTCGGCGCTCGAAGTCACCAACACATTTTGGTTTGAGTGGCACGGCGGAGAATGCGGCGGCACGGAGGCCGCCAATAACTACTGCGTTCTACTTACGGGGGACGCGCCCTTGGGTAGTGAAGCTCCGCTAGTGGGGTTGGCTGTCTTCGATAACCTGCAAGGTTTCGGCGGAGCTTTCCATTACGACCAGCGCGTTAACACTTCCGGAAGCGGACCGGGCAACATTGTGTTCGAAAATATCCGGGGTTGGGAAGCAAACCATGGTCCGTTTTTTTATATTACGAACAGTACTGGACATCCGGCGAGCGCATCGTTGCCTCAATTCTCAGACCTCACTTTTAACAACGTGACCACCTCCGACAGTGCCGGTTATCCTGCGGTCGTAGAATTGAATGCTCCGGGCACCACTCTTTACGGTGTCAATGTATCGATGTCATTGGGGGGGAATGGCGGTGCGCCGATAATCCAGAATGATAATCTCAGCACGTCATTCATTGCGGGTTGTCATATAACCGGAAACCAATCTTATTTCAGTGCGATTACGGTAACTGATTCCAGTGGCAATCCAGCTCCCGGTTGTTCAACTCAAACTTTTAATGGGTTTGATTATGCCGTGAATAATGGCGGTTCATCCGACCCCCGGCTACGGAGCGATATTTACCAGTTCAATGGCGGACAAAACGGGGACGCTCTGCGCGCCACGTTTAATGGCAGCCGGTTCGCCGGCGTGGCCATAGATCCCGTTCTTGGTCTGCTGCTGAACACCGGAAGCGACTTCGGATATGGCGCGAGCATTGCGCAGAATTCGCGCGGAACCCTCGACATTCAATTCGCCACTTCCTATCCGCCGACGAGCGTGGCAGGAACGGCTACGACGGGTGGTTCGATCGCATCCGGAACGTATTATGCGACGATGTACTCGGCCACAGGGGGCTCAGGGAATTGCAACAGCGATGAGTCCGCACCATCCATTCAGAGCGCAGGAGTCACGTTAAGCGGAGCAAATAATGCTATCGCGCTTACCTGGACTTTGCCTGTCGCGGGCCTCAGCGCGATTCAAGGCTATTGTGTCGCGATCTCAACGACGCCAAATCTGAATAACAATGCGTGGGTTCCGAACCAGACGAACAATGTCTTCGTCTCGGGAGCGAGCACAACAGCGTACACTCTGACGGCGCTGCCATCCACCGGCGGGGGCGATTCGTTGACCAGCACGCTGGCCCCGGCGCACCGCTTCACGCCAAGTTCGCTCGGAATCAACAATACCAAT
The DNA here is from genome assembly GCA_963838475.1 of uncultured Acidobacteriota bacterium. Classification (GTDB taxonomy): domain Bacteria; phylum Acidobacteriota; class Terriglobia; order Acidiferrales; family UBA7541; genus Palsa-295. The sequence goes on from CAWIRJ010000002.1 coordinate 526,431, forward strand.
CCGCAATTCAACCTGGATGTGAACGGATCGGCGGCGGTGAACGCGCTGAACGGCGTGCAAAAAGCGGAACGGTTTGCAGGCGCCGACGCCGCAGCAAAAATCACGGCGTGTCTTGCGGCAGCTGCGATGTCAACAGCTTCTTCGGTTTGCGACGCGCGAGGAATGACTGGAACTTTAACCGGCGCACAGCACATCACCATCCCCGCCGGAACCGTTTTACTGTGGGGCCAGGCACAACTAACAATCACCGATGCCACCACAAATGACGCGGTGGAACTGACCGGCGACGGCGCGTCGATGAAGGGCTATCAGGAAAGTGGGACTGGGACAGTGGCGAAGCCTGATACTTCCGGGTTCATCGCCTGCGGAAATGCGGGATGCACCACGGTGAAGAACCCGAACCAAGCCACGTCAAAAATAAACTTTGTGCACATCGAAGGCATGGCTCTTTTCGCCACAGGCGCGAATTCAAAAGTAATAGATATGACCAGCATCGGTCACTCGGATATCGAGAACAACAACATCACGTTGGGAAGCGGAGGCAATTCTTACGGAATCTACGGCAACACTTCTGTGGGAGTCTTTGACGGCACTAACACTTTGTTTAAGCACAACAATATGAATCCGCAGTCTGCTGGCGATACGTGTTTTTATCTCGCGGGAATTTACAACGCCATCGTTTTGGAACAGAACGCCTGCATCCTGCCTCCTGCGGCATCCACCGGCTACGTGCTCGCGAAGGATACCAACGGAAATTATCCCAACAACGACGAAGTGTACGGCAATGATTGCGAAAGCTCGTCCGCCGCGTTCGGGCAAATCTGCTACAACATCCTGGGCGCCACCAGCGTTACGTTCGGTCCGAACAATCGCTGCGAAGATATTTACAATTGCATTCAGTTTCCCTCGGACGGCTCGGCCATTGGAATTCATCTTCTCGATCCGTACCTTTCCATCACGAACACCACTCAGATCAAACCGAATGAGCCCGCTACGGCCATGGTTGCAATCGATAACAACGGCCACAACTGGACGCCTTCGATGCACTTCGGGCAGAACGATCTGGCCGGCCCAAATCTACTTGCCAACGCGGGTTTTGAAGCTTGGAGTGGCGGCGTGACTTTGTTGGCTTGGGGCGGTGCGAGCGGAACGAACATCAATCAGGCTGCGTCGGGAATTTATACGCGCCAATCGAGTTCTTCAGCCCCCGTCGATACGAACACGCAAGGAACTTACAACGTGAAAGTTGGAGACGGCGCTACTGCCGGGCTGGGCGTGAACTCGCAATGTATCTCGGTGGATCCCGCCGCTGAATACACTTTTGGCGTGCGCGTTGCCGCCGGTTCTACGTCGGCGAATTTCCGGCCGGGATTCCGGTTTTACTACGACTCGAACTGTACGGAAGCGGACAAGATCACGAACATCGCTACTAACGCGAGGGTTCTTGCTCCGGCAAATTATGTGGACAACGGCGGCAACGGCGGCAATTGGCAAAGCACGAACGCGTCGCTGACTTATAACAATGGGATTACTTGTAACTGCAACGTGACCGGCGCGGACTGGCAAGTGTCTGCGGCGAATACTTGGACTGTTAATCGGAACTATGCGGTGATCTTTCGCGTGCCCAACGGCTATAGCGTTTCAACCAGCGTGGCGCATTCGATGCGGATCTTTCTGCTGGAGAATTCCGCTTCCTCCACTAATTACGTTTATTTTGACGACGCCTTTCTTACCAAAGGCCCGATGCCTTCCGAGCCGCGATTTGCTCCGCTGGCAGATAGCGGCAACGGCGGAACCGATACTGTTTATTCGAGCCTTAGCGTGCAGGGAACGGTGACCGGCACGAGCCAAAACGTGTCGAGCGCCGGCGGACAATTCCTCGGTGCGCCGAGCGGGACGGCTCCAAGCTTGATCGCACAATTGAGCGCGTCGCAGACAGGGCATATGTTAGATCTCGATCCCAGCGGTTCGACGACGCCCGTCTCATTCTTCGATAATTCAGGGAATCTTGTTGCGCGCAATGATTTGAATGCGGTGAGTCCGCTCGGCGCGGCTACCGTTTCCATGTCCAATGCGAGCGATGGGTTGGCGATCGCACCTGCTTCCGGAACTACCAGCGGAAATGCGCTGAAAGTGATGGCGCCAGGATCTTCAGCTACGGTGAACGCTTCCATTTCTTACGCGGGGAACGTGCAGGGGATTTTCCTGTTGGCAAATCGCGGCAGCTCCGTTGGACCGTCGAACATCACTCTTTCGAGTGGGTGGGGCAGCGCGGCATCAGTCACTGCGAGCGGAACGAGCCAGCGATTTACGGCGACTGTAACTACGAGCGGGACGACCGCGGCAAATCCTACGATAGCGATTAATTTCACGAATACCTGGCCGCTCACGCCAATCTTCATTTGCAAAATGGTGGGTGGCACGGGAGCCGTTGCCAACGTCACGGGTGAAAATACCGCCACCACGGGCAGCATGACGCTGACCTATAACGCCACGCCAGCGAGCAGCTCGACGTACATTTTCAATTGCCACGGCGAGTGATTCGCGGCAATTTTACTGTCGACGAAGCTGTGCGGTCTAGTCTTTCACCGCGATGCCCTGGATTTCGAATCGTGCCCCGAAAAGCAGCGGGCCTGAGCCGAGGAACGCGCGTGCCGGCAATGGCTCGGTGAAATAGGTACGGTAGATTTCGTTGAATTGCGCGAAGAGCGACACGTCCGGACAGAAAATCTGCACCGATACTAGATCCTGCATAGTCATTTCCACTTTAGCCAGCGTGTCGCGCAAACTGTCCATCATCAAACGTATTTCGCGATCGACACTCTCTGGAACTCTCTTGGTGGCCGGGTCCAGGCCGATGTGGCCGCAAAGATAAAAGGTTTTACCCACCAGCACGCCGCTGCTGAATGGCAACGAACCGAAACCGCCTGGAGCTGGAACATGCAATCGTTTCTGAGTTGACGCCATTTTTCTCCTCACGGATTCTGATGTAACCACGCGTCGATAATATCCTGAAGCGCAGGCGTAACGAACGTAGCGCTCTGGTCCTCGGATCCGCCGGCAAGACCATAATGGCGCGGTCAGACTCCGCAATCCTCGGAGTGCACAAAGTTCCCCGCACCTGCACAGAATCTCGGAGGCAACAATGCCCGTCGTCCCGACAACCGCATATTCGCAGGCAGAAGATGCGCTGAACCTGGCGCGCGCGCTGGTAAACGATTCGGCGGGCGTGGTGTTTACCGACACACTGCTGATGCCGCTGCTCAACTCAGCCTATCGCGGATTACAGCGCGAGTTGGCGGAAAACGGCGTGAGCGTGCTGGCGGAGCAGCAAGACATTGAGCTCGACCAGAACTCCGCGACCGGCGTGACGAATCTTGAAATCAGCGATGTATCGAGCCCGCAGCTTCCGGCAGACTGTCTGATGCCGCACATGCTTTGGGAACGCGCGACGGCGAACACCACAGACGTGTTCGTTCCGATGGAGAAATTCACCAGTGGCGGCGGAATGTTGAACCTGCAGCCCAGCACTTATTTGCGGCTGTGGGAATGGCGCGAGGACAAAATAAATCTGATTGGCGCTACGCAATCCATCACCGTGCGCGTGCGTTACGAAAAAATTCTGCCGCTGCTGGTACTGGGTACGGATCCGGTACAAATCCGCAGCGCGACCGACGCTGTAGGTTTTGCAACGGCGGCGCTGGCGGCGCGATCTCGTGGAGCGCGTGCGCTCGCCGCGGATTTACTCGGCTCGGCCCAAACTGCGGCGGAAAATCTGATCAATCGCTACGTGCGTCCGGAACAAACCAAAGGGCGCCGACGCAGACCCTACGGCTATCGCAGCCGGATCATTTATTTGTAGCAATGTGCGGCAGCTCGCGCCGACTGCGAATTACTGTTAATCGACGACCATGGTGACTGAAAAGCCGCGCGTGGCGCCTTGGGCGGTGCCTTGGACGGTGAGGTTGTAGGTGCCCTTCGGCGTAACCACGATGCCGGTGGTGCTGGTGTGATGACACCCGGCCAAAACCACAGCAAAAACTGCACCGACCGCTAGAACGGAAATCGTTCGCTTTGCGCCCGCGTCGAAAAAGCAAACACAAACATCAAACAAAGAATCGCGGCCAAGATTCCGAAGGCATTAAGAGGAGAACCGGTCGGGAAGCCAGTGGAGTTTCGAAGTGTCGCTCCGGGCCAATTCTTGTCGTCGCCGCGTCCGAGACTACCAAAACCAGGAACCATTGAAGTAGTCGTGCTCGTGCTTGTTGCTGTTGCGGTGCTGGTGGTTTGAAAGGTAACGTTGAACGGCACGGGCGTTCCGGCTGTAACGGTCACCATAAGCATGGGAACGAGCGGCGTGGTGACTGTGGTGCCGGCAGAAATTCCGCAGGTTGTAGCCTTGGGCAATGCCGATCCTGACGGGCACAATAGCGTTACAGTGCCGCTGAAGGTGTCGTCCGGAACAATTTGTAATAGAAAAGTGGCGGCGAATCCTTGCGGAATGGTGATTTGTTGCATAGCGCCGCTGGCCAAGGTGATTTCGTAATCGTCGGCGGTTCCGCTCACCGGGGCCGTCAAAGTGCTTTGAACGCCCGCGCTGGTGTAGGTCACCGCCAAAGAAGCTGAGCGCGCTCCTGTCGCTTGCGGTGTGAACGCGACATTCAACGCGCAGCTCGTATTTGCCAGCAGGGTGCCAGTACAGGAAGTGTTCAACACGGTGAAGTCGCCGGGATCCGCGCCCTGGAATCCGGAAGTGATTTGCGTGATCGTTCCGGTAGAGTTATTCGTTAGCGTAAAAGATTGCGTGGGAGATGTTCCAGCTACCGGCTCCGGGCCGTACGGCGTCTGATTCGTAGGCGGACTTAAGGTGACGCCATTGGCCGGTACGCCTGCACTGCGAAGCGCGAGAAGCCTGCGCGTACCCTGATCCGCGATAAAAAGATTTCCGTTCGAATCGAAGGCGATTTGGCCGGGCGAGCTTAGTCCATGCGCAACGGTCTTAACATTTGAAGTGGCCGCATCAAGACGCAAGATCTGATCTTGCCCCGCGCCCACTCCGGAAAAAGACACGAAGAGATTTCCGGCGCCGTCCACAGCAATGCCAGCAGGAATAATTTTTGTGACGCCTGCGCGTTGCTGGCCATCGGCAGCTAAATTCGCCATAGAAACTCCGGCCGAAGCAATCGAGCGAGTCTTCGAGTTGATGGTGATGATGCTTCCGGTATCAGCCGAAGCCACGAAAACTTTTCCACCGTCCAAGGTGACGGCCACACTCGTCGGCGAAACGACGTGCCCAAGAATTTCCAGCACGCCAGGGGAAGCGGACGTAGCGGAATGCAACATCAGCACGGCATTCGCGCCGCGGTCAGCGATATAAAGATTGCCGGCGCGATCCAGAGCTAAGCCGAGCGGCTCGATAAGCTCAAAGTTCTGGCGCGGCCCATAGCGTCCCACCACGCTGCGAACGATTCCAGGCTCGGAGCTGGCCGCACCAGCGATTGTGCGAATCGTGCCATTTAAAGTGTCAGCTACAAAAATTGTTCCATCGGACGCCACTGCTACTCCGCTGCGCATGGCGAGCGAATCGAGTTTCAAATCGAATTCCGCGCCGGACGCCGCGCCGCCATCGCCAAGTGAGCCCGCTGCAACCTGTCCCGCGAATAGCGCGATCTTACTGCTCACAGCAAGAGGATTCGCCGAACCGAGCGGATTCAAGGCAGTCGCCAAGGTGAAGATCCTGTCGCCTTTGTCGGAGCTTGCCAGATAAATCAACGCGGATTGTGGCGCGGAAGAATTCTCGGTGATGGTTGAGTTCGCCGAGCTCTGCGGTTGCGGCTCAACAGCCAGAGAACGTGTCGAGATACTTGTCGCAACGATCACCGCGGCATTTGGGCTGGCCGGAGCAACCGTTGGCGCTTCGGACGCCGTGCCACTCTTGGCTGCGTTAGCATCTTCTTTCGTCGAACGATACGGCGAAGTAGGAGCGATAGCGCCATGTCTTCCGTCGTGAGCAGGGCTGGCCGCGGACAATTTCAGCGCGACTGCAAACCCAAGCAACGTCAACACAGTCACTGCACAAGCGATTCGCAATCGTCGCACCAAGCTCTCCTTATATTCGACGCTTAGGATTCAGCTGAAGGCCGTCGGGTTGTGCGCCGCCGCACGTTCTGTGCAGTCGGCATGGAGTCGAAATATGGCGGTTTCGTTCCGCGCACAGGTACTGCCCAAATCATAACATTTAATTACACCACGCATCGCCACTCAGAAAACAACAAATTCAGATTGGGAGGAACAATGGCAATTACATTTTCGCTGGTGGACACTTGGGACGACGGCAAACGCGTGCACGTCAGCGGCACAATTGTGGCGTCGGGGAATTATACGACTTCAGGGGACACGCTGGACCTGTCGGAGGTGCCGCTGATCGCATCCGACCAGCCCCCGGTGCAGGGAACCGCGTGGATGGACGGCCTCTCGGGATACGACTACGTTTTCTATCCCGGCGCCGCGATGAACGCAAACAAAGTGAAAATCTTTCAACAGGGCGCGTCCGCCGGCCCTTTCCCAGAACTCGCCGCCGGAGCCTATCCAACCGCAATCACCGCCGACACCATCACGTTCTACGGCATCTTCAAAAAACTGCAGTAGAAGCAAGGACTAACTCAATTCAGTCAAGGTATCGGGATAAGTTTGAGACTACCATTTTCGATTGCCGCAAGTTGATGACCCTCTGGCGAAAGCGCGGGCGCCCAGGAGTTTATCGGCAAAGTGTGATTGAATATCCGGCGTTTGGTTTTTAGATCATAAACAAATATTTCATACTGCCAAGATTGAAGAAGTGCGCGAATGGCTAAACGCTGATCATCATCAGAAATTCCAACGAGGCTGGGGCCCGCAAAGCTACCTGGGACCGGGATGCGAGCCTTCATTATCTGTTTGCCACTTCTGTCGACAACGTACAGTCGCTGATCGAAGGCATAGGCGATTTCGTCATTTCCGATAAAAGTGAGAAAGTCGCAAGCGGGCAGGTCACTGAGAAAAGCCCAATCGTCCTTCCTGCCAGACACAATACGTGCGGACCCGAAGCAATTTCCTCCGCGAGTATACGCAAGCTGGTTGTCGCCGAAGTGGGGAACGGATTTCAACGGGTAGGTCAAACTAAGGTTTTCTTCGAGAGTGTCCCCATCTAGAAAATGTGCAGTACGCGTCTGCGAAACATCGTCAATTGTCATCTCGACCAGTTGGTTTAGCCGCCGGTTGAATGATATCCCCGTGACTGAATCTTCCAATGGCACGGTCTTCAGCAAACGAAGATTAGAGCCAAAAAAATCTAGTTGACCTGAACGACCGAACAGAATTCCGCCGTTAGGTCCGGGCGTGATATCTATCGCATTCGGAGCGGCCAACACATTTCGCTGAGCCAAAACATGGCCACCAATATCTAGGACTATCAGTTGAAAAGCTTCAGAGCCCGGGCCTGAGAGCGGTTGCTTATTGTTAAAGAATACGGTCAGCCGATCCGCGGACAGGTAGAACACTCCAATCTTTTCGTTAATGGGCAATTCTGCCGAGAAACCGTAGGGATGCAAATCAATACTAATGGGTCCGGGTTGGGACGACCTCAGACATGGGGCCAGGAAGAAAAGGAAGGCTCCCAGTGCCCAGGCTATGCAGATGCGAAGGTCTTTATAAGTTCGCTTTTTCAATCGGAACTCAAGCGCGGAAAGACCGGAAATTCAAAATCCAGTAGCTATACAAACGGCCTGACACAGACCGTTTCTAGCACGAAACATAATTTATTGCTTGCGAGAATTATTCAACATGTCTATTGAAACTTTTACGCCGTTGCCGCTGAATATCTTCAGCACCTGGATCACGCTGCTCGATCCTTCCGACGTGCCGCCGGGAATGTCGCCTTCGCTTGGCGACGTAGAATTCTTTCCTGGCGGAGTGCGCACGCGACCTGGGCTGGTGTCGCAATTTCCGGTCGTCGCAGGCGCGCCGCAGATCAATGGCCTGAAAACTTATGGCACCACGAATCTTGTGCAGCGAATGATCGCGCTGGATTCGCTCGGAAATATTTACAAGGAAACTTCGCCCGGCGTGCTCTCTGTTGTTGCGTCGGGAGGCAAGCCTGGACTGTATCTCGCGTCCGACACGCATTTTGGCCGTGAATATATGGCTTTTGGCGACGGCCTTGTCGGTCAGGACATTCCGCGCCAGTTTGATGACACTTACTTTGATCGCGTAAGCCAGATCGGTCCCGCTGAAGGGCCGACGGTCGCAGACGCCACGGATCCGGGCAACATTTCTCCCGGCGAACACCAATGCGCGGTGATTTTCGTAACGCGCCAAGGATATTGGACCGCGCCTTCGCCGCCCACGGCATGGACTGCAGCCGGAGGGAAAAAAGTTAATGTGACCAATATTCCCACGGGCCCTTCGAACGTAGTGCAACGACTGCTCGCGTTCACCGCTAGCGGCGGCGCAACCTTTTATCAAGTGCCCGCTACGATGACGCTCAACGACAATGTGACCACGTCGCTCGAGGTGGATTTCAGCGACACGATTCTGCTCAGCGGCGTGAGGATGGAATATTTGTACGGGCAGATCGAACTTCCGTGCCAGCTTGGAGTGGTGGACTATGCCGAGCGCCTCTTCTGGTGGGGCGAGCGCGCGAAGATGGATAACTGGCGCAATCTTTCGTTTGACGGCGGGTGGGACGCGTCGGGAAGCGGGCGGCCGCTTGGCTGGCAACTCGATCCGACTTTCGGCGCGGGTGGAAGCCGCGAGTCGAGCGACGTGGTTTGGGGCGACGCGTACCGCATTACCGCGGATGGCGTCACTACGCAGCGCGGCACCATTGCGCAAAATGCGATCACGGACGCGTTCGGCGATCAACTACTTTTGAACAACACGGATTATTCGGTACGCGTGCGTATTGCTCGCAGTGCGAACCTGGCGGCTGGCTCACTGCGCATCAATACTTACAGTCCAACGATGGGACTCGTGGGCGCGGGCCTCGGCGTCTCGTTCGCGCAGACTACAACTTCCTATCAGGAATTCACTGCGCAACTTTTTCCGCCGCAAACTGCATTGCCGCCTGATCTGACGTTACGAGTTTATGCCGACAGCCTGCCGGGGCCGAGCGGCGAATCTTTCCTGGTTGACGATATCGAAGTATTTCCGACATATGCTGCGCAGAATTCTTCGCTGGTGCGCGCGTCGGCCACACAAGCGCCGGAGAGTTACGACGGCGTGACCGGGATTCAGGAAATTGCGGTAAATAACGGGCAGGGAATTCGCGCTGCGTTCAAGCTCCGCAACAATTTATATTTTGCCAAGGAGCGTTCGCTGTACGTGACCGCCACGGATGGCGTGAACGAACCTGCGCTGTGGAGCGTGGAAGAAGTTTCGAACAAGGTAGGAACTCCATCAGCGCACGGCGTGGGCTACGGAGAAGAGTGGGTGGTGATCGCGGGCCGCTCCGGGCTTTATTATTTCGACGGCAGCGAGCCGATCAAATTGTCGCAGGAAATTCAACCCACGTTGGGACGCGATCAATTGGGAATATGGCCAACTTCTCTGGGTGCAAGTGGACACGCAGCACAAACGAATCTACGTCGGCGTGCCGATGGGTGCAGCCACGCAGCCGAATCAGATTCTCATGCTCGATTACACGGAAGGGATGCAGGACCCGCTCGTTTCGATTTACACCGCTGCGGCTGAACGTTCACGAAAATGGGCTCCTTGGATGGTCTCGGCGAACTCTTGCGGGTTGATCGAGCGGCCAAATGGGGAAGCGCAGGTTTTTCTCGGTTCGAACAATTCGAGCGGAAAGATTTATGCGCTGACCGACGGCCAATATTCGGATGACGGTGTCGCGATTAATTCGTTTTACTCCACGGCATTTCTGGCGGCTACAGGATTGAGCGGTCGAAATTTGTTTGGCTACCTGACCGCGTACGTGCAAGGCGCTGGATCGCTCGCGCTGTCTGCGGCGTTGCCGGGAAACGTTAGCGTGATGTCTCTCGGCGCGTGGACGCTCGCGGCGCCAGCCTCGCGTGACATGGAGCAATTCACCAACGTGCTGGCTGAGCGCGTGTCCTATCAAATCGGCACGAACGCCGCGGCTTCGTGGTTTTCCATCACGAAGTTAGTTCCGTGGGCAAAACCAGATCCCTTCGCGATCGTCCGCGGCGCGGAGTGAGATTTGAGTATGACGAAATTTCCCCCAAACGGAAAGCGTGAGCCACATCTCGTCTGAGCGACTATCCACCAAAACGATATGCTGAATATTTCACAACTTGAAGCGCTACGGCGCACGAATCCGCAGCTATACGAAGCGATGAAGAAGCTGGCGGAAGCTTCACTCGGCCCCAATCAGGGCTGGAGTATCGACAACCAAATCACCGACGGCACGAATTTCGCGCGTGTGACGTCCGGCGCGCTTACCGGGAACCACATCGATCCGACCAAGCCCGGCGTTTTGATGAAAGGCTCGGTGCCGCCGACATGGTCTGGCGCGTTCACGTATGTATCCACCACGTCGAGCATTACGTGGTCTTGGACTTCGCTTGCGATCGCGCGCGCGGACGGCATATCGACAGCCGTGCCGAATGGCTCGCTAGCCGTTAGCGGACTAACAGCCGCAACCACATATTATTTTTATCCTTACTGGGACGATGTCGCGCTCGCCATCGCGTGGGTCGCAGGAATTTCCGGAAGTGTGGGTACTCCAGCCAACGCGCAGGGCGCAAAGACAAATATTGCTGCGCAACAGCAGGCATTGCAAGGGACGCGTTCCGTTATCACAAGGCGCGATGATCGCGGCAACCACCAACAGCGGGACAGGCGGCGGTTCGGGCGGAGGCAGCGGAAGTTGTCTGCGCGCCGGAACGAAAGTGCAAACGAAAGAGCGCGGGCTGGTGAAGATCGAATCCTGCCAGGTCGGCGAACATCTATGCTGCCCGTGTCATCCTCGCGAAGAGCCTTGGACGCGCATCGTGCGTCTAGAGATTCGCGATGCCGATACATTTATCCGCTTGCACTTTTCGAATGATGAGTCTCTTGATGTGACGCCGCACCACATTTTCACGTTGGGCGATGGTTCACCTATGCGCGCGGAGCGTTTGTGCTTGAGCGACGTGTTGGTGGGCCGTTTCGGGCGCCTGACAATAAGGAAAATCGAAGCCATTGTTGAAGAAGGACAAAAGGTGACGGTAACTTGTGAGTCCGAGCACCAATTCTTCGCCGGTCGCCTGAACGCAACCGTGCTCACGCACAACTACACCTTCTCTTCGTAGACCTGGCGTAACTTTCTTCAAGATCAAAATGACTGGAAAATGTTATTACATCACGACGCTCGGCGCATGGCGTCGTCACGCAACGCGATTCGTCAATTCGCACTGGATCGCGCTGAACGAGACCGCGCTCGGAGATGTCACTGACGGGACTGTTTGTGACGACGCGACACCGATCATTGTGTTGGTAGAGGCGGACGAAGGCGCGCATCTCGCGTTGGAAGACGACGCAGCATTCGACGCGCTGCCGCATCCGCTGGCGCAGAAACCGATCTCGCAGGCGGCGCGGACTGCGCTCGCGTCACACGATGTTCCCTATGGCGCTACCACTTTCGACGTGGCCGAAGCTGTTGGCCGCGCTCATCCCTTGCTTCGCTACCGCGTCTTCTAGATGCTGATTCGCGAATACAAAGAAAGCGATCTGGACGCGCTGCGCCGAATGCACGCGCAACAAGGATTCGACTACGCGTTTCCGGATCTCGCCAACCCGCTATTCGTTTCGAAGCTGGTGGTGGAGGACGACGAAAACCGCGTGGTGATGGCGTCGCTGGCGCGTTTGACGTGCGAAATGTATTTGCTGCTCGCGCCTGGGGAAGGGAGGGCGCGCGAACGCTACGATCGTCTGCTCGCTCTACATCGCGCCGGTGAATGCGATCTCGTCGCACGCGGCTTGCATGACGCGCACGCGTGGCTTCCTCCGCCCATCGCGAAAAAGTTCGGCCGCCGCCTTAAGGCACTGGGCTGGGTTCGCGACGACGCCTGGACGCCCTACTGCCGCCGTCTCGTTTTTTAGCTCTGTTAAGCGCCGGGGTGGGTTTCCATCCATTTGCCGAGGAGTTTTGCGGCGTGCTCGCAGAGTTTGCGGTCGCCGTCGGCGGCAAAGGCGGCGGGGAAGTGGCTGTCGATGTCCAGCTCGCCGACAACTTTTCCTGCCACGAAAACTGGTACGACGATCTCGGATTTGGTCTCGAGCGAACAGGCTAGGTAGCGCGAGTCTGCGCTGACGTCGTCAATTACAACGGTTTTTCCGCTGGATGCAGCCGCGCCGCAGATACCCTGGTTTAGTTGGATGCGCGTGTGAGGCGTCATCGAACCTTTGAACGGGCCGAGGATCAAGACGTCTTCGCCAGAGGCTTCCCTTTGAATCATGTAGAAGCCGACCCAGTTGTACTTTAGAAGATTTTTGTGGAGCAGCGCGACAATCCCGTTCATCAATTCCAAAGAGGAAGTCGCCGTGAGGGCAAGAGCGTCCAACTCAGGTATCAGTTCTTTCGGTTCTGGATTTGTGCGAAACATACTGGAATTAAATCATGGCGGGACGGGATTCGTCGCAAACTGCTGAAGGATTTGGTTCCATCTTCGCAACTTCACACCCGCGATAGTCCGAGTTAGAAAGCAGTAGGGGCGCAGAACCTGCCCGAGGGGGAGAGCTGCGCCCCTGCAAAACAGTTTATTCGGGTTTTTGACCCCAGAATTCCGGGTCAGCTTTGGCGAGGTCTTCGCCCATGTAGCTCATCTTGGGGCTGATCATGAAGAGGTTTGTCTCCATGGAAGAAATGGCTGCGGCGGAAAGGTCGTTCAGTCTTTTCATTCCGTCCGGGCCCATGGCATCCATGAACTGTTTGCTGTTTGCGAAATCGCGGTCGATTTCCGACGCGGATTTGCGCGGCGTAATGACTAGAAACGCGGATTGTTCGCTGCCATAAACGTTTTCATACACGGCCCAATGAGCGTTCGGCACTTTGGCAAAAGCGCCCTTCACCATTTTCACAATGGCGTTCCAGTCCTCTTCGTGTCCTGGCTTGACTTGGAAGTGTTCAATTTCCATGTAGCGTATTCCGACCAGGTCTCCGGTTTGGTTCAAGCTCTGATCTTCGCGGTAAACCCAGGTGCTCATATCCTCGGAGTCCAGCAACTCGCCGTCGGCCATTGACGCTCGATCAAGTTCCGCGGATAGCGTGGCGTTCTTCATGTCGGCCATGTTCTGCTTCTCCCATTCCCCAAACGATGCGTAGCCGGTAAAAAACAGGGCGCGCGGTTTGCCGCTCATTGAATTGAGCGCGAGATAGTGTTGATCCGATTTGCCAGCAGTCATGGCCTTCACGAAAGCACTTTCGGTGCGTTCGTGCACTACGCCAGACTTTCCGGGCTTTACAAATTCGCGAGTGATGGTGAGTACCGCCGGCGGCGCGTGCATCACGCCCGGTTTATCCTGCGCTACGGCGACGCCTGCTGTTGCTAATACAAAAGATATTCCCAACAGAAAACTACACAGTTTTTTCATGGATGCCGACCTCCTCGGCAGTAGTCGAATTGAAGTTCAATATGGATCAGGGTAAATCGGGCCTGACTGCAAGCGTCCAGGAAGAGAAACCACGCTGCGCGTTTGTTGAGGGGAGCGTAACGAAGCGGCCCGACGAAGTCAAGCCGAGCCAAGCTAGTGAGTTTTCGTGGTCAAATTTCGCACTCCGGCCCAGGTACGAAGCTGTTGCCTGTGTGACATCGTCGCGGGTAAAGTAGGGACGGAACTTAACGCGATGGAAATATTTCAAATGCAAACTCTGTATCTATGATGACGCGCATGTGGTCTTATCTCGCTCCGATTTTTCTGGTGATTCCATTCGTAACAGCGGCGCAGGATGCTACACCGAAAACGTGGTCCGGCACTCTGCTGTCGAGCAGTTGTAACGCAGATGAGGCTTTCGCCGAATCTCCCGAGTGCACCAAAAACGTTCCGGGCGCGAAACTGACCCTGTACGACGATACCAACAGAGTGGTTTACAGTTTGGACCCGCAGGAACTGATCTCCGCCCGGTTGGGAGATAGCGTGACGGTCCACGGGATTCTAGACGCAGATACAATTCACATCACCGCCGTCGAGCCGATGTCGATTGGGCTTTCCGTCGGCCAAAAAGCTCCCGCGTTTTCAATTCGCGATCAGTTTGGCACAATTCAAACTCTCGATACGCTGAAAGGCACGAACGGCACCGTTCTTCTTTTTTTCCGTTCCGCGGATTGGTGACCATTCTGCAAAGGGCAGCTGGTCCAGCTGCAAAGCGCGCTTCCAAAATTCGAAAAGCAAGGGGTGAAACTCGCCGTCATCAGTTACGACTCGGAAGCGATCCTTAAATATTTTGCCGATCGTCACAAGATTGAATACCCCATGCTTGGCGATCCGGACTCGAAGACCATCCAGGACTACGGCGTGCTGAATCAGGAAGCTACCGGGATGCAGAAGGGATTTGCGCGTCCGGGATATTACTTCGTGGATACACACGAAATCATTCGGGAAAAGTTTTTCGATCCGCGATATCGCGAGCGGCTCACCGGAAACAGCGTCATTGCGAAACTTTTTCCTGAGCTAAGCGAACAAGTAACAGCGACGGTGGACGCGCCGCACCTGCAAGTGGCGCTCGAGCAATCCGATCCTACGGGCGTTCCCGGCACGCGCGTCACTCTTGCTGCGGAAGTGCGATTGCCTGCGGATGTCCATGTTTATGCGCCTGGGGCTAAAGGCTACAAGCCCATTCAACTCGTCCTGGATCCCATCGCGGGATTGCAGTTCCTGCCTGCGGCTTACCCCAACTCCAAGATCCTCTATTTGCCGGCCATAAAAGAGAGGGTACCAGTCTTCGAAGGAACGTTTCGCATCAGCCAGGATGTGCAGGTAAGCACTAGCTCCGAATTTTGGGGGTCGCTTGGTAAAGACGGAAGGCTTTTTACGATTTCGGGGAAGCTTGAATATCAGGCCTGCGATAAAACGACGTGCTTCGTGCCAACTTCCGTCCCGGTGAAATGGCAGCTCCAAGTGATGCCCCTGGACCGCGCCCGCGCCCCGGAAGATATTCGCCATAAATAATTGAACAAATCATTCTCCCTTACCCCATGGCTGGCATTTGACGGGTAATCTAAGAATAATCTCGCGAAATTGTCTAAACGGAGGAACTATGTCTCGCGGAGCAGAACGCACTACGCGCCAACTGACGGACCAGCAGCTTGCGCAGCAGAATCAGTTGATCTCGCAGTCCGGCCAGCAGGGAAGCCAGGATCGTTCGCTGCTGATGCCAACGATCCGGAGCTTGCTCACCAGCACCGGGTACACGCCACAGCAGCAGTCTGACATCACACAGCAAAGCATGGGCGCAGCCAACACCGCCTACGACGCGTTGCGCGAAAGCGCCGCCAACCACGCAGCCGCGACCAACGACACTGCCGGCTACGGCGACCTGACTGCGCAACTCGGCCGCGAACAAGCGCAAACCGATGCAAGCACAGCGCAGCAAAATCAAATTGCGTTCGCCAATCAGGCTTACAAAGAACAACAAGCTGGACTCAACGCGCTCAGCCAAACGTACGGCATCGACACAAATCTTCTCGGCAAAGCCATGGGCGTTCCTGCGGAATTGCTCAACGTGCGGCAGCGCGCGTCAACCGGCTCGTCGCTGGGAAACCTCGGCGGGATCGCCGGCCTCGGCTCCAGCGTCGCTTCGCTCTTCGGCTAGACGTCCTGCTCCCGCCTTCACGGTGCGATGTCCATGGCAGTTGTAGTTTCTCCGCGGGGAACTGTCCATGCCTTTTATCGATGGCAGGTTTTACATAAATCCGGCCTACGGTCGCGCCTTGGAGCGAGCCCGCGGAGCGGACGGCATCTGGTCGGAGCAGTTTCCCGAATTTGCCGAACCGGCCCTTCAAGAGCAGGATTTCTGGAGCGGAGGAGCGCCGAGCTCATGGGCAGCATTGAATTCGGTTCCGACATGCCTTTCTCAACAAACCCACCGGTCGATTGAGATCGAGATACTGTGAGTTATTGTGAGTCACATTGGGCATCCAATTCACGGCCACCGTGAGCTAGCGACGCGGCGTGAAGCGGTTAGATTCTGACTCGGACCGGGTTTTCAGTGGCCACAAATTTCTCGATCGAGGCGCGGGTAACAAAAGCGCGATGGCGGGCGTATAGTACAGTGCAACTTTGGGGGTTTTGCGCTGATGCGCGCCACGCAATTCGAGTTTGAGCAACGGTTTTGGTTCATAGGCTTTATTTTTGCCTTAGGCTTTTTTCTCTACAACGTCGATAAGACGAATGCCGCGCTCTGGTTGCTGCATGTGGCCGCGCCGTCGGTGGATCCCAACAGTGATCACGGGAATAATCTGGCACGGTCGATTTTTGTAGCCGGCGCGCTGCTCGTTTTTCTGGCCGCGGCGTTCCGCACCTGGGCCACTGCATATCTGAAAACAGAAGTTGTGCATGACCAGGTGCAGCATTCCGAAGGCCTGGTCGCTGACGGGCCGTACCGCCATCTTCGCAATCCGTTGTACTTCGCCAATCTTCCGATGGCCGCTGGTATTGGATTGCTGGCCAGTCGCGCGGGTTGGATATTTATGGTGGTCGCGATGTGGCTGTTCATGTACCGCCTGATTTTTCGTGAAGAAGATGGCCTGCTGCGCACGCAAGGCGAATCGTATCGAGCTTACTTGAAGGCGGTGCCGCGATTCTGGCCTTCACTCGCGCCGAGCATTCCATCCGCAGGGGAAGAGCCGCGTTGGGGACAAGCGTTCGCCGGAGAAAGCTTAATCTGGCTATTTGGACTGGCTGAGCTGGTCTTTGCCGTCACGCTGAACTTTAAGTTGATGTGGATTGTTTTCAGCGCCAGTTTCGTGGCTTATTTTCTCTCGGTTTATCTGATCAAGAAACGCGCCGCAGCGGGAAAATCGTAAACCGGCGCACTGCTGGCGAAACGTGAGCATCTTTCCAGTTCTTTTTCCGGTCTATCGAAGCTACCACCTAGAGCTCATCGCCTTAGCAAACAGTGAACTTTTGTCTGGCGACGACACACTAGCTAGCCTCTTTCTGGAACCTAGAATTTCGGGCCCGTCCTAACAAAAACCTCACAGGGGACCTCCCGCGCAATGCTTCATTCCTCGGAACTTCTTAGCACCCTGGAAAAACTTATGCGCCTTTTCGAAGATCCCTACTGGTGGACTGTGGCTCTTTCTTCCGTGGTGCAATTAACGATGTTCGCTCGCTGGATCTATCGCCGCATACGCAACGACGAGATGATGCGAGCCTTCGTTGAGGACATGGCCAAGATTCATCTGCCGCACACCTACGCGCTGCTCGAAGGAATTTGCGAACGCCAAGGAATCAAGCCGCCGGAACGTCCGCAAATTAATTGGATCGACCTTGTTGTTCCGCGTCACTAGCTGAAAGCCTTCTCAAAGGTACGAGACAAAATGACAAAAACTAATAGCATAGTCGCGATGATCTTGCTCGCTGCTGCATGGCTCGCACTGGCTGCGCCGGCGACGTTTGCGCAAGGGTCGCAACGTGTTAGCGCGGTGCAAGGTGACACCGGACAAGCCATTGCCGGCGCAAATATTTGGGTTTGCACCGGCATGGTGCAACCTGCTTACTCCGATACGCCTGCGTGCTTGCCGACCGCGACGATTTACTCCGACCCCATGTTGATGAATCCTGTCACGCAGCCGCTCGTATCCGACGGGCTTGGCAACTACAGTTATTTTGGCATTGCTGGAACGTATACCGAAGTAATTACCGGGCCGATGATCGCGGGATATACGTCCACGATTGTGCTGCCGTGCGCTCCGAGTTCGCCGACGGCGGGATGCGGAGGCAGCGCCGGAAATCCTGCGTCGCCCAGCGGATCGATTCAGTTCGACAATATTGGGGCGTTCGGCGCGTCGATTCTAAGCCAGGATTCCGGCGCGACCACTATCACGGACGCGGGCAACATGAGCGTGCAAGGTGCGCACGTGACCGTGAATACGTCGAGCAGTGGCGGGTACAACTTCAATGTGAACGGTACGGGAAATTTTCTCGGTTTGCTGACCACTCCAGGCGGCTTTTCCGCTAACGCCGAGTCGCCGAACAGCGCGTTCAGCGCGCCCACGAAACTTTTCTTCATGGCCGCGGGATGCAACAACCTCACAGCAGGAAATGGCTGGCAGATAGGCACGACCAACGCGCCCTCGCCGGCGTGCCAGGGGACGCATACGCGTAAGGGCGTGCTGCAATTCGCGCGCGGTAACGTGGCTTACGTCGAGCTCGAGTTGCCTACTGACTGGAATTTTGGCATGAACGTGGATTTGAAGATTGCGTTCACTACCACGGATTCGACGAACGGGCATTTCACTGCGTGGAGCGTTCAGACTGGATGCAATTCGCTCGGCGGAACTTCCACAGATGATCCCGTGCTCAACGCGGCGCAGACTATTTCGTACACCATCGGCAGCACCTCAGTATCCGGCGGGGAATATCTGGCAACGCTCACGGCGCTTAACATGACGGGCTGCTCCGCCGGCAACAATCTCGTCCTGGCCATCACCCGAAATAATTCCGGCGCTGACACCAACACCGATACTGGCGTCGCCGCAAAGTGGGCCGAGCTAACCTTCGGCCGCACCATGAACAGCACGAATCGTTAAGCGCAATGCCGTGCTCTTAAGGAGTCGCCTTGCCATCCTGGCAGAAATTTCTGGATTCGCTTTCCACCAAGGGCGGGAACCTTTTTGTCCTGCTCATATGTTTCACGGGACTGCTCTGCCTGCTGATGCATGTGTTGCATCATGGCGATACCGGCAACATAACGATGGTCGTGGTCGCCACGTTCTCCGGTTTTTCCGGAGCGCTGATGGCCACGTTGACGGGAAAAGACAGCAAAGAGCAGAGCGAACACGCCACCGGCGGTAATGCCACTAGCGTAACAATTGCTAATCCAAACGCTGCGAGCACGGTCGCTGTCGCGATCCCTGACGGTTTACCCGCGACGTGCGAGGATCCATCGCCTAAGAACGATTCGCCCGCTGCGTAATGCTGGCTGCACCCTACGGCGAGCTCAGCGCGCTCGACTTGATGAAATTGTGCGTGTGGCGCGAAGCGCGCGGCGAAGGAATTTTGGGCAAGCGCGGCGTGGCGCATGTGATTCAGAATCGCGCGGATGATTCGTCGTGGTGGGGACACGACGTCCGCTCTGTGATACTTAGGCCGTGGCAATTTTCCAGCTTCAATGCCGCCGACCCAAATTCAAACAAATGGCCGGCGCAAGGCGATCCTTCATTCCAGGACTGCGAAAACGTTTGTGAAGCTGTCGCCGGAGGCAACGACGAGGACATCACATCGGGCGCGACGTCATACTACGATATCTCGATTCCTCGGCCGCGCTGGGCTTCCGACGGAAGCAACGTGCTGACGTTATCGGTGGGCCGGCTCAGATTTTACAGACTCGCGCCCGTGGAAGTAACCGACATTGACCTGGATATGTAACGCTGCGCGATTTCTCAGTGAGCCTCCACAAAAAGGCAAGCGGGTGTACAATTTTATTTGCTTGGGCTTGTACGCGGTTCGAGCGTCGAGCACTCAGCGACATTTGCGTGCCATAGGGAGCTCATTTGGAGACTGCCGTCGGAGTATTTAGTTCGCGAGAGAATGCCGAGCATGCGCTGGAATATTTGCTCGAAAACGGCGTGCCGGAAGAAGCCATTGTGTACCTCACGCGCTCCGAAACGGAGGCAGTGGTCCTGGGCAAAGAGATTGGCGGATTTGCGGGAGGCATCGCAGGCGGGGCAGTAGGCTTCGGCGCCGGAATGGTGGCTGCAACGCTCGCTCTAATCCCGGGCATGGGAGAAGTTTTCGCGCTCGGCGCGGGCGCCGCAACTCTGCTTGCAGTTCTCGGTAAAAAAGCCGGCGAAGCTGCGGGCGCGAAGTTGACGAAGAACGTGGACGCCGAAGTTCTTAGGGACGAGCAGTCCGCCGAAGATGCGGAAGTGTTTCTAAATATTCTGAAACGGAATCGCTCGCTGATCGTGGTCCGAACAGAGTCGCGCCAAATCGCAGAGACCGCTTGCACCATCCTCGATCGCATGGGAATTTCCGGCGCTGCAGCGGCACCTGAACCGCTAGAAAAGAAAATGCGCGCGACTTCGCGGCCGGCCGGCGACGGCATTACCGTCTTGGAAGTGCACGGAAGAATCATGCTGGGCGAAGGGAACGTGATACTTCGCGATGCGGTTCAAGATTTGCTGACACGCGGAAACAAAAAAATCCTGCTAAGTCTGGCAGAGGTCGATCACATCGACAGCGCTGGAATCGGCGAGCTGGTGCGAAGCCACTCCGCCGTGCGCAAGGCGGGCGGCCAGCTGAAGCTTCTGAATCCCAGCGCGAAGATTGAAGAAATGCTGCATCGAAGCATGCTGCATAAAATCTTCGACGTGCAGAAGAATGAAGCCGCCGCAATAAAGTCGTTCGCGGCCTCGTCACATTCGGGCGCGGCTTCCTAATCTGGTCCACTAAGTAGTTTTTCAAACTGTAGATTTCTTTTTCGCTCTCTGCGCATCAGCAAGCTCCTATTTTTCTATTACGCGCGGTAACCCTCCTCACTCGAAGGTTGATTTTATCCATGAAGAAATTCTCAATGGTTTTCGTGTGCCTGCTGGCGATGGTCACGCTTCCTGCGACCACAAAGGCGCAACTTCAGGTGCCGATCATCGCGCAGCCCGCGGAGTGGACTGGCATGGCTGTATATCCGGGAGGTACGCGCACGAACGCGCCGATCACTTTCGGGCTGGGTATCCCGGACGCCGCGGGAATCGACTGCCCAGGCACACAGGATTTCCCGCAGCATGAGCAGGCTCCCACCAAACTCGCGCTTTATAACGGCACCACGCAGCTCAATTCGCAATTTCGCTGCATGGCGAAATGGCCCGATGGCAAAGCGGAATGGGTTCTGGTGGACGCTCAGTTGCCGAGTTTCGCGGATTGCCAGCCGAGTTGCACGGGAACGGCGGGTTACGACACAAGCATCACAGTGAAACAAGTGAGTTCCGGCGGAGGAAATTTCCCGTCCACCAGCATGGCCGTGCAATGTACAGGCTCGAACGCTCCGGAGTCCGGGTGTCCTGATGGCAATCACATTCTCGTTAACACGGGTGCTGCGACATTTCTAATCAAAGAAGCCAACTACAACCTGTTCGACGATGTGCAAACCGGATCAACGCACTTAGTTTCGAAGACAAACCACGGAAATAATGACGGCCTTGTTCTGCTCGGTCCCCCGACGACAGCGACAGGCATCGACTCGGTTTCCTGTGTTCCGACTGCGAACGGATCCACGGCGCTTGCCGGCTCCAGCGGTCCGATTCCAACGAATTATTCCGGGCCGTCGATCTGTGGCACTTCGTACAGATCAAACCAAGACTCGGCGTCCATATGCGTGATTGAAGAGAACGGCCCGCTGCGTTCCGTGGTGATGTGCCAGGGCAGCATGGTCAATGGCTCGACTGCCTATTTGCAATGGCGTACGCGAACGCATTTCTGGTTTCAGCATTCCGATGCGAAGGTTACGGTCGCGCTGCGCAATGCTATCGCGACCAATCCCAACGTCATCAACCCCTCGACTGCGTATCGGGAGTTTCAGCAATTTGAAGAGCGTCTCACCGACAACCTGGGCGCGATGCGGAACTATGACATCTCTACCGCCAGCGGAAACGTTTCAGGAACCAGCTTCACTACCAGCGAATTTGCATACCTATTCCAAGGGCATTCCGCGGCGGGAGCGTGGCCGCATTGGGACTCCGGCGGCGGAAATAATTGCCAGTATGAATCCGATGGCTGTGTGGTTTCCTACATTCCGCGCTCCGGGACGGCCAGCTCACGCCAATATTCGCTTGATGGCTGGCAGATAAATCAAAACAACGCCACGCCGTCAACAGTTGGCGCGAACACCACGTTTCCGGTTGGCTGGTTCGATCTGGATGACGGCACAAACGGAATCGAAACCGGCGTGTATCAATTCGCGATGTATTGGCCGAAGTCGCTGGAAGTGCAACCGCTTCCCACCGGCGCGGCGAGCGGAAACGAAATCCGCATCGGCGTGTGGCCCGACATGCAGGATGCCATCAGCAGTGCGAGCAGCCCAGTGTTCGGCACCAACACGATTCAAAATCCAAGCTACTCCGCAGCAAGTGACAGCCAGCCTATCGCTTCTTACGTGATCGGTTATCCCCAATATCAAATTCACGATACCTACTGGAATTTTCACAGCGGGACGCAAAGCGCGGCCGCTGCGCAGCAAAACTTTCTTTATTTTCAACATTACATGCTGGCGCGCCCGCAATCGCCCACTTATTACAACTCGGTTACGGATTCTGCCTCGGGATTTCCAGCACTTTTTTACAATATTCCCGACCCGGTCGCAGAAGATCAGCTCTACATCAACATGGGAGCGTGTTCGCAAACAGCAGGGGAGTGTCTCGGCGATGTGGGCATGAGCTCGACACAGGGGTATCCGTACCAAGGCAACTATGGCGGGATGAAGATTTTCCGTTACTTTGGCTGGCCTACGGCGGGCGGTTCCGACGGCACACAATTCGAGCAGCGCGATTCTTTTCTGCGCAATTTTCTTCAACGCGGGTGCACGCCATTCGGAACGTCTTGCGGCGGCGCATCACTTACCGGCAGCACGCCGGGACGTTACGTTTTCGCCGCGCATTTCTATCGCATGGTGGTAGAAAAAACTCTGCCGCGTTCGGACGGCACGTCCACTTCCGGTGCGAGCGCCGGCTTCCGACAATATTGCACGCCTTACACCATAACCTGCCAGCAATCCGAAGGTTTCTCGCCCTGGGGCGATCCGCATCCGGTGAACCTCACTTCGAGCACCAGTTGGATGAACGGCGGAATGCGCAATTGGGGCGACGCCATCAATGAGATGGAACATTCCACTTACTGGGGAATATTCGATTACTACCATCTTTCCGGCGATGAATGGGTGAAAGAACAATTACTTCAGGGTTTCAAGGATCGTTACGAAAATCCCTGGGTGCAGTTCAACAATCCGCAAGCCAACGTGACCGGCGGAAACAATGCTGCAGGGCACGGACATATCAACGCAATACGCGCTATCGGCCATCACCTTTCCGGAATGGCGCGCGAAGCCGACTTCCTGTGTTCGATTGGCGATCCGGATTGCGATACCAAAGCGAATCTCACGTCCGGGTCTCCTTCGATTCCTGGCGCGGCGGTGGGTTCCACTACGCCGCTCGAAAGCGCGCTAAATATTCTGTCCACTGCGGTTGTGATTCCGTTTATTTCAGGCGCCTATCCTCGAGGATTTGCGGAAGCGTCCGGCGGAAGTCTGAACTGCCGCCAGAACGCCGGCACCGGAGTGCAGAATTGCTCTCAGGGAATTAGTCCCACGCGCGGATTTCCACGCGCCGCAGGTAGCGGGGAGAATTGCACGATTCCATGGAATAACAACAACACCGAATCTGTGGGCCAAACGATCGTCGATACAAACGGCAATCTGGAACAGGTAACCACGGCTGGCACCACAGGGTCCGGCAGCCATCCGGTCTGGGACACGGCCACTGGCGGGACAACTTCAGACGGAACAGTGGTATGGACTAACCAGGGCCCGGCGACTCCACCGTGCAACGCCAATAATTTTCGCGCCGCGGATTCGTTTCAGGAGGGAATTGAAGCCGAAGGAATCTATGACGTCTGGCAAGAACTGCGCAAAATCATGGGACCGGATTGGCACATCAACGTGGGGACAGCCTCCGGCGGCTCTCCGATTTTGGACGGCGCGACTTCGCTGAGCAACGCATTGGTTTCCGAAAAAAACCTCATGGATGCCATGGGCCTGATCGGCCTGCAGATGAACGACGGCAACTGCGTCAGCGGCGGCAATTATACGAATAGCGGATGTGTTTACACTCAATCATCGGACTATTTGAATGCCCAAACTTCGCCGGCGCCCGCTCCTGGCCCGGGTTGTGTGAGCACCGGTGACTGCCTGCGCACCACCTCCGCTGGCGCATCGACATGCACTCTAGGTTGCAGCGGCCTGACGGAGTGGTTGGGCATAGCCGGCGCCGCGCTCACTACAAATTCCATTTTTAATCCCAACGGAACACCCTGGCAGTTTTTCTTCAATTCGCAATTAACCGGCGGCCAAGTGGTGCAGGAGCTTGGCTCACACATGATGCAGCAAGCGATGAGCTTCGTTCTTGCGAATGGTTCCACTTCCAGCTCGACATCATTTTCTCTGGCCAGTTCGATTCACGCGCTCACTTCGGTGCCCATCACCATTACAGGTTGCACCGGAACTGGATGTACGTTCGGCACGAATCTGTGTACTTCCGGCAGCTCGGCAGGGACCTGCACGATTACTTGGAGCACACCAACAGGAATCTGCACGGTTGGAATCAATTGCCCGCCGAATAATGCGCCGAACGGACAGCAGTATCGTTTGAAATATTGGTACTGCACCGCGGGCGTTCTGACGATTCTCGGCAACGATTGTCCGACGGGCGGAAAAACAATTCGGGCGGACCTCGGTTTTCGCGAGGACATACTGACTGCAGGCACCGTCGCGACGGACGGCTTCGGCACGCAGGTGGGCTCGTCAACATACGACCCAGCGCATAACTGGAATCTGCTCGCGTCGATCGACGTGCCGGATTGCGGGAACGGCACTCCCACGTCAGCGTGCAACTTCGCCGCGGTGACCGGCACAAGCTACACATTCAACATGCAGCCCAACTCTACCTACAATTTTTATTTGGGCGCCTATCAGACTGCCGGTTGCAGTGGCGTCTCGCTCACTCCGTCTTCCTACGATTTTAATTCTTCGGTCCTGGGCGTGCCCAGCTCGGACAGCCCACAAACATTCGTGTTGAACAACTGCACGGCTGCCGCGATTACCTCAGTCACGCCATCTGTAAGCGGCACGAATTCTGCTGACTTTCCTTTTGCCTTACCTGGAGCGGGCGGATGCGGATCAACTCTGGCCCCGGGAGCAAGCTGCGACATCACCGACACTTTCACGCCGAGCATTGTGGGAGCAGAAACCGCCTCGCTAAATGTGTCTTATGGTGGAAGCAGTTTTAGCGGAACGGCCATCAATGCGGCGAGCTGCAACAACACCTCCGCGAATCCGGACATCCAGAACGCGCTCGGTTCAATTTCTGGGTCAGGCGCTTTCAAAATAGTCATTCCAGCCGGGACGTGCTCTTTTACGCAAGCTCTTAGTTACTCTGTATCGAATCCGGTCACGATTGTGGGAGCGACGACGTGCACGGCAGGATGTGCGCCAGGATCAGCGGGTGTCGGCTTGGCGTTCAACGACCAGACCAACATCACCATGACGGCTCAATGGACGCTTTCAGGCTGTACCGCTACGAACTTTTGTGACGTTTCTGGAATCACTTTCATAGACGGCATGGATGTTGCCAATGGAGAGTTTCAGATGGGTGGAGTGTTCCCGCAGGTGGGCATTCACTACCACCACGTCCACTGGATAAACACAACCCGAACCGGACAAGGAACGGAGACAAAAATATATAGCGGTTACGGCGAAGCCGACCATATTTTGCAAACTTCTACCACGACTGCTGGCACGCCGCTCGCGTTCAGCATCTACGGCGATGGCCCCAGCCTCGGCTATGCGAACTGGGCCGCAGCGAGCCCGTGGGGAACCAATCAGTCATTCATCATCGAGGACAGCCAAGTCAACGTCGCACATTCCGGCGACGAAGGGTTCATGGATGATTATGAGGGCTGCAGGGTGGTCCTTCGCTACAGCATCATCAATGGAGAAATCATTGGAGGATTCCACGGAACAGACAGCTCGGTTAACCGAGGCTGTTTGACCCTGGAAGTTTACAACAATGCAATTTCAAACAGTAACGGTGGCAGCACACTTCAACTAACGAATATCCGTTCAGGAACAGAACTTTTCCACGATAACGTGGTGACGGGCTCGACCCCTTACGGCTCGCTAGGTCTGACCTATTTCCGGGTCTCACAACCAGGGCAAACAGAACAGGGACGATGGGGTGCGGCTGGGGCAGGGCTCAACTGGTCACCTGTCGCCGTCACTCCAGGCACGTCCTGCGGTGCGGGCGATTGCGTTACGCTAAACACCCTTAACGCCGGCGACTGGCAAGCCAGCCACGCCTACGCTGCGAACGCTGTCATCGGTCCAACATCGAACAACGCCAATAGCCAAAATTTTCAGAACACGGCAGGCGCCTGCTCTAGCGGCAGCAGTCGGCCAACTTTTCCAGTGTTGCCGAGTCCAGATGGAAATTCTTCGGTGAATGATGGATCGTGCAATTGGAATAACGTCGGCGGTTCGACGACACCGAGTGTAAATGCTTCCACTTCGGCCGGATTCTGCGCGGCAAATCCTGATACCGCTTCGGCAAACAATGCAGCTTGCGCTGCGCTCAGTTCTGGCGACACGGCCACTCGTTATTTCGATGCGAATGGCGGAGCCTATCCATTTCGCGACCAGCCCTGCTTCGGACATAATCAAGTTTCTCAGCCGTGCCATGCGTGGAATAACAGTGGTTCAAACCTGCCGAGCCCAATCTGGCAAGCGGATAATCCCCCTATTACTTCTGGCGTGGACTACTTCACAACTGCACCTAGCGGGTACACGCCTTATACCTATCCCGATCCGCTGCAAAGCGGAAGCGGCGCAACGGTATCATCTGCACTCTCCGGAACCGGATTATCTCCCGGTGGCGTGACGCTTACTCCCGCTGGCCACACTTTTGCAAATACGGCGGTCGGCAGCGGCAGTTCTGACAGCCCGGTGACCTTCACGTTGACGAATTCGAGCAGCTCGGTTGTCACCGCGATTTCAATTTCGATTGCGGCCGCGGATGCTTCGGATTATTCAGACGCGCCTCCGGCAAACACATGCGGCACGTCGCTAGCTGTTGCGGCGAGCTGCCAGATTTACGTTAGCTTTGCGCCCGTCGCCATCGGAGTGCGCGTGGCCACGCTCAGCGTTTCAGATTCAGATCCCAGCAGTCCGCAGACTGCCAGTCTTTCCGGCACCGCAATTCCTCCAATCATCAATCCGACGCCAGCCAATCCCGTTACATTCGGAGTGACTGTGACGGATCCTTCCATTCCATCCATGGTGAAAAATGAACATGAAAAACAAGTTTTCTCGTCTTGCCTTAGCTGCCTTCCGCTGGTCGGATTCTTCAGTACATCTCAGGAAGCAGGGAACTGCACAGCAGAAGATTCTCGCGAAATTAATGCTGCTTACGATCTTAGCTACGTCGATCTCTTTGGCTTCCTGCACCAAGAGCGTTCCGGTTACGCCGCCCGCGCCTCCGCCCGTTAATAAAGACTGGCTCATTACGGCGAGCTTCAGTTACAACTTCACGAATTACATGCAGTGCAGCGCGAGCGTCACATCGGGCTGCATCAGCGGATTCACCTGGGGCTATTTGAACGCGGCGGGCGTGCAAGTGCCGCTGAAAACCAGCGCGGTATCAGCTTGCTCCGGCACAGCACAGCCGCAAGCATGCACCGATACAGCCAACAGCCAGCTTCCGATCGGCTCTGACACGTTTACCATCGTGGTGGACTACATCGACTCAACAGGGAAGCCGCAAACCACGGTGCCGGTGACAGCCGCATCACCGACAGTAATCGCCGCGGGTTTGCCGTCCGCTTTCACCGTCACCGCCCAGTAGAACAAACCACCCGTTTTTCCGTTCCTCATTCGTTGTGCGCCTCACGCAGTTCACTCCAGGAGAAAACCGAAATGCACAATTTAAGTAAGGCAGCACATGCTGTATTGATTGGAATTCTTTGTGGCACGCTTGGCGATAGGAAGCTGTAACGCTCGGCGGATGCAATGCGACCCAAGTGGAATCCGACATTCAAAAAGTAATCGCGCTGCTTCCTACCGCCGTCCAAATCGCCGGCAGCATCCTGAACATTGTTGCCGCAGCGGAAGGCAACTCTACCCCCAGCTCGGCGCTTCTTGCCACGGTACAAAATGCCTCCGGCCAGATTCAGACCGACCTCACGCTGGCAAACTCGTTGGTGGCGCAATACGAAACTGACCTGGCATCCGCGCCCGCGGGTGTTCTCGGAAAAATTGACGCCGCCATTGCCGACGCGCAGCAAAACATGGGAGCGATACTGAGCGCCGTCCACATCGCAAATCCAGCCGTGGTGGCAGCAGTCAACTCCGCAATCGCCAGCGTGCAAACGGTCATCCTCGCACTCATCGCAATTTTGCCGCCTGCGACAGCCGCGCTATTTCCCAAGCTCACTGCGTCGTTGCAGTCCGCCGGGATCCAGCCCGGAAGCGTGAAGGTTGCCGTCCCCACTCCGCATGCGTACGCCAAATCGTTCAACAACGATGCGCGCGTCGTCGCGGTGCAGAAGGCTTATCCGTCTGCGAAGATCAAAGTTCCCGTCCCACACGCGCACGTCTTTGGCATCACGCTTCCGTAACGAAAATGCTTTTGCAACTCGTCACCGAGCGGTTCGATCCCATCTCCGCGGCGATTCGTTTCTCGACGCGTTCCTCCGTATCGCACGCGGAGTTTGTGGACCCTGCAACCGGCAGCACCTTTGGTGCCCGATGTACCGGAGTAAAATGGCGCAGCGCTCACGTGAGCCGCCGTTACACATGTGTGCTGCGTTTCACCGCTCCCGGAATCAACCAGGCTTTCCGGTGGGCGCTGACGCAAGCAGGGAAGTCCTACGACTTTTCCGCGATCGGCGGCATCGCGCTCGATCGCAACTGGCGCGATTCACGCCGATGGTTTTGTTCTGAACTAATCGCCGCCGCCTTCGAAGCTGCTGGCTGCCCTCTTCTCAATCCCTCCGCAAACGTGTGGCGCATCACGCCGCGCGATCTCCTCCTCTCAATGCAACTGACTCCAGTCTCCTGATCCGCGGGTTACAGAACGACAGCGGCTTCCTTAAAATCCAGTCGAGGATTGCGCGGGAAGAGTTTGCTTGGTTCGCCGTAACCGACGTTACAGAGGAAATTCGCTTTCCACTTACCGTCGGGAAAAAACTCCGCGTTGAGTTTGGCCGCATCGAAGCCGGACATCGGCCCGCAATCCAATCCCAAAGCCCGTGCGGCCACGATGAAGTATGCGCCTTGCAGAGAGCTGTTGCGGAAAGCGGTCTCTTCGATTAAAGCCGGCTTTCCGACAAAGTAAGAGCGCATATCAGCGTGGGGAAAGAGCCTGGGAAGATTCTCGTGGAATTCCGTGTCCCAGGCGATGATGGCGGTAACCGGCGCGGCCATAGTTTTGTCAACATTGAGCGGAGCCAAAGCTGGCCGCAGCCGCTCCTTAGCTGCACGCGTCGTGAGAAAGACAAACCTTGCCGGCGAGCCGTTAGCGCTGGTTGGCCCAAGACGCGCCAGCT
Organism: uncultured Acidobacteriota bacterium; assembly: GCA_963838475.1. Classification (GTDB taxonomy): domain Bacteria; phylum Acidobacteriota; class Terriglobia; order Acidiferrales; family UBA7541; genus Palsa-295. The sequence continues at coordinate 555,951 of CAWIRJ010000002.1, forward strand.
CGTAAGCCTCGCGCAGAAGTTCCACCGGCACAGGATCGGGAAGCCATGCCGAATGTGTCCGAGCTTCGTGGAATATTTGGTTGAGGCAATTTTCCGAGATGGCAGTCTTGCGCGCGGCGGGATTTGTTCCTTCCGATGGATTATTCATGGGTTCTCTCTTTTTAGTAGTTTCCTTTTTGTTACCAAGAGTAAAAAGCAACGAGTGAAAGCATATCGCAGAGGGTACTTACGGTCACTCTGAAGTCCGAGAAATATCCGCCTTAAACAGGAGGTTCAAGCAGCTTCTGCGCGGATTGCCTGCAATTAGCGGCTGACGTACAATGCACGGCCTGTGTCAGATACTTCTCCCAAAGTTGGCCGCAACATTTCCCACTATAAGGTCCTGGAAAAATTGGGCGGTGGGGGAATGGGCGTTGTTTATAAAGCCAAGGACACGCGCCTGGGCCGCAACGTCGCCCTGAAATTCCTTCCGGACGATATTTCGAATGATCCCCAAGCCATCGAACGTTTTCGCCGCGAAGCGCGTGCAGCGTCCGCGCTGAATCATGCCAACATCTGCACCATCCACGACGTGGGAGAGTTCGAAGGCCGTCCCTTCATCGCCATGGAGTTGCTCGAAGGGCAAACTCTGAAGCATCGCATTTCCGGCAAGCCCATCGAAACCTCGGAACTTCTCGAAATCGGCATTCAAATCGCGAGTGGCCTGGAAGCAGCCCACACAAAAGGCATCGTGCATCGCGACATCAAGCCGGCAAATATTTTTCTGGTGGATCACGGGCAGGCGAAAATTCTGGATTTTGGTTTGGCCAAGTTAAGTTCGGTACATCACCCCGCCGCAGAATCCGTGGGCGCGACATCCATGCGCACCCAAACGCATTTACTCAACGAACAGGAACTGACCAGCCCGGGCAGTTCGATGGGTACCGTCGCGTATATGTCTCCGGAGCAGGCCCTTGGCAGGGAACTCGACGCGCGCAGCGATCTTTTCTCGTTCGGCTCGGTCCTCTACGAGATGGCCACTGGTGTTCCGCCTTTCGCCGGCACCACTTCGGCCGCGATTTTCGACGGGATTCTGCACGCCATGCCGGAACCGCCGTCGAAATTGAACTCCCATCTGCCTGCCCAGCTCGATCAAACAATTCTGAAGGCCTTGGAGAAAGACCCCGATTTTCGTTATCAGACCGCGTCGGAGCTGAAAACCGATCTGCGGCGTCTGAAGCGCAGCATTGAATCTTCGGGCCGTGCTGAGGGAACGCGCAGTTCGGGGGCAACTCCACCGCCGGGGGTTTCCGCAGCACCCGCGAAGGCCACGCAGAAGTCAGTGGCCGTTTTGTATTTTGAAAACCAGAGTGGCGCGAAGGAGGACGAATACTTTCGCGACGGAATCACCGAAGACATCGTCACCGAGCTTTTGAAAATCAAGCAACTGGAAATCTTTCCGCGCTCGGAGATGCTCGCGTTTCGCGACAAACCGGTCACCGCACTCCAGGCTGGACAGCAACTTGGCGCTGCCTACGTGCTGGAAGGTTCGATTCGGCGAGCGGGCACCCGCGTGCGGATCACCGCGCAGCTGGTGGAAGCTTCCACCAGGCATTCCGTGTGGGCCGAGCGTTTCGATCGCCAGTTGGAAGACGTTTTCGCCATTCAGGAAGAAATCGCGCGGAGCATCGCGCAGGCCCTGCGCATTACGCTGACTCCGCAGGAAGAAAAAACCATTGCGCGCAAACCCACGGAAAATCCGCAGGCCTACGATTTTCACCTGCGCGGACGGAGTTACACGCGCCGCTACAATATGGACTACGGCCTGCAGATGTACGAACAGGCTATCCAGTTGGACCCGAATTTTGCTTTAGCCCACGCCGGGATCGCGCACTTGTGCGGTCTCATCTACGAAATTCGCGAACAGAGTCCGAAATGGATCGAACGGGGACTGGCTGCGTGCGATCGCGCCACCGCCCTCGCGCCCGACCTGCCGGAAGTGCTGGTGGCGCACGCACGCATCTGTTACGCGCAGAAGAAATATGAGGAATCCGCGCTTCTGGCCAAGCGCGCCATCGAGCGTAAACCTGACTGTGACGGCTCTTGGGACATTCTCGGTCGGGCATATTTTGCTTCAGGGCGTTTTGAAGAGGCCGCGGCATTGACGGATCGCGCGGTCGAAGCCAACGGTGACGACTATAATACTTATATTCCTTATACCCGGGTCCTCAGACGACTCGGACGGACCAGTGACGTAGATCGGCTCACCGAGAAGTTCATAAAGGCCCTCCACCAACAACTCGAGCTGGTGCCCGAAGATGTGCGGGCGCGCATTTTGCTGGCTGTTAGTCTGGCCGCCAATAAAGAAGACGAGGACGAAGCCGTGCGGCATTTGCAGACCGCTGTGGCCCTCCGTCCCGGCGATCCCAGCACGCTTTACAACGCCGCTTGCACCTACGGTGTTCTTGGACGGAAGGTCGAGGCGCTGGAAACGGTCAAGAAGGCGTTTGCCGCTGGGTACAGCAACCGGGATTGGGCGGCCAGAGATACTGATCTTGATCTCCTCCACGACGACCCCGAATTTCAAAAACTAGTTGGCCTCACCGAGCAATCCGCCTCGTAGCAATCAAGTACTTTGGCCGCATGTTGGCTGATTGCCTGTATTTAGCGGCTGACGTACAATGCACGGCTTGTGCCAGATACTTCTTCCAAGGTAGGCCGTGAGATTTCCCACTATAACGTCCTGGAAAAATTGGGCGGCGGGGGAATGGGCGTTGTTTATAAAGCCAAGGACACGCGCCTGGGCCGCAACGTCGCCCTGAAATTCCTTCCTGACGATATTTCGAATGATCCCCAGGCTACCGAACGTTTTCGCCGCGAAGCACGCGCGGCATCGGCGCTGAATCATCCTAACATCTGCACGATCTACGATATTGGGGAATTCGAAGGCCGCCCATTCATCGCCATGGAGCTGCTCGAAGGGCAAACCCTGAAGCACCGCATTTCCGGCAAGCCCATTGAAATATCGGAGCTTCTCGAAATCGGCATTCAAACCGCGAACGGTCTGGATGCGGCGCATAACAAGGGAATCGTCCATCGCGACATCAAGCCTGCGAATATTTTTCTGGTCGAGCGCGGGCAGGCAAAAATCCTCGATTTTGGTTTGGCCAAACTGGCGCCGAAAACCGGACACGCGCCCGGATCGCTGGAATCGTCGTCCTTGCAAACGCAGGCGCACGATGCCAATGAACGGCATCTCACCAGCCCGGGAAGTTCCATGGGCACAGTCGCGTACATGTCACCCGAACAGGCGCGAGGTGAAGAACTGGACGCGCGCTCGGACCTTTTTTCTCTCGGCGTCGTGCTCTATGAAATGGCCACCGGGACAACTCCCTTCTCCGGCACAACTTCGGCCCTTATTTTTGAGGGCATACTTCATGCCACACCGGTTTCCGCCAAGGAGCTAAACCCGCGTCTACCTTTGGCGATGGAGAACATCCTAGCGAAGACGCTGGAGAAGGACCCCGATCTCCGATGCCAAACGGCTGCAGAACTCCGTGCAGACATGAAGCGGCTGAGCCGTGACTTAGATTCCGGCCGCCGACCGTCTGCGGAAAAAACTGCGTCAGGTTCTGGGCCGCAAGCTATTGCGGCCGCAGCGCGACAGAAGTCAGTGGCCGTTCTCTATTTCGAAAACCAGAGCGGCGCGAAAGAGGACGAGTACTTCCGCGACGGTATTACCGAAGACATCGTTACGGAAATTTCGAAGATCGCGCAGCTCCAAATTTTCCCTCGTTCGGAGATGCTCGCATTCCGCGACAAGCCCGTCACGGCGCAACAGGTCGGCCAGCAACTCAACGCCTCTTACGTGCTGGAAGGGTCGATTCGACGCTCGGGGAGCCGCGTGCGCATCACCGCGCAACTTGTCGAGGCATCCACCAGACATTCCGTCTGGGCCGAGCGTTTCGATCGCCAGTTGGAAGACGTTTTCGCCATCCAGGAAGAAATTGCGCGGAGTATTGCGCAGGCCTTGCGCATCACATTAACGCCGCAGGAAGAAAAGACCATGGCGCGTAAGCCCACGGAAAACCCCCAGGCTTACGATTTTTTCCTGCGCGGAAGAGGCTACACTCGCCGCGAGAATTTAGACTACGCGCTGCAGATGTTCGAACAAGCCATTCAGCTTGATCCGAATTTCGCTCTGGCGCATGCCGGAATCGCGCACTTGTGCGGCCAGTATTATGAAATTCGCGAACAAAATCCGAAATGGATTGAACGAGGGCTGGGTGCTTGTGACCGCGCCACCGCGCTCGCACCCGATCTGCCGGAGGTGTTGGTCGCTCGCGCCCGCATCTGCTACGCACAGAAGAAATATGAGGAATCCGCGCTGCTAGCTCGTCGTGCCATCGAACGCAAACCCGACTGTGAAGGAGCCTGGGATATTCTCGGCCGGGCGTATTTCGCCTCAGACCGTTTTGAAGAGGCGGCGGCCCTGACGGAGCAGGCGATCGAGTCCAATGGCGACGACTACAACACTTACATCCCTTACGGCCGGGTTCTGAGAAACCTCGGGCGGCAAAAGGAGGCGGATCACCTTACCGAAAGATTTATAAAAGCTCTTCGCCAACAACTCGAGATTGTGCCGGAAGACGTACGAGCCCGCATCTTGCTGGCTACACAACTCGCATCGTTCAAAGAACACGAGGACGAAACCATAAGGCACTTGCAGACCGCTGTGGCTCTTCGTCCTGGTGATCCCAGCACTCTGTACAACGCCGCATGCACCTACGGGGTCCTCGAAAAGAAGACGGAAGCCTTGGCGACGCTCAAGAAGGCATTTGCCGCCGGATACAGCAACCGGGACTGGGCGTCCCGAGACACAGATCTTAACTGCCTGCACGACGACCCCGAATTTCAAAAACTGGTCGGCCGCAGCGAACAATCCGCGTCGTAACGACCCGGCAGCTTGGCAACATGTTGCGCGATTGCCAGTATTTAGCTGCTGACGTACAATGCACGGCCTGTGACAGACAAGTCCTCCAATGTAGGTCGCACTATTTCCCACTACAGCGTCCTGGAAAAATTGGGCGGAGGAGGAATGGGCGTTGTCTATAAGGCGAAAGACACGCGCCTGGGGCGCAACGTTGCACTGAAATTCCTTCCTGACGATATCTCCCACGATCCGCAGGCGATCGAACGGTTCCGCCGCGAAGCGCGAGCTGCATCGGCGCTCAATCATCCGAACATTTGTACCATCCACGATATTGGAGAATTCGAAGGCCGCCCATTCATTGCTATGGAACTGCTGGAAGGGAAAACTTTGAAGCACCGCATCGAAGGGAAGCCCATCGAAATATCGGAGCTTCTCGAAACCGGCATTCAAATCGCGAACGGTCTGGATGCGGCGCACACAAAAGGCATCGTCCATCGCGACATCAAGCCCGCGAATATTTTTCTGGTAGAACGGGGCCAAGCGAAAATTCTGGATTTTGGCTTGGCGAAGCTGACTTCCGTGCATCGGCCGGCCGCCGAATCAGTCGGCGCGACAGCGATTCGTACTGCCGCGGTGAACATTCTTCACGAGGAACATCTGACCAGTCCGGGAAGTTCGATGGGCACAGTCGCTTACATGTCGCCGGAACAGGCGCGAGGTGAAGAACTGGACGCGCGCTCGGATTTGTTTTCGCTTGGCGTGGTGCTTTATGAGATGGCGACCGGGTCTGTTCCGTTTCCCGGCGCAACCACGGCAGTCATCTATGACGGAATCCTGCATTCCACGCCCGCGCCTGCGAAGAAACTGAATCCGCGCTTGCCCGCGGGGATAGACGTTGTTCTCGGAAAGGCCTTGGAGAAAGACCCTGACCTCCGTTGCCAGACGGCTGCCGAACTTCGCGCCGATTTGAAACGTCTTCAGCGCGACGTCGAATCCAGCCGGCGTCCAGCCGCCGAAACGAGCGCTCCGGGTGCCGCGGCGGGTCCTGCCGCCGCCAAGCAAAAATCCGTTGCGGTGCTCTACTTTGAAAATCAGAGCGGTGCGAAAGAAGATGAATACTTTCGTGACGGAATTACGGAAGACATCGTCACCGAGCTTTCCAAGATCGCACAACTGGAAACCTTTCCGCGATCGGAGATGTTGGCGTTCCGCGACAAGCCGGTGACGGCGCAGCAAGTAAGCCAGCAACTGGGTGCGGGCTACGTGCTGGAAGGTTCGATCCGGCGCGCGGGAAATCGCGTGCGAATCACCGCACAACTGGTAGAAGCGTCCACCCGGCACCCGGTGTGGGCGGAGCGCTACGACCGGCAATTGGAAGATGTCTTCGCCATTCAGGAGGAGATCGCGCGCAGCATCGCGCAGGCCCTGCGTATCACGCTGACTCCGCAAGAAGAGAAAACGATTTCTCGCAAACCGACGGAAAATCCTCTGGCGTACGATTACTTTCTGCGCGGCCGTGGTTACGCCAGACGGCTGGACTTGGATTTCTCTTTGCAGATGTTTGAGCATGCTATCAAGCTCGACCCGAATTTTGCTCTGGCTCATGCCGGGCTGGCCACTGCTTGCGGGATGATCTACCAGTTTCGCGAAGAGAGTCCTCGCTGGATCGAGAAGGGGCTCGCCGCCTGCGAGCGTGCGGTGGCGCTCGAGCCTGGTCTTGCCGAAGTGATGGCTGCTCGCGCTTGGATTCTCTCCGGCCAGAAAAGGTACGACGAGGCCATTCAATTCGCGAAGCGCGCCATCGAATGCAAGTCAGACTGCGAGGGCGCCTACACCGTCCTGGCTCGAACCTATTTTTCCTCCGGCCGGTTTCAGGAGGTTGCTGACATAGTGGATCGTGCCCTGCAAGCCAACGGAGACGATTACAACGTTTACATTCCGATCACGAATGCGCTGGCGTCACTGGGTCATAAAGAGCTCGCAAGGTCGATGCGGGAGCGCGGGATTCTCGCGCTTGAGAAGCAGCTCGACGCAGTTCCTGAAGACGTTCGCGCGCGAATGCTGCTGGCAGGCTACTATGCCGCCACGAGCAGGAGCGAGGAATCAGTTCGCCAATTGCAAACCGCGGTAGCCTTGCGTCCGCGCGATTCAAACGTTCTCTATAATGCGTCCTGTACTTACGCTTTGCTCCAGCAGCCCAAGGAAGCCCTCGAGATGTTGAAAGCTGCAAAAGAGGCTGGCTGGGCCAACCTGGACTGGGCGAAACGCGATCCGGATTTGATTTCATTGCGCGAGGACCCAGAATTCCAAAAACTAACCAGCGCCAGCGAACGCCCAGCCTCGTAGAACCCAAGAAGTTATTCTGAGCCGGATCCCTTTGCGCTATGAATCCCAGCCCGAATGATTTTCTGGAATTCGGGTTCGTCATACAGGATTTGAAGGTCAGGATCCTGCTTGCACCAATCCGCGTTGGCGTAGCCAGCTGCGACGGATCGCCGGAGCGCGTCCAGAGCTTCCGATTTCATCCTCAGCAGCCCGTAGGTGCAAGCTGCGTTGTACAGAATATTTGCGTCTGACGGACGCATCGCGACCGCAATCTTAACTTGCATAGCCGCTCCTTCGGCGTCACCGAAGATGGCCAAATCCGCAGCCAACAGGATTCGTGCGCGCACGTCATCGGGAAAATGTTGTAGTTGATCCTGGAGCACTTCCAGTTCACGACGGCGCAAGCGCTCGGCATCCTCCATGCGACCAAGCCGCTCGAACGAATTGATTAGGGGGATAAGAGCGTTGTAGTCGTTCTTGAAGATTTCCAACGCGCTTTCAGCAAGTTTTGCGGCATCCTCATATCTGCCGGAAGCGAAATAAGCTCGCCCCAGAACGTCATGCGCGCCTTCGCACTCGGCCTGCTGCGCAATCGCCTGCAACGCTAGTTGAATCGCTTCGTCATACTGTTGTTGCACGTACAGTATGCGGGCCCGCGCGGATAGCACTTCAGGCAAATCCGGCGAAAGCCGTTCCGCTTTGGCGCATGCTTCCAAAGCGTTCTCTATGTTCTTGGAATTGTGGCCCCGGAATTCGTTAATCCCGCCCCACACATTTGCGATTCCCGCATAGGCCAGAGCAAAGTTCGTATCCAGCTTTACTGCCTCTTGATACATGGCTAGCGCATATTCGAACTGTCGCTGCCGCAGGTAATTTCGTCCACGCAAATAGAAATCGTAGGCCTGCGAGTTAGCCGTGGGCTTCTTGGCGATCACTTTTTCTTCCTGCGGCGAAAGCTTGATCTCCAATGCCTTGGCAATGCTCAACGAAATCTCTTCCTGTATGGCAAACACATCTTCCATCTGGCGGTCATAGCGTTCCGCCCAAACAGAATGGCGCGTCGTGCTCTCTACAAGCTGCGTCGTAATACGCAGACGGTTGCCCGCTCGCCGAATCGAGCCTTCCAACACGTACATCGCTCCCAACTTCTCGCCCACTTGTGGCGCGGTTACCGGCTTATCGCGGAAGGGAAGCATCTCGGAACGCGGGAAAATTTCCAGGCGCGCGATTTTCGAGAGTTCGGTGACGATGTCTTCCGTCATTCCGTCCCGGAAATACTCGTCCTCCTTCGCGCCGCTTAGGTTCTCGAAGTAAAGCACAGCCACGGTCTTCTTCTTGGCTGCGGGCGGGACCGCCGGAACGGCGTTGGCTCGCGAGGGCTCCGAACTACGCACTCCGGAATCAACACGGCTGGAGGAGTCCATATCGCGCTTCAGCCGCTTCAAATCGGCACGAATTTCTGCCGCCGTCTGGCAGCGGAAATCACGATCCTTTTCGAGCGCTTTGGCCACTAGACGACTCAGCTCCGCGGGAGCCTTCGGATTTTTCTTGGAAATTGGTTCTGGCGATTCATTTAAGATGCGATTGAAAACAACCGCTGAAGTCTCTCCCTGAAAAGGGAGCTGGCCTGTCGCCATCTCGTAAAGCACAACGCCAAACGAAAACAGATCCGTACGCGCGTCTAGCTCTTCGCCTCGCGCCTGCTCCGGAGACATGTAGGCCACTGTTCCAAGCGTGCTCCCAGGACTCGTCAAATCCCGGTCCGAAACGCCCGCCGTCACCTGGGACGGGTTGTTGGCGACACTCGACGGACTGTCAGAATGGCGGAATTTCGAGTCCATCTGGGCCAAGCCGAAGTCGAGAACTTTGGCGCGATCGCGGCCGGTTACGAAAATGTTGGCCGGTTTAATATCGCGATGAACGATGCCTTTGGCATGCGCCGCATCCAGCGCGTCGGCAATGTCAATTGCAAGCGCGAAGAAAGATGCGAAATCGAGCGGACGTCCCGAAATTCTGTGTTTTAGAGTCGCGCCATCCAAATACTCCATGGCGATGAAAGCTTTGCCGTCATCCTGTCCGATATCGTAAATCGTACAGATATTGGGATGGTTAAGGGCAGAAGCAGCTTTAGCCTCGCGACGAAAACGTTCGAGGGATTGGCGGTCTTGGGCCAGGTCCACCGGCAGGAACTTCAGCGCGACGAAGCGATCAAGACGAGTGTCGCCAGCTTTGTAAACAACTCCCATACCGCCGCCACCAAGTTTTTCCACGATGCGGTAATGCGATATGGTCTGGCCGATGAGCGAGTCAGGAGTGGGCACTGGGAAGATAATCTTAGGGTGAGCGGGGAATCAAGTCAACGGCGGGCCGCAGCCTTCACGCGACAACAGGGAAGTTGGCACCCGCCACATCGAGTAACCGCGCTTAACTGATAGAATTGCCGGCATCGAATGAACGACCTAAGGACTTCTCGTCCCGTCATCCAAGTTTCTGGAATCCGAAAAACCTACGGCCGAACCGTGGCAATCGACGAAGTGTCGTTCGAGGTCAATGACGGCGAGATATTTGGTTTGATTGGACCAAACGGCGCGGGAAAAACCACCACGATGGAGTGCGTGGAGGGGATCCGCAAGCCGGATCGCGGTAGCATCTCAGTCCTAGGCTTAGATCCTTTTCGGCAGGTGTACCAACTGCAGGATCGCATTGGCGTGCAGCTCCAGCAGGCGCAGCTTCAGAAGCGGATAAAAGTCTGGGAGGCCATCGACCTGTGGGCTTCACTGTACAAGAAAAAACCTGCGGACGCAGAACGCTTGCTCGATCAGCTCGGACTTGCCGACAAGAGGGACGCCTGGTTTATGAACCTCTCAGGCGGCCAGAAGCAGCGGCTCTTCATTGCCCTCGCGCTGATCAATGATCCAGAAGTTGTTTTTCTCGACGAGCTAACGACGGGGCTGGACCCGCAGGCGCGTCGCGCGATCTGGGAACTCGTGCGCGGCATCCGCGAACGTGGCAAGACCGTTTTTTTGACCACGCATCTGATGGAGGAAGCGGAACGGCTATGCGATCGCGTGGCAATCATCGAGCGCGGCCGGATCATCGATATCGACACGCCGCAACGACTCGTTGACCGGCATTGTCCTGAACGAACCGTCGTCTTAGCGACCGATGACTTGGCTGCCGATGAGCGCTTTCGAGCCATCCCTCGAATCGAATCGGTGGTGCGCAGCAACATGCAATTCACGATTCGCGGACGCGGCGAAGATCTGGTCGCTGAAGTGATTCACTGCCTGTCGGAGAACCGTATGCGGGTCACGGACTTTCGCATGATCGTCCCGAATCTTGAAGACGTGTTTATCAAACTGACCGGTCATTCGATTCGCGACTAGAGGGAAGAATGCTGCGCGGGCTTTGGAAGCTAACCTGGATCGAAATCAAAGTCTTCATGCGCGAGCCGCTTGGCGCATTTGGGACCATCGGCTTTCCGGTGGTGGTATTCCTGGTGATCGGGCGAGTAGCCGGCCGCAATATCCCCGCGCCGTCGCTGGCCGCCAGCAGTTTTCTCCGCGTAGGCCTGCCGGTCCTTGCGGCGCTCCTGATCGCGGTCAGTTCCGTGATATCGCTGATCACTATCGTCTCCATTTACCGCGAAGGGGGAATTCTCAAACGGCTCCGCGCCACTCCGTTGCGTCCGCAGACAATCCTAACTGCGCACGTGATCGTCAAGCTGGCGCTCACCGCCGCGACGCTGGCCTTGATGGTGCTTGCAGGGAAACGGTATTACCCCATCGGCATTCATGTTCGATGGTTCGGTTTTACGATCGCGCTGCTGATCAGCACCATAAGCATCCTGTCCATCGGATTCCTCATCGCCAGCATCGTCCCTACCGCACGTTTTGCGCAACCTATCGGCGCGGCGATTTTGTATCCCATGATCGGTATCTCGGGACTCTTCACGCCGATTAATTCGATGCCGCCGATCCTCCACGCAGTGGCGCTAGCGCTGCCCATGACTTACGCAGTGTCGCTACTCGAAGGCATCTGGAGGGCCGACGCGTGGTCCGCGCACGTGGGCGATGTAGCGGCGCTCGCTTTGGTGTTTTTCGTTTGCACGGCGCTCTCCGCAAAAGTATTCCGTTGGGAATAACAAGATTGCTCGATCTACAAAACACGAGTCCAAATCTTCTATTGGCTTAACCCCCCATCTCAAGTGCTGTTTAACTCCTAACAGCAGCAGGGAATCGTCACATCGGCACTTGGGCCGGTATTCTTAACACTCTCCACTGCCTTCATAAATCCTCAATGATCCTCACCAACGCAATCCTGCCGTTCGACGGAGATCCGATCGCGATCCCCAATCCGACTTGCATCAAGGATTTCTCGGTCGATCACTCCCTCGCAAACGGGGATTGCACACGCGTCGAACTCGACAACGGGACTGTCTTCCACGTCCAGGAATCGGTGGAGCAAATCTCCGCAATGATCTCAACGGACAAAAACGGAGAACAAAAAATGACACTGCCAATCTCGCCAAATAATCGCAGATACGGCGCTCTCAAAAGCAAGCCCGACGCCCGAGACTACGGCGTGGCCCGCCTCTCGTTACCAAAAACAATTCCGTCGGTGATCGACCTGACAGAGTGGTGCGGTCCCGTTCGCGACCAAGGTGATCTGGGAGCTTGCACCGCCTTCGCTGGCACCGCCATGACGGAGTTTCTGTGGCGCCGATACAAAAACCAGCAGCCAATCTTCAGCCCGCTCTACCTCTATTACCAAGAGCGTGCCCTCGATGGCGACCGCAACAAAGGTGACGTAGGTTCCAGCGGACGCACTTGCGTAAAAGCCCTGAATCAATTCGGTGTCTGCCTGGAAGCTGACGATCCATACAATCCAAGCGCCTTTCAAAATTCTCCAAGCGTCTCCGACTCGCAAGAAGCGCTGCTGTATCGCGGCGGCGCCTACCACGCGCTAACAAATGTGCAGGACATGAAAGCGTGCCTCGCGTCCGGCTACGGCTTCATCGCCGGCTTCAACGCGTATAATTCCTTCGAGTCTGCCGCCCTCGCCAACACCGGGTTGATGCCGGTGCCGGATCGCAGCAGGGAATCGTTCCTAGGCGGCCACGAAGTATTCTTCTGCGGCTACGACGACTCTGTCGAATGCCCCGGCGCAACCCTTGGTGCTTTCAAAGTGCAAAACAGCTGGGGTGCCAGTTGGGCCCAAGCCGGCTTCTTCTGGTTCCCTTACCAGTGCGCCGCTGATCCCAATATCCTCCTGGACGCATTCATCCAACACCTGGGTAAACCCTGGTAACAAACCTGCCATTTCGTTGGCGCCTAGTTCCGACGAAGCTTACCGGCGGCTTGGGGAGCCGACCCATCACTTTCGCCATTTTGTTCACTTCCACCGCCCAGGTTTCGAGCGATAGAGGCGGCTGCATCGTCCTCAGCCGCTCGCCTGAGTAATCACGTCGACGGCTTTCACCTGCTAGGCCTCATCCTCCATTGCTCCCCGACATCATTCAGCAAAAGGCGAACGGCTTCGCTACACCTTTATCTGGAAAAAGGTCAACACCCGGCCTGCTACGCTCAATCCTGCATTTCGCCCCCGACATTATTTCACTCAGCACCAAGGTAAGCGCTGGCCCGGGTGGGTCCTTCGCCAGGAGAAGCGATGATCCTTGACGGCCAGCTTGGAGTAAGTACACGTGCCGACAGGCGCACCAGGATAACTCGCAGCTTAGGAGGCGAGCCGTTGACTCCTAGTGCCTACTCCGACCAATCCAGCCCCGCGTTTATTTGCAGTAACCGCAAAAGCAGCCAAGAAGCCTGGAAGCCTGCCACGTGCATAAAATCTGTTGACTCGGATCGCCAGACCAGATAAGGTGTGAGGTGTGGGAATTAGTATTATGTTTCTAAATGCAAGTTCTAGCGGTGCTGGCGCCGCTTGGCTGATATGAGTCGCCGACTCGGGCGGCTGATGCCTCGGAGCAGCATTCAGTCTCGCGTGTGATTCGTTCCGCACGGGATCATTTTGGTTGTGGGTTGGCTTGGGTGGGGTCGCCTGGCCCGGAACTAGGTTGATGCGGCTTGGCCAGCTCGTACTTTATGTACTGCTCGAGGGTGGGCTTGTCTCCGCCTATCAGCATACGACCGTTGACGAAAACTGTCGGGGTGCTGGTCACGCCCACGGCTATGCCATCGGCCCGGTTAGCGTCCACGGCTTTTTGAGCTCCGGGCGAGGACATGCAGGCCTTGAAGGCGTCAGTATCCAAACCGGCGGCTTTGGCGAACCCCGTAACCTTTTCCCAGACATTTTCCGTCGAGATTAGATCCTGACTCTCGAAGATGGCGTCGTGGAGTTGCCAGAAGGCGTCGGGCGACTGCATGTAGGCGCAGCGGGCGCCGATCGAGGCGGTCTCCGTCCAGGGATGGATCTGCGTTAGTGGGAAATCTTTGAAGACCACGCGGACTTGCGGATACAGCGGCTCCAGACTCTTGAGGGTGCGGAAGAGTTCGCGGCAATGTGGGCATTCAAAATCGCTGAACTCGACAATGGTGACGCGGGCGTTAGCGGGTCCGAGCGAGGGGTTACCTTCTATATTCATGTGGGCGAGATTGTCGGCGAAGGGATTGGCGGACATGTCGTAGATGTCGCCGCGGAGGAAGGATTTGCCGTCCTTGCTGACATAAACTGTTCCAGAGTTAGTTTGGTTGTTTACGGTTAGCTGGACCGGTACATCGTAGAACTCTGCGGAGACGGATGGCTTCAGGGGGCCTAGGGTGACTTTAACGTCGGGGCCCCAGGCAAATAGGTTTCGAATGAAAGCTTCTGTCGACTGCAGGATTTTGGCTTGCTCGGGGGACGGTGCGGCCGATGGTGCGGGAGTTTGCGCTGTTTGCGTTGTTTGTGCGGCGGTCGAGAAAGCTAGAGCCACGGCGGATAGAACGATTGCGATGAATGAATTGCGCACTGCGCATTGGAACATTTCTTTTTTGCTCCTCAAAGAATCTGCGAGATTAATCTGGTCGTAAATTAAGACAACGGATTGTAGTTCCTCGCAGGCGGAGCGCCAAAAGAAAATTCAATGAGCGGTCTTGCGTTTAAGGGTTTACGGAAAAACTAAATCGGTGCGGGGGGTCTTGCGGCAGCGCCATGATTTTCGCGGGATAAGTTTGCTACGGAATAAGGCAGCTATACGTTAGACCGAGAATTTTTGAGCTAGGGGGAAGCGGCGGCCCACGCTGAAGGCTTTGGAAGTGATTTTCAGCCCTGGCGGGGCTTGCTTTCGCTTGTACTCGTTTGGATCCACGCGCAGGGCGACGGACCGAACTAACGTTAGAGGGAAGCCGTAGTGATCGGCGATTTCCTCCGGGCTGCGAAGATCTTCCACGTAAGCTTTAAGGATACGGTCGAGGACATCGTAATCAGGCAGGGTGTCGGAGTCCCTCTGATTGGGGCGGAGTTCGGCTGACGGAGGCTTGGTGAGGGTTTCTACGGGGATCAGTTCCCTTTTGCGGTTCACGAATTTCGAGAGCTCGTAAACCATTGTTTTAGGAACGTCTGAAATCACCGCAAGGCCGCCCGCCATATCGCCGTAGAGCGTACAATATCCCACTGCTGTCTCTGATTTATTTCCGGTGCTCAAGACCATGGAGCAGAATTTATTGGAGAGCGCCATGAGCAGATTGCCGCGGATACGGGCTTGGATGTTTTCTTCGGTTACGTCCTCTTTAGTGCCGGCGAAAGCTCCCGCGAGAGTCTTGCGATAGCTGTCGAAAGTGTCGTTGATCGGTAGCACCAGGAATTTTATACCGAGATTTTCAGCGAGCTGACGCGCATCGCGCATGCTTTCTTGGGAGGAATAGGGGCTGGGCATAGCCACGCCTTGAACGTTTTCGCGGCCCAGCGCGTCGGTAGCGATGGCGGCGACTAGGGCCGAATCAACACCTCCGCTCAAGCCCACTACGACTTTCTTGAATCCACATTTGCGAACGTAATCGCGCGTGCCAAGCACGAGGGCGCGATAGGCGGTTTCGAGTTCATCTTCAACCGGCGGGCGAATATCTCCTTCGCCGGTGACGCTGTTGAAAAGTACGAGGTCTTCTTCGAATGATTTTGCGCGCGCGGCGACGCGACCATCGGGCATGAAGGCAACACTCGATCCATCGAAGATAAGGCTGTCGTTGCCGCCGACCTGATTTACGTACACGACGGGCAGGCGATATTCCTTGGCGATTGTCTGCAGCATATCGTGACGCAAAGAGCGCTTGTCGATCGTGTAGGGCGAAGAAGAAAGATTCAAAAGCAGGGTACTTCCCTTCCCGACTATTTCGGCTACCGGATCGCGGTCATAGAGACGTTGGTTCCAAAAGCGTTCATCGTTCCAGGAATCTTCGCAAATGGTGATGCCGAGCTTTTCCGCGTTGAACGGAAAAACATGCTGCGTATGCGCGGGTTGAAAATAACGCGACTCGTCGAAGACGTCATAGGTGGGCAGCAACATTTTTCGCTGCTCGAAAAGAATTTGTCCGTTTGCGATTAGGGCCGCGCAATTGGCTACCGGCTTCCCGGTGTTGTCCTGCGCTCCACCAACGTAGCCTACGAGAGACGGGATGGGAATTCGCTTCGCGAGACGAACTAGTTCTTTCTGGTTGAGCTCGTCAAACGCTGGACGCTCAGTCAGATCTTGAGGCGGATAGCCGCACAGGCATAGCTCGGAGAAGACGGCAAGCTCCGCGCCGCGAGACTGCGCTTCGTGCGTCAGTTCCAGAATACGCGCGGAGTTGCCTTCAAAATCACCGACTGTCGGATTGAATTGGGCCAGGGCGATGATCATAGAACTGAGCCAGCAAGCGAGCCGGAACAGTCATCTACAACAACGACAAGCGAGTTCAGGGAGACAGTGGGTACGTCACCCCGGCCAAACTGCGGCCGGGGATTCGGAGTGACAATAGCGGGATCGCACACAAGCTACTAAACGCTGAAGGAACTGCCGCAACCGCAAGTGCTCTTCACGTTCGGGTTGTTAAACTTGAAGCCCGAGCCTTCGATCGTTTCGATATAGTCGATCTGAACGCCTTCCAGATACATTTCGCTCATTTGGTCGACGAGAACCTTCAAACCTTCAAATTCGTACACGTTGTCGCTGTTCTCGTTCACTTGATTTTCAAAAGCCATGTGGTAGCTAAAGCCAGAGCAGCCTCCGCCAACCACGGCCACGCGCAAACCTGCCGGCGAGGGAGTCTGCTGCTGCAGAATTTCCTTAACTTTTGTAACTGCCACGGGTGTTAGTTGAACCATTCGCAAAGCCTCCACAAATTTCGCATGAATAGATCATGCGTTACGATTCCAGAGACATTATATCAGATTCTGGCGATAGGCGATTGGATTCCGCAGGGTGCTGCGGTTAGGTTAACTGCCAGATTCTGAAGGTATTTCCCCGCTGGCCACACTGGTTCGGGCGGCCGTAAATCGGGGTTGATGCACGGTGCAGTCCTCCCTAAAATGAGTACCCTACATGAAACACACCATCACTTTGATTCCCGGAGACGGGATCGGTCCGGAAGTCTCAAAAGCTGTTCAGCGAATATTGGCCGGCGCGGGCGTGGAAATCGAATGGGAAGAAATTGCGTCGCGCGCCGAAGTGGAGCGCCGGGGAGTCGACTTCATGCACGCCGGCGTGCTGGAATCCATACGCAAAAACCGAGTGGCGCTGAAAGGGCCCATGGAGACAGCGGTGGGTACTGGCGCTCCGAGCATAAACGTGGGGTTGCGAAAAGCGCTGGATCTTTACGCGAATTTGCGGCCGGTGAAGAATCTGGAAGGCGTGCAATCGCGCTTTCACAATGTGGACATCGTTATCGTCCGCGAAAATACCGAAGACTTGTACGCCGGCCTGGAGCACACGGTGGTTCCCGGCGTAGTGGAAAGCTTGAAGATTATCACCGAGCGGGCGTCCACGCGCGTGGCACGATTCGCGTTTGAATATGCGCGAAAGTTTGGACGGAAGAAGATTCACGCGGTGCACAAAGCGAACATCATGAAGCTTTCCGACGGTCTTTTTCTCACTTCCGTGCGCAAAGTGGCTGCGGAATATCCTGAAATCGAATACAAAGAAATCATTGTGGACAACGCTTGTATGCAGATGGTCTTGAACCCCAACCAGTTCGACGTGCTTTTGTTGACGAATCTTTATGGCGACATTATGAGCGATCTGGCGGCGGGGCTTGTGGGCGGCTTGGGGGTGGTGCCCAGCGGAAATATCGGCGAGACGGTGGCGGTTTTCGAGGCTGTACATGGAACGGCTCCGGATATCGCCGGAAAGAATCTTGCCAATCCCACCGCGTTGCTGATGAGTTCGATCATGATGCTGCGGCACATCGATGAGCTGGCAGCAGCAAAGCGCGTAGAAGATGCGCTGTTCAAAGTTTACCGCGAAGGGAAATCGCTCACGCGCGATGTTGGTGGCACGGCCAGCACCACGGAATTCACTGACAATTTGATCAGCACCATGCGCAAGTAAGATGAACGCCGCCGTACTTCATGCTCTGGGCAAGCCTCCACGTTTCGAACAATTCCCCGAGCCGGTTCCCGCGGAAGGGGAAGTAATCGTCAAAGTCTGTGCTGCTGCACTCAAGCCTGTCGATAAACAAATAGCTGCTGGCACGCACTACGCAAGATTTCGTGAATTGCCGGCGGTGTGCGGGCTCGACGGAGTTGGTCATCTTGACGACGGGAGCCGCGTGTTTTTTGCCGGGGCTCGGCGTCCGTATGGCGCGATGGCCGAGCGTACGGTGGTGCGGCGCGTACAATGTTTCGCGCTGCCTGACGGCTTGAATGACGATATCGCTGCGGCATTGCCCAATCCCGGCGTATCTGCCTGGCTCACGCTGAAAGAGCGTGCGAAGTTGGCTCCGGGCGAGACGGTTTTGATTCTAGGCGCGACCGGAGTTACCGGAAAACTCGCTGTGCAGGTGGCAAAAATCCTCGGCGCTGGACGAGTGGTCGCCGCCGGACGAAACGAGAAAGCTTTGAATTCCCTGCTCGAACTAGGAGCTGATGCGACTATACAGCTCGATAAATCGGGAGAGGAGTTGTCCAAAATCTTTGCGCGTGAAGCCGGGGACAAAGGCTTTCAAGTTGTAATCGACTATTTGTGGGGACCACCGACAGAGGCGCTGCTTGCCGCTCTCACACGCAACGAATTCGCGGCCATTGCATCGGAAACTCGTCTAGTTCAAGTAGGCGAATCGGCGAGCGCCACCATCTCCCTTCCGGCGGCCGTGCTGCGAAGTGCACCGGTAACGATTATGGGCACCGCCGGAATGCCGGCGCCAGAGATCCTGATGGACGCGCTTCAACAAGTGTTGGCGTACGGCGTCAGCGGCAAATTGCGTGTCGACACGGAACGCGTTCCGCTTGCCGATATCGAGAGCGCGTGGCAACGAGAAGGCCGCTCGCGTCTGGTCATCATCCCGTAGCGTTAGCGGGAGTCAGGGAGAGTCAATGCGCCTCGCCAAGAACCGTGTTGATGCTTTTTGCGCGCGATTCTCTCTGCGAGCGCCCGTGCTGCTCGCGCCAATGTCGGGGGCAAGCGCGCCTTCTCTTTCGATTGCGATCGCAAACGCTGGGGGATTGGGAGCTTGCGGCGCGCTCCTCATGCAGCCCGCGGAAATAATCGCCTGGGCCAACGAGGTGCGTTCCGCGAGCAACGGCGCATTCCAAATTAACTTGTGGATTCCGGAACCAGCACCTACACGCGCCGCGGAGCACGAAACGCGCGTCCGTAAGTTTCTTTCGTCTTGGGGTCCTGCAGTGCCGGCGGAAGCTGGCGATACGACGCCGCCTGATTTTGCGTCACAGTGCGAGGCACTATTAGCGATTGCACCTCCGGCGGTTTCGTCGGTGATGGGTCTTTACCCTCCTGAATTTGTGGCGAAGCTTAAAAAGCACGGCATCGCGTGGATCGCGAACATTACTGCCGTGACAGAAGCGCGTGCGGCGGAAGCTGCAGGAGCAGACGTGATCACCGTCCAAGGAGCAGAAGCCGGCGGGCACCGCGGCTGCTTCAACCAGGCTGATGCGGAAAGAAAGTTGGTCGGGTTGTTCGCTCTCCTGCCTGCCGTGGTGGACGCGGTGAAAGTGCCGGTAGTCGCCACAGGCGGCATCGCCGATGCAAGGGGAGTGGCCGCAGCGATCACTCTGGGCGCAAGCGCTGCACAGATCGGAACTGGATTTCTGCGTTGTCCGGAAGCGAAAATTCATCCGGCGTGGGCTAACGTGATCGGCCAAACTGCACCGGAGGAAATCGTTCTTACGCGAGCGTTCAGTGGACGAGCCGGACGAAGCATTGCGACAAATTATGTTCGCGCCGCGATGGCCGAAGATGCGCCCGCCCCTGCGCCTTATCCGGTACAACGTGGACTTACTGCTGCGATGCGTGCTCTCGCACAGCAGGAAGGCGACGTGCAACGAATGCAGGCTTGGGCTGGTCAGTCAGCGGCACTCTCCAAGGCGGAGCCGGCTGGAAAAGTATTCCAGCAAATTTGGGAAGAGGCACAGAAACTTCTACCCTGACAAGGTAAACGGAAATCTTGTAGGCGATTGACTTCCCTGCCCTGTCCGACGAAAATGAGGAAGCAATCAAGTCCCGGGAGGCCGAGTGGCTGATATAACTCCGGAAGTCGCGCCCTTTGTAAAGGGCGAGGTCCTCAAGTACGAGCCGATTTCGGAAGGCACCAACACTCGGCGAAAACGCAAGCCGCACATTGTCGCAGTGATCAACGACATGTGTACGGGATGCTCGGGCTCTCCTGCATGTGTTGATTATTGTCCGGTGGCGGAATGCATGTTTTGGGTTCCCGATCCGGAGCACGAGCCTTTTGGAAAAATCCTTGTCGATCCCCTGCTTTGCATCGGCTGCAAACTTTGTACCAGCAAGGGGCCTGACGGCGCGTTTTTGGAAGGATGTCCGTGGGACGCGATCGATATGGTGCCACTGGCGGAGTTTGAAGCGAAATACGGGTCAATGCCGTTCTAGAAGCTCGCGCAATCGCGCGACTTCGAATTGCAGAATAAATCGCGACGTAATCAGTAGCCTGCCGCTTTTCCTCCGCTGCCTCGGCCGTCCACCGCTCCTTGCAACCATCCATCGCTGATTAAAATGGCTTCCACTCTGGCGTGTTCGCCCGGATTTGCAGTTTCCGTTTGATAGCCCATGCGCTGGAGCTGAGCAATCGTATCAGGAGATACACCGAACTCCGTGTCCAGGCGATCCGGTCTCCACTGATCATGGATGCGCGGAAAGTCGACAGCATCTTGCGCGTTCATTCCGAAATCAATTACGTTGAGGATCACTTGCAGGACCGATGTGATAATCAGTGGACCACCCGGCGCACCTAGAACCAAAAACGGCTTGCCTTCTTTCAGGAGTATCGTGGGAGTCATGGAAGAAAGTGGCCGCTTGCCGGGAGCGATAGCATTGTTCTCGCCTTGAACGAGTCCGAACATATTCGGCTCGCCGGGTTTGGCGGCGAAATCATCCATTTCGTCATTTAACAGGAATCCCGCGCCGGGCACGGTCACGCCGCTGCCGTAGCCGTTGTTCAGCGTATAGGTTACCGCGACCGCGTTTCCCTCCTGATCGACGATGTTGTAGTGCGTCGTGCTCGTTCCTTCGCTAGCTGTGGTTAGCCCCGGTGCAATTTGTTCGGCGGGTGTGGCGCGATCCGGGCGAATTGTCGCTCTTCGCGAATCGATATACGCGGGCGCGAGCAATGCGGCGACGGGAACTTTTACGAAATCCGGGATCGCCCAAATATTTACTGCGGTCGGCAAAGTAGCGACGCATTGCTTCCGCCATGTAGTGGTAGCTTACGGCGGAGCCTGCGCCCGACTTTTCGTAGCCGGTGCCGTTCAGGATCGCGAGCATTTGCAGCAGACCAACACCACCGGAACTTGGTGGCGGCGATGTGATGATGTGGTAGCCCCTGTAATCCCCTTCCAGCGGCGTGCGCTCGACTGCTTGATAATCATGCAAGTCGGCGAGAGTGATGAGGCCTCCATTTTTTGCCATTTCGCTTGCGAGAATGTGCGCGGTTTCGCCGTCGTAGAAATCAGCGGGTCCCAGGCGGGCGATGCGATCCAGAGTGCGCCCGAGCTCAGGTTGTTTGAAAGTTTCCTGCCAGTCGTAGTAAGCGCCATCTTTTAGAAAAATGCGCTTCGATTCGGGAAACTGCGAAAGCAGAGCCGAAGACCGGTGCCAGGAATCCATCTGCCATTTGGAAACGGGGAAACCGTTCGTCGCGAGACTCAGCGCAGGCTTCACGAGTTCAGCCCAGGGTTCGCGGCCGTATTTTTTGTTTGCTAGTGCCAAGCCGCGGATCGTGCCCGGAACTCCAGCCGCGCGCCAACCTACCACGCTATCAGGCGTGGGTGTGCCGCTCGCGCTTAGATACATATTGTGAGTCGCAGCGGCCGGGGCTTTTTCGCGAAAATCGATGAACGTGGTCCGGCCGTCAGCCATGCGTATGAGCATGAATCCGCCGCCACCGATATTCCCCGCGTAGGGATGCGTTACAGCCAATGCGAAGCCGACTGCTACGGCGGCATCGACTGCATTTCCCCCGGAACGAAGAACTGAGACGCCGACTTCGGTGGCCAGATCCTCTTCAGCAACCACCATCGCCTTTCGGGCATAGGTAGGCTGTCGGGCATCGAGGGCCGGAACAATCAGCGCGAAGATCAACAGCAGGGTAAGGAATCGCACGAAGCGAATTTTCATTGGCGCTCAGTCACTTTGATCCGGCAGTATTGATGTCCATGTGTTTTCGAGTTTTTATTCTTGCGCTTCAAATGCGAATCACTGCGGAATCACTCCGATCGTGCCTAGCGAGTTTCCACTAATTGAGGCCGCTCTGGAAGCCACTGACTGAAAACTGTGACTACTGATAAGAGACGGACGGAATAGAAGGACCAGCAAGCCCGGCCAAACTATTAGCTGCTCGCGGATGCGCGGCGCTTACGGCAGTCCCCACAAAGGCCGCCTACTTCTGTGCGCGAGACGCTGATCTCGATGCCGCAATCGCGGGAAATTTGGCGCTTCAATTCTTCGTATAGCTCGCTTTCAAACTCGCGAACTTTTCCGCAACCCATGCAGGCCACGTGGATGTGGTCACGCGGACCGTGACTTTCGTAAAAATGGCGGTCTCCGCGGAGGTGAAGAAGGTCGAGCTCGTCGATCAAACCGTGGCGTTTCAAAAGATCGAGTGTGCGATACACGGTGACGCGCGTGATTCCGGCATCCATTTTCTGGGCGCGCTCGAGAATCTCGCCGGCATCCAAGTGGCGGCGCGCGGTCTCCATTACTTGCAGCAGAACCCGCCGCTGGCGCGTGAGCCGAATTCCGCGCGCCCCGAGTTCACTCTGAAGACGACCAGGTGGTTCGTGATTGATACGTTCGCCGGTGGATACACGGTGTGCGGGAGTAGCAGACATTGGATTAACTGAGATTATACCAAAATCGCACCGGAAGAAATGGGTGATGAAGGTGTTTGCGAATCCTACAAGTCGGTTTCCCCTTCGTGATTCCACAGGGCGACAAGGATTTCGTTCGCAAGTGTTCGGAAAGGATTGAATGTGGGCCGAACGCGCTTGCCCTTCGAGAGCCGCTTCGTTTTTCCAGTTTTCTCAAAACACGAAAAGAGCGAGGTTTATGTGGGATTGGTGAAGATCGTAGTTGATGCAGCCGGCTTCACCGCACGTGGAGACCAGCAAGCCTTCCAACACCTGGCCAACGCGAGATCCCTAGCCCGGTTTTGCACGAACGTGCGCGATCACGGCGAAAATTCCGTCCATGAGTGGTCGTTAGGGATGAATATTTTGACTTTGAATCAGCTTGAAAATATCGCTGTACATTACGAACGCGAAGATACCCAGCAAGAATACCAGGCCCACCTGGACGAATCGCTCTTTTACGGCGATGCTTAGGTCGCGTCGGAGAGACCCCTCGATGAGCAGCATCAGAACGTGGCCACCATCCAGGATTGGAATTGGCAGCAGGTTCAGCAAGCCGAGGTTCAGGCTGATCACCGCGGTCAGAACGATCAGATCGACTGGCCCGCGTTTCGCCGCCCGGCCGGATTGCCTTGCAATTCCGACGACGCTCTGCAATTGGCCGAGTTTCACGCGTCCGGTAAAAAGCCCCGCGAGAACTTCGCCAATTTGCTTCATGCCCGATACGGTTTGAAGTCCTGCTTCTTTCGCGGCGAGAAAGAAAGGCTGGCGTTGGTAATTTGCTTGAAATTGTCGCGCGACGCCGACCTGCCAGACCATGCTCCCGTCCGCGTCCATGCCTTGAACAGGAGTGATGTTGAAGTTCAAAGTTTGCCCGTCTCGCTGCACCGCAAACTGGACAGGATGGCCGTTGGAGCTGTGCACAACCTCAACCAACTGCTGCCAGGTGGCGATAGACTTCCCGTTTATTGCCACGATTTTATCGCCCGCTCTCAACCCCGCTTTCTCCGCCGGAGTGCCGATTCCGATTTCATCCACAATCGCAGGAGTTAGCGGATAACCGATGACTTCGTCGATATCGCTCGCGCCGGCTGGGATTTTCGCGTTCAGTATTTGCTCGGTGCCGTTGCGGTCAACTTTCATCGTCACCGAATCGTTCGGTTTTGCGTTTTCAAGTTGCGTGAGGACTTTTTCCCACGTCGGGGTTTGAACGCTGTTCACCGCGTCGATGCGATCGCCGGGTTGGATGCCCGAAGCGCCTGCTTCTTTTTGCGGGATTGCGGCAACCAGCGCGGGCGTTCGCAGATAGGAGTCCGACTGAAGGCCGACCAGCCAGAAAATCCCCCAAAACAGAACGAAGGCAAGAAGGATGTTCATTATGGGGCCGGCCACGGCGATGATCATGCGGACCCAACGAGGCTTGGAGAGAAATTCGTAATCGGCGCCGGTGCGCTCTTCCACAGGATTGTCGCCAGCCATGCGCACGTAGCCGCCGAACGGCAGCGCGCTTAGCCGGTAATCCGTGTCGCCGCGCTTTACTCCGAAAACGCGCGGGCCGAAGCCGAACGAGAATACATCCACACGAATGCCGGAAAGCTTTGCGGCTATGAAATGTCCCCATTCGTGAACGAATATCACGATGCCCAGAACGAGGGTCACCGAAATGATTGCTACCAGTGCATTGTGAAAATTTGCCATTATTGCCTCAAGTTTAATTTTTCCTGCGCCCAGCCTCTTCTCGCGCTAGTCGTCGTGCTTCGGCATCGGCCGCCAGCACGTCGTCAATTTTATTGAACGCGCAACGCGGCATACGTTCGAGCACGCGTTCGATTACAGCGGCGATGCCGGGGAACGAAAGTTTGCCCTCAAGAAACGCCGCGACGGCGATTTCGTCAGCGGCGTTCAATGCGCACGGCGCCGGGCCACCTTGTTTCAACGCTGCTTTCGCGAGACCCAAGCACGGAAATTTCCGCACCGGAACTTCTGCAAACTCAAGCTTGCGTAAAGTGGACCAATCAAGGGCACAATCATTCGACGGTGCCCGCTCCGGATAGGTTAGCGCATAACGAATGGGCATGCGCATGTCCGTTGCTCCAAGCTGTGCCAGAATTGAACCATCCACAAATTCCACCATCGAATGAATTGTGGATTGCGGATGAATTACAACCTGAATCTGATCCAGCCCCACATCGAAAAGCCAACGTGCTTCGATCACCTCGAAGCCTTTGTTCATCAGCGTAGCAGAATCAATCGTAATACGATTCCCCATCTTCCAGTTTGGATGCGCGAGAGCCTGCTTGGGAGTCGCCTTGTTCATCTTAGCGATCGGAGTATTGCGGAACGGGCCGCCCGAGGCGGTCAGAACCAAGCGTTTTACTTCGCTTCTTTGGCCGGCGCGAAGGCATTGGTGGATGGCGTTGTGTTCGCTATCAACTGGAAGAAGAGCGACATCGTGGCGTTTCACAGCGGCCATCACGATTTCGCCTGCAGCGACCAGAACTTCTTTGTTCGCGAGCGCGATAGATTTTCCCATCTCGATAGCTTTGTAGGTGGCAGGCAAACCAACCACGCCAACCGCCGCCGAGATGACCAGTTCGACGTCAGGATGCGTGGCGACGCGTTCGATCCCTTCCGCACCAAAAAGTATTTCGGGATCGGAGTGGTCGACTTGGGAATCACTGCGTTTGCCGGAGGCGGCGTTTTTATGTCCGCGGTTCTTTTTGAGTATGGCGCAAAGTTCGAGCGCTCCGGCTTCTGTGCCCACAGAAACTAATTGCGGCCGATATTTTTTTACTTGCTCGGCGACGAGAGAAATATTTGAGCCGGCCGCTAGCGAGACGACTTGGAATTCTCCTGGAAGTGAGTCAATTACTTGAGTGCTTTGGCGGCCGATGGAGCCGGTCGAACCAAGTATCGCGATCTTCTTCATGTGACCCTATTTTATGGGTGTTTGGGAAAATATGCGAATGCGCGACCGACGTTTCGGAAGTGCAAAGGCAAGATGCCGGGCCAAAGACCCCGGGCAAATCAAAAACCCGTCGCTTCAATTCAATCGCCGGGATATGGGCACACGCGGCGCCACAACGTATAGATCCGACCCGATGAAAATTGCCCAAACGAAAAGATCAGAGGTTGGGCGGCGCTAGGCGACCGTTCAAAATCCGCGGAGGGCGCTCGCTGGCTACGTTGAATGCGCGCTCGAGGGCTAGGCCAGCGCTGGCTAGGGTGCCTTCATCGAAGAGGCGGCCTATCAGGGTTATGCCGTGGGGGACGCGACGCGGGGGCGAAAACTTTGGCAACGGGCGGCTTGGATCGGGGGCCCAGTCGCTGCGGGCTTCGGACACTTCGACGAAACCGGCACGCAAAGTGAGCGACGGGTGGCCCGTGAAATTAGTGATAGTGAGCATTTCGTCACGCAGAGATGGGACGATAAGTAGGTCAACTAGATTGACCAATTTTGCCATCTCCTGGGCCACTTTGCGCCGCATGCGGTCGGCCTGGACGAAGTCAACGGCGGAGAGAAAGCGGGATTGGCGGAAGAGGTTGGGCCATGCGTCGAACGTCTGGACCTTCAACTGGTCGATGGCGTGGCTCAGGGTGAGTTCTTCGAAAGAGGCGGCGCCTTCGGCGAAGAGTATCAAATCGAGAGAGTCGTAGGACCAATTTGGAAGGGATACTTCGACCGGGACCATGCCAACTTTCTTGATGGTCTCCAATGCGGCGCGGTCCACGTCGGTGGCGGGGTTTTGTTTCATCCATTCTGGGAAATAGCCGACTCGGAGGCCTTGAACTGAGGTTGAGGCGTCGAAATCCAGTTTGCTGGGCACGCTTGAGATATCGCCTGGGTCGGGGCCGGAGATGGCTTGGAGGACGAGCATAGTGTCCTCAACGCTGCGGGCCATGGGGCCTAGCTTATCGAGGGACCAGCAGAGGGTCATGGCGCCTGTGCGTGCGACGCGTCCGTAGGTGGGACGCAAACCGGTGATGCCGCAGCGCATGGAGGGTGAGACGATGCTGCCTCCAGTTTCGCTCCCAATCGAGAAACCCACGAGGCCTGCTGCCGTTGCAGCACCGGGGCCAGCGCTGGAACCGGACGAACCTTCTTCCAGCAGCCACGGATTCATTGTTTGACCGCCGAACCAGATGTCATTCAAGGCTAATGCGCCGAGGCTTAGCTTTGCGACGAGAACTGCGCCAGCTTCGTGGAGACGCGCTACTACGGCAGCGTCTTTTGCAGGGATGCGATCTTTGAATGGTTCGGCGCCGTAGGTGGTGGGGATGCCTGCTGTGTCGAGAAGATCCTTGCCACCCCAGGGAATGCCGTGGAGAGGACCGCGATATTTTCCGGCGGCGATTTCCTGGTCTGCGCGTTTCGCCTGGGTTAGGGCTAACTCACGAGTAACGGTGATGGCACAGCGCAGCGTGGGATTGTATTTCTCGAGTCGATCCAGATAGAGATTGGTAAGGCGCTCGGAAGTTAGCTGGCGCTGTTCGATCCAGCGGGAAAGTTGAGTGACGGTGGCGAAGGCGATGTCTTCGTCCTTAGCGGGTAGCGGACCTGGATCAGCTTTGCTGCGGACGAATTGGTTGCGCGCGGGGAGCGTTTTCTCACCGGGGAGAATTGGGTTCCATTGCGAATAGGGAGCGAGTCCCGGCTCCAAGGAGACTTTGAGCGGGCCGGTACGGCGTTCGTAGAGTGGGGCCATGCTGACGCGCCAACTGAACGCTGCTTGAGCGCGCTCGGGCTCGGTGAGTTCTACCTGGAAGAGTTTCTCCGCTTCGGCGAATGTCGAGGAAGAGACTTCGGGGCCGACGGGTTTTGCGGTGCCGAAGGCAGGAGGGGCTCCGGCAGGGGCGTCGGGTTTTTGTTCCTGGGCAGAGCATGGGACGGAAGCGGCCAGAACGGCAAGTGCGGCTTCAGTGAAAAATTCTCTACGCGATTTCGACATGTTGGCTCCAGATGAAATTTTCCGATGATTCCTGATGGCAACGCGCTCGTTACTTGGACGTTGGCGCGGTTGAGATGTCTCTGTCCGCCGCGCAGCATCGAGACCGGTCAAGACACCCTGTTGGATTAAAAGCTCAAAGCAACTGAGCCGGCAGGATGCCGGCGCTACAATATCAAAGGACAAAACGAACGGGTGAGCCGGCAAGATCCCGCCTCTGCGAAATTCACCCGCAAAAACAAGCCTAACTGCAAAATGCCGGGCTGAAGCCCGGCGCTACGAAATCTAAAGCCGACGGCTAAGGCTTTCCTAGCCATTGATACAGGATCCAGACTACTGGGGCAGCGAGGATGAGGCTGTCGATACGATCCAGGACACCGCCGTGGCCGGGCAGAAGTTTGCCGGAGTCTTTTACCGCGGCGGCGCGTTTGTAGGCTGATTCGATCAGGTCACCCGCTTGCCCGGCGATATTTGCGACTCCGGCGATGACCATCAGGGTGACTACGTCAACTTGCATCCAGCGCGCGAAGACAACGGCCACTAACAGCGAGCCAAGGATGTTACCTAAGGCACCTTCCCAGGTTTTCTTGGGGCTGAGCGCGGGGGCCATGGGGACGCGTCCAAAACCGCGTCCTACGAAGTAAGCGAGCATATCGCCGGCCCAAATAATGCATAAGGTGAAAAGAACCAGTTGGCGGCCAGCGGGTGCCATATCGTTCAGACGGACCAAATAGCTGAAAGGGATTGCCACGAATAGAAGCCCTGCCGAACTGATGGAGATGGAAGGAAGAACTTCATGCAGGGCGCGGCGGGTAAGAAGTCCGATGCAAACGCAGCCGAAAACAAAAATGAGCAGGATGGCTTCGATGGAGAGAACGCCGCCTTGGGCGCTACGAACCAGGGAAATTCCCTCGCCAATTGCATGCGTTTCGACAAACTCCTGCGAATATTGCGCGTAGAACAAACCGGCGGCGCAGACGAGAGTCCATTTCTGATAAGCGCGAAGGCCGACACGATCGCCGAGGATGAAAAATTCGACGAGCGCTACGATGGCGACGACGGCGGCAAGACCGGCGAGAAGATAATGTGGCCCCCACCAGACCAAGGCGACGACGACGGGAATGAGGACGATGGCGGTGAGAATGCGCAGGAGCATCCGGCGTTAGCCTCGACCCGTCCAGCGGGAACGCTTGGCGGACTTGGATGATGTAACGGGTTCGGCAGAGGCGTTGAGTCCACCGTAGCGGCGTTCGCGTTTTTGAAAATCAACGAGAGCTTCGAGAAGTCGCGCGCGCGAAAAATCAGGCCAGAGCGTTTCGGTGACGTAAATTTCGGCATAGGCAATTTGCCAGAGAAGAAAATTGCTGACGCGCATTTCCCCGCTGGTGCGGACTAACAGGTCGGGATCGGGAAGGCCGGCGGTGTAAAGATGCTCGGAGACGGTTTGCTCGTCAGCCTGGAAAGCGGACATGCCATTCGAGCGGACTTGTTCGAGCATGGCGTTGAACGCGTCCACGAGTTCGGCGCGGCCGCCGTAGTTCAAAGCGACGACTAGCTTCATCCCTGTGTTGCGAGCGGTAAGGCGCATGCCATGGTCGATGTCTTTGCGCACGGCTTCGGGAAGCTGTTCGGAGCGTCCGATAACCAGAAGACGAATGTTATTTTTGTGGATGGTGGGAAGCTCGCGTTTCAGATATTCGCGGAGGAGGCGCATCAAGAAATCGACTTCGGCTTGGGGACGGCGCCAGTTTTCCAACGAGAACGCATACAGGGTGAGGTAAGAAAGCTTCAGGCGGGCGCAGGTCTCGATGATTTCTCGCGCGGCTTTTACTCCTGCGCGGTGGCCGGCTATGCGGGGCAAGTGACGGCGCTGGGCCCAGCGGCCGTTGCCGTCCATGATTACGGCGACGTGCTGCGGAAGGCGCTTCAAATCAATTTTATCGAGCGAGGCAGCTTCCTCGGCGTTCGCGGGCTTCAACAGTTCAGTAGCTTTCACTAGGGTTCGCTCGAAGGATAGACAGCCAGAAAAACTAACATACGGTGGAGGCACACGCAAGGCGAGCTACGTCGAAGTCTTAAGTCTCCGATCCCTGCGTTTGTCAGCCACTGACACTAATTATTTGGGGCGATGGTGCGCAGAAGCATGCCTGTTCCGCTTGGGATTTTTAGTTTGCCATTGTCGGAGGCTAGGACTATGCAACCGACGGGGTTGGTCCTGCCGGCGTGTTCGATACTGATGTGCGCGAGACCGTAAACACCGCACGCGTCGCCGGAGAATAGCCAGAGAGCTTGCGGGCTGTTGTTACCGTCGAGGGCGCCACGGCAATTTGTACCGGCTTTAGCCCTAACCTGGCCCACGACGCCGCCATCAATTCTCTTCCCTACGGCTTGATGTGAGTCATCGCCAGCTATGACAGGACCGCCGTCGCCGTAAACAACGTCGCCGCCGATTTGGACAGTGGTTAGCCAGCGGTAAACATCGCTCTCTCCGGCGCCTGTTGTGGGAATTTGTGCTTCGTCCAGTTCCATGAAGCCGGCGATAACTCTGAGGTCCGTGGTGATGGGGATGGTGCGATGCGAAGAGATTATTTTGTCGAACTGAAAGGTGATGCGAGCCGGAGCGCGCGCATTAGCCGGGCTTACGTCGACAATGTGACCAACCACCTTACTGCCTGTCTTTATCGAAGCGCCGTGCGGCAACGGAATGTTCTGCATCACTCTGCCGGTGGTTGTTTGACCAGGTTTGGATTTGTCGGAAGAGATGGTGGAGTTCAGGCGAACGGGCAATATCGTTCCAACTGGAATGCTGGTGGCAGTTTCGAGTGCGTCGTGGCTGTTCGCGAGAGGGAGAACAAAAACTAAACCGGGAAGAATCGAGATACGAAGCTCATCGACCGGATTCTGCCGTCGAGAGTAAGCAGGCTGGGCCAAGAGATTTACACACAAGACCGTTGGAACGAGCAGCCATACTCCCCGCCTAAAAAAATGAGTGGGCGATTTTCCGCTCATCCTTGTATTTTACGCCAGAGCGGATTGCGATGAAGAGAAGCTTTGCGGTGCCATGGATGCTCGTGCGCGTAATTGCGGCGATATCGCTGACGATTTACGGTGTGGCGAGGTTTAGAAGAAGTGGCGATGTATGAAAGCGCCGGCTTCAGAGCCGGCTTGCGGGACGACGGAAGTGTAGATTAGGACCAAGGTGAGAATGATCATGATGATGCTGGCAGTCCAGGCGACCACGTTGAAGCCCCAGGAATTTATGTGCACGCCCATCAAGTCGCGGCGGTTGATCAGGATTAAGATGAAAATCAAAACGATGGGCAGCCAGATGCCGTTTCCTACCTGCGAATAAATCAAAATTTTCCATAGTGGGGCTTTTGGAATCAGCACGATGCCTGCACCGACTACGATCAACGCCGTGTAGAGGGAATAAAAGGCGGGAGCCTCTTTGAATTTGCGATCGAGGCCAGCTTCGAAACCCAAGCCCTCGCAGATTACGTGCGCAGTGGAAAGCGGGAGGATGGAAGCGGCGAAGAGTGACGCGTTGAGAAGGCCGAAGGCGAACAAGCCGCCAGCCCACTTCCCTGCCAGCGGGACCAGAGCCTGGGCGGCTTCTTTCGCGCTGGAGATGTTGGTGAGGCCGTGTACGTTTAAGGTGGCAGCACAACAAACGATGATGAAAAAAACTATGATCATGCAGGAGATGCTTCCGACAAGGACGTCCATGCGCGCGTGTTTATACTGGCGCGGGCCAACTCGTTTTTCGACGAAGCCTGCCTGTAGATAGAAAAATTGCCAGGGAGCAATGGTGGTGCCGACTAGTCCGGTGACCATAAGGAGGTAGGGAGCGTTGAAATGGACGCTAGGAATTACGAGTGAATGTGCGGCTAGAAGCCAATCGGGTTTAGCCAGGAAAGCAGAGAGAACATAAGAAAGATAGAAACCGCAGGCTACCAGGAAAATTTTCTCTACGATGCGATAGCTTCCGTAAACGACCAGGAGCCAAACTGCAATCGCGGCGAGTGGGACAGACACATAGCGGCTGACATGCATAATTTCGGATGCTTCGGCGACGCCGGAAAATTCCGCGACGGTGTTGAAGAGATCCACAAAGAGGGCGGCGACCATCACGAAGAAGGTAGAGCGGAAACCGAATTCTTCGCGGATCAAATCGGAGAGGCCTTTGCCGGTGACGACACCCATGCGTGCGCACATCTCTTCGCTGACGTAAAGGGCGATGGTCATGGGGATCAGAGACCAAAGCAGCGTGTAACCGAATTGAGCTCCGGCCTGGGAATAGGTGCTGATGCCACCGGCGTCGTTGTCAACGTTGGAGGTGATCAGGCCGGGGCCCACAACGGCAAGGAACAGAGCGATACGCCTGCGCCAGAAAGCAGAGCGGCGATTGAGATTCGTGCCGCGCTTCTTCCACGCTGCCAGAGTGTCCGTTACTGTGGCCCAGGCGTTCATCGGTCTATAGTCATGCTCGCAGTTTAGATTTTGGCGTGCATTCTGCTGACTACGTCGTCCACCGTAATTGCGCCGACTGGATGTTTGTGCTCGTTGACGACGGCCAGGCTGCGCAAATTGTATTTATCGAACAGTTCGAAGACTTCTTTGTCCTTTGTGTCCGGCGTGACGAAAAGCAGCGGCTCGGAAGTGAGTTCGGACATTAGCTGGTCGGAGTCAGCCAGGAGCAGCCTGCCGAGCGGGACGGTGCCGGCGAGGGCGGCATCGCGATTGATGAGGATCACGTTGTCAATTTGATCGACACCGATTTCGTGGAAACGGATGTAATCGACCACCTCGCCGCGGGTGGCTTCTTCCCCTACGACGACCATTTCAGTGGTCATCATGCCACCTGCGGTATTTTCGTGGAAGCGCATTAGCTCCTGCACTTCGCTGGCTTCGCGATGCTCCATTTCGTCCAGAACTTCTTTCGATTTTGCGGGCTCGAGGCTGGCGATCAAGTCAGCGGCTTCGTCTGGATTCATTTCTTCCATGATGTCGGCGGCGCGGCCAGGTTCGAGGTTTTCGACGACCTGGGTCTGCAGACGCTTGTCGAGTTCGGCGATGGTTTCGGCGGCGGTTTGTTCGTCGAGCGAGGCGATGATGCCCTGGCGCTCGTCGGGAGAGAGCTGCTCCATAATGTCGGCAAGATCTGCTGGATGTAAGGCCGCTAGTTTCTCACTGGAAAGGCGCAGCTTTACACGGCGAAGCGGATCGGGTTCGACCAGGTTAACGAACTCCCACTGAATCTTTCGCGGCGGGAGTTTGGCTTGAATTCTGCGGATGGCCATCGGTGGGACGATTCCCTGCAGCAGGCGGCGGACGGCGCCAGCCACGCCAATGTCAACCTGGGTGATGCGAAGCTCGGTGTTGCCGTTGGTACGGTTGTCGGCGAGGTCGATGTCGTTTACGCGGACAACTTTTCGACCGTTGGTGTCGATAATTTGCTGGTCGAGCAAGTCTTTTCCTATGGAAAGATAGCTTTCATTGGGCTGGTAGAGTTCCAATGCGGATTCGTCGGTGGTGAGAGCGACACGGCCGGGACTGATAATGCCGATTTGGTCGAAGCGGGCGATCAGCGGGCGGTACTGGCCGCGGCTTAAGAGAAATTTCGAGACACGGTTAGGCTGATCGCTGGGCTCAACGAACATTTCTTTTATGCGTCCCACGAAATTGCCGTGGGAGTCGTAGGTTTCAGCGCCGAGAAGTTCGGTTGCGTGAAGCATGGTGACTCCTTATCGAACATGGCCGGAGCGGCGGGCTCGCGCCCAGCCAGCGTTTCAGTCCGGCACAAAAAAAATGCCCGAAGCCAGCGCTGAAACCGGCCTCGGGCAAACGGTAAGACCCCTAAGCTAGTTTAGGCCTGGCTTCGCCTTCCTGTTATTGCGAGCTGCTGACTGCGAAAATGAGCCACCAGCGGGGCCGCGATGGGTCCGCTGCGTTGCCACGAGCTGGAGGTCGGGGCAATCGGGCCGCGAACAACGTGGGTTACCGGTTAGGGCCCTACTCCATGGCTCCGAATTGGACGAATGCTCTTCCATTCCGATGCACATATGCTCGTTTCGACTAGTAAATGCAGACGATAAGTTTGTCAAGCGAAGAGTGAGGATTTAGCGAGATTTTTGCGCGTCGAACAACATATTTTGCGGTTTGCGGTGGTGACGGCGGCAGTCAGCGGCATAGAGAGTCCAATACGTGGAGCGGATGTAGTCCTTAGGAGTGAAGCCGAGGGCGCGGGCGGTGCGGTTGATCTCGGTGTGGCTGCCCTCGAGTTCGAGGAAGGTGCCGACGGGGGTCTCGTCGAGGTCGATGTGAAGCCCGTTGAGGTGGAAGCTGGTCCGGTATTTTTCGTAGCGGAAGCCGGGGCGAAAACCTAGAGCGTTTAGCGCCTGGGACAGACGGCGAGGGTTCTTTACTCGCTCTTCGTTCTCGTGGACTTCCTTGTACAAACGCTTTTTAGTGCCGCCGGGTAGCTGAGGCTGAGGACTTGGGGGAGCCTTAGCGGTCAGGATCGCGGAAGCAGCGCCGCCGCGCACGTTGTTGCCAGGAGCCGGAGTTTGCTGGCGGAGGCGAAGCAGGCGGCCAGAGCGGCGGAATCCGAAGCCGGGGATATCGAAGACGGTGTTGAGCTCGTGGACGCGACCTCTCGATACGGCGCCGAGTTTGCGGAGGCGGCGCAGGATGCCGGCGAGGTCGGTTACCCGCAGTTTGATTTCGATTTCGCGCTTAGAACTTATTTTTCCGGGCACGGCTCAGTATAAAACAATGACTGCGAATTGAACCCGAGGAACGTATTGCCAAACACGCGCGGCGGCCAGATAATCGCTTACCACCTTGGCCCTGCCGCGATCCGTCCGTGGCGTGGCCTGCATTCATGACCGAAGCGACTACCCCATTGATGCGGCAGTACCATGCGCTGAAGAAGCAGCATCCAGCTGCCCTACTGCTATTCCGTCTGGGGGATTTCTATGAACTTTTCTTCGAAGACGCGGTTGTAGCGTCGAAAATCCTGCAAATTACACTGACGGCACGCAACAAAGAAAAGGGCGACGCGATACCGATGTGCGGCGTGCCTTATCACGCGGCGGAAAATTACATCGCGCGATTGATCAAAGCCGGACACAAAGTAGCGATTTGCGAACAGATGGAGGAGCCCGGGCCCGGGAAGAATCTAGTACGACGGGAAGTCGTCCGCGTGGTTACGCCGGGAACGGCGAGCGGAGCCGGGCTGGTCGAGCCCAAGGAAAATAATTATCTTGCGGCGGTGGCTCGAAGAGGCGGGGTGGGCGTTTCGAATATGGCGCTGGGAGCTGCGGTGTCGGGTGCGGCGCAACGATCCTCGCACGGCAAAGGCACCGTAGAGCCGCTGATTGGTTTGGCGTTCGTGGACCTTTCCACCGGCGAATTTCGCACCACGGAATTTTCGGGGGAAAAGGCGGAAGTGCGTTTACGGGATGAACTTGGCGTGCTGCGCCCGCGCGAGATTCTTCTGCCGCGACCGATGACACTCTTCCCTACTGCCATTCCGACGGAGATGGATGGGCTTGGCGCGGTGGAAACCCGGCTCGACGATTGGATATTTCAAACCGATCATGCGACGCGCGTGTTGGAAGAACACTTTCGGGTGGTGGCGCTCGAAGGGTTCGGGCTGCAGGGACATCCGCAAGCTACAGCGGCGGCGGGAGCGATTGTCCATTACTTGCGAGAAATGTCGGCGATTAGTGCTCGTAAGCCCGAAGACATGGTTGCGATTCCTTCGCTGCGTCCCGCGGGCGCTGGGCTTGAGCATCTGGATCGGCTGGCTTATTACGAACAACAGGATGCGATGATTCTGGATTCCGTGACGATACGGAATCTTGAATTGGTTGAACCAGCGGCGGACGACGATGCTTCGGCAACGCTTTTGAAAGCGATCGATCAGACGTGCACGGGGATGGGGGCTCGTCTGCTGCGAAGATGGATCCTGCGGCCAGAGATTTTGCTTTCAGAAATTAACGACCGGCTCGATGGTGTCGGCGAGCTGAAATCGCAGACTGTGGTGCGGGAGGAATTGCATAAGGAGCTTGAGGGAATTCTTGATCTTGAGCGGTTAACTAGTCGCGTGACATTAGGAGCGGCGACACCGCGCGACTTGTTGGCGTTGCGGCAGTCGTTAGATAAAGTTCCGGGCTTGCGGCGTCTGATCGCGGGGGCAAACGAAGATTCGGCTAACGGAAGATCCGCTGCGGCGGCAGGTCGACGTTTGACGGCGCTTTGTCAACAACTGGACGAGATGGCGGATGTGCGCGACGTCATTATGCGCGGAATTGCTGACGACCCGCCCGCTCTCCCCAGTGATCCTGGAGTTATTCGGCGTGGATTTAACGCCGAGCTTGACGAATTGCGCGAAGTCACGACGCGCGGCCGGCAGATTATCGCGTCGATGGAAGAGCGCGAGCGGAAACGCACGGGAATTGCGTCGCTGAAAATACGTTACAACCAGGTTTTTGGTTTTTACATTGAGATTTCGAAGGCAAACTTACATCTAGCGCCAGCCGATTACGACCGCAAACAAACGCTGGTTAATGCCGAGCGTTTCACGTCCGCGGAACTCAAAGAGCATGAACAGAAAGTGCTCTCGGCGGAAGACCGCATGGTGGAGATTGAGCGGCGGTTATACAGCGAGATTCGCGAAACAATCGCGCGGGAAGCGACCAGGCTACGCGGGACGGCAAATGCGATATCCCAACTCGACGTGCTTGTGAATCTGGCGCGAATCGCCGCCATGAGGAATTATACGCGTCCTGAATTTACGGAAACTGAGGTGCCTCGCAAGGGTTTGGGTGATGTCGGAACTCATGCTGGACCAAAACAGAAAGATGAAACTCCGCGTGGAATTCTAATGATTGCCGCCGGCCGACATCCGGTGATTGAAAGATTGCTGGAAGAGCGCGGCGAAAGATTCGTGCCGAACGATTTGTACCTGGACGACGAAAAACAATTTCTACTGGTAATCACCGGTCCAAATATGGGCGGAAAATCAACTTATCTCCGGCAAGTCGCATTGATTTCGATTCTAGCGCAGATAGGATCGTTCGTTCCGGCAGCGCAGGCGAAGCTGCCGCTGCTGGATCGGATTTTCACGCGCATTGGAGCGTCTGACAATTTGTCGCGCGGTCGGTCAACATTTTTGGTGGAAATGAGCGAGGTGGCAGCTATTCTCAGCACGGCCACTGCGGCGAGTCTGGTGCTGCTAGATGAAGTGGGGCGCGGGACGTCAACATTTGATGGGTTATCGATCGCGTGGGCGGTGGTAGAAGCTCTTCACGGAGGCGCGCGACCTCGGACGCTGTTTGCCACGCACTATCATGAATTGACGGAGCTGGAACAATTGCTGTCCGGAGTGCAGAACGTACACGTTTCGGTGGAAGAATCGGGCAGCGAAATTGTTTTCTTGCGGCGCGTGGAGCCTGGTAGCGCGAACAAGAGCTACGGAATCGAGGTGGCTCGGCTGGCGGGCTTGCCCATGGGCGTGATATCAAGAGCGCGGGAGATTCTGCGACGGCACGAACAGAAAGAAGAGAAATTGACTGAGGAACTTTCACCCGGCGCAGCGAGTGAGGCGAACCGCCCAGCGCATCAAACCAGTTTCACGGCGCTAGATGAATCGGTACTGCAAGCTTTGCGCGGAGCAGATTTGAACAAGCTCACTCCGCTGGAAACGATGGTTCTGCTGGCAGCATTGCAAAAGCAGCTTTCCTAGAAAGGCGCGGAGAATCGATGCTGGTCTTGGGCATGATGTCGGGAACATCGGCCGACGGGATTGACGTGGCTCTCGCGCGCATTTCCGGAAAGCCGCCCAAGCTATCTATAAAGCTACAGGGGCACCATCACGTTCCCTACTCTTCCGTGATGCGCAAGGCGATTTTACGGGTAGCGGCGGGCGAATCGGGCGAGACGGCGGAAATCAGCCAATTGAATTTCGCTTTGGGCGAAGAATTTGCACTGGCTGCCCTTGCTGCCTGTAAGGTTTGGCGAGTGCCGATGCAGGGAATTTCGTTGATCGGTTCGCACGGGCAGACGATTTACCACCAGGGCGAGCCGTCTTCCTTCGCCGGGCGTTCGAGGATTTCGTCGACGCTGCAGATTGGGGAACCGTGCGTGATTGCCGAGCGAACGGGTGTGACAACGATCGCGGATTTTCGTCCGGCCGATATGGCGGCAGGCGGACAAGGAGCTCCGCTGGTTCCCTTCGTGGATTATTTATTGTACCGGCACCCGAAGCGGAATCGCGTGGCTTTAAATATCGGCGGAATCGCCAACGTCACAGTGATTCCCGCGGGGGCAAAGCCGAAAGACGTTTTTGCGTTCGACACCGGGCCCGGCAATATGATCGTCGATGCGCTGGTGGAGAAATTCACGCATGGCCGCGCGCGCTATGACAAAGATTCCGAAATGGCGTTGCGCGGGTGGATGCTACCGAAACTACTGAACGAAATGATGGAGCATCCTTATCTCCATAAAGAGCCGCCTAAAACGGCCGGGCGGGAGCAATTCGGGCGAGCCTATGCAGAGAAGATAATCGCCTGGAGCAAAAAACATCGAGCAAAACCGGCAGACGTGGTGCGTACCGCGACAATCTTCACTTCCCTCTCAATCGGAAATGCGTTTCAGAAATTTATTTTGCCGCGAACGCGGGTGGACGAGTTGATCGTTTCCGGCGGAGGCGCGCGAAATACGCTGATGATGGTTTACCTTGCGGCGATCCTCCCTGGATTTTCTATCGTTTCGTCCGCTCATTTTGGAATCGAACCAGAGGCGAAGGAAGCTTTGGCATTCGCGATTCTGGCATACGAGAGTTTTCATGGACGGCCAAACAATTTGCCTTCTGCGACAGGTGCCCGTCATCCCGCGATTCTTGGAAAGCTGGTTCATGGGCGCACGCGATAAGCTGCGCCGCCGGCTCGCTGTTCTGGCATTGCTCACGCTACTGATTCCCGCTGGCTGCTCTTATTTTCGGCAGGAATCGGATCCCAACACGTTGGTTTTTCTAATGGAGGCCGCGCCTACGAATCTGGATCCCCGGATTGGCGCGGACGCCTACTCCGCTCACCTCGATGGACTTATTTTTTCGAGCCTAGTTGCGCACGACGGGCAGATGAATGTGATTCCGGACTTGGCCGAACGTTGGGAGACGCCCGATCCGCTGACTTACGTGTTTCATTTGCGGCACGGAGTGAAATTCCACGATGGCCGGGAACTTACTTCCGCGGACGTGAAGTTTACTTTCGACACGATTATTTCCGGTGCGGTGAAAACTCCAAAGCGAGGCCAGTTTCGCCTGGTTACTTCCACGGAGGCGCCGGACGCGTATACCTTTGTGTTCCATTTGCGCGAGCCATACGCATCGTTTCTTTTTGGACTGTCGCGACCGGCGGTGGGAATCGTCCCGCGAGATTCGCCTGCCGGGGTATCGCAACGTCCGATCGGAAGCGGGCCGTTTCGCTTCGTAAGCCAGATAAGGGACGAGGAAATTATTCTGGAGCGCAATCCGGATTACTTTGGCGCAGCGCCGAAAATAGAGCGTATTCGTTTTCGGATCGTGCCGGACGCGATCGTTCGCGCGCTGGAGCTGCGCAAAGGCTCGGCGGACGTGGAAATCAACTCGCTGACGCCGGACATGTCGGCCACGCTGGCGAAGGAACGCGGATTGAGGGTAGACGAACAGCCCGGAACACCGGTGGCCTACGTGGCATTCAATTTCGAAGATCCGATTCTTGCGCATCGCGAGGTGCGACAGGCGCTGGCTTACGCGACGGACCGCGCGACGATCGTAAAATATTTATTCCGCGGGCAGGCGCGACTGGCGGGCAGTCTGCTGCCGCCAAATCATTGGGCGTACGATGCGGATGTTGCGCAATATGGCTACGATCCCGGGCGTGCCGAACAATTGTTGGATGCCGCGGGATTTCCGCGCGGGGCCGACGGCGTGCGATTTCATCTTGCGTTGAAAACATCGACGGATGAGTCCGTGCGGCTGACCAGTGCGGCGATTGCGGACCAATGGAAACGGGTAGGAGTTGCGCTGGATTTAAGGCCCCTTGAATTTGCCACTTTCTTTTCGGACATTTCGCGCGGTAGTTTTCAGCTTTATACGCTGCGTTGGGTGGGGGCGAACAACGATCCGGACATCTTCGAATATGTTTTTAGTTCGAAAAAGATTCCGCCGGATGGGGCGAATCGAGGGCGCTATCGCAATCCCGCGCTTGATGCCCTGCTAGACAGCGCACGCACAGAGATGGATCAGGGAAAGCGCAAGGCCATGTTCCAGCAGATTCAGAAAATCCTGGCGGAAGACGAACCGTACATCAACTTGTGGTATCCGGATAATGTTTGCGTACATCGCGACAGACTGACTGATGTAGAGATCCCGCCTGGTGGGGACTACGAGTTTCTGGATACCGCTAGACTGAAATAGGAAATTTCCGGCGTTTTATGCAGACGAACCACCTTCAAGAGCTCTAACAATTTCCTCTTCTGGTAGCGCGCCTTCACGAGCGAGAGTCCAATCGTCGCCATCGATGCGGACGATTGTGGATGCCATTGTAGCGCCAGTGTCGCCTGCGTCGAGAATTAACGGGAGGCGGTTGCCGAGTTGTTTCACAATTTGGGCGGCGTTTGTGCAGGATGGAAAGCCCGAAAGATTTGCGCTGGTGCCGGTGATGGGGCCGCCGACTGCGTCGATGACCGCGGTGGGGATCGGCGAATTCGCCCAACGCAGCGCGACGCGGCCGCTGTTTCCCGTAACTTTTAATGGGAGACGATGCGTGGCTTCCACGACAAGCGTCAAAGCGCCGGGCCAGAATTTGTGTGCCAAGGTAAGAAATACATCCGGGACATCGCGAATCAACGAAACGGCCTGCTCAATCGAATTCACCAAGATGGGGAGCGCTTTTGTTTCGGGGCGGCCCTTGGCTTGGAACACGGCTTCGATGGCGGCGAGATTAAACGGGTCTGCGGAGAGGCCGTAAAAAGTGTCGGTGGGGATGCCGACTACTTCGCCGCGTTTGATGAAGCCGGCGGCGTAGTCCACCACGCGAGTTTCCGGGGTCTTGGAAGATATTTTAAGAACTTCGACGGGCAATGTTCACTCTTGGCGTTGTGCCATGATGCTTTGGGAAGCTACCACAGGGTCGGGTGTGCAGGCAAGACGGCATGTGTTCTCGGTTTAAGCGTGCGGATCCTACGGTCGTGGTGATTTGTTGTACCGAGTAGTTTTCAGATTCTGGGCGGGTTTACGCGCGAGCAGGCGTTTGTTACGCTTGTTGCATGGCGCAACAATTTCGTTCTGATAGGCGCGCGCATGACGAGCGGGAGAGTGCACGTCATGCTTCAAGCGGAAGCGCTGCGGCAAGCCCGGCGGGGCTGGCGCAGACGGACCTTATCAGCAGCCGCGAAAACAAATGGTTGAAGAAATTTCGGGCGGGCTTGCGCGGAGTTGGGCCGAATTCAGGGGAGCCGATCGCTGCCGAAGGGCCGAAATTGGTGGAAGAAGGCGTGCGCGCGGGGCTTGAAACGGAAGCTTTGTTGGTAAGCGAAACCGGCGAACGCCAATTGGAGCGGATATTGCGCGCGGCTAGTGAAAGCGAGTCCGGAATTCCGCGATCGCGAATTTTCAAAACGACTGACAAATTGTTTGAAAGCGTCGCAGGCACAGAGACGCCACAGGGTGTGGCCGCCCTATTTCTCGCTCGCGAGTGGAGTTTTGAGGAAGTGCTGCGTGGCCGCGCAGATCGCGACGGAGCGTATCGTAGCGATGCACCGTTGCTGATTGTTATGGCGGGAGTGCAGGATCCCGGGAACGTGGGAACGATCGTGCGATCGGCGGAGGCGTTTGGGGCGTCGGGAGTTGTGGCGACGCGCGGGACGGCGGACCCGTGGTCGCCGAAAGCGTTGCGAGCCTCGGCGGGGTCGGCACTGCGTTTGCCGCTGTTGCGAGGTATTGCGGGGCCTGTGCTACTGGCGCAAATGCGAATGGCGGGCGTGAAGATTCTGGCAACTGGAGCGAAGCCGACGGACGCGGTTAGCGCGAAAGTGACTGATGAAGACTTCAGCATGGCGGACATGCGAGGTCCATGCGCGATTTTTATCGGGAACGAAGGGGCGGGCGTGCCGAGCGAAGTGGGACACGCTGCTGATGGATGGATTTCGATTGCAATGAGCGAAGATGTGGAATCCCTGAATGCTGGTGTGGCTGCCTCGGTAATTTTGTTTGAAGCGGCGCGGCAACGGCGGGGCGAGTAAATCCGTATGGGACTTTTTAAAACGATCGAACCGGAGCCGGAAGCGGAGTCGCAGGCTGGACGTCCGCTGGCGGATCGGATGCGTCCGCGGACGCTGGATGAGTTTATTGGGCAAGAAGAGCTGCTTGGTCCGGGAAAGCCGCTGCGGACGCAGATTGAACGCGACGATCTGAGTTCGATGCTGCTGTGGGGCCCGCCCGGATGCGGCAAGACTACGCTCGCGCGAATTATTGCGAAGAGCACGCGGTCGGACTTTATTCCCT
Organism: uncultured Acidobacteriota bacterium; assembly: GCA_963838475.1. Classification (GTDB taxonomy): domain Bacteria; phylum Acidobacteriota; class Terriglobia; order Acidiferrales; family UBA7541; genus Palsa-295. Next base: position 598,201 of record CAWIRJ010000002.1, read on the forward strand.
TCAGCGCAGTGCTCGCGGGAATAAAAGAGATCAAGGAAGTGATGGCAAAAGCCGAGAGCGCGCGGCGCTATGGGGCGCGTACGATTGTATTTGTGGACGAAGTGCATCGCTTCAATCGCGCGCAACAGGACGCTTTTCTGCCGCATGTGGAGGCTGGAAATATTCTGCTAATCGGCGCGACTACAGAGAATCCTTCGTTTGAAGTGATCGCTCCGCTGTTATCGCGCATGCGCGTTTATGTGATGAAGGCGCTGTCGAAAGAGCAGATTGTTGGACTATTGCGGCGAGCGCTGGCGGATCCCGTTCGCGGTTTGGGCAAGGAAAAAGTGGATGCGCCAGAAGATGTGTTGGATCGAATCGCGATTTTAGCGAATGGAGATGCGCGTTCGGCGTACAACACGTTAGAAGCGCTGGCGATGGGCACTACGCCGGATGCGGAGAACCGGCGCGTTTTGTCGCAGGCGCGTTTGGAAGATGTGCTGCAGAAAAAGTTCCTGCTTTACGACAAATCAGGCGAAGAACATTTCAATCTGATCTCGGCGCTGCATAAGTCGGTGCGAAATTCTGACGCAGATGCCTCGCTTTATTGGCTGGCTCGCATGCTGGAATCGGGCGAAGATCCGTTGTATGTGGCGCGACGGCTTGTGCGCATGGCCAGCGAGGATATAGGGTTGGCGGAGCCACATGCGGTGCAGGTGACCTTGGCGGCGATGCAGGCGTTTGAATTTCTGGGGCCGCCGGAGGGCAATCTGGCGCTGGCCCAGGCTGCGGTATATCTGGCGCTGGCTCCGAAGTCGAATGCAGTTTACAAGGCTTACGGCGACGTTCAAGAAGATCTGCAAAAGACAATTGCCGAGCCTGTGCCGTTGCACTTGCGAAATGCGGTTACCGGATTGATGAAGCACATTGGATACGGAAAAGGCTATCAGTACGCGCATAACTCGGAAGAAAAAGTTACGGATATGACTTGCCTGCCAGAAAGTCTGGCCGATCGCGCGTATTATCATCCGACCGATCAGGGATTCGAGGCACGAATCCAGCAGAGGATGGAAGAAATCCGGCGCATCAGGGCGAAGCGCGCAGATGAAAAGGACAAAGAATGAGCGAGCGCGGACGGCAAGGTTCGAGTCACTTCCCAGTCAATTCACGTGTCCTGTTCATTTTGCTCGCGCTCACCGTATCTATTCCCCTGCTCTCTTATTCCCAAGGCAAGGCACAGGTTAGGATCGATGAAGATGTTCAAGCATTTGCGATTGGGCCGGATAATCGGATCGTCTATGCCGTGCAGCACATGCGCAAGTTTAAGAAAGCAAGAGTGGAACGCGACGACCTGTGGATTTCCTCTCCTGAGGGAAGACAGAAGAAAGTCGGCGACGGAGAAAAAATATTTGCAGATATGTTGTTGAACTACCAGGTGCAGTCGTTTGCATGGTCGCCGGACGGCCATCGCATCGCGGTGATGATGCAAACCGCGGAAATGGTGGCGCCGAAAGGCACGAGGGATCAGCAACTCGACGAAGAAGAAACCCAAGCTCCGCGGGGAATGGTGGCCGTTTATCTGATGGATGACGAGGGCCATCAAATCCCGATTCAAGGGATGAAAGATGGACTGCTTAACGATGGGTACAATGCGACCTGGCTTGCGGACGGAAAAACACTCGTTTACGTCACAAAGACAGGCGCAGATTTCAGCGAATTAAATACGCTGATTCCGTCGCAAGGAAAGAGCAAGCCGCTTTTTGAAGGGCATACTTTCGCGGCGCTGGCATGGGACACCAAGAACAATCAGGCATTTGCGATTGAGGAAAGCACGAAAGTTTTGACTTCACCGATGCTAGTCCGGCTAAACCTGGCGACAGAAACTCGGACGCCGGTGGTGCCGGTGGACGAATATGTAGGCGATTTTGCAGTATCGCAGTCGGGGAAAAAGGCTGGATATTTTCGCGATGGGGATACGCTGGAAGTGCGGGACCTGGTGGATCCCACGGCAAAGCCGGTGCAGGTGAAGGTGGCAATCGGCGTTTTTCAATGGGGGCATGACGACCGGCGCGTATTGCTGAAACGCGGAGACCCGCTGAAATCTGGCAATCTAACGTGGGTTGGGATATACGACGGGCAATTCGAGCCCCTGCTGCACGATCTGGTATTTCACGATTTCGAGCTTTCTCCTAACGGCGAACTGGTCGCGGTGACGGAACCCGGAAAGCGAAGTTTGTTGCTCTACAGTCTGCATTAGAGGGTTTCGTTTAGCGTGGAACGCCGCGAGACCTTCGGACGTGCTCCTTCAACATACATTTATTCATGACCACAAGAATTCCGGCGCGACGGGCGCGTTCGGCAGCGTCGGCGTTTTCGATCCCTTCCTGCATCCAGACGACGCGGGCCTTTATCTGAATGGCAGCTTCCACTACATCGGGGACAAACGCCGGGCGCCGAAAGATCTGCACAACATCTATTGAAACTGGGACGTCTTGTAATCGCGCGTAGCTTTTTTCGCCGAGGACTGCGGTCTCGTTGGGATTTACCGAGATGATGCGGTAGCCGACGGATTTCAGATACTCGGCTACGTGGAAGCTTGCACGCATGCGATTACTGGACAGCCCGACGACGGCTATTGTGCGGCTGGAATTTAATATTTGCGTGATGACGTCTGATTCGGACATGCCCGCGAACTCAGCATTCGTAGCTGGATCAAGAGCGGGAGGGACTCTGTCCGGGGGATCAGCCATTTAAATCGCCGAGGTGTTTGAATCAAGCGGTGAGTGTGCGTGCGCCGCGGACTTGTGCACGCCGGCTTTTTGTACCTCTTCCAGCACGCGCAGAAATTTTAGATTTTCCTCGTGCGTTCCCACCGTTACACGAATTGCGGACGGAAAACCCATCCAGCGCATGGGCCTTACAATCACACCGTGCTGTAAGAGCGCTTCAACCAGAGGCTCCGTGTCGGTTCCGAATATCACGAGGAGGAAATTTGTGACAGAAGGAACAAATTTGATTCCGAGCCTGGTAAGTCCTGCTGTAAGCAGCGCGAGGCCTGCGCGGTTAGATTCCACGGAGCGGTGGACGTGCTCGGTGTCGTCCAAAGCAGCCAAGGCGGCTGCCTGCGCGATGCCCGAGGTATTAAACGGGCCGCGAATCTTGTTCATTTCAGCAAGCAGCGCTGCGGGGCCGATGCCGTAGCCAATTCGGAGGCCTGCCAAACCGTAAACTTTTGAAAAAGTACGGAGCACGAGAAGATTACGGCCGCTGCGGACAATTTCGACCGAGCGAGAATAGTTTGAGTCGTCAACGTAATCGCAATAGGCCTCGTCGAGCACGACGAGAATATTTTCAGGGATGCGAGCGAGAAAGGCGTCGAGGTGATCGGCGCTGAACATTGTGCCGGTAGGGTTATTCGGATTCGCGAGGAAGATTAATTTAGTCTCTTCGGGCATTTCCCTGGCGATTGCTTCCAGGTCGAAATGATATTCGCGCATGGGAACGTCAAAATAGCGGGCGCCGGTGGCGCGAATGGCGATGTGGTAGAGCGGAAAAGAACCGTAAGAAGTGACACCGCAATCGCCGGGAACCAATGCGATGCGTCCGGAAAGGTCAATCAGCTCCGTCGAACCGCCGCCCAGGATTATATTGTCCGCTGCGATCGCATGCTTTCTCGAGAGGGCCTCACGGAGGTAGAAGCCGCTGCCGTCCGGATAGCGATTGGACCCGGCGAGCGCTCTCTGCGCAGCCTCCATTGCACGAGGAGAAGGGCCGAGCGGATTTTCATTGGACGCGAGCTTGATGGCGTGCATGTTCAATTCGCGTTCAACCTCCTCAATCGGTCTTCCAGGAACATAAGGTGCAAGCTCACTTATATACGGCGGAACAAGGTCGTTAATAAAATTGCTCATTCCTGGGCGCGCCTCAACGGTTTTTCTTCGGCCGCGACGGCGGTGCGTGCCTTGAACGATCCCGATTATGGCCACGATCCAGAGGGCCTCGCGCCGGCCGGGTTGAGCCTGCGGGATTTGAGAGGGATCGATTGTCGCGCGGGAAAGAATTTTTTGGAGTTTTGCCCGGCGGAGCGACCACCGAAGGATTTTCCGCGCCGACGCGGTTCCCGGCAAGCTGCGCGGCGAGTGCCGGCCTTTGCGATTTGCGGCCGGGTTTGGGCTTTGGAGTGAAAGGTCGGCGCTTGATGCGCGGGCGCCGCGATACTGCAACGTTTTCAGAACTTGGCTGAACTAAACGCAAAAGTGTGGCGAGTTCGGCGTCAGAAAGTGCGCGATGGTGTCCAGGCGCGAGCGATTCGAGCGCCAGATTTCCGATTGCAACACGTTTTACTTTTTCGACCGCGTGGCCGGTTTGAAAGAGGCGTGTGCGCAAGGCATCGTTGCGCGCTTCGGAAAGCGTGACTTCATACCATGGAGCATCTTTCCCTTTTATACGGACGATGTGGGCGCCAGTCGCTCGAGACAAGCTTTCGATTTCTTCGAAGGTGAGCAGAGTCTTCAGTTTCAGATGATAGGTCTGCTTCAGATGGCGGGCTTTGAGCATCAAGTTTGCGAGATCGCCGTCGCTGGTCAAGAAAACCAGGCCCATGGCGTGATATTCGAGGCGACCTACCGGGAAGACGCGCTGGGTAACTCCGTGAAGGAGATCGCTAAGAGCGCGACGACCTTCCGGATCGCTCATGGTGGAAACTATTTCCGGAGGCTTATTGAGCAATAGATAGATTCGCTCTTTTTCCGGGCGCAGCAGCCTGCCGTTTACCTTAATGTGGTCGCGCGATTCGTCAGCTTTGGAGCCCATTTCGGTGACGGTGTGTCCATTGACGGTGACCATTCCGGAGGAAATGAGTTCTTCCGCATGCCTTCTGGAGGCAATCCCGGCGCGCGCGATAATTTTCTGGAGTCTTTCTAGCATAGAGTTCGACGCAAAATTGAACTTACAGATTAGCACGGAAGTGCAGTCAAAGCTGAAGTCAGCGGGGGTTGAAATTCAATAATTTGGAGGCTAGTTTCCGGATTCGGACGAACCTTTGCCACCGGATGCCGCGGCGGCTCGTGCGCTGTCGGTTTCGCTCGAGAGGCTTTCGGAGTTATCTGCGCCTTCATCGTTCAGTCTTGCCGACGCTGCCGCGACATCGGCTTCGATAGGATCGTCCGGAGCGGTTCCGATGGCTTCAGTTCCCGCACCCGATTCGGCGGATGCCAGGGGCGCTACTGAAGAGTCTTCGGGCTCGTTGGGGGCGATGCCAGTGTCGTCACCAAGAGCAGCTTGCGCCAGGGCTTCAAATTCTTTCAGGCTTGGGAGTTCGTCCAAATCGAAAAGGCCGAAGCGCATCAGAAATTGCTTCGAAGTACGGTACAAAATTGGGCGGCCAATCACTTCTTTGCGGCCTGCGGTGGTGATCAATCGCTTTTCGAGGAGCGTCTTAATAACTCCGCCTACATTTACGCCGCGGATTTCATTAATTTCAGGAATCGTGGCCGGCTGCTTGTAGGCGATGACCGCAAGAGTTTCCAGCGCGGGCATGGTTAGGCGCAGCGGTGGCTGCAGGCTCTTGATAAATTTGCGAACGACGTCGTGATGCTGCGCTTTGGTGTAAAACTTCCAGCCGCCGGCGACTTTGCGAACTTCGATTCCGCGATCGTCGGTCTGATAGTTGGCGACAAGCAAATCGAGCGCGGTTCGGGCTTCGGCCTTTTCCACTCCCAAGGCTTTTGCGATTTGATCGAGCGTGGCGGGCTCATCCGCTGCGTAAATAATGGCTTCCAGCGCGGCTTGAATTTCTTGGGGCGTCATCGTCAGAGATATTGCTCCTCAATTTGTGACATGGCATCAGGACCGGCGAAAACCGCGTCGAACATTTTGTGTTTGCGCAGACGAATGTCGGAGAAAAGTTCCGACTGAACGAGCATGACGGCCTGCATACGCACCATTTCGAGAACGGCGAGTAAAGCGACGATCATGGCGTTGCGCGTCTCACAGGTTTCGAAGAAGTCGATGAGGGATATGGGCTCGTCGTTGGAGGCTAGGCGCTGGCGCAAGCGGTCCATCATTTGCGCGATGGTTACGGTTTCGTGGTGCAGCTCGAACTTCTTGACGTCTTTTTTGCGTTCTAAGATTTGCTGGAAAGTTTTTACGAGATCGACGAGCGAAACGACCAGCTCGCCTTGGACTTCGTCGCCGGTGTATAGCGTGCGGTCGGGATGAGACCAGACGTGATCCTCTACTTGTTGCTTTTGGTAAAGAAGTTGGGCTGCGTTCTTAAACTTTTCGTGCTCGAGCAGACGATGCACAAGTTCGTCGCGCGGATCTTGCTCTTCGGGGCCCGCGAGCGGATCGGGCGGCAAAAGCATTTTCGATTTGATGTGAATCAGCGAGGCGGCCATATAAATAAAATCGGCGGAGACGTCGATGTCGAGCTTTTCAAGCTGGTGAAGGTAGTCGAGGTATTGTTCGGTAACTTTTGCGATGGGAATGTTGTGGATGTCCATCTCCTGTTTGCGAATTAAATCGAGCAGGAGATCGAGCGGGCCTTCGTAAACCGGAAGATTAATGCGATAGGGTGATGCCATTCCACCTTCCTCGATCAAAGACCAAAAGAAAGAACAGATCCCTCGCTGCGCTCGGGATGACAACTTTTTTCATGCCCTGAAAATTTGCGCCACGTCGCAAAAGTTTCCGCAGCGAACCTCGCACCATATTGCAAAGGCTTCGTGCCAGCCATGAAACTCCGGCTCAAACATGAGCTACGTATTCGCTGCTTTACGCGCATCGTCCCATTTGAAAATGGCGTTGCGTACGCGTTGCATGGTTCGCTTCGCGGCCTTGCGCGCCTTGTCTGAACCGGCATCGAGGATATCCCAAACTTGCTGCGGATGCGCCTCAAATTGTTTGCGGCGTGTCTGAATGGGCTCGATCCATTTGATCAGGTTGTCGGCCATGGCGTTCTTGCATTCCACGCAGCCGATGCCGGCGGTGCGGCAACCTCGGTCGGACCAGGCGATCACATCGGGCGGCGAAAATAATTTGTGATAGGCGAAGACGGGACAGACTTCCGGGCGGCCGGGATCCGTGCGACGGACGCGCTGTGGGTCGGTAACCATGTGCTTCAGGATTTTGGTTCGAATCTCGGCAGGCGGATCGCTTAGCCAGATGGCGTTGCCGTAACTTTTGGCCATGCGACGGCCGTCGATGCCGGGGAGGCGCGGAGTTTCGGCGGCCAAGTACGCGGGCTCACGGAGAACCTGACTCATTTTCAAGAAATCGCCAGCTTTGGGAACTTCTTCAACGAGATTCGCGAAGCCAACGTCGAGTACATACTTTCGAAGAGCTGCCTTGAAGCGCCCGAAAGCGTTGGGATCGGAAGCCGGAATACTTTCGGCCACTTCCTTGGGCAGACGACTGCGCAATTCTTTCAGTAGTTCCCTTTGTGGCGACAGATCGTCTTTTATTTCGAGACCGAAGTGTGCGTTGAAGCGGCGGACGATTTCGCGAGTAAGTTCGACGTGAGGAGCTTGGTCTTCGCCGACCGGAACTAGCAACTCCTGGTTTGGCTCACCGTACATCACGATGTCGGCGGATTGGAGCAACGGATAGCCGAGGAAACCGTAAGTGCCGAGGTCGCGATCTTTGAGGTTTTCGATCTGCTCTTTGTAGGTGGGAACGCGTTCGAGCCAGCTCAGTGGGGTGATCATGGAAAGCAGGACGTGCAGCTCAGCGTGCTCCAGAACTTGCGATTGGATGAACAGAATGGATTTCGACGGATCGAGTCCAACGGCCAGCCAATCGGTGGCGACTTGCAAAGTATTCTCGGCGACGGATGAAGTGTCTTCGTAATGCGTGGTGAGCGCATGCCAATCGGCCACGAAGAAAAAACACTCGTATTCTTCCTGAAGCTTTAGCCAGTTTGAAAGGGCGCCGAAGTAGTGGCCGATGTGAAGACGGCCGGTGGGGCGCATGCCGCTGAGGACTCGTTTGAGCTTAGCCAACCTGGCGGACTCCTGCGGAACGAGACTGGGCACCAGCGGGGGCGTTGCGCAACAAATCGCGCGCGATTACGATGCGCTGCATTTCGCTGGTGCCTTCGTAGATTGTGAGCACGCGAGCATCGCGATAATAGCGCTCGACGTCTGTCTCGCGGGAATAGCCGACGCTGCCATGCACTTGAACGGCGCGGTAGGCGACACGGTTGGCCATTTCACTGGCGTACAATTTTGCGCGCGAGGCATGAGAGCCGAGGTGACGAGAGCCAGATTCGCGCGATTCTTTGTCGCGCATGAATGCAGCATAGTGTGTGAGCGCGCGGGCGGCCTCGATTTCGGTCTGCATGTCGGCGAGCATCCACTGGATGGCTTGATACTCGGCGATAGGCTTTCCGAAGGTGCGGCGCTGTTTAGCATAACGCGCGGCGGCTTCCAAGGCTCCCTGTGCCAAACCAAGCGCTTGTGCGGCGATGCCGACGCGGCCGCCATCAAGCGACTCGAGCGCGATTTTTAGTCCCTGGCCTTCTTCACCGAAGCGATTTTCGAAGGGGACGCGGCAATTGTCGAAAACGATTTCGGCCGAACGCGAGAGGTGCAAGCCCATTTTTTCTTCGTAACGGCTGATGCGGAAACCGGGGAATGTAGGCTCGACCAGGAATGCGGTGACGCCGCGAGCACCTGCGTCGGGATCGGTCTTAGCGAAGACCAAGTACACCCCGGACACTCCACCGTTAGTGACCCAGGCCTTTGTGCCGTTGAGGATGTAATAGTCACCTTCGCGGACGGCGCGGGTTTGTATGCCGGCGGCGTCAGAACCAGCCTGCGGCTCGGTGAGGCAGAATGCTCCGAGAATTTCGCCGCGCGAAAGAGGCGTCAAGTATTTCTTCTTTTGGGCTTCATTGCCGAATTTCCAGACGGGAACGCCGACTACGGAATTGGTGACGCTGAGAGCTACGGCAGTGGAGGCGCAGACTCGCGCGACTTCCTCGAGCATCAGGGCGTAGCTGATCGTGTCAGTTCCCGCGCCGCCCCATTCTTCCGGTACGAGCATGCCGCAGCAGCCGAGTTCGCCAAGCTTGCGAAGTTGCTCGGCGGGAAATTTCCCTTCGCGCTCGTACTCGCGCAGAATCGGGCGCATTTCCGTCTCCATGAACTGGCGGACGGTGTCGCGGATTAGAAGCTGGTCGCTGCTGAGCGAGAAATCCATCGAAAAGTTTACGCTGCGATGCTAGCACAACCGCGCTGCACATCGAAATGCCGCGGACGAATCGCGTTGAGTTCGGAAACAAGCAAATGTGACTGTTTATTGTGGAGGTGGGGTTTGCGACTCTATCGCTTTCAAGGTGGTGGACAGCTTTGATTTGTGGCCGGGCTTGATTGTGACCTTGTCTTCCTGCGGGGCACACCCGTCGGCGGTGATGGTGACCTTGTAGGAGCCCACTGGCAAATTTTCCACCGTGAATTGACCGTTAACGTCGGTGGCCACACTGGAGCTGATGCCGGTCTTTACATTTGAGACGCTTACGCGCGCTCCGGCTAAAGGTCCGCCATGCTTTTCGGAAACTTTGCCGGTAATCGAGCCGGTGGGAGCACTTGCGCTTGCGGCTGAACCGCTGGCGGCCTGGGCGTGCGATGGAAGAGGGAAAATGCAAACGAACAGAAGGGCCAGAAAGAGTATGCAAAAACGTTGGTCGCGATTCGGGATGACATGGAAAGATGATGATCTATTTTGGAATTGCATGTAGCAGAAGCTCCTATAGTTTCAATAGCTCGCGAAGGCGTTTTGTTTGCGCGCGCGAAACGGGAATCTCGCTGGCGCGCTTGTCGTTCATCTTGAGCATGAAGCTGGACTTGAACCACGGCACTACTTCCTTGATGTGATTGATGTTCACCAGATACGAGCGGTGCGGGCGCCAGAAGCGATCGGAGTCCAGCGAAGCGCTTAGCTCTTCGATGGTGCGATAGTTTGAGATGCCTTCGAACTCGCGAGCGAATATCGTGATGGTACCGTCTTGAATGGCGGCGTAGATCATGTCCTGCGCGTCCACCAGGAACATGCGGGCTTGCGATTTCACCAACAGCTTTACCGGCTGCGCAGTCTTTTGGGGAGATGCGGAAAGCTGGCCAACAAGATTTTCCAAGCGTTCGACGGGCGAGGTGTGCGCTTCGACCATTTTCTTGGCGCGTTGAATGGCTTTGGCAATGCGGGATTTATCGAACGGCTTCAGGACGTAATCTACCGCGCTTACTTCGAAGGCTTGGATAGCGTAATTATCATAAGCGGTGGCGAAGACGATTTGCGGAATGCGAAGCTTGCGTTCTACGAGCTTTTTCAGGACGCCGAAACCGTCGAGGCCGGGCATTTGCACGTCTAAGAACACTAAGTCGGGATCGTGCTCTTTAATGAGGGCGACAGCTTCCAAGCCATTTTTTCCCTGCGCAATGATATTAATTTCGGGGAACCCTTTTAGCAGGTAGGCGAGTTCGTCGCGCGCGGGGCGCTCGTCGTCAACAATGACTGTATTGATAGGCATCGATTCGATGGGTAGTATATGCAACCGTGAGTAGTGCGGCAAGGAACGCGGTGTGTAGGTGTGAACGCCCCGCTGACAGCGCGAGCTTGCGAGATCTCACGGCGCCGCGCTGTAGGCCGCACCGCGAGACTCAAACCTTGGGACCACTCTGCAGAATTGATACTGTTTTGGGCGGCAGGAGATTACGTGATCAAAAAAAGGGCTCTGGCTAAGATTTTGAGCAGTAAAGTTATGTTCAAGGGACGAGTGTTTGGCGTCCGGCGCGAGGAGGTTATTGAACCTGGGGGTGTGCGGGCTACTCGCGAGATTGTTACACATCCGGGTTCGGTCGTCGTGCTACCTGTTTTTCCGGACGGACGGATTCTGATGATCCGGCAATATCGGCATTCTGTAAGGCAATATCTTTGGGAACTTGTGGCGGGGAGTAAAGACGCTGGGGAGAGCTTTAAAAAGGGAGCACACCGCGAGTTGTTGGAGGAAACCGGCTACACGGCTCGGCGGATGCACAAAATCCTGGATCTATTCCCTACCCCCGGCTTCGTCAGCGAAAACATGGTAATTTTTTTGGCGGAAGGATTGAAGTTGGGAAAAGCGCAGCCTGAAGCGGATGAGAAAATCGAAATGCAGAAATTTACTCTCCGCGAAATTGAATCGCAGATACGCGCAGGAAAAATCAGGGATGCGAAATCGGTAGCAGGAATTCTGTATTACGCTCATTGCATGCCTCACGGAAGGCACTAGACATAATTTCATCCCCACGAACGCTAAGCGAGCGGACAATTTCAAGCGCGCTCTCTAGAATTCAGGACCTGTTCTTCCGGACAGTTCCCCACCAGGAACGCAGACCACCTTGATTTCCTTAGCGATTTACTTTCGCCTGCTAAGCTTTATCAGGTGGAGGTGTGCTATGGCTGAGCCGGCACTTTATAAAAAGGTTTATGAGATCTTGAAGTGGTCGAGCGTCGCGGCGCTGGCGCTAACACTGATTCTGGTCCTACATACTTCACCCGCTCCGAATATTCCCTACAGCGCGAACGCAGCAGCGAGCGCCGAACAGAAATTCGAGGCCGCCGACAAGGCCAAGGCTACGGGGCAGCCCAGTCAGGTACAGTTAGATCGCAGCGAGTTAAATTCTTATCTGGCGCAGAATCTTGAGTTCGAAGGAAAGCCCCCGGCCGTGCAAGCGCCGCCACAGGCTGCCAGCATGGATAATGTTCCAACGGTTGGCAGTGCCGTGCCGCCGGACGATCCCGCCGGAGCGTTTCCCGGCGGCGAGCAAGCCACCCTGGAACAAGTGCAATCGACAGTGAAGGACGTCAAAGTAGATATGGACGGCGACCTAGTGAAGGCTCACGTCATTTTCGATTATCACGGAAAAGATTTGTCGCTGGAGCTGGATGGACATCTGAGCGCGGACAGCGGCTATATAAAATTCGAACCGGTGGCGGGAAAACTTGGCTCGCTGCCATTGCCGCAATCGGCTTTGCAGGCGGCGGTGGATAAGATGATGGCATCCCCTGAAAATCGCGAGAAACTAAAATTGCCTGCGGATATCAGCGACATTCAAATTCAGAATGGGCAAGCGGTAGTCAAGTACAAGTAATCCGCGAATTCTGGCGAACAATTATCTCGGCTGATTCCGTTCGTTAATAGCCTTGATGGTGGCTTGAGCCTGCTGGGCAATCTGGGGCGACATCCCATCAACACCACGCGCAAAGTGAGCGACCTCCGGCAAATCGTCGGTAGTGCCAATCAAATAAAGCGCTCGCAAAGCTTCCCAAACCGCGCTCTCGCTCGGTAACAACGAAAGAATGGGCTGACCTGTAGTTACATTTGAGTCGTTCGCGACCAGCCAACGATCCAGCGTGCCGGGAACGATGGGGCGCACTTCCCTTTTGCCCGCTGGGGATTCAATGTGCGCCACCATGGTTCCAGTGTTGACCACATCCCCTGGTTTCAGCCGGGTAAGCAGCTTTCCATCGAAGGGCGAGTTCATCTCCGACGGCCTCAGCATGGCGACAATTTGCGCGTGGCCGGAATCGTCTTTGAAGCGCACAAGCGAGAGCGCCGCGTTGCGCTGAACCATCACGTTGGGATCGCTGAGAAGTTTCGAGAGCGTTTGATGAAATTCCTCCGACGAATTGTCCTGCCCCATGACCCATGCATCGGTAATGCGGATTTCGTTCACCGGATCGACCGCGAGCTCGATAATTTGCGGGTACCACTTGCGAACAGCCGGATCTCCGGCCTCAATGCGCAATTCGAGTTGCGTCAAGGCGTGTTGAATATCGCGGGGATGAGCATGGTCCGTAAGCGCTTTGGATATCTGGGCGTCATTGAGAGGGCGGCCAAACCAGGTGGCGTTCCAGAACAAAAACGGCATCAGTACGAAGAGAAAAGCGAGCGCGACAATGCCAAGAGCCCAACGGCCGCCAAAAGAAGCTTGAGGTTTTGCGGTTTCTGCCATTCGGAATTAGTTTACAGGAATGCGCGCAGGAGCGGCGATACGATCGCGGATGCGGCCGAAGCACGTATCAATATTAGCGAGGTGCGCAGATTTAGCTTTCCGCGGGTTTGGGCGGCTCCGCGGGAGCGGGTTTTGCGGCTGGCTTGGGTGCCGCAGGCGGCGGGGGCGGTGGGGGAGGCTGCAACACAGCGGGCGGGTGCGATGGCTGCAGTGGAGGAGCGGCGGCCGGTGACGTCGCTGGAACGGCGGTCGCTGTTTTTGGTGCGGCCGCGGGGCTCGGGGCTGCCGCTTTTTGCGCTGCTGCCTCAGGCGCCTTGGATGCAGCCGGGCGGAAAAATGGAAGCAATCCGGCTTGGTGCACCATCATCAGAATCATGAAGCTGAATATTCCGCCCATCATCAGGCAGATGGCCAGCATCATGATGCCATCAATGCCGCTTGTGAGCAGGCCGCTGGCGATGTCCCAAACGATGCCGACAACGGCCAGCACAACGAAGAGGCCACAGATAATGCTGAGTTCGATCCAATTTGCTTTGGGGTTTGTGGGTTCAATTCCCATGGTCGACGAGGTCATCGGGTGAATTTATCGAAAATCATCCAGCCAAGGAGAAGTGGAATATGAATGACGGTCGCGTGCATCAACCACTTGGCGCGAACGTTGGTGCGCGAGCGATTAGCCCATAGCGAAACTTGGAGCAAAATCATGCCCAGGACAAGAGCGCCGAAGAAATACGGAATCCCGACCATTCCTATCACGGAAGGGAGCAGGCTTACCGGCACCAAGACGGCGGACATGGAAACGATTAGCCGGAACGTGGCGTCGCCTTTGGGGTCAACTACCGGCAACATCTGGATTCCAGCGCGCGCGTAGTCTTCGCGGTACATCCAGGCGATGGCCATGAAGTGCGGAAACTGCCACACGAACAAAATTGCGAAAAGGATCCAGCCACCTTCGGACAGCGAGCCGCGCGCTGCGGCCCAGCCGATCAGTGGAGGTAACGCGCCGGGGATGGCTCCTACGGCCGTCGCAAGCGTTGTGCGCGTCTTCAGCGGCGTGTAAAGGGCAAGATAAGACAGGCTGGTCGCCAGTGCGACCATGGCTGCCAGAAGATTTACTGCAAGCACCAGCCATGCGGTGCCGAGAACGATAGTGGCAACGCCGAAAATCAAGACCTCGGTGGGCTTCAGGGTGCCAGTTGGTAGCGGGCGCGCGGCGGTGCGGCGCATTACAGCATCCATGTCGCGCTCTACATATTGATTCAGCGCGGCAGTTCCTCCAGCCACCAGCAAGGTGCCGATAAGTGTGTGGGCGAGCCTGGCCCAATCCATCGGGCCGGTAGAACCGAGGTAGAAACCAGCGACAGTAGTTATCACCACTAGAAAAGTAACGTCAGGCTTGGTGAGGACGACGTAAGCCCAAGGCCTCTCGTAAGCGGTGATGGCCACGGCGCGTGTGTTATTCATCGAACGTTGTCCATGGTTCAGGCTCTTGAGCTCTCCGGGCGCGTGCCGCCGGCTCGGGTAGTTTCCATAGCCGACCTTAGTGCAACCGGGCGCATTAGGGCGAATTAACCGATAGCAAGATAACGTCAGAACCACGCTGGACGCAAGCGTTAGAGCGCCCACGAGCACGTGCGCGACTGTGATTATCACGTAGGACATGGACGGCTGCACCGAGTGCATGGCTTGTACTACGGCCCAATATGCTGCAATGCCCAGGAGAACCTGAGTGCCGAGAAAAGCCTGAAGCAGAATCCCCCACCGGCGTAGGTCGCGGATCTGGCCGAAGCGTTTGCGAACGGAGCGGCAGGTCCAGATGATCAGGAAGGTGACGACGACGAATCCGATCAGGTGCGGCAAAATTCCGAAGGCTCCGTGGCGGAATCCGGCGCCAAGAATCAGTTGAACGAAGATTGCAGCCGTGGTGATGGCGGATAGAGGACGCAAGCGAGGCGAGCCGCGATCGTCCAGCGATTCTGAAGCGTCCTGCCACCAGGCACTGGTGATTAGCGCGAGACTGACGATGGTAACGAAAAAGATTTGCGCCAGAGTGGCGTGCATGGTGGCGGTCACTGCGGGATGTCCTTCGAGCACACGCAGGGCGCCAAGTAGAGCTTGGGCGATGACCAGCAGGAGCGCGGTCCAGCCGAGTTTGCGAGCGGTTTTAGTACCTCGACGCGCGAGCCAAACGGCCAAAATCGCGGTGAGGATTGTGACGGTCGCGGCAAAGACGCGGTGCGCGAACTCGTAGCGAATGCCTCCGACGAGCGGAGGAATGATTCGGCCATAGGCCAACGGCCAATCTGGCACCGAGTCAGCGGCGTCGTTGCTGGTGACCAGCGCGCCTGCCATCAGCAGCAGCACGGTGACTGACGCCGTAGCGACGGCGAAGCGGTGGACGCCTTGAAGTTTTTCGGCTTCGGGCATTATGAAAGCGTTTCCCTGACCTGAATTATGACGATTCCATGTTGCTGACGACTTAGCCAAGAAACGCAACGGAAGCGAGTTCGAGACTCACTTCCGTCGCGGATTTAATGTAACGTGTGCTGCCAAGACTGCCGAAGAACTAATCTCCGGATGCGGCGGCCGTCTTGAACGTGAAATTGAGCGGCTTGGATTCTTTCGCGCCAATCGTCACGGTCTGATCGGATGTGCCGTACTTTTCGTGCCAGGCTTCGATGGTGTACGTTCCGGGCGGCAAGTCCTTTAGCTCAAATTTTCCATCTTTCGGAGTGATGGCGTAGTAGGGATTTTTGAACACGAAAATGTAGCTCTTCATCCACGGGTGCACGTTGCACTTAACGGGGATGGCATTTTCCGCGCGGCCAAAGGTTTCATCGATCGGCGAGGCGCCGGGAGGCTGGGATTTGTTCCAGTCGCGATTATCTTTGGGCATGGGATGAATGTTGTGGGTGGTTTGGTCGTCATTCTTGACCTCGAAGGTCTGGCCGGTCATGAGAGCGATGATGTGCGGCTCGTACATGCAGCCTTTCTGATTCAACACGACGGGGTCTTTGGGTGTATCGAAGGAATAGTCTCCCAGGCCTTCTTTCACATACACGACTACGTTGGCCAGGTCGCCTTTGTCATCCACCACAACTTCCGGCGGAACCACCGGGCTTGGATGCTCCTTCTGGCAATATGGCTCGGCGCTCATGTTGATTGGCTTGGCCGCTACGGGCTTGCCATCGAGCGTGACGGTACCGCTGACGGAGCCGACGGTGGAGGTATCCACAACCTTCTTGGCGTTTGTTTCTGCCACCGGTTTTTCATTCGTCTCGTTATTCTGTTTGCTGCCACAGCCTACTATGGCGATTGCTAGTGCTGCTCCCAATACTAGATTAAAAAACTTGGTCTTCATTTGGAACAAATCCTCCTTAGTAAAACGTGGTTATTCTAACAATTTCGTGGCTTTATACGCCGCAAATTCTTTTAACACCCTGACGGAGTAATGGCGCTTATTTCCCTCCGGCCGCGCCTTTTCCGCCTGTTCCACCTTGCGGCTTGGCGGTTCCGGTTGCCGGAGCCGGAGACTTTCCAACCAGCGCGGTCTGTTCTTGCGGCGTTAGCGTGAACATGTAGCGCACCAGCAGGTCGGCTTGATCCCCGGTGTAATGCTGGACAGAAGCTGGCACCGGACCGGCGAAAACCCAGTGATTGCCTTCCATGCGGAACAATCCCGAAGGCATGGCGGTACCGGGAATTATTTTCGCGGGATCGATAATCCAGCGCTCGGTCCAGGCCGGCTGTAGACGGTCGCGGGCCATCAGGAAGTTTGGCGCGATAGCATTCTTGTCGTGCGCCTCGTTGCCGGTCATATGGCACTTCAAGCATGGTGCAGCGGGGCTGGTGAAGAGAGCGCGGGCCATGGCGCGCTCATTGTCATCCAAAGGCTGGACCTTAGGAGGAATGAACGGATCGGGCTGCGATGACATGGCCTGGAAAAAGAGCACGAGTTTGCGAATTTCGTCGTTGGAGAGATAGAACGTGGGCATGCGCACTTGCAAATACTGGCGCACGCCATTGCGGTTCGTATCGGTGGAGCTGAGCGACGGGTTGGCGAGAAACTGCCTGAGCCATTCTGGATTTACGCGCGCGCCTTCGGTGGTGAGAACCGGCGGCAAATTGGCTTTATTCTCACCCTGATAAAACGGCAACGTTTGCATCACGGATTTCTGGCCGACTGCGATCTGATGGCAGCCGATGCAGTTGTACTTGGTGACGATCCACCAGCCCTCTTGAATGTAACGACGGCGGTCGGCCGGTCTATACATATATTCCGGCGGCAAAGTGGGATCAGTGCTTCCCAGGAGCATGCTGACCAAGGCTTCCACGTCGCCATCGCCGTAGAGATTCGGCTTGGGCATGCGCAACGCGTCCATCGGATTGGCATGATATTTGCCCTGGTCGTAAATTCCCGGGTTCTGAAGTTTTTGTTCGAAGAAACCTTTCGCGTCGTACCACGGACCGCGCGGGGACTCTTTGCCGTTCGGAAGGACGCCGCGCTTGGCGTCTTCCGTCCAGAGAGCGAAATCGAGGCGTTCGATGGGCTTGCTGCCTTCGTTGGTAAGCTCGGTGCCGATGCGGCCTTCGTCTTCCAGACCACTCAGTTCGTGGCATCCGGCGCAGCCATAGTGTCGCGCGAGGTCCTTCCCTTTCGCGGCGAGTTGCGGATCGTCCATGTAATCGGCAGAAGCGTATGAAGCATCGGGATGCTTCTGCGCCATCAAATAGGTGGCGATGTCGCGGGCGTCGTCCATGGAGAGACGCAAACTCGGCATCACGGTGGGTTGTTGAACTACTAGTTCGTGGCCGTCATTTGGGCAGCGCGAGTGATCCAGGTCGAAAACGTAGGGCAGATTGTGCTTGGCGTAATCTTCAGGACCGAGATCCTTTTTTTCGTAAGGGCAATAAGGACGCGTGCGCTGACGCGGGTCGTGGACCCAACGGACGACGTAATCGTAATTCTCTTTTTCGCCGACACGACTTAAGTTCGCGGCGAAAGTGCCACCGACTGCGGAGGAACCTTCACCCATCGAGTGACACGCGAGACAGCCGCGCTCTTCGAAAAGTTGTTTGCCGTGAGCGGCGTTGCCCGGCGCCTGGTGATCGATCGGAGGACCGGTGAGTCCGGCTTGCCAGACAAAGGCTGCGAGGGCCTGAATCTCGTCCTGCGAGAGACGGAACTGCGGCATCTTGGTGGTTGGTCTAAATTCCGTAGTATGACCGATCCAGTACGGAATCCATTCTTTGCGTAACTTCTGGCGCGCTTCCTTTAAGTCCGGACCAACTTTTTTTATTTCCTGGAGGAGATTGTGGCTTTGTTGCTCCAGCGACTCGGTACGCGCATCCATCTTGCTGATTTCGACGGTGAGGTTGGTGGCCTGACTGTTGAGCTTGTCGGCCGTTGCATTATCGGGGGCGGCGTCGGCTTGCTTCTGCAATCGCGGTATCGAAAGCAAGTCATCCGTTTTGGCTTTCGCGAGCTGCAAAATTTGCTGGCGGGCGTTGACGAGCTGCTCATCCTGATTGTCAAAGCCCTGGAAGCGATGGCATCCGATGCAACCGCGCTGGCGATAAAGTTGCTTTCCCTCGTTCAGCACGGGCGCGTGCTCGGTGACCATATCGGCGGAGTGGCACTGCTGGCATCCGGCGTTGTAATTTTCAGGATAATACAAAGGCCAGAGCCAGTGTTCGTAACGACCATGTCCACGACGAACGGAATCGATCGCGCGGCCGTTTCCGCCGTGGCATGGCGAGCATCCGAATTTCTCGAGCGGATGCAAGGCCATCAGTTCCTGGTCGGGATGGCTGGAGAAAGGCGCGTCGTTACTCTTCGCCATTCCCAGGTCGGCTTTCGTCAGAGTGACCTGAGATGGCACGTACTTTGGATCGGTGCCGACGTGGCACGACTCGCAGCGATCGACCAGTCCAGCGCCACCCAAATTGTTGATGGAAGCCCCCGACGGGTTCACGTTCACTTGAATGATGCGCGCGTCAAAATCTTCCATCGACTTGCGCAGGCCGTCGAGCGAAGTGGAACTCAATCCGGGCAGATGGTCCGACACATAAAGCGTTAATTCGGTCTGCGCGTCTTTCGCAGGCTTGTCAACTTCTCCACGCTTTGCGACGAGCGCTGCACGTTGCGCCATGATGCTGGTAAAGGTGTCGTTCAACTGATCAGCAGTGAAGACCTTATTCTTCTCGACTTGGCCATTCGCTACCGGCCAGTCCACTTTCCAGGTGGAGTTGCGTCCGTCCTGCAATTCTTTGAGGCGCTTGGCCTTTTCGTTCTTATCGCTAGCGGGAATAATTTCGTACTCATAGACAAGGTGGCCGATTTTTCCGCGCTCGTCTTTAAAAGCATCGCCGATGGCTGCACGTTGTTCGTCCAGGAGGTCGATTCGCTTGGCGATTTCGTCATCCTGGGATTTTGCGGCTTGTTGGGCGCTGGCGAGCTTGGCGGCAAGGGTTTTATATTCCGAGGAGGAATAAACGTCGGCTTCTTCTTTTTTCTTTTGCTTGATGTCTTTACCGAGATATTCGGAGTAAGCCGCGGCGAAACGGGTTTGATAACGCCGCCAGGGCTGCAGTCCGTAGAACTCAACGTAAAAAGACCACGCGACGGTGAGGATTAAGAGGAGCGAAGCGATCAAAAGCGGAAACGTAAACGATCGATTCTTGATCGGATCATCCGGCACTGTGTCAGGCGAACGATCAGGCACCCTTATTCCTCCGTTTTGTGTTCTGCGGCGTTGGCGGCCGCGTCAGACGGCATTAAATACTGAACCACGGCGTTACCCAGATGTACTTAATCGTGAAAACCAATCTCAGCAGAATCTTGATCGGCAACGAAACCATGAAAATCAAAAACGTGTACATGGTCACGAGCTGCAGCAAGCTCATGCGCTTGTAAATCTTCTTGCTGAATTCGGTGCGCATGCAGAGCCAGTGGACCAGGAATGCCGCAAGCACGAAAAACAGTAACAGCGGGAAAATCCCGAAAACTGCGCGCGCCCAGATCGCCGCTTGATCTTTCGTCGTATGGAAAATCGGGGCGAGCCAGGACCCATCGATCCCAACGACCTGATCAAGGTTTCGGTTCACCGCGTAATCCACACGTTCGGCGTCCCATGTTTGGCCTGGCCAAAACCACATCCAGCCGGGGCCGCGTATGAACGTCCCAATCACGATCATCAAAACCCAAAGGCCGATGAAACCGACGAGAAAAGTCCAGATGGAAAATTTTCGCTGCTTGTAAGTGTAGTAACCATTGCCCAGCGGGTTTGCGTCGATGTACGGAATGACCATCAGCCCGACGATGATGAGCGTCGGCATCACTACGCCTGCGATCCAGGGGTCGAAGTAGACAAGCATTTCCTGGAGGCCCAGAAAATACCACGGCGCCTTCGCCGGGTTCATGGTGACATTGGGATTGGCGGGCTCTTCGAGGGGCGCGTTGAGGGTCAACGACCAGGCCATCAGGAGAACGGTGACAAGGATGGCTACCAAAAATTCCATGCGCATCAAATAGGGCCAGGTGTGGACTTCTTTCTCCCACTTGGGGTCCCATTCTTGCGTTTTGCGATATTTGGTTTTGGCGGCTTGCGCATCGGATTCTAAAATCGCGATGAGCTTATCGTTGGCAATGGCTTGCCGCAGCGCGTACCACATATAAAAAGGGGCGAGGAACAACAGTGCCACGATGGGCACGTTGTCCGGCGCGGATGCGATTTCCCAAATTTGGCGAAAGTCAAAAGGCATCGATTCGTGCTTTCCTTTACGAACTTTCCCGCTAAAAGCCTAACCCATGCCGCTAGGCCGCAAGATTACCGGCCGCGGGCTTCTCTCTTCCTTGATCTCCGATTCGAGCATCACCGGCGCGGGACCTGATATTCCCCCATCTTTTCGCACACGCCAGAAATGGACGCCTAGGAATATCGCAACGATCAAAGGAATTGCGATGCAATGCCAAATGTAGGCGCGCAACAACGCATTGGCGTCAACGATAGACCCACCGAGCAAGGCGAAGCGCACGTCGTTATATGGTGTCATGCCCATTTGCGCGCCGAAGGGGCCTTCATTCCCTAACAGCGGCGTAGCGCGCGCCATGTTCGTTCCAACGGTGACGGCCCAAAATCCCAACTGATCGTCCGGCAGCAAATATCCGGTGAAACTCAACAGCATGGTGAGCACCATCAGCAAAACGCCGACGCACCAGTTAAACTCGCGCGGCCGCTTGTAAGAGCCGGTCATGAACACGCGGAACATATGCAGCCAGACCGCGATGATCATCAAGTGAGCGGCCCACCGGTGCATGTTGCGCAGCAATTTGCCGAAAGGAACATCGTTTTCGAGGTAAAGGATGTCCCGAAAGGCCTGAACTTTTGTGGGGTGGTAATAAAACATCAAGAGCACGCCGGTAAAAGTGAGAACGATAAACAAATAAAAAGTGATTCCGCCCATGCCCCAGGTGAAATTGTATTTTGTGGCGTCGCGATTAACCTTAGCCGGGTGCAAGTGAAAGAAAACGTTGGACAGGACGCTGAGTGCGCGGTTACGGGGCTCATCGTCGTGCTTGACGCGGAAAATCGAGCGGTAAAGCTGTGTCTTTTCCGGCTCTTTGAGCTCGGCGACCTGCTGCTTGGCTTTTTCCTCCAGCGTTTCGCGGAGAGCGGCAGCAGAATCTTTGGCTTTCTCGAGGACGCCGGTCTTCTTACCGTCGCCGTTTTCTTCGGGCATCCGCCTAACCCCTTGTCGTGCTTAAATCCAGCTGCAAAATCGCGCCGCTAAAAACCCCAAGCCTATACGTTCAAAAATGCTCCTGGATCGTTGAAATGATTCACACCCGCACGCGGATCGTCCACGAACAGGCGGCTCGTATCTACGGTAATTTTTCCGGTAGGATCGAGCTGCACGAAAGAACGATCCATGGGACGAGGCGCAGGGCCTTCAAAGTTCACGCCTTCGCTGTCGTAACCGCTTCCGTGGCAAGGACACTTGAATTTATTTTCTGCCGGCTTCCATTCCGGAGTGCAACCGAGGTGCGTGCAACGCGCGAAAATCACGAAAAGACGGTCGGGCTCCCGCACGACCCAAACGCGATTGGTCATCAAGAAGCGTTGATCGATGCCTAGGGCGAAGTCGGAAGGAAATCCGATATCGAAAACTGTATTGGGTTCGTACAACGCGCGAGGAAAGAAAAAACGGAGGAACATCAAGAAGTTAACGCCGAGATAGCCCCAAATACACGCCCAGATGACGCGACGGCGGGTTGTGTTCACCGCTTTTTCCGTCGATTTGGCGTCCAGCGCAGCAGATGCATTTGCTGCCGGCGCCTTCGAAGGCGCGCTGGTCGTTTCTCCGGACTTCCCGTCAGATATATCTGGCATCGGCCCGTTTAATTACGGTCATCAAATCCTAAAAAATATAAAGGCAACACGAAGTCGAAGCAAGAACATTGGTTTATATGCCGTGGGAATCTCTGTGTCAAGTGGTTACGAACGATCCGGTGACATATATTTCCGAATTTTCTTCCCGTGAATGCCAGGTCCTAGAGCGAGCGCGTGTGGCTTGTTGCACTAAGACACTACGGAGGAGACGCCGTTGCGTTTTCCGACGGCGCGAAGAACGAGATCTGCCAGGGCCCGGATCAAGAGCGGCGAATCATTCAGCGCCGGCATCATGCGAAACTCGGCGATGCCCAGGGATTCGGCATGTGCTCTGGCTTCGATATTAATCTCATGGAGGGTTTCAATATGTTCGGTTAGAAACGAAATCGGAATCACCAGAACTCTCTTGATGCCGCTGCGCGCGAGCTTGTCGACAGTGTCCGTTAGCGACGGCTGAATCCATTTCTGCGGTCCCACCTTGCTTTGAAAACACAATCCGTGAGGATTGGGCCACGCGCCAAGCTGCATCACCAGCTGAACGGTTTCCTGAATTTGTTTTGGATAAGGATCGCCCTTTTCCACCAGCGTGAGGGGGAGACTGTGGGCGCTGAATAGAAGATGCACTTCATCGGGATGCGGCAATTGCTGCAATACACCATTCACGCGATCAACGATGGCGGCAACGTAGTCAGGATGATCGTAAAAGTGGTCAACGACATGGACCGGCAGCTGTGTTTTATAAAGGCGATTCCATTCCTTCAAGCTGCTGCCGGTGGTGGCAAAGGAAAAGTGCGGGTAGAGCGGAAGAAGAACAAGCTCGTCGTGCGGCATATTCTGTAAGGTGGCCACGGCTTCTTGCGTGTCGGGATGCCAGTAGCGCATGGCCACGATTGTTCGGGCCTGAATATGAGGACGCAGCTCCAACTGAAGCGCCAGTGCCTGCTGCTCGGTCAGACGGCGAATCGGAGAGCCTCCGCCGATTTCCGCGTAATGCTGGCGAACGATTTTCGAGCGAGTGGTGGAAATAAGTTTCGCCAGCGGCTTGCGCGCAAGGAACGCACCGGGGAAATTTATGATGTCGGGATCACAAAATAATCGATAGAGAAACGGCTCGACCGCGGCTTGACTGTCAGGCCCGCCCAACTGGAACAATATGATGGCGATTTTTTTCGGCCCATCCATAACGCACTCCTTACAACATTACCTTCCACGCATCTGCTGTTTCAAGCTCTCGATATCCTGACGCAGTCGCGCCAAACGACGGGCTATGGATACTTCATACACGAAAAAAACAGCCCATACTACCATCCAGGCGGCAAACAAATTTTCGAAATTCTTCATGGCCTCTCCTTAGCAATAGATGACGGCTCAAGATTCAGGGTTTCATACTCCATGCGAAGTTCTTCAAACTCCTGGCGCAATTGCTCGAGCCTGTAACGGTCGATCAGAACGAGAATCATCACTCCCATGACCGCGATAACGCAAAGTAGAAGAACTTTACCGATGACGGGGTCAAGACCGGAGCCGGAACCGCCCAGAATTACGGGCTGCGGGTGCTGCGTGCGCCACAAACGGTTGGAAACGTAAACCAGTGGCGCGTCGAGAAAGGCAAAAATTCCGAAGACCGCTGACAAAATCGCCTTCTTTTCGGGATCGTCCAGCAGGCCACGCAACAACAAATAGGCAATGTAGAGCAGCCAGAGGATGAAAGTGGTGGTGAGGCGCGCGTCCCAGGTCCACCATATTCCCCACACTGGCTTGGCCCACAACGGGCCGGTAGCCAGGCCGATAGTGCAGCAAACCACCCCAACTTCTACGGCCGAGACGCCCCAAGCGTCCCATTTAGCTTTGTGCGTGGCTAAATAGGCGATGTTGGCGATGAAGGCGACGGAGAGCGCGGTGAACATGGCCATCCAACTGGGCACATGGAAATAAAAGATGCGTTGGATGAGGTGCATCGTCCTTTCGTCGGGAGCAATGAAAAGCGCAGCATATCCGGCAAAAAAGATCATGCCGGCGACGAGAATTGTGGATGCGTAGCGAACTTTCATCGAAGACTTCTCATTACTCCTCAATCAAATAATCGCACAGAAGCCAGGAGGCCGTCAGGAATACGATATCAAATCCGGCAAGCAGCGCGACCCATGTGCGATCGAGCTCCGGTTGTTCCACGAACAAAGACGCAGTGGCTTCGACGGCGGCGATGAGCAAAGGAGTCAGAATCGGCAACAAAAGAAGTGGCAGAAGTAATTCGCGAAGACGAGCGTGCGAAGAAATGGCCGAGAAAACCGTGCCAGTCACCGTCAGGCCGATCGTTCCTAAGACCAGTACGAGGATTAACTGGGCGACGACGCCTGATAGCGACACGTTGTACAAAACCGAAAAAACGGGGACGAGAACGACTTCCACGAGTGACATAAAAATAAAATTTGCGAGCATTTTCGCCGAGAGAATCGCGAAAGGCGAAATGGGTGCCATGCGCAGGGCGTCCATGGTGTCGTTGAGGCGTTCTCTGGCGAAGGACGGGTTCAGCATGAGCGAGCCAACGAATAAAAACGAAATCCAAAGGAGACCGGGTCCGTAACGACGCGATTCGGCTGCGGTGGGGTCGAAGGCAAAGCTGAAGAGAACCACGATCACCAGAGCGAATACGATTGTGGCGCTCAAAAGTTCTCGCGTGCGGAACTCCAAACGGAGTTCTTTGGCTAGCAGGATCGCAGCAGAGCGGGCGGTGCTCATTCAGGAGTCCGCTCGCAACGCCGCAAGCAACGTGCGCGGGTCCCCGCGTTCGCCGCTGTCGTCTTGAACTGCGCCGGCCGCCAAAACTATCGCGCGTGTGGCTAATTCCAGCGATTCGTTTCGGGCATGCGTGCTCATCAGAACGGTGCAACCGTCTTTGCGCAAATGCTCGAGAGTGGCGCTGAACCAGGTCAGGCCCTGGCGATCAAGGCCGGCGGCCGGCTCATCAAGCAAGAGAAGTCGCGGAGCGTGCAGGAGAGCGCGAGCAATTGCCAACCGTTGGCGCATACCCCGCGAAAATGTTCGAACCAAACTTCCGGCCCGCGAACTAAGCCCGCAAGTCTCCAGAGTGTTTCCGACGCGGACGGAAACGTCATCGAGGCCGTAAAGTTGGGCGAATAGTGTGAGGTTTTCGAACGCGGTCAATTCGTCGTAGAGCAATGTGCTGTGGCCGACCATGCCAAGCTGTCTTTTTGTTTCCAAGGTATCCAACGGCTGGGCGGGATTGCCGGAGTTCGTATATTGAACTTTGCCACGCGTGGGAGCGGCGAGCAACGCAGCGATGCGCAATAGCGTGGTCTTCCCCGCCCCGTTCGGACCTAGCAGCACCACAAATTCGCCGGAATGGATTTGGAGCGAGACACCGCGCAAAGCGAAGAACGAACCAAAGCGTTTTTCAACGCCAGCAAAAGAAATTCCAAGAGAGGACACGGCAGAACCAAAAGTGGATCTGGTCGCGGGCAAGGCGTTCCGCTAGCCTCTCACTAAATCGCGCAGCACTTTTTCCAACTGTTGCCGTTCGCGCTCGTAATCGCTCTCCGTGATAGTTCCGGCTTGGCGGCGCAATTCGAGGCGGAAAAGGCTGTCTTTCAGTTCGTCGAGGCTTCCACGAACTTCGCGATTTACCTGGGCGACCGTTTCGGTGACGACGGGCGCGTGTTTTGAAGCTGAGGGGAAAGCTGTCTTCGCCGAGACCGCTGAAACTGCCGGCGCATCGCCATTTGTTGGCGTAATGAATTGTGGACGTCGCCACAAATAGACGAAACCGAGAGCGAAAATTGAGGCGAAGCCACCGACAAGAATCCATTTCAGGCTGTCGAGACGGGCTGGAACGGTCGTTACTGCAGCAGCGCTGGTGGCTTCTGCGCCGGAAGCCTCTAAGCGCGAATTCACCGAGGCATTGGCAGATGCATCGGGCGGACCAGAGGCGCCGCCTTCACTTGCTCCCTGGCTCGCAGCGGGAATCGGCGCGGTGCCGGAAACTTTTATGGCTATGGGCGCGTCTGCGGCGACTGCGGTCCGAGTGTAAACATTGAACCCTTGGTCTTGGCCGGCAGGAGTAATCCCATCGCCCGAGATTTGAACGGTCGGAGGTGCTGCGATAATCAAGCGGTCAGTCGCATAAGGCGACGTGTTCTTCAGCGTTATCTGGTTGCCTGGATAGGGCACCTTGTATGAGATCCGAACGCCGCTCTCGCCGGGACGAAACGGAAACGCGATGGCCAACTTATTTTTGCCCTTGTCGATGGTGCCTTGAACCACCGGCATTCCCGCTGAGCCCCATGCGGAAGCTTGATTAAAATCAGCGCCATCGGGGATTGAGAAATTGAACGAGCCATCGGCGCGATAAAACGCGACGGGAGGCTGTGTTTTGTTCTCGATGGCATATTCTTCGCCGACCATCAGATCGGCTCCGTTTGGCTGAACGATGATGGCGTGATTGCTTACGGCGAATGCGGTGGGTCTGTCGGTCGGTTCAAAAACCTGAACGTCGGCGGTGGTCTTTCCCGGCGGAACGGGCTCGTGATAATTCACGCCGCGATAAACCACGCGTATGAGCATAGGTGCGCCGGCGCCGAGGCCTGCGTTTTCGAACGAATAATGTCCGCTGGAATCAGTCTTCGTGTTTGCCACGGGCTGCATTCCACCTTGCAGTTGAATCAGGATTACTTCTGTGCCAGCAGCGGGCTTGCCAGTGGTGCCATTTGTTACCGTGCCGGAAACCGAACCGGCCGTAGCGAGCGGAGCTAAAGCGGCGGACATAGCGAGTCCCAACAGAAAAACTGTAACGACTCGTACGGTTCCAGAGTTGAAAAGATGAAAATTCATGAACGCTGCACCTTTGACGTTGCCGCTTGGCGAGTGGCCGGTGTAGGAGTTCCACCGGTTAGCTGGTCCATGTCGGCCAGCACGCGAGCTGCTTCTACTTCCAGCAATTGCTTGGTTTCTTCGTAGTCCGCTTCCGAAAATTTACCTGCTCGGTACTCAAAGCGCAGGTCGCGCAGGTTCTCATAGATTGCATCGCGGCGCTCGAGCAACTGATCGAGTTTGGTGCGATGTGGGGCTGAATCGGAAGATGCCGGTTGCACCATGAAAATAAAAACAACGGTAGCAGCGGCGAGTAACGCGCAGGCCACGGCAATATCGACGTTACTCATGGTCTTCATTTCCGGCTTCGCGCTTAACGCGCGAGATAAACTCGGGGGAAACCTGAGGTCCTGATGCCGTCGCGAGCGTGGCCCGGTTCCGCCAGCGTCGCACAAGAAACCAGACGAAAACTAGCGCCAGGATCGGCATAACCACGGGTGTAACCCAGGCGGCCAAGTTAAATCCCTTGGCGGGCGGGACGATTAGAACGGTGGGGCCGTATTCCTGCACGAAAGCCTGTAAGGTGAGGTCGTCGGACTCGTTGCGGTTAACGCGATCGTTGATTTCTTTCTGCATTCCCTTGGCCGTGTCACACGGACCGGAAAACGAGCCGCCGGTGTGATTGCAACCTGTGGCGGAATCTTCGCAGCCGCCGCACATGCATTTAACTCGCCTGCCGAGTTCTTTTCCGCGCTCGGTCTGTTGGGCGTACAGGGGAGACATAAATAGCAACGGCGCTTGCATCGCAGCTAGTAGAGCAGCGAATGCGAGGAGAAGCGACTTCAGACGGAAGGAGCGGAACTTTGCTGGACGACGCCTAATCACTCGCATCACCTCTTCGAGCAATTGCACCGATCGGGGAAGTAACCGTCGAAACGCGCTCGCCCCAGGACTGTTCGCTCACCGGGCGAAGAACTAAAGCCGTCCGTCGATTTGGCAGCATCGCGAGGCCGGTCCCGAGCACTACTACGATCCCACCGAACCAAATCCATTTCACAAGCGGATTAAGATAAGCATGAATCACGGGCTGGCCATTTTCAGGGCTGCGCCCGGCGTACACGATGTAAAGATCGCGCAACGGCGAACTTTGAACGGCAACCATCGTCTCCGTCACCTGGCTGGAGAGAAAAAACCGGCGCTCAGGGTAAAGCATCATTTCCGACTTGCCATTGCGGAAGACTTCCAACGTGGCGCGCTCGGAATCGTAATTTGCATTGGCAACACGATCGAAATTCTGACAAAGAATCGAGTAGGGCCCGATGTTCAACGTTTGCCCAATTGCCATTTCCTTCTGAACGTCCTTGTTGAACGGCACGCCGGCGATACCGATGAAGATCAGCACCATTCCGAAATGCACCACGTAGCCGCCATAGCGGCGAGTATTTCGCATAGTTAGTTCGCCAACGGCGGAAATCAGGTTTGAGCGGTCACGCGCGGCGATTACTCGGGCTCCGCGGAAAAATTCAGACAAAATCGTCAGCGTCACGAACACCCCGAGAATCAGGCAAATGAGCGAATAAATATCGCGAAAGCCGAAGATCAGCGCAACGGCTCCGGCGACGACGCCACCGAGCAGCGGCCACGCAAAATTTCGTTTCAAGGCATCAAAAGAAGTCTTTCGCCATGCCAGCAACGGCCCGACACCGGTGAGCAAGAGAAGAAACAGCGCGATCGGGATATTCACTTTGTTGAAAAACGGAGGCCCCACGCTAATTTTGCTTCCCACTACCCATTCGGAAAGCACTGGGAAGAGCGTTCCCCACAAAACCGCAAAGCAAGCCGCTAGCAGAATCAGATTGTTAAACAGGAAGCTCGATTCGCGAGAAACCAGAGAGTCGAGTTGGTTGTCGCTGCGCAAATAGTCGCGATTCTTCCAGTACGACGCGAAACATACGACGAACACCAAGAGGAGAAATCCGACGAACCAGTTCCCTATCGAAGATTGCGCGAAGGCATGCACCGAACTGACCACGCCGGACCGTGTCAGTAGCGTCCCAAGGATGCAGAGCATGAACGTGGTGAAGACCAGCCAAATATTCCAGACCTTCATCATGCCGCGCTTTTCCTGCATCATCACGGAATGCAGAAAGGCTGTGCCGGTGATCCAGGGCAACAACGAAGCGTTTTCGACCGGATCCCAAGCCCAATATCCGCCCCAACCGAGAACCGCGTAAGCCCAATGCGCGCCGAGCAAAATGCCAACGCTTTGGAAGCACCATGCAATCATGGTCCAGCGCCGCGTGATATGAATCCATTTCTCGCCGGGGTATCGGCCGAGAAGTGCCGCCAGGGCAAAAGCGAATGGAACCGTAAATCCGGTGTAGCCGAGATAGAGCATCGGCGGATGTATCACCATCTCCGGATATTGCAGTAGCGGATTCAAACCGTGGCCGTCGGAGAGCGCCGAAAGCCTCATCACTCCTGATGGGTCTGCGCCAGCGAGAACCGCAAAGGGACTAGCTACAAAATTATTTAGAAGCAGAAAAAATGTTTGGACGCCCGCCAGCACGACCCCTACATATGGCATCAACTCGGGATGTTTGTTGCGATTAACGAGCAGTGCGAAAAACGCGTAGGTGGAGAGCAACCAGGTCCACAAAAGTAGCGAACCCTCTTGCCCGGCCCACAGAGCGGCGAACTTGTAATAAAACGGCAGCGCGCGATTGCTGTGCGCCGCGACATAGGCCATGGAGAAATTGTCGGTGAAAAAATAGTACTCGAGGCAACCGACTGCAATGGTGACCAAGATAAAAACGGCTAATCCAGCATTGCGCGCGCTCTTTGTCAGGAGCGTCTTGCGCGTTACGATGCCCGCTATACCGGCGCCTATCGCATACACGGCAGCGAGCAAGGCGAGCAGAAGTGCAAAAGATCCCAAGATATCCAATGAATTCTCCCGCCGATCGAT
This sequence comes from uncultured Acidobacteriota bacterium, assembly GCA_963838475.1. Taxonomy (GTDB): domain Bacteria; phylum Acidobacteriota; class Terriglobia; order Acidiferrales; family UBA7541; genus Palsa-295. The sequence continues at coordinate 628,362 of CAWIRJ010000002.1, forward strand.
TCCCCACTATGACAGAACTAATTCGCTGCGGAGCGCTCCGTCGTCGTATTCGACGTCTGCGCAGGCTGCGGGCCACCGGCTGTTTGTCCCGGGGAGGCCTCGTACTTCGACGCGCACTTCGCCTGTACTTGCTCGGCTACGAAGCGATTGTCTGGCCGCAGTTTGCCCTCGACCAAGGCTTGCGCCCCGTCTTTGAATGTATCCGGAAGAGGGTCGCGTCCAACGTAGCTAACCGCAAGATCCTTGCCCTGCTCGGTTAGGACAAAATCAACGCCGCCTGGAACATGAGAAATACTCCCGTTGCGCACGTTTCCCGAGACGCGCATCCGCTGGTGCAGCGTCGATCCGCTAAGTCCGGAAAGCTCTGAGATCGTGTGGTAATAAGTCTTGCTCTGAGTGAATCCAACGTAGGCGAGTGACACGAGCGTAGCCACAATAATTGCCGAGCCCCCAAGGAATTTAGAGCGGACTTTCATTTTCCTTCTCCTGGCCCACACCCATTCGGATAAACGGGAACAACAGCGGATTCTAGCACAAGGGTAGGGTAGGCTCAGTATGTCTTAATTCGTCTAAATATGCCGCTTTTAGCGATGTGAAGCGGCGGTCAAAGAGTCTGCTTCAATGCGGATCGCATCCCAGGCATGTTGAATGTGCGGCAGTTCTGTTTTCGTTTGGGCCACGCAAAACCGAATCGTATACTTTCCGTTTAATCGCGTATGCGATAAGTAAAGCTTGCCGCTGTGATTCAGCCGCCGCAAGAGTTCTTCGTTTTCCTCGTCAGACGCCTTCAGCCGAAAACAAATCAGATTCAGCGCGGCTGGCGCCATTATTTCGAAGCGCGAATCGGCCTGGATCCAGCGTAGAAATATTTGAGCCAGCTCAACGTGACGCCGGACGAGCGATTGCAAGCCCTCCACCCCATAATGTTGTATGACGAACCACAGTTTCAACGCTCGAAATCTGCGGCCCAATGGAACATGCCAGTTACGATATTCGAAGACAGCATCCGATCCGGTTGCCTGATTCCGCAGATATTCCGGCAAGACGTCGAGACTTCGCGTAAGGGTTTCCCGATCGGCCACGTAAAAACAACTGCAGTCGAAATTGGTGAACATCCATTTGTGGGCATCGAAGCAATAGCTGTCAGCCAACTCTAAACCGTGCTGGATGTGCCGAAATTCCGGGCAGAGCGCGGCTGTGCCGGCCATTGCTGCGTCCACATGCAGCCAAAGATTGTGTTTTTTGCAAACTTGTCCGATAGGCTCCAGGGGATCGAACGCCAGAGACGAAGTGGTTCCGATTGTGGTGCAGACGATGAACGGAACCTTACCGACGCGCTTATCTTCTTCGATCATTTTTTCGAGCAATTCCGGGCGCATAGCGAAGTTCGCATCCACTCCGATCAAACGCAGGTTGCGCCTTCCGATTCCAGCAACTTTCACGTCCTTTTCGATTGAGGAGTGCGCTTGGGTCGAGGTGTACGCTATCAATTCGTCGCGACAGCCATCTTCGTTGCTGCGAAAACCTGTGGCGCGCTCTCTCGCGGCCAGAACAGCGCACAGCGACGAACTCGAAGCGGAATCCTGAATTACGCCACCACCTTTTCCAGCCGAGAGAAACGTTTCGGGTAGGGCGAGCATCTTGGCCAGCCAATCTAGAACCAAAGTTTCGACCTCGGTGCATGCAGGGCTGGTAGCCCACAGCATTCCCTGCACTCCCAATCCGGACGAGAGTAGATCCCCTAGCACGGAAGGCTCGGATGTGTTCGCAGGAAAGTAGGCGAAGAAATTCGGCGATTGCCAATGTGTAATTCCCGGCATGATCTTCGCATTCATAGCGGCGAGAATCGCGTCGAAACTTTCCCCTGACTGCGGAGGGTCGGGCGGCAGCGATTTGCGAATCTGCCCCGGGACAACCTGCGCCAAGACGGGATAGCGTTCGACTTGCTCATAGTAATCCGCGATCCAATCGATGAGGCGCTTGCCGGCGTCTCGAAATTGTTGAGAGGTCATATGCAGGGGGCGTTCCACAATGTCTCCTTGGTCACAGCACGAGAGCTCAATATCTACAAACAAGCGCGCAATTATAGCAGCGTGAAGCATGTGAGGTCGTCAAGTGGCGGATAGGGGCGGAAAAAGGGAAATTAGTTGGAGTGAGGCAATGCGGTAGAGAGTTCATCGCTCAACGAAAAATTGCGTCCGGCTGTACTTACCTCAGACAATTCGCTAGGCGAGGGAAAAGGTTGACCGTGATTCAACAGCAGCCGGTCTCGCAGTTCACTCGATTGGAACAGCGGGATGAATGTGGCCAAGGAAGCGGAGAGCAACGCGACGTATTTGGGTTTATACGATTTCTCAATTCGCCGGATTAAAACTGGCCCAACGCGCTCGATGGCGGCGGCCGGCGCATCGGCAGGTTCGATCGGACATTCCAACACGTGGGCAAGATAAAATCCGCGATGTTGGAATTCAGCGAGAGCGGACTCTTCTGTCATTTCGGAATCTGGCGCAAAGCCGGAACATTTCACAACCTCATCAAAGTAGTACCGCGCATTTTTCGAACGTTCCTCGCGGTTGCCAGCGGGGAGATAAAAATAATCCTCCAAGCGCGACGGCGGAGCGGCGTCAACTAAAAGCACGTGTATATGAATGGGACGGAATCGCGTGGCGAGTTCCAATCGTTCGATGCGGCGACGAATGTGGTCCCCGTCGGCCTGCACACCGCAACCATCGCAAACGGGCATTTTGCTCCTCGGCGATAAATCTGAATACGAAGAATGGCACGGCCGGGAGCTTTGTGCAAACGCGCGCGTAAAGCGCGCCACGAGAGGGCAGTTTAGTGACTTTCTTCGTCGCGAGGGGCGGCGGGAATGGCCGGAGGTTCAGGCAATGATTCAGAGCTAGGCGCAGTCTTCCCTAGTTTTGCCCGGAGGCAGCCCACTAATTCGGGCGCCAAATTTGAAATGGCCATACCTTCGGAAACCAGGAACTTACAGCTTAAGATTGGACGCGCCTGGTCGTCGTCAGATAGCTGGCAATCTACGCGGCAATATTGGCAGTCCTGGTTCCAGCAAAAACGGCCGTACGGAATTGTTTCAGGGCTGATGAATTGGAAGGCGCGCAGAAGTGAATTGCGCTCGGGCACCAGAAACGTTTTTCCGAGAATTGTGATCTCAACAAGCTTTTCGTACGGTCGAAAGACGTCCGACATGAGAGGTGTCCCCGTGTTTGCCACCGGCTGCTCCCTACCCCGTAAAATTTGGTGTGCAATGAAGCTAAATCACGGGAAGGCGCGGAGCAATGGAAACAGGCTGGGGCGTGCTCAATACTCCAATGGCAAGTCTATTATGCTCCTTTCAGAGGCGAATGATTAACGCGGTTTGAGCGAAGTTTCCTAACGAAACCTACCGGCGAGGGACAAAGACTACGAGGGTGTAGGCCCCCAGCGCGATGCCAAGAGGCCCGTCAATCAAAGCGAAGAAACTCGCAATGAGCGCCATCGTGCGGCTGGAACCGGCACGCCCTAGTAAAGATAATGCTGCGAGAAGCGCAACTATTCCCGCGACAATATTCAACACCATCGCAAATACCAGAAAGAGGTGAAAAAACGACATCAGCGCGAAAGGGTTGGGCACGCGCGTGATCAGCGCTCCCCACATAAGTGTGAGAGTGCTCGTGTATATCAGAATGAAGACTGCGCCGGCAAATCTGAGAATGGCGTAGAAAAACCATAGCACGCCGAGAGTCCGGTATGTTCCATCAGGTTCGCTCGCTGTGGGCATCGCATACCTCCAATTTTCGCAGAGATAGATTCGTTATAATCGTTAGAGGACTTCGTGCATCGGAAGGTTACGAGGCGAGCGTCTCGAACTGGCTACTTTCGGCTTAGGCGAAAAACTGGCCCATGTGACGGAACTTTTGATAACGCTGCTCCACCAGGCGCTCGGGAGTTAGTTGCGACAATTCGTTTAAAGAACGCACCAGCACCGGTTCGAGAAGTTTGGCTGCAGCCTGGTGGTCATTATGTGCGCCGCCATCCGGCTCAGGAACGATTTCATCAATCAATTTCATTTCGAGTAAGTCGGGGGCTGTAATTTTCAACGCTTCCGCGGCTACTTCGGCCTTGCTGGGATCGCGCCACATGATGGATGCGCATCCCTCGGGGGAGATGACGGAATAAACGGAATTTTCCAACATAAAAACGCGATCGCCGACGGCTATGGCTAAGGCTCCGCCTGAACCGCCTTCCCCGGTGATCGTGACTATGATCGGGACAGGCAGACGGGACATCTCGCGCAAGTTGAAGGCAATAGCTTCGGCTTGGCCGCGCTCTTCCGCGTCCACACCGGGGTAGGCGCCTTGCGTATCGACGAAAATTAGAATAGGACGATGGAATTTTGCCGCCAGTTCCATGGCTCGCATCGCTTTTCGATACCCTTCGGGCTTGGCCTGGCCGAAATTGCGAGCGAGACGTTGCTTGGTGTCGCGCCCTTTCTGGTTTCCGACGATCATCACGGGCTTGCCATGAAAGGTCGCCATGCCGGTGATCAGCGCGGGATCGTCTGAAAAATTGCGGTCACCATGTATTTCGCTGAAATTTTCAAACAGAATTCGGATGTAATCGTCGGTGTAAGGGCGTTGCGGATGCCGGGCCAATTGCAATCGCTGCCAGGCTCCGAGATGCGTGTAGAAATCCCGTTTCAATTCTTCAACCTCGCGGCGAATGCGCTCGATTTCAACCGTGGTCTCGCCTGTGGGGGCGGAGAGTCTGCCCAGTTCCGCGACATCGCGCTCAAGGGCGTCGATTTCCGATTGACGTTCGCGGGCAACTGTATTTTTATTCGTAACCGCTGCCGCATTCAGTTTGTCGCGAGGCTCGGATGGTTTGGACGAGGCAAATTGCTCGCCCTTGGCCTGGAGCTTGCGCGATTTGGCTAGCTCGCGCCTACGTCGCAGCCGCTCCCGCGCCTCCCGGCGTTTGCTCATTGCACCACCGCGACCGAGTCAGTGCCGCAGATTTCGCGAACGCGCTCCAACAGTTCTCGATCGGCTTGGACAGCGCTTCCCGTTTCCATGGTGGCTTCCGTGCCGTCGGCGTTCACCAAGTCAAACGCCACTCGACAACGTCCGGGCCTGCTGGAAAACAGCTCCTTCAATGATTCGAGCGCGCTGGGATCTACGGATCCGAGATCGACTCGCACACGCAGCAAGCTGGGAGCGCGGTCTGTGATTTGATCGAGGAGACGTGCATCGGAAACAATCAGTCGTGTGCCAACGTCTTCAACGGCAACACGCCCTTTGGCAAGCAAAGGCGTATTAGTCTTCAGAATCATTTCCAGTTTCTGATAGGACTCCGGAAAGACGAGCGCCTCGATCACGCCAGTGCGGTCCTGCAAAGTCAGAATGACCCAGCGCGCGCCGCGCCGCGAACGCATGGGCCGCGATTGCACTATGATTCCCGCTACAACAATATCTTCGCCGTTGCGGCGGGTTTCCATGGTGGAAAGTTCAATTGTGTTCAAGTCCTTCAAGCGACCCGCGTAGCGGTCCATCGGATGCCCCGAGATGTAAAAGCCCAAAGTCGCGTATTCGCCGGCGAGAAGTTGCTCTTCGGCCCACTCGCTGGCCTCGGGCAACGAACTTTCGTTCCAGGATTCAGAGACATGATGAGTAGAGCCGAGGCCAGGCATGAAGAGTCCGCCTTGCCCGACAGCCTTCGCTTGTACGCTCTTTTGGCCGCGCGCAATCGCCTGATCGATTGCGGCAAAAAGCCGGCCACGAGAGGCTCCCAGGCAGTCGAGAGCTCCTGCCTTTACCAAACTTTCAAGCACGCGCTTGTTCAGGCAGCGGGGCTCGATAGCCTCACAGAAACTGAAAAGACTTTGGAAACGAACGCCGTCTTTCCGAGCTTCGCAAATGGCTTTGGCGGTGTTCTCTCCAACGTTTTTAATCGCCGCCAACCCGAATCGAATGTCGTCACCGACGGGCGTAAAGTACAGCCCGCTCTCCTGGACGCAAGGCGGCAAAACGCGAATGCCCAGGCCGCGAGACTCGTTGATATATTTCACGACTTTCTCGGTGTTACCCGCTTCCGAGCTGAGCATGGCGGCCATAAATTCAACTGGGAAATGAACCTTCAAATACGCGGTCTGGTAAGCAAGCAACGCATAGGCGCAAGCGTGAGCTTTGGGAAAGCCATAGCGCGCGAATTCTTCCATCAAGTCGAATAGTTTTTCCGCTTTCTTCGCCGGAACTTTCCGAGCGGCACAACCTGCCAGGAATTTTTCGCGCTGCGCCGCCATCACTTCCACTTTTTTCTTGCCCATGGCGCTGCGTAAGATGTCCGCTTCGCCAAGCGTAAAACCGGCGATGCGGTTGGCAATTTTCATCACCTGCTCTTGAAAAACAATTACGCCCCAGGTTTCCGAAAGTATTTCCTCAAGCTCAGGAAGATCATAGGTGACTTTTTTCTTGCCATGCTTGCGTGCGAGGAATTCGTCAATCATGCCGCCCTGAATCGGGCCAGGGCGATACAAAGCGTTTAGCGCGGTAAGATCTTCGATTCGGGTGGGCTGATAACGCTTGAGAATGTCGCGCATGCCATGCGACTCAAACTGGAATATTCCGCTGGTGTCGCCGCGCGCGAACAACGCGTAGGTCTCTGCGTCATCGAGCGGAAGCGTGGTCAAATCGAACTCAACACCACGATTCTGTTTGATCATGCAAACGGCGTCTTCGAGAATGGTAAGGGTTGTCAGGCCCAGGAAATCCATCTTCAAGAGGCCGATGCGACCGAGCGCATTCATGTCGTACTGCGTCGTGATTTCATCCTTGCTGGATTTATAGAGCGGGACGATTTCCGTGAGCGGCTGTGGCGAAATCACCACCCCAGCCGCGTGCGTGGAAGCATGTCGCGCCAGACCCTCCAAGCGCAACGCAACTTCAATCAACTCTTTTACCTTTTCATCTTTCCGCGCGGCTTCCAGCTGCGGCGATTGCTTGAGCGCCTCTTCCAGCGAGATATTAAGCGTCAACGGAATAAATTTGGCCAAGCCGATCTACGTCGCCATACGCCATATCCAATGCGCGGCCCGCATCCTTCAGCACAGCCTTAGCCGCCATCGTTCCAAAGGTAATAATCTGCGCTACGTTGTCTGAACCGTATTTTTGGCGCACGTAATCGATCACTTCGCCACGACGGCGCATGCAGAAATCAATATCAATATCGGGCATCGATATACGTTCGGGATTTAGAAAGCGCTCGAATAGCAAATCGTATTGCAGAGGATCAACATCGGTGATGTGCAGTGAATAGCTCACCAAGCTTCCGGCCGCTGACCCTCGTCCCGGACCGACCGGCACACCCTGGGCTCGCGCGTAATGAATGAAATCCCAAACGATCAAGAAGTAGCTGGAAAAGCGCATCATCTTGATCATTTCGATTTCGTCAGTAAGCCGCTTTTCGTATTCCGAAAGCGAATGCCGCAGGCGGTTTTCTTTCACCAGGCGATCGATTTGGGGCGCGCGCGACTGGAAACCTTCGCGCACGGTTTTTTCGAAATAGGAATCCGCGGTATCGCCTTCCGGCACTTTAAATTCAGGAAAAGGATTGCTCACGCGCTGAATCTTGACGTTGCAGCGTTCGGCAATGGCCACGGTGCGGGTAACTGCGTCCGGCAATTCGCGAAAAACCTGTGCCATCTCTTCGGCGGTCTTGAAATAAAACTGGTCAGTCGCAAATTTCATGCGCTGGGCATCGCTCATGGTCTTGCCAGTTTGAATGCACATCAAAACTTCTTGCGCGTGAGAATCGGATTGAGTGAGGTAGTGGCAATCGTTCGTGGCCACCAGCGGAATGCCACTCTCTTTGGAAAGCCTGATTAACTCGCGGTTCACCCGAATATCCTGCTCGAGCCCCTGGTCCTGAACTTCGAGAAAGAAATTCCCTTTGCCGAAAATGTCGCGAAGGCGGTAAGCGCTCGTCTTGGCTTCTTCGTACTTATCCGAAAGCAGCGCATCGGCGACTTCGCCGCGTAGGCACGCGGAAAGCGCGATAAGACCTCTGCTGTGTTTCGCGAGAAGTTCGTGATCGACGCGCGGCTTGTAATAAAAGCCGTCCAGATAGCCGGTCGAAACCAGCTTCATCAAATTTCTATAACCTTCATCATTTTCACAAAGGAGAACGAGATGGTTGGAGCGCTCCGCTTCCGTGCCGCGATTCTTGTGATTATCCGGCGCGACATACATCTCGCAGCCAATTATGGGCTTCACTCCATGCGTGGTAGCTTCATGGTAGAAATTTGCCGCCGCGAAGAGGTTGCCGTGATCGGTCACTGCCACGGCCGGCATACCGCGGCGCGCAGCTTCCGCAGTCAGTTCACCGATTTCGCAAGCACCGTCGAGAAGAGAGTAGTCCGTGTGTAAATGAAGATGAACAAAGTTTGAAGAATTCATGCGTGAACTATTCTAAACCAGTTAACAGATTCGAGCATCGCCAATTGAGCGGTTAACAAATTACCTTCTTGAACGGGCTCGCCACTTGATCGTCTTTAGCGGCGTCCCGATTTTTTTGCTGAGCGTGACTTTGCTTTGGGGCTTCCGTGCGGCCGCTTCTTCCCCGCCGAAGCCTTCGATTCACTTTCAGCCTCGGCATGTTTTGCCCGGGCCCTGGCTCCAATCGCTGCAGAAGCCGACTGCGATTGTTTGGCAGAATCCGGAGTGCTCTTGGCCGAGCCTGCAGATGCCACAGCGGCGATTGGCGCCGGCTTCGACTTATCGTGCTCTTTCGTGTCAGCCGCGACGGATTTTCGTTCGCCCTTTTCTCCCTTGCGCTTCTTCTCCGGCTTCTCGACTTTCTTTGGTTCGTCCTTAATCCCCGCGAGGTTGCGAAGAATTTTTGTGCGCTCCTCGGGCAACTTGCCCTTTCCGCGCAACTGCATCTCAAACAATTGCTCGATCACTTTGTCAAACTTAGGGCCGCGTGCAACTCCCAGCGCGTCCAGTTCCCCCATCGGCAGAGATTGCCGCAACGGGCGCCATTTCTGGATGTAACTGCGAAACTTCGATACTGCTTTCGGATTGGGCATTTCTGTTTCGATAAAAGCCATCATCTCGGGCGGAAGCGAGGCGATGTAGAAGTAAGCGTCCTTTGGGACATTCATCTTCCGCCCTTTTAATATCTTGAGGACTTTCTGGGCCTCTGGGACGAGATTTGCAATCGAGTCGATCTCGTTCGATCGAAACTCCAAATTACGCATGGCCGATCCCGCTTCCCGCGACTTTAAGCGTCCGAGCGTGTAGTACAGCACCGGGTATTGAAGACGCGGACGCAACCCGGAAGAGTAGAGATTCGCGCGGACTTTCGCCAGTTTGTTCAGGCTGTCGTAGTCTGGTTTGCGTTTTTGCAGATTCGGGTGAATTAGCGCAAGGAACCCGTGCTTTTCCCACTCCTTCAGCGTTGCAACCGGATTATCCTCGCGTGCCAACGCGCGCAACTCATGTCCCACATCCTCCGGCTGAATATTCTTCTGCATGTCGCGTTGCACCGCCAAATCGAACCATTCCTGAGTGCGTGGCTCCATTTTGAATCCCATGCGCGCGCAGTAGCGCAGAATGCGCATCAACCGGATGGGCTGGTTCGTGAATCCGTGAATGGATAACGAACGAACTTCCTGTTTCTCCAGATCCGCAAGTCCATTCATCGGATCGAGCAAGAGTCCGCGCGATTGCGTGTTCAAGGAAATGGCGATGGCATTTATTCCGAAGTCCCGGCGGCGAAGATCTTCCATTACGCTGGAAAACCGATATTCCGGCTTGGCCCCGGGCCGTTCGTAAACATCTTCTCGCGCGCCGCAAATGGATCCGTCCACATCGCCGGCAAAAATCAATTCGTAGTGGCGAAGCTTCTCGGTTTCCCAAACGATGCGAGCCCCACCTTTTTCCAGTTCTTTCACCATTCGTATGGGATTCCCTTCCACGGTAAAATCCAAATCACGGATGGGCATGCCGGAAATCAAGTCGCGAACGGCGCCACCCGTAAGGTAAATATTCACGTCCTGAGATCGCGATAGCTCCTGCACGCGTTCCAGCACGGCGCGCTGCTCGGGCGACAACCGGCTTTCCAACAAGTACATGTAATCGGGCATGAGTTCCTATGCCTCCTAAAGGCGCGCCAATTTATTCAGGCGCGCGGATGATGCGCCTTGTAAACTTTCTTCAATCGCTCCTCAACCACGTGCGTATAAATCTGCGTGGTCGAAATATCTGAATGGCCCAACATCAATTGCACGGAACGAAGATCGCCGCCCCGGTCGAGAAGATGCGTGGCAAAGCTATGCCGGAGCATGTGAGGCTTCAACGACCTTCGAAGCCCAGCCTTGCGTCCATACAACGACAACAACTTCCAAAAGCCTACGCGATCTAATTTGTTAGCGTTGCGATTTACAAACAAATATCTGGAAGTGCGCTCTCCGAGAATTTCCGGCCGGGCCTTTTTTAAATATTCCCGAATTGCGGCTAGCGCTCTGCGCCCAACCGGTACGAGGCGCTCCTTGTTCCCTTTTCCTATGCACCGCAACGAGCCAGCTTCGGAGTGCAAATCATCTACGGCTAAGCCGCAGAGTTCTGAAACGCGCAGACCCGCGGAATAAAGCAGTTCGATCATCGCCTTGTCGCGTAAGCCGACTGGCGTGGCCACATCGGGTTGCGCAAGCAGCCGCTCGACTTCTTCCACGCTCAGGAATTCCGGCAAACTTTGGCGGAATTTTGGCGATTCCACGCTGATGGCAGGATCGTCCTGGATCAATTCGTCGGTCAAAAGAAAACGGAAGAATTGACGTATTGAAACGAGATGCCGCGCGACGGAGCGCGCATCGAGTTTTCGCGCATAGAGAGTGCCAAGAAAATCAACAATGTCACTGCGGTTTACCTGAGCGGCCTTCTGCAATCCCTTTTTCGTCGTGTATTCAGTAAATTTATGGAGATCTCGGCGATAGGCGTCGATGGTGTTCTGCGCAAGCGCCTTTTCGACTCGCAAATAGTTCAAGAACGATCGAATTTCAGATTCCAACGCCTAGCCTTCCTTTTGTTTTGGTTCTTTAGAAAATCAACTTCAGATTTCAATTCCTCCAGCAGAAACAGCTCCGGGCTCGGCGCGACGCAGCATCAGAAATAATTCGGGTAATTCTTCGCAGCGCAAAACCCAAGCCAGTCCGAAGTAAACCGCGGCTGATCCGACGATCATGGCCGCCAACAGCCCGGCTTGGGACAAAACATGTTCAAGGTTTGCAAAACCCGAAAACCGAAGAGCCGCGAAACATGCTCCGGCCATCACTGCGGCGCAGATACCCATCTTGGCAATCGATGCCACGATTGCGCGCGCTCCTAATCTTCCATAGCGTCCACGGAAAATATAAAAAAGCAGGGCGAAATTGAAATACGCGGCGAGCGAACTGGCCAGCGCCGGGCTTGCGTTCCACAAGTAGCGCGAGAAGGCGAACAACAAAATAACGTTGAGCGCGATGTGTAGGCCGAGGGAGTAAACACCGACACGTGTCGGCGTGATTGTGTCGTGCGTTGAATAATACATAGGTGTAATTAGCTTGATGGCGGCGAATGCCGGCAGGCCCAGCGAGTAATACAGCAGCGCATGCGCGGTGAGCGCGGTCGACTCCGCCATGAACTTGCCGTGTTGAAACAAAACCTTGGTTATCGGCACGCGCAGAAGAATCAAACCCACGGCGGCCGGGATAGTAATGAAAGAAACCACGCGCACCGCAAACTCAAAAGTACGCTTCATCTCGTCAAATTTTCCATCGGCGACTTGGTGAGCCATGGTCGGGAAAATAGCAGTCGATAACGCGATCGCATAGGCGCCTAAAACCAGCTCCATCACACGATCCGCAATGTACAGGGATGTAACGCTGCCCGTCGGCATGCGGCGTGACGTTGCAAAAATAGTGTCCACGAAAAAGTTCACCTGAAACACGCCCATGCCAAAGAAAACCGGGGCCATCAACTTCCCCACCTTGCGTACCCCGGGGTCTTGAAACGAAACATCCGGGCGAAAACGCATTCCGCGTTTCCGCAGCGCCGGGATTTGCATCGCAAGTTGCAGCGCCGATCCCAGTAGTATTCCAAATGCTAACGCCAACCCCGGCGTGCGGTAGGCTTGCGGAGCGAGCCGAAGGATCGGCTTGTAAACAATCCCCAGCGAAAAGACAATAAAAACCAAATTAAACAGGACCGAAGTGGATGCCGGCAGCCCGAACACATGAAAGCTGTTAAGAATTGCCGCTGCCAGCGCCGCCAGCCCCATAAAAAAAATAGATGGAAAAATGATGCGGTTCAAAAAAATCGCCAAATCCCAATGAAGGCTGCCGGCCCCAAGCAACGTAAAAATTCCAATTAGCTGCTTCGAGAACACACAACCAAGTACAGCGATGATGACCAAAATCACCGCCATATCCCAAAATACCTTTTGAGCGAACTCCCAGGCCTCGGACCGGGGCTTGCCCCGTAGATATCCGGTAAAAACCGGGATAAATGACGCTCCCAGCGCTCCCTCCCCGGTCATCCTGCGAATCATATTGGGAATGCGGAAAGCCAGGATGAAAGCGTCGGCTGCCGGCGACGTACCCAATAGCAGCGCAACCCGTTGATCCCGCAAGTAGCCGAAAATACGGCTGATAACGGTAATTAGGGCTATCAGGGAGGCAGACTTTAAGATCTGTCCTTTAACGGTCAATCGGCGGTGGCTCCGTCGCTAACCCTTTAAACACCAATAACTTGACAAAAAATCACGTAAGGATAACATAACCTAGGTGACCATAGCAATAAAATGCCCCAAAAACAGCGTTTTCAGGCGACATCTGGCGTTAGACTGAAGAAAAGCATGCCACGTGCGAAAGGCCTAAGCACCTCCTCAACTCATAAGAAAGTTATAGTGTCGCTTGTCGATCGCACCTTCGTGAAAGGCTATTTGAATCCTGGCAGTTTGGGACCTGCCGAAAAAATTGACCTACTAACTGCTGATGGGGAGCATCGCTCAATCGACTCAAATGACGTTAAGTCGATTCACTTTGTCCGGGAGTTCCTCGACTCTCCCGCGCCTGAGCGCAAGACTTTTTTAAGCCGACCTAAACTCGATGGGCTTTGGGTGCGTCTGCGTTTTCGCGATGAGGATGTGATGGAAGGTATCGTCGCCAATGACCTGCTCGACCTGTTGGACAAAGGCGTCCAACTTACCCCGCCGGATCTACACGGCAACACTCTGCGTATTTTCATTCCGCGCTCAGCACTAGTGGAAGTGAAAGTGTTGGGCGTGGTGGGAGTTGCCCGGAGAGCGCCTACCGATTCCCTTGTTGCCGCATCGCAATCCAAGCTGTTTACAGAGTAACGACTGAAGCCACTCCCGATGAGCGCTTAGCGGCGGGAGTTCGTCTTGTTATACATTGGCTGTGGGCAAAGAGTGTACGAGGAGAATGAATTATGAAACTTGGCGATATCGCCCGGAAGTTGCGCTGCGAACTTCGCGGTGGCTCGGATATTGAGATCACCGGCGTCGCAGGAATTGAGGATGCGAAGGAAGGTGAGCTGACATTTCTCGCTAATCGCAAATATCGTCCACTGCTCGCAACTACTGGCGCATCCGCAATCATTGTGGCTAAGGAAGATTTCGGATCGGGTCACCTTGCTATGTTGCTTTCGACGAATCCACAATTGGATTTCGCGAGAGCAATCGAACTGTTCCACGCCGTTCCCACATACTCTGCGGGCATTCATCCGACCGCGGTAATCGCGAAATCCGCGAAAATTGGCGCGGGAGCTCACATCGGTCCTTACTGTTTTATTGACGAAGAAGTCCAAGTCGGATCGAACGCAGTGTTGCACAGCCTTGTCTGCGTTTATCGCGGGGCAAAAATCGGTGATGACTTCTTCGCGCACTCTCACGTAACCGTACGCGAAGGTTCGCGTATTGGAAATCGCGTACTTTTGCAAAACGGTGTGGTGATCGGAAGCGACGGTTATGGGTTCGCGCGACAAGCGGACGGACATTGGCACAAAATCCGTCAAGCTGGTGCAACCGTGATCGAGGACGATGTGGAAATTCAGGCTAATAGCGTGATCGACCGCGCGACTATCGGCGAAACACATATCGGACGTGGTACAAAGATCGACAACCTGGTGCAAGTGGGCCATGCCTGCAAAGTTGGCGAAGACACCCTACTTTGCGGCCAAGTGGGGCTCGCTGGCACAACGCGCGTGGGCAATGGATGTATCCTGGCGGGCCAGGTGGGCGTCGCGGGTCATCTCACAATTGGTGATGGCTCAACCTTGACGGCGCAATCGGGCGTCCCGAACGACGTACCGGCCGGAGTGGTTTATTCCGGTTACCCTGCGATGGACAATTTGGCATGGCGCAAATCGGTGGCGGTCTTCAACCGGCTGCCCGATCTTCAGAAAGAAGTACGTGAACTGCGCGAAGTTGTCTCGAAATTAACACAGCGGCGTTAACTTACAGAATCACTATCAGTCTCCGGTGGTTTTGGACGAGTCCGGCCTTATTCCTGCACCGAACCGTTTCTGTCGTTTCTCGGCTTTTGCTCTTCCGGCAAACCTGCAGCGACAAGTTCTTCCACACGCGCCAGTAAATCTGCGCGTTGCTCCAAAGTGTAGGCTGAGGCGTCCACAGGAGGGCCAAAACGTATCGTGACTTCTCCCGGACGAACGGCCCATTCTCCCGGACGCATCAAATCCTGCGCTCCGACAATCGATACCGGCACAACAGGAACTTTCGCGCGGACTGCCATCACGAACGTTCCCTTCTTGAACGGCAGCATGCGCCCATCACGGCTCCGAGTTCCCTCCGGATACACGGCAAATGACAAACCTTCCTGCAGATATTTCAATGCGGTCTCGACACTCGCGGCGGCCGCTTCCCTGTTTTCGCGCTCAACCGGAACGAAGTGTGCCATGCGCATTGCTTTCGAGAGAATCGGTACGCGAAATAATTCGCTTTTTACCAGCAGCGCGACACGGCGTGGGATCAGCGGAACGAAAGCCAGCGGATCCATGTTCGAAACGTGGTTCGCCGCAAAAATGCAGACGCCCGGGGGGATATTTTCCACGCCTTCAAGCCGCACGTGAACGCCCGCGAGCCGTACCGATGACGCGACGACCTTCATGGTGGCGCGATACATAACATCCGCGCTGCCGGTCAACAAGCTCCACAGAATTAGCCACGGCATGACCAGAAGAATTCCAAGCGCGAGGTAAATGACAGCGAGGATTGTGCGAATCATGAATCGTGCTTAATTTACAGTGCCGTGCAGCCAACCTTCGCGAATACGTTTCTGCCGGTCAGAAACGTGCGCGAGCTCGGAAATCGAATATTTTTTGGTTTCATTCGATCCGAGAGCAAACGAAATATCCAGCTCTTTGCCATCTCGATGTATGCGCAACTTCACGGTTTCGCCCGGCGAATGCTGTCGCACCCACTGCGGAAAAAATACCGGCACGGTTTCACCGTTGAGTTCCAATAAAACGTCGCCGACCAGAAGCCCAGCCGCTTCTGCCGTGCTGCCCGGGATGACTTGCGAAACGGTCGCAGTGGCACCTCCGCCGCGCCCACCTACAGTCCAGAAGCCAAGGTCTGCCATCTTGTGGGTTTCAACGTTTAATTCTAAACCGGCAGCGGCGAGAAATTTGTCGTACGGTATCTCATCTACGCCGGAGACATATCCGAGGAAGAAATCTTGCAAACTTCTGCCGCTAACTTCTTCAGCGACGGTTCGAATACCTTCCGTGTCGTCGTAATACTTTCCCTCTTTCGCGTAAGTGTCGTTCATACTCGTCATCACGGTGTCGAGAGATTTGTGCCCATCCGTGGCGTCGCGAATGACCAAGTCCAGCATTTCTCCAATTATTTGTCCCTTGTTGTAGTAAGAAATGCTGCGCTCAGGTTGCCGATAATCATCGTACTTTTCGAGCCAGGCATCCAGGCTGGATTCTTCCACACTTTGCCAGCGATGCGCCGGGCGCGAATCCAGCTCGCTAATCTGCGAAGCCAAATCCGCATAGAATCGTTCTTTCGGCCAAATTCCCGAGCGCTCAAGTGTGTAACTAGCGTAAGTGTTGGTCACACCTTCGGCAAACCAAAGAGCCCGCGTGTATTGTTCTTTTGTGAAATCCACGGGCTCAAGCGTCTGCGGACGTATGCGTTTTACGTTCCATGCATGGAAAAATTCATGCGCCGCTACAGTGATTGCGCCTTCAACAGAAGAAGCTCCGATCGCGGTGCAATTGGCGTGTTCCATGCCGCCACCGCCGGCTTCCGAATATGGCCCGATGTGGAAAAAAAAAGTGTACTCCTGAAACGGAGCACCGCCCATCAGTCGCAACTCATACGACGTGATATGACGCAGGTAGTTTTCCAGCCGGTCGCGGCGCCACTCTTTCGCGTCCACTACCACGCGAAAGTGCGCGCCGCCTTCGTCGAATCCGAAGTCTTCAAATCTCCCAATTTCTGCGGGCGCGTCCACTAATGTGTCGTAACTGGTCGCAGCGAACGAATTCGGCGCCTTCCCGACTGGTAATTCCGCTATTGATCGCCAGCCCGCCGGCACATCGTCAAATTTTACGGTGAGGCCTTCTGCGCGCCGGTCGGGGATATACATCAGAACTTCTGCAAAGTTCACGAAGGCGTGCTTGTTGTTCAACTGCGAATTGAATGGCCCCGCATCATCCCACAGGATTGAATATCGAACCTTGATGGAAGGAAGCGGTCCGACGGCTGAGCCATTTTCGCCAATCTCCCAGGTCTGCTTATCAAGCTTGTGAACTTGTAATTTTTCGCCACTTTTATTCGGGTCAGTTATTGCACTGGCTTGCACGTCGCGCACCCGATACGAAAAATCGCGCACTTGGTACAGCGCGTTCCACGCGGGAATCGCCACTTTAGTCCCAGGAGCCGGATTTGGAATCGTCATGGTCACTTGAAAACAGTGCTGCTCGGGGTTCTTCAAGGAGATGTCGTACTCGATCGTCGCTGAAGTCGGACGCGCGTTGAGAAGAAAAACAAAGACGCAGCAACAAGATAAAACCCAAACGGAACCATTTTTCATTTACGGGTACCCGCTAGCGATTTAAGTCTGTCGAGGATCTTGCCGGAAAGGCCATCGAAGCTTCCGTTCGACATCACCATTACGACATCTCCGGATTTCACATTTTCCGACAAATATTCGGCAATTGCTTCAGCGGACTCGAATGCCTTGGCCGGGCGCCCGCGTTCAAGCAATGAATCCGCGATCTGCTCGGGAGATAGACGCTCATCATTTTCAAGAAGCTGCGCGCGATTTACCGGGCCAATCACCACCTCGTCGGCAACCATAAGGGCTTCAGGAAGCACATTCTGAAATATTTTACGGCGCATGGTATTGGAACGCGGCTCAATGGCAGCCCAAATCTTTTGTCCCGGCCATCGTGTGCGGGTGGCCTCCAAGGTTAGCTTGATCGCCGTAGGATGATGCGCGAAATCCTCCACCACCAGCACACCTCGCGCTTCGCCTTTAATTTCCATTCGCTTGCGGACACCCTGAAATGTAGCGAGCGCCCGTTCGATGGCCTCGCACTCAACGCCACGCCCGTATGCCAGAGCGGTCGCCGCCAGAGCGTCCAAAACATTGTGCCTTCCGGCCAGCGGCATTCGTATGCGCGTCACTTCACTTCCGCGAAAAACTACTCGAAATTCCGTGGCGGAGTCCTGCCACGAAATGTCTCCTCCCTGCCAGTCACAGTTGGCCGTGAGTCCAAATGTTTCCACTGGACAAAACGCTTTCTCGCTGACGCCTTGGAGCTCCGCGCTATCGCCCCATATCAATATGCGTCCGCGCCGAGGCACCAGGTTGACCAAACGGCGAAATTGCAACGCGATCGCTGCTAAATCGGGGAAAATGTCCGCGTGATCGTACTCCAGTGAAGTAAGAATCAATTCGTCAGGATGATAGTGAAGAAATTTAGGCCCGCGATCGAAGAAGGCCGTCTCGTACTCGTCGCCTTCAATAATGAATTCTTCGCCGCCGCCAAGTCCATAACTTTTGTCATTGAAATTCGGGACTACGCCACCCACCAGAAAATCTGGCCGACGGCCCGCCACATGAAAAATCCAGGCGAGCATCGCGGTGGTGGTGGTTTTACCGTGCGTCCCAGCCACCACGATGGACGAGTGTCCAGGAATGAAATATTGCTCCAGAAGCTGCGGCATCGAACAATAGGGAATTTTTTCGTCGAGAATGTACTCGATTTCTGGATTTCCTCGCGCGACGATATTGCCAACCACGGCCAAGTCAGGCGCGGGCTGCAAATTCTCTTCGCGGAACCCTTGGTTCCAACGAATGCCGAGGAAATCCAGCAAAGTGGAAGCGGGCGGATACACGTTCACGTCGGAGCCTGTGACGCGAAATCCGCTCTCTTTTAACATGCCCGCCACCGGCGCCATCGCTGATCCGGCAACGCCGAGTACGTGCACGTGTTCGGGTTTCCGGCCTATCATGCTCGCCTCGCTAACAGTTGTGTTCTTATGCGCTGCATGCCGGTTCCAGTGTTTCGAGCCTTGCGCCTTTGCCTTCCGCATCGTTCGCGAACAGTCGAGCGCGAACACCGAACGGCAGAGTGAGCATGGGCCGCGTGGTGTGCCCGATTGCCGCACCCCATACGATGGGAAATCCAAAAAAATTCAAAATCCGCTGAGCGACGTCTTTCACCGTTTCTGTTCCAGGCGGCCCTTCGCATTCGGGAAATTCTCCGAGCACGACCGCGGATACTCCGCGAAATTTCCCGGCCTGTTTCAGATGCATCAGCGCTCGGTCCACTTGCCAGGGCTTCATGCCTCGATCCTCAAGAACAAGAATCGAGCCGTGCGTGTCGAGTTCCCAAGAAGTGCCCAGAGTCGTTTCAATCAAAGTAAGACAGCCGCCCAATAGCGTGCCGTCAACTTTACCGGGAACCAGCGTTTCAGTGCCTTTCAAGTCGATCACCCAGCCGTGGCGCGTTTCGGAAATTGCGTTCGTAAAGCTTTCGCGATCGTATCCTTCGGCGGCGCCTTCTCCCCTGTCGAATCCCGAAGCAATCATGGGCCCATAAAAAGTGACCCAGCGAAATTTCTGCCACAGAAAGATTTGCAGCGATGTGAGATCGCTGTAGCCGAGCAAGATTTTTGGCGCGGCGAGAGCGACGCTCAGTCCGTCCAACAAATAATTCGATCCGTAGCCACCGCGGGTACAGAAAATAGCGCGCGAGTCTGTCTCTGTGAGCGCTTCTTTGAACGCCGCCACGCGGTCGGCCGCCGGTCCCGCAAAGAAACCATCGCGCGCCAGAGTGCTAGCTTCGTCAAATTTTATCTTGTAACCCAATCGCGCAAGCTCGCGACTTCCCGCCTCGAGCCGGTTGCCATCCACGGGACTTGCTAGAGAAATGATGCGCACAACATTCTCTGATTCAAGCGCTGGAGGCTTAAGTGTCTGCGGCATGGGCGCAAACGAGAATAAGGAATTTCTGACAGGTAGTCCAGCCAGCAAGCGCGTGAAGGTTACATCCCAGCAGCGCTCTATTTAGTGCGGTCAAAAAGTAGTCAGAGCTAGTATTACGTCCCCGTATCCGCTGGTGGGGGCCGTCGGGACCGGCGAAGTGGAAGAAAAAGCTGCCACATGGCCGTTTGAAATAATCGGCACGGGCGAAAATTGATCCACGCTTAAGGCCGGGGTTTGCGAAGCCTTCGCTGGAGTCGCGACCGCGACAGTGCGGGCTGTGCAGGAACTAGTCACGCCGAAGCAGGTATCACGCACGAAAAGATACGTATCCACGAAATGTTGGGGCTTCGCGCTCATCGAAATTCCGGAAATAAAGCTGATGTACCGACCGGAAGCGCTGATCCACGGCGCAAATGCGAAGGAGTTCGTTTGAACCCCGGCGGTTTCCGGACCGATTAAAGTTGTCGCGGGAGCACATCCATCTGGCGCAGTGGCACCCAAGCAAGTATCGCGCAGGAAAATATTCGTCTTTGATTTCGAAGTCTGGGCCACTAGGTTGGAGGCGCTAGACTGAAAGACAACGAAGCGGCCGTCACCGCTCACCGCGGGGGCGGAGCTTGGCGCGTTACCGGGTCGTCCATCTGAAGTAATCGAAATTTCGCTGGTCGAAGCAACGCAAGACGCTGGAACGCTGGATCCCGCACAAGTATCGTGAAGCAGAATCTGAGACGGTGCTGAGGATGAATTGGTTCCGTAAACCATAAACGAAACGTAACGTCCGTCGGCGGAAATTGACGGGCTCCCGCCCTGCGATCCGCTGGCGGCATATTTGGCGTCAATCGGAATTTCTTCAGTTCTCGCGATGCAAGACTTTGCGGCGGTTGGACCCGCACACGTGTCGCGTACAAATACCTGAGAACCCGTGCCGGTTTGCCCAGCAACGAGATTTACAGCCGATGAAGCGAACGCTATAAAACGGCCGTCGAAGCTTATCGAGGCAAATCCGCTATCTCCACCGCTTGCGAATTCGCCTGAAGCGTCCAGCGATACCACTTCGGTATGTGCGACGCATCCAGATGGCACATTAGCGCCGTTGCAAAGATCGCGTACGAAGAGATTTATCGACCTCGCAGACGATGAAGGGTTATGCAAGCCCGAGACGAGATTCGTGGCTTTAGATTCGAAGACGACGAATCTGCCATCCGCGCTCATCGCCACCTGAGGGCCCGCCGCTGCATTTGGCGCACTTCCATCCGGCGCGAGGTCAGCAGCGATGGTCTTGGCGGCACAGCCGGTGGCTCCCATGCATGTATCGCGCACAAAAATATTTCCATGCGCGCCGTGCGGCACCATGTTTTTTGCGGTTGAGAAGAACGCTACGTACCGGCCATCGGCGCTTATCGAGGGTGCAGCACTGGCTCCGTCAGCGGCGCCACTCGTCGCACTCACCGAGACCACCTTGGGAAAAGCGGAACCGCTGGCCATGTAATTGAAATCCACGGAAGGCGAATACAGCTGCGTGTCGCCGGGAGTCGTATTGTAAACGCTTATACTCGCGAATCCTGGAGAAGCGATATTAGACCCTGGCACACTCGCTGTTACTTGAGTGGAATTCACAAAGGTAGTCGTCAGCGGCCCACCGTTCCACGCCACAGTTGAACCAGCTATTTGGGTCACGCCGTTTACAATAACGGGCGCCACAAATCCGGTACCGTTTACAGTGAGAACGAAGGTGCCGCTACCGGGAGAGACGCTCGTTGGAGAGAGGCTCGTGATGAAAGGTGTGCCGTTCTGGACAGGGTTAATTACAAAACTGGATGCGAGGGAAGGCCCGCCGGGTTCGGGATTCGACACAGTAAGTGCACCAACGCCGGCGGTAGCGACGTCGGACGCCATAATCGTGACTGCCAGCTGCTGCGTCGTGTTATTGAACACGCTAGTGCGCATTGAACCGTTCCAGAAGACTTGCGACTGCGGCTTGCTGATGAAGCCGGTACCGGAAATAAATAAAGTGAATGTCTGGCTGCCCGCCGTGATGCTGGAAGGAAATAAACCGGTGATAACCGGCGTAGGATAAATTATCTCTGATGTGCCGCTGCTTGAACAGCTTGCAAGCAGCAGGGCGCACATTAGGAGTACCAGCAAAGCAGTCGACCGCGAACGCATCAATTACGTCCTCCTATAATTTGCACGGAGCCCTGCGGCCGCTCTTGGTGACAAACTTGTCGAGCGGGACGGGAAAACCGAAACGGCTAAAAATGGAACAAAGACTTAGAATTGATAGCACCCCATGCGCAGCCCGTCAACTCGGATTCAATTTTTCCGGCATTGGTTGGCCGTCAGTGTCTGTGTCCATCAGAGACATCCAAAGGATGAGCCTTCAAACAGGTCGCACATCGCAACGAGCATTCAACGCCACTAACTTTTCCATCAAACCGCGTTCTTGCGGATAGGTTACGTCTGCGTCAAACTCTACGATATTTCCCTCGTCGCTGCGATGACTATGCCAGCGGTGGGCCTCAATCCCGGACTGTTCAACGATCTGGTGTGCACGCCCCAACACGGTGGAATCTTCAGTGATTAATCGGAATGTCATCAGACGTACGTGCAGTCCCAAGCGCTCTTCCGCAACACCAAGAAATACAAGCGCAACTAAGAGAATCAGCGTCGAGAAAATGGCAGTCATCAACATGCCGGCGCCGACGGCCATGCCGACGCTGGCCATTACGAAAATTGTCGCCGCACTGGTGATTCCCACTACGCCCCCACGACCACGAATCACGACTCCAGCACCAATAAATCCGATTCCCGGAATAATTTGCGCCGCAATACGGGTGTGGTCGCCGCCCACGCTTCCTGCCATTTCGTAGGAAATAATCGTGAACAGAGCAGCGCCAAAACAAATCAGCATGTTGGTGCGCAGGCCGGCGGGCTTGTGACGTAACTCGCGTTCGAGCCCGACCAAGCCTCCGAGGACACCCGCCAGCAGAAGTCGGGCGACGATGTAAGAATTCAAATCGTGCAGCATAAATTCAATCAATTACAGCTCGAACGTTGTAAGTTTCAGGAAGCGACGCGCCCGTTCGGTCACTTCTCGGCGCGTCAATCGCGTGAGGCGTTCAACTCCGAATCGTTCGACGGCGAAGCTTCCGAGCACAGAGCCGTAAACCATCGCGCGCCGAAGCGTTTGGTCATTGATTCGACCTTCACCGGCCAGGTAACCCATGAAACCTCCCGCAAAACTGTCTCCTGCGCCGGTCGGATCATGCACTTCCTCGAGCGGAAAGCCCGGCACCGAAAACAGAAAATTATTGTGCACCATCAAAGCGCCATGTTCACCGCGCTTGATCACCAGAGTGCGCGGCCCCATTTTAAAAACGTGTTTGGCTGCGCGCATCAAATTATGTTCGCCGGTCAACTGGCGAGTTTCATCATCATTAATCATCAAGATTTGCGTGTGCTTAAGGGTTTCGCGTAATTCTGCGGGCGTGCGCTCGATCCAATAATTCATGGTATCGAGTCCTACCACTTTCGGCTTACATTTCATCTGCTTCAGAACCGACCGTTGCAGTGTTGGATCAATATTGCCGAGAAAAATAAATGACGAATCGCAATACGTTCCCGGCAAAGTGGGTTTGAAGTTCGCAAACACATTTAAATCGGTTGCCAACGTAGTACGTTCATTCATGTTCTTGCTGTAGCGTCCGGACCAGAAAAACGTCTTCCCCGCTGCGTGCTCTAAACCTTCCAGGTCGATTTTTCGGCCTTCGAAGACAGCCTTGTCTTTAGCGGTGAAGTCGTCACCGACGATAGCGACCACGCGAACCGGAGTGAAGTAGCTGGCCGCAAGCGCGAAATAACTCGCCGCCCCTCCCAAGGTGCGTTCCACCTTGCCGTGCGGGGTCTCAAGCGCGTCGAAAGCGACCGATCCAACAACCAGTAGTGACATTCATTCTCCGTCAGGAAATATATTTGCCGATGATGGGAGCTAAGCGCTTCTTCGTGGCGGCCGAGATCGCTGCTCGGTCGGTAATAATCGCGTGTGCCAGCGCTGACCCGCACTTGCAGCTTCGGGCCTCCGGCAGTTCGCGTACCACCTCGCGTAACACGCGTTGTACGTTTGAAGTATTTCGATTTAAATTCTGAATAATTTCGTCCAGGGTCACGGCGTCGTGGTTGGGATGCCAACAATCGTAATCCGTAACCATTGCGATCGTTGCGTAGCAAATCTCCGCCTCACGGGCCAGCTTCGCCTCGGTCAAATTGGTCATGCCAATCACGTCGAAGCGAAGCTGCCGGTACGTATGCGATTCCGCCAAGGTGGAAAACTGCGGCCCTTCCATGCAAACGTATGTTCCGGAGCGATGAGCTCTCACACCGGCCGTATCACACGCTTCAGCGATGTGGGCGGCCAAGATGGTGCAAGTCGGCTTGTCGAAACCCACGTGCGCGACAATTCCAGCGCCAAAAAAAGTTGCGACACGGAGCCGTGTGCGATCAAAGAATTGATCGGGAATTACAAAATCGAGCGGCGGCAAGTCATCGCGAAGCGAGCCGACTGCGCTGACGGACAAAATTCTCTCGGCTCCAAGTATCTTCAGCGCGCATATATTAGCGCGATAATTTATCTCGCTCGGCGTTAGGCGGTGACCGCGTCCATGCCGCGCCAGGAAGGCCACGGGGCGCCCTTCGAGCGTTCCGGCCACGATTGCGTCCGAAGGGTCGCCGAACGGCGTCTTCACCCGGATCTCTCGGGTATTCGTAAGTCCCGGCATCGAGTAGAGACCACTTCCCCCAATAATCCCAATGCGAATTGATTCTTTCGCGGTTTTACTTTTTTTCGCCCTTCCTGCCATTTTCACCTTTCGATTCGTAGCGCTAATCAATGGTTACCGGTTCCGCTTCCCATTTTCCGTCGCGTTCACGCAAGTGCGCAGCCGGCACGTTCGCATCGTGGGCAAAAAGCGCGATCCATCCCTCTTGAATGGCTTCCGGAATCCACTTCTTTTTATTTTCGAGTGTAGTCACCGGATACAAGTCGAAACCCATGATCCACGGGAGCGCCAGGTGAGCCGTAGTGGGCACGAGATCGGCAAAGAAAAACGCTGTTTGCCCGCCCCCGCTGAGCTTCACACACTGCATGTTCGCGGTGTGCCCGGGGACACGAATCAAGTTCCACTCCCGGCGCGATCGCGCGGTCATCGACAAGGAGGGACCATTTTCCCGCCGCCTCCAGCGGGACGTAGTTCTCGAGCATGTAGCTTGCGCGATCTCGCTCATTCGGACTCTTGGCGTGTTCGTATTCACCGCGCTGAACTACATATCGCGCATGTGGAAATGCGGTAACAATTTTATCTTTCTCCACGCGCGTGTTTCCGCCGCAATGATCGAAATGCAGATGTGTGTTAATCACGATATCGATCTCGTGCGGATGCACGCCGTAATCGCGTAACCTCTCCGTCAAATGCGGGCCATCCAGCGCATAAATATCGCGCCGCTTTTCGTCCCATTTTTCGCCCGCGCCGGTTTCTACCAAAATCGTTTTGCCGCCCGCACGCACCAACAAACAATTCATCGCCAGCTTGATCCGGTTCCGGCCGTCAGCAGGAATTTTCTTTTCCCACATGGGCTTGGGAATGACACCAAACATCGCGCCACCGTCCAGCCCTAAATGTCCGTCCACTAGAACGTGAAATTCCAGTTGCCCAAGTTTCAAGATTTATCTCCGAGACCCGCGCGCGCCAAAATTTGATTCACCGCGCCGTAAGGATCCATTTTTCGTTCCGCCACTTGCGAAGCAATTCTATCCAACTCACGTTCGCCGAGCTGATCGCCGACTACGCGCTCCATCAATCGCGCTTCTAGAAGCTGCAGAATCCATTCTTTCCAATGCGAAACTTCGCGCGCTTTCCGATCGTGAGTTTGCTCGAAATGGGCCTTGAAAAGCCCTATCTGTCGAGCTAGTTCGTCCACACCTTTATTTTCCGTAGCGACCGTGCGCACAACCGGCGGCTTCCATCCCTCTCGCTCAGGTACCAATTGCAAAATCCCCCGCAACTGCTGTTCGTAACGGTCCGCGCCTTCGCGGTCACATTTGTTCAGCACAAAAATGTCGCCAATTTCCATCAAGCCGGCCTTAAGACTCTGAACATCGTCTCCCATCCCCGGCATCAGCACAACGATGGTGCAATCCGCGAGGCGAACGATTTCGATCTCGCCCTGCCCCACGCCGACCGTCTCGATCAAAATCATTTGCTTGCCGGCCGCGTCCATCAACAGCGCCGTGTCTCTTGTCGCTTGCGCCAATCCGCCAAGGAAACCTCGCGTTGCCATCGAGCGGATAAATATGCCGGAGTCGGTTGCGTGCCCCTGCATCCGCACGCGGTCACCCAAAATCGCTCCGCCGGTGAAAGGACTGGAAGGATCCACGGCAATAATCCCGACAGTCTTTTTCTCGCTGCGATAATGGCTTGCCAGGCGGTCCACCAATGTACTTTTGCCGGTACCCGGAGCGCCGGTGATGCCAACGCGATAAGCGTGCCCTGTATGAGGAAAGAGCTGACGAAGTATTTCCTCCGCCTCACGTGCCCGGTTTTCGATTGCAGAAACTGCCCGCGATATCGCGCGTACATCTCCCGCGCGCACCTGCTCGGCCCAATTGTCAACGGAAACAGTCATGGGAATTAGGCGAGCAGCTCGGAGAGGAATCTGTAGCGTGGAACGAAAAACCTAGAATCGATAGTGGTCTTTCCAAGAGGCAAATTTAACCTTTTCCCAAAATCTGCCGCGCGATTACCAGCCTTTGAATTTCGCTGGTGCCTTCGCCGATCGTGCAAAGCTTCACATCGCGATAAAATTTTTCGGCAGGATAATCCTTAATGAAACCGTAACCGCCATGAATCTGTACTGCTTCATTAGCCACCCGAACAGCGACTTCGCCGGCATAGAGTTTCGCCATACTCGATTCGCGAGTAAAGCGCGCATCGTAATTCCCCGCAGCAATCGCTTGATCCGCGAGCCACGCGGCTTGATAAGTGAGTAGACGCGCTGCCTCGATCTCCATGGCCATGTCCGCAAGCTTGAATTGAATCGCCTGAAAATCCGAGATGGGCTTGCCGAACTGTTTGCGTTGTTTCGCATAACGCAGGGAAGCTTCGTAGGCGCCCTGCGCCATTCCAAGCCCGAGAGAAGCGATTGAAATGCGGCCACCGTCCAGAATTTGCAGGCTGTTTACAAAGCCTTCGCCCTCTTTTCCCAATAGATTTTCCGCCGGCACTTTGCAGTCGCTGAACACCACTTCGCTGGTGTCGCTGGCACGTAGCCCGAGTTTGTTTTCTTTCTTTCCCGGGCGAAACCCTGGGGTGCCTTTCTCGACGATGAACGCTGAAATTCCGTGACTCTTTTTAGCTGGGTCCGTTACGGCCATACCCACGCATACGTCCGCATAATGCCCGTTCGTAGTAAACGTTTTTGAACCGTTGATCAGCCATCCGCTATCTTTCTTCACCGCGGATGTGCGCGTTCCGCCAGCATCAGAGCCAGCTTCCGGTTCGGTAAGCGACCAGCAACCTAGTTTCTTTCCTTGCGCCAACGGCACCACGTATTTCTTCTTTTGATCTTCGGTACCGAATTTATAGATATGATTGGTGCATAGCGAATTGTGGGCGGCAACAATAATTCCGACAGAACCGTCTACGCGCGACAATTCTTCGATAATGATGGCGTACTCGATGTAGCCCATCCCCGCGCCGCCATACTTTTCGGGAAATATCACGCCGAGGAAGCCCATCTCGGCCAGTTTGGGAATGATCTCCGAGGGAAAATGGGACGCTTCGTCCCACTCCATGACATGGGGAAGGATTTCACCCTCGGCAAACGCTCGAACCGTTCGCCGAAGCTGCTGTTGTTCGTCGGTTAGCGAAAACTCCACATCACCTCACACAAGACGGCGTAATAATGGCAACACGCATGTCATTTATACCATAGGAGTTTGCACGCAGATAATCGCTCGGTTGGCAGCGGCTGTCGCGAAAGGATGCGGGAATCCCCAGCGTCGGGTCTAATCTACCAATCGACTTTGTGGCCTTTGTTTTGCTCGTCCAACCACTGCTTCAGTGGCGCGTAGTATTCAAGGATCGCGGTCGCGTCCATTTGCTTCTCGCCGGTTAGTACTTCCAAAGCTTCCGGCCACGGACGGCTCTGTCCCATCGCCAGCATTTTGTTCAGACGCGCACCCGCTTCCTTGTTGTTGTAAATCGAGCAACGATGGAGCGGCCCTTTGTAGCCAGATTCGCGGCAAAGTGCTCGGTGAAACTGATATTGAAGGATCGCCGCAAGGAAATAACGGGCATACGGAACGTTGGCAGCAACGTGATATTTCGCTCCCGGGTCGAAATCCTCCTCGCTGCGCGCGGAGGGGGGCGCGATCCCTTGATATTTCTCGCGGAGTTCCCACCAAGCTTTGTTGTAATTTTCCGGCGTCACCTTGCCAGAGAAAACCTCCCAGCGCCATTTATCGATTAGCAGGCCAAAGGGCAGGAACGCGACTTTGTCCAAAGCGCGTTTCATGAGCAAGCCGATGTCGGAAGATGCCGGTGGAACATTTTCGAGCAAACCAATTTCCTTCAGGTATTCCGGCGTGACGGACAGAGCTATGGTGTCGCCAATCGCTTCATGGAAACCATCATTCGCACTGTTGCGAAATAGCGGGGGCTGGGTGTCATACGCGCGCTGATAAAAATTGTGGCCCAGCTCGTGGTGAATGGTCGTGAAATCGTCCGCCTTTTGCTCGATGCACATCTTGATACGCAGGTCTTCCACATAATCAATGTCCCAGGCGCTGGCGTGGCAAACCACCTCGCGATCGCGTGGCTTCGTGAACATCGAGCGTTCCCAAAATGTTTGCGGAAGCGCGGCAAAGCCCAGCGACATGAAGAAGCGCTCCCCGTAGTGCACCATCCCCACCGGTTCGATTTGCTTGGCTTTCAAAATTTCGGTCAGGTCGTAGCCGGGATCGGCGTTTGTGGGAGCAACAAGCGGATAAATATTAGTCCAGTCCTGCGACCACATATTTCCCAGCAAATGCGCGGGAATGGGACGGTCTTCGCTGACCACACCCGGACCGTACTTTTTTTCGAGATTCCAGCGAACGTAAGCGTGCAGCGAAACGTAGAGCGGTCGAACCTGCTGCCAAAGACGATCGAGTTCTGCGGCGAACGCATCCGGAGCCATATCGTAATTCGAGCGCCACATTGCTCCGACATCCGCGAACCCTGTTTCGCGCGCACCCTTATTGGCCAGCTCGACCATACGCGCATAACGTTTGCGCATCGGGGGCGCAATCGCATGCCACCCTTCCCAAGCGCGCTCAAGTTCTTTCGGATCCCGGCTGGTGGCCATCAAGTGATCGAGGTCGCTCAACGAAAGACATTTTCCCTGCGGCCCATCGGGGCACCACTTCCCTTTTCCGTAATCACTTTGCAAGGAGGCGTTGAGTTGCGAAAGCTCGGTGCTTTCAGCGGTATCGCGCGGCGCGGGAATGTCCACTGAAAATTTTATTAGCTTCAGCTTGCGCGCGACATCTTCGGGAAGTTGCAAGCCCTCATAACGTCGGGCCTGCGCTGCGAGTTCTGCAGTGGCCGCTTTCACGGCCTGGTCCGCCTCGGCAGCCATCTCCTCGGTATCCGGCGTAATAAATGTCTCTTGCACCCAGGACGCGCGTTGGGCCACCACCCAAAGCGGCAGCAGACGGTTTTCCGCGCTGTCCACAAACTGGCGGGCCTCTTCCGCCGTCGGCGCCGCTGATTTCATTTGTGCGGGTTTAGTTGCCGCTGCAGTGCTCGGGTTTCCGGTTTCAATCGTCATTACGTTGTTATTTCTCCTCGCTGCTAGTAGCCCGCTCGCGATGATCAGACAAAATATCCCCACACTTGCTGCCGCCTGCTTGGAAAACCCTTGCGGACTCATCGTTATAGTCTCTCCGATCAAGCCGACTAGCCGAATTTAGACCTGATTAAGAATGCGCCGCCGCGGGCGCACTCGCGCTCACGGTCAGAAGATCGCAGACGGCCGTCAAGGCCCTTTCAATCCCATCGCGTCGCACGTCGCAGTGCGTGACCATGCGAACGGAGTATTTATCTGTCGGGCCGCAGAGGATTTTGCTTTTGGCAAGGTCAGTGGAGATTTCCGCCGCCGTGCGTCCGGTTCCGCGAACATCGAATATCACTATATTGGTGACGACTTTTTTCGGATCCAGCGAGATCCCTTTTATGCTCGCGAGTCCGTTTGCCAGAAACTTCGCGTTTTCGTGATCGACGTGCAACTCTTGGGAGATTCTTCCAACGCAATGAGTCCGGCCGCAGCGAGGACGCCAGCCTGGCGCATCCCCCCACCCAACAACTTGCGCGCGATGTGCGCTTTCTGAATAAACTCCCTCGATCCAACCAACATTGATCCGACCGGCGCGCCTAAACCTTTGGATAAGCAGAACATCACCGAATCGCAATTCTTTGTGATAGCCGAAACACTTTTCCCGAGCGCAACCGCAGCATTGAAAATTCGCGCACCGTCCAAATGCACTTTGAGTCCCGCCGCATGCGCCCGCTGGCATACATCCTCTATCACATGTGGCGGATACACCGTGCCGCCGTGCATGTTGTGGGTGTTTTCCACGGCGATCAGCGCGGTTTGAGAGTAATAGTAGGTTTTGGGACGGATTAGCGGCTCGATCAAGTCCCATGTAAGAATCCCGTCTGGCGCGGGAGTGGTACGCGGCATGCATCCCGCGATTGCCGACATAGATGCTAGCTCATACTGATTGACGTGTGCGCGCTGCTCGCAAATTACTTCCATGCCGGGTTGCGTCCACGTCTTGATCGCGATCAGGTTCCCCATTGATCCGCTGGGGACAAACAATGCCGCTTCGCGTTCAAAAATTTCGGCGGCGCGTTCTTGCAGCCGATTGACAGTGGGATCCTCGCCGTAAACATCGTCGCCGACTTCAGCTTCCGCCATCGCTCGACGCATTGCTGCAGATGGCCGCGTGACCGTGTCGCTGCGAAGATCTATTAAATCCGCCGTTCTGTTTTCCGAAGCTGTGTACACGCTTACTCCTTATCCCAGCAATTCCACGAAAACGTTATTCGAGATGGACAAGTGATCGGGAGCGAGCCGCAACCGCTTCCCAGTCAATTGCAAAAACCCTTGCTCCGCCAGCGGAGCGATGCGATGCCGCAAACTTACGTGATATTCACGCTCGATGCGCTCCAGGTCAATTCCGTCAAGCTGCCGCAGACCGAGGAACAATTCTTCTTCCAGCGCCTGGGCCGATGTTACCGTTTCAACCTGTTCGCGCGGCGGAGTTCCCTGCTCGATGCAGGCCACGTATCGGGCCGAATCGTGTAGGTTGGACCAACGCTTCTCGCCATCAAACGAATGGGCCCCTGCGCCGAAACCAAGATAAGGTTTGCGTTGCCAGTATTTCGAATTGTGTCGCGACCGCATTCCGGGCAGCGCCCAGTTTGAAATTTCGTAATGCTCATATCCCGCTTCCGCCAGACGCGCGCACGCCGAGTCGTAAAAATCTGTGATCGAATCGTCTGCAGGGATCTCAGCCGCGCTGTATCGTTTTCCGCCCGCCAGAGATTCCGAACCCAGCCTGCTTTCTTCATCAATTTCCAGCATGTAAATAGATAAGTGTTCCGGCCTCATTTGCAAAACTTGCCCGACCGACTCCTTCCACGTTTCACAAGTTTGGTGTGGCAACCCTGCAATCAGGTCCAGGCTGATATTTTGAAACCCGACGTCGCGCAAAATTCTGCTAGCGGAGAAAACATCCGCACGCCGATGCATGCGCCCCGCCGCTTGCAATTCAGTGTCGTTGAACGATTGCGCCCCGAGGCTTATCCGATTAAATCCCGCGTCTCTCCACGCGCGCGCTTTCTCCGGTGTGATAGTTTCCGGGTCAGCCTCCAGCGTAACTTCCATCGATTCGAACGAAAAGTTGCGTCGGAGTCTATCGAGAATCATTCGCAGAAGCTTTGCGTCAAGGAGACTCGGAGTTCCACCACCGAAGTAAACCGTATCGATGGTCAGCGGAACCGGCGAATCGACGCGGCGAGGTGTGCGGGAGACTGATCCGTGAGTTTCAATTTCGCGGCAAATGGCTTCGGCATAAGGAAGATAGCGGTCGCGCGACACTACGCCTGTATGAAAATTGCAATAAGTGCACTTCGTCTGGCAGAACGGCACCTGGATGTATATACCTAAGGTCATCGCTCGCGATTAATTGTACATCAGCTACATCCAGGCGCGGCCTGGCTTAGCGCGAAGCTAAGCCCGCGGCGTTGCGATTGCGCTAGGCATCCGGAACGATCTTGACGCGAAGTTCACGGGTCCGCGGCCCATCGAACTCCGCAAAGAAAATAACCTGCCACCTTCCCAACAATAACTTCCCGTGTTCGATCCACAGAGTTTGCGAGGACGAGGTTAGGGCCGTCTTGATGTGGGAATCGGAATTCCCTTCGTCGTGTTTGGAATTGGCGACCCTTGGAACCAGTCGATCGAAGGCCTCTTCAATTTCTCTCGCCACTGCCGGGTCGTAGCCTTCGTTGATCAGCACGCCCGCCGTGGTATGAGGAACATACAGATAGCAGAGGCCATCTTGGCAATTTGACTCTCTTAACGCTGCGCGGACTTGTTCGGTTACATCCTGGAGCTCCGTTCGACGCGAAGTTTTTATTTTCACGGTGAAGGTCTGGGATGCTTTGAGGTGGCCGGAGTTTTTCATGAATTTAAGCGACCCACATTTTACCCTTGGTTTTATAACCTTCGGAAAAATAAACGCCAGTCGCGACATTGCAGGTTGATTCCCCGATACAGTAAACTCCTCGATTCGATTCAGCACAGGGGGTTTTCATGCTGGTGGTGATGCAATCTCAGGCGACCGAAGAGCAGATCCGCGCGGTCTGCGATCGTATCGAGTCATTGGGATATAAGGCGCACCCCATCCCTGGCGCGGGCCGCACGGCAATTGGAATCACCGGGAATACTGGCACGGTGGACATCGCCTCGGTTGAGACAATGCCGGGAGTAATTGAGTGCATCCCCGTAAGCAAGCCCTACAAGCTGGTTAGCCGAGACGTAAAACTAGAGGACACGGTCGTACGAATTCCCACTCATTTGGGCGACGTAGTCTTTGGGGGAAAGCAAGTCGCCATAGTCGCGGGCCCTTGCGCCGTAGAGAGTCGCGAGCAAACTTTCACAATCGCGGGGCATGTAAGCGCGTCGGGTGCGCGATTGTTCCGAGGTGGCGCTTACAAACCTCGCACATCTCCGTATAGTTTCCAGGGGCTCGCTGAACCCGGCCTGAAAATTCTGGCGGAGGTGAGGGAGGAATACGGGCTCGGAATCGTTACCGAAGCGATCGACAACGAATCGCTAGATCTGGTGGAGAGATATGCAGACGTAATCCAAATTGGCGCGCGCAACATGCAAAATTTTTCGTTGTTGAAACGCGCAGGACGTTCGCAAAAGCCTGTGCTGCTAAAACGCGGAATGTCCGCTACGCTTGATGAATTTTTGATGGCGGCCGAGTACTTGATGTCCGAAGGCAATTACAACGTAATTCTATGCGAGCGCGGCGTGCGCACATTTTCCGACTACACAAGGAACACCCTCGACCTGAGCATCGTTCCCGCAGTGCAACGGCGCAGCCATCTGCCGATCGTGGTTGATCCCTCGCACGGGACTGGCCGCCGCAATAAGGTTTTGCCACTTTCGCGCGCTGCTGTGGCCGCCGGAGCCAATGGAATTCTTGTGGAAGTTCATCACGATCCGGACCACGCGCTCTCGGACGGACCTCAATCCATACTGCCGGACGAACTGAACCAATTGATCCACGAAGTGCGCCAGATTGCCGAAGTTTTGGGACGCACGATCAATTGAGCACGCAGCGATTTTTTATCCGTTAACGAGCCTCTCCACATATACTTCCGCGATTGAGATGAAATTACGCGTTAATGCTCGCTTTATCTTTCTTCTGCTCCTTCTCGGCGGCCTGGCTTTCCGCGAAGTTGCGTTGGAATTACGACCGTCTTTACTAAGACCCGGACTTCATCTTTTCGCCTATGTAGGAAATACTGCTGACGGAACGCTCACCGCCGTTGATCTGGTGAAATTGTCTACGGTATCAACGATCCCAGTGGGCCCAGGACCCAGTGGCCTGCGCGCACATCCTACTCGCGATGAAATTTGGGGGCTGAGTTCGGCGGGCGGTTACGCGTGGGTGCTCGACACGAAGTTAAATCGGATCGTGGCGAGAATCCCGGTCGGTTCTGAACCGTACGCGCTGGATTTTTCCCCCGATGGCCGACGTGCTTACATCGCCGCCTCGGGATCGAATACGATTATTGCGATTGACTGCGCTACAAGACAGGTTGTGGCACGAGGAAGCGCGGGACGCCGACCCTGGATTGCCCGCGCAGCTCCATCGGGGAAAATTCTGGTCGTTTCAAATCGGGATGATTCGTCTATCTCTATTCTGGACGCGACGACCCTAGCCTCGCTCGCGGTGGTTCCAGTGACGAAGCAGCCCGAACAGTTAGCCGTACTGCCGGATAGTTCCAAGGTTTTTGTGACATCTGGAACAACGAATCAAATCTCCGTGGTGGATTTGAAACGGGATGTGCTGCTCGCGAATCTCTCGCTGGGCGGAACGCCAGGCGATCTAATTCTGAAACCCGATGGCGGAGAGCTTTATATCCCATCAGCCGATGCGCATGGCCTTCTAATCGTCAACACGCTAACGAACGAGGTCGGTGACTTCATCCTGTTGGGGATGTCTCCCGCGTCCGGCACGTTTTCCAATCACGATCAGGAGCTTTACATTTCGGACTCGGCGTCGGGGCACGTAATTCCGATCGCAATTGACGTTCGCCAGGCGGGCCGCCCGATTCCGGTTGGCCAAAATCCGCGCACATGCCTGCTCACGCCTGGAGGCGACATCCTTTTGGTCGTGGATGTTGCGTCCAACGATCTGGCGGTGATTCGCGCAAAGACTTCGGCGTTAATCACGCTGATTCCCGTGGGTGGACGTCCGCGGGACCTGGCCATCAAAGTTTTTTAGTCGTACCGCCGGATTTCCCCTCCGATCTGGAACCCGATTTGACTATTGGACGACCAGCGTCAACGCGACCGTGCGAGTTGCTCCGTCTGACGTCGCAGTCACCGTAAGAGAATAAGTAGTGGCCTGCGTGCCGGTGGCGCCCTTGCCCCCACCACATGCCGACATGGCAACGGCGAATATCGATAGCAGAAGGAATGCCTGCGTTACGTAAACCATTCGTTCTGGGAGCAACGCCGCAAACGGGCTGAACGATTGAGTTGCCAACCGCGACCGGAAACCGCTTACTCCGCGATGACTAAATGTGGCCAGCGCAAGCAGAGCAAGCGCCGCGAAAAGGACCAGGAACGATTGCCTAAGAGGCAAAGTAGGCTTTCGCGTGCGCTGCGGCGTTGTACTCGCGGCCGTTGTGACAGTTACCTGGAAAGGAGCCTGACCGTTCGCCGCCACATTGACTGACGCAGCTGACGCTGTGCATGTTCCTCCCGGAACCGAGCCCATGCACGCGATGGCAACAGGGCCTGAAAATCCTCCGCTAGATGTAATGTCGAGCTGATAAGTCGCCGCCGTGCCGGCGGTGACCGTGACCGTGTTACCGCCTACCGTTGACGGACCGGCACAAAAATCCGTAGCCGTACCTGTTAGAGCTACCGTCTGCGGACTATTGGTCGTGTTATCCGTCAGAACCAGATTTGCAGTCTTTGCGCCGGTAGTTGAACCACACTGCGCGCCGGCTCCGGGAGCGGCGGGGCTAAAACTGACTTGTATTTTACAGGTCCCGGCAGGTGGAATGCCCGTGCAGTCGTTTTTTGGAGGGGCGAAATCCACGGTGTCGCTGACGCTGGCGTTGCTAACGGTTAAAGCAGCGGTGCCGGTGTTCGTCAGCGTGACATCAACCGACGAGCCAGCGATCCCTACCACCTGAGTTCCGAAATTTACGGTCGTGGGTGACAGTGATACCGCCGCGACAACAGCTGTCCCTGCGAGACTCACGATTTGCGGACTTCCGGCTGCGTTGTCGGCAATGGTTAGAGACGCCACCCGGCTCGGCGATCCTGAGGCAGCGGGGTCGAATTGCACCATGATGCGGCAGGAAGAACTCAAGCCGAGACTCGGTGGACAGTTGTTAGTCTCAATAAAATCGGTGGAATCTAAACCGCTCACCGAAATTCCCGCTATCCCCAGCGGCACGTTTCCCGTGTTCGAAATCGTTACGGGCTGCGCGGCACTCGCGGTTCCCGCGGGTTGAGAACCAAAATTAAGATTTGTAGCGGATATGGAAACCGAAGCCGAGACTCCGGTACCAGCTAATGACACCATTTGTGGGCTGCCGCTGGCGTTGTCGCCAAGATTCAGCGTGGCTTCTTTTTCGCCGACGGACGCTGGGGTAAAAGCAATCATTACCGTGCAGCTCTTGCCGGCTGCAACGTTACCGGCGGCGGTACAAGGCGCGCTTCCTCCCTGAATAACAGCGAAATTTCCTGCGTCCGTTCCGGTTATTGCGACGCTCGATATGTTCAGAGCAGCGCTTCCATTATTAAAAACCATCACTGTTTGTGACGCGCTGGTGGTTCCGACAGACTGCGCTGCAAATCCCAAGGCCGTGGGAGAAATAATCAATATCGGAGCCGGTGGGATCCCGACACCGGAGAGTGAAACCGATTGCACGCTGCCCGCAACATTCCCCGAGTTGTCCGTGATATTCAGAACGGCGTTAAACGTGCCAGTGGTAGATGGCACGAAAGAAACTTGTACTGTACAACTTGACCCGGCCGAAACCGTATTCCCCGATGTACAGGAGTTCTGTCCCAAGGAAAACTGCGCGACGTCCCCCGAAAAATTGAAATTTGTGATCTGCAGCGGCTGATTGCCCGTATTTGTCACGGTGATTTCTTGTGATGATGATGTCGTTCCCAAAGGCACGTTCCCGAAATTGACGTTTAGCGGCGAAGGCACAGCCAGCGGGCCGGATCCAATCCCGAACAGCGCTAAAACCTGTGGGCTGCCTGGGGCGTTACTGGAAATGCTCAGCGCTGCTCCTTCGTTGCCGACCACGCTCGGAGCGAATTGCATCTCAAAACTGCAGAATGCTCCGGCGCTAATCGACGAAGCCAGGCACGCAGACGTATCGATAGCGGAAAAATCGCCGCTGTTGGTTCCGGTCACTCCGATGAAAGAAAGTGAAAGCGGGGAGTCGCCCGTATTGATGATCGCAACAGGCAATTGTGCGTTGTTCGGCACACCTACGGGTTGCGGTCCGAAGTTCAGATTCGCGGCGTTGAATGAGACGCTCGGACTCGCCGACGCACTTGAAGTGATTTCAACGACAAAAGCGTCGTTCTGCGGAGGCGATAGCTGACAGCTCGCGCACAAAAGCTGTAAACCGTTTCCCGGAATCGCGGTTCGCGGAAAATCACCAGTGGTGGTGGACCCTGCGATGTAAATGTTGCCTAAAGTGTCGGCTGCAATCGCGTTCCCTTCCGATCCAGCAGTTACGCCTAGGGGCGCCGTGCCCCCAAGTGGCGTGGAATATAATAGTGATGCCGCGGCTGGCGAAGTCGGGTCGAGCTTGGTCACGAACGCGTCCGAGTCGCCGTTGTATGGCTGAAAATTATTCTGCCGTGGAAAATCGAAGGAAGTTGTGATGCCCGTTACATATACCTGATTCACGGCGGCGAACCATATACCGTGCCCGGAGTCGGTCTCAGATCCGCCCAAATAACTTGAATAAGAGAGCGATGTGGCACCTGTTGTTGCGTCCTGAGCGATCACGGAGAGGAAGGCGTTGGCGGTACCTTTCAAAGTCGTTTGAAAAGACGCCACCGATCCATTGATCGGGAAATTTGAAGACTGCGTTGAGCCGGTTACGTAAGCGGTGGCGGGCAGATTCGTTCCCACCGCGATCGCGAGCGCTTGATCTGAGCCCGCGCCTCCGAGGAAAGTCCCATACGACAAATCCGTTGCTCCATTCCCCGCGGGGGTAAGCTTCATTACAAACCCATCAAAGGGATCGCCAGCGTAAGTGGTTTGAAAACCGTTAGTGGTGTTTAAGCTGGTGCCGGGATTGCTCGTAAATCCGGCGAGGAACGCATTACCTGATGCGTCCACGGCGACGCTTGCTACGGTCGCTTGTGCGTCAATACCGAGATACGTGCAATATTTCAAGCTTGGTGTGACCGCAGGCTGAAAAATTGCGAGAAAACCGTCGCTGATTCCGCCCCCGTAGACAGTCTGAAATGCTCCGGTGGTGGTTGTCAGGTCCGCGGAACTGGTGTCCATGGCGAGAAAAATACTCCCGGAGCTATCCATGGCGACTGCGCCGGGCACTTGCGTGGCTTCGGAGCCGCTTCCGCCGAAAAGAGTGGAGAAAAGAAGTTGGGAACCTGTCGCGCTTATCTCTGTGATTGTCGCGTCATTACTTCCAGACGTTCGTGTGCTGCCATCTGTAACGGGAAAATCGTTCGACGTGGTAGTGCCAACTATCGCGGCATCCCCACTCGAGTTAACGGCGAGTGAGCCTCCTGCTTCATCTCCGCTGCCACCAATAAATGTTAAGTACATCAAAGAATTCGATCCGCTTTTCGACGGGTCGATCTTTGCAATGAAATAATCCGAATTCCCGCCAGCGGGCCCAAGTTTCGTTGAGGACTCAGCAAACGATGTGGCCGCCGTCGTCGTTCCGCTCACGTACACTTTCCCTGAGGAGTCCACGGCGATCCCTGCTGCGACGTCGTCGCCGGCGCCACCCAGGAAAGTCGAATACAACACGCTTAATGTTGGGTCGATTACCAAGGTTCCCAACTGGGTACTGTCTTGCTGCCCTTCTATGCGGAATCCCACAGTGCCATCCGGCTCGACTACGTAGCCTCCTTGCACCGACCGCCTCCCTTTCGACAGTTCCGCGTACATCACGGGCTTCTGCATCTGAATCTCTCGTTGGTCCACCGCAATCGCCAAATTTCCGTCTGCATCGAGACGAATAGCGTCCGCACCCGAAATGTGTAGCCGCAGCTTCCGCGAATCTATTTGGGAACTCAGGCGCAGGTCGTATTCCAACGCGCGATCATTTCCATAAGCAACTACGTCCATACCAGGCAACGCTTGTTTGGCCGTCGCTCGCGAAAAATGTGGGACGTGCGTCCGCCACTTCGCAGGGTCGCGCCCAAGGAAATAATTCGTCTCGGCTGGTAATTTACCTTCGCCTAGCCACTCGAAGTTTCCGGCGTCGTTCCCCGGAGGATTATTTTCGCGCGGGGTTGTGGGCATTTTGGGGGCGTTTTGGTGCGGAACCTGTTTCTGCGTCGGAGCACGATCACCGGTCGCATGACTCCGGCGATTTCTGGGCCGACCGGTTCCCTTTCTCGCGGGCCGATTTCGATGCGTACCCGATGCGCTGCTGGCCCGGCTCTTGCGACGAGAACGAGGCTTGGGGTTCTGGTTTTCGAATCCAATTTCGACGATACGGTTAGCTATATCCTTGTCCGCCGCAGGTACAACTACTTCGATTCCCGCTTGGGTCAGCAGAATGGTGGCTCCATCTCCTCGTGCGATAAAACTTACGCGTGGGTCGGCTTGGCCTTCGTTTGCTTCCAAAATCATAGGCAGAGAAAGGGGCGAAGGGCAGTTGTGATTGCTGGCGCATGAAGTTCGCACTAGCGGAGTTGAAGGAAGTCGCATCGCAACCGACGGCGACCGAAATTTCCTCGGCGGATTCGCCAGGATCAGAACGCAAGCGATTCCCACAATTAAAAATATCGCGACAAAATACCCTTTCAAGCGCATAAATTTCTCCGACGGAACGGAAATGCGTTCCCAGCTGTTATGGCTCACACACTGAGCCCAGGGGCGTTTTAGTTTGAAATTTCAGGTGCTTCTGAAAGGGTTATGCGGACTATCTTCTTGACGATGATGAATGTCAATTCAATAGTTGAACCTTTGGTGCGAGCTGAGGATGTTAAATACTGAGTGCTGGCGCGGTATTAATACGGTGGCGACGCAAATTACGCTGGCTCAGTCGGACTCCACGCAAAATTCTCCTCACCCAAATTCAGCTCCAGCATGCCGTCGATAGGCAGAACGTCGATCGGGAGGCCGCCTTCCCATAATGCAACACTCAGTAGCAGCGATTTGCGATTCTTTAAATCAAACAATTCGCGCGCCAGGCTCACTTCGATGATTTTGTCGTAGGCTGCCGACACTACGGATTCCGGACGCAACAAACAAACTCCCCCCTGTTCCAGAATGCAGCCTGCAAATTTGCCGCTGGTCACGCGTACGGTGAGGCGAGTCTCTCGCGAATCCCACAGGGTTAAGCGAAATTGAAAATCGGCAATGTCAGCGATGGCTTCGGTGGGATCGACGCGCATGTAGAAATGCTCAGGCCCGAATCCGTAGCGCAATTGGCCGAGGACGCAGCTGCGTCCGTGCATGCTGCCGCTGCGCTGGTCGGTTACATAAAGTCCGGCGCCGAGCCATTCGAAGTAGCTACTCTCGCGGCCGTCCACTTTGACGTCCAGAAATGTTTGCGGAGACTCACGATGCGCACGTTCCGGAGCGCGTTTGATTGGATGCAGGAGGGCGTCGGGAACATGTTCGCCGAGCGCGATGTAAACTTCCTTAAGATGCTGGCGATATAGCTCGTCGAATTCCGCGTCGTTAGCGGAAGCATGCTCCGGACCGTACCACCAGCACCAGTCGCTGCCTTCGGCGGCCAGCAATGCTTCGTAGGCGCGTTTCGCGGAGTCTTTAGACATCGTGGAGGATGCGGGCGCAGCTGCATCGTTTAAAGCGGCGCGCTGGACGACCTTTCCATAAGTATCACGCGCGTCGCGCAGCAGATCCCAAGCGCGGACGTCCTCCGGGTGGCCGATCCAAACGTCGAAATTCGCATTGATCCAGGAAGCCGGGAAAATTCCGTCAAGTTTCGGAGCGTCGGGGCGCGCTTCCGCAGCTTCGCTCATAGTCAGCGCATGGATTTCGGGATCGTCCTGCACGCGACGGTAGAATTGCCGCAGGAAATCCCGGCCATTCTCGGCGTAGAATTCCCAGGCATTTTCTCCGTCCAGAATAATGCTGACGGTAGCTGGGCTACCGGCGGGCTGGCGATCGCCAATCGCACGAATTCTGCGATGTAAGTCCTCAGCCGCGGCTGTCGCTCCCATGCGGCTGTACACAAAGCCAACGAGGTCGGACATGTAGTGATCTCTAAAAAATCCAGTGAGATTTTTCCCGCCGCGCTGCAAGTTCCACGGCGAGTACAGATCCGGACCGTTTTGCGGATAGCCGGAAGCGTCGCGCCAGAAACCGATGTTTCGCGTCCGGCCGAGCACGCCTTCGTCGGTGGCAAACCATTTGAAGCCGAGGTCCATAGCAATTTCGAGAGCTTGATCGGAAACCGACCCTTCCGAAGGCCACAAGCCCATTGGCGGTTTTCCAAAAACGCGCTTGTGATATTGCCAGGATCGCAACAACTGTTCACGCGCATCTTCGGGGTGTCGAAAAGGGGGATGCGGCAACGGTGACAGCGGATTCGACACGCGCGCGATATCTGTGTCGCAGAGTAAGGGAAGGATGGGATGGTAATAGGGCGTGGTAGAAATTTCGATTTGACCCCGTTCTGCGGCCAGCCTGTACTCAGGCAATACAGCACCGAGAAGTTCCAACTGTTTGTCTCGCAAAGCTGTCTTGTCTTTTTCGGCGTAATTCGAGCCCTTACGCGACAGTTCGTTTACCACCGGATCTCTCGCGATGTACTCCTCGTCCATCCAGGCGAGTTGCGACAGCAATTGCAGATCGCGCCAATCGCGCACGTCGAACCGCGCAACGCAGGATTCCGCTCCGGCTGTTCTAACTTGTGCTTGCAATTCGGCGAATCGAGGCCAGCGCCGCACGAAGTTTTCATTCACTTGAAAAGCGCGCTCGAGTATTTCGCGCTTTTGCTGAGGTTCCAGCGTGTCCGCTGGCGCAAAGGCCAGCTCGAACCATGGTTCCTGAAACTTGCCGCTGGCGTATTCTTCAATTTGGGCTGCGAGTAGCGGGACGAAATTGAAAGTCGCATGTACCCCAGGAAATTCTCCCAGGATTTTCACCATCCCCCAGTAGTCTTTGAGAGCATGCAAGCGTGTCCACGGCAGCATGTAGCGACCGGTGAACGGTTCGCGGTACTGCGGTTGATGCATGTGCCAAAGGATGGCGAGATTAACTCGGCTCAAGGGAGCGGGCCTTCCGTTTGCATTAATACCTCGATAAATTCATGGCGCGATTCAATATAGCCTCGCGCGCCTGCGTCCCATTCTCTTACCATGCTAGAATGGCCGCGCGCAAATATGCGCCTGCTTGATAAATATATTGGCCGCGAAGTAGCCTCCCATTCGATCCTTGGCCTCGCTGTCTTCACTTTTGTTTTCTTCGTGCCGCAACTTGTACGCTTGATGGATCTGGTCGTCCGCCACTCCGGCGGCCTGGGAACCGTGGCTCTTTTGTTTCTCTGCTCTCTCGCGCCTGTACTCGCGTTCACTATTCCGATGGCCGTGTTGGTGGGGGTTCTCATCGGACTTGGCCGGCTTTCTGCCGACAGCGAGATCGTCGCAATTCACGCTTCCGGCATCAGCATGCGCCGGCTTCTTCTTCCCATCGGTGTGGTAGCAGCAGGCTGCGGACTCCTGACTTTGGTGCTCACGTTCTGGATAATCCCTCTGTCGTGGCGAACACTCGGA
This sequence comes from uncultured Acidobacteriota bacterium, assembly GCA_963838475.1. GTDB lineage: Bacteria > Acidobacteriota > Terriglobia > Acidiferrales > UBA7541 > Palsa-295. The sequence continues at coordinate 670,723 of CAWIRJ010000002.1, forward strand.
AAGCTGGAACAAAAAGTACTTTCGTCTCAGGTACCTTTTGCCGTCCAGCCGCGTGTATTCGACGAACGCTTTCCACACTTCGTATTATACGTACAAGATGTGGAGGCCGCGGCCACACGTTGGCGCGGCGTTTTTCTGGCTTCGTCAGCTCAAGCTAGTGCCACATCGAATATAACGCTCGCCCAGGACGCGCAAGTAGTGGCCGGACCGGAACGTGACCAGATAGAACTTCATCTCGGGTCGGGCAGCACCCACGATTACGATCCTCACGAGCCGGACCATTATAGTGTGACCACGTTCGGCAAAAGCGATATTCCCATCGACATTTCAGCTTCTACAAACGCCACTAAGACTACGGCGTTTACCGACGCTGAAAAATCGGTATCTGGACTCATTGCAGATAACGGGCCGAACTGGCGCGACGCGCGTGTGGAATTTCATCGGCGAATCGCTTTTCCCGCTGCCTGTCTGATTTTCGCGTTGTTAGGCGTACCGGTTGGAGTACGGCCACGCCGCGGCGGTCGAGCAGCCGGGCTCGTTCTCACTTTGGTCCTGATTGGCGGCTATTATTTTCTGTTCGTTACGGGCGCGCACATGGCGCAGCAGGGATCGATAGCCCCATGGGCGGGGATCTGGGGAGCGAACATCGTGGCCGCGGTTGTAGGATTTATTTTTCTCCGGCGAATTGAAAATATTCGCAAGCCGAATCGCTTCACTACAGCGTTGGAATCCATCTTTTCACGGCAGCGAAAATCCCAACGTCTGGAATCCGACGCAGCGCCAATCCGTGCATCGAATGGGCCGATCTCGAATGGCTCAGCCATCCTCGTTGCTCCCGCACTCAAAGTGCGACAAGAAACAGGTGCAGGTTCTGCCGTCTCTTTTCCGATGTTGATGGACATGTACCTAGTCCGCCAGTTCTTTTACTACTTTGTGGTGCTGCTAGCTGGGTTCGTGCTGATCTTCGATGCCTTCACGCTGTTCGATTTGCTGGGCGATATCTCGAAAAACCACATTCCGGCATTGATGGTCTTGAATTATTTTCGATACCTCGTGCCGCTGATGGTTTATCAGCTCTCGCCGCTAGCATCACTGGTAGCCACATTGGTGACGCTCGCTGTTCTAGCCAAGAATAATGAAGTAATAGCGTTCAAGGCCAGCGGCGTCAGCCTCTACCGCATTGTCCTCCCACTTACGCTGGCGGGGTGTATGGTCGCGGCTGGCATGTTTCTTCTGGATGATACTTTTCTCCCCTACGCGAACCAGCGACAGGACGCTCTTCGCAATGAAATCAAGGGACGTCCGGCGCAAACGTATTTTCAGCCCGCGCACCAGTGGATCTTCGGAGAGAATGACAAGATTTTTAACTATGAGCTCTTCGATTGGGAGCGCCAACTTTTCGGCGGCCTTAGCGTCTTCGAACTCGATCCGGATACTTTCCAAATGCGCCGCCGCGTCTTTGCAACTCGCGCCACGTGGGAAGCCAGTGAGAACGCCTGGATACTTACGGGAGGCTGGATTCGCGACTTCAGTGGCAACAAAGTCACACGCTATGCGCCATTTAAAGTCAACTCCCTGCCTGAATTGACTGAAGCACCCAGCTACTTCCGCCGAGAGGTTCGCCAATCGGCGCAGATGAACTGGCGGCAATTAGGGCAGTACATCGCGAGCCTGCGTCAAGCTGGGTTCGATACTTCGCGACTGTCTGTCCAATGGCAGAAGAAGTTCGCGTTTCCACTTATCGCTGCAATTATTGTGTTCCTCGGCGCACCGTTCGCGTTTCTGGTTGGAACTCGCGGCGCGGTTGGAGGACTGGCTGTCGCCGTGTGCATAGGGATTGTCTATTGGGCTACTGCCGCGCTGTTCGAAGCGATGGGGTCAGTTGGACAGTTGCCGCCATTGCTTGCGGGCTGGGCGCCGGATGCGATTTTTGGCTTCCTCGCGGTTTACTTCTTCTTGAAAATGCCGACATAGATTCTTAAAGTGTTAGTTGAATGAGAACTCTTAGAAAGCGTCTGAGGACTGAACAAAAGAAAAATTGAAGCCATACTGCAATTGTCGGCTATCCCACAGTTAAAGTCGAATCTAGAAACTATCGCTCGCTAAATTCTGGCTGTGCGGGGGCCGCGGAGAATTCGCACTGGAAGCATGATAATAGCGCCGACGAGTTCAAGCACTCCTTCAACCGCAATTCCCAAAATACGAAATGGCAAAAGAATTAGCCAAACAATCGGATAGATGATCAGAGCCAGCAATGCCAGCGGCCAGCATAAGACTAGCAAGATGCACCATAGTAGAAATCCCACCATCGCACCTCCTAACTCGTTTCTCCGTGCTCGAATCAGATGATACGCATTAGCTGATCTTTTCGTTCCGCGGCGGCAATCGCGATAGCGCACCAATCCGTCGCACGTCTCGTCACTTGAGAGGCCCCGCTCTGGTTGTTAGCCTCTCGGCGCTGGACATTTGATTTTTTGAATCACAGGATCGATTCCTACCTCGTTATACGCGTGCTCAGGAACTGTGCTGCCGCTCATTTCCTGGATTTCGTTGCTTTGCCCTTTTTTCGTTCCTCAAGAACCGCCTGAGCCGCTGCGAGCCTGGCAACGCCAACGCGAAATGGGGAAGCGCTTACATAATCCATACCCACCCGATGGCAGAATTTCACGCTCTCAGCATCGCCGCCGTGTTCGCCACATATTCCAATTTTCAGATTAGGCCGAGTCTTTCGTCCGCGTTCGATTCCCCATTCCACCAGCAGGCCCACGCCGGCCTCATCAATCGTTTGGAATGGATCTGATGTGAAGATGCCAGCCTTACGTTCATCCACATACTCCGGCAGGAAGCGGCCTGCATCATCGCGAGATAAACCCATAGTGGTTTGCGTCAGGTCGTTTGTCCCAAACGAAAAGAATTCCGCGACTTCGGCAATTTGGTCAGCAAGTAAAGCGGCTCGCGGAAGTTCGATCATGGTTCCGACGGTGTATTCAACTTTTACTTTAGCCTTCGCAATAATCTCATCCGCCACACGACGCGTAGCCTGGTCGAGAATTTGCATCTCTTTTTTGTCCATAGTGAGAGGATGCATGATCTCAGGTATCACCTTAATTTTATTTTTTTGACACTCAATCGCCGCTTCAATAATCGCGCGAATCTGCATTTCGAGAATCTCAGGATACGTAATGCACAACCGGCAACCGCGATGACCGAGCATGGGGTTCGCTTCGTGTAATTGCTCGACCCGCCGCGCAACAGCTTCCGGAGACATCCCTATTTTTCTCGCTAGCTCGGCTTGTTTCGCCGGATCGTGCGGGACGAACTCATGAAGGGGAGGGTCGAGCAACCGTATCGTGACTGGAAGTCCGTCCATGGCCTTGAAGATCCCGATGAAGTCTTGCCGTTGAAATGGTAGCAATTTCGCGAGCGCCGCTTTGCGCGCATCAGACGTGTCCGCCAGAATCATTTCCTGGATCGCCTGCTGCCGCTCGCCGCTTCTTTCAGGATGTTCGAAATCCTTGAAGAACATATGCTCCGTGCGGACTAAGCCGATGCCCTCCGCGCCCATTTCGCGGGCTACTCGGGCATCTTGCGGAGTGTCTGCATTAGTGCGAACCCCGAGCTTGCGGACCTTATCGGCCCATTTTAGTAGCGTATAGAAGGCTTTCGGCGGTTCTGGCCGGATCAGATCGATTTGGCCACCATAGACGGTTCCATCACTGCCATCCAATGTGATCCACTCGCCCTCGCGAATTGCGTGGCCATTTGAAGTCATCGTTTTCTTCTTCAGGTCGATATCGAGATGCTCAGCGCCAACGATGCAGCATTTTCCCCAGCCGCGCGCAACAACTGCGGCGTGGCTTGTCTTACCTCCCGTGGCGGTCAAAATCCCTTGCGCGACGTTCATGCCGCCAACGTCCTCGGGACTCGTCTCGTGCCGGACAAGAATCACCTTCTCGCCGCGTGCGGCCCAGGTCTCCGCATCCTCGGCGGTAAAGACAGCTTTTCCCACGGCGGCGCCAGGGACCGCGTTGATGCCTTGGACCACTCTGCGGGAGGACAGTTCAGCGCGGTTCAATTGCGGATCAATCACCGGATAAAAAAGCCGCTCGACGTCATCCGATTTAATTCTTTCAAGTGCTTCTTCAACTTTTATCAGCCCCTCGTCAACCATATCCACGGCGATTTGAAACGCGGCCGACGGGGTGCGTTTGCCGGTACGCGTCTGCAACATATATAAAGTGCCCTTCTCGACTGTGAACTCCAGGTCCTGCATGTCTCGATAATGTTTCTCCAACGTTTGGCGCACACGTTCGAGTTGTTTGTAAACCTTTGGCATGCGCTTCGAGAGTTCACTTAAATGCATAGGAGTGCGAATTCCGGCCACGACATCTTCTCCCTGGGCGTTGAGCAGGAAATCGCCGAAAAAAGTCTTTTCTCCGGTGGAAGGATCGCGAGTAAAACACACACCAGTACCGGAATCGTCTCCGGTATTTCCGTACACCATCTGGACCACATTTACTGCCGTGCCAAGAAGACCTGTAATCTTTTCCACGCGCCGATAGGTCTGTGCTTTTTCTCCCATCCAGGATTCAAAAACCGCGCCAATGGCGCCCCAAAGCTGCTCGTGCGGATCTTCAGGAAATGGCTTTGCGGTTTTCTCTTGAAAGTATCGTTTGTAATCCCCGATTAATTCGCGCCAGCCCTGAGCAGAGACTTCCGTATCGTCCTTTACACCCAGTTTCTTCTTCAAAGCGCGCAAGCGGGACTCGAAATCATCTTTCGGTAACCCAATTACGACACTGGAGAACATCTGCACGAAACGCCGGTAGGCGTCGAAGGCGAAACGCTCATTTTTTGTGGCGCGCGCCAAGCCCGCTACTGAGGCGTCATTCAATCCGAGATTCAAAATCGTTTCCATCATCCCCGGCATCGAGCGGGCTGAGCCGGAGCGCACACTTACCAACAAAGGGTCTTTCGCATCACCCAATTTCTTCCCAGTGAGTTTTTCAAGACGTTTGAGATTCTTTTCGACCTGAGCTGGCAGATCTTTCGGATACCGGCGGTTGTGTTTGAAATAATAGTCGCAAGTCTCGGTAGTAATCGTAAATCCGGCGGGAACTGGGAGGCCGATGCGAGTCATTTCGGCCAAGCCAGCGCCCTTGCCGCCAAGCAAGTCCTTCATCTCACCGTCGCCGTCGGCTTTTCCCGCTCCGAAGAAATAAACGTATCTCATATTTACCTCGAAATCATGATTTGACTTAAGATTCTAGAATCTCAAGTTTTACGTGACCCAAACATGTCGGCGCGCCAACAGCTAAGTTCTTGCTTTAACGTTGCGCAAGCCGAGTTTTTCGTTAATGCGCTTGTTGAGATAAGTCCTTAGCATCCTCTGAGACCAATTCGGAGAAGTCTGCGATCGTCGAAAACTCCTTTAGCAAATTCCCCAATAGCGCGAGCCTGTTTTTTTTCACTCTCGTGTCTTCGACCATCACTAGAACGTTGTCGAAGAATTTATCCACTGACGGGCGAAGCTCGGATATTACTTCAAGTGCCTCCCGATACTTGCCGGCCTTCTTTCGGCGCGTCGCCTCGGATCCAAGTTTTTGCGCTGACGCGTAAAGCTCGCGCTCGGCAGGCTCCCAAAGAAGCTCAGGTTCCACTTCAAGCTGCTCCCTGTCGAGCCTACCTGCTGACTTTTCCAGTATGTTGCGAATGCGCTTGAAAGAAGCCGCCAGAGGAATAAAGTTCCTAGTATTACGAATCGCCTTTACCGCAGCTACGCGCTCAGTTGCGTCCACCAAGTCGTCCGCGCCAGCTGCGAACGCTGCATTGATTTCGTCATATGCGAACCCGCGCTTTTCTTTTAGCATGAAGCGAGCGCGTTCCAAGACGAAATCGAGGACTTGCTTCTGCACAGCCTCCGAAACTTCGATCCTGGGAGCGTGCTCTTTCAACGCCTTTGCTGCCGCGGAAATGGCGGCAGAAAGTGACAATGGCAGTTTGCGTTCCAAGATCATCTTTGCAATTCCCAAGGCCGCCCGCCGCAACGCAAAAGGATCACTCGAGCCCGTCGGGATTGCACCCACTGCAAAACATGCGACTAAAGAATCCAGCTTGTCGGCGATCGAAACCGCGCAACCTGTTAAGCTGCGCGGCAGTGCATCGTCCATCCCCAGCGGTTTGTAATGATCGTAAACGGCTTGCCAGATTTCCTCGGGCTCTTGCTGGGCTCGGGCGTACAACCCTCCGACAATTCCCTGCAGCTCTGGAAATTCACGCACCATCTCTGTAACTAGATCGCATTTTGCAAGTTCGGCGGCGCGATCTGAACCTGCGACGTCTGCCTGGGAAACACCGCCACTGAACCACTGATCGGCTAACCAGCGGGCCAGCTCGCGCATCCGTTCCACTTTGTCGCCATAGCTGCCGAGGCGCGACTCGTAAGTAACGGCTGCGAGCTTCGGCAAATAGTCTCCCAGCGGTCGCTTAAGGTCGGTCTCCCAGAAAAATTGCGCGTCAGAAAAACGTGCGCGCAGCACGCGCTCATGACCGGCGCGGACGATGCCCTTCTTGTCCCCGGGCAGGTTAATCACTGCCAGGAAATATGGCGCGAGTTCTCCATCGCGAGTTTCCAGCCCAAAGTATTTCTGGTGTCCACGCATCACGGTTATAAGAATTTCTTCAGGCAACGCTAGAAAGGAAGAATCGAACTCTCCCATGATGACACTGGGATATTCGTTCAAGTAAGTCACAAGGTTTAGGAGGTCCGGATCCTCGTGTGCGCGCAATTGCTTCCGGGCGGTCAGCGTATGAATTTCTGCTTCAATTCTCTTGCGCCGAACTTCTGGACGGCACAATACAAAGTTATTCTTTAACTTTTCTTCGTAATCACGCGGCCCATTCACTGGAATACTTTTCTTCCCAAGAAAGCGATGGCCTTCTGTGTGATTGCCTGCATCGACGCCGACGAACGAAAACGGCAGAACCCGGCCGGCGACTAGGGCCACGATCCATCGAATGGGCCGTATGAACCGAGGGGAGTCGGCACTAGTCCAGTGCATCGAGCGCGGCCAAGATATTTCGTGAATTGCCTGGGGCAATACTGTGGCGAGAATTTCCGCAGCGGGCTTTCCAATTACAGTTTGCTTCGCTGCAACATATTCGCCTTTAGGGGTGTTCACGATTGAAAGCTTTGAAACAGGAATTCCCTGTTTCTCGGCGAAGCTCATCGCTGCACGCGTCGGCTCGCCGACATTATCGTAGGCCACAGATTTCGGCGGACCACTAACCTCACGCGTCACATCTTCCTGACGCAAACGAATCCTGCGAACAATTGCCACCAACCTTCGAGGCGCACCAAAAGTGTCAATTGAAGTTCCGAATTGTTCTTCCGCAAGCAGCCCGTGCGTCGCGAAATATTTTTGAAGTATCGCTTTAAGCTCCGCGGACGCTTTAAAAATCATTCCCGCCGGAATTTCTTCGCATCCAATTTCAAACAGAAGGTCGCCGGTAGCTCTCGAACCGGAAGGTTTCGACGAACTTGATTTCGGACGCGAGATCATGCCCGACTCCCGGCCGACTTGGGCGCGAGTGCTGTGCGCGACTGCTGCCGCAGCCAAAGTTCAGCAACGCGAATTGCCAGTTTGCGCACGCGGCCAATCATGGCCGCGCGCTCAGTTACCGAAATTGCTCCGCGCGCGTCGAGCAGATTGAAAAGGTGCGAACACTTTAGCGTCAGATCATACGCCGCCAGAATTGGAAATCTATCGATACGCTGGGTCTCAGACTTTGGCCAGGAATCCAGAATTCGCTTGGCTTCCGCCTCATTCAACTCAAATTGCTTTCGAGTGGATATCGCATCTGCATGATCGAAGCTATAAGCCGAAAACTGCCGCTCTTCAGCCAAGCGTACTTCACGATACGTTTTGTTCTTCGACCAACGCACATCGAATACGTTGTCGACACCTTGCAGATAGGCAGCGATACGGTCTAACCCGTACGTCAGTTCAACGGAGATTGGGTCGAGGTTGATTCCACCACTCTGCTGAAAATATGTGAACTGGGTTATCTCAAGTCCGTCGAGTAGCACCTGCCAGCCGATCCCCCATGCCCCGAGTGTCGGAGATTCCCAGTTGTCCTCCTCAAAACGAATATCGTGTTCTTTCAAGTTAATTCCGACAGCGGCCAAACTATTGAGATAGAGATCCTGCACGTTCGCGGGCGACGGCTTAAGTATTACTTGAAGTTGAGTGTGCTTGTACAAGCGATTCGGGTTTTCACCATATCGACCGTCAGCAGGGCGCCGACTTGGTTGTGCATAAACTACGCGATACGGATCGGGTCCAAGCACGCGCAAAAAAGTCTCGGGGTGCATGGTGCCCGCGCCGACTTCAACGTCGTACGGCTGCTGCAAAATGCAATCCTGATCTGTCCAATAATGTTCAAGTGTTAGTAGAAGATCCTGGAAAGATAGTCCCTTGACCTGTGTATTCCGATTAGCTGAAGAAACTTTATCTCTTACTTTAGCGACTTGGGTCCTCACGCCGTGGGCTCCAGAAGTTCTCGGGATTTCAACTTGCGATCTATCTGCCGTTCGATCACGTCGAGAGCGACGTCCGTCAGCTCCCGCGCAGCGGAGTCAGAAATCTCGCCTTGCGTAAACTTGTCCAATCTCTGGGCAAGCATCTTGCGCGCAGCTACCAGCGCTGTCGCCGGAATTACACGTAGCCCCGGCTTGCGACACTTCGTGCAAAATAGAGCCGAAGAACTTCTCGAAAAATAGGCCGGCTCGTTGGAGGCGAGCACCGTTCCGCATCGCGAACAAATATCCAACGGCGGAAGCCATCCGCCAAGCTTTACTGTCCACAACGCGAAATAAGCCAGGGGCACTTCCCACTTGCCGGTGCGTTTCACTGCTTGCGCAGTTAACAGCAAAAGTCGAAAATTCGCGTCGGATGCCTCGCGGTCCGGCAAGACCGCTTCAGTAACCTCGCTAATAATGGCCAATCCGACGCCCGATTCGTAATCCTTGAATGCATCAAGAAACGACTCGATCAATTCGCACTGGCTGACTCGCACCAGCTCGCGCGTTTCCTTCTCGAAAAACCAGACTCGCACGTGTGAGAGGCGTTCAAGAGTAGAGCCAAATCGACTCTTCGTTCTGCGAGCACCCGAAGCCACTCCGCGGACCCGTCCGATGCTGCGAGTAAGAAAGCTTACCAGGCGATCAGCCTCACCCAGCGGATAGCTTTGCAAAACGATTGCTTCAGATTCGCGTAATGGCATTAGCATTCGCGCAACGGCGATTCAGGGTGCGCTGTCCATCTCGACCCACGCGCTCACTGCTGTTACCGCACGCATACGAAACAAAAATGTTTATCACAGCGAGGCAGGACGCGCAATTGCTAAACATTCGCTCCAACTGCTTCTTAACTTGAAATCTACAGTACCTCGGCTACAGTGCTAGTCTCGATTTCGGCTCGCTTACATTTCAGAAATCTAATGTTCAGCCTTAAATCGATTTCATTTAGCTGTCTTAGCTTGGATCTCCGTAATAGGAAGAGCAAATGATACCGCTTCGAGACATGACACCGCGCCGCTCTCTTCCGCTGATGACGTTAGTTCTGATCGTTATAAACGTGGTCGTGTTTCTTCATCAAGTCTCTTTGCCGGCCGCGCAGGCTGAAGCATTTGTTCGTGCATATGGATTGGTACCGGCGAAGATACAGCTAGCGCTATCCGGCCATCACTACAGCCTGGCCGAGGCCCTGTTACCTCTATTCACTTGTATGTTTCTCCACGGAGGCTGGCTTCACATCATTGGCAATATGTGGTTCTTGTGGATATTTGGCGCGAATGTGGAGGAACGGCTTGGATCGCTGGGCTATTTGGTTTTCTACTTAGTCTGCGGAATATCATCGGGCCTCATACAAACGATATTCTCCTGGGGCTCGCACCTGCCATCCATCGGCGCGAGCGGAGCGATCTCCGGCATACTCGGCGCTTACATTGTCTTCTTCCCTTCCTCTCGCATACTAACGCTCGTTCCGCTATTCATCATTTGGTTTACATGGCAAATTCCGGCGCTAGTGTTTATCGGGCTCTGGTTTCTAATTCAATTCATGAGTGGAATCGGCTCGCTAAACGATCCGCGTGCCGCCTCACTGGGAGGAGTGGCTTGGTGGGCCCACGTCGGCGGATTTCTTACCGGGATGCTGCTCGCTCGGGCAATTAATCCAGCGGAGCGGCGCGCGATTTACAATTGAAAGCGTCGCCACGCCGACAGTTGCGGTAACAGTTGAACAAACGGGCTAATCGCAAAGAATGATCCTAAGCTTGAAGAATGCCCATCCGGTAGATATGTCTACTTCAGGACTGGCTTGAACTCAGGCAAACATATTGGCGACTGGCCTCCGCGCTGACTCGCCGACAATTGAAGAGGACGATTAATCGCTGTCGGCCCTCGAGGCTCCCTTAAGGCAATACTTGAACTTCGATTGCCGAGGGATGATCTTTGCTTCGATACAATCGCTCGGTAGCTTTCTGGAAATCAGCAGGCTTAGCGTCCGGAATATTCTCGAAGATTTGAGGGTTCCGATCAATTAATGGAAACCATGAACTCTGCACCTGCACCATGATCCGATGCCCTCGCCGGAAAGTGTGATTTATGTCCGGCATGGTGAAGTCCACTTTCTCGACCGTGCCCGGAATAAACGCTTCGGGATGCTCAAAGCTCTTTCGAAATTTCCCACGCATGGGTTCCCCCCGAATTAGCTGCTCAAAGCCGGCCACCTTAATCGTTGGTGGACCCACGTCGTTCGGTGGCGCTGCGTTGGGAGCGGCATCATCGGGATAGTCCTCGGGATATACGTCGATGAGTTTCACTACCCAGTCCGAATCCGTGCCGGAAGTTGAGACGAAAAGCTTCGGCGACACCGGACCGACAATCGTGACGTCCTGCTCGAGTGGCTCGGTCTGATATACCAGCACATCGGGGCGCGTCGTCGCAAACCGCTGGTCCGCGACCATATATTCCTGCGGCACGGAAGTCGCCGGATAGCCGACGAACGGCACCGGCCGGTCCGGGTCGCTAACATATTCGTCTGCCGCTCCCGTCGCGTCGACCGGTGCATCGAATGAGAGCTTCCCGTTCGCTCGAAAATATAATGCCTTTGGTTCCGTATTTTTCGGAGGCCAGGTTGGATATTCTCTCCAAGTGTTAGTTCCGGTTTCAAACACATACGCTGCGGGTAATCTTGCGTCGGTACTACCCTTCAAGTATTGCTCGAAGAATGGGAAAAGGATTTGGCTTCGGAAAAATTGCCCGGTATTCGACGCGAAGTTCACGCTGCCAAGGTGATTGCCATCATAGCGCGCCCACCCGCCGTGCACCCAAGGCCCGACCACAATTCCATTATAGATGTCCGGATTATTGTGGCCGATCGCGGCGTGCGTTGAGAAAGGTCCCTGCAAATCTTCCGCGTCAAACCATCCGCCAACCGTGAGCACGGCACAATGGATGTTTTTCATGTGCGGCGCGAGATTGCGTGCTTTCCAGTAATCGTCGTAGGTATCGTGAGCTACCTGGTCGTCCCAAAGCCAGTTGGGATCTTTGAAGTAAAGGGCCTTTGCCTCTCCCAGCGAGCCCATCCTCAAGAAGAAATCGTATCCATCGGCTGTTCCGAAGTCGAATCGTTGCGAGTTCTTTTGCGGCAAGATCGGAACCGGTTGCGGCCGAAAGAAAGTGTAAAAGCCAAAATTTGCGGCGAGCATGAACGCGCCACCGTGATACGCATCGTCGCCCATAAACAAATCGGTCATAGGCGCTTCGGGCGACGCGGCTTTAATCGCGGGATGCGAATCGATGATGCTGGCTGAAGTGTAGAAACCCGGATAAGAAATTCCCCATATACCGACTTTGCCATTATTGTTCGAGACGTTTTTCAGCAGCCAATCAACTGTGTCATACATGTCGCTACTGTCGTCCACATCAACCTTGGATTTTTTGTTGTCGATGTGCGGCCGCATCTCCACAAAAGTGCCTTCCGACATATAGCGGCCGCGCACATCCTGATAAACGAAAATATAGCCGGCGCGCTGAAACTCGTCAGAAGGTCCCAGCGTCTTTCTGTATTGATCCACGCCGTAGGGAGCCACGCTATAGGGCGTGCGATCGACCATGAAGGGATAGCTGCGCGATGAATCCTTGGGAACGTAAACTGATGTAAAGAGCAACTTCCCATCGCGCATGGGAATGCGGAATTCATATTTTGTATAGTGTTCCTTTACATTGAATTCGGGTGCGGCGTCCGCGTGAGCACGCGTCCAGACGCGAGGCACGAATGCAAGCATCAAAATGAAGATTAAATAAGGCGCCGAACGCCGCATCAAGTTCGCCTCCAAGAGATATCCAATTCGCGCATGCAGACCCTACATTTTGGCGAATTCCAGGTCAAGAGGTTTCCAGCTATTCAGTCGAATGGCCGACAATTCGACCGGTGGTTGAGATTCGATACAGTGGCGAAAATTAATGAAATACTTTCAGCTCGCAGTTTCATGCTCCGCGCGGCAGAAAAATATGATTAGATATTTCCGTTCGATTCCCAGATACGAGGAGTTGCCATGAAAATCTTCACGCGCGGAATCATAACCGTCCCAATAGTCTTCCTCTCACTGTGTCTCATTCCACTCGTTGGGTTCGCACAGAGTCAAAAATCTCAAGCCCCGAACCAGGTGTTAGGCGAAGTGCAATTCATTGGGCCCGACAAAGCCGAGAAAACTTCCGGCGTCTGGATCGATGGCCAATACGTGGGCTATGTCGCGGAGCTAAAAGACGATAAAAAAGTGCTGCTGCTGCCCGGCACGCACGAGATTTCCTTCCGTCAGACAGGCTACTTGGACTCCACGCAGTCATACGTCGTCGAGCCGGGCAAAAAGCTGATCATTACGGTGAAGCTGGACAAAGATCCCAAGGCTGAATACTCGACCGTGACTTCGGAAATAAAGCTCAAGGTCACGCCAGACCGCGCGGCTGTGTTCGTAGACGGTTCTTTCGCTGGCTATGTGAAGCAGTTCAGCGGGATAGGACGAGGAATGCTCGTGAGCCCGGGCGATCACCACATCAAAATTGCCTTAGCGGGCTATCAGGAATTCAACACGGACGTGAAGCTCTTGCCGAAGCAAAAAATAACGGTGAAGACCGAACTGGTAGCCGGAAGCATTGAGCAGGCTCCACCTGCCATCAAGCAGAATTGAAGTTCTGCTTTAACTCTGATTTGCGTAGCACAGCCGAAAAATATTAAGCCTGTCTTGAAGTTAATTTAGACATTGCGTCGACTTGCCGACAAGTGAAGAAGAGGCTGACGTTTGATTCTTGTCGGCGGCTCATTTACAAGTTTACCGCACGCCAGTGTTCGCAACAGACTGACTCAACCACTCTCCAACCTCGCGCGTACCCATCGTGCCACCGAGCTCAGCGGGTGTCTTCCCTTCCCGCAGTGCAGCGTGGACTGCAGCTACGATTGCGTCAGCCTCAGGCTTCCAGCCCAGATACTCGAACATCATTCCCACGGTGAGAACTGCTCCCATTGGATTTGCAATATTCTTTCCTGCAATCGCTGGAGCCGAACCGTGCACGGGCTCGAAAAGTGAAACCTGTCCGGGGTGAATGTTGCCCGAAGGGGCCAGCCCTAGTCCACCCGCCAATTGCGCACCCAAGTCGCTGGCGATATCGCCAAACAAGTTAGAAGTCACGATCACGTCAAATTGCGAGGGGTCGCGGACCATCTGCATCAACAGATTGTCGATGTACTGGTGGCTGGACTCTATCTCGGTGTACTCCGCCTTCACCTGTTTGAACACGCGCTGCCAGAGGTCATGGGCGAACGTCATCGCATTGGATTTATCGCTCATGCACACGCGCTTGAGGTTGTGGGACTTCGCATATTCAAATGCGTAGCGGATGATGCGCTCAACGCCCTTGCGAGTATTTAGATCCTCCTGCACCGCGACTTCGTCGGCGGTTCCCTTCTTGAAATTGCCACCTATTCCGACGTAAAGGCCTTCAGTGTTTTCGCGGAAGACCATAAAATGGATGTCTTTCTCGGTGCGCTCTTTCAGTGGCGTGAAACGCTTGTCGAAAAGAACGCAGGGGCGGGCGTTGACGTAAAGGTCCAGCTTAAAACGTAAGCCCAGCAGAATATCGGCAGCGTGGACATTTGTCGGGACGCGTGGATCCCCCATGGCACCCAGCAGAATGGCGTCGAAATCCCGATGGAACATTTCCACCGCGTCGGAGGGCAAGGTCGTCCCATCGCGAAGATAACGATCGGCGCCCCAGTCAAACTCGGTCAACGCAACTTCGCGGCCTCCCGCGGCGGCGGCGGATTTAAGCACTTGAACGGCTGCAGGAATTACCTCTTTGCCTATCCCGTCTCCGGGAATAATTGCGATACGCCTTTTATTCGGAGACGATGAGCTCGTTGGTGTCATGGTTCGCGAAACTAACACGCGACCGGAACAGTGTCAACGCGGGCAAAGCCCCAGGAAAATAGCCATGCAAAATAAAACGCGGACTCTGAAACTCTGTGAAAGAGCCAGAATCCGCGTGCGATTTTCAGTAATCACTTCATTAAAGTGTAACTTTAGATTCTGACTAGGAGCGCCCTCATCGTCGCAAACGCAACTAACGTCTGAAAAAAACTGCGATGCTTCGGAACATTCGTTGGTTTTGGAGTAGTCTCCCTGTTGTTTCGATCTAGCCGACTCAATTCGGACCTCGGAACAAGAGCTTATCAGTCGATGCGTGAACATGGCCACGCCGCAATTCCTGTATTCAGAATGGCAAAAACGAAGATAAATCGGATACCGCAGGAAGTGGGGCTTGGCAAGGAAGCCGGATTTTGGAATTACGCTTTACTTTTTGCCGGACCTTGCTTCGGTAAGCGCGCGGTGTCTTTCTTGCCGTAACGAAACACTAGGAAAATTACTACGACAACAACCACGATTCCGATGATCGAAAGCACCACCGGATGCCCGTGTTGATGGATAAATCTGATGATTGCGTGGCCATACCGGGCCGCCAATAGAGCAAGGATGCTGTATCTGGCAATTCGTCCCAACGTCATGGCAACGAGGAATTTATTCAGCGAATATTTCGTGGCTCCAGCGGCCAGAACGAATGGAATCATGGGCACAGGCGGAGGCAACAGCGCCGGTATCGCAATAGCACCGAACCCCCAACGCTCAAATGTCTTCGTTACACGGTCCATGTTCTTGCGCGAAAGTCTCTTCTCCAGCGTTTCCTTCCCACCCTTGCGCGCGAGCCGGTAGGTCAAAAAATTCCCAAGTACGGATCCCACAGTGGCGATTAACGCGTAGATAAACCACCAATCCGGCTGCTTGGTAGCCAACACGATGGTGAGTACATCCATACTTCCGGGCAGCGGAACTACGGAGGCATCCAGTATACCAAGCGGAATTAGCCCGAACGCGCCGAGATGAAAAATCCAATGCGAGACTCTCTTCGTCGCCTGAAGAGTCAAAAACACGATGATGGCGTTGCTTTCCATTTGGTTCGATGCAGCTCCTGAGCCCTATATTGATCGCAAATGATAAGACCGCCAATACTGTCGTCTGGTTACCTCTGCTCAGGGCGAAAAGTACTATTGCCGCGGGCACCCCGCCCCGTTATTTTAAGTAGAGCATCAATCCTTCATTGGGCAAAGGAGGATGAATGGCGCCGTCTCTTGGGAGGCAGCGACGCAGCAAGCGTTTACCTTTATCCATCCCGGTTCGAGTGTACGGACGCACCGCCGATGATCGGCCTTTCCGTCGTAACGCTGAGACCAAAGCCGTGAGTGTTCATGGCGGGCTGTTGTCATTAGGCGTAAGAGTAAAAACTGGCCAAACGCTTCTGCTCGTCAACAGTGTCACAGAAGAAGAGCGCGAGTGCCGCGTCGTCTTTGTAGGCCGCAGTCTTTGGAGTCAAAATAGGGTCGGAGTTGAATTCACGCAGATCGAAGGTGATTTCTGGCATGTTTACGGCACCTTGGTTGGACTGAAACATGTAACGGTCGCCGATGAAACTGTCGACCGCTATACGTTCTGATCTGAATTTAGGCGTCATACAAAAAGGCCTCGCATCGCGAAATCGATGTGAGGCCTTTTATTTTCGTGACGGCATTCAGACTACGAATGCGAAAGCGCTGTTTGAGACGTCGTCTCCATTCGCGGCTCAGGCTGAGCCGGCGGAGCAGGATTCGTCGCTGGCGCAGTCTGTTTGTTGTTCTGGTTTGAAGTGGTGCTATTCGGACTGTTATTCGGATTGGTGCTCGGACTCCGAGGCGTGTTCTGGTAGCGCGGCTTGTAGTCGTTGGAAGACGGCACCGGATTTGCGCTGTCCGGATTCGGTTTCAGCGAGAATCGTATACCGCGCTTCGCGTTTTCGTTCACCGTGCGCTGCAAATCCACCTTACCCATGTCGACGCTATTTTCGCCGCCATAGTTCACGTAGTAGTGGAGCTGGCCATCTGCTAGCCAGTAGTCGCTGGCAGCCAGCATGGTCCCGTCACTAAGGTAGATCAAAACGGTTGGCGTGGTTGCCGCCACATTTCCAGTTACCGGATTCGGATTATTGTCGTAGCCTCGATAATCCTGGTCGGCGGGCGGAGCTTGATTTGCACCAGAACTGTTGTTCGCATCGTAGTTGTGATTATTGTTCGCGTCGTAGTTGTAATCGCCGCCGGAGTTGTACGACGGAGCAGTGTTATCGTAGCCCATGTCAGAGCTGTAGGAATCGTAGCCATAATATGCTGGCCAGCCGTATCCTAGCCCCCAATATGGGTAATACGGATACCCCCAGGCGCCCCACCCCAGCCAACCCCAGCCCCATCCCCAGCCAAGCCCCCAGCCCCATCCCCAACCACCCCAGCCCCAGCCCCAGCCAAAACCGCAACATCCCCATCCACGGCCCCAACCCCAGCCGCCTCCCCAGCCATAACCGTGTCCCCAGCCGTAACCGTGCCCGTAACCATAGCCCCTACCGCTTGACCAGCTAGCATTTCCGACATGGTATGTATTTGCTCCGATCGCGCCATGGCTGGCAAATGACGTGGATCCCGCGTGCGCGTTTAACGGTCCGCCAAGCCGCGTGCCCGAAACGACGGACGCGTTCGTTCCGAATCGAGCATTCGTGACGCCAGCATTTCCAGCGGCGCGATTGCTAAATTGGGATCTAGCAAAAGTTGAATTATTCGCGGTGCTGTGACTTCCAGCAAAGCTTGAAGTTGAGCTCCTCGAACTGAACACGCTGGAATGTGAACTCTCTATGCTTGAAAGGGCGTGAGAAGAACTCACCGCAGAGCCCGATCTGTTAGAAGCTATCATCCCGCTCGAGGAACGCGATACTGACGCTGCAGAGCTTCCGCGGTTGGTTGCTGTTGTAGCGTTCCCAGTCGTCCCGCGATTGGTGTTAGCGCCAGCCGCGCCGTAATTTCGCGCGGTTGTCGCTGAGTTTGTGCGGCCGTTGGAAGTTGAACCATAACGTGAACCTGTTGACGGCGCCGCCGACCTGCCGCCGTACGCACCAGAGTACCGCGAGCTGTACGCAGGGCCACCGTATGCCCGGCCGCCATAAGCACCAGACCGTGCCGCCCCGTAGGCTCCGGCAGATCGACCCGGCCCGTAAGCCCCATAGGAACGCGGGGCCGCTCCGCCAGGATAGCCTCCAGGGGCAGAAGGACGCGCGCCTCCTCCACCATAGCTCGGACGCGAAGCTCCTCCGCCGAAATGTCCGCCTCCGCCGAAGCCACCTCCACCACCGTGGAAGCCACCGCCTCCGCCGCCACCATGCCCGCCTCCACCACGTTGGGCGAGAGCAGAGCCAGGCAGGCACACAAAGGCCACTGCAGCCATCGCAATTAGAATCAGTCTCAAAAGAGAGGAACTTTTCATTGGGGCCCCCTTGCTGACCGCTTTGCCACTACACTAAGGAGACGGCTGGAAGTACCGCCTACACCGTCTTAACATATTTGATTCCAAAAGTGTACGACCGGTTGCAGCCAAAGCCTAAAGCGTGCATTTACTCTGTTCTTCCCGCGTAAAGTCCCATACCCAGTACGCCACAAAATACACAACACCAGTGCCGGAATAAAGTTTCGGTGACCACTCCTTCTAATGTTGAGATGTCGCAATGCCAGAAATAACGGCCAGCCAATGCCGTCTAGCCCTTACTTCGTCCGAATGCCGTGTAGAAGGCGGCTAAATTCCTGCCCGTTGTTTGATGCCGCAGCCGAGGTGGCATATCCAACATGGAAAAGAGGAATGCTGCGTCCATCGGGAACGAACGGAAACGGGCTCTGTGCGCCGATGGCCCAGAAAAAGTCGGATCGGTTTCCTTGCAGGCTTTCCGGCAGGTTGTAATGCCCCACGGCCGCTTTGCTGATCTGGCCTTGCCTTTGCGCCTCAAAACTATAGAACGTTAGCCCAGAGATATCGGCCTGTTCCATAGGACTCAGGTAAAAGTCGCGGATTACTCCGTAGGCCTTTGGCCCGCTATTGGTTTGTTCAAAGGTAACCCCCGAACTCACTTGCGCCGAGTAAAAGCCCGAGAGCGTCGGAGAGTGCGGGCATGCATACGTCACTTGCAGTCGCGGCGGAGCGTCCTCCGAGGTAGGAGTCATAGTTGCATCCGTATAGTTCTGGAACGCCGTATCCATGCAAGTCTGCGATGGAGGAAAGAAGAAATAGAAAAGAAG
The DNA here is from genome assembly GCA_963838475.1 of uncultured Acidobacteriota bacterium. GTDB lineage: Bacteria > Acidobacteriota > Terriglobia > Acidiferrales > UBA7541 > Palsa-295. The sequence goes on from CAWIRJ010000002.1 coordinate 689,478, forward strand.
ATCGAGGACACTCATCCCGGAGCCGCTTGGGGCGTGCATTTGGGCATCCAGCCAGTAGGAATCGTGCCCTAGCAGCGGATTATCGGAAAGCCCCAAAAGCAGGATCGAATTTTTTTGTTCATTTGTGAATGTCGCGACCTGCGAGAAGTGAAATGGCGGAGCGTACGGAGCGAGCGCTCCCGGTGAAGGAACCTCGTCGGATTTGGCCGCGTGCCAGCTCGCTGGGAGCTCGATCGAAATGCTCGACGAGAGGACGAATACCTGAGTGGCTTCCGTGGCCGGCTGCTGCGCGTGCATCGGTCCTCGCACCGCTGCCAGCAGAATCAACGCAGCAATAGCGGACGCAATTAATCCTGGGTGCGCCGTACTCTTCACGTTGAGAGTCTAGCACTAGAATTTCGCGCGAGGAACGAAGGGTAGAACGCCGACATAAGGATAGTAACTATATATCCTAAACGCGGACCTTGTCGTGAAACTCTAGGCCGTTCCGCGTTCCGCCAAATAGACACCAAGAAGCACCAGCGCGGTGCCCAGGAGCAAATTGCGTGTGGGATTTTCTCCGAGAAATGCCACCGAAAGCAAAATCACGACGATCGGCTGGAAATAGCTGACGGCCGCTACGCGTGACGCGCTCATGTAGCGCAGGACCCAGTAAAAGATTGTGTATGCCGCTACGGAGCTTGCCGCCGCCATATAAATCATGCCGAGCCAGCCCGGCCATCCCACTGCGTGCCAGTCAAGATGGGCTCCCTGCCTGATGCTTAAGGGCAACAACATGATCGCGGCCGCCACACAATTAAACGTATTCATTGCGACGGCATCATACTGCCCTGCCGCTTTTTTCCCGAGCACGGCATATATGGAGAAGCCGATCGTTCCGCCGAGGGTGATCAAATCGCCCAGTAGAAAAGGAGAGTTTCTCGGCGAGCCTTGCTCCGCCTCCAGCAGAAAGACACCCGCGAAAGCTACAGCCATCCCCAGTATTTTTCCGGCCGTCAACGCTTCCAGGTTCAGAGCGCGCGCCAGCAGAAGAACAATGATTGGGCCAATAGCGATGATTACAGCCGAATGGTTGGAGGTGGTGTAATTCAACCCTACTGTAAAGAGGCCCTGGTTCACCACTACTCCGAAAAACCCCAGATACGCGAACGGCCAAATGTCTCGGGCGTGAAGCGCCGCGCGCTGCCCTCGCGAGAAATAAATCACCAGCATGATTAGGGCGGCCAGTTCAATTCGAAAACATGCCAACGAAATGGGATCCAAATGGCGTAATGCGATTTTCCCCGCCACATAATTGAATGACCACAGCATTAACATCAGCGTGAGCATGAACGCGAGAAACCAAAAGCTGGGCGCTTTTCGCAGACGCCTCGAAATCCGCCACGGCATGGGAAGGTGGTGCGGCCCGGTCAGGAGAAGTTGAATTCAAAGGTTTACTCGAGAACTTCCAAGCGGTGAGTAAGCGATTTAATGCGATCAAGGCGCGGTGTGTAACCGATTCCCGGCGCCGATGGCACACGGATAGTTCCCTGCCGCGTTACTTCAACTTCCGGCTCGATGATGTCTTCATCCCAATATCGACGGCTCGCTGACACATCTCCCGGAAGCGTGAAATTCGTCAGAGTCGACATGGCGATGTTGTGCGCGCGCCCTATGCCGGATTCCAACATACCGCCGCACCACACCGGAACTGACTTCACCTGGCAAATATCGTGGATGCGCCTTGCAGGGGTATGTCCGCCCACGCGCCCGAGCTTGATATTGATAATGCGGCACGCGCCGATCTCAATTGCCGCGCGCGCGTGTTCTACCTCGTGTATGCATTCGTCCAAACAAATCGGCGTGTCAAGTTGGCGCTGCAGTTGCGCATGCGAATAAATGTCGTCCCACGCCAGCGGCTGTTCAATCATGATGAGGTAGAGCGCATCGAGCTGCTTCAGCAGCGGAGCGTCCTCCAAACGGTATGCAGAATTTGCGTCAACCATCAACCGAATGCGCGGAAACCGTTCGCGGAGCGCCCGTGCCGGCTCGATGTCCATGCCCGGCTTGATTTTGATTTTTATGCGCTGATAACCAGCCGCCAGCTCTTTCTCAACTTTCGCAAGAAGGTCCTCGATCGTCGGCTGAATTCCTACTGAGACACCACAAGAAATTTCGTTGCGCACGCCGCCAAGAAGTTTGGCCAGCGGAATATTCTTCTGTTTCGCCTCAGCATCCCAGATGGCGGCTTCGAGCCCGCCTTTGGCCATATTGTGTCCACGAACGCGTGCGAGCATGTCCCAGACTTCCGCCGCACTGGTAATTTCTTGATCTTTCAGAATGGGCCACAGAAAATCACGGAGGATATGCCACGCAGTTTCAACCGTCTCATAAGAATAAAAAGGGTCTTCGCCCGCAGTCGATTCGCCCCAGCCTGAAACGCCGTCGACGTCCGTTTCGACCAGCAAAATGCGGCGAAGCGAAGTCTCACCGAAGCTGGTTTCAAACGGAGTCAACAGCGGGAGATGTATCTCCCTCAACGTGATTTTCTTGAGCCGCATTATTTTGTCGTTTAGTCCTCGAATTCTTCCGGACGGTACTCTGGCAAACGCAATCCCCCGATTGAAGCGGCTGGCTCAAGAATGTAGTCGGTAGCATCTTCGCGCGCTTCAATGCCGGTGGCCACATATCCCTCATGGAAATATTTCTGGAACGATTCGCGCGTCTGCTTTTGAACCCTCGCACCGGTTTCATGGTCTTTCTTCTTGAGGACGCTGATCTCGCCGGGAATTGAAACACGCTCAGTTGTTTCCCCGAGCGGACATGGATTGTCAGCAAGAATTCCGCGCACGCGATCCGAATCGAGCCACCATTCGGCCACCAGCCGATCGGTCGGAAGCCCTGCGTGAAGCGGACTTTCTGTCACACCGTAGCAATTCGGGATGTAGCGGCGAACGACCGCGCCAAGCCGATTCAAATTTAAATGCGCATTCTTGAGTTCCAGCGGATCAAACGTCCATTCCACAAGCGGCAGGCCATTTTTCAGCGCGTCCACGCGTTGGAAAAGCTTTAGACGTCTTCCAACTCCGCAGTTTTGGTACTCCGGCAGTACAGCCGTCATGTGCGAATGCAGAAACGGCTTGCCGCCGCGGGTCCCGGCCAGAGCGAGCGTGAATCCGACCATCTTCCCGCGGTCAAATGCCGCGAGTATTTGACCACCCGTGTGGTGCGCGACGACGAAAATAGCCGAGGGGACGGTGATGTGCTCGCCCCATGTAAGCAGTTCCATCTTGACGCATTCCTCGTACTCAGCCAGCGTTTCGCAATGGCGGACTTCGATGTCTTGCGGCGGGGTGGCTGGATGGTTCGCGGAGGCATTCATCGTGCGTTCCTAGCCGCCGCGGGTTTCTTAGCTCTTGAATACTTGTCTCGTTCGGCCATCTTTGAGCGATTCCACATCTCTTCTTTGCGTTCGCGAGACAAGTCAGCGAACTGCTTACCCTCAGCGGACGCGGCCTCCTCCATATAGTTAAATCGTTCTCTGAATTTACGATTCGCCTTCTTCAGCGCAATCTCGGGATCGATTCCCAGAAATCGCGCAATATTTACGCCTGCGAAAAGGAGGTCGCCAACTTCTTCCTCGATCCTCGATTCAGCTTTTTGTTTCCCGTGCGCTGAGTCCGTTGCATCAGCCGCGATTAGAAATTGCAGCTCCCCCTTTTCTTCGTCCAGCTTGTCTAAAATTCCGGAAATATCGGGCCAGTCAAATCCGATGCGAGATGCCCGTCGAGTAAGTTGGTAAGCCTCTAAAACCGCCGGAAACGAAGATGGCACAGCAGCCAGGATGCCACTCGCACTATGACCAGGGCCTTGTGACGCTCCTTTTTTTGCTTCATCCGCAGCGCGTTCGGACGCCTTGATCTGCTCCCAATTCTTCAACACCTCCGAGGAGGTCGCCGCTCTCGTGTCACCGAAAACGTGCGGATGTCTGCGGACCATTTTCGTGTGAACGGACTCAATCACGTCGCTGATGGTGAAGTTCCCCGCTTCTTCCGCTAGAATTGAATGGAAAATAATCTGGAGCAGCAGATCTCCGAGTTCCCCTGAAAATTCCCGCGCGTTGCCTTTTTCCATCGCGTCGAGCACCTCGTAAGTCTCTTCAATCAGAAATTTACGAAGGGAGTCGTGTGTCTGCTCGCGGTCCCACGGGCAACCATTGGCCGCGCGCAGCCTTGCCTGCAACGCGACCAGCTTTCCGAACCACTTCCCCGCAAGCTTATCGCGGGCGTTTAGGGGAATACGAATAACGGGATTGGCTGATGCTCGCTCGCGTCCATTAGCCGTGGACAGCGAACGGGAGCGGTCGCGCACTTTGCGGCGAATCTTCGAATACGTTTTTTTGCGCGGAGGCAAGAGAATCTCTATTCTGTTTGATGAACGATTAATCTACAAGGAAGACTGCAGAGTGACAAGCGTGGGGATTTGAATTTATAGCGGCCGTCTTTAGGCAGGCGTATTTTGTTCCTACAAATTTATCCCTGACAGTCGCCAGAGCCTACTGGCGACACCCGGAAGCGTTACTCGGGTTTAGCCAACCCGTGGGTCAGAGCATCGTCAATCAGGCTTTTCATCTGGCGCGAAGCTTCCCGGAATATCTGCTCTTCCTGGCGCCCTAATTCACCTTCTTGCTCTCCGAGCTTGCCTTGCTTTTCGCCGAGCGCTCCCTGCTTCTCTCCTAGCTTTCCCTGAGCTTCCCCCGCCTTGGATTGCAGGTCGCCAAGCTTGTTCTGCAGGTCGCCGATTTTTTCCTGAATGCGCCCAAGATCCTCTTCCGTGCCGGTCTTTCCAAGAGCTTTCAACTCCGCTTCCAGTTTGTGCAAGTCTTCAGTCATATCGGGAATTTCGACACGTATTCCTTCTTGCTCTTTACCTAGCGCTTCCTGCTGCTCCCCAAGCGCTTCCTGCTGTTTGCCGAGTTCTTCCTGTTTCTGTTCAATCGCCTGGACCTGACTGAAAAAATCAGCCGCTCGTTTTACGGTCTGCTGATCGTGAATCACGTAAGACTTGCCATCATGCCGGAACCATATGAAATCTCCCGGAATCTTCTCTTGCAGGAATTCAACGAATTCGGACGGGTGGTCCATGCCAAAGCTCTCGCTATCTCCGGACACGCTGACATACATTTTGCCGGACGAAATCACGAATTGTTGGCCATCTCCCTCCGTTCCCCGCACGAACACCGTGGAACCTGAATGCGAGGATTGCGCCATACGGACAACAGGTGCGAGTGCCAGCACGCGGACGGGAGTCGCTAAAGTCACGACGGGCTCCACGGATACGAATGGTGCCACGGAGATGACCCTCGGGAGTTGTGGAAGTGGCGATACGTTTGGCAGCGGCGCCGCAGCAATCACACTCGGCATTGGAGTAGGCATTGGCGTGGGTGTCGCAGTCGGAGACGCAGCCACTGGCGGCGGAGTCGCCGTTTGCTCTTGGACTTCGTGATAATCGGTCGAATGGAAGCTGTAGGCACCCGGGCGCAACGCCGCCGCGACATACACCACCGGAACTGCAGTCATCACAACGAGTGCAACCACGGATTTCTTCAGTTGCATGGCGACACTCCCTTTCCACTCGAGAATTCGATCCAATCTTTTTTCTGCCTGTCCTGTCTTGGCCATTGCGACGCCGTGCCACCAAACTCGACCGGGGGCAGCTTCTAGATCCGAGAAAAATCCAAGAAGAGTTTCGGCGTAACGCATGCGGTCGGCTCCGGCTGTCAGCGCCGCTTCGTCACTAGCTTGTTCCGCCAAGTCCCTAAGACAGCGAACCAGATGCCAGCTCAACGGGCTGAACCAGAATATCGACCGATGGAGAAGCGCCGAGCAATCTACAAGCGCATCCCAGCGCGCCACATGCGACATTTCATGGGCGATCACCGCATCCGACTCGCCTTCATCCCATTCGCGCCATCCCGGCGGAAGCAAAATCGCCGGGCGTACTACGCCTACGGTTACCGGGACCGAAAGGAATTCAGACTCCGCCAGACGCGGCGAACGTTTAGTCCGCATTGTCTGCGCATTTTTCGAAACGAGCGTCAACACCTTCGAATCGCGAATAGCAGTGGCTCTGCGCTTTAGCCTCAGACTGAGAACTAAGCCAAACCCAAACCGAAGCAGGAAACTCAACGTTACGACGAAATAAGCTGCGGTGATTATTGCGGACCACCCCGTAGTGCGAAGCAGCATTTTCAGCCAAACAAATGCCAGCGTCAGCTTTGAGCTTTTATTCACCGACGTCTGAGAATTTGCAACATCGCTAAGAACGAACGTCGGACTCGAGTTCGATACGGTGCGTTCCTCAAGGTTGTTAAATGAGCGGACATTAGAAACTTCGCGATTTATTGCAAAACCAGGCGATTGACGCGTCAGCGTTCTCCCATTCAACGCTACGCTCTCTCCGCGAGACACCTTATAAAATTGCTCTAAGCGCTCAGCCATCCCCCTTGGGACTCTTAATGAAATCTTGGGCAAGAAAACACCGAAAACCGGCATCAGCAGCGCCACGCAAAGCACCGCTCTCCATACTTGAAGCCTCAACCAAACGCTCTTCACACGCGAAATACTGAGGGCAATTCCTGCGATGCAACCCAGCGCCAACGAACGAGCCGCCGAATCAGCCAGAAGACTTAAGAAATTCGCCATAGCATCAGGCATTGACGGAAAACTCATGGCTTCGCTCCCTTTCGTTGACTAATTTTCTGCGCCAATCGCTCAAGCTGCTTGCGGTCCAGAACCCGGTTATCCACCATGCCGATGACCAGTTCCTCCGCGGAGCCCCCGCAAAACCGGTCAATAATGTTCTTCACCGCGCGTACGGCCACATTCTGCCGAAGCTCGGCAGCGCGAAACACAAAAGTCCGACCCTCCACCTCGTGCGTGACGTAGCCTTTTTGCTCCAGCCGCCGCAGCACCGTGCGGATCGTGGATTCCTTCATCGGCCGCTTTGAAGCCAACGCTTCGCGGCAGGCCTCCGCTGTCAACGGCCCGTGCGACCAGACGTAATCCATCACCATCTGCTCGACTTCGCCGATATTCTTGGGGCGCGGACTGTGTGTGTTCTTCATTGTAGCGTTACAACTTGTAACGCACATAAGACGACGTGTCAATCAAAAAGTTAGCAGGAATGAATGCGGGTTCGCATAAGTAGAAGTAATCGCGGCCAATGCGTGCGCCCGCCTAATGCCGCTAAGCTGAAGCAACAGCACGTCGCGGAATAACGCTATCCGCAAATCGTTCCATTTCTTCCATCTGCGGGCTGAACTGAAGTAACAATAGATCCACGCCCGCTTTCTCAAATTCTCCGATGCGATCGGCCACTTGCTGCGGGGTACCAACCAAGCCTGACCGCAGTCCACGATTCGAAACCGAGTAATCTTCCAGCGAAACGCGCTGCTCGAGCTGGGTATTAGCCAGCCAATCCTGATAATTCTGATAGCCTGCCGCGTTTTGCTTCACGTCTGTAATGCGCGCAAGCTCGCGTTGGGCGTCCTGCTCGTTTTCTCGCACGATCGCGTAGCCCGCTACTCCGAATTTCATCCGCGGAAGGCCTTTGCGTTCGCGGCGCTCCGACAAATCCCGTATCTTCCCCGCTACTTTCTCCGGCGAGTCGCCGTGCATCACATACGCGTCACACTTCTGTGAGATTAGTTCCTTCGCGGTTTCCGATTCCCCGCCGGCGTAAATCGTCGGACGTGGACGCGACACCGGCTTTGGCTCCAACACCAAATCTTGCACCGAATAATATTTTCCGGAATAAGAAAAGTGATTCTGCTTCCACGCGGCATCTACTACATCCAGCCATTCCGAAGTGCGCGCGTAACGATCGTCGTGCTGATCGAATTGCACACCATATTTTTTCGCTTCCTCTGACCACCACGACGAAACTACATTCAGCGACACTCGCCCACCGCTAATGTGATCGATGTTGGCCGCCTGTTTTGCCAGCAGCGCGGGAAGATGAAACGTCGGTCGAACGGCGATCATTAGCTCGAGCGTCTCCGTGACCGAAGCTAACGCTGCGGCCGTGGACCAAGCATCCAGCGCCGGAGCGTCCACGCCCTTAATATCGTTCAGGTTCAACTCCGCAATTAGCGTAAGATCGAATCCGATTTTTTCGCTGCGCCGAGCCAGACGCGACACGTAGTCCCAGGTCGGCTGCATCTGTTCATCCTCCACGTTACGCAGCCATCCGCCGAAAACCGGCATCCAATATCCGTAACGCATCAGCGCCTCTCCTGAACCAAATAATCCACAAGCCGTTCAAATGGATTGAATCCCACGATCTTTGGGCCGTCCGATACAAAATTCGAGAGCGCGTTGATATCGTAGAAATAAAGTTGTCCATCGCGATCGTCGATCACGTACTCCACGCCGCCTACTTCGATTTTCGTTTCGCGGAAAATTCGCTCCACATCCGCGATCACCTGCGCCGGAGGCGTGTATCCTTCCAAGCGCAAGCCCGTCTTCGGCCCTTCCACCACGCACACAGTTTTTATCTCTGCGCCATCGTTCGTCTTGCAAATATCCATGGGGCAAAGGTCAAAGGTCTCGCCTGAAGTGAATACGTTGATTCCGTACAAATATTTATAGCCAATAGTTTCAACGCGAGTGATGTGTCCGCCGCGCGCCGGGATAAACTCCTGCACGATCCCGGTCGAATCCAGCCCCAGCGCAATCCCGTTCTTTGCCGCGGCTTCCAATTGCTCGGGAGTATCGAACCGAACGATGCCCACCCCGCTTCCGCCAATGTTGGGTTTGACGATCACCGGAAACCGCATCCCACGCGCCGCCGCCGGAGCCTCGCTAGAATGGTTAATCACCGCCGAGCGCGGATACGGCAATCCGAGCGATTGCAGCAAAGAAAGTTGCAGGGCTTTGGAAGTCTCATTGCGAAATGCCTGGCTGCCATTGACTACACGAGTTCCTAGCCGTTCCAGGTGAGCCAAATAATTGATGGTATAAAAAATCGCGTTCGCATTTCCGCGCGTCCACGCAGAAGGGCTCATACGGTTAAAAATCAAGCCGTAGCGTTGATTTCCGTTAGGCAGGAGGTCAAAGTGATGTCGCGCGGCGTCCAATCGCGCATAAGGAACGCCCCGCCGCTCCAGTTCTGCAAACACTGGCCCGAACCAGCGTGGATGCTCGTAATAAATTCCAATTGGATTCACTTCCCCAGACATATTGCCTCCACCTAGCCCGCCAGACGCGTACGCGGCATGCGTTTCTTGTCTCGGCTAATAGACGTTCTACAATCGAATTACGCTTTGGATGCCTAGGACTCGCCTTAGTTGCTCATTTCTTAGATGCGAAATCCCAAGCTAGTCCCGCTCGCTTGTCGCTGGTGCTTCGCGGGTGCTAAACTTCCCTAGTAACATTCCAGCAAGCCTAAGGATACCCGTGGCAGACAGCAAACACGAAGAAACCTTTAAAGTAATAGACCGCAGACATTTTACGGAAGAAGGCAACTTGCGCCCCGAAGTCGTCGAAATGGAGCGCCGTGAAGAAGAAGCTGCTGCCAAAGAAGCCGCAGCCAAGAAAGCAGCGGCCGCCGCTAATCCTCCGGCGAAGCCGACTGCGAGCGCGCAGCCGAATCCTACGACCAAAAGTGGTGCCAACCCGGGCGCAGGAACTCCTGCGTCGAGCGGCAAGTCGGCCATTGCCGATGCCGAAGCCGCTTATGGTAAGTCAGGTTCCGGTTTAGTTACGCCCGGCGAAACGACGCCCTCAGAATCCGCCGACGGCGCGACCGGAGAGCAGAACCATTCCTCCCGCAGTTTCCAGATGCTCGTGGATTTTCTCACGCGCAACGCCGCCGCCATGTTAGGTGGGATGGCCGATCCGCGAACTGGCCAGCCTTTCGTCGATCTGGAAGGTGCGCGCGAAGTAATCGACATGCTCGACGCTCTGCGCGAAAAAACCCGCGGCAATTTGTCCAAGGAAGATGATCAGCTTCTGTTGGAAGTCCTGGGAAGTTTGAAGCTGACGTTCATGGAGATCTCTAAAGCCGCTGCCGACGCCATGGCCAAAAAAGCCAAGGGGAAGTAACGAATTTGCTAGAGCTCTCGCGTCAGTAGCCCTAGCAGCGGAGCATTTGTAAAACCGCCAGCGATGAATCGAACTCCACGCCTGCTCACGTTTTCGAAATGCCGACCGTTCAGTTAACTGTTTTAGGTTCCGGGACCTCCATGGGCGTGCCCACGCTCGCCTGCCATTGCGCAGTTTGCGAGTCGCCCGACCCGCGCGATAAGCGCACTCGGCCCTCTATACTGCTCTCATATAACGGCCGTAACATCGTCATTGACACCACGCCGGACTTCCGCTTCCAGGCCATGCGCGAAAAACTGGATAGACTTGACGCGGTGCTCTACACTCACGGCCACGCCGATCACGTTTTGGGTCTCGACGATATTCGCCCTTACAATCTGAAACAAGGCAGCGTAATCCCTATCTTCGCTTCCGAAGAAACGCAAGCTACAATTCACAGGCAATTTGCATATATATTCGACGCAGCGCCAACGGAAAGTTCCGTTCCCCGCGTGGACATGCACACAATCAACGGCCCTTTTGAGCTCTACGGTCTAAAGATTATTCCAATCCCTGCTAATCACGGCCCCATCTCCGTTCTCGGATTTCGCTTCGGCAACGCCGCGTACCTGACCGACTTCAGTTCCGTGCCCCAAGAATCCAAGAAGCTCTTGCTTGACCTCGATGAATTCATTTTGGACGCTTTGCGCTACACTCCGCACCCAATGCATTCCAACGTTCAACAATCCCTGGCACTGGTCAACGAGTTGAAGCCCAAGCGCGCGTGGTTCACGCACATCTGCCACGATCTAGGTCACGAACAAGCCAACGCGAAATTGCCGAAAGGAGTTCAGTTGTCATACGACGGCTTGAAATTCGAGGTGCAAGTTTGACGCTCGCCGATACTCCGAAACAGCGCATGCGCCTTGCGCCAACTCTGCGTCTGGACATCGCATACTCCGCCGAAGGCTGGATCGAAAGATTTGGCAGCTCGCGCAAACGGACGGTGGTAACCATCGGCAATTTTGATGGAGTCCACCTCGGCCATCAGAAAATTCTCAGCGAAGTCACCCGGCTTGCTTGCGCCAATGACCTCGAAAGCGCAGTACTCACATTTTATCCGCATCCTGCACAAGTGTTGCGGCCGGAAGCGGCTCCCACCATGCTGATGACGCTTGAGCAGCGGCTCGCAGCATTTGACGCAATGGGCATCAACGCCGCCTTGGTGCTGCAATTCGACACCGAGTTAGCAAGAGTCAGCGCTGAAGATTTCGCAAGAATATTCCTGGTGGATGCCTTGCGGGCGAAGGCTGTACTGGTTGGCGACAATTTTCGCTTTGGGAATCGCCAGGGCGGCGACGTAAAATTGCTTCAGGAAATCGGCGCGCGCTCGGATTTCGAAGTCCAGATCGTGCCACCCGTAGTTGAAAACGGCGTAATCGTGTCTAGCACTGCCGTTCGACAAGCCTTGCGAGAAGGGCGTGTGGCAGATGTCGAACCCCTGTTGGGCCGGCCTTTTTCGCTCAAGGGCGAAATTCGTCCCGGTACCGGCATGGGACGAAAACTCATCGTGCCAACCTTGAACCTCTCAACCGACCAGGAGACGCTACCGAAGAACGGCGTCTATGCCACCGCTTCCGTTCTCGGCCCAAAAATCTATTGGTCCGTCACAAACGTCGGCATGCGGCCGACCTTTGACGGTCAACAATTGGCGATCGAATCGCACCTCTTCGATTTCTCGGAACAATTGACCTCCGGCAAAATGGAAGTAATATTCCTCAAGCGCCTGCGCGACGAGCGGAAGTTCTCCGGCCCGGAAGCCTTGCGCGAACAAGTGCTGAATGATATTGAGCAGGCAAAAAGCGTAGTAGCGACGACAAGTTCTTGAACAAGCGCTCCGAAGCCAGTTGGTCCGCTCGACAGGAAAAGAAATGGAAAATAAAGAAGTCGCCAGAATTCTGCGTGAGACAGCGCAACTGCTCGAGATAGACGGCGCCATCATCGGACGCTATCGGAGCTATGAAAAGGTAGCGGAACTCCTTTACAGCCTGCACGAACGCATTGAAGACATCTGCAAGGATCCTAAGAAGCTTCGCGAATTGCCCGGCGTCGGCGAGAACATGGCCGAGCACATCTGCGAAATCCTGAAAACCGGCGATTATGCGCTGCGCCAAAAACTGCTAAAGAAATATCCTGCTTCCTTGCTGGATTTGCTGCGTCTGCAATCGCTTGGCCCCAAAAAGGTCTTGTTCCTCTGGGAGACCTTCCAGGTCTGCACCATCGAAGGCGTTGAAAAACTGGCGCGCGAAGGCAAGTTGCAAGACCTGCCCGGCTTCGGCGAAAAGAGCGAGCAAAATATTTTAAAGGCTACCGAATCGGCGAAACGCTCATCAGGACGCTTCAAAATCAGCACCGCCGAAGATGAAGCACAAAAGTTCTCGGCCTACATCACGAATACCGAACTGTCGAAGGCTGCCGCGGCCGTGGAGTCCGTCACCGCTGCGGGTTCCCTGCGGCGTGGTCGCGAGACCATTGGCGACGTTGATCTGCTCGTGACCATGCGCTCGGGCCGCGAAAAACAAAAAGATGTCGACGCGGTCGCCGAGCACATTCTGAAATATCCGGGAATCGATCAAACTCTGGCGCACGGAGAAAACAAAGTAAGTGTTCTCCTCGGCAACGGTCTCCAGGTTGACGTCCGCATGCTCGCCAAAGAGAATTTTGGCGCCGCGTTGCTTTATTTCACCGGCTCGAAAGCTCACAACGTGGGACTTCGCGGCCGCGCCCTCGATATGGGCTGGACGCTGAACGAGTACGCTCTCACCACGGTAAAAGGGGGCAAAGTTGTCGCCGGAAAGACCGAAGAAGAAATTTACGCCAAGCTGGGTCTGGACTACATCGAGCCCGAGCTTCGCGAAATGACCGGCGAAATCGAAGCCGCCGAAGCCCACAAATTGCCGCAGCTGCTAAAGCTCGCCGACATTCGCGGCGACCTGCAAATGCACACAACCGCCTCGGACGGCCGCGACTCCATCGAAGAAATGGGCGAAGCGGCCAAAAAATTGGGTTACGAATACATCGCGCTTACCGATCATTCCAAAGCCGTCACCGTCGCGAATGGCATGGACGATAAGCGCACGCTAGCTCAGATCAAGAAAATTCGTGCCGCCCAGGAACGCGTCCCTGGGATTCGGCTGCTCGCCGGCATTGAAGTGGACATTTTGAAAAATGGCTCGCTCGATCTGTCGAATGAAGTCCTCGCCCAACTCGACGTCGTCGTCGCCTCCATCCATTCCTTCATGAATCTCGACCGCGAGGCCATGACCGACCGCATCCTCGCCGCAATCGAAAATCCCTATACTCAAATCCTCGCGCATCCCACAGGCCGCCTCCTCTTGCGCCGTGAATCCTTCGCCTACGACGTGGAAAAAGTTCTCGACGCCGCCAAGAAAAATGGCGTTGCCGTGGAGTGCAATGCCTATCCCGACCGCCTCGATTTCAATGATGTCCACCTACGCATGGCCCGTGAGCGAGGCGTGAAAGTCGTGATCTCGACCGACGCGCATAGCACTACACACTTCCGCATGATGAAGTACGGCGTAATCACGGCCCGCCGCGGCTGGCTCGAAAAGAAACATGTACTCAACACGCGGCCGCTAAATGAATTTCTGGCGTCACTTAGGCCGAAGCCCGCCGGAGCGGTTCCAAAGACTGCAAAGAGTAAGTCCGCCTGATTTCGCTCGTGATTTGAAACTGACTTACGGAACATTTGGAACTGGAGCTGCGTATCTGTTAACGAAGCGCAATTCAGCAGCCCTGATCGAATGGAGAAATACATGAACCGAACACTTCTCGCTGGAACGATGCTCACGTTAATGACGATGGTGGCAACAGCCGCCACTCCTGCGCGTGCCGACGACTGGTCGAAAAGTTACCAGATTAGCGGTCGCGCCGACCTGCGTGTCTCCACCGACGACGGCGATGTGACCATTATCGGCTCCAATCAAAAGCAAATCGACGCACACGTCACCACCGAAGGCTACAAAATCAGCCCAAGCGATGTGCGGATCGAGGAGAGCCAAAATGGCGATCACGTCGTCATCAGCGTCAAAATGCCGCACTTCGGGTTCTCTTTCTTTGGCGGGCGGCATAAATCTGTAAAGGTTGAACTGCATGTCCCGCGCGACTTGGATGTCGACGTCGAAACCAGTGATGGGAACGTGGTGGCGCAAAACCTATCCGGCCACGCCCACTTCAGCACCGGCGATGGGAACATCACCGCCACGGAAACTCATGGCGACGTTCGTATGCACACGGGTGACGGCCGCATTGAAGGCGCCGGATTCGACGGCGCACTTGACGCAAACACAGGCGACGGCAACATGCGCATCGCCGGACGCTTCGATTCCCTTTCGCTGAAGACTGGTGATGGCAACATCGAAGCCCAAGTCGCTAACGGTTCAAAGGTGGCCAGCACTTGGACCATTCGCTCGGGCGACGGCCATATCAATATGCGCATCGCTACGGATTTAAATGCCAACGTGGAAGCCCGCACCGGCGACGGATCGATCACTCTCGATGTACCGAATTTCGCCGTGTCCGGCTCGCTAAGCCATTCTTCAGTTCACGGAAAATTGAACGCGGGTGGGGGCACGCTCTCTGTCAGCTCCGGAGACGGCTCAATCCATCTAGAAAAACTCTAGAATTGGCTGAGCGCCCATCGCGCCGGAGAGGCAAGAACTTTCCACTGTGTTCCGCAAGGAGAAAACTCTGGGTCGAACCTGACACAACCCGTCCAGGACCGTTTCTGCTTAATAGTTTTAAATCACTAACATACTGCCTTACCCCGATTGGAACTTTCGGTGCTGTACCCTACTCTGAGCGCGGTTGTTGGAGCTCGAGGTAGGTCGAAATGCTTCCGTTCATGATGATGGCAGTCCTGGCTCTTTTGGCATTCCTGTGTATTTCGCATGTTATCCCTTCATTAACGCGTCGGCCGCCTCAGCCGCGTCCCAGCCCGCCGTCGGATAATCCACCAGCCGGCGCTGCCTCAAAATAATTCCGGCTTGCGGATGACGCGAGCGCGTCTGATCAGTTCGAAAGTCCGGTCGCGTGATTCGGTTTGCAAAAACTCCGACGTTGCCGCATCATAAGATGTTTTATTTCCCGCGTTTACCGCGCCGATATCGTATCCACCTCGAAAGAGATTCGGTTTCGCATCGCGTGAGTTTGCGACGCGGGAAAATTCGCATGGACTGGGGGAACTTGAATGCGCAGGCCTGTAAATATTGCTTCGCCCAAGGGACGACTGGGCGTTCTTACGCCAGGAATGGGAGCCGTAAGCACCACCTTCATGGCCGGTGTCGAACTGGTGCGCCGCGGCCAGTCCGCGCCCGTGGGCTCGTTAACGCAACTGGGTACTATTCGCCTCGGCAAACGCACAGAAGGCCGCGCGCCGAAAATCAGCGAATTTGTTCCGCTCGCCAAGCTTGACGACATCGTTTTCGGCGGCTGGGATGTTTTCCCGGACGACGCGTATCAGGCCGCCTCCAAAGCCGGAGTCCTCGACGCGAAAGACCTTTCTAAAGTCCAAAAGTTCCTGAAGACCATCAAACCCATGAAGGCCGCTTTCGATCAGCACTACGTCAAAAATCTTTCTGGTTCCAACGTCAAGAAAGCTAAAAATAAATTCGAACTAGCCGAACAACTCCGCGAAGACATACGCGATTTCAAAAAGAAAAGCAAAGCCGACCGCCTGGTAATGGTCTGGTGCGGCTCGACGGAAATATTCCTGAAGCCGGAAGCCGTTCATAAAGATTTGAAATCCTTCGAAAAAGGCATGCGCGCAAACGATCCTGCGATCGCACCCTCCATGCTCTACGCCTACGCCGCAATCAGCGAAGGTGTTCCGTTCGCCAACGGCGCGCCGAATCTCACCGTGGATATCCCGGCCCTCGAAGAATACGCAAAAGCGAAGGGAGTCCCCATCGGCGGCAAGGATTTCAAGACCGGCCAAACTCTGATGAAAACGATCCTCGCCCCCGGCTTTAAAGCCCGGATGCTGGGTTTGAATGGCTGGTTTTCAACCAACATTCTTGGAAACCGCGACGGCGAAGTCCTCGACGATCCCGGCTCATTTAAAACCAAGGAAGAATCCAAGCTCGGCGCTCTCGAATATATTCTGCAGCCCAATCTTTACCCGGATCTTTATGGCAAGATTCACCACAAAGTGCGCATCAATTACTATCCTCCGCGCGGCGACAATAAAGAAGGCTGGGATAACATCGATATCTTCGGCTGGCTTGGCTATCCCATGCAGATCAAAGTAGATTTCCTCTGCCGCGATTCGATTCTTGCCGCTCCCATCGTGCTCGACCTCGCGCTTTTCTTCGATCTCGCCAAGCGCGCTGGCATGCGTGGCATCCAGGAGTGGCTCAGCTTTTATTTCAAATCGCCCATGTGCGCCAAACAGTTGTACCCAGAGCACGACCTATTCATTCAGTCGATGAAGCTGAAAAACACGTTGCGCTGGATGATGGGCGAAGACCTGATCACTCACCTCGGCGCCGAATACTACGACTAAACTAAGCCGTTTGAGATTGGCGAAAAATAAGAATCGCGCTCAAGTAAAACGCCCCGGACTCTCGTCCAGGGCGTTTTTCTTTGATGGAATCGTGCTAAATGATCGATTGGTTTTCTAAAACAAGTTCCAAAGGAACTGGTTGTACACTTCGTGGTGGTATTGAACTTCCGGTGCTTTCACGAAAGTTCCCAGCAGGCGGGCGCATCGGTCCGCGGAAGCCTGTTTTAACTCCACGTAACGATGCTTCACGTCTTCGCCCAGAAGCTCCGTGGTCCATTTCGATTTACGGAAATCATCGAGGGCCGTGTATATGTTGTCCGGCAGATAGCGCTCGGCCTGTCTCAGATTTTTGAGTTTGGCCGCTTCGCCTTCCAGACCAGTGCGGAACAAGGTGTACATCACCATGTAGGGATTTGCGTCCGGAGCTACCGACCGAAACTCCACGCGCATGCTTCTCTCGTTCCCAATCGGAATACGTATCATCGACCCGCGATCCACCGCCGACGCTTTGATCTGATTCGGAGCTTCAAAATGTGGATCCAGCCGCCGGTACGCGTTCACGCTAGAGTTCATGATCAAGCAGATGTCGTTACCGTACGTCAGCACCCGGTCCACGAACGTCCATCCGAGTTTGCTGAGTTTTTCCTCGCCTTTGGCATCCCAGAAAAGATTTTTCCCGCCTTTGCTGATTGAGATGTTTGTATGCATCCCGCTTCCGTTCACTCCCACCACCGGCTTCGGCAGAAAACTGGCGGTGAAACCCATCTTGTTCGCAACCTGCCGGCAAATCAGTTTGTACAGTTGAATCTGATCTGCCGCGGCCACCACCTCTCCATAGCTGTAATTTATTTCGAATTGTGACGGCGCAACCTCCGGATGATCCTTCTCGTTTTGAAACCCCATCGCGCGTTGCACTTCAGCTGTCGTGTCAATGAACGTGCGCAACGGGTCGCCCGGCAGTGAATGATAGTAACCGCCCGTATTTACGTAATCGAATTTTCCTGTTTCGTAATAACGGCGCTCGGCGTCCGCACCGTTGAACAGAAACCCTTCAATCTCGTTCGCAGCGTTTAGCGTGTACCCTTCCGCTTTATGCTGCCCGTCCGCGAATCCTTTTAGCACGCCGCGCATATCCGCGCTGTAAGGAGTCCCATCCTTGTCGATCACGTGGCCAAACACTAACACCTTGCCCGACCCGAAAATGTCCGCCGGCGCCCAATAAAACGCGCTCCAGTCCATCGTTAGGCGCAAATCGCTCTCGCGCTGCGCTGTAAATCCCCGGATCGACGATCCATCAAACGTCAAATTGTCCCAGCTCTTGATCAGGAATTTTTTGTCATAGTCCAGCATATGCAGGCGGCCTTCCAAGTCGCTGAACAGAACGGTAACCGCCTTGATGCGCTTCTCATCCGTAAGATATTTGAGCCGTTCTTCTTGAATCTTGCCTACCGGAGCGCGGTTCTTGCGCGCCTCTTTCGCTTCCAAATTCAGTTCTTCGAGTTCATCGTATGGAATTGCCAAAAAATTTCGCAGCTCGCTAGTCATGTCTCTCCTCAAGGTAAAATACACCCCTGCTCTGCAGCCGGAGTTGTCCGGGGGCTCCGCATTAGCGCAGTAGGGTATCGCGGCGGGATTCCAAGCGTCAAATCGAAAAACGACGCTTTATCGAAAGGTTTTTGTTATCGCTGCAATTAAAAAATCTTTGTCCCCGCCGTACAATCGCCAAAGAAACCTGTGACTGCAAAGCTCTGGTCGCATTGGATTGGGTTGGTTGGGTTGGGTTTGATTTCTTGTTTTTAGCTTTCAAAATTGTCATCCCGGCGAGGCCGCATTCCGGCCGACGAGGGACCTGCTGTTCGCCTCCGCAAACAGGTAAACAAATCGGAGCAAAGCTCGATTCCAAACTCGTCCTGATGTTAGCGCCGCTTCTTAGTGCTTAAACCGCGCAATCAACTCCGCCTTCGCCAAAATGTGTCCCTTCATCGCCGCGTCAAGCTCTTCCCTCTTGGCATTCGGCTTTAAATTCGTCTTCGCATCCAACGCATACAGCTTGAAAAAATAATGATGGGCTGGCCCGCCCTTTTCCGGGCACGGTCCGGTATAACCTGATTTCCCCGTCACATTTTTCCCCTGCATTGATCCGTCTGGCAGCTTTTTGCTCGTTGGAACGCCCTCGGGCAGCGAACTGGCACCGGCTGGCATATCATAAATCATCCAATGCGTCACCGCGCCCTTCGGAGTGTCCGGATCATCCATAATCAACGCGAATGCTTTGGTCGCCGCAGGAGCATCCATCCAAGATAAAGCCGGCGAAACATTCGCCCCGTCGCAACTAAACTTCGGCGGAATGTCCGCGTCCGCCTCGAATGACGAACTCGTCAGCTTCAAAACTGGCCCGTTGTCTTTCTGCTGAACGTTTTGCGCGCACGTAACAAGCCCAAACAGCAAGCAGCCCACTGCTGCCACAATTACGGCTCCACGTCTCGAAACGATATTCAAAGATGGCGTCTTCAACGTTCACTCCTAAGGCCAATATGGCTGATTGATCGCAATCGGCTCACTCTTATAATAGATGTCCGCTCGAGGTTTACAATTACAGCATTCCAATTTATTTCCGAGGTGCATTGTATGTTTGAGACGTGCCAACGTGAAGAATATTCAATTTCTACAGATCCATCTCGCCTCGATCTCGACGCAATCCATTCCTATCTAGTCCGGGCCTACTGGTGTGAAGGCATTCCGCGCCAAACGGTAGAACGCGCCATCGCAAATTCTTTGTGCTTTGGATTGTTCCACGGCAAAGATCAGGTCGGCTTCGCGCGTATAATTACCGACTCCGCGACGTATGCCTACCTCTGCGATGTTTATGTCCTCGAAGATCATCGCGGGAAAAGCTTGGGCAAATGGCTGATGGAGTGCGTGATGGCGCATCCAGCATTGCAAGGTCTGCGCCGCTTCAGTTTGGCAACCCGCGACGCTCACGGCCTATATCGTCAATTCGGTTTCGACGAACTCACTAAACCCGAATCAATGATGGAAATTCTGCGTCCTGACATTTATCGCAAACCTGCGAGTTAGCAAGTCAGATTTTCCTAATCAGTGCGCCCAGATTTTCGCCGCGTCTGTCTCAAACGGATAGACGTGTACCATCCAGTTGAAAACCAATGGAAGCCACCGCCCACCCGCAGCATCGCAAGCATCCGCAGTAGCAATGGACCCCTTCAATCCGAATTCTTTCCAATTCGCTTGGCTGATCGGGGTTCCCCTCGGCGGAAAGCAAAGGTTCACGTGCTCGTGCCATCGCGCAACACTGAGCGGGACGCGCTCGTTCAATTGTTCTTCCGAGAATTTCTTCGGAGCCGTGTACATCGCCCCTTTCAACTCATATCCATCCCCGACTTTTTTGTATAGCAATGAAGTCGGATGCGCAGGGTTGAAAACAAATTGCGCCTCCGCCGCGTAGCGATAATTCGTGAAGTGATAAATGTCTTGCGGAACTTGTGGACCGAAAATTTTGAAGCCATCGTCCAAAGCCTTGTGGTAGTCCTTGTACTCTTCCATCGTTGGCCGCAGTTTTTCCAGAATTTGTTCAGCGCGCTGTTCATCCCCCGGCTGCGGCTTACGCAAATCCGTCATTCGCATATGCGGACCCATGCCCATATGCATGTCCGACATCTCATCATTCGCCGCTGCCCCCGGGGAATTGGGACCATCGTCGTGCTGCATTTCGCTCATATCCATTCCAGGCATATCCGATTTCGGAGGTGCGCTCTGGGCTTGATTTTGTTTTTGAGCCTGATTCTGCTGAGCGCCAATCCGCGATATGAACAGCCCCGCCAATACCGCCGTGAGAACAATCATCCAATGGATCTTTTTCATGACTTTCCCCTCATTCCTATCATCCCGATAAAACACTCAGGAACGAACTATTTCTCTATGGCTTGTAACTTATTGGCAACAATGGGCCTCGCGACGTCCGCGCGAAGCAGAATCTCGTTCGCAAACCTGCCGATTTAGGCTGTGTTCGCTTCTTTTTCTATCACCCAGCCTCCTTCAAGACTCAACACGGTTGTGTTAATGTTGAGGGTCGTATATCGCTGACAATTCATACCTCACCAGCGCTGTATCACCCAAACGGAGTCGTGAAAAAATGAAAGCTTCTTACAACGGTGTCGCCGTACCGCCCAACGGCAAACCGATCGAATACACCGCGGATCGCGCTTTCAAGGTCCCCGATCGCCCCATCATTCCCTACATCGAAGGTGACGGCACCGGACGCGACATCTGGAAAGCGTCCAGCAAGGTTTTCGACGCTGCTGTAGCCAAATCCTATGGCGGCAAACGCAAAATCGAGTGGCTGGAGGTTTTTGCCGGCGAAAAGGCCTTCAAAAAATTTAACGATTGGCTCCCCGCCGATACGGTTGAAGCTCTTCGCGATTTCCGCGTCGCCATAAAAGGCCCTCTTACCACTCCCGTCGGCGGCGGAATTCGCTCGCTCAACGTAACTTTGCGCCAGGTCCTCGACCTTTACGCCTGTGTGCGCCCGGTCCGATATTTTGAAGGTGTGCCTTCCCCCGTTCGGAATCCCGAGCGGATGAACGTGGTTATCTTTCGCGAAAACACCGAAGACGTGTACGCCGGCATAGAATGGCGCTCCGAAACACCCGCCGCAAAACGCCTGATCGATTTCCTGAATCTTGAAATGTTGAAGGATACCCAGAAACAAGTGCGCGCGGATTCCGGCATCGGCATTAAACCGATCTCGCCAACCGCAACGAAACGCCTTGTGCGCGCCGCGATACAACATGCTATGGAAGAAAAACGCCGCGTGGTCACGCTCGTTCACAAAGGCAATATCATGAAGTTCACCGAGGGCGCGTTTCGCGATTGGGGCTATGAACTTGCCACACAGGAATTTCGCGCGCATGTCGTCACCGAGCGCGAAAGCTGGATCCTGGGTAACAAGGACAGCGATCCCAATCTAAGCCCCGAGCAAATCGCCGAGATGATCGAGCCGGGTTTCGAAAACGCCACTGAAGATTTCAAGGAGCGCATCACCACGGAGGTGAAGGCCACTCTTGCAACTCTTTGGAACTCTCACGGCGGCGGCCAATGGAAACAAAAAATATTAATCAATGACCGCATCGCGGATTCCGTGTTTCAGCAAGTGCTCACGCGCGCTGATGAATACCAAGTCTTCGCCACGCCCAATTTGAACGGCGACTATTTGTCCGACGCTTGCGCCGCTCAAGTCGGGGGCCTCGGAATGGCTCCCGGCGCGAATATAGGCGACGGCTGTGGCGTGTTTGAAGCGACCCACGGAACCGCGCCAAAATACGCCGACAAAGACGTGATCAACCCAAGCTCCGTAATGCTCTCCGGCGTAATGATGCTTAACTTCATGGGTTGGCGCGAGGCCGCCAAGCTCATCGAAGAAGGAATTGCGCGAACCATCCAGGACAAGCGCGTAACCTACGATTTGGAACGCATGATGCCTGGAGCTAGTCGGCTGAAAACTTCCGAATACGCTACGGCTATCATTGACAATATGCAAGCCTCGTCAGTGGCAGCGCGCTAGATTCGAAACCAACGCACAAGGAGATTCTTTGAATGCGCAACAAGGTCACTGTAGTCGGAGGCGGGTTTGTCGGGTCCACCACGGCGCAACGTATTCATGATGCCGGGCTCGCCGACGTTGTCCTCACAGACATCTTAGAAGGCGCTCCCGCCGGCAAAGCTCTCGATATGGCCGAGTCCGCGCCGATTTTCGGCAGTAATGCGCGCGCGACGGGAATTTCCACCGGCGGAGGAGATTATAAAGAAACCGCCAACAGCGACATCATCGTCATCACCGCTGGATTTCCCCGTAAGCCGGGCATGAGCCGCGACGATTTGCTGAAAGCGAATTACGATGTCATTAAAGCTGTCGTCGAAGCGGTGGTCAAGCTGTCACCAAACGCCATTTTAATCATGGTCACCAATCCGTTGGATGCCATGGCCCACGCCGCGCTAAAACTCAGCAAATTTCCGAAGCATCGCGTAATCGGGATGGCCGGCGTCCTGGACTCGGCGCGTATGAGCGCCTTCGTCGCTGCCGAACTAAACGTCTCTGTGGAAAATGTGACCTCGTTCGTGCTTGGTGGCCATGGCGACGATATGGTTCCGCTCGTTCGTTACTCTACTGTCGCCGGAATTCCTCTTCCGGCTCTTCTGCCCAAAGAAAAAATTGACGCGATTGTCGCCCGAACCCGTAAAGGCGGAGCGGAAATCGTGAACCTTCTGAAAACAGGCTCGGCCTACTACGCTCCATCTGCCGCCGTTTTTGAAATGGTGGATGCAATACTCAAGGACAAGAAAAAAATCCTTCCGTGCGCTGCGTATCTTGAAGGCGAATACGGGATGAAAGATCTGTTCGTGGGCGTACCGGTAAAGCTTGGCGCAAAGGGCATCGAGGGAATCATCGAAATCAAGCTCGAGTCGGATGAAAAAGCGGCGCTACAAAAATCTTCCGAATCAGTACGTGAGTTAGTTACAGTTCTAGGTCTTTAGAGGGACGCGAAACAACGATGGCCCTATTCCCTAAAGATCGGAAAGTTGCGAAATCTCCGGCCGAGGACGTCGGGAAAGCCCCGGGAACCGACGGCACAGTAGTCTCCCATCGCGTTACAAAAGACCTCGAACGCTCCGAGACGCTTGCCAGCATGCTGGCCCACAGCCGCGCTTCGCGCACTGTGGAGGTAGCTGACCTGCTTGCCGGAATGTATATTTACGAATGGGAGAACCTCTCGAAATTCTGGGAGCAGCAAGACGACGTCGAGACTTTCCTTCAGCAGATTTGCCGCATCAGCCCGCAGCGCTGGCACCATTGGATCGAGTTTTACGACCAGCAACGCCACACAAAAGGACCGCGCAAAATCTGGCAATTGCCGAAAGGTCTGAAAGCGGCAACGGGAAAAGCCGCGAAGCCCAATGGCGCTCCGCTCCGGAGATCGGCAGAGCTACAAAATATTCTGAAGACCGCTGAGGAACTTTCGCCCGCGCGGGACTTTGTGGATGGCCGGGCAATTCCGATCCTGACCTGCGAATGCGTGCTTCTCGCCATCGCGAAAAAAACAGATTCAGAAATCGGGCATCGCCTGGTAGCCACTGGATTGAATGTCACGAGCCTCGAAGAATCCGCGCGAAACCCCAAACACGCCCCCAAACATTAGGCGGCAGCTTAGATCATCATTCTGAAGCTTGGCCACAGAATGGCCAGCGGTGCGCTGGGCTTGCGGCAAATATACACGTGGACGCCTTGCTCGGAAGGCATTGCGTACTGGTCGCTTATAGTAGCTACTAGCTGAGCCTCGCCAAACAGACCCGCATAACGATCCGCGTTCTCGCCAAAAAGAACCACGCACTGCCCGGAATATCCGCGCGGCCCCCAAAGATAATAGTTATTGTGTCCGCTAATCGCTTTCGGCAATCCGAGCGCCGGGCCATAGTAGTCGATCGCACCCGCCTCACCGTAGTTCCCCGCCAGGATCGCGCAACTCCGCCGCTCCGCCTCCGGAAGCGCGAGATAAACGCGGCCAACCGTCGCGGCCAAGTTGTCCCAGCCAAACATATCCGCATAAAGCTGTGGCAACTCGACGGTGGCATCTCTCTCCATCTTTACCGTGCGCGAATAAGGAAGTATCTGTGAGTAGAGAACAAAAGTATCCACGGGCAAAAGCGGAACGCCGAATGGCAAGGAGACGACTCCCGCAATCACGATAATCACGCAATAAGCCCAGGCCAGCCAGCGCCTCCACTGCGCACCAAAAAATAGTCTCTCCAGAGCCACGCCTCCAGCGCCGATCAAGATCGGATAAATCGGTAGCGGGTAATAAGTCTTCCCGTGAAGCACGATGAAAACCACCATCACGATCAGATAAGCCCATCCAAAAAATCGGAAGCGCTTCGCGTCAGGCGCTGCAAAAAACCATACAATTCCAGCGAGCCACACAGGCAACTGAACCGGCTGCAAAAACAAAACCTGCTCAAAAATGAACCGTAAGGGCCCGACCGGATAATTCTTGTATTCTTGCCCAGCGCGTACTACTTGGATTTGCGGCCAGCCGTGTCTGGCTTCCCAGATTAAATTTGGCAGGAATAAAGCCAGCGCAAGAGCGCCGCCAATCCAAATCCATTTCGAAAATACCAAGCCTCTTTGGTCCGAAACCAACAATCCGGCAACAACTGCAAATCCAAAAACCAGCATGGTGTGCTTGTTTTCCAGCCCGATCCCCGCAACCGCACCGAACAGAACCCACAACGCAGGAGATCCACCCTTCGCTACACGAATCGCAATCAAAGCGCATAAAGTCCAAAACAAGGGCTCGAACGCGTTCATCGATAAAAAACTGTCGAAGGCCAGGTAGGCCGGAGCAAATAGTGCTGTAAGAGCAGCAAGGAATTCCGCGAAAAATCCGCCTCCCAGCTCACGGGCGATCCAGCCCGCCAAGAAAACTACCGCCGCGCCGGCGAGAGCGGGCAGCAACCGCACGTCAAACATCGAATTCCCGAAAACGTGGCGCGCGAACCACGAAATGAGCGCGATGAACGGTGGCTGGTCAACGTAACCCCAGGCGAGATGCTCGCCACAGGCCATGTAATAAAGCTCGTCGCGAAACCAACCGTAATGATTGATCCCGGCAAACTGAATAAGAAGCCGAAGGAGAGAAAGAGAAGAAAGAAGCACAACGCTCGCACGAACAGACTCGTGCGGCATCGCCCAATCGATTCCAGAGCGTTGGCCTTGCGATGAAGTCATTTGTCCGCGCGAAACGTGTTTCAGTGATTATTTTGCAGGAGCCGAAATAGTCGCAGACTTGATGCTATCGAGCTTCGGAAAGTTTTTATCCAAGTAGGCCTTCCCTTGCGTCGTGATCTGCCCTTGATCCGGAGACTCACCATACCCGCTGTGAATTTTCTGCACGACGTCCATACCGCTGGTCACTTGGCCGAACGGAGAGAAGCCCATGGAATCCAGTTGCGCATTGTTGCCGAGATTGATGAAGAGCTGGGTAGTGCGCGTATTCTTTCCCGCCGTGGCAAACGTTAAAAATCCCGGCCGATTGCTTTGCGAAACAGGATCGTCCTTAATCTTCGCGTCGCGCCAAGCCTTGTTCACCGTGGGATCCGCACCTAGTCCAAACTGAACCACGAATCCTGGAATCACGCGAAAGAAACTCGCATCATCGTAATAACCAGCTTTCACCAGATTATAAAAACGGTCCGCCCCAATCGGCGCCCATTCTCGATTAACGCGCACGACAAAGTCACCCTTGGTGGTCGAGAATTTTGCGTCGAACACGTCCGGCGCTTTTTCCGTCAGATTTTCGGGATGCAACAAATTCGGATTCGTAGTCATGAGTTTTCCTATTGTTTCGGCGCGGCGGCACGGACTTGTGTGTCGCGCTAGCGGTCGGAGCAGGAGCGGGCGAAGTGATTTTCGCCGACTTGATGCTATCAAGCTTCGGAAAATTCTTCTGAAGATATGCGTTGCCCTGATTCGTAATCTCGTCTTGATGATTCGTTGGCTGGTCCGCGTATCCGCCATACAGGGCCTGAACCACATCCATACCCGAGGTTATCTTGCCGAACGGGGCGAAACCTTGCCCGCTATGATCGAGCGCGGCATTTTCACCCAGGTTGATGAAGACCTGCGTTGAACGAGAATTCGGGCTGCCCGTTTGCGCGAACGTGATAGTTCCCGCAGTGTTGCTCTGGGTTACCGGATCGTCCTTAATTGTGGCTTCTTCCCATGCTTTATTGATCGCTGGGCTTCCGGTAAGTCCAAACTGCACCACGAATCCTGGAACCACGCGGAAGAATTCCACGCCAGTGAAATAGCCGTGTTTCACGAGATTGTAAAAGCGGTCGGCCTCATTGGGCGCCCAGGCACGCGTAACCTGCACCACAAAATCGCCCTTGGTGGTCGTAAATGTCGCTTCATACACTTCCGGAGCTTTGGCCTTAAGCATGGCCGGATGCAACAACCCGGCGTCGCCATGTCCGCCGCTCGCTGTCGATTTTTGCGAAGGGGCAGAAGCCTTCATGGCCGGCCCAGGCTGATCTTGTGCACGGAGCGAACACGGAATAACCGAAATGATGGCGCAAAGGGAAAATAGTCTAAATCGAGCTACAAAATTCTTCACGGCTTTCCTCCCATTCTCTTCGAAGTGTTTTCAACTTCCTGCATCACGCGGAGCGTGTTGCCACCCAGGATTTTCTGTATGTCGCTTTCCGAATAACCCTTTTCCAGTAATGCATTCGTAATTTGCGGCAAGTGCGTGGCGTCTTCCATGCCGTACGGCATATCCGCGCCGTCGAAGTCCGAGCCAAGGCCCACGTGATCGGCGCCCACGAGTTTAACAGCATGATCAATGTGATCGATTATTTTCGTCCAATAAACGCGCGGCAACTTCCCCTGTGCTACATACTCGCGAAGAATCTTGTCCGCTTCAATCAACTGGCACGCTTCTTGTTCGCCGCAGCGTTTCTTGGTTTCGGCTTCGATGGCCTTACCGAGATCGGGAGCGGCCTTTTCAGCATCTCGAAATTCCTGGCTGAGGAAACCGACGTGGTAATTAATCTGTATGACGCCGCCTTTTGCGCCGAGCGCTTTGATCATATCGTCGGTCATATTGCGTGGTGCGTCGTCCAGCGCCCGGCAGGAAGAGTGCGAAGCAATCACCGGAGCCTGGCTCGTGGCGAGCACATCGTAAAAAGTTTTGTCCGCGATGTGCGATACATCCACCATCATCCCCACGCGATTCATTTCCGCCACAACTTGTTTGCCGAAATCCGTCAGCCCGTTATGCGCGGGCTTGTCCGTCGAAGAGTCGGCCCAGTCCGTATTCAGCATGTGCGTCAGCGTCATATACCGAACGCCAAGGGCCGCGAATTTATCCACGTTCTTCAGGTCGTCGTTGATCATGTGCCCGCCCTCGACGCCCATGAGCACGGCAATCTTACGGGCAGCAAACGCGCTGCGAACTTCGGCCGCTGTAGTCGCCAGCGCTAGGTCGTTCGGGTGCAGAGTGACCTGGCGGCGCACAGCGTCGATCTGTTCCAACGCGAGTTGAACGGCCTTAGGCCCGGTAATCGATCCTGGAATGTAAATCGAGAAAAATATGGCGTCCAAGCCGCCTTCGCGCATGCGCGGAATGTCTATGCTGCCGTCCGTGTGGCGCGAGCCAAGATCGAATTTTGGATCGAGCAAACGCTGCGTAGTGTCGTCGTGCGTGTCTATGACGATTGAAGTGAAATGCAGGTCCTTCGCTTTTTGCGAAATGGGCAGTGATTGTGACGATACGGCGAGAAGTGGCAGAATTCCTCCAAGCACACAACAGATTAAGAGAAAGAAGAACCGATACATTTGTCTCCGTGGATCAGCTCGGGATTTTACGACACGTTTCTTTCAAACGGAATCGAGATTTGGCGTTCCTTCGTTGCGGCAAACTATTCCCCACGCAGCCACGATTTAACTGCGTGAACGAGCACTTGTCCGTTCACCGCGGCCAAGGATTCGGTGAGCGGAATTCCCTTTGGACACGCTTTCACGCAGTTCTGCGCGTTGTCGCACTCGGCGATGCCCCCCGGCCCCATCAGCGCATCGAGCCGGGGCCCCGCGTGCATGGCCCCGGTGGGATGCATGTTGAACAAACGAACCTGGCTCACGATTGCAGCGCCCACAAAACTGTCGTTCGAATTAACCTTGGGACAAACTTCCAAGCAATTTCCGCACGTGATGCAGCGCGAAAGCGGATAGCCCTTTTCCTGAACTGCGGGAGACATGCGCGGGCCTTCGCCGATGTTGTAGGTCCCGTCGATTGGAATCCAACAATGCGTGCGTTTCAAATCTTCAAACATCTTCGAGCGATCCACGACGAGGTCGCGAATCAGGGGAAATTTTGTCAGCGGCTCCAGCCGAATCGGTTTCTCAAGATCATCCACCAGCGCGGTACAGGCTTGCCGGGCAGTTCCATTAATCAACATGGCGCAAGCACCGCACACTTCCTCCAAGCAATTCGCATCATAGCTGACAGGAGTGGACTCCACACCGCCGCGAGTGAACGGCCTCTCCGCAATGTCGCGCAAGCAAATGATAACGTTCATGTGCGGACGATAGCGCAGCTCGTATTCTTCCCAGCGCACGGACTCGTCCGGCCGCTGCTGGCGCTTGATGCGTACGAGAAATGTTTTTTCTGCCATGGCGCCTCTTAAAACCTTTTCGCTTCCTAGGACTTTGCGGTGTACTTGCGCTCGCGCAACGGCAACAGCGACGTATCCACCGGGTCGTACTCGAGAATGATTTTTCCGCTGTCATACCTGGCCTTGGTGGTTTTCAGCCAATTGGCGTCGTCGCGCTCCGGAAATTCAGGTTTGTAGTGGGCGCCGCGAGTTTCGTTGCGTGCCAGCGCTCCTAGCGTGATAACGCGAGCAAGGATCAGCATATTTCCGAGTTCGCGCACGAAGTTTAAGGTTTGATTCGCCCACTGTGTGCGATCCTGGAGGTTGATGCGCGTGAACCGTTCGCTCAGTTCGTCGAGTTTCACCAAAGTTTTTTCCAGGTTCGCGTTGTAGCGAATCACCGTGACGTTTTCCGTCATGATGTCGCCCATTTCGCGCCATATCGTGATGGGATTTTCGGTTCCCTTGTGTTGATTCAGCAAAGCGTCGGTAATGTCCTGCTGCCGAACGCGTTCACGCTCGAAAATGGCCGCCGGAACGCTCTCACATCCAGTTTCAAGTCCGCGCGAATACTTCACCGCCGCAGGACCTGCTAGCATTCCACCATAAATACAAGAAACCAGCGAGTTCGCGCCCAGCCGGTTCGCACCGTGATATTGGTAATCGCATTCACCCGCGGCGTAAATTCCCGGAACGTTAGTCGCTTGATGCTCGTTGTCGACCCACAGCCCGCCCATGGTGTAGTGCATGGCCGGGAAAACCTTCATAGGCTCAACATGCGGATCAACACCGACAAATTTTTCGTAAATTTCAAGGATGCCTTCGAGCTTGCGGTCGAGCACTTCGCGCGGAATGTGCGTTACGTCCAGATATACCGCCGGCTCTCCAACCAGCCCCATTTTTAGCTCGAACACAATTTTGTGAATCGCGCGGGTCGCTACGTCGCGCGGGACCAGATTGCCGTACTTCGGATACCATTCCTCCAAAAAATAAAAACGCTCGGCTTCCGGAATGTCTTTTCCGCGGCGCGTATCACCCGCCTGTTTGGGCACCCAAACGCGGCCACCTTCACCGCGTGCTGATTCGCTCATCAAACGGCACTTGTCTTCCCCGGGAATCGCAGTTGGATGAACCTGAATGAACTCGCCATTCGCGTAATACACACCTTGTTGAAATAGCGCGGATTGCGCGGAGCCGGTGCAGACCACGGAGTTAGTCGAACGGCCGAACACCGCGCCGATCCCCCCGGTGCAGAAAATCGCCGCATCGCATGGAAAGGTGCGAATCTCCATGGTCTTCAAATCCATCACGCAGATGCCGCGGCAAACACCGCCGTCGTCAAGAACTGCAGAGAGAAACGTCCAGCCCTCGAATTTCTTAACCTTATCCTCTGACTCATAACGCCGCACCTGCTCGTCAAGGGCGTAAAGCAGTTGCTGTCCGGTAGTAGCTCCGGCAAAAGCTGTGCGATGGAAAAGGGTCCCGCCAAACCGACGGAAATCGAGCAAACCTTCCGGAGTGCGGTTAAACATCACGCCCATGCGATCCAGCAAATCGATGATCGCGGGGGCTGCGTCACACATGCCCTTCACCAGCGGTTGATTGGCGAGAAAGTCGCCGCCGTAAATCGTGTCGTCAAAATGTTTCCAGGTAGAATCGCCTTCGCCCTTCAGATTTTTCGCAGCGTTGATGCCGCCCTGCGCGCACACCGAATGCGAGCGTTTTACCGGGACGATTGAGAACAAGTCGACCGGAACGCCGGATTCCGCCACGCGTATGGTCGCCATCAGGCCGGCTAAACCGCCGCCCACTACTATGATTTTAGGTACGGTCATTGAACGTAGCCACCGAGAGGAAACCAAGCGTAGTGAAATCCGAGTACGATAACGATTCCCGCGAGCGTGCACGACACGCCTACCAGGGCCCCAACCCATCCAGCCGCGCGTTGCGCCTTAGGTGTGATCGCAATTCCCCACTTGCAGGCAAAATTCCAAAGCCCGTTGCCCAGATGGAACGAACACGCGACGACTCCAATGATGTACGCGGCTACGTACCACGGGTTCGCCATATCTTCCGCCACACCAGCGTAGCGTGTGACGCCATGTCCCCCGAATCGCTCGGTGTACAGGTGCCACCCGATAAAGACAAACGCAATCAATCCTGTCCAGCGCTGCAGCACATACATCCAGTTGGACATCCAGGGATGGCTCAGCGCGTTGGACTTCCCCTTCGACCAAATATAGAAGCCGTAAAGGCTGTGAAAGAGTATCGGGATCCAAAGTACCGCCGCTTCTACCACGATACGCCATGGGACGGTTTGCAAATCGCCCGAAACTTGATTGTATTTGTCGACGCTGACCAGTGCGTAGCTGTTCGACCAAAGATGATCGAGTAGATAAGCTCCAATGGGAATTACGCCGCTGAGGGACTGCAGTTTGTCCAGGATATAACTTGTTTTAGATTCAGCCGTTGCGGCCGACATGCACACTCCGAAATGGTTTCGTAGACGACTAAAGTATAAGCAGCCGTGGAGAAGTTTGCAAGAACGCTCAAATGGATAAATGTTTGTTTAGAGTGCATTCCTTACACGAATGAATGTTGAATCATCCGTGCAGGTCTCGTTACGAATGCAACACACAGCACGGAGATGGCGATTGCTCCACAAACACTCACTGTTAGACTCGCCAAAGGCGCACAAGTATGGCCAATGAATTCATCAACGAGCTGAAGAAATGGGCGAACGAAATCGTCCGCAGCAGCGCGGCCGGCAATTTTGTCGGCATGCATCGCGCTGTGGAGATGATCGCCAAACACTTCGTGGTGCAGCCTCACGAAGTGGCCATCCTTGTAGCTATGCCCGACGAACGATTTCTACGGTTTGTCATGCCGGAAAACCTCCAAGGCATGGGCCAGATCCCCATGACCAGTTCGAATTCGCTGGCTGTGCGCACGGTCCGCGAGCGGCGCCCGGAGATGACCAATCATTTCTCCGGCGTGCCACATTCCTCGGTTTTTGAGGCCGTACCGATATCCGAAGAGAAGCGCGGCGTGCCGATTCAAAAAATCATGAGCGCGCCAATTTTGCTAGACAAGAAAGTGGTCGGCGTAATTCAAATCTCACGCAAGGGCGCCTCTCCATCCGAGGCCGGTCCGGATTTTGTGCCGCAACAACTTCGCGACCTCAAGAATATCTCCGATACACTCGCTCCCTGCATCCCTCTTTGCGCCAAGGAAACTGAGCTTCAAGGCTCGTAATTCTCAGCCGGTGTCCTTTGAAGGACGAAACTTTCTAGAAACAGCGGTGTTATATCCGGTGTAGTGCAACTAATGGCCGTACTTCGCCATCTTTAGTACAAGAAGAATACGGAATTCGAGGAACTTTTAAAGTGTTTCTGGTGAATTAGCTAGGAGCTACGGGAGACGAACAATGGGTATCGACTTTGCGAACCGCATGAGTCGCAACTTAACAAGCAAGCTGGCCATCGGGGCTTTGGCGCTAGGATTTTGTTTCGGCGCGCGGCCTGCTTCGGCGCAGCAAGATCAACAACAGCCCCCAGCGCAGGACCAATCACAGGCGCAGCCACAGGACCAGCAACAAGGTCAGCAGCCGCCGGATCAACAACAAGATCAAATGAATCAGCAGCAGGATCAGGGCGCTCCGCCCCCGGACGAGGCTCCGCCTCCTCCGGATGATCGCGGGCCAATGCCACCGGCAGACCGCCGTCGCGACGTTCCTCCGCCTCCTGCGCCCGACACCAATTACGTGGTGCCCGACACTCTTACCCTGCCGTCAGCGGCAGTCATACAGGTTCGCAATTCCGGCTGGCTATCAAGTGACCGCAACAAACCGGGCGATCAAGTGATTCTGACTTTGGCGCAGCCTCTCGTCGTCAACGGCTTAGTTGTTGCTCGTCGAGGTCAGACTGTGATTGGAATTGTCGAGAACGCGGAAAAGGCCGGTCGGGTAAAAGGCGTTTCAAAGCTTGGACTGGGCTTGACTCAGTTGACTCTGGTCGATGGGCAACTCATCACTGTGAAGACCACGTTGATTAACGCAACGGGCGGCACCACGAGAGGTCTTGATGCGGCGGCGATTATAGGGACCACGGGAATCGGCGCAGGAATTGGCGCCGCCGCAGCGGGAGGTCCAGGAGCCGCGATTGGCGCCGGCGCAGGATTTGTTGCCAGCGTCGCTGGAGTGCTGCTGACACGGGGTCGGCCA
Organism: uncultured Acidobacteriota bacterium; assembly: GCA_963838475.1. GTDB lineage: Bacteria > Acidobacteriota > Terriglobia > Acidiferrales > UBA7541 > Palsa-295. The sequence continues at coordinate 722,569 of CAWIRJ010000002.1, forward strand.
ACTATCATTCCTCCGGAATCTTTGCTGACTTTTAGACTCGAAACGCCTATTACCGTATCTACGGCATATGGACAGACGGCGTTCAGGCCAGTCACCTCGGCGGATTACGCTCCAAAACCGCGTCCAAGGCCGGTTGTTAGGCCTTATCCTTACCCGTATGCATATCCGCCGCCATACGCGTATTATCCGTATCCCTATCCATACCGATACTATCCGTGAGCTGTTAACGACCGTTCGGGTAAAACAGAGGAACGCAATAGGGACTCGGGAAACCGGGTCCCTTTTTTATTACATTTTTATTGCGGCCAAGTGTGTTTGAAATGCTATCGCGCTTCTTTATTATCCTCAGGGGTTCAGCCAGAATTAGCTTTTGTAGCGCCGCGCTTCAACGCGGAATCCTGGTTTTAGGCATCATGAAATTTGGTGTCTAGGAATGAAAATCTCTCAACCAAATTCACTCGTGTTTCTGTCAGTTGTCTTGCTATGCGCGTCGGCATTCCTCAACGCTCATACAGATCTCGACGGATTCCGACGCCTCGTGGCCCAAGTAGCGCAGAAAGAACAAGCCCTGGAAACCAAAACCATCACTTTGCTCGACACGACGGATTCGCACGGCCACATTCTTCCGTGGGATTATTACGAAAATCATCCCGCTGACCTCGGCCTGGCCAAGATCGCAACACTTGTGAAGCAGGCGCGAGCCGGCGCACCCGACGCTTTGCTGCTCGATTGCGGTGACACCATTGAAGGCACGCCCTTCGCCTACTACTTCGCTCGGAAGGACACTACCAAGCCTAATCCCGAAATCTTAACGTTCAATGCGATGCACTACGACGCGATGGCCGTCGGCAATCACGAATTCAATTTCGGGCTCGACGAGATGTGGAAAGCCAAACGCGAATCGAACTTCCCCTGGCTGGCTGCAAATATCAAGCAGACGTACAAAAATGGGGTGCCGTTTTTGCGTCCGTACTACATCAAGAACCTTGCGGGAATCCGTATCGGAATCGTCGGTTTTGTGACCCCAGGTGTCCCGCGCTGGGAGGTACCTGCAAATTACAATGGTTATGAATTCGAGCCGATTCTGAAAACGGCAAAAACCGTGATCCCTGAGGTGCGTAAGCAAGTGGATTTACTGGTAGTTATTATGCATTCCGGAATCGACCGGAATCCCGAAACGGGAATTGCGCCCGCGTACGCCGCTATGGACGTGGAAAATGCCGCCTGGGAGCTTGCCGAGCAGGAGCCTGGGATCGATGTGATTTTCTTCGGTCACACGCATCGAGAGTTACCCGAGAAAGTTGTAAACGGCGTGCTGATGTCGCAACCGAAGAATTGGGGCGTTTCCCTATCCCGCGCGGATGTAAAAATGTCGCGAAGCGCCGGCAATTCGTGGCATGTGGAGTCCAAGCATTCGCAAACTATTCCGGTGACACCTCAAGTTCAGCCCGATCCGGAAATCATCAAGCTCATGGAACCGTATCAGGCCGAAGTAGAAAAATATTTGGATACTCCGATTGCAACTTCGGAAAACACCCTCAACGGTGAGTATGGCCGCTACCAAGATGACCCGTTGCTCGATCTGATCCACAAAGTTCAGTTGGAAGCCGCACATGCGGACGTTTCCATGGCCACGATTTTTTATCCTGAAGTGGAATTCCCGGCTGGCCCGGTAACCGTCCGCGAAGCCTCGGCGCTTTACACTTACGAGAACAAACTTTACGCGGTGGAAATGACGGGCGCGCAACTAAAGGATGCGCTCGAGCACGCGGCAAGCTTTTTCCCGGCATGGCCTGTGCCGCAGGGACAAAATTTGCGCCTGCCCGGATACAACGCGGATTCCGCGGAAGGCGTTTCCTACGTGATCGATCTTACCCAGCCGGTCGGAGAACGCGTTCGCGATCTCACGTTCCGCGGCACGCCACTCTCCGCGGAGCAGAAATTACGCGTGGCCATCAATAATTATCGCTACTCGGGAGGCGGAGGTTACACCGTCTATCAGGGGCTGCCGATCGTGTATCAGTCGAGCGAAGAAATTTCAGAATTGCTCGTAGATTATCTGAAACGCGTAAAGACCGTTTCATCTGCCGCAGATAACAACTGGAAAATTGAGCCCCGCGAAGCACTCGCAGCGATCGAAAAAGCCGCCCACGAAGAGAACAAACGCGACGCGACTAGATAGGTTGTAACCTCAGCGAAACATTTCATCTGCATAGGTTTACCATTCCGCGAAAGCTCAATTAGTGATTGACTTAGCTGCGTACGCTTGTTAATTTCCGAACGCGTTAGATTTTTCCGACTCAATCGAGTGGAGGAACCGCAACCCGGCACATGGCGTTCGTAGCGAAGAAAATTTTCCTCACGAAAGGAGTTGGGAAACATCGCGAGAGGCTTTCCAGCTTCGAACTCGCGTTACGTAACGCAGGAATTGCCGCGTGTAACATCGTGCGCGTCTCTTCGATTTTTCCTCCCTACTGCAAATTGATCTCCCGCAGTGAAGGCTTGAAGCACATAAAACCCGGGCAGGTCGCTTTCACCGTAATTAGCGAAAACCAAACGCGCGAACCGCATCGTCTAATCGCTGCAGGCGTCGGGCTCGCTTTGCCCGCGGACAAATCCATGTTCGGATATTTGTCGGAGCATCATTCATTCGGTGAGAGTGAAGAAATCGCGGGGGAATATACGGAAGAGCTCGCCGCGGAAATGCTAGCCACCACTCTAAACGTGGAATTCGACCCAGATCTTTCCTGGGACGAAAAAAAAGAAGTGTATCGCATATCCAACAAAATCGTGCGCACGATGAACATTACCCAATCCGCTGTTGGCGATAAACGCGGACTGTGGACCACGGTATTAGCTGCCGCCATTCTGATCGGTGAAGACGACTAATCGGCTGTTTACCCACGCTTTTAGACTTTCGTTAACTGCATTCGATTCCTGTCGAATTCGCTCAAGTCGGAGATTTTCATTTGGAAGTTAGTGGCAAAGTCGCGATCGTTACTGGCGCTGGAGGCGGCGGCTCAGGTCGCGCGATCGCCAAACGATTAGCCCGCGAAGGCGCTTCCGTAGTCGTGAACGACATCGACGAAGCCGGAGGCTTCGAGACAGTCCGCCAAATCGAAGCTGACTGCGGAAAAGCTTCGTTTTTTCGGGCCGATGTGTCCAGCGAACCGCAGATCAAGGCTCTGATGGCGTTTGCAGAATCTACTTTCGGTGGGCTGGACATTCTTGTGAATAGCGCCGGTGCCCATTTTTCGCAAGGCCCATTGGAAAATTGGGTTGAAACAATTCAAGGCAACCTGATGGCCTCCGCCTTCGGCATCCTTCACGCCATTGAACCCATGCGGAAGCGCGGGGGCGGCGCAATCGTAAATTTCAGTTCTACTTCTGCGCTGGGGCACGGACGAAAACACTCTCCGTGGCCTGCGTACGACATCGCCAAAGCCTCGATTATCCGGCTGACCACAACGATGGCTTGGCTTCAAGAAAAAGAACGAATCCGCGTCAATTGTATTGTCCCGGCCTGGATCGCGTCGGAGGAAGTAAAACAATTCTGGGAAGGTCTCACACCGCCGCAGCGCGAGGAATATGGCGCGCCGGAAGTTCTTCTGACGCTCGACGAGGTTGCGGACGCCGTCCTCGAATTAATTACGAATGAAAAACTGGCTGGACGCGTGATGGTTTTGTGGAACGGCGAGCCCCGTCGGTTGATAGCGGAAGGCGACCCCGGCTATGCCAAATTTGAATAGATCCACATTATCGATCTACTTTTTTCCAGCCGTCTTTTGCTTTGACACAGAAGGCTTCGATTCGACGATGCTCGATTTCCGATCCGGCTTGAGATAGCCGACGCGTTCGAGCACTGCGCCCACAATCAGCGGAAGCGCCACGGTGGCATCATCCAGCACTTCAGCGAACCTGCCGCCTTCTTCGAGCGGAACAAATTTCCCCCACGAAACAGCCTCCGTATAAGTGCTCCCGGACAATCCCCCCCAATTCACCGGTTCCGGGCAGATGCGCAAACCATAGTTGTATCGCTTCAGCGGAATTTTTTCGTAGCCACGACGCGCGAGAAGCTCAGCATAAACTCCAAACTGCTGCGCCCAGTTGCGCGGAACACCGCCTCCGATGGTGAAAATTCCCATACGCCTGGTTGCCAGCATGGTTGAAGCGTAGTGCTCGAAATCCAGATATGGATCGAAACGCAGCGGCGGCTTCCCTTCCTTCTTGCGTTGACGTTGGTACAACGCAAAATCAATGCCCAGCTCCGAATCGGTGAAGGCCGGGACGAAAACCGGTACGTTATGCTCCACGCAAGATTTCAAAATGCCGCGACCTTTCGCGTGCCTCTGCAAATATTCGCCCACACGGCGGTTCAGTTTCCAACTGCACACCGTTTCTTCGGAATCCCAGCGCTGCAGAACGTGGTCGACAACCACCTCCACCGCATCCAGATTCACTTCCGGTTCCAGCGAATCGTAAACGCGGTTGTAACCAGCCAGGAAAAGCTCGTTGTCGTCCATTTTCGCGTCGTACCGAAAATGCGAGCGTCCAGTTGCCTCAACTAGTCCATGAGCCATCAGCGCGCCGGTGGACACGATCGCTTTCACGATCCCAGATTCAACGAGGTCGCAAAAAACGAGACCCATTTTCCCAACGGTTAGCGCGCCCGACAGCGTCATCACGACAAAACAGTCCTTATCGCGCGCCATGGCTTCCAGAACGTCGGCGGCATCGCCAATTTGTCGCGCGGTGTAGGCGGTCTGCCCCATAGCGCGGACCATGTCATCGATCGTACGAATTCGAGAGAGATCCAGCGGGAAAATTGGAGTGAGGCGGTCTTCAATCGGGTCGTGTAATGTGCGCCCCGTGACGCCCTTTTTCTTTGCCATTCATCGCCCTCGCAGGTAATGTATGTTTCCCGAAAGAATCCGGGAGCACAAAATGTTCGTTGCGGCTTTATTGATATTACAAATAGGGCCGGTGCAAAAGAAAAATTTCCATTTCGTTCAAGGGGCGCCCGCATTATGTCACGATACACTCCGATGCCGCCGGACAATTTTGGCGGCTTGCCGGAAGAACATTCCACTTATGAAACTTCTCGCGCAGTAATTTTCCCTGTTCCGCTCGAACGCACAACAACCTATGAACGCGGCACTCGCAACGGTCCTGCGGCGATTATTGCGGCGAGCCGCCACATGGAACTTTACGACGAAGAATTGCAGCTGGAGCCATACAAAGAAATCGGGATCGCCACGCAGCCTCCCATCGACACGCAAGACGGAACTTTGAACGAAGTGATGACCGAGCTTTTTACCGCACAACTTGCGCTGCTCGATGACGGCAAATTCCCTGTCGCGCTGGGTGGTGAACATGGGTTGACGCCGCCTCTTGTCTCCGCCACCGCCAGAAAATACAAAGACCTATGCGTATTACACATTGGCGCGCACGCGGAGCTGCGCGATGAATACCAGGGCAACCCGGCGAGCCACGCCTGCGCGATGCGACGCGTAGTCGAAACCTGCCCAGCCGTTCAAGTCGGCATACGCGCCCTGTCGGACTCCGAGGCAAAAGCGATTCCTCATTTGCGCACAAAAATATTTTGGGCTAAAGACATCGTGCGCGCCCCGGTGAAAACCTGGATCGCTAAAGTCTTGGAAGAGCTGGGCCCACACGTGTATCTGACGATTAATCTGGATGGCTTCGATTCCTCCGTGGTTCCCTCCACAGTTGCTCCAGAGCCCGGCGGATTAGACTGGCACGAAGTAACATCACTGGTGCGCGCAGTAGCGGATCATAAGAAAATCGTGGCTATGGACGTTACGGAACTCGCGCCCCGGCCCGGCTACCACGCGGCTGATTTTCTTGCGGCGAAGCTCGTTTATAAGTCCCTGGGTTACATTTTTTGCCAGTCTTAGTGCAAGGAGATTCGATCATGACGAATATGGCATCGTGGATTTTCCTGACTCAGCACCCGGTAACGCAACGTGACGTCGTCGTGTATGTGGAGACTCATTCGCTTGTGTGGTGGCTCCTAATCGGATTAATCGCGGGTTGGCTGGCCGGCACAGTCGCTCGCGGACGCGGATTTGGATGCGTCGTTGACATTATCCTCGGTCTCATCGGGGCCGTGATCGGCGGATGGATTTTTCAACGCCTGGGAATCGGGGTATTTGGATTCTGGGGCAGCTTGGCGGCCGCTACTGTAGGTGCAATCGTTCTCGTCGCGATTGCAAGATTGTTTGCCGGCGGCCGCGAGGATTAATTAGAGTACGGCACATTCACGCTCGATCCACTTCGTCGATACACGTAGGCCTTCCCTGCTTCGAGCCCTCGTGTGATACGATTGCGTGTTAGCTAAAGAAAAAAGAGATTTCCCGCCGCGAACACTGAGCGAGAAAGCCGGAAAGATTTGAGCCAAACATCACTGTGGGCCATTCCGCTGGGCGGTTTGGGCGAGTTCGGCATGAATATGCTCGCCCTGCGCTTCGGCGACGAAATTATTGTCATCGACGCGGGTTTGATGTTTCCCGAGCAGGAACTGCTCGGCGTTGACATTGTTATTCCCGACATCACTTACCTGAAGCAAAACAAGCGCATGGTGAAAGCCATCGTGCTCACTCACGCGCACGAAGACCACATCGGATCGATTCCTTACATACTCCCCGAATTAAACGTACCGATTTACGGGACGCAATTCACCCTGGCTATTGTAAAGAAAAAACTGGAAGAGCATGGCCTGCTGGAATCCGCGAAGTTAACCGAAATCGCGGCCGGCGACACCACTACGATTGGCCCATTTTCCATCGAATATTTGCACGTGACGCACAGCACCGTTGATTGTGTCGCGCTCGCTGTACGCACTCCTGTCGGCGTAATCATACATACCGGCGATTTCAAAATTGATCCCACGCCGGTAGACGGCAAACCGTTCGACTTACACGCCTTCGCGCGCTACGGGCAACAAGGCGTTCTTGCGCTTTTCAGTGACAGCACAAATGTGGAACGTCCCGGATTCACGCCTTCGGAACGCGCGGTGATTGTGCGCCTGGAAGAATTATTCCGCGCCGCGCCGAAAAAAGTGGTGGTTTCCTGCTTCTCCAGCTCAGTGCATCGCATTCAGCAAGTGATTGACATTGCCAGGATGGTCGGGCGAAAAGTTGGATTCGTCGGCCGCAGCATGGTGGACAACGTTGAAATCGCTCACAACCTTGGGAAACTGCGGATTCCCGACGGCAGCGTCGTTCGCCCGCAAGACATCAAGACTTACGACCCACACAGACTGGTCGTGCTAGCCAGTGGAACTCAAGCCGAGCCGCTCTCCGCGCTTTCGCGGATTGCAGTGGACAATCACCGACTGATGAACATCGCCGAAAACGATACCGTGATTTTGTCCGCGCGAATTATTCCCGGCAACGAGAAGAATATTTTTCGGATGATCGATCATCTCTTTCGCCGCCGCGTGCTGGTCTATTACGAAAGCGGCAGGTCGGCGCCGATTCACGTGTCGGGTCACGCCAGCCAGGAAGAAATGAAAATCCTGCTGCAACTCGTGAAGCCGAAATATTTTATTCCCGTTCACGGCGAATACCGGCAGCTTTTCCGTCACGCCGCATTGGCGGAACAACTTGGGGCGGTAGGCGCTGAAATTTTCTTGATCGAAAGCGGCCAACCCATCGAGTTCACTGCCGATGGGAACGCGCGAAAGCGCGAACCGGTCACGGCCGGGCGTGTGTGTGTGGATTCCGGTTCGCTGGAAGAAATCGAAGACGTAGTGATTCGAGACCGGCGCCACCTTTCGGAAGACGGTGTCGTCGTTCCTATCATCGCCATCAACAAGCACACCGGAAAAATGGAGATCGCTCCTGAAATCGTCACGCGCGGATTTTTGCCCTCCGAAGACGGCGCCGAAATACTTTCGCAAGCTCGCGACGTGATTCTACGAACGGTGGAACAATCCAGCCAGGAAGAAAAGACGGACTGGAGCGTGATAAAGGAAAAGATTCGCGCTGACTTGAAGCGCTTTCTCAACAAGCAAACGTCGAAACGCCCATTAATCCTGCCCGTAATTCTGGAAGTGTAGTCCGCCGTGAAAAGTCCAGCCAAGAAAACCCTCGTGAAGGTTCATCTGCACGACTATAAGCCCGACGATTTCGACACACTGTACGAGATTGATCAGGCCTGCTACGAACCCGGAGTCGCATATTCAAAACGCGACTTGCGTGCCTATCTTCAATTCCGCGGCGCTGAATGCATCCTGGCGAAATCATCAGGCGAAATTGCCGGCTTCTGCATCAGCGCACGCCAGCGCACCCGCGGCTACATCGTGACCATCGATGTGCTGAAACAATATCGAAAATTTGCAATCGGCTCCGCGTTGCTCCGCGAAGTCGAACGCAGGTTCGCCTCCAATGGCGTGCGCGAAGTAGGTCTCGAAACAGCAACCGATAACGAATCCGCAATTGCCTTCTGGAACAGGCACGGCTATCGTACCCTCGGCGTTGAAAAAGGATATTACCCCGGCGGCCGCGACGCATTCGCAATGACAAAAACCCTGGTCCCTCTCGCGCGCGCGTCGAAAGAAAGCAGGTAAAGAATGCTATTGTGGCAGGCCGTTATTCTGGCAATCGTGCAGGGCTTGACTGAGTTTTTGCCGGTGAGCAGCAGCGCGCATTTAATTTTGCTTCCCTGGCTTTCCCACGGTCACATCCCTGATCCTGGTTTGGCGTTCGACGTAGCCCTGCACCTGGGAACTCTAATCGCAGTAGTTTTGTATTTCTTGCGCGAATGGGTGCAGCTAATCCTCTGCGGACTCGGCTTTCACTATCCTCAGAGAGCGCCTGAACATCAAGTGATGCAAAACCGCCGTCTCTTCTGGTATTTGGTAGCCGGCACGATTCCAGGCGCATTGGTAGGATTTCTCTTCGAGCATCGCATCGAAGAATATCTGCGGGACCCGGTTCCCATCGCAATAGCCATGATCGCGATCGCCCTCTTGATGTGGTACGCCGAGTATGTCGGCCGCAAAGACCGTCACATCGAGCAGACCTCGCTCGGCGACTCTCTCATCATCGGGACGGGGCAGGCACTGGCTCTCTTTCCCGGGGTATCACGATCTGGAATCACGATTTCGTGTGGGTTATTTCGCGGTATGACCCGCGAAGCCGCAGCTCGATTCTCGTTTTTGCTCGCGACGCCGCTGATCGCTGGTGCCGCCGCAGTAGAAGTCCCCAAGCTAATCAAAGCTCATCGCGCCGGAGCGCTCGATTTGACGATGTCCACATTGGCTATCAGTGTGGCGGTTTCGGCGATAGTCGGCTACATCGTCATCGCTTTCTTTTTGCGGTATTTGCAAACACGCACTTTGAAGATCTTTATTTACTACCGGATCTTGTTTGGTATAGTCGTTTTGTTGCTCGCGTTCCTCCCATTGGGCTTCGCGCGATAGCGCCCGCGCCGCCCGGTTGTTACGCGTGAGCCTTCCCCATTGTTTGTGCTCGGCCTGAAAAGGGTTCGAGCTAATCCGCTCCGTGCAAGCGCCATCCAGAATTCGGCATTAGGATCGCTGACGGCGCCGATGTTCAATGCGAAATTTCAAAGGGGAGCTTGTGCGCATCCTGTCGCCAACAGAAAACAAACGCTTCAATGAACTGATTGGATTTGTCGGCCTTAGCCTCGCCATTCTAATTGCGCTGAGTCTGCTCTCGTATTCTCCGCACGACGTTTCTTTCAACGTCTCGGCTCCGCCACCCGGCTCGGGCCCCGCCAGAAATTGGATCGGGCCGGTGGGCGCGCACATGTCCGATCTCTTCTTCCAATTCTGCGGCTTCAGCGCTTTTCTTTTCCCAATCGGCATGTTTATCGTCGCTATGCGCTGGTTCCGCAGCCAGGTATTTGAAGCGCCAGTGGCAAAGCTCATTGGCGCCACGATGCTGCTTCTCTCGCTATCTGCCGAATTGACGCTGATACATATGCCGGACGTTCGCGGCGTTTTGCCTCCAGGCGGTCTGCTAGGAAGCGTTCTCGCGCAAGGTCTGCAAGCGGCGTTGAATCCAGTCGGAGCGCATCTTGTTTCCGTCGTACTGATCCTTACCTCGCTGTTTCTTACCACTAGCTTTTCTTTACGGGCGGCCGCTCATTGGATGAAAAAGCCCATGACCGCCAACGGCATCGTTGGAAAGTGGATGGCCAGGTTCGCCGAGTGGCGTGAAGAACGAGAATCGTCCCAATTGCGAAAGCGCGTGGAGGAAATTAAGATTGCGGGCCGTCCCGCCGTTGCGCAGCAGCGCGTGTCAGCAAAAGAACTGCCAGTGGTTGAAGATGCTCAAGATGAAGACGAAGATATAGACGACGAAGCCAAAGAACCGCGTCGTGCGCCCGCGGTAATCAAGTTCCACGACCTCGAAAAAGCCGCTCCTCCGAAAAAAAGTGGCAGCGATCCAAAAATTTCTCGCGGAAAGACTATCTACAAGCTTCCTTCCAGTTCGCTGCTGCAAATGGCTGAACGCGGACAGAAGATGGACGAAAGCCAGTTGAAAGAATGCGCGCGCGCCATCGAACAGAAGTGCGCTGAATTCGACGTGGCCGGTCACATCACGCAAATCAATCCAGGCCCGGTAGTCACCACGTTCGAATTGAAGCCCGAAGCAGGCATCAAATACAGCCGCATCACAGGCCTTGGCGACGATCTCTGCCTCGCGTTGAAGGCTGAGTCAATCTTGATCGAGCGCATTCCGGGAAAATCCACCGTTGGAATCGAAGTGCCCAACGTGCATCGCGAAACGATCGCCTTGCGCGACGTGGTCGAATCCCCGGAGTTCAGTCACTCTCCTTCCAAACTGACGCTGCCCTTTGGAAAAGATTTGATTGGCCACATTCGCGCCGGCGATTTAACGCAAATGCCTCACCTGCTCATCGCAGGCTCTACCGGAACAGGAAAGAGCGTTTTCATCAATTCCCTGCTGATGGGGATGCTCTTCAAAGCTACGCCTGATGAATTAAAACTCGTCCTGATCGATCCAAAACAACTGGAACTCGGTCTGTACGCCGATATTCCGCACTTGTTCACACCGGTTGTCACCGATCCGAAAGTTGCGGCTAACGTGATGCGCAACGCTACACGCGAAATGGAGCGCCGCTTAAAGCTTCTGGCGCAACGCGGCGTGCGCAACATCGAACAGTACAACCGCACGTTCGAGAAAGGCCAGTCACTCTCGCTGTTCGACAATGTGGAAGAGGAAGAACATAAGCCGCTTCCCTACCTGGTCATCGTCATCGACGAATTAGCCGACCTCATGATGGTCGATACTAACGGCGTAGAAGAATCCATCACGCGCTTGGCGCAGATGGCTCGCGCTGTCGGCATTCACTTGATCTTGGCCACTCAGCGCCCATCGGTGGATGTAATCACAGGACTCATCAAAGCGAATTTCCCGGCGCGCATTTCTTTCCGCGTCGCCAGCAAAGTGGATTCCCGCACGATTCTTGACACCAATGGTTCCGAGTCCCTGCTTGGAAAGGGGGACATGCTGTACCTGCCGGCAGGCTCGTCGCGTCTTCACCGCATCCACGGCCCCTACGTTCACGAATCCGAAGTGGGCGCGGTATGCGATTTCTGGCGCGAACAAGCCAAAGCAATCTACAACGAAGAGTTGCTCAAGCCGCCCAAGGATGACTCGTTCGGTGGAGGTGGGGGCGGATCCGGAGCCGATGGCGGCGAAGAAGTTGACGACGATCTCTATCAGGAAGCTGTGCGGGTAGTCTGCGAAATGGGCCGCGCCTCAACTTCCACATTGCAGCGCCGTCTCCGCGTCGGCTACGGGCGCGCCGCTCGCCTGATCGATCTGATGGAGAAAGACGGCATCGTCGGGCCACCCGATGGCGCAAAAGCCCGCGAAGTCCTCAAGAAAAAAGATTGGATGAAGGAATTTGACCAGTCGATGAAGTGAGGGCCGGATCCCAATGCTAGATCGGCGATGCCTCAGCCACAGCGCAAAATCTCAACAAATAAATGCTAGAACAGCTTCTTCTTGCCTTGCAGGCATTCCAGGTTCTGTTTCTGTGGTTTCATGACTGGATTCCGCTGGGCCGCCTGAACGACGTCACGGCAGTTCGCCGCCAAGATACACCAAGCCGCCTAGTGCTCGTGACCCTGATCCAAAGCGTCCCGTTCACGATCGGGCTCTTCTACAGCGCGCGTTACTTGCACCAGCCCTATCCGGACTGGCTCGATATGTGGCTTTGGATGAGTTACGGCTTGCTTTTCGTTGGCCAAATGCGCGCCTGGTGGGTTCCCTATCTTCTCAAGCCCGAACCAGTGAGAGCGGAGCGCTATCGCAAAATGTTCGGGAACACTCACTCATTTCTTCCGCGTCGCAATGGCATCGTCCCCAACACAGCACACATCGTGCTGCACTTGGCTACCGCATGCACGTTGCTCTGTCTCCTGCTAACGGATTTCAAACAATAAATCGAATCGAAATGCACCGCAGCAAATCAACCACGAGGCTAACAATGAAGACCGTTTTCTCTTTTCAGCGCTGCATCTTTTCCGTAGAATCTTAAGCTGCTCCCGTGCCGAGGTAGCTCATTGGTAGAGCGCGGCCCTGAAAAGGCCGGCGTAGCCAGTCCGATTCTGGCCCTCGGCACACTCCCTATTGCGCAGTTCGTTCCCGTCGCCCAACAAATCCCATTTCCCTTTGTACTTAATCTCGCCCGCAGAATCTCCGGGTGTTATCACTATCTCCTGAATATGCTTCGCGAGTTCCATTCGCACGGCCAGCGCGTTTTCGTCGGACGAGAACAGAGCACGCAAACCCCTCAGATTGGTCGCGACGAATTTCCGAAGATCGCGAATCTGCGAGTGTACGCTTCCCTTCCCGCGCCCGAGCGTCTTAGCAGTCAAGGCGGAGATTTCGGCTTCGCGTTCCGTGATCGCCTGTCGAAGCGCCGGGCTGTCCATGCCGTCGGCGATCACGCGCGCGAGATTTTTCAACTCGGCTTCGAGTTTCGTCTTTCGCTGACGCATGATTTCAAGATCGCCATCGATGCGGCTGAGGTATTTTGAAAGTTCGACTTCGAGCCGTTCGAAAACGTAGTCGATCGCTTCGGGCGAGAGGACGTCTTGCTGCAACTTTCCGAGAAGTTGCGTCTCCAGAACGTCGGAAGGAATTCGGCGGTCGTTCGAACAGGTACCGCGAAATTCGCGCGCCGGACAGCCGTAACTCGCCGACCGATGTGTACTACCTTTGCCCGACGTGATCGTCATGGCTCCGCCACAGACACCGCACTTTAGAAGACCCGAGAAAATATATTTAGAACTCGCCGAGCGGCTCCGCAAGAGCCCTGCTTTGTCACCCGCATTGTTGTACGCGCGGTTCACGAATGCGAGGCGCGCTTGGACAGCGTTCCACAGTTCGTCGCTAATGATGCGTTGCTCGGGACTATCGACTTTCGTCCATTCCGATTCGGGCTTGTTCTTGTAAATTCTCTTTCCAGTTTGGGGGTTGCGGACTTTTTTCGTGCGGCCGTACGTCACGAGACCGATGTACCGCTGATTCGCCAGAATGTCCCGCACGGAAGACGGTGCCCAACTTTGCTCGCGACCCGCGCGCGGCCTCGGCGACTCCGTGTGCTCGGCATTTAGTTTCTTCGTCGTAGCTTTGATGGACAACCCGGAAGCGTAGAGCGTGAAAATCTTCTTGACGATCTTCGCTTGCTTGGGGTCAACCGCAAGTCTAGCCCCGGTAATCATGGGCCGACCGTATTGATCGCGGCGACTTTCGTCAAAAATCGGCGATGACTTGTATCCGAACACGCGGCCGCCATGATGCAAGCGGTTGAGGACTTTGCCTTCGAGTCCGCGAAAGGTTTTCTTCGATAGCTCTTTGATGTAAGTGCTGTCCGTGATTCCGTGCACGGCCATCAAAATATCGCTTTGCTCTGAGTCTGAATCGAATCCCTGCGAAACGAAAACGAGGCGGACGCCAGCGAACTTGATGCGGTCGGAAAATGCCATACTGTCGGAGAGTCGGCGCGAAAGACGCGAAGAGTCGTCCACCAAAATTACATCGAATGGACGGGGCTTGCTTTCGGCGGCATTGAGTAATCGCTTTAGACCGGCCCGGTCGGAAGTTGTTCCGCTGACCGCCGCGTCACTGAAAATAAAATCGGGAAGAACTTCCCAATTCTTCGTTTTTGCAAATTCAGCGCACTTCCGGTTTTGATCTTCGATCGAGCACGGAGATTGTCGGTCGCTGGAATATCTCGCATAGATCGCGCAGCGCAAAGAGTTCGCCGTCACTTTTTCTCTCCAGTCGCGGAGTATCGCGCCTCTGCCTGCTGGTTCGCAATACCTATTTTCGTGCTCGAATCAGTTTCGGCTAGAAATTGTCGCAAGAGACAAGGCACGATCACCACGTCGAGGAACTCGCGCAACTCCGGCGACAGCCTTTTTGCGGGCCTATTTATCGTTACGATTTTTGCGCTCGTTGCCATTTTCGGTGCGAAACAATCAGTTCTTTTTGTCCCTATGAAACCCGCTGTTCAAAACGCACAGTATTCGCCCGCCGAATACGCTTGGGGTTTGTTCCCCGCTGCTTACTGCAAAAGCGCCTCGGCCCGACTGTTCGATTTCGTCTTGCCTTCTGGTACCTCGACACGCTCGATCACACTTGCGGTGTCGGCATCGTTTGACTTGATTTCGTAGAAGAGCGGTGGATGATCTCCGGCCTTCAACTCGAATTCCATCCGGCGAGTGTGCGTGTCGTTCGGAACTTTTTCGATGCCGACAACCCACTCGGCCCAACCCGCGATAGCGCCCGCGCCGCGAAGCCGTTGCGTCAAGCTCCCTTCGCCGTTTTTATTGAAGTGATGGCAGACACCGATGTCGCATCCGACCTCGTGTTTCAGGATGTTCAATTGCTCCATGACGAGCCCCATTGCGGTGTTATCGTTTTCCTCGCAGGTGTGCATGATGTTGAGAACGTCGAGGAGCACAAATTCCGGCTTGAACTGTCTGAGTGATTCGACCATCGGCCCGAACAGTTCCGGGCGATCTAGTTTGAAACTCGGAGATTGCTCGCGGCTATTGACGAAAAGCTTTCCTTCGAGTTCGCACCGCTCGCGCCCTCGACCGCATAAGAGGCGCTCCATCCGCCAGCGCGTGAGGTTGGGAGTATCTTCGCGCGTTATTAGTGCTGTTCGGACACTGCGCGGAACATCGAACCCAAACCACGGCAAACCGAGTGCGAGCGCGATCGCCAAATCAACCGCAGCCCACGATTTGCCGACTTTCGGGAATGCGCCGAAGAAACCGTTCGCGCCGCGTTGAATTATTTTGTCAAC
Organism: uncultured Acidobacteriota bacterium; assembly: GCA_963838475.1. Taxonomy (GTDB): domain Bacteria; phylum Acidobacteriota; class Terriglobia; order Acidiferrales; family UBA7541; genus Palsa-295. The sequence continues at coordinate 737,914 of CAWIRJ010000002.1, forward strand.
CGTCCACTCGATATCGGGAGAAGCCGTCGCGAGGAAGCGCGGTGCGGGAATGATTATTTCGGAGACTTTCGGCTTCCACTTCGGCGCTTTCTCGACCTCGGCGAGAAGCTCCGCTGCCGTGTGACTTGCGAGAAAATCAGAAACATCGCCCTTCGGCGGGAGCCCGGGTAAGTCCACGACTATTACAGAGCGCGCGTAAAGCGAGACGGAAGCGGCGACCGCTTGCGCATGAGCGCGGCCTTGTTCGTCGTTGTCCTGAAAGATCACGACTTGCTTCCCGGTCATTTGCAGCGAATATTCCGGTCGCCACTTGCAAGCGCCGTCGAAGTTTGTCGTGCTGGCAAACCGAGTGCGCGGGTATTTTTCCGCCATGACTTCCGTGATTGCGGCATTCACGTTGTCGGCATCTTTTTCACCCTCGCAAATGAAAACAAGGTTCGCTGTTACGACCTGAAAAAGTTTGTAAAGAACCTTGCGGATGCCTTCGAGGGAATAAACCCATTTCCCGGTTGCGTCTTTCGCGCGCGTCGAGAATCGTTTTCCGGGGTTGCGAACCTTCTGAAACAGTTCGCAGTTTTCTTCGTCGGTGTAGCTGTAGATCGCCTCGGGTTGGCCGCGAAACAAGACTTGATTTGGAAGCCCGCAGACATCGGCAATGTTTGCCCATGCGATCTGCTCGTCGCAGCCGGAGAATTTCTTCTCGAACTCGACGACTCCGCCGGAGCCGCAACCGGCGTGGCAATGCCAGACTCCCTTCGTCGCATCGATCGAGAGCGACGGCGATTTGTCTTGATGAAACGGACAGCGTACAGCGATGTTCTTTCCGGCTGGTAACGCACGACCGAGACGCGACTCAAAATACTTTTGCGTTGATTCTGGCGTCAGCTTCACTTGCCTTCTCCTTTAGGTTTCTTCGAGCCAACGCTCAAACTGTTCTTGGCTAGCAAACAGATTCTTCTCCCATGAGTCGTACCGCTTTTTTCGGTCATTCTCGCCGCGATGAAAAGCCGAGGCCGCGAGAGCATCGACCGCGAGACGCATTAGACCTTCGGCCTTTTCCAGATCGCCACAGGTTTTCGCGATACATTCGCGGAAACGGGCTAGTCCCTTCGACTTGCGCAATGGGGTAAACGAGAACAGCTTCGGGTTTTTCTCGAATTTCTGAATGTAGTAAAGCCACACCCGCCGGATGGCCGCGTCTTCCTCGGACGGTTGTGTCGTCGCGGAGGAATCTGGTTTGCCCGGCGGTTTCAGCGTTTCGGACGTCGTCTCGGGGTTGTCGGGGGTGAAAAGAGAGTCGTGCGAACGATTTGGGTTCGCACAGTGGTTTTCCTTACCTAATCCTAAACCTAATCCTAACCTGGGCGTGACCTCGTCGTGACTAGGTCGCGATGTAGTCGTGACACGACTTTGTCGCGACCCATTCTTGAGTCGATCAACGTACGCCTTGAGTTGTTTTTCAGGAACGGCGGGGGTGGAACGCGCATACCGCGCTCGGGTGCTTTCCGACGGCAGTCGTCCCGGTTTATCGCTGCCCGTCCAATGGGCGAAACGCTTGCCATCGTGTTCCCAAACGAACAACAAACCGTGACGCTGGAATTCCACAAAGACCTGTGCGAGTTGTTCGAGGGAAAGGTTCTTTCGGATAGCTGCCACGCGACCCCAAATGACTCGTAGGTTCGTAATCTCGAAACAGCCGTGACCATCGGCGAGACCGTAGAGCCATGCGTACTCGACTTGGGCGAAATCGGCACACGCAGCGATCTTGTCGCTCGCCCACATCGAATCGAAGTCGATCATCCGACTTGGCATGCGCGCTCCGCCGGGGCAAAAACCCTACTCGTCTTTCGCCGTAGGCAAACCACTGAAACGACAAGTTCCCTTACACCGGGTCGCAACCACTTGTTTTCGCCGCTCATGCAGCGAGTCTCCGTGGCATCCGACGGTCTGCTCGCCGCAAGCGGTTGTAGAGCTTGATGCAGAATTCTCGATACTCTCGACGCACATTCAGCAAAGCAGTGGGACGGTTTCGAAAACGCCATTCGAGAAGATTCATCAACTCGATCGGGCCGAGCGCGATCGCGCGCAATTGACGCGGCGACTGGAAGGTCTTGCGGATTTTCTTGTATTGCGGTACTTTTCTCATTGTCGTTACTCGCTTAAACCGAATTCCCCCTCGTCCCGACTCCCAATCGGGCGAGGCACGCCTAAACAGAACTTTCGAGCACGTTGCTTGACCTTGCCTTCTGCCGCCGGAGCCTCCGCGTGAAACCAACGAGCGATTCGTAAGTGAGCAGGTCGCGGCCATGAAATCTCACGGCGATTAGTTCACCTTCGCGAACAAGTTCGGCGATCTCCTCGATGGGTACGCTCAATTGGAACGAGCCCTCAGCGAAGCTAACAAGCAGTGGATTGGCGGTTCTTAATGACATGCGATCACATTCGACGAAGCGGCAAATGAGGTCAACCACAAAGGCGAGTGGAAAAACACTAGAAGATAGTAAAAACAGCGTTCTTAGCCAGTGTTTATAAGGGTTTTTGAGAGGAGCAACTTTTACTAGCTTTCTAGCTCAAAAGATAGTGAGGCTGCGAAATTAGCTTGGCCCGGCGGGAAACCTTCGATTTTTCATCCTGAATTCTCTGCCGCCAGTATGGGTCTAGGTACGCTTGGGGGTACGTTCCCGGGCACCCTTTCGCAATCCACTTTTTGCTTGGGCTTAAATGCGCTTCGTGAAGTTCGCGGCAATACGTCGGCCCCTCTGACCCTCGTTGAATGACACTCCACAGACGATTTTCGCGAGCGTTGAGTGGGGTTGGAACCGCACCATTTTTCGCAGCAAGCCTCGGGCTAGCTTTCAAAATGCGAGCAAGCTCAAGATAACCGTCAAACGATTGGTAAATGGGGCGCGCGTCCACAATTCTGCGGAGTGCAGGCGGCCAACTTTGGTAGATGCCGTAACATTTCTTGTTGTTCTCTTCGAGTGCCTCGACTGAACCAAAGAGATCGCGAACTGTTTTTCGCGCGAACTTCCAACTGGCCGGGTTGGACGTTATTTTCTGCCAAGTTTCGTTCTGAGGCAGCTTGAGGAATTCCACAATCCACAAAAACTCAGCCGTGGCTTCTAGCCATCGCGGGTCGTTCGCAGACAGACGAGCAGGCTTCTTGCGCGCCAACCGTAAGGTCGTGATATTCTTCACTTCGGCCAATTGAAAAACCTCTGAGCCTCGGGCAGCCACCTGAGGCTCTTGTCTTTTCCAAGCGGATTCTCCCACGAATCATTTGACAGCGCAAGAGTAAGTGGTGTATATATGGCAGCACAATGAAAGCACGGACAAACATCTACTTGCGGCCAGATCAATTGAAACGGCTAAAGGCGATTAGCAAGAAAACAGGTTCGTCGTCGGCAGAATTGATTCGGCGAGCGGTGGATGCGTACCTGAAGAAGAAGTGAAGTAAAGCGCAGCGCGCCCGGTGATCAGACCGAACGCGCTGCTAACCAAACGACCTAATGAGGAGGCCGCATGGCTGGCAGGAATTCTAGTCCGTTTCTCCCGCAGCACAAGCCCGAGAAAGTCGCACTATATGCACGCGTTTCGACGAAAGATCGCGGGCAGGATACCGAAAACCAGTTAGTGCAACTTCGCGAGTTCGCAGCTAAACAGGGCTGGCGGGTAGTTCAAGAATACTGCGACCGGGAATCCGGCGGACGGGCCGACCGCGTGCAATTTCAGCAAATGTTCGCGGATGCTGCGCAGCGCCGCTTCGATCTCTTGTTATTCTGGTCGCTCGATCGTCTCTCCCGCGAAGGCGTATTCGAGACCCTTCAACACCTTAACCGGCTGACGGCTTGCCACGTCGAGTTCAAGAGTTTCACTGAGCAATATTTCGACTCATGCGGCATCTTCAAAGATGCGGTTATCTCCATCCTTGCCACAATCGCCAAGCAGGAGAAAATTCGAATCTCCGAACGCGTCAAAGCCGGTCTAGATCGAGCCCGCGCGCGTGGAAAGCGTCTTGGCAGGCCGAAGACCTACGTGAACGAGCGTAGGATTGTCGAATTGCGCGCAGCAGGAAAGAGCTGGAGAGCGTGCGCACGAATTTGCGCGTGTAGCTCCAAAACGTGCATGAGGGCGTGGCAAAAAGCCACTTTAGGGGATTGTTCCCCAGAGGCGGATGTTGTCCAAGAGCCGCACAGTCACATTTCTTGAATGGCGTGCGAGTGTACGCGACGTGCCTTTAGTCGGGCCAGTCCACAGCGGCTTCAGGAACCGCTTTTTCGATTGTCGTGGCTGGAACTCCTTCGGCCGAAATTTCACATTGAAAAGGAATAGCATCAAAGACCCACCGCGACGTAGGACTGCTGTGCCGCGTGGGCAAGTCCGAACTTGAATTTCCCTCAGTGCCCTGCTTGCGTCCGTGTTGGAGAAGTTTCGCAATCTTTAGAGTCTCTCCGGGATGAATAACCTCATTCGAACCGCCCCGGAAAGTTTCCCATTCATTTTCCGAGGGGCTGCGCGGCAGCCCGAAGCCATGAGACCCGTTGATTCCGAAGTGGTCAACTGAAAGTCCGCACTCACGTTTGTAACGAAGGCTAGGGAATTTAGCCGTTCCACATCCCACGCCATTCTTGAGGCCAACTACAAACAAACGAACGGGTATACGTTGTGAGTATGTGTCCTGCTTGATTTTTTGAAATTCGAGATATAGCTCCAAGTTTGGAGACGGTTTCTCCCCAACTGCGCGCTCAGCCGTCTTCCCGAGAGAGTTGCGAGCCCGATCTTCGGCGATCGTTCTCCAAGCCCGAAGTAGGTTTTCGTTGAATCTTTGCACATCGCTGTCGATGAGTTTGGCGCAGTTTTGACAGAGCCAGATGCCATTTTCAGAATGGCGACGCTCGTCGGGCGAAAGTGTGGGATTGTAACGCGGGCCACCCGGAGACGCGCCTGTGATATGGGCTGCCACTCCAAGATTGACCGCCTTTGTCGGGTCATCTTGGGGGCCAGTAGTTTGTGCGAGGCAGTCGGGATTCGAACAGAAGGAATGCACCCGAGCGGCTAAAGTGCGTTTCACTTCCTCGGCAAAGTCGTCGCGCATTCGTACAATCTTACGACGGATTCATAATCTATTCGAGGTCTGAGACAAAAACCCTCGTACGTTCGAACCCGCAACTCTCGATGATTGAAGATCGGATTTGTGAAAATCTTGCGTGGCGAAATCAAATGTTTAAGAATCGATCTGGGAGCAAGTGCTTGTACTGAGTCAATTCAGAAGGCCGAACCGGAATTGAGTAACCGCGTTCGCGCACCACTCGCTCAACCTCCGGCAGGAATCCATCCGAGGCCAACGGGCTGACTATGACTTCCGTGATCACCGATTGGATGTCGATTTTTCGCCGCTGACAAATCGGGACTCGGTCAGGCGGTGGCGTGAGCGGTAAACGATGCGGCTTATTGTGTTCGTCAAAATGGCGATTTATTCCACCATACGGGTTCCGAATCCAGAGAAACGCCCTCACTTCTTGCTCGTGTTTGAACTTCTCCTGCTTGGTGGTTATGTGGCGAATTACGTTCCAGCCCGTTAAGTGTTTCCAGCCATAGCGCACGAGTCCCAAGTACACCTGACCGTCACACGAATTTAAAGCTCCCTTGAGCAGGTTATAACGCGATGAAACAGCAACTCCGTCGTGAGCATATTCCTTCCACATGCGAGCGAGTTCCTCAGAGAGCAAATGCCAACAATTGATGAAGAACCCCTCGCGGAATTGAGCATCCGAACCGATCGCATTATTCAGTTCGTCCTCTGTTCGGGTTCCGTGTGGATCGAGGAAACGAAGATAATCCTCGGGCGGCAAACCCTCGCTTTTGTCATCGAAAAGATCAGCCCGGCAGAAATACAACTCGCTGGTGTCAATGAGATCACGAAACTTCTTGAAGTCCATGAACCGCCAAATGACGGCCTCTTTGTCTTCGGGCTCTAGACCATCAAGAAACGACTCGACGGACATGAACTAATCTTAGCATCGTAGACCGCGCGGGGGCTGCCGGGTGGTAGGGATTCGCGAAATCGTGTTACGGCGCTTGCCAGATCACCTTCTTCTTCTTGTCTGACATCACGATTGAAGCCGCAGAAGTCTTATGGGTCTCGCCGGTCGTCGGTGTCACGAGTTCTTCTTTTCCGAGGACTGTCTCAAAACCTTTTGTGTCTGTTATATCCACGTTGCCCGGCGTCAACCAAACACTTGAACTTGGCTTTCCGTTAGCCTTTCCGTCGGAAACCCAAAATCTACCGCCGTCACTATCAGCGAAAAGGGTACTAACACGTTCTCCGTTCTCCTTTGAGATACCTATCGTTCCACCAAACATTCCGGAAATACTGCCGTCCAACTCAACACTTGTATTGCCGCTCTCGTCGATGAAGGCCATCTTTGGAAAACCGCCGCCACCTAAAGTTTCATCCTGCACCGACAATCTGGCGCGTACTTTTCCAGTGCCATCTTTCAGAACGAATTCGTTCGCCTCAATAATTTTCCTCGCTGGGGCTTGAGCCATAACCATGAGCAATGCTGCGATACTCAGCACGGCGGCTCCGAATTTTTTGAATCGACGGTTCTGCTTTTCTAACTTTAGCAGCCTTCTCTCTAGGTCTTCGTAGCCGAGTGAATGGAAATTCATGGTGCCTCCGTTGCGCGGGATTCTACTCCGTCGACGCACGCATTGTCTCCTCAACTGGCTGGATAAATTAGGGATTTTTAACGTGGCTCGCTTTATAATGCGCGCTTTACACAGACATGAATGTGATCGACATCGACGTTCGGCACGCAATTTGCCATGAAGCCGGGCATGTTGTCGTCGGCCTACACTTTGGCTTTCATTTCAACAAAATCGAGGTAAGCAACTGGCGTACGCAGAACATATGCGATATGGATTCTCACGACCTCGCAAAGCGTTTCGTCTTTCTGGCGGGCGGAATCGCTGGCGAAAAGGTCTGTTTTCCTGACAGTGATTATGACCGCGAAGCATCAGCAGACGATCAAAAAAAAATTGACGAACGCGGAGGCGGGCCGATCGAGGAATATTTTTCCGAGGCGCGGGAAATACTTCGCGCGCACCAAAATGCTTTAGAACTATTCCGCGTTCGATTGACCGCAGCGTGGGAAGCGAAAGATTTGGAGGATGTGATTCAAGTCGCAACGGGAGGCAAGCCGCGCCGCTCGTTTGGCCTACTTACGCAAAAACAAATTGACGAAATTTGGGCAGCGAGCCGCGAATCGTAGCATTTCTGACCGTAAGAACACTTTTCAAATGAGCGAATCGAACTTAGAAGGTCTGCTGAAAATATTTGAGTTTGAAACGAAGTCAGAGCTTGAGCGTTATTGCAAAACTGTCCAGATCAGCGGTGATGATTTTGCTTCTCTGATCTTGTCCTGCGAAGCCTCCGCGATTCCCTTCTTGCATCGGATATATTATCAAGACATAGTCCCGCCCCATTTGGAACCGTCAGATTCGGAGACCCAAGCATTGAAGAACAACCCGGTTGGATTGTTGTCGCCCGAAGCGGAAAAAGCTGTGAGAAAGATGTCTCAAATGTTTAAGGAACGGCGGTACATTGTGGGCCACATATTTTACGTGGCCGACTTTTCTAGATGGCATCTTTTCTGTTTTGACCAACGCGATATTGAGGAGGACAGGCCGAACCATTGGAAAGAAGGCGCACACGTTCATTTCATCAATTGGCTATGGCCCGGAAAGGATGCTCAGTCCGCTTGGTCGAAATTTGTAATCGAAAAAGATCGACCGGGCGGTACTATTCACCTGCGCTTCACTTCTCGAAAGTAAATCTCCGTCATTCCGCAATTAGAGGCGATTTGCGGGCCTGAAATCAACGGAACGTGGTAAGTGGCTAAAGTGGGGGGTAACTCACCGGTTAAACTCTTTAGATTGTTGAGGCCACAGCCACTACTTTTTGAGTCCTAGATCGCATCGCGCACGCTTGCCTCATACGCGTGCGCAAACCCTGTCGAGCTTGTCTTACTTCGACCTGCGCTACTCCGTCGCGGCATCGTTCGCTGCACCATTCGCCGGGCTCATTTTTGCGCGTGTGGCGTACAGCGCCGAGAAGTCTGCCACAAGCATCGCACGCTTCGTTGACGCAGCTACCGTGATCTTCTCCGATTTGTTTTTTCTGTTCTTCGGTTAGCTTCATGGGTGTCCGACTGCGAATCAAACAAGTGTTTCTGCCCTACCCGAAATCGCCGCGATGTGACGCTTCGTTTCTCCGACTTAGCGCGAGCCCGGAACTAGGGTTTTTGCCCACCTACGGATAGTTTCGAAAGTAGGCTCCCGGTTTCGGTTCTTGAACGGTTCGTCGGCAACCGCAACCGAGCAAAACTTCAAGATCACCAACGGCATGACTTCGAACAGGAAATAAGCCGCCGTGGAGCGCACACCAAAGCAGCGCCGTGCGAATTGCCGCGTGCTGTTCGGCCGCCGATTGCTTACGCTGAGATAGACTCGCCATCGGATTTCTCTCTCGCGACCGCCGTGTGATCGTTGTGGAACTCTCGATCGCACTTCAAACAACGCCACGAGTTATTACCGTTCGGAACCGCTACGCCATAACAGGCGCGACAGCCCTTCGTGCGAGCGGTAATCGCTCGTGGCGGCCAGTCAACCTCAGACGATTCTTCCTGACGAGAAAGCATGTGAAGCCCTCGCGGGTAATCCGCCAGCATTCGCTGTCCGATGCGGCGTACGATCGACGAACTGTTTCTGTCCGCCGAGTAGCTCGTGACATTTCAGGCAGACTTTTCCCGATGCCGAAATAAATATGCTTCCGCCACAGCCTTCGTGGAAGTCGCCCTTCGCGGCCTTCTGCTCTACTGCTTCCGTTTCCTGTTTCATTGGTTTTTCCTTTGAAACGAAATTTACTTCTTCAAGAACCGTTATCCGCCGTGCCTGCCAGCGAAAGTCCGCCGATCACCGGAGGGCTTTCCGCCTTCCTGAAAAATCGGCTGGAATTTGTTAGCGGTTGCAGCCTGCGCTTTGTTAAGTGCGGCCTTTGTGGCCTCTTCGCCGAAGTTGCCACGCAAAGCGGCCACGTCGGTCTCGGTCATGGACTCGGAAGCAGAATGCTTTCTAAGCCGATCTATTTCGTCGTACTCTGCGTCCATCGCGTCTAATGTGGCCTTTCTAGCCGCTCCGGTTTGTTGCAGCGATTTCTTATGCAATTCAAACGCGCGTTGAGAACGGGCCGCGATCTCGACAGGAACGCTCGTGGCCTGTCCGACGCGGCTCGGATAGGTTTGAGACGTACCGGGCGAGGTCAAGTCGCCGCGTGCACCCGTTCGATCTTCGCTCCTATCTTCGACCGCTCCGATTGTGTTCGCGGCCTTCAACAAATGCCCGTGAACGACGTGGCCCGCATCGGGAACGCTCGCGGACGCGTCTTGAAGATGCCCGATGAGTTTCATTCGATCAGACTTGTTTATCACCGAGGCTCCGGCTCCGTTGGTGTCCTTGAATCGTTTGCTCATAATTTGCCCCCTCCCGAGAGCTAAACTTGTGTTTCGACTGAACCGGCGCGTTCCCAAATATTCAGGTCGGTACGGATTTTTTCGCGATTGGCTTTTATCGCGAGCGCGACGTCGACTACACTCCGGCAGGCCGTTAGGTAGAGAGACAACTGCGCGCCGTTCATTCCGTCGCGAAAATAAACGGTGTCGTCACGCACTTGCACAAACCGTCCGCCTGCGGATTCGACGATTGCCCGAATGCGTTCATCCATTGGCGGCGGGCTCCGTAGCTCCCGGCAGTAATTTTTGTTGTTTTTCTTTGGCTATAAGGCCAAGCAACTCTTTTTCCTTCGCGTCCAATTCGGCATCGCTGAGTTGCGCGTACCAATTCTGTAGTTTTTCTACGGGAGTTACGGAGGTAACTTGCGTATTGACGGATTGAACTGGTTTGCCTTCTGCTCGGTCGAGAAGGAATTCAGCCGCGTCCAGATCACCTTTACGCGCCCTATCAAATGCCATGTCGAATAGAACTTCCGAATGGGTTCGTCCGCTTTCATCGTCCGGAACAGGCTCCAAGAGGCGCTCGCGCGCAAGTTGAGAAAACGCCGCCCACTTAGGACGGCCAGTCGGATTTGGAGACGGACACCCCTTCTGGAAACGTGTTCTTTCGCCGTTTGGGACGGCTACCGTTTTTCGCGCCTGCCTACGCCTGTTTGCAGGTTTAACCGTCGCGACTTTCTTCACTCGTTGCATGTCTTGCGCTCCTTCGGTTCCGGCCGCACAGCTTTTTCCCACAAGCCGGGCAGCCTTTCTTCGTAGACCGCAACGACCTCAGGCTGACCATTCAGAACGACGGCATCCATTGCGATCAACCGGTAAACGTCATCACCCCGATGCGGACACGCGGCTAGTTCCGGGGCGAGCGCGAAGTCGCGGCCCTCGATGATTGAAAACTCGCCGTCGTTCGATATAAAGAGTCCTAACATTTCACTCATCCTTTCCGGCGGAGGCGGTACTCGCGCCTAGAAACGAATACCGCCTTTCCCGGTACGCTGGCACCGTGGGCAAGGGCAGCCACGGTGGAGACACGTGAGGCCGTCACGCGGCCAGCGATCTTTATGAGCCTCGAAGCTGGCTCGATTTCTTCTCGGTGCTCCCGCGACGGGCTTTTTCCCATCGTGCGTGCGCACCAAGCCACCCGATCACGCTCAAATGGCGCTTGGGAACTTTTTTGGTTCGGGCTAATCCGCCTCGACGAGCCATTTCTGTCACCGTCATCGGTTTCTTTTTCATAGGAAAACCCCTTCTCTAAATGATTGAATATTCTTACCTGCCTGCTCGCAAACGGTGTTTTCGCAGACCCGTAGCCGGTGTTACGCCGCTTTTTTGAAAAAACCTTCAAAGGGAATTACAGGTAGGAACGTCTGAGGCAATATGGAGCGAGCCGCGCCCTCGGCACCATCCCAACTGCGCAGCTTCACCTAGCAAGTCCCATTTGCCGTTGTACTTAATCGCGCCACTGTCTTCTCGCAAGATCACGACCTCCTGAACATGCTTTGCGAGTTCCATTCGCATCGCGAGAGCATTATCTCCGGATGAAAGCAGCTTACGCAGGTCACTGAGATTGCTCTCAACAAATCTACGCAGGTCGCGAATCTGCGCGTGGACGCTACCCTTCCCACGTCCGAGGGTCTTCGCGGTCAGACCTGAGATTTCCGCCTCGCGTTCCGTGACCGTTCCGTTTCGCATTTACTGCGATTCACGGGCATTAGCCTAATAGGATCGGCAATAAGACTCCGAGCCCAAGTGCGAAGAGCCACAAGGCGGGTGCGGGTGTTCCCACTGGACGGATCCGGCGCAGTTCGCGAGCGGCTGCACGGGGATCCAAGAAGAGAGAGCGCGTATAGCGTCGTTCGAGCGAGAGGAAGACTAGGGCCGTGGCCGCGCCAAAAAGTAAGTGGCCAGTCAAAGCCGGCAGCAGCGCCGATGCCGCGCTGGCTCTCCAATCGATCTCGCCCCTTAGAATCAGCGGCAGAAGGGTCATTGGCCCGATGTACCACCAGATCAGTCCGAAGAGCCATCCCCACATAACTCCAAGGCCCAAATTGGGAGCTTCGTGTCGAAACAGCAGACCATACGTCATTCCGATTAGAGAACTCACAAGCACGTTGACCAAGAAGCCTTCAGGCCCAGAAAGGTGCGTGTCGAGGCCCACCACTGATGAGAGAACACCAGTCGCGAAGAGGATTGGGCTCGCCACGAGTCCTCCCACTAAGCCTGCGAAAGCCCCCCAACGCAGAGATCGAAAAAGACGTAGACCGGGGCCTTCAGGTTCACGATTCAGAGGATCCGATTGAATAAATAAGCGGACCCAAACCCGATCCACGGTGGCATAGGCCACGCCGACGATCAGACCGTAGAGAATGTGGCCGACCAGGGAGCCGAAAAGCGCGGTGCCCCTGCCTGAAGACCAATCGAGAGCCTCCCCGGTGACCAATGGCAGCATCGTGAGCGTGCCAAAAAACCACCAAAAAATTCCGTAGCCCAGGCCCCAACCCATCGACGAGCCGAATCCGCGAACGTCCCGCTGAAAGAGCAGTCCGTACGTTGCGCCGATCAAGATGGCAATCCCGAAATGCAGTGCAACCGTCGTGTCGTGTGAATGAATCACTCCCAATCCACCAAGCAACGGGAAAAAATCTCCCGAAGACATCCATCGTCCGAATATCATTCCGCCGAGCAGACCTGAGAAGCCGCCGACAACAACGGCTCGCCCCCAACTAAACGGCGACTGGTTCGTCTTGCCGCGGATGGCGCCAGAAATGCCCAGAATGAGCCCGACCGGCATTCCAAGGCAGACGAGGTAAGCCACCAACTCCGGAAAGTGTTCCTGCGCATCTCCAAACATGCTTTCGACGTGGCGATTACCGGAAAGCAAATGGCCGAGACCTGCGGGGACCGCAACCCACAACAAAAATACAAAACCAAGACTCCAGATGAGGCCGGCTCCCGGGCTCGTGGCTCTTTTCGAAAAGAAAAAGCCGAAGGCCAGCCCGAATAGGGACGCGAGGACAAGATAGCGCGTCGTCCCCGAACCAAGCGCGGCTTTGCAAAGCAAGCCGCCGGCAAAACCAGCGAGCAAGCCCAGCAAAGGGTCCATCCAAAGTGCGAAATGTTTCGTCATTCAGATGCGATTGCCTTCGAATCTTTGCTCATGGTGCAGACTCTATTTCAGATCGATGGTCTGAACAATGTCGCGTGGAAAGAAAAGCTCGACCGTCCAGTCCATCAGGACGCGAATCTTACGTTCCGACCCTGGCAGCTTTGAAAGATAGATTCCTCGCCACATAACCCATGCCAGCAAGCCGGAAAATCGCACGGACTTCGTGCGCGCAAAGGGAATAGACAACTCCGCGCAAGCAGTCTGGTGGCCGACGACGCAAAGGGCGCCGAGAGAATTGAAATGGAATGCCTGCAAGGGCCTCGCTTCGAGCGACGCGCGGATGTTCTTTGCTAGTACGGGAGCTTCGCGAATTGCAAATTGCGCGGTCGGCGGGCAAGGCTTGCCAGTGACGCCGTCCACCACCGCCGCGCAATCGCCCAATGCCCAGACGCCCGGATGATCCTTGATTGCGAGTGTGGTCTCAACGATCACAGCGCCGCGCTTGTCCCGTTCGACCGGAAGATCGCGCAGGAGAGGGTTCGGAGCGGTGCCGGCTGTCCAGACCAGCGTTTCCGCCGGGATTTCTCCGTCGCTCAGCACTACGAGGCCGGGTTGGAAATTCGTGAGGCGCGCGTTGAGCCGGAAGATCACGCCGCGAGCGGCCATTTTTTCCTGCGCATACCGCCCGAGCGATTCGCTAAGCTCCGGAAGAATGTGATCTCTTGAGTGCACCAGTATGACTTTGAAATCCTCGGGCCGCAGGTTCGGATAATCGGCCAGAATCCCACGGCCGAAGTCGTTGAGCGCCCCAGCCAGCTCGACGCCGGCGAAGCCTCCTCCGGCGATCACAAATGTCAGCAGACGACGCCGCACCTCGGAGTTCGCCTCGCTGTCCGCCCGCTCGAACATTTCAATCACGCGATTGCGGACTCGGATCGCATCCAACAGGCTCTTGAAGTCGAGCGCGTATTTCTGGACGTCCGCCATGCCCAGGTAATTCGAGACAGCGCCAAGCGCGAGCACGAGTTGATCGTAAGGAATTTCGCGCGGCGCGCCTTCGCCGGAGCTTGGAGTCGCTGCCAATTTCACTCTCCGCTTTTCCAGGTCCACGCTCTCAACGGTCGCACGAACGAAGTTCGTGCGCGGGAGACTAGAACGGAGTGGGGTACTGATATGACTCGGCTCCAGGCTGCTGCCCGCAACTTCCGCCAGCATCGGTGTAAACAAAAGGGCGTTCGTGTCGCTGATTAGAGTGATGCTCACAGAGCGGTCGCGCAAGAACTGATGCTCGAGGCTTTCGGCAGTCTTCATACCCGCAAATCCGCCGCCGATGACAACGATGCGCTTCACCTCCCTCGGCAAGCTATTCGCGCGCTCAGGTTCAGGTCCGAAGATCCGGTCGGCGAGATCGTTGAATCCTTGTGTCAGCAAGCCGAGCAGTGCCCCGTAAAGAACCCAGCCCACAAGAGCTGGAAAGTGCGTGCGCATTTGCTCCGCACTCCAATCCGGGGCGCTGTGGGCGATCAGCGGTATCGCAACGACGCTGATCAAAGCCCATAGCGGCACGCCCAGTGCCGCGGCGGTCATCATGTTGTCGACATAGGCGCCGCGACTGTTAGACACACTCGCGGAATAGACCGCACCCACAATGATCGCCAGGAGCACTCCGGCGAAAGGGGGAGGGATAGTGTAAATAAGCACAGCGCTGGCGATGCCGCCGGCCAAAATTCCGAGCATGACTCTTCTAGAATTTCGGTTCATGTACTTTGCCCATAACGGAGCGCAGTAGAACCTTTTTGCCGCCTATCCAATTTCGTTAGTGAGGCTGGAGGATACTACAGCCCAGTCGATAGCGAACGGGAGGTTAC
>CAWIRJ010000003.1:0-211429 GCA_963838475.1 uncultured Acidobacteriota bacterium
TACCGAAGGACATGGAGAAACTCCCCACGGATCCCCAATGGGCCGATTTGAAGAAAATGATTCCACTGCCTGCGCAATCCAGCGGTCCAATTCCAAAAGTGTTTTATAGCACTGTCCCAGCCGAAGTCATTCTCTTCAACGGAAAACCGGTTTACGCAAAGATTCCGCAGACGCAGCTTCTCTACGCCACCAACACGGACAGCGCGTTTTTTCTGTACACGCCCACGAGAGAATATTACTTTCTGGCTGCAGGGCGCTGGTTCCGGTCCAAGGACATGCAGGGCCAGTGGACATTCGCTTCCGCGGATCTACCGGCAGACTTTGCCAAGATTCCACTATCCAGTCCAGCCAGCGGCATATTGTCCTCGGTGCCGGGAACAGAAGAAGCTAAAAACGCGGTATTGATCGCACAGATTCCCACGGTCATGGAGATTGATCCCAAGTCTGCCGCAGCGCAGGCCAAGGTGAGCTACAGCGGCGATCCGCAGTTCGCGCCCATCGAAGGAACTTCACTCTCCTACGCGACAAACACCGCCGACAAAGTCATTAAAGTGGGCGATGTCTACTACTTGTGCTTACAGGGCGTGTGGTTCATGTCTCCGAACGCTCAAGGGCCTTGGACGACAGCCAGTTCTGTCCCACAAGTGATCTACACAATCCCGCCAAGTTCGCCGGTTTACAACGTGACCTACGTGACGCAAACAACGACCCCCAGTGGAACCGTACAATGCAGTCACACGGCTGGATATCTCGGCGCCTTTGTTATAGGAGTTACCGTTGGTGCAATCGTTGCCAACGGAACCGGGTATTATTATCCGCCGTATATATATCGCCCACCTTATGGATATCCCGTTTATCGCCCGTACCCAATGCCGTATGGGTACGGCACTTTTTACAACACCAACGGTTCATACGGTCGTTATCAGACTGCTTACGGGCCGTATGGCTCAGCAACGCGGGCGGCTTCGTATAATCCGTACACAGGCACGTACAAACAAGGCGCTTCCGTCGCAACTCCTTACGGCCGGCAAAGCGTTGGGCAAGCCTACAACCCCTACACCGGAACCTACGCTGCAACGCATCAGGGATCCAGCCCGACCGCGCAGTGGGGGCAATCCTACGTTTCGAACGGAAATAAATCCGCGTACGCTCAGCACTACTCCACCGCCCAAGGAACCGTTGGTTCCCTGCAAGGCTCGCAGGGCGGAAAGGCAGTCGGTGCTTCCACCGCCTACGGCAATGCTGCGGTCGGAAAGACTTCGAGCGGAGACATATACGCCGGAAAGGACGGGAACGTCTACAAGAACACCGGTTCCGGCTGGCAAAAATATGACAATGGTTCTGGTTCCTGGAACACCGTAAACAAGCCTCAAAACCAGCAACAGGCACAACAACAAAAGCAGTCCTATCAGCAACAGAATCCGAATAGCCAGGCCAATGCACAACAGGCCCAGCAGCAAAAACGGTCTTCTCAGCAGCCTCCCACAAGTCCACAACCTTCTTCGGCAACCACACAGCAACGTTCGCAAGGTACGACTCAGGCGCGCCCGTCGAGCACCATGTCCACCGAAAGTCTCAATTCGGAGATGCAGAACCGGCAGAGGGGATCTGCACAGACCCAAAACAACCAGCGCACGGTCGGGAGCAGTGGCGCGCGGAGTACGAGTGGAGGTGGTGCTCGGCGCCGCGGTCCAAGTTAGATCAATGAGGACTTGAAATCTTGTGGACCACCCTGGTCAACCTCCGATAAGTCGTTAATCAGGCATGCGGATTGCTTCCTAGTGCCCGTCCGGCTTTTCGATTTCACCGCTTGCGTGAACAGCGATTTACATCTGGGTAACTGATTCGTCCGGATGCAGCCGCACAAACTGGACTACCGGTTTGCTCTCCCTTACCATCAGCGCGATGAGGGGAGCGGCGAAGCATTCATGAACTCCATTGCAATCAGTTCGGTCGTATTCGTGCTCGTCTTCGGAGGCGCGTTACTCGGCATCTTGCTACGCGCCGCTTTGCCCGAGCATTACCTGAGTGCTGACTCGAAAGAAGTAGTGAAGCTGGGCATGGCACTGGTTTCCACCATGGCTGCCCTTGTACTCGGGCTTCTGATCGCTTCGGCAAAAAGTTCGCTTGACGCGCAAAATGCAGGACTGATGGATAGCTCCGCAAAAGTCGTCCTTCTCGACCGCGTCTTGGCTCATTATGGTCCGGAAACGAAGGAAACGCGGGAGGTGCTGCGCGACTCGGTCGTTCGAGTTCTGGATCAGATGTGGCCGGAAAACGCTGGGAATCCTCCGAAGCTGGGTGAGCCATCTACCGGGTCGGAAGTCCTGCCCGACAAAATACTGGATCTCTCGCCGAAGGATGAGAGTCAACGTTTACTTAAGGCCCAGGCATTGAGTGTCGTGTGGGGTCTCGGACAAACACGCTGGTCGCAGTACGCTCAGCAGGCCAATTCAGTATCCATGCCATTACTCATAACTCTGGTATTTTGGCTCACAGTAATTTTTGTTAGCTTCGGCTTGTATGCCCCTCGAAATCCGGCTGTGGTCGCTTGTATGTTCGTTTCCGCAGCGTCAGTTTCCGGCGCGATCCTCATGATCCTTGAAATGTATAGGCCATATGCGGGACTCATGCCACTTTCAAGTGCCCCCTTGCGCGCAGCTCTCATGCAGCTCGGCAAGTAGAGTGGTGCTCAAAAAGTCTTTTTCCTGTTCAAGATCGCGGCGAGTGGTCCCCCGTGTGTATCCGTGCCGCCTACATCGGCCCCAGCAGAGCTGGCTCACTCCCGATTGGTAGGATTGCCGAACATCTCTAACAATGTCGGCCCTGTCAAACATTTTTTGAGCAGACATCTCCAATCAAGTGTCTGTCACTTTTGACAATTGCGCCGCTTAACTAATATAGGCACTGTTGCCGACTGTTTAAGGCCTCTTGCAATCCGAGGAGTGGTTTCGCAGGTGCGGGTCGGGCATGCCTTCAATTTTTCTGGGGTACGAGCGTTAATTTTGACAAAGCTCTATTGATAAGCCGATGGTAGGATTGGCCCCGCAGAACTCGATATTCGTGAGTCATGAGGAGCAATCGCGTGAGAATCAAGATAAGGCTAACGGCCCTCATATGCGTCCTCGTCTTCAGCGTAGCGCCCGCGAAGGCGCAACAAAAAGGCCAGTACATTCCAGGGCAGCAGGGCTTAAACGCGGGTGTCCTCCCGGATCCTGGATTCACTTATGCCAATCTGACGATCAACTACTCTGCGGACACTCTCAAGAACGGGAGCGGAAACTCAGTTCCCTTAACGGGTTCTTACGATATATGGGCAGTGGAAAACATCTTTTTTTATGTTCCGAAGTTCAAATTTTTGGGCGCGAAGCTCGCATTTATGGTCGCGGCACCAGTCCTCGCAAACGGCTCGCTGACATTGGGTTCATTAAGGTTTCCAAACATAGCGCTCAATGCGGGCGGCGAAGGCATCGCCGATACCTGGGTACAACCGGTGACGCTGGGCTGGACCCTCAAGCGAGCCGACGTTTACGTTGGATATGCATTTATGGCGCCGACAGGCCGTTACTCGGCCGGGGCGCCCGATAATGTCGGGTCCGGATATTGGGGAAATCACTTCGTGACGGGGACTACCTTCTACATAACGAAGAACAAAGGCACCAGCGCCAGTCTGTTCACCGATTGGGAGTTTCACGGGAGCAAAACGACCGCCACGGGGACGAATGCAACGCCGGGACAGGCGTTCACAACAGAATGGGGAATTGGCCAGGTTCTGCCGCTGAAAAAGGATTTCACCAGGCTATTGCAGCTCGGCGTAATTGGCTACGATCAATGGCAAGTGAGCAACAATCAGGGCTTGGCTGCGCCCAATATACCAGCGAACGTATTGCCGTATTACTCGGTACATGCCATCGGATTTCAGACTAACTTCATCCTTCCCGTGAAGGCACTGAATTTCTTTTTCAAGTTCGAAGACGAGTACCGGGCATTTGCGCGGCCGGAAGGCCGCACGATTGCATTTGGTGGCTCGTATACCTTCCGCATTCCCAAACTGCAGGCGCCGCCCTCGGGACCGGAGGCGCCGGCGACGCCGTAGTCGGTCGCTTCTGGCTTCGTCACTTGCGATTCGGTTGAGATTCATCGATAGGAGAAGACCATGAAAAGTTTCTTTGCTCTGGTGTTGGTTGTACTGCTGGCGGCGACCTATGCTGGCAACAAGGCAGAGGCCCAAAACAGCGCGGCCGACTCCGTGGACCGTACCGTGCTGCCCGTCCCCGAGCCGAAGTATCCGCCAATCACCGAACTTGATGCGAGGAACGCAAAAGCCCCACCGCGGTTCCAGGTGAAGGCTCCGAAGGGCGCTCCCAATGTGGTGGTCATTCTGCTCGACAACTTCGGCTTCGGCGACGCATCGACATTCGGAGGGCCGATCCAGATGCCAACGCTGGAGCGGCTGGCCAAAACGGGGCTGCGCTACAACAATTTCAAAGTGCCGCCGCTGTGTTCCCCTAGCCGCATGGCTCTGCTTACCGGCCGCAACAGCCATAGCGCCAACTTCGGCGTGATCTCGGAAATTGCCACCGCCTTCCCGGGGTACACCGCGATGCGTCCTGCCAGCGTCACCATGCTGCCCGAGATTTTGCGGCTCAACGGCTACAGCACCGCTATGTTCGGCAAGTGCCACGAGCTGGGGCCGTGGGAATCCAGCGTTGTGGGACCGTTCGACCGCTGGCCGTTGCATAGCGGGTTTGAACGGTTCTACGGCTTCATGGCAGGCGAGGCTGACCTCTTTCATCCAGTGGTTTACGACAACATGAACAGGGTGGATCTGCACCCCGTCCCCAATTACTACGCCAGCACAGACATCACCGACAAGGCCATTGACTGGGTGCATTCCCAGCGTTCACTCGCGCCTGACAAGCCTTTTTTCGTCTACTACTCCGCCATCGGCACCCACGGCCCGTTCCAAGTGCCAGACAACTGGCGCGACAAGTACAAGGGAAAGTTCGATCAGGGCTGGGACCAGGTGCGGAAGGAAACGCTGGCCCGACAAATCAAGCTGGGGATTGTGCCCCCGGACACTCAGCTCGCGCCTAAGCCGCCGGGGATCCAGGAATGGGATCAGTTGACGGCCGACGAGAAAAAGGTGTTTGCCAGGTACATGGAAATCTATGCCGCGTTTGCCGAGGTGACCGACTACGAAATTGGACGCTTCCTGGACTCGATCGAGGCCATGGGTGAAATGGACAACACGCTGGTGTTCTACATCACGGGCGACAACGGCTCGGTTTTCCAGGGCGGCCCCAACGGTGCCTTCAATGAACTGTCCGTATTCAACGGACTGCCAGAACCCCTCGACATTGCTTTAAAGCACTATGACGAAATCGGTGGGCCGAAATCTCACATTTTGTATAACAACGGCTGGGCGTTCGCCGGTGCGACGCCGTTTGCGTGGGGCCACCAAGTGGCTTCCTACGGCGGCATCTGCCAGCCCATTGTGGTCCATTGGCCGAAGGGCATCAGGGAGCAGGGCGGCCTGCGTACGCAGTGGTACCACATGATTGACATCGCCCCGACGGTGTTAGAGGCAGTTGGAGTGCCTCAGCCGGCGGTCGTCTATGGTGTCCGGCAGAAACCCATCGAAGGCGTGAGTATGCTCGACACCTTTAATAACGCTGACGCGAAGTCGCGCCACACCACGCAATACTTCGAGATGGCAGGCAACCGGGGCATCTACCACGACGGCTGGTTCGCCACGACGGTGCATCGCCCGCCATGGGAACCTAAGCCGCGGGCCACGTTTGCTGACGACAAGTGGGAGCTTTACGACGTAGAGAAGGATTTCAGTTGCGCGCATGACCTTGCCGCGAAATATCCCGAAAAACTCGAAGAGATGAAAGGACTCTTCCTTGAGGAGGCCGTCAAGTACAACGTGTTACCGCTTGACGACCGCTCCTGGGAGCGCTTCAACCCGGCCCTGGCCGGGCGTCCGGATCTGATGGAAGGTCGCACGGAAATGACGGTCTATCCAGGCATGGTGGGAATACCCGAGAATGCTTTCATCAACGTCAAGAACCGTTCTTTCGTGATCACAGCCGACATCGACGTCCCGCAGGCTGGCGCCGAGGGGGTGATTCTCGCACAGGGCGGGGAAATGGGTGGCTGGAGTCTATACGTGAAGGACGACAAACCCAAGTTCGCCTACAACTTTCTCGGTCGAGAAACCTACACGATCGCTGGCCCCGCGATCCTGCCTGCTGGGCCGGTGACGCTGCGGTTTGAGTTTGCTTACGATGGAGGTAAGCCGGGCGCGGGAGGTAATGGTTCGATCTTGGTCAACGGCAAAAAGGTCGCCAGCGGCCGCATCGAGCACACCCATCCAAACGCGTTTGGCGCGGAAACGACGGATGTGGGCGAGAACCTCTATACGGTTGTGACCGACGACTACAAGCAGGGCGATAACAAGTTCACGGGCACGATCGACAAGGTGACCATCAAGCTCGGCGAATCTGGCCTCAGCCAGCAGGCCCTGAAGGCTAACGAAGATTTGAGCGTGGACCAATTGCTAGACGTGGACTACTAATCGCGCTGTTGAGGAAACGGGAACACCATGACAGGGTCCATCGGCGGCCGCACCGGCCCTCGTCTGGATCGTCCCCTTTGTCCTATCCCCTGCGCGGCAGGTCAGGTTGGTCTACGAACGCTTGGTCAAGGAGTATCCGAATCCACCTGCGGCGATCGTCAAGCGCTTTGGGCAGGATGCACCATAAATGGGTTCGAACAGCTTCGCGCTGACGGTAACGATGCTCGCAGCGGTATCGCTACCTGCATCGCGGGAGCCAAGTCGACAAAACTCCGATTTCAAGCCGCAGAAACCTGGAATACAACGAAGGTGAGGAGCGGCGAAGGTCGCTTCGCTCAGCTTATGAGTTCAGTTGGAAGAACGATTTTCGATCTGAGACGCGCCTGCGGAAAGTCTCTGGTGTTGAGAGTAACCACGAAATCTGCCTTGCCGGATTCAGCGCAAAGGCAAAAGGCATCGTCCTTGGAATCGGGAGAAATTTGAACCGAGGCATGCACCTTCACCTCTTCGGCCCGCTCGCGGATCAGGTTGATGACTTTTCCGATGACATTCGGACGAACGCGGAGGCGCTTCAGAACTTCCTTGTATTCATCCAGAATGTCCTCGGTTATGAGCCAGATGAAGTTGTTCCGCTCGGCCCAGTTGTGTAGCACATCGGCACTCGGATTCCGCCCGGGAACAAACGGCTCTCGGAAGCCCGATATGCCAGCGACGAGCACGCTCGTGTCAACGACGGCCCGTGGCTTGCGTTTCCTAGCTTTCTGCGGCGACGGTGATCTCTGGCGCACGTCTCTCTTTACGATAGCTCCGAACCGTGCGCAAGATTTCTTCTTCGGAGACCTCTCCGATGTCCTTTGCCGCCTCGGTTAGCGATTCCAGAAATTCCTTTTTCCAGCCCCGCCGCTTTTTCCCACGTGGCAGGTCCTTGTAGAGATCAGCCCGGCTCATTCGCTCCTCAATCTGTTCCCCCAGGGCTCGAAACGGCACTCCCAGTTTGATTGGTTCCTCTTCCGCTGCGAGTCGGCAGTTGAAGATGATGTACTTCGGATTCTCTAACTTGAGTTCTTCTTCGGACGCGGAAAATGCCTCCATGAGCTTGGAGAGCACACTTGTCCGCGTGCCTAGGGACTCCTTTAGATAAGAGGCGACCTTGGCGACCATGAGAGCGTTCGCATCGAAGAAATACGTTCCCTCTAATCGTCGGGGCTTCACGACGCCGAATTGGACAAGGTTCTGCAATTCCTTCGGCTCTATCTGTAGGACCGCGCTGGCCTGCTTTAACTTTAGTCCCCGCCGTGGCATGTCTACTCCAATTAACATCTAAGTATTAGACTGTAATTGGATGCCTGTCAAGAGACCCACTACGCGGGCAGATGGTTAGCGCGTCCCTGAGCCCGACCGACAGCTTAACATAGACTCTTTAAGAGGTCTATAGGTACTCTATAGTTGACATATAGACCTGTACAGGCTACTATCCTAGGTGTGGAGGAGTCACACCATGACAGCCCAATCGGACGTTCGGTCTCCAAGCAAACAGCGTAGAAGCACGCTACGCGTGTTTTACGTTTTCGTGTTCGCCTCAATCGCAGCGTTCACCGTGGGGGGCCGCGCAAGTCACACGCAAGAAGCATTGACGCTGCTCGGCATTCTCTTGGCGGGTGGTGGCATTTGGAGTTTTCTTCGATTCCTCCGAGCCGCAGACGCACATCAGAAACTCATCAATCATGAAGCGACGAGCTTTGCCTTTGTCGCGTCTCTGCTTCTCACGCTGGTTGTCGGTCTTCTCCAGCGATTCGCATTCGTGTCCGGTGTCACTCTCCTGGTTCCAGCATTGATGATTGCGCTTTGGAGCATCGGCCTCATTCTCGCTTCCTGGCGGTACCAATGAAGACCCGGCTCCGTGTCTTGAGGGCAGAAAAAGAATGGTCGCAGGCCGAACTCGCCGAGACTGTCGGCGTGACCCGTCAGTGCATCAACGCGATTGAAACGAACAAATACGAACCTGGCCTCGACTTGGCGTTTAAGATCGCGCGCGTATTCGGCAAGAACATTGAGGAAGTTTTCATCTATCCAGAAGGAGAGCAAGGCTCGCCCTCTTCTTAAGGACTCTTTGAGGGAAGAAGCATAGATGTCGAGCAGTTCGCATTTCCGACTTCCCCGTTTTTCTCTGCAGTCGAATTGTGTTCCTTCCGCATTGAGCGCAACGGAGTGTTGTCATGTCCCGAGGCTTTGACGGATTCGAAATTGAGGATCTTCGCGATTCTGATTCAGGCTCCGGGCGCGATGTGTGCCGGGGTTCATCCTCTGACTGGAACGCTCGCACCAACCTACACAACATCCACCGCGAGGAAGATAGGGCCGACCGACTCGACCGCGAGGAACGGCAATGTTCGCGCGGAGAACGCCCGCCGCTGGCCCGTGAAGAACGCGTCCAAGCAACCCTCTCTCAGCGCACTCGAACCAAGTACGCGGATCGAGACAAGGACTATTCTCTGCGAGATTCTGAGATTCACACTCTCTCGGAAGTTGGCAAGTTCCGGGTCGTAGCCGCAAACGACCTGGCCGAGTTCGCTTACAACGGCGACCGCTCGCATATGGAAAATGATCTCGAAAGCCTAGCTCGTCAGGGTCTTGTGAACGTGATGAGCATTGCCGACGCAGACCATAACCCGATGCAAGTAGTGACGCTGACGAAGGAAGGCCATCAGTTTTTGTCTCGTGGGAAAGTCCTTCCCCCGGATCAAGCCACCTACTACGGACTCAAAAAGCCCAAAGAAGCCATTCACGACGCGGAACTCTACTGCCTCTATCACAAGGTTGCTGATGAGATCGAAGGGCGCGGCGGCAAGGTGCTTCGCGTCAAGCTCGACTACGAAATCAAGCGTGAACTTTACGCCCGCCTCGCCCGCCTTTCGGACGACAAGGGCCACGCCCCGGAGGAAGTGAAGGAGGGAGTTGCCGCACGGTATCACCTCAAGGTTGTGTCCGGTGAGATTCCGATCCCTGATTTGCGGGTCGAGTATGTGCGCGAGAACGACGGCGAAATCCAGCGGCGCGACCTAGAACTCGCCACGGACCATTACCGCCCGCGCGGGCTGGCGCAGAAGGCCCGCGCCGGCTTCCAAATCTACGGCCGGCGCGGTGATACGGACCGATTGCGTCGTATTCGAGACGATCGGGAATTGAGCGCGGCGATTTTCAGCCTATAACCCATGAGCATTTACGAATCCCAACTCGCCAACCTCTCCGCTTTCGGCTACACCGAAGCCGAAGCGCGGTTTCTCTACCTTGTGGCAGCGCATTGCGGCTATTTCACGGTGCGGCAGTTCCTTGACTTCTGCCATGCCCGGAGCGGTAAACGGAACGCCCGCTTTGTCGAGAAACTACTTGCCTTGGGCCATGCCTCGGCCCAGAGATACACGCGGCGGAGCCTCGTTTACCACCTCCGTTCTCGCCAGATTTACGAAGCGATTGGCAAGGCCCATCTCCGCACTCGCAGGGAGCACAAACTCGATTACATCAAGACGCGGCTCCTGGGTCTTGACTTCATCCTTGCCAACCCGGAAGACCGCTATTTCGAGACGGCGGAAGAGAAGCGGCGCTACCTCATCGAACGGTTCAAACTCAGCGAGAGTTTGTTTGTTCCATCCAGCGAGCATGGCAAGGCCATGACGTTCTCCGAGGCATTTCCGCTCTGCGTAGCCTATCCCGCTCCCGATTACATGCCTGTGGTGACGTTTACCTACGTTGATCCCGAGCACCGAAGCCTCGACCGCTACATCGCGCACCTGCGTACCTACCGACCTCTGTTCCGGCAGCTTCCGAGCTTCCAATTCATCTACATTTCAACGGCAGCAGGCCTCCAGAATGAAGCGGCGGAACTTTTTTCGTTCCTTGTGGAAGCCAAGGGCCTCTCGGATTTGACCCGCTACTTCGATATCCAAACTAAATGGGGTAACCGGAAATACAGCCTTGTCACAGAGGACGACATGATCTTCCGACACCAGGCCGCGAAGCGTTTCAACGGCGAGATATTCGACAGTCTTTTCCATCTGTGGAGGCGAAACCAGTTGCCGAATGACTGGCGGGCTGAATCAGTGACGACCACAACGCAACAACAAAAAGTTCTATTCCGAGCCGTCACCGTGCCAGGCCAGGAAGCGGTATTCGGCGACAGCCGGAAAAGATGGGGTGACGGCTCACAGATACGCGGTACTTCAGGTGCGGGGCGAGCCCCAGAGTCACCCACAAGCCAATCGCAGACTCTTCAAAGAACGGCGGATGCGTAAATGAAACAGGTGACATCTGCACGCGGACAAAACACTAGGATGGGCGGGAGCGACCCCACTTTTTCGGCTTCCAGCCGCCCAAAAAGTTCGTGGGGTCGCTCCCGCCCGACACGCTGATCGCGTGCGCTAGGTTTGCCGCGCAGGAATGCGGCAAACAATTTGTAATGCAGGCTGCACTACAGTTCGAAAGCGAGAAGGAGGAAAGGACATGGCACTACTGAAAACACCATCGAAACAACCAAGAACTACAACCCTTCAAGTTCGCTTGGAGGAGGGCGTCAGAATCAACCTAGACAAATACGTCGAATTCATCGACGCCAACGCTTCCTCCGTGGTGAGTGAAGCACTCAAGCTCCTGTTTCGGAAGGATGAGGAGTTCAAGCATTGGCTAGGACAACATCCGAACAACGGCAACCAAGAACAAACGCAAGGAGACGCTCTTACAAAGACCGCTTAGCAAATATGAACTCCCGTCCAACCCAATTCGGTGTGCGCGAGAATACAGCGTCCTCAAGACAGCATGCCTCGCGCCTTGTATCGAGTTCGTCGCTCTTGAAGTCCGCAAAGCCGTCAGGAAACGCGCCTGAAGATAAGCAATCGCCAGCGCAGGTGTCCCTACCAGCAGAGACGGTCCATCTCTCCCTAGGCGAACCAGAAAACGGGGCCACAAGAGAAGTTAGAGACGACGCCACCGGTCTTGCAACTGAGTTGAACGGGCGCGGCGAACGATCCGGCATTGAACGTCCGCTGACTTGTGAAGAAGCAGCCGAACTCGTGCGTGTTCATCCCAAGACCGTCAAGCGCATGGCGCGTGGTGGCAAGGTGCCAGGGCATTTTCGCTTTGGTCGCTGGTTCTTCTATGCATCGGAGCTGGACTGCTGGATGCGAACAGAGTTACATTCATCGCGTCACTCGTGCCGCTAGAACAGACTAAGGAGAAATCGTCATGTTCAAGCGAGCGCGATATCAGTTCGGCTATTTGCGTCGGAAACCTCGCAAGAGGAAGCCTGATGTCTGGGTTTGGGAGCGGAACGCTACCGGACCGGATGGACGGCGCAAGAGAGAAACAGTGATTGTCGGAACCGTCGACCAATACCCCACAGAAGCCCAGGCATGGCGAGCGGCTGAGTCGTTCCGCATAGCGGTGAACTCCGAAAAACAAAACGAGGATGTTTTGTTTGGGGCATTAGTAGACCGTTACGTGCGCGAAAAGCTCCCGAAGCGTCATTCCACCGCGAGCAAGTATCGTTCGTGGATCACGCATCATGTGAAGCCGAAGTGGGGAGACACTCCGATAAGAAAAGTGAAACCCCTCCTTGTCGAGGAATGGCTCATGAGCCTCGATCTTGCACCGAAGAGCAAGGGACATGTGCGCAGCATCATGCATATTCTGTTCAACTGGGCGATGAAATGGGAATTCATCGATATTGACAGGATGAATCCCATGAGTCTCGTCCGTGTGGAAGGTTCTTCGAAGCGTCTCAGACAACCCAGGATCCTGTCTGTCAAAGAATTCCGGGTGCTGCTTGACGAATTGCAAGAACCAATTCGAACGATGTGCATCGTGGCGGCGTGTCTCGGCTTGAGAGCAAGCGAACTCGTGGGTTTGCAGTGGGGCGATTTCGATTGGAAAACTCTTGAAGTCCATATCCAACGGGGAGTCGTCACTGGCCGCGTGGATGAAGTGAAGACGCCGAACTCAAACAGGAGACTGCCAGTGCATCCGAACTTGGCGGACCTACTGGTTGAGTACAAGGCCGAGACGGCTCCAGGAGCAGGGAACTGCGATTGGTTGTTCCCGAGTCCTTACGGGACCGGGCGTCCACGATGGCCGTGGACGATTCAGCGCGATCAATTGCTTCCCGCCGGAATACGTGCCGGACTAGGTCCTATTGGCTGGCATAGTTTTCGGCACTCGTACTCCACGTTGCTGCGCTCGTTGCAAGTGGACTTGAAGGTTCAGCAGGAACTTCTCCGGCATTCGGACATTCGCACAACAATGAATATCTACACACAGGCGGTGCCCGATGCGATGCGGGAGGCCAACAGTCGAGTCGTCGAAATGGTTCTTCCAAAGAGAAAAGTGGGATGAAAAAACGAGGCGGCAAAAAGGCGGCAATAGCGGTACCGAGGGATGCTAAATCCTTCCAATTCCGTCCAAGGCCTTCCTCTTAAGTACTTGGATAATCAGCTCCAAGTAAATTCGACTCCCACTCGTCTCCGCCAACCCTTTTGTCGCCGTGAGTCACGCACACATCAGGAGTGAGGGTCGGTGGATGTGAGATCTAAACCCGCACCCTTTGCCAACCCCGCAAAGAGTGCGGCACCCCGCGAGTTGAAATTGTGATGGAATTTTATGCTGGTACCGCGCGGTATGATCGGCCACCCGCCAAACCTGCCGTGAACTGGATCGAAGGGCAAATAAACCCGGTGCCGCAGTGATAACTCGGAATTCTTCCGACACAAGCGTAAGGAGAGGGGTATTTAACCTAGTTCAAACTCTATTGATCTGATCCACATAATCTGAACCAGGCTTAATAGAGGTGAAAAGACACTTGCACAGCCACTTTTACTGGGACGGGATTCCCATCGCGGTCGACTGCGGGCTTGAACTCCCACTTCCTGACCGTCTTCACCGCGCTTTCATCCAGGCCATCCCCTAACCCTTTCCTAACGCTGATATCGCGCACAGTGCCGTCCGCGGTTACGATGATCATAAGCGTGACAGTGCCTGCCAGCTTGTCCTTCCGCGCCTTGTTCGTATATTCCGCTGGCGGGCAATAAACGCACTTCGGTGCTGAGACGCCGTTCCTCCCGGCTTCCTTGATCTCTTCTTTTGCCGGAGGCGGCGATGTTTCGTCCTGCGCATAAGTATCAACGGCACAAAAAAGCACGGCCAAGAGAAGCGGTGCTGCGAATTTGAAATGGCTCATTGAAACATCTCGCTTGAGATTTATCGTGGACTTGGCGGTAAGGTACACCCAATTCCGTCGAGATGCAATGCTTCCCGATTTTCGATCGTGACTCCGCGTATAGCGGTGAGTCCGGTAAAAGCAGGTCCCTCGTCGGCCGAAAGGCGGCCTCTGTCGGGATGACAATGGTGAAGTCGGAGCAGGGGTTGGTGAATGTGAGATCTAAACCCAGACCCTTTGCAGAAATGAAAGACGCAAAGAGTCCGGCACCCCCGCGAGTTCAAATTGTGACGGAACTGAGCGCTGGTGCCGCGCGGAAAGATAGGCCATCCGGCACCCCGCGAGTTAAAGTGTGACGGAACTGAACACTGTATCGCGCGGGACGATCTAAAGCGCGCCGAACCGCCTGAACATTGCCTGAGATCCGCGAAGCGAGCCTGAATCAACCATTGGATGACGGCGAAAATCATCGCGGTGGATACTCCGAACATGAGCATTCCATTGGCAGCTTCAAGTGGTCCCAACAATCTCCAAGATGGCGACATAATTAGATCGCCGTAACCCAGGGAAGTATAGTTGCCCGCTGAGGATGCGTTGGCATCCCGGGCTGATGCCGGAAATGGATCGCCGGCTTGCCTGTACGTCCGTACAGTTTTCAATTGGCCACTAAATCCGTCGACTCGAGCTCTCCTGCCGCGGTTGCACTCATACTAGAAAAGACGGTGTTCGACCAGGAGGTTATCGTGCGCGGAAAACTCCGGCCATGTTTATTTGTTGTGATTGGTACTTTGTGGGTTTGGGTTGCGAGTGCTGCGGGGCAGACGGCGTCACCGAGCGTGAGCGATAGTGGAGTGGCGGCGAGTTCAGCGGCCTCTGCGGCGGCGACGAAGACCGCGCCGAAGCCAACCAGCACGACAACTACTCAAAGCTCGCAGAACGTGGTGCAAAATAATTGGACGCAACAGGATGAAACTGTTTCGCTGGGAGAAGTGGCGCGGCGGGCACGCGCGCAAAAGAACAGCCAGGCAAAATCCGTAAAAATATTTGACGACGAGAATATGCCGCGGGCGCCGATCAGCGCTGGGCAGAAGGCTCCGGATTTTTCGGGACAGGGAGGAGGATCGTCTAGTGGGAAAGTGACGATTCTGGATTTTTGGGCGACGTGGTGCGGGCCCTGTCGACACGCTTTGCCAGGGTTGAAACAGTTGCAGGCGATGTATGGCAGCGACCGAGTGGAGGTGGTGAGCATCAGCGAGGATGAAGACGAAGCGGCGTGGAGCTCTTTTGTTGCGCAAAACGGAATGAACTGGACGCAAAAGCTGGATTCGAATCACCAGATCATCCGTCAGTATGGAGCGAGCGCGCTGCCTACCTACGTTTTAATTGGCAAAGACGGGTCGGTGGTTCAGCAATATGTGGGAGACGATCCCGAGCAACCGATTGCGGAGCGTATGGGATTGGATTTGAGAAGGACGCTTGACGGAAAATCTTAATTCTAAAGTTAGATTAACTTTGCTTGAGGCCGGCGCGATTTTTCTGACGAAATAAAGTATTTAATGTGACGGCGGCGAGCAAGAGTACAACCGGATCAATCGGCAGGCGGTAACGCGGCAAGACGAGACTCAAATAATAAGCCCAGGGAAAAACCAGCGGGAAGATTGCGGCGGGAAACCAGAAGGGGCTGCGGCGGCGAATCAGAAATATAATTCCGAGGAGCGCGCCGAGCGCAGCAAGCAAGTTGAACAGAAGCACGAAGCGAAACCACGTTGAATCCACGTTCAGGAAATCCTTCAGCGGAGTGGGAGTGCCTCCGGACCAGAAAGAAATAATTCTGCGGGTAACCAAGTGCGCCTCTCTTGCGGGATGCGAGAGCATGTAGTGAAGCGCTTCCGTTTGTTTTTCGCGCATGTAGGCGACTTCGCCCATCTGGACGTATTGCGCGCGTTCGGTGGCGTCGTAAATTGGATGACGCTCGGCGCGGAAGATGTCTTGCGTGTTGTCGTTGTTGCCGAGCCATAGCTGCAGGCCCAAGCCTGAACGAAGCGGAACGAAGGTGTGGAAGATTTCGTAGTTGCGGATAGTCCAGGGGACACAACATAGGACTGCGATTCCTAGTGAAAGTGCGAAATTGGCGGCCCATTTGCGATTTTGTTTGTGCGCGCGATAGGCAAGCCAGGCCAGCAGAAGAGGAAGCAGCGCCATCAGCGTGGCGTTGGTGAGAAGGGTGATACCCCAGAGGAGTCCGTAGGCGGCCCAATCGCGGACACGTTGTGATTCGGCTAGCGCGATTGTGGCCCAAAGTATTGTGGCAACTAAGAGGGCTGACAGGGAGGCGTCCCACATGCTTTCGACTGGGATCAGGATTGCGTTGGGGAAAATGGCCCAGAGCCATGCGGCTGTCGCTGCGACGCCGAGGCCGGCGATGCGTTTGCCGGCGAAGAAAATCGGGATGCAGGCGAGGGTGGTGGAAAAAATATTGAGCAGAGCGGCGGCGAGGAATGAGTTGAAGGTGTAAGGGCCGAAGATTCGGAATATGGCCGCAAGGAGCAACGGATAAACGGGAGGCATCCAGGCAGTGGGGCCAGTGTTCACGCGGAAGGGCGAAGCGAAACCTTGCCCGGCGGCGAGTGAATGCGCGATGTTTCCGGACTCGAATAAAAATGGGACGACACTGACGGCTTGGCGAGGATGGTCGTGTTGATATTGCCCGAGAAAGCCGACGCGCAGCACCAGAGCAACGAGAAGAATTAGCCAGAGCGAAGTGATTGCGGCGCGAAAAGCTTTCTTCATTTTGTTAACGGTGAAGCTCTGTGGCTGGCGGATCGCAAGTTTGACGTGACTTTGGGGATTTTAGGTGCAGCGAGGCTCCGGCTCCACTATTTCTTTTGCGGATGCGGGTTGGATGCCGCGTTATATTAAGATGTGAGCTGAAGATAGGCCGAGGGCGCGAGTCGGGCGCTACTTGCATGCGGAAAAAGAAGAAGAGAATAAACATTTCGAAGGAGACGCGGCGGCGAGCACGCGCGGGAATCGGGATGCCTCCCGCGGAGAGATTGATTCCGGACAAGAGGTTGAAACCTCCTAAACACAAGAAGTCGTTGTTGGATTCGAGCCCGGCGTAATTCGGAATTTCTGCGCCGCGTGAAAAAGTAGATTCCCCCGGAACCTAGTTTTTGGAACCTCAACCAGGCTTTGTTTCGGGGACGACTTCGCCAGGCTTGAAGAGAGATGCGGAAGGCTGCCCCGTAACTTGTGCTGCTTGCGCCGCCATTTTTTCCAGATCGGACTTCGAAAATCCCACAGTGGTGTGCTGAATTTGGCCGTCGGTGTTGATCCAAAACATGGTCGGAACATTGGTAATGCCGTATTGGTTGGATGCGGGATAGCCGTCTTCATCGATGAGGGCAGGGAACTTCAGGCCGAATTCTTCGCAGAACTCGCGAGTATCTCGAGCATCGTCTTGCGAAATGCCGAGCAAGGTGAATTTCGGGCCGCCGTACCGTTGTTGCAAGCGCGAAAGAAACGGCATGGTGAACTGGCAGGTAGGGCAGCTCACTTTGAAAAATGCGGCGAGGACTGGGCCGTTCTGCAAGGTTTCCGCAAGCGAGCGTTTCTTTCCGCCAGTGTCGGTTAAAGTAATCGGCGGAGCGATTTCTCCGGATGGCAGAGCCCGCAATTTCTTGCCGCCGAGGAAACCTCGAAGGTGATTCTTAATGCTCATGTATGCTCCGTTGAAACGCCAAACGATTCTCCAGCGGTCTTAGTTGGACGGCGTGCTCTTCAAATAGCGATCGAACCAATCAATCATGCGGTGCATGGCGTCGATCTGATTTTCGCGCTTGGTGAAACCATGGCCTTCGGCCGCGTAATAATGCACATCTACAGTCTTGCCGTTTTGCTTCAGGATTTCAACCACCTGCTGGGCTTCTTCCTTGGGGACGCGAATGTCGTTATCGCCTTGCAAGACCAGCAGAGGGGCTTTCGTGTTGCGAATGTAGGCGAGCGGCGAATCGGCTTCGTAAATGGCGCGGTCTTTTTCGGGATCGCCCAAAATGGATTTCTCATACTCCCGCAGAAATGGATCTTCGTTCTTTATCATGGTAAGCCAGTTGATGATGCCGTATTCCTCAACCGCAGCGGCCCATAGATCGGGAGTTTTGCCGATAGCCATTAGCGTCATGAAGCCGCCGTACGAACCGCCGGTGATTCCGATTTTCCTGGGATCGGCGTAGCCAGAGGCTTCTAGAAATTTAACGGCGTAAACTTCGTCCTGCAAATCTCCGCCGCCGAGGTCTTTGTAATTAGCCTTTTGAAAATCCAGGCCATAGCCGGTGGACCCGCGAACATTGGGAGCGATGCAAATATAGCCGCGCGAAACGAGGGCGATCGTGGTGCGGCTGAAATAATCGATGGTCTGACCGGTGGGGCCGCCGTGCGGGAGCACGATTGCCGGATTGGAGCCGTCGCGTTTCAGATTATAGGGAATCCATGCAAAGGCGCTGATGGTCTTGCCGTCGAAACTTTTGTAATGAACCAGGACCGAGGGAGGAATTTTCGCAGAAGCCAAGCTTGCAACAGCGGAGATGGTGAGCTGCTGCGGGGCTTGTTTTGAAATGTCGTAAACCCAGAGGTCATCTGGCTGAGTGGAACTTTGATGATCGATGAGTAGCCGCCCTCCTTTGGGTGAAAAGGAGCTGGGATTACCCGCGAAGCTATTCAGGCCGGCGGGGAATTTAATTTTTTCGCCACGATGTGTGGAAACGTCGCCCAAGTAGGCATCCGAGCGGCCATCTTCGTTGACGATGAAAGTAAATTGCTTGCCGTCGGGCGAGAAATCTCCGGATTGCGCTTCCCATTTCGTATCGGTGGCCCAGGTAATTTGTTTCGTGGATACATCGAGAAAAGCCACGTTCGGATAACCCCCCGGTTTGTCAGAGGTAATCAGCAACGTGCGGCCATCCGGGGAGACAGAACTCAGGCTGCTGCGATTCTGGCCTTGATGCGGAGTGAGATTTTCAGACGCGCCTGTGGCGACATCAACGCGATAAACATCAGAGTCGTTAAAACCTGCGTCCGAACGAGTGGCGAAAATGTATTTACCATCCGGACTCCAGAACGCACCGCCCCAAACGTGATCTTTGGTTTTTTCCTGGGTTAAGTTATGAACTTCGTGGGTTTTCCAATCGAGGATGGCAACATCAATCGCTGAAGCTGTTTTCGGTTTGTACGAAATGGCCATGCGAGAGCCGTCGGGCGACCATACGGCGCTGTTTTCGGAAATATCGGGGGTGTTGGTCAGGTTGACGATTTCGCCGCCGTCGCTGGGTATAGCGAAGAGGTCGTAGATTTCGCCACCACCTTTGTCGGACGCAAACACGATCCATTTTCCGTCAGGCGACCAGACGCCGCCGTATTGGCGGTCGTCGGATTGACTCAGCTGGACCGGCCAGCCACCTTCTGCGCTTACTTTCCAGAGATTCAGCCTGCCGGTTAAATTTGTGGTGAAGACAATTTCTTTACCGTCAGGTGACCAAGCGCCGCCGTTGATGGATCGCGTGTAAAAGAGATCGTCAATCGGCACAGGAGCCGCGCTGGGCTCGGCAAGCGAGTTGAGAGATTTCGGGTCGGTGATTTCACGAGTATCGGGAGAATCGGAGGCGAATACGGTCAACGAGAAAACGAGAATCAGAGCGAGGCGTCCAATCTTCATGCGCGAGTCTCCTGTCAACTTTACGGCCTGCGGACTTTGCGGCGCTATATTAGGCCGCGGGATTCTTAGCGTCAATCGGGCCGGATTCTGCGTGTACCAAAGGAGAGACACGGGCAATTGGATTAGTGAATGTTACGCGTCTTCTTACCGACGTAATCCATCAGCAGGTACTGGCCAAGGGTGTAAGGAGTGGTGAAGTAGGCTTTGCCGCGGCAGAGTTCCGTGATTTTCTGCACGAAGTGGACCAGGCTGTAATCGCTGGCGAGCATGAAAGTGTTGATCAGGATGCCGGCGCGTTTGCATTTGGCGACTTCTTCGAGAGTCTGCGTGACAACCAGGGGATCGAGGCCGAAGGCATTTTTGTAAATGCGGCCGTCTTCCAGCGTCAGAGCGGATGGCTTGCCGTCGGTAATCATGATGATCTGGCGCATGTCTTTTTTCTGGCGAGAAAGAATTCTTTGAGCCAGGCGCAAACCTTCCCGGGTGTTGGTGTGGTAGGGGCCGACTTGAACGCGAGCCAGTTTGCCGAGGGGAATTTCTTCCGCGCTATCGTGAAACAGAACGCAATGAAGCGAGTCGCCGGGATATTGCGTGCGGATCAAATGCGAAAGCGCGAGCGCAACGCGTTTTGCGGGAGTGAAACGATCTTCGCCGTACAAAATCATGCTGTGGCTGCAATCGAGCAGCAAAACGGTGGCGCAGGAGCTTTGATACTCGCACTGGTGGACCATCAGGTCGGGATAATCGAGTTCGATGGGAATGCTCGCGCCGTTGCGCTGGACGGCGTTGAAAAGCGTTCCACTGATGTCCATGTTCAACGTGTCGCCAAACTCGTATTGTTTGGAAGTGCCACCGGATTCCACGCCAGTGGCGAGATCGCGCGTATCGTGGCGGCCGAAACTGCTCTTGCCTAACGAAGCGAGCAAATCTTTCAGCGTTTTGAATCCTAGAAAATCGAGGGCCTTGTCGGTAATCTCGAATCGCGCCTCGGTGTGGGGTTGAGGCTCGCCGACTTGTCCACCGGGAGTTTGCGTGGGAGGCGGCGTCACTTGCG
This sequence comes from uncultured Acidobacteriota bacterium, assembly GCA_963838475.1. Taxonomy (GTDB): domain Bacteria; phylum Acidobacteriota; class Terriglobia; order Acidiferrales; family UBA7541; genus Palsa-295. The sequence goes on from CAWIRJ010000003.1 coordinate 20,549, forward strand.
CAGTTTGATTCGGCTGCGAAATGTAACCTTCCGCTTCCATGCGCTGGATGATTTGCTCGATCAAGTCGCGCAGTTCGGGATTTTGCGAAAGATCGGGATTCTGGAGCATCTGTTCCATCATCTCGGGCGGGACGAGGTCACCTTCTTCGAGCGCGCGAAGTATGGCTTCGCGGAGATCGTCCATGATTTGTTCGCGCGAACGCTCGTTGTCAAGCTCGTAGATTCCATACTGAGATTCAAAGCCGCTCTGAAGCAGATAGTCAGAGAGGCGGCTCATCAACTCCTGCAGGTCGATATCGTCTGCAGCACCGGGAGCGTATTTTGAATACTTGATATATTTCATGGCAATTTGCCGTTTATTTAATTGAACTGGCGCCGCGGCATGCGCCCCGAGGGCTCGCGAGGATCGCGCGGCTCGGGAGTCTTGCGAGCTTCGGCAAAGTAACCGCGCTCTTCGCTGCGGTTGATGCGCTTGTGCGCCCAAAGCCCTTCGAGAATAAATTCGGCGGCACTGGTGACGACCGCAGGATCGTCTTTCGCTCCCACATCGAGGGCCGGAAGATTGTCAAAGAGCCCCTGGATTTTCTTCAATTGCGCCATCAATTCGGCGCTGGAGGCATTGGCGGGCACTTTCAGCTCGCCGCCGAGTTCGAACCATTGCACGACGGGCTGAAAATTCGCTCCAGTGAAATATTTTGTGAACGTTTTGCCTACGGCCGCGCGAATTAATTCGCGGGCAATGTTTTCGGCGCCGCGGAGTTCGCCTTCGTACTCCAGCTCGAACTTGCCGGTCATGGCGGGGATCGCGGCGTACACGTCGGAAACTCGCGCGACAACTTTGGAGTCGTGGGTCCTGATGGAGCGCTGTTCCGCGCTGCTCATCACGTTTTCGAGCGTACTGATGGGCAGGCGCTGGCTAACACCCGAACGGCGGTCGACGCGTTTATCTTCGCGGGCCTGAAACGCAATTTCTTCCACGACTTCGCGAATGTAGTCGGGCAACTCGGCCTCGCGTTTGCCGTCGCGCTTGGTCCACGATTCCTGGGAAGTGATGGACATGCCTTCGGCGAGCGTGGCGGGGTAGTGCGTGCGAATTTCGGAACCGATACGGTCTTTTAGCGGAGTGATGATTTTTCCGCGCGCGGTGTAATCTTCAGGATTGGCGGTAAAAACGAGAAGGACATCCAGGGCCATGCGCACGGGATAGCCTTTAATCTGGACATCGCCTTCCTGCATGATGTTGAAAAGGCCCACTTGAATTTTTCCGGAAAGGTCGGGCAATTCGTTGATTGCAAATATTCCGCGGTTTGCGCGGGGGAGCAAACCGTAGTGGATGGTCAACTCGTCGGAAAGATTACGACCACCGCGAGCGGCTTTGATGGGATCAACGTCGCCGATCATGTCGGCGATGGTTACGTCGGGGGTGGCTAATTTTTCCACGTAGCGATGCTCGCGAGCGAGCCAAGCAATGGGCGTAGCGTCACCTTCAGAGGCAATGCGTTCGCGGCAAGCGCGGCAGAGAGGGGCGTAGGGATTATCGTGAATCTCGCAGCCTTCGACGACTGGCACGTGGGCATCCATAAAGCCGGATAGACCGCGCAAGATTCGCGATTTGGCCTGTCCGCGCAAGCCCAGCAGGATGAAATGATGGCGCGAGAGTATGGCGTTGATGATTTGCGGGATGACGGTATCGTCGTAACCGTGGAGACCGGAAAACAGGGGCTCTCCCTTTTCCATTTTCTCCAGCAGATTCTCGCGAAGTTCCTGGCGCACCGAGCGGCGCGCGATTTTTTCTTCCGACCAATTGCTTCGGCGAAGTTCGCCAAGAGTCTTTGGCATCGAAGTCATGAGGGCCCCATCTTTCATAAACGAGACGCGCCAGGAAAACAGCGCTAGAGGTCATTATAGTGGAACGCGAGGCGCGAGCATAATTTCGTTTGGCGGAGGCTAGTTGAGGCTGTGACCGTTTCCGCCGGCAACTTGCCGCAAACGCTGTCTTTGGGCCAATTGGGGCAGAAGTTCGTTGATTTTCTGAAGCAGAAAAGCCCTCCGCGCGCTTTCTTCGGGGATTTCGAGCAAGGTCTGTTTGGCTTCCAGTTCCAGCGGGAGCCGGGCGGCCATTTGAAAGGCGAGAGAAATTTCTTCGTCACGGCTGGAGGTGATCCAGGGCTGGCCGAAAACCAGGGCGTGGGAGACCTGGAAGCGTTCGATTAAATGGTTTTCCTTCTCGGGATCTTGGGCGATGACGTCTTCCACCAGGTATTCTACGATGGCCTCCTGGTATTCCTTCTCGTTCAGGGTCTCGATGACGCGAAACAGGGCGCGGCCTTCGCACAAAATGTCGGTGCGGCCATCGGTATATTCCTTCAGCTTTTCCACGATTTCCGCGGTGCAACCGACTTTAACGATTCCAGTTTCAGCCGCCAGAATTATGCCTATCTCAAGATTTTCTTTCACGCATCGCGCGACCATCACTCGGTAACGCTGCTCAAAAATGTGCAACGGTAGCGGCATGCCAGGGAACAGCACCACTTCGAGAGGGAACAACGGGATGCGAGTGGGCCTCATAATGTGGGACCAGGAGCCTTGCGCGCTCAGCGCAATGCGGAGAGCGCGGCTTGCATTTCATCTCTTGCATGCATGTCGCCGGCATTTTGAGCGGCGACGACGCCGTCAGAGAGCAACTTGCGAGCTTCGTCCAGGCGGCCAATTCGCGCCAAAAACTGGCCAAACTGAAAATATCCAGCCACGTAGCCGGGATTAGTTTCCAGGAGCTTCTTAAAATTGTCAGTGGCGGATTCGTTGTCGCCAAGCTTCGCGCACTCGAGAGCTAGGCCATAGCGTGCGAACGCGTCGGTAGGTTTTTCGGCGACAAATTTTTCCAGGACTTCGCGGCGAGACTTCTGTGTTTGGGTCATGGGTTGAATGCGCGTATTATAGCGAGCTTGTGGATGCGCGCCAAGCATTTGGCCGCGCGAGAAGCTGGAGAAAATTTTCTGATGGCCGGATTAGATAAATCGAAGAGCGCTAGAGTGGAAAAGTCAGCGGCTGAGGAGCTTCCGGGGAAACCTGTTAGCGCGTCGAAATCGGAAATGGTGGAAGCTGTGCTTCCGAATGACGCGAATTCTCTAGGGAATATGCTGGGCGGGCGGGTGATGCATTTGATCGACATTGCCGGGGCGCTGGCGGCGCATCGGCATTCGAACAGCCACGTAGTGACGGCATCGGTGGATTATCTCGATTTCAGATTTCCGATCAGCGTGGGCGAGTTCATCGTGTTGAAATCCAGCGTGAATAGAGTTTTCCGCACTTCGATGGAAGTGGGCGTGAAAGTATTTTCTGAGAATATTCTTACGGGAGAGCGAAAACATACCAGCAGCGCTTACGTGACTTTCGTTGCGATTGATCTGAATCGACAGCCGCATGCAATTCCACCGCTGATTTTGGAAACGGAAGACGATCGAAGGCGTTTTCGCGAGGCTGGGGAGCGGCGGCGGGTGCGGTTGAACATGCGGCATAAGAGGCCGCTGTCGGACGCTTAGTTCGTTGGTTGCCGGTTCTTCGCGGCGGAGAGCTCCCTCAGGATTTCGTTTGCAAGTAATTCTGCACGGCTTCGGCAGTTTGAAAACCATTTTCCACACACTTGCCGACGGCAGGGCCTTCCAAATAATTTCCAGCGAAAAAAATTCCGGGCAACTGGCGTTCGGCGTCGCGAATTGTCTCCACGATATGTCCGTGGCCTAAATTGTATTGGGGCAAGGCTCGCGGATATTTCCAGACTGCCGAGGTAACCGGCGAGCCGACAATTTTCAAAATGTGCTCGTTCTCGCTTTGGATGATCTTCGCGATCTGATCTTCCGGCTCACTTACGATTTCTGGATTTGTGGCGCCGCCGGTGAAGCTCGTCACAGTGACAGCTCCTTGGGGGGCGCGGCCGGGGAAGAGCGAAGAATTCCAGACGGTGCCAAGGGTGTGAAGTTTTTCCCGAGCTGGAACAAGAAAACCGAAGCCTTCGATTGGTTCGCCGACTTGTTGGCGATAATAGCCGGACGCGACAACCGCCACGGGAGCGTACGCAATTCCGGAAAGTGTGTGGCCTAGTTGTGCGGAGATCGGCGCGATCAGATGGGCAGAAACGTAGGCGGGCGTTGCGAGAACGATTGCGGAAGCTTGCATCGTTGCCGATTCACCTGCGCGCTGGGTGTGGAGTTCAAAGGTGGCGTTTTCGTTTGGGCCGAGACGGTCTAAAGATTTCGCGGTGGTGCCAGAGAGCAGGCGGCCGGCAAGTTTTTCTGCAATTGCGCTGGGAAGACGCGTTACCCCCTGGCGAAACGAACAGAGCGAGGACGGGGTTGCGCCTGGGGTTTTGCGGGATTTTTTTGCGCCGCGGAGGACGCTGCCATATTCGCGCTCCCATTCGTCCAGGGAGGGGAAGGCCGCTTTAAGGCTGAGCTTCTCTGGGTCTCCTGCGTAAACGCCGGAAACGAAGGGGGCGACAAGATACTCGAGTATTTCGTTGCCAAATTTTCTGCGTGCGAACTTTGCCACGGATTCTTCGCCGGCGGGCGGAAAAGTTTTACGAAAAGGCTCGGAAAGGATTTTCCAGCGCGAGCCGGCTCCCAGCAGGGAACTCGTTAGCATGGCTTGTGGCGAGGTGGGAATCTTCTGAAGCTTGCCGCGAAGCAAGATGTAACGAGCTGCACGTGAATCGGCTTTTTGCAAATCGGCTTCGATACCGAGTTCGCGGATAAGGCTGAGAACCAGGTCTGTGGTTTGGAAACTTTGCGGGCCGGATTCGAAGAGAAAGCCTTCTTTGCGAATAGTGCCGATGATGCCGCCTGTCCGGTCGGAGGATTCGAGCAGGGTGACTTCGGCTCCTAGTTGGTTCAGGCGGTATGCGCAAGACAAGCCCGAAATCCCCGCGCCGACTACGATGACGTGTTTGGAACCGGCCATTGTTTAGCGGCTAGAGCGTCTTTGAGAATAGAGGACGCTGGTCCATTTGCTGTTCGTGAAGGTAGCGGTCGAAAGTCATGGCAATGTTGCGGATGAAAATTCGGCCGAGCGGAGTTACGCGAATTTCGTCGCGCGATAGAACTACGAGGCCCTCTTCGCGCGGGGTTTCGAGGCGGGTCAGCTCCGCTGCAAAATATTCGTCGAAGGTGATGCCGAATTCGGCTTCGACTTCATGTTTGGGGATGACGGTGTGGCACAGCAGACGGCCGATTACGGCGCGACGCAATACGTCGTCTGGCGAAAGCCGGTAGCCGCGCATGGTGGCGATACCTCGGATGCCGACCGCGGATTCGTAAGCGGGGACTTCACGGCGATTTTGCGCGTAGGCTTCGCCGACTGAGCTGATTGCGCTGACGCCCATTCCGTACAAATCGGCGCCCGCTTTTGTGGTGTAGCCCTGAAAATTTCTGTGCAGCGTGCGATTTTGTTGCGCGACGGACAATTCGTCTTGCGGCAGGGCGAAATGGTCCATGCCGATATATAGGTACCCGGCGCTCAGGAATTTTTCGAGGCCAGCGCGAAAGATTCGGAATTTTTCCATGCCTTCCGGCAAATGAGCTTCGAAGGAGCCCTGCTGTTTTTTCAGCCAAGGGACATGCGCGTAGCTGAACATAGCCACGCGATCGGGGCGGAGGGTTAAGGCCTGATCGATGGTAGCGCGGAAACTGTCGGCGGTCTGATAGGGTAAGCCATAAATCAGATCGATGTTGATGCTCTGAAATCCGATTTCGCGAGAGGCGACGATCAAATCGCGCGTCATTTCATAAGGCTGGACACGATGGATGGTTTCCTGGACCTTTGGCTGGAAATCCTGGATGCCCATGCTGAGGCGGTTAAAGCCAAGTCGGCGGAGAGATTCCAGTTGAGCTCGGCTGGTTACGCGCGGGTCCACTTCGATTCCAATTTCGGCGTCGGGAGCAAAAGAAAAGCGGTCGTGCGTGTATTGAAAAAGGTCTTCCATTTGCGCCACGGACAAATAAGTTGGCGTGCCGCCGCCCCAGTGGAACTGGATGACCGGACGATTTCGCGAAACTTTTGTTCCAACGTGATTGATCTCGCGCTTTAAAGCATCGAGATAGGGGATGGCGACTTTTTTGTCTTTTTGAATGGAAACGGTGCAGGCGCAGAACAGGCAGAGGTTTTCGCAGAACGGAATGTGCATGTAAAGCGAAAGCGGTGTGGCCAGCTCTTCGGCGCGGGCGTAATACTTTTCTAAATCGTCCGGACCGAAATCCTCTTTCCATACCGGAGCGGTTGGATAACTGGTGTAGCGCGGGCCGGGGCGATTATATTTTTCGAGGAAAGCGTCGGAAATCTGGGCGATCTCGTCGGGATGAAGAGAGGTTTCGGCGGATTTGGTCGCGTCGTGAGCCATTATTAGTTCGCGTTGCCGGTTTGTGCCGGCGCCATGATCGGCGCGGTCTGTCCCGCTTCCACAAATGCTTTGGCGTTAGCTACAGGCGTTCGCGGCAGGATTCCATGGCCTAGATTGAGAATGTGGCCCAAACCTCCCGTTTTCTGAATAGCGTCGCGCGCGGCCTGTTGAATGTCGGATTCGGCACCGAGCAAAATGTGAGGATCAACATTTCCTTGCAATGCCACGCGACGGCCAAATTTGCGCCGCGCATCAGCAAGGTCCGTCAGCCAATCCACGCTGATGACGTCCGCTCCGGATTTCGGCAAGCTTTCGAGGAAATGGCCGGAACATTTGGCGAACAAAATTTTAGGAACGGAGTCACTGCCGCTCGTTCTGGTTAGGGAATCGAACACGAGTTGGGTAGCGGGCAGTTCGAATTCTTCGTATTGCTGTTTGGTGAGCTCCCCGGCCCAGGTATCGAAGAGCTGTATGGCGGAGGCGCCGGCCGCGATCTGCATTTGCAGATAAGCGGTTGTGGCTCGCGCGATACGCTCAAGCAGATCGCGTACGACGACAGGCTCGGTACGCAGCATTTCTTTGGCTTGCGAAATGTCGCCACGGGTACGGCCTTCGATCATGTAGCAGGCAAGCGTCCAGGGAGCGGCGGCGAAGCCGACAACGGGCACGTGCGGCCCAGCTTCGCGGCGAATTGCGCGAATGGCGTCACCAACGAATCTGGTATCGCGCTCGGGATCGAATTCGCGCAGACGGCGTACTGCTTCCGCGTTTCTAACGGGGTTTGAAAGTACCGGACCGGAATCAGGGACGTCCAGCGGCATGCCCATAGCTTCTGCGACGATCAAAATGTCAGAAAAAACGATGATGGCGTCCACGTCCAGCACGCGAAACGGCTGTAATGAAACTTCCGCGGCTAACTCCGGAGTTTTGCAGATTTCGAGGAACGAATGCCGAGCTCGGACGGCTTGATACTCCGGCAAATATCGGCCAGCTTGCCGCATAATCCAAACGGGGACGCGCTCGACCGGTTCAAACCGGCAAGCCCGCAGAAAAAGCTCTTTTTTGGTGAGGCTGGCCCGCGTCGTTTGATTCATAAGTTCTGTGCCATGATAGCAGATGGCGTAAAGGCCCGCACGCGTGCTGCGGCTTCCTACTATCGTGGTAGCTGGCCCGAATGGGCCCGATTCGGCGGTATAATGTGCGGGTAACGGGGAGCATCCACCCTTAATGGCACAGCAACTGGGCTACCTGAGCCTGGCAATCTACGTGGCGAGCTTCATTTGCTACGTCCGGAATTTGTACGTGCCCAACCTGTGGGTCGGGCGTCTGGCTACGTTTCTTCTCGCCAGCGGTATCGTGGTGCAATACTTCTCGCTTTACCAGCGGTCGATTGTGATTCACTCGGTCCCGTATGATGACTTGTACGGGTCGATGTCACTTTTCGCCTGGCTTCTGGGAATTACTTACCTGGGGCTGGAATTATTTCATCGGCAGCGGTCGGTTGGGCCTTTTGTGACGCTTTTGTTGGTGGCGTGGGTTGCGAGTCTCGGCTTCATCAGCGCGGGGGCACCGACGGTAAGCACGCCGGCGCGAGGTCCGCTGTTTGCCTTTCACGTCACACTGAATACATGGGCTTACGCGGCTTTTGCGCTGTCATTTGTGCTTAGCTTGGTCTATTTAGTGCAGGACCAGGTTTTGCGTTCTCGACGATTGGGCGCGGCGTTTTGGCGCTTTCCGGCGCTGGATGTGCTGGACCGTATGGCGCGCAGCAGCGTCTATGTGGGCTTAGTGGCGCTGGCGTTCGGAGCGTCGATGGGATTTGTGTGGGAACACCGGCTGCGCGGGACTTATTCATTCGGGGATCCGAAGGTAATCGTCACGTTCGCGATTGTGGTGGTTTACGCTGCCTATTTGCTTCTCTCGCGCAACGCCACATGGCGCGGCGCACGCGCGGCCATGCTCTGCGCGATGAATTTTGTGATCGTGCTGTTTAGCTATACTTTTGTGAATTTGTATTTGACTAAGTTTCACCGGTTCTTTTAATGGCTTCGCTCACGAAAACCAATTCGGGGCAGTCCGGCGCGATTCGGATTCAAGTTGCGCTAATTGGCTGCAATCACCGGACCGCACCCGTTGAGCTGCGCGAGCGGATTACGTTTACTCCGCAGCAAGCGTTGCAAGCTGCCGACGAATTGCGCGACCGTGGAATTCTGGAAGAAGCGGTGGTGCTTTCGACCTGCAATCGCAGCGAGGTGTATGGCGTCCCGGCCGATGCGAATTCTACGCCGGCTGAAGCCATGGAAGATTATTTCAGGTCGTTCCATCGGGTTGGAAGAGCGGACCTGGCGGGACGTGTTTACCGCTGGACGGGGCCGGACGCGGTGCGGCATCTGTTTCGCGTGGCTGCGGGAGTGGATTCGATGATGCTCGGCGAAGCGGAAATTTTGGGACAGCTTCGCACGGCGTATAGCCAGGCGCTCGATCATGGCGCGACTGGGCCGGTGCTGAATCGCGTTTTTCAAGGCGCACTGGAAGTCGGAAAGCGTGTGCGAAGTGAAACGGAAGTTGGAACGCGCCCGATGTCTGTGGCGCTCGCTGGAGTGAAACTCGCTGAGCGAGTTTTCGGGAATTTGAAAGGTCATTCGGCGCTGATATTGGGCGCGGGGAGCGTGGCGGAGCAGGTGATTGAATGCCTGCGCAATCGCGGGATTGGCAGCTTGCGGATCGTGAACCGCTCGCTCGATCGTGCCGCGGAACTGGCCAAAAAAGTCGGCGGAGAAGCTATTGCTTGGGAATCACTGGAAACCGTGCTGGGACTTCCAGATATTCTCGTTACTTCGGTTAGCTCTGCGGGGCCGGTTCTTACTCGCGAACTTTTGGAACGCGCTATCGCTGCGCGGTCAGGGCGACCTGTGTTCGTGGTGGACCTAGCAGTTCCGCGTAACGTGGCTCCGGAAGCGACTGGGCTCTACAACCTCTATCTCTACAACATCGATGATCTGGGCGAAATCGTTGAGCAAAATAAAAAAGCGCGCGAAGCGGAAATTCCGCGTGCCGAAGCGATCATTTCCGAGCACATCGCGAAATTTGAAGCGTGGCGCGCGGCGCTGGAGGCTGGCTCCATCGTCGATGACCTTCGCGGGAAATTTCACAAGCAGCGCGAATTGCTGATTCGCGAAAAACTGGCGGAGATGGATGATGTTTCTCCGGACGAGCGCGCCCGTATCGCGCACATCACGGAAGAATTGATCGAGCGCGTGTTGGAGCAGCCCTCGGACAAAGTGCGCCATGGCCGCGGCATGCGCGGACGCTTGGCTGGGCTGGAAGCGTTGCGACATCTTTTCGGCCTCGATGAGGGCAAGGAGTGAAGCCGTTACGCATCGCCACACGCGGCAGCGCTCTGGCTTTGTGGCAGGCCAATCACATCCGCGAACGACTCGCGCAGTTGCATGGCGTTGAATCCGAACTGATCCGCATTCGAACTTCAGGCGATCGTTTTCAGAGCGCGTCGGTTGCGCAAGTGAGCGAGCAGGCTGGAACGAAAGGAATTTTTATCAAGGAACTGGAAGAAGCGTTGCTTGCTGGGACGGCGGACCTGGCAGTCCACAGCATGAAAGATGTGCCCACGGAAAATCCCGCGGGGCTTGTGTTTCCGGCAATAACAAAACGCGAGGACGTTCGGGACTGTTTGATTTCTCGCGATGGCACCAGGCTGAAAGATCTGAAGGCCGGCGCGCGAGTTGGCACCAGCAGCCTTCGCCGGCAGGCGCAACTTCTGCATTACCGTCCTGATCTTGAGCCAGTCGATTTGCGCGGCAACGTGGATACGCGGCTGAAAAAGGTGGCTGCCGGTGAATTTGACGCAATTATTCTCGCTACGGCTGGCGTGAATCGTCTGGGAGCTAGCGAGAAAATAACGGAAATTCTTGCGCCGGAAATTATGCTGCCCGCGGTGGGGCAAGGTGCGCTGGGAATTGAAACTCGCGTGGACGATCGCGAAACGTCGGGTTTAGTCGCCGGGCTTGACGATCCAGAAAGCCACGCGGCCGTTAAAGCGGAGCGTGCGCTGTTGCGCGAACTCGAGGGCGGCTGCCAGCTTCCCTTAGGCGCATGGGCACGGCGAGACAATGGCGAGTTGCGACTGGAAGCGTGCGTTTTTTCCGCCGACGGCAAAGAATTTGTGCGGAAGGAGTTGCGCGGGCGGGTGGAAGACGCGGAAAACCTTGGCGTGCGCCTGGGACAAATTCTGATTGAGGCGGGTGCGGACAGAATTTTGCGCCTCGCGGGACGTTCTGTTGGACGCACTTAAAAACCCGCTGACAGGCAAGCGTGTGGTGGTGACGCGCGCCACGGAGCAGGCTCACGAACTGGCGCATTCGCTGGAGGCGCTGGGTGCGGAAGTTGTGTTGCTGCCTACGGTAAGTTTTGCCGCGGTGGAGAACTCGCAGGCGCTGGATGCGGCGTTGCGGCGACTCGCGGAATTCGACTGGATTCTATTTAGCAGCCAAAATGCGGTACGATTCTTTTGCAGGCGGATTCGCGAAATCGGATCGCGAGTAGCTGCGCTGCAGACGCCGCGACCGATGGTGGCGGCAGTAGGCCCGGCGACAGCGGCCGCAGCTACCGAAGAGGGATTTCGCGTGGATACAGTTCCAAAAAATCATAGCGGAGCAGCGCTCGCGCAAGAATTATGGGGTGCAATTGGCGACTGCAAGGTTCTGCTACCAAGGAGCGATCGCGCCGACGATCGTTTGCCAAAGGCGCTCCGCGAAGCGGGAGCCATGGTGACGGAGATCATCGCGTATCGCACGGCTGCGCCGGATTCGATCGATCCCAAAATTCTAAAAAGCATTCGTGATGCTGAAGTGGATGCGATTGTTTTCGCGAGTCCCTCGGCGTTTCGGTTTCTCTCGGAATGCGTGGGCGCAGCAGAGCTTGCGGAGCTTTCGAGCCGCGTGCAATTCGCAGCGATCGGTCCTACAACTGCACGGGCTTTGCGCGAAGAGGGAATGCGGGTGGAAATTGAAGCCACTCAATCGTCGGCCGCGGGATTGGCGGATTCGATTGCGAAATATTATCAGCGGCAACATTCTGCGGCGAGGCCAGCGTGACATTTCCGGTTAGCCGTCCACGACGCCTGCGGCGTAGCGAAGCACTCCGCGGATTCGTTCGCGAGACGCGTCTAAGCGTAGGCGGATTGGTGTATCCGATGTTCGCTTGCCCCGGCACGAAAGTTCGCACGGAAGTGAGCTCCATGCCGGGAATCTATCAACAATCGGCGGACCAGATTGTGGAAGAATGCCGCGAGGTCGCGGGACTGGGAATTCCTGCCGTGATTCTTTTTGGGCTGCCTGAGCACAAGGACGAGCTTGCATCGGAAGCGTACGACGCGAATGGCGCGGTGCAGCGTTCTATCGAAGCGATACGCAAAGCGAAGCTCAATCTGCTGGTGATCACGGACGTTTGTTTGTGCGAATACACCAGCCACGGACATTGTGGAGTAATTAAGGGCGAAGAAGTGTTGAACGATCCGAGCGTGGCGATCCTCGCCGATGCGGCGCTTTCTCATGCGCGGGCGGGCGCGGATATTGTGGCGCCGTCAGACATGATGGACGGACGGGTGGGAGCCATTCGCGAAAAGCTGGATGAAAACGGATTCGAGAATGTGGCGATACTTTCTTATGCCGCGAAATATTGCTCTGCGTTTTACGGTCCGTTTCGAGAGGCGGCGCAGTCTTCGCCGCAGTTTGGCGACAGGCGAAGCTATCAGATGGATCCGGGGAACGCGCGGGAGGCTTTACGCGAAGTGGCGCTCGATTTGGAAGAAGGCGCGGACATGATTATGGTAAAGCCGGCGATGGCGTATCTAGATGTGATTCAGCGTGTACGCGAGACCTTCGACGTTCCGGTGGCGGCTTACAATGTGAGTGGCGAATACTCGATGGTGAAAGCGGCGGCGCAGCGCGGCTGGTTGGACGAAAAGCGCGTGGTGCTCGAGATTCTTACCGGAATTCAGCGAGCGGGCGCGGGAATGATTCTGACGTACCACGCGAAGGATGTTGCGCGCTGGTTGAAGGCTTGCTAACCGCGGGACTCTGACTTCTCAGTGAAATTTCCTACCTGCTAACTTCCCGCATTGACGCCAGGCTTTCGTGACCCGCCGCAATTGCGCGGTCGATGTCGGCATCTGTGTGCGCGGCGGAGATGAACAAAGCCTCGTATTGCGAAGGCGCGATAAAGATCCCGCGGCTTAGCATGTTTTGGAAAAATGTGGCGAAGCGCGCTGAGTTGGACGTTTTGGCGTCGGCATAATTGCGCACTGGGGCATCGGTGAAAAACATTGTCAGGAGCGAACCGGCGACGTTTACTTCACCGTGGAACTTTGTGTCTTTCATTGCAGAGCGCAAACCTTTTGCGAGGCGCTCTGTTTTGCGATTCACGTCCTCATAAAATCCGGGAACTTCGAGTTTGGGAAGGGTGGCGAGACCTGCCCGCATCGCTAGCGGATTTCCAGAAAGTGTGCCGGCTTGATAGACCGGGCCGAGCGGCGCGATATGTTCCATGATTTCACGTTTGCCACCGTAGGCTGCGACGGGGAGGCCGCCGCCGATAATTTTTCCCATCACAGTGAGGTCGGGATCGATCTTGAAAAGGCTTTGAGCACCGCCGTAGGCGAGGCGGAAACCTGTGATCACTTCGTCGAAGATTAGAAGCGATTTTTGTTCTTTGGTGACGGCACGCAAGCCTTCAAGAAAGCCTGCTGCAGGCGGGACCACTCCCATATTTGCGGCAACGGGCTCGACAATCACAGCCGCAATCTTTCCGGAATATTGTTTGAAGATTTTTTCGACGCCTTCCAGATCGTTATAGGGAGTATTCAGGGTGAGGCTGGCGAAGGCGTCGGGGACTCCGGGAGACGCGGAGATGCCGAGCGTGGCAAGTCCCGAACCCGCTTCGGAAAGGAAACTGTCGGAGTGTCCGTGATAGCAGCCTTCAAATTTAACGATCAAATCACGGTGTGTGAAGCCACGCGCCAAGCGAATGGCGGACATGGCGGCCTCCGTTCCGGAATTTACGAAGCGAACCATTTCCACGGAGGGAATTGCTTTGGTGATTTTTTCGCCGAGTTCCACTTCGAGCGGAGAAGTCATGCCGAAGCTTGTGCCTCGCGCAGCCTGGTCGGAGATGGCGGCAACAATATCCGGATGCGCGTGGCCTAAAATCAGGGCACCCCAGGAACACACGAAGTCGATGTACTCGCGGCCGTCAACATCGAACAGGCGCGCACCTTTGGCGTGGTCAATTACTAGCGGAGTGCCACCGACGGAGCGGAAGGCGCGGACGGGACTGTTCACCCCACCCACTAGAGTTTTCTTGCCGCGTTCGAAAATCTCGGTTGAACGCGGGCGGGAAATGTCGGCTTTAGAGCCTTTAGAACTCTTCATTGTTCCGCTAGCCATTGAATGACGTTGCTCCTTGGTCGATTACGCCTCATTCCTTTTGGTACGAGTCATCTTAAAGACGCGTAACGCCGAGCGCAAGCGCGGTAGGCGCGCATCCGGGCACTCGTAGCGGGAATAGACGCGAGACCGAAAAGTAGGGTTAGGCCGAAAATCGGCAGCGTCCGCTGCGCGAGGCGAAAGAAGCTCGAAGACAAGTTTAAATACGCCGCAATGTGGCCGGGAAACAGTTTTCCCGATTGCCTCGAAACGAATGGCATTGTTCGGGCGCGAATAAAAATGGACGTCCGCCATGCATTGCAAATAAGCGAGTTAGTGCAGTCGCAAGATGGCTCTGCCAATGCTTTTATACAAGTGAACTTAGGCAGGAGCGCCCCGTCCATGCTGTGGGCTGTTGCAGTTTTCCTATTGCAGTTTCAACCAGCAGCGTCAGCCGTGCCATCCCCGTTTTTGGATTTGGCACCCTACACTCCGGCGTCAGCGGATCGGACACACCCGGTTATTTTGGACTCGACGGTGAGCCCTGCTAATCCAAACTCTGACGCACGCGAAAAACTGGCCGGAGAATCGAGCTCTCTTTCCTCTGGGGCTCCGGTGAAGATGGATTCGATTTATTCGGATGACAAGAACATTCATCCGGCTTCGACCGGTGTTTTGACGGCGCAGAACTCACAACAGTTTTCGACAATACGAATTCCGGAAACGAATGAGAAGCGGTATGCGATTCGTTCGGCGGAATCGGCGCCTGCGCGGCGAAACTGGCTGATGCTTGCGGTTCTGGAGCATGGTGCCGCAACATTCGACGCTTATTCCACGCGCGAGGCAATCTCTCGCGGCGCTGTGGAAGGGGATCCGCTGATGCGGCCGTTCGCACATTCGCCGGCAATCTATGCGGCTTTGCAAGTGGGACCGGTTTTGTTTGACGTGCTCGCGCGCCACATGCAGCGGAGCCCATATAATTTCGAACGGCGTACCTGGTGGGTGCCGCAAACAGCGAGCACGGGGATGTCGATTTTCGCCGGGGTCCATAATATGAATCTAAAGACGCATCCATAACAATTTTTGTTTAGCGAGTTTGCAACAATCTTTCTCTGGCGGGGAAAGATAAGAAAAGGACACCCGATTTCCCTCTCCCGGGTGTCCTTTTCATTTTGCGGATTATTTTGGGAAGCCCGCGGCTGCGCGTGCTGCCGCCGGAGTGGAGCCGGCTATGCGCTTCTCGGTCCAATCCGCGGCTCGGCGCGAAGCTTGCACTGCGGCATACACCAGAGACTCGGGCCCAACCGAGTCGGTGTTAGCAAAAACAACGCGTTCGAGCGGCTGGTTGGCCACCGGAATTACTTTGGTGAACATTCCAGGAGCCGACAGAAACATCGGATGGCCCCTGCGATAGACGTGCACTTCGATTGGATCGGCTGAGAATTCAGGCAGAAGTTTTTGAAAATCGCGCAGAACATTCTGTGCGATTTTCTGGCAACCAGGGATTTGCAGAAGCTTGTCGCGATGTAATTCCGAGACCGGCGTGTAAAACGTGAGGATATTGTTCTTTGGTTTGTAACCGGGTTGGTTATGCATCACCCAGTCGGCGACGACTACATCGCAAAACGCAGTGCCGGGGCACCAGGTATCGTACGCGCGGTTGTACACAGGCTTGTCATAGATCATGTTAATCACGAGATAGGGACAATAGCGAAACGACCTCATCGCGTCTGTTTGATCGTCTGAGAGGCCGGCGACTATTCTTGAGGTGATGAACTTCGGTGTAGCCATTACTACGAATTTCGCGGCAACGGTATGCAACGCTTTGTCTTGCATGTAGGTAACGTGAACTTCGGTTTTCTGCGGATCGACGGAAACGATTGTGGCGCCGGAGATCATTCTGTCGGCGGATTTCACCTGTAGAGTTTGGACGAGTTTTTGCGCAAGGGTGGCGTTGCCGCCGGGCAGCGTGATGCGCGAGTCGTGTTCGGCGGCGCCGGCCATGTCACTTAATTCGTCGAGAGCGACCATTGTTGAGGTGTCGTCTGAGGTCGCGCCGTAATTGGAAGGGCCATAGGTGTCCCACCATAGTTTTACTTCCGGCGCGTAGGATTTTAAATACTTTGAGAGCGGAGTATTGTCGAATTGTTCCTGGTTTTTCTCGTTTGCCAGCGCAAGCATATCTTTTCGGAACTTTTTGAAGCTTTCGCGCACCGAAGCGGAGTATGGAAGTTCGTCGAGGCCGGCGCCCCAAGTGTCGGCGACCCATTTTCCATTCACGATCGTGGGATCGGCGCAGTTAATTGGAAGAGGCGCCAATCCCAATTCCCGCGCGAGGTGATCGCTGGCAGTGCCGGTGTAGTCGAAAGCGGAGCCGGTGCAGAATGGCTGGCCTTCATACTCTCCCATGGTGGCATTGCCGCCCCAGTGCTCTTCCTTTTCCAGCAGCAGAAAATCGTGGGCCTGCAGAAAATAAGCCGCGCTCAGTCCGCTTACTCCTCCTCCGACGATTACGATGTCGTGGCGTTTGGAAACCGGAGGTTTTGCGAAGGTGTAGCCGTCGCGCACCTGATGGCAAATTTCGTAGTGATCGCCGTCAACCTGTGGCGCAGGCGAATCTTCCGCGGCAAGGAGCGATAAATCGACCGGACACCCGGCGGCCATGGAGCCAACCACGATAAACTTCAGAAAATCCCTGCGACTATCGGTCATTAAGTTTCTCCCTCGACGGATGAAGGCAAAAAGGTTGTCGCTGCTTGGACGTCGCCAGCGATTTGCGTGCGTGTGCGCAGCCGGTACCAGACAAGAATTGTGGCGATCGAGAACAAAAGAATGAGGGTAGAGATCGCGTTTATTTCAGGCGTGATTCCACGGCGCAAGCGCGACCAGATTTCGAGCGGCAAAGTGTTGTCACGCCCAATCAGGAAAAAAGTGACGGCAATTTCGTCCAACGAAAGCGTGAAAATCAAGAGAGCTGCGGCAATCAGCGAGACTCGCAGGTTGGGAAAGGTGATGCGCCAGAAAGTTTTCCAATGATTTGCGCCTAAATCGAGAGAGGCTTCTTCCTGCGCGCGATCCATTTTTTGCAATCCGGCGAAGATTTCTGTAGTGGCCACGGAAATCAGCGCGGTGCCGTGTCCCAGGATTACCGTAACCAAACTCAGCTTCATGCCCACGCCGACGAAAAGCATCAGCAGCGATAGCCCAGTAATAATTCCCGGAAGAATTAACGGAAGAAGGACAAGACGTCGGAAGAGGGCTTTTCCGGGAAACTGAGAGCGATCCAGCGCCAAAGCCGCAGGCATACCAAGACCAAGCGCAATAGCTACGGCTACGGCTGCGACGATCACGCTGTTGAACACCGCATCCCAAAGCGACGCGTCGGCAAAAAGCTGGCGATACCAGTCGAGAGTCCAACCCGACGGAGGAAATCCTCCGACGCCGGAGCCATTGAATGAGTAGACGATCAAAACGACGATCGGGAAATACAAGAAGAGATAGACGAACAGCGCGTAGGCGCCGAGAAACGGAGCGCGCGAGGACTGGAATGCCCCGCTCATGAAATTGTGAACCTTTTTTCCAGGCGTTCGGTGACGAATAGGAGGGTCACTACCAGCAGCAGCATGCAGAACGAAATCGCCGCGCCGAGCGGCCAGTTATAAGCCGCGCCGAACAAGCTAACTACAATGTTGGAAATCATGATGCCGCTGGCGCCGCCCACGAGTAGCGGAGCGAGAAAATCTCCGAGCGTGAGGACGAACGCGAAAGTCGCGCCCGCAAGAATTCCCGGCAGCGAGAGCGGCAAGATTACGTGGAGAAAAGTTGAAAATGGCGACGCGCCGAGATCGTGCGAAGCTTCCACCAGGTTGCGCGGAACATGTTCGAGCGAAGCGTAAATCGGAAGAAACGTGAAGGGGGTATAAATATGCGTAAGCGTGAGTATGACGGCGAACGGGCTGTACAGAAAAAACTCAACCGGGCGATGGGTGATGTGGAGATACTGAAGAAATCCGTTCAGCACACCATCGCTTCCGAGAATCGTTTTCCAGGCGTACCCGCGCACCAGATAACTTGCCCATAGCGGAATGATCACAAGCTGATAGAGCAGATCTTTGCGCTTTGCAGCGTGGAACGAAAGATAATAGGCGAGCGGATAGCCCAGCAGAAGAGCCAGCAGAGTTACCGCGCCGGCAATTCTGAGGGAACGGAGCAGCACAGTTAAGTAGAGCGGGTTGCTAAACAACTGCGCGTAATTCTGCAGGTTCCAATTGTGGATGATCGTTTGCAGCGACGAAACGGACCAAAAGCTGTAGCAGAAAAGAATCGCGTAGGGCACCAGTAGAAAGAAGGTGACCCACAGGAGCGGGGGAATAGTGACAGCCGATTTATACCCTCGAGAATACATTTTTATGTGTCGCTGCTTTCGAGCACGCGTACTGCATCGCCGGTATCGAACTCAAATTTTTGCTGTCCGCCTAGCGAGCCTGGGCTGGGAACGCGCGCGCGTATCACATACGAATTGCCACAATCGATTTCGAGCAAGTCCATGGCCCCGCCGAAAGTTTGATTCTTAATTTGGCCTTGAAAACGGGCCGAAGATGCCGAGTCCGCGGCAGGCTGAGAATTTGCGACGAGACGTATGGATTCAGGCCGTAAAGAAAATGTCGCCGGCCCTGGCGGTCCCGTTGCGAGCCACGCTATGGGACCGGCGGAAGCGGTACCGTC
This sequence comes from uncultured Acidobacteriota bacterium, assembly GCA_963838475.1. Classification (GTDB taxonomy): domain Bacteria; phylum Acidobacteriota; class Terriglobia; order Acidiferrales; family UBA7541; genus Palsa-295. The sequence goes on from CAWIRJ010000003.1 coordinate 39,104, forward strand.
GCGAACTTCGGCTCGAAGCAGATTTGTCTGACCGATGAATTGAGCGGCGTACGCCGTTTTCGGATGTCCGTAGATTTCGCGTGGCTCGGCCACTTGCTCGAGCCTTCCGGCGCGCAGAAGGGCAATGCGATCGGAAAGCGCCATAGCTTCTTCCTGGTCATGGGTGACGAAAATGAAAGTGATGCCTACTTCACGTTGGAGCGACTTCAACTCAATCTGCATTTGGCGGCGTAGATTGGCGTCGAGCGCCGAAAGAGGCTCGTCGAGGAGCAGAACGCGAGGACGATTAACTAGCGCACGCGCCAGGGCGACGCGCTGTTGCTGTCCGCCGCTCAGGCGGGAAGGAGCGGACTGCGTGAATTCGCTCATCTTCACCATGGCCAGCGCTTGCGTGACGCGGCCGGGGATTTCGTTCCGCGGAACCAACTTCGCTCGAAGCCCGTACGCGACATTCTCAAAAACGGAAAGATGCGGAAAAATTGCGTAACTTTGAAATACAGTATTTACCTGTCGCCGGTAGGCGGGAATTTGATCAAGACGTTCGCCGCCCATCCAGATTTCGCCACCGTCTAATTGTTCAAATCCCGCGATCAGGCGAAGCAGAGTGGTTTTGCCGGAGCCGCTTTCACCAAGAATGGTGAGGAATTCGCCGGAAGCTACTTCAAGGGAAATACCGCGTAGCACTGGGCGCTTTGCGAATTGCTTTTCAACTTTTCGGATGGAAAGGAGCGCATCGGAAGGAGCGCGTTCAACGGGCGCCGATGTAGGAACAGCGCTCAAGAACGATCTCCGCAAAAGCAGCGGTATCCGAAAAGTGCCATGGTGCCGGCCGAAAGCGTGCAAAAGGCACCGTGACGTCTGAAAGAAATAGAAATCACTGGGCCGCCTTCACTTCGTTCCAGATTTCGTTGTACTTGTCGCGACGCGGGTACTGCTGCCAGAAATAAATGTGCGTCATGTATTCATCCACGTTATCGAGATGCAAAGACTTTTTCTGATCGTCACTCATAAATTGCGCGGACTGTGGATTGGCGGGGTCATAGCCAGTGACGTCCGCGACGAGCTTTTGCGTCTTTGCTTCAATCATGTATTCCAGAAAATCCGTGGCCAACTCCTTGTTCTCGCTTGCTGAAGTGATCATCAGATGGTCAATCCATCCGGTGGTATTTTCCTTGGGAATCGTTTCACCGATGGGGAACCCAACTTTGCGCAGATTATTGGTCATCAGAGGCCAACCCATTCCAGCAACAATTTCGTGGTTTTCGAAGAGATTCGTGAGCTCGCCGCCAGTGGCCCATACTTTCCGGATGTTAGGTTTCAGCTCGATGAGTTTTTTCTTAACGTTGTCGAGCTCCTGATCGGTGAGATTGTAGAGATGGCTGGGATCGGGTTTGTCGTAGCCCAGGACCTGAGCGGCCATGCAAATGGTTGAGAGGTCGTCCCATACGGAAATTTTTCCTTTCAGGCTCGGATCCCAGAGTACGGACCAACTGTCCGGCGGAGTCTTGAAGTATGTAGTGTCGTACAGCAGGGGATTCGGTCCCCACACGAACGGCACGCCATAGACCTTGCCGTTGACATGGACCAACGGGGCGTCGCGCAGGCGGGCAGAGAGCTGCGAATAGGAAGGAAGCTTTGAAAGATCGAGAGGCGCTGCCAATCCCGCGGCAGCTATGGAGGTGACCACGTCGCTCGAAGGGGAGATTACGTCGTAATTGCTTGCGCTGCCTCCTCGCAGCTTCGCTACCAACTCGTCGCTGGTGCCCATGTAGGCTGCCGTTATTTTGCAGTGATGCGATTCTTCGAACGCGCGCACGAATAGCGGATCGGCATAGCCTTCCCAGACCAGCAAACTCAGAGTGGGGGTCTTCTTCGAGCAGCCGATGGCGGTGGAAAGTAGAACGGCGGCGACAAGCGGAATTCGTATCGCACTTTTTCTCATGGTTATGATTCCGGTTCCTTGTATCTCATGGGCTCTTGCGAAGCTCCAAGGGCCGCGAACTTAAAAAGTTGGCGGCGTGTTCACCCACAGCACCAACGTTTCTTTCTTTCCGGGATTTTTCCAGTGATGTTGGTTGCTGCTTTCAAAATAAAAGCTATCTCCTTCTTGCAGAATGTGTTTTTCGCCGCCATCCAATACGATCTCGAGAGAGCCGCGAAGGATGTAAAGAAATTCCTCACCCTCGTGCGCGTAGGATTCTCCGCTGCCGGCTGAGGGAGCGATACGGAACAAGTGCGGTTCCATCATGGTGGTGCTGCCCCAGGAAAGAAGTTCCATACGCACGCCAGGGCCCGCTTCCAGGACTTTTCTATCCGACGGCCGCACGTGCCCTGGATTGGCATCCGACGGATTAAACAGCGAAAGAATATTCACGCGGTAAAAGCGGGCGAGGCGCCGAAGCGTTGCGACGGAAGCGGTCATCTGGCTGCGTTCCAGGGCGCTCAGAAATCCTACCGAGACATTAGCGGCGCGAGCCACTTGCGATAGCGAGGCTTTGCGCTCCAATCGCAAACGGCGCAGACGCGGACCGACCGGGTTTGCCTTCGGGCGGCCACTCGTGTGAGGCAACATTTTCTGGGTTTTGAGCAGATGGACGATCGCCGGGGCGTTCATTCCGCGCGCGCGGCGGAGGAACTGCGCACGTTTCAAGATGCGGAGGTCGGCGGGTGTGTACATACGATAGCGGCTGCGAGTGCGTACAGGAGAAACCAATCCGAGATTTTCCCAGGAACGAAGAATGGACGGAGAAATTCCGACAATTCGCGCGACGTCGCCGATGCGCAACTGGCCGTTGGCGCGCGCCCTTTTAGGCGAACGCTTGTGAGGCAGAGTCAACTCAGTTTTCCCTTGACAACCCGTGGGCCTTCTTCTAAGGTTCCCGGATTATAGTAAGGTTTTTTCAAAAGCTGCAACCGAAAAAGTTGGGGTGAGGCGTCTCGGGGGGTAGGTGGCGCCAGCTTTTCCTAGAGGAGCGGCGATGACTTCGAAAGCATGGGCACGGGTGTGTCTATTTGTGTTTGTGGCGTACCTTTCGAGCGGGTCGGCTTGGGCGCAAACCAACGGAACAATTCGCGGGACGGTTGTAGATCAAAGCGGCGCAGTTGTGCCCGGCACGGTGATTACGGTAACGCTGAACGGGACAGAGACTACCCGGTCCGCAACCGCGGACAAAGATGGCGCGTTCGACGTTCCTGAATTGGCGGTAGGGAGCTACAACCTCACAGCCGATGCCAAAGGCTTTAAGAAATTTGTTTCCAAAGATATTGTCGTCACCATCGGTCACGTAAATCTCATCACTGTAACCCTGCAGGTTGGCGGTTCCACGGAAACTGTAACCGTTGAAGCGAACGCAGCGCAGGTAGAGACGACCAGCACCCAGCTCGGCGCGGTTATGACAGATCAGTCGATCCGCGAGCTGCCTCTGAATCAGCGGAACGCATACGCGCTGTTACAGCTCCAACCCGGTGTGCAATCGCAGCTCGGCGCGGACCTTTTCTACGGCAGCGACAATCCCGGGGTGGTTTCGGTGAATGGCGGCCGCGGACGTTCCAACAACTACATGGTGAACGGCGGTGACGGCAACGATATTTTCGTCAATGGCCCGGCGATCCAACCTTCGCCCGATGCTATTGAAGAGTTCCGCGTGATCACGAATACCTTCGACGCGGAATATGGACGGAACTCCGGATCGGTGGTCAACGTGGTCACGAAATCCGGAACGAATAGCGTCCACGGCGACTTTTACGAATTCCTTCGCAACCAGGCGCTCAACACCAAGGGGTATTTCGATCCGCGTGTTCCGGATTACAAACAGAATCAGTTTGGCGCCACAATAGGCGGTCCGATTAAGAAAGACAAGACCTTTATCTTTGGCTCCTATGAAGGGAACCGGCTGGTTCAAGGGATTCCTTCCGGGAACGTGTTTTTGCCCACCTCGGATGAAGCTACTGGAAACTTCGGAGGCCCGCTCGGCGGCACACTAAACGATGCATACTTCGCCAACCTCCTCGGGAACCGCACGACAGGTAGCACGACCGGCACAACCTGTAATTCGGCGGCGATGGTTGAGCAAACGGCGAACGGATTGCCGCCCATCGGTGTAAACGGGGCGGTCGGAAGTCCTTACGCAAACATTTTTCCGAACGGGGTAATACCAACCGAGTGTTTCGATCCAACTGCCGTCGCTCTCTACAACAATTACGTCGCTCCCGTTGGAACCGGTCAAGTACAAACAATTCCGAATTTGCATGAGCGCGATGATCAGTTCACGATTCGTTTCGACCACAAGATCACTCAATTTCAGCAATTCAGCGCCTATTATTATTTTGACGATAACGATCACACTCAACCTTTCGCATTCTTTCAAGCGGCGGGAGCGAACGTTCCCGGCTTTGGTTCCGCGTTCAAAACGCGCGTGCAGCAATGGAATCTGAGCCACACGTGGACTATCGGTTCGACAGCGATCAACGAATTCCGATTCAATTATTTTCGTGAAGCGCAGAGAACTCTGAACCATCCGCTCAGTACCTTTGCAAGCGTGCAAGATACTTGCGTAACCATTTCGCCCACCAATTGCTTTGCAGATCCGACCCTCCCTCCTGGCGCAGGCATTACGACCGATCTGCCGGGGAGGGTAGGCGTTCCTTACATCAGTGTTTCAGGCGGGTTTGCAATCGGTAACAACTCGGAAGGCGAGCTGCCGCAAGTGGGCAATACCTTCCAGTGGACGGACAACTACACGAAGATTTTCGGAAAGCACACTACAAAATTCGGTGTGGATGTTCGCCGTGAGCGCTTCGATCAATTCCTTTATTACAACATCAATGGCTTATTCACCTTTGACAACACCGCTTCGGGCGACGCGCCATCCGGACCTAGCGATGCTTATCCGGCGTATTTCCTGGGCACTCCGGTGACTTACTCGCAAGGAGCCGCGCAAGGCGAAAACATCAGGAATACCAACTTTTATCTCTTTGCTCAGGACAGCTACAAGATAAAACCGAATCTCACTTTGAATTACGGGCTACGGTGGGAACTAAACACCCCGTACTACGATACTGGGAACCGACTCCAAACGTTCCGTCCGGGCCAGTTGACTACGCAGTATCCCTGTTATACCTATACCACCGGGTCTATTAACGCGGGCATTCCTGCAGGCAGTTGTGCTGAAAATACTCCAAACAACTCCGTGAATCCAGTGGGGCTCGTCTTTCCGGGTGACAAAGGAGTTCCGCGTGGTCTGACATCGACAGACTACAAAGGCTTCGCGCCCCGCATCGGTCTGGCGTGGAGCCCCGGATGGACGGATGGCTGGCTTGCGAAGCTGACGGGAGGCCCTGGTAACTCAAGCATCCGGATGGGATGGGGACTTTTCTACAACCCGATCGAACAGTTGGTCCTGGAGCAGTTCAGCGCTGAGCCACCGTTCGGTGGAAGCTCTTTCTTGTCGAGCCCCTTATTCAATACACCTTTCATCGGACAGAGCGGTGCCCAGTCACCGAATCCGTTCAGCGGTGTGATCAACCAGACTCCCACGACACCGTGCCCCGCTGCGGGAGGCCCTCCTGGTTGCGTTGACTGGGCCTCGTTCCGGCCAATATTACTGTTCGGGGAATTTGCTCCGCATCTGAAAACGCAATATGCCGAACAATACAACCTTACTATCGAGCGCCAAGTATCGAAATCGATCGTCGCACGCGTGGCTTATGTCGGCACGCAAGCTCACCATCTTCTGGCATCACACGATATCGATTATGGCCATGCTGAAACTTGCCTTGAACTAAATGAAATAGCGGCGAACCAATGCGGAACCTTTGGTTCCGACAATCCCTATTTCGTTCCGGCGGGTACGGTAATTCCGACGTACCACGGCCCTGTAGGCGGGCCTCCAACAACTTGCACCGGGCTATATTTGCCATACAACGCCGGTACGGGAGGAAACTGCCTTCCAGCCGGAACGGTTGTCGGACATGCGGGAGTTACTCTCGTGGGATTACGGCAGTATTCTTCGCCGAATTGCCAGCCGCTCACCGGGATCGGGTGCCCGCCGGACGGCGTGCCTGTCTTCAGTAATATTTTTGCGGAAGACACCATAGCCAATTCGAATTACAACGGGTTGCAGCTATCCCTGGACAAGAGCTTTTCCCACGGGTTGCTTTTCTCGGCTTCCTATACGTTCAGCAAAGCTATCGATCAAGGTGCATCGTTCGAGAACGAGTTGAACCCACTGAATTTCGACTATACGCGCGGGCTATCGTTGTTGAGTGCCAAGAACCGGTTTGTCTTTAGTCCGTACTGGGAAATTCCGGCTCCGAAATACGAGGGCTTTAAGGGAAAGGCGGTGGATGGCTGGGGCGTGTCGGCGATTATCACTTATCAGAGCGGTTTCCCAATTCGCATGCAGAACGAGGACGACTCGGAGTTGATGAGCAGCATCTTTTTTGAGAGCGCGAACACTCCGACCATGATAGCGCCCAATCAACGGGTGAATCCGAAGGTTCAGCAGAATTTCGGCTACGGTTCCGGAAACTATTATTTCAATCCGAATAACTACACTGATGGAACGGTGGACCCGTCATTGCTGGGAGTATTCGGCAATACGCCACACTCGCTATGCTGCGGGCCGCCTATTAGCAATACCGATTTGGTGATTTCGAAGAAGACGCCTATCAACGAACGATGGAACACGGAGTTTCGCGCGGAGTTCTACAATGCGTGGAATCATACGCAATTCAACAATCCGGACGGTGATTTTTCCGATTCAACCTTCGGTCAAATTCTAAAAACGCGCGAGGATCCGCGTGTGATGCAGTTCGGGTTGAAGGTTTTATTCTAAGAAGGGTTCCGCAGGGTATGGCAGAGCGAGAGTGTCGCCTGGGCGGCGCTCTCGCTTTGTTGCGTAGAGACAGTCAAACGAGCCGATTTAGCGGTTAAGGAAACGCCGTGAAAATATTTGTTTTGGGCGCTGGGATGATGGGGCGCGCGGTGGTTTACGACCTGGGCCGCGCACGCGATGTCAAAGCCATTGCTGTAGCCGACATCGATCGTGACCGCGCCCATGAAGTTGCGCGCACGTTCGGCCATGGAAAGGCTCGGGCGCATTTTGCGGACGTCCGCGACACGCAACATCTTGCAAAACTGGCGCGTGGGTACGATGTTCTTCTGAATTGCACGCAATACAACTGGAATCTTGATGTGATGCGCGCCGCGCTCGCCGCTCGCGTGAATTATATGGACCTTGGCGGCCTGTATCACATGACGCGCAAGCAGTTTGCTCTGGATAAGGATTTCCACCGAATCGGACGCATGGCGATCCCGGGAATGGGCGGCGCGCCGGGAATTACAAACGTAATGGCGCGCGCGTTGGCTGATACGCTCGACAGAGTGGAAGCGATTCGCGTTTATAACGCAGGCGCCGACGAGCAGCACTACGACAGCCCTATCGCTTACACCTTTTCCATTGCTACGATATTGGATGAACTGACTATGCCGCCGATAGCATTCGAAAGCGGCCGCTATGTTGAAAAGCCAATGCTCTCAGACCCAGAGGCGGGGAAATTTCGCGCGCCAATCGGCTCGATCACTTTGCGCCACTCGATTCACTCGGAACTGGGCACGCTTGCCGAAAGTTTCCGGCACAAAGGCGTGAAGGAAGTGTTTTTTAAGATTAACTACGATCCACGCCTAGTGAATCTAGTTCGCGATCTGGATCAAGCGGGTTTTACCAGCCGGGAGCCGGTGGCGGTGAACGGGACAAGCGTAGCGCCTCGCGCGGTGCTGCTGTCGTTGATGCAGCAGCGTGCGCCAAAGAAGACGGCGCGCGATGTGGAGGCCTTGCGCGTGGTGGTGACCGGCCGCAACAAGAATCGCCGTGTCGCTTGCGCCATGGAAATGTGGGCAGACTATTCCACCCGTCCGCAGCTTTCGGCTGTTGCTCGCGATACGGGATTTCCGGCGGCTATTGCTGCTGCGATGCTCGCGCGCGGTGAGATTCGCGGAACAGGCGTGCAGGCGCCGGAAAATGTGGTGCCGCCGCAACCATTTTTCAACGAGCTGAAGAAACGCGGATTCACGTTCCGGCGTTGGAAATTAAATCCTCAGAAGATTTAGCGTTAAATCTCATGGCCGTTAGCCGGCCGATGTTGTACGGAGAAAGTCATGCACGAAGGTCTCGCTAAAGAAATCGCCAGTTACGAAAAGCGCACGCCGCGCTCTCGCGATGCGCACAAACGCGCGGAAAACCGCTTGCCCCTGGGTGTCGCGAGCAATTATCGAGCTTACGATCCGTATCCAATTTTTGTGCGCGACGGAAAAGGCGGGCACATTCACGACATCGATGGCAATGAATACATCGATTTCAACCTTTGTTTCGGCGCGTTGATGGCGGGGCACTGCAATCCAGCCGTGATCAGCGCGGTGCAGAAAAAACTCGGGACTGGAACGATGTTTGGCATGCCGCACGACTTGGAATGGGAGCTGGCGGAAGAAATCTGCAAAAGGTTTCCAGTCGAGATGGTGCGCTTCAGTAATAGCGGGACGGAATGCACCATGCACGCCGTCCGTCTGGCGCGCGCCGCAACGGGTCGCGACAAAATCATCAAGATTGAGGGTGGTTATCACGGACTGCACGATTCCGTGCTGGTCTCAGTGAAGCCGAAAGCGGACGAAGTAGGCGATCCAAATCTTCCGACCTCCGTGCCCGGTGGCGCGGGAATACCGAAGGGCACGTTGCAGAATACCGTGGTTGCTCAGTTCAACGACGCCGCGGGAGTCGAACGGCTCTTCGCAAAATACCCCGGAGAAATCGCGGCCGTCATTGTGGAGCCAATCATGATGAACGTCGGCATACTGATGCCGGACGAGGGCTATCACCAGGCGCTTCGCGAAATCACCAAGAAGAATGGCGCGCTATTGATTTTTGATGAAGTGAAAACCGGGGCGAAACTCGCTCGCGGCGGGGCCTGCGAGTATTTTGGCATCAAGCCGGACATCGTTTGTCTGGCGAAATCCATCGGCGGCGGATTCTCTCTGGCGGCCTTCGCGTCAACGCGCGCTGTGATGGGGCTTATCTCCGACCATAAAGTCTTTCACGGCGGCACCTACAATACGAACCCGGTGGCTATGGCCGCGGGACTCGCCACCTTCAGGGAAGTTCTGACGCCCGCTGCGTACGAGCATGTGAATCATCTGAATAAAAAATTGCTCGACGGCTACAACAAGGAACTCAGCAAAACCGGATTGAAGGCCTACGTCGTGGGAGCCGGCTCGAATGGCTCGCTGATGTTTTGCCCCAAGCCCATTCGCAATTACCGCGATTGGCTGAAAGTTGACAGCGAGTTGTGGCGGCATTACTGGTTCGCGATGGTGAATCGTGGCGTGATGGCCCAGCCTTATTGGTGGGATGAGCAGTGGACCGTTTCTGTTGCGCATACGGAAGCTGACATCGACTGCCATCTCGCGGTTTTTGCGGAGATTGCTCCGGATTTGGCGAAGGCTCAAAAAGAGCCGCATGCAGCGGCGAGCAGCGCTCACTAAGTACCGAGTTGATGCTCAGCGGTGCGCGATACAAAACTTTTCTAAACAGCGCGTCTTTCGTTGATCGAGGAGCCGTTGGCAGAATTAATCTCGCCGCAAACTGAAACGGCGCATCTGAAGCGGGCGCTTGGGCGCTGGGATCTCGTCGCACTGTTTGTTGTGGCAGTTTTCAACCTCAACGTGGTGCCGAGCATTGCGGCGAATGGCGGCGTCACGGTTTGGCTCTGGATTATTTCGCTGCTGCTATTTTTCTGGCCGCAAGGAATTGCTGTGATCGAACTGGCCCATCGCTATCCGGGAGAAGGCGGCGTCTACCTTTGGGCCAAGGAAGTTTTCGGCGAATTTCACGGATTTTTGTCGGGATGGTGCTACTGGACCAACAACATGATGTACGTGCCCACCGTGATGTTGTACTTCGTGGGCGTATCCGTCTTCGTTTTTCCAAGCCATCAATATTTGGCGGATAACAAATTGTTTGCGGTCTCGGCGTCGCTCGGGCTGCTTGCCATTCTGGTGGTGCTCAATATTGTGGGGCTCGGCGTTGGGAAATGGATTAACAATCTGGGCAGTATCGGCACGGTGATCGCCGCGGCCGTGCTCGTCGGATTAGGCGCGGTCGTTTGGCTACGATATGGAACTACCGTCAGCGCCGAGGATTTTCGCATTCCGGCGAATCCGCGATTCCTGCTGAATTCCTTCGGAGTGATTTGTTTTGGGCTGGTCGGCCTCGAGCTTGCTTCGGTGATGGGCGACGAAATTAAAGATCCGGAGCACACGTTGCCGGGAGCGGTGGTGTGGGGCGGAGTGATCTCGGGCCTGCTTTACATTGCGACTACTCTCACGTTGTTGGTGGCGGTGAGCAGAAACGAAATTAACGTTTTGCAGGGAATCGTGCAGGCTGTGAGCCACATGGCGCAAAAAGTCGGGGTCGTATGGATCGTCGCGCCGTTCGCGTTCATGCTGAGCATATCGATCGCTGGAATTGGTTCTGCGTGGCTGGCGGGGTCGGCGCGCATTCCGTTTGTGGCTGGGCTCGATTCTTATTTGCCGGGTTGGCTGGGAAAAGTTCATCCGCGCTATGGCACACCTTACGCCGCGCTGATCGTTCACTTTGTTGTGTCTACTATTTTGGTGCTGATCAGCTTTCTGGGTTCAGGCGTTCAGGAGACTTTTCAGCGGCTGCTTTCTCTGGCGGTCGTGCTGCAATTACTTCCGTTCCTCTATATGTTTGCGGCGTTGTTGAAAATCGCGGCCGATCCGCTGTGGGAAAAAGGGCACTACAGCAGAACTGTGCTTTGGCTATCGGGCGCGAGTGGATTGCTAATGACGATCCTGGGCATGATTTTTGCCTTTTCACCGGCCCAGCAGATTAGTTCTGTTTGGTCGTATGAAGCTTGGATGCTCGGTGGGACGGCTTTATTTATTGGACTAGCGGTATTCTTTTTCTTTGTTTATGGCCGCAGGAAAACGGCCGCGCAGGCGGCGGGCAGAATCTAGCAATTATATTCGACTATCGATTCTGGGAGACGATTATGGCAAGCGAAGCGAAAGCGAGCCCTCGCAGATATCAGATGTACATCAACGGAGAGTTTGTCGAAAGCGCGAGCAAAAAGTATTTTCCGGTGGTGGATCCGTCCACGGAAGAAGTGATGGCGGAAGTTCCCGAAGCGAATGAAGCCGACGTGAACCGCGCTGTCGCTGCTGCCAAAGCAGCTTTTGACTCCGGGGCGTGGCCGCAGACTACGGCGCAAGATCGCGGGCGCATCCTTTTTCGGCTCGCTGAGCGAATCCGAAAGGAAGCGCCACAGCTAGCGGAGCTGGAAGCGCGCAATTCCGGCAAGCCCATCGTAGAAGCTGAGTACGATATCAACGATGCCGCTACTTGCTTCGAGTATTACGGCGGAATGGCTACGAAAATTCTTGGCCATGTGAATCCGGTGCCGGACAATGCGCTAAGCCTTTCGCTGCGCGAGCCGATTGGCGTGGCGGCGCAAATTATCCCGTGGAATTATCCGCTGCTGATGGCTGCGTGGAAGCTGGCTCCGGCGATCGCTGCGGGTTGCACTTGCGTTCTGAAGCCCGCCGAGCAGACGCCACTTACTGCGTTGGAATTTGCAAGTTATCTTGCGGAGGCGGGGTTGCCACCCGGCGTGGTGAATATTATTACGGGTTTTGGAGAGACCTGCGGCGCTCCGCTGGTGAAACATCCTGATGTGAACAAGGTAGCATTCACCGGCAGCGCTGAAGTGGGCAAAGCTATCATGCGGGCAGCTTCTGACACGGTGAAGCGCGTCACGCTCGAACTTGGTGGAAAATCCCCGAACATATTTTTTGCCGATGCTGATTTCGAATCGGCCATCGATGGAGCGCTCTTCGGCGTGTTCATCAATCAAGGGGAAGTGTGCTCGGCGGGGAGTCGCATCCTGGTGGAAAAATCCATCTATCCGAAGTTTGTGGAAGCTATGAGCATAAAAGCGAAAACGATTCGGCTGGGTCCGCCGCTAGAGCGCGAAACCAAGATGGGACCGCTAGTGAGCAAAGATCAATTCGATCGCGTGCGTTCCTATCAGGAGCTTGGGAAGAAGGAAGGGAAGGTTGCGGCGGGCGGAGGGCGTTCCGCATCTTTCAAGCGCGGCTACTATGTTGAGCCCACGATTTTTTATGATGTGGATAATTCGGCGCGAATCGCGCAGGAAGAAATCTTCGGTCCGGTTGCAGCTGTTATTCCGTTCGCGGACGAAGCAGAGGCGCTGCGGATTGCCAATGCGACGCCGTACGGTCTGGCTGCGGCTGTGTGGTCGCGCGATATTTTCAAGGCGTTTCGCATGGTGAAAGCGTTGCGCGCGGGAATTGTTTGGGTGAACCACATGCAGCCTACCTACGTGGAAGCGCCGTGGGGCGGATACAAGCAATCGGGATTTGGACGGGAACTTGGGCCGTGGGGAATTGAAGAATATCTGGAGACAAAACAAGTTCACATAAACCTGAACGAACAACCGATCGGATGGTACTGATATGCCGACAATTCAATTACGCACACCGATACCGGGGCCAAAATCACAAGAGTGGATGCGACGGCGGCATGCAGCCGTGGCGCGGGGCGTTGGACATGCAACTCCCATTTTTGCTGCGCGCGCAGAAGGCAGCGTGCTTGAAGATGTGGACGGAAACAAATTTATAGATTTCGCGGGCGGCATCGGCGTGGTAAACGTTGGGCACTGCGCGCCCGGCGTTGTCGAAGCGATCCGAAAGCAACTCGAGGCGTTCGTGCACACGTGTTTCAGCGTGGCGCCGTATGGAAAATACATCGAGCTTGCTGAGAAGTTGAATTCCCTGGTTCCCGGAAAATTTCCCAAGAAAACAATTTTGGTGAACAGCGGCGCTGAAGCTATCGAAAATGCGGTGAAAATCGCGCGCGCTTATACGCGTCGTCCGGCGATTATTTGTTTCGAAGATGCATTTCACGGCCGGACGATGCTTACGATGTCGCTGACGAGCAAGACGCATCCGTACAAGGCAGGGTTCGAGCCGTTCGCTACGGACATTTATCGCATCCCGTACGCTTACTGCTACCGCTGCTCTTACTCGCTGCAATATCCTTCGTGCGGAGTTTTCTGCGCTCACCACCTGGAAGATACTTTCAAACGCATGGTGGCTGCGGAGGCGGTGGCGGCAGTGGTCGTGGAGCCGGTACTTGGGGAGGGCGGATTCGTCGCGCCGCCAGGGGAATTTTTCAGCATTATCGCGGACATCTGCAAGCGGCACGAGATTCTATTCATCGCTGACGAAGTGCAGTCGGGCTTCGGCCGCACTGGGGCGATGTTTGCCTGCGAGCGGTATGGGATCACGCCGGACATCCTGGTAAGCGCGAAGTCGATTGCGGACGGGATGCCGCTCGCTGCGGTGACTGGGCACGCGGAAATTATGGATTCGCCAGGATTGGGCGCGCTTGGCGGAACGTACGGAGGGAATCCGCTGGCTTGCGCGGCGGCGCTTGCGGTGATTGAGACGATGGAGCGCGAAAATCTTCCAGCGCGCGCCGAAAAGCTGGGACAGAGGTTTGATGTGCGTGCGCAAGGGTGGAAGAAGCGTTGGCCGCTGATCGGGGACGTCCGTGGACTCGGTGCGATGCGTGCTTTGGAACTCGTGCGGTCAGGGACGAATCGCGAGCCGGCGAAAGAAGAAGCCGAGCGCGTGCTGCGATACTGTCTCGAGCGTGGGCTGATTCTGATTTCCGCGGGAACTTACGGCAATGTTGTGCGGCTGCTTATGCCGCTCGTCACCACGGACGAGCAATTCGACGAAGGCTTGAACATTTTGGAAGGCGCGCTGATGAGCGTCTCAGAATCGCTGGAAGCTGCGCCGCGCCACGCTTAACTTCTGGCGCCGGCAACGCCACAAGACTCTTGAGTTTCCACCGGCACGATTTGGATTTTCTTTCACAATTTCTCTGATTGTTAGAGCAAGCCGAGAGCGGAGCGGTTTTCCCGTTGGACTTGCTTCATGGTGCAGGAACGTGGAGATTTTTCGTGGCGCCAGCGGACGAATCTGGTGCCATGGCGGAAGCGTCCGCCGGTGAAATGATCGAATTGGACTTCGGCGACAAGTTTGTTGTCGAGAGGCTGCCATTCCATGGAATGTTTTGTACTCCAGCGGCTTAGACCGCCGGGGGCTTTGCCGGTGAAGCCGGGGGGCTTGATTATTTTTTCCAGTTTTTTGGTCAGGGCGGGGCGATCTTCGTCGTGGATGGAAGAGCAGAAGCCCACGTGGTCGAGTTTACCTTCATCGTTGTAGAGGCCGAGCAGCAGGGAACCAACCAACGGCTTCTTTTCCAGGTAACGAAAGCCGCCGACCACGCAATCCGCAGTTCGTTGCGTTTTAATCTTCTGCATGCCGGTGCGCTCGCCGGTTTGGTAGGGCAAGTCGCCGCGCTTGGCCATGATCCCGTCGAGGCCTACGCCCATGTGAAACCATTTGCGGGCCAGCGCGATGTCGTCGGTTATGGGCGACAAGCGGACGGTGCCTTCTTCGTCTAAATACTTTTTTGCAAACGCTTCGAGGGCTTTGCGACGTTCACGGAGTGGCAACTTCACGATCGAGCGGCCTTTTTCGTCAACCAACAGATCAAACACGATGAAGACGCAGGGCGTTTCCTGGCTTAGTTTCAGGACGCGGCTAGCGGCGGGATGGATGCGCTGGAGTAAATCGTCAAAAGAAAGGTCGCCGTCAATTGGAATTACGATTTCGCCGTCGAGGACAAATTTATTGGCTTTCAGCTTTCTTAACGCTGCGACGAGGTCGGGAAAGTATCTCGTTAGCGGCTTGCCGGATTTTGATTGCAGGTCGATGCGGGCTGCGTCGCGGAAGGCGAGGCAGCGGAATCCGTCCCATTTGGGCTCGTATTGCCACTCAGGACCAGCGGGCAACTCCACGGCGGAGAGCGCTTCCATGGGCGAATATTTTTTAGTCAGCGGCAGTGTCATAGGAACTTTCCCAGGTTCACTCTCCCGCGCTCAGCGAGGAGAGGCTTCCACAGGTCGCCGATTTCGCGCAGGCGTTGCGGGACATTTAGCATGGTGAAATCCGCCATGCGCACGCCGCGTTCAACTTCTTCCCAAGTAAGTGGTGCGGAAACTGTAGCTTCGGGTTTGGGTCGCACGGAATAGACCGATGCGAGAGTTCTGTTCCAGGCGTTTTGATTGTAGTCGGCCAAGACTCGCTTGGCGGGACGCTTAGCGATGCGATATTCAGCGGTGATGATTTTTGGATTCCGCTCTGCGATCTCTTTCGAGAATTCTTTGGCGAAAGCCCACACCTGTTTCTGCGAAGGGCCGCGCACGATGGGAACGTAGACATGGATTCCGCGCGATCCCGTCGTCTTTGCGTAACTTGTTATTTTTATCGAGGCAAGAGTGTCACGAACAATCAGCGCCGTTTCTAGTACCTGGCCGAAGGCGGCGCCTTCGGTGGGATCTAAGTCAAAATGGAGATAGTCGGGGCGGTCCACGTCATCGCAGCGCGCGTACCAGGGATTTAAGTCGATACAACCGAGATTGACGACCCAGAGAAGCGAAGAGAGATGGTTGATGACGGGGAAGTCGATCACATTGCCGGAATGATGTTCAATGGAGCAGACCGGAATCGACGGAGGGCGCGGAGAGGGAGCGCGCTTCATGAAGAAAAATTCACCGGAGATTCCGTTAGGATAACGCTTCATTACCATGGCGCGATTTTTCAGGTGCGGCAAGAGCCAAGACGAGACGTCGAGATAATACTGGAGGAGATCGCGCTTGGTTAGTCTCAGCTGCGGCCAGAAGATTTTCTGCAGGTTCGTGAGTCTGACGGGGCCACCTTCTACGGTCAGCTCGACTTCGTTGACACCCGTTGGAATACCGGCGCCAGTACGTTTCGAAGCGGGGCGATTCGTGTTCGGCCGTTTTTGACTGGGTTTCGTTTTGGGCATTGTTAAAGCTTGATGCTGCGAATTGCGCTTGCGTTACTCATGGCGGAGGGCTACCAATGGGTCGACGCGGGTGGCGCGGCGCGCGGGGACGTAGCAGGCGGCTAGCGCGACGAGGCACAAGAGGCCGGCGACGAGCGCGATTGTCAGAGGGTCGTTGGCGTGGACGCCGTAGAGCATTGATGTGAGGTAGCGGGTGACGGCTAGCCCAACGGCAATTCCCGCTACCGCGCCGACTAAGGCTAGCGTGAGCCCTTGTTTCACTACCAGGCGAAGGACGTCGCGCTCTTGCGCTCCCAGGGCCATGCGAATGCCTATTTCGCGGGTGCGGCGCGAGACTTCGTAGGAGAGCAGACCGTAAAGGCCGATGCAGGCTAGCAGCAGGGCCAGCAAACCGAAGAAGGCGGAAAGGCGCGCGATTAGGCGTTCCTGGAAGAGCAGGCGGTCGATCTGCTCGGATTCAGTAGTGATGCGGAAGATTGGGATGTTTGCGTTCAGGTCAGCGACGACTCGACGGATTGCGGGTAGTAGGACCTGGGGGTCTGCTGCGGTGCGAACTTCGAAGGACGCGGGCATGCCGCTTTGCGGAACGTACATGGTGGCGGTGATTTCCTGGCGCAGAGTGCTGTATTTGGCGTCGCGGACCACTCCGACGATTTCGTAGCCCGAACTCTTGGGGCCGTTTTCGTCTCCCGCCGATTCTCCGAACTGCTTTCCCAAGGGGTTTTCTTTACCGAGATATTTCGCGACGAAAGCCTGATTGACGATCACGGGCGTGGGCGCAGAATTCGAATTCGTGTCGTCGCGGTTCGATGCCGCGATAACGTAATCGGAAGGAGTGAAACCGCGTCCTCCATAGATCGGGATTTGCATGGTGTGGAAGAAGTCGGGACCGACGGGCAAAATATTCGCTTCGGACTGACGGTCTTGTGGCGTTCCAGGCCAATGGAAACCGTTTATCATCAGGGCGCCGCTCAGGAGCGGGACCGACGAAAAGCTTACAGACTTCACGCCCGGCGTTTCAGAAAGACGGCCTTGCAGATCGCGATAGAAGCTGTCGATCTGCGTATCTTTATAACCCGCGATAGACGGATCGATTTCAAAAACAACCAGGTTGTGCGAATCGAAGCCGACGTCGATGCTGCGCAAATTGCGGAGCGTGCGGACGAGTAGTCCGGCTCCGACGAGCACGACGATCGCGAGGGCTACTTGCGCTACTACGAGCGCGTTGCCGACGCTAAACCAGCGGCCTTTGTCTTGCGCCACGCTGCCCGAGACGCCGAAACCTTCCTTTAGAGTGGGAGTTAAATCAATTCGCGCGCTGCGAAAAGCAGGGGCCACGCCGAAGATAATTCCGGTAATAAGAGAAATCAGGGCGGTGAAGGCGAGGACGCGCATGTCCAGGCCAGCGGCGAAACCGAGGGCGCGCGTTTGATTGGTGGATACGAACGACACGATCAGGTGTGCGCCCCAATAAGCGAAGAAAATTCCCAAAGCGCCTCCGACTGCCGAAAGCATCAGGCTTTCGGTGAGCAGTTGACGAATGATGCGCACGCGTCCCGAGCCGAGCGCGAAGCGCACAGCCATTTCTTTTCGCCGTGCTGCGGAGCGCGCCAACATCAATCCGGCCACGTTGGCACAGGCAATCAGCAAAATAATTCCTACGGCAATCATCAAGATGTAGAGGGGCTGTGCGTAGTGGCTGCTTGTGCCGTTCAATCCAGAGTGCGCGGACACGAGAGTGAGGGTTGGTTCGTCGGCTGGAGTGGATAAGGTACGTGCCTCGGCTTCAGCTGGCGGAGTATTTAACGTTTGGCCCTTCGCAGCATTCGGCGAAGAAGTCGGTGGCGGCAGCTCCATGTTTCCCAGAGGTTTTTTCCCGGGAGGTAGAGGAATGGTCTTAAAAGCCATATTCGGACTGGCAGAAGGGCCGCCCGGGCCCGGACCAGAAGGACCAGGACCCGCTCCAATTGGAATATTTCCGTGGGGAGGAGCCATCCCGAGCCCGGCATCAAACAACGGCACAGAACCGTGAAGCATTTCGTTTCTGAAAATTCCGCTGAGCGACGCTTGCGCTTGAGGCGCTGGAATTTCCGGTTTCAGCCGGCCGACGATAGTGAGCCACCAAAACGCCACGTTGCCCTGGCGATTCTCCCAACGCGCTGGAATCGTGATTCGTTGTGCGTCGGCGAGCGGAAGCCAAATATCATAGTCGCTTCCGGGAGTAATGCCCGTGAAACGCTGCTCGGCTACGCCGACGATGGTGAAGGGTATGTTGTTCAACTGGATTGTGCGACCAATCACCTCGCGCGAGCCGCCAAAGGCACTCTGCCAGTAACCGTAATTCAGAACCGCGACTGGGGCGGCGGATGGCTGGTCGTCACTGGACTGCAGCACGCGGCCCAGGGAAGATTTCACTCCTAGCGCGCCGAAGAAATCGCCGGAAACGACTTGGCCGCTGATGAGGCCGGCGGGGCCGTTGCCGGTGAGATCGAGGCGCCCGGAGTTGGAGAAAGCGGCGACTCCGGAAAAGACGCTGGACTTTTCGATCTCGCGAAACATAGGTTCGGAGAAAGAGCAGCCCGACGGATTCGAAACGCCGAAGCGCATATCAGTGGCGCAATCGCCGGAGGATATATATCCGTGAATCTTTGGGGCTTTGTGCGCGCTCCAGCGGAGCACAACCAGTTGAGAAGGATTGCTGACAGGGAGGGAGCGGAGCATCACCGCGTCAATCAGGCTGAAAATTGCGGTGTTGGCGCCGATACCGAGGGCTAGGGTGAGAACGGCAATAGCAGTAAAAATTGGGGATTTCGCCAGCATGCGAAGGCCGTAACGGAGATCCTGCAAAAGCGTTTGCATGGTCGCACCTCAGAAAGCAGCCGCGCACACAAATATCATATTTGTGGCAGGTTCAGCCAGCTTATGAGAGTGGTAGACGAACGAGATTGCAAAACGGATAGCCGCTTGGGTGGCCATGAACAAAAATTATCTCAGCCGTGCTGTTCAGATGGAAGATTTGCCAGAAGTGCGAGAAGGGAAGAGGAGGGAAGCAGCGATTGTGGCGGCCAGGATTACAGCGATGACTCCCAGGGAGATTGAGGAGGGGATGGGGAAGTGATCGCTCAGAACCATTTTTGTGCCGACGAAAATTATTATGGCAGCGAGGCCTTGGTGGAGGAAACGAAAGCGGGGAAGGATATCGGCAAGGGCGAAATAAAGCGCGCGGAGACCCAGGATGGCGAAAACGTTTGAGGAATAAACGATGAAGGTGTCGCGAGTGATGGCCAGGACGGCGGGGACGGAGTCCACGGCGAAGATGATGTCCATGGCTTCGAGAGCCACTAGCGCGAGAAGCAGGGGAGTGGCGCTCCATTTTCCATTTTTGCGGACCAGGAACTTCTGGCCTTCGAATTCATTTACAACCGGGAAAAATCGGCGCGTGATCCGGACCAGCCAAGTATTTTCGGGGTGGAGTTCGCGTTTTCGCGGAAGAAGCATTCTGAGACCGGTGAAAAAAAGGATGGCGCCGAAAACGTAAACGATAGGATGAAATCTCTGTAGCAGTGTGATGCCTGCGAGAACGAAAACGGCTCTTAAGACCAAAGCCCCGGCGATTCCGTAGTAAAGGACGCGATGTTGCAAGGCGGAAGGAATATTGAAGGCCCGAAAAATCAGCAGGAAGACGAAAATATTGTCTATGCTCAGCGATTTTTCCACCAAGTAGGCGGTGAGGAATTCCGTGCCGGCTTGAGGGCCGCGGTCGAAATATACCCAAAGATTGAAAAGCAGGGCGACGCTAATCCATGCGGCACTTTCGATCAGAGCTTCTTTCAAACCGATGGCGTGCGGACGGCGATGTAGGATTCCCAGATCGAGACCCAGTGCGATGATTATTGCCGCGCCGAAAATTATCCAGATGTGTAGAGGGGTTCCCAACATGTCTGATTAGGGCACCGTCTTTAAAGAAGTCTAACTGCCGATCGGCTGGAGAAGAAGCTGAATGTTTTCGGCCGTGCGAGCGATCTCAGGTATTTGGCGAACGCTGCTGCAACTTGCCTGGGGTGTTTCTAAAATGTGGTTGTTGACGAGCGTTTTTCCGCAATAGTCTTTGGTTTTGCAATCCGCTGGTCAATGCGTTCCGATGGATTCATTGGACCTTTATGCCTGCAATTCTTGTCCTGTTTTCATGCTCATAGCTTTATTGGCCGACCTCTTCGAAACAAGTCGTCGAAGGACATGGCCTTTCCACATCCAAAGTCCGGAAAGGACAATTACCGGAACGAAGACAAAGCGGACGGTAGTGGCGTAATTCGGAGTGTCTGAAGGTGAATCATATATGTAGCCGAGTATGGGAATGCTAAAGACGATGTGAATCCAGCGGAAAATTAAACGTAGAGTGCCTTGGTTCATTTGTTTCCACCTCGATTTATGGTTTTTGCGCCGCCTGAGGCGGCTTGTTGGGCTTTTCAATACCAAACTGCTTGGCGTACTCCGCGTTCAGCTGCTGCCAACCACCGAACTTTACAGCCTCGGGGCCGACCATGCGGCCAATGGGAGTTCCGCTGAGAAGCCGATCTAAAACATCGAAACAAATGTGCCACCCGGCAGCGCCCATTGCGATAAAACGGCGACCGATGTTGGCCCATAGGGTCAGTCGCGTGCCGCCACCACGGGGCTCGAGTTCCCACCGCATATCGAAATCACCCCAGTTGTACTCGAGCAGCTCCGGGACGTCGGCTCGCGTCACTTTTGTTTCGGTTACGTGCCGTGCGGGCGCTCCCACGGTGGTGAGCTTCACCGTGGCTCCTGCCGAATCCAGGCTTCCATCGGCGTCGAAGGGCGCCCATTCACGCAGTTGGGCCGGGTCGGTAAGCGCCTGCCAAACTTTCTCCCGAGGGTGACGCAGTTCTCTAACGAGAACCAGGGTCCACTTCTCGCCGTCCTTTTGTATGTGCGCCCCACGGGCCGGACCGGGTGTGTACTGCTCGCGATCGAACATCTTCTTCTCCCTTACGTCAGTCCGGATCATTTGATCACGGTCGTCTACCAGCGCTTCAGCTCCGTCACCTGAATGAGGTTGCCGCAGGTATCCTTGAGCATGGCGATCTTCGAGGCCGTCACATCCGTTGGTGGCATGGTGAACTCGGCGCCGCGCCCCTTCATACGCTCGTATTCGGCTTGCAGGTCGTCGGTGAAGAACATGGCCGCGGGCTGGTTCTGTTGAAAAATCGCCTGCTGATACGCTTTGGCTGCGGGGTTGTTATTTAGTGCCAGCTGCAGTTCCGTGCCGTCCGGTTCTTCGGGTGATGCCACGGTGAGCCAGCGATAGGGACCCTGACTGAAATCAGTCTTCTTGGCAAAGCCAAGTACCTCCGTATAGAAGCGCAGGGCTTTGTCCTGATCGTCCACATAGACGCTGGTCAGTTTGATTTTCATTTCCATTTCTCCTTTATTATTTTGGCGGTTTTGGGCTGCGTCGTTTTTTACTCGTCTTCTTCGGCAGTGTTGCTTGATCCATGCGGTCGAGGTGACGTTCGAGAGCGTCCATGTGATGGGACCAGAGCCGGCGGAACGGGTCCAGCCAGGCAGCGACCTCCTGAAGAGGTTCAAGTTTCAGCCGGTAGAGGCGCCGCTGCGCGTCCACCGTGGATTCCACGAAACCCGCCTCGCGCAGCACGCGCAGGTGCTTTGACACGGTCGGCTGCGTCATACGAAGTTGACGCTCGATCTGCCCGACCGACTGTTGAGACGAGACAAGGAGGCTCAATATCGCGCGGCGGTTGGGCTCCGCAATAATTTCAAATACAGATTCCATGTCACTGATATACTCCATAGAGTATATACGTGTCAAGGTATATTATGGCGGCACCTGAGGCCTGAAGGAATTCGAGGTGCCGCAGAAACTCCAACCGCGTTTTACGTCCGGTCTATTAAGCGAGAGCCGGTGAGCACTTACGACATCCTAGCCATGGCGAAGCTGATCCGCATCCAAGCGAGAATGGTAAGTTAGACTGGCTGAGCCGGACGAAGAAATGCAATTCTGCGCCGCCAAGCCAAAAAGCCGATCGGACGCCAACGAGCCTGGAATGTTTTTGGTGGGTATTTGTAAACCATTCAAAGGAATGGCGGGGACGACGAGACTCGAACTCGCGACCTCTGCCGTGACAGGGCAGCGTTCTAACCAACTGAACTACGTCCCCGCGTTTGTTGCGCGTGCTTGGAAGCGGCCGCGGACAGAAACCACAGACCGTTCCAGTTCAAGAAAGTTCCAAACCACTATATCACGGTCGCGAAGAGATGATAACCGTGTATCGCGGCTTAACAGCGGCGACGGGGACGAGCAATGTAAGGTTAAGAACGCCGAAAACTTGCTAGCTTAGAGAAAACGAAATGCCAGAAATTGTGCGATGGGGTTAAACAATTTGTCACGCCGTTAAGTACGGCGGAATAGTTGCCGGGATTCTTTGAATTATTTCGTTACGATGAGGCTATAAATCTGTTCGAGTTTTGGTGACTCTCACCTTCGCTAAAGCATCCCTATTACCGGTTAAGGGCAGTGCAGAAAGAGGATGGCAATGCCGTCCGACACTATAGTTGTGCTTAACGACGCTAACGCCGGGGTCTGAGTTCCGGGCCGGCGGCTACGGAGGTCACCTGGGGATGTCCGGTTCTCGATTCGATATGGAGGACGAAAGAGAGTGGAAGCCTTCTGCTGGAGCGTTGGAACCCGTCGAAACTTCTGCCTCTGACAGGGGTTTGAGTAAGCCGGCGGATATGGCGAATAGTGAGATAGCTGATGGCAATTCAACGATGAACATTATCGCTGAATCCATCTCGCGAATTAATCCTGAGGATGCCGATTTGCGGCCCGATCCAATTCCCTCCGAGTGGGTGTTGAAAGGGACGCCTGAGGCTCGCGCGACGAAGCTGCAGACCAGCCGCGACTGGACTTCGACCGTTGTGGTATGGGAATGCACGCCGGGATCTTTCAAGTGGGAATACAGCAAGGACGAGACTGTATTTTTCCTGGCCGGCGAGGCATTCATGACCGACGATGACGGCCAGGAGCACAGGTTTGGCGCGGGGGACATCGCAGTGATCGCGGCGGGAACAAGTTGCAGGTGGCGTGTCACCGAGCCAATTAGAAAAATTGCCGTCGTGCGCGAAACGATCTGGCGGCCGCTTGGATTTGTGCTGAAGGTCTCAAAGAAGCTATTTCGAGGCGAACACTCAGAACTGAAAAGCGACAACCGGCCTTACAACAAACGAACTCGAAATTGAACGTCCAGCGGAATCCCCCCGAGATTGGGCCAGATGACTGTCGTCCTTATAAACTTCGTTTATGTATTTTGGCCAAGGCGCTTCGGGTGAAAACGCCGCAGGTCAAACGGTTGTTAGGGTTGCCTGTGTCGAAAATGTAAGGACTTATGGTGGGCGGTCACGGATTTGAACCGCGGACCTTCCCGGTGTAAGCGGGACGCTCTAACCGCTGAGCTAACCGCCCTGCCAATTCGACTCATTCTACCGGGTATCAGCGTCGGCGTAAAACGAATTAGAGGCGATGAAATTTTGATCCAGTTGGCGCATCAGCCGAAAACCCGCCGAACTTAGAAGCTCGACAGTAGTTTACGGCTCATTCACCGAACAACTGCAGCCGGCCTGCGAGCAGGCCTATTCGCGAGCGGGAGCAGAGGCTGCAACGTCGGCTTCGGCCCATATGCGAGTGCTGTGAGTCTCCTTCAGATAAATGCTGCCGATGATAAACGTCACGCCGGCTACGATCATCGGATAATAGAGGCCCGCATAAATATTGCCCGTCGCCGCAACCGACGACAGTCCAATGAGCGGCAATAATCCTCCAAAGACTCCGTTACCTATGTGATAAGGCAAAGAAACCGAGGTGTAGCGGATCTTTGCCGGGAATGCTTCGATCAGGTAGGCGGCGATCGGACCGTAAATCAGGCACACGTATAGAACCTGAATAAAAATCAGGAACACCAGCATGGGGACGTTTGGATTCGCGGCTACTTTAGCGGGGACCAAAGCGCCGGTTGCGTCGGTAGTCATGGCAGTTAGGGAGATTGCGCCGGTCACTTTATTGCGAGTGTGCGTGACGGAAACAATGTTGTTTCCCGCGGCGGTCTGCATGGCGTGATAGATGGGAATGTAGGTAACGACAGCGAGCAGGCAAGCCGCCATCATAAGTTTCTTGCGTCCTATTTTGTCGGAAAGCGCACCCACCACGGTGAAGAACGGCATGCCGCACAGAAGAGCAATGGCGACGATGATGTTAGCGGTCTTCACGTCCACCTTCAGAACGGTCTGCATATAAAACAAAGCGTAGAACTGCCCGGTGTACCAGATCACGCCTTGGCCGGCGGTGGCGCCGAAAAGAGAAATCAGCACGAGCTTCAGATTAGGCCATTTCGTGAATGCTTCCTTGAGCGGTTGCGCAGAAGTCATTCCCGCGCTCTTGAGCTGCGCGAAGATGGGAGACTCCCGCATCTTCAAACGGATATAGAGAGAGATGGCTACGAGAATAATGGAGATGAGGAACGGAATGCGCCAACCGTATGCCGCGAAATCTTCCTTGGACATCGAGTTTTGAGTGAGCAGGATTACGATCAGCGAAACGAAAAGACCGAGAGTTGCGGTGATCTGGATGAAGCTGGTGTAAAAGCCGCGCTTGCTGTCAGGAACATTTTCGGCTACATAAACCACAGCGCCGCCGTATTCTCCACCGAGCGCCAATCCTTGCAGAACGCGGATCAAGATCAAAACGATAGGCGAGAACCACCCGGCTGTCGCGTAAGACGGCATCAGGCCAATCGCGAACGTAGAGAGGCCCATGATGGTAAGGGTTACGAGGAAGGCATATTTGCGGCCGACCACGTCGCCGATGCGCCCAAAAAATAGCGCGCCAAACGGACGCACGAGAAATCCCACGGCGAAGGTAGCCAGATACGCGATTAACGCGAAAGTGTCATGGCCCGGCGGATAGAACTTCAACGACAAAATCGCGGCAAGGCTGCCGAAAATATAAAAGTCGTACCATTCGATCATGGTTCCGACAGAGGAAGCCATGATCACGCGCCATATGCCGTACTCTGAAGTGCCGGTCCCTTCCCGCTGCGCCGCAATTGCCATACCTTCCTCCGTTACGAAGGGGATTTTTTACTGGGGCCCTGATCTGGAACGGCTATCGCGAAACTTATGGTCGTCTTGCCGAGAAATGATGACAAAAACTGAATGTGTTTCACGCTGCGGCTATCGCGCGACACGGTTACTTCTTTCCTTTTTGCAGGATCGCGCTGACGGTTAGTTCGGATCCGGGCGACACGGTGAGGTTCCGCGTCCAAGGAATAAATCCGGGCAAAGAGAAACTGACTGTGTGGGCTCCGGAGCTGAGGGTAATAGCCGACGGCGTGCTGCCAACGTATTTTCCATCCAAAGTAATTTCAGCGCCGGAAGGTGTCGATGTGAAATTGCACTTCACTTCCCCGGGTACGACTTCCTGAGAGGGCTCGGCTTGTGGAGCGGGGGCGGCGGCAGCCGCTGGAGGCGCGGAGGCTGGAACTTGAGCAGGCGCGGACACGGCGGGAGCCGCGGGAGGCGCTGATGCCGCTTTCTGACCCGGGGCGACACCAAGCGGGTGGGAGTTGGGCAAACCTCCCGATGGAGCGGGGAGACCAACTGGTTGCGCCGCAGCGGCTGCGCCCGGCAAAGCGGGAGCATCCTCACCGAGTTTAAAGAGGCGGGTACTTTCCTTGCCGTTGGGGTTTTGGACCCAAACCGTTAATCCGTGTTTGCCCCTTTTGGCTTCGTACGATTCTCCGACGCCTAGCGGGGCGCACTTGGACCATCGCGAATCTATGGTGCAGGTGATGGTGAAGGTATTGCCGTCACTATCTTTAACACGCATTATGTTCTGGCCGGTGGGATTTTTGCTCTCATTGCAATAGGCGTCGAAGTTCTGCATGTCACAGTTCTTGGGAATAGGAGTGCCCTCGTTCAAGGGATGGAAATCAGCGCTAAGAACGGTAATGCGAGTAGGGGAAAAAACCTGCGAATAAACCACAAGCGCAGACATAGCGTTGACCAGAAAAAACACTACGAAGAGCCAGAGAGTTCTGTAACCCGAGGCCATAGTTTTTATCAGTTTGAAGCCGGGAACAGAATCACTCGGGCACAATTGCTACGAGATAATTCTGTTCCCGCGATCCTAGGAACAAGCTGCCACTAAATCCTAGAACGTGAAAACTGGACCAACCTCAATCCGATGATCCTGCCATTCGTTGGACAGAGATCCAGCAATTGTGTAGTTCACGCCCGGAGCAAGCCGGGTGGCGTATATCGAATACTCTGTGCCGAAGGTGCACCATGGGTTGAGCTTGTAGTAGAGAGTTGCGGCAAACATTTTGCCCATTAGCAGTGGCAATGGAGACAAAGTGTTGGCAGAGGCCGCGTAGTTGGGGTTGGTCAAGTCACGATGCACGACTTGGTCCTTCCCGATGTGTAGATAAACCTGCCAGCCACCCATGCGGCCCTTCGGATCAGCATTAAACCACCGGGAGACAGGCAAGCCGAGATTGAGGAAGCCGCCGAACGATCGAATCGGTTTTTGCGGAGCAATTGCGACGAGACTCGTGCCGTTCACGGTGGCCAGTGTCGCAGCGCCAGCGGCAGCCAACGGGCCGCCGTCAACAGTGGCAAAGGTGATCGGGTTGGAGAGACCGGTTATGTCGGTGGCATAGGAATTGACTTGGCCGCCCAAGAAGAAGCGGAGATCCCCGCCGAAGTAGGCGCTTCCCACCAAGGTGGCAAAACGCGTAGGCAATTGGAAGCCTGCTTGATTGCCGTATTGCTTGCTGGAGGTAGTGAAACCATTGGGGAAAGCGGTTTGGTAAAGGTCGCAAAGGACTAGATTAGCCATACACGATGCCGTAGGTGTGGCGTAATTGCTGTTGGTTACGATGGACTCGCGATGGGAGTAAAATCCGGCCCAGAAAAGTTCGGCGGAAGCTACCCCCGGCGCCTTGTCCAGCTGGAACTGCAAGACCACCCTAGATTCCAGTTCAGGTTTGCCAGAGTCAGCACCTTCGCGCTCTGCTTGCCCAATCTGACCCGTTAAGCCCAACGAACCGAGCTTTTCGATTTGGCCGGTGCTTGGCATCATGAGCGCAAATTCCGGAGAAATCTTCAAGTTCCGCCATTCGCTTATCTTGTAAGTAGTTCCGAAGCGGAACTGTGGGGAACGGTCGTATATGGTGCCGTAGAAGGCGCCTAAGAAGGTAGTCTCAAAAAGGTTGGGTAGAACGGTCGACGAGAAGATCGCCCAATCTTGCCCGCCTTCAAAAAATAGGTCCATCTTGTCGGTAGCAGCGAAGTCCAAGCGCACGTACGCGAGACGCAATTGCAGGGCATTGCTTCGAATCGAAGTTACGTCACGATTGTCCACTTCGCTGAAGTTTCCTTCGAAGTCACCTTCGACGCGGCCCGTGACAACCAGCTTGGGCGAAGGATCGGGCCACTCAAAGTTTGCGCCGAAACGCGTAGAGCGCGCCTTGAGGTGGAATTCAGGGT
This sequence comes from uncultured Acidobacteriota bacterium, assembly GCA_963838475.1. Lineage (GTDB taxonomy): Bacteria > Acidobacteriota > Terriglobia > Acidiferrales > UBA7541 > Palsa-295. The sequence goes on from CAWIRJ010000003.1 coordinate 66,685, forward strand.
CTTTCGTTGGGCCGGTGTTCAAGATTGAGGTGGAGCTCAGAAACAATCCAACGAACGGGAAGTCGTCGCCGTTCGGAGAGCTGGAATCGTGTGCTGCCGAGGCCTTGATAAATCCGTAGGGCGTGACCTTTACCGCGCCGGCCTTGAAAGCGGCAACAAGGCCGTCTTTTGTTGGCGGGTCGATGGGAAGTGCTCGGATGGGCACGACTGCTGGGACAACTCCGGGTACGGCGGGTCTGGAGGACACGGGCTCCGCGCCGGCAGCCTGCGTCTGCGGCTGAGGATTTCGCGGCGTGGGGTTCTGACCCTGTTGCTGCACTTCTGAGCTGGAGGCAGAAACTGCCGCGGTATTGGGAGGCGTTGCCGACGCTACAAATGTAGGCCCCGCGGGAGCAGCAGGCGAGGACGTCGCGGGAGCTGCGTTGGAGTCAGCGACTGCAGTCAAATCGGCCGCGCTCAATATGCCTTTGCGGTTGAGAGCGTCCACCAAGAGCTGGAGCTCGGCGTCAGGAGAAGCGTTGCGAATCTGGCTGGCCTCTGCGGGCGCCAAGATTCCTTTCTTCACCAAGACATCCAACAGCGCCGCAACCTTGGCATTCGGTGCGGGAGCGGGGCTGGAGGACGAGTTTTTATTTGTGGAGCTGTCTCCGCCGTCTTTGGTCTTAGTGGTGTCGTCCGTGGCCGAAGCAGTGGGGGAGGGTGCTTTTGCTTTTGCGGTGTCGTCGTCGGTTAGGGCATACAAGGGTGCGGCCGAAAGACATGCGAACAGCAGAATACCCATCCAGCGGGTCAGCTTCATAGAGGTTTGGGTCTCCTCAGCCGGGACATTGGGTTGAGATCGGAGCCGAGCAGCTCGCCATCAGGAGGCGACCGCAACCGTGGAAAGGACCTTTCGGTCTCTATCCAACTTATGTCCGTCAGCGCGCGGAAAATGTCACAAAAAGTTTTTGATGTCAACAGTAAATTAGCATTTTATTAACCCTGCGTTCACACCGGCTAAATCGGAGGCGAGCTGGCGGATGCGTTGCTGCCCTAAACTTCTACCAAGTGTTCCCTTATTTAGGTGGGCTCAACAGCAGCCCATGCGAATCTCGCCGTCCACAACAGGCGGGCCAAAGCAATCCTTCGGGACTGGCGCGCCGTGCAGAGTAAGCCAACAACGACGAGCGGCGTCTGCCACTACCAACACGACGCCAAGAATAAACGTCGCCATCAGGATGGAGTTGAGGTAACCGGTGAACATCGTCTTGGGCACGCGCGTGAGCGGCCAGAAAATATTTCGAATAGAAAGGATACCTGCAGTAATTGTAGTAGTGCCGACGAAAAGCATGGGGAGAGCAGTGATCCATGCGTATTTTTTCTTGCCCATATTAATCAAAAAGGTGGTAGCCACGGCCAGTGCGATAGTCGCGAGGAGCTGGTTTCCCGTTCCAAAGAGCGGCCACAGGGTGGAAATTGAGCCGGTATAAATCAGGTAGCCCCAACCAAAAACGATCAGCCCCGTAGCGACCAGATTGCCCGGCAACCATCTTGTGTCGGCAAACGGTTTGCTCACTTTTCCGAGGATTTCCTGGAGAACGTAGCGAGCCACGCGCGTGCCGGTGTCGATGGTGGTTAGAATAAAGAGCGCCTCGAACATGATGGCGTAGTGGTACCAGTAACCCATCAGCGCGGACATTCCCGGCAAACCGCGAAAAATCTGCGCCATGCCTATCGCAAGTGAAACAGCGCCGCCCGTGCGTCCGGCAAGATTTTCGCCCACTTGAGCGGAGAACATATCGAGGTTCACCGTATGCAGCCCAAGCTTGGCGTAAACGTCCGGAGCCACGTTGATAGCGAAATAATCTCCGGGGAACATTGAGCAAGCCGCTATCAGGGCAAGAACGCCGACCAGGGATTCGGCGACCATCGCGCCGTATCCAATCATGCGAGCGTCGGTTTCCTTGTTTATCATTTTCGGAGTTGTGCCGGAGCCGACCAGCGCATGGAATCCGGAAATGGCGCCGCAAGCAATGGTGACGAAGAGAAAGGGGAAAAGCGCGCCTTTGATAATCGGGCCGCCGCCGTGAACGTACGGAGTAAAGGCAGGGAACTTAATGTCGGGATGAACGAACAAAACTCCGACGACCAAGAACTGCGATGGTCCCGAGCTTCACGTAGGTGGATAGATAATCGCGCGGCTCGAGAAGCAGCCAGATCGGCAGAACTGAAGCGATGAAGCCGTACGCGGCCATAAGAATGGTGATCTGGTGCGGAGTGAAAGTAAGATGCACGGCAAACGGCGTCAAGGCGATCCAGCGACCTACAACGACCGCCGCGATCAACAGAACCACTCCGACCGCGCTGGGCAGGCCGACCCTCACTTGTCCCGGCGAGCTCTTGAACATGTAAAGGCCCATGCCAATTGCGATGGGAATTGTGCTGCCGATGGTGAAGACCCCCCACGGGCTGTTGGAGAGCGCGTTGACTACAACGATTCCAAGTCCGGCCATAGAGACCACGAGTATGAAAAGGATGCAGATCATTGACACCATGCCGGCGAACGGCCCGATTTCGGTGCGGGCAATTTCAGCGAGGGAGCGGCCGGCATGTCGCATGGAAGCTACTAGAACGATGAAATCTTGAACGCAGCCTGCCAGGACCGCGCCCACCAGTAGCCAGATGAAGCCGGGGGCAAATCCGAACTGCGCAGCCAGCGTAGGTCCCACGAGAGGACCGGCTCCAGCGATCGCAGCGAAGTGATGGCCGAACAGGACGACTTTGGGAGATGGCACGTAATTGTGGCCATCTTCGAAAAGGTGGGCGGGGGTGGTGCGGCGATCGTCCAATTCAAGCGCTTTAGCGGCGATATAGGCGCTATAGTAGCGATAACCTATTGCGAAAATGCAGAGCGCGCCGAGCATTACGGGAAAAGCGTTCAAAGGAAAACCCCATTTAGGACTTCAGGCCTCCGCATCCTAGCGCTAGTCTCGTACCGGACACAAATGAATTTGCTTTAGGTGGCGCGATAGCCGGAGAACATCCGCCTCCGGCGGCACAAACACCGACACAGCACCACAATCTCCGTGATACGGAAAACCTACCGAACGAGCCTCTTATATTCGTACTCCGGCCTAACATTTTTTGACCGCACCTGTACCTCCGTACAGGCACAAAAAAATGCCTGTACGGCGTGCCAGTTTTGCACGCGGCGTAACGGATGTTAGCTGATTCACCACGAACGACATACACGCCGCGAGGGCGCGCGAAGCAGCGTGCTACGCTGAATCATTCCAGCGGAGCTGTATCCGCGGGCGCACACTCATGTCTTCACGACTCGGCGAAATACTCGTTAAAGACAGCCTGATCTCCGGAGATCAGTTGAAGCAGGCGCTCGACTACCAGAAAAAGAATGGTGGGCGGCTGGGGACTTGCCTGGTAAAAATGGGGCTGGTCAGCGACGACGACATCACCGCAGTGCTTTCGCGCCAGTACGGCGTGCCTTCCATCAACCTTAAATTCTACGAAGTGGACCCGATAGTCATCAAGCTGGTCCCTCAAGAGACCGCGATTCGTTACCAGATTGTGCCGCTATCGCGCGTAGGTTCCACCCTAACGATTGCGATGACAGACCCGACCAACGTGTTCGCCATGGACGATATCAAGTTCATGACCGGTTTCAACGTGGAGCCGGTGGTGGCGTCGGAGTCGGCAATCAGCGAGGCGATTCACAAGTTTTACGGCGATGTGGAGAGCGTAGAAGAGCTCGACAAGGTAATGAAGGACCTGGCCGGCGATGAAGCATCGCTGGAGCTTTCCGCCGAAGAGCAGGAAATGGATTTGGCCACGCTTGAAAAGGCCGCCGAAGAAGCACCGATTATCAAGCTGGTGAACTTGATTTTGACCGATGCAGTGAAGCGTGGAGCGAGCGACATTCACGTGGAACCGTACGAGAAAGAACTGCGCGTGCGTTTCCGTGTGGACGGCGTGCTGCAGAACGTGATGGCGCCGCCGCTGAAATTGAAAGATGCAATCACGAGCCGCATGAAGATCATGTCCAAGCTGGATATTAGCGAAAAGCGGCTGCCGCAAGACGGCCGCATCATGATCAAGTATTTGAAAGATGGGAAGAGGAAAGAGCTCGACTTCCGCGTTTCCACGGTTCCAACACTCTTCGGCGAAAAGATCGTTTTGCGGTTGTTGGATAAAGAAAATCTGCGGCTGGATATGACCAAGCTCGGTTTCGAACAAGAGTCGTTGACAAAGTTCGAGCGGCAGATTCTGAAACCATACGGCATGGTTCTGGTAACCGGGCCGACTGGTTCTGGAAAAACGAATACGCTGTATTCGTCAGTCGCGCGCCTGAATACGGTCGAAACGAACATCATGACCGCGGAAGACCCGGTCGAATTCCAGCTGGCCGGAATCAACCAAGTCCAGATGAAGGAACAGATTGGGCTGAATTTCGCGTCGGCATTGCGCGCATTTTTGCGGCAAGACCCCAACATTATATTAGTCGGAGAAATTCGAGACTTCGAAACGGCGGAAATCGCGGTAAAGGCTGCGCTTACCGGCCACTTGGTGCTTTCGACGCTACACACGAATGATGCGCCCTCTACCATCAGCCGATTAATGAATATGGGTATCGAGCCTTTCCTGGTGGCTACCTCTGTGAACCTTATATGTGCGCAGCGCCTGGTGCGGCGCATATGTTCAGGGTGCAAAGAGCCGTTGCAGATTCTGCCGCAAGCTCTGATCGACGCCGGCTACTCGCAGGAAGAATCCGAAAAAGTAGTCATTCAACATGGACGCGGCTGCGCCACCTGCAACAACACTGGATACAAAGGCCGCGTTGGTTTGTACGAAGTGATGGAGATTAACGACGAATTGCGCGAGCTGATTCTTGTGGGAGCTTCGGCACTGGAATTGAAAAAGAAAGCGCTGGAAACCGGAATGATTACGTTGCGCCGCAGCGGCTTAATAAAAGTCGGTCTGGGGCACACGACCATGGAAGAAGTATTACGAGAAACCGTTCTGTAAGCGGAGGAAATAATGGCTGGCATCACATTAAGCGAACTTTTGAAGAAGATGATCGAGATGCAAGGCAGCGACTTACACCTTTCCACCAACAGTGCGCCGCGCATTCGCGTGCACGGAAAATTGCGTCCGCTGGACATGCCTCCGCTGACGGCGGCAGACACCAAGGCGCTGGCCTACAGCGTACTGACCGACGTGCAGAAGCACCGGCTGGAGGAAAACCTCGAACTGGACTTTTCGTTCGGGTTGAAGAGCCTGGCTCGTTTCCGCGGCAACATCTTCCACCAACGCGGCGCGGTAGCCGCCGTGTTTCGTACGATTCCGTGGGAAATCAAAAGCTTCGACGCGTTGGGTCTGCCCAATGTGGTGCGCGGGTTGTGCGATAAGCCGCGCGGCCTGGTGTTGGTAACCGGACCGACCGGGTCGGGCAAATCGACCACGCTGGCGGCCATGCTCGACAAAATTAATAACGAGCATGAAGAGCACATGATTACGATTGAAGACCCGATCGAATTCCTCCACAACCACAAGAAATGTCTGGTGAACCAGCGCGAGGTGCACTCCGACACGCATTCGTTCGCGAATTCACTCCGCGCCGCGTTGCGCGAAGACCCGGACGTGGTGCTGATCGGCGAAATGCGTGACTTGGAAACAATCGAGTCCGCTCTGCGAATTGCAGAGACGGGCCACTTGACCTTCGCTACATTGCACACCAATTCCGCGGTTTCCACCATCAACCGTATCATCGACGTTTTTCCGGCGCACCAGCAACCACAGGTCCGCGCGCAGCTTTCCATGGTGTTGGAAGGAATTCTTTGCCAATCGTTATTGCCGAGGCCGGATGGACGCGGCCGGGCGATGGTAATGGAAATTCTGATTCCGACGGCGGCCATACGCAACCTGATACGCGAAGACAAAATTCACCAGATTTATTCGGCGATGCAGACGGGCACGGGCACGTCGGGAATGCAGACGTTCAACCAGAGTTTGGCGAACGCTTTCCAGCAGAAACAAATCACGCTGGAGGTGGCGCTCGCGCGTTCATCGAATCCAGACGAATTACAGGACTTGATCAACCGTGGAGTAACGTCGGCGCCTATGACTGGCCGGCAACCGGTTAAACGTTAATTGGAGATCAGCTAGAGGAGGGAGAGGATCATGCCGGTATTTACATATCAAGGGACGAATAAGGCGGGCACCAAGGTCACGGGCGAGCGTACGGCCAACACCAAGGACGAATTGAAGGCCTCGCTACGCCGTGAACAGATCAATGTGAGCAAGCTCTCCGAGAAGGGGAAAGAATTCAGCATCCCCAGCTTCGGAAGCGGCGTGGACTCCAAGGAACTGGCCATCTTCACGCGCCAGTTCTCGGTGATGATCGACGCCGGATTGCCGTTGGTGCAGTGCCTGGAAATCCTGGCGGGCCAACAGGAGAACAAGACGTTCCAGAAAATATTGAACGGAACACGCGCGTCTGTGGAAGGCGGTACGACGCTTTCGGCTGCCATGAAGCAGTACGACAAAGTGTTCGACGCGTTGTATTACAACATGGTGGAGGCGGGCGAGACGGGCGGTATTTTGGACACCATTCTGCAGCGCTTGTCGAGCTACATCGAGAAAAACGTAAAACTGAAACGCGCGGTGAAGTCCGCGATGATCTACCCAATCGCTGTGTTGGGTATTGCGGGCGGCGTCATCATCCTTCTGTTGTGGAAAGTCGTGCCGATTTTCATCACTTTGTTCAACGGTCTAGGCGTGGACCTGCCGCTGCCAACCAGAATCGTGATCATGATGAGCAACTTCATCGGCAGCATTTATGGGTTGCTGATTTTGGTGTTCTTCGTGGGCATCATTTTCGCCTTGAAGTTCTGGTACGGCACACCACAGGGGCGATACGCGATCGACACCATATTGTTAAAGCTGCCCTTGATTGGAATTTTGTTGCGCAAGATCGCGGTAGCACGATTCACGCGAACGCTGGGAACGTTGATCTCAAGCGGCGTGCCCATTTTGGAGGGCCTCGATATCACGGCGCGCACCTCGGGCAATGCCGTGGTTGAGCGGGCCATCACTGCGACTCGAAAAGCTGTGGAAGCCGGACGCTCGCTGGTTGATCCGCTCAAGGAAACAGACGTGTTCCCAGGCATGGTGACGCAGATGATTGGCGTCGGCGAACAGACCGGCGCGATGGACGCCATGCTGCAAAAAATCGCGGACTTCTATGAAGATGAAGTTGACGCGGCGGTGAAGGACCTGCTGACGGCTATGGAACCGATCATGATCGTAGTGTTGGGCGTGGTCGTCGGCGGAATCGTTATTTCCATGTACTTGCCACTATTCTCGTTGATCGGGAAACTAGCCGGTCACTAAACCCGGGCCGCCCGGCGCGAATGGGATTGTCGGTATGCGACAGTCCTATTCGCTGTAATTCGCGGCTAAAAAATCTCCGATGAGGATCCAGCCGGTGAAGTCAGCGGGACCGGCAACGAACGCAGATGAAATCCGCAACCAGCGTAAGTGAATGGCTGCCCTGGCTGGGCCGTGTCCGGTTTTTAGCCATTACCTTTCTGCTGGGCATCGTGGTAGCCGCACGGCAACTCACACCTATTTCGATATCCGTCCGATCCTTTGTGCCACTCGTAGCGCTGTGGTACATGCTCGCCGTCGTTTACGTGATTTTGCAGCGGTGGGCGCCGCAGGCGCGCGCACACGCTCCGTTGCAGATTATTTGCGATCTGTTGGTTATTACCGGCGTGGTGTACACCACGGGCGCGCAGGATAGTTACTTCATTTCGTTGTATCTGCTCGTGATTCTGATGGCCAGCGTGCTGTTTTCGCGGCGCGGAGTCTTTCTGGTGGCGGGGGCCAGCTTCGCGCTGCTTGCTACCGTAATCGAGCTGACTTATTACGGCGTCTTTCCGCACACCGCAAGCTCTGACCCTACACCTCGGATTCTGGATTCCTGGCTGGCCAGTAACTTCTTCGCGTTTATCGCCGTGGCGTACCTCGGGAGTCTTCTGGCGCAAACACTCCGTAAGAAGGGCGTTGAACTGGAAGCGAAGAGTGAAGAACTGAAGGATCTCCAAGCGTTCAATCAGGACATCATCGAATCGATGCGCGGCGGTTTGCTAACTGCGGACATGGAAGGCCAAATTCTGCTGATTAACCACGCGGGCGCGGAAATCACCGGGCGCGAGGCCGAACCTCTTCGCGGCCAGAAAGTACAAGATCTGTTCCCGGGATTCTGGCCGGTGGAGATGGATAACACCGGGAATCCGGCGGCAGCGCGAAAAGAAATCGAGTTTCGAACGCCTTCCGGAACCGTGAGATTCCTCGGCCTTTCGATTTCACCGTTGCGCACGAGCCAGAATCAAAACAGCGGCTTCGTTTACAACTTTCAAGACCTCACCCAACTGAAGCGTCTGGAACGCGAAGTGCTTACCAAGGAGCGCATGGCCGCGCTGGGACGCCTTTCGGCGGCCATTGCACACGAAATTCGCCAGCCGTTGACGGCGATGACCGGAGCGTTAAAAGAATTGGCGAGGCTGGCTCCGCTGGAGGATGACGACAAGAAGCTTGTGAACATTGTCAGCCGCGAATCGCAACGGCTAAACCAAATCATTACCGATTTTCTGGATTACTCTCGCGAAAAAACCTATACGTTCGCGGACTTAGATGTGGTGCCGATTATCGAAGAGACTCTTCTGCTATTGGAACGCGACGCCACGGCAAAAGGGAAGTACCGCTTCGACCGGCAGATCACCGCGCGGAACGTTCGGGCCCTGGTCGACCGCGATGCTCTGAAGCAGGTTTTCTGGAACCTTTGCAATAATGCGCTGCGGGCCATGCCCAACGGCGGCATTCTGCACGTTGAACTGGATGTGGACGAGTCTTGGGTGCGCATTTCAATTCGCGATACGGGCATCGGGCTGGATTCCCGCGAGTTGACGCGTATCTTTGAGCCTTTTCAATCGGGCTTCACGGGCGGGACGGGGCTTGGGTTGGCCATCGTGTATCAGATTCTGCAGGCGCACCGCGGACGAATTCGAGTGGAGGCGGAAAAGGGCGAGGGGGCGGAGTTCATCGTGGAACTTCCGCGTTCTATTGCGTCGCGAGCGCCGCAGCGGCCTGCAAAACGCAAACAGACGGTATTAGTAGCGGCGGGAAAAGGCTAAGGCGATGGCTCACTTACTCATAGTCGATGACGAGCCGTCCATCCGCGAGCTCCTGGAGATTAGTTTTCGCAAGGAAGGCCATAAGGTGGAAGTGGCCTCATCGGGCGAGGCGGCGAAATCGCGGTTAGCCGCGCAGATTTTCGACATCGTGGTGTCTGACATTTGTATGCCGGATATGGATGGTGTGGAACTGCTTCGATATAGCAAGGAAGTGTCACCTTCCACGATTTTTATTCTGATTACGGGTGTGCCTACGATTGACACCGCCATCGATGCCGTAAATTTTGGTGCGGACCGCTATGTGGTTAAGGGCGACCGCTTGTTAGACGAACTGCGGCCCGCCGTCCAACAGATTGCAGAGAACCAGCGGCTGAAGAAAGAAGCAGGGGAGCTGCGCCGCCAGATTCGACGACTTACCGGCTTCGACCACATTATCGGAACAAGTCCGAAGATGCGCAGTCTGTTCGAGATGATTGCGACCATCGCGCCGCAGTCGAGCCGGGTGTTGATTACGGGCGAGAGTGGAACGGGCAAGGAACTAGTGGCGCGCGCGATCCACGAGAATAGCGCCCGCGCGAAAACGCCTTTTGTCACTATCAACTGCGGAGCATTTCCGGAAACGCTGCTGGAGTCTGAGCTGTTTGGATACATGCGCGGGGCCTTTACGGGAGCGAACGAAAACCGCCGGGGACTCTTCCAGGCCGCGGACGGCGGAACGCTCTTCATGGACGAGATAGGCAACATGAGCCTGACCATGCAGGTGAAGCTGTATCGCATTTTGCAAGAGGGCAAGGTCCGCCCGGTCGGAAGTACGGAAGAAACCAGCGTTGACGTTCGCGTGATTGCGGCGACGAATAAAGATCTGGAGAAAGAAATTGCGGAAGGGCGCTTTCGTGAAGATCTCTTCTATCGTCTTAACGTGATTCCGATTCACCTTCCACCACTAAGAGAACGCCGGGACGATATCCCGCTGCTGGCACGGGCATTTTTGGACCGCTATGCAAAATCCATGAATAAGAAGATCGAAGGGATCGAACCGGAAGCGATGCGGCGTTTGGAAGTTTACGAATGGCCGGGTAACGTGCGTGAGTTGGAAAATACGATTGAGCGAGCTGTCGCGCTGGAAACCACCAAGCGCGTATCGTTGGAAGGATTGCCCGAACGCATTACGAATTTCTATCAAGAATCGCATTCTAATGGGCAGCACGAAACAAAACCTTATCTGATCCCGGACACTGGGATGGACCTTGAGAAATTGATTTCTTCCACAGAAAGAGCCTATTTGCTGGCTGCTCTGGAATGCTCCGGAGGAGTTCGCATACGCGCTGCAGAAATGTTGAAAATGACCTACCGATCGTTTCGCCACTACGCAAAAAAACACGGAGTTTAATAACGTTCCACGTTGGTGCGGGCTGTTAAAGTCTTTGCGACCGACTTTTTCCGTCTTTTTTATTTCCGTTTTGAAACAGTGCAGCCGTTTACCCTCACGTACGGGAATTCTATTTGTGATGTGTTGTGTTAACGCTCCACTTACCTAGGTTCTCTTCCGGTCTGTGTATCTCCATTGGACGGCGCTATTCGTGCTCTACATGGGTTGTACCCCGCCAGGGTGCACAAACAAGATTCATCTCGTAGATGTACCAAGGAGAAACACGCAAATGATTAGGAAGCGAAATGAAAAAGGTTTTTCGTTAATCGAATTGTTGATCGTTGTGGCGATTATTTTAATCATCGCAGCTATCGCAATTCCGAACTTACTTCGCGCTCGCATGGCGGCTAATGAAGCGTCAGCGGTAGGTTCGATTCGTACTATCAACACTTCGGCAGTGACGTACTCTTCGACCTGGGGAGTGCAGTATCCAGCATCGATGGCAGCGATGGGCGGTGCAGCGGGCGGCGTGGCAACTTGCGCGGCAGCTCAGCTGATTGACCCGACTCTCGCCGGAGCAGTTTCGGCTGCGACATCGAAGAGCGGTTATTTCTTCACCTTTATCGGAGCTACGGCGACGCCGGCAGTCGGCGCTTGCACAGGTTTCGAGACGTACACCATCGTAGGCGTCCCGGCGACAGTGGGACAGACTGGGCAACGCGGTTTCTTTAGCGACCAGAGTGGCGTTATACGCTTCACAACCACCGGTGCAGCACCGACGATTGCCAGCCCGCCGCTCCAGTAGTTAGTCATCGAGCGGCACTCAGTAGTGAAGAGGGGAGGAAGTTATCTCCCCTCTTTTTGTTTTGGAGAAGCGAGAACAGGCCTGATGAACTTCGCGGCCGACCTACTCTGGTTGATCTGCCTTGACACCCCGCCAATCCTCCTTCTGACACTCCGATCATCACCTTTTAAGGGCAGCGCTGTTGTGACGGACTTCTCACCTTGTGAAACCTCCTAAGGCTCCCCAAATCAGCGCTTAGGAGCCTTTTAGCGGCATTTTGTGCAGTCAAAAATAGTCAAAAACTGAGTTCCCTGAGAAACGTCCGCATGGGTGACTGCGCGATAGCTTAGCGGGAACGCTCCCATCCATCTGATAACAAAGGGCATATTAAGGTGTGTCGTGTCGATACATGGCGTGCTCCGTTCTGGCACATGGCTTGCCATTAGTGAGGTGTACCCCGCCAGGGAGTACAAAGTTCAGTGAGTCATCTAAGGAGAGATGAAGACATGAATAAGAAACAGAAGGGTTTTTCACTTATCGAATTGCTGATCGTCGTCGCGATCATTTTGATTATCGCGGCCATCGCAATTCCGAACTTGCTGCGCGCCCGCATGGCGGCCAATGAGGCCTCCGCGGTCGGTTCGATCCGTACCATCAACACTTCGGCAGTTACCTACTCTTCGAGCTGGGGCGTGCAGTTCCCAGCGTCGTTGGCAGCTATGGCTGGCGCACCGGGCGGCGTTGCAGTTTGCGGCGCGGCGATTTTGATTGACCCAGTCCTGGCCGCGGCAACAGCAGCAGCCACGGCGAAGAGCGGCTATTACTTCACCTATGTGGGAGCCACGGCAACCCCGGCAGTCGGCGGATGCACCGGTTTCCAGACCTATACGGTTGTGGGCCAGCCTGCAACGGTAGGACAGAGCGGTCAGCGCGGGTTCTTTAGCGACCAGAGCGGCGTCATCCGTTACACCACGGACGGCAGCGCACCAACAGTCGCCAGCCCCCCGCTCCAGTAATAGTTATGTACTGTCGCAGGGAGGAGATCAACTCCTCCCTGCGTTCAGTTTTTCGAGCACAAGATCACATAGGGAGTGCGTAGATGAGAGTTCAAAGAAACGAAAATCCATCATCCGGCCTGATTCAAAAAGATCATAAGCAGGATTCACGGGGATCCAATCTAGCTGAATCCTTTTTGTTCACACCGGGCCAAAAGAGAGAGGAAATGAAAAGGAATCAGAAAGGATTCTCGTTGATTGAGTTGTTAATCGTCGTCGCGATCATTTTGATTATCGCGGCCATCGCAATTCCGAACTTGCTGCGCGCCCGCATGGCGGCCAATGAGGCCTCCGCGGTCGGTTCCGATCCGTACCATCAACACTTCGGCGGTTACCTACTCTTCGAGCTGGGGCGTGCAGTTCCCAGCGTCGTTGGCAGCTATGGCTGGCGCACCGGGCGGCGTTGCAGTTTGCGGCGCGGCGATTTTGATTGACCCAGTCCTGGCCGCGGCAACAGCAGCAGCCACGGCGAAGAGCGGATATTACTTTACCTATGTGGGAGCCACCGCAACCCCGGCAGTTGGCGGATGCACTGGTTTCCAGACCTACACGGTTGTAGGACGGCCTGCAACAGTAGGACAGAGCGGTCAGCGCGGGTTCTTTAGCGACCAGAGCGGCGTCATCCGTTACACCACGGACGGCAGCGCACCGACGATCGCGAGCCCTCCGCTACAGTAGTTGGGGAATACGAGGTAAGCTTATGCGAGTCGAGCGGAAAAACAATTCGGCCGGCAAGCGCACTAAGAAAGATCGCGGTAACGATTCGCGCGGGTTCAGCTTGATCGAACTGCTAATCGTTATCGCGATCATTCTAATCATCGCGGCAATTGCCATTCCGAACTTGATCCAAGCTCGCATATCGGCCAATGAAGCTGCCGCCGCAAGTAGTATCAGGACCATCACCACCGCAGCGGTTGTATATTCCACGACCTACTTAAACGGGTATCCGCCGGCCATAACGACGTTAGGACCACCTGCGGGCGGTCAGGCTACTTGTGACTTTGCAGACCTGATCGATCCAATTCTCACCACGGCTCCATTTCAGAAGAGCGGCTACACGTATACGTATGCGGGATCGGGGCCCGTGCCGGTTGCGGGCGGGTGCTCCGCTCCGGGCTTCAACGCCTATTTGGTGACCGCCGTTCCTATGATTCCCGGCTTTACCGGCAACCAGAGCTTTTGTAGCGACGAACCCGGCGTGATTCACTACAACACCAACGGCACAGCAATCGCGAGCAGCGGTGCATGCGTCGCACTGCCGACGCTGCAATAACCTTTTAGCCTGGTCGAATTTCGCCTGAGCACCTAAATCTTGTTAAGATGTAAGGGTGATTTGCATTCTTCTTTTTTTATATCTAGTACCGCTTCACTCCGCAGAGAAAAATCCAAAAGATGCGCGTCAAGTGGCTCGCGCGATGGAAGCGCACTACCATCGGGCCGCGACTCTAAAAGCTCATTTTTTTGAGAAATATTCCGACGGCACCGGTGGCGTTTCCGCGGAATCCGGCACAGTCTATTTTTCGAAGCCCGGCCGAATGCGTTGGGAGTACGAATCGCCGGAAGAAAAGCTGTTCATTGTGGATGGCGCGAATGTCTGGTTCTACATTCCAGCCGATCGCACAGCCAGCCGCGCGAAGATTGGCGCGAGTTCCGATTGGCGAACTCCGCTGGCGTTTCTTACTGGGAAAACCGATTTCGACCGACTGTGTCGGACTATGCAGATTGTAGACACGACGAATGGCGGTAAAGGCGGTTCCAACGATCACCCCGCGACTCCTGGCGACACGCTAGTGCGCTGTACACCTCGCCTAACGTCGGACGCTCCTGACCAGCAAATTAGCGAAGTATTGCTGGAGGCAGATACCGATGATCGCCTTGTGCGGGTAGTGATCCGCCAGCCTGGTAAACTCGAAACCGAGTTTCGATTCGGAGGCTGGGAAGAAAATATTCCGATCCCAGAGGCAAAGTTTCACTTTGTGGCGCCGCCGGGAGTGGCGATCGTTGACGAATCAACCCTAGCCGGCGCTTTGCACTAGGATTTGTTGAAAGTGAATTAAGATCCCGTTGTTGCAGCTCCCCAGCCACCAGCAACTCTCAACGCGGCCAAATCACTCACTGCGAGGCTTGAAACGTCAGCCAGCCAGATCCAGGCCATGTAACATCCTAGTAATGCAGGGTTATTGCGCTTACGCCATGCTCCCGAAGTGGTATGGTAAACTGGATATCAAACGTCTCGGTGGGCGAGGCGTCTAAGTTCTAATATGACCGAATTTGTCTGCAAAGTCGGAGATACCTCTGGGCGCACGTTCCAACAAATGGAAACAGCGCAATCAGAGGCGGAGGCGAGACAGCGGCTCCTTGACCGCGGGCTGTTCGTCTTCTCCGTACGTTCGCAATTTGACCTGCTCACGCGATTCAGTGGATCGAAAACGGACAGCAGAATACGCCCAGCGGATTTTCTGATTTTCAACCAGCAGTTCAGCACACTAATCAAGGCCGGCCTGCCTATTTTGAAAGCTCTCGACTTGCTGGCCGAGCGAGCCGCAGCGCCTCGTTTGAGGCCGATACTTCGCGACATTCGGCAGCGCGTTCGCGACGGCGCTCTCTTGTCGGAGGCTTTAGCGGCTCAGGGATCTTTTCCGCCCGTATATGTGACGGCAGTAACAGCGGGTGAGCGCAGCGGGAATCTTACCGGAGTCATCGACCAATATATTTCGTATCTGCGCGTGAGCACGGGCTTTCGTCGCGCGTTAGCGACGGCATTGATCTACCCGGCGATCCTGGTGCTCGCGGTCATAGTGATCGTCACTTACCTGGTAACGTACGCCATGCCGCAATTTTCGAAACTTTATCAGGACTTGGGCGTGCCTTTGCCGAACGCAACCAGAATTCTGCTGGACTTGTCCGTGCCGTTCCGCAATTACTTTTTTGTGTTCGCAGGCGTTTTGGTTTTTGGCATTGCCTCACTGTATCTATGGACCAGGACTTTGCAGGGCGCACTGGCGATCGATCGCCTGAAACCGAAAGTACCGGTGCTTGGCGACATCTGGCTGAAAGGCGAAATCGCCCAGTTTGCGCGAACTTTGTCAACACTTCTGGCCGGGGGAACGCCGCTGGTTTCAGGCTTGCAGACGTCTTCGGCCGCGATTGGAAGCCGCCTGATTGCAACTTCAATCGAGCAGGCTTCCGAACGCGTTCGCGAAGGAAAAACGCTGAGCGAGAGCCTGGCGGAAACGCGTCTCGTTCCACCTCTTGCGCTGGAAATGATCGAGGTCGGCGAAGCCTCTGGAGCGCTTCCGGCCATGCTAACGAGCGTCGCGGAATTTTATGAAGAAGAAGTCGCCACGCGCTTGCAGCGAACTCTTGTGTGGGTAACGCCGGCAATTCTGGTGGTAATGGCGGTGGTGATAGGGTTTATCCTGATATCGCTGTATCTGCCCCTGTTCTCCCTCCAAATAGGGTCAAACGGGGGCTAACGTATGGCAACGCTGAATAACAATCCGGTGCTGGGCAATTTTTCCAACGACAGTGAGCGCGACCAAGCTCGAAAGTTGGCAGAGCGTTATCGTTGTCCTTTCGTGGATTTGAAAGAGCAGCGCATCGATCCCGAACTCTTCCGCAGCATCCCAGCCGAACTGATGTTCCGCTACAAATTCGTGCCCTTGGAATCGCATGACACCACACTGACTGTGGCCATGGCGGATCCCAGCCAATTGCAGCTCACCGACGAGCTTTCGCTTCTGTTGGGCAAGCGGCTGCAGATAAAAGTGGCAACAACTTCGCAGATTGATGACTTGTTGAAGCGCACCGAGCAATCGCAGCGCGTGCTCGATCAGGCTACCGAAGGCTTCACCCTGCAAGTGGTTGGCGAAGAAGAGGACAGCGAAGAAAACATTTCGATGGACAAGCTGTCGCGCGGAGATACGGGAGTCAGCCCGGTCGTGCGATTGGTGAACACAGTCATCTACACCGCGCTCGAAAGGCGAGCGAGCGACATTCACATCGAGACACGCAACCTGGAAGTTGTGGTGAAGTACCGCATTGACGGCGTTTTGCAATACGCCATGCAGCCATTGGCTAAGGAATGGCACGCCACAATCCTTTCGCGTATCAAGGTGATGAGCGAGCTGGACATCGCCGAACGCCGCGTGCCTCAAGATGGCCGCTTCCGCGTGCGCTACAAGGGCCGCTTCATCGACTTCCGCGTTTCGATTATGCCGTCGGTCCACGGCGAAGACGCCGTGCTTCGCGTTCTGGACAAAGAGACGCTGAGTGAAAAGTTCCATAACCTTACCCTGGATGTGGTGGGCTTCGACCAGCAGGACATGACGCGGTTCCGCCGCTATATTCACGAACCCTACGGCATGGTGCTGGTTACCGGCCCCACCGGTTCCGGAAAGACGACCACGCTTTACGCCGCCATCAATGAAATCAAGAACGACGAAGATAAGATCATCACGATCGAAGATCCGGTCGAATACCAAGTGCGCGGCATCACGCAGATTCCTGTGAACGAGAAAAAAGGACTCACCTTCGCGCGCGGGTTACGGTCCATTTTGCGTCACGACCCCGACAAGATCATGGTCGGCGAAATTCGAGACCAGGAAACGGCGCAAATCGCGATCAACTCAGCGCTCACCGGCCACTTGGTGTTTACCACCGTGCACGCGAACAACGTGACCGACGTAATCGGCAGATTCATCAACATGGGCGTAGAACCTTACAACTTCGTCTCCGCGCTCAACTGCATCATGGCCCAACGCCTCGTGCGCGTGATCTGCGAGAATTGCAAAAAGAAAGTGCAATATTCCCCGGAAGTTTTGAAAGAGTCCGGCTTGGACCCGGCGGAATGGATGCAGGTTCCATTTTACGAAGGTCCCGGGTGCCTGGAGTGCTCCGGCAGCGGTTATCGAGGACGTAGCGCTATCACTGAACTTTTGGATCTTTCCGACCGGATTCGCGAGATGATTATAAACAGGCGGCCCACTTCGGAAATTAAGCGTGTAGCGAAAGAAGAGGGTATGACTTTCCTGCGCGATTCCGGCTTGGGCAAGATTCGCGCGGGCGTGACGACGCTGCGTGAGATCAACAAGGTGACTTTTCTTGACTAGCGCGGCTAGCCTGACAACTCAATTTTACGACCTTGCACCTGTCCGACGCATCGAACGCTGGCTCACTGCGATGCCACACCCGGCTTTGGTCGTGGACATCGCGTCCACCCATGTAGCGGCAGCTCGCTGGGGGAAAATCGGCGGCTCGCTGGATTCTTTCGCGGTTGAGCCCTTGCCGTTGGGATCGGTGATGCCGTCTCCCGTGGAAATGAACGTGGCGCAGCCGGACGCCGTGAAGTCCGCGTTGCGCAAGACTTTTGACCGTGTTCCAGCTCGCGAACATGGCATCGTGCTTTTAATTCCTGATTTGGTGGTCCGCGTTTTTATTTTGCCTTTCGATAGTTTGCCGCGCAGCGCGAATGAAGCGATGCCGCTCCTGCGCTGGCGCCTGAAAAAAAGCGTTCCGTTTGACGTGGATGAAACCGTAGTCTCCTGGATGCGCCAGGCGGGTAACACCGGCAATCTGGAAGTGGTCACGGCGGTCGCTCGCCAGAAAATCATTCGCGAATACGAAGAAATTGTGGAAAGTTTGGATGCGAAGGTGGGCGTGGTGCTGAGTTCGACGCTATCAACGCTACCCTTGCTGGAAGAGAGTGGCGCCACGCTTCTCGTTCGGATGTCCGGTAAGACCATGACCACGGTAATCGTGCGGCAGGGAAGTCTTTGCGTTTATCGTTCCACGGACATGCCCAGCGACGCGGCTTCGTTGAATCCACAAGCAATGTTGGACGAAATTTTTCCGGCGGTCGCTTATTATCAGGATACCTGGGGTGGCTCGGTGGATTGGGTGCGGCTCACTGGCTTTGGTCAACGTGAAGAAACGTTTCGCCGCGCTCTCTCAGAAGAATTGAAATGCTCGGTCGGCTCGCTCGTTGAATCGGAAGGCGCGTCGCGTCTGGATTCCAGCGCGAAAGACTTGCTTCGCCAGAACCAGGAAGGTTTGGTGGGCTGGATGATGAATGGAGGATCTTAAGCGCCGCGGCGTTTGTAACTCATGAAACTTCGCCTAAATCTCGCGACCAAGCCACTTGAAAATAAACGGCCCTTCCTCGCCGCCGCAGGGACCTTGGGAGCGGTCGGAATTTTGCTGCTGCTCCTGCTATCGCATGGCGCTTACAAATCCTGGCGCGCCAACCGCGACTTGCGCGCGGATATCTCGCACTGGGAAAATGAGATTGCCGTTTACAAGCAGAGACAAGCCGTTTTGCAGAATTATTTCCGTTCGCCGGAAGCTCAGCAAATTCTCGACCGCGCTGCGTTCCTAAACTCGCTGATCAGCGAGCGCAGTTTTCCGTGGACCAAGATCTTCATGGACTTGGAGAACACCTTGCCCGCTGGCGTTCGCGTGGTGAATATTGCGCCGACCCTGAAAAACGGAAGAGCAGTTGTGCAGATAACCGTGGGCGCCGCAAACGACGAAAGCAAAATCAAGTTCCTGGAAGCTCTTGAGAAATCCCGGGCGTTTTCCAACATACAGGTGCAGGAAGAGCGGCATTTGGAGCAGGCTTCGGCTTCCGACAAAATCGTGGTGCAACTTACAGCGTGGTACGAGACTACATGAACACCACACGCCCCTGGGATACTTGGAAGAAACTAATTCTTTCGGCGCTGAGCCTTCTGTTGCTGGCAGATCTGGCGCTGGTCTTCGTTCTTTGGCAAGCCTCGCGCGAAGGCGTGGACAGCATGCGCGCGCAGCGAACTCGCCTAGAGACCCAGGCGAAACTGTTGAAGGCGGACGTGGCTCGCGGCGATAAAATCCGCGCCTCACTGCCGACTGTAGGCAAAGACTGCGACGCTTTTTATCACGACGCGTTTCTGGATTCGGGCACCGGCTACTCGGACATTGAGTCCGACCTGGGAAATATCGCGGTGAAATCGGGCTTGAGGGTTGGCGGCCTGACGTTGAACCAGAAAGAAGTGAAAGGCCGCGGAGTGACGCTGATCACCATATCGGAATCCGTGGACGGCGATTATCCTGCAATCATCAAGTTCATCAACGGCCTGGAACGTTCGAAATATTTCTACCTTTTGAATAATCTTCAGCTCGACACGTCCAACCTGGGAGGCATCCGGTTACGTTTGGAATTGCGCACATATTTTAGGACCTGAGGAATGTCGCGGCGAACACAAATCGGAGTGCTGGTCGGGCTAGTAGTTCTGCTCGTGGTTGTATATATCGCCAACCGGCCGCAAATGCCCGGCCTGCAGGGCGTGCTGGCGTCGGCCGGTTCGTTCCAACCGTTGAGCGTTGACGAGCCCGAACTGCGGCTCGATCTTCTTGCGAAACTTCAGAAACTGGATTATCCGGCAGGGGCGCATCGCGACATATTCAGCGCCGTGCCTCTTCCGCCGCAACTGACTCCAGAGGAGATAAAGAGGAGGGATCGCCAGCCCGTCGGACCGGCCGTTCCGCCCCCACCTCCGCCTGTGCAAGTACCGGCGCAATTCTTTGGATACGCTTCGATGCGCAGCAGCCCGCACCGCTTGGCGTTTTTCTTGAACGGTGACGAAGTGCTCCTTGTGCAGGAGGGATCGGTTTTTTTGAGCCGTTTCCGGCTGGATAAAATTGGGAATGATTCAGCCGACGTGGAAGAAGTCTCCAGCGGACGCCATGCGACTGTGCCCATGGTGGCACCGCCTGCCGGAACTCCAACCCCAGGCGGAGATCAGCCGCCGCCAAATCAATGAAACCTCAACGACATTCCGACATAATTCCAGCTCGCCCAAACCGCGAAGGTCGCCAAGAAGTTTGCCCACGCCGCTCGCCAGAGTCGGGCTTCGCCTTCTTGATGGCGCTTGGAATGATTTTTATAGCGCTGGCACTGTCCCTGGTGATTCTTGAAAATTTTGTCACCGATGGCAAGCGTACTCGCGAAGCAGAGACCATTTGGCGCGGCGAACAGTATCAGCGAGCGGTGCGGCTCTATTACCATAAGATGGGCCGCTACCCGCAGACCATTGACGACCTGAAAAAAGGCGGACTGAATCTTCACTTCCTTCGCCAGGAATACAAAAATCCGATGAACAAAACGGATGGCACTTGGCGATTCATCTACGTAAATGCCGCCGGGCAAATCATCGGAAGCACGCGTTACAACAATCTGCAGCAAATGGTCCTGATTGATCAGTATGCCGGCCTGATTCCGGGAGCGGCGACCGGCGGGCCTATGATGCCGGGCCAGGGAATGGGAGTTTCAGCAGCGAGCCTAGCAAATACCAGCGGAATTGCGGGTATCGGAGCTCCCGCTGGTGGGGGAATCGCCGGCGCCGCAGGAAGCCTGCAGCAGCAACAACAGCTTCAGTCTGTGCTAGCCGGAATTCTAAACCCGGGGGACACCACCACTCCTGACCAGGCAAATAACGGGACGCAATTGCCACCTCTGTCCGATTCGTCGCAGTACGGAAATCCTCAAACTAGCAGTTCGTCAAACCCGCCACCAGATACCACGACCGCGCAGACCGACACATCACAGACCGGAGCGCCCCCGCAACTTCCAGCTAATTTGGCGGGGCAACTGCCGCCTGGCGTTACCCAAGATCAAGTGAACCAGTTTCTGCAGAACGGACAGCTGCCCGCGGGAATTACTCCGGACCAGGTGGCGCAGTATATTCAAGGCATACAACTTCCTCCCGGCGTGACGCAGGACCAAATAACTCAGTACATTCAAAATTTACAAAGCTCGCAGCAGGGTGGGGGTGTCACCGCGAATCCGCAAAATCCGATACAGCAAAACGGACAAGCCGGTTTTGGAGTGACGCCGGGACAAACTGGCCAGTCAGGACTCGGATTGTCGGCTGGTTCATTGGGCCTTGGCTCGTCGAGCCAATCGTCATTAACCTTGAGTCCGTTGCTGGCTTTGAAGCCGACTGGGCCAGTTGAGGGTCCGGTGCTTGGCGCGTTTTTCACGGGCGTCGCTTGTACCACGGACGTCAAAGGCGTAAAGGTTTATCGCCGCGCGAAGAAGTACAAGGATTGGGAGTTCATATGGAATCCGCTGGAAGATGCTTTGGTAGCGGCGCAGCAGCCGGGCGGAGGCCAGCAAGGCGGGTTGTTACCGGGCCAAGCGGGGGCAACACCTGGATTGGGCGGGAGTAGTCTGACCAATGGTTTTGGATCTTCCACCGGTATATCGATCGGATCTGGAACGACCGGATCCGGATCGTTCGGTTCTTCACCGCAACAGCCGCAACAACCTCAGCAACAGCAGCCTCAGTAAAATTCGTCGATTCTCAAGTGTGCGACAAACCGTGCGCTGGCGAAAGATGCTTACTTCTGAGCCTGGGCGAAAGACGCGGGGAGAAAATGAAGTCTGATTGGAAATTAAGAGTTGAAACAACAGCGGGTTACTTAGTCAGCAGAAGAGAGGAAGAGGGTGTCAGGCGGGCAGTAATCAACCTCACGTATTTCTGCGTCTCGGGAAAAGGAGGAATGCCGCCGTATCGCTCCACCATTTCGGGCCCCGCATTGTAAGCGGCCAGCGCCAGCGACAAATTGCCTCGATACTTTTCCAGCAGGTCTTTCAAGTAGTGTGTGCCGGCGTCGATATTTTGCGCAGGATCAAATATGTTCGCCACCGAATACCGCGCGGCGGTCTGCGGAATTAATTGCATCAGGCCTTGCGCTTGCTTTCGCGACACGGCGCGCGGATTGAAATTCGATTCCACTGCAATCACGCCTGTAATTAGTTTTTCATCCAGCCCATGTTTCAGCGCTGCTGCCCGAATCAAATTGCCATAAAGACCGGCAGCGGGCGGCTCAGCAGGCTGCGCGATGAATTGATCCTCGGGCTCTACGGAAACCAAGTCGTCGGCCGGTACATCCACGCTGCCACCACTCATGGACAAGCGGACGCGATTGCCGGTGCGCTCATATCCCGTGATGTGCAGGCGCACGCCGGAGCGAAGCACTGCGTAGTCGGCTCGCACGGCCGGCGCAGCCGCAACGAAGCTCAATGCAGCAAATATCGCAGCAATTTTCTTCGACCTGGACATTCCCGACTCTGACTCCACTTCGCTTTGTCTTCGCAGCTCGCGCTCTGATTGACTAGTCAATTATACCGCGAGCCACTCGTCGTGGGCCACGTCATATCTTTCCGAGCACGTAGGTATTAATGGCTTCGGCCACGCCGCATTCGTCATTCGATGAGGTCACGGCCCATCCCAGCGATTTCAGTTCAGCCACGCTATTGCCCATCAACACCGGCAAGCCCGCGAACTCGAGCATTTCGCGATCGTTCCAATTGTCGCCGAGGGCCATAATTTCTTCGCGAGCAATTCCTCTGCGTCGCGCCCATTCTTTTAGCGCTACACCCTTGGTGACTCCCGGCCGCAGAACGTCGAGAATCGAGAAATCGCGCTGTTCGTATTCGGTGAGGGCTAATGTGAAGTCGGCCGCAATCGGCAGTGCCGCAAGCTCGCGCATGGCTTTTCGGATCGGCTGGCAGCCCCCTGTGAACATCACCTGGATAGGATCCTCCCCGTTCAGGCAATCGACCAGCGGAGAAACCTCGGCGATATACGCGCGGTTCCGGCGAAAATACCCGCCGCGAAGTGGGTCGTCCCATTCCACTTTTTCCAGGATTACTTGGCGTTCCATGGGACGGTCGAAAATTACTGCGGCGTTCGCTCGATATGCCTCGGTCGATTCAATCACTCGCCGGGCGGTCTGGTTCGGAAGCAGCAGCTGCTGATGTGTTTCTCCACTCTTGCTTTTGATAAGCGCACCGTTGCTGACGATCAAGTGCAGGTCGCATGGCAGCGCGTCGGCAATCGGGCGGGCGAAATCGAACCTCCTTCCGGTGACCAGCACAATTTCGATGCCGCGCGCAGCTGCTTCCGCCACAGCCTGTGCGTTTTTCTCCGGAACTTGCGCGTGGCCATCGAGCAAAGTGCCGTCGATATCCATTGCGATTAGCTTGATTGCCATGCGTCTATTCTATCGTGATATGCGCGAGGAGACTTGGAAGCAGGTTGTAATGGTTGGTTTACACGAATCAGCGCCGCGGAACAACCATGCGTGCAATTTAGACCCATGCGGTGACCAATTGTTTGGACTGAAAATCCGTTGCATAGTAGATTGAATTGTAGCGACTGCTTTGCCGCGGGCTGACAGCCGAGGCCGATCAAGCGTCTAAGTACAAGTAAAGGAAGTGATGGAGCTATTTCTCAACCTTTTATGGGTGGCGATCGCCGCAGTCGCCTTTGGCTTTTGGCGCACGCGGTGGCTGCACCAGCGGCCCGGAAATCGACGCAATCCTCTGCGTGAATGGACCGCATTCGCCTGCGCTTTGGTTCTGCTGTTTTTCGCGGTTTCTCTCACCGACGATCTTCATTCTGAATTGATAATTTTTGACGAATGCTGCGCCAGCCGGCGGCATTCGTCCGCACTGGTCTGCCCGCATCATTCGCCGCAGGACGGTCTGCTTAAAGGGCGCGCTGGCGCCGGAATTTTGCCCGCTGTCGCGTCTTTCGACACTCCTCAGAGATTTGGAACAGTAGTTCCTCAGGTTGGATTGAGTTCCACTCTCTTTACGGCCCGTTTTGCACCAGGCCGCGCTCCACCGATCGATCTCGTCTGACAAGCTTTCGAGGCCCACTTCTCTGCGCCTCAACGGACAATCCGAAAACGCGAATTGACTTGAGCGTGCATTAGAACGGAAACTGCCATGCTGTCCCTTGACGCATCGCATTCCGTCAAAAGTAATTTGGAGTCGCTATGGATTCAGTAAAATTATTCGCAAGTTTAGCGCTGACGTTGCTCTTGGGGGGCTGCGGCGGAAACTCGGAGAAAAATGCCGCTGCGGAAGCTCCACCACCAACGCAGGTGGTGCATGAGCAAGACGCAAATATTGTGCGAGTGGATCATCCGGAACAGTTTCCGCTGACCGCGGCGGTGGAGCATGCGGGAGCATCCTCGCTAGTGGTTACGGGTACCGTCGTTCCGGATATTTCGCGCACTGTTCCGGCGATCTCACTGGCTTCGGGCCGCGTGGTGGAGATTCGCGCGCGCCTGGGCGATACGGTACAGAAGGGCCAGCTTCTGATGCGCGTGCAAAGCGCAGACATCTCGCAGGCCTACTCGGACTACCGCAAAGCCCAAGCCGATTCGACCCTCGCGGACACGCAATACGAGCGCGCCAAAGAGCTGTATCAACACGGAGCCATTGCGTTGAACGATTTGCAGGTGGCCCAGGACGCAGCACAGAAGGGCAAAGTCGACGTCGAAACCGCGGCTGAGCACCTTCGAGTGCTAGGCAGCCCTCTGGATCACCCCAGCGCGATTGTCGACGTGAGGGCCCCGATTTCCGGTGTGATTACCGATCAGCAAGTTACCAATGCCTCCGGCGTGCAAAGCCTTTCTTCCGCGAATCCGTTCACAATCTCTGATCTATCGAACATCTGGATTCTTTGCGATGTCTATGAAAACGACCTTGCCAATGTTCGCCTGGGCGAAACTGCCGACGTCACAGTCAGCGCGTATCCCGGCCGCACGTTTAGCGGCCGCATCAGCAATATCGGAGCAATCCTCGACCCCAATATCAGGACGGCGAAAGTTCGCATCGAATTGCAGAACCCAGGTTTGATGCGCCCCGGCATGTTCGTCACCGCGACCTTTCACGGCTCGAAAACGGAAAAACACGCAGCCGTGCCGGCGTCGGCGATTCTCCACCTCCACGATCGTGATTGGGTATACGTCCAGGCTGGCGGCAGCGATCGAAATGCCTTTCGGCGCGTGGAAGTAAAGTCAGGTGGCATGCTGCCCAATAAAATGCAGGAACTTTTGTCGGGATTAGAGCCTGGGCAGCAAGTGGTAACCAACGCGCTGGAATTGCAGAACACTGCGGAGCAGTAGATGATTCGTAGCCTCGTAGATTTCGCGCTCGACAACCGCTTTATCGTGCTCACGATTGCGGTCGTCCTTCTTTTCTGGGGTGCGATTTCATTTCACAATTTGCCGGTGGAAGCTTATCCGGACGTGGCGGACAACTACGTTCAAGTCATCACACAATGGCCCGGTAGAGCTGCGGAAGAGGTGGAACAACAGGTCACTATCCCAATCGAAATCGAGATGAATGGAATTCCCAACATGACGCACCTCAGGTCGGTGTCTCTGTTTGGCCTCTCCAGCGTTACGCTGATCTTTAACGATCAATCTTCGAACGATTGGAATCGGCAAAAAGTTTTGGAAAGACTCTCGCAGGTGACGCTCCCTGCAAACCTGCAACCGGTAATAGGTAGTGACTATAGCCCGGTCGGTCAGATTTATTTCTATACTCTGAAGAGTACAAACCCTCAGTACGATCTGATGGACTTGAAATCGATCGAAGACTGGACGCTGGAGAAGCAGTTTAAGTCTGTGCCAGACATAGTGGACGTATCCAGTTTCGGTGGCGTCACCCGCGAGTACCAAGTTCTAGTGGATCCCGAAAAGCTAATAGCTTATGGCCTAAGTCTCAGCCAAGTGGAACAACAACTGACGAACAACAATTTGAACGCAGGCGGAAGTTTTATCGAAGAAGGCCAGCAGCAGATTAATGTGCGCGCGGTTGGACTGTACACCAGCGTTCAGGATATCGAGCAGACCGTACTGAAAGCGCAGAATGGCACGCCGTTGCGCGTGAAAGACATTGCCACGGTGGTGCAGGGTCCCAAAATCCGTCTGGGCCAGATCGGAAAAGCGATTCATCGCGAAGACGGGAAAGTAATCGATGACAGTGATGTGGTGGAAGGCATCGTGCTCTTGCGCAAAGGCGCTGAATCCGAGTCGACTTTGCAAGCCATACATAAAAAAGTGAACGAGCTGAACAACGGCATTCTTCCGCCCGGAGTGAAAATCGTTCCTTATCTTGACCGCAGCGATTTAGTGCATTTTACAACCCACACAGTTCTTCATAATTTGACCGAAGGAATAATACTGGTCGTCATCATTCTGTTTTTATTTCTTGGGAACGTCCGTGGCGCATTTATTGTGGCGCTTACCATTCCATTTTCATTGCTCTTTGCCTCTATTTGCCTGGACCTGCGGCACATCCCTGCAAACCTGCTGTCGCTTGGCGCGCTTGATTTTGGAATGGTAGTAGATGGCGCCGTGGTGATGGTCGAGAACATCGTGCGTCACATGAGTGGACATGACGCGAGCTCGAAAACGATGATGCAATCGGTTCGC
The DNA here is from genome assembly GCA_963838475.1 of uncultured Acidobacteriota bacterium. Taxonomy (GTDB): domain Bacteria; phylum Acidobacteriota; class Terriglobia; order Acidiferrales; family UBA7541; genus Palsa-295. Next base: position 93,361 of record CAWIRJ010000003.1, read on the forward strand.
GACGCCACGCATGAAGTGCAGCGACCGGTGTTTTTCGCCATTGCCATCATCATTACCGCTTACATGCCCATCTTTACCCTACAGCGCGTGGAAGGGCGCTTGTTCAGGCCCATGGCCTGGACGGTTGCCTTCGCGCTCTTGGGCGCGCTTATTTTCTCCATGCTGATTGCGCCTGTTTTGGCGAGCGTTTTCTTTCGCAACGGAATTCGCGAGTGGCACAACCCAGTGTTGGCATTTTTGACCAAGCACTACCGCTCCAGCGTGCGTTGGGCCATTGAGCATCGTTTCGTGACCGTGGGCACAGGCGTGGCAGCGCTGTGCTTGATGCTGTTTCTCACTTTTAGCGGAGTGATCGGCTCTGAATTCTTGCCCCATCTTGACGAAGGGGCGATTTGGGCTCGCGGAACTCTGGCGCCTAGCACGGGTCCCACGGAAGGAACGCGTATTACGAATGAAGCGCGTGTAGTATTCGCGGCGTTTCCCGAGGTAACGCAGGTCGTCTCGCAGGTGGGCCGTCCGGATGACGGTACCGACACTACCGGCTTTTTCAATACCGAATATTTTGTGGACTTGAAGCCGAAGAATCAGTGGCGGCCGGTCTTCCACGAAAGTAAGGATGAACTGATCGCAGCCATGAATCGCGAACTCGAAAAGATTCCCGGTGTGATTTGGAATTTTTCTCAGCCGATTGAAGACAACATGGAAGAAGCCGTCTCCGGTGTAAAAGGGGAGCTGGCGGTGAAGTTGTACGGCGACGATCTCAGAGTGTTGGAAGAAAAGGGCGATCAGATCGTAAATGTAATGAGCCAGGTGAAGGGCGTGGAAGACCTGGGCCTGTTTCGAGTCCTCGGGCAGCCCAATCTCAACTTTGTAATCGATCGCGCTGCGGCGGCTCGACACGGTATCAACGTCTCCGACGTCCAGGATGCGATTCAAACAGCCGTCGGCGGCAACGCCGTCAGTGTGGTACTTAAGGGAGAACAACGTTACGACCTAGTGGTGCGTTATCAACTTCCATATCGAGAAACGAAAGAGGCTATCGAAAATATACGTTTGCTGGCGCCCTCTGGCGAGCGCGTTTCGCTGGGCCAGCTTTGCACGGTGGAAGTGGTGGACGGCGGTTCCGAAATCTATCGCGAAGGAAACTCGCGCTACGTTGCAATTAAATATAGCGTGCGAGGTCGCGACCTCGGTAGCACGGTGGAAGAAGCCATGAAGAAAGTCCAGCAACAGGTGAAATTGCCGCAGGGATATCGTCTGGATTGGGCCGGGGAATACGAAAGCCAGAAACGGTCTGAAAAGCGCCTGTTGATTGTTCTGCCGATTACCATTCTCGTCATTTTTATCATTCTGTACGTGATGTTTGGTTCCTGGAAGTGGGCCGCGCTGATTCTGGGTGTTGTGGTTCTGGCGCCGTTGGGCGGTTTACTAGCGTTGCTGATTACCGGAACGCATTTCAGTGTTTCTTCCGGCGTAGGGTTTCTGGCGCTCTTTGGAGTTTCGGTGCAGACCGGCGTGATCATGCTGGAATATATTAATCAGTTGCGCGCGCGTGGACATTCCATTGAAGACTCCGCGATTGAAGGCGCGGTCTTGCGGCTTCGTCCCATTATGATGACCATGCTCGTCGCGACGCTCGGATTATTGCCGGCAGCCACTTCGCACGCGATTGGCTCCGATTCGCAACGGCCTTTTGCCATTGTTATAGTCGGTGGCCTGATCGGCGCGTTGGCAATGAGCATTTTTCTTTTGCCGACCATGTACGTCTGGATCGCTGCTGATGGAGACAGGCTGCCCGCTCCTGAGGAATCGTTTGAAGTTTAGTTCGTTTTTTGTAGATTGAGTAGCCAACTAGTCGTCTTCGTGTAAAATCGGGCCAAAAGTTTGCCAGGGTCAGGACAGAGGCTGTCGAACAATGACGAAAGAAGAAGTTCGCGCTCGCGTAGAGGAAATCGGAATCATTCCGGCGATTCGCGTATCCACGGCTGAAGACGCGCGTTTCGCCGCGGAGGCCGTGTCGCGCGCCGGAATTCCCATCGTAGAGATCAGCATGACCGTGCCGGGCGCCATCGACGTGATTTCTCATTTAGCGGCGCACGCCAAAGGCATGATTGTCGGCGCTGGTTCCGTGATTGACTCCGAAATGGCGCAGCGCTGCCTGGCCGCTGGGGCGAACTTCCTGACGAGCGATGGACTGGATGTAAAGGTCGTCGAATTAGCAGAGAAAGAGAGTGTTGCCGTGTTACCCGGAGCTTTGACGCCCACAGAAGTGATCGCCGCGTGGAAAGCCGGCGCCGACTTCGTCAAAGTGGTCCCTTGTTCGCAAGTAGGTGGTGACAGTTACATACGCGCGCTCAAAGCCATGCTCCCGCATGTGCCGCTCATCGCGGCGGGCGGTGTCAATCAACAGACCGCCGTCAACTTCATCCTGGCAGGAGCTAGCGCGCTCGGTGTCGGCACAGAATTAATTTCGAAGGAAGCGATTCGTTTGCGTCAGGCTGAACGCACTCGCGTGCTGGCACAAAGATTTCTGGGCTACGTGAAAACCGCTCGCGCCCAAATGGGGCACCGCCACGAACCCGTCGGTGCTCGCAAGTAAGTTAGACGGCCTGCTTCTCTCCCGCTCAACTGAAACTCGCTGCGACACATGTTTGGCGACTCTACGCTCGTTTGTTAGAATAAAACGCGCAGTGGGCGTGTAGCTCAGTTGGGAGAGCGCATCGTTCGCAACGATGAGGCCGGGGGTTCGAGCCCCCCCACGTCCACCAAATCCCCTTATAAAACGCATGTTTTTGAAGTTGCGCCGAATGGCAGGTTTTAGGATTGTACGTTTGTTGTACTCCCGGCGACTTCGGTCAAAATATTCAGTACAACAAAATCCCGGTTGTACGTTTGTTAGACCTTTTTGCGATGAGCCTGAAGAACGGAAAACCCGTATGTCACGGCGGGTCGCCCGCCAGCCGAATCCGCGACGTTGACGAACAGAAGAAAATCGGTACGTGTACGGTGTGCGGCCAGCGGGTCGGTGTGTTTCGGAATTATAGAGGAATCTGGACTCCGGTCTTTCACCGGCGACCGTGACTTGACTAAACCGTTTAGCCGCGCGATAAAATTTCAGCCGTAGTTGCATCGGGAGTTCTTTCAGCGCAAGCAGGGGAAGGAAAGGGAACGTTGTTCATGCCTCACTCTGACTTAAGGCCGTCGTATGGTTTGCTAATTTTTGGGGGTTTTTTATTGTTGCTGGCTGTGAACGGGACGTGTACCGGAGAAGCGTGGGGGCACTTTGACCAAAGAGTCCGACGCGACGAAGAACCGAAGCAGTTTTGGTGGTTAGTCACGTCGCAGTATCTCGGCGGTCTTGGTCTTATTGGTTACTTCTTGTTTAAGGTCTATGGACTTTCAAACTGAGCAATGGCGTTCGGGTTTCGGCTCGGACGCATTTTTATTTCGGCTTGCCTACAAGAGAAATCAAGTCATATCATCAGCGCATGAAGCGCACAACCGCCGAACAAATTAAAGCTGTAGAATTAGCTTTGCTTCACGCTAAAGCGCAGTTGAGGCCGAACGAGACGCGGATTCGTGAGTTGGAATCTCAACTAGCCAAGCTGAAACAGGAAGTCTAACCCGCGTAATTTTATGGCGTTCGACATTGGAAAGGTCGGGACGCCATTTTTATTTCTTGCGACGGTATTGGTCGAGCATGTCTTGGGCTTGAGACTTCAATCCCCTATATGCCACGGCGTTAGCCCAAGCGTCATTCAATTCCGCTATCAACAATTCGTCGGTAACGCCGAGCCACTTTATTTCTGGCTTAGGAATTTTTTTGCCGCTGGCTTCGGCTAGCTTAGCGCGATGCGCAAAGCCGCGTATCCCTTCAATATCCTGAATCGCGTAGCGGTACGTTTTCCCTTTGTGCGTGAGCGTTTGCGAACGCGTGTCTAGGTTGCTGTCTTTTGCCTTTCCTGTATCTATATCAGACACCGTGATTCTCCTTTTTATTTGGGGCCGATTCTGTGCGCGGTCTGTGCTTCCATTCTATAAACCTTGGGTTTTTGTGCGGCCTTCAGGTAATTGCGGAACGCGAAAAGAACATCCATGCCGTGAAGGTTGACGGATTGTTCCCCATCATGTTTGACAGTAGCGTTCCAAAGAAGTGTTGGCTCGATGCGCTTGGCGAATTCGTTAGCGTCCGCAACCCATCGCTCAAACAGCTTTTCGCGGGATAAACCCGCTTTGAGTTCTGCTTGGAGAACGGTCACGCGGAATTGCTGGTAGGCTAGGTCGGCTTTTACTTGGTTAATGTTTCTAACCCATTCCTTCTTTAACTCTTCGATAACGTGTTGAAGTTCTTGCATCGTCTCGTTGAGATTTAGGCTCTTGCACAGGCCCAGCGCTTCACTGTACGCGGCGAGCACTTCTTCATTGTCCAGAAATTCTTGACGCATGGTCGCCTACTTACTCAAGCGTGAGAAACATACCGCCCGTTTTCCGGGTGTTACGTGCCGCAACCCGGTCGTCTATTCTGTACGTCTTGCCGCACCCGCATTCACAATGGTAGGGCTTGCGCAGCGGCCATCCATTCGGAAAAGCATCGGCCTTCAGGCGAATCACCCTATACCCTTTGGGTGCTCGCTGGCCTTTCTTGAGCACGATGCCGTCAAAGTCAATCGCTGGTGTTGCGGTTCCAACCAATGTAAAAGTTCGGTTTTGGTTGCGCCCTTTTTCCATCGTCCTTTCCCCCAAATGCAAAACTTATATTGTCACGCTACACCGGTGGGTGTATATTGTCAAACATGAAGAAACGACGAAATATCAATCTCGAAGCGGAACAGCTAGAAAAGATTGCGAAGCTGTCCAAAATGACGGGCGCGAATCCTAGCGCAATTATTCGGCTCGCCATTGATGAATACCTGCGCAATAACATCGTCGCCGTGCACACGAAGAATCCGCAGCAACCGAAACGGGAATTCTTCATGGTTGAACAAACCGGACCGCAGCCAGAACGGAAACAAGACGTTGTTTGGGTTGAAAGCGGTGGCGTACCGCCGGAACCAAAACAGGAATTTTTTACAATGGAGATTGCAAAGCCGGATGCGCGAACCAAGACCGTTGCCAAGCGGAAACGACGCATAAAGAAGAAGAAGTAAGAAGTACTCTCGCCGTAGTGGATGGGTTTTTCTCTCAGAACGCGTGGGATTGTTACCGGGCTTCAAACTAGTGTGAATGCTCTTTCGGGCAATTACCTATTGTTGCGAAGTTACGGTCATCCGCAGGACTGTATTTAAACTGTTCGCAGTATGTATACGTTTTGTCATTAGCCCACCAGTGATAAGTGGAAGTTACGTCTAGAGAGAGTGTCGCCTCTCCGGATTCTATTTTAGGAAAATCAACCTTGGAGATAATCACGTCTACGTTTCTAGTGACGCCCTGATATAGCTTACCTATAACGGGGTGCGGGTCACTAATCGGTTGCTTCGCTCCATCAAAGTAGACGTAGGTGCCAATCTCAACATCCTCGGCAGGATTAGAACCGTAATTCTTTACCCGCACCATAGCCGTCATTTGTTTATTAGGTAAGTCAACGATAAAAGGAACCCCGTCAGCGGCAACGTATGGCCGCTCGGTAGACTCGAAAACATTCTGAGCAATAATGGTTTGCTTAACAACGAACAGCGCGGTCAAGATAGCGATGAGTAAGCCGAAGGCTGTTAGGCCAATAATACATTTATCGTGCAAAGAAATTTCGGACCACTTCGTTTCTTTGCGCGGTTCGATGTTGACGGGTAAATGTTCTTTATTTTTAGAACTCGCATTCATAGGCAACGCAAGATAGCATTTCGCTTTGGCTTCGCCTAGCTCGTTTTTGAACTTTCCGGGATTCTTGGGATAATTGGTGTATGCCCATCCTCAAAATCGAACGCGCCAGCGTGGTGATAACGACCGATGGACGCGAGCTACACTTATTGAAGTGCGCCGTGTGCTTGGCGCAATTTTACGGCAGGGTGAATCAGCAACGGTGTGACGCTTGCGGCAAAGCGAAACCGCAACCGCAGAAGTCCAGCCGGTCACGTTCCAACCGTCGCAGCGCGTAGTTGGTTTGAAGTCTTTACGTGTTCTGATTTAGTTTTGGAAATTCTAATAGATGTCGCAAACCGCCTGCGGGGTTGACGCAATAGCCGACTGTTGTTTTTCGAGCGATGCCAAAAATATCGTGGTAATCCACAACCACAAAAACGCTCAAATAGTCGTGTTGTCCTCTATGTCCGTCACAATTAAGTTTTAAGTGATACGAACCATGTTGATTCGCCCCTAGCGGTTCCATTGTTCCGTGATGAGTCAACGTGCCTCTGCGACCGATGGGAGCCTCACTTCCGATACCATTTGCATCCGTGCACTTACTTTATCAATCCAAGCAGGGCTTTTCCCTTCGTTGCGGCAATTTAGACTGATGTTCGCTTGGGTCGTTTCTCTCACTGGTCCGTTTAGTGACGACGTGCAATTGACTAAGTTCAAACTTTTTTGGTACCAGCCAAGGTCTGCAAGCAGCCACGCGCGTTCACTGTTTGTAAAATGTTTGTCTTGGCTCTCAATGAGCCACCACTGCAAGGCACCCACGATGACCAAACACGCGGTCAGTACACTTATGACCGGGTCCGGGGATTTGAACGAAGCTGCGATTGCTACCGCAGATAAAAATAACAAGCCCAAAATGACCCATCGCATCGCCATCTTCATGGTGACGATTATGCCACTGGTAAATTAACTTCCCAATAGTTACCGCCTACGCCGGAAGTGGTCCTTCCCCGCAGCGGCGAAAAGACCGCCATGTGTTTCCAGCATTCGCGCCACGCTCGCGCCATCCACCGCGTTAATGTGATTGTGAATGTGTGTATCGCCGCCGCCTCTACCTTCGCCCGCCGCCCCTTGCAACAAAGTCGTTAGGTTCCGTGGCAGGACCGCTTCGCCTTCATGCGCCATGATGAATCCGGTTCGCGGAACGATAGCTCCTGATTCTGCGGCGAGTGCTTCTCACGCGATAGTGTCCGTGTAGGTCGCGGTTGCGGCTGCTGGCGCCATCGCTGGCTCAACGTAAGGAATCATCGCCGTGGCAGCCGCCGCGCCACTCGCTGCGACCGCTGCGTTGGCTTGAATCGCCGCAATCGCGCCAGCCGTCTGCGAACTTTTTCCAATCACTGCATCGAGCGCTCACAACTCTGCTTTCTTTAAAAGCCAGTTCACAACGAACGATGCTTCCGACGCGAGCACGTGCGCAAAAGTTTTTTCCATCGCTTGACCGAACTTTTGACCGCTGACAATCCAACCTTCCAGCGCACTGCTAACACCAGAATTTAGCGTGCTTGTGAACGTGGCGACCGCGCCGGTCTGGGCTGCAATCATGGTCGTACTCTGTTGCAACTCAACCGACATTCTCAGCCACGGATTCTTGTCGCTGATTTCCTGTTCCAGTTTTACAGTCTTTGCCAAGTCGGCGGTTATCTGGTCCTGCAATTCAATCTGCCGTCTTCCACTGGCGAGAATCAATTCGTTTTTCTTTTCGACATCCATAGTCGAGTGGGATACGGCTTCTTGATATTCGCTTTCTGCCGAGATTAAACTCTGCAACATGCTTTGCTCGGCAGAGAATCCACCGGCGGCAGTAGCCTTCGCGCCCGATAGGTCCCGTGCTTTTCCTGTTCGGCAATTGCTGAGCGTGTTGCTTCCACGTCCGCTCGCATCTGGACCTGCGCAGTATGTTCAATCTGTTCCAATTGCGTGTGGCGAATCCGTTCGATTTCTTCGGCGGCTTTCTTGTTGGCTTCAACGGTACGTTCTATTTCTTCCAATTCTTCGCGGGCTTCTTCTTTCCCGTACTGGATACCGTCTTCCGCTGTTTTCTTTTTCAGAGCGTCTTCGCGCTCTAGCTTCTAATTCTTCACGCGCAGCTGTGCGGGAATATTCTATCTCTTGCTCGTGGGTTTTCTTGGCAAGCGCGTCTGAGGCTTCGCTGCGTTGGCTTGGTTTTCTGTGTGCGCTAAATCTACGGATAGCGCGAGACTGCGGTTGTATCTATCTAGCGTTGTTTTCAGTTTTTCGTATGCTGCGATGCGATAGCGCTACTGGAGATACTTTTCAATTCGTTTTCGCGCGTGATAATCGCGTCTAATCCTCTAGCGATAGCGGCTTGCGCTGCTGGTACGTCGCTCTGATTCATAGCTTGCAGAATTTCGTCCTGCACTTTCTTGGCGGCTGTTTTGACTTCATCTGTGCTGCTTTGCTCGGTAAGGAACTGCATAACGATACTCTTGCTGTGGTCTTCTAAATCATGTTCCAGTTGCGTCAAGCCACTGCTGAAGTGCTGGAATAATCCGTCCACATCTACGGTTACCATGTGAATGCTGGTATCGAATTCGCTCATTCCTACTTTTGTGAAATGGCTTAGCTTTATATCGGCGTCTTCTAAAGATTTCTGTAGATGGTTGTTAAAAGAAATTGTCGAGTGGTCTACGTTTTGCTACGCGATGTCAGCATCAAGTACGCGGTCGCGCATCTTTTCGATTTTCTCTGCAACGGTGTCCAGCAAAGACACAACGCTGACGATGGCGAGCACGGGAAAGGCAGCTGCTATCGCTGGACTAAGAATCTCCGATGCGATTCTCACGCGTGACAACGCTATGCTCATGCGACTGAGTCTCGCTTCTGTAACGAGAATCTTTGCTGATGCGGTCGCCATTGAACGGTCTAACTCAACTATTCCAGCGCTAGCTGCGCTCGAAGACACTGCTACATTGCCGAGCGCAGCATCCACTGCCGCCGCACTCTCGCCAAGATTTATAATCGCTGAACGTGCTTCGTCCGCGCTCAAGCCTTGCTGCATGAAACTCTGGCTCAGACGTTGGATGGATTGATTCGTGGTTTCAACGCCAGCCGTCAAGCGTTCTAGGCCGCCGGTATCGACTACGACTGCTGCGCGAAGTGTGGCGTCAGGCATTTTGTTTTCCTCTTTCTCTTGATAGACTCACGCTCGTACGCGGATAACCAGCACTTGAAACTCAGAAAATATATCTCGCGTTCACACTGCTTGCGGGTTACCGTTGTCCAGAACACTCGGATACGACTTCTCACCGTAGATGTAATGTTGATAACTTTCCGCTAACTTTGCAGCCGCTACGTATGCTGCGTTCGCGGTCGCAAGAGCTGTTTGCGCGGCAGTCAAAGCAGTTGACGCCGCTGCTTGTGCTGCTCGGTACACGGCAAGTTGCGCGAGTTGTGCGGCTGTCGGCGTTTGCGGTGTGGACGTGGACATTTTATTTTCCTTTTGTTGCTCTGGCGTTTTGCACTGCTGTTTCAATATCTCCAACGTGCCGGTCGTGCCAAGACTTCAAAGCGCATTCTGGCGAATTCTCTGCGACTTTAAAAATCACAACGTCGGCTCGGATGTCTACTAAGACCGCGCTCGAACGGCTCAGCATGGTACGCAAGAATTCTCGGCTCATCAAGTTTTCACCGAAAATTCTCACATGCTCGCCATCTTTTTTTCTCGGACACTTTTGACCGCTAAGACTACATCCTCAGTGCTTCGCAAGCTGGTTGGATACAACCGGCAAGTCGCTTCGTCTGGACCGCTACGAAAGCAAATCTGCTCGTCCTTCAGCTCTAGAAATTCCGCGCTCGCTTGTTCGATAATGGATTGAAAAGTTTTTTCCGCTGTCATGTTCACCTTGCCGGGAAACTACCAATCGAACTGCTATCCGGTTTGTGCGCCGACTAGGAACATGGACCGTGCATTCCGTCAGAACTTCTCAAACTGTTTCCAAATCCAATCCCAACTGCGAAGCGATTACGCCGCTCGGTTTGCCTCGAGCCTGAGCACGCCAATCTTCGTTCTTAACTTCGCGGAAAGTGTGACGCGACTCGCCGCTATCTTCGCTGACCGTTGCTGTAAGTAGGTGTGTGGCGCTCCTAGTTTTCCCATGTCCATCTCTACGATGGTCGCTGCGTATTCATCTGTGCGACCGCTGAACAGGCTTTTTCGATTTCACAGAACCAGTGATTCTGAAATTCTGCGATGCACTCAAGTTCAATTTGATTTCGCGCGGCTGCGTCGAAGATTTCAGGCAACGGCAGAGAAGCCATAACGGTCGTCACGATTCGCCGGGATAATTCCGGTCCCATGAGATACAGCCGCGTTTTTTCAAGCGCAAGCGAGTCCGGGTCGACCGGTCCCCCGGCCAAGACTTGCAGAAGTGTTTTACATATGGATTCCACTTTCACTTTTGGTTTCCTGTTTCCTGTCTGGCTGCTTCCGCTTTTTCGTTCTGAACGTTCAGACGAATTTGTTCCAACGAAAGGATTGTCTTTCGTCGGCGTTTGACAGCGCGTGCCGCTCTCATTGCATTAGTTTGCTTCGTTTTAATTCCTTTCACGTTCATCGTTGTCACCAGAAAGTCGGCGGGCGCGTAAACTTTCGGGGTTTACGCGCCGCCATTTTGAAGTTCGGTCTCGCAGCAGAAGGAGGATTTTTCTTTTGGGATACGCTCGGCAAACTGTTTTAGCTAGCCTCTTGCGTTTTATCGAACAACACGCCCGCTATTTCTGGCTGAACTTTCTCGACTGCCGCCTGCGCTTCTCGGATTTCTTTTTCGCTTCGTTGACCTTGACGAATAAACATCGGGTTATTCGTTCGCGGAACTGCCGAGACTCGGTCGGGTATAACTGTCTTCAACAACTGCCGAACGCCGGTGAGCAATTCTTTAATATCGCCGGTCTGTTCATCGCCATCGTCGGCCTTTTCGATTTCATCCGGCTCGGCTTTTGCGCAAGCGTTTACATGGCGTTGTGCGCTGTTGACGTGTTCGTTGGAAATGTCTGAGCACGTCGCGCACATTCACGCATGGCGGCTGCGCCGGTTGGATTTGATTCGTCCATACTGTCGGCGGCTGCGTTGTGACCGTCCGACAAATAGAGAAATGTTTGGCTAAGGCAACGTGCGATGCGGCTTCGTCTTGATGGAAATTCTTATCTTTGGCGTTCATTTTGTGAATCCTCCAATTTTACTTTTCGCTATCCGCGTCTTTGACGTGGGCATGATGTCGTCCTTATGCTGATGGACTAGATTTTTTACTTCGGCGCGTAACACGTTCGCGTGCCGAGCAAGTGTCCGGCGAAAATCTTGGCCGGTTCGTTTTCCCAGAGCCTTCAAATCCTTTTCAACTTCGGTGATAGCTTTCTTTTTGGCTGCTGGAATCGGCGCAGCATCCACGCGCGGAGACTCTACGTTATACAAGAACGGCATCGCAGTTGGTCTAGGATGCCGGTCGGTTCCGATGGACAGAGCGCAGGTTCGGATACCTGATTCGTTCCAAGAACCGTTTCTAAAATCGGGTCCACTGGTTTCATTATTTGTCCTCGCGGTACGGAAATAATTGCGCCGGCTCGATTTCAAGAACGTGGGCAATGCGCTTACGCAAATCAGGACCGGGATTGCGTTTGCCATTCACGACGGACGAAATCATTTGCGATGTGCGGCCCGTACGTTTCGCAAGTTCCGTCTGCGATAAACATTTTTGGTACAGCAACTTTTGAGTTTCATTTTGTTGTCCAATGTGGAAACGCTCGCACCTAAATCTCAGTTACCAAAATTAATTCTGTGACGTGTTTCCAGATTCTCGCCAGCTTCAATTTGTCCAGTTCGTCGGCGGCTGCCAGTCACGCTCTACAAACCGCCCATCGCGCTCAAGATAAACCACGCGCGGGTAGCCGTTTGGGGACCACTGGCGAGCGCAATTTTGGCAACGCACTATACCAGCGGGAATCCAGATTGTGCATTTGCCCAACTTGCGGCAGTCAACGTCAATGCACGGCGGCGTGTCCGGTAAATTGAACGCCGCTGCTGTCACGGGATTGAGCGGCACTTTGTCCAAACCGAGACGGCGCTTATTTAATTCGTACGTTTGTTTGCTTGGTGGATTCATCGGCGGCATAGGTATGACAGCGCCGAAAACATTTTTCACCACGACGGCGGCGGCAGCGCCCGTGTTTGCGAGCGTGGCGCGTAAGCGTACCCAACGTCCTGAAGTCTGCATATCCAAAACCGGATATTCGTTGGACCTGCCAGCCGTCAAATAAACAGCGCCAGCGACCGCGTTGCGAACGTAGTCCCAACCGTTCGGGGGATGGTCGATGATGTCTTGATAGCGACCGGTCTTGCGTAACAACGCACAGAACTGCGCAACCATTCTTTCGGAGTCGAGTAGGCGACACTGGCGCGAAGTAATAATCGGCAACGCGTTCAAGTAAAGTTGGCTGCGAGAAAGGTCGCTCGTTCGATAGGTCACGCCGTTGCGCGTCCAGCTATCGGTGTTCCAGTCGGCGCTATACGCGTCGCCGGTAACTTCAGAAACCTTCCAGCGCTTGAGCGTGGCGCAAAATCCTTGCACAACTTCTTCGGGCGAAAATGGTGCTTTCACTTCGTGCAGCAAATCCAGAACGGCAATTCCGTTTTCATCATGCGCGATGCAGAGAACAGAACTGTCACGTCTGCCGCCGCCCATGTCCACGAACGCCCGGTAGTCGCTCGTTCTCTGAATCGGCTGGCGTTCATACATCCCGACGTGAACACACGCAAGAAGTGCTTCGCGGCTAATGAACGATTCAAGGTCGCTGCGAAATTCCGCGTCGTACTCGGTCCGCGCTGACACGGCGTCCTTCAAGAACGCCGTAGCGATTGCCAGCTTTGAAATTGTCGGATTCATCAAGCTGGAACTGGCCTGCCAAATTAACGTCGGGTCGCCGTCTTTGGCGTAGTGCTCTTGGTATTCCTGATACAGAACACCTTTTCGCGCCCACGGCGAACTGATTCCAAGTAGCAGGGAATTCGGAATTGTGATTTGTGACGGCCTGATACTCGCTATCAGTTCCGCGCCATCCGACGCCGCGCCATTACTCGAAAAGAAAGCCAGTTCGTCCAGCAACGCACACACAACTGTGCGACCGCGTACCGTTCGGTAGTCGCCAGCTATGACCGTGATTTCCAAACCGGATTTCAGCGTAAGCGTGTCTTTGACATCATTCGCCAACATGTCCTTCAGGACCGGCGATTGCTCAAAGAACGCACGGATATATTTCAAGAGAATCCCGGCCTGCGTTTTGTCACTGGCGCAAATCAGAATCGTTGGCACTTCGCTCGGTGAAAGGTATTCGCTGAAATCCCCGAACGCTGCGATGAATGTGGCGATGGCTGAAATGGCGAAAGATTTTCCAGACCGGCGACCCGCGACGATGTAGCACTCTTTGTATGGCTCGGTCGGCGGCTGCGTCCTGCCAGTACATTTTTGGTAGAGCGCAAGTTCGTCCGCGTCCAGCGCGAGCGCGAACAGAACTTTGAGAAAGATTTTCCAGTTGCGCCAGCTATCCCGCTTCAGCAACTTTCTGCGGAACGATTTGCTCAAAAGTCTGTCGTCTGCTATCGCGTCCAGAATCGTGATTCGCTTTTTTTCTGTCATCTAGTTTCCTTTGCGCTCGTTACAGCGAATTCGTACGCTCATCTTTTGAAAAACACCGGCTTAACCAGTACCGCTCAGCTTGAAATCGCTTCCGCGAACGCTCTACGCTCGCTTTCTGCGTCAGCGCGGGCATATCTGCGCGGCTCAAGGTCGCTTCCGTGGTACGAATAGATTCGCTGGTAGTCGTCTCGCAATCTTGGCTGCGTTGTGTGTGTGCGACGCTTGATTCTTGCTTCGTGACATCGGCACACGATGCCAGCGCCATCGCTGCACTGTTCACCAATCGCTGCACCGCAGACGGGCAAACCGCATTGCCAGCGAGTCGCAATCTGATTTCGTGGATGCTCATGGTCCTTCCTTCGGTTTGGAATTGGGCGCACGTGGTGCGCTCAATTGTTTCGCCAGCTTTCGCAGTTCGTCAAAACTCTTGCCGGGATACTGTTTGAGAAGTTCGCGCATCCGTTCCGCAACTTCGCTAGTGCTCGACGGTCTTGCTTGGTCGCTCGCAAACCAAACTTCCAACGAAGCCAGCTTTTCGCTGATTAGCTGCGCTCGCGGTGTCGCCGCGCGTGCTGGTTTCGGTTTCGTTACGGAAACGTCGGAGCGATAGTTCATTTTTTTCAATAGCAGGCCAACGCGCGTTTTCATTCGTCACCGTCGCGTGGCTCAGATTCGATACCGTCTAAATTTGGACTATTTGCTTCGCTCGCTTCCGGTTCGTCCGTTTCTTCGGTCGCAGGATTGCCAATGTGCTCGCGGTCGGGATAAGCCTGTCGCAAGTATTCCGGTAACGATGGCGTCGGCGGCATGCGCTTCGACAATCCGAGTTGCGTCAGAAGTCGCGCCAGTGAATCGCTCAGTTGCATCCGCTGCAAGAGAATCGGAATTACAGTTTTCCGTCTGCGAATCACAACGCTGGACAACGAGAAAATGTACTGGTCAACAAAATCCAAATACAAACGAACGCGCGAAGCCAATTCAATAATCGTGCGTTGCTGCGCGGATAGGCTGTCAGGCCGCCCAGTCTCGTTCCAGTTCACAACGCCACAATTGCAGCGCTCTACTGCCAGCAGAACGCTTATCGAGTGCGGACAGACCTTTGCTCGATACCTTAGCCATCAACCCGTACAAACCGCTCTTGTTACGCTTCACGGCTATGTGTGCGCCTATCTCCAGTCGTACAACGCGGGTACAATTTCTCGAATCTATAATTCCGCTGTCCAACAAGTAGCACGTTATCAGCACGGTACAGACAATTTATTTTGTGGGCTTGTCGTAGGTCACGATGAGCCACACGCCGAACAGCACAATTTCAACCGGCATATAGCTGACCTGCCTGCGAATTTTTCAATAGCTCGGGACAGACTTCGCGCGAGACTTCCTTGCCGATTTCGCTGCGGCGTCCTGCACGGTTGGCGAATCGAGACAACGCCTTGCACCTTTTTCGATAGCGTCGTCAATTTCGCACTCGCTGTAGACAAGCCGACTGCTTGAAGCTCATTCTTTTATTTTTGAGCGCAGTTCAGGCGAGTAAAAGTCTTCCCGGCTAAAATGGCGTTCAAGACAAAACTTTGGGCGCGTACTTCCAGCGCTGTTAGGTTTTGGTTTGCGTTCTTGTTTTTGCCGTTCTGATTTTCGTTAACAGAAGGGTTTGAATCTGACTTTGGGTTGGAAGGTTCAGGCTCGGTCGCGTGGTCTTGGCTTAACTCGACCGGACCGGAACCCAAACCTACCTTCTCCTAAACCTTCTCCTAAACCTAAACCTTGCGAGGATTCCTCCGGACGCTTCCGGACGAATCCGGATTCGTAGGCTTTAAGTTCTTTCTCTGGAACAGGCGGCGTGTACCTTTTGTAGCGAGTCGGATGCGTTTCGGTAGGCAAACGTCCGTTTTTAGTGGAACCGTCCAAAAACCGTACCGTTTCGTCGTTTTTGAGTCGAACCACGTGAAAAGCAGACCCCTTTCGTGAAATTCTTCGATAACCCTTTCGACCTTCCAAGACCAAGATGCGGACGTATCGCGCTCAGCTTGGAATGAATCGCGGGAATGTTAATTTCAAAACAACCGAAGGCATCAGCGAGTCCGTAGAACCACGGATATTCCACGATGAAATTTTCTTTGACGGTCGCTAGCTTTTCGGAATACCACAAGCCATCGTAATCAATGAGGCGCTTAGGCATGGCTCACCCGGTCAATAGCGTTTGCGGGAAAAATCCGGCGGGATGATGCAGAGAAAAATCTGGCGGGTACGGCTGACGGTCAGTTCTTTTGTCACTTGTAAACTTCCTTTCCGCTAGCGAGCCGGGTCCGTCGGTTCCGGCTCGCCAATTGCGGTCACAACATCGCGTTCGTCTTCATTCTTCCCGTTCTCCTTTTTGCGATGGCCGTCCTTCGTCCGTTCGTCAGTCCGGTAATGTTCCCGGCGGCAAACATCCGCTTCGTCTCACCGCTTCCAAGCGTTCGGCGTCCGTCATTACTTCAGAACCAAGGCTGGAAAATTCGCCGTGTACGCGACCACGCAAAATCGCGCGATGTACTTATCATTCAGGCGCAAGAATTGAACGAAGTCATCATCGTTGACCGTCACCGTGCCGGTGTCGTTGGTGCCACGCGCAAGCCCGCATAGACCAGAACCATTTCTTGAATTTTTTCGGGACCGTCACCCTTTGCTCCGCTGATTCGCGCATCTGGAAAAGTTCTTTCGCAAATTCCGGCGTCTGACAGTAAGCAATTCCCGCTGCGGTTGCGCGTACTATTCCAGCGGGCTTAAAATCGTCCAGCGTCGGCGTCGGGAAATCCATCCTCGAAGCGAGCAACGCCATAGTTTCTGCTGTGATTTCCACTGGTTCACTCTTGCGTTTGCGCTTTTTTCTCGGCATCTGTTCCTTTTATTATTTCGCTTGGTTAAGTTCCTGCACTTGTTCTCGCAGCGTTGCGGGCAACAACTTCTGCGACAGAGCCGTTCACCCACTGCTCAATTTCATAAATCTGTTCTATGTTCATAAATTGCCCAAGAGTCATGCGAACGCCAGCAGGAACAGGTCGGTTAAACGCTCCCTGTTGAGTTTCACGAATTCCGTCAAGCCGCCGCATCGCCATCGAAGAAAACTCGCCCCTGTTCATCAGGCTCGTCGTCAGAACAAAGGCGCAGTGCTGTAAATGTCACCATCGAATAAAGGATTTGTCCGGAGGGTTTGCGTTGGGTTTGCCTTAACTCGGCGTGAAATTGAAACAATCTGCGGTTAAATTCGGGAGTCTGACAGTTCGCCAATCCTGCTGCTCTCGCCCGCAGCATTCCGGCAGGCTTGAAGTCATCAATATTAAAGTCACGCTGTTTGGGGTTTTCACTGCCGGTGTTTTGCTGTAAGATTGGCTCGTCCATTTCAAGATTGCTCCTTGGGGTCCGGTTCACGCCGGACCCTTTTTATTTAAGACCGTAATCGCCGTTGCCGTTTAGCGCGGCCCTTCGATTCTCCCTTGCCATCGCCCGAAACGGTCCGCGACTCCACAAACTTTTCTAGGTCTTCCGGCCTGTAACGGATGTTGCGGCCAACGCGCACGTAGCGCAGCGCATATCTGCGAACACATCGCCAGTGGTCCAGCGTTGCTTTCTTAACCCCTAAAATCTTGGCAGCTTCGTTGGTGGAAAGTAATTTCTCGGTCATCGTCGCCAGTCTCCATAAATCAGCGTACAAAACGGAATGCTACGGGCGACGCGCATGCGGGTCAAAGAAAAACGCACTAAGACTCAAAATAAAGTAATGCGAATTGTCTAAAGAAAATCGCGCGGAATTATGATTGCTTGCAGCCGAAGATACTAGCGGGTGAGTAAAACAGTGAAGCCGTCAGCTATCGCATCTTGGCCGAGAAGCGGCTCGGGGAAATCATTGCTCAGGGCGAAAAGGATAAAGGCGGCAGACCAAAAAAAACTGCCGCTACGAAAGCGGGGGTTTCTAGGAACTTCAAACGTGAGAGAGTTGTCTGCACGTTCTCAGAAGCTAGCCAAGATTCCGGACGGCGGCTGCGATTTTTGTGCGATTGTTGTTGCGGAAAATTCTGAATTTCTTCATTGCGGCTCGTGGTGAATCGTCAGGCCAAAAGTGCAGAGCCACGAGGCGAAAATAACCAACAACCGGCTTCCCGGCTTTCTTCGCTCGCACGATGGCTTCGGCGGTAGCCTTGATGATTTTATTCGTTCTGTCTTCCGTCGGGCGTCCGCGCTTCTCCGGGATTAGTTTCATGTGCAAGAGTTCCCGGTCCAGTAATTTCAGACCTTCCTTACGCAGTCGCGCGAGTTCCCGGTTTATTTCTCGCGCGAACTATTGCCAGCGGCAACCTTCTTCATCGGCTGGCCCGTGCCGCCTTCAGTCTAGGAGCAACGTGAACACGCGCCGTTGATTTTGCTTTCTTGCTCTTCTTCGGTTTCCCGGCGACTAGCTGCGCTGTCGTCTTTCCAGAAACGAGTAGCATCGCGGTCGTGGCGTTCTGGACGGACTGGCGCACGGCGTCAAGGTCAACGCGAGCATAGATGGCAGTCGCAGCCGGGCTTTTATGCCCGAGCGACTTTCCAATCATGGGCAGGGAAGCGCCTTGCGATGCTTGCCAACTGCCGAGCGTTCTGCGCAAGTCGTGTTGCCGGAAGTTTTCTATTTTCGCGGTCTTGATTAACTCTCGGAACGCGCGTTTGAAGTCGAGCACGTGACCGGCTGCGCTATTCGGGTTTGGAAATACCCACGGCGTCTTATCGTTCTTTCTGCGCTGGAGTATCTGGACGGCTTCGGGAATCAGAGGTACGACATACGGTGTCTCGTTTTTCGGGTCGGGAATTCTCCATGATGACTCTCAAAAGTAATCTGTTCCCAACGCATCGCCGTGATGTCAGATTTCCGAGCGCCGGTCATCAACGCCAACAAAATGAAATCGCAAACATCGCCGTTCGTTTTCTGTTCTTTCTGCATAGCCGCGAACAGACGTTCCATTTCGTCAGGCGCAAGGAATCTATCGCGCTTTACTTCGTGAAACGGCTGGATGCGCTGCGCCGGATTCTCGCCGGTCCAGATTTCGTTTCGGATGGCCCGAAAGTATAAAGAGCGCAGATTTTGAACAACTCTGTTAGCAGCATACTTCCCGGTTGCCGTTCCGATTCTTGGTGTAGGTCGCGGACGTTCTGCCGCGAGACTTGGCCGAGTTTGCGGTTTTTCCACGGGTCAAGATGCTTGTCGAATATCTGTTTGGAGAAGTCTATCGCCCGGTCAGGATTCTTTGCGTGTGAGCGTAAATGCCTTTCGCAGTAATCGTCGTGCAGCGTGCCAAGTGTTACTTCCGCTCTTTTCTCGAAAGTGGGCGCGTGGCCTTCGTAGTCGTCCGCTTTCCATTCGGCTAGGTCGTTATTGTAGGCTTGTGCTTTCGCGCGAGCCTGTTCGATGCTCATATCATCGAACGCAGCGATTGTGTGCCACTGGTTTTGACCGCGAACTTTCCTGTACCAGAAGTAGGAACGATGGCCGGACGGTTTCGGACGAATTAGCAAGCCTAGTCCGCGCACTTGCGAATCGTAAACGGTGACGCGCTTTCCTTTCGGGGTTTCAATTGCTTCCAGCGACCGCTCGGTGAAATTGATTTTTGGCGAAGCGCCCATCGTTTTCTCCCTGTCCTATCGTGCTTTCCCGTTGTACTGGCGTTGTACTTTCGGCGTATAACAAGGTACAACGCGGTCACTTTGGGTAGTACAACCGTCAGAGCGAATCTACGCTAAAGCCTGTGTTTGTCAAGCTGTATCCAACTAGGTCACGATGGGACAGGGCCTTGTCCTTTCGTTCGCAACGATGAGGCCGGGGGTTCGAGCCCCCCCACGTCCACCAAATCCCCTCATAAAACGATAAGAAGCCGGGCGGCGCGATTCTACTGTGGCACAGCCGCATAAAGATCAACTCCATCTCCGGCATTCCGTACCGCCTTAGCGATACACTAAGGTATTGAACCCTCCCGCAAATCTTGCGCTCCGAGGTTTATTTCTTCTGGCTACTGTAAAGAATCCACCCTCAACGGAGACTACCTAATTTGGAGGCGAAATACGGTCACGGTTTCTCGACTCAGCCAAGATGAGATGTACGTAAAGGCAAGTTCCCTGTATGGCGCAGCCATTCAGAGACTCGCCCGTGGCTATGAGGCCGATCCTGATAAGCAAAAAGATCTGCTTCAAGAGATACACATGGAGTTATGGAAAAGCTTAGTGTCATTTGACGGCCGATGCAGTTTGCGAACTTGGGTTTATCGCGTCGCGCACAATGTCGGAGCTTCGCACGTGGTGCGTAGTCGGCGCCTAAGTTCTCGGCTAACAGACTTGGAAAATCTGGAAGCCGAAATGCCGGGGATTGACGAAGTACAGGTCGATCGCCAACTTGTGACGGCAAGAATATTCGACCTTATTCGCCGGCTCAAGCCTTTGGATCGTCAAATTATCATGCTTTACCTCGAAGGAGAGGAAGCGGGAACGATAGCGGAGGTGACCGGGCTCTCCGCGGCTAACGTCGGCACAAAGATACATCGAATCAAAAAGGCACTTAAGCAGAGATATGTGGAAGGAGAATCAGATGCGAGATCCTGAGGAGTCGGAATCTGAAATGTCACAAAATGTCTGGAGAGCTCAGATAAAGGAGGACCAGAATATGCAAGTTGCGTTAACGCCCGACCAATTGTGCGCCATGGCGCGGTCGCGAGAAAAGCTAAATGCGCATGTACGTTCAATTAGTTTGGTTATTGTGGTTGCCATTGCCGCAGGCCTTCTCTACGTCGTGTACAGAGTTGACCTGCCGTGGATTAGGATCGGAGTGGCATGGACTTTGTGCATAGTTGTTTACCTATTCGGGCCCGCATTCGAAAACAAAGTACGGCAGACTGGCCTTAGCGAGACATGCACTCGTTTTTTGGAGCGCGAGCATGAAGAGAGAAGGCGCCAGTATCTTCGCATCCGAAATCGCTTATTTTTGTTCGTGCCGGGCATTCTCGCGTGTTGGTTTGGTCGCGCGCCCGCGATAATCAAAGGCTCATCTAGTCCTGAGTCCGCTCCAGCTTGGCTATTTCTGATTACGGCAGTCGCTCTGGTGCTGGTATGGCTCGCCTTCGGGAAAGCGGCCCAAAAAGCAGCTCGTGATCGCGACGAAATTCGCCGCAGTGCTGGCTATTAGATTTCCGGGGGAACGCGGGGCCGAACGACATAGTGGACCATCATTCGCGTCTAGTCTCGCTCGCGTGTCTGCACGTCATTCGCGCCGAAATCCCGTCCGCGCCATCGCAATCCACCTGGCGGCGCTGCACCGCTGGACTCAGATTCGCTGTTAGCCTTGTCCCACTCTTCCCGTGTAATTGGATTAATCGCCTCAATTTTCTTGTTTGCGAGGGATGCGTTCGCAGCCTTAATTTGCTTGGCCACGAACGCGTCGAACTCCGTCATAACGTCGTCAAGCTCGCGCTTCAACGAATCGATGCGGGCGACCTGGTAGTCTGCGGGACGGCCCTCGTAACTCACTAGCGCGCCATATAGTTGCGTGGTTTTCTCGCGGATCCGCTCTTCGCCAGTCACCGCGCCGCCTTCTTTGGTGGCCACGATCTTCTTGCGAATCTCTTCCGTTTGTGCTGCAAGATCATCAAGCTCCTTGCGGAAAGGATCCTTGGGACTGAGCTTGGCAGCGCGATCCGCGAGAGCTTCGCGCACGGAGTTGATGCGGTCCACGTCGAAGGTCATATCGCTTAGCAGGTTGTAAACGCGCATCGTCGCATCGAAGTTCAGCTTTCGATCTTCGGCAGTATATTTCGCGCGCGGATCCAGGGTGAGTACCAGCGGCGTGGTAAACGTGTCCTTGCCGCGCGTCATTTTCACGGTGTAGGTGCCTGGTACCACACGCGGTCCTTGGGCGGCTTCGAACGCAGCGGTCGCCGCCGGAGGAACGCGTGGCGCTTTCAGTCGCATGGACCACTCGATACGGCTTAGTCCGCGCCGACTGTTCGCTGGAACTGTGTCAACTAACTTATTCTGGTCGTCGAAAATTTCGATCTTCATTTTTCCAAAAATGTGGCGCTTCTTCTGGAAATAAGTAATCAATGCTGCGTCCGGCGGATTGGGTCCGAAGAATGTGGCGCTTCCTTCCGGCCAGCCGCCATTCGCAATCAGCCGTTGCTGCACAGGTTTTCCGGGAACGAAAACGGCCTCTTGCGCCAGAACATCCGGGGTGAGCTTTCGAATTGGCGTGATGTCGTCAACGACCCATATCCCGCGTCCGTGAGTCGCCAGTACCAGATCCGATTCGCGTGGATGAATTACGATGTCGCGCACTGGGACATTCGGAAAATCGTGGCCTTTGTACTGCGCCCATTGCTTTCCGCCATCCAGCGAAATCCACAACCCAAACTCGGTTCCGAGAAAAAGAAGGTTCGGCGAAACGGTGTCTTCCTTGATCACATGCGCGAATCCGCGAACGCCGCTGTCCTTAGCCACTACGAGCGTCCAGGATCTTCCGTAGTCATTGGTTTTATAAACGTGCGGGTCCATATCGCCGAATGTGTGCCGGTCAAAAGCTGCGTACGCGGTGGCGGGATCGAAGCGGCTGGCCTCTACCCAGGAAACCCAGGAAGCTTTCGGCAAATCCGGCACGTTCCCGACCACATTGGTCCAGTTTTTTCCGCCGTCGCGAGTAAGTTGCAAGTTGCCGTCGTCGGTCCCCACCCAAATCGTTTGTCCGTCCTTCGGCGATTCGCTGATGGAATAAATGGTGGTGTGTGTTTCCGCGTCGGAATTGTCGACGGTGACTCCGCCGGATTCTTCCTGCTTCTGTTTTTCGGGATCGTTGGTGGTTAAGTCCGGAGAAATTCGGTCCCAGGTTTGCCCGTGATCGCGCGAGCGAAACAAAAATTGTGCCCCGATATAAATCGTCCCTTTTTCATTGGGGCTCATGTGTATCGGCGTATTCCAGTTGAAGCGAAGTTTTTTCTCACCGTAGTTTGGTTGCGGCTTGATTGAACGCCCTTCCAGCGTACGGCGATTCACGCGCGCAATTTCTCCGCCTTGCGATTCAGCATAGACATAATTTGGATCCGCGGGATCTGGAAAGGCCCAGAATCCGTCCCCGCCCAACAGATTTTCCCATCGGCTATTCGAAATTCCACCGGGGTAAGCTGAGTCGCCCATCCACACGCTGTTGTCCTGCAAGCCGCCAAAAACGTGGTAAGGATCCTCCTCGTCAACACTCACGTGATAAAACTGGGAAATGGGCAGGTTGTACGCCCTCCACCAGGTATTTCCGCTATCGTACGAATACCAAACGCCGCCGTCATCACCGGCGATCAAACGCTGCGGATTGTCGGGGTCCGCCCAAACATCATGAAAGTCACCGTGGGCTGCCCCGGAAATCACACTGAAACTTTTCCCGCCGTCGCTGCTCATGATCAGAAGCAGGTCTGGTTTGTAGAGTTTATTTTCGTCTTTCGGATCGACGATTAAATTGGCGAAATAGAACGGGCGCCAGACCATCCAATTGCTGCGGTCGCGCTCCTGCCAAGTCTTTCCGCCATCACTGCTGCGGTACAGCGCACTGTGGTTGGATTCAATCAAGGCGTAGACAACATTCGGATTTGATGGAGCAACGGTTACGGCAATACGTCCCCAGGGCTTTGCAGGAAGTCCTGTAGCGGTTTTCTCGTCTAGATCGGTCCAAGTTGCTCCGCCGTCTGAAGTCCGAAAAAACGCACTCCCGCTCGGTGCGGTTGAATTCTCGCCCCCGGAGCGGAATGTCCAGCCTTTACGTCGAAAATCCCACATGCCCACGTAAATAGATTTTGGATCGCGTGGATTCATTGACATCATGGAGCAGCCCGTAGACAAATTTGCGCCTTTCAGAATCTTTATCCAGGACTGCCCGCCGTCGATGGTTTTATAAACGCCGCGATCTTCGCTGTCGCTCCAAAGTTTTCCCGGAACGCAGACGTACACAGTCTTGCCATCGGTGGGATCGATCAGGATCTTCGAAATCCTCTCGGAATCCTTCAAGCCAACGTTCGTCCAGTTCTCGCCGCCATCGACGGACTTGTAAACGCCGTCACCAATCGAAACGCTGTTGCGCGTCCACGATTCTCCGGTACCAACCCAGATTGTCTTGGGCGCCTGCGGATCGATCGCGATTGCACCTATAGATTGTGCGGTCTGTTTGTCGAACACCGGCTTGAAAGTTGTCCCGCCATTCACGGATTTCCAGACACCGCCGCTCGCTGCCCCGATGTACACCGTCAAGCGACCGTCCTCTTTTACCGCAGTCAGCGCGGAGACTCGGCCGCTCATTGCCGCCGAGCCGATGTTCCGCGCGCCCAACCCTGAAATCGTATCGGAATCGACTTTCAATTCTTGCGCAGCCAGGCGGAAGGGAAGTGCAAACACCGCAATCAGAATAAAAATTGTGGCCGTGGCGATGGATTTACAAAATGAAAACGATTCCGTGCGCTTAATGCGGGCAATGCGACGAGCCGGCTGTGTCGCGGTAAGGAAGATCACTGTGCACCTCCCGCAGGCTTCGCTTCAGGTTTGGCAGCGGCAGGCATCGCAAAAACTGAATCTTCGATTGGTATGTTGATCTCCACTTTTTCCACGGAATACTTCACGCGATTGGTATCTCCTTTTGCGCCGCCTTCAAACGCGAACGGGTAGTACAGCCCTTTCACTTCTTCGTAATCGCCAAAATATGTTTCGGAATACTGTACCGTGCCTCGGATGTTGCTCTGCGTTTCGATTTTCAGTTCGAGGAAAGAATCGGCGTCCAGAAAATAGAGACGAACGTCGCCGTTTTTCAACGAGAGCTTGATCTTGTAACAGTCCGTGCCTTCCACCGAATCGTGCCCCACTAGCTCGGCCTTGTGCCCTTTTTGTTGGTAATCCACCAGCGGGCCATCGATGTCCGCATCGATTATCAGACCCTTCAGGTCATCTTGTGAAAGCAGCTCAGCATCACGGCGTCCACCGAATGGATTTACTTGCCAGCCCACTTTCCCGTCATAGGCCTGAATGCCCGCCAAGCCTTGAATGATTTGTTCCTCGCGGACTTTGTCGGGGCGCTTGTTTTCCTGCATGAATCCCGCACGGAAAGATCCTGCCTCGAATTTTCCAGTCATGCGGATCGTTTGCACGGATTTCATCTTTTCCATTCCGCCATGCGCTTGAACATTCTTGGCGATAATCTCATCCACGGTTTGGGCGCGTACGGCCACAGCTGAGAACAAAAGCGCACACGCAACAGTCAGTAAAGTGCGAAACATTCCATTTGCTCCTTAGAGAAAACTTGACAAGCCCATGCACTCAGACGTCCAGACGGAGCTTCCGTTAACAAAAAAATTTCAATTTGTTTTTTAGAGCGATAGAGAATGTACCTTTTTTGCGCCCTGAAAACCAGTTCGAGAACATTGCGTGCACGCGTTTTTACTTACGTTTTCCGGTGCTGTAACATCACTTGCGTGAAGACCATGGAGCTGCTCGGGCAAGCGGTTTCTCATGACGGAACCGTCATGAAGCTGATGCGCCGTAGCGACGAGTACATCATTCTCGCCAACGGCAAGCCTCTAATGTCGAGCCGCATGCACGGTTCGGAGGAGGCCCTCGCGACCTTGGCGTGCCAACGTGCGCGCGTACTCGGCCAGCCCTGTGTGCTGATCGGCGGCCTGGGGATGGGTTTCTCGCTACGGGCGACACTTGATGTTCTGCCACCCGGCGCAAAAGTACTCGTTGCCGAGGTCATCCCCGAGGTAGTGGAATGGAATCGCGGTGCGCTCGGACTGCTGGCGGGAGAACCGCTGAAGGATTCACGAGTACAGATTGAGGTGGAAGACGTCGCTGTTACGCTCAGTTCGCGCCCGGGACAGTTTGATGCGGTTCTGCTGGATGTGGACAACGGGCCAGCCGCATTTACATCCTCCTCCAACAACGCTGCACTTTATGACGACCGCGGAATTGCCATCGCATTTGGAGCGCTCAAAATGGATGGAATGCTGGCGGTCTGGTCTGCTCGGGAGGACCGAAAGTTTGAGCAGCGGCTTCGCCATGGCAGGTTCGATGTTGACGTTCAAAGCGTGCGTGGGCGGCTGAAGGGCGGCGGACCGCGTCATACGATATTTCTGGGGCATAAATCTTCGAAGCGGTGAGACCGTGGCGTGACTTTATCGCTCGATTTCGAGCTCGGTCTCCAGCATCGGATCGGGCGCAGCTGGAGCCGTGGCCGGTTTGCCCGAGTAAGACGCCGGAGCAGCTTTAGGCGCAACGCTCGCGGGCTTAACGGGGCGGCTTCCCGGAGTTTTATTTCCCTGCGCTTCCACATAGTCCGCGAGACATAGCCGCAAGTTGCCCTGGTTTGTGCAATAGGAAAGACCCATCTCCATGTCGATTACGCCTGCACGAATCATCTTTTCAATTTCGTCGTCGAAGCACTGCATTTCGCCATTCTCAGCGTCGCGCATCGCGTCAAGCAACGACTTGCCCTCGGATTCACCCTTCTGCACGTACTCGCGCGTTCGTATAGTCGCTTTGAGGATCTCGAATGCCGCCACACGGCCACTTCCATCGATGCGAGGGATCAATCGTTGCGAGACGATGTAGCGGAAAGACTTCGCCAAGCGCCCGCGAATCGCATTCTGTTCTTCCAGTGGGAACACACCGATGATTCTTTCCACCGTCTTGGAGGCATCGATGGTATGCAACGTAGAGTAAACCATGTGGCCGGTTTCAGCAGCTTCCAGCGCAACTTCGATGGTTTGTTTGTCGCGCATTTCGCCGACGAGGATCAGTTTTGGTGCTTGGCGCAACGCTGCGCGCAGTGCCAGCGCAAAACTTGGACAGTCCGTATGCAATTCCCGTTGATGAATTGTTGCCAATTTATGTTGGTGAAGAAACTCAATGGGGTCTTCAATGGTGATTACGTGGCAGGCCTTCGTTTGATTAATTTTGTCCACGAAGGCAGCCAGCGTGGACGATTTGCCGCTGCCAGTTGGCCCGGTGACCAAAACGATTCCTGGACGCAGGGCGGCCGCCTCATTCAGTTCAGCGGGCAGATTGAGGGACTTAAAATCCGGCACATCGGTGGGAATCACGCGCATCACGATGCCGCAACTGCCGCGTTGGGTAAAAATGTTCACACGAAAACGCGAAAGTTTCGGGACGCTGTAAGAAATGTCGCAGGAGCCCTCTTCCTTCAATTTTTCCATGGCGTGCTTACTGCGGCCCATCAGATCGTTGGCGATTCGCGCGGTGTCGTCGGGCTTCAGCATTCCGACGCCGGGAATTTTCAATTGCACGAGCTCGCCATTTACTTCCACTTGCGGCGCGCGTCCCGGAGAAAAAATCAAATCGCTGATTTTTGGCGCAGCGCGTAACATCGTGGCAATGATGGTATTTGTGGCTACGGGCGCCGCCGCGGCTGCCGTGGGGCTGCCAGGGGCCGTCGGGACGGCTACAGGAACATCCATCGCACTCCCTCCATCGAGTCGTCCGACTTAGCACCGGGACCCTAGGTTAAGTTCCAGTATGAAGCATGGACGCAAACCTCTCAGCAGCCTGCGTGTACGGCTGTTGTCAAAGCATTAGTAGTACTAAAGTGCAAAAACTGGGTGGCAGAGCCGGCCTGTCGCCCCGGTCGGTAGGAACGTGCTCGCGATGTCGGAGACTTCGATGGAACTATCGTGTTGCGGGAACGGCCGGTCCGGTCGGCCATGCTGCAACGACCGGAAGCGGCGGGGCCGCGGCCGGAACTGCGGCGCGGTAATCCTGTCCAAGGAGCGCGGCGATGGTGGCAGCGATTTGGCTCTGGGTCACGCGCGGAACATTTGCCATCTCGCCCAGCGGAGGAGTATCCGGGCCTATCACCGCGATCCAGATATTTTCGGCGCCATCGACGTCCTTGTCGTGGTTCTTCCATTGTTCCAGGCCGCTGCCGCGGCCGTGGTCCGTGGTGATGATGAAAGTCACTTTGTCGTGATAAGCACGATTAGACTGCATCGTGTTCCACAGTTCCTCGATGTGCTGGTCATCCTGATGCGCGGCTTGGAGCACCAAATCGTACTTGCCTTCGTGGGCCCAGTCGTCGGTGCCGCCGTAGCCGACGAAGAGGACGCGCGGGGTGTGCCGCTCAAGGTAGTCCATCAAATCTTCGTGCGTGAAGGAGTCGAAAGCATCGTCATCCTCCACTTGTGTGGTGGTCTCGTACAGTTTCTTCAAGCGTTGTTCGCGCTGGGTCAGCTGCGGCAGCCACGGCACCTTCCAGCCGGCGTGCACCGTAAGCCCGCTGGTCTTCACGTTAAAAATATCGTTGAAGGCGCTCCAGGTCGCGAAGATGCCGACCTGGTCGTGGAATTCGGGTTTGTTGTTAAGCCACTCGAAGACGGTCGTGTTCGGATTGGGACCGAACTCATTGCTGTCGATTCTTTTGTCCGGATATCCCGTGGTCATCTCGTTGTAACCGGGATAGGAAAATTTATATCCGTTGGTGACTTGCGCGATGCTGCCCTTGTGCTGGTTGCCGTAAATCTGGCCTTTTTGTTCGACGACGCTCCAAAGGAACGGCATCAGCACGAGGCGCCCCATGGCGGGCGTATCGCGCCAGAAATCCTCGCGCAATTGCTTCACGTCCTGCACGCCGCCATGTTTCTCGTCCATCAAATCGTGCTCCGGCCCATCGAATACTTCTTGCCAGCGAAACCCGTCCATCACAATCAGCACGACCGCTCGCGTCTTCAACTCCCCTGAGCGCCGCGCAGCGGCCGGTACGACTGGATTAATCATGCCGCCGAACAAGGTCCCGCTCTTCTCGCGACTGATCCGCGCGGACAAATACGCGGTGAGCAGGGTTACGCTGCCCAAAATCGCGAGAATCACCAGCAAGCGCGTCTTCAACCTACCCTCCAAATGAGTTGGCGATGATAACCCAGGTAGGCGCAGAAGTTTGAAAACGACAGAGAAATATCTGTAGATTAGGTTGATTTTGATGCGACGGTTTCGGGTGGCTCGGCGGCGTAGATGGGTTCCATTTCGGTGGGGAATTCGACCACGAAAGTTGCGCCGCCTTCGGGGCGGTTGAAGCAATCGATTCTGCCGCCATGCTCTTGCATGATTCCGTAGCAGATGCTTAAGCCCAGCCCGGTGCCTTTACCTACCGGCTTAGTGGTGAAGAACGGATCGAAGACCTGCTGAGGATGTTTGATTCCTGCGCCGGTATCGGAGAATTGAACGACAATTCGGGTGTCACTGTGTGAAGTGCGGATCATGAGCTTGCCGCCACCTACTTCTTCCAGCGCGTCAACGGCGTTGCTGATTAGATTGAAAAATACTTGCAGAACCTGGTTGGAGTCGCCGCGTACCGTCGGCAAGTCGATTGCCGGAAGCGTTTCTACTTCAATGTGACGGCCTCGCAAATCCAAATTGCTCAGATGCAGTGCGGTGGCGATCACCTGATTTATGTCGAGGAGCGTTTTTTCGGTGGGAACGCGGCGCGCGAAGCTGAGAAGACTGGTTACCAGCGTCTTGATTCTGCGTGCCAGGGTGCGGATTTTGTCGGCAACCACGCGCTGGCGATCGCCGAGAGCTGGGTCATCCACGAGTAAATCGGAATATCCCAAGATTCCGGCGAGCGGATTATTTATTTCGTGCGCTGCGCCTGCAGCTAATTGACCGAGCGAGACGAGCTTCTCGGTCTGAATCATTTGTTCCTGAACGTGCTTCAAGTTGTCGAAGGATTCGCGCGCAGCTTCCAGCAGGCGCATCCTGTCGCGGTCGACTAAGCGCTGGCGGAAAAACGTTAGCATGGCCACCGCGAGCAGGGTCACTTGGGCCACGCCGAATCGAAAAGTTTGCACGGAAGAAGGGTTAGCACTGAGCCAAAGGGCCCACAGCGCCATCAGAGGAATCGAAACGACGGCCGCTCGGGACAGCAAGAATGCCCAGTTTCGTTCGTCATTCTTCGGCTCGGGCGCTTCCTGACGTTGGGGCTTCACGCTGTAAGCGACGAAACCCGCGGTTCCGAACCATATGAATGACGCAACAAGAGGCAAGTCGAAGACACTCCCGGTGTAGTAATCCTGCCGGTCAATGGCTCGATTTGTGATATAGGAGCCTGCCGCGTATAGAAGTGAAGCGCTGAAAAGATGCGCATAGACTTCCCGCCATTTTCCCTTCGAGCGATTCATCAACATGGCAAAACCCGCAGCGAGTAGAAGATTTTCCGCCGCTGCCAAGTGGTCGTACATGAAGCCGTAAGTCTGTACGTTAGGCGCGATGTATTGCCACGGAATCACGACGAAGAGGTAGAGATAAACCCACCAGACAAGCAACAGCGTGAAATCCAGGTAGCCCGTGTGGACGTTTAAATCGTCGCGGCGATCATGGGGTTTCAGTGCCAGCGCGCCGATCATGGGAACCGGGTGCAGGAAGAGAATTACGTCGCCGATGAAAGGGTTGGGAGTTTCCTTGCGCAAGATCACTTCGAAATAGGTCCATATGGATTGGCCAACGAACCAAGTGGCGCAGCCCAACGCCAACAGCAGCCAAAACAGCCGGGTCCGCCGTTCGGGGAGCGATGAATTCATCATCAGCCCAACGCAGGCGAAGAGGGCGGCGAGGCACTGGAAGATGTCGCCAAAAGCGGTCAGCCCCCTGCCGGTGGGGATTGTAAGCGCGACAAGGCAGTAACCACCGACGATAACGGCCCAGCCTACGGTCAGGGCCCAGCATATGGGCGACATCCGCGGGGCGCGGCTCATGACTCGGTTGAGGACGGTGTCTGGCGCGTTCATGCCTGGCCTAAGGGGATTTGGTTTCTACTGAGGATACGATTCTAACGGGCCTCGGTCGAATGGGATTACCGGCAGCGTGACTTTAGGAGCAATACACACAGCGCCACAGGACAAAATTTGGCTGGCTAAGTTGTATCACCACAAATGGTTGCGCCACGGGGTTCCGTGGGCGAAACATCTACGGATGAGAAGTCTGCCCCGCTTGGCGCTCGGCCACGATCTTGCGCGCGTTTTGGTAAAGCGCCCGAGCCTGCGGGATCAGGTCGATGGCTTTATCGAGCTGCGGATCATCCTGCAGCGCAACTTTGAAGCCTTCGTTCAATCCGAAAACGCTGGTGAAAACCTCGCGCTTGATCTGCCATTTCAGCCAGGTCAAGTTCTCCTGAATTTCAGGCTCGGTGTACTTGATGTGCTGGTTCGAAAGGTACTTCCGGAATTCGTTGATGACCTCGTCAGTCACCACAAAGTCCTTGGTCACATCGGGCTTCGCGCTGAGATAGAAGCGGGTGAAATCGCCAACGCCTTGCGGAGTCGCGTAGAACACACCGCGGCGATAGAGCGACTGCTGGAAATCGTCCTGTTTGGGAGCGGCGACGAAGTCGTCAGGAGTGATGCCACCCTGTCCGAAAACCTGTCGTCCGCTGTCGGTGAGTTTAACTTCCGGCTGCTTGGGCTTTTGTGGATTGTAGTGATAATCGTAAAGCGAAACGTTCTTATAATCGCGTTGAATCAAACGGCCGCTGGGCGTGTAGTAACGCGCGGTGGTGAGCAGCAGGGCAGTGTCCTCACTGAGCGGCAGCTGGGTCTGCACGAGGCCCTTGCCGAAACTGGTTTCGCCGACAATCAAGCCACGGTCATGATCCTGTATGGCGCCCGCAACGATTTCCGAAGCGGAGGCGCTTTGGCCGTTGATAAGGACCACGATGGGGACTTCAAGTCCCTGGTTTCCGCGCACCGCGTAGTAGCGGCGCTCCGGGGACGAACGTCCGCGATGCGAGACCACGATTTCATTCTTGTCCAGGAACATATCGGAGAGACCCACAGCCTGGCTGAGGAGTCCGCCGCCGTTGTTGCGCAGATCGAGGATGAGGCCGTCGAGCTTGGGGAAATCGAGTTGCTTCAATGCGTCGGCCACATCGTTGTCGGTAGTTTCGCTGAAAGATACCAAGCGGACATAACCGATGCCAGGCTTGACCATGGTGAAGTACTCGACGGCGGGACGCAGAATTTCGTCACGTGTGACGGCGACTTCAATGGGTTTGTCCCAGCCTTCGCGGCCGAGTGAAATGTGCACAACGGTGGCCTTTGGGCCTTTGAGCATTTCCGCAACTTCAGTGCCGGTGAGACCGTCGCAAGATTTCCCTTCCACTTTCAAGACAATGTCGCCGGGGCGTATGCCGGCTTTATAAGCAGGTGAGCCAGGAAATGGAGCGAGGACCACGGTCTGGTTATCGCGTTGCGAGATGGTCATGCCGACGCCGTAATATTTTCCCTGCTGCTCTTCCTTGAAGAGCGCGTATTGCTTGGGATCAAAAAAGTTCGAGTGTGGGTCGAGAACGTGAAGCATGCCGGGGATAGCGCCGTCGTAGATCACTTTGTCAGTGTCAACCGGATCGGCATAATTGCGCTCAACGACGGAGAGAACGCGGGTAAAACTCTTCACCGAGTCCTGGAGCTGGGCGTCAGAGTTAGCGGAGGTGGCGGTGGTGGAGGCGCGGGCTCTGAGCGTGGGGCCGAAGAGGCCTCCCAGGACGGCCGAGATGCCAAGGACGGCGATTAATACGACGATTCCACGCTTAGACGATGGTTGAGAGTGCATGCGGCCTCACTGTGCGCCAAAATCAAATTGTACCACATCAGGTTTAGACGTTTGCCGGGTCTGTGCGCTTCTACGATCGATCGCGCGGAGGACGTAAAGGGACAAACCTTCATCAGTGAACGCGCTGTAGGAACACGCAAGGAAGCTCGGCTGATGGCTGAAAATTGCAACGGCGCTTTTTGTGTTTCTTGGCGATTTGAGCGAGTCGCCGGTCTTTGTTTTGTGTAACTTACGAAGGTTTTGAATTCAGCAATTTGGCGATTTAACTCGGCCCTAGATCGGCCAGGCTCCGTGGTTTTTTGCATATTAAAGTATCGCGTTTCAGACTCGCAGAGTAATACCGGTAAGACGGCTGCTGGCCGCCTTTGTTAGCGCCGTGACTGAATCCAATTTTCATCGAGGCAATGATAGGAGCTTTTTCGTGAAATACAAGGGTGCGAGGCGGTGGACTTTTGGGGCGCGAGGGCAGCCCAAGTGTAGCGTCCGCTTCGGCATTACTTCCTGTTCTCGTAACCTTACCATCACACCTGTACCTTAGGCCGGGACTCCTAGCGACATGTAATGTGGTCGAATGAAATTGAACCGGCCCATATCGTCTCAAACATCGGCAGCAATTTGATGTGCTGGAGCTAGTTCCGAGGGCAAGTGAACAAACCTCTTCTAAATGTGTCGATTATAGTGGCAGGAATACTCTTGAGTGTTGTGCACTACGAACTCAAGCCTGCACCTACTGACAAGGAAATCGATCAGTACGCCCAAGGCATAGGTGCGGGCACGGAATGGCGGGGGCAAATCGCTCCAGATTTTGCTCTGGAGACTAATCACGGCGAGCATTTCAAGCTGTCCGAAAACGTAGGCAAGAAAATCATTGTGCTCAATTTCTTTGCAACGTGGTGCGGCCCTTGCCGTGAAGAGATGCCGGAGTTGAATCGCTACTTCAGCGAGCACAAAACGCAGTCGTTCCTGCTCATAGGTGTTGATGAGGAGGAAAGCCGGGAACGTGTGGACGATTTTCTGAAGGAGCTGAAGATTGACTTCCCGGTGGGAATTGATTCCGGGACCATTGCGAAGCAGTACGGCGTGGGAGCATACCCGACAACAGTACTGATCGGCGTGGACGGTAAAGTGCAGTTTTACGAAACGGGAGCGCTGGTAAATGCGGAGGTCGCTTTCGACAACCTTCTATCGCAGAATCGCCAACTCTCACAAAAGGGCGCAGTGATCTCGCCCGATGACTACCGTGTACAGGCGCAAAAGCATCCGGCGCTTCCGAGCCGGCAGCCAGAAGTCAAAAGCGCGTCCGAAGAGCAGTACAAATTCGACGAACGCGGAAAGCGCATCGTCGCACGCATGGATTGCCCCTGCGGCTGCGTAAAAAAAGTGGAGACCTGCACCTGCAATACGTCAACGAAAATCAAGACGGCGCTAACAAGCGAAAATTTCAAAGACGAACCGGATGACGAGATCGTGCGGTCGCTCAACAAACGCTTCTGCTCGGGGGCCATGTGATCGTCGCGGAAAATATCCAGATGCATTTTCGGCGCGGTCTGTTGCGGGGCAAAGTGCAGGCGCTGAACGGACTGAGCCTGGAGGTTCGCGATGGAGACTTTTTCGCGCTAGTGGGACAAAACGGGGCGGGGAAATCCACCGCGATGTATTGCTTTCTCGGCCTGTTAAAACCCAATTCCGGGAAAGTGGAAGTGATGGGGAAAACACCGGAGCTCGGATCTCCGCTTTACGAAAGCGTGGCTTATTTGCCAGAGGAGCCACACTACCACTTATACCTCACGGTGGAGGAGGCCACTCGCTATTACGCCTCGCTTTACGGGAAACGCATATCATCGAAGACAGTTAACGACGTTCTCGAGCGATTAGGATTAGCGCAATTTAAGAGTCTGCCGATGTCCAAATGTTCAAAAGGCATGAAGCAGAAGGTAGGAATTGCGCAATGCCTTATTCACGAATCGCGATTACTTTTCCTCGACGAGCCGACGCGAGGGCTGGACCCTCTTTTGGTGCGAGAGTTTCGTGAAACTCTGCGCGAGATTCATGAGCGTGGGGCGACCATCGTGATGAATTCGCACGTGCTTTCTGAAATTGAGATGTTAGCGAACCGCGTGGCGATCATCGACGGGGGGAAGGTAGTGGCGCAAGACGAGTTGCGCAACTTCCTGACGCTCGATAAGGAGCTATATAACGTCACGTTCGAACCAATTGGCTCGTTGCCGGATTACGTGACGCTAGTGGAACATTTGGGGACGGTGGCGAAAGGGAGTATTCCCAAGGAACGTCTTTACGATTTCATGGACTACACGCGCGCACACGAGTTGAACGTGCACGAGTGTTCGCTGAAGAAGGGCTCGCTGGAGGACTCGTTCTTCAAGATTGTCAAAGGCAATACCGGCATGATCGACACGGCGGGCGAGCACTTGGAAAGTACGCACGGTGAAGCAAAAGAAAGAGGTGTGGCGTGACGGAATTGATCAGGGCAAATGTTCTGGCCAACTTCGCCTATTACCGGCGAAGCAGATTGCTAATAGCATTTTTGCTGGTTTTTTTGTTGCTGACCGGGCTGGAGTCGCTGCCCGCTCTTTTCAGCGATTCGGGCGTGCAAGCATTCAATACCCTCCAGGGAATCTTCTCGACGCTGAACTTATACCTGCTTCTGTTTGCCGGTGGCCTTAGTCTCTTTCTTATTAGCTCAAATCTTCGAAGCCGAAGCCTAAAGATGGTTTTTACGAAGCCCTGCACGCCGAGCATCTGGCTGGTATCAACTTTCTTATCGGCTGTAGCGGTTTCGTTTCTGCTCAACTGTGCGGTGCTAGCCAGCATGGTTGTGATGTCTCTTTTCTGGCACGTACCGATACGCGCGGGAATGGTGTTTATCTCGGCAGATACTTTCATAGCCTCGGTAGGGATCATCGCTTACATGACGCTGCTGGCGTCGGTAATGCACCCCGCAATCGCAGTAACTTTTGCGCTGATCTTTAATGCCAGCACGTTTTACAATTTCCAATTCTGGACACAAAGCGTTATACGCGCGGGGAACTCCAGCGTGGGCCTTCGCGTTTTAGAAAAGGCATTTCATTACCTTTACATCCTGCTGCCCATGGTGCACGCGTTTGAAAAAAAGACAGAAGGCATTTACAGCAGCTTGCGGGTGATGCACGGTGAGTGGAGGTATCTTCTCTACGCATTTGGTTATGTCCTGGTATTGTCTTCGTTTTGCTACCTTGCAGCCTTGTCCGCGTTGCAGCGAAAAAGATACATATAGGTCTTCACAAGAATCAGCAGCTAGTGGCCAAGGGTAAAGGACCTTCCAGTGGAAGACCATTCCTCAAGGAGCCGCAACTTCCGTTTGGGCTGGTGTGGTTGCTCCCGCTGACGAGGTCGGCGGCATGTATTGCGAGAACTGCCATGTCGGCAATGTCGTGCCGGACGATGTGACTATCAGCGGCCTCAGCGAAGGAGTTTGGAGATTGGAGAAGACCACATTGCCGGTCGCGGTCCGAGCAGCTTCGAGGACGCGCAAGCTTGAGTCAACCGGTTGCATCTGTTTCAAACTTATCCGACGAACAGCAGTAATGACTGAGACAGATCTACGCGGCCGCGACTGAGAGATAACAGGATCTTGTCTCGTGGCGGGACTTATTTCTGGCTCAGGAAATAGAGATCGTGCTGGCCGCCGGGGCGCGCGTAGATAAAGGTGGAAAGATCGCGCGAGAAGTCGTAGGCATTGCCGCCGCGGGCGATGCTGAACGAGAAGGGAAGCGTTAGCGCGACCTGAACCGGGCCCGCCAGTTTTCCATCGATCCAGGGTTGGCGGTATACAGTCATTTGTCCGCGGGCGGCGACGGCGTACAAAAATGATTTGTAATCCGGGGCAAATACGACGCCGAAAGTCACCGCGCCTGGAAGCAACGTGTCGCATTTACCGTCGGTCAGGGAAATCTGGTAGATCCCAGCGCGATCACCTCTTGGAATAAACGCGATCAAATATCTTCCGTCTGTACTCGCGTCGGCGGGAAACGCACAGCCGGTGGAGACTGCACGGGAGCCAGAACCGTCAAGGTTTACTTTCCATGCGGAGATCTTCAAGGGTGGCTGGAACGCACCGAGATAAAGGGCCTCGTCATCGCTGCTCCAGATGCTGGTGGCGACGTATTGCCCATTCCAGGGTACTTCGTGAACTCCGCTGCCTTCGGCTCCAGCAATGTAAATCCGGCTCGACTTGTCTGCGTCGTCCACGTAATTAATCTTAGTGCTATCGTGCGACCAGGTGCCCGTGGCCAAGTGGTCGGACGAGGCCACCTTCACTTTGTTCTTCCCGTCGATGTCGGACACCCAAACTTCGGAGTGGCCGGCTTCCGGAGAAGTGAGGTACATCACGCGCTTTCCGTCCGGCGAAATCGAAGGCTGGCTGGCGGACTCGGAAACGATGTCTGCGGATTCTTTCGAGCGGACGTGGTAAGCGGTGAGAAACCCGGACGATTTTCCGTTTATGTAGTAAAAACCTTTTCCTCCCGGATCCGGCATTGGGGAAAGATCGGGACCGGCGCCCAAGGTTACCTGGGTCAACGAGCGGTCCGCTAAGTTGTATTTCCAGATGTTCGTCAGTCCGTTAGCGGTGTGGCTAAAAAGCAGGGACTTTCCGGGCTCGGCCCATGCTGCGTTACCCACGTCTGCGGGTACTTCGCCTAGATCGACCGCTGAGTGAGTTGAGATGGTCACTTTGTGAAGTCGATTGTCACTAAATACGGAGGCTGCAGTGGCCACCAGCAACGCATTCCCATCTGGATACGGCAGTAACCCAGTTGGGAAACCGGCGGCATCGTCGAATTTGAAGATCTCTTCCGCGCCGACCCCGGACTTGTTTGCGCGGAATATCGTTGGGGATGGCGGGTTCACGTAGAAAAGAGAATTGCCATCCGCGGATGGAACCACTCCACCGCCTGTCAATACCTTCCGTGGAGCACCGCCCAGCGTGGGCTCGGCCCATATTTCGAAGCTTCCGAGGCTGCGCTGATAAAAAATCTCGCCGCCGTCGAACGAAAAACCGCGCACGTTCTTGTCGCCTTCGTCGGAGGTGAGTTGTAGCGGCTCGCCACCGGAAGTGAGCATCACGAAGACCTGAAACGTGCCGCTCACCGGGGAGTCGAATGCCACGGTATGGCCGTCCGGCGAG
This sequence comes from uncultured Acidobacteriota bacterium, assembly GCA_963838475.1. Taxonomy (GTDB): domain Bacteria; phylum Acidobacteriota; class Terriglobia; order Acidiferrales; family UBA7541; genus Palsa-295. The sequence continues at coordinate 130,678 of CAWIRJ010000003.1, forward strand.
AGCGTTGCGTGCTCCATGGGTTTATTCCAGTGGCTGATTTTCTTCACTTGACCGGTGACAATTGGCGCGCTCGCGTGATTCCAAAAGTGAAATGCCGCGAACGCCGCGCCCAGCACGAGGATGGCGCACAACACAGCGAGAATATATTTCCAGCTCCCGCCGCTGGATATAGGCTTTGCAGCCGAATCGCCAAGGCTACGAATTGACGCAGAGGAACCCGAAGGCGCGGCGACGACATTGTGCGGACCGCTTTCGGCGGACGCGGGAATTCGACCCGAATCCGTATCTCTGCGAAGGCGCTTCAAATCCGCGCGCATCTCCGGCGCAGACTGATAACGCAGGTCGCGCTCTTTTTCGAGCGCCTTGTTAATGATGTCTTCGAACTTTGGCGGAACGTCAGGATTCAGGCGCACCGGAGCCACTGGAGCTTGATGCAGAATCGCGTCGGTGATCACTCCGGAAGTGTCGCCGCGAAATGGCAGAACACCTGTGGCCATTTCATACAGCACTACGCCAAAAGAAAACAAGTCGGTGCGCGCGTCGAGTTCCTTGCCGCGGACCTGCTCGGGCGACATGTATGCCACGGTGCCGACGGTGGCTCCGGGACTGGTTAACATATCGGCACCGACGGTGGGCATTGAGGAAACGCCGACGCCTTGCGCAATGCGAGGCGAGGGTGCCAGCTTGGCCAGGCCGAAATCGAGAATCTTGGCGTGGCCGCGCTTGGTTACAAAAATATTGGCGGGTTTGATGTCGCGGTGGACCACTCCTTCAGCGTGAGCTGCGTCGAGGCCGTCCGCTACTTGAATGCCCAAATCAAGAATGGCGTCCATTTCCATCGGCTGGCCACCGATGCGATGTTTCAGCGTCACGCCGTCCAGATACTCCATGGCGATGAAGGCGTGGCCGTCCTGTTCGCCGATCTCGTATACGGTGCAGATATTCGGATGATTTAACGCTGAGGCGGCTTGGGCTTCGCGGCGAAATCGTTCCAAGGCTTGCGGGTCGCGAGCGACTTCGTCCGGAAGAAACTTAAGCGCCACGAACCGGCGAAGAGTCGTGTCTTCGGCCTTGTACACCACGCCCATGCCGCCGCCACCGAGCTTCTCGATGATGCGGTAGTGCGAAATGGTCTGGCCGATTCGAGATGGGGTTTCAGGCATCGGCGGACATCTTAGGGTGGGAGAGAAGGCAAGTCAACGAGGAGGAACTATCGTTATTTTAGCTTTGCGCGCCCTCGGGGGACGGGGCGTAGCGGCGGAGAATGGCCATGGAAACTACCAAAGCGAGAATTAGGCAGCCCAACAACCCGAGTTCACCCATGCTTGCTTTAAATATGCTGGCGCCATCGGCGGACCAGATTCCACCTTTGGTGAGTGAGGCGGCTTCCAGAGTGATCACGAGGATACGCCGAATGCAGGCGATCAAGGCGACGATGAGAAATGGTTCGGTGACGAGAACGTGAGAGTGTATGGAAATGCGCACGGTGTGGAGGATTTCGACGAGCATCAGTACGAGAAGAAGCTGGTCCAGCACGACCAATGTTTGACTCGTAATGTCCCAATGAGCGAAGGCATCCCAAAGCATTTTGCCGGCGTTTGCCATGCTGCCCAGAGCGGTTACGAAGATCAATATGGCGAGGAAGGCATAGATGAGGACTTCGGCTTTAACTAGAAAGCCGCTGAAAAAGAGCCGGAGTTTTTCATCGGCCATTTTGACGCTCGCGCAGTTGAAGTCGTCGAAAAATAGTGCGACCGGGAGTATATACCGATATTTCGATCTACCGAAGAGTGGGAACGACGATCAGGGCGGTTGTCGGGCGATTATTCGTGGCGGAGGGCGATTAGCGGGTCGACACGGGAGGCGCGGCGGGCGGGGAGCCAGCAGGCTACCAGGCCGGTTAGGAGAAGGAGGGTGGGAACGAGAGCTAGCGTCCAGGGATCGTAAGCGGAAACACCCCACAGTTGGGTGGCGATGATTTTTCCCATGGCGAGGCTCGCCAGTAGGCCAACGAAGACACCTATAGCCACCAAGCGGAGGCCCATGCGAATTACCATTTTGAGGACGTCGGAGCTTTCGGCGCCGAGGGCCATGCGGATTCCGATTTCCTGGGTGCGCTGCGCGGTGGTGTAAGCGAGTACGCTGTAAACTCCAATGGTGACGAGAATCAATCCGATAGACGCAAAGATCATCATCAGCATGAAGCCGAAGCGGGGGCCGGCGTAGGACCATTGGCTGATGTAGCCTTCCAGAGTGCCGGTGAGTGTGAGAGCGGCGTTGGAATCAGTGGTCCAGATTTCGTGGCGCACGGCGTTCATCATGGAGAGCGGCTCCTGAGAGGTGCGGACCAGGATGCCGCGGAAGGCGGAACCGGTAACGGTGTAGGGAACCCAAAGCTCCGGACCGGGTGGTTCCTGAAGGCCGTTATTTTTGACGTCGGCGACTACACCGATTATTTCGAAAGTGGGGTCGGAAACTTTGTCGGCGAATTCGGAAAGTTGTTTGATTTGGACTTGCTTGCCGATGGGATTATCGCCGGACAAATATTTTTTCACGAATGTCTGATTCACTACCGCGACTTTGCGCGCTGCGTTCACTTCCGATTCGTTGAATGGGCGTCCTTCCAGGAATTGGATTTTCAGGACTGGGAAGTATCCTTCGCTGCAAAGACAAAAGACTGCGTTCCATTTTTCCGAGTGCGACTTGCCGGGGACTTCGATTTCGGTGTCAATGCCGCCGTAGGGAGGAAGCATGGTGGTCTCTGCTGGCATCCACAACGCCGGGCAAGGCTTTCAGGCGCTGTAACAATGGCCGATAAAAGCCGGCAATTTGGTCTGCCGTTTTGTAACGCTCGGGAAGGGCGATCCTGGTGGTGAAGATGTGGTCCGGCTGGAAGCCGAGATGGACTTGGCGAAGGGCGACGAAACTGCGCATCAAAAGTCCGGCGGCTACGAGAAGCGTGAGCGAAAGCGCGACTTCTGTGATGACGAGGGCGTTGCGGAATTTTCCGTGACGGAAACCGCCCGTAAGACCTTTGCCCGTATCGCGCAGAGGCTCATTCAAATCTTTGCGAGCGGCTTTCATTGCGGGAACCAATCCGAAAAGGAGCGCGGTTGAGACAGCCACTGCGAGGGTGAATAGGAGCACGGGAAGGTTCAGACGGATCACGGCTTCGGAGGGAATAATGTCTTGCGGCATCAAGCGCGACGATGAATCGCAGACCAACCCAGGCGAAGAGCGTTCCCAGAAATGCGCCGCCCAGCGCGAGGATAAAGCTTTCAACGAGGAGTTGGCTAATCACGCGACGGCGGCTGGCTCCTAGTGCGGAGCGAATAGCGAATTCCTTTTCGCGCGTGGTGGCTTTGGCGAGGAGAAGATTTGCAACGTTGCCGCATCCGATCAAGAGGAGTAAAACTACGGCAGCGAGGACGATGTAAAGAGTATTGCGAAACTGGCCGACAACTTGTTCGGTGAGGGATTGAATGCGGACGGTGAAGTGTTTTGGATATTCTTTGGGATAAACGACGGCAAGCCGCTTGGCTACCACGGTGAGGTCAGCCTCGGCTTGTTTCATCGAAACGCCGTGGCGCAAGTGTCCCAGGAAATACCAATAGCGGGTGGGAAAAGCGCCTGCGTAGCTACTGACCGCGGTGCGGCTGATTTTTTCGGGAATCCACAAGTCGGCGTCACCCCAGCTGAAGCGCGGAGGCATGATGCCGATCAAAGTTCGGGGAGTGTCATTTAGAATGAAAGTTTTGTTGATGATGTTCGGATCTGCGCCAAATTGATTGACCCAAATTTTGTAACGCAAGACGAAAACCGGAGGGGCGCCGGGCTCGTAATCGGCGGGCTGCGCCACACGACCGTATAGCGCAGGCATCCCGAGAAATTCAAACGTTCCGGAAGATATGAGATTGCCATTGAAACGCAGCGTGCCTTCGCCTCCGCGATAGAGCACGTCGAGTGTGGAATTGCCGATCACGCGGTCGAAAACGTGATTTTGGTCAACGTAATCCAAAAATTCGGCGCCATTGTAGTCAGCGCGTCCATCTTGTTCCCCACTTTCAGTATCGTGAATCAGAACGGACATGTAGCGCTGGGCGTCAGGGTAGGGGAAAGGCTCCATCAGAATATTTTCGATGACGCTAAAGATCGCGGTGGACGCGCCGATGCCGAGGGCCAGCGTTAGGATTGCGACGAGCGCAAAGCCGGGAGATTTTCTTAAGGTGCGAAGCGCGTAGCGGATGTCTTGCGCTAGTGTTTCCATAAAGCCTTTTGCAACGTGCGACTTCGGCGATTAAACGACAAGAAACTAACGCCCACAACTTGCTTTACTTGCCAGCCTACCGGCTCCGATTCGGAGAGCCCGTCTCTCGCGTAAGTTTTAACCTGCTTCAGGTACGTATTGAAACAATTAATTGTTCGAGGTTGCTGGTGAAATGAGTTGCTCCCGACGCATGAAGGTTGCTGAGGCTTACTGGCCTTGAGGACAGGTAATTTGGGCGATGTACGGGCAGACGTGCGCGTTGACGGTACCTGGAGAGGGACATACCGTTGAGCTAGGGCAATTTCCCATAATTTAGGCCAAGATGCTGGGCTGAAGCGCGGCGCTACGAAGTAAAAACAGTTCGAGTAGGAGCTAACAAATGAGAAACACGAATGAGAAGGTTGTTACCGTGAATCCTTGGATGGCGGCAGCTTGTTTTGTGCTGTGTGTTGCGCCGGTGGCGTTTGGGCAATCGTCACAGGCTGGATCTTCTTCGAGCGCGTCCGGCGCTGGGCAGGGCCAAGCGCAGACTAAGGCGGCTGCCCAACCGCAGATGGTAGACCAATCTGCGCCGCAGGAACAATCGCTGGGAGCTATTGCGCGTCAGGCGAAGGCGCAGAAGCCGAAGACTGAGACTACAAAGGTTTACACCGAGGACAAGTTGTCCGGGCTATCGGGGCACGGCGTTTCGTCGGTGGGATCGGGGAGCCAGGCCGGAGGAGCTTCGTACGGCGGAAATGCATACGCGAACTCTGGAGCTAATGCTGGTTCTGGATCTTCGGGCAACAACGAAGCGTATTGGCGCGGGAGGGCAAATTCGATACGGGCCCAAATGGCCCAACTGGACACCCAGATTGCGGGAATACAGGAAGAGATTAAGAAAAAGGGGGCGGTCACTGTTGATCCTATGAGCGGCGCGTCTGCCGGCGTGATTTACATTGAAGACCGTAACAGGCAGATCCGGCAGGTTGAAGACCAGAAAGCGAAACTGCAACAGTCGCTGGAAGATTTGGCGGAAGAAGGGCGCAAGGCTGGCGCGGATTCCGGTTGGTTCCGCTAGGAACCGTTCGTAGCGGCATAAGTAGAGAGAGACAGAACGCCAAAACAAGCGGGCGTCAACTAAGCTGCCGGCTAAAGCCCGGCGCTACGAAAGCCAAATGTCCGAGCTGGATTTCTGCTTCCTTCATTTCTAACGAAGAGTTTGTGAACCCCCATCATTCCTGGCGCAAAACTTTCATGGGATCGACTTGGCTGGCGCGGCGGGCTGGAATTAAGCTTGCCGCAACAGCGGTGGCGACCAGCAGAAATATGGTGATGGCGTAGGGCAATGGGCCAGTGGACTGCATTCCTTCTACCGAGTGCCGCAGGAGATGCCCCGCTCCCATTGCGCCAAGGATGCCGACAGTAACGCCAAGCGCGATCAGCGCCAGACTATCTCGAAGAATCAGCCACATAACGTCGGCGGGGCTAGCGCCTAGCGCCATGCGTACGCCAATTTCGGGGACGCGTTGGTTGGTTAAGTACGCTAGCACTCCATAAATGCCCACGCAGGCGAGTACCAAAGCCAATCCCGCAAAAATACTAAATAACAGCAAGAGGAAACGCTCGCGGGCTAGGGTGCCTCGTGCTAACTGCTCCATGGTGCGAACTTCGTAAACAACTTGATCGCCTGTAGCTCCGCGTACTTGCTGTCGGAGTGAATCGACCACACTCGATGGATCGATATTTGTGCGCACGGCCACGGACATCAGTTCGGACCAGCGGCGCAGGAACCGGTCGGGGAGTTGCGCGAAAGGATAGTAGAACTGCGCGCGGACTTGGGCTTGGTCGTCGCCGGCCAGTCCCCAGTGGCGAACGTGGCCGACGACTCCTACAACCGTGAAGGGGCCGTAGCCCATGTCGGGCATCCAGAGCAGTTTGCCGATGGGGTCTTGTCCGGGAAAGGCGCTTTGGGCGAGGACATCGTCAATGACGATAACGAGCTGGCCGCCGGCGTGGTCTCGATCGTTAAAAAACCGGCCCTGCCGGAGATGGACGCCCATCACATTTAAATAATTTGGTGAGACGCTGGTGGCTAGGGCGGTGGGCTGCTGATTTTCCGGTGGCACGTTCGCGGTGGGCCAGTAGCCGATCTGATTGTTGCCGTCGCGCATGGGGACGGTGTCAACGATAGCGACGGACTGAACTCCGGGTACGCGGCTGGCGCGATCGATTACATCCTGCCACGCGGGACGGATACGGCCAGGGTCGGCGAGAACTCCGGGAGAGAGAGCCATCCGAGTGACCAGGACGTTGTGAACGTTGAGGCCAGGGTCGAGCGAAGAAACTCGGAGAAGCGTGCGGCCTATCATTGCGGCAGCGACTAGGAGAACGAGCGCGAGGGCAATTTCGGAGACGACAAATACGCTGTGAAGTCGACGCGCAGTCCCGATGATTGTGCGCGAGCCGGAGCGCAGCGTTTGTTCAAGATTACGAGCGGGAGCGCGGAGAGCAGGCGCGAGGCCGAAGAGAAATCCGCAGAGCAGAGAGATCGAGACGGCGAAGAGCATCACGCGCCAGTCGAGTTGGACTTCTTGCACGCGCGGCAGATTACCGGGCCAGAACGCGAGGAACGGTCGAAGACCGACATAGGCTAGGAGGACTCCCAGGAGGCCTCCAGTGAGCCCTAGCACAGCGCTTTCGGTGAGGCATTGACGGACTAAGCGTCCGCGCCTCGCGCCGAGAGCGGCGCGCATGGAAAGTTCACGCTGGCGGGAAACTGCGCGAGCGAGAATTAGACTGGCGACGTTTGCGCAGGCGATCAAGAGAACAAGAGTGACCGCGCCTAAGAGCAGCCACAGAGTGGAGCGGACGTCGCCCACTTCCGGGCGGAGCGGCGATGCGAGGAAAGTGCGATCGGCGTTGGTGTCGGCGTAGGCTTGCGACAAATGATGCGCAATCAATTGCAATTCGGCTTGCGCGTTGGGAGGAGTGACGCCTGGGCGGAGCCGCGCGATAACGTTAATGGGATGGGGGCCGCGACTTTTCAGAAATTGTGCGGTGTCCTGCCCTAGCGGAACGAAAACGTCGGCTTCGTCGTCATTTTGGCGGAAGCCTTGGGGCGCGATACCGATTACCGTGTAGCGTTTTTGATCGAGTACGACTGAGCTGCCGAGAACCGTGGGGCTGCCGCCAAAGTGCTGTTGCCAGAAACTGTAGCCCAAGATCACGACGGGCGCGGCACCTGTGCGGTCTTCTTCAGGGAGGAAGGCGCGTCCGCGCAGGAGATTCACGCGTAGGAGGGGGAACAGGTTGGAAGAAATTTCGTGGAGATCGACATATTCGGGTGGGCCCGGCTCGCTGAGCGTGGCGTTGTTGAATAGAGTTGCAGCGAGGTCAACGGAATGAGCGTCACGCTGCAAATCGAGGAAATCGGGATAGGCGACATTTTGTTCACCGTAGATTTTTGTGTTCCAGGTTTGGGTATGGCCGTGGACAGCGAGTAGTTCGTTCGATTGGGGATAGGGCAGTGGCTTCAGCAGAACGCCGTTGACTACGGTGAACATCACGGTGGTTGCGCCGACGCCGAGCGCAAGCGTTAGCAACGCAACAACCGCAAAACCGGGATTCTTGCGCAGCATGCGCAGGGCGAAACGAACGTCTTGCGAGAAATCGTCCAGCCAGCGAATCCCGCGAGCGTCCCGGCAATTTTCTTTCACTTGCTCTGGGCCACCGAGGTCGAGTCTGGCTTGCCGCCATGCTTCTTCGGGCGCGTGGCCCTGCGCGATCAGGTCGTTCGCGTGTTGCTCCAGGTGATAGTGCAACTCTTTTTCCAGTTGCTCGTCCATTTGCGTTCGGTGCCAGAGGCGCTGCCACCAAGTCATTGGGCACCTTCTTCGGACAGTTTGAGGATCAGGCTGACGGCAGACGTCAAGCGTTCCCAGCTTACGGCTTCGGTTTCGAGTTGCGCGCGGCCTTTTCGAGTTAGGCGATAAAATTTTGCTTCACGGCCGGTGTCAGTCTGCTTCCAGTCGGCGGCGAGGAGGCCGCGATTTTCCAGTCGATGCAACGCGGGGTAAAGCGAGCCTTGGGGAACTTGTACCACGTCACGGGAAACTTGCTGCAGGCGTTGGGCGATGGCGTAGCCGTGGACGGGGCCGAGGGCCACAACTTTCAAGATCAACAGGTCGAGAGTGCCTTGGGGAAGATCGGATTTTGCGGCCATCGCCATACCTCCTGCTTCTACATGTATCTAACATAAGACGTGTAGAAGTGCAAGGGGTGAGCATTTAGCCTGGAGAGCGGAGCTAGTTGCGGAGCATTTGTAGCGATTTGCGGATTCCGGGTTCCAATGCGAAAATATCGGCATGAAAAAATTGTTAGCTGTCACTGCAACCATACTAGTGTCATGTGTTCTGGCGGCTGGAAACGCCAGAGCACAACAGACTCCCGATAATTCCCAGGCGCCAGCGCAACAAGCACCCGCGTCGCAAACTCCGGCATCGTCCGACGCGAAGAAGCCGGCTGCGAAGACATCTGATTCGAAGGCGCCTGCCACAAAAACCCCTGCGACAAAAACGCCCGCTGCAAAATCGCAAGCTTCCGACGCGACGAAGACTTCTGCCGCAAAATCGCAGACATCCACTGCGGGGAAAACTCCGGTGCATCACACGGCGGCAGCTCCTTTGGTGTTGAAGACCGAGAAGGACAAGATCAGCTACGCCATTGGAATGAACATCGGCAAGAGTATGAGTAAGAACGCCGTGGACATCGATCCCAACATCCTGGTGCGAGGGATGAAGGATGAGTTGGCAGGCAAGACTCAGATGACCGAGGATGAAGTGAAGACCGTGATGACTGCATTTCAAGGTGAGATGAAGAAAAAACAGGAGGAAAAGATGCAGGAAGCGGCAGCGACGAACAAGAAAGATGGAGACGCATTTCTAGCGGCCAATAAAGCGAAAGAAGGAGTGGTCACGCTGCCCAGCGGACTTCAGTACAAGATAATAAAGGAGGGTACAGGCCCGAAGCCAACCGCGCAAGACACGGTGGAATGCAATTACAAGGGAACTTTGTTGGACGGCACCGAATTTGATAGCACGGCCAAGCATGGCGGGAAGCCAGCAACGTTTCCTGTAACCGGAGTAATTAAAGGATGGACTGAAGCTTTGCAACTGATGCCGGTGGGATCGAAATGGCAACTCTTTATTCCTTCTGATTTGGCCTACGGAGCGCGTGGTGCGGGCGGAGTGATTGGCCCGAACGCCGCTTTGGTTTTTGAGGTTGAGCTGGTTTCGATTCAGCCCAAGCCTGCAGCAGCGGCCCCCGCAAAGTAAGGATTGGTTGGCGACAGAAACTTGCAGAAACGGCGTCTCGTTAGCAGGGATTAGAGATAAACTGCGAACGAGGCGCCGTACTGCGCTACTGACTTCAAAATGTTCAGCGTTCCACACCTGATTATCATCTTCGTCGTCGTCCTGATTGTATTTGGGCCAGAGAAGCTGCCGGATCTGGCGCGAAATCTCGGAAAAATCATGGGTGAATTCCGGCGCGCTACGGGTGACCTGCGTTCTACTTTTGATGAACATATGCGCGAGATCGAGCGCGAGGCCAGCATGCGCGCGGCTGCAGGGACGGGAACTGGGACTACGATTGCTCCTACGGATCAGAACACGCCTGGGCAGCCCAAACTTGTTAGCGCTACGGGTACGGTGACCGCGGACGCGCCGCGCGGGTGGACAGTGGCTCCCGCGAACTCGTCGACGGGAGAGAATGCGGAGGAGACGACTGGGGCAACGCAAGCGGACGCGCCGATGACGGCCACGGATTTGTCCGACGGCAAGAATGCCGAAACTTCTGCAAATGCTTCTGCGGCAAACGCTGAAGTCTCACGGGCCGAAGCGACTGAAGCGCGGCGCGCTGATATAGAGCCAGAAGGCGCAGGCGAGTCGGCCGAAGCTGACCACAGCAAGGGGAGCGATGGCGGCAGCCGCCCAGCCTGAGCCGAACGCTGTTCCGCCGCCCGACAGTGATCCGGGCGGGCGCATGTCGTTTTTCGAGCACCTCGTAGAGCTGCGAAAACGGTTGATCCACGCTGCGATCGCGATTGTAATTGGAACGGGAATCGGGCTGCTGCTCTCGAAACACTTCATCACCTTCATCGTGCAACCCATGCACCTGGCGCTGCGTTCGGCGCATCTGGAAGACAACCTCTATTACACAAGCCCGGCGGGATATGTGAGCCTGGTTATTTCGCTGGGACTATATCTGGGAATCGCGCTGGCGATGCCGTTTGTGCTGTACCAGATCTGGCTGTTTGTGGCGCCAGGGCTTTTCAAACACGAGCGCAGAGCGGTAGCGGGGTTCATTATTTCGTCGATGTTTCTGTTTATTTGCGGGCTGGCGTTTGGATATTTCGTGATGTTGCCGACCACGCTGAAATTCCTGATTGGGTTTGCAAATGAAGGGCCGATTAAGCCGCTGATCAGCATCAATGAATATTTTGATTTGACGCTGGTGATACTGCTGGGGCTGGGCATCGTATTTGAGCTTCCCGTGCTGATTTTTATTCTTTCGTTGTTCGGGATTGTGACGCCGAAATTTCTGTTGAAGAATTTTCGGTACGCGATGCTGATTATCACGGTGGTGGCGGCGATTGTGACGCCTACTCCGGATGCGACGACAATGCTGGTGTTCATGGCACCGATGATCCTGTTGTACTTTATCGGCGTGTTGGTTTCTTACGTGGTGTTGAGGAACAAACAGAAGGATGCCGCCATCGGGGAGGCGCAATAGATGTTGAATTCTTGGAACAAGTGGGCGCTGGCGGCGGGATTGTTAGCGGCTGCGCTGGGCGTCGCCGCGTGCGGGCATAGCGGGGCCGGCTCCGAGTCCGCCGCATCTGCATCGCAGCAGGGGAGCGCGGCTATGGGCACACCTTCTGATACGGCGCCCCCCGCTTCGCAGACCGGCGGCTTTGATGGCGCGAAGGCTTACGAGCATGTTGCGAAGATCGTGAGTTTTGGTCCGCGGCCTCCAGCGTCAGAAGGCATTCATCAGGTTCAGGATTACATTCGCGAGCAACTGAAAAGCTATGGATGCACGGTGGGCGAAGATGATTTTCACGCTTCCACGCCGGTTGGCGAAGTGGCGATGAAAAATATCATTGCAAAAGCGCCGGGAACGGGCCAGGGAATCATTTTGCTGTTGACACACTACGATTCGCTGAGCAGCGTGCAGAATTTTGTGGGGGCGGAGGACAGTGCATCGTCGGATGGAGTGATGCTGGAGATGGCGCGGCTGCTGTGCGGAAGAAAAGAGCCTAATTCGGTGTGGATCGCGTTTTTGGATGGCGAAGAAGCCTTTGTGGATTGGGATAAAGACGAGGACCATACGTATGGAAGCCGCGAATTGGCTGCGCGTATGGCGGTCTCAGGAGATTTGAAGCGGGTGAAGGCTGTAATACTGGCGGACATGATTGGTCAATATGGGCTGGCGATTCCGCGCGAGGGAAACTCCACGAAATGGCTCACGGATTTGGTGTGGAAGACTGCGGGACATTTGGGCTACGGGGATGTTTTTGTGTCGCGCAGCGAAACGATATCGGACGACCATCAGCCGTTTCTATCGCGCGATGTCCCGTCCGTTGACATCATCGATTGGGATGGATTTCAGAATCCGAAGTATTGGCACACGCCGCAGGACACGTTGGATAAGGTTAGTCCGCGAAGCGTTGCGATTGTCGGGCACGTAATTCTGGTGACGGTTGACGAGTTACAGAAGAAATTCCACTAAGTTTTTCAGAATTCAGCCAGTGCGCGTTAATCAAAGCCGACAGCGTTCGTGTTACAACTGATTCCGATGGCAACCATCCGTATCAAGGCTTCTCGCGGGGTTTATCCGGTGCACTGTTCGCCAGGCGAACTTGCGCGCGCTAGTTCTGTGCTTGCGCGGCTGGCCGATGCGAGCGGGACGTTTGTGATTTCTGCGCCGAACGTTTGGAACCTTTGGGGACGAAAGGTTTCGAAAAGCATTACCGGGCTTCGCGCCAGGAATACTTTTTTGATCGACGACAGCGAAAGCGCGAAGAACCTGCAGACTGTTGAACTGTTATGCATGGCATTGTCCCATGCCGGAGCGGACCGGCGCGCGGTGATCGTGGCAGTGGGCGGCGGCGTGGTGGGAGATGTAGCGGGATTTACGGCAGCGAGTTATTTGCGCGGAGTCCGGTTGGTGCTGATCCCGACTACGCTTGTGGCGCAGGTGGATAGTTCGGTGGGCGGCAAGACTGGAGTGAATCTGCCGAAAGGGAAAAATTTGGTGGGCGCATTCTATCCTCCGGATGCGGTGATCGCGGACATGGATACGCTAGGGACGTTACCGCACCGTGAATATCGGTCAGGGCTGTATGAAGTGATCAAATACGGCGCGATCGCGGATGCGGACTTGTTTCGTTACCTTGAACGCAATATGTTGGCGCTGCTACGACGGGATGCGGCTACGTTGGAGCATGTGATTTATCGGTGTATACGAATTAAGGCACAAATTGTGGAACGAGATGAACGTGAGAGCGGGCTGCGGGAGATACTAAACTTCGGGCATACGTTTGGCCACGCCTTGGAAGCGATTACCGGATACCGCAGATTTCTCCATGGAGAAGCAATTGGATGGGGGATGTACGCGGCAACCTTGCTTGGAGCGGCAACTGGTCGGACAGGGGAAGTGGATGTGGCTCGAATTATGCGGCTGGTAGCGAGAGTGGGGCCGTTGCCGTCCATCGGAAAGATGGACGCAGCGGTGTTGCGGCGGATTTTGGCGGGGGACAAGAAATCACGCGAAGGTGAGGTTCGTTGGGTGCTGCCGCGCCGAATTGGAAGAGTGCAGAGGGGCGTAGTGCTTCCCTGGAAGCTGATCGCTCGCACGATTTCGGAATTGCCGGAACTTGCCATGAAGGCTCGGGATTGAAGACTGCATGCCGATTATGACGCCAATTTTACCGACGCAAGCACCCGGATCGCGGCCGAAAGGAGCGCGAGACGAACGCGAAGCCGCGGCAAATGTGCGCGAAATGTTTACGAAGATTGCGCCGCGCTACGATTTTCTGAACCATTTGCTTTCTCTTTCGATCGATCGCGTGTGGCGTCGTCGCACGGCTTTGAAATTCGGGAAAATTATCCGGCGCACGGATGCTCGCATTCTGGATTTGTGTTGCGGAACGGGAGATTTGACGTTCGCCATGGAGCGCGTGCGTATGAAGGCGTTGCGCGATTCCGGGGCGCATCGAATCCCGATGGTGGGCTGCGATTTTGTACGTCCAATGCTGGAGCGGGCGCGCAAAAAAGGGCAGGAGCATCACCGCGCAGCGGAGTTTGTGGCGTCAGATGCGCTGAGATTGCCATTTCCGGATGCTTCTTTCGACCTGGTGACCACGGCGTTTGGGTTCCGCAATTTGGCGAACTATGAGAGCGGGCTAGTGGAAATTGCGCGCGTTTTGAAAGACGGCGGGCATTTGGGGATTCTGGAATTTTCCGAGCCTGCCGGCGGAACCATGGCGGCCCTATTTAGATTTTACTTCAAGTACGTACTGCCGAATGTGGGTGGGGCAATTTCGGGAAGCAAAGACGCGTACAGATATCTGCCCGGTTCGGTGGCGAGATTTCCGAACCGCAACGAGCTGGCGAAAATGATCAAGGAAGTGGGATTTGTGGATGTGCGTGTGTATCCGTGGAATTTCGGCAGCGTTGTTTTGCACACTGCTCGGGTGCCAATAATCAACGCAGGCGGAGGCAACGGAATTGAGACCTAGTTTTCCAGGCCGAGCGCGCGGATTTTGTGCAGCAGGGTTTTGTAGGAGACTTCCAGTTTTTCCGCTGCGCGGGTTTTATTCCACTTGGATTCGCGCAAGGCGTTTTGAATTTTGAAACGCTCGACGTGAGCAACGGCGCGTTGGGACACTTCTTCGAGCGGTCCTTCCCAGACAAAACGTTCGTCTAGCATTCCTTCAGGCAGTTCTTCGGCCGAAGGTCTGGCAACCGGTAGCTGCAGCGCGCTGGCGTCGATTTCAGGCCCGTTGGCCAGAATGGCAGCACGCTCGATGGCGTTTTGCAATTCACGCACATTGCCCGGCCAGGCATAGGTGGCCAAACGAGCGCGGGCTTCTTCGGAGAATTTTAATGCCGGTTTGCGAAACTCGCGGCGGAATCTTTCCAGAAAATGCTCGGCCAGGAGGAAGACGTCATCGCCGCGTTCGCGCAGAGGCGGAATGGTGATGGGCACGGCGGAAATCCGGAAGTAGAGATCTTCGCGAAAGGCTTTTTCGGCCACGGCTGTGTGGAGATTTTTATTGGTGGCGGTCAGTATACGGACATTGACTTCGATTTCCTGGGTGCCGCCGACGCGCTCAAAACGTTTTTCTTCCAATACGCGCAAAAGCTTGCTTTGGATCGCGAGCGGAAGTTCGCCGATTTCGTCGAGGAAAAGCGTGCCGCGATGGGCAAGTTCAAGCTTGCCGATTTTTCGCGCCCCTGCGCCGGTGTAAGCGCCGCGCTCGTGTCCGAATAATTCGTTTTCGACCAGACCTTCGGGAATAGCCGCGCAATTCAGCGCAACGAAGGGATGATTGGCACGCGGGCTGAGGTGATGTATGGCGCGGGCGAAAAGTTCTTTGCCCGTTCCACTTTCGCCCAGCAGCAAAACGGTGGAATCGGTGGCTGCGACGCGTTGGGTCATCTGGCTGGCGTCCTTCATCGAAGGATGTTCGCCAACGATGCGCGGGAAACCGTAATGCAGCGCGTATTCTTCGCGGAGGAGCAAATTCTCACGCAGTAATTCCTGCTGCTGCGCGGCGCGTTCGAGAAGGAGCTTCAGATGGTCGAGGTCCACGGGCTTCTGAATGAAATCGAAGGCGCCGTCTTTCATGGCGGTGACAGCTTCCTCGACCGAGCCATAAGCGGTCATTAGAATTACGGGGAGGGTGGGTTCGACGCGGCGCGATTCACGCAGCACGTCCAATCCGGAATTCCCAGGAAGTTTCAAATCGGAAAGGATCAAAAGATAGCGGCGGCTGCGAATTTTATCGATCGCGGTATTTCCGTCAGGAGCTTCTTCGACGATGTAGCCGGTGCGTTCGAGAGCTTTGCGCAGCATGGCGCGGAGCTCGGGTTTATCTTCAACAAGAAGGACAGGCTCCATCGCGGGAACTTCTAGCGCGCCCAACCGGGGTCGCCGCCGGCTTTACGCAAATCGTCTTCGGCATCGGAGATGGCCTGTTTGTCGGCTTCAATTTGCGCTTTCTTGGCGTCGATGTCAGAAGTTTTCTTGTTTATGTCTGAGCGAGTTAAATCCTGCTGCATGGCTTTCACCGGGTTGCTGTAGTACTGGACGTCGAGGACGCCGAGTTCGCGCTGCATCACGTCGAGTTCCTGCTGATCCTGTTCGAGCTTATGGCGAAGTTTGGAAAACCTTTCGCGCCACATTTTCTCCTGAGCGTCTAGCGATGTGGGGTTGTCCTGAGCAACGGCCTTCGCGTCACCGCCAGCAGTAGCCGATGTTTCGCCGACGGCGGAGACGCCACCGGTAGTCGGTATATTGTCATTGGTGAAAATTTTTGCGGGTTTGGACTGATCTTTCTTTTCCTCGCGGGCTTTGCGCGCGGCGGCCACAATTGGGTCGGGCTTCGCGGGAACCGAGTCAGTCGATTGCGCAGATGGTTTTTCCTGGGCGTCGGACTTCTGTGACGGGTTTTGTTGGGAACTTGGCGGAGGGTTCGATTGGGAGCTCGGCTGCTGGTTTTGCTGCGATTGATCCTGCTGGCACGCGAATCCAGGGGCAGGAACGAGCAACAGTCCCGCTACCGCTAACCCAACGAAAAAATGTTTTCGCATGACGTTCGCCTCCGGGGAGGCATTTCTGCCTGGATATCCCTGTTACGAGTTTAGATGCGGGCGACGCGGGAGGCAATCGGGGATGGTATAGGCTCCTGCCGCAAAGGTAACCATAGCAAAAACTCGGCTCCGCCGCCGGGGCGGTTACGCGCTTCGATGCTGCCGGCGTGCTGGAGGGCTACTTTCTGCACCACCGCGAGGCCCAGACCGGTGCCTTCGGACTTTGTGGTGTAGAAGGGAAGAAAGATTTTTGGCAAATCCGCGGGGGGAATTCCGGGGCCGTTGTCGGCGACGCATATACGCTGCCATTTTCTCCCGCCAAGGTCTTCCAAAGTGCCGGAAATCGTTACGCTCGGAGGATTGGAGGATTCTTTTGCGGCTTGCGCTCCGTTGCGAACCAGATTCAGAAGGGCTTGGCGGATCAAGGCTTCGTCGCCGGGCAGTTCTTGAAAGGTGCCTTCCAATCGCACGTTACATTCGGGGATGGTTTCGTGAAGTTCTTCGGCCACTTTTTCCACCAGCGTTTGCATGGGCACGATTTCGTAAATAATTTCGAGCGGTTTGGCAAAACGCAGAAACTCGGTGACGACATGGGTTAAGGCGCGCGTTTGGTCGAGAATGCGGTCCGCTGATTCAGAGATTTCGCCGGGCTTCGATTCGCTCCGAATCATTTGCGCGTAGCCGGATATCGTCGCCAGCGAATTTTTGAACTCGTGCGCGATTCCAGCGGACATTTCGCCAAGCGCCGCAAGATTTTCCTTCCAACGCATTTGCTTCTGCAGAGCGGTTAATTCGGTCAAGTCGCTCATCAGGCAGAGAGCGCCGCTGACTTTCATGTCGAGAGCCGGATTGTTGCGCGCGGGATTACGCACCGTGCGATAAATCGGGGAAATGGTGACGCCAAGGTGGCGAACTTCGCCGCCGGCGGTCATGTGTTCCACTTCGCCGCGTTGAATGGTTTGCGCGTCACGCAGGCAGGCGGTGAGCATTCTCGTCAAATCGGAATCAGCACCGAGAATTTCCTGGTACGAACGGTAGCGCAGAGTTCGAATGCCAAGCGCTTCCTCGGCCGCGGGATTCGTGGAACTGATCGAGCCAGTGGCGTTCACAAGCAATAAACCTGTGGGCATGTTGCGAGTTACTTCTTCGGTGAGGCGCTCAGACTCCTGGGCGCGTTCCTGGGCCAGCAAATTCAGGCGCGCCAGTTCTTTTTCCTGTGCTCGCAATTTTTCGATCACCCCTTGCATGGAAGCGGCCATGAAGGCGGAGGCATTTTCGGTGTCGGCCTTGGGACTGGCAAAATCACCTTTTGACGCGCCGGCTCCTTCGCGCAGAACTTTGCGAATGAGAACAAAGAACAACACCGCGCTGACCATGAGAATAGCGAGGAGGCCAATGGCGTATCCCAAATTAAAAGCGGGCGGGGCCGGTATGCGTTTGGGAAGCAGCGCAAGAATGAGGAACGTGTTCATTGCTTATCGCACCATCAACAACGATTGATACCAGTTTACGACCGGTGTGCCAAAGAAGACCACCAGTATCGCGGCCATTCCCAAAAATGTTCCAAAAGGCAACTCGTAGTCGGACTCTTTGCGTTTCGCAAGAATTACGGCGACGCCCAGGACACTTCCGAGCAAGGAGCCCGCGAGGATTGTGAGCAGCGTGCGTTTGGCACCCAGGAATGCGCCGGCCATCAGCATCATTTTTACGTCGCCAAGGCCCATGCCTTCGCGTCCGCGCAGACGGAAATAAGCTTCGGAGACGAGCCAAAGAAGTCCGCTGCCGAATGCGGCACCGAGAATCGCGTCGGCAAAAGACAGGACTGGAGTGGGAGGAGGAAAGTCGAAAAGATGGTTGGCGATCCAGAGCGCGGTGCCGTCGATTGGCTTCGTGAAAAAACTTAAGGCGAGGCCGAGAGCGAAGCCGGTGTAGTTCACCACGTCGGGGAGAAGGCGTTCGCGCAGGTCGGTGAAAACCAGGACGACCATGATTGCGGAAAATACAGCCCATTTTAATGTTTCGACGCTCAATCCGAAAGCGGCGTAGCACGCCAGGAAAAGTATGCCGGTGATCAGTTCAACGAGCGGGTACATCGCCGAAATCGGTGTTTTGCAGTTGCGGCACTTTCCGCGCAGGAACAAATAGCTGAGGACCGGGATATTGTCGTAAGGGCGAATTGGCGCCGCGCATTTTGGGCATGCCGATGCGGGCATCACGATGGATTTTCCGCCCGGGATGCGCAGGATGCAGACGTTCAGGAAACTGCCGATGATCAATCCAAAGAGAAAAACAAAAATGCCGATAAGGATCGCGGGGGCCACACATCGAATCTGCCATATCGGAGCGAGGCTCTCAAGCTGAGCCACGCGCATCGTGTCTGACTGCTAACATTTTCGAGATTGAATCCGCGCAACCCAAAATACATAACCGGGGGCAAATATATTAATAGGACTCCCTCGCAAACGGCTCCGCAACGATTTGATATTCATCTTCGTAAACCACATATCCGACCCGATCAGTTTTTAACGTTTGCACGGGAACGCCGTGGTTCTTAAGGATCGCAACCAAGTCTCTAACGTGCGCGAGATGGTCTTTTGCAGTGTCCTTGAACCACGATATGGCTTTGTTTGGTTTTCTATAGAAAGGAGGTTTCGAGCCTGTGAATCGCGTTGGTTTTTCCAAATTCTCGTTGAACCATTGACGGGTTGCGTCATGCAGTTCTTCTTCGTGCTCATCAAGTTTTCCAGCCTCTCGCAAGTCGCGCACGGCATGGAAAACACCAAGTTCCTTGCCAGAGTCTTCGTCAATATCAGCTACAACAAATCGTAAGTAAGTGGGCATTGAAGTGTGAGGTTAGGGTCACACAACTAATGAATTTTCCGCAACAGCTTGATTAATGCGTTGATCGGAATTTAACCGAGTCGTGAAAGTCGATGCGATTTGATTGAGTTGCGGCGCTACGCTATATTCGATAGTTTGCATCCTATGAATTTACTCGAACAGGGAATACGGCGTTACGAACATATGCGTTGGGCGCAAGAGCCCAACCGGCGCACCCTTCCGTTCGCCTGGGGGCTGGAACATATCGGAGGCGACGCGAAAGAGGCAGACCCTCGCGGGTTTCTGGACCGGTTCGTAGAACAGACGCTCGCGCATAGCGATGAGTGGTACGCGGTGACGCCGGCGGATGACTATTTGTTGGCGGATGATGTGCTGACGTTTACGAGCGCGCTCGAGTCTCCGTGGCCGGGAAACAATCGCGTTCATGCGCAGCTTTTTCGCGCGCGGCATACCGGGCCAGCCGTGGTGGTGCTGGCGCAATGGAACGCGCGTTGGGAAGAGCAGCAGAACGTTTGTAAATGGCTCAACCGGCTGGGGATTACGGCGGTAAAGATGAGTTTGCCGTATCACGACCGGCGCGCGGTTCCGGGACATCCTCGAGGCGACCATCTGGTCGGGCCGAATGTCGGGCTGACGCTGCAAGCGAATCGGCAGGCGGTGATGGACGTTCGCCGCACTTTGCGTTGGCTTGCAAGCCAGGGATACGACCGGCTAGGCGTGCTAGGGACGAGCATCGGGTCTTCGATTGGGTTTGTGACCATGTGCCATGAGCCTTTGCTGCGCGCGGGAGCGTTCATGCATGTAGCGACCTATTGCGGCGAAGTGGTGGCCAGCGGTTTGACGACCATGAACGTGTGGGAATCGCTCAGCACGAAAATTTCGCATGACGATATTCGGCGGTATTGGTCGCCGATTAGCCCGTTTCCTTATATTTCGCGGTTGAGCGAGTCGGGACGGAAAATTCTGGCGATTACGGGGCGATACGATCCGACCTTTTGGCCGGAGTTTACAGAATCTTTTTTTCAGGCGGCGAAACGGGAAAACTTGCAGGTGGAGAATTTGTCGCTTCCCTGCGGACATTATTCCTTGGGAGTGGCGCCGTTTAGTTGGGCAGCGGGATATCGATTTGGGACTTTTTTGTTTGAGGCTTTGGCCTAAAATCGCGGCTCCCCCGACAGAATTGAACTCAGTAGCAGAGTGTTACTTTTGGTTAGCGCAGGATGTCGGCGAATTTTCCTTCGTCAATTAAGGTGGCTACGGCTTGGATGTCAGGGGAGAGCGAGCGATCCGCTTCCACGAACGCCGAAGCTGATCTGACTGCGTCGTACGCTTTTTGAGATTCGGGACCGGTGCGAAGCGGGGCTAGCAAATCCAAGCCTTGGCAGGCGCTGAGTAATTCGATCGACAAAATATTTCGCAGGTTTGCCAGCATGGGTTGAATGCGGCGTGCTCCAGACATTCCCATCGAAACATAGTCTTCCTGGTTGGCCGAGGTGGGGATGGAATCTACGGAATGAGGAGTGGATTGAGTTTTCATTTCGCTGGCTAAGGCGGCTGCGGCGACTTGCAGAATCATGAAGCCGGAATTCAGGCCCGCGTCGCGAACGAGGAACGCTGGGAGTTGGCTGGACTGCGGATTGGTCATCTGCTCGATGCGACGCTCGGAAATTCCCGCGAGCGTCGTCAGAGCGACGGCCAGTTGATCGGCGGCTATAGCGAGCGGCTGGCCATGAAAATTTCCTCCGCTGATGATTTCACCCTCGCCCGATTTTCCGTTTGCTGGGGCAAAAACCAAGGGATTATCGGTGGCGCTGTTTAGTTCAACGGAGATTGTGGCGCGCACTTGGGCCAGAGCGTCTCGTGCGGCGCCGTGAACTTGCGGAGCGCAGCGAAGGCTGTAAGGATCCTGGACGCGCGGGTCTTTCTCCGGAGGCCGATGCGATTCGCGAATTGCGCTACCTTGATTCAGACGGCGAAGATTGCGGGCCGATATGGCATGGCCGGCATAGGGACGCACGCGAGCGATACGCTCGTCAAAGGCAGCGGGGCTGCCGCGTAGTGCGTCAAGAGACAATGCAGCAGCGATATCGGCGGTATCGGCTGCAATTTCTGCGTCGCGCAAACCAAGTGCCAGAAGAGAGAGCATCGCCTGCGTTCCATTCAAGAGGGCAAGGCCTTCTTTTGCTTCTAAAACCAGCGGCGTGATACCGGCCGCGCGCATTGCTTCGGCACCCG
Source organism: uncultured Acidobacteriota bacterium (assembly GCA_963838475.1). Classification (GTDB taxonomy): domain Bacteria; phylum Acidobacteriota; class Terriglobia; order Acidiferrales; family UBA7541; genus Palsa-295. The sequence continues at coordinate 151,882 of CAWIRJ010000003.1, forward strand.
GCATTTTGCGGCCTTGCAGAATAGCTTCGCCCTCGCCAATGGCAACCTGCGCTAGATGGGCCAGAGGCGCGAGGTCGCCCGATGCGCCAACGGAACCTTGGCAAGGAATTACAGGATGGACGCGATCATTCAACATGGCGCAGAGCGTTTCCGCTACGACAGGCCTCACGCCGGAAAACCCTTTTGCGATGGCATTGGCGCGGAGAGCGAGCATTGCGCGGACTTCGGGCTCGCTGAGCGGTGCGCCGACTCCACAGGCGTGGCTGCGGACCAGATTCGTTTGCAACGTGCGAATCTGCTCCGGCGAAATTCGCACCGAGGCCATTTTGCCGAAACCGGTGTTGACTCCGTACACCGCTGCGTTGGATTCAATCAGGCGTTCTACGACAGCTCGCGAAGCGTTCATGCGTTCCCGGGCGGCCTGCGATAGCTCTGCCTCAGCGCCGCCAAGAGCAATGCCGTAAAGCTGATCCAGCGTTAGATTCTGGCCGTCAATTTGAATTCGATTCATGTTCTTAGTTTGTCGTCTTTCGAGAATTTTTGGGCGGAAGTTACACTTCACCGCGCGGGGCTTCGCTTATTGTCTTAGCCCGAGTTGTGCTCTTTGCTAATCGGAAAGTATTTTCGATATTTTTCCGGCAGCGACTTGGGTTTTCCAGCTCGGTCACAAAATACGTGCAAGGTATCCCCGGTTGCAATCAGCTCTCCGGAGGCCTGATCCAGAATTTCGTAATCGAAGCGGACGGTTCTGCGTTGGGCTTCGGCTACTTTCGTGCGAACGACCAATAAATCGTCGAATCGAGCGGGCCGTTTGTAGCGGCAATGCGCATCCGCGACCACGATGAAGCTGTCGTCTTCCGCTTCCATGCGCTTGTACTCAAAGCCGAGCTGGCGGCAAAGTTCCACGCGGCCGACTTCGAACCAGGTGAAATAATTCCCGTGGTAAACGACTCCCATTTGGTCGGTTTCGGCGTAACGAACGCGTACCGTCGTTTCGGCGTAGTGAGACATCGGCGGAAAATTGTAACAGAGTGTCGAAGCGAGCGTGAGCACGGCGTGGCGCTCAGCAACAAAATAAAGGAGCGGATGTTTGCTTGACGGGGAAACGGTCGGACGTTAGGCTTTCGAGGACTTCGCTGCGCATAGAGAGCGGAACTTCCAGACGATGGCCGACGAAAAAGAAGCAGTGGAGCCGCTACCGTCGCTTCTGGCAGACGGAATAAAACGGCAGGTCTTGGCGGTGCAGGATTACGCCAGACTTTCCTTTGAGGCGCTCTCGGACGTCTTTACTCCTCCTTTTTATTGGAATGACACGCTGGAACAGATGGACATCATTGGTGTCGGTTCGCTGCCGATTATCGTTCTAACCGGGTTTTTCATAGGCGGCGTGCTGGTGTTGCAAACGGCAGCCCAATTTGAACGCTTCGGTGAAACGGCGCTGACCGGCGATGCGGTGGCGCTGGCGTTGGTACGCGAATTGGGACCGGCGATTACGGCTTTGCTGGTGGCAGGGCGCAACGCGTCCGGTATCGCCTCGGAAATCGGGTCAATGGTGGTGACCGAGCAAATAGACGCCATGCGCGCGTTGGGCACGGACCCTGTACGCAAGCTGATGACGCCTCGCGTTTTAGCGATGATTCTGACGCTGCCTCTGCTAACCGTGGTATCGGATTTCGTAGGACTAGTCGGCGGATTTCTAGTGGCTTATTTCACATTGCGTTTAGGCGCGGTGCAATTCTGGACGCGCGCCGTTCACGCGCTGGATTTTGGCGACTTGGTGCAAGGTCTGGCGAAACCTTTCGTTTTTGCATTCATTATTTCGACCGTTGCGTGCTTCATGGGGCTGCGAGTGAAGGGTGGAACGCAGGGAGTCGGACGGGCAACAACTTCGGCGGTGGTGGTTTCCTCAGTTATTTTGCTGGTGACAGATACCTTCATAACGCGGCTACTTCTCTGGGCGTTCTCGAAGTAGTTTGCCAGCACACTTCTAAGAAAAGCTCTTCGAAGCTAAGGCTACAAAACGGGGATTTACATCTATAATCGCGGGATGACGCGCGCGATTCCTTTGGACGGCAGCGACCAATTCAGCGCACCCGTTCCGGGCGAGCCGGTCATTATTTTCAAAGATGTGCGCATCGGTTTTGATGACCGCGAAGTGCTGCAGGGAATTTCCTTTGAGACGGTTTACGGTGAGACAAAAGTCCTGTTGGGTGAAGGGGGTTCCGGAAAAACTCTGATCATGAAAATGGCTGCGGGGCTTCTGCGCCCGGATTCCGGCACGGTAACGGTAATGGGGCACAATATTGGTGAAATGGGAGAAAAGGAATTATTGCAATTCCGGCGGTACATTGGCTTCGTGTTTCAAGAAGGTGCGCTGTTTGATTCGATGACGGTGGCTGAAAATGTTGCATTCCGTCTGGGCGAGGAAGGCGTGGAGGAGACCGAGGCGGAAAAACGTGTGCGGGAGGCATTACGGTTCGTCGAAATGGAGTCTGCACTGGAAAGATATCCGGGAGAGCTTTCCGGCGGCATGAGACGCCGCGTTTCCATTGCGCGCGCTTTGGTGGACCGTCCACCGATAATTTTCTACGATTCGCCTACGGCGGGACTGGATCCGGTTACTTGCCAGACGATTATGTCTCTGATCTTGCGTGGCCGCGATTTACAAGGAGTGACATCGCTGCTGGCTACGCAACGCGTTCAAGATGCTTTTGGATTGGCGAACTTCCACTTCGATAAAAACTCCGGGCAGATCTTGCGAGATAAAGCAGAGACTAATCATGTCGTTCAGAGTCCGGATCCGGCAAATCGGGCGCTGCCGGCGAGAAAAACGGACCCACCAATGAGACCGGCGGTTACCACTATAGATACGGATGATGCGAAACACTCCCCGGGCTCGTCCGCCTACGATGGAGTGTCGACCACAAATGTTTTGGTGCTGCGCGACGGGAAAATTTACTTCGAAGGCGCTGCGGACGCGCTGCTAAATACGTCCGACGAGTACTTAAACGAATTTCTTGCTTCAGCGAAATAGCATTTCCATAAGGATCCTGAGGAGGTAAGGCGATGCCGCAACGCAAGCAATTGACGTGGGCTGAACTTCGGGTGGGACTTTTCGTCCTGGCAGGGTTGTTCATCATGGCCGTGGCGATTTTCTACGTTACCGGCGCCGGAATCCTAGGGCCGAAATACCGGATCATCACCTACCTGCCCGAGGTGGAGAGCTTGACCACCGGCGCGCCCGTGCGGCTGGACGGCTTGGAGGTCGGCAATGTTCAGACTATGCAGTTGAATCCAAACCCTTCGGACAGGATGCACAACATCCAGCTGGTGCTGCGCATCGATAAAAAATTTGCGGATTCAATTCGCACCGATTCGTATTCAAGCCTGGCCACGGAAGGATTATTGGGCAACCGCTATGTGACGATATCGCGCGGGCTAACTGGCACGGTGATTCCAAATAACGGGGTCATTCCCGGTAGAGCGGAAGCAGAGATGAAAGCAATGGTAGAGAAGGGCTCGGCGTTAATGGACAACTTGGGCTCTCTTTCTCAAGATTTGCGCGGAATCGTGGATAAGGTGCAGAGCGGGCAGGGCTCGATCGGAATGTTCATGAACGATCCGGCTCTTTATAACCATTTGAATTCCACGGCGGCTCGGCTGGATTCGGTTGCAGCGTCGATTCAAAAAGGTGAAGGTACTTTGGGCAAGCTGACTGTGTCCGACGAGTTGTATAACAAAGTGGACGATCTGGTGAATGCGGTGCAGGAGCAGAAGGGAACGATTGGCAAGCTGGTTTACGATCCGGCAATGTACGACAGCGCGAAGGGCTTTATGGATAAAGGTAACGGAGTGCTGGACGATGTGCGCGCGGGCAAAGGAACAATCGGAAAAGCCTTGTACGACCAAACACTTTACAATAATTTGCGCGACGCTTCGGCGAATGTGCGCGATGCTACCGCGAAGTTGAATGCCAATGAAGGAACCGCCGGAAAGCTATTTAACGACCCGAAACTTTACGACAACATGACGGCGTTGACCGCTGATATGCGCCTGATGATCAATGATTTCAGGCAAAACCCGAAGAAATTCCTGCACGTGAAATTGGCGGTGTTCTAAAGCGAGTTTTGAAAGTTGAACCGGCACCAGCTCGCGTACAGGTCAGCGCTGAAAGCCCGTGATGAATACAGTAAGGTGAAAGCTAAAGACGAATCGTTGATGAATTTTGCCAAAAACCTCAGCTCGCCGTGACAACCTTCGAATTCACAATACTAATCGCCATTGGGTCGTTGGTGGCCGGGCTGCTTGGCGCGCTGACCGGACTGGGTGGCGGAGTTGTGATTGTCCCACTGCTGACTCTCGCGTTCGGCGTGGACATTCGCTACGCGATTGGGGCGTCACTGGTTTCCGTGATCGCGACCTCGTCCGGCGCGGCGGCCGCATACTTGAAAGAAGGCTACTCAAACATTCGCGTGGGTATGTTTTTGGAAGTGGCTACCACGATTGGCGCGGTAACCGGCGCGTACCTGGCGGTGAGCACCCCAACCCAGGCTATTGCGATCATTTTTGGAGTTGTGCTGTTGTACTCCGCATACTCCGCGAATAAACCTCCAAAGGATTCGGAAACGGACGACCCGCCGGATCGTTGGGCAATCTTGTTGAAACTGGATGGGAAATATCCGACGGCGCGAGGCGAGAAGTCGTACCACGTTCGTAAAGTGCCTGCTGGATTTGGACTGATGTATATAGCCGGCGTGCTCTCGGGACTGCTGGGGATTGGATCAGGCGCAGTGAAAGTGCTGGCCATGGATCAGGCTATGCGCATTCCGTTCAAGGTGTCCACGACTACCAGCAATTTCATGATTGGAGTGACGGCGGCGGCCAGCGCGGGAATTTATTTACATCGTGGCTACATCGATCCGGGGATTGCGATGCCGGTGATGCTCGGCGTTTTAGCCGGAGCGCTTATCGGCGCGCGCATTCTACCGGGCGCGAAAGTTCGCACACTGCGGCTCGTCTTCAGCATCGTGATTGCGGCGCTTGCGGTGGAAATGATTTTCAAAGGCGTAAAGGGAACTTTTTAAATTTATGGTAGCCAGCACAGCCTGGGGTGACAAGCAATTTGAACTAATCATCGGGAGATTATTGCGCTTCGGCGTAATTCTCGCGGCCGCTTGGGTGCTGGCGGGCGGAATTCACTATTTGGTTCAATACCCAGACGCGAAGCCGGATTACAGAGCGTTTCACGGCGAGCCGGCGGATCTGCGATATACCCACGAAATCGTTCAGGAAGCTTTGCAGTTGAATGCGCGAGCGCTAATCCAGTTTGGGCTGCTGCTGTTGATTGCGACGCCCATTGCGCGCGTGGCGTTTTCGGTAGTCGGTTTCGCACTGGAAAAAGATTGGATGTATGTGGGGATTACGTTGGTCGTGCTTACGTTGCTGATTTATACCTTCATCAGCAGTTGACGCTTTGCTTTTTGGATAGCCGGTGGAGGCCGCGTCATTTTTGGAAAACGGCGCGACCTCTGCCGGGATGTGGCTTCTGTCTGATGTTGCACTCCTTGCCGAAGCCATTTGGCAGCGACGGCGTGGAAACCTGCTGCCTAATTATCGAGGGGCGGGAAACTCACCACTCCCTCGCTCGCGATTTCCACACCGCTGCGTTTGCGCTTCGGCTTGTAGTCACTGCATTCACGAACCGGGAAGGGGACTTCTCGCGGCGGAAATGCGTAGCCGCAAGCGATCAGAACTTCGTACGGTTCGTAACCCCGCACCACGTGCGCGTAAACGCACGCTGTACAGAGACTGTTGCGCGGCAGCGGTGGAGCGATCGCTTGAGACACGACATGTGCCTCGGCGCGCTTTGCACTACGCAGCCGCGGAAGATTCAGGGTGATCAGTTGTGGTCCTCCTTTCCCGGTAAGCCGAGCTTCCAGCGATACCAGCGCGAGACGGACGAACAGAAACACAAGCATGGGAGCGATTCCGAAAAGAAACTGCAACATAGAAGCGGCATAAGCGGACAGATCCGCCGCCGTTGCCTTGGTCCAGAATTCAAAAGCTGGGATTCAGGAAATTACGCGCAGGTTGGGATGAAACCGAACCCCAGGCCGCGCCATAGTTCCGCGTCCTCAGCTAACTGCATCGAATTGGGGTCTTGCCTCAACATTTCGGATTCTCTCCCGATGAACCCATTTTCCGGGAAGAATGGGTTTTGGACAACCGGAAACCTTTGAATGGGGAATATTAGTTGGCGAATGGAGCTATGCGCGAGCGAAAGGGAATTCAGAAACGGTGGTCGGCGCAATTTCCGCCTCATGCTTGCGACTTGCGGAGGAAACTGAACAGGGAATCACGCAGCATGTAAATGGAGGCGGCGGTGGTGACTAGGGTGAGGATCGCGCCGTCGAGGAAAACTCCTGCCGGAGTCTGCTGGAAGACTGTGGAGAAGAGATAATAGGCGCCTGCGGCGAGGAAAATACCGACGAAAGAGAGCAGGTTCGCTGCTGCGATTACTCCGCCTTTTTGTTCGGGGCGCGGGCGATGCTGGATCAAGGCGTTCAGTGGTACGGCGAAGAAGCCGCCGAAAAAGCCGAGCAGGCTCAGATCTGGGATGCGCAGGCGAACTGCAGACACGATGAAGTTGCCAAATTTTACGGCTGCGCCGCTACCTTGTTGGAACGCCGCAGTGCTGAGCCAGTGCGCGAGGAGCGCGGCAGGTTGGCTGAAATAAAGCAAGGCTCCGAAAATCGTCATCCCGAGCGCGCCGATAGGGATCAGGCCCATTTCGATTTTACCGCGTGAGAGATAACCCGCGGCCAGGCTGCCGAGCCCGATGCCAATGCCGACGGCGGCTTGGAGATAACTGGTGCGCGTGTCGTCAATGTGCAAGACGTCGTGGCCGTACACTACGATGGTGAATTGCAGCAATGCGGCGAGAAACCACAGATAGGTGTTGCCGATTACGGACCAGAAAAGCACGGCGTCGGCGTAAATTATTTTTAGCTGCGCGATGAGTTCACCGATGGGGTCCCATCGAAATATTCTGTGCGGGTCCGCTGCTGGAATGTGAGAGATTCCGAAACTCGTGAGCAAGCCAAAGCAGGTGAATCCAAAGAGCAGCCATCCCGCGATGACCTCGTGGCCCCTATATCGTTCCGCCATAACGCCGGCTGCCATGGTGGCGGAGATGCTGGCTACGAACGTTCCGAGTTCGATGACGCCGTTTCCCCAAGACAGGCGAGTTTCGGGAAGCAGCTCAGGCAGCAAACCGTACTTGGAAGGACCGAAGAGAGCTGCCTCCATGCTAATCAGGAAAACGGAGGCGCATTCCATGGGCAAGTTTTGGAGATAAAGGCCGAGGATGGTGAAAGCCATGACGACAAGTTCGAGCAACTTGGTGCCGATGGTAACGCTGCGTTTGCTGTAGCGATCGGCAAAGTATCCGCCGGTCATGGAAAATAAAATAAAAGGGATTGCAAAGAGCGCGCCGACGATCAGGATCAAGCGGTCGCGAAAGCTGTTCGGAAAATTCATAGCCACGATGATGTAAATGACCAGGAACTTGACGGCGTTATCGTTGAAGGCGGTTTGAAACTGGGTGAGGATCAGGCTCCAGAAGCCGGCTCGCCAGGCGCGTGCGGCTTTGGTTTTCGGTACTTTCTTCATGGGGCGTTGCGAGAAACCGTGCAACTTTGTCGGGAGCAAATCTTGAAGCCGTGTCAGTCTAACCAGTGCGCTGTTGGCTGGCAAGACGGAACAGAAATGTGTCGTAGAGTTCGTCCATGACAAACGAATGGCCGAAAGACATGCATGTTAGCCAAGTGCGAATCGCGCGACCGACTGACAAGCTCGAAGAAGTTGTGCGTTTTTATTCGGAGGGCCTGGGGCTGAGAGTGGTTGGCTCGTTTAAGGAACACGACGGATATACAGGGTATATGTTGGGACTGCCCGGAACCGACTACCATTTGGAATTCACGCAACATGCCGCGGGAAGTCCGTGCCCTGCGCCAACTCGGGACAATTTGCTAGTGTTTTACATTCGCGACAAAGAGGCTATCGATCGGATTGCCGCTCGGCTTTCCAGGCTCGGCTATCGCGCTGTTGAACCTGAAAATCCTTATTGGAAGGAAAAAGGTGTGACGATTCAGGACCCGGATGGCTGGCGGGTCGTGCTCATGAATTCCCCGGGTATTTACGGTTCCTAACCATGTGCGGCATCGCGACGCACAGTCCCACTAGCGGTCATTAACGGCTGTAATCTCCTGCGCTGAGCGCCTCTTAAATCATTACAGAATAACCGTTTGTTTCGTGCTGGCCTCTGGCAGTCGACTTGCCAGCGTCTTACCAGTGGAGGTGTGCTCATGAAAATCGTCGTACGCGGAACGCGAAAGGGTACCGGGCCACTTGGACTGGCCGCGGCTTGCATCTTTCTGCTGGGGCCAGCAGCGTCTAACAATTTCGCACGCGTGCCGAAATCCAGATCGAGACCTAGACCTAGACACCAGTCTCCAACCGAACATTAGTCCGCCACAAACGGCTGCCGCAGATTCGAAATCCGAACTTACCAAAGACGAAAAATTCACGGGGCAGACAAATGTTCGCGAGTACCGGTTCACGATCGACACAGACAGCGGCGAAGTTCATTTAAACGTGGCCGCGGAGATCAAGCATGGCTTGCTTCGCTTTGAATTGATCGATCCGACGGGTGCGGTCCGAACAAAGATAGGAACCACGGAACACGCCAGCATGAATACAAACAACATAAAGGCCATCAAGGGCGAATGGCTCCTTCGAGTGACGCTCGAGGACGCGACTGGCAAATATCAGGTTCATTGGGTTGAGTGACGAATAAGTTTTGAGAGCTACTTAAGAGTGGTTTGCAGGGGGCGGATAATGAGCAGACTTTGGCAAAACCTGCAGTACGCAGTGCGCCTGCTGGTAAAGAGCCCGGGGTTCACGGTGATCACTGTGCTGACGCTGGCATTGGGCATCGGCGCCAATACCGCGATCTTCTCGGTTGTTTACGCAGCGCTGCTGCGACCGCTGCCTTATCAGCAGCCCGATCGCCTGGTGACCTTCGGAGAAGGACGCCACAAAGTCGGGGGCGACGACAACGACAATCAGTCCACTTCGAATCCGGATTTTCTCGACTGGAAAAAAATGGCGAAGAGCTTTCAGTCATTTACGGCCTACGATTTCGACGCTTTTACCTTAGCTGGTAACGGCGAGCCAAAAAATGTTTTCGCCACTCAGGTGGCGCCGAATTTCTTCTCGACTCTAGGAGTGAAAATTAAGTTGGGCCGCGGTTTTCTTGATGGAGAGGACTCGCCCGACGGGCCACACGTAGCCATCCTGACTTACGGCTACTGGCGCAGCGATTTCGGCGGCGATCCGGGGGTAATTGGCCGCACGATCCAGTTGGACCGCAAACCGGTCACGGTCGTGGGTGTTTTGCCTGCGGAATTCCAGTTTGCGCCTGCAAATAATCCGCTTTGGGTCCCGTTCCATCTATCAGGAGACGCAGCGACCCGCCGAAGCCTCCGCGATTTAAATGTAGTTGGCCGTCTGGCTCCTGGAGTGAGCTTTCAACAAGCGCACGCAGAGATGGACAGCGTCATGGCGCAATTAGCGCGCGAATACCCGCAAGCGGATGGTTCGACATATCTTGTGATGGGAAGTCTGCGCGACAAAATAGTCGGCAAAATTCGGCCATTGCTTCTCGTGCTGTTTGGCGCGGTCGGCTTCGTCCTGCTAATCGCGTGCGCTAACGTGGCCAACCTGATGATGACGCGGTCGGTGGGACGCCGCAGGGAATTTGCCATACGCACCGCGCTAGGGGCCAGCCGGGCGCAATTGTTCTCGCAATTGCTCACGGAGAGCATTTTGCTTTCCTCGCTGGGCGGCATCGTCGGATTCGTGGGTGCGCAATGGGGAGTTAATCTGATGGTTGCTGCGATTCCAACGGCGGTGCTACAAGCGTTGCCGAATTTGCGAGCCGCCGGTACGAATCTCCCCATACTAGCCTTTCTCGCAGGATTGACCCTGCTTACCACCGTGTTATTCGGACTGGTGCCTGCAATGGCCGTGTCACAAAGCGGAGTGGGCGAAGCGTTGAAAGAAGAATCGCGCGGAGGCACCAGCGAGTCACATTCGCGCCTGCGTAACGCGTTCGTCGTCGCGGAAATTGCGATATCGGTTGTGCTGCTCGTCGGTGCCGGCCTGATCTTGCAGAGTCTCCACGCTCTGTTGAAGCAGAATCCGGGTTTCGACCCAGGACACTTGCTGACTTTTTCGGTCAACCTGCCGGACAGCTCTTATCCCAGCGACAAAGAATATCCGTTTAACAGCCCGGCGACGATTCAGTTTGACCATCAGTTCACAGACCGGCTGCGCAATTTGCCGGGCGTAGAAAACGTGGCCATGACCACGGCGATACCGATCGGCGGCAGCGGTTCGACCATTCGATTCGTCGAGGAAGGCAGGCCGGTCGCCGTAGGTCAGGAAGACGAGAGCGATATCATCACGGCAAATCCGGGCTATTTTTCGACGCTGAAAGTGCCCCTCATTTCAGGCCGGTTATTTTCCGCGACCGACAATTACGACGCACCGGGGGTTTTAGTTGTCAACCGGGCCTTCGCGAAAAGATACTTTCCTAATGAAGAAGCTGTCGGAAAGCGGATACGTTTTACGTTTAATTCGAAGGAACCGTACCGGCAAATTGTCGGAGTCGTAGGCGACGTGGCCCAAGACGATCTTTCGGCTCCTCCGCCACCAGTAATTTATTATCCGAACGATCAGGGTCCTTCGACGTATCTGACTTACATGATCAGGACGAAGGGCGAACCCGGAGCGTTTGTAGGTACTGCGCTAGCGACGCTCCACTCGATGGATTCGCAATTGCCGATGATCGCGCCCAGCACCATGGAAGAATTTACGGCGCAAACGCCGGCGGTTTTCCTGCGACGGTATCCGACCTACTTAATTGGAAGTTTTGCGGCACTCGCTTTAATTCTGGCAATGGTGGGGTTGTATGGTTTGCTCTCATTCACGGTGACGCAAAGAACGCGCGAGATTGGCATTCGTGTGGCGTTGGGAGCGCAACAGCGCGACGTTCTGCGGCTGATCATGGGGGAGGGAATTGGCGCTGTGGTCTTCGGTGTGGGAGTTGGAGTAACGGGGGCGCTAGCATTGACGCGGTTGATGTCGAGCTTGCTGTTTGGCGTGAAGCCGACAGACCCTCTGACCTTTATGAGCGTGATTGGGTTGTTGTTGCTAGTGGCGGTGGCGGCTAGCTATATTCCAGCGCGTCGTGCGGCAGCCGTGGATCCGCTGGTGGCGCTGCGGCATGAATGAAAATGCCCGGCGACTCGTTTGGGAATTTTAAGTGCTAAGCGAGGACGCGCAGGGCGGGCTTTAGACGCTCGGGCGGAAAGGGCGTGGTGGTGGCGGGCAGAGGCGTTTCGCGTTTGTGATATTTCGTTTCGACGTAATCTTCGAGCAGGTTTTGAAAAGCTGCAGAAAGCTCGTCGTAATTCCCTTCCAGCGTGGTGAAATGTTGGCCGTCGATGTAAACCGGGCACCGTGGGGCTTCGCCGGTGCCGGGCAAACTGATTCCAATGTTAGCGGCCTTCGATTCGCCCGGGCCGTTCACGATGCAACCCATCACGGCGAGCTTTAATTCTTCCACTCCTTCGTAATACCGCTTCCACTCCGGCATCTTGTCACGAATGTAGCCTTGGATACTTTCAGCCAGTTCCTGGAACGTTGTGCTGGTAGTGCGGCCGCAGCCGGGGCAGGCGGTGACGCTGGGCGCGAATGTGCGCAGCGCAAGCGATTGCAGCAGTTCACAAGCGGCATAAACCTCCTCGCGGCGATCTCCGCCCGGGCGGGGCGTAAGCGAGATGCGTATGGTGTCCCCAATTCCTTCGCCTAGCAGAATTCCCATCGACGCAGCGGACCAGACCAGGCCTTTCGCGCCCATGCCCGCTTCGGTGAGGCCGAGGTGCAAAGGCTGATCCGTTTTCTTTGCAAGGTCGCGATAGATTTCAACCAGATCGTGCGGCCGGGAAACTTTGCACGAAATGATGATCTGGTCTTTGCGCAATCCGGATTCGAGCGCCAATTCCGTGGATTCCAGCGCGGAGAGAACCATGCACTCGTTAATAATTTCTTCGGAAGTTTTACCCAGGTCGCGGTCGGTATTTTCCTGCATCTTACGCATGACGAGCTCTTGATTCAGCGAGCCGCCATTAACGCCGATGCGCACTGGTTTGTTGTGCTCGCGGGCCACTTTGCAGATAGTGGAAAATTGCTCGTCGCGACGCTGGCCGTGGCCGACGTTGCCCGGATTGATGCGGTACTTGTCGAGCGCGGCGGCGCAATCCGGATATTTCTTCAGCAGCACGTGGCCGTTGTAATGAAAATCACCGATGAGCGGTACGTCGCAGCCCGCGTCGAGCAAGCGCTTCTTGATTTCGGGGACGGCGGCGGCCGCTTCCGGGATATTTACGGTGATGCGGACGAGTTCGGAACCAGCCTGCGCTAGTTCAAAGCACTGCTGGGTGGTAGAGGCGATGTCGACGGTATCGGTGTTGGTCATGGATTGCACGACCACGGGCGCGCCTCCGCCGACCTGAATCTTGCCGACTTTGACCCCTACGGTTTGGTGGCGTTTCTGCGTCATCTCCCATCTATTGTAGCGAAGTAGCGAGAAGTTGGGTAGCGTGCGGGGTGGGATGCGTTTTCCAGAAAATTAGAGGTTTCACGCCCCAAGAACCCGCCAGGGAAGGGGCGTCCACTGTAGATGATTGGATATTGCCGATTGCCAGCCTCAGAGAGCTAGTATTCCGGACGCCGCGCGGCGACGCTGCCATTCGCTTTGTTACTGCGTACCGGCGGAATAATCGTGGCCATTTTGCGAATCATGGCCAAAACCAGTTTCTTATCGTCGTCTGAAAGCGTGGTGGAGTATTTTTTGATGTCGGCCAGGAAGCGAATCTCTTCTTCAGATAGCTCTCCCAGCATTTTGCGCGTCTCGCGGTCTTGAGGCGTATCGCTGCCAGGAAAGAAGTCGGCCAGCGAGATCTCCATGGCTTCCGCGATTTTTGCCAGCGTTTCGAGCGAGGGAACGGTGTGGCCGTTTTCGACGCGCGAAAGGTAGCAACGCAGCAGCCCGGTGCGGCGTTCGATATCACCCTGCGAAAGGCCTCGATCACTGCGGTAAGACTTGATCACTTCACCGATATTCACTTTAGGTTTTTCTTTTGGCATTGTTATCTTTCCTATAACTGGGGCGTATCTTACGAGTTACTCTCCGACAGGCGCAAGACAATTTTCGATGTAGTGTTTCCTGACAGGAACATTCTGTTTTAGCCGACGGATTGAGGAACCGGGGACGGGAGCGGCGCGGTAGCGTTTTTCCCCGCGCGCTTATTGACGTAAAGTTCCTGGTCCGCGCGATTGAGCAATTCCTGTGGAGTCTCGCCGGGTTTGTAGTCGGTCCAGCCACGGGAGAATTGCAGGCGTATTTTTTCGTCGTCGCAAACGAGTTCAAGGCCTTCGATACGCGCGAGCACATGACGAACTTCTTCCGCGCGGCATTCCGGTAGCAAAGCCATAAATTCATCGCCGCCGAGACGAACGGCTAGATCCGAGCCTCGAATGGCGCGTTGTAGGCGATCGGCGAACCCCTTCAGCAAAGTGTCGCCCGCGGCGTGCCCGTGCTTGTCGTTAACCTGCTTCAAGCCGTCCAGATCCATCAATAAGACCGTAAGGGGGCGTCCGTGGCGCTGAGCGCGGCTCATTTCCTGGGCCAGGCGCTGTTCGCCGGAGCGGCGATTGTAGAGGCCGGTCAATTGATCGAGTGCGGCGAGCTTGTAAACCTCCGATGCCAGGCTTTCGACTTTGGCGAGTGAATTGATCTGGTCGGCTAGCTGGTTGCGCAACTTGGAAATCATGTGCTGCTGGTAGATGAGATAGACGCTGGAGACCAGAACGATTCCCACAAGCGCGCGCACGGCCTGGTTCAAATAAAAAGAGTATGTGCTTTGCTCGAGACTTAACAGTGCGGGGAAGGCAAACGACGCCACGGCAATAGTCAAAAGTAATATTAAAGCGAAGGTGGTAGACCACAGCCACCACTGGCGGCGATCCAGATGGCGAAGATTATCGCGGAGGTGTTCGGGTGGAAATTCCGCGCCGAAAGTGGGTTCGAGAGTCCGCTCGTTCGTTGTGGTCATTTTATTCAGATCATTCAGAAAGCAGCTGCCTAACGTCGCAAATAATCGCCTGACGTATTAAATACAGGTTCCGAGCGCGAAATTCTATACGTAAGTTCCGCGCCGTTTCCATTTGTGTAACCGGTGTTTCCCCACAAAAAATCGTTTCGCCAAACGATAATTTCCGCCGGCTGTGAAGGTGAACCTTCCCGAAGACACAGAATTCGGCGATGGAAATGTAAGCGTTGTTGCGTGAGACAGCCGCTCGAAATCTCCTTGTGCTTCGTATCCTGAGCAAATTCCCACCGGCGACTTGAATTTCGATTTCCTCGACTACTTTGCCCGCGTTTTCAACGCGCACGGCCACTTCACTCGAGGAGATTTTATGAAAAAGAAAATCGCTTGGCTTTTCCTGGTTGCGATCGTTTTGTTGACGGTTCCCGTTTCGCACGCTTCGGCAGTTACCAGCACAGGTTGGAGTATCGATGGAACGCAGCCGCCGCAGCCTCCTGTCCCTCTGCCGGGAGGCTAAGGAGTTCTAAAAACTACGATTAGCAGGAGGAGAAGTTCCGGCTTCTCCTCCTGAGTTTTTGTGCTACGATTTAGCAAACCGGATGGCAATTTTTACTCAAGTAGTGTGGCTGGGAGGACTTTTTCTGGAAGGTGTCATCCTAATTCGGGCGATCCAAGGGAATTTGTTAGCTAAGTACTCTTTGTTTTATGTGTATATTGCCTCGGTGTTGGTTAAGTCGGCGGTTCTTTGGGTTATTTACGTTTATATCGCGAAACCCTCCCTGAATATCGCGGTTTATTGGCCGACACAATACGTAACGCTCGCTTTAGGGTGCGGAGTAATTTTCGAGATATCCCGGCATGTCTTCGTCCATCGCGTTACGCTGGATCGTTTTGCACGATGGAGCATGCTGGCGATGTTTGGCGTGATTTTTTTGCTGGTCGCCGCTCATGCGCTTCTATTGCCAAACTGGAACGTGGCTAAGGACACAGCGGATTTGGAAAGGGATTTGCGAGTGGTGCAAGCCCTTGCGCTAATGACGATTATTTTCCTAACCGGATACTACCGGGTCGAGATGGGCAAAAATATTCGCGGAATGATTTTGGGTTTTGGAGTTTATGTCGGCGCCAGCGTTCTTTCCCTGACGGCACGGCTATTTATCGGCCCTCGATTCGACACCGCGTGGCAAATTATTCAGAGTTCCGCCTACTTTGCGGCTCTGGCGATTTGGGCCTTCGCGCTTTGGTCTTATGAGCCGGAACCTCCGTCCAAACCGCCGTCGGATCCCGGCGGCGGATATCAAACGTTGGCTGACCAAACGCAACAAGTTCTTGAGTCCATTGACGAACACCTGGAACGGCCGGTCCCAAGATGATTCAGTTAGCATTTTCGTTGTTGGTCGGCTTCGCTCTCCTGATAATTCTTTATTTTTTTGTGCGCGGCGGCAAAGTCTCAGCCGAAGGGAGTGCGCAACAGCTCCGGGAAGCACGACAGACGCTCGATTCCTTGCAGTTCGGTTTACTACCGGGCGATCTGGTACATCGAATCTTTGCAACAGACGACTTGGAGTACGTGCGCCAGGCCGCGCCGCCGCGGATTCAGGCGCTTTTTCTTGCAGAACGCAAAGATCTATCGCTAGCCTGGGTGCGCCGCGTTCGTAAGGCGATTGTAGAGCTAATACGGTTTCACCGAGGCCATGCGAGGTTATACTCGCAGCTTAGTCTTTCGACGGAAGTACTTTTAGCGGTCAATTTCGCCCGGCTCCTGATGGTATGCCGCCTTTTGGAGATTGCATTGTATCTTCGTGGGCCATACGCTGCTCCCGGGATGGTCAGAACAGTTGCGACCGCGGCTGGAAGGGTGTGCACGATCTCGGAAAAATCTTTGGTGTTCCTGAATACGAGTGAAATCAATCGACTAAAGAACGATCCATCGCATCACGGCGCGTCGGTGTAACGATACATGTCATTTCCCACAGATCATACGAATGTGGACCAAGCGGCGGACGACCTGCGGCGTCATTCGCTGGCGCACATGATGGCGCCATTGGAACGCATGATCTATCTGGGGTCCACGCGCGATTACAATACTGGTCTTTATTATCACGATGGCCTGTCGTCGCGCTTTTCCGAAACGGTTGCGTGCCAGGCTCTGGCGAACTGCCATCGCGAAGCTTACCAGCAAGTTTTGCAGTCTTCTATTGAGGATCTTGTCCGGCAGCTGGATTCTTATATTCAATCTACAAACTCCGCGCCCCGTGATTTCATTGCGGCTTGGAAGAACCTGCAGCCTTACCGAGTGGCGGTTCCAGCGGAGACCGACCCGCTAGCAGCGGAATTCCTGTGCTCTAACGTCAAGATCGCACTGTCGATTTGGGAAGCGCATCAGAGTGGCCGTTCCCGGCAGCCACTAAACGCATCGCTACCGCAGTAACCTGCCCGATAATCTCCGCTTCCGTGGGGTAAGCAAATTGCCTCAGAGCGCATCCCGAAAGTGGATGAGGGATTAGTGTCAAATTGGCGTCCCGCGCTTCACACCAGGAGCATGCGTAGCCTTCTCGGAGCTCCACAAAATAGATCGGCCGGTCAAGTTCAGTTCGCCATCCAGAAACCGCCACCCGCTTTCGGTGACTATCAATTTGGACGAATGAGCCGGGACGCAAAAGCGGATCCATGGTGCGGTCCTGCATGCCGATAAATCCGTACTGACAGTTGCGTACGTCCAATTTTTGAATCAGCGCAATGGGGACTTCGCCCCAGACTTCCACCATCCGCGAAATCAGGCTGGTGGTCTCTACTTGAAAGCCGGGATCGAAGCGGACGGGGAAGCGGATGGCGCGTTCTCGGTCGGAAACTTCGATGGAGGCCAGGTGCGTGTTATGAAGCGGCAATGTGGAGTGATAACGGACGGTGTCTTCCAATTCCACTCCGAAGATGCTCAGGAGATCGACGAATTTTGCGCGATAGATCACGCTTAAGCTGAACAGTTTGTAAATGCTGGGAACCGAATCTTTGTTTTCAAGCTGCGTGAGCCACGCGTTCGAGATCGAAAACTCCTCGTTTCCACGGTCTTCTGCGATTCGACGGCTGAGCTCTTCCACCTCGCGGGTGGTGATGCCGAGGCGATGCCGCAACTCTCTAAGACGATCACCAGGATGAACGAGCACCGTCATAGCCTCTGCTTCAGCTTTACTTTGATGAATGTTGATTTATGACTGGCATTTAGGGCTGTGCTATTAAGATTAAAGCTATCCGCAAGGTGAATCAACCTTTTTGATAACTGCGAAGAATTGCTCCTGCGGATTTAAAAAATCGAATCCGCAATCTCTGCTTGCAATGCTAAGCAACATCCCGCTTTTGTCGAATAGAGTGTAACCTCGCGGCAACATAAATCGCGACCGGTTCACTTTACGCGTCAATGCGATTTGACGAGCTAGCGGGGCTTCTGCGACTGTGCCAATCTGGAACTACTCTAATACCAATTTTGGAACCAACCTGGGAGTCAACGAGGAGCGAGATCATGGGCGCATTCTCTGGTACCCCATCCAATCCAACCGGTGGAAGCGGACCGTATCCTAACAAGCGCGAGGTCCCGCGCTTTAGCCTCATTGCTACCGTTGTGCTCCGTGAGCCAGACAGTGACACCAGGATTTCCGGGCGAATTTCCGAGCTTAGCCGCAAGGGATGTTACGTGGACACCTTGATTACATTGCCGGAAGGCACGCCGCTCGAAGTGCGGATTTCTCGCGATCAAGGAGTGTTTGAATCGAAGGGCAAGATTATTTACGTGCAACAGGGAATGGGCATGGGGGTTGCGTTCCTGGAAGTTGCCGTCGACCAGTTGAAGATCCTCGATACTTGGCTAGCTGAGCTTTCCGCCTAACATACCTGCGGTTTACCGGCGATATTCCCAGTTCGCGGTCTGGCATTTCTTTTGCTTACCCAAAAGTTCGGATTCTCGACACCGTACGGTAAGATAGATATGCCGGGCTACGGGAGGAATGTTTGAACTTTAGCGCGAACACGCGGCAGTTGGGTGACGTCACAGTAGTGGATGTGCGCGGAGGATTCACGAATCTGGAAGGGGAAGCAGTACACGAGCTGCTCCTGGATCTATTTCGAGAAGGACGCACCAAGGTATTGCTGAACTTTCGCGACGTTTCTTATCTCGACAGTTCCGGAATCGGTCAGCTCGTTCGCAGCCTGTACACCGCCAGAAATAATGGCGCAGAATTGCGGGCCGTAAATCTGAACGCGCGAGCTGCGGAGGTGTTGCGTTTAACCAATCTGCATCGAATTTTTACGGACTTTCCGGATGAAGGGTCCGCGATTAAAAGTTTCGTCTCTTAGCCTCATTAATCCAAACGTTCAGAATAAATTCCGCTGAATCGCCCGCGCTGTTTGTCTTGTTCGCGCGGCTCCAAGCGCAACTTAAGAGGACCTGTACGAACGGTCAGTTTCCGATGTGAACAAACCTGAACCTTTTCGGCGTTGCTTAGGTTTGCGAGTCGCGCCACAGTGTTCCACATCGGTCCTAGAGCGCTGATTCCGCTCATCGCTGAGTTTTGACAAGGAGACATCTTATGTGGACAAAGCAGCAGCAAGCCGAAGTTCCCAGCTATTCTCCATCACCTGTGCCGCCTTCGCAGGCGACGGCCGCTCCATCCCAGAGCACGAACTATGCAGCCCGGCCGACCGCGCCGAGCGCACGTAGCGTGGCCTGCCTGGGCGAAACAATCGAGGTTAAGGGCAAAATTTCCGGAGAAGAAGATTTGCAGGTTGACGGCAAAGTCGAGGGGCCGATCTCACTGCAAGGCCAGCGCTTGACTGTGGGCCGGACGGGGAAGCTTAATTCCGAAGTTGTCGCACGCGAAGTTGTGGTGTACGGCAACGTGCACGGCAACGTGCGGGCGAGCGACCGCGTGGAGATCAAGAAAGACGGGTCAGTGACCGGCGATGTGATTACCGCGCGTATCAGTATCGAGGATGGCGCCTTCTTCAAGGGACGCATCGAAATCGAGCGCGGTAAACAAAACGCGCCGAGCTCGGAGCGCGAGAGCGAAATGGCTACGGCGGGAGCGGCTGCAGACTAAGTTAGCCTAAGCTCAGCCAATAATTCTTAGGTGCTTCGACGAACCCGCGCGACTTGCGGTGACCGGCTATTCATTCTCGCGCGGGTTTTTGTATTCGTCAGGAACATCGTCTTCCGGGACTTCGCGGGTCCTGATTTCGCCTTGATCGGCGTCGGGCGCGTTTTCAACTCCGCTTACATATTCGGCTTCGAGCGCTTGGCCTTCCTCCACCAATTCTTCCACGCTTTCATTGTCGACATCTTCGTTGCGAGGCAGGCCTTGAATATCGCCCGATTGTCCTCCGGCTGAAGGACCCAGGCCACGCCGCCCCAAGGTCACCATGCCGGAATTCACCTCGCTCGTCCGGCCTGCCGGGGCCGCAACGTTTCGACGAACGGAACTTTCCGAGCGAAGGGATTTCTTCTTGGGCGTTGATTTCCTGGCCGCCGGTTTCTTTTTTGATAATTTCTTCTTGGAATTCTTGGATTTCGGTTTCTTCGACGCGGACTTCTTGCGTCCCTTCTTCTTTGTTGGCATAAGGCGAAAAGTCTATCACCACCAAATCCAGCGAACAATGCGAGACTAGAACCAGAACGGAAAGCCAAAGAAAGTTAAGACCACCTATTGATCGCTCAGAACTGAACGTCGGCCTAGTGAACGATCTCAGTCCAATGTAGAGTCTTGCAACGGTGTTTAGCATCTAAAAGGAAGCTCTGTAATTTCCAGATTCTATGGCCAACGAAAAAACGCCCGTCGCGGGAAGCAAGGTTGCGAAGAAGTTCGATTGGAAGCTGCTGCCCGATGTGCTGGCGCTGCTTAAGCCACGCAGGGGAATTATCGCGATCGGCTTCGTACTGATGATCATCAATAGGTCATCGGGACTGATCTTGCCCGCCTCCACGAAATACCTGGTGGATGATGTCATCAACAAACGACAGACCAATCTGTTGTTGCCGATAGTTGTGACGGTCGTCGCTGCGACAATTATTCAGGCGATTACGTCTTACTCGCTCACGCAGCTTCTTTCCAAATCGTCGCAGCGAATGATCACCGAGCTTCGCATTAAAGTGCAGGCCCATGTGGGGCGTCTGCCGGTGTCGTTTTACGATGCGAACAAGACGGGCGTTCTGGTCTCGCGCATCATGAGCGATGTGGAAGGCGTGCGTAATTTGATCGGCACCGGACTGATCGAGTTTGCGGGGGGAATTTTGACCGCGGTGTTCGCGTTGGTTGTGCTGTTGAGAATCAGCGTGAGCATGACCGCCGTGGCCTTCGCGGTTTTGTTGGTATTTGCTTTGGGACTGAATCGCGCGTTCAAGACAATCCGGCCGATTTTTCGCGCGCGTCCAAAAATCAATGCGGAAGTTACGGGCAGGTTGACGGAATCTCTCGGTGGTGTGCGCGTGGTGAAGGGATACCACGCAGAAGCGCGTGAAGAGAGGGTGTTCGCGGCAGGAGTACAAAGACTGCTGGATAACGTACTCAAAACGCTGACGGCCACGTCCCTGATGGGCCTGGGTGCCACCAGCCTGATGGGCATTGTCAGCGCTGCGATTATGTTTCTAGGCGCGCGGCATATTCTAGCGGGGACCATGACGCTTGGCGTTTTTCTGGAATACACAATTTTCCTGGGACTTCTCGTCGCGCCTGTATTTCAAATTGTTGGGATCGGCCCGCAGATTACTGAAGCGCTGGCCGGGCTGGAGCGGACGCGCGAAGTCCTGAACGAAAATCTGGAAGATGAAAGTCCGAATCGGACGGAGCAGCTCGATCGCATTACCGGACGTGTTGCGTTTGAAAACGTCGGGTTCGCGTACGACACGGGAAAACCTGTGCTGCACGACATCAGTTTCGAATCGGAGCCTGGGACGGTGACCGCGCTTGTAGGCCCCTCCGGCGCGGGGAAATCAACGATCATTGGTTTGATCGCCGCGTTTTACACGCCCACAAGCGGCCGCGTCCTGGTCGATGGACATGATTTATCGCGTGTCCGTCTGGACTCGTATCGCTCACAACTCGGAGTCGTTTTGCAGGAGACGTTCCTGTTCGACGGCACCATACGCGAAAACGTAGCCTTCTCGCGCCCCGAATCGAGTGAAGAGGAAATTATGGCGGCGTGCCGCATCGCGCGCGTGGACGAGTTTGCCCAGGTGTTCGAAAAGAAATATGACACCATCGTGGGCGAGCGCGGCGTGAAGCTTTCAGGCGGCCAGCGACAGCGTGTCTCAATCGCCCGCGCGATCCTGGCGGATCCACGCATTCTAATTCTCGATGAAGCTACCTCCAGCCTGGATTCTGAGTCCGAAGCGTTTATTCAAGAAGGGTTGCGCTACCTGATGCGCGGACGAACTACCTTTGTGATCGCGCATCGTCTATCTACGGTACGGCGCAGCGACCAAATCCTGGTAATCGAAGCGGGCCGGATTATCGAGCGCGGTACGCACGCTTCGCTATACGCTGCGGGCGGCCGTTATTACGATCTCTACACAAAGCAGCACGGTGTGGAGTCCAATTTGTTTCTCGCGCCGGGAGAAGGCGGTTCGGATGTATCTGATTCGGAGACGCAAACTTCGAGCGCGAACGATTCTGAGCTGCCCGATGCTATTCGATTAATACGAGGGCAGAACTAATGTTTACCATTAGAAGCGTCAACCGAAGAGAATTCCACGCTATTTTGATTTCCAACCTGCAGGCGGGGAACTGATCGGCCAAAACTCGGGCGCCGGTCTTAGAAATTCAATCGCGACTTGCGCCAGGCCGGCGTGCTCGCGTCCCATGTAGGAGACGCGTCCTTCGCGTTCGTCCCAATTTTGGGGATTCATCAGCGTGACTTTCTGTCCTATGGCTACCTTTGTTCCCAACATCACCAGCGCCCCGTGTGCGCTTACCGTCACGGTAAAAGTCTCTTCTTGAAACGGCCTGTTGTCCGCAGACTCACCGCGAATCGCGACGGGAACGTCCGCGAGGACACGTTCACTTCTTCTATTTTCCGGCTGCGCCATTTGGTGTTTTCCCCCTTGTAAGGCACGCCCAGGAAAATGCCCCGCCTACTATTGTCCAAAACTAATTTAAGGTGGAAAAAACGATTGCGCGAGTATCGGCGAAGTAAACCTGCGGCGTCCGTTAGTGCGTGCAATTGCGCGGACAGGGCCGCAATGGCAAATCACCTTTACGTAGGGAAGCCTGCCGAAATCGTTGGTGCTCGAGGAGGGAATCGAACCCACACGGCCTTGCGGCCACCGGATTTTGAGTCCGTGGTATGTACCTCTCCACAACGCCGTATTCATTGGGGAAAATGCATCACCACGGCGATATAGCCGTCACTTTGTGGTGGTAACTGTGGGTCTGTAAATTACTGATAAATAAGACTTGCAAAACGCCTCGGACTTTGTAAGTATCTGGGGCAGTTAGGAGGCAAGATGATGCCCAACAACCTCGCGGTGATGCCAACGCCAACGAAACCGAAGGAGAAACGCAAGACTCGCAGACGTGTTCGCGGTCAAGGCACAATGTTTCGTCGTGGCAGAATTTATTGGTTCGAGCTGGCCTGGAACCGGCAACGGTTCCGCGAATCTCTCAAGACTCCTGATCGAGAAACTGCCATTAGAAAAATGAATGCACGCATCGCTTCAATACACAGTGGGGAACTGCCCAAGACATTTGAACCCGTTTCCGTGCAATCCCTATATGAGACATGGATCTCCGAAGTGGAGCGAACCTGCAAGCCGCGCACACTCACGGATTATCAGTCGCGGTGGACCACCCATCTGAAACCAGTCTTCGGCAATCTGATCGCGACGCAAGTGACGAAGGACAAGGTCGCTTCCTACTTACTGCATCGCAAACGGGAAGGTGCTGGCAACATCACCCAGAATCGAGAGAATCGCGTGTTACAGATGGTTTTCAATTACAACCGCAAGAAGATTTCGGCAAACGATTTTCCCGAGTTTCCCGAAATGCATTCTGAGAAGTCGCATGTTCGCAAGGGACGACTTAGCCAGGAAGATTACAAAACTGTGATGGCCCGGTTGGAAGATCCAAAATTATTTTGGCTGAAAGTAATTGTCGCGATGACGTTCAAGTTTGGGTTTCGCAAGAGCGAATTGCTCAAAGCTAAAGTCGGATACTTCAGTGCGAAGGCTTCAACCTTTATGTTGCCGGCATTCACGACCAAAAATAGAATGGAACGGGAAGTGTCAATCAAACGGGACGGCGACATCTATCAGATGCTTGTGAAGTTGACAGACGGCCGAGATAAGGATTCCGTGCTGTTCACTCGCAACGGCAAACCAGTGCGCGACTACCGCGGCGCATGGTCCCTTCTCACCGAAGACATCGGCAATGGACGTGGCGGCCGGGTTACGATTCACGACTTGCGACGCTCTGCGATTACCAACATGAGTAACAAAGGCGTCGGTCCGGCACAAGCGGGAACTCACTTGACTGCCGACGTGTTTAACCGCTACATTTCTCGCAGCGAAGACGAGAAACAAGCAACGGCTTCGTTGATCGAAAGTTAGTGTCTGCGCCCGGATGGCGGAACTGGCAGACGCGCGAGACTCAAAATCTCGTGATCGCAAGATCGTGGGGGTTCGATTCCCTCTCCGGGCACATCTACTCCGATTTGTATAATCGTTTATTTTCGTTTAGAATTGTATTGGACGATACGAGTGAGCGTTGACCGATATCGTGCAAAATGTATGACGATGCTCTATGGCCACGCGATGTGCCTGACGGTGCAAGAGCGCCATTGGGACAAAATGGACTATCGCGCGGTTGAGTTGTTCGCGGACGCGCCGACGAACACGTAGCCGAGAAGTTGCATATATCGGCTGAGCGGTGCCGGAAAGGCCGCAGCCTAACCCACCTTATATGTGTGGACGGCAATCCGATACAAAGGATTGCTCGTCTATGCCCCAGAAAAAGTTATCTGTTGTCTCTTCATCTGTGGTCCTGACCACCGAACCCCTGCTAGTTCCTCTAGCTGAAGCCGCGCGACTACTGGGCGTCAAAACCTACTCCATCCGCCAGTTGACGCGCAAAGGCCACCTCCCCGTAAAAGTGATCGGTAATCGCTGGCTCGTGCCTTACGCGGCTCTTCAGGCTTTTGCGGGGAAGGCGTCATGAGAACCAAAAATCCGGCAGACCCTACAAATGCGGAGATGCAAGCGCAGGCGATCAGTACGGTCCGAGAGCGATCTCAAGAGCTAGAGTTCTTTCACGACCGCCGAGAAGCGTACGCCACAGTCCCAGTCGCAGACCATCGAGAGACGTGGCCGGTCAATTCCGTACATTTTCGTCTGTGGGTAATGCAGATTCTGTACGAGCAACTGGGTTCTGCGCCAAAGCGATTGATCGACGCCTGTCTGGAAGAATTCAGGACTCATGCGATCTGCGGAGGAAAAGAATGCCGCGTCTTTGTCCGCACCGCAGAGCACAACGGCGCAATTTACATTGATTTAGTTAATGACCGCTGGCAGGTATTGGAAGTTGGGACAGCCGGTTGGCACATCCTCGATGATTCGCCTGTGAAATTTCGCAGAGAAGGCGGAATGAAGAGCCTACCGTATCCGCAAGACGGTGGAGATCTTGGTGATCTTTGCCCCTTCCTCAACGTCGGGAGGCAGAATGAGATTCTCCTACTTGCCTGGTTAACCTACTCGTTGCTCCCAAGCACGCCGTATCCGATTGTCGCTCTGTCGGGGGTGCACGGTTCGGCAAAATCCACGACAACTAAAGTACTCCGTAAACTGACTGACCCATCCGACGCCGAACTTGCTACGTTACCGAAATCAGAGCACGACCTCGCCATTACCGCAGCCAAATCACATCTCATCACGATAGATAATCTCTCTGAGATCCCGCCATGGCTATCGGATGCGATGTGCCGAGTAGCCACCGGCGGATCATTCCGCACTCGTAGGTTGTATACGACCAATTCGGAGATGATTTTCACTTACCGTCGTCCGCAAATTATCAACGGCATAGGCATAGACGAATTGCCGATTCGACCAGACTTTCTTGACCGTTCCATATGGATTAATGTCGAGCCGATCAGCGAAGAGAGTCGCCGAGACGAGCGGACTTTTTGGTCAGATTTCGAGCGTGCCTGTCCCCGAATATTCGGAGGAATGCTGAACATTATATGCGAAGGAATTAGGCGGTTGCCGTGTGTGAAACTGTCGTCTACCCCACGCATGGCAGACTTTACACGGTGGGGAGTGGCCGTCGAACAAGCTATGGGTTTTCCGTCAGGAGCATTTCTCGCAGCCTATCGATCTAATCGAGAAGATGCGAACGCCGCGGCACTTGATTCTTCACCTGTCGCCGAAGCTCTCTTACGATTTCTTGACAAGGCGGACCGACATGTCTTTCACGGGACGGCATTGCAGCTTTTGAGCAGACTCCGAGCCTTCCTGGAAGTGTTTAACGTCGCCCATCCGGAAATCGCTCAACCACTCAAACATCCGAAGTTCCCAAAATCTGCAAACCAGCTTTCGGCGGAATTAATACGCATCAAGCCCAACCTAGAAAAGCGCGGGATAACGGTCGATCGCGGTCGAGTACATGGGGGCCGGTATCTTCACTTGGAACGGGCGATGTCTGGAGATGCGAGCCGTAAACGTGACGCACCTGTCAAGGCTGACGATGACATCGTCACGGCGGAACTTGATGCGAGCGCAAAGGTTGCGGTGGCGTGACGATGGTGACGATGGTTTGCGGCATTGAAATTCTGCTTTTGTGATTTTGATGATGCGTGCAACTCTCAAAATATTCTGCGAAATTAAGCAACCGTTGGATAATTCTTTGACTCTAATGTAGTAGGAAGATAATTTTCATTCGCTTGAATGGAATCGCCAGGTGCTCAGCGACCTCGATTCTTTTGATGTTTTGATTTTCTCCGCTGACGTTATTTCGATCTGCAAGGGTGTGTTCAAACATGAAAGAGCTACCGGTATTTTTCTGCTCTGATAATGAACGAATGCTTATTCCTCGCAGTGTTGCGCGTGCGGGCGTCGCTGCTGGCAATGCGAAATTCTCGGGCAATGAATATTTTCACCGAAATAAACAAGGCTTCTTTTTAGTGAAAGATGGACGCTGCGATCGGTGCAGAACAGCAAATTGCAAGTTGGTTCGCCTTAGTGTTTTACGTCCTGTCGTCGAAGTGCTTACCGGACAAGAAAAGGCCGTACCTCGGTTGGCTCAACGGAGTGCCTCCACTCGGAGCTGGAAGCACATGCACGTCAAGCAAGCTCGGCTTGGACGCAAAAACAATTATGATTACCGCTTCAATCGAGATATCTTCCTAACAGACGCGCAAATCATCGGCGAGATGCGAGAGATTAATCTTCAACCGCGCGGATTAGAAGCTTGGTGCGCAGAGCGCGATCACCTCGCCGATGACTTGAGGATTCTGGACTTGGAAGTACTTTACGCGAAAAACCACGGCGGAATTAAGGCAGCGAAAGCTAAGCGTGCAGAACAGAAGAGATTATTCATCGGCTGGCTTTTCGAACTCGAAAAGGAACCTGAACCTCGCTACGCGCACCACCTAGCGGAACAAGTTGTAAACTACGGCAGATTTTTGCTCTCGCCGAGTGATCATCTTCTTGATCCTTTCAAACCTTTCCTCCGAGAATTATCGGATATTGCAGAATCCAGGAGGTCGGAACGTAACGAAGCCAGTCATCTTGCCCACGCTAAGTCACTCAGGATCGCGCACGGCAAGCGCTGGCATCTAATTGAGGAAATGCGGCGAAACGCTAAACTAGAAAAATCTTAACCGGAAAATACGATCTTTTCGGGCCGTCGAGGTTTCATGACTCGACGGCTTTTTTATTTGGAGGAACAAGAATGCACGACGATATTCGTTTGGCCAGGAAGACAGCCGGATTGACGCTCGCTCAGGTTGCGGCCATGTTCGGCCTATCTCGGGAGTGGCTTCGTTTGGTCGAAAAAGGCGAGCAGCCAATAACGTCGGAACGAAAGGCACAAATACTTCATGTAATTTCGCGCCTGAGCGGGGTCACGAAGCGACTGGAACAGGAAGTACATAAAAGTATGCAGAAGCTACGTGACAAAGTTCAGGCGCCGACGGCACACCATTTTAAGAATCCTAAAATCTAAGGGAGAAACAACTGACCTAACATGCGCAGGCCCGGTGTGGTGACCAGGTACGGCTCCAAAGGGTTCGGTTTTTTGCTGGACTTGGGCGAGCCGCAAAGCCGCGTGGAACATGGCGCGGAATATTTTTTTCATGCTGTAGATGTTATCGGAAGAGAGTTTCTTCGTGCGGGCGACCGGGTTACTTTCGAAGTAGGTCATGGTAAGTCAAACTCTAAATCTCCGGTAGCGATCCGGATTCAGCTGGTTGATTCGCCAGAATCGGTGGTGGGCCGGTGAGCGTGCCAAAGATCCAACCCAGCACTATAGCGCCGCCCCTTCCAGCGAATCTCGACGCTGAGCGCAGCATTCTTGGATCGGTCCTGCTAAACAATGACGTGCTCGCAGTGGCGGTCGAGAAACTCCAAGTTCAAGACTTCTTTCTTCGAGAGCACCAATTGATCTTTCAGGCGATGGGGAAGCTGGACAGGAATGTGGACCCAGTGACTCTCATGGAGGAATTGTCGAGAAGTAAAAAACTCGACGCGGCCGGCGGCGCGGCATATCTGTCTCAGCTCGCCGACGGACTTCCGCGCATCAGCAATATCCAAAATTACGTTGACATCGTCAAGTACAAGGCTGCGCAACGAAGACTCATTGTTCTTGGAGAACAATGCCAATCGGTCGGGTTTGGAAATAACCACGTCAGCGTCGAAGATTTGCGTTGCGAAATTGAGAAAACGCTTGACGACCTTTCTCCTAAGTCACATGAAACAAACGCAGGCACCGTCAAAATTGCGGATATGTCGGAGACAGTTCTTGATGGCCGCCTTGGTGATATTTGCAAAAAACGGCTTGGTGAATTTCCCATCGCCTACGCTTGGATCTCTCTTTTAACTGTTGCAGGAACGCTGGTTCCACCAAGCGAAAATAGAACAAATCTCTTTAGCGCCCCTATTGGACCAATCGGTTCGGGAAAAACTCAGGCCATCGAGAGAGCGATTGCGACCATGGGCCTCGCTAAACCGCACCTGGAGAACACGCTCGCAGGTTCTTTCGAAGGTCTCGTAGGAAGATTGAATGTCGGCGGCGACGCTCGGCTGCTCTCGCCGGATGAACTTGGCCATCTGTTAACGAAGGCGCAAATTGACGGAGCATCTTTTCCGTTCGCCTTGAATACTGCATTTGGCAGGAGTGAATTCGATGTCACTGCCGCGCGTGGAAAACAGATCAGCGTGAACTGCCGGCTGGGAATCATCGGCGGTATCGTCGAGGACAATTTTTCGTCGCTCTTCGGTGCCGCCACGATGGGCGGATTGCACGACCGCTTCATTTTTGGGCGTTGCCCACAGCCATTCCAGTATCGGTATCGGCCATTTGAAGGCGGGGCAGAATATACGGAACCGTGCGCGGTAACAATTGCAGGCGACGTGTGGGAATTGCGGGATGTTTGGCTGAAAGAAATCCATGGTCTAAATACACGCACCGCCGAACTTGCAATCCGAGCTGCGGTGATCGCGGCCGCTTTTTGTGGCCGTTCCATTCTCTACGCCAAGCACATTGAAGTTTCGGGTCGAGCCTTTGCCGAGTATCAGGTCCGAATGCGCCACGCCTTCAAACCGAACCCCGGCGAAAACACTGACGCTCGGTGCGCGTTTGCTATTTTGGGCGCGCTGGACGCCAAACCAGGCTGGAATTTGAAGCGGGATATCGCCAAACACATTCATTACGAGCGATTCGGACCAACAGCGTTCGAGCGCGCCGTAAATTCGCTCGTGGCAGCTGGGGACATAAACCTCGATACCAAACGCCCTGCGAAAGTCAGGCGGGTCGCCTGAAAATGGGTACGCTTGGGGACAATTGCGTGGGGACAAATGGGGACACTTGAAGTGTCCCCAAGACCTCAAAGTGTCCCCACTCGCGCGCGAGTGAGTGTGTACGCGTTGTATTTATAAGATAACTCTAATCTTATTTATCAAACGTCCCTAACTGTCCCCGTCGTTTAAATTGTCCTTCTTGGGACGTTTTTAGTTTTGATTCGCTTACACACACACAGGTATGGGGACAATGGGGACAGTCAGTTCTAGGAGTTTTCGGATTCTTAAAATGCGGCTACGAACACAAGGAAAAGGTCCGAAGATGAAACGAAAAGCTGGCGTATCGACGCTGTTGATGTAGCGAAGTTTCGTGAAGAGGCCAAAGAGTTCATGGATAACGAGAACTACGCCTATGTAGTGCTTCGTTGCTTCTTGCGCGCGCGTGAAAATGTAACAAATACTCACCAAAACTTATAAAACCGCTGAACCGGTTAGTTTTTATCGTCGGCTTTTGTCGATATTTGAAACGCTCCGAAGAATAAGTCCGCAGCGTAGTCCGATTTAACACTTTCATTTTCCGCGTGATATGTAGTTTCTAGATCACGGAAGGTATCCGGTGTGGGTTTAACTGTGCCTCGGAATGTATTGGAATCAAATCCCAAGGAAGTCAGGAAACAGACCATGAAAAAGCCCAAGAAACGGCCGCGAATCGTCACTGACGCGCAGCGCGAGGCCCGCAAGGCGAATATCGTGGCTTTTAATCAATGCGGCGAACCAGGCGCGCTGAAGCATGGTGCACAGTCAGCCGCGGTGCGGGCAGGCATCGTTCCCGACGCTGATTTGCAACGGCTAATCGATGAATTCTACGCCGGCTGGGTTTCCGATCTCGGCGGTGAAGAAAACATCACTTCAGCCCGGAAAGCCATCCTGTTCGCGGCGAAGGGCAATCTGGCGTGCTTTGGAATGGCGATGCGATACCTCGAACGGAATGGCTTGGTAGACGAGAAAGGCAAGGTTGCGCCCGTTGCGGGCATCTTAGCGACGTTTGGTAACTCGCTGAGACTGCACCTAACAGCCGCGGGCCTGGATCGCAAAGCTCGTGACGCCAAAACATTGGAAGTACGACTGCGAGAGATCGCGGAACGAGAACATTCGGAAGAAAACCAACAATGAAGATTCCAAAACAGATTAGCTTCGCAGCGTTTTGCCGGGACATCCTCCAAGAGCCAATTTCACCAAGCTGGATTGCCGCCTACAAAGCCTTCGACGGCTTGCCGCTAACCAATAGTGAACTAGAACTCTGGCAGGCCATGAGCGGACGAGATGAGCCTACGCTCCGCGATTACCCGGAATTGACAGCAATCAAAGGCCGACGAAGCCAGGGAACAAAAACAGCGTGCAAGTACCTGGCGTATAAGATCCACACCGAGAATTACCGGCGATACGCGGCGAAAGGCGACAGGTTGCGGGTTCCAATCGTCGCGCAATCGAAGGACGTGGCGCGCGAGATAGTCTCGTATTTGACGGATTTCTACAGCAATACCGATTTGCGCTCAGAAGTGGAAACGGATGGCCTGTTAAAGGGCAGCATTGACCTGAAGAACGGCTTCGTAGTGAGCGTCCAGACGTGCAGCTTTAGAGCACCTCGCGGCATAACGGCACCGCTCGCGCTATGCGATGAAGTAGGCATCTGGAGGGCAGAAGGCGCGGATATCGACCGTGAAGTCGTCAGATCGCTCACTCCCGCGATGATTCAGTTTCCCAACAGAAAGCTAATCCTGCTCGGAAGTCCGTGGACCAAAGTTGGAGTGCTGTTCGACCGCTGGGAGCGACGGTTCGAAGATGGTGACAGGCTCGTGTTGCACTGCCCAACACCTCTGATGAACTCGACAATTCCAGCCGAAGAGCTTGAACGCGAACGGGTAGCCGATCCGCAGAACTATCGCAGAGAGTTTCTCGCCGAATGGCTGGACGATGTCGATCAGTTCTTGCCGGATAGCGATATCTCGGTCGCGATTCGAACAGGCGTTCGCGAACAGCAATTTGCAGAGCTGCTGAAGGCTCACTACATGGCAGCCATTGATGCGAGTGGATTATCCGGTAAAGACCGATTTACATTTGCGATTGGGCATCGATCCAAACGGGGACAGGATGACGTGACTAACATGGACCTCGTGCGTGGTTGGAGTCGCCGCGGCGTCAAAGAAGTGGTGGACGAAATCGCACTGACGCTGAAGGCCTATTCGCTCAAGACAGTCTACGCGGATCAGTTCGGCTTCCCTTTCCTCAAAGAGCTCTTGTCTCTGCGTGGAATCGAAGTCATTCAATTGCCATGGAGCGCTCGCAATAAGCCTGAAATCTTCCTCACTCTCAAGCTGTCGCTTTCACAGGGGAATTTGAAACTGCTGGATCATCCCGAATCGCTTAGAGAATTGCGGTTATTGGAGTGCCGGCGGACAAGCGGCGGTCATTCCGCTATATCGGCACCGCGCGGACAGCACGATGATTACGCGTGCGTGATTGCGATGCTCAATTTTCAGTGCCGCAAGAATCAAGATCGCGGCTGGGGAATTCTGGCATCACCCGGTCGCAGAACGGTGGAGTTCTAAAATGAGTCTTTCAAAACGCCCTGGCAAGCCTACCGTTTCCAGTTATTGCGGGAAATGCGGAATGGCAATTTTCGCCGGATGGCCGCACAAATGCCTGCTCAAGAAAACACAGTAATTCCATTCCCGAAAGAAATTGCACAAGCGATAGCAGCCTACGCGGACAAATTCTTAGAACAATTAAGGAGAAACATCCCGGTGACAATTAACTTTGATGAACTAAATTCCGAATCTCGGGCATTCGTCGAGTACGTCGCACAGCAAACGCTTGCCGCGCAAAAACGAGTACGAAAGAACGGAGATTGGTGTTGGTTCTGCGGTTGCGACGGAAAACTCGTGCAATGCGGTTGTCTGTTTCCGGAAAGTCTTCGATGCGCGGAACACAAGATTTGCAAGGACTGCTCCGTTGCACACCGCAGGATTGCGATTCACATAAACAACTTTTTGAAATATCCCCGCTCCAATCGCGTCTCATCACGTAGGTATCAGGGATGGAAACAACTCCGCGAAGCAGCCGAAACGATCGAAGAAAAGCTTGTCGCCGAGGGACGTTTGGATCTTGCGGATACGCTGGAGGTCGCTCTTATTCCTGAAGAAAACGATGCGTGGGATTGCTCCACGTCTGAGTTGCGTCAAGTAATTCTCGGAAGTTTCCGGAAAGCCAAGTTCACCCGTTTTCAGGAACTGGCCAGCGAACTCGACAACAAAATTCAGGAATGTGCGCTGGAATCCGCAGTACGCCTTCTCAGGTTCTTGAAATAACTTCAGAAAACGAGATTGTAAAAGGAGAGAGATATGGCAACGCCCAAAGAAGACTCGGCGCACGCTATTTATTTGCTCATTTCGGCTTCGAGTTCGCGCATGCGCAAAGGGTTCGAAACTCATTTCCTGCCTTGGGCCAAGACTCGAACCTTTTCCGAGTATCAGCCGAATACGACAGACCCGTTAGCTCAGTCGATGCGGGCACGCAAAGTAATGAATCCGTTCGTCGCAGACTTTTTTGGATGTGCCATTATGCGGCGGTTGGGAATTCGGACTCCCAGCGAGCAAATCATTTGCACGTCCGCGCAGGCGAAAGCGTTGCCGGATGATTTCATCGTGAAGGTGGCGCAGAAAGAAGGAACGGCTCAGACGCTTACGTGGAATCCTACAGGCACACCCTCCACCTGGTGCTTAGCGTCTAGACGAGTCCCACACGCGGCGACCCTCGACTTTGTTAGTAGGACGATCATCCCAAGTCTAAGTGCCCGCGCGCAATTCCTGCAAACGTGCGCTCGCGCTTATCAGACGTTCGAAGAGCTGACGGCACAGGCACTAGGAAAGACCTGCGTACCGGCGGATAAGTTTTTCGCGGATTTCAGGCCTACCGAATCGGAAATCGAACGTATCAAGCAGGCGATGAAGATAGACGGCCTTCAGTATTTGCGCATCGCTGCAGCACGCGTTTTCCTCGGTTGCTCTTGCCCGCATTTTTCTAATCTGCTTGTTACACAAAATGGTCAGTTAATTTCGATCGATCACGCGCGTTCACATTTTGAGAGCGGCGAGGATCTGAGAAAGCTTTTTTATTTCGTCGATAGAAAAGCAGAAGCGTTCAAGGCACTCGATGACGTAAATGCCCTAACGGAAACGGATATTCGCGAATCGGTCTTCGAAATTCCACGGCATCCAGCCTGTGGTTCGACGGCCGGCCTAGCTGATTATTTTTGCCGACGACTGAAGCTGTGGAAGCAATACGCGGAGAAAGAGATTTCCAGATCTCCAGAAATGGAAATCGATCCGCATCTTACTTGTTTCAGGCCTTTGGGTCAGCAGCTTCTTGAAGAGTCTTCCTCGTTGTGGCGTGTGTGATGCATTCCCCAATCGACGAGTTAACCGTCCGTTCGCTCGCAAGGTTTCCTGGAATTTCTGCTTGGGAGGCTCGGTCTCACGCAGAAGAACTTTGGAAGAAGCCTTCCACTCGGCTTTGCAGTAGATGGCTTCTTCTCTCCAAAAGGGAGTTCGGTTCACAGGTGAATCCGTTCGTGAGCGAGTTTCTGGCCCAAAGCATTCTGCGACGGATTGGAATCCACACGGTAGAGCACACTACAATTTGTACTGAGAAAGAAGCTCGCGAACTTTCGAGAGATTACATCGTCAAATTCGCTAAAGAAGGCTCACCATTTAATCTGAAGTGGCATCCCGGCGAACTTCCGACAGGCTATTGCTTGGCATCGCGTATTGTTCCGAGCGCAGCTAGCCTTGGTTATGCAGCGAGACAGGTTCTTAAAGTCCGCAACGGAAACGATCCTTCCGACAAATTCTATCTTGGGTTCGAGAAGGGCCTGACTTCTGACGAAATCGAGTCAATCAGACGGGCGATGGACTTCGATGAAACCCCCTATCTCCGCGTCGCTGCGGCACGTCTTTTTCTAGGAAGTGGATGCACGCCACATCTCGGAAACATTTTGATAACCCAAAAGGCGGCGCTGATTTCGATTGACCACGTTCATTCATACCTTGAGAACGGCGAAGATTTACGGTTGGTCTTCAGTTCCGTTAATCGCGATCCAAAACTTCTTGAGGTTCTCGGCCGCGTAGCGCGTTTAACCGAGAACGACATTCGTGCATCCGTGGAAGAGGTACCGAGACATGCAGTATGTGGTCAAATGTCGGGAATCGCTGAATATTTTTGCAAACGCCTCCAGCTCTGGAAACGGCTTCTCGCAGGCGCTCAGAGAACCTTCCTAAGTTTTAAGAATCTTAAAATTTAACGAGTTTCGGCGAGGTGCGCGAACGGGAAACGTGCCGGAACCCCCTTTGCAGGGGCACATTGCGTTTTCCGAAACGGGCAATGTCGTGCGGCCCCCGGGGCGCGAGATCGCACAGGCATGGGAACGGCATTGCTCAAAGTTTTTATTCACCTCTGGGGAAATCACAAACGTCACAAATGGAATTTGTAAAAAGGAGAAATACCAGTGGAACACAAAAAGCTACATGAGTTCGAAATGGAAATTAACGAACTGAATAAAGAGGAAGAAAAACTCAAAACGGCGAGGGATGACGCCAGACGCAGGAAATCTCTAGCCAGTACTCAGCGCGAGCGCGATCACGCGGATCTGGAGGGAAAAGATTCAGCGGCCATCATTGCAGGTTTCGCCACGCAGGAAAAAACGCATGACCGCGGCCTACAGATTTTAAAAGATAAGAAGTTTAATCGCTTCTCTGTCGAACGTGAGCGGATTAGAGCCGACAGAAACGCTGTATGGCTTAAAGTCCATCGCTCCCTAATTCAGCCGCTTCCATCCCAGATTATTCAAGCACTCACCTCTGAAAAAACTGAGTTGGAATTCATCGACATCTTGTTGAGCGAAGAGTCCGACGCTTACAAGGAAATGAAAGGAATAGACACGGAAATCGATCTCTTCAACCAGCTCACCACAGATAACAAGATGCCTGGAAACGTCTTCATTTCCGTCACCGAAAAACTCTTGGGGCAATATGAGAACGAAGTTCGCAAGGTCTCCACAGTTATTATCCGCCGATTCGAAGCTTCCATAAAGAAAGTCAATGCGGCTTTTGAAACACGGGCATCCGCTCGGGCTAAAGCGGCACGGCATTAAATTTCTTGCTTTACCAGTTTCGGTCGAGGCAGCGAACGGAAACAACGTGACCGAATCCCCGTAGAAGGGACTTACAGCGTTCTTTCCGAAATGAGCAAACCGCGCGGCCCCCTTGTTGTGCGAGATCACGCAAGGCATTTAAGCGGAGTTGCTCAACTTTTTCTGTACAAGTTCTGGCGAGCAAGGCAAAGCAGCACCGGGCCAGAGATCGGACTTCACCGGTGTTGTCTGAAGCGGCGTCGTGCCTGCCGCGGGAAGCCCACTCCCGTCCTCGAAGCGGCGTCGCTTTTAATTTTCACGAGCAGACAATTCTGAAGCCCAAACTTTCAGGAGGAGACTTGCTCAACTGTAGGGTTTGCGGAAAGAACTCAATAGTGCCACCAGAAGGTTGCACATCTTGGACAAAATTCACCTGCAAATTCTGCGTCGGAAGAATTTGGCGGCGAAGAAATGAAATCCGAATTCGACGTGACGTTGAAGGTCCTGACAATTAGCCCCGCTGACTTTTCCACCAACAAAAACCCACTAGGAGGGTTAGGTATGAGCCGCAGCCGTCGTCTCCGTCGAAAAGAGGAACGTGCAAACGCAAAAAAAAGTAAAGGCGAAATTCGAGCGGTAGCAACCACCGCAACAGTTCAGCCGCCTATTTCCCGCGCAAGCCTGTGGCTAGTGTTGGCTTTCCTGTTGCCGAATCTCGGCGCGGTCGCCTGCGGATTTGTTTGGGATGATCTGGCTGTAATCGTTAACAACAAATCCCTGCACTCACTCCGTTACCTAACCCACGTTTGGACATCGGGATATTGGCCAGACGGTTCCACGCCACAGTTATTTCGACCGGTATCAGAGACAATATGGGCCATTCTTTGGGCGGTTGTTGGTGCTCGACCAGCAATATTTCATGCTTTTGGATTAGTGGCTGGTACAGCGGTCGTGGTCCTGCTCTACCGGTTTTTGCTTACAGTCCAAATGGCACCGCGGGTTGCGTTCACTGCGTCCCTTTTATTTGCACTTTTCCCGATTCATACCGAAGCTACCACGTCGATTGTGGGATCGGCGGAGACGATAAGCGCCGCACTGGGTCTCGCGGCGTTGATCTTCTATTATCATCGTCGTCCAATTCCCGCCCTGATACTCTTCGCCCTTGCTGTCTTCTCGAAAGAAAGTGCAGTTGCCTTCGCCGCACTGCCCCTCGCTTTTCCGCCTAAAGATCGGCGTCGCGATTCCCTCTTCCCCGCGGTCGGTGCTGGTGTCGTCGTCGCGACCGCGTTGCTGATGCACCGCGCGCTCGCGTCCGGCCCACTTGGCCGGGTCATGCCCGAAACAAATCCGATCATCCTTCTCTCCATTGGTCCACGCATACTCACCGCCCTCTGGGTCCAATGCCTCTATATGTTCAAAACGTTGCTCCCAATTACGCTTTCTGCTGACTATTCTTTTAATCAGATTCCGCTCGTAATGGGATTCGGTGATTGGCGAGCGTGGTCCGGACTAGTTCTCGTCAGTGGAGCGATTTTCTTAGCTGTTCGCCATCGGCAATTTCGCGCGCCGATTTTCGCGTGGATGATTCTGTTTTCTGCAACAGCCAACATTCTATTTTTGACTGGGACAATTATGGGCGAGCGTTTGGCCTATGCGCCAAGCCTAGGGGTTGCGCTGCTGCTGGCGATCTTACTGGCTCGAAGTCGTCATTGGAAAATAGTTCTGGTTGTCGTGGCGCTGGTTTTCGCGGTACGTACCGCCGTTCGTAATCTCGATTGGTTAAATCAGGATCGATTCGACGCCAGGCTGGCGCAAACCGCTCCCAACAGTATGCGGATTATGTACAGAATCGGGGGTCTTCGCGGGGCAGCTGGCAACTATCAGGGTGCAATAGACGCCTACAGTCGCACGATAGAAATTCTGCCAACGTTCGCGCCGGCCTACTGCTACCGTGGAAAAGCTCTTGGTCTTCTAGGCCGCAACACCGAAGCAATGGCAAGCATCAATGACTGCCACAGCTTGGATGACGACCAGCATACCTTGCCGGATGAAGTGCGTTACCTAAACGCGTGGACGCCAGAGGCGACGCGCAGTTTTATTGATTCGCCTCATGGGCTGGGTTTCGTCAGGATTCCCGATTCCACTCCGCGCCTTTTCGAGTGGACTCGGATACCGGACTAGGCTCGCCTATCAAGCAACATTTTCCAATGCTGGAACGCTACCGACTGACAACACAACCGTGGCCGAGAATGTGGCGATCGAAGCCAGCACGTTCACCGGAACATCGATAAACCTGCAGAGCATCTACGTGAAGATAACTCATCCGTATTTGAAACAATCCAAGATCAGTTCAATAGCTCCTTGATTCGGTTGGTTGCCAAATACCTCACGAATAGTCTTCTCGGGGAGTAGGCGATTCAGTTTTCCGAGATCAGCATCAACTAATGAGACTCAGTTGTTGCTCCTGGCGTTGATCCTTCTTCCTGTTCAATCCAGAAAATCTGAGCGTCCTTCGCAGCTATGTAGATGAAGGAGTTCCACTCGTTCACAAAGAATCGATAGCACGAAACTCCAGGGGGTAGAGTGCCTGAAAGCTCTTCAAGTTCTGGGAATGTATCGACTTTGGCCATATCACCTGAGATGTTTAGGGCACTTCCGTGTGGCAGGTAGTTGTAACCCGGATCAGGGGCATCAATAGAACAAAAAGAAAGACCCGAAACCCGCAATTCCCCGATTCTATAATCCGTCTGTTTCGGACCGTTCGGGTTGCCAAAATCTAATGCCATGCGTAAGACTACCGTCCCGCGCAGGTAATCAATCTTCAAATCATGCAGTTTGGCATCATGGAACCCGTTTGGCAGCTTGTTATCCAATTCCTCGAATCTCATTCGAAATACTCCTTTCGGTTCCTTGCGCTCAGGGAACAAGAGCGAGCGCTGGAGCCGCCGCTCCGCCGGTTAAAATCGTGGCTGCTACGGCTATGGTTCCGATTGTCACGGCCGCCGCTACTGGATGCGCTCTCACAGTTTGTACCGCGCTAGAGGCGGCTTCCTGCAAAACCCTTAATGCTACATCTCCCGGCCTTCTGTGATCTCCCCTCTCGCCACCTGGCGGTGTGTAGTGCCAGTGGTCCTCCTGTCGCCATCGTGGCTTGCCCGGCTGTGCCCTGTCAAAATCTAATTTTTCGCCAGTCTTGTCATTTACCCATTGCTCGCCATTCGGAGGACGGTGCTTATCGTTCTTGCGCCAGTCAGGACCAAGATCTTTTGGATCATTGGGCAATGGCTGACCGGGCTTCCACGATGAAGGAGGCTTCTGTGGCTCCGGCGTTTTCTGATCTGATTGACCTTGTCCCGTTCCAGAATTCTGAGATTGTGGACAGTCATCCGACGTGCAGAAAGCCGTGGCGTAATAATTCGCCCCGAAATCCCCGAGGTTATTCACCGTAGTCATAGTTGGGGGAGGGCCGAAATCACCAGGACCAGCCACGGTGATATTTCCGCCAAATTCCTCAGGTGCCTCCAGATCATGTCCGTCGAGGTCGGCGAAAGTTTCGGGGTTGTTGCGAGTCATGGCGTAGAGGTTCAGCGTCTGCGGATTAACGAGATCCGCATAGGGTACTGGGGACGGAGTGGGTGACCAATCTGGCGAGAGCCAGCGACCGAATCGCGATGAGTAATAGCGCGCGCCGAAATCATCGTTGCCGGTTTCCGCGTCGCGCTCCTTGCCTTGGAATTTGTAGTCTTGATCGCAACTGTCGAAATAAACACGCTCGCCACCGAAGGGATAAAAGTCGGAATCGTGGCAAACTTCGCCGTTGGAGTTTACTATTAACCTCGAAGAGCCCAGCATATCTTCAGCGTAATACGTGGTGGCGGCCGGACTCACCACATTATGAGCGACACGTCTGCCGCCAAAGAAAACATATTCGTCGGTGATATTGCCGGAGAGATCGGACTCGTCGAGAACTTCCGTTCCCGTTCCATACCAGTAGATTTTGCCATTCGATTTCTCAAGGCGGTTGCCATCGCCATCGTATGTGTAATTTACACCGGTTGCAGATTTGATTTCGCTTTCCGCATTGAAGGCGTAGGTGTTCGTGCCGTCAGCTAGGAGATTCCCCGACGCGTCATAGCTGAAGCCCGTTGCGGAAAGTTGGTTGTTGGACATAGCTGTAACGCTAAGGCTTTCTTGCGTGCAACCGTTATAGGCCGACGAAGCCACATTGATGTTGGTCAAATTTCCAAACTCGCCCGCCGATGTAGTGTTGTTATCGTAGACGTAAGCTTCACCCCAACAATCTGCGGGACTGGTGGCATACGTGGATGTGGTTTCAGCGGTTAGGAGGCGGTTGAGAACATCATAGGTGAACTGCTGCGAACGCGCTGCCGGATTACTATCCGTGATGCTGATCACGTTGCCGTTGTTGTGGCTGTTCGCGTCTACGAAACTATAAGTAAGAATGTGACCATCGCCATGCTTATCCGCCATGTCAAACGTGTTCGGCTGGAGGCGATTGTTATAGGTGTCGGTGAGAGTGACGGTTCCTGAACCAGAGACTACGCCTTCCTGAAGTTTTGCCACCGCCCCCTGTGGGGCATAGCACACGCCGGAGCTTCCGACACCATTGGCGCAAGTTCCTTGCACATAGTTGACACTGTTTGTGAGGTCTTGAGCTTCGCTGGGCCGTTCGGCTGAATCTGCGGTGTAGGTAATCGTCAGGCCACTAGGATAGGTGAGCGTGGCGAGAGAGCCATCGAAGTTATAGGTGTAGCCCGTCGTTTTTGTGATGCTGTTCGTTGTGCGCTGTTCGCCCCATTCGCGGCCCATCTGGTCATAAGCCCAAGATTCCGAACCGCCTGCATCCGTCATGCTAGTGCGACGACCAATGTTGTAGCACGTGGAGACCACGACACACGTTGATTGATCGTATGTGTAGCTAACCGCTGGATCGCCGTTCGAGTACGTTCTGCCGGTCATTCGATTTAAAGTGTCGAAGGCATAGGTAATCGTAACGCTTCGAGCATCTTTTTTTGTCACCACATTGCTGTCTGCGTCGTACGTGTAGCTGACCGTTCCGGCCTCGGGATTGGTCGAGGTTGTCAGGCGCTTGAGTGAATCGAAGCTGAAACTCCGCGTGTGCGAGCTTCCTTGCGTGACACTGAGCAGATTGTCGAGATTGTTGTAGGTGTAAGTGGTCTCATAGTTCAGGCCGGCTGGGTTTTCCCAGACGTTGGTGAGCCGCCCCAGCCCATCGGTTTGGCTCTTGCGCGAGATGCCAGCCTGGTCAGTTACTGTCGTTGTGTTGCCAGCGTAGGTCGTAAAAACGTCATTGGAGGGCTGAGTGACTGGGCAGGCTGGCCCGGCGGCTGTGCCGTCGGGAGGAACGACGACACAGGTGCGATCCAATCCATCATAGACGTAGGAGGTGATCCCATATGTGGGGTCGGTCATGCTCCGATAGGGATTGCTAACGGATCCTTTGCGTCCATCGGCATCATAGGTGGTGTCAGTGTATATCGTGTTTTGAGGGTCATCGACCTGCGATTGTGTTAAACGTCCAAGACCATCGAACACATTCGTGGCCACATAATTTTGAGAGGAAGTGATTTTCTTGGTGAGGGTCGCGGTGAATGGATAAGTTGCTTCCTGATGAGTGACAGTAGACAGGCCGCCGTCGGGATAATTGGCTCTCGCCAAGCGCCACATATTGTCGTAGGTAAACGTGGTAATTCGGTTGTTCGGATCAGTACTTGAGGTTAGCAGACCGGTATTGAAATCGTAGGCATGGAGCGTCATTTGGCTTTTTGGATTTGTAACCGTGGTCGGATAAGCGCCGACATAAGTGGAAGAATAAAGATATTTCGTCATGTGCAGACTATCTGTAGCAGAACTCCCGCAAGAGTCCACCGAATTGCTAAGGGTTCCCGTATCGTAATAAGTCGCATAGCTCACTAAATATCCGCCACTGCTAACCGAAATTGCGCAGTTTGTCGTGGAGGTGGCGCTGCCATTGTTTAATTGCCGATGAACGGAGGTTTGGTTACCACGACTCGTGCCAGTTGGAGGACTCGAATCGTGTTGGGTGGAAACTCCCGAGGAGGCAAGAGTATTTTCGTCGTAGCCGTAAGTCGTGTAGCCAGTTTGTGTGCCGGTAATTTGGACTGACAACGGCAGATTGATCATGTTGTTCGTAAGATAGGCTGGCGTGCTGAATGCTTTATAGGCTGTTGTCGTCGTACGCAGAACAGAACCTGGCGCGCCGCTTCCGTAATCATAATCCGTTTTGGTCAAGACTTTTCCATAGAGCCCGACATCCGGGGTCATGCCCGTACCGGTGGTGGTGCCTCCTATGTAGTCGCTGTAACTAAAACCTGAATCATAGGCCGTGACGGTTTGATCGGTCTCGTTGTTGGCCCAGATCGTTTGTATAGTCGTGGGAACAACATTTATGTAGTTATTCGAGTTATTGCTGACCGCTGCGTCGGCAAATGCCGTGGTGACGGTCTTCAGTAGGGCTCCGGCACTCGAATAATATTGAACTTCGTTTTCGATTGGAGCGCACCCACCACCAATAGTGTGAACGGCGTAGTTTCCGAGCGGATCAGTGACTTTGGTCGAACTGACGATGCCACCTGAGAGCGTGTAGGCATAAGACCATTGGTGCGGGCCGGTAGTGTCATTCAACGTGCGGGTCGCGACGAACCTGCCCTCCAGCCCGCAAGTTAGAGTTCCAAGAGTCGAATACGTGTACGAAATGGACCCGGTAGTCGGAAGAGTGACTTGGGTTAAGGTGCCGTAATTAATCGGAGCGCCGTTGTACATCGAGCCGTCGCCGGGATCGTTGTAGGTGAAATTCCAACTCGTACCGTTTGGCAGCACGATGGATTGTAATTTAGTGATGTTAGCACTCGACGCCTGCGCGCCATTCACTGGAGGTATATTGACTGCAACCTTCACGTAACAAAAAATATAGGATTCGTTGACGCCTCCGGGACTTGGCACAGACCACGACACTGCGAAAGAAACAGTGAGCGGCGAATTGGGACACGCTGAGGTGCCGGTATTAGATGTGGAAGATGCGGTCGGTGGAATCGGGATTACTCTACCGAGAGAGTCCGTGAAGCTGCTCGCACCCAGCGTAATCTCATTGCCATTCGGATCTTCCATTGCGGCGCCACTCACCGGTCCGTACATTGTCCCATCCGGTGCGATCACTCCGGTGGCGGGACCCGATAGCACTGTCTCCGTATTGAGGGGACCGTTCAACCTCCATCCAGTTCCGTCCAAGGTTTCAAAAGGTCCCCCATACTCGTAGTAGCGGTTCGTGCCGGTGTCCAGGTAAAGTCCAAATGTTCCGAGATTACCAAGCGGATGCTTGCTTCCATCGGCAAACTGAACGGCGTAGTTTCCGTAGTGTGACGTTTTCGGGGGGATGTCAACATTTATAGCGGTACCAATCGTACCCACTTGCTGGGCCCAGCCGACGTAAACATCACCTCTCTCAATTGGTAAAGGCGTATAAACACCTGCATATCCCCAAACGTAATACACGTTGTTTCCTTCCATCTCTTCAGCAACATGTTGAGGCTCATTGTTATAAAACAGATTGAAAGAAAATTGCAGGCTGCCGCGCTGAGGATACGTCAGGAAAGGCATGTGCAAGGTCAGCGTGCCATTGCCGAGGCCGACCGAATCGATATCTCCACCGTGATAAGCGCCATACGGCTGCAAGCCCACCTGGTCATCGAAAGTTGTAGGCGGCAGTGATTGAGCGTGAGCAGTACCGAATATCAGAGTGAATAGGAATACGGCAGAGAACTTGCCAAGAAGCCGCAGGCGCATATACCCTCCGGGTTAAGTGTCGTTGCTGTATACGCCGAGGTTAATTTGATGTCAAATAAATATTCAATGAGTTCACCGTCGAATAATCTTTCAAACATTAGCCCTCCGCCAAGAGGATCTGAACCAAAACCCTGTAAACGATTTTCAAAGATGTTGTTGAGCGCGGAGTTTATCGCGCACCTGGGGGATTGCGAGGCGTGTTTGGGTATGGTGGCTTATCTGGGCCGCGAGTCAGAAATGCAATTGGCGTTGGATATAACGTGGAATTGGTTGAGCAATGAATGCGAAGTTAAAAAGGATTCGACGATCTGTGACGTACCGCACTATAAAGAGTGATCGAAAAAGGAGAGGGACATCGAGACGGTGCGCGAGCTAGCTGGTACGCCTCTCTCAAAACCACTCAGCGATGTCTCCATTCGAACGACCGGCGCAAGAAGCAAGCGACTGAAAAGCTAGCGGGGAATTTCGGCAGCTATGTGATTAGCATAGACGAACAATCGCAGGATCACGTTGTCCAGAATATTTCGGTGCAGTGAAATCCAGTCCATTCGAGTTAGAGTCGAATTCCACTTGTCCGGTTAGTGCGTTTATCAGGCACTGGGCTTGGGAGTGGAATGCTCGATTGACGACTAAAAAAGGAACCGAGCCTCTCGATTCCACCGCAAGACCGCGCACGTCCAAGGAAAAGTGGCGGCATCTGATCAACTCCCAGTCCCGAATGTGGCACTACCAATTCACACGCGTCGCACCTAGTGCTAGTATGCTCGCCATGGCCACCATGAGCAGATATTCGAGCTGTCAGGAGTATATGATTCGGCCGAGGAACGGGTTTGCCGTTATTCTCTTGCTCTCTTCCGCGGCGTGGACTCAAGACTCAGATAAAACACACGTAACAGGCCAACAGGCGGAGAAAGAGATTACGATACGTGTAGATGACCTGCCTTCGGTAACACCAGATGGTCACAAAATCTGGGGGCATGACGTTACTGCTGACCCCGGCTACTTTTTGTGCAGAGAACTAAAACGTGACATTAAACTGAGTGGAGCCGCTGATTTTATCCGAACTCTCCGCCCGGGCCGTTCCACAAAGATTGTTTATTCTATTCATTCAATTCCGGACACGGCATTTGGGAACAAGAGTGCAGCGTCGGGAACCGTAACTGTCTTGGAGGTGCGCGACACGAAAGCTTCGAATTGCCCCAACTTTATGGATGCATTTCGATCCGAAACTGAATATGGCCCTTCGTCTGGTTGGGCTAAAGCGACCGGTTATTCTGAATCAAGTGCTCCGATGGGAAATTCTCCTGAGGAGGGTGGAATGCTTACGGTCAAAGTTG
Source organism: uncultured Acidobacteriota bacterium (assembly GCA_963838475.1). Classification (GTDB taxonomy): domain Bacteria; phylum Acidobacteriota; class Terriglobia; order Acidiferrales; family UBA7541; genus Palsa-295. The sequence continues at coordinate 196,477 of CAWIRJ010000003.1, forward strand.
GCGAACATAGTACTGATGTGTACTGCACCCACGAAGTTGTCATAGAGAGCGTTGAGGGACATAGAGAAATCAGCGTATTGTGGTGGGATGACCGCTCAATGACCATTACATATGGGGTAAATCAGACCCGTCCGGGTGACCCGGGTTCTCACATCAAAGTGAGTTTGCTTGTGCGGTATCTTCCCAAGGTGCGTGATAACGCGAAGTACGGATGCACAGCGCCACCTCCTAACTATAACGCAAAGCGTCCATCTTTGAGGCAAACACGGCTTGCTGATGGTTCCATATTTTTCCAGCCATAGGGCAGCAGCTCGTCCTCCAATCAGACTTCAAGGTCAGAGGTGAACAGAGTGCGCGCCGCGAAAGCTCTCGTACCGAGATGAAGAAATCGAGATTAGTAGCATTCAGCCACATTGGGCGAATATTAGATCGTCTAACTGCATTTTGTGGCGTTTCCCAGACTGAAGGCCGCGCTTTTTTTCCGTAACTTCGTTACCTATCTTTGTAAGTGCCGTGACGCTCCCTCAATTTGCCTCCGCAACAACTCCTGATAAGTCGGCTAGCCGGACAAGTTCAGGGTTTGAGGGCTTTGGCTTGGGCAGCTCGAATCTGGGGCATCAGAATGTCGCGGACGTAGTGCCAGTAAGGAACCAGTTTGAGGGCAGCCTCCGCATACTGCTCGGCGGCGTTCGAATCAGGCGCGGTTCGGTTCAGATTCGACCACGCGAGACTCATCAGCAGCTCGGGTTCTCCCCATGAGGGCTCCAGCGGATCAACCGCGTCACGCTTCTGGTCGCGAACTACTTCCAATCCTTTGTTGTAAATTTCAATCGCCTTGTCCTGGCCCCCTCCGCGCTCTGGAGGCGAAGACCAACGAATCGGGCCGAGCACCCAGAGCAGACGAGGATTGTTTGGGGCTGTTGCCATGGCTTCTTTCAAAAGCGGACTCGACTGTTGGAGCAGTTCTTGAACGCGGGTTGAGTCCTTTTTGTTCAAGTACATGAGGTAGCCGAGAGAGGAGCCTGCTCCAATCTTAGGTTCGACGAATGCAAGGTCCCGGGTAATTGCGTCGTTGAAATCGCTGACCGCCTGCGTGAGGTCCGCTTCGAGATCAGTTGGGGTCGGAGATTCGTTGAAGCCGTTAATCGCTCTGCGCCACAACGCGAATCCACGCCAGTAGAGCATACGCGATGCGAGCTTGTTGTCTTCAGGGATGGGCGCGAGTTCGTCGTGGAGGTGCTTCAGAGCTGGGCGGTCGCCTTCGTAGTCTGCCCTTTGAATCTGGTTGACGATACGGATGATGGAATCGCGTGAGTGCTCAAGGCCGATCTTATCGGAAGGGTGAAGTTCAGTCGTGACAGCGGACAGGAAGAATGTGGTTAACATAAACAAGAAGCCTCTGCTCTTTCGAGCACTCATGCACTTCTCCTTGCCATCTCCCAGTTCGATCATGCCGCGCGCCAAGCAGTTGTCAGACTGCGGCTTCGCCCAGCTCGACAGCCAGGGCCGATTCTACATCAAGGTCTTGCGAAATTGCCCGCGAAGCACGTTGCTGCTCGCCCATTTTGCACCGCGACATTGCATCGTAATGATTAGTCCCACCGGCATCCTCTCTGTTTGACGAGGCGGAGGGAGAATGGTGAGAAGCGAATCGCGGGCATACGCCAGTCCGGGGTGTCGGCGATTCGGAACATTTCGTTGTAACACACGGCTGAGTCCTGGTAAGTCGGATAACCGGACATTTGGAAGTAGCACTTTATCTGTCCGGTTTGCGCGTTCGCCTTCGCGAAGTGTTTCATTGAGACGCGTGCGACCCGCCGGCCCACTTCACGCCAAGCTGTTCATACATGAACTCGTAAGTATATGTGTCCATCGCGGTTTGTTGGTCTTCCGAAGCACCAATCCCTCCGTGCCCGGCATTGGAAAAGTTGATCAGCAGAACGGGATGATCGGAAGCGTTGGCCCCCTGAAGCCGAGCGGTCATTTTGCGCGAATTCCACGGAGCAACCGCCGGATCGTTCTCTCCGGTGAGAAACAAAATGGCAGGATACTTGACACCATCTCTGACGTGATGGTACGGCGAATAGGCGAAGAGGTTCTTGAACTGTTCGGGATCCTTCACAGAACCAAACTCTGCAGTCAGGAACTGCCCGTTTTCCGTCGACTCCAATCGCAGCATGTCGTGGACGCCCGCAATAGAGACCACTGCCCGAAACAGTTCCGGGCGCTGGATCGTCACTGCGCTCACCAACAGGCCGCCATTGCTTCCGCCCACGATGCCCAGCTTGGAGGAGTTGGTGTAGCCCGTTTTGATTAGGTATTCCGCGCTGGCAACGAAATCGTCAAAAACATTTTGTTTGTGCATTACGCTGCCATTTGTATGCCATTCTTCGCCGAACTCACCACCCCCTCGCAGGTTGGCGATTGCGTATACGCCCCCCGCGTCGAGCCAGGCGCGAATTTCAGGATCGAAAGATGGCGTAAGACTGAGACCAAAGCCTCCATACCCCGTAAGTAGGGCCGGGTTTTGTCCATTCAACTTGATGCCCTTACGCCGGAGGATGTTCAGCGGAATTTTTGTGCCGTCTTTCGAGAGACAAAACTCGCGGTCTACTTCGACATTTGCGAAGCTCACAGAGTAAGTTTCTCGTAGAGACGTGACGCTGGCTTTCTTGGTGGCGGGATCAAAATGAAACCACGCTTGCGGGTCCAAGTAACTCTGGTTGCCGAATAAGATTTTGTCATCGCCCATGGACACGATTTGCGTGATTGCCGAAACTGGCTCCGACGGAACTTTTCCCAACTCTCTTCCTTCGTGGTCGAAGATATGGACTTCGGTCGGTCCTCCGGCCAGTTCGATCACGTACAGAAAATTTGCCGTGGCGACAAGAGCCGGTTGCAACCCAGCAAGCGTAAATAGGAAATCCTGAAGCACGGCCGCGCTTTGTGGGACGATGGTTTTTGCATTCTTTACCTCGGGAGTAGCCAACGGCACGCGCAGGATCTTTCCGCGCGGCGCATTTTGATGGGAAAGCATGTAAAGAGCGCCGTCGTCGCCGAATACCATCATCTTGACCTCATCGGAGAATTGGCTTAGTTGCTTCCATTCCCCGGAAGGCTCCCGGAGGAAGTGCTCATATCGATTTCCATCCCCATTTCCAACGGCCGCAAGCACATACCTACCGTCCTTGCTTTCGCTGAGTCGGATCTCAACGATCCTCGGAAAATCTTTGCCCATGACGTAAGTGTCTTGACTTTGCGGCGTGCCCAGCTTGTGAAAATACACTTGCTCGTAGAAATTCAAATCTTCCGGCGGGCGCTCGCCTTCATGCGGATAGTGCGTGTAATAAAACCCCGTACTGTCGGTGTTCCACGCCACGCTGGCGCCGGTAAGGCCGCCTACATGGGTAAGAACGTCGGGCAAGGCATGGCCGCTTGCGACATCGTAAACGGAAATCGGTCCCACCAGTCCGCCGCCGGCTGCCAAGGACACAGCGACCTTGCTGCCGTCAAGCGACGGCTCAAAAAATTGAATGGCTGTGGAGTTCATGGGATCCACCTGACTGGGATCCAGAACGACGTGTTTCGAACCAGGATCATCGGCTGATCTTAAAGTCACCAGCATGTCTTGCTGCTTGCCGGGCTGCGAATTCATGGCAAATAAAACTCCGCCTCGCGCATTCAGGTTGTAGTAGCTCGGTGAACGCGAGTCCCCGAGTTTGCTCATGAATTGGTGTATGGCGGCGTGCAGAGGGAGAGGATCCAGAATCCCGCGCGCGTGTGCGTCCTGCGCAGAAGTCCAGGCGATCACTTGTGGATTCTTGTCATCTTCGAGCCAGCGGTAGTCGTCGGTGACCTTCACGCCGTGATACTCATCCACGACCGGCTGTTTGGGCGTTGGAGGCGCGGGAGGAACATCATTCTTTTGCCAGCGAAGCCGAGCAGGGGAAAAAAGCACGACGGTTAGCAATAATCGGCCGAAGCGCATCTTAACTGGGATTCCCATTTTGACCTCCCGGCTGGGTATCCTTGTACACCCAAGGCCCTTCCGAGTGAAACATATTGAGTGTTGCAGCCCTAGAGGCGTGATTCGCACTGACTTGCGCGATCGACTGGAACTTCAGCTCCGGTCATTTCTCGGACACCAACTTTTGAGCCTTTCTTCGCCCGCTGCTTTGTTGCACTCGCCGCGCCTAAGCCCGTTGCGACTGTTGAGCCGCGATCCAAAGGAAACGGTGCGGGCGCCGCCAAGGCTGTCACGATCGAATTCACAAAGCTTTTCGCCCAGGCGCTACGTCCCGATTAGTCGGATAATCGGACAAGTTCGATTTGATGCCAAACCGAGGCCAGCTTGACTAGGCGAAGGTAAAGCGAATATTATTCGGCGATGGAAGCGAAAGCCCGTCGCGTAACGGTCCTGACATGGAAGGTGTCGCGCATACCGTCGAGGTGACTGCCGCAACTCTATACGAGGCTGTCGCGTTGGGCCTCAAGCGGCTCCAGGCAAATGAATGGGTTGAAAATATCGCAGGAGGATTGAATGAGGTCTGCGTTTCAATAAACAGCGTACACGTCGAGCACAGGGTGAGGATGGCGGAATTCAAGAAATGGCTCGAACGGCAAGGTGGAAGCCCAGCGGATATGACACGGAGGCGCAAGGTACGAGAGATCTTAGATATGCCGAACCTTTGATTAGGCTTTTGAGTTGCGGCGTGCCATGGCCTGCGCAAGATGCAAAAGAAGTTTCTGTTTGCGTTGATCCATCTGCCTGATCGCCTTGGCGAAACGGCTCAGCTCATGCCTGTGTTCGCCTTCAATCTGCCATTCATCACGGCGTGTTACAGGTAATTTGGATGCATTCACCTTCTCGCCGTCAGTGAAGAATCGATACAAAGGAATGTCCAAGGCCTGAGCAAACTTTTCAAGGGTTTCGACACTGGGTACTGTGTAACCATTTTCAACCCGACTGATATAACAGCGAAGCAGACCTGTCATATGCTCGATGTTGCCTTGGGATAAGTGCTTCTTCTCACGTAGTCCACGTATTTTGCGACCGATTTCCACCGGGCGAGAGTACACCAAGAGTTGGGCAGGTGTTAGTCAGTAGAACTACCTAAGTCTTTTTGCGTATAACCGTTTAATAACATATCTTAGAAGGTAAGAAAGGCGATCTACACGCGATGCTAGAATTTTTCCATGGCGCACAGGATAAAACACCAAAACCGACCGGACTTTCTAAATCAGACTGACCCTTCTATTTACATGCACGGACTACCGAGGTCTCGTCCCAGCCTTGGAAACTGGTTGGTGTTCGCTATTTTGACGGGAACCGTTCTAGCCCTTGGGCTGGTCGTGATTGCAAACGCCCTATTTTGAAACCCAGTGATAATACTTCTTTGCTGTTATCGGAAGTGAGATACCATCTGGCTGCAATGCGGCATCGAATGTAAGCGTCTGCGCGTTTTGTGGAGCTGATGTTCGGTTCCGTATTAGAGGCCATCGCCATGAAGGCCGGGAAGACTTTCAATCAATTCAATGCTGCGGCGCTACGTGAACCTTACGAGTTGGTAAGCCGGCTTTTTAACGAGTCTTCTCTCGGCTTTGGTATTTTAGACAAGCAGTTTCGCTACAGAGCCGTTAACAGAGCGCTCGCCGCAATGAACAACCTCGCGCCGCAGGCACATCTTGGCAGGTCCACACGTGACGTCATCGGCGGGATTGCAGCAATGTTGGAGGCTCCATTCCGCCATGTCTTCTCAAGTGGCCGTGAGGTAAGTTTCGAGTTCTGGGCAAAATCGCCCAAGAGTAACGAAGCTAGTTACTGGATTCTGAATTACTTCCCGATCAAAGATGGAGCAGACAGGGTGAGGCTAGTTGGCGGGGTTGTGATCGAAGTTACTCATCAAAAAAAGAACCAACAGTTATTCAGCAGTGTGACCGACGAATTGATTCAAAATCTTCACTTAACTCCGCACGATTCAAATGTGCTGTTGCGAAGAATAGTAGACGACTGTTATGGGAAAACTCCAGATTTCAATCCTGAGCGGCATCAATCCGGGTCGACGAGTTCATCGAAGCCAGACTGTCCAGAAAGGGACGAGAGTACTAAATCCTGTCCCGCCGTTTTGACGCCCAGAGAGAGGGAGGTTCTGAAAATTATTGCTGAAGGAAATACCAACAAAGCAGCTGCTAAGATTCTGGGAATTAGCAGGAAAACGGTGGAAACACACCGGGCAAAAATCAGATTAAAGCTCGATTTACCTTCGACTCAAGCGTTGGTTTATTACGCGATTAGCAACAAAATACTTGACCCGGCGAACATGGACAAAACACGTTAGTTGGTTGTTTAAGCCTAACTGCTCGAATTCATCTTTCTTAGTTCCCTCATTCAGTGAGAGACATAGTGTTGGTCTTCATCAGCTTGCGTTCCGATGCAAGGATTTCCAACCTGCGCACGGCGCCTGAATCGTCCTGATAAGTCGGATAACCGTCCATTTGAAGTATTGCTTCACTTGTCCGGTTTGCGCGTTAATCAGGAGTGGCTGCCGCGCGAGAGTAGCTCGATAGTTTTGCCCTCGAACGCGCCGACGCGAACGCTATTCGGTGCAATCCGAGTCGCCACCCACGATGCCATCAGGGATGGGCCATTTCAGACGTTGAGTCTGTATCTTGAGGAGTTCTTCGCACGCCTGTCGGATGGCTTTCGATTCCTTATGGCCGTCTGACGAAACAGCCAATTCCTGCATGCGCACAAATATCGCGCCTTCTGCAGCGGCTAGTTTCTCGGGGAGTTTTTGTAAGTCGACCTCGTCGATTACGGCCTGCAAAGGCTGTTGCCAAGAGGGATATTCTAGTTCGCTCATTTCACCGCTCCAGAATTCTGGTCGGTTTCGAGCGAAAAGTGTGGAGGCCTACCGGAATTCTCACCTCAACGTATAGCACATCCGAAAACTAGGGTACACGTCCGACCGTACGTTACTCTGGCGCACACCGAACTGAGTCCAGGTCTGTGGCTCTCAAACAAATAAAGCCGCGTTAACAGGAGTTGGCTCAGCTGCGTTACCTATGCTCCCAACGTATAAACATACGTGGCCGGACCTATCTATAGCCAGCCATTTGTGCCATGCTGCATCGTGCCGGTATTCAAGCTTCCGGAATCTGCATTACTACCGACTTCCCCATTTGCCATCTCATGCCCCTTCTGCGGAGCAACGCCCGGTCACGACTGCGCCACGGCAGAACTAATGAACCACGTCAGATCACTTCTCCCGGTATAAACCCGGACCGTAGTTGTGCGTATCTTCTAATTGTAGTTGTTAGCTACTGACATTCCACACATACAGAAACTTCGCATCGCTGGCGGTAGCGACTCTCCGACCGGCTTTCCGAGTAGCGCGATTCAGAGCAGAACGTACTTTTTCTTTCGACTCCGCCAACTCAGTTAATGGGACCTTGACGGCGGCACCATCTTTTAGAACATCAAGGTCTTTGAGGATCGTGGTCACAATCACTTTATGTTTCCCATTTCGGCCTTGCGGCACATCCGACTGCATCATGGTCTTAAAGTGTGCCGGAATTGTCATGCTTTCAGCGCGCGCCATATAGCCTCCCCTAGAAACATAGTATCGTTAAACTACTCTACCCTTAACGTATCACAACGTAGCGGGGCGTGTAAGTAAAATTTTCTGCGAATCTAGCTTAGAGTCGAGCCCTGTTCCGACGAGACCAAACCAAGGCCCTCCGATAACAGAGCGAGTAAGGTCACAGTTGCTTCCTTTAAAGATGTGACCCGTACGACTTCTTGCCTGTTACCGTTTGGGGTCAAGGAGTTTCAATCCTCAACCAATGACACATTTCGATCAAGTTCCGTTAGAGACCATCAAAGAGATCATTGAAAAGCGGATGGAGCCAGAAACCGCGGTTGACTCCGATAGAGGCGCAAAGAAGAAAACATCGCCAAAGCGCGCTTTGACCGCCGAAGGCAATCAATGAAGGGGGGAAGTCATGACGCATCCAATAGATATCTTCCAGTTGGAAGCAGAGGGTGTGCGCTGGCTCGAAGCAGCACCGACTTTCGAAGTCGCTAAGAAGCGTATCAAAGAGCTTGCTCTGAAGTCGCCCGGCGAGTATGTCGTCCTAGACCAAAGATCGGGGAACAAAGTCGTTTTCAAATCTGATGACGCTCACGGCGGATTGTTGTCAGAGTATTCGGGAAAAGGCACTACAGAGAACTCTCCAGAATCGTAAAAAATTCAGCCTGTCCAGCAATCAGTCGACGGTACGAGGGATAGCTCCTGATTAGTCGGATAACCGGACAAGTTCGGCGCTAGTACTCCAACTTGTCCGGTTTGCGCGTTAATCAGGAGTCTGCGCACTGCCGAACCGAGTTACCTATCTAATTATGTTTATGGGTCGATTAACACTTCTGCATTGCAGGTTCGCCATAGGCCCAATCGAAAGGAATTCGCGAAATCTATTTGCTGTCTTTCCGATCCCAGTGCGGAAGCGGCTTAAATACTCCAAGATTTTGGCGGCTGCTATTGCCCGGAGCCAACCAATTTTACTTCGGTGACGGCGGCCTTTCCGTCCAAAGACATCGACAAAGTCCCTGTAACATTGCCTTTTTGTGTTGGCGTAAAAGTGACGCTGACAGTGCAGCTAGCTCCTGCCGGGAGCGAAGCTCCACAGGTATTCGTTTGCGTGTATACGGCAGGAGACGTAGCGATTTGTTGAATCGTGAGAGGGGCGTTGGCGCCGTTTGCGAGCACGACAGGAACCGTGCCCGTTTTGCCGACAGTAACGCCTCCGAAATTCGCCATAATGGGATAGATCTCAATCGGGCTAGTGGTCCCAATGCCAGTAAGCGCAACTGTTTGCGGCGAGTTTGTGGAGTTATCGGTGATTGTGAGCGTCGCGGTTTCTGCGAGAGGCTGACTCGGCTTGAAGTACACCTCGATGGCACAACTCTTTTTGCTCGCTACGCTTGCCCCGCAGTTGTTTGTTTCAGTGAAGTCGGGATTATCAATCGCGATACTCGAAATTAAGAGTGGGACCAAGCTGCCGTTGGTCAGAGTCACTTTATGCGCCAGGGCTTTACTGCCAATCTGATGGTAGCCGAAAGATAAATTGCTGGTGGAAATTGAGGCGGTCGGGCTACTTGGGTACCAAAGAAGCGACGTCTTGCTCAGGAGCACCGGCTGATCGTAACTATATTGAGTTCCGATAGTGGGTGTCACTTGCACGCCAGAAGTAGCTGTAGCTCCGTTATCGTTTGCGGCGTATTGGCCGCCGAAAACGGTGTCTGCATAGTTGAACTGGATGTTGCTGCTGCCCTCGAAAAACACCACCTGAAACTTGACTGTGTCCTGGGTGTCATCACTACAACAATAGGGCACGTTCCGCCATTCTACGATTAGCTCGCGGTTCGGAGCAGATCCTGTTACCGCCCAGAAAACATTGTTGTCGTTTCCGGTGCCGAAGGGGAACAAGGCGGACCAGAAAGGTGCTACTAGCGTGGGTGTCTCCGATGTTGGGATCGTTTCATTATATTCGTATTGGTACCCGGTAAATGAAATCGTGCCAGCTGCTCCTACGGTAAGGACGGTGTAGCTGCCACCGCCAAATTGGATAGCGAACGGTGAAGTAATTTGGGTTCCAGAGAAGTAAGACAAGTTTATGTTGGTACCAGTAATGGCTTTGTATTCGTAATTCGTAGACTCGACCGCATAGTTTATTGGCGTGTACACCGTGAAAGGCAGCGAGTTGGAACTCCCTCCTCCGGGCGCGGGTGTGATGACACTAACTTCATATGTTCCAGGAGTTGCAAGATTTGCGGTTGGGATGGTTACATAAAGTTGCGTCGTCCCATTAATAGAGTTGCAGCAGGAAGACAGAGGCACTCCGTTCCAAGCCAACGTTGAATTGTTTAGCAAGCCGGAACCATTTATTATAATTTGGGTGTTATAAGACCCTGCAGGAAGGCTGGTAAGCGATAAAGAGGTAATGGTCGGAACCGGGGCTAGTCCGTTTCCTGTTAAGTAAAGCTGGGCTACATACGTGAGGCTGTCGGTGTAAACGTACACAGCTGAATTTTCGATTCCCTGACCGCTGGGAGCGAAAGTAACCGTAAAAGTACAGCTAGCCCCTGTTGCCAAACTAGCGGGACAGTTATTGGTTTGAGAGAAATCGCTGTAAGAATCTACACTGGTAATGCCCAACGGCCCCGTGCCGCTGTTTGTGAGTATCGCGGTTTGTGCCGGGCTGCTTTCACCAATTAAGATCGTCGGGAAAGTGAGCGTTCCTGGCGTGAATGTCGGTACTCCGGCGCTCACGCTACTTCCATTCACGTAAAAAGTCTGTGGACTCGGAAGCGCATTGTCATTGAAAGCAAGCATCCCCGCTTCTGAGCCTACGATTGTTGGGGTATAGGTTACGGTCACGGTGCAGGAGGCGCCGACTGCCAAGGTGCTCGGTGCGATCGGACAATTGTTGGTTTCGACAAAATCTGTGGTACCAGTATAAACGATACTATCGATAGTAAGTGGTGCCTGACCCAGGTTGCTAACTGGGCTCGTAAGGGTACTCGGAACTCCAATTACTTCGTTATAGAAATTAAAATTGTCATTAAACTGAAACTGGGGCGCCAGCCCGGTTCCCACGAGGCTGACCGTTAGAGGATTTAGAGTCGCACTGGTAAATATTCCGACGACACTATTAATTGAGCCGCCGGTCATCGGCACAAAAGTCACAGTTATCTGGCAACTGGCCCCGGCCGCCAGGCTCACGCCACAATTGTTGATCTGCTGAAAATTCGCAGCCGTGGCAATCAGATCCAAGCGGACTGCGGCTCCCTTCTGATTCGTTAATGTAACAACTTGTGGAGCGCTGGTTGTTCCGACGTCTTGCGCCTGAAAATGTAAGTCGTACGAAGAAAGGAGCAGTGCAGTTTTCTTCACAAACTGGTCCGCGCCGATGTCAATTTTCCCGCTTATGATGCGCGCATCGCCGTCGAAATCGGCTGTTGGCTCGCTCGGAGCTGATTTGATTCCAGCGCTGATTGCCGGGGATCCGGACTGAATAAAATAATTGTTGCTCAAAAGATCTACGAACAACGGATCGGCCGAAATATTTCCATCTGTTCCAGTGGGATCAGAACACACGCCTCCGTAAGCAGGACTGTTGGCCGCAAATACATCGTTATTGGCTAGCATCGGCGCGCTGTTTAGATTTCCACAGACAAAAGCCGGCGCGGTCCCAGTCGCCACGATGAGGTTATTTTCGAATACTGCCGTGCTGTCGACGACGTTGCCGTTAACCTCAGAACCGACGATTCCACAGCAGTTCGCAGCCGTGTTACTCACTATCGTGTTGCTAACCGCCGTTACCGGAGGATTATAAAATGACACCCCCGGGCCCTGATTGTTAGCGATTAGATTTTGAATCACTTTGACGTTCTCGCCACTGCCGCCATAAAAGAACAAGCCGAGACCGTTGTTTTGAGTGATGGTGTTCTGGAGTACTGCCTGGTCACCCGCGGCCGAATACAGGCTAATGCCAGGGCCGTTATTCGCTGAGACCACGTTACCGACGATCTGGATTCCAGTATCATCGGAAGTGAAAACGGCTTCCGAACTAAAGCACTGTGGAGCCAGATTTCCTGCGATTAGGTTTCCCTCGATTAAAGGCGCACCAGAATAAACGGCTATTACTGCGGCACCGCATTCGCCGTTAAGAGTGAGAACATTTCCGATTATCGTCGGTGAGGCGTTATTGCTGGCAATGCCAGCCACAGAACCATTTTGAAGTGTGAAACCGCGTAGGACCGATGCCAAAGTCTCCGCCGCCACTGAAAGTCACTACCGCGCCTGCCTGTCCGCCATCAATGATTGTCGTCGCTGGCCCGTTTGTGCTGGCAACCGTGATGGCCTTGCCGTTGAAATTGATGTTTTCGTAGTAGGTAGCGGGTGAGACTAGCACGGTGTCGCCGTTGGAGGCGGCGTTGATGGCGGCCTGGATCGTCGGCTGGTCTGCGGGCACGTGGATGGTAGTCCCTGCTAGAGTTGGCAGCGTAATGGAGAGAACTAGCGTGAGCGCGAGCAACAGGGTGATTTGAATCTTGGAAATAGACATTATGAGCCTCTCTCGAACGCTTCCGTTTGAGCACGGAAGTCTTTTTTATATGTTTCCTTGCCTTTAAACGAGAGATGGCAAGAGATGCTACATGGCCTGGAAACCGCACACCAAGACAGGCTATGCAAACACCTCGGACCTGTCTGATGGTCAAATTTGCGGACTGCTACATAAGACAGTTGTATTAGTTGTCAAGTCAACTTTATTAAAACACTGGTGGGTCACTTAGCTATCACGCCGCGGGTTGGACCTAATCAAGAACCCGGCGAAGCCGTCGGCTTACAGTTCGCATTTCGTATTCAGTCTGAGCACCGTCGTGTGACGCCGCACGGTTTACTGGGGCCGTCGCGAGGCTGGCCTCGTTATGACGAAGGGAAGCCGCCTAACTCCCAATAAGTCGGATATCCGGACATTTGAAGTATCTTAACTTGTCCGGTTTGCGGTTTTATCAGGACTCGAAGCGGCTCGCGTTTCCGATAGTTCCGATGTTCAATATCATCGGTATCTTTTGAATAGATCCCAACATAGTGGAGGTCCTCGGCTTAATACCATCTGAAGTACTTTCGCGGACGCGCGTGGAGATCGAGTGCTTGCCGGAGAAGAGCGGGATACTCGGCCTCGCCCCGAATCGGCGCCAGCAATGGATCGCGTATCAAGCAAGCGTGACAATAAAAATTGTGACCGATGGCTTCCCGCAAAGCGCGCAACGCGGAAGACTTGTCGTCGAGCAGCGCGTACGCTTGCGCCATCTTGTAGAGCATTTCACCATCGCTTGTGGGGTTGTCGCGCTCGGCTGGCTTGAGTAGCGCGGTCCGGCGGCGGAGTTCCCTTGGATCAATACAAGAAAGCTTTGCCGTACTTTGCGTGCAGAAGCGAGGGATCCAGCAGATACGCGCGCTCGAATTCTCCGGCAGCAAGCGGAAGGTCGCGTCTGTACAAGTAGCAGAGGCCGCGATAAAACGTTGTGCGAGCGCCCGCCTCCACGGGCAGGCTCGCGAGAAACCGGTCGTAGTCGCCCGCGTAGAGATAACTGTTAAACGTCGAACCGCGATTCACGAACGGATCGAGTTCGAGCGCGCGCTCCCCTTCCGGAATAGATTCCTTCAGCATTCCTCCGTAGAGGTAGGCCTAGAGTCCAACCACCAGTGCGCGAGCGGTTCATTCGGATTGCGGCTCAACTCTTCCCTGAGGGCCACCACGCTCCGATCCAGTTCGCCGCCTTCCATCATCTGAATTGCTAAGTACGTGCGAATTTGCGGCACGTTCGGATCGATTTGAAGCGCCTTATCAAAGGCCGCTCTGCTTTTGGCCATGAACTCGGGGCCGCCGCCTTGCCAGTTGGCGTAAGCGCCATAAACCTGTCCCAACTTCGCCCAAGCGGGCGCGTAGTCCGGATCGAGTGCCACGGATTTCTCGAAGAACTGCATCGTGAGACGGTAGTCGTCCGGAATGCCTCCTTGTTCGCCGCGGAGAAAATATTCGTATGCGAGAGCGTTCTTCGGCACGCTCCGTTTCATCCGCTGAGTTTCCTGCGGGAGAATATGGAGCCGCAAACCACTAATCACGTCTTGGGCGACCTGGTCCTGGACGGTGAGTAACTGCTCGTAATGAATATCCAGAGTTTCGCGCCATAGCACATCGGAGCTGGCCACATCCACCAGCTCGGTTGAGACGCGCAGCCGGTCGCGTTCCTTGATGTAGTTGCCCATCAGCACCGTTTGCACGTGAAGTTCACTTGCCACGGTCCGAGGATCGGCGTCTCCATCGCGATACTTCACCACGTAGGACGAAGGGCGAACCACCACCTCGCTGACGTAACCCCGGCGATCGATAATGGCATCGGCCAGCGAGCAGCTCAGGAATTGCGATTCCGGATCCTGCTTCAGATTACGAAAGGGAAGAACTGCCAGAGTCCGCGGCTCGTTGGATTGAAGCGAAGTTCGTGCTGATCGCCAGAGCGCGAAGCCGCCTATCGCCAGCGCCGCTACGCCCGCCAGCAGACAGGCGACAATCCATTGTCGAGCCAGCGCACTCTTTTGCCACCACCAGCCGGTTTTGTTCCCGGCGCCCCCGGCCTTCGGCGGCTTCCGTTTCCGCAACCTCTTCTTCCTGCTTATGAACGACGATGTGCATCCGCGTTCGGCGCCGCGGCGCAAATTCCGCATCGCCACTTCCCGATACCTCGCGCACAGGAACAACGAACCGGTAGCCCAGTTTCGGCACGGTTTCAATGTAGCCGCTTTGTCCCGGGCCTTCCCCCAGTGCCCGGCGCAGCATGGAGATATGCTGAGTTAAATTGTTTTCTTCCACGAAAGTGTCCGGCCACAACCGGCTCATCAGCTGATCCTTGCTCAGGACGTGCCCGCTGTTCTGGACCAGCAGAAGCAGCGCGTCGAACGCCTTGGGAGCAATCGGAACAGGCTTGCCAGAACGAACAAGAGTTCTTCCAGCGAGCTGCGGGCTTGAACGGCCCGAATTCGTAGAAGGGCTGGTTCTGCAAGGACATAGCCAGCTTTCCGCCGCTCTTCAGAAAAAATTCATATCGCCTGTAAGTATTTTTCTGCGCGGGGAACATGAAATTTTCGCCGAGCGGGGACGCACTCACGGACCAACGCAGACTCTACGGGATTGTATGTGAAATGGATCGCCGCGGCAATGGAAGCGGTTTTCCTCCAAGGTGAGGCCCGTGATCCGGAAGAGGACGAACACAAGCGCCGAAGTCACGGTGGAGATGGACGAAATCCTTCTGGTCAAAGCAAATCGAATGCCGCGTCGCTTGCACTGTGCGCGATGCCGCCGCGAAGTTGACATGCTCACGCCTGAA
>CAWIRJ010000004.1:0-770938 GCA_963838475.1 uncultured Acidobacteriota bacterium
TTTCGCGCCTTCTGGGCCACGTTCCTTAAAACCGGCAGAAATAACAATCGCAGATCGGACGCCGGCGCCGACACATTCTCGGATAACGGTCGGCACGGTTGACGCTGGTGTGACGACTACGGCCAAATCTACTTTCCTGGGAATCGCTTCGATACTGGCATAACAAGGAAGGCCGAAGGCTTCCGCTCGATGAGGATTGACGGCGTACACCTTGCCCGAAAAATTCTGTTTCGGAGATTGGCCAGGATCGTTCGCCCAACGCTGCCTTCGCAATCCGTTGCGCCAATAACAGCAACCGATTTTGGTGAAAAAAAACAAGAAAGAGGATCACGGTCAGTCATCTTTTTGGCGCCCTTTTGTTGTTAGGCATCGAAGTTCAAACGAGCTTAAGAGCCATCGCTCACGCGACTCCTCCGAAAAGAATGCCGACGCCTGCAGTGACAGCCATGGCTAGGGCGCCCCAAAAGGTTACGCGAATAGCGCCCATCATAACTCGCGCGCCTCCCACACGCGCCGCCCATCCGCCCAGAAGCGCGAGCAATACTAGTGAGGTAGCAGATACCAAAGGTATCAATAGACTCAGCGGGGCAATCGCAGTAACTAATAGCGGAACTCCTGCGCCAACCGCGAAGCTCGCAGCGGACGTGAGGGCTGCCTGAATTGGACGTGCCCGAAGAGTCTCTGAGAACCCAGTTCATCGCGGGCATGCGCGCCTAACGCATCATGTGCCATGAGCTGATCAGCAACCTGTTTCGCGAGTAACGATGGAGTCCGCGATCGATGTATATGGCTGTCAATTCCTTGTGCTCGCCCTTATCGTCCGCCTCGAGTTCCGCGCGCTCTATCTTGAGTTCGGCCTGCTCCGTGTCTGCCTGCGAGTGGACAGACACGTATTCCCCGGCAGCCATAGACATGGAGCCAGCGGCCAGGCCTGCAACCCCCGCAAGTAATATATTGCCGTGGCTAGCATGCGCAGCCGCAACACCAAGCACCAAGCTTGAAGTTGAAAGAATTCCGTCGTTGGCCCCGAGTACGGCTGCACGCAGCCAGCCGATACGTCCAGTGACGTGGTTTTCCTTGTTGGCCCTCCCCATTCTCTAAACCTCCTTTCTAGTTAATCTGAAATCGCCGAGGCAACGCGTGACAATTGTCACGGTCGATTGTGATGTGAATCACAGCAAATTCAGAAGCTTGAGTACATCCTGATGCCTGGGGGTCGAACATGCCAACAATCGAATCTGGAGCGCCAGCAAAAGTGAAGAATATTCTTTTCTTGACAGATTTCTCAGAACCTTCGGAGGCAGCTCTTCAGTATGCCATCACTTTTGGCCGCGGATTCGGAGCCAAAGTGCACGCATTGCATATTTTGGTCCCGGAACCTCTCATCTATACGACGCCCGGGTTGACAGCACTAGCGATCCAAGCCAAAGACGAAAAAGCGCACGCCGAAATGCAGCGTGTCGGTCTGAGCTCTCCGGTCTGCAGCACGTCACGACAGTAGAGCGAGGAATCGAAGTTTGGCCGACAGTTCAAGAAGCCATTCAAGACGAAAACATCGATTTGATAATTCTCGGAACGCACGGTCGCACAGGCGCACAGAAGTTGCTCTTGGGTTCTGTCGCTGAAGAAATCTTTCGCCGTTCGCCGGTGCCGGTGCTTACGTCGGTCCCGGGGTTAACTCCAACGTTCATAATGGCGCTCGGTTTCACCGTGTGCTTTTCGCCACGGATTTCAGCCCGGAATCCCTCGCCGCAGCTCCCTATGCTGTATGGCTCGCGCAACTAAACCAATCTCATCTCGTACTCATCACCGTAATGCACAAGCCGGGAGCACTCGATGATTCTGCCCTCAGATTATTTGAGGTGTCGGTAGCCGATGCGATTAGTCGCCTTTACGAAATCGTTCCGAAGAAAGCAAACTTTGAGTTCCCACCCGAAGTTGCTGTGGAATACGGTGAGGCGTCTGACCGGATCGTGGAAGTCGCGAAACGGCGCGGTGTGGACTTAATCGTTATAGGCGTTCGCGACGCTGCCGGCCGTCTTAGCGCCGCGACACACCTCGAGCGTGCTATCGCACACAAAGTGGTGGCTCATGCTCCCTGCCCGGTTCTTACTGTGCGAGGGTAAAGTTCAACGATGTCAAAAACGGGGATATCGCTTCGATGCCGTAAGCAACCACCATCACAACCAATTACGGCCAGACGGGTTCTTCGGGCGAATCAACCCTAGTGAACGATCTTTAGTCGCTGAACTCTCTCCTGGTCGGCTTCGAGTTGGTGTCGCATCGACCCATTGAGTCTACCGCTTTAATCAGACTCTAATTTGGGCTTGGGCTTGCAATCCCTCCCGGTACCTAAATGAACAAGATTCGAGCAGTCTCGGGCGATTGCCCACTCTTCTTGGGCCCGAATGATTAGGATGCGTACCTCCGAATCCGTACTGGCAACGTCTTGATCCTGGGAGAGACGTAGATTTCTTTCAGAATCGAGGCTGAGGCTAAGATATTCAAAGCTGGAACAAGCTGCGGCACGGACTTCAGAAGAATTCTCGCCGATACCCGCCGAGAAAATCAGGGCATCAATTCCACCAAGTGCGGCGATCATCGCACCGATACCGGCACTCAAACGGTGTATGAAGATATCGAAGGCGAGTTTCGCGCGCACATGACCCTGTTTGGCTGCCGACTCGATCTCGCGCATGTCACCTGAAATTCCGGAAATTCCCAATAGTCCTGATTTTGAATTCAGCAATTCATCGAGTTGCTGCGCGGTGTATTGTCTTTGCCGAATCAGGTACGTCATGATGCCCGGATCGATAGACCCGCACCTTGTTCCCATCATCAAACCTTCGAGGGGCGTAAATCCCATGGTGGTGTCGATACTTTTCCCGTTACGAATCGCCGCCAGAGAACAACCGTTGCCGAGGTGGCAGGTCACCAGCTTCAACTCGCGCAGATCTCTGCCAAGCAGTTGCGCCGCACGACTCGCACAATACTGATGATTAATCCCGTGAAATCCAAAACGGCGGATGCCTTGCTCGAACCATTCATACGGCCCGGGATAGACTGCCGCGGCGTCCGGGAGTTTCGAATGGAAGCCAGTATCAAAAACTGCAACCTGCGGAACCCCTCCCAACTTTTTCTCAATAAGCTCGATTCCTTCCAGCTCGGCTCGATTGTGGAGTGGGGCGAGCGCGGACATCCGCGAGATGGCGGATTTCACTTCGGGCGTGATCAGAATCGGCTCAGTGTATTCGCGCCCGCCGTTAACGATTCGATGTCCGACGACATCAATTTCAGAAGTCGTGGCGACCGCAGGAACCTTTCCGGAGGACAGCATGTCGAGCAGACGTTCGGTAGCCTCCGGGTGAGACACAACCTTTAGACTTTCCTTCAGCTCGGCGCCCTGAGAATTTCGCAAACGAATTTCCGCAAGGCCGTCCTTCCATTCAATCTTGCCTTGCCAGACTGGGTCGGGCGGATTCGCGGGCAGCGCATCGCCGACCTCATAGACGCAACTTTTCTGACTGCTTGAACCGGAATTTAGCACCAGGATTTTCATGGCCAGTAGGGCCACTTCCAGTCGCGGATTTCCGGCATATCTTCGCCGTACTGGGAATATATTGATTGTGCTCGACGAGCTTGCCTCGCAGGAATTGCTTGAAATGCCCGCCAATTGGCTGCAAGCGAGACACGCGATCGACGACATCACCCGCCAAGTGATACCGATCCAGATCATTCAGCACGGTCATGTCGAATGGCGTCGTCGTTGTCCCTTCTTCCTTGTAACCGCGCACGTGAAAGTTGTCATGATTGGTCCGCCGATAAGTCAGGCGATGAATCAGCCATGGATAACCGTGATAGGCGAAGATCACCGGCTTGTTGGTGGTGAACATCGAATCAAATTCTGCATCAGAAATCCCGTGCGGATGTTCCGACGGAGTCTGAATTGTCATCAAGTCGACCACGTTGACGACGCGAATCTTGATGTCGGGAAAATGTTGACGCAGCAGATCGACCGCAGCGAGAGTTTCCAGCGTGGGAATATCTCCGGCACAGGCCATTACGACATCCGGCTCTGCGCCATCGTCATTGCATGCCCACTCCCAGATTCCAATTCCATTCGTGCAATGTTCGATTGCGGATTGCATGTTGAGCCACTGCAGAGCGGGTTGCTTTCCCGCAACAATCACGTTCACGTAATTGCGGCTGCGCAGACAGTGATTGGCTACTGAAAGGAGCGTATTGGCGTCCGGCGGCAAATAAACGCGCACAATATCGGCTTTCTTGTTTATGACGTGATCGATGAAACCAGGATCTTGATGTGTGAAGCCGTTGTTGTCCTGTCGCCAGACGTGCGACGTTAGCAGGTAGTTCAGCGAAGCAATAGGACGCCTCCAGGCGATCTTCCGAGTGACTTTCAGCCACTTCGCATGCTGGTTGAACATGGAATCGACGATATGTATGAAGGCTTCATAACAAGAGAAAAAGCCGTGACGTCCGGTAAGCAGATAGCCCTCGAGCCAGCCTTGGCACATGTGTTCGCTGAGCACTTCCATCACCCGGCCATCTCTGGAGAGAAACTCGTCGGTCGGGAGAATGGGTTCCATAAAGACCTTGCCGGAAACCTCGTAAATGGCTTCCAGGCGATTCGACGCAGTTTCGTCAGGGCCGAAAATGCGAAAGTTTGTCGAGTCGGAGTTTATTTTCATTACATCGCGCAAGAATTTCCCGAGCACGCGGGTAGCCTCCGCATTTTGGGCTCCGGGCTTCGAAATCTCCACGGCATAATCCCGAAAATCCGGCATGAGGAGATCTCGGAGCAGCAATCCGCCGTTCGCATGCGGATTTGCTCCCATCCTGTGCTCTCCCTTTGGAGCCAGATCCGCAAGCTCTGATATGAGCTTTCCGTTCGCGTCGAAAAGTTCCTCTGGTTTGTAACTCTTCATCCAATCTTCCAGAATTTTTATATGCTGGGGCTTCATCGCAAAATCCATCACCGGAACTTGATGAGCCCGCCAGGTATCTTCCACCGGTTTTCCGTCGACAACTTTCGGACCAGTCCAGCCTTTCGGCGTTCGCAGAATGATCATCGGCCATACAGGAAGGTTCTTGGACCCTTCTTTCCGCGCGGCATGTTGGATGGAATGGATTTCTTCGACGATGGTATCGAGCGTCTGTGCCATTAGCTGATGCATGGCTTCGGGCTCGCGCCCCTCCACAAAATACGGTACGTAGCCGTATCCAGCGAAAAGATGGGTCAGTTGCTCGTCACTCATTCGCCCCAGGACAGTGGGGTTCGCGATCTTGTAGCCGTTCAGATGCAGAATCGGAAGTACGGCGCCATCGCGCGCAGGATTCAGGAATTTGTTGGAATGCCAGCTAGCCGCCAGAGGGCCGGTCTCTGATTCTCCGTCGCCGACCACGCAGCACAGCAACAGATCGGGATTATCGAATGCCGCGCCGTAGGCGTGTGCGATCGAATAACCTAATTCGCCGCCTTCATGAATCGAGCCGGGAGTCTCAGGCGCCACGTGGCTGGGAATGCCGCCCGGAAACGAAAACTGTTTGAACAATTTTCTGAGACCTTCTTCCGTCTGCGATATTTCAGGATAAAACTCGCTGTATGTTCCCTCCAGAAATGTATTAGCGACAACCCCGGGTCCCCCGTGACCAGGTCCCGCAATGTATACAACGTTCAAATGATATTTTTTTATCACCCGATTGAAATGCAGGTAGATGAAATTCAATCCTGGCGTGGTGCCCCAGTGTCCCAGCAGTCGAGGCTTGATGTGTTCCAGCTTCAGCGGCTCACGCAGAAGAGGATTCGCGTATAGATAGATTTGTCCCACAGAAAGATAGTTTGCAGCACGCCAGTAAGCTTGCATCATGCGCAACTCTTCTTCTGATAGAGGCTGGTTTTCTGTCTGGGAATTCGGGGGTCCTGGCGCTGTTGAAGCCATTTTTAAGACCTCCGGGACAATTCGTTGAACAAACATGGACTCGCTATTTGATGCTCTCGAGATACGTAATCAGCGCCTTCAAATCTTGATCGGATAAATCTACGGCGGGCATGCCGCCTGCGGTCATTTTTTCGTTTGGATGCTTGAGGAGCGCAGCAAGCTGATCGAATGAGTACTTTGCGCCCACGCTGATGAGCGCGGGAGCGGCGGCAGTGCCGACACCTCCGTCACCATGGCATGCGTTACAGGATTGCGCTTCGAAAATTGCTTTACCTTTGGCCGCGAGTGGATCGGCTAGGGCTACGTTCGCGGCGACCAGCGAAGCAGCGGAGAGTTCGGGCTCGAAGGGCTTTCGCATGTAGTCCTTTTCTTCCTGGTCCTGCTTGGCGAGTTGTTGCGCGACTGACGGGTCGTGCTTGTCCTGATAGTTGCTTCGAAGGCCGAGGCCAATAAGTGTGAACATAACGAAGGCGTATGCGCCCATAGCGATCGGACGTTTCCAGGGACGGCGTTCGATGCTGCGATCGAGAAAGGGAACGGCGAGTACGGCAACGACCAGAATCGCAGGAACAACTAAAACGCCGATTACCGAAGCGGCGCCATGCCAATACTTCAGCCATTGAAAAATTGGAAGGTAATACCATTCTGGACGCGGAATATATTGAGCATCGGCTGGGTTGGCGGGAGGACCAAGCGTTGCCGGAACAAAGAAAGAAATGAAGCCAAGAGCCACGATCAGAAGAGCGGTGAGAGAAAGATCCATCAAGACTTGGCGCGGATAAAAAGGCTCAGTCTTTTCCTTGGGATCGCAAGGATCGGCAGTGTAGGGTCCGGCGGGGCCAGCTTTGCGGAAAAAGAAAATGTGCGATGCCAGTAACGCGAAGATGCAAGCCGGAATAAAAAAAACGTGAGCCACGAAGAAGCGCGAGATGGTAAGCGTGCCCATCTCCGTTCCGCCGCGGACCAAACGCATCAGGCTTTCGCCTAATAGCGGTACTTCACCTATCGCATTCGTGCCCACAGCAGTAGCGAAGTAGGCGCGCTGGTCCCAGGGAAGCAAATAGCCGGTAAAGGCCATGGCGAGGACGAGTCCGAACAGGACGCATCCGGACAGCCAGAGCAATTCGCGGCGGCATTTATAGGCGCCGTAGATATATGTTTGCGAAAGGTGTAGCACGCAAGACAACAACCATGGCACTTGCGCCGTAAAAATGCAGGCTACGAAGAAAAGAACCGGCCGTGACACTTTTTGTGATGTAGGCGACTGTGGTGTGCGCGTGGTCGGCGGACGGAACGTAGTAAAGCGCCAGAAAAATTCCAGTTATCACTTGGGAGATGAAAATAAAAAGCAAGCCGGAGCCGAAAATGTAGGCGAGCCGGGCGCCACCGGGGATTGGCTCGTCGAGCGCGGTATGAAGAAGAGTGTCCAGACCGGTGCGAGCATTTAACCAAGCGAAAAAACCTGTTTCGGATTTCTGAGGCGCGGCGGCCCGGTCTGTCAGTGGAAGCCATAATATTTCAGCCGATGACTTCTTTATCAGGGACAAGCTGTCGAAAATATTGGAAGCGCACCATGAGCTGGCCATCCTGAACGGTGGTTTCCAGAGTGTCCATTCCGCGGAGAGATGGGCCGCCGATGCGGTGGCCGTCGGGCGCGAAGGTTCCGCCGTGACAAGGGCATACGAATTCCCGCTTGGCCGGCACCCACGGCACTGTGCATCCCAAGTGAGGACACACCGACGACAAGACACAGAGCTGAGCTTGATCGCACTTCGTTACGTAAACAGTTCTCTCGGAAACAGTTTTGCGCCAACCATCCAGTTCTTCGATTTGAATTGTTCGGGCTACGGGTTCGGTGAGCGATGAGAAGTCGCTGACAGGTCCAACCAGCGAGCGCTTGAGTTCGGTGGTGCGTCGCAAAAGTGGGAAAAGCGCGAAACGAATCAGCGGAACGGAAAGTAAGGCACCGATGCAAAACCCTCCGAGGGCGAGCAGAGTTCCCAGGAAGGATCTGCGACCTTCGGATGCAAGCGCGGGATTATCGGTTTCGGGTTGCATTAGTTTTTTGTCGCGAAAATTTTCAAGGCGTTATTTTTTCGTTATCTCGCGGATATAGGCGACCAATGATTCTAGATCCTTAACCTTCAGAGATTTGCCGGTGGGCGAATTGCCGCTTCGATTAGCTGTATGTGACGGACTTCGCAGCGCTCCTTGCACGCCTTGGTAGGATCCTCCTGCGCACGCCTCGCGCAAGAAAGAAAAAGGGCAACGAGAATAAGAGCAAATACTGCCGGTGCATAACTCTCGGAGGTTCTTCGCATGATCACCTCTTGCTCTATCAATTACTCGAAACAATGTGGACCATAATCAATTTTCTAGCTTCGTGGGGTCGTTCCGCCAGAAGTTTACATCAGAAGAGAAAAGTTGGCGACGAGTTAGAAAACGAATCGCACTATGGTTCGTGTTAGCCCTGGAGCATTCTCATCGTTCCGAGGCTCACCATATTCGAATCGGGGTGTTAGTTCTGACAATTGCGTAGAGTGGCTCCAAGGTTCACCATCCCTCGACGATATATCGGTTTCGACGAGCTACTCGTTTCTGTTGTCGCGGCAAGATAGTGGCTCGCATCGCTTTGACTTGTGATTCCCGTCACATAAACGGAATGGGCCAATTGAGCAGCATCGGTTTTCGGATGTTTCAGTCACTGACCGAATGTTTGGCGTGATCGAGTGGTTGTCTTTTTTTGAAAGGAGAGCTGATGAAGCAAGCCTTGAATCTTCTGAGTTTTGTTGCCTGCGTGTTCGGCGCGGCCCTTGTGATCTTGACGGGGAATGTTCAAGCACAGCAGGTTCCGATTCCCAAGACTGCCGCCGAAGTTCCCGGCCCCCCGCCTGGAACAGCGATGACGAAAGAATATGTCCAGATGGTCGGTCGCATGGCCTATCTGTGGGGCTGGCCACTGGTCAATTCGCATAATCGCCGCGTGAGCTTCGGGAAGGCCCCGGAACTTGGATTAGTGGGCGGCATAATACCCGCTGCCCCCATTGGTCAAGTTGCGATGCTGACCAACTACATCAGCCCGGACGAAACATTCGTCACCTGCCCCAATCAAGATGTGGTCTATGGTGCTGGATACTTTGCGCTGAACAAGGAGCCGGTCGTTTTTCAGGTGCCAGATTTCGGCGACCGCTTTTGGGTCTATGCGCTGTATGACGGACGCACAGACGAGTTTGGCGAGATTGGAAAGGCTACGGAACAAAGCCCGGCTTCTATTTGATTGTAGGACCGGACTGGAAAGGCTCAACACCGCCGGCATCAACGCCGTGGTACGGTCTTCCACGACCTGGCTTTGCGGCCCCGCGCATCTTCAAGGATGACACCGCCGAGGACACCAAAGCGATCCAGCCTGTGCTCAATCAAATTATGTTCTATCCGCTGTCGGCCAGTTCGACGGGAAGATGAAGACGAAGGATTGGAGCAAGCTTCCGATTTCCCAGCGCCAAAGACCGGTAAAGAGGAAGCCAAATAGGTCGTGCCGGAGATTTTCTTCGACCAGTTGCCGGAAGTGATGCAAGAGGTGCCGCCGCTGCCCGGCGAAGAGGCGCTCTACAAGTGGATTGGTAGCGTGCTCGACGCCGCCGCCAAAGACCCGCTCATAAAGCAGAGTTGGTGGAAACTGCCGTTGCCGCCGAGAAGGAACTAATCCCACCTTTCTTCCAGTGGAAGTACAACGGCAGGCCCGCGGGCAACGGCTGGAACTCGCCAGTGAACAATGCACAGTGGGGCACCGACTACCTCAATCGAACCGGCACCGCCAAGTCCAACATGTATGACAACAGACCGAACGAAACGAAATACATCTATACGGACAATGACGCACAGGGTCAGCAGCTTAACGGAGACAGCCTGTACTCGGTTACCTTTGCGAAAGGGCAAGTGCCACCTGTTAAAGGCTTCTGGTCGTTGACCCTGTATGATGACCACCACCTATTCAATCCGAACCCACTGAAACGCTATTCGCTCGGCACCAAGAACACGGGTACGCTGCAATCCGAACGCGGACGGCTCGCTCACGATTTATGCTGGCGCGACTTCTCCCGGTAAAGATAAGGAAAGCAACTGGCTACCAGCGCCCAGCGGCACGTTCTCGCTCTACATCCGCGCCTATTGGTCAGACCAAGCCATCCTCGACGGAACGTGGCAGCCACCCGCGGTAGATGAAGGTGAAGTGAGAGCGGTTGCGGTGGAGTTCCATTCATCAAAGGAGATTCGACAAATGAATCGCAATTTTCGTGTTTTCGCTGTCGCAGGCCTGCTCTCGCTGTGCGACTCTGCTGCATTCGCACAGGAGGCTAACTTCGACAAACTTGCCAACCTCCCGTTTGCGGAAAACCGACCTACGAAGGAAACCGCGCAAACACTACGCGACGAACTGCTCTTCCAACGAGCGACGCAGACCTATCTCTGGGCGCTGCCGTTGATAAACACGCTCGGCATGCAGGTCGGCTCGGAGAAGGTGTTCGGTGCGGGCTACAACGTCTTGCCAATATGGAAAAAGCGACTCGACGCCAAGACGTTGGTAACGACCCCCAACTCGGATGTCATCTACGCGATGAGTTACGTTGATTTGGGCAAGGATGGTCCGCTGGTGATGGATGCGCCACCGATGCTGCAAGGCATCCTGCTCGATTACTGGCAGCGACCCATCCCGGTTGATGGAGGGAAGTTCTTCGGGGATGTCGGCTTAGCTGGACCGGATGCCGGTAAAGGCGGAAAATTTTTACTGCTGCCACCGGGCTACACCGGGCCGGTCCCAGACGGTTATTACGTCTACCGTTCAGGGACTAACAACGTCTTCGTCTTTCTGCGCGGGTTCTATCAAGACCCGAAGAATTTAACGCCTGCGGTCGAGCACCTTGAAAAGACAAGAATTTATCCGCTGAACGGCGAAGCCACCGCCAAGCCGATGAAATTCCCCGATGCTTCGGGAGTCCCGGTCAACATGTTGCCGATAAGCGACGGCAGCGCCTTCGATCAACTCAAGAATCTCGTGGACAGTGAGGGCGACAACCTCGCCGGTCCCGACTGGCTCGGCATGCTGGCGGCAATCGGCATCGTCAAGGGCAGCCGTTCGCACCCGATGCGAACGCACGTGAGAATTCTCGACCGCGCCGCGAAGACCGGCTACAAGATGAGCCGCGTTATCGGCTTTCAGGAGGATGTTGGCGGGCGCTCCTTCTTCGTGTACCCGGATCGTCACTGGCTCAATCCGATGGCAGACGCTACCGCCGCTAGTCCCTCGGGACCGTTCGACCTGGGCTGGAAGAGAGTCGCCGAAGGGTATCGGGATCTCCAAACCCGGATATGGTTCTTCACTGACTACTACTCAGTTAGTCCCGGCATGCTTTCTCAAATACCGGGTAAGGGCGCCAAATACATGATGGGTTTCACTGACAGCGAGGATGTACCTTTAGTCGGCCAAGCAACTATCGGCTAAGTCTGCCGCCTAACATCCCGGCCGCCAACTTCTGGTCCGTAACGCTCTACGAAGCGGAGAATGCTTCGGGTCTGGCCAACGGCCAGGCTTTCCCGTCGCTGGGTTCGAGAGACAAGCCCGTCTCAAAATGCCGACGGCAGCACGGACCTCTACCTCGGGCCAAAAGCACCTTCGGGCAAAGAAGCCAACTGGCTCGCGACAGTTCCGGGCAAAGGATATTTCGTCATCCTCAGGCTCTACGGTCCGACCGAAGCTGCCATCGACAAAAGTTGGAAGCCCGGTGACATCGAAAAGATGAAATAACCGCGCCAAAAACAGCCGATTTCATCAGGGGAAAGGAGAAAGGCGCTATGGAGCGGTTAAAAACGGATGAGGTTCAATTTCGGGGCGGTGGTTTTTTTCCTCTTCTTTACGCTGCCGTTGCACGCACAGGACACGCCCGTTGGTCCGGAGGGAACTCAACTTGCCACGCAGGAAACACCTGCTGCAGCGACGAACACCGATGCCTTGCGGAACGCCGCACAGAACCCGGTGGCCAGCCTAATCAGCGTTCCCTTGCAGGAGAACTTCAACTTCGGCGTGAACCCAGGCGACCGTATCCAGAATGTTCTGAACATCCAGCCGGTAATTCCTCTCAGCATCTCGACAAATTGGAACCTGATCGTCCGCTGGATTACACCCATCGTCTATCAACCAATTCCGGTAGCGCAGGCATCTGGACCTCCGGTGCAGACGACAGGCGTGTATGGGTTGGGCGACATGAACCCTTCATTTTTCCTTGTGCCGAAAAAGAGCAAAATAATTTGGGGTATCGGGCCGACTTTTGTTTTGCCCACCGCGACAAATACGACTTATCTGGGCCAGGGAAAGCTCAGCATGGGGCCGTCAGTGGTCGTGCTGGTGCAGCCCACACACTGGACCATCGGGTTTCTTGCGAACAATGTTTGGTCCGTTGCTGGTCATTCCAACCTTGATAAACCTGCCGTGAACCAGTTCCTGCTTCAGTGGTTCGTAAACTACAACATGGCGAAGGGTTGGTATCTGACCACCTCGCCGATCGTCACGGCGAACTGGAGGGCACCCGGTACCAACGCTTGGATAGTGCCTTTCGGCGGCGGAGTTGGAAGAATTATGAAGTTGGGATTTCAGCCGGTGAACATCACCGCGTAGTTTTACGGCAACGCCGTGCATCCGGCGGGTGTTTCGCCGTGGGGCATGCGCCTGCAATTCGTGCTGTTGTTCCCCAAGCTAACTAAGGAGCAAGAGAAAAAGTTGCTGGAGCAAAAGCTGAAACAAATGGATCAAGAACAATCGCAGCCACAGAAGCAGTGAATGCGAGCGGCGGGTCGCCTCTCCTTTAAGATTGCTTCAACCGCTCACGCGCGAAACCGCGAAGTAAGTCGCGCTGCATCAACGCACTGGGCGCATCATAGGTTTGGGTTGCGAAGTGCCATGTATTTTTTGTATTTTGCTTTCATTTCGGATGAAGGTGCATGGTACGTTCGGAGCAAATTCGAAAGCTGCTGAGCAAAGTGGCGGGAATCGCGGTACTCCTCGCAGGAGCGCTGCTTGCCGCCTCGCTCTGTTTTGGCGCTCCGGGCGATCCTTCTCAGCTTCCCAGTATTTTTGACCCGCGTTCGACGCCGACCAAATGGATTGATAACCTCTCATATTTCGTCCTTTCTATTACTGGTTTGATCTTTGTCGTTGTGTTTTCTTTATTGGCTTATGCGGTCGTGAAATACCGCAAGCGCCCAGGAGATAACGGTCGCGAGCCTGCCCAGGTGTACGGAAGCACGCAGATTGAACTCGCGTGGACCGTGATTCCGATTCTGATCGTAGTCGTTTTGTTTTTGGCAACCGCACGGGTGATCCACTCGATTCAAGATGCGCCGAAGCCTGAGAATGCTGTGGAGGTCGTCGCTGTAGGACATCAGTTCTGGTGGGAATTTCGCTATCCACAGCTAGGCGTCGTCACTGCAAACGAACTGCACATTCCAGTGAGCGAAGTCGCTCACCCTACGCCCACTTTTTTGACACTGCTGTCTGCTGACACGGACCACAGCTTCTGGGTTCCCCAACTGGCGGGAAAAACAGACCTGATTCCAAATCGCGTGAATCACATGTGGATGGATCCATACGAACCAGGCATTTTTCTCGGCCAGTGCGCGCAGTATTGCGGCACACAGCACGCGAAGATGCTTCTTCGGGTTTATGTTGACAGCTCTGAGGAGTTTGCTACCTGGGTCCGCAGCCAAAAGCAGCCGGCAGTGCTCGACGAGAATGTAACCGTCGGCCGGCGCGTTTTCGAAACAACGGCTTGCATAAACTGCCACGCGATTGGAGGCACAGTCGCTAATGGCCGCTTCGGCCCGGACCTGACGCACTTGATGAGCCGCCAGACGATCGCATCGGGCGCGGCCGAGAACACAAAGGCGAACCTTCGGTTGTGGATTCAGAAACCCGACGCCATCAAGCCGGGTTCGCTCATGCCTGCTATGCAACTCAGCAACGCCGACGTGGATGCGCTCGTGGATTATCTCGAGACGCTTCGGTAGCCAAAGGATTTGAGGAAATACTTATGTCATCGGACGCAATAGCCATTCCAAGCACAAGAACAGAGACGCGTCCTTGGGTCGAAGTGGCGCATGAATGGGTCACCACAGTTGATCACAAGCGTTTGGGGATTCTCTATATCGTCTATGCGCTCATTTTTCTCGTCGTCGGAGGGATCGAGGCCACCATTATTCGGATTCAGTTGATTCGCGCTCATAGCGATTTTGTTTCACCTCAGGTTTTCAATCGCATGTTTACGATGCATGGGACAACCATGATTTTCTTCGTGGCCATGCCCATCCTCTTTGGTTTTGCCAACTACCTGGTCCCGCTGATGATCGGCGCGCGCGACATGGCTTTTCCAAGGCTGAATGCGTTTAGTTTCTGGCTGACTGCTTTAGGAGGCCTTCTTCTTTACTTCAGTTTCCTGGGTGGGAACGGGCTGTATGGCGCCGGCAACGCGCCTGATGTGGGCTGGTGGGCATACGCACCGTTGACGGCGAAGGCGTTTTCGCCGGGCCCCAGTTCGGACTACTGGACAATTGCCTTATTGGTTTCGGGATTTGGCAGCATCGGTACCGCCATTAACTTGATTGCGACCATTTTTTCCTTGCGATGCCCGGGGATGACGCTCGGTCGTATGCCGTTATTTGCTTGGCTCAATCTGGTGATGTCCGGGATAGTTCTGATTGCGCTCACTCCGCTTTCCGCGGCGCAGATCATGCTGCTCATAGATCGGTATTTGGGGGGCCATTTCTTCGACACACAGGCGGGTGGCTCCGCAGCGATCTGGATGCACTTCTTCTGGATCTTCGGACATCCCGAAGTGTACATCTTGATTATTCCTTCTTTCGCTTTCATGTCGGAAGTCGTTCCGGTGTTTTCCCGGAAACCGATTTTTGGATACCCCGTCATGGTTGGAGCTACAGTCTGCATCGCCTTCCTGAGCATGAGCGTATGGGCGCACCACATATTCACAATCGGGATGAGCTCCTCTGCCAACAGCTTTTTCGCGATTACCAGCATGGCCATTGGGGTTCCCACAGGTATCAAAATTTTCAACTGGATAGGAACCATGTGGGGCGGCAGCATTCAGTACAAGACTGCTATGCTCTTTTGCGTCGGATTTCTCTTTCAGTTTTTGATCGCCGGTCTAACCGGAATCATGCTTGCGTCCGCGCCTTTTGATTGGCAGCTCAGCCTTTCCTACTTTGTGGTCGCACACTTTCACTATGTAATCGTGGGTGGAATCCTCTTTGCAGTTTTTGCCGCGTTTTATTACTGGTATCCGAAAATGACAGGAAGAATGCTCAACGAACCGCTGGGCAAGCTCCATTTCTGGCTTTTCTTCCTCGGCTTTCACGCGACATTCGATGTGATGCACTTTGCCGGAATTCTCGGAATGCCGCGCCGTATCTATACCTACGAACCCCGTCCAGGTTGGGAAACCCTCAACTTGATCATTACGATCGGCGCATTCATCCAAGGCGTAGCCATTCTCGTGTTTGTCGCGAACCTTATTTATTCCTATTTCAAAGGACCGAAAGCCGGCAACGATCCATGGGACGCCTGGACTCTGGAATGGTCGGTAAGTTCACCTCCTCCGGCTTACAACTTTGCTTCCATTCCTGTGGTTGAGAGCCGGCGGCCCCTGTGGGATCTGAAACACCCGGAAGATCCGGACAGTCGCTACGAGTAACGCTATGACTAAAAGGATTGAGAGATGAGTGCCGTCACGAGTCCAATCGCCGAGAGATCTCTCGACTGGAAGCTTCCATACAAGGGCAAGGTCGGGATGGCCTGCCTCATCATCGCCGAGTCTGCGATCTTCACCATTTTCGTCGTCGCATACCTTTTTTATTTGGGAAAGAGCATTACCGGACCCACTCCCCGCGAAGTGCTGGAGACACCGATCTTCTTCACCATTTGTCTATTGTCCAGCAGCCTCACGATTCATCTCGCGAGCAAGGAACTCGAAAACGGTCATCGCAAGATGTTCCTGATTCTGTGGTCAATCACTATTGCTCTCGGCGCGCTCTTTTTGTTCGGCACTGGGCTGGAATGGCACCGGCTGATCTACGACCACGGACTGACCATCTCTACGAATCTTTTTGGCACCACGTATTATTCACTCGTCGGCTTGCATGCCACGCACGTCACTTTGGGACTAGTGATGCTCGGTGTTGTACTGCTCTTCGGTCTCGCCGATCGTGTTGGAATTGACCAATCAGCCCGGGTAGCAACGCTTTCCATGTACTGGCATTTTGTGGACGCAGTATGGGTCGTGGTTTTTACCGTCGTTTACCTTGTAGGGCGCTGAGGAGCAGAGATGGGGACGCACTTTTCCGCGGAACAATCCAGCGAAACGTCACGGCTTCCTGACGTGATCGAACTGCCCGCGCCGACGGCATGGCCGCTTGCTTTGTCTTGCGGCGTTACCTTACTGTTCGCGGGCTTGCTGACGAACGTGTCGCTCAGTTTACTCGGCCTTGTCCTCGTAGTGGCCGGGAGCGTCGGCTGGTTCAGAGAAGTCTTGCCTCACGAGAGGGAAGTGGCTGTTCCGGTGGCCCCAGAGGAACTTCGCATCGAAACCGGGCGCAAGCTTGTGGAACGTGTTCCGGTCGCGCCAGAGCTCGTTCGAGCCTGGCTTCCCGTCGAGACCTATCCAATATCGGCTGGCGTAAAAGGAGGCTGGGCGGGCGCTGTCGCAATGGCAGTGCTGGCGTGCACCTACGGGCTTCTGAAAGCTCGGAGTATCTGGTATCCCATCAATCTTCTCGCCGCGACCGTGTACGCGCAATCGTTTAAGCTCGATCCCTCACAACTGTACTCGTTTCACCTCGACAGCTTCGCAATAGCTGTAGTTTTGCACGGTGTCGGGTCCACGCTCGTGGGCTTGCTCTACGGCGCCATGCTACCCATGTTTCCGCGTCGACCCATCATCTTAGGAGGACTGATTGCTCCGGTGTTGTGGTCTGGCTTGTTGTACTCGATCTTAGACCTTCTCAATCCACTGCTCGCGAGCCACATCGACTGGTTCTGGTTTATGGCTTCCCAGGTGGCATTTGGTGTAGTCGCGGGCCTTGTCGTGGTGCGACAAGAGCGGGTCTCGACGCGTGAGAATCTGCCGTTTGCAATGCGGGCAGGTGTCGACGCTCCCGGAATTATGGCGGAGAGGCGCAGGAAGGACGAGTCCAGATGAAGAGCCTTCTCCTTTTCGTGGCATTGGCTCTGTTTGCGGTTCTATGCGGGTGCGCCAATGCACCGGGGAAACAGCTTTCCGCGGGCACGCCAACCGTCCCGAACGAGGTTTCGGATTTCAACATTCTCTACGGTGAAAACTGCGCGGGCTGCCACGGAGCGGAGGGGCGCGGTGGCGCTGCGATCGCGCTGGGTGACCCGGTGTATTTAGCGATTGCAGACGACACGGTGCTGCGTCGCGCGGCGACGAACGGAATTCCCGGGACCTCCATGCCCGCCTTTGCGCAGAGTGCCGGCGGAATGCTCACGGAAAAGCAGATTGATCTGATTGCCAGCCGGAATTCGACAACGTTGGTCGAAGCCGGACGTTTTAAGCGGCACGAATCCGCCGCCGTACTCGTCCACAACTCCGGGCGATGGGTCGCGCGGTTCGCAGGTGTACGCAACATTCTGCTCGTCTTGCCACGGCGTTTCCGGCAAGGGAGGACCGAAGGCAAGTTCCATCGTCGATGGATCTTTTCTCGCGCTTCTCAACGATCAGGAGCTTCGGACAATTGTGATCGTGGGTCGGCCGGATCTAGGTGCTCCGGACTGGCGAAATAATGTCCCCGGCAAATCGATGTCGGCGCAAGATGTCTCCGATGTCGTCGCCTGGCTCGCTTCGCAGCGCTCTAAATTCCCCGGCCAGCCTTACCCAAGCACACCGAAAACGTTAGGAGAAGTTCGATGACTTTACCAACGGGCCTCAGCAGGCGCGAGCTTCTTATGAAGCTGGGAATTTTCTTTAACAGCATTGTCGCCGTGATTCTTGCGGTGCCGGTCGTGCGCTACCTTCTCTCTCCGATCAGTCGCGGCCGGAAGGACGGCTATGATGCCTGGGTCCCTCTCGGCAATCTCGATCAATTTCCTTCCGGACAAACGCGCCTGGCGACGTATCGAAACCCAGTAGTGAATTCTTGGGATGGTGACACTGCCGATATCGCCTGCTGGGTTCGCAATGTGGACGGGCAGAGTTTCCAGGTATTCGCAATCAATTGTGCGCACCTCGGATGCCCGGTCCGTTGGTTCCCGCAATCGAGTTTGTTCATGTGCCCCTGCCATGGAGGAGCCTATTACCAGGATGGCTCACGCGCCTCTGGCCCTCCAGAACGTGGACTGTTCGAATACCACTACAAAATTGACGGGGGAAAGTTGCTCATCCAAGCCGGCGAGATGCCGACACCGGGGCAAGCCTCTAATATCGTCCGAGGAATACAACCATGCGCCTGATTTCATCTATCGGCGAGTGGTTGGACGAGCGTTTGCAGATCGCCTCCACCATCCGTGCGACCGCTGAGCATGAAGTTCCGCGAAAGACCGCCAGTTGGTTCTATGTTTTTGGCAGCGCCGCTTTCGCGGTGTTTATGATGCAAATCGTTACCGGCATTCTGCTGGCTCTGATCTACGTACCTTCCGCCGGACAGGCTTGGAGCAGCCTTCAGGCGCTGAATCACAACGTCGCGCTCGGCTGGTACATCCGCGCACTCCACGGTTGGGGCTCGGATTTCATGGTCGCCCTCGTCCTGATACACATGATTCAGGTTTTTCTCTTTGGCGCTTATAAATACCCGCGTGAGTTGACTTGGATCATGGGTGTATTCCTTCTGCTTGTCACGCTGGGCATGGCCTTCTCAGGCCAAGTTCTAAGATTCGATCAGGACGCCTACTGGGGATTGGGAATTGGGGCATCGATTGCCAGTCGCGTTCCTGTGATTGGCCCATCCGTGGTCAATCTATTGTTAGGCGGTCCGATCATCGCTGGAGCAACGCTTTCGCGTTTCTTTGCTCTTCATGTGTTCGTCATTCCGGGGCTCCTCATCGCGTTTGTCAGCGTTCACCTGCTCATGGTCGTGAAGCTTGGAATCAACGAGTGGCCCATGCCCGGACGCTTGGTGCGCAAAGCCACGTACATAAAGGAATATCACGAGCTGACGAAGAAAGACGGCTTGCCGTTCGTGCCTGGTGCAATTTGGAAGGATCTTTTTTTCTCTGCGTTAATTCTTTTCACGCTTGCTTTCTTCGCCTATCACTTCGGCCCTTTTGGCCCTTCAGGTCCTCCGGATCCCACGATCATTCAGACAGTACCGCGCCCGGATTTCTTCTTTTTGTGGCTTTATGCGGTCCTCTCGTACCTTCCGGCCTCTATGGAAACACCGGCTTTACTGATCGGCCCGGTCGTTGGGATTCTTGCTCTCCTGCTGCTGCCGTTTCTATCAGGTGAAGGTGAAAAAAGCTGGCGTCGCAGGCCTTTTGCAGTCCTAACAGTACTCTTGGCGGTAGTGGCACTTGGAACCTTCACGCATCTGGCTCAGCACACGCCATGGAGCCCAGTGATGGACGCGTGGAGTGGGATTCCCATTCCCAACCAATTTCTGAAAAACCGCACAGCGCTTGAGCGGCAGGGCGCTCTGGTTTTTCAGGTCAAGCAATGTCACAACTGCCATTCGCTCGGAAACGAGGGTGGAAAGCGCGGTCCAGCTCTTGATTCAGTGGCTTTACGCCTAACTCAGGATCAACTAATTCGTCAGGTGATCCAGGGAGGCGGGAATATGCCCGCGTATGGCAAGAACTTGAGTCCTGCGGAAACGACGGCGCTCGTCGCATTCCTGGAGTCGTTGCATCCGGCGGGACAGCCGCCAGCGCGAGATGCTTCGCGCACGATCGCACTCAACGCTAAAGCGGGCAGAGCAGCTTCGTCCTCTCCCTAGGGCTCGTTATGTATTCGTATGCTCAAGTTGTCTTTCAATCGGGGTCCGCTCCAGTTGCGCTAGATGCGTCACTTTGTCTCGCCGCCCTGCTTTATGCAAGAGGTTGGAATCGCCTTCGGATTGTAGCCGACCGCCAATTTCCAGTCTGGCGACTCGTCGCCTTCTTCGCCGGAGTCGTGGCAGTCTGGATCGCAATTGGGTCGCCGCTGGAAGCGTTCGACGATTTATCGCTCACCGTTCACATGGTGCAGCATCTGTTGCTGGCAGTGGTTGCCCCCCCTCTACTTTTATTGGGTGCTCCGGAGCTCCCGCTCCTTCGGGGACTTCCGCAATCGCTGGCCCGTGGCGTGGTGAGTCCATTTCTTCGATGGCCTTTCACCAGGAGATTCGGCCATTTGGTTTCTAATCCTGCTGTTTGCTTGCTGGTCGCCACGCTAGCCTTGATCGGATGGCACATACCTGCGGTGTTCGAGCTGGCGTTGCGGTTGGATTGGCTGCATAAATTGGAGCACGCTTCTTTTTTGGGCGCCGGCCTAATGTTTTGGTGGCCGGTAATCCAGCCCTGGCCAAGCACGCCAAGATGGCCCGAGTGGACCATTCCTTTGTATCTTTTCGCCGCGACGCTGCCATGCGACGCGCTTTCCGCTTTTCTCACATTTTGTGAACGGGTTGTTTACCCGTCCTATATTTCTGCGCCCAGAGTTTTTGCTCTTTCTCCGCTCGAAGACCAAGAGCGCGCAGCGGCGCTGATGTGGGTTGCGGTCACGATTATCTTTCTGATCCCTGCAATGCTCGTCACGCTCAAGCTCCTTTCGCCCGGCAAATTTGATTTGCCGGATGATCCCACGACTGAGCGGCAGAGATTCTCCAGAGAGTCTCTGCACGATTCGAACGTGGAGGTGGGCTGATGGCAACCGAGCCGACGATGGCCAGCTTGAACGAAGCCTGCGAGGTTCAAGCGAATCGCGCGGCCACATTCTTTTCGACAGTGTCGGATTATTGGGCACTGACCAAGCCGGAAGTGAATTTCCTGATTCTCATCACGACTTTTGCAGGTTTTTACCTCGCTTCCAGCAGCGGTCCGACGAATTTTCACTCACTGCTCGCTTTTCACACGCTTCTGGGCACGCTGCTCGTTGCCGGTGGGACGGCGACGCTGAATCAAGCCTTGGAATTCTCCTTTGATCGGCAGATGCGAAGGACAGCGCGCCGGCCCGTGGCTGCAGACCGAATTCAACGTTCCAACGCTTTCGTCTTTGGAATCTCACTCGCGCTCGCGGGCGCGGCGTACCTGTACGTCGAAGTCAACGGTTTGGCATGTTTGCTCGCGATTCTCACGCTCGCGACCTATCTTTTCCTTTACACGCCGCTTAAGCGCGTCACCCCGCTATGCATTCTCGTCGGCGCGTGTCCTGGTGCCATGCCCCCACTGATAGGCTGGGCTGCCGCGCGCGGCAGACTCGACCCGGAAGCTTGGGTGCTCTATGGAATCGTTTTTCTCTGGCAGTTCCCGCACTTTATGGCGATTGCCTGGATGTATCGGGAAGATTACGCTCGCGCTGGATATTTGGTTTTGCCGCTGAACGACCAGCGCGACCGCTATGTGATCTGGCAGTCTTTCGTCGCCTCGCTGGTCCTCTTGGCAGTCAGTTTGGTGCCAACAATCTTTGAGAAATCGAGCCTGGTTTATTTCACCGGAGCATTGATGATCGGCGCGATCTTCAGTTACTACAGCGCACAACTCGCTTTACGGAGGTCAAATGTGTCGGCGCGGCAACTGCTCGTTGCTTCGATCCTCTACCTCCCCGCAATTTTTGTTCTGATGATGCTTGACCGCAAGTGGCCTTAACTCAATTCACCCGAGCGACAGGATTAGGCTCGTTCATCCGGCAACAGGAGATTAAGTGTGACTAAGCCCGTTTTGGTGGTAACTAGCAATATTGCTGCGGAATTGGGTTGGCTAGCTTAGGATTCATCTACATGCTCTCTCGAAATCGATCCACACAACCTAGATCAAATGTCTACTTCGAGCCCGACTATTGACCCAAAAAAACAGGCCCGGTTTCTTCGTCCAAATACATCACGACTGATGGATCCGCTTCAAAATTCTTTGTGCGCTCTGCGCGGTAAGACTATTGGGCTGATCGTGGTGGTTTCTCTTCTCGGCTATGTCACCTTGGGAATTCACTATGCCCTCTACAGACCGGTCCAATCCGCAAACTACCTCTGGGCCGTCTACCATGTGCACTCGACGTACTCAGACGGCCTCAAGACGCCTGAGGAAATCGCTGGCCAGGCCCGCTTGGCGGGGGTCTCGCTCGTACTGCTCACCGACCATGGCAATCCAAATTTCAAATCTTCCGCGCTCCACGAAGAGTTCAACGGCGTAACAGTGATAGGGGGATCGGAAGCAAGATTGCCGCAAGGACGCCTCACATTTTTCGGTGCGCGGGATGTCCCGAATATCGCGCTCGCTACATTTCCTCCAGAAGCAATGAAACAGGCGCGTGGGTGGGGGGCGTTTCCGGTTGTGGCCTACTCTGAAGATCCTCTATACGGCTGGCGCTATTGGGAAACTGATTTAGTCCCTGGTGGGATTGAATTGTCTAACATGTTTACCTGCGTTCGCAGCGTTTCGGTTTACGACAAGCTTGCTCTAATTCTCTTCTACCCTTTCTCTCATTATTACTTCATCAAAAGTGTTTCTTTTCCCGCCAAGTCCTTCGCTCACTGGGACGCACTTCTCCAGCACGGTAAGATATGGAGTCTGGTGGCCTCCGACGCGCACGGCGGATTCCGCGTAGGAAAATTTTTCACCGTTAGTGTCCCATCTTACGCAGACGTTTTCTCCTTTGCTGCTTTGGGTATTGACAAAAAATACGCGGCACATCCCGAGCAGGCCGTACGGAATGGCGACTTTTTTAACTGCATCCGCGGCGCGGGCGAGCCACAGTTATTCGATTTCTCCGCCAGCGATGCCGAAGCGATTTACACAGCCGGTAGTAACCCGCCCGAGAAGTCAACCCTGCATGTGAACGTTGAAGTGGTTGGTCTGGCTACTAGGCTAATTCTGAGACGGAATGGCAACGTGGAGCGTCAGGTAGATGGCGGCCACCTCACTGTCCAGGGAGCCCTGGCCGGCATCTATCGGGTGGAAGTTTATCTTTTGAACCACCCTTTATTACCGGCAGATGTCCCGTGGATTGTGTCCAATCCAATTTTTGTCGGAGGTCTTGCGACGCACCACCGCGAATTGTATTCCGAAACCACAGGTGTCCAGATACCCAGAACGAATGGGATCCATTGAAACTTCCTCGTCGGTGCAAGCAGCATCACGATGTCCACGGCCTATGCACCCGTTCAACTAAACCTTAAGATGGCGCACACTGCCCGAGCTTTTTGGCATTGGACTTTAATTGAAGGAGTCCGATCCCGTGAATTGGAGAACCACTTGCAAACAGTCAGATCTCGGTGCTATCACTGTCAGCTATGCCTTTTACATTCGAGTGAATTCACTTGGCTAGGCTCCGAGGAGATTTAAAGCATGAAACCGCATAGAGTTTTTGTTTTGCTGCTCGCTTTTATCGCCCTCGCTAGCATGGCGGCGCTTTCAGCTTCATCGGACACAAGTGCACCCTTGCGCGATTTTGAATTTACCTATATTGCGCGAATTCCTGCTTTGCCAGCAGATGCCAAGATTTCACGAATTTGGATTCCACTGCCGCAATCTGGTCCATACCAGACTATCGACAACCTGAAAATCGACACTCCTTTCACCTATACAAAGTATCGCGATCCAGAATATGGCAATGAGTATCTGTATCTGCAGGTTCCAGCAGTAAAAGTCACCGAACCTTCGGAAGTGCGCGTAAGCTTCGAAGTAACCCGCCGCGAAGATCGCGTAGTGCTCGAAGCACATCCGGTCACCGCGCAACCAAGCCTGACCTCGCCCGATATTCGGCGTTTCCTCCAACCCGACCGTCGTGTCCCACTTGACGGTGTCATAGCGGATCTTTCCGCCCAAGAGACAAAAGGACTCCAAGACCCGCTCGCGAAAGCGCGGGCTATCTACAATTACGTGATCGCTACGATGCGCTACGACAAATCCGGCACGGGTTGGGGTAACGGTGACGCTGTCTGGGCTTGCACCGCCAAGCGTGGCAACTGTACTGATTTCCACTCGCTGTTTATCGGCATGATGCGTGCGGCTGGAATTCCTGCTCGCTTCGAAATCGGTTTTCCACTGCCGTCAGATCCGCATGATGGCACTATCCCGGGATATCACTGCTGGGCGGAGTTTTATGTCGAGCCTTACGGCTGGATTCCCGTAGATGCCTCAGAAGCTTGGAAGCATCCGGACAAGAAGGATTATTACTTCGGAGCACTCGACGACAATCGCCTGCAGTTCACTGTCGGACGCGACATCCGCCTCAACCCGCCGCAGCAGGGCGATCCACTAAACTATTTCGTCTATCCTTATGCAGAAGTAGACGGAAAACCATTCGCGTTGGAGTCCAAGTTTTCATTCCAAGATCGTGCGACCAGCAATCATTGAACCGCTCGCTTACTTGGCGGACGTTGAGAGATCCACCAGGCGGTTTTTTTCCGATCCTCGCATATCGTACAGAGTTTCTCGATTTACTACGATCGCGCGGCGTGCTGGCTGGTGAAATGTTACCGTCTTAGCGAGACAATGGTTTCGCAGCGTCAGATTAATCCAATCGATTAGTCCATCCGCTACTGCTGCCATCCTCCGCCGAGAGTTCGATAAAGCTGCACCAGACTTTGGTACTCGCTCCCTTGCGCCTGCGCCAGCGTAAGCTCTGCGGAAAAAAGCGACCGCTGGCCGTCCAGCACTTCCAGATAGTTGGTGGTACCTCCGCGATAGCGCATCAAAGAAAGCCGGACCGATTCCGCCAGATCCGCTACTAGTTGCTGTTGTTGCACGCGAACTTCGCGCTGCTTCTGGTATCCGATCAACGCATCCGATACATCCCCGAACGCGTGTTGAATAGCTTGCTTGTAGGAGAGCAAAGCCTGTTGATGTTGTGATTCGGTGAGGTGAAGATTCCCGCGAAGGGCGCCGCCGGTAAAAATTGGCTGAGCCACGCTCGCGCCGTATGACCAAATTGCGGTCTGCGAGCCCATCAAACTCGTAAAAGCGCTGCTGCGCCCAAATGCGCCTCCTCCGGCGCCAGTGAGCGAAATTTGCGGAAAGAATGCTGCTTTGGCGACGCCAATTTCAGCGTTCGCCGCGATCAGATTCTGCTCAGCCTGACGAATATCGGGACGCCGGGCAAGCAGCGAGGAAGGCAGGCCTGCGGGTACCTCCGGAGGAGTAAATTGTTCCGCCAATTTGAGTCCGCGCTTCACCGGTCCCGGATAATCGCCCAGCAAGGTGTGTATCGCATCTTCCGTCTGTCCAATTTGTCTTTCTAGGTCGGGAATTTGGGCGTTGGCAGTATCAAGGACTTGTTGTGCCTGAAGTACGTCGAGTTTTGTAGCGACACCGTGATCCAATCGCAGCGAAGTGAGCTTAACCGATCCTTCCTGCGTCTCGACCGTATCTTTCGTGATTTGAAGTTCAAGATCCAGTTGCAATAGTAGAAAGTATGCGCTTGCCACATCGCTCACAAGTGTCAGCGTAACAGTGCGTTGGGCTTCTTCTGTCGCAAGCAGTCTGGCGCGGGCCGCTTGCGTCGCGCGTCTCAACTGGCCCCATAAATCGACCTGGAACGTTGCATCCGCTGCGAGCTCCAATAAATTCGCTTTCAGCGGAAAAAACTGATCCTTGCCACCTGCGAAATTGGCGCTCCCTTGTACCTGAGGGAAAAGACTTGAGCGTGTGATTGCGACCTGATCGCGAGCGGCATTGATGCGCTCCGTCGCGAGCAGCAAATCGTAATTTTGTTTCAGCGCAATACGGATCAGCTCCTGAAGCTGTGGATCCTGAAAAACTTGCCACCACGGCAAATCTGCAAAAGATGCCGCTTGAGGTTGAACCGGCGCGTTGTCGTTTGTATCGCGAAATGTGGTAGGAATTTGGACATCAGGCTTATGATAATTCGGGCCGACCGCGCATCCACCCACCAGACCCGAAACCAGTACTGACATCAAGCACAGCGAAATCAATGGCCGCAGCCCTTCCATAATCGGTTCCGATGCGCCTTTCACGCGATCCAGTCCGTTGCGCATGTCAGTCTCCCCCCGCCGGCGCGGGCGTTGGTTGAACTCCACCGGGAGCCGGCTCCTTACCAGCGCCCGACCACTTCTCCACCAAATAAAAAATCGCCGGAACCAAAAATATGGCAATGGCGCTGGCTGCCAGCATTCCTCCAATGACGGTCGTACCGATGATCTGGCGCGCCACGGACCCAGCCCCCGTCGCTATCCATAGAGGCACGCTCCCGAGGATGAACGCGAAGGAAGTCATCAAGATCGGCCGGAGCCGGATTCTCGCCCCTGCCAATGCAGCGTCCACCAGGGGTTTACCCTGCTCGTACTCGTCCTTTGCGAACTCAACAATCAAAATCGCATTTTTCGCCGCCAGCCCGATCAGCATCACCAGCCCGATCTGTGAATACACATCGCTTTCGATTTGCACCATGTAGGGCGGATAAAACCAACCGGCGACAACTCGTCGCAGCCAAAGCGCCGTAAACGCGCCGAACACCGCTACCGGCGTGCTTAGCAGCACGCTGAATGGCAGGGACCAGCTTTCATAGAGCGCAGCCAGGATCAAAAACACGAACAACAGGGAAAATGCAAAAACAATAGTAGGAGAGACCCCTTGCTGTGCCAGTTTCTCCTGAAAAGACATGTCCTTATAGTCGTAGCCCATTTCCCGGGGCATGGTTTGCGCGAATACTTCTTCCAGCGCCTTCATCGCCTGTGCGGAACTGTAGCCCGGAGCCGCGCTCCCGAAGATTTGAGCGCCGCGATATTCGTTGAATCGCATGGTGAATTCCGGTCCGATTTGGGGTTCAAATTTTGTCAGGGCGGAAAGCGGCACATCCTCTCCCTTATTGTTTCGAACGTAAAACTGTCCCACGTTTTCCGCCCGCGTTCGGTATTCGCCTTCCGCCTCGATGTAGACCTGCCATTGCCGGCCGAATCGGTTGAAATAATTAATAAAAAATCCGCCCATGAATGATTGAAGGGTTTTATAGACGTCGCTGATGGCCACCCCTTGCTTGATCACTTTGTCGCGATCCACTGTGACGAACTGCTGCGGCACGTTGGCCAGATAGGTGGTACCCAACAAACCGATCTCGGGACGTTTACGCACCGCCGCCATGAACGTGTTCAGATTCTGGGTGAGAAACTCCACTTCCTTTCCGGCCCGGTCCTCGAGCACAAATGTGAATCCTCCGGAAGTTCCGACTCCCGGAATCGCAGGCGGCGAAAAGTCAAACGCGATTGCTTCGGGCATCTGGCTCAATTTTTGGTTCAGCCGCGTTTTGATCTCCTGAAATTGTTCCGCCCTTGATTTCCGCGCGTCCCAGTCATCCAGGGTGACGAAAAAAAACGCGTTGTAGCTGGTTCGCACAAAGCTCAACAAGCTGAAGCCGATTACGCTCGACGTGTATTTCACACCGGGAGTGTCCGCCAGGATTTTCTCTACCTCTCGCGCAGCTTCGTCTGTGCGTTGCAATGAAGATGCGTTCGGGAGTTGCAGGTTGACAAAAAGATATCCTTGATCTTCATCGGGCAGGAAGCTGGATGGCACGCGCGAAGCAAAAAATGCCGCTCCCGCTGAGAACACTACTAGTAGCACGATTGCGATTACACTCTTGCGAATCAGCCCGCCGGATACCCGTATATAACCTTCTGTTGCGCTCTCGAACGTTTTGTTGAACCAGGCAAAAAACTTTGCCAGCAGTCCCTTGCTCTCTTTCTTGGGCCGAAGCAAAAGAGCCGACAGAGCGGGGCTGAGAGTAAGCGCGTTGAAAGCGGAAAGAAGCACGGAAATGGCGATGGTGACCGCAAATTGCTGATAAAGACGGCCCGTGATTCCGGGAATAAAGGCGGTCGGAATGAAGACGGCGGAGAGCACCAAGGCAATTCCGACTACCGGCCCGGTCAACTCGTCCATGGCCTTGAGAGCCGCTTCTTTCGGGGAGAGCCCTTCCTCGATGTGCCGCCCGACACCCTCCACCACCACGATTGCGTCGTCCACCACCAATCCAATGGCCAGCACAAGCCCCAACAGAGAAAGTGTGTTGACGGAAAAACCGAACAGCGGAAAAAAGATGAATGTTCCGACCAAGGCCACCGGTACTGCCAACATCGGAATCAGCGTGGCGCGCCAGCTTTGCAGGAAGATGTACACCACCAGGATCACCAGCACGATCGCGATCAGCAGTGTTTCGACGATCTCCTTGATGCCGGACGTCACTGCCTTCGTGGTATCCAGAGAAATCACATAATCCATATCTTGCGGGAATCTCTGCTTCATTCCGGCAATCAATTTCCTTACGCCGTTCGCAGCGTCCACGGCGTTCGAGCCCGGCAATTGGTAAACTGCTATGATCGCTCCCGGCTTGCCGTTCAGCCGGCCCTCCACGCTGTAGTCATTCGACCCAAGTTCTATCCGCGCCACGTCCTTGACCCGGACCACTCCGCCATCCGGCGTCTCACGAACCACGATCTGTCCGAATTCATCGGCGGAAATCAACCGCCCTTGCGCGCGAACCGCATAGGTGTACTCCTGCCCTTTTGGCACCGGCTCGCCACCCACCTGTCCGGCTGGGTTCACGGTGTTTTGCGATTGGATCGCATTGATGATGTCGGTAACGGTGATGCCCAGTTTGCCCAATTGGTCCGGCTTCACCCACAACCTCATCGCATACTGCCCGGCACCGAAAATCTGCACGTTTCCGATACCCTTGGAACGTGCCAGCGGATCGTGAATATTGATGTAGCCGTAGTTGGCCAGAAAGTCCGCGTTGTACGTTCCGTTAGGGGAGTACAACGTGATTAGCATCAGTGGTGACGTCACCGATTTCTGGACCGTGATTCCGTAGTTCGTGACATCAGGCGGAAGTTGCGAAGCCGCTTGCGTCTCTCTGGCCTGCGCCAGAATTTGATCCGTGTTCGGATCCGTCTTTATATCGAAATCCACAATCATGGTCATGCCGCCGTTGGCCGTGGCGTTCAACGAATACATGTAGTTCATGTTGTCCACGCCGCTCATTTGCTGTTCAATCGGCGTAGCAACGGATTGCTCCAGAGTCAGCGCATCCGCGCCGACATAGGTTGCTTGTATTTGAACTTCGGGCGGGGCAATGTTTGGAAATTGGGCGACCGGCAAGCTGATGATCGTGATGGTGCCGAGAATTACCATAACAATTGAAATCACGATGGCGACGATTGGGCGGTTGATGAAGAATTTGGACATGGCCTCTACCTTACCTGCGCCGTCGCGCTACCAGACACATAGGGCTTCGGGTTTACTTGCGCACCGGGGCGCACTTTCTGCACTCCCTCGGCCACCACGCGTTCTCCCGGTTTCAATCCGTCCGCGATGATCCACAAGGAGCCCACACGATCACCGACTTTGACCGTCCGTATGCTGACTTTGTTCTCCTCGTCCACGACAGCCACTTGATAAGCCCCTTGCAGCTCTGACACCGCACGCTGCGGTATCAGCAACGCATCTTTCTGTACTCGAACCGCCGTCCGGACTCTGCCGTAGCCACCAGGACGCAGAATATTCCCTGGATTCGGAAACAGTCCGGCGATCCGAATTGTCCCGGTGCCTACATTTACTTGGCGGTCCGCGAAATAGAACGTACCGTCGCGCGGATAGGTTGACCCGTCGGCCAAAATCAGTTGCAGGCGAAGACTTTTGTCAGCCGCTTCCCGGCTAGTCTCGGTCGGGAACCGTTTGTTCCAATCGAGATACTCGCTCTCACTCACGGTGAAAAAAACTTTAATGGGGTCCACGGTAGAAACGGAAGTTACAACTCCACTGCTTGGGCTTACCAAGGCACCTACCTGAAGCTGGGCCTGCCCGGCGATGCCGTCGATTGGCGCAATGAGGCGAGTGAAATCGAGATTG
Source organism: uncultured Acidobacteriota bacterium (assembly GCA_963838475.1). GTDB lineage: Bacteria > Acidobacteriota > Terriglobia > Acidiferrales > UBA7541 > Palsa-295. The sequence goes on from CAWIRJ010000004.1 coordinate 30,025, forward strand.
ATCTTAGCCGTTTCGACGGCCGCTTCGTCGGTCTTGATCGCGGCCTCACATGTCTCAACGGTAGCCTTCGCGGCCAAGTTATTCTGCACGGCATTGTCGAGATCTTGCTGGCTTGCCGCTTGCTCTTTAGCCAGTGGAGTGTAACGTTCCACATCGAGCTGAGTTCTGCCTTGCACCGCTTTGGCATTGGCTAGATTTGCTTTGGCCTGTGCCAACTGCCCCTCGGATTGATCGAGTGCTGCTTGAAAGGGCCGCGGGTCAATCTCGAAAAGTAATTGGCCCTGCTTGACGAATGCGCCCTCTTGGTAGCCCTGTCGCAGTAGGTAGCCCGTAACCTGTGCCCTGACGTCGGCATTTGTGAATCCGTCGAGCGTGCCAATCCACTCGCCATAAATCGGGACATCCTTCTGCTCCACTTGCACCACTTCAACCGTAGGGGTTCCTCCCGGCGGGCCTCCCGCTCGATGCTCTAAGCGAATCACTATGACGGTAGCCACAACGGCGACTACTAGCACTGCCACTCCAATTGCGACCTTGCGTCCCCTACTCATATTTGTCTCCGATCGCCCGCGTTTTGCCGAATTGCTTGTTTTATCGAATCGAGATATTGATCCGTGCGTTTCAGCCGGAAAATGAAGAAAGCACTAACACTGTTCTGCAGCTCCCCATTTGATTCGTCTCTTAGGGTTTCGGCTCATTTTAGAGATGAGGTTTACTTGTGGAGCCCGGGAAAATTCTCTGCACTAACTAGAGCTCGCTCTACGATAAGCCCGTTAGGAATTCTGATATCAAGTAAACCTCGTACAGAAAATTTTAGAAAGGTTGAAGGATACCACCAGCAGAAAGCCAAAATCCATTGCGCGGAGCTTTCCGGACTGAGAACGCGCTGCCCAGTTATTTATTAGAATGCTTCGCAGAACTTCGCCGCCGAGTGTCTGTAACCGTACGGTAGAATTGAATTCGGGCGTTATCTAAGTGAAATCCTCTCGGTTATCTGTCCTTATCTGGGGAGCCTGGTTATTTTTTGTTGGTGGCTACGCGGTTGTCAGTCTATTCGTGCCGCGCGGTTCAACGCAAACGGCTCTGAGCTATCTCCTCGCCTGTTTAACTCCGCTTTTTGCCAACACGACCTTGCTCTGGAACGCCGCCACCCCCTATCGGCGTCGTAATGCGTTTTGGATGCTTCTAGCCCTCGGCTGTACTTTATGGCTTGCAGGCATCCTGGTGCTTAGTTACGGCCAACTGGTAGTCGGCCTGACCGGATATATTCCTTTTTATATCGATCTTCTTTTTTTCCTTCATACCGTGCCGTTCATGGCGGCCTTGGCTTTGGCGCCTCATGCCAGAAAAATGCGTGAGACGCTTCGTTTCGGTTTGCTCGATCTGATACTTCTCTCCATTCTTTGGCTTTACGTTTATATCTTTGCCGCCATGCCATGGAAGACAATTTCGCGGAATAACGCCTTGTTCAGGTCGCACGATATCGGCAGTTACATGATTGAAAATTTAGTCGTTGTGATCGGGTTCGGATTCTTGTTCTTCCGTTCCACCGGCACTTGGCGAAAGATTTACGGCCACCTTTTCGGAGCGACTTCTCTATACATCGTCGGCTTTATTCTGACTGCCGTTGCTGTGTTTAACCAGACCATATACAGTAGCCCGCTTGTCAGGCTGCCCGCTCTTGCGGCATTTGTATGGCTTGGAACCACCGGAATCGTCGCTCATGACCTGGCTTTCGAACCCGAAGGTCTCCCTGCGCCCAATCGCAGGAACACTCAATGGCCGGTCCGGCTGGCCATGCTCGGCGTGCTAGCGGCGCTAGTGTTGGCAGGCTGGGATGTTTTCCTCAGCGACGCTCCTTTGCCCGTTCAGCGCTTTCGTTTGCTGGTAACCTTGATCACCCTTTTCGTTGGAACGTCGCTAGTTTTCTACAGGCAGCATTTGGTTTATCAAGAGCGCACCAGCCTGGTGCACGAGCTGTGGGAATCGCTCGAAAATGTCAAACGTCTGCAAACTCACTTCGTGCAGTCTGAAAAACTGGCCTCACTCGGACAACTCGCCGCCGGTGCCGCCCACGAAATAAACAATCCGCTCACTGCCATCTTGGGTTACGCCGACGTGCTGACTGTTGAAAATCCTCAAAATACGCGCGCGCATTCCTTGGGAGAAAAAATCCGCGACCAGGCCCGGCGCACAAAAGATCTTGTTAACAACCTGCTCAGCTTCGCGCGCCAGGTGCCCGCGGAGAAACAGTTGCTCGACCTGAACACCGTTCTCACTGGCGCGGTACAACTCCGCAATCTGGATCTGCGCGGGAAAAATATCCGCATCGAACTGGAGAGCCGCAGCGTCCTCCCCGCGGTTCGGGGCGATCCGAACCAGTTGCTTCAGGTCTTCTATCATTTAATAAGCAACGCCGTGGACGCCATGGAAACAGGCGGCGGTGGCATTCTTATGATTCGGACGTTGCGCGAGCGCAGCAACGTAATCGTGGAATTTTCTGACACTGGCCCCGGAATGCAGGATCCCGAAAAGGTGTTCGATCCGTTCTACACCACGAAACCAGTCGGCAAAGGAACTGGGCTCGGCCTCAGTATCTGTTACGGCGTCATGCAGGAACATGGCGGCACGATTTTAGGATTTAATCGTCCTGAAGGCGGTTGCACCTTTCGCTTGGAGTTGCCCGCCGTCCTCGCAGTGTTTCCGCAGGCGTCCGCACTGCCTGTTGCCCCCATTAACACTCGCTAAACCTCAGTTCAGGAGTTCAAGTGTCCGGATGATTCCGCAGCCGTACAGTCGGTGCGTATTTCCGCGAATATGTTAGAGTCGGAAATCCATGGACGTTCCCGCCATTGAAACGCAAGGCTTAACTCGCCGTTTTGGTGAGCTGGTTGCCGTGCAAGACGTGAACCTGTCCGTCGCTCCAGGCCAATTCTTCGGGTTTCTCGGCCCCAATGGCGCTGGAAAATCCACCACCATCAAGATGCTTACTGGTTTGCTCTCCGCAAGCTCCGGCAGAATTAAAATACTTGGGCTCGACCTCGCGCAAAATCCGGTGGACGTTAAACGGCAGATCGGCGTGGTGCCCGAAGGCATGGCTTTATTCGGCCGTCTGACCGGCGCTGAATATTTGAATTTCGTGGGTCGCATGTATGGCCTCGACCGCGAAACCGCCGGCAAGCGCACCGCCGAGCTTCTCGATTTTATGCAGCTCGCCGACCAGCCGAAAACTCTCGTCACCGACTACTCTCACGGCATGCAGAAGAAACTGGCAATGGCTGGCGCCGTCATTCATGGGCCGAGAGTTCTTTTTCTCGATGAGCCCTTCGAAGGCGTGGATGCCATTGCGTCCGGCACACTCAAGGCCATGCTTCAGCGCATGATTGCTCGCGGGGCCACGATTTTCCTTACTTCGCACGTGCTCGAAATTGTCGAGCGTCTTTGTAGTCACCTCGCCATCATCCATCGCGGTCGATTGGTGGCTCAAGGATCCCTCGAGGAGCTGCGCGCTGGTGTAGAGGCGCAAGCTGCTGCGGCCTTAGCCGGTTCATCGTTTGAAGCCGCCGTGCCTGCGCCTGGAGAAAAGCTTACGCTCGAAGAAATTTTCCTCCGTATCGTAGGCGGAACGCGGCATGCCGATCAGGAATTGTCATGGCTGGGCTGAACTCTCCTCCCCTCATGCGCGGACAGCTCGCCGCCATCGCTCGCGTCCGCTTTCAACTTTTCGTCAACGGCTTGCGCACCATTCGCGGCCGTCTCGAAGTAGTAGCCCGCGGAATGATGTTTTTGATGTTTGGCGTCGCCGGGCTGGGGGGTTCATTCGGCTTGGGCGCGGCCGCTTGGTACTTTGTCTCGCACGGAAACGTGGAGTGGATCGCTATCCTTCTCTGGCCCGTGTTTTTGTTTTGGCAGCTTTTTCCTGTGATGGCTTCGGCATTTAGCGAAAATGTGGATTCGTCGAATTTGCTGCGGTTTCCTCTCTCTTTCCCATCCTATTTCCTAATCCGTTTGGTGTACGGATCTCTAGACCCGTCCACCATCATAGGCTGTCTGTGGCTGGTAGGCCTGACTATCGGAATTGGCATTGCTCAGCCCAGTCTCTTTTTCTGGGCCGCTCTCGTTCTGTTTGTATTCGCGATATTCAACGTACTTCTAGCCCGTATGATTTTCGCCTGGATCGAACGGTGGCTTGCTCAACGCCGCACACGCGAAATTCTGGGCGCGGTTTTTTTCATCTTCATTATCTGTTTTCAGTTCATCGGCCCGCTCATGTCCCGATATGGCGAGCACCGGCATCCCGACGCTTCCAGAGTTACCGCACAGGCTTTGCCTTACGAGCGCGCGCTTCCGCCGGGCTTAGCCGCCGCCGCAATCGCCAGAGGGGTGAAAGGGGCTTTTGTGCCGGCGCTTGGCGCATTCGCTCTCGAATCCATTTATACGCTGGCAATTCTCTGGCTTCTAAACGTTCGCCTTCGAGCGCAATATAGGGGCGAGAATCTCAGTGAAGCGACAGCTCGGAAAGCTTCACCGAAAGAAAAAAGCGCCCTCCGTCTTAGCTGGAACATATCGGGCATTCCCAGCCCGGTTGCGGCGATGCTCGAAAAAGATGTTCATTACCTTTCACGCAGCGGGCCGATGTTGTTCACCTTCGTCATGCCTGTGGTTATTCTTTTCATTTTCCGCCTGGGGCCGGCCGGGGCGCCCGGGCGCCATGGCAACTTTCTATCGCACGCGCCAGACTTGGCTTTTCCGATCGGCGCAGCCTATGCCTTACTGATCCTTACCAACCTCGTTTACAACTGTTTCGGAGCAGATGGTGTCGGCATGCAGTTCTACTATGTGTGTCCGGTCAGATTCCGCGAAATCCTGATGGGCAAAAATCTCACCCACGCTCTCTTGCTGGGATGTGAAGTAGTCATGGTCTGGGTTGCGGTATGTTTCATGTTTCGTCCACCAGCCGTAGACGTAACCGTCGCCACCGTGGCTGGCGTTGCCTTCGCGCTTCTTCTGAATTTGACGGCAGGAAACCTACTTTCAATTTACACGCCGAAGAAAATCGACTACGGAGCCTTCGGCAAACAGCGCGCATCAACTACCACTGTTTTTGCCAGCTTGGGCATTCAATTCGCGGTCTTTGGGTTGGCTGCAGTAACTCTTCTAATCGCCAGGGCGTTTGGAAGAATCTGGCTTGCCGCCGTTATTTTTATCGTTCTCGTTGGTCTGGTCGCAATCGCTTACTCCGTGGTGCTAAATCGCGTTGACCAGATTGCTCTCGATCGTCGTGACGAGATACTCGCCGAGCTTTGCCGCGCATGATAGTTCATGGCTGAGTTAAAGGAACGTATGAGACGCCTACGCTTTAGAGCGTTTTTTTCATTTCTATTCTTAGTTCTCGCAAGTCCGAAGCCCGCCTCGCCGCAAACGAGCCAACCCCCGAATCCCTCGAGACTCCGGAACGAAACGGAGCACGCCCTGAAAAGCTTCGTCGCTACACCTGCGATTTCCGGATATGAAGACGAACTCGCCGAAAAAATGCGGGAAGAAATTTCGCCGTTCCATCCGAAGACCGATAATCTCGGGGACGTGATCGTTACCATCGGCTCAGGCGCCCCGAATCGCCTGCTAGTTACTCCCATCGACGAGCCCGGGTTTGTTGTCAGCGGAATCACCGATGACGGTTACTTGCGTGTGCAACGCCTTCCGCAATCCGGCCTGCCTCCCATCTTCAACGAAATGTATTCCGCCCAGCCGGTGAGAGTCAGAAACGCGAACGGAAAATGGATCGACGGAGTCGTAGCGGGTCTTTCCGTGCATCTCCAAGGTGCCCGCACCGACGCTCCAAAATCTTCCGAGCTGGAAAACATGTATATAGACATCGGCGCCACCTCCAGCGCCGAGGTTCGCAAAGCAGGCGTTGCCGTTCTCGATCCCATTGCGATAAACCGCCAACCGATTCAACTTGGTTATAACAAGATGGCTGGCGCGTCCATCGGTGATCGATTTGGTGCAGCCGCGCTTGTTGATTTACTTCGTCAGATTGATCCGTCGAAGGTGAAGGGAACGCTGACGATTGCTTTCGTGGTCCAGCAATGGACTGGCGCTCGAGGGCTGCAACGAATTTTGAGCACCATAAAGCCGGACGAAATGATTTATCTGGGCCGACTCACTCCCGGAGGCGCTGTGGCGGGGTCGGAGAGCATGCACAGAGCGCCACGTCGGGAACCCGGTAGCGGAATCCTTATCGGACTTGAAGAAACCAACGGGGCGCCCGCTGGTCTTGCCGCCGAACTAAAGCAACTCGCCGATAATAACAAGGTGCCAATCAACACCGATTTCTCAGCGCCTCCGCTACCCCGAAGTTATCTTCCGCTCCCGGCAATGCCAGCGAAATGGGCGCATCTGGGAATTGCCACGGATTGGTCGAATACGCCAGCCGAATTGATCGACACCGCGGATCTTGCAAGCTTGCAAAATTTGTTACAGCTCTACGTGCAGGGAAGTAGCGCGTCGCACGTGTCTTCGGACAGCGGACATGGCCCGTCAAAGCACGATGGGGAACCTGCTTCCAATTCGCCATCAACAGAAGAGATTTTGCGTCGGCTGACAGAGAGCTACGGTGTGAGCTATCACGAAGGACCCATCCGAGAGGAAGTGAAAAAGCTTCTGCCGAAATGGGCTCAACCTCAAACCGACGAAGCAGGAAACTTAATCTTGCGGCTTGGCACGGCCGCTGCCGGCGCCAAAACACCGAGCGTTCTAGTTGTTGCGCACATGGATGAGATTGGTTTCGAAGTTAAATCCATTTCGAAAGATGGCCGCCTTGAAGTCGAATGGCGCGGAAGCGGGGACTTAAGCTTCTTTGCCGGCCATACGGCGCTGGTGCACAACACCAACGGTGACTATGGCGCCATCGTCGAACTGCCAAATGGCTGGGACGACCCAAAATTTGAATGGCCGCGAGAACCCGAGAAAGCGATCCGTGTTGACATAGGCGCGCGCACGACTGACGAAGTGCAAAGACTGGGTATCAAGGTCGGTGATTCAGTCACTATTCCAAAAGCATATCGAAAACTTCTCGGTACACGCGCAAATGGACGGAGCTTTGATGATCGTGTCGGCGACACAGCCCTGATCTCCGCCGTCTGGGCTCTGGGCGGCCCGCTGAAAGACCGCGATGTAACATTCGTCTGGTCCACCGGTGAAGAAGAAGGCCTCGTCGGCGCAGCAGCCCTCGCAAAACGCTTGGAGGCCGAAGGCCACGTTCCAGATTATGTTTTTGCCATAGATACTTTTGTAAGCTCCGACTCGCCGATCGAATCGAAGCGTTTCGCCGATGCCGAAATCGGAAAAGGATTCGTCATACGTGCTGTCGACAACTCCAACATCGTTCCTAGCGACCTGGTGGAGAGGGTAATCAAGCTTGCGCGGGCAAATCAGATTCCGGTGCAGTATGGCGTAACCGGCGGCGGCAACGACGGCTCGGCCTTCGTCCGTTACGGCTCGTTGGATATTGCTCTCGGCTGGCCCTTGCGCTATTCACATTCGCCTGCGGAAGTGATCGACACTCGCGATGTGGATTCGCTTGCTCGCATCGTTACGGTAATCGCAAAATCCTGGTAGCAACGGCAACGAAGTCTCCCAGACCTCATCGGCGTCCTAACCACGGGACAATTTGTACCCTCTGCTATAATTTCGCGCGTGAACACGCCCAACCCGAACTTCAAATCGCCGCGCCACATAGTCGTCGAAGGCCCCATACGTGTCGGCAAATCTACTCTCGCGAAGGTGTTGGCCGAACAGCTTCACGCACGCCGAATCTTCGATTGCGAAGATAATCCATTCCTCGCCGATTTTTACAACGAGAAAAGCGGCGCAGCCTTTCGTGCTCAAATGTACTTTCTCCACGAACGCTATCGCCGCCTTTCTCAAATTCAGTCCCAGGATACCGCCGGGCCCGTGGTCAGCGACTTTCTCTTCGAACGCGATAAAATTTTCGCCTATCTCAATCTCGACAATGAAGAGCTCAAGCTCTACGAGCGTTATTTCGACATGCTTGCGTCGTCAATTCCTCCGCCCGACCTCGTCATTTATCTGCAGGCCAAGCCGGATGTTCTCTCTAAGCGAGTTTCTAAGAAAGGAGATCCTGCAGAGACGCAAATTTCTTCCGAATACTTGGAGGCCGTTGCGAATGCCTACGAGCATTTTTTCTTCCGCTACTCCGCCTCAAATCTGCTCGTCGTGGACACTTCAGAAATCGATTTCGTGGAGCGAAATCAGGATTTACAGGAACTTCTCAGGCGCCTCCGCCAGCCCGTGAAAGGCACGCAATATTTCCTGCCACTTGGCCAAAATTAGAATAATTTTTGCCTGCGTGGTGTCCAGAAAATTTCTCTGAAAAAAAGGGGGCCGGGACAAGATCACCCGCCAGTGACCTCATCCCGGGTACGGCAAGGAGGAGAGCTTTAGCGCCTGAGTCAGTTCTTCGCGCTAGGCGGCTTTATGCGGTCCAGTCAAGCGATGGCGCAATTTACCCAGCCTCGCATTGATGGGATGGCTGCGATGCAGAAAAGTAAGCACTGGCGGGCGGCGCATTCCAATTTTCTCCAGCGCTCTGCGAATTCGAAAATCGCGTCCTGCCGATACCAGCCCTTTTTCCAATGTCTGAATCGCTTCCGGAGTTCTTCCAGCCTGGTAATAAACTTCCGCTAGGTTCAAATACAATTGAGCGTGGTTATGCTTCATGCCTAGTGCTTCCCGGCATAGGCTTTCTCCGTCACCAAAACGCTTCTCGGAAAGCGCGGCCAGCAAGCCTGTGTAGGAAAGGTAAAACGGATTCTTGGGAGCGATGCCAAGGGCGCGCCGCGCGTGCTGAAGCGCTTCGTCAGCATGGCCGTCGCGAAGGTTTTTCAAGCATTCTTTAAAGTCGTTCATTCCAGCGTCTGCAGGGGAGGTGGTTCCTATCCAGTGGGACATAGGCTCCTTCTTCGCCTCGTTGGACACTCGCGAGGCAATGGTTGGAGATTACATTCCACCGTGATCGATGGAAATAGAACGTCCGAACAGTTTTAGGGCTAGAACCTGTACTGGCCGCATAGACAGGCAAAAAAAAGGCAACGCGCCGGACGATGAATTTCTTCTCCGGCTGTCCGGCACGCAACCAGATTTCAAGGATCTTACTGGGGAGCTTGCAGGTACTGATTGAACCAATTCACCGCACGCTCGATCACATCGCGGCTGTGTGCTGGATCCGCAAACTCGTGACCTTCGTGTGGATAAATCACGAGTTGTGTCGGCACACCCAGCGTCTTCAGAGCATGCCAGAACTCGTACGACTGCGGAGGCGGGCATTCTCCGTCACTATCCCCCACTACGACCAGTGTAGGCGTCTTCACATTTTTGATAAATGTAATGGGTGAGCTTTTCGCATATACGGCAGGATCGTCATAAACAGTGGCGCCAAAAAAAGGAGTCATCCACTGATCGATTTTATTTTCGCCGTAGTAACTTAACCAGTCCGAAAGTCCCGCGCCCGCTACCGCAGCCCGAAACCGGTTCGTCTGCGTAACGCCCCACATGGTCATAAATCCGCCGTAACTCCAACCTGTAATCCCAATGCGATCTGGATCGATGGGCGCGGACTTTATGGCTTCATCCACTCCCGCCATAATGTCGCGGAAATCGCCGTACCCAAAATCCTTCACATTCGCCGTCGTAAACTTTTCGCCTTGTCCATAACTCCCCCGCGGATTTGGTTGCAGTACGAAATAACCCTGCGAAGGTAGCGCCAGCGCATAATCCCAACGCGTCGGCCACACCGGAGAAACCGCCCATGACGGCCCGCCGTGCACCCGCACTACCATCGGATATTTTTTAGCCGGATCAAAATCCTCCGGATAGGTCAGCCAACCCTGCACTTTTCCGGCATCCGTTTTCCAATGGAGGCTCACCGACTTGCCCCACGCCGGCCGCAATCCGTCATTTCGATGCGTGATCTGTTTCCACTCGCCCGATTTTCCGGCCCAAACCTCTGGCGGCTTATCGAACGACTGTTGAACAAAAGCCAGCGTGTTGCCATCACTTGAAATTGAGAATTGCGTCGCGAAATCACCGGACAGAATTGAGCCTTTCAAAAATATGTCGTGGGTGTTTCCAATAGTTCCGTCCGTGTTCATTTCGTGGATGGCGGTCGTGCCGTCGACATATTCTGCGCTTAGAATTTTCTTGGAGTCTTGTGTCCAGGTAAGCCAGCTCGCGGTCGCCGCCATCTTAGCAGTCAGATTTCGTGCTTTTCCGCCCGTTTCCGGCACAAGGTAAACGTCACCGCCGACAATCGGCTCGTCGCTCATCAAGCCGCCGATGAACGCAATTGTCTTTCCGTCGGGCGACCACTTTGGAACGCCGATCTGCATTCCAGGTTTTGCGATGACGTCCGCCATCGCGCCTGAATTTGCCTCAATAGTGAACAATCCGGCGATGTACCAGTTATCGTCGCCGTTGCCATGCGCCGCGGTTGCTACCAGGCGCTTGCTGTCCGGAGCCCAATCGAATTCATACACATACATATCCGCCGGCGAAATTTGCCGCACCCTCGCCGTAGCTGGATCCACCATCGTCAATCGTTGCTCGAGAAATTCCTCGGAGACCACACCCTCATCCGGAATTTCAGCAACCAACGGTCCAGCTGCGCGTGTGGCGTTCTCGGTAAAGAGCAGCGCAATTGTTTTACTATCAGGCGACCAGGCCGGGCTGGCAAGATAGCCTTTCAGATGCGTCAATTGTTTCGCGCTGCCATCCTCCACATTCGCCACAAAGAGCTGAAGCTGCCCGTTCGTTGCGGCGTCAGATAAAAACGCCATTCTTTTGCCGTCAGGCGACCACGCGATGTCGTGCTCTTCATGCGCCACTTTGCCCGCGCCTGCCGAAATTCGCTTGGCGGCGTCAGGCGAATTCAAATCCGCAACATAAATCGCGGAATCAGACGTCGGCGCTCCACCGGGGCCGGGAAGTGACTCCACCCACGCCACCAATTTCCCATCTGCCGAGATCTCCGCTTGCTGAAAGGTTCGCACGCCGAACATCGCCTTCATCGCCTCGTCGAGCGATTTTGCGTTCGACGAACTTGGCGCACCAGTCGCGTTCTGCGCATATTCAACAGGCGCCACCAGCGTGATGCACACCGAAAGCAAGCCCAAAAGAAAAACGAGTCTTCGCATTTCTACCCCCAATGAAATTGCCTTCCGGGCCGGCAAATAATCTCTCGCGGCTCCTTTTTGGTCGCCGCCATGTTGCGCGGTCGGTGTAACAAAATCAAGCCGCCGGCAAAGCTTTCCTGTGTTTCTTAACTTGCAGCCGCCCCGCGGTGCGGATATCCTCGCTTGCGATTCGGAGACGACCTTATGGAATTCTTGAAGTCAAAATTGATAATTCTCAATTTTAGCGCCCTTACATTTGCGTTGATTTTGGCGTCGCCATTGCTCGCTCAAGCGCCACAGCAACCAGCCCAGAATCAGCCACAGCAAACGCAAGCATTGTCATCGGCCGCTGTGATCGCTGAGCAGGGCAAGTTCATTCTCCACAAATTTGAGAATCCTATCGGTGAGGAAACCTTCCAAATCGTACGCGACGGCAATTCGCTCAACGTAAAAATGGAGTTCAAGTTTACAGACCGCGGCACGCCAGTACCGCTTTCGGCTACGTTCCGCGGTTCCCCGGATCTAACTCCTGAAGCATTTGAAATTAAGGGCCAGAATTCCCGCTCGACTTCCATCGACGAAGCAGTGGAGGTGCGATCGACCCAGGTTCGTGTGCGTGACCGCGACAAATGGACCGAGTCTGCCCGCCCCGCACAATTTTTCACTATCGCCGGTTACGCTCCGGCAACCATGCAGATGCTCATGGTCCGTTTTTGGGCTTCGCACAATTCGCCTGCAGAACTGGCTACGTTTCCTTCCGGACACGTGAAAATTGAGCCGCGCGGCCAGGATCAAATCAGCATTGACGGAAAATCTGAAGCCTTAGATCGCTTTACCGTCGAAGGTTTGATTTGGGGACGCGAAACGCTCTGGTTCGATTCCCAGAAAAATCTTGTCGCTGCGGTTACCACCGACGCCGAATTCGATCATTTCGAGGCCATACGTGACGGATACGAATCTGCGCTAGGTTCCTTCGTTGGAAAGGCTGGTTCCGATGGCATGGCCGCCCTGGCCGATCTTTCCAAGGGCATCTCAGGGAGTCGTGCTGAAACTTTGGCCCTCGTCGGCGGAACTCTGATCGACGGTACCGGCAAGGACCCATTGCCCGATTCCATCGTGGTTATAGAAAAAGGACAAATCGTCGCCGCCGGCCCGCGCAAAGAAGTAAGAATTCCCAGAGGCGCTACAAAAATTGACGTACGCGGCAAAACCATCCTTCCCGGACTTTGGGACATGCACTCCCATTTCGAGCAGGTTGAATGGGGGCCAATTTATCTTGCGGCTGGTGTGACTACCGTCCGTGATTGCGGCAACGAATTCGAGTTCATCACCGCGGTGCGTGATGCGATTGCGCAGGGCCACGGTCTGGGCCCGCGCTTGTTGCTCGCGGGAATCGTTGACGGCACTGGTCCCCTTGCACTCGGCGTTGAACGTGTGGACACACCCGAGCAAGCCAAAATGTGGACGGACAAATATCACGAAGCCAACTTTCAGCAGATGAAAATCTACAGCTCTGTAAAGTTGGAAGAACTAAAGGTAGTTACCGAAGAGGCTCATCGCCTCGGCATGACCGTCACCGGCCACGTTCCGGAAGGCCTGACCGCTTATCAAGCCATCGAAGCCGGTCAGGATCAGATCAACCACATCGAATATATTGCAGACATTATGGTTCCGCCACTTCCCGCAAATGCAAGCCGTCTGGATCGCCTTAAAGCGAACGGTGATATCGATCTGAATTCACCCGAAGCTCAGAAGGCTATTTCGTTTCTGGTTCAGCACGGTACCGTAATTGATCCAACCCTGGCGCTTTTTGAATTCTTCACTGCCAACACATCAAAACCACCGGTAAGTATTGAGCCCGGAGTTGCCAAGGTTGCTCCAGAGTTAGCATCGATCCTCGCTGAGGCAGGACCACCCTCACCGGTAGCGCCTCTTCTCGAGAAAGCAGTTCAGAAAGATATAGCCATCGTCGGCGCGCTTCACCACGCCGGAATTCCAATCGTCGCGGGCACCGATCAGACTGTCCCGGGCCACAGCTTGTACCGTGAAATCGAACTGTATGTTCAGGCAGGCTTCACGCCCATGGAAGCAATCCAGGCAGCCACGATTGTGCCTGCTCGCGTGATGGGCCTCGACAAAGAGCTTGGCACCGTAGAGGCCGGAAAGCGCGCCGATCTGATAATAGTAGACGCCAATCCGCTGGAATCCATTCACAACATCCGCAAAGTTGAATTCGTTATCACCAACGGAGTTATGTACAACTGCGCCGAGTTATGGCGCAGCGTAGGCTTTAAGCCTTAAGAAACTATTACTCCTATTAAGGATTCCGCTTGTTCCCGCGCTTCGTTGCAACTATGCTGCGCTCGCGCAATCGTTATCGAGGGACATGAATGAAAAACTGGACTCGTAGGAAATTTTTCCTCTCTACTTTGGTAGGCGGTCTGGCCGCTAGCTCACGACGTCTATTCGGAGCTTCCGTTCCGGTTGGCGAAGCAACTTTTCCGGAAGCAGCCACGCAAGCTTCGTCCAAAGCCGCTCGCCCGCTGATTGTTTCTGCAGCCAATGGCTTTGAGCACCTGAATGACGGCATGGAAATCCTTAAATCCGGTGGCGACACTCTCGACGCTGTGCTCGCTGTAGTCACCAAGGTTGAAGACGATCCTAACGACGACTCTGTTGGCTATGGCGGCTTGCCCAATGAAGATGGTGTCGTCGAGCTCGATGCTTCCGTAATGCACGGCCCTACGCGACGCGCCGGTGCCGTCGGTTCCATCCAGAAAATTAAGAATCCATCGCTGGTCGCAAAAGTTGTGATGGAGAGGACAAACCACGTTTTCATCGTAGGCTCTGGCGCGGAGAAGTTCGCGGTCGATGAAGGATTCAAGACCATGGACTTGCTCACCGACCGGTCACGGCTGGCATGGCTCGCTTGGAAAGCATCTTCATCTGAAAATTGGCGCCCCGGCCTTGATAGCCCGGAATGGAAGGAAAAACTTGCGCAGCTACTTGACACTCCCGAAAGGATGTCCTGGCGCGAACACATTGAAGATGTCGTCATGCATCCACGCACCGGCACTATTAATTGCCTTGCCGTAGATGCGAAGGGAGATATTTCCGGCACTACGACCACTTCAGGACTTTCTTGGAAGATTGCTGGCCGTGTCGGAGATTCTCCAATTATCGGCGCGGGACTCTGCGTCGATAATGACATTGGCGCAGCGGGCTCCACCGGGCGGGGCGAAGAAAATATTAAAATCTCCGGCGGCCACACCATTGTGGAAATGATGCGTAAAGGAGTGTCTCCTACCGATGCGTGCCTGGAAGCGCTGCACCGCGTCGCGCGAAATTACAAGCTGTTCCCCGAGCGTCTGCAGCAATTCCACATTCAATTTTACGCGTTGAACAAAGACGGAGAGTACGGTGCGGGGAGTCTGTGGGGTATGCATCCCGGTGGACGCCGTGTGCAGTTTGCTGTTCACGACGGCACCAGCGCTAAGCTGCTCCCGTGTACACCACTTTTCGATAAAGAAGGCGGCGACTACTAAGGCCTACTGCACCAATTCCGAAACAAACACTAATCGGACGCCCCGAGATTCCAGGTGGGGCAATCCTTTCGCGAGTGCCGCAATCGTGTCGGGACGCGGATGTCCGATTGCGATAGCTGCTCCATCGCGCTCTGCGTCTCGGGCGGCTAGTTCCAACTGGCGAAGAATGGCTTCAGGCTTCGCTAAATCATCCAGAAAGACCTTCCGCGACGCCGCGCGCACTCCCAATCGTTCCGCTGTGTCATAGGCGACCGTAGACGCCAGCGTTCGGCTATCAACAAAAAATAGTCCGCGCCGGCGCAGTTCCGGCATGAGCGCTGCCATCAGCGCAGGATCTGCTGTGGCGCGCGAGCCCTGATGATTGTTTACGCCCACCGCGTGTGGAACCGTTTCTAGCATTCCGGCTAATGCCTTATCCACTTGCTTGGCATTCATTCCTACCCGTAACTCCACCTCCTCTGTTTTCGCAGTAGGGCTTTCTGACTGCATGGGAAGATGCAGCATCACTTCGTCGCCGCGGCGATATGCTTCTTCGGCTACCTCGGATGAAAGTGGCAAATGCGGGAGAACGGAAATGGTCAACGGGAAGCCGAGCGACAGCAACGCATCCGCAGCGGCTTGGTCGTTGCCTAGATCATCGATGATGATTGCCAGCCGCGCATTGCCGCGGCCTTTGGTAATCGGCGTCCGGGATCGGGCCGTCAGAGGGGTAACCACATGAATCGTATGCGTGCGGACGCCGCTGAACGTATAATCGAAACGCACCACGCCCGCCGAGCTGGTTTCCACCATGGAAAGTTTGTGACCATCCGCGATTTTCTCCAAAACTCTTCTGATCGCATTTGTCTCAGAATCATCGGAAAGCGAAATGTAGATGTTATCTGTAACCGACGGCCTGCCCGCACCAGTTTTGGACGGTTGAAGCTCCGGACGAATCGTCACCTCCGACCTGTATCCGGAGATCCTTTGCGCGGCGGAGACAACCTCGCTAGTAACCGCGCGAATCTCGGTCTTCGAGATATTCTTGGTGCCGCATCCTGAAGCGAAAAGAACAACCATTGCGGTGATAGAAAAAAGAATCTGCCGAAGGTTGAATCTGTTGTGTGAGGAGAAAAGAAAAAATCTTCGCGCAGTTTCGCGCGAGCGAGCCACGAGCGGCTAAGCCGCCTTTCGTGCCGGAGCAGGAACTCCTTCCAGCACTCCAATGGCTCTTTTAACCACCGGGTCATCCGGAGATACCGGTTTTTCGGACGGAACTGGTTGAGTTTCGTCGTTCGCCGCAATGGCCTCATCAATCGTAGGGTGAACCTCGACCGTCGCGGCAACTCCGTTCGCTGGAATTTCCTTGTTGTCCGGAGTGTAATAATTTGCCACCGTCAAAATCAGCGCGGAGCCGTCATCCATTTCGATAAGTTTTTGCATGGAAGCAGTCCCGTAGGTACGGTCGCCGACTGTTTCCCCGCGATGATTACCCGAAATGGCGCTGGCAACGATTTCCGCAGGACCCGCCGTTCCCACTCCAATCAGCACCGTCACTGGATCGCTCCAGGCAACCTTCGAAGGCTCCGCGGAAGACACAACCGGACTAATCGTTTGGCCCTTGAGCGTCGTAATCGTTCCAGAAGGAACAAACAGTTGCGCGGTCGAAACACCTTCCGCATCCAGACCAGACGGGCAATCGCGCAAATCCAGGATTAGCTTCTTTATGCCCTGATGTTGAAATTGTGCGAGTTTCTCGTGAATCTGTTTTGTGGTACCCGCACTAAATTCCGTTACACGAAGGTACGCGATATCGCCTGGCAATTTATCTTCGACCAGGCGAGGCGCAGCAAGTTTTGCCAGCGTCAGTTCCACGTCCTGCGGTTCCGTTTTCCCGCGCCGAATGACCGAAAGCTTTACAACACTTCCTGGCGTTCCCCGAAGTAGTAGCTGAGCCTGCCCGATTGCCATTTGCGCCGTACTGAATCCTGCAATTTTTTCAACGATGTCGCCGATGCGCAGTCCCGCCTTGGCCGCCGGGCTGTCCGGCATGGACCCGAGCACGCCGATATAACCGCGCCTGATGAGGACTAACCCCGTCTCACCCGTCGCATTGGTAGTGCTCTTTTCTTTGAAATCTTTGTATTCCAGTGGGCTGAGGTAGGCCGATTCCGAATCCAGCGAATCGAGCAATCCATGAAGCGCGCCGCTAGTCACTTGCCCGATGTTGGGATCGTCCACGTAATCGTTTTGAATTTTATCGAGAACTTCGCTGTAAACCGTGAGTGCCCGGTAAGCCTTTTCGTCGTTCGAGCGCGCCCGAACATAACCCGTAGCCACAAACGCTATGACAACCAATGACAATATAATGACGATTTTCTTGGATAGTGGGCTCACGCGTTTTTCCTTTTCCCCAGTTTCAGCAACTAGTTAGACGTCCGTCCGCTCCCCAGGTTTGCATTGAGCGGTCTCGCTCGCGAAGAAATAATTATACCATCGGACATAATCTGTTGCGTTTGAATCCGGTGGATATCAGCCACGTCGGGGATTTCTGCAGGGTTAGAGACGATTTACCCCAACGATCTGTTATCCGAGCAGAGGAACCTTTATTTTCAGCAACTTATGAGGTTTTGATTCTGTTCCTCAGTGAAGAATTACTTGCCGGCAAACGTCGGGCGCCCGCTGGGAACCTCGAAGGCGTCCTGCTCCACCAGCGGCACCGAACCGGTTATATACGTCTGCGAGATGCGGTCCTGCCACGTGAAGTGATCTTCATCCCATAGAGCCCACGCAAAACCGAGCATAAAAGTCGCTCCCGCCAGCAAGTAACCAAAGCTACGCCACAGGAGTTGGCGAGTATCCGGAACGGTTCCGTCGAGCCGCACGGCGGTCAGGCACAGCAGCTGCATACCGGGAGTAGCCTCGGCGCACGTAGTGAAGAGCGCGAAATATAGCCCGTAGAAAAGGAAAAACGCAGCGAGATATATCGCAGTGTCCGCTTTCTCAACGACAAGCTGCCCGCCTAACGATCGGAATAACCCGAGAAATGCCGCGTAAGTTAGTCCCAAAAAGATTGCATCAAGCAATCCAGCCTTTCGCCGTTCCACCAGACTTGCTACCGGCACTAGAGCAGTCTGCGGATGCGCGCGCTCGTGCGCAGCGCTGGAAAAATCAAGTTCGGGCTGAACGCAAATGTCCACATGTTCGGTTTTGCGCTGCGCCATTCGCACGCGCTGGCGTTCCGCTTGTCGTTGGCGATCAACTTCTCGCTGGCGCTCCTGAGCCGCCAGCTCTTCGTTGATCTTGGACTGCCGCGAAAATGGCAACCCTGACTGCATATCATCGGAACGAAGATGTCCCCGACGCGCGCGATAGTCCTCCAGCCTGCGCGAAACCTCGCGACGCCATTCGGGTTCAATCGGTTGTTCTTCGAGAGCGACCGAGACTGAAGGTGTGCGCGAAGACGAAACGCGACTGGTTATCCCGGCGCCAACCGCTACCGGTTCGAGATTTTCGCCGATTTCGGCGAGAGGTGCGTCACAAAATGAGCAATTATCGGCGACCTCAAGCAAGAGGGCGCCACACTCCGTGCATATTCTTATCACTGGTCCGTTTTGCGCTGCGGAAGCTCCAGTGGCGGAACGGCAGCAATGTTAGCAGGCAAGCGATAAAACCACCGAGCTTGGATGTAGCGCAATGTCGCCTATCAGGCAACCGTACGCATGTCCGTTTGTTCTGAATACCTCGAGGCACTGTGACTACCGTGCGATTGCGGCTACGGGAGCCACGTGTTAGGCTCAACTTTCTTTTTTCCACCATTTTCGAGGTATTTCAGCATTCTCCGCTGATGCTACAAGCGAAACTTACTCAGCCATCCGGCAAGCTGCATTCTCTTTTCCGGGCTCTGATTATTTCCTTCGTGTTTTCAGGTCTTGTCTTCGCGCAAGACATTGCAAAACCCTTTCCGCAAAATTCCGCCAAAAAACAATCATCCCAGGTCACGAATACTTCGCCGCAGGCCGGCGCCAAAACAGATCAAACGGCAACGCTGGAAGCAGACCAGCAGCGCCAGGTCGGCAGAATTTATTACGCAGACGGAAACGTCGATATCCATTATCAGAACTCACGCCTGCGCGCCGACCACGTGGAATACAACGAAGACACCTACGTTGCCATTGCGCGCGGCCACGTCCAGCTGGATTACATGACCCAGCACGTCGAGGCCGATGAAGCCCATTACGAATTGCGCACCGGTCACGGAACATTCGCCCATGTGCGCGCCACATTTTCGATCGAGCGCAAGCCCTCGCCAATCCTGCTGGTCAGTTCAAATCCGCTTTACTTTG
Organism: uncultured Acidobacteriota bacterium; assembly: GCA_963838475.1. Lineage (GTDB taxonomy): Bacteria > Acidobacteriota > Terriglobia > Acidiferrales > UBA7541 > Palsa-295. Next base: position 49,087 of record CAWIRJ010000004.1, read on the forward strand.
AAGCCGAAGAAGCAGAACGGCTGGATGAGCACACCTACCGCATAAAAAAAGCTTGGATGACCGTCTGCGATCCGGACAAACCGACCTGGAAATTTTATGCGCCGGAAGCCACTGTTTATTTGCAGAAATCGGTGCACTTGGAAAATGGCGATTTTCGCGTCTTTTCCGTTCCGGTTTTGTATCTTCCCTACGCGACTTTTCCCGCTGGCAAGGATCGCGAATCCGGATTCATGATTCCGAACATCGGAGACAGTTCGAGCAAGGGCTACATTTTGGGCGAGTCGTATTACTGGGCGCCGACAGATTGGATGGATGCAAGTCTCGGTGGAACGTATTACAGCAGAAGAGGCTGGGGACAGCGAGCAGATCTTCGAATGCGTCCATGGGAGAACGCCAAACTCGAGGCGACCTACAACGGAGTGATCGACCGTGGTTTGGAACAGCCACAAATTCCCGGAGAGCCTCCGGTGCCGCCCATTAACCAAGGCGGCCACGAAGCGCGCCTGCTCTTTACTGCTTTGTTGCCGGATGGCTGGCGCGCGGTAGCGGACCTGGACAACCTCACTTCGCTTACTTACCGTCTGGCTTGGAGCGAGACATATACGCAAGCGGTGAACTCCGAGGTACGCAACTCCGCTTTCCTTACTAATAATTTTCGCGGTTTCAGCCTGAACTTCGCGGCGCTCAGCTATCAGAACTATTTGAGCGCTTCCCCGGACACTTACGTTTCCTTGCGAGCCGCTCCGGAAGTGCGCTTCAGTTCGGTTGACCAGTCGCCTTTCCCACAGCTCCCCGTTTATTTTTCATTTGAAGGCTTTTCAGATGCCGTGCATCGCAGCGAGACTGCTACAGCGGAGCCGCTGGATACTCCCAATTTTGTTCCACGAAGTGAACTGGCGCCAACCGTAACCATACCCCTCCACTTCGGAAACTGGCTGGATATAACACCGACTTTTACGTTGCGTTCCACCTATTATGGCGGGCAACAGGAGAATGGCGTTTACGTCCCTCAAGGTTTTTTCCGCACCACTGAGGAATTCTCTGTCGATTTTCGTCCGCCCTCCCTCGACCGCATCTGGAGCAGCAAATCCGGAACAAAGTGGAAACATGTAATCGAGCCTGACATTGTTTACAATTATGTGAACGGCGTGAATAATTACGCGCGATTCATACGTTTTGATGAAGACGAAACGTTAACCGACACAAACGAACTCCAGTACGGAATTACTCAGCGGCTCTATCGGCGCAAGAAAGACGGCGACGCCGAGGAACTGATTCGCTGGCGGCTGTTGCAAAAATATTATTTCAATCCAACGTTCGGTGGAGCTCTAATAAACGGTCAGCGCAACGTATTTCAAGCGCTCGACGACATTACGCCCTTCGCATTTGCCGCCTCGCCACGCCGTTTTTCGCCCATAATAAGCGACCTGGTCATCGAACCGGGCAAGCACTTCGACACTGAATTCATTTTCAACTTCGACCCGCAGCGAAATCAATTGACTGCGATTGGAACCCTGCTGAAGCTTAAGCCCTATAAACAATCGTTTTTGACGCTGGCGCACTTTTCCACCACCAATCTCCCCACGCCGCCGGACGAGAATCCTCCGGACTTCGTCTTTCAAGCCCGCTCGAATCAGGTTCGCGCCCTCGTAGGTTACGGCGATTTGACCCGTATAGGCTTGAACGTCACCGCTGGCTTGAGTTACGACTTTACTCAGGAAGCCTTTCAAAACCAGATTTTGGAAGCCAGTTACAACGGCTCCTGCTGTGGATTTGGTTTTGAATACCGGCGGTTTTCATTCGGTACCATTCGCAACGAAAATCAGTACTTGGTCGTTTTCCGCATCGCGAATCTCGGCTCGGCTGGAACATTGCGGCGCGCGGAGAAACTTTTCTGAAGCAGGCCGCGTGAAGCCGACATCGGAATCCGAGCTGGCGTTTCTGTCCATCGAGCAGGCCGCTCGCTTGCTCCGCCGCAAAGAAATCTCCCCCGTGGATCTGGTGGAGGCCGCGCTCCAGCGAATCGAGCGCTTAAATCCTTCGATCAACGCATTTCTAACCGTCCTGGCCGATCGCGCACAAAGGCAAGCGCGCTTGGCCGAGCGCGAACTTGTCCGCAGATCTCGCCGAAGTCGGGCGAACACAGGTAATCCTCTCTTCGGTATTCCGATTGCCTTGAAGGACAATTTCTATACGCGCGGCATCCGCACCACGGCCGGTTCCAAAATTCTCGCAAATTTTATTCCACAGGAAGACAGCGATGTTGCCGCCCATCTTGCCGCCGCGGGAGCGATTCTTCTCGGCAAAACGAATATGCACGAGTTTGCCTACGGAATCACAAACGAAAATCCACACTACGGCTCCGTGCGCAATCCCTGGGCAATTGATCGCATATCCGGTGGCTCGAGCGGCGGTTCCTCGGCAGCCATAGCAGCGGGAATGTGTTTTGGGTCTGTCGGCACCGATACCGGCGGATCGATTCGGATTCCCGCAGCGCTGTGCGGCATCGTTGGGCTGAAGCCCACTTATGGATTAGTCAGCGTCTCCGGCGCAATTCCTCTCGCACCCAGCTTCGATCACGCGGGTCCACTCGCGCGCGGCGTTGTGGACGTATGTATTCTTTTGCAGGCTATAGCGGGAAAATATCCTGACGGCATGACCCGGCCTGATTTTCGAAAACTAAAACGAACTCCTCTCCGTCGATTTCGACTGGGATGGCCAAAAGAATATTTCTTTGAACGCATCGACCCTCAAGTTCGGCGCGCCATTAATGCTGCAGCAAAGCTATTGGAAGAAATTGGAGGTCGAATTCAAGACGCATCCCTTCCACATGTCGCCGATTCCCACGTGCCATCTACGCACATCGCCTTAGCCGAAGCCACTCACTATCACCAATCGAAGGGGTTTTATCCGGGCCGAGCCGCCGACTACGGTAAAGACGTAAGCAGCCGCTTGGAAACGGGCACCCAAGTAGCTGCCACACAGTATCTTCAAGCACTCGAAGTGAAGCGGCAGCTTGAAACTGATTTCGATTCTGCCTTCCAGCGCGTGGACGCGATCCTGGCACCCGCAGTTCCCATCGCCGCTCCGCTCATCGGAGAAGACGAAGTAATAATCGACGGGCAAAAAGAAACCGTCCGTTCAGCACTCGTGCGCCTGAACCGGCCCGCTAACTTAACCGGGCACCCGGCCATTTCAATTCCATGTGGATTCACCGACCATGGATTGCCTGTGGGGTTGCAACTGATCGGCCCGAAATGGGGAGAAGCAACTTTACTGGCAATCGCATTTGCCTTCGAGCAGGCCACTGACTGGCACAGTCGCAATCCGGCGTTTCCTTCAGTGCCAGCGCGTCAAAAAGCTCAAGCACGCGTCTAATGAATGTGTAAATATAAGGGATTGGATTGCGCCCGGCGTGCCCGCCGGAGCGTCCGAACAGTTTCAAGAGGGCTGACAGGACACAATGGGAGTTTCCGCATTAGCCGCTTTCGTCGCCGGGCTCGTCTCTTTCCTCTCTCCGTGTGTGTTGCCTCTCGTCCCCGGTTACATCTCGATGCTTTCCGGTATCGGCGTTGAGCAACTTAAAGAAGGGCAAACTCCGCGCGGTGGCTTGCTGACCTCCGCACTCGCATTCGTTTTCGGATTTTCCATCGTGTTCATCACCTTTGGTGCCTCGGCCAGTGCTGTGGGCTCGTTTCTAGTTCGCAACCGCAGCCTTCTCGCGCCACTGGCAGGAGCGCTGATCGTATTGTTCGGATTGCACCTGGTAGGATGGCTCGCGAAAATTTCCCTTCGCGCAGGATTCGTCATTGGAACTCTTCTGGTAGCAGTTGGCATCATCCTGAATTTTCGGCCCGGAATTGCCGGCCACGCGCTGAAAGCCGTTCATTTCTATTCTGTCGCCATAATTTTTCTTTTGGGACCGGCCATGACGCGCTGGCTGAATCGCGACGTGCATTTCCGCAATCTCGGCGGACAGCCCGGCATCGTCAGCGGGTTTTTGATGGGTTTCGCATTCGCCTTCGGTTGGACTCCTTGTATCGGCCCAATCCTTGCCGGCGTGCTGGCCATCGCAGCTACCCGAGAAACCGTCGGCCAGGGTGTTTTCCTGTTAGCCTGTTACTCGGCGGGACTTGCAATCCCGTTTCTTGTTACTGCTCTGGGGATTGGCAGGTTTTTGAAATTCTATCAGCGCTTTCGGCGCCACTTACACACCGTGGAAGTTTTCAGCGGCGCACTTTTGCTGGCAGTCGGCGGTCTCGTGTTTATGAACCGCCTGACCTGGCTTTCAGGTAAGCTTGCATTCTTGAATAGGTTTTCGTGGTGATGGGAGTGGAGCGCATGCGACGGGTCCCAAATGTTTTCTGGTTTGTTCTTTTAGTCGTGCTGCTTGTCACCACGAATTTCTCAGGCTGTAACTCGCACGATCTATTCAAAGTTTCAAGCGCAGACGGCGGTAAATCTGCAGCAAGTAATGGCCCGCATCCCGACGAGCCCGATGTAACTTTCAAGAACCTGCAGGATCAGGATGTTTCTTTAGCCAGCTTGAAGGGGAAAGTAGTAATCGTAAATTTTTGGGCCACTTGGTGCGAACCCTGTCGCGTTGAGATCCCCTGGATGATTGGCTTCCAACAGAAATATGCTGATAAGGGATTGACGATACTGGGCGTGGCGATGGATGACGAAGGGAAAAGCGTTGTCGCGCCCTACGTCCAAAAAACTCAGTTCGACGTGAACGGCCACTCCATGACCATGAATTATCCGATCGTGATCGGCAATGATGATATCGCTGCGAAATTTGGCGGTCTCTTAGGATTTCCTACCACCATCGTTATTTCACGCGATGGTAAAGTTCAGAAACGCTTTATCGGGTTAGCGGACGAAGACGAACTCGAGAAACAGATCAAGGCGCTCCTCTAATATGATGGACGAACAAGAATTCCAAAAGAAATGCGACGCTGCCTTTGAAAGCCTTCGCAAACGCTTGCTTGAATTGGGCGACGAACATGAATTCGAGGTCGAGGGCGGAAGCGGCAAGTTAGAGATCGAATTCGAAGATGAAGACGAGACGCGATTCGTAATCAGTCCCAATGCGCCCGTCCGCCAGATTTGGATTTCCGCGCTTACCACCAGTTTCAAGCTCGGATGGTCCGATACCGCTCAGGCGTTTGTGTTAGATAAGACCGGTGAGACCTTGAGCCAGGTTATGAGTCGCATCCTAACCGAAAAAACTGGTTCTACGGTTCAGGTCTGAGATGAAGTCTCTGCAGGCTGCTTTCATTTCTTGCGTTCTTATGGGCTGGGGCTCTTCAATTATGATCCCGCGTCCACCGTTCGCCACCCCGGCCGAGTTCGGCTCAAGAATCAAATCTTCCCAATGCATCAACCATCGTTAAGCCCCACATATTTGTTTCGCTCGATCCCGTTCCGCGCGGAAAAGAATTTAAGATTGCGGTTGTCGCGGATATCGCTAAGGGTTTCCACATGAATTCGCACAAGCCCACAGACGATTATCTGATTGCCACTACTCTAAAGCCTCAGCTTCCCGCAGGTTTTGAACTGCTCGACACGATCTACCCGAAGGGCAAGCTCGAAAAATTCAGTTTCTCGCCAGATCATCCCCTCGATGTGTACAGCGAGAGCGTCACGCTTGTGCTGCGATTGTCCGCGAAATCCGCTGTTGCACTCGGTCCTACGGAAATTCCGATGATCTTGCGTTATCAAGCCTGCAATGACAGTGCTTGTCTGCCCCCCGTAAAGCTTCCGGTAGATGCCAAATTTAATGTGGCCGAAGAAGGTACAACACCCAAAGAAGTTCATCCGGAGGTTTTCTCGAGGCTTGTTCCAGCTCGCTGACACGCCGTCCTTCGTTTTCTAAAGCTAATTCAATTCAAACGGCGTTCGCGTGTCGGTCTAGCGGCTGGAGATCGCAGGGAGAGCGCGGCGAAGTCGCGAGATCACTCGATCTTTTCCCAACACAACCATCGTTTCGAAAAGAGGCGGTGCAACAGCCCGGCCCACGATTGCCACGCGCGTCGCATTTATCAGCAATCCGGCTTTCACTCCTTCGGAAGTAGCCACGCCCCGCAACGCCGCGTCACAAGCATCATGGTTCCAGTCCGTCACCGCCTCCAGCGCCTCGGTTAATTTGGGCATCAATGAAGGGAGCTTTTCATCTTTCCAGAATTTTGCGCGCGCTTCCGCCTCGTACTCGAAATCATCGGTGAAGAACGCGCGAGCCCAACCGCTGAAGTCCACTAGCAACCGCGTTCGCGATCGAATCAAATCCACAGTATGCGCAAACCATTCCCGCTCCGAATTCGCCCAGGCTTCTTGCCATAGCCCGGAACGCTTCAACTCTGCCTCAACGTATGGCAAAAGCTCTTCCACCGGCGGCTTCTGCAAATACTGGGTGTTGTACCACTCTAATTTTGCGCGATCGAAAATGGCGTTCGTGCGGCTTACGCCCGAAAGCGCGAAGCGTTCGACCAGCTCGTTGGTCCGCAAATATTCGGAGTCATCGCCGGGCGACCATCCCAGCAGGGCCAGAAAATTCCGGAAGGCTTCGGGGAGAAATCCCTCTTCCGCATACGATCCAACGCTCGTAGCACCATGGCGTTTCGACAGCCGCGTGCGATCGGGCCCCAGAATAAGAGGAACGTGCGCGAATATCGGCGCCTCCGCGCCGAGCGCTTTGTATATCAACACTTGCTTTGGGGTGTTCGACAAGTGATCCGCGCCCCGAATAATGTGCGTGATGCGCATATCGATGTCGTCCACTACCACGCTGAGTTGATAGGTCGGCAAACCCGAAGATCGCAGCAGAACGAAATCCTCAATTTCAGCATTTTGGACATCGCGCGGACCGAATACGGCATCTTCAAAATGTGTCGTACCTGTTCGCGGAGTGCGAAACCGAATCGCCGGACGAATGCCTTCTTTCTCTTTCGCTGCGCGTTGCTCCGCAGTCAAGTCGCGGCAAGAACAAGCCACAACCTTTGCCGCTTTTCCTTCGTCGTCGCCTTCCCCTTCATTCTCGTCGGCCGAATCGCCTCCCGTATAGGCAGCCGCTTTGCAATAGCATGCGTATCCCGCGCCGCTTGCAAGAATACGCTCCGCTGCCGCACGATACATCTCGATGCGTTGCGATTGAAAAAACGGACCTTCGTCCCATTCAATACCCAGCCATCGAAGTGCTACCAGAATTCCGTCAACCAACTCCGGTTTGTTGCGTTCAACATCCGTGTCTTCAATGCGCAGCAAAAGCGTGCCGCCTTCATGCTTTGCAAAAAGCCAATTAAATAGGGCCGTGCGCGCTCCCCCGACGTGCAGAAATCCGGTAGGTGATGGCGCAAAACGGACGCGCGGCTTCTGAGTGGATGTCATTGTCCCTGCAACTTCCTTTCCTGGACTGGAAACGATCATCTTAACGGAACGAGTCCGCAAAATCGAGCGCCCGCGTTACAACGGTGCACAGATCGCGAGTAAATGGCCCGTAGGTACCCTTGACGCTTTTGCCCGTAAACCTCATATTCGAGAGAGCCTCGGTTCGTCTTTTTTCGGGCCATTCGAATGGCTTTTTGCCCTTTTTGCGCAGGCACGGCGGGCGTTGACCTCCACGAAACTTGGCCGGATACGCACACGGAACCCTTGCAAATCTCTGCTATTCTCGACGGAAGTAGTGTCAGGAGTTGGAGCGGTAACTTGCTGATCCACATCAATATGACGGCGTCTGTCCTCCTGGCAGGAGCCCTCCTGCTGGCGTTGTTCTTTTCCTACGTCTATCAGCAGAAGCGTCAGCAATACATGCTGGTGTGGGCGGGGGGGTGGCTATTCGTAGCGCTGCATTTTTTGGTTCGATCTGCGTCAACTAGGTTGACCATTCCATGGTGGGCGGATCCGGTATCAGAGTGGCTGCTCGCGCTTGCGGCGTTGGCGTTCTATTGCGCCGCCAAAATGTACGCGCGTCTGCAAGTGCCGTGGAAAGGGATAGCGGCGCTGGGCTTTGCTGCAGGACTTTGGGCTCTGGGCTACTCGCGGGGCTGGATAAACGTGCCGCTGGGCTTGTCAGTTGGTCTGATGTTTTTCTTCGTCGCGCGCGCTTTCTGGGAAGAAGGTCTGAAACAGGAATCCCGTGCCGACCAATTACTCGCCATTACTTTCGTGGCATGGGGGTTACTGCGCTTAACGATCGTTTTTCAAGAAAGACTTGGACCGCTGGCCGGGAAGGATCTGCTGCCACTCGCTTTGCTGCCTGAACTTTTCGGCGGCGTGCTGATGGTGATGGCGGTGTATGAAGAAGAGCGCCGTAGAGTAGAGCGCAACATGCTTGCGCTCTCTAATTTGAACCTGGCCACGTCGAGCTTCGCGGGCGGCGAGATCCAAAAAATGCTGGCGCAAGCGCTTGATCGCGTCCTGAATGTTGTGCGCATCCCTGCCGGCGCGCTTTGTCTGCATTACGGAGAAGAAAACGGACCCACCTCCGTGGTGGTCACGGGGCTGGGCGACGCCTTTTGCGCAGCGATCCAAACCAACAATTTGGACGATTATATCGTCGGCCTGGTCGCTCGCCTTGGTGGACTGGTGGTGTTGCGCGATTTGGAAACGGATTCGAAATGGGAAGCGCTGGAGAAAGAAGAATCTTTCCGCCACGTACGGAAACTCCTCCTCGGCCAAAAGTTGCGCACGGTGGTGGGAATCAGCCTGCAAGCAAAAGAGCGCGTGTTTGGAGTTTTATTGCTTGGCACGCCTGACAATCGCAATTTCACGCCCGCGGAATTGCGGTTACTTCTAGCTCTGGGCCATCAGATCGGGATGGCCGTTGAGAACAGTTATCTGGTTCAGCAAACATCCCGACGCAGCGAAGAGCTACACATACTAAATGAAATCGGCCGGGCGCTCAGCTCCACTCTGGAACCGGACGCACTTTTCGAGCGCATTTATTCGGAGATGAAACGGCTGCTCGATGTGAATAGTCTTTTTATCGCGTTTTTCGATCACAAGACTCAACAAGTTCGATTTGAAATCGATGTCTTAGATGGCGAGCGAATGCCGAAACGGACTCGCACTGCCGGGAATCACCTGACTGAATACGTGGTGAAAACATGCCAGCCCCTGCTAATCCGGGATCACTATGCTGAAGAGACCGAACGGCTCGGCATCAAACCGACGCGCATGGTCGGCTCCATTTGCATCGTGCCATTGATTCTGTACGACCGAGCAATCGGCGTGATGGCGGTGCACAGCAAGCAAGAACGCGCGTTCGACGAAGGGCACGTGGAGTTGATGCGCGTGCTTGCCAGCGAAGCGGCCGTCGCCCTGGAAAATGCGCGCCTATTCACCGAAGAACAGAAGAAGTCGCGTCATCTAATGCTCATCAACAACGTATCCAGCCGTGCGATCACCACGCTGGATCCGGCAGAAATGCTCGGGAAGATCGCAGCGGAGATAGAAAACGGCCTAAAATACGATCATATCGGCATAGCCATCGTCGATTATCCGGCGAAAGAGCTGGTGATTCAGGCAGAGGCAGGCGCCCGACGCGACGCGGTAGGGCGCAGGACTTCGCTTGGCGAGGGCATCATCGGGCAAGTGGCTCGCACTGGACAGATGGCTATCGTGCGCGAAGTGAGCATTTCTACGCCAATTCCCGTGCTACCCACTTCCGTCTCGGCGATCGCTCTACCCGTAACCTACGCCGAACACTTGCTTGGTGTGCTGTACGTGGAATCCTCGGAACCGTGCGAATTCGGAGAGGAAGAGGTGTTGCTGCTTCGCACTCTCGCGGATCTTTTTGCGGGCGGTTTGAATAACGCCCTGACGTTCCAGAAAGCGCAGGAGCAGGCAATTACCGATGGTTTGACCGGCGTGAAGACGCACCGTTATTTGATGGAGGCATTGTCGTCAGAGTGGAAGCGCTCCACACGCGCGAATCGACCTTTCGCCCTGGTTTTGATGGACCTCGACCGTTTCAAATTCGTAAACGACTTTTACGGACACCTGGAAGGCGACGTGGTATTGCAGCGTGTGGGCCACATACTCGAACAAAATTGCCGGCGGTCCGATGTGGTAGCACGCTATGGTGGAGATGAATTCGTCATTCTGATGCCGGAGACAACTGTAGAACAGGCTCGCCAACTCGCCAGCAAATTGCGCGGCTGGGTCGCGTCTGATCCGCTTCTTCGGGACAAAAATATTACCGCTAGCTTCGGAATCGCGGGCTTTCCCGTTCATGGTTCCACTCCGCAGGAGCTTATACAGGTGGCGGACTCTTCGATGTACTTATCCAAACATCAAGGAGGAAACTCGGTGTCCAGCGCGGAGGAAGGCGGGCCGGGCGACACCAAGCGCTGGAAGAAAGATGTACTCGAAGCGTACCTGGGCGTGACGTTGAAGAGGCTCTTCTCCACCGGACCCGAAGCGTTTGACGAAGTTTATCGGCGTCTGGAGCAATTCACCCGTTCGTTGGCGGAGCAGAGCGGGGGAGAGGCGGCAGATACGTTGCCGGAGGCCGTAGTTGAGACAGTAACCTCACTGGCGCTCGCGATTGACGCCAAGGATCACTACACCCAGGGCCATTCACAGAAAGTTTCCGCCTATGCGGTAGTAATTGCCAAAGCGCTGGGGATGAGCGAGCCGGAGGTGGAAGAAATTCGGCTGGCCGCGCTGCTGCATGACATCGGCAAGGTAGGTATCCCGGAGACGATTCTGAACAAGTCCGGTCCGCTGGATGCAGCCGAATGGGAAACGATGAAGACCCACACCGAACTCGGCGCGAAGATCCTGGAGCCGCTGCAAACCATGGACAAAATTCGCCTGATGGTTCGCCACCACCACGAATTCTACGATGGCACAGGCTACCCGGACCGTCTGGAAGGCGAAAAGATTCCCTACGGCGCGCGCCTGATTGCAATAGCCGACGCCTACGACACGATCACCTCGGAACGAACTTACAAGAAAGCGCGAACCTCCGAAGACGCTTTCCGCGAACTGGAACGATGCGCTGCAAACCAGTTCGATCCTAAACTGGTTCAGCTCTTCGTCCAAACAATGCGGCGGTCTCCGCGAGTTCGCATAGATACCAGCGTAAGCGTCCCCGATTTGTCCGATACTTCTTCCTTGTAATTAGCCCGCTCGGTCGCCACGTTCACCGTACTAATTCGTATTTCAGAAAATTTCTTACCGCTCTTGATTTACTGGACGTCTCGCTTCAAGCTCATATAGAGCTTTCGGCACAATGCTCTAAGTTTTGAGCGGAGGAATCTTGCAAACAGCTACGGTGAAGTGGGTTGGAGGCGAAGAATTCGTGGCACAAATGCCTTCGGGCCATGCGGTACCGTTCGATACCGACAGAAAACACAACGGCGCTCCGGGCCCCATGGAAATGCTGCTGGGCGCTTTGGGAGCGTGTTCGTCCGTCGATGTAATTAGTATTCTGGCAAAGAAACGCCAGAAACTTGTATCTCTCGAAATTGTTATTTCCGGCGAGCGCGCCGCCAACCCGCCTGCGGTATGGACAAAAATCGACATGGTTTATCGCCTCTCCGGCGCGGTGGAAGAAAAAGCGGCTCGCGACGCCATCGAATTGAGCCAGACGAAATATTGTTCGGTAGCGGCCATGCTGCGAAAGACTGCCGAGATCACCTACCGTTTCGAAATTTCGCGTTAACCGAAATATCGTAAAGAATGAAACGTGTTTTGCTTGTCACGCATGCAAGCGATTGCATACAATCGCGGGCTATTCCTTGCATCCTGGAGAAGATGAATGGGCAGGCGCATTGCCGCAAAAATTACCGGAGTGGCCGGATACGTTCCGCCGCGCGTGGTCACGAATTTCGATCTTGAAAAAATGGTGGACACCAATGACGAGTGGATCCGCACGCGCACCGGAATCCGCGAGCGTCACTATGCAGAGCCAGGCGTGGGTTCTTCGCACCTCGGCGCCGAGGCCGCCAAAAAATTGCTCGCGGCAAAGGGAGTTCCGCCCGAACAAATTGATTTAATTGTGGTGGCCACTGTTACTCCAGACATGCTGTTTCCCGCCACTGCTTGCCTGATTCAAGACCGTATCGGCGCGAAGAATGCCTGGGGTTTCGATCTTTCCGCCGCTTGCTCCGGATTTTCTTACGCGCTGACGGTTGGCGCGCAGTTCGTGGGCGCAGGAACGCATAAGAAAGCTCTGGTGGTCGGCAGCGACGTGATGACCTCCATACTGGATTACCAAGACCGCGCGACCTGCGTTCTTTTTGGCGATGGCGCCGGCGCCGTGTTGGTGGAACCGGCCACTTCCGACAACGAAGGCATCCTGGACTTCGCTCATGACATTGATGGAGCCGGAGGATGCAATCTCTACATGCCGGCGGGCGGATCTCTGAAGCCGGCGTCGCTGGAAACCGTGGAAAAGCGGATGCACTACGTGCATCAAGAGGGCGCGCAGGTTTTCAAATACGCAGTACGCCGCATGAGCGAGCTGGCCGTCCAAATTCTAGAAAGGAATGGATTCACGAGCCGCGATTTGGCGCTAGTGGTGCCGCACCAGGCTAATCTGCGGATCATTCATGCCATGCAGGAACGGTTGGGCGTGGATGACTCGAAAATTATTATCAATATCGATCGTTTTGGAAATACCACCGCCGCGACAATACCGCTGGCTTTGATGGATGCGTTGGAACAGGGCCGTTTGCACAAGGGCGACCTCGTCCTGGTGATTACGGTTGGCGCGGGTTACACCACGGGTGCCGTTTTGATGCGCTGGGCCTACTAAGCAACCGGCGAAGGCGCCGCGCTAGTGACCAATAATAATCAGGACAGGATTCTCATCCCCAGCCGTGGTTGTAATCATCACAATTTTGCTGGGCGTGACGATGAAGAAGTCGCCGGTGAACACCGGGGCAGTGAACGTCATTGTGCCGCTGCCGTCAGTAGCGCCGGTATTAGTGAGTGCGTAAGTGCCGGTCACGGTTTGTCCCGTTATGTTCGTCGTGGTTGTGCTCACGTCCTGCGTTCCGATCACTCCGAAAGTATCGCTGAGCGTGAGGAACCCAGAGAGATCGTCGTCTGCGCTGGCAGCGGGCGCCGAAGTACCTTCTACAAAGGTATTTGCCATTAGTTGTGCGGTGTAAGGCGAACCGGTTTGAGCTTCAAAATGTCCGAGGATAGGACCGCCGTTCAAAGTTCCCACAAAGAATGCTTCGCTGGAACTAACTAGGTAAAGAACTGGCCCGAATGGATTAAGGAGCGCCGTCTGGACCCGACCCAGGCTATCTGCGGTATAGGACACGGTCACCGGCGTAGCCCAGTTAGAAACGCTTCCGGCTTGGTTGTCTTCCACAAGGAATTGAACGCTGCCGCTACCTTGTGGAGAAATCTGGACCACCGAGACATCTGGTAAGTAAATACCTCCACTCAAAATTTGGCCGCTCAATCCGCCTGCAATATTTTGCGACAGTACATTCTGCGTCGGGAACGATCCGCCGGCAACCGCTTGTTGAATCATGTCCCCTACGGATAGATAGGGGGTAATTGTTGGAGATATTGTGTTGTCGGTTTCGACCAGGAAAGCTTCAATTGCTGAAACTGGATACACGCTGAATGTTTGAGTGCTCAAATTCCCAGAGGTTAAAGACATGGTGCAATGCGTGGCGTCGAGCGCTGACTGATAGAGCCCTGATACACCCGGATTGGAAGCCTGTAGTTGATTTGGTACGTTGGTGTCCATCTCGGCTTGACCGATGCTTCCTTGAGTTAGCGGAGGAGTCGGCGGAGTCGCAGTGAATGCTCCAGCAAATGCGATCGGACCCGTTCCGCCGGTGGCGGCTGGCCCGGCAAATCCCGATCCTCCGAACGCAAAGGAACCGACATACGTTGTGGTCGTGCCTACCACACAAGAGGTTACGGTCTGCGGCGCAATGCGGCCCGAGCCGCGAGTGCCAGTGCTGTCGAATTCAATGAACCTACCGTTGCCCGTCGCATCGATTGAAAAAGCGTAAGTATATTGTTGCGCCGGTTGGGCAGGAGTGCTGCTGGTAAAAGTGAAAGTACCGCGGCCGTCTGTTCCCAAAGTGTAGGTACCCATAAGACCGGTATAGTTCACTGGCGTAGAACCGATCACGTTGTAATCTTCCTCGCCTGCGGTAATTCCTCCAGTGCCATTCGCCGTAAATGTTCCAGCAAAGGCCACGAATCCGCTGCTGTTGTAACCGCTGAATTCGAAGGCGTACGAGCCATTCAATCCCGCGAGATTTTGGGGGCCGGTGACAACCAGGGTGAAATTGACAGTGACCGGAACAGGAGGGGTGGAACTGTCAGTTGCGGTGATTCCAAAATTGTAAGTTCCTGCCGTTGTCGGCGTTCCGGAGAGAAGCCCGGTGCTGGGATCTAGTGAAAGTCCTGGCGGAAGTGACGAGCCGCTCGCGACAGACCAAGTGTAAGGCGGTGTACCGCCTGTGGCCGCGAATTGCACGCCCGTAGAATTATAAAGTGTGCCCACCGTGCCAGGAGGCAGAGGCGACGTAGTGGTTATCGAGAGCGAACTGACGGCCAGCGTGAATTGTACGGAGTTAGAGAAACCTGCCGCATCGGTCACCGTGATAGTAAATGTGTAGGTTCCCGCTACGGTCGGCTTGCCGGTAATTTGAACTGTGTCGGTAGTGCTTGGGGCGAGCGAGAGTCCAGTCGGCAAAGCGCCGGCAGTGATCGCCCAGGAAACAGGTTGCAATCCGCCAGTTGCAGTCACTGTGGCGCTGTACGCCGCGTTCAGCGGTGCTGTGGCCAGCGTAGTAGTTGTAATGGTTGGCGGGGGGACGACGTTAATGGTGACGGTGGCGAAGTGGTTTGGAAAATCCACGGAAGTGACTATGATTTTGACCGTGGTCGCGGTTGTGACGGGGTTCGGTGCGATATAAGTAGCAGTCGTAGGGCTGGTTTGGTTTATGGTGCCGAACCCGGGCAAAGCACTAAAATTGAATGTTACGCCGCCCGCGGCGGGATCGTTCAGCACGTTTGCCTGGATCATTACGGATTGGCCTTGAGCGATAGTCTGGGCACTCTTGGGAGCCAGTATCTGCACATCGTTGAAGGTGGGCGGCTTCTGAGCGCAGCCAGCGAACTGGATCAGCGCAAGTAAGACACCTGTAAGCAAAACAGAGATTTCGGCGCGCTTCATAGTGGCGCCTCCTTCAATTGGGACGTGCATGCCCCTGGGTTTGTAAGATTTAATTGGGCCACAAAAACAGGCTAAGTATTGAGAAATGACTTGTCACAATGGCGTATCAGGCAACCGGGCTGGGGAACAGGCGAATAAGGGGGAAATTAGTAGGAGCGGGCTTGGTTCACAACGCTCATGTTACGTTCCAAGCGCTGCGATAGACGTACGGTCGCATACTGGGTGCACAGTGCCATTTCGCGCTGGGTCCAGCTGAAGCTCTCCGGCGGCAGAATGGAACTGCCCACGCGGCTCACGAAGCTCATCACTGCGTAATAGATGCTTACTGCGCGCAAATTCGTGGCTGGGCTGGCTTCGAGCTCGGGGCAAAGATCCCGGTAAACCGCTTTTACTTCCGCAAAGCTGGTAGAACTTAGAAGGTTGGGAAAAGGCTGGAACGAAGCGTCGGCTTCATTCACATACTGCTCGGAAACTGTGCGAAGCAGCGATGCGCGCCACGCGAACATGGCGAACTGCATCAGCGCTGCGACTGAGATCACGAGAATGAAGGCTGCGATTAGCATTTTTCGACCAACGACAGTTTCTCGTTTTACTCCGACGGTGACAATAGAACGACCGTACCAGTAAGTGGGAAGAGACGATTAGTGCAGGACTAAGTGGGACGGGAGAAGCTCAATTAGAAGGAGCGCGCTTCGTTTACAACGCTCATGTTGCGCTCGAGGCGCTGCGACAAGCGGACTGTCGCATACTGAGTGCAGAGGGCCATTTCGCGTTGAGCCCAACCAAAGCCTGCTGCCGGCATAATGGAAGCGCCTAAGCGGCTCAGGAAGCCCATGGTGGCGTAATAGATGTTCACGGGCCCTAGGTTGTCGGCTGAGGCGGTCTGGAGCTCTGGGCAAAGATCGCGGTAAACCGTCATGACCTCTTGGAAGCTACTGAAACTTAACAAGTTAGGGTAAGATTGGAGCGAAGCGTCGGCCTCGTTCACGTATTGCTCGGAAACCGCTCGGAGTAGGGATGCTCGCCAAGCG
Source organism: uncultured Acidobacteriota bacterium (assembly GCA_963838475.1). Lineage (GTDB taxonomy): Bacteria > Acidobacteriota > Terriglobia > Acidiferrales > UBA7541 > Palsa-295. Next base: position 65,281 of record CAWIRJ010000004.1, read on the forward strand.
AAGGCAGCGAACTGCATCAGCGCTGCGGTTGAGATCACGAGGATGAAGGATGCGATTAGCATTTTTGACCAAGGACAGTTTCGCGTTTTCAGGCGCCGGCGGCTATGGGACGACAGTACTGTTTTTTGAGGATGACGCTGACGTTAGGAGATGGTGTTTTTCGTTCGAGGTGCGGGCCGATTTGACGGGATTTGGATCAGTGGCCCGCAAACCCTGGAGGAATTGATGCCGCGCAAACTGCGATCAGGCTGGATTTTGTGTGCCGGTTTTGTTGTTGCGATTTCGCTCGCTATGACGATCAATGCGTATGTTCCGGCGGATGATTCCGCGGAAGCGCAGATTCGATCAGTCCTGGAGATGCAAACTGCGGCATGGAATCGCGGCGATATAGACGCGTTCATGGAAGGATATTGGAAATCGCCGGAAGTCGAATTTGTAGGAGCGAGCGGGATCACCAGAGGTTGGCAGGCTGTTCTCGATCGGTATCGCCGAAATTATCCCGATGGGAAAGCCATGGGTAAATTGTCCTTCTCAAATCTCGAGGTTCACGTCGATTGTCCGGATGGCGCATTTGCAATCGGAAACTTCCAACTCGAGCGCGAAAAGGACCGGCCAAGCGGTGTGTTCACTCTAAATTTTCGGAAGTTTAAAGAAGGTTGGCGAATCGTCGCGGACCACACAACAGGTTTTACTTCGCCTGCTTCCGCAGCTTCGCACTAGGTTTCAAAACGTGCGCAGGCGCGACGGCCTGACTTGCACGCCAGACGATGAGAAGAAAACAGGAGCATACGCGGAATAGTTCCGTCCCGAACATTTTTTCAGGGATAATGGCAGCTTGTTGAAGACTTCTGAATAGGAGAAACGATTTTGCGCGCAGTCATCACAGGGGGAGCAGGATTTCTAGGTTCTCATCTCTGCGAGTCGATGCTGGAGAAGGGGTGGGACGTTCTCTGCCTGGACAATCTGGTAACCGGAAACCAAACGAATGTTGCGCATCTACTACCGCATCCCCGTTTCCGATTCGCTCATCAGGACGTAACTCGCTACATAGAAGTGCAGGGACCGGTGGAAGCTGTACTTCACTTTGCTTCTCCTGCAAGTCCTCCTGATTACTTGAAATTTCCGATACAGACGTTGAAGGTCGGCGCTCTCGGAACGCACAACGCCCTCGGCTTGGCCATGGCTAAGAAGGCGAGATTTTTTCTGGCGTCCACTTCGGAATGCTACGGAGATCCCCAAGTCAGTCCGCAGCCCGAGACATATTGGGGCAATGTGAATCCAGTAGGGCCTCGCGGCGTATATGACGAAGCCAAGCGCTATGCCGAAGCCATGACCATGGCCTATCATCGCTATCACGGTTTAGACACACGCATCGTGCGAATTTTTAATACGTACGGGCCGCGCATGAGGCTGAACGATGGCCGCGCTCTTCCGAATTTCCTGTATCAAGCGCTCAGCGGAGAGCCGATCACTGTATATGGCGACGGCAAGCAGACGCGAAGTTTTTGTTACGTCTCTGACTTGCTAGATGGGATTTACAAGCTCCTCGAATCAAACGAGCACGAGCCTACCAACATCGGAAATCCTCAGGAAATCACGATCCTTGAATTTGCGGAACGCGTTCGCGCATTGGTGGGCGCCGACGTTCCAATCATTTTTCGTCCATTGCCGCAGGACGATCCCAAGCAACGCTGTCCCGATATCAGCAAAGCGCGCCGCGTCTTGGACTGGGAGCCCAAAGTGAAATTGGAAGACGGGTTGCGGCTTACTTATGAATATTTCAGGAAGCGATTAGCGCAGGTTAGCTCGTCAGCGAAGTGATCACGAATTCGCGCAATTAAATGGTTCGTAGCAAGGTGAATTCATCCATAGTAGAATCCGGCCAATCAGAACCGCTTCGCAGGCGATTTGTTCGAGTATCGCGGAAGCATAGCCATGGAAATCCTCTGGCCAACCTTGGGCATTTGCGTTCTGGTAGGGTTTGTGTTTTTTGTGCTGGCCCAACATTGGCAACGCCTTCTACGAAACCAGAACCTTACTATCCGCCGCTTAACCGAGAGAGTGCGAACTCTGGAAGCAATTGATGATCCAGAATTTCGCCGCCGCCTTGAAGAATCCAGTCCTTCTCCGCTCGAGCAAGTATTCACTTTTTCTCTGCGTTTGGGCGACCGCTTCTGGCGCGAAACCCTGAAGACGACCGCCGAAGACTTATCTTTCATTCGTTCGTTCGGAAGTTTTTTGGGTTCGGTAAAGATCGAGCGCTGGCGAGGCCATACGGTGGCCACGATTTCCGAGGTTTTACCCACGCGCCAGTCCGCAGCATGGCAGACTCGTTCGCTGGATTGTTACTTCGATAAATCCTCGGGGTGTGAAAGGCTTATCCTCTGGGAAGTTCCACTTGCTCGCTCGCAAAACTCGGAGCGTCCGCCGTCGCTTGAACTGGCGCTCAAAGAACGGTCTATAGACCTATGCACCCATCTTTTTCCACCTGCCACGAATAACGGTTCGAGCGAAATGCAGGGCCTCGACGAAATCGTGTTCTTTCAAGTCCCACTCGATTCCGCGGAGCTTGCGGAATTTCGCAGCCACGATCCGTTGCAAAGCTCTGACAATGGCGGACCTTCGGATCCTTATCGAGATCGTAACTTTTGGCGCGGTTTCTATTCCCACAGCGATGAAGTCGCCGGATTCGAGTGGCAGCTTTGGGTTCACGATCTGACGAAAAAGGCGGAATGGGAACGCTGGAAAATACTAGACTCGCCCGGGAATTCACTGGAGCAGAACCCGCAAAAACATACTAAGACAACCGGCGTTTAGTTACCGTGAGGATGGACCGGTAAACCTGCCCAAACATTCATCAAACCTAGAATTTCGCGCACCACTGAAAGCGCGTCCCGCGTGTTTCGCCACCAGTGTTCGGCATCGAAAGTGTCGTCCGGCGCCGCCGTCACAGTCGCGGTAAGATTCTTGTCAGCGAGCTTCTGCCACAGCGCCTTCACTCTGCGCGTATGCTGCGGCGAAGTTACAATAATCACGCTTGACTTGTTTTCTTTGCGCAGTTCGCGAACTATAACTTCCACTTCTTGTTGCGTGTTGATAATAGTACCGGGAAGAATAAGAACGTCACTTTCCGGCACGTGCATATGGATCAAAACCTGGCGGCTATATTCTTCTTCGCCTGAATATGAAATCCCCAAAGCCTTGAACTCATCGGCAGGCCCTTCAGGTTTCGTAATCCACACCTCGCCCGCATATCCCAAGGCGAAATATTTTGCCGCGCCCTCCGCGCGCGAAGGTAAGCCGCCGCTCAAGACTACGATGGCATCCGCATGGGCCGGCGAGTCTTCGCGAACCAGCCAACGTCCCAATCCTCGAAATACGATAACTCCGCAAACGATCAGCGCCAATAAAACGAACGCCAACGGGATACGCCAATTCCGTTTGTGCTCGCGCTGTCGAATGTCGGTGCTTTCCATGGTTTTTAATTTTTCTTTAAAAGAAAATTTCCCGCCACCAGGGCGTCCGCCCCTGAGCAGAAATAGCTTCGCACGGCATCGCGGGGCTTCACCACCAAAGGTTCTCCAAACAAATTGAATGAGGTGTTCACCAGAATGGGAGCCGGAGCATTTTCTCCGGACCGCTTCAGCAGCTTCCAAAACAAAGGGTTGTCTCCGTGATTTACCGCATGTAGGCGCACCAGATCATTTTTCAGAAGAAATCCAGGCGGAAGACTAGCCAGCAATTTTCGTCCCGTTTCTTTTGCCCGCGCCATAGTCGTCAGATAGCGCGCATTCGAGCGTGAAATCAAAATATTCAGCGCAATTTTCTTCCGGCATGGCCAACGCAAAAGGCCGAAACGACTCACGGTGTTTTACATAGTCATTCAAATTTTCCTTCACGTACGGGGACCATGGAGACGCGAGCAGACTTCGGTTGCCCAGAGCCCGTGGCCCGAATTCGGCTGCGCCTTGATGCCAAGCCACAATTTTCCCTGCGTGCAGCATTCGAATCGTCTCGCTGATTTTCATTTCCTCTGAGTCGCACCATTTGTAGGAAGCCTTGCAGTTGTCCAGGACACTCTTGACTGCTTCATTCGAGAGTTCCGGTCCCCAATAGGGAGCTCCTCCGAAGCCGATGCGCGCCCGATCGCCTTTGCGATGCCAGGCGAGATAGGCTGCGCCCAACGCCGTACCTTCAATGCCTGCAGCCGGCTGCACAAACACATTTTCAAATTGCGTATTCGATTCCACGGATGCCACCAGCAGTTGATTTAAAAATAACCCTCCCGCAAGGCACAGAGAGCGCGAATGGGTTTTTTGCCGCGTCGCCTCCAGCCACTCGCACACAATCACTGCGCAAGCCTGTTGAAGGCTCGCAGCAATATTCGCACGAATCGCATGGTCGGCTATTGGTTGAGCGACGGCCGGAAGCCCCAGGCGCCGGTAGAATTCATCAGTGAACGAGAGCTCTCCGGCGTAACTGCGTCTAAAAAACTTTTTGTTCAGGTGCGGGCGCCCGCCAGTTCCACTACGCAGAGCGTCCAGAAACAGGTCCAGAAATACAGGTTCACCTGTCAAACCGAGCCATTGAGTTTTATGTTCTTCGCCATGCGGACGAAAACCGAGCAGTCTAGTCACCTGCGAATAGACCCAGGCGAGCGAATCAGGAAAAGCCACAGACTCCAGTTCGCGAATGCGCGTGCCTTCGCCAAGACTCACGGAACCAGAGCGCCCATCCCCTAGTTCGTCGAGCGAAACAATCAACGCCCGATCGAAAGGCGAGCCAAAGAACGCGCTGGCGGCGTGACACTGATGATGTTCGAAACTCTGAACTTTGTCCGGCCAACCTTCGGCCATTTCTCTGATCAAGCGGAAATTATTCAGCTCGCGGCTAAGTTCACCGAACGCTTTGCTTACAAAGTATCCGCTGGATGCAGGCGCCAGGGGAGCTAGGCGAGCGCGAAATAGTGTTTGGCGCTCCCAGGACCGCGCGGGACGGCTGCCAATGGCGATCTGCCCAATTTGCGCGGTGTCTATACCGGCGCGTTCCAAGCAGAACTGAATTGCCGCGCGAGGAATTCCTCCTACAGCGCGGGTTCGCGTGAGTTTTCCTTCTTCAATCGCCGCAATCACGCCGTGCTCGCCAATAAGCACTGCGGCAGGGTCATGGGTCATTGCGGAAATCCCAAGGATGTACATGTCGAGTTCTCGGCGCGAACATTATTACGTCCGCCAGACTGGGCTGGGACGAACTAAGTCAGAGGCCTGTTTGGTTCGCTGAGCCTCTGCGCGACAGCAACCCGCGCAGCCCCAACAATACCAAGCGAGGCTGGCTCAAACATACTCGCCAGAGAATTCTCCACGCTTCATCCCGAGAATATTCGGCAAGCGATTGTTTCGCGGGATCGTTCAACAAATCTACCAATCGGCTGTAGTCAGCTTGCTGGAAATCATGAAGAGAACGGCGCAAGAGAAGGTGAAGATCGAGTTCCCGGCGCAGGGTGCGCAGCTCGCTGGACACGCCATGCAAAATCTGTTGAGCTACGCCGAGCGCGCCTCGAAAGCCGGTGACGATGCCGCCCACCGTGGTGACTTTCACTTGACCTGCGGCGTCTCCCACCAAATACACTGAACCCTGGCCCACGCGGCGATGCACTGGGACCCAGCGTTTGTAAACCGGGATGCGTGCCGCTTGAAATCCGATGGGTTCAAGCTTTCGTTTTTCCAGGAATTTTTCCAAATGGCTCCGTGTTTCCGAGCCAGTCTCGCCGATGATTCCCAAGGCGCCGCGCGTTCCCGATTCCGGGATGAGCCAGTAAAAATAAGGAGTGTCTTGCGGCACGAACCATACTCGCGCGGTGTCTGGAGACATGTCTTTCGGCAATGAAACAATCGCTTGCACTAAGGGAACTGTTTCAAGGGGCGACCATCCTGCCGCCTGGGCCACACGACTGGAAGCCCCGTCGCCGCCTACGATCGTGTCAGCGCGAACTTCTTCACGGCTCCCGTCACTGCACCGATCAATCTCGAGCACCATCCCGCGGCCGTTGGAATGCAGCGCGTGAAAGCGGCGGCCCAGTTCGACAGTCGCTCCAGCTCGCTGCGCTTCTTCAGCTAAACCCTGAATCAAGGTACGGCGTTCGATAATCAGATCGGGACGCTTCAGTGAAATCGTTGCCGATCGGCCGTCGGTGAAAAGTTCGAATCGGCGGATTTCGTTCACCACACTTTTCTCGGCGGCAGGTCCAAGCAAAGAGCGCATTCGATTCGTAACAATCAACGTGCGCTCATCGGGCTCCAGCGTCTCGATGCGTTCGAACACGCGGACGGAAACGCCCTGCCGGGCCAAGATGGAAGCGGTAAATAGACCAGCCGCCGATCCGCCTACGACTGCCACGCTTTCAGGACTTGTGCGGGAAGTGCTTTCGATAATATTTTTCGCGTCGCGTAATTCGGGCGCCATTTTCGTCACGTACTATTTGCCTTTGCTTAAAATACCGGAGCGTTTCCAAGGAAGCTACCCGCCGGGATTACTGCGGCCCCTGTCCCGGGTTGATGCCCCAATTAACCGAGGAAGAAGTATATATGTTAACGGCGTGCAATCAAGACAGACAGGTCCATCAGCTATCGCTGGGCAGGAATGTTTTTGATACTTTCGCTTGACGTTCATAGGGAGCAGCTTCCAGCAGAAATATTGCAACCAGACTTCCCAGGATGGTAATCCCCGCCAGACCATAGGCGGTCGTCGCCGAATAGTACGGGACGATCAGGGCAGCCACGCCGAATAACACGGCAAGTAGGTACAGCACCAAAACCGCGCCGCGATGACCTAGCCCCAGGTTCGATAACCGATGCGCCGTATGATCCTTTCCCGGTGAAGTGAACGGCAGTAGACCCCGGCGCGCTCGAGAAATAGATACCAGTGTGGTATCGAAGATCGGCACACCCAAAATCAGTACTGGAATCAGCCAAGTGATCGGGAAGGGCACTCCGTCGGGGTGGACCTTGAGCCCTAGCGTTGCCATTAAGAATCCGAGAAACATCGCACCGCCGTCACCCATGAAAATTTTGGCCGGGTTGAAATTCCAGCGTAGAAATCCCAGCGAGGCGCCCAATGCCGCGGCACCTAAACTGCGAACGAGCATCTGGCCGTTCATACTCGCGGAAATTGTGAAAAATGCGGAAGCTACCGCGGCGATGCCCGCGCACAGACCATCCATATGGTCGAGAATGCTGAATGACGCGGTGATTCCTACAACCCACAGCACGGTGAAACACGCATCCAGAACTTTGCCCGTTAACCCGGGTACAAAATTGGAAAAAAGCTGTGCGTGAATTCCACTGGCGATCAGCATCAGCGCGGCCACGGGCATCCCTATGAAGAGCTTCACCTGATGATGCAGAAGCTTGCCGTCATCCAGAAAACCAACCACAGCAAGCAAAGTGGCGCCGGAGAGTATCCCGGCAATTTGTTGCTGCGGAACACCGTGCACGGCAATCAAAATCGCGAGGGCAAACGCGAGATAAATCGCGATGCCACCAAGGAGCGGAATTGGTTTCAGATGGACTTTACGTGGGCCTGGACGGTCCACCATGCCGTAACGCAGCGCCAGATGACGCACCGGAATCGTCAGACTCAGTGAAGCCAGCAGCGCCACCGTAAATGCGATCCAGTCGGCGTGGATGAAATTCATTTGCAGTTGCTCGCTTAACGCGCAGTAAGCATTTTTTCCAGGATGTCGCGGACTTGTTCTTTCTGCTTGCTCGCGAAATACCAGTCCATTGTTTTGCGCAAACCTTCGCGGAACGGCGTTTTTGGTTCCCAGCCCATCAGTTTTTTTGCCAGGGAATTGTCTGCCACGCGATTTGCCGGACCCGTGGGCATGTCCGGGCGCAAACGGATTTCCGCTTTCTGTCCGGAGAAATCCAGAACCATTTTGGCGGCATCGATGACACGGATGCGCTCCATCGTACCCAGATTTACTGCCGTGCCGTCGTCGATTTTTTCGGCGGCACGAATTGTTCCGCTCACGATATCATCCACATAGGTCCAGTTGCGTATCTGCGTTCCATCGCCCCACACGTCAAACGGGTTCTGGCCAATAAATGCGCGGGCGATCATCGCGATTACCGCGTGATTTTCAACTCCGCGCGGCCCGTACACCGTGAAGTACCGGCATGATGCTGCTTTTAATCCATGCTCGCGGTGATAAGCCTGCAGCGTCAGCTCTGCCATCAACTTCGCCCAGCCGTACATATTGTCGGCATCGTGAGGAGGTTTCACGTCTTTTTCGCGTAGATAGAGCTCCTGCTTCGTGTCGGTCTGCATGTTGTTGGGATAAACGCACCCTGAAGATGCGTAAACAACTTTTTCCACGCCGGCTTTCACCGCTTCCCAAAAAACAAGTCCATCGAGAAAAAGATTCGACGCGGGGCCTGCCTGGTGCAGGTCCACGTAGCCGCGCCCGCCGTGGTCAGCAGCTAAGTGAAAAACTACCTGGATGCCATTCATCGCCGCACGCGTTACGCCAGGTTCGCGCAGGTCGGCTTCCACAAATGTGACACGGCCGTCGCTCAGGTAATGTTCGATGTTCGAGAGTCTGCCGCTAGTCAAGTCATCTACCACGCGGACTTGCGCGCCGCGCTCTATCAGTGCGTCCACCAGATGCGATCCGATAAACGATGCTCCGCCGGTTACGAGTACCTTCTTACGAGTCCAGATGGCCGCCTCCATTCGCTATATAGTGGCTATACATTAGAGTGATTTCCTACCTCTTCCATTACATTTACGAACCTATCGAGCTCATCGACTCTAGCATATTTGGCCGCAACTTCCCGGGCTCGAACTCCCATTTGAGACAAGCGGGCCGGGTCATTTCGCAACTGGATCAACGCGGCGGCAACGGCGGCTGGATCGTCGGGATCCGCGAACATGCCGCAGCCGGTTTTGGTGACGATGCGGGCAGCGTCCGTGGAGGCCGGAGCCACCGCAAGTACGGGTCTGCCAGCCGCAAAAATCGAATAAAGCTTGCTGGGGACTACAACGCCCTCCAGGCCGCGCCGGACCGTCACGATGTGAACGTCGCCCGCCATCATCACGTGCGGCACTTGCTCGACTGGGAAAAATGGCAAGAAACGTACATTTGACGACGATTGCGCGGAAGCTTCCAGCGTCGCGCGGTTGGCCCCGTCTCCTACAAACACCAGGCCTATATTTTCGTTGCGCAAAATTTCGGCAGCTTTCAGCAGCGTATTCCATGCTCCGTAGAATCCCAAATTGCCCGCATGTACCGCCACAAACGAAAAGCCGCTGCGAATTTTCTGCACCACGGGATCGCTGCGTTCCGGAAGGGATGATGGTAACGAACTTCCGTCGCGGACTATAACCACGCGCTCCGGCATAACACCTTTTGCAATAATTCTGTCGCGCATGTCGTCGCCGAGCACCACCACACGCGCCGCTTGTCGAAGCGCGCGGCGATGCATTTTTTCCCAGCGGGCAACCCAGAAACCCGAATTTACGATTTCACCGCCCACAGCCATGTCCGGATACAGATCGCGAATGTTATATACGAAGGGCCGGCTGTTCATACGCGCGATGAACGCTCCGGCAATGCCTGCTACCGGTGGATCCGTCATTGCCAGAACGATGTCTGGACGAATAGCCAACGCGCGTGGCACAGCCAAGGCGAGATATGACAGATAATTCGAAACGCGCCGCCGCATCTGGTGCCGTGGATAAGCCGTTGAGCCGACGCGCTCTACCGTCACGTTATTTCGAACATCCTTCCGCTGAAGCGAGTACGGGTAGTACTCGTCAGGATCGTACGAAGGACGCCCGGCCACCACGGTGACACGATGCCGCTGCGCCAGTTTCTCTGCAATTTGCACGGCCATCTTAGCGGTCGCGGAAGTATCCGGCGGGTAATATTGATTGAGAAGGAGAATGTGCATAATTCGTATTGCGATCCCGGCGCCGCTGGATGACTTTGGCGACGAGCGATGCTCTGGACGGCAACTCCCTATTTTGCGCGTTTCGCGAAATTATCCACGGCTTCTTCCTGCGACCCGCTCGTAAACTTTTTCTCCAAAATAAAGTTTCCCATCACCAAGACATCCATTTGCGTCCGCTGGAAGCAATCCAGCGCTTCCTCCGGCCGGCAGACAATCGGTTCGTTATCGTTGAAAGATGTATTCAATACGACGGGCACTCCGGTCTGATCCCCAAGAGCTCGCAGAAGTTTCCAGTACAGTGGATTCGTATTCCGGCTCACGGTTTGAAGCCGCGCTGTGCCATCCACATGCGTGGGCGCCGGAATCACACTTCGTTTTTCCGGACGCACATTGTAGGCAAATGTCATGAAAGGGGAGGGCTGCGTCTTTTCGAAAAATTCTCCGACGGCTTCTTCCAAAATAGAAGGCGCGAAAGGCCTGAATATTTCCCGGTGTTTGATGCGGCGATTCAGGATGTCTTTCATTTCCGGCCGCCGAGGGTCCGCAAGAATGCTACGTTGCCCCAGCGCCCGCGGTCCCCATTCAACACGCCCCTGAAACCAACCCACGATTTTTCCTTCAGCAATATGTCTTGCCGTAGTTTCAAGCAACGTCTTTTCGTCCATCTCTGCAATGCTCGTTTCGTCTCCCGACGATGTAAAAGAATCGAGCGCATGCGCAATGTCCTTCTGCGAAAATTCCGGACCCCACCCGGCATGATCCATCACAAATTCACGTGGGCGTCCCAGTACTTGATGGTTCACTGCGAACGCGGCACCCACCGATAATCCGGCGTCTCCCGCGGCGGGCTGAACGTAAACGCGTTCGAATGATGACCGATCGAATATTTTCCCGTTCGCAAGGCAATTGAAGGCTACGCCTCCCGCAAGACAAAGCGATTTCTGTTTAGTTTTCTTCGCCAATTCGCTCCAATGCGCAGCAAGAACTTCTTCGAGCGCAGCCTGCATGCTTGCGGCTACATTCTTGTGCCGCTGTTCGACTGGCTCTCCGTCTTTGCGAGCGGGTCCCATCCGCTTTTCCAGGTAAGGCGAAAAGAGTCGGCCTAGTACCGGCGTCCGATTCGCTTCTCGCCAGCTCATGTCCGCGCCCTGGGTTTGATGCGTGAAATATTCCAGCCCCAAACGAAACGAAAGCGGCCCATCGGCATAGACGATCTTGCGAAATTCCTCCAGAAATTCCGGCTCGCCGTAGGCTGCCAGGCCCATCACTTTGTATTCGTCGCCGAATTTCCAGAAGCCGATGTATTGGGTCAACGCGGTGTAATACATTCCGAGCGAATGAGGGAACCGAATCTCTCCCAGGGCGCGCATGTTCGACCCTTCGCCCAAGGCCCACATGCAACTGGCAAAATCACCCAAGCCATCCGCGGAGAGCACTGCGGAATTTTCGAACGGAGAAACGAAATAGGCGCTCGCCAGGTGTGCGGTGTGATGCTCGATGCGATGGAATTGCGCCCGGATATTTTCCGCAGGCATCTCGAAAGCCGTCGCGAGATCCTCTTTGACGCCCGCAAAGCGCCGCATCACACGCGCGCGATCGATAGCAAAGCGCGGCATGCGCATGGCGAACCAAAGTTTTGTTCCCAGCCGTGCCCAAGGATTGCGCGGCACGGCGATGTGATCGACTTCAGAGAGTTTTACGCCGGCTTGGTCCAAGCAGTACTGAATCGCGCGCGCCGGCAGGCCCGCGGCATATTTCACGCGATTGAGCCGCTCTTCTTCCACCGCCGCCAGCAGTTGTCCGTCAACCACGATGGCTGCCGAGGAATTTGCGTGATACGCATTAATGCCGAGAATAATCATCGTGTGATTACGCCGACGGCCAGCTCGAAGAGGTGAACTCCGAGGGTCAATTTACGTGCACCGCAGCCGAAGCACGGTTTTCCACGCGGCCCACAGGCTGAACGTTCAAGTTGTGCTTAACCCACTCATTCAAAACGTACAAACTCCACGGCCGCGACCACGTTGTCCGGCCCAGCAAGAAATTCCTCCAAACTGTTCGCGCAAACTTCATCTCCAGAATCTCTTCCAGAGCCGGCGCCCAATCTCCAAGCCCTACGGCCACTCGCTCACCCAGTTTTCCACGCATCCAATATTCCCACGGAAATGTAAAAGTCCGTTTCGGCTGGTTGACTATTTCTTCCGGAAGAAAATCCTTCATGGCCTCAATCAGCAGAGATTTTGGACGTCCATGGCGCCGCTTGATCGATTCCGGAAGTCCCAGAACGTATTCCACGAGCGGAGTGTCCAGAAATGGAACGCGGACTTCGAGCGAATTGCGCATGCTCATCGCATCAGTATCCCGCAACAGCGTGTTCACCATGTAAGAGCGTAACTCCAGCCAGGATACTTGAGTGAACTGATCCATGGAGCGCGACTGGCCTACCGCATCCTCGAGCCATCGGTACCAAGGCATCGATTCCAATACGATCGTGCCACTCTGAAGATGCGAGACGAAAGCCCTCGGCGCAAAGAGCGCCCGTGTGAAAAAATAAGCATGAGGGAAAAACTTCGGCTGAAGCCAAGCGGCCAGTCCTTTGCGAAAAGCGTCAGGAGAAGCTTTGAAAAAAGGACTTTTTTTTATTCCCGATGCGGTCAACTTGCGAAATGGCTCGGGAAAGAGGCGAGCCGCCCCTGCCACGCGCTCGACTTTCGTAGTCGCTCGAAAAGAAGTATAGCCGCCAAAAAGTTCATCACTTCCCAAGCCCGAAAGCGCCACTTTCAACCCAGCTTGCCGCGCCGCCCAGGAAACAAAGTAGGTGTTAACGCCGTCCATCGACGGCTGATCCAGCCCAGCCACGGCCTCGGGGAGGCGGCCGACCATTTCTTCGCCGGAAATCATGGCCTCGCAATGTTGGCTTCCGATGCGCTCCGCGGTTCGCCTCGCAATCGCACCTTCGCTGAATTGCGTGTCGGGAAACGAAACGGTGAAAGTATGGACACCACTTTGTGCCTTCGCTGCAAGCGTAGCGATGGCCGTGGAATCAATTCCGCTGCTCAAAAACACACCAACCGGAACGTCCGCGATCAAATGACTCTGCACGGCATCTTCCAGCAACGAGCCAACGCGCGCGGCGGGAGTTGTTCCAGCATTCGAGTTCGCTGACGCAATCTTGGCCCCGGTGCGGTATCCGGAGAATTGCGCCGGTTCCCAATAAGCCTTCGGTTCGGCAATCCCACCAGGATCGTCAGATGTAATCGCCAGGAAATGGCCCGGCGGCAGCGAAAAAATGCCTTCCACCAGCGTATTTGGCTCGCCCACGGATCCAAACAGAAGGTAGGCGATGACTGCTTGCTCAGAAATCTTTGGCGCAATCAAGCCGCTTGCAAGAAGCGCCCGTACTTCCGAGGCAAATAGAAACATGCCACCGATCCGCGCGTAATAGAGTGGTTTGATACCGGCACGATCGCGAGCCAAGAACACCCGCGTGGCATGGCCTCTCGGTCCCTGCGGTAACTCGATCACCGCGAACGCGAACATTCCTCGAAATCGTTTCACGCAATCCGGTCCCCACTCTTCATAAGCGTGGACCACCACTTCCGTGTCGGATTGCGATCGAAACAAATGCTTGCGCGATTTCAATTCTTCGCGAAGTTCTTGAAAGTTATAGATTTCGCCATTGAAGAAGACCGCGAGAGTCTCAGTTTCATTCCAGAGGGGCTGGCCACCGCCGGGAAGATCGATAATGCTCAGCCGGCGCGCCCCCGCAGCCACAGGCGGAGCTACAATTATTCCTTCGCCGTCGGGTCCCCGATGGACGATCGTTGCGAGCATCCGGCGGACGGCGATCTCACCTGTTTCCCGCGAGGTAAATCCGATGATGCCGCAGATTCCACACATGGAGGCTAAGTCGCATCCAAAAATGCGTGGCAGGCCCTGCGTAGCTGCTGCCGGATGCGAACGGCGGGCATGCCGAGCCGCTTTTCTCCGTACCAACGCAGTGATGCACGGAACAGAATTAGGAAGATTACTAATAGGACAGAAGCGACCAGGGCGGCGAAGGACTCACGTTCTACCAGCAAAGTCATAGTAGGCGTGTCTTCCCATCCGGGAAGCACCCGATCCAGAACCCGCCGCAGGAATGATCCGACTACGTGGATCCGCGCGAGCCGAATATGCACGGTATGATCGTACGAGTAGCTCGAGTCGTATCCGCGGATGCTGCCCGTAGCAGCTTTAAATACCTTGGGATTCGCAAGCTCTTCGCGCGTCAGCGTGTTTCCGTCCGCTCCGCGCAATACCATACGGAAGCTCGGATCTACAATAATCCAACGCCCATCCACTAAAACTTCAGCTACCACATGCTTGGTCATTTGGCGCGAGTCAACCAAGAGCAGCCTGCGAGCTTGCATTCCACCAGTATCTACCAGATTGATGAACGCATTCGTCGCAGTCCCGCATACTCGCAACAGGGCGTCGTAGTTGAGCGTGTCTGTAGGATCACGGTCTGATTGCAATGGATCCGCCCCTGAGATTCTGCGGGCTGGGCCGTGAGCCATCCAATTTAATATTGCTTCTATTTTCTCATCGCCCGGGGAAGTAGCCGGCACAATCGCATCCGAGAACCCCTTCAGGTATCTGCGCGTGGAAAATTCCCAGGCCGCGGAATACACTGCAAAAATCAGAGCAATAACCAGCGCAACATTTACAGCGATCCAGGTGACACGAAACAATCCATGGCCTGGCGCGTGAGGATCCTGAGCGGGCATCGGCCAGCGCCGGGTACTTTCAGCGGAATCAGGCTCTCGCTGAGCGCTGACGACCGCGGTGGCCGACCTCGATCGATCCGCTACCATGCGTTCTTCCGTTCTAGGTCAGTCAAAGTCTTCCCCATCCGTTCTGTTCAGACGGCCCAGCTTTCCCGCAGGTTCCCTCGCCACAATAAATGAGTGCACGTTCTGCCCGCGATTCTCGTCATACTGCACGATGCGGCCTTGCTGTTGTGCGCACCATTCTTCTACCAATTGGCGAGGCAGAAACGTGACGCGAGGAGTCACGAAGTAATCGTAGAAGAGGTTCCGAGCGCCCGGCCAAGTACGTTTACCTTTAGACCTCACAAAATGTACCAAAAAATATGGGACCTGAAAAAGTAGCGTGACTAGCGGTTTGGCCCAGGCACGATTCAGCGCCCAGCGAATGAGTCCGCCTGGAAATCGATAGAGTGCAGGATAACGGCCGCTGGGCTTATAGACTGCCAGATACATTTGCCCACCTGGCTTTAGAGTGCGGAAGTTCTCGGTGAAAGCGGCAAACGGATCCTCGGTATGGTGGATCACTCCATCGGAAATAACGGCATCCGCGGCCCCCTCCGCGAACGGCAGGTGCAAGTTATCCGCTACCACACCGGGTCGATTGTATCGTTGTATCGCCAAGCCCAAGGAAACGCGACTGCGATCTAGCCCGATACATCGAATTCCTTTTCGCGCCAGAAAGCCTAGTACGCGCCCGGGTCCGCAACCAATATCTAAAACCAGCGAATTCACATTAAGCCTATCGATAAAGTCCGCCAATAGCGGCGAGACAACAGACTTCATTTCCGCCGAGTCGCCGGCCGGTGCCCAGTCGAATGGATGTTGGTCGTAGAAGGTGACCGACTCAGTTGGTGTCATCATGCATTCCCATTCATGCCGGCCAAAACTTGCGTGTAATATCCTTCCATCTGTTCGGTCAAACGATCCCAACCTAATTGCGCTGTGACTTCGGCGCAGCCCGCCTTCAATTTTCCGTAAAGCCCAGCGTCAGAAATCAGGCTGTTGATTGCCTTCGCCAATTCCATCTTTTCCGGTGCCACTACTAGTCCCGCGCGCCCGTTTACCAACGAGCGAATGCCGCAGAACTCCGTAATAATTACAGGAACGCCAAAGGCGATTGCTTCCGCCGCCGAATTCGCGAAATTTTCGTACCGGGATGGCAGCGCGAAAATGTCGGCATCCATCAGCAACGCGGATTTATCCTGGTCATAGAGAGCGCCCGTGAAGATCACTTTTGATTCAACTCCTGCGTCGCGCGCTCGCTTCTCCAGGGCTGCACGGTAACCCGGTTCGCCTTCGGGTCCGGCGATTATAAGGCGTCCCGTCTCGGCGCAGGCCTGCGCGAATGCGTCGATCAGAACATCGGCGCCCTTTCGTGGAATCAGGCGCCCTAAAAAAACAACCATCGGCTCTTCGGGAAGAATTCCCCATTTTTTCCGAAAGCTGCCTTTCGACCGATTCATCGAACTGCTGCCGAGATCGATGCCGTTGTATCGTAAAACCACTTTTTTATCGGAGACGCCCTCTTCGAGCAATTCTTGCGCCTCCATTTCCGAAGTGGCTATTATCCGTGCCGCGTGACTCCAGGAAGCATCTCCCAGGCCGGCATGCCACAACCGTTTTAGCCGGAAGCTTCGATCAATGGGACGATACATCCCCATGGGCTCAATCACGTAAGGCACGCCGCGCCTTCTGCAAAAATAACTTGCCGCCGGTCCCAGCAAATCGTAGAGGCCGTACAGGTGGACCAGATCAAACTGCGAGATGGACGCCCGGCAGAATCCTATCACATGCGGATTCAACGTGAGTGCGCGATACCGTGCCAAGCTGGTGAGATAAATGGTCTGGACGCCATGTTCTTCTGCGCGCCATCCCCACGGATGACGCTCGAATTTCAAGCCAGCAGTATTATTTGTCGCTCCTTCCACCCCGAGGTCTGCCGTAAGAACCGTGATCTGATGACCGCGCGCAGCCAAGCCGTGAGCCAGAGCGCGCACCTTGACGACCGGCCCCCCTCGATCCTGAAAAGGAAAATAGGATTGAACTACCTTTAGAATGCGCATCAAAGTTGAGATGAGTGCCGACTCGCTCTGATTTTTCGGTCGAGCAAGCCTTCGAAAACAGAATACTATCTCGTTACGCTGGAATCCATTCCGCACTCTTCGACGATCCGTTCAAGCCGGCTCTGGAAAACTTCGAAAGAATATTGTTGGCGAACGATCTCTGCGCCGCGCCGGCCCAATTCCATTCGCAGCGCGGAATTTTCGAGCAATCGAGAAAGCGCTTCGATCAAGTCTTTCAGATTATGCGGCGGCACAAGCAGACCGCTCACGCGATCTTGCACGATGTCAGTGCTTCCTCCGCAAGCTGCGGCTATCAAGGGTTTGCCGAAGGCCATCGCTTCCAGAAAAACGAGCCCGAAACCTTCACCGGTGCTGGGCAGCGCGAAGATTTCGCTGCGAGCGTAACAAGCTGCGATTTGTTCGCGGGACAAGTTCGTAAGAAATCGCACAGACCCGGAAATTGCAAGATCATGAGCAATTTGTTGGAGTCTCGAAAGGTCATCGCCATTGCCTACTGCCGCCAGGTACAAGCCCGGGAACTTGGGGAGAAGTTCTGCGATTGCGCGAATTAATTCATCCACACCTTTGTAACGCTCGGAGGCTGCCCAGCGGCCTACGGTCAGAACGACGCGGCCATCGGGAAAATCTTGGAGCGATGGAAGGTTGACGGGATCATCCGCCATACGCAAAAAATCCGGATTGAGCGGCCAAGCCAGTTTACGTATTTTAGCGGCCGGCACGTCTTGAACTTCCGCTAGTCTTTTCGCGGTGTCATTGCTGGGAGCCAGCACAAGGTCGGCGGATAAAAGCGCGCGGTGCCGCAAACCAGACAGCCGCTTCCAAACCTCCACGCCGTGCGACATCACGATTGTTTTTATGCGCGGCGACCGCCATTTCATCAACGCAATAGGTAACGCGAGGTTGGGATGCGCGGCGAGCGCCACTCGCACATTTTCCTTGGATTGGTCGAGGGCAGAGGCGACAAATCGAACCTTGGAACGGTTGAAACCGCGCAACGATACTCGTTTGGAAGCTACTTCAAAATCGCGCTCGCCAGCGCCGTCATTGATGCTCAGAAATGACGTTGCCCAGTTATCGTGACGAGCCGCAATTGCATTCAGCGCCGCGGCGGTCAATCGGCTCGCTTCCTGAATTCCGCCGACACCGAGTAATTCCGGAAACAGTCCTACGAGTTTTTTGGGACGTCCGGATTTCTGCGGCATCATCGACAAAACAACGCGCACCGGCAAAAGCAAATACTGCACGGGTTTTGGAGGGCCCCGGATCTCATGATTCCTGCGTCTGAGTTTGGGTGTCGGCCGGCGCTCTGCGCCGCATAATGTCGCCGAAAATCATAGACAGTTCGCGGCCGTTTCGTTCCCAGCTATATTTTCGCGCTGTCTCTGCCGCGTTTTCTCCGAGTCGCTTGCGCAGATTTTCGTCGTGATAGAGACGACGCAACATTTCGGCCAACTCTACTGAATTCGCCGGGTCACTCAGAACCAGGCCGTTCTGTTCATTGGTCATTATTTCGCACGTTCCATTTGCCGCGGACACGATCACGGGAAGTCCGCAGGCCATTGCTTCCGCCGGTGGAAGCGCAAAAGTATCCTCGAGCGAAGGACCAGCGTAGGCATCGGCCGCCGCGTAATAGAATTCGACGTCTTTCCGCGGTGGCATGACGCGTACGTAACCGGCAAGTCCGCCGTCGATTACCAGGGATTCAATCGCCGCCGGATCCTCGCGGCTAATCACCAGCAGATTTATCGGCAAGTCCCGCAGCAGTGCCATCGCTTGCAGAAGAACCGGAACACCTTTGTTGCGCCAGTCGTTGCCCACCAACAAAACAACAAACCTTTCAGCGGAAAGGCCAATTTCTTTTCGGGCGTTTTCCCGGAATTGTAGCCGGCGGGCAGGATTGAACGTTTCGTGATCCAATCCAAGATACAAAATGGCGATCCGCTCGTGCCGCCCGTAGAACCGTTCCAAATTCGTGGCCGTTTTTTGCGAAATCAAAATAAGAAACGTTTCGGAATTGGTATAGACCTGCTTTTCGAGGAACCGGCAGATGCGGTAGTACAACTTTCGATGTAAACGGATTGGCCAGGAAATACTTTTTGAGGGGCTTGCGTTGCTGCCAATACGTTGCAGATACTCGGCGAAGATAATATGAACCGAGACCACGTCGGCATTCAAGCAATTGACCCCGGGGCTGTAAACCAAATCGTACCGCAGTCCGTGAATCTGTCGGTCCCAAGTACGCCACAAGTGATTCGCTAGAAACCACCACAGAAAATTTACGAGATGAGGTCCCGGAAGTTTGGGAATCTTGTGCCAGACGATATTGGTTAAATCGAGGTCTTCGACGCTTTGGCTGTACAGATGGATCTCAAAAGAATCTTGAAGGCGGGTTATCCACTCAACTGCGATTCGTTCCGTTCCATTTCTCTTGTCGAGAAATGGTGAAACTACCGCAAGACGAGACTTCGATTTACTCAAGCTCATGTTTCATGCCGGGTCAACTGCATTCTGCGCTGCTAGTTTAACCCACTTATGTGAACAGCGTCTGTATCGCTTACCCGCCGTGAATAGCGGCTTAGTGTTCTTTCGTATTTGGTTTGGTTATTGGCTACAGGTAATTCGGCAGATGATTACAGACTGTAATGGATGGTGGCAATTTACCCCCGCTGTAATCTAGGTCCGGGACTTTAATTCTAATGTTCGACACGACAGCGCACGATTTCTCGAGCGGTAACGAATTTTCTGACGGGAGTTTTTCGGCGCGCGATGTTTCGCTGCGCCAAGTGTGTTTCGTCATTTTTTTCGTGGTGTGCCAGAGCCGATTATTTGCCTTGCTGCGACCTATCTATTGGTGATTCGGGCAGATGAATCAAGCGCGCTTCGGTGATGGATGGGATTGCGCGAATGTGTTTGAGGATCGCGGAATCTACCTTGCCGTCGAGGCGTACTAAGGCGACCGCTTCGGCGCCGTGAACCGGGCTGCGACGGCCCAACGCGAAAGTGGCGATATTTACGCCGAGATTTCCCAAGGATGTTCCGATCATTCCGATAACGCCGGGGACGTCACGGTTTCGAGTCAGCAAAAGAGTGCCTTCCAGCGGAGCTTCCAGCGAAATTCCGTCAAGCGAGAGAATTCGCGGCGAGCCGTCTTGAATTACGGTTCCTTCCACAGAAAGTTCCGTTCCTCCATTATTGGCCGCGGAAACCTCGACAGTGTTGGGGAAGCCGCGTTCGCGGCGTCGAGTGGTTTCTTCCACGATCAATCCGCGCGCGGCGGCAGCTTGCGATGCGTTTACAAGATTCACTTTTTCGTCGAGAACGCTGTTCAGCAGGCCGACGAGCACGGCGCTGCGGATCACGTGCGAGCCGAGTTCGGCAGGCTCACCCGCGTAGCGAATACGGATGCGGCTGAAGCTGGCCGAAGGCGCGGCTTGCGCCACGAGAGCGCCGAGGCGTTCGCCTAGTTCGAGATACGGGCGCAAGAGGCGATACTGCTCGGCGGAGAGCGCCGGCATGTTAACTGCGTTGCGAATCAGGCCTTCGCTGAGATAGTCGCGAACCTGCTGCGCGATCAGGGTGCCCACTTCTTCCTGTGCTTCGGCGGTGGACCCGGCGATATGCGGCGTCGCTATCAAGTTTGGCAAGCCTATGAGAGGAGAATTTTTGGGCGGCTCTTGCGCGAAGGTGTCCACCGCGGCTCCGGCCAAATGACCGGAGCGGAGCGCATCGGCTAGCGCGGCTTCGTCAATTAATTCGCCGCGAGCGCAATTGATCAGACGCGCGCCGCGTTTCATTTTTGCAAGAGTCTCCGCGTTGATTATTTTTTCCGTAGCAGGGCTGAGCGCGGTGTGGAGCGAGACCACGTCGGAGCGTCTGAGCAAATCTTCCAAGGGAACCAGCTCGACGTCGAGTTCACGCGCGGCGGCTTGGGTGACGTAAGGATCGTAGGCCAAAACTTTCATTTCGAGAGCGCGAGCGCGGCGGGCAACTTCGGTGCCTACGCGGCCAAGTCCGACCAGGCCCAGCGTCTTGCCGCGCAATTCCATGCCGGTGGAAGCCTTTTCCCAGCGGCCGGCTTGGATGGCAGCGTTGGATTGCGGCACAGAGCGCGCGAGAGCCAGCATCAGCGCGAAAGTATGTTCGGCGACGCTAACGGCGTTGCCTCCGGGAGTGTTCATCACCAGCACACCGCGGTGAGTAGCGGCTTCCATGTCCACGTTATCGACGCCAACTCCGGCGCGGCCTACGACGCGAAGACGTTCGGCTTTATCGAGGAGGTCGGCGGTGACACGGGTGGCGCTGCGGACGATAAGGCCGTCGGCGTCGGCGATTTCGGCGGGAAGCGTCGCGGCAGCCGGTAGAACAACTTGCCAGCCAGATTCTCGCAGGAGCTCGATGCCGCGCTCGCTGATTTTGTCCGCGACGACGATTTTCATTCTGGGAACCCTTGGGGTTGCCACGATCGAGACTCATAGGCAGACGCGGAGGACGCGTGCGAGCGTTTTTGATTTTTTTGGCGATTTGAGTGATTGGCGGCTGATTGTTTTCTGCGAGTTACGGCGAGTTTTAATTCCGCAATTTGGCGATTTAATTTAGAGTTTCCGAAGAACTTTTGACCTTTTGCTTTTTCTCTAATCGCTGTTCTGGCCGCGGTTAGAAATTCTTCCGTCGTTTGTTCTGAGTGAGTTACGGTGAATTCTGTTTGTGATGCTGTGCCGGTTAGAGGTGGTCTAGACCACTTGCGAACTTGTCTCGGAGGCGGGGGCAGAAAGTGGGCCTGGGACGGTAGGAGTGGCACAGATATTTTTGCGTTTGGTAGAAGCGTCCGATGCTTTTCTATTTTAATCACGAGCGACGGTAGCACGCGGATTGATGGAATTCAAGGACCTGTGTGCTGTGGACGGTCGAGTGCTGCGGCGGCGTTCGTTTCATTCTGGGAATCGAACGTTATAGCGGTCGCATTATCGTGACGATAGACCTACATCGCGCAGGAGGACTATGTCGGATTCGAAATGGTTGCGGAGCAGGCCGAGGGTCTTGCCATCGGGCGAATATTCATACCAGGTGAAATCATCCGCGGCAAAATTCGTGATGAGGTGTCCGCCACCGCCGGGACCCTCGCCGTCAATCGGTTGCGACCACAGATTCTCGACGCCATTTTCGCGAATGGCGTACACCACTGCTTTGCCGTCCGGGGAAATCATCGGCGACTCTGATATTAAGGGATTGGGGTCGAGGAGTCGACGTGTGGGCTCCGGGCCGACGTCCAGCGGAAGAAGCACGATTTTTTCTTCGCGGGCTTTTGCCGTAACTGAATTTGGCGGGAATGCTACCAGGTAGACTAAGGTCTTGCCGTCAGGAGAGAGATTTACGGAGGGGCTGATCACAACGGCGCCTGAAATCTTGACGCCCGGAATTTCTTCCGACTTTCCGCCATCTATCGAAATACGGTTGAATGTGTTGGTTTGCCGGCTGAAGTAATAAACCCATTTTCCATCGGGCGAGCACTCGGGTCCCCCATCGTTAGTGCCGTCCGAAAGCTCTTTCAAATTGGTTCCGTCGGCGTTTACGCGCCAAACACGACTGCCGACGGTGCCGGAAGGCGAGCGGCGGACAGCTACAAAAACAATTGGATGAGCCTGGTGCGTTCCGGACAGATTCTTGCCACAGGTAGTCAGCTGACGACCAGCTTGATTCAAGAAGACGGCGCGGTTGCTACCGTCGGGGGAAATCCGGACTATTTTTCCCAGCTCTTCCAAATAAAGTTGGCCCGCGTCGCTCCAGCCGAATGATTCGATATTTGTTTCCTGCGCGAGCACGGGAGCCGGCGGGGCTGTGCTTCCCGCGCTGGGGAAAAGGTACATGCTCCGATTGGCTTTGCGGAGCACCGAAGCGATTATCTTGTTATCGGCCGAAATACTCAGCCCGTGATATTCATTCGTGTCGTTGGTGATGGGGTGCACTTTCGCGTCGGGAAGGGAGAGGAAAGCCAGTTGCGAATGTATATCCAGCGAATCGGTGTGTGTGAGGTCAACGAAGGCTCCGGAGGCATCTATCGCGGGAAAGGCTGCGCCAATGCGGATGTCGTTAAACTTGGCCACCATTTTCATTTCGCCGGAAGCGACGTCGAATTCCTGTACTGCTCCCAACGCATCGCCAGACTGGATCGACGAAATGAGAATTTTCTTGCCGTCCGGCATCCATTGAACGGCCCGGGGAAAATTCGGCAGCGATTTAGCGAGGATGATCTTTTCGTCGCTGCCGTCGGGGGCGGCCGTAAGAAGTTCCCACTTGCCCACCACCGGATCGTTGGCGCGCGTGTAGGCGATGCGTTTACCGTCGGGAGAAAATGCGAGGCTGGAGTCCACGTCGTGCGCGACAATTTTTGGCAGACCACCTAACACGGGCGCGCGATAGAAATCCGCCAAATCTCCCGGGCCAGGGGCGACGCAGCGGAAATAGAGATAGTTCCCGTCCCGCGAAAATGTGAGTCTGGAGTAGCGCGTGACTTCGGGCGGAATCACCTGTGTGTCACTGTTGGTCTCAACGTGCCAAAGCCAAAGGCTTTGCTTTCCGGCTTCGGCCATTACGCCCAAAATATATTTTCCGTCGGGGGAAACGGCGGCTTCGATGAACTTGCCACTGTCGGTCAACTTGGCGATAGTGAAATTCTGGAACGGAATTGCTGCGGCCCTACTTCGCAACAGGGAAATGAGGCCATATGCAGCGCCCGCAACGAGCAACGCCAGAACCACTGCGCCTACCATGAGCGTTTTCTTACGGCTTGAAGCGGCGGCCGATCCCATCGCGCTTGTTGATTCAAGCGCATTTGTCCGACCGGTGGCGGATCTTCCTGAATCCGAGTCGCGCTTCAGCCGCTGCAAATCGGAGCGCAAATCGGCGGCGTGCTGATAGCGGAGCTTAGGATCTTTCTCGAGCGCCTTTCCGATGACACGTTCAAGCTCAAGCGGAAGGTCGGGGACTACACGCGTGGGAGCAACAGGGCTCGCGTTCTAGAATCGCCGCAAAAATAACGCCCGAAGTGTTTCCGGTAAAGGCTTGGCGTCCGGTGGCCATTTCGTAGAGCACGAGCCCGAAGGAAAAAAGATCCGAGCGCGGATCTAAATTTTCTCCGCGCACTTGCTCGGGCGACATGTAGGCGACAGTGCCTAGAGCGGTGCCCGGACTCGTGAGGTTTGGGTTCGAACCGATGGTAGCGCCTGCAGTCACAGTCTCGCCGACGTTTTTCGAAACTAGTTTTGCCAAACCGAAATCGAGCACCTTGGCCTGGCCGCGCTCGGTAACAAAAATATTGGCGGGCTTGATATCGCGATGGATGATGCCTTGGGTGTGCGCTGCGTCGAGGGCGTCGGCAACGTCGATAGCGATTGGGAGCAAAAGGTCGAGCGGCATGGGCTGGCTGCTGATGCGGTGCTTCAAGGTAGAGCCCTTGAGCAATTCCATGGCGATGAATGGAACGGCGGAATCCTCGTCAATGTCGTAGATGGTGCAGATGTTCGGATGATTGAGCACGGAAGCCGCTTGGGCCTCGCGCCGAAATCGTTCGAGAGAAGATTCGTCCGCTAGAGATTCATGCGGAAGGAATTTAAGCGCGACCTGGCGCTTGAGCTTGGTGTCCTCGGCACGATAAACCACGCCCATGCCACCGCCGCCAAGCTTTTCGAGGATGCGGTAGTGCGAGACGGTCTGCCCTGTAAGTGAGGAAAAATCCGCCATTTCCTGAAGCGTCGCTGTGGCCCGCGTGGACCGGCGCACATCTTAGGTTGCAGCCGAAGGCAAAGTCAATGAATGCGGAGTTCGGAGATGTGATCAATGGTCGACCAGAATGGGCCGTCCGTTGGGTATTACCAGGATTCGTTTGTGCTTGACGGCCCTTGGCGACCTCTTTACGCTAAGAACTCAGCCCTAATATCCCTTACAGGAGGCTTAATGCCAGAGGAAACAGAATCGAAGAAGCCGGCAGTGACGCTTCCGGGAACAGTGGAAAAGATTATACCGGCCAACCAAATTGCGCCGGAGAAGGCGCAGATTGCGGTGGAAGGCGCCGATCATCTTTATCGCGAAATTCGAGTGGACAACACTTTGGAGGATGAGAAGGGGAAGAAAGTGGAGTTGAAGGAGGGGGCGCACGTGGATGTGAAGATTGAAGCGGACAAGGAAGCAACCATCCCTAAGAAGCAAGGAAGCGCCGGTCCTCAGAAGTAGCGTTACAGCGCTGGCATTAGGTACTTCCTCCCGATCGTGAGTGTTTTGCGGGATTTCAGCCACAGTTCTCGCTGAAACGAAACGACTGAGACGATATTTGGAATCCTCCGCAGGGAAACCGAGGGTGCAACCATGCGCAAGATTATTTCCACCGGCCTAAGGGCTAGGCTTAAAAACCATTCTTATAACTG
Source organism: uncultured Acidobacteriota bacterium (assembly GCA_963838475.1). Taxonomy (GTDB): domain Bacteria; phylum Acidobacteriota; class Terriglobia; order Acidiferrales; family UBA7541; genus Palsa-295. The sequence goes on from CAWIRJ010000004.1 coordinate 90,546, forward strand.
GACACTTTGGTTGATGTGTCTCGTGGTTTGTCCGGCGGCGGCTTTGGCGCAGGATGCCAAGCCGGCGATCACCGTGCCGGTGAACGAAAGGGTGCTGGTGACGCTGGAAGGCAACACACCCGCTGCGGCGATGGACGCGGAGAGCGATCGCGGGCCTGTCGGCGACGAAATGCAAATGGAGCACATGCTGCTGGCGCTGAAGCGCACTCCGGAGACGGAAGCTCGTTTCGAGAAATTGATTGCGGATATGCACGATCCGAACTCGCCTGAGTATCATCACTGGCTGACGCCGAAGCAGCTTGCGGTACGGTTCGGAATCGCGTCACAGGATCTGGAAACGATTCGAACTTGGCTGGAATCGCACGGGTTCCATGTGAATCACGTTTATCAGAACGGTTTTGTGATCGACTTTTCGGGGACGGCGGCGAATGTGCGGGAAGCGTTTCACACGGAGATTCACAATGTGGTGCTGGCTAACGGCGAGCGTCATATATCGAATGTGAGCGATCCGCAGATTCCGGCGGCGCTGGCGCCGGCGGTGCAGGGTGTGGCGTCGTTGCACAATTTTTTTCCGAGGTCGCGCGCGATTCAAATGGGGCCGGTGAGCTACAACAGCAAGACGAATACGTGGCAGCCACATTTTAACGTCAATTTTCAAGGAACGACTTTCCATGCCCTGGGGCCATACGATTTCGCCACGATTTATGATTTGTTGCCATTGTGGAAGCGCGGCTTTACGGGAAAGGGTGTGACGATCGCGGCGGTGGAGGTGACAAACCTGGCGCATCCGGACGATTGGAAAGATTTCCGCAGCGTGTTCGGATTGAATCAATTTACGGAAGGGAATTTCAAGCAGGTGTATCCGGGCTGCACGAATCCCGGGCAGAATGGCGCTGAAGCAGAAGCGGCTCTGGATGTGGAATGGGCTAGCGCAGCGGCTCCGGACGCCAACGTTGAACTGGCGGCGTGCGCGGATACGCAAACCACTTCCGGACTCGATCTGGCGATTCTGGGATTGATTGACTACGCTCCGCCGGACATTATTACGGATAGCTACGGGCTGTGCGAGACGGTGACGGGCGCGGCGGAAGTAGCTCTTGAGAATCGCGAGGCGCAATTGGCCACCGCGGAAGGCACCACGTTTTTCATTGCGCAGGGAGACACTGGCGCGGATGAGTGCGCTCCGGTGGAACCTACGAATTATGCAATTCTGGGGATTAATGGCGGAGACAATACGGCGTCGTCGTATGTAGTGGACGTCGGCGGCACGGATTTCATGGCGCAATACAATTCGGATGTGAGCGGCGTGCCGTTGAGCAATTATTGGAGCGCGACGAATGCGCCGGGAACCAAAGCGTCGGCGCTTTCTTACATACCGGAAATTCCCTGGAACGACGGATGCACCAGCAAATTGATTTTCAGCGATCCCTTTAATGGAAGTTTTACACAGGCGTACGGGCCATCGGGATTTTGCAATTCGTCGCTGGGGCAATTTTTCCTGATTGATGTGAGCGGGAGCGGAGGGCCGAGCACGTGTTTTACAGGCAAGCCTTCGATTCCGGGCGTGGTGAGCGGAAGCTGCAAAGGAAATCCGAAGCCGGCGTGGCAGACGGGCGTTCCGGGAATTCCGAGCGACGGGCTGCGCGACCAGCCGGACCTTTCGTTGTTTGCCAGCAACGGCGTGTGGGGGAGTTTCTACGTGGAATGCTTGTCGGACAAGAACGAAGGTGGAGCGCCGTGTAGCGCGGAGAATGATGCGCTGCTGGAGGGCGGTGGCGGCACTTCCTTTGCATCGCCGGCGATGGCGGGAATTCAAGCGCTGATCGATCAGAAATATGGCCCACAGGGAAATGCAAATTACGTTTATTACGCGCTGGCTGCGGCGCAGTTCAAACAGCAGGGTGCCGCGGCGTGCAATGCCAGTCGCACGGATGGCGAGCTGCCCAACAAAAACTGCGTGTTTCACGACGTAACGCAGGGGGACATGATTATTCCGTGCGGCGAGGCGCCGGGTGGGAAGTTTTACGACTGCTTTGGCGCGGAAGGCGGCTCGATCATTGGGGAATTGTCGTCGTCGGATTCAAAGGCGGAGCCTGCATACAAAGCAACCGTGGGCTACGATTTGGCGACGGGGTTGGGATCAGTGGACGCTACGAATTTGTTTGATGCTTGGCCGAAGAATTAATCGGCACCAGGACGCGTGATGTTCATGGCTTGGGCGGTTACGTCGGTGTATTTCAGGCCGGCGCCGGTGTTGAATACTACGACCTTTTCTTCGGGCTTTAGAAAACCTGTGGCGATTAGGTTTTTGTAGGCAGCGGTGGCTGCGGCGCCTTCCGGCGAGAGAAAAATTCCTTCATTACGCGCCCAATCTTTCAGCGAATCCAGGATTTGATCGTCGGGGACGGCGATGGCTATGCCTGCGGAGTCGCGCAGGACTTCCAGCATGATGTAATCGCCGTAGGGCTTCGGGACACGCAGGCCGGCGGCGAAAGTTTCGGCGTTCTGCCAAGGCTCTGTTGCGTCGGATTTGTTTTGGAAGGCGCGAACGACCGGTGCGCAGCCGGAAGATTGTACGGCGATCATTTTTGGGCGCTTTCCGCGCTCGACCCAGCCCATTTCTTCCAATTCTGAAAAAGCTTTCCACATGCCGATCAATCCCACGCCACCGCCTGCGGGGTAAATCACGGCGTCCGGATATTTCCAGCCGAGTTGTTCCACGATTTCGTAGCCCATGGTTTTCTTGCCTTCCACGCGGTAAGGCTCTTTCAAAGTGGAGACATCGAACCAGCCTTCTTTCTCTTTTCGCTCGGCGACCATGCGGCCGCAATCTGAAATTAGGCCGTTGACCAAGGTGACGTTGGCACCATAGGCTACGGCCTCGACGTAATTGGCGAAGGGGACGTCTTGCGGCATGAAGATGTGGGCTTCGATGCCGGCCGCCGCGGCGTAGGCGGCCAGAGCGCCGGCTGCGTTACCGGCGGAGGGGACTGCCAATTTTTTCAAGCCGTAATGGCGAGCCATGGTGACGGCGAGTGCCAGTCCGCGGGCTTTGAAAGTGCCGGTGGGATTGGCGCCTTCTTCTTTGAGGAAAATTCCGGGATGGCGGCGGCTTCGAAGCATCGGCGTCCAGCCTTCTCCGAGCGTGACGGGATCGACGGAAGGGAGAACAGCGCGGTAACGCCACATGCCGGGCCATGGCGATGCGGGTTGTTGTGAGATAGCGGCGTCGCGGGCGGCAGGGCCGTAGAGTGGACGAAGATCGTAGCGAACGTAAAGCGCGCCTTGGCACTTAGTGCAAAGAGTTTGCGGGCGTTCAGCGGAGAAAGTCGAATTACAGCGCGAGCATTCTAGATTTTTTATGGCTGGCATCGTTCTCACCTTAACAGATGGGTCGGACGGTCAACAAGATTTGCGCCAGCCGATGATTGATGCATGCGGATTGTGGCCGCGCCGGCGCGGTGAATTGCATTTAGAAAATCAAAATGAATCAGACTGCTAAGACGGATTTAGCCACTAAAGAAGGCTTGGGGGGTCTTCGCGCGCTCACTATCGTAGGAGTTCTGTTGTTTCTGTTGGGAGCAGGGCTGGCAATTGTCCTTGGCCCTCAATCTTGGATTACGCTGCTGCGTTGGGTTGGTCTTCTGTCGATTGCTGCAGCGGGATTGCGGGGACGGTCACTTACATATTGGATTTTTTTCTCGATGCTGCTGGGTGGAGAGATAGGGCTGGACCGGCCGCAGTTGGCGGAACAGTTGCGCGTGTTGAGTGACATTTTTCTGCGTTTGATCAAAGTGATTGTCGCGCCGCTGATATTGGGCACTTTGGTGACGGGCATCGCGGGGCATGGAAATCTGCGCAGCGTTGGGCGTATTGGGCTGAAAAGCCTGATTTTTTTCGAGGTTGTGACGACGCTGGCACTTTTTATCGGCGTCGGAGCGATTGATATCAGCCGGGCTGGAGAAGGGCTGAGGCTTCCGGTGACGCCGGAAGTTGCGTTGGCGCAAAACGCGGCGCCTATGCGCTGGGACGATTTTCTGCTGCACGTTTTCCCGGAGAATATTGCGAAATCGATTGCTGAGAACCAAATCCTGCAGGTCGCGGTGTTCGCGCTGCTATTTGGGATTGCGCTGGCGTTGCTGCCGGAAGCGAAACGCGAGCCGATGTTGAAGTTTTGCGAGTCGCTGAGCGCGACGATGTTTTCGTTCACGAATCTGGTGATGTATTTTGCGCCGATCGGGGTCGGCGCGGCCGTGGCTTACACCGTAGGACATATGGGCATTGCCGTATTGCTGCCGCTGGGGAAATTGCTGCTTACGGGATATGTCGCGCTGATTGCGTTCGTTTTAGTGGTGCTGCTTCCTATCACTGTATTTGCGCGGATTCCGCTCTTGCGATTTCTGCGCGCTATAGCCGAACCGGCCACGATTGCGTTTGCGACGAGTACTTCCGAAGCTGCGCTGCCGCGCGCGATGGAGGATATGGAAGGGTTCGGCGTGCCACGAAGGATTGTGGCGTTCGTGATTCCGGCCGGGTACAGCTTTAACATGGCGGGGTCTTCGGTTTATTTGGCGGTGGCGTCGATATTCGTGGCGCAGGCGGCGGGGATGCACATGTCTTGGGGTCAACAGCTCTCGATGGTTTTTGCGTTGATGCTGACGAGCAAAGGCGTGGCGGGAGTGCCGCGCGCGACGCTGGTAGTGCTGATGGCCACCGCGTCGATGTTTCATCTGCCGACGGAGCCCATTTTCGTGATTCTGGGCATCGACGCGCTGATGGATATGGCGCGCACAGCAGTGAACGTGATTGGAAATTGCTTGGCCTGCGCCGTGATCGCGCGATCGGAAGGCGAACTTCCGGCCGACACCTGATTTTGCGGGTGCCGGAGACGGAATCATACTCGAGCCGCGCGCGGCTTTCGTTACCTGCTGCTTAAAACAAACTTGTTGCCATCGAGATCCTTGAAGATGGCTGAAGTTCCCCAGGATTCTTTTTTGGGGTCGGCGGCAAACTCCACGCCTTTTGACTTCATGGTTTTGGCGGTGGCGAAAACGTCGTCACACCAAAACGAGATTGGCTGAAAATCGCCGATGCGATTCTCGTGTCCATCCGGTGTGAAAAGGACGAGGCCGGTTTCCGCGCCGGGGATCAGGAGTTCGATCCAGCGTTGCTTGTCACTGAAGGGCTGATCGGTGCCGACTTTAAAGCCGAGTTTTTCTGTGAAGAATTTTAGAGAAGCGTCCTGATTGCGAACGGGGATGCTGACGAATTTCATTCCTCGAATCATGGTTAAAATCCTCCTGATTATGATTTGAAATTTAGATTTCGGGCCGCAGCATAACTTGGAGAAATTCGAGTTGCAATCAGGCAACAAATCCTATACTAACCATTGGTATAGCTGTATAGCTATGACGAACATCGACGAGTACGTGACGGACGTGTTGATGCGGGACCTCGTGGGACACGACCGGAAACCGGTGAGCTTTCTGGTGTATTTGTGGTTGGCCGCGGAAGAGGGGCGCAGGGATGGGGCGGTTCAGATCAGCTACCAGGAACTTGCAGAATCGATTGGAGTTTCAAAAAGCTCGGCACAAGCGTCTGTGAAGTGGCTGATGCGCAGGAAGCTTTTAGCTGCGAGCAAAGAAAATGTCACGGCGACGCCGCGTTATACGGTGCTGAGTCCGTGGAGAGAGACGAGCAGAAAAAGTAGTAGTCGCACGCGCTGAGTGATTCACGTCGAGATTCTTCTGTGAAATCCATGGCGGAGAATTAAAACCTGCACCCTTCGCGAACCGAAGGATGCGGCACCCAGGAAACTTTGACGACCGCGAGCAGTCGAATCGAAGCGTTAAGCGGCGGGAACTAAGTCTTCGGCGTTTGCCAGCAACGTGGTCGGATCGCCTTTTGAAACAATTCTGGTGATGGCCGAGACGTCCATGTTGGAATCTTTGATGTTTTGGGCATAGAGCGTGAACAGGATAATTGGGGTGTCCGGCAGGATTTTTGATATGGCATTGGCTGTCTTGAGGCCGTTCATCTCGGGAATGGCTAAATCCAGAATCACCAGATGTGGATAAAGGCTGCGGGCCTTCTCTACGGCTTCCTGGCCGGTGGAGGCTTGGCCGCAAACCTCGAAATAGTCGTGATCGCTGAAGGTCTTGTAGAGCGAATCAACGACTTGAGGATGGTCGTCAACAATCAGGATTCTTTTTTTCATGTTCCGCCCCTTACGTTTGAGGACATCATTTGGACATGGCCGCGGACTAGAGGGAATACGGGTTAAACCTTAGTTTCGTGCCGGAAACACTCGTCTAACGGCGCAATTTGAGGTATGAGTAAGACTGCCCAGCGGTTCATGCGGACTTTCGACTACTCGCGAAAAAAGGAGAACGTTAATGACGTCAAGATTTGGCATACGAACTCTTCCTCTTCTAGGTGCCTTCGTGCTGGCGCTAGTCGTGTCGGCTTCAGCCCGTCCGGATTTTTCATTCAGTCCGGCTGCCGTGCATCCTGCGGCAACGCTGAATTCCGGAGCGGCGCAAGCGGACAACCTCGTTGATATCAATTCAGCGACAAAAGATCAGCTGGATGCGCTTCCGGGAATTGGCCCAGCCTACGCGCAGAAGATAATCGACGGGCGGCCTTACCGCGCCAAGACGGATTTGGTGAAGAAGAAAATCATTCCGCAAGCGACGTACGACAAGATTGCGGACAAAATCATCGCCAAGCAGAAGTCGAAATAACCGAAGACCCTTCTAACAAAATATTGTGACGTCCGGGGCGAGGGTAGGCTCGCCCCAGGCGTCATCGAAATTTTAGCTGGCAGTCGCGGGCATTTGCATGGGCTCGTCAAAGCTGCCGCCGTAAATGTTGGGGACTTTGGAGCCCATCGGGCGGAGATAGGTGGCGAGCTGTCCGCGATGATGGATGCAATGATTGTTGAGAAATGCGAGATAGGCCGCCGCGGGCAATTCGAAGATTCCGAATGCCGGGATAATTTTCGCAAGCTTCTCAGGCGGAAGCGCTTTCACTTTCTTTAACGCGGCGGGGAACTCTCTTTCATAGAAGGCCACGATTTCAGCCACGCTTCGGAACTTGATGTCTAGCGGGGGGCCAAATTCTCCCTTCTCAATGCCTTGCAGAAACCAAACATCGGAAGTGGCGATGTGAGTTGCGAGATCGAAAGCGGTGCGGGCATTTTCGTCGGGGCGAAAATCCTTTTTGCCTTCGGGAACGGCTGCTAGCACCCTTCTGGTGATCTCGTATTCTCGTTCAAGGCCATCGGTAAACATGTGAGCGGTGAAGACGGCTTGTTCATGATTCATGACTTTCTCCTTTGGTTTAGCGGTCTGCTCGACGTGGAAGCTGGGACTCGAAACTCTGACAATAAGACGAGGCAAACCTGAAAATGTTTTCTTTGCCGCCGGAACTCCAGGAAATTGGGCCGAAGTTGAGTGCCTAAGCCGACTTGGGAACGGGGACATTGTACACCTGGGCGACGGTTTTTTGAGCCGACCGGGGTATTGAACCTGGAGCGCGGCGTGTGCTAGCATCCCGGTTCCGCAGGGTCATGCGCGTAGCCGTCGGGGACGGCGCCGTGATGTTGGTCCTTTCTTACAACTCGAAGCAGCTCTTCGCAATAATCCGCCACGAAATGCCTGTCCGGAAGTTTTTTCCACAGATGGAATCTTTTATGTGAGGTGAATTATGAAATCGTATAACACCGAATGGATACGAAACGTTGGCATTGTAGGCCACGGCGACACGGGCAAAACCCAGCTCGTCTCGTCGTTGCTGTACACCGCGGGGATGACGCCGCGCCTGGGGAAAGTGGCGGAGGGATCCACCGTCACTGACTGGGACGAAGAAGAAATCGCGCGGAAAATTTCGATCAATACCGGTTTAGCGTTTGCGGAATGGCAAGCGCCGGGCCAGCCGGAAAAAGTGAAAATCAATTTTCTCGATACGCCGGGTTACTCCACTTTTATTAATGAGACGAAATCTTCGCTGATCGCGACCGACGCCTGTTTGATTCTGGTGGATGCGGCGGCGGGCGTGCAGGTTTGCACGGAAAGAGTCTGGGATTACGCGACGGAGTACGACCAGCCGCGCGCGTTTGTGCTGAACTGGATGGACCGCGAGCTGGCCAGTTTTGAACGAGCGCTGGATTCGGTGCAGCACGTATTTGGGCGCGGCGCGATTCCCATTCAATTGCCGATCGGGCAGGAGAAGTCATTCAAAGGCGTGGTGGATTTAATCGCGATGAAGGCGCTGTTGTACTCGCCGGACGGCGACGGAAAGGCAAAGGTCGAAGAAATTCCAGCGGAGCTTGCCGAAGAAGCCAAGATGGCGCACGAGGCGCTGGTGGAAATGGTGGCGGAGGGCGATGACGCGTTGATGCAGGAATTTTTCGATGAAGGAACGCTGCCCATTGACGATTTGAAGAAAGGACTGCGCGAAGCGGTGGTGGCCAAGAGGATTTTTCCGATTTTGCTGAGTTCGGCGTTGCATAACGTTGGCAGCGACGCGATTCTAAATTTTATGGCGGAGATCTTTCCTTCGCCGGCGGGGCGCGGAAAAGTGGCGGGACACAAGACTCCGGACCATAAGGGCGAGACCGTGGAGCGCAAGATTGCGGATTCCGAGCCGCTTTCGGTTTTTGTTTTCAAAACGCTGGCGGATCCGTTTGCGGGACGCATTACGTATTTCAAGGTGATGTCCGGCGTGTTGAAGAATGATGCCACGCTGGCCAATTTCAATCGCAGCACGCAGGAGCGTTTGCAGCATGTGCAAGTGATGCAGGGGAAGACGGCAACGGCGGTGACCGAGCTGCATGCCGGCGATGTGGGTACAGTGGCCAAGTTGAAGGACACGACAACCGGCGAGACCATGGGCGAAAAGAGCGCGCCGATTTTCTATCCGCCCGCGCGAATTCCAGAACCTTCGATCACGTTCGCGGTAGAACCGAAAACGCGCGCGGATGAGGATCGCATCGGCGTAGCCATTCACAAAATTCTGGAGGAGGATCTAGCGTTGCGGTTTGCGCGCGATCCGCAGACTAAGGAATTTTTGCTGAGCGGCGCAGGACAGCAGCATATTGAAGTAGTGGTGGCGAAATTGCGCAAACGCTATCACGTGGAATTGAAACTGCATCCGCCCAAGGTTCCTTACCGCGAAACAATTCGCGGCCGAGCGGATGCGGAAGGGAAACACAAAAAACAAACAGGGGGTCACGGTCAGTTTGGATTGTGCCGCATCAAGATGGAGCCGTTGCCGCGTGGGAAGGGAATTGAGTTTGTGGACGATGTTTTCGGCGGGGCGATTCCGAAGAACTGGATTCCGTCGGTGGAGAAGGGCGTGCGCGATTCAGCGGAACGCGGATTTCTTGCAGGGTTTCCGGTCACCGATTTTCGCGTGAGCCTTTACGACGGGAAGTATCACGATGTGGACTCGAGCGATATGGCATTCAAGATTGCCGGCTCGCTAGCGTTCAAGGAAGCTATGAAGCAGGCGCGGCCGGCTTTGCTGGAGCCGATTATGCATGTGGAAGTGTATGCGCCGGATCAATATTCAGGCGACTTGATGGGGCATCTGAGCGGGCGACGCGGAAAAATCAGCGGCAGCGAAGCGCGCGGGAGCAGCGTGGTGGTGAAAGCGCAGGTCCCGTTTTCGGAAATGCTGAGCTACGCGAACGAATTGATTTCGATGACGCAGGGACGCGGAAGCTACTCCATGGAATTTTCACACTACGATTTTGTCCCTACGGAAATTGCGGAAAAAGTGATCGCCGCGCATAAGCCGCATCACGCGGGAGAAGAGGAAGGCGAAGCTGCGTCAGCGTGATCGAGTAATTTTAGCCCAGGCGTTGGTGAAGAAGTTGCCTTCTTTTGGGGCGGGCTGAGTGGATTGCGCGGGTTGCGGGTTGCTCTGAGCGTTCGCGGGCTGTGAGTCTTTACTCTGAGCATTCGCAGGTTGCTGGGATTTTGGGCCTTCGCCTTTTTTGTATTGGCCGTTTTGTCCTACGGTGTGAGATGGGCAGCCGACTCCGAAACAAGGACCGGTGGGCTGAAGCAAATAGCAGCCTGCAAGAGAAAAGCTCGATAGGATTAGTATGACTGCGAATAGCGGCAGTTTTGTTATGTTTCTCTTCATTGGCGCGCCCTCGTTGAAAATCTCGTACGGAATAATTGACTAGGTAGAACTCTATTCCTTTTATATTGACATGGATTTCTTGCATGCTTCCGACTTCTGGGCCGGCTTGCGGCGTATCCGTCAGCGAATGAAAGGCAAAGTCGGTGCGAAAACACTGCTGTAAGTGCTTTGATGTGAACAAAACTGTACGTCGGGACAGTTTTTTAGGAGAAACGCGGAAGAAAAAAGCCGGTGTGCTGCTTGTGCTCCAGAAAGGGCTGGCCGAAATTGGCGGCCAAGAATTTTTCCTCTTTTCGGGCCTTTCGATAAAAGCCGAACAGAATAATTGCGAACGCGAGCAGGCCACGATATTCGCCTGCTGTAATCGCCGAGCCGATCACGCCAAGGAGCATGCCAGTGTAAATCGGGTGGCGAATGTAAGCGTAGGGGCCGGAGCGAATGATTTGGTGCCCCTGCTTGATGGTGACTGCGGCGCTCCAATTTCGTCCCAGGTTCCAGCGCGCCCATATGGCGAATAAAACTCCGGCGAAAGTGATGGCAGCCCCCAGCCAGGCGATCCAGAGAGTGTCGGGCAGGAAGCGGTTATTCAGGGTGCCCCAGTTACCGTTGCGCTGGAATAAAAGAACGTAGCCTGCGGCCATCAGGATCATGTGGCCAAAACGTTCTGCCGACGGTTCTCTCTTTTCAGTTTTTTTCGCGCTGAAGGCGGAGACCAGCCAATAGATTCCGAACAGAACCCACGAGCTGTAAACGACTTGTTGCGGTGTAATTTGCATGCCAATTCTCCTTCATGTTTTCGGTCAGCGTGCTCGATTCTGGCGGCGAAGGCGGGAGATCCAAAAGAGCTCCGAGCGAATTTGTTGACGCAGAAACTTCGTGACTTCGCTTCCATAGCGCCCAAGATCCATTTCGTTTTGCAGAAGTGCGAACCTCCGTTCTCGGACTTTCAAATAGTTTTCTCGTGCCGTAAGGATGTGCTCGCGAGAAGCTGGGTCCAGTAATTCGAACAGACCTACGCGCAGGCGGAAGGCTTCGGCGGAAGACGCGTCGTCGAATTGTTGAAGCCGATCTACCAGGGCGGCGCGGCCCAAAGGTGTGAGGGAATAAACCTGGCGAGTCTGACCGCGCTGGCCGGCCGTTTTGCGCTGGGTAACCCATTTCTGCGATACAAAGCGGCGCAGCAAGGGGTACACCAAGTTGTTGTGCATGTCGGGCTGGCCTAGAGCGATGCCGGCCCGTTTTTTCAAGGCATAGCCATGTTGGGGACCTTCCGCCAGGAGCGCGAGCAATATTAGGTCATTCATGATTGTGTCAATATTATACTAAAGAGCTGTAGGGGTGTGTCAAGGATTTTCGTATCCGGACCAGCGAAGACCGACCGCCAGGAGTGAACCAAATTGGCGCTTGCGATTGAGCGGGCAGGTGCGCAATCCTGCGATGCTATGAAGAAAGTTAAAAAGACCATTAAAGTGAGCGGGGACGCCACGCTTGCGATCCACGTAGGTCAGGACAAATTTCACAAGAGTGCGAGTGTCGGCGTGGAGATTGCTCGCACGGCGAATTTTACGTTTTCCAGCACAGAAGAAATGAAGCGGTGGGCCGAGGGAAAGAGTCCAGCATACATTTATACGCGCTACGGAAACCCCACACTAACGATCGCGGAAAAAAAGATCGCGGCGCTCGAAGGCGCCGAAGATGCAGTAGTGACCGCTTCAGGGATGGCTGCGATTTCAAATGCGCTGCTCTCGGTGTTGAAGGCCGGGGATGAAGTGATCGCGACGCGGCAAGTTTACGGCGGGACCTACCGCATGATGCGCGATGTGTTTCCTCGGCTGGGTATCGTGGTGCGGCACGTGGAGGCAGACCTGGCAGGGATCGAGCGCCTGGTGAATCCGCGCACCAAGGCTCTTTATATAGAGACACCGACGAACCCGACTTTGCGACTGGTAGATTTGCACAAAGCGGTGGCGTTTGCGAAAGAGTGGGATTTAATTTCGCTGATCGACAATACGTTTGCGAGCCCCGTGCTGCAAAAGCCCATCGAGATGGGATTCGATCTGGTGCTGCATAGCGCGACAAAGTATCTGGCAGGGCATTCGGATGTAATCGCGGGCGCGGCGGCAGGCCGAGAGTCGCTAATCAAAGAAATCCGCCACATGATTATTTATCTGGGTGGATCAATGGATCCCGAGGCAGCGTTCTTATTGATCCGCGGGATGAAAACGTTGGAAGTGCGCGTGTGGCGGCAGTGCGCCACGGCGTTGACGCTGGCAAAATATCTGGAAAAACATCCGAAAGTTGCGCGTGTACATTATCCGGGACTAACTTCGCATCCCGACCACCGTTTGGCGAAGCGGCAGATGCGCGGGTTCGGAGCGATGTTGGCGTTCGATTTGAAAGGCGGGCTGACGGCGGCGCGCAGGTTTTGCGATCGGGCGCGTATTTTTTTAATGGCCGCAAGTCTGGGCGGAGTTGAGTCGCTGGCGGTGTTGCCGATTTATACGTCCCATTACAATATGTCGCTCGCGGAATTGCGCGCGGCCAGCGTGGAACCGGGAACCGTGCGCATTTCGGTGGGGCTGGAAGATGCAGAAGACTTGATTGAGGATTTGCGGCAAGCGTTGGCGTGAGATTCGGTGCATTAGTTGTGGGTCTAGAGGAATAACAAATGGGTAAGACGCATCATTACAAAGTCAGCGTGGAATGGACGGGCAACACGGGGAGCGGAACGTCGGGGTACCGGAATTACGAACGGCGGCATGAGATTTCGGCGGGAACGCGGAAGCCGGCGATACCGGGATCGTCTGATCCTAATTTTCGAGGGGATACGGCGCGTTGGAATCCTGAAGAATTGCTGGTGGCTTCGTTATCGGCATGCCACGAATTGTGGTACCTGCACTTGTGTTCGGATGCGAAGATTGTGGTGATGTCTTATGTCGATCATGCCGAAGGGGTGATGGAAGAAACGGCGGACGGATCGGGGCGGTTTGTGCGGGTGGTGCTGCATCCGCAGGTCACGCTGGCAGGCGGCGCTGATATTGAGAAGGCGCGGGAATTGCATCATGCGGCTCACGCGAAATGCTTCATCGCGAACTCGGTCAATTTTCCGGTTGAGGCTGAGCCGGAAATAAAGTGCGGCTGAGTTCCTCTCGCGGTGGCGCGCTGGCTCGGGACAGCAACAAGATCGAAACTCTGCGATTACAAATCCTTCCAGCAAGAAAACCTTCGCTTCATTCAATATTATTGTGGGAGGCCAGATTGGCTCTTGTGGCGCCTTGACGGCGCGCCTAGGCTGGCTCTATGAACCAATTTCAGCCAACGCAGCGTACACAGGTAAAGCGTTTGCCCGACCGCGGGGCTTACGATTCTGAAACTGTTTTTAAGATTCTCGATGAAGGATTCATTTGTCACGTGGGATTTTCAGTGGAGGGGCAACCGTTCGTGATTCCCACCGGCTACGCGCGTGTGAATGACACTCTGTACATTCATGGGTCGGCGGCGAGCCGGATGTTGCGGACGCTGGCGGAAGGCGTGCAGGTTTGCGTGACGGTGACGCTGCTGGATGGGTTGGTGCTGGCGCGGTCGGCTTTTCATCACTCGATGAATTATAGGTCGGTGGTGATGTTAGGACGCGCGATGCTGGTTTCTGATGCCGCTGAGAAACTTAAAGCGCTGCAAGCCTTCACCGAACATATCGTGCGCGGACGTTGGAATGATGTGAGGCTGCCAACGGAGGCGGAACTGAAGGCGACGGCGGTGTTGGCGTTACCACTCGCGGAAGTTTCGGCGAAAATCCGCAAAGGGCCGCCGAAAGACGATGCGGAGGATTATGAATTACCGATCTGGGCGGGGGTGGTGCCGCTTTCGATTGTGCAAGCGCCTCCGATTGCCGATCCGCGATTAAAAGCGGGTCTGGAACCTCCGGCGTATGCCAAGAAAATCTCGCGTTGAGTTTTCAGGCCTCGTCCAGTCTTCCTAATCGTAAGGCCACTACAGGCTAGTCAAAGGCAGCCGCGCCAAAGCCCGCCGCGCCAAAGCCCGCGGCGCTAGATTTAACCCAGAACAGCGCGCTTGCCGGTTGTTTTTTCGATGTGCAATCCTGCGTGGAAAGGTAATGTGTAGGTATGTTCGCTCGATCCGCCTTCGCCCTCGTAGGGATTTTTTCGCTGTTTACGGTAGCCCTTGCCAAGGCGCAATCAAAAGAATCGCCGGGCGAAGGGTTTTTGGCGCGGTCGTACCGCAGTTCAACGGGCGAGGCGATGCAGTACCGTTTGTTCGTGCCGACCGAATACGATGGCGCGAGCAAATATCCGATCGTTTTGTGGCTTCACGATGCGGCGGGACGGGGTTCGGATAACCTGAGGCAGATTTCGGGCAGCAATTTCCTCGGTTCGCACATTTGGGTTAATGCCGAAAATCAGGCCAAATATCATGTGTTTGTGCTGGCGCCGCAGGTGGAGATCACAAAGGGATGGGCACGGCCGCATGCGAATACGCCTCCAGTTTCGATTCGGCTTGCACTGGAAATTCTTGACGCGGCGGAAAAGGAATACAGCATCGATCCCGAGCGAGTGTACGTCGTGGGGCAGTCGATGGGAGGGGAAGGTGTTTGGTCGATGCTAGCTATGGCCGGGGGTAAGTTTGCCGGCGCCATTGCGTTGTGTGGGTACGGGGATGCGTCGATGATTCCGCGCGTGGCGAAAGTGCCGGTGTGGATTTTCCAGGGGCAAACGGACCCGGTGGCGAATGCGGAGATTGCTCGCGCGTGGGTGGCTTCGTTGAAACAGGCTGGAGGAACGCCGAAGTACACGGAATACCCGGGAATTGGCCACGCGGTGTGGGATGTTGCGTTCAGCGAACCGGAATTATTGCCCTGGTTATTTTCGCAGCGTTTGAAGCGCGATTAGGCTTTCGGTCCACACTTTTACGGGAAGACTAGTGGCAACCGCAAGTGCGAGGCGTGCAGCCGCAGCTTCCGGACGAGGCGGATGAACTTGAAGCGGATTTTGCGCCGTTGGAGGGCGCCGCGAAGACTGAAAGCTGGATAGTATGTTTTGCGCTGGCGCACTTCGGGCAGGTTATCGCTTGGGTCTGGCTGATGACAATGCGCTCGTAGCGCTGGCCACAATCGTCACAAAGATATTCGTATATCGGCATTCAACTCTCCTGTTGCTCGCTCATTTCCAAATCTAATTATAGGCGAGGACCGAAGCAAAAAAAACAGCCCCGGCCGGAGCCGGGGCTGTGGCAAATCTGCCAGGGATTGAAGGAACTTAGTCGCCGGCGACGGCAGCCTCTTCGGCATTTGTCTTTTCCACGTTTACGGCGTTTCCGTTGCTGTGGCCGTGCATTGCCATTGCTATGGCCGTTGCCATTGGCGCCAGCAATCTGCACCGGCTTGACGGTCGCGCCCGGAACTGCCATTTGGATCTGTTGAATGGAGCCGATCTGGACCACCGTTTCGGTGGACTTCTTCAGCACGAGCTCTTCGTAGATGCGGCGAACCTTGGCGGCTTCCTCGTTAGCCTTGCGGCGGCGAGCACGGTCTTCTTCGGCCGCGGTCAGAGGAATGTCGTGTTCGAGGTGACGAACGCGCGCTGCGTCATCTTCATCGATGCGTAAAGTGTGCTCGTAGCTCTGAAGGTCAACCTTCTTGCCCTTGGCGAAAATTTCGTGCTTGCCATGCTCTTTGTACCACTGAGCGACGGTCGCGTTCTTGTACATGTTCTCGATAATTTTCCGCCAGCCGATGCCGGTGTTGTAAGCGCAGAAGGAAATTTCACCCTGCTGCGTGGCGTAGGGAATGATGCACATTTCTGTGCGGCGGAAATCGTAGTTGAACAAATCCTGGAACCACATGCCCGCGAGGAAAAGGAAATTCCAGGGATCCTGGCGGCGCTTCATGGAGTCATCCAAGGTGCGATCGGGGCCGACCTTACCGTAAACCTTTTCAGCCTTGTCCTGACCGCGTACGCCGAAGGTCTTATCAAACTTCTTCCAGAGGTCCTTGAGCCGCAAACTTGGGGGAGCCTGGAACGGATGATAATTCTTCAGAAGCGCCATGGCGGCCATGTAGGCGGAAAATTTCTTGCCGCGGGAAGCGTCGGTAACTTTGCTGATGTCGGCGACGAGGCCCGGAACATTCAGGAACTTCGGCACCGGCGCCCATTCCTTATTTTCCTTGTTGATCATGACCGCTGTGCCTACGCCGCAATTCGGGTGGCAGCCGCAGCTCATTTGTCCCCACATGGCATCGGGGCCGTGTGCCAAGTCAGCGAAATCAGAGAACGGGCTGATCAGCGATATCGGGAACCAGTCGCGAGTGGGTTCGATTCGGCCGACCTGCTTGCTGACGTCCTGGGCCAAGTGAGAAAGTGTGTAGCGCTGGCGCAGGCGGCGTTCGGGAGTGATTTCTTCGTCGCGCCCGGTGAAGGAAACCGGCTGGAACGAAACGAAAGAGATCTTCTTGGGGTTCTCCATGGCGAACTTTACGATGGGGCCCACCTGGTCGTTGTTCACGTTGTTGACGATGGTGGTAACCAGGACGATGTCAATGCCGGCTGCGTGCATGTTTTCGATAGCGCGCAACTTCACGTCGAACAGGTTGCCGACCTGGCGATGGCTGTTGGCGTCATTGCCGATACCATCGAATTGCAAGTAGGCGTAACGCAAGCCTGCCTCGAAAGCCTTGGCGCAGAATTCCTTACTCTTGGCAAACTCGATTCCGTTTGTTGCAGCTTGCACGCTGTTGTATCCAACTTTGCGGGCGAAGCGAACGGCGTCGAGAAAGCGCGGGTGCATGGTTGGTTCGCCGCCGGAAAACTGTACGGACATTTGGCGACGCGGCTTGATCTTGGTGGCGTTCTCCAAAATTTCCTGAATTTCTTCCCAGTTTAATTCGTGGACGTAGCCGACTTGGTTGGCGTCCATGAAGCACGGGTCGCACATCATGTTGCAGCGATTGGTGAGGTCAACGGTGAGTACCGATCCGCGGCCGTGGCGAATGGTGCTGGAACCGTGGCGGTGCATGTCTTCGTCGTTGTGCGCTGGAATATCGCGGCCGGGGAAATTCTTTTCAATCCATTCGAGGAACTTGGAATCGGCGGCCATCAAGTCTTCGCACTTGCCGTGGATGGGGCATTCTTTAACCATCCAGACTTGGCCATCGCGCTCGATGATTTGAGCTTTAATCTCGCCGACCTTTTCGTGTACCAAGTCGGTCCAATCTTTTGAGCCGCTCATGATTGCTTCGCGCGCTTCGTGCACGCAAGAAGGGCAGAGAGAATCGGTGGTTCGTGGCCAGCCGAGCGTGGGCTTGGACTTCTCCCATGATTTCAGCATCGGCTTATCAGACCATTTGGGAATGAAGGAAGGATTCGGGTTGAACTTATTAAAGAATTGAATCGTGTCGAAGGTTACCCCCGCTGTTTTGCACAGCGCCCAGTCGAACGATTTCCAAAGTTGATTGCCTACTGTTTTCGGCATAATCCTCCACCTTTCCTTTTGATGCGCGACCAATTTTTATAAGTGGCAAAAACCCCGTAATGCCCTATGACCCCAACGGGTGAGCCACACCCGTAACTTGTTACCCTACCAAAGTTTGCCCGGAATGTGAGGGAAGGTCTAGGGAGGTGCATCCAAAGGTGCAATTCGGGGGTTGAATGGTGCAAGGGGCCCCTTAACGGGATTGGCCAAGTACTAAGGAAAGCACGAATTAGTCCAGGTTGAGGGGGGTACGAAGAACGCCGATGGCGAAATGCGCCAGGTGCGGGGCGTCGTCGTCGAGTTGAATCCAGCGGACTACGCAGTGGTCCTTCAGATACTGAGAAACTTTTGCTTCGGTGATTCCCAAATGTTCGGCAAGTTTGGCCTTCAGGCCGCTATCGAATGACGTGCGGGTGCCGCGCGTGGTTTTGCTAGCAGTGCCACGCAAACCACGGGCCAGATTCCCTACTCCGACACGAAGTGTCTGGCAGGCTTCCACATAATATGAAGTGATCTGGTCGGAATCGGAGAGCAGGAACACGCCAGGGCCGGCGGGCGCTTCTTCTGTGTCGAGCCGATGCAGCGGACTCGCTACCAGACGACGCAGCATCGATTCGAGGTGCGACATGCGTGAGGCCAGCGCGGGTTCGCCTGCGCGTCCGTGTGCAGTGCGCT
Source organism: uncultured Acidobacteriota bacterium (assembly GCA_963838475.1). Lineage (GTDB taxonomy): Bacteria > Acidobacteriota > Terriglobia > Acidiferrales > UBA7541 > Palsa-295. The sequence goes on from CAWIRJ010000004.1 coordinate 108,858, forward strand.
CGGACGGGAGCATTGGCGCAGCCTGCTCCGCGCGCGGCGGCTCGGGAGTTTCAAACGAGCTGGGTTGCGGCGCAGAAGAGATTGGCGCTCCTTCGAAAGATTCCGTTCGAGGTAAAGGGTTCCTGGCAGATTGATGTCGAGTCTGCGCGGGCGGCCGAGACTGCGGCGGAGAAGCAGATCGTGACGGCGTTGTTGCGGGTTCAGCAAAAGCTTGTGATGGAAGACCCGACGCTGGGGCCGCGCCTTTGCGCCGGCGTCCTCGGCCGCCGCGGCGTCCACGACGGCGTTTCTTTTTTTCCGCGTCGCCGGATTCAGAAGCGCCGGTTGGCGTGACTTCACTGGTATTCGACGGTTGCGCTTCATCAGCCGGCTCGGAAATTTCTCCGACAGCCAACTTCTCCATTTTTTCTTCAGGGAGATCTGAGGGCGAAACAAGGCGCGGCTCTTCGGCGCCACCTTCCGCGTTCATGGCCATTTCGTTCGCAACGGGGAGCGCTGCGCCTAGCCTGGTCAAAGCTTCCTCGGCTTTCTTTTTCCACTCGGCTCGACGGAAACGCTCGGCGGCGATGGTGTACCACTTCACGGCGTCGTCTTTGAGCTCGGCTTTTTCCTGGATTAAGGCGAGTTCCCAGGCGACCATGGCATCGCGCGTGCGCTGATAAAGCTCGGAAAGCTTGGCGTGAGCGTCCGGGCTATTTTTGGCTTTGCGAATGCGGGCCTGAATTTGGCGCCAATCTGCCATGGCGGGCATTGTAGCAGTCGCGGGAGGGATAGGCCAATGAAGGAAAGTCCCTGTCCGGCGGTAGGTTAATGGGCCGATAATGAAATATCAGTTCATGAATAGCGCCGAAAAAACTGGATGGGTTTGTGAGCAGGCCCGAAAGGCTGGGTTCGATTTGTGTGGTGTTGCTCCTGTTCCAGCCACAGTAATGGATTTAGATAATGTTCAGGACCAACCGCCCAACGGAAAATTTGAAGAGTTGGCGAATTTGCCGGAATGGTTGGCGAGGGGGTACGCAGGTGAGATGAATTATCTGCGCGACCCGCGACGCAGCGACCCACGTTCAGTTCTGGAGGGGACGCGAAGTCTGATCGTGGTCGCGCTGAATTATAATTCGGCTTTTCCTAATTCAACGGAAGTTCCTATTACAGACGGCCAGGACGCGCCGCGCGGCTGGATTTCGCGTTATGCCTGGGGCGACGATTATCACGACTTGCTTCGCGAAAAACTCGAGACGGTTGTTGCAGCTATGCGCGAACAGTTCGCGGAGCCATTTGAGGCGCGCGCGTATGTGGATACAGGGCCTATCGTAGAACGAATTGCAGCGAAATATGCCGGACTTGGATGGCTCGCCAAGAACACGTGTTTAATTAATGAGGAAATTGGATCTTGGCTGTTTCTCGGAGTAATCGTTACGACTTTGGATCTGACGCCTTCGGTGGAGGCTGGTGAACTGCCGGCGCCCGATCTGTGCGGAAATTGCCGATTGTGTTTGGATGCGTGCCCCACGCAGGCGTTTCCTGCTCCTTACGTTCTGGATGCTAGGCGGTGTGTTTCTTACTTAACGATTGAATTGCGCGGAGCGATCCCGGAAGAGCTGCGGCCCGCGATGGGACGAGCAGTCATCGGCTGCGATATTTGCCAAGATGTGTGTCCCTGGAATCGTAAAGCTCCAATAACTCAACGAGCGGCATTCCAGCCACGAAGATTTCCGTCGAGTGACGAGTGCGGCCCTGGAAAACCGGAAGAATCTTTGTTCGTGCCGGAACTGGAAAGGCTTGCGGCGCTCACTCAAGAAGAATTCAGCACAATTTTTCGAGGGAGCGCGGTGAAGCGGGCGAAATGGCGAGGGATCGTTCGCAATGCGTGCGTAGCGCTTGGGAACTCTGGCATGGAGCGGGGTTCGAATGCGCATCAGCGCGTGACCGGCTTGCTCGATCGCCTTGCCGGCAATGATGACGCGGTGATTGCTGAACACGCGCGCTGGGCGCTGGCACGACTCCGCGATTGAGGAAGTAGCTGGAGGTCGACGCGCGATTGACTTGTTGCTTGAATTTCCGATAGCGTAACCACTGAAATTTGGCTCGACGGAGTTGTTAGTGAATTTCTCGACGCTTGCAACGATCGCTCATCTCCTGACGCCGAATTTTTCGTTTCCGGCCGGAGGCGCTGCGGCCGAACTAATTGTTCTTCGCTGGCTGCACCTCATTTTTGGAATCATATGGATTGGGCTGCTTTATTTTTTCAATCTGGTTGGTTTTTCAACGATGAAGCAGCTGGACGGTGCGGTGCGAGCAAAAATCTATCCTGTTTTGATGTCGCGTGCGATGGCTTGGTTCCGGTGGTCGGCGTTGATCACGGTGGTGATGGGCCTTCGTTACTACTTTCGTCTGCTTAGTGTGGACGCGCACAACGCCGGGGACCCGTCGCTTACGCTGAAGTGGTTTGGCTGGTGGATGCTGGTTTGGCTTGTTGCATTCGCACTGATTTATCCGCAGCAACTTCCGCACGAAGGTTTGTTGGATAATCCTTGGGTGCGCACAATTGGGATTTCGATTGTTGTGATTGCAGCGTCCTGGCTAGTGCTGGATCTGAATGGCGGGGCAGATGTTTCAAACGCGCATCTTTGTATTAGCGTTGGCGGCGGGCTGGGGCTTCTGATGTTGTTGAACGCCTGGGGCGTGGTTTGGCGCGTCCAGAAGCGGATGATTGAGTGGACACGTGCGAGCGCCGAACAAGGCACGCCTATGCCGCCGCAGGCCGCGCGAATGGCGCGCTGGAGTTTTCTGGCGTCGCGCGTGGGATTCTGGCTTTCCTTCCCGATGCTTTTCTTTATGGGCGCAGCGGAACATTATCCCTTCCTAATCAGCATAGGCCGCTGAGATCTTTTATCGATAAAAACGAGTTTTTTCTCTTTGCAATGTGACGGCTAGGAGCGCCAGCGCAGCGTTACGGGGGATTCCAGCGGGTTCTTCATTGGGGCGCTAGTGCGACGCGACTCCAGGTAGGCGGTTTTCAATTCGAAATACCAGCGCGCTTGGCGGTCGGCGTCATCCACCAGCATCATGCGGTCCTCGTATTTCAATCCCAGCGCTTGCTTTTCGATCACTTCGGTATCCTGGCGGATAAATCGCGGACCGAAAACGTGAATGATGAAGGAGACGACCGGGAACCAAGTGAGGATGTTCCACGCGGCACAGAAATCCAGGCGGCAGAGATCGCTGCGAATCGGTGTGACCGTCGTGCGGCTGGAAAGCCAGTAGCGGCCGGCGCGGATTTGTTCGAAGCGTTGATTTGGTAGGACGAAATCGATCATGGTGGTGGCGGGTTCGCCGGTGAGGAGCTTCAGGATTTTGTACGGCGCGCTGTTTGCGGAAGGCGCGTGCGGGCTCATGCGGAAGCCGTTCGGGATGGGCTCGAATTGTTTTTGTTTTTCGCGGATGCTGTGACGGCTGCGCCACCACCAGGCTTGGTGAACGAACGGACCATGCGCGGGATCCATCAAGCCAATGATGGCTTGATCAACTCCACATGGTAAGTCGGCCCAAAGATGAGCGACTTGATAGTTTTTGCTGAATGTAGGGAGTTCGGGCGCGGGTGGGGGCGGGGCTTCGAGCTGGCGGCCTTCAGGGTTGTTCATGAAGCACCAGAAGTAGCCGTCACGTTCTTCGCAGGGAAAACTTCCGGCGTAAACGCGTTCGCATTTTAATTTTGAATCTGCTGTGAGCGAAGGAATCTCCTGGCATTGGCCGGTGTGGGCTTCGAAGCGCCAACCGTGATAGGCGCACTCAACGGATTTGCCGTCAAATTGTCCGAAGGAGAGAGGGAAGGCGCGGTGGGGGCAAACGTCTCGCAGCGCAAAAGGTTTTCCGGCGGCGTCGCGGCCGACGACAAGCGGGACATCGAGCAACATTGCGCGCACAAGCTTGCGTCCGCGTACCTGCTCGCTGCGCAGAGCGGGATACCAAAAGCCCCAGAGCATTTCGTCAGCGTGATTCTTTGTTGTTGGGTTGCTGGCGGTCATGAATAGGGTCGTATCGTAGTACACGAAGTGGTTGCAGCAAAGGGCTGCCGGTGCTGAAAGACATTTGCCAGCAGATTTTTGATCGCGATTGCTCTCTCTTACTTCTGCTGTTTAGCGGAAATTTCCACCTGCTTCAATATTTGATCCAGGGCGGTGCGATCGAAAAGCCGGCCGTTTGCGATTACCGCAGCGATCTTTTGCGTGTTGCGGATGTCGTCGAGAGGATTCGCGTTCAGCAGGACGAGATCGGCGGTCTTGCCGGGCTCGATGGATCCGAAGCTGTTTTCGGCGTCCAAAAATTTGGCCGGATTGCTAGTAGCAACTTGTAGCGCTTCCATGGGCGTAAATCCGGCTTCAACAAAGTTAGCGAGTTCATCGTGCAAGCTGAATCCCGGCATGATGTAAACGCCGGGTGCCGTGTCGGTACCAGCCATGAAAGGCACGCCGGCGCGGTGCATGGTTCCCACCATTTGCAAATTGCGCGCAAAATATTCCTGACGAAGCGCGAGGGGATCTTTCAAAAGATCAGGCATCATCTCGTCGGCGAAGCGACGCCAGGTTACGTCGCGCCAATAGGCCGGAACGTATTTGTCGAGCGGCTGATGTTTCAGGTCGCGCTGATCCAGGAAAGTGCCGCCGCGTTGCCAGACCAATGTGGGGACTTGCCACGTCTGGCTTTTCGCGAGCAAAGCAATTAGCGCGTCGCACTTCTGCTCATCGTGAGACGAAAGCATAAGTTTCAAGTTGCCTTTGCCGCTGATGAATTTGTCTTCTTGCCCGGAGCAAGCTTCAAAGATTCCCATCAAGTGCTCAATACTTTTTTGTCCCGCTACGATGGTTTCTTCCAGGCGAACTCTGTCCGGTACATGGCCGACGAACGGCAAGCCCTGTTTGTGCGCCTCCGCGGCTGCTGCGCGGTAGGCGTCGTCGGAGACTTCCGATTGCACTTTGATGAAATCGACGCCTTGAGCTTTCAGAGAATCGACCGCGGCGATGGCGCTTGCCGGCGTTGTAACTGGAATCGAACTTGGGAAGCGTAAACTTTTGCCGTCCGCAAGATATCCATCAAGCATGGGGCCCGAAATGACCATGCGCGGACCAATGATTTGGCCTCCGGCAATTTGTTTGCGCCACGCTAAGAGCACAGGGACGTCTCCACCCATGTCGCGCACTCCGGTGACGCCGTTGGCAATGAAGAGCGGCAAAATAATGTCGCGGCCGCCGGGGAACCAATCGCCGAAAGCGGAATGGACGTGCATGTCCCACAGGCCGGGGATTAAATATTGACCTTGGCCGTCGATAACTTTCGCGCCGTTCGGCGGCTTAGAATTTTCCGAGGCGGAAACAGCGGTGATGTGAGCGCCGGCAATTACGACTGTGGAATCCGGCCGCACCGAGGAAGTCCGGGGATTGATGACGGTCACATGCGTGATCACAATTTGCTGCGGAGATTTTTCGGATTGCGCGCCGGCGAGTGAAGTGAATTCCAGGCACAGAGAAAGTAGCAGGAGAATCCGAAAAAGTCGGAAGATTCGCATGCTCCAGAGATTACTACGGAAATGAGGCTTCGGTGCGGCGTTGAATGAGTGCCTCAGAGACGCCGTTTGACTAAGCAGGCGATTGTGGATATTCTTAACTCGGATTAACGGCAATGTTCGCTTCCTTTTATTAGCGCTTTCTCCCCGCTCCGACCGGAGCGCTGCTGTTCCCCGGATTTCCATCTACAAACTTTGTGTTCCCGTTGTTTATGAGGCAAGGCCATGGCGAACTTAACGCTATTTGAAAAACTCGACAACATCGAGTCACGTTACGAAGAATTGACGCAACAGCTTTCCTCGCCCGAAGTGCACAACGACTCGGCGCGTTTCCAGAAGCTCGCCAAGACGCACGCGGAAATGGCGGAGATGGTGGCGAAATATCGCGAATGGAAAGAAATTCAAAAGGGATTGCAGGGCGCCAAGCAGTTGCTAGTGGAAACCGACGACACGGAAATGAAGCAGATGGCCCACGACGAAGAGCACGAGCTGGAAGCGCGCAGCGAAATCGTGGAGCGCGAGCTGAAATTCCTATTGCTCCCGCGCGATCCCAACGACGACAAGAACGTGATTGTGGAAATCCGAGCAGGGACCGGCGGAGATGAAGCTTCGCTTTTTGCCGGCGAACTTTTCCGCATGTATTCGCGCTATGCTGAAACGCAGAACTGGAAAGTGGAAATTCTGGAGAGCTCGGCGTCTTCCATCGGCGGAACTAAAGAAATTGTGGCTGCGATTCAAGGCAACAAAGTTTATTCCAAGCTGAAGTATGAAAGCGGCGTGCATCGCGTACAGCGCGTTCCAGCCACGGAGCAGCAGGGGCGTATTCACACATCGGCGGCAACTGTCGCGGTTCTGCCTGAAGCGGACGACATTGACATTAAGATCGAGGCCAAAGATTTGCGCATCGATACGTTTTGTTCGTCCGGACCGGGCGGTCAATCGGTGAACACCACCTATTCCGCTGTGCGCATCACGCACATTCCCAGCGGGCTAGTGGTTTCGCAACAAGACGAGAAATCGCAAATCAAGAATCGCGCGAAAGCCATGCGCGTGTTGCGCGCGCGGTTGTACGAACAGGAACAAGCCAAGCAGCATGAAGCAATTGCTGCCGAACGTCGCGGACAAATCAAAACCGGCGACCGCTCTGAAAAAATCCGGACATACAATTTTCCGCAGAACCGCGTCACCGACCATCGCATCGGCTTGACGCTCCATCAACTCGATCAAGTGATGGAAGGCAAGCTCGGGCCGATTGTCGACGCGCTTTCCACTCATTACGAGTCGGAGAGGCTCAAGCAAGAGCTCGTGGAAGCCTAAGCCGACTTAGCGGTGACCTCATGTCTAGCCCAGACAGAGCCTCGAATATTTCTGCTTTGGATGTTCGCGCAGCTTTGAAAGAAGGAATGGCGCGGCTGCGCGCGGCGCATGTGCCATCGCATACGTTGGCTACTGAACTTCTTTTAATGCACGCGCTCGGACGCGATCGCACCTGGCTATACACACATCCTGAAGCCGCGCTCGATCCGGCCGACACGGAAAAATATCTCGGTTTGATTGCGCGGCGCGCGGCGGGCGAACCGACGCAGTATTTAACCGGAAAGCAGGAATTTTGGGGGTTGGAATTTGAAGTTACGCCGGCAGTGCTAATTCCGCGGCCCGAAACCGAGCATGTGATGGAAGTTGCGCTGGCGCGGCTTGGCCCTCGCGGGTTCAAGATTCATCTCGATTCTGGATTGCCCCGCGAGAAATTGCGAATCGCAGATGTGGGCACTGGCTCGGGCTGTCTGGCTGTAGCCCTGGCGTACGAATTGCCGCACGCTGAGATTTTTGCGACGGATATATCCGCGGCAGCTCTGGAAGTGGCGCAGCGCAATGCGACACGACACAATGTCGGCGATCGCATTCATTTTCTTGAAACAAATTTGCTGGACGGTTTGACCGACCGAGTCGGGAGCGGCGACGCGAAATCGCGAAACTTCGATTTGATCGTGAGCAACCCCCCGTACGTTGCGCGCGAAGAGGGTGCTCAATTACAGCGCGAGGTGCGCGATCACGAACCGCATGCGGCACTCTTCGGCGGACCGACCGGTGTGGAAATGTACGCTCGGCTAATCGAAGAAGCTGGCAGCCTGCTTCGCAGTGGGGGCATCCTCGTTTTGGAGCTTGGCTATAACTCGGCGGAACATGTGCGCGCGATATTGGCGGAGCAAAAACGCTGGACGAACATAACTTTTACGAATGACCTGGCGGGCATACCGCGCGTCGCGGCTGCCGACCGCGTCTGACGACACCATCTAACGAAAATTCCTAATCTTTTTGTCATACAATCTAGCTCTCGCCCGATTTAGCAATGCCGAAGCTAGCCCATTTTCGCGCGAAGCACGATGCGCCGGCACCGACCGCGGCGGATTCTTCAGCGACCATTCTTCACATTGATATGGACGCGTTTTTCGTCTCCGTCGAGCTGCTGGCGCGTCCTGACTTGGTGGGACTTGCGGTGATCGTCGGGGGGCAGCGCGACCAGCGCGGAGTGGTGACGTCAGCAAGTTACGAAGCGCGACGTTTTGGTGTGCACTCGGCAATGGCGCTCCGCACGGCGGCGAAACTCTGTCCGCATGCGGTTTTTCTCGACGGCCATCACGAACTTTATGGAGAGTGGAGCGATCGCGTGGCAGCCGTTCTCGGCGAAATATTCTCCCACCGTGGAGATGGCTTCAATCGACGAAGCATATTTGGATTTGGCGGGGACGGAGCGGCTGCACGGGCCGTCGTTTGGCGCCGCGCACAAACTCTTGGTGGAAATCACCGGGACGACTGGGTTGCCGTGCTCGGGTGGGCTCGCCGCGACGCGGTTGGTGGCGAAAGTTGCGAGCGAACAAGCCAAGCCTCGCGGGCTGGTTTGGGTTCCGCCGGGAAGCGAAGCTGCTTTTCTCTCGCCTCTGTCGGTGAGAAGAATTCCGGGAATCGGAAAAGTGACGGAAGCGGCGCTGAAAAATCTAGGCGTTGAGACGATTGCTCAACTTCAGAATGTCTCGCTGGAGAAACTGGAAGAAGTTTTTGGGAAGTGGGGGCAGGCGCTGTTTCGCAAGGCGCGCGGGATTGATTCGTACGAGTTTTTCGTGGATGCCGAGCCGAAATCGCTTTCGCACAACCAAACTTTCGGCCAGGACACGAACGATAGAGATATTCTGGAGTCAACGCTAAGCCATCTTTGCCAGAAGGCATCCAAGCGTTTGCGTGATGCCGGTCTGCATGCGCGCACTGTTTCGATTACCTTGCGTTATACGAACTTTACAACCATCACTCGCAGCCAGACGCTTGCAGAGCCTTCCGATCTGGATTCTGTATTTTTGCGCGCGATACGAGATCTTTTCACGCGCGCCTGGGATGGGGCAGCGAAATTGCGACTGGTCGGTGTGGAGCTTTCTTCATTCTCCAGCGGCTCCGGCCAAATGGAACTTCTCGAGCCGGGGCGCCGGGAAAAACTGGAGCGTCTGGCACGGACGACCGACGGTCTTCGCGACCGATTCGGATTTTCAAAAGTACAATTGGGCGGATCACTCAAGAGTCGCGATGATGGCGACGAACACCATTAGATTTTTCCATCCTTGAAATCTTTCGGCGTGCCAAACAAATTTGCCGCATTTTGCTTCCTGTCCTATAGTTTCGTTCTCATGGCAACAGATCCTAATTCAGACAAGCGTTCCAAAGGCGTTATTCGCAACGTGCGCGATTTCTGGGCGCGCGTGACGGAAGGCCTGAAAATGGGCCAGCTTTGGGGCGAGTTCAAATCCGAGGCGCGATCCAGTTATGGCCTTTATTCGAAGGACGTGGACTGGGATGCCATCGGACGCGAAAAATCAAAATTTAAAAGAATTTTATTCGCTGCGTGGGGGCTGTTCCAGGCGATGTTGATGAAGCTTTCGCCTGCGCGGCGAGTCCTACTGATTATTGCGCTCGTTTTAATCGTGATCCATCCGGAGTTTCGTTCAAGCGGTGGTAGCGGCGGCGAGTTAAGCTTCGAAGGAATTGGCGCAATCATTCTGTTTATTCTGCTGGCGCTGGAGCTGGCCGATCGGGTGACCATGAAGCGCGATCTGGAAATCGCGCGAGAAATTCAGCAGTGGCTGGTGCCGGCGCATGCCCCGGAAATTCCGGGCATGGATATTGCCTTTGCGACGCGGCCTCAGAACACGGTAGCGGGCGATTACTACGATGCGTTTTTGCGGCCGGTGCCGGCTGCCGGCGGTCCTTCGTTACTGATCGCTGTTGCCGATGTTGCGGGGAAAAGCGTGCCGGCGGCGCTACTGATGGCGACGTTCCAGGCAAGCTTAAGAGCGCTGGCAGCCACTACGGCTTCGCTGGATGAAATTGTGGCCGGGCTCGAACGTTACGCGCGGGCGCACAGTTTGGAAGGCCTTCGATTTACGACCGCGTTTCTCGCCGAAATTAATCTGGACACGCGCGAGATGACTTACGTGAACTGCGGACACAATGACCCAATTTTGAGGCGCGCTTCGGGAGCAATCGAGAGGCTTTCGACTGGTGGTCCGCCGTTGGGATTGCCGGTTTTCACGGACAAAGAACTGCCCTACGTTTCCGGTAGCACGCAACTAATGACCGGAGATTTGCTTTTTGTTTTTACCGACGGCGTGGTGGAAGCGGTAAATGAAACCGGCGAAGAGTTTCGCGAGGAACGGCTGCTCGGCAGTTTGAATACGACCTCGGGGAGCGCTGCGGAAGTCCTTTCGCGCGTAATGACCGATGTGAACAATTTCGTAGGTTATGCGCGGCAACATGACGACATTACCGCGCTGGTTATGCGCGTAACCGCCTAGCGTTACGAAGCTTATACCCGTGGAATTTGCGAGGTGCATGGATGCGGTTTCTACTTTTGTTTGGTTGGTTCTTCACTGCCATGATCACAGTGGCACAGACTCAGAAGGCCCCAGATGTCGTAGAGTTCATCAGTGTCGATGCGCCGGTGGTCGTTCTTAATCACGTGCGCGTGATCGATGGAACGGGTGCGGCGGCTAAAGAAGACCAGGCAGTGGTGATCGCGAATGGCAAGATACGAGTCGATCGGGCCGGCTGCGTCCGCGCAAATCCCTCAGGGAGCGCAAGTCATGGACCGCAGCGGCTACTCGGTTATTCCTGGCATTGTTGGAATGCACGACCATCTCTACTACACCGACTCGTTCGCGGTTCAAGTTGCCGGCGGCAGAATTGGCGAGCCAGGATTGTTCATTGCCGAAATTCCTTACACCGCTCCGCGGCTCTATCTCGCCGCGGGCGTAACCACAATGCGCACAACAGGGAGCTTGGAACCGTACACCGATCTGAAGGTTAAAAGCCGCATAGATGCAAATCTGATGCCGGGACCAAGCATCGATGCGACAGCGCCGTATCTGGAAGGCGCGCCAACTCGTTTTGCGCAGATGCATGAACTGACTGGACCGGACGACGCGAAACGCATGGTGGACTACTGGGCCGCGGAAGGCATGACCTCGTACAAAGCGTATATGAACATTACTCGCGAGGAGTTGGGAGTGGCGATTCAGCAAGCGCATGCGCATCAAAATGAAACTGACCGGACATCTTTGTTCGGTGACTTGGCCGGAAGCTGTCGCGCTGGGGATCGACGACCTGGAGCATGGGCCGGTGTTTGCGGATACGGAGTTTGTGGCGGATAAGAAGGCGGACTCGTGCCCGCAGGGTGGAAGTGCGGCCTGGGCGAAACAAGACGTGAATGGAGCGCCGGTGCAAGATCTGATTCACAATCTCGTGTCACATCATGTAGCTGTCACATCGACTTTACCGGTATTTGAAGCGGGCGTGCCGGGTCGACCAAAAATGCAACGCCGCACGCTGGATGCGATGTCCGCAGAATCGGCGCAAAGCTATCTGACGGCACGCGCAAGTGTGGCGTTGGATTCGCCGATGACTTCGCTGATGCGCAAAGAGATGGATTTTGAATTAGCGTTTTTCAAGGCGGGTGGGTTGCTGCTTGGTGGTCCCGATCCCACCGGGAATGGTGGCGTGCTGCCGGGATTTGGCGATCAACGCGAAATCGAGCTGTTGGTGGAAGCGGGATTAACACCGTTGGAAGCCATTCAGGTGGGCACGCAGAATGGCGCTGTGTATCTTGGGCAGCAAGATCGAATTGGAACTCTCGCTCCGGGTAAGCAGGCGGACCTCGTTTTGATTAAGGGCGACCCTTCAAAGAACATCGAGGAGATAGAAAACGTCGAAACGGTATTCAAGGCCGGCGTTGGATACGATTCGAAGAAACTGATTGATAGCGTACGCGGCCAGGTGGGAATTCGCTAAATCGCCACCAAGGTGCCGGCGTCGGCTCTCGTCAGAGACAAGATCGAACTGACAAACTCCTACAACTACCAAGTACAAAGCATTTCGCTCATAATTGCGATATGGAACAGCGTGTTCTTGCCGAGCGCATTTGTCGAATCCTGAAAGTGGCTGGGCATCAGGCCTATTTTGTGGGCGGGTGTGTGCGCGACATCCTTCTTGGGCGCGAACCGGCGGACTACGACGTAGCTACGGATGCGACGCCCGACCGAATCCGCGAATTGTTTTCTGAGACTTTCGTGGTGCTGGAAGTGGGGGCGAAGTTCGGCGTCATGCTGGTGGGAGAGCCTGCGGACAGCGAAGATGACCCAATTACGACTGTGGAAGTTGCCACATTTCGATCCGACGTAGGTTACTCCGACGGGCGGCATCCCGATAACGTGGTATTTTCGAAAACGGCGCAGGAAGATGTGAAGCGACGTGATTTTACGATTAACGCGTTGCTAATGGATCCGGAAACGAACGAAGTGCTGGATTTCGTCGGCGGGCGCGAGGATTTGAGCGCTGGAATTATTCGCGCTATCGGAAACCCCAAGGAGCGGTTCACCGAAGACAAACTAAGGCTGGTCCGAGCGGTGCGTTTTGCGGCGCGGCTGGATTATGCGATCGAAGCGAAGACGTTCCAGGCCATTCAGAAACTAGCTCCGGAGATCAAGCAGGTTTCTCCGGAGCGGCTTCGCGACGAATTGACCAAGCTTCTTACGGAAGGCGCGGCGCGTCGGGGATTCGAGCTGTTGGACGAGGCCAAACTGCTGCCGGAAATTCTTCCGGAGATTGCGCGCATGAAGGGTGTGGAACAGCCTCCGCAATATCATCCCGAAGGGGATGTGTGGATCCACACGCTGCTGATGCTGCAGCAGCTTCCCGCCGGATCTCCCTCGACCCTCGCTTGGGGCGTGCTTTTGCACGACGTGGGCAAACCGGCAACGTTCAAGCCGGTGTCGCAGACGGGCGACAGGATTCGTTTTGACGGGCATGTGGAGGTGGGGGTCAGAATGGCGGAGGAAATCTGCCGACGGCTACGTTTTTCAAATGAGGACACGGCGCAAATCGCGGCGCTGGTAGCAAATCACATGAAGTTTAAAGATGTGCTGCAGATGAAACCCTCCACTCTGAAGCGCTTCGCTCGGTTGAATCGGTTCAATGAGCACCTGGAGCTACACCGCTTGGACTGCCTTTCGAGCCACCGAATGCTCGACAATTATAACTTCGTGCAGAAGTATGTCCGCGACACGCCTGCGGAGCAGATCCGGCCAGCCAGGCTTTTGACCGGGGACGACTTGGTGGCAATGGGGCTTCACCCCGGGCCTTCCTTCAAGCAGATCCTCGATTCGGTCGAGGAGGCTCAGCTAAACGACCTGATTCATACCCGGGACGAGGCCATTAAGTTCCTAAAATCTCTGCCTACCAAGAATCAAGCAAGTTAAGTATTGTCTTACAGTTACGTGGAATCGACGGTGGGTTTGATTTGCATCAAAGACCTTAGTATGGTAGTATCAACAAACTTCATAGCATCTAGCTAATTCATGCCGGACCTTTTCTGCGTCCGTTGCATCTAAGCCTATTGTGAGTAATAAATTTGTAAGCAGTGTTGGTATCAAAGGGGGATCAGGTGAGTAAAACAAATAGAGTTATCCCAGAACAACTCGCGATTTTACCTGTGCGCGATACGGTCCTGTTCCCGGGCGCGGTTATGCCGCTGCCAGTAGGGCGGGAGAGCTCTCTAGCGCTTTTGAATTCGCTGGAAGGGCCGGAGAAGCTGCTTGGTGTCGTAGCGCAATTGGATCCGCGCGTGGAGGTTCCCACCGGTTCTGATCTGCACAGTGTGGGCACGCTCGCGAGGGTTCATAAAATGGTGAGGATGCCCAATGGAAACATCGTGGCATTCCTGGAAGGTTTGGAGCGCATACGCGTGCTTGAAGTGGTTTCGTTGAAGCCATTCTTGCGCGGCCGTGTGGAAGCGCAGCCCGACCTGGAAAATGAGCGCGATGCGGAGTTAACCGCGCTCGAGCGGAACGTGCAGGAACTGTTCCGTGAGGTGGTGACGCGTTCACCGCAGCTATCCGACGATCTTCAGACCGAAGTGATGAACCAGCCTTCGCCGGAGCGTTTGTCGGATTTTGTGGCGTTCACTTTGCCGTCACTGAGCACGATGGTTCGGCAAGAGTTGCTGGAAACCTTCAGTGTGAAGAAGCGGCTTGAAACGCTGATCAACGAGTTAACCAAAGAGCGCGAAGTGCTCGACCTGCGCAACAAGATTCACGAGCAAGTTCAAGAGCAAGTGAACCAGACGCAGCGCGAGTTTTTGCTTCGTGAACAAATGAAGGCGATTCAGAAGGAACTCGGCGAATCCGACGACGGCCAAGCGGAGATAGAAGAACTTCGCAAGAAGGTCGAAGAGTCGGGAATGACTGCCGAGGCGAAGAAAGAATGCGAGCGCGAGTTGAAGCGGCTCGCGAAGATGACTCCTGCTTCGGCGGAGTACATGGTGGCGAGGACCTATCTGGAATGGATGACCGCGCTGCCGTGGAACAAAACCTCCGGAACAGAGGACATCGACATTTCGAAGGCGCAAGAAATCCTGGACGAGGATCACTACGATCTCGCGAAGGTGAAAGAGCGCATTCTGGATTACCTCGCGGTAAAGAAACTGCAGCCGGGAATGAAGGGTCCGATCCTTTGCTTTTTAGGGCCTCCAGGCGTGGGAAAGACTTCGCTTGGAAAGTCGATTGCGCGGGCCATGGGACGCAAGTTCGTACGCATATCGCTCGGCGGAATGCATGATGAAGCTGAAATCCGCGGGCACAGGCGTACATACATCGGCGCTCTGCCTGGGCAAATCATCCAGGGAATTCGCCGAGCCGAGACCATGGACCCGGTATTCATGCTGGACGAGGTCGATAAGCTCGGACGCGATTTCCGCGGCGACCCTTCGGCGGCGTTGATGGAAGTGCTCGACCCGGAGCAGAATTCTTCGTTCCGCGATCACTACCTCGATGTGCCGTTCGATCTATCGAAGGTTCTCTTTGTGGCTACAGCTAACTGGATGGATCCGATTCCAGAGCCGCTGCGAGACCGCATGGAAATCATCGAACTCGCGGGCTACACGGAAGCAGAGAAGATCGGTATCGCAAAACGCTTCCTGATTCCGCGGCAGACCAAGGAACATGGCATCGTGTTGGGCGAGCAGATTGAGTTCACGGACGAAGCGATTCATGACTTGATCGCTCACTACACTCGCGAAGCCGGCGTGCGAAACCTCGAGCGCGAAATTGCAACGCTCGTGCGCAAGCAAGCCCGGCGCATCGCCGAGGGCAAGACCGAAAAGCACATCGTTACTCCAGAAGTCGTTCGCGAAGCGCTCGGAATACAGAAAGTCAGGATAGAAAAGGAAGTGGAAGAGCGCGTAACGAAACCCGGAGTTTCGGTGGGCTTGGTCTGGACCCCGGTGGGCGGCGACATCGTGTTCATCGAAGCCAGCAAGGCTCGGGGTGGGAAGCAGTTCACCATGACCGGGCACCTGGGCGAGGTGATGCAGGAGTCGATGCGAGCGGCGCTGAGCTGGGTGCGATCTAACTCAGAGCGTTACGGCATCGATCCGGACTTCTTCCGCAAGCTCGACTTGCACGTGCACGTTCCTTCGGGCGCGATTCCGAAGGACGGCCCGTCAGCAGGCGTGGCTATGGTCACGGCGCTTGTCAGCCTGTTGACTGGACGAGCGATTCGGCCGCGGGTGGCGATGACGGGAGAAATTTCACTCTCCGGTATCGTGCTTCCGGTGGGCGGAATTAAAGAGAAGGTGCTGGGCGCGAAGCGCGCAGGCATCCGCGAAGTAATTCTTCCGTCGGAGAACGAACCGAACGTGCTGGAGGATTTGCCGCCCGAGATGTTGGGCGATGTGAAGATTCACTTCGTCCGCACCGCGGAGCAAGCGCTGGAAATTGCGCTTGGCAAGTTCGAGAAAAAGCCTGTGCGGCCTATTACCGGTGGCGATGAGTTGCCGGCGATTGGTCCAGCAGGTCCGATCCACTAAAACCGAAGTCAGAAAATTTGGATAAGAGGCAGCCCCCTGAGGCCCGGGAAGAAATTCCCGGGCCTTTTCCTTTTAGCGCACACTTTGGCTTTCCTATTGCGGCGCGAGGCGCAATCGCGTACAGCTAGAAACTTCCGAATGCCCTACCGCCCAAGAGAACTTGTGGTGCGCGCGCGGGAAGCCGCCACGCTTTTGCTGGCCACACTCGACCATAACGAGATGGTTCCGCGCTTCCTGGATATGTATGCGGCGGAAAACCGCCGACCCGGACGAGCGGACCAGCCCGCGCACTACTACGAACAACTCGAAAGGATCCGAAGAGAAGCGATTCTCGCCATGGTGCTGCGTACAGCAGACGTTCTACCGGCGCGATTGAAAGTTCGGGTGAACGTGCGCGAACCGAAGCGCGCCCCCAGGAAAATCAAAAAAACCAAAAAGGTACGCAAGGGAGCGAAGACCAAGCCGGCAAAAAAATCCAGTCTGGATATTGCCATTCCTTTGCTCGATCTTTTCAGGGAAGAGTTTTTTGTGGCGCTCGGGCAAGCTTTACTTTGGAGCGATGAAGACGCCCAGGAATTCTGGCACGATCTGGAGCTTTACGAGACGCTCACGCAGCGAGAACCGCGACGACAGGCTGGACGAACCACACGCGCTGTCGCTTCCGGGCCGTTCGTCGATCGCACGGCGCTACTACTCGATCCATCTTTGATGGAACAGGCGCGGCGCGCTGCGGGAAAATTTCAGCTCGAACTGAATACCGCTGCCGACCGCGTTCTGCACAAGGTCTTCGCCCGACGCCGCGGGAATTAATCGCGCACGAGCGCTACGGCCGCGCTTCCAGCACGATGTTGAAAGGCGTTTCCGCTGCGCGTCGCACGTGCGTGAATCCAGCATTCTTCAGGACTTTTGAGAGGCGCGCTTCGCCCGCTTGTGCTCCAAGGCCGAGTCCCACCTCTTGCGAAAGCGAAGCGGGGGTACACAGCATGGTGGAAGCGGCGTAGAAGACGCGACCGATGGGATTCAAATTATCTTCCAGCTTGTCGTTAGCGAAAGGCTCTACGATCATCCATGCGCCGCCGGGATCAAGAGTCTTGCGCACGTGGCGCGCGGCGCCCTCAGGGTCGCCCATGTCGTGCAGGCAATCGAAAAATGCAACAAGGTGATAGCCTTCGCCTGGAAATTCCTTTGCGGAGGCGACTTCGAATTTAACCCGGTCGGAAACACCGGCTTTTGCCGCAGCCTCTCGCGCCATTTGAATCGAAGCTGGATGATAATCGAATCCAACGAAGGTGGACTTCGGATAAGCCTGCGCCATTAATATTGTGGAGGTGCCCAGGCCGCATCCGACATCCGCAACTTTAGCGCCAGCCTTTAGTTTGCCTTCCACATCGCCGAGTGCGGGAATCCATTCGGCGATTAGATGGGCGCGATAATTCGGCCGAAAGAAACGCTCGGTGCCGGCGAACAGGCAGTGATCGTGTTCGTGCCAACCTAATCCTTTACCCGTGCGAAAAGCTTCCGTAACTTTTGATTCGTCCTTTACACAGGCGGATACGATTTCGAAAAAACCCGGAAGAAAAACAGGACTGTTTTCGTCCGCCAGGGCGAGTGCCTGCTCAGGCGGCAGCGTGTAACGTTTTGTGGAGGGGTCGTAGGTGACGAATCCGCCGGCGCTTTGCGCTGCAAGCCATTCGCGGACGTAACGCTCGTGCGTTTTTGTTTTGGCGGCAATTTCTTCCGAGGTCATCGGCCCCGAGCCGGCCATCGCTTTGTAAATTCCGAGTTTGTCGCCGACGAGAATGAGAGCCGCATTCATGGCCGCTCCCATTTCGCCTACGGCTTTCATCATGAATTCGTGAAGTTTCGCCTCGTTTATAGGCTGTGCGGACGCGGACATGATTGAACCTCCGTTGTCAAATATGAACCGAAAGACTACTCCGGGAATGAGCCGATTTTATCGTTGCGGATTCGAGCAAGTCAATCTGCGAAGTCGCACGGCTGGCGGTGTATTTTTGCTATTCTCGCGCTGTGCTGGAAGTTTTCTACGTTGTTGTAATTCTGCAGATCGCCTTAGGGGTGTATTCCCTTTGGAAGGGTTTCGCTTGGGTGACGATGGTGAGGCAGCGGCTCACTTCGCACGCCGGCTTTTACACTCCGCAAGCGGCTTTGATTTGTCCCTGCAAGGGAAGCGAGCGCGGGCTGGAAGAAAATCTTCTGGCGCTCACGCGTTTCGATTATCCGAACTACGAAATTTATTTCGCGTTAGCGACAAGTCTGGACCCCGCGGTGAAAATTATCGAGCGGGTGAAAGCTGCGAGCAAGCGACCCGTGCACATTCTGATTGCCGGGCCTCCCGAAGATTGCGGCGAGAAAGTGTTCAACCTGCAGCGAACGGTGGAAGGCCTGCCGGAAAAATTTGAAGTGCTCGTTTTCACGGATTCGGATGTCCGGCTTTCACGCGGCTGGCTGACGAAGTTGATTGCCCCTCTTCAGGATGTACGGATCGGAGCGACTACCGGTTATCGCTGGATTTTTCCGGGAGGCACGGGAGGCAGTTCTCTGGCGAGCGCGGTCGCGTCTGCGTGGAACGCAGCAGTGGCCACGATGTTGGGAAAGCCGAGCGATAACTTCTGTTGGGGCGGGGCGACGGCAATTCGGCGCAAGACTTTCGACGACGTGCAAGTACTGGAGGCATGGAAAGGCGCGGTCAGCGACGACTTCGCGTTGACATATGCCCTGCAGCAGGCAAACCGGCCGATTGTTTTTTGTTCTGAATGTTTCGCGGCCACGTTACATCCGTGGACCTGGTCTGAGCTTTTTGAATTCACGAACAGGCAGATGTCGATCACGCGAGTGTATTCGCATCGGAGGTGGTTGGTCGGCGGCCTTATGAACCTGGCGTACGCACTCACCATGCTGTATGCCGCATGTGTGATTCTCTATTGCATGGTCGATGGCGATCCCTGGGGTCAACTGCTGCTGGTGGCGCTCGCGGTACCGTTGCTTGCGGCAATGAAAGGGGCGCTGAGAATCGTTGCAATCAATGAAGCGATTCCGGAGTGGAAAGGGAAGTTGCAGGAAACAAGTGTGGCCTGCGTTTTTCTCGCGCCGATTGTTCCGTTTTTGTTTGCATGGAATTTTCTAATCTCATCAATTAGCAAGCGCATCCGCTGGCGCGGCATTCGTTACGAGCTTGTCTCACCGAACTCTACACGCATCCTCAAACGCTAGGTCCGCACGTAAAATGGATATTCCGGCAGGGTTCTAATTCTGCGAGGGTTTTTGCGGAGCGAACGCTTTCTGCACCCGGCATAGCAAGTACGCGGTGGCAGCACCAGCGGGGATAGGGAGCCACCATCCTGCCTCGTAGACGGTCATGGGGCCGTAGGTAATAAGTCTCGACACTCGCAACCCACCTTGTCCTTCTGTGCCGATACGCTTTCCCAAGATACTCAGAATCGCGATGAGAAGGGGGGCTAATATCGCTCCGGCGGCGGCCCAGTGGGTTGCGGTGAGGCATTTAAGGGCTGCCATCACGCGCCTTAACAGAAATGCGCCGAGCAGCGCAGCAATCGCGCCGACAACCAGGCCATAAAAATAAAAAAGGATCAGGCCAAAAACGGAGCGCGAAGAAAACGCATTGCTGGATGAAGCGCCAAAGAGATCGCGGGTCCAAACGGCTAAGCTCATGAAGAAGCATCCGCAGATCCAGGCGGTGAGGTAATACGCCAGACTGCCGCGGCGCGTCATATGCGACGCTGGATATTGGGAAAATCGAGCCAGACTTTCACGCCGCAGAAGTGCGACCCTTCGGTGCAGATCGGGGTGGAAATTCCGGCGCGAAGATGGCAAGGCGGGCCGATATATTTGGTTAGCTCCGGCAAAACGGAACGGACTTGTTCTACTTCTTCAATCGACGCCTGATAAATTTCTTCCTGGGCGTTGAAGCAAGTACGCATGGTCCATTTGTGGAGCAAATGCAAAAGCGATCCTGTCTCCACCAGGCGAATGGCCTTTGCGTTGGGTAACAAGTACAGCGCGAATTCCAGCGGGACGCCGCGGTCGAGCAATTCGTTCTTTGCCGTCCACGCTTCTATCATGGCGCGCTCGTAGATTTCCATGGCGAGCGGATTATCCCGAATCAACATGGGGGCGATGAAGTCGGGCGAGCGAGTGTCCGCCAGAGTCAAGAGTGGCCGCGAACCAGGGACCATGCGGTGGCGCTGGTCCTGGCTGTCGGCGGTGTGGCTGATCTTTTTCGCGAATGTGAAATTGGCATGCTGCAACGCACGCATCATGGGGGCGTGCACGCCGATATCGAGCGTCTCGCGACGGTATGGATTGCGTGCCGGATTTAGCATGCGATCTACCGCTTCAGCGTCTGGACAATCCGCGACGGTCAAACCCATCACCGCGCGGTAGGCGTCAGCCATCACAGGAATCGCATGTGGCGGAGAGT
Organism: uncultured Acidobacteriota bacterium; assembly: GCA_963838475.1. Taxonomy (GTDB): domain Bacteria; phylum Acidobacteriota; class Terriglobia; order Acidiferrales; family UBA7541; genus Palsa-295. Next base: position 129,279 of record CAWIRJ010000004.1, read on the forward strand.
CGACAAGACTGGAAGTGAGGCCCGCCAACTTTGCGTCGAACTCGCGCGCGAAAGCTTCGCCATTACACTTGGGTTGGTGCCACTCAGGCGGTTGATCCATGGGCGCGTTATCGAAACGATCGAAGAATTGCGGATCCACTTCACGAACGCGCGCGACCATCTCTCCAATCACCTGGCGCGCTTCAGACGGCGTATCGCTCGCGGCATGCATTCGCCACAGCCGATGCAAAACGATCCCCGAGAGCGTGTGCACCATGGTGGTAAAAGCAGCTACCGGCAAAACATAACGCGCAACTTCAATGGCACGCTTTTCCGCCTGCCGATCCACTTTTTGCACGCGCTTGGGATGCGACATCGGGCTGACGTGCCAGATGTCGGCAAGAATTCCGCGAGCGGTGGGCTGCAGCACGCGCGTGAGCTCGCGATAAGAATCCCAGGCCTGGGCGACAGCCTTTTCGTAAATCGCGCGCTCAACTGGGCCGAAGGTCGCGCTCTCAGGAGGTACGTAAGCTTGCGGACGATCCAGACGCACATACCGCTGGCTTTGCTGCTCTGAGTTGTAAAAGGGATGCGCGTGTAGGAAAGACCACACAAACTGCCGGCTGATGTTTTCCAGGCCGAACTCGAAATGAGCATGCTGGAAGACGGTGTGATGGCCGCCGTAGTAAGTGGCGGAGCCGATATTCACACGCTGCTTGTCGGTGATTTCTTCGGGACCGATCAACCGCGTCGAGTAGCACGTTCGTGCTGCCGCAATCGCCGAATCAAACGGGTGCGCAAAGTAGTTGCGTAAGGTTACCCGGGGCGCTGCGGTTTCCACCTGCGATCCAATCGGCGGTTCCGATGATGGAAATAATTGCGTGGCCATTTTCTGCGAGCATTGTACACCGCACGGCCGTCAAATCATTCTGGCGAAAAAAAGCCCTCGAAACTTTCGTCCGAGGGCTTTTGATTTTCGAGCCGGAGAAAAAGTAACGCTACTTTTTTAGGGAAGCCGCTTTGTCCGCATACTTTTTCTGGAACCGCTCCACGCGACCGGCAGTGTCGATCAACTTTTGCTTGCCAGTAAAAAATGGATGGCAGTTCGAGCAAATTTCCACGCGGATCATGTTGCCCTTGATGGTCGAGCGGGTATCGAACGTATTGCCGCAGGCGCAATGCACCTTTACAGCATGATAATCGGGATGGATTCCTTCTTTCATGGGACGCTCCTGTTAGCTGACCGGTCTGCGCAACCGATTAGGACGAAACATAGGGTCGCGTCGCTAGGTCAGCGGGAAACTCCAATTATATTGTATCTATGCTGAATTGCAACGAAGGCGTTAGATGCTCGAAGAGCAGAGGCGGATGCGGCGGAAGCCCTTCTAATTGCTTAAGAAACAAAAGAACATCCGGCACGCATGCGGCCGCCGTCCAGGCGTTGTACATAAGCCTGCTTCAGAATAACCCGCACAGGTGGCAAAATCGGGACATGGAGGACCGCGCTGAACTGTTTCGGCAGCTCTCCATCCTTTTCCAGAACTAGCGCTACACCGCCGTAACTTAAGTCAACTACCGTGGCCGTTCGCTTGTCTGTTTCGCTGAGCACCGCGTACGCTTTCGTTCCGACGAGTGACACGCGTTCCCATTTGCGCTTTTCGTCGCGCAATGGCGAAGTGGAAATTGGAGTGGGCTTCGGCAGTTTTCCGGAAGCGGCTCCTGCCGATTGCGGCGTTGGCTCAAAAGGACGATCCCCACGTCCCGGTTGACCAGAAGCATCTTGCAAGGACGCCGAATCCGTCGAGGACGGAGCTTCGGGACGCGCCTTCGGTGTGTCGCTACTTTCCTGGGCTCTCCACGAACGCTCGTCGCGGGCGCTCTCTGGCGCCGAAGGAGATGTTGGCGGACTCAAGCGTGACCCGATGCGCCCGGCATTTTTCAACTGGTAGAGCCGCTCATCCGCGGTACCCATCAATTCGCTTTTTTGTTCGCCATCCACCGGTAGCACAGCAATACCGAAATCCAGAGTTACGCTAGGGTCTAATTTCAGCGAGTGAATGTCGCCTTCGTATTGAGTGCGGACGCGGCGGCAAAGCGTGTTGGCCTGTTCTGTATCGGTCTGCGGCAGAAGCAGCGCGAACTCATCTCCGCCAATGCGGAAGGCGAAGTCTGACGCGCGCAATGTTTTCCGCAAAGTAGCTGCAGCGAGCTGCAATATCTGGTCGCCTTGCAAATGACCGTGGCGGTCATTCACTTCTTTAAGCTTGTGGACGTCGAGAATTACTACCGCGAGCTGGTGGCCGTAACGTTTCGCTCGATTCAATTCTTTGTCGCAGTACTCGTCGAAGAGACGGCGATTGTACAGGCCGGTTAGCGGGTCGGTGGCCGCGTTAATCTGAAGCTTCTTGAATTCTTCGTACTCCATCAGGATCGGAACACGCAAAAAGTTCGTCGATGCCAGGACGTCAACCATCGCTGTCTTCAACGAAACTTTTTTCCCGATGCTCTCAGCTAGCTCGCGGCGACGAATTAAAATTCGTTCCCAATATTCGTTGGCCAGCGCGTCGGAAAGATCGATGCGCGCAATAGTGCGGAAAAATTGGCGTAAGAATTGACCGCGAGCGGAGTCCTCGAGACCTTCCAGGGTCTCGGCCAGGACCTCTAGATACGAGTCTTCCGCAGACGGCTGTGGAGCCAAGGGCTCGGGCTGGGGCATCAATGGGTTCCGGAAAAAGTTCTAGCTTCCCTAACTAAGGGGCCACTGCGGGGGCAGAGGACTTACAGCAAGGGACAGTCCAATCTCTGAGAAGAGTGCTCAGCTATAAAAGACACGTAAGATGCTGCCAGAACGAAAATTACACGGTTTCTGGGGGACGTCAATGGCGAATTGAGGGCGTAAGACACGCCAGCGTGTAAATGGATTCCACTTTATGGAAACGGCAAGTCATAACGCCTGGGAGAGAGACGTGGAAAAAGCGGCGCGCTGTGGAAAAACCCTGCGGAAAATCTTTATCCAATTGGCTTCAAAAACTCGACACCGACGAGGTAAACATCGCCCGCTTGCTGCTGTCTTTTCACACGGGCTTGGATCGGCGCCATGCCTGCGGGAACCAAACCGGTAGAAGTAATCGATGGTGCCGGGATCGTAAGGGTAATAATCTCGTTCAAAGCTAAAGAGCGAGGACAGGTAAGGAAAGCACCTAAACCGCTTATATCTAAAGTCTTAGCAAGCTCCAAAAATTGCTCATCGTGAGCATCTCGCCCGCGAATAAACATGGGCACCTGCAGATGGATTCGCTGGAAACGCCGTCGCTCTTCATAGAGCGGGGTCATGCTTACCTTATGGTGAAGAACGTTTTCTGACACGCCCATTAGTACTCCAGTTTTAGTACTCACACTAGTACGCAATTTGAATGCAACTTCCTGCAGGCAGCCAGCCAAAAAATAAACCACACATTATCAGCAGATTACAGAAGCGTGAAATCGCGTGGAACCGTGACCTTAGGTCAACTAGGCAAATACACTCCAGTAGTTTTCCAATTTTATGCAATCGCCTAGCGCAAACTAGGACGTATTTACCATTGACTCCCTTCCGAGGCTTTGCGAGCATGAGTCTCCTTGAGCGCGGTTCCCTTCGCCCATCGCGAAAACTCAAGAATGGTGTCTTCGCCCCTGCGACACGCCCCCCGAGGGAGGGGAATTTGACAAATAGCCTCATAGCGGACCCGCAAGCCACTGGCCAGCAGGTTTTTCACCTGGTAGCTAGTCTATTAGACGCCTTTGACCGCCCATTGGTGGTCGCCGACCGAGCGGGCCGAATCCTGTTTACCAACTTGCATGCCCAAGATCAACTCAGCTCGAACGGAGCATCGTCCAAGAACGAGTTGAATCTTTTCAGAGATATTTTGCACGCCGATCGCAAAGGCATCGTTGACCAGTTGGAAGGCGGTGAACAGGAAGTGAATCTTCAAGTCGATTCGCCGACTGGGAAGAGCCGCGCGAGAGTTCGATGGTTGCCGGAGCCCGACTGGCTTGTAGTTTACGTGGAACCGACGGCACCGCAGTCGCTAGCCAATGAAGCAGAGATGCGACAGACGGTGCAAGAGTTGATGCAAGAGCGCGAGATTACCTATCGCAATCTTCTCGCGGCTTATTTGCGGCTTCAAGAAGTGAACCGGCAGAAAACAGTTTTTCTGGCCTCGGCGGCACACGAGTTGAAAACGCCTCTCGCGGTCATGAAAGGTTATTACGATCTTTTGCTGTCGGGTTCGCTGGGAAAACTTACCGATCGCCAACGCGACATGCTGCAGGAGTCGAAAGAAAGCTGCGACCGTCTGGTGCGCTTGGTTTCCATGTTCTTGAATTATTCGGCGCTCGAAAGCGGAAAACTGGTATTGCAGTTACGCGAAAACGATTTGCGCGATTGCATCAATGACCTTACGTGCCGTTGGCAAGACGCGTTCCAGCGTGCGAAAGTGCATCTGGACATAAAAATCCATGCGGACTTGCCGTCTTTTAAATTCGATTACCAAAAAGTGCAACAATGCGTTGCCAACTTGCTGGATAACGCGCTGAAGCACACGCCGCCGGAAGGTTCAGTTACGTTGGTCGCCGAGCCTCATTTTTGGGAACGCCGAGTCTCGGAAGCGTCACCTTCCACCGATCGCCGGCGTGACAGCGGCATGCGCGCAAATAGCGTTCTAATTTCGGTTGCAGATACGGGCGGAGGAATTGCCGCGGAATTTCATCAGGAAATTTTTGAAGAATTCGTCCGCGTGGATCCTTCGTCTTCGGGAATGGGCCTGGGTCTGGCAATTACAAAACGTTTGATTCAAGCTCACCGCGGAAAAGTGTGGGTTGATAGCGTGCTGGGAAGTGGAAGCTCCTTTTCATTTTTGCTTCCCATAAACACCGAGTAACTCGAAACACTGATTTATTGGAACGAACTAGTTCGTTCCCAGGGACATACGATGGCCGAAAAAGAAAAAATTCTGGTAGTGGACGACGAACCGAGCATTCGCAAATATCTTCAGACGCTTTTGGAAGTTGACGGTTATGACGTGGAAACCGTTCCGGGTGGAAAAGAAGCGCTGGAGAAGGTCGGCGCGGGGTTGCGTCCGCATTTCATCATCTTGGACGTACTGATGCCTGAAATCGATGGGCTTGAAACCTTGCGTCAATTGATGCAAATTGACCGCGCTCTCAACGTCATCATGCTTTCCTGCTCGAACGAGGTAACCACGGTGGTCGAGGCGATCCGGTTAGGCGCTCTCGATTATTTGACCAAGCCATTCGAGAAGCCGGAACTCGACGCGGCATTCCTGAAGTGCCGCCAAAAGCAACAGTTGCGGTCCGAAAACAAAGCGTTGCGCGAGTATTGCGAAGCGCTAACAGAAGATCTTTCTTTCCTGGCTGCCAGTCCACAAATGCTGAAGATTCGCCAGCAGATTTTGCAGATCGCACCGGTGGACGTGCCGGTCTTTATCAGCGGGGAGAGCGGAGTCGGCAAAGAAGTGGTTGCGCGGATGATTCATCTTCGCTCCACCCGGCGCGTGCAAGCCTTTGTGAAAGTGAATTGCGCCGCCCTTCCCGGGGAATTGCTTGAATCGGAGCTCTTCGGTTACGAACAAGGCGCTTTCACCGGTGCGGTCCGCTCCAAGCCGGGCAAATTTGAGCTAGCTAATAAGGGGACAATCTTCCTCGACGAAATCGCGGAGATGAGCCCGCATCTTCAGGCCAAGCTTCTCCACGTTTTGCAGGACGGTCAATATTCCCGGCTTGGCGCTCGCGCAGTGGTAAATGTGGACGTGCGAGTGCTCGCGGCTACCAACATGGACGTGAAAGAAGCCATGCGCTCCGGCCGTTTCCGCGAAGACCTCTATTACCGTTTGAACGTTCTCTCCATTCATATCCCGCCGCTGCGAGAACGCACCACGGAAATCCCCTTGCTGTTCCGCCATTTCCTGGTGAAATACAGCGAAAAATATCAGAAGGCAGCTCCTGATCCTTCCAAGCATTTGATTGAAGCAGCCCTGCGCTACCCGTGGCCGGGCAACTTGCGCGAACTGGAAAATTTCGTCAAACGTTACGTGATTCTGGAAGATGACGAAGGAAGCTTTCGTGAATTGCTGGAAATGACCGGCCAACAGCAGCGTTTGATTCCTCGGGACGCAGTTCCGGCGCCGAAGGAACAGGGACTGAAGGCACTCGTGCGCGGTTTGAAAGACGAAGCTGAGATGGAAGCGATCGCTGATGCCCTTGAGAAAACGAATTGGTGCCGCAAGGATGCCGCGAAAATGTTGGGTATCAGTTACAAAGCATTGCTCTACAAAATGCGCCAATTCAATTTGGATTCCGGGCGCGGTGCGCGCTCTGCGGCGGCGAAAGCGGCTCGCGAGGCCGCTGCGAAAGAGGCGGAGGCCAAAGAAAGCGCTCCGGCGATTCGCGGGTCTTAGTGAAGAATAATTCTCTGTTTGAGATTTTTCATGGCTCGCGCCGTTTGATAGTGGCTGTGCATTGAATCTCAAACGATTTCTCCGGAAGTTCGCGCTCGTAGTACTACCAAGGCCTCCGGCTTCGTAGTCCTATTACGTTCAAGTGCTAAGAAAACTGTTGCATATGTAGGGCACATTCGGAGAAATAGCTCTTCCACCATCCGGCTGATTTGGTCTAGTATTCCGCTCCGACACAAAGTTTCATAAATTCCGAATATTGGAAAACCTACCGAGATCTCACCCCCAGCTGGGATCTTGGAAACGGTACTTGCTGTTTTCAAAGGGTTTGCTTCGGGCGCCATTTTTTGGCTAAGTTGCGCCTTACGAAATCCTTAGGTTCCTGGTAGAGCACATTCAAAGCTAAACACTTAGTGCACTTTGGAATAGGGATTGCTACTCTCACGACGGGGGTTGATGTGAACTTCAAATTTCTCTTAGCGGAGCACCGGGGATGACGGAACGCCGCATGGCACGACGGTACGATCTTTCCCTGCCGGTTAGCGTTCGCCTTCCCATCAATCGGGAGCCCGGGGCGCACGACGGTCAAACCCGGGACATTTCAACCCGTGGCGTTTACTTCGTCATGGAAAAAGATCTTGCTCCCGGCACTGAAGTGGATTTCACACTTACACTGCCGGCGGAAATTACCCGCGGAACGGAAGTCTTCGTTCGAGCTCATGGCCGGGTTGTTCGAGTCGATAAACAAAAAGACGATCACCGCGAATCTGTCGGAGTAGCTGCGGTGATCGAGCGATACGATATTATTCGCGGCGAAGCATCTCCCAACTAGATTCGTGGATTTTCTAAAGCTTTGGTGGAAGCGGTTCGCGCGGCCTCTTCCACCGCATTTTTTTAGACAGACCAAGCCCGCCCTACTTTGTAGCCCGGCCGTTCTCACTTAGCCGCAATCCCGATGAGCCGCACTGATTTGGCCCACATCTTGCAATTAGGTGTTAGTCGGAGTTAGGCTCGACAAGGCTGCATCGCATTGCAGGCGTGAGAAGACAGCGAACGGAGAACCTATGAAAGTAGCGGATCTGATTGCTTCGCGTCGCGAAGTTTTTTTTGTTTCAGAGGAAACTACGGTTTACGACGCTGCTCGTTACCTTCGCGAGCGGCAGGTCCGCGCTGTGGGAGTTTGCGACAAGCAGGGCGTTTTGCTCGGCGTGATCTCGCAAAGTGACGTCTCCGACAAAGTCGCCGCTGAAAATAAGTGCCCGGCCTGGATGCGCGTCTCCGAGATTATGACGCGCCAGTTAGTGACCGCAACGCCTGATACCTCGTTGGAAGATTGCCTGCGATTAATGGAGCAGCACGGCATCTATCATTTGGTCGTGCTCGACAATGAAAAAGGCTATCGCGGAATGATATCCGTGACTGACTTGCTTCAATTATTTGCTTCCGACCAAAAAGCACGCGCGGACATGTTGGAAGCTTTGATTTTTCCGCAGCGCTAGCTGAGTGATCGCCGGTAGTACGCCTTGCATGGTCGACCGAGTGTGCTATCTGTGGGAAAAAAACTACGGCCGAACCTCAATGGAACGAATTGGGAAATGCCCTTCCCGAAAGTGCCCAGGTTTTTCTAATTTTCGATCGGGCCAAGTACTATGACGCGGTCGCTCGTCCCGCTCTTGTTCTCTTCAATTTCGCCAGCAAGATATAGAAAACAGGTTGATTGAGTTCTTAAGGTAGCGCTATCATGTTCTCAGTCAGAACCCTCTCTCTGGCAGCGTTTGGCGTTTTATGTGCAAAGCAGTTGTCGGGCAGATACCCATCTAGTTCAAACCAGTTAGCTAGGCGTTCATGGCATCCACTGCGGAAGCAAGAGCTTTACTCCAAAATCACCCTGTTGAGTTGCCACCGGAACACGTGTATTTCGGTCCGTCCGAGGCAATGCAGGCTGTTAGGCAAAAGGTTTATCGCGCTGCGGGTCTGAATGTTCCAATCCTGGTCTTGGGTGAAAGCGGCACGGGCAAAGAAGTACTGGCCAGATTCATCCATGAACGCTCCCCGTGGCACGAAGGGCCTTTTGTAAAAGTTAATTGCCCTGCGATTCCGGGGACTTTGCTGGAAAGCGAGCTGTTTGGATTCCAGAAGGGTGCCTTTACCGGCGCGAACGCGGCGAAGCCTGGCCGTATGGAAATGGCGCAGGGTGGCACACTTTTCCTGGATGAAATCGCCGAACTCGATGCCAGTCTTCAGGCTAAGTTATTGCACGTCCTGCAGGACGGGCACTTCACACGCATCGGCGATCACGAAGAACGGCGCATGGATGCGCGCGTAATCTGTGCTACCAACCGCGTTCTGGCGAAAGAGATCGAGAGCGGCGGTTTTCGCGCCGATCTTTTTTACCGCATCAACGTAATCACGCTGACACTTCCGAGTCTTCGCGACCGTCGCGAGGACATTCCCTACTTAGTTGAATATCTGCGCGAGCAGTTCAATCGGCGATTCAAGCGCGAAGCGGACCCGGTCTCCAAGGAAGTTCTTCAAATCCTGCATCAGCGCGATTGGCCCGGTAATATTCGCGAGCTGGAAAATTGCATGGCGCGTTACGTTATCCTTGGGTCGGAGGAAGCGTTTCACTCCGATCGTCATCAGCAGGAAAAAAAGCCATTGAGCTTTGCCTTTGAATTAAATGAAGAAGGCAATATTCCTTTGAAACGTATCGCGCAGCAGGTGACGCGGCGCATGGAACACGATGTCATTCTCAAAGTGCTGCAGGCGAACCATTGGAATCGACGCAAGGCCGCCGAAGTTTTGAAAATCAGCTACCGCGCCCTGCTCTATAAAGTTCGGCAAGCCGGTCTTCCCGCTAAACGCCCGTTACGCAAGACCGATGCGTCCGAATCCGATCTCTCGGAAGTCGACGAATCCTCGTTGCTCGATTAATTCTGAGTCTCTAAATCGGTTTAGAAACGCTACTGCTGCCAATTTTGCACGCTCGTTAGTCAGTGCGGTCCAAGTTGTCTTGAGTCGTATTGATTACCCCGTATCTGGTATGAAATCAGCCGTTCTGTCCGTCTTGCCCCAGCCGTTCAATTCCGCTAGCCTACCCTACGATGGCCAAAGGTTCCCCCAAGATGAGTTTAAAGGTCTGCCTTCTCTCGCCCCATCCGATGGTGCTGGAGGAGTTTCGCCGGGTGCTGGCGCCTTCAGGCTGTCAGATCGTGTCGCGTCAGCTTGATTCCATGTTGGCCCCTGATCTTCGCAATCTTGAAGTTCCGCGTGCGGCCGTATATGTAATCGACGCTCATGCGGCCCGCCAAGCAACCGGCGCGCTGCTGGCCAATATTCTGGATCACAACACTACGGCTCGGCTTTTAGTGGTGGGAGATAACCTGAAGGAGGCCGAGAGCCACACTCTGCTTCGCCAGGGCGTGAAGGGAATTTTGAATTACGAAGAGGCGCGGGAACAGCTTCCGCGCGCGCTGCCGCTGGTGGCTTCCGGCGGTTTCTGGGTGCCCCGTACCGTTCTTTCGCGTTTCGTCGATTCGATTTTGAATTCCACGCAGGGACGCCGCCTGCGCGGGAATTCGCCCACCGAGCTCAGCCGTCGCGAACAGGAAGTCCTCAGCGCGCTGCTGGAAAATTTGGCGAACAAGGAAGTAGGGGATCGTCTGCATATCTCGGAACGCACTGTAAAATTCCACGTTTCCAACCTACTCGCGAAATTTGGGGTGCGCCGTCGCGCCGATTTGATTCTGTTGTGTTATCAACGCCGGGGCGTCGAACCTTAGACCTTCGCATTCGCGTCCCTGCTGCTCCTTCCTCTGTAAATTCAGTGTAAACCTAAAGGCTGCTATAATTTCGTTTGGCATTTTTAAGTTACAGAAGCGATCTTGCTCATGGCCACATTCTCCATCGAAAACTTTGGATGTCGCGCAACTGAAGCGGACACTGCGGCGCTTCGTCACGGTTTGCTGGCAGAAGGATTTCACCTCGTCGCAGACGAATCTTCTGCAGACCTCGTAGTACTCAATACATGCACGGTAACTGCCGCTGCAGATTCACAGACACGTGACGCGGTGCGCAAGATCCATCGCGCGAACCCCGCCGCACGCATCATCGTCACGGGTTGCTATGCGCAACGCGCTCCGGACGAAATCGCAGCGCTGGAAGGCGTCACCTGGGTGATTGGGAATTCGCATCAGACAGAGATTCCCAAGATCGCGGCCGGTCTGATAGTCGAAACTGCCCAGGGAATTTTCCCGGGAGCTCCTGCCACTCAGAAAGATTTCGTGCCGACCTCGCTGCTCGACGACGGGCAAATGTCTCTTGCGCGCGGCCCGGCGAAAATTCTAACCGGAGATATCTTCGCGCAGACTTCCGTGCAAGTTGCGCCTGTAGGAATAGGCGAAGGCGACCGCACTCGGCCGGTCCTGAAAATTCAGGATGGTTGCAACAACCGCTGCTCCTACTGCGTTATTCCATTCGTTCGAGGACGCAGCCGCAGCCTGCCCCTTGCTGCGGTGGTCGAGGAAGTGCAAAAGCTTGTTGCGGCTGGCTCGCGAGAAATTGTCTTGAGCGGAATTAACCTTGGAGCGTATGGACGCGACCTTACACCGCGCGCGAGTCTATTCGATGTGATTGATCGCATACTGAACGAAACTGATTTGGAACAGCTTCGTCTCAGCTCCATCGAACCGCAGGATGTCACCGAGGAATTGATCTCGTTTATCGTGGGATCGGCGCGTCTGGCGCCTCACTTTCATGTTCCGTTGCAGTCAGGTTCCGATCGCATTCTTCGAGCGATGCACCGCTGGTATCGCGCTGGGCATTATGCCGAGCGCGTAGAACGTATTCGGCAAATTGCGCCGGATGCAGCAATAGGGGCGGATGTGATTGTTGGTTTTCCTGGAGAGACAGACGAAGATTTTCGGGTAACTTTCGAGTTAGTCGAACACCTACCATTTACATACCTTCACGTGTTCGCCTTTTCCGCCCGCCCTGGCACAGAAGGGGCAAAGCTTGGAGAAACCGTTCCGGCAACCATCATTCGCGAACGAGCTCGTGCCTTGCGCGCACTCGGGCGCAAGAAATCAGGCGGATTTCGCGCTACGCAAGCCGGTCGCGTTCTGCGCGCGCTCACCTTGGTCGGCGGCGACCACACGTGGACCCCGGCATTGACTGCGAATTATCTGAAGGTTCGAATCCTTGGTCGGGTGCCCGCCAACGAATGGCAGGAAGCATCGGTCCCTTTAGACGAGACCTCGACGGATGATTACGCGGTCGCTAATTTTCAAAGATAACTTCTGCGAGGGCGAGATTTCCGCTGTGAGTAATCGTAACGGAAATGTTTTTTACGCCTAGCCCGTCCGCAATCTGCTTCGCCGCGCCTCTTAGTGCGAGAGACGGCTTTCCACTGGGTTCTCGTATGATCTCGATATCACGCCACCGCACTCCGCGCCGCCAGCCTGTCCCCAACGCTTTCATCGCGGCTTCTTTCGCCGCGAAACGCCCGGCGTAGCGCTCAAAATTATTCCGGTGGCTTTCGCAGTAAGCCACTTCCGCTGGGGTGTACAAGCGTTCGAGGATAGGCGCGCCGTGGCGCGTTATTGCCGCTTCGATCCGGTCGATTTCCGCGATATCCAATCCGAGTCCGACTATCAATCAGTCCTTCCTTCAAAATGCCACGGCTTAAGATGAACCTTTACGGCGATCCAAGCCTGTCTGAAGTCGCGATTATCTTATAATTGATTTGCCCCGCGTGCTTCACAACCGGGCGTTCACACACATGACTCCTGTCGCCGCCAAGCGAAGACCTTCGACGCAAAATCTGCAAAAGAAGACTTATCCGTGGACTTTGCGCCGAGCCCGTGGCTTGCAAATCCTAGGCGCGCCGCAGCTCGCGCAACTGAATTGGCTCGTTCACGGATTCAGCACACGGCCGGGGGGCGTTAGCGAACTGGAAGCGGATCGTGAGGGCGGCAAGATCGCCGAAAATGTTTTGAATCTAGGTTTCACCGATTGGGACACTCGCGAACGTGTTCTCAAAAACCGGCAACATTTCTTCGCCGCTCTAAAAGCCAGTGGCATGCGCGTAATCGCGCTGCGCCAAATCCATTCAGACGTCATCCACGTGGTGAACACCGTAGACTTACGGCCATCCGCGGAGGCGCCGAGAGGCGATGCCCTGATCACAAACCAGCCCGGCCTCCTGCTGGTTGTGCAAACGGCCGATTGCCTCCCCATCTTGCTCGTAGACAAAAAGCGCCACGCAATTGCCGCGATTCATTCCGGATGGCGCGGCACGCTTCAGCGTATCGCTGAAAAGGCGCTCGGACGTATGCAGATGGAATTTGGAACGCGTCCCCAAGATGTAGTCGCCGCGCTAGGACCCGGCATCGGACAGTGTTGTTTTGAGGTGGGCTCCGAAGTCGCAGCGGAATTTGAGGCAAGGTTTCCAGAAGCACGCGAATGGTTCAAAGGCCCTTTTGATGCGCTGGCTCGCGGCGATAACGACCCGAATTGGCTTCCCTGGCTCACGATGCGCCCGCCGGGTCACCAACTTCCTGAACCGCGAGCCCATCTCGATTTGATTGCGGCGAACCGCGCGATACTGATCGCTGCTGGAGTGCCACTACGCAATATTTTTTCCTCAGGATTATGCACCGCTTGCCGCACGGATCTTTTTTTCAGTTATCGGCGCGAGCGCGTTACCGGACGAATGATCGCAGCGATTGGGATTCTATAGTCGCAGCTCGCGATACTTTGAAGGTTTGCGAAATAGGTCGAGTTTAAAGGGGTGCCTGTAAAATCTGCGAGAGGTTTGCTTTAACCGGCATATCGTTGGATTCCAGCAGCGCAAGTTGGCCGCAAGCAGCCATTACATCCTGTCCACGTGAAAAGCGCACGAAAGCCCGTACGCCCCTGTCTGTGAGAATTCTTCGAAACTCTTCGACTCGCGTCGGATCCGGCTTATCAAACGGCAACTCGCCCGGATTCCATGGGATCAAATTTACTTTAACGCGCAAATTTGCCAAGAGCCGAGCAACGCGCCGGGCATCCTCGGGCCAGTCGTTCAATCCGCCAAGCAAGACGTACTCAAAGGTGAGATGTTCCCAAGGCCGCAGTGGATATCGTTCGCACGCTTCAATCAGTTTTTCGATCGGATATTTGCGATTGATTGGCATAATTTTGTCGCGCTGCTCGTTCGATGAGGCGTTCAGCGAAATGGCGAGCTTCGGCCGGATTTTTTCCAATCCCAGTTTTTCGATGCCCGGGATGATGCCGCTGGTGGAAAGCGTTGTATGTTTCGGAGAGATGGCCATGCCGTTTGGGTCAAGCATTATGCGAAGAGCGCTAATTACTGCGTCATAATTGAGCAGCGGCTCACCCTGTCCCATCAGCACGACGTTTGTTTGCGGCTTCAGGGCGGTACGATTTTCCTCCAGGGCCAGCAGAACCTGTCCAATAATTTCGCCGGCACTGAGATTGCGTATGAGCCCGAGGGTGGCTGTCAAACAAAAATGACAGTCAACCGCGCATCCCGCTTGTGTCGAAATACAAATCGTCTGGCGATTTTCTTCCGGCATGAATACGGTTTCAATTGTCGCGGCCTTAACACCCGCGTTCGCACCCTCGGCATCCGTCGCGCTCAAGGTCAAGACATATCGTACCGTGCCATCATCTGAGCGATAGGTCCGCAAAATTCTGGGCAACTCAATAACGGATTCGCCCGCGAGACGTTCCCGCAAGGCAACCGGAAGATTGGTCATCGCGCCAAACTCGAATCGGCGTTCGGCATAGAGTGCGTGATAGATCTGCGCTCCCCGATAGGCCGGCTCGCCCATTTCCTGCAAAAATCCGCGAAGCTCGTCGAGCGACTTTCCCAGCAGATTCACAGAGTTTCTTGGGGATTCTGAAGCCATTCTGAGTTAATGATAGCACGCTCTTCGGCGCGCTTTTTTGCTGCCGTTCGGCGGAACGCGTTGCTATAATGTCGAAACAACGCAGCGTTTTGTTTCTGATTCCTCGGGCGGGAGGCGTGCCGGATGGAAACCCTGTCAATCGATCAATGGGTAAAGCAGCTTTGCGCTATTCCCGAGCCTGAATTTTCCATTCCGCGCGTACTCGAGTTCACCAAGCAAAAAGCCATTCAGCCGGACACTCTTACTCCCTATCTTTTTTACGCCAAGAGCCATTACACGCGAAACTTGATTTACAAATGCAATCTATTTGAAGTGATGGCGATCTGTTGGGATATAGGCCAGGTCAGCCGCATTCATAACCATCGCGACCAGAATTGCTGGATGGTTACGCCCATCGGACGCCTGCGCGTGCAGAATTTTCGTGTGGATCAGCGTGACAAAGCGCATTCTACTTGCCACCTGATTCCGTCAGATGCTTACGACATGGATGCCGAGCATCCCGCGGTAGTGCAGCCCGAAGAGCCAGTTCATCAAGTGTTGAATCTTCCTGAGTTTGGGCAGCGTTCGACTAGCATTCATATTTATTCCTATCCGTATTCTTCCTGCGAGGTTTATTCCATTGATAAAGGAGTGTATGCAGACGTTCCGCTTCACTATTCCAGCGAATACGGCAAACTTTCCCCCGATGAAAAATTGATGTAGAGAAATTTCCGTTTTTTTGCAGCGAAGGTGGAAACGTGGTGGTTCCCGCCATTACATTTTCGTCTGCGCCGTGCCAGAATAGATAAAACATGCCCAACACTGTGCAAGTCGACACGCCTCCCCACAAAGTGCAGAAGGAAGTGTTTCCCAACGGCCTGGTTGTCATTACTGAGCCGATGGAGCACGTTCATTCGGTTTCGGTTGGAATCTGGCTACGTTGTGGTTCGCGCCGCGAGCCCACGCAGTTAAACGGAATTTCCCACTTTATCGAGCACATGGTTTTCAAGGGCACCACGCGGCGTTCGGCTGAAGATATCGCGCGCGAAGTAGATAGCGTAGGCGGGATGCTGGACGCGTTTACCGCTAAAGAAATGGTCTGCTTCAACACGCGTGTCCTCGACGAGCATCTGCCAAAAGTATTCGACGTGATTGCCGACATGGTTCTAGAGCCGAAATTCGCCGAAGACGAAATCGAGCGCGAGAAATCGGTGATCCTGGAAGAAATTCGAATGACCCAGGACAATCCCGAAGACCTGGTGCATGAGCTATTCACTCAGAATTTTTGGTATCCCCATGCACTTGGCAAACCGATTCTTGGCACGCCCGAAACAGTGGGAGCTTTTTCGCGCGATACTCTGCGCTCCTGGTTTCACGAGAGATATTCGCCGAACAACATGGTGATCACTGCTGCCGGGCATTTGACCCACGCGCAGCTTCTCGATCTCGTGGGCGAGCGCTTTGCCAATCGCCCGGCTGGGAACCCCTTGACGGCTGAGTCCACACCGGTTGCCGCTCCACACATCACCGTGCGCACCAAGCATGAGCTGGAACAAGTACATCTTTGCCTCGGCGTGTCAGCCCTTCCCATGACAGACAAACGGCGCTTTGCTGTCTCCGTGCTGAGTAACGTTCTCGGTGGTGGTATGTCTTCTCGGCTGTTTCAGAATATTCGCGAGCGCCAAGGCCTCGCTTATGCGATTTTCAGCGAAATGAATTCTTATCGCGATGCGGGAGTGCTTTCGGTCTATGCCGCAACGTCCTTGGAAACTGTTTCACAGCTCATTCGCTCGGTGCTCGAAGAATTTCGCCGCATGAAAGACGAGCCGCTTCCCGAAGAGGAGCTGCGACGCGCGAAAGATCATCTGAAAGGCGCAACTCTTCTGGCACTGGAAGGCAGTGGCCAGCGAATGAACAGTCTCGCTCGCTACCACATTTATTTTGACCGGCACTACACGGCGCAGGAGTTGATCGCCATGCTGGAAGAAGTTACCGCAGCGGACGTTCAACGGCTGGCTCAGGAGTTCTTTCAGTCGGAGCGCATTGCCGCATCGGTCGTCGGCAATCTGAACGGCTTTCAACTTACACGCGACCAGCTTATCCTTTAACTCATCGACTGAATCCCGCCAGTTGACGTAGGCTCCGCAGTTTGCCATCATCTTCGCGGTTCTTGCGCGCGTCTCGCTGCTGCAGAGCCTGACTGAGGGAAGCGATCTCGTTCCGCGTATCCATTCTGGCGTCGGGAAGCACGGGCAACTGCACGTTGCTCGAGACCGGCCATACCACTCTCCTCATTGATGCCGGCTTAGGCCGCAAAGAAATGTTGCGGCGTTTTGAAGCGCTGGGACGCCCGCGTCCCGAGCATGTGGACGCCGTCCTGATTACCCACGAGCATAGCGATCATTCAAGCGCCATGGCCCAAATGGCCCGCGAATGGAAGTGTCCGGCGTATTTGACCGAGCTAACCCACCGCGAGATTTTGAAATTGTGCGAGGACGGTCCGGTAAGAAAAATCGAGCGCATCGAATACGTTCGCTGCGGCGCGCCCTTCGAGATCGGCGACATTGAAATAACTCCATTTACGATACCGCACGACGCCGCCGATCCGGTTGGCTATTGCTTCCGTTCGAATGGAACTAAAGTTGTGATTGTTACCGACCTGGGCTACATGCCCGAGCTGGTGAAACATTATTTACGCGAAGCCGATTTGCTGATTCTGGAGTCCAATCACGACCTCGAAATGCTGAAGGTTGGGCCGTACCCTTGGTACATCAAGCAGCGCGTGATGAGCCGTACAGGGCACCTTTCAAATGCAGTGGTCAGCGAATTTTTTGCAGATACGGAAGTATTCGACGGACGTGCTCGCCACGTTGTCCTCGCGCATCTCTCGGAGCAGAACAATAATCCCGACGTTGCGCGCATTTCCGCGGAAGAAGCGCTCGGCCGCCGCGCCGCTGAATTCGCCTTCCACGGCACATTGCACGTTGCTTCGCAACGCGTCCCGCTTGGCCCCTTCGAGTTATAGCCCTTAGCGCGACTCCTCACGATGTGAAAGATTCTGGAAGAAAAGGTCGTGCATGGTGTGCGTGCGGCCTGATTCCAAGTCGGCGTTGCGAACGATGTCCAGTCGCGCGTCGAAAAGATTATCCGCTGTGAAAGCTACGCCAGGCGCCACTTCAATTTGAACCAAATCCGCACCGCGATGGCCTTCACCCGCTATCTCACGCAACGCGCGGCACTGGTGGCATATGCCGGATTTATTGATGAGCGCGCATAGACCATCGTAGTCCTCGGTCATTTTTGCGCGAGCCGCCGCCAGGCGATGACGAAATACCGGCTCCGAAACGCTTAGAATTTTTGCTGCCTCCTCACTGGTGAACCCGAGCACTTCCTTCAGCATGACGGCCGCTTGCTCTTCGGGGGGAAGAGTGCGAGAAATGCAGGAGAAGCAGAACGCGATGTGCTCGCGAATTTCATAGCGAAATTCCGGCTGATGCATCAGTCCGACTATCTGCTCGATTCTTTCGGGATCAGCCGTCGCCTCTTCTTCACCGAGACACTGCGCTTCCACCCGCCAGCGCTTCCGTTTGCGCAAATGATCCAGACAAACGTGGGTTGCGATCCCAAAGACCCAGCTCTTGAATCTCGCCTCACCGCGATATTCCCGGATATTTTCGAGCACGCGCACCAACACATCTTGCAGCAAATCTTCCGCATCTTGCCGCAGCGTTACCATGCGATAGATATATCCGAAGAGCGGTTTGCGCCAGGGTTCGAGCAGCGAATCGAAAGCGTCTGAATCGCCGTGGCGTGCTCGCTCCACGAGCGCTACTTCTTCGTCCGGCGGAATCTGCGGGAGAGGATAAACCGGCATCGTGTTCTCCTGGTGAGGGCGAAGCCGCGACAGTTTACACCACCGTCCGTCGCGGCCCGCCGTGTTTGCGAGTCTAGGAATGCATCAACACTTGGCAAAGCTGCAAGCGGTTGCCGGAAGGATCGCGAAACGTTGCGAGTTTAACCATACCTGGAATTTCTTCGGTCTTTCCTTCGAAGGAAACTCCGCGGGACTCCAAGCGTTTTCGTTCGCGCTCAATATCTGGTACTTGTAACACGACCGTGGCACCAGGCTCTTCGCCGGAATGCGAATTCACGGCCACGCCGATGGACGCTTCGCCTTCGCCTCCGGCAAACTCCGCCCATTGCTCCATCTCAAACGTCTTCTTCAATCCCAGCGATTCGCCGTAAAACTTCTTGGCTTGCTCGAAATCCTTAACGCTGAACCACGAAACCGCAACTTTCATCGCATTTCTCCTTTTGTAGAATTCGTGCTGCTGTGATCTATGTCGTTACATCAAGACGTTTCCGCCAACTTATAGACAAGAAAAAGCTTACAAGCTGGTCGAAGGCATGGACGCAAGCGGGCATAGTTTTATTGCGGGCTATATCTCTTGAAATTCGCAGTCGGAGCCGCGAGGCATCGAAAATCGAGTAATATAAGAATATTGCATTAGCATTGCGGCTCTCACGATAACGCGAAGTTTGGAGGCATGAAATTGATTGGACGGTATACACGCGCGGAAATGGGCCGCGTCTGGAGCGAAGAGAACAGGTTTCAGAAGTGGCTGGAGGTTGAGCTTGCTGCCACGGAAACGCTAGCGGAAGCGGGCGTCGTTCCGCGCGAAGCTGCGGCAAAATTGCGCGAACGCGCGCGCATAGACGTCGCGCGTATCAACGAGATTGAGGCAAAAGTTAAGCATGACGTCATTGCGTTCACCATTGCGGTGCAGGAGTCGGTATCCGATCCAGAAGCGGCGCGCTGGCTGCACTATGGGCTCACTTCGAACGACGTGGTGGACACCGCCCAAGCTCTGCTCGTGCGCGAAGCTTCGCGCTTAATCGAGAAAGACCTGGACTCCTTTGGTGAAGTTCTCGAGCGCCGCGCTTGGGAGTTTAAAGACACACCCGAGATCGGTCGCACACATGGGATTCATGCTGAGCCCATCACGTTTGGCCTAAAAGTAGCGAACTGGTACGCCGAAAATCGCCGCGATCTTACGCGCTTCCAGGTGGCAGCGCAGCAGATGGCGGTCGGAAAAATCTCCGGCGCGGTAGGAACCTGCACGCATCTTGGCCCGGAGATCGAGCAAAAAATCTGTCAAAAACTCGGCCTAGCCACCGCGCCCATCACCTCTCAGGTCATTGAGCGCGACCGCCATGCCCAATATCTTTCCACGCTCGCGATAGTGGCGGCGTCGCTCGAACGTGTGGCGCAGGAGATTCGTCATTTGCAACGCACGGAAGTTCGCGAAGTAGAAGAGCCTTTCGGTGGCGAACAACGCGGCAGCTCGGCCATGCCACACAAACGCAATCCAGTCTCGAGCGAGCAAATCTGCGGGCTAGCGCGAATCGTGCGGGCGAATTCCCTGGCCGCCCTTGAAAACATCGCTCTATGGCACGAGCGCGACATTTCGCACAGTTCCGTGGAGCGCGTAATTCTCCCCGACTCCACGATTCTTGTGGACTACATGCTGCATCGCACCACCGAAATTGTTCGCAACATGAAGGTTTTCCCGCAGCGTATGCAACGCAACCTGGACTCCACTATGGGCCTCATTTTTTCCGGCCAGCTTTTGCAGGATTTGGTGGAACACGGCGCGCCGCGCGAAGACGCTTACAAATGGGTGCAAGGCCACGCCTTGTCCGCGTGGGAATCAGAGACGAGTTTTCGGGACCGAATTGCAGGTGACGCGAATATTCGCAAATTTCTGGATGAAAAGGCTCTCGCTCACACCTTCGATTTGAAGCGGCAGTTGCGGGCAGTGGACTCGATCTTCCGCCGCGTGTTTGGCGCAAAATCTTCCGTCGCCAGCTAACAAAAACTTCCGGGGTAGTAAACTGCTACTGTTTTGGAGGATTCTCTTCAACCGGCGTGGAACTACCCAGTTTTACTTCCGACGAGAACTTCTTGTAATCGCTGTAGCGATCGATCTCGTTCTGCTTCACTTTGAAGAAAACCACACGCGCAGCGGCATGAACTTCGGAATAAGACGGCAGCCAAACTTCGTTGTTCACCATGGTCTGCTCCAGAACTAGATTGGAGCCTTTGGACAGCGAAGCCAGCAACCCGCCGCCGATCTTCACATTGTCGTTGAATCGGGCTTCCAGCCGCGCCACATCGCGAGCCTGTTCGTCCACCCAAAGCACGCCGGAGAGTTTTTGCACAATGCTCTCCACCAGTTTTTTCGGCTTGTAGTCGGGGTTGGGCCCGAAATCGAAGACGATCACTTCCTGTCCGCGAAAAAGCTCGCGCCGGGGATTAGTGAATCGTTCGGCGCGAAGAAAATCGGAAATCTGGGCCTGCTCCTCTTCGTCCTGTTTTGCCTGCTTTTTGGGGTCGTTTTGGAGTTCGGCTTGTTTTTTCTTCTTTTCGTCGAAATCCTTGCTGAAACGCTCGTCTTCTTTTTTCTTCTCATCGCCTTCCAGCGGCTTACCGTCTTTGGCCAGCAGATGGCGGATTTCGTCTTCGCCGATGTAAAACACGTCATACTCTTTCACCGAGTGTGAACTCACCTGGCCATTGGAGTCCGTTTTTTCTTCTTCCTCGCTCAAATGGCAGGTGTACTGCTTCAGGATTTCCTCGACCGTCCTCTGGTTCTTATCGATGTCGATTAGAAGTTTTGCTATATCCGGCAGCGGGCGGTCCTCTCTACGCGGAAAATCGAAAATAGAGTCCTGTACCGGCGAGTTTATTTCCACGCGCGTAACGGCGATTTGATAAATGTGTCTCTCGCGATGTATTTCAATCCGAGTTGGTTCCAAAACGCCGGTTATCGGCTTGTAATCGAAGTAATCGATCTCTTCTGAAGCTCCTGCAGGCTGCGTTTCAACCGTTTGGGAATGCGTCTTCTCACTAACGGGTGAGAATTTCAACGCCGGAGGCGGGAGTATCTCGCGAACGATCAGATGCGTTTGCGTGTCGAAAAAAACTTCACGTGGGACACCTGAAGCGATCAGAAACTCCACGTGATATGCCTGGCGGCCGGAAACATTCTCGATTCCAACGAGCCTCGCTCCGATTTTTTCCTTTTTGGCGTTCACCAAATGCTCGTTCAAATAGCGCCCGGTAGCCGCCCACTCCACCGCTTCCGCCCCGGTAAAGGTGTGGGGTGGCTCCCCCGCCTCCTGCTTCCACGCAGACATTCCGTTGGAGGCGACAATGGTGTGCTGCGGCTCGATGAGGATCTCGGAATAGAATTTATTAGGTGCCTTGGTAATCAGCGAGTAAGAGCCGCTGGTCTCGGTGGCTCCTTCCCTCAAGTTTCCGGTAATTGTCACGGATTGAACTTTCGCCAGCGCCTTCGCGCCGCCTTCGGCATGCAAATAATCGTCGACGATTTTCTGAGGTGTTTGCGCCGAACAGGCCGATACCACGCCAAAAAACAGTAGAAGAGCCATACCGAGCGATCTCGAAAAGTAGTTTTTCATTTTTCGTTTACGTTCAGCGGCTGAAGGTCTACGGAGTTGCGAACACCCAAAATGCGAAAAAGTTCCGCAGCTCCGGGCTCTCACGCAATCAAACCCGAGCTACCACAACGCCAGAACGAAGTTATTGGATGCGCTGAATATAGCGGGCTTCGGAAGTGTCCACTTTTACTTTGTCGCCGTTGCCGACAAAAGGGGGCACGTTAATCACCAGCCCCGTTTCCAGCTTGGCGGGCTTCATCACCGCGCTGGCAGTGGCTTTTTGGATAGTCTGCTCGGTATCAACCACGGTGAGGTCCACTGTGTCGGGCAGAAGCACGCCGATGGGTTTATCGTCGTAATATTCGATTTTTACCGGCAAATTGGGGATCAGGTAATCCTTGGTATCGCCGACGATGTCATTCTGCAGCGCAAGTTGCTCGTAGTTTTGCGAATTCATGAAGTGGTGGCCGTCGCCGTCGCTATAGAGGTACTCGAATTCAATTTCATCCACAGTCACTTTTTCCACGAATTCTTCCGCGCGGAAGCGATAATCCATCATCGAGCCGCTGCGCAGATTGCGCATCTTGGTCTGCATGGAACCGCGTTTATTCCCGGGCGTACGATGGTCCACGCTGTAAATCACATGGAGGTCGCCTTCATGCATGATGATCATTCCGGGGCGCAATTGTGTGGACTTTAGCATTGTTGCTCCTAGGCTGTTTTTAAGACTTTTCTCCGCCGTCGGCCGAGCTTTTCGAAAACCTGCAGTTTAATGCAAGCAAACGGGGAGCACTTCAACCGGGCGGCGATCGATCGCAGAGCCCTGCTCGGCACGAATATTGTGCGGCGTTGAATCCTTGATTATAGCGGCCCTCTCGCAATGGGTCAAACAAGCGTTCTCAACTTCCAGCTGCAAATTCGTGGATTTCGCCTGTGTTGACGGCGAGAGATTCGACGCTGAGACAGGGTCCAGAGCCGAATTGTCGTTTAGTGTCGACTTTGTCACCAGCCTCTGTTGTTACTTGGGAACCTTACCGCGCCTTTGAAGAGATTCCGGCCATTCCCTGCTTTATGATCTGCTCTGGGGTTCTAGAAGCGGCTTTAGGCAGCCGCAGCTGAAGCATTCGGCGCCATTCATCGATATCCAAACCGTCGACGCGAGAATGATTGAGCTTTGCTCCAGGCGTTTTGAAAGGTCCAAAAAAATTGATTCCTGAAAGCGGCTCTGCGATAGTAATGGCTGCCAGCCCAACGAAGTCACAACGCTGTCCGGCGAACCGTTTTCCACAACAAGATCCGTTTACAAAATCCATTGGGAGGAAGAAATGAAAAGAGGGTACCCAGCATTTGGAGCATTAGTCCTTCTGGCTTTTTTCTCACTCGCGACGCCGGGCTATGCGCAGACCGCTGCCGCGACAACCAAATCCACTGTCCCGCTGAGGTATGACGTCAGCAAAGAAGTCACGTTTAGCGCTACGGTAGAAAGTGTCCCAGGGAAATCCTCCGACGCCCGAACGCAAGGAGATTTTCTGGTGCTGCAAACGAAATCGGGCTCGATCAACGGAACCTTGACTCCCTTTGCTCTAAACGAAAAAGGCGGCATCTCCATTTCTGCGGGCCAGCAGGTTAAGGTCACCGGCCTCATGATGACGATCCGAAACAAACAGGTGTTCTTGGTCCGCACGCTGGAAATAGATGGCCGCACGTACCAGCTCCGTACCAAGCGTGGGTTTCCTGTGGAACACCCAGCGCAGACGAGCGCTTCTACAACTGAGTCAAAAGGAGGCCAACTGTGAATCGTAAAACTCTTTGGATGATCGTCCTTGTCTTCCTCAGTGTGACTTACATCTCGGGCTGCGGCAGTTCATCGCATGTCACCGTGACCATATCCACGCCTCCTCCGGCAACTCTTGCTCCCAACGGAACCGCACAGATTGTTGCCACGGTGACCGGTACCGGCACAGGTGTTAACTGGAGTTGCACTCCTGTCGGCGCCTGCGGATCATTTTCTCCGGCTAGTACATCGAGTGGGATGGCCACTACCTATACAGCTCCCGCGACTGTCGGACCGGTAGTCATTACCGCTACCTCCGTGAAGAAGGCGACGGTATCTGCGAGCGCAAACGTAACCATTCAGGTAAACAATGGAATCACCGGCAATTTTGCATTCTATGCGAGCGGGCTCGACGGCACAGCGAACACTCCACCGCCATCATCACTCACTGGCATTTACTCGATTGCCGGCGCAGTAAGCATCCTGGCTGATGGAACACTCACCGGCGAGCAGGACTTTAACGACGGATCCGGACTCACGTCACCTGTAGGCGGCGATCTGATTACCAGTGGAAATCTATCCATCGACGCCAATGGTTTTGGAACTATGACTCTGGTGACAAACAATCCAAGTCTCGGAGTCTCCGGCACGGAAACTTTTACCGTGAACTTCGTTAACAACGACCACGCGCTCATTATTGAGTCCGACGGATTGAACACATCCAGCGGAAGCATGGATCTCCAGACGCTGCCCAGCACGCTAGTTAGCAACTTCTCCTTCGCGCTCGGCGGCATAGGGAACGTTATCCCGGGTGAAGGTAATTTCAATGGAGGCGTGTTCACACTCACCGGAACCGCGATAGCGGGCACATATGACACAAATGACGGCGGCCTACCGGGCGCCGTGACTGCGCAGCCCTTTTCGGGAACTCTGGTTGCGGCGGACACTTTTGGTCGTGGCACGATTACGACTAACAGCACCTTCATAGGCACAAATCTTGCCTACTACGTAATTGGTCCCGAAGCGATTCGGATCATTGACGTAGATAATACCGATACGGCCGTTGGCTCGGCCTTTGGGCAGGCTCCAGGTACGAGCACACCCGCGTTCACAGATGCGTCGCTTCCTACCTCGGTCTTCCTCGATCAAGGCACTTACGCTGGTTTCACCGACTATGACGCCGTTGGCCAGATTGTTCCGAATGGATCGGGCACGTTCACTGGTGTAGCGGACGTCAATGAAACCGCCGCCTCCGGCAACACTCCTTACTTTCTGGACGCGGCTGCTATCGGTGGCACCTACACGATCGCCGGTAATGGGTATGGGAGCTTGACAATCACAGGCGGCCTAATAGACGTCACCCAGCTTGGAGTCTATATGGTGGATCCGGCTATCAATGTCCAGGATCCAAATAACTCCTCAGGGGGCGGAGGAGCGTTGGTTGTTGATCTCTCCCTGAACGTCGCTGGCACGGGCGCTTTGGTACCTCAAACGAGCACGACGAACTCGGACTTTGCCGGGAACTACGTCGTCGGTCTGCAGGATCTCTTCCCCGGTTCGGGTACTCCTTTGCCGCTTAAGACCGGTGAAGTGGATTTCGTCGGTAATGCTGCAGTCACAACGAGCCTGACCGGAAGCGGAACGTTAAGCGATCCGTTCGGTACGTTGGGACTTAACCCTTCAGCCACTGTGAGCTTTGCGGCTCCCATTACGCCGGACCCAGTAAATACGGGGATAGGGCGCTATACGATCTCCCCGTTCAGCGTGAGCAACGGTGCTGCAACACCGGTTACGATCCCTTACTCGGCTAACGTATACCAGGCAAGCGGTGGCCAATTGTTCTGGATCGAGGACGGAGAGGACGGGTTGAACAGCGTATTTGGCGGGCAACTCCAGCAGCAAGGAACAATCGGAGTCGCCGCAGCTAAAAAGAAAGCAAAGAAATAGCCCACTAACTACGGCGAGTGGCACAGCCGGAATTAAATCCGGCTGTGCCACACCGTCTTATCCTTCCCGCCGCAGCAAGTACAGCGCCCAATCCAGCCAGGACGAATTTTGTATTGTGAGTTGAAATTACTGCGTTTCTTTCTTGCCCACGCGCACCAGCGTGATTTGAGTTCCTGAGGAAATTTTCTTCAGAGCGACTATGCGCGCCCCGTTGTGGCGATCATCCACGAACGCGACATCGCTGTCATTCAGGCTTACAGACCCCTTAACATGATTCAGGATTTCGTCGTTTGTTTCCAATCGGAAATCCGAGCCGAGATGTTTTTTGTACCAGGCCTGCACGAAGTCCATGGGGTCCTTCGTTTGATATTCCTCGGTGGCGATCCCTACGCTGGAATCATTCGCGCTGAGATCGATACTGGCATTCTTGTTATTGGACGAAGACACCGCCCCCGGATAAATCTGTAGTCCCGTTGTATGGGGACTGTCGCCATTCACTGAAATGGAGGCGACCGGAGTTTCGATGGCTACTTTGTTGCCCGAGCTGTGAATCTTCAGGTGGCGAATGAAGAGTCCGGCGACCATCAATCCGCAGAGAAACATGACAATGATTCCGGCGGACATAATCCCCAGGATCCACCAGATTGCATTAGTTCTGCGCCGGGCTTCGGGGTTGGGTTGGATGGCGGTATGGGTCGGCTGGGTAGCCATCAATTCACCTCTCAATAAATGTACGAGTTGAAGCAGCCAAATGTTTCGCGCGACACAGCGTCTCTAGCGACCTCAGCTTCCCCGCGTTAGTAAAAAACGACTTTTATGTCCGGGCGCTTCTCCAGATGAACGGTGTCGATGAAGCGTACCTGCCGATCGTCGTAGGTCAGAATTAGCGAATGCGTGCGGGTGCCTTCGCCGAAGAAGCGCACACCACGAAGCAGGCCGCCGCCGGTGACGCCGGTGCATGCGAAGATGATTTTCTTCCCGGGCGCGAGATCTTCCGTGCTGTAAATGCGCTTGGGATCCTTGATGCCCATTTGCGCGATGCGCTCGTGGTGCTCCGGTTTGGAAACCACCAGGCGAGCGAGAATTTGGCCATTCAAGCAACGCAGAGCCGCGGCGGTCAGAACTCCTTCCGGAGCGCCCCCGATGCCCATAACTGCGTGCACGCCGGTGCCTACCACCGCGGCACTTATGCCGGCTGATAGGTCGCCGTCGGAGATTAACCGAATGCGAGCACCGGCGGCCCGGATCTGGGAGATAAGATCTTCGTGACGCGGCCGATCGAGCACGATGATAACGAGGTCTTCCACTTTTCGATTGAGCCGCTTCGCGATGGCTTTCAAATTATCGGCAACCGGCGCATCCAGCTCGACAGCCCCCTTACAAGAGGGACCCACGATTATTTTCTCCATGTACAGATCGGGAGCGTGGAGCAGGCCGCCGCGATCGCTTGCAGCGAGGACGACGATGGCGTTGGGTTCGCCGGTGGCGCAAAGGTTCGTTCCTTCCAATGGGTCCACAGCTATATCGACTTCCGGGTATTTGCGGCTCTTATCGCGGACGGCGGCGCCCACTTTTTCCCCGATGAAAAGCATGGGTGCTTCGTCGCGCTCGCCTTCACCGATGACGATGGTTCCGTCCATGCCCACGGAATCCATTTCCGAGCGCATGGCTTCTACGGCCATCTGATCCGACTTATGGCGGTCCCCCAAGCCCATGGTGTGTGCCGAGGCGATAGCGGCACGCTCTACCACGCGCAAGAATTCCAGGCTGAGTGCTTTCTCCATCATGGCTCCTGAGAAGCGAGATTGAAGTCGAGCGTCGGGGACTTCCGCCCGGGGCGCCTATCATAATCCAATTGGGATGTTTTCAAACAAGGCGAAGTGTCGAGGATTATTTTTAACAGGATCACGGGAGCGGCTGGATTTTTGCATTTACCAGAAAAGGATCATCGAATTCAGTCTGGTCGCCGGCTTTTTTCCCAGCCACCGGGAGCAGGCGCGCGGAGAGCGGTTTGTGCCATTTCACCGAGAGGCTGGCCACGTCACCGAGAATCTTCTCGAGTTGCTCGCTCGAGATGTCCCCGGGAAGCGGGATCACATCGAGCCCTGTGCCGCATACCGCGGAGTAGGACAGCAGAGCATCGATGGAGAGGTGGCCTTCAGTCCAACGTTTGGAGAGGACGGAATCTTCCAGGATCGGCAGCATTAATCCGGAATACCCTGCTTGGGTGACAGGAACCGCTTTGAGCGCCCGCGTGATCAGGGCGGCTGCAGTCATCGTGCCACTCGTTCCTATTGGTGCGCCGAGAAAACTCTCGATCGCGCCTCCGATCGAAATTTCTTTCAAGGGCGCCGGCGAAAGATCGATTCCTCCATATTTCCATCCGCTACTTTGGCTGATTTCTTTCGCAGTCTTCTCGACCTGCTGAGCATAGATGGTGAGTGAAGAATTCAACTGTTCCTCGGCGGCGTCCGGAGATTTCGCGGAAGCAAAGACGTCAGCGACAACATTTGCAGACTGCAAACCGATGGCGAATTGCTTGCCTTGACCTGCGAGATAAGACGCAGGATAGAACGGCGTGCCGTCCGGAACGAAAGACGAGGTACTGAAGCTGAAATTGCCCTGACTGTGCGGGCTGTTAGCTTCCAGGTATTTCATCACCGCGGCTGCGGCGCGAATGGACTTCCAATGAATGCCGTCTTCGCCGCCGATGAAGATGGAGCCTTCCAAAGTTTTGGCGCCCGCGAGAATTTTTGCGAGCAACTCGGCTTCGCGCGCGTCGTCCACGTCCTTCATCATCGCAGGGCCGATAGAGGCGTCGAATCCTTCTTTCACCGCCAGTGCGTCATATTCGCGGAAGAACGCCAGCGTCTCCGCTTCGGATAGATCCCGCGTGTATTCGGGGAAAGGCTGCGTGGTGATGCGAATGGTTTGGACTTCGTACCCTGATTTTTCGAAAGCCGTTTTAGCTCGGCGCAGAAAATTCAAAGCATCTTGAATTTGCTCTTTGTAATGCGCGCGGTCGAGGCGGACAAAAGCCGTTATGGCGCGAATCTTTGGTTTTGACGCGGCGGGTTCCGCAGCGCGCAAGCCACGCGGCGCGAGCAACACCAGCGCCAAGGCAAATAAAAGCGCCTGGCGGAACGAGCACCGAGCCTTCAGGCTCATTCGAAGGCCGCAATTCCGGTAATGCGTTCGCCGATGATGAGCTTATGAATGTCGTGCGTGCCTTCGTAAGTGATCACAGATTCGAGATTATTCATGTGGCGCATGATGGGGTAATCGTCCACGATCCCGTTAGCTCCCAGGATCTGGCGCGCCATGCGAGCGGTCTCCAGCGCCATCCACACATTGTTCATCTTCAACATGGAAATATGCGACGGGTGCACGCGCCCCTTGTCTTTCAGCTTTCCCACTTGAAGCGCGAGAAGTTGCGCTTTGGTGATTTCGTTGATCATCCAGACCAGTTTTTCCTGCACTAATTGATGCGAAGCGATCGGTTTGTTAGCGAATTGTTTGCGCTGCTTCGCGTAGTTCAGAGCTGAGTCATAGCACGCCATGGCCGCGCCGATGGCGCCCCAACCGATCCCGTAGCGAGCCTGGTTCAGGCAGGAAAGTGGACCTTTCAAGCCTTCCACGCCGGGAAGCAAATTCGCCGCCGGGATTTTGCAATCCGTCATCGCCAGGCCGGAAGTGACCGAAGCGCGCAGCGAATATTTTCCGTGGACGTCCCAAGCTTTAAAACCCGGCGTGCCTTTTTCAACCAGGAAACCGCGAATCTTGTCGTCTTCTGTTTTCGCCCAAACCACGGCTACGTCAGAGATGGAGCCGTTGGTGATCCACATTTTTTCGCCATTCAGGATGTAGCTGTCACCTTTTTTCACCGCGCGGGAGAGCATGCCTCCCGGATTGGATCCGAACTGTGGTTCGGTGAGGCCAAAGCAGCCGATGGCTTTTCCCTGTTGCAGCAGTGGCAGCCATTTGTCTTTTTGTGCGTCGGAGCCAAATGCGTGGATGGGGTACATCACCAGCGCGGATTGCACGGAAATAAAGCTTCGCAAGCCGGAATCGCCGCGCTCGAGTTCCTGGGTCACCAGACCGTATTCCACGTTGGACATTCCCGCGCAACCGTAACCTTTAAGACTGGCGCCGAAAAGTCCAAGTTCCGCCATCTGCGGAACGAGTTGCACCGGGAATTTTCCTTCGCGATTGTATTGCTCGATGATGGGCATGATCTCGTCGTCCACAAATTGACGAGCCGTTTGGCGCGCGAGTTTTTCCTCGTCGCTCAAGAGGGAATCGAAGTCGAGGAAATCGACTCCGGGAAAAGATGGCATTTTAAGAAATCTCCTTATTACGGCCGGACCAGGTGATGCGAGGTCGTCAGCCGCAAAGCGATACATTCTATAGCTTTATGTAAGCACGCCATTCGAAATTTCGCCAGCCCTAGAAATCCCGGTTCCGAAGAAGAGATAGCGGCGGGTGTTGTATACTCCAGCGCAAAACTCGGCCCGGGCGGGTTATGAATCGATCGGCTGGCGTCACAATATCTGCCGTTGTTGTTTTGCTTGGTAGCGTGCTCGCGTTGCTGATGGGTGTCATGATGTTATTCGCCTCCACCGGTGGTGTTTCCGTTCCTCAGAATCAGGCGCAGTTCTTCAAATATGTCATGATGATCACCGCGGTTCTATTTATTGCAGCGGGAGCCTGGGGCCTGGCGACGGGGAGGGCCCTGCTTGGTTTACGTGAGTGGTCGCGGGTCTCGATCATGGTTTTCAGCGCGTTCCTATTGTTAATTTGTATCCCAGGACTGGTCATGTTTCTGATGGTGCCGTTTCCGCCGCCGGGGACGGTGGTGAACCCGCAGTTGACACCAGGTCTTTTGACGGGCATGCGGATTTTCTTGACGCTGTTGTATGGTGCCCTGGCGGTCCTAGGCGGATGGTGGCTCTATTTCTTCAACAAACGATCCACGAAGGAACAATTTCTGAAGCTGCCGGGTGCGATGCCCCGGCGAATATCAGATGACTTGATGATTGCGCCAGGGACGCGACCACTTAGTATCACACTGATCGCTTGGTATCTGCTGATCAGCGCGTTTATTGGCGTTCTGGGGCTTTCGGTCAATCCGCCCGTGTTCTTCTTTGGATTCTTTTTCAAGGGAACCTTCGCGTCGCTTATTATGTTTGCGCTGGCGCTCGTTCAGTCCCTGACAGCGTTCGGCTTGCTGAAGCTCCGGCCCTGGGGACGCACGCTGGCAATTTACTATTTTCAATTCCTGATATTCAATTCGCTGACGATGGTGCTGATTCCGGGGACGCAGGCGCGGTTCGATCAAGCCATGGGCGATATGATGCGTGACATGCAAGGCTCGTCGAATCCGGCCCAGGTGATGCATTTTCCGATTTGGTTTGGAGTGATTTTCGCAGTTCCGCTGCTGGCGTTGTTGCTCTGGGTGGTGGTCAGCAAGAAAGATGTCTTCCAAGCGTAGGCGAAGCTGTGGGCCAGAGCATAAGTTGCTGAAAGATCTGTCCTTTGACGAGTTAAGCTCAGCGTTGACGGAAGCCGATAGCGATGCGATAATCACGAGCTTTGTTGATCCTAGAAGTGTGTTCCGGCGGGCGAGGGTGTCGCCCCGGAAGCATGCAAACAATTTCTAAACGGGGCGCCTGATCCGTACTATCTCCTGACCATGGAAATCCTCCGCCAGCTCGCTGAGTTGTTCCTTCAAGCTGTGCCCACAGTGGTTATTGTTTTTCTTTTCTATTTGTTTCTGCGCTGGGCTTTTTTCACGCCGATACAGAAAGCCATGGCAGAACGCGACGCAAAGATTGAGGGAGCGCGTCGCGAAGCGGCCGAGCTCGAAGCCGAAGCGGGTAAAGAACTGCAGGAGTACAACGAAAGATTGCGAAAAGTTCGCGCTGAAATTTACGCGGAGCAAGAAGCTGCACGGCAAGCCGCTTTGGATGAGCGCGCGCGGCTGCTGAAAGCGATGCGCTCGCGCGCGCTGGAAGAAGTGGTGGAAGCCAAGAAGAAAATAGCGGCTGAGCTGGCCGTAGCTAGCCGCGAGGTTGCGGCCCAGACCGATTCACTTGCGGCGGAAATTGTACGAACGATTCTCGAGAATCCATCTCCGCAGGGAGCGTCACGATGAAGCGCGTGGCGCGAGTTTTTGGATTTTTGTCGGTATTTCTGATGCTGGCGGTGTGGCCGGTGTTGGCACAAGAGAACGAAACGCCGGCGGCGGAGACTCCAACTGGTTACATATTCCGCTGGCTGAATTTTGCCATCGTTTTTTTGGGGATAGCATACGCCGCGGTGAAGTGGGGCGGTCCTTATTTCCGCGCGCAAGCGGGCGAGATAGCGGAGAAGATCGCGGAAGGTACGCGGGCGCGCGAAGCCGCCGAGCGCCAGAAAAAGGAAATCGAACAAAAGCTGGGCGGCCTGGACGAAGAGATCAAGAGGATACGAGAGGAAGGCAAGCGCGATCAGCAAGCGGAAACGAAACGGCTTCACGATTTGGCCCGATCGGAAGCGGACAGAATCGAGCGCGAGGCGCAAATAGAAATAGAAGCGGCTGGACGCGCGGCGAATCAGGAATTGAAAGCGCGGGCAGCACGGATGGCTATTGAGCGCGCGGAAGCGATGCTGCAAAAAGAGATGACGCCGCAAGCGGAGGCGTCCTTGTTTCGCACATTCGTGGCGGAGATGGAAAGGAGCGTCAATTGAGCGCAGTGGCGGATCGATACGCCTCCGCGCTGGCTAGCGTGGCGCTGGAGCGTAAACGCGACGCCAAGGGCGACCTTTCGGCGTTTCTCGACGTGTTTTATTCTTCGGCAGAGCTGCGCAACGCCCTGGAAACTCCGGCGGTGAGCCTGGAGATCAAGGAAAAAGTGATCCGGGAAGTCACCGAGAAAATGGGCATCGATGAAACCGTGCGAAATTTTATTTATTTGGTAGTGGCTCACCGGCGCACGGAAATGTTTCGCGAGATGCTCGAGGCATTGGAACAGCAATTGAATATGCGTATGGGAATCGCTGAAGCAGAAGTGAGTTCGGCGAAGCAATTGAGCGACGCGGAGAAAAAAGAATTAACCGCAGTGATGGAGAAGCGCACAGGGAAGCGAATCAAAGCCCAGTATCGCGAAGATCGAGGGCTGCTGGGCGGCGTAGTCGTGCGCGTCGGTTCCACGATTTATGACGGGTCGGTGCGCGAGCAGTTGAACCGTTTGCGCGAGCAACTGGAAACGGAATAGTTCTTCAAAAAATTAGGAGCAAGAATGGCGAACATCAAAGCCGACGAGATTACAAAAATATTGCGCGAGCAGATCGAACACTACCAGCAAACGCTGGCTGTGGACGAAGTAGGGACAGTAATTTCCGTCGGCGACGGAATCGCGCGCGTTCATGGTCTGGACAAATGCATGGCAGGCGAGATGTTGGCTTTTCCGCACGATGTGTTCGGAATAGCGCTGAACCTGGAAGAGGATCAAGTCGGCGTCGTGCTGCTTGGCGATTACACCGAGATTGAAGAAGGCGATACCGTCAAACGCACCAACAAGATTATGTCCGTGCCGGTAGGCGATGCCATGCTGGGACGCGTGGTGGACGCGCTCGGAAATCCGGTGGATGACAAAGGGCCGATACAAACCGACTCGCGCAATCCGCTGGAACGATTGGCGCCGGGCGTCGTTGATCGTCAACCCGTCCGCGAGCCGGTGCAAACCGGAATTAAGTCCATCGACGCGATGATTCCGATCGGGCGCGGGCAACGCGAGTTGATCATCGGCGACCGGCAGACTGGAAAGACCGCGATTATTCTGGACACGATCATCAATCAGCGCGGCGGCGACATGATTTGTATTTACTGCGCGATTGGGCAGAAGCGTTCGACCATTGCTCAGATCGTAAAGATTCTCACCGACTATGGCGCGATGGAGCACAGCATCGTGGTGGCGGCGTCGGCATCGGAGTCGGCCTCCATGCAGTACATCGCGCCGTTCGCGGCATGCGCTATCGGCGAATACTTCCGCGATTCGAAGCGGCATGCGGTGTGTTTCTACGATGACCTTTCCAAGCACGCACAAGCGTATCGCGAAATTTCGTTGCTGCTGCGGCGTCCTCCCGGGCGCGAGGCGTTCCCTGGCGATGTTTTCTTTTTGCATTCGCGCTTGCTGGAACGCGCGGCGAAATTAAATGATGAGCTCGGGGCGGGATCGTTGACGGCGCTGCCTGTGATTGAAACGCAGGCCGGCGACATTTCTGCTTACATCCCGACGAACGTAATTTCGATCACGGACGGGCAGATTTACCTGGAAGCGGACTTGTTCAATAGCGGCGTGCGGCCTGCGGTGAACGTTGGACTATCTGTAAGCCGCGTCGGCGGCAACGCGCAGATTAAAGCTATGCGACAAGTGGCCGGTACGTTGCGATTGGATCTCGCACAGTATCGCGATTTGGCGGCTTTCGCGCAGTTCGGGACGGAGCAGTTGGATAAAGCTACGCAGGCGCAACTAGCACGCGGCCAACGCTTGGTGGAAATTTTGAAGCAGGATCAGTATCAGCCGCTGCCAGTCGAGAAGCAGGTTTTGATTATTTATGCGGCGGCCAACCGCTATTTGGAGGATTTGGAAGTTTCGGAGTGCCGTCGATTTGAGCTTGAGATGTATCCGTTTATCGAGACGAATTATAACGGGCTGCTGAAAGCGCTGCGCGAAAAGAAAGCGTTTGACGACACGATTAAGGCGGAAGCCAAGAAGGCGCTGGACGCGTTTAAAGAAGCGTTCAAGGCTTCGCTACCGCAGAAACCGAAGCAGGAAGACAACGCGAAGAACGAAGAAGACAAAGCTCAGCAAAAAATTCCACCGAAACAGGAGCACGGAGCGGGTTCTCACGAGGCTGCCCCGGCTCCGGCTGCGCATTAGTCCATAGGATAACTGCCTAGCTACGATTCATGCCCACACTACTCGATTATCGGCGGCGCGTTCGTTCGGTGAAGAACACGCAGCAAATTACGCGCGCAATGAAATTTGTTGCGGCGGCGAAATTGCGGCGCGCGCAGGAAGGCGTGTTCGCAGCCAGGCCGTACGCGCGCGAGATACTGCGGGTGTTGCGCTCGGCGGCCGCGCGCATGGAAAATATCTCGCATCCGCTTCTAGTTCGCCGCGGCGAAGACAAGATTTTGGTGCTGGTGCTGACCGGTGATCGCAGCCTGGCTGGCGCGTTTAATTCTAACGTGATTCGCCGCGCGACTGAATTCATGCGCGAACACTCATCGAAAAAGCTTGAGCTGATGGTGGTCGGCAAGAAAGCGCGCGACACATTCCGCAAGCGCGGGCTGGAAATGGTCGGGGAGTATCTGGATGTTTCAGCGAAAGTGGAGTTTTCCAAGGCCAAGGAAATTTCCACGAAAATCGCAGACCTCTACGTCAGCGGCGAAGTGGATGCGGTGTACGCCGTTTATAACGAGTTCAAGAACGTGATGGTGCAGAACCTGACGGTCCAAAAATTGCTGCCCATCGATCCGGAAGTAGTGAATCGAGAGAAAAAGGATGCTGAGAAGTCGCTCGCTAGTCATGCGGGCCCGGACAGCTCGCTGCCCATGGAACGAGCTCCGCGAGGCGACGAATTTCTGGTGGATTATATTTATGAGCAGCCGGTAGATGAAATTTTCAAGGCTTTGATGCCGCGTTATCTGGAAACAGAAATCTTTCGGATTTTGCTGGAATCCGCGGCGGCTGAACATGCGGCGCGTATGACGGCGATGGACGCTGCCACCCGAAATGCGTCGGAGCTCATTGACAAGCTTACTTTGCAGATGAACAAGATACGGCAAGCTGGAATTACCAAGGAAATTATCGAGATTGTGAGCGGCGCGGCTTCCGCAATGTCGTAGGGCGCGCCCTTTTGAAAAACTCAGGAGAAGAGCATGGCAGAACATAAAGACGACGAAAAGATAGGGCACGTAGTTGAGGTGATTGGGCCGGTCGTGGATATTTTGTTTCAAGAACATCACCTGCCGTTTATTCACCACGCCGTGCGAATCACTAGCGAAGGATTTGATGTTCCGGAGCCTCTAGATATCGTCGCAGAAGTGGAACAACAGTTGGGAGAAGGACGCGTGCGGTGCGTGGCGATGAAGCCGACGGAGGGTCTCGTTCGCGGGATGAAAGCCATAAACCTGGGCGAGCCGATTTCAGTGCCGGTAGGCCGCGCTACACTGGGCCGCGTGCTAAACGTGCTGGGTGAGCCGGTGGACAAACTTGGGCCGGTGAAGACGGACAAGCGGTATCCGATTCATCGCCCCGCGCCGTCGCTCGAAGATCAGTCTACAAACCTGGAAATGTTTGAGACCGGAATCAAGGTGGTGGACCTGATCGAGCCTTATTTGAAAGGCGGCAAGATCGGGTTGTTCGGCGGCGCGGGTGTGGGCAAGACGGTTTTGATTCAGGAATTGATTCATAACGTCGCCATGAAGCATGGTGGCGTCTCCGTTTTTGCCGGAGTGGGTGAGCGCACGCGCGAAGGAAACGACCTGTGGCTGGAAATGCAGGAGTCCGGCGTAGTGGTGCCCGGGAATTCCGAGAAATCACGCTGTGCGCTGATTTACGGCCAGATGACGGAACCGCCCGGCGCGCGTCTGCGCGTTGGATTGACGGGACTGACGGTGGCGGAATATTTCCGTGACGAAGAACATTTGGACGTCCTGCTTTTCATCGACAATATTTTCCGATTCGTGCAAGCGGGCTCGGAAGTCTCGGCGCTGCTCGGCCGCATGCCTTCGGCCGTGGGATACCAGCCGAACTTGAACACGGAAATCGGCGAGTTGCAGGAGCGCATTACTTCCACCAAGACGGGATCGATCACGTCGGTGCAAGCCATTTATGTGCCGGCGGACGATTACACCGACCCAGCGCCGGCAGCGACGTTTGCGCACTTGGATGCAACCACGAACTTGAGCCGGCAGATTGTGGAACGCGGAATTTATCCGGCGGTCGACCCGATTGCGAGCTTTTCGCGCATCTTGGACCCACGCATTGTGGGCCAGGAGCACTACAACGTGGCGCGCGCGGTGAAATCAGTGCTTCAGCGCTACCGCGAGTTGCAGGACATTATCGCGATTCTCGGAATTGAAGAGCTTTCGGATGATGACAAACAGACGGTGACACGCGCCCGCAAGATTGAAAAATTCCTGTCGCAACCGATGAACGTGGCGGCGCAGTTTACCGGACTGGAAGGCAAGTACGTGAAGGTGGAAGACACCGTGCGCGGCTTCAAGGAAATCGTCGAAGGAAAGCACGACGATTTGCCCGAGCAGGCTTTCTACATGGTTGGTACGATCGAAGAAGTGAAGGAAAAGGCGGAGAAGATGGCGGCGGTGGCGTAGTTTTGGTCTCTAGCCAGCGAGCCTACAAATAAATGCTACCTGAAGCTATCGAACTGCAAGTTGTCACGCCCGAGCGGCACGTACTCAGCGAGAACGTGCAATCGCTCGAAATGCCCGGCAAGGACGGCTATCTGGGCATTTTGCCAGGTCACGCTCCTCTGATTACCTTGTTGGGCGTCGGCACGCTGACGTATCACAAAGGCGGCCAGACTGGCTATTTGTCGGTGATCAACGGATTTGCGGAAGTTCTTCCCGACCGCGTAATCGTGCTGGCGGAAATTTCGGAGCGCGCCGAGGAAATCGACGTGACGCGATCTCGCGCGGCGCTTCAGCAGGCCCAAGCCGAAGCTGCCAAGCCTGGGACGCCGGAGGCTGAATCCCGAGAAGCGGAAGCCAAGATTGAACGGGCTAACGCTCGTTTACAAACAGCTTCGAAGGGCGGAACGGGATCAACGCCGGACTCCCAGCGTTCCTCACATTAACAATCCGAAACACGGACCGCAACTTGTTCAATCAAAGGTACTTGCTCGGAGGTACCAAAACGACACCGAATTACTGCTTGAGCGCATGGCGGCATCCGCAAGCCCGTGCTAGCATCCAATAACTATAGCAGCTAGAACGATCCACGAAGGTAGACCGGGGCGCGAATGGCTGAAATCACAGTGTACTCGACAGGCTGGTGCTGCGACTGCAGACGAGCCAAACAGTTTCTGCGGGAGAGAAAAATCCCGTTTCGGGAAGTAAATATCGACGAATCCCCTGATGCAGAAGAGCTCGTGCTTCGCGCGAACAATGGCCGCCGCAAAGTTCCCACGTTGGAAATCGACGGACATTTTTTCGCAGCCAGCCCGTTTGATCCCTACCTGCTGGCTGAAGCGCTGAAAATCTCATTGAACCCGTAACAGACTAGGCCAGCCCTGCGCCTCGCGTCATCACTCCTACCACACGCAGATCGGGAGTTAGGACTACCAAGTCTGCGTCAGCGCCTAATGCGATGATTCCTTTTTTTCCTGCGAGGCTTACACGCCGAGCAGGGAGAATTGTGGCCATGCGCACCGCGTCAGCCAGCGGGACCCCCAGCGCAACGATGTAACGCAGCGCGCGATCGAGCGTCAACGTGCTGCCGGCGAGCTTTCCTTCCGCGTTGCGACATACGCCGTCTTTTACCACCACTTCAAAATTGCCGAGACGGAAATTTCCGTCAGGCATGCCAGTCGCAGCGGTGGCGTCACTGGCGAGCAGTACGGTATCGAATCCCTTCGTGCCCAGAAGAACTTGAATTGCGGGACCGGCAACGTGGATTCCGTCGGCGATGACCTCCGCAGTGACGTCGGGCTCGGTAAGTACCGCGCCGATGATTCCTGGGTCGCGGTGTGAAAACGGCCGCATAGCATTGTAGAAATGGACGGTGTGGCGCGCACCGGCCTGGATTGCGGCTTGGGTTTGATCGTAATTCGCGTCGGTATGGCCGATGGCGGCCACGATGCCATTGGACACCGCAGCTTGGATCAAGTCGAGTGCGCCGGGAATTTCGGGAGCCACAGTAACCATGCGAATTAATCCATCGGCGGCTGCCCGAAATTTCTCCAGAATTTGCACCGAAGGCCGCGCGATGGAGTCGGGCGGATGCACGCCTCGCCGAGACTTGGAAATAAACGGGCCTTCCAGGTGAATGCCCAGTATCTCCGCGACTGGACCGGCGCTATCCTGTTCAAACTTCTCATGCGCACGAATGTATTGAGCGATTCCCTCAAGGCTTCGGCACGTTTCGTCCACCGAGGCAGTAACGGTTGTGGCGAGAATTGAAGTGGTACCGTAACGCGCGACTGTAGAAGTGATGCAGTCGAGTGCGGCGGGAGTAGCTTCCATCACGTCGTGGCCGCCCGCGCCGTGTATGTGTACATCGACGAATCCTGGCGCAACGATCATGCCCGCCGCGATGTAATCGATGGCCCCGGTCGGAATTTTCACTTCGTCGCGATGGCCAATGGCAATGATGCGGCCGTCTTCCGTGAGAATCACACTATCGCTAAGCTCCTCCTGAGGAGTGAAGATGCGGCTCGCGTAGATGGCAGTGATCGCCATAGCTCTAAGAATCGTACTTGAAGTTCAAGGCAAAAACACACGCGAACCTTGCATCATTTTCCTTCTCCGCTACAATCAGATGTCGATAATTGCGGAGGAACTGAATGGCAAATGAAAAGCGGTACGTAGCTCAAAAGCGGCAACGCCGCCGGCGGAAGGTCGCTAAAAAGAAAGTGCAGATGTATGAACAAGGGAAGCTGAAGCACGATCAACTTTCGTCCTTGGCGAAACGGTTTCTGACCCGCAAACAACGCGCGGCCAAAAAGGCTGAATAAAAAAGAAAGCCGAATAAAAAAGGGGGCGTCGGGACGCCCCCTTTTGTCACTTGCCGCGCCCGCCAGTGCGCGGGTCTATGCTGCCTTAGTTACCGCCGGAAACAGCTTGCGTGTGTGCCTGATTTACCTTGGGAACGCTCAGGTATCCGGTGATCTTGTCCTTGCCCACCTGGTTCACAACGAACTCAAGCGGAGCACGCGCGCCGTTCTCGAAGAAGTAAAGCGGCTCGTTGGCCGTCAACCCCTTCTTGTCGTGGCGTTGGTCGTCAACAAAGATGGTCACCGTGTACTGGCTCTTCTTGGTATTGGTGTTGTGAAGCTCAA
This sequence comes from uncultured Acidobacteriota bacterium, assembly GCA_963838475.1. Lineage (GTDB taxonomy): Bacteria > Acidobacteriota > Terriglobia > Acidiferrales > UBA7541 > Palsa-295. The sequence continues at coordinate 168,860 of CAWIRJ010000004.1, forward strand.
CCATCAGATTGCCGACTTTCTCGCGGTTGTTTTTCTTGTCGATGCTGAACTCGTAGTAATCGCGTTCACCAAGACGGCGGAGCTCTTCCACTTCGTCATGGTTCTTGGCGATTAGTGTGCCGAATTCGCCGCGGGCCATCTGAAGATTGTTCTTCTCGCTCTCCAGATCCGTCCGCACGCCGTTCACGTCCGTGCCAAGCTTGTTGACATCGTCAACATTGGCCTTGGTCGCGAGCTGCGCGGAAGTTTGGTTCTGTAAGTCGGCCAATTCCTTCGCGTCTTCTTCCTTGATTTTCTTGGCCTGGCTGCGGGCCTTGCTCAGCTCGCCTTCCGTGAGCTTCATCTTGTCCGTTACAACGCCGAGCTCGCCCTGGAGCTGCGCGTTGGTGTCTTCCGACTTGGCCAGCCGCTGGCTAAGTACTTCTTCGTTCTTCTTAATCTGTTCGTTCTGGCTCGCCAGATTCTGCTCGAGTTCTTTCGAGCGCGTAGAGGCCGTCCAGCCTGCGCCCAGCGCCACGAGTGAAACCACGGCCAGTGCGACGATAACGATGCCGACCCAGCGGGGCGCGGCGGCGTCCTCTGTGATAATTTCTTGTCTCTCTTCGTTCATTGCTTTTTCTCCTGTGTGAACCCTGCTGCGAGGCGTGTAGGAGCAAGCGCAGAACCAAATTAGGCCAAACGGGGAACCCTTCTCAAGCTACTGATTATGTGGTGTTTGCTGAAAAGTAGGCCGCTAAAGGGAGTTCTAGAAATCATTTTAATACTGCAATTTTTACGCTACTTTAAAGTTTTCTGCGTGGTGGATTAATATATCCACTACATGGACTTTTTTGCCGGTTTCGCCACGCCTTCGTTGGATAGCGTTGCGCCCCTTACCTGGTGATAGTCATGTTTCGCAGCTCGGCTATGCGGTCGGAGAGCGGCGGATGAGTGCTAAACAGGCCGGTGAGGATTTGGCGCGGGGAAAAGGGCGCCACGATGCAAAGAGCGGCAGTAGACGGCGGAATGTTTGACGGGATTTTCTGATTGTACGCGCCAAGCTTTTCCAGGGCGCTGATCAAACCGTATTGTTGGCCGACCATTCTCGCGCCGGACGCGTCTGCTTGATATTCGCGCTGCCGGGAAATTCCGAGCTGCAGAAGTACGGCAGCGAGCGGCGCAAGAATCAGCATCAAGAGCGCAGTGATTCCTCCGCCTTCGCGATCCCGACCGCGCCCGCCGAAGCCTCCAAACATCATGCCCCACTGTCCCATTCGGCCGATCCACATTATTGCGCCGGCGAGTGTGGCGGCGATGGAAGAGGTCAGGATGTCGTAATTACGCACGTGAGAAAGCTCGTGCGCGATCACTCCTTCGAGTTCGTCGTCATTCATCAGTTCGAGCAAGCCTTCTGTTACAGCGACCGACGCATGGCTGGGATTGCGGCCGGTGGCGAATGCGTTGGGCGCAGGCTGAGGAATCAGATACAGCTTAGGCATAGGCAAATTAGCTTTGCCGCAGAGCCGCTCCATCACCGCGTAGAGACGTGGAGCCTCTTCTCTGCTAATTGGTTGCGCGCCACTGGAAGCGAGCGCGATTTTGTCCGAGAAGAAATAGGCCGTGCCGTTCATCAGGACGGCTACAACCAGCGCGATTGTCAGGCCGCGCTGGCCGCCGAAAGACTCTCCTAGAAACAAGAGTAGTAGCGTTAAAGCGGTTAGAAGCAATGTGGTCTTTATAGTTTTCATACTTTGTGCCTTTGGGCCCGGACTTCAGATTAAGCGGCGCCTGCCTTCAAAACTTCACGCGTGATTTTCATTTCGCCGGTTTTGGAATCCGCGTCAACTAAGACGTGGTCGCCGGGGTGAACCTCGCCGTCCAGAAGCTTCAGCGCCAGTGGGTCCTGAATTAGGCGCTGAATTGCGCGCTTCATGGGGCGCGCGCCATAGGCGGGATCGTAGCCTTCGCGGAAGAGCAAAGACTTGGCCGCCGGAGTCAGGTCGATGGTCAACTGGCGTTCCGCAAGCCGCTTGGTCAGACTCCTCATTTGCAGTTCGATGATGCGCTCGATCTGATCTTTGCCGAGCGGCTTGAACATCACGATGTCGTCGATTCGATTCAGAAATTCCGGACGGAAAAGTTCGCGTAGGGCGGACATGGCCTGTTCGCGCGCTTTCTTCGGATCTTTGGCAGCAAGCTCAAAGATGGCCGAAGAGCCGACGTTAGAGGTCATGATGATCACCGTGTTGCGAAAATCTACCACGCGACCTTTTCCGTCAGTCAAGCGGCCGTCGTCGAGAATCTGCAGCAGCACGTTGAAAACATCCGGATGCGCTTTCTCGATTTCGTCGAGCAGCACCACGGAGTACGGACGGCGACGGACTTGTTCCGTGAGTTGTCCGCCCTCTTCGTATCCTACGTACCCTGGAGGCGCGCCGATCATGCGGGCCACGGAATGTTTTTCCATGTACTCGGACATGTCCAGGCGGATGATGGCTTTTTCGTCGTCGAACAAAAATTCAGCGAGCGCCCGCGCGAGCTCAGTCTTGCCCACTCCGGTCGGCCCGAGAAAGAGGAACGAGCCAATGGGACGGTTCGGATCGCCCAAGCCTGAGCGGCTGCGTCGGATAGCGTTCGCGACGCTGGCGAGCGCTTCATCCTGGCCAACCACTCGATCGCGCAGACGTTCTTCCATGTGAATAAGTTTCTGAACCTCGCCTTCCAGAAGGCGGCCAACCGGAATTCCCGTCCATTTGCTGACGATCTTGGCGATTTCTTCCTCGCCAACTTCTTCTTTCAGCATGGGATGATCTTTCTGCAATTCGCTCAGGCGGTCCTGCGCGACTTTTAACTCTTTTTCAGCGCTGGACAACTTGCCATATCGGATCTCGGCAACCTTGGAAAGATCGCCAGCGCGCTCGTAGCGCTGCTCATCGGCTTTCAACTGCTCGATTTGTTCTTTTAATTTGCGGATGCGCCCGATGGCATCTTTTTCGGTCTGCCAATGCGCTTTCAGGGCGTTGGACTGCTCGCGCAGGCCGCCCAGATCTTTGTCAATTTGTTTCAGGCGATCGCGGGAATTCTGGTCGGATTCTTTGCGCAGCGCTTGCTTCTCGATTTCGAGTTGCATGATGCGGCGCTCGATTTCGTCAATCTCGGCGGGCAGCGAATCGATTTCCATGCGCAGACCTGCGGCGGCCTCGTCGATCAGGTCGATGGCTTTGTCCGGAAGAAAGCGGTCGGTGATATAACGCTGCGAAAGCATGGCGGCGGCGAGGATGGCCGCGTCCTTGATGCGCACGCCGTGATGTACTTCGTAACGTTCTTTCAGCCCGCGCAGGATGGCGATGGTGTCTTCCACGGAAGGTTCGCCAACAAACACGGGTTGGAAGCGGCGTTCCAGCGCGGGATCTTTTTCGATGTACTTGCGATATTCGTTCAGCGTGGTAGCGCCGATCGCGCGCAGCTCGCCACGCGCAAGAGCGGGCTTGAGCATGTTGGAGGCATCCATGGAGCCTTCCGCCGCGCCGGCACCGACCAGGGTGTGCAGTTCGTCGATGAAGAGAATGATCTGGCCTTCCGACTCAGTGACTTCTTTCAGGACAGCTTTCAGGCGGTCTTCGAATTCGCCGCGGTACTTAGCGCCCGCCACTAGCGAAGAAAGGTCCAGCGTAACGATGCGTTTCGGCTTCAGAACTTCGGGGACGTCGCCAGCGACGATGCGCTGTGCCAAACCCTCGACAATAGCCGTTTTGCCTACGCCGGGCTCGCCGATAAGCACTGGATTGTTTTTCGTGCGGCGGGCAAGGATTTGCATCACACGGCGAATTTCTTCGTCGCGTCCAATTACGGGATCCAGCTTGCCTCGGCGGGCCAGGTCGGTGAGGTCACGACCGTATTGATCTAGGGCGCGATAGGTTGATTCGGGATTTTGCGAGGTGACGCGATGGCTGCCGCGAATGGAAGTCATGGCCTGCAAGATCGCGTCGTGGGTGACCCCGTGGCGTGCGAGCAATTGGCCCGCAGGGTCGCGAGAATCGGAAGCTATGCCAAGGAGAATGTGCTCGGTGGAAACATATTCGTCCTTGAGACGCTGGGCTTCGTCGAAAGCTTTATCGAGAATCTTGTTGGTTGCAGGACTCAGATACTGTTGCGAAACATCTGAAATTTTCGGCAGGCGGTTGATCTGAGCTTCCACTTCGCTTGCAAGGGTAGCGGGCGACACACCAAGCTTCTCCAGCAAGGGTGGGACGACCCCTTCGTTTTGAGAGATTAGAGCCCAAAGCAAATGTAACGGCTCGATCTGCTGCTGGCCGGAGCGCGCGCCCATCTCCTGCGCTGCTTGCAAGGCTTCCTGGGCTTTGATGGTTAGTTTGTCGAGTCGCGGCATGGTGCGATTTTCTCACTTTCCTACTAAGACAGAAAGAGGGCCGGCAAAATCACGGCCCTCTTCGTCGTTTCCTGCTGGTTTAACTCAGTTGCCGTTGTTTGTTACGTTGATCTTTACTTGTTTCGGTTTTGATTCAGCGCGCTTGGGCATTTCGATGGTCAACACGCCGTTCTTGTACTCCGCCTTGATGGCCTCGGCGTTCACCGTGTTCGGCAAACCGAAGCTGCGGCTGAAGGAGCCGTAAGTGCGCTCGATCCGAAGGTAATTGTCTTCTTTCACTTCGCTTTCAAACTTCCGTTCGCCTCGAATCGTGAGCATGTTGTTCTCGACGCGAATGTCGAGATCCTTCTCATTGATCGCAGGCAGATCGGCTTTCAGAACCAACTCGTTCTCAGTCTCGTAAATATCAACCGCAGGAGCCCAAGTGGTCAATGCTGAGTTGTCGTTGCGGCTTTGCATGCCGGACTCAAACAACCGGTTGACCTGCTCCTGGAGCGACGAGAGATTGCGGAAAGGGTCCCAACGCGTAATGGAATTCATGGCCTTAGATCTCCTCCTAGAAATTGTGTGCGCTCGTTAGCGCAATCAGATAATAAAATATGCGTGCGTCATTGTCAAGTATTTTTCAGGGGCACAAAACAACCCAACCAATTGTTCATTTCCTCTACAATACTCTTATTATCATACACTTGAGATAGTGTGTTTCGGGCATGGTTAGCAGGATCGGATGGTCGCGAGCTTGGCTACGGCGCTCTACCACTGTAACTACCTTGCGCGCGTCTATGGCAGCCTCAGCTAGGACTTGAAGAAATAGAGCCTCGGAAATGTGGTAGGAACACGAGCAGGTGACTAGATATCCGCCGGGTTTTAGCAGCTTCAGGGCGCGCAGATTAATTTCCTTGTAGCCGCGCTGGGCTGCCGGGATGCTGGCGCGATTCTTTGCGAATGCAGGCGGATCGAGAATGACCGTGTCAAAACGGCGCCCGACTTCGTCATATTCCTTCAACAGGTCGAATGTATTCGCTTCGCGAAAAGTCACATTCGAGATGGCGTTCGCTTCTTGATTGCGGCGCGCGGCGCTTAGTGCTGCCGGCGCCATATCGACAGCTTCGATATGGCCGCTTTTGCCCGCCACCGTAAGCGCGAACCCCCCTTGGTAGGCAAAACAATCGAGGACTTCCCCGGATGAATATTGCCCTGCGGCGGCGTGATTTTCTCGCTGATCCAGAAAGGATCCAGTCTTCTGTCCGTTTCGAAGGTCGTAGTAAAAAGCGATGCCATTTTCTTTCGCCAGAATTTCTTCGGGCACTTCGCCATGCAAGACACCGACTTTCTGTTCAAGCCCTTCGAGCAAACGCACTTTCGGATCGTTCCGCTCGAGAATGCCTTTAGGAGAGAACTGCTCCACCAGAATTTCGCACAGAAGGTTTTTGTAGCGCTCGCTGGACTGGCTGAGCGTCTGGATGACGAGGTAATCTCCATAGACGTCGACGACCACGGACGGCAGCAGGTCGGCTTCCCCGTAAATTAGGCGATACGCGTCAGTATTCTCGACCACGGTTTTGCGATAGGCTGCGGCTTGACGTATGCGCTCCGCGAAAAAAGTCCGGTTGATGGCAACATCTTCGCGCGTGAGCAGCCGGACCGCGATTTGCGACTTATCGCTGTAAAACGCGCGGCCGTGATAGCGTCCGCGCTCGTCGATAACGCGTACGATAGCGCCGGCGTTCGCCGACGCGCTGCGAACGTCGCTGCGATAGACCCACGGATGGCCGGCGCGCAGTCGCTCAACTCCTCGAGTCGTGATGACGACAGAATCTTCAGCCACAATTGCTTCCCGGGGCGCTGAATGCGCCTGATGATTCGCTAAGATGGTACAGCATACTTAGAACTGGAGCGTACGGATCGAGTACGAAACCGATGGAACTGAGTGAATTTGATTTTGACTTGCCGCCGGAGTTGATCGCGCAACGTCCGCCAGAGCGGCGCGATGCTGCGAGGATGCTGGTGCTGGGTCGAGAGTCCGGCGCGATGGAAGACCGCAATTTCCGCGACTTTCCTGACTTGCTGCGCGGCGATGAACTCGTTGTGCTGAATAATACTCGCGTATTGCCTGCTCGCCTCTTTGGACATCGCGAGGGCCTTCGTTCGCAGAAGCCGGGAGAAAACAATCCAGCGCGAGACGAGCATCTGAAATCTTCCATCGAAGTTTTGCTGGTGCGGCAAATAGGACAAGATCTTTGGGAGAGCCTGGTTCGTCCCGGACGCAAGATCCCAGTAGGCGAACGCATAATTTTCGGCGACGGTGAACTGGAAGCTCGCGTGGAAGACCGTGCCGGATACGGTCTGCGACTTTTGCGGTTCACGTCGCGAGGAAGTTTTGCCGAAGTGATCGCTAGACTGGGCCATATTCCGCTGCCGCCCTACATCAAGCGTGCAGACGAGCCGCTCGACCGCGAGCGCTATCAGACCGTTTATGCGCGGCAGGGGAGCGCAGTGGCCGCGCCAACTGCAGGCCTCCATTTCACGCCTGAAATCCTTGCATCAATGCGCAAGCGCGGTATCGAGATCGCGGAGATAACTCTGGATGTTGGCCTAGGGACGTTCGAACCCGTGCGGACCGAGCGCCTCGAAGACCATAAGATTCACGCGGAGTCTTACGAGATTTCCGAAAGCGCGGCGCAAGCCATCGTGAGAGCGAAGAAAGAAGGGCGGCCTATTCTGGCCGTTGGAACCACCGTAGTCCGCGCGCTCGAAGATGCCGCGGAGAAAGCGACAGGCGACAACGAACTAATTGCTCCGGGCCGTGCCGACGCGGAAATTTTTATTTATCCCGGAAAGGCGATCCGGGTCGTGAACCAAATGCTCACAAATTTTCACCTGCCACGCTCGAGTTTGCTTGCGTTGGTTGCTGCTTTTGGCGGGCGAAAAGAAATCTTGCAAGCCTATGGCCACGCAGTAAGACAGGGATACCGTTTTTATAGTTATGGCGACTGTATGTTGATCCGCTGAACAGCTCAAACTCCGTTTTCCGCTAGGGTTTATTCTCTTGGAGTTTCGTGCAAAAGCCCCTCGTGTTCGTCTATAATCCGCTTCCTGCCCACCGGGGTGGTTGAATGCGCTATCTAATTCTGAGCGATATCCACGCGAACGCCACAGCGCTGGAGGCTGCACTAGCGGCCGCCCAAGGGCGCTGGGATAAGGTTTTGTGTCTCGGCGATGTGGTTGGATATGGCCCGGATCCAAATGAGGTAATTGACAAGGTTCGCGAACTCGGCGCTACGACCATTCGCGGCAATCATGACAAAGCCGGAAGCGGCATCGCTAACGCGGACGACTTCAATCCGGTCGCGCGGAATGTGGCGCTGTGGACCCGGAATCAATTGCGGCCTGAGAATCGCACATGGTTGGAGGGATTACCCACCGGTCCGGCAACGGTGGACGGATTCTCGCTGGTCCACGGAGCGCATCGCGACGAGGACGAATATGTTTTCGCGCCGGCGCAAGCGCTGGATGGGCTGCTCGACGCGCCTTCACCGATTACTTTTTTTGGTCACACCCATCTGCAAGGCGGTTTCACCCTACGAGATAACAAAGTGGGCGTGCTGCATTTCAAGCCTTCCGACGATGCTCCTTTTTCCACGCTGACGATTGAGCCCGGCACAACTTACCTTCTAAACCCAGGATCTGTGGGACAACCGCGCGACGGAGATCCGCGCGCAGCCTTCGCTATCGCCGATCTTCCCAACAATTCGGTGGAATTCTGGCGCGTGCCCTACGACATCGAAGCCGTGCAAAAGAGGATGACCGCAGCAGGATTGCCGGAACCTTTGATAAACAGGCTGTTGTTCGGCCGCTAGACCAACAGGAAACCATGGAACCAGGAGAAACCCCGTATCGCGAAGAGCGCAGACGTCTGCCCGTGGCGTTTCTGGCGGGCGCAATAATCGTGTTGCTGATTTTTGGAGGGTTTCTTCTTCTGACCCATGTGATGCATTCTCAGTCAGCCGCAACCGTCGTGAAGCTGCCGTTTGGCCCGGCGGAACAAGCTTATGCACCGCACATTCAATTTCTGGACATCCAGTTGGCGCATGCCACGAATTTCCTGAACCAGGATTTCACATATGTGGCCGGCACGGTGCTCAACGATGGGACGAGAAAAGTGCGAGCGCTGGAAGTTACCGTGGAATTCCACGATCCCTTTCATCAGGTAATCTTACGCGATACAGATCAGTTGATTGGCTCCGGTGCTGCGCCACTGGATCCCGGAAAGCATCAGGATTTTCAGATCCAAATGGAACATCTTCCTGTGGAATGGGATAAGCAGTATCCTTCGATACGCGTCACCGGGCTAGCTCTGGAATAACCGCACGACTCTTAATCTTTCTTTATATAAACAAGCTGGTGGTGCACTTGAACGCCTTTGCGAATGAGTGGGCAGAGCTCGGCCGCGTATTGGGAGAAATGTCCGCGTCGGGCAGCGTGGAGGTTCGCGAAGACGGCGAATGGCTGGCGGAGCTTGCCAACTTGCATTGCGATCTTCGATGCGAAGGCAAGTCGGCGCTGGTGCACTTGTGGTCCGATGAGCGAAATCTTACGCGCCGCGTGGTGCGCGTGAAAGAACGCAGCGATGATCGCGTCCTTTTGGAAGTACAGCGTTTTGGAAACGCGAAGCCTGGGCGGCTTGAATTTGTAAGAACTGACGCGCCGCGCTCCGCTGGTCGTGTTACCCGAGAACAATTCCGCGCGCGATTCCGGCGTATCCTCGCTGAAAGTTTTCCCGACGCTGCGATTGAATCGCTCAGCATATCTCCCGACCTGGAACATTCCTTTTCCGGGCTGTATGTTCGCGGACTTATGCGGGAAGGTGAACGCGGTTGGGCTTTCTTGTCGGTTTCACCGTACGAAAACGCGGCGGTGATTGACGGAATACTCGCGTACGGAATTTTGTGGCTGGACTGGGAGCGTGAGCACGCCACTCGGCGAGCGGTGGCGGGTTTGCGATTGTTTGTCCCGGCGGGCACGAGCAGGTCGCTTCGCGAGCGCGTGCTCGCATTGTCCTCGAGCGCGCGCGTGGAGATATATGAGTGGCGCGAACCTGACGGGCCGATGAAAAAAATGGATCCGGCGGACGGTGGAAACCTGGAAAGCCGGTTAGTACCGCGGCGCGAAGTGGAAATGATTCTCGGTGATTCACGTGAAACCGTCGCACGAATTCGGTCGCTCGTGCCAAGCGCCTCTTCCGCGATAGAAACTCGCGTCACATCCGGAGCCGCCGAACTGGCGATTTGTTTTCGGGGGTTGGAATTTGCGCGCTGGAATGCGCAGGGCGCTTCCTTCGGGCTCGGGGATATTAGGGAAAACTTGTCCGCAGCGATGATGCCGAAGCTTACGCGGCTGATAAGAAGCCTGGAACGGTGTCGCCAGCCGCAAACAGAAAAAACAAATCACGCGCTTTATCGTGCGGTGCCGGAGCGTTGGCTGGAGACGCTTATCCTGGAGGATCCCAGCAGACTTGACGCGCATCTGGATGCAAAACACTTGTATTCACAGGTACCGGCTTTAGCAGCGGGGGATCGCGGCGTAATCGATTTGCTTGGCGTCACAACACGCGGGCGTTTGGTGGTGATCGAGCTGAAAGCGTCTGAAGATATTCAGCTACCGGTACAGGCTGTGGATTATTGGCTGCGCGTTAGGCGGCATCAGCAGGAAGGAAATTTTCAACGCCATGGTTATTTCGCGGGAATCGAACTGGACGATAAACCGCCGATGGTTTGGCTGGTCGCTCCGGGATTGCGGTTCCATTCAGCGATTGAAAAGTTATTAAAGTATCTTTCTCCGGGAATCCAAATCACGCGTATTGGTTTGAACGAAAATTGGCGGCGCGGGATGGAAGTAGTCTTTCGGCAGTGACGCAACTCTTCAATCAGCATTTCGCCGAAAAACAATTCCAAAAATTAGGGTCAAAAAATTAGGGAAGCGGCCTGAGTTGAATCAGTACCACTTCCCGGGGTGTGTCCTAGAAGTATTTGAATGGTTAGACGCGAACCGATGGAAAAGGTTGCACGTGGACTTAAATCTCGAAGGGCTTGAAAAGGCTAGTAGAAAAGGTACTTGCGCCATTTCTCGTCGCGATGACCGATCAGGCGCATTAGTTGGCGCGAAGTGTGGAGAGTGAAAGGGCGCGGGCGGCGCTGAAGTTTCAAGCCGGCTTCTTCCGGCGTTCGATCGCCTTTGCGATTGTTGCAGCCGTAGCAGCAGGCCACCAGGTTTTCCCAGGACGAGCGGCCTCCGCGCGAACGCGGCATCACGTGGTCGAGGGTTAGTTCTGAAGCCGGCAAAGCGTGTCCGCAAAACTGGCAAGTGTTGCGGTCGCGCAGCAAGATATTTTTCCGCGAGAGCGCCCGGCTTTGCTGCGGAATATGACGGTAGGTGAGCAGGCGAATCACCGAAGGCACCTGCATAGCCTTATGCGTGGTGTGAACTTCCGCGTGATGGGTTTCTTCAGCCTGGGCTACGCCTTTAAGCATCAGAACCAGAGCGCGGCGCACCGCGGTTACGTTAATCGGTTCAAAAGTAGCGTTGAGTACGAGAACCGGCGCTTGCATTACGGAAGGACGGCTGGCCGGCGAGGGTGGCAACTTGGAAACGGCAGCGTCCGGCGCAACGCCGCCCAACCCAATCTTCGGTCGGGGACGTAAGCCGCTCTTGAAACGCTTGTCCATTCGCTCGCCTTTGACGTGCTGAAAGACTGCGTTACTTTTGGATGCTGGCGCTACTCGCGTGGTTACCCGGTTGAGTTTCGACCGGCAACAGGCGCCGCGTTCGAAGGCGGCAAACCTGTCACCACACGAGCTACTGTCAATCCTAACACGGCTTTTGCGCCGGCCTTCTTTAAAGCGCGAGAACACGAATCAAGTGTCGCGCCAGTCGTCAATACATCATCTACCAGCAGGACTCGGAGGTTGTCAACTTGGACACCTTCACGAGTAGCGTAGGCGCCACGCACGGAATCCCAATGCTCTTTGCGGGAAAGAACTAAGCGCGCAGGCCGTGGCTTGGTACGCATAAGCAAGTAAGATCCGGTTTTCAATTTTAGGCGGCGGGCCAATGGCCGCGCGATTAATTCTGCTTGGTTGTAACCACGTTCGCGGAAGCGGTCGCGGTGGAGCGGAACGGGAACCACCACGTCGGCTCGGAACTGATCGGCTTCGCGTGCTACGACTTCGGCTAGCTTGGCGGCGAACCAATCGCCGAGGCGGGTAACCTCTTCGTACTTCAGAAGCAGGATCGCGCTGTGAAGTGCGTCGTTATATACAGCGTAACTTCGGGCGCGCGCGAACGAAAAGGAATCCAGCCGGCAGAGACGGCAAAGAGGGCGAATGGCGTCAGCGGTCACTTGTGAAATAAATGGGCGGCCGCAGCAATCGCACATAGGATCGGTGATGGGTTGAAAAGAGGCGAGACAATTTGGGCAGATGGGAACGCGGCTGGCGGTGACGAGCGTATGACCGCAGATTCGGCATGGTGCAGGGAAGAGCACCGCGGCGAGTGCATCGACCGCGTTTCGAATGATCACCGAGGCGCTGTTATTCGTGAGGATAAAGCAAAACGCTAGCGCAATTGCGACGGCAAGTGAAGGAACGAAGTTACGTACGGAAATCTACGGAACTGAACCTTTGGATCGATGCGGCTGAGGCACACCGATCCATCCGACAGCGGGCAGACGCCAAAGCTAAGAAGGGAGTTCTACAGCAGGCCCTGCTCCATCTTTTCCTGGCAGGTGATGCAGTAGCGGGTCCACGGCACGGCTTCCAGTCGCTTTTGCTGAAGTTCTTGATGGCAGGCCACACATTCGCCGAAACTGTCATCTTTGATGCGCGTTAAAGCATCGTTCACCAGTTGAAGAAGTGATCGATCGTTGTGCGTCTGCCCGAACAGAAATTCCTTGGTGTAGGAATTGGCAGCCTTATCCGCGAGATCGACGGTAGGGTCTTCGTCCGCTTCGCGGCCTTCTTGTTCGGTGCGCGCGATACCCTTTACCAGCTCCTCGCGGCGCGCGACTAATTTTTTCTTGTAGTATTCGAGTCGCTTCTTTTCCATTGTTAGGTCCCTAGGCGGGGTAAACCGCCTTACTAAAATCCAACGATTTTAACGACACCTTCTCTCCAATGTCAAATTGCGTCCCAACATCGAAGCGAAAGACCTGATGTAGATGCTTTGAATGACGGAAAGGATTCCGAAGGTCCAAATCAACTGTGCAATTGCTTCGTTGGGAACAAAAGGTGTATAGCGGCGGCCCAAATCAACAAAACTAGAAACACGAACGCGCTGCCCTCGGGGCCCACGGTGCCGCCAGTGAGCCAAGTTGGTCCATGGAAGGAAGAATTGAGCAGATGACCTTGCGCGATGAGTCCACTATCAGGAACGGAGTAAAGATAAGTCTCACCCCAATCCCACGAAGAGTGCATGCCAATGGCGAACCAAATATTTCCAGTGCGTCGCAGCGAGAAAGCTGCAACTAATCCAAAAGAACCGGCCATGGCCGCACCGTACATGGCTTCACCTGAGTTTTGAAGGTGCATTGCCCCAAACACAATGCTCAGCACGATTGCCGCGGGCCAGAAACCTATTCCGGACGCCAGCGTGGATTGCATATAACCCCGGAACGAGAATTCTTCGAAGATGCCAACCAGAATGAACCCAATTCCATAAAGAACGCCGTATTTAATTGCTGTAACACCCGTGATCGCAAATCCTCCGAGTGAAAAGCCGTGGAATATTCCGATTAGAGCCATCAGCAGCGAGAGCATAGCGAGACCGAGCGGCACGCCTTGCCAGAAACGTTTGCCGAATGCTTCGTGCGGCGGCAAAGCGTAATCGGCAAAGGAGCGTTTTTCGATCTTGCTCATAATCAACGCCGAGATAAGTAAGACGGCAACGGCTAATCCCTCTGAACTAATTTGCCCGGCGGGCGTGAGCGCGCCTTTGGGTTGGGCTTGCTGAAACGCTCGAACGGCCGGGATGCGGGAGAGCACAAATCCAGCGGAACTCAAGAGCCCAACGAAGATAACCAGGAAAATCAGAAGACGCCAACCGGCGCGAAGACCGTTCGGCCCGACGAAAACATTGCCGCCGTCTGGTTGTGGCCGAGGCGAATCCGGGTCGTTGCTAATCAAAGCAGGATCGGGTGGTGCTGGATCAACGGTCATATTGTCTCCGACGTTGTACTACATTACGGCCGCCGCCGTGCGATAGTTTCAGGATACTGACCGATTCCCGGCCGCCCAAGATATTTTCAGTGTGTTGGGACCGCCTGATTACAAGCGCAAGAATGTCTGATACGAACTGGTGTACGCGAGTCTGCTGCTAGAACAAATGATCAAAAGGCATTGGCTTGGGGAGCCGCCACATTTTTCTTCGCAGGATACAGTTTTGCGAACGCTATGAATGCCAAAGCGAATACCGCAAAATCAATCAGGCTGCCCTCCGGCCCGATAGTTCCACCGGTGAGCCAGCGCGGCCCGTGAAAACTGGAATTCAAAAGGTGTCCTTTAGCCAATAATCCGCTGTCTGGCGTGGAAAAGATGAAGGTTTCCGCGTAATCGGTCGCCGCATGAAAGCCGATTGCAAACCACAGATTTCCCGTGCGTTTTAGAGTGAGGCAGGCAAAAAAACCAAACAAAGCAACGGAAAGCGCTCCCACCCATCCTTCCCCGGAGTTGCCTAGATGAACTGCGCCGAACGCCGCGGACAGCAAAACTGCTGAAGGCCAGAAGCCGATTCCAGTAGTAAGCGTAAATTGTGTGTAACCTCGAAAAGTGAATTCTTCCGCGATTCCCACCATGACGAAACCTATAGCCCACAAAATCGCGTACTTCAGGAGTGCCGCGCCTGAAAGCGCGAGATTCCCGAACGAGAAACCGCCCAGCGCGGAAATGATCAACATTCCTGCCGTTTCAAAAACGAGCCCCCACAGAACGCCTTGCCAAAAAAGCTTTCCAAACGCCTTTTCAACAGGTAACCCATAAACTCCAAAGCGCCTCTTCTCGAATCGCGCCATGATGCCGGCTGCCACTAATGCCGCTGCGATAACCGTGCTCTCAAAAATAAATTCAAACTGTGGAGTCAGAATTCCTTCTCTCTGGCCCGTGCGGACAATCTCCACAAACCCAGGAACGAACTTCAGGATCCGTTGAAAAACAAATACCAGTCCGGCGAAGAGCAACACGTACATCACGAATCGCCAGCCCGCGCGGACGCCGTTCGGCCCAATGAAAATTTTCCGCCAAGCGCTCGGTTGTGAGGAATCAGGTCTTAGCGTCGGAAGCACCGTATCTGGAATACTAGATCCTGAGCTCATGAATCCTCCGCACTAGATACGTTTTAGTGACAGCTTTTGTTCCGAGTCGAAGCCGCAACGTCAGAGAATGGAAGTACTACTTAACTCAGACGTAGCACCGCGTACTTAGGAAGCAGGGTTGCGGCTGCCGAGCGCGACTGCTAAAATCTTGGGTTTGCGCACCCTGGAAGAGCCGCATCTTGCACATCCTTCCATGCATCTATACGCACGGCGGAATTGAGAATCGCGGGGAGGACTGGTTTGGCTAAATACGATGTCGTGATTATCGGCAGCGGTCCCGGCGGTTACGTCGCCGCAATTCGCGCGGCGCAATGGGGCCTGAAGGTCGCGGTGGTTGAGAAGGACGCTTTCTTGGGCGGCACCTGTCTGCACGTCGGCTGTATTCCTACAAAGGTCTTCTTGCATCACGCGGATATTTACGACCATTTCAAACGCGCGGAGGAATTCGGTTTTGAAGTGAAAGACGTGAAGATCAAGTGGCCCAGCATCCTGGCGCGCAAAGATAAAATCGTCAAGAAGCATGCGCTGGGAATCGCCAGCCTGTTCAAGAAACACAAAGTCGAGACCATCACCGGCTGGGGAAAAATCGCTGGACCTGGACGGGTTTCTGTTGAGAAAGACGGCAAGACCACTGAAATCGAAGCCACCAATATATTACTTGCCACCGGTTCGGAAGCTCGCTCGCTCCTCGGCGTTGAAATCGACGGCAAAGTTGTTCTGACCAACCGCGAAATATTGGGCCTCCAGGAAATTCCGAAATCGATGATCGTCGTGGGCTGCGGAGCCGTGGGCGTCGAGTTCGCTTCAATTTTCCGCACGTTTGGCTCGGAAGTCACACTGCTGGAAGCTGTCTCGCGCGTCGTGCCGCTCGAAGACGAAGAAATTTCCGCCGAACTGCACAAGGCGCTGACGAAAAAAGGAATGCGCATCGAGCTCGAAGCAAAAGTCGAATCAGTAAAGAAGAACGCGAATGGCGCGACGGTAACGTATAAGGACAAAGCCGGGAAGTCGCAGACCATCAGCGCCGAGAAAGTACTGATCGCCGTCGGTCGCCGGCCGCTTACCGAAAACCTCGGGCTCGAGAAAACAAAAGCTAAAGTGGAACGAGGTTTCGTCCACACCAACGCTTTTCTGGAAACGGATGAGCCGCACCTTTACGCCATTGGAGACATTGTCGCTGGCCTGCCTCAGCTTGCGCACGCAGCTTCGATGGAAGGAATCATCGCCGTCGGGCGCATGGCCGGCAAAGAGGTGCAACCGTTCGATCGCAAGCGCTGCCCGAATGCCACCTACTGCGAGCCGCAAATTGGCTCGATTGGCCTGACGGAAAAACAGGCGCGCGAAGCGGGCTTCCAGGTGAAAACTGGAAAGTTTCCGTTCATCGGAAATAGCAAAGCAACCATACTCGGCCAGCACGAAGGGTTCATCAAAGTGGTGGCGGAAGAAAAGTACGGCGAGATTCTTGGCGTTCACGCCATTGGGCCGCTGGCGACGGAAATTATTGCCGAGCCGGTCGCGGCGCTGGGCCTCGAGGCTACCCTGGACGATATGGCTGCCACCATCCACGCGCATCCGACCGTTTGGGAAGCTATGGGCGACGCGTTCAATTCGGTTCGTGGCATGGCCATAAACATTTAGCTCCACAAGTCGTATTCGAAGTCGAAACAGTGACAACCGTAACGTGATTCAAAAAGAAAAAACTTGCTGGGTAGTGAACCTGGGCCTGGTGCCTTATGACTGGGCGAGCGATTTTCAGTTAAAGCTCGTTCAAGCACGCAAAACAGGCGCCATTCCCGATACCCTGGTTCTTTGCGAGCATCCACACGTAATAACGCTCGGACGCAACGGTCATCGCGAGCATTTGCATGCCTCGAACCATTTACTGGCGCAAATGAATGTGGAGTTTCGGCTGAGCGACCGGGGTGGCGATATCACGTATCATGGCCCGGGACAAATCGTTGGTTACCCGATTCTGGATTTAGCGCAGCACAAACGCGACGTACGCTGGTATGTTGAACAACTTGAAGAAGTGATGATTCGCGCCACCGCGGATTTTGGGCTAGATGCGAAACGCGTGGAAGGGCAGCATGGAGTTTGGCTGGATTCGCGGAATGGGCCTCCGGACGAGAAACTTGGCGCGTTGGGCGTGCATCTTAGCCGTTGGGTCACCTCCCATGGATTCGCGTACAATGTCTCCACCGACCTGCGTTATTTTGATTTGATTGTGCCGTGTGGCATCGCAGGAAAGCGCGCAACATCTCTGGAACGCGCATTGGGCAGGGCAGCAAGTCCGCGAGAGGCCGAGCGTCGTCTGATTGCCCACTTCGGAGAGATTTTCGAGCGGAAGACAGTTTTCGTTTCGTTGAGCAAACTTCAGAAAATATTGGATGGTTTTCAATCCTCCGAGCTAGCAGCGACCCCAGATCGTGATAACGTGCCGGTAGGAGCCGCAAAAGGGAGCGAAGTATGAGCAATCCGCTGACGCGGGAGCAGCATTTAGACCTGTATTACTTCATGCAGCTCAACCGCCAGCTCGAAGAGCGCATGGTGCGCCTCTTCCGCCAAAACAAAATTGTGGGAGGGCTTTACTCCAGTCTGGGGCAGGAAGGCGTTTCCGTCGGAACCTGCTATGCCCTGGAGAAGAAAGACTGGATCGCGCCCATGATTCGCAATATCGGCGCGCTGCTTGTTAAGGGCGTTCCGCCGCGTGACATTTTCACCCAACACATGGCGAAATACACTTCGCCGACCCAAGGTAAAGATGGCACCAGCCACTTCGGCGATCTGAAAGTGCGCCACATCGTTTCGCCGATTTCCATGCTGGGAGATTTGATCCCGGTCATGACGGGTGTGGCCATGGCGGGCCGTTACCTGGGCCAGAAGATTGTCGCGCTTACATGGATTGGCGATGGTGGCAGCTCCACCGGAGCCTTTCACGAAGGGTTGAATCTGGCAGCACAACAGCGCGCTCCGTTTGTGTTGATTGTCGAGAATAATCAGTGGGCTTACTCCACGCCGGTGTCGCGACAAGTCCCGGTGAAAAACCTCGCCGACCGTGCCGTGGCGTACGGGATCCGCAGCTGGATTGTGGATGGCAATGATGTGGTAGCGGTGTACAACACCACGAAAGAAGCTGTGGACGAATGCCGCGCGGGGCGCGGCCCGGCGCTGATCGAAGTAAAAACGATGCGCATGCGCGGCCACGCGCAGCACGATCCGGCCGAATACGTTCCCAAGCAGATGTTTGAGTATTGGAAGGCTCGCGACCCAATTGCTCTGTACGAAAAATATCTCACCGAAAACAAAATTTGGGATCCGAAGACCAAAGCGGAAATTGACGCGCGCATCGAACGCGAACTGGATGTGGAGCAGAAATTCGCGGAAGAATCGCCCATGCCGCCCGCTGAACTGGCCGAAGAAGGCGTTTACTGCGAAGGATGCCATGCGATAGAGGCAAAATGGCAGCGTGCGAAGGCGGAAGTTTCGCCTCCGGCATCGAGCTTTGAGCCCGGCTGGGAAGTGAAAGATTATGGCGCTTTCGCTGAAGTGGAAGCCATCCGCGAAGAAATTGCCGCGCCCGCCGTCATCGCGCCTGCCGGCAACGCCGGTGGCAACGGCGCAAAAGTCTCCAAGCCGATCGTTAAACCGGGAGGCAAGCCTCAGCCGAAACCTCCAGTGCGCGCAGTCGAACCCGAGGTGCCGGAGGTCCCGCGCGTTCCATTTGGGCGCGGGCCTAAGGATAAATCAGTGAGAGAGGCGCAAAATCCGCGCGAGCGGCACGGCCATCAAAATCCACGCGATAAACGCGGGAGACGCTGACATGGCTCCGATTACCATGATCGAGGGAATTCGGCAGGCTATGTTCGAAGAAATGGACCGCGACCCGGCAGTAGTAGCGATTGGCGAAGACATCGGCGTATATGGCGGAGCTTTTAAAGCCACCGAAGGACTGCTCGCGAAATTTGGACGCGAGCGCGTAATTGAAACTCCCATTAGTGAGACTGCCATCGTCGGCGCCGCTTGCGGAATGGGGTTTCTGGGACTGCGGCCGGTAGCGGAAATGCAGTTCATTGATTTCATCGCTTGTTGCTTCAACCAGGTAACTAATTTCGTCGCGAAATCTCATTATCTTTGGGGCGCGCCGGTGCCGATGGTGATTCGAGGTCCTTCGGGAGGAGGTGTCCACGGTGGGCCGTTTCACTCGGCGAACCCGGAAATGTATTTCGTGCACACTCCGGGGTTGAAAGTGATTTATCCTTCTACGCCGTCGGATGCCAAGGGTCTGCTGAAGTCCGCGATTCGCGACAATAATCCAGTGCTGTTTTTCGAGCACAAATTCCTATATCGCCGGATTAAAGAAGAAGTTCCTGAGGGCGATCATCTGGTTCCAATCGGAAAAGCCATTGTTCGGCGTGAAGGCGATGACTTGACCATCATCAGCTATGCGGCCATGGCGCACACGGCGATGGAAGCCGCCCAGCAATTGGCGAAGGAAGGCATCGACGCGGAGGTGATCGATTTGCGCACGCTGCTTCCGCTCGATCGCGAAACTATCCTGAAATCAGTGAAGAAAACCAATAAACTTTTGATCGTTCACGAAGATACTCGCACGGGAGGCATCGCCGGTGAGATCGCGGCCATCGTATGTGAAGGGGCCTTTGAGGATCTCGACGGGCCTATCACTCGCGTAACCGCTCTGGACACTCCGGTGCCATACGCGCCGACGCTGGAAGAAAGATTTTTGCCGAATACCGAAAAGGTTGTCGCGGCCGCGCGCGAATTGTCAAAATACTAACGCGGAGGAGGCCGGGCTTTCTGATATGGGAAAAACAAAGGGCGTAAACAATGCGGAGTTCGCCGTTGGCACCGAGGTGCGCATCGCTGATCGCGCATTCCTGGAAGAGTTCATGGAAGCCGGCCAATATCACAATGAGCTGGAGCCGGAGCAACTGGATTACGCCGGCCGCACCGCCCAGGTGAAGGATGTATCTTTTTTTCACGGCGGCGATGAAATATATACGCTGCAAGGAGTGCCGGGTGTGTGGCACGAGGAATGTCTTACCGCAGTATAAGCATCGAGCGCATAGGAGATCACCATGGCTGTTGACGTCATCATGCCCCAGATGGGCGAAAGCATTTTTGAAGGCACCATTACCAAGTGGCTGAAAAAGGCCGGCGACAAGATCGAGCGCGACGAACCGCTGTTCGAAATCTCCACCGATAAAGTGGATGCGGAAATCCCGTCGCCGTCTGCGGGCGTGCTGAAAGAAATTAAAGTGAATGAAGGGCAGACGGTTCCCATACAGACCGTTGTGGCCGTTATCGATGCGGACGGCTCCGCGGCCCAATCGTCGGTGCCTGCCCCGGCTAAGGCTGATGCTGCTGCTCCAGCGAAGTCCGCTTCTCCTGCCGCAGCACAGGCCGTGCCCGCGAAGGAAGCGGCTCCGCAGCAATCTGAAAGACCGGCACCAGCCCCGGCGACGGGCTCGCACGCGGCGCCACAGAAGCCTACGGTTTCGGCTGGCGGTGAAAAAGTACGAAGTTCTCCTTTGGTGCGGCGAATCGCGCGCGAGCACGACGTGGACCTCACGCAGATTCCCGGTACTGGTGCGGGCGGCCGTGTCAGCAAGCACGATATCTTGGCTGCGGTAGAAGGCGGTGCGACTTCAAGCGCTTCTGCGCGCCCTGCAACGGCTCCTGGTGTAGCACCGTCACGACCACCGGCAACAGGCGGACCGTCCGCGTCCGCGGTGCTCGAGAATGCCGTGCCGCGCGAGAAAATGTACTTCGGGCATTATGACGTGCAGCCCATGTCGGTGATGAGGCAGCGCATTGCCGAGCACATGGTTTTGTCCAAGCGCGTTTCTCCGCACGTGTATTCCGTGGACGAAGTGAACGTTTCTGGCATCGCCGCAATACGCGCGAAGATGAAGGCTAAGTTCGAAGAAACCACCGGCACCAAGCTCACTTTCATGCCGTTTTTCGTGCGAGCTGCGGTGGAAGCGTTGCGCAAGTATCCCACCGTGAATTCCTCCGTGGACGGCACGAATATCGTGCTGCACAAAGAATGCAACATAGGCATCGCGGTCGCGCTCGATTGGGGATTGATCGTCCCAGTGATTAAAAATGCCGAGGAGAAGAACTTTTTGGGGATTGCGCGGGCCATGAACGATTTAGCTGAACGCGCGCGTGCCAAAAAACTCAAACCGGAGGAGGTTGCCGAGGGGACGTTTGCAATCACAAACCCGGGAGTCTTCGGCGGCTTATTCGGATTGCCGGTGATCAACCAGCCCAACGTAGCGATTCTTGGCTTGGGTACTATCGAGAAGCGCCCGGTCGTTATCGATGACGCCATCGCGATTCGCTCGATGGTTTACCTCACGCTTTCCTACGACCATCGTGTGGTGGATGGCGCCGTCGCGCACCAATTCATGGCGCATATAAAGCACACGCTTGGAGAATTGGACCGAAAGCATCATGTAACTTTGCTGCGGCTGGAACTTAAGAAGTCCGTGGCCACAAATCCGCCGCTTGGTAACCTCTCTGCGAGCTTTTTAAGCAGCTAGCTCCTTTTGTCTATGCACTCCGCTCCCAAACCGCACAACTGGGGAAAACCACCCTGGCAAATTGATTACGCTCCTTCTGCGGGCGGAGCGCTCCCTGATATTCTGGATTTCGCCGTCATCGGTGGCGGCTTCACTGGCTTAGCTGCGGCCGCTTGGTTGCGAAAAATTGCGCCTGAGAAATCCGTGGCCCTGTTCGAAGCCTGGAAAGTGGGCGACGGAGCGAGCGGGCGTACCGGGGGTATGGCCCTTTCCGAGTCGGCCGCAGGCGATCTTGCGGGTTTGGGAGATGTGCTGGCCGGTTTCAAAGAGATTCTCGGCGAGTTTGGCGTTGACTGCGATCAGCGCTTCACTGGCGCTTGGGAAATAGCGCGCAAAAAGGGTTTGGCGAAGTCGCCGGTCGACTGGAACGATTCCGGGACACTTCGTGTCACCAAGGAAGTGGAAGGTGGAACCGTTGACCCGGGGAAATTGGTAAGTGGCCTGGCCCGAGCGGCGAATCGTCTGGGCGCACCTATACTGGAAAACCATACCGTAACCGATATCGCTTGGAGTGGCATTCCTGAAATCACCGTAACACCGCGTGGGTCGGTTTCGCGGAAAATCTCAGCGCGTAAGATTATTTTTGCCACCAATGCGCTTTCACTGAAATTAACGGAACTGGAAGAAGGCACGCATCCGAAGCTGACACTCGCAGTGGCGACGCAGCCTGTCAGTTCGGAGCAACTAGCGCAAATTGGTTTGGCGGAACTAAAACCTTTTTATACGGCGGATCTGCCTTACCTCTGGGGCCGCGTTTGCGAAAACAATTCCATAATTTTTGGCGCAGGGCTGGTGCAGGCTCCCCACTCGGATGACCTGAATGATGTGGATATTTCGGCGGCAGAGGTCCCGCAAATTTTCGACTCGCTCGAAAAACGAGTTCGCGGGCTTCACCCCGCGCTGAAGTCAGTGCGATTCACTCATCGTTGGGGTGGTCCTATCCTGTTTCGGGACTCCTGGGAACCCATATTCATGTGGCATCCGCAGGCTAGGAAAACGAGAAATGCGATCGTAATCGGCGCGTTTGCAGGGCACGGCGTGGCGCTCTCGTCGTATCTGGGACGCTGGGCCGCAGAAGCCCTGCTCGGCCATCGCAAATTGCCAACCTGGGGCAAACTCGGAAGTTAGCTCAGAAGGGGTCCGCGCACCGGGCTGGGTGCCGAATCGGGAAAACTAGAATGGTAGATGAACGCTTCGCGGCGACGGGCTGAGGAGCGCCGTTACTGACTTTGCTGGGCTTAGCACTTCCTAACGGCCATCGTGACCAAGTCGAGTCAGTGAAACTCGACGCTTAGGTTGGAATGCGCGCACGATACCCGCAAGATTCTTGATGCTTTTGCAGCATTAATTTCAGCAAGTTGCCAGGCCTACTGCAACTTCATTCTTAATTCTTCTGCGAACTTTTCCACCTGGTTCATCGGAACGATCCGGATGTTCTGGTCCTCGAAAAGCTTGCTGATAAATAAGTGCTGCAAATTGCTGGGGATAGGCGGCGCCTCGGTGACGGCGGTGAACTCCGAGGTAGGCGCACGTTTACGGATGCTTTCGACAGTGTAAGCCAGGACTTTGGCTTGCGCCGCGTCCCGATTGAGCACCACCGAATGGATGTAGCCGCGCTTGCCGTTCTTATACCCATAATCGAATTTAAAAGGATCCCCCACATGCGTGAACTCGTCTATGCGTACGGCGGGCTTGAGTTTTGACGAGACACGATGACGCTGAAATACGTCTTTGAGCTTGTTGCGTATCCATGCTCGCGTGCTTTCGACAATGCCGCCGCGAGCATATGCGGGAGGCGCCACGTGCGCTTCGTAGAGCCGGCCAAGCTCGGTATTAAAATCTTCGGCCAGCACGGCCTTCTGAGGACTGAGCTGCAATACATTTGACAGGGTCTTTTCAAAATTCACGAAGTATTTGCGAATATCGTCGCCGGCCATTCCCGGAAGCGATTCAAAATCCGAACGAAGCGAGTGGAGCAACTGGACATCGGCGGCGGGATGCAGCTTTCGCACGCGCGCAAATTCGCGATCTTCTTCAATGATTTTGATGGCGCGCCGCGAGCCGCCCTGGGGTTCGAGTTCCTGGAATTCTTCGAGCAGGATGCCTATATTCACCCACTCGTCGCGGATCAGGTTCGGTGTGTAGCGCAATACGCGATAACGCAGCGTTTTTTTATCTTCCGGCAGCATGATTACTCCTTCCGTTCTGTTTCGAAAACTATTTCCAGTTAGGAAAAGGTTGCATGGACGACTTCCAAGCCGAAATTATCAACTCGCGTACGAGCTTTCGACGACGCAAAAGGTGCTGCAGCATTTGTTCCAGAGCTTCGAAATCGAAGGCGTACCATTCCGCCGGTATTTCCTTTTGAATTTCGTCGAGAGCCGCTTCCGTAATTTTGGATTCCACACGCGCAAGCCAGGGCTCGAATGATTCGATTCCACGCACCGATTCATATACACGATGACGCGAGTACAAACCCCTCAACGGGGCGTCCGGAAAATTCCATTCGCATGCGTTGAAACAAAACCCCTGATCGATCATGCGGGCCTGATAATGCGGTTCACCCTGCGTACGATAAAAGATCGCCTGTCGGCCGTTTGTGTTGCAGGTCCACTTGTCGAAAACCAGCATCCCGCAAAAATCCGTGAGGTTCACGACTTCGCGGAGCTGCTCGTCCGGAAGAAAATCGTAAACCACGACTTCAGCCGGAGAGCCTGGGTAGCGCGATCCGAATTGCAATCCCGGTTTGCAGGGCGCGCGCCCACGCCCTAGTTGAATCACCAGGTCTTCCGTATGTGCGATCAGCTCTGCGCCCACTTCCACAACACTGGTCGCCGGCACTGGAAGACCTATGCGCGCTGCCAAGCGGGTACCGAGCAATTCGTTCGCCAGAATCCTTGCGCCTTGAGGATTATTTTGGAATTTTACGACGTAAAAGGATTCTTCTTGCGTGCCGGTCTTGGATCCACTCCTCATCAGATGCGACTGTGCTCCGCCACGCATTCTGCGAACCTGCTCGACAATGACGGGCATGAGGTTCGTATGCTAGCGGCCCAAAGTGGCGCACGGCAATCAGAAGAACTACGTATAGGATGTACTGGATTGATACTATTCCCTGGGAAACAACAGAAGAGGGAGTCCACTTCACAGCACTAGCGGAGATTCACTTTCGAAGTCGAACGCAGCGATGTTTCAAAGGCACAAAGCGGACGGCAAGTATTGTGCCGTCCGCCATGGTCTGAGCCGCGATAAGGATCATTAGCGTTTTTTGCGCTTGCCGCCTTTTGCTTTCTTGGCTTTGGATTTGCTTTTCGGTTTCGGCTTGCTCTTGGATTTAGCTTTCTTTTTGGGAGCAGGCTTCTTGGCCGGTTTCGATTTGGAGGCTGGAGCGGGTTTCCGGGCAGCCGGGGATTCCTCAGAATCCTCGTCGCCATCTTCGTTTTCGATGGCTATCTCCTCGATTTCTATAGTTCCCTCGTGAGGCTGTTCGGCGCCTTCGCCTTCGTCTTCCTCTTCTTCGTAGCGCGGCAGTTCGTCGTCTTCTTCGTCGTGAAGTTTTGCGTTAAACATGCGAGCCTCCCTATTAGGACGGATTATTAGTCCTTCGGCGCTTATAAACGGAGTGTAAGAACTTTGTCAAGCGCAATGCCTTGAAGAGTGGGCATTTTCAGCCTTCGCACGGTTTATTAAAAAGAGGAGCTTGCAAACTGCCAGCACTCTTTATCTGTTAAGTGATTGGAAACAGGAATGATAGGGAAGAAATCTACTACTAGCTCAGCGATTGACCTTGAGAACGTCGCCAGCGGCGAGCGAGCGGCTGGCCAAGAAAGGGTTGGACTGGCGCAGGGACGCCACGGTGGTTCCGTAGACGCGAGCGATGGAGTAAAGCGTCTCGCCGCGCTTTACGTGGTGCTCAACCGCTTCTGACTGTCCGGAGGTTCGACTGTCAACTTTCTGCACAGACGCCGACGCGCTAGCGCTGTTGTTCTGCGCCGCTGCCTTCGGCTTCGCGTGCGGCGCTGCATCGTCAGGAGGGCCGCCCGCATAGATGCGCAGCCGCGAGCCGCGAGGCACGCTGGAACCTCTAATGTTGTTCCACTTCTTCAACTGCGGCACGGTCACGTCAAAGCGACCGGCAATGCCTTCCAGCGAATCTCCGCGCTGAACTTTATAACGCACCAGATGAACCACAGGCGGCGCTGTCGGCACGTTCACAAGAAAGCCAGCTGGCAAGGACGCGTGAGGTTGCAGATGGTTAGCGTTTTCGAGAGCAGCGACTGTAACGTGGTAATGTCGCGCGATGTCGGCCAGTGATTCGCCGCCTTCCACGCTGTGAAGGCGCCAACTGGTCCATTTATCTTCCGGGACTTGCTGGATGTTCAGCTCGAATTTTTCGGCGGTACCGGCCGGCACATTTAATTCGAACTTTGGATCGTTGGGCGTCACGCCGCGCAGGAGCTCCGGATTCAGCGCGCGCAGGTCATCGATGTCAGCACCGGAGGCGTCCGAAACCAAGTGCAGGTCAATGGGGTGCCCGGGCTTGATGGTGTCCACTTGCGCCGGCTTCTCAGGCGCGACTTGCACACCGTAAAGAGCGGGAGCTTTGGCGACCAGCGCCATGGCGATAATGATGGGCACGTAATTCTGGGTTTGCTTGGGAAGCGCGTGAAGCCTTTGGAGCTCCCAGAAATCTGCATAACCGGTGCGCTCGACGGCTTTCACCACGTTCATGGGGCCGGAATTATATGCGGCCATAACCAAATACCAGTCGCCAAACATGTCGTACAAATCGCGCATGTGGCGCGCTGCTGCGCGAGTAGCTTTTTCGGGGTCGCTGCGCTCGTCAACCCAGTAGTTGCGGTCGAGATCGTATTCCTCACCGCGGAAGGGCATGAACTGCCACAAGCCGCGCGCGCCAGCCCGTGAAACCGCCGCTGGTTGGAATGCCGATTCCGCCTGCGCCAAATAGATCAGATCCTGAGGCACGCCTTCCTGGCGGAGAACTCGGCGGATCATGTCGTTATAACGTCCAGCGCGTCCCAAGCCGTGCTCGACGACAGCGCGGCCTTTCGGGGTGGTGAAAAAATTCAGGTATTGCAGGACCGAATCATTCACCGTAAGCGGGAGGTCATGCGGAACGCTAATTAATTCCTGTTCCGCTTTAGCGACGAGCCGAGAGTCGCCCTTGGGCAATTCCATATTCGCCAGCGCGTCGATTGGCGCCGGCTCTCCAGCGGGCTCTTCCTCTTCTTCGGCGTTGCTCTCGGCGTTTAGTTCGTAGGAATGGAGTGTCTCGCCGAGCTGATCAATCAAATCGGAAAGGCGCGGGTCGAAGTCGGCTTGAAAACCGCTTTGTACGATCAAGTCCATGGCGCGGTCGAAGTCCACGCGTGCTTGGTCAAAATCGCCGGCCTTGTACTTCTTTTGGCCCTCGCTAAAACTGGTTTGGACCTGGGCCACTAAAATATCGATGGCGGGTCTTGGATCGTGTTGAAGAGAGGCCAGGTAAACCGGTTTTTCGGGGAACGGCAGGCTCTCGCGAACCTCGGCGGGAGCAGGTGCCGGCGTGGCCGCCGGAGGATGCGCCTTAGCCAGTTTGGTCGAGACGACGTCGTTGCAGCCAGCAACGAAGACCGCCACGGCTGCAGTAACGGCCAAGATCGTCGCGCGCTTGATCATAACAATCACACGGTCCCCGGTAATCGGATGAGGTTTCCTTCTCAGCGATATTAAGACCCGCCGAGACGATACAAAATCTTACGGACGCCCAGCGCTTCGGTCAATGGGACTTGGTACCTATCGGTGACCCTCGCACGGCATCGAGACGATGCTAGCGATAGCTTCCAGGAACAGGCCACCACGTTGGTCAGCCGACTGGCCCGACGAGTTCGATGGCAGAGTGTACACCCGGCTCCGGTGATTTTGAAACCGGAAGGGAGGTCGGGGGAGGCTGGGCTTATTTTTTTCGGCCGCGAGCGACTCGAACGGGCGGAAAAATCCAAAAGGAGGGCGGAGAGGTGCGAGCATCGGCAATCCCGCAAGCCTTCAAATCTTCGGCATATTGGCCGACGTGTTTGAAATCCATAAGAGCAATTTGGCCACCTGGCTTCAGAACGCGCACAATTTCAGAAATTGCCTGGCGGCGTCCTTCGCGACTGGAAATATTGTGGATTGCAAGATTGGCTACCACAGCGTCCACTGAGGCGTCTGCGAAGGGTAATTTTCGCATATCGCCATCGCGCACTTGGACGCGATCAGACACGCCTTCCAAGCTCGCGTTCTGCAAGGTAGCCGCGCGCGAATTATTTCCCTGGTCCACCTGAGACCACAGATCGATTCCGAGGCTGCGGCCGTGCGGTAGTCTTTTGGCCGCGCCAATGAGCAACAATCCGTGACCACATCCTACGTCGAGAATGGTTTCATCTCCGCGCAGGTGCAAACCATCAAGAAGGGCGTCACGCGCTCGAAATTTGCCGTAATAACTGCTGGCCATCATTAGAAGGGATTCCAGAAAAAAAACGATTCCGGTGTAGAACATCGCAACGCCAAAACCGATCAGCGGCCCGTTTTTATTCTCTTTCGCCCAGCCGCTTAGAAACCATCCGGCCACGACCAATGCAGGTCCGCCGAACAGAAACCCCCAAACGAGACCGGGGGCATCGAGACCATAATCGGGTTTTTTCATTGCGTTCGAGCTCGCCCAAACGGAATGAGAAGCGTTTAATCGCCGCCGAGCTTTACGGGCAAGTCCATTTTTTTGCCGTCGCGCACAATTGTGACGGTGACGGTGTCGCCGGGCTGAGAGCGGTTCAGCAGAAGGCTCAGGTCAGACTGGCTGGTGATTTGTTTTGCGTCAATGGCAATCAGAACGTCGCCGCCCACACGCAGTTCCTGCATACCGGCCACCACGGATTTGGTCCCGCCCCGAATTCCAGCCTTGGCCGCCGGACCACCCGGCTCCACGCGTTCAATCAGGATTCCTTGTTGTACGGCGAGATTGAGGGCTTCGGCCAAACGAGGCCAGAGCGCTCGACCTTCGGCGCCCAATGTCGCATGGCGGACACGGCCGCGCGTGATCAGGTCTTCGGCGACGCGCTTCGCGGTGTTGATAGGAATGGCGAAGCCGATACCGGCGGTTGTACCGGTGGGAGCGTATATGGCGCTATTGATTCCGATTACTTCTCCGTGAGAATTCAGCAGCGGTCCGCCGGAATTACCCTGATTGATGGAAGCATCGGTCTGGATCGCTTCGTCGATAAATGTATTTTCGCGTGTCTGCACGGTCCGGCCCAGCGAGCTAACAATGCCGGTAGTGAGAGTGCTCTGAAATCCAAAGGGGTTCCCGATAGCGAGCACCCGCTGGCCCACCAGAAGGTTGCGGGAATCGCCCAGCGACAGCGGAGTGACTTTTCTTCCGGCAAGATCGATTTGGATCAGGGCAATGTCGTTGTTTGGATCGGAGCCGACTAATTTTCCCTTATAACGGGATTGGTCGCCGAGGGTAACTTCGATGGTCTGAGCGCCTTGCACCACGTGATAGTTCGTGAGGATGTGGCCGTCGTTATCGATCAGAAAGCCGGAGCCGGCACCTTCGACGGGGACCGGATTGAAAAAGAAATCGTATTCGACGGTGCGAGTGACCACGTTGGCCACGGCCGGAGCGGCTTGCCTGTAAATCCGGACGTTCTCGAGCTCGGTGGGATCCAGTCCGGCTTCGCTGGGAGTCGGCGCCGGTGAGTGCAAGGCGTTCACGACGGAAGGAACCGGAGTACCCCATCGCGAACCTGCCCAGTAGGCTCCGAGTCCAATGATTAGCCCGATGGCCAAGAAACGGATTGCGCGTCCTTGCTTTCCAGATCGATGCATGCGACGTCCTTTTGCAACAATTACTACCAATTGCGAGATACCAGTGTCGCGCTACTTACTCATGATTACGCCGGCGCGTCACGTAATGTTTCTCTCCGACGCGGCCGATTTGAGCTGTTCCACTGCTTCATTGACTTGTCTTTCCGTTTCCTCGAACGAGCCCGAACAATCGATTACTATGTCAGCCTTCTTTCGTTTCTCATCGATCGGCATTTGGGCAGCGACGCGCTGATGAGCTTCCTGCGCTGAAAGTCCGCGCTGGAGTAAGCGCTCCATTTGTTGTTCAGGACGGCACCAGCATACGATGAGCTTGTCGAGGTTGCTGGTGTAGTTCGCTTCCACTAGCAGTGCAGCCTCCACGACGGCAAATTCCGGGCCGCCCGGTCCGTCGAGTGCGGCAAGCCACTTTTGCACAACCTGTAGGATTCTGGGATGCAGAATTTGATTCAGCCGCGCGCGCTTTTCCGAATCTGCGAATATCAAGGCGCCCAGTTTGGAACGGTTTACATTTCCGAAGGCGTCCAAAATGTCTTTCCCGAAGACTGCAACAACTTCTTCGTAAGCGGCCTGACCCGGTTCCAGCAGCGCGTGGCCGAGCGGGTCGGCGTCGAGCACTGGAACATCACGTTCACGGAGCATGGAGGCCACCGTAGTTTTGCCGGTTGCGATGCCGCCTGTAAGGCCGACTCTGAGCATGGACTATTAGCGCTGAACGGCTGCAGCAGCTGGTGTGCGTTGGCCGCGACGCAAGCGGGCGGCTTTTACAGTATTACTCATAAGCATGGCGATGGTGAGCGGACCAACTCCACCGGGGACCGGCGTGAGCGCACCGGCGATGTGGGCGACGTCGGGGTGGACGTCTCCAACCAGCGCAGCGCCCTTGGCGCGGAACTTGGCGAGCCGCTCGGGAAAATTGGTGAAGAATTTTTCTGCTTGCGAAGCGTCGGTGATTCGATTGACGCCCACATCAATGACGGTAGCGCCGGGGCGGACGTAATCGGGGGTAATCAGTGCAGGACGTCCCATGGCGGCGACGATCAGGTCGGCGCGGCGAACGGTTGAAGGCAAATCGCGGGTTTTCGAATGGCAGACGGTCACTGTGGCATTCGCGTGCATCAAAAGAAGCGCTAGAGGTTTGCCTACAATATCGCTGCGGCCGATGACGACGGCGTTGGCGCCTTCCAAAGGAATTCCGCTGCGGCGCAAAAGTTCCATTACGCCTGCGGGGGTGCATGGGACAAAAGTTGGACGACCTGCGACTAAGTGGCCGACGTTGAGCGGGTGAAAGCCGTCTACGTCTTTCTCCGGATGGACAGCTTCCAGGATTTTTTTTGCGTCAACCTGTGGAGGGAGAGGAAGCTGAACCAGGATGCCGTCAACCTCATCGCGACGATTCAAGTCTTGGATGATGGCGAGAAGTTCCGAAGTAGTGATCGTGGCCGGCGGAGTGATTTGTATGCTGGCGAGTCCCAACTTTTCGCAGGCGGCAATCTTACTCTCTACGTAAACTTTCGATGCGGGATTGTCGCCGACGAGAACCGCAGCCAATCCGGGACGAATTCCGGCGGAAGCAAGCGCCGAAATTTCGCCGGCTAACTCGGCATAAATGTGGTCGCGTATAACAATCCCGTTAAGGACGCGTGCAGTCAAAAGTGCTCCTCTTTGCTCGTTTACGGAAAACGCTATGATAACAAAAACGAGCGAGGCATGAGGCTTAAGTCAACCGCGGTCCCTGCGAAAGATTCGTCTGTCCGATGCGGAAGCTGGAGTATGCTTTATCGGTAAAAATCTAAAGCCGGGTGGATTCGCGCCGTTCTCCCGGTGGTCAAAATCTTCGGGGGAGAGCGTGAAGTATGAGAAGCGGGACCGCGAATTGGGAATGGATCGACAGATCACGCGGCGCGATTTTCTGAATGGATTTGGCATCGCAGTTGGTGGAGGTTTCGTTTTATCGAATCACGAATGGCTCAACGCATTTGGTCTTCCGCAGTCTCCTTTCGCACCGGAAACAGATCCTAAATACTATCCACCGACTTTGACCGGCATGCGTGGAAGCACGAACGCGGTGATGGAAGCAGGGCATGCGCTTCGCGACGGTCAAAAATGGGCAAGTGCGAAGGCAGATTCTGAAACCTACGATTTAATCGTGGTAGGCGGAGGAATCAGCGGACTTTCGGCGGCATACTTCTTTCGAAAGATCGCCGGGCCCAAGGCGCGCGTTTTGATTCTTGAGAATCATGACGACTTTGGCGGCCACGCGCGACGAAACGAATATCTGGTGGGCAACCGTACGATTCTGGGCTACGGAGGGACACAGTCGATTGCCGGGCCGGGTCTTTACAGCAAGCAGGCGAAGGAAATGCTGCAAGAGTTGGATATAGACGTCAAGAAATTCTATAAATATTACGACCAAAACTTCGAACGTTCGAACGGGCTTTCCCGCGCCGTTTTCTTCGACAAAGAGACATTTGGAACCGACAAGTTAGTGCCGGGAATGGGGAAACCTTCGTGGCCTGAATTCCTGGCGAAAACCCCACTTTCGCAAGCCGCGCAAAAGGATCTGGCAAGGCTTTACACCGAAAAAGTGGACTACCTGCCAGAGCTGAAAGGGTGGGACAAAAAAGTTTTGCTGGCGAAGACGAGTTACAAGGACTATTTGCTGAAGTACGTAAAGGTCCACCCTGACGCGATTCCGTTTTTGCAGACCGAGACATACGGGCTTTATGGTGTTGGCGTTGATGCGGTTCCGGCCGGCGATTTGGCGGGTTTGGGATATCCGGGATTTGCAGGAATGGACCTATCGGGGCCGCCGGGACCAGGACTGGGCGCGGAAATAACAAAGCAGAGCGACGATGAACCGTACATTTTTCATTTTCCGGATGGGAATGCGTCCATCGCGAGGCTTTTGGTACGGTCGCTGATTCCGGGGTCTGCGCCGGGCCATACGATGGAAGATATCGTCACCGCGAAATTAAACTACGCGACGCTGGATGATCCTGCGTCTCCTATTCGTTTGCGGCTTAACAGCACTGCCGTTTCCGCTCGGAACGTTGGCGACCCGACGAGCTCCAAGGAAGTGGAAGTTAAATATGTTCGCGGTGGGGAACCGCGTTCGGTTCGCGGCGCGGCTTGCATATTGGCATGTTGGAATATGGTGATTCCATACATGTGCCCGGAACTGCCACAGAAGCAAAAGGAGGCGCTGGCGTACGGAGTGAAGGTGCCACTGGTTTACACCAATGTGTTGATAAGAAATTGGGAGCCGTTCAAGAAGCTCGGGATCAGTTACGCGCGATGTCCAGGAAGCTATTTCGAATCGGTCACGCTGGATTTTCCGGTGAGCATGGGGGAGTACCACTTTGCGAGCAAGCCTGAAGATGCTTGCGTGTTGCACCTGGAAAAGGTTCCATGCAAACCGGGGCTTCCCGCTCGCGAGCAGCAAATTGCCGGACGCGAGGAACTTTATCGCACGCGTTTTGAGACTTATGAGCGCAACATTCGCGATCAGCTTGGACGAATTCTTTCGCCCGGCGGCTTCGATCCTGCGAATGATATCCAAGCGATCACGGTGAACCGTTGGCCGCACGGATACGCCTACGAATATAATTCGCTCTACGATCCGGATTGGCCGGAAGATCAACAGCCGTGCGTGATAGGGCGACAACCATTTGGCCGGATTTCGATAGCGAATTCAGATGCGGAAGCGTTCGCTTATACCAATGCGGCCATTGACCAGGCTTATCGCGCTGTAACGGAAGTTGCGCGATTTCAGGGAAGTGCGAATAGCTAGGCGGCGTAATTTTTATACTACGCGTGGCGGAGAAAGCGTCACAACGAAACGCTTTTGAGCTCTGCATGGTGAAGGCAGCGCTGTATTCTTACGCCGATAACCGCTATCCTGCGTGACGCAGTACCGAGGACATCGAAAGTTTGAGCACGCAACTTCCAACATATCTTCTGGGCCATCTTTTCACGACTGAAGAGATGCGCGCGATTTTTTCCGATGAACGCCGAATCCAAGCCATGTTGGATTTTGAGTCGGCACTCGGTCGCGCGCTGGCAAGAACCGGGCTTGCTCCTCAAGCTGTAGCGGCGAGGATCCAATCGAAGTGCGATGCGAAACTGTTTTCGATGGAAACGATAGCGCAAGAGGCGGCTCTCTCGGGCAACCTGGCGATTCCTCTGGTTAAGCAGCTAACGTCTCTAGTCACGAAGGCGGACGAGAAAGCTGGAGGGTTCGTTCATTGGGGCGCGACTAGCCAAGACGCTATCGATACCGGGACGGTTCTGCAATTGCGCGAGGCGTTGGATTTGACGGACCAAGCGCTTGCAAAATTGTGCGACGTGCTGGCGCGAATCTGCGAGACGCACAAATCCACTTTAGTTGCTGGCCGCACATGGCTGCAACAGGGCCCACCCGTAACTTTGGGGTTGAAAGCCTGCGGATGGCTTGCCGCTATTGAACGGCATCGAGAACGGCTGCGGGAAATCCGGAAGCGGGTGCTAGTCTTGCAGTTCGGTGGAGCTGTGGGCACTTTGGCTGCGCTCGGGGATAAAGGACCGGCAGTAGCTGCGGCTCTAGCCGACGAACTAAAATTGGCGCTGCCAAACCTGCCGTGGCACACACATCGCGACAGGTTTGCAGAAGTGGCCACGACGATGGGATTGTTGGTTGGCTCGCTTGGAAAAATTGCGCGCGATCTTTCGTTAATGGGTCAGACTGAAGTTGGCGAAGTGGCAGAGCCGCCTGGGGCGGGACGCGGCGGGTCGTCGACCATGCCTCACAAGCGCAATCCTGTGGGTTCGGCGGTGGTTCTGGCGGCATCGATTCGAGTGCCCGCGCTGGTATCGGTGATGTTGACTTCAATGGTGCAGGAGCACGAGCGGGGTTTAGGCGGCTGGCACGCCGAGTGGGAAACGCTTCCGGAAATATGCACGTTGACCGCGGGAGCCCTGGCCCATCTGACGACTGTATTGAACGGTCTGGAAATTGATTCGGCAAAAATGAATGCGAATCTCGAAATCACGCATGGACTGATTATGGCTGAAGCGGTTGCGGTCGCTTTGGCGGAAAAAATTGGGCGCATGCCAGCTCATAAGATTCTGGAGAAGGCTTCGAAACGCTCCGCAGAAAATTCCCAGCCCTTGCAGAGTGTTTTAATGGAAGATGCGGAAGTGCGGCAGCATCTTTCCGCTGAAGATATAAAATGCTTGTTGGAACCTAAGAATTACATGGGTTCGGCGGAAATAATGGTGGATAAGGTTTTAGCGGCGCGAAAACAGAAGTAATGATTTGCAGAGAGCTCCGAAAATGCCGTTCGTTGAATCAGGCGACCTTCGATTGAATTACCGTTTCGACGGGCCGGAAAAAGCTCCGGTTATCGTTCTTTCCAATTCGCTGGGAACGAACCTGTCGATGTGGGACCCGCAAGCGACTGTGCTGTGCGAGAAATTTTGTGTGCTGCGATACGACACGCGGGGACACGGGCTATCGAGCGTCACTCCCGGGCCCTACTCGATCGAACAGTTGGGCCGCGACGTGATTACCTTGCTGGATGCTCTGAAAATAGAGCGCGCGTATTTTTGCGGGCTTTCGATGGGCGGCATGACTGGGATGTGGCTGGGTGTGAATGCCGCGAGTCGAATAAACGGGCTGGTGCTATGCAGCACAGCGGCTAAGATTGGGACTGCGGATACCTGGAATGCGCGCATCAAGGACGTGAAAGAGCGTGGGATGGCGGCGGTGGCAACGACCGTAGTATTACGCTGGTTCAGTGAGAATTTTGTGAAGAAATCGCCCGAAGTGATCGAAGCAATGCGTCAAATGCTGCTGCAAGCGCCGCCGGAAGGTTATGCGGCGTGCTGCGCGGCAATACGGGACGCGGATTTCAGGCACGAACTCTCGCGTGTGACTGCACGCACGCTTGTGATTGCCGGGGCTCTGGATCCCGTGATTTCGACGTCGGATGCGCATCTTGTTGCCGACGGGATTCCCGGGGCGAGCTACCTGGAGTTGCAAGCTTCGCATTTATCGAACATCGAAGCAGCTCCGCAATTCACAGAGGCGCTGCTGAAATTCCTGAGCGAGCCGGAGGCGAAATAATGGACGAGCGCGAGCGATATTCCTCCGGCATGCGAGTGCGACGGACAGTTTTGGGCGAAGATTACGTTGAAAAGGCGCAAGCGAACACGGTTCCCTTTAGCGAACCATTTCAGGACTTGATCACACGTTACGCTTGGGGGGAGATTTGGACGCGTCCAGGTCTTCCGCGCCACACGCGTAGTTTGTTGACGTTAGCGATGATGGTGGCTCTGAATCGCAGCGACGAATTTCGCATGCACGTGCGCGCGGCTGTGAATAACGATGTGACCCGCGAGGAGATTCAGGAGGTTTTGCTTCAATCTGCGATTTATTGCGGTGTGCCAGCGGCGAATTCGGCGTTTCATATCGCGCAGGAAGTTTTTGCAGAGATGGATGCCGAGGCATAACGGTCATAATTGCCAAAACCCTGAGTTTCCGCGTGGTAACTGCTTTCAGAGTACCGGTTTCAATCCAAGAAGGGATTCGCGCTGCAAGCTGGACAGGTCACATACCTAATCATACGGAGGAATAGATGGCGATTGAGAAAGTGGGAGTGGTTGGCTGCGGGCTTATGGGCTCGGGTATCGCTCAGGTGGCCGCGAATGCCGGATGTCAGGTCACGGTCCGTGAAGTTTCGCCGCAGCTCGTTGAGAAAGGCTTGCAATCTATCGACAAGAATCTTCAGCGGCTGGTGGACAAGGGGACGCTGCCACAAGCGGAGCGCGAGCAGGTCCGCGGACGGCTGCGTGGAACGACGAATCTGGAAGACTTGAAGGACTGCGACATTGTGATCGAAGCGATCATCGAGCAGCTTCCTGCGAAACGCGAGTTGTGGGGCGCTCTGGATAAGATTTGCCCAAAGGCCACGATTTTTGCCAGCAATACGTCTTCGCTCTCAATCACGGAGATGGCTACGTTCACCCAGCGTCCGGACCGTTTCCTGGGCTTGCATTTTTTCAATCCAGTGCCGGTTATGAAGCTGGTGGAAGTGATTCGCACAATCGCGACAGACCCGAAAGTAAATGAAGAAGTGGTGGCGTTCGCCGGACGATTGGGCAAGACACCTGTTCGCACATCGGATCGCACCGGATTTATCGTGAACCGTTTGCTGGTGCCTTATCTACTGGACGCTGTGCGCGCGCTGGAAGAAGGAGTTGGATCGGTTGAAGATATTGATAACTCGATGAAGCTGGGGTGTGGCCATCCCATGGGGCCGTTAACGCTGCTCGATTTCGTGGGAAACGACACAACCTATTACATCGCGAATATTATGTTCGACGAATTCAAGGAAAAGCGCTTTGCCTCGCCGCCGCTGTTGAAGCGCATGGTGCTTTCAGGATGGAATGGGCGGAAAGCAGGACGCGGTTTTTATGATTACAGCGATCCCGCCAAGCCGAAACCGATGCAATTGACGTAGAAGAGGTTTTTTACCCCTCGCGATGGCTGCTCGAAACGGGGCTGCTGCTGGAAAGGCGTTCGATAACTTCTTTGGGAAGAGGCCGCGATTTCATTTTGGATGGATCGTCAGGATCGAAGCCGGTCCAAACCCGGGTTATGTATCCCTCCACTGCTAGTGCGCCTGCTTTTGTGAGCTGGTGACGAACCACGAAACTACTCTTGCCAAACTCAGTGACGGCTGATTCCGCGCTGAGTTCGTCGCCAAATTTTGAGGGCAGAATAAATCTCGCGCGCACATCTACAACCGGTACCCCGATCACGCCATACTCTTTAAACAAAGACTGAATGGGCATTCCAGCGTCCAGGAACAGTGCGGTAGTGCAATCGTCGAACCAGGCGAGATATTGTGGAAAAAATACGATGCCGGCCGGGTCGCAGTGCCCCCATTCAACCAGTAGCTTTTTGTGACTAACGAGCATCGCGCGGCTCCGAGGAGAACAAGTTGAGGCCGCATGGTAACATTCGCAACTCAGAGCGTCCAAGTTTTCGGAGCAATCGCTCGCTGATCTCATGCGCACACAGGTAGGAATTGTCGGAGCGGGGCCGGCTGGTCTGGTGCTCTCGCACTTATTGCACCTGCAAGGGATCGAGTCGGTGGTACTGGAAACTCGCAGCCGCAAATATTGCGAGGAACGCGTTCGTGCGGGTGTGCTGGAACAAGGCACGGTGGACCTGTTGAATGAAATTGGCGCGGGCGAGCGCATGATGCGGGAAGGAATGGTCCACTATGGCGTGAACTTGCGATTTTCAGGGCGCACGCACCATATCGATTTTCGAGAATTAACCGGCGGGCGCGGGATCATGATTTACGCGCAGCATGAAGTGATTAAAGATTTGGTCAAGGTACGGCTCGCGTCAGGCGGGCAGCTTTTTTTCGATGTGGAAGACGTCAGCATCCGCGATTTCGGTGAGACGAAATCTTCGGCGAAACCAACCATCCTGTTTCGGAAGGATGGCGAAGCGCAGGAACTTATTTGCGATTTCATCGCGGGGTGCGATGGTTCGCATGGGGTCTGCCGACCGTCGGTTCCGGACGGGATTATCACGTCATTCGAGCGCGTATATCCATTCGGCTGGCTGGGGATTTTGGCGGAGGCGCCGCCTTCGTCTGAAGAATTAATTTATGCCTATCACGATCGCGGCTTCGCATTGCTCAGTATGCGATCGCCGCAAATCAGCCGGCTTTATCTTCAGTGCAAACCGGATGAGGATCTGGATGAATGGCCGGACGATCGAATCTGGCAAGAACTGCATGCGCGGCTCGCTTCCACGGAGGGCTGGACGCTGACGGAGGGGCGCATCATTCAAAAAGGTGTTACCGGAATGCGCAGCTCGGTGATTGAGCCGATGCAATACGGCAAGTTGTTCATTGCTGGAGATGCGGCCCATATCGTTCCACCTACCGGCGCGAAAGGGTTGAACCTGGCAGTTGCTGACGTGCGCGTGCTCGCTCGAGCGCTGGGGCAATACTACTCATCCGGGCGTCAGGATCTCCTGGAGGCTTATTCCACTACTTGTTTGCGGCGCGTGTGGAAGGTGCAGCGGTTTTCATGGTGGATGACCTCCATGCTGCATCGATGGGAAGGCGAAAATGCTTTTGACCATCGGCGTCAGCTGGCTGAGCTTGATTATGTGACTAGTTCTCGCGCCGCATCGCAGACGCTAGCTGAAAACTACGTGGGGTTACCGATGGATTGAGATTTTCGCCGCTTCAAGTAATGACCGCTCCCGCTGTGCCGTTCTGGAGCACGCTCCTCAAATGACTTCCGTACTAATCGAATGAAGCATTCGGTCCATAGGGGCTAACCCAACCCGCGGAGTACCCTCTTTATCAGTCGCAAATCATCGGGTGCCAGATGTGTTGCGACTTCAGGGGATTGCAACGGGGGATTCGAAATGCAAGCAAAAGTACTTCAGAATTCAGTACGCACTTTGGTGATCTTCGCGCTCGGTTCGATTTTCTGTCAGCCGCTTTGCGCGCAGCAGGCGCTTTACTTACCCATACAACGAAGCGAAGACGGGCAAGCGCCGATCAGTTTCATGCGCCCGCACTACTTTATTCATGAAGTTGCTGGCGCGGGCCTGACAACTCCGCCGATTTCGGCGTTTCAGCCTGCACAAATACGGCATGCTTACGGATTCGATTTGGTTAGCAATCAAGGTGCTGGACAGACCATTGCTCTTGTGGACGCATACGACGATCCAAACGCCGAATCAGATCTCGCTGTTTTCAGCCACCAATTCAAGCTGCCGGTGGCCAGCACGAGCAACGGTTTTTTCCGCAAAGTTTACGCGAGCGGTCACAAGCCGGCTATGAATGCGAATTGGTCGATGGAAATTGCGCTGGATGTGGAGTGGGCGCACGCGATCGCGCCTAAGGCGACGATCATTTTGGTCGAGGCAGCCTCCAATAATCTAAGCGATCTTTTGAAGGGAGTGGATGTGGCGGTTCGCAACGGAGCGACGGTAGTTTCCATGAGCTGGGATACCGGCGAATTTTCCGGCGAAGGCAATTCGGACAATCATTTCGTCACGAACGGAGTGACATTCTTGGCGGCATCGGGCGACGCCGGCACTGGAGTGACTTATCCGGCCGCGTCCCCGGATGTGATCGGAGTTGGCGGAACATCGCTCACGCTGGATTCGAACGGAAATTATTTGAGTGAAACTGCATGGAGCGGAAGTGGCGGCGGCTTGAGCGTGTACGAACATCAACCGTTGTATCAAGCCGAGTTCGGAATACCGGACGATTCCCGGGGCGTGCGCGGCGTCCCGGATGTTTCTTACAACGCGAATCCCGGCACTGGTTACGCAGTGTACGACTCTGTGGCCATTAGCGGAGCCAGCGGGTGGTTCCAGATTGGCGGTACGAGTGCGGCGACACCTCAGTGGGCCGCGGTGGTCGCGATGGCGAACTCGACGCGAGTGGGATTGCGTAAGGCAAATCTGAGCAGCGCGGACACGGCAGTTTATTCGTTGGCCAAGGCGAATCTGAATAGCGACTTTCACGCGATTACGCAGGGTGAGAACGGTTCATGCGGGGCGATGTGCGACGCGTTGGCTGGCTATGATTTTGTCACCGGTCTCGGAACGCCGCGGGTGAATGTGCTTGTTCCGGCGCTGGCATCGCGGCCGTAGATAAAAAAGAACGGATCGTAAAACACTTCAGCAACCATGAATTGTGTAGTGTTTGGGTTGAAGACCTTAAGACTTCCTTCGTTTTCGTCCTAGCCATATGCCGGCAAGGCCTGCCGACAGCATGAACCAGGTTTGGGGTTCTGGAGCCACGACTGGTGGAGTCGTCGATCCGCCCCCTGGCACTGGAACGGTCGGGAGCACGATGCCGCCGCCGGGAGGTAACGGAGTACCAGGGGGGCTGACGGAAGTGGTAGGCGGCGCGCTAGTTGGCAGCGGAGGGAAAGGTAACGCGGGCGGGCCCACCAGTTCAGGCGCGCCGGGGAATGATTCCGCTACTTCGGGTGGGCCGGCCTCGAATTCAGGTCCTACTGCAAGAACCGGACCTGCGGGAGCCTCTGATAAGCGATTGCCGCAACGAGTTCTCGCAAAATGTTCGCCGTCGGTGATAACCGCCTCGCCCTTGGGCAACAAGAGGGGTTTTTGCGTCCAGTACACTCGATTGCCAAGGCGGTAGGACACATAGAGTAAGCGGTCCTGATTAAGGCGGACTACATGAGTTTTTTCGACCTCAAAATCCCGATAGTGCTTCTCCACCACGGAATCATGCAGGAGTGAATTCTTCAAATCCGCCGCGCTTTGAACGCCGCCGGGAATCACAGAGTAGGGATAGATTTTGCGGCGGGCGTCATTGTCATTAATGGATATTGCGGATAGATCTTGGCTCACTGAGGAACGAAAGGATGAAACGTACGAGGGAGCGATTTGAACCTCGCTACTTGAAGAAAGCGCACCCCAGACGAAGAGGGTTCCCAGGGTTAGGACCGCAAGCGCTCCGAGGCGGCGGAGGTCAATTTTGCTGGCTAACTTTTCGCCGAATGTCCGAAACTGCCCCATCTCCCCCAAATTGACGACAGAATGGAATTGCTGGGCACCTGTGGTCGGAGGTGATTATGCAATTGTTTTGCCACTGTTGCCAGCATCGATTTCAGCTAAATCTCAAGAATTTTGGGTCTAAGGGCCTGGAAAACGACTAAGTCATCAAGGAAGGACGGTAATCTGAGGGGATTCGATAGATTCCGAAGTGAAAATTTAGGAATAGTTTTCCCTAAAATGGTACATCGGTTTCAATTTGTCCATTCCGGCCGGCATCGAGAGAGTTAGATTTAGGTTTCAGTTAGTCGTATTTGAAGTGACGATGCGAATCCCTTATTTCGGGATTCGTTTTCAAATTGGAACACTGCATACCGGCAGCATAGTCCGATCCAAACACTTGGCTCTTATCCCATAATGCGCAGCTGACG
Source organism: uncultured Acidobacteriota bacterium (assembly GCA_963838475.1). Lineage (GTDB taxonomy): Bacteria > Acidobacteriota > Terriglobia > Acidiferrales > UBA7541 > Palsa-295. The sequence continues at coordinate 210,042 of CAWIRJ010000004.1, forward strand.
CCGAGAATAGGCATAAGAATCATTGCGAGCACGGCGAGCAGAAAAGCGACCAAGAACATCAATACAATCACGATTGTAGGCATGGACCTTTTCACCCCTTTGCCGCGTCTAATTTGGTGAGCGGATGGTCTCGTGAGACGCTAGGCTGAGTCTTCCAGAGTCATATTCTTAAACCCCGGGCGGCGGAAAAGTTGCGGGCAAACCGGCACGTCGTGCTGGAAGGCAATTCCCGCTCTAAGTGCTGATCCGCGAGATTGAACGGAAGGGTATCGTGTTTCGCCGATGCGGCGATAAAGTGCTCCAACTCGGCCGCTTTAATTTGTTTTAACTAGCCGCTTACTATAAAAATGCGCTTTCTATATTGCTAAACTTGCTGGGCGAGTATTTGGCGCCTTTCCTAACGGTTCGAGGGCTCCCTGAATGTGGATAGTTCGATTAGCATTACGCAGGCCTTACACCTTTGTTGTAATGTCGATTTTACTGCTCATATTGGGCCCGGTAGCCATCTTGCGCACTCCTACCGATATTTTCCCGAACATCGATATCCCAGTTGTCAGCGTTATATGGAACTACACCGGACTGTCTCCGGAAGATATGTCCACTCGAATTGTCTTTAACTACGAGAGAATTCTCACCACCACTGTTAACGACATCGAGCACATCGAATCGCAATCGTTAAGCGGTATTGCGATCGTCAAGATTTTTTTCCATCAGGGCGTACAGGTGGCTAACGCAGTTGCACAGACCACGGCGGTGTCGCAGACCATTCTTCGGTCATTGCCGCAGGGAAGCACACCGCCACTGGTGATTACGTACAACGCCTCCACAGTTCCCATTTTGCAACTTGCTCTTTCCGGGCCAGGTTTATCGGAACAGCAATTGGGTGACATTGGCTTGAATTTTCTGCGGACGGGTCTGGTAACCATCCCAGGAGTAGCGGTTCCGTACCCTTATGGCGGCAAGCAGAGGCAGGTGCAGGTTGATCTGGATACCGCGGCTTTGCAGTCAAAAGGGCTTTCGCCGCTCGATGTTGTCAACGCCATCTCGCTGCAGAATCTGATCCTTCCAGCCGGTACCACGAAAATCGGGCCATTTGAGTACCAAGTGGACATGAATGGTGCTCCGACCACGGTAAACGAACTGAACGATCTGCCGATAAAGACAGTGGGAAGCGCGACTATATACATTCACGACGTGGCTCATGTACGCGACGGTTTTCCGCCCCAAACGAACATCGTGAACGTGGATGGAAGCCGCGCGTCGCTTATGTCCATTCAGAAAAATGGAGACGCCTCCACTCTCGACATTATTTCAGGGATTAAAGCTTTGCTCCCGCAAATTGCGGCTGGGCTTCCGCCGCAACTGGTAATCAAACCTCTTTCGGACCAGTCAATTTTTGTGCTGGCGTCGATCAAGGGGGTCGTTCGCGAAGCGATCATAGCCGCTTGTCTAACCGGGCTTATGATTCTGGTATTTTTGGGAAGCTGGCGAAGCACTTTAATCATTGCCGTCTCGATTCCGCTTTCCATTCTTACTTCCATCATCGTGCTGAGCGCGTTGGGCGAAACTATCAACATCATGACCCTGGGCGGCCTGGCTCTAGCGGTGGGAATTCTGGTGGATGACGCGACGGTAGAGATTGAGAACATCAACCGCAATATTGACCAGGGAAAAGAAATCGTCCAAGCCATTCTGGATGGAGCGCAGCAAATTGCGGTACCGGCGCTCGTTTCCACGCTGTCCATCTGCATTGTGTTCGTGCCGATGTTTTTTCTGTCTGGGGTGGCTCGCTATTTGTTCGTCCCACTTGCCGAAGCCGTTTGCTTCGCCATGCTCGCTTCGTACCTGCTATCGCGAACGCTGGTGCCGACCATGGCCAAGTATCTACTGGTGGCGCAGATCGAAGAGGGACACGAAGGGGCCGCGAAATCCCGTAACCCTTTTGTGCGGATCCAGCAAAAGTTTGAACAGGGATTTGAGAAGCTGCGCGAGCGCTACCATCGTCTGCTGGAGACCTGCATCCATCACAGCCGCCTATTTGTGATCTGCTTCTTTTCCGCGTGCGTACTTTCATTCGTGCTTTTACCGATGGTGGGGCAGGATTTTTTCCCGAGTGTGGATAGCGGTGAATTCAAACTCCACCTGCGCGCGCCAACCGGCACGCGTATTGAAGAGACCGCCGCGCTGTGCGAACGCGTTGACGACGACATGCGCCGGCTGATTCCCAAGTCCGAATTGACTACTATTATCGACAATATTGGTGTGCCTTACAGCGGTCTTAATCTTTCCTACAGCAATTCCGCGCCGATCGGGCCCGGCGATGCTGACATTCTGGTGGAACTATCAAAGGGCCATCGCCCTACGGGAGAATACGTTCACTCTCTGCGCCAGCGGCTCAATCGCGATTTTCCAGGGGTCACGTTTTATTTTCTTCCCGCGGATATCGTGAGCCAGATTCTGAACTTCGGTCTTCCAGCTCCTATCGATGTTCAGGTGATTGGGAGAAATCTGGTTGCCGATCGAGAATTCGCGGACAACCTGATGAACCAACTGAAATTCGTTCCGGGTACGACCGACCTGCGGATCCAACAACCGTTCGACCAACCCAAACTGCATTTTGACGTGGACCGCACAAAAGCACAGGAAATTGGTTACACGCAGCGGGACGTGGCCAATAACCTGTTGATTTCGCTGAGCGGAAGTTTCCAAACCGTTCCAGCTTTCTGGCTCGATCCGAAAACGGGAGTTAGTTATAACATTGCTGCCCAGATGCCGCAGTACAGAATCGACACGCTACAAGATCTCCAGAATATTCCAGTGACGGGACCAAATCCGAATGCGCCTCCGGCAATTTTCGCGAGTCTCGCCTCGGTCACCAGGGGAGCGGAGATGGGTGTGGTTTCCCATTACAACGTCCAGCCTGTCATTGACATTTTCGGGGCAGTGCAAGGCCGCGACCTGGGCGGAGTAGCCCGCGATATTGCTCCGATCATCGAGCGAAGCAAAAAGAATCTTCCGAGAGGCTCGCAACTCATCGTGCGCGGACAGATTTCGACCATGCAATCGTCGTTCTCCGGACTTTTGTGGGGCCTCGCGTTTTCAATTGTTCTTGTTTATCTTCTGATTGTGGTGAATTTTCAATCCTGGCTGGATCCATTCATTATTTTGATGGCGTTGCCGGCAGCACTGGCGGGGATCGTGTGGTTCCTATTCATCACCAGAACGACGGTCAGCGTACCGGCCCTAACCGGCGCAATCATGTGTATGGGCGTGGCCACTGCGAACAGCATTCTGGTAGTTAGCTTTTCACGAGAGAGACTGGATGAAGGTAAAACTCCGGCGGAAGCCGCTCTTGAGTCTGGAGCCACGCGCTTTCGGCCCGTGATTATGACGGCGTTGGCGATGATTATCGGAATGTTGCCGATGTCTTTAGGCCTAGGTGAAGGCGGCGAGCAAAACGCGCCTTTGGGACGCGCGGTAATCGGCGGACTCTCGTTCGCGACGGTGGCGACTCTATTTTTCGTGCCAGTTGTTTTTAGCATTGTGCATGGATGGCGAGAACGCGATGCATAGCCATCAGAATGAATCTATAGCGCGAGGCAAGTCGTCCAATAAACAACGCACAAAGGGTGAAGTTTAATGACTGACGAGCCAGTGAAACAAAGCCCGCAGGCAAGGGCCACGCCCAAAGACCAAACCCTTGCTGGAAGCGAGCACGGCGGCGGCGCGACGCCGGCACGATCAGGCCATGGGGTACTGATAGCCATACTCGTGATTATTATCGTTGCCGGCATTGTTGTGATGGGGGTTGTTCCACGCTTACGGGCTAAAGACGCGCTGCGAGTGGAGACAACCAACCTGGCAATTCCGACTGTTGCCGTGGTGCACCCGAAGCGCGGCGATCCGGAACAGGAAATAATTCTTCCGGGCAACATCCAAGCTTTCGAAGATGCGCCTATCTATGCGCGAACGAACGGGTATCTGAAGAAATGGTATGTGGATATCGGTGGGCACGTTACGTCCGGCCAACTCTTGGCCGAGATTGATACGCCCGAAGTAGAGCAGCAACTTCAAGTCGCAAAGTCAGATTTGAACACCGCGCAGGCGAACCTGAATCTTTCCAAGATTACGGAAGACCGTTACAACGGCCTGAGGAATACTGACGCCGTGTCCAAGCAGGATGTGGACAACGCGCACGGCGATTTCGAGGCAAAGAAGGCCATCGTGGCGGCTTCGGAATCTAACGTAAGGCGGCTCGAGGAAACGCTAGCGTTCAATAAGATCTACGCGCCGTTTGACGGCATCATTACGGCGCGCAACACAGACATTGGGCAGTTGATTGATTCCGGCAGCGGGGGAGCCGCGAAGGAAATGTTTCACATTCAATCGACTCGTGTGCTGCGCGTGTACATCAACGTTCCGCAACAATATTCGCAAGCAGCCAAGCCAGGCCTAACCGCTGACCTCACTCTGGCGGAGTTTCCCGGCCGCAGGTTTAAGGGACAACTCGTGCGCACGGCTAAAGCGATTGACCCGGCGTCACGCACACTGCTGGTGGAAGTGGATGTAAATAACACGACAGGCGAACTTTTCCCCGGCGCATATACGGGAGTTCATCTGAAGCTTCCAGAAGGCATTCCTACGTTCATTCTTCCGGTAAACACGCTGATATTCCGTTCGCAGGGCTTACAAATTGCGACCGTAGCGGATGGCAAAGCTTCGCTCGTCCGAATTGTTTTGGGTCGCGATTTCGGCAGTGAAGTGGAAGTCGTTTCGGGACTCACGGGACAGGAAAACGTGATGGTGAATCCGCCGGACTCGTTGGTGGAAGGCGAACAAGTTCAAATGGCTGAACAAAGCCCGCAGCAGCCTAGCGTACCAAGCGCACCGCCTTCGAATCCAAAATCAAAACTCGGCCAGCAGCCCGTTGGATCTAAGAATTAAGGAGATATAGCCCAGATTTTTAGCGCGTGACCAATTTCAAAATTGCATGACTATTTTTAAAATTTTGGGGAGTGGCATGAGACGTTCTTTTCTCGGAATCTTGGCCGTATTATTTGTCGCATTATTGTGTGCGGTGGCCTATCGAACGGTATCGGCAGCGCGGGAACTTCGGGCGCTGACACAAACTTCGGGGCAGAACGGACCGTTTACCGATTACCGCATGGAAAAGCCTGGAACTGTTCACCATATTTCCGCTACCGATCTTCCGCAACCCTACGCGACGTCCGCTGTCGATAACAGCGCGCACGTGGTATCGCGGCCGTCAGCCGCATGGCCGCAAGCTCCGGATGGATTTAAAGTGCAGCTCTACGCGCAAAATTTAAAAAATCCCAGATTGATTCGGACGGCCCCCAATGGTGACTTGTTTGTGGCGGAAAGCGGACCAGGCCGGATATTGGTGTTCCGTGGTATCACCTCCGACGGGAAACCCCAGACGACCGAGACTTTTGCGACCGGGCTTACCCGACCGTTTGGCATTGCTTTTTATCCTCCAGGTTCCGATCCAAAATATGTTTACGTTGGAAATACAAACTCCGTTGTGCGCTTTCCCTACCAAAACGGCGACATGAAGGCACGCGGTCGTTCCGAAACTGTGATCGCGAATATTCCCAGCGGGCAAGAACATCTGGGTGGGGGTGGGCATTGGACGCGGGACCTGGCATTTTCAGCCGATGGAAAGAAAATGTACGTGGCGGTCGGCTCGCGGAACAATATAGCGAACACTGATGAGGATAAATCCGAATACCATCGGGCGAATATTCTGGAGGCTAATCCCGATGGTTCTGATCTGCGCGTGTACGCATCGGGAATTCGCAATCCAGTGGGTATAGCATTTGATCCGGCGACGGGCGTGTTATGGACTTCCGTAAATGAGCGAGACGACCTCGGCGACAATCTTCCCCCGGATTACATCACGCACGTTCAAGACGGCGGCTTTTACGGCTGGCCCTGGTATTACACGGGCGGCAACGAAGAGCCGCGGCTGAAGGGCAAACATCCTGAACTAAAAGATAAAGCGATTGTTCCGGACGTTTTGCTAGAGCCGCATAATGCTTCGCTAGAACTGACTTTCTATGAAGCGGAGCAATTTCCGGAAAAATACCGTAGAGGTATTTTTGCTTCCGAGCATGGCTCCTGGAATCGTTCGGTGCGTACTGGTTACGAAGTGATTTTCGTGCCGGTGAAAGACGGCAAAGCGACTGGAGAGTACGAAGATTTCGTTACCGGCTTTGTGACCTCGGATGGAAAGGTTTGGGGGAGGCCGGTGGGAGTTGCAGTGGCGAAAGACGGATCGCTGATGGTCACCGATGATGGCTCGAATTCAATCTGGCGCGTCAGTTATGCCGGCAATTAAGAAAAATCCAATGCGCGGAATCAATCCGAAGGTTAGCGTTCTGCTATGGAGCGGCATTCTGGCGCTTTCATTCATTGCGTTATGCCTCAGCGGATGCCTGGTGGGTCCAAATTATGTACGACCCAAGGCGGATGTCCCCACAGATTATAAAGAGAACCGAGATTGGAAGGTCGCTCAACCTAACGCAGATGCGGTGAAAGGGAAGTGGTGGGAGATTTACCAAGATCCGCAGTTAAATGCTTTGGAAGAGAAAGTGGATGTCTCAAATCAGAGCCTGAAAGCGGCTGAAGAGCAATTTGTGCAAGCGCGCGCCGCCGTGCGTATCTCGCGATCTTATTATTATCCAACGGTGACGGCAGACCCTGCTATCGCGCGTGAACGCTTTTCGCAAAACCGGCCTTTGGGGGTAGTCGGAGATACGCAGACCTTTAATGATTTCCAGGTTCCCGGAGTCGACGCGACCTATGAGCTGGACGTGTGGGGGCGTGTACGTCGCACCGTAGAGCAAAGTCGTTCTAACGCGCAAGCAAGTGCCGCTGATCTTGCAAGTTTTGGTCTGAGCGTACACGCCGAACTTGCCATGGATTATTTTCAACTGCGCGGTCTCGATGCGCAGAAACAACTTCTAGACTCCACGGTGGTTGCTTACGAGAAGGCTCTTGAGCTTACCCAGACTCGATTTAACGGCGGGCTCGCTTCGGCCGTTGATGTGGCGCAAGCGCAGACGCAGTTGGAAACGGCGCGCGCGCAGTCGATCGATGTTGAAGTACAGCGCGCTGCCTTTGAACATGCCATTGCTGTTCTTACCGGCCAGGCTCCGGCAACTTTTGCGATTGCGCCCATACCGCTAGAGACTCCGCCGCCGCCGATACCTGCGGGGTTGCCATCCGACTTGCTCGAGCGAAGACCGGATATATCGTCGGCGGAAAGGAGGATGCAGGCAGCCAACGCGCAAATTGGAATCACGCGAGCGGCATACTATCCGACTATTACGTTGACCGGTGGAGGCGGGTTCGAAAGCATCTCGGTCAGCACGCTGTTCCAAGGGCCCAGCGGTTTGTGGGCCGTGGGGGGATCGGCTCTGGAAACTCTTTTCGATGCGGGGCGCCGGCGCGGAATGTCGGATCAAGCAAAGTCTGCGTACGAGCAATCCATTGATAATTACCGGCAGTCTGTACTCACTGCGTTTCAGGAAGTGGAGGACAACCTTGCGGCGCTGCGGATTTTAGAAAATGAAGCGCGAACCGAGGATGTTGCTGTAGGCGCTGCGAAGCATTCCGTCGAGTTATCGATTACCCGTTACAAGGGCGGGGTCACGAACTATCTGGAAGTGACTACGGCGCAGAGCGCGGCGCTAACCGACGAGGTGACCGCAGTTACGATTCTTACGCGCAGAATGACGGCTAGCGTTCTTCTGATCAAAGCGATCGGCGGCGGATGGGACGTTTCACAAATTCCTCGCGTTTAACCCTTCTGGATTTCTTAGCGCTTCATGCTCTAATCGGTCCAATTCTAATAATCGTCAAGTTAATCTCGTTCTGCTGGTCTCGTTAAGCAGGCTATGGTAAAGATGTGCAACCCTTAGGACGCTAAGACACGTTGATGAGGAGCACGCTTGAAGAACCATAAGGCCGCGAAATCTGGAGTTACGCTGCGCGACGTGGCGCAAGAAAGCGGCGTTTCCGCGGCTACGGTTTCGATCGTGTTGAATAATGCTCCGCTGGCCAGATATATACCGCCTTCCACCAAGGATCGCATCGAGCGAGCCGCTAAAAAGTTGGGTTATCGCCCGAAAGATGTATCGCGTTTTCTTAGCGCAAAGCGAAATCGCACCGTCGGCGTAATGGTATTCGATATTACCGATCCTTTCTGCACGCTGATCCTGCGGGGAATTGAGAACTCGCTCTATCAAGCGTCTTATCTGCCGATTCTGACAGATGTGCACAATCAGCGGGGTCGCTTCGAACGTTATCTGGAAGTGCTGCTCGCGCGCCAAGTAGAGGCTCTGGTCTTTGTGGCCAACTGGCTTTTTGTTGATATTGATCTTCTAGCGGACTTGGAGAAACGGAATATTCCTGCCGTGATGATTGCCCGCGAACTCAGCGGTTCGATCAGTTCGGTCATGGTGGACAATGAAGCGGGCGCGCACTTGGCGATTGAGCATCTTTATTCGCTCGGGCACCGAAAAATCGTGTTTATCCGCGGGCCAAAAATGTTGGCGGATAGCGCGCCTCGTTGGCGTGGCGTGCGTTCGTTCGCGCGCTCCGTAGGGCTTGAAATCGACCCCGCTCTAGTTGTGGATTTACCAGATTCGTTGGACCCAAATTCCGGTTTCGAAGGCGGATTTAAAATCGTTGAAGAATTCTTGAAGCACAAGAAGCGTTTTACCGCGGTGATGGCGTTCGACGATATGACGGCTTTTGGCGCAATTCGTGGATTGGCTCGGGCCGGACTAAAGGTACCTGAGGATTGCTCGGTGATTGGTTTTGATGATGTGATGCTTGCGGGGCTTTCCGTGCCTTCGCTTACGACCGTGCGCCAACCGATGGAAGCTTTGGGAGCTGCTGCGGTCGGGATTGTGCTGGAAGCTATCAACTCCGCGATTGAAGAGAGAGAATTCGAAGTGGTGCACCGGAAACTGCCGCCAGAACTTGTTGTGCGGGAAACTACGCGTTCTATTCCGTGGTCAGGAGCTGATTGAAGCCAGGGGAAGGAAGGTTTCGCTTGACAGCCTGAGAAAGCTTGGAATAATACGTCAGTTTAATAAAATTTAATAAATTACAGAACCAACCGAGCGGCAGTCTTCGCGGATTCAGTGTTCTTGTTCGAACCGATTTTCTTGGAGAGTGGGTCATGTTTTGTAAACAACCGCTGGGCGTTCGGCTCGTCTTTCTCGTCGTCTGCTCAGCCTTGTTTTTCGTAATTTCAGCAGGGATGCCTGCCAACGCATCTGGCGAGGGGCCGGCGGAGTCCGACAAAATATTTTTGCATGAGGGCTGGAAATTGCAGTCTTCCTGCCTTTTTCTTGCTCAAGGTGAACAGATTTCGACTGCGGGATACAAGACGAACGGCTGGCATTCCGCAACAGTGCCAACCACCGTGGTAGCGGCGCTGGTCGCTGATAAAACCTATCCTGATCCTTACTATGGCAAAAACTTGCGGGACATCCCGGGCACGACGTATCCAATCGGCAAGAACTTTTCATTGCTCAGTATGCCGAAAGATAGCCCGTTCCACTGCTCCTGGTGGTATCGCACGGAATTTACGCTGCCAGCCGAGTACAAAGGTAAGCACGTCTGGCTGCATTTTGGCGGGATTAACAACCACGCGAACATCTGGCTCAATGGGCACTTGGTGGCGGGCGGAAAGGATATCGCCGGAGCCTACCGCACTTACGAATTTGATATTACGCCGTCTCTTGCGAGTAGCGGACCCAACGCTCTTGCGGTCGAAACGATCGCGCAAACCGAAAAGGATCTGGGAATAAATTGGGTGGATTGGAATCCGGCACCTCCGGACAAGGATATGGGCCTATGGCGCGGCGTTTATGTGGAAGGCAGCGGCGTGGTAGCGATTCGCCATCCGATGGTGGCCACACATTTTGTGGATGCGTCGCTAAACGAAGCTGACCTCACGGTGGAAGCCGAGCTTAAAAACGCGAGTGATGCGACCGTCTCGGGTCGCCTCGATGGGCAAATCGAAGATGTGAAATTTGGGCAAACAATTACTCTGAAGGCAGGGGAAACTCAGACCGTTCGATTTACTCCGGATCATTTTTCGCAACTGCATATTAAAGATCCCAAAGTGTGGTGGCCTTATCAAATGGGCGCGCAGAATCTTCGAGAGCTTAAACTTCGTTTTACTGTCGGAGATGATTTATCGGACCAACAGAGCGTCAGATTCGGAATACGCGAAATCACTTCGGAGCTGAATGCGCAGGGCGCCCGGCAATTTTATGTGAACGGAAAGAAGATACTGATACGAGGCGGCGGGTGGTCGCCGGACATGTTGTTGCGCCCGGACCACGCTCGGCTGGAGACGGATTTTAGCTACGTTCGCGACATGAACCTGAACGCCATACGTCTCGAAGGGAAAATGGAGACGGATGATTTCTATGATCTTGCCGATGAGCGCGGCGTGCTGATTATGGCCGGTTGGTGCTGCTGCGACCATTGGGAAGAGTGGAAACATTGGCAGCCCGGTGATCTGGAGATTGCAACCGCGTCGTTGCGCTCGCAGATTCTTCGCATGCGAAGCCATCCGAGCTTGCTAGTGTGGCTGAACGGCAGCGACGGTCCGCCGCCAGCGGACGTGGAAACTGCTTATATAAACGTGCTGAAGGAAACGGACTGGCCCAATCCATATATTTCTTCGGCATCGCAGAAGCCGACTTCTGTTACCGGAAAATCGGGCGTGAAAATGACCGGTCCGTACGATTACGTCCCGCCGGACTACTGGCTAACAGATACCAGCAAATACGGCGGCGCGTACGGCTTCAACACCGAAACTGGGCCGGGACCCGCGATACCGTTGGTCAGTTGCCTTCGTAAGTTTATTCCGGCGGATCATATGTGGCCCCAAGATTCTTTCTGGGACTACCACGCGGGTTCTGAAGGCTTCAAGAACTTGAACCACTTTGAAGGCGCAATGAAGGCCATTTACGGCGCACCGTCTGGACTCGATGATTACGAGACCAAAGCGCAGGTCATGGCTTACGACGGCGAACGAGCCATGTTCGAGGCTTATTCCCGAAACAAGTACACTTCAACGGGGATTATTCAGTGGATGCTAAATAATGCGTGGCCTTCGACCATTTGGCATCTTTACGATTATTACCAGCAGCCAGCCGGTGGATATTTCGGCACGAAGAAAGCTTGTGAGCCTTTGCACGTTCTTTATTCGTATGACGACAACAGCGTGGCTGTGGTGAATAGCCGGTATGAGACGTTTTCGGGGCTGACCGTTATCGCGCAGGTCTATGACAATTCGTTGCACGAAACATTTTCGCGGGAAGCGAAGGCCGACGTAGATGCGGATGGGGTTGTGAAAGTCTTAACGCTGCCTGCGGAGGCTTTTAGTCATTCATCTCCAATTTATTTCGTCAAGCTCGCGCTGCAATCGAATGACGGAAAAACCGTAAGCACAAATTTCTATTGGCTCTCGCCGAAGAAGAACATTTACGAATGGGGCAAGACCGATTACAAATACACGCCGGTGTCGTCATACGAAGATTTGACCGCTCTTCAGAATTTGCCTAAAGCCAAACTCGAAGCCAGCGGAACGTCTGTTTCAAGTGCGGACGGACCAGAAGTTCATCTGCGACTGAAAAATCCCAGCGATCATTTGGCCTTCCAGGTGCGATTTGGAGTTCGCAAAAAGGGTCAAGATGCCGAGATACTTCCTGTGTTTTGGGACGACAACTATATCGAGCTGATGCCGGGCGAATCCCGCGAAATCAGCGCAAAATATCTTCGCACTGCAGACATTTCGGAGCCGCTCGAAATGACTGTTGCGGGCTGGAACATCGAGACCATCACCATTGCATTACCAGGAAACGTTACATCTTCTGCTCAAGGTGCAGGTGGCGGGCGCTGATGCCCAACGAACACTCCAAGTCTGCTTCTTCAACTTCCCTTAGCTTTCCGAATTCCATGCTCAGCGAAATCTATGAGCAGCCGCACGCCATTCGCGAATGCATTCACCGCAACGTGCGAGAGGATTCCATTTTCCCGAATGCGCTGCAACCCATCGACAGCGCAATTTTCGCTTTCAAGAAAATCATTATCGCCGCCAGCGGTTCAAGCCGCCATGCAGGGCTGGCTGGCGAGATCATGATGGAAGATCTAGCGGGAATCGCGGTGGACGTAGAATATTCGAGCGAATATTGCTACCGCTCCACGCATGCTGACACCGAACCGATTGTGGTGGTCATCACGCAGTCGGGCGAAACGGCTGACACGATCGCCGCACAGCGGCAAGCACTTAGCCGTGGCGCGAAAACGGTGGCAATCTCGAACGTATCTGATTCCACCATCGCGCGCGAAGCCAGCGCCACGTTGCAAACATTTGCAGGTTTGGAAAAAGCTGTGCCGGCGACCAAGAGCTTTACTTCCCAGCTGACCATCCTTTATCTGCTGGCATTGTTTCTGGCACGCAAACGCGGGCGAATCACTTCTGGCGTAGTACGCGCTCATCTGGAATCCCTCGGCGCGCTTGCCGGTGAAATTGGAAAGGCGCTCCCGTCGTGGGATGCTCAAGCCGCCGGTTGCGCGCGGGATTATCAACATGCCAAGACATTCTTGTTTCTTGGCCGCGGTGTTCATTATGCGATTGCGCGCGAAGGCGCGCTGAAACTCAAGGAAATTTCGTACGTGCAAGCGGAAGGTATTCCTACCGGCGAACTTCGCCATGGCCCCAATGCTCTGGTGGATGAAAAACTTCCAGTGATTGCTCTGGCCACCCGCGATTCCGCTGATCCGGATTCGGTGCTGCGCTACGAAAAGACGCTTGCGGTACTTGAATACATCAAGAGCCGCGGCGGAAAAGTGATTGCGATCGCATCGGAAGGGGACGGAACCATTGCGAGGTTCGCGGATCATGTGATTCGTGTTCCGTCCACGCCGGAACTGCTTCTGCCCATTCTTGAAGTTGTGCCGCTGCAGCTTTTCGCTTACCACTTCGCCACGCTGAATGGCTGCGATGTGGATCATCCGAGGAACCTAGTAAAATCGGTCACTACTGAATGACCACAGAAATAAGTGCGGCCACGCCCAGCGCACCAAAGCTCAAACGCACGCTTCTCCTTTGGGACCTTATTATCATCGGCATCGTCATCATTCAGCCGATCGCGCCGATGGGCATTTACGGTGTGATCAGTAACGCGGCGCGCGGGCACGTGGTTACCACCATCCTGATTGCGATGGTGGCTATGCTTTTCACCGCCGTTAGTTACGGCAAAATGGCGCGAGCGTATCCAAGCGCCGGGTCGGCTTACACCTATGTGGGGCAGGAAATTCACCCCGCGCTTGGTTATGTGACCGGCTGGGCAATGCTGATGGACTACGTTCTGAACCCGCTGATCTGCACGGTGATTTGCAGCAAGCTAACTCAAAATATTTTGCCTGGTGTGCCGTACTGGGTGTTCGCTATCGGATATGCACTTGGTTTTACAGTTCTCAACCTGCGCGCTGTGAAAACATCCGCGCGGATAAACGATGTGCTGGCGGCTGGGATGTCAATCGTGGTGGTGATATTTTTTGCGTTCGTAATACGGTTTGTCTGGGGTCTGCACGAGTACGGCACCGGCTTTTTCTGGCAACCTTTCTACAATCCGCAGACGTTTAGTTTCAGCGGAGTTTTTCGTGGCACTTCGATCGCAGTCCTTACGTACATCGGTTTCGATGCAATTTCGACGCTTTCGGAAGAGGTTGAGAATCCGCGTCGAAACATCATGCTGGCAACCGTTCTGGTCTGTGTGATTACCGGGATATTGGCATCGCTCGAAGTGTACGCCGCGCAGCTCGTGTGGGGTTCAAATCCGTTTCCACCTGACAAAGTGGAATCTGCATTTCCTCTGGTGGCGGAACGAGCTGGAGGCTTCTTCTTATTTCAACTTTTGAACTTCACCGTGCTGATCGCGAATATCGGATCCGGGATGGGCTCGCAGTTGGGCGCCGCGCGTTTGCTTTATGGGATGGGACGCAGCAACGGCATACCGAAAAAGTTTTTTGGCGCCATTGATCCCAAGAACCACATTCCGCGTAACAATGTACTATTCATCGGCGCGCTGGCCTTAACAGGAGCTTTTCTGATCAGCTACGAGCGCGGTGCAGAATTGCTTAATTTCGGTGCGTTGATAGCGTTCATGGGTGTGAACGGTGCGGCATTTGCTCGCTACTACTTGCGTGCCGAGGAAAAACGTTGGACTAATCTTGTCTATCCAGTTCTTGGATTTTTAATTTGTTTCTTCATCTGGCTGAACCTGAGTCCTGCGGCAAAAATCGCAGGGTGCGTATGGATGGTAATTGGAATTGCGTACGGCGCGGTCAAGACCAAGGGCTTCCAGTCGGATCTAGTGAAATTCGACGTTCCCGCCGAAGACGAATAGAGATTCTAATCCGGCTCTTGCGTGACGATGTGAACGTCCACGGCGGGCGCATCGCGGAGAAAACGGTTAATCGCATTCATGTAAAGCAGTTTTCGCCAGCCTTCTACCGCCGACCTGCCAAAAATAACTTGCGTGACATGCTTGTCGCGCGCGAATTGCGCTGTGACGTCAGCAATATTTTCACCCTTCAGACGAACCGGTTTAGCTCCCAAACTTTCTGCAAACTGTAAATTTGCGACAAGAGCTTTTTCTTCTTGCTCGTCAGTTGGGCGATCGTCGACATGCACGGCGTAAAGCTCAGCGTCCATGCGACGCGCCATTCTGGCAGCTCTGGCAACTAAGTATTGGGCTTTTGGACTTCCGCTGATACAAACGGCGATGCGTTCGCGCACGGCCCAACTTTCGCGAATGTCCTTTTCCACCAAGTAGGATTCCAAGCTGCGATCTACTTGTTCGGCCACCTGGCGGAGGGCGAGCTCGCGCAAGGCAATCAGATTGCCACGGCGGAAAAAGTTCTTCAGCGCTTGCTCCACTTTTTCACCACCGTACACATCGCCGCGCCTCATGCGGTTCTGAAGCGCCTCGGGAGTCAAGTCAATCATCACCGTTTCGTCGGCCATTTGCAGGACCCAGTCCGGGACGGTTTCGCGAACCTGCACTCCGGTGATCGCGCGGACCGTCGGCGCGATGCTTTCGATGTGTTGGATATTTAGAGTGGAGAGGACGTCGATCTTGGCTTCGATAATTTCGAGCACGTCTTCGTAGCGCTTACGATGTTTGCTGCCCGGGATGTTGGTGTGCGCGAGCTCATCCACCAGGACCACCGTCGGATTGCGGGCGATGATGGCGTCCGTGTCCATCTCTTCAAAGAGCGTGCCTTTGTAATCGATCTTGCGCCGCGGGATGATTTCAAGTTGCGGGACCAATTCGGCTATGCCCTTTCGTCCGTGAGTCTCTACCACGCCAATAGCAAGATCTTCGCCGCGGCTTTTTCTCCGGATGGCTTCGCTGAGCATACTGTAAGTTTTGCCCACGCCTGGCGCGTAGCCGAGAAACAACTTCAGTATGCCTTTTGTTTTTTCCGGTGGCCTAGAAACCGCCAGCCATTCGTCAGGAGTTTTTGGCATTGCGTTCAATCTCTTTTACGAGCGAGTGGTAAAGCTACGATAGAATGGCCCACGTGCGCGAGCCATTTCTCTATCGTTTCTTGCGATTTGCAGTGGCGTTAGGCCTCGTCCTGGGAATTTCCCTTTTTTATCGCCGAGTGCTTCCGGTTAATCCCACCACGGTTGCGCTGACATTTCTACTCGCTATTTTAGCTGTTTCCACCGTATGGGGCATTGCAGTATCCGTTTTCATGTCCATCGCCGCAATGCTAGCGTTCAATTATTATTTTCTTCCACCGGTTGGAAAGTTCACGGTGGCAGATCCGCAGAATTGGGTAGCGCTCTTCGCTTTTCTGGTAGTGTCCGTTAGCGCCAGTAGCCTATCGACCCGCGCGCGACAGAAGGCGGAAGACGCTTCGGCGCGCCGCCGTGAAATCGAGAAGTTGTACGCCTTCAGCCAGGTCCTGCTGGAATCAGGGAACGTAATTCAGTTGCTCAATCGAATTCCGGCGCAGATCGTGAATACTTTTGAAGTGGGCGCGGCGGCGTTGTTTCTCTCCGAGAAACAAAAAGTATATCGCTCCGGACCGGTGATCCCACGACTCGATATCGACAGTCTAAAAGCAATTGTTGCGCGAGAAGAGCCGGTTATCGACATTCCGAACAGCCTTTGTTTCGTTCCCGTCCGGCTGGGCGTGCGTCCGATAGGCAGCTTGGGAATTTCCGGATCGACTCTCTCGCGACAAACGCTGGAAGCTATCGGAACATTGATCGCAGTCGCGGTGGAACGCGCTCGCGCCATCGAACAGTTGGGACAAACGGAAGCCACACGCGAGGGCGAACGTTTGCGCACCGCATTAACGGAGTCCGTGACACACAACCTGCGAACCCCTCTGACTTCAATCAAAGCCTCGGTGACAAACCTTTTGACCAACAACGGTCTCACTGACGCGCAACGACAGGATCTTCTCACTGTTATTAATGAGGAAAGCGACCGTCTCAATCGGCTGGTTGGTGAAGCCGGCGAGATGGCACGGCTTGATGCAGGAGAAGTGCAGCTCAAGCTTGACTCCACGTCCATCGACGAGGTGATTAATGCGGCGTTGCGCCAATGCAAGTCCCTTCTCGGAAACCGTACCGTGCGAGTAGTGGTGGCGCCCAGCCTTCCGCGGGTGCGAGTGGATATTGGACTAGTGAAAGAGGCCCTTTCGCACTTGATTGAAAACGCGAACCAATATTCTCCAGCGGACCAGCCCGTTACTATTACTGCAGAGCAAAACGACAAATTTATTGTCACTAGCGTGGCCGATCGCGGAGCGGGAATCGATGATCTGGAACAAAGCTTGATCTTCGAAAAATTTTATCGCGGCAAAGATCAACGGTTCCTGGTGCAAGGCACCGGGATGGGGCTGCCGATTGCCAAGGCCATTGTAGCGGCTCACGGCGGCTCGATGAGCCTGACCAGCCAACGCGAACAAGGATCTGTTTTTTCCTTTACCTTGCCGATTGACCACACACGCGTTGCAAATTCATGAGCACGTCCACAATACTGGTTGTTGACGACGAACCTCAAATCCGCCGGGTGATGCTCACGACACTGACGTCACACGGCTATTCCGTGATTGAAGCTGCTAGCGGCGAAGAAGCTTTGGGAAAAATTCGCATGGAACGTCCCGACCTGATTCTGCTGGACGTAAACATGCCTGGAATTTCGGGACTTGAGACCTGTGCCGAAATCCGTACTTCCAGCGACGTCCCCATCATCATGCTCACCATACGAAATAGTGAACGCGATAAAGTTGAAGCGCTGGACGCCGGCGCGGATGATTACGTAGTAAAACCTTTTGGCGTGCAGGAATTGATGGCGCGCATACGCGCTGCGCTCCGGAGAAGCAGTCCGGGTGATGCGACTCCTGCATTCGCGTCCGATGATTTAAGAATTGACTTCGAAAAGCGCGTGGTGAGCGTGAAAGATCGTCCGGTGCGTTTAACGCCGAAAGAGTTCGAGCTTTTGCGCCACTTGGTTGCAAATCGCGGGAAGGCCTTAGGACACAGGCGGCTTTTGCAGGCTGTGTGGGGTCCCGATTATGGAGAAGAAACCGAATACCTGCGGGTGTTTATTAACCAACTACGAAAGAAGATCGAACCGGATCCGCACAAGCCTCGCTACATCCACACGGAACCCTGGGTAGGCTACCGATTTGACCCGCCTCAGGGCGAGCTAGCTGCGACCAAAACTGAAGAATAGTTCTTAGTGCATCGCGTGGATTTCGTCTAGGTCGAGGTTTAGCTCCAAAACATTCACGCGCGGCTCACCAAGAATTCCAAACTGGCGTTGTTGAGTGTGCCGCTGCACGACAGCTCGCAAGTCGGCTTCGGTCATTTTACGTTCTTTAGCTACGCGCGGAATCTGAAATTCAGCCGAAGCTGGCGAGATGTCAGGATCTAGTCCGGAAGCCGATGTGGTCACTAGATCGATTGGAATCGGCGCGTTAGGGTTCTCGGCCTGTAGAGCTTGGACGCTTGTGGAAACGCGGTCGAGCAGCGCTTTGTTCGTGGGCGCAAGGTTCGATCCCTGCGATTGTGTGGGATCGTAGCCGGCCGGGCCTGCGGCAGAAGGCCGCGAATGAAAATACCAGGGAGATGTGAACGGCTGTCCGATCAGCCTGGAACCGACCAACTGGCCGCGGGATTCGATTATCTCTCCATTAGCTCGGCGTGGATATAACACCTGAGCCAGCCCGGTGACCACTAAGGGGTAGATAATTCCGAGAAGTACGGTAGTTGCGAGTGTCATCCAAATCGAAATTAGCAGGTTTCTTCTCACGTTAACCTCAGGCCAGACCAATATGCGTAATAAGCAAGTCAATCAGTTTGATCCCCAGGAAGGGCGCGATTACGCCACCAAGTCCATAGATCAAAAGGTTTCGACGCAACAGTGCTTCCGCGCCTACCGGAATATATTTAACGCCGCGCAGCGCCAACGGCACTAGCGCAATAATAATCAGCGCGTTAAAAATCACGGCAGACAGTACAGCGGACTGCGGCGTCTTCAGTCCCATTATGTTTAGCAACATGAGTTGTGGAAATGCGCCTGCAAACATTGCTGGGATAATCGCAAAATATTTAGCGACGTCGTTTGCAACGGAAAACGTGGTCAGCGCGCCTCGCGTGATGAGAAGTTGTTTACCAATTTCGACAATCTCGATTAGCTTCGTGGGGTTGGAATCCAAGTCAACCATGTTGCCCGCTTCTTTTGCGGCTTGGGTTCCGGCATTCATGGCTACGCCGACGTCCGCTTGAGCCAGCGCTGGAGCGTCATTGGTTCCGTCGCCGGTCATGGCTACTAGTTTGCCCTTGGCCTGCTCGCTGCGAATTAGCGCAAGCTTGTCTTCGGGTTTTGCTTGTGCGAGAAAATCATCCACCCCGGCCTCGCGGGCGATAGCTGCCGCCGTCAACGGATTATCGCCGGTGATCATTACTGTTCGAATACCCATGGCGCGCAGTTGGTCGAAACGTTCGCGCATACCACCTTTCACGATGTCCTTCAGGTAGATCGTCCCGAGGACACGGCGATCTTCCGCCACTAGGAGCGGTGTGCCGCCGGCGTTTGAAATTGCCTTTACCGTTTCTTCCACTTCCTGGGGAGCCCGTATGCTTCCTTGAGAACAATGTTGCAAGATAGCATCGGGCGCGCCTTTACGGATTTCGCGTCCGTCAAGATCTACTCCCGACATTCTGGTCTGCGCGGAAAATGGAATAAATGTTGCGGCGTAGGAAGAAAGTTCGCGGCCGCGCAGGCCATATTTTTCTTTGGCTAGCACAACGATCGAGCGGCCTTCGGGAGTTTCGTCAGCCAGAGAAGCCAGTTGCGCGGCGTCGGCAAGATCTTCTTCTTTCACACCGGGCGCAGGAACCAATTCTGTAGCACGGCGGTTTCCCAACGTGATTGTGCCGGTCTTGTCCAATAGCAACGTGTCCACGTCGCCGGCTGCTTCGACGGCGCGGCCGGACATTGCCAGTACGTTTCGTTGAACTACACGATCCATTCCGGCAATTCCAATAGCCGACAGTAATCCTCCAATGGTGGTAGGAATCAAGCAGACGAGCAGCGAGATCAGGACGAAGACCGTCTGAGGAGCGCCGCTATAAATTGCCATGGGCTGCAGTGTTACCACGGCAAGGAGGAAAATTATTGTCAGCCCGGCCAAGAGAATATTGAGCGCGATTTCATTGGGGGTTTTCTGTCGTTCGGCGCCTTCCACCAGCTTGATCATGCGGTCCAGGAATGTTTCTCCCGGATTCGCCGTGATTTTCACAGTGATTTGATCGGAGAGAACACGCGTCCCGCCGGTAACGGCCGAGCGGTCGCCGCCTGATTCACGAATTACCGGCGCCGATTCCCCGGTAATTGCGGATTCATCTACAGAAGCAACGCCGACAACCACTTCGCCGTCTCCCGGCACGAATTCGCCCGCCGAAATAACTACGAGGTCTCCGAGCCTAAGTTTCGATCCGGGGACTTCCTCCAACAAGCCATCGGGCTTCATGCGTTTCGCCATGGTTTCAAGGCGGGCTTTCCGCAAAGTTTCGGCTTGGGCTTTTCCGCGGCCCTCCGCCATGGCCTCGGCGAAGTTTGCGAACAGGACGGTGAACCAGAGCCACAGCGTGATCTGAAGCTCGAATCCGAAATTACCATTGTGCCGCAGCAGATCGTTTATTAGTTCTACGCTGGTAACGACCGAGCCCACCTCAACAACGAACATCACCGGGTTCTTCATCAGCGTGCGAGGATTGAGCTTAACGAAGGAATCCTTTACCGCCACGCCGATAATTCCGGAAGTCCACAGCGATTTTTTTCCAGGGGTAGATGTGATTGTCATCGCGATCCTAAAAAACCTTTCCTGCATTCATCAACAAGTGCTCAAGAATTGGTCCTAGGCTGAGAGCGGGAAAAAACGTCAGAGCGCTGACAATCAACACCACGCTGATCAAGAGCGCAGAGAACAGCGGGGTGGTTACAGGGAACGTCCCGGCGGATTCCGGGACAATCTTCTTGCGCGCCAGATTCCCTGCGATGGCCAGCACTGGAATCACCATGAAAAATCTTCCCAGTAACATATCGAACGACATGCTGACGTTGTACCAAGGCAAGTTCCAGTTGCCGCCGTTGAATGCTGACCCGTTATTGGCAGCGCCAGAGGTATAGGCGTACAAAATTTGCGACAAGCCGTGCGGCCCTGGATTGGAAATAGCCGCTTTGCCATAAGCCGTCACCACTCCAATTGCCGTAAACACGAGAATAATCAGAGAAAAAATGAGGACTGAAAGCATGGCCATTTTTACATCGTAGGCTTCGATTTTCTTGCCCAGATATTCAGGCGTCCTCCCGACCATCAGTCCGGCGATAAATACGGCGAGAATCACCATCACCAAGACGCCGTAAAGGCCTGCGCCCACGCCGCCGAAAACGACCTCTCCCAGCATCATGTTGATCATCGGTATCATGCCGCCGAGCGGAGTGAACGAATCGTGTTGACCGTTAATCGCGCCGCAGCTCGCATCGGTGGTGACGGTTGCGAATAGCGCTGAATCCGCAATCCCAAAGCGAATTTCTTTTCCTTCCATGTTGCCACCCGGCTGCGTGGCGCTCACTTTCTGATCCGTGCCATGCAATAGCGGATTGCCTCGCGACTCAGCCGTATATGCGCAGACGACTCCTGCCACAAAAAGCACCGCCATAGCGCTCCACACCGCCCATCCATGTTTCTGCGATCCAGTCATGCGGCCCAACGTGTAGGTAAGTCCCGCGGGAATCGCGAAAATCAAAATGATCTGAATGAAATTAGTAAGCGGATTCGGATTTTCGTAGGGATGCGCGCTGTTGGCATTGAAAAAACCCCCGCCATTGGTGCCAAACATCTTGATGGCTTCCTGCGATGCGACGGGGCCCTGCGGGATCACTTGCGTTGTGATTTCCTGCTTCGCGGTTTTGCCGTCCGCGCCGGTCACTTGCGCCGTCTGCGGGTCCAAAAGCTGAGTGGTAACGTACGGCTTGAGATTCTGAATCATTCCTTGAGACACAAAAAACAGTGCGATCAACACGCAGGAAGGCAGTAGAACCCACAAGTTCGCGCGGGTAAGGTCGACCCAGAAATTTCCGATTGTTTCTTTTTCACGTCGCGCGATTCCTCGAATCACAGCAATGGCCAAGGCTATTCCGGTGGCAGCGGACATGAAGTTGTGATACGCAAGCCCGGCCATCTGAGTGAAATAACTCATGGTCGTTTCACCTGAATAGGCTTGCCAGTTTGTATTCGTGGTGAATGAGGCAGCGGTGTTAAAGGCCAAATCAGGCGCCAAATTGGGCCAGTGTTGCGGATTCCAGGGCAGGCGCAGCTGCAAGCGCTCAATTAGATAAAGGAGGATCATGGAAACGCCGCTGAAGAGAAGCATGGAGATTGCGTATTCCGTCCAGCGCATCTCGTGCCGCTCGTCAACTCCGACTGTGCGATACAGTGTTCGCTCAAGCGGACGCATTAGTCCGTCGAGAAAAGTTTTCTCGCCGTTAAACACGCGGGCCATGTACGCGCCCAGAGGCTTTGTGAGCGCGAAAATCGCAAACAAGAACAGACCGATTTGAAACCATCCATTTGCAGTCATGGTTTAGAACTTCTCCGGCCACAGCAGCGCTGCCACCAGATACACGAGGAGCAGCACACAAACTCCCAACAAAATTACGTTTCCCAACATCGTTCTCGCTCCCTACTTCAACCGGTCACAACCCCACACGTACGCGATCGCCGCGACAAAAAAGCCAATCGTGCAGATCATAAATACAAAGTCCCGCATTAGAACTTCACCATGATGGACATGTCGATGAAATGCTCGTCTCTACGGAGATCTGGGAACCATACGCTGCTAATCCCGCCTCCGCACGCTGTTTCCGCTTCCGGCAAAGTTGTTTGTCCCGATGAGGCGCCGGTGATGCAAGCGAAGTCTGTCGGGGAGCCGTTATTTCCGCCCGGTGGAGTAATCCCACCACGACCCGACCAGTACGGAACATTTGCGTGACGATAGTCATACTCCCAACGGAACGTGATGTATTGCTTGGGCATGTAGTCGAACGTGATCGATGAGTCCCAGGCCTTGAACGGATCTCCGGGGTTCTCCGTAAAATATGGTGAGTTCGTCGAGGCTGTAATGGCGCTCTCTCCATTGATCGGAGGAAGGAGTACCAAATACCGTCCCGGATTATTGATTTGGCCGCCGCCGAGAGTTAATCCGAATGTATCTTTGTGAAACCAGAAACGGTTGTAGGCCATGTAGCCTATAAAGCTCTGCTTCGGTCCGCCTTTGCGGTCGCCGTAGCAACTCACGCCGTTGCCGTACTCACACCCAAGATCACCGGTCAAAGAGAACGCCATCTTATCGAGCGTTCTGTCAGGCCGGTCGAAATACTTCACTTCGACGCTGTTGTCAGTGTGAATGCGATTGCGACGTGGCACGAAGAGATCGTCCTGACCGAGGCCATAGTTGTTCGAGATGATGTTGATCCACGGTTTAGGAGTCCACTTAAGTTGGCCACCTAGACCCGGTGTGTGATTCGCGGAAGCGTACGATTGCCACCCATTGATAAACCAGGGCTCGATCTTCAAATGTTTAGTGGGGAAAATCTGCACGCGCACTCCAGTGAAAAACCACGGCGTATTCGAGGAAACGTAAGACGGTTGGTAAGCCCAATTGTCGAAGTTGTAATAGCTGAACAGGCCGATATAGGAGAGGAATATTCCTGCATCGACGTTGACCCCGTGCAATACGTCGAAGTGGTAGCCGCCGTACGCTTCCGAGAGGTAGCGGTACGCGCTAACGAGATCCCATTGCCCGTGTCCCGGGCTGGGATCGTTGCGTGGCGTGGTGGCGGAATACATTCCAAACTGAGTCATCAACCTACCTCGAACATTATCCCAGTGGAAATCGCCGCCTATACCGAGCTGCTCGAGTTGAACTTCTTGTGACCGAAAAAGCTCGCTCGACCCACCGATCGAGTGATCGGTAGGATGATTGAAATCAAAGACATAATTGGTGTCGACTCGGATCTCCGGCGTGAAGAATTTTGTGTCCCAGAATATATCCTTCGTGCGCGGGTTGCCGTTCAGCCAGGTCCAGTCCGCGTCGGCGAACGGTTCTTCTTTTCCCGGCGGTGCACTCGTTGTTTGCGCAGAGGTCAGCTCTACTTGGGGCTGAGAAGTTGCCGATGTAGAGGTCAGCGCCGAAGTGGAAGGGGCAGGTGTTGGCACAGACGGGGATGCGATTGGAATCGAAGCTTTCGCGGATAGTGGCGCCTGAGCGGGACGAGCCTTGAGTTCCGCCTCGAGCTGCTCGATGCGTGCTTCCATTTCCTCAAGCTTTTTTGCCACGGCGGGCGGTATTTGCTGATCGCTCGTTTGGGCAACCGCCGCTTGGCCGCCGGAACCTCCAGAACTCTGCTGGCCTCCCGCGACATCCTGCGCAAAAGCTGGTGTTGCCGCGGCAAAAAGCAACCCGAGCACGACTACGGCATTGCAAACTGCCAAAACCGTTGAGCGCAACATTTTTAGTTTCATCTTTGTATCCAAACCTTTCTGGTCGAAACCAGGCTCTGTCTTGAGAATTTGTTTACGCTCATGAATTCAAACTTGATGTTGCAGGAACCGCAGGCTTACGCTCTGAGCCTTTTTTCTAGAGCTCCCTATCAATGTCGGGTAAACAGCAAATTGAAAAGCCCAATTCCGCCAAACAGCGCAACTAATCCTCCAGTTCCAAGGACGAGATCCATCAACGCTTGTTTTCGTGAGCTGCGGTACCCAGCGATCTTCTCGATCCAAGCATTTTCCGAATCCAGTTCTGCGCGGTAGAAATAACACTGCGTATGATTTTTGTGAAGTTTTAGCCGTCGGTCTTCCCGGTGAAGGCGGACAAACACGTGGACGTAAAATGCGCACAGAATCCCGTATATAAGTAAAAAGATAATTCCAGTCATATCGATCGCCTCCTTCTAACTGCGCACTAGGTATCTCAACAGGCGCAGATAGGGACGAACGATGGTTCCAGCCTAGTCGAGCAGACATCAGGGAGGCATAAGTAAGGCATAAGGATTTCGTAATGAAATAACGCTAAGATTCTATGGACCTTTGAAGATACCGCTCGAGTTTTCAGGGCCACTGCCGTTCAGCAGGCGCGGCAAGGGCTCAAGAAAAGTTTTTGTCGGGTGGAGACTCGGCCTAAAATGGGCTCGCTCTTCGGGCCAGACGTTCTACATATAATTTAGAGCCGACATTGATGAGAAAGTTTATCCGACTTCTTGGGATCCTTTTTTGTGCCACAGTTTTAATTCCCTCGGCGCTTGCCAGGAAAACGGAGCGCCCTCCTCTGCCGTCCAAAATCATGCAAGCGAATTCCGTTTACGTGGACTGCGTCTGCCCACGAGGATTGGCCGCCGCGCGGGACACTGCTCTGCAGCAACTCCAAAGCTGGGGACGCTTTCAGATCTCGCAACAGCGGCGCCAAACTGATCTTGTCTTTCTCTTTTCGGGAAACCCGTACTTGGGAGACTACGTCACTCGCGACGGCCCCGATGACCGGCCGGTTAAAGTCGACTTCACGATCATGACTGTCATTGACCCGAAAACAGGCCAAAATCTGTGGACTGATTCAAGGCGCTGGGGCAGCCTGCGCGTGCGCGGGGCTACCAAGGATTTGATCGAAGAGCTTCGTCAGCAAATGGAAGGACAGGTGAAGAGGTGGAGCCTTAATGAGATTCTTTTGTGCGGTGTGACCCCGGTATACGCAGGTTTTGCGCATCTCACGCCCGAAGAGGCGCTCGCCAAATCCAACGATGGAACCGCAAAAGTTTCTGGCACACCCGAGAACCTCATTTTGACCTCTCCTGACGCACCGGCCTTTTGTAAACGCGCTGAGTTCCTACTTAATCCGGAGCGGCGAATCATCGGCTTCAAGGTATTCGCGTCCCGTGCGGATGACCTGGATGTCAGCGAAGTCCTTCAGCGTGCCGACCAATTCGATTTCGCGGGCGGCAAATATTCCAACAGCGAACAGGTCTATTTCAGCGCACAGAGCAAAGATCGAAAAATCCTGATCCAATTCAACGTAGACGGCCACAGATCAATTTTTTCGGTGGTCTCATTTTTTTATTAATATGAGCGTCTTCGGCCGATCAACCTGCGCCATAAAGAAGACGTCTGGCGAGTTTTACGTGGAGAAGTCAGGTTTCGAGTTTGAATTTTGTTGCGGCTAGCGCGTATAGCCTTCGCCAGAGCAGGCGATTGATAGTGACGACCATCGTCGCCATCAAAATCGTCGCCGCAATCAGCACGCGAGAATTTCCAGAGTCCGCCGCTGCACTGATTACCGACCCAAGACCCGTCACGGTATAGGTCTGGCCCTTGAAGCGAAAATATTCGGCGATGATGCTGGCGTTCCATGCGCCGCCGGAAGCGGTGACAAAACCGGTGATCAGGTAGGGAAAAATTCCCGGCAAGTAAAGTTCGCGCCAGCGCTCCAGTTTGTCGAAACGAAAAACATTGCACACTTCTTTCAAATCGGTGGGTATTGCCATCGCTCCGGCGATTACATTGAATAAGATGTACCACTGCGTTCCCAACAGCAGGAGGACGATCGACCCGATGCCGAGCCCGCCTCCGACTCTAATGAGAACCAGAAGGATAACGGGGAATAGCGCCGTGGCTGGGACGGACGCTGCGATCTGTGCGATTGGTTGAGCGATCGCTGAAAGTTTCGGTTTCAACCCGACGATGATGCCCACGGGAATCGTCCACAGTCCAGCGAGAACTAAGGTGAGAGCCACGCGGAGAAATGTAGCACCTGCTCCGACAAAAATTCCGCGCACTTCTGTTTTCGTGAGGCCGGCCAGCAACACGCTCATCTTCACGAACGCATAAGCAACAGCCACTAGGATCGCGCCCAAAAGTAGCCGCGATATCCAGGTACCTACAACGCCGGTATTTTGTTTTGCGACAGACGCCTCGCGTCTTTTTGCAAAAAACAAACTCAAGTATTCTCGCGCCGGTATCAACGATATGCGTGCCACGAAAGACAAGACCCTCGATCGCCTCAATAAATCCAGAACAATAGAGTGAGGGGCATCCACAGATTCCACTTGCTCGAATTTGAATTTCTCGGTCCATGCAATCACGGGACGCCAAATGAGTTGGTCGATCATCACGATAATTCCGATCATTACCCCAAGTCCCCAAGCGATGGCGTGCATGTTGCCCGCATTGGCCGCCGTTTGCAGATACGAACCGAGTCCCGGAAGGCGCAAATCGCGATTCCCCAAAACAAACATTTCGCAAGCCATTAGAAAAAACCAGCCGCCCGCCACCGACATCATCGAATTCCAAACCAGGCCAATGGCTGCATATGGTAGTTCCATCTGTGTAAATCTCTGCCACCAGCTCCAGCGATAGATTTCGGCTACCTCGCGCATCTCGCGCGGAATACTTTTCAGCGAAGAATAAAAGCTGAAGGTCATATTCCAAACCTGGCCCGTAAAAATGAGTAGGATGGAGCCGAGTTCCACGCCCAACTGCCGGGTAGGAAAAAGCGCGACCATTGCCAGCATCACGCCCGGAAGAAAACTCAATACCGGAATGGACTGCAATGTATCCAGCAAGGGAAGCATGAACTTTTCGGCCTTCGCGTTGTATGCCGCGACGTATCCGTATACCAGCGTAAAAAGCAAGCTGAATACATACGCGATTGCGATGCGTAGAACGGAGAACATTGCGTATTTCGGCAGAGCACTGGCACGCAAATCGATTGCTGTTTGCGCGTTTGCCGGAGCCAGCCAGTAGTGAGTCAGTGACAGCAGCGCATAAAATAGAGCGAGTCCAGCGCAGATAACCGGCAGGTCCTGCAAGATCGAAGGTACGGTCCTGGGAATGGTGCCCCAGGTTAAGACTCGCGCTGAAGTTTTGTTATGGACCATCAGTGCAAGCGTGCAGCTTCCTCAGAGTCTGCGGTTTCTCCAGGTTGAATCAATCGCAGTCGGTCACTTTCGGAGTCGTAGGTGAAGATGTCCGCATAACGGCCCCAGTTCAAGGCGGTTTCGATTTGCTGCTCCACGTCATGCGCAGGCAATCGCTCATCCAGCAAATCACGAAAAAATTCCAATGGCATGGTGTGGTCTGACTTACTCTCGAGCGCAGTAAAGATTTGTTGCATTAATGGCGCATGAGTCAACGCTTCGCGGAACAGGCGCCTTCGGCTGGAGATGTCCGCCTCAGCGAAAGCGCGGCCCTGCGGAGTAATCTTCACATCGCCTTCATGCGCGGTAGCAAATCCAAGCATGACCGCCGCATCCAGAATCGGGAGCAGATCGTCCACTTCCAGTAAAAGTGTCTCAGCGACGTGATAAAGATCTTCTTCCCCTCCGCGATCGATCAAGAGTTCCAGCAAACCAGCGACGCCGCCTGGCCGCGCGTGCGGAAGCAACGGAATCGGTTGTTTAGCCGTAGCTGAAGGAGGCGCGAGGGTCAGTTCCGGCTTGGTCATTACTTTGTAAATGTAATCAACGTATGGGAAGAACGCAGCGGACTTCCGGTCCCTCGGCTGGGGCAGCGCGATGCGAAAATCCGCGCGGATTCGCGCCGGATTGCGTCCAAGTACAATAACGCGGTCTGCCAGCAGCACGGCCTCCTCAATATTGTGAGTCACGATAAAAATACTTCGAGTTGGGATTTTTTTCGCCAGCCATAGATCCAGTAAGTCGCCACGCAGGTTTTCGGCGGTAAGCACGTCCAACGCTGAAAACGGCTCATCCATGAAAAGGACCTCCGGTTCCACGGCCAAGGCGCGCGCGAAGCCTACACGCTGTTTCATGCCACCTGATAGCTCCTTGGGATAAGCGGTTTCGAAATTTTTCAACCCTACCGCATCTATGGCCTTCAGCGCCCGCCGGTGCCGTTCTTCATGCACCATTCCGCGCGCTAGCAAGGGCGATTCCACGTTTTCCAATACTGTGAGCCAGGGAAATAAAGCGAAACTTTGAAATACGATGGCGACGTTTGGGCTACACGTTCCGACAGGCACTCCATGCCACAGAACTTGTCCTGAAGTCGGAACGGCCAGGCCGGTGAGCATGCGCAACAGAGTAGATTTACCGCTTCCCGAGGGACCCAGCAGCGCGATAATCGTACTCGGTTCCACGGATAAATCTACTGGAGCGATCACTTGAATTTCGCTTCCATCCTTTTGCGTAAAACTTTTTGAGATTCCGCGGGCCTCGATGATGGGTTTGTCATCGGTCGCGACCTTTGCACCGACTTCCTCCTCGTGGCCAACTTCGGAGATTTGCTCCGGGTGTGGCGCGGCGGTAGAACCTGCTTCCGCAAGTTCATCCATCAAAGAATTCCAGGCTTCCTCCGGCAACGCATCTAGGAAATGATCGCGCTCCGCTTGGGTCATGGCCTCCACGATCGCGGCCATCTCGTGAAGGGGACGCGCGTGAAGCAGGACGTACGCATGGAAGTAGGGAAGATGATTCACAATTGAGGCGGCAAGCGAAATCGGCAGCCGGCGAAACAGAGTTTGCTGCTCTTCGAACCGCAGATCCATTATCAAATCTGCAGCATCGCCGGCGCCTAGACCGTGAAGAAGCTCAATCGCTGAATCCCACTTTTGTTGGGATAGAAGTTCCCTGAGTTTTTCGATCGTTGGCGGAGTCATATAAGCACCAAACAGCCTACTACGGATTTCCGAGGACCAAACTGTGGATTCTATTTTCGAAATCCTTCAGTTGATAGTTCTTATGTTGCTTTTTCGGCTGGAGTACCAGCAAGGGCTGTAGCCTGAATGGGGAAAAAGTGATTTTGCACACACTTCAGTTTGCGGTTGGTCGAAATAAACTTCCGCTCGGCCACCCTTATTCGCAGCAGCATAGTAAAACGTCACCGACCCAAGAGCGTTGCTGGACCGTCGTGCGAAAGAAATCCAGTCAGCTACATAAACCAATACCAGCAGCCCAATGATTACCAAAATTATTCGATTTAAGTTCATATATTGAAGATCCAGCGCATCATCCTATAGTTTATTGCGGAAGAAAAGGTTGGAATCCACTGCACGGGGCCGCTCCAGAGCCTTCTCCGGCCGACCTTGCCTGAACTTCACGTTTTCAGTACCATGAACTCCCAGCCTTTATCGTCGGCGCTATATCCGGCGCGACGTTCACTTCCATCCGAGGCAAGATTAAATGGCACAACGAAATTCTTCCCCCCACCACGATATTCCTACGCTCGAAAAGACGCCTACCGGCATTGTAGGGCTGGATCAAATCAGTGGCGGCGGGCTCCCAAAGGGGAGGACCACTATCGTGTGCGGCGG
This sequence comes from uncultured Acidobacteriota bacterium, assembly GCA_963838475.1. Taxonomy (GTDB): domain Bacteria; phylum Acidobacteriota; class Terriglobia; order Acidiferrales; family UBA7541; genus Palsa-295. Next base: position 240,016 of record CAWIRJ010000004.1, read on the forward strand.
TCCCGGTTGCGGTAAAACCATGCTAGGGCTGGAGTTCCTGGTCCGCGGCGCCACCGAATTCAAAGAGCCAGGAGTCCTGATAGCCTTTGAGGAAACCCCTGAAGAGATGGCTCGCAACGTCGCGTCTCTGGGCTTCGACCTAAAGGATCTGGCTGAGCGGAAGAAACTTTTCCTCGATTTTGTGTATGTAGAACCGAGCGAAATCCAAGAAACCGGCGAGTACGACCTTGAGGGCTTGTTCATACGTTTGCAACATGCCGTCGAATCGGTAGGGGCGAAACGGGTGATGCTCGACACGCTGGAGGCTCTCTTCTCGGGCTTCAGCAATCCGGGCATTCTTCGCGCTGAAATTCGCCGCCTTTTCCGGTGGCTGAAGGAGAAGGGTCTTACGACCATCGTTACAGCCGAAAAAGGCGAGGGCACTCTTACGCGGCATGGCCTGGAAGAATACGTTTCAGATTGTGTGATTCTCTTGGACCATCGCATCACTGAACAAATTTCCACGCGGCGCATGCGCATCGTCAAATATCGCGGTACGAAGCACGGCGCGGATGAATATCCTTTCCTGATCGATGAGAACGGTATGTCGGTCTTGCCAGTCACGTCCATGGAACTTCAGCACAAAGTTTCGAATCAGCGTGTTCCAACAGGAATTCCGGATCTGGACGACATGCTGGAACGAAAAGGCTACTTCCGCGGATCCAGCGTTCTGATTAGCGGCGCGGCAGGGTGCGGAAAAACAATATTAGCTGCCAGCTTTGCTGAGGCCGCTTGCAAGCAAGGCGAGCGCTGCCTCTTTATCGGCTTTGAAGAATCCACGGATCAAGTCACGCGAAACGTGAAGTCGGTGGGCATCAACTTCGAACCATTAATAAAGAAAGGGCTCTTGGTTCATCGGGCTTGGCGTCCGACGCAATATGGAATAGAAATGCATTTGCTTCGCATTCACAAGCTCATTGAAAAGTACAAGCCTTCTAACGTCGTTATCGACCCGATCACAAATTTGATCGCCGCCGGTACGGAAAACGATGTGCATTCCATGCTGATGCGGCTGATGGACTTCTTGAAAGAACGCGGGGTCACTTCCGTATTCACCAGTCTTTCCAACGTTGGCGAGATTGCTGAAAGCGAAGTAGGCATATCTTCCTTAATCGATTCTTGGGTGTCGTTGCGCTACACAGAGCTTTTTGGGAAGAGACTCCGAGGCCTTTTCGTCCTAAAAGCCCGCGGCATGGCGCATTCCTCCGAGCTTCGCGAAATGCTCATAACCTCGCAGGGCATAAAGTTAGGTCCAGCCGACGCGTTGCTGGCCTATCGCGATCGGGAACGCCAGACTCAGTCTTGACGATCAAGCCGTCGTCCCCAAGAGCGTCCGCGGCAAGAGGAAACCGGAGCACGGCCGCAACGCGCCGATCTTCGCGAGGTGCGCGATGAAAAAGAACTCCAAAGAAACAGCGGCTTCGGCAGATCATCAGTTTCAACTTCGGCTATATGTGGCCGGCCAAACACCGAAGTCACTGGCCGCTTTGTCGAATCTGAAGCGAATCTGCGCCATGCACCTGGACGGGCGGTATCGCATAGAAGTAATAGACTTAATGAAGAACCCGCAACTGGCGCAGGGTGACCAGATTCTCGCGATACCCACGCTAGTACGTAACCTTCCGAAACCGATGCGCAAAATAATCGGTGACCTCTCGGATACCGAACGCGTCTTAGTTGGGTTGGACCTTCGCGAATTGCAAGTTAGAAATGCGAAGAAGAACGCGGGAGCATAATTTGAAAGCTAAATCCGAACGGAAGAATTCAGGCACGCGTTCGCGCAAGTCGCTCGCTTCCAAAAAAATGTACCGGCTGCGTTTGTACGTTACCGGTCAAACTCCTCGTTCCGCCTCTTCGTTGCAAAACTTGAAAGAAGTTTGCGATGAATATCTCACAGGTAGATTCGAGCTCGATGTGGTTGATATTTATCAGCAGCCCGAATTGGCGCGCGAAGCCCAAATTATCGCGGCTCCCACGTTAATAAAAATGCTGCCGCTTCCTTTGCGGAAACTTGTAGGCGACCTTTCCAACCGCAAACAGGTAATGCTGGGACTGGATATACAAGACGAGAAGGCCTAGTTGCATGCCGAACAGAAAAAGACCTGCTAAAGTTTTAAAGAAGAAATCCTCCGCAGGAGCTCGCGACAAAGTTTTGCGGGCACGTGTCCGAGAGCTTGAAGACACGCTGACGGCAATTCGCCAGGGTACTGTGGACGCGCTCGTAATCAGCGCGCCGACGGGCGATCAGGTCTTCACTTTGCAGGGGGCCGAGCATCCGTATCGAGTACTGGTGGAAACAATCAACGAAGGGGCGGCTACTCTGGATGCCGACGGGACAGTACTTTATGCCAATACGCGTTTCGCAGAGTTTCTGAATGTGCCTCTCGAGAAATTTATTGGCGCCCCGTTGCAAAGCCATGTTCCGCCGTCTGCGCGCGAAAAGCTCTGGGGCTTAATTCAGGAAAGTCTCGTCGAAAATACAAAAGGCGAAATTAATCTTGAAACTGAAGAGGGCCGTCCCCGCCTGATCCAATTTTCCTTAAGCGCCGTGAAGAATTCTATTCCGCAAACCATTTGCGTGGTGGCTACGGAATTGACGGAGTTGGCGGAAGCGAACGAAGCTCTAAGAGCCAATGGGGAAGCACTGCGCCAACTTTCCAGCCGGCTGCTTCAGCTTCAAGACGAAGAAAGACGGCACATTGCTCGCGATCTGCACGACATTACCGGCCAAAAACTCGCCTTCCAGTCCATCGTGTTATCGCAACTCAATAATAGCGCTACCGATCCTGCCACCAAGTCCGCGGTCGCCGAATGCCAACAATTGACCAACCAGGTCAGCGAAGAAATCCGGACTCTCTCCTATCTCTTGCATCCGCCACTGCTCGATGAACTCGGTCTTTCTTCCGCCGTGCATTGGTACACGCAAGGCTTTGAAAAACGAACCGGAATCCATGTCGAAGTGGAGATCGCTCGCGATTTTCCGCGACTCCCCGCCGACGTGGAAACCACATTGTTCCGCGTAATTCAGGAAAGTTTGACGAACGTCCATCGCTACGCGGAGAGCTCCACCGCGTTTATACAAGTTTCGCGGGTTGGCTCGGAAGTGAAACTTCAGATCGGCGATCATGGAAAGGGAATCCGCGCCGAAATTCTGAAGTCGTCGCGCAACTCGGTTGCTCCACTAGGAGTCGGCATTCAGGGTATGAAAGAACGGATGCGACAACTTTCGGGAAGCTTGGAAGTTACGTCACGCCCGAAGCACGGGACTATAGTGACCGCTACATTGCCTATACGCGAGCAAAGATTTGAATCCGCTGCTGCTGAAAGACGCCCCGGGGAAGAACAAGAACCATTCAAATCCAACGGCGATCTTCAGGCAAGTGTCGGGCCTCGGCCTCGAATTCTAATTGCCGATGACCACGAAGTCTTGCGACGTGGCATACGCACCATGCTTGAGCCGGAGACGAATTGGGAGATTTGCGGAGAAGCGATCGACGGTCAGCAAGTTATAGAGAAAGCGATTGCGCTAAATCCTGACCTCATTATCCTCGACATAAACATGCCGGTTCTTAACGGAGTTGCGGCCGTGCGACGAATTGTGCGCGACTGCCCAAACACCCGAGTATTAGTTTTTAGTGTTCACGAATCGGACCAGACGATTCGCGAGATTCTTTCCTCCGGTGCGCACGGCTATCTGTCAAAAGCAAAAGGGGGAGCGGAATTGGTGGAAGTCGTGAAAGTTCTGCTAAGTGGTAAGACTTTTTATCCGAAGAAAGCTGCAGCAAATTAGTCCAACCTCCGTCCCATTTTTTTCTTATTCACTGGTTTTGGCGAGTCTAAATGATTGTAAGTATCTCGAATCACCAAGGTTGATCGAATTTGAACTACAGCAACTCTACCTCGGCCCTACAGCTTTCCCTGCATGGCGAATTCCCCTAAAGGACCCTATAGTACGCCGCCGTCAGAATGGCGCCTGCTTTTAGCCATTTGCGCCGATTGGCATCGAAACCAGATGGAATCGCACGAAGGAGAAAAGCCCCATGCTCAGGACCATTCTAATTGTAATCGTTGTCTTGTTATTGCTCGGATCACTCCCTACCTGGCCTTATAGCGCGGGCTGGGGCTACTATCCGAGCGGTGGCCTCGGACTCATCCTTATCATCCTAGTCATACTCATACTCGCAGATCGTTTATAACCCTTTGACATCGGCTTGCGCACAGGAGCATTGACGTGCCCGGTCTCTGGCGTTAGTCTCGCTGCAGACCGAGCACGGTGCTCCATCCCCTTTTGGGAGTCATAAATGCCCAGTTCATCTTGGAAGGGTTATCTGACCTTCGGCCTCATCTCGATCCCTATTCGGCTTTCACCGGCAGCGCGCACAGAGCGAATTAGCTTCAACCAGTTGCACAAAGTGTGCCACACGCGCCTGAAGCAGCCGCTCTTTTGCCCGACATGCGATCGAATGGTGGAGCGTTCAGAAGTGGAAAAGGGCTATGAGTACGAAAAGGGGCAGTATCTTCTCTTCTCACAGGAAGAACTAGACGAAGTCGAGCCGGAAACTGCGCGAACCATGGATATCCTCGAATTCGTCAAGCTCGACGAAATCGACCCGGTGTATTTCGACGCGTCCTACTATGTTCTTCCAGAAGAGCCCGGGCAAAGAGCTTATCAGCTTCTAATGGAAGCTATGGAGAAATCCGGATACGCAGGAATCGCAAAAATCGCCATGTACAATCGGGAATACATCGTGATCATTCGTCCGCGCGAGCACGGCCTGACACTTCACACGATGTTTTATAACAATGAGATTCGTCCTGCCGCTGAATACGGCCATACCGACAAGACTCAGATTAAAGAACAGGAACGCACGCTCGCTGAACAGCTCATCGAAAGTCTGGCAGCACCATTTGAACCCGGGAAATACCAGGATACTTACCAGAACAGTTTGCAGGAATTGATTGATGCTAAGGCCAGCGGCCGGAAGATCGCGGTCGTGCCGCACGCGGCGTCTAAAACTCCGGTAATAGATTTAATGGAAGCTTTGAAGAAGAGCCTCGCGAATAAAACCGCTGTAGCCGCGGAAAAGAAGCCCACCGTTGTTCGCGCCGCAAAGGCAGAAAGAAAACAAGGAAGGAAGGCCGGATAAACTCGACTTATTCTCCGTTAATCTGTTGAGACGGATTGCAGCGGGATCACCCCTTCGAACGCCCTGGTAGCGTAGAATGTCTTTGTAAACCCCTCCCAGCCGGTTAGTTGAACTTCATATGCCAAGCGACTTACCTGACAAAGCAAAAAGAAATCCTACGCAGTACAACATCGAAGCCATCGCGAAGCTGGAGCAAGACGCGCTGGAACGGCGAAGTGCAGCTGAACGTATAAGCGAAGCCATCGCCAGATTCATCGGCAGCGTGGCATTTTTGTTAATGCAGATCCTTCTCGTGCTGGTGTGGAGCGCGATTAACTTGAATCTGATTCCCGGCGTAAAGCCTTTCGACCCGTTCCCATTTGGCATCCTGGCTCTGGTTATTTCCTCAGAAAGCGTTGTACTCACTATATTTGTCTTAATTAGCCAGAACCGCATGACGCGCCAAGCCGAAAGGCGCTCCCACCTGGATCTTCAGGTCAGCATGCTCGCGGAACAGGAGCTTACGACCATGCTCGAGATGCAGCAGAAAATATGTCAACACATGGGTGTAGATGTAGCGTCTTCGAAGCAGGAGCTACAAGGCTTTGCTAATGCCACTGACGTCCACAAGTTAGCTAGTGAATTGGAAGACAAACTTCCCGAACAGTAGTCTCCCCTAGGCGGTACTACGGGAATCTGTTCTCCCTTCTAATGACATCACCTTATAGTGCGCCTTCTGGCAGCTACGTACTCTTCTTGCTGCGGACCGTCCCCGTTGAAATTGTGGTGTCCGCGTCCGAGTTCACGGCGCATCGGGGCACGGAAAAATTTCGAATAGATAATTCAACCTTTACAAGGAGACTCACAATGGAGCACAAAGCCCTACAAGAACTGTTCGTTGATGAATTAAAGGATCTTTACAGCGCCGAAAACCAGCTCGTCAAAACTTTGCCGAAAATGGCTAAGGCTGCCACATCCGACGATCTTCGCGCCGGATTCGAGCACCACTTGGAACAAACGAAAGAGCATGCTCGCAGAATTGAGGAAATTTGCAGCGAACTCGGGGAAAAACCGACCGGCAAAAAGTGTGCAGGCATGGAAGGGCTCATAGAAGAAGGTAAGGAAATGATGGGCGAGTTCGAAGACGACGTGTTGGACGCAGCTATGATTTCCGCCGCCCAGCGTGTCGAGCACTACGAAATCGCGGCCTACGGCACGGTTCGCACGTATGCTGAACTGCTTGGCCACGATCGAGCTGTCGAACTTCTCGAGCAGACGTTGGAAGAAGAGAAGGAAACGGATCAGAAGTTAACCGAACTCGCGGGAACCATCAACGTCGAAGCGATAGACGCTGAGGGTTCCGACGAAGATGAAGAAGACGGGGTCAACGCCCGCAAACAGAAATCCAAAGCTGCTCGCGCTTAATAGACTACGCGAATGGCGGGAAGCTTCTCTAAAAGTAATCTATATTGAAGCTTCTCGCCTTCTTTCCCGCCGCTGTAAACTCCGTTTTCAGTAAATCTAGTTTTGTGTCACCCTTTTAGAGTCCCTCGAAACATTCAGGACATCGAATAAACAAGAGTTCTCGAAAACATGGAACCACATCGAGTAGTCATTCTGGGCGGCGGTTTCGGCGGGCTAAGCGCTGCGCTCGCGCTGAAGAAGGCTCCCGTGGAGGTGACTCTCCTCGATCGCTGCAATTATCATCTATTTCAACCCCTGCTGTACCAAGTGGCCACCGGTTCTCTTTCCCCGGCGAATATCGCTTCTCCGCTGCGGCAGATTCTCCGGCGGCAGAAAAATACGAAAGTGTTGCTCGCCGAAGCCGTGGATATAGACGCTGCCAACCGCCGCGTTATCTTGAGCGACGGCGAGTTACCGTACGACACATTGATCGTCGCCACCGGCTCTACCCACCAGTATTTCGGCCATGAGGAATGGGAAAAGTTTGCCCCTGGTCTGAAAACAGTGGAAGACGCTACGGCCATGCGCCGCCGCATTCTTCTTGCTTTTGAAGCCGCTGAGCGAGAATCGGACCCAGCCAAGCTCAAAGCCTGGATGACATTTGTTATTGTCGGCGGAGGTCCTACCGGCGCTGAATTGGCCGGCGCTCTCGGTGAAATCGCCCATGACACGCTTACACATGATTTTCGCGACATCGATCCTTCGCGAACGCAGATCATCCTGGTCGAAGGAACTGATCGTGCGCTGCCCACTTATCCGCCCAAACTTTCCGAAGCTGCGCGCAAAATGCTCGAGCGTTTGGGCGTAACGGTTCGAACCAGCGCGATGGTCACCGACGTGAAGGCCGATTCCGTAACGATTCGCGACGGCGACCGCACGGAGTCAATCCCAACTCGCACCGTTTTGTGGGCCGCCGGAGTTCTAGCTTCTCCGTTGGGCATTATTCTTTCTAAAAAAGCGGGCGCGCCCGTGGATAAAGTCGGCCGTGTACTTGTAAATCCGGACCTGAGCGTTCCCGGGCATCCGGAAATCTTCGTCATCGGCGACCTCGCCAATTTTAGCCACCAAACGGGCAAACCGCTTCCGGGCGTGGCTCAACCAGCCATTCAGCAAGGCCGCTATGTGGGTAAAGTAATTGGAGCGCGCCTGCGGAATAAAACTCTGCCGGCGTTTCGCTACTTCGATAAGGGAAATCTGGCCACTATCGGCCGTGGCGCGGCCGTGGCGGATTTAAACTGGCTTCAAATTTCGGGGCTGCCTGCGTGGCTGATTTGGATATTCATACATCTGCTGTACATCGTACAATTTCAGAACCGTCTGCTGGTTTTGCTTCAGTGGGCTTGGCTTTACATCACCTTTGATCGCTCCGCGCGCTTAATCACCGGTGAAAATCCGCTTCCTCTGGATCTGTGAAATCAGTTTCTGGCGCGTACTCGGCCCGATTTAATCGCTTTCACTAAGGCTTCATGATCGCGGTTGCCGTTCGGGCATCCTGGGGGGCGAGCGCAATTCTCTGCTCGAACGCGGCGCGTCAAGCAAAGCCGCAATCCCACTAGTTTGTGTGGGAATTAGAGAGCAGATTCGGAATCCGAAAAGATTAAAGTGCTAAGAATAAGTGATAGCTGGCAAACCCCAGGGCTGCGCCAATGGCCGAACCTGCCAGGACATCACTGAGGAAATGCATACCCAGGATGATCCGGGATGAAGCGATTAGAAACGCTACGGTCAGCAAAGAGGCCTGGAGGTCAGGATAAAAAAGCCCGATCGACAACGCGACTGCGAACGCAGTGATGGAGTGTCCTGAAGGAAAAGAATATTTGTCTGGTGGAAGAATCGAAGCCCAGCAGTGCGGTTCGATTTCGCAGGGTCGTTGGCGGCGATTGAAACGTTTGATCGTGCGAAAGAGGAAAATCCCCACTGCGGCAGACAATGTTCCGGCGCCGAGAGCCAAGAAACGCCTATCTCCGCCATACAGCAATAGAATCAACCCTAGCGCATACCAAAGCCAGCCATCGCCCATCCTCGTGGTCACGATCATGAATATGCGAAACCAGCGCGGTGCCCGCCATCGATGTACTCGGCGCATCAGGCGGTGATCGTTCGATTGAATCTGGTTCCAGACAGCCTTGGCTACGGTCATATAAACTCCTCCGTCGCGGGTTGTGGCGCCGGTAACCAACGAGATTTCTTTTGCACTTCCGATTCGCCGAGAATCTCTTTCGCCCAGTAACGTCCGAATTTCTTCTCATGGCGATAATTCAAATAGGTGATCCCGGGGATCAAGACGGCCAAAGGCGCCAGCAAAGTGGTCCACGATTTTTCACGCATCATTTCACCGGCGATGAGAAGCACGTCGCGAGTGAGCTTCCGAAAGCTGCCGGATTCTCCGGCCACGCGTCCGGCCCCGTTGCGCAACCCAGCGAAGAATTCCTCTTTGTCCCGTGCGCCAGGCACTTCTGTGTAAGCTGTTCCAGCGGACGGCAGAGCGTGCGCGTCGCTTCCACCAATCAAAATTTTGTTCCAGCGCCTGGCCAGGCGCGCAGCATATTGGTTCGCGCTTTCGAGCATCGTGCTGTTTCGCGCTTCCACTGCTGGGAAATATTCCTGGAACCATTCGAAGTCCTCCGCCTCGCGTTTTCCGGTGACGCTCGAAAAGACGTGATTGATGCTGAAGAAAATCCTTCGTTCGGTCAGATACATCAGCAGGGAAACCAGATCGCCGCGTCTTCGCAGAAGTTGGTTATGTTGCCGGTCGCTCACGTCGTAAACGCCAATGTGAGCCTCGGTCCCGCTGGGCATCTTGCAGGTGAGTTCTGAGCTGACGAAGAAATGCGGCGAGCGCCGGAATTTTTCCGAACCTTCTATCGAGTCATGGTCAGTAAAGGTGAACAAATTCATTCCGCGTCGGCGAAGCTGGGCGTACAACTCCGCCGGATCGCTGTAACACTCTCGGCAGAAATTTTTGACAAAGGGGGTGGTACAGGCTCCGGAAAAGTATGAATGGACGTGAAGATCGCACTTCACAACGACAAGAGTAGAAGATGGACGTTACGGGGATGTGACATTCACGCTAATCTTATGATAATTAAACTATTTAACTCTTTGGACACCCATAACAGAACTTTAACATTCCAGTAGCAAAATGCAGCAAATCGACTGGAAGACTAGGCGGATGGAACGAATTGAGTTCTGCTTTTTCGATGCCGGTGGAGGCCATCGGGCCGCCGCTACGGCACTTGAAATGTCCATCCGATCACAAGGGCTTTCGTGGGATGTTCGCCTGACCAACCTGCAAGAACTGCTGGATGAACTGGATATCCTGAAGAAGTCCACGGGAATACGTATCCAGGATTGCTACAACAATATGTTGCGAACCGGCTGGACCCTCGGTAGTACGCAGCTTATGCGCGTCCTTCAACTTACTATCCGCGCGTATCATTCTGCGACATTGCGGTTGATGGTGCGTCACTGGAAAGAGACCAATCCAAACATGGTGGTTTCCTTCGTCCCACATTTTAATCGTGCGCTCTACGAGAGTTTTCATCGCGCATTTCCGGGACGTCCATTCGTGACTGTAATAACCGACGTAGCCGACTATCCCGAACATTTTTGGATCGAACGCAATCAAGAGCAATATCTTGTGTGCGGGTCGGAGCGAGCCGTAGCGCAGGCGCACGAACGCGGACACTCCGATGATCGCATTTTTCGTGCATCCGGAATGATTCTTCATCCGCGATTTTACGAACAGCCGATCGAGGACCGTATCGAAGAGCGCAAGCGTTTGGGACTACGCCCCGATCTACCGACGGGTCTGATTCTTTTCGGCGGACACGGCTCGAAAGAAATACTGAAAATCGCGGACCGATTGAATCGCGCGGCGCTCCGCCTTCAGTTGATTATTATTTGCGGAAAAAACGAAAAGCTTGCTGCGGCTTTGCGGGCCCGAACCTTTCGTTTCCCAGTTTTCATTGAAGGCTTCACCAGCCGCGTAAACTACTACATGCAGCTTGCTGACTTTTTTATTGGTAAGCCGGGACCCGGCAGTCTAAGCGAAGCTTTGGCTATGCACCTTCCTGTCATTGTCGAACGAAACGCATGGACGCTACCGCAGGAGCGTTACAACGCGGATTGGGTTCTTGAAAATGAAGTTGGACTTGTGCTTCCCAATTTTCGCGACATTGATAAAGCTGTCGCGCTCCTGATCGAACCGGAGACCTTGGCTCGTTATCGTAGAAACGCTGCAGCGATGCAAAACCAGGCCGTGTTCGAGATCCCCGATTTTCTAAAGAAAATCGTGCAACGGGGCGTCGTGACAGATCAAACGGGTCGTCCTGCAATTCTGGTCACAGAATAGTTCTCCGTTCACCTTTAGCCCCCCAGGTAAAATAAGAAAACCGGACAGTCGCTCGACCGCCATCGCGCGTTATGGCAACATAGGAGCTGGCAGACTAAACGAAGGAGTTGAAACCATGGCGAAGGCCACATTCGCAGCGGGATGTTTCTGGGGTGTCGAGGATGCGTTTCGTCAGATACCCGGCGTTACTTCCGTCACCGTTGGATACACCGGCGGATCCATGAAGAATCCCACTTACAAGGACGTTTGTGGCGGTCACACAGGCCACGCGGAAGCTGTGCAAGTGGAATTTGATCCCTCGCGAGTCTCCTATTTGGAACTTCTCGCTGTCTTCTGGAAGAGTCACGATCCCACCACTCTTAATCGTCAGGGACCCGATGTAGGTTCGCAATATCGCTCAGCGATCTTTTTTCACGACCCTCAGCAGGAAGCCGCTGCCCGTGCTTCAAAGGATGTCCTCATTAAGGAAGGAGTCTTCAAGAGGCCGATCGTGACCGAAATCACTCCGGCTTCGGAATTTTATCGGGCCGAGGAATACCACCAGCAATACTTCGAAAAACAGGGAATTAAATCCTGCCACATTCAATAATCAAGGACGGCGTTTAGCCTCACTCTCGATCCATCAGAGCCCGTTTCGTCCTGTAGACCCTTTGGAATAGACGGTACATCTGAGCATGTGTGTTCTGTTGGTAGCGATACCGGGACTCGAACCCGGATTTGAGCCTTGAGAGGGCTCCGTCCTAACCTTTAGACGATATCGCCATGGACGGGAGTCGTCCGCAATTTTCGCACGACTGAACTGCCCGTGCAAGTAACGCCTAGGTCGTTGAATCATGCAACTGTTGTTCTCCTCGCCGTCCTGGATCTTGTGAACCTTTCCTTGCAAGTAGGTAAAAATAGCGGGAAAAGCATGTAACCTACAATTAACATTCCTGTCACAGTCCATTCAAATAGGACGAATAAGGTTCATGCGCCACTGGGTACCGGTATGGTTAAAAAACGCCGGGATTTCTTGTGCCCACAACAGCGCGTTTGATAGAGACAGCAATTTTTGCATTTAAGTTCGCTGTAAAGGTGAAGCCAGATCCTACAAAGGAACGGTTTCGCGGGTTTGACTCAGCCCTCAATTTCTGTGGTCGGATCACCTTTCGGCAATCCAAAAACGGACTGGCAGTCAAAAACTAAGGAGGAAGGGATGCGAGCATTTGTAGCATGGATACTAGCCCTCGGCCTGATTGTATCGCCGGCCATGGCAGGAACTGACAAACCGGGAGATGGCAAGGACACAACTACATCTAAGGCCAACGACGCTTCCGCCACTACCGCAAAGGACAAGACTCCGGACGCGACCGCGAACGCAGCGAACGCGTCAAAAACAAACGCAACGCCTGCTGCACCTTCCAGTCTGGAAAATGAAATTCAGCAGCTCCGCGAGCTCATCGAGTCTCAATCCAAGCTTTTGCAAGCCCAGAGCGAGCAGCTGAAAGAACAGCAGCACAGAATGCAGTTGCTGGAAAGCGAAGTCAGTTCAAGTTCCAGCTCAAGTACTTCTTCGGATGCCTATGCCGCCTCCGCGAATGGTTACGCGCCGGATAGCCACACTGCTGGTGTTGCTTCCGTGCCGGTGGCAGGCGTTCCAACCTCTAGTGGTCGAGTTGAAGGCCAGGCTGGCGGTGAATCGCCAATGGCTATTCACTTCAAGGGTATCACCATCACTCCCGGAGGATTCCTGGCGGCAGAAACCGTTTTCCGCAATAAGGCGATTGGCGCGGATATCAACACTCCATTCAACAACGTTCCGTTCCCAGGCAATTCAGGAAGCCAGACGACTGAGTTTAATGCCAGCGCGCGCCAGTCGCGGCTCAGTATGCTAGCGGAAGGCAGGCTTGCCACCGTAAAACTCACTGGCTACGTCGAGACTGACTTCCTGTCCTCAGCGATTACTTCGAATGACAACGAGAGCAACAGCTACAGCCTTCGTCTTCGTCAAGGATGGGGGCAGGCCAAGTTTGATGATGGCTGGACAGTTACCGGTGGTCAGATGTGGAGTCTAATCACCGAAACCCGGAAGGCGACGGACAATCGTACAGAAGCTTTGCCGTTGACGATCGACCCACAGTACACGGTCGGCTTCAGCTGGGCGCGACAGTATGGATTCCGCGTGGCCAAGACTTTCGCAGACAAATTCACCCTGGCTGCTTCGGTAGAGGAATCCGCAACGACAGTGACGGTCCATGGAAATCCGACTATTACTACCCTCAGCACGACTAACTCAGTTCTAGGTGGGGGCTCCGTAGGAGGCGTACCTACCTCTTCGGTGACTACGTCAACTTTAACCACCGCAACCTATAATAATTTCCTGGTTGGCGCCCCCGGGTTGAGCGGCGGACTTTACAATCCGACCGGAACGTATGCTTACAACAAGACACCGGATTTTGTGTTTAAGGCCGCTTTGGATCCGGGCTGGGGACACTACGAACTCTTCGGATTGGTTTCCACTTTTCGCGACCGGGTCTTCCCTTGCTACTATGCGAATCCTGGCTTCACGTTCCCCACTCTTCCGGGCGAGGATCCGTCCAACCTACCAGCTCCAATTCCGGCCACAACGTGCGCGCTCACCGGCTCTACAAACCCCGCTTCCGCTGCGTTTAATAACGGAAGAACGGGCGGTGGGATTGGCGCAAATGCTCGCGTGCCTCTGTTCCAGAAAAAGGTCGAAGCTGGCATCCACTTCCTTGGGGGAAGCGGAATCGGTCGATACGGCACGGCCGGTTTGCCGGATTCAACCGTGCGTCCAGACGGCACGCTTGCACTCCTCAGAAGCTATCAGGCATTGGGCACGCTCGAATTTCACCCCACACCAAAGTTGGATATTTACTTGAACGCCGGTGGGGAATATGCCAGCCGAGCGTCGTACGCCTATACCAACCTTGTTACCGGAAAGGGTGGCACGGCGGGTTACGGATCGCCCGCTTTCCGAAATGATGGGTGCTCCATCGAAACTCTTCCGATCGCGGCGCCAGGCGGCACCATCAATACCACCTCCGTCCTCGGTTCGAATGGGTTTATTCCGGGCGCACTGTCGAACTGCGCTGGGGATGCGCGAGTCATCATCGAAGGCACGATGGGATTCTGGTACCGTGTTTACAGCGGAGAAAAGGGCCGGATCCAGTACGGAGCTCAGTATTCCTATCTGACTAAAAATGCCTGGTCTGGCGCTAGCGGCACCTCCGGTGTTTCTTCCAACCCACACGGAATCGACAATATGGTCTTCACGTCGTTCCGTTATTACTTACCTTAGAATCAAAAAAGCGCGGGAAGGTGGGAAATCACCCTCCCGCGCTTTTGCATTACCACCCTGCGTTTCAATCCACTCGATTGTCCAAATCAGCCGTGGCGCTTAAAAAAGACGCTTGGAGCAAAGATATTTGCGAAAGTGTGCAAAATCTTTCTCCCGCCCGTCGCTTGGGCATCGCTTGCAAGGGAGGCTCTGTTTCGTCATACCTCAGCGACGACAGTAAGCTTTTCCTGTTCATATAGTTAGAACGCTCTGCGCCAAATCTTTCCAACGCCTCAATAAATCATTCAGCTGGCATGTTGCGTGCAATATGACAGCGAAAGTCTACTAAACCTATAGACATTATGGGCGTAATGGACTTACTGGGCTTTAATGCCAAGGCACATATGAATTTCAGGTCAGACTTTGTCGCGCAGCTTGACTTGTCTCGCGAAGAACGCGACCTAATCCATGATTTGCTGGAGGCCCTGCGAACGATTCGTTACGGCTCAATCGCTCTGACCATTCATGACGGCAAGCTTATTGAGATTCAAAAGACTGAAAAAATCCGCCGCAAAGTTTGAATAGCAAAAATATTTTCATCCCGACCCCTTTCCCGGGGAGGTGACGGCTCGATTTCGGCCAACCCACCAGTCTTCTGGAGGTTGCAGCCAAAAATACAGGAGAATTTTGATGTCAAAAACAAGAACTGCGGTTTTTGCCGCCATACTGTTGTCGATTCTTTTGGCGTCCCCGAATACTCGATCCGCGTGGGCCGGCGACGACAAAGCGGCAACTGATAAAACTACGGAAACAGCGAAGAAAGATAGCGACATTCCCAAAAAGGATGGAGACAAAACGCCATCCTCAACGGAAGTTTCGAAGCCAACGCCCGCACCTGCTTCAGCAGTAGAAGGCGAAATCCAACAGTTGAGGGAAGCACTCAGCGAGCAGCAAGCTCTTCTTCAAACGCAACAAGCCAGAATTGTACAGCTCGAGAATCAATTGCACGTCGGGCAAGGGCAGCCAATAGCATTGGCAACAGGCCCCGCGTCCGGCGCCATCTCAATTGCCGGGTCAGCTTCCGGAACCCTTGCTGAGGCATCTTCAAGCTCGGCGCAACCCATTTCTGCCGCGATGGCTTCGCCAAATCCGCCTCAATCGGGCGGAACGCAGAAACCCGGCGACCAGCCACCCTCCCCATTGTCCTGGAAAATAGGCGCCGCTGAATTCACTCCCGGGGGCTGGGCAGACATAATGGGAGTCTTCCGCAGCAGCGATATAGGGAGCGGAACCGGAACCACTTTTGGGTCCATCCCATATAACAATCAGGATCCGCAAGCGGCTTTGACTGAATTTCGCGCCACGGCGCAGACTTCTCGCTTGAATATGAAGGTTGAGGCAAACGTAAGCGACTCCACGAACGTAGTCGGCTATGTGGAATCCGATTTCAACGGTTACCAACCGCCCAACGCCTATACCAGCACAAACAGCGGGACTTTCCGTCTGCGTTTGGCCTTTGCCGATATTAAGCATAACAACTGGGAAGTTATTGGAGGGCAGACTTGGTCGCTATTGACTCCGAACCGCGTCGGACTTGGGTCTATGCCGGCGGACGTTTTCACCGGGTACCGCTTAGACACGAACTATGTTGCCGGACTTGTGTACTCACGACAGGCCGGTTTCCGGGTCATCTATCATGCGACTGATTGGTGGTCCATCGCCGCTTCTCTTGAAAATCCGCAACAGTATGCACCGACTTCTGTCGTTTTTCCGAGCACGTTCTTCTCGGGACAGTTCGATAATGGCAGCGGTGCGTCCAACGGAACAGCTGCAGCGTCCAATCCCGCAATTCCCAACCTGCACCCTGACATAATCGTGAAGAGTGCATTTGATTGGAAGCTCGGTGAACATGCGTTGCATCTAGAAGCGGCCGGGCTGATTCGTAGCTTCAAGGTGTTCAATAACATTGCAACACCTTCTGATACGAACTCAATAACGGAAGGCTCTGGTTCGTTGAATGCGAACTTTGAGGCGTTCCACAACTTCCGGTTGATCGGCAACGCGTTTTACGGCGCCGGCAATGGCCGCTACATCGGAGCTCTCGGCCCGGACGCTATCGTCAAAGCCGACGGGGAACTTTCGCCCATTCATTCCGGGTCGGGAGTCGCTGGTTTCGAATATCAGGTGACGCCTCGTTTCGAGTTTGACGCTTACTACAGCGGAGCGTACTTTCAGCGTAATTTCGGCGGCGCTGTTGCATCCACTGCGACACCGGCTCCTTCTTGCCTCGGAGTGTCCGGATTCTTCTGCACCGGTTTTGGATTCCCGGGCTCGGCCAATACCAACAACAAATCGTTTCAGGAAGCCACCTTTGGTATTACCAAGACGATCTGGGGAAGTCCAAACCACGGAAAGCTGCAATTCATCACGCAGTCTTCGTGGGTGGAGCGTACGCCCTGGTCCGTGTCGGGTTCGGCTCCCAGAAACGCTCACGCATTTCTCCAATACATAGATCTTCGCTACGTCCTTCCCTAAGCGCACAGGGGAAAACGTGAATCGAAGACGCGGGACGCCCATTGCATCGGGCGTCCCGTATTTTTTTGTGGTTGTTGCTTTCAATTCCGTGCCCGGAGATAATTGAGGAGTAAGCATCTTAAGCAGTGCGTGTCAGCAGGCAGGATTGCTTAGCCGATGAGAAGTAAGTTAATCAAAATCAGCCTCCTAAACATTTCAATCGTCCTTCTATTATTTGCGGTGGCGGGGCTGTCGACGCTTGCCAAAAATAGCCAGTATTTTCCTAAATCAAATCCGACGCACTATGTGAATATTGCCACCAAGATGAAAGCGGCTCCGTCGCGTGTTGTCGTTCAGCGCGAGCGCTTATCTCCGGTCGCAAAAGTACTGCCCCCAAAATCTGAGGTTATTAACAGATACACCGCAAAAGAAGAAGCGAACCTGCCTCTCCCCTCGGTAGGGGTCACGGTTTCTATACAGCATCGTTCCCCTCCATCCCTATTCTGTTAGAAGTACGTTCGCTTCCAAACCAAGCTAAATTCTTAAAGTTATCCGGGGTGCCTTTAGGCCGAGTTCATCGTGGGCTATTTCCGCGAGAGGAGTTGCCATGAATCCGGAACCTCTTTCTCCCGAACTGCTGGATGAGTTCCGCAAATTAAGTACGTGCGTTGTTGCAAGCGCGATCGAAACATTCGAGGTCCGTTTGCGAAACACGGGGTTTGCAAATTCCAGCGTCCGTTCTATGTTTCCAGATTTTCCGCCCTTAGTTGGCTTCGCGGCTACGGCAAGAATCCTCACGGCGGATCCGCCGATGGAGGGGCACAGTTATTACGCCCGGCCCGACTGGTGGCAGTATATCCGCACGATTCCCGAACCTCGGGTCGTAGTGATCCAGGATACGGATTCCCACCCGGGCTTGGGGGCGTTCGTGGGCGCGGTTCACGCGAACATCCTGCTCGCGTTGGGATGCGCTGGTCTCGTAACGAACGGCGCCGTACGTGATCTTCCTGCCGTGCATGGCATTGGATTTCAGATGTTCGCGGGCAATGTGTCGGTGTCGCATGGTTACGCGCACGTTTTTGATTTTGGAAGTGGTGTCGAGCTGGGGGGACTAAAGATTAACCCGGGTGACTTGATTCAAGGAGACCTGCACGGCGTTCAAACCATTCCACGCGATATAGCCGCACGCGTAGCTTCAACTGCGCACGACATCTTACTGAAGAGGACGGCCCTTATCGAACTATGTCACTCCAAGGATTTCACACTCGCAAAACTGAACGAAATGCTCCGGAGCATGGAGTCTAATTCACCGAAGTTCCCAAAAAAATGAGACTTCAAATATCTACGAGCGAAGCAATGAAAAGAAACGAAAGACGGTTTTGCGCGGCCGTGCTGGTCGCGGCAGGATTGTTCGGCGTGCTGATATCCGGTTGCGGCGGTGACCGCAAGACTGAAGCCGAGGATGCCGCGCACGCTCCTTCCGCTCCCGTGGTGAAAGTCGTTCGTCGCGATCTGAATAATGAGCTTGAGATCGCTTCCGAATTTGAACCGCTCCAGGAAATTGAAGTTTATGCAAAAGTTTCCGGCTATATCAAAAAGCTGTATGTGGATTGGGGCACGCACGTCAAGGAAGGCCAAATTCTCGCCGAGCTCGAAATCCCTGAACTACAACAACAGTTGCAACAGGATGAAGCCAGCGCTCGTCGCAGCGATCAGGATCTTTCGCGCGCCCGCGAAGAACTCAATCGAGCCGAATCCGCTTACAAAGTCGCGCACCTGACTTATCAACGACTTGCCGACGTACAGAAATCACGTCCCGAGCTTGTGGCTCAGGAAGAAATCGATGCCGCGCAAGGCAAGGATTTGGAAGCCAACGCAGGCGTTTCTTCCGCGAAAGATGCTGTCTCCGCTGCCGAACAGGGGCTGCTGGCAACTAAAGCTGCGCTCGGAAAAGATCAAGCGATGTTCGCGTACTCACGCATCACCGCGCCTTTCGATGGCGTAGTCACTCAGATTTACGCTTACACCGGCGCTCTGCTTCCCGCCGGTACTTCTTCCAATAAGGGCGACCTCGCTCTGTGCCAGCTTTCACAGAACAATGTCTTGCGTCTGGTAATTCCGTTGCCGGAAAGGGCGGTGCCCGATGTTCATGTGGGAGATACCGTGGACATCCGTGTGTCCGGCGCGAAAGATACTTTCACCGGAAAAATTGTGCGATTGTCCGGGCAGATTGAGACCCAAACCCGCACCATGCATACCGAGGTTCAAGTCCCCAATCCCGATTACCGACTTGTTCCCGGAATGTATGCGTCTGTAAAAATTCCTCTTCGGTCCGCCTCACAAGCTCTGTGCGTACCGGTTCAAGCTGTTCAGTCTTCGGGCACGGGCCAAGGCACCGTGCTCGTTGTAAATTCTTCAAATCGTATAGAAAAACGAGAACTCAAACTAGGTATTGAAACGGCCGCGCAAGCGGAAGTTTTGTCTGGTCTCAATGAAAACGAAATGGTTATTTTTGGCGAACAAAACCAATACAAAGTGGGCCAGCTTGTGTCGCCCCAAATCGTCACTGCTCCGGCAGGAACGGATTAGATATACATGCCAACTTTTTCTCTTCGACATCCATATTTCATTATTGTTCTTTGCCTTTTTGTTTGCGTTCTCGGCTTTACTGCTTTGGTTCAGATGCCCGTGGACATGTTTCCGCCCATCGAGATTCCAGTGGTCTTGGTGGCCACGTTTTACAACGGAATGCCTCCTGAACAGATCGAAGCCGACATCACGGACACCTTCGAACGCTTTTTCACTCTGGGCAGCGGCATCGACCATATGGAGTCGCGGTCCATGGCCGGCGTCAGCCTTATCAAAATTTATTTTCAGCCTGGCACTGACGCCAACGCGGACGTCACTCAAATTTCAAATCTCGCTATGGCCGACCTTCGCCGCTTGCCCCAGGGAACTCTGCCGCCGGTAGTCATGAAAGTCGATGCGTCGAGTCTTCCGGTTTGTTTGCTTACTGTCGAAGGCCAGGGCTTGAGCGAAACACAGCTTCACGATTATCTGCAGTTCTCCATTCGCAATCAGATTGCAAATGTGCCGGGCGCCACCGTCCCTCCGCCTTACGGAGGCCGTTACCGGCAAATCATGGTCAATGTGGACCCACTGAAATTGCAAGCGCACGAACTCAGTCCCATGGACGTCGTCCGCGCTATCGACCAATCGAATTTGATTCTACCCGCTGGTGATGTTCGCATCGGCCCTCTGGATTACAACATCTACACCAACGCGCAGGTCCCTAACGCGGCGGCCATCAACGATATTCCATTGAAAACCGAAGGCCAGAATTCGGTTTTTGTGTCAGATATCGGCAAAGCTGTCGATAGCTCTTTCTTGCAGTACAACATCGTGCGCGTCGACGGGCAGAAATCTGTTTACGTACCCATCCTCAAACAAGGCGGTGACACCAATACCATCGCTGTAGTGGATGGAATCAAAAAAGCCATCAAAACTCTTCGCGATATTCCGCCCCAACTCAAGAGCCACGTCGTCTTTGACCAATCGCTTTTCGTTAAGGGCGCGATTTCTACCGTGTTGCGCGAAGGCGGAATCGGTATTTTCCTTACCGCCATAATGATTTGGATTTTCCTGGGAAGTTTCCGTGCCACGGCAGCCGTCTTTCTTTCTATTCCGCTTTCCGTGATGATCACGTTTTTCGTCTTGCACTCCGCAAACAAGACTATCAACAGCATGGTCCTGAGCGGGCTTGCCCTGGCATTTTCTCGTTTGATCGACGATTCAGTGGTCGTCCTGGAAAATATTTATCGTCACCTCGAAATGGGAGAAGAGCCTAACGTCGCCGCAGTGAACGGCGCAAATGAAGTCGCGCTTCCGGTCTTGGCCATCATGCTGGTTGCGGTTGTCGTTTTTTTTCCGGTCACTCTTCTATTCGGCGTCAGCAAGTATCTGTTCTCAGCGTTGGCGCTTGCCGTGGTCCTTGCTTTATTTGCCTCTTATTTCGACGCCGTAACCGTTGTTCCGCTTTTCTGCGCTTATTTTTTGAAGGCAGTTCATGGACTTGGAGAAGGCTCAGTAACGGCCAAGAAATCCTGGAGCGAGCGCTTCCACCAAAAGTTCAATGCCAGATTCGAGCAAACGCTCAATCTTTACGAGCGATGGGTTCGGCGGGCCCTGGATCGTCCGCGGCTCGTGGTCTGGGGATTTGTCGCATTTTTTCTGCTCTGCTTTCTTCTGACTCCGCTCATTGGAGTTGCGTTTTTCCCGCGTTCGGATGCCGGCCAGTTCGTCATCAACGTAAAGGCGCCCACCGGGACCCGCATTGAAGTGACCGAAGGCTACGTCAAACAAGTGGAAGACATCGTTCGGCAAGTCGTAAAGCCGGTAGATTTAAGCACCGTCGTCTCTAACATCGGTGTGTTCCCGGACCTTTCGGCCTTATTCACGCCCAATTCGGGTATGCACACCGCCACCGTTCAAGTTGGCTTGAAGGAAGATCATTCGGTGAGCAGCCTTGTTTATATGGACCAGGTGCGCGAGCGTATCGCCAAACAACTCCCGCAACTGCGCACATATTTCCAGTCAGGCGGCCTTGTAGACGCAGTTCTAAACCAGGGAATGCCTGCTCCGATTGACGTTCAAGTGAGTGGCATGGATTTGAACAGCGCTAACAATATCGCTCAGAACCTGGCGCGTGAGATTAAGGCCGTGCCAAGCGTTTCTGACGTTTATATCCCGCAGGACATGGATTATCCCGCCCTGCAGTTGAATGTAAATCGCGAACGCGCCAGTCAACTTGGCCTAAGTCCGAAAGAAGTGGTGGACAATGTGATCACTGCTCTTACCTCCGACGTGATGATCGCGCCCAGCTACTGGGTTGATCCAAAAACCGGCAACAACTATTTCGTGAGCGTGCAGTATCCGGAAAATCAGGTGAAGTCGATTGAAGATCTGAAGGCTATGCCTCTGCGTTCTCCGAACCTTAAAATGCCAACCTACTTGAATCAGGTAGCTGACATAACACAGATTCAAACTCCCACCGAAGTGGATCACTATCAATTGCAGCGGACATTCGATCTGTACGTGGCTCCAAGAGGAGAGGACATTGGCGCTCCCGCGAAAGCAATCTCGAAAATCATATCGAATACAAAATTGCCCGCCAATATACGCGTCAATGTTCGAGGCCTCGTGATTACTATGGAGTCTTCTTTCAGGAGCTTCGGCATAGGACTTCTGTTAGCCGTTTTGTTGGTTTACCTGATTCTTGTTGCCCAGTTTGCTTCTTTTATTGATCCATTTCTAATCGTCATGGCGGTTCCCACTGGCTTGGTTGGCGTCATCTTCACGCTGGCGTTCACCGGAACGACGCTCAACATTCAATCGCTCATGGGAATCGTTATGCTGCAAGGCATGGTTGTGTCCAATAGCATTCTGATCGTTGATTTCGCAAACGTTCTTCGCTCCCAGGGGCACTCGCTGGTGGAAGCGGTGGCGCATTCCTGTCGTATTCGGCTTCGTCCAATTCTGATGACTTCGCTAGCCACCGTAGTCGGGCTTCTTCCTATGGCCTTCAAATTAGAAACCGGCAGCGAAGCCTACGCTCCGCTTGCACGCGTAATCATCGGCGGCTTGATTTCGTCTATTATTCTCACCATTTTCGTGGTCCCAGCGGCGTACCTCCTGATTTACCAGAGACGCGCTGTCTCCAGTATGGCCGTTATGCCGGAGGAGGCTCACTAATGACCTCGCGTTTTCAATATTCCTTTTTTTTTCTTTTGACCCTGTGTTCGATTCCGTGTCTCGCGCAAACTCCCACAAGTCTCACGCTGGCAGACGCCGAGAAAATTGCGATCGAGAATCATCCGCAAATTCAAGCCGCGCAATACACAGCGAACGCCGCTAAGGCGCAAGTCACCCAAGCTCGTTCGGCGTACTATCCCCAGGTATTTGGAAGTCTGACCGGAGTTAAATCAGAAACGGACAGCCGCGTTGCTGCCGGTTCTTTGAGCAATTCAATTATTTACGACAGGTATTCGAACGGCATCACCGTCGGGCAGCTCGTCACCGACTTTGGACGCACGCACGAGTACGTGAAGAGTGCGAGCCTACACGCGCAAGCGCAAGAAGAGAACGTCGTAACGTCGCGCGCAGACGTCTTGCTTGCAGTCGATCAAGCGTACTACGCGGTCCTGAAGTCGCAAGCTGTGTTGAAAGTGGCGCAGGAGACCGTCAAGGATCGCCAGCTCGTCTCCGATCAAGTTACTGAGCTGGAAAAGAACAAATTGAAGTCGGGGCTGGATGTAAGTTTTGCAAACGTCGATTTGGCTCAGGCCCAGCTTCTCCTCATCCAGGCACAGAATAATTTACAGGCTTCTTACGCCGATTTATCGGTTGCGCTGGGATATTCCGATCAAAGAACCTTTATCCTCTCGGATGAGTCCGTACCCACCGCTCCGCCCGCGGACGTCGCTCAGTTAACTTCCCAAGCCTTGCAAAATCGCCCGGAATTAATCGGTGGGCGCTTGGGCGTTGGTTCGGCGCAGAGTTACGCAACTGCAGAGCGTGATCTGTGGTTTCCCACAATTTCAGCAGTCGGCGTGGCCGGACTGACTCCCGTGCGCGAGGAGCCTTTGGGAAGCCGTTATGCTGCAGCTGGCTTCAACGTCAACATCCCTATTTTTAATGGACGGCAGTTTAATGCTTTGCACGCGCAGGCCACGGCAGAGGCGCACGCGCAAGAGCAATATCTTCGCGACTTGCAAAATCGCGTCACGCGCGACGTTCGGCGAGCCTGGCTCGACGCCAATTCAGCCTTTCAACGTTTGTCCGTGACGCAACAGCTCCTCAACCAAGCCACACAAGCCCTGGATCTCGCCCAGCAGCGCTATAAACTCGGGCTCAGTTCCATCATCGAGCTAAGCCAGGCACAATTGAATATGACACAGGCGGAAATTACGCAAACCAGCTCTAAGTATGATTATGCAGCCGCGATTTCAGCTTTGCGGTTTCAAATCGGTGACATTCATTAACGTGAAGCTCGATGTCGGATCGAAAGCTTTCTCGCCGGAACTATCCAAAAGGAAGGATCAATCTATCCTGCAACTTGGCGCTCAGCTCCTGCTGAGATCATTGATGGTCGTATGCGCCTGAAAAGCCGAACGCTGAAAAATCTTTCTCGACAAGGATCACATCGGTAGGCCGGAAATCGTAGCCTTCGCTTTACGCTGAGGAAAGTCCCATCCTCTACACGTTCCCGTGAAATGTGCTCTAGGTCAAAATTCCCGCATTTAGGACAGTGCGCATATCGTTCGAAAGCTACCGCCACGCGCCAAGCATAAAAACGGTTGTCGCAGGTATGGCAACGCCAGGGCCGCAGACCGAATACGCTTAAGGTGAAATCGAGGGCGCCGTCGCGGTGAGATCGAAAAACATTGGCGCTACGGCACTGCGGACAAATCATCGGGCCAGTTCGCTCCTGTTTTCGCTCGCAGAATACATAAAAGCTTCCCGCGGAGCAAGACTCTGAATTGAGTTGCTCAGAAATTCGGCTTGACACTGTTGCGCGTGTAGAATGTTCATCGAAAGGATCTTTTATGCCCGATTACACTGCTGCTCATGCCCGCGCCGGGATTGATGCCAAGCTTCCGAAGCTGGAAACCTGGCCCAATCATTTTCCAGGTTACGAAATCACCATTCGTTTTCCGGAGTACACCTCTGTTTGCCCTAAGACCGGGTTGCCCGACTACGGCACGATAACCATTCAATACGAGCCGAAAAAGCTCTGCCTGGAACTGAAGTCGATCAAGATGTATTTACTGGCCTATCGCGATCTCGGAATTTTTTACGAAAATGCGGTGAACCGCATGGTACGGGATTTCGTAGCTGCCGTGCGTCCAGCGTGGTTTCGTGTCACCGGAGAATTCACGCCCCGCGGCGGCTTAACGACCACAGTGCAAGCCGACTGGCCTGCACGAGAAAGAAACAAGCGACCGCGCCGGGCATAGACTTCCGGGACAGCGTCAGCCATAATTCCCTGCCATATGGAGCGGCCGGGGCCGCTCTGATCCAAGGAGGGTCGATGAGTTCGAATCCGAACACGCCGGTTGAAGTAACCCAAGTGAGCGAAGCAGGGCTGCCGCGCTGGGTCACGCTGCTCTTCGTCGTCGCTTTCGCCCTGGTTGGTTATTTGCTATACGCGGGTTACGCGGCGCGTCAGAATTTTCGCAAAGGATTGGATGACGCCGACCGCAAAACACAGGCGTTGGCCGCCCAAATCGACAAGACGAATTCTCGCGTAGCAGACTTGAAGGGCCAGCTCGATGTTACTTCGCAAAAGCTCGGATTGACTCAAGACGAACTCGCACGCGCTCGCAGTCTCGCGCAATCCATCAAGAAAGATCAGCAGAAGAGCGATGCTGAGCTTCATCAGCAAATTGGCGCAGTGCAAGCCGACACTTCCACTAAATTTGGGCAGGTGGCTACGGAACTAAGTGGAACCAAGACTGAGGTGGATGCAACCAAGGCAGACTTGGAGAGCACCAAGACCAAGCTGCAGAGCACCATTGGTGATTTGGGTGTGCAGAGCGGCTTGATCGCGCGAAATCATGACGAAGTAGAAGAGCTCAAGCGCCTCGGTGAGCGCGATATCTTTGAATTCAGCCTCAATAAGAATTCCAAGGCCCCCGAACACGTTGGACCCATCCAAGTGCTCCTCCGCAAAGTTGATACCAAGAAGTTCAAGTACACGCTGAACGTTGTGGCTGACGACAAGAGCATCGAGAAAAAAGATAAGACCGTTGGCGAGCCTATTCAGTTTTACGTTCGCGGCGCTCGCGCTCCTTACGAAATCGTTGTATTCGATCTCTCTAAGGATCAAGCCAAGGGGTACTTGAGCACGCCCAAGTCAGCGCGATCTGCTACTCCTGCCGCCGCGCCGGCAGGTTCGTCTTCAAGCGCGCCGCCTGGAAAATAAGGCGGCGATCGAGAAGTCAGAGTCGTCGTGTTTCGCAGTAATCTACCGGGGGATATTCGCGTGAATGCGAAAAAATTGGGTTCTATGGGAAGGTGGCGCGCCTCTCTTGCGCGTCTTTGTGACTATCTGAGTGGTCTCGCATTGGCTGGCGTGTTTCTACTTTGCGTTTTTGCTGTAAGTCCGGTGTTCGCCCAAACTCCTGCAATTTCCGAGCGTTTGCCCCAGAGCACGTTGTTCTATATGCAATGGCGCGGCAAATCATTTCTTGGAGACGCCGATAAGAAAAATCACGTTCTTCAGCTCCTCGAAGATCCCGATTTCGAAGCAGTTCGTCAGGCGCTTGCAAAAAACCTTCTTCAATGGGAGCAAAAGAACAGCACTGCCGCTCCAGCGTTGAAGCTCGCTGACCTCATTTCGTTATTGGATAACCCCGCCGCATTCGGCTTCATGGCGAGTCCGCAGACTTCAGGTGTAGGTCCCGGTAACCCGTCGCACCTCGCCAGCTTTTTTTTCGTGTATGACGCTACCGGAAAAGCTGATCTAGTCCTGAAGCTGAAAACCGTGGCGCAAGCGAGCACGAAAACCAAGCCCGCAATTTCCACATATACGTTCGGCGGCAGCACCATCGAAGTGAGAACCGAAAATCCCAACGATGCTACAAATCCAAACACGACCTATAGCACGAAAGCGGGAAACTACTTTCTGGTGACCACACAGAAAGACGCTATACAGGATCTGGTGACCCGCTTCAGTTCCTCTGCTAAACCGAGTTCATCTGTAATGGATTTGCCCGAATATCAAGCCATCCGTCCGTATATTGGAAAAGACGCAGCCGTGGAATATTTTGTTCACCTGCCCGATCCGGATAAATGGATCCCGGCAGACCAGAAAGATCAGCCGATGGCGAAGTTCATCCGCAGCGTGCACTTGGAGAAAATTCATGTGGCTGGCGGAGGTATTAGCTTCGCCGGCGACGCAACGCGCGCTCATGGTGCGATCCTGGGAGACACTTCGGCCGGAAGCTTTTTCGACATCGCTGGCACCAGCGCCACGACATTTCAGACGCAACCAATCGTTGGCACCGGTCCGTATTTCAGCATTTCCAAATTTGACTTTGGAGCGCTCTATCAAACGATTCGCACTGGTGCGGTTGCGGCTATGACTCCACAACAGTCAGCGGGACTTCTCGGCGCCGAGGCCATGGCCCAAGGTTTCCTTGGGATGTCTGTCTCCGACGCGTTGCAGCTATTTACCGGCGAGGTCGGCAATCGTATTTCGTTCGCGGAAGATGGAGAATCGCAACAACTTTATGCACTTACCATTCAGAAGCCGCAGGATGTGTTGAGGCTGCTCCGGGCCGCTTTTGCGAAAATGATCGCGGCAGAGGATACTTCGGGGGATACGACTTATTTGGATTTCTCTTATCCCTATAAGGATCCAGAAACCGGAGAACAGCGCCGTAGTCTTTATTATGTCGCTGTAACTCCGCAATTCATCGTTATGGGGCCGCGCAAAACAATGGTGCGTGACGCTGTCGCGCGAATAAACAGCAAAACCTCGGCCGGAACATCCTCAACAAACTCTGTTGTTACCGACCCCGAATTCGTCCGGTTGCGGTCGCTGCTTCCGGAGAAGCTTTCCGGCGTTGGAGGCTCTGACCTCTCCAGGGTTCCGTGGGATAAAATTATTGCTCGCTTCATTGAGCAGATGGAATCAGCCAAACAATCGGATAAGAACAACCCTCCCACAGTGGAAATGCTTCGCCTGATAAAACCCGGACTGGTTAATCGCCATCTGAAAGCAAGTGCAAATGGATGGTGGAAAGATCCAAGTGGAATTTATTTTGATTATTATCTTCAGTAGCCGGTCGTCCTGGCCGCAAATGACTCTTCGACGAGAGAATTAAATGTGCCGCCATGCGGTTTTGAGCGTTTTCGTCTTCGCCACGATTGGTTTCGCTCTTAAGCCCTCGTCCCCGAGCCAATTGCCCGCGCCCAGTGCGCAAGAAAATAACGCACCAGCCCGGTTCGCCTATGGCGGCAATGCCGCGCAAAACCCCGCCGCCTTCGTGGGCAATCTTATTTTTCTTCCCGTAAGAATAAATCTAGGAAAGCCTCTTCTTTTCGAACTGGATTCCAGCGCTGACACGTCTTCAGTTGACCCAATCTTTGCGCCTAACGCGTCGGCTTCTGCCAATTCCGTAGATGCCGTATCAAATTGCGTCCTTTCTCTCCCAGGAGTGGAGCTGCCCATGGGCCGGCTTGCTGTGGCCGGAAAGAAAGATTTCGGCTTGCAGATGGGCATGCCGTATTACGGAACTCTCGGCGCGGATTTTTTCAACCGTCTCGTAGTGGTCGTCAATTATCTTAGGCAAACGGTTCAACTTTACGATCCGGCAACTTTCGCCTACTCCGGACCAGGAAAAAGTTTTCCCCTGACCTTCGCAGGCACCACTCCGCTTATCCGGGCAAAGTTCGAACTGCCAGGACATAAGTCGCTGGAAGCTAATTTTGAAGTGAGCACCGCGATCGATGCCGCTATTGTATTTTCCAGTGCCTACACCGAAGCTCGCCGGTTCTCATCAGTACATTTCAAGACCGTGGCCAGCTCATATCCGGAGCTCGATGGGGGCGCAAAAATCTTTCTTGGGCGCTTGAGAGCCTTTCAGCTCGGCCCCTACGTTGTTGAGGAGCCGGTAGCGGTTTTTTCACAGTCTAGTCCAGCGAAGGGTAGTGACCCAAATCTCGCAGGCGCCATCGGTGCCGGATTTCTGCACCGTTTTACGGTGGTTTTCGATCTTCCACACCAACGCGTGATTCTCGAGCCAAACTTGGAATTCAATAAATTTGCAGAAGAAGATATGAGTGGTCTCTCCATCGTCGCAAAAGGCACAAATCTCAGGAGCTTCGAAATCGTACGTGTTGAGCCCGGCAGTCCCGGCGCTCTGGCTGGCCTCCATGAGGGAGACATCATCGCCGGAATTGATGAAGAGCCCGCCGCCGACATCACGCTGAATGCAGTGCGCGATTTATTTCGCCAAGTTGGCCACAAATACAAACTGGTAATCGAACGGAACGGCAAAACTCAGGAAGTTGTAATTGAAATGAAGCGCTTGGTCTAATCTGCAGAATTCAAATTTTAAATTCTAAACTTGCAATTGTCGCGCGGATTTGTCGCTAGTGAAATTTTCGCATCGCATCGGCCATTTCATGCAACCGGGAATTTACTTTTCCAAATACACTACCAGGCCCAAATTTGCCGCCTGATTTCTTTTTGCCCGCGTCCGCGCCCGTGAGAATTTCAATGCCTTGTTCGACGGTGCCCACTGGATATATGTGAAACTGACCCTTGGCCACTGCTTCGATTACCTCATCACGCAACATTAAATCATCCACATTCTCCGCTGGAATCAATACTCCTTGTTTCCCAGTCAAACCTTTCAATTTGCAGACATCGTAAAATCCTTCGATTTTCTGATTCACTCCGCCAATGGGCTGGATGTCGCCATGTTGATTCACCGAGCCGGTGACCGCCAACTCTTGTCTGATCGGAAGCTCCGCCAGCGCGGACAACAGAGCATAAACCTCAGCCGAGCTCGCACTGTCTCCGTCCACTCCCGAATAAGACTGCTCGAAGCAAAGGCTTGCCGACAGAGACAGCGGCTTATCCTGCGCGAACGTGCGTCGCAGATAGCCGGAAATAATCTGCACTCCCTTGTCGTGGAAACGCCCACTCAGGTTCGACTCGCGCTCGATGTTGACGATCCCCGCCTTACCGAGTGAGGCCGTGGCGGTAATCCGCACCGGCTTGCCAAACGGATATCCGCCGATTTCGATCACGCTCAATCCATTCACTTGGCCCACGCGGGTTCCGGTTGTATCGATGAACAGCAAATTCTGGTCGATCATTTCGCGAATTTTTGTTTCCGTCAGATTGTGCCGCTCCACTTTGGCGTCCAGTGCTTTGCGCACATGTTCCGCGGTAACCACGGACTGCCTTTCATTTCGCGCTACGTAGCATGCCTCGCGAGCTAAGTCCGCGAGATCGAAAAAACGTGCCGTGATTTTCCCTCGGCGTCCCGCCAGCCGGACGCCGTGCTCCAGAATTGACGCAAAGGCGGTGCGATCAAACGGGCAAAGCCCTTCATCGTTGCAAATCTTGCGCAACCTTCCGGCATACTCGCGGATAATTTCATCGCTCCACGCCATTTCTTCGTCAAATTCCACGCGCACTTTGAAAATCTTGCGGAAATCTTCTTCGAAATCGTAAAGCAGTTCGTACATATCGCGGTCGCCAATCAAAATGATTTTTACATGGATATCTATTGGCTCCGGCTTCAACGCTGCCGTGCTGAACGGGAAAAATACATCGACCGGCTGAATTTCGAGTTTTCCATGATTGAGCGTCCGCTTCAGCGTGCGCCAGACGCCTGTCTCAGTCAGCGCGTCCAAAGCGTACATCACCAGATAGCCGCCGTCCGCTCGCAGCAACGAACCGCCCCGCAAGTCCATGAAGTCAGAACTCCATCCGCCACGCGTGTCGTAACTTCGATGAATGGTGCCAAAGAGATTTGCGTAGGTTGGAATCGTCTCGAAAACTACCGGACACTTCTCGCTTTCGCCGTGAGCAAGAATTACGTTTACGCCGTAAACGCGAAATGGGTCGCGGTCCGTGCGTTCCACGCGCGTTCCACCGCCGCCTTCTGAGGGAGGTTGTTCTTCTTCTCCTTCGCGCTCCTTGAAGGGCTCCAGATTATCCAAAATGTGATGACGCACTTCCTCCAGATACTCGGAAATCTGCGTGCTCGGATATTTCTCCTTAAGCTCCTCGATCACGCCGTCAACCAGGACGGACGCAGCCTCTTGTTCCAGATAACTCATTTCACTGGCGAGTTCGCGCGAAAGTGAAAGCGTTTTGCGATAGACCACAGTGAACTCTTGGCGAAACTGGTCGTACTTGCGCTCCAATTCCTCCGCTGCCGGACTTTCCAGCTTTCCATCCTGTACCAGCTTGGGGATTTCCTCGATCGGCACCATGGCGCCTTCGATCACCGGAAAAATTTCAGGCAGCGCGACTGCGCCAACCTGCATGCGCCCTAGCGCAAACTGCTCCCGCGCGATGCGCCGCGTAAAATCATCCATCAACTCCTTTTCGCGTAGAGTGAAACGCTCCACAATGCGCGTCTTCTGGCGCTGGAATGGTTCGCCTTCGAACACCTGCGGAATGCGCCGGCGCAAGAAATCAATGCCGGTTTCCACTTCCTTCTTGAACGCGTTGGCTTGTCCCCGGGTTAAGGTCAACAACCGTGGCCGGTCATTATTCTTAAAATTGTTCACGTAACAGCGGTCCGGAGCGATCTCGCTCTTGGGATGCATATCTTCAATCAACCGCACGATCATTCCGCCGCGGCTCGTGCCGGAGAGCCCGCAAACGAAAAGGTTGTAGCCCGGAGCGGTGAGTTCCACGCCCATGCGTAACGCGCGCAAGGCGCGATCCTGCCCCGTGTCCCCGGTGGATGGTTCTACTTCCGCCGTAGTCTCAAACGGGATTCGCGCCGGGTCGCAATGCCATCGTAATTTCTCCGGCGGCAAACTCGCGTATTTTGAATTGGAATTTTTCTTCATCCCGCTTCCGAAGGCCGTTACTCTAACACGCCGTCTGATTTGTTCCCACCGGGTTTGGATTTTGTGTTTCTAACAACAGCACCCGGCGCGTAGAGGTCCAGCATACTGGCCCCGGCTGCAACCACAATCGGCCCGAGTACTACGCCAAGCATCCCGAAGACACTGATCCCGCCCAGTACGCTGATAAATACCACCAAGCCGCCCATCTGCGCGCGGCCGCTAATCATCCATGGACGAATTATGTTGTCCACCAGTCCGACGATCACGCTGCAAAAAATCATTAGAACGATTCCCATTCCAATATGTCCATTGGCCATTAAGCTAATCCCCGCGGGAACCCATATGAGCGCGGAGCCCACGACCGGAACCAGCGAGAAAAACCCCATCATTACTCCCCAGAAAACCGGAGCGTGAATCCCGGTCAGACCGAACGCCAGTCCGCCCAATACTCCATGCGCGACCGCCGCAACCAAGCTGGAGGTGACGCTCGCAAAAATTAATTCTCGCGCGTCGTCAATCATGCGATCACGGTGAGCCTTCTCGAAGGGCAGGACCTGGCGCAAACGTGCCACGATCGCGTCCCCGTCGCGAAAGAAATAAAACATGGACAGAATGATGACGGTCAGATCGAATAAAAATACTGCCGTGTTGCGTAACACGGTTCCCACACGCGCGGCAAGATAGGCAGCGCCCGCATCCGCATAACGATGGATGACCGTGGTCAGATCACTTGGGTTCGCATCCGGAAACTTCTCCTGAATGCGAAGCCACAAATCGTTCACCCAGGCAAAATGTCCACTCTGAATCTGTTGTTGGACCACTTGTACGGCTTCCACGCCCTGCCGTATAAATGCGCCGGTAACGAGTATCGTTGGTACGATAATGATTAACGTGACGCCCAACGTGCTTAGCGTGGCAGCCAATGTGCGCCCCCACTTCCGAGCTAGCCGTGCATAGGCCGGGTACGCCACGACTGCCATCACAATGGCCCATGCGAGCGGCGCTAGGAATGGCTGAAAGACCAGATAGACCAAATAGGCGAGTAGGAACAGGATTCCGTAAAACAACGCCGTTCCCAGCCGTTTCTGTGTCGTGCTCAATTCCGCTGTCACATCCGCCTCGCTACTTAGAATTGCAAACAGACTGATAGTGTCAATCCGTCCGTTTGTCAACTCTAGCACCGCCTCTCCAGGAGCCCCCTGCTCTTAGTAGCGTTCCTTGTCAATTTGCACCTGCAAATGCGCCTAACTCCCAAAGTCTATCGGCCAGGATGTATAATCCATTTAGCTTTTCGCGGTATTGTGATGCCAGACCCTGCTTGCCAGCACAAACGCACCCAGCTCATCGCTAAGGATGATGAAACGCAGTATGTCGAGTGCCTCGATTGTGGCGAAATCTTCGAAGTCGGCGAGCTGAACGACGGCTCTGGTACTGGCGAATCTCTCTCCGACGCCTGACTTCCTGCATCACTTCCTCGCACACCCAAAAAAACATCGGCTTTCTTGTTAACGGTTTCAGGGGGTAGAATGCCCGCAATACGTCCTTTTGCAGAAGTTGTAGGAGGCTCCCATGGGAAAAGCGTTGTGTGTTTTGTCGATGTCGCTGTTGGCAGTTGCCTTCGTCTCTGCGCAAGAATCGAAACCCGCTGCTCCCGCCGCTGAATACAAAATTCCGCCGGAAGCGGCAAAAATGGCCAATCCCGTTAAACCCACTGCCGCTTCGATTGCGTCAGGCAAAAAAATGTATGAGATTGATTGTGAAATGTGCCACGGGAAAGACGGCGATGGTAAAGGCGACTTGGCAGCAGATATGAAGGTCAAGCTGGCCGATTACCACGACCCTGCGGCGCTGAAAGATCGCACGGATGGTGAACTTTTCTACATCATCAAGAACGGCAAAGGTGAAATGCCTTCAGAAGGTGACCGCGCAAAACCCGACGCCATATGGAATCTGGTCAACTACATCCGTTCTCTCGCCAAAAAAGAACCGTCCACCAAATAGAAAGTATTGCCCAGCGCAACCGTCGTTATCAGCGGATATTAAGTTTCTCAATGATGCGAGTTACTTCATCGGCAGGCACGTCGTAAAGCGTGTGCTCGTCTTCTTGCTCCAACCTTCCTCGCAGATATTCAGCCGCAATGTAACTCGCTTCACGGTCGGAAAGATTCCTTCCCGCGCGCGCTCGAAATTCAACGAAACCCGGATGCGCCAGCCCGAGCACCACGCCACGGCCATCCACTAAAAACTTACAATCCATGGTGTCGGCATGGCGCGTCGCGATTCCGTTCCAGCAGTGGGAAAACCGGCATTTATAGATGTAGTCCGTCACTTTCGAGGGCACGTCAAATGCCCCGACGAAGTCGCTCATCGCGCCGGCGTTTGGAATGGTGGGATAGATAGTTTTCGCCATGGCAAATCGTCGAGTGATTACTTGCGCGCTCCGACTGCCACCGGCTGCCCGGACGCTTGATAACTTCGGATCGCGGCCGCCACACCTGCACCGGCCGGAACGCGGCGTCCTTGATCCAGCAACACTTTCTCCAACGCCGCTAGAAATAGCAATACGTTCGTATTCTGCGACGAATAACCCATCAGGCCGATTCGCCAGATCTGTCCCTTGGTCTTGCCGATGCCGCCGGCAATCTCGATGTTGAATTCATCCAGAAGCTGCTGGCGCACTTTCCTATCATCCAGCTCAGCAGGAATTTTTACGGCGGTGACGGTCACCAGCCGGTCCGCAGGATCCGAGACAAAAAGTTCGAGTCCCATCGCCTCTATTCCAGCAACCAGCGCCTGTTGATTCCGCTGATGGCGATCCCATCGACCTTCCAACCCTTCTTCCAATACGATGCGCAGAGCTTCCCGCAGACCGTAGATCAGCGATACTGGCGGAGTGTGATGATAATTACGCTCCGTGCCCCACATCGTCATGATCGGTGTGATATCGAAATACCAGCTCTCCACCTTTGTCTTGCGCGCTCGTATTACGTCCTCCACGCGAGTATTAATAGTAATGGGCGCCATACCAGGCGGCGCGCTGATGGCCTTCTGCGTGCCACTGAAGCAAATATCGATCCGTTCACGATCCACATTCAGCGGGACGCCGGCCAGCGATGCTACCGTATCCACGATCAGCAAGGCCCCGAGCTCGTCAGCAACCTTGCGATAATTTTCCAGACGTTGGATCACGCCGGTTGAAGTTTCACCGTGCGCTAAGCCGACAAATTTAATCTTCTTTCCTTTGCCCGCCCGCCGTACGTCTTCGGGATCAACCGCGCGGCCCAACGGCGCCTCCACGCGAATTACCTTTGCCGGGCTGCGTTCCGCGATTACCGCCATGCGCTCGGAAAACATTCCATTCGCGCATACGATGCATTCATCACCCTCTTCCAGAGGATTCAGCACGGCGGCTTCAATCCCACCTGAACCTGACGCCGAGACAGGGTAAGTTATGCGGTTCCCGGTTTGGAATACGCTCCGAAGCAGGACCTGCACATCATTCATCATTTCCAAAAACCACGGGTCCAGGTGCCCAACCAGGGGCGCGGACATCGCCCGGTAAACTCGCGGGTCCATACAGGAGGGCCCAGGAGTCATCATCACTCGTGTCGGTGGGAGCAGTTCGCCGATAATCTCTTTCATATTTTTGTTCCTCGCAGCCTCAAGACTAATTCTTTCAAAATCACGTAGGATCGTGGCACGTACCCGGCAGTGAAACGCCCAGCCCGAGGGAGATAGTCTCGCTAAAACGACGGCCTGCGGTCAACCTCCAATATGGCGCCAAATTGGAACACATCCCGCTCTTAGGCTGACTAAAAATGCTGGCCCTAACATGCCATGCGGAAGGCCAGTTAACTGATTGGAACAAGTAGGGGTTAGCAGTTTCGCAACTCTCTCGTCGCCGAGTTGAATGGCCTATACCCGTGTGCTAAATTTCCAAATTAGCCCTTATAAACATGATAGACCAAAAAACAGTCGTGTCGGATAAGCCTAAAATCTCGCGGGTAGAGGTTTATTGGCATACCGTCACTTACAAGACCATGGCGATTTACGCCTTGCTGATTATTGGCGCGATCCTCGCCGGGGCTTATTTCGCTTTCCCGGATCTTTCAGGCAAAGTTGTGAAGCGTCTTGGAGCGGCTGTGTCCGCACACGATTCAGGCGTAGCTACCATCACCGCCAGGCAAGCGCGCTTCGTAAACCTGGATGGAAAAGTTCAGGTAAAAAAGGTGAATTCCGTCGAGTGGCAAAGCGCGGACTACCAGATCACCCTCGACAAAGGCGATTTGATCCAGACCGGCCCCGAAGGAGTCGCCCGTATGGCCTTCGCGGACGGCACAACCTATACCGTGAAGGGCGATACTCTCGTCACCGTGGAAGAAAATATCGTGGAGCAGGACCACGCCTCGCAAGTAGGCGTGCACATCAGTTCTGGACAAGTAGACCTCGCCACCGGCGCTTGGGAAGTTCCTGGTTCGAAGGCGGAAGTGTCTTTTGAAAACGCTGTGGCCTCCCTGCGCGCGAATAGCCGCGCCGCTGTCAGCAGCGACCCGACCACCAAACAGCAGCAAATCACGATCGCTTCAGGAAGCGCCGAATTGAACCGTGGCGGCGAGCACCTCGATATTGGCCAGTTTCAACGTGTGACTTTCCCAACGGGTGGAGCGATAACCAAGACCGATGTCCTCGCCCCTCCCGAATTAAACACGCCGCTGAATCTGCAGGCCATCACCGTATCGAATCCAAAACATGATCCGGTTCATTTCTCCTGGAAACCCGTTGCCACCGCAAAGTCCTACGAGTTTCAGGCCAGTACCACCGCAATGTTTAGCAAGATTATTATGGCCAAGAAAACAACCGCAGAAGGTGTGGACATCGTCGGACTGGATCCGGGCGATTATTATTGGCGGGTTCGCGCCATTGACGCCAAAAATGCCACCAGCGATCAAAGCGAGCCCTATAAGTTCACGCTAGTGATACAAGGTAAAGAGCAAGAAATGCTGCTTGAGGTGGATAATACTGTATTGCAAGGAAACGTCGTCGAGATCATCGGGCGCACCGAGCCCGGCGCAGCTTTAATTATTAACGGTGAACCAGTCGCCAGCATCCAAGCGGATGGGCAGTTCCGCCACTTTCTGCCGCCCATGCCGAAAGGTTCTTACGAAGTTATTATCACCGGCCAAAACCGCCGGGGCGGTACAGCAACCAAGCGCGTACAAGTCGTGATCCCGTAACATAAAAATGCGCTCGCAAGTTTAGAAGTCCGCCAAGCACCCGCCGCCGCCGCGGCGCGCAAGCCGAACTCAGGGGGAACGCAAGACGTGACGAAAAACGGCTATAACATGCGGTCGGTCTTCAGTCTTTTTTCATCCGACCTGGCCATCGACCTCGGAACTGCCAACACACTCGTTTTTGCGCGCGGAAAGGGAATTGTCGTAAACGAGCCTTCTATCGTAGCCATCAACAAAAATAGCGGGGAAGTTGTCGCCGTCGGTCGCGAAGCGAAGGAAATGCTGGGACGAACTCCTGGAAACGTCGTGGCCATCAAGCCGATGAAAGACGGTGTGATCGCCGACTTCAAAGTTACCGAAAAAATGCTCACGTATTTTATTCAAAAGGCTCACAACCGCCGTGTCCTGGTACATCCTAGAATCGTAATCGGCGTGCCGAGCGAAATTACCCCGGTGGAAAAGCGAGCGGTGCAAGACTCCGCTTATCGCGCGCGAGCCAGTGAGGTGTACCTGGTCGAACAAGCCATGGCTGCTGCTATTGGCGCGGGTTTGCCGATCGAAGAGCCCTCGGGAAACATGGTGGTGGATATCGGCGGGGGCACCACTGACATCGCTGTCATCTCCATGAGCGGTATCGTCTATTCGCGCTCCGTCCGGGTCGCCGGAAATGAAATGGACGAAGCGGTTATGCATTATTTGAAGCGCAAATACAACCTGCTGGTCGGCGAGCGCACCGCGGAACAAATCAAAATTGAAATTGGTTCAGCCTATCCGTTGGAAAAGCCACTGACTTTGGAAGTAAAAGGCCGCAACCTGATTGAAGGCGTGCCGCGCACCGTCACCATAGACGACAGCGAAATTCGCGAAGCGCTTTCAGAATGCATTTCCACGATTTTGAACGCTATTCGCGTCGCCCTGGAACGTACGCCGCCCGAGCTTTCCGCCGACATCAGTGACCGGGGCATCGTGCTTACCGGCGGCGGCGCGCTGATCAAAAATCTCGACAAGCGCATCCGCGAGGAGACCGGCCTGCCGGTTTCTATCGCCGACGACCCATTAGCGTCGGTCGTTCTCGGAACCGGAAAAATGCTCAGCGATTTTCGTCTGTTGCGCCTGGTCTCGATTGACTAAAGGACTGCCGGAGTTTTGTGTTGTTTTTATCTCGGTTTTTATCTTTGAGCAGTAACCCCGGGCGAAGCGAGGGATCTGCTCGTTGGAACCGCGCAACGAACTGAGCGTGCGTGGCGAAAGCTAAGGCCCAGCTGGCAAATTCTTAAGTGGTTCTAAAGTTATGATCGACACCTTTTCCCGTCACCGTCCGCTGGCCCTTCTCGCAACAGTCGTTCTTGCGCAAGTGCTGCTTCTCGCTTTCCAAATCAAACGTGAGAACAACGTGCGCCTCATCCGTTATTGGGCCGTTGAATTGATGACTCCTCTGGAGCGCGCGGGCACCTGGACGTTTTCCCATGTCGGGGGAATCTGGAGCGGTTATGTGGGTCTGCGCAATACGCGCGCTGAGAATGAACGCCTGCGTAACGAGGTGAACACCTTGCGCCTCAGAAATCGCGAGCTGGAAAGTGAGTCCGCGGAAGCTCGTCGTCTTGCAACTCTCCTGAATTTCAAGGAAACGCACACGGAAGCGCCCATGCTTGCCGCACAAGTAATCGGCGCGAGCGCGGATCCCACTTCACACACATTATTCATCAACCGGGGTGAACGTGATCACGTGCGCAGAAATATGGGCGTCATCACGCCGGACGGTGTCGTCGGAAAAGTCGTGGAGGTTTTCCCCTCCACCGCGCAAGTTCTTTTGATCAATGACAAGGATAGCGGCGTTGGCGCTCTCTTCGCCACCTCGCGCACCCACGGCGTGGTGAAAGGAAGCGGAGATCCCCAACCACACATGGACTATGTGATCAATGAAGAAAAACTGCAGTCAGGAGACGCTATCGTCACCTCTGGCGAGGACCGCATTTTCCCTAAGGATCTGCTGATTGGCACAGTGGATGTGACAAAACCCGGAAACCCATTCCAAGTGATTTCCGTGCGGCCCGCGGCGCGTCTCGATCGTCTCGAAGACGTCATTGTCCTCCTCTCGCAGCAGGAACTCTTGCCGAAGAAGACGGAAGAAGCATCCGACGTCAGCGACATAACTCCTGCGCAATCCGCCGCGCAACCGGTTATTCCGCCGGCGCCAAAAACCTCGGGAGTTGTAACCGATCCAAACAAATTCAAACCTGCTCCGGCCGCTCCTCTTCAATCCACAGCTCCAGCGAACAAAACTCCGGCGTCGAAACCGCCCACCCCTCAACGATAATGTCCTACATGCTCAATGTCGGTGCGCATTCGGAGCCAAATGTTGAGGTGCACAAATTTTACAGCGGCACCATTGTTGGCACGGTCTTGCTCGCTCTGGTGTTTCAGGCCTTCCTGCATAAATACGGACGCTGGTCCGAGCTGATCGATCTTCCGCTGCTCGTCACTATTTATTTCGGAGTCAGCCGCCGAAATCCTGTGTCGGGATTATTTCTGGGAGGGGCCATCGGGATTCTGCAGGATGCTCTGAGCCACGACAATCCTATCGGCATGTATGGGATTGCAAAAACCCTTGTGGGCTATCTTGCTTCTT
The DNA here is from genome assembly GCA_963838475.1 of uncultured Acidobacteriota bacterium. Taxonomy (GTDB): domain Bacteria; phylum Acidobacteriota; class Terriglobia; order Acidiferrales; family UBA7541; genus Palsa-295. Next base: position 279,260 of record CAWIRJ010000004.1, read on the forward strand.
CGGTGGGAGCCAGAATTGATACCGAACATCCACTAAGCCGTTTTGGCCTGATTTTCTTATTCTTCCATTTTCATCAGGCGATTCTAGCCGTGACGCAGCGCGTTTTGCTGAACCACTCCGCGCCATTCTTCACTTTCCACCTCTTTATCGATTCTCTAGTTACCGCGGCATTCGGGGTGGTTCTTTTCGCTCTCCTCGACCGCCTGCGCCGCAACTCCTAGCTGGAACTTTACTTCGGGCCGCTTATTCCGACCGCAGAGCTTCCGTTACATCGATGCGCGCAGCCCGCGCCGCCGGAAGAAAAGACGCCACGACCGCGGCCAGTAGAAGTACCACCGCCGACGCAATTACGGGCAAAACGCCGGGCATCCGAACATCCACGATGTAGCTGCTGGCGAGGCGTGCGATGGCATAACCGCACAGCGCGCCCGCCGCAATGCCCACACCGGCCATTACCGCGCCGTCGGCAATCACGCTGGTCAGAAGGTTGCGCGGTTGCGCCCCCAGCGCGAGCCTGATTCCAAACTCGCGCGTTCGCCCACTCACTGAAAACACCAGAACACCAGCGACGCCAATCACTGCGATCGCCAGCGCCACCGCAGCGAAACCGCCAAACACCAGAGCATTCAAACGATCCGGAGTCAGTACTTCGGCGCGAACGTCGTCCAGCGTCGCCGCATGCTCCACTGGTTGGTCCACATTCAAATCGCGGATGATACGCGTAATCGACGGAACAAGCGGGTAGGGGTCCGACTGTGTGTGAACGAACAACCTTCCTCCGCCGATTTCCTGATCGAGAGGGTGATAAACCGTGAGCGTTGGGCGCGGCACCAGATTCTCATCATCCAAATCCGCGGCCACGCCAACGATGCGCCGTGGCTGCGGGCTCACATCAATAAATTTCATTACCGGATCGCTCCACCACAAATGATGGTTCACCGCATCTTGATTCGGGTACATGCGTTGGGCCAAGCTTTGGCTCACGATCACGACGGGCTCGCTGTCTTTGCGGTCGGCCTCGTTGAAATCGCGTCCGGCGATTAGAGGGACGCCGAGCGCCGCGAAAAATCCCGGCGATACGGTACGGAAATTTGCCCGGGGATCCTCTTCACCAGGGCCGTGCGCGTGACCATCCGCGGAAAACTGAAATCCGTAACCCCATGACCCATTGTCACGCCACGGCACGGCGGTGCCCACCGCCACGCGATCGACGCCCGGCAGCGCCCCGATTTGTCGGACAACTTCTCTATAAAACCCGTTGATCTGTTCCGGCGTGCGACCTTCAGTGACCAGCGGCACATTTATCGCCAGCACATTATGCGTGTCGAATCCCGTGCGCACATTTTGCAGGGACAGAAGCGTTTTAATCAGCATGCCCGCGCCGGCCAGCAACATGAATGACGCAGCGATCTGCGTTACAGCGAACAAACGCAACCGGCGACCAGTACTGCCTGTGATTCGCACGCCCCCGCTGGTCAAACTCAATCCATTCGAAGTGTCCGCGGAAGGAAGTCGGGGCACGTAGGCGAGAAGCACGGCAGCAATTACCGCCAGCAGTGCGCCAACCCACAGCATACTGGAGTCAACTTTGAGATCGAGCGCGCGCACGGAAAAGCGCGAAGCGTAACGAGCCAGGATAGCCACCATCGGTCGAGCGCTCAGGACGCCCAGCAGTGCGCCGGTTCCGCAAAGCAATAAGCTGTCAGCCAGCAGCAACCGCCGCAACGAGCTTGCGTTTGCGCCAAGCGCCCCGCGGATTGCGAGTTCGCCTTCACGTCGCACTGTGCGAGCTAGAATTAAGTTTGCGGCGTTCGAGCAGGCAATGATGAAGACAAGTCCGGACGCCGCCAGCAATACCCACAAAACGGTTTTCGCGCCCGAAGTGATCTGGTCGCGCAGCTTTACCGCGCTGATATGAAACTTGGCGGTCTTGGAATAATCTGCCGGATGTTGCGCGACCATCGCTCCATATACCGTGCTCAATTCGGCGCGAGCTGTCTCGATAGTCGCACCGGGGGCAAGCCTTCCGAAAAGTTCCGTCATGCGATGTACGCGCCCGGTCACCATGGTTGCCGATAAGTGGTGCGGGCTTGTGACTACGTTCGCAATAATTTCAGTCTCCGCTGGATAGGGCACCGACGGCTCCAGTACGCCGACGATTGTGGCGGACCGCGCTCCGAAAGTACCCGAATCGAGCTTGACCGTCCTGCCGATTACCGAGGGATCCTTCTTCAGCACCGTTGACCAGAAGCGATAGGTCAAAACGACGGCGCCCGCTGCGTTCGGTCCATCGTCGTGCGTGTCGAGTAACCGCCCCAGCACCGGACGCAGTCCCATTACGTCAAAATACGTTCCGTCGACCACGCCGGCTCGCACTTCGCGTGGTTCGCCCAATCCCACCATGCTGAAGCCTACTTGGGAGAAGTCCCCGAACTCACTCACGCTCTTAACTTGCGATTCGATGTCCTGAATTTCGGGAACAGAAAAGTTGGTATTATCGTCGCTAAGTCCGGGCGCACTCTGCCGGATGTAAATTAGCCGGTCCTCGTCGCGGTTCACCAAGGGTCGCAACAGTACGCCCCTCACCACGCTGAAGATAGCGGCGTTTGCGCCGATACCCAGCGCCAGTGTGACTACCACGGTAATCGCCAACCCCTTGGTGCGCGCCAGCGAGCGCAGCGCTACTTTCAGATCGCGAAGAAGCAAGTCTAGTTTGAGCATGATCGCTCGACCCCCAAAACAGTGGATCCATCAAGATTGTGGTGGCCGCCTCCATTGGTTAATCGAACGGATTCACTGCGAATCGACATTTCCAAACAGCAATTCTGGCCCCAGTTAGAAATTGAAGCGATGCTTGTTTTCTACAACTTACAGTGAATTCTGTCCGTTGGCCTGTGCCGGTTAGACTGGTTCGAGATGAATAAGGTTTGCAGAAAACTTTGTCTACAACAGCTGACGCTTGCCGGACGGCGCACCAAAGGCCAGGTACAGATAGATCAGCCGGTTCCAGCTTGCCCTGCCGTTCTGCCATGTAGCAAATTCTCATCGCGGCAATAATAAGAAGTCAGAAACCCAAATACAAGAGTGCGAGGCGGTGGACGTCTATCCAGAAACACAGAGGACAGTTGCGTTGACAGCCAGCAATCTGCCGCGGTATGCAGAGAAACAAACCGGATAAATCAGGGCTGAATCTGTCGTTCTTTAAGCCCTAGAGGTTGTTCCTTTAGCGTGTAGCCGCTCGTGCTCACTTTCATCATCAGTGCTGCGAGATTCAGGATACGGGTTGCAGCTTCGTGCGGATCCAGGCCTCGTGCGTGGATGTTGGAGATTAAGTTTCGGTTGGCGTCTGTATGTGTGGCACGGGGCTCATAGGCCATATAAGCTGACAAACTTTTCGCTGTGCTAAGGCCGGGACGTTCGCCGATTAGCAGCACGACGACACGCGGTTTCAGCAACTCTCCGATCTCGTTGAGGATCCCTACTCTGCATAGATGGATGACAAGCGTATTTCCGATTTTCCAATGTCGCTCTTTGGCTCCTGCGTACAGCAGTGGAAGTAACAGAGGAACTTGCGCCAAGACCGCCGAGACCGACAATCCGTCGCCAATGGCGATTTGCACATCGCTGTTTGCGTCGCAGCGACTTTCTACTTCAGCGCGGGATTCAGCATCGAACTGGCGGCCTAAATCCGGGCGCAACAAATACTCGTCTTTCGAACGTGCTTTTGTGCGGACTTCGAATAGCCCCCAACGCTGCACGAACGCATCGTCGAAGGCTTCTCCGAGAGCCAGCTCCGCGCGGACTGCATCTCGCGCGGCCGCATGCGCTTCGCGCAAATCCATTTGCGTGCCGGTGCGATAGGCAGCCCCTGCGCGGCCAACCAGCAAGCGCGCCGGCGTCCGCGCTCGAATCTTTCGTAGGATTGGCGGCAGGTCGGAATTGTTCAATTTCGGATCTCGCTCGTTCGCCATCAATTGATCCCGTCTAAAGATGATTCCAGCCCTTGCATCAGTTGGCGGCGCGCTGGCGCATCCAGCAAAACTGGGTCGCCATCTCGATAAATTCCGCTTGTCTGCAGCCAAGCCAGAAATTCCGGAGCGGGTTTCAGCTTAAACAGTCTTCTGACCGCAAGCCCATCGTGATAACTGGTGGATTGATAATTCAGCATCACATCGTCTCCGCACGGAACGCCCATAAAATAATTGCAGCCGGCCGCGCCCAGCAGGAGTAAGAGGTTATCGGCCGAATTTTGGTCCGCTGCCGCGTGATTTGTGTAGCAGACGTCGCATCCCATCGGCAGGCCCAGGAGCTTACCCATGAAGTGATCCTCGAGACCGGCGCGAATAATCTGGCGCTCATCATAAAGATATTCGGGACCGATGAATCCGACCACGCTGTTGACCAGAAATGGTTCAAACACGCGGGCGACGCCGTATGCGCGCGCTTCCAGCGTAACTTGATCCAATCCGTGGTGAGCCTCGGCCGATAAAGCGCTGCCTTGGCCCGTTTCGAAATACATCGCGTTCGAACCTTTCCAGTCGATGTCACGACCGCGGTGGTGCTCCAGAACTTGCTCGCGGCCCTCTTGCAGCGTCGCCAGTGAAATACCAAAGCTGCGATTCGCCGCTTCGGTTCCGCCAATTGACTGGAATAGCAGGTCCACTGGCGCTCCGCGTTCCATAGCCGCGAGTTGCGCGCTGATGTGCGCGAGACAGCAAGTTTGCGTAGGGGCTTTGTAAGTTTCTACCAGGCGATCGAGCGCATGCAGAATAGCACCCACTTTTTCCACCGAATCTGACGCGGGATTTACTCCGATCACCGCATCGCCGCATCCGTAAAGCAATCCTTCAAATGAGGCTAGTAAGATTCCGCCGATGTCATCGACGGGATGATTCGGTTGCACGCGAATCCCGAGAACTCCGCGTTCGCCCATGGTGTTCCGGCAGCGCGTAACATTGCGGAATTTCGCTGCGGCTAGAACCAGGTCTTTGTTGCTCATGATCTTGGCCAGAGCAGCCGCGATTTCCGGGATGATCGCTTGCTGAACTTCCTTCAGGGCGGTTTCGCCGGTGGCATCGTCAAGAATAAGCTCGCGAAATTCACCGACTGTGAGGCTTTGGACTGACTGAAAAGCTTTTTGATCGAAAGTGTCCAGGATCAAGCGGCTTACTTCGTCCGTATCAGGATCGATCAGCGGCTGTTGCACAATTTCAGAGAGCGTGAGATCGGCAAGCTTGCGTTTGGCCGCCACCCGTTCGCGTTCCGACCGCGCCGCGATGCCCGCCAACTGGTCGCCGGACTTCTCTTCATTGGCCTTGGCAAACAACTCTCGCAAATCGGAAAAAATAAATTGCTCGGGCATAGAGTCAAGACGGAATAGATTCGCGGTAGGTTAAATCCCCGCTGATCGAAATTAGCATCAATTTCACACCAAGAGAAGCCGCGCTTCTTTAGGCGCGGCTGCAGATCCAGCTAATTCTTCTTGTGAAAGATGGAGGTAATCGATTTGGTTTTTTTTACCACGCCGCCCGCCGTGGCGGTGATGTAAGGATCGTCGGTAGTTCCGCTGACGTGAATTGGCACGCCATTCCCGCTAAATCCGGTGATCACGCCGATGCCAACCTTGCTCACAGCATTCGTCGACGCAACATTTACCATGAGATTGAAGTCTAGTTGATTGGTCGGCGAAATCGTGCCGCTTCCAGTTAGTCGGCCCATTCCCGCAATCACCGCTTCGATCTGGTCGGCCACCACGCCAGCGTCCGTCATCCGCACATTCGCGCGCAACTTGTCAAAATGTACGGTATCCCCGGATTTCATGCCGCCCAGGGCCGCAATCCCGTGAATTTTTGAGCTGATGTCGAATCCCACCAAAGACGTGTTATCCAGCGCGACCGGCCCGGTAATGACGAGCGATTTTGTCGATCCCGTAATGGACGCGTTCATCGCGAGAGTGCCGCCCTTCAGCGTTGAGTGGTTCGGCAAATGAACGGCGGCCGCGGTCATCAATGGCTGCAACTGATCAATCGGCAAACTCTGCCCCGCAACTTTGAAATTCAGGAGCATATCTTCCGAGCCGGGCTTGACCGGGCGGTAGGTTCCACTCGCGTGAATATTGACGTCGCCAATTTTTACGGTGGTGTCTTCGATGTGCCCAGAACTGTCTTTCACGCTATGGGTTCCACTGAACACGATTTCCAGCGGCTTGGATACGGCGGGCGCTCCCTTGTGCAGCTTGAGATTCTCGATGCGAGCTGTCCCGTTGGTGGTAAGCGTTTGCCCATCAAATTTTGCCTTCACCTCAGCGTCGGCGATGAACGACAAGTCGGTAGTAGTATCGAGGAATCCGGCTCCTATAGGGTCCACATGTTTTGCGGAAATTTGCGCATCAATCGGGCTGCTTGCTGTGTCGTCGCGATTGATTGGCCCCAGGTACCCGGTAACGCTGGCGCTGCCGCCGCCGGGCAAATCCGTCTTCAATTCGAACGGGATGCGCGAAGTGGTTGAAAAATCGTGCGCTGTAAGATTCACGTGGTCGTACACCTTGGGGGAGCCCTGCGCAGGTAGGGTTGTGATCGTGGCATGACCGTCTTCGATAGCGACGCTTCCTACAGAAACCTCAGAAATTTGCGACCCCGAGTTTTTTGAATTCTCCGAAGTGGGTTTTGTTGGGAGGCGCCCGATGCTGGAGAAATTCCAGGTACCATTCGCCGCTTTGATCATGGCAATTTGTGGCGACTCTATTTCAAAGCTTCGTATGTTTAACTGGTGTGAAAAGATAAGCGGTCGCATCGATACGCCGATGTGAACTTTCTTCGCTGTAAGAAATGGCGACGAGCTAAAGTTGGGGTCGTCGGCCACGGAAATGTCTTCCGCTACCAGACTGCCGGAGAGCACCCTCAGGGTCAGATCGCCGAGCTTCACCTTGCGGCCAAGAGTATCGGCAATTTGTTTCTCTATGGTTGGACGGAAGGTGTTCGCGTTGACGAAGATCTTGATGCATACGATCACAATGACAACGAAAGCCAAAACCCCCAACAGAATTTTCGTCCAGCGTTTCACAAATACCTCTGCCGCCAGCGTGGCGCGATTGCCTGCACTCAGAATCGAATCCGACTAGATGGGCGACTGCGATGAGGCGGCCGTTTCCGGATAGAGGCGCTCAAACTCCGGGTCGCCATGAAGCAGGGTCAGGTCGGGGTCGCGACGTGTCCACACGGCATCTTTGGAACCTGCTTCCCAGGCTTTGCGCAAAGCGTCCATAGCCTCTGGCTTCTTTTTGAGCAGGCAGTACACGCAAGCCGCGTTATATAGAATAGACGCTTCGTTGGCGCGCAAAGTAACAGCCAGATTGAGTTCACGCAAAGCATCATCCGTACGTCCCAATTCCGCATAGTTGCCGCCCAGCAGAATACGCGCTCGCGCGTCTTCGGGCACCTGTTTCAAGTGACGCTCAAGCGCGAGGCAGAATCGTTCATTCACTTTCAGTTTGGCTTGTTCTTTTCCCATCGCGCCGAGACAGTTTCTGATGGGCACATAAACGTTATAGTCCTCGCCGCTCGATTCGATGGCGGCTTCGGCTAGGTCCATAACTTCCTGATAGCGTCCTGCGGCGAACAGCGCGCGGCAGTAGAGGTAATAGGCGCCGTCGCAATCATGCTTGCGCTCGATCGCTTTTTTCACCATGCGCACGGCCTCGTCATACAGACCCGCAGCATAAAGCACCCAGGCTTGGCTTAGGTGCGTCTCGGGCAGGTCCCAACGCAGGGCTACAGCCCGGCCGGAAGCTTCCCGTGCGCGTTCGATCCATACAGGATCGCGGCTGAAAAGCGAGTAGTACATTGCGCATGCATTCGCACAGGCGGCGTACGCCAGAGCGAAGCTGGGATCCAACGACACGGCGTTCTCGAACATCTGCAGCGCGAACTCGACGTCCTGGCGAGTGAGCCGCCGCGCGTAACGCTTGCCGCGAAGATAGAGGTCGTACGCTTGCGGATTTTCCGTGGGCTTGTCGGCTAGCGCTTCGAGTTCCTGAGGCGAAAGCGTTACGCGCAGAGCCTCGGCGATCTTACGCGCCATTTCGTCTTGAACTTCGAAGACGTCCTTCATTTCTCGATCGAAGCGGTCCGACCAAAGCGGAAAATCGGTATGCGTGTCTACCAGTTGCGCGCTGATGCGCACGCGCGCTCCGGCGCGCCGCAAAGTGCCGGTCAAAACGTAAGCTGCGCCGAGCTGCTGGCCTATCTGCACCGGAGTGACGGCTTTGTCACGGAAGGCCAGAACGGTGGGGCGCGAAAAAGTATTCAGTCCGCGAATTTTGGAAAGTTCGGTGATTACGTCTTCGGTGATGCCGTCCCGCAAGTATTCATCTTCTTTCGCGCCGCTCTGATTTTCGAAATAGAGCACGGCAACAGACTTCTTAGCCGCGGCTGTGCCGGCCGCAGGCGTGTTTGACGTAACGCTCTTTTCCGCCGCTGGGCGGCGGCTTGAATCCAGATCCCGCTTCAGACGCTTCAAGTCCGCGCGGAGTTCGGCAGCGGTCTGGTAACGCAGGTCGGTATCTTTCTCCAACGCCTTGCTGAAAATGTTCTCGATTGCCGCAGGTAGGCGCGGGTTCAGTTGCTTGGCTTGTAGCGGAGCGGAGTGCAAAATCCCGTCGAAAACCACGGCCGAGGTCGCTCCGGAGAAGGGAACCGACCCGGTCGCCATCTCATAAAGCACCACCCCCAGCGAAAACAAATCCGAACGGGCGTCCAAGTCTTCGCCGCGTGCCTGTTCCGGGGACATATACGCAACCGTGCCCATGGCGCTACCCGGGCTGGTGAGCTGCTCTTTATCCAGCACGAGTGTTTGCGTGCGCATGGAGGGGGCGCCCGCAGATTCCGGTGTGTGCTGATGCACAATCGTTAACTTTGCTAAACCGAAATCCAGAATTTTTGCCTGCCCGCGCTCCACCAAAAAAATATTCGCAGGCTTGATATCGCGGTGAACGATTCCTTTCGAATGCGCGGCATCGAGTCCGTTGGCGATTTGAATTCCAATTTCCAGAAGCTCGGATATTTCCATGGGCTTTCCGGATATGCGATGTTTGAGCGTTTGTCCTTCCAGTAGTTCCATGGCGATGAAAGGGCGGTTTTCGAATTCGCCGATGTCGTAGATGGTGCAAATATTGGCATGATTCAACGCCGATGCAGCGCGCGCTTCGCGGCGGAATCTTTCGACGGCTTGCGAGTCATGGGAAATATCGTCTGGCAGAAACTTCAGAGCAACATTTCGCCCCAACCGAGTGTCTTTGGCTTTGTAAACGACACCCATGCCTCCACCACCGAGCTTTTCCTGAACGCTATAGTGGGAGATGGTGCGGCCAGTAACGGCAGAAGTATCAGGCATGGGATGTGCATTGTACGCCAGCACCTGCACACAGGCAAACGAGGTCTAGAGGTTAGGGCGGCTCCATTCGGGACTATTCGTAACGCAGTGCTTGGGTCGGCGCAATGTGGGTAGCGCGTCGCGCGGGCACGTAGGCCGCGAGCATAGTGATTAGAAACATCGTCGGCACGACGACAGCATACGCCAGGATGTCCACGCCTCCGGAATCGAACAGCATGGAATTCATGAGCTGCTCAAGAGCGAATCCCAAAGCCAGTCCGATTACCGTTCCCACACCGACGAGCACGAGACCTTTGCCGAGTACCAGACGTAGCACATCTGAACTTGCCGCGCCGAGAGCAATGCGTATGCCGATCTCGCGCGTCCTGCGGCTCACGTTATAGGCCACCAGCCCGTACAAACCAGCAACGGCGAGCAAAAGCCCCACCAAGCCCATACTGCCGACCAAGTCGATCGCAATCCGCGGCCCTTTTACTGCTTGGTTCACGTAGAAATCCCCGTAAGGCCTCGTCTGCAACATTGGCAGGTTCGTGTCGAGGCTGCGGACAACGTCCTTCACCGGCTGAACCAATTGCAGCGGATCGCCCGTCGAGCGCAACATCAAAACCATTCGCGCGACAGGATGCTGAGCCAGCGGCATGTATACGAAGTCTGCCGGGCTTGTCATGTTTTGAAACTTAATCGTCTGCGCTACACCTACTATTTCCACCGGCGTTCCAGCGTTGGTCTCGAGACGAATGTGTTTGCCGACGGCATCGCCTGTTGGCCAATAGTGTTTCGCGAAGTGCTCGTTCACCACGGCCACGCGCGGGGAATCCACGGTGTCTGAGGGCAGAAAGGCGCGGCCACGCAGAATCGGAATCCCCATGGTTTCGAAATATCCCTCATCGATCGTATTCATCGTGGAATTGAAATTTGTGCGATCCGGCGGCATCTCGAAACCGTCCGGCACGAACGTCAGAGCGTCAAACTCGTCCACTCCAAGTGGAACATTCTGCATGAGAGCCTCGCTCTGAACGCCCGGCGTTTGGCGCATACGTTCGGCGAGCAACTTGTAGAACTGCTGCGTCTGCATTGCGTTGTACTGGATGAGCCGCGGATCAAATTTAGTCATCAACAGGTGGTCTTTGTTGAAACCAGTATTCTGCATCAAGTCATGCTGGAATCCGCGGGCCATCAGGAAAGACGCGGTGAGAAGCATCAGCGACATGGAAACCTGCGCGACCACAAGCATATTGCGGCCCCACAGGCGTTTGCGTCCTGGAACGTCCACGTCGGCTGACTTGAGAGCGTTCACCAAGTCCACGCGCGTGCTCTGCAGGGCCGGCGCCAACCCGAAAAGAACCGCGCTCAAGACGGACAACCCGATGCAGGCGAGTAGTACGCGCGTGTCCATTTGGAATGGGATCGCCACCGGCAATTCGGTCGCAAAGACGATACTGTCTTTCGAGTGGAACCACTCTACGACGCCATAGCCGATAGCGATCCCGGCCAATCCACCCAATGTGGCGAGAATCATGCTTTCGGTTAGAAGTAAGCGGATGAGCCGGACGCGCCCGGCTCCAAGCGCCAAACGTACCGCGATTTCGCGCGCGCGTGCGCGAGAACGGCTGAGAAGCAGTCCCGCGACGTTGGTGCAAGCCACCAGCAGAACCGCTAGCGCGAGGATCAAAAAGATCACGCCGAATTTCCAGTTGTCATCTTCGATAGTGCGCGTTTGGAATTGGGTGAACACCGCCGCGCCGCGACCGCGGTTCACTTGCTGATACTCACCTTCGAAATTTTTCGCTAACACTGCGAGCTCGTTGCGAGCCTGCCCGAGCGAAGTACCCGGTTTCAAACGCGCATGTACGCTCAATTCGCGATCGTCGCGGTCCTCGAAGAAATTTTTCTGAATGTTGGTGGAAAATACTGGTGCCATAGCCAGCGGCATATAGAAGTCGGGATGCCCGAACGTCAGCATCCCCGGGAAATTGTCCGGAGCCACGCCAATCACCGTGAATTTCGTGCCGTTCAAGAGAACAGTTTTGCCGAGGACGGATTGGTCGCTGGCGAATTCATGCCGCCAGAAATCCGGTCCGAGGACGACCACGGGATTACGTCCGGGAACCTGATCTTCGTCCTCGCGAAACCCGCGCCCAAGCCGCGGTTCCACGCCGAGCACGTGGAAGTAGTTACCGGACACCATCATGCCGCCCTTGATGCGCGGAGTTGTGCCAGGTTCGGCGCTGAAGCCGACAGCCTCCATTTCTGCGTTGGCCACCACGCCGTCATAACTTTTCGTTTTGTCGCGAATGTCTAGATATTCGCGATAGGAGAAATTGTCGAAAGGACTGTCATGCGTGGTGCTCACCAGAGTGACCACACTAGTTGGATGTGGCACCGGATAGGGCCTGAAAATTAGCCCATCGACCATGCTAAATGTCGAGGAGGTCATGCCGATGCCCAGCGCCAGGGTAATGACTACGAATGCTGTAAGTCCGGGCGTCCGGCGCAGGCTGCGAAGAGCGAACCGCACGTCCTGCACTACATTTTCGATGAATGGCAATCCGCGCCTACTGCGATAATCTTGTTTGATTGCTTCCACGCCGCCAAACTTCAGCATGGCTTGCCGTCGCGCCTCAACGGCCGATAACCCGGCGCGGAGATTTTCCGCCGTTTGAAGAGCGATGTGTTCCTCGATCTCTTCGCGCAATCGTTCATCTTGGGCGCGCCGGGCTGTAAAGCTGGTTAGCCTAGCAAAAAATCGCCTAAGGGATTTCATGACAAATCCTCCGCTTTGGCTTCGAAGAACCGCCCGATGATCGCCGCCGTTTGGTGCCAATCCTGGGTCTCGGCCTGCAACTGCTTGCGCCCTTCCTTGGTCAGCCGGTAGAAGCGCGCTCTGCGATTATTTTCCGAGGCGCCCCACTCGGACTCGATGGCGCCTTCCTGCTCGAGTTTTAACAGAACGGGATACAGAGTCCCTTGATTTACGGAAAGCAAATCGCCGCTGATTTGTTCGATGCGCCGCGCTATTCCATAACCATGCAGCGTCCCCAGAACATCCAGAGTTTTCAGGACCATCAGTGCCAGCGTGCCTTGCAACACATCCGTTTTTTGTTTATTCGCCATTTGGGTTTCCAACAGGAAGGATGCCAGACTTCCTTTGGGAAAGCAACAGGTAAATTATAGAGTTGGACTGAAAGCCGGGCGATGGCTTGTCAGATGGAATTTCGGTCCCTGGATTGGAAAACAGCGAAAGTCCAGGTAACGTACTAGACATACGCCGCTTGCAGCTTTCCCGCGCAAGGTGATAATTTCATTAATACTTCGAGATTCGTAAAGGCTCGATTTTTCGCGGGGCCGCAGGGACTAGTACGCCCCGTCACGCAGGAGTTCAATTGCCGTCGTGGAACGTTAACGACCAGAAAATCCCGCAGGGCCGCCTTGCGTTGGTCTCCTATGTTTTTGTGACCATCGTTGTGCTGCTCATGGTCGGCTTCTGGAAACTTCAGGTGGTGCAGTCCGGTCACTTCGCCGATCTTGCTGAACGCAACCGCGTTCGCTCGATTCCCATTATTGCGCCACGCGGTCCCATGATTGACCGCGAAGGTCGCGTGCTTGTCGACAGCTATCCGTCGTTCAGCATTTTGCTCATGCGCGACGACCCGAAGTCGCTGGAGAAAAGTCTTCCTCAAATTGAAGATGGTCTCGGACTCGATCACGGGGATTTGCGGCAGGCGCTCGACGCGGCGAAATCTGAGCCGAAATTTATGCCGGTCATCATCAAGCCGGCCGCCACACAGGCAGATATCGCTTTCGTCGAATCGCACCGCGCCGATATTCCAGTCCTTGAACTCATGATGGTTCAGCGTCGCAGGTACCCGCATGATTCCATGCTTGCCAGTGCCATCGGTTATGTCGGCGAAGTTTCCGTGCAGGACATGGACCAGAGCGATGGGCACTACCGTCCTGGCGATCTAGTCGGCAAAGCTGGTTTGGAACGGGAATACAACGATCAACTCGAAGGTACGGATGGAATGCGCCGGGTAGTCGTCAACAGCGTGGGCAAAGTGATGCGCACACTCGACAACGTCGAGGCAATCCCCGGCCGGCCAGTTCAGCTCACGATTGACTACGATCTACAGGCCATTGCCGAGACGGACATGCAGGGCAAAGAGGGCGCTGTAGTCGCGATGGATGCACGAACGGGCGAAGTGCTTGCCATGGTGAGCCGCCCCACATTTGATCCCAACGATTTTTCCGTTAGAGTTCCCAAGGAAGAGTGGCAGAGACTAAACACAGATAAGCAGACTCCGCTTCTAAATCGTGCCATTCAGGCGCAACTAGCTCCGGGCTCAGTATTCAAAATCGTGATGGCGACTGCCATGCTCGAATCGAAAGCTGTTCCGGAAAATTTCACTGCGTACTGCCCGGGCTCCGCCGTTTTTTACGGACGCACGTTTCACTGCTGGAGACCTCAGGGACATGGAACAGTGGGACTTCATGCCGCCATCGTGGATTCTTGCGATGTCTTCTTCTACAACGTCGGCAAACAACTCGGAATCGACAAGATTTCGTTCTACGCGTCTGGGCTCGGGTTCGGCCGTCGCACAGGGATCGATTTGCCCGGCGAAGAACCTGGGCTCGTACCATCCGAAGAGTGGGTCGAGCGCGTCTATCACCACAAATGGTATGCCGGTGAAACGATTTCCGTTTCAGTAGGACAAGGCGCCGTTACCGTCACACCGATTCAATTGGCGCGCATGGCCGCTGCCGTCGCCAGTGGCGGAACTCTCGTTCAGCCCCACTTGTTGAAAAGCTTTCCGAATCCGAAAGTCGATCATTTCGTTCTTTCAGAAAATACCGTCGAACAAGTTACGCAGGGACTTTACGGCGTCGTAAATGAAGGAGGCGGCACCGGCTATCATCTTCGTTTGGCGAACATCGATCTGTGCGGAAAGTCCGGCACCGCGCAATTGATGAGCTACGACGCCGCGAATCGGCTCGGCAATAAAAAGATGGACGGTTGGTTTGTCGGCTTCGCACCGCGTCGCAATCCGGAAATTGTTATTGCAGCGATCGTGCAGGATACGATGGAGCACGGCGGCGAAGCTGCCGGCCCCGTTGTGCGAGATATTGTGAAGGCCTATTACGACAAGAAAACTGCTCGCTCGCAACAGCAGGCCACCACGAATTCACCGGCAGAACCAAATTCGACCAAGCCTCTCGTTGCCGCCGTCGGAGTACAACACCAATGAAGGATCGGCCGCGCACTCAGGATTTTGATTGGGTTTTGCTCGCTATTGTTGCAGCCATTACAACTCTGGGTGTGTTGGAAATTTATTCTTCCACCCACGCCAGCGCCATGGCCGGCATGCAATGGAAACAATTGATGTGGCTGGGGCTCGGCGTCGCAGGTATGTTCATTATTTCCAGGATCGACTACCACACGCTGATGGACCAAGCTCCGGTGCTCTACATGATCGGCTTGGGCACTTTGCTGGTGGTTCTTGCGATTGGCCAATCGCATTTTGGCTCGAAACGCTGGGTCTCGCTGGGAGGCGGCCCCAATTTCCAAGTGTCAGAGTTGATGAAGTTGATTATAATTATAGTGTTGGCCCGGTTTTTCAGCGAAGTGCGCACTGACCGCCTGACGCTCCCGGATTTGGCGAAAGTGGCTCTTCTCACCATCATTCCGGTAGGCCTAATTCTGATGCAGCCGGATCTCGGTACAGCGATGGTGTTGGTTCCAGTTGCAGTCGTCGGTGCATTTCTTGCGGGCATCGAATGGAAACATCTAGCCATCGGTTTCGTCTTAATCGCGCTGATGATTCCGCTCGCCTGGAACATGAGAAAGCACTTGAAGCCATACCAGCAGCAAAGAATTGAGACATTTCTTCATCCTGAAGAAAATCCGCGCAGCGCGGGGTATCAAGTTTTGCAGTCGGAGATTGCAGTGGGCTCCGGGGGATTTTGGGGCAAAGGATTCGGCAAGGGCAGCCAGAACCAGTTGGGCTTCGTGCCGGTGCGGTATTCGGACTTCATTCTGGCCGCACTGGCCGAAGAACAAGGATTTATCGGAGTCTGTGTAGTGTTATTGTTGTATCTTGGATTAGTTCTGCGGCTAGTGGATAACGCGCAGAAGGCCAAAGACCGTGCCGGGATGTATATAGTGATGGGCGTGACCGCCATCCTGGGTTTTCATGTTCTCGTCAACGCATCAATGGTGATAGGCTACATGCCGGTAACCGGAATTCCTCTGCCGCTGATGAGTTACGGAGGATCCGCGACGGCTTTTGTATTTTTGGCATTAGGACTCGTGATGAACGTACGCATGCGTCGTTTCGTCAATTGAGCCCGCGAGCAATTGTGAGGGTAGTCCGAATTTTGGTAAGAATCCGAGCCGTGCGATATCGCAGGCCGGAAATTCAATTTTAAGATCAGGTAAGCATCGGTGAGGAAAGCAATCGCACAATCTGATAAGTCTTTCCTGAGCGGCCCGTCGCGCCGAGTCCAAGCTAACGTCTTGCTCCGCGCTGGCGTGTGTGCCGCCGCCGTCCGATGCGCCATGAGGAGTGTAAATGTCGAAGGAAATGGTCATCTCGGCGAACCCGCACGAGACGCGGGTAGCCATTTTGGAAGAGGGACAGCTTTGTGAGTATTACGTTGAACGTGAAAAAGAATTTGCATTAGTTGGAAGCATCTACAAAGGCAAAGTTACGCGCGTGCTGCCAGGCATGCAGTCCGCCTTTGTAGAGATTGGCCTCGATAGCGACGCTTTCCTGTACGTGAGCGATTTCCTGGAAGACATTGAGGATTTCGATCACATCGTCACCACCGTTGAGGATAAAGTCCAGAAGATGGAAGCGCAGGGCGGCCAGATTTTCCCTGCGGCCGGAGTTACGGTTCCAGCGCTGGAGCCAACGGATGTGGAAGCGCTGCCGTTAGACGCGACCGAAGAATTGGGTATACAACCAGCGAGCGATGCTATTCCTTCAGCGCCGCCGATCGTTCGCAGAGAACCGGGCTATAACTCTGCTCCAAGCCGTCCACGATTCGAAAATCGCGGGCACGGGCATGGAGGTGATCGCGGTGGACGCAATTTCCGAGGGCGGGGCGGGCGCGGGCGGAACAATCGCGGTGGCAGCGGAGGGCGTGGAGGCGACCGTCGATTTGGGCGCGAGCTTCCATCGTCCAAGTACGCTTCACCACGGACCTTCGAAGACAGTTCAGCAGACGCGCCAGCTCCCGAAGGGCATCTGTCAATTATCTTGCCGGGAGAATCTCTGGCAAAATATCGCGACAAGCCGGCAGCATCTGCGCTATCCGGCATTTCCGCCGAAAATAACGCGATAGAAAGTTTGACCGCGACACCGGTCTACCCAGCAGCGGAACCGTTGCTGCCGCCGACAGTACCAGAATCTCCAGTCGAGGAATTAGAAGAGGTGGTGGAGGATCCGGCGGCGCGCTTGACGCCGCCCGCGATTCCCGCGCGCCGGCCGTTCTCGTCGGGATTGGAACCGCTCCCCGGAGAGAAACTCTCCAAGTGGAAAACGCACCAGCATCTGCCGATGGAGCCCAAGGATGTGGAAGCGAACGATCAACTGCCGGTTCCCGAGGCAGTTCGATTCGCGCCTCTCTCACCTTTATTTCCGCTGGAACAAACCGAGACAGAAGATCGCGCTCCTCATGACGCACGTGCAGGGCATCACGGGTCTGAAGAAATCCATTCACACGCAGAACATCATTCGAGCGATGTTCATGATTACCAGTCACATTCCGATGGGCACGAATCGGAAACGTTGCACGCAGACCATATCCCGGCGGACCTCAGCGAAGAGGAAGTGACAGCTCTTACCGAGCACATTGCCGACGCGCAAGACGATGCAGCCGCGCGCATTGCGCAAGATCGGATTTTCGCCGCGGCAGACGCCGATGCGGACGCACACAGCTCTGAAACGGACATCGAGGCTGAGGCCGAAGCAATCGATGCTGCCGAGGAAGAGGCGGAAGAGGAAATAGAGCACGGGAATCACGAAGCTTCTTCGATCGAAGGGGGCCAAGCGGAAGGCAGCCGTTTGGAAGCGGAAGAAATTGACGCCGCTGACGAAGAAGCCGAAGAACAGATAGCGCAGAGCGCGGAAGAACAGCAACAGGACTCGAATGGCGGGCACGCGGAACATACCGACGGTCAAGGCGAGCGGGCCGAACTAACGCCAGGATCTGAAGGTTTGGCGGCTTCGGAGGAAAATTCTCAATCGCTGGTGCAGAAACCAGTGCAAGCTCGCGTGCGCAATGATTTCCGTTCGCGGATGCAGCATCCTGCGCGGCGCGGTGGCCAACGCGATCGTGGGCGTCGAGACGACCGTGGACGCCGTCCACAGCACAGCCAAGGGCATCATCGTCCGCAGCCACCTCGGCGCACTCAATTGATCGCAGACATGCTGAAGCAGGGCCAGGAAATCATTGTCCAGATTGCCAAAGAGCCGCTGGGCAAAAAAGGTGCCCGCATCACCAGCCACATCGCGCTGCCTGGACGCTATTTGGTCTACATGCCAACCCTGGATCACACCGGCGTATCGCGAAAGATCGCTTCAGCGGAAGAGCGCGCTCGCTTACGCCATTTGGTGAATGATGCCAAGGGAACAGCGGGAGGCGGATTCATCGTCCGCACCGCTGCTGCGAGTGCTGCGCCGGAAGAAGTTCGCGCAGACGTGGAATTCCTCACACGTACCTGGACCGAAATCAAAACGCGCTCGGAGCAGCGCAAGGCTCCCTCCATTCTGCATCGCGACTTAAACCTGGTAGAACGCATCCTGCGCGATTACATCACCGCCGATTTTGGCGCGATATGGGTAGACACCGAGGAGGAATACACGAAAGTTGTGGACTTCATGAGCCGGTTCCAGCCCCAACTGGTGAATCGCGTGAAGTTGTACACCAAAGAAACGCCGGTATTCGAAGAGTTCGGCATCCAGCAGGAAATTGACAAAGGTCTGCGGCCAAAGGTGTGGTTGAAGTCGGGCGGCTACATCGTAATCAACCATACCGAAGCGCTCGTTGCGATTGACGTTAACACCGGAAAATTCGTAGGCAAGGGCTCCAACCGGCTGGAAGACACCATCGTGCGTACGAACCTGGAAGCGGTGAAAGAAATCGTGCGTCAGATGAGGCTGCGCGACCTAGGCGGAATCATCGTAATCGATTTCATTGACATGGAAGAGCGGCGCAATCGCGAAAAAGTGATGGCCGCGCTGGAGGATGCGCTTCGCGCTGACCGCGCTCCTTCGAAGGTTCTGCGCTTCAACGAATTCGGGCTGGTGGCGATTACGCGCAAGCGCACCAAGCAGGCTCTGGAGCGCACACTGTGCCAGCCTTGCCCCTATTGCACCGGCTCCGGCATGGTTAAGTCCATTCCGACACTTTGCTACGAAATTCAGACCGAAGGCCGCAAAATGGCTCCGCAAATTTCGTCAGGCAGCTTGACGCTGCGTGTGCATCCGGAAATTGCGAAGGCCCTGAAAACCCGCGAGTCGGAATTGATGGAAGAGCTGGAGAAGTGGACCAAGAAAAGCATCATCATCCAGGCCGACCCCACGCTGCATTGGGAGCAATACGACATCTACTAGGTCCGTTGTTACAGACTGCAAGAGGTTCCGAGCCTGAGGACGCCGCAGAGTTAAATTCTGCGGCGTTTTTTTTGGCGTTGTGCAAACTAAATCAAGCACCTTGCAGAGAACGCAAGCATTCCCTTGCCTAGTTCAGTCCGTATAACCGCATAGCGTTCTTCCTCAATACCAGTTCGGCGATTTCTTTGGCACGATCGCGGGTGACGGTGCCGTCGCGAACCATTTCTGACAGGACGATAGCCAAAGCTCTGCGTGCGTGTTGCGTGCCGATTATTGTCGTCTCTTCCCATTCCAGGCCCGGGCCAAAAGGGCCGGCGTCGGTGCCGAACATCACATGTTCGGGCATGATTTGGAGCCACGGCCGCAAGAGGCGGGCCAATTCTTGCGGCGACCAGAGCAGTTCCAGCACGGACATGTCGGTGTAAACGTTTGGTTTCACGATGAGCATCGATACGTTTCGTTCTCGCGGGGGATTGGCGTGCAACAGGACGAAGTTTGTCTTTCGCAGATCTGGATCGTTAAGGATCGGAGACAGCAACATGGCGTCCGCTCCGGCATCATCGAAGAAATCGCCGCATCCGCTGCCGGTGTGAAAATGAACCGCCAATCCGAGACTTCCAGCTTCCAGAGCAATCTGCTTGAATAGAAAATCCTGCAGGGTTTTGTATTCTGCCGGTGTGGCAAGGCCGCCGGTTGCGTACTTTGCGTAAACTCGTGCGGCCTCATCCTTTGGTACTGGTGCGAAATCGAGCGGCCGCAAATACGCCGCTTCGAACTTCACCGCCATCGCGCCTGCGTTTTTCTGTTTCTGCAAGGTCGGGCGAACAACTTTCTCAATGTAGGTATCAAGCGTTGGTGGAATGTGGCCCATCCCCGCGTCTTGTAAATAGGTATTGAGCAGATCCTCCGCATAGCCGTAAAAAACGCGACGATCCGGGTTCACCGCTTTTTGCGCGTTGTTGTCGAGGGGGAAAATCAGAGCGTCTTCGTATGCGACCCAACGGAGCCGCGGCGGCTTCATTTCAGGGGCCATCGCTGTGCGGTTGGCGAACACAGTGTCGATGCCGGCTTTCTCCATCACCCAAGCGTAAAAATCCGCGCGATGCTCGCGGCGGGCAGCGATTTCGAGTTCGGCGACCTTTTTCAACTCCGCTTCATCGCCGGTTTCTGCGTCGAATCCATAGAGTGTTCGGTAGGCGGCTTGCTGGTCGGGGCCGAAGCGCAAGTTCGCTGGTAAAAGGCCATTCGAAGATGGCAGACCGTCGCAACGGAGCTGGTCATAACCTTTATCGTGCTCACGGTCCAAAGCAGTGACGTGGGCGTGATTGTCGATGGCTTTGATCGAATTTATGTAGCTGACAATTTCCGGGTCCGGCTGCTGCGCCCAGCCTGGCGCGGACGCTGCGCAGAATAGAATCACGGCTAGACAAACTCGATTCATCTTTCCTCCAACAACGTTGGCCTCGTCTGCTAGGAGTTACAAGTCCATTTGGGCTGCGCGATTGTACTGCGGCCGGCATCGTCTCAAACGAAAAAGCTCGAACGCCAATATCAAAAAGATCTAAGGGATGGCGGTTGCCGAAGTGCCATTCAGACCGAGCTGCGGAGCGACGGCGCGAAGAGCATCGATGCAGAAGGCGATATGATCCTCCAGGGGAACACCGAGCTCTTCGGCGCCTTTGTAAACGTCATCGCGACTGACGCCGCGAGCGAAGGCTTTGTCCTTCAGTTTTTTCTTTACGCTGGCGGCTTCCACTTCATGAATGCTTTTGCTGGGCTTGATTAGGGCGCAAGCGGTCAAAAATCCGGCCAACTCGTCGCAGGCGAACAGGGCGCGATCGAGTTGCGATTCGCGAACGACGCCACTGTAATTGGCGTGACCTAGAATTGCGTGGATCATTTCTTCGGAGTAACCACGTTCGCGAAGGATTTTCGAACCTTCGTAGGGATGCTCTTCAGTAGGGTGGTGGGCGGCGTTGGGCCAACGCTCGTAATCGAAATCATGGAGCAGGCCGGTAATAGCCCATAGATCTTCGTCAGCGCCGAGCTTTCGAGCATAGGCGCGCGTGCAGGCTTCCACGGCGAGAGCGTGTTTTCGAAGGCTTTCGCTTTGAGTGTATTCGCAGAGAAGGTTCCAGGCGTCGTCTCGTGTAGGCATCATTTCCTCGACACAATGCTGCTGATAAGCATAAGGAAAAGCAAGAGTGTTTCGGTCCTATCCGGCAAGCGAGAGAGCCTCAATGGACTGTTCGCGTTCTTGCTAGGTTCTGGTAGGTGAAAACACTTAGAGCGAACCTAAGGGCTTATAGGTATTCCATATGTGAGGGGGATATGACCGAATGGAGTCCTAGGGGGCGTTCTATTTCCTTCGATGAAGAAACGAATCCTCGTCGCAGACGACAACCCACTTATCAGGAAAATGCTCTGCAAGGTTTTCGGCGATCATGAGGCGCTGGAGATTTGTGACGAGGCGGTGAATGGGCAGGAGGCAGTAGAAAAGGCCGAACATCATCGGCCCGATTTGATCATTCTGGACCTGGCGATGCCGGTTCTCGATGGCTTGAAAGCGGCCGAAGCCATTTGCAAGTTTCTTCCGGGTGTTCCGATTATCCTCTTCACTTTGCATGCGCAGACGCTTAGAGATTTTGATCTGAAGAAATCTGGAATAACCAGGGTGGTTCCAAAGACAGAGATGGTTAGTCTAGTGAACCACGCGGAAGAGTTACTGCTTGTAGCTTGAGCCGCCGAAGTTTCTGATCCACTTGAGCTGGTGAGTTTGGACGTTGAGTAGTTCCTCGCAGGCCTTCCGCAGTGCATCCAGTTCATCATGGCTGCCGGCTACGACGCTGAGCTCTTGCAATCGCGAGAGGATAGCGGTTTCAGCAGCGTGCACTTTCTTGCTTAATTCTTCCAAATCAGGCTCGTTTAGGACTTCTTGGAAGGGCCTCTGCCATCTGGGATACCGAAAGTCGCTCATAGGTGTGTAGTTACGTCGCTACGACGCTGAACTTGCCTACCGATATGACGGAAAGTCAGCGCTCATGTCGTCCGCAAGAATAAAACACACCATTCGCATTAAAGTCGCTCGTGATTCGTTACCTGCGTTCCATCCAAACCCATTCCGATACGCGCGCGTATCGGAATGAGACAGACGCCCACTGATTGAGACGTCCCAGGCCCGGAATGAGACAGCGTGAGAGGTCTTTCTTGACCGTGCGAAGCCGTGGTACAGGCGAAGAAATTGCGTATGTTGCGATAGAAAAGAAACTTACGGGAAATTTCCAGCCCGGTGGGCGAAAGGGCGAAGACGAATACCTTTTCGGAACCCGAAGTGCAAGAGATGGAAATGTAAGCCAAAAATAGTCACCGAATGACGCAGCGGGACGATGTGTTCAGAGAGATAGCAGACCGTAAGCGTCAGGCGGACGGTTGGAAAAATCTCATCGGGTGATGCAAGCGGGGCAAGCAGCTTAGTTTGTAAGGAGCTAGACGATGGCACTGAAATTGGCAGCCCGGGCAGGCGAAATAGCACTTGACAAGAAATGGCACACTATGGACAATCACTCGCGCGCCGTCCCTGCCTTCCCCCTGTCAAAAGAGTCCTCCCCTTCGCATCGCCGGAATAGTCTGCGAGGAGAACCGGTGGCGGAAAAAGAAAGTACAGCAACCAGCATGGATCTCGATCGAGAAGTAATTCGTTGTCAGGTATGTGGATTGGTTCAATACCGCACACGGACGGACAACTGCCGTCGGTGCTTGCGCATGCTGCCACCCAAGGTGTCATTCGTTATACCGACGCCGTCACCTCAAGACTTGCCGGGCGACGACCGGCAACTGTTCGAGAACTGGCCAAACCGCGAGACGGTGGAGAATATCGGCCAGCGAATTCGACAGCTGCGCGAGTCTCGTAGCATGACGCAGAGCCAGCTTCAGGCACGTTCGCGAGTTTCGCGATCGTATCTGTCGCGAATTGAGAGCGGTCAAATGACGCCTAGCCTCGGCACGCTGGAGAAGATCGCCGAAGCCTTGGGAGTTGGACTGAACCGCTTCTTCGTGCCGGAAACGAACGGCGAAACAGTGCTCGAGGATCCTTTCATCCAGGGACTTCGACCTTACTTGCGGCAACTCGATTGGACCCAGTGGCAAGGTATTTTGAAAAGGTTGCAGGCGATCAGCGAGCACGTAAGCACCAATCACAGCGTGCGTCCCCTAGCCCCGCAACCCATGGATCGGCTCCCTCACAACATGCCCCGGCGGCAACAGCAAATTGGGCATTCCGCCGCAGGACTGCACCGCTAACCCGCGAAGCGCGGCACGACGAAATTGAAGAACGAACGGCTCGGAAGGTTCGCCATGGGGCGGCCTACCGAGCCGTTGTTCGTATAAGTGCGATATTTCGATTCGAAACGACATCAATCTGATCCTGGCCCCGCATTTGTCAAATTTTTGTAAACACAGCCCGCTTGATGTGCGGGCTGCCTAGCACTTCGCTGTCATTCGGGAACTTTTTTCAAGATTTCACGGAAGTCCATAACGGGGTCGTCAATTTCGCCAGAGTTGAGGACCGAGCAGAGTCAAGGCTCGGAATTTCCCGCCTTAAGCGAGCGACTTTCGCGCGCACATCGGGTTGAATCCGGCGGATAGGTTTCGCGCAAGCGTTATGCGATGCCGCTCAGCTCCTAGCTCTGAGCAGATCTTGGCCAGATTGAATTGTTTCGTTTTAGCGCAACTAAATCAGCATTCGAGGAATCAAAACTACGATTTCGTCTTAATTTAAATAGCGGAAACAACCAATGGGAGGAAACAATGAGTAGAAAGTTACAAGGCCTGGGGCTCGCAGCCCTGCTGGCCTTGACGTTGAATGCAGGAGCGGCTCACGCGCAGGCATCCGCACAGACGGCGACGAAGTCTGCTGTTCCACTGAGATACGACATCAGCAAGGAAGTCACACTCAATGCTACGGTTGAGAGCTTGCCATCGAAATCGCCGTTGACGCAACCTGGACCAAAGACGGAGTTCACGTTGCAAACTACCGGTGGCCTCATTGAGGGGGCGCTGACTCCATTTGTGCTGACAGGGAGCGGAGCAATTTCCATTACCGTCGGCGAGCACGTTCAGGTGACCGGTCTAATGATGACAATGAAGAATAACAAACAAGTTTTTGTAATTCGCACCATTCAAGTGGGTGGTCGCACGTACGCCATCCGGAACGACCGAGGATTTCCTATAGAACATCCGGGGCAGAACGCTGCCGCAACGACTGAGTCGAAGGGAGGGCAGCTATGAACCGCAATATTTTTTGGATGGTTCTCTTTGCACTGGGCCTGACTTACATCAGCGGTTGCGGGAGCAGCTCAAATTCTGTCGTCGCAGTGAGCATCAGCCAAACGCCTCCTGGAATATTGGCGCCTGGCGCGACGGCTCAAATCACGGCGACGATTACCGGAACAGGGGAGGGGGTTACGTGGAGTTGTACTCCCGGAAATTCTGCCAGCACCTGCGGATCTTTTAATCCGTCGACTACCACCACCGGAGTCGCGACAACGTACACAGCCCCGCCGACTGCAGTAGGAAGTGTGACGATCACCGCCACATCGTTGAAGAATGCCGCGGCATCGGCGAGCGTGAACGTGACTATTACAACGTCGGGTGGGTTAGCAGCTAATTACTCGTTCTACTTGAGCGGCTGGGATGGCAGCAAATCAAATGTCTATTCCCTTGCAGGATCCGTGGCTGTTGCGGCGAATGGCACCGTTACAGGCGAGCAGGATTTCAATGACGGAAGTGGACTGACCTCCCCAGAACCGGGCGGCGACATGATCACGGGAGGAAGCTTATCGTTCGATCCAACCACGGGTTTGGGGACTCTGAATCTGAATACGAACAACACCCACCTGGGAGTAGATGGCACGGAAACTTTCTCATTAAACTTCGTAAACAGTAACCACGCGCTTATTATCCAAGCAGATGGATCCGCCACATCCAGCGGTAGCTTTGATTTGCAGACGCTTCCAAGTACGCCAGGTGGCGCGTATTCCTTTACGCTGTCGGGTGCGGGCAGCACGGGAAACACGACATTCTATGGAGGCGTGTTCAGCCTGTCCGGGACCAGCCTATCGAATGGTATTTTTGATGAGAATCATGCGGGGCATATAGCAACGAACCAGTCCTTTACCGGAACGCTTTCGTCGGCAGATTCCTTCGGCCGCGGCACGCTGACTGGGACGGGGATTGCCGGAACAATCGTGTATTACATTGTTGGTCCGGAAGCGCTACGGCTGATCGATGTGGACACCGCTGGCACGTTGGTAGGCTCAGCGTATGGACAGGGGAGCGGAAATTTCACCGTCAGCTCGCAAAATTCAGTGTTTAGCGTGCAGAGTAACCTTGCCGGCGTTCTTTATTCAGCCGTCGGCGAAATTTTCCCCTCAGGCGCCAACTTTACCGGAGTCGCGGATGTTAGCGAAATTGGTATCGGTTCCGGAGACGCGGTGGCTATCTCTGGTACGTTCGCAGTCGGTACCAACGGGTACGGAAACCTAATGATTACGTCCGGCAACTTTGGAGACGTAACTACTTTCGGAATTTATGCGACCGACCCGAATCTGAATATTAACGATCCCAACAACTCATCCGGTGGTGGAGGGGCTTTGGTGGTTGACCTCGATACTAACGTGGCTGGCTCTGGAGTCATGGTCCCTCAGACCGACACCTCAACGGCTAGCTTTGCGGGCAATTACGGCGTCGGGTTTCAAGACCTTAACATAGAGGGCGAGTTTGATTTCGTTGGTAACGCAACCGCCAGCGGAACGAATTTCTCGGGGACCGGAACTCTCAGCGATCCAGCACAGATTCTTGGGGTGGCACAGGTCAATACCGGGACTACGTTCTCAAGCACAATTGCGCCCGATTTAAATAACCAAGGGCGTTATCTATTGAACCCCTTTAGTATGACCGTCGATGAGGGAGGAGCTATCATCCCCTACGACGGAGCCATTGTTTACCAAGCCAGCGGGCAACAGTTGTTCTGGATGGAAAACCAATCCGACGACTTTAACGGTTTGATTGGAGGAAGCGTTTTTTCTGGACAGATCCAACAGCAGGCGTCTCCGGTGGTCTCGCCTGCAAAGGTGGCTGCCGGCAAAGCGCAAAAACAGTAGCTTCACTAACATGGGCGGCACAATCGGAGTACCCCGGTTGTGCCGTCTTTTTTTTGTGTTTTGCAACTCGGTCAATTCCTTGGATGCGTCGATGCTAACCATTTTGATCGAGGGGATTAGTTAAGGTTGTGGGTTTGCGCGGGGTTCGGCCATGATTTTCTCTATTTCGTCGGGGGAGCGCGGAAGTTTTGCGGTTAGGAGTTGGTTGCCATCGGCGGTGACGAGGACGTCGTCTTCGATGCGCACGCCGATTTTTTCTTCGGGAATGTAGATGCCGGGCTCGTCGGTAATGACCATGTTGGGCTGCAGCGGGCTGGTGCGGTCGTTGGCGTCATGGACGTTCAGGCCGAGGTGGTGGCCGACTCCGTGAAAGAAATAGCGGCCGAGACTATTGCCATGCAGGTCGTGTCCGTGGGTATTGATGTAATCGTACGCGGCTTGATGAACGCTCTTAGGGCCATAGAGCATAGCCCCTGGTTTGATGGCGGCGAGCGCGGCATTCTGAGCGCCTAAAACGATTTCGTAAATTTCGCGTTGGCGGGCGGTGAATTTGCCGTTGGCAGGCAGCGTACGGGTGATATCGGCGGCGTAACCTCCGTATTCGCAGGCTACGTCGATGACAACCAGGTCGCCGTCTCTTATTTCATTCTTTAACTCGTCGTAGTGCAGGACGGTGGAATACAGGCCGGCGCCGACGATGGGCGAGTAGGCTTCGCGCGAGCAGCCTTCCATTTCGTGAACTTCCTTCATGCGGGCGGCGATCTGATATTCGTAAAGTCCGGGACGCATCATTCTCATGGCGGCGAATTGCGCGTCAACCGAGGCGTCCACGGCTTTCTGGATCAAGGCGATTTCGCCGGCGGATTTTATCTGGCGCAGACTGGCCAATACTGGTGCGATGTCGTCAATGGTGGATTGCGGCAAGGCGCTGCGAACCCACGCGCTCCAAGTAGTCAGGTGCGGGTAACCGTTTTCCTGTTTGGGAGGAAGCTCGGTATAAAAGGTGGAGTAGGATTTCGCGAGGTTCACGAGGTCCTCGTGAAGACTGGCGAAAGGCTTGACGGCTTGGAATCCGGTCTTTTCCGCTGCATCAGGATCGTCAGGACCAAGTTTGGGTCCGCCCCATTTTTCGTCGTTGGGGTTGCGCGGAGGAAGATAAAGAATCTCGTGCGGGCCGGAGGAGGACTTGGCCTCAGGCGAGTCGGGGATCAGGAGGAGCGCGGCGTCGGGTTCGCTATCGCCGGTGAGGTAATAGAAATTTTCTTCCTGGAAGAACACGGCAACCTCGCCGGTGTCCTGGCGGCTGGTGTAGCCGAAGATTACAACGGGACCGTTGATCATGGAGCGAAGCTTGGCGCGGCGCGCTTGGTATTCGGAGTTGGGCTGGCGGAAGCGCGCTTGGATAAGCAACGAAGCGCACGCAACAGCGAGAACCAGGAGAGCGGAACGCTCGGCGGTTTTGCGAAGTTTCATGGTTTTTCGATTACCACCTTTGTCAAGAATGGTCGAAATTCGTGTGATCGCGGTATGTGGTTGTGGCCCCGGGTAGAAATGTCGCGGTCGTTTGTTTTGAGTAAGTTACGTCGCATTCTATATTTTGTGCAGAACCGGGTAGAAGTGGGCGATCACTGTGAAGAAAACGCCTCGTTTTCCACAACGGCCCCACCGCGGGAGCTCTGTGTTCTGAGACTCGTAGGTAGCGAAATCGTGAGCAATTTTCGTGAAACTTAGCGAAAGTCTAATGTGTGTTCTGGCCTCGGTTAGACGGGGTTTAGTCGTTTGTTTTCTGTGACATCTATTTGCGCGCCACTTTCGGTTAGAAGTGGGCGCCCACTTTGCCAAAACCGGCTCGTTTTTTTGCGTCAAGCAACACGTATTTTGAGCGCTGACGATAGTGATATCTCGTCGCGACGAGCGGTCTGGCAAAGGGTCTGCAATTTTGCGATTTGCTCTTGCGAATTCCCGTTCAGAGAGAAGCTCGGTTTCGGGGAGAAGGTGCGGGAGGTATGGCTTCGTTACGCTTTGTTGAAGGGCGCGATTTTTATCTATTTGAATCACGCGGAACGGTAGCACGGCATTTTGTAAAATTCAAGGAGCGGTGTGCTGTGGACGCGGCATTGATCCGGCGAGTTTTCCCGTTCTGGGAAACGAGTTAAACCATCAGATCGCGTTAGGCTGCGGTATGGCCCGGTCGGTTCGCAGACTGTGATGCCGGCTTGAGCGGCACAGGAGGGCTGTAGACGTGCCAGAAATCACCGTCGGCGTTTGCATTGGCGAATTCGACAGCGACTCGCCTACGACCGCGCGGTTGCGGTTCGACGTAGACTACGCGGCATTGGCGCTCTTCTTCGGTGAAGCTATTGACGATGAGGATCTTTTGGCCGAGTTTTACTGGGGCCTTCATCTCGAGCAACCCGCCATGTAGGCTGACAGCCATGGTGGCGGTTACATCGCGGAAGGGATGGTTTCGAGGGGTGCGTCCGTAAACTTTGACGGGAATCGTATAGGGGAAGCGCGGACAACGGCGGCGCTCGATCATCGAAACCTCCTCAGTAACCCCAAGAACTGGCGCTGTTCAAGATTAAGCGCGGTCGGCAACGGGGAGCAATAGTACTTCGTTGCTTAAATAGATACGGGCTGTGCCGGATGAATTGGCGCTACTACGCCCGCAGAAAAGTCGCAGCTAGCAGTCCAGCGGCAGTCGAATAGTGCGTCCTGGCCGATTGGTAAATTCATTAACCCAAAACATTTGGCGGGGTAGTCCCATGCCTACCTTTGACCACTTAATGATATTCACTTGAATTAATTGTTTATATTAAGTAAGGTTAACACAGTGCAGGGCGATCGAGACAATCATGTTACGTTTCACTTTGCCGATTTTTATTTTTGCCGGGTCGTCTCTTTTCCTTTTTCCTGAGGTGACTTTTTCTCAAGGTGAAACTACCAGCGCGATTACAGGCCAAGTGAGTGACGAAACCAAGGCCGCCATTCCCGACGCTAGCGTTACGATCACGAATCGTGAAACCGGCTCGCATCGATCATTGCAATCCGACGGCCAAGGCCTTTTCAATTTCCCTCAGCTAAAGCCAGGTATTTATTCGGTAAGAGTAGAAAAAGAAGGATTTGTCCCGCAGGAAAACGACAGCGTGTTATCCGGTTTGGGCCAGAAACAGACGGTAAACTTCATCCTAAAAGTAGCGCAATCAAGCCAGACAGTGGAAGTCATCGCGGCACCGCCGCTGATCAATCCGGGAAACGCAAATACTTCCACCAATCTGAATGCACCGCAGTTGGAAAATCTCCCGAATCCGGGCGGGGATCTTACCTACCCGTTGCAGTTCGCGCCCGGTGCGCTGATCAACACGGCCGGCAGCGGTAACGATTTTGTCGGCGGGTCGAACGGCTACGGCAATGTGCAGTTCAACGGGCTCCCTGCGCTCTCAAACGGCTACATCGTGGACGGCCTGGAAACCAACGATCCGCTCACGAATCTGAACAGCGGACTTTCCACAAATCTGGTGCTGGGTTTGAATTCGATTTCGGAAGTAACGGTCAATACGCTTTCTTACTCGGTGGATCAGGGAAGATACGGCGCCTCGCAGGTCAACTACGTCACTAAATCCGGCGCGAACCAGTTCCACGGAAATCTCTACGAAATCTGGAATGGCTCGCTCTTAAATGCCGCGGATTATTTCACCAACGCCACGCCGGGAAATCATAAGCCGCGCTCGACGGTGAATCATTTCGGGGGGAGTCTGGGTGGTCCGATCGTTCACAACAAACTATTCTTTTTCTTCGACAGCGAATGGGTACGGATCGCGCTTCCCATTGTCACACCCACTACCGTGCCAACCGCTGCGTTTCAAAATTATGTTCTTCAACAACTCCCGCTCGGCGGCAAGGACTCTGTTACCGGCGCAATTTATCCGGCCGCGCCGCAGTTGGTGCCGTTCTATCAAAAAATGTTTTCGCTCTATGGAAATTTAAGCGGCACACCGCTCGCCGTGCTCGGCTGTCCCTTCAACGCCGGCGGCAGCGCTGCATCCAGCTCGCCGCCGGACGGCAACGGCTGCGCCAACCGCCAGAGCGTTTCGCATTCGAGCGACGACCACGAACAAGTTCAAACAATTCGCATGGATTACAACATCGACGCGAACAATACAGCCTGGGTTCGTTTTCAGGCCGATACCGGTGAGCAGGCCGCTTACACCGACCCCATCAACTCAATTTTCGATTCCGTTTCTCCGCAACCGCTCTATTCATTCGCAGCCGGATATACGCACGTTTTTTCGTCTGCCCTGGTGAACTATTTCAATCCTGGATTTTCGTGGTACGAAAGCCTATTCGCGCCCAGCGATTTTCAGAAGACTCTGACAGATTTCCCAATTGTGTTGCAAGGAAGCGGAGCCAACGCGCCCTTCACCACGGTCGGTGGCCTGGACAACACCTGGGTGCAAGGAAGGCGTGCTTCCCGATTTTTCCTCAACGACAACTTGGCCTGGAGCCACGGCGGGCACGAATTCAGGTTCGGAACGAACACAAGAATCCTCCGCCTGAACGATTACGATTTCGGCGAAGGCAGCGTTCCCACCGTCATCTACACCACGCTGTCGCAATATATTTACGGAGTCGCATCTACCGCGACAAAAACTTTCCCCACCTCTCCCAACGAGCCATTCAATTTTTTGAATCTCGATTTGTACGCTCAGGATAGCTGGAAGCTGACTCCCAAGTTGACCTGGACCATCGGCCTGCGCGACACGCTAAATTCAAATCCGCTGAACCCGCATGACGATATCGCCCGCCTGCGCGGCTCGTTCGCTTCCATCTCGCATGATGTGAACCAACCCCTCGACGCTACGATCCAGACCGGTCTCGGTCACGTCTTCGCTTCAACTCCTCTCGCAATCTGGCAGCCGAGAACCGCTCTGGCCTGGCAGTTCGCAGCCCAATTCCGTGCTTCGAGCCGGCTTTGGCCTATTCAGCGACATTTTGCCCGGAAGCATCGCCGATGTCGTTGGAGTGAATCCGCCATACGTACAAACTTTCCAAGGCGGTTTGCTGGGTACCGTCGGCGGTATCGCTATCGCACCCAGTACGGCAACGGCGCCGGTTCCCAATAGCGCGGTGGACGCCACCGTCGCCGCGAACCAAGCATTCAATGCGGGTTTTTCTAAAGGGGAACTTTCCTGCACATTTCCATACACCGATTGCGCCGGACGGATTCCGCCTGTCGCGATTTCAGCTGTGCCGGACGGCAAACTCCATGCTCCCTATTTCATGCAGTGGAGTTTGGGAATCGAGCACCAGTTCGGCGCCACCGGGAGCGTCCGTGCGCAATACGTCGGCACGCGCGCGCTAAATCAGCCGTACCTAACGCAAGTAAACGGTTATCAAAAAGTCTGTGATGGATGTTTCGCGCCTTTTCCTTACTTGCAGCCGACCGATCCCAGGTTCGGCGCAGTCACGCAGTTTTCTACCGGCGCCAGCAGTCACTACAACGGCCTCCAACTCACGGCCACAAAACGCCTGAGCCATGGTTTGCAAGGCCAAATCAATTACACCTTCAGCAAATGTATGGACGAGGTTTCCAACGGAGGTTTTCTGCAATTTGCCGCGGGCGCAGTGCTATCGCCCCTGCCGGGAGAGCTCGCGCGAAATTATGGCCCCTGCGATTACGACATCCGCCACAATCTGACCGCTGAATATGTTTATGAGTTCCCGCTAAAAGTGCGTAACCGCGGGCTGGGCTATGCGCTGAACGGTTGGCAAATCTCCGGCACGGCGTTTTGGCACAGTGGCATTCCGTTTTCTGTTTTGAGCACGCCGTATTCGGCAAACGGAGACGGCATCGTGCAGGGCGGCGGACCGCAGTTTGCCAGCGTCGTTCCGGGCGTTCCCCTGTACGAACACAATCCGATTCCAGGCGTCACTCAGCCCGGCACAATTCAGTGGCTCAATTCCAATGCTTTTGTCTCTACTGTAGATCCCAGCACCGGCGCGTGCGATGGCGGAGACAGCGCGCAAACCTGCCAGTTTGGAAATCTTGGCCGCAACTCCTTGCGCGGCCCTCAATTTGTGTGGAGCGACTTCTACCTCACGAAATGGTTTCCGCTGAATGAACGCGTAAAGCTTCGCTTCGAAGCCCAATTCTTCAATTTATTCAACCATCCAAATTTCGGACTGCCCAGCATGGTCTTAGCCGGCATCCCCGGAAAGCCTTCAACACAAACTGGCTTCGGAGCCCTGACTTACACAACTTCTCCGCCGACGGGATTGCTTGGGGTCGGCTTGGGCGGCGATAGCACACCTCGAATGATCGCGTTTCAACTGCGGCTAGAATTTTAGAGACGCCACGCAGATGAAATTAGAAGAGTCATGAGGCGTTGATTTCTACGCGCGTTCTTTTCGTTCAGAAGCCGGGGGCGCCGGTGGAGGCGGGGCGGACTTCGGCGGATTCTACGGTGAAGCGGAGGCGCTCGATGTAGGTTTGGGCGAGCGACATGATGCCGGTGTAGAGGTAGCCCCAGACGAAAAGGAAGAGGAAGGGGACGGTGGCATAGTTCTCGTTTTGCAAGGCGTAAACGACGGCTAGCGCAAAGTAAATTCCTAGGGCTACTTCGGCGAAGGGCATTAGGCCGGCGCTTTTGCGGTAGGTTTTCTTTGACCAGTCGGAGTTGCCATTTCCAGTTGCATTGGCTTCGACGCGGTATTTTGGGGTGCGCACGAATTCGGATTTCACGTTGAAGAGGGCTTCGAGAACTCCCCAGGCATTGCGAACAGAAAGGCCGATGCCAACGGCCATTACAAACGGAAGATAGAGAAAGGTGCGCTTCCAAGTTTTGGGGTAGAGCGCGCGTTCGGCGGCGAGATAAAAAGAAGATATCGAGCAGGTAGAAGCCAGGAAGAGAGGCAGATCAATCACGAGGACCTGGAACCAGCCCTGGTAGAAGCGGACGATCATGGCGGGGAGCAAGATGATGGACATTACGACCATAAGGGGATAGCTGATGTTGGCGGTGAGATGGAAAAAAGCTTCGGCTTTGACGGCGGCGGGCTCTTTTGAACGCAGCACGCGCGGAAGGATTTTTTTCGCCGTTTGCATCAAGCCCTTAGCCCAGCGAGCCTGTTGGGATTTGAAGGCGTTCATCTCGACGGGCAGCTCGGAGGGGCATTCGATATTCGGCAAATAGAGGAAACGCCAGCCGCGAAGTTGGGCACGGTAGGAGAGGTCGGTGTCTTCGGTGAGGGTGTCGTGCTGCCAGCCGCCCGCGTCATCGATAGAAGCTCTGCGCCAGATGCCTGCGGTGCCGTTGAAATTGAAGAAGAGGCCGCTGCGGGCGCGCGCGGAATGTTCGATTACGAAATGGCCGTCGAGCAAGATGGCTGCGATTTCTGTGAGTGCGGAATAATTGCGGTTGATGTAGCTCCATCGCGTCTGCACCATGGCCAGCTTTTCGTCGGTGAAGTAAGGCACGGTGCGGCGCAGAAAATCGGCGGGCGGAATGAAATCGGCGTCGAAGATGGCGATGAATTCACCGCTAGCGGACCTCAAACCTTCTTGTAAGCGCGCCCGCTTTGTAACCTTCACGATTGTCGCGATGGATGTAAGAAATAGGCAAGCCGAGAGCACGGTAGCGATCCACGCAGTCGCGAGCGATTTGCTGGGTCTGGTCGGTGGAATCGTCGAGGACCTGAATCTCAAGAAGATCGCGCGGGTAATCGAATAGCGAGACGGCCTCTACCAGGCGGTCGATGACGTAGCGTTCGTTATAGATAGGGAGCTGAACGGTAACTTTGGGCCAAGTGGCAATTTCAGGAGTCGGGCCGGGGATGTTTTTGCGATTTTTGTAATAGTTGTAAACCAAGGCGTAGCGATGGATGCCGTAGGCGGCCAGGATAATCATTACGAAAAAATACGGGAGCATGATGGCAAGATCGAAAGAATTCAGCTGATAAATACCGCGGAATGGATTGGCGGTGGGGTCCATGTTGCGTCGCCAAAGCTCGGAGAGCGGATTGCCGGGAGCTAGCCAGGCAGCGGTAGAGAAAAGCCAATTATGAAGAGCCATCACGATTGCTGAGTTCCTTGGAAAGCCGCGCCCAATAGGCGATTTAAGCTATTGATGAGCCTGCGATTGCTGGGGAGTCGCGCAGCTCGGAAATGATTATACGGGGGCATGACGGGCTGTCAATGAAGATGGTTCGCCGGCGGCCAAGGTCACTTGGCAGCGCCTAAGGGTGCCAAAACGTTCGAAATCGAGAGGCTATTTTGTGTTGGTGAAATAGCCGGGGCCGACGCGGAGGTGATGGTGCCAGGAGAGTGGGAAGGCCCAGAATACGACAGAGCCGAGGATAGCTTGGCCGATAGCGAGGGGAATGATGTTGCGTATGCGTCCGAACATGAAGGCCATGGCGGTGCCGGCGATGAAGGTCAACGGGACGAGCACGGGATTGGGCCAGTGGCATGCGGCGAAAATTACGCCGGTCAGCGCGGCGGCGAGCCATTCGTCGCGCACAAGCGAGAGCATACGGTTGTGGAGCAGGGAATTGAGCGCTACTTGTTGGAGCAGGCAGAAAGCGAAGTAGGTCCATAGGCGATGCCAAGAAAAGAGATTGGGCGGGAGATGCGGGCGGGCGCCGAGGGCGAGTCCGATGATGATGAGGCCGACGAGCATTGAGCCGTAGACGATCAGCGCTTGCCTGGTAGCGGGCCACAGATTATCGGCGCGCCAACCCAGCGTTTTGGGCATGTCGCGATGAATTAGAAAACTGGCGACGATCCAGAGGATGAAGATCATCCAAGTCCAGCGCGCGGTGAATTGCAATTTCCAGATGAACCAAAGGATGAATGCGGGGAGAAGCGTTACGTCTGCGATGGAGAACCAGCGCTGGATTCGCGATGCCATTTTCTTCTTTTGATGCGCGATTGATGCGGCGAGTGGAATACTACTCAGCTTTTTCGACCGAACAAGTGAGGAATTCGCGACGAGTGTTTCGCGGTTTGGGTTTGAGAGGTTAGTTCAGCAAGCTTCTCGCGCGCCTGAACATGCAGGGGATTGAATTCCAGGAGCTGGGAATAAACTTCGCCGGCACGTTCGGGAAGCTGCATTTCCTGGAGCAATTCGGCGAACTGAAGGTAGATTGGCTCGCGCCAGGGGTCCAATTTGATGGCTGCTTGGAAATGTCCGATGGCTTCCTGATGGTATTGGGGAATTGTGGAAAGACTGCGCGCTAATGTCGCGCGGTAAAGCGCATTGTCAGGAGACAACTGGATACATTTACGCAACCAGACGACTGAGCCGACGAAATTTTTGGCGCGCAGGCATTCGTTGGCGCGCTTAAGCCATTCCTGGATGGATTCTTCAGCCGTTGTTTTTTCGCGGTGCATACTGAAACCGCCTCGAGCGGCCAGGCGTTTATCGTAAGCGGTGCGTTTTTCCTCATTCTCAAGGGTTCTGTAGGCCTCAGTGATTATGACCATAAGGTCTCTGACCGGCGCGTCCAACGAACGATTGCCCATGTGCGCGTCGGGGTGAAATTTACGGGCGAGCGCGTGATAGCTCTTCTTAACCTGACTGAGCGGAGATTCGGAAGTTACTCCCAACAGTTGGTAGTAAGTTCCTTTGCCGGTGAGTTCTATGAGCTGGCGGAGATCGCGTTCGAAGCGGCGTTGAGCGGCTTCTTCGCTTCGGAGCGAGAGAGCGAGATAGGCAGGAGCGGAGTGCACGGAGTGTGTGCTCGCGGGCTTTGCGCGGGTCGCGCGTGGAATGGCTTCATCCATGATGGGAGAAACTTCCTGCAGGGATAAGTACTTGTTCAGCTTGGCGCGATCTTCGGGACGCATTTGAACAAACTGTATTCCCATACCTTTATTGGGCTGCAGGCTGCGCACGATGGCGCGGGCGCGGACTTGTCCAGTGGGCAAATCAAAAATCAGTTCGATACTGGAGCCTTCGGAGGGGGGATTTGCCGTGTGCAGAAAAAGGCCTCCGAGGCCCATCACTTCGGCAAGCGATGTGCAGGTTTGTTTGGCGGATTTCCAGCCGACCCACATGCCTTTGGGCGCGCGGATGCGAGGATATTTTCTGGGTGTTTTGGGATCGGGTGACATGGGTCAGGGCCGGCTTACTGCCATAAGTAAATTTTATTCGCTGCGAGGGCCGGAGCCATTATTTTCGGAGCGGAAGCGCTTCAATGAGTAACGTAACAGAAGCCACGACGAATCGGGTCCACCGGAATTCTCTTGCGAGAAGCGCGATGGCACCAAGAACGGCGGGACATGGATTGACCGGGAATAAACGCGCGCCTACAATGCGTGCACGAGAGGGGAGAGTGCTAATGGTTGGGCAAAGGAATTGGTTGTCATTTGTGACACTTTTCGTTTTGGGAAGCGCGCTTAGCGCGGCGCCGGTGTTATTGAACGCTAAGGCAGCCAGCGTAAACGCTAGCGAATCTGGGACGTTGACACAACGGCATGCGGACGATCCAGTATTGGCCAAGGCGTACCGGTTCGAGCGCGGCGGGTGGATCTACGTACATTTGGAAGGCGCGCCGCACGATATGGGCTACCAACATGGCTATCTTTTGGCGCCGGAGATTTCGGACGCGTTCGCGGCGGTGAGTTCGGAGATGACTTATACGTCGAAGCGCAACTGGGATTTCTTCCGGCGCGCTGCCCACACGATGATGTGGCCGAAGATTGATGTGGACTACCAATCGGAGCTGGCGGGAATCGTCGATGGCTTGCGCGCGCGCGGTTACATGAAGCTGGATCAAGATGACATTGTGGCCATGAACGGGTTCATGGAGTTGGCGGATTATTACGTGCCGTGGTTGGACAAACAGACGGGGACTGCCGCACCGACGTCAAAACCGGCGGAGGAACACTGCAGCGCGTTTGTGGCGACGGGAAGTTACACGAAAAACCACCAGATTGTGATGGCGCACAATAACTGGACAAGTTACAACTACGGCGCGCGATGGAACATTATTTTCGACATCGTTCCGCAACATGGCTACAGCATGTTGATGGACGGATTTCCTGGAGTGATCGCGAGCGACGACGATTTTGGAGTGAACTCGGACGGATTGATGATTACGGAGACGACTATCACCGATTTTCATGGCTGGGACCCGAACGGAAAGCCGGAATTCGTGCGTGCGCGGAAAGCTATGCAGTATGCGGGATCGATCGATGAGTACGTGAAAATCATGCTGGATGGAAATAACGGCGGGTACGCGAATGATTGGTTGTTGGCGGACCGCAAGACCGGGGAGATTGCGCGTTTTGAGCTGGGGCTTTTGCATAACAGAGTGTGGCGGACGAAGGACGGGTATTACGTAGGGTCAAATTTCGCGAGCGATCCGGCGGTGTTGAAAGATGAAACGACATTCGATCCGAACAATATGGCGGCTTCGGCGAATGCGCGGCACGCGCGTTGGGATGAATTGATGGCAGCGAATCAGGGGAAAATTGACACGACGCTCGCAGAAGCATTTCTCGCAGACCATTACGATACTTATACGAAGAAGACAGGTCCCAACCGGCGCACACTTTGCGGACACGGAGACATGGCGACGGAGGGAGATCCGATGTTCGCTAAGGAGCCTTACAATCCGGCAGGCTCAGTAGAAGGAAAAGTGATCGACACGAGTATGGCGGAATCGATGACTTTTGTGGCGCACACCGGGCATCCATGTGGAACGAATTTTAAAGCACGAGAATTTTTGCAGGCCCATCCGGAATATAACTGGCAATCGAACACGCTAATCGATATGGATGCGGGACCGTGGACGCAATTTCGCGCGCACGAGCATGCTCCGAGCACCGACACTGACGAAAACTAGACTACGGACTTTTCTTTTTTGGTTTCTTCGTGGGTTTAGGCTTTAGCGTTTTGATGTATTCATAGCTTAACTGAAAATATCGTTGTAGAGTTTTCGTGTCTTTCAGAAGACTGTCCGGCACGGTCACGTATTCCTTCATTACGGCGCCGTAGGCCTCAAAAAGTGTAGTCTTATACTTCTTCAGGAACTTTTCTCGTTCATCGTCTGGGAGCCTAAGGGCTAAGGAACCTGACTGATTCAGATAGGAGAACATGTGTCCGTTTAGCGAAGTATAAGGATTTGCGGCGCCTTTGCGTTCGATCTTTGGATTTGTTTTAACGAGCTTTTCGTATAGCTCCAATTTATCGGCGGGAATGTTGTTCTCTTTTTGCGGGCTCATGAGATTTTGTCCATCAGCGCGGTACCGGCGGACGATAAATTAGCCCGATGACTACTCCGGCTATCATCCATTCCACGAAGTAGGCTATTGATTGTTGGAGCGTGAGTTTCGAGCCGATGTTGAGATTCACATAGTTGTGGATGACAAAAGCGCAAACGGCGAAGACTCCAATCAGCGCGCCGAAAGACGCGCCTTGGGCGACACCGGAACCTCCTTTGTAGAGCATTGCATAAATTACAGCGAGAACAACCATGGCAAGGAGCATGGCGACCATTCCGATGGGCATCACACTCTTCATTGCGTCGGGCGTTCGGTAAATGGCAGGGTACTTGAGGAACTCATCCTTCAGCGATGGGAACAGAACGAACGAGAGGCCGCCGAGAACAAAATAAGCCACAAAGGCGCCGAGAGCGGCAAGAGCAACACGCGAGATGCTCATTGGAGACCCCTCCAAAAATTACATGATGTATTTAGCAGAAATGCTAATCGTTGTAGAGCGAAAATTGCGGATGCCGGAAAGTTTTTGCGGTCGGTGAATCCCGCTTCTAGGGTGCGGATGGATTTGGCGGGAGATGCTGCTCAAGGTAGCGGAGCAGGAGGCTGTAGAGATGCAGCGTGGTTCCTGCGCCTTCGTTGATGGCGTGAGTGCGATTGGGGTATTCCATAAAATCGACGGGCTTATCGAGCTCGATCAAGCGATTGAGCAGAAGCTCGGAGCCGGAATAATGGACGTTGTCGTCGCCGGAGCCGTGAACTAGAAGCAAACTTCCTCGCAAGGCGTCGGCGAAATTAATGGCTGAGCTATTGCGATAGCCGTCCACGTTTTGAAGCGGCAATCCCATGTAGCGTTCCTGATAAATCGTGTCGTAGAGGCGCAAATCGGGAACGGGTGCAACGGCCATTCCCACTTTGTAAAGATCAGGGGCACGAAACATCATGCTGAGGGTGCTGGTGGCGCCGCCGCTCCAGCCCCATATGGCGACGCGCGACGGATCTGCGAAAGCATGCGTGCGCAAGAATGCCCGTAAGGCGGCGGACTGATCCTTGACAATGACTGGCTGAATCGCGCCATAGACAATTTTGCGCCACTCGCGGCCTTTGGGCGCGGGCGTGCCGCGATTGTCAAAGCTGACCACGATGTAGCCGGCGGCAGCCACAGCGCGGTTGAAATAATAATTCCAAGAAGCCCACTCATCGAGCACAGTCTGCGCCGCGGGTTCGCCGTACACATAAACGAGGAGCGGATATTTTTTTGCGGGATCAAAATGCGGAGGCTTCATCATCCAGCCATCCAGTGTGACCCCGTCGCCAATGTCGAGTTTAAAGAATTCGGCGGGAGTCTGGAGGAGGGCGGAGGCGTTCGCGCGGAGAGCAGCATTGTCTTCGAGGACGCGGGCGGAACGATGTGCGGGGAGTTCGACCAAGTCGGTAACAGGCGTCAGGTCGGCTCGCGAATATTGGTGGAAAGCCCAGTGGGAATCGGGAGAGATATCGTAGTAATGGGTGCCGGGAAAGGTGGACGGAGAAACACGTTCGGGAGTTCCGGAGCCGTCTAACCGGGCACGGTAGAGGTATCGCTGCGTGGCGTTGTCGGGCGAGGCGTTGAAGTAAAGCCAACCAGATTTTTCGTCGGGAGAGTCGAGGCCTGTCACGTCGAAATTCCCGCGTGTAATCAATTGAACGCGTTTGCCATCGCGAGAAACAAGGTAGGCATGGCGCCAGCCGTCACGTTCACTGAGCCAGAGAAAATCCGCGCCGTTGTGCAGCCAAGTGATTTGCGGCATCACGTCAACCCAGGCTGGGTCGTGGTCCTGAAATATCGCGTGGACTGCGCCGGTGGGGGCGTCGGCGAGAAAAACGTCGTTAGTATTTTGCAGACGATTAAGATGCTCGATGGCTAGGTCATTGGAATTTGCCGCCCAATCCATGCGAGCGATGTAATTGTCACGGGGGTCGCCGGGAACTTGCATCCACCGCGTAGGGCCGCCGGCGACGTCCACGACTCCGACACGCACGGAGGAGTTCGTGGTACCAGGAATGGGATAGGCGATATCGAGAATCGAAGGATAGTGGCCAAGGCCGGGATAGGGGAAGCCGGTTACGATTTCGCGCGGCGCGCCGAGGTTGTAGATCAGACGAAAGATTTGGACGCCGGTGGTGTCAAATTGCCAGTAAGCGATGTGACGGCCGTCAGGACTCCAGCGAAATCCATCGCGAACGTCGAGTTCTTCTTCGTAAACCCAATCGGAGGTGCCGTTGACTAAGGTGGCGGAGCCATCGGTGGTGAGCGGCATTATTTGATGGGAGGCGAGGTCTTCCACGTAAATATTATTGGCGCGAACATAGGCAACCTGGGAGCCGTCAGGCGAGAATTTCGCAAACATGAGGGACGAGCCGGGAGCGTCGCCGCCTAGTTTCTGAAGGACACCTGAGGCCAAGTTGAGCACCCAATAGTCACCGCGTGTATTCAGCCTCCAAACCTGAGCGGAATTCGTGTAAATGAGCAGGCGCGTTTTGTCTTTAGACCAGGCGTAATCCTCAATCGCGAGAGGAAATTTCTCGCCGGGCGGGATTAATTTTTCGGAGGAGACAAGGACATAGCGTTTTCCGGTTGCGGTTTCGTAGCGAACGATGTCTTGCGCATCTTTGTTGACTGCGGACGTTTCGACGGTGGTGTAGGACTGGCCCTCATTGAGCCAGCGAGCCGGGCCGAAATTTTTGACCTCGAAGTCGGTGGAGGCAAAAAGGCGATGAAGAAGTTTGTCGGACTCAGGCGAGATGGGAGAGGTGGGCGGGACGTTTTGGGCGAACGTGGCGGTGATGCCGGCGCTAGTAATCGTGGCGAGAAGAAGAAGGAAAAGAAATCGCAGCGAGATATGAGACTGAAAATTTCCAACTTTCTTGGAATTGGACACGATTATGCACGCTCCCAGATGTTGCAAGGCGCTAGGTTTACTTTGTGAAATTACTCTCCAGGACTTTCCGGTCGTTAGACGGCTGGATCGGCCGAGCGTTATCAGGATAAAGCTTGGCGAATGCTGCGATTTGAGCGGGAGAAAGCTCGACGGGAGTTTTCATTACGAACCATTGCACGTCACTGCAGGGAGGGATGGTAAGCGAACCGTCAAAAGTGTAGTAATTCTGATCGGAGGGTAGGAGATCGGCGGCGTTGATCACGACTTTTTTGAATTCGACTTCCTTATCTATTTCCTTGGGGATGTGCGCCCAGATATCGCGAATCAGTGGATTTTCAACGCCGCTCTTCAGCAGTACGGCTATAGCGATAGTGTGGCCGTCTGCGCTGACGTGGACCAAGTGCAGCACCATATCGGATTTCTGGCCGTTTATTTCTTCTTCGCTGGGGTGATGAAAGTGAAACTGCACCAGCGGATATTGTTTGCCGTCAACAGTAATGGCACTGCCGGATTCGTATTTCACGAGGATAGTATGGCCGTTGTTGACGATTTTCATGGGAGAAAGCTTGTAATCAAACTGAATGGGCTTTAGATCGGAGGGCTCCGCGCCTCTTATATCGATGGGGGACTGGCGCTGTCCGCTCTTGCAAGCCGCATAGCTGGGATCGAGATCGCCCCAGTGCTCCGGGCCGTCGGGGCCGGAATAACTCCAGTGGGGAGCGCCGCCGGCGTGTTGTTGAGCGAAAGCCGGGGTGATATTGAGAAACAGAAAGGCGAAGAGTGCCGCCAAGACCGAAAGAGAAGCTGCTATGCAAATTTTCATGGCGTTCCTTTCTTCTGATACAGAAATCTCGAAATAACGCGGTGTGAGACGGGCCATAGCATCCCATTGTGCGGTGAAATCTTCAACATTGTTACTTATGAAAAGTTGACTCGGCGCAAGGTCTGCAGCAGAGTTGGCGCTGCTCGGAGCTCACTCATGGCAGTAGGGAAAGCCGAGAAGACCTTCCAGCCAAAGAGAAAGCTCGTGCGGATGGTCAGGTGAAGACTGAGACTTTGGTGATCGTGAATCCGGCGGCAGGCGGCGGACGCGCTTTGCGCGCTGAAGCGCGCGTTGCAAAGCTGTTACAGATGCGTGGGCATGCAGCGGATTTTACGGGTTCCAAGAGTTCCGAGGATTTGCGCGAGCAAGCAGAGAAGGCCGCTCGCGACGGATACCGCAACTTAGTAGCGCTGGGCGGAGATGGAACGTTTCATCATTTGGTGGAGGCGATTCACGGCACAGAGGCGGTGGCGGGGTTTTTTCCAGCGGGCAATGGGAATGATATTGCGGCGGACCTGGGGATTCCAGCGGATCCGTTGGATGCGGCGGCTGC
Organism: uncultured Acidobacteriota bacterium; assembly: GCA_963838475.1. Taxonomy (GTDB): domain Bacteria; phylum Acidobacteriota; class Terriglobia; order Acidiferrales; family UBA7541; genus Palsa-295. The sequence goes on from CAWIRJ010000004.1 coordinate 321,944, forward strand.
ATTTCTAAAGTCGGCGCCGAGAGCAATCGATCTGATCCGTGCACGATTCAGCAACGGGCGGATTGCGCATTACATCGGTGCTGGGGGGATGGGGTTGGATGCCGAAGCTGCGCATTTAGCCAATACGAAATTCAAGCAGTTGCCGGGCGTGACGCGATATCTGGCTGGAGCATTATGGGAATTTTTTCACGGAGGCACGATTGGACTACACGCTGAAATTGACGGCGCTGCGTGGGATGGGAGCGTTCTTTTTGTGGTGATAGCAAATTCGACGCGGTATGGGTCCGGCATTCGCATCGCGCCGGAAGCAAAAATGGACGATGGATGGATGGACGTTGCATTGGTGCGAGAAGTTCAATTGACGAGGCTTGTGGAAGCGATTCCGATTGTTTTGACGTCGGGGGATTTGCGCGGATTTCCGGAGGTCCGGCGGTACCGATGCAAGCGGATCGTGCTGCAGACAGAGCGTTCCGCGAAGGTGCATGGGGACGGTGAACTGCTTGGAGAAACTCCCGTGGAACTTACGGTGTTACCGCAAGCCGTGCGTGTGATGACCCCGGGAGGGCGCAAGGGATCAGGGTGAATGAAGCCAGCGCTAGCCTTTTTTCGTTTTGGTTACTTTGAGGTTCACTTCAATATCGCGGCGGGAATCGAAACTTGAAATCGTGCGGGTGGAAGAAGTCAGGTCACCGTGCTCGGCGTGAATTTCATAGTCAACATTAGGATCGAGTCCACTGAAACGATATTGGCCTTTCTCGTCGGCGAAGGACGTCTTCACCGCTTTCGTTTTAACGTTTACGAGATAGACGACGCTCGAGGGGATCGGATTTTCGTCTTTATCTCCAACAAGACCGTGGACAACGCGGAGCTGAGCTTCGGCCTTTTTTTCGTCTTTGGTTTGCGCGGCGGCGGGCAGGGCTGCGAGAAGAACCAACAGAACTAAAAGCCCGGAGCGGGCGCCGACTCGTCTATCGCGTGAGTTCGTGCGGGCGCGCGAAAAGGCAGGAGCAGATAGAGGAACGCAAAATTTCAGCGAATCGGTCGGCATCACCGCGATTCCGCCATCCGAGGTAATCCGCGGAAGAAAAAGAGTGGAAGAGGGTCGAGGAAATTCATTCTGCTTCTTCTTCCTCTTCTTCTTCCTCGACCACGGCTTCTTCGTCGGCGTCGTCTTCGTCGTCGTCTTCTTCCTCATCTTCATCGTCGGAAATAGCGATGAGATGAACCGGATGAGTTTGGGTTACCTCGAGTTCAGCGTCACACTCGTGGCAACTCAGGATTTCGCCTTCTTCCACTTCGTCTTCGTCGAGATCAATTTCGGCGTCGCATTCGGGACATCGGGTCACGGATTTCTCTCCTTCCAAGGGCCGGCCTGCGCCGACGGGCGTATTATATAACGCCAGTGTCAAGCTTTCGCGAGGAGGAATGAGTAAAAGTGTCTAGCCGCGAATATCCAGAGCGTCCGTTAGTAGGCGTGGGAGGAGTGGTAGTTTCCGAAAATCGCGTACTACTAATACGCCGCGGTGGGCCGCCGCTGGAAGGGGAATGGTCGATTCCCGGGGGAATGCTCGAATTGGGAGAATCGTTGCGCGACGGGGTTAGGCGCGAGTTAGCAGAGGAAACCGGCTTGGAAGTAAAAGTTCAGGATTTGGTCGAAGCGTTTGACCGCGTGACGATGGATGCAGACGGCAAGTGGCGCTACCATTTCGTGATATTGGATTATTTGTGTGAAGTTGTGAGTGGAGTGGCGCGAGCGGCAAGCGACGTGGTGGACGTGGCTTGGGCGCGCGAAGATGAATTGGCGAAGTTTTCGCTTACCCCGACGGCAACGCGCGTGATTAAGAGAGCATTTGAGATTGTGCGAGCAGGGTGACGATACCTATGGCGAGCGGCCTATAACAACCGCGCGAACCCGGACTGGACGCTCACGAGCAGGATCGGATTAGCTTGCAGCGGCTTCCGGCAATTTTCCGAAGCGGCGCTCTCGTTTCAAGAAATCTCTAACAGCTTCCGCTAGATCGGTGGCCTCGAATTCCGGCCACATGCGCGGGGTGAAAAAAAGTTCGGCGTAGGCGCACTCCCAGAGCATGAAATCGCTTAAGCGCCGGTCCCCTCCCGTGCGGATCAAGAGATCGACATCGAGCGTGGGGCCGGAGGTGTGCATTACTTCTCCGAGGCGCTTGGCAAATTCCCGTTGGGATATTTCGAGGCTGGAAAGCATCCAGCAGGAAGCGCGAAGGATGGCATCGCGGGCGGAATAGTCTATGGCGATGCGCAATTCCAAAGCGCGTGCAGAAGCAGTGGCGCGCTCGGCGAAGTCGATTGCCTGGGAAAGAGACAGAGGAATACGGTCGCGGCGGCCAATCACACGCAGGCGAATACCTTCGGCGGAGCATCTGCCAGCGTCGTTTCGAAAAAAGGTTTCGAGCAAGGCCAGGAGTGAGGATACTTCGTTTTGGGGACGACCCCAGTTGTCAGAGGAAAAAGCATAGAGTGTGAGCGTTCCGATACCGAGTGCGGGAGCAGCGCGCACGATGCGACGGACAGCTTCCACTCCCGCGCGATGGCCTTCGGAACGAGCCAAACCACGTGTGGCGGCCCAGCGGCCGTTTCCGTCAAGCAAGATAGCGACGTGAAGTCCGTGATTCATTGATTTCAAAGTACTTTTATTCATAAAGTAACCGTCCAAATTTTTTTAAATCATTAACGTTCGCGCGTGGCGTGAATTAAAGCTTCCATATGATTCAGATATTTCTCGAGGGCGCGACGGCCGGCAGCGGAAAGGCGATATTCCGTTTTGGGCAGGCGTCCGGCGAACGTTTTCGTGCAAGTTACGTAGCCGGCTTCTTCGAGCTTGCGAGCGTGAACACTCAGATTGCCATCCGTGGCGCGCACCAGTTGCTTCAGTTCATTGAAGGCCAGAGAAGGATTCACGGCCAACGCGCTGACGATGGCCAGCCGCGTGCGCTCGTGAATCAGGCGATCAAGATCTGAAGCGGACAACTCGTTGGAACGCGCACGAGCCGCGACGCGCTTCGGAGAATCTTCGCGCTCTGCGCGATAAGTTGCAGATTTAGCCGCCATATTTCCTCGCAATGACCGCGCCAAAAATAATGTGGAGAGCCCCAAATCCCGCGGCCAGAAATAGATTGCCCCAGTGCCAAGGGCAGAAAAGCGCAACGGCTCCTAGCACCATGAAACAGAGGCCCATCAAAGGTACTACGCGAATCGAGAATGCGCCGCCGGTCACCACGCCTGTGCCATAGAGCAGCAGCCATTCGCCGGGGATAGCGCCGACTATTCCGGTGCGCAATTGAAGCGCGGTGAGCAACACGCCGACCAGCAGCGGGGGCGCGAAACTGTAAACAAAACGCCGCCCGGGTCCGGAGAAAAGGGAAGAACCGGAGGCGCGAGCTTTCGAGAAGGTGGTCCAAGCAGCGATGGCGATGGCCAGAGCAGCTTCTGCGATCCAGGTGAGCAGCCAAGCCATCGGCGAGGCTTGCGTGGAGGCGATTGCTGCTGCTCCGAGCGCGGTGATGCCCATGGCTATGCCGCCCCATCCAGGGACCGCAGTGAAGGAGCCGGCTCGCTCCATGGTCTCGCGAATAAAGCGAAGGTTGTCGCGGGCGTGATCATCGAGAGCGCGAGGCTCGGAAGTGCGCGGTCGGATTGGATCAGGATTAACCATGGGTGGAGCATAGTTTAACAGGAGGAATGTGTAAAGTACTTTGTTATACAAAGTTGCTAACTACACAAGAGGGCGTGAAAGCTTTTTCGCGCTCCGGCAATGATCGCATTGAGCAACGATTTCGCGGATCATTACAGCATCGTGGCGATTTATCTGCGACTGAATGGATTACTGCCGCCGACGGCCCAACCGAAATAGAAAAGCAGCTAGTTTTTATGCGGCCGCTTGGGGTACCGGCCCAGAAGCCAGTTCCAGCGGATGATAATGAGATCGAAGAACATCATCAAACTGTCGCGCAACATGTGAACCTTAGTTGCCGGGTCGTGGGCCCATCGCACGGCGACTTCGGCGGTTCGCAGGCCGTGACGTTTGGCGAGGAACAGTATCTCTGGGTCGAATCCGAAGCGTTCGATTCGCTGTTGTTCGAAGACGATGCGTGAAGGCTCCCGCACGAAGGCTTTGAATCCGCACTGCGTGTCGCGAAAAGGCAAACCCATGGCGATTCGCACAAATCCATTGAAAATCATCCCAGCAAGCTCGCGGAGTTGCGACTGGTGCATGGTGATAAGCGAACGATCCAGAGCACGGGAGCCGATAGCGACGTCGTTACCCGCGTCGATGGCGGCAAGAAGCTTTTCGCACTCTTCGATTGGCGAAGACAGATCGGCATCGGTGAAAAGCGCGATGCGGCCACATGCTTCGAGCATCCCATGTCGGACGCTGAAACCTTTTCCGCGATTGTCTCCATTTGAAATCAAGCGGACGGAAGGCATCTCACGCGCCCATTCTTCGGCGACGCGAGCGGTATTGTCACGCGAGCCGTCGTCCACTATCAGAATTTCAACCTGATTTGGCGAAATGTTCTTGCTCGCAAAATAATCGCGGATGCGAGTGAGTGTGCGGGCCAGGCGCGACTCTTCGTTATAGGCAGGAATTATAATGGAAAGTTCCGGCGAGGAAGTCATTCCCGCGGTGATCCCTGCGCGATTGGGTGCCAGCCAAAGTGTCCCAGCAGAGGAACGAAACGGCAGGCGAAAAGAGACTCCTGAGAGATAGAGCCATTGCGTTTGACTATGCGAACCAATTCCTGATGATCCGATTTGCCTACGGGAATAACCAAGCGGCCGCCTTCGGCCAACTGTTCGACTAAAGGCGGAGGTACCGTGGGAGCAGCCGCGGCCACGAGGATAGCTTCGTAGAGCGCGCCGGGCGGTCCATGCGTGGAACTCATGGGGGGCCAGCCCATCGAGCCGTCGCCTGCTTCGACGCGGACGTTCGTATAACCGAGGCGAGACAAACGTTCGCGCGCCTGAGAGGCGAGTTCAGGTTGCGCTTCAATGGCTGTGACATCGCGTGCCAAAAGCGAGAGGATTGCGGCCTGATATCCCGACCCGGCGCCTACTTCTAGTACACGTTCGCTGCCTTGGAGAGAAAGGGCCTCGGACATAGCTGCAACCATGAAGGGTTGGGAGATGGTTTGACCGCTTCCTATAGAAAGAGGCTCGTCCGAATAGGCTGAGGAGGTTTGGTCGGGTGAAACGAAGAGGTGGCGCGGAACGGAGGCCATGGCGTCGAGGACGGTCTGAGAAGTAATGCCGCGCGCACGAAGCTGACGCGCAACCATTTCTTGGCGCGCCGCTTCGAACTTGTCTTCGACTCCGGAACTTCGATTAGCAATGCCGCTCATGCTCCGCAAAAGCTACCACAGGCTTGCGTCAGGTTGCTACCGGAAGGGTTTGCTTCAGCGCCGCGTATAAATTGCATCTACAGGCGGTGTTCGATACGATTCTAGAGGTAGTTGCGTCAGGGCTGTTGCCCGGACCGTAAAACAGGAGAATGAGATGAAACTTCGAAATGCCCTGATCGCTGCCGTGTTATTCACGGCGGGCCCGGCGCTAGCGCAAACGCCCGCGGCCGGCACGCAACAGAAACCGGCAACTGCCGCTCCAGTTCAACCGGGACAACCTGCGGCGAAACCAACCGGAGCGGACTCGAAAGCGCCCGTCGAAAAACTGGATCCAGCGAAAGAAGCGGCTATCCGGCACTTGTTGGATGTCACCGGCGAATCGAAAGAGGGTGAAAACCTCGTTGCCGGGTGGACGGACAAGGTACACGAAGGCATGAGTCGCGCGCTTCCACCAGACCAGTTACCCAAATTCATGGATACATTCTCGCAAAGATTCACCGCAGGTGCGCCGCCGAATGCAGTGACTGACGCCCTGGTAAAAGTTTATGCCCAGCATTTTTCCGTGGAAGATATACAAGGAATAACCAAGTTTTACGAATCGCCGGTGGGACAGCGAATGGTGAAGGAAATGCCAGACGTGGTCCGGGAGTCGCAGCAAAAAGGCATGGAGATGGACCAGAAAGTTGTGCTCGCCGTGCTGCGAGGAATGTCAGACGAGTACCCGCAGCTAAAGCAAATGCTGCCGCCAGACCCAGACCATCCGGCTCCAGCGCCGAATGCGGGGCCGGCACCAGCCTCAGGAACTCCAACTCCAAATTCAACTCCGGCTCCGGGTACCAAGCCGAATCCACCCCAGCAGTGATCAGTCGCACGGTGTAAGAGAGGAGCTTTCCGATGCCGCGAATGTTTTTGCGAAACAACCGTGTGCAAGAATCACGCGGGCTGTGGGTCGGAATTGTTTTTCTGATTGCCGTGGCGGGATTGGCGGCGTTTGCCCAACAATCGCCGCCGGCCAAGCCGGCTCCCATCACAGTGTCGGCAGCGATTAGTTTGAAAGATGTGCTCGACCAGCTGGGGCGCGAATATGAACGGGACAATCCCGGGGCGAAAGTTACTTTTAATTATGGCGGCTCCGGGACATTGCAGCATCAGATCGAGCAGGGCGCTCCAGTGGACATATTTTTTTCGGCGGCGCAGAAGCAGATGGACGCGCTTCAATCTGCGGGCCTGATTCTTGCCGAAACGCGAAAGAACATTGTGGCGAATGATTTAGTGCTGATTGCGCCTTCTGATACAGACAATATCCATACGTTCCAGGATTTAGCCAAAAGCGTAGTAAAAACTGTCGCGCTTGGCGAGCTTGCCACGGTGCCGGCGGGAATGTACGCGCAGCAAACTCTGGAACATCTGGGGTTGTGGGCAGATGTGCAGAAAAAAGCCGTGTATGCGAAGGATGTGCGGCAGGTAGTGACATTCGTGGCCAGCGGGAACGCCGATGCAGGGTTGGTGTATCGCACCGACGCGCAAACTTCGCCGAAAATTCGAACGATTTTTACGGCTCCCCCTAACTCGCACGATCCGATCGTGTATCCCGCAGCGGTGTTGAAAAACTCCAAAGAACCGGACGCCGCGAAAGCCTTTCTGGGTTTTTTGGAAACGCCCCACGCGTTGGAGATTTTCAAGACGTACGGCTTCAACGACCCGAATAATCCGCAAGGAAAAATCTGAAACGGTTACAATCCTGCGGATGGATTGGTCTCCTGTCTGGATATCGCTGGCGACGAGCGTAACGGCGACCGCAATCACGCTGGTAGTTGGAGTGGCAGCAGCGGTCTGGCGGGAGCGGCATAGCGGCCCGGCGCTAGCGCTCGTGGACGGCGTTTTCCTTTTGCCCCTGGTATTGCCTCCTACCGTAGTTGGCTTTTTTCTTCTATTGCTTCTCGGACGACACGGGCCACTGGGTCAGTTGCTGCTTCAATTTGGAGCTACGGCGGTTTTTTCATGGCCTGCTACTGTGATTGCCGCCACGGTTGTTTCGTTCCCGCTGATGTACATAACCGCCCGCGCGGCTCTCGAACAGGTGGAACCTGGCCTGCTGCAGGCAGCGCGGACATTGGGAGCCTCGGAGTGGCGCGTTTTCCGTGAGATTGCACTGCCGCTGGCGTGGCCGGGTGTTCTGGCTGGCACCATACTTTCTTTTGCGCGGGCGCTGGGGGAGTTTGGCGCAACATTAATGATTGCCGGAAATATTCCCGGCCGAACAGAAACGATTCCGATCGCCATTTATTTCGCAGTGGAAGCGGACGACATCCAGCGAGCGTTGTATTGGTGCGCACTCGATGTGGTCATTTCGCTCGCACTTCTGAGCGGGCTCTACTACTGGACGCGCACGCAAGGTTTGGGACGCTCGCGCCGATTGGCTCGCTGAGATGGCGCTCGAAGTTCAAATCGAAAAGAAACTTTCAGACTTCAAGTTGGATGTTGCCTTCACGGCTTCCGAAGAACCGCTAAGCATTTTAGGACCTTCCGGCGCGGGCAAAACGATGTTGCTGCGATGTATTGCCGGGTTAGAGCGTGCAGAGCGGGGACGCATCGCCCTCAGGGATCGAATCTTATTTGACTCACAACAAAATATTCTGGTTCCTGCGCAACGAAGGCGCATCGGGATGGTATTTCAGAATTACGCGCTTTTCCCGCACCGAACGGTGGCGGAAAACATTGGGTTCGGATTGCATGAATTCTCCAGGGAGGAAAGAGCGGGACGCGTGACAGCGCTGATCGAACGCACACACTTGAAAGAGCTGGCCAATCGTTATCCGCCCGCGCTTTCGGGCGGCGAGCAACAACGAACGGCGCTGGCGCGGGCGCTAGCGATCGATCCGGAAGCGCTGTTGCTGGATGAACCGCTATCAGCATTAGACACGCATTTGCGGAGTCAGGTGGAAGCGCAGCTTCAGGAAGTATTTTCCACGTATCAACGCCCTGCGCTCGTGGTTACCCACAATATCGAAGAAGCGTATCGACTGGGCGAGAGGCTTCTGGTGCTCTCGCGGGGGCGAATGGCAGCATATGGACCGAAAGAAGAGATTTTTCGCCGTCCGCCGTCGCGCGAAGTGGGGCAGTTGACGGGCTGCAAGAATTTTTCGCGTGCGAGAATGAAGGCAGACGGAAGCGTCGAAGCATTGGATTGGGGTTGCGAGCTTCGCGTGGACCAAGCACTGTCCAAGCAGCCGGCGTACGTGGGGATACGCGCACATCACATTGATTTTATGGAAGCAAGGACGGGGCGTGACGCAACAGAGAACGTCTTTCCCTGCTGGTTGGTTCGAGCTTCGGAAACACCGTTCCGCGAAACGCTCTACCTGCGACTTCGACCGCACGGCGAAGAGACGGCCTACGATTTGCAAGCCGAGGTGTTCAAGGAAAAATGGCTGCGTTTCCGCGATATTCCCTGCCCCTGGCACGTGCGGCTTTCGCCCGAATCACTTTTTCTGACGCCGGAGTAATTTCTGAAGATTTAACTAGTTGAAGTGCTTCACGAATTTTATGTCGAGCGCGTAGCTTCCGTTTATATCGCGGAGAAAAATAATGGAGACGTCGCGTTTGAGATGGTACTCCACTTGAATGAGCTGTTCCTGATCGGATGCGGCGTTCGAAGAGTACGTGATCGTAAGGTCACGGGAAACCTGTTCCACGATCGTAACGCGCGCGGCGGCGTTGGATTCCGTTGCGGTGCCGGCGAGAAATGGGTCCACGCGAAACTGACTGATGCCAAAGAGTTTTTCGATGCGCCCGCCGAATCCCGTTGAGATCGCTTCGGATAACAGGGCGGTAGCGCCGTAGTTTTGACCAGCCGATTGGGAGCGGAGGGCGCTCTCTTGACCGGTGCTGCCCAAAGCGAGGAGGGCAACGATGTCGGAATCGGGTAGCGGTGGGTCAGAGCGGTAATTGAGCACAAGACGGCTGGCGGGTCCGGTGAAATTTATAGTGACCTGATATTGACTGATGACTGAAGTGGCTTCGATGTTGAGCACAGGATCCAAGCGAAACGGATTCGCAAAGTTAAGGTCGCCGCGCGTGAGCGTAAAATTATTACCGCGGAATGCCATCTCGCCACCGAGCAGGTGTATGTGACCCAGCAAAACGGGCCGATCCCAGGTGCCGCGGAGATGCAGATCGCCATCAATTTCGACGTGAGCCCCACCCCATTCAATGCGCGCTCCGGCACTTGTGTGCCCGGAAACGTCGAAGGTGAGGTTGCGCATGAAGGCGGAAGTGGAAACGGCAACCACTCCGGTTTGGGCGGAGGATGCGAAGAAGGACGCCAAATCGACGCCTTGCGCAAAAAGCAAACGCTGGACTTGTATGCGGCCGGAAAGAATCGCAGCGTCCTGCGTTCCTGCCAATTGCAATGAGCCGCCGATCAACCAACTCATTCCGGGAGGATAGCGAACGCGAACCTGCGGTGTCACCGCGTTGATTTCATAGCGCATGGGCCCTACGCCATAACTCAAGCTGCCGCTAAGCGTCAATTGTCCGCCGCCAGATTCGGCGGTGACACGTTCGAACAGCAAACGGCTTTGATCGAAGACGAGATTTCCGTTCACATGTGATAGCCCGACGGGAAAATCGGAGTAGTGAGCGGAAGCGTCGCGGACGTTGGCGCGACCGGTGATGCGTGGCTTCGATATGGTGCCTTCGACCGAAGCGTTCACGTCCGCTTCACCTTGCGCCTCCAATTGCGGGTAAAAGTCCGGTGGCAAAACGCAAATTTATGCCACCGGACAAATTGAGATGAAGAGGACGATCACGGTCGAAACGCGCCGAGCCGGTTAACTGCATGTCCGTATTCGGGCCGTGAATATGGGCTTGCTCGATGCGTACTTCGTTTCGGTGATAGACAATCTGGATCGGGCCTTCGTTCTGAAGTTGCACAAACTGATAGTCAAAAGAGATATCGGAAATGTTCACTTTAACTTCGATGGAATCGGGTTTCCGAAGCGCGCCCGAAATTGTAAATTCACCGTTCACAACGCTTGGGCGTGTTAAATCCTTTAGATGAAGACTGGCAGTGATGAGGGCATCCAGGTCAAATTCTCTTACAGTGAGATTTCCGGAAATTAGTTCGTCTCCTATGAGTCCAACATCGAGCTGGCCTGTCAGTTTTCCTTTGGACATTTCGGAATTGACGGTGACGTGAGCATCTTTGCCATCCGATTCAACCTCGGCGTGAAAATCACCTTCTTTGTCGGCGCCGACAGTGAGCCCCACCAGGTGGACATTTCCCTTTGCGATGGGAGTGCGAATGGGTCCGTGTCCCTGAACGGAGAACTGAAGTTGCCCTCCAATGGGCAAAGAGGTTTTCTGCAATACGGCAATTTTTTCGAGGGCGATCCCGCCACCACTAAGATTGAATTCGACGGTCTGGTCGGCGGGACGATAAAGCACATCGCCACTCACGTGCCCGGTGTCGCGGCGAAGGTCAGCTTGAGAAAGCTGAATTTCGTCACGAGTGTAATGTAGCTGGGCTCCAAGGCGGTCGAAGTGATATCCCTTCGCTACGATATCGTCGAGGACGAAATTTCCGTCCAGGACGGGGATTGCACTGGTTCCGCCACCGTGAAAGGTGCCGCTGAGAATCCCGGAAACGGGATAGTTTGTACCGAGCATGGCTTGCAGGTCAGCGGTGGGACCGCGCTCAACTTTGGCATCAAGGCTCCAACGGCTAGCGGGGACGAAACTCCAGTCGCCATCGAAATCCAAACGCATGTTGAGTGCTGCGGAAAATTGCCCTCGTCGGACCGTGGCATCTTTCAAACTGAAAAAATCGAGAGAGTATTCCAGGTCTCCTTCAATGCGGTCCCAGTAAAGCGCATCGTAATGCGCGTCGGTGGCGCTGAAATGTCCGACAAACGTGGGGCCAGTGATGGGACCCACGATACGCCCTCGAAACGCGACGCCGCCGGCTTCACGGGCAGGAACGGAGCTGACTCCACGCAGTTTGTTGATGAAATCGTCCCACGGCAATAAGTCGTGTACGTTAAGTTTCAGCTCGAGAGCAGAATCGCGTCCACCGAGGTAACCATCGAACTCGATTTTTGTGGTGGGTGTGGAAATCTCACTTTGAGTGAATGTGGCAGTTCCGGAGTCATCCGCGTAGTCGTAAGTAATGAATGCCGTGGCCGAGGTGGTTCCCGGTGGATTGTAGGATGCAGGAGTCCAATGAGACTGGCCTTGGGAGCGGAAGTGCGCGAACGCACCGGTCCAAGTATTAATGGAGACGACGTCCATAACAGAGTCCCAATGGAGCGTGTTTACGGGGAATTCAGGATTGTCCACGGCCGCGTAAGCGGCAGCAAGACTAGCGCCTTGCAAGTGGGTTTCGGTGCGGACCGCGAGAGTCTTCAGATTCATTTCCAGGAGGCCATCAACGGTTCCGCCGAGGGCGCGTATTCCAAACTTTGGCAAGACTAGAAGTTCATGGGACAGATCGTAATCGCCCCAAGTTTCGATGCCGCCTGCGTGGAACCAAACATAGGGCAGACTGACTTTCTGGGCGGAGTAGTGGCCGTTCGCGGTCCAATCACTTCCGTCATAACTTGCCTTGCCGGAAAAATCTGCGATGGCATCGGGAACGAGGGGCTGGCGGAGGACTGCACGAAAATCAACGAGGGAGATGCGTGCGCGATAGCGGAAGTTCCAATTCTGTTGTGCAAAACTGGGCAGCTCGGCGCGAAGATTGAGTTCGGAGTGGGGAAGTTTCCAGACAAACTCGTCGAGATCAAAGGCGTTACGGTGAAGAGTGAACTTGGCGGAAAGATCGGAGCGGAAGGAAGCATCCTTGCGCTCGGTAATTTCCACCTGTTTCCATTGGAGGTTTCCGATGTAGGAGTCGGCGCCTTGCGCGGCGGGCTCGTAATTCAATTTAAATTCGAAGTTCTGGCCTTTTGCCGTGAGCGGAACGCGACGGTCGTTGATCAACGCGCTACCATCTCGCAGCTCCAGCCATCGGATTTGCAAATCAAAAAGATTGTGGCGCCAGGATTCGGTGGACGCAATTTTTGGAGTGGGCAGGTTACTGCGACCGTTTTCATCGAATTGAATTGCAAGCTGTGGCCGGTCAATGACTAATTCGTTCAAGGCAAATTGCCGATGGAAAAATGAGAGGATTGTCACTCCGACGTCAACACGGTCTGCATGAAATAAAGGCGGCTGGTCCCCATTTTCCAGGCCGTGGAGAGTCAAATTTTCACCGCGAGCGGTTAAACGCAGGAATTTTAGATGGAACGCGCCGAGTTCCACGCGCGCACCAGTCCGAAGCTGAAGCTGCTGTACGATTTGATCGCGGGCCCAGCGCTCAACAACGCCACTCTCGTACAATCCGAACGTGATCAGGCAGACGGCAATCAAGAAACCGAGAAAATATAAGGTCCAGCGAGTTAGACGCCGGGCGCTCACGAGGGGCTCCGGTCGTCAACGACATCGATCTTCAATCGTTGACGCGTATCATCCAGCCACTTCTCAGCGCGATCGTTGATGGCTCGTTGAATGAGGACTTCGCGAATGGTGTCTTCCACATCCTCCAAAGGAGGAACGGGTTCGTTACGAGCTTTAAGCTGAGGTGCGAATTCTTCGTTGTAATATTTCTCCACTTCTTTGTCGTCAACCTGAGCGGCGGCACGAAAACGGTAATCGAGGAAATGTGCGAGAAAGAGTTGCTGGGCCAAGATTCGTTTTACCGCGGCTTCCGTCAAATCCGCGGCGGCAAGGCGTTTATGAAACTCTTCGGAAGAAGGGAACTGTTTCACAAATTGCTGGAAGGCATTTTCGATTTCATCGGCGGACGGAAATGGGTACTTCGCGGCGTTGGCCTCTCCTCGCACAACCCATTGATCAGCTAATTCTCGAATGAGCACGTCTCGGGGTTTGGCTTTACCGTCGGAAAGAATCTGGAAGGCGCCCAGTTCGCGGACTTCGCTCTCCAAGATGAGGTCATCTTCAATGCGTGCTGCTATTCCATCGACTGGGATCGTCGAGGAATCTTGGGCGGGGGATTTGGACGGAGATGCGGATTGCGCGCCAGCCTGCCAAGCTCGAGGCCCGGCGAGCAAAGCCAAGGATCCAAGGATCAGTATGACGCGTGTGAGCGAGCGTCTCATCAAAAGACCGGTCCGATGTTGAACGAGAATTGGAAACGCGGCAGACGGAAAAGCTGCGGCACAGTGGACGGCGCAATAGTCGCTTGATATTGAGCCGGGTTGAGCTGGAAGCCGAAGTCAACTCGGACCGGGCCGACCGGTGTGGGATATCGCAGGCCAAAGCCTACGGTGTGGGAAAAATAATTCAGGTTGGTAGTGGAAGACGGTTTCCAAGAAAGGTTTATGTGGTTGACGTCGCTATATACGTTGCCACCATCGTAAAAGAGCGTGCCGCCTAACTTGCTGCCGACGTACGGCAGCTTCATTGGGAAGCGCAATTCCTGGTTGAAAACCAAAAGGGCCAGACCGCCGATAGGAAATCCAGTGCAAGGATCGCGAGGGCCGGCTTCGTTCAGGCCGAAACCGCGCAACGAGGTTGCGCCGCCGGAAAAGAAACGTTCGGGCAAGGGAATGACCTGCTCGGTGACGGGAGGAGCGGTGGAGCTGCAATCAGTTGAGCCACCTTCCGATGGGCCACCTTCGACGGTCTGGCCCAGCGGCTCTTCAATGCCAAAACGAGTGGCGCGCGCGAAGACGAAGGCGCGTCCGAACGGATGAAACGATGAGTTCTGAAAGAAGCCGCGGAAAAAACTGGCGCTGGAGCCTAGCGAGGTTGAGGCGACGCTCAAATCGACGGTGTTAAAATTTCCACGCGTGGCGTCCGCGGGATTATCACGGCGCTCGCGAGCATAAGTAATCCCAAACCCGGATACCAAGGTGGGTTGGCTGAACAATGGGATTTCGTCTGGAGTGATGTGCAGATCGGAAGCAGTAACTCGACGGAAAAAATAGCGATATAGTAAGGAGCTTGAGCGCCCGAGCTTTTCGGCAACCTGAAAAGCGCCCTCGTATCGGACGGATGTGAACGTCTGAACGTCTTGCATCTTATCAGCCAAACCGATGAGTTGAACGCTGATCGTGGGATGTCCGCCAAAGTTGTCGGCCGTGTAACTCACAAGCGATCGATATTCGAGGGTGCTTACGCGAGCTCGGAAGGTAAGGGTTTGCGCCAAGCCGAACATATTGGACCGCGAAGCTTCGAAAATCAGGCGGGGGCTGGCGGCAATCACAGTGGCATTGGGATTACAACTGGTTGTATTCTTACTCGAGCTGCTGCAACTAGCACCAATTTGTTGGACTTCAAATCCTCCCCCGTATCCAATGGTATAGCGTTTGCCTTCCTGTAGATCCACTACGACCGTTTTCTCCGGATCAGTTCCGCCGGGATTTTGCGGCTCGATCTGCACGCGATTAAATACGCCGAGGTTGTAAAGGCGGCGCTGAGTCTCGACAACATCGCTCTCGCGTAACGGGCCGTCCGGTTTGATTTTTACCTGGCGCGAGATCACACCGGGACGAGTGAATTGATAGCCGGTGATCAAGACTCTTGCCACTTCGATGCGCACGCCTTCGATGATGTGGTAGGTAAGCCGGACTTCGGTGGCTGAAGCACCGGGCGTTAATTCCTCTTGAAAATGAGCTTCGGGGAAGCCTTCGTTGTAATACATAGCCAGGATATTGTTGCGGTCGCTGGCTACGCTGGCGGCGGAATAGGGCTGGCCCGGCGAGGAGCCGATGACGCCCAGGAGAGCTTCGGTGCTGATGACCTTGTTGCCTTCAATGTGGAGATTGTCTACCAAGGTTTGCGGACCTTCCACGATGGCGAAAGAGACGAAGAGGTTTCCCTTCTTGTCCCGATAGTTGTCATCGATCGAAGGGGTAACCTTCACATCCAGGAAACCGTTGGAGAGATACACGCCGCGAATGGAGTCGGCGTCGTCATTGACCAATTGTTGGCTAAAACGGCCGTTCGAACCGAAGGAAGCGGGCTGGAGTTGCAATCTGCTTTCCAGCAACTTTCTGTCAAAATATTTGTTACCTGTGAAACCCACGCCAGCAAAACGATATTTGTCTCCAAGACTTACCTTGTAGCTGATGACTCGCCCTTTATCAGTGGCATTTCCGCTAGAAGTGAGCTCAACGTTGGCATTGAAATAGCCTTGGCGTTGAAAATAATCGCGGAGATTGCGACGGCCTTCCTGCAACAGATCTTCGTCCACGGCTCCTTCCGAATAAATTGGCAAGACCGTGTGAAGCTTGCCTTTGCTCAAATGCGCTCCTACGATTTCGATACTTACCTGCGGACCTGCGTTCACCTCATACTTCAAAGATACGGTATTAAATTTCGGGTCGTAGGGGCCGGGAGTAATCAGCACTCCGGCGCCGAGATAACCCTGGTTCACCAAATACTTCTTGAGGCGGTCGCTGGCCTTGGTCAGTCGCGCGGTGGTGAGTTGATTTTTTACTTTGATCTTGGAGCGGCGAATTAGCGCGTCATCGGGATAGGAAGTTTTATTTTCGACCACAAAGCTTCCAATTATCGCGCGCGGACCGGGATCCACCGTGATGTTGACGTCCATCTGGCGGGTGTCTTCATGAGGCGTTAGGGTCCATGTTACTTTTGCTTGAAAGAGGCCTTCGTTGCGGAGCGTATCTTTCAAGCGGTCAATGGCCTCCAGCAGAGCGCTCTGGCGGAAAGGTTCTCCCAGACCTAAACGCAAGGCGGCTAAAGCGGCAGGCTCACTGGGCGGTTCTTTCAATCCTATTATGCGAATCGCGTTATTGAAGTAATTTCGGCGCACGAGGAAATCCAGCCGGATGCCCTGAGAAGTGGGAACGGCTTTTACCTGTACATCGGCAAAATCGCCGTTGCGATACAGTTCGCGCAAAGTGTCGCGTTCCTTGGCAATGTCAAAGGGTTCACCGACATGCAGAGGAAACGATCTTAGATGGGGCGCTATCTCTTTTCCAGATTCATCCAGGATGCGGATTTCGGCCACGGGCTGGCCTTCCAACGATGATTGCTGAGCTCGTACAGATAGGCAGCAGAAAAAAATCAAAGCAGGGACTGCGGCTTGTATGGCTGCGAGGCCCACGCACCGGCGCAGTTCATTCGACGTGTTCCAAGAAAGTCTCATTCGCCCAGAAGATTAAGAGGAAAGGTTAGCATGTCGCGTTGCCTGTGAGACGCGAAAAGGCGCTATGATGAAGTTCATAGCAGGAAACAGGCGATGAACAGCGACCAATCCGAAAAATACTCGCGGCAAATTCTTTTCCCCGGTATTGGCGCGGACGGTCAGGAAAAGATTTTGGCTGGAAGCGCGGCGCTGGTGGGCTGCGGCGCCTTGGGAACCGTTACAGCGAATTTACTGGTGCGCGCTGGGCTGGGACGGCTGCGGATCATAGATCGAGATTTCGTGGAGCTATCAAATTTGCAGAGGCAAACTCTCTTCGAAGAAGCGGATGCGCGAGAGCTTTTGCCCAAAGCCGTCGCCGCGGAAAGACGGCTGCACTCAATTAACTCCGATGTGCGAATCGAGGGGATGGTCGCTGATCTAGTTCCGGAGAATGCGGGGGAACTTCTGGCAGGGTTCACCGTGATTATTGATGGCACGGACAATTTCGAAACGCGCCTTTTGCTTAATGATGCGGCGCTATCGTTGAACATTCCGTGGATTTACGGAGCTGCGATTGGAAGTTACGGCGTGACATTTACGATTCAGCCGGGGCGGACGGCTTGTCTAGCGTGCTTGTTGGAAGGGCAGGAAAAATCGAGCGACGCTGCGGCTGAAGCCACTTGTGACACAGCCGGCATTCTGAATGCAGCAGCGGGAGTGGTGGGCTCCATCGAAGCAGCCGAAGCGATAAAAATTCTGGCAGGGAAACCGAAGGCGCTGCACGGGAAGTTGCTGTCGTGCGACGTGTGGACAGGCAAATTCCAATCCGTAGGCGTGTCACGCAATCCTGAGTGTCGCGCTTGTGGCCGGCGCGAGTTTTCTTATCTGGAAGGAGACGCCCAGCCTCACATCACTATGTGCGGTCGCGATTCAGTGCAGATACACGAGCGCGGTCGCAGACTCGATTTGAGAGCTCTCGGACTAAAGCTGAAGGGTGGTTCTGTGTCCGAAGTGCGTGATAATAAGTTTTTGCTGCGCTTTCAAGTGGCGCCGTACGAGATGACCGTTTTTGCCGACGGGCGGGCTATTGTGAAGGGGACCAAAGATCCCGCGGTTGCGCGGTCGCTTTATGCGCGATTTGTGGGAGCGTAGAGAAGTTAGCGAAGAAAGCTCTAACCTGAGAAACGGCGAATCGCCGATTGGCGCATGGCAGCGCGATCCATATTTTCCCGTGTGTTCATCAGCGTCAGTAGCGTGCTCAGAACCCGGGCCTTTAATTCATCTGACATGGGAAATCCGCTGGTGGCAGTTTTGACTAGAATCTCGCCGCGCGCTGAAATTTTCTGCATAAATTCCACTTGGCGCTCATGCTTGGTGTTTCCTAAAGCGGTTTCGCGGCGCATTTCGGCGCATTCGTTTTCGATGAACAGAGTGAAGTGAAGGACGCACAAATGCTCTCCGGCGAGTCCGGACGGCACGCCGACCTTACATCCTTTCGCGCTGCAAATCTCGGCCACAAACACACACCTGTAGGACGCTTTCTGGTTTGTAGCATTTTCTGAGGAGTGAATTCCAGTTTACCTAAACATGGTGCGCTCAATCAGATAGCAGCAAATAGGCCAATTTGGGAAGTGCGCGATAAGTCTTTGCAGCCCGGTTTTTCGGGGAAGGAAGACGGCACATCTAAGCGGCGCGATTAGTTACGATTGCAGTGGGTTTGCCGTCGTGTTACACACGGAGTCGCACCAAGTATTCATGACAGAGGCTACAGGTTTCCGTGCCGCACCTTACGCAACATGATGTGATGACGATGTTCCTCGCGTTGGCCGTCCTGCTGGGGACTGCTAAGTTCGCGGGCGAATTGATGCACAAGCTTGGCCAGCCGTCGGTGCTGGGTGAAATTCTTGCAGGGATCCTTCTGGGTCCGACAATACTGGGCCATTTCAAGCCTCAGATATACGCGTTTTTGTTCCCCAGCACCGGCACTATGCCGATAGTACTGGAGACGGTTACTACGATTGGAGTCGTGTTTTTCCTTCTGACGGCGGGCCTTGAAATTGATTTGCGCAGTATTTTTCGGCAAGGAAAAAGCGCGCTGCTGGTGAGTTTCTTCGGTGTGGTAATTCCTTTTGCGTTGGGTTTCGGCTCCGCGTTCGCATTCCCGCAATTTCTGGGAGCTGGAACCGGAGCCAGCAGACTGGTGTTCGCGTTATTTGTGGGCACCGCGCTTTCGATTTCGGCGCTTCCGGTGATCGCAAAGATACTAATGGACCTGAACCTATTGCGAACGGAGATGGGGACAGTGGTGATGTCCTCAGCGATGTTCGACGACCTGGTGGGCTGGATTTTGTTTTCCATGGTTCTGGGGATGATGAATGCCGGGCCAGAGCATTCGATGAATAGCGTTAAGCGAACGATCTTGCTGGTTTTTATTTTTGCGGGGCTGGCGTTAACGGTGTTGCGCTGGATCATCGACAAAATACTTCCGGCAATTCAGGCGCACACAAGTTGGCCGGGTGGCGTATTGGGATTTATTTTTACGCTGACACTGGCGGGGGCGGCTTTCGCTGAATTTGCGGGAATTCATGCAGTATTTGGCGCGTTTATTATCGGGATTTCGGTTGGGGAATCGACACATTTAAGAAAGCGGACTTCCGAGCATATCCACTCGATCGTGACCAATGTGTTCGCCCCGTTCTTTTTCGCGAGCATCGGCTTGCGGACAAATTTCGTTACTAAGTTTGACTGGAAGCTCACGCTAACGTTGATTGGTGTGGCGTGTCTGGGGAAATTGCTTGGCGCAGGCTGGGGAGCGCGACTTGGCGGAATGGATCGCCGCACTTCGTGGGGTGTGGGACTAGCCATGAATGCGCGCGGAGCCATGGAGATGATTCTGGGATTGCTCGCGCTGCAAGCCGGGCTGATTCGCGAAACTATGTTCGTGGCGCTGGTGGTGATGGCTCTGTTTACCTCCTTAATTTCGGCTCCGGCTATACATTTTCTACTTCGAAGGCGCCGGTCGTTAACATTGAAAGACATTGCGACGAGCAAGCTTTTCCTTCCGAACATTGAGGAACAAAACAAGCAAGATGTTTTGAAGCATATGTGCGAAGTGGCGGCGGACAGCGTTAACAACGCGCCGGAAAGATTTCTCAGACTGGTATTGGAACGGGAGAGGATAGTTCCGAGCGGGTGGGAGAACGGGCTGGCGGTTCCGCATGCGCGAGTGGGCGGGCTGCCTCATCCCATCGTGGTGATTGGCAAATCCGAGCGCGGCATCGATTTTGACGCGCGTGACGGGAAGCTTTCGCGACTGATTATTTTGATTCTCACCGGTGATAACCAATCGCAACACGATTTGCTCGGCGACGCGGGGGAAATGTTCAGCCGCAAGGAAGCCATCGATCAAGTGCTTAGCGCGGGAAACTTCGTGGAGCTGGTGGCGGCGTTGAACGCTCCGGTGAAGTAGAGCTTTGATTCCGTTACGTGCTACATGAGAAGTACGAGTCCGGGCCTGGACCTTGCGGTTCGGCTTCTCGCTTCAAAGCATTGTATCTAAACGATCTAGCGCGTTCCGCTCGGCAATCTTCCGATTCTCCTGCCGCATCTAATTTAGTGTGGGCAAAGAGAAAATAAGTTAGGCGGGAACGTCGGTACCCTCCTGTGCTGAGTGGGCGTAACCATTTCCTTCCCCTGTGGCTACGCCCACAAGGCGCGAGTCCTTCTAGAGTAAATTCAAAACGAACTCAAAATTCTGCAGTTAATCGAAGGGCGTAGCTACGCGAAGGGCCGATTGCGTTACCGGAGAAGAGTCCGCCGAAATCGATGACGTTCAGCACGTTGTTAAGATTTTGTCCGTCGGCTTGAATTCGCATATTCAAACGCTCCGACTGATAAATGTCCGCACCGGCCGAGGCGTTGACCTGGAAGGCAGGATAGATACGGCCGCGAGCGAAATTGATGCGGTTGACGACCTGCTGACCGTATTGAGCGAGTGCTTCAGCGTAGGTACCGTCGAAGTCAAACGGAAGGCCGGTGTCGTACTGGAGGCCACCCGCAATCCACAGGCGCGATGAAATTTGATAGCGGAGACGGCCGCGGACGGTGTTGCGTTGATCCTGAGAATCCGGAAAATGACCCGTGGTAGGTATCACGGCGTCGTTGCCCAGGAAGAGGCCGCCGGTGACCGGGAACCACGCATTACCGACAGTGTAAGAATAACTAAGAAAGCCTGAGAAGCGTTTCCAATCAGGCACAGTAATTTTCGCTTCGGCCCCGTAAATAATGGCTTTTCGAAAAGCGATGGGAAAGCTAATGGTGGTGTTCTCGATCTGATCGTCATCCGCATAGTTATTTACGGCCCGGCGGAAATAGTTGGCGTCGAGTCTGAGGTTCTTGAAGAAGGCTTTGGTGAAGCCGGCTTCATAATAATTTCCTTCGGATGGCTGGACGGGCAACTGCAAAGAAATCGGATTGAGCATGGTGGCTGCGGTGGAGCTGGAAAGCAGAATGTTTTCAAATGAGGGGGTCTGGAAGATGCGGTCGTAAGAAAAATGGAGGACAAGATCGGCAGAAGGAAAGTATCGCGAAATTGAGAGGCGCGGACCGACGGCTTGCCGATTGACCACAAGCTGATAATGATCCCAGCGCAGCCCGGCGTTCACCGTCCAATTACCTAAGCGGACCAGGTCCTGCACAAACGCGGATTGTTCGAGGTCCGGGCGGTTTGCGGCGAACTCGAAAGCGGGGGGCGTGCCCGGATCAAATTGAGCAGGGTCGGTAATTACATAGCGAAAATGCTCGTTCAGGAAGAGATTGTCTGACTCCACGCCTGCTTTGATTTCGTGACGTCCATGAGTGACGGTGATACTGCTTTTGAAATATCCTTCGCGGAACCAATTGTTTTGAAAAACTTCGATGGGGGTGGAATTCGCATTGGAATTGAAGTCATTTGAATTGTCGCGCACCATCCCGTGAAATTCGGCTACGGCATTGGAAGAGAAAATGTGCTGATAAGAAACAATTCCCATGGTTTCAATATTGTCAGCGGTTTGGCGTTGGCCGGCGGCCTGTTGGATAAGCTCGTTAGGAATATCGTAACGCGAGAGCTCATGCCGGATGATCAGGCTCAGGCGGTCCTTGGACGTTAGTTCTCGTTGATAGTGCAGAGAGAAATCGCCCAATGTTCCGGTGTTTGAAAAGTTCTGAGGAACTACGGGATTGAGATAATGGTCGGTCATGTTGCCGCTGACACTGCCACCCAATGTATTTTTCCCCCAAACGTACTGACCTTGGACGAAAGCGCCCGCTGAATCAAAACTGCCGCCGGAAAGAACAGCTTGGCCATGGAAACCAGCCTGGGAGTCTTCCAGAGTGTTCACCTCTATGACGCCGCCCATTTTCCTACCATATTCAGCGGGAATGCCGGCGGTGTATATAGTCATGGACTGCACGTCATCCGCTTCGATTTCGGGACCGAAACTGGGGGAACGGTTGTCAGTGAGAGGAATACCGTCAACCACGAACTGGGTTTGATATTCGGAACCGCGCGGATGGAGCACGGCGTTGCCTTCATAAAGCCAGCCAGGTTGCGAATTGACGAGATCCTGCAAGGAGCGGCCGGGGACAGAACTGAGACGGTCTTGAATCGCTTCCGAGCCGATCTGGTTGACAGCGCCGGCTTGGTCGGGATTGATGAGTGTACTGGCGGCGTTCACGATGACCGATTCGTTTACCGAGGGCAGCTTCAACTGGATTGTGTAGTCGGTTGGAATCGAAGATCGGATTTGTACGGAGTCAGATACATCGGCAAAACCAATCTGTTTGATTTCCAGGCGATACATACCGTAGGGCAGGCGTTGCACTGTTAAAGCGCCGCGGTCGTCTGTGACGAAGCTATGCCGGTACTGATTGGCCTCGCTGACGAGCTGCACTGTGCCTTTTACGCCGAGACCGGATGGGTCGGTAACGCTGAGGCGCAACTCACCGTAGTTACTCTGGCCAAATGCAGAACCGGCGATCAAAAAGAAAAGGGCTAACCGCTTCTTCACTCTGTGCGGCCTCGATAAAAAGAATCTCTAATTTGCGAAGACAAATCGACTCCGAACGAGCGCAAAGGCTCTGCAACATTTTAGACTGTGAAATCGATATTATTGCTGTTGCGATTTTATTGGTGTTTAAATGTGCGTGTAGGTTGCGTTCAATCCATTGAAATCAGGTGGATGGAGACGCGGAAGATATTGGTGCCGGCTGTGGGACTCGAACCCACGACCTAGGGATTATGAGACCCTCGCTCTACCTCTGAGCTAAACCGGCCACAAGATAATTCTCGATGCTAGGGTGACCTGCGCGAAGTGTCAAGACAGGAGAGGCGCTAAGTTTGGCTAGGCAGGCGTATGCGAATTCGCTATAATCGGAGATTGTGCGTTGTGTGCTGGCCCCACCTGAGCGGGTCTGCCGGAAAATGAGTGATGAAACCGATAATTGCAAAGGCGCAGCAGTCCCAACTCCGCAAGGACCATCCCGTGTTCCGTCCCGGAGATACGATCCGCGTGAATGTGCGGCTGAAGGAAGGCGAGGAAGCCAAAGAGCGCATCCAGCCGTTTGAAGGTGTGGTGATGAGCCGTCGCGGTGAGTTGCTGGGTGAGTCGTTCACGGTGAGACGTGTAAGTTTCGGGATTGGCGTGGAACGAATTTTCCCGGTACATTCGCCGATGATTAGCTCGATTGACGTGGTGCAACACGGGCGCGTGCGCCGCGCGAAACTGAATTATCTTCGCAAGCGCAAGGGCAAGGCTGCGCGTATCAAGCGAGCGGACCAATACGAGAAAGCCGCTGTGGCAACCGCGGCAGAATAACCTCTTTAGGTTTTGCCCGCTCCGAGAAATCGGGGCGGGCTTTTTTATTTTAGACTGGATGCAACGTGGCTAGTACTTTTGGGAAAAATCTTTGTTTGTGGAAAACGTCGGCTTTGGCGTGTGCTAAAATTCGTGGCCGATGGGCAGACTTTGTTGCACGCGCTACGAGCGCGACGCACGCCAGCATGGGTGGCAGCGTATAGCAGGACTGGATGAAGCGGGACGCGGCTCGCTGTTTGGTCCGGTGGTGGCTGCAGCCGTTATATTGAATCCTCGGCGCCGGATCGTCGGGCTGGATGATTCCAAGAAGCTGACCCCAGAACGTAGGCACGAATTGGCGCCCCGCATACGCGAGCATGCGCTAGCGTGGGCCGTGGCAGAAATTGAAGCCAGCCGGATCGACGCCTGGAATATTTATCAAGCGAGCCGACAGGCGATGATGGCCGCTGTTTCGCAGCTATTTCCACTTCCCGATTATCTCCTGCTGGATGCGATCGAAATCGATTTGCCGATCGAACAGAAAGCGCTGATTCATGGTGACGCGCGTTCGGTTTCGATTGCGGCCGCTTCCATTCTGGCAAAGGTAGAGCGCGATAATCGCATGATGGAATATGACCAGCTCTATCCTCAGTACGGATTCGCACAGAACAAAGGTTACGGTACGCCTGAGCATCTGGAGGCCTTGCAGAGGCACGGACCGACTCCCTTGCACCGGTTTTCCTATGCGCCGGTGCGGGAGGCAGGATGCTGGGCGGTTGGCGCTGTTCAGGTAACCCTTCCGCTCTCGTAAGATCGTACTTCTCGGTTTAGAGCTCTTCCATGATTAAAAACTGTTCGTAGTGTCCATCCGACGTCAAATAAACAGTGAGGATCAGACTTTTCTTCTCGAATTGAAGATTGTACGCGCGAAAAGTCATTCCCCCGCGCAACCTCTGACGGGCGCGAGTGACGGATTTCAAAGGCCCTAGCGGCGAAAGAGAAGACTGGATGTCATGAATAGCAGTAGGGCTGAAATAAAAAATCATGTCGCTGGTAAACAGCGACCGATCTACTTGCCCCTTTTGGAGCCCTTCCAAGATACTGCGAACCTGCTGTAATTCTTCTGTTGAACCCGGTCCGTCGGAATTGTCGTTCTGAAGTTTCAGAACCCAGTTAGCGAGTTCATTGGCAACCGGGCTTATCAGCTCAATGCTGTCTTCGTTGGAACACACGGTTACGGCCGCATCGCGCGTCGGAAACACCTGATTGAGAGTAAGGAATCCAGACACTTCGCCGCCGTGGTAGATCACTGGAATATTATTGCGCTGCGTGAGCTGAAGACCGAGAGCGTAGTGGGTGTAATCGCCGTTTTTCAATAAGACTTCCTTGGTGAATTCAGCATAGGACTGAGCGGAGAGAATTTGCTTGTGGAGGAAGGCTGAGTTCCAGCGGGCGAGGTCGGAGGGCGTCATGCAGAGTTCGCCTGCGGCAAAATACCATCCTGCGCCTTCGCGCAAAACCGGACGAGCGGGACCGAGAGCGTAACGCGTGTAGGCCACCGCATCCTCGGGGGTTTTGTCCACACTGCAATCCCCGGCTGTAGTCATGCCGAGCGGGTCGAAAAACTTTTCCTTTAGAAACGGCATGAGTTGCCGGCCGGATGCTTTTTCGAAAATGCGTCCGGCGAGGACGTAATTCGTGTTGCTGTACTGCCAGCGCGTGCCGGGATCGAAATCCAAAGGCTTTTTTGCCCATTGATTCAGAAGCGTCTCGGGGGTGGTGGGCTTTATCCATTCTGGAATGATGTAGTCCTGCGGGGCGTAATCTTCGTAGCCAGAGGTGTGCGAGAGAAGTTGGCGAACGGTGATTTCATTGGCGCGGGTGAGGTCGGGAAAGTATTTCGAAACTTTGTCGTCCAAGGAAAGCTTGCCTTGCTCGGCAAGCAATAAAATGGCGGCAGCCGTGAACTGCTTGCTGACGGAACCTACGGCATAGCGCGTATGCGCATCGGCAGCGCGATCGGGATCAAGAGAGGCCTTGCCGAAAGCCTTGGCATAGGCGAGTTGTCCGTGCTCGACGACGGCAATCGAGACACTCGGCGCGCCACTATCGGCCAACAGTTTTGCGATCTTTGCTTCCTCGGCGGCATCGAGGCTAGAGGGCGGAGTTTGAGAGAACGCCAGCCGGGGAGGAGCCAGCGTTAAGCCGAGGACGGCGATTTGTATAACCAACTTGAATGGTCGCCGTTTAACAAAAAAGTTGGCGTTCCAGGGCTTCAGAAATGGATGGCCAGCGCAATCCGTGGCTAGCATTGTTCCTCTCTTTCTAGATTAGTTTAGGCGTTAGGGCGGTAAAGGGTACCTTCACGACTATAGGAGTTGCAATGCTGTTTTCCATCCTTCCGTAGGGACGGGCAGAATCCGGCAACCCATCAGGGAGAGTTTCTGAGGAAGCTTCCGGTCGGGCGACAGAGGGTAATCGGAGGGTCCTCGGCGCGTAAAAGGCACTGTTGTCGCCTTTGGCACCTTCGCTATCCGGTTCATTGCCCCTTGTTTTTCGCGCGTGCTAACCTTCTGGACTGAGCCGCCATAGTGGCCTAAGTACGTCCCGCCGTAGGGGAAGGCGGAGCAGCGAAATCAATCCATGGCCTTCAACAAAAACAAAGCGCTGGAAAACGCGCTGAAATTTCTGAACCAGGGCAAGGTCGCGCAGGCGATCGCGGAATATCAGCAGATTCTGCGGCACGACCCCAAAGATCAAGCCACGCTGATGACGGTGGGGGACCTCTACGCCCGCCAGGCGGACCTAGCACATGCCATCGAGTACTTTGAACGGCTGGCGCAGGTTTACCTGAACGACGGCTTCAACAGCAAGGCCATAGCGATTTACAAGAAAATCGCCAAGCTGGCTCCCAGCGAGCTTCCACCACTCGAGCGTTTGGCCGACCTCTACGTGCAGCAAGGAATCCTGAGCGAGGCCAGGCCGCTTTTCCTACAAATCGCTGAATCACACCTGAAAGCTAATCGCGCGCAGAAAGCGGTGGAGGTATTGCACCGCCTGCTGGAAGTGGAGCCGGAGAATCTGCGGGTGCAAATGCGGCTCGCCGAACTCTACAACTTGATGGGCCAAAAGAAAGAGGCGGCCCAAACATATCTGGCATATGCGCAAAGGCTTTTCGAGCGCGGTGAAAAGGACGAAGCAGAGAAGCTGGTCGAGCGCTGCCTGGAAGCGGACCCGTCAAACGCCGCGGCTTTATTGCTGAAAGCTAAAGCGCTGAACGCCAATAATAAAACCGCGGAGGCAGTCCCAATTCTGGAAGCGCATCCGGAAGCGAACGCGGGTGGCGACGTAACGACTATGCTCGTGGATTACGAGTTGCGCGCCGGGCAGACCGATAAAGCTGTGGAACGCGGCCGCAGCATGCTGGCCGTGGGACACGCGCATTACGGATTCCTTTATAAAGTGGCTGAGAAGGTAATCGAGAGCGAGCGACCGAAAGCTGCCCTGCCGTTGATTCAAGAGTTGCGGGCTCCGATGATCGAGGCGGGCGAGCAGGACAAGTTTCTGAAATTGTTGACCGCCGCAAGCGAGCGGTTGTCAGGTGATACCGAGCCCCTCGAAATGCTCGCGGATTTTTGCCGAACCACAAGCGATCCCTTCCGGTTAAACGCCACATTGGGCCAGCTCTCGGATGCGTATGCTGCCGCGGGAAATTTTCCGCGCGCGGAGGAACTGCTGCAAGAACTGGTGGATCGGAATAAGGACGACGAACGTATCGTTGAGCGGCTGAACGCGCTACGAGCGCGAAGTGGCGGAGCTCCGATGCCCGCGGCCGAACCTGCTCCGCCTGAAACCCAGGAAGAAAAAGAGGCCCGACACGTTCCGCAAGCAGCCGTTACAGCGCCGGCGGTGGTTGAAGAGGTGTTGGACGAAGAAACGCAACGATACGTGGCGCAGGCGCTTACGGATGTTGATCTGTTTTCGAGTTACGGCTTAACGCAGAAGGCCACGCACTTGCTTGAGAATGTTCTCGCGCGTGCGCCGCGACATACTCCTACGCTCGAAAGGTTGCTGGATCTTTATCTGGGCGCGAGCAACGAGCCGCGCACTGCGGAATTGGCGGGACAGCTTGAACAAATACACCGCGAACGTAATGACCAAGTGAACGCGGATCGTTTTGCAGAATTGCGCCAAAGGTTCCAGAAGACGGGAAGCACTGAAGAGCCGGTCGTTGCGGCCGACACGCCTGCTGGTTCGGAAGTTATGGCGGCACCGCCCGTAGTAGAGGCTGCGTCGGAAGGCGCTGTACCGGTTGATGAAAGTCATGAATTGAGCGCGGAGGATATTGCTGCCGAATTCGGCATTCCTCTCGCAGCGACGCCTCCGGTCTCGGCAGATTCGGCGCCCGCGGTTGAAGAATTCACCGTTGCTCCTGTTCCGATTGAAGAACCGGAAGTAATTCTCGAATCATCGCTGCCCGCTACCGCCGAACCGGAAGCTGTAACGGCGGGAGAAGAGCTGGATCTCTCCGACGAATGGGAAGCTATTTCGCAGGATGTAGCGAGCGCGGACAACGAGGTCGCGGAAAAAATCCCGCTCGTAGCGGAAGCGTCGAGCAAGACCCCTGCGATTGATCCTGAAATAGAGGCCACGGTCGAACCGATACTCGAGCTTGAAGTTGAACCCACTTCTGCGGTCACTGCTGAACGCGAATCCGAACCAGCGTTTGTGCTGGATGATTCCGAAGTTGCACCGGGCGTTGAACCACAACCTCTCGAATTGGAACTTGAGGCGCCAGCGCTCAAAATTACTCCTGAACCGGAGGGAGTGCTGGCGTCCAGCGATGAAATAGGTGTGCAGCCGGATGTGTTCGAGATCCAGGAGAGCACTGAAGAGGCGGCCGAGACGCCGGCGATGGAACTCGTCGAAGAACCTGCGTTCGAATTGCTGCCGGAAGAGCCGGTTGTTGCAACCTCCGGAGAATTTGAACTCCAACTGGCGGAAGAACCAGCCGCAGTTGAGAAGCAGCAAGGACCAGCCACTACTGAAGATTTCCTGAGCGAGTTGGCTGCCGAAGTGGAAGATCTGGAAGTGCCAACCGCGGACAGAATAGTCGAGGCGATTCCGGAAGATGTGAAGGAGCCATTGCCTTACGCGGTAGCAACTTCCGTGCCTGTTGCGGCCAGCACCGAAAACGGGAATTCAAAGAGCGTTGCCGGAAAATCCTCTGGCGCAACTTCCGGCACACCTCCCCAGATGACCGAGGAAAGTCTGAACGAGCTGGCGGAAGTTTTCCAGGAATTCCGTAGCGAGCTGGGCGAGTTGGGCGAAGAAGATGAGGATTTGGAGACTCACTACAACCTGGGAATTGCGTACCGCGAAATGGGCTTGCTGGACGAAGCCATCGGAGAGTTCCAGAAAGTGGCGAAAGCGGTACAGAAGGGCAAGCCATTCCGTTACACCATGAATTGCTCGACAATGCTGGGATTATCATTCATGGACAAGGGCGAACCGAACATCGCCGCGCTGTGGTATCGCCGCGCATTGGAAGTACCGGGGCTGGAGGACGAAACGGTCCTTGCTCTGCGTTACGATCTTGGACTTGCACTCGATGCCGCCGGGGAATCATCTGCGGCGCTCGATTGCTTCCGCCAGGTGTATGCCACCAACATCGAATACCGCGATGTTGCTGACCGCATTTCGACGCTGCAAAGACGCTAATTCCGCCTCAGTTCCATCCCGCATTCCTGCAATCCGCCCGCTTGGATAAGTGAAGTTGCTGGCCGACGCGATAAGCTTCTCGGAGCCATGCGAGAACTTCGTGATCCAACTCTGCGTGGGAATTAAACCGGAAGGAATGGACATGATTACGAGCGGACATAGACTCGATCTTCGTAAAACGCGGATGTTCCAGACGCCGTGCCAGTACGACGTGGCCAACGATTCGATCTCGCCGCAAGCTCACCGCCGCGAAACTCATTCGGACCTGAAAGGCGATACGCGTTTTTTCAGGAACGATGCGCACGGGTCCGCAGCGCTTCAGCAACTCCGCGAAGCGCCGGAATAGAGCTATCGCGAACGGACTTTTCCCCGCCAGATGCTGACGCAAGGTGTACCGAGAACATGAATGTGACTGGTTGCGGTTTGCAAAAAGCCTCCCGCACTTTGTACATTTCCAGAGCGATGCTGGAGCCATATCGTATTCCGGAGTCTAACGCAGAACTCCGGTATACGCCTCAGTACTCGGTCCGTTCGAATAAGACCGAGCCGGCTATGGTTTGGCGGCCTGGTTCTTGGATGGCGATTTCTTATGCTCGCCACCTCCTGTGCCGGTCGGGCTTATTAGAGTCAGCGAGTCCTTCGCGTTGAAAGGGTATTGGCGCACTGACTGCTGACCAGTGGTGTTGAGGGAAATGTCCACACGCCGGTTGTTGGCCAGAACGATCACCTGCAGATTGCTGTCAATTCTCTGGCGTTCTTCGTCGCTCAGATCAGGGTTCTGATCGACGAGTTGTTTCACTTGTTCGGCGTCCAAGTTTTCTTCCTTGCCCAGAGCCCGAGTCTCGATGTTCGCGTCTGGAACTCCGCTTTCTACCAGAAAGCTCTTGGCACGTTCCACACGACGTTCCGTTAGCTCCTTGTTATATTCAACCGAGCCGCGACGGTCCGCGTGTCCCTCGAGGATTAAATGAGCGTCGGGCTTGAATGTCAGATAGCGGTTGAAGTCTTTTGCAAGCGCCACCAGGACCCCCAGTTGGCTTTCCACTAAACCTCCGGTGGGATTTGTCACCGTCGGCCGGGCGGTGGGGAAATATATGCTATGAAGGGCAAGCCTTGTTTCAAGTTCCCTGACCTCTGCAGGCTGCTGCACTTCCACATTTACGGTGCACTCGGCAGTTCCACCGCGACCGTCGTCTACATGGCCGGTTATTGAATACGGCCCAGGCGACAAGGTGGCAGTCTGAAATCTCACCGAAGCTCCGGAGCCTTCGACTTGGCCGCTGCTGGAATTCCAGGAGAACGACAACGGATCATTGTCGGGATCGCTGGCAACGGCGGTGATCGCAACAGACTCGCCGGATGAGACGGTTCTACGATCCGTCGAGCAGCTGACAGTCGGCGGGCGATTTGGACGCGGTTCAACACGAATGCTAACCGAGCAGTCTGCCGGAGCGGTTCGCCCGTTTTCCACGCGCACTTTCACGATATAGGTGCCCGGCCGACGGTCGGAAGAATTCCAGCGGGCTTGTGGGCCGGTGCCATCAACAGAACCTTCACTCGTCGACCAGGAATAGTTCAACGAATTGTTATCTGAATTCCCGGCTTCCGCGCGAACTACTACAAAGTCGCCGGACCCGGCATATACAAATTCTTTGTCTGAAGAGCAAGTAGCAGCTAATGGCGGGATCGGAGGGGGAGGAGCTGGATTCCCGCCGAAGCGGAAGAGAATTCCCGTAGAAAGGCGAACGTTCTTCTGCCATCCGCGGTCGTCTTCGTCGGTTGAGAATGGATCTCTAAAATGTGTTAATAGGAATTCACCCTGAACCACTCGCCAAGAAATGTGACGGCTAATTCTTAAATCGAAGCCTCCGCCGAGCATGGTAGCGAACGAATTGTCGGAACCCAGAGGCGTGCAGTTGGGGCTTCCGGTGCATCCGGAAATCTTCACGGAACTGGCATGCACCCCTCCAAAGAGGGCCTGCGCAAACGGAGTAATCCTTTCATACCTGCGGTAAGAGAGGCGTGGTCCGAACACGTAGGTGTACGCGCTTCCACCGGAGTTCACAGTTTCGCTTCCGGTAGGCCCGAGTAGCGTCAGTTTGCTGTTGTCAAAACCGCCGAAATCCGCGGCGAGTCCAAGATAGCGGTTGAAGTTGTAGGCGATGGAAGTGCTACCGCCATGTAGATAGCCCATACGATTGCTGGACGAGGTGGGCACAGCTCGCCAGAAGGAATATCCCAGGAACCACTCAACCTTGGGGTAGGAGTTTTCCGGTTCGTCCCATCGGTGCATTGCGCCTGTCGGTTCGGCTCCCGAGGCCGATTGCGCGGTTGCGTAGAAGGGTAGCGGTAGCGTGCTGGAGCTATCTGTGACCTCGGCAGTCGCGGGCGATGCAACGGAAGCAACAGGCTCCTCTTTCTGAGCATTTGTTTTCGGTTTTGCCGTGTCGTCCGCGAACAACATGGGCGCTAGTAACAGGGCACCCGCGATTCCGACGATAAATCTCGCTGTTGATCTCATTGTTGCCTCCTGACCCGCGGCTACCTTCCTGCGAGCCGGTCCGAAACCTCTTGTCACAATCTGCCAGGACCGGCCCGTCCTTCGTCTTAAGCGTGTTCTTCATGGTGCGGGTACATTGATTACAGTGTTAACCATGGTCACCGAGGCATTGAGTCCCAACGCTCGGCCATTGAGAGTTGTAATCGTTGCATTGCCGGCGGTGGAGAAAGTGACTCCAGCGGAAGCGATGATCGTGCCCACCATGGTCCCGCCACCCGCAGCGTTGATGGTTGCTGAGCTCCCGACCTGCCAGAACACGTTCTTGGCCTGAGCTCCGTTAGTTAGAATTACGTTGCGGGGCGTTCCGGGATCCCCATCTAGGAGCGTGCTGGCCATCTGGAATACCCAGATCGCGTTGGAGTCGCCCTGGCCATCCAAAGTCAGGTCGGCTCCGGTGATCATGAACGACCCGCCGGCGGCCTTGTATATGCCGGGCGGCAAGGTTAATCCGCCGAGTTGGCCTGCACCGGGATCTGTGCCTCCGGGTCGCGAGGCAGGAGAGAGATTGATGAAAGCGGCATTCGCGTCGCTCAACGCTTGAGTTGCGATTGCGAACGTGGTGGCGTTTCCTTCGGGACATGTTCCATCGGGAGGCGGCGGAGCCGTGTAAATACTGCCGTTCACCATTCCTACGTTGAGCGGGGTTTCGGTATAGGTGCATCCTGGGCCGGCATCATGGAATCCAGTCACCACGGTGGAAGCGCCAGTTGTGCCGATGTCTCCGTTAATTACCGTGTTGAGTCCTTGGTTAGTGATACCTGCGGCGCCACCAATAGATCCGAAGGTTGAAGCTGTTCCCAGGTTCGGTCCGATTGGGCCTGTCGCGGCGCCGGTAGTAAAACTCCACGGATTCGGCGCGATCCCGGCCACTAGGGGATTCCCCGCTAGGTCGGTAGCCGCATTTGTAATCGTGGCCGTATATTGGGTAGTCGCAGTGAGGTTGGCCGCCGGAGTAAAGGTGGCGATTTGATTGACGGAGTCGTAGGTCACGGTCCCAGTGACTGCTGCTCCGCCGACTCCAGCTACGGCCAGGGTAAATGTCCCTGGCGCTGTGATTGTTACGGGGTTCATGGGCTTGCTGAACGTGGCGCTTACCGCAGCGTTCAACAGGACATTCATGGCTGCGCTGGCTGGACTGGTAAGGGTTATCGTTGGTGAGGTCGTGTCGGGTCCTGTGCCGGTTGTAAAACTCCAAACATAGTTTGCCGCCAGTGCATTTCCAGAGAGATCTTCGGCTGCGGTTGTAATGGTCGCAGTGAATTCTGTGCTAGGTGTTAGTGCGCTCGATGGGGTAAATGTGGCGATGGATCCGGCGTAGCTGACGGTACCTGGAACGGCCGCGCCGCCAACTCCGGCTACGGCCACGGTGAACGTTCCAGTCGCCGTGATCGTTGCCGAGTCCATTACCTCGCTGAACGTCACGCTTACAATTTGATTGGTGGGAACAGATGTAGCCCCTGAAACAGGAACCGTGCTGATCACTGTGGGTGCCGTGGTGTCAGCCGTCAGACCAGCTATAAAGCTCCATACATAATCAGCGGCGAGGCTGTTGGATGCTGCAGCGCTTTGAGCCGCCATTGTGATTTCGGCGGTGTATTGGATCCCGGGCAGCAAATTCGCTGTGGGCGCAAATGTTGCGGTATTGCTTGCGGCTACATAGGTAACAGTTCCCGGAACTGCCACACCGGTTGACTTCACTGCCAACGTGAAGGTTCCGGCAGCCGTGATTGTTGTGGGGTTCATGGCTTCGCTAAAGGTTGCGATGATCTTTTGGTTTATGGGCACATTAGTTTCGCCGTTGGCTGGATCAGTAGAAGTTACCGAGGGGATAGTTCCGGTGGTAAAGTTCCACAAATAATCGCTTGCGAAGCCGTTTCCCACGAGAGTTTGGGCTCCGGTCGTGATAGTTGCCGTATACGACGTGCTCGGAGATAGAAGCGCCAATGGCGTAAATGTCGCCGTTGTTCCCGAGTAGGTCACCGTACCACCGACCGAAACGCCGCCCGGGGCGGTTACCAGGAAGGTCGATGAATCAATCGTCGCAGGATTCATCGCCTGATTGAAAGTCGCGGTGATGATCTGAGCGACGGGCACGGACGTGGCGCCATTAGTGGGGACAGTGGAAACTATCAAGAGCACGGGACTTTTTGTTTGTTCGCGCCCGCACCCGGACGCAAAGCCTAGCAATAGGAACGCCACTATCGAAGTCGCACGAACAGTTACGCTACGCATCAGAATCTCCTCATTTATCTCTTGTCGTCGAATGGCGTTGGCTGGCAACTTGCAAAATAATGCAAAGCGCTAGCCAAAGATCCTTGAAGATTTCTAGTAAGGATTAATCTCGATGCGAGGCTAAGACCTTTATTCTAAATGCAGGGCAATCCTGGATACTTATTGACGGGGGGTAGAGTCCCACTTTGGAATTCGATTTCGTTCCAATAGCGGAATTCGGGCCACTTACGGAACATTGGAGTGGACCCTTCCAGAAAGCCCACGAAGGGAAGGCAAGACCCGGTCTCCCGCGGAAAGGCCGGGAAACCGGGTGATCCAAGATTACGCAGAGGCTGGTATGGCAGCGCCTTTGAAAAAGGCAAGAAGGTCGGTGTTGATTTGGTCTGCGTTAGTCGCAGGCATGCCATGCGGAAATCCTTTGTAGATTTTCAGCGTGGAGTGTTTCAGCAATTTCGCGGACTTGGGTGCCGCAGCAGCGATTGGCACGATTTGATCGTCATCGCCATGCAGGACGAGCATGGGGATGTCGATCTTCTTCAAATCTTCGGTGAAATCAGTTTCCGAGAAGGCTTTGATACAGTCGTAGCCAGCCTTAATACCTCCCAACATTCCCTGCAGCCACCAATGCTTGCGGATGCCTTCCGAGATTTTCGCGCCTGGACGGTTGTAACCGTAAAACGGCATGGTGATGTCCCAATAGAACTGCGCCCGATTGGCAGCTAATTGTGCGCGAAGATCGTCGAAGACCGAGATCGGTGCGCCTTCAGGATTCTTGTCGGTTTTAAGCATAAGCGGCGGGACCGAACTGATCAGGACACCCTTCGAGACACGCTTTGAACCATGACGGCCGAGGTAACGCGCGACTTCGCCGCCGCCAGTCGAGTGCCCAACCATAATCGCATCCTTGAGATCGAGGTGCTCGAACAGGCCGGCCAAGTCGTCCGCATAAGTGTCCATATCATTTCCATCCCAGGTTTGACCGGAGCGGCCGTGCCCGCGGCGGTCGTGTGCAATTACGCGAAACCCCTTCTGGCCGAAGAACAACATTTGGCCGTCCCAGTCGTCCGCGGTAAGAGGCCAGCCGTGGCTGAATACGATTGGCTGCCCTTTGCCCCAATCCTTGTAGAAAATTTCTGTGCCGTCTTTGGTGGTGATCGTCGCCATGGAATGCTCTCCTTTGGTTAAGTACAGTTTCGATGGAGCTAAATTCGTGGAAAAGCGTATCGTGATAGGAAGCAGGGTTTTGCGCTGCGAACGGCATCATTGTACGCCCAAGCCAGGGTTTGACGGCAACATGAACTTTTTTCGTCCCGGCCGAACATTGTGCCTGTAGTGGGTGGTTTGCATCGCCTTCATGCGAGCCGGCGGTAGAATAGAGTAAGCTTGCGACTGTGAGGTTAATCTTCGATAATCCTTAGCCTGATGATGAACCGGATTCTGCGCGTTGTGCTGCTGCTCTTATGGCTTGAAGTGGGTTTGGCGCTTATCTTAATTCCATGGTCCGAGTTGTGGGAGATGAACTACTTTCTCTATCGCTATCCGGACCTGGCCTTCTTTGTGAAAAACTCTTTTTTGCGC
The DNA here is from genome assembly GCA_963838475.1 of uncultured Acidobacteriota bacterium. Classification (GTDB taxonomy): domain Bacteria; phylum Acidobacteriota; class Terriglobia; order Acidiferrales; family UBA7541; genus Palsa-295. The sequence goes on from CAWIRJ010000004.1 coordinate 357,401, forward strand.
GGCGCTATCTCGGGGTTGGGCGTGATGAATGTGGTGTATGTGCTGGAGGCCTTTCGCCGCGGGACTACCATCGTTGAGAGCCGCAGCTAAGAAAAACATTGTTTGTTATGTTACGGACGGGAAGTCGCTGGGTCCGTCGCTCGCCGAAACCAAGTCCCCAAAAGTATTGGAAAACATTCGCGTGGCTCTTGACGCAGGTGTGGATTGGATTCAGATTCGCGAGAAAGATTTACCAGCGCGGGGATTGCTGGACCTCGCGCGCAGAGCGGTACAAATGGTCGACGATCGTCGTGAAGAGACTCCACAAGCAGCGCGGATAATTGTCAACGATCGGCTTGATGTAGCGCTTGCGGCCTGCGCTCACGGCGTACACCTCGGGCAGGCGTCCCCAGTGGCCAGCGACATGGTGCGTTGGTGCCGCACAGGAAATGCTTCTGCGGATTTCGCGATTGGCCTTTCTTGCCACAGCCTGGAAGAGGCTCGCAAGGCCTCAGACGCTGCGGTTGACTATATTTTTTTCGGACCGATTTTCGAAACTCCCTCGAAGAGGGGATTCGGCGACCCGCAGGGAATCCAAAAGCTTGCCGAAGTTTGCCGAGCCTTGCCGCGGCTCGATGTGATCGCAATCGGAGGGGTGAACGCCGAAAACGCAGCAAATTGTATTCGCGCCGGAGCAGCGGGCATCGCCGCGATTCGCATGTTTCAGGAGTCAGGCGATGCTAACGCAGCTAGAGAAGCGGTCGCATCCGTTCACGATCTGGATGCGAAGGAAGAATCGCTATAGGTATTCGTTGAAAGATTAAGCGCTGAGCCAGCGGCCGACGGGTTGCCAACTTTCTTTATGGTCGCAGACGACTTTGATCACGGCGGTAATCGGAATCGCTAGAATCAGTCCCATCGCACCCCACAGAAATCCCCAGAAAAGAAGCGAGACGGTCAGAGCGAGCGCGTTGAGCCGCACCATGGAGCCGACAAGCGCTGGGACCAATAAATTCGCGGCAACCAAATGCAAAAAAGTGAGCACGGCGAAAATTCCTATAAACGGAGTAACCGTATGAAATTGTTTCAGGCCAATCAATAACGGCGGCATCCAGGACAGAACTACGCCCAGATACGGAATCAGGTTGCAGGTACCGGAAATTAGGGCCGTCAGGAATGGAAACTCAAGACCAATCAGCAGGAAAAAAAGCCAGCTCAAGACGACGAGAATAACTCCTACCATCGCCGTTCCGACCACATAGCTGCGGAGGACCAGCGAAATGTCGGTAAGAGTCTCTTTCACCAAGGTCCGTTCGGTGGTCGGAAATAGCTGCATGGTCGCGTGCCACACCTGGCGTTTCGCAGCAAGCATAAAAAACAAGAGAAACGGAATGAAGGTAGCGCCAAGCACTACTTCGTATAGGGAACTTAGCCGAGAGACCAAAGCTGCGCGAACGGGGTGCGATTCGGCCACGGCCACAATGTGTTGAGCCTGTTTATCAACCTGATCGGAAGAACCAATTTCTGAAACATGCTCCTCGACGGAGGCCATTTTTTGCTCTACCGCGTTAGCGACTGCGTGCAGGGGGGCCCGATACGTGGGCCAGTCCCTGCTGAACTGGTCAAAGCGTTCGACTAGGGACCATGCTACGAACAGCAAGACGGCAATGGTGAAGAGGACAACCAGCAGCGACCCTAATGCGCGCGGAATATGCCAATTTTCCATGAAAGTGACCACTGGATCCAAAAAGTACGCGAGCAATATCGCCACCAGGACCGTGACAAGGACAGACGACGCCCAGTAGCAAAAAGCGATCACAATTCCGGCCGCGATAATCTTGGCAGGCGTCGCATTGTCGGGGATGATTTTGGTGTCTTCCAGTGGCATGTCCGTACGATAACACAGGCTACGCTGCCCGGAACGGGGATGTGTCTGCGCGTACACCAGTAAAGTGTCTTTCGGTGAAATACGCAGTAGGAAACGGATTCCCCCCGCATGCGCGGAGCCAGTGACGTTAGGTGATAAACTTACTTCCCATTTTGCTGTGGAAAGAGAATAGGAGCCAATGCCTAAAGAGCTGTTCGGAACTGATGGCATACGGGGTATTCCAGGAACATACCCACTGGACGACGCTACGCTCGACCGTGTCGGCCTAGCGCTGGGAAATTACTTGCGGCTGGAAGGACGCGCACGAGCGGAAAAGCCTAGCGTTCTGATTGGACGCGACACGCGCGAGTCGGGTCCGCACATCGCTGAGCGAATAGCATGTGGATTGGCTGCGGGCGGTGCTAAACCGGTTTCCGCCGGTGTTCTCACAACGCCGGGAGTCGCCTGGCTCGTGAATCGTGAAGGGTTCGCCGCGGGAGTGGTGATTTCGGCATCACACAATCCATACCACGATAATGGAGTGAAGCTAATTTCATCCACCGGAATGAAATTCCCGGATTCGATCGAGACTGAGCTCGAGAAATTTGTGCTCGCATCCCGGGATGAAGTATCCAGTGAAAAAGCGTTGCATCTTCACGACAACGAGAAAATAGACGACGACTACTTGGCGGGATTGGCCTCAGCAATTTTTCCTGGTGCGAGATTAGCCGGAATGAAGATTGTGTTGGACTGCGCGAACGGCGCAGCGAGCAATCTGGCGCCTCGTTTGTTTCGTTCTCTTGGTGCAGAAGTAATCGCGATAAACAATATTCCCGACGGCAAGAATATAAACGCAAACTGCGGCTCGTTGTATCCGGAAGGCATGCAAAAGCGCGTAGTGGAATCCGGTGCGGCGCTGGGAGTGGCGTTCGATGGAGACGCTGATCGCGCGCTTTTTTCCAGCGCAGCAGGAAAGTTGGTGGATGGTGACGGAGTTTTGCTGGTGGTGGCGCGCTACCTGAAGTCGGCAGGGAAACTGAAAGGCGGTGTGGTAGTAGGCACCACCATGGCGAATCTTGGTCTGGAACGCGCCCTGGAAAGCTCTGGGCTAAAGCTTTCACGCACGGCCGTGGGAGACCGTTACGTGCTGGAAGAGATGCAGCGGATTGGCGCGAATTTCGGCGGCGAACAGTCCGGCCACATTCTATTTTTGGATGACGCAACCACGGGCGACGGGATGCTGACCGCGTTGAAAATCGCATCGATCATTTCTATTGCCGGACCTCTCGATTCACTGGTCGCTGATCTGAAGATTTTCCCGCAAAAAATTGTGAACGTACGCGTGCGTTCGAAGCCGTCGTTGGATACCTTGCCCGAAGTCTCCAAGGTGCTTCGCGAAGCGGAGAAGGCGCTTGGCAATTCCGGACGTGTGGTACTGCGCTATTCCGGCACCGAGCCTCTTGCGCGCGTAATGGTTGAAGCGGAGCGCAACGAGGATGTGCGCCGCTGGTCCGATTCTTTGGCATCAGCCTTGCACTCAGCTATTGGCGCCTAAGTCCCGCGTTATTACATCTGTACCTTCCTTCCGAAAGAAAGCCGCAACTCCGGGAACTTTTTACGTTCCTTAGACATTACGGATATAGAAGCAGCTAGTTCTAAGAGGACACGAGGCCCGGGCGTAGTAATTCCCGCTCGTGACGAACGATGACCAGTGATGAGCAACTGATCCTGGAATTAAAACAAGGTTCGGAACCCGCCTTCACCGAGCTTTTCCTGCGTTACCGCGAGCGCGTTTGGGCTTTTTTCCGCCGCCGCATGAACGATGCCGCGCAAGCCGAGGAACTGGCACAGGAAACGTTTCTCGCTGTGCTAAGAGGAGCGCAACGGTACGAGCCGCGAGCGACCTTTCGCGCTTATTTGTTCGGCATCGCCTTCAATATTCTTGCGGCGCACAGGCGCAAGTCAGCTCACGATCAAAAATCCACGAGTGTCGCACCCGACGAAACGGCAGCCCCCGCCGGAACAAACCACGAAGATGCGCTTTGTGTGCGACAAGCAGTGGAGCGATTAGAAAATGGCGAACGAGAAGTTTTGATGCTGCGCGAATTTGAAGAATTGAGCTACGAAGAAATCGCGAAAATGTTGTACGTGCCAGTGAACACAGTCAAGTCGCGTCTGTTTCGCGCGCGCATGGCCTTGTGCGACATTCTGACGGTTACCCCGGGGAGTCTTGGAGGGCGGAAATGAATTTATCCACTCATCCTTACGAGCAAGAAGAGGTAATGGCGTATCTCGATGGCGAACTTTCGGCTGACCGCGCAGCAGGCGTCGCGGCACATCTTCGGGAATGCGCAGAGTGCGCGAAGTTGGTTGAGCAGATGCGCGGAGCTTCGGTTCATTTGACGAATTGGAGCGTGGAACCGGCGCCTGCCAGCTTGACTGAAGGCCGGAAAACAGCGAGATCGGCTCCTGCGTTGGCAAAAGAAAATAAGCTGAAGGGAATTACTGCGTGGCTCGATTGGAACTTCGCGCCTCTAAGAGGACGCTGGGTGTGGGGAGTTGGGAGCGTGTTCGCTGTTGCTTTGTTGCTGCTAATTGTGGGTCGCCTGAATGCTCCAAGAACACGGATGGCACGAGAGGTGACGGGCCTGAATACGCTTGCGTCGGCGGAGCCTTCTTCGAGCGCATCGCAGATGGCCGAGTCATACAGAGAACGGGCTCAAATTAGCGACAGTTTAGAGACGAATGCTCAGGCGTTCATCGCGGCCCAGGGGGGCCAGCCTATGATTGCCCGAACCGCTTCGGTTTCATTGACCGTAAAGGATTTCGGGCCGGTGGAAGCGACCGTGAAATCGATAGTGCAACGTCACAATGGATACATCGCCAGCCTGAATACGGCGTCGCCGCAAGACTCTGCGCGTACCTTGTCGGCAACGCTACAGATTCCATCGGCGCAGCTCGAATCGGCGGTTACCGAGCTGAAGCAATTGGGACGCGTGGACCAGGAAACTCAGTCCGGCGAGGAAGTGACCAAGGAGTTTACCGACCGCGCGGCGCGATTGAAGAATGCGCGGGCCACCGAGCAAAGACTTCTCGATGTCCTTCGCGAGCACACCGGAAAAGTGAAAGACATTTTGGATGCCGAGCAGGAAATCGCACGAGTTCGCGGCGAAATTGAGCAGATGGAGGCCGACCAGCGGGCGCTGCAAACGCGTGTTGACTTCGCTACTGTGCAACTGTCGGTGCAGGAAGAATACAAGGCAAGTTTACAGGGCGTGCCGTCTTCCACAAGCACCCGGCTGCGCAATGCCGCAATTCAAGGCTATAAAACGGTTGTCGAAAGCGTGATCGGATTTGGGGTTTGGGCGCTTCAATCTTTGCCGGCCCTGGTCTTGTGGGCGCTAATCCTGTTTGTGCCGGCGCGTTGGATGTGGAGACGCTTTCGTCGTACAGCGGTTTCGCAATCCTAGCGAACCGGGCTATTGCTGAAGGTCTTCCAAAGTACATAGGAGGAATCAGCGCAAGTTTTCAGAAAACGGAGATGTTCGCGCGAACTCGGTGTTAGAAAACGGTCGAGCTCGCGTAAGTCTTGTGCCGCCAAGCGGCTCAGGCAAGCAGCGAAGGCGAACGGTCGTGGCAATCCGCGTGCAAATGGGATAGTGGCTGTCTCTTATCCCGGGGTGGGCCGGTTTCGCCGCGCCGAGACCGGAACTAGGGGTAGAGCAAAGGGGGCTCGACGGAGCCCCCTTTTTTTATTCTATGCAGTTTTGCCGCGCCGATAAAGTGGAATCGCAGTTCGCTTATTTTTGCGCTACATCTTCTGGCCACCGGTAGCTAAAAGATCCTAGCTACAGCCAGAGGTGCTGCCGCAGTTGGAGCATTTGTAGCAACTACCGTTTGGCGTCATCAGCATGCCGCATTCGGAGCAGGATGGCGCGTCGTCAATGGCAGCGCGCGGCCTAGTGGAGGCTTCTTGTTCAGGAGCTTTCATCACAGCGACCGGAGTTTGAGCTTTGGCCGAGGGCATGGCAACCGCCGCAGGGCCCGTTTCTTCTCCCGCTCCAACTTCACCGTCGAGATAATCGGACGAGATGAATTTGCCGCCCAACCAGCGTCCGATGTAATCCACTACCGACTTGGCGTAGCGGATTCGCGGATTGCCAGTGTAGCCTGAAGGTTCGAAGCGCGAATTGACGAATTTATCGACCAAAGCGCGCAGCGGAACGCCGTATTGAAGCGCGATCGAAACCGATAACGCGAAGGCGTCCATGATTCCGGAAAGCGTAGAGCCTTCTTTGGCCATCTTAATGAAGATCTCGCCCGGCTGGCCGTCTTGATATTTGCCGACGGTCAGGTAGCCTTCGTGGCCGCCGATTGAGAACTTGTGGGTAATGGAATCGCGTTCGTTAGGCAGCTTGCGGCGCCTGGTGCGGTCAAAGAGTTCTTGCTGTTCGACCGCGGCAGGGAGTTCCACTTTTGCGAGTGGGGCTTCCAAGGTTGCGGGAGCGGACGCCGCCGCTTTTTCGTCTTTCTTTTTACCGGAGACAGACAAAGGTTGCGATCCTTTCGAGTTGTCGCGATAGATGGCGACAGCCTTGAGTCCGAACTTCCAAGATTCGGTGTAGGCTTCCATGATGTCTTCCACCGTGGACTCTTCCGGCATATTGATGGTCTTGCTGATCGCGCCGGAGAGGAACGGTTGAGCGGCGGCCATCATGCGAAGGTGACCGCGCCAGGAAATCGAGCGTCCGCCGGGAGTTGCGAGCGAGCAATCGAATACGGCCAAATGCTCCGGCTTCAGTCCAGGCGCGCCTTCGATAGCCCCGTTGGCATCGATGAAGTCCACGATTTGCGCCACTTGCTCTGGCGGATAGCCGAGATTCATCAGCGATTGCGGAACGGTGTTGTTAACGATTTTGATTACACCGCCGCCGACCAGCCTCTTCTGCTTTACTAACGCCAAGTCGGGCTCGATGCCGGTGGTGTCACAATCCATCATGAAACCGATGGTCCCAGTCGGCGCGAGGACGGAAACCTGGGAGTTCTTGTAACCGTGCTTTTCGCCAAGTTCGAGAGCATCGTTCCAGGACTTCTGCGCAGCGTGAAGCAAAGAGGGCTGAACGTGCTCCTCCTTGATCGGTCGCAAGGAATCGCGATGCATACGTATAACATCAATCATTGCTTCGCGATTGCGTGGATAACCGCCAAACGGGCCCATGCGCTCTGCAATCCGCGCTGACTGAGCATAAGCTTCTCCCGTCATCAGAGCGGTTATTGCGCCGCAGAAATCACGGCCCTTGTCAGAGTCATAAGGCATGGCTAGCGACATTAGCAATGCACCTAGATTGGCGTAGCCGAGGCCAAGCGGGCGATAGTCGTGCGAGTTACGTGCGATCTTCTCGCTTGGGTAGCTGGCATTGTCCACCAGGATTTCCTGGGCGGTGATGGTGACGTCCACAGCGTGAGAAAAGCTTTCCGTATCGAACTGCCCGTTCGAGCCGAGAAACTTCAAAAGATTCAGCGAAGCCAGGTTGCACGCGGTGTCATCGAGGAACATGTACTCGGAGCAAGGGTTGGAAGCGTAAATGCGATCAGTCGCTTTGCAAGTGTGCCAACGATTGATGGTTGTGTCGTACTGCATACCAGGGTCGCCACACTTCCACGCGGAGTCGGCCATCTCCCGAAGCAAGTCGCGCGCGCGATATTGTTCCACCGGCTTGCCGTCGGTAACGTTTCGAGTCCACCAGTCGCGGTCTTCTTCTACGGCGCGCATGAAATCGTCAGTAACGCGGACAGAATGGTTCGCATTCTGGAAGAAGACGGAAGAGTAGGCTTCGCCGTCGATGGCTGGGTCGTAGCCTTGTTCGATCAGAACATGAGCCTTGTGCTCTTCCTTCATCTTGGACTCGATGAATTCCATGATGTCGGGATGATCGACGTTGAGGATCACCATCTTGGCGGCGCGGCGAGTCTTGCCGCCGCTCTTGATCACGCCAGCGAATGCGTCGAACCCTTTCATGAAACTTACCGGGCCGGACGCGATGCCACCACCGGATAGCGACTCGTGGCTGCCACGCAATGACGAGAAGTTCGTTCCAGTACCGGAACCCCACTTGAAGAGCATGCCTTCGGTTTTGGCCAGGTTCATGATGGAATCCATGTTGTCCTGGACGGAGTTGATGAAGCAGGCAGAGCATTGAGGTTTGGCTTGCACGCCGACGTTGAACCATACCGGAGAATTGAAAGCCACTTTTTGCTCAACGAGCAGATGGGCCAGCTCATCACGAAAGATATTTTTGGATTCCGGCGTGGCGAAATATCCGCCCTCCTCACCCCACCGCACAATAGTGTCTACTACACGGCTAATTAATTGCCGTACGGAAGTTTCGCGCTCTGGGGTGTTTGGCTTGCCGTGGAAATATTTTGAAGCGACAATATTTGTCGCTGTCTGCGACCATGACTTCGGGACTTCGACGTTGTCCTGACGAAAAATTACCTGACCTTTATCATTTCCTATGATTGCGGGACGACGTTCCCACTCGACTTTATCAAAGGGCGATACTTTCCCGTCCGTGAAGCGGCGCTGGAAGTCCAGGCCGGAAGCACGCCGGGTAACTTTCTCTGTTTCGGATTGGCTCTGCAGGGTCATTCTAGATTCCATTTCTACCTCCGCGCCGGCAGTATAGCCGTCGTACGTTGGCTGGAGCGCAGCGGGAGGGGAAGCTCTATTCTACTCCTCCCGAACATCCGCATCCAGGGTGTCGTTGTGTGTATCGGTGGATACACGAAAGCATGGGGGACGTGAGCGCGGAGCCGACGAAACGCTAAAATTCCGCCTTCCGAGCCGAAAAAATAGAAAAGCCCAGCTAAGCCGCGCTAAAAATTGCTATGCGCGGTGCGAAGTAGGGTTTCTCCCCTCTAAGTTTTCGGTGTAACCCGGCCCGTTGCTCCGTAGATCGATGCCAGGAAGTAAGTCGTCATCGAACTTTTTCCCCCGGGTCTGGTTGGGCAGTATCGGGGGTATCAGAAAACTTGTCAAGAAAAAATCGACACGCGACCACAAAATGTTCGGCACAAGTTGTCGAAAGCGTCTATCCGTAGTGTTATCTGTGCCGACAGCAACTACATCTCGCGACAGCAAATTTTCCTGTCCGGAGAATTTTAGACCTTGAGATTATTTGTTTTCTCTAATTTTATTTTTTAATTTGTGCATACGCGCCAAACAAACGACTTAAAAAGTCTTCTTCGCGCTCAACGGGAAAGATGCATCGAGCAGACTCAGGTTATACTTGTTGACCGCATCGCTCGAAGGAGCGGACCGCTCGCTGATGCCCGCATCGCAAGAAAACAAAATTGCTGGGCGGATCGCTTTCACATATCCTGCTTTTACTTTCTATCAGATCGCTCGGTTTTTTGTTGTCGCTTCCACTGAAATGCAATCCGTGGCGGTTGGATGGCAAGTTTACGACATTACGCACCGCGCATTTGATCTTGGTCTTGTCGGACTCTGCCAATTCTTGCCAGGAATTACTTTGTTTCTTGTGTCAGGAAATGTGGCGGATCGATTTAATCGCCGCAACTTGCTGATGCTTTGCTACGCAGGGTTCGCGACTTGTTCGGGACTGCTTCTGTATGTAACTCATCGCGGGACGCAGTCGGTTCATATGATCTACGGCGTATTAGTTTTGCTTGGAGTAGTGCGCTCATTTAGCGGGCCGGTAAGCCGTGCTTTATTGCCGCAATTAGTTCCCGAAGAACATTTTGCTAATGCAGTGACGTGGCATTCGACCGTCTTTCAGGTGGCGACGATCCTGGGGCCTTCGATTGGAGGGCTCGTTTATGCGGCATTCCATGGGCCTGCCGCCGTGTACGCCACGGCTTTATCGTCGGCAGGAATCGCGGTGTGTTGTACGACGCTGATTCGGGCGAACGTAGTCGCTCGAGCGAGAGAGCCGATCAATCTATCCACCGTTCTGGCCGGACTTCGATACATCATGAAGCAAAAAGTAATACTGGGTTCGATCTCACTGGATCTTTTTGCGGTTTTGCTGGGCGGTGCTGTTGCCTTACTGCCGGTTTACGCACGCGAAATTCTTCACACCGGACCGTGGGGCCTTGGACTACTGCGAACTGCTCCGGGTGTAGGCGCCGCTGCGATGGCAGTGTTGCTGGCATATCGCCCGTTACGCGGCCGGGTCGGCATCACGATGCTCATGTGTGTAGGTGGCTTTGGAGTTTTTACGATAGTGTTTGGCATCTCGCGTAACCTGGTGTTGTCGCTGCTAGCACTCGTGCTGGTAGGTGCCAGCGACATGGTAAGCGTCGTGATCCGCGTGACTCTACTGCAGCTAATGACGCCCGATCAGATGCGTGGGCGAGTGAACGCGGTCGATATGGTCTTCATCGGCGCATCTAATGAGTTAGGTCAATTCGAGTCGGGACTGACAGCGAGTTGGTTTGGAACTGTTCCCGCGGTTATTCTCGGCGGAATCGGGACCCTGGTTGTTACGGCGCTCTGGGCTCTTGGTTTTCCGGAACTTCGGCGCGCGGACAAGCTAACTTCCACCGGCGACTGAGTCCCTTCAAATCTCCGCTGCCGATTTCCGCTAAAAACGGCCTCGCTGTGTTCTTTGAAGCAACATCCTGGTATTGACATGCGCGAGGTTGTTGAAAAAAAATTAGAATGAGTAGGGCTATGGGTACACCAGCGATCGAGATTGAAGGGCTCACCAAGGACTATCCGGTTGGATTCTGGCGCCCGCGTATGCGCCGGTCGCTTGACCACCTGACTCTTCAGGTGGAAGACGGAGAAGTCTTCGGGTTTCTGGGGCCAAACGGCGCGGGGAAAACCACCACGCTGAAAGTCCTGATGAGTATCATTTTTCCGACTTCCGGGACTGCGCGGGTGCGCGGCAGATCAATCGACGATGTGAGCATGCACCGCGAAATTGGATACTTGCCTGAACAACCGTATTTTTACGATTACCTGACGGCCAGCGAGTTGTTGGATTATTACGCGCGCTTGTTCGGCTTTGCGGCGGCGGAGCGGCGCGAGCGGGTAACCCGTTTTTTGGAGCGAGTGGGGCTGGGTGGAGCCGCCGAAGTGCAACTGCGGAAATTTTCCAAAGGCATGCTGCAACGTGTAGGTATCGCACAGGCTATCCTTCACGATCCACAGGTGATTTTCCTGGATGAGCCGATGTCCGGCTTGGATCCGGTCGGAAGGCGGGAAGTTCGCGACATTATTCACGACCTTAAACGCGAGGGCCGGACGATCTTCTTCTCCACGCATATTCTTTCCGATGCGGAAATGTTGTGCGACCGGGTCGGCGTGCTGGTCGGAGGAAAATTGCAAGGAGTTGGCGCACCGCGAGAGATTGTCTCTATGGAAGTTTATGCAATGGAAATTTTGTTTGAGACGCCGGAGGGGCGCTCGCTGCCAAGCTCGTTGGCAAAAAATGCCACGCAGGTGGGAGGCCGCTATCGCGCCGAGGTTCCGGAGGACCAACTGTATTCGGTTCTAGATGAGCTACGACGATGTGAAGCGCGGATTCTTTCGGTCACGCCATTGCGGCCGACGCTCGAGGACTACTTCTTGAAGCTCGTTGCGCGAGAGAAAAGTACGCCACCGCAACTCGTAGAGGTGGGTTCCCGATGAGCACAGTGCCGGGAATAGTTGCGGTCAATACGTTTCGTGAAGCGGTGCGCGATCGTGTGCTCTACAACCTGATCGTCTTCGCCTTGATGATGATCGGAGCCTCGATTTTGGTCGGAGAGATTTCGATTGGGATCTCGCGGCTGGTAATCATCAACCTAGGCCTATCGGCTATTTCGATTTTTGGACTGGTAATGGCGGTTTTCATCGGCGTAGGCCTGGTTTACAAGGAGATGGAAAAGCGGACGCTGTATAGCTTGCTGGCAAAGCCTGTGCGGCGATGGGAATTTCTTGTAGGAAAATTTGGCGGCTTGGTATTGACGCTGACCGTAAACACGTTCTTCATGGCGTTGGGATTGGCGGCAGCGCTCTTTTACGTAAGCCGCGAATTCCTTCGCGCAGACGCCGCGATTGCGGTGGCTATTTATTTCATCTTACTGGAACTGGCGTTGGTCACTGCGCTGGCTCTGTTTTTCTCCTGCTTCTCAAGCCCGATGCTTTCCACGCTGTACACCCTGGGAATTTATGTGGCCGGTTTTTTCTCGAGCGACATCCGCGAAATCGGCATGGTGACGCACAGTCCAGCCATGCAGACCACCGCTCGCGTCATTAGTTATCTGCTGCCAAACTTTCGCAATTTTAACGTTATTACAGCGGCGAGCCACGGAGATGCGATCCCGTTTTCATTGATTTGGCAGAATACTGCTTACGCGGCGTTGTACGTCGCGCTCGTGTTGATTGGTGCCTCCGCGATATTTTCCGGACGTAACTTGAAATGAGCGGCCGAAGCCATTCTCGAGTTCTGTGGTTCACTCTCGTGACGATTCCCACGCTTTTTGTGGCAATTGGGTTTCTGCAAATGCGTATCGAGGCAGAAACCCGCACTGTGGGTGTGCAAAAAGAAGAACTTCTAGTGCGTTCCGGCCCGACGCTCAAGAGGTTGAGCCTCGGATACGACTCGTTACTCGGAGACATTTACTGGACGCGCGCGGTTCAATATTACGGGAGCAGGGTCGGTAACCACGGTGAAAAGTTCGAATTGCTGTGGCCGCTGCTCGACATTACAACCACGCTCGATCCAAACTTGATAGTCGCGTATCGTTTTGGAGCGATTTTCCTTTCCGAGCCCATGCCTACGGGAGCCGACCGCTCCGACCTTGCTGTAGAGCTTGTAAAGAAGGGAGTCGCGGCGAATCCTAATTCCTGGGAACTTAGCTCCGATCTGGGTTTTCTCTACTACTGGCATTTGAAGGATTACGAGAAGGCGTCGGCCGCCTATCTGCAAGGGAGCAAAATTCCAAACGCGCCTTCATGGATGAAGATGATGGCCGCGCAAGTGGCGGAGAAGGGGAACGCGTTTTCCAATTCGCTGGCTATATGGTCCGAGCTGTACGAGACAACCCAGAACGAGAAGGTCAAGAAAAATGCATTTCAACATCTGCAGTCGCTGCATGCGCTGCAAGATGCTTTTGAACTCAATAAGCTGGCGGAACAATATCGCAAACAGTACGGTCGTTACCCGTCTAGTATGAAGGAATTATATGAACGAGGCTTGCTTCAAGGTGCTCCGCTCGACCCCGCGGGATTCCCTTATAGTTTCGGAGCCGATGGGAAGGCGCAACTTGACCCTAATAGTCCGATTACCTTGCCGAACATTTCGGAAAGTCCAACCCAATAAGCATTACTCGTAACGAAGAGCTTCCACAGGATTCAGACGCGCCGCCTTGGTGGCGGGCCACACTCCGAAAACCAAACCGATACTAACGGAAACAGTGAATCCAACAATCACAGCCCAAGCCGGCACAACTGCCTTCAGCGAACTTACTACGGGGACCATTAGAGCTAGGCCGCTGCCAAGTAGAATCCCGATTATTCCGCCGGTTCCGGTTAACGTCATAGCCTCGAAGAGAAATTGCCAGGTAATGTCGCGGCTACGAGCGCCGATGGCCTTGCGCACGCCGATTTCGCGCGTTCGCTCGGTCACGGAAACCAGCATGATATTCATCACGCCCATGCCGCCAATCAGAAGACCGATCGAGCTCAGAACTATTACGGCGAGAACGACACCTCCGATGATGTCGTTGAATTGGCGCACTACTTCCACCTGCGTTTGAATCGAGAAATTATCCGGGGCGCTGTAGGGAACGTTGCGACGGCGGCGCAGAACCTCGCGCAGTTGATCCACTGCGGCATCAAGTTTGCCGGAGTAAGCCAGAAACCGGTAACCGATTTCGTAGCTGGATGGGTATAACTTCATAAAAGTGTAGTAGGGAATTACCGTCCGCCGGTCTTCGTCGTTGGTACCAAACCCGCCCAGAGGCTTTTCAAACACGCCTACAACCAGATATGTGGAACCATCCACCAGGATTTGCTTTCCGAGTGCATCGTCTATCGTCGGGAAAAAAGCTTTGGAGACGTCTTCGCCGATCACCACAACGTTTTCGCGGTGTTCGTTTTCAGCTTCGGTAAAAAAGCGGCCCGCTTTCATCGTGGCGTTTGAATAAACTTCCAGATAGGCCGGGAATGTTCCGCGGAAGTCTGTGCCTTCCACCTCGTTTTTCTGGTAACGCGCAGTATGGGCTAGTTGCCATTGAAACGCGGAAACCGCGATTTGTTTGATGGCGGGGCAGAGCTGGCGGATGGCAATGGCGTCATCTAGGGTAAGCGGTTTGCGGCTCTTCTCGTCCTTCGGACGATGGCCGTTCTGCGGTCCCTGGTCAAAGCGTGACACGAAAGCTGTATCGATTCCCTCGGCGGTAATTTCATCCTGGATGGTTTGGCGAAAGCCTTGAACCAAGCCGACGACGAGGATAATCAGCGAGACGCCGATCATCACGCCTAGAATGGCCAGAAAGCTACGGAGCTTGTGCGTTCGAACGGTGTCAAACGCCAGCTGAAGGTTTTCTTTGAAATCTTGTTGCATGATATTCCTAGTTTTCAGCCCGGAGTGCTTCGATCGGGTCTAGCCGCGCGGCGCGCATCGCCGGATAAATTCCGAAAAACAGTCCGACCGCAGTCGAAAGCACCAGAGAAATCGTAATCGCAAAAATCGGAGTGGAAATTGGGATAGGCGTCGCGGCACGAACCAATCCGGCCAAAGCTAACGACACGCCGACACCCACGAGACCGCCCGACGCAGCCAGAAGCGACGACTCCACAAGGAATTGCAAAACAATGTGCTTGCGCCGCGCGCCGAGCGATTTCCTGAGTCCAATCTCGCGGGTACGCTCGGTGACGCTGGCTAGCATGATGTTCATGATCACTATACCGCCCACCACCAGAAAGACGGAGGTGATCCAGATTGCAATTCCGAAAGCGTTTCCGGTAATGCGGTTCCACAAGCCCATAATTGAATTTGGGGCGATTACCGCGAAATTGTCTTCGTCCTGATAGCGAACGTGGCGGCGAGAGCGCAGAATCACACGCGCTTCATCTTGTGCGGCGTCCATCCACTCCGGCGCTCGCGCTTGAACGAACATGCTCACCGAGTCCTGCGGCGCCAGCCATTCTTTTCTGTAAGTGCCTAGAGGGATCATTACGAAATTATCCTGAGACTCACCGAGAACGGTGCCTTTGGGGCTGGCTACGCCCACAATGTCGTATTGTCCTTGTCCTGCGCGAAGAGATTTGCCGACGGGATCCATACCGGGGAAAAGCTTGTTAGCTATGTCGTTTCCGATTACGCAAACGCCGGCTCGATGTTCTTCGTCGGCATTGGTAAGGAGCCGGCCATTGGAGACGTCAATGTCCCGTATGGAAGCAAAATTCGGAGTGGCGCCTATGATGCTTACATCCTGGCTCAGAATATTCCCATAGCGAACGTCAGCGGTGGTGTTCTGTTCGCCAGCCACCTGTTCGGCTAATTTCATGTTGTCGCGCAAGGCCTCGAAATCATCCATCTGCAACGGCGGGCGCTTTCTTGCTTTATTCCATTCCTGAAAATTTGTGACGATACCAATACGGTCAATCACAAAAGCATTGGCGCCAAGGTTGGCAACCTTATCGGCCACGTAGACGTTCAATCCATTTAGAACGGAAATCACGGAGACCAACGTGGTGACCGCGAGGATTACGCCCAACAGAGTCAAAAATGTGCGCAGCTTATGTGAGCGTAGCGTATCCAGTGCGATCCAAAAGGTTTCGCGGACGGCGACGAGCGTCTGCTTGACTTCAGCCAGGGTTGGGATGGCTTTCTTCACTTTATCTATAATAGACGAATTGGGAGCCGAAAAAGTTCACAACTCCTATTCTGCATCCCAAAATCCGGTTCTGCGAGCGCCCATTCCTTGCTAACGTGCGGTCGCGACAGGATTTAGCGCTCGGACTACTCCCTTCAACGCCACAGTCGATTCGCTCTATCTATATAGACGGCTGCGACAACCCGAAAATTTCACCAACTAGCCTTGACGAGTAGTTAGAAAACAACCGGTTCACTGCTGGGATTTCGTCGAAGATAATCCGTTACAATGGACGTGAAGCACTTTTGGGCCTTGGAGATGGGTACTTTCGAATGCTCCGCCTTTTCTCAATTCTTTATATCAGCGTCTTATTAGGTTCCACGACCGACTCTCGGGTCAGCGCTAAGCCGCTTCCGCAGAATTCTCAATCCCAAGCTCCGCCGGATGCCGAAATCCGCGACCGCAGTCAAAAGTTGATCGAAAATCAGCACCGTGATGATGTCGCAATCGAGCAGTACGAACGCATCGAGCATCAGGTGGACCGCACCGCCGGACCCAACCCTCGCGTACTGGAAGATAAGCTTTACCGCGTGGTTCCCACCGGTACGGGGACGATGAAGATCTTGCTGAAAGAAAATAATAAGAACACCGACGCAGTGCTCTACAAGCAGCAATTGCAGACGTGGCGCGAACTCCTCGAACTTGCGCTGAAGCCTGACGATTCCAGAGCGAAACTCGCCTACGCGAAATGGCAAAAAAAGAAAACTGACCGCGCGGAGTTGGTGGACGCAACGCGGGAAGCGTTTATCACTAAATGGACAGGTCAGGAAACGGTGAACGGACGGCTTTGCGACGTTCTGGAATTGAATCCGAATCCCAATTTCCATCCACATACGATATTTCAGGATGCCATGACGCATGTGACCGCGAAAATCTGGGTGGATCACGAAAAAAATCAACTGGCGCGCGCGGAAGCACACGTGATGCGCGACATGGCCTTCGGCGGAGGCGTTCTCGGAAAGCTATATAGAGGCGGAGTATTTTCCTTCGAGCAAACGGAGGTTTCGCCTGGTGTTTGGCTGCCCATCCGTTACCAATACGACTTCATGGGCAGGAAATTCCTATTCACCTTTGAGCAGCACCAGTACATTGAAGCTAGTCAGTATCATCGCATCGGCCCCCCGAAGGAGGCGCTCGCACTGGTTGAAAGCGAAATCGCGAGCGGCAAAGTAGTGTACGGAGACCCGTAGTCTCTCCACGCCTCCGATGTTCCGAGTAGCGTGGAACCAGGAGGCAAACATGAATCGAGTCCTCAGGCTCTTCGCTGCGATCTTCCTCGCTAGCGGTTGTGTATCATTTACGGCGAGCAGCGCGCGAGCGCAAAATGATTCGGCTGTCTCAGCTCAAAATCCTGGCCAATCCGGTACGTCCGCCGCGGCGTCGCAAACTCCCGACAAAAAAGTCTGGACCAATGATGATTTCAAATCGCATCCGCGCAGGGACGCGTCATCTTCGCCGGATTCGAATTCGAAGCCTCCGAATACAGCGAGCAAGCCGAAATCCAACAATAGCAACAAGAATGCAGCTTGGTACCGCGCCCAAATTTCCAAACTCCAAGGCCAAATTCCGCCGATTGACGAAAAGATCTCGCAGTTGCAAGCGGCGCTAAATGGACAGCAGGTCAATTCGCCGAGGCCGTACGGATGGTCAAAGCCGGATGATTGGCACGCGCAACTCGCAAAATACCAAGGGCAGCGCGATGATATTCAGACGAAGATCAGCGCCCTAGAAGACGAAGCCCGTCATAACGGAGTCTCCGAAAACGAAATTCCCTGAACTATCGATAAAAAGAAACAGCCCCGAAGTTTTAATCTTCAGGGCTGGCCTGAACTAAACGCAAATCCAATCTATCGCGCTGCTGCGGCTGTTTCCTTTTCAATTGGCGCGCCAACCAGGTTGCCCCATTCGGTCCACGAGCCGTCGTAGTTTTTCACGTTGTCGTATCCCAGCAAATACTTCAGCACGAACCACGTGTGCGAACTGCGTTCGCCAATGCGGCAGTACGCGATCACTTCGTTCTTTCCGGTTATACCCTTACCTTCATAGAGCGCTTTCAGCGCATCCGAAGATTTGAATGTGCCGTCTTCATTTGCGGCCTGGGCCCAAGGAATGTTGGCAGCTCCAGGAATATGTCCAGCGCGCTGCGCGGTTTCGGACATTCCCGGCGGCGCTATAATTTTTCCGGTGAACTCGTCGGCCGAACGGACGTCGACCAGTTGCGCCGCAGTTTTCTTGTCGAGGGTGCTGAAGACGTCTTCCTTGCGAGCGCGAATTGATTCATCGGGACCGGTCGCGCGGTATGTCGTGGAAGCAACTTTCGTCGGCTCCGTAGTTAGCGGACGCTTTTCTTCCACCCATTTTTTGCGGCCGCCGTTGATCAATCGCACATCCTGGTGGCCGTAATACTTCAATTGCCAAAAAGCATATGCCGCGAACCAGTTGTTGTTGTCGCCGTATAGAAGGATAGTCGTGTCATTGGAGATTCCCGACTGGCCGAGCAGCGATTCCAACGCTTTCTGATCGATTAAATCGCGGCGAATATTATCCTGAAGTTGCGATTGCCAATTCCAGCCTACGGCGCCGGGAATATGCCCCTGATCGTAAGCGGAAGTATCAACGTCAACTTCCACCAGACGGATTTTTGGATCATTCAGGTGCTCCGCCGCCCATTGCGTGGAAACTAAAGTCTCGGGATGCTTGTAATCTGACATGTCATTTTCCCCCTCGTAGTTAGACTCAATGGCCCTGAAAACGACCTAAAATAAAAAACCCACCTGCCAGGTCTTGGCGGTGGGTTTGAAAGATCGGCTAGAAGTCGTTCTTAAATAGCTAGCCTACCCCGCCAAGAGACGAGCCTGTACAACAACAGACGAGCCGGTCTCTGGTGAGGTGCGACATGCGGAAAGACTACACCGGAACAGTGCGCTCTGGCAATAGCGCTTCGCGTTGGACCCAGGGTGGAAGGAAGGAACGAACAAACAAACAGATCAATCGCTATGAGGCCGTTCGAAGCGCTCCGCCCGCGGACTCGAGCTCGATTCTCAGAACCCAGTCGAAATGAAATTTTTCCGATGCCAACCACTTTTCAAGCTCCTCGCGGCTGGACGCTTCGAATTCGACCAGCATTTTCCCTTCCTGCATATTTACCAGCACGCGCCTCCCCTTAACCGCAGTCGCAGCCAGTAGCCGCTTCGTGAGATCTTCCGCCCCCTGGCGCGTGAGGCATGCCAGCGTGTGTTGTGAGATGTATAACGCCATTTAGACTCCTGTTCCGCTAGAATAGCCGCCGATAGAGCGAGCAATTTCAATATGTTGTACGCGGAGAATACTCAATGCCACCCGAAATGCGCAAGGAGCACCCCTATTATGTCTACGATGCGATTCAAGCTCAGCCTGAATTGATCGAAAGAATTCTTCCGAAGAGAGAAGCTATTGAAAGTGTCGCCGATGCCATTGCGGAGAAAGAGCGCATCACTTTCGTTGGTATCGGAACTTCATTGCATGCCGCGCGCGTGGCGGAAAGCTGGATGCGCGAGTTTTCCGCAGGACGCTTGTGGGCTCACTACGAACAATCCTTCGAACTCGTGCACCACCCCGTCGCGTTTACGGCTAAAGACGCCGTTATTGTGATTACGCACACCGGCACCACGACAGCATCTGTCGAGGCTCTGCGCATGGCCCGCTCGGAAGGAGCGCTGACCGTTGCGATCACTGGAGAAACAAGCGGAGAAGGAGTCCGTGGCGCAGACTTTCAAATCGAAACTTGCGAGCAAGAAGTCGCGTTCGCTTACACGAAAAGTTACACAACGGCGTTGGCCGCGCTGGCGATTCTGATCGCGCGTATTGTGGACCGTCGAAAACTTCTAGCGAAGGGCTTTTTCCCCGAGGAAATCACCCAAGTTCCTGTGTTGATGCGCGAAACGCTAAAGCTCGAGCCGCAAGTGCGCGAGTTGGCAAAACGAATGGCACCTCTTGCGCGCATAGAAATTTTTGGAACAGGAGTTGGTTGGGCCACGGCGAGTGAGGCTGCACTGAAAATCAAGGAGGCGTGTTACATCGCGGCGGAAGGATTCGAGACCGAAGAAATACTCCATGGCCCGTTTTCAGAAACCGATTCTCGCGCAACTCTGATTGGATTGCTCACCGGCCGTGAAACGGACATTCGTGCGCGGCAAATCCTGCGCGCCGCCGGCGAATTGAAAATGCTTCGTGCGGCGATCGCGAGTCCAACGGCAAATCACGACATCTCGGCTGAACAGATACTTGTCGTCCCCGAAGTGGCGGAATGGCTCACTGCTTTTGTGCATCTGGTTCCGCTCCAACTTCTCACGTATTTTCTCGCGGCCGAACGCGGCCTGAATCCTGACACCGGTCGCCAAGATCAACCCGCGCACGCCTCCGCCAGCCGCCACTACAAATACTAACTGGTCTGACCTGTCTCTCCGGACAGTCCCTTATTAGAACAATTTGAGGCGTGCATACAGCATGTTGCTGAACGGATTATACAATTGTGGCAGCGACTCGACTCGGAGGGATCCATGAAACGAAAAATTTTAATTTCGGCAGCATTTATCACCCTCGTGGTTGCTGCAGCAGCAAGCGCCCAATTCGCCGGCGGCTTGGGAACGCTTTCAGGAAGTGTGTTAGACGAGCAAGGTAAGCCGGTTGCGGATGCCAGTGTGACGATTCAAACATCCGACGGTCTGCGCCCCCACGCTACGCACACTGATTCGAATGGCCACTTCGAATTCACGCGTTTCGAAGCGGGACAATACGACGTCCGCGCATATTCAAATAAAGTTTTTTCGGATTGGTCCAAGCGTGTAGTAATCCGCCCTAAGAAAACCACGGAAGTTACTCTGCGATTATCTCCCACGGCGAAATAACAACAATCACTCGGGTCCTGCAAATTCGTCATTCGCATCGCAAAGCAATCATCGGATCAACGCGCATCGCGCGCCGCGCTGGTATCCACGCGGCAAGGAACGCCACCATCAAAAGTACCGCGCTTGCCGCCCCGATCGACCAGGGATCACGAGCCGGCACTTGAAACAGCAACGACCGCAGAAATTGAGAAGCGAACCAACTTCCGAGCAAGCCCAATAGCGCCCCCGCTAGCGTCCACCGAGCGACATTTGCCATGACCATTTTAAAAATAGCGCCTGGAGTTGCGCCCAGCGCCATGCGTACTCCGATCTCTCTGGTCTGACGAGTTACCAGAAATCCCACCACGCCATAGATCCCGATAGAGGCCAACAATACTCCCATCGCCGCGAATATCGAAAGCAACACAGCATTGAATCGAGGCCGCGCCGCCAATTTCCAAACGCGCTGACTCATGTTTTCAATTTTTATCGGGAGTGTTGGATCGAGACTGGCAGTTTCCGAATGCACCCACTTCTCGACGGTTTGTGAATTCAGCGGCGTGCGGAGAATCACATAGGCAGATCCCAAGTATTGCGTGGGCTCATTTTTCCAAGGTATGTAGAATTCCGGGTCCGATTGCGCGTCGAGCCCGGCATTTTTTACGTCCGCCGCAACCCCGACGACGGTTCGCCACGGACCGGTCAAGCCAAAACGCATAGGTTTCCCCATAGAATTTTCATTTGGAAAAAGTTTGCGGGCCAGGGAATCGCTGAGAATGATTGAGTTTTGGCTGGGAACGCGATCCTCTTCATCGAAAGCGCGGCCCTGCAAGATTGGAACTCCTAGCGCGGAGAAATATGCAGACGTGATAGCACGCCAGGCCACCATACCTCCGGTGCCTACTGCAAATCGCGGGCGGCCCGCGACTTCGATGCTCGCATAAACTGTCGAATGCATCGCACCGCTCGGCGGGATTGAATCGCTCAGTGCCACCGACGTCACGCCCGGAAGGCTTCGTAGCCGCGCCTGAAGATCGTCGAAAAACTCAGCCTGTTGCGGCGCATTCGGATAACGAGACTGGCCCAGCGAAATCTGTCCGGTAACAATATTTTGCGTTTGAATTCCAATCGGAACGCCCTGCAGGTTCCATAGGCTTCGGAGCAACAGGCCGGCTCCAGTCAATAGAATCAGCGAAATAGCAACTTGCGACGCAACCAGAAGCTGGCGCAGAGGGCTGCGTGATGCGGTACGAACTTCTTTGCCGCTTAAGGATTCGGGAGTGGGTATCCGCAGGGCCGGGGCAAGGCCAAAAGTTATTCCGCACAAAAGTGAGATTGCAACGGTGAAAAGGATAACGCGCACATCCAGCGTGGCCTGCTGCAGCCGCGGAATCCCTTCCGGCGCGACGGAGATAAAGAGATGCATCAGCAGGTATGCAACCCAACAACCCGCCGCGCCTCCCAGGATTCCGAGTACCACGCTTTCTGTCAGCGCCTGGCGAATGAGCCGGCTTCTGCTTGCGCCCAAAGCTGCCCGCACCGCGAGTTCACGCTCCCGGCTAGTCGCACGAGCAAGCAATAAGCTGGCGATATTCGTGCAAGCGATCAGCAGCACACCTAGCACCGCGCCCAACAAAACCCAGAACCCCAGACGTAAGTCGTGCACTTGTCTATCGCGCAGACTGCGGACAGAAAGATGGACCTCATTGCGAAACTGCGGCGGAGCTTGGTGCAGAGCTTCCTCGAACCAAGGCTGAATTGCAGCGGCGGCTTGGGCCATACTGATTCCTGGCTTCAGCCGCGCAAAGCCTCTAAGGACTGCTCCCGAATCCGATTTGCGCTGAGCCGCTTCGTCTAGAGCTTGGGGGACAAGGATGTCGGGCGAAAGCAAATTGGGCATCTCAAAATTCGCCGGGAGTACTCCAACGATGGCAGTAGGTTGGCCGTCCAGTGGAATTATCTTGGTGACAACGTCGGGGTTCCCGCCAAATCTGCTCTTCCAGAGGCCGTATGAGATAAGGGCAACGCTCGGCGCGTCGGGTCGATCTTCGGCGGGCAAAAAATTGCGTCCTACAATTGGTTGAACGCCAAGCGTCGGAAGAAAATTCTGCTCTACCTGCGCGCAAGATAGACGAACAGGATTCTGTTCGCTGAGGTCGCAATCGACGACCCCGGGAATCATGGAGGTCATAGACTCAAATGGTCCTGGTGCCTGCCGCCAATCTACATAGCTGCGCCCCAGCAAGAATTCGTTTCGTTCAATGGGCGCTAACAGACCGAATGAGACCAGGCGGTCATCGTGGGGATAAGGCAGGCTGCGGAAAAGATTGCGGTCGACGAAGCTGAAAACAGCGGAGGTCACGCCAATGCCCGCGGCTAGCGTCAGGATGGCGATAACTGCAAAAGCCGGACTCTTCCGCAGCATACGCAATCCGTAGCGCACGTCCCCCCACAGCGTCTCTAGCCAAAATCCACGGCGCTGTTCACGACAGTCTTCCTTAACCGCTTCCACGCCGCCGAATTCCAGAACGGCCTGCCGCCGCGCTTCCTCCGGCGGAATTCCTGCGGAGATCTTTAGGGTTATTTGCTTCTCCATGTGAAAGCGCAGTTCGTCGTTCAAATCCTGTTCCCAGGCCTTGCTCAAGAATCGTTGCGCGATTCGTTTCATTGTCCGTACCTCATTCATATCGCAAGGCGACAATTGGATCCACGCGCATGGCACGCCGCGCTGGCACGCAACACGCCAGCAATCCCATCGCGGAAAGAAACAGGGCTACGGCTATGAAGGTCAGGGGGTCCGTTGAGCGCACACCAAAGAGCAGGCTCGAGAGCATCGGCGTCACCAGCAGCGATAAGAAAAGACCGATGATGATGCCCGCAAATACTGCAGTCATTCCCTCGGCCAATACAATCTTTAAGATATCGCGCGCTTGAGCGCCCAGCGCGATGCGAATCCCAATCTCGTTCTTTCTTTGGGCCATGGAATAGGATGTAACGCCGTAGATCCCGATGGACGCAAGCACGAGGGCCAGCCCAGCGAGCGCCAGTGCGAGCAGCGTGGTAAAACGCGCTGAAGCTCGCGCCATGCGAACGTATTCGTCCATCGGGCGCACCTTCGAGAGAGGAAGATTCGTATCGAACTTGGCCACTTCCGCGCGAACGGCTCCTAGCGGTGCTCGGGGATCACCTTTCGTTCGGATGGCGAACGCCATGATCTCTCGCGTGGATTGCGCGTACGGCTCATAAATCTGTGGACGTCCATTGCCGGTCAATTGAAGATATTTAGTGTGCTTGACGACGCCCACCACAACCGCAGTGGCTCGGCTGAAGTCTCCCTGGTGAATCGCTTCCACATTCAGCTCTTTTCCAATGGCGCTCTGGTTACGCCACATCTGTTGGGCCAATGATTCGTCCACGATAACCACACGGCGGTGGGTGGCGGTGTCCGATTCGTCAAAATCTCGGCCGTCTAACAGAGGGATGCCCAGCGTTCGAAAGAAACCCGGAGTGATGGAGCGGTGATCGGCAAGCAAGGTATTCTGATCTTGTGGCGCAGCGCCCGGGAGCCAATAGTAGCTGTACCAATTCGCGTAATCGTCGAAAGGCAAAAGGTGAACGCCGCCCACGGACTGGACGCCCGGCAGCGCCTCAAGATTCTTCTTCAATTGATAAATCAAGCGAACGCGATCTTGATCTTTTGGATAACGGCTTCCCGGAGGAGAGACTTGAAAGGTCAATACGTGGTCGCTCTGAAATCCTGTGTCCACATTGATCAAGCTTGCAAACGTCCGAGTCATCAAGCCGGCGCCGACCAGCAGGAGAAATCCCAAGGCCACTTCGGTTGTCACCAGCAATGTTCTATAACGCTGTTTAGCGGAGACGACGCCTCTTCCGGCGGCCTTCAAAGTTTCATTGAGACCGACTTTCGATACCTCCAGAGCTGGCGCAAGTCCGAAAATTATTCCAGCCAACAACGAGATTGCAAATGCGTAGCCTAGTACTGAAATATTGAATTTCA
This sequence comes from uncultured Acidobacteriota bacterium, assembly GCA_963838475.1. GTDB lineage: Bacteria > Acidobacteriota > Terriglobia > Acidiferrales > UBA7541 > Palsa-295. Next base: position 382,023 of record CAWIRJ010000004.1, read on the forward strand.
CGGCATCGAGCAGCACCATGGATTTCGGGCGCAGTGCCAGCAACCATTTCATCCCCCACCAGCCGAGCAACAGACCTGAGAGACCACCGAGAAGAGAAAGAAAAATACTTTCGGTGAGAAGCTGGCGAATGATTCGGCTTCGTGACGCGCCCAACGTGGCCCGCAGCGCGATCTCTCTATGCCGCAGGGCAGCGCGAGACAATAGAAGGTTCGCAACATTTGCGCAGGCGATCAGCAGCACCAGCCCAACTCCAACGAATAGAGCCAAGATGGCCGGTTGTGTGTCGCGTGTGGTGTCCTGTTGCAGGGAGAAAGCTTCGAAATCAATAGCCGCTTTCGAATCCACGGGATATTCAGCGCGAAGCTGCGATGCAATGGAATGCAATTCTTCGCGAGCCTGCGCGAGTGTTACACCAGGGCGAAGCCGGCCAACCACTCGAAGATAGTTCAAATCCCGCGGCGCGCCCGAAAGATCGTAGCCAAAGGGAACCCAAGCTTGCACGTCCGGCGGAACGCTGGCATCTTCGGGAAAAATGAGGCAGAACGATGCGGGCATGACGCCTACGATCGTTGATGCCCGTCCATCGATGATTAAAGAACGGCCAATGATACTTTTGTCGCCGCCAAATCTCCGGCGCCATAAGCCATCGGTGATGATCACTACGGGGCCAGCGTTCTCCAATTCATCTTGAGCGCTGAACAAGCGGCCCTTGGCGGGAGGAATGCCGAGGAGCGCAAGGAAATTCGAGGTGGTAAATCCCAACTTGATTTGTTCGGGCTCACCCGTGCCGGTCACCGCTGCACTGCCGACCCAAATCCCGCCGACGTCCTGGAGCACCTTGGCGCGATGGCGAATATCGACCAAGTCGGGTCCGGACGATGGCGCGCGACTTTGTCCCGCGCTCTTCATTTCCGTCCAAATCAAGGTCAAGCGATCCGCCTGCGGATAGGGAAGCGGCTTCAGAACCACGGCGTCGAGCACGCTGAAGATTGCCGTGTTGGCTCCGATGCCAAGGGCGAGCGTCAAGACCGCGATCGCAGTGAAAGCGGGGTTCATGCGCAACATGCGCAGGCCGTAGCGCAAGTCGGCACATAAGGTTTCCAGCAAAAATGTCTTGCGATGTTCGCGACATTCTTCTTTTACCGATTCCACGCCTCCGAATTCCAGCAAAGCCTGGCGGCGCGCCTCTTCCGGGGATACGCCGGCGGAGATATAAAGCGCCATCTGTTTTTCGAGATGGAAGCGCAGCTCTTCAGTAAGATTGTGTTCCCACTGGCTGCCAAGATTTTTCCGCCGCAAGAAATTCATGGCTTGCCTCCTTGACTCAAGGTTCCCTCATGAAGTTCAAGCCCGTTGGAGAATCAACGCCACCGCCGACGAAAGGCGTTCCCAATCCGCCATTTCCTTCTCGAGTTGCTGGCGCCCGGTCTTGGTGAGGGAATAAAACTTCGCCCGCCGGTTATTTTCGGAGGCGCCCCACTCGGCGCGAATCCATTTCCTGCGTTCCAGGCGATAAAGCGCGGGATAGAGCGAGCCTTGCTGCACTTGGAGCGCCTCTCGCGAAATTTGCTGGATGCGTTGTGCCACGCCCCAGCCGTGCATGGGTTCTAGGGCAAGCGTTTTTAGGATTAGCAAATCCAACGTGCCTTGCAGTATTTCCATCGAGGGACTCATTCATTTCTCCTTGATCAAAGATCAGACGATTAACTCCCGGAGTCCAGATGCCAGCCCACGTTGACCCATTTTCCTTGACGATCGACAAACATTTCCGTGGCGCGTCCTGAATGCGTCGAACGCTTTCCGTCCATCTCGATTTCGTAGAGATATTTCGAATAGATAATGGCGGTATATCCGTACATTTGAACTTGCGTCTCAGGAAATTCGAGGCGCATGAGTTTGCCGCCCTTGGTGACAAAATCCTTAGAGCCAGCCAGGACTTCATCGCGATTTTCCCAGTTCTCGCTTTGATCGATAGCAATCAATTCAGATGGCAAAAGTTCTGACAGGCGCGGCCTGTCGTCTGAGAACCACGAGCGCCATACGGCCTCGCGAGCCGTAAGCAATTTCTGCTTTTCTTCCGAGCCCATTGGTTGCGCTCGCTGAAAATCAGCTGCGACCGAATCGGGATGCAATGTGGTATCCGAGCCGATTTGCACCCAATTGCCTCCCAGCTTTGCGTATATGTCCAGGATGCGAAGCTTTTCCGGAGATACGTGGCCCTCGTATTCGTAATTAACATCGGCGATATAGGGAACTAGCGCGATGTCACCATAAAAGATGACGTTGAATTCGACCATCTTGTAGCCGGTCATCTTCACAGGCGATTTCACAAACCCATTCGCGCCATCCATGTATTGATCGATGCCCTGAACCGTCGTGCGCGAGGAATTCTGGAAGCCGGTCCAGTCCTTCGCGTGCGTGGCGCGAATCACGTCAGCGTTTTTCTGAATGTAAGCCTGGAAAATCTTGTCGATGTGATTTCGGATAGCGTCGCGATCGGCCGAACTCTGGTCTGCAGGCACGGGACTCAGTTGCATCGAGCGCGCAGGCGTCGCAGCCAGGATTAGCGAAAGAACCAGAAGTAATTTGCCAAATTTCATATTTCGCCTCCCGGGCGATTAACGGGCTGTCCCCCTAGATAAACTAGAGGAAGAGGCTGCCATCGCTCTTGTAGGTTGTCAAGGGGAAGCTTTTGAACCGACACAGATGCCAGAAAAAGCTAATCGCGAATTCTGAGTACCTATAGGTACGGATCGAAGGACAGTACTAAAACCCCAGTACCTTAAAAAATGAACCAGCGGAGCCATTGGTCGCTTCAATCCCATGTTTCAACATCGGTTTGCGGGTTGGATGGCTGCGATGCGGGGACGACGGTTCCACAGAAAAAGGAGCCGGGCACGCTAGCCAACCCGTCCAACCCTCCTGCCGGCGTAATCCCTCCTGACCCCCTCCGGCAGCGGGGTCTGTCCGTACCGGGAAGACTTTCTTCCGTTCTACACATCTCTTTTGCCGTTACATTGCGTATTACTAGCTGACGACGTAATGTAATTGGAGTTCGTCGGCCGATCTCTTGGAGCATTCGCAACTAAAGGTTGCGCAAAACGAAACCAACAATGACCCGCCGCATCATCCGAAGGGCGCCCGCAATCTTACTCGCTTGTGTTTTCTTCCTATCTGGTTCGGCTGGAGCCGACGACCTGAAACAGGAGGCGCTCGCCGCATACAGCCATTACCTCCAACTCACCCAGGTCCAAATCGATAGCGAGCTCGCGCAAGCGACTCCGTACCTATGGATCGATGCGCAGCCCCAAACAGCACACCGCGATGCATACTATGGGGATTTACGCAAAGGCGGAGTCGTAATTGAACGACTTGAGACGCTAGACAACGGCAAGGCAATCGCGGCTCCGGGAGCGCTAATTCATCATTGGATTGGTACCGTTTTCATTCCGGGAGCCACGCTCGCGCAAACCCTGGAATTCATGCAGGACTACGATCATAAAAAGGATTATTTCCGCCCGGATATCCAACGCTCAAAAATCCTGCAACATCAAGGCGACGATTTTCTGGTGAACCTGCGCTTCTATAAGAAGAAAATACTTACTATTGTGGATGACACGGACCACCAAGTTCACTACCACATCGTGGATGCTACACACGCCTGGAGCCGTTCACATGCCACACGCATTCAGGAAGTAGAGAATCCCGGCGAGTCCAACGAGCGCCTGGATCCGCAAGGACACGACCGCGGCTTCTTGTGGGGTATGGATACTTACTGGAGATTTCAGCAAAAAGACGGCGGAACCTACGTGGAGTGCCAGTCAGTTTCGCTCACACGCGACATTCCTACCGGACTTGGTTGGGTTGTCGGGCCGTTCGTCACGAGTGTCCCGCGGGAGTCGCTGACCTTCACGCTGGTTACCGCGCGCGATGCCGAGCTTCAGCGACTGGCCGCACACCCTGCGGAATGAACAACGCTGTAGTGGTGGAGGCCGTAAAAGTGGTGGAGCCCAGAAAGATGTCTTCGACTCCGTTATTATCGCGCGGAACCAAATTGCTGGCGAAGGAAAGCAAGCTAACCGTAGTGCCATCCTGACTAATCGACGGCACCAGGCTATTACCGTTCGCGGGGGTCGAACCCGAGCCCGCTCCCTGAGTCACCAGCACAGTACTCGTCGTACACTCTGTAGTGATCGTTTCGCACGTATTTCGCGCAAAAATATTCTCAACGCCATTCGTTGTGGCGGCAATGTTGGATGAGAACGAAGCGAAGGCCACGTATTGACCCGTGCTGTTGATGCTAGGGTATTCGCTCGTGCCGTTTCCAGGGACGCCACCGGTGGTAATGGAGATCAGCGTGGTCGAGGGCGTGCACGCGGTCACGATCGAAATGCACGTATCCCGCAAATAGATCTGCTGTGTAGGACCTGCACCGGTCACCAGATTTGTTCCGGTGGAGGCGAACGCGATAAACCTGCCCGTATTTGAAATAGAGGATTCCGAGCTGGCGCCATCGGCCGGAGTCACACCGTCGGGCGTGGATATCAGAGTTGTATTTGCGGTGCATTCCTCCGTCAGACATGTACTGCGCTCAAAAACTTCTTCGGCGCCGTCTGAGTTGGGAGCGGTTGCTCCCAGATTCGTCGCCACCGATGTAAACGAAACATACAATCCGCTCGTAGCTGCAGAAGGGTTGGAACTCGCGCCGTTACCAGGCGTGGTCCCATCCGGTGTGGATATCAGATACGTTGTGCCGGTACAAGTCGTCCCGGTCACACCGCTGCAGGTGTCGCGCAAGTAGACTTGAGGCGTCACTCCGTCGGGAGAGATACCGGAAACCAAATTGGTGGCCAGAGAAACGAACGCCACATACCGGCCGTCAGGACTAATTGACGGATTGTAACTGTCACCGTTTCCAGCGGAGAGCCCGTCGGCCGACACAGAAACTAGTTGGGTTACAAATGTCGTGGGCGTGACACTGCACACGGCGGTGGTAGAAGTCGGCAAGCACACAGGCCGCCAATAGACTTGGCTTATTCCGGCGGGCACTCCGACGCTGGTAACCAAATTCGTCGCCAGCGAAGTGAATGCCGCATCGGTCGCCGCTGCATCCAACGAAGGTTCGGAGCTCGCGCCATTCGCTGCGTTACCGTTAGGATCCGTGCTCACAGCGGTAGTCGCCGGGGTACATGACGCTACCCCCAAGCAGGTGTTACGAACGAAAACGACGCCGCCATTATTGGGCTCGTTCAAGATCAAATTATTGGAGACGGAGGCAAAAGCTACGTACTGCCCGGTCGTGCTTGTTGAAGGTCCCACTGTGGTTAATTTCAGACCGAGCGCGCCATTCTCACAATTGGTGAGTCCTCCACAGATTCCGTCGTTTGCCTGGGTTCCGTTCGCAGCTAGATCCACAAGCACGGGCAAACCAACTAAATGAGTTGGATTCACCGCAAATGTCAGTGTGTTCGACGGTCCGCCGCCGGGCGTCGAGTTCACCACCTGCACTTGGTTGACACCGCCAACGAGCAAATCGGAGCCAGTCAACGGGCTGCTCACTTGCGTGGCGCTAATGAATGTAGTTGGGCGTTGCGTTCCGTTTATCGTGATGAAAGAGCTTTGATTGATGAAACCTGTCCCGGTCACAGTTAAAGTGGACGGCGTACCGCCTGCCTGCACGCTAACGGGACTGACCGCCGTCGCTGTCGGAAGCGGATTCAAAACGCTTAGCGGATACGAATTCGAAGAGCCGCCCCCCGGTGGAGGATTCACGGGATTTGTAACCGTAACCTGTAGGATCCCAGCCGTGGCGATATCGGTGGAGTTCAACGAGGCGTCGATTTCTGTGGAATTCACGTAACCGCTCGCGCGGTTGCTGCCATTCACCGCCACACTAGACTGTTGCACAAAGTTTGAGCCGAATACGCGCAGCGTAAACCCTCCGCCTCCGGTCAAAACGCCGGAGGGAGACAGCGAGGAAATATGTGGAACCGGACTAATTGTAGGGCCAACGCTGAAGGTAATGGCTTGCGTGGTACCGCCGCCCGGCTGAGGCGTAATTACGGTTATCATCGCCGTTCCCGGAGCTGCATAAAATGACGGGGGAATTACGGCCGTCAACTGCCCCGTGTTCACAAAAGTGGTGGCGACTGGAGCAGCGTTCCATTGTATCTGAGACTGCTGCACGAAGTTTTTTCCGATTACCGTAAGAACGAAGGGATTCGTCTGATTCGTGGTAGTGCTTGTGGGACTGATCGATGTCAGCGTGGGTGAAGGATAATTCACATTCTGGCCGCATGATGGCAGAACGATGGCCGCGACAATCAAAAGCCAGAAAGGCAGTCGAAATAGTCCCCGCAAATTACTCACCCCTGGTCGATAGGTTGGAACTACTGGCGCAAGCACAATAATAGAGACTACTAAAGATGACTCCATGGAGCAATCGGGATGCCTGACCTCCGAAGATTATCTCGGCGCAAATTTGTCGTAGCGCGAGGCAGTTTTTGCGAAACACGGAGCGAACTCACCGCTGGTCTCTTCTGCACCGCATTGGAATCTTTACAAAACGTTAACAACTTTCGGTGCTTTTCCTTCGCAATTCTCTTGACGAATATTGGTGTGCCATCTACTCTGCCCGGCGTGGAAATGAACTCGCACGAAGCCCCTGTTCCACTTGTAGATGCGGTGGCATTTTGCCCAATTCGATCGTCCGCATATCTGCGCGCTATTCCTGTGTCTGATCGTCTCGCAGACCGCCTTCGCTCAGCAACCCACACCCGATAAACCGGTAGCGCAGACTTCACCTCAGGATTCTGCATCAGCATCGGATGATGCCGAATCAGGGGATCTGCTCACATTATTTCCACATTCCCAGACAGCTCCGTATTGGATTTCCGGCCAAGCAAACATTATCTTTCAGTGGCATCCGTCATTCCCCGCGAAATACAGCGGCCCCAACAGCTTTCACTCTTTTGGGGAAAACGCTACGTCCAAAGTTTATACGTTGTACCTGGGTTACGAGCTTACCCACTACACCGAAGTTTTCATGGACGTAGAAAGTGCAGGTGGCCATGGTCTGAGCGCCGCACTAGGTTTAGCGGGGTTCGTGAATCTCGACGTTGTGCGCAATCCAGAATTGGGCGACGTACCCTATCTCGCGCGCGCCATGGTGCGGCAGATTATCCCGTTGAGCGATCAACGAGTTTCTGCAGAACGCGGCCCCTTCGGTCTGGCCACCTCGCTTCCCGCACGCCGGTTGGAATTTCGCGTAGGCAAAATGGGATTAGTGGATTTCTTCGACACAAACACTTACGGCACGGATAGCCACCTGCAATTTCTGAATTGGACAGTGGACAACGATGGCGCTTACGACTACGCCGCGAACACTCGCGGCTATACGGACGCGGCTATCATCGAGTACGACGATCATTGGTTTACCGCTAGGTTCGGTGAAGCAATGATGCCCAAAACAGCCAATGGAATATTCCTTGATGCTGATCTGGCCAGAGCGCGATCTGAGAATCTTGAACTCGATGCTACCGGAAGTCTTTTCCTTCGCCGCGCCGGTACCGTTCGCCTGATAAGTTTCCTCAATCACGCCAACATGGGGAACTATGAAGAAGCCATCCGCGATTTCCAGGGAGGCGAGACGCCCGTCCCCGACATTATTTCTACACGGAAGCAAGGTCGCCACAAGTATGGCTTTAGTCTTAATTTCGAACAGGAGCTTACCTCCCAACTGGCCCTTTTTGGCCGCCTGGGCTGGGGCGATGGCCGCAACGAATCGTTTGCCTATACTGAATGTGACCGCTCACTCGAACTCGGCGCTTTCACCAAAGCCGAAAAATGGAAGCGAAAAAACGATCGCGCAGGCGCCGTCTTCGTTATGAACGGAATTGTCGCTGCCCATCAAGAATATCTCGCGTTAGGCGGGCGCGGATTCATTCTTGGCGATGGCGGGCTGAATTACGGCCATGAAAAAATCTTTGAGGCGTTTTACACCGCGCATTTGTGGCGAGGCTTCTTCGCGTCGTTCGACGTCCAGCACATAAACAATCCCGGTTATAACAAAGACCGCGGGCCGGTGGTGGTTCCGGGCTTGAGATTCCACGTCGACTTCTAACTTCTCGCAGTCAAAACGAGGAAGGACGACTAAGAGTCGCGAGGGTCGCGTCTTTCGCGATGGCGTGAGCCACGCTTTTTTAGGCGCTGGTTGAACCGAATCGGCGTGCCAATAAAGCCAAATTTGGCACGCAGTTGGTTTTCCAGGAATCGCTGATAGCTGAAATGTAGCGGCTTCAATTGATTGGTGAATAAAACGAAGGTAGGCGGCGCAGTAGTAGCCTGCGTGATGTAGAAAATCTTCACCTCCCTGCTCGCCGGAGATGTACCGCGATCCAGGTCCACTTCCTTGAGCCAGCGGTTCAGTTCCCCGGTGGAGATTCTGCGGTTGCGTGCTTCCACGACCTGATCGATCACGGTGTACAGCCTGTCGATGTGCTCGCCGGTTTTCGCCGAAAGAAAAACTACCGGGGCGTAGGAAAGAAATTTCAGTCTCTGGCGCACCAAAGGTTCGTAGTCTTGGATCAGCTTGTTTGGATTCGAGCCTCCGCCTTTTCCGCCACGTTTTTTCTCGGCTGAGGATTTTTCCTGCGCCGCTTCCAGCGCGAGATCCCATTTGTTAAGGACGACGATAACGGACCGGCCTGACTGTTCGGCGTAGCTCGCGATAGTAGCGTCATGCGAGGTGATGCCAACGGAGGCGTCGGCAACCAGCAATGCCACGTCGGCGCGTTCCAGGTGACGCCGCGCCATAATCACACTTAATTTTTCCGCGATAAGTTTTGTTTTCCCCTTCCGCCGAATGCCGGCCGTGTCGAGGAAACGATAGAGTTTGCCTTTGCGCTCCAAAACGGTATCGACTGCGTCGCGCGTCGTGCCAGGCTCCGGAGAAACAATCGACCGTTCGGCACCCACCAGTTGATTCAGAAGCGTGGACTTTCCGACATTAGGCCGGCCAATGATCGCGATGTTCACATACGGCTTTTCTTCCACCGATTCGCCGCGCGGAAAATTTTCAGTCAGCGCGTCCAGCAGCGTGTCCACACCAAAACCGTGCTCAGCAGACATGGGGAAAATTTCGTCGCCTAATTCGTAAAACTGCGCGGCGAGCTCGGCTTGTTTTGGGATGTCAACTTTGTTTACCGCCAATACAGGAGGTTTTCCGGCGCGGCGCAGGAGCAGCGCGAGCTCTTCATCCAGCGGGGTGGGGCCAGTGCGGCCGTCGACAACTTGTACCACGCGAGTCGCATTATCGATCGCAACGCGAGCTTGGCGCAGTATTTCTCCTGGAATGCCCGCCTTGTCTTCCGGCACGATCCCGCCTGTATCCACCACTTGAAAGGTTCTGCCTTCCCAATTTGCAGTGCCGTAAATGCGGTCGCGCGTGATGCCCGGCTCATTTGTAACGATGGAACGGCGCGTTCCCGTTAAGCGATTAAACAGCGTGGATTTACCCACGTTGGGGCGTCCGACAATCACTATGGATGGCAGTTTTTCGGTCATTGAGTTCCGCACCGGATGCTGGCGAGGGTCACTAGATTATCATCGATAGCACTGGAATGAAGATTTCTAATGCAGGGAAGTCAGTTGAGCTCATCTGACGAAAGCTTTCCTCTGTGTTACTTTAAGAGTCTGAGCCTGCGTGTCCGCCGAGTCCGAAAAATATCATGGCTAAAAAAGCTGCGGCAACAAAATCCGCCGAAGTCACCATCGACGATATTTTTGGCGCGGGCGGCCTACTCGAACAGAGCCATCCGGGCTATGAGTTTCGTTCTTCTCAGCTCGAAATGGCCAGGATGGTCGATGAAGCGTTTCAAAAAAAGCAGCATTCCATCATCGAGGCCGGGACTGGAACAGGCAAGACACTGGCTTACTTGATTCCCGCCATTCGCAGCGGCCGGCGTGTGGTGATTTCAACGGCCACAAAATCTCTTCAAGAACAGCTCTTTAATAAGGACATTCCATTTCTGCAGAAACATTTCGCGCCCAATCTGAAAGCCGCGCTTATGAAAGGTCGCAACAATTTTCTTTGCCGCACGAAAGTGAATCAGATGGAGGGACAGGCTGTACTGAAAGGCATTGACGAGATCGATTGGTTCTCGCAAATCCGCGATTGGGGAAAACTTACCGAAACGGGAGACCGCAGCGAACTGACATTTTTGCCCGACGATGCCGACCTCTGGCACCGAATTGACGCGCGCAGCGACCTTTGTACCGGGCAGAAATGTCCCGACTTCAGCCGCTGCTTTATTACCGCCATGCACCAGCGCGCGCAAGAGGCCGACCTAATCATCGTCAATCACCATTTGTTTTTTGCCGACTTGGCGATACGACAGGATGATTTCGGCTCGATTCTGCCCGAATACTCGGCGGTGGTTTTTGATGAGGCACACGAGATCGAAGATGTCGCCAGCGATTACTTTGGCCGCCGCGTATCGAGCTATCAATTCGAAGAGCTTTCGCGCGACACCGAAAATATGCTACGCGTGCTGCGCATCGAAGCTGCGCCCGTGCGCAAGCACCTAACACGGGTACGCGAACGCGGGCGCAGTTTTTTTGAGAATTTCCCGGAACGCGAAGGCCGTTTCGCCTTCGGAGCCGCTGAGAGGAAATCATTTCTACAGGCACATCACGAAGCATTTGAGGATTTGGCTGCCGCAGTTAAGCGCGTGGAGACCGAGTTATCGGCCATGTCACCGAAGCCCGAAGAAGTGATTACTCTCGCTCGTCGTGCGGCGGAACTCCGGCGCGAACTTGAATTTCTGTTGGAAAGCGAAGAGAAGAGCTATGTCTATTGGTACGAGCGCCGCGGAAAAGGTGTGATTCTCACTGCGACTCCGATTGATGTGAGCGAAATCCTGCGCGAGCAGCTTTTTGACCGATTCGACAGCGTGGTGCTCACATCGGCGACGCTTGCGGTCGGCAGCCGTTTTGATTACTTGAAACAGCGCCTGGGAGTGATGCCGGCGAAAGAAGTGGTCTTACCGCAGGAGTTCAACTTCCGCGAACAGGCTCTCCTTTACATCCCCAGCGGGATGCCAGACGTGCGTCACGAAACGTTTTCCGCTCGCTGCGCGCAAGAAATCGTGAAGCTGCTCGAGATTTCGCAAGGCCGCGCGTTTTGCCTTTTCACCAGTTATGCCCAGATGCGCGACGTCCATCAGCGCGTATCGGCTTCGATAGGATTTCCGCTGCTGCTGCAAGGCACAGCGCCGAAGTCGGTTCTGCTCGATCGATTTCGCACCACTCCGAATGCAGTACTTTTCGCCACCGCAAGTTTCTGGCAGGGGGTTGACGTCCCCGGCGCACAACTTTCCTGCGTCATCGTCGACAAATTGCCTTTCGCGGTACCGAGCGATCCCATCGTCGCCGCGCGCGTGCGCGCCTTGCAGGAAGACGGACGCAACGCCTTCGCCGAATATCAGGTTCCGGAAGCAGTCCTCGCGCTGAAACAAGGCTTCGGCCGCCTGATACGCTCGAAGACCGACTGCGGCATTTTGGCCATCCTCGATAACCGTATCTCGCGCATGCAGTATGGTAGAATTTTTCTTGAGTCCCTGCCTGAATACAAAACCACGCAGGATTTAGCCGAAGTCGCGCGCTTCATGCATTCGGAATAAGTAAGGCTAGCGACCGGCGGTTTGCGCAACGGGAAGGACATGCATGTACGAAGTTAGCGTGGATGAAACTTTTGCTGCGGCGCACAATCTGCGCGGCTACAAAGGCAAATGCGAGAACCTGCACGGCCATAACTACAAAGTGCGGGTGACTCTGACTGGCGTGGAAGTTGACTCGGTGGGTCTGCTGTACGATTTCGTGCACTTGAAGCAGGTAATTCAGTCCGTAATTCGTTCACTAGATCACAAATATTTGAACGAGCTTTCGCCTTTTGATGTACTGAATCCCTCGGCCGAAAATATTGCGCGCTACATTTACGATCAAACCGTCAAGCAGCTTCACCAAGCTCCAAACGGCGCAACAGTTTCCAGCATTACAGTCTGGGAATCAGACGTAACTGCGGCGACATATCGCCCTGGGCCGTGATCGTTCACTGCAAGTTATGGATCTTACGGTCGTAAAACACCATACGCGGGAAAAGCTGTTGACGGCGCAATCAGAGTTTTAAAACATGAATCGAGCGCTCCTACTAATCGCTATCCCAGCCTTCCTGGTCTCCATTTTCTGGCTTACGCTTGGATGGGGTTGGCGCACAGCGTTGGTCATCGGTTGCCTGGAACTTGTCATTGCGGCCGGAGCGGTGAATTATTTCTCCAGACGGAAGAAGCCGCCGCCAAATCCGGGCTGTGGCGGAGTTTTGGAGTAATCGAAGTCCACGGTTCTTAGATGCTTATCACCGAAATCTTCAAATCGATCCAAGGCGAAGGCACCCGCGCTGGTCTGCCCTGCATTTTCGTGCGCCTTACAGGATGCAATCTTCGCTGCACCTGGTGCGATACGGCGTACGCCTTTCATGGAGGAACGAAATACTCAGTCGGAGAAGTCCTGGAAAAAGTCAACGTATTGGCAGGAAATGGCCAACAACGCGTCTCACTCGTCGAAATCACAGGTGGAGAGCCGCTATTGCAGCAGGAGACGCCTGCTCTGGCACAGGAATTAATGTCTTCAGGCTACACCGTCATGGTGGAAACCAGCGGCGAGCGTTTCGTCGGCGTCCTTCCAGGCGCCGTGATTAAAATCGTCGACGTGAAGTGCCCCGACTCCGGCGAGCCCGACACATTTGACATGACCAACCTCGACGTCGTCGGTGCCAACGATGAAATTAAATTTGTCATCTCTACCCGCCGCGATTATGATTTCGCGCGCGACTTTGTAACCAAGCACCGGTTGGCTGAACGGGTTCGCGAAGTTCTTTTTTCGCCCGTGTTCGCCGATCCTAATGGCGCCTGGTCTGGACTCACGGCCCGCGAACTGACGGAATGGATACTCAGCGATGGATTGCGCGTGCGGCTGGGATTACAATTGCACAAATTTATTTGGGACCCTGCAATGAAGGGTGTTTGAGGCCTGGTCGATAGATGGCGGCAGAAACACGGAAAGCGGTAGTTTTGTTAAGTGGCGGAATGGATTCATGCGTCACTGCTGCGATCGCCAACCGATCACACCAACTGGCGCTCTTGCATGCAAGTTACGGCCAGCGCACGGAAGCCCGCGAGCGCCGTGCGTTTGAAGAGATCGCAGATTTTTACGGAGTAAGAGATCGCCTAATGATCCGCCTGGATTCCTTCGTGCAAATCGGCGGTTCAGCGCTTACGGATCGCAAGATAGCTGTCCCGGAATCTGGCGATTCCACCGTACACGCCACCGAGATTCCCATCACCTACGTACCCTTTCGCAACGCTCATTTCCTCTCCGCGGCGGTGAGCTGGGCGGAAGTGATCGGCGCGAATGCAGTTTTTGTCGGCGCCGTAGCGGAGGATAGTTCCGGCTATCCCGATTGCCGTCCGGAGTATTACCGCGCCTTCGCGGACTTGGTGCGCCAGGGAACCAAGCCAGAGACGCACATTGAAATTCAGACACCGGTGATTGCCATGCGCAAATCCGAAATTATACGGCGCGGCGTTGAACTCAGTGCGCCACTCAACTTAACCTGGTCTTGTTATCAATTTGAAGACGAAGCTTGTGGAACGTGCGATAGTTGCCGGCTGCGCTTGCGCGCTTTTGCGGAAGTGGGGCTGAGCGATCCTATCGCCTATCGAACGCGAGTTGCGCAATAATAGGCGGCCCAATTACTAAGCGAGGAGATCATCACATGAGAAAGTTCGTTCGTGCGCTCGGAGCAGTGGCCCTGGCGCTGTTGTTTGCCATGGTCGCTGTAGCACAGGACACCGGAAGACTAGACGGCGAAATTCAGGACAAGGAGGGCAAGCCCTACCCCGATGTCACCGTTGCGATCAAGAACCCCGATACCGGACAAACTTATACCGTGAAGACTGATAAGAACGGAAAGTTTGTACAGCTTGGGCTGCGCAGCGCTGTTTATACGATTACGCTTACAAATCAGAAAGACGCGTTGAATTACGGCCCGGTGAAATTTCAAGTCGACTCCACGAAGGACAATAATTTTAAATTGAATTTTAAGGAAATCGTCGCCGAAACCGCGGCGGCCCACCCCGAAGAAGCAAAGAAAAAAGAAGAAGAAGAAGACAAGTTCAAGGCGATGAAAGCCCATTTCCAGAATGGCCTCGCAGCTATGACCGAAGCCACCGATCTTCAAAAGCAGGCTAGAACTGCTGCCGCTGACCAAAAAGCTCCACTGCAAGAAAAGCGCGTGACTGATTGCCAAACGGCCGTCACTGAATTCACGCAAGCCGAACAAGGAGTGGGACCCAAGGAGGTTCAAAACCATGCGACGGTGCTGCAAGATCTTGGCGCCGCGTATGAATGCGTCGGTCATTACGATGATGCCGCCGCTGCCTTTCAAAAGGCGGTGGACCTAAAACCGCAAGCCGGCGCCTATTCCGGACTTGCAACCAATCTTGCAAACTCCGCCGCCGCGCAAACCGATCCGAAAGCCGCAGAGAGTAAGCTCGCGGACGCAAACGGGGACTGCGATAAAGCCCTTGCCCTGGATCCGGCTGTGGGCGCCACGTGCTACAAAAATCTGGGAATCGTACTTAACAACAAGGGCCGCCAAAAAGAGGCCATAGCACCACTTCAGAAGGCTACGCAGGCAAATCCGAAGGACGCACAATCCTGGTATCTGATGGGAAGTGCTTTGACTGCACTGATGGATTGCAAGCAGGAAGGTGAGAAGATGACCTGCACTCTCGCCCCGGGAACCCAGGAAGCTTATCAAAAGTGTATCGATATTGACCCAAACAGTCCGCTCGGAAAAGAGTGCAAAGAAAACCTTGACGGTGCCATAGCCGCCGCCGGTGGCACGGACACGACGGTTTCAAAAAAGAAAAAGAAGAGCTAACGGATTTGTTCGGCAGGCTGAACCAAGTTTCTACAGAGAAGTCCCGTTTTTTTTTGGCAGTACAATTTTTTGACTGAGTTCTCGCCTCTCGACCCGCCGTCGCTGGGGTGTTATTCTTGCGCATGAAACCTGAGGGATTGGATGGACCACGTGAATTCGAATCAAGCCGCAACAGAACGCCGTCGAAGTGACCGCCTTTTTGAACCAGTGCCTTTAGTCGTGCGCGGAATCGATCTCTTGGGCCAACCATTTGAAGAACGCACAGCCACGCTCGCGTTGAATCTTCATGGCTGCCGCTACTCCTCCAAACACCACCTGCCCAAAAATACCTGGGTTACGCTGGAATTGCCACAGACTCAAAACCGGCGAAATGTCCGCGCTCGCGTTGCGTGGGTCCAGCGCCCGCACTCGATTAGAGATTTTTTTCAAGTGGCCGTGGAGCTGGAAGATCCTGCAAATATTTGGGGACTGGACGCTCTTCCTGAAGACCGGGGAGCCGCTGAGGGACCTTCTCAAGGCGAGGAACAGGCTGAACCGAAATCCAGTTTCGTAAAACAAGACGATTCGATCTCGTTGAACAGCGCAAGCTTTCCGGGAAATCCCGTGGACGATAGAAATAATCTGCTGAACCTTCCCGCATCGAACGAATTTCGTTCCGCCGATGATCCGGACGTCGCGAGCAGCCCACTTTTCCGGGAACTGCGGAAGGAGCTGGAGAGGCAGTCTCGGGAAACTATCTTGCAAGCCTCCAGACAAGTGCAGGAGGAGGTTCGCCGCGCCGCTGAAGAGAGTGAAAGTCGGCGGTCTGCTGCTGTTCAGGAACTTTTCGCGCAATGGAAGCCTGAATTCGAACAGGCTCAGACCGACGCGCGCGAGGAATTTTCGAAACAACTCGCCGAGAGGCAAGGTGAGTTTCTAACCGGCCTCAAATCTGAACTTGAGGAAAATTTCAATCAAGCTCGAGAGTTGGTTGACGACCTTCACCATCAAATGCAAATGTTGCGCGCGGAAAACGATGCTGCGCACGAGGCTGCCAGCCGCTTAGCACATGCTCGTACGCAGTTTGAAGATTTGGAAGCTGCCAGGAACGCAAAATTTGCGGAGCCGGAACCTCGCGAAGAAGAGCCATCCGCCGATGGAAATGTCTTAGAAGAATGGCGCGCGGCTCTTGCAAAGGAAACGGACATTGCGCGAGCGCAATGGAACGAACTCCTTCAATCTTCATTGGATAACAGCGTTCAGCGTCTAGTGGAGCGAGTCACCGAGCGCTCTCAGGATATCTTAGGCACGACCGAATCAAAGATACGAGAACGCATCGCCGAGGCGAGCCAGCCATTGGGCCATGCGGCTTCCGAGGCCCGCGAGACCGTCGCCCAAATCAAAACTTCCCTAGAGCAGGAAGTCGCGAGAGCGCGCTCGTCCTTGTCTGAAATCGAGTCCGTGGCAAGCCACACGAAAGAATATTCGGCGCAACTTGCAGCGGCCAGCCACGACACTTTGAACGAACTACACCGCCGATTGGAAAAAATTCTGGAAGCGCAGTCCGCTGAATTGAACCGCCGCGCCGACAATCTGGCTGCCGGCATTTCGCAACGCGTAACGCCGGCACTCGACGCACTCCAGCAGGAGTTCGTAAATCGCGCGCACGTTCAGGTGGAGGCAAAACTTGCTCCTCATTTTGAACGCGTGCCCGAACTCCTTCGCGAGCTTGCTGCGCGTGAGGTTCAGGCGGAAGAAAGTTTACGGCTGCATCGCGAACGGTTGCGTCAGGCGTCAGAGAACAATCAACGGGAAGTTGGCGCGCAATTCGCCGCAACGCTGCTCGAAGCGAGCAACGACTTCGAATCCGTGCGCCAGGAAGCTTTAAACAAATGGACCGAAGAGCTGGACGCAAGCGGTACGCGTGCCGCTCATGCTGCCGCCGAATCGATAGGACGCAGTTCGGAATGGTTTCAACAGGAGGCCCGAGCTAGGTTACAGGTTTTGGTGGAGCAGACCGTCACCACCACTGCCTCCGGTTTCGACGAGAAAACCGCTGAGGCCGCGAAAAAATATGGTGCGCAACTGGCTGCCGAATCCACAAGCCATCTCGCGCTGGTTCACCAACGAATCGAGAGTCTTGCAGTGGATGCGGCTGACCGTGCACGGAGCGAATTTGATAAAGCAGCTGAGGCTGCTGCCGGTTCCTTCGGGCACGTTTTGCAGGGAATTGCTGGTCGCGAAGCTGAGCAGTTTATGCAGATGACAGGCGACACAGTTCGAGGCCGCACCGAAGACCTCGACCGTTCCGCACAACAAGTTCTTAGTCAGTTCGAAGCGAACGCGACAACCTCACTTGAACAGCTCCAAGTCCAAATGTCTTCGCAATTGGAAAACAGCATTCGTGAATCCCGCGCCGCTCTTTCCACCGAGTTCGCTACCGCGCTCGAAGGCTATCGAGCAGAACGTGATCTGCACCTTCAGAATTGGGCCTCTGATTTGGATCGTCTAAGTGGTGAAGCAATCGGGACCTATCAGGAGCGTCTCCAGACAGCCTGCGATTCCTGGATTGTTTCTTCCGTGCGGCGGCTTAGCGAGCATGGACAAAACGTGATCGAGTCAATGCTGCGGTCTGCCGACCAGGCGCTGCGCGACTCCTGCTCAAAAGTATTTGAAGGTCTGGCTGAAATATTGCGCGAAAGGTCGGCCAATGCCGCTGGAGCAGGAGTAGCCGGTTTCGCCCCGTCGCCACCGCCCAGTCGCGACGTAGAGTCTTCTGGCCCTCGCAACGAGATAATTTAAGTTTTCGTTTTTCGCGCGTGCGTGGGCAAAGTCCTACTTTTTTCCGATAACATCGATAGCCGAATTAACCACGTGGCTCACTTGTTCTGCGATCATGCTTGGAAATATCGGCAGGCTCAAAACACGGTCGCACGCACGCTCCGCAAGAGGATATGTACCCACAGGATCTCCCAGGGAAGAGTAGGCCGGTTGAAGATGTACTGGTTTGGGATAGTGAATAGAAGTTTCCACCCCTTTATCTGCCAGTTTCGAAATTACTGAACATCTGCTATTCACGTAAATCACAAATTGGTGATACACGGACTCGTCGCGGGGATCGTCCACCGGCATGTCCAGACGCGCATTTAACAGCGCGCGTCGATACTCGCGTGCAATGGCCTGCCGTTTTTCGGTCCAGGCATCCAGGTAGCGGAGCTTGATGCTCAGAACCGCGCCCTGAAATCCCTGCATACGATAGTTGTATCCCACAAACTCATGATCGTAACGCGCGGTTTGTCCGTGCGAGCGCGCCGCCCTCGCGAATTGCGCAATCAAATCGTCATCGGTCGTGAGCGCGCCACCCTCGCCATAAGCTCCCAAATTTTTCGTTGGATAAAAGCTGAATGCTGCTGCATCGCCGAGGCCGCCTGTTCGTCTACCACGATAGCGAGCACCGTGGGCTTGTGCCGCATCTTCCAGAACACGAATGCCATGGCGGCTCGCGATCGAACGAATCGCATCCATGTCCGCGGGTCGGCCGTACAAATGCACCGGAAGTATGACCCGTGTACGCCGCGTGATCGCTCGTTCAATCAAGTTCGCATCAATATTTGCAGTAGTCGGGTCAATATCCACGAGCACAGGTTGTGCGCCGCAATAGCTGATAGCCTCGACGGTGGCGAGGAATGTATTAGGAGTTGTAATTACTTCGTCGCCCGGCTGCACTCCGAGTGCAAGCAAGCCGAGATGAAGAGCTGCTGTCCCACTACTGAGAGCGACACAGTGTTTAGTCCCGCAATATTCCGCGAACGCCGTTTCAAAAGCTTCCACTTCCGCGCCTTGAACGAACGCTGAGGTTTGGCATACGCGATCGAGAGCCGACAGGATTTCGTCGCGCAGTTCGGCGTATTCAGACTTCAGATCGAGGAGTGGAACTTTCATTTAGCAGCGCATTATGCGCAGATGAAAACTTTACTGTAAGGCAGCCGCCGCTACAAGAGCAGCCCGTATTAGGCAGAGTCGAAAGAAACATTTGCGAGCTGCAGAGTTGCCCGGGGAATATACGCGACCTAGATATGAGTGAGCGTGCCGGTAATTTTTGTGCGTTGGAGCGCCCAGGAAAAAACGGCAAATGATAGCGGGATAAGTACTGCAGCGAAAACGAGCAAAGCAAATATGGAAGGGAAAAGTTCCTTCCACCCCGCGCCGGCCAAGAGTGCAGCGCGCATACCTTCCAAAGAGTACGTCACCGGAATCAGCCGGGCCAGCATCTGTAAAGGTGCAGGTAGAATCGACACCGGGTACATCATTCCACCCACCAGGCCCGAAACGCCGAGCACCAACCATTTAGCCGGGTTCCCGCGTTTGAAGAGAATTGAGTAGCTGGCAGAAAGAATTCCCAGTCCCGCGAATGCCAAAATCGAAGCCAACAGAATCACCAGCGCTCCGGGCCAATTTGCAGACTGCGGTCTGAATCCAAACAACAACGCGCCCCAGGCAAGATAAACGCAAGTTCTTATCGCCAAAGCCACAAACGGATAAACGGCCGATCCGGCAATAATTACCGAAAGAGGTGTCTGCGTCACCAGCAGTGCCTCCAAGGTGCGGTTCTGGCGCGCTTCCTCCAGACTGGAATCGAAGGCGCCCAGTGAGACGCTCAGATAATCAAAGAATGCGAAACCCACCAAAGCAAAAGCAAAATAGTCTGTCCCAGCCGGCAGTTCGCTATTCAGTCGAGGGCTTTGCACGAACTGCGACAAATAATAAAATGTCGCCACGCCGAAAAGAGCTTCCAACGTTTCCAGCAGCAAAGCTCCGCGATAACCGCGCGCGATCGCAAAATCACGCCAGAAAAAGGCCGCTATTTTCCGGATAGAGAGGTCAATGCTCACACGTGATCCCGTAGCGGTACGAGGTGGCCCGCCAGACTCGAAACCGCGGCTTCCAGGCTCGTCGTGCTTGTGGCTAAGCAAAGCTCCCTCGGAGAATCGAATGCAACCACTCGGCCTCCGTCTAATAACACGACCCGATCGGCAAGTTCCTCAACTTCGCTCAGTGTATGGGAAGCGAACAAAAGAGTGGCCCCGCCCTTGCGGATCAGATCCTCTTTCAATAAGCGACGGAATGCTGCCGCAGCGAGTGGATCAAGACTACGCGTAGGCTCATCGAGCAGCAAAATAGACGGCCGGTGGAGCAAAGCTCGCGCCAGTCCCAGGCGATGCATCATCCCGGTAGAATATGTCCGGACTTGCCGGCTCAAATCGTTATGAATACCCATCAATTCCGCAATGGTGTCGATGCGCTGGCGGGTGTCTGCCCGGCTCAAATTATTCATGGCCGCAAAGAACGCCAGATTTTCTCTTGCGCTCAGCCGGACGTAAAATCCTTCGTCCCCGCCAGTGTGGTAGCCAAACAATCGCCGCGCGGCGGCGGACTCTCGCTCAACATCAAACCCTCCCACGCTTGCTTGCCCCCGCGTGGGGATGATCAGCGTGGCGAGAATTCTAAGTAGGGTCGATTTTCCGGCGCCGTTGGATCCAATCAGCGCGACCGTTTCATTCTCCTTCACATCGAACGAAACTCCTGCTAGCGCCTTCTCCGTTGCGCGTGCCACAGGTTGCGTCAGGGCGCGCCAACCAGTCAGAGCAGGAGGAAAATATTTTTCAAGTTTGGTGACGGAAATAGCAGGCGAAGGCACCTAGGCTTTATATCTGAAATGACGGAGCCGAATCCAGTTCCGTCGTTGCCCTATACCAGAAAGTGCGGTTAGAATACCGGTGGGAACTCACTAGGCTTGGTGCATTCCGAACTCTTTGCGGATAGCCGGGCCTGCCGGCACGAAAATATAATCCAGCCCTGAAGGATTTTGGCGCCAAAATGGACGCATCTCTCTCCGTGCATTCCGTCGTGGTTGTCAGCGCCGAGCAAGTGTCTTGTCCGCTTGGCGACGAATCCGCCATATTGAATTTGAAAAACAGTAAGTACTACGGCATGAACCCCATTGGGACGCGCGTATGGTCTCTTTTGAAAGAGCCCCGAAGCGTGCTGCAGTTGCGCGACACTCTCTTAAGCGAATATGACGTAGACGAGAAATTGTGCGAGCAGGACCTATTGGTTTTGTTGGAGAAAATGAAAAGTGAAGGGCTGATTGAAGTGCGAAGCGCTGCAGGTTAGGTGGCGCTAGTGATACTTCGTTACTTCACCGGCTTATTTAGCATCAGTAATAATTAGGGCGACTTTCTTCGGGTCGGCGGGTTGAATCCACTGATGGGAAATTGGCAAACATTTTCGAGGTTGACAGGACGTGAGCGGGGCATCGTTCTGGAAGCCGCTGCAGGATTGACAGCTACCTGGGTGGGCCTCCGTCTTCTGGGATTCCGACGCTGGAGAAGCTTGCTACAGTTGACTGTGCCGCGCAATACCGAAATCCTGAGTGAGAATGATTCCCACAGCACCGCTGCCGGCGTTTTGCGGATGGAAGAAGCCGCTGCACGGAACTTGTTTGTAACTACAAATTGTCTGGAACAATCGTTAGTGCTTTGGTGGCTACTGCGAAGGCGTGGTATAGCTGCGGATTTACAAATTGGCGCACGAAAATCGGAGCAGCGTTTCGAAGCTCACGCCTGGGTCGAATTTTGCGGTATAGCCTTGAATAGCGGGGGAGAAGACCACCTTCACTTCGCGCCGTTCGAAGAATCGGCGACTTGGATCGGGACGAATTGAGCGGAATCGTCGGCATGTTCGATCGAAGTGGAGCGCAAGTGGATCGTGCGCTCTTGGGTGCGCTCACTGATTTTATTTCCTATGCCGGTCCGGATGATCTGGACGCCTATTCAGATGGGCCTGTCGGCTTAGGCCACACTTTGCTGCGAACCACTCGGGAGTCGTCCTCCGAGCGGATGCCGGCGAGTCTTGATGGGAAGTCTTGGATTACCGCTGACGTGCGAATCGATTGTCGCGAAGAATTGCGACGGGAGATTGAAAAAGCAGAACCAAATCGCCGCCCTGCCGCCACCGATTCCGAATTGATTTTACATGCGTACGCTGTTTGGGGTGAAGAATGCGTTCGGTATCTTCGCGGGGATTTCGCATTCGCAATCTGGGATTCTCGACGGAAAACCCTTTTTTGCGCCCGCGATCATTTTGGAATCAAACCTTTTTATTACGCCCAAGTCGGAAATATTTTTCTTTTCAGCAACGCCTTGAATTGCGTTCGCTCGCACCCCGCGATATCCGATAACTTGAACGACGCCGCGATTGGCGATTTTCTCCTCTTTGGATTTAATTGTGACCTGAGTACCACAACTTTTCGCGATATCCGAAGGTTGCGGCCGGCGCACTGCCTGTCCGTTTCCGCGAAAGACATGCGAATTTTGCAATATTGGTCGGCACCCACCTCAGGTGCCATCCGTTATAGCCATGCCAATGAATATGTGGAACATTTTCAAAATCTAATTCAATCGGCTGTTGCGGACCGTTTGCGTGTGGACCGCGCCGGAATACTGCTCAGCGGCGGTCTGGATTCGGGGGCGATCGCTGCTACCGCTCGAGAGCTTTCCGGCAGTCCTTTGGGCGCGAGAGACTTGCGCGCCTACACCGTTATTAACAAATTATTGATTTCCGATCGGGACGGGGCCTACGCCCAGAAAGTAGCTGATTACCTTCACATTCGGATTCAATTTCTGGAAATGAGCCGGCTCCAGCCATTTGAGCGTTGGAACGATTCGCAACCCATTAGCCCTGAACCCGTTGGCGATCCTTTGTTCGCGGGTCTTTCCGACGAATTTAAGATGATTGCTGCTGATTGCAGAGTTGTTCTATGTGGCGAGGGACCCGATAACCTGATGTATTTCGAGATGCTTCCCTTTGCCAAGCAACTGCTGCGAAAACGAGATCTCTCGGGTTTAGTGCGAGAAGTCTCTGGCTATCTTAGAGTGCGTTCCTCGATCTGGCCGGGAATTCGTCGACGTATAAAAGGCATCTTCGAAAAAGATTCGAACCGATCTTTATTCCCGTCGTGGCTGGATGCTGAATTCTCCAGCCGATTGAATCTGAATGAGCGATGGAAAGAATGGAGCGATTTGCCGGCTTCGCGTCCGCATCCCATTCTTCCGAAGGCGCATGCTTCCCTGCAGATTCCGCAATGGACAAATACATTCGAACAAGAAAGTCCTGGGGCCTCGCGATACCCCGTAGAGGTCCGCTACCCATTTCTCGATTTGCGGATCGTGAATTTCCTTCTGGCTCTGCCTCCTTTTCCATTCTTCTTCGAGAAAAAATTGCTGCGCGACACCATGACAGGACGGTTGCCAGAGGACGTCAGACTGAGACCAAAGACACCGTTGTCGGGCGATCCCTTATCCCAAAGTTTACAGAAGAATGTGACCACTACGGCGCAGTGGAATCAGGTACACTGGAGCATGGACATAGGGCGCTATGTGAACCGTGCCGCTTTGTTACCGTTACAGGATTCGTCAGATCCGGAGCAGATTTCGGTGAATGTACGCCCGTTCTGCCTCAACTTTTGGTTGCGGTCAGCGCGGCCAGTCTTGTATAACTTGCGAGCGGAGGTCCGCAATGCCTAAGCAAGTCATAAGGGAGCTTAAAAAACCTTATTCCACTCCCTCATTAATCATTTATGGAACTGTTCAAGAGCTTACAAAAACTACTGGTTTGAGGGGTAGTAGAGACGGCGGCACCAGCAGGACTATGTTTAAGACTCGCATGTAATGCTGCTGTTACTCGGCTCAGAAACATTTCTTCACCATACGTAATCGAAGAATAAGGGACCGCGACGACTTCTAATTTCCAAATAGCAACGCTTTAATCTGGGAAGAAGTGAACCTCGCTTACTCCGTTTTCGGTCTGCTCCTCCGCTCGAATCTTCCCATTCCCGAGCTCGCGCCTGCGCCGGGTACCAGCTCTGACCCCGTAGTAAATATTCACATGAATGAATCACCCCCCGCAGATTCGTCCGGCCTACAAATCCTTACCTATACGAGCGAGTACACGGATCCAACCGGCCAGCCAGCGCTAAGAATCTGGAAAACCGCGGACGGTCAGTTTCTGCATCTTTCGTACTTCGACGGGACCCAATTTTGGATGGATCGCGGGGGAACTGAGCTTTGGGCGCAGTGGCCCGACAACCTAACGATTGAAGATACCGCGACGTACTTGCTGGGTCCTGTGCTTGGACTCCTTCTGCGCCTGCGAGGCGTGACCTGTCTTCACGCCAGTGCAATTTCTATCGGTGACCGCGCAATTGCTTTCGTTGGCTCGGAAGGAGCAGGTAAATCCACCACAGCGGCGATGTTCGCTCAGATGGATTGTCCGGTGCTTTCTGACGACGTCGTGGCATTAACAGAACGGCAAGGAGCTTATTACGTTTTTCCAGCCTATCCATATCTGAGCCTCTGGGCCGACTCGGTAACGATCGTATATGGCCCGGAGAAAAAACTACCCAGTTTTTCAGCTAACTGGGACAAGCGCATGCTTTCCCTTTCCGCGAATAACCTTAAGTTTGAGCGCAAGCCCATAGCCCTTGCAGCGCTATTTATACTTGGCGAAAGAGACTCCCTGGCGAACTCGCCTCGTGTTGAACCTTTGACTCCGAAAGAAGGTTTGCTCTCGTTGGTAGCAAATTCCTACGCAACAAATCTGTTAGATCAGGACATGCGTGCGGCCGAATTCGAGTTTCTTGGCCGCATGCTTCGAAGCGTGCGAGTCCAACGCCTGATAGTTCACCAGGATCCGACCCGGATTGACCGGCTCCGCGACGTGGTTCTTCGATCATTGGACATGGCTGCGGTTCAATAGCTCTATCCCCGCATACGTTTGAAAATAGCGTGCTTTCTTCAGCACACTTCCGCCTTTTCGTCATTTTGATGCTCTTCGGAATGTGCCAATCTGGGTAGCGTTGAGTTGACTATGACCCCGAGCAGGCCGTAATTCCAGGAGGCTGTTGTATGAAGAAGTTATTCGTAATCTTGGCTTTATTCATATTTTTTGCGCTGCCGACATTGGCGCAGGATACGCCGGTCTTTGAGGCAGGCGTGGGGTATCAGTATCGTTCCTTCAATTTCCCGGCGGAGCAAAGGCTTAACATGAATGGCTGGCAGGCGTCTGCGGACGGGAATATCAATCGTTGGCTCGGCGTGACCGCCGATTTTGACGGAACTTACAAGACTTTCAGCAAAGTAGCTTATTCTGTTTATTCTTATATAGCGGGCCCGCAAATTTATCCATTGGGTCACCATACTTTGACCCCGTTTGTGAATGTTCTTGTGGGAGGCGCGCATATAGGTGCCAGGAAGTGCGGGGGCTGCAACCTTTCCGACACCGAATTTGCCTGGGGAGGCGGTGGTGGCGTGGACCTCACGGTGTCGCGGCACGTCGCTATTCGTCTGGGTGAGTTCGAGTATGAACGAACAGGTTTTTTCAGTGCAGGTACCGCCGGCAGCCCTTATCAAGATAACTTCAAGGTTGGAGCCGGACTTCTGATTCGCTTGGGGGAAAAATAAGGCTCCCGAGTTTTATAAACTGCTAGTCTCAATTTCGCTGCTTCTTTTCTTCCGTGACATTTGGCACCAAGACACCGACTATTTCCATTTGCGCTTAACCACGCGGTAACCTAAAGTCTCACTGCCCGCATCAAAGGGCGCTGAACCAATATGCTCAGCCGAGATTATCTGGAGGACATTCGAGATGAAGAAGTTTGCGGGACTTTTCGTAATGCTCGGTCTTTTTTGCCTGCCCGCTTCGGCGCAGGATTCTTCGAAATACGAAGTTGGCGGCGGTCTCGCTTATCGATCGTTTGATAACTTCAATGGTTCACGGCTCAGTATGGTCGGATGGACTGCCTACGGCGATCGTCATATCTGGAAGTTTATCAATGTCGCTGCGGATTTCTCCGGCACTTACAATCGAAACACTAATTTTGGAAACACGAGTATTTACAACTTCCTGGTAGGACCGCAGCTCTATCCCTTCGGCCACCAGCACAAAATTACTGTTTTTGGTCAAATTCTATTCGGAGGCGGAGTCTTTCTTTACCATCTTCCGGCCCAGAACGGATTTAATCCAGTTACGACCTCTTACGGGGGCTCGTCGTGGATGGGAGGCGGAGGTTTGGATTGGCGAGTCCGGAAGCGTTGGGCCATCCGAGTTATCCAGGCTGATTATGAACAGACGCGCTTTATTTCAGGCTCTCAGAGTCAAGGCAACTATCGAATATCGGTCGGGTTGGTCTATCGATTCGGAATAAAATAACTTCTCTGCCGCGTTCCGATTTTTCCTTTATTGAACGTCCGCCAATTTGGGCTTGCAGAAGAGCCAACGCTCGGTGCAGATTACAAGTTTGTGGAGATCTCACTAGAAGGTAATGGATCGCGCTCAGCGCTGCTAATTGCTGCTTTCGGCGTGGCGGTCTTTTTTTGTTACCAGGGTCTTCGCCTCTGGATCGCGGACCGTCGCATTAATTCTGACAATCTAAACGCTATCGAGAGAGGCGCTGCGTTAGAGCCCGGAAATGCTGCCGCCTGGGACACTTTAGGACGCTTCCGGCAATTGGATTTTGTGGCTGGCGATCCCAACGAAGCCATTAAAGCCTTTCAAAAAGCGATCCAAGATAATCCGCTTTCCGCTTATTACTGGATGAACCTTGCAGCCGCGTATGAATCCGTCGGAGATATGGCCGATGCCCGCGACGCATTTAGCCATGCGCGAGAGGTTTACCCTCTCTCCGCGCAGGTCGCTTGGAATTACGGCAATTTTTTGCTCAGGGAGCAACAGCTAGCCGAAGGTTATGCTGAAATTCAATTGGCCGTTCGTTCGGACCCAGCGCTTCTACCTCTGGCGATATCCCGCACATGGCGCTCCAATCATGACGTAAATACGTTGCTGAATCAGGTGCTTCCAACCGATCAAGAAGCTTATTTTCAATCCCTCGATTTCTTCGCATCCGCTCAACAAGCGGAGGCCGGGCTTACGGTCTGGCAACGATTGATTTCCTTGGGAAAACCTTTCGCGTTGTCACGTTCATTTCAATTTCTTGATGAGCTCATCCGGGAGGATCGCGCTGTGGAGGCGGTCCGAGTTTGGCGTCAAGCGCTCGTTGCTGCCAGCGTGTCCAATCAGGAGCCACAAAATGGATCTGTGATATGGAATGGCAACTTTGCGGGCGATTTTACAAATGGAGGTCTGGGTTGGCGCTGGGACAATCCCATCGGCATATCGATCGACTTTGATGCCGCAATGGCAAAAGGCAACGGGCGTTCTGTCCGCGTGGATTTCGGCGGTGGTAACAATCCCGATCTTACTCAACCGCTTGAGTTCGTGCCGGTAGAGCCTGCCCACGCTTATCACTTTCGCGGGTATCTGCGGACGGAATCGATCTCCACTGAAAGTGGAATGCGTTTCTTTATTTACGATCCTCACCATCAGGGTGCAGTCGATCTGCAAACAGAGAATCTTACCGGCACTCATCTCTGGAGTGCTGCGGAACTCCAGGTGGTAACAGGACCAGAGACACACTTCCTAGTGGTTTCTCTCCGTCGTAATACGAGCCGTTTATTCGACAATAAACTGAGCGGTACCGTTTGGATCGCAGATTTAACGATGTTTCCCGCCGGCACGAATGGGACGGGAGCGCCGCGTTGAAGATCGTGCGCATTGGGCTCTGCGTTCTTTTCGCATTTAGTGTACTGGCGTTCGGCACTGTGGAAGTTTGGTCACAGTCGCTCCTCGAAATCGTGGCCGGAATGATGTTCTTTCTGTGGGCCATCATTCTTTTTCGGGATTCGAAAGGGAAGATTTATTGGAACCCGTTAATTTGGCCCATTCTATGCATCCTTGCCATCGGTAGCTTGCAGCTCTTGTTCGGAGGAACACCGTATCGATATCTTACGCGGCTGGAACTCCTCAGATTCGGCGCGTATTTAATTATTTTCTTTCTGTCCGTGCAAGCTTTCCGCGAACGGTCTGACCTTAAAAAGCTCGCGTGGTTTTTGATTTTCTTGTGTTTTGGAGTTTCTTTGTTCGGCATCATCCAGCATTTCACTTCGGAGGGGAGTCTTTATTGGCTCCGCCCGCTAAAAGTCGGTGATCCCTTCGGACCGTATGTGAATCGCAACCATTTCGCCGGCTTTGTTGAATTAACGCTGCCGATAGGTTTGGCGATGCTCGTTTTTCGCGGTGTCCAACGCGATCTGTATCCGCTCGTCGGCTTGTTAAGCATTGTTCCGGCCGGGGCGCTAGTTCTCTGCGGTTCCCGCGGCGGGATTGTGAGCTTCGCATTCGAAATGGCTGTGCTCTGGCTGCTAGCCAGGGGCAAGCAAACATCCGAACGTCCGCAGTTTGTGGGAATCGGAATTATAGCCTTGGCAGCCTTGGCGCTGACCGCATGGTTGGGCGCAGGTCGGGCGATCGAGCGATTTTCGACGATTCATATCGGAGAAGTGACGCTGGACCGTCGCGTGTCGATGTTTCGCGGAGCAGCCCACCTTTTTGAGGCTCATCCAATCACCGGCGTCGGACTTGGAGCGCTAGTCGCCGCCTATCCGCGCTATGAGACCGTTTATGACGGGAAGCTCGTGGATCACGTTCACGATGACTACATCGAAATGATAGCGGAGACTGGATTACTCGGAGGAATTTGCGGTCTCGCGTTCTTGTGGATTTTATTTCGCGCGGCTAAGTCTTGTTATGCCGCAGAGCAAGGGCATTTCTCGCGCGCTCTTCACGCCGGCGCAGTCACTGGCCTGTGCGGGATGCTGCTTCACAGCTGCGTGGATTTCAATTTGCACATTCCATCCAACGCTTTGTTGTTCTTACTATTATCGCACTTAGCGACTTCATCTCCGCTGGCAAGTGAAGCCGTTGTGACGCGGCGTGTGCGCGCCCGAGAAAGAAATATGCTCGCTACCGAATAGCACTCGATACCGGCATCATCGCTAGAACTAAGCTCCCTTCATCCTCCAAATGCCGCGCAGTTCTCCGGAACCGTCGATATTTGTCGTCTAGGTCGAGCATGTCTTGGTTGACACCAAGGCGGGGCTAGGTAATAGTGTTTGCGGGGTTATCTATCATGGTTCCATCCGTCCGGTGCCTTTCGGACTGGCTAACAGCGAAGCCTGCCTTGTTGCTCCCTATTCTGTTGTTACTGGGTGTGCAGGTCTACGGCCAGCAAAAAGCTGCAACATCTCAACAGACTAATCAGCGAATCCAAGAGTTGGCCGGACTTGCCGCCGCCCGGGCTGCCGATACGCCGATTGGAAGTGGCGATCTTATTCACGTGGAAGTTTTTGACGTCCCGGAGCTTACCCGCGACCTGCGGGTTAGTGAAACAGGCGACATCACTTATCCGCTGATCCCCGGCAAAATTCCGGCGAGTGGGTTGACCGCCGATCAACTAGAACAGAAATTGGCTAAGCTTCTGATCGAAAACGGTTTGGTCTCGCACCCGCAAGTATCGATCTTCGTGAAAGAACAGAACAGCCAGCCGGTTTCTTTGGTTGGCGCCGTCGTGAGACCTATGGTTTACCAAGTTATCCGGCCCACCACCTTACTGGAATTGCTGGCACAGGCAGGAGGCGTCACTGACGAGGCCGGTACTTGGGTAATCGTCACGCGTAACGGGCATCCGATAAACGATAAGAATGGCGCGGCAGGGACGATTGACACCACTGGTCCCGACACGCAGACGATCACAATTCGTCTGCAGGATTTACTGGAGTCGGGAAACCCCGCCTTCAACATTCAGATTTACGGCGGCGATGCTGTGAGCGTTCCACGTGCCGGAATCGTGTACGTCGTGGGAGGAGGAATTGCTCAACCCGGGGGGTACATTCTCCAGAGTCACGGAGAGCAAGTTACGGTTCTGAAAGCTGTCGCGCTCGCTCACGGCCTGACGTGGTTTGCGAAAGCAGATCAAGCGGTGATCATGCGAAACAACACCGATACCGGGCAAAAAGACATGATACCTGTACACATTAAGCAAATCCAAAATCAAAAAACCGATGACGTTACCATGAAATCGAACGACATTCTTTATGTTCCGGATAACAAAGGTCTCAAGGTCCTCGCCAAAGGCGCCGAGGCCGGAATTACGATCGGAACCGGCTTGGCTATTTATAGGCCCTGATCGCGCTTGAGCAAGAAGTTGCGAATCAGGGCTACGGGTAAAAGGATAAATGGAAGAGCCTTCTAGGATTGCAAATCTGCGCGACCGAAAAACGACGGAAGCATTAAGTGTCATTCCTGCGCCTTCGGTACTTTCTTGGGAGCAAGTTCCCAGAGAACCACATCTGCTCGATTACGTCATCATCCTGCGGAAGCACCAGTGGATGATCCTCACATTCTTCTTAACTGTAGTCACCATTGTCACCATCGCCTCTTTCAAAATGAAGCCGGTATACGTCGCGTCGGCTCGAGTGGAAGTAGACAAAGAATCGCAGAACATGTCGCCGTTCCCGGATGCCAACTCCTACGATGAATTCATGGATTTGGAGAATTATCTAGAGACACAGGCGAAAATCCTGCAGAGCGAGACTTTAGCGCTACAAACGATCAAGTCTCTTAATCTTGAGCGCTATCCCGAGTTCGGCGGCAATCCGAACACCCCTGCCTTTGTTCACAGTGGCGTAGCCGCGAGGCGCCCCGCAATCCTCGGTGCATTTTTAGGTCGGCTCAGCGTGAAGCGTGTGCCAACCAGCCGCCTGATTGAAGTTACCTTCGAGGCGGAAGATCCGCAGCTTGCTGCGCAGATTGTCAACACGCACCTGCAGAATTATGTGGAACAGAATTTTCGCAGTAAATACGATGCGACAATTCAAGCATCCAATTGGCTTTCTTCGGAACTTGAAGAGCTTCGAATTAAGGTTGAAAAGTCTGAAAACGCCCGTCTTGCCTATGAACGAGCCAATCAAATTTGGCAGATTGATGAGAAGCAGGACATTGCAACTTCGAAGCTCGCGGACTTAAGCAAGGCGGTTACCGATGCCCAAACTAACATGGCAGAGAAGGAAGCTTTTTACCGCATGGCCGTATCGGGAAATGTAGACGCCCTGCCAGTTGCGCATGGCAGTGAAGTGATTACGGAGTTGAGGAAACGCAAGTCCGACGTAGATGAACAATACGCCGAAGCCGTCAACCAATATGGCCCGAACTTCCCCAAGGTTTTGCGAATCGCCGCGGAGCAAAAGGAAGTGGACGACGACCTCGACCGCGCTCGGAAAACTCTTTTGGAAAGCGTGCAAGAGGATTACACGACGGCGCGGAACCGCGTTCAGCTTCTGCAGGAAGCTCTCGACAAGCAAAAAGCGGAAGCCAACGACCAGGCGGAGAAATTAGTCCAGTACAATATCCTTAAGCATGATGCGGAATCCAATAAGCAGCTCTACGATGGATTGTTGCAGAAATTAAAAGAGGCCGGTATCACAGCTGGTCTTCGATCGAGCAATATTCGCGTCGTGGATCCCGCGCTGGCTCCCTCAAGCCCATCGCGCCCGCAAAAGGCCCGCAACATTATGTTGGCAGTTCTAATGGGTCTAGTCGGAGGCGTAGGCCTGGCTCTCTTCCGCGAATATCTGGACAACACGGTAAAGTCGCCGGACGACATAGAAGCACTCACGGGCCTGCCCTCTCTCGCCGTCGTACCTTCCTTGCCGGGAATGAATGCACCCACTGGCCGGCTTTCACGACTCGCTCGAGAAGCGAGTGCGGCGACTGGTTTGGGCTCGCGCGTGGAGTTGCTTTCATACGTGCAGCCGAAATCGCAAATCTCGGAGGCGTTTCGCGCTTTGCGAACTTCTCTTCTACTTTCCCAGGCTGATCATCCCCCACAGGTGATCTTGGTGACCAGCGCCCTGCCGCGCGAAGGAAAAACGACTGCTGCAGTGAATCTCGCGGTCACTTTGGCACAGCTCGGAGACCGCACTTTGCTGGTGGATTCTGACCTGCGCAAACCTGGAATCCGCCGCGCGCTGAATCTGGCAATTGGAAAGGATGTGGGATTAAGTTCTTATCTCGCGGGCGTCACAAGCCTTGAAGAAGCTACCATTCAGCATCCCACCATCACGAACCTGTCAGCGCTGACCACGGGACCGGTGCCGCCTAGTCCGGCGGACCTTCTCTCTTCCCACCGCATGCGCGAAGCCATCGCAGAATTGCGCCGGCGCTTCAAATTCATCGTGATCGACTCTCCTCCGGTCATGGCTGCCACGGATGCTGTGATTCTTTCAGCCCTTACCGATGGAGTCTTACTGGTGGTACGCAGCGGCGAAACTCCAAAAGAAGCATTCACGCGCACGCGAGATCTACTTGCTGCAGTGAAATGCCGATTGCTTGGTGTGGTGTTGAACGCCGTTGATTCAAACGCCCCGGATTACTATTACTCTTACCGTTACTATCCGTACGCATATGGCTATGGATATGGAGAAGATACCGCTAAGCCTTCCAAATTCCCTTCGGGTTCCGATGAAGCAAACGGACCCTCAACGTAAAGAGGTGCGTTTTTGAGATACCTTATAACTGGCGGCGCTGGATTCATTGGTTCTCATCTCGCCGAAGCTTTGCTCGCGCGCGGAGACTCCGTATCCATCCTCGACGATCTCTCGACGGGAAGCGTAGAGAATATCCGCCATCTGAAAAAACACGATAACTTTCACTACGTTTTCGATTCGATTATGAATAAGCATCTCCTGGCGGAGATGGTGGACGAGTGCGATGTAGTTTTTCATCTGGCCGCTGCCGTGGGCGTGCGGCTAATCGTCGAAAGTCCGGTACGGACAATTGAAACGAACGTGCATGGTACCCAATTCGTGTTGGACGCAGCATCCAAAAAGAAAAAACTGGTTTTCGCCGCCTCCACTTCGGAAGTTTACGGTAAGAGTGACAAAGTACCTTTCCACGAAGACGCCGACCTTGTGCTGGGTCCAACTAGCAAAGGCCGCTGGAGCTATGCAGCTTCAAAGGCGCTCGATGAATTTCTTGCGCTATCGTATTGGAAAGAGAAAAAGCAGCCCGTCGTTCTTGCGCGGCTTTTCAACACGGTCGGCCCGCGGCAAACCGGCCGTTACGGAATGGTGTTGCCCAATTTTGTACGCCAAGCCCTCAATGACGAACCAATAACGGTATATGGTACCGGCCAGCAATCGCGTAGCTTCTGTGATGTCCGAGATTGCGTTGAGGCCATTATGCGGCTGGTAGCCACCGAAGCTGCAATCGGTGAAGTAGTGAACGTAGGCAACACCGGCGAAATCACCATTGAAAAACTCGCGGCCCTCGTGAAACAACGTACCAACAGCCGTTCTCCTATTACTTTTGTTCCGTACGACCAGGCTTATGAGCCGGGATTTGAAGATATGCCGCGCCGTGTGCCTGCGCTCGGAAAGCTCGAGCGGCTTACCGGCTTCCGTCCCACCACACCTCTGGTGGAAATTATCGACAGGGTAATCGCGCACTTCCGGGAAAAGAAAGAGCCGGTTCTGTCGAAAAACGCTGATGCCGGCGCCTATGTCAACTCGGAAAATGTCGCTATCAAGCGGGTTGCGACGTAAGATTGCCGTGAATCCTCGTGCTTGGCAATCTGTTCAAATTTTCCCGTTGAAAACGCCATGAGCGCAACCTCAGCCACAAATCGAGTGGAAGGAGGCGATGCCCAACTGCCGCCCGCGCAACATTTACTTTCCTTCCGAGAGGGGCGCGAGAGAAACCGCACTAGCACCACGCTTTCCGTAATTGTCCCAGCCTACAACGAGCAGTATCTGATCGAAGCAAGCCTGAAGGGTTTAGCAGTTCTGGATGAATCTCCGCGGTTGCGGGAAATTAAGGTAATCGTCGTTAACGATTGTTCTACTGATCGCACTGCCGAGGCCATTCAGCGCTTTCAGTCCAATCTGAAATCAAGTCAGGATTTCAAGAAATTTAGCTGGATTTGGCTGGATCACCACAAAAATCAGGGCAAAGGCGCCGCGATCCGTACGGGCTTGGAGCACGTGGATACGGAACTTGTCGTCATACACGATGCCGACCTCGAGTACCACCCTCGCGATCTTATCCAGATGGTGGAGCTTTTCCTTTCTGAAAACGCCGACGCTGTCTTCGGTTCGCGTTTCATGCCCGGTGGCTATAAACGAGCCTTATTTTTTCGCCACCAGCTTGGAAATAAATTTCTTACTTTTTTGTGTGATCTGGTCTGTGATTTGAATTTAACCGACATGGAAACCTGTTACAAAATGGTCCGCGCCGAATTTTTGAAAAGTATTCCGCTTACCGGCTCCAGATTCGATGTGGAACCTGAACTCGCGATTAAGATAGCCAAACGCGGCGGCCGTATCTTCGAAGTTCCCATCAGCTATTCCGGCCGCACCTATGCCGAAGGGAAAAAAATCAATTGGAAGGATGGCGTCCATGCACTGTGGGCCATCCTGCATTACGCCACTTCCGATCAAATCTACAGGCGAGACGGACATGGCGGCGAGATTCTCATGCGCCTTACTCGCGCGCCGCGATTCACACGGTGGATGGCTGACGTGATCCGGCCATTTGTCGGTGACCGCGTCCTAGAAATTGGAGCAGGTATTGGTAATATGACGGCTCACCTTGTTCCGCGCTCGATTTATTGGGCCACGGATGTGAATCCCTTTTATCTGGAGACGCTCGACAGACTGCGTCCCTCCCGCCCCTATCTGCAGACCGCCTACGTGGACGCAATGGAGGAAAGTTCTTTTCCGCAGGAGGTCCCGTTCGACACAGTCATTTGTCTGAACGTTGTAGAACATCTTTCAGATGACGTGGGCGCACTTCGAAACATCCACAAAATTTTGGAAAATGGCGGCCGGGCAATCGTTCTGGTTCCTAACGGTCCTGGCCTTTTTGGCACACTGGACGAAGTTTTGGGCCATTGTCGTAGATACGCGGAGGATCAACTTAAACAAGTTGGCCTGGAAGCGGGTTTCACGGTTGAAAAGGTGCTGAAGTTTAACCGTCCCGGGGTTCCGGCATGGTGGCTGAACGGTCGCGTTTTCCGAAAGACTACTTTTGGCCTGGGTCAGATTCGGCTGCTGAATTTTCTGACACCGCTATTTCGGGTAATGGACTCCTGGCTCCCGCTTCCGCCACTTTCTCTGATTGCTATTTTCCGGAAGAACGGAGGGCAAGAATCGAACGAGGCGCTTTCCGGGCCTCAGCCGTCCGGCGGCGCGAGCAGTGCAGAACGCCCAGCGCTCTGAGTGGATCTAAGGAACCCGCAACACTTGTTCAGACCCGATAAATTCGAAAAGCTGCTGATCCTGATTTTTGTCTTGACCTTGCCGCTCAGCAACCCCTGGGTGCGTGGCGATGGCGTGGGATATTATGCCTACGCTCGCGCTCTCCTGATCGAACATAGGCTGGATTTTCGGAAGGATTGGCTCGCGGCAAATACCAGCTATCGGATGGGGCGAGTGGGTCCTGATGGCAATATATTGCCGTCTGAATTTACGTCTACGGGCTATTTGAACAACCACTTCTCCGTAGGACCTGCGATCCTGTGGCTTCCGTTTTTGCTGGCGGCACAAGTCTCCGTGGACGCGGATCACGTCATTGGTGGTCACATTCCTGCTGACGGATATTCGTTCCCGTATCTCCTGGCTATGGCTCTGGGGACGGCAATCTATGGCTTTCTTGCGCTTTGGATTTCGTTCTATCTGGCTAAAAAGTACGTGCCGGAGAAATGGGCCTTCTTGGCTACGATCGGCATTTGGTTCGCAAGCTCTTTACCCGTTTACATGTATTTCAATCCCTCCTGGTCTCATGCACACTCAGCATTTGTCGTAGCATTGTTCTTTTGGTATTGGGACCGAACGCGCGGCGAACGCACCTGGCTGCAGTGGATAATTCTCGGCGCAATTTCCGGCCTCATGATGGATGTTTACTATATAAATGCCGTGTTGCTTGTGGTCCCGCTTCTGGAATCGGTGGTTCGCTATTGGAGAGACTTTAAGTCATATCAGACTGCGGCCGTAGGGACTCTATTTTTGCAGAATGTTTTATTTATTCTAGTTATCTCGGCAGCCTTTCTACCCACGCTCATCTCCAAACGCATCATCTACGGAAGCTACTTGAATTTTGGGTATACCGAGCCCTGGAACTTCCTGTCCCCGGCGATGCTGAAAGTTTGCTTTTCTTCCGAGCATGGTTTGTTTAGCTGGACGCCCATTATCGGCCTCGCGTTAATCGGACTCTTCCTCCTGCGCCGCCAGGATCAGATGATGAGCTTGTGTGTCCTCGCGGCCTTTGCCCTGTATCTATATGCGATTGGTTGTTACGCAGATTGGGCTGGTATTTCTTCGTTCGGCAACCGTTTCTTTGTTTCTCTTACGCCCTTGTTTATCCTTGGCCTGGCCGCCTTCTTCGATTGGCTGGCGTTCGCTTGCACGGAACGTCGTGCTGCTGTTCTGGCGAGATCCATTACCGCCCTTCTGATCGTTTGGAACTTGGGGTTGATTTTTCAGTGGGGCACACATTTGATCCCCGCGCGCGGCCCCATTTCCTGGCGCGACGCAGCGTACAACCAATACGCCGTTGTGCCGGAGCAGATTAGCCTGACGTTCAAAAGCTATCTGACGCGTCGTAAACAACTGATGAACCGCATTGAACAAAAAGATGTCGAGCATCTCCAAAACGAAAACAAGTGACCTCGATTCAACGGGGTGCTTAGGAGATAAGTCTTGAAGCAGCTTAAGTTACAAATATCGGTTAAACCCAAATGAACGAAGTAATAGAGAAGATCGATTCCAGCCCACTAGCAGCGCCGCCGGTGATTCAAATAACGCCCCCGAGCCGCTGGTGGGCGCTTCCTTTTCGTGAGCTATGGGAGTATCGCGAGCTGATTTATTTCTTCGTCTGGCGCGATATTAAAGTCAGATATAAACAGACCGCTATTGGTGCCGCATGGGCCGTCTTGCAACCATTCATGACCATGCTAATTTTTAGCCTTTTTTTTGGGAAGCTTGCGCATATTCCGTCACTAGGCTTACCCTATCCGATCTTTTATTACAGCGCGTTGCTTCCATGGATGTATTTCTCCGGCGCGTTACAAAATTCCACCAGCTCCATTGTTGAAAATCAGAAGCTTGGTGACCAAAGTATATTTTCCTCGCCTTTCCTTACCCTTCTCTTCCGTGCTATCAGGTCTGCTCGACTTCGCTATCTCATTTCTTATGTTTGTGGTCTTGGTGATTTATTACCGGGTCCCGCCAACTAAGGCCATATTCCTGATGCCATTTTTTCTCTTGCTCGCGATACTTACGGCGCTCGGGGTCGGGCTGTGGCTCTCAGCATTGAACGCGATATACCGCGACGTGCGCTATGTTGTGCCGTTTCTCGTGCAATTCTGGATGTTTGCCTCACCGGTGGCGTATCCCAGCTCCCTCGTGCCTTCAAAATGGCGTTGGCTGTATGGCCTGAACCCAATGGCGGGCGTGATAGAAGGGTTCCGATGGTCGCTTACCGGCCGGGGCACTCCTCCCGGTAGAATGATGATAGTTTCTTGTACTATGGTTCTGGTCCTCCTCCTCAGCGGCGCAGCTTATTTCCAGAAAATGGAGACTACAATTGCCGATGTGGTGTGAATCGGATGCGTCGTAAATGAGCGAAACTGTCATTCAAGTGGAACGGCTTGGCAAGCGCTACCGCGTTGGGGAACGCGAACGTTACCTCGCATTGCGGGACGTGCTAACGCGTGTATTTACATCGCCCCTGCGTCGTAATCGGCGCCCCGTAGATTTTCTCTGGGCTCTCCGAAATATCAATTTCAATGTTTCCCAAGGTGAGGTCGTTGGATTAATCGGCCGAAATGGCGCCGGGAAAAGTACTCTCTTGAAGATTCTAGCTCGTATCACCCGCCCCACGGAGGGAGGGGCCGATCTCAAGGGCCGAGTAGGTAGCCTGCTCGAGGTAGGAACCGGATTCCATCCTGAGCTTACCGGACGCGAAAACGTATACCTGAGTGGTGCAATCCTTGGAATGAGGAAAAAAGAGATCGCCCGCAAATTCGACGAAATCATCTCCTTCGCGGAAACCGAGCGATTTCTTGACACTCCACTGAAACACTACAGCATTGGCATGCAAATGCGCTTGGCGTTTGCCGTCGCGGCGCATCTGGAACCCGAGATTCTGCTTGTGGATGAGGTTCTTGCGGTAGGGGATCTGAAATTCCAGAAAAAATGTCTCGGTAAAATGGGAGACGTAGCAAAAACTGGACGCACTATCATATTTGTGAGTCATCAGATGACTCAGATTCGCCGTCTTTGCGAGCGCGTCCTCTGGCTGGACGGGGGAGAGATCAGGCACGCCGGGCGCACCGGAGAATTAATTGCGGCCTACGAAACCGAGATGATGGGCGGGTCGGCGAAGAACGAGGGCGATGCTTCCGAGATATTCATCGGCTGGCAGCTTGGATCGTCGGGGACTATTTTAAAAGACGGTCTTACCGAAGTCACCTTTCATTTCGCTGTGAATCCGCCGGAACCAATCCGACGAGGGTATTTCGGATTTCACATCCACGATGATGCGGGCGTGTTGGTGGCTAGCTGGGGCTTCGATGGGCTCAATATGGAGAGTGGGTTGCAGCAAATTCGCGTGACGTTGCCGCAATTGCCGCTAAGACCGGGAACTTACAGCGTACTTACCTCGCTTTATAACGGCGGGAATAACCGCACGGGCAAGATGCTCGCAGTCTGGAACGGAATTCCTTTTTTGACAGTCGATACTCTGCCTTTTTGCCATCCTGAGGATGCCTGGAATGGTGTCTTGAATCTTCCCGCGCATGTCAGTTGCCCTGGCCTAAATGAATCTGCGCACGCGCAGCAGATTGTAGAGCCGATTAGCGGCTCAAGCCGGAACGAATAAGACGCATTCCGTTGGTATCCATGTTCCTTCCCAATCGTGCGCCATGCCGATAGCGTCAATCCAATGTTAGACTTGCAATTATGCGAGCTCTGGGTAAACGGTTAACGAAGCATCTGCTTGCGCGCATGGGCTATGAGATTCGAAGGATTTCCCGGAAACAGCCAGCAAGAATTTGGAATTGATCCCATGCAAGACTTGTTGCGACTCACACGTTTGTCAGGCCTTTCATCCCGGCCTGTGGTATTCGATATCGGTGCCAACGTTGGGAATACCGTATGTGAATTTAGTTTCGTCTTCGGAAATCCTCTGATTCACGCGTTCGAACCAAGCCCCAAGACTTTTCAAACGCTTAAGGCAAAGACATCTAATATTCCGGCAATTACATTGAACAACGTGGGACTCGGTTCGACCAGCAACGAACTGTCTTTTCATGAGTGTGAAAAGTCAGAGATGAACTCCTTTCTTCCACCGGCTAAAGACTGCTGGGTTCAGTCGCAATCTGTGCTGAAGCTGCCCGTTCGTACAGTAGATGATTATTGCCTGGAACATTCAATTGATAGGATCGATGTTTTGAAATCAGACACGCAGGGATGCGACTTGGAAGTTCTCCGAGGAGCCGAACGCATGCTGACCAGCGGACGCGTCCAACTAATCTACCTGGAGATTATTTTCTCGCAAATGTATAGCGGCTTGCCTGGCCTGGATGAGATCTACAGGCACCTTCGCGACCGGGGTTTCAGCTTGGTTACCTTTTACAAGTTTTATTATCAGCACAATCGTGCGGGATGGACGGATGCCCTGTTTGCTTACGATCGATAACCGGAAATTCGGATCCCGCCGCTGGTGATATTTGCTTA
This sequence comes from uncultured Acidobacteriota bacterium, assembly GCA_963838475.1. Lineage (GTDB taxonomy): Bacteria > Acidobacteriota > Terriglobia > Acidiferrales > UBA7541 > Palsa-295. Next base: position 421,750 of record CAWIRJ010000004.1, read on the forward strand.
TCTCGGCGCAGTTCTCCCGGCGAGTGTCCAGATGTGACGGACATGTTCGCGGCTATAAGCCTGTCCTTTGGAGGATAATTGGGAAGACACTGTCGAGATTTTGGTCTCAATAGAACTGTTGTTGTCGACAGGAGCGGCTACCATCGATGAAAACGCGATCTGCTTCTGGGGAGGTTCAGAAGCGACTAGCAGATGTCATGGCGAACTTCTTTGCTTGGCTGCCAACGCCAATTCAGAGACTTTTGATTCGTGCGTTTCGTCGCCCGATCCTTTGGTGGCTCTTTCGAGCGTACGGAACAACCCTTTCTCTTACCCCGGCGGGTCCGCGCCACTGCCGGTTTCATATGTGGCTTGATCCTTCCTCTTACTCGGATTTTATTCTAGGGATCTATGAGCCCGGGTGCACCGAGGTCTTGCGGAAGTGTGCGAAGGAAGGATCACTTTGTGTTGATGTAGGCGCCAACCTCGGCTATTTTTCGATCTTTATGTCTCGTCTAATTGGTGAACGCGGTCAAGTCATCGCATTTGAACCCATGCCCGACACTGTCAAAATGCTACGGGAAAATGTTCAAGCGAATGACCTTCGAAACGTTACTGTAGTTGCGGCGGCGGCAAGCGACGAGTCCGGGCCAGTGGAATTCTTCAGCGAACCGTCCCAATCAATGACCAAGACTGCCTCGATGTTGAATGATCGCTTCCAAGGAATATCGCAAACTACAATTGTTTCTTCGATCCGCCTGGACGATTATTTTGCCGGAGCCGCCCGCTTGCCTGATTTTATCAAGATCGATGTGGAAGGAGCTGAGGAGGCGGTTTTGAATGGGGCGCGCGACACACTGGCTCGGGCTAGTCCGGCGCTGGTCGTCGAGATTCACCAATGGGGCTCTTCTGGCAGCCAGCGCGTTTTAGAGTTGCTTTCTGAGCTTGGGTATTCCGCACATATTTTTGAGACTCGAATGCCCGAGGCGCTTTGCGTGGCGACACCGCTCTCGGTGATTAAGACGGCCTCCTGAGCAAAAGAGAGGCTATGATGGAGCTCGCGAACGTGGGCATTATCTCGCCTTTGCTGCGCTTGGGGACGACGTGTGCCTTTGAACGACGGTCGATATTCCACCTGTACTTACTGGAGCCGTGCGCGACGCGATAGTCCTTTCGACCTGGTCCTGGGACGTCTTCAACGTTCCCGAGCGTGTTGCGCTCGCACTCGCGTCGCGAGGCGCGCGGGTTCTTTATTGTGAAATGCCGGCCTCCCATTTTCGGCACGCTGTAAAACCTCTGGATGAAGTCGCAAAAAATGTTCACCGGTTCGCTCCCGAATACCTTGGAGGGAAACTCAGGTTTGTGCCCGGCGTAGGAGATCTCCAATGGAAGATGGTAGCCAAGCAGATATTGGGCAACGCAAGGGCTCTAAATTTGAAAGATCCTTTGTTCCTCTACTCGCATATCGATCGCATGACTCCCCTCTGCGACGGAATGAAAGCGGCCGGGATCCCGCTGGTGCATATCTGTATGGATTATCCTGAGCCGTATCAATATGAATTAATTGCCATCTCCGATCAGACGCTCGTCATTCCCCGTACCGTATTCTGCAAGCTGCGGTCGAAATTTGGCGAAAAGATTCAATGGATTCCGCAATCGATCCACTTGCCAAACGAAAACTCAGGCTCCTCTGGATCCCTCCCTGAAGCAGCGGCGCCTGGAGCGATCCCTCGTCCCCGATTGGGATATCTCGGACCGATATTTGCTCGCGTCAATTTGCCTCTCCTCCGAGAAGTGCTGCGGAGTCATTGTGAGTGGCAGTTCATTTGTCTTGGCGGCGCTGAAGATCTACGTTTGCCGAACGCGCATAATGCAAAATGGCTGTCGCCCGAAGCGATTCCGTCCTTTACGGCCGCGCTGGATGTAGGTGTAATGCCGTATGACTGTTTTGAAGAAAAGAATCTCCACTGCGTCCCGTTGAAACTTTTCGACTATTTTCTGGCGGGGCTTCCGGTGGTTGCGACCTCTGTGATCTCGCTATGGGAATTTTCAGACTTGATCTACTTAGGTGACACATCCGAGGACTTCTCGCACGCCATACTTGAAGCATTAAAGGAGCCCGCGAACAGTCCGAAGCGGAAATTACGACAGGACATCGCTCGAGCACACTCAACTGAGCAGTTGGGCCGGCGACTCGACGAGATTTTACCTCGCTTGGCATGACAATCATGGAATCACGGCAGCGATGGGTCACTCTCCTCGGCCAGCGCGATGCGCCTACGGATGGTGTGGAGGACTACTCCATCTTCCTAGCGCGGGCGCTTGCCCCCCAGGAGATCGACATGCAACTGGCGCGTGTGCAATGGGCGGAAAAGGGCTGGATCGCCGCCCTCGGGCAGCTTTCACGTGCGAGTGCCGAGTGGCGTGGTAGATGGGTTCTCGTGCAATATACGGTGTTCTCCTGGTCTCGGCGCGGGTTTCCGCTCGGCGCTGTTGTCGTGCTGTGGGTTCTTCGCCAACGAGGTGTGCGCAGCGTCGTTGTGTTTCACGAACAACACCGCCAGAGCAAGGGTTCCATCCGTTGGATCGATCGTACCCGCGGGGTGTTTCAGGATTGGGTAATTCACAAACTCTATAAAATGGCTGCGAAGAGCATTTTTACCGTGCCGCTCGACAGCATCGCATGGTTGCCACAAGCAAAAAATAAGGCCGCCTTCATACCGATTGGCTCAAACATTCCGGAGCGAGCGCATCACCGCGTTGCGCCAACCTTAACAACCAAAGAGAAAACCGTAATCGTCTTCGGGGTAACCTCTACCCCAGGAGCCACGGAGCAAGAAGTCCGTGAGATTTCGGTTGTCATGTTGGAAGCTTCCAAGGTGCTCGGAAGGTTGCGCCTTGTCGTGGTAGGCCGCGGATCCGTAGAAGCCACGGGGCTTCTAGAGGAGGCGCTTCGCGGCGCCGATGTCGAACTTTTGGTACGCGGGCTTTTGACCGCCGAAGAGATTGCCGCTGAATTCGAATCCGCCGATGTGCTACTTTTTGTTCGTGGTGCGGTTACACCTCAACGCGGAAGTGCTATGGCCGGAATCGCGAGCGGAATTCCGATCGTGGGATATCGTGACGAAAATATCGGCCACCCTCTTCAGCAAGCAGGGGTGGAATGGGCTCCCTGGCAGGACCGCCGTGCTTTGTCCCAAGGGCTCATTCGCGTTCTAAGCGATTCTCAAAGGTGGACGGAGCTGCACGAACGTAATCTCGAAGTTCAAAAACGCCATCTGTCGTGGTTTCGAATCGCAGAACGGTTTCAGGCGGTCTTGGCCGGATGACCCAGCGGCCTTTACGTGTGCTTCTAATCGCCACTCACCCGGTGCAATATTCGTCGCCAATCTTTCGATTCTATGCGGGTGACCAGAGGCTCGACATACTGGTGGCATATTGCGGTTTGCAAGGAGCGGAGTCGCACCTGGACCAAGAGTTTGGTGTCGAAGTAAAGTGGGACATCCCGTTGCTTCAAGGTTATCCGTGGGTCGCTATCAAAAATCGGTCTTGGTGTCCTGGATTGGGATCATTTTTCGGCCTCTTTAATCCGGGAATTTGGAGCCTGATTCGCCGCGAGAAGTTCGATGCGGTCGTGTTGTATACCGGATATGTTTATGCAACCTTCTGGATTGCTCTGGCGGCCGCCAGGATGAATGGTGCGGTGGTTTTATTTGGCACCGACGCCCACGTTCTCTCCTCGCGCAACAATCGAGGATGGAAGTTAGCGATCAAGAAACTGCTATGGCCACCGTTGTTTCGGCTGGCCGATGCCGTAATTCTGCCGTCGAGCGGTGGGCTCGCTTTGATGCGGTCATTGGGAATCGCGGAAGAGCGCCTCGCAATGACTCCTTATTGCGTCGATAATGATTGGTGGATTGCGGAATCGTCACGTGTGGACCGCGCGGAAGTGCGCCGCAGATGGGACATACCAGAGGAAGTGCGGGTTGTACTCTTCTGTGCAAAGCTTCAGCCTTGGAAGCGGCCTCAAGATGTTTTGCACGCCTTCGTTCGAGCTGGATTGCCCCGTTCATACTTAGTATTCGCCGGAGACGGCGCGATGCGCTCCGCTTTGGAATCTGAAGTATTATCCTTGGGGATCAGCCATCGAGTGCGTTTCTTGGGTTTCGTCAATCAATCTCAATTACCGGAGACGTATGCTGCTTCGGATATCTTTGTGCTAGCGTCGGAATATGAGCCCTTTGGTGTAGTCGTCAACGAATCCATGTTGTGCGGTTGTCCGGTAATCGTGAGCGACCGAGTAGGAGCAAAATTTGATCTTGTGCGCGAGGGTGAGACTGGTTTCGTGTTCCCCATGGGCGACGTTGGTATGCTTTCCGAATTGATAAAAGAGGCGTTGCAATCCCCTGAGCGACTGAAACGCATCGGCGAGGCAGCGCGCGAGCGCATGGCAAGTTGGTCTCCGCCGCAAAATCTCGAAGGTTTGGTTACCGCTCTAGAGCGAGCCATCCATCTCCGCCGGCAAGATGCGGACCGCCCATGAAACTCCTTGTTTACGTTAATAGCTGGGCGCCGTCGGTCGGTGGAGTCGAAACGATTACAAAGATCCTCGCAGAGGGACTAGTCGAATGGTCGAAAGAACACCATGAAGCTGCAGCCGAAGTCACACTGATCACGAAAACACCTGCGGGTAACCTGAACGATTCGCAATTACCGTATCGTGTTGTTCGAAGTCCCAGCTTCCTGCAGCTCGCTCACGAAATTCGAATCGCGGATGTGGTTCATCTGGCCGGTCCTACGCTCGTGCCTCTCCTTATCACGCACCTGCTTCGAAAGCCGACTGTGGTTGAGCATCACGGGTACCAGGTCAACTGTCCCAACGGTTTGCTCCTATTTCAACCTGACCGCAGCGTATGCCCGGGCCATTTCATGGCCGGCCGCTATGGAAAATGCATTAAGTGCAATCAACAAGACGTCGGATGGATCGCAAGCGTGCGTGGTCTCTTGCTCACTTTTCTGCGCCGATGGTTTTGCCTACGCGTTGCTGGGAACATCGCGATCACTAATCACGTGGCCAAGAGAATCGAACTTCCACGTACGCGCACCATATATTATGGTGTCTATGACCGCGGCGAGCGATCTTCTGATGAATCGTCTGGTTCTCATCACGCCCTTGCGATCGGGTACGTCGGTCGTCTCGTGCAAGAAAAAGGACTTCCCGTTCTACTACACGCTGTCGAAAAACTCGACAAGAGTGGCGCTGCTTTTCACCTTACCTTCGTTGGTGACGGACCAGAACGCGCTAGGCTTCAGGGCCTTTCAGAACGGCTGGGGCTGGATGATAGAGTCACCTTCAAAGGCGACTTGCGAGGAAAAAATCTCTTAGAAGTTCTCAAAACTATTCAAGTTGTAATCATGCCTTCTGAGTGGGAAGAAACGGCAGGTTTGGCGGCAATGGAGCAGATGATGTCGGCGGGCGCAGTGATCGTTGCTGATATCGGTGGTCTCTCGGAAGTTGTGGGTCAAGCGGGCCGTAAATTTTCCACTGGAAACGCCGAAGAGCTTTATGCCTGCCTAGAAACGATTGTTAAAGATCGAAGCGAGATCAAACAACTCGGAACAGCGGCACGCGCGCGCGCCCTGAGAGAATTCTCTGTCAACCGCTTCATCGCGCAACACTCGGGGTTCTATCGTGAAGTTCAGGAAAATGAAAGCCCACTGTCAGAATGATCCTGATATCTTCGACGTTTCGGCCGGTCGCCACGTGACTAAGATAGAATGAAGCCGCGCTTGGCAACAACACATTCGCGGGGGGCGGAAGTGCAGCACGACCCCGAATAGCCAGTAATTACAAGGCGCTGACGATCCTATTGAGTGATCGCCAAACGTCTACCTCTGTCGGGCGCAAAAGCAGCTACTATATACTCGTGCTCTGTTGCAAAATCTTGAGGCAGAATTAATTCAATAAGATGACGAATGCCCGAATTCCCGTCCTGAGAAATCAGACGCTGATTACATTGAGCGTTTCTGTTCTCGCTATCTTGATTGCGTGGCAACTAGCACAACAAATCACTGCTGACGACATGCATTCGCTCATATACGTCGCGGCCGGCTTCGTCGCTTTCGCTGCCGTTGTAACAATCTTAAGAAATTGGCGCTCCGGCGTTTATATGTTTTTCTTTTGGATGCTTTTCGAGGACTTGTTCCGGAAATATATGGGTAACGGTCCGGCGCTGTTCTTTGGAAAAGACGTTCTGGCAGGCCTTGTGTATATTTCCTTTTTTACGGCAGTTCGGCGTGGAAGCGAGAAACCTTTTCGGCCGCCGTTTCTATTATTCCTCGGCTTATTCTTCCTCTTGGGCGCTACGCAAGTCTTTAATCCAAATTCCCCTCATATTCTTTACGGGCTTCTTGGTTTTAAGACCTATTTCTACTATATCCCCATGATGTATGTTGGGTATGCCTTGATTCGTAGCGATGGGGATGTCAGGAAGCTTCTGGTTTGGAACGCCGCCGTGAGTGCGTTAATTGCAGGTCTGGGAATTGTTCAGGCCATTCTCGGGAATTCTTTCCTAAATCCTGCAAAGCTGGCCCCGGAGCTCCAAGATCTCGGGAATCTTTCAAAAATAACGCCTCTCACCAATCAAATCTTTAATCTTCCCGATTCTGTGTTTGTGAGCGCCGGACGATTCGACCAGTTCCTTATTCTCGCTTTTATTCTTGCTATAGCTACAGCAGGGTACTTGTTGTTGTCCAATCTGCCCGGCCGCAAAATAGTTCTTCTTTCGACCGGCACTATAACCGTCGCGACTCTGCTATGTGGTAATCGGGGTGCGTTCATGTATGTATTAATCAGCGCCCTGGCTTTGATAGGCGGCTTCCTATGGGGTGCGCCTTGGCGCCAGCGCCAAGCCCACCGAATGATTAAGATGGTTCGCCGCTCCGCCATTGCCGGAGGAATTGGACTTGCATTGATTCTCTCCTTATTCCCGCAAGAAGCTGGTTCCCGAATTGCCTACTATACCGAGACTCTCTTGCCTGATAGTTCGGCCTACCAAATGGGCGATCGTACCTGGGATTACCCGATCAAAAACTTTACGGCGCTTTAACGGTCGAAATTGGTTTCTGGGAAACGGAATTGGTACCGCGTCGCTAGGTGGACAGTATGTCGCCAAATTAATAGGGAAGCCTCCTATAAGCATCGGCGTCGAAGAGGGTTTTGGCACCTTGATCGTCGAAATGGGAATCATCGCCCCATTTATTTGGTTGCTTTGGACCGGGTCGCTCTTGTACCACAGTTGGGGTATAGCATCTCGCCTTCGGCAGACACGTTTTTTTCCTCTTGCCTTTGCTATTTTCTGGTTTGCCTTCCTCTTGTTTTATCCGATGACCTACGGAGGTTTAACTGCGTATCAGAATTATACAAATAATATTTATCTTTGGCTCCTTGTTGGAATTCTCTTTCGGCTGCCGGAAATCCAAGTCAGCACGCCAAATTTCATGGGGGCAACCTCACCGAAGAGCGCGTACGCGAGGAGGATTTCAATTTTAGTGGGCGACGTTTCACCGGCCGTCGATGGCCGCGCAATTCATAACGGACAAAACTTATCGTGACGGTTGTACGTCATCTGAAATTCGTTATAGCGACGCGAGGAAGGAAGGGACCTGATGATCGGCAAGCTGGACAAAGAGGTCGAAATCCAGCGCCGTTACTATACCGATACCGCCGCGTGTTACGACCAGATGCACGGCCACGAGGCCAGCGAAAACGCCCAGACTTTTAATCTTTTGTGCGCCATGCTTCGAATGGCCGATGCTAAAGCTGTCCTCAAGGTTGGTGCCGGAACTGGCCGCGGGATTCGCCGTCTGTCCGAAGCCATGCCAGATCTCTCCATCTGCGGCGTAGAACCAGTAACGGCCTTAGCCGAGCAGGCGAAAACGAAAAGTGGAATTTCGACGGACGCAATCCTTCAGGCCGTTGGCGAACGGTTGCCTTTTAGAGACAGATCTTTCGATGTTGCGTTCTCGATTGGGATTCTGCATCACGTTCGGCAACCCAACCTCATCATTAGCGAGATGATCCGGGTTGCGCGCCACGCAGTCATCATCATTGACGGGAATCGTTTCGGCCAGGGAAGCTGGCCTGTTCGTTTGCTTAAGCTCGGTCTCTACAAAGCAGGTTTGTGGAAGGTGGTGAACTATCTCAAGACTGGCGGAAAGGGCTATGAGCTGACAGAAGGTGACGGTTTGGCATACTCCTACAGCGTTTACGACTCGTTTGAGCTCCTCGCTAGCTCAGCCGAGCAGCTAATCATAATCCCTTCGGAACCATGTGTGCCCACGAGCTGGTTTCATCCCCTTTTGACCGCTCCCGGCATCGTTGTGTGCGCCATGAAAAAAACGGATTGAAATCGGAACGATTCATCTCTTGTATCCGTTTAGCGGGTGTAATCCTCGGCAATCCCTCGCCAGCTCATTTCTACGGCCAACAATCCACGGAAACTCGGCACTTAACAGCGTCCATAAAATCGGATGCTTCGCAGAAATGGTTTAGAGATGAACTGCAATAAATAAATGGCCCGAGCGATTGTGACTGCACTCTTGGGATTGTAACATTTTCGTTGTCTCATTCCATGGACCCCGAGGTGGCGCTTTGTGCCGCTGACTAAAAGCCAGAACTCTTGAGAGGTCACGTGTCGCCAGCCCACAAAGCCTTTCGATCGAGATGCCTATTCGGCCACACTGGCGATTGGCCACGTGGTTCAATCTGCTGTTAGTCATGTACTCTCCGCCATCAAGTAGCCTGTTCTCTCCCATGAAAACTGAAAAGCCGAACCATGTGATAAGCTCACGTAACCACTGGGATCACGAGACGATTAGAAAGATGCTGGTGGCTGCTAAATGTGATTAATTGAAAATAAAGGTGAGACAGAAACTAAAAATCGCGGTGGTTTCTCCGTTTCTCGATAAGAGACATGGCAGCGAGCGAATCATCGTCGAATGGCTATCGCATCTGACCGATGAGTTCGAAATTCACTTATACAGCCAGCAGGTGGAAGACCTCAATAGTGCGAAATTCACATGGCATCGTATCCCCAAGCTGCCGGGCCCACATCTAATAAACTTCCTGTGGTGGGTTGCCGCCAACCGCCTTTGGCGCGATTGGGATCAGCGGCTCCACAGGTTGCGACACGATCTAGTTTTTAGCTCAGGCACGAATTGCTTGGATGCCGATGTGATCTGCGTGCACATCGCTTTTGCCAAGTACGTGCGGCAGGTAAGGACAGATATGAAGTTTGTGAGCAATCCCACTCAGGAGTGGCCAAGACTCTTGCATCGGAAGCTGTATTATAGGATTGCGGTCTTCTTGGAAGATCGGGCGTATAAGAATCGCGCGACGGCCCTGGTCGTGAATTCGCGCAAGACAGTTGGCGAACTTAGAGAATTGTTTGGCCGCACAGATGACATTCCAGTTCTCTACCTGGGACTGGACCATGATGTCTTCAATACCGCCACTCGCGCGAAACTGCGGGAGTCCGCACGTAGCGCCCTAGCCATCCCGCAAAGTCAGTTCGTTCTTATTCTCGTCGGGAATGACTGGCGCAATAAGGGCGTGCGTGTCCTACTAAATGCAGTTGCGGATTTGCGGGACTGGCCAATCCGATTGCTGATTGTTACTGGCGAAGATTTATCTACCTGCCGTCAGCTCGTCATTAAAAAGGCATTGGGCGATCGCGTCTCTTTTTTGCCACCGCGCAGAGATATTGAGTTCTATTACGCTGCCGCAGATGCTTATGTCGGGCCTTCGCTTCAGGATGCGTACGGAATTCCTCCAGCGGAGGCAATGGCTTGTGGACTCCCTGTAATCGTTTCCGCAGCGGCCGGAGTATCGGAAATAGTCACGAACGGTGTCGACGGAATGATTCTTGATGATCCGAAGGACGAGACAAAACTTGCGGCAATGATTCGGCGTCTTTACGAAGATCGAGAATTCTGTAATCGACTGGGTGTTAAGGCAGCGGAAACCGCGCGACAATATACCTGGGAACGTAACGGACGCGAGCTGAGCGCAATTTTCAAAGAAGTCATACGGCGCAAGACGCAGGCCGGCCTGCAAACTCCGGCGCAAGAATCATGATCACCCTATTTTGAGAACCGGCATGCGCGCTTCGCGATAGTGGCTTCCTAAGGTTTAAGAAGTTTCGCAAGTCAACACAAATCGGAAAGGCAATTGAAGCTCAATTTTGTGACAAAAAGCACAGAAAATACTCTTCGTGTGAGCCTGATAGCCAAAGTTGCGATTCCGATTTCAAATGCCTTATCAATGCGAGCGAAAGACTCATAGTGAGAATTGCTTCGGCTGAGTGGAGAATTCACCTCATGAACGATATGAAACAAGGGAATCGGCCAAAGGTCAACTTTTGTTTTGATTCGCTGGAGGAACGTTCATCACCGCGACTACTTTTCCACTTGAAACATCTTTGGCGCAAACTTCATTCTCTGTAATGGCCGCTAGTTTTTCCAAAAACTCACGAACAGCGCTTTCACGGCCGCGCAAAGTCCCGCGCCAGACAAGGGAGCCGTCGACTTTTTCAAACAGGTCGTACTTTGTACCCACAGAGTAGATCCTAACAGGTGCAGATATACGGTCAATGCTGAAACTCAAGATTAGTGCGCCTCCACAAATTAGACAGCGCAGAAATCGTGCGCAACATTGCAGGCCACCAGTACGGAGCCATCCAACTGGATAGACCTCTGCGATCTTTTGAGCGCCCCAATGAGCGATTCCCGAACGACGTTCTGGACGCGATTGGTCAGAACTCTGGAATTTCAGATGACGACTCGGCTTGTGCGATCTATGTCCCCAAGAACTTTCGGTAAATGTTTATTCTGTCCCGGCCTTTGTGGCCGAGGTCTCATGATTTTTCCTGAAAAGGGAAAACCTTGGTCCTTCTTTAGATTCGCCGATGGGTATATGCCGCTGATGACCGAGTGGGTATTGAAGCGGTCGCGGGACTGAAGCGTCACAAAACCTTCCCTGCTCGCTCAGGACACTGGACCTAAGTCCTGATACGATTCTTCCCTTCCGAACTTTCTGGGCACGATAGCGTTGGTTAGTCTTATTAAAATACCGATTTTAAAGTCGTCCGTATTCGAGGTATCGAATTTTGCGGTTAGTACGAATAGACTTCCTGACGATGAAAGAATAAAACGTGTCTGCGTTTGATGGTTCCCTAGACCCGGCCTTCAAATCGCGCCAGAAACAGGGAGCGGTGACAACCCTCCAGCGTTGCCGCTTCCTTGATCTCCGGAAAGTAGATCGAGATGATTCCTCACCACGGAAAGACTCAACAGTTCATTCAGTTCAAAATTCTTTTGAAGGGATGGGCGACCATCGTTTTTGGGAATCTTCACCGCGTTGCTGATAGTTCTGGCTACTATCGCGAAATGATTGCGGCTTAATCACCTGCTAGACTTCAAAAACAAAACGCCGCGCTTTCCAGATTGGAATTTTGTCGAAGGTTTCTTCCTCTTTTGAATCATCCTTAAATCACACTTCCGATCCAATCGTTAGAAGTTATTCAGAATACGAGCGTTTGCAATTGGCACACTACATGCTGATTAGTTCACAAACACTGCTCAACGCTCGGATTGCCGGATCATTCTACAGCGAGGTTGAACGAATGCATCTTCAGTCTGATTGCTGCGCGGAGGAACAAATGAAATCGTTCGCCGACGTGCCGACCGTGCGATTGATATCGAACTAAGAGCCGGTTCTCTCGTCGCTGGCCATTCTCGGCGTCCCGATTCGGGTTCGTGCAAGAGCCAGATAGGACCATAAACTGAGAGTACCTATATTTACCGTTCGGTTAATACGAATTGTTTTCACTTTTATTTCGCTGTAAAACAGTCGCAGATCTTATCAGCCCCTTCCTAGTTGTAGGTTTAGCACGACAACTTGGGATGTCTTGAGTAAGGCGGAGGTGTAATGCCAAGCAAAGGTGCTCCTATCTTTGCACTAGAACAGGTACGTCGCATGAACGGAGGGACGCAGTCTCAATTGATGAGATGTTCGGATAAAGAATATTACGTCGTCAAATTTCAAAACAATCCTCAAGGAATCCGAATACTCGCAAACGAGCTATTAGCCAATATTCTGGCGAAAAGACTCGGATTACCTGTACCGGATGCCGCGATTGTGAGTGTGGATGCGGAACTTATTTGCCAAACATCTGAGATCGTAATTCAAAAGGAACATAGTCGAGTCCGTTGCCGCCCAGGACTGTGCTTCGGTTCACAATATCCGAGCGATGCTGTGCCCGATCGGACTTGTCTTTTACGGGCGCTAGACTTCTTGCCGACAGATCTTGTCAGTGCAGTTTCTAATGTTACAGATTTCGTCGGCATGCTTGTCTTTGACAAATGGACCGGCAACACCGATGACCGGCAGAACGTTTTCTTTCGGGCGACCGGTCAATCGTCCTATAAGGCTTTGATGATTGACCAAGGTCACTGTTTCAATGGACAAAAGTGGGATTTTCCGGATTTTCCTAAAAACGGAGTGTACTTCCGAGGAATCGTGTACGACGAAGTCCGGGAACTCAAAGCATTTGACTGGTGGATTAGCCGCGTTGAAGACGAAATGACTGAGAGTGTTCTGACTTCTGCCTTCGAGAAACTTCCGCCCGAGTGGTATGACAATGACCAGCGTTCCATGCTTCAGCTCTTGCACGTCCTAAATAAGCGACGTACAAAAATCCGGACGCTCTTGCAGGCAACAGTAATGTGTCTCCCAAAGTTATTTCCCAATTGGAACCTGGAAACCGATGGTTTTGATCGCGCGAATTGCATCGGGCTTAAGTTCGACACTCCATCAAGGCTCGGACCAGAGTTGAGATTGCAAAAAGAGAGTCAGTAATCATTTCTGCCCGCTGACATTGGTGTACTTTCCAGCGATGCTGAACTAACAGGCGAGTTAGCCTGGTTCAAAAAAGAAAAAATCAAGTCTGAGTAAAAGTCGGCGGGTGTGCAGACGCCCGGCCTTTCGAGGCAAGCAATGATTAAATTGCGTTTTCAGATTGGGAATTCTTCATGGATTTCGTTCCACCTTTGAACTTCTGCCACTCGGTCTGGAAAATAAAATTGACGAAGTTATTCAAAAGGCAGCGAAACACGATTGGTACATCAAATGCTTGGCGAAGGTAAAGCTACTGCTCAGTAAGGGGCGACGCTGAGTGATTTTGCGGAACTGCTTTTGCGAATCATCGCCCATTTGGTCGGTGATCAAAATCTTCATGAGAGATCATCTCGTGTGGAAATAGGTCATGGAGTCGTGCAGGGTGCGATCGGGACCGGCTCAGGGAGAGGGAGCATGCGAAGTCTTTTGAGTTCGTTTGTCATAGTGGTATTAATTGGATGGTCTACTATTGCTAAGGCACAAACCCGAAACGAGTTCAAAAGAACGTCACCGGCGGAGGAACTTAGCGACGCGCACACGAATTACGAGCGTGTCATTCATCGTGGTTTTCCGCCGGACCCTCCCGTTTACAGCGGCAATTATGATTATAATGTGAAAGATTTTGGCGCAAAAGGGGATGGGATAACAGACGATACAGCTTTCATCATGGCTGCGTACACGAAAGCAGCAGCGGATCTTGCCGCGAGCGGGCATGGCGGCGGAGGGGCGGTTTACTTCCCGCCTTCGAGCGGCTGTTACAAATTCAGCACGCTTAATTTGCCCAGCGGGGCGCCAAGTGGCTGGATAGTTTCTCGTTTTGATAACGGATTGTGTGGCAATACCATCGAAGCCGGAAGCTGGAACGCTTTTATCGGGGTCAGCGGAAATTTTCAAGGACTGAGTAACGTCTTCGTTTTCGCCCCGAACACGACCTGGAGCAACACAACAGACCAAAGCGCTCCACTGCTGGATCTGAAAGGCGTGGAAACCATCTATCTGGAGGGCATCAATATCGAGTGCTTCTCCTCCTCTGCGTGCATTCACATACATGATAATGCAGGGACTGGAACGGTCTGGGTGACCATCAACAAGTCCGTGGTCGGCAACAATTCCAGCGGTTCGGACATTCTCGCGGATGCCTCCTCGTCTTCCACCGTTTCCGGCTTCGGTTTGAGAATCAACCAAAGCTCGATACCCGGCCCCAACACAATATCACTCACCAATTTCGGCCAGGTACATCTGTGGCAGTGCTTCACTGGCGGCGGTTCGATTTCCATGACCAATGCTGGAATCCCCAGCAATGGGGATCTAGTGTTTGAAGACGTTCTCTCGGAAGGTCTAAACAGGCAAGACTTTGCGGTGGTTCGCGGCACTTACGTGGAGGATATTACCTTCCGCGATGTTAAGCTCGCCGATCCCGTGGGCACCGTGTACATGTTCAATGATCAGACTACCGGTAACCCTTACGGTCCCGTCCGTTTCGATATGGCCGTCTCAGGAAACATCGGTAGTGGCTTGATGAACCCTTCAGGCATTTACGCAAACGTTTCTTGTCAAGGTGCGGGCTGCCCATCTTATACGAACGTTGGAACGACGGCTCCCGTAACCGTCGGGAGCCTTCCATCTGCCTCGGCAAACCCGTTTGCAATGATTCCAGTATCGGATTCGACGACCATTGTTATCGAGGGGGCAATCTTGTACGAAGGCGGTTCGTCAAATAAAGCACTAGCGTTTTCTGAAACGGGATATCATGGAAGTGCCTATAATTAACTCGTTGTCAAAAACTGAGTAACAACGGTAGTATTCGTTCCAAAATCGTAGGAGCCCTCCGGTTAATTACTCTGCTCTGACTGCGGTGAAGACGCATTCAGCGGCGCTTGACAAGCTTTAGAGACGAGAACTTATCTTTCCAGCTCATCGGAGAAAACTTCATAAGCTGGCAGGTCAGGGCTCTCGAAGGTCCTTTCTAGCTTCGCGCACCCTTCACTTTCTCTGGTGCCAGCGTGAGGTCTTTTTGACGAGGTTTTTGGATGAACAATCCGCGAATACGGCGAAGACCCGAAAAAGGAAAACGGTTTTGTAAAGTTGCGACAAAAGCGAAGCTCTATTAGCGAGCGCTAGAATCAATCGGGGACTTAGGATGCTGGGAGCACGACCTTATAACTGGCGAGGACTTTTGGTCCGCGAATCTTTGTCGAATGCTCGGCGTCGATCCTAAGATAACAAAATTGTCGGAAGAACTCTTCTGGGAACTTCTTCATCCCGACGATCGCGATGAAGTGCGAACTTCAATCAACTACGGCATGAAGGACAAACAGGAATACGAGTACCGAGCGCGCTTTATCCTTCCGGGCGGACGCGAACGAATTTTCTACACGCGAGGGAAACCGATCCTGGGTCCGAATAATCAAGTCATTAAACGTGTGGGATTAACTCAAGATATTCTCAGCGTGAGGGTCGAGGCCGAACGGGCTCTTCTCGAAAGCGAAGAACGGTATCGTGATTTGGTCGAAAGCAGTCATGACCTCATCTGTACCCACGACCTGCCCGGCCGCATCCTCTCAATAAATGAACTCCCAGCTCGACTCTTAGGATATTGTCCGGATGAGCTGATTGGACGCTACATTCCCGACCAACTATACGGAGATAAAACCCAATTCAGGGACTACATCGAGCGAATTAAGCGGAATGGTTTCGACAATGGGCTCATGGCCATATTCACTAAATCGGGCGAGCGGCGAATTTGGAAATATCAGAACACCCTCCGAGCAGAGGGAGTCTCGGCTCCTTTAGTTCGGGGAATGGCTCACGATGTAACCGAACAGGTCAAGGCTCAGAAAGCTTTGCGTTGAGAGTACCGCTGCTCTTCAGGCCTTGGTAAATCTCCATCGATCAGATCGCGTTCGAGTTCGATATTGACGGAACGTTCCTAGACATTTGGACAACGAATGAGACATTGCTAGTTCGTCCCCGCGAGGAGCTATTGGGGAAGCGAGTTTCCGATGTGATCGGCGAATCCTTCAGTCCCACCTGTCGAGAAATCTTTGAACGCGTCCTCGAAACTGGACAGGGAGCAGATCTTGAATACCAAATTCCGTTAGCTGGCGGGCAGCGTTGGTTTCTGGGTCGCGTAACGCCAATCGCCGCGGCTGACGGGAGGTACAAATCAATCTGCATGTTGGCGCGTGATATCACTGAGCGGAAAGCAAACGGAACAAGAGTCTCATTTTATTTCGCACTCTTCTTGATCGGTCTAACGATGCGATTGAGGTCGTAGATCCCGTCACACTTCGTTTTCTGGATGTGAATCAGAAGGCCTGTTCAGACTTGGGTTATTCTCGCGAAGAGATACTCCTGATGAGCGTTTGTGACATCGATCCTACCATTGACCGAGCCGTCTTTAGTGCGGTGGCTGAAGCGTTAAAGCAATCAGGATCGTTAATCAGGGAAAGTGTTCACCGCAGAAGGGATGGGTCAACCTTTCCCGGAGAATTAAATATAAATCTAGTTCATCTGGATCAAGAATTACATCGTTTGCGTTGTTCGCGATATTACCGAGCGCAAACGAACAGACGCGGCTCTGAGACAAGAGCGGGATCGCGCGCAACGCTACCTGGATATTGGGAGTAAGCGATCTTACTCGCGCTTGACTTGGAAGGGAAAGTGACCCTTATTAATCGTAAAGGATGCTCCATCCTTGGATGGAAAGAGTCCGAGCTGCTCGGTCGTGACTGGACCGAAGCATGCCTTCCGGTGAGGAGTCAGAAAACAAATCAAATTGATCTTAGAAAGCCTTTTAGCTGGAGATTTTTCGTTGCGTTGCGAGTCTCGTTGTCACCAGATCTGGTGAAGAAAGATTGATTGGTTGGCGCAATTCATTGCTACTGGATGATCAAGGCCGAGTTATCGGTACCCTGAGCTCGGGTGAAGATATCACCGAGCGTAAGGTTGCCGAATGCGCAGTGCGTCATTTGATCCGGACGCCTCTTGTTAGCGCAAGATGATGAGCGCCGAAATGTGGCGCGAGAATTGCACGACGGCTTCGGGACTTATATAAGCGGTTTGAGTCTAGCTTTAGGGAAGATCCGCACGTTTGTCGACGAAACTAATCCTGAGCAACGGCGAGTGATAGCTGAATCTAGAAGATTGATCCGGGCTGCTGGGCAGAGAAATCCGGACAATTTCGTATTTGCTGCACCCTCCAACACTTGAATTCTTGGGGTTGGGTTCCCGCCCCCCGCCTGGCTCGATTAAAGGCTTCTCATTCCGTAGCGGCATTAAGGTGTCCTTGGACGCGCCGTCGAACCTCGGTCGTCTTAGGCCAGAGATCGAGTTGACGTTATTTCGTATCGCCCAAGAAGCCCTAAATAATATTTATCATCACTCGGGTAGCAAGACGGCCGTAGTTCGATTATCTGTCGGAAATCTGGGTGTCTCGTTTTGGAAATTACGGATTTCGGTAAAGGCATGAAGTCGCTGTTCCTTGAGCCTGGCCCGACTCTTACGGTCGGAATCTCAGGCATGCGTGAGAGGGTAGAGAATCTGGGTGGTACATTTACGATTGAAAGTGTCAAAAATCAGGGTTGCGTGGTACGAGCAAGAATAGTTGCCGACGAAAGACCTCCATTGGAGGACAGTTTTTCCTCCACCATTTTTGCCAACTAATCCGTCCTTTCTAATACCGCCGCAGTTGTACAACTACTTAGATTAGTTTGCGGTTGATGGGAATTGACAGAGACTTTGAATGAGTACAAATTCAGCGTCTAGGCAAATTCCGGAAATCTCTAATCCTGGGTCGAGGTCGTTCGGGTTTAGCCTGTGCTCTCTTCACTAAAATACCGAGCACGGGGATTATGGCCTCAGCGCCAACCGCGTCCAAGACTTATCGGATTCTAATAGTCGACGACCACTCGATCGTACGACACGGACTTCGTTTACTACTCGAATCGCAACACGATCTCAAGGTTTGCGCGGAAGCCGGCGATGGTTTAGAAGCGATGGAACAAGCAGAAAAAGAGCGCCCTGATCTTGTCGTGCTTGATCTTACGATGCCGGAAAAAAACGGTTTTGAGGTTACGCGTCTAATTCGTGAGCAGTTGCCTTCTACTAAAGTCCTGATACTTACAATGCGCATTCTCTGAAGAAATTGCCCGAGAAGTGTTGCGCTGTGGCGCACATGGTTACATTTTGAAATCGGACGCGGACATCGAACTTTTAACGGCAGTGCGTCACATCCAACAGAATAAACCGTTCTACACCGGCAAACTTGCTGCCGCGATGGCGGAAAGCTTTGTCCGCGGGAAGGGTGAAGCGGGCGAACGTCCGGGAAGCGATGAAAATAAACTTACCGATCGCGAGCTAGAAGTCGTGCAACTCCTGGCCGACGGCAATAGCAACAAACAAGTTGCAATAAGGATCGGGGTCTCCAAAAGGACCGTAGAGTCTCATCGTGACCATATTATGCACAAGATGGAATTTCACAGCTTCAGCGATTTAATTCGCTTTGCACTTCGCAATAGCTTGATCGAGCCCTAGTTGCTTGCGACCGAGGGTTGTTTTTTCCCCTCGCCTGTGCTGCTCACTTGACTCAACCACCGGTAGCCATCGCTAGTACTATTAACACGGCGATGAAGACCTCAATCGCTAGTGCAATCACGACCTACAACTCGTTAGGCATTGTCGAATGGAACAAGATGCTGGGTTCGCACGCGCTTCCCTCCGCTTAGAAGTGTCGAAACGGCAACCAACTGACCTTCAGGACCGCATGCGGCGCTCGGGAAGTCACAGCAGCCCTGGTAAGATACGTTCCCGCCTGGGACGAGTAACGTCGTCGGGGTTCGTTTCCAAACTTGACAATCCGTTGCGCGCAGAGTATTTTCTGATCACCTCCTGGTGGGAATACTCCCAAGTGAACATCGATTATTGATAAGAGGAGCTGCACGGATCGGCGTTTCCACGCGCACAGTCGAAAGCTACCGCAATCACATTATGCTCAAAATGCAGTTCCGCAGCTTTAGTGATTTGATACGCTTTGCCATCGGCAATAACCTGATTCAACCATAACGGTTAACACGCTTCCCGTTTTGACTGACGAGTCGGCTTTACGTTGGGGGTCAAGTCTGATTCCGTTGCTGACATACTCCAACTATTCCCATTTCGATCATTAACGAAGATGTCGAGGGGAAAGCGGCCGTGTAGCTCTCCTGTTGAAATCGAACAAGTTTCGGAACTGGCCACGCAGGCGTTGACCTCAGCCGGAGAAGACGATGTTGCCCCCGGATTCGCCGCACTTCAAAGGGCAGCGAAAAGCCCCGTTCCTGCACGAGCGCCGGAGAGCGATGGCGCAAGCACATCGGGCAAGATTGCGCTGGAGTAAGTTCGTCCATCAATTAACTGCCGTCCGGCACTTGGTAGCCTGAAGCTTGTCGCGTCCGGATGTGCGCAGTGACGCTATTATTTGGCTTTGGAGAGCGACTATTGAATGCCGATTGCCCTGATTGCAGGACGAGGTCCGCAGTATTTTCGGCTGAACCGGGCAACGCCAATGCCGAAGCTCGGTTTAAGGTCAATGATCGCGGTAACATTTCTTGCCCGCGAGCCTTGGGACCTTTTGTGGCTCCAGAGTTCGGGGGCTGGCGAATATTATTCGGGTCAAGTTGGGTAAAACTTCGTCACACTTTTAGAGCCGTATCCTCCCCGCACACGGGGCAGTGACGAACGTATACTCTCCGTCCCTTGTGAACATTCGCGATCATCTCAATCGAGTGCCAACGCGCTTCCCGTACATCAGTACTTTCATTGTCCGGTTCGATGGACCTCGCCATGACAGTTTGTACATAGCGTAATGAGATTCTCGCGGTTATCTCCGCCAAGTCGGCTCCGGAACTGAATGTGGTGAACCTCAAGATGTTCCAGAATGCCGCAAAATTGGCAGCGCCAGCCGTCCCGCTTAAGGATTTGTTGATGAAGTTGCTTGTAGAGTTCGATCTTCCAGCTTGAGTCGCCGTCGTCGCGTTAGGTAAGCCACTTAAGAAACCGCGGCTATAAACTTGTTGGAGTAATTCCTGTCGTTTCGGTGGGTGCGGGGAGTAAGCCGTAAACACGCTCGATGGGCGAGGAAGCAAGGTCTCTGGGTTCTCGCTTTCGAGGTTGGCGCCGGCAGGAAGTCGGCAGAGATCATCTCCAGGCAGTAGCCTCGCGATTTGTCACTTCCCAGCATCAGTGCAGCTGTTTCAAGGGCCTGCTCGATGACCGGCAACTGGCTCTTGTACAGCTTGAAGTAGATCAGCTCCCACGGCTCTGTTTCCTGTCCGTCAGGTGCCGCTCCACCTCCCGCTTGAAATCCTCTTTCGGTAGTTCCTTGGCTTTGTGCAACCAGGTTGCACAATCGAAGTCTTTCCCGTCCCGGCGCGCCACCTTTACCATCTCCGCCGCCTTGCTCCAGCCCATTTCCTTGAGCTCGTGGCTTCGGAATTCGCGTCAGATTCTCGTGGATGGCCATCAGGTAGTAGGCCTTCCGGCGCGATTCGGGAAAGCGCTTCTCCAGGAACTCATCAAACGATTTCAGGTTCTCCAGCCTCCAGTATTGCCCTGCCCGAACTTCGCAGAGATACTGCCCCAGATCGACGAACCGCACGTCCTCTTCCCGCTCCTTTGTCTTCTCCCAGGCCAAGATCTCGTCGATCTTGTCCAGGACGAACAGAGCCCGCCGGCGATCGAGTTTCGGCTCCACCATCGGCAGTCCGTTAGTCCACAAGCTCGTCAAGCCAATCAAGGTCGCTCGCTCCCGGCCGACGGATCAGGTTCGTTTCAATCAGTTGCTGGTTCCAAGGCAGAGACCCAGATGAGGGCAGCTCACACAGCCGTTCTGAGGGAAGCGGATCCCGCTGTGCGAGGAGAAATGCCCCGATTCCAGCTGATGATGGTCGTCTCAACCAGGCGGCCAAATTCCTTGCGCTGTTCTTCTGAGATGGTGGCCTTCAGGTATTGGATCTCGGGTAGCTGTTTCCGAACGAACACGACAAAAGCCACATCGGGGATGCCGCTGATCCAGGAATAGCAAATGAGCTGTGGATCAAGGGACAGAAGCCCTTCTGGCTCTTCTGAATAGCGGCTGGTCGTGGTCTTCCAGTCGATCAGGCAGCGCTTGCCATCGAGCTCACCGATCGCATCAATATAGGAAACGAAATCATTGCCTCCCGCGAGGCGTCGAGTGATCTTAAGCTGCAGGTTCTCCTTGGGATGCGGGACACAAACCCGATCCTCCCGTACGAACTTCTCGAGCAGATGAACTCCTTGGTGCAGCAGCCGATCCCAGGATTCTCCCTTCCGGTATTCAAACGGAGTGTCGCGGAAGGCGTTCCCATTCTTTGAAGAGTGCTACGGTGCAGTCCTGTTGTTCGAAGTAGGCGCCGAGAGCCTTCTCAAAGCAGCGGCCAAAGACCATGGCTGCCCGAGTGTCTTTCTCCCGCCAGCCATCGAGATAGCGGTAGCGATAGCTGCGAGGGCAGCGCAGGTAATGGCTGATCTGGGTGTAGCTGTAGATCATCGATGTTCCTGTGCGTCAGTTTTCGCTGAGCCTCTTTCGAAATGAGTTCTTCCCATTCCGCTGCGGGGGCGAAGGCTTCCAGATTCTGAAAAGTGTGGCCGTTCAGGGTTTTATATGTGGTCCTGACGACACCGCGGAGGTTGATCAAGGCCTTCTCATCCATCTGATCCTGGCTGAGCAATTCCATGTCGTAGCCGAAATCGCGCAGGAACCAATTGAGCTTCCAGAGGGCGCGTTCGGTCGAGTAGAGCCGGCCGGAGAAGCGGCGCTCGAAAGACTCGGGTTCGAGCACAACGAATCGGAAGCAGGAAAGCCTTTTGGGATGCCAGCGATAGGAGGCCCATTCGACGCGAACCAGGAACAGTCCTTCGAGCAGCCTCGCCACCGCTGGGCGAATGAAGACCTGGGATATGGCGTTTCATTGCTTCACCTCCACAGGACGTGAATAGGAATTGAGTTTGCAGATCAGGCCGTCCGATCTTTCTTGCAGACGAAGGTGGGAGATGAAGGACTCGACCAAATCCCGGCTGGCGTCCTTAAGGGTCTCAGTACCGCAGAAATGAGCGGCATAAGCCTTAACGAGAGTCGGATCGAGGTTGTACTGGCGGATCAGAAGGCAGAGTTGGTCGCGGAGACGAGGCTACCTTATTCGAACCGTTTGAAGCGTGAGAGCCGTTTGAATGCGGAGGCGCGGCGAAGGATTGGGTTGAGAGAGTGATCCCAGTTCCTCGACAGAGCAGAGGCCGATGCCGTAGGCTTTACGCAGGGCGCGGTTGACGGCGCGAGTTTCGGCGACGCGCATTTCGGCTCCGCGGACCAAGGGAGATTTGGAAGGATCGGCATCTCCATAGCCTACAAAGCCTTTGGAGGTGCGTGTCGTGTATACAGTGGCCTTAAACGCCCATCTGCCTGAGTGTGAATCGCACTGACCCTCTTGCAAGGCCGTACGAATTCCCCGGCAATGCCGACGAAGAGCTATTTGAATGAGACCTGCATGAGTGATGTACCATTTATCGTCAATGCACAAAATCTCGCCGCGTGAAAGTGAAAGATGAAAGGATTTCGTAAGATCGCGCAGCGAGCAAAGGTTGGATCGCGACAATCCCGGATAAAGTTTCTTGACTAGTCGTAAATTCTGACGTAGTAGTGGGTTCTTTCTTAGTTTTGGCATGTAAGTGCTCCAATCTGTGCGTCTATTTGTGGTCATAATGATATCATGGTGATATCACATGTCAAGCGAATCTCGATGAGCAAATCAATAGCGCGTGTCCTCCTGCGCATTCCAGACAAACTAAAAGCGCAATTAAGCGCATAATGCCGAGCGGGAGCACCGCTCACTTAACAAACAAATAGAATTCATGCTTGAGGAGTCTATTGAGGCGGCAATCAAGGATAAAAGTCACAAATCAGAGCGCACCGGAGCCGAACAGGGCAAGCGAAAGTGAGCACGTGCTTAGAAATAGCACAATTCGACTGCTTGGCTTCGCGTTTAAACCGCGCTGAACGCATCGCGATGCCGCAGTGCCTTCGAGTTCTAATAGCTTGTTACGAGCTATTCTCGATGGTCTACGAAACGGCGCGCCCGCCGTGAACTAGCTAAGCATGAAATAGGTCTTCAAGAAGTCTGACCAATGAGTCTCGATCCGCCTGTGGGTGCGTTTTGAGTGTCTTTTATTTCAAGAACACTTCCCTGAGCTGATCAGCGGATCACAAGGATCGACGTAAGATAAGATCGGCTCGGGAACCGCCATCCTGCCAATAACTGTAGAGTCCGCGGCTGTGACTGACCAGCTTCCGGCGGACCGACGAAGGCCGTCAGAGAAGATCACTTCCTCGTTACCTCCCGTTGATCACGGCTTTTGCTGAAGCGGATCCTGAACGACGAACTTGGTCTGGCACAAGGGACTTGACAATTTCCAGGCGAATGCTATTCTACACGTGGAAGATTCTAATTTTGCAGTTTAGCAAGCGGAGCAGTCGGCAAAAGGCGCCGACAGCCCGCTTTTTTTTGGTCCGCCGTAGTACTGGCTGGCCGTACAGGAGTTCGGAAGGCCATGATCGGTCCTAAGTTCACGAAGTCACGCGAACGCTGTGAGCACTTCGACATTGTACTAGCAGATCCAGCTGCTGTACGCGATCCATCTTTTTGGGCAGAACGATTGCCCGGGTACGCCGAATCTCGGGTGTATGCGTGGGGGTCTTCGTTGGTTGGCTGGGTGATCGGCTTGCGGCTCGGTAGTAAGAGCCGAGCCGGCACAGTCATTTCGCGATGGAAGTTTGTGCCGGCCTGGTCCCACTATCTGATTTCCTGGGACTATGAAGCCGCAGATGTTATCTCGAAACTAGATTTGGGCAGCTATAAAGATGTGGTTGATTGAGACCAAGCTTCGGCACGTTTTCGAGCGCCATTGGCTGTTGCGGCGAGGCTATCCTATTGAAGGCTTGCTGGCTGGGTTTTCCAATCAGGCGGTCCCGAAATCCGACGAAGCTTTTACATCGGGAAGGCTGGAGTTGACTGACGATAACGGCCACATCGTTTCGGTGCGCGTTGACTTGCGCGTCTATCGAAGCGATCGCAACCGTTCTGGCCAAAACGACCAACCACGCTGGACCGTTGCGGACAAAGCCAAATAAACCCACGCCGTTGCGATTCAAGGAGTTAGCTAATGAGACCTAATGGCAAACATGCATCCGTGAGATCGGTAGCGGAGAAGCATGCCCAACCCTCGCCTGCGGTTCATCCCGGTCCGATTTCGACACGCCCCCGCGATCTTCGCTCCGCGGAAAACTGTTTCCTAGTAGAGCAGGTTGATTTTGCCGAGCTCGAGAATGGGTCACTTCTGGAGATTATCGAAGCTCCAACGGATCCGAATCAAACTTTGTTCGCAGTTTCTCGGCGGGGTCGCATCCGTCTGGTCGAAGAAGTGAAAGATCGCGGACGGGTCCTGGTGCCAATGTCTCGTAATACTCTTGGATTATTTGATGTGAAGCTCCCGCGAGGAGTCCTGCCATATAAGTCCGCCACGCGGCTGGTGGATACCTTAAAACTGTTCATCCGCGAGGTAGTTGACATTCCCGATGATTACGCGTTGCTGCTTTCGGCCTTCGTCCTTTACACTTGGGTGGCCGATCGCCTGCCGACTGCCGTCTACTTGTCGATTATTGGACTTCCGCAATCTGGCAAGAGCACACTACTGGAACTCTTGAGCCTGCTCTGCCGCCGAGCTTTGCTTGTGAACGATATAAGTCAAGCGGCAGCTTATCAAGCCTGCAGCAAATTTGGTCCAACGCTACTTATCGATGAAATCGAATGGCATTCTTTGCGCACCAGGGGCAACTTTCAGCAGCTGTTGCGGGCTGGAACGGGTCGTTCTTCGCGCGCCCTCCGTGTCGGAAAGAGCAGCACTGCGTTCGGACCCAAGGTTTTCGGCTCCCTCGAAGCCTCTTCGGACCCAGCGTTAAACACTCGCTGCATTCAGCTCGTAATGGCGGAAACTACTAACAGGGGCCTGTTGAAACCCGGTGACCCTTCAGTGATGCAATCGGCCAACGATCTCCGGCACCAGCTGCTTAAATTCCGTTTTAACTCTTACCATTCGATCCGCCCCGCATTGGTACAAGGCGCTGAACAGCTGCGTCCGAGATCGCGAGATCTTTTGTCCACCTTGGCAGCACCTCTGGTGAAGAGCCCGTCCCACACTCGGTTTCTGTTCGAATTCATAAAAACGAAACACGACCCAGTCACCCGGGAACCTCTTGACGCTGGACGCGAGGCACTGAACGCTTCTGTTTGGGCGGTCGTTCACCGCGCACGGGAGATCCCCGCCGTTCGAGTTGGTGGTGAATCGAGCCTCAGCACGGCTACAAACCTTCTCTTGGCGGAGGAAGGCGAGAGGCTGCGCCTTACAGACAAAGCAGTTGGGAGAATACTCGCTTCCTTAGGCTACCGTAGCACGAAGCGGACGAATGCCGGTTGGTGGCTGTTGATAGACTCCGTTACCGTGGCGAGGTGTCACCAACTGTGTCACACATACGGAAACAAGTACGTGCCACCATCGGAATTCGCCCCGGCATTCCGCTACTTGCTCGTTGTGCCGGGCATTGTCCGCTCCGAATAAATCTTAACCTTCTCGCACGAGTTAGTTCGACGATTCGAGATGTTGTCGTTACCCAAGCGGTGAACGTGGTGAACGTAGTGCACGTTAAATGACATGCGATCAAAATATTCACATATCCGACGCGGCTTGCCCAGCCGGGACAACATCCATCCATCCGCAACCATCTGACTAATCACCCTTACCAAGGAGACATACCGTCGAGCTCCCGCGGCCGAGAACCGCTCAGGGGTTGACACGGCGCGAAATCGGCCTACGATAAGGAAATCCATGGCTACTCCTGCTCAAGCTCCAGCGAATTCACCGATTCCGGACAAGAGTCTGTTCCGTATCGGCGAAGTAAGCCGTCTTACTGCAACGAAAACGTTTGTCCTACGCTATTGGGAGACGGAATTTCCCACGCTTCAGCCGGTGAAGAGCCCAAGTGGTCATCGGCTGTATCGTCGCGAGGATATCGAAACCGTTTTCGAGATTAAGCGCCTGCTTTATGATGAAGGTTTTACCATCGTGGGCGCCCGTAAGCATCTTGCCGATCAGGCTGCCGCGAATGGCGGAGCAAGCAGCTCATTAGGCGAAAATGGCGTCGAACAATCTTCGGCGCCGGAACGCGTCACTCGTCGCGAGCCTCCTTCGCGCGCACAACGCAAATTCCTGCTCGATTTGCACGAAGAACTCCTCGCTGTCTTGACCCTTCTCGAACGCGGGTGATACGCTGATGCTGTCGAAAGCCGTCGGGACGTAGCGCAGTCTGGTAGCGCGCACGCTTGGGGTGCGTGAGGTCGCTGGTTCGAATCCAGTCGTCCCGACCATCTTCCTTTCTCAGTAATATTTGAGAACTTCGAAAGGTGCTTCGCCCGCGCAGATATTTCCATGCCGGATAATCTAACGAAACCGCGTATCCTCGTCACTAACGACGACGGCATTCATGCTACCGGCCTTCGCGTGCTCGTCCGAGCCGTCTCGCCCATAGGGGAAATCACCGTTGTCGCGCCCTCGCACGAACGCAGCGCCTCAGCCCAATCTCTCACTCTACGCCAGCCGATTTACTGCGATCAGATTGCGGAGAACGAATATTCCATCGAAGGCACACCCGCTGACGCCGTCATACTTGCGTTTCACACGCTGCTTAAACAGAAGCCTGACTTGGTTATCTCCGGCATTAATCGCGGCGGTAACATGGGTGAAAACGTTTATTATTCGGGAACCGTTGGTGCAGCCATGGAAGGTGCCATTAATCGCGTGCCCTCTATCGCTGTTTCAGTTGCCTATCGCACCAAGGAAATCGACTTTGCTCCGGCCGCAAACTTTA
Organism: uncultured Acidobacteriota bacterium; assembly: GCA_963838475.1. GTDB lineage: Bacteria > Acidobacteriota > Terriglobia > Acidiferrales > UBA7541 > Palsa-295. The sequence continues at coordinate 448,659 of CAWIRJ010000004.1, forward strand.
TGCTCACGCTCGTGCCGCTCATCATCAAGGAAGGTCTTCCGCCGGGCATTCTGTTAAACGTCAACGTGCCAGATCCTTGGACCGGCGAAGTCCGTTTCACCAGGCAGTCCTCGAAAATCACGCGCAACGTGCTTCAGCCCGGTTCAGACCCTCGCGGCCGTCGCTATTTCTGGTTGCACGAGCAGAAGCTTGTCGAGGGCATCGAGCCCGACACAGACATGGCTGCCATCCGCGACGGCGCCATTTCCATCACCCCTCTCCAACTGGACCACACGCACGCCTCCTCACTCAATCATCTTTCACATTGGGCCGGCCTTCTGTCGCGGCAGTCCAAACCCTAAGCCTGCTGTTTGGATTTCTGGGGCGCAATCAGCTCCGCATGTTTGCTCAGTTCTTATTAAATGCTATCCTTCAGTTCCGAATGTCCTCATTCTCTCGATTTGGCTCGAGTTTTTATCGTCGCTTCTTTCAGTTCGCATTTGTCGCTTGGCTGCTTTTTGTAAATTTCCTCTACTATCGTCAATTCAAGATGTTGTTTTTATCCCGCCTTGCGGCAATAAAACATCGATGACCTTCGTGGTCTCACTTTCCGTATTCATCCCTGTTTTACTTGTTCTTACAATCGCCCTGGCCTTTGGATTTCGAATACTTGAATTCATGCACATTGCACCCGAAGAGACGATGGAATGGGGACTTTTTGCCGCCGGGATATCCTTTCCCTTAATAGGATTTTTCGTTTTTGGACTGTCGCTTCCAGGATGGCTCAGCTTGCGCACTGCCTGGGGACTTATGGGTGTCTTAGCAGTCGCATCATGGAGCGGATGGGTTCTGTTGCGAAATTGGCTCTCGTTTATGCGAGGGAAGATCTCTCACTGTACCGGGAATGCCAGCGTCCTAAGTAGAGTAACGTTGACTCTGATCGCTCTTGTTATCGCCCTCGAAGCGTTCGTCTCAGTGGCGCCTCTCACCGGCTCAGACGCCATGTACTATCATTTCACAACGCCGTTGCTCGAACTCGGACACTCGCTTCACCCTATTTTCTGGCTCACCCACAGCTTCTTGACGGGACAAGCGCACTTGCTTATCTCCTTCGGTATGGCTCTTGGAAGCGAACGAATTTCGCTAGCCTTGATTTTCCTTGGTGGTCTTTTAACTGCCTCTGTTCTATTCGTAACTGCGCGCGACCTTATGTCCTACCAATGGGCGCTTGTCGCGGTGCTTACCTTCTTAATTTCACCGATGGTTTTTTGGCAGATCACCACTTCTGGTTCGCCAGATATTTGGATGGGCTTCTATGTCGGCCTCGCAATAGTCGCCGGGGCACGTGCGATCCAACGCGCTAACATGAAATTTATTTTCCTTGCTGGATTTTTCGCCGGGGCGGCTGCAGGTATCAAATACACGGGCTGGATTGTTCCATTTGCGATCTGTGTCTATATCCTGTATGCAACCCGCTCCTGGAAACTAACATTGGTCTGTGGAATAACATCTTTACTTGCTGGAGCTCTAACGCAAGTCCGCAACTTCGTCTGGACCGGAGATCCTTTTTTTCCGTTTCTGATGCAACGCCTTAATCCCGGCAAGCTGAATGCCTTCGTTTTGCACGCCTTGGTCACCGACACCCGCGCGAGCGGCTTTTCCAGAAACTGGTTTCATCTGATCACATTTCCATTCCATTTCGTGCTTGATGGCAATAATTACGGTTTAGGACAATATTTCGGTCCAATCGTGCTCACTTTTGCGCCACTACTCCTTTTTGCTCGATGGAGGTCTGACATTGCAAGGTTAACTGCGATTGTCTGGGCCCTCGTGTTAGCCTCCAACGTTCTAACAACACAAATGGGACGCTTTCTGTTGCCCGTATACATTTTGGCCCTTGCCCTAGTTTTCTCAGGCGTCGCTGGCCTCGTCGAACGCAGGTGGAAGATCGCTTCGTATGCGTGCGCCCTTACACTCGTCGTGTTCCTGACGTTTGCGGGCTTGTCCGACATTGTTTACGCGCGCGATTTTCTGCCGGTTGTATTCGGACGCGAGAATAGAGAAGTATTTTTGCAACGGATGGGGACGGATTATCGGTTCTCAAGTTTTATAAACTCAACGCTCGGCCCTGAGACACAGCACGAGTCCGGAAGTGTTCTAGTTTTCTTCAGGCATCTTTACTACCTTCGAGTTCCTTACGTTTACGGAGATCCTTCATTTTCCTGGAACATTGATCCCTCCAGATGCAATGAACCGGGCGAGCTGTTGAGGGTTTTAGAGGACCTGAATGTTCGGTGGGTGGTCAAATCACCGGAATATCCCGATGCTCTGGCGAAATCCTTCCGTAGCTTGGAGGCTGAGAACAAACTAGTGCCCATTGCATCTTTGGACATTCAGACCCATACAGGAATTTCGAGAATCTACAAGCAAATGCAAACCGTCGATGTCGAGATTCTTGAGCTTCAAAAATGAAATTTCGGTTTGATCATGCGAACCCGAGGTCCAAACCCTCTATCATTACTACATCGCCATGAGCAGCCGGTCGCCTGAGACTCCTATTCAATCCAATTGTGTCGCTGCTGCTTTGCCTATTCCTGAATTCGCTTGTTGCGAATATTCCTTCCCTCCGCGCCGTAAAAAAAGAAACGAGAAAAAATAGAGCAGCGCCGCGAATATCAGTAGGGCTCGAATACCCGTCCACAGAGATATTGACTCCAGCATCCCGCCCACCAACGCGCCCATAAGGTTCGATCCGAGTGCCTGCCCGCTGAAGTGGTAATCCGCGAAGCTACGGATAAAAACGATGGAGGCAAACGCTACCGGAGAGCATAGAACTAGGGTAGCGACCAGAGCTTTAACCCAGAAGGACTGGAAGAAAAGCTTTTCGAGTGGCAAGAAATACGAAATTAACATGCACACTAGGATCCCGGCGTATGCAAATCGCACAGGAATCGCAGGCCACCAATCCGCAAGAAAGTTAGCCGCTACGATCAGAACAAGTATTCCTGCGATTACCACGGAATTCACTAACCAGGTCGTGCCGAAGAGCATAGCCATACGGCTTACGATTTGTGCTTCGAGCAGCAGAAAGCCGGCTCCGAGAAAAAAGAAGTGCCAGTTGATAGCCTGTCCCGCCGCCCCCGTTTGTCGGATTAAAAGGCGCGTCAACAGCACGAGTAGAATGGACATAATAATAATAATGAGGGGCAACCCCGGCTCGTGTTGATAGAAATAGGGCCAGTCGTCGGTAGTGAGATAAGCAGATTCCATTTGTACGTTATTGTGAGATTTGAGGTAGGCGCCGACTTCGCTATCCGCAAGAGCTTGGTCTAAACGATTCTGGGATCCCACCACAAAAAACTGTCCACCACTACTGTACTTCGAAGCATCCGCGGAGAAATTTAGAGGAGTCTGCCCAAACACCGTTTGTAGCAGGCCATAAAGGCGGCCGGCGATCCACGGTGTATGCGCTTGGAATTTCAGAACAAGCAAACCGTCATCCGTGAGTAAACGACGCGCAGCTTCCAACGCCTGACGGGTGTAAACGTAGTTGTCAATGCGAACGGAAGAATAATTCGAAATGTTCGTATGTGAATCCAGCAACGAATAGACAATCAGATCGAACTTCTCATGGCTGTTTTCGATATAGCTGCGCGCGTCGTTAACCACAGGTGTCACGCGCGGTGATGAATAGGGATGTTCAAAATGGTACTGCCGCCCAAGATGTTGAATAAGCGGGTCAATTTCAACGGCGACAACATGCCCCGCGCCATTACGAAGCGCGGCTGCAACATCATTTCCCATACCAGCGCCAAGAACTAAGACAGAGGGCGGATCGGGATAGAAGTGATACGGAAGATTATAGGCATCCCACTCGCTCTTCGTAGTCGAAAAAAAGTCTGGGTGGCTTGCGACGAAAGCGGGAGAAAGATTGACAACTTGCTGAAACCAAGTGCGATTGGTATCGAGTTGATATGCTATGACTTCCCCATTCTCAACACGAGTGGAAAGCTCTAAGTATTGATATGGCGACCAATATTGTTGAAAGGAACCGTGCGGTTGCAATAAGAAAAAGGCGAGGCAAACTGCAAACGCTGTGAGTGTGGCCCACCGAAGAGCGGCAACCTTGGCAACAAGTAAGGTAAGAAGAACGCCCGCAACTGCGAACCACACAACGGGAGGTTGCCAGTATTGGCACAATAGTGTGAACAAAAGAATGCCCGCGAGACTTCCCAGAATATTGACTGAATATGCAAAGATCCCGCGAGGCGCAGTTTCCAAATAACCACCCACCATCTGTCCGAGTGGGATGAAAATCATCGCATTCAAAATGAATAGTGGAACGGTTATAGCGATAGCCGCTCCGAGAGCCAGAAGAGCTATTCCTGAAAATGGCACCGCCGGGATGCCCATCGAATTTACTTCCGATGACACACCCAGATAGGAAGGTAGCGCGCTGATTAACTCCCGCAGTGGTTTCCACGGGAATTCAATCAGGAACACAAGAGAAAGCAGCGGCGCGGTGAGAGCCATCAGGTTAATGCGCTTGCGGCAAAGAAAGCAACCTACGCCAAAGCCGAGGAAACAAGAGACCAACATGTAGTTTTTTAAGTATGCAAAGATCCGCACCTCTGAAGAAATCCACCGAATCATCAAAAGCTCTAGGAATAATACCAAGGCGCTTGCTAGAAAAAGGCCGCCGTACGAAAACCCGTCCAGATCCTCCAGTGAAAAATCGAAGATAGTCGTCAGATTTTGAACCGTGCGCACCCATCGACCGGGTTTCGCTCGGTAAAAACTGAACGAGTAAAAGCAAGCGAGTACGCTGATTAAGAGCGTAAGGAAAAAAGCTATCTGAAAGTCGATTCGCGCAAGGTTTTCCCTCAAATCTGTCTCCGATCGGCTCGTTCAAGATGTGGCCCGGCCGCGCCGGAGAGTTTACACTAGTACTAGTCCAGTACATGCTGCAACAAAGTCATGTCATCACTGATTGCTCGAAATGTAGTGTGTTGCGGTGAAAACACCCAATAGGTGATCGCGGAACATCGAGAGGAAATGATGGATCTACAATTGAGAGACAAGAGGGCACTGATAACCGGGTCGACTGCTGGAATCGGTTTCGCCACAGCGCAAGAATTGGCCGCGGAGGGCGCATCGGTCGTGGTGAACGGAAGAACCCAAAAACGTGTCGATTCCGCCATCGCCGAAATTCGCAAAGCTCATCCCACCGCTGACATCTCAGGAATCGCTTCGGACGTTTCGAATAGAGAAGGTTGCGAGAAAGTGATCCAGTCGGTACGAACCGTGGACGTTCTAATCAACAACATGGGCATCTTCGAGCCCAAACCCTTCGAAAAAATCCCGGACGAAGATTGGATGCGCTTCTTCGAGGCGAATGTCATGAGCGGCGTGCGCCTCTCACGCCACTATCTCGCGGGCATGCGCGAAAGAAACTGGGGCCGAATCATTTTCGTTTCCAGCGAATCAGCGGTCCAAATTCCTGCTGAAATGATTCACTACGGCATGACCAAGACAGCGCAAATTGCCGTAGCTCGCGGTATCTCCGAAACAGTTGCCGGCACTGGCATCACAGTGAACAGCGTACTCGCCGGTCCCACCAGGTCTGAGGGTGTTGAAACTTTCATCTCGCAAATGGGCGCAAAAAAAGGTTCTGACTCCGCGTCTTTCGAAAAAGAATTCTTCAAGAATATTCGCCCGTCCTCCCTCCTGCAGCGTTTCGCAAGCACGAATGAAGTTGCCAACATGATTGTTTATCTCTCGAGTCCGCTGGCTTCCGCCACAAATGGTGCTGCCGTCCGTGTAGATGGAGGGGTCGTGCGCGCCATCCTGTAAGAAGCGCAGGTGCGACCGCCAGTCATTCCGGTTCAACATTTCAATCCCATCCGGAATGCTGACCGGACTCGCTCGTGTGGTAGCCTTGCACGCCGAGGGGAATTAAAGACGTGAACCAATCCACTAAACTCGCGGGGGCAGCAGCAATCCTGATTGCGGCAGTTTGTCTCCCTCTTCGCGCGAAAATAGATACTTCGCCATTGAACACGGCACAAGACCAAGCCAACACGGCCACTGTGCATGGAGTTGTCACCGATCCAACGGGTGCGAAAATCTCGGGAGCGTCCGTAGAATTCCTGTGGGACAAAAAGCACACGGTCAAAACTAATGCCGATGGAATGTACGCAATCCAACTAGAACCCGGAACTTACGATGTCGAAGTGCGGGAGTTTGGATTCTCCGCGGCGCGTAAAGAAAGGCTATTAGTCTCACCTGGCGCACAAATGGAGCTAAGTTTTAAATTGATGCTTCAACCTAACGGTGGACCGACGCAAGTCACGCCATCAGAAGGTCCTTCTCCACAGCCTGCTAGTTACGAATCCGTGAAAATCGTCCAAGCCTGGATCCCTATGAGAGACGGCATTCGCTTGGCCGTGAATCTCTACATGCCAAGCGGCCCGATCCAGCCGAACGCGCGGGATGCCGAGCACGGTGAAAAATTCCCAGCCATCTTAGAATATTTGCCGTATCGCAAAGACGATTGGACTCTAGCGCGCGACTGGCAGCTACATTCCTATTTCGTAAAGCGCGGCTACGTCACCGCGCGTGTGGACATCCGCGGCACGGGCGCGAGCGAAGGAAATCCTCCCGATCGCGAATATTCCGATCAAGAACAGCAGGATGGTCTCCAAGTGATTGACTGGCTCTCGAAACAGCCATGGTCCAACGGCAATGTAGGAATGATGGGAATTTCCTGGGGCGGCTTCAACGCCATTCAGTTGGCGAACCTGCATCCCCCCGCGCTAAAAGCAATCATCGCGATGTGCGCCACTGAGGATCTTTTCCACGACGATATCCATTACATTGACGGCCTCATGCACTTCGACGAATTCGAGCTCGGCATGGACATGCAGGTCGGCATCACGCGCGCCCCGGATTTTCCTACCGACGAGAAATCTCTCGCGACGCGGTTCGACGCCACTCCCTGGTTTCTGCTCTATCTTCATCATCAGCGTGACGGCGCCTTTTGGCAACGCGCCTCGATCTCTGGCGATCAGTACGTTGCATATAAAGTCCCAACTTTTATGATTGGCGGTTTTCTAGACGGTTATCGCGACAGCGTCGGCCGGTTCCTAGAACGCGCAAAAAACGCGCCGATAAAAGCCCTGCTCGGCCCCTGGAATCACAGTTTTCCACATGATGCTCAGCCCGGACCAAGCATTGAATGGCGCGTGGAGGCAACGCGCTGGTGGGATTACTGGCTCAAAGCGAAGCAGAACGGCATTCTCGACGAGCCGCGTTTCGAAGTTTACATGCGCCATTGGTATCCGCCCGATCCCAACATCGCAGAAATTCCCGGGGATTGGCGCGCTGAAAATCGTTTTCCCGCAGCCAACGTGCGCAATGAAACTCTCTATCTCTCGCCAAATCATTTGTTGCGCGATTCAGTCCCAACCGCGGCCACGGAAGAATTAAAGTATGTTCCAACCATTGGAGCCGAAGCAGGATTTTGGTGGGGCGATTTCACTGCCGATCAGCGCCCCATCGACGCCTTCAGCTTGGTTTACGATTCCGAGCCGTTAGAGAAAGACACCGCAATTCTTGGATGGCCAAAAGCGCTCTTGCAAGTTTCCGCTAGCGCCCCGCTCGCGAATTGGTTCGTGCGCCTTTCAGACGTCGCACCAGACGGCACCGTGACCATGGTTACAGGCGCCGGACAAAGTGGCGCGCAGCGCGATTCGCGCACCAACCCTACAGAACTCGTTCCGGGAAAAGTGTATTCGCTTCCGATCGAACTCCACCTCACGAGTTGGGTTTTTCAGCGCGGACATCGCATTCGCCTCGCCCTATCAAATGCCATCTGGCCCATGATTTGGCCCACACCATTCGCGATGACCACGTCGTTGCAACTCGGCAGCACTCTAGCATCTCGATTGGAACTGCCGCTCGTCCCGCTGGAACCGCCCGCACGCTTGCATTTTTCCGCGCCCGAAGAAACGACACCCCTCGAAAGCGTGAAATCTGAAGGCGACACTTGGCCGCCTCAAGTCTGGACTGAAACTCACGATTTGCTCACTGGCATCACGCGTATTTCCTGGATTGGAGACGACGCAAGCCAATATCCCTGGGGTCTCATGAAAGATCACGAGCAGATGACCTATGTTCTCGGTGATGATCAGCCCGAAAAAAGCTCCATCCACGCCGAAGGTTCTACAACAATTCAAGTGTCCGGCCGCACCCTGGTCTGGAGTGTGGTCATCGATCTCAGCAGCGATCTGCGCAATTTCTATTACCATTCCGAGCGTCATCTCACCGAGAATGGAAAACTGATTCGCGAAAAAAAGTGGGACGACACGATTCCGCGAGACCATCAATAGCATTACCGCGCGAAGCCGCGTTCCGGAGTGTGCTTTGAAAAACAGCGCCATCCTGCTCATCAGTTGCCCTGACCAAAAAGGGCTCAACGCCGCCGTCCACGAATTTATTTATCGCGCCAACGGAAATACTCTTCACGCCGATGAGCACCAGGATTACGAACGCAATCTCTTCTTAATGCGTGTGGAATGGGATCTGGCCGGTTTCTCCGTCGATATGCGGGATTTCGCCAAGGAATTCCAGCCCATTGCGGACCGCTTCGGCATGAAATGGCGCGTCGCGCTTTCGAACTATCGTCCTAAGGTTGCTATTTTCGTCTCGCGCTACGATCACTGCCTAGCCGACCTACTCTATCGCCAGCATAGCGGGGAACTCGCTTGCGAGATTCCACTCGTCATCAGCAATCACGAGGACGTGCGCCGCTGGACGGACTTCTACAAAATTCCGCTGCACGTGATCCCGGTGACCAAGGAAAATAAGCCCGACGCCGAACGCCGCGAACTCGATCTACTCCGCCCTCATGGAATTGATTTAATCGTCCTTGCGCGTTATATGCAGGTCTTGTCTTGGGATTTCATTCGCCAGTATCCACCGCACCACATTATCAATATCCATCATTCGTTCTTGCCCGCGTTTGTCGGCGGCAAACCGCATCACCAAGCCTTTGAACGCGGAGTGAAACTTGTCGGCGCCACCAGCCATTACGTTACCGAGGTTCTCGACGATGGCCCCATCATCGAACAAGACGTCGTTCGTATTTCTCACCGCGATACTTTGGAAGATTTGATTCAGAAAGGTCGCGACCTTGAGAAAGTTGTTCTCTCTCGCGCGGTCCGTTGGCACATCGAAAATCGCATGCTGCTATACGGTAACAAAACGGTGATCTTTGACTAGTTGAAGGGAATTGTCTTCAAATATCCTGCGGCCTGCGTGTTCAGTGGGCTACAGCCGCCCGCGTATCTTTTAAATCCGCGGCCAACAGCCGATGAAACAAATGTTCTCCAGCTTCGCGTCGCACCGAGAGTCGGCCAGCTTGGTACGCGCGCGAACTCAGCCCGCGCTGCACTCCGGCGCAGATTACAATATCCTCCTGCTGCACGATCTCGCTTACCCCCATGCTTTCGCGAACGTATGCCATATTCGCTTCACTCGTATCGCCAAAATAGAAATCAAAAATCACTTCGCAGCGTCCAACGCCCATCGGTAGCACCAGATTGGTATCCAAATATCCTTCGTACCAGTTCAGCATGAAGTTCGGATATTGCCAGAAATAGTAGGCGCGGTCGCCTTTGCGCGTGTTGGCAGCGCTGGCCTCCGATGAACTGTCCACCGTTACTGGACTCGATTGCACGCAGCAGCGATCCACATTTTCAATCGTGTAATTCGTATAGTCCAAGACACTGTTCAAACCCTTGTGCATGTGCGGCACGTGGTATCCGCCGTCCAGAAAATTGTCCACGTACACTTTCCAGTTGCAGTCCAATATGTAACTGCGGCGCTCGACAAATTTCAAATCTCCAAACCCAAGCGGCTGCGCCAGCTTAACTAGCGCACCCAGAAAATCCACGAGCGAGCCCGCGTGCGGATCCAGATTCACAAAAACAAACTTCTCCCAGGTTTCCACCCGCGTAGGCACCAATCCATTTTGCGAACGCTCGAAATCGCGAACGCCCTCAAATTCCGTCATGCCGCGAAGTTCGCCTTCCAGATTGTAGGTCCAGCCGTGATAAGGACAACGAAGGTGCGGCGTGTGCCCGCAAGCCTCGTTCATCACGGTCATCGCGTGGTGCCGGCAAACATTGAAAAACGCACGTAACTTATTGTCGCTCCCGCGCACCACCACCACTGGCTCGCCAGCCACTGTCGCCGTGACGTACTGCCCCGGCTTTGCAACTTGCTCTGTGCGCCCAACCGCCTGCCACGTTCGCGAGAAAACGTTTTGCAACTCCAGATCGGCAATGCGCGCATCGGTGTACCACGGCGCCGGAATCGTGTGGGCTTCCGCCAGCGGCGCAGACGCATTATACGAAGCTAGAATTTCCTTCACCGTCTGTTCCACGCAATTTCTCCTCTCGACTTCTTTTAAGCTGCGGCACCCGCGCAGGATCTTTTCTTACACACCTATCGCGCCCTTCAACACCAGCAAAAACTGATTGATCCGCATCTGGTTTTTCTCCAAGTCTGCGGGATGAGGAAAAAGTCCGGGATCGAGTTCTTCGGTGAGCAGGGCGTCTTGAAACCGCTCCATGGTCCAATCCAGAATCGATACGATTAGTGTTGAATCAATGTCGGACCTAACCTCGCCACGCACAATTCCCAAGCGCACGAATGCCGTGCTGCCGTATGGATCCTCCGCCAGCAGAAACCGATTAATCTCACGTTTCAAACTAAGATCCACTCCGTAATTCCCCAGCAGCGCCACGCGATAGGGAATCCAATCTTCGCGAACGAGTCGTTCCGTCCTCAGTAGCCAGTACCGCAGAATCTCAAAAAATCCTCTCTCTCGAATTTGCGAAGGCGAGTCCAGATAAGTGGGAAAAGATCGCACCGCCTTTTTGTAAGCTTCCAAAAACAAGCCGCCTTTGCTGCCGAAATATTGGAAGATGGAACCCTTGGCCACACCTAGTTGTGCGGAAAGATCCTCAATGCGCGCTGCGTGATAACCATGTTCGGCGAAATGTTGCATTGCCGCGTTCACGATGCGCTCGCGTTTTGCTTCCATGCGCGGATGGCGGTGAGTCTTTCCCTGCGCGGGAGTTTCCAGTACAGAGCGACCCTGTTTAATATGTGAGCTGTGTGACCGTAGGTCATTAACTGAAGCTGTCATTGGAATATTCCCCTATCTGTGCTATCTAAGTTGTACCGCACTGCCTCTGACTGGCGGTCATACTAAACGAAATGCCTCCTTCGCGCAAGTCCTATGATGCAATCGTCGTGGGAGCTGGACACAACGGCCTCACAGCCGCAGCATATCTCGGCCGCGCGGGCCTCTCCACTCTCGTTCTCGAACGCCGCGAAATTGTAGGAGGTTGCTGCGTCACCGAACAAATTGCGCCGGGCTGCCGCGCTTCCACCACATCTTATATTGCCAGCATGCTGCGTCCCACCGTGATTCGCGATCTAGACCTCGGAGCGCACGGCCTGCGCATGGTGCCATGCGATCCAAGCTTGCTGGTTCCTTTTCCCGACGGTCACGTCGTCCCCTGGTGGGCAGATCGCAATCGCGCGGTGGCCGAGTTTCGAAAATTGTCCGTCCGCGACGCAGAGACTTTCGTTCGCGTGGACGAGCAGCTCAAGAAGCTAGCGCGCTACCTCCAGCCATTTTTTCTCGAGCCGCCTCCCGAACCATCGCTTCACGGCGCCGACGGATTCTTCGAACTTTTGCGCGTAGGAAAACGATTTCGCGGCATGACCAGCGCAGAAGTGTCCCAGCTTGTCTCCTTTTTAACCGGCAGTCTTGGGGATTTCCTCGATCGCAATTATGAGTCCGAGAGAATGAAAACGATGTTCCTCGCCAACAATCTCTACGGAAAACATGGTGGCCCGTACGACTCCGGCTCAGCTCTCGGCCTGCTCTTTCATTTGCTCGGCGGCGGAGATGGCGAAGTCCAGGGATTCTACGGTCACGTAATTGGCGGAATGGGCGCCATCACCCAAGCGCTCGCCTCTGCGGCTCGCAAATTTGGCGTGGAGATTCTCACCTCTTCTCCGGTCGTGAAGATCGACGTCCGCGAAGGGATCGCGCGTGGTGTAATCCTGGAAGATGGAACGGAAATTTCCAGCCGCATCGTCTTTTCGAATGCCGATCCGAAACGCACTTTCTTAGGCCTGTTAGACGCAAATCAGCTACCTGAAGATTTCCGCCACGCGATCGCGGGCATCAAGATGGACGGTCCCTGCGCCAAAGTAAACTTCGTCCTTAGCGAAGAGCCTCGCGTCACTGGCATGCCTGCGGATTGGCCCGCGCCGCAGCGCGCGCTTTTCACTCTGGTTCCTTCGCTTGCATTCGCCGAACGCTGCTACGACATCGCGAAGTTCGGCAATATTCCAGAAGAACTGTGGGTCGATTGCGTAGTTGCTTCCAACGTCGATTCCACACTCGCACCGAAGGGTCGACACGTGATGACGACGTTTATTCAGTACGTTCCTTATCGCTTGCGCCAAGGCACCTGGGACGAAAATCGCGAGCTTCTCGGCGATCGCGTGGTGAAGAAAATCGCCGAGTACGCGCCCAACGTTCCAAATTCGATCATCGCGCGCCAAGTTTTGACTCCACTCGATCTCGAACGCACGTACGGTCTGACCGAAGGTAATATCTTTCACGGCGATCTTTCCCTCGAGCAGCTTTTTTTCATGCGCCCGGTGCCAGGTTGGGCGCAATATCGAACGCCGGTTGCCGGTCTATATCTTTGCGGCGCCGGGGCGCATCCTGGCGGAGGCGTAACCGGTGCTCCGGGTTACAACGCGGCACACAAAGCTCTGCGCGATTGGAAAAGTGGTCGCGTAAAAAAAGCCGGCGCCTAGATTTTTCTCAGAGTAATTTATAGCGATGAAAGGAGAATAAGATGGCAATGCCGCAAAAAAAAGGAATCCTCGAAAAATTAGCCGAAGGCCCCGTCCTTGGTGACGGCGGTTACCTGCTCGAACTTGAAAAACGCGGCCGCGTCCGCGCAGGCCCGTTCACGCCCGAAGTCGCATTGAACAATCCGGACGCCTTGCTCGAACTTCATCGCGAATTTCGCGATGCCGGCGCCGAAGTTTTGCAGGCCCTCACCTTTTACGCCAGCCGCGATAAACTCGCGACCGTCGGCATGGAAGAGCGCGTTGAGGAATTAAATCGCGCCGCTGTTCGCATCGCGAAAAAAGCTGCAGAGGGCGGCTGTCTTGTCGCCGGAAACCTCAGCCTCACCTGGATGTACGAGCCTAACGACAAAGCCGCCGCCGATCGCGTGCGCAAGACTTTCGACGAACAACTTGACGTTCAAGTAGCCGAGGGTGTGGACTTCATAATCGGCGAGACATTTTCATTTCTCGGCGAAGCTCTCCTGGCCGTAGAGCGCGCGAAAGCAACAAAGCTGCCGGTTATGGTCACCATCTGCTTCGAAAATGAAGATGTCACGCCGGACGGTAAAAAAGCTGGCGACGTCGCGAAAGCTTTGGCCGACGCTGGCGCGGATATCGTCGGCATCAACTGCTTAAGAAGCCCGGAACACACGCTTCCACTGATGGCTGAAATGCGCAAAGCTGTGAAAGGTTATATCGGCTGCCAGCCTGTGGCCTATCGCACCACGCACGAGCATCGCGATTTCACCAGCCTCGCTGCATTTCCCGATCAGCTTGAACCTTACCAGCTGACTCGGCGCGAGATGGCCGACTACGCGACCAAAGCACGCGAAATCGGCGTGAATTATATCGGTGCGTGTTGTGGCGCGGTCGCTACGCACATCCGCGAGATGGCGCGCGCTCTGGGGAAAATTCCCGCAGACGATCGTGTCTGGAAAAAAGGCGGCGAGAAGCCCATGTCAGCCTACGAGTATTACGGACATGACGAAAAGTCTAAGGCCAGCGGAAAGGCTACCTAAGATACGGCGTTGCCGGAAACGCTCTCGCTTTCTGAATCTTCTCAGAGCATGATGTCCGCCTAATGCCGATGGTGCCAGCGGAATTCACAACCGTCGAGCCCGAAAGCTCAAATCGTCCGCGTCGGACGATGGGTTTTCGCGATCTGGTTCTGTTTTACATCGTGACGGGCATCAGCCTCCGCTGGATTGCCACGGCTGCGACCGTTGGACCCAGTGCCGTCGTAATCTGGCTGATTGCCTGGACCGCGTTTTACCTTCCCCTCGCGCTATCGGTGATGGAACTCTCCTCGCGTTACCCGCAGGAAGGCGGTCTGTACGTCTGGGCCAAACGCGCGTTCGGGGAGTTTCCCGGCTTTCTAACCGGCTGGACCTACTGGGCCAGCAATCTTCCTTACTACCCCGCGATACTTTACTTCACGGCCAGCAATGCGCTCTATATAGGTCCTGCTCGCTGGCAATCGCTTTCGAATAACAAAACGTATTTTCTGCTGTTCGCGCTTTTCGGACTCGCTCTTGCAACTTTCCTGAATCTCATCGGCCTCTCGGTAGGGAAGTGGCTGCATAATCTCGGCGGCATCGGCACCTGGCTACCCATCGCAATTTTATTCGCCATCGCCGGCATCGCATTCCACCGCTTCGGATCGGCCACCAGTTTCACGCCCACGACGATAGTCCCGCACATGCGCTTTCACGATGTGCTCTTCATGGCCACCATCGTTTTTGCTCTGGGCGGCTCTGAATCTGCCTCTTTCCTCGGAGACGAGATCCACGACGCACGCAAAAACCTGCCCAGAGGTTTGCTCGCCGGCGGAGCCTTCGTCACCACCGGCTACATTTTCGGAACAGTCGCGGTGCTCGTAGCGCTTCCCGCCAACCAAGTAAGTGGCTTGCAGGGAATCATGCAAGCAATTTCCAAATCAGTGGAACGCATCGGCCTCTCCGGGGCCGTAGCCATCGGACTCATTTCATTCGCGGCATTGCTAATCACTCTGAGCAACCTGGGAGCGATGGGCGCTTGGCTAGCCGTTTCCGCGCGCCTTCCTTTCGTCGCCGGAATCGACCGCTATCTCCCACCGGCATTCGCCCGCATCCATCCGAAGTGGGGCACGCCCTACGTCGCCCTTCTGGTCCAGGCAGCCTGCGGGGTTCTTTTCATCTTTCTTGGGCAGGCAGGAACCAGCGTCTATGGCGCTTACGAAGTCTTGGTAAGTATGGGAATCATCTCGTACTTCATACCGTACCTTTTTGTGTTCGCCTCGCTTATACGCCTGCAACGCGAGCCACCTGGTCCAGACGTGATGCAAATCCCGGGTGGTGGCACCGTCGCAAAAATAGTAGGCATCATCGGTTTCACCACAACCCTAATCACTATCGCTTTCTCTGTGCTCCCCGCCGAAGACGACCCTCACAAAATCTTGGCCGTCGTAAAAATAATCGGCCTCACAATCTTGCTTCTCGCCATGGGCGTCTTCGTCTTCATCTTGGGAAAATCCCAAGCCGCAAAACGAATTTAGCCGAACGTCGTAACCCGTATTTGTCCGAAGTTACCTTTTCTACATGCGCGCTAGATTACGATCCGCGAGAGGCATCACAGCGAAGTAAACTGCTGAGGTTTCGGTTCCGATCATCGCTCACCTTCACACACCCACTATTTCGAGCCGACGGAACACCCAGACACGAGGTATTCAGCTTGGCTACGCTTGTAGATACGGAAACTATCTCAGCCTCTACCGGTGCCGGATCAGCAACTCCACCAGATGTTCCGCAGCCGTCCGCGCCCTGGATTTACAGCCCCTGGCTCGACCTGCTCGTGGGCTGCGGCGCGTGGTCCGCTCCGCTTCTAGCTGTGGCTATGTGGATGGCGCCGTCGCATACGCACGCCTGGGTCGTCGCCTTCTACGCGCTCGCCCTTATTTTCAACTACCCGCACTTCATGGCCACAATTTACCGCGCCTATCACACGCGCGAAAATTTCGAGAAGTACAAATTTTTCACCCTGCACATCACACTGTTGCTCGCGCTAACCGTAATCCTGATGCACGCGTCTCCGCGCCTGTTTCCTTGGGTTTTCACACTCTACATCTGCTGGAGCCCCTGGCATTACAGCGGGCAGAATTACGGCCTCCTGATGATGTTTGCCCGCCGAAGCGGTGCGGACGTCACTCCAATGGAACGCCGTTGTCTTCGCGCCGCCTTCATCGCATCTTATTTGATGCTGCTTGCGAGTTTTGAAACCGGAGGCTCAGCCGACCCACTAATTCTTTCGCTGGGTCTTCCCGCAAAATTCACTTTCACGTTGCGCCTCGCCCTGGGAGCAGCCTTCGCGGTTTTCGCTTGGCTAGGTTTTCAGCGCATGGTGCGCAAGCACGGCATTCGCGGAATGATCGCGCCAATCACCCTGGCGGTAACGCAATTTCTCTGGTTTGTCTTACCCACGCTTCTCGAATTGCGTTCGGCTTATCAAATTCCGCAAACGCGATACAGCAGTGGCATCCTCGCCGTCCTGCACTCCACGCAATACATATGGATCACCACCTACTACCAGCGTCGCGAAGCCCGCGCTAGCGACCAATCCAATTGGCGCATGCCGGTATACTTTCTGACCCTGGTAGCTGGTGGGATTGCGCTCTTCATCCCGGGTCCCTGGCTCGTGAGTTACATCTTCCATTTTGATTTCACCACCAGCTTCTTGATTTTTATGGCCGTCGTGAACATTCACCATTTCATTCTTGATGGCAGATTGTGGAAGCTGCGCGACAAGCGCGTGGCCTCTTTGTTAGTGGACCCCGCAGCAAAGTCCGCGGCTCTTGTTCAAACTCAACCCAGCGCGAAAAAAGGCTCCCGCGGAAAACCCGCTGCTGAAAAACAGTCCGCCCGTCGTGTTGCCGCGCCTGCATTCGCTATCGCCACAGCTGTTTTGCTTTTCCTGTGGGGCGGTATGGATCAAGTTCATTTCGCGCTCAGCAACAATGACGGAGACCTTGCTTCTCTTGAACGCGCCGCCGATATGAATCCTTACGACAGCGCATTAAATGCCCGCATCGCGGTCGCCGAAAGTAAAGCCGGAAATCGCGACGAAGCCGTGGCCGCTTTGGCGCAAGCCGTTAACCTCAATCCTACAAACATCGGCCTACAACACTCTTACGCTCGCGCTTTGATTGAAGCAGGCCGCTATGACGATGCTTACACGCTGTACAAAAAAATGCTGGAAACATTTCCTCGCGACGTGGACGCGCTCGTCAATTTCGGATTGCTCGCCGGCCGCCTCGGCAATCCCGATCAAGCTATCGACTCCTGGCAAAAAGCGGTAGACGTAAATCCCAATGAGATGAATGCCCACATTTACCTCGCGCAAGCTTTCGACCAAAGAGGCGAGCCGGCAACTGCCGCCCGTCATTGGGAAATCTTCTTGCGCTTGGCTGCGTCGCAGCCGGAAGATTCGCGCGTCACCACTGAGGACCAAATAATCTCCGCCACAATTCACCTGGCGGATGACGAATCCGCTATCCGTCGTTCTGACTCCGCCGTGACGCGTTATCAATCCGCGATTAGCCTCGCGCAAAGCGAAAAAAACTCTAAACTTGAGAGCCTCGCGTTGGCTCACCTGGCTGATTTGCAGGAGAAGAAAAATGACGCGTCCGGGGCCGCTCTGTCCTATCAACGCGGCCTCGCCCTAGACGCGAAGGCCGGCGATGCGCTTGCCGAAGGCTTCGATTGGTTCAACTACGGTCAATTTCTGCGCCGTCATCAACTGCCCAAGGATTTAGCCTACGCATGTTTCGTTCGCGCCGAAAATCTTCTCGCCAACACCGGCCCAGCCCAATTGCAAACCGTACAAGCCGCCCGCCGCCAATTGGAAAGCGAAATGGGAAAGAAGTCCCCAGCCGAAGCGCAAAAAGATCTCTCAGCTTTACTCGATCGCGCCACAAATCTGCCAGCTGGTACCCTCTGATTTCTTAGCTTTAAGGTGACGTCTGTTGACACCCACTTCAAACCGATTCGCAATCGCGTGCGTACTACGTGCAGATACACATCGCTCGAACGCCCTTATCAAGTCAGCCGCAACTGTCCCTCAGGTCAACTGGCGCGCCCCATAAGCGCGGCTATGCTAGTCAGATAGCAATCGATCGACGATTTCTACGAGGGCTTGGTGCCACTGAAGCTCAATCAGAGAATCCTTGCGCTGGTCGTCATGGTCACCGTGACGACCGGACCGCTTTTCACCTCGCCCGGTCCACGAGCGCAGGACACCGATGACGAAAAATTGTTCGACGCGATATGCCCCATCATTTATCCTGTCGATCAATCCGCCTCCGAACGCGGCTATCACTATCTTTTTTACGGCAACGGTTTCTTCATCAACAGTGACGGCTACTTGATCACCGCCGCCCACGTCTTAAGCCAGCTTCACGGTGGGCAGCCCTACGTCCTGCTGCATCAGTCGTCATCTGAGTTCCGTATAGCTCCAGCCGCTTTGATAGCCATCGATCGCGAGCATGACGTAGCCATCCTGCGCGTCGCGCCCAATCCATTCGCAGGGAATTACAAAGTTTCATTTTTGCCTCTGACTCCCGATAGGCCGCTACATGGTGAGACGGTTCTCGCAACAGCGTTGCTGCCTTCCAAACCACGCGAAGCCTACACCCTCAACGCCACCATACAAATGCGCGCGGGCGGAAAAATTCTCGACTCGGAATTTTCTCAATTAGAAAAGGGAAAAGGTGATACCGAATTGCTAATCTTCGGCCACGAAGTAGTCCTCGGCCAAAGCGGTGCTCCGGTAATCTCAACCGAATCTCAAAGCATCGTAGGCCTGGTCGAAGGCCAGTGGTTCGGCCGCAACTCTCTCGCGATGGTAGCCGCGGAGCGCCAGCAGGTCGGTGCGATCCTGCCAATTCACTACGCCATCGCGTTACTTCAACAGAAACACATTGCTTGGCATACGAATCCTAACAGCCAAGAAAATCATTACGATTACACAGAACACGGGAACGACATCTCGATCCCGGAAGCGCTTTCATTAGTGCCCGCAGCTTACCCATTGCAATCCATTTTCGGTGGTGAAGTCGTCCTCGACGCGCGGATCGAGTCCACCGGAATTCTCGCAGACATCCAGGCGATTCACGGGGAGACTCCTTACCTCGAAAAAGCCTTGGTGGCGGTTCGCACTTGGACTTTTCTCGCCGCGGATCATGGCAATCCGGCATTGGCACCCAGAATCGGAATCGTATTCGATTTTGTTCCGCGTCTCGCCGGTTCGAAGTCCCCGAAAACTCACATTTACGAAAACGCTCCCAACGATCCCCGGGAACACGATACTCCGGAACTTGCCGTGCTCCCGGTCGCTACCGTCGAGCCTGAATATCCTTCGGACGCGAATATTCAGTCCAGCGTAATTCTTTCAGTCGATATAACCCAGGAAGGCCAACTCGATTCCGTAAAAATGCTACGTGGTGTCGAGCCATTCGCAACTTCCGCAACCGCCGCTGTACATCAGTGGCGTTTCGAACCGGCAAAACATCTCGGTGCAAACATCTCCTCCCGCGTAATCGTCGTCTTCACATTCGCGCAACCCCTAGTCGCCGCGAAGACGCAATCGCCCAAGTCATCGCAATAAGCTCCGCGGTTCTGCAATTCGTATTGCTTAACTGTATTTTCTCATCCATAAAAGCTTAAAATGTCTTCCGCATTAATAAAGAGGAAAACGTTTCAGGGGGTACGATGTCCACAAAAATTATCACTGTACGCGGCCGCGAAATCATCGATTCTCGCGGCAATCCCACAGTGGAAGCCGAAGTAGGACTCGAAGGCGGCGTAATGGGCCGCGCAGCCGTCCCCTCTGGCGCTTCTACGGGAGAACACGAGGCCATCGAACTCCGCGACGGCGATAAATCCCGTTACCTCGGCAAAGGAGTCCTCAAAGCCGTCGGCCACGTGAACAACGGCATCGCCAAAGCCATCGCTGGCATGGACGCGTCCGAACAGCGCACCGTCGATCGCCGCATGATCGAAGCCGACGGCACTGACAACAAATCGAAATTCGGCGCAAACGCCATCCTCGCCGTCTCCATGGCCACCGCGCGCGCTGCCGCCACCCAGCTGGAGCTTCCGCTCTACCAATATCTCGCGCGCTATTCGTCCGAAGGCTATGCGGATACTCTTCCCGTCCCCATGATGAATATTCTAAACGGTGGCGCGCACGCCGATAATTCCGTGGACGTCCAGGAATTCATGGTGATGCCGCTCGGCGCCCCCAATTTTCGCGAAGCACTGCGCTGGGGCATCGAAGTTTTCCATCATTTGAAAGCGGTGCTGAAAAAGAATGGCTATTCAACCGCGGTCGGCGACGAAGGCGGCTTCGCGCCAAATTTGAAATCCAACGTCGAAGCCGTCGAGCGCGTTCTTGAAGCCATCACTGCCGCCGGATACAAGCCCGGCGAACAAATCTGCATCGCTCTCGATCCCGCTTCCAGCGAATTCTACGATCGCGACAAGAAAAAATACATCTTCAAAAAATCCGACAAGTCCGAGCGCACCTCCGAGCAAATGGTCGAATTCTGGAAATCCTGGGTTCAGCAATACCCCATAGTTTCGATCGAAGACGGCCTCGCCGAAGACGATTGGGACGGCTGGAAACTCCTGACCCGCGAACTCGGTAAGTCGGCCGCCGCGGAAATGGAAAAGAGAAAAACCATTCAACTCGTTGGCGACGACGTTTTCGTCACCAACCCAAAGATCTTCGCGCGCGGAATTTCCGAAAAAGTCGGCAACGCCATCCTGATCAAGCTGAACCAGATCGGCACGGTGAGTGAAACCATCGAAGCCGTCGAAATGGCGCGCAAAGCGAATTACGCCTCCATCGTCTCCCACCGCTCCGGCGAAACGGAAGACACTTTCCTCGCCGACTTCGTCGTCGGCATGGGCTGCGGCCAAATTAAAACCGGCTCGGCCTCGCGCACCGACCGCATCGCCAAATACAATCAGCTCCTCCGCATCGAAGAGCGTCTTGGCGCAGACGCCGTCTTCCCCGGCTTCAAAGCGCTCTCAGCTCACTCAATGCTCCGTCCCCCGCGTGTGGTAGGCCCCGCAGAAGGCGCCCGCCACGAAGTCTAAGGAGTCCGCGCGATGAATGACCAGATTGCGCCACTCGAAATCACCAGCGACGAAAAAACGATGGCGACGCTCGCCCACGTTCTTCAACTCGTCGGCGGGTGGATCGCTCCGCTAGTAATCTTCCTCGTCAAACGCGATTCGAAGTTCGTCGCGTTTCACGCCATGCAAGCTTTGTTATGGCAGCTCATCCTCATGGTTTTTTGGTTCGGTGCCATGATAGTTTGGGTGGCCACAATATTTTCGTTCGCATTTTCTCACGCGACAAACGCAGCCCCGGCACATCCACCTTCTCTTCGATTTTTCCTGGGAATCTTTGCCCTATGGATCGTTGCGTTCGTTATTATGGGACTTAATCTTTTCCTCGCCATTTACTTCGGTATAAAAGCCGGCCGCGGAGAATGGGCCGCGTATCCCATCATCGGCCGTTGGGCCCGCCACATTGTCGGCGCCTGACGATTGATTGCATCCACCGCGCCCAGCATGATAACTTCCGCACCATTCGCGCAAGAAAGGTGAACATGAAACACCACCCGATCCATCCCAGCCATACTCATTCTCACCCTCATCCGCATTCGCATCCCCACACGCACTCGCATCACCCCACTCGACGTGATTTCCTTTCCACCCTAAGCGCCGCCGCCCTTCTCGGCCCCTGGGCTTTCCAACAAGAACAATCCGCCGCCGACACCGCCGAGCGTTTTCGCCATATGTCCGAAGACTTCGAACGCAAAGGTCTCGCCGACCCCTTCAAGGGCATCACCACCAACGGTGAAATCCTCCCCGGTATTTTCCAAATCGCACCGACCGGCGTTTCAACCGAACCCGTCCGCAACGCCGCGGAAAAGTTCATCACCTCGCTGAACAACGTCCAACTCGCCCGAACGATGTTCCCGGTGGACGACGTCAAGTGGCGCAAATGGATGAATCAGCACTTTTACGCGCGCCAGGGTATCAGCCTTCAGGAAATGACCGACGCGCAGCGCGACGCCGCATTCGGCCTAATGCGCGCTTCTCTCAGCACGCGCGGCTTCGAGCTCACCCGCAATATCATGCGTCTGAACGAAACTCTCGCCGAGATGATCAACGAGCACACGTTCCTCGGCGAATGGCTCTACTACTTCACCATCATGGGACGCCCCTCCGCCACCGATCCCTGGGGCTGGCAACTCGACGGCCATCACTGCATCATCAACTATTTCGTTTTGGGCGATCAGGTGGTCATGACTCCGCACTTCTTCGGCTCGGAGCCCGTCCGCGCAACTTCGGGAAAATACAAAGGTCTGGTAATCCTTCAAGAGGAACAAACCACCGGTTTGCAGATGCTGCAATCGCTCTCCGACGCGCAGCGCCAGCGCGCCATTATCAATTTCTCCAAAACGGGGAACAACAACCTAACCGAAGCTTTCAAAGACAACGTGGTTCTCGACTACGCCGGCTTGCGCGCCAACGATTTGGCCAAACCCGCGCGCGATCATCTGCGCGATCTGGCCAATCTCTACGTCAGCAATATGGACGACGGCCATGCTCGCGTGAAAATGGACGAAATCGACCGCCACATCGAAAACACCTGGTTCGCCTGGATCGGCGGCACCCAGCTCGACAGCGCTTTCTACTACCGCATCCAAAGCCCCGTAATCCTGATCGAGTTCGACCACCAACAACCCGCGAACCTCGCCAGGTTCGCCGCCGACCCCGATAAGCCCACCCAACAACACATTCATTGCGTAGTGCGCACCCCCAACGGCAACGACTACGGCAAAGACCTCCTCCGCCAGCACTACCTTGCTCACCCCCACACCAGCTAAGACGTGCATTCCTCTTCCTCATCCCGGGCTAATTCGCTCGCAGGCAAATATTTGCCCCTATCGTGCCAACCGGATTTGACCTTCGTGCTAGCCTGTTGGGCGCACATATGAGCAAGCGCCCAAAACCAATCGTCCTCACCGTCCTTGACGGCTGGGGCTATCGCGCCGAAACCACCGGCAACGCCATCGCCCTCGCACGCAAGCCCAACTACGATCGCATCATCAAAGATTTTCCCAACACGCTAATCCAAACTTCCGGCCCCGCCGTCGGCCTCCCCGTCGGACAAATGGGCAACAGTGAAGTGGGCCACCTGAATATCGGCGCCGGCCGCATCGTCCACATGGACAGCACGCGAATCGATCAACTCATTGCCGAAGGCGAATTTTATCGCCAGGCCCTCCTGCTCCAAGCCATGGAACGAGGACGCAGCGCGCAGTTACACCTTCTCGGTCTCGTCAGCGATGGCGGAGTCCACTCGCATCTGAACCACCTTTTCGCCCTGCTGAAAATGGCGCGCGAAAATAAAGTCAAAAATGTTTTCGTCCACTGCTTTATGGACGGGCGCGACACTCCTCCTCACAGTGGAATCGAATTTGTCCAGCAGCTAGAACAAAAAATGCGCGAACTCGGCGTCGGCCAAATCGCCACCATCAGCGGGCGCTACTATGCAATGGACCGCGACAATCGTTGGGAACGGGTCGAAAAAGCCTACCGTGCCATCGTTCACGGCGCTTCGGAAGTGAAGTTCACAGATCCCGTAGCGGCCGTTCGCGCCAGCTACGAAAAAGGCGTCACCGACGAATTTATTATTCCTGCCGTGATCACCACCGAGGCCAGGAAAGCCAGCCGCCCCACGCGCCATAATTCGAGATGACGACGCCGTAATCTTCTTCAATTTCCGCGCCGACCGTGCCCGCCAAATGACACGCGCCCTCATCGAGCCTGGATTCGATAAAATTGTCGACCCCGACCGCCCAAAAAATCTCTTCTTCGTCGCCATGACTCAGTACGAGAAGACCTGGACCTGGCTACGCTATCTCCTCGCGCCCGAAAAGCTCGAACACATCCTTGCCAACGTTTTTGCTGAGCTGCAGTTCAAGAATCTGCGTGTCGCCGAAACCGAGAAATACGCTCACGTCACCTATTTCTTCAACGGAGGGGTCGAAAAGCCTTTTCACGGAGAAGAGAGAATCCTCGTTCCGTCCCCGAAAGTTCCCACCTACGATCTGAAACCGGAAATGTCCGCGGCAGGAGTCGCCGAAACAGTGGTTCGTGCAATCGAAAAAGGCGAATTCGACGCCATCATCATGAATTTTGCAAATGCAGACATGGTCGGCCACTCCGGAAAGCTCGAAGCCACCATCAAAGCGGTGGAAACCGTGGATACTTGTCTCGGACAAATTTTTCAGGCGTTGCGTCCCCGCGGTGGCGCATGGATTATCACCGCCGACCACGGCAACGCCGAAATGATGACCGATCCCGTCACTGGTGAGCCGCATACTTATCACACGACAAATCCCGTGCCATTTATTTTGCTCTCTGAAAACGGTCAAACGCGCCTGGCTCCCGGTGGTTCGCTCCGTGATATCGCTCCCACGATGCTAGGCGTACTAGGTGTCGCCGAGCCAATTGAAATGACCGGGCGCGACTTGCGCATTTTTACGAAATAAATTGGAAGTTACAGTTCAACCGGCGGAAAATATACGGCAAAAAATGGCAGAAGAGCCCAAACAACCCGAAAGTAGCGATAAGCGGGCCGAAATCATGGGATATATGCGTCCCATGAATGCCCTTTGGCTTGGGCTTCTTTTCGTTGCGACTTGGTTGATGTGGTCCCTACGTGCCGCTTTGATTCTGCTCGGATTAATGATTGCGGCAACCATCCTCGGCGTTATCTTGCGGCGGCCCCAGTCATAAGGTCTTCAGTAGACTGTCGGAGAACTAATCCCCAGACGTAGGCTTGGGTGACGTGTAACCCTGGCGAGCTATCACGATCACCTTTTTCATTTTTCCTTTTTTGTCGGGTTGCATCAGAGGATTGCCTTGCTCGTCCACAATCTCAAGCTTCAGCTTGTGATATTTTCCGTCCGGGGCGGTAGAGGGCGTGAAGCCAAGTGTGTACTGGCTCCTCAAAAATTCCGCCACGCTGCTGAAGATGCTGCCCATCTCGCCTTGGAATCGCGGAAACCACGCGTATCCCCCCGTCAGCTCGGCAAAAGTGGTCAGCTGATTCTTCGCCTGCAGATATCCGATATTGTCACTGCCGCTGAGTCGGCGTACGTTCAACTCTTCGCCCATTCCCACGCTAAAGATTGGCACTTCCGTTTCCTTCACGCGCCGAAGCGTTTGATCCAGTGTGTGCTTGCTAAAAGTGTCATAGCCGCTTGCTAGTAGAAGTATCGATTTCTTGCCTTTCACATCACGAAGCTGGTCTAGCGTTTCCAGCAGCGCATCAAAAAGATTAGCCTCATGAAAATTCGGGAAGTAAAGCCCCGCAACTGCCTGCGCCACTTCCTGCTTGTTCCGCGTGAAATCTACCACCACATGCGTTTGCAGGTCGAAAATCTTTAGCGCTACGTAATCTTTGTCATTCAGGTGGCCCAGGAAATTGTATGCCCAGCTCTTGGCCTGATACGCGAACCACTCGCCACCAAGCTGGCTGAACTCCATTAAGACCACAATCGTGATTGGCGCTTCACTGGGAGCGAAGTTTGAAATTTGCTGCGGCTGGTTGTTATCCAAAACTCGAAAATTCTCTTTCTTCAGATTCGCAATTATGTCGCCTTCCTGATCGGTCACCACCGCATCGATATTCACCACGTTTGATTCCACCGCGATGGACGTTTGCGGCGCTTGGCTCTGTGGCTGCCCGGCTTGGGCCGGTTGTTGC
This sequence comes from uncultured Acidobacteriota bacterium, assembly GCA_963838475.1. GTDB lineage: Bacteria > Acidobacteriota > Terriglobia > Acidiferrales > UBA7541 > Palsa-295. The sequence continues at coordinate 474,417 of CAWIRJ010000004.1, forward strand.
TGTCCCGTTGGTTGCGGCGGGGTGGCAGGCTGTTGCGCTGGCGCAGGTTTTTGCGGCCCTTCCTGCTGTCGCGACCAGGCGGTCAAAGTGCCGGGAGGTATCCCTAAAGCCGCCAGCAAAGCCGCCACGAAAATGGCCCGTGTCCACATACTCAAACTCATGAATTTCCCCCTCCCGCTTTGATGCTGCCAAACCCATTTTCGGATGGTCTATTGCCATCCAGAAAACGCCTCTCCCCAAGCGCCTGGCCGCTTCCTGACGCCATGATAATATGAATTGTTAGTCTGCTTATCGTTCTAATTCACATTCAACTAGGAGAACGAAAAGAATGGCCCGTTCGAGCGTTCGAATTCTTGTCCTGGCATTCTGCGGCTCGTTTTGTTGGGCATCCAGTGGTGCGGGACAGGGCGCGGCGTCGCAACCGGCGCAGTTCGCCGCGGGCCCCAGCGCGGACATCGTAAAACTTCAAGGCGAAGCGCTCGTTTGGCTGCAAGATCTAATTCGCATCAATACCACCAATCCGCCGGGTAACGAAGTGGCAGCCGCCAAATACATCGCCGACGTCCTGAAACGCGAAGGAATTCCGTCGGAAATTTTCGAGAGCACACCGGGGCGCGGAATCTTGGTAGCGCGCCTTTCCTCCAGCGCCATGCCCAACCCTTCGCGGGCGTTGTTGCTTCTCGCTCACTTGGATGTAGTCGGCGTTGATAAAGCCAAATGGTCCGTGGATCCCTTCGCCGCGGTGATAAAAGACGGCTATCTCTACGGGCGTGGCGCTATTGACGACAAAGGAATGCTCGCCGCAAATCTCGCAGTCTTTATTGCATTGAAACGCTCCCAGGCGCGATTGAACCGCGACGTGATTTTTCTCGCCGAAGGTGACGAAGAAGCCGGCGGTGAGACTGGAATGAAATTCGCCGTCGAAAAGCACTGGGATAAAATTGCCTCGGGCTTCGCTTTGAACGAATGCGGCCGCACCGTTATGAAAAACAGCAAGGTGCAATACGTTGCCGTACAAGTCAGCGAGAAAGTCGCCGTAAACGTCAACGTAATCGCCACCGGCACCTCCGGCCACGGCTCAGTCCCGCTCAAAGATAACGCCGTCACGCATCTATCCGCGGCCATGGCGAAATTGGGCACGTACGAAGCGCCAGTCCAATTCAACTCCGTCACCCGCGGATATTTCGAAGGAATCGCTCCGCTTCAGGATGAAGAGACCAGCAAGTGGATGCAGGCGCTGGAAAGTTCCGACCGTGTCGATCACGCAGCGCGCTGGCTTTCCAATGCTAATCCCGTCTGGAATGCGATGCTGCGAGACACCGTCACGCCCACAATGTTGCAGGCGGGCATACGCGCCAACGTTGTTCCCTCGGAAGCCCGCGGCGTTCTGAACATACGACTTCTGCCGGGCAATATGGCGACTCCGCTCTTAAACAAACTGACTCAACTCGTGAATGATCCTCAAGTCCGTTTGGAACCGCAAGCTGGCGCTGGAGAAACCGCGCCGTCTTCCTCACTCGAGACAGATTTGTACGCTACAATTAAGAAGGTAACCGCTCAGCAATTCAGCGGCGCACCGGTGGTCCCGTACATGTCCACTCCACTTACAGACTCGGCTCGTCTGCGCATGCGCGCAGTACAAGCCTATGGGTTCGATCCTTTCCCGCTCACCGAAGAAGACGTGATGCGCATGCACGCCGACGACGAACGCATTCCGGTCGAATCTTTCCGCAAGGGAGTTCAGTTCCTTTACGCGGTTGTTGACGCGTTTGCTGTGACAAAATAACAATCGTGCAAAATCTTCGAAGGGCCAAAATTGTTTGCACTTTAGGACCCGCCAGCTCGTCTCAAAAAATGATCGACGCGCTCCTGCATGCGGGAATGGATGTCGCGCGCCTTAATTTCTCGCACGGCACTCACGAGGAAAAGACGCGACTCATCAACTACGTGCGGCGATCCTCCGCGCGTTACAGCAAGCCTGTTGCAATCCTCGCGGATTTGCAGGGGCCGAAAATTCGTACCGGCGCGTTGCAACAGGGCAAGCCTGTGCACCTGCACTTCGGCCAGCGTTTTGTAATTAGCACGAAGAAAGTAATCGGCACGGAGCAAGGAGTCAGCACAACTTTTCTCGCATTGCCGGAAGCGGTGCGCAAAGGCGATCGCATTCTACTGAACGACGGCGAAATCGCGTTGCGTGTTTCTTCGATCCGTGGGCAAGATGTCGTCTGCCAAGTGGAAAACGGCGGCGACCTCGGCGAAAACAAAGGAATCAATCTGCCAGGCGTGAAGCTGAAAATTCCTTCGCTTACTCCCAAGGATCGCCGCGACTTGCAATTCAGCTTGCAGATGGGCGCAAACTACGTGGCCCAAAGTTTTGTGCGCACTGCCGCGGACGTTAGAGCCGCGAAAGCCGCCATTGCCCGCGCCGGTAAAGATACGCCCATTATCGCCAAACTTGAGAAACCCGAGGCTATCGACAACCTCGAGGAGATTCTCGAAGTTACCGACGGTGTGATGGTCGCGCGCGGAGACTTGGGTGTGGAAATGAGTCTGGAAAAAGTTCCCGTTGTCCAAAAGCGAATTATATCCAGCGCTCGTGATGCGTTGGTTCCCGTGATTACCGCCACGCAGATGCTGGATTCCATGCAGAAAAATCCGAGACCCACCCGCGCGGAAGCTTCCGATGTGGCCAACGCGATTTTCGATGGCAGCGACGCGCTAATGCTGTCCGGCGAGACCGCTGCGGGAAGTTACCCGCTCGAATCGGTAGTCATGATGGACCGCATTATCCGCGAGGCGGAAGCCAGCGTTACTTCCTTACCCCGTCCTGCTAGCTCCGCCGACTTGCTGATCAGTGAGACTATTGCCGAAGCCATTTGCCATGCCGCGGAAGAATTAAACATGAAAGTAATCGCTGTTTTCACCGAGTCAGGATCTTCCGCGCGCCTGGTTTCAAAGTATCGTCCGCGTGCCCCCATCGTTGCGTTTTCGCCCGTGCAGGAGGCTCGCCGCCGGTTGAGTCTCTTCTGGGGCGTGCTGCCGCGAACCATAGAGCGCGTCCACGACGTCGATCAGCTCGCGGAAACCGCCGAATCGCGTTTACTTGAAGAACATTTGGTCAAGCGCGGCGACGTCGTAGGTGTAATCGCCGGCACGCCATTGGGCACCACGGGCTCGACTAACTTGATGAAGATAATTCGTATTGGAGGGTAAAGTTCCTGCCTGGAATTCGTAGTGCCGCGCTTCAGCCTGGCATTTTCAATGTTACAGTCCTTAATTCACCCAGTTATCAGGATTTGAAGGTGGCTTCTCGTTGTGATCGCGCACGTAAACTTCAAATTTCTTCCGTAGCCGCCGTCGTTTCCAATCCGTAAAGAAATTGCGGTAGTTGTAAAGATAAGACCCGCGCCTTAGATAAATATATCCCACCAGCATTCCGCCAAGATGGCAGACATGGCTCACTCCATCGCCCGTAGATCCAATCGTGCTGAAGAATTCGATGGCTCCCATTACGATCACAAAAATTCGCATGGAAACCGTGACCGGCAGCGGAAATACCCAGACTTGCCGGTGTGGCATCACGATAGCCACTGCCAGCAGCACGCCGTAGATCGCTCCCGAAGCTCCAATCGTAGGTACCAACGCTGTCCCGCGTCCATGCGGATCGATCAAAAGTTTTACGATTATGTCAACGATTCCCGCGCCCACGCCGCACACAAAAAAATAAGTGTAGAACCGTCGAGCCCCCCAGCTATGCTCCAGGTCAGCACCGAACATCGCGAGATACAGTAGGTTGAAAAGAATGTGGAGAATTCCACCGTGAAGGAAAATGTAGGTGAACGGTTGCCAGATTCGGAAACCGCGCACAACCGCCCACGGAGTGAGCCCGAACCAGCCGATCCAGAATCTCGCGCCTGCTTCGTGAAAGAGTAGCGCCGAAATTGTTTGCAGGAAAAATACAGAAATGCAGATGATACAAATCGTCTTGATGGCGCGCGGAAAGTACCCGCTTAAATCAAACCGATGCCCATAGCCGCGCGAAAAGGTTGGCACAGAAGAAGTGTAAAGGCTGCGCCCAAAGTAGTCAAAGACCTCCCGGAAGGGGCTCTAGTCGCCTAAGTTTTTCTTTGCTTTTCGACCCATCGAATATTGCTTAAGCCTTGTCTAATTTCTTCCGCGCAAAATAGAAGAGCGAAGCCGCAAGTAGAATAAACATGAAGAGTCCAAATAGATTGCTGGTAGCCAGAGGCCCAAGGACCTTCGGCCCAAACGCAAACAAATCCGCGCGCCATGGCAGATGGAACGTGCTGGTCACCCACCCCGGAACATGCGTAGAAATTTCGGGATCTTGCAAAAGATTAATCACAATCCCGAGCAAACCGAATACTCCCCCAGCCGCAATCAATCCGCTGGAATAGAGCGCGCCAGGGCTAGCCTCGCCTTCCTCGGTTTTTTTAGATGTCGTCTCCACCAACCAGCGCACCAGCCCGCCCGCAAACATCGTCGCCGTCGTCCCAATCGAAAGATAGGCGCCCACTGCGAACGCGAGCGAACGCACGCCCAAAATTTCCACCGCCAGCACCAGCGCCACACCCATCAACACCAGCCGCCACGGCAAACGCTGGTTGAGAATTCCATTAATCACCGTCGCCATCAGACGCGCCTGCGGCGCCGGAGCCTTGTCGCTGCCAATGCCTTGCACCCACTGAATCTCAATTTCCTTCGTTGCCGGATCGTAAAGATACTCCCCGTCGGGAACCTGCGCCGAGCCCAGCGCGTTGATCAGCACATAATTTTTCCCCTGATACGTGATCGAACTCCGCTCCACTTTCACGCCGGTAGCCAACGCTTCCACGTTCACCGGAATTTTTACCGGCAAATATTTCTCCAGCCCCGTATTCATTAGATTCAGCGTCGCGCCGATAGCGATCGTCGATACCGTTACGCCAATCAGCAAAGCCATTTGCTGCTTGAATGGAGTAGACCCGACAAGATACCCGGTTTTCAGGTCCTGCGAAGTAGCGCCCGCAATTGCCGCAGCCGTACAAACCACGCCTCCGATCACTAACGCAAGCACCGCGTAGTTCGGCGCAGTCCACCCCGCCACAAAAAATATCGCGCACGTCGCCATCAGCGTCGCAATGCTCATCCCACTAACTGGGTTTGAAGAATTTCCCAGCAGTCCGCTGATGCGCGAAGCTACAGTCACAAATAAAAATCCAAAAACCACTACGAAAAGGCCGGCGAGCAGGTTCTGATACCAAGTCGTGCTCGCGCCCTTGATCGGATCAAACGTCAGCATCACCCACATCATCGCCACGATCACAATCGACCCAATAACTACCGTGCGAATCGATACATCGTCATCCAGCCGGTTTCTCGCTTGCCCCTCGCCAGCTCGCTCCGAGCGAACATCTTTCAGTCCCGCGCGCAGCGCCGAAATAATTGTCGGCAGCGTGCGCAGCAGCGTAATCAATCCCGCCGCGGCCACCGCCCCCGCTCCCATCGGACGAATGTATTGCCTCCACATATCGTCCGGCGTCATTTGCGGAATCGGAATCGTTGACGGATAAATCGGCGTGTTCCCCGCAAGCTGTCCAAAGAATTGGATCGCCGGCATCACCAGCAGCCACGAAATCACGCCGCCGGCAAAAAGAATTCCCGAAACTTTAGGCCCGATGATGTAACCAACTCCGAGATATTCTGAAGTTATCGTGGCGCGAAATGAAGAGCCCGGAAACCAGTGTGGACGCCCTTCCGGTTGCGAATTCCACGCCTGGATCGTGTTCATGAAAAAAGTGTACGCCCCGCCGAGCCCCAATCCCCAGAACACGCGCCCTGCAAATGACCCGCCGCGCTCGCCCGCCACCAGCACATCCGCACAAGCGGTGCCCTCAGGGAACGTCAGATTCCCATGCTCTTTCACGATGAGCTGCCGTCGCAGCGGAATCATGAACAACACGCCGAGCCATCCGCCCAGCAGCGCCAGAGGAAAAATTCGCCAAAAGGTAAATTCCGTGCCAAATCCCAAAAAAATCAGCGCCGGAATCGTGAACATCACTCCGGCCGCGAGAGACTCCCCAGCCGACCCGGTCGTTTGAACGATGTTATTCTCGAGGATGGTCGAGCGCCCAAACGCGCGCAAGATGCTGATTGATAACACTGCAATCGGAATCGAAGCAGAAACGGTGAGCCCCGCACGAAGCCCCACATAAACTGTGACCGCGCCAAACAGCAATCCAAATAGCGACCCCAGCACTACCGCGCGCAACGTAAATTCCGCGATGCTCTCTTCGGCCGGAATGTACGGATGGAATTCCCCAGGCGGCGCAGTCGAACTCCACTGTTTCTTTACCGTCGCCATCCGCACACCTCCCGGGCCTTTCGTCATCGTACTGCCGTTCAATCCGCGCCAAACCAAATTTGGCCGCCGCGAACCGGGCAAGGTAGCACCAGTTGCACACCCAAGCAAGCCGCATTCATTTTTGGGATGTGCTGCTTACCCACGCCTTTTGGACGCAGCTCAATTCAGACCGAATGCTCGGCGGAAAACGATACGGACTTTTCACTAGCTTGTGAATCAAGCTTCTGGTTTTTCCAACGTGTAAGAAGAAGTCAGCTCGATCGCTTTATGCAACGTGCGATACAGCGGACAGTGCATGGCGTATAGCGCGTGTACACGCTCCACCGTCTCTAGCGTTTTTTCCGTCGCCATCAGATGCATCGCCAAATGGATCCGTTTTATCACCAGCACGCCCTCTTCGGTCTCCACTTCGCCAGTCACATCGCCAAGAAGTTTTCCGTTGCTCGCATCAATGTGGCGCGCTTCCAGCGCACCTCCAAATGTGCCCAACATTCAACCGGCTGTCGCTGCGATCACATAGTCAATCGTGGCCGCGTGCGACTCCGTGAGTGTCGCCGGATCCACCTTATAGTGTTCCGCGATCGCTCCGTGAACGCTAAACACCACCGGCTGCGCCTCCCCGGGCAAGTACGCGATTCTTACCGGCCCCACCTTCCTCTCAATCCGAGACTTGGAAACGTAAACAACTTTCCCCATGGCCCCCTCCTTTTACATTCATCTGAACAAAAAAGCGTCGATCAGGACAGCCTCAACTAAATCTTTACTTTGTATGATAGTCACACGATTGCGGAAGCCGAGGTGGCGGGAGCCGGTTCTTTCGACAGTCGCCGTTTGGTTTCGGGTACAAGCGGCTTGTTCTCGCTAATTTTGCTTTGAGAAAAGCCATTCCAGAGATACATGGTCGCGTAGGCTCGCCACGGTCGCCATGCCTCTGACCGCCGTTCTAACTCGCGAGAATTCGTCAAATTCAGCGTGTGCAGCAGCCCCAAATCTCCGGCCGGAAACGCATCCGGCTCCCCGAGCGCGCGCATAGCCACGTATTGCGCCGTCCAAGTTCCAATTCCCGAAATCTCACAAAGCCGCGCCAGGAAATCATCCGTCTCAACAATGCCTTCAAACCGGATTCGCCCGTCGCGCACGACCCGAGCCAGCGTTCGTATGGTTTCCGCTCGTGCCTTGGTAAGGCCAACCGATGACAGATCAGCGCTGGCAAGAACCTCTGGAGTCGGAAATAAATGCGTCAGCTTGCCGGCACCGGTGAACGGTTTTCCGAATTTCTTTGCGATGCGACCCGCGATCGCCGTCGCACTAGCTACGCTAATCACTTGCCCCACAATCGCGCGCGTCGCTAGCTCGAACCCATCCCAGCATCCCGGCACCCTCAGGCCCGGCGCGCTTCGAACCCTTTCGGTCAAAGCCGGATCGCTTTTTAGAGTTCGCGCGATATCCACCCAGTCCGCGCCTAGGTCAAACATAGCGCGTATCCGCTCTACGATGAAAAACAGCGAGCACGGATCAGGAAATTGTATGCGCACAGCCAGCGCGTCCATTCTTTCTGCAAGCGACACTTCAAAATATCCGTGTCGCCCACTCAAAGAAATTGACCGCCTGTAAGTCCCTTGCTCGACCGCTTCCACACCCGGGATCGCGCGCTTCGCTAAGAAGGCCAGCATGCCATTCCAGTGATATGGTGGACGGAAACGCAAAAGAAAAAGATATTCGTTCTCAGGCTGGCTAGCTGCCGGACGGACAAGCCGCCGAATTCGCGTCGGAGTTCGCTTGTAGGTCTTTTGAATCGCCGCATTAAATCTTCGAACGCAGCCGAAACCGGAGGCGATCGCTACCTGGCTCATCGGCAGATTCGTTTCGTCGATCAGTTTCTTCGCAAAATGCAGCCGCCGTGTGTGCGCCACCGCCGTGGGAGTCGCTCCTAGATGTTTCAGGAATAGTCGCCGAAGATGCCGCGAACCAATTCCAAGACGCTCCGCCAACGCCTCTACTCCTCCGCCTTCCAAGCCAGTTTCGCCGATCAGCCTCAGCGCTCGTGAAACTGTGTTCGACGTTCCGCACCACGCTGGAGTCGCCGGCGACGCTTCCGGGCGGCACCGTAGACAAGGACGAAATCCCGCCTCCGCCGCCGCGGCCGCTGTTGAAAAGTAACGTACGTTTTTCTCTTTCGCCGTTGGCGCCGGACAAATCGGACGGCAATACACTCCGCTGCCTTTCACGCCAATAAAGAATTTGCCGTCAAATCGCGCATCGCGCGACAGCCTCGCCCGTGAACAAACCTGCCAATCGAGAGTCATCTGTCTGTAGCATTAAGCATATTCGATTTCAATCCGAAAAGTAGACGTTTTCGGACCACGTTCATGCCCCAGCATTCGCGCCCGAAAATGTCCAGCTTGGCCCATAGCAACGTCCGCAAATGTCCAACCTCGCTTCACAAAAAAATTTACCGTGTCTTCGGTCGGCCTCCCACCCAAAGTTAGGTCGGCCACAAATATTTAAATGCCGGAGACAACGTGCGGTCGCCAGTTCGATCGATTTTACGAAAATCAAAGGAGCTAACATGAAATTCAAATTAATGAAAAGGTTCACTGTGATGATTCTTTTATTTGCCGCGTTGGTAGTCACTTCTCAGCTGTCTGCGCAAGATAACCACGACCGTTACCGCGTCTTTAATCTCGGTAATCTCAGTGGGACGGCCAGCGAAGGAAATACCATTAACAACATCGGCTGGGCCATCGGTGCCGCCGATCAATCAGGAAATATCACCGAGCACGCCACCGTCTGGGTTTACGGTTTGCGCTTTGACCTCGGCACCCTCGGCGGCCCTAACAGTGACGTTCAGTGGCCCAACAAGAACGATCACGGCCTGATTGCAGGGTTTTCCGAAACCGCCGAACTGGATCCATACAATGAATCGTGGAGCTGCACCGCCTTCACTCCCACGGGTATTCCCACCGGACACGTCTGCACTGGATTCGTCTGGCAATTTGGCGTAATGAACCCGCTGCCGACTCTCGGCGGCAACAATGGATTTGCGACCGGCGAAAATAACTTAGGCCAGATCGTCGGATGGGCCGAAACTACAGTTCACGATTCGACCTGCGCCCAGTCGCAAGTGCTCCAATTCCTCCCGGTCCTTTACGGTCCAGGACTAGACCAGATCACCGCGCTCCCTACCTACATTCAAAATGGTATCCTCGATCCCGACGGCGCCGCCACCGCCATCAATGACAACGGCCAAATCGTCGGTATCTCCGGCACCTGTGACGTTGCCGTCGGAGCCTTCACCGCCGAGCACGCGCTGCTTTGGGAAAACGGCAATGTGATTAACCTCGGCAATCTCGGCGGCCAAGGCTGGAACACTCCCATGGCTATCAACCATCGCGGTGACACTATCGTCGGATTTTCCGATCTGTCTGGCGACGTCGTTGGAGGCGTCCTCACTCCAAATTTTCACGCATTTGTTTGGACCAAGAAGTCCGGCAAAATGACCGACATCGGCGTGCTCCCCGGCGATAGCCTCAGCGAAGCCCTGGACGTCAACGATCAAGGCCAGGTGGTCGGCGTATCTCTCCCGTCTTTCCACGCCTTCATCTATGAAGATGGCAAGATGTTCGACCTCAACTCGTTCATTCCGAAAGGTTCACCACTTCTTTTGATCGGCGCCAATGGCATCAACGAAAAAGGTGAAATCACTGGCCAAGCCTGCATCATATCCGACGGTGGCTGCCCGCTAGGCGCCAATATTCCCGCCTTCCTGGCCGTCCCGAAATACTTCGGCTATGGAGACACTGGCGACGATGCCATCGCGACCGAAACCACCAACAGCGACGCCGCAAACATCTCCGTCTCCGAAGGACTTCGTCAGCAGATGATGCGCAAATTAGCCTTCGGCCATCTAGCGCCAGAAAAAGTAAAGCCGTAACCAAAAGAACTTGCGACCGTCCGAGGGTGCGGATCCCGCCTCCCCACCCTCGACCTCGTAAGATAATCTCTTGCATGCGATGGAATAATCATCATGCTTCTTTCAATAAGGCGGAACGAAATATGAATCACTTTTCTGTATGGCCAAAGGTGGGTTTGCTCTTCAGTCTGATTCTCTGCACAACAGCCGAACGCCCTCAACCTACAAGCCCCTCATTAACTCAGTCTCAGCCATCATCTCCCTGTTCCGCCCCCGAATTCCGCCGGTTCGATTTCTGGCTAGGTGATTGGGACGCCTTCGACGCCGACAATCCTAAAATTCCAGTCGCCCGCGTCAAAGTCACCAGCATCCTCGATGGCTGTGTCGTACACGAAGACTACCAGGACACAAAAGGTTCACACGGCGAGAGCTTCAGCATTTACGATGCTTCCAGAAAAGTGTGGCACCAAACCTGGGTTACGAACCGCGGCCGCCTGCTCACAATCGAAGGCTCATTCCAAAATGGCGAAATGTTTATGACCGGCGTCGATTATCCCAATGGAAACCAACGACACATCCGCGGCGCCTGGAAACCAATACCGGGAGGCGTCAGCGAAATCGCCGCCACTTCCATCGACGCGGCCAAAACCTGGATCCCCTGGTTCGACCTCGTATTCCGCCCCCACAAGCCATAACCGCACGGAGATATTTTCCTGAAGGTGTAACGTGGCGCCGGGCTTCAGCCTGGCGACTTGTCCCTGACTTTCGCGGAGTCTTCTAAACGGCGGGCCGACTTGGGCTCTTTTCCTACGTGTCCTTGCGATGTTTCTTCCGTAAATCGGGCCAGAACTCTTTGATCATGTACGTCGCCACATCCCACCCAATCTGCGTGGACCAAACTCCCGCCACATTCCCAAAGCTTCTCTCCGACTCCGGATGGTAGCTGTACGTCGAAATAGCCGCCGCCATCCCGGCACCAAACACTTCTGAGTAATTGAACTGCTGTTGCCCCGCATCCGATCGCGTTATCACAACGCGACTCACCGCGTGCATCGTTCGCCGCCAAAATCCGCCGCGGCCCAATTGGTAATAGCGCGGATCCTGATGCAGCACGGATGGCAACACTGCGCTCGCCATGAAATTCTCCACCGCATTATCCGCGTACGAGGTCGCATATCTTTTCCCGTAACCCTGCGCGCCCTGCCCGTACGACGGATTGCTATCGCTCGCTTGTCCCAGCCCAGCCACAAACCCTATCAGGACAAACTCTGAAGGATCGATCAGCGACCTCCCCACCACCTTGAATTTCTGTCCGGGCGTGAGAGCGGGAATGTTGTCCGCATCCTCCACCGTCAGAAAATTTGGTAACGTCCAGAGAATCCTGTCCTTCGAAGTGCCTTTCTCCGTCTCGTGTTGGAGACTTTCTCGCTCCTTCGCACTCAATTGTGAATGGGACGTGTCCTGCTGCGCCTGCTTTGCAGCCGAAGGTTGAGCCGTTATTTGTTGATTTGCGGCCTGTTGCTGGGGGGTCTGTGTCGTTGTAGGTTGTCCGGATGTCTTAGTGGCAGCGACTTGTTGCTGCGAGGTTTGCGTCGTCTGCGGTTCAGTCGCTTGCTGCTGATCTCTGCAACGCGCCGCCTGCGCGGGCGGTACCGGTGTCGCCGCAACCAATGCGCCGAGAAAAAATATTGCAGCCTTTCTAACTCGACCCGTTGCTCTCTTGATCCTTTTCGCCGCTGCAGTCTCTTTGTGTTCCCCGATCATCCCCGTGCACTCACTACTGTAAATCTGCCGCGCTCCGTTTACAGTTTTTTGAAAAGATGTACAACTTCCTTCGTCGGTTCCACCGCAGTGTATACAGGCCCGAAATCCGCCGAGTGTCGAGTCCCTCGCTCCCGCCGGGAGGCGGGTTAGATTCCACATCTACCAAAGCTCTAAACTAGTCCGGCGTAATACCCAAAAAATCTTGATGGCCCTCCAGAATGGGCGCTAGATTCGACATCAAAAACAAATCGATAATCCTCTTATTCGCATTCACGATTTTCAACTGGCCCTTTTCTTTCTTCGCGCTGACCCAAAATCCCACAATTGTCCCCAGTCCCGAACTGTCCAGAAAGCTTATATTCGTAAGATCAAGCACAACTTGCTTGGCCTCCGAAATCAGCGGACGCACGACAGCCTTAAGCATTTCAGACGTGCCGGATGTGATTCGGCCCGTGCAATGAACGATTGTTTCCTCCGGCTTCTTCTCTACTTCGATTTTCAAATCGGGGGACGGAACAGCACCGGTGAGAGACATAACGCCTCCTCGAACCATCAAATTCCCGGGAAAGTATCGTGGCCCCAAGTCTAACCGAAACAGCGGTGTCTAACCACGCTTTTCGGGCCTCAGGGGTTTTGACCCATTTCTAACAACGGCTTAACTGGAAGCATCGAGTGATCGCGCCGCGGAACCCAACCTCCCAAACACCCGTCCAATCCTCAGGAGGATTCCATGTCGCGAATTCTCAGTGGCTTTCTTCTTTCCGTATTCCTAGCCTGTGCCGGACAAACCGCCGCCAACACTCTGCCCGATTCCTGCGGTGACGATAAAGTCAAATTCGATGTCGCCACACAAGAGGGCCAGCCCGCGCCTCCCGCACCGCCAGCAAGCAAAGCCCAGATCATTTTGATCCAGACCGAAAACCAAATGGTCAGCCCTTTCAGCGATGCCACCATCCGCTTCGGCATGGACGGCTCCTGGGTCGGCGCCGACAATGGCAATTCCTACTTCGCGCTGACCGTAGACCCCGGAGTTCATCACCTATGCGCGAGTTGGCAGTCCGTCCTGGGAACTCTTAAGAAGAACGTGGGCCTCACCCTTTTCACTGCCGAGCCGGGAAGCATCTACTACTTCGCCGCTCAGGTCACCGTAACCTCCCGCGACAACGTAACCTTCGCCCTCTCTCAATTGAACGAAGACGAAGGCAAATATCGCCTCAAGCTCTCCAAGCTCAGCACCTCAAACCCAAAAGACGCCAGACGCCGCGGCTCCGCTGCGGACAGATCGCAGGCTGGGGCTTCCGCACCTCAGTAGCACCGAGAGGAAAAACGTAAGAGCCAAATACCCCTAGCCTATGACGTTATGTGTCGAAACTGTAAACAAAGAAATTGAAAGTGTACAGTTTTGAACTCCGGCTCAGCTTCCTGGAAGCTTACTTTAACGAGGGAAGTTCTAAGAAGTTCCTTGGGGGCCAGTAAGGGTGGTGAGCGTACCATACCTCCCAAGCTGGTCGGGCTCTCGATGTCAATAGGCTCTCGCGACCACGTGAAGCAAGTTGCTCCACCCCCCGTCCTGATGGGACCGGCCACCAGACGCCGGCCCCTGCGCATCCTTTTTGTCCACAATGTTTCAGCGGATGTCCTAGAGATTTCGCTTTTGTAACACTTTTTCGAAAAAATTTAGGTCCGGCTAACCGTGAACGAAGACCCATAAGCAGGACGAAAATCTCGTGCCCACACGCCGCAAACCGCGGTGTTCGCGTCCGCCATCTTTATCCAAGACGTATGTTACTCTTGCCTGGGGAGACCGCCACGAATGGGCTACATCGAACGCATCCAGAGTGATCTAACCGCAGCCATGAAGCAGAAAGACGAGCTGCGACTCAGCGTGCTGCGCATGATGAAAAGCGCGCTGAAAAATAAAGAAATTGAAAAAGTTCGCCCGCTGGATGATCTGGAATCCCTCCAGGTTCTCCAGACTCTCGTCAAACAGCGCCGCGAATCTGTCGAGCAGTTCACTAAGGGCGGCCGCAACGACCTTGCCGAAAAAGAGGCCAAAGAAATAAAAATTATCGAAGACTATTTGCCTGCCGCTCCGTCCGACGAAGAAATTCATCATGCCATCGAAGCGGCCATCGCCGAAGCCGGCGCTGACTCGCTGAAACAAATGGGTGCCGTAGTGAAAGCCGCCCGCGCCCAACTCGAAGGAAAAGCCATCGACGGCAAAATCCTCAGCGACCGCGTCCGCGAGCGCCTGACGGAAAAAGCAAGCGGCAAACCCTAACACAACCGTGCCTCGTGCCTCTTCCAGAAATTATTCCCGTTAAGTACACGGAAGAGGAGGCCGAATACATCAGCATGCGGCCGTTAGTCCGCCAGGAATTTCGCAGCGCCGAACTGGTGGACATGATCGTGCAGGTAGCAGGGAAAGACCCCGACCGCGTGCAGAAAATTTTAAGCGCCGGAACGGTTGTCTTCCACTCGTTCCGTTACTGGTGGGCAGGTTTCGATGCGGACACTGCCGCACTGAGTGAAATTCTAAAAAACTATCCGGACTCAGACCCGCAGCGCGCCTTTCGCGCCAAGGATTGCACTGAAGTAATCTTGGAATCGCGTAGTTTACCCGCCGCGGCAGGCCTCCCCATCGCGACGAGTCCGGCCGCCGTGGCGCCATCGCAAGTCATCTCGGGGTTAGCCGCTGTCACGAGCTCGCAGACCACTGAAAGTCTGGCCGCGGTGGCGAGTTCATCTTCAAGGTCGCCTTCACCCCCGCCAGCCTCGCGCATAGCGGGATCGCCGGTGCGACACTCGGTGCGCATCCGCCGCGACGACGCCGACAAGCGCAAGCTACTTCGCTCGCGTTCGGTCTGGGATTTGTTAATGAACCTCGCCTGCGAGGCCGCGCCAATCTATCGCGAATATTCCTACTCGCTACGCGGTGACATCTACGCACTGCCGTTGAGCGCTGAGCGCGCCGCAACCCTAGCGAAAAATGCGACGGAAGCCGCGCCCCGGGCACTTCGCGCCGAACTCGCGGCTCTGCCCAAAATGTCCCAAATCGTCTTCCTATGCCCGCGCTCCCCCAAACACTCGACCACGAGCCCAATCTAACAGACGAGTCCGGAAAACAATTGGTCTAACCTCCAAACTTGCCTTCGTCGGCGGAAGGACCGTACACCGACGGCACAGGAATATTGTTCAGCCGAAGATAGACACCCAGTTGGGCGCGATGGTGGACGATGTGGTTCATCACAAAACTGCGCAAAACGGCGACGCGCGGCATAGTGAAAATTGTTTGGCCGCCGGAAAGGAGAGTCCAAGGTCCCAGCAAGGTTTCATCGCTGGCGCCGGAAATCGCAGCGCGCGCCTCCGCCGTTTTCTTGTCGAACACTTCAAGCAATTGCTTGTGGGATGTCATCACCGTGGGGCTGACGGGTGGAGCGCCCGCAGGGCGAAAGTCCAACGAGTCCTGGCCGATGATCGTCGCAGCCCAACCGGAAAGTTCAGCAACATGGCCGGCCAGACGGCCCATCTTCATGGATTTTTCGTGAGGCGCCCAGTCGCCTTTGCCTTCAGGCACGCGCTCGAGCGTCTGACGGGTGCTGATCATTTCGTGGTCGAATTCAGAAAGAATGGCGTCTCGTATCGGCATAATTTTCTCCTTCAGGTTTTTAAGTTGGGTCCTGGGTAATTGTATCGATTCTTGGATGGCTTTTTCCTCGGAAGGATTCAGTCAACTTGCGCGGTTAAAGATTCACCAGAAACCTAACAAGACGCCGGCTGAGGCCCGAGGCTACGAAGTTCAAAATAGTCGGCGAATCATTGCGTTCTTGCCAAGCCTCCAAGTCGTTTGAATTGTCGAGTGGAAGGGAATGACGGGCCGCTAAGGAGCGATGCGGAAATTGCCATCCGGCTCAATGTACCCGTAAGCCATGCGAGGAGTATTGAACGCCGCGGCAGGGTGACCATGGCTATCGAGAAGAATCAAGCCGCCAGTGGTATGAGCGCGATGGGCCAGTTTGCGCACGCATGCATCAGCAACGGCTTGCACGATGGATGTTGGAGTAGCTTTTTCGCGGTGCGGAGCGAGCACGCGCTGGTCATGAAGCAGATCAGTGGCCATCTTCGCCATCACAATTTTCATGATGCCTTCGCCGTGGCCGGTGCAGGAAACGCCGCCTGCTTCGGCATCCGCGTAGCAGCCACAACCGATGAGCGGTGAATCGCCAACGCGTCCCGGATATTTGCAGCACGTGCCGCCGGTGGAAGTACCGGCAAAAAGATTTCCATCGCGGTCGATGGCGACAGCGCCCACGGTACCTTGTTCATGGCCCACGTGATGTTCGACTGCATGCGAATCTTCCAGACAACGTTGCCAAGCGACGCGTTCGCGAGGGTGAATGAGCTCTTCTGGCGCGGAAAGTGCCAGGCTATTCTCCACGGCGAATTTTTCCGCGCCGGCGGCCACCAGCATCATGTGTTCACTTTTTTCGAGAACCAGGCGCGCCAAACGAATCGGATTCTTTATATGCTCCACAGCTGCGACCGCTCCGGCTTTCAAGGTCTTGCCGTCCATTACAATTGCGTCGAGTTGAACGTGGCCATCACGATTCAAGTGCGAGCCGAAGCCCGCGTCAAATGTGGCGTCGTCTTCGAGGACGATAATAGCGGCTTCCACTGCGTCGAGCGCGCTCCCGGACCCGGACAAAACATTCCAGCCGGCCTCTAGCGCGCGGCGTATTCCTGCGCGGCAGTCAGAGACTGCTTCGTCCGGAATATTCCATGCGCCACCGTGAATGATAAGAGAAGGCTTCAAATTCAAATGACCGAGAAGAAATAATACAGCATGGAGGGAAGTTCGCGCGCATTCGCTGGAGGTGTTGCGTAATGCGCTAACGCAAGAAATTCGTGCAGGCGTCGAGGAATCGCTAATGGTCCAGACACATCACGAGAAAACCGGATTTTACCGCAAGGTCAGTTACCGCGTTTGGCGGCGCGGGTTAGCAGGGGTGTCGAGTTTCCGGACTGAACCGACGCAGGAATGCTGATCCGAGGTTTCGGGGAAGAAGCGGCATTTGCAGAAGATTCATTTCCTGCGAGTGGGAGCAGGCCGTCTTTGGTTTGCTGCCAGGTATGCGCGATTCGGTGAACCACGGTAAGGTTTGGTCCGATAGCGAGAATCCACAACGCGATGGGCATGCGGTTAAACAGGCCACCGAGAATCATCAGAGCCAACCGCTCGGGCCGATCCCAGAATCCAACTTCGGCTTTAGGAACTAACGACTCCGCTCGCGCTTTCGCGTAGCTGACCATGACCGCGCCGGACATCGCAGCGCCCGCCAGCACTGCGTACATGAAACGATTTACACTGGCGTAATACACCAAGAGTCCCAGGAAGAGGATTAGGTCCGCATAGCGATCGAGAATCGAATCAAGGAAGCCGCCAAACAGCGATACGCGATTTTGGCGCCGCGCAACAGGGCCATCGAGCAAATCGCAAAGCCCGGCAAGAAGCATCATTCCGCCAGCGGCGGCGAAACGGCCCGCAGCAAAAAGTACGCCAGCCCATAGGTTCAGAACTAAAGCCATCCAAGTGATGACGTTTGGAGGGATTCCCGTTGGAGCGATGATTGCGGCTAGGCGGTCAACGGGCCAGGTAAAAAACCGGCCGATCGTGCGAGTCAACATGGATTCGGTGCCACCGTGCTATTCCTCATCGTAAATCGTGGACAAGCTAACTACCTCATATTCTTTTTTGCCCGCCGGGGTAACTACGGTCACTTCATCGCCGGGCTTTTTGCCTAGCAACGCTTTCCCGATAGGAGAGCTAGTCGAGATCAAGCCCTTGGTTACGTCGGCTTCTTCGACCGTCACCAGTTTGTACTCGATTTCAGCAGACTTCGCAATGTCAAGAACCACGATTCGAGAGCCATAGGCCGCGCGGTCTTTGGGTAGGTTTGAAAGATTCATCATCGAAATGTCGGCCATGCGCTGATGCAGCTGTCCGAGACGGGCGGAGACGTAGGACTGGCGTTCCTTGGCATACTTGTACTCGGCGTTTTCCGAAAGATCGCCGTGGGCGCGAGCTACTTTAATCTCTTTGGGCAACTCGTCATGGAGCTCGTGCTCCAGGGCTGCGATTTCAGCCTTTAGTTTCTTCTTAATTTTTTCAGCGAGATCAATCATTTTGGGAGATATAAGAGAGCGCTATAGCGTATATAGGCCCTCAAGAACGCCGTTGAACGCTTACACCCAGATTATAGAGGATTTGCGCGGAGTATCGCAAATGGGGTGTCACGCCAGGCCAACAGACCCAATTTCTTGTCTTTATGCGGCGGAAGCTTCGCGCTGGTCCCGCATGGCCCGGATAACTATCAGCTCCACATCGGCTGGTTGGAGGGGGTATCGAATCACATCAAAGGCTCCGCGACGAGTGGCTTCCAGGTACTCGTTCCACTCACCAGTGTGGGTGGTTACTACCAGGCGCGGATGTTTCTGCGCTATCCGTGATCGTGATAGCAGCTCGCGATAGGAGCCGTCGGGGAGATGCTCGTCACAAAAAACGAGAGCTAACTTCTTCTGCGACATCACTTCTTCCGCCTGTTTCACGGAGGAAGATGAGAAAACATTGATTGGGAGGCCGTCCAGAATCCTCATGAGGGCCCGGCGATCTTCCACGCGGGAAGAAGTCACTAAAATGTCACACGGTTTAAACATTGCGTCCTCCATAAGAGCCATCTCCACAAGCCTTTGTAAAGTTGTCGAGCGCCAGCATTAGAGAAGATCTGCGGCGGAAGAACAATTAGGGCATTCATGTATAAGTCGTGGGAAGAACGTGTAACATTTCCCTCAGTCAAAGGCGGCAGGCAAGTTGAAAACAGGGATAGAACTACTCCAAGCGGTAGAACATCGCCCGTGGTCGTTGCCTTCTGAGCCATGGCTGATGGAGCAGTGCTGGTACGACCTGCTATTTGCGCACTGGCCACTGCCCACCGAGTCATTGCGGCATTTAGTTCCACGCGAGCTTCCTCTTGACACATTCGACGGGCATTGTTGGGTTAGCGTTACGCCGTTCCATATGACAAACCGCGCGCGGTCTCGCGCATTGCCCTTTACTTCGCGGTTTCGCGAGCTCAACTGTAGGACGTACGTCAATATCGGAGGTAAGCCGGGCGTTTTTTTCTTCAGCCTGGATGCCAGCAGCCGATTGGCGGTGTGGGGCGCGCGAACTTTCTATCACCTGCCTTATCACCTTGCTCGAATGCGAGCAGTGAAACGCGGAGAAGCAGTTGATTACTCGTCGCGACGTGGATCAGCGAGGTTCGAGGCTCAGTATCGGCCTGTGGAGCCAGTGCGGCTTGCACAGCGTGGCACAGTGGAGAACTGGTTGACGGAGAGGTATTGCCTTTACACCGTCCATAGGGGCCAAGTTTTTCGCGGAGATATTCATCATGTGCCGTGGCCTCTGCAACCCGCTGAAGCTGAAATTGAAATTAACACGGTCGCTGAGACGGCTGAAATCCAGTTGCCGAACACTAAGCCATTACTCGCGTTTTCCCGCCAATTGGATGTGCTGATCTGGCCGTTAAAGCGTGTTAGTTAACTGCAACCAGGCACTTCTTGGATTTTCTAGCGTTGTCATTAGCTGTGTTAAAATTGGACTGAGAGAAATACATGCGAGCACCTCGGAAAATGTCACGCTATTCCATCTTTGCAACAGCAATTTTGTGCTTGCTCGCTTCAGGCGGTGCGCACGCCCAATCGCATGCGGCGGCCTATCAGCAAACGTCTTCTGATCAAGCTCACGACGGCCGCTTGGTGCTTTTCAACACGCATACGGGGGAGCGGCTCGATATCGTTTTCCGCCGCGGAGACGAATTTGTTCCCAGCGCGCTCGCCAAACTAGATTATTTTCTACGTGACCACCGAACAGGGGACGTTCGTCATTTCGATCCGCGCCTGTTTGATATTCTCTCCGACCTTACTGCATCCGTTGGGCGTCCCGGTGGTGAGATCGATATCGTCTGCGGATACCGCACGCCTTCAACGAATGAATCGCTTCGCGCTCATACCAACGGAGTGGCTAAGAACAGCCTGCACATTCAAGCCGAAGCGATTGATTTGCGTATGCCGGGAATCGATACGCTGACGCTTCGTAGAGCTGCTCTAGGTCTGCGTCGCGGCGGGGTCGGTTACTATCCTCATTCTGATTTCATACACGTGGACGTTGGAAGACCCCGCCAGTGGTGCTTTGACTGCCCCGCCAACCTAATCAGCGGCGATTAACCGGGATACGGATAGCCCTTCGCGAGGGCTTTCTCGAGCTGGGAATCGTACCCGTAGATATCATCGTAGAAATGAACGAGCCCGTCCTCGGTAACGATCACGGTGCCATAAACGATTAAAACGGGAATTGGTTTCGCGAGATTTACCTGTTGCGTTGTGCCGCCATTCATGGCCGCTTTAACGCGATCCGCGTTCCAGCCTGGATTATCTCGCAAGACCCAGGCGGCCAGGTCTGCAGGCTTTTGAAGCCTGATGCAACCGTGGCTGAAATCCCGGCGCGACTTCGAAAAGAATTCCTGCGCGGGGGTGTCGTGCATATACACGTTGTAATCGTTAGGAAAGATAAACTTCACCAAGCCTAGTGAATTCTTGGGGCCTGGAAGTTGTCGAATAAAGAGCTTGCCTGCGCGCAGCTGCGTGAAAATTTCAGGCGTTACGGTGCCGGAAGTGACGACATTCTGACGGCTGTCAACGACTTCGAATCCTTTTTTCGACAAGTAATCCGGGTCGCGAGTGATTTGCGGAAAAAATTCAGCTCTCGCAATTGAAAAGGGGACACTCCAGTAGGGTCTGAAGACAACATATGCCAATTCGTCCTCAAACACGGGTGTGGCGTGCGCGAAGGCTTTGCCGACCACGACATTCATCGTCAACGCGATCTTGAAATTGTCATCGTAGGCACGCAAACGAAATTCAGGGATGTTCGCAACGATGGGGGCCTTTTCATAGCTAGCGGGCATCCAGCGCCAACGCTCGAGAGTGAGCTGCATCTGGCGGACCCGACTGCTAAGCGGCACGTTGAGGTCAGCCAACGTTTGCGCGCCGAGCCGGCCGTCCGGTTCGCGGCCGTGGCGGCGCTGAAAGCTTTTGACCGCTTCCACTATAGGACCTTGATAGACCGTTGCGTCGGCCGGAAGAGTCGCGTCGGCAGGAAGATCGCCGACGACTTGAAGCTCTTTGACTAGTTGTGGGACCCCAGGATACGCGTCGCCGGGAGCGATTGTTTTGGCCGGCACCGGAAGCGGTTGGCCGTTATATTCCTTGGCGAGTTCTAAATACTTTTGTAAAGCTTGAATCGTGCGGCGATAGCCCGGATAAGGCGGCTCGACCTGAACCAGAACGGCCGAGACGTCCGGAGCATCAGCGACATCTTTTTTGACAAATTCAGCCAAGTCATATTTTCTGGCCTGAATGTCGAAGCCGAAATTGAAATGTTTGGGATTTATTTTGCCAACGTGCAGATCGGAAATATATCTCATCAAACAGACACTGAGAGCGGCATCGAATCGAACGGCGTCATCCTCCGACGGTTTTGCGCTGGAGGGTTGAAACTTTGCCAAGCGGTCGCTCCAGCGCGGGCCGTCGTAATCTTCAGCGGACAAGCCTTTTTGATCGGCATTCAATAGAATTGCAATCGCTTGACGGGCTTGCGTGGTGGGCTGCATTCCGCTGATCCATGCCAGGGAATAGCCATACGAGCCATAGAACTCCTGCAGAATTTTGGAGTAATCGCCGAAATCCGGCCAACGCAACTCAGAAAGATTTCCAGCCTGCACGATCGCGCGCAGCGAGGCTTGGCCCGCGTCACTCAGCTGTTGAGGAGCCCCCGCGGATTGCGCGGAGACGTTGGATCGCATGTGCCCGCGTTTGGACAAGCCAATGGCGTGGCTGCACCATATTGCTACGACGACCAGCAAGAAAGTGAACAGGAGAATCTTAATTATTCGCGATCGATTCACGGAATCTTCCTCGGCTTTACAAGGGTAGATGCTGGTAACCGCAAGATGATGCTACGGCAGCGCCTGGAAGAGCAAACTACAAATTACTTGGTCGAATACCTTTCGGCCGTTGAGAAAGCGAACTGGGAAATTTGTTTCGTTTGTAAATTTAGACGGCTTTCGATCATGGCGGAGAGGGGGGGATTCGAACCCCCGATCCCGGTTTTGCCAGGATAACTGCTTAGCAGGCAGCCCTGTTCGGCCACTCCAGCACCTCTCCGCAGCTGCTAAGACTTTTGGGACAAGTAAATCGCCTGCTATTTTACTGATGTTGCAGTTTAGCACGAACTTGCGCGTTGGAGCGGTGGAACGAAACGGCCCTCAATCCTTACTCGGATGGCCGCCGTCGGTTTCGATGCGGACGTGGGTGCCGATCGCAGTGAGACACTTAAGGGGCAGAATTCATGTCGTTTTTGCGAGCGATTGCTTGGAATCTGTGAGCCTCAGTCAAAGTCCGCAGTCAAAGAAAACTGTTTCGTCAGAGCCTTGTAGAACAATGTTCCATTCAAGCGCGCCCACACCATCTGCGAGTTTTTTTGCGATTAGAGTTTCGCGTCGTGCCGGTTCGACCAGCTTCAACGCAAAATCTAAATCATTCGCCGGTTCGTCAGGGAAATAAATGCGTGTCACCAGGCGCCGCAGCAGCCCTCGCGCAAACACAGACACCACGATATGGGGTGCCTGCAGTTTTCCATCCGGATCCGGCACTTGTCCTGGCTTGATCGTGGTGAAGTGAAATTTTCCTTCGGCGTTTGTTGGGATGCGTCCGTAACCGGAGAAATTCGCGTCCAGCTGCTTGTCCTGGTCGTCTTCCGTGTGAGCATACTTTCCATGGGAATTGGCTTGCCAA
Source organism: uncultured Acidobacteriota bacterium (assembly GCA_963838475.1). GTDB lineage: Bacteria > Acidobacteriota > Terriglobia > Acidiferrales > UBA7541 > Palsa-295. Next base: position 497,369 of record CAWIRJ010000004.1, read on the forward strand.
ATTTCGAGAATGGCGTCGGGCACGGGTTGGCCTTCTCCATCGAGCACGCGGCCTCCAATACTGACACGTTCGCCGGAAACAGACGCGTCTGCGAGATTCTGTTTGATCGATCGGCACATGCCAATAGAGAAAAATGGCCCAACCGTTTGCGAAGTAGTGGCGTTCGAACTCACGCTAGCGCTCCATGGGCGTAGCTTCGCGCCCGCTCATTACAATGTCGAACCGGTAGCCGAGTGCCTGCGACGGAATTGTGGATTCCCAGTCGAAAACTGAAATCAGCCGATTGCGCGCACTTTCATCCGCCGTGCAATTGAAAATCGGATCAAAGGGCAAGAGCGGATCGCCGGGAAAATACATTTGAGTCACCAGGCGCGTAGCGAACGCGGGTCCGAATAACGAGAAATGGATGTGAGCTGGCCGCCAAGCATTGTAATGATTGCCCCATGGATACGCACCTGGGCGAACAGTGACAAAGCGATATTTGCCTTCGCTGTCAGTCAGGGCATGACCACAGCCGGTGAAGTTCGGATCTAGCGGAGCCTGGTGCTGATCGCTCTCATGAAAATAACGTCCGGCGGCGTTGGCTTGCCAGATTTCGATGAGCGCCTGGCGCAGCGGCCGTCCGTCCTCGTCGGTCACTCGGCCGCTAACGACAATGCGCTCGCCAAGAGGCTCGCCATGATGCTGCCGCGTGAGGTCGGTTGCTGTCACGTCAGTTACCGCGTTCGGAAACGATGGGCCCGTAATTTCAGAGAGAGTCTGCGGCAAATAAACAAGCGGTTTTGCGGGTGCGCGCTTAATCGTGGAAGCGTACGGCGGATGTAAATAGTGAGGCTGCGTGTCGGGATTGGGCCTTCTGTAAGGCAAAATTCTGGCCACGCGATTTCCTCCTGTTAGCGGCGTGACTTGCAATCCAGCATGCTACATCTACTGGAACCGGCCTAGTCCTGGCCAAAATAGAAAATCTTATAAATTCTGTTTGACCGGCAGATCTTGCACGCTGGCGGCGCGATTTTCTCGCGTACCGCGGATTACCCCGCTCTCGTCGGTGTAAAAATTCATGTATCCGAAGTTTCCGGCGCGCGCAGTCAGCATATAACTTTTCACACGGCCTTCGGCGTCAGGCTTCCCCGGAATGTACAGCACCGTGTAATGCGCAGTCTGCGCTTTTTCGGCCTCAAACCGCACGCGGTCGCCCAGGCCTTCCAATGACGATGGGAAACCACCTTCACTGCCTTGATAGGCGGTCAGTGTTTGCTGAATGATGCCAAGCGCCTCAAGGCCGTGGGCCTCCGCATCGGGCTGCGTACCTGAAATCTTCCAAGGCAAAGCCAGCCAAGCTGTGACCGCTAAGATCGCTAGAAATATTCCAAGGAGAATAGCTATGCGGGCAGACGTTATTTTCTTACTTTGCACTCCGACGTTGGCGAATTCGCTGCCGTCAGGCGCATTGGTCATATCGGCGCCGCAATAAGGACAGGCCGTGCTTGCCTGGTTTATAGCTTGCTCGCATTCCGGACACGTAAACATCAATCAAATCTTATCAGGTTCACGTGCAAGTTATGTCGCCCTGCGCGTTCACTAGAGGAAGCAATGTGCCTGATGCTGGGTTCACGTCACAAACTAACCCATCACTGGCGGCCATTCCAAATTAGGTTTCAGGTATCATCTTCTAGTTTCGTGGCGAGAGGAGACAGCGAATGTCCACACGAAGAAGCAAATATATTAGTGTTTCTAATATCTTAGGTTTGTTCCTGGTATTCCTGGCGGCGGGAAGTGTCGAGCGAGTGTTCGCTGCACCTCAAAACGCAGGCGATGTATCCGTGCCCGCCGGACATTTGTTGCCGGCGGACGTTGCCACCACCACACAAAAAGACCAAGTGGATTTGAACGTGACCGTGTACAACTCGAACCTGGCTCTGATTCGCGACGTGAGGCAAATTCACCTATCTTCGGGCGTCTCGCCGTTGCGTTTTGAAGATGTTGCCGCCGCGATCATGCCGGCCACGGTACATTTTCGTTCTCTCAGCGAACCTGCAAAGCTGTCAGTGGTAGAACAGAACTACGAATACGATCTTCTCGATGCGCAAAAGCTCTTGCAGAAGTATGTAGGCCGAGAGATTACGTTGGTGCATGGGGAAGAGCAGGCGAGCTCAACCAAGTGGGTCGAAACGAAAGCCATATTGCTAGCAGACAATAACAACCAACCTGTCTGGAAGATCGGAAATGAAATCGTTACAGGAATGCCCACGAGCTGGTATCGATTTTCCGAATTGCCGGGAAATTTGTATAGTCGGCCCACTCTCGTCTGGACGCTCGACAACCGCGGCGCCGCGGCGCAGAAGGTGGAAGCGTCTTATCTCACAAATAACATGAATTGGAACGCGGACTATGTGCTTACCGTGTCACGTGACGAAAAAACAGGCGATCTGGACGGATGGGTGACGCTAACCAATAACAGCGGCACTGCCTATGAAAATGCAAAACTGCAGCTCGTTGCGGGTGAGATCCACCAAGTGGCGCCCATCGTTGCTACCCGCGGGGCAATAGCAAGAATGGAGGCAGTGGCACCTGCGCCCCCTGAATTTCAACAGGAAAATATGTCCGAATATCATCTGTACACGCTCGGGCGGCGTACCTCAATCCAAAACAATGAATCCAAGCAGATCAGTTTGCTTTCCGGGACGGGCGTTCCGATAGAAAAGTTTCTCGCAGTTGAGGGCCAGCCGTACTACTACCGCAATCAACAGGGAATCGGAAATCCCATAGCGGAGCCAGTGAAGGTTTACTACCGGTTCAGGAATGAAGAAAAGGGCGGACTGGGAATGCCATTGCCGGCCGGAACCGTTCGCGTCTATCAAGCGGATTCGAAGGGCGGAATCCAATTCGTCGGCGAAGACCACATCAATCACACGCCAAAAGATGAAACGCTAAAGATTTATGTCGGCAACGCTTTCGACGTGGTGTGCGAGCGGAAGCTGATTGACTATAAGAAACTCGATAAGAATTTGTATGAAATGGAATTTCAAATTACGTTGCGCAATCACAAGGATGTGCCGGTTACTGTCGAAGCACGTGAGCCGGTGGGCGGCGACTGGGAAGTGGTGAATTCAAACTTAAAGTGGACGAAGTTGGACGCTACAACTATTAGCTTCGAAATTCCTGTCGAGAAGGATGGCACGGTAACGCTGGATTATCGTGTTCGAGTGAAGTGGTAGATGCAGTTTAGCGATAAGTGCTCCGGCAGGTCAGCGCTTTGCGCAGAGCGTAAGTTCGCGCGCAAAAACCGGGTTGGAAGGGTACTCCACGGCAAGCTGAGCGAGCAGATCGTGCGCCTTGTCCATCTGGTGCTCTCGTTCATAAGCCAGAGCCAGCATCACTTTAGCGAACGGCTGTAAGTAATGTCCGCGGTCTGCCGCCTGTGCCATCAACTGCATGCCCTTCGTGCGGTCGCCATGAACTCCGCCGAACCATACGAAAGCGCGTTTGTATCCCGGCAAGCATCCGATTACGTAATTACTCATACCTAAGGCTACGTTCGCATCTTGTTGCGACGGATCGATGGTCAGCAGAATGTTTGCTTCGGTCTCGGCTTGTTTCATCATTTTCAAGCCTTCCAACTGTTTCTTGATGATCAACGCATCGTAATCAGATTCCATTCCGTCTGCGATTGTTAGCGCTAGCAAACCGTGAATGTCGTGGGGATCAGATTTTAGGCGAGTTTTGGCCATTTCCCGGGCCTTGCCATTGGCCGTTATAAATGCCGCGTTTTGATTCTGCGCTGCCGCTCCTTCGACGCCGCCGAGGAACTTTTGGTCACTCAGGAAGAACTCCGAGGTCAGTACTCCCTTGGCATTGAATTGTTCGAATAAATAGCTGGCGGCTTCCGCGGCTTTGCCCAACGGGTCATCCGGACGGCTCTTCTGATACGAAAAGAATTCCACACGCGCGCCGTCAAAATTCAATTCGTAGAGTCGCTGGAAGCCTTTTTCAAGATATTGGGCGGAAGGATCGGCTTCCATCACCGGGCCCTGAGCTGGAGCAGCTTTCTGGTCTGCTTGACCCGTCTCTTGCGCTTCTACTCTTGAGTTCGAGCACAGCAGGATCCCTATTGCGATGCAGGCAAAACTCAGAACTTGGCGGGTCGTCATCGATAGTCGCAATTCGATTCCTTGAGCGTAGGGTTCTTACTGCCACCAGGAGGTTGCCGGCAGTTTCGTTATATTCGAGTATGCTAGAACAAAATCAGTTGCTTTGAAAGAATGTTTCCTCTTTAGTGCGCCAGACTGCCTAAAGATTTTCTAACAGAAACTTCATAATCCCTTCCATTAGTTGGAAGCGCGCCGCGGGGTCGCTGATGCCATGTCCACGTCCTGGAAAAATCATTAAACGGTCGGGATAGTGGCCGTTATCGATAAGCATGTTGATTACTTCTGTGGAATTTGCAAAGTGGACGTTGTCGTCGCCGGTGCCATGGGCAATCATTAACTTGCCCTTAAGCTGTGAGGCTTGGTTGACCGGCGAGGAGTTCTTGTAACCTTCGGGGTTGTCTTGAGGGCGGCCCATATAACGTTCGGTGTAAATCGTGTCGTAAAGTTTCCAGTCGCTCACCGGAGCATCGGCGACTCCAGCCTTGAAAACATCTGTGGCGTTGAACAGTGCATTCAGAGTCATGAATCCGCCGTAGCTGCCGCCCCACATCCCGATCCTGGTTCCGTCCACGTAAGGGAGCGATTTTAGATATTTCACGCCTACAAGCTGATCTTCCAACTCAACTTTGCCGAGTTGATGAAAGATCGGCGTTTCAAAAGCATGCCCCCGTCCCCATGAGCCGCGGTTATCGAGCGAAAAGATGATGTAGCCGTGTTGCGCCATGATTTCGTGCCAAAGGAAAATTCCCCCGCCCCATGCATTTCGTACCACCTGCACGTGCGGTCCACCATAGACGCTAATGAGCACGGGGTATTTCTTCGACGGATCAAAATTCGCCGGCTTGATAATAGAAACGTGCAGTTTCGTGCCGCCCTCCGTCGAAATTTCGGAAAACTCGACGGGTGACAGGTGATATTCCGCGAGCTCCGGCACCTTATTCTCATTAATTGCGACAACCAGCGAACCATCCGTGCGGTAAAGGTCCTGGCGAGGCGGTGCCATGGAGCTGGAGTAGGTATCTACAAATTCGGAATGGTCCGGCGAAAGTTCAGCGGCGTGCGAACCGGCTCCATGCGTGATCTTCGTAATACTTTTGTCCCGTAAGGACAGACGATAGAGCTGGCTATCCAATACATCGTCCTTATTCGAACGAAAATAAATATAGCCCCGCTCCTCATCGATACCGGGCTGAGTGGAACGCGGGCCGAATCCGCTCAAGCCTCCGATTTCCCATTCGCCATTAGTCACTTGGTCCAATTCTTTGCCGGAAAGATCATAAAGATAGAAATGGCGGAAGCCGGTGCGTTCGCTGGACCACAGAAACTTTTTGTTGTCGGAGAAGAAGTACAAATCATCGCTGATGTTGATCCAATACTTGTCCTTTTCGCTCAGGATACTTTGTGCGGTGCCGGATGTAACATCGCAAAAGAGAAGATCGAGCTGATTTTGCTCTCGATTTAGGCGTTGTATCGCTACGCGCCGGCTATCGTGTAACCAATTGACGCGAGCGAGATAAACGTCGGTATTCGTTCCGGTGTCCATCCATTTAGTTTCCCCGCCTGTAACCGGTACTATGCCCACTCGGACGATCGGGTTCGGCTCACCTGCCTGGGGATAACGCGTATATTCCGTTGAACCGAGCGGTGAACTCATATCCATGATGGGGTAGCGCGTTACCGGACGCTCGTCCATTTCGTAATACGCCAGTTTCGAAGAATCCGGAGACCACCAATAGGCGGTGCGCGAATCGAGCTCTTCGGGATACACCCAGTCCAGCTTGCCCTTTAGAACTTCCTCGTTGCCGCCGGATGTAAGAGCCGTTGTTTGGCCCGTCGATATATTGATGACCCACAGATTTGAATCGCGCACGAAGCTGATCCATTTGCCATCGGGAGAAAATTTCGGGTCCTCGATTTCGGATTCGCTGGTTATGAGAGATTTCGGAGTCATCGTACGTAAATCCAGCAACACTAAACTATTGCTTCCGACAAAGAGTAGGGAATCACCGCCTGGCGCCCATTGATAGTCTTCTGCCTGCACACGGCCGAGTCCGGTGGCTTGTGTTGTTTTCACTTTTTCCGGCTGCATGGTCGCTTTCAACGTAGCCGCCTCCACTAAGACTTTGCGCTGTCCGGTCGCCGCGTCCATAACCCACAACTCAACCGTGGCGTCTTTACCCATGCCCTTGCGGTCCAGATAGGAGATACGCTTGCTGTCTGGACACCACTCGAGGCCTTGCGTTAAGCGGCCGCTCAGATTCGGCGCGCTGAAAAGTCGCTCGAGAGTCAGCGATTTCCCCGCAGTCAGGCTAGTTTGATCTTGCCCAAAAGCCGCCAGAGTGAAAGTTGCTGTTAGAAATAGAAAAGAAAGAACGTGCAGTGCGCGGCGAGAAACTAGATGCATCCATGCCTCCTGATCAAAACGCGACATTTTATACCGGCCAGTACAATATTGCTTTACTCGAACCAATCGGTACGCTACTGGCGGGAGGACAAAAGCAGAATCACAGGCTAGTTTGCCCCCTGAGCCTCGGAGGCGGCCGAAGGTAAGGAGTTTGCGGATTCACTGCGATTTCGCTCGGATAGGAAAGCACAGATGGTGATCGCGAGTGAGAGAGCCAGAAGGGAGCCGTCACGCAACAGGGATTTCTTGCCAAGTTGTTCGCCCGGTCCGAAACACCCACAGTTGATTTCCAGTCCCAACGAATAGGTTCGAACCATCAATGCAAAAAATCCCAACAGCATAATGCTCGTGGCCAGTGTGGAATAGCGCAGCCACAATCCACTCAGTAACCACAACCCCAAGCCCAACTCAATGAAAGGTAACGCGTGAGCCGCTATGCTGACCGCCTGCGGGGAGAGCAATTGGTAAGAGTCTACTTGCATCGCAAACATCGAGAGGGAAGTCCTAATGGAGGCGATCGACCACGGTAGAGCGGCCTGCGGCTTCAATTTCGCATAGGCCGCAAACAAAAACATCCCGGCGAGCGCAAGGCGCCCTATCAGGAGAAAAACCCGCCGCCAAGTTTTGCGTTTTCCCGTCGACACGGTAGCAACTCTCCTACTGGCTCAAAAGGGAAGTCAAAAATTGTTTGAGAATCGGCCAGGTTACAAAGCCCGGCATGGCCGGATATCGCTGACCTTTAGACGTAATAACAGAAGTAGGGGTTTGCGTAACCGGAATTTGTTTTGCGAGCTGCTTGTCCTGTTCGATATAGGTGTCCAGCGCGCAGCCGTGATCTTCCTGTCCATTATTTTTGAACGCGGCCGGTTTCGCCGAGGCATTGGGATTTACGTCGCACCCTTCCATCAGTTTCTTGATGCGCTTGAAGTCAGCTGGACCAGCGGCAGCAGCGACGAATTTCTCTATGTTTCCGTCCGCCGACCATGCCTGCTGGTTGTCCCAGAGCGCCGCGTCAACTACTTCGAACTTCCCGATCTTGGCCGCGGCATTTGCCCATCGCGCGGCCATGTAGGAGTACGGGTGCATCGGCAAGGGGAAATCGCGATGTATGAAATAAACTTGCCCGCTCGCGACCATGTCCTGAATCATGTACTTCAGGCTATTCACATAGAAGTTGCCGCACGAGGGGCACTGGTAATCGCTGAATACTTCCATTGTAATCGGAGCATTCCTGTTCCCCAGTGATTTCACCGGGGCAGCAGCGGCATCGGAATTCGCGACCGCGTGGGTTTGCGCGCGGGGGTGTGTCTGCGTCTGCGCCGAGATCCCGGCAACGCAAATCAAAGCAAGGGTTCCAACCATTCCGAACTTGCGACGAATCAGCCCGCTAAACGGACGAAAAATTCGGCGAATCAATGACATCCTCCCTATCCTTAATTCTCAGCGACGCGAACATTGTAGCGCGAATCTAGCCGCCACGCAGCGACCCAGGTTCGCCAGATTTCTCTTTCGGCTAGTGGAACTATGATGACATTAAACCCAATAGAGTTGGGCTTCGCCTTCGATAAGCCGTTACGATCCACTATCCGAGGCATCCTCGGCGGCCTAATTCGAAAATCTAGCCGTAAGCCTATATGTTTCAGCGTAGTACAGGAACAAATGTATACTTGACAATGATACGCTCAACATGTATTATCACGTCTCTCGTTAGTAGAGTTTTCTAGCTATCAAATAGCTGGATGTCACAGGAGCGTATTCATGAGCAAGATTATCGGTATTGACCTTGGCACCACCAACTCAGTCGTCGCGGTGATGCAAGGTGGCGAACCAACCGTTATCCCCAACCAGGAAGGCGCTCGCACAACTCCTTCCGTAGTTGGATTCACTAAGGGCGGCGAGCGTTTAGTGGGCCAAGTGGCCAAGCGGCAATCCATCACAAACCCCGAAAACACTGTTTATTCCATCAAGAGATTCATGGGGCGCCGCTTCGATGAAGTTACGGAAGAAGCCAAGCGCGTTCCTTATAAGGTTGTGAAAGGGCCGCACGACGACGCGCGCATCGAGATCATGGGCAAGTCGTATAGCCCGCAGGAAATCTCCGCGATGATTCTTCAAAAGTTGAAGAGTGCCGCAGAAGATTTCCTGGGCGAGAAAGTCACGAAAGCAGTGATCACCGTACCCGCATATTTTAACGACAGCCAGCGCCAAGCCACCAAACAGGCTGGAGAGATCGCCGGTCTTGAAGTCCCGCGTATTATTAACGAGCCTACCGCGGCAGCTTTGGCATACGGCCTTGATAAGAAAAAGGACGAGACCATTGCTGTCTATGACCTCGGCGGCGGAACTTTTGACATTTCCATTCTCGAAGTCGGCGAAGGCGTGGTCGAAGTTAAATCAACTAATGGTGATACCCACCTCGGCGGTGACGATATCGACCAGCGCATCATCGAGTGGATCGTAGCGGAGTTCAAGAAAGAGCAGGGCATTGATCTGAGCAAAGACCGCATGGCCATCCAACGGCTCAAGGAGGCCGCGGAGAAAGCGAAGATCGAGCTGTCCCAATTGATGGAAACGGAAATCAATCTTCCGTTCGTCACTGCTGACGCTTCGGGCCCCAAGCACTTGCAACTTAAGCTCACGCGTTCGAAGCTCGAGCAGTTGATGGAAGACTTGTTGCAACGCACGGTCGGTCCAGTGAAGCAAGCTTTGAGCGATGCAGGCCTGACGCCGGATAAAATCGACGAAGTAGTTCTCGTCGGCGGTTCCACCCGTATCCCGCGCGTTGTGGACATCGTAAAGGGATTGTTCAATGGCAAAGAGCCGCATAAGGGCGTCAATCCGGACGAAGTAGTCGCGGTAGGCGCCGCGGTTCAAGGCGGTGTGCTGGGCGGCGAAGTGAAGGACATTCTGTTGCTCGACGTGACTCCACTTTCGCTGGGGGTCGAGACGTTGGGCGGTGTCTCTACCGTGCTGATCCCGCGCAACACGACCATTCCGACTCGCAAGTCGGAAACGTTCTCTACGGCTGCGGACAATCAGACCTCCGTCGAGATTCACGTGCTGCAAGGAGAGCGTCCCGTTGCCAGCGGAAACCGTTCGCTCGGGAAATTCCATCTCATTGGAATTCCTCCGGCGCCGCGCGGTGTGCCGCAAGTTGACGTTACTTTCGACATCGACGCCAACGGGATTCTAAACGTCTCGGCAAAAGATAACGCGACGAACAAGGAACAGAAAATCACTATCACTGCGTCCAGTGGCTTGAGTAAAGAAGAAGCGGAGCGCATGAAGAAAGAAGCAGATGCGCATGCCGACGAAGACAAGTCACGCCTTGCGGAGGTGGAAGCGCGCAACCGGCTCGACAACTTGGTCTATCAAACCGATAAGATCATCAAGGAAAACCGCGAAAAGCTGGCCGAAGCGGATGTGAAGGCCGGCGAAGAAGCTCTGGAAGAAGCGCGGAAGGCCTTGACCGAAGGCGGCGTAGACAAGTTGAACGCAGCGGTGGAAAACCTCACCAAGGTTTCGCACCGCATCGCGGAGACCATGTACAAGGCACAGCAAAGCGCTGCAAGTGCCGGAGCAGGGTCGGCGGGCGCACCAGGTGGCCAAGGCCAATCTTCCGGCGATGGAAAGTCTTCATCTTCGGGACAAGGCGATGTTGTGGATGCTGAGTTCGTTGACGTGGACGATTCAAAGAAGCCGAACTAACGTCTGCGTGAGCATTAAGGATGCGGGGCGGGTTACACACTCGCCCTGCATTTTGTTTTAATAGCGTTGGGAGGAGAGAGCGTTTGACCACCACCGGTATTCGGCGTTTGGGTCCACCGCAAGCCGTACAGAAAATTCGTGACAATTTTTTCCTCGTGCAAGTTTCTATTTCGGAATCACCCACAGCTGACTGGCGTCGTCTTTTCTACGACGCGCAGCAGGATGTGCAACCAGAATTTCCGCCGCGCTCGGTGGAAATATCCGGGACGTTTCTTCGATTTAAGTCCGATCCAAATACTGTTGAACAAAAGGTCGGCTGGATTGACCGCTGGCTGGAACGTGCTAATGCCAAGGAAGCTTCGATGGCCGGAAGATCATCAGAAATGCAGCGGCAAAAAAAGGAAGAAGCGGCACGCGAGACACAAGAGATTGCAGAATGGAACGGTCGCTGGGCGAATTTGTAACGCCGCTGGCCTGCGCGTAATCGTGGGCTGGAGTCTGTGCTGAACTTAATTTTCAAGAATCGATCATGGCTACAACAACTAAACAGGATTACTACGAACTCCTAGGGGTTCCCCGCAAAGCAACCGCGAAAGAGCTTCGCGCGGCCTACCGTAAACTTGCGCGCAAATACCATCCGGACCTGAATCCTGGTGACAAATCCGCCGAAGAAAAATTCAAACAGATTCAGGAAGCGTACGACACGCTTTCCGATACCAAGAAGCGGCAAATGTACGATCAGTTCGGGTTCAACGTGCCAGGCCAGGGTGGTGGTGCTCCGGGAGCGGGTTACGGCGGCGGAGCCTCGCCTGAAGACATCCATTTCGACTTCGGCGGGTTCGATTTTGGCGGCGGGGTGGGTCAGGGAGCCGGAGGCGCGGGAGGCGGCGCAAGTTTCCGCGATCTTTTCAGCCAGTTCTTCCGCGGAGCCAGCGCGGCTCAAGCTCCCGAAGAACGCCAACGCGGCGACGACCTCGAGTATCAGATCGACATCACTTTTGCTGAGGCCATGCGCGGCACGGTGAAGAAACTAAGTTTCACGCGTCTGGATGTTTGCAACGTGTGCCACGGTACGGGTGTGGCTCCCGGTGACGAAAAAGTTTGTCCCACTTGTGGCGGCTCTGGTCAGGTGACCCAGACGAGCGGAAAGATGCGCTTCCAGATCACTTGCTCGCGTTGCGGCGGATCAGGAAAACTGCGTACGGTATGCCGCAACTGTGGAGGCGAAGGCCGCGTCGCGCGGATGGAGACGCTCGATGTGCGCATACCGCCGGGCGCGCAAACGGGTTCCCGCGTGCGAGTCGCTGGCCGCGGCAATGCAGGGCTGCATGGTGGCCCTCCAGGCGATCTTTACATCGTGATGCGAGTCGAGCCGCACCCATTCTTTGAACGGCGTGGCGATGATCTTTTTACCGTCGTGCCCATTACAGTTCCTGAAGCTTCGCTTGGGGCGAAGGTGGAAGTACCTACGATTGATGGCCGCGCGCAAGTTCGCATCCCGCCGGGCACGAACAGCGGTAAGAAATTGCGGCTGCGGGAAAAAGGCGCGCCGTCTGCGCGACATTCCGGAAAGCGCGGCGACCAGATAGTGGAAGTTCAAGTCGTAGTGCCGAAGCCTGAAGATGAGCGCGTGCGCAATCTGTTGAAAGAGCTCGGCAAGATCGATCCGGAAGATCCGCGCCGGGAAATTTTTTCTCGCGCTACGGTGTAACCTGTAAGGAGACGATGATGGCTGGCCGCGCAAAAAAGAAAGCTAAAGCGGGCTATATGATCAGCGCCGTCGCCGAGTTGTACAAGCTTCATCCGCAGACTCTGCGTTTATATGAGCGAGTAGGCTTGCTCAAGCCGTCTCGATCGCAAGGAAATACCCGTCTTTACACCGATTCTGATCTCGAGCGCCTCGAAGTGATTCTTAACTTGACGCGCGAACTAGGCGTCAACCTCGCCGGCATTGAAATCATTTTGAATATGCGCGACAAAATGGCGGACATGCAATCGCAGATGGAATCGTTCATCAGTTTTGTGCGCAGCGAGATGGCCCGCAGTTTTTCGGCTGCCGACGATCGCAAAGTACGTCATGCCATCGTCCGCGCGGTTCCGCGTCATGCTATCCGCGTTGAGAAATAATTCATCTCTCCGTTCACCTCGACAGTTTCGTTCCATCTTAACCTGCAACTGGCCTCAACGCTTTCCACAGATGCGCGTGCTTTGCACAGCGACGTGCGCTTGCGCTCAAAGCGCTCCGCGCTTATTCTTCGACCATGGCACAACCAGATTGTCCGCACTGCCAGGGCAGCGGCTGGAAAGTTGTGGAACGCAACACGCAAGGTGCGCAGGCCGTCTCCTCCGATAAGCCCGGCAGCTCGTCGCAGGGAAAACCAAAACTTGTTTGGGCAGTCCCGTGTGATTGCACCAAAGGCGACCAGACCGAGCGTGCTCTAGCCCGAGCGCGGGTACCCGAACGTTATCGCCACTGCGATTTCGATAATTTCGAAACGGATAATGAACCCGAGAGTCTCTCGCCCGATCAACTTGCGAAATTCAACCAAAGTCTCACGGAAGCAAAGCTCGTTATTAAGGGATTTGCTGAGCTGTTCACTCCAATTAGGGAGCATGCCACGCCAGGAGTGATGTTAATGGGTTCCTGTGGCGTGGGTAAAACGCACCTCGCGGTTGCAGCTTTAAAGCGGATCGTTTCGCGCGGCTACAGCGGTCTCTTCTACGATTACCGCGAGCTGCTAAAACAGATTCAAGATAGCTATAACGCGGAGAGCCAGTCTACAGAAATGGGTGTTCTCGAACCGGTACTGAAAGCTGAGATTTTCGTGCTCGATGATGTTGGGTCCAGCAAGCCTTCCCCTTGGGCGCTGGAGACAGTTGGACATGTTCTAAACACGCGCTACAACCAAAAACTAGTAACGGTGCTTACCACAAACTATCTAGATGAAGGTGTCGACCAATCTCGGAATGCTGACTCATACCGCGCGGCGAAGCTACCTTCAGGCGAACTAATCCGAGCTGCGCGTGAAGACACGCTCACCGAACGTGTAGGCAAGCGCATTCGCTCGAGACTTTATGAAATGTGCAGGACCGTTGAAATTTTCGGGCCCGATTACCGCAAGTACGCCAGGCCGGCCGCGTTCCGCTCATAATTTGTGCCGCGAATTGTGACGTTTCTATCCCGTTCCGTTCGTTCATGCAGACCTGCCTTGACAATTGGCAAATATTGAAAATCAAAATCTAGCAGGTTTGGATCCTCCGCCAACGGTTTGTTGACAACGCGTAAACCGCACGCGTATCATCCTTTCGATGTGAGCGCCGGGCACGGACGCTCAATCCCCTTCATTGCTCTAACCCCGTAGGGTGGAGTAGTCCGAGCTTGCATTCTCGGCAGACGGGCACGAACTCGTACGGAGGCCGCTCTCCATGTCAGCCGAGCACGACAATAATCTCCAACCTTCCACCGCGGAAGCTATCACTACCGAAGTTCCGGGCGAAAATTCCAGCGATCAAAATTCAGATCATGCTGCCGCGCCACAGATCCCTTCCGCTAACGCTATTTCCAGTTCTTCGAGCGGCGCTGCGACTGCGGCAGTTCGCGCGCCCGAGAGCGTTGAGGCTCCGCCGGTGAACAACGCTCTGCCCCAAGAAATATCCCGCGCGCAGCGCGACGGTTCTGAACCTAAGGCAGACGCCGCTCCCGAATCGACTCCGGCAGTGGATCATTCTGAGACAAGCGAAGCGAGCGCTCCGGCGATTGCCAGTGAGCCCACCGAAACCGCTGAAGCCGAATCCCCCGAGACGATGGATCAGCTGCTCGACCAGTTCGCAGTACCAGAGCCTGCCATCGCTGAGGGAGAAATTTTCGATGGTCGCGTTTTGGCGGTGACTGATCTTGGCGTAATCGTGGACGTCGGCGGAAAGTTCGAAGGATTGGTGCCTGCTCAGGAGTTTGTCGATTCCGGAAGTCCCATCCAGTTCGGCAAGGGCCAGACCATTGAAGTTGAAAGATTGCACGAACAGAAGAACGGGTACGTTCTTCTGTCACACGTGCGCGCTCATCGCCGGCGCGTATGGGAACGCATTGAGAAATCTTATCGCGAGCAAGCCACCATCACCGGCAAAGTAACTGAGCGCATAAAAGGCGGGTTGGTCGTCGACATAGGCGTTCGTGCTTTCTTGCCCGCTTCGCAAATCGAATTGCGGCCGGTGCACGACCTGGAAACTTGGAAGGACCGCGACATCGAAGTCCGCGTTCTAAAATTGAATCGCAAGCGAGGCAATGTAGTGGTCAGCCGGCGCGCGATTCTTGAAGAAGAGCAGAAATCCAAACGCGATTCTTTGATGGCTTCTCTGTCGGAAAATTCCGTGGTCACTGGGCGGGTGAAAAACGTGACGGACTACGGCGTGTTCGTAGATCTTGGAGGTATTGACGGTCTTCTTCACGTCAGCGATTTAGTTTGGGGACGCGTGCCACATCCTTCGTCCATCGTGAAGCCTGGTGAGGAAATCGAAGTCCAGATTCTCAAGTTTGATAAGGACAAGCAGCGCATTTCGCTGGGACGCAAGCAGCTATTGCCTGATCCGTGGGCGACGGTCCCCGAGCGTTTTGCCGTTGGTACGCGAGCTCAAGGAAAAATAGTTGGCGTCACTGACTACGGCGCGTTCGTACAAATCGAGCCCGGCGTCGAAGGTCTCGTGCACGTCAGCGAGATGAGCTGGTCGAAACGCACGAAGCACCCGTCGAAAATGGTGAAAGTTGGAGACGAGGTGGAAGTTACCGTTCTCGAAGTAAAGACGGACCAGCGCCGCATTTCCCTGGGATTGAAACAGACCATGCCTGATCCTTGGGGGGCTGCTGCTGAAAAGTATCCGGTCGGCGCTATCGTCAATGGCCGCATTCGCAACCTTGCGGATTTCGGAGCTTTTGTGGAAATCGAAGAGGGCATGGAAGGCTTAATTCACATCAGTGACATTAGCTGGACCGAACGCATTAAGCATCCCAGCGAGAAATTCAAGAAGGGTGATGTAATCGAAGCGAAAGTACTCAAAGTTGATTCGCAGAACCGCAGGCTTTCGCTTGGAATCAAGCAGGTGAAAGACATCTGGGCCAATTGGTTTTCCGAGCATAAAATCGGCGATGTCTTAAAAGGCAAGGTTGCGAGAACGACCGACTTTGGCGCCTTTGTTGAATTGGCGGAAGGGATCGAGGGTCTCTGCCATGTTTCGGAAATTGAAGAACGTAAAGGAAAAGCAGACCGCGATAAACAAAAGCCGGCAAGAGGCGCACGCGTAACTTCTGTTTTGAACACAGGTGGAGAATACGACTTCAAGATTCTCCGCTTGGAACCCGAGCAGCATAAAATTAGCCTGAGTTACCGCGCTGCGCAAAAGCAAGTGGAACGCCAGGAGATCGAAACATTCAAGCAGCAACCGAAGCAGGTAAAGTCGTCACCCAACGCCACAATCGGTGACGCAATAATGGCCAAGCGGCAATCGTCGTAGATTAGTTCGTTCCGGCGCTGCTGGGGGCGGCGACTTGGGAAGGCCTTCCTTCGCAGGAAAAATCATTTACCTTGAGCTAGATTGATGATATGCAAAGACCTACGGTGTTGCCCCAGCCCGTAAAGAGCGTAACGTCTTCACATGTTTCGGCGTCTTCATATATTGTGAAAGGAGGCCTCATCCAATGGCAGAGGCTGCCGGAGAGCGCGAAAACAAAGATCATACGATGACGAAGGCTGACCTCGTGGAAGAGGTCACCCGCGTCACCGAGCTGCCTCGCAAAGAGGCGGAAGCGGTCATCGAGACGATTTTCGAGAGCATTATTGCGGCGCTGCAATCGGACGATAAAATTGAGATTCGAGGGTTCGGCAGTTTCCGTACCCGCGAACGCCGCGGCCGCACAGGACGCAATCCGAAAACCGGAGCAAAAGTGGAAGTCCCGCCGAAGAAAATTCCGTTCTTCAAGCCAAGCAAAGAACTAAAAGATTTCGTCAACCATCCGCGAGCAAGCGGCGCTTCGGCAAGCTCGTCCGAGCCCGGAGCGCAGGCTTAAACAGGATGGATTATTTGTGGACCCCGTGGCGGTATCGTTATATCGCCGACGCGTCGAAGGATGAAGGCTGCATTTTTTGCGCCGCAATCGACGCTGGAGATGACGTAAAAACTCAGATTGTTTTTCGCGGCAAAAAGAATTTCATAATCCTCAATCGCTATCCTTACACTACCGGCCATGTGATGGTCGTTCCTTACACTCACGTGGCCGATCTTTCCGCAGCCGACCCGGATACTCTGGCTGAAATGATGGTGCTCTCGCAGCGCATGTACACCGCGCTGGAACACACTTATCATCCGCAAGGCTACAATCTCGGTATGAATCTAGGCCGCGCGGCGGGCGCTGGCGTCACCGGCCACTTGCACTTGCACGTCCTTCCGCGCTGGTCCGGCGATGCAAATTTCATGACCGTAGTTGGCGAGACGCGCGTCGAGCCCGAAGAACTTTCCACCACTTATGAAAAGCTCCGCAAAGCCCTGGCCTAAGCTATTTGCTGAAGTTGCTAATTGACTCTATAGGTTATATCGGTCAGAATTCGCGCGATTCCGATGCCTGCTCCGCCTTCAATGTTCGATACGCCTTCCGTAGCGTCCCCAGTTCCACCGGCCCTCTCGAACTATATCCAACCCAATCTTGGGCATGGCCTGCGTATTTGGTGGGCTTTCTTCTGGCCAACTACCTTGATTTCAATTGTCGTGACGGTAGTCGTCAATTATTGGGCGCGATACTTCTACGAAAATTCAAACGTGTCGGGCAGCCTCCTTCGACCGATCTTCCAGTACGACTCATATTTCTTCAGCTACGCGACTGCATTTTTCGTGATGAACTACATTCTGCGCAAGAATTTCCGACAATTTCGCATCGGCTTACTTCCCGAGCGCGGTCAGACAGGCAGCGAGCCACTAAAGGCCACACTCCGTCGGACGATTCCAGTGTGGTGGACGTACTCCTGGCGGACGTTTGTCTACGGGTTGATTGCCGTATTCGTAACCGCGATTCCGCGCGCTTTCCTGCTCGGACCTTTTAGCCGGAATCGAGTTTTGGAATCTTTGATGGGGGGCTTGTTCGGTGTTGCTCTTGGAGGCGCAATCGGACTCTTCGTTATTTATTCGAACATCCTTGATGAAGATTTCGGCGATTTCCGCGTTTGCCTACTTCCTCGCCGAACCGCAAATGACACAACCGCGACGTCTGCTGCGACTCCGTTCGCAAGTTAGCAGATCCCGCCGGTTGCGGCCGGATTTTAGCTTCCTTATTGCCTCGCTGCAGCCTAAAATTTGTACTCTTCAATGATCTGAATTATCGCCGGAGGGCAGTCGCGTGAATCTGGATCTAACCGAAGAGCAGCAGCTTCTGCAAAAAAGCGTGCGCGATTTTGCGGAAGCGGAGGTAAAGCCGCACGCCAAGGAAATCGATGAGACGGGCCGTTTCCCGCGCGACACTTTCAAGAAAGCCGCCGAGCTCGGCCTGACCGGCGTTGCCGTGCCGGAGAATTACGGCGGCGCGAGCATGGACCATATCAGCTACGCCATCGTCATCGAGGAAATCTCGCGCGTATGCGCGTCCACAGGCGTGATTCTTTCCGTTCAAAATTCGCTCTATTGCGACCCCGTCCTCCGCTTCGGCACGGAAGAGCAAAAACAAAAATTCCTGGTCCCCTTCGCGCGCGGTGAAAAAATTGGATGTTACGCGCTCACCGAGCCGCAGGCCGGCTCAAACGCCGCCGCTCTAACCACGAAAGCCGTTCGCAAGGGCGACATCTACGTGATCAACGGAACAAAAGCCTGGATCACCAACGGTGGCGCCGCGGACGCCGCGATCGTGTACGTCAACACGCAGCCGGAGAAAGGTGAAAAGGGAATCACCGCGCTCGTGGTGGAAAAAGGCACGCGCGGTTTTGCCGTCGGCAAAGAAGAAAAGAAACTCGGCATCCACGCCACCGCTTGCACCGAACTTTCATTCACCGATTGCGAAGTCCCGGTCGGCAATCGTATCGGAAACGAAGGGGAAGGCTACAAAGTCGCGCTCTCCACGCTCGATGGTGGCCGCATTGGCATTGCCGCGCAAGCCACCGGAATTGCGCAAGGCGCGTTTGAAGCCGCGCTTTCCTACGCGCAACAGCGCCAGGCTTTCGGCCATCCCATCTCCGATTTTCAAGCCATCCAGTTCATGCTTGCTGACATGGCCACCGAAATTGACGCGGCGCGGTTGCTCACCCGTCGTGCTGCCTGGAAGCAAGACTCCGGCTCGCGTTTCACCATGGAAGCCTCCATCGCAAAACTTTTCGCTAGCGAGATGTCCACGCGCGTAACACACAAGGCCATTCAAATCCACGGCGGCTACGGATATAGCCGTGAATATCCTGTCGAACGCAACTACCGCGATGCGCGCATCACCGAGATTTACGAAGGCACCAGCGAAATCCAGCGCCTGGTGATCGCCGCGTGGGTCCTGAAAGCATATTAAGAAAATAGCGCCGCGCCATGTTCGCGAAGTCTTCCCTCAGTGTATTCTTGTGCCCATGTTGGAATTGGATTGCCGCCTTCAATTCATACCTGAATTCGATGCGGACTTTTTCAACTCCATGCCCTCCCGCGCGGGTGTGTTCTTGCTTGAAATGCGCGACACCAACGCCAAACCCTATCTCGCGCGCACGGCGGACATTCGACGAGCCTCTGAAAGATTGCTTCTGGCTCCGGACGCGCCGTCGAAACGGCTGAATCTTCGTAATGTGGTCGCGGGGATTCATTATCGTGTAACCGGATCAAAATTCGAACAGCTGCTCACGATGTACGAGCAGGCGCGCAAATATTTCCCGGATCGGTACCGCAGCTTGTTGCGCTTGCGTCCGTCCGCACTCTTGAAAATTAATCTGCGAAACGAATATCCGCGAGGGTACGTTACCCGCCGCATTCGAGCGGACGGTGGATTTTATTTTGGGCCTTTCGCATCGCGCCGCGCCGCCGAAGCGTTCAGCGAAGCATTTCTCGATCTATTCAAAATTCGCCGCTGCCAGATCAAAATTCGCCGCGACCCCACTTTTCCCGGCTGCATTTATTCCGAGATGAAAATGTGCCTGGCGCCATGCTTCGCCGGCTGCTCCAAGCAGGAATACGACGTCGAGGTCGGCCGCGTTCTCGAAACGCTGGAAACCGCTGGCTCCTTTTTAACCAGAGAAATTCAGACCCAGCGTGAAGCCGCCAGCGAAGCCTTAAACTTCGAAAAAGCTGCCTCGCTTCACAAACGCCTCGAAAAAGTCACCGGCACATTGCGAGGATGGGGAGAATTGACGCGCCGTATCGATGAAATCGATGCCGTAATCTTGCAGCGTGCCGCCGAAGAGAAAACAATCGTGGTTTTCCCCACTCTAGCGGGAATGTTGGCCGAGCCATTGTTTTTGCGTTTTGCGGAACTATCGACCGAGCCAAAATCCGTGGAAGGAATGCTGCGGTTAGTCTTAGAGCCACAGGCAAGCTTCTCCCGAAGTAAGTCAGACGTGTCGAAAGCAGATTCTTCTGCCGAAATTAGTCGGTCAGCGCAACCGCAAGAGGAAAGTGCCTCTCCACAGTCCCACGCTCGCAATCCCGAAGTCCCTACCTCGAATCGCTCGCGATACGGTTTACAATCGGCCCCTCCAGAGCTCGCGGAACATCTTTCTCTGCTTTCACGATGGTTCTATTCTAAGCCGCGCGAAGGCGAAATCTTGTTCCGTGAAGGCAGTTGGCCCTATCGCCGTATTTTGCGCGCCTGCAACCGGCTTCTCGCGCCTGCGCCCGGTCCTGCAGGCGAACAGGAACCCGGCACGCAATCTTTGCGATGACCACAAGCGTGGCATTTTGGTATGTCCCTGTTAAGAAAGCTTGCCGCAACGGAAATAACATCTCGCCAGTTACATCGTACAATTGACAGGATGGCCAAGGCGTCTTCCGATCAAATATCGATCCCCACAGATCCGGAACGTCGTTCTCGCGTCCGCGACATGGTGCGCTCGCTGCGTCATCGCAACTTCCAGCTTTTCTTCAGCGGCCAACTCATCTCGCTGATCGGCACTTGGATGCAGAACATCGCACAAGCCTGGCTGGTTTACCGCCTGACCGGTTCATCGCTGCTCCTGGGTGTAGTCAGCTTCGCCGGACAAATCCCGGTATTCCTGCTCGCTCCCATCGGCGGCATGGCCGCCGACCGATGGAACCGCCATCGTGTGGTCATTGGCACGCAAACCACGTCGATGATTCTCGCGCTCATCCTCGCGATTCTTACGCTTTCTCACGTAGTGCGCGTCTGGGAAATCGTGGTCCTCGCATCTTTGCTCGGCGCTGTGAACGCCTTCGACATTCCAGCCCGCCAATCTTTTCTGATCGACATGGTCGGGCGCGAAGATTTGATGAACGCGATCGCGCTGAACTCTTCCATGTTTAACGGCGCACGCGTCATCGGACCTGCAATCGCGGGTTTGCTGGTAGCCTGGATCGGCGAGGGCTGGTGTTTTTTCGCCAACGGTGTCAGCTACATCGCCGTGCTTGTCGGTTTGCTCCTGATGAAACTCGGTCCCATGCGTTTCGTTTCCAGAGAAGCCACCGCAATCGAACACATCGCAGAAGGATTTCGTTTCGTGCGGCGTACCGCGCCGATTATGGCCATCATGCTGCTGATCGGCGTAGTCAGTCTGGTTGCCGTGCCATATTCGGTGTTGATGCCCATTTTTGCCGATCGCGTTCTACATGGTGGCGCACGCGCCCTCGGCATTCTAATGGGTGTCAGCGGCCTGGGAGCGTTGTTCGGCGCGCTGACTCTTGCCATGCGCCGCGGTGTTCACGGGCTCGGACGGTGGATCGCTTTTTCTGCGATTGGATTTGGCGCGAGTCTCGTTCTGTTTTCATTTTCCAGATGGCTAGTGCTGTCAGCCATATTGCTATTGCCGGTTGGCTATAGCGTGATGTTGCAGATGTCCAGCTCCAACACCATGATTCAGGCCATGGTTCCGGATGAATTGCGGGGACGCGCGATGGCCGTCTATACCATGATGTTCATGGGCATGGCGCCGATGGGTGCGCTGTTCGCGGGAATTCTCGCGGACCGTATCGGCGCTCCCTGGACTGTCGCCATAGGTGGAATCGGGGCCATAGTAGGCGGTTTTATTTTCTGGCGGCATTTGCCGAAACTTAGGTTGGAAGCGCGGGAGTTGCTAGTGGCGCAAGGCTTGGCTGGCAAGCCCGATTGACCGGCAAGAATGCCCGTCCGCAAACACCGTCTACAAACGTTTGATATACTGCGCGCCAGTTCTCATCGCACACTAGAGAGAGGTTTGATGTCACCTGCTTCAGCGGTAACCGAAGAACGCAAAGCTGGTTTCGCTACGCCAGAAGGGACTTTGCGCTATGCCGCGCGCTTCAAAGGCCGCTCTGCCGCCGGCCACTTTCGTGAAATTCCGGGCGGGCTCGTTCTTTCGTCCATCGGAATTGGAACTTATCTCGGAGAGCCCGATAGCGCCACAGACGCCGCTTATACCGCTGCAATTGTTTCCGCTGTCGAAAATGGCAGCAACGTCATCGACTCCGCCATTAATTACCGCTTTCAACGCAGCGAACGTTCCGTGCGCGCTGCGCTGAAGGAACTTTTCGTCAAGGGATTCTCTCGTGACGAAATTGTGGTTTGCACCAAAGCCGGGTTCCTGACTCCCGATGGAGGAATGCCCGCTGACGCTAACGAATACTTCGCGCACGAATTCCTCGAACGCGGAATTTTTCGCGCGGAAGAAATTGCCGCGGGATGCCACTGCATGGCTCCGCCGTACCTTGCCGATCAGCTCGAACGTAGCCGGCACAATCTGGGCCTCGAAACCATCGACGTTTTCTATCTGCACAATCCCGAGACGCAGTTGGGTGAAGTTTCGGCCGACGAATTCCGCCAACGAATTCGCGCGGCCTTCACATTCTTGGAAACTGCTGTCGCGGAGAGAAAAATCCGCGCGTATGGCATGGCCACCTGGAATTCATTCCGCGAGGATCCCAAAGGCGCAGGATACTTATCGCTGGCAGAGATGGCTGGAATTGCCAGCGAAGTTGGCGGGGCCGCCCATCATTTCCGTTTCGTACAGTTACCGTTCAATCTAGCCATGCCGGAGGCACTCACGCGGCCAAATCAAATGATCGACGGGAAACCTGTGCCGATGGTGCAAGCCGCCAGAACCCTCGGGATCTCGTTGATTACCAGCGCTGCGCTCTTGCAGGGTCAACTCACCAAGAATTTGCCGGCGTTCGTTTCTGCCGCGCTCGGAGTGAAGGAAAATTCTACGCTTGCCCTGCAGTTCGCGCGCTCTGTTCCGGGACTTACCACTGCGCTAGTCGGTATGAGCCAAACCGCCCACGTGGATAAAAACCTCAGCCTCATTGGAATCGAGCCGGCCTCACGCGAGCAATTTCTGAAATTATTCGAATCCAGAGGTTAGAGGGCAGTGGAACTGTGGCGCAGCTCTGGGAAAGTTCCATCGAGCCATTGATCGATCGCCACAGCCATTTCGCTGAGATGCCCGGTAAAGAAGTGATCCGCGTTTTCGACAAACACTAGCTTCTTTGGTTCCGCGAGTTCGGCGTAGAGTTTCTCGACATTCGCTCGCGATCCAAACTGATCCTTCGCGCCTTGCACAAAGAGTTTTGGCTTTGCGCAATCTCGCAAGTACGTGAGATCAGAGCTGTCCACTGGAATTCCTAAACCTACGACGCCGGTTACCCGTTCGTCCGCACATCCCACCTGCAAACCAACCCACGCGCCAAAACTGAATCCCGCAAGCAAAATTCGATGTCCGGGGAATTCTTTGGCCAGGTAATCTAATCCCGCGCGAACATCCTCATGCTCGCCTTCCCCCTTATCGTGCTGCCCCTCGCTCATTCCCGCCCCACGAAAATTAAATCGCAGTACCGGTATTCCTCGGCGATGTAGCGTCTTCGCTGCCTGATAGACCACTTTGTTGTGCATGGTGCCGCCGAAAAGCGGATGCGGATGGCAAACGACGGCCGCCAAGCGCGCGTCCGTTCCCGGCATCGTCCACAGCGTGGACTCAAGTCGCCCGGCTTGCCCTTCCAGAAAAATGCTTCGATGAAATACTTCCGCCATAAAATTGGTCTGCGAGTGTAGCGGACAGTTTCGTTCACCGCAAAGGCGAATGAAATTGATAGTGCGATTTTCTCCTTCTTTTTGCCGCCGAATCCCATTGCGGCAATCGCGCGGCGGTGGTAGTTTGACCAAAGCCGAACTGCTCCCCTGGAGGGCGGATGGAATCGGATGTAGAGCGTCGCGCCGCGCGAAGATTTACGATGAACCTGCCCATGAAAGTCCGCTTCTCAGCGGACAGCGGCATCCTCGAAAAAAAAGGTGAAACGCGCGACGTCAGTTTCCGCGGTCTTTACTTCGTTATGGAAGCGATCGTCGAGACCGGCAGTCCTATTGAATTCGTTCTCACCTTGCCACAGCAGATCACTCTTGCCGGTGACGTTCATATTCGCTGTTACGCTCGGGTGCTGCGCGTGGACCAGAATAAGGGGACACCAGGAATCGCCGCTCGGATCGAGCGTTATGAATTTCTGCCCGCCTCGATTTAAAGTCCTTGAGCATCTCCCACTTTGTTGAATCGGAGTAGAATGTGGCTTCCGCTCGGCTTGCTGAGGAGGAACCATGTATCACTACGATCCGAATTTAGCGCTCGAAGAGCTAAGGGACGAGGCTGTCCTGCCGCACCCGGTTCACCTGCGCGATATGATCTTGCGCACTAAGCTCAATCCCAACCTGGCGCTTGATTTGAACCGCGATTTTCAGGAATATCTTGCGCGGTTTGGCGATTTGCAGAAAATTGCGCGCGAGATTCTGGAGCAGGTAGCCGCCGGGACGCGCAAAGCTTCCGCCGTCTGACAATTTGGCATTCTGAGCGGTAGTCATTCCCTCAATTGCGCGCGATAAACCGTCCGTCTACTTGGTAAAATAGATTTTGACTTCTTTTCGGGGAGAGCACAAAAGTTTAGTATGGCCCGGCACACAATTCTGATCGATGCGGACGACACACTTTGGGAAAATAATATTTTCTTTGAGAAAACCATCGATCACTTCATTACCCAGCTCGAGCATCTTGGTTACACGCGCGAATATATCCGTCACATCTTGAATGAAACAGAACGCCGCAATATCCGCCAGCATGGTTATGGCGTGCGCAGCTTTCGCCGCTCGTTGGAAGACACCTACCTAAAACTGGCGGGAAACGCCGCGAAGCGCGAACTTGTGAAAGAGATCGAGAGGATGGCTGCAGAATTGGAAGCCACGCCACCGCACATACTCGAAGGTGTACCGGAGACTCTGGCGTATTTGGCCAAACATCATCGCTTGATTATGGTCACCAAGGGTGAGCCTGCCGAGCAAGCCGCCAAGGTGGAACGCTCCGGCTTGCAGCCTTATTTCGATTCCATCGAAATCGTGCTGGAAAAAGATCCCAGCTTGTACGAACGGATGATCGAGCAATTCAAAATCGTGAAAACGCATGGCTGGATGGTCGGCAACAGTCCGCGCAGCGACATCAACCCGGCCATGCATGCCGGACTGAGCGCTGTATTCATTCCGCATTCAGCTACGTGGGAACTGGAAAAATGCGAGATTGAGAGCGGCGGGGGAAAGCTTTTGATCCTAAACAGCTTCCGCGAAATGCGCAGCCACTTTTGATGCGCATCGAGAATCTCTTGGGGAGAATTCTTTCCCTCGATGACGCAGACGAGGATTTGAGTCGATGACTTCCGCTAACACGAAGGTTCGAGTTGCCGTGCTCGGTGCGGGCGCAGTGGGCTCGTATTTCGGCGGGATGCTTGCACGCTCGGGTGTGCAGGTCACCCTCATCGGCCGAGCCGCGCATGTGGAAGCTATTCGCGCGAATAAACTCTTTCTCGACACGGTTTCGTTTCAAGAGCGCGTTGCGGTGAACGCGTCCACGGAAACATCCGCAGTGCGCGACGCCGACGTTGTTTTGTTCTGCGTGAAAACCACCGATACGGAGGATGCCGCTCGGTCGCTTAAACCGTATCTTGCGCCAGACGCGGTCGTCGTCAGTTTGCAGAATGGCGTGGACAACATTCCTCGGATTCGCGCCGCTTCTGGAGTGGATCCGCTGGCTGCGGTGGTATACATCGCAGCAGCAATGCCCGAGCCCGGCCACATAAAACATTCTGGTGGCGGAAGTTTGGCGGTGGGTGAGTTTCCCGACCGCGATGGCTCCGCCAAATCTTCCGCTTCGTCGCTCCCAGGGCGATCTGATCGTACGGAGCGGATTGCAGCGCTCTTCACAGCAGCCAACGTCCCGTGCCGCATTTCGCCGGACATCGAGGCGGATCTTTGGTCTAAATTTGTGATGAATTGTGCAGGAAATGCTGTCACTGGGATCACGCAAATCAGTTATGCACATTTGGCACACAGCGGGGTCACGCGGGACATTTTCAGCCAGGTAATAGCCGAGACAGTCGCGGTGGGGCGCGCGTCGGGAGTGAAATTGCCGGAGGTGGATTTCCTTTCGCAGGGTTTGCAGTTTCTCCAGGGCATAGGCAGCGACGCGACGTCTTCCACTGCGCAGGATCTGGCGCGCGGGAAGCGCACTGAGATTGATTCGCTGAATGGCTATGTCGTTCGTCGCGGCACGGAGCTCGGAATTGCTACCCCGGCGAATCTGGTACTCTTCGCATTAGTGAAGTTGTTGGAAGAAAAAGCCGCGGAGCAGCACCGTGCTTCCTCGCAGAAAGCTTCAACATAAGATCTCAGTTCGCGAATTGAAATTACCTCAATAAAACGGTTGGCGTCGCGTTTAGGCGCGCGTGGTATTTTTCCAGTTTGCACTTTTGCTTTACTCGGGCGGGTTGTAGCGGAAAGGGATATGTATGACGGCTTCCAGTTCGACGGGCTGGCCTTCACGGGTTGCGGGACGGAATTCCCAGCGTGACAGGGCTTCCATGGCGTTTTGATCGAGTTGAGGATCGATGCTGCGCACCACTTGAATGCTGTCCACGCGGCCGTCTTTGCGGATGATGGCGTACAGAATTACCTCGCCATCGATGTGCTGCTTGATGGCGAGCTGCGGATATTTCGGATCCACTTTGCGAACTGGTACGGGTGCGGCCAGCTTTCCCTTAGGCCGCTGGTAGGCAGGCGCGTAATCGTCTAACTGCGCGAAGTTCAGAATCCAGCTGCCACTTGAGCTCGTGAGATTGGGCATGTCCACGTGCAACGTGAATACTTCCTTGCCAGAAAGAATTTTTTCCGGCGGCATGCCCGGATCGATTTTCCCTATGTCGATCGGTTCGTTGCGCGACACGTTGGGCGGCGCGGAGGTGTTCGTCATCGGTTTCAGAATCAGGGGCTTGGAGCGATTTCCTGCGGTCCCGAGTCCCGCGGTGCTCGAATTACCATTTCCCCCGCTGATGCTTACGCCGGAGGGAAGTCCACTTGCATTCGCGCCTGAATTTTTTCCAGCGCCGCCAGCGCTCGCAGGCGACCCGGCCGCTCCTCCGTTGCCTTCCGCTCCGTTTGACGAACCTCCTGGGACCCCTGCACGCGTACCGTCCGGAGAAATCGAGACGCGAGCCGAAAGATTTCCCTGGGGGACGTTCACTTCCGGTGCGGGCGGAGCGGGCGTGGCAGAGATTGCGATCAGGCGGTGCAGACTGTCGTCTCCCGCGGACGCGCTCGCGCCGATTACCGGAGCGGCTCCAGCGTCGGCGTGAACGTTGCGCTGAGCCGGCGCGGAATTCGTCATCGGATTCACGGGTAATTTTGGTTGCGCATTTTCCAGCGGAGACGATGCGATATTCAGCGGGCCGGCGTTTCGTTCGGGTGTAGCCACGTTGGGTGCGGCGACGTCACTTACGGCGCGATGTTGCATTTTCGGAGCGACAACGGATGGCGCAATTTTCAACTGCGGCTTGGGTGCGGGCGAAGTGGCCGCCCACTCCGCGATGTTGGGCATTTGCGGCACCATCTTTGGCGGTGCGGCGGGCGCTTCCGGCTGAATGAGAGTTTGGCGCGGGTGCGTGATCTTCACCGGCTGCGAAAGGATTGTCTGGCGCGGATGAAAGGCATCAGCGCCGCTACGCGGCAAAGGCTTGGCAGGATTGCCTGTTGGACTAGGTTTCGGCTGATTTCCGGGAAGCGAGATTGGCCGCAGGTCCTGAGTTGGCACGTAAGTGAGTTCAATTTGGGGAAGGGTAAGGGTCGGCTGAGCATGGGCCAGAAATCCCCATATGGGAAGCATCAGAATCATCACGATAGCGACGTGCCAGAGAGACGAAGCCGCGAACGCGCTTCGTGGCAGCTTCCCTTCGATCCAATCGACGCGCAACGGAGAATTTTTCAGGGGTTTCGACGTCTCGTGGCGGGCGCGGACCATGGAAGTAATCGCGAACGCTAGTGCGAAACTCTTCCCAAGGCGATTCCCAATCGACGCCGAGGTCAAGACGCGGCAAACGAGAGTGCACCGGCAAGGCGTCGAGTGAGTCCCGCGAGTCGCTTAGGGGCTGCGTTACACGGGCGCGCTGGGTGGCCTGAGATCCTGAAGGCATGTGCGTGGCATTATACCCGATGGGATACGATGCGTTGAGTGCGGATGCGGCTGTACTTTTAATGGGGAAGGCTTGCGGAGAAAACGGCGCAGAAAAGTGGAACCGCGAATCGTACTGTGCGGTTCTGGCCCCGGGTAGAAAGGGTTTAATCTTTTGTTTTCTGAAACTTCTACTTTTCGGCCAGAACCGGGTAGAAGTGCGGCCGCAGCTCGATCTTCTTGGGCGGATGAGGAAGCGGTGGTGCTGTATCAACTGGGCGAGATTTTGTGTTGAGAATGGACGAAAGTTGAAAATCCTAATGTGTGTTCTGGCCTCGGTTAGAATTTTTTTCGTTGTTTGTTTTGAGCGAGTTGCGTTGAATTCTACTTGTGGTGCACTTTCGGTTAGAAGTGGGCGCCCACTTGCAGATTTTGAAGTGACAACTGGCTCGATTTTGGCTGGCTTTTGGCGCCGCGCCATCGTCACATCTCTTCCGCAAACTGCCGGCACGTATCCTCCTTCGAGCGCCGCTACAACTCCATTCGGCGCGCGGCCGCCCTTCGCCCGCCACGGGCGGGTAAACCCGCGACCCACCACGGCGTGTAAACACAACTCCGCTCTGGCCCCGTTTGTCGGGGCACAAAAATATTATTAGATTATTTTGGGTGAAGCTTTTTGTAGCACGGTTTTGGAGCGATTTCAAGGAGTGGGAGGCTGTGTGCGTGAATTATTTTTGCGAGCAGTTCCGTTTTGGGAATGAGGGGAAATCGCGGCGGGAATGTCGGCAGGAATGTCGCAGGTGTTTGATCTAAACCCGCAGCCTTCTCGAAAACGAAGACTGCGCTTACGCTTCAAACTTTGCGCTCCCTTCCCGCAAAGTGTGCAAGACAAATCTGCCCGGCTCGCTATTGACTTCGCCGACGCAAGAGCGTACTTAAAAAGGAGGGGCGCCGTATCGTCCAGCTACATGCCCCTGAGCACATTCAATTAGCGTGCTTGACCTAGGTTTAACCTAACATCAGCGGGCCCTCCTCAGCCTCGCAAAACTTTCCCCAGCCGAAACCTGAAAAGCCTCGGTCGAAACTACAGAGGCAAACATGAAAATCATAGTGATCGGCGGTAATGGACTCATCGGACCACGGGTCGTTACCAAGTTGCACGGGCAAGAAAACAACAAGGAGGAACGAACATGTATCTAGTCATGGGCATTACTGGAAAAGTTGGGGGCGCCACCGCGCGTCATCTGCTGAAGCAAGGCAAACAGGTGCGAGCACTTGTGCGCAATCGCGAGAAAGCGGCGAAGTGGGCGGGCCAAGGCGTGGAGTTGGTGGATGGAGACTGGAACGATGCGACAGCCATAGCGGCGGCGCTCAAAGGTGTGGAGGGCGCGTTTGTTATGTTGCCGACTGTATGGGCACCCTCGCCTGATTACAAAGAAGCAAAGGACGTGATTGCGAACTATGTGGAGGCGCTGACCAAGGCAGTGCCGCCGCGGGTGGTAGCGCTCTCGTCGATGGGCGCGAATAGAACAAGCGGGGTGGGGATGATCACGGGCTTATCGCTTTTTGAGCAAGGTCTTCGCAGCCTGCCATCTCCGGTCGCGTTTGTGCGCGCAGGCGGATTTTTCGAAAACTTTCTTTTCGGCTTACAGGCTGCCCAAGGCGGAACACTACCGGTCTTCTACAATCCTACAAACCGGAAATCAACAATGGTGGCGACAAACGACATCGGCGCAGAGGTAGCAAAGCTTCTGACCGGGCCCGCGTGGTCAGGACATCGCATTATCGAGCTCGGTTCGATGGTGAGCGCTGATGAAGTGGCGAAACAATTGGGCGAAGTCCTAAAACGCGACGTGAAGGCCTTTGCCGTCCCGCGTGCGGGGTGGGCGGAAGCGTTCGAGCAGTTCGGCGTCCCGAAGGGCCACACTGGACCTGCCGAAGAAATGTTTGACGGCGTGAACGCGGGATGGATGGACCTCGGAGTCACGGGTACGGAGCACGTAGCGGGTACGACATCCGCGCGCGATGTATTCGCGGGTGCTCAGCAGGCCGTCAAGGCGAAAGGCCATTCCGTTTGAACGGCTGCGATGCCGTCGTTAGCTCGTGGGCACCGGCCTGAGCCCGTTTCGCGAGGTCAGCCTGCTGATCTTTGCAAGAGACGCACTGGTCCCGCGATGACACGCGGGGTCGGGGACAGCCGTGGCCACAGCGGCTTCGCGTTCGACCGGCTGTTCCTGTCTTTGCTGCTCAGCCATGGTTACAAGCACAAGAACTTTTCTGGACCGTGTTACTAAGCGGCGGCGGCTAGGCGGTAGAAGCTTAGGGCGGCGTCGCCTTGTTCTAGGAGGCGGGTGCGTTCGAGGCGGACTAGGCGCTCGGGCAAATCGAGTTTGGAGCTGTGTTCGGCGATGACGATGCCTTGGGGAGCGACCAGATGGGAGGCGTCGAGATATTCGAGGACTTCGATGCAGCCATCATCGTCGTAGGGCGGGTCCAGGAAAATAAAATCGGCGATGAGGTGGCGGGCGGCTAGTTTGTCGAGACCGCGTTCGGCGTCGGCGGTGATTACTTCTACTCCAGCGGAAATTTTCAGGGATTCGAGATTCTGGCGGACCAGGCTGATGGAGCCGGGATCGCGGTCGATGAAGAAAACTTCGCGAGCGCCTCGGCTGATGGCTTCGATTCCGATGGCGCCAGTGCCGGCGTAGAGATCGACGAAGAGGGAATCGGTGACGGATGGGCCGAGGATGTTGAAGAGCGTTTCGCGAAGGCGGTCGCTGGTGGGGCGGAGGGTTTGAGGACTCCGACCTTCCTTCAGGAAGCCGGGAGTTTTTAGGCGGCGGCTGCGATATTTACCGGCGATTACGCGCATGAGAGTCCCAGGAACTCCTCAGTAATTTACCTCATGTTCGGAGATGAAAGAATCTTTGTGTGCGGTCTATTTGAAAGTCGCAGGACGGAGCTTCAGCGGCTAAAGCCGCAATCGAAAAGGCTGGCTTTTTGTCGTGGCTAAAGCCACGACCCACAAGACTGTCCAGATCTGACAGAAAAAGAGCCGGCAGGATGCCGGCGCTACATAATCCCAAGGCTCATCCGACGGAGGCTAGCTGGTAGCGTTTTTGCCAGACGGCGCTTAGGGATTCGAGGCGGGCTACTACTTCGGCAGCTTTGGCGGGGTCTTCGGCGAGCGCGAACGCTTCGCGGCGGGCCATCTCGAGGAGTTCGTGGTCGCGCAGAGGCTGCGCGACGGAGAAGGCGGCGTCGCCGTGCTGGCGTGTGCCGAAGAATTCGCCGGGGCCGCGCAGTTTCAGGTCGCGTTCGGCGATTTCAAATCCGTTGGAAGTGGCGACCATGGTTTCGAGGCGCTGTTGGGCGTCACCTGTGATTTTCTTTGGCGCGATCAGGATGCACTGAGATTTTTGGGTGCCGCGGCCGATGCGTCCGCGAAGCTGGTGGAGTTGGGCGAGGCCGAAGCGGTCGGCATGCTCGATGACCATCATGGTGGCGTTGGGAACGTCGACGCCTACTTCAATTACGGTGGTAGCGACGAGGATTTGGATTTCATTGCGACGAAATTGTTCCATCACGGAATCTTTTTCGTCGTTCTTCAGGCGACCGTGAAGCAAGCCGAGACGGAGCTGGGGGAAAACGTTTTTCGCCAGTCGCTCGAATTCGGCGGTGGCGGCTTTCAATTCCTGCTTGGATTCTTCGATTACGGGATACACGACGTAGGCTTGGCGGCCGCGCGCAATTTCGCGTCGCACAAATTCCCAGACACCGGGAAGTTGCGAGTCATCGCTCCAGCGAGTTTCGATGGGAGTGCGGCCGGGCGGCATTTCGTCAATTACGGAGAGGTCGAGATCGCCGTAGAGTGTGAGGGCGAGAGTGCGCGGGATGGGAGTGGCGGTCATTACCAGAACGTGCGGAGACGCGCCTTTTTCGATGAGGCGCTTGCGTTGGAGAACGCCGAAGCGGTGTTGTTCGTCCACGATGACCATGCCGAGACGTTTGAAGATCACGGGATTTTCGATCAGGGCGTGCGTGCCAACGACCAGTTGTGCGCCACCTGATTCAGCGCTGGCTAGTGCAGCGTCTTTCACAGATTTTTTCCTGCCGCTTACCACTAGCTCGATGCCGTAGCCTGCCTGCTTAAAAATTCGGCGTGCGGAAAGGTAATGTTGCGCGGCGAGAATTTCCGTGGGCGCCATGAGAGCGACTTGATAGCCATTTTCGATGACGATCGTGGCGGCTTCCAGGGCGACGATGGTTTTGCCGCTGCCGACATCGCCTTCGAGAAGGCGGTGCATGGGAAAAGGGCGTTCAAGATCGGCGGCGATTTCAACAAGGACGCGCTTTTGCGCCGCAGTAGGCTTGAAGGGCAGGATGCGTTTCACGGCATCGCGGATGTTTTCCTCGCGAACGCGCATAGCGATGCCGCGTCGAGAATGGTCGCGCGAGCGGCGAAGAGCGAGCGCGAGTTGATAGTAGAAAAACTCCTCGAAGATGAGACGGGTTTGCGCGGGACTGCGAAAACCGTTGAGCTGCTCTACATTTTCATCTTTGGGAGGGAAGTGGGCGAAGAGGATGGAGTCGCGACGCGAGGGAAATTTGTAGCGTTCGCGAATCTCCGGCGGAAGAGGGTCGGGAATATCGCCTTCGAAATTGGTGAGAATTCCGTGGATAATTTTGCGAAGCATGCGCGAGCCAATGGCGCCGATGGCTTCGTAGATGGGAACGATGCGGCCGACCTCGGTGGAGTCGGTTGCTGCGCCTTCGGTGGCGCTGACGGATTCAATCTGGGGGTTTACCATTTCAAGGCGCGCTGGACGGTAGGGATCGACTTCCACTTTACCGTGCAGGACGAAACGTTGGCCTTCCTTCATGCGGCCTTCGAGGTATGCGCCGTGGAAGAAGCGCGCGTGAAGAGTGCCGGACCCGTCGCGAAGTGTGGCGTGGAAGATGGCAGGGCGACCGCGTCCGAAGCGAACGGTGGCGCCTCCGCCGGAGGTTACCTCTGCGAGAATGGTATGAACCTGGCCGGGAATAATTTCGGCGATTTTAGTGAAGCGGATGCGGTCTTCGTAACGGAAGGGAAGATAGCCGAGCAGGTCGCCGGCGGTGAAGAGTCCGCGCTCTTCGAGAATTGCGGCGCGGTGAGGGCCGACGCCTCGAAGAAATTTTACTGGAGTGGTCAGGGAGATGGTCACGGGTCAGAGCACTTGCTAAGTGCCGATTAATTCGAACAGTGGTTGCAGGACATTTATAACATTTTTGTGTGAACGGCGGAGACAAGGCACGGTGAGAGGGAAGATGCCTGACATGGGGCGAAAATTTCTTGGGATAACGGCGCGGCGGTGGGTGGAGTACACGGCGGCCATCTTGGTTGGTAATGCGATTTACTATTTTTCTTTAGTGCCGCACCTGCCACAGGCTTTGAGGCATCGAGAATTTCTGTTGGATTGGGGGAGCGCTACGGACTTTGTGGTGTGTGTGGCGGTTTACGGGCTAATCCGTCTGGGATCGAAGATATGAGTTTTGGCGCATGCCGTGCAATCCAGTTTATGGCTGAATTTTGCACGGCAGCTCGAGCGATTGGATACGCGAACTTTGAACGACTAAACGTATCGGTTACAACATCTTACATACCCCGTGCATCTCAGCTAGAGGACAGGCTTTGGGGCATATGTCCGATAGTGGGAAATCTACGTCAAGTGGTGCTCACCAACGGTCACAAGAACCGTCTATTTACTCGAATCTTGTAGAAAGGTCCGGAGACCGCGGGGTTCACGGAGAGAGTGGCAAGAAGCCAAAGCCACCCGAAACGGAAACCCAACCGGCGGCAAACACCATGGGGATGAGCGTCGCGTTTGAAGGGGATGCGCGCGCCGCAGCGGCGGTGAAGCTTGCGGAGGAGCAGGCGCTGGTTCGCAGCGCACAGGCGGGGGACCGCCTGGCGTTTGAGGATTTGGTGCGGCGCTACGACCGCGATGTGTTGCGTCTGGCGCTGAATTTGGTGCATCGTCCCGAAGATGCGCGGGACATTTACCAGGAAAGCTTTTTGCGGGTTTACCGGAACTTGCATCGATTTCGATTTGAGTGCAGTTTCTATACCTGGCTGTATCGCATCGTGACCAATGTGGCGTTGGACCATTTGCGACGCCGCACGAGCCGTCGAGAAGATCAAGCGCCGGTGCCGGAAGAAGCGGAAGGCGGGACACGAGATTTTTTTGACCGCCAGCCGGAGTTGAGGCCGGGGGCGAATCCGGAGAAGAACTTGTTGGGACAGGAGTTGGGTGCGCATATTGCGACGGCGCTGGACAGGCTCTCTCCACGCGAGCGAATGGTTTTCGAGATGAAACACTATCAAGGATTGAAATTGCGTGCGATCGGCGAGATGTTGGGAACGTCGGAAGAAACGGTGAAGAATTCTTTGTTTCGCGCGACGCGGAAGCTGCGGGCTAGTTTGGATGGGATGAGGTAGGCTCGACAAGTTTCTGTTACAGATTCGACGATTTCGAAGTTCTAAACGTTTTTATAAGTGAGGATGAAAAGGAATGCAGCAGGAACGGCACGACAAAATGGCGGCTGAAATTTGTAACGGGTTCGAAGAAAAGTGGACCCTATTTGCCGCGGGCGAACTCGATGCATCGGAGGTCGCCGAAATGAAAAGCCATCTGATTGAATGCGAACGGTGTAATGAGACGCTGGCACAGGAAAATGCGTTGGTGGCATTGCTATCGAGCAACCGTACGGAACCGGATGCGGCGCTGTTGGCGGGATGCCGCGCGAGTTTGGAAGATGCGTTGGATAGGGAAGAAGAGCATGGCTGGTTGAGGCGTACGGTTGGCGCGTTGCTGCCGACGAGTTGGATTTCTCCGGCGCCGGCGTGGAGCGCAGCTCTGCTCTTGTTGATTGGTTTTTCGGTTGGGATGCTGGGCCCGAGGCTGTTGCAGCATCAGGTGACTACGGATAGCGCGAGAGTCGAGCCAAGGAAGAACCCGGATCCACTGAATCCTCCGAATAAACTAGATCTCCGCACCGCGACCGTAGCTGGTATGACCGTGCTGCCGTCCGGCGAAAATGGAACTCCGGAAGTGGATGTACAGCTGAATGCACAACGGCCCGTCACCATGCACGGAACGGTGAACAACGATGATGTGAAGGATTTCTTGATGTTTGTGCTGCGCAACAACCAGCGCTTTGATGCAGACGTCCGGATGAACGCCGTAGAGCTGTTGCGCACGCTGAACAAAGATGCAGATGTGCGCTCGGTGCTTTGCCAGACGGTGCACACGGACCACAATGCGGCGGTGCGGCTGAAGGCGCTGGAGGCTTTGGATGGCGCGGAGCCGCAAGACATTATTCAACAGACTTTGCTTGACGCGTTGGTGGACGATCAGAATCCCGGCGTGCGGGTGGAAGCAATCAACGCTTTGCGCGCAATGGCCGCGAAGGGACAAGTGGAATCTGACGATCACTTGCTCTCCGTGTTGCGAGAGCGCATGCATAAGGATCCCAGCACGTATATTCGCCTGCAGAGCGCGGCGGCGATTCAAGATCTAGGGCCGCGGCAAAAGTTCTAAGATGGCGCGAGCGATGCCTGCTTCCGGGCCGATGCAAGCCATCGGGAAATACTTCGGCGAATTCCCCGATTTAACTTTCACCCGCAATATTACTTTTCTCGCGCTGTTCGCGGTAATTACTTTGTCTAGTCCTGCTTTGGCGGATGGTCCTCGTACCTCCAGCACGCGGTTGAAATCCGATTTGAGAGGCTCGATTACTACTCGCGACGGCTTGCGACTTCATCTTGCGCTGGACCTAGGCAACATCGTAGTTCACACACAAAATTCAGGAAAGATTGATTACACCGTGCATCTGGAGACGGATGCGTCACAGAAAGATGCGAAAGAGTTGTTGAAGAATTTTTCGGTGAGCGCGCGCGAGACGGGCGATGGAGTCTATCTGCGGGGGCAAACCTCGCGGCTATCTAGCGGACGGCTGTGGGTAACGGTGACGGTGAACGTGCCGAGAAATTACAGTTTGGATCTTTCAACGGGCGGCGGAAACATAGACAGCGATGACATTGATGGCCCGGAAAGGGTGCTGACTTCCGGCGGGAACATTATGGCCGGAAATGTTGCCGGTGACGCGCGGCTGGTTACCGGCGGCGGTCACATTACGGTCAACAATGTGAGCGGAGGACTGTTCGCTAACACCGGCGGCGGGCATATCACAACCGGCGCGGTTTCTGGTGGCGCGACGCTGCACACTAGCGGCGGGCACATCCGTATGGCGTCCGTGGAGGGCGTGGCAAAATTGCAGACCGCGGGCGGAAACGTTACGGTGGAACATTCCGGGAGCGCGCTGACTGCCGAGACTACGGGCGGACAGATTGAGGTAGGCGAATCCACCGGGTTGGTACGAGCAAAAACAGGCGGAGGCGGGATACGAGTAGTACGCGTTTCGGGGCCAACCGATCTACAAACCGTGGGAGGCAGCATTTATCTGACACAAGTGGATAGTCCGGTGAAGGCATCCACAGGAGCGGGAGGCATCACGGCCTGGTTTGTGGCGCCGGTGAAATCGCCGAGTCAATGCGAGTTGCAATCGAATGACGGTGACATTGTTGTGTACCTTCCGCAGCAATTGCCAGTGACAATCGATGCGCAGGTCGAAGCGGGAGATGAGCATCGCGTGATCGTGGATCCCGCCCTTCGGTTGAACGTGAGTGACGACCGCTCGTCCGACAGCGGTGGGCGTATGGTTCGCACGGAAGGTTCCTTAAATGGGGGAGGCGAAGTGTTGCACCTGCGCACGGTGGCGGGAAATATCCACCTAGTGGCCAGTGACGCGAGCAAGCAAGTTCAGCTATACAAACAGCAAATGGAACAAATGCAGGAGAAAATACGTTTGCAGTTACAGCAACTCGAGCGAGCGCAAGCGCACGAGAATGCGCCATAGACGGAGCGACAAAGCTTCGTGGCGCGGCATTGTCCAGATCGTGCGGGCGAAAAGATTCCCGGCCGAAAGAGGGCCGAACGTCCACAGAGCAGGAATGCAGTAGATTCAAGGGGGCGTACTGTGCAAACGACGATGCGAAACAGGCAATGCCAGTCCCATTCGCGATGGCCGGCGAAAGCTGCAGCGAGCTTTCTTTTGTTGCTGGCCACAATCCTCTTTTTCTCACCCAAATCTTCGGCAGGCGAAATCGACAAGCTTTTCAAACAAACCTATCCCTTGCCGCCGGGCGGAAGCTTTCTGCTGGACAACGTGAATGGTTCCGTCCAAGTGGACGGCTGGGACCGCGACGAGGTGGAAGTGAGTGCGGTAAAAACTTCTCAGAGCGACCAGCACGACGTGGAGCTGGTGAAAATTGAAGTGGACAGCACGCCGGGCAAAATTACGGTGCACACGCGCTATCCGAAAGGAGAAGGCGCGGAAGTGGCGGTGGAATATCACGTACACGTGCCTTATCGAATCCTGCTGGGAAGCGTGGAAACGGTGAACGGAAGCGTGATCGTTCGCGGTGTTGAAGGCTCCGGAGCGCTACGTTCCGTCAACGGAAATGTTGAAGTGACCAACAGCACGGGCCGGTTCAGCGAGAAGACTACCAACGGGAACGTGCGGCTAGAGCTTCGCCAACTGGCAGATGGCGGCCCAATGAATCTGGAAACAGTGAACGGGTCGGTGGTGTTGGGATTGCCGACTTCGGCTCGGGCGGATCTGAAGGTTCTGAGCATGAACGGTGATGTGACTTCGGATTTGCCGGTGACTTCGACAGCCGGATCGCCAGGGGCGCGCGCGTACCAAGCAAAGCTCGGAGTAGGGGGCGGCCAGATTTCAGTTCGCACGATTAACGGCGGCATACGCCTGTTCCTGCAAAGGCCAGGTGTCTGAAGGGGCGTACTAACTAAAGCGAGGACAACCACATGAAGAAGTTCCCGTATCCGCTTGCGAGTCTCGGGATCATGTTGCTGATGGTTGGTAGCATGCCCATAGCCCTAAGAGCGCAGTCCTCAACCGAAGTCCCAACCCCAGCCAACCAAGCTGCCAGAGCAACCCCTTCCGTACCGCCAACTGCCTGTCGAGATTTAAAAGATACCCTGGAACAATTGAAGGATTCCACGCGTATTAATGATCAGGAATTACGGGAGCAGCTTGCCGACCTGCAGGAGAAGATGGCGAAGGAGGTCGAGATGGACGCGCCGCAAATTGCCAAATTACAAGGTCTCTCGGCCCGCATGGCCGGGAACCAGGGTGAATGGGGAGCTAGCGCGCGGGAGCTTGCGTCGCGCGCCGCGGATCTCGCGGCACAAGCACAGGAAAAAGCGGCCGACGTGTGGGGCCAGGAGCCAAGAGTATTTACTTCGACGGACGAAGGCAGTGGCTGGCTGGGAGTAGAAATTGGCGAAGTGAACGCTGAAAAGGCCAAGGACTTGAAGCTTGCGGAAGTCCGCGGCGTGGAAGTGGTAGATGTCGAGCCAGACAGTCCAGCGGCCAAAGCCGGTTTAAAAGAGCATGATGCGATTACGCGGTACGACGGACAAGCGGTGGAAGGCACGGTTCAATTCCGGCGGCTGGTTCGCGAAACACCAGCGGGACGAAATATCTCGCTAACAATTTCGCGCGACGGCAGCACGCGAGAAATTTCGGTGGAACTGGGCGACCGCAGCGCATTTTACGAAAAGAAGATGAAAGGCAAAATGCGCGATTTCGGGAACGCCTACGTTCTCAGCGATCCAAACTTTGATTTCCGCATGGACGCACCAATGGTGTTAAGTGACATGGATAACCGCGCGCCTTCGCTGGGAATCAGCGCAGAAGATCTATCCGGTCAATTAGGAGATTATTTCGGGGCGCCGAATGGAGCAGGCATTCTGGTTCGGGAGGTTCGCTCAGGCACTGCCGCGGAGAAGGCCGGGCTCAAAGCGGGAGATGTGATCGTCAAGCTAAACGGCAAGCCGGTGGGTTCGCTCGGCGAGTTGCGACAGCAACTTCGCGACAAGAGTGACGAGAAAACCGTCAGCTTGGGAATTCTTCGGAAAGGCTCGGAGATGAGCGTTGCGGTGAATATCGAGAAACCGAAACCTAGTGAATCGACTCATATGGCCCGCCGCGCGCAACTTTAGCGGTACACTAAGCATCCACTTGTAACTCCCACCCCAAGGCCCGGGCACGCTCCCGGGCCTTTAGTTTTTTCTGCGCACAGATTGAGTATTTGCGGAAAATTCGGGAGTGATGAAAACGGCTTTATTCGCGGACTATTTCGGCGTTTGCAGCGGGAGCGATCAGGCGCATCAGCTTCGGGCCGTCGAAAAAGGCGTCAATTTCATTGTCTTCCGTCTTCACCCGTAATTCTTCGAGTTGATCACTGCCGACTGCCTGTTTGCCCAACGATTCCACAGTGATGCTACCAGGTGTGTTTTCCTGAGGGACGAGAACTGAAAAAGTTTGCGCGCCTTTTTTATCCCAATCGTAAATCCGGCCCAGAATGGCATATTGATGGTAGAGGTTGTTATCGAGAATGATCACCAGAGGCGAATTGAAAGTAAACTGCTGGTTGTAAGGGCGAGCGCCCTCGAGGTGTAACTCGATATCTGCTTTCGGGCCGCTGAAGGCAATAACGGCCGAAGCTTTTTTCGGGGCATCCGTGGACCATTGGTAATGTACGGGCGTGCCGTCCGGCATTATTTCCAGTGTTCCATTAATGTGCGAGTTTCCCTGCGGGCTTTGAATCTCCGTTGTGCCTTTAGCCACCCAGTTACTGCCGCTTGGGCTGATTTCAAATTCTTCCTTGCCCACTTGCTGTCCATTGACCAGGATGCGCAGTTTCCCTTTGTCGGCCACGATGAGGGAAGCGGCTGGACGAAGCACTAGATTCGAGCGTCCGGCATGGGATGGAGCGGTGGAAAGGATGATAACGGCGGCGAACAGCACCGGAGCAAGGAGAAATGCAGCACGTGACAAGAGCCGTGGGCGCGAAGAGATCAGTCCAGGATTCATGCAGTCACCTTAGGAAAGATTCCCAGCCCAAGAATCTGTTCGACTACGCGCAAGGGCTCGGTATTGGCTTCGACTTTAAAATCGGCGAGTTCATAAGAAGGGAGGCGTTCTTCGTAAAGCTTGCGGAAGCTGGCTTCATCGCGAAAGAGTGGACGATCGGTGATGCGGGCGGCGCGTTTCAAAAGATCCGCAACAGGACAGTGCAGCCAAATGAGTGCGATGTCAGCGCGACGCAAAAGCGCGACATTCTGTTGCTGCGCGGTGGTTCCGCCGCCCAACGAAACGACGCGAGGTTTTTGCTGTTCAGCGGACTCGCCGAGAATACGGATAAGCTGTTCGTGCTCGATGCGACGGAATTCCGGCTCGCCGAGCTTGGCAAAAATATTGGGGATGGATTGGCCGGTATGCTCGATGATGCGCTGATCGAGATCCACATGCTGCCAGCCAACCTGACGCGCGAGCAGTCGCGCCACGGTGGATTTGCCGCTGCCCATAAATCCGGTCAGACAGACAAGTCTGCGCACTCGTATTTCAGAGATCATGATGCTGGATACCGGTAGTGGGTTTAAGAAATTGCGGAATGGCGCAATCAATCACGTTTAAGGATATTGATTGTACCATCGAAGGAGGTCAGTTCAACTTTAGCGCGCCCGGCATTGAAAGTGCCGAACAAGCTGTTACCGAACCTGCTGTAGATATGTTGCTGATGGCTCTTGGGCGTCAAGCTCGCTTCGTTGATTACTTTTCCCTTCAGCGAAGTGGCGCTCAAGTCGAAGGAGTCCGCGGGCGAAAAGCGGACTTCAATCACGCCGCTGTAATTCTTCAAGCGATAAATTCCGTTGGGAAGGAACTCGCCGGAGAAAAGGATGTTCCCGGTGG
The DNA here is from genome assembly GCA_963838475.1 of uncultured Acidobacteriota bacterium. GTDB lineage: Bacteria > Acidobacteriota > Terriglobia > Acidiferrales > UBA7541 > Palsa-295. Next base: position 538,129 of record CAWIRJ010000004.1, read on the forward strand.
AGGTCTGGGCATGCACGTGATAGCTATGAATGTCGGTGAGGCGAAGATTTCCGCTGATGGAAGAAATTTCCAGCTTTCCCGCGCAACGGGTGCACTGGAAAGAGCCGCCCACGGTTTTGATGGTTACATAGCCGGCGGAATCTTCGAGATCAACGGCAGCGGCAACGGTTTCGACGTTCATGTCACCCAGGACGTTGGCGACGTTCACTTCTCCAGAATCGTTGTGAATCTGGAGCTCGGCGTCTTCCGGAACGTTAATCTGGTAGTCAGCGCGCATATCGTCTGGCGTGACATTGTCAGAAGCGGCGTGGGTGGAAACGTCCACGCGATTGCCCATTTGTTCGGCGTCAACTTCCACGTTGTCGCTCGCGCGATTCGAGATCACCATCACTTCAGCCTTGGTCCAGGCTTTCACGGTGATCAAGCCGTTCGGATTGTGAATGGTTACGACAGGATGGGCTTCGACTTTGAAATGTTGTTCCTGGCGACGAGGCGGCTGCGGGTCGGCGGAAAGGATGCTGCAAAACAAAAGGCTCGGTACGATTACCGTCATCGGCTTCCAGCTTGCGGTCCAGGTAAACTGCTTACGAACGAAGTGAGTGGTACTCATCGGTTGTTTTCTCCGCGTTCCGTCATCTGCGCTAGCAGATCCGCCTTCTGCTGATAGGCTTCGTAGAGGTAATCCCGCGCCACTTCATTCTGGGGTTCTTCTTGTACACTTTTTTCACATAAAGCGATGTAGTTGTCAACAATTGCAAGGTTCTTGTTGAGGGAAGCAGTGACAACCGGGTTCGCGTTATTGAACGAAGCGAAGGAATCTTGCTCGGCAACCAGCTGGGCATGTAACGGGAGGGTGGAATCCCGAGAGTCTGCTAGCCAGAGTGCTTCGTTGGATTGTTTATTCATGGGACGGCTTAAGGCAAAGGCACCTGCGATAAGTAAGGTTAAGTAAGCGCCAGCGAGGGCAGGCCGCGGGACGGCTGCCAGCCATCCGCCAAACCAGGTAGTCTTGGCTGGCTCCGCTAGGCGATTTTCGTGAATCAGGCCCTCGTGCTCAAGATGGGATCGGAGAGAAATCCAGATTCGGGGCGGGACTTCGACTTCTTCCGTGCTCCAGCTTGATGCTTCCGTGCGAATGGCCTTCAGATCATCGATGAGGCTGCGGCAATTGGGACAGTTGCGAAGATGAGCCTCGGCGTCGCTCGGAGGGTTGCCGTCCAGCCAAGAATCGAGGCGGTTCAAGAAGTCTTCACAAGTGATCGTGGCCATTTCTTTTAGTCCTCGCTGCCGGCCTCGGCGCTGGCAGCCTTCCGATCTTCGCGGGCCTTGTCGCGCACGGCTTCGTGAAGGAGCTCGCGGAGCCGCATACGCGCTTTGTGCAATTGTGACTTAGAGTTACCGATAGAACATTCCATTATTTCAGCAATCTCATTGTGCTCGTAACCCTGAACATCGTGAAGCACGAAGACCGCCTTATATCCTGGAGGCAACTGCTCAACAGCTCGCTGCAAGTTCACGCGATCAATGGAGCCAGTGAGCCGCAAGTCCGGAGTGCCGAAATCCCTACGAGGGCCGCCGGATTCTTCGTCCGGCTCGGTCATTTCGTCGAGCGAAGTTTCCGTTCCGGACTTCTTACGCAACTTCATCAGCACGACATTGACAGCCAGACGATGCAGCCATGTTGAAAAAGCCGATTCGCCGCGGAAAGTAGCGATTTTCCGGAAGAGCTGGAGGAAGGCTTCCTGGGTTAAATCCTCCGCCTCGGCCGTATTTCCTACCATCCGAAGACACAGAGAGTACACACGGCGATTATGCAGTCGGTATAAACGCTCGAATGCCGGCGCATTGCCCTGCTGAGCCAGCCGGATAGCCTCCGCCTCCGGCAACTCGTCCGTATCAGTTCGTCTCGTTCGGGCCACGCTACCCGTCGGGACGCATCCCTAGCTGCGATGCGTCGGTCGCCTTAGAAGTTGTACTTGTGGTTCTTAACGCGCAACAAATTCCCGTCGCTGACAATTTACGACAGTCAGAGGAGGCTACAATCCCAGCATTGGTGTAGCAAACCTATGATACTTGGGTATTTTCGTTGGAAATCCTTCCAGCGTCTAGTGTTGTTCATGTTTAGACGAGCGCGGAGTCCATCCGGGGCATGAGCCCTAGGTGCTGTTGGAACGTTCGGAAGGGAAATGAAAAAGCGAAAGCACCGCTATGCCGAAGCTCGGATGATGCGAGACCCCGCCTTCAACCTCTGTCGTATACCTTTTGTCCCAGGGACAGAACCCAACTCGAAGGCAAAGGTTGCGAGTTGCTCGGACGGGAGCGCGCGAAGAAAGGATTTCAATATTATTTCGGATTCGCAAAGACAGGTGTTGAAGTCATAGTGCAGAAGGTCAAGGCTCTTCCAGCTATCGGCCGGTTGGATAGAAAGGCCTCGACCGAGGTCTTCGGCGGTCTCGTCGAACTCGCGAACGACATGCTCAACGGTATCGGTAAGGATGCGCAGCTTCTGGAAGAAGCGCGAGCGGTTGGCAAACAGGACGTGGTGAAGAAGCTCGTTCCAGTGAGCGGCGTTCTGAGCAGTTTCTCCGCGGAAGAATTCAGTCTTGAGGGGCTCGACCAAAGGAAGATTAGCCAAGTGGCGACCGCGGGAGGAAAGCGCGCCGCAAGCGGTAATAAGTGCGTCAGCAACGCGCACGAGCAGATCAGCTGACACGAAAACCTGCTGACGCGCGCAGACAAGCTCGCCGCGTGCGCGTAGAGATAGCGCTCCGTCCAGCGCCACGCTCATCATGGCGAAGGACGACTCCCACTGCCGCACGGTAGATTCATACACGTGGCCCTTATCCCGCGGCAGCGCTGCTATCCAATCTTCAGTGACGCTATGACGCGTATCGGCAGGCTTGCGCCTCCGTCTTCCCAGCACGCGCCCTCCCAAGTAGCGGGGCGGATTATACCACCGGTTTCGCCTAGAGGCGTTTTCTTGACGGTCGTGGAAGGCAATCGATATACTGCGCGCGACCCATCAAAACACCCGAAGTTCCCGGCAAGCCCGCTCGCCGAAAGGATTGCGATCCATTGGAATTTGAACCACTCGATCAGTTTCAGCAGCGCCGCAAGAAGTTGAGCGATATCGAAGCGCTGGGGCATTCGGCTTATCCACGGAAGTTTGCCTTGTCGCACACGGCGAGGCAAATCGGGGAACAGTTTGCGAATCGCACGGCCGAGGAGCTAAAGGCCGAGATTGTGAAGGTGCAGGTAGCTGGAAGAATCATCGCGCTGCGTCCGCATGGGAAGGCGGCGTTCGCTCATATTGTGGGCGATGGAGCGCGGCTGCAGATTTACGTAAGACTGGATGCGGTGGGAGAGGAGGCTTACAAACTTTTCCAGCTACTGGACCTCGGAGACATTATTGGAGTGTCGGGACATCTTTTCCGAACGAAAACGAACGAATTGACAGTATGGGTCGAGAAGATCGAATTGTTGAGCAAGGCGTTGCTGCCGCTGCCTGAAAAATGGCATGGGCTTGCGGATATGGAACAGCGTTTTCGGCGGCGGTATGTGGATTTGATTGTGAACGAACGCACGCGCGAAACTTTTCTGAGACGGGCGCAGATTATCCGAGAGATACGACAGTTCTTCGAGGCCCGAGGCTATATGGAAGTGGAAACGCCGATGATGCACCCGATTTTGGGAGGCGCAACGGCGCGGCCGTTTGTAACGCATCACAACACGTTCAAAATGGATTTGTATCTTCGCATCGCGCCGGAGCTTTATCTGAAGCGGCTGGTAGTGGGCGGGCTCGATCGCGTGTTTGAAATCAATCGGAACTTTCGCAATGAGGGTGTGGATGCGATCCACGAGCGGGAATTCACCATGCTTGAGTTCTACCAGGCTTACAGCGACTATCTGGAGCTGATGGATCTTACGGAGGAATTGTTTCGAGGGCTTGCGGAGAAGATCTGTGGGACCACGAAGTTTAAATTTGGAGAAAACGAGATCGATTTTGGGCGCTTTGAACGTCTAACGATGCAGGAAGCGATTCGGAAGTATTGGCCGAGTGCGGCTGAGCCAGCTCCATCACTAGAGGATTTGGCTGCAGGTGGTGGACCGCACGCCCTTGCGGAGCGTTACAACGTGTTTGCAAATGCGAATGGTTTGCCGGCTATCGCTGATTTGAATCGGCTTTCTGACGGAGAGTTGATTGGGGAACTTTTCGAGGCGGTTGCCGAGCCGCATTTGATGCAGCCGACATTTATTTACGATTTTCCGACAGCGATCTCGCCGCTTTCAAAGCAGAAGGCGGACGATCCTTCGCTGACCGAACGGTTCGAACTTTTCATCGCGGGGATGGAACTGGCAAATGGTTTTTCGGAGTTGAACGATCCCTTCGAGCAGGAGAAGCGTTTTCGTGAACAGGTGGAGAAGGGAGGTTTGGAGTTACCGAAGGAAGTGGATGTCGACTACATTCGCGCACTTTCGCACGGGCTTCCGCCGACCGCGGGTGAAGGCGTGGGCATCGACCGTCTGGTGATGCTGTTGACGGATTCCCATACGATTCGCGAGGTGGTTTTGTTTCCGTTATTGCGAGCGGAAAGCAGCGAGACCGAAGAGCCGCCGCCCGCCGAAAAGAGCGGTGATGCGAAATGACGTTTGAATGGCTGGTGGCGTTACGGTATTTGCGTTCACCGAACCGGCCTGCGGTGCTGCGAATCGTGACGCTACTGGCAGTGATCGGGGTAGCGGCGGGAGTTACGACGCTTGTTATCGCGCTTTCGATGAATACGGGTTTCCGGCAGGCTATTCGCGACAGACTGCTTAGCGTTACCGCACATGTAAACTTGAAACCTATCGGCTCAGCAGGAATTCGCGATTATCGGCAATTAATGGAGCACCTGGCTGGAACGCCCGGCGTCCGTTCGATTGAGCCTGCGATTTACGATACCGTCCTGCTCTCTTCCGGTCCACACGCACGGGGCATTGTTCTAAAGGGTGTTGATCCGGAGCTGGAGCGACGGGCGAGCGAAGCTTTGCACAACATTGTAGCGGGGTCGCCTGACTTTGCCACTGATGCGGACGCGATCCCGGCGCTTCTGGTGGGACGCATCCTCGCAGATGACATGAGGCTTTCCGCGGGGGATTATGTGACATTGACCAGCCCGCAGGGAAACCTGACGCCGTTCGGAATGCTTCCGCGTTCAAGACGATTTCGCATCGCGGGGATATTCGACTCGGGCTTCTACGACTACGATGCGAACTGGGGATTCGTAAACTTGCAATCAGCGCAGGGACTTGCCGGGATTGGCGACGTAGTGAGCTTGCTGGAAGTGCGCGTGACGAATATGGATGACGCGTCGGCTATTGCCGACACGCTTCTGCGCCGCGCAGGAGACGGGTTCACTACCAGCACATGGATCGAAGAGAACCGAGCCTTGTTCCGCGCGCTCAGCTTGGAAAAGCTGGTGACTGCGTTATTCATCGGGCTGATCACGTTTGTCGCGGGCCTGAATATTCTTGTAGTACTTACAATGACGGTAACAGATCGGGCGCGGGATATTGCCGTGCTGATGGCGATGGGAGCGCGAAGTGCGCAGATTCGCAAGATTTTTATAGTGCAAGGAATCGCCGTGAGCATTACTGGTACAGCAGTGGGATTGTTGTTGGGTTACGCGTTGGCGTGGGTCGCCGATAAGTGGCGATTGATCCCGCTGAATCCGGAAGTCTATGCAATTCCATACGTCCCGTTTCATGCGAACGCACTGGACTCAGTATGGATTGCCGCTGCGGCATTCGCCATCAGCATCGCGGCAACAATCGTTCCCGCGCGTGCCGCCGCAAAGATTCTGCCTGTGCAGATTCTCCGCTTCGAATGATTCCCAGAAACTTGTTACTCGCCAGACGTGTTAGAATCGAAAAAGAGGCGAAGCGATAACAGAAGAAAACAGAGGCCCCCAAAGGGACAAAAGTCCGGGCGTGGTAACAGTACGGGCAAAAAGTGAAATTCATTAGAATCAGAGCTATCAGGTGCGGGGCGGCGATAAGCTAACAGGCTGTAAATTAGGGACATACAGAACTGCGGGTTCGGCATCCTAATTGAGATAGGTTATTGCGAAGATATGCAGACCCAGCTGAGTTCGAGCGCTTCCGTCTTTGAAGAACGGGCCAGTAATAGCCTTGCTCCTTCCGAGACACTTCTGCGCTGCGACAATCTACGGAAGTCGTTTCGATCTGGTGCGCAAGAAATAGTTCCAATCGATGGGTTGGATTTTACGATTCGCCGCGGTGAGATGGTTTCGATTGTTGGGCCGTCAGGAACCGGCAAAAGTACTTTGCTGCACATCCTCGCTGCGCTGGACACTCCGACGAGCGGTACAGTATACTTCGGCGGGAATTCGCTTCGGTCTTTTTCCGAAGCGGAGCTGGCGGAGTATCGAAATCGCGCCGTTGGGCTAGTCTGGCAGCGTCATCACTTGCTTCCGGATTTTACGGCTGCGGAAAATGTGGCAATGCCTTTACTGGTTCGGGGCATAGCTTTCGGGCAGGCGCTCCAAACGGCAGGCGAATGGCTCTCAGAGGTGGGGTTGTCCAGTCGAACTGAACAGCGTGCCGGTGAACTTTCCGGAGGCGAGCAGCAGCGCGTGGCAATTGCGCGCGCGCTGGTGAATGGCCCCGCATTGCTACTTGCCGATGAACCTACCGGGGATTTAGACGAACGCAGCGCCGAAAATGTTTTTGAGCTAATGCAGCGTCTTCATGCTTCTCACCATCTAACCTCGGTATTGGCCACTCACAACTTATTGCTGGCGAGGCGAACCGGCCGCGTTCTGTTGATGGAACGAGGCAAGCTGATACCGGCCACAAACGTGCACGCAGATTCGGCTGGAGCAGTGTCAGTTCCAACAGGCCCCGACCAAGACCTTGGGAGAGTGCAGGTGACTCGTGTTTGAACGCTATACAGAAAAAGCTCGGCGTGTAATCTTTTTTGCGCGCTACGAGGCGAGCCAGTATGGCAGCCCCTACATCGAGACAGAACACTTGCTGCTAGGACTTCTCCGTGAGGACAAGGCGCTGGCGAACCGGTTTTTGCGTTCGCACGGCTCGATTGAATCGATACGGAAGGAAATCGAAGCGCGCATCACCGTGCGCGAACGTATTTCCACGTCAGTGGAAGTGCCTTTGAGCCAGGAGTGCAAACGCATACTGAATTTTGCGGCGGAAGAAGCGGAAAGATTGGGCCACAAGCACGTAGGCACAGAGCATCTCCTCCTAGGAGTCTTGCGCGAGGAGAAATCCTTTGGCGCGGAAATTTTGCAGGAGCGTGGATTGCGGCTTTCAGCTGTGCGGGAGGAGTTGACGCGCAGCGCAGGAGAGAAAGTGCCAGTCAACCGTCCGAAAGAGGCCTCACTGCTGGCCGAGTTCAGCCGCGACTTGACGCAAGCGGCGATGGAAGGTCAGCTCGATCCGTTGGTGGGTCGCGACCGGGAACTCGAACGCGCCATTCAAATCCTATGTCGGCGCACGAAGAATAACCCCGTCTTAATCGGAGAACCGGGCGTAGGGAAAACCGCGATCGTCGAAGGTCTGGCGCAGAGGATTTCGGATGGAGACGTTCCGCCATTTCTGGCGGACAAGCGCATTCTATCGCTCGATCTTTCCCTGATAGTCGCTGGAACAAAATATCGCGGGCAGTTCGAAGAGCGGCTGAAGACCATCATGAAGGAGTTGATGGAAAGCCAGAATGCGATCGTGTTCATCGACGAGTTGCACACGCTGGTAGGCGCGGGGTCGGCGGAAGGTTCGCTGGACGCAGCCAACATTTTGAAGCCGGCATTGAGCCGCGGCGAAATTCAGTGCATTGGTGCCACGACTCCGGCGGAGTATCGCAAGTCGGTGGAGAAAGATCGTTCGCTCGAGCGACGTTTCCAGTCAGTAAAGGTTTCCGCGCCGAACGAAGAAGAAGCGATTCGCGTGTTGCAAGGCGTTCGCGACCGCTACGAAAAATTCCACGCGGTAAGCTATACGGACGAAGCAATACGTTACGCTGTATATCTATCGAACCGGTACATTCCAGACCGCTTTCTGCCGGACAAGGCGATCGATCTGCTGGACGAAGCCGGATCGCGTGTGAAATTGCGTCAAGCCATGCTGCCAGATGAAGTTTCCGAGGTGCAGAAGCGCGTTAAATTCATTACGCACCGGATGGAAACGGCGATTGCCAATCACGAATTCGAAAAGGCGCGGTTTTATTCCGAAGAAGAGCGCAAAGAGAAAGAACATCTGCGCATGCTGCGGGAAAAACTAAAGATTGACGATTCATCCACCGGCATCGTCACGCGGGAAGACATCGAAGAGGTCGTGGCTCGCTGGACCGGAATTCAAGTTTCGGCGATTAAGGAAGACGAGCAACAGAAGCTACTGCGCATCGAGGAAGAGCTGCACCGCCGCGTGATTAGCCAGGACAAAGCTATAACCGCGTTGGCGAGGGCAATTCGACGAAGCCGAGCGGGCCTAAAGGCTCCGGGACGTCCGGTGGGATGCTTCCTGTTTCTGGGGCCAACCGGCGTGGGCAAGACGGAAGTTGCGCGCAGGCTGGCGGAATTTTTGTTTGGCAGCGAGAAGTCTTTGGTCCGCTTCGATATGTCGGAATATATGGAGAAGCATTCCGTATCGAAATTGATCGGAGCGCCTCCAGGATATGTGGGATATGAGGAAGGCGGACAACTGACCGAACGTGTGCGCCGAACTCCCTATTCCGTAATTCTTCTGGATGAGATTGAAAAAGCGCACCCAGACGTGTACAACATCTTGCTGCAAGTTTTTGAAGACGGACAGCTGACGGACGGGCTGGGCAACACGGTAGATTTCCGCAACACAATCATCATACTGACTTCGAACCTGGGAGCGCGGCAACTGCAAAAACAGGCCGGCCTCGGTTTCGCGTCGAAAGAGCTCGACTCCATGGCAAAGAGCCAGGATGACATGGTGATGAGCGAGGTTAAGCGGGTTTTCAATCCCGAGTTCCTCAATCGTCTGGATGAGGTGATATTGTTCAACTCGCTCACGGACGACGATCTGTTGCGGATCATCGATTTGCTAGTCGGGCAGATCAACGAAACATTGGTGCACCGTCAAGTGCAGATCGCACTGACTCCGGAAGCGCGCCAGTGGATTCTAGAGAAAACTTGCAGCGATCGAAATTACGGCGCGCGGCCGCTCCGACGCGCGTTACAGAAGTACGTCGAAGACCCATTGTCGGAGGCTTTGATTCAGGGTGGATTGCAACGGCCAGCGACGCTGGAAGTTTTTCTTTCCGGTGAAGAGGGACTTTCGTTCCGACCTGCAGTTGAAGCAACCCCAGTGGCCCACTAAGAATCCTACGCGCAAGCCGGACGGGAGCAGTGCCGGCGGGGGAGCACACAATCTTGGGCGGGAATCTGCGGCCTTGACGAAGGCCGCGAGCACGAAAAATTTTGTGCGCCTGTTTCAAATTCCTGTGATTGTGTGTTTGTGCATCGTTGCGTACGCCTATCCTCTTTGGGGTCAGCAAGCGCAGGCGCCCACGGGCCGGCAGTATGTTATTCAGCGAATCGAATTCATCGGTAACCGCCGCATTCAACGGGATACATTAAGCGCGCGGATCTTTTCGCGCGCAGGTGATCCCTATAGTGAGGAAGCGGTGCGCCGCGATTTCCAAGCGCTTTGGAACACGCAGTTCTTCGAGGATGTGCGGCTGGAAGTGGAGGACAGTCCCGACCAGCCGGACGGCAAGATCGTGGTCTTCTACTTGAAAGAGCGGCCGATTATTCGAAGGATCGAGTACAAGGGTAACAAATCAATTACCGAGTCCGACATTCTGGACGCGTTTAAGGAAAAGAAAGTGGGCCTTTCGGTGGAAGGCCAGTTCGATCCGACCAAAATTAAACGCGCGGAGGTGGTAATCAAGGAATTGCTGGCGGAACACGGGCGCCAATTTGCGACGGTGAAACCGACTTACGAACGCATTGCAGCGACCAACGCGGTGAAGTTGGTGTTCAATATCGATGAGGGGCCGAAGGTGAAGGTCGGGGACGTCACGTTCACCGGAAACAAAGTCTTCTCTGATGGGAAGCTGCTGCGCGCGATGCGCCACGACCGGCCCTATGCAATCCCGCTCTACATTACGAATATTCCTGTGATGGACAAGACGTATGACCGGCAGAAGCTGGACGAAGACCTGGAAGTGGGGATTCGCGGACTGTATCGCGACCACGGATATTTCAAAGCGACGGTCGGGGATCCGATTCTGAATACGCATGACGACGATCGCAGCGGTATCAAAGGGCCGTGGCCGGTGGTGGGTTCGAAGCATGGGAAGCGAGTGGACATTACGGTTCCCATCGAGGAAGGCGAACAGTACCGCATGGGTTCGTTGAAGTTTCGCAGCAGCGATCCGGAAGTGGGACTGGTTTTCAAGTCGGAGGTCCTGGCTCGCGTATTTCCCATAAAAGAAGGCGAGATTTTTTCGGCCGAGAAAATCCGCAAGGCGCTGGATAACTACAAGAAACTTTACGGGGAATATGGATACATCGATTTCGTAGCGGAGCCGCTGACAGACATCGACGACAAAAAGAAAGTCGTGAACTTGACCATGGAATTCGATCAGCAGAAGCAATTCTTCGTTCGGCGCATTGAATTTTCCGGCAACACCACCACCCGTGACAAAGTTATACGCCGTGAAATACTGCTGGATGAAGGCCAGGTGTACAACAATCGTCTCTGGGAACTGAGCATATTGCGGTTGAACCAACTGGGTTACTTCGATGTGATTAAGCCGGAGAATGCGGAATTGAAGCGCAACGTGAAGGCCGGGACGGTCGATATTAAATTGAAGGTGAAGGAAAAAGGGAAGCAATCGATCAGCTTTTCAGGCGGCGTAAGCGGCATTGCCGGCACCTTCGTAAGTGCTTCCTACCAGACGAATAATTTTCTTGGACTGGGAGAAACGTTGACGTTGTCCGCTCAGTTGGGCGATTTTCAGCGCGGTTACACCTTCGGATTTACTGAGCCGTTTCTTTTCGATCGTCCGATTACCACTGGATTTACTATTTTCGCCAACAAGTATGATTTCAATCAAGCCAAGCAGTACGGTCTTTTGTTGGGACAGCAAATCGCGCTGAACCCAGCATTGCAGGAAAATTACAACACGGACACCAAGGGATTCACGCTGTTTATAAGCTCGCCGCTGCGAAGATTCTCCTTCGCGCGCGTGGGTCTTACTTACGGATTCTCCAGCACAAATATCACGACGTTCAGTCAGTCGGCGCAATTGCTGTTCGACAGCATTCAATTTACCAGTCTGGCAGGGCCGTCCGCGTTGAACGGAATTCATTCCAGCAAGGTGACGCCGACGATTAGTTACAGCACGGTGAATAACCCGCAAAATCCGACGCACGGAAAGAGTTTTTATTACGGAGTGTCATTGGAAGGCGGCCCGCTGGGCGGCAACGTGAACACGATAAGCAATACGTTTTCGACCACCTATTTTCACCAGGTCAACAAGAGACGGAACGTGATCGGTCTTAAGTATCAGACGGCGATGATCTCGGGCTATGGCGGAAAAGATATTCCTCCGTACAATCGTTTTTACCTGGGTGGAGAACAAGACGTTCGCGGGTTTAATTTCTATACCATCTCTCCTTTCGTGGCCATCCCGTTTTCTACCAGCACAAGCGTCCTGTATTACGATCCGAGAAGAATTGGCTCGACCGGAAGTCCAATACCCCAACTTCTGACTGTGCCGCTATTGGAATTCATTCCTACGCGACCCGGGGGCGATTACCAGAACGTGGTGAACCTGGAATATCGCATCCCTATCGCCGGGCCTGTGACTCTGGTGTTTTTCAACGACTTGGGCTTGAATGGAATTCTTCGGCAATCGCAATTGTCCTTAAATCCGGCGGCCGTGTCGTTGTTCCAAGAGCAGTATCCGAATCCCGATTTCCCGGGTGTGCATATCACCAAGGATTTGCCGATCATAAGCGGAACGAATTTTTACCCGCGAACCTCCGCGGGCATCGAGCTGCAGGTTATTCTGCCGATCGTGAACGCGCCATTTCGCGTTTACTATGCTTATAACTATTCACGGCTGACCGGAACCATCACGGCGCCGTCCGGCGCTTATTACTTAAGCGATGCGGTGAAGAATACGCTGCCTCCGGGCGTTCTTCAGACCCAGATTCAACCGGAATTGGATTCCATCCTGTTTCAGCAGGTGCAGCACATTCCGGCCGGCTTGATCGAGCCGAAACAAACATTCCGATTCACGGTAGGAAAGACTTTCTAAGATGAACGCTTCGTTTACGAACATTTTGGTACGGCGCGCGGGCCAGCGATTTAAACGCGCGAAGATTAGGGCGTTGGGCACGCCGGAGGATTTAGGATGAAAGTTTGGCAGATAGGCGCGGCGATTATTTTGGCGGCCTGCGCGGTTGGGTGTGGTGGCAACTCGACGCCAGTGGGCGTTACGGTGACTCCGACTGGAACGGCGGCATCACCACAAACGGTATTACTTAGTGGCCTGCAACAGTTTCAAGCAACCGTCACCGGAACTTCCACGTCCACAGTGAACTGGTTTATTTGCCTTCCGCCCACAAATACCACGGTCACGCATCCCATCCCAGTAACGTGTGGTCAACTGACAGGTTTTGGCACGATAAGCTCGACGGGACTCTATGCGGCGCCGCCTACACCCGCTCCCAGCGTTTTCGTGGTTGCGGCGCAAAGCACGGTGAATGCGAACATATACGGTCTTAGCTATGTCGTCGTGGGAACCGGCGTGCGCATTTCCATTGAACCGAAGACGGCTACACTCAATCCGGGAGAAAAAATTCAATTTAGTTCGACGGTGAGTGGCAGCTCCAACACGGCGGTTACCTATAGCGTAACGGCGGACAGCATGACAGTGGTGGGCGGCAATTCGACCATCGGAATTATATGTCCGAGCAGTAACGATACACAGAACCTGTGCGCCAATCAGCCGGCCGGAACTTATTTTGCTCCCTTGGTTTCGCCGGGTGCGGTAACGATCACGGCGACTTCTGCAGCAGACACCTCGCAGTCCGCGACGGCAAATGTGACTATTGCAGGAGGTAGCGATCCCACGCTGAGTTCGATAGCGCCGACCACAACGCAGGAAGGTTCGGTGCAACAGGATATTTATTTGAATGGGCAGAATTTTTCGTCGACCAGCACAGTTTTGGCCAATGGCGTTCCGGTTCCAACGATTTTCCTGACAACCTCGTTGTTACGCGCGACTATACCGGCGGCCCAGTTGACTACGATGGGGTCCGTTGAAATTTTGGTGCAGCGGCAGAATGGCGATATTTCGCTTCCAGTCCCGTTAACCGTAAATCCATCGCGCCCTGCACTGGTAGCTTCCACGCCCGATAGCTTCATCGGAAATTCCGCGAACGTGGGCGTAACACTTACCGGCGGATATTTTTCGCCGTCCACTGAAGTCTTCTTTAATGCGCAACAGGTGAGCCAAAGCGCCGGAGGTAATACACGCATATTGCAAGTGACCATTCCCGCTGCGGATTGGGGCCCCCCAGGCCTTTACCCGATCATCGTGGAAAACACGGATGTGGTTCCGCCGAATCCGGGAATCTCCGGCATAAATATCGGCGTAGAGCCTACCGCGTTTCCGTCGGCGCCCAGCACATCATTTGCAGTTGGGATGACTCCATCAGCGATCGCGATTGATCCGGCGTTATATCTTGCAGTGGTAACAAATACGGGATCGAACAACGTAAGCATTATTAATTTGGCGACTGACACACAAGTAGCGGGGTCGCCAGTCGCTGTGGGGCCGGGTCCCACGAGCGTGGCTATCGACGACCAGTTGCCACAGCACCTGGCAGTAGTGGTGAACAACGGTGCCGAGGCGAATGGCGGGAATAGCGTCACCGCGATTAACCTGACGACACTGACAACCACAACGCTGCCACTGCCAGACACTTCGGTTCCGCCGAATACAGTAGCTTTGCCTTACTCGATCGGGATTAATCCGCTAACGCATCGCGCGATCGTGACGCAGCAAACTACAAATACTGCCTGGATATTGGATCTTTCCAGTGGCGCGCCTGTGCTGGTCCAACAAATTGGCGGTAGTTTGACTTCCTACGGAACAGGACCGACTCCCTCTGTGGCAATTGATCCTCGATTGAATTGGGCGCTTGTTACTCCGGGTGGATCCGGAACAATCAATATCGTCGATCTCGGGCGCGATCCAGGCCCGGGAGATTTGGGCCGGCCACCGGTCGTAATTGGGGATTTGACCGTCTCGACATCCAGCCGGGGAGTAGGCATCAATACTCAAACGCACCAAGCGCTCCTGACCGATCCAAATAGCAGCGCGACCAACAATGACACCCTAACGACTTACAGCTTGCTCGACAATACGGTGAGCAACGTTCCATTTTTGCAGAATGGGACGGCCATCGATCAGCCAGGTTTCGTAGCGTCGGCAATCAATCCGCTATCGAATGTGGGTATCGCGGTCAACAGCCTGGCCAATACGGCGGCAATCGTGGACATGGAAAATAGCAATGTGTTGCAGACGGTCACCGGTCTGAATATGCCCGAGGCAGTAGCAATCGACGCGGTAACCAATCAGGCCTACGTGGTGAACCAAGGAAACAACACTGTTTCGGTTATCCCGCTGGGAACACCCGGGCAATTCAGGACTTTGCAGATCGTGGAGTCGAGCCCGGCAGTCGCATTTGTTACGAATCCGCCGACCGGTTTGACGTTGACGATCAACGGCATCGGATTCACCGGATCCGCGCAGGTATTGCTGGATGGTGCGCCGCTGCCGGCCGGAGATGTAAGTGTGGTTAGTAACCGACAAATTGTCGCCACAGTCCCGGCGTCCATGCTTACAAATGCCCGCAATTATATCGTTTACGTGCAGAACGGCGGACAGTGGTCGAATACAACCGAGCTGACCATGATTCAGCCCGTCCCTGTCGGAAATACTCCTATTGGAGTAGCGATCGATCAGGATCTGGATCAAGCTGTGGTGACCAACTTCTCTGATAACACCGTGTCGATCTTGAATCTGATCACTGGGACGCCCCTTTTGACCGAACCTACGATGCCGGTGGGATCCAATCCCGAAGGAGTCTCAGTGATTGCGCGGCTGGGCCTGGCGGTGGTCGCAAACAACGGAAGTAACAATGTGACGATCCTTGATGAGGCTGGCAACAACGGTACTTTCGCATCGCCCACCACCATATCGTGCGGTTCCTGCATTGGACCCGCTGGAGTAGGCTCAAATGCCGATAACGCCACGGCAGGAACTGCCAATACGCTATCGAACAACGTCAGTTTTGTAACGCTTCCGACTACAGGTACCATAGGAACGCTAGGCGCAACCGTTACGGTGGACCAATTCCCCGACGACGTATCGATGGCCCCTGTGCTAGTGTCCCCCCCAATTCCTGGGTTGATCCTCACGAATAACCTCGCCGCAGTGCCTACGGCGTCTTCGTCAAGCAGCGTCGATTTGCTGAACTCTGACACCGCATCGATTATCAACCGAGTTTCGAATTTTCAGTTGCCGACGGGTGCGGTATTCGATCCGGTAAACCAGGATTTTCTGGTGTCGGATAGCGTGGTCAACAATGTGGACATCATCGATCCGAATACTTTTATAGCGATACCATTTAAAGTAGGGATTGATCCGACTTCACTGGATTACAACTATCAGACCAGCACGTTGGCAACTGATAATGCAGGAAGCAATACGATTTCGATTGTCAGCTACGTATGTCCCCCGGTTTTAAATGCTCCGCCAAGTTGTGCCGGACCGAAGGTCCGCGACGTGCTGGGTATCGGGGGGTTAGTACAGCCTTCCTCGGTAATCGTTGGTCCGAACTCGATAGCGATCGATTTGAAGATGAACTTAGGTGTTCTAGTAGACCAGAGCAATAACCGGGTTTTGTTGGTTCCGCTTCCTCACTGATGCCTGTTGCTTTTCAGACGGGAAGGTAGGCCAACCTCTCTGTCTGCCGGGGCATCCGAACTAATAAGCGCACGTACGAAATCCGATTGACCTGTTTCCAGGGGGACGGCTATAATTCGTGGTTTGCGTAAAGCGAAATATTCGAACAAGGAGTGAGAATGAAGATTCGATTTGGAATTCCGGCGATGGCGGCGCTGCTGCTTGTGCCGGGGGTTTATGCGCAATCGAGTGGTGCGGCGGCTCCCAAAGTGGGAGTGATCAGCGTTCAGGTGGCGATTCAGAGCACGGCAGAGGGCAAACAGGCTGCGAACGAGTTGCAATCGAAGTTTGCACCACGGCAGACGGAGTTGGACAATCTGCGCAAACAGATTGAGGATTTGCAGACACGTTTGCGGACGACGTCCAATACGTTGAGCGACGAAGAGAAGGCACGTCTGGCCCGCGAAGGCGACCAGCTGACGCGCACGTATCAGCGCAAGCAGCAGGATTCGCAGGATGATTTCAACGAAGCCGAGCGCGAAATTGTGGACACTATCGGCCGCAAAATGATCGACATTCTCGACAAGTATTCGAAAGAGAATGGATACAGCGTAGTGTTGGATACTTCGGCCCAGAATACGCCGGTGATTTACGCCGCGAACACAGTGGACGTCACACAGGACATCATCAAGCTCTACGATCAGAGCTATCCGGTGAAGAACGCGTCAGCCGCACGACCGGCAGCTCCTCGGTCAACAACGCCGAAACCTGCGACGCCGGCGCAGCAGCAACCAGCTCCTCACTAGTTTTAGACTCCTCATTGTAAAGGCCCCGCCGCGCTAATCGCGGCGAGGCCTTTTTGTTTTTTGTTGATTTCCTAGTGGTGAGGCGAAGTACTTGAACTCAGTTTGGCAACCACTCGAAGGGAAACATTTTTCCAGCCGCTGCCGGCTCCAGATTCAAGCCCGCGAGTTCAGCGGCGCGCGAAAGGGCGGGGT
The DNA here is from genome assembly GCA_963838475.1 of uncultured Acidobacteriota bacterium. Taxonomy (GTDB): domain Bacteria; phylum Acidobacteriota; class Terriglobia; order Acidiferrales; family UBA7541; genus Palsa-295. The sequence goes on from CAWIRJ010000004.1 coordinate 555,106, forward strand.
CGCGACCGGTCGCAAGATCTTGCGCCGTGGGGACCACAATTTCATCGGGTGTGACGCCGACGTGTTCGAGGCTTTTTCCATCTTTCATGGTCAGATCGGCCTCCGTAATTGAAAACGCATAAAAGATTCTTGTGTCTGCGCCCTGCGAGTTTCTATACCCTCGCGCCTCCATCACGGCTCCGGCTGTGCGGTCTCCCACAACAATGCCGCGCTGTTCAAGCTGAATCACGCGGGGGAAAAGTTCGGCCGCCGAAGCAGAACCGCTATCGACCAAAACGATCAATTTTCCTGTAAACACGCTTCCTCCGCGCGTTTTAGCGACTTCGGCTTTCATATCCTTCCGTCCGACTCTGTCCGCAACTTTTATGTCATGATCGAATACATTGCCCAGCATATGTTCAAGAGTGATGATCGCGCCGCCCGGATTGCCACGAAGGTCCAGGATTAAGGCCTTGTGCTTGCGCGCGATGCCGAACGCGCGGTCCATTTCAGGATAATCGAGAAAAAATTCCGGCATTTTCCAAATCATCACATCGTTGATCTCGTAGTATCTTTGCCGAACGGTGTGGTCGTAATTTTCGCCGTCGCGGACCATTTGCCAGAAGTCCCAATCCCCATTTTCGCCGGTAAGGTCGATCACTTTCTTTAGTTCGCGTACCTTAGCATCGACGGTGATCTTCTTTTCTTCCCCCTGAGGATTTCGGAGAGAGAGTAGCGACGCTTTTTGTGGCGATAAATTGTTGAAATAATAATTCATTTTCCAAAAGTCTCCGCGGTTTACAGCGAAGTTGTTGTAACCGATTACCTGATCGCCCGGATGGACCTTTGACTCCGCATCGGTTCCGGGACGCACGCGGGTGATAAAAGCATTTTCGCCAATGATTTGCATACGATACCCGTAGTCCACGCGATAGGGACGAGAGGGCGGCTCGAAGAATGTATGAGAGTCGTTTAAACCATCGAAAAAGCCGGCGACAAGCCCGAATGCCTGGCTGAGTGATGCCGCGTTTTGAATCTTGGCGTCGAAGTCGTGGTAACGGGCCTCAATGTCCAGGCCATGGAACTTGGGGTCGTAGTAATGCTTTTTTAGATTGTCGTAGGCATCACGCAAAATCCCGCGTGATCGATCGAGGTTCATGGAATCCATCTTGGTTTGTTGCGAATGCAGGCTCGCGCCGAACAGGCAGGCCGTGAAGATTGCAGCCAACATTACGGGTCGACTGGGTGAACGCAACCACATCGGAAGCCTCCGAAGAATCTGGTCGAGATTTAGGTCGGATATATACAATACCTTTAGGCACAAGCCAAGTGCTTAGTAAGTATTTGACAAGAGAGCAGTTGAGTGTTGCAAATCATAGCATCGAGACTCTCGTGCGAAGGGGCATCGCGAGTTGGCTCGCTGCCACGACTTCCTAGCAAATGCTTCGTAATTCGTTTTCGGCCTGCCATAGGGGTGGCCTTGCGTTTTCGGGGCTGAGAAATTATACTGAAGTGCTTCTAGAACGGTCGCATGTCCGAGTGGGCGCGAGCCCACTTTTTTGTTGGCGCAAAGAATGGCGCCTGCGCAGGGCTGTCTGCGAGCGCGGCCCAAGAGCTAAGGGCGTCGGCGCCCGAAAGACCGGGTTCTCAGCCGACCGGTTGAATTGAATGCAATTGGAAAAGGTTCGAGAGGCAGCGGAACGGGTGGCGCGTTCGCTGGGCCTCGAAATTTTCGACGTTGAATGGAAGATCGGCAAACAGCGGCTTTTGCGGATCTATATTGACCGTTTGCCAGGCCCGCAGAACCCGGAGGGCCTCGGTGTCACTCATAAGGATTGCGAGCGGTTGAGCGAGCAACTGAGCGTGATTCTGGACGTTGAGGACCTGATACCGGGACCGAGTTATGTTCTAGAGGTCAGCTCGCCGGGGCTGGATCGTAAGCTGATTAAGCCTGCGGACTACGAGCGGTTTGTCGGGCGGCTGGCGAAGGTTTGGGTGACTGACCCGATCGAGAACCAGAACTATTTCGAAGGGCGCTTGGCGGGCTATGCGGACGGAATGGTGAAGCTCAACGTGCGAGATCGTGAGCTAGCTGTACCGTTCGCCGGAATCAAGAAAGCGAATCTGGTCGTTGAGCTATAGGGATTTGCAAAACGCCTCAGCAGCGAGCGAGATTTTTGAGGCGGTAGACGCATCTAAACTTTGTGGGAATGTTGTCCTGGAGAAACGCAAATGGCGAGTCTGCTGTACCAGACAATCGAGCAGATCAGCCGGGAAAAACACATTGAACCGGAGATCATCGTCGCGGCCATTGAGGACGCGATGGTGGTGGCGGCGCGGAAATATTACCGCACCGAGGAGGATCTCCGCTCGAAGTTCAATCCAGAATCCGGCCAGGTAGATGTGTATTCAGTGCACACGGTAGTCGAGGAAGTTACTGATCCGCTGCGTGAGATTTCCCTCGGCGATGCCAAAAAGCGCCAGCCCGAAATTGAAGTGGGCGGCGAAGTAATCGAAGCGAAACCCACGGACGTGCTCGGACGCATCGCGGCGCAAACAGCCAAGCAAGTAATTTTGCAGAAAGTGCGCGAGGCTGAGCGCGACACGATTTATAACGAGTTTCATACACGAGTCGGCGAGCTGATCAATAGCGTGGTGAAGCGCATGGAAGGTCCGGACATCATCGTGGACCTCGGGCGCACCGAAGCGCGTTTGCCGAAGCGGGAACAATCGCGGTTGGAGGCTTACAACGTCGGAGACCGTCTGCGGGTGACGATTCGCGCGGTAGAGCGAGCTGCGAAAGGGCCGCAGGTGGTCGTGTCGCGCGCTGATCCGGCTCTGGTTCAGCGGCTGTTCGAAATGGAAGTGCCGGAAATCTATGACGGCACGGTACAAATACGTGCCGTAGCTCGTGAAGCTGGCGAGCGCACCAAGATTGCAGTGGAGAGCCGCGATAAGGATGTGGACCCGGTGGGCGCTTGCGTGGGAATGAAGGGGATGCGCGTGCAGTCCATCATTCGCGAATTGCGCGGCGAGAAAATCGACATTATTCCGTACAACGAAGAGACTATCGCGTTCGCGCAGAAGGCTTTGAGCCCGGCGAAAGTTACGCGCGTGCAGGTCGTGGATCCGGAAGAGAAAAGATTGGAAGTAATCGTCGAGGATACGCAGCTTTCTCTCGCTATCGGCAAGAAGGGCCAGAACGTCAGGCTTGCCAGCAAGTTGATCGGCTGGAACATCGACATCAAGAGCGAGGAAGAGAAGCGCCGCGAAATCGAGGCGCAGATGGCTGCGTTGACGGCTCCGGGTACGCCGCTCACGGAGTTGAAGGGAGTGGGGCCCAAGACGATTGAGAAGCTAGAGGCTGCGGGCATCACTTCTGTCGAGAAGCTTGCAGACATGACTCCAGAGCAGTTGGTGGAAATTCCGGGCATTGGCGAGAAAATGGTCGAGAAGATCCACCAGGCTGTTGCAGCTTACTTCGAGGCGCTTGAGGCCCAAGCTTTGGCGGCGCCAGAACAAAACGCTGACGCGGCTCTGGAAGCTGGCGGGGAAGGCACAGCTCAGAGTCCGGAGAAACCCGAGGGGCCCGGCGAAGTGGAAGAGACTCCGGAAGAAGGCGAGCCGTCGGAAGCACCCGAGGTGGGTGAGGCGCCGGAAATTTCCGAGGAACCGGGGACCGGGGAGACTTCTGAATTACTCGATTTACCGGAGAAGGGCGAAGCTTCTGAAACTTTGGATATGACCAACGTGCGCGATGTGGAACCTCTGGATTCTCCGAGCGGCGCGGACACGCGGGAATTGCCGGGCGAAGAGACGCCGCGCCATTCTGTGGAAGGCGGCGAAGAAACAGAAGGCTCGGAAGAAAACGTAGAGAAGTAACGTATTGAAGCTGATGACGAAAAATTGTGATGAAAGAGGCTGATGGCAGATTCTAATCAAGTCCGAATAAACGAGCTCGCCAGGGAACTCGAGATCAAGGCGAAAGTCCTGATCGAGTATTTGCCCGAAATTGGCGTCACCGAAAAGAAGACGCACTCAAGCTCGATTGATAATTCTCACGCTGAGTTGGTGCGGAAGCATTTTCTCGGTTTGGCAGCCCAAGAAGCTGCGGTTGAAGCAGAGAAGACGAAGGCTGCAGCGGCGAAATCGAAACCGTCGCGACCACTTGCTGCTCCGCCAGCGGCTGCGGCCCGTCCGGCGACCGTAGCGCCTGTTGCTGGGCCGTCCGCACCGGTTGCCGCTCGTCCGGCTATTGTTGCGCCGACGGGAGGTCCCGCGCGCCCGGCTACTGCCGGCGCGCCTGCGATTGCGCCAACTACTGCTCATCCAGCACCGAAAGCAGCACCGGCGGCGGCGAAGCCCGGAGTTGCGCCTACCGGCGCACCGCCAGCGACTCGGCCTTTGCGGCCTGGTGTGGTACCGCCAACTGGCTCTCCATCTCCTACAGCTGCGCGACCTGCAACGCCTGGCACCGCTCCTGGACAGGCTGGTGCCCCAACTCACCGCCCGGCCGCAACGACCGGCGCCCATAGGCCCACCGGCGCGCCACCGTCGGGTCAACGATATCCAGCAAGTTCTGGCGCTCCTTCGGGAGCAGGCCAAGGGCGCCCGTCGCAGGGATTTCGACCGGCGGCTCCGGGACAAGCCCGTCCGGGGAGCGCTCCGGGCCAAGGGCGTCCTGGTGCACCGCGCCCCGGCGGACCGCCGTCGCGTTTTCCCCAGCGCCCAAGTAGCGGCGGTGGAGGTCGTCCCGGGCAGGGTCCGGTGGGTGCCCAGAGACCTGGCGCTGGCATTCCGAAAGCCGAGCCGGGCAAGCCTTTGTATGCGCGCAAGCCGCCCGCATCGCGCGGGCGTCCGCTCATTGAGAAGCGCTATGCGGAAGGTGAACGCAAACTTCATCCAGTTCGACCTCGCGCAGGCGCAGGCCCCGGACGCTCGGCGCAGGTGGAGCCGGTTGCTCCGGTTCAACGCGAACCACGCGCAGTTACTGTGACGGAAGGAATAACGGTGCGTGAACTGGCGGAGAAGCTGGACATTCGAGCCAAAGATTTGTTGAAAACGCTACTAGACCGCGGCGTTTTCGCCAGCATCAACCAGGCGCTGGACGTGCCAACGGCCACAAGTTTGGCGGAAGCGTTCAACGGAATCGTGCAGGTTGTTACATTCGAGGAGCAAGTCGTTCAAGAAGAGAGAATTAAGGAAGAGCGCACGGGTAATGAAGTGTCGCGCGCGCCAGTGGTAACCGTGATGGGCCACGTCGATCATGGCAAGACGAGCCTCCTCGATGCGATTCGAGAAGCGGACGTAGCAGGTGGCGAGGCCGGCGGGATCACTCAACACATCGGAGCGTATGAGGCGCACGTGCAAGGCAAGCGTATCGTGTTCATCGACACGCCTGGCCACGAAGCGTTTACACGCATGCGCGCACGAGGCGCGAAAGTAACGGATATCGTTGTGTTAGTGGTGGGGGCGGACGACGGCATCATGCCGCAGACAGAAGAAGCGATTTCGCATGCGCGCGCAGCGGGGGTTCCAATTGTCGTGGCCATCAACAAGATCGACAAACCGGATGCGCAGCCCGAGCGCGTGAAGAGGCAGCTTTCCGATAAGGGGCTGATGCCGGAAGAATGGGGCGGCGACACGGTAATGGTGGAAGTGTCCGCCAAGATGAAGACGAATATCCCCAAATTGCTCGAGATGATTCTGCTCGTCGGCGATCTTCGCGAGTTGAAAGCCGATCCGGATGTGCCGGCAAGCGGAACGGTACTGGAATCGCGCGTGGATAAAGGCCGCGGCCCGGTGGCGACCATGCTCGTTCAGAACGGGACTCTACATGTAGGCGATGTTTTCATCGTCGGCGCGGTTTACGGAAAAGTTCGCGCCATGTTCGACGATCACGGAGCCGCCATCAAACAGGCAGGGCCTTCGACGCCTGTGGAAGTTTTAGGCTTGCAGAGCGTGCCCGAAGCGGGCGACCAATTTCAGGTGGCTGACGAAGCGAAGGCGCGACACATTGTGGAATACCGTCAGGGCAAACAACGCGAAGCTACACTCGCAAAATCCGCCAGTGGCCGCTTGACGCTCGATCAATTGCACGAGCAGTTGAAGGTGGGCGAAGTAAAGGAACTGCCTGTAGTGGTAAAAGCGGATGTGCAGGGTTCGGTGGAAGTGCTGAACGAAATGCTTCCGAAGCTTTCTAACGATCAGGTGAAATTAAAAGTCATTCATGCGAGTGTGGGAGCAGTGAATGAAAGCGATGTCCTTCTCGCGTCAACTTCCGGCGCGCTGATCGTGGCTTTTAACGTGAGGCCAGAGCGCAAGGCCGCAGATTTGGCGCAGCGCGAAGGCGTGGACATTCGTCCCTACACCATCATTTACGAGTTACAGGATGAACTGAAGAAGGCGATGTCCGGATTGCTCGCGCCGGTGATCAAAGAAACCTACTTGGGCCGCGCGGAAGTACGCAACACGTTCAAGGTGAAGGGCGTGGGAACGATTGCCGGCTGTTCGGTGCAGGACGGCATCATGAAGCGCGACGCGGATGTTCGCGTTTTGCGCGACGGCGTAGTAATTTACACCGGCAGGATCAGCTCGTTGAAGCGTTTCAAGGAAGATGCCAACGAAGTGCGCCAGGGCTTCGAATGCGGTATCGGCGTGTCGAATTTTTCGGACGTGAAAGTGGGCGACATTCTGGAATGCTTCAAGATGGAAAAGACCATCGCGCTCGAGATGCCGCCGCCCAGCGATCGGCCCCGCCGCCAGGAACGGGCAGGGCGGCAGGAGAGCGCGTAAAGACGGATTTATTTTTCGGTAACTTTCAAGTCGCCCGTTCTGGTTGAATTTACGGGGGCGAAAATGCAAATCGGCCTCCTCACTCTCGAAATACATATCTCCGAGGCACAGTCACTCAAAGACAAGCGGCAAGTCCTGCGCAGTTTGAAGGACCGTCTGCGCGCGCATTTCAATGTCGCAGTTGCCGAACTAGAACACCAGGAGCTCTGGCAACGCTCGAAAGTAGGAGTAGTGAGTATTTCCAGTGATAGCAAGCACCTGGAAGAGTCTTTCGTGGCGATCGCAGCGGAATCGGAGCGGCTGCTGGGCCGCGATTTAGTTTCGCAGGAAATAGATTATTTTGAGGACGGCGAATAATGCTCGGCGGACATCGTTCGGAACGCATTGCAGAAGAGATTCGCAACGAAGTGAGCTTGATGCTCGCTGGTGAGCTGAAAGATCCACGGCTCGCCGGGCCGGTGATGGTTACCGAAGTCCGCCTGGGAGCGGGCATGCGCACCGTTCGTGTGTTCGTGCAACTTGCGGAGGACGATACGGAACGCGCAGAAACGATGGCGGGACTGAAAGCAGCCTCGGGGTACGTTCGACACGAGTTGGTAGAGCGTCTGCGTCTACGGAGAGCGCCGGAAGTAATATTTCTGCTGGATGAATCGGAAGAATATGGCCAGCATATCGATCAGCTTTTGAAAAAGGCCAAACCTTCAGAAAGCTTTTAGGCTAGGAGCGCCATTTGCCTCTCAACCCAGGCGCGTTTTGCAACATGCTTCAGAGCAGCAACGAACCCAAGACATTTTCATCCGCAAAGTAAGAGCGACGGCGGCGGAAGTAAGAGGTTGATGCGATGCCTCGAGAAATACAACCACTGCCATTTGATGGAATTCTGGTTGTTGATAAACCGCGCGGAAGAACTTCGCACGATGTGGTGGAAGCAGTCCGCCGTCTGGTAGGTTTTCGAGGCATCGGGCATTTCGGGACGCTGGACCCTCTCGCGACCGGAGTGCTGGTACTCGCGTTGGGACGGGCGACGCGTCTTGCGCGGTTCTATGGTGGACGGCGAAAACGATACACGTGTGCAGTGCGTTTTGGATTTTCCACTGATACATACGACGCAGACGGTGAAGCCAGTGGCCCGGATGCCGCGCCAGCATTGAACGCGGAAGAACTTGCAAGCTACGCCGCGCGATTCGTAGGAAAGATCAAACAGACCCCTCCATCTTTTTCCGCTAAGAAAATTCATGGCCGTCCCGCGCACGAACTTGCCCGCAAACATAAGCCCGTAAAGCTTGAGCCGGTCGAAGTCGAGGTGTACGAGTTCAGACTCACGAGCGTGGAAGGGTCGGTAGCGCGTTTTGTGGTGGAATGTGGCGCCGGCACCTACATTCGGTCGCTAGCGCACGAACTTGGCGAGCTGCAAGGTTCCGGCGCGCACCTAGCGGAAATCACACGCACGGCGGTGGGAGAATTTACGCTGGATCAAGCCGCCCAACTTTCAGAACTCGACCAAGATGCCAAGACGGGTCGTTTAGCCAAGCGCATCATCGGGCTAGAGAGCCTGTTGCCGGAGTTGCCTCGGGTGACCATACTTCCGATCGTCGAGAAGCGCGTTCGGCATGGAGCGAAATTTAATGTGTCGTTAGCTCAGATACAGCCGGGCCAGACGATCTCGGCGCAGGGAGCTCCCGCAGAATTAGATTCGGGTGGATGGAAGCCGGCGCGGCTTCGGGTTTTTAATCAGCAAGGAGAATTGATGGCGATTGCAGAGCCAGTGGTGCCACGAACGTACCAGCCAGTGGTAGTTCTCGAAGCAATTTCCTAGAGCCAACTCTGTTTCTTGATTTGTACAACGCCTGTCATCGGCAAAGCTGCGCTACTGCGGCTGGTCAGGCTGTTGAGATGGTTCTGGCTGCGGCTGCTCGGGCTCGGGTTGTGGCTGGGGTTGCGGTTGTGGCGGTGGCTGAGGCTGAACCTGAGGTTGTGGTTGCGGCGGTTGTGGCTGAAGCTGTGGCGGAAGCTGGCGTTCCTCTCGTGTGGGACCCTGCGAGCCGGGGCCCTCGGGAGCGCCACGTCCGGCATAAATAACGTGATCTTGCCGAGGTGAGAGCGCCACCATTCGCGGCGTAATGAGTATCAGCACCTGGGTATCCTGGTTCTGAATATCTTCGGTAGCGCCTAATAATCCTGCGCCAGCGACTTCTCCTACGTAGGGCAGCCCATTCAGGCTCTTCTGATACTGCGGCGAACTAAAGTCCGCCAGTGCCGCCGTTTCATTCGTTTTCACGCGAACGGTTTGGTGCAGTTCTTGGTTCGAAACAACCGGAATGTTGTTGAGTATCGTCCCGCTAAGACTGGTGATGTCGAATTCGAGCTGCAAGGTGACCTCGTCGTTCTGATGAATGCGAGGCGTTGCTTTCACCTTAACTCCCACGTCGATATATTCAGCATTCGGGAACTGCGTGCCGGGAGTAGTCGTACCCAAACCGGCGGCTCCAAATGCTGAAGAATTCAGTATCACCGATACGGTGTTAGACCCTTGATTGGCGACTGCGAGATCGGGCTGCCCAGATGTTGAAAACACATTGGTGACCGACGAGAGCGGATTCGTTTGGACCGGAAACTCGAAGAATGGCGAAAATGTTCCGTCACCAAGACCCAGCATCAAAGCCACAGAATTGTCAGTCTGCGCGGTAACCGCCAAATCTGGAAAGCCGTCAACGTTATAATCCGCAATTGCGATCGATGTAGGACCATTTCCTGCCGGAAAATTGGTTGCCGTGCCGAAGGTACCGTCGCCGTTCCCCAAGAGAATTGAGACGGAGTCACCTGAATTCGTGGAAGTAGCGGCGCCGTTATTCGCCACGGCGAGATCCAGTATGTTGTCGCCGTTGAAATCGGCGGACGCCACATAAACCGGCGCCTGGCCAACGGCGAAGCTAACAGGCTTGCCGAAAGTGCCGTCGCCATTTCCCAGGTAAATCCATACAGTGTTGTCGTTCTGATTGGTGACAGCTAAATCCAACTTGCCGTCATTATTGAAATCTGCGACAGCGAGCCCGGTGGGCGCGTTGCCCGTGGGATAATTCACGGCAGGCATGAAGGTGCCGTCACCATTCCCCAAGAAGACGGAAATCGTGTTGTCTTTCTGGTTCGCGACAATCAGGTCGGTCTGTCCGCCAGCGATCAGTGTGGCGGGAACGACGAAAGTGGGCCGATTTCCGGTTTTAATGGGCGATCCTGAAGCTGTGGTGAAAGTGCCGTCGCCATTGCCTAGTAGGACTGTGAGGGAATTTCCTAATTGGTTTGCTACGGCTAGATCGATATTTGTGTTGTTCTTCGCATCAAAAGTGCCGGTTGCGATAGAAACTGGCCCTGCTCCGGTGGCAGGCGCGGGAGTGAGCGGATTTTGAAAGGTTCCGTCGCCATTGCCCAGAAGAATAGACAAAGTGTTGTCGGTTGAATTGGCTACGATGAGATCCTGAAAATTATCCGCGTTCACGTCCACCGAAGTGACGAAGACAGGACTGTTCCCGGTGGGATAATTTGTTTCCGGTATATTGCCGAAGCTAAGCCCCGGAATGCTGACGCCGGAAGGTGTGGTCGTGCCGGCTCCCAAGCTGTTGGAATATTGCGCGAGTGAAACGGGAAAGCGCTCGCCCACGAAAAATGTGGCGGGTTGATTATCTTCCGCGCGCAGCAAAATCCGACGGCCGTGACGTACCAGCGAAAGCATGTCCGAGAAACTCGCGGCGGCGCCGGGTAGCGTGTATAGGAATGTAGATGCTCCGCCGCCGAACGCGAGCAGCGGAGGAATCAGCGAACCAACATTTACTTGTCCCGATCCCAGTAATCCGGCTAGTTGAGTGGGATTAAGACCTCCTAGCGCGGAGCTTCCGAAGATTTGCGTGAGAACGGCAATTAATCCAGGGAGGCCCGACTCAGCTTCCGTAACGGCATTTGAAGGGATTGTATAAATCTTCGCGCTAGTGGGAGGAGTGATACCAAGCTGACGCTCGGCATTGCGATCCATCTCAAGTATTTCAATTTCCAGAACGAGTTGGCCGGCGGGATGATCGAGGTCTTCGATTACTCCGCTGGCCAGAGCAATGGCTTGAGGCGAAGCGCGCATGGTAAGCGTTCGGCTTTGCGTATCAAGTTGGCTGCGACTCACACCCGCAATTTCGCGGACCAGGTGAGACATCTCAGTCATCTGTTCGTTGGTTTCCGTTCCGGAAAACAGCACCGTGCGCACGATCGAAATATCGTAGTCTTTGCGCTTCTGTGCGGTGTCATCCGCCACGAAAAAAAGATGCTTAGTCAACGGCCGCCAGAAGGTATGAGTTTCTTCTCCGAGAAGCCGCATCACGGTGGCGAAGTCAAGGTCATCCGCATCCAGACGAACCTGTCGCGAGCGTAGGTCCACGTCGAATGCCACTTCCACGCCAAACCGCCGCGCGATTTCTTCATAGGCGGCTTGGGTGTTGCCGCGGAGCTTGAAGTTTTGTTTGCCAGGCAAATGTTCCAGGTGCATTTCCTGTCGAAGTTCGGGGGCGGAAACAAGTTCTTTTTCGCGCCTTGGATCCAAGGCTGAAAGTTCGATTAGCCTTTCGCGTATGACTTTATTGGAGGGATCGAGTTCGCGGGCTTCCCGCAAAGTTCGCAAAGCGGCCGGAATTTCCCCGGATATGGCGTGCCGTTCTGCCAGATCGGCTTTCATCTGAACCACATGGCTCTTGGCTATTTCCCGATGGGCAAAATAATCAGTATCGCGAGGGGCCCAGTTCACGGCATCGACATAGGCTTCGTAAGCCGCTTGCCAATCGCCATTCTGTTCGGCACGGAGGCCCAGTTTCTCGGCTTGCTTTGCTTTCTTTAGGTCGGCTTTTATGGTCGGCGATTTCGCTGAGGTCGCATAGTCTGGTGTCACCGGCGCAGCTTGCTTGTTATCTGGGCCGGAAGAATTGGCGGGCTGTGCCTGTTTCTCTTGAGGCTGGGAAGGTGCTGCCGATTGAGATTGGGTCCCGATCGACGATTGCGGTTGCGCCGCCAGCGTACCGACCACAGAGATTGTCAGGATTAAGGCCGACGCTAGGGCTTTCAAACGCCTCAGTCGGCATGCGGTCAGCATAAGCATTCAGATGCGGTGAACCCTCAGTTCGTTAGCAAGAAACGGAATACGAAATGTTGGGCTAAAGATATATTGTACAGGGAATTAAGCGTCCTTGAACCGGTCGGCATTTGCTTGCTATTGCGTTTGCGCAGAGATACACTGGGAACGCTAGTTGAAACTAGCTTACAACTGGGATTTTGATGCTATCTGCGCTTCTTGTGGCACTTCGTGAAGGCGTTGAAGCCGCGCTTGTCGTCGGTATCGTCCTCGTTTACCTAAATCGCACCGGACGCCGCGCGTTGGCGTCGTACGTCTGGGGCGGGGTGATTCTCGCTTCGGCTGCTAGTTTTGCCGCGGCATTGTTGCTACAGCGCTGGCACATCAGCGAAGACGGTTTTGAGGGTTTGTTGATGCTGGCCGCCGCGGTCCTGGTGGTCACCATGATCGTTTGGATGAATCGTGTTGCGCGCCACTTGAAGAAAGAGATCGAGCGGCGCGTGGAAATCTATGCGCAAAAGTCCACGCGGGCTGCCGGCTGGGGAATCGGATTCTTTGTATTTTTGATGGTGTTGCGAGAAGGAGCTGAACTGGTTTTAATCCTGCGCGCGGTGGAGCTATCGAGCGCGGGCGTGCAGGTGTGGATTGGAACCGGCCTCGGAATTGCAATAGCGATTGCCGTGGGTCTCTTTTTCTTTCAAGGCACGTTGCAGATTCCGCTTCATCGATTTTTCGCGGCTACTAGCGCAATTTTAATAGTGGTGGCGTTTCAGCTTTTGCTTACCGGTGTGCACGAATTGAGCGAAGCTATGTGGATTCCGTCGAGCAAAACAGAAATGGCTACGATCGGGCCGATTGTACGCAATGAAGTTTTCTTTTTCGTGGTGATACTCGGTGTGGCGGCGCTCGTCGTATTGCGGGAGTGGTTTAGCGCGAAGAAGCCTGCCTCGGAAGCAACTAACCCGGCGGAACGGCGTATGCGCGACTGGGAATTTCGCAGGCAGCGGCGCTGGAGCTTTGCTGCGGCGGCATTGTGCGTGGCGGTTGTGTTGTCGTTTGCCGCGGAGTATGTGTACGCGCGATCGGCGGCGGCGCCCTCACCTGCGCAGACGCTTGCGGCCCAAGATGGTCAGGTGCGCATCCCGCTTTCTGAGCTTAACGATTCGAGTCTGCATTTCTATACGGCTGATGTGAACGGGAACGTCATACGCTTTATGGTGATTCACAAACAGAATGGCGACTATGCCACTGCACTGGATGCCTGCCAGATTTGTGGCAGGGCAGGATATCGTCAGGAAGGCCAGAATGTGATCTGCCGGAATTGCGCGGCGGCGATTTATATTCCCTCCATAGGTGAATCAGGCGGTTGCAACCCAATCGCGGTGACGTCTCGGGTTATAGCTGGAGAAGTGGTTGTAGATTTATCGGCCTTGGCCGATTCCGCCTCTAGGATTCATTCCTAACCAAATGTTCGGCCGCTTGGTAATAGAGTCATTCGTTCGTAATCCGCGCCGGAAATTGCTCACGGCTGCCGCGCTGGTTGTGGGTATGGCGGTGGCGACTTCAACACTGACCATTGCGCTGGAGGTGGGCGATAGGCTCGCCCGGGAGTTTCGGAGCCTCGGCGCGAATTTGCTCGTCACCCCTCAGTCGGACACGCTTCCGGTAGAAATTGGCGGCGTGGATTATCGTCCTGTGAACGAAGGCGCCTATTTGAGTGAAGCCGATCTCGGAAAACTGAAAACGATATTCTGGCGGCACAACGTATTGGGTTTCACTCCGTTCTTGGATGTCCCGATCGATGTCCAACAATCTGAAAACGCTGCACCAGCGCGCACGATGCTGATCGGCACGTGGAATGCAAAAGACGTGCCGGTGCCGGATGGGACAACGTTCAAGACCGGGGTGAGCGTAACGCATCCATGGTGGAAGATTCATGGCCGCTGGTTTCGCGACGGCGCAAACGAATGTGTAATCGGAGCGGCGCTGGCGCAAACGATGCCGGGAATAGCTCCGGGCAAGGTTATTTACGTTAGCAATGAATCGGGTGGGGATTCCATCAAGGACCGCTCGACCGTTGATAAGACAACTCCTCTTGAAGTGGTTGGCATCGTTTCTACGGACGACGCGGAAGATAAAGCTGTTCTCGCACCGTTAGAAATTGCTCAAAACATATCCGGTCATCCCGGAAAGTTTCGACAGCTGTTCGTCAGCGCATTGACGAAACCCGCGGATGCGTTCTCTGAACGCGACCCTCTGAAAATGACGCCGACGGAATACGACCGCTGGTTTTGCTCACCCTATATTTCTTCGATTGCCTTCCAAATCAAGACCGTTTTGCCCGGCACAGAAGTGCGCACGATTCGTCGCGTGGCCGATACGGAAGGAAACATCCTGTCGCGCGTCAGCACATTGCTGTGGATTGTTACGCTCTCGGCCCTGATAGCGGCAGGGTTGGCGGTAGCCGCGACGTCAGCGACCACGGTGCTTGAACGGCGCGGAGAAGTTGGCGTGATGAAGGCCCTGGGAGCTACCGATACTCTGGTTGCAGGAATATTTTTGGCGGAACAACTCCTTCTGGCTATTGCGGGGGCCTCTGTGGGATTTGCTCTGGGCGCGCTGTTGGCCCGAAGTCTGGGCTCCAGCATTTTTGGCACGCCCGCGTCGCCGCGCCTGATTTTATTTCCGGCGGTTCTGGGCCTCGCCGCTATTGTGGCCCTTACCGGAAGTTTGATTCCTCTGCGGCGCGCTGCGCACTTCAATCCCGCACCGATTCTGCGGGGCGAATAATGTTTTGGCGCCTGCTTTGGAAGCTCTTGCGCGGAAGCGGTGGAAGGTTAGGCGTAGCCGTACTTGCGCTGGTCAGTTGTGCCATGCTGGTTTCCGCCCTGCTGAATCTCGAATTTGACATCGAGCGCAAACTCACACAAGAATTTCGCACGTTGGGAGCGAACCTGTTGATTTCTCCACGCAACGCGCAAATCTCCGGCAGCAGCCCGTCTGAGGTGATGAGCGCGAGCGACGTATCGGCAGCGATTGAAAGCGTAAGAGATCCGAATGTCGTTGCGACAGCGCCATTCCTCTACATTGTCGGAAATGCAAAGAACGCGCCGGTGGTTATCGCAGGAACGAAACTAGAGGAATTGCCAAAGCTTGAGCCGGCTTGGAGAATTGAGGGCGAGTGGAAATCGTCCCAGGTTCAACAGAGAGACTGCCTGGTTGGGCGTAACGTTGCGCAGCAACTCAGGCTTGTTGTAGGAAGCCCCCTGAATCTGACCTACTTGAAAAAAAATGCGCAGCTTAAGGTCGGCGGAATCATCGATGCGGGCGCAGCGGAAGATAACCAGGTTTTCGTAGAGCTGGCAGAAGCGCAAGACCTCGCCGACCTTCCCGGACGAATCAGCTTCGCGCAACTGAGCGTGAGTGGAACGACTGCGGCTATCTCGCAGTATGCCACGCGTCTCGCTTCGGCCCTGCCGGCTTACGAAGTAAAACCAATTCGCCAAATCACCGAAGCGGAGGGCGATCTGTTAAGCCGCATCCGCTTGCTGATCGTTTCGATGATCGTACTGATCTCGGTGTTGACGGCTCTTTGCGTTCTAGGAACGATGGCGGCCCTGGCCATGGAGCGCCGGCAGGACGTGGGCTTGATGAAGGCGCTTGGTGGATCGATCGGACGTATCGTTACGTTATTCATGGCTGAAGTGGGAGTGCTGGGCGCGGCGGGCGGATTAATAGGTGCAATATTAGGCTTAGCGCTTTCGCGCTGGATGGGTCAACGTGTTTTTGGGCAGGCAATATCGTCACGTTGGGAAATCTTTCCGTTGACCATCATTCTTATGGTGGCCATCGCGCTTGCGGGAGCGCTTCCGTTGCGGCTGCTGGGTAAAGTAAAACCAGCCATCATTTTTCGGGAGCAATAAATGGCGACGCTCGTACAAGTGGAAGAACTACGCAAAGAATTCGGTAAGGTACGCGCGCTTGCGGGTGTTTCGTTCAACGTGGACGCAGGCGAATGGATCGCCATCATGGGACCTTCGGGCTCAGGAAAGACGACGCTAATTAATATTTTAGGCGGGCTGGACACCCCCACATCAGGACAAGCGATTGTTGACAAAGTAGACGTTGCGCGGCTCGACGAATCAGGGTTGACTCGTTTTAGAGCGCAGAAGATTGGGTTTGTTTTTCAACAATTTCATCTGGTGTCGTATCTGACGGCGGTTGAAAACGTGATGCTGGCTCAATATTTTCATAGCACCACCGATGAAAAAGAGGCCCAGCTAGCGCTTGAACGCGTAGGCTTGGGCGATCGCATCGAGCATCTTCCCGGTGCGCTTTCCGGCGGCGAGCAGCAACGGGTGGCTGTCGCGCGTGCGCTGATCAACCATCCGAAACTGATTCTGGCCGACGAGCCCACCGGGAATCTCGACGAAGCGAATGAAGAAACGGTGATCCAGCTTTTTCGTGAATTGCACCGGGAAGGTCATACGATTCTGATGGTGACGCACGATCCTGCCATCGGAAATCTTGCGGATCGCCGCATCGAATTCGCGCACGGCCGCTTGGTGAAAGTCACGCCATCGACTGACGTGTCGCGGAACGCTTGCACATAAGTCCCTGGTAGCCAGCCGCGAGTAGAAAGCTAATTTGTTTGCACTCCAAGTTCCAAGCAGAGAAAACTAACCATGTTGGTTTGCTCTTCGATTTGCTTCGTTAGGTAGCAACGCTACTTGAGGATTATCGCAAGAGCGCTCGGAGGTTCCAATTAGCAGAAGCGCAAAGGTACTGGCACGAGTCTGCTAGAATTAGAGCAATGCCGATACCACACGATGTGCGAAAGAAACCGATAGACGTTAAAGTGCGCGTCACAACGGGCGAGGGCATTGACGTTACGTGGTCCGACGGCCACGCAAGCCACTTCGATTTCCCATACTTGCGAGAAAATTGTCCGTGTGCTTTGTGCAATGACGAGCGCGAGAAGAAATCGCGCGTAGCGTCCTCGAGCGGAGGTAATGCTCCAAGCGCCGTGCTGCCGATGTTCAAGCCTCGCGTAACGGCCAAGAGCGCGGCGGCCGTGGGAAACTATGCCGTCCAGATAGAGTTTTCCGATAGCCATGCGACCGGCATCTACAGCTTCGAGCATTTGCGCGAAATCTGTCCGTGTAAGGCATGTCAGCGTGAGTTTCGTCCCGTAGTAACAGAAAACGCTTCCTGATGCCGATCTCGACTACGCGCTCTTTCGGCATTTCTGACGGAAAGAAATTGGGAAAGAGCAACACTTTGTTTTTGCGCCGAATTCAACGTATAGTTCTTCACCTCACTTCATAACGTATGTCATCCGACTCCACCGGCCACATTTTTACCCCAGGTAGGGTACGCCCCGTAGCGAAGGTCCTCGTGGCCACCACGGCCATGCTGGCGTTTATTTCTTTCTGGCGGGCCGCAGCGATCGTTCTGAATGACCTTGCGTCATCGGCCTATTACGCCGGCGGAGAAGCAGAACAATTCATCGGCAAGACGGCTCCGTGGTTCATCCTCGGCATCATGCTGTTCTCGTATGCTGTGCGCGCAATTTATGTTGAGAGCTGCAGCATGTTCGTTCGTGGCGGTGTGTACCGCGTGGTGAAAGAGGCACTGGGCGGGACGCTGGCAAAGTTTTCCGTTTCGGCGCTGATGTTTGACTACGTACTTACTGGACCGATCAGCGGCGTCTCGGCTGGCCAATATCTTGTGGGTGTGCTCAACGAACTATTTGTCTTCGCTCATATTCCCATTCATCTTCACGTGAATGGCACCGCTGCGGCGGTCGCTATCGTTATCACACTTTATTTCTGGTGGGAAAATATCAAAGGCGTTCCGGAATCCAGCGGAAAAGCGCTGCGTATCATGCAGCTCACCACCGTCATGGTGATTGTCCTAATCGGATGGTGCTTCTACACCTTGTACGCTCGTGGTGGCTGGCACCTTCCTCCCGCGCCTTTGCCTCAGAATATGAAGCTGGACAAGGGATCGCTTGGCTGGCTCGATCGTTATCAGTGGGCGCACGCCATTACTCTGATTGCAATTCTCGTCGGGCTGGGACATTCGGTGCTGGCTATGAGCGGCGAAGAGTCGCTTGCGCAGGTTTACCGTGAAATCGAACATCCCAAGCTGCGTAACCTGAAAAAGGCTGGGCTGATTATTTTTATTTACAGCTTGGTCTTCACCTCGCTGGTTTCCTTCTTTGCCGTAATGATTATTCCCGACGACGTGCGTGGAAAGTTCACCGAGAACCTGATTGGCGGCCTCTCGATGCATCTAGTCGGAAGCTTTCCTGTGCGGCTGGCTTTCCATGTGTTCGTGGTTGTTGTCGGCGTGCTAATCCTTGCGGGAGCTGTGAATACGGCAATTGTAGGTTCCAATGGCGTGCTTAACCGTGTGTCAGAAGATGGAGTCCTGACCGACTGGTTCCGTCATCCGCATTCGCGATTTGGAACGACGCATCGCATCATCAACATGGTAGTGGCATTTCAAATCATCACCATTCTGGCCAGCCGCGGCGACGTAACTTTCCTGGGAAACCTCTACGCATTTGGCGTGATTTGGAGTTTCGCGATGAAGGGCATCGCGGTTTTAGTGCTGCGTTACACGCATCCGCAGGACCGTGAGTACCGCGTGCCGCTGAATCCCGTGATTTTCGGCGTGGAGGTTCCCATCGGTCTGGGACTCATTACGCTGGTCTTGTTTGCTATTGCGGTGATCAATTTATTTACGAAGCCAGATGCGACGATGGCCGGCATCACATTTACGCTAATACTTTTTACCGTGTTCGAAATTTCTGAGCATCGCATGCACAAGCGTCAGGCCGGCGCCGCGCACGTGGAGCTCGATCAATTCAACCTTACGAAGGAAGCTGAGCTTACTCCTACGAGCGTCGGTGTTGCTCCAGGGAATATTCTTGTTCCGGTGAGCACGTATTATGCGTTGTATCATCTGGAAGCTGCTTTGAAACGCGTGAAGGGACTTGACGCTGAAATAGTTGTGTTACACGTGCGCATGCTGCGCCGCGCAGCTTCCGGTGAATACGACTTGGATGCCGATCAGCTTTTCAGCACAATCGAGCAATTACTTTTCACTAAGGTTCTGGCCATAGCCGAAAAAGAGGGCAAGCCCGTGCGGCTGGCGGTCGCTGCGGCAAACGATTTGTGGGAAGGTATTCTGCGAACGGCGATGAATCTTCAATCGAGCACGATCGTCAGCGGTAGCTCGTCCAAGATGCCGGTTACCGAGCAGGCGCGCGAGATTGGATTAGCCTGGGAACGTATGCCGGAACCTCGGCCTCGCCTGACTTTGGAAATTTTCACGCCCGCGGGGCAAGAATACATTTTCTATCTCGGGCCGCACGCGCCGCGCCTTACGCCGAAAGAAATCGATGTGCTGCACAAAATGTGGTTACAGTTCAGCGAAAAACTTCCGGGCGAGGAACTGCACCACCATGACATTATCCATTTCGCTCTGACCGAACTTGAGCGGGAAATCGCAGCGGGTCGCGGTGACGAAGTCCTCGAAAGACTTCGCGAGCATCTTCGCGAAATTCAGTCACGCCGGTTGAATCCTCCGGAAGGCCAGCTGAATTTACCGGCGAAGCCGAATTGATCGAATTTTGGAAGTAAGCCTGCCCGCGTTCAGAATTCTCACGCTCGAAGTTCCGAAGTGCAATTCGGGCAACGCGTGGCCTTGATCGGGATCGCGGTGTAACAGTAGGGACATTCCTTCGTCGCAGGCGCCGCGGCTGGAACTGGCTTCTTCCAACGATTTACCTGGCGGATCAGCAGGAAAATCACGAAGGCCACGATCAAGAAATCCACCGTGGCGTTCAGAAACAAACCGTAATTAATGGTGGGAGCACCTGCAGCTTTCGCTGCTGCCAGCGAGTCGTAATGCGTGCCGGAGAGATTCAGAAAAAGGCTGGAGAAATCCACTCGTCCGAGGATGAGCCCGATTGGCGGCATGATCACATCACTTACGAGGGAGGAGATGATCTTTCCGAAAGCGGCGCCGATGATGATGCCTACCGCCATGTCCAGCACACTGCCTTTCATCGCGAATTCTTTGAATTCTTTCAGCATGGTCTATTCCTTTTGACGCTAATGTTTTTGTTGTGTAGGTCAGGTTATGTCACGGCCTTACACCGGCCGGGGGGTAAGTTGACGAAGCTGACGTTATCCGTAAGTGGGGCGACTTGCAAGAGCGAAGCGATTCTATTCATCATCGCAGCGAGAGAAGTCAGATCTGCGGCCGCAATTCCTTAGTTCGGGCGAGGAGCAGAACGCCGAGAATCCCGCGGAACACTAGAACCACTCCCGCGCTCGCAAGTAGCAATGGAATATAGTGAAGTGGGAGAAGCGGAATGCCCAGAACCAGTATGCCGACTAGTACAAGCGAGCCAGCACGTATTTTGGCAGGACCGCGATTCGAAGCGGGCTCGCGCCGCATCCATGCTCTCGCACCCCAGTAAAGGAAGATAACTCCGAGAGCAATTAAAGCCGCAGGGCGCGTCGGCAGCCCCACGCGTCCGGAAATAGCCAGCAGTATCAAGAGCGCCCCAAGAAGCAAAACAATGGCCTCGTTGAGAAGTTGGAAGAGCTTCGCAGTTGTCGGCATATTTTTCTTCGCCAGCGCGCTGTTAGCCAACGGCCATATTGCTCGAATATAACGCAGTCACGCAGTAGGTCGCGAACAATCGTGGCCATGGCGCGGTGGACATGGAATGATACAATTAAACTTTTGGCATATTCGCCCGTTGGTTGCAGGGTAACGTTTCGGGGAGAATTCAGTGCATAAAGTGATCATCATCGGAAGCGGGTGTGCCGGCTTGACCGCCGCAATCTACGCAGCGCGGGCTGATTTGAAGCCCCTAGTTCTGGATGGCTATGAGCCCGGCGGGCAGCTCGCCTTGACCACCATGGTGGAAAATTTCCCCGGGTTCCCGGAAGGTATCTTGGGACCGGAACTCATCGAAAATACGCGCAAACAAGCGCAACGCTTCGGGACCGAGTTTCGCTCGGGCGCAGTGACTTCGGTGGATCTGAACAAGCGCCCGTTCAAAATTGAAGCGGGAAAAGAAAGCTACGAGTGCGAGGCGTTGATCGTTGCTGCCGGGGCTTCGGCGCGGATGCTGGGAATCGAATCAGAAGGCCATTTGCTAGGGCACGGGGTTTCCACTTGCGCCACCTGCGATGGCTACTTCTTCCGCGGACGCGACATTCTGGTAATTGGCGGCGGCGACACGGCCATGGAGGAAGCTACTTTCCTCACAAAATTTGCTAAGACCGTGACTATCGTGCACCGGCGCAACGAATTTCGCGCAACCAAAATCATGCTGGACCGAGCTCGTGCGAACGAAAAGATCAAGATTCTGACTCCCTACGTTATTGACGAAGTTCATGACGTGAGCAAAAAGTCGGTCGAGATGGTCACGCTACGCAATGTAGAGACCAACGAAAAGAAAGACATTGCTACCGAGGGAGTCTTCGTGGCGATTGGACACGACCCCAACACAAAAGTATTCAAGGGACAGCTGGAGATGGATGAAGCGGGTTATCTCCTGACTCGTGGTGGCTCGAAAACGAATGTGGAGGGAGTCTTTGCCGCCGGTGACGTGCAGGACCATCACTACAGGCAGGCCGTTACAGCGGCAGGTTCGGGATGTATGGCGGCTATTGATGCCGAAAAATTCCTCACCGGGCTCGAAAAATAGTGAGTTTGCTTCCTTTGCAGCATAATTTACACGCCAGCGACTTTCGATCGTTTTTTGTGCGCATATCGTGGCAAGCTGCTCTCTGATGCGCTCATTTCTTTTACATCTCTCTGAAAACAAGCGTCTCGCGCCGTTGATCATGAACAATTCAGTGAGCCGCCGTGTGGCCCGCCGATTTGTCGCAGGCGAGACCTTGGATAACGCCGTCGAAGCCGCCCGAAACGTAAATCGCGAAAAGCGATTGGCCAGCCTGGACTTGCTCGGTGAAAACGTTTCAGACGAAGCCGGCGCTCGTCGAGCGGCGGATAACTACCTTTCGGTTTTCGAGCGCATTGAACGAGAAAAGCTGGACGCCAACGTTTCGCTCAAGCTCACCCAACTCGGCCTCGACTTGCGCGAAGAGCTCTGCGAGGAGCTTTTGGAGAAAATTGTCGCGCACGCCACGACCCACGGGAATTTCGTGCGCATCGACATGGAAGGCTCGGCCTACACCGAGCGCACCGTGGAAATAACCAAGCGGGTTCGCGCCAAGTATTCGGGCGTGGGTACGGTGATGCAAGCCTATTTATACCGCGCGGAGAAAGACATCCTGGATTTACTGGCGGTCGGTTGCCGGCTGCGCTTGTGCAAAGGCGCGTATCAGGAGCCGCCGGACGTCGCATTTCCAAAGAAAGACGATGTAGATGCCAATTATGTGAAATTGATGAAACTAATACTGCCGAGCGGAATTTACCACGGGATTGCGACCCACGATCCAGCCATTATTGATGCCACCAAAGCGTTCGTTCGCGAGAAAAATATTAGCCGCGAACAATTCGAGTTTCAAATGTTATACGGGATTCGAATAGATCTGCA
The DNA here is from genome assembly GCA_963838475.1 of uncultured Acidobacteriota bacterium. GTDB lineage: Bacteria > Acidobacteriota > Terriglobia > Acidiferrales > UBA7541 > Palsa-295. Next base: position 577,575 of record CAWIRJ010000004.1, read on the forward strand.
GCAACAACTAGTTCGAGAAGGCTACCGGCTTCGAATTTATATCCCCTATGGCACTGACTGGTTTCCTTACTTCATGCGCCGTCTGGCTGAACGTCCTGCGAACTTAAATTTCTTTTTGCGCAACCTGCTGCCGAGAAGTTCACAATCGTCCACTTCCTAATACCGAACTAGCAAGGAACTGAATTACGATTTAGAAAGTTTGCGTGGAGAGGCCTAAGACTTGCGGCAAACTGCAACGCCATCACGCAGAGGGATAATGATGGGAAAGAGTTCGGAGGACGAATAGATAAGTTCATTAAACTGCTGAATCGCTCGAGTCCGCCGATCGTTCGTCTTCCGCGCAACTTTGCCGGACCATAGGACGTTGTCCGTGAGCAACAATCCGCCCGAACGCAGTCGCGGAATAGCTTTGCGCAAAGCTTCTGGATATTGGTGTTTATCCACGTCGATGAAAATCAGATCGAACACGCCGGGAACTTGGTCGATTAAGTTCACGGCGTCGCCGGTCATAATCTGGATGCAATTTTCAACTCCGGCGCGTTTAAAGTAGCCACGAGCGCGTGTCGCGTTGGCCGGGTCGCCATCCGTATAATAAACCTCCGCGTCAGGTCCCGCCGCACGTGCCAGCCAGATCGTCGAATAGCCAATGGCTGAACCCATCTCAAAGATCCGCTTGGCTCCAGAAATTTGTGCCATTAAGTAAACCATTCGCGCTACAACCGGGCCGATAATCGGCACGTCGTGCTGCTTGGCGTAGCGCTCCATTTCCGAGATTACTGCATCGCGTTTGGGCAATAGATCCGCGAGATACTCTTCGACCTTTGCATTCAAAATACCAGACATTCGTTTCTCCCCTAGGAACAGCGAAGCGACTAACCGAGCGTATCTCCCGGTTTCATGTCGTGGATCTCAAGACCTGAAATATCTTTCGTCAGCCGTTTAAGTTCCTCCGGCGTCCCAGTCAACACCGGAAACGTTCCGAAGTGCATTGGAATTACGTGGCGAACGCCAAGCAGGCGTATGGCCATGGCTGCTTGCCTCGGGTCCATCGTGTAGAAGTCTCCAATCGGCAAGAGCGCCAGATTCGGCGAGTACAGCTCGCCAATGATTTTCATGTCACCAAAAACTGCCGTGTCACCCGCATGATAAATCGTAAATTCCCCCGGAAGACGAACTATGTACCCGCATGCTTCTCCTCCGTAAACGATTTTTTTGCCGTCCTGAATTCCGCAGGAATGGATGGCGTGGACCATGGTGACCTCAATGTCGCCTACTCGTTGGGTGCCGCCTTTGTTCATTGCGCGCGTATTGCGGACACCCTTCGATTCCAGCCACGCGCACGTTTCGAAGATTCCCACAACTTGCGGCTTGTGTTTTTTCGCCAACGTCACTGCGTCAGCAATGTGATCGAAGTGGCCGTGCGTAATCAGCATCGTGTCAATGCGGCTGAATTTTTTCAGCGGTTTGGGACACATCGGGTTGGATTGTATCCACGGGTCGATAACGATTACTTTCCCGGATGGCGTGGTTATACGAAAAGCAGAGTGGCCGAGCCATGTCAGTTTGTTCCCTCGTGTTTCGAGCATGAGCGATTTCCCTCGTTATGAACTTAACTTGGACCGGCTGCCTTGAGGCTGGGAACTGACCTATTTTGCGCAGCGGACTTCGGAAGGAGGTCACGAAAGGCTTGTTCGAAGACCGGGCGAGGACGCGTCCCTAGAAAATACTGGCCGATGCGCCCGTCGCGCGTATAAAAAACTGTTTGCGGCATGGTGCCATTCCAACCTGGATTTACGCCGTGGTAAAACGCATCGAGATCGATTCCCGGTTTCTGACGGAAATTGGGAAAATGGGGTTGCGTGCGCGCAATGAAGCGACGAACCAGATTCATATCGGAATCGTCGTCCATATTTATGCCAATCACGCTGACGCCTTGTGATTTAAATTCCGCGGCTAGTTCGACGATCAGCGGATATTCATCGCGGCAAGGTTCGCACCAGGTAGCCCAGAAATTTACCACTAACGGCTTGCCGCGGTATTTCGTGAGTAGTTGCTGATAGCCCGCGAGGTCGATGACTTGCGGATCAGGTGTTTTCGTCGCGGATTGGGCGGCCACGGTAGCGGTTTCCGCAGGCGAACTTTGTGTGCGCGCCAAACTGACCGATGTGAGCAAAAATAGCAAAACTAAAGCGAAGATTAGATTTGCAACCTGTGAGGTTCGTTTCAAGTGCCACCGTCCTGGATTTGCCATTCTAACGGGTTCTGCAGCATGTCGCCAACCCCTACGTGGGAACGAGATAAAGGACCGTGTCGCGTGCTTGTACCTGATATTATTTGGTGATATAAAAAACGCATAACTTCTGTTGCAATACTCCCGGGTATCCGGGGAACGCTTTGAGGAGAACGGGACATGGCCTATGTAATCGCTGAACCCTGTATCGGCACCAAAGATACCGCCTGTGTTGACGTCTGCCCGGTGGATTGCATCCATCCGCGCAAAGACGAAGCGGAATTCGAAGCCGAGAAAATGCTTTATATCAGCCCCGATGAATGTATTGACTGCGGAGCCTGCGTCCCGGTATGTCCTGTAACAGCGATTTTCGCGCTGGAAGATTTGCCGGAAAAGTGGGCCGGTTTTACACCGATCAACGCGGATTGGTACAAGAATAAGAAGGCTTAAAAGCTGGCTCGCACGCTGGCGGAGGCGAGATTTGTTCCGGCGGATTTTTCGGTCCGGCGGTTTTATTGGTGGAACGGTTAGGTTTCCAGGCCAAGCACTTTGCGTCCCTCAGGAGTGATCCTGCTCGGATCCCACGCTGGTTCCCACACGATTTCAACTTTCACGTCGCGCACTTCCGCAATCGAGGCGATCCTTGCGCGAACCTGTTCCGGAATAGCCATGGCGGACGGACACCCTTGAGTCGTCAGGGTCATTTTCACTGCGACATTACCTTCATTGTCCGATTGCGCGTCGTAAATGAGTCCCAGATCGACAATGTTGATCGGGATTTCCGGATCGTAACACTGCCGCAACGCGCTCATGATTTGTTCACGCTCAACCGTCATTTGTGTTCTCCTTGCCTGAACTTGCCGTGTCGATTCGATGCTGCCGGGGCGCAACCGGTATGATCAACGTTATTCCAGCGTTTCATAGCCTTCTGCACGTGTCAATCGCATACGATCTTCGCGTCGCGTGTCCCCGCTGATACACTATGAGTTCTTCGCGATTTGAACGAGAGGCAATCGTCCCCGGAGAATGGAGTACTTGGGAAGGAGTAAACCTTTGAAAGCTAAATTTCTTGCGCCATTGACGGCCGCGATCGTCTTACTATTTTCTTCTTCGGCTGGCTTGCAGGCCCAACATGTAACCCACGATGACAACGGGCCGCCAGCGAAGAGCGTTACCTTAACCGCAAAGAATTTTCAGTTTGATCCGGCGATAATTCACATCAAGGTGGGTCAGAAAGTCCGCCTGTTCGTGACTGCACCCGACTCTACGCTAGGACTCAGGATCAACCCTTTTCCTGATGGCGCCACAGCCGCAACTCCGCCCGGCTTGTATTTCGTATTCGGTGAGGACTGTTGGAAGCTTAGAAAAGGGGAAGCTCTCCCGATTGATGTTGTGGGGGACACGCCGGGCACCTATACCTACACGTGCTGCAAAGGGTGCGGAAAAGAGCACAAATCGATGAAGGGGCAACTCATCGTCGATCCTTAGATCCGGGGCCATCGATTGCGGGATGGGTTTCACTGAACCGTAATCGCGGAATCTCTGACCGCTCTGGTTTTTCGCCTTTGCCAATGTTTCGTGCCCACTCTTTCGCCGATAAGCGTAAGTCTTCTATAGCCAAACCGCGGTGTTCTCTTGGGAAACGCGACAATTTGACGATGCCAGCGGCGAGTAGAGTCTCGGTCCCATCCGTGTTTTCTCGGCAATAGTGATGAAACGCAGCTGCGATTTGAATAAGTCCTTGCAAAAAGGTTTTCTCCGGCTCGGCTTCCGCAAGCCAAATTTCTTCCCACACCTCATGGGCTTCAAAAAATTCACCGGCGTTAAAGTGTGAGATGCCCCGCTGAAATTGTTCGTCCTTGTTCATGGATTTCATCGCGTGAAGATTCTTTTCTCGTTAGACTTCTTACGTAACGAAACATCATAGCAGGCCCATTAGGAGGAAGCGGGCGAATGGAAATCAATATTCAATTGCCGGGCGTGAAACTTGGCACAGTTGAGGCCGATACGGCACACGTCGTGGCTGGCGATCAAGACCTGGCGCAGTTGCTGGCGGAGGGATGCGAGCGCAAGCGGCTTGACTTCACGTTGGAATCCTTGGCTGAGGAGAAATCAGTTCGCGATGTTCGTGCAATGTTCCGCGCCTGGGGGATGGATCCTTCGAAATACCGTCCGGCTTCTGAAGCCCTGCTCCGCCGCGTGGTGCAAGGGAAGGGCCTTTATCGCGTTTCAAATGTCGTTGACATTGGGAATTTAGGATCAATCGAAACAGGTTGGCCCTTAGGTTGTTACGACCGCTCACAAATCGCGCCCCCTATAGAATTTCGGCACGGCGCTTCGGGCGAGAAGTATCAAGGTATCGGCAAGCAAACCTGGCATCTTGAAGGGCGTCCGCTACTCGCTGATCCCCAGGGGCCATTCGGCAGTCCGATAAGTGACTCCACTCGAAGCATGATCACGGAAAGTGCGCGCGATATTCTGGTCGTTTTGTATGTACCCGCCTGTGCGTCCGATACATCAATAGAAACGGCGATGAAACGGCTCAGCGAACGCCTCACACTCTTTGCCGGGGCGGCGGCGACGCGCACTGGAATCTGCCGTGCAAGCTAAACAAAGACGTTTACCTCACGGAGTTGAAGAAATTCACATTAACGTTCACTCCTTGTTGCCTGTGAAGTTCGTCTGATTCAGGTTATTCTGTTATCTTCCGTTGAGGTTCGGTAGTGGCGAAATTTCAGCTTGCCCTTCTCATTCACGCGCACCAGCCAGTCGGAAATTTCGACGACGTAATTGAGCGCGCATACCAACATTCCTATTTGCCGTTTGTCGAAACTTTGGCGCGTCATCCTTCTATTCACATGGGACTGCACTATTCGGGGGTTTTGCTGGAATGGCTGGAACATGCGCACCCGGAATATTTCGACTTGCTTCGCACGCTGGTGAAGCGTGCGCAGATAGAGATCGTCGGTGGAGGTTTCTACGAGCCGATTCTGGTTGTAATTCCGCCGGAAGATCGCCTCGAGCAAATTATCAGGCTTTCGGATTATGTTGAAAGCCATTTCGGCCGGCGGCCAAAGGGCGCGTGGCTCGCTGAACGCGTATGGGAGCCACAGTTACCCTCATCGCTGGCTGCGGCGGGAGTCGAATACACCCTGGTTGATGACAATCATTTCCTAGGCGCGGGGTTTGAGCTGGAGCAGCTCTTCGGATATTTCACTGCGGAGGATCAATGCCGCTCGGTGAAAATTCTGCCGGGACTGAAAGCGCTGCGCTATTTGATTCCGTTCAGGGGAGCGGAAGAAACGTCCCAGTTTTTACGTCGCGCCGCAGCGGAACATCCCGGCGGGTTCGTCGCGATGGGCGACGACATGGAAAAGTTCGGCGTTTGGCCCGGCACTTACGATCTTTGCTATCGCGATCATTGGCTCGAGAATTTCTTCATCGACCTCGAACGCAATTCCGACTGGCTGGAAACCAGCACGCCGATTGACGCAGTAACTTCGCACGGATCCTTAGGACGTTCGGATCTTCCGACCGCTTCCTACACCGAGATGATGGAATGGTCTCTGCCCACCCCAGCGCGCAACCGCTACCACGCTTTGACCGTGGAGTTCGCCAACCGTCCTGCTGAATTGCCTTTCTTGCGCGGTGGAATTTGGAGAAATTTCTTTTCAAAATATTGCGAGTCGAACCTGTTGCACAAAAAGATGCAGCACGTTTCAGACAAGGTTCGCCGTCTGGAGCAAATCGGCCGTCCAAGCAAATCTTTCCGTGCGGCCCGGGACGAAGCCAAGAAGCTTGTGCTACGAAGCCAATGCAATGACGCGTACTGGCATGGTGTCTTCGGGGGTCTCTATTCTCCACATTTGCGCACCGCGCTTTGGCGTTCCCTCGTGCAAGCGGAAACGATAGCCGACGGCCTCGCGCATCGCGGGCATACCTATGCCACGGTGGAATCCTTCGATTTCAATGCCGATAGCCGGGAAGAAATTTACTTCTGCTCCGACCGTTACGCCGCTCTTCTTTCCCCTGACGACGGCGCCACGATTTCCGCGCTTGATTGCCGGCAATCAAATGCTGCGTTGATTAACTCGCTTTGCCGGCGGCCAGAGTCTTACCACGCGGCTCTGAAGAATCTTTCTGCCAAGAAGGCTTCCGGTGTCCAATCCATTCACGAACAAACTCGTACGAAAGAAGCTGGCCTTGAACGTTTTCTTCACTACGACCGCTGGTCGCAGAACGCCTTTCGCTTAAAACTATTTGGCCGCGATAAGAATTACGAAGATTGCGCGACCGTACGATTGGACGAAAACGCCGGTTTGGCTGGCGGGAGATATCGACCCACGGATGTCTCTGCCACAAAGGCTACGTTCGTAGCGGAAGAAAGTAACGATTGGCCGGCTGAAAAGACATTTTCATTTTCAACGCTGCCAGAAGGGTTCGAAATTATCTGCGATGTTATCTTGCAGCGCACGGCGCCCGGAGCAGCTTCCATGTTCGTAGGGATCGAGGTGGTCATCAACTTCCTGGCGCCTTCGGCCCCTGACCGTTATTTTGAAACTCATGAACAGCGCTACCCGCTTCGCTGGGGTGCCTCCACACCCGCATCCGGGTTGCGAATAGTGGATGAGTGGCAGAAAGTAAGTGTGACCCTTGGCGCGCCAAACGCGCAGGATTTTTGGGTCACGCCGATCGAGAGCGTCTCAGAATCGGAAGAAGGCTTTGAGCGCATCTATCAAGGCTCCCAGATTATGGCTGTATGGCCAATCGAGCTCGCTCCCGGAGCAAAATGGACTGGGAGATTAAGATTGAAAGCGGAGCGGCTGGTTCAAGAAAAGAAAACTGGATAGAGCCCAGCGCATTGGAAATACCGCCGTTGCGCTGAATCGCGACGCTCTGCTACATTGCGCAATAGGAAAAAACGGAGGAAAGATGGCTGTTTCGAAGGAATTGCTCGACATTTTGGTCTGCCCACTCGATAAAACGCCCGTGAAATTGACCTCAGACGGCAGTGGACTGAAGTGTTCCACGTGTCGCCGCGTGTACCCTATTCGCGACGACATTCCAGTGATGCTTATAGACGAAGCGCGAATCGAATCTCAGTAGAACCGCTCGTCGAACGTTAACATTGGCGTTACATTGCGCGTCACATCTATGGCGGAAAGCCTAACGACTGGTCCTTGAATTCCACCCAAATTTTCACTTCTTTCGTTTTACTCTGCTTGGCAGCGTCGTTATCTTCGGGAAAGGGCTGGTAGGGGCTGAGTTCGATGGTGGCAACAACGCCGGAAGCGTTCGGCTTGGTTTTTTCCACGTGTTCCAAGTGGAAGCTTTTTATAGGACCGTAATAGCCATCCGGCCCCCAATCTTCCTGGAAATCTTTGAAAGAGTATGTTTCGGACGGCTTCCAAATCCGATAAGCCTCATCCATACGTCCGGCGATTACCGCATCCATGAAATGACGGATTGTCTTTTCCTCGGCGTGAAAGCGAAGCTGATATGCAACGAAGGCAACAATTAGCGCAACAAAAACTAATCCCGTGATAATGTAACGCAGCACCTTCGACGGCGGATGCTCTTCGGTAGAATCAAAAAGTCCCACGAACGCTCCTTAGAATTACAATTGGCGTTTGAATAGTATCAGGCAGCCCGCAATCATCAGCGCTGAAATACCCAACAAAACTATCACGTCCATGTAAATCCCTTCAATGCCGGTGCCTTTCAGCGTGAGATTTCGTAGCGCGTGCACGGTATAGGTGAAAGGATCGATCACCGCAATCCAGCGAAGCCAGCGCGGGAAAGCTTGAATCGGATAGACGGCGCCGGAAGGGAAGAACAATAGCGTGTTCAAAACGCCGAAGGTCGCGCGCGGTACCAGAGGGTCGTCGACTCGAACCATCAGCAAAAACATGAAACTCATCATTGCAATGGCTGCGCATGTGACTACGAGCGCAAGATAAAACAAACGTACCGGATCCCAAATTCGCGGAATTCCGGCGATCATTCCGCCGATAACGGTCAACACCATCCCAGCCATCAAGCCTTTGACCGTTCCTGCGCCGATAAGGCCGGCCACCAATTCGGATTTCTTGATCGGCGTCACCAAATACCCTTCGTGAAGGCCGCGCGCTTTATCGTCAATAAAGGTAATTCCGCCCCCAATCATGGCCACCACAAATATCGAGAGCGCGATCGAGCCCGCCAGCAGATATTTTATGTATTCGATGTAAGGGTAAATCTCCACTGTGTTCAATTGAATCTGGCTTGCCAGCCGTGGCTCCACATCCGGTGAATTGAGTTGTTCAACCATCTGCTGCACCCGCTCCAAAATCGCACTGGAGATGAATTGGTCGGTGTTGTCCTCCATAAATGCGATTCGCGGGCGGTCGCGATGGTAATAGCGTTGCGAAAAATCTTTTGGAACGTAAACTACAGCCCGGACGTATCCGTTTCGCAAATCCTCGGTGGCTTTCTGCTCCGAATCGTAGTCGATCACATGGAAAGTTCGCGCGTTTGCAGCAATTCCGTTGAACATCTCGCGAACCTTGAGAGATTCAACAGAATGATCCATGTCCACGAATGCTACTTGAACGCCCGTGACCTTGCCGCCAAAGGCATATCCCAGCACCACTAATTGCATCAGAGGAAACACCATGGAGGTCATCATCAGCGCGGGACTGCGAAAAAATTTGCGCAGATCGCGCTCGATAAGAGCCCATGTGCGGTTGAAGTTCATGCTGCTGCGTTCTCCACTAATTTCCGGATTGTTTTGTGCTCAGCGATACAGATGGCCAATGTCATAACGTGCTCCGGTATTCGACGCATCACGCAAATCGCTTCCCGTGTAATGCACGAAAACGTCATCAAGGGTGGTGCTCTGGACGGAAACTCTCTTCACGCCGACCCCTTTCGAACGCGTCAAATCCATTAGCGCGGCGATAGTCGCAGGCCCGTCGCTCGAGGTGATATGGACAACGTCTTCACGCTGCGTTACTCCGGTCACGTGAGCCAGCGCCTGTAGCTGGGGGATCCAATCGCTCGGCGGATTCTCGAATTCCGCCTCGACCGTATCGATCCCGGAAATGCTGTCCTTCAACCGCGTCGGCGTGTCCAGCGCCGCGAGCTTCCCGTGGTCGACAATCGCGATGCGATCGCAGAGCTTGTCGGCCTCTTCCATATAATGCGTGGTGATTAGTATGGTGAGCTCGGAGCGCTCGCGTAGCTTGCGAATCATTTGCCAAACGTTCGTTCTAGAAACGGGATCCAGGCCGGTCGTGGGCTCGTCAAGGAACAAAATCTTTGGGGAATGTATTAGCCCGCGCGCAATTTCCAGACGCCGCCTCATGCCGCCGGAAAAAGTGCGCACCAGCGCGTCTTTGAACTTGAGTAGATCCACCGATTCGAGCAGGTCGTGGATGATCTGGCCGCGTTGCTGGCGGGGCACTCCGTAAAGTTTCGCGTGGACTTCCATATTCTCAACGGCAGTAAGCTCAGGATCGGAAGTCAGCGCCTGCGGAATCACTCCCATGGCGAAGCGCACTCCGTTAGCATCTTCGCGAATATCATGTCCGGCGATGCGCGCGGTACCGGAAGTCGGCGGCGTCAGGGTAGTCATCATGCGAATCAGCGTGGTCTTTCCCGCGCCGTTCGGTCCCAACAGGCCAAAAATCTCCTGCTGTGCGACGTTGAAGCTGACGTCGTTGACGGCCACCAAATCTCCAAACTTCTTCGTAAGATGATCGACTTCGATTGAATTTGGCATTTGTTCCAGACTTACTTCATAACCGCGCGAACCAACTCTTTTTAGCCGGTGGAGGTAACAACACGGTAGCCGTCATTCCTGTAAACAATCGTCGGCCGGGATTCGGGATGGACACCTTGATAGCAAAGGTCTTGATGTCACGTTTCGTGCGGCTCACGTCACGTTGTGTTGCGAAATCGTTCTCGACACCCTTGAAGTACACCGGCCCCTCGATCACGTCCCCTGAAGGCAGCTTTACGCGCAATTTTTGTCCGAACGAAACGGAGTCGATGTAAGACTCCTCCACGTCGGCATGCACCCACAGATGATCCACGTCCACGATCACTACGATCGGCGAGCCTTGCGCCACAACTTCTCCTTGTTTGGCTACTCGCACGGACACAATGCCGTCAATCGGAGCGTAAATCTTCGTGTAGCTGAGTTGCGCTGTTACTTGCGCCGCGGTAGCGCGCGCCTGCTCTAACTGCGCCATTGTCGTGTTGATCGCGCTCCGGCGCGCATCCACCTGTTTTCTGTTCGCCTGCGCCACGTCTTGTGCGGCAGATTCGGCTTTTACCGCTTGTTCCAACGCCGTTACCGTCGCTTTCGAAATCTTCACCGCAGCTTCCGCGTGATCGCGGTCTTGCTTCGAGACTTCTGCCTTCGCGTATAGCTGCTCCATGCGCTTGAGGTCATCCTGGTCACGTTCCAATTGCGCGCGCGCGGGAGCCAATTGCGCTTCCGCTGAGACGACTCTAGCCCGCGCCTCGGTCACCGATGCTCCTGTTTGGTTGTCCATCCAGGAGTAGTTATGGTTTGCTTCGTTCACTTGTTCTTCCAGGCTGGTAACGTTCGCCTTCGCCGCGGCAAGACTTGCCTTCAACTCCGCGTCGTCAAGTTCGGCGATTAGATCGCCTTTTTTCACCGAGCTGCCTTCGTCCACTGTCAAATTGATAATGCGCCCCATAATTTGCGGGCTAACCACAAACTCATTTCCGTCCACAACGCCGATCAGCGGAATGGCATTTCCTTGCGGAGTTGTGAAGTAATACACCACTCCGCAAATTATGAAAATTACCGCGATAAACATCAGAAATTTTCGTCCAGTCATCGCTGCCTCGTTTCGACGCGCATCAGTCCATGATCCAAAAAGTCAAGAAGTGCGCGCTTTCGCTCCTTCAACGCCTGCGGAGAAAGCACGTTGCGGCCCGACACCTGGCTCATCACCGGAGCGGCCGCAAAGTAAAAAACGGTCATGCCCAGCATCGTGAAAACGGTTTGCTCCGCGTCCACTTTGCGAAACTCGCCTGACGCCACTCCCTCTTGAATCAGACTTCTAAGCCGCTTGTGAAACGGCCGGAAATATTCGCGCACGATCCACTCGAACTTCGGCGCCGTATCCATAACTTCTCGTTGAACCAGGCGTGGATAATTCGGATGTGAGGCGAAGAAATCGAAATAGCCGTTCACCCAACCGATCAAGCGCTCTCGCGAGCTAGTCTTAGCCGCCAACGGAGCAAATGCGGCATTGCGGAGTTGCCGCAAAAGATTTTCCATTACCGCGCGATGCAGGCGGCTCTTGTCTCCAAAATAGTAGTAGAGCATCGCCTTGTTGGCATGGGCGGCCGTCGCGATTTCTTCCGTTCGCGCCCCCGCCATCCCTTGATCGGCGAAATGCTCCTCCGCCGCGGCCAAGATGCGCCTCGCGGTCAACGGGTTCTTTACCTTCCTTCGTCCTGCTGGCATTCAGGTATGGTCTCGCATTATTTAACTAACTGGTTAGTTTAATCGTCATATCGGCGCCCGTCAAGCTCTCCAATCCAAGAGTTGCTTGAGCCACGCGGCGCGACGAGGTACTCGCAACTCCTTTTTCAAAGTCTTCTTGGATTAAATACGATTGCGAGCAGTAATTTGTTACTAGGCGGTCAGCGCGCCACCCGCGCCTTCGGGAAGTTCAATTGAATATTTCGTGCGGGATTTCTCGCGATGCAGTTCAAGAGCCAGGTCAATCAGCCGATCGATAAGTTCGGTGTAAGGAAGACCAGAAGCCTGCCAAAGTTTTGGATACATGCTGATGGACGTAAATCCTGGAATCGTATTCAATTCGTTCACAAAAATCTTGCCGCTGCTGCGTTCGAGGAAAAAATCGCAGCGCGCCATCCCACATCCATCGATCGCGCGGAATGCACATACGGCGTATTCCTGGAAGGTTTTAACCTGTTTCTTTGCCAGAGGCGCCGGAATTAATAAATCCGTCCCCCCCTCCAGGTACTTTGCAGTGTAGTCGTAATATTCTCGATGCGGAACGATCTCGCCTGGAATCGAAGCGCGCAATTCATCATTGCCAAGCACGGCAACTTCGATTTCACGCCCGGCAATACCGCGCTCAATCACTATTTTCAAGGCGAATTCAGCCGCCAGGTCCATCGCGGCGGAGATTTCGTGGGCAGCTTTCACGCGCGTCATGCCAACCGAAGAGCCGAGCGTGGCCGGCTTCACGAAGAACGGAAAACGGAAAGCTTTTTTGATCGATTTCAATATTGCGGCGCGCCTATGTTCCCATTCTGACCGTCGCACTGTCATGAATGGGACGATTGGCAATCCAGCTTGCTCGAAGAGCCGCTTCTGCACATCCTTATCCATGCCAACCGCCGATGCCAGAACGCCAGCGCCCACATAGGGCAGCCCTGCAAGCTCCATCAGACCCTGCACCGTGCCATCTTCCCCAAAGGTTCCATGCAGGACGGGGAAAATAACATCCACCATGATGCTGGGTCGTCCCGCAACAGGGACGAGCGGAACCAATGTGGCAGCGGTGGGATCCGACGGAAGAATTACGCGGTCGCCGGATTTCAAAACGTCCGCAAGCAATTCCTGCGCGCCTCGGCCCACCAGCCAGCGGCCTTCTTTTGAAATACCGATGGGCACAGCTTCATACTTTTCCGGATCGAGTGCGCGGATCACCGACGCGGCAGAAGCGAGGGAAACTTCGTGCTCACCCGAGCGTCCGCCAAACAGCACGCCGACGCGTAATCGTTTACTCGAGACCACGCCCACCCTTTTGCAGCGCACAGTTCACAGAATTTTCTTCCCCAAGCCCGATAACACCAACTCGACGCCCAGCAATGCCGTGGTGTTATGCAAATCAATGACCGGATTGACTTCGACAAGTTCGAACGAAACCATCGAGCGGCTGTCCGCAATCATTTCCAAGGCGAGATGGGCCTCGCGATAGGTAACGCCGCCACGAACCGGCGTACCAACTCCGGGAGCGTCTGTGGGATCAACAAAATCCATGTCGAGGCTGACGGAAATCCCCGCGGTATCGTCGCTCGCGAATCGAAGAGCGTCCGCCATCACTTCGCGCATGCCGCGTTCGTCGATGTCGCGCATGGTGAAAATGTGAACGCCCGACTCTTTCACCAGGCGACGCTCTTTAGCGTCGAGATCACGAATACCGACTAATGCCACGTTGCGTGGTTCCACCATCGGCTTGATACCGGCAAGTTCGGTCAACTCCGGAGGGCCGTACCCCATGATCGAAGCGAGCGGCATGCCGTGAACGTTTCCAGATGGCGAAGATTCTGGTGTATTCATATCGCCGTGCGCGTCCAGCCAAATTACTCCGATGCGCTTGGACGCTTTGTTAAAGTGCGCCGCCGTGCCCGCTGTAGTTCCTACGGCAATGGAATGGTCCCCGCCCAAAACGAGCGGCACCATATCTTCATCGAGTGTCTTCTTAACCGCATCAGCGAGGCCTTTGCAGGCCTGTGCAATTTCGTCGAGATATCGGGCGCGCTTTTCTCCGTAGGGTTGTTCTTCAGGCTGCGGGACGTCCACGTTCCCGATGTCTTCTACCTGGCGGCCAAGCTGTTTGAGCCGGGCGTGCAGGCCGGCGACACGCAACGCCGAGGGACCCATGTCCACGCCGCGGCGGCTTTGTCCCAAGTCCATCGGCACGCCGATGATTCTTATTTTCTCTGGCATTTTGTTGTGGTCTTTCACGCCCTTGATTCAGGGCGAAGGAACACTAAGGATAGACGCGATATAGCATCCGAGGGAAGGGAATCACTTCGCGAATGTGCTCCGTTCCGCAAATCCACGCTACCGTCCGTTCCAAGCCTAGCCCAAAGCCGGCATGCGCCACGCTGCCATAGCGACGCAAATCAAGGTACCATTGGAACGATTCCTCCGGCAGATTGTGTTCCCGAAGGCGTTTCAGCAGGGTTTCATAATTTGCCTGGCGCTCGCCGCCCCCGATAATTTCTCCATATCCTTCCGGCGCAATCATATCGAAACTCAAAGACAGTTCCGGCCGCAGTTCGTCGGTGGCCATATAGAACGCTTTCATTGCTGCCGGGTAACGGTGAATAATTACAGGCTTGTCGAACTCCTTGGAGATGATGGTTTCCTCGTCCCCACCGAAGTCGTCGCCCCACTTCGCCGGGTTTCCGGCCTTCTGCAAAACATTGATGGCCTCGTCGTAGGTTACTCGCGGGAACGGCGGAACAATTTTTTCCAGCTTGGTTACGTCGCGCTGAATGGTGGCTAGCTCCCGAGGGCGATTTTTAATCACGGACTGTACAACCGCGCTCACCAGCCCTTCTCCCAGCTGCATCATGTCTTCCAGATGCGCGTAAGCTGCTTCCGGCTCCAGCATCCAAAATTCGGTCAAATGCCGGCGAGTTTTGGATTTTTCGGCACGAAATGTGGGACCAAAGGTGTACACCTTGCCGAGGGCAGCTGCCGTGGCTTCCACATAGAGCTGGCCTGATTGCGTGAGATATGCCTTCTGATCGTCAATATAGTTCACTTCAAAAAGCGTGGAAGTCCCTTCGCACGCTGCCGGAGTGAAAACCGGCGCGTCCGTAAGCGTGTAGCCTTGGCTGTCCATATAATTTCGCGCAGCGCGCTCTACCTCCGCGCGTATGCGCAGGATCGCAGCCTGCCGAGGCGTGCGAATCCACAAATGGCGATTGTCGAGAAGGAAATCCACGCCGTGCTCTTTAGGTTGAATCGGGTAGGGCTCTGAATCAGACACGCGATGTACGACTTCGACCCCACTGATGTGCATCTCGAACCCGCCCGCGGCGCGAGCTTCGGCCCGAATCGTTCCAGTGACAATTACGCTCGATTCACGCGTCAGTCCCTTTAGCGCCTCGAATGCTTCCGGTTGCTCTTTTTGCGATACGACCCCTTGGATCACGCCGGTGCCGTCGCGAAAAATGGGGAAAAGAAGCTTGCCGGATTCGCGCTGGTTGTAAAGCCAGCCCTGAATCGTCACAGTGCTATCGACGTGCTCGCCGGCGTGTTCGATGGTAATGATGGTTCTAGCTGCTTGTTGTGGCTGAGTCATTTACCTGCCTGTTTTCTCTTTTGTAATTCAGGAACGCGAGGTACGCCCGCGCTTGGCCTCGAAATTCTCTTCCAGCTTATCAAATGTCGCGCGAACTTGTTCGAGCGATGGACCGCCATTCGGTTGGCCTTTCAGTTCCAGCACGATTGCCACCGGCTCCGGAGCGCCACCAATTGCAGCGAGAGCGGCGTCCCAATTGATGGCGCCTTCGTAAGGCAGGAGGTGTTCGTCCTTCTCGCCATGATTATCATGAATGTGGGTGGTCGCCACACGCTCGCGCATAATATCGAAACTCACCTCTACACCTTCTTCGATATGCGCGTGGCCTATGTCGAAGCAAAGACGCAAATCGTGCAGGTGCGTGTCGGTAATGAAATGTTGGAGCGAAGCAGGCGCACCCAGCTCGCTCGGTGTGTTTTCCAGCGCAATAGTCACGCCACGCGCCTTTGCAAAAATGCAGAGATGCTCGAGCGAGCTGAAAGCTGCATCCAGTTTGCGTGGGTCGGCGGATTGGCGGCCATGTCCCATGTGTTGCACCAGGAAACGGAACGGAACTCGTTCAGCGACTTCCAGTGTTCGTTTTACTTCGTCCACCGCGTCCAGGCGACGTATCCGTTCGGTATCGGAAATCGATATGGGCACCCCGCTTTCGCGCCCGGGAGAGAGGTCGCGTTCAGTGGGCGAATGCAAGGAATGCAACTGCAGTCGATATTCGCCAAGCGCGTCAGCTAATTCACGCACCGCTTGTGGCTCGCGATAATTGAAATGCCTCGGCGAGCAAAAGATCTCAACGTTAGTGATTCCAGCCTGGGAAATCTCGGCCAGCAACGCAGCCCCCAGAGGCTGGTTGACATAGCGGTAGGTCGAAAGTACGCGTTGCATTCAGCTCCCGTGCGCTCGATAGTAAAGAATTACTATGGTCGATGGAAAATGTTGTTCCGTCAATAGGCCCGAAAGGTTGAAGTGAAAAGAATCCTTCGGCCAGATTCAAATAATTGAACTGCAGCTTTTCGTTGGATGAAAGCTCAATCGGAGATAAGGACAACCAACACCAGGGCAATAAACGCGCCGAGGAGAAGCGCGAACGCGAGCCACATCCATATGGGTCGGCGTTTGCGCATTAACCCCGGGGGCGGCGGAACAATCTCGGGGAGGAGGGGTTCGGCGGTCATAGTTTTTTTATTTTGACGACTCCGAGGCAGACCGGATGGGTTCGAGCTCGCTCCGTCATCGACGAATTCCACCTACATCGTCCGATGCTAGCACTGCCGCTACTTGTCGCGAAATGATTTCGCGGCGGTCACGCAAGAGCTCAGTTTTTCAATGGCCTGTTCTACTGTACGTGTTTTGAGGCCGCAATCCGGGTCCACCCAGATGGCCTCTTTCGGAAGAATGGTTAGCGCCTGTTCGATTCTTTCGCGGACGACTTCGGCGCGATCGGTTTGGTGCGAATGGACGTCCACGACACCGAAGCTAATATCTTTTGTAAAGGGATAACGGCGGAAGAGTTTGAGCAGGTCCAAATCGCTGTTGGACATTTCCAGGTCGAAATTATCCACGGCCAAGTCGAGCATTCCGGGATAAATTTTGTCGAATTCACCGTAGCAGGCGTGCGTAATGAAGTAAGCGTTCTGTCCCTTGGTTGCAAGTTCCATAGCTTCGAGAGCGATGGGCAATTCTTCCGGCCGAACAGAAAGCGCGGGCTCGTCTATTTGAATAATCTTGCAGCCCGCGGCGATGAGTGCTTCCACTTCTTTGCGGACTACTTCTGCCAACGCTAGAGCGGCGCTGTGGCGGTCGGGATAAAATTCGTTAAAACTCCAATCCATGATGGTGTAGCCGCCAGTGAGCATTCCTTTCACCGGTTTCTTTGTAAGGCTTTGCGCATATTTCCACCAGTCCACGGTGAGCGGGCCGTGCCAAGCGACCTCGCCGGAAATGATGGGCTTGTGGTAGTAACGATTTCCGTAGCTGCGAACCAAGCCGCTGATGGAAAAGCCAGGCAAGCGCTCCGCGAAGTAGGCGACCATATCGCCCCGATACATTTCGCCGTCCACCAGCACGTCGATGCCGAGCTTTTCCTGCTCCTCGATCCAGAATGCTGTGGCTTTACGCTCCAGTCCGTGAAGATCTTTCTCGGATATCTGTTTTTTATTGAATTCGGCGCGAGCTTTCGCCAAATAATCGGGTTTGGGGAAGCTGCCTACCGAAGTGGTGGGGAAAAGAGGCAGCTTCAAACCGAGACTTTCCAATTTTTGACGGCTCATCGGTGTTCTTGCCCTTCCAATGCGGCGCGAACTTTCGACAGCAGTGCGAGTTTTGCAAAGGCGCGATCGCGCGGGAGATATTCGAGGCCGGAAGAAGTTCCGAGATAGGCGCGTTGGTCCTTTATTTTTGCCAACATGCGTTCAACCTGGCGCGCGATTTGTACAGGATCTTCCAATTTTGTATTTCGACCGTCGATGAGCCCCAGCCCGAGCCACTTCGGAGAACCGGCCGACGCTACAAGGTCCACGAGTTTGGGAGAATAGGTAAAGTCCAGGCCGACAATGTCGACGGGCAAGGCCAGGAGTTTTTCGTAGAGCGGCGTACAGTCGTGGAAGTAAAAGTAAAGGGCAAGGTCGAGTTTGCGGCCAGTCTTTCTAATTTTGTCGCGGGCTTGCACTAAAGGGGCCAGCGAAGCTTCAAAAATTCCCCAGTCATTTGGGTATTTAATCGCGGCGGGCTCATCGATTTGAATCAGCTCCGCGCCCGCTTGCGAAAGAGGCTCAAACTCGCTTGCAAGAATTTCGGCATAGGCTTGGACGCGCGCTTCCATCGAGGCGAAGTTTTCTGACGATCCGTTGCCGGATTGTTCGCTCAGGGAGAATTTTCCGAGGGTATAAGGACCGGTCAGGACAGGTTTGATGCTGAGCTTGCCGGCTTTGCCTTGCGGGGTCGGTAAATGTCCCAGGGCATTTCGGGCAAAGCTGTATTCGCCGGTGACAAGATTGCCGCGCTTCATGGGCGCTCCGACGAAGACCGGCTGCCGAAAATAAGTGTTGGTGTCGAAGAACCGGACGAGGCCTCTGATTTCGATGTTGTCCAGCTTGCCGGTGAGGTGGGAGATAGGATCGTACCAGCGAATCAAGCCATCGGTGGCGACGTCAAGGCCAGCCTTCACTTGCTCGGCGATTACGTGGCGGGTGACTTCGTTTTCTACATCGAGGAGATCCGCATGGGATCGCTCTCCGCGATCGAGCGCAGCAATCGTCCGGCGGAGAACCTGCAACTCCCGGGAATCGCCAATGCGCGGGTAGCCTCCCGTGCTCGCGAGATGAAGTCCGGGAGTCGCACTCATTTTGAGCAGCCAGCCTGAAAAAAGGGAACGTGGTTTGGTTCAAAGTTCGCGATTAGAATGGGTCGCGGGCGTTTATTTTCAGCAAGTTGCAGAATTTCTAATCCCAAGAGTTCGCGATTAGAAATGTGTGGGTGGCGGCCTGCGGTTAATGAACTAGTCCTGGATGGGGCGTAAAGTTTTTGAGTCGAAATTTCGTGTTTGCAAAATTGTATTTTTTGGCGATTTGAGCAGTTCGCTGTTGTTTGTTTTCTGAGACTTAGAGCTGGTTCTAATTCCGCAATTTGGCGATTTAACTTACGGCGGAAAGGGTTAGCTTGAATCAGTGTCTGTAGTTGTGCTTGAAACGGACCTGGATTATTAGATCTGGAATCTTCGCGAGATTGCTCGCCCTCGCAAAGCTGCCCGGCGCCGCCTCGAACTTGCCCTCTCAGCCGCATCTTTTCCTCTTGCTACAAACGTGAAGTGTAAGCAGAAGCCGTCGCGAGAAGCAAGGAAATGCAATCGAACGGCTAAAATTGAAGTGCGAGATTCCAAGTTTGGGCTGCGAAAGAATCGCGCCTTTAGCCAGAAGAGTTTGTTTTCCGGGGGAGAAGACGCTGCACTCGGTCGTGTTTCTTAAGACAGAGCAGTTCGCGATGGAGCTATGGGGAGGTTTGCTTGGGATGGACTGCGGTGGTAGCGGGATCGATTTCGAAATATAGGAGCCACTGGCTTGGGACGCTGCGGCCGTCGATTTTGGCGGGAGCAAACTTCCAAAGTTGGGCTGCTGCTAAGGTGCGGTCGGCAAAATATTGGCTGGGGCCGGGGGCGTCGAGGGCTGCTTGAGTTACGTTGCCGGTTTCATCCACGTTTACTTTCACGCTTAGCCGGACCTTACCGCGGATGGTGTCTCTGGCTTTTTGCGGGGCGTCGGGCAAGACTTGCTGAACTACTTTGCCGCGCACTGTACCGCCGCCTGGTGTGGTCGCGAATGACTCGGGTTGAACCGGCTTGGGCAACGGAGCAGAGTTTCTGGCTACCAGGTGTTTCTCGCCGGGTTTTTCGACTGAATTTGTCGAAGAACTCGTTGTGGACGGCTGCGCTGACGGCAGGGCTGCTGAGTGTGAGGACGCCGGCTTTGCGGGGGGAGGAGGATTCTGCGACATCGCCGGGGGCGGAGCTGATGGTGGCGTTGCAACGGACGAAAGCGGTTGGACGGACGACGGCACGGATTTTTTCTGGGGTGCCGGCTGGGTCGTTGACCGAAATGCCGACTGATTTGGCGTCTGCTCAACCGCGGTTGCTGGGGCCAGTTGCGTTTGAGGGGAGCGTTTGAAAACGCGCGGAGCGAACAGAACCGCCAACAGCACAACAGCAACTAATGCGGCGACGCCAATCGCAGCTGGTTTTGCGAAGGAAGGCTGCGGATTCGGAAGCAAGTGATTTGGTGGAGCAGGCGAATTGGATTGCAGGCGAGCGGCGATGTCCGCAACAGTCCAACGCATTTGTGGGTCGCGGCGAACGCAATGCCGCGCCAGATCGAGGATCTCGGGGGGCAGGTTCGACGGCAACGCGGGCTCGGCTTGGTTTGTTCTTTCCCACATCGGCAACCGCTGGGTGAGCGCTTCGGTCAAAGTGATCCCCAGAGACCAAACATCGCCGGCTGGTGAAATTCTTCCGCCAGCGGCTTCGGGCGGATCGTAAGGTCCAGGATTTCCGGGGCTGCCGCTGGATTCACCGATGCGACAAAGTCCGTCGGCCGAAATTTTCAGAAGATCGTCATCGGCCATGATGTTGGAGGGTTTCAGGCGGCAATGAACGAAACCTTGGGCGTGAATGTAGGCAAGCGCGTCAACGACAGGGCCGAGAAGGGCGCGAGCTTCGTCAGGCTCGAGAGCCCTGCGCGCAATCACCGCGGACAGATTTTCTTCGGCGTATTCCGTCACCACGTAAAGCATATCGGCGTGATCGACCTGGCAGCGTCCCATTTCGAGCAGGCGAACCAAATGAGGATGAGAAAGTTTTGCCGCCTGTTTCCAGCGAGATAGTTGGGCGAGGGCATCGACGGAATCCGCTGGGATTAATTTGATGGCGACTTTTTTAATCGGCTGGCCGTCGTATTCGGTCAGGAACACGGCGGTGCGTTGAGTGCGGCCTACTAATTGTCCGAGGCGAAATTTTCCGTCAACGACTTGCTCGATCTGTTTTGTGCCAGCCTCAGTCATGGGATCCCCCTGCGTGTTTGCGGCGCTAATTGGAAGAATGCCGCTCCAGCGCGCGCATTCGATTCGTCCTCAAATCGCCGCGTACCGCGTCTGAGATAGGACTCGCGATTCTTTCCTGGGGTATCAGGCTGGGTGCTGCGCTCCAGGCCTCTTGCAGAACATTTTGCAATATTGGGGGGCATACGGCGTAGGAAAGTTATGTTTACGTTGCCAAACAGCACCCTGTACCTCCGTTGGCAGGGGAGCGCGCTGGGAGGAGCTGCCAGTCTCCAGTTCGATACACGGTTAGGAAATTCTTAATGCAAAGATCAACCAAATGATGAATTTTATGGGGTCGCAAACAGGATGGGAAAGGTCTAGGCGATTCAAAATTCCTGCGACAAGAAGATTGGGGTCAACGTAGAAAATGGAAATTACGTCCGGCAATGGATTTGGACCGTTTGAAGTATTTCTGCCCGCTCATTCGACTGCACCAAGACATCAGCAGCACGGCGATGGCGAATTTCCAGGGCGATTGTTCATCGTGGAAGGAATCGACGGCTCGGGAAAATCGACACAACTAAGCTTGCTGCACAAGTGGTTGGAATCGAAAGGGTATGGAGTCGTGTTCAGCGAGTGGAATTCTTCGCCGCTGGTGAAAGACACAACGAAGTTCGGGAAGAAAAAAAAGATGCTGACGGCGGCTACGTTTTCACTGATTCACGCCACCGATTTCGCCGACCGGACGGAGAAGAGCATCCTGCCGCTGTTGAAAGCAGGAGCGGTGGTGCTCTGCGATCGCTACGTTTATACGGCTTTCGCGCGAGACGTGGCGCGCGGGATGGATCGCGAATGGGTGCGCGAACTATACGGATTTGCCGTACAGCCGACGGTGGCTTTTTATTTTCGTGTTCCGCTGGAAACAGCGATTGGAAGACTGTTGGATGGCCGCAATGGTTTCAAATATTACGAAGCAGGGATGGATTTAGAACTCAGCGATGATCCGGCAGAAAGTTTCCGACTTTTTCAGGGCATGATTTTAAAAGAATACGAAGACATGATTCCAGAATTTGACTTGACGGTGATTGACGCTACCTTGCCGATCGAGGTGCAGCAAGCGCAAGTGAGGCAGATTGCGAAAACGCATCTCGACAGAGCAACGAACGTGAGGGTCCAACGATGAGACAGACGTATGGAAAGCTGCTTCCAGGGATGCGAATCTCGGATTTGACCGGCAAGCTGATTGTGATTGAAGGAACGGACGGAGTTGGACGTTCGACGCAGATCAACCTGTTGAAACCGTGGTTGGAAGAACAAGGACACGCGGTGCTGGACACAGGTATGACGCGCTCTCCGCTGGCGGGGGAAGGCATACGCCGTGCGAAGGAAGGAAATAATCTTGGGCGTGTGACGCAAAGTCTTTTTTACGCCACGGACTTTGTGGATCGTTTGGAAAATGAAATTGTTCCGGCCTTGCGATCGGGATTCATCGTTCTGACCGACCGGTACGTGTATTCACTGATGGCGAGAGCATTCGTTCGCGGCATGGATTCAAAATGGATTAGAAGCATTTACAGCGTGGCACTAAAGCCAGATGCAACGTTTTATTTGCGGCTGAGCATCGACCAGCTTGTCCCGCGCGTGGTTTTCTCCCGAGGATTTGACTACTGGGAATCGGGCATGGATCTTTATCCGGGACGCGACATGTACGATAGCTTCTGCAATTATCAGACGGCATTGCTTGCGGAATTCGACCGGCTGGGCGAAGAATATAAATTTGAGGTGATTGACGCGTCGGCAGATGCTGAGCACGTGTTCGAGCGGCTCAAGGCTGGGATTTTTAATATTCTGGAAGCCGATTCCAGGAAAGAGTTTGTCTCCACTCGTGAGCCGAGGACATTGTCTATTTCTGCGGCGACTGGAAAAGGAAAGATCGCTTCGCCGCCGCAGACCACCAACCCAACGGAATTTGAACTTGTGTTGCGATCGATCATGGCACACGCAACCAACGGAAACGGAAAAACCGCGCTTCATCACAAGTAATATTCGCACACTACGATTTCGTGTTTATTGCTGCGGCTCGGGTTGGTCGCCTACGGTGAAGTACGTGCAATCAGGATGGTGGAAAACCAGGGCGCTGACGCTCGCTTCGGGGTCCATCATCATGCCTTCAGTGAGGTGCACGCCGATTTCTTCTGGACGCAGGAGCATCCATATACCGGCCTGGTCGTCGAGATTTGGGCAAGCGGGATAACCAAAGCTGTAGCGTTTACCGCGATAGCGCGAGGTGAAGCGGTCGGCCATGGTCAACGTGGGCGGGTCGGGGAAGCCCCAATCTTCACGGATGCGCCGGTGCAGCCATTCGGCGCAGGCCTCGGCGGTTTCGATAGCGAGAGCTTGCAGTCCGTGAGAGAAAAGATAACGGCCGGCGGCTTTGGCTTCTTCGGCGCGTTCGCGGACTCCGGCTCCGGCGGTGACTACGAAAAGCGCGAGATGATCGCGCTGGATATTTTTATCTGCGCCATTATTGCTGGAGCGCTGGGGATTGGCCGGCAGAATGTAATCGCTCAAGCAGAGCTTGTCGCCGATGCGCTGGCGTTGAAAATGAAATTTGTGAACGGACGAGGATTTGCCCGGTTCGAAGAGCGCGATGGAATTGCCTTCGCGTTCAGCTTCGAAGAATTGCCACACGGCTGAAATTTTCATGAACGATTCAGCCTCGCGTTTCACTTCTTGCATGCTGTGAAAAAGTTCCATGGCGCGCGGGTCGCGTTCCTTCAGGGCTTTTTCGAAATTTCCGCGGAAGCCCATGTGACGCCCAAAAATCATGTACGGATTTATGTAGCTCCAAATTTCGCCACGATCAGGAATGGAGCGGGCTTTGCGGTCAAGATAGGCGACCGGTGGAATCGAAATATCGGTGCGAATTTTCGGCGACCGTTCTTCACCGGCAGCACCTGGGAGCTGCGACGCAGGTTCATCAAAGGCGATAGTTCCGGCGTGTGTATTCTCGCGTAATACAGCTTGGCGCTGCGTGGGATCGCTCAAATGATTCATGAGGCGTAGTCCAGTCATGGCGTCTTTCGCGTAACAGACAGCCGTTGAATACTGCGGCGCGATTTTCGAGCGCGTGAACCTTTCGGAGAGCGCAGCGCCTCCCACCAACAAAGGAACGTCAATGCCGGCTTCGCGCAGGTCGGTGGCGGTGGTCACCATTTGCTGCGCGCTTTTTACCAGCAAGCCAGAAAGGCCGATGGCGTCGGGCTGATGTTCGCGATGGGCGCGAATTAATTCCTCGGGCGGAACTTTGATGCCGAGGTTGATCACTTCGTAGCCGTTATTTTTCAGGATGATCTCGACGAGATTTTTGCCAATGTCGTGGACATCACCTTTGACGGTGGCGAGTATTACTTTTGCGCGCTTTTCAGTGTCGGCTTTCTCCATGAATTGTTCGAGGTGGCTGACGGCGGCTTTCATGGCTTCGGCGGATTGCAAAACTTCCGCGACGATCAGCTCGTTGTTATTAAACAAGCGGCCGACCTCGGCCATGCCGGTCATCAGCGGGCCGTTAATGATGTCGAGCGGCGCATTTCCTTCGGCGCGTTTTCGATTGAGATCGTCAAGCAAGCCGTCTTTGGAGCCTTCCAGAATGTAATTCGCAAGGCGCTGGTCGAGGGGTAGGTCGGCGGCGCGTTCTTTTTTTCGCGAGCCGGACGACACGGAAGTGGTCGGTGATGGCGGCGATGTGGAATTGATTGATCGCGGCTTTCTGCTCCGGCGACTGATCGCGCCAATCTGCCGGGACGTTGCGCAGATGTTGGGCTTCCGGGTGGTCCTCGGGCACTTTTTTTGGCGGAGTATTGAAAAGGAGGTCTTCCGCGAGCTTTTTTTCGACTTCCAGAATCGAACCGAAGCGCTCGATGCGCTCGGCATTAACGATGGCGAGGTCCAGACCTGCTTTGGTGCAGTGATAGAGAAAAACCGAGTTCACTACTTCGCGAGCGCCGGGCGGCAAGCCGAAAGAAACGTTGGAAATGCCAAGAACTGTGCGGACATACGGAATTCTCTGCTTAATTAAGCGCACGCCTTCGATGGTTTCAAGCGCACCGCCGATGTAATTCTTGTCGCCGGTGCCACAGGGGAAAACCAGCGGGTCGAAGATGATATTTTCCACGGGAATTCCGAATCGTTCGGTAAGCAGGCGGTAAGAACGCTCGGCGATTTCCAGTTTCCGCTCGCGGGTGAAGGCTTGCGCTTGTACAGGATCTTCGTCGATACAGCCGACGATGACTGCGGCTCCGTAGGAGCGTGCGAGCGGACAGATACGTTCGAACTTTTCTTCGCCATCTTCAAGATTGATCGAATTGATGATGCTTTTTCCCTGGCAATAGGTGAGCGCGAGCTCGACAGCGCGCGGATCGGTGGTGTCGATCATGATGGGCGCTTTGATTTTGCGAATGAGCTGATCGTAAAAGGGCGGAATGTCGGCCATTTCATCGCGGTCGGTGCTTTGCAGGCAGATGTCCACGATGTGAGCGCCGCTTTTCACTTGGCGCCGAGCGATCTCAGTAGCTTCTTCCCAAAGTTCCGCGGCCACTAAATTCTTGAATTGGCGCGAGCCGATCACGTTGGTGCGTTCGCCAACGATGAGCGGACGCGTGCTTTCCTCAGCTTCGATGACATCGATGCCGGAGTACACCGCTCGATGAATCGTCTCAGCGGGACGACGGGGCGACTTGCCTTGAACCATTTGCGCGATGGCGCGAATGTGCTTTTCGGTGGTGCCGCAGCAGCCTCCTACCATGTTGAGCCAGCCGCGATCAACGAAGCGCTCGAGCTGTTGCGCGAGAGAGGTCGGCGTCTCCTGGTAGAGACCTTCTTCGTTCGGCAAGCCGGCGTTGGGATAGCAGGAGACGAAGCCACTGGTGAGCGACTGCAACGTGCGGACGTGGTCGGTCATAAACTCCGGACCGGTGGCGCAGTTGAGGCCGAGCGAAATTAAATCCACGTGATCGAGAGAGGACCAAAGGGCTTCGATGGATTGTCCGGCGAGCATGGTGCCCATGGGCTCGATGGTGACCGAAACCATGAGCGGTATTGGCTGGCCGAGTTCGTGGCTTAGCTGCTGGATGGCGAGGATGCCAGCTTTGATGTTGCGCGTATCCTGACAAGTTTCAAGAAGAAGAACGTCTGCGCCGCCTTCGATCAAACCTTGCGCTTGCTCGTGATAATTATTTCGAAGCTGCTCGAAGGTGATGCCGCCAGTGACGCTGATGGCTTTGGTAGTAGGTCCCATCGCGCCTGCGACGAAGCGTGGTTTGACCGGAGTGAAAAAATCATCAGCAGCTTTGCGCGCGAGAGAAGCAGCGATTCGGCTGATTTCACGGGCGCGGCCACCGAGGCCATATTCCGCGAGAACGACGGGCGTGCTGCCGAAGGAGTTCGTTTCAATTATGTCAGAGCCAGCTTCCAGATATTTCCGATGGATGGCGCTGACAACATCGGGGCGGGTGATGACCAGGTTTTCGTTGCAACCTTCGAGTTGTGAGCCGCCAAAATCTTCGGCAGTAAGGCTGGCTTGTTGCAGCATAGTGCCCATCGCGCCATCCAGTACAAGGATGCGCTCGCGCAAAAGCTCTCGGAGGGCCAAGCCCTGTTGAATAAAATTTCTCATCGTTTAAAGAATGCTGCTCCTAGAATTTTAGCAGGGAAGGGGGAACCGGCGCGAAAGTGAATCGCGAAACGGTGCGGAACTACAGATTTTGAGCGGCATGCGACGAGGTAGCCCCGTCGTTGCTGCTTAAGAATTCTATGGGCACCGACGGCGGAAGCATACCGATAGCGGCGCCACGGGCGAGCAATTCCCGGACAGCGCGGCGTCCTTCTTCGCCGTAGTCAAGGGTCCAGCGATTCACGTACATACCCACGAATTTGTCGGCCAGCACTGGATCCATGTCGCGCGCAAACTGCAAAGCATAATTCAACGCGGACTCGCGATGTTCGAGCGCGTAGGAAACGCTCTCGCGGATGACGCGAGCAATTTGGCGCCCCAGCTCGGGACCTAACTGGCGACGAATCGCATTGGCGCCGAGCGGCAAGGGCAATCCGGTGCTTTCCTGCCACCATTGGCCGAGATCAACGACGCGGTGCAGTCCCATTTGAGAGAAAAGCAACTGACCTTCGTGAATCAAGAGACCGGCTTCGACTTCCTTGGATTGCACCGCCGCTAGGATTTTATCGAACGGCATGGTGACCGTCTCTACGTTGGGTTCGAAGAGCTTCAGAGCGAGATAGGAAGTGGTGAGCTTGCCGGGAATGGCGATTTTGCGCCCGGCCAAATCCGTCTTCTTGATGGGATGACCAGCGACGACGATAGGGCCGTAGCCTTCGCCAAAGCTTGCGCCGCAATCCAGCAAAACATATTTGTCGGCAACGAAAGGATAGGCGTAGAAACTGATGGCGGTCACGTCATAGACTTCGTTTCGCGCGGCTTGATTCAGCGATTCGATGTCGGACAAAACGTGTTGGAATTTCACTCCAGGCAAACGAACTTTGCCGGTGGCCAAAGCATAAAACATGAAGGCATCGTCGCTGTCCGGCGAATGCGCTAAGCGAATTTCCGCCGTCTTCGGCAGGGCTGCAGGTGTGGACATGCTGGGTCCGTCCTGGCGCTCACGGAAACGTTGCCATCGGCTTACGGAAGTGAGAAGCGATATTCGTGCCCGTCGCGATGAAATTGAAAACCGATGTGGACGTTCCGGCGTGAGTGCCGAATGTTTCGTCCAAGAGGATAACATAAGGCAGCAGTTTGGGTATAGGCGTTGCGAGGATATCCACAGGACCAAGAATTCACGTGAAATTAATCGCCGCGTCGCCAGGTACTATGAGATTTAAGAGGTCCTATTACTGCACAGTAGGGTGAGCGGGATTGGGAAGCGGCGAGGCATGGTGGGCTACCAAAAGCCAGCCTTGTTCTCCGAGCACGAATATATTTGTGGCTTGAACCATGGAGTCGTCAAAACCGTCGGCAAACGCGGTGGTGACGTGCTCGGTGCAAGCTACCCAGCCGACGTTGCCCTCAATGCGAACCCAGACCGAACTCAATGCAATGCGGACGCGACGGGCGTTAGCAAAAAGTCTGGCCCAGCGGTCGCGCACTTCTTCCCAGCCGAGCAAAAGTTCCCAGCCAGGGTGAACGCACTGCACTTCTTCGTCATGCGCCCAAACCGCTTCCATCTGAGCGAGATCGAGAGATTCAAAGGCGGAGTAAAAACGAGTGTTTGCGGCTTGGAGAGCATCTTCGGGGGTTTGTTTTTGCGGCATGGTTTGCGTGGACATGTTAAAGGCTGGAAGATTCGTGTCGCAAAAAGTTTAGACTCAACTTAAGAATCTGGCCTGATCGTTAGCGCTCGGACAACGGACTACGATTTCGATTCTTGGCACGCGCAAATTCCAGGCCACCCACCGCCGCCATGATTAAGGCCAACTTGATAGCTTCGCCAGGCAAAAATGGCATGGCGCCGAGGCGCAGGGAGTTCTTCCATCCAAGACCCATGACTGATGCCAGCCAAGCACAGCCGCCAGTGAAAATTACTATTTCGCCGGCCATTAAAGCGATCAGAAGTTTTACGGCGTTGGAGCGAATTCTGAAATAAATGCGTAACGGGACAGTGCCGCGCTGCACGATCCATCCGGCTATAAATGCAGCGGGAGTGTACGCAAGCAGATACCCAGCGGTCGGGCCGAGGAACCGCGCGGGGCCCGGGAGGCCGAGAGGCTGAAAAACCGGGAGGCCGGCGATACCCTCGAGCAAATATAAACCGAGAGTTAGGGCGCTGCGGCGCGCGCCAAGCAGAACAGCTACGAGGAGAACGCCAAAGGTTTGTCCGGTGATTGGCACAGGCGTCCACGGGAGAGGCAGAACGATGTGCGCGCAGAGCACGAGCAAGATGTTCGCAGCTGTAATGCGGACCACATCTGCCGCGATGCCTTCGGTCGGATAAATTCGGTCGCCGAGAACTCTGGAGTGTGACATCCACGCTCCTCAGGGATTAGTTAGGCCAGCTTTTTAGCTGACGGGCATTATACCCGAAGCAGACGGCTTGCTAGGGCGACTTTTCTGAATCGATGACGGGATCGTCGGGAGTAGCCACACTGCCATGCTTGTCTGCGCCATGAATTTTTCCAGCGGAATCGAGAAAAAATGATCGGCGACCCTTTTGCGATGGCTCAGGCGTAGCGGCCAATTCAAAATTCGTGTCGTTGCCGGCTGGGTCCGGTACGATTCGATAGCGAAAATCATATCCATTCTGCTTGCCGCTGGCGAGGTCTGCACTTATTAGCGACGCTTGATCGGGAGAAATTTGGCCTTTCGGCGCAGGGCCAAGGTCCGCGAGAGACTCGGGCAATTTGCCGAAGGCACGACTGTAAGTTTGAACTGCCTCGGCCAGGGTACGGAGCGTGTCGATGGTGGAATCCTCGCTGGCGCGCAAATCGTCTTGAGCCCATTGCCGGGCGAGTTGGGGGATATCCAGCAGCACCAGACCGAGCGACAACAGACGCCATCCACCGTTTTCGCGTACGAGCCCGAATTCCGCTTGCTCGCCATCGACAACGCTTACTGGAATAAACGCCAAATTCTCGTGAACGCGCGGCGCGCCGAAATGATATTGCACGGTGCCGCTAGGCGTTTGGCAGAGAAGCACTGCGTGATTCTGCTGGTCCGTGGAACTTAGCGGCTTGCCGGGCAAATCGGAAAGCGAGAAGCGTTTCAGAAAGGCGCGGCGCTGTTCAGCGGGGAGGGCACGAAAAGCAGCAGCGTTATCGGCAGTGAAGTAATTCAGGAATTGAGCTTCGTTATCACGACAGGCGGCCACGATTGCAGTGGAAAGAGCTGCGGCGGGGTCGGAGGCTTCCTGAGCGCTTAATGTGGGAAAGTGTGGAACGAGGAACGAAAGGGTCACGATTGCGGCTAGCGGGGCGGAATGAAATCTTTTCGTCATGTGGTTTCGGATTTCGCTCCGGCGAGGATTGTTGCCAGGTCTTTGGTGAATTTTGAACGCGGCATCACTTCGCTGCAACCGGCGGCGCGCGCTTGTTCGGCGAGATCGATTTGGACATGCGAGAGAAAGCCAACGAGGGGGACGGATGCGGCGAGTGATTGCGTGCGTTGCACCGCTTCAAGGGGCTGGTTGCGCGCGTTGAGATCAATGACTACTAGATTGGGAGTGGCTTTCGATATTTCGGCAGCCAGAGCATCGGGCGTGGTGCATATCTTCAAGCCCACACCGACGTGACGAGCGGTTTCGATAATCTTGGACTGAAAAAAAAGGTCGTCCACCATCGCTAGTACGTGCGCCAAGCTCAATACCTCTCTTTCCGGTTTACCACGCAGTCCATCGCGGCACAAGGTCAGTTCTTCCACTTGGACCAGAGCCTAAGGTATAAATGCGAGGTGATTATTGTTCGGAGGTTTTAATGGCTGCCACACAAAGTCCTGATGCGCTGCCGGGTCTGGCCGTGCTGGAGCAGACGCCTATCATTATAGAAAAAATCGTGTGGTCCGCTAACGACGATCAAATGCAATGGAAGCCGGCTATGGATCGATGGTCAATCAGCGAAGTGTTGGCACACCTTGCCGAAGTAGAGGTGGTGGGCTTTCGCGAGCGCGTCCAGAAAATGATCGAGAAGAATAATCCGGCGTTGGAGCCCTACGACCAAAACGCCGCGTACGCTGCGGGGAAATATTCAAGCGGCAAAGCTCGCGAGCATTTGAAAGTTTTCTGCCACGAACGCGACCGGAGCTTGTCGATGCTTCGTTATGTCCCAATCCAAGCGGTTGCACGCATTGGGCAACACGGAAAAATCGGACAGATTTCAATCGGACAATTAATGAACGAATGGGCCTTTCACGACTTGGGCCACATCCGGCAAATTGCTGAATTATTTCGCTCTAGGGCGTTTTATCCCGCGATCGGGCCATTCCAGCAATTCTACACAATCAAACCGTAACAAGGCGAAACGATCGACCCCATGGAAACCATCATCAGCAAAAAAATACTGTCAACTTACGATCAACTGGAAAAGGATTCTCTGGATTTGCATACGCTATTTGAATTTGTGGGCGGGAATGAGCCAGTCGAACGGGAAGCGGTACTGGATGCGGTGGCCGACCTGGCGCAGCGGGGTTTGCTTCGCGAGGAGAGTGCTGACTTTTACAGTCGGACGGAAAGCGGCCGGCTGGCAGTGGCGAACTCGCTTGAAGTGACGATGTACACGCGCGAAGGGTGTCACCTTTGTGATGAAGCGAAAGCGGCTATGGCGCCTTTACTTTCGGAATACGGCGCCAAACTTCGCGAAGTGGATATCGATGACGATCCTGTTCTGTTTGAGCGCTACACCGACGACGTGCCAGTGATTTTTATCGGCGGACGTTTATTTGCGCAGCATCGAATCGATACTGTTTTGTTGAGGGAGCAGCTGAAGGAGATCAAGGGTTTGTAACGCGGCGAAGCTGGTGTTTAGTTGGAGGAATATTTCCTGGCTTTGCGGAGAAACCGAGGCGGGCTAATGCTTTATTTCTTCTTCCACGCCTGCGCTCTCATCTGGGACGTCGCCCGGGCGGCCTTTGACGCGGTCGTACATGCTCAGTTGGCAGGTGGAGCCAATGGCTTCGTTATAATAAGTTGGAACTCCCAGGGCGGTTCGCAGTTCTTCGTTGAATTTGCGCAGGTCAACGAGCTGGTTTTTGTGAGCGGGGACTTTTCTTTTGTCGTGGGTTAGCAGAAATTTCTGATAGCCCGCGTCCCACAGTAGCGCGAACTGGCCTTGCAGCATGATGCAGGGAATTTCAGTCATCTGAAAATTGTCGCCGGCAGTCTTGCGAAGTTCGGCGCCGCAATTGTATTTCTCGATGCGGACGACGCCGCCGGAACTGCGTACCAAAAAACCTTTAGCGGACAGAGTTTCCACCTGAGCTTGGTTGAATAGTTTGTTGACGTACCACATATTCTCCAGAGTATTGAGTTGGCACGGGCTGTGTAAAGAAAAAAATTGAACGAGGCGCGGCTTGAGACCGGCGGGTCAGCAAAAAGTGGGCGCGATTCTGTTAGACTGAGCTCGAAATTGTTGAATATAAGCAGGCCTTTTCGCATCCAATTGTTGGGATTGAGTTTGCTTTTGACGCCGAATGAAAGACTCCAGGCTGATGGCCCCGGCGTTAGGTTTAGACCTTAAAGCGAATCTTCGATCGGATTTGGTGGTCGCGCAAATATGAACGCTATAAATAAACAGGCTATTTCGCCATCGATCGGCGGTGAGCGCGGACGCATCGGGCAAAACCTTCTTGAGCGTATCGGCAACACGCCGCTGTTACGTCTGCAGCGCATGGGCGCGGCTTTTCCCGATGTCAAATTTTATGCGAAGGCTGAATGGTTCAATCCCGGAGGCTCAGTAAAAGATCGCGCCGCTTATTTCATGATTCGGGAAGGGCAACGGACAGGCGCGCTTCAGCCCGGCAAAATAATTCTGGACGCTACGAGCGGAAACACGGGGATCGCGTATGCGATGATTGGAGCCGCGCTTGGGTATCGCGTTAAACTCTGCCTTCCGTCCAGTGCTTCGCCGGAGCGTAAACAAATTTTGGCAGCGTACGGAGTGGAAGTCGTTATCACGGCGGGTGAAGAGGGCACGGACGGGGCGATTCGTCGGGTTCGGAAAATTTATGAGGAGGAGCCGTCGAAATATTTTTATCCCGACCAATACAACAATGCGGCGAATCCAGCGGCGCATTATTCCGGGACCGCTCCAGAGATTTGGGATCAGACCAAGGGTCAGATTACGCATTTCGTGGCCGGGCTGGGGACGAGCGGGACGTTTATGGGGACCACGCGCCGACTGAAAGAATTAAATCCTGCGATTCGTTGCATTAGCATGCAGCCGGACTCAGGATTCCACGGTTTGGAAGGTTTGAAACACATGGCCACGGCGATTGTGCCGGGGATTTATGACGCTGGGCTGGCCGATCAGGATATTGCTGTTCGTACGGAAGATGCGCATCGCGTGGTGAAGCAGATGGCGCGTGAAGAAGGAATTCTGGCAGGAGTCAGCTCGGGCGCGGCGCTTTTCGCTTGTTTTGAAGTAGCGCGAAATTTGCCGAGCGGGCAACAGGCGGTGATCGTTACAGTGTTTCCGGATTCGGGCGAAAAATATTTAAGCGATCGATTTTGGAGCGAGGCGTGAGCGGCGCTGGATTGCGGATCTCGGACGCCGTCGTTCGCCGAATAGAGGGGCACGGCGTGGAGACGTATCCGTACGAATGCTGCGGGGCGCTGTTGGGAAATGAGAGCGAGGCTGGGCGCGAGGTTGTGGAATTGGTTCCCTTGGCGAACCGGCGGAATGATTCGCCACGCAATCGTTTTGAAGTGACGCCAGAAGATGTTCAAATGGCGGAGAAGAAAGCGAAAGACTTGAAACTGGAAGTGATCGGGTGGTATCACTCGCATCCGGATGCGCCAGCCCGACCGAGCGAATTCGACCGCGAACACGCCTGGCCGTGGTATAGCTACATCATTGTCAGCGTGCAGCAGCGGGAGCCGCGTGATACCAAGTCGTGGCGTTTGCGCGACGATCGCTCGGGATACGATCCGGAAGCGATTGAATCCGTGGCCCAACCTGCGAGCATCTAATCGAACAATCGAGGAGACCTCAGAATGGCAGTGAAAGTAATCATTCCTACGCCGTTGCGTCCTTATACCGGCAAGAAAGAAAGCGTGGAACTGCAGGCTGCAACGGTGGGTGAAGCGCTGGCGTCCCTTACAACACTTTTTGGAGATTTGAAGAAGCATCTTTATTCGGACGACGGAAAGCTTCGGAGTTTTGTGAACGTTTATGTAAATGATGAGGACATACGGTACCTCCGCGGGGACCAAACGCCATTGCGCGAGGGAGACATCCTCAGCATCGTGCCGTCAATTGCAGGGGGAACGCAGAATTAAATCGGGAGAATTGCTCGTGGCAACAAATACAAAAATCTCGAACTTGTCGGAAGCGGCGAATGGAAACGTGACGCTGTCCAAAGAAGAAGTGATGCGCTACAGCCGGCATTTGATCATGCCCGAAGTGGGTATGGATGGACAACTAAAGCTGAAGCAGGCGAAAGTTCTTTGCATTGGCACGGGCGGGCTGGGAGCGCCGCTCGGTTTATACCTTGCGGCTGCTGGGGTGGGCAGGATCGGTCTGGTGGATTTTGATTCGGTGGATTTGACGAATTTACAGCGGCAAATACTTTTCGGTACCAATGATATTGGGCGGTCGAAAATTGAAGCTGCAGAGGAGCGCCTGCGAGGCCTTAATCCCGATATACAGATCGATCAGTTCGAAACACGTCTCACGAGCGACAATGCGCTCGATATTCTGAAGAATTACGACATCGTGGTGGACGGCACGGATAATTTCCCAACGCGCTACCTTGTGAATGACGCTTGCGTGATCCTCGGAAAGCCCAATGTTTATGGGTCGATCTTTCGGTTTGAAGGACAGATTACGATTTTTGGCGCGCCGGGTGGCCCGTGCTACCGATGTTTGTACCCTGAACCTCCTCCGCCGGGCTTGGTGCCTTCGTGCGCCGAAGGCGGAGTTCTCGGAGTGCTTCCAGGAATTGTAGGCGCCATTCAGGCGGCCGAGACTTTGAAGTTGATTATCGGTAAGGGCGAGCCCCTTATCGGACGTTTGCTGCTTTTTGATGCGCTGGCCATGCGTTTCCGTGAATTGAAATTGCGCAAGAACCCGGAATGTCCTGCTTGCGGCGAACATCCGACGATCACCAAATTAATCGACTATGCGGAATTCTGCGGTGTTCGTGGAGAAGAGGCTGCCGATCCGATTCAGAGTACGGTGCCCGAAATTGCTCCGCGCGAATTAAAGGCACGGCTGGATCGCGGCGATGATCTTTTCGTGCTGGACGTTCGCGAGCCGCACGAATACCAAATTTGCAATCTTGGCGGACACTTGATTCCGCTAGGCGAACTTTCGCGGCGTGTCAACGAACTCGATAGCTCGCGTGAAATCGTGGCGCACTGCCGCAGCGGAAAGCGCTCGGCAGAGGCTGTCGAGTTTTTGCGCAGCGCGGGGTTCCGCAAGGTATTGAACCTGAAGGGTGGTATCCTGGCATGGTCGGATGAAGTGGACCCTTCAGTTCCGAAGTACTGAAATGTTTTCGGATCTGTCGAGCACTGCGAAACAAATCCAATAGTAAGAGTTATGGATGTTGCGATCGGAGGATCGAGTGTCTGATGTCAAAGTAACGGTTGTGAATAACGGCCCGCTGCTAATCGATGGCGAAGTACAGATTGTCGATCAAGAAGGGAAGACCTACGGGTTAGCGGGTCGCACAAAGATCGGGCTGTGCCGCTGCGGTCTGTCGGAGCGCAAACCGTTTTGCGACGGATCGCACAAGAGGTCTAATTTCCAAAGCGTTGTGCAGGCGCACGAGCTGCCTCCCCCTAGCCCGAAATAATGGGTAGGGGCCTAACCGGTCGGTAACATTTTTACCCCACCTTCCAAGTCAGATGTATCGGAGGCCTCAAATCGAGCTCTCCGGCTCCCATCCTATGGCACATCAAGTGTTTTATTTTCTTTTACTTAAATAGTACTAAAACCATGTTCGTGAACGGTACAGAAGTTGCTGATTCTGTTGCGGGGCGAAGTGCGTTTTAGGGGATTTTTGTGGGCCGACCAGAGAGGATTTGGGGGTTTTTGCATCGTTTTCGTCTCGTCCTACTGTGGACGATAGCAGGGGCGTCGTACCTCGCCTTGATTTTGGTTCTCCGTAGCTCTTCCTACGTCGCGGATCCTTTGCTCGACACTTACCTCGAGATGGCGGGGAGCTTGATTGCGTTCACTTTTGCTGCGAATGCGCTGGTTCGATTCCGCGGGACACACGATCGAATTTCTCTAATATTGGCGTTCGGTTTTGTCCTGGCGGGCCTGATTGAAGCGGGCACGAGCATGACGTTCTACCGCGGAATGCTCGTTACAACTACTCCGGGGAATTATATTTCAATTGGATGGCTAGCTGGACGGACGCTGCTGGGAATTTTGCTGCTGGCGGCTCTGGTAGTCGAGCGTCGAATTCCTGTGGCGCGGGAGCCTGCGAAGGAAATGGCCGGATCCACGTTGATCGTGGGCGCCGTGGCGTATTTGACCAGCGTGTTTTACTTCATGCTCCCGAATGCGCCGAAGATTCATCCGGGTGCAATTATTCCGCGACCTTGGGATCTATTGCCGGCAGCGATTTATGTGGCGGCAACAATTGGATACGCGTGGCGTTTGCGTCGTGGCAATTCTGACTCGTCGTTGGATCGAGCGTTATTCTTTGCAGCGGCGTTAAATGTGATCTGCCATATCACGATCAGCCAGTCGCAGCGGGTTTTCGACGCAGCTTTCACCCTCGCGCACGTCACCATGGACTTGAGTTACGTGGTTGTGCTGGGTGGCACGCTTCTGGATAACGCGCAACTTTTCGATCAGGTAAGCCGCCTGGCTGCTTCCGACTCGCTCACTGGGCTTGCCAATCATCGACGGTTGCTTGAGGTACTAGAAAACGAAATTCAGCGATCGCGACGAACGGGACGTAGCTTCGCAGTGCTGCTATTTGACCTCGACGATTTAAAAAAGATTAACGACAAGTACGGGCATCTGACCGGAAGCCGTGCGATCAAACGCCTTGGAACAGCTTTGCGCAATGATTGCCGGACGATTGATACGCCCGCACGATATGGTGGCGACGAGTTCGTGCTGATCCTTCCGGAGTCGGGCGAAGAAGAAGGCCGCAAAGCTGCTTTGCGCATTTGCGAAAGGCTCGCGCGTGACGGGCAAGAACCGCCGGTGACCGTTAGCGCCGGGCTGGCTGTCTATCCGAACGATGGTACGACCATCGAAAAGCTCTTGGGTGCGGCCGATCACGCGCTCTATCGCATGAAGGGGCGAGGTGAAAAGAAATTTCGTCTGAGGCACGTAGCGGCCTGTTTGTAAAAAGGGGGGACGCAATGCGATTTGGGATGGGGGTCCCAAAGACGGTGGCGGAGCGTCGTGAGACGCGCATTCCAATGGAAGTGGGAGTGCAAATTACGGGACATCCGGCGTTACCCGGCACAGAAACGACGTTTACGGAGAATGTAAGCGCTCGCGGAGCTCGCGTTTTAAGCAGCCGCCGGTGGACTACGGGTGACCGCCTAACGATCGCCACCCTAACGGGGCAGTTCAAGGCCGTCGCACGGGTAGCTTACTGCCAATTGGTTCCGGACGCCGGCTTCGCAGTGGGGCTGGAGTTTCTCGAGCCGACGCACGGGTGGGTTGTCGCCGATATGCCCGCGGCTTAATTATTTTCTACTGCACGAATCCCACATTCGGCTCCGGGCCTGGACCTGGGCCCTCCGGAAGCGTTCCAAACTGTGCTTCGAAGCGAGCGATGTTTTCCTGTAGAGCTTTTGCCAGGCGCTTGGCATGTGCAGGACTGAGAATTAAACTGCCGACTAGTTTGCCTTGTGGAACGCTGGGAAAAAGATAGATAAAATTCAGCGTGAACTCTTCCGCATTATGATGAACCACCACTAAATTTGCATACTGGCCGAGCAATTCCTTCTCGTCAGCCTTAATTTGAACTTGCTGTTGCTGCGGTTTCGGCGTTTCAGCCATCGATATTCTCCTAAAAGAGCTGTTTAACTATAGCAGAGAGGGAAGTGCTGTTTGACGATTTTCGGAACGATACCGCGCAGGGTGGTTGACCCGAAAACTAGTTAAGCGTAGTTTATATGGAGAGTTTAACTAGATTAACCTCATGGACAGTTCAAAAACCGACTTCACCTCTGGCCTTTACGTTACCGCGCATCCCACCACGGAATCTGCTGCCGCTTCTTCCGATGCGCCGGCGTTAGCCGACCTTTTAACTCATGAGGATGTAGATCGCGCGCGGGATCGCTGGGAAGTGGCTCGTGCCCGCTGGAAAGGCCGCGGAGCGAAGAAATTCCGCGGTGTGCGCTTGCTATGGCTTTTGATCGGGCCTGGGGTACTGGTTTTTCTGGGCGAGAATGATGCGCCCAGTATGCTTTCGTATTCCGCGGACGGCGCTCGCTATGGAGTCGGATTTTTCATTCCGTTCGTGGTGCTGACATTCGTGATGGGGTACGTGGTTCAGGAAATGACAGTGCGGTTGGGGGCGGTCACTCACAGAGGTCACGCCGAACTGATCTTCGATCGCTTCGGAAAGTTTTGGGGATTTTTCGCGATGGGAGATTTAGTGGTTGGAAATTTTCTCACCTTGGTAACGGAATTTATTGGCGTGCGCGCGGGACTCGGATTTTTCGGTATTCCTCCCACTATAGCGATTGGCGGGGCGCTAGTCATTGTGGCGGCTGCAATCACCACGGGACGCTATTGGACTTGGGAAAGAATTACGATGGCTCTGGCAATCTTTAATGGACTTTTTATTCCCGCCGCAATCCTGGCTCGCCCGAATTGGCATGCCGTGGGCCACGCGTTGGTGACCTGGAAACCTTTCCCGAGCGGAAATCAGTACGAGATTCTTCTGCTGATTTTGGCGACGATTGGCGCGACGGTAACGCCGTGGATGCTTTTTTTTCAGCAAAGCGCCGTGGTGGATAAGGGGATGCAGCCGCGCGATATCAACGCTGGACGCTTCGACACTCTTCTCGGCGTGCTACTGGCCTCGGTATTCGCTATTGCTGCGATTCTGGCAACGGCACCGTTATTTCATCACGGAATCAACGCTGCGGATTTTCAAGCTGCGCAGTTCGCGGAAGCTCTGGAACCATTGATTGGACATACCGGTGCGGCTCTTTTTGCACTCGGGATTTTCGAAGCGGGAATTGTGGCAGCGATTGCGATTTCAACTTCTTCGGCTTACGCGTTCGGCGAAGTTTTGCAAACTGGACATAGCTTGAATCGTCCACTGCGGGACGCGTGGCCCTTCTATTTAGTGCTGTTGGGTTCCGCTTCTGCTGCGGGGGCGCTGGTGCTAATCCCGAACTTCCCGTTGGAATTTGTGGTTCTAACAGTGAATGTAATTGCTGTTCTGGCCATGCCTCCCGCGCTGGCATTTCTTCTACTGCTTGTGAACGATCCGGAAGTGATGGGTGAATATGTGAACGGTACGTGGGCTAACGTGGCTGGAATAGGCGTTACACTTCTTTTGATTATTGCGGGTCTGGGATTTGGTCTTGCGACTGTATTTCCGAAATGGCTGGGAGGCTGAGTTTCGAGAGATAGAATATTATTTGGGATACGGATTTTTTGAATTTGTGAGGTTGGAATTGAAATCGGATTTTTCAGAACTTAGCGTTAGCAAGCCCGCCATTGAGCCTATTCCTGCGGATACAGCACAGCCGCATTTGGAAGATCCTCGCGTTGTGTTGTCTCTTCTTGAAGCGGACCAAGTGGTCGCGGCGAAAGAGCAGATGCGTTTTGGGCGGCAAAAACTGTCGCAAGGCGTTCGCATATTGCTGTGGGGCTTAAGGATTTATGTTGTAGTGATGATGATCATCGTTCTCATCTCGGTGCTCCGCGCGGTCCACGTGATCCGATGAGCGCTTTCTGACCGATACCCCTTCATAGCTGCATTTTGAAATCGCCAGAGTGCGTGCGAAAATCCTTCCGCAAAACTGAATGTCCGGAGAATTTGAAACCCCACTCATGAATGCGGAGACGAAAGAACGGACAGGTAAGAACACCCTGCTGTTGAAGGTTGCGGTTTTGTTCGTGATTGTTGCGGCTGGTGGGGCGGTTTTTCTTTACTACCATCGGGATTGGAACGCTCCGGCCGCAGCGAAGAACCTTCATAATCCCGTTCCTGCGACTGATCAATCCATCGCGATGGGAATGAGAAACTATTCCACTCATTGCCAGAACTGCCATGGAGATAGGGGAGATGGAAAAGGGCCACGCGCGGATGGCCTTT
Source organism: uncultured Acidobacteriota bacterium (assembly GCA_963838475.1). Lineage (GTDB taxonomy): Bacteria > Acidobacteriota > Terriglobia > Acidiferrales > UBA7541 > Palsa-295. The sequence goes on from CAWIRJ010000004.1 coordinate 617,398, forward strand.
CCATCGCGCCATCGGATTTTACGGATGCACACGCCATGGGTTTAGTGACGGATGGCGAGCTTTTCTGGAAGATTTCCCATGGGCGGCGGCCGATGCCAGCATTTCAGGACAAACTTTCGGAGATAGAGCGCTGGCAATTGGTGGATTTCATCCGCACTTTTGCGCAAAAACCTGGCGTGACGCCTGGTATGAATCATAATTCTCCGTAAACAGACGCCACACCGGGTTCAAAGCCTGAAAATGCGGCTTGGTTACGATTCAAACTAATTCTTTACTTTTGAAAGGGCTTCGGAAACTTCCTTGATGTCAGGCAGAGTAGGAATATCGTAGTTCTTGAACCAGGCAATCTTTCCGGAACGGTCCACAATGGCAATCGCGCGTCCGGTGATGCCTTTATCAGCGAGAAAGACGCCATATTTTTCAGCAACAGCACCACGCGGCTGAAAATCCGCGAGCAGCGGATACTTGATGCCCATCTTTTCGGCGAAAGCTTTATGGGACCAGGCGCTATCAACGCTGACACCCAATACTTGCGCATCGAGCTCGTCAAAACGCTTCATGTCATTCACCAGGCAGGTATGTTCGTTGGTGCATACGGGGCTCCAGTCGAGAGGGTAGAAGATTAGGACTACATTTTTCTTACCCTGAAATTCCGAAAGCTTTACTTCTTTCTGGCTCTGATCCTTCAACGCAAAATCCGGGGCTGTTGCGCCTACTGAGAGTGCCATGCACGATCCTCCTGTCCGCTGTCGCGAACTATATTAGGAAAGATTTCATCCAATCGAACAATGATAGCTGAAGGCGCCGAAGCAAACAAACGTCCCGTGAACGTCGGCTCAGTAGTTCTTGCGGTCACGCCATTTCGTTTGCAATCTGCTACGATAATTTTTGATGCAAGGAGCCAGGTGACGAAGTGGCACGCGTATCGTACGAAGAAGCATATCCGGGATTAGAGTACTTGCCGCGCAGCCGAAATTGGTGGGCACGGCTGAAGGGAACAGCCCCTGAATGCATACACCTAGGCGACGATATCAGTTGGATTGCAGCAGTTTTGCCGGACACGTTATATCTGCGGGGCAAGAGAGCGAACCGCCGCGAACAGGTTCGGCCCGAAGTATCGCTTTGTTTTGAGTGTCTGAAGGAGACTTTCGCTTCGGAGCTTGAATCGTTTCCCGGGCGCGTGATAGCTTTTGAGCCGGACCCGGAGTTGTTTACCCAGTATTTTTTCTTAGCGACGCCAGACTTCGATGCTGCAGGGCTGGCGCCGGAAACTTCCGGCGCGATTAACGCGCGGCTGGGCCAAGATTTTGTGACATGCCGGGAGTGCTCTTGCGAAGCAACTTGGCTTTGGTTCTCTCGTGAAAAGATTCAAAGTCTTGATGAAGTTGAGCTAATTAAGACGGCGGCCGGCGAGACTTTTTGCGGCAGTCACGGCGCGAGAAAGCTCCTGGCTTCGTTTGACAAACTGCCTGAGGCTAATATTTTTTACATGAACCTTCCTTACGGCGAAGCAGGCGCGTACGTTTGGATTTGAAGATGACGCTAAAAGAGCTCGTTGAAAAATATCTGGCAGCCGCGGGAGGTTTTGGCAAGGCGGTTCCGCTCACCGCTTTAGGGCTTTCGCGCGAAGCAACGGAGCGGGTCTTCGACATTCTGGATGAGGACTACCACATAAGTCGCTTCTTTCATTTTCAAAACGCGGCAGGCGCGGGATCGGGCGCTAGCTTTCAGATCAACGGGTTTCCGCAGACGCATATTTCCATCGATTCCGAGATCCGCGACATTCTATAGAGGTAAGCTACGGCTGATCGACCTACCAGATGTGGCAAACCTTCTCGGGCGGTTTCACCATGGGCTGTCCTGTTTTGCATGAGAATGCCTTTCCAAATTCCGGCATGTTCACGACTACTCCGTTAATACGATATTTCCCGGGTGAGTGGGGATCGGTAATCGCATTCACGCGCTGATTTTCGGGGCGGTTATTTTCGCAAGCCCATTGCGCCAAGCCAACGAAGAAGCGCTGATCAGGCGTTAGACCATCGCGATCCTGCAGCGTCATATCTTTTGTTGCGTCTTTCCACGCAATGTAGGCCAGGATCGTTCCACCGAGATCGGCTACGTCCTCACCCTCGGTGAGTTTGGAATTGATGTGGACGTCGTCCACCACGACATATTGGGCATACTGGTCGACTACGCAGTCGGCGTGCTTCACAAACTGATCGGCGTCCTCTTTGGTCCACCAATCTTTCAAATTTCCTTTGGCGTCATACTGGCGGCCTTCGTCGTCGAAGCCATGCGTGAGCTCGTGCCCAATCGTCGAACCCGTATTGCCATAGTTTGGCGCGTCGTCCATTCTTGAGTCGTATAGAGGAGGCTGCAAAACGCCGGCAGGGAAGTTGATGTCATTCATCTGACCGTTGAAGTACGCATTGACGGTGGGGGGTGTCATATCCCACTCGCCGCGATCGGCGGGCTTTCCCACTTTGTTCAACTGGCGATGAGATTCAAATTCGATTGCGCGCAGATTGTCACCGTAAAAATCTGTGGGAACAATTTTTACCGAGCTGTAATCGCGCCATTGATCCGGGTAGCCAATTTTGTTGCGAATGGCATGCAGCTTTGTGAGCGCTTGCTGCTTGGTTGCCGGACTCATCCAATCGAGCTGCTGTATGCGAATCGCCATGGCATCTTCGATACGACGGGTCATGTCTAAAGTGGCGGCCTTCAACTCAGGCGAGAAGGTTTTACGGACATAGGCTTGCCCAAGCGCCTCTCCTAGATCGCGGTCGACGTATCGCACGCAGCGTTTCCAACGAGGCTGAAGCTCCTTCGCGCCACGCAAATATTTACGATAAAAATCGAAGTCTTCGTTGACGAACGCGGAGGAAAGATATGGCGCGCGAGCATTGGCCACGTGAAACCGAAGATAGATCTTCCAATCATCAAGCGAACCTGATTTCAGCTGGGAATCGACATCCTTGAAGAAATCCGGCCAACCCACATTCAGAATCTGGAATTTAGGAATGTCGCTTGCTGCGAAGTAGGAATCCCAATCGAAATCCGGCGCGACCTTATAGAGTTCCGCGACGGTCATTTTATGTTTTTGTTTGTAAGGGTCGCGCCGCTCCACACGCGTGAGGGAGGCTTTGGCAAGGCTTGTCTCCATGTGCATGACGATCGCGGCATTATTTCTCGCGATATCTGGCGAATCTCCCAGGAGCTCAAAGATCTTTTGAATGTGCTGAACGTAATGCTCGCGCGTCTCTTTCGATTTAGCATCGTCCTTCAAATAGTAATCACGATCCGGCAGCCCGAGTCCACCTTGCGACACATTTACAATCACTTCGTCAGAGTTGTCGGGATCCTGCGTGGAGCCGGAGTTAAACAGAGCGCGGATTCCCTGAAGATGAAGAGTCGCAATCAAAGCTCCGAGGTCTCTCGTGCTGGCAAGATCGTGAATGGCGGTTAGGTCGGGCTGAAGCGGCTGGGCACCGAGCTTTTCTATTTCGGTTTCATCCATGCAAGCCGCGTAGTAGTCGCCGATTTTCTGGGTGACCGCGTCGCGGTTTTTCGCAGTGGAGGCTTGCTCGAGAATGACTCGCAAGTAGTTGAGATTATCTTCGTAAAGTTTGCCGTAAACGCTCCAGGAAGTCTGATCGGACGGAATCGGATTCATTTTCTTCCAGCCGCCACAGGAATACTCGTAAAAATCCACACACGGATCCGCCGTGCGGTCCATGGCGGTGGGATCGAGACTGGGAGTGTAGGGGAGCCCGGGTTCCGTTTGCTGTTCCGAAGAGGATACGGTGTTGGCGGGCTTAGCTTGTTGAGCACACGTGGATATGGCGAAGAGCGCAATCAGGCATAGAGCTTTTTTCAGTGCCAAGCGAGAACCTCCTTTAAGGTGTGAGCATACCCATGGCGAATTTCTGACGTTAGGGTGCGCTGGACTTCGGTGAAAATCTCACGGAATGATTCTGTCGAAGGCAGCGCTGCAAAATCATCTATTTGGTGGCTACGCTATCGCGCTGAAGGCGGTCAGCCAGGGCTTTGTGCTCCGTGCGGATTTCGTCCGGCAGGCGGTCGCCGAATTTCTGGAAAAACTTTTCAGTGGCGGAAAGTTCTTCGGTCCAATCGGCTGGGTCAACTGCGAGCAATTCTTCGAGATTCTTGCGCGGGATGGAAAGGCCGTCGAGATCGAGCGAAGCAGGAGATGGAACGTCGCCGATGGGGGTTTCGGTGGCTTGCGCACGATTCTCGATACGATCCAGCATCCATTTCAGGACCCGTACATTTTCACCATACCCGGGCCACAGAAATTTTCCGTTTTCATCCTTGCGGAACCAGTTCACGTGGAAAATTTGGGGCGCATTCTTCATCTTTCGTCCCATCTCGATCCAATGCCGGAAGTAATCGCCCATGTTGTAACCACAGAAAGGAATCATGGCCATGGGGTCGCGCCGTGTTACACCGACAGCGCCGGTGGTGGCAGCCGTAGTTTCAGATGCCATCGTGGCGCCGACAAAAACGCCATGCTGCCAGTCACGCGATTGATAAACGAGGGGTGCAACATGCGCTCGCCGACCCCCGAAAATAATCGCGGATATTGGTATGCCTTCGGGATCTTCCCAGTGGGAAGAAATCGAAGGCGACTGTTTTGCTGCGACGGTGTAGCGTGAATTAGACTGTGCAGCCGGGCCCATGCTCGGGTTCCAATTTTCACCTTTCCAATTCAGCAAGGGCTCATCCGGCGCTCCGTTAATACCTTCCCACCAAGGCTCGCGGGAATTGACAGTCATGGCGACATTCGTGAATATGGCGTCATGTTGCAACGCAGTTCTTACATTCGGGTTCGTTTTCGCGTTGGTGCCAGGAGCAACACCGAAAAAGCCGGCCTCAGGATTGATAGCTCGCAGAGAACCGTCGGCAGCGAGGTGCATCCAGGCAATGTCATCGCCGACAGTCCACACGCGATAGCCTTTGCTTTCCAGCGCTGAGACCATCATCGCGAGATTCGTTTTTCCGCAAGCGCTAGGAAAGGCAGCGGCCATGTAGGTTACTTTGCCCGAGGGATCCTCCAGGCCGAGAATCAACATATGTTCGGCCATCCAACCTTGGTCGCGCGCCATATAACTGGCGATTCGCAAGGCAAAACATTTTTTGCCCAAGAGAGCGTTTCCACCGTAACCGGAGCCAACGCTCCAGATCAGTTTTTCTTCGGGGAAATGCAGAACGAACCGTCGATCAGGGTTGAGATCTCCCAGGGAATGCAGGCCGGGCACGAAATCGTCCGAGCTTCCCAAACGGTCGAGTGCGGCCTGTCCCATGCGTGACATAATTCGCATGCTCGCGACCACGTACGGCGAATCGGTGATCTCTACGCCTACTTTGCTGTAAGGAGATTTCACTGGACCCAAGATGTAAGGCATCACGTACATCGTGCGGCCTTTCATCGCGCCATCAAAAAGCGGGCGCACCTTGTCCTTGGCCTCCTGCGGAGACATCCAATTATTCGTGGGACCGGCGTCTTCCTTTTGTCGGGTGCAGATAAAGGTGATGCTTTCCGTGCGCGCGACATCATTGGGATTGCTGCGATGGAGATAACAGTTTGGGCGAGTCTTCTGATTCAATTCAATATAAGTGCCATCGCGTAGCATCCCGTCAACAAGACGTTCGTATTCTGCCTGTGAGCCGTCACACCAGACAATTTTGGAAGGCTTTGTCAGACGTGCCGATTCGTCAACCCATCTTTCCAGTGGCGTGGACACCGAACCTCCGATAATTTCGCGCGGGGAATATGCCCTGCGGTGGCTTGCACCCGCTAATAGGTCTTATTTCGATAATTAATACTTAAAAATTCTAGGTTACGAGGCGACTAAAAGCAAGGAAACAGCAGTTGGAGCGGTGTCCTGGTTTGTCTTTAGGGCGCTCCGTCGCAATGCGACGGCAACTGCCGCTAATGTATTGCCCCTAGCTTCCCAAGATCAAAAGCTATTCGCTGTGGAGACGTGCGCGACGCTGCGAGGAGATCGTTGGGTGCCAAGAACTCCTGAGTGCGGTACACAGGGCAAGAGTTAAATGGCGGTTGGCATTTCCGAAAACGTCCTGAATACCATCGTCGCCTGGTTTTCATGGCCAGTTGTCAGCTCATGCAAGCCGCCTTCGTCAGATTTCACTATATCGGTTACCACGATCTGTTCTATCCAGCGCTCGACGTGCTGATCGTCGTTGGAATGTTGCGCGACCTTGTAGTGGACCGCCGAGTCGGCAAGGTCTATCTCTACGTTTTTCCTGCCATGCTTGTGCTGCAAGCCTTTGCGAGTTACCTGGAGCGGGGAAATCCGAGTTGGTGGCAATCCACAACACGGATGATTTTAGGACTGTGAAATCGAGCGAGCGCAGCGGTGGAACAATGGTGTTCCCAGGACGAGCGCGCAACAAGCTTTAAATTGCTCGATGGTATACTCGCTGCGGAATGTTTGCGCGAAAACTCAAAGTGGAAGTCCTGGTGGATGGCCAGAGAAGGCTTGCTCCACTCGATTGGCTGGACAGTTTTTGCATGCGGAACTTCACAGGCTCCGCGGAGTTCGACGACACTTTGCCGACTGGCGAGGGAATGCTCGAAGCGGGACTAAAGGTTGACCCGGAGAGGCTTGCGGCTGCGATTGGCGAGTGGCTTACCAAACGCGGTAAAGGGAACGGCAAGCCGGTGGCCGTCGAGATTCGAGCAGCGAGTTAATCGAAATGCCAGACGGAATCGCGGCGAAACGTATTATATTGAAAATCTTAAAATTCGGATTCGTCGCGTATGGAAATTGAAATCAATTTCGTGAGGAAGAAGAGCCGAACCCTTTTACGTATGACTGGGGCGTTGCAGCGGTCATCGCGCTAGAAATTCGGCTCTTCACACTTGTTTTGACGAGAAATCGCGGAGATAGTTAGCAACGCCTAAATTGGAAATCCGCTGAAATCTGGGCGAGAACACCGCATCAACTCAAGCTCTTCAAATCTCTTTAGCTGCTCGTGAGGCTTCCCGCTCCGCTTGGATCTTGTTTGGGTCGCCTTCCAATACAGCTTTAATCTGAGGCATGGCGGCGAGGGTGGCTTCTTCGCCTGCCGCAATCAGTTGTGGCGTCTTTACAAATTCATCCCAGAGGACATGGTGGACGCCGGGTTCGATAAGCACGTCCGTCATACCGCGCCAGGGTTGGTTCGCCACGGTTTGAATGATCGAAAAAGCGCGGCTGATGACCTCGATTGTGTTCCGCGGTTTCGTATCCAACAGGCCGGGCTCTAGGTGGACCGAGATTACCACCTCCGCTCCCATTTCGCGGACTGCCGGAGCGGGCACTTGCTCCGTTAAAAATCCATCCACCAAAAAATGGCCATCGTGTTCCACCGGAAGAAAAAGGCCAGGATAGGCGCAAGAAGCCCGGAGCGCTGGGCTGATTTCCCCTTTGGTGAAATGAACCGACTCGCCGGTGAGCAGGTCAGTGGCGACAATCGCCAGCGGAATTCTCATTTGCCTGAAATTTTTCGCTTCCGTAAAACGGTGGAGGAAATCTTCGAGACGCTCGTTGGAAGCCATGCCCATGCGGGAAAGGGTCCAGCGACCGAAGTCGCGGAAGCGCGTCAGGGTACCCTGGCGTGCCATTTCGTCCAGCGAAGTTCCGCTCGCATAGGCTGCTGCGATAAGGGCGCCAACACTGGTGCCTGCGATATAGTCGACAGGAATTTCGTATTGTTCCAACACGCGCAGGACACCTATATGCGCGATGCCACGGGCGAATCCGCCGCCTAGCGCCACCCCTACTTTGGGGCGCCTCCCGGTGTTATACGCGAATGAACGCAGGCCGCGAATGGCCTTCCCAAACCATCTGGAAGTGGTTCCCATTTGTAGCGTCCCTACTTCTATAGGACACTGTAGCGCACTTATTGGACGCCCGGGTTTTTGGGTTGACCCTCGGTTTCCGGCTTTGTAACCTCAACTTCGCATTTTGGAGCAGTCGAGGACTGATGAAACATCGTATCGAGAAAGCGGCGGTGCTCGGCGCTGGGACGATGGGGGCTCGTATCGCGGCGCATCTGGCGAACGCGGGCATTCCGTGTTTTCTACTAGATATTGTTCCGAAAGAGTTGACGGCAGAAGAAAAACGCAAAGGACTGATGCTGGAGTCTCCCGCGGTGCGCGATCGGATTGTCAACGCAGGTCTGGAAGCTGCGAAGAAATCGCGCCCAGCGGCATTTTTCACGCCTGAAACAGCGCGATTGGTGACTCCAGGAAATCTGGAAGACAACCTGGGGTGGTGCGGCGAAGTAGATTGGATCATCGAGGCTGTGGCGGAGGATCTGGAGATCAAGCGAAATCTCTTCTCGCGCGTCGAAACCGTTCGGAAGCCTGGCACCATCGTTTCTTCAAACACATCAGGTCTCCCGATTAAGCTAATCTCCGAAGGATGTTCAGAGGATTTTCAACAGCATTGGACCGGGACGCATTTTTTTAACCCCCCGCGGTACATGAAGCTGGTCGAACTAATTCCGGGACCCAAGACGAAGCCTGAAGTTTTGCAATCGCTCGATGAAATTTGCGATCTGCGGCTGGGCAAGGGCGTGGTGGTGGCGAAGGATACGCCGAATTTTATCGCCAACCGTATCGGCACTTTCTCTATGCTGAATGCGCTGCGCCAGATGCAAGCGCTGGACATGACGATTGAGCAAGTGGACGCATGTACCGGGCCAGCAGTGGGCTGGCCGAAATCGGCTACATTTCGCACCGCGGATTTGGTCGGACTGGATGTTCTGGTCCACGTCGTACGGAATATTTATGAAAACATTCCTGACGACGAATCGCGCGAGATGTATCGAGTGCCCAGGCTGGTGGAAGATATGCTCGCGCGCGGCTGGTTAGGCGAAAAAACAGGCAGCGGTTTTTACAAGCGCGTGAAAAAAGAAGGCGGATCGGAAATCCTAACGCTCGACTGGCACAAAATGGAATACCGCCCTCGCCAAAAAGCGAAATTTGGTTCCATCGAAGCCGGCAAAGGGATCGAAAGCACACGCGATAGATTGCGCGCGCTGGCGGGCCCAGCTCTCGAAGGCAAATCCGGCGACCAAGCCAATCAGTTTCTGTGGAGCGGCCTGAGCGAAACCTGCCTGTACGCTGCGCGGCGAATCCCGGAAATCGCGAACAGTATTGTAGATGTAGATCGCGCGATGCGCTGGGGATTCGGGTGGGAGCTGGGGCCATTTGAAATGTGGAACGCGATTGGCGTGGAGAGGATGGCGAAAGCGATGGGACGCGACGGCAGAGAAATGCCGCCGCTAGTTACCAAAGTTCTTGAGTCTCCGAAGAGAGTTTTTTACGAATCAGAAAAGGGCAACACACTTTATTTCGATCTCGCAACGTCTTCGCTGCAACCAGTGGAAGAACCACGAGGAATCATTATTTTGAAATCGCTGAAAGAGTGCACTCCCGTGGTCCAAAGCAATTCGGGGGCGAGCCTGATTGATCTTGGAGATGGAGTGCTCTGCTGCGAGTTCCATTCGAAAATGAATTCGATCGGCGGAGACATCGTCGCCATGATTCACGCGGGAATCGCACGACTGGATTCGGAGTTCGACGCCATGGTGATTGCGAACCAGGCGCCCAACTTTTCCGTAGGCGCGAATCTAATGCTGCTATTGATCAGCGCGCAAGAGCAGGAATGGGACGACATTCACATGGCTGTTCGCCAGTTCCAGCGGGTGAATATGGCCATCAAGTACGCGTCCAGGCCAGTGGTCGTTGCGCCGCAAGGCATGGCTCTGGGCGGAGGATGCGAGATAAGTTTACATGGCGCGCGGATTCACGCGGCAGCGGAATCGTACATCGGCCTGGTTGAAGCGGGCGTTGGATTAATTCCGGCGGGCGGCGGAACGAAGGAAATGCTGATTCGCGCGAACGAACATTCCGCCGGCGGCGAGAATCTGGATTTGTTCCACGCGCTCAAACCCGTGTTTGAAACGATCGCTATGGCAAAGGTATCGACCAGCGGAGAAGAGGCTCGCTCACTCGGTTTTCTGCGGCCGTCGGATCTGATTGCCATTAATCGCGACCGGCAAGTAGCCGACGCAAAACAAACGGCGCTGGCGATGGTTCGAGCGGGCTATCACCCGCCGCCTCCTGCTCAAATCCGAGTGCTGGGCGAGGAATTTCTTGCCGCGGCCAAGCTCGCGATTCATATGCTCATACGCGGAGAATACGCCAGTGAATACGATGGCGTGGTCGCTCGGAAGCTTGCGTTTATTCTCGCCGGCGGCGGAATCACGTCGCCGCAAGCTGTTTCCGAGCAATATATTCTCGATCTCGAGCGTGAAGCTTTCGTGAGTCTGTGCGGCCAGCGCAAAACTCAGGAGCGTGTAGCGCACACTTTGAAAACCGGCAAGCCCTTACACAATTGAGTAAACAAAATTGTCCGAAAAATCGAGCAAGTTGCGAAAGTTTGTTAGAAACGTCGGGAAACCTGTTCGTGGCTGATCGAATCTAACGCAGGACATTAATTGGAATCCAAAACGGGGCTAGGGCACCCACCCGAAATTTTCTGCGGCGAGAGCGGCAATAAAAATAAGGATCGAGGGAAAATGATGAAGGGTTCTGTAAGGCGCGGGAAGCTTATGACGTTTGCGGTTCTAACAGGCGCCATGGCCGCGGCGCTTCTTCTAACGGCGTGCGGATCGAGCAGCGGCGGCGGCTCCAAGCCTCCGGTTGTTGGCGGAATCACGGTTTATCCAGGAAGCGCCACCATATCTGAGAATTCTACTGCGCAATTTACAGCGTATTCCGGAGCGATGGTTCTTGCGCCAATGTGGAATGTGGTGAGCGGCACCGGCACGATATCCAGTGCGGGATTGTTCACCGCGCCAGGGACCACCGAGACCGACACGATTCAGGCAGTATCCGGTTCGAACGCGAGTCCTCCAATCACGATTAACATTGTGGCCACGCAGCCTGTCGCCGTGAGTCCTGCGGCGGTCGCGGTTCCTGCCGGCGCGACGCAACAGTTCACTTCACCTGGGGGTTGCGCTTCGACCACTTGGTCGGTGACATCAAATTTGTCGGCGAATCCCGGGACCATAACAAACGGGACCACGAGTTGCGGACTCTACACAGCCCCACTTAGTCCTCCGCCGCCCGGCACCGTTACGATTACTGCGATTTCCGGAGGAAATTCCGGAACGTCAACGGTGACCATACTGTTCTCGAACGCGTCTTTGAACTCGCTTGCCGACGCGGCGAATCCGCAACCTTACGCAATTTCTTACAGCGCTCATAATGGATCGAGCTTTCTAATCGTGGCGGGAAGTTTCGTCGCGGACGGAAATGGAAATATCACCGGAGGAACCGAGGACATCAATACCAGCGGATCAACTGGTCCAACGAGCACTGCCATCAGCCCGAGCACTTATACAGTTGGTCCGGATGGGCGGACCACAGCCAACATCACGACAGGGCAAGGAACTGGAGTCGTCTGGCAATTTGCACTAACGTCAAATCAGCATGCTTTGATGATCCGCTTCGACAAAAGCGCGTCCGGAAGTGGAACTATCGATCAGCAAAATCCAGAGGAATTTGGCGAAGCGTTCGCCTTGGGCAATTACGCTTTTGGCTTGTCAGGAGTTGATGGACACGGACACACCACAGGAACGGCGGGAAGAGTGTTCGCGAATGGTAACGACACATTCCCAATGGGCAGCGGCATACTCGATTTGAATGACAGCGGCGCCACAATGACACCGACGAATGTCACCGACTCGGAACTTCAGGGCGGATTCACTGCGGCAGATCCGTCAACGGGGCGCGGGACCCTCACACTGAATTGCCCTTCGTTTGAAGGAGTATTGGGAGCGAACAGCGGAATTCCCGGAACGCTCAACTTCGTTTACTACGTTGTTGATAATACGCACCTGAAAGTAGTTGAAAACGATTCCGTCGCGGTTCTTGGTGGTGACTTTTACACCGCTCCGGCTACAACTGTGAACATGAGCGGAAATCAAGCATTCACCGTAGCAGGTGTTGATACGAGCGGGCATCCCTATGGAATGGGTGGCGCATTCGGGAGCTCCGGAACAGGCGTTTTGGATCTCAATGACGACGGCACCCTGACGAGCCCGCCAACCAACGGCAGCGGCGGCACCAGCACCAATATTTCCGCGGCGAGTCCGTCTGTCAACGCGAATACAGGTCAGATTGAGTTGGCTATCAATTTAACTGACGGGACCGATTATCAATTTGCTGCCTATCTCTTCAACTACACGACAGCAAGTGGTCTAACATCAACGGCGGCCTTCTTGCTGGAAACCGACTCGCACGTGGGTGTGGGAACTGGAGTGGCCTACACACAGACTGGTAGCGCCGTACCGCAAGGAACGTTCGCTTTGAATCTTACTGGAGTAGTCCTCAACGGTGGAGGAGAGCAGGATATCGAGGGCCAGGTAACTACTGCAAGCGCCGGCGCGGTTACCGGGACGGTGGACATTAATGACGTTGCCGCTAGTGGAAATTTGGTTTCCGGCGAGCCGCTCACCTCAGCCAGTGCTATTGCAACCGTGGGCATCGACGGGCGCGGCAATCCACTGACTCTTGCTAATCAGTATCAGACCAACACGCTGTCGTATTTTGTCGTCGACGTGAATACCATCCTGCTGGTGGAAATGGACTCTCGTCGAGTTATGACTGGGACAATGGCTTTGCAATTCTGAAGAGCTTGAGAAGTATTCAGCCGCAAGACGCCCCGCTACATTGAAGCGAGATGTTTGCACGGCGGATTTTCATTTGATCTCATCGTGAAAACGCAACTTTCGGCGCACGAGTTTTCTTGATTTTGTCCACCCTTGCCATTAGCATCAGTCGCTTTCTTCTAGAACTTAGGTAGTTCCAGCGGGGATTTATCTGGAGAGGTGCAGCGTGCACGATCGTTTCAAATTTCGACAGGTGAGTGCTGTCGTTGTGGGGCTGTTCATCGCTGGCCTGATTGGATCAGTGTTTTCCGCGCGAGGTGACGGAAGCGGGCCGCGCTACTTCGCCGTGGTGAACGCTCGGATTGTCACCGGAACCGGCACGGTAATTGACAGCGGAACGGTTGTCATCGCAAAAGGCTTGATTCAAAGCGTCGGTGCAAACGTAACGGTTCCACCGGAAGCCTGGGTGATCGATGGCAAGGGCTTGACGGTTTATCCCGGCTTGATCGATGCCGGCACGGATCTTGGCCTGCCTAAGGAAGAAGGTTCGGAGAGTGGTGCGACAGGGCGTGGACGAAGGCGAGCTGCGCCGTCCGGAGAAATCGCGAAAGGCCCGGAAGATCGGCCTGGGACAACTCCATGGCGTGTGGCTGCCGACGAATTAAAAATAGACGACAAGCGAATTGAGACTTGGCGAAATGCAGGCTTCACTACCGCGCTGACTGTTCCTGATGGAGGAATTTTCCCCGGACAAGCGACGGTGATCGATCTGGCAGGAGATCGTTCTGGCGATTACATTGTGAAAGCGATGGCAACTTTGCCGATTTCGTTCAAGCCGATCGGCGCTTGGTGGGGGTTTCCGGATTCGTTGATGGGCACCATTGCTTACATTCGCCAGGTTTTTGATGATTCCAATTGGTACGCGCAGGCCGAGCCCATTTATGAAGCCAATGTAACAAAATTTGAGCGTCTGCCGTACGACCGCACCGAGCGTGTGATCGTTCGCGGGCTGCGCGATAAAGAAATCGTTCTGCTGCCAGCGAACAATTCGGTGCAGATCCTGCGCGCGCTACGTTTGACGGATGAGTGGAAAATTAATGCTGTACTCTTTGGCGGGCAGCAAGGGTACGAAGTGGCAGGGGCAATTGCGGCCAAGAAAATGCCGGTATTAGTCAGCTTGAAATGGCCTGAACGCGATAAAGATGCTGACCCAGATGCCGAACAGACTTTGCGCGATTTGCGATTCCGCGACCGCGCACCCTCGTCGCCCGCGGCACTAGCCAAAGCCGGCGTGAAGTTTGCATTCTATTCCGGAGGTCTTTCCACACCCAAGGACATCTTCAAGAACGTCAAGAAGGCGGTTGATGCGGGGTTGGCCCCGGATGCGGCTTTACGCGCATTTACAATAGATTCGGCTGAAATTCTTGGCGTCGGAGACCGCATGGGAAGTATCGCACAGGGGAAAATTGCAAATCTAACGGTGACCGATGGCGATCTCTTCAACGAAAAAACGAAAGTGAAGCATGTATTTGTGGATGGGCGATGGTTCGAGATTCACGAGGAGCCTCCCGCAGAAAAACCTGGCGATCAGAAAGCTGATAGCGCTCCCAGTTCGCAGCCGAGGCACTCAGCGAGCGAAGCGGGGTTGGGCCGATGAAGGTCCGCGTGCTGCTTACGATGATTCTTTTTGTGACGCTCCGCCCTGATTGTGTTTGCGCTCAAGGTTCCAATGCTCAAGACAACAGCCCTATTTTGATTCAGAACGCCACGATCCTTACGATTACGCACGGGAATATTGAGCACGGCTCCATCCTGATTCGTGACGGAAAAATTGCGGCGGTTGGCACGGACGTGAAAGCCCCGGACGGAGCGACCATAATTGACGCGAAGGGGCAATACGTGATGCCGGGCATTATCGATTGTCACTCGCATATCGCGGTGGATGGCAGCGTGAACGAAGGCAGCGTTTCGGTTTCGTCCATGGCGAATATCGCGGATGTTTTGAATCCGGACGATATAAGTATTTATAACGATCTTTCGGGTGGTGTCACCACTGCGAACATACTTCACGGAAGCGCGAACCCGATTGGCGGTCAAACCATTGTCATCAAGCTGCGTTGGGGCAAACAGGCGAGCGATTTGCCATTTCAAGGCGCGTTGCCTGGAATTAAATTTGCTTTGGGAGAAAATCCTAAACGTTCGAATTTTTCGCCGCCGCCCGGAGTGGAGCCTCGCTATCCTGCGACTCGCATGGGAGTGGAAGAAACCATTCGCGAGGCTTTCATAGAAGCGCGCGAGTACAAAAAACAGTGGGACGACTACAATCGAAAAAAAAAGGCGGGAGATCAAAATCTGTTGCCGCCGCGCCGGGACGAAAAACTCGAACCACTGGTGGAAGTACTCGACGGGAAGCGCTACGTTCACGCGCATTGCTACCGGGCCGACGAAATACTGATGCTGATCCGCGTGGGCAATGAATTTGGCTTCAAGGTACGCACGTTCCAACACGTGCTGGAAGGTTACAAAATAGCGGACGAAATTGCCGCGTCCGGCGCCGGTGGCTCTACTTTCTCGGATTGGTGGGCCTACAAGATGGAAGCTTTCGATGCGATTCCTTATAACGCAACTCTGATGACGGAGCGCGGGGTGGTCGTTTCCGTCAACTCCGATGACGCGGAAGAAGCGCGGCACTTGAACCAGGAAGCGGCCAAAAGCATGAAGTACGGCGGCCTGTCCGCGAATGACGCGTTGAAGCTGGTCACCTTAAATCCCGCGATCCAACTGGGAATTGACAATAGAGTGGGCTCGATTGAGGTGGGCAAAGATGCAGACTTGGCTATCTTCAATCGCAATCCGCTGAGCGTGTACGCGGTGGCGCAGAAGACGTTGATCGATGGGCAGATATATTTTGATCGGGAAAAAGATATCGCGGCGCGTCCCGCGCTGGAAAAAGAGAAGCAGGACTTGCTGGCCAAAGAAAAGAAGGCGTCGGAAGAAAAGAAAGCCAGCGAAAAATCGGAATCTAAACCGGAGAAAAAGCCTGATCAGAAAAAGAAGCACCCTCAAAATAGTGAAAATAGTGCGGCTACCGTTGTAGGAGGTGGCCGGTGAGCAAAGTACTTCGCATTCGGTCCGCCGCGTATCAAGCACTCGCATTAATCCTGGTGTCGCTATTGGCGTTTCCACTTTGGTCGCAGCGCGCCGCAAACGTTTACGCGATCAAGAACGCGAAGATTTACACCTTGGCTGGCCCTGCCATCGAAAAAGGTGTTGTGGTGATTCGCGACGGAAAAATCGCTGCGGTGGGTGCGGACATATCTATTCCTGATGGCGCGCAAGTGATTGATGGTACGGGCCTAGAAGCTTACCCGGGAATGTTCGATCCCGTCACTCAGATTGGGTTGAACGAAGTTGGAGCAGTTAGCGCGACTGTGGATACGACTGAGCTCGGCGATTTTAATCCCGAGCTGATCGCCGCGACGGCGGTAAATCCAGCATCTGCGCACATCCCCGTGACGCGCGCGAGTGGGATCACCGAAGTAATCTCCGCACCGGGCGTTGGCGGCTTCGACTCGCAAAGCAGTGGAATCATTGCCGGCCAAGCCTCCGCGTTCAATTTGGCCGGTTGGACCATGGAAGAAATGCAAATCAATCGCTCGGTGGCTATGGTGCTGAACTGGCCGTCGATACAAACGAGCTCGTTTGAC
Organism: uncultured Acidobacteriota bacterium; assembly: GCA_963838475.1. GTDB lineage: Bacteria > Acidobacteriota > Terriglobia > Acidiferrales > UBA7541 > Palsa-295. Next base: position 633,822 of record CAWIRJ010000004.1, read on the forward strand.
TTTTCAACATTCAGCATGAAGGAGAAACCTTATGCTGACGCAAAGAAAGAATACGACAAGTCGGTCAATCAGCTTTCGGATTGGTTAACGCGCGCGCGGCATTACGCGCAGGCCAAGGAAAAAGGTTCGCCCGATCTATTCGTGCGCGATTTGAAACTCGAGTCGCTAGTTCCGGTCGTTGAGGGCAAACTTCCCGTTTTGGTTATCGCGGACGAAGCGCGCGACATTCGCAACGCGATTGACTTCTGCAGCAAGCAAAATCTACGGATGATTCTCGCGTCTGGCGCGGAGAGTTGGAAAGTTAAAGATCTCCTCAAAGAGAAAAAGATCCCGGTGATTTTAGGTCCTACCGAGCGGCTGCCGGAGCAAGAAGACACTGCTTACGATAAGCCTATGACCCAGCCATCCGAATTAAACGCCGCTGGAATTCAGTTTGCATTCTCGAGTTTCGGCACATCTTTCTCGCGCAGGCTCCCGCAATACGCGGGGACGGCGGTGGGCTATGGTTTGTCACACGATGAAGCGCTGAAAGCCGTGATGTTGAACGCAGCACAAATCTTCGGACTCGCGGACCAACTCGGCACCATCGAACCGGGAAAACTTGCAAATGTGATCGTGACAAACGGAGACCCGCTCGAACTTCAAACAGAAGTTCGTTACCTTTTTATCAAAGGCCAGCTCACCAGCACGGACAATCGACACAAAGATCTCTACGAGGAGTATCGAAAGCGGCCCGCGCCGGCTCGTTGAGATAGAAGTTCCACATCAGGCCATAAGTGTCTAAAAAGTTCACCGTTAGTACCAAAGTCCCATTGCCGCCTATGGTACGACCTCCAAAAATGCATATACCGATAGGAGATTTCATTTTCTTGGGGGAAACGGCCTACCGCCGGTACAACAATGGCGCCACTAACGAAGGACACGCTGGAAGTCACAAATTCCGCCACTGATGCGAATAAATTGAAAAGCGGCACTACGGCGAAGGCAGAACAGCCGGGCGGCCACTTGCGAGCCGATGCTGTTTCGTTGGAAGTTCCAGTAAAGGTGCACGGCTCGCGTGTCACCGAAGTGGTGCGCGATGTTACGCCCCACACTGAACCTTTCGAGGAACAGACCAGCACGATGATCGTGTTTCCGCAGGGCGCTGTGATTCGGATGTCCACAACAGTCTCCGTTGGGCAAATGTTGGTGGTCACGAATCAGAAAACGCGGCAGGACGCGATTTGCCGGGTGGTAAAAGTTCGAACATTTTCCAATTTGCAAGGCTATGTTGAAGTTGAATTCACGCATAAACAGCCGGGTTATTGGAATGTTTATTTTCCTTCAGACGGCCCCGCACAGGCAACCAAACCTGTGTCGCCTGTGGCAGTCGAAACGCCAACCCCGATCAGGAAGGTGGCGGTTGCACCGCCACTAGAGACTTCGTGGGCACCGGCTCCTGCACCGGAGCCTGAAGCGCAGAAAGCATCTGAATCGGAATCATTTTCGCCCGTCGCAAAGTCGCCAGCGGTCACGTCGCCAATCAACGAAGCTCCGAAACCTACGGCGCCGTTCATCTCAATCGGTTCGCAAGAAGAAGTGCAGCCGGCAGCAACGACAATTACGGGGAATCCGGCCAGCTCGGTGAGCCCGCATTTGGAAGTTGTAACTAAACCGGCGGCCCAAGTGAAATCAAGCACGAACAGCGTAGTTGAGCTTCCAGTTGCCCCCCCGGTCCAAGCTCCGCCATTAATTCCTTCTGCAAATTTGCAGGTCGATAAGGTTTCTGGGTCTGTCGCGCCCGAACTGACAACCGAAGCCACGCCGTCGGCGGTGCTTCCGTCGCCTGCAACGGTGCGCAGCACCTTTGGGAGCCTTTCCGGAGGCGCTAGTCTCAACGTAAGTCAAGCAGATTCTGTAACCGTAAGTGAATCGGTTTTGTCTTCTCCTGACACGACCTCGACCGAACGCAAACCAGGCAGCAATTGGATGCTAATAGCTGCGTGCATTGCTGTGTTGTTCGCCGCGGGAGTTGGCGGCATGATTTACCTCCGGGGACAATCTTCGAATCGTAGCGTGAACGCGTCGAATCCGCCCGCAGTGACTCCGCCTGCTAATGCGTCTACTGCGAACGCGGCTCAGCCGGGGGCCAGCACAGCTTTTTCTTCGCCGTCCACAAATTCAAGCCGCGAAACAACGGCTAGCGTACGCCCCTCGGTAGTTGTCAATGGGAACGCGCCGGCGGAGATTCATGACGCTCCAGTTTCTGATCGTCCCAGTGCACCCGCAAAGCAGAGTGAACCTCGGGTAACAAACGACATGATGAGCGCGACTTTGAATTCGCATCCAGTAAGCACGCAACACACTGCCAGCGAGCAAACAGATGCCGCTCCGGCCGTTGACGCGATGGCGCCACCGCCGGTTTCAGAAAACAATGCGCTAACTGGGATTGGTTCGTCCGGTATGGCGTCGCTCCCCGTGCCAGAACTCAGGCCGGACGGTACAGTGAAGATTGGCGGGCAAGTGAAGGAGCCTCGGCTGTTGTCCTCCACTTTGCCGGTCTATCCAGCTCTTGCCAAACAATCCAACACGCAGGGCGACGTCGTAATCAGAGCAACGATCGATAAGGCTGGTCATGTGGCGCACATGGACGTGGTTTCAGGGCCTGTTGTACTTCGGCAGGCTGCGCTTGACGCTCTGAGTCGATGGAAGTACGAGCCGTCCAAGCTTGACGGCCAACCAGTTTCCGTTCAGATGCTGGTAACCATCAAATTCCGTAGATAATCAGATTTCGTTTCCCTCAAATTTTCCTCGGATTGAGACAGCGCGGACTGGTTCCGCGCTGTTTCTTTTTTATCGCATAGGCATCCAATGTAAGATTCATTACAGTTCTAAGTACCGAGGTGACTCATGCGCGAAGCCGTGATTGTAAGTTCGGTGCGGACGCCGGTGGGCAAGGCTCCCAAGGGAACGCTGCGCGCCACGCGTCCCGACGATTTGGCCGCATTGGTGATCAAAGAAGTGATCGCTCGTGCGCCGGGGCTCGAACCGAAGGAAGTTGAAGATGTGATTCTGGGCTGTGCCATGCCCGAAGCTGAGCAGGGAATGAATGTGGCGCGAATCGCGTCGTTGCGCGCCGGTTTGCCGGTGGAAGCTTCTGCCATGACGATCAACCGATTTTGCTCCTCCGGGCTCCAAGCTATCGCTCTGGCCGCGGAAAGGATTATGTCTGGACAGGGAGACGTTGCCGTCGCCGGCGGTGTTGAATCGATGAGCATGGTTCCCATGGGAGGTAATAAAATTTCGCCTAACCCTTCGCTGATGGATTCATACCCGGACGCGTATCTCGGCATGGGTCTTACGGCCGAAAATCTTTCCAGGAAATATGGTATTACCCGGGAACAGGCAGATGAATTTTCATTTGCGAGCCACCAAAAGGCGCTCGCCGCAATCTCCGCTGGAAAATTTAAAGATGAAACCGTACCGGTGAAAGTAAATTACACGGCCTTCGAAAACGGGGCATCGAATGGAGCTAAGCCCACAGCAGTGAAGATTACGTTTGACACGGATGAAGGCCCCCGCTCGGATACTTCAGTGGAAGTTCTCGGTAAATTGAGGCCCGCCTTTCACGCGCACGGAGTAGTGACCGCTGGAAATAGTTCGCAGATGAGCGACGGTGCTGCGGCCGCAGTGGTAATGAGTGCCGAGCGCGCCCGCGCGTTGGGATTGAAGCCTCTCGGGCGTTTTCTGGCGTTTGCAACAGCCGGCTGCCTACCCGAGGAAATGGGCGTTGGTCCGGTTTATGCAATTCCAAAAGCGCTGAAGATCGCGGGATTGACCTTGGATCAAATCGACGTGATTGAGCTGAACGAAGCGTTTGCCGCGCAAGCGCTGTCGGTAATCAAACTGGCTGGCTTAGATCCAGAGCTTGTGAATGTGAACGGCGGCGCCATCGCGCTTGGACATCCGCTCGGTTGTACCGGCGCCAAGCTCACTGCTACGATCCTGCGCGAACTCCAAAGACGAAATGCGCGCTACGGTCTGGTTACTATGTGCGTTGGCGGAGGCATGGGCGCGGCAGGAATCTTCGAGCGCGTTGCCTAAGGAATTAGCAAAGTTATTTTATTACTGCGTAAGATTTATACAGTAACTGGGCCGCGCTGCCTCCAGCCTGACGAACTCCTCGATACGCGTCGAATGCTCTTTGATATCGGAATACTCGCTGTCAAGCGAAAGGTATTTGTCAACAAGAATGCCGTGGGAATTCGATGTGAAAACAGTAGGTTCCACGAAGTTAAGCAGGATGTAGCGGTGGCGAGAATAGATTTAATCGCGACGCTGGATTTGTCGTAAACTCGATTCATCGCTCAGATTTTGTGGAGGGGAGAACACGCCATGCCTACGTCAATACCTGCCTCAGTGACGCTAAATCGTGGCGGAGCCTTTCTGATTACCTCCAGCCGGCCTGAGGACATCTTCACTCCCGCCGATTTGTCAGACGACCAACGCTTGATTGGCCAAACTGCTGAGGAATTTGTCCAGAAAGAAATAACGCCGGAGATCGCTGCGCTTGAACAGCATAAAGAAGGTTTGATGGCGCAGATGCTGAAAAAGGCTGGCGAGATAGGCCTTCTCGGAGGCGCAATCCCCGAAGTGTACGGCGGCTCAGGTCTAGACAAAATATCGGCTACGGTTCTGGCGGAAAAGCTTTCAGGTTACGCGTCTTTCGCGGTTTCTCACGGAGGCCACGCTGGGATCGGAACGATTCCGATTGTTTATTTCGGCACCGAAGCCCAAAAACAGAAATATCTGCCGAAAATCGCGAGCGGCGAGCTGCTTTCCTGTTACTGCCTCTCCGAGCCTCAAGCGGGATCAGACGCGTTGGCCGCACGCACTCGTGCGGTGCTTTCGCCCGATGGGAAAAATTGGATTCTAAACGGGCAGAAAATGTGGATCACCAACGGTGGTTTTGCCGACCTCTACATCGTGTTCGCAAAAATTGACGGAGAAAAGTTCTCCTGCTTCATCGTTGAGCGAGACACTCCCGGGTTTTCAGTTGGTGCCGAGGAAAAGAAAATGGGCATTCGCGGCAGTTCCACTGTGCCCATATTTTTCGAAAACGCGCCGGTGCCAAGAGAGAATCTTTTGCACGAAGCTGGGCGCGGCCATATCGTTGCCTTTAACACGTTAAACGTGGGCCGCTTTTCGCTTGGTGCTTATTGCCTCGGCGGTTCGAAAAAAGTACTCGAAGCTTCTTCGAAATATTCCAAGGAGCGCACTGCATTCGGCAAGCCCATCTGCGATTTCGGGCTGATCAAAGCCAAGCTGGGCGAAATGGCTATTCGAATTTATGCCGTGGAGTCGATGATCTATCGTTCTGCCGGAATGATCGATGCGGGGGTTGAAAAGCCTAATTCCGGTGCGGACAAGACGCAGCAAGCCATGCAAGTTCTGGAAGAATATGCCATCGAAAGTTCCATTAGCAAAGTGATTGGCAGCGAGACTGCGGACTTCTGCGTGGACGAGGCCGTGCAGATCTTTGGCGGCTACGGTTTCCACGAGGATTATCCGGTGGCGCGCGCGTATCGCGACAGCCGCGTGAACCGCATATTCGAGGGCACCAACGAAATCAATCGCATGCTCATCATTCAAATGCTGATGAAGCGCGCGATGGCCGGAATTTTGCCTCTAATTCCAGCCGCGATGAAATTGGCTGATGAAGTTCTAGCGGGTCCGTCATTTGAAGAAGCTGAATCTGGGCCCTTTGCTGAGGAAGAACGCTCTCTGGCGTGCGCTAAAAAGATTTTCCTGCTGTCTGCCGGCACCGCGGTACAAAGATTCCGTGAACAACTCGCAGATCATCAGGAAATCGTCGCGGCTTTGGCGAATATCGCAATGGATGTATACGCCATGGAGTCTTCTCTGCGGCGCGCGCAGAAAGCCTCGGCAAAACGGGGCGATGCAGCTAATGTGATGTGTGATGCGGCACGCGCTTTTATTTACGATGCGATGGATCGGGTAGAAAAAGAAGCTCGCACTGCGCTGGCGGCTACCGCCGAAGGCGATGCGCTGATCACGCAACTCGCCGTGCTGCGTCGCTTCGCAAAGCACGCTGCTGTCGACACCATCGCTCTGAGAGAGAAGGTTGCAAGTTCGGTTCTTGCGCAAGATCGCTACCCATTCGAGGGGCGTTAGAACGCCGGAAACTTGTTTCGCCTAGGCGAAACAAAACGCAAGCTGGAAAAACTGTAGCCGAAAAGAGGCAACGAAATTGGGAAGTTGCCTTCCAATCCCAACTGTTCCTTTTGCGGAAACCGTTTTCTCTTTCCCCATTAATTCTCCTCGCGGGACCTGTCCTTTATGCATTTCTAGGCACTTACACGCCTTCTAATTGGCCTCTTGCTTGCTTCTACACGTATTGCTGCAAGCGAGGTCATATGACATCGGTCCTGGGACGGCTTCAGATATTGTTGGCTGGTATCGCGGCGAAGGCGAAAGTCCGAAAGGGGTTGGTATCCGCCGTTGCGATTTTCTTCTTTTTTCAAATCTATTTTGTGCGTGAACTCTTTGCTGCCGAATTGCTGTTTGGCGTGATCTTTGGCGCGATTCTGATTCTCGGTGGCACTGCTTATATGTTGGGATCAGTCGGCGAACGCGGTTTGGATGTAGCGGAAATCGGGATTCGCGTACTCGCGCGTTCCGTACGGCGTGGCTACAACATGATGGAAGAACTCGGTAGAAAGCCATTCCGCCATCCACGTTCAGAGTCTGCCCAGTAATCGCGCTGGACTGATCGGATTCAAGAAATAAGGCCGCAGAAGCAATTTCATCGGCTGTCTGCGGCCGGCCCTGCAAGATCCCCTGTAACATCTGCTTGAAAGCTGTTCGCTATCCGCTTTGAAATAGTCTGCAAGCCGACGACCCAATTCTTGCGACATTCTCGTCTCCGGAACTGGTCCGGGACTCAGCGCGTTTACACGCAGGCCTTTGCGCGCTGCCTCGGCAGCCAACATATGCGTGAGACCGATGACGCCCGCCTTCGATGCGGCATGCGGCGCATTCAACTGAAATGCGGCCTTGGCCGCAATACTGGCAATATTCAAGATTGCGCCAGATCCGCGTTCGTACATTTCAAAAAAAACGAGCCGGCTTAACAGAAACGGGCCGCGCAGATTCTTTTTCGCTAAGTAGCATCGTAGAGTATCTCCGCCCCAAGTGTATGAAGCGACTCGACATGCTGGCATTTTCAGCGCGAGAGAACCGTGTCTGGGCGATAACCGGATAAATGAACAAACTGGCAGGGAAGCCATGGTTCAGGTAAAATGTCTTCTTTGCGGAGAGTGAATTGACACTTACAAATATACAAGGCACCACCAACGGGGCTAAGACGCTTGTACGCGTGCGTCCGCGTGGTTTTTGCGCGGGCGTGGTTCGCGCCGTGGATATCGTTGAACTAGCGCTTGAAGCGTATGGCCGTCCGGTTTACGTTCATCACGAAATCGTGCACAACCGTTACGTGGTTGACCAGTTGCGTCGCCGCGGCGCCATATTTGTTGAATCTATCGAGGAAGTCCCCGTAGGAGCTGTGTTAGTTTTCAGTGCTCATGGCGTGCCGCCGCGCGTTCGCACGGAAGCGCAGGAACGTCAGTTGCGAGTAATCGACGCTACCTGTCCCTTGGTTACAAAAGTTCACTTGGAAGCACTGAAGTTTGCGCGTGAAGGCCGTACGTTGATTTTGATCGGCCACCGAGATCACCAGGAAATCGTTGGCACGTCGGGCGAAGCACCGGAGCAAACTCTGGTGGTGGGCAGCGTGGAAGAAGTGGATCAGCTTGAGGTAAACGACCCGGATCGCCTCGCATTCCTGACCCAGACGACGCTTTCGCTTTACGATACGCAGGAAATTGTGGCGCGTTTGCGGCAGCGTTTTCCCAGCATCGTTGGACCAGCTTCCGACGATATTTGCTACGCCACGCAGAATCGCCAGGAAGCGGTGGAAGCTCTGACCCGCGAAGTGGAACTGATCTTTGTTGTGGGTTCGGCGAATAGTTCGAATTCGAACCGTCTGGTAGAAGTAGCGAAACGCGCAGGTGTCGCCGCACGTCTGATCGAAGATTCAAATGACATTGACGCGTCATGGCTAGAAGGAGTGAAAACTCTCGGGTTGACGGCTGGCGCTTCGGCTCCCGAAGTTCTGGTGGAGCAAGTGAGCCAGCGTCTATCGAATTTTGGTTTTACGAATCATCGCGATCTCGATTTGATTCGCGAGGATGTGCGTTTTACTTTGCCGCCTGAGCTTGCAGCGCGGCAGAATCCGGTGGCGCATTAACCGGCTTCAGCGGCTCAGGCAGATTCCAAGGAGCTCTTGAGTGGCGGTTAAGGTAGTCCGCCAGGCGAATAAGATTGCTCTACTTGGCGCGCCTACCAGCGCGGCCGCAATGTCGCTCGGACACGAGGGTGCTCCCGGCGCTCTACGAGCAGCAGGATTAGTAGAACGATTGGGATCGATCGGTTACACCGTCGCGGATCTTGGCGACGACCCTCCTCGCAATTTCAAGCCGGACGAAGAAAGCCCTCGCGCGCGAAATCTTTCGGGAGTACTTGCTGCAGTGGAAACGCTGAAGCCGCGCGTAGAACAGGCTGTAAAGTCTGCAGCGCTTCCCATAATTTTGGGCGGAGACTGTTCCATTGCGCTGGCCACGGTTGCCGGCGTGCGCCGTTACTTTCGCCACGTCAGCATGATTTACTTGGATCGCGACGCCGATTTGAACACGCCTGCGACTACTCCTTCTGGATGCGTCGACGGCATGGTGGTTTCCCATTTAACCGGACGCGGCGCTGCCGAACTGGTGCGATTCTGGGGCGAACCGCCGTTAGTGAGGGAGCCGGATCTTGCATTGTTTGGCGTCGAGCGTCTTGACCGTTCCGAAGATGAACTGCTGCAGCGTTCAACGATTCGAAGCTATCTGGCGAAGGACGTGAAGCGAACGGGCGCAACGGTTGCCGCTCAAACGGCAGTCGATCGCATTCGCGGAAATGGCTACCAATTTGTTTTGCACTTTGATGTGGATGTGATCGCGGATTTTCAATCTACAAATTATCCCGGTAGCGGCGGTTTGACGCTAGAGGAAGTCCGTGACGCCCTGATGGTTTTCGTGAGCCAGAAACACTTGGCGGCAATGGAAGTGACTGCCTACAATCCTGCGAAGGATGGCGATGGCAGCGGAGCAAAATTAATTATCGATTTGTTGGCCGAAGTTTTTGCCGCTCGGCTGGAAGCATTAAATAGTGCGTCCGCCATAACTGCGCAAGGTCCTGAATCTTCCGTTGCGCGACCAGCGGAAGCGAAATCGGCTGCGGCGGGAGCGGCTGTCGCGCACGAAACCGGCGATACAATGTTGTCTACTCCTCAACCGGGCGAAGCTTGGTCTTCCGATTCACTCGATGCCGATAACGACGAGGATGCTGACGGATCCGGTTCCGATAGCCACAATTCTGGTCCCTCTGGAACCTCACCTGAAACTGATGGGTCGCCTTCCTGAACGAATTTCCGAAGAACCTTAAACCTTTGACTCTTATGCGTTGGGATCAATGAAAACCTTCCCCCGCGTGATCATTTTCGATGTGGACGGCGTGCTGGTCGATACACGCCAGTCGTTTCAGCGCACCACGCTCGAAACGGTCCAATTTTTTGTGGGAAAGAAAGTGAGCCATCGCGCACTTCATCAGTGGAAAAATCGACCCGGCTTTAATGACGACTGGAAACTTTCTACCGCTTGGGTGAACGCGCTAGGAAAAGAAGTCCCGTACGACGAAGTTAAAAAAAAGTTCGTGGAAATTTACTGGGGCTCAAACGGAAAGGGAAATGCGGCGCGTGAAAAGTGGCTACTGTCTCCCGCGAGTTTGCGCCGGCTGGCAAAACTCGCGGAGCTGAACGTTTTCACGGGCCGCGTCCGGCGCGAGCTGGACTACACCTTGGATCGCTGGAAAGTTCGCGATTTCTTCCGAAAGATTATCAGTGTAGAAAATGTGAAGCGACCGAAGCCGGCCCCCGATGGCCTCCTGCAGATTTTGAACGGTCGCGATCCGGACTCTGCACTGTATGTTGGGGACAATGTGGACGATGCTTTGGCGGCAAAGGCGGCCAGCATACCCTTTGTTGGGATATTGCCGCGACGCAGCGAAGAACGCCGCCAACGTGGAGCTCTACTACGCAAATTAGGTGCGCTTGCTATCTTGAGTGACATCAGCGAGTTAGAGCCTTGGCTTAAGAGAACGTTTCGCGACTAGACGCCTCCCAGTACTTCGGAACTATCCCACCGAGTAGGCCAATAGTTAGTACTAAAGAGAACACCGTACCATTGCAAGACACACCGCTAAACCTCATGCTTTCATCTAGAGGCGGGGCTCTAGCCCCACATTTATGGCTATCGACACTCAAACTCGCCCAGCAGCTGCCCGCGCGTTCGTCCGCAGCCTCAATATTCTTCTGAAATTTGCGCGCATGTATGATTTCGGACATCCGCGCACTTCAAAACAGTTCGAGACAGCCTGGGTGGAGTTACACACGGCCATCGGTTCGGGCTCGGAAAATGAATCCGGATTGCTCCTGGGGGTTTCGGGAGACCAATTGCTTTTGGACGGCACGCCCCTGGATTCCGCCGCCGCCGAAAAAAGTTTTGCTCGGATGCTTTCTGCTGCTGGTATCGCCAGCATTCATTTTTCTCCAAAGGTTACGCAAGGCAGTCTGGCGCGTTTCGTTCGAGGATTTCCTACAGGCACGGGCGCGAAGCCGATACAACTGGCCGAGCAACTGAAGGCCGCGCTGCAGGGCGATCCCGACATTCACGTGAATGAAGTTTGTTTTGTACCGGCTGATTCTGCTGTTGCGCGATCCACGGTCGCAGCGCAACTTGCCGCGCATACATTTGGTTTGGATTCTAGCAAGTCCGATGAACTCTTCAACGATCCGCAAAAACTTTTGCAGTTAATTATTGCCGCGGAAGGAACGAAGGGCCCCGGCGATGGAGAAAATACCGGACGTTTAGGCAAACGTGGCTCGGCAGGAAGTGGAGACGGCGATGGCGATGGCGACGCAGGATCTGGCGGCGATGGTTCTGGTGAAGGCTCTAATGGGCCGGGTCACGGCGATTATGGAGATGGAAATTCTGGATCTGGTGCCGGATATTACGGCGGGGATGCGTCCGGAGTTGTGAGAGGAGTTCAATCCGGCGATGGCGATTCCAATGCCGGTGGAAACGGTCCGTATGTTTCAGGCCCGGTGAGTGCAGTCCGCGGTTCAGGGGAACAGGTTGCGAACTCAGCCGATGCTGGCACATGGAATATTGTCGGTGGAGAAGGCGCGGGAACTCCCTTGTCCCCTGATGCTGCCGGATTTTGGTTCAACAAAGATGGCGCGAAACAATCTTCCACAGACGGAACTGGAACTGGTGCGCGCGTAGATGGCAGTGTTTCTGTTCACGGATTAAATTTTGAAAACGTAAGCCGCTCAAGCGACTTCGGAACTTGGAATATCGTTGGAACAAGTGGCGAAGGGGCGCCGCTCGATGCTGACGCGGGCGGTTTTTGGCTCAACAAAGATCTCGCAAAAGAATCTAGCTCGAAAAAACCTGGACCCGGTGGAAGTAGCCCAACCGGAGTTTCCGTTCACGGCGGAGGCGGTCTCGGCAATAGCGGCGGCGTTGAAGGTTCTGGCGGGAACGCCGGGGCGGGCCAAAAAGAAAACACTCGGCGCGGAGGCGGAGCTCGAAACAAGAGCGGATCTAGCGCTCACGTTTGGAAAGCGCCAGGCGCGGGCGGGTCGGAATCCAATGAACTAGGCCGATGGGGAAATGCTACCGCCGAAATTCGCGGCAGTCGTTCCGCACGGGGCGGTCCGGGTTCGATGGCCGTAGAAACCGGCCTCATGACTTTGCAAGAGGACGAATTAAAAGGAATCTTGCAAGTTCTTGCGCAAATTGCGCGCACTACGGAAGATTCCAAAGACAAGCTGGATCCTGCGTCATTTCAATCGCGTCTCTCTACTTTGCCGCGTCGCGCGCGCTTCACTGTAAGCCAAGCCCTTTCGGCCCTGGCGGCACAAGCGCCTTCGGAAACGGCGGACAAGCCAACTCTCTTAAAACTTGCGGAACATATCGCTGTTCGTTTCGCGCTGGAAAGTTATGAAAACGGCGACATCGAAGTAAATGCCGTGCGCCAGGTTTTGGACGAGATGAGCCTGGAACTCGACGGCTTGCGAAAGATTTTGGGCGTCTATGAAGAAAAGATGGCCCGTCATGGCATTGAAGTTCAGTCTCACGTGGACCTTTTGGCGCAACAGTTTTGGAATCAAGTGGGAGATGAAAAGAAGAAAGCGGTGCTCGAATCCGCAGAGGCATGGTGCGTTCCACCTGCGAAGGTTCGGGAATACATTGAAAAACTAGTGCAGAAGGGCGAAAGAGCAGCAGCTATCGCCGCCCTGAGCAATTATGCGAAATGTGTCACAAACAAATCGCCGGAACAGCGCCGCCAGACCGCTATGGGCCTCGCCGAATTAGCAAACCTCTACGCGAAAATCGATGAGCGGCTGTTGGTTGACACTATCCGGCAGGTTGGCGTTCAGCTCGCCGAAGAGCGCGATTCGGAATTGCAAAGCTTAATGAGCGCAGCCTTCGTGCGATTGTCGCAAGAAGCTTCCAATAAACGCTCCTACCAGGCGATCCAACGTTCCGTTGAATTACTCGAATATGTTGAGTCTGAACGGCCAGGATTGGGAAAAAACCTGCGTCCCAGAATTGCCGTTGAGAATAGACTGCCGGACTTCATTGAAGAAGCGCTACGAACAGGCAACGTTCCCAGCGGATTGACGGATCTTCTGCGCCGCATGCCTGTGGCAGCGTCCGATCATCTGGCTGGGCGATTCAGCCGCTCGGGTTTCCGCGATGATTGCGACCTGTTAATTTCGATGATGCAGGTCCTGGGTCCGGAAGGTCTGCAACATCTTCGCGAGCAACTCAGCAAGGGCGGACCCGCTGAGGCCATTGACTCAATTGGTCTTCTGATGCGTATGGACGCAAACATCGTGGAAGAAGTGCTTCCTGGAAGAATGTCCGAATGGAAGCGCTCCACACACGACAGAATAGTTCGGCAGATATCGTCCAGCGGGGCGGCAGATCGCGGCCGCTTGCTGCTTAGACTCTTCGATGAACTTGACGTTCTTGTCCGTCCGTTAGCCCTAGATGAGGTCGGAATGAGCGGTGAGCAACTGTCGGACATGCGCTTATTGCGGCTGGCGGAGGGCGACCTTCCCGACGGCGGTACCGAGTATCTGCAACTCAAGGCTATTGAAGCGCTTGGCCGTCTGCGTACTTCTGGCGCTGAGTCCGTCCTGCGGAAGATTGCCGAGGCGCGCAAGGCATTTCGCTGGGCCAACGCTAATGAGTTGAGACTTGTGGCCTCCCAAGCGATGGAGAAAATTGACCCGGAATGGGTGCGCCAGTTTATTCCGAAAAGCGGTCTAAGCATTGCAGAACTTTCGATTGAGCCGCTCGACGCCGATCCAAATTCTCCGGCGATTCGGCAGCGGCGTTATCCGCGGTTACGTTTGGAGCATGCGGTTTCGGCGATGACCACGAATTTGAAGGAAAATTGGAAACTGGATATACCGGAAATGACGTTGAGTGGTGGCGTCGCTATTTGCGAGCAGAGCTTGCATCCGGGCAGCGTGGTGGGAATGAAACTGAACGCCGGCAAAAAACCGGTGAAAGCACAAACTATCGTTCGCGATGCGAACACGCAAGCACGCGCGTTCGAAGTGGTGGATATGGATCTTGAGGAACGAGCCAAATTACGAAAGCTTCTGGTTCAATTGGGAAGCGTTCAAAAGCAATCTACTCCACAGGAACGGACACGCCGCTCTACGCGAACGATTACATCCGTCAACCAGAGCTGAGACGTTGGGCAAGATGATAGCCGCATTATCGAACTAACTTGCTTTGATCATCGCAGCCGAGTGTGGCTTTTGATTCTCCTTCAATGTTCCCAAGCGCAGGCCCAACAGCAGTAGCGTCGTCACACTCGTTACACACAAAATGACAGCAATTGTGAACTCACATTTCAGAACAAGCCCTGCAATGCCACACATCGATGCACTTATCACGTACGCCGTGAATGCAATTCTTCGCGGTGGCCATCCCCGCATTCTTAAAAAGTCGTAGAATTGCGTGCGATCACCGACGAGCGCCGGGCGTCGGCTGTGCAATCGCCGGGATACGACAAGGATCGCGTCAAGCAGTGGCAACGCGGCAATTACGAGAGGAAAAAACGCAGCAATGCCGTTCATATTCGTCACATTCGAGCGATAAAAATCTAAGCCAAGAAACGCCACGCAAAATCCCAGGATTGTACTTCCACAATCCCCGAGGAAAATATTCGCTGGTGGGGCATTGGAGAACAGAAACGCCACCGTTGTTCCTAGCAAACTCCACGCAACTAAGGAACCTAAGAAACTGAGCGTAGTCCCGGGCAGAAGGATATATCCCGTCGCGATGATTGCTGTAACGCCGGCACAGAGCCCGTCAGCTCCGTCCAGAAAATTAAACGCGTTGGTAAACAGCACAACAAAGAGGCAAATGCCGACAAGATTCACGACGCTATATGTGAGCAAAGGCAGCCGCCAACCTCCATACCAAAGCAAAATCCCTCCAAGGATTTGAATCGCGAGACGAAGAACCGGTGCAACCTCTCGGACATCGTCTATAAATCCGACGCCCCAAATTAAGCAGAGCGCAGCCAACAATGGCCAAATAGGCATTGGTTCAGTTGGAAGATTGACGCCTACTCCGGCAGCGATTGAAATCGCAATCGCAACACCGCCTAATCGTGGAACTGCCCCCGAGTGAATTTTTAGCGGGCCGATCTTGTCGAATAGACCCCACCGATTACAGAGATGCCTGATTAAAGGGACCAGGACTAAGGTCGTAACGAATGCGATCGTTCCAGCGCGAATCATTCGCTTTTACCCTGTCATCTTATGGACTAGCCGTTTCACGTGACGAAGCCGCACGCGGCTCATCTTGGTTGCCAATCCGCGAACTCCGCTGGATTGAAATGCGGCACGAGCGTCGCGCAAATAAAGTTGAAGCAAGCCTTCGGAAACGTCTTGAAAAAATTTCTCTCTATACGATCCGTCGGAAAGTTCGTTCGACAGTTCGCGAAACCGCTGTAGGATCCTGTCGCGCTCATACATACTGGGGACCCTGCCAAAGCCGTTCCCGTCCAGCAGAACGGGACGAATCTCTAAGCGAGCAAATTTGCCATTGCAGTCGAACCCAGCGATCACAACGAGACCCTCGCGTTCAAGCGGAGAAGACACGTAGCCGGAAACCAGGCTCCCAAGTCCGTAGAAACAGAATACTGGATGTTTGTGAGGACTATTGACCTGCTGGTAACCACTGATCCGATGACTGTGAGAGGCCGCTACCAGATGAAATCCTGATTGAGCGAGCGAATCAATGATATCGACGTCTTCAGGATCCGGCCGATTCGTCCGCAGACATCCGGCGTGTAGCAACGCGACGAAGAATGTTGCTCCCTGCCTCACCATTTCTTTAAGAGCGGCAATCGCGCGCGCACATGTGGCAGGTTCAACCCCGACGCGATCGTGCGAAGCAGCATCATGCGTAGCTTTAGCGGCGGCCCAGAAGCCGACGCGCAAATTCAGGGGACCCGGCAGAACAAACACTTCGGGCGCATTTTTTGTCGGACGGCCTGCACCCAGAGGAATCATGCCACTGCTTAAGATCGCTGTCCGCGTCTGCTCGACTCCCTGATCGTAAAAATCGTAACTATGGTTATTCGCTATTCCCACTGCGTGCGCGCGAATCGCTCGGAGGTATTCCAGCGAATTCTCACGGCTAAAAACAATTTCACCCAGTCCGTGCAGGGGGCGCGAGGGAAGCGATTTATCACCCACGGGACACTCGAGATTCGCAAATGTGGTTGTCACGTCATCGAAATATTCAGCAAGGTTACAGGCCATATCGCGCCACGAACCACCGGGTGGGAACGATAGTCGCCCAGCAGGCAAAAAGTCGCCAGCAATAGCTACTCGTGTCGAGATTTCTTCTCCGATCGCAGAGTCCCATACAACATAATTGTTATCTGTCATAGAACGTTGGGCGAGATTCGGGCAGGCCAAAGAGAAAAGACCCAACGAGTTACTCGTTTTCGCATCGGATGGAACCACGTTGGGAGAAAAATCATCGTAAAGAGCGCCAAGAACGATCCGGACATTGGACGCGCCGAAAAAAGTGATTTCGCTGACGCATTGCTGAGAAACGGAAGAAATATCAGTACACCGGCGAGGCTTGAAAGAACTATCGCGATACTTTCTTTTGGCAGTAGTTGGCTAAACCCGACGCCATTGTGGATGTGATAGGCCACTACGATAACGACGTATCCAGACGCGAGCGAGATCATCGAAGCAGCGACGACAGCGGTACCTCCAAAATATTTCCCGGCAAGAAATCCCAACCCCAGATTCAGAGTGCCGGTAGCGCTACAACCAACTAATACCCAGCGCAGGTTTCCGATTCCTAAATCTATCGTGTATGCCGGGTTGCTGAGAACGTTGACCAACCAACCGATGCCGAGCAACGCGACGAAGACTACGAAAACTGGTTCGTAGCGCCCAAACCAAATGTGCGATATCAGTGGACCGATCGCGATCAGAAACGAGAACGTAGGGATCGCGAGGAAAAACATCAGGCGATAAGATTCACGATAGACTGCAGCAATTGAACTCGGATTGCGTTCTTTGAGGTTTGAGATCGTTGGCACGAGAATCAGGTTCGATTGCACGAGAACTTCCCGTAGAGTGAAAATCCATCGCGAAGCGACGTCGTAGAAGCCGGTGAACAACAAGCCGCCAAACTTAGCGAGAAGTGTTTTTGTGACCGGTTCCCTCAAAGCCTGCGTGGCCGTAATGCACTGGAAGGTTGCTCCGTATTTGAACATCTCTCGAAAGAAGGTTCGATCCCAACGATGTGGCAAGACTGGAATATGGGGATTTATTCGTCGCAACAAAATCCAAACGATTACAAAGGCTAATACCGCTTGAGCCAGTTGGGCATAAGCAAGGCCGAGAAGTCCGTATCTCGGAACGAATCCAATGCAAAATGCCCAATACAGCACGGCACTGGCGAACAAAACGTAGTTTTTCTGCGTGATCAACTCATAGCCCGCCAGACCAGCCAGAAAAATTCCACCGACAACGTTGAGCCAGAGAGTAGCAAATGCATATGGAAGGATTGCCAGGGCTTCGCCAAGCAGACCGGCAGGGATTACTGATTTCAATATCCATTTCGCTCCCGGATATAAAGCCAGCGCAAATACTCCGAGGGCCAGACCCATGGAAATAACCGCTGTCTGAATGAGAACTGAAACATCCTCAGAACGATTCCAGGCAGCATATTTCGCAACGAACTTCACGATGCTCGCGGAAAAGCCCTGGTTTGCGAGAGTAACAACCGAAGTGGTGGCAAGCACGAGCGACCATATACCCAATTGCTCTATGCCAATCGTTCGAATCAAAAACCGATAAAGAAAGAAAAGCGCCACAGCGCTGCCGATAACTTGCGCAAAAGTGGTGGCCGCATTTAAAAGCACTTGTCTGTTTCTCAAGATATCTCACGCATCTTCATTAAACGGTCTCCGGCGGTCTTCGCACCGGCTTCCACCTGCCGGAGGTTTGCCCCAGCAAGCATCTTGCTGTTCCCACAAGCGCTGCAAAATTAACAATGCAGAACGACATCGGGATGTATAGGAGAGAGCCAGTCGCACGACGACGCAGCAAGAAGCCGGCGAGAGCCGCTGCGTATAAAGTCATCTGCAAAATCAGGGCACCGAGAAAAAAAGTTGTGCGGCGAAGAAAAACGCTGGAGGCGAACGTCATGGCAAGGGAATAAGGCACCAGCCAGCGCAGGAGTTTGTGCGACCACAGAGCAATTGCAATTCCGCCGCGATAAAAAATGTTCAGCAAACTTCGGTGCGCCAAAAGCGTCCGCAAATCTTTGCTAATGATCCGCACTTTCAAGCCAAACAGCGAACTGGCCAGGTTTTGTGTCAGCCGCGTAACCGGCACAACACGTAAATCCAGGACATTTCTCCAGCCCGCAAGCGCCACTTGCAATGGCAGCGCAAAATCGTCGCTCCATCTGGGGTCGAGTGGCTTCCAGAGCGAGCGACGCAGCGCGAATAATGAACCAGACGCCACCGTAAGCAAACCGCGATTGCTTTCTTGAGCCCGCAGCCAAGTTTCGTAACGCAAATAGTGACTTTCGTTCTGGGTGATGTTTGTCTCGCCGCAGTTATGATACCGGGGGCTTCCCGTGACTAATCCGATTCGCTCGTCTCCGAAATTCTCAACTAGGTGACTTAGAGCTCCGCTGGGCAGCATGCAATCCGCATCAGTGAAAACGAGAATGTCTCCGGACGAAGCTGCCACCAATGCGTTTTGAATCGCGCTTTTACCCTGATGGTGTGGAAATGATAGTAAGGCCACTCCGTCATTCGAATACCTTCGAACGATTTCTTCGGTAGCGTCTGAGGAGCCATCGCTCCCAATCAAAATCTCGATCTGTTTGCGCGGATAATCTGACGCCAGAAGGCTCCGAATTTTTGCCTCAATCATGGATTCTTCGTTGTGCGCCGGAATAATTACGCTGACCAAAGGCTGAGTAGTTACTCGCAGCCAAGGCCTGAAACGGCCAAGAAGATTCAATTTCAGCAGCAGCGGGTATCCGAAATAAACGTATACAACGATTCCGAAAGCCAACCAGAACAGAGCTCTCATTTGTCAGGCTACTTTACACACACCGTGATCGCCACCGAGTTTGAATAACTGACGTTCAGCAACCAATTCCCGGTAGGAAATTAACCGAATGCCGGTTTGTGAGATTGCCTTGCGAATTCCGGCATCTAGTAACAATCGCAATTCCTGTTCACGCTGCAGATGGATCGCATCGGTCTCTGAAAAACCGCGCTCCGGCCGACCTGGGTGACAAGCAAACTCAAAAGTGCCTTCTGGCAGATTCTCGAAGGTAGCCATCCAATGTGATTTTAGATTTGCTGGATCTCGCCTCGCCTGTTGCGGAAGGGAGACACGTGTGTTTGCCGAATGAAATTTGCGAAGCAGAGTGTTCTGAAGCACGCGCCGATAGCCGTCGACGAAAACGCGGCGGATTATTCCTCCTTCGTGCGGCCCTCCCAGACCTCGAGCTTTCGGCCATGAGCTGCAACGAGCTGCTCGAACGCACCGAACTCCCTCGGCCGAAAGCGCGCGAGCGAACGCAGTCGCAGCCGCCGGATAAATGTGCATATGATGATGGGAATCCGCATGCGTGGGTTCTAATCCGCGCATCTTCATCCAGCGGATTTGGGCGCGAAATTCGCGCTCGAGATCGCGAGTTGACACCCGCCATCTCCAAAGCCTCCGGATCATCATCGCCGGTGGGTGAAAAGCACCACTGCTATCGACGAGCGTCGGAATATCGCGAGCCGATGAGATTGGCTTTCCTTGACAAATGTTCAGATGGATTCCCACGCTAAGTCGCGAAGCGGTCGCAACCTGCTCGAGAGCTTTCTCGGAGCCAGACATATTTACGATTAACGATGTGCTAGTCAGAAAGCCGTCGAGATGGGCGAGAAGGATAGCGTCCGATATTCCGGGGCTCATTCCACAGTCGTCAGCGTTCACGATCAGGCGCGTGCTGCTCATGGCGATATGCGATTGACGATTAACGGAATTTTGCCGCCCGGGAATATCACTGGCTCTGTGGCGATCTCCGCCGTTACGCGCATAGTCGCTCCCAATAGCTGCTGCAAATCCCGGCGAATATCCATTATTTCTTGAGCCGCGTGGCTGTTGCTTGCAACCGCTCGCACGACCACACGTTCCGGCTGCTCGTGAATAAATTGGCAGAACCGCAGCAGGCTGGCTTTCTTCAGAAATTGATTAAGAGCGCGCGGCGAAAATATTCGGCCATCGGGGCAGTGTAGAATCTCACTCTCACGTGTGATAGTGGGGATTACGCGCGGGGAGGTCCTCCCGCATCGGCAAGCAGAACCTGATTTCCACCTCCCGCGGTCGCCGATTCGATAGCGCACTAGAGGCATAGCGCGATTCAGGAATCCAGTCCAAACGAAATATCCTTCTTCGTCTCCCGAGACGGGATGGCCAACATCGTTGAGGATTTCCAGAAAGCCATATTCGACCGCAAGATGCATTTCACCGTGTTCGCATTGTTGAATGAGCCCGCAGTACTCGGTCATCCCGTAGCTATCAAATACGTTCGCCTGAAAGGCGGCTTCAATTCTTTCACGGGCTGTCGAGTACAGTGGCTCTCCGGTCGTAAACACAGCGCGCATTGGAATCGTCTCGCCGCGCGCTATCACAAAATCTGCCAGGATACTGAGTACAGACGGAAATCCCTCCAATACAGAGCCGTGATGTCCGGACAAAAAGTGTATGTAATCCGTTGCTGTACTTTGCGAAAGGTGAAAAATACTTAGAAGGAATTGGCGCTCGGGTAAATTGTAAGTCCAGTAGGGAGGTTTCGACTGCGCAGTCGGGACCACACGAGCACCGAACAAAGTAAGTCGAGGCTGCAACGGTTTGACGTGCGCCCAAGTCCGCTGTTGGAGCAGAAACGCCCAATTCTTACGTGCCAGTTCTTCCGTATATGCAACTCGAAGGCTGCCACCGGTTGTGCCAGTAGTACCTGCGAATATTCGCTGATGTCGTGGTGTATCTCGCGAAAGGAATAGTTCTCGATTTTCTCGAACGGTTTCGCGCGGCAAAACAGGGAAAAGTAGCAAACTATCAAAGCTGCTAATCTCGACTTGCGGATAATGCGCGTAGTACGGCACCGTGGAGCGCGCGTGGGAGACAGTTTCCCGCAATGTCTGAAGTTGGAACGATGCAATTTGATCCGAACTCCAACTTTCATGCGCGCGCAGCTTGTCAGAAAAGGAAAAGGTTTCGGGTGCGTAACGGTTCCGTTTAAGAAACCATCCACGCGCGCTCGTCAAAATATTCCGCGCAGGAGAAGGGAACCGGTCGTACAACGTTTGCAGGCGCCCTATGTTTGCCCGCGCAAGAGGTTCGAGCATGAGTATTAACTCCGTTTCACAGCATTCTGCGGTTTTGGACTATTCGTTCGACAAAGTGGCGGAGCCTGCGAACTTCGCCTTCATTGTTGAATCTTTGCGTAACCGCACAACGCCCTTGTCTTCCCATGCGTGCCGCAATGTTTGGATGGTCCAGCAACCACGCAATGGATTGCGCGAGATCGGCAGCATTGTCAGGTTGATACAAAATTCCGGCGGGCACGTTGCTGAAAAAAGGCCGAATCGGCGGCAGGTCGCTCGCTACTACAGGCAATCCGCACGCCCAGTATTCGAAGATTTTCACCGGGATGTTGAGCCTGAACTTAGTCGTGTCCTGCAGGGGACTGACCCCGACTCGCGCTTCGCTCAGCGCTCGCGCCATATGTTCGTGTTCCATCCGCCCGCGAAATTCAATATTTGCCGTTAGTCCGAGTGAGTGAACACGTTCCAGCAAAGCCTTTTCAGATGAGGCATCGTCAAAATATCCTATGAATAGAAGCGTTGGCATCCTGCCGCGATCGGCCAGGAGCCGCATCGCGTCCAACAATACCCATGAGCCGGCACGCACTGAAATTCCACCGCGGTAAACGAGATCGAATTTCTTGGGAGTGTCTTTAGGAGATGGGAAAAAGTCGAGGTTCGGAAAGTTGAAGAAAACACACTTCCGGCTTTTTCCCGTGCGCGCAAGGCGACGCAACGTGAACGGGTCTGCGGTCATCACGCCGTCAAAACAGTTAGCCGCCAAGCGTTCCAAACCCGCGATCAGCTTGGATGCCAACGGTCGTAATATCCTGGGTATCGAGCGTTTGTTCCGCACCATAGAAGGAAAATCTTCATAGGCGTCGTAGATCATCTGTTTGCGAAAAATGATTTTCAGCGCGAGTGCGATGGGAAGCAGTTGCGGGTCCTGAAAATGGTAGACATTTGCCTGTTGGCGCAAGAGAATCGGCAGCAATGAATCGGCAGAAAATGGCAATCGCAACCGCTTTGCGGTTTGTCGTAAGGGCACAAAATCTACGCCGTCGCGCCGCTCCGTGTGACTCGCAGGGCTGACGAAACGCACACGGAAGCCTGAGGCAGCCAGCGGCATGCACTGCCTGTGAAACGATCGGCTTTTCAACTGGGCGTGAGCGATAGAAAAATGGCATAGGGTGATCTCACCACTTATTACACTCTCCGCCAAAAGAGACGTCAAAGTAGCTGTTTGTGCGGTCATATATTTATTTAAGAAGACGATGTCTTCATCGAGAGACGCGGGAGCCCGCCATACCTGGCTGCTTCAGGAACCGTATCGACGACTTGCGAACGCACACTTCCCACTAGAAATACCAGGCTTACGAAAAGCCACGTGGATCGGTCAGAATTAATGTCTCCTGTATTTAGCGAATTGACGATACCCGCGATTAATAGCGCGGCAGAAAGATAGGCGAGCGTTAAACAGGACGAGGTTTTGTCACGGAGCTGTCGAAGCGATTCAAGAATGGCACTTGCAAAAAGTGCGAGCACTAACAGAAGAGCCGGAATTCCTAACTCGCAACCGATCTCCAGGAAAATATTGTGCGGCCAGTTGTAAAGGCCGGCGTTGGGCGAGTAATACCGGAACCCTTGAATGCCGACACCCAACAAGGGATGTTGCTGAAGAAGACTCCATCCGTAACCAAGAAGTTCGGCCCGAAAGCTAAGTAGTCCTTCTACAGTATGCGAATTGAAAAGCGTACCGAGGTATTCAAAGGAAGCTTCAGGAATCCGTAGAAATGGTATTACCATCAAACCCAGCGCTAACAAACACGCCACATCGACTAGAAGTCGGCGATACAACAATAGGCTCAAAACGATTGCAAGTAGGACAGCTATCACCGCCCCGCGCGATCCGGATCCAATCAATGCGACCGCAGGCACAGCAAGAAATGGGTAGACCGTCATTCGCTTCAAGAAAGAAAGCTGCGGCATGGCTACCAGCCAAATCAACAGAATCAGTGAACACGCGATGTGCCCGAGCCCGATGGTGTTGCTGCTAGGGGTCACCAAACGCGCAGAACTCCCCAGATCGGTGAGCGAATAAGCACATATCAGTGAAGCCACAATTGCAAAGCCCGCGAAGAATCGCTTCATCGCCTGCGGCGTAGTAAGGACAAGAAATGGAGCGACAATCACTAATGCTGTCACCGTAATAAATCGTCCCAGCTTCTCCAATCCGGCGTCAAAGACGGGCGTATAACTCAAGCTGGTGACCATCAGTGCGACCAGCGCGACATAAAGGAGAAAAGATCCTGGCATTCGAACGATTCGCTTGCCCCGCAGGAGATTTAACACGACACCACCGAGCATGATTGCTCCGAGAACAAGGGTGAGATCGACAGGGAGAAGCGACGCGACGCGTTCATCGCCTTTCAGGTCACCAATAACAACATAAAGAGCTAGTGCAAGCTCCGGGTAGGACAGAAATACAACTAACGCGCCGGCGCCGATGAGCAAAACCAACAAACTCCGCGGTGACGGCCCAATCGCGAAAAAGGCCACGCCCAAGATGAAAGAAATCGCGAAAGCCAAGAGACTCAACGCAGAAAAGTCAAAATTTCGATTTGCAACGGTCGATATAGTCGAGGTCCTCATCTAGTTGAGAGCCTCGGCCGTGAAGAGTACGTCTTCCACACGCCGGATAGAGTCAAGTCTTATTGGCGTTCTTCCATCAATCAAGTCGTAAGCTTGATAGCCGTAAGACTCCATGTAATCCGAGAGCTCGGAGATCGATCGCCCCATCAGCGAGTAAGCTCGTGGCGCGATCTCGCAGATAATCGGGGGCCGTTTTTTCGAATGTTCCAGAAAATTCCGCAATCCCTTTAAAACCGGCAGCTCAAACCCTTCGGCATCAATTTTCAATAGCGAAAAGCTGCCGATCTTTCGCTCCGCGAGGT
Source organism: uncultured Acidobacteriota bacterium (assembly GCA_963838475.1). GTDB lineage: Bacteria > Acidobacteriota > Terriglobia > Acidiferrales > UBA7541 > Palsa-295. Next base: position 657,884 of record CAWIRJ010000004.1, read on the forward strand.
AGGAGTCCAGTCGAACAACAGGAACTTTCAGCGTTGAAATAATTTCAGGCCCGCTTTTGTAGGCAGGCACCATGGTGTTTTGGCCCGATTCACGGGTCACATAAATCGTGCAATCTCCGGCTGCCTCTCCTGTTGCCTCGGAATTAACCGTGATGCAATGTTCCGGATTTAGTTCAACCAGCCGTTCGAGTCTCTGGAAATACTTAGGAACAGGCTCAAAGCAATGTACTTGTCCTTGCTTCCCCACGATTCCCGCCGCAACCGCTGACAGATAGCCGATGTTTGCCCCTACATCCACAAAAATGCCGCCAGGTTTCATCAGACGCTTCATTGCTGCGATGATTAATAGGCCATAAGATCCAAAATACATAGGAGCTGTGCCACGGTAGCTCCCAAGATCGTATTCGAAGACAACATCTTCAATGTGCTTCTGCGCCGGAAGAGGTGGCAGACTTCGGACGGTGTTGAGTTTGGCGAGAAGCATGCGACAAAATAGGGAAGGGTTCTTAGTCAGCAAGGAAGTGGCGCGAGATGCTGTAGCTCTCAAATACATTTGTGCGCCTTCCTCGGCTCAGTTGGCATGAGCAAAATGTGCGATTTCCTTTTCGACGAGCGTGGCATGTGCAAAAAGCCGCTGAAGGTCGCTCATTCGCGCATAATCAGAAGCGAGCATGCGATTCTCGTCTCGACTGCGCGAGACGCCGATTTTGTAGCCATGCAGATCAAGTTTTATCGCTGTGCGCGGCCTATTCTTCGTACTGCCGAGCTGGGACCAAGCCGGCCCTTTGTGTATGCCGTTCCCGTGAATGGCTGCCACACTTCCGCGCCGGGTTTGAAGCACGGCCCAGCTTCTGCGCGGATAGACGCGTTCAACTTCTTCGTCGCTTAGCCGCCCGTCATTTGCGGCTACGCCCAAATCGCGCGAAAGGCGCGGCCGGCAGCTGCGCACGTCGTAATGATTTGAGCCGGGCACATAAACAAGCGGCCCATGCGTGCCATCGATATCGACTAGATAAATGAAAATTTGCAGCGAGTCCGATTCGTCATTGTCCTTGTGAAAATTGCTTGAATGCAACGGGCGATTGTGAGGAAAATCCCGAACTACGGTGACGTGATAAAGAGGCGGCACGTACCCTAGAAAGTTCGCGGCTATCTTCAAAATGCTCTCGTGAAACGCGATATCCACCACTTCAGGAATACGTAGAAGCGGATCCTGCAGAGCAATGGTTTTCTGCGACGCAGCCAGCTCGCTGTAGCTAAGACCCTCCAGCGTCCTGCGCTCTTTCGTTTGAATCGAATAGCCGTAATACATATCAATCTCCAGGTTATGGAACATCGAATCCGCTTTGAAAAATATGTGGTCCATCAGCTCCCGCGGGAAGAATTCTGAGAGGAGGGCGTAACCGGATTGCCGCAGCGAACTCACTTGCTGCTTTTCCATTTCGTTCAACGCAAATAGATCACGGTGTTCTTTAAAGATATGGCGCATTTCGGCGCCGGCCATGTTTCTTGAATAGAACATTCTCGCTTTGCAGATCGCGCTGTAGAGATGAGGTTGCGCTCGAATTGTTCGCAACAAAAAGGACGAATGCGTGGGCTTCGTGGTGGTTGGCGCGGTCATAATCCTGACGCAGCTGAAGTGCTAAAATATTTTTGGTCTGTTTCTTTTAACGCGGGTTCTTCAGATAACAGTTCGCGTAGTGCCTCGCTGACTTCGCCAATTTGTTCGCTCGTCATGGTCGGGAAAAACGGAAGAGCCAGGCACCGCTCTGCCGCCATGTCGGTCTGAGGTAGTGATGACGGCCGTGAGAGCATGATTTCTCGAAAATAAGGCTGCCGATGAATTGGCGGGAAATAAGCTTGGCAGGAGATACCCCGTGCGTGCAGACTGGCCATTAATCTGTTACGCCTCGCTGCGCAGGGCGGTCCCGCGATTTGGATGATGTAAGCGAACCAGCTTCGCGAATGATCCGAACATGGTCGCGGGAGAATAATTCCGGGAAGGTCGGAGAGAGCCTGGGAGTATTCGCGGGCTACTCGCTCTCTCGATGAGATTAATTGCTCGATTCTTGCGAGCTGCGCCAGGCCCAAAGCGCAATGCAAATCGCTCAAACGGTAGTTGTAGCCCAGCGCGATATGACGCAGCCAACCAGCCTGCCCATCGCGGCCTTGATTGCGCAGGCTGCGACAGCTCGCGGCAATCTGCCCGTCATTCGTCGCGATCATTCCGCCTTCCGCCGTTGTCATTTGCTTGTTGGGATAGAATCCAAAAGCCGCAGCGTCTCCGAAAGTTCCCACGTGTTGGCCGCGATAACGGCTCCCAAGCGCCTCACAGGCGTCCTCCAAGACGTACAAATTAAATTCGTCCGCGATTTTAAGGATGGCGGCCATATCACATGGCAATCCAAAGATGTGAACGGGAAGAATTGCCTTCAAAGCGCGTCCGGAATCCCGATGAAAAAGTCTGTCCTTCGCACGGTCCCAAACGTATTCGGCGGTGATGACTTCTCGAATCTTCTCGGGATCAATGTTAAACGTGTCCGAATCGATGTCAGCAAAAACCGGCAGCGCTCCTTCGTACAGCAAACAGTTCGACGAAGCCACGAAGCTAAAAGATGTTGTGACAGCTTCGTCCTCCGGCCCGATCCCAAGCGCTTTCACGCAAAGGTGCAGCGCGGAAGTCCCGCTGTTTACTGCAATCGCGTAGCGTGTGCCGACATAGTTCGCGAATTTCTCCTCAAACTCCGAGACGTTTGGCCCTAGGCTTAGACTTCGAGATCGCAAGGCTCGCGTTACATACTCCACTTCAAGCTCTCCAATATCCGGACGCGAAAGCGGTATCGTCACACGGCGCTCGCAGAAGTAAACGTCGAAGTCGTGACCGCCGGCATAACAGCAGTAGGAACGATAGTCTCCTTGCCGATCCCTTTGAATTCCGGCTCAATTTGCTTTAAGTAATTCAGCAGTCCTTCGTGATCGTCGCGTAATAACAAGTCTTCTATTTTTCGAACTCTGCCCAGGATTCGGCGACCCATGGGGTTCTGCTCCGTGATTGTGAAAATCCTCTCTGCTTCGCTGCGCATAGGACGCTCCCAATCGGCCCAGAGGTCCTCCTCGATCTTCTCGCCCTCTTTCAAGCCGATGAAGTGAATGGGCAAATCGCGGCCTGGTTTTAGGCCCGCTAGGAGCATCATGTCTTTTGCGAGTTCATAAATATTCATCGGTTCGCCCATATCCAGGACGAATGTTTCCCCGCCTTTGCCCAGCGAGGCAGCTCGCAAGATTAAATGCACCGCTTCCGGTATAGACATGAAGTAGCGGGTCGCGCGCGGGTCGGTGACCAGGATCGGTTCGCGCTTTTGGATCTGTTCCCAAAAGAGTCTCAGAACGCTTCCGCTGCTTCCGGCAACGTTTCCGAAGCGCACGTTACAAAAAGGCTTGCGATGAGTTCGAGCAAGTTCCTGAATGTACAGTTCGGCAAGTTTCTTGGACAGCCCCATGTAACTTCTCGGACTTACGGCCTTGTCTGTGGAAATATTCACAAACCGTGCGCAGCCAGATTCCAGAGCCGCTTCGGCCACGTTTCGAGTACCCATTACGTTATTGCGAATAGCTTCCTGCGGATGCAATTCCAGCAGCCCCACATGTTTGTGTGCGGCGGCGTGAAAAATAATCTCCGGCCCCTCGTCGAAGAGCAGTTCTCGCAATCGACCTCTTTGTAAGATATCCAACAGAACAGGCCGAACGTGCGCGCCAGACAAGCGCGCCGCAACGTCACGATGCGCATAAAACAAGCTGTTTTCAGACTTATCCAGGAGAATAATTTTTTTCGGGGATGCTTCGGCAATTTGACGACAGAGCTCCGCTCCGATGCTTCCGCCGGCGCCTGTAACCAAAACCACCTTTCCGCCTACAATTTTTCGAATCTCTCCAATGTCGATAGGCATTTCTGGCCTTCCAATCAGTTGTGCGATTGTCGGCCTCTCGGTTTTCCACCTCGAGACGCTCTCGTCGGCTAACTCAATCAGCGAAGGCAGCGTCCTTACCGGCAACTGTGATTTCCGGCAAGCTGTAAGGATTTCGCACAGCTGCGGCGCCGTTGCTGTCGGAACGCAAACCAAAATCTCCTGAGCATGCAGCGTGGCTGCTATCCTGGCGATATTTTTCGTGCCCTCGAAAACCTGAACCCCGTACATCGATCGCCCGGACTTTACAGGGTCGTCGTCCACCAAAGCCACTGGCTCAGACGCGGAAGTAGGATCGCTCATTAACTCTTTCAGCAGTGTCATCCCCGCATCACCTGCGCCAACAATCAAAACCCGTTTTCTGTCGGTTCGGCGGCTTCCTCGTTGAGCCTTGAACACACGCACCGCGAAATGGAGACCGCCCCATAGGATTTGCAGAAGCAACCAGTCAAAGATGAAAACGGCTGCCGGTAACCTCAGTTCCGGAAACCGCCACCACACGAAAGCCCAATAACATAGGCTGCTTACTAAAGCGATCTTTCCGATTGATATCAGATCGGGGATACAAGCGTATCGCATCGAACGGCGATACAGACCCACGGTTGCTAGGCCAGCCACGCGAAACAGGATCAGAAAAGCGAGAGTCGCGCGCAAGGTTTTGAAAGACCAACCGGTTTCTTGCGTATCCGATAACACGTACACTGCGAATGAATAAGAAGCTACTGCAAGGATCGACTGAGAACCCAGGACCAAAAGGGAACGGTGTGCTGACCATGTTTTCCCGGCGATTCTCGTTAACCAAGCCGCGCTTCTTACAAACATCCAATCCGTTGGTTTCGCAGTGCGCCCGATCGAAATGCTGCTCATCCATTACTCCAATCCGTCTGGTGCTTATGCAAGACGGTGCTATCACCGATCAATGATCCATACGAGGCGACGGCTCACCAGGTTAGCCCTCGCTTTAGGGACAAAGCTCCGCCACGGAGGTTGCCATCCTTGTGCTGAAATCCCTCCAACCCTTTCTATGGCGGAGCTAGTCCGTCTCTTCTTCTCCTCCTTTAAAGCCTTTTGTAGATGGGCTCCGGGATAGGAAAAATTCTCTTGTTGAGAACTGCCCCCAGGAGCCCAACGCCTGCTGCCTCCAGACCTTCTTTTGCTTTGCGTGCCGATTCCCTGCGAGTCATGTTGAATCCGACCACCAGAATCGCGCCGTCGGTCCCTTGCGCTAGCAGGCAGGCGTCGCCAGACGAGAGAATGGAGGGCGTATCAATCAGTACGAAATCAAACTCGCTGCGCAGCTCGGCAGCACGAGAACGGACCTGAGATGGGTATAGAAGTTCGTTCACCGCCGAACCGGCTGTCATCAGCCAAATATTCGACCTTTCCACGTATTCAACAAATTCATGTACCGAGGTTGTCTCCCTGAGCGCTTCCGCAAGACCAGGTTTGTTCTCAACACGGAAGTACTCATGCAGCGAAGGTGCCTGTAGGTTTGCGTCAACCACGCACACGCTTGCGCCGATCTGCTCCGCTAGCACTTCGCTAGCTCGAGCGCATAGCCAACTACAGCCCACGCCTTCTTCCACCCCGCAGAACGCCACCGCGTGTGGCGTCTTTGAGCTATCAGACAGGATGAAGACACTTTGCACCAGCTTTATCACTTCCTCGTCAACTAGGGCGGTAGCTCCTCCTTGACGTTTGTTCGCACGATTCGCTGGTGAAAAGCCGCGCCGGGGCGAGTGTCGCTCCCCCCTCATATTCTCGGCGCTTTGTAGCAAGCTGAGATTTCGACTCATCGGTCGCCCCGTAAGGTCCGTATCCATCTCGAATAGCTTTCGATTTAAGACGACTCTCACTCGCTCAGGTTGCGTGACGGAATTGACGCGAGTACTTTCATGTCTAAGTAACTCCCGAGCTCCTCTGGCGTGCGGAAAGATGGGTCCAAACGATCAATGGCAAATGCCGAGCCGATGCTGACGATCCCAGCAGTAAAAAAGGCCCCGATGAGGAGCCAGAAAACGCTGAGCGCAGGCATAGCTGGAACAGTCGCGGCTTCTGCAATAGCCACATTCACGATTCGTTTGTTGTCCAACGCATCGGAAATCCGAGCTTCTTCGCGTTTCCGAAGGTACAGGAGGTAATTGTCTTCTCCTGTCTTTACATTGCGGACAAGATCGTCCTGGCGAGCAGCCTTTTCGTTCAGGTTCTGGGCGGTTTCACGGTAGCGTCGTACGATTCCCGCCGTAGCGTCGGCCTGCGCGTTAAGTGCCGCGCGATCTGTTTCAGCGCGAGCGATCTCCGTAGCCATCCAATCCTGCGCCGGCAAACGGTCGGTAGTAACTTGCTGTGTCGGCGAAGATTCAGCTCGCGAGATGGACTTTTCAATCTCCGCAATTTGCTCTTGCAGTTCCTGCACTGGTTGATAAGTTGGCGCGTATTTCGTCAGCATGTCGCTGCGTTTGAGCTCCAAGGACAGCAGCGTACTTTCAAGAGTAGCCAGTAACTGCGCATTATCGATTTTTGTTACTTGCGTGGTTTGTCTTGCGGGAGTGGCTGCAATCTGTTTTCTTAGGGCCGCGGCGCGCCGATCAGCTTCGTGGGCATTGGCTTTAGCCTGCTCAAACTGGGTTTCGAACTCGCTCAGTTGTTGAAGTACGAGCTGCTTTTGCGTTGTAGCCGTAACAATCCCTTCTTTACTGTCAAAGACGGCCAAATCATTTTCGGCCTGGGCCAGTTCATGACGATAACGGTCGGTCTCCTGATCAAAGAATCGGAAGGTGCCCGGGGGACGGCGCACGGCCGCATGCTTCTCCTGAAACAACGTGCCTAGGTTCTGTAGTACATATGCCGCTAGCTCCGGGTCGCGCGAGGCATAGGTGACGCGAATTAGGCGTGTTTTCTTCAAAGGGTCTACCACTAGTGCTTCCTGGAGTGCTTGCACCGATTCAGCCAGTCGCATTCTTGGTGAAACGGGCGCACGCTTCAGCAGTTTGCCGAATCGTTCAACTGCTTTGATCCATATCGACCGACCCTGCGATTCTAGACCGCTGGCCAATACCACTTGTTCCAGCAGGTCGCGGCTCTTCAGCAACTCAACTTCGGAGTTCAGATCTTCTTCGCTCACTGCGGAATTTGTAGCCGCCCGCTGCTCTATATCCGCGTTCGAAGTGATCACCGGATCTACGCGCTCCTGGTTCACCAGTATCTTCATCTCCGCTTCGTATTGCGGAGGAAGCAAAAGCGCGCACGCGATTGCACCGCAGAAAATTCCCATAAAAATTATGGTGGCCACGCGTTTTTGCCGGAAAATCGGGATCAGCGCGTCGCGCAGGGTTAACTTCGACTGTCCTTGACCACCATCCCGCCGCACTGTGAGATCAGTCATATTTTCTTTAGTCCTTGCGATCGCTAATACGTGTAATAGCCTCCAAACGAAGAATTCGGGATGAACTTCTTTATCTTGGAAAGAAAATTCTGTGGAACAAACAGCATATCTCCGGGTTGAATCTCCGGGTCCTCATTGATGTCGAGACCTTTCAAAACATGCTTTAAATCCAGAGTCGTAACTTCAGTCCAATTGTCATCTTGCCGCCGGAACAAAAGAACCTGCGAGTGCTTCGCCGATTCGTTGAATCCTCCAGCCATGGCTACGGCTTCAGTCGCGGTGGTATAACCGCGGAGATCGAACTTCCCAGGTTTGGAGACCTGTCCGCCCACCGTGAAATAGGGTTTATTGAAATCTTTTAACTCGATCGTGATTAGTGGATCGCGAAGTATCTTCGTGTACGCCGTTTGCACCGCCGCTACGGCTTCCCGCGTAGTAAGTCCTTCAAGATGCACATCACCAGCACCGGCTAGGCTGACAAAGCCGTCCGGCTGCACGTTCACCGTCTGGTCGAATTCAGGCGTCAATGGGAAAGTCAGCACGATGGCGTCGCTGGCGCAGAGCTGGTAACGCGGATTACGATGATGTAGTACCGGATGATCGCTGTCGGAAGTCTTTCCAAGAATTTGTTTCTCTTGTTCGGCCGCAGCGGGGCCAACAGGGGCGCTGTTGGCCGCCACGGGTATTTCCTGCGCCGGGGAAGGCGGCACGCAGGTTAGGATGGCTATCAGTATTCCGCCAGAAATAGCCCAAGCACTTCGTTGATGCATTACGGGGCTCCCAAGTTCCGCTGCCTAAAATGTCGCGATATATCGCGGCAGGGATGTCTCGCTAACCGAGGCATCCCTTTCAATTTGCAAAATAGGCTTTCGCACTGAACCCCACAAGTGGCTGAACGTCTCACAGAAATCCAGTCAAATAATTGATCTCAGAAAGAGACGATTGCGAAACAACGCGAGGTCGAAGTCGGCAAGGCGGTTTGATTTGAATGGCTGTCGCGGCGGAGACGAATGTTCCTGCTAGCGCGGTACTTTTGTACTCACAATAAAATGGAACTCCCTGCTATTAAGAGTTGCGGTGTGGCGCGTCGAGCGAGGGCCTGCGCGGAAAGCGGTCACCAAAAGAGTGCAAGCGTCTTGCCTACAACGCTATTTGTTTAATTCCTGGTTTGGGAATCGCCAATTAAGAGCTGTATCACAAAAATATGTAAAGCTAGCATCGAGACCAAACTCAAGAAATTTATCTTTATCGAGGCCACCAAGCGGATCCGCCTTCAGCGCTAGCTTCTATTTGCTTCAACATACCTGAACGCGTTTTTCCCACTTTGGAACCGACATCTTTTAGTTTATTTTTTGGGATAACTCATATAACCATTGCAACATGCATTAAGACCTGCTAACAATGCTTTCACCCTTCCAGACTCCAAAGCTGCCAAGGAATGAAATGCAGAACGCATTGGAGTCTTGCAGTAGTAGCACCGTCAGTGTTTTGGTAGCAGAAGCAAACGAAATGAACTGCCAACTGGTCGAAACAGCTCTTCGACCAAAGCGCTATCGCGTGAAGGTAGTGGGGAGTGCCATCGATTCCTCAGGTGTCGTTAGCCTGATCAAAGAACGAGCGCCAGACGTCGCGGTGATCAGCTCACAACTGCGTGAAGGTCCGCTTCAGGGCTTTCGCGTTGTACGCGAACTGCGCAATCTGCAGCCGCGCACTCGAGCGGTCATGCTTCTCGATACCCGCGAACGCGATCTCGTGATCGACGCATTTCGTTGCGGCGCTCATGGCATCGTCTTCAGGGACGAGCCTCTGGAAACTCTCGGTAAGTGCATTCACGCCGTGCACCGAGGTCAGGTGTGGGCAAATAGCGAGCAGCTCGGCTTCGTGCTTGAAGCCCTCAGCCTGACTATGCCCATGCGTCTGCAAGACGCCCACGGCATAGACCTCCTCTCCAAGCGTGAAGAACTGGTGGTGCGCCAGGTAGCGGAGGGAATGACTAACCGCGAAATTTCGGTCCACCTGCACCTCAGTGAACACACCATTAGAAATTACCTTTTTAAGATCTTCGACAAGCTCGGCGTCTCAACGCGAGTGGAATTGGTGCTTTATTGCTTACAGGAAAGGCAAGGCAGCAATCCAGAGCCCGACGACTAGTCATCGCGGTATTCGCAGGCTAGGTTTTAGGCGTCCGACGGAGTGTTCGAAGATCTCGTAAGACTTGTCGAAGTAAATCGCCGAAGCTAAGTCTTACGCGGTGGACAACCCGAACCTCGCACGTTAAAGTAATTCCGAATTGGCCGCCCGACTCACCACCAGAATCTTTACGCCGCTGATCCTTATTGTTTTGTCCATTGCCAGCGGGGCGAAAACTAGCAACCCTCGCCCGCCGGTCCCTGTCTTCGAAGACATTGCCGCCCCCGCTGGCTTTACCGTCTCCCACATTGCGTCGCTCGAAAAAAAATATATCGTCGAATCGATGAGTGGCGGTGTTGGCTTCATCGACTGTGACAATAGCGGCAGCCTTTCCGCACTGGTGGTCAATGGTTCCACCGTCGATCGTTACAAACAAGGCGGCGATCTCATGGTCACCCTTTACCGCCAATCCACTCCGCTGAGATTTCAAGACATAACCGCCCAAGCTGGGCTGACTCGCAAAGGCTGGGGCATGGGCGTCGCCGTCGCCGATTTCGACAACGATGGATTGCCCGACATATTCGTGACCGGCTATGGAGGAAACGCGCTCTATCGCAACCGCGGCAATTGCACCTTTGAAGATGTCACCGACAAAGCCGGCGTGCGCGGTAACGGTTTCATGACCGGCGCAGCCTGGGCTGACTATGACAAGGACGGCTTCGTCGATATTTTTGTCGCACGGTACGTGCACGTCGATCTCGACAATGTGGCCGCCTTCGGCGGCTGCAAATTCCGCGGCATCGTAGTGCAGTGCGGTCCCTGGGGCATGATCGGAGAACCCGACTTGCTCTATCACAATCGCGGCAACGGCACGTTTGAAGAAGTTTCGAAGAAAGCTGGTGTGGACGATCCCAGCGCCTATTACGGCCTCGGCGTGGTCTGGGGCGATTACGATAACGATGGCTGGCCTGACCTCTATGTCGCCAACGACACCGGTCCAAATTATCTCTACCACAACAATCATAACGGAACGTTCACCGATGTGGGCATGCAATCCGGCACCGCTCTAAGCGCTGAAGGTGATGCAGAAGGCTCCATGGGCGTGGACTTTGGCGATTATGATCACGACGGCCGTCTCGACATCTTCGTCACTAATTTCATGGACCAGGCAGACAGTCTTTACCACAATCTCGGAGCTACCGGTTTTGAAGACGTCACTTGGAAAGCTGGTGTCGCGGCCTCCAGTTATCCTTACGTGAAATGGGGCACCGGCTTCTTCGATTTTGATAACGATGGCTGGGTAGATCTATTCGTTGCCAATGGCCACGTGTACCCGCAAATGGATTCCTTGGAATCCGGCGCGCGTTATCGCGAACCGCTTTTGCTGTACATGAACAATCATGACGGCACATTCACCGATTCCGCCGCAGCCGCCGGTCTCAATGCGATTCCACTTGTCTCCCGCCGCGGTGCAGCATTCGGCGATGTTGCGAACGACGGGAACATCGACGTCCTGCTATTGAACGTGGATGGCCCACCTTCGCTCTTGCTGAATCACGGCGTTCCCGGCAATCACCGCGTGGAATTCAAGCTGGTCGGCACAAAAAGCAACCGCTCTGCAATCGGAGCGCGTGTTACCGTGCGCGCCGGCAAGCTTGTGCAATTCAATGAAGTCCGCGGAGGCGCAAGCTATCTCTCGCAAAATGACTTGCGCCTCCATTTCGGTTTAGGAAGAGAAACGAAGCTGGAATCCGTAGAGGTTCAGTGGCCCAGCGGACTACTGGAAAAATTACAGAATGTCAGCGCCGACAATATTTACACGCTTATAGAAGGGAAGGGAATCGCTGGCACGAAGCCGATTCCTCCGCCGTAAAGATAGCATCAAGCCGCCCGCTAGAATAATAGCTTCAACCCAAATTGCAAAATTCGCGGATTGTGCGCTGCTTCTGGCTGCAAGAAGCCATTCCCCAAGCACGCGGGATCTGCAGCGGAGTTATTTGTTCCTCCGTAACACGAGATCGAATTGTTCGCCACGCCGCCGCTTCCCGTCGTGCTAGCCGTTCCATTGTTGCTCGCCCATTGCGTGTGATTGAAAATGTTAAACGCCTCCGCGCGGAACTGCATCGAGATGGACTCATGGATCGGGAAATTCTTGAACAATGCCATGTCAAAGTTCAATCGGCTGGGATTATTCAGAAGATTTCTGCCGGAGTCGCCAAACGTTAAGCCCATCGGCGCCTCGAACGCCGCAGGATTGTAAAGCAGCGGTCCTGAGCCGGGGGCTAATGCGGCGATTGCAGCCGCCGACGGCTTGCTATACGGACTCACTCCGGGCACCAGGTCGGCGTAAGAGCCGTTCGTTCCCACGCCGTTAGCGACGCCCGCATTGTCTCCAAATATCCCGTTTAGCACGCTGAAAGGCTGTCCAGTATTGAAAGACGTGATCCCGGAATACTCCCATCCGCTGAGTACCTGTTGTTTCCACCCGCTCTTCCACGGCGAAGGGAGACTGTAAATGTAGCTGAACGTCAGGATGTGGCGTTCATCGAAGTTTGAACTCGCTCGGTTTGCCGCTAAGTCATAGGAATTTACAAAGTTCTGATCCGCCAAATCCGAAGCGTCGTCAATTGAATGGCTGTAGGTGTACGACAGAGAAACTACTAGCGGCGCAATCGTACGACGAATCGAAACTTGTAATGAGTTGTAATTTGAGTCTGCGCCGTAGTACTTGCGAGTGATCGTCCCATAGCCGACAAAAGGCCGGAACGGCGACGGATCGTTTCCGCAAGCAGTTCCGAGATTAATCGCAGCCTGTCCCGTCAGACCGCGCCCATTCACGCTGAGAGTGTTGCAATTTGTATTCACCACCTGCCCCGTACTATCCAATGCGGGGTTAGCAGGCATGGCTTGATCCTGTACCACTATCGGCTCACCAGGGTTGTAAGGGTTTGCGCCCAAGGGGGTCGGGAACAATTGGTTTTCGTCGACATTAAGCGCCAGATGCGTTCCTTTGCTGCCCACATATCCCACCTGCAGAACCGTGTTTTTCAGCACCTCCCGCTCGATGCTTAGATTCCACTGTTGCATGTACGGCCATACCGCGTGGTTGGGAATTGCGACCAGGCTAAGGGGATAAGCCAATGCTCCGCTCCCACCGATGCATGTATAGCCCGTTGGTTGTGTGCAACCATTAATTCCCGGCGAGATATTAGGCTGCTGAGGATTCAGCACAAAGGGGGGACTTCCTTCCAACGATTCGCTGTTACCCTCGTTCCCGTTTCCGTGATCGAAGAAGATTCCGTAGCCTCCGCGCAGCGAGGTCTTTCCGTCTCCAAAAATATCCCAGGCGAAACCAACCCTTGGCGCTGGATTAAATAAATGCCCTTTCATGCATCCCCGCGGTATACCTGGACCGCCGCACTGAACGAGCCCGTTGTACAAAAATTGAGCGTCGGCGGGGTTTGTGGGGGACAGGAAAGCTCCCGTAGTTGGGTTCACCAAAGCCCCCGATCCCGCTGGATCGAGCGCCGGCGCATTGGCTGGATTGAATACTGATGGTTCAAAATTGAATGTATTTTTTTCCTTTTCGTAGTACGTACCGAAAAGACTCAAGCGCAACCCGATATTCAAAGTCAGCCGAGGCGTAACGCGAAAGTCATCTTGAATGTATGGCTCAACGAATTGGTACCGGCTGTAATATTTTGGTTCGGCATTGACCTGTGAGAAGGTTGAAATCCTTCCCAGCAACAAGTCCGCGAAAGCGTTTCCTGTCGTGACATTTGTATTTGTGGCATCGAAGCTAAGAGACCCCTGGAGTCCTGTTCCGGACAACTCATTCTTCTGTGCAATTACGACGTAAGCTCCAAATTTCAAAGTGTGTTTGCCCAGAATCTTAGTCACATTGTCCCGAATCGTGTAGGTCGGGTTAGCGTTATTCCACGGCTCATCGGAAGGGTCGGCCGTGAATCCCTGGCCGTACGCTTGGTTGCCGCTCACACTAACGGTCGGCAGCTTCCCGCCAAAATCCGGAAAAATACCGGTCATCGTCATGGTCGGCGGACGCTGGAACGGTCCTTCGTTGGTTAGGAAAATGTGGTCAGCGGTGTAGCTAAAAACAAACTCATTCACCAGTGTCGGCGAGGCTGTGTACACCAGTCGCGCAACCGCGCTGGTCGTTGGCCCCACAAATTTTGTCGAAATTCCAGGCAGCGTCGCGTTGGACCACAATGTAGTCGGTGTAACCGTGTTCCAGGAGTCGTGAATGTAATGGAACATCCCGCGCAACTTCGGTGTGAAGTTTTGGTCCACGCGGAGAAGTTCTTCACGCCAGTAAGTCGGCTGTATGATGTCGGCGTTGTAGCAGGCACTAATTGTCGAAGGGCACCCAGTTGTGCTGTTCGGAGCCGGTATCTCCGCGAGAATGGCTGTTGCATTGGGGTCCAGTGGCTGAGGAATTGACGTTCCACCACCAGGCAAATTGGGGCAGTCAGGCCCAGGGCAAACGTCACTGAAATTCCCCATGCGCTCCTGATTCGAAGGAACCGGGATGTTAAACGTGTTGGGAATCCGCTCCAGCCGCCATTCCTGCGACCAGAAAAAGAAGGTCTTACTCTTGTCCGTATTATAGTGGCCGGGAATAAATACCGGCCCGCCGATCGTATATCCGAAATCGTTCTTCTTGTATTCCGGAACCGCACCCGGGGGATCAAAATAGTTCCGGGCGTTAAAAATGTTATTGCGGTTAAATTCATACACGTCGCCGTGGAAAGAATTCGTTCCGGACTTTAGTTCCGTTTCCACCGTTCCGGAAGCGTTGCGCCCGTATTCCGCACCGTAGTTGGAAGTCAGCACGCGCACTTCAGCGATGGAATCAATGCTCGGAAAGACGTTCAGCGAATTATTGCTTCCATTGTCCATGTCGTCGCCGCCGTCCACTTCCCAGTTATTGTTTTCTCCTCGCCCTCCATTCACCGAAAAGATCGTGTTGCCGGCGATTCCAACGGTCCCTTCATCCTGTCCCGTTTGATTATTCACTCCAGGTGTCAACGTAATCAGTTGCGCAAAATCACGCCCATTCAGTTGCAGTTGGGTGATTTCGGTGCCTGTGACTACCCCCCCCACCTGCGCCGATTCGGTTTCCACTTGCGCCAGGCCGGTGCCCACCACCGTGACTTCGCTTGTGACTGTTCCAACTTCGAGTGTTACGTCCACTTTTGCCGTCTGGCCCACGCGTAAGACAACGCCCTTGGCTTCGTATTTCTTAAACCCTTTTGCGCTGACGGTGATGTCATACGACCCGGCGGTCAGGTACGGAGTAACCCAGCTTCCGTCCGCGTTTGTCGTCACCGTCTTATTCACGCCGACGGTCGCGTTGCTGACCGTCACATCCGCTCCCACCACTATCGCTCCCGTACTGTCGTGGACGGTTCCGGTAAACGTACCGGTGTCCTGCGCGAACACCGCGCCCGCTGCGCACAAGATGAAAGCAGTTAAGCAGAAAGCGATGCGGATAAGTTTCATTGCCATCTCCGTTGGGCCAGAATCAAGAAGGTGTACATCTGCAAGCCGTCCGCTCGCAACGCGCGATTTCGGACGCTTTTGAAGAGAGAAGATACTCCAAAAACTCGTTGGAAGAGTCCTAAAAATGTGCCTGGGCACCCCACCCACGCCTTTTATTAAATTTATTAAAACGAATTAAATATTCATAGCCTCTCCATGTCAAGCGAAAAACGCGAGACCTTTGCGTCCGGGCCCGGCCTAGCTTTGCCCGCCGCCAGCGGGTGGTTTCACCGGAGTAATAGCAGGCCTAGACAGCGCAGCAATGGCCAATGTATATAATGCCCGCCTCACTTTTGAGAGGTAGCTCATGAAAACCATAGCGAACCGCATTGTCTTGACGGCCTTGGCCATCTTTCTGATTTTTGAGTGGCATGGATATCGCAGCCATACTGCTGTTGCGGCCCAGGAACGTGCCGCCGTTAAGGCCACTCGCCTTTATACGGGCACCGACGGGCTCAGTCATGTCGAGCAGATCGAAGTGAAATTTTTCCCTGTGACCGGAGCGCCGGCAAGCGCAGAGGAATCCGAGCACATAAAGACCAACAAATCGTACGTGGTTCGTTTGGCACCCGGCTTTTTCGAGGATTGGCACAACGCGGACGTGCGCCGCTACGTAGTCCCCATCAGCGGCCGCGCAGAAATTGAGGTAGCGGGCGGCGAAAAGTTTTCAGTCGAGCCCGGGCGAATATATCTTGCCGAAGACCTCACCGGGAAAGGCCATACTTTCCGCGTCGTGGGAGCGAACGACTGGGTCGCTATCTTTGTCGACTTCGCCCAGTAGTCAAACGCGCCCGAGTCGCGTCAAAAATTCTGCATCCCGCAAATCTCAACGAATTCTTTCGCTGATCCACCGAATATATTGTGGTCGCCGCCATCATGTCACTGCGCATTGGAATCTCTAACGCCTCTTGCGATAGGATTGAACTACGCTCATTGCAAAGGTGGAACGCTTGAATACGCTCGCCCGAGATTTGCGCTATAGCCTGAGAATGTTGGCCAGGACGCCCGGTTTCACGGCTCTCGCAATCGCCACGCTCGCCCTTGGAATCGGGGCGAATACGGCGATCTTCACAGTCGCCAATTCTGTATTGCTCCGTCCGCTTTCTTATAAGGATCCTGGCCAATTAGTTCGCATCAGCACTAAACGCGACGGTACATGCTGCGTTTCGCTACCCTATTTCTCGCTTTTATCCGATACGAATCAATCCTTCGCCGGCGTCGCGGCCTATCAATTTGAAACAGTAAATCTGGATCGTCGCGAGGGTGCCGAACAAATCGATGCCGAGCGAGTTACCGGAAACTTCTTTGAGCTTCTCGGCGTGAAGCCTCTTGCCGGCCGTGCCTTTACAGTCGAAGAAGATCAGCCCGGCGGCAATCAAGTTGTAATGATCGGTTACGAATTGGCGATGCGCCTTTTCGGCAACGCACCAAGCGCGGTCGGCCAACAACTCGCACTCGATTCCAAGGACTACACGATAATCGGCGTCTTACCTCCGAAATTCGGCGTGCGCTTGCTGGGCCGCCAGCCGGAAATTTGGATCACTCGCCTCATCGACTTCAGCATGACCACGCCTGCTCGGGTGAATATCGGCGGTATGTATTACGAAGCTATCGGCCGCTTGCGTCACGGAGTCACGCCCTCACAGGCGCAAGCCGAAACCGAGGTCATCTTCCAACAGTACAAACACGATAAGCCTAACAATTTTGATTCCACTTCGGATGTCGCCATGACTGTCGGGGACCTTCAGTCCAATCTCGTCGCTAATGTCCGCCCCACGCTTCTGATTCTTTCGGCCGCAGTCGGCTTCGTGCTTTTAATCGCATGCGCCAACGTGGCCAGCCTTCTGCTTTTTCGGGCAATCGTCCGAAGAAAAGAATTTGCCGTTCGCAGCGCTCTGGGAGCGCCTCGCGCGGCCATGGTTCGCCAGCTTTTAACTGAGAGCGTTCTGATGGCCGTATTGAGCGGCGCCCTGGGAGTCTTCTTCGGCCTTCTCGGCACCAAGTTCCTCGCCACGTTCACACAAACGAATCTGCCTCAGGCTGCTGATGTACCGATGGATTTGCGTGTCCTTGCTTTCACTCTGGCAATTTCTGTTATGAGCGGAATCTTGTTCGGACTTACGCCCGCGCTTCAGCTATCCCGCCCTAACGTCGCCGGGATGTTATCTGACGAGGGCCGCGGTTCTGCTGGAAACCGCCAGCGAAATCGCGCGCGAAGCGCACTCGTCGCCACTCAGGTTGCGCTCTCCATGGTGCTGCTGATCGGTTGCGGCTTGTTGATACGGAGTTTTGTACATCTCCGTACGGTGGACCCAGGGTTCGACGCGAAGAACACGCTCACCGCACAGACGTTTCTGTCGCCAGCTAGTTATCCAGATCAACCCAAGCGCATCGCTTTCTACCAAGACGCGCTTCAGCGTTTGCAATCGATTCCGGGAGTACAAGCTGCCGCTATCTCCACCGCCCTACCTGTTTTTCCGACACACGGAACGCCTGTTCGCTTCGAAGGCGAGCCTGAAGTTGAACTCGGCCGTCGCACAATTGTCCTGATCGAATCGATTAGCCCGGATTATCCAAGGGCGATGGGCGTGCCATTAATCGAGGGGCGCAGTTTCGCCACAAGCGATAATGCAACTTCAGCACCAGTTGTAATGGTGAACCAAGCGGTGGTTCGTCGCTTCTGGCCCAACCAGAATCCGATCGGCAAACTGGTTTGGGTGGGTCGAATGCCCGCAAGCCAGGTTATCGGCGTGGTCGGAGATATTAAGAACGATAGTCTCGCTACGGCATCTCAACCCGAAATATTTTTGCCGTATCCACAACTTGCATCGTCCACGCTTTACATCACTCTGCGGACCACAATGGACCCCCATGCCGTGGCTTCCGCCTTGCGCGCCCAAATTGTTGCTGTGAATCGCGGCCAACCAATTACTGATATCCAAACCATGCAGGAACGCCTGGAAGCAGCCAGCGCACAAACGCGTTCGATGCTGTTGTTAATCGGAATATTTTCGGCGACGGCTTTAATTCTTGCTGTAGTGGGAATCTACGGAGTAATCGCTTATTCCGTCGCCCAGCGGACTCAGGAGTTGGGCATCCGCATCGCTCTCGGCGCATCCAGCGCCGATATTTTCAAACTCGTAATCGGAAACGGACTTAGACTAGCCGCCGCCGGAATCGCCATAGGCCTCGCCGCTTCATTCGCTCTAACGCGACTGATGGCCAGCCTCTTATTCCAAACCAGCGCAACCGATCCGATCACTTTTGCCGGGAGCGCCATCGCGTTCGCCGCTGTAGCGGCACTCGCCAGCTACTTACCGGCGCGCCGCGCGATGCGCATCAATCCCACCGATGCTATCCGCTCCGCATAACCACCGCTATTGCAGTTTCGCGTATTCCGCTTTGGCTTGCCTCAGGATAGGAACGTCCGGGTCCGCATCTTTCCACAGCGCGAAGAAATCCTGGTACGCAGCGCGCGCTTTCGCCGAATCGCCTTGAATGGCGTAGGCGCGGCCGAGTCCCAAATGCGCCAGCGGGGCAAGCACGGAATTCAGCACAATTCCCCGATGGTCCAAAAGCTTCTGAAATTCTTCAGCAGCTTGATTGCCCTTATGCAGCATCAGGTAAGCTTCGCCCCGATCGTAAGCGCTCTGAAGTCTCCTTCCATTGGCAAGATCGTAAGGAAGGACCGGTTGCAGGATTTCGATGGCCTTCGCCGCATTATTACGATCCAATTCGATAGCCGCGCGAACGGTAGGGAGCTCATACAGATTTTCCAGGCTAGTCGGAGCCCGATCCTTGGCGATCTCGCTGGCCAATGACTCGGCGCGCGCCACTTCTCCTGCGCGCGCCAACGCAGTTGCCACCGAAACCTTCACGCTCAGTGATGAGCTCATGCTTAGTGCCGCTTCGGCGTCCTTCCGAGCTCCAAGCTTATCGCCAACTGTAGCCTCCACGATGGCCCGAGAAGCTGTGAAGGAAGCAGCAGATTCCTTCTTCGTTGCGCTTTCTGAAGATGTCACAGAGCGCTGAAATAGCGTTCGGGCTTTGTCCATGTGACCGTAGGATGCCTCGGTATGCGCTTCCAGATAACTCGCCAACGGAGCTACCGCAGGCGAATAGTTCGAAATCACGGAAAGCTCATGAGACATCGCTGGTGCATCGTCCTGTAAATATGCAATTTGGTACAAAGCCACATGCAGGTTCGGGACGTCCACCTTCTGTGCAATCGCTTGATTAGCCGTCGCCTTGGCCTCGTCGATGCGGCCGAGTCCCAGGTAAATGAAGGCAACCTGATACCAGTTGATACTCTCGTCGGGAGATAGCCGGTGCCCTTCCAGCGCTTCCGGCAATGCCTTTTCCCATTGGCCCAGAGCGGTGTACTCTACGGCGAGGTTTCCATGTGCAATCGAATCTCGCGGGTAAGTCTGCGTCCAGAGTTCGTAAATCTGTATGGTCTTTTCACTATCTCCGGTCACGTTGTTGTAGTAGTGCGAATCGATGTAGAACCTTTCAACCTCGCTGGCGCGCTCCCGCAAATCGTAAGCTTTCTTGGTGTACCCGGCGCCGATCTCTCGTTCACCTAGGTTGGCTTCTACTTGGCCCAACACCGCATAAGCCATCGCGAAATTCGGATCCAGTGTGACCGCCTGCTTGAAAAAAGGCGCCGCCACATCTTCCCCTTTATTTGTGCGCGCTTGCATCCCCAGGCTGAAAGCCTTGAGCGCCTCCAGCGAAGGCGTGGTCGCTTCCGCGATCGGCGTGTTGTACTTCTGAATCGAAGCCAGCGATTCGCCAAGTTTTCCGCGCATCTCCTCAGCTACTTTGCCCAGCGCGCCCAGCACCTGATTCTTGTCTGTCGCTTCGGTCTGCGCCGTAGCCAATGTCTCGCCGGAAGCGCAGTTCACCGCGTTCAGTATCAGGTCGTAAGTGTTTCCGATTTGTGCAATAGATCCTTCCAGCACCGCGGCGCTCTGCGTCCTCTGGCAAACTTGCCGTGCCAAATCGTTCGTCAAACGCGCCGTCGGCTGCTGGCCCATGAACTTAAGCTGCTGCCGAACTTGCTGCTCGGAAAGTATGTTGAGGAAAGGCGATTGCGCGAGCTGCGCCGCCAGTCCCTGTCGAAGCGCGTCGTCAAACACAGCATCGCCGGTCGTGTTCGTGAAGTCCGAAAGGACAATAGAGCCTTTTCCGGTGAACTTCGGAGCTCGATGCAGAAACAAATACGCGCCAAGTGCCAGCGCTGCAATCAAAATAACGGTCCCCGCCAAAATCGGCCACCGCCGCCTGGGAACGGCAATTGCCGCCACTCTCGTTGTGTCTGACAAAATCACATCGCTCGCGCCCATCGCCGGAATTGCCGCAGCGCTAATCCCGCTGGGCGGAGTCGCCACCGCAACCGATGGCGTGCCACTCATCGGCGTTTGTTGATACATAGCAGCTTCGCGAGCTCCGCCCGATGACGAAGTCGGCATCACCGCTGCAGAAACCCTGTTCGAATCCGTATCTCGCTTTAGCCGCGCCAAGTCCGTGCGTAACTCCGCCGCGTGCTGATAACGCATGCGCCGGTCCTTCTCCAACGCTTTCGAAATCACTTCTTCCAGCCGCGGAGGAATATCCGGATTCAAACGCACCGCCGGCACCGGAGCTTTTTCCAGAATGCAGTTGAAAATCACTGCGGTGGTGTCGCCGCGGAAGGGGAGCGCGCCCGTAGCCATTTCGTACAGCACCGCGCCAAAACTAAAAAGGTCGCTGCGCGCATCCAGTTCTTCGCCGCGCGCCTGCTCCGGCGACATATACGCGACCGTGCCCAAAGTCATTCCCGGGCTGGTGAGATGCTCCTGGTCCACCGTCACATCCGCGTCTCTGGCAGCGAACGTTTTTGTCGCGCCGTCAACGCGCAACGATTGCTTCGCCAAACCAAAATCCAGCACCTTGGCATGCCCGCGCTGCGTCACAAATAAATTTGCCGGCTTGATGTCGCGATGCACGATACCCTTTTCGTGCGCCGCATCCAACGCATCCGCCACTTCCACACCCAGTTCCAGCAGCAAATCCAACGGGAGAGGCTTACCGCCGATGCGATGCTTCAGCGTTTGCCCCTGCAACAGCTCCATCACGATAAAGAATCGCCCGTCCTGCTGCCCAATCTCGTGAATCGTGCAAATATTCGGATGATTCAGCGCCGAAGCAGCGCGAGCCTCGCGCTGAAACCGTTCCAGCGCGTAAGGATCGCGTGCCAGATCTTCCGGCAGAAATTTCAGGGCCACGCGCCGGCCTAGGCTGGTGTCTTCCGCCTCGTACACCACGCCCATGCCTCCGCCGCCAAGTTTTTCCAGAATGCGGTAATGCGAAACGGTTTGCCCGACGAGCGAATCCGCCATTGTGGCGCCTATCTTAGGGGCTCAACCGCGGTGAGTCAAACGGAGACGCGCACTGGCGCCGGCCCAGCGCAAAGAAATCCCGCTAAGCGGCGAATCAGCGCGGCGAACTGCCGGTGTCGTGCAGAAGCACCACGTCGGATTCGACGTGCTCACGGAAAACGCCCAGATTCTTGCCGTCGGGCGAGAAACGGAAATTCTCGATTGCATCCGTTTCGAAGGAAGTGATTTGGCGGCCGCGGGAGCCGTCGAGCGGCTGGAGCCACAGGTTGTCCACACCGTTTTCGCGAATGGGGTACACAAGCGCGCTTACATCCGGCGTGAACTGCGGGTTCTCCGCAACTCTCGGATCTGGGTCGAGAAACCGCACGGGCGGATTCGGTCCGGCATCGAGTGGAACCAGTGCAATTTTGGCCACGGAGCCCCGGGAGTCAATCTGGTTAAGAAGAATCGCAAGCCACTTTCCGTCCGGCGAAGTAGCGAAGCCCGGCGACGAGAAAGTAGTGTGCGGAATGTTCATTCCCGGCACAATCTCCGGCGCCCCCCCGTTTATAGGCACGCGCATAACGCGAGGAACGAGCCAGTCTTCGTAATACACCCATTTTCCGTCCGGCATGCACTTTGCGGAAATATCTGCGTTGCCATAGGTGAGTTGCTTCAGGTTGGAGCCGTCGGGGGATATGCGCCAAATGTTGATCTTGGCAGCGGAGTGGCCATCCCATTCAAGTATCACGTCGGATCCATTCGGACAGGCGATCGCCGCGGCTATTACGGCGCCAGGCTCACTGAGCACGGTCGTCTTGTTGGCGCCGTCCGGCGAGATTTGCAGCAAAGTACCGCCATCGGCAAAGTACAGGTCTCCGTTTGACGTCCAATTAAAGGAAAAAGAGTCTTTGAGCTGCGCCGAAGCCGCAGCCGGAGGGCTTCCGGAGAATCCGCCGGCCGGCAGCAGGTACAAAGTTCTTGTGGTTTTTTGTTGAACGGTGGCCAGCGCCTTCCCGTCGGCGGAGAGTGTCAGCGTTCGATAGCTATTCGTATCCTTGGTGATCGCACGAAATTCGGTTGCCTTTGCGAAGAGCAGCCCGATCTGCGCCCGCGCAAAAGGTAACGCATTGTTCTGATAGGTCACCACCAGGCTACGGCCGTCGGGCAACCATGCCAAGTCGTTAAGCTGCGTTTTATTGAACGGGACAACCGCCTGCACTTTGGCAGACGCCGCATTCCAGAACTCGATGACGCTGGTCGACTCGCCGGCTCCGGGCATAAGTGCAGCGATCTGTTTTCCGTCTGGTGACCAAGGTACTTGTTGCGGAGCAAAAGAGTTAGGTTCGCCATAAAACATCTTTTCGTTCGTGCCATCCGCGTTTGCGATGAGCACTTGAAACCTTCCGACCGGATCATTCCCTCGTGTGTAGGCTATTCTTCCGTCGGGAGAGAAGCTGATCGCGCTGTCGATGTTTCGCACAACGAGTTGCGGTGTGCCACCCAACACCGGAGCACGGAAAGCGTTGAACTCATTGTGCGTGTTGTCTGTCGCCTTACGGAAATAAATGTAATCGCCATCCGGCGAAAATGTCAGAGTCTGGTAAAACGCGTCGGCTGGAGGGATTACTTGTGTGTCGCTATTCGTGACTACGTGACGGAGCCATAGGCTTTGTTTGCCTTTGTCAGCCAGGACGCTCAGGAGATATTTGCCGTCCGGAGAAATGGCCGCTTCGACTGATTTCCCGTTGTTGGTGATTTGCGTGATAGTGAAGTCCGCGAATGGAGTGGGGCCAGCGCGATGAAGCAGAGCATATAAACCATAAGCCGCCGCAGCGAGGACCACGATCGCGATCAATGCACCGGTGGCGAGGCCGAGCTTGTGTTGTTTTGCGACGGCTACGACAGCGGAACTGCTCGAGGCCTGTTCGCCCGTTGCTCGCGCAGCTAAACCCGAAGACGCCGAAGGCGCGGCCGGTTGGGGGAGGGCTGTTCCAGTTCCGCTCCCGGCGATAGCCACACGTCCGGAAGTGCTGTCGCGTTTCAGGCGTTGCAGATCAGCACGCAGTTCGGAAGCGTGCTGATAGCGAAGCGCGCGGTCTTTTTCGAGAGCCTTATGAATTATGCGGTCAAGTTCCGCGGGAAGTTGCGGGTTGAGCCTTCCCGGCGGCACAGGATCTTTGTGCAGAATCGCGTCGAACATCGCTCCGGAAGTTGCGCCGTAAAAGGCCATGGCGCCGGTGGCCATCTCGTAAAGCACCACGCCGAAGGAGAAAAGGTCCGAGCGCGCGTCCAGATCTTCGCCCAGCGCCTGCTCCGGCGACATATAGGCCACGGTGCCCATGGCCGAGCCGGGGCTGCTCAGTAGCTCCTGCTCGGAAGCAGTAGGGAGCGCCGACACGGTGATGCCGGGAACCACGCGGTGCGTCGCCACAATCTTGGCTAGGCCGAAATCGAGCACTTTAGCCTGCGCATGCCGAACCAGAAAAATGTTTGCCGGCTTGATATCGCGGTGAACGATTCCCTTCCCGTGCGCGGCGTCTAGCGCAGTGGATACCTGAATGCCGATTTCCAACATTTCGTCCAGAGGGATGGCACCGCGCGCGATGCGGTGCTTAAGCGTCTGGCCTTCTAAAAACTCCATCACCAGGAAGTGTTGGCCCTGGTCTTCATCTATATCGTGAATGATACAAATGTTTGGATGGTTGAGTGCGGAGGCTGCGCGCGCTTCGCGGCGAAAGCGCTCGATGGCATGAGGATCGCTCGCAGTGTCGTCCGGGAGGAATTTAAGCGCCACCAGACGGCGGAGTTTTGTGTCTTCGGCGGAGTACACCACGCCCATTCCGCCGCCGCCGAGCTTTTCCACAATGCGGTAATGCGAAACCGTCGTTCCGCTAAGTGGCTTCGAGTCCGCCATTAGTCGAGCATCTTAGGTTGCGCTTCGTAGCAAGTCAACGAAGCCGCATCTCAGGCGCGTCGGAATTCCGACTCTTCCTCAATCCGCGGCAAAGTCATCGATTCTACGTCCAGTCTTCGTGTAGTCCGCGTGCTGGTCGTCGAAACGAATTCTCCGTTCGGCGTCCCCGGCGAGTAAGAATGACGCGTAGTAATAACCGTAGGGAAGTACGTGCGCTCCCCCATCGATCATTTCTTTCTTCAGGCGTTCGTGAAGTTCGGGCAGTTCCGACCAATGCACCTTCGGATTGTCGTGATGTTCCAGGTGGTATCCGATGTTGAACATGGTCATATTGAAAAACTTCAGCAGAAAAACGTTGGAGTGACTCACAGGCCTGTCGGCGGTCTTGCGTACGCAGCCAACGTGCTGCACATACATCCCCGATCCCATCACCCATGCGTTGCCGAGCCACTGCGGCAGCACCCACAGCCATATCGCCATGATCGGATCGATCCAAAAGGGAATTGACCAAAGCGCGGCGAAAATGGCTAATTCAGAAAGCGCTTTCCTCCGCAGCGTCGGATGCAGAATTAATTCCTTGCGCAAGTGGACCACATACCGCCATGGCCAATGCGCCAGCACGTAGCGTTGAAGGCTTTCAGAAGTTCCATCGGCATTCCGTTTTGGGAGGGTCCAATCTTCCTGGCCGAGCAGATGGGCATGGTGAACTGTATGTGTATACTCCCAAAAGAACGAAGGCCAGCCACCCGAAAATGTCCAGAATCGCCCGAACCACCGATTCACAAAAGGTGAAGTAAAAATCCGGAGATGCGAATGGTTGTGAAAGTTGACGCCAACGTTTATTCCCGAAATCCAGCCCAGTAAAATCGCCGACGCCAACACAAACGCGGCGCGGGACGGCGCACCCGTGATGCCCACAAGCGTAGGATGTTTGTAAAACCAGAACGCGCTGGCATACGCAACCAGACAAGCGATATGGAAGATCACGCAGTGCAGATCTTGTGGATGAGCGAGAATATGCCAGCGTTGTGAATCCGCCGGAGCCGTGCCTCCTTCTCGACTCACTCGAACCTCATTGCAGTAACGAACGCCAGCACCGTGATTCCCAAACTTACCCAAGGCCCCCAAAGCATCGCTCCGGCGATAATCCCGATCGCAAAAAACGGGCAGAACGATCGCCCCACCACAAGCCCGGCATTTGACACAAACGTGCGTGCTCGGCGCTTCATCTGGCCCTCTTTTCTTTAATAATTAGTTTCGTGTTGCGCGACTGCCCGTAGCGAGATAAAACTTTCGGGCCTGTCTGATCAGCAGTAATTCCAAGTCCAAGTAGACCGAATCATTCGAATATGCTGCGACTAAGCCAGCCGAAAAACTGTCCTATAGAAGACACTTTTCGAATGCCGTGTGGGTGGACTGTCCACCAGCATGTAAACGGCTGATCTGCGAGTTGGAAATGGGAAATCTGGTCGAAAGCTGCAGACACATTACCGCCTCAGTCTGCAAAAGTCCACCGTCTCGTACCCTTGTATTCGCACTTCCAACTTCCTATCATTGGCGCGATGAAAATTTGGTTTAGTATCGACGGTGATCGAATCAGGCCGGAGCAGCCTCAGAATCCCGGTCTCGCTGCTCTCGAAATTGAGTCTCCGCAGTCGCTAACCTGCTGCGATCAACGGTATCAGCGGAATCGCCGGAGCGGTCCGGACCTTTCGCAGCAATTCGAATTTATCGAACGGGTTGCTGTACAGAATCGCATTTCTACCCGGTTCTGGCTGAAAAGTAGAAGTTATAGAAAACAAACCACTAGACCCTTTCTACCCGGGGCCACAACCGCATGTATCGCCTAACGCAACTTCACACTTTCCCGGAGTCCTTTTCCTCGTTTCTCCGCGCTTCCAAAGGATTCATCATTGCGCTGTTGCTCCTCTCGCTTGCTGCCGCGACGCTGCTTCCAGCGCAGGAACCGACCATCCCCGAACTCTTCCGTAGCGGAGAAGCCGCCCTCCGCGACGGTAATCTGGACCAAGCTGAATTTTCCTTTAAACAGGTGCTTGCTCAAGACCCCAACTCCGCCGGCGCTTACGCAAATCTCGGCGTCATCGCCATGCGCCGCCAGAATTGGCCGGCCGCTCTCGACCTGCTGCACAAAGCCGAACACCTTGCACCCAACGTCGCCGGTATCCGGCTCAACATCGGCTTGGTTTACTATCGCCAGAACGAATTTCACTCTGCGATTGCGCCATTCGAGTCCGTCGTGCGTGACCAACCAGACTCCGTGCAAGCCCGCTACCTCCTCGGCCTCTGCTATTTCTTCACCGACCGCTATGCCGACGCAGTCCGCGTCCTCCATGATTTGTGGCCGCAGGAATCGAATGACCTGAACTATCTCTACGTCCTTGGAAACGCAGCCGACAAAGCAGGGAACACCGAATTGCAGGATCGCGCTCTCAGTCGCTTCGTTGAATTGGGACAGAACACCGCCGAATATCACATGCTGATGGGCAAAGCTTTCTTGAATCGCGAAGAAAATGACAAAGCGCTGGCAGAACTTGAGCAGGCTGCGAAATCCGATCCCAATCTGCCCTTCGTGCACTTCAACCTGGGATTGGTTTACCTGGCTCGCCTCGATTTTGACCACGCCAAAGAGCAATTTGAGAAGGACATCGCGCTGGAGCCCGACGTGGCCTTCAACTACGACCGCCTCGGCCTGGTGTACATCTATCAGCAGCAGGACTCCAAAGCAGAACAAAACTTCCGCGAAGCTCTGCGCCGCGATTCCCACCTGTCCAGCTCGTACTTCGGGCTAGCGCGTGTTTATCAGCACGAAAAGAAATTCGACCAAGCCTTAACCGCAATCGATGCCGCGGTGAAAATCGATCCGGACAATCCGAATTATCACAATTTAAAAGGCCAAATTCTCCTCCGTGAAGGGCACTCCCAGGACGGACAGACCGAACTCGTCGCAGCCACCAACCTGCTCAACGCCAGTCGCGCCCGGCGTCAAAGTGAGCTCAGCGGCGAAGCCCTCCCTCAGCCCGAACTGACTGCCGAGCCCAAACCATAACGATATGCCAAGGAATTTTTCGCGGGAGAGAACGGCACGCTCGCGGGGTTTTATTGCGCCTTCAAAAATTGCTCGACCTCGCGAGCGGTGGGCATCGAAGGTTGCGCCCCGGGTCGCGTAACAGAGATTGCCGCAACCGCCGACGCAAACCGTGCAGCTTGCACCGGCGCTTCTCCTCGCAGAAGGCTTACAGCAAATCCCGCGTTGAACGCGTCGCCCGCTGCAGTGGAGTCCACCGCCTTCACCGCAAATGCCGGAATCATCTCCCGCGTTCCTCCGCCCGTAGCCAGGAAAACACCCTGCGAGCCCATCTTGATCAATACGTTCTTCGGCCCGCGCTCCAAAAGCAGATCCGCGCAGCGCGCTGCGGTGGCAGGACTCACCGGCTCATGTGCGCTAAGACCGCAGAGAATGCGCGTCTCGCTTTCATTCGGCGTGATCCACGTGGCGCACTGCAGCAAACCCTTGGGAAGTTCCCGCGCTGGAGCGGGATCCAGCATCAACGGAATCTTATTCTTGTGCGCAAAAACCGCCAGCGTCTCCATAGTGATCAGAGGAATTTCCAGTTGCGTCAAAAACATTTCAGCCTTGCGCAAGAGTGCAGAAGCGCGCGTTATATCTTTCGGCAACAACTTTCCATTAGCCCCCGGAACCACAACAATGTTGTTCTGCCCGTCGTCACCAATATTGATTAACGCCACGCCAGACGACCCTTTCGTCGTCCCGACCGCCTTTACGTTCACTCCAGCTTTGCACAGTGCTCCCTTCAGCGCCGAGCCAAACGAATCGTCGCCCACTTTGCCAACCATACTCACTGGGTATCCAAGCCTGGCTACGCCAACAGCCTGGTTAGCCCCTTTTCCGCCATGAAAAGTCGAAAAGGTGCGGCCCGTGAGAGTTTCGCCCGGTAACGGCACGCGTTCCGCATTCGAAACGAGATCGAGATTTATGCTTCCGATGACAACGATGAGTTTACCCACTTAAGACCGTCCCGTTTACTGCGATCCCAGCCTTTACTCTCCAAAAAGAAACAAACCTCTTTGAACCGCAGCCCGATTCATTGGATGGCGACACTCTGAGTGGGGCTGTGCGACATCGCTGCAAAGACCGTCCGAAAAGGAGCCCGGGTTCGGCGCGCGCGGATCATCCTCAAGCCCGTCTCATTCGGCTACTCCACAATAACAAAAACAAACATCGGGGAAACCTCAAAACAAAGCTCGCCGGTACGAACTCCGACACAGTGTTGTAGAGTAATATGAAGCAATAGAATTGAGCCCGGGTGGCGGAATGGCATACGCGGGGGACTTAAAATCCCCTGACGCTTACGCGTCGTGTGGGTTCGACCCCCACCCCGGGCACCATGATTGTTAACGATTTTGGGGCGGCGCGGATACGCTACGAAATCGCGATCCGATGGAAAACATGCAACGAGCAGAAGGCGATAGACAGCGAGAAGGATCAAGCGACGTGCAGCAGGTTTTTTACGGACGCCACCAGGTTACTAATTCCATCTGGTTTGGAAAGCACGATGTCGACGCCTACCGCTGAAGCCAGAGACTTCCCGATTTTTTCTCCATATACGGAAAACAAAATAATTGGAATGTGTGGCATCGAGCCCTTTATGATCGACGCTACCTCTGCGCCGTTCATCTTAGGCATGGCCAAATCCAGCAGAATCAGGTCCGGCTTGAGTTCTTTAATCTTTTCGATGGCGTCGACTCCATCGCTAGCCTCGCCGCAAATTTCGAATTCTGTTTGCATTTCGAGATAGGTGCGAATCAGGGTTCGCACTCCAGCATTGTCATCCGCGATCAGAATATTCTTTGGCATAAGAGCCTAAGATAGGGCGCGAAACTAGAACGCTACCCGGCGTCATTGTTAAAAACAATACATCACTTGCTGTAGGCGCAAATCGGCGCGCTGGTTCTGTAGCTTGGCAATCCTTAAATTTTAGAGGCTGATGTGAAATGCAAGGCTCGCTGTACTTTTGAAGGGAAGACCATTTAGTGATAATGGTGATCGGAACAACCTGCGTACGCAGCTTCCCCTTACGAATTCCCCCCATCCATGATAAAAAATCAAACATCGTCACGATGTCCTTAAAAGAAAAAGTTTTTTCCTCAGTCGACGCAGCCGTCGCCGATATCCCGGATGGCGCAACGATAATGTTTGGCGGATTTGGTGGCGCCGGTTTTCCCAACAATTTGATTCAAGGGCTGGCTCGACAAGGTGCGAAGAATCTTAGCGTTATCAGCAATAACTGCGGCACAGGCGAGGGCGAACTTGGCATTCTTTTCAAGAATAAGCAAATCCGCAGAGTGGTTGCAGCTTTCCCAGGCCCAGGCGCGAAATATTTTCAAGAGCAGTTTGACGCTGGTGAAATCGAGCTCGAACTTGTCCCTCAAGGAATTCTGTGCGAAAGAATGCGCGCGTTTGGCGCCGGCATCCCGGCATTTTTCTCTCCGGTCGGAGTGGGTACTGAAGTCGCCCGCGGCAAAGAAGAGCGTGAAATCCGCGGGAAACGTTACATTCTGGAGCAGGCTCTCGGCGCTGACTACGCCTTTATTCGCGCGCACCGCGCGGATCACATGGGAAACTTGATCTATCGCAAGGCCGCTCGAAATTTCAACCCAATTATGGCTACTGCAGCGAAATTCACGATTGTGGAAGTAGAAGAAATCGTCCCGACAGGCGAGCTCGACCCTGAAACCATCGTCACTCCTTCAATTTTTGTAGATCGTATCGTGCAAGCTGCGGGGAAACGTTATGTCTAAATCGCGGCTTATGCGTGAACAGATTGCGGAACGCGCGGCCATGGAATTGCCCGACGGAGTTTACGTCAATCTCGGTTGGGGAATTCCCAATCTAATCGCTGCATACGTCCCGTCGAACATTTCGGTGTATTTCCACAGCGAAAACGGAATTCTCGGCATGGGGCCGCGTGCAAAATCCGGCGAAGAGGATTTCGATCTGGTTGACGCGATGAAAGTCCCGGTAACACTGCTGCCCGGAGGTTCGTATTTTTCCCAGGATGATGCTCACGTGATGACGCGTGGTGGCCATCTCGATATATGCATTCTGGGTGGACTTCAAGTTTCAGAACGCGGCGACCTGGCCAATTGGCGCGTCCCCGGCGCAAAGGGAGCGGGCGGAATCGGCGGCGCTATGGACATTTCCGTCGGCGCGAAGAAGCTCATCGTGACCATGGAGCACACTGCAAAAGACGGCTCGCCCAAAATTGTAAGGACTTGCACCTATCCGCTTACCGCGATCGAGTGTGTGGACACCATCATTACCGATCTCGCTGTGATGGACATTACCCCCGAAGGACTCATGCTCCGCGAAGTTGCCCCCGGGTTTACTCCCGAAGAAGTGCAAGCAGTGACCGAACCGAAATTGCGCTATGCCAAAAAGGTTCCTGTCATGCCGTTGAAGCCCCGATAAGATTTGTAGCGCGACCGGTGCGTATCCGTACGCGGCTTTCCAGTGTATTATTTTCTGACGATGTCCACGGAACAGCCCGCGCGAAAGCGCCCCATCACATACTGGATCGGCGAAGGCGGAGGATGGCTGCTCCGTCATGTTGTCAGCGGCCTGGCGGCCACTGGAATCACGCCCAACATGTTCACATTTTTGGGGCTGGCCGTGAATTCGTGGGCGGCGGTTCTTTTCGCCATGGGACGATTCGGTCAAGCTGCGGCAGTTCTTTTTCTCGCCGGCTTTTTGGACATGGCCGACGGCCAAGTGGCGCGCCGCGTAGGACGCGTCACCGCGTTCGGCGCATTCCTGGATTCCACACTCGATCGCTATTCGGACCTCGCGCTTTATATGGGACTGGTCGTTCATTACACCCTGGTCGGTAGACCGTTTTATATGGCGCTTGCGGCCGTCGCGATGGCCAGTTCGTTCATGGTGAGTTATTCGCGGGCGCGCGCCGAGTCGCTGATTCCGTTATGTAAGGTTGGATTCCTGGAGCGTCCAGAGCGCCTCGTTCTATTAATCATGGGCGGGGCGTTCAATCGTATGGCCCAAGTGCTATGGGTAATCGCGACATTTTCCACTATCACGGTGATTCACCGCGTGGTTTACACTTGGCAGGAACTTCGCGCTGGCCGTACTCTTCCCGACGTCAACGCGACCTAGATTTTCTCTGGAGGGTGCTCTTCGAGGGACTGTTCCACCGGGCCTGTGACAATACTTTGCACACGCTGCCGGAGAGAATCCACTTCCGCGCGATCGATGCCTGCAGTTTCCATAGTGTCGTGCAAATACACCGTAATTTTTCCTGGATAAATCTTCCAATGCCCAGTTCGGAAAAACTGGTATGAACCGCAGATGCTTACGGGGACGATCGGGATGCCGAATTTGTGCGCGAGGTTGAAAATCCCTTTCTTAAAATCATGCACATGGCCATCGCGAGTGCGCCCCGCCTCCGGAAAAGCGATTAAGCTGACTCCTGAATCGAGAGCAGCTTTCGCGAGATTGGTCATAGTTTCGAGCCCTGCGCGCGAGCGTTCGTCCGGCACCGGTATGTTGCCGAACCTTCCCATCATCCAACCGTAGATCGGGATCTTGAAGTGCGAAGCGAGTTCGAACCCACGCAGAAATTGCGGTATCGCCGAATACACCACGAACGGGTCAAAAATATTCACGTGATTGGAAATGAAAACACTTGTGCGCATCGGGTCGAAGCCCGGCGCGCGATGAACCTCCAGCCTCACGCCTATCAAACGCAAAATATTGCGGAAGAAAAGGCGCTGCGGCCAATCATTTTTTCTTGGGTCGATGAATGCGGCGAGAATGATCAGGAATATGCATACCACGGCGAAATGAATTCCGCTGATAGCCCACAGAACGATCGCTCGGATCGCGAGGTATGCCTTTCTCATACGATCGCGTCGAATGCGCCGGGAAGAATTTCAAGCGAGCGGCACTCGAGGTTCAGAATTTCGCCATCCACCATCAAATTCACGGGACCATCGAGTCGAAATTCAACTCGCTTCACTCCCGCGCGCGAAGCAAGCGGATGCTCAATGTGTTTTCCTGTAAACAAGTCCGGAAAGTTCTTCAGCAATTTGAAACGTCCCACCGGTGCCCAGCGAACATACTCGATTAATCCATCCGTGGGGTCGGCCTTCGGCGCAATCATCATTTTTCCACCAGTGAATTTGCTGTTGCTGAAAGAAAGAAACAGGGCTGGCTCGTTGTTCCACTCTTCTGTGCTGCCTAACCGGTGGGCAAACGGCGGATGTTTCAATCCGATCAAGCGTTTAAATACCGCAAGAATATAACCAAGTTCGCCCCAACCCTTGAATTCTCGATTAGCTGTCTCGCCCACATCGGCAGGGAATCCCAGACTCAGCAGATTTATGAAATAAAGTTCTCCGTGCGCGTGTCGAAGGCGGATTACATCGCACGCGCGGCGTCGTTTCTCGCCCAACGCTTGCAAAGTATGCTCGACGCCTTGCGTGGTAAAGTCCCGAAGGAACGAATTTCCTGTCCCAAGGGGTAGAAAACCAAGCGCGACGCGGCCACCCGGATTGCCGGCCTCGGGGAAAAGTCCATTTAGAACTTCGAAAGAAGTGCCATCTCCTCCCACGGCCAGAAAATTCCGGATGCCCTCTTGGTAAGCTTTGCGCGCGATTTCGGAGGCTTCTCCACGTCGCGTAGTTTCAGAAACTACCAAGTCAATTCCGAGCCGTCGAACGCGGCCTAGAGTAGCGTGCGAAAACCTGCGGCATCGGCCATTACCCGCGGCCGGATTCACAATTGCGAGATAACTCGGCTCGCTCCGTTTAGTGTCTCGTTTTTGGCCGGTCGGCCAGCTCACAGAGCCACCACCGCAGACCGATCGACGACCCCGCGAATCTGTTCGGCCAATTCGCCACGTTTGATTTTCATTGAGGCCGTGAGCGGAAAATCTCGGTCCCACGTAAGATAACCGTGCACGCGCTTGTAATTCGTCAACCGTCGATTGCGCGCCGCAAGCTCTTCCTCTAATTCCTTGTTGACTGCTTTTCCTGCCTCCGGATGCAGCACAATTACCAGTTGTTCGCCGACCATTGATCGCTGGGGCCACAGATAATTTGCTGCGAACACGCAGAATTCTTTTACGGGCAGTCCTTCAAATGCAGTTTCGATATCTTCTGGATAAATATTTTTGCCTTCATCAGTGACGATCATGTTTTTCTTGCGACCAAAAAGCTGCAAATGGCCAGTCGCATCTATCCGGCCCAAGTCTCCGGTCATCAGCCAGCCATCCACGATCGTTTGCGCCGTCATTTCGGGATCGTCGAGATATTTCGACATAATCGTTTTGCTGTGCACGGCCACTTCTCCGATTCCTTCGGTATCTGCATTCAGGACTTTCACTTCGATGCCCGGCAGCGGCTTGCCAACAGTATCAGCGCGGAAGGGCTTGAAATCATTCACGGTGATTACCGTGCCGGCTTCCGTGCAACCGTATCCGTTTCCGACCGGGATTCCGAGATCATAGAAAAACTGTAGCGTCGTAGGCTCAGTAAAAGCGCCGCCTACGAAAAAGGCGCGCAGTTCTCCTCCGAAGGCATCGTGTACTTGCGGCAGCAACTTTCGGCTTAACTTCACATGGGGCCCGCGCCGCGTAAGTGCGCGATTTGTTTTGATCAGCGTGTTCAGAACCGCGCGTCGCCCTTTTGGCAAATCCGCGAACCGCTGCCGGAGACCGCGTTCCAGACTCTTCAGCACCATCGGAACCAGAGTCATGTATGTAATTTTGTAACGTGTGAACGCTTCGCGGATATATTCCGGACGAAGCGTGCGCAAATGTACTACTGCGGCACCGCAAGTGAACGGGCCAATAAAGCCAATCATAAAATCAATCGCGTGATTCGTGGGCAGGATGCTTAGGTACCGCACGCCCGGCGAAAAAGGATAGAGCGAAGTGAGCGCCATGCACTGCTCCAGATAATTCTCATGTGTAAGCACGCAGCCCTTAGGCCGTCCACCGGTGCCTGAGGAATAGACGATACAGGCCGCGTCCAGTCGGCTGCGCGGAACGAAGTTCGTTTCGCGCGTGCTCTTGAATTCTTCCCAGCGTTTCGCCCCGCCCAGATCAGTGCCATTCGGCGCTTCCGTCACAAGCACTACGCCCGCCGCCAGATTCTTGAATCCATCAGCCTGCATGATCGCGCGCCAAAGATGATATTCGACGATTAGAAACTCCGCTTTTGAGTGCGCAAGAAGTTGAAGCTGCTCGGCGGCCGTAAGTTTGTAATCAAGGGGAACCAGAATCCCGCCGCAGAAGAAAATCGCATACGCGGAAATCAACCATTTGGACTGATTAGTCATGATGATCGCGGCGCGGGTGCCGTTCTTAAACCCAGTGTCCTGCAGCGCGCTCGCGAGCGGTAACGCAACTTCCTTGAATTGTTTGTAAGTTAGACGGGCCTTCTCGCGTTCGCGATCGGCTTCAATCAGGCAAACTTCGTCAGGCCAACGTTCCAGTGCCGCGCGCAAAGCTTCGCCCAGGGATTGGTATTCGCGGAGGTCAAGCATCAGAGGCGCAACTGAATGCGCTCGGCGAGCGTGCGGAAATCACTCACGCCTTGCAGTTCGTAATCCGGTAGCTCGATTTTGAAATGGTGCTCGATGCGCGTAAGCAGATCCAGCGCCTGCAGGCTGTTGATGCCGAGCTTTTTGAAGAAATCGTCGTCGGCCGTCAGTTGCTCTCTCGGCACCTTGAAATGTTCGGCAGCCAGCTGCAATACTTCGTCGGTTGTGCTCTGTAAGGAGCTCATGCTTCTATGTTGCCACAAATAGGACGCAAAGTGCTTTGGTTTGAGGTCCTGAACCTAGGGCAAATACGGCAGCGCGTCTTTGCTTTCCACAAACTTTCGCAGCCCTTTTTCCACCGCAGGCCGCATGAAGAGATCGCAAAAAATGTCTATCTCGCGGCGCAGTTCATCGTAAGGGATGGGCTTGATAAATCGTTTAGCCGCGAGGGCCGTCCCGCGGTCAAACTTTTTCAGTTGCGCTGCCGTTTGGCGCGCAACGCGCAGCACGTCTCCTTCTGCCGTTACTTGGCTCACGATGCCGGCAGATTGCGCTCTGGCTGCGTTGATGCTGCGTCCAGTCAGCACTAAATCGCGAACTACTGCGTTTCCCAGATCGCGCTTTAGTCGCGGAATTCCGCCAAACCCCGGTATCAGTCCCAGCCGTAACTCCGGAAAACAGAAGCGCGCCATCTTTTCCGCGATAATCAAATCGCACGTAAGCGCCAGTTCGAAACCGCCGCCAAACGTGAGCCCGTTTATGGCCGCTATCGTCGTGAACGGCGCTTCGTCGAGAGCGTTCATTACCGCATGGATGCGCTCAATAAAATCTCGCAGACCCGGAAGTCGTTCAGCAGCCGGCAATTCCTGCGAAAGATGAAAAAGCTCGCGCAAATCGCCGCCCGCGCAAAAGCCTTCGGTGCGTGCGCTCGAAATAATTAGTGCGTGCGCGTCGTCTTTTAGCCGTGGCAATACTCCGACGAATTGTTCGAGTTCAGCTAGAACCGCCAGGCCAATTTCGTTGCACGGAGCGTGATCCAGCGTGAGTTCAATCGTTCCCTCAACGACTTGCCATGAAATTGTCTTACCTTGAAAATTCTTCATGCCGTTTTCTTTTGATAAATTTGTTCGATCTCCTTGGCGAAGCGCGCGGCGATGGCGTCTCGCTTGAGCTTACCATTTGTAGTCAGCAAACCGTTCTCTGGGCTCAACGGTTCGGGGAGAATTGCAAACGCCCGGATCTGCTTATAGTGCGGCAGATCGCCGTTTACCTGTTCAATCGCAAACTGGATGTCCGCATCCGTCAATCCATTCGAAGAATGAGCGGTCACCAGAGCCGCAAGAAAACTTCGCTGATTACCAACCAGAATGACTCGTTGTGCCTCTGGCACGTGACGCGCGAGCTCCTCTTCGAGAGGTTCGGGAGCAATATTATGACCCGAATTCAGGATGATCAGATTCTTCAGGCGTCCGGTAATACGCCAATATCCCGCAGCGTCCACTTCGCCTTGATCGCCAGTGTGGAACCAGCCGCCTTCTAGCGCCTTTGCAGTTTCTTCTGGACGCTGCCAATAACCGGGGAAAATATTCGGCCCACGCACCAAAATTTCTCCGTTCTCGGCCAGCTTCATCTCGATTCCTGGGATCGCCAAACCCACCCACCCGGGCTTCACACGCGTCGGGTCGTCCAACGTACAGATCGCCGTCGTTTCCGTAAGTCCGTAAGCCTGCAGCACCGGTATTCCAAGCATCATGAAAAAAAACTGTGTCTCGACAGATAGAGGCGCCGAACCGCAAATCAAGGCCTTTAATTTCGGTCCGATGCTCTTTCGTATTTCTGGGAACATGATGCTTCTCGCCAGCCATAGCCACAAAGAGTCGAACGAACTCGAATCCTTATTTTGCTGCCGCGTATACCCTCGCTGTGCTCGCGTGAATACAAAAGCCGCAAAACCTCCACGTTTTTGAATCGTTTCTGTGATTTTTGCGCGTACGCGTTCAAGCAACGTTGGAACATTCAAAAAATAATCCGGCGTGCAAAGCTTCAAGTCTTCGGCGAGCTTCGATACGTCTGTCGAGAGGGTTAAAACGCTGTCGCGCGATAATGCCGTTAGCAATAAGATCCAGGAAGCGGCGAAACAAAACGGCAAATAATGGAAGATTTCATCCGATCCCCGCAGGGCGTGTTGGCCCATAAGCTGATCCAGCCTCGCATTCGTGCAAGTAAGCATGTGGTTCACGTTTGCCGAGTTGAGCATCACGCCCTTTGATTCGCCCGAAGTTCCGGAAGTATAAATAATCGTCAACACATCCGAATCTTCGTGATGCCCGGGAGGGGCCGGATTCGCTGTTTGCTCCGCAAAGATCGTTTCGAACAAGGTAATGGGCGGCGCCGTAGGCCACTGCCTGGCGATCTCCGCGGAAAGCTTCGCGTTGGAGCAACAGATCCTTGCCGGTGACGCGTCCTTCAGCATCGCCACGAGTTCAACCGGAGCTTGTCGTGAGTAAAGCGGCACAACCACGAGACCTTCGGCCATCATTGCCAAATCCAGCGCCACCCAACGAATGCTGTTCGAGCCAAGCAGCGCACAGCGATCGCCTTTTTTCAGCCCGCGCGCGACCAGAAAATGGCGGGCTTCCTGTGCCATGCCGAGCAATTCGTCCCCGGAAGCAGCCCTAACTTTGCCTTCGCGAATTTCGCGAAGCACAGGCTCGCCAGCCTTCTGCTTCAATCGTTCGAAAATATTTTCCAGAAAAGTCATGGCAGCCGGCGTCAGGAAGCCAACACCTCGCCGTACTCTTCAACCAATTTGCACAAACCAGGACTGAGCGGTGGCAGATAATCCTGCCATCCCAGGACGCCGCTTCGAATCGGGAAACCAGAATACCGCCGGGCAACTTGCTCTTCGAAATACATACCCATGCGCGCCATCAATCGCAAATTGCGCGCGACGGTCTCTCGAATGGCACCGCGAATTTCCTCCGTCTGTGAATCAAGAATGCTCAAAGAGGCGACGATCTTATCTTCCAGATCCGAATCATCCACGCGCGACAGCAAATCTTCATGCCCGCGTTCGCGCATCAGATTGCGTATCCGCTCGTCCATGGTTACTCCAGCCGAAGGAACACCAGCGGGCATAGACGTCACAATAGCGTGGTAGCGTGAGGAAAGCATTCGGTCGCAACTTCGCAAAATGCTCACAATTTCGTACATGTTATATCGGTCCGACGCAAAGACGGGAGCGCCGCCCAGTTTTTCCGCCACCCGTTGACACGCATCACGATCGAGCATTTCCATGGCAACCAAAACCGGAAACACCGCGCGAGATTCCTTGTAGCGTCTAACGCCGCAGGCCATGGCTTTCAAATATTTTTCATACGCCGCGTCCACCTTAGGCCCCGACCGATGAAAATAAATCGTACGGTAATAGCTGTTCTGGTAAGCCCCCGCAGTCGAGTGCGCCAACCATTTTGCGAGTGACGCCGTCACCGGCCACCAAAATGGATTGATCGGACAAATCGCCAGCACCGGCAATTTCCCATCCCAGCCCGCGTCCAACAGCGCTTTGCGTCCGTACTCCGGCCCAAGCGGCTCAAAAGTCCACGCCGTGTCCGTTCCCAGTTCGGTTGGGACGCCCAGCTTTCCCAATACGCCTTGCGACTCGATATTCCGAGTGATGATTAGTGAATTACGGCAAAATCGTTTGCACATTTTCTGCAGCAGCGGATCCATTTGTCCCGCCTCTGCGCCAAAACCAACGCTCAACTTATTTTGTGCTGCGGCAATTCCCAACGCGCCGATCATCATAGTTGTAAGCGCGTTCGCAAACTTGCTCTTGAACATGGATCCTTCGCACGCCACTACACCGTCGTTTTTTCGGACTTCGGAGTGCAAAAACGGCGGAAATACGTCGGGCAGGTGTACTTGCTTCGCATCGCCAAAATATCCACGCGTCAGCTCGAAATCCTGCGACATCACGCTCAACTCAACATTCTCTACGCCCAGAATCCGCCGCACTTGCCGCAGAATTTCTTCCACGCGGACGTCCGAGCCTGTGTTGCGCGTCCCGTTGTAACCTGCGAAAAGTAGCTTCAGCCTGGTGCCCGGCTTCCACGCTTCGCCCGCGCCTAGCATCCATTCAAATTTATTTAATTCAATCAGGCCGCTGACCCAGGCCTCCAGAAGTAAGTCCGTCATCGCCCCAAATCTCGCGCGGCGCTAGGCTCGTGTGTTGCGTCGTGAACGGAAGCTTCGGAAGGCCAATCCCGGTATTTGTACAAGAAATTATTCTCGCGGCTGAATTTAAGCAGGGGAAAACAATATCGCGAAAACGGTTCCGGCTTTCGCCCCATTTCTTGTACCGCGCGGCTATTGTCAAACACGGTGTTCCAGACCAGGTACGGAAGAAAAACTTTCATCAGTGTCGCGAGACCGCCAATTTTCCCAGCGCGCCCCGCTAGCGCATTCACCATTTTGGATGATGGCTTTTCCAGGCGCGGCGCAAAAACCGGCCCGCGTTTCCCCTGTGCCTTGGAAAGCGCGTCGGTCAATTCCACAAACGTCTCCGAATCCGTGCCGGACGACA
This sequence comes from uncultured Acidobacteriota bacterium, assembly GCA_963838475.1. Taxonomy (GTDB): domain Bacteria; phylum Acidobacteriota; class Terriglobia; order Acidiferrales; family UBA7541; genus Palsa-295. The sequence continues at coordinate 697,387 of CAWIRJ010000004.1, forward strand.
GATGGTAAATCTCGTGCGCCGGCAGTTCCTTCTGGTGCAAGGCGGCAACAGCGTCCGCCACAAAATCCACCGGCACGATATCGATCTTAGCTGTCGGGCGGAAGGGAAGCGCCGGAAGCCCGGCCAGGAACACAAATGCGCGAACCATGTCAAACTGATTCGTCTCGGGCCGCCGGCTGTCCCCCAGAACGATACTCGGTCGAAAAATTGTTCGCCGAACGTCCGGCAAAAGCTGCCGCACCATGTGTTCGCAGAATTTTTTTGTACGTGCGTAAGGATCGTAGTCCGAACGGTTCCAGTCGATTGCGGTATCTTCCTCTACTACCTCGTTGGAACGCTGCCCGGCCACCGCGACCGTGCTCACGTGGCTAAATCGACGTAGGCCGTGATGATCTCGTGCCCGCGTCGCAAGTTGAATCACTTCCAGCGTTCCGCGCAGATTTACGTTCAAACAGCTCTTCTCGGATTTGCGGTTCAGCGAGGCGGCGCAATGAATAATCGACTCGGTGGAATGTACCAGTCGAGTGTAATCGTCGTCAGCTAGGCCAAAATGCGCATCCGTCAAGTCCCCCAAAAATAAATGAATGCGCGAATTCAGATACTCTTCGAACTGGGCGAATTCCAAATGCAGTTGCAGGGATCGCCAAAGTCGCTCGCGCGCTTCTTGCTTGGTGCGCGCGCGAACCAAGAGATTCAGCGGTTCGGAATAATCCGCAAGCAGGTTCGACGCGATGTGCGCGCCGATATAGCCGGTGGAACCGGTCAGAAGGATAGCCACGATTTATGTCAGGAAGCCGCAGTGGAAGCCGAACTCGCCGCTTCCGCCGTATTCACCTCGGCGCGATCTGCAAGTTGCACCGATCGCCGCGGACGAGGCTCCAGTGGGCGTCCTTCGATGAGAGGATAGCACCACTTACGCAGAGCAGGAATGTGCACGTTGATCCAGTAGTCCCACCAATCAAGCGAGCGCGAATTGTAGCCGAAATCCACTTTTTCGTTTTCGGGCAGTGCCGCGCTCAGGCGTTCCACATTCACCGCCTCGAAATTGTGGTCGTTATGCAGTATGAACGGTTCGAAAAGCGAAATTAATTTGATCACTTTCTCCAAGTCGCGTTCCTGCCGCGCCAGCGGCGGTTTGGAAGCAAACGGTTCAACTGCGCGATTGATTGCTTGCACAATGGCCTTTTGCTTCGGCGCTGATAGCTGCTCGTACCGGAATTTGGAAACGGGAATTGCATCGAATTTCAAACGCAGCCTATGATTCAATCCTGTCTGCGCGCGATAAAACTTGCGGTGTCCTAGACCGGTCAGCTCAATCGACCGGCGCATGTCGCACGGATTAGCAATCGAGGTCGCCAACTGATACACGCGGGCGTGTCTGCGCGCCACCAGCGCCGCGGCAATCAAAGTCATACCGCGAGTCACCAAGTCCACCGGAATTAAATCCAGAGATTTGCTCTCGGTCGTCGGCAGTTGCCGGAAGAACGTTCCGAGCAGATAAGAAAGGGAAGCCGAAGTATTGATTCCCTCGTTCCATCCTCGAAATGGCTGTTGAATCGAGGATTCCACGATGGCCGGGCGCACAACAGCAATCGCCGCATTGGGATTTTGATCCAGGAAATTCCGTATCAACGATTCCGACAGGCTTTTCGTGAACGTGTAAGTGTTGGGCCAGCCGAGTTCGTTTGCGCGCCGCGTACCCGCATCTGTCAAAGTATCGCGTAGCCATCGCACTCGGTTTTTGCGGATTTGATTTTCCAGCGCCGTACCCTGAAGGTTCTTTGCGGCGTGCTCTTTTTTCAGCGCCGCGCGGCGAAGTTCTTCCGCCACTTCCTCGGACTCGGCGCGCCTTTCCGTCTCGCTGACAAACTCTTCAAGCGCTCTCAATTCTTTTTCAGCGTCGTAATCGGCTAAGCCAATCGGCGTGTAATTTTTCGCCAGCGTCTCGAGGATTCGTCCGTCGCGCCGGCCAATTACGTAACAGGTTGAAAGATGCAACAGGGCAGCATGATCGCACTCGCGGATGAAGTTCAGTACATGCACCGTCGAGCGAACGTTCATGGCCAAAGCGTCACGCAAATCCGGATTGAAGTCCGTCAATCCCGAGCTGTTGACAATCACGTCCACCGAACGCGCAATCCGCTCGCGCACTTCCGGAGCAAGTCCCAGGCCCGGCTTGCTCACATCGCCGTCCACCACCTCGATTCGTCTGCGCAAAAACTCCGCAAACCCTTCGCCATGTCGTTCAGCCAGCGGCTCGAACACCGGAGATTCCTCGATGGCGCGCTGAAATCGCTGCAGTGACGTGACCGTGCGGTTTCGGCGAACCAGCAGAAAGATCCGGCCAACCTCCGGCAAATCCGTCAGCAAATTCGACAGCCAAACTTTGCCAATGAATCCGGTCGCGCCGATCAGCAGAATATTTTTTCCGCGCAGCGATTCGCGCACGGAAAACGTGCCTAAGCCATTCGTAGAATCGAAGTGAACGACAGGCAAAAACACCTCTGGTGCAGTTCGCTCGTCCATTTGGATTGCCGCATCCAGCAGCTCGGGATTTTTCGTAAATCCAAGTACGCGAACGAGGGCTTTACGAGAGATGCGTCCATCCGCTTGCCTGCCCGTGATTTTCGCGAAAGCGCCGCGTGGGCGAATCACCGGATCGAGCAAACGTCCAGTGGCGATACCGTCACGGAAGTCCAAACGATTGCAAACAATTTGCTTGACGCCCAAATGTTTCGCCAGCGGTCGCATGACATGGTCCAGTCCCTGGCTCACCAGAACAATCGGCGCACCCGCAGCGATCAATCGTTCCAGTTTTTCAACACCTTCTTTTTTCAGCCGCGGCTTCAGAAAATATTCAAAGAATTCTTCGCCTAGCAGGTCCAGACGGTCGCGACTTACCCCGCGCAACACACTGTGTAGCAACCGCGTCGCAAACACCCGGTTGGTGGCGTAAAGGAAAGGGCGAGCAATCGCGAGAAACGCCATCCCGCCCCGGCGCGTCCACCGCTGCAGGAAAGTTTGCGAGTTCCAGGCAAAAAAGCCCACTGGCCGCACCGCTGTCAGATTCAGCAGGCTTCCTTCCACCCGCCAGAACACCGGTTCGCGCGCATTCGTAGCCGGGGCCTCTTGCCCGGCCCGAGCAATATTCGAATTTTGTTCTTTTGGCTTGGACGGCAACATCATGAATGGCTTACTACCAATCGCGAATGAAGATACAAAATTAGCATGCCAGTTGCCGCCAATCAAGCCGGGCAGACTTCAGCTAAGGGGGCAGTCCTCCTAAACGCATAGATGATGACTTGGCTCAGCGGACCTGCAGCGGTACGCTTGTCCCCCGGTGCTGAGGGCCGCGGCCGTCAAGTCCGGTGCTCACGAGGTGGATACAGAAATGGCGCTCTCTGTTCACCACAATCTATTGATCTCTTACGAAGTTCAGTGCGAAGCGCGGCTGATCACACTCCGAACAGAATTTCGCGCGGAAAACAAGCCGACCGAATTCACCAATATAGTTTTCAAGGGTGTGCAGGGCTATAGCTTCGAGAATGACACGTTTGGCAACATCATTTTTGATGTTCAAACCATTCCGATAGAACTATTTCTAAAACAATATGGCGCTGAAACTTTGGAGTCTTATCGCATGGCTGGATCGCCTGGCCGCCGGGCTGAAAACATTGGAACCGCCTCGGAATATTTACAGAAGCAGGAAAATTCAAGGTTTCATTCTAAGTTCTTCTTACGGTTTGTCTGGCTGGATTCTCGCGCGAGAAGTATCCACTCTTCCGGCCAACCAGAGGAATTATTAGACCGAGAAAACAGGCAGCAGATACGCTTGAAATGATGGTTACTGAACCACGCCCACGCTGAGACCCGGAACCCTTTCGGGAGGCGAAGTTGCTCGTACATGTTTTGTGAATTATAGCCAATGCGCCTTTTCCATTTCGGGATTCACTAGAAATAAAATCTAAGTGCACACAGCACACAGGTCCTTCCAAAGCGCGCTTTCTCGTGGTAGCGTGATTCAGGGATTATGAAGATAGAGGGGGAACGGCCGGCAAAATGGCTCGCTGGATCGGGAGCCAAGCCGAAAATCAGCGTAATTTCTAATCGCGAACTCCAAGTATTAGACTCACCCCTAACTCATAGAAAACAAAGGGTGACACCTCGTTCTAATCGCGAACTTTCGACCATCGCGAATTGTAGTTTTTCCGGCTTCAGGGTCAAGCGAACATGCACCACCCAGGTCTCGACTTTCCTGTGCCGCGCCCTCCTGGCGCTGGTGGTTTTCGTGGTGGTCGCTGCGGCACCGCTGGCGGCCCAGGAAAAACGCAAAGTGATCATCGATCAGGATTGTGCCGGCCCCGGCGGAACCGACACCCAGGCGATACTCGCACTGATTCAATCGCCAGATACCGATGTGCTTGGCATCACAATTGTCACCGGGGACGCGTGGCGCGATGAAGAAGTCCAGCACGCTTTACGGCTGATGGAAATAATCGACCGTACTGATATTCCAATAGTCCCCGGCGCGGCTTTTCCACTCGTAAACAGCAAGGAATTCATCGCTCGCTGGGAAACAATCTACGGCAAAATCGTCTATCAAGGCGCCTGGAATTACGCCAAGCGGCACGCGGTCCACGGGCCGACGGAAATTCCTCCAATGCCGGAGGGCGCACCTGCCACTAAACCGTTGAACGAAGCTGCCGCGAGTTTTCTTGTTCGCATGGTACGCCAGTATCCGCACCAAGTGACAATTTACGAAGGGGGTCCGCTCACCAATCTTGCGCTCGCGCAATCTCTCGATCCAGAATTTGCCTCGCTCGCCAAGGAACTCGTTCTGATGGGTGGCAGCTTAAATCCTCAAACGGACGATCCCGAGTTCTCTATTACGCCGCGCCGCGAATTTAATTTGTGGATGGATCCGGAGGCGTCGCGCATAGTGCTGCATGCGCCGTGGCCGCACGTCGTGGTTACCACGGTGGATATTTCGCTGAAAACCAAAATGGACCGTGATTTAATTTCCCAGATCGCCAAAAGCCAATATCCCGCCGCGCAGTACACCGCGAAATATGCCGAGGGCAATTATCTTTGGGACGAGCTGGCTTCGGTTGCCTGGTTGGATCCTTCCATCATCACAAAATGGAAAAAGCTTTATCTAGACGTCTCAATTGATCGAGGCGCCTCTTACGGCGACACGCTTGTATGGACCGAAGACACTCGGCCCCATATGGGAGAGCGCGTAGCAGAAATTCAGGACGATCTGGACAAGGCAAAATTCTACAAGGAATTTGTGGACCTCTTAATGCGTCCCACGCCGCTACCTACGAACCGCCCGACTCAATAGCAGTTACAAAAATCCTTCGCCAAAAATAGAACGGCTGTCACCGCTGTGTGGCATGGCCGGAAAGGTTCGACAGCGCGCGTTGGTAATCCGGGTCGTCCGGTGAAAGCAACGCAGCCTTCTTATAAGCAGCGAGCGCATTTGCTATGTCTCTGCGCTGTTCGTAGATCGTGCCCATTTCAAAAAACGCGTCCGACTCTCTTGGGTCTACAATTGTGGCCTGTTGGAAGTCTGCGAGCGCTTCGTCCAGTTTTCCCTGCTTTTCAAGAATCTTCCCTCGCACGTACAAAAAATCCGGCTGATAAGGATCGCGCTTCACTGCTTCCGAAATCGCCTCGCTGGCTTTGTCCATGTCGCCTGCAGAGTAATAGAGTTTCGCAAGCTGCGAATACGCCGCGCCATAGGTCGGATCCTTTCCGATGGCCTGTTGCAGCAAATCGAGCGACCCTGCGAAATCGTTTCTCAGTGCAAGGTCGTTTGCTTGCTGGACCATGTGTTTTGCTTGCGTCTGGCTCTCTTTTGTTTCGCGATCATTCTTCGAAGACTTTTCAAACTCTGCCAATATTCTCTGACTTTGCTCGGAGCTTCCAGCACAGTCGTACGCGCGCGAGAGCAGAAAAAGAGTTTCGGAATCCTGGGTCGAGATTTTCAGAAGTGGTTCGAGGGTTACAACTGCCCTCTCGCATCGGTCCTTGGTTTGCGCGGGAGCTTCTCCCTGCGGCGCACGCAGAAGAATCTTGCCTAACAGTAGCCGCGCGCGCGCATTGCGTGGTTGCAGCTCCACACTTTTCATTGCGTCGGTCAGAGCGGCGACGTCTTGGTTGCGGTCAGAGTAAATCTTCGCGCGCGTGTAGTACGCAAGGGCGCTTTGGGGATCTCGAGTCAATACCTTTGCGACCTGCGCGAGCGCGAGGTCCGAATCTCCCTTGGCTTCATACGCAACTGCCAGGCGGTTGCGCGTTTCCACATCTGCAGGCGCAAGCACGAGCGCAGAGCGCAGGTGCGCGATCGCAGCGTCGTAGGTTTGCAGTTCGATATCGAGATCGCCGAGCGCCGCCAGCGGTCTTGGGCTCTGTGGATGCTCCGCTCGGGATTTTTCCAGAATAAGCTTGGCCTCAGCGTAATTGTGAACTCCTCGATAAGCCTGGGCGAGTCCAATTTCGCCGTTCAAGTCGCGCGGTGAGATTCGTAACGCTTCGGAGTAACTGGCAATCGCTTCGACATAACGCGCAAGCCTGGTTAGCGCTTCGCCCAACTCGACGTGCGTACTCGCCGTGTGCGGCGCAAGGTCGATGGCCTTCTCGTAACTCGCGATTGCCGCGTCCCAATTTCCCGCAGATGCGTTCGCGCGAGCTTGGAGCTTGAGTTGCTGCGCTTGCTGCGAAGTTGCTTGCGCCCTCGCAGCATGGCTCGCGAGCGTTAGAAAAAGGATTGCCAGACATGCATTGCGAAGCCACAACATCTGCGGATTATAACATCGCGACTAAGGAGGCTTTCTTGAGGGCTTTTCGCTTGACTAGCGAACCGTTGCGAACTATACGATGACGCGACAATCCCGAGGAATTCATGTTCACTCCGCATAGCTTTGGCACCGCCTTGATCATGATGGTGGTTGCTGCCATCTGCTGGGGATCGTGGGCCAATACGTTCAAGGGTGTGAAGCATTACCGCTTCGAACTATTTTACTGGGACTATGCCGTCGGCATTTTCGTTATGTCGTTGGTGCTGGCTTTCACCATGGGCAGCGGCGATGGCGGTCCTGCCAGCTTTATCAACAACTTGAAATCTGCTGATGCGGGAAACCTCGGCTGGGTCTTATTGGCCGGAGTGATTTTCAATCTGGCGAACCTCTTGCTTATAGCGGGAATTGATTTGGTGGGACTCGCGACGGCATTTCCTGTCGCCATAGGGATCGCGCTGGTAGTGGGTGTGGTGCTTAGCTACGTCCAGGAGCACAGAGGCAATGTAAACATGCTTGCGGCAGGAATGCTTTGCGCTGTCGCCGCAGTCATTTTAGACGGCAAAGCCTATGGGGAACTGAAGACGGGAAAAAGGGCCACGCGCAGGGGCATTGTCATCTGCGTAATCTCCGGTGTCCTGATGGGCTTGTGGGCGCCGTTTGCTACGCGAGCCCTCACACATGGAAATACACTGGGGCCTTACAGCGCTTCCGTCTTTCTTTGTCTGGGAGCTTTGCTGTCTTGTTTCATTTGGAATGTCTATTTCATGAAACATCCGTTAGTGGGTGAGCCGGTCGATTTCCGTGATTTTTTTCGAGGGCCGGTGCGTGGCCATTTGTTGGGCTTGGCCGGCGGCACTATATGGGCTACTGGAATGGTTTTCGATTTGGTGGCCGCGCAATTCACAGGCGTCTCGATTTCCTATGCGATCGGCCAATCAGCCCCGATGGTCGCAGCGTTATGGGGTATTTTCGCTTGGAAGGAGTTTGCTGGCGCCAACACGCGGGCGAAGGCTTACCTGACGCTGATGTTTGTCTTTTATATTCTGGCGATCCTGCTAGTCGCGCGAGCCAACACCGTTGGCTAGGCACGCCCCACGTTAACAACTTCGTTTTGCCGCGGAGAGCAGATTCCTCGCCTTGCTCGGAATGAGAAGTCATTTGGGGAGCCGACGGGGTCTGGGAATTCTAGATTGGCGGTCGGCGATATTTACCGCAGGCATTTTCGATGATGGCCGCCACGCCGAGTACGGCTTCGTCTTCCCACGGGCGTCCGATAATTTGTACGCCAATCGGCAAACCCTCTGGCGATTGGCCCACCGGAACAACAGCTGCGGGATTTCCGAGGAGATTAAACCATTGCGAATAGCTCATCGCTTTTAAGTATTTCACTTTGCGTCCTTGTATGGTCCACTCGCGTTCGCCATGACGAAATGCCGGGATGGCGCAGACGGGACAGAGAAGAGTAGGAAACTCTTCCATTTTTTCAAGTAGCTTGCCGCGGAGTACATCGCGCGCGAGGAGCGTGTTCAACAGATCTTGCGCGGCGAGCGGAGGGGCTTCGGCTACCATCGCGCGAAACGCGCGGTAGATCGGACTGAGCTCTGTTTCGCGGCCTGCAATTGTTGGCGCGAACGACATCTGGCCGGCTCGTCCGAATAAGTTCCACCAGAGCTGCCAGACGCGGTCGAGATTCTGTGGCTGCCACTCCGTGACGTTAAATCCTTGTGCGCGCAGGGCGTCAACTGCGGTCCGCACTGTAGCGGCGGTTTCCGGAGTCACAGCGGTGATTTCGTCATCTACGAAGTACGCCACACGCAGCGCACGGATTTCCCGATCGCTCCAGCGTCTTAAAGGAACGGGAGCAGAAGCCGGATCTCCGTAATGCGGGCCGGCCATCACTTCAAATAGCTTCTGTACATCGCTGATGCGGCGAGCCATGGGACCTACAACCCCGAGTTGCGCGAAGGGCCCAGCAGACGCGGGATAGTGGCCAGTGGAAGGAACGCGTCCTGGAGTGGGTTTCAGTGCACAAATTCCGGAATAATGCGCGGGGATGCGAATGGAACCGCCTCCGTCGCTGCCCACGCCTCCTGTGGAACATCCCGCGGCGATGGCCGCAGCTTCGCCGCCGCTCGAACCACCCGGCGTGCGCGAGAGGTCCCACGGATTGTTCGTTCGTCCATAAAGAAGGTTATCGGTTTCGTAGGCCATCAGAAATTCTGGGACGTTTGTATTGCCCAGGATGATGGCGCCTGCCTCGCGAAGCCTGGCGACTAAAGGCGCGTCCTCGGACGGAACATATCCTTCTCGCAAAAAGCTGCCGCATTCGGAGGGTAATCCAGCGACATCGATTGAACTTTTAATGGAGATCGGAACGCCATGGAGGGGGCCTATGGAATTTGATTTTGAAGCAGAACCGAGAGCGGTCTCAGCGGACTTGGCTTGAGCGCGGGCGCGCTCAGAATCGACTGTAATGAATGCGTTTAACTTTGGATTCAACTCATCGATGCGCGACAGGTGTGCATCGATCAATTGCACGGGCGAAATTTTCTTGGCGAGGATACTTTCGGCCATCTCGGTAAGCGAGAGATAAACGATATCGTCCAATTCGACCTCGACCCGTTGTAATGAACCGCAAAGTCTAGCACGTCACGGATATTCGTCGGCGTGGGCCATTGCAGAATCGAGTCACGATTGACAGGCTCGCAACTTAAAGAGAAAATTCGCGGTTCAACAGGAAACCATAGTTTGCAAACTCTCGACATGTGCATGAACGTGTCTGCGTGGGTCGCGCGATGACCCGGCGGCTCCGCGCGGTCTTGCTCGCAGCTTTATTCCTAACGGCGGCGTACCTTTTTGCATGGCCGTCGGCGAATGTGCCGTACTTTGCCGCCGTAATCCTCCACCTTGTCGCCGGTATCGTACTTCTGGTTTTTCTAGTGTTCGGTCTGCGTGGAATTTTGCGAACTGCTTCGGCCGTGTCGCAGATTGGCTGGATTTTGATTGCTATCGGGGGCGTGCTGGGAGCGGTGCTTATCAAGACTGGCACCCGCCGCGACGAATGGCCGCTGCTTTACACTCACATTGGAACGTGCGTCGCCGGTGGCGCGTTCCTGGCCTCAGCATGGGCCGGCAAGCACGGATTTCTTGCGCGAGATCGCGCAGCAGGCGCTTTACGCACGGCGATGTTCATTGCCGCCACAGCGCTTGCTGTTTCTAGCGCATGGTGGATTCGCACGGTTCCATGGGAACGCGCGCATCGCATTGAAAATCCAGCGATAGCACCGGGGACCATGGACGGCGAAGGCGACGGGCCAGGTGGGCCGTTTTTCCCAAGTTCCGCTCAGACGGCACACGGCGGAGAAATTCCCGCAAATTATTTTACGGAGTCGGATTCCTGCCAGCGTTGCCATGCGGACATTTACAAAGAGTGGCAAAGCTCAGCGCATCATTTTTCGTCGTTCAACAATGCGTGGTATCGCAAGAGCATTGAGTACATGCAGGACACAGTGGGAGTGCAGCCGTCTAAGTGGTGCGCGGGCTGCCACGACCCAGCTCTACTTTTTAGTGGAATGTTCAATCGGCCGATTCGCGAGGTAGAAGATACACGAGCGGGGCAAGCGGGGCTAGGCTGCATGATGTGCCACTCGATTGCAAAAGTAAAAAGCACGATGGGTCAGGGAGATTTCGAGCTTGAATATCCGGCGCTGCATCGAATGGCGGCGAGTTCCAACCCCCTGGTGCGTCGCTTCCACGATTTCCTGACCGATCTGAATCCTGAGCCGCACCGGCGGGTCTTCTTGAAACCTTTTATGCGCACACAGACAGCAGAATTTTGCTCCACCTGCCACAAGGTGCATCTGGATGTCCCAGTGAACCATTACCGCTGGGTGCGGGGCTTCAATGAATTCGATAACTGGCAGGCCAGCGGGGTTTCGTTTCAAGGCGCGCGCTCGTTTTATTATCCGGCCAAAGGTCAGGCCTGCGCGGACTGTCATATGCCTTTGACTAGATCAAAGGATGCCGGAAATACAGCGGGAAACGTACATTCCCATCGATTTCCTGCAGCGAATACGGCGCTGCCCTATGTGAATGACGACCAGCAGCAACTGAGCGACACAGAGAAATTCTTGACCGATCATGAAGTGAGTGTGGATATTTTTGCGATTTCACCGGAGGCCGCAGCGGAGAAATCCGCGAATGGAGTGGCAAACCGCTCCCAGACCATCGTTGCTCCGATTACCGGAGGGAATTTTGCCGCGCCGGACTTGGAGACCACCTTTGCGCAGGGGGAAGAGGCCGAAGCACCTGTTCCTGCAAATGCCTCACCGGAATCTGCGACCCCGATCGCGTTGCTGACGGCTCCGCTGAACCGCGCCACTGCGTCAGTCAAGCCCGGAGCGACGTACCGTGTGGACGTAGTAGTGCGCACACGCAAGCTCGGACATTTTTTTCCAGGCGGCACGGTGGATGCCTACGATTGTTGGCTCGAACTAAAGGCGGTGGATGACCAGGGAGGGACGATTTTCTGGAGTGGCCGCCCGGAAAATGACGGCAAGGGGCCGGTGGATCCAGGCGCGCATTTTTATCGCTCGTTGCAGATCGATGCGCACGGAAATCCGATCAACAAACGCAATGCATGGGCGACCCGGGCGGCGGTTTACGTAAGGCTAATCCCACCGGGGGCTGCGGACACTGTTCACTACCGGCTGCAGATTCCGGCGAGCTCGACCGGCCACATACATTTGACGGCGCGTGTGAACTACCGCAAATTCGCGTGGTGGGGAACACAATTCGCTTTCGCGGGTGTGCGTGATCCTAAGGACGCAGAAATACCACGCGCACCGAATTTTGATGATGCGCATTATGTGTTTACGGGCGATCCATCGAAAGTGCCGGGCGGAAGCCAAGGCATTCCGTCGTTGCCGATTGTTGCGATGGCTGAGAACACGGTGGATTTGGCTGTGCTGCCTACGAACGCTGCCCAACCTGAGCCGAAGGTTGTACTGAGGTCCGAGGACTGGACGCGCTGGAATGACTACGGCATTGGTCTATTTCTACAGGGCGACTTGTCGGGTGCAGCGGGCGCATTTGAAAAGATCACTAAGATCGATTCGAAGAATCCCGACGGATGGGTGAATTTGGGACGAGCCCGAGTGCAGGAAGGCAATTTGGTTTCGGCGCGCGAAGTACTCGAGCGTGCATTGGCTCTAAGCCCAAAGCTGGCACGCGCGCATTTCTTTTACGCGAAGATGCTGCGTCAAGAAGGGCGCTACGATGAGGCGGCCGAACATTTGCGCGAAGTGTTAGCGCAGTATCCGCGCGACAGAGTCGTTCACGACGATTTAGGCCGGATTTATTTTTTGCAGCGGCGTTACTCCGACGCAGTGAAGGAATTCAATGCCACGCTGGCGATAGACCCCGAAGATCTGGAAGCGAATTATAACTTGATGCTTTGCAATACGGGACTAGGCCACAGCGACTTGGCGAGCGAATATCAGAAGCGGTACCTACGATTCAAAGCTGATGAGTCTGCGCAAACCCTGACGGGCCCTTACCTGCGAAGTCATCTCGATGACAATGTGGAGCGGCAACCCATCCACGAGCATATTTCGGCAATGCATCCACAGGAACAGTCCAAATCGACAAAATATCCAGAGAACTCTGGCCGAGCTAAGGAATCAGATTGAAGAACGAATGGCCCCGGTGCCGACGGCACTTTGCATTATTTCTGGTGAGCACATTATTTGCTTTCTGTTGCGTCGTTAGAGAAGTCGCGCTATTCGGTGCGTCGCAAGAAAGATCAACATCTTCGGCCATGACATCCCCTACGCGTTTCGAAGACATCACGCGGGTTTCGGGAATACACTTTGTCCACAACAACGGCGCGTTCGGGAAAAAGTGGTTGCCGGAAACGATGGGTCCTGGCGTGGCGTTCTTGGATTATGACAATGATGGCTGGCAGGACATTCTCTTCGTGAACGGCACTGCTTGGGCTGGACATCCTGGCAAACACACCACTCTGGTGCTTTATCACAACAATCACGATGGAACTTTTACCGATGTCACGCAAAGGGCTGGCCTTGCAGTGGAGATGTATGGAATGGGTGTGGCCGTCGGCGATTACGACAACGATGGCTACGACGATATTTTTATCACCGCGCTGGGGCAGAGTCATTTGTTCCATAACAATGGCAACGGAACGTTTACTAATGTGACGAAGAAGGCTGGGATGTGGGGGCCGAACGAATTCAGCACCAGCACTGCGTGGGTGGACTACGACCGCGACGGCCATCTGGATCTGGTGGTCGCGAATTATGTGCAGTGGTCTCCAGAGGCCGATATTTATTGCGCGCTGGATGGAAAAACAAAATCGTACTGCACGCCGGAGCCATACAAAGGGACTTCGATTCGCCTTTGGCACAATCGTGGCGACGGAACTTTTGAAGACGCTACGCAACGGGCCGGGCTGTACGATCAGAATTCGAAGAGCCTAGGTGTAACCGTCCTAGATGCGAATCGGGATGGGTGGCCGGACATTTTGGTCAGCAATGACACGCAGCCAAATAAACTTTATGTGAATAATGGCAATGGGACGTTTTCCGAAAAGGGAGTGCAGGCGGGTATTGCGTACAGTGAGGACGGAATCGCGCGTGCGGGGATGGGCGTGGACGCAGGAGATTACGACCGGTCGGGATACCCTAGCGTGATCATCACGAATTTTTCGAATCAGATGCTTGGGCTCTATCACAATGAGCACAACGGACTATTTGTAGATGAGGCGCCGCAGTCCGATGTGGGCCACGCGAGTTTGTTGACGCTTGGATTTGGCTGTTTCTTTTTCGATTACGACCTCGACGGCTGGTTGGATATTTTTGTTGCGAACGGCCACATCGAGGATGCAATCGAGAGGGTGCAGCCGCGAGTTCGTTACGCGGAGCCTCCGCATCTTTTTCATAACCTGGGCAATGGGAAATTCAAAGAGGTGACGACTTCGGCTGGTCCGTCTTTCGCGGCCCCTCGAGTGGCGCGCGGCGCAGCCTACGGCGACATCAACAACGACGGCGCACTGGACCTGGCGGTGACGACCAACGCCGGGCCAGGGCTGGTGTTCCGCAATACGGGAACAAAAAATCACAGTCTGCGGATCAAGCTGATTGGCACGAAATCGAATCGCGACGGAATTGGAGCCGTGGTGCGAGTGACGGCTGGGAACGACACACAATCGGAGATGCTGCGCAGCGGGTCGAGCTATTTGTCAGCGAGCGAATTAATTTTGACCTTTGGATTGGCTGGACACACGCAGGCCGATACGGTTGAAGTGCGTTGGCCCAGCGGACAGGTGGATCATTTGAAGAATGTAGCGGCCGATCAAATCGCCACCGTAAAAGAAAATCAGGGCACAATTGCGACAAAGACGCTGGTAAAACGCTAGAATGGTGCGGAAATTCCCTTTGAGGGTTGCGTGAACGCATTCGAACGCACCGCGCGATTGATTCGGGCAATTCTGATTTTCCTTGTGACAGCTGGCGTATTTGGCGGGATTGTCGCAAATGCGCAGCAACAAACTAAGAGGCCCCGCAAATCCAAATCTGCTGATTCGAGTTCTTCCGACCAGGCTGACGAGCAGGCTGCACAGCACGCACAAATCATCCGAGAAAACAATTTCGGTGTAGCACTGATGAACCGGCAACAGTTCGAACAGGCGCTCGGAAAATTTCAACGCGCCTGCATTCTGGAGCCGCGATCCGATATTGGCTGCGTGAATACCGGGATAGCACTGCTGAATATGCAGCGGTTTGACGAGGCACGGCAAATCCTAGAGAAATCGGCGGACCGCGACGCGCGAAATCCACGGGTTTGGTTCAATGTGGGATTACTCGAGAAAGCCGTGGGTAAGTCGGCTGAGGCCATAGCGGATTTCCACAAAGTCGCTCTGCTGGATCCCTATGATGCCGACACGCAATATTTTATTGGGTTGGTGTATTCGCAGGAGCAGAAATACGACGAAGCGATTGCAGCCTTCAGGCGCGCTTTAGATTTGAATCCATTCCAGGTGTCGGCGGAATTCGGGCTGGCACAAGCGCTCCAGCGTAAGAACGATACCGCGCGAGCGAAAGAGCATTTCGATCGGTTTCAACATTTGGTGTCGGAGAAGCTCGGCAAGCCGGTTAGTTTTATTTATGGAGAGCAAGGGAAATATTCTCTTGCCGAGCTGATGATGCCGGCACCTGAGCCGGTTCCTCCTGCTGTCGCGGTGCACTTCGTAAACGTGACTGCGCAATCGGGCTTGCCCTCGCAGCCGTATGCCCCGCTCCAGGCTCCAAAATCGAAAAAGAAAGCTGAGTCGTCTGAGTCTGACGAAGCAACTCAAACGGTCGCACATTTTTTTGGCAGTGGTGCTTGCATCATTGATTACGACGGCGACGGGCGGTCGGATGTTTTTCTGGTGGATTCGGATGGCAAAGGCAATGCGGCGCTCTATAAAAATGAGGGCAATGGAAGATTTCTAAATGTCACGAGGGAAGCGAAGCTGGATATTCACGGCGAGGGAATGGGCTGCGCCGTTGGCGATTACGACAATGACGGGAGGCCCGATCTTGCAGTTACCATGAACGGGCGCGTGTTGTTGTTTCATAACGAAGGAAAGGGGATTTTCAAGGACGTCACTAAGCAGGCGGGAATTGAAATGGACGGGTTGGCCATGGGAGCAACGTTTATCGATTACGACCACGATGGTGACTTGGATCTGTACGTCACGCGCTTCAGCGATTTTCCTTTAGGCGATCCTGCTCAACCTTTTTCGTTTCCGATGGATAACGCGGCGCCGGGGAATATTTTGTGGCGGAATAATGGAAATGGAACGTTTACGAATTGGACCGCTGAAACCGGACTGGCTGGAAACGGACCGTCTATTGGCGCCATCGGAAGTGACCTGAACAACGATCGAGCGATCGATTTTGTCGTGACCGGGTGGCAGAAGGCGCCTGTGACGTTCATGAATCCGCGCGAAGGGAAGTTTCGCGCAACAGTCCCGTGGGGTGGCGATATGCCAGCTCCTGCAGCGGGCGTTGTTGCGCTTGATTTTGACAAGGATGGCTGGATGGATCTGGCGTTCACTCATTGGGGAGTGCCAGGACTAAGTTTGTGGCGAAACATTCCTGGAAAACCGTTTGAGCGAGTAACGCTGCCGGACTTGGAATGGATGCGTGGCTGGGGCGTGGCTGCTTTAGATTATGACGACGATGGATGGATCGATCTGGTCGCAGTGGGAGAGAGTTTTTCGGGAGAAGGCAGGATAGTTTTGTTGCGCAACGAAGGAACAAATGGATTTCGCGATGTCACCGCGCTAACAGGATTGGACAAAATCGTATTGCACAATCCGCGCGGAGTGATTGCTTTTGATGCTGA
Source organism: uncultured Acidobacteriota bacterium (assembly GCA_963838475.1). Taxonomy (GTDB): domain Bacteria; phylum Acidobacteriota; class Terriglobia; order Acidiferrales; family UBA7541; genus Palsa-295. The sequence goes on from CAWIRJ010000004.1 coordinate 713,601, forward strand.
AGGCGATGGCTCTGTCGATTTGCTGGTCACGCAGAATCATTTGCCACCGGTGTTTCTAAAGAACGAAGGAGGCAATCGATATAACTGGTTGAAGCTCCAATTCAAAGGCACGAACGATAACAAGACAGGAATTGGCACGAAGGTTGACATGAGCGCCGGCGCGCTGCAGCAGAAGTGGGAAATCGGCGGGGCTTCTGGTTACTTGGGGCAAGGTCCAACAGAAATTGTAGCCGGGCTCGGGCCTGAGCGCGGAGCGGATGTGATTCGGCTCTTGTGGCCCACAGGCGTGGTGCAGGATGAAATGGAAATTCAGGCGCACAAGACGGAAACGATCGCGGAAATCGACCGGCGAGGCAGTTCGTGCCCTATTGTGTTCGTGTGGAACGGGCAGAAGTTTGAATTTCTCGCGGACATGATCGGGCCTGGAATTGTGGGTCACTGGATCGCTCCGAATCAGAGGAATACTCCGGACCCGGAGGAATACCTGAAGGTGGCGGGATCGCAGGTGCAGGCGGATAACGGTGTCATTAAATTTCGCATGCTGGAGCCGATGGAAGAGCTGGACTATCTGGACCAGACGCGCCTGATCGCTGTGGACCATCCTTCCGATGTGGAGGTTTATCCTAACGAGCGTTTTATGACGAACCCGCCGTTCCCGAAATACAAAGTGATTGCAAGTTTCGAAGCGCATCCGCCGCTGGGTGCGTGGGACGACCAGGGACACAATCTGTTGCCAGAGCTGGTCGCGCGAGACCACAAATATGTGAAGGACTTTCTCGGCACGCCTTACGCGGGTTTTGCCGCTCTGCATACAATCGAGCTGGACATTGGACCGTGGGACCCAGCGCGTCCGTTACGGCTTTTGATGGACGGTTTTACCGACTATTTCAGCGCGAGTTCGATGTACGCGGCCCGGCAAGCGGAAATTCAGCCGGTTCCGCCTTACGTTGAGATGCTCGACGATTCGGCGAAGTGGGTTCGGGTAGTCGATGACATGGGTTTTCCGGCAGGACTTTCGCGAACGATGGTCGCGGACCTAACAGGAAAGCTTCCGCCTGGCACGCGGTTCATTCGCATCACGACGAATCTGAAAATTTATTGGGACCGCATTCTGGTGGATAATTCCGCCACGGACACGCCGTTCAAGACGACAGAAGTGCCTTTGGCCAAGGCCGAATTGCGATTTCGCGGGTATCCGCGCGTGGTGGAAGGGAATCCGCGCAACGATTTGAGTTACGTGTACGAAGATGTGAGCGCGACTGGGCCGTATTCGCGGCAGATTGGAAATTATACGAGATATGGAGACGTAACAAATTTGTTGCGTGCGCCGGACGACGAATACGTGATCTTTGGGTCCGGCGACGAAGTGGCAGTGGATTTCGACTCAACACATTTGCCGGAGCTGCCAGACGGCTGGACTCGCGATTATTTCTTTTATGCGAATGGATTCGCGAAGGACATGGATTTCTACGCGGCGCACGGCGACACCGTATCGCCACTACCTTTTCACACGCTCGTACCATATCCATATCCGAAAGGCGTCGGCTATCCTGAGGACGAGCAGCATTTGAAATACATGCTCGAGTACAACACGCGCGGAGTTGCGGGTCCAGCCGGTGATTTCTTCCGCTTCGATTACACTCAACCTGAAAAATAACAAAATTAAGAATATTCCGGCACGCGAATGACAGCGCTCGTCCTGCGCCTACTGTTACGGGCTAGGTCTGTTGCTCCGTTTTCGGACGAACAACTAAAACTGGAAGCGAACGCCGAATTGGGCGGCGAAGGCGGTTGCGCCTGGTGCGAGCTCATCGACCTGGCGATAAACTGAGCCATTGGGTTGGAGAACGCCGGGCTTCGGAATGGCGGTTAACGCCGGACAAACTATATTGGAATATAATGCGGCGTTGACCGGAGTGCATACGGCGTTGCTCGTGGGGCCGACGAACCCGTAAACGTCGGGATCCGAATACAAATTGCTTGAATTGGTGATGTTGAAAAGATCGGCGGAAAAGCGGAGCGAATAGCGCTCCTTGAAATTGACATCTTTTGCGATCCTCATATCCCAATTGTAAAAAGCAGGTTGGCGACCAGGATACTCGGGAAGCAGAAACGGTTTTCCGCTGCCGAGTTGAACTGTGGGCCTGTCGTTATTCGCGAACTGATTGATCACGCCGTCGCCATTTATGTCTATAGCGGAGTAGGCAGGATATGCAAGCCCACTGTGAAGGATGAAGTTCGTGCTCCAAGTGAAGCCCCAGGGCAAGTACACAACCGCCCCGCCCTTGAACTGATGTGTAATGTCCAGGCCGTCGCGTCCATAGTCGAGGTTCAGGTTAAAAGGATCCTGCGGACCGAAGAATGTTTCGGTGTCGCGTTCGCTAGAGGCATTGGCGAAGTTGCGCGACCAGGTGTAATTGGCGAAGAACTGGTAGCGATCTGAGAAGCGTTTGTTCACGCCCACAACAAATTCGTTGTAATTTCCGTGGCCGAAGCTGGCCAGCTCATTGGTACTGAAAATAGTGGGATCAAGAGGGAAAGCGAATTGATCGATGGGCTGCCCCGGGGCAGCCTGCGTAGCCGTACCCTCAAGGAGCGTTCGTCCAAATGAATCGCGGCCCTCTGGAATAAAGTTTCGATACCAGTTCGTCGTGCTAAAGCCGCCGGTTCGCAGATCGGACGAATGAACGTATGCATAATTTGCGGACACGGTCCAATTGCGGGCGAAAGAATGCTCGACACCGACGGTCAGGTTCGAAACGCGAGGATTGCGGAATGACGGATCCACATAGCTAGTGGATTGGCAACCAATGAAAGTGGTTCCCATTGGGGGGCTGCACAATTGATCGACACCATACGGAACAGTTGGCGGGTATAGATACGGGAAGCCGCTCGGCGGTATGCAGTCGAACTGAGAGGGGCAGAACAGGGTTGTTTGCTTGGAAGCACCGATAGTGGGGAAGAAAATTAACGGTGTCTGCGCATAGTACAAACCCCAAGCAGCGCGAACCACGGTGGGGTGCTCATTTCCACCCACATTCCACGCCACCCCGACGCGAGGACCAAATTGGCCGAAATCGTCCGGGACTCGTTGAGGCGGTGAAACTTGTTTACTCGAGGAACCCTGGCCGATCCAGACTTCATTGCCGGGAATTGCCGATTGCGGCTGGGGATACCAGGTGCCATCCCAGCGCAGACCATAGGTGAAGGTTATTCGCGGGGTGATCTGCCACTTGTCCTGCCAGTAGAGGCCCAGTCCAGAGGTGTAGTTATTGTAAAGCGTGTTGTCTTTGAACATTTCGGCGAGTTGTTGTTGTTGGGAGGCAGAGGTCGATCCGTTCAAACCTATCCCCTGGATGAAAAAATAAGGGTTAGGCGCGCTTGGGATCGGGTTCCCGGTGTTCATGGTGTAATTTGCGCACCACGGTGCAGTGGGACTTGGTTCAAAATCGCAAAGGGTATTGAATTCGTATTCGCCTGTGCTCCAGCCGGCAAAAATGTCTTTGCGGTCGGTGAATGTGTCTGTATCACCACCAAACTTCATGTCGTGCTTACCGAAGGAGTAGGAAAAGTTGTCCGCGGCCTGAAGCTTGCCGGCGTCATTGTTACTAGGCAGATAAAAACGCTGGCCAAATGACATACCCGTTTGGTTTATTAGCACCTGCGGTGCACCGTTATCGATAGCGTGGCGTTTCCGGGTCTCGCCGCTGACTTCCACACGAATTTCATTCACCTTGCGGCCAAGGACAGTAGTGAGGGCAAACACGCCGCCGATACCCTGGTTTACGAAATTCTCTGCTGTACCGATGGAGTACGGAGTTTCGGTCTGGCCCTGACCGCCAGTAAAACCATTCGTGTGGTTACGACTTCCAAGACCGCGGATGCTGAAATGGTTCGCTGGGCTAAATTGATAGTCGTAATGGCCAAGCAGCGTAAAGAAATTCTGATACTGATTATGGGCTCCGTTCAGGGCACCGATTGTTGCCGCGTTATAGCAGGCAGGCAATAACGGCTTCCCAACTGCCGCGGCGCCGCCGCATGCAAGTCCCAAAACGTCGGTGCTGTTAGCAGGAGCGGTGATAACCGGCCCGGACGAAGCTAGGAAGGCTGAGCATCCAACAACGGAAGCGTCATTGCAAAATACTGTAGTGAGCGGGCCGTTCTCGCGCTGGATATCCGTGGCGAGAAACAGAAATTGACGATCTTTATGGATCGGAAAGCCGATCGAGCCGCCGAATTGGTTTTGGTTGTCAATATTGGGGGCTTCGCCCAGGGCATCGTTCGCGGTGAGGCTACCGCCGCGATAGTATTCATGGGCTTCACCGTGAACTGAGTTAGTGCCAGACTTGGTGACCACGTTGAGCAAACCCCCGGTGGCGCGGCCGAATTCCGGCGCAAAGCCGTTGGTGACAACTTGAAATTCCTGGACTGCTTCCAACGGAACTGTGAGGTTCTTGGTTTCCAAGGAGCCGAAATTTTCTCCGAAGTAATTGTTTGTGGCGTCTGCCCCGTCAATCACTAACCCGCTGTAATCGCTCTGTTGCCCACCGAGACGGATACCGCCGCGTAGTCCGGGAACTACCTGAGCGGAGGGAGTAAGAAGAGCCATGTCGCGATAATCGCGTCCCGGGAACGGGAGATTCTCGACGCTAATGGAATTAAGTAACTGAGTGATCCCAGTGGTGCTGGTGTCAACGACCTCGCCGCTGGCAGCAGTGACTTCAACGGTCTGAGACTGGCTTTTGAGGGGCATGGTGATATCGAGCTGTAACGAAGCGCCGACGTTGACGACGATCTTTTTCACCGTGGTTACGGCGAAACCATCGGCTTCGGCGGTGATGGTGTACTCGCCGGGCGCAACGTTGTCGAAGACGTACGTACCATCGGACTCAACTTGGAGTTCGCGGCGGATGCCAGTGGAGGGATTCGTCAGCGTCAATTTCGCAGTGGCGACGGACGCGTGAGACGCGTCAAAGACAGTTCCACGAATGGAGCCGTACTGCGTGTTTTGCGCGAGTGCAGCGCCTGAAAGGAGCAGGGTACACGCTAGCAACACAGCCAAGTATGCGGCTTTCCAAGTTTTCATCGCGACTCTCCGGAAGCGAGACATTTTTTAACGTGAAGACGGGTTATTCGAAAAATTTGCAATGAGCGTTGTGGATAGCAAATCTCGTAATGCACGGGAAAGACAATTTTTTTTCGATCCAATCGAAATTGGATTCGACCCTTAAGAAATTCACTTTTGGAACACGGGACCCCAGCCCAAGATGGGCCGTAGGCTAGCTAACGTACTGAGTGGAGTCAACAAGAAACTGGGATTGCGCGCGAACTTTTCCACAGCGGTGGACGCTGAACTTAGAACGTCTAACGAAATTACTTTGGCGTACGTGTGCCCTTGAGGAGCATTTGTTAGAATCTGTGACGAAATGAACCGAAAGCACTATGGCGGAAGTTTGGCCCTGCTCGGCGCAGGCGTTCTTCTGTTGGTAACTTGGGATTTAGTCGCGCAGCCAATCGTGCGACAGACGCAAACGGAAATCCTTCGCCGGCGCTCGGAGGTGGCCAATCCTTTTCACGTACAATTCGAAGACGTTACTCGAGAAGCCGGGATTCATTTTCACCACGAGCGCGCGGCGTCACAAGAAAAACTGTATTTAGAGACGATGGGCGCAGGCGTGGCGTGGATAGATTACAAGCAAGATGGATATTTGGACGCATTTTTCGTAAACAGCGGTTACACGCCTTTCTTCCATCCAAAGGATCCCCCGCAACCGGCGCTTTATCGGAACAATCGTGATGGCACGTTCACGGACGTGACTGCGGCGAGCAAAATTCACACAGACGGAACGTTCTTCTTTGGCGTGGCGGTAGGTGATTACGATAACGACGGGTATCCGGACATCTACATGACTGGCTATAGGCATTCGGTGCTCCTTCACAACAATGCGGACGGTACTTTTACGGATGTGACCGCGAAAGCTGGCGTCGGCGACGATGGAAATTGGGGAACTGCGGCGGGCTGGTTTGATTACGACCACGACGGAAAACTGGACTTGCTGGTGACGAATTACGTTCAATATGACGAAGATCATCCGGTCGCGTGCGGCGAAAATAAGCCTGGCTATCGCGCCTATTGCCACCCTGACAGTTTTCACGGGACGTCGATGCGGCTGTATCACAATAATGGAGACGGCACATTCACAGATATGACGGCCAAGGCAGGGTTGGTGAACACAGATGGAAAAAGTCTGGCTGTGGTGCTCGCCGATCTGAATGGAGATGGCTGGCCCGACATTTTCATTGCGAACGACACGGAGCGGAATTTTCTGTATTTGAACAATGGGGACGGCACGTTCCGCGATGCGTCGTATAAATCTGGCGCGGGATTCAGCGAAGATGGGCGGCCGGAAGCGGGGATGAGCGCGGACGCTGCAGATGTAGTGAACAACGGTTTGTTGTACCTTTTCGTGAGTCATTTGGATTTCGAGCTCAATAGGCTATATCGCAACAACGGCGACGGCACGTTCACTGACTACACCATTGCGTCAGCACTGGGCCAATCCAATATTCTGAATAGCGCATTCGGCGCACGCATATTTGATTTCGATAACGATGGCTGGCGCGATCTGCTGCTGGTGAACGGACACATCCTTGACAACATTGCGCTCTATCATCCTGAGGTAACTTACGAAGAAGAAAAGAAACTTTATCGCAACATGGGCAACGGTGTGTTCATGGATGCTACCCGCACACAGAATGCGGGTTTTCGCGCGCCCCGAGTGGGTCGCGGACTGGCAGTTGGTGACTACAACAATGACGGTTGGCAGGACTTTTTGGTCAGCAATAACGGAGAAGACGCGCAGCTATTTCGAAATAAAGGCGCGAACGAACAGGGCGCGGCGGGAAATCATTTTATTGCTGTACGTCTAATTGGGACAAAAAGTAATCGCGATGGGAATGGCGCGGCTCTGAAATTGATTGCCGGAGATTTGACGAGCTACGATCAAGCGAAGGGCGGAATGAGTTATTGTTCGGCGCAGGATCCCCGGATATTTTTTGGGCTGGGTAAACACGATAAAGTGGATTTGCTGGAAGTCCGCTGGCCAAGCGGCATTGTCGACCGCTTCCAAGACTTACCGGTAGATGATTTTGTGATTATAGAAGAAGGAAATCGCGAGGCTAAAGCGGTACGGTTCAAACAACACCACAAGTGATCATTCACGTTCGCGTATCGAGCACTTAGGCCGCGCACGAATGCGACAAAACCAAAATTGTCGCCATCGTTTAGTCGATTCTATTCATTCCGCTGAGACACTCCTATGGCCACCAAGTCTTGACCTCGTAACTCGAGCCGGACCCGTGGCAATGGCTTGGGCGGCGGGCCAGCAAGTACTGAACCATCGATAGCGGAGAAAACTCCACCATGGCACGGGCACGCGAATACACGTTCTTCGGGCCGATAAAATGTTGGACACGCAGCGTGCGTGCAAAGACGGCTAAATGCGAGAAATGTTCCCTCCGACGGATGCAACAGGAAGCACGGATGCTCGTCATTGGGGTAGGAAATGATCTTCACGCCGCCAATAGGAATGTCTCCCACATGGGCCACCACTTTTACCGGATAAGAATTCTTTCGAGCGCGGATAAAGATAATCGCTCCACCAAAAGCGGCGACGATGCCTGCGCCAGTCAAATATTTCGCAAACTGGCGGCGTGGTATTTGATCGTTGTCGGGATTTGAGATTGAGATTTCTCCTGGAATTCGACGTGACTCGTTCGGTTTACGAGTTTGCGACTTCCGTTTTGGCACTATTCCGCAGGGCATTAACCTCAGCTTTGAGTTCCGCTACCTGTTCCCTGAGCAAGCGGGCGACGATACGTTCGTAACCCCCAGCAGCACGTCCTGCGAGCTTTTCCAACATCTCACGCTCGTCGGCGTCGATGTCGTTTCCCGTTTCGTGCGGCCCAAGAAGAAGAACAGCGGTGGCTTCGGGGATTCCGCTGCGCACCGGCACGGAAAGACAGGGTGCTTCCATACCGGTTGGCAATGCAAGCGATTCTGAATCTTCCGGGCTTAAACGAACCGGTTCGCCAAGTTCCAAACTTCGCAAGGCCGTTGCGTCAGCTTCCGTATGCAACTCTGTTTTTGGGCAGGCGCCCCACCCCTTGGCCTCTCTCGATCGCCGGAACACATTTTCCTGGCATCGGAAAACTGCGCAGGATGACAAGCAGAGCGCGCGCGGGGCGTTTTCTACGAGCAGGCGATCGATGTCTTCGAGACACTCGGCCCGCGCGATTTCTTCAGAAGTGTTCTTCAATTGGCGTTCCGCGGAATGAAATTGGCGATTGAAGACGCGATCGACCAATTCTACCCCGCCTTCGTGCAAGCGTTGCATCAGGAGAAGAAGAATCGGGGCCAGCACCAGCGGCCATATCCATGCGGGCAAGCGAAAGCCTTCCTCGACGTTCGTCAACTTCTCATGAAGTTGAAAAATCGGGACACCCAGCGCCAAGCTCAACACCAACAATATCGTTCCGTGACGAAGAGGGATCCATACACGCACAACACGACGCTGCCACACTGCTTGTGACGCGAAATAGGCGAGCACCCCATTCGGAAGATATAGAAGGCCGATAAAAGCTTGGGAGGGCGAGAATCCCCAGAGGTGGCGAAACAGGTCAGCCGACTGACAAAGTTCTGCAAAGATGTAGGCTGGAAGACCGATAGCGCATCCCCAAATTACCCAGCGCATCCGTTTTTCCTCGAGCGGCGGAAGATTGCGGCGACGTTCGAGAAGTATCATCAGAACGATCGCATCGACCGCAAGACCCACTAGGAAGGTGACCTCGGTGATGCGCTCCGTGGGGTAACCGAACATATTGCCAAAGCCCATAAGAGTGAGCGCAGTGATCGTCAGGGCTAGCAGCGGCACAGCCCGCTGCACTTTTCGCCAGCGTGGCTCGGTTCGATCATTGGGGAATCGGAGCGCGAAGATCAGAAGACCGGCGAACGCAGCACCTTGAGCAAAGGCTTCCGCCAATTCCTGAGCGAAGACAGCAAGTGGCCAGCGCTGCAACAATGCGTAATACGTGAATGACTGACCTGGGTTTATCCATATTACGTAGAGAAACAATCCCCAGGTCATCCAGCTCGGACGAGTCCAAACCAGCCAGAATGCGATCACGATTACAACGATTCCGACCACGGTGTCGGCGAAAAGTACCGCCCGTTCCGCAGGACTCAGCGGCGCTAGGACGGATATGAGGCTGACGGGGTTGGCAGAACCGCCGGATCTTGGGATGATTCGGAGCGTGATTTGCCGGTCAGGAAGTGCAAATTGCATGCCGCCCAATCCGCCGAGAACGGATACTAGAGTCGCGCATCCCGGAGTATTGGTGGGAATACACTTCATGGATTTTAGGTCTAGGCGATCTCCAGGAACGATACCTGCAACTGAGGCCGGCGATTCTGCGGTTGACGCAAAAGGAGCAACGACGTCGGTAATAATTCCGTCGTTGTCCACAGAGAGACCGAATGAGCCGAGCGAATCGATTACTCGTTGCAGGCCCGGGGCGATCATCGCGAGTGCCCAGACCGTCAGTAGGATTAGAAACACGCGGTCTGCGCTGAATCGACTCGACCGCTCTTTTTCCATTGAAATGTTTTGCGAACCCATGTCGCCTCAAACGGGTCGAGATTCCCCATGAGAGGCCGCTAGATTACGAAACTCTGGGGCTTATTAACAGTTTTTTGCTTCGGTGAAGGTTGTTTCGAAGAGTCGTTCTATTGTTCGGCGAGATTGCCGAGTTGAAGGCGCGTTTGCAACATGCGCAGGATGGTATCGCGGGCGATCATGCCGACGATGTTGCCTTCGGAGATCACGGGCATTTGGTTGATGTCCTGGCTCTGCATTCGCTGCAGCACCCCTAGAGCAGGTTCACCGGGCGAAGCAGAGTGGATGCGATCGAGAGGAAGCATCACGGCTTGGATTGAGGTATTGGTCCACTCCTCGCGAGGAACCATGCGGGCGGCATGCAACGTGACCAGGCCCACTGGACGGACCGGACCGGCCACGATGTGAACGCGGCGTCCGGTGCGCAGCACTTCGTGCACATATTCTTCGATAGACATGTCACGTGTAACGGTCGGGATGTCATGAGTCATCAGGTCGGCCGCGCGAACGTCCGTGAGGGTGTTGCGCATGGCTACCTGCATGAAGCTCTCCTGCGCCGCGCTCAGGAGGAACCATCCGATGAAAGCGGTCCAGAGGCCACCGACCCAATTACCATTCAGCGCTTGCCACACACCGAAGATAATCATCATGTAAGCGAAAATCTTTCCCGCGGTGGATGCAATTTTCGTAGCACGCGTGAAATTACCCGTAATTCCCCAGGCAATTCCGCGGAGGATGCGGCCGCCGTCGAGCGGAAATCCCGGAACAAGATTGAAGACGGCCAGTACGAGATTGATTTGCCATAGCCAGACGGCCGCGGCGTGAACCATGTCGTTCCCGTGAAGATAGCGCGCGACGAGCCAGAAGCAGCCGGCGAGAAACACGCTGGAAAGCGGACCGGCAATGGCGATATTAAATTCTTGCTTGGCGTTGTCGGGCTCCCGTGAGATTCGCGCCAAGCCGCCGAAAACAAAAAGCGTGATGGACGCTACCGGAATGCGGTAGTGCTTGGCTACCGCGCTGTGGCTTAGCTCGTGAAAGATTACCGAAGCGAAGAAAAAAATGCTGGTGATGATGCCAAGCGCCCAATGTTGTGCGGGAGACCAATCCGTGTGCTGCGACGTAAACTGAGTGCGGAGGGAAAGCGTAATCAGGAAGAAAATGATGAACCAACTTGCGTGCAGGTAGATGGGGATGCCGAAAACGCTCCCCAGGCGGAATCCTGTGGGAGGCGCGGAATCTCGAGCCGTAACCGGAGGCGGTCCGGATGCTGACCCGAGGGAACCGGAGGAAGAGACGGGTTCGTGCGACTGTTCCATCAACGCAATTTTAACAGGCCTGCGTGTGCATTGCACTTTTACAGGATCTGCCGCTCGGACTGACTCGGAGGTCATATTGCCGCTGTGCTAACATCGGGCGGGAAGGGCTATTTTAAACGATAAATAACATGTTCATCGATCGCAGAAATTTCCTGAAAACGATGGCCACGGCGGGGGCCATCGTGGCGCTGCCCTCTTTGGCCGCTTCTGCAGCCGCCCCTGGTTCGTTCGATTTCGTATTTTTCACGGACACGCATATTCAGCCAGAACTGGATGCGGCGCACGGTTGTGACATGTGCTTCAAGAAGATCGCCGGCTTGAAGCCGGAATTCGCGATGATGGGTGGAGATCACGTATTCGACGCATTCGGTGTAAATAACACGCGCGCGGGTATGGTGTACGACCTCTACGAGCGCACCCAGCAATTGCTCGGCATGCCGCTGCACCACGCGATCGGCAATCACGACGTTTTCGGCGTTCTAGCAAAGAGCGGCGTTTTGCCTACCGATCCCGCATACGGCAAAAAAATGTATCAGGACCGCATGGGCCGAACCTACTACTCGTTCGACTACAAGGGCTATCACTTTGTGGTGCTGGACTCGATTCAGCCCACGGAGGACCGTCTGTGGGAAGCCCGAATCGACGAAGAGCAACTCCGCTGGCTCCGAGATGATCTGAAAGCTCTGCCGCATGGCGCGCCGGTTATTGCCGTTGTTCACTGCCCTCTGGTCACGGCGTTTGCCACGTACGCTTACACCCAGATCGTCGGTGCGGATCGCAAGTACAACACCATGACCGTTGCCAACGCACCTGACGTGCTCCAAATTTTAGAGAATGCGAACGTGCTGGCAGTTCTGCAGGGGCATACCCACGTCAATGAGGTGGTGGACTACAAGAACACGCAGTACATCACCAGCGGGGCCGTCTGCGGAAATTGGTGGCGTGGGCCGCGCATGGGCACCCCGGAAGGATTTACGGTGGTAAGCCTGCGCCAAGGAAAAATTAGCTGGCGCTACGAGACCTACGGATTCCACAGCGTCGTGCCTCCCGAGAAACCCTAGCTATTAAGAGCCTGTCGTCCTCACTTATTGCGTTTGGTTTTCCACGACGTGTTCCACACGCCACGAATCTAGTCCCCGCAATAACTCTTAATTCCCGTGTTTTGAATAGTGCGACAGATGGCTACCCCAATGCATTTACGACTGCGCCCGGCAACCTGAAAGGAGGCGGCAATGGTGAACTTGATCGGTTTCGGTGAAGTGTTAGGAGCAATTTTCCTGTCTTTTGCTGTTGCGTTGACGCTCCAGTGGGTCGGATTGGTCGCGTTAATGCGGTTGATGCCAGCCAAAAAGGCCGACGTGCAACGAGCAGAATTGGAGACTCCAAACGTGCGGAGGAAAGCCGCAGAACTGACATTAGTAGCCCGAAAACACAAGAACGCAGCTTGATATCGACTGGTCGCTCGTTTTGGAATCGCGGGCGTTGACAAGCGCTTCGAACGATTCGACCGGTGGTTAACAGTTTAGGTGGGAAATTCGAGAGGCAAAGGAGGCACCATGTTGTTTCTGAGATTTTTTCTTTTCGTGATCAGCTCGGTTCTCGTTGTGGCAGCCGTTTTGCTAGTGGCTTACGACATCTTCCTCATCTTCCAAGTTAGCCGGTGGCTCAAGCCAAAAGAACAACCGGCAGATAAGCCTGAGGACCCTCCAGGTTCGCCGGTGTCGGCACCGGCAGTTACCGCCCCCACGCCTGTTAACGCGCAGTTACGAATTGAGCGTTCAAAGCGAGCGATTCGATGGGCGGCAGCCGCCAAACTTGTGATTGCGGCAGCGCTCTGCGCTCTCGCCGCGTCGAGCATACTGGTAGTGCCGGACGGCAACGCGGCGGTACGCATCAGCCAGATTTCCGGCGTACGGCCTGGAACGCTGTACGCCGGAACGCATTTGATTACGCCACTCATCCAGCGCGCCCAGCTTTACGACGTGCGCGACAAGGTCTTCTCCACATCTGCCGCCGAAGGTACGCGCGAAAAGATGGAAGTCTTGAATGTGGAAACGCGCGAAGGACTGGAGGTGGGTTTGGCAGTGACTGTGCGATATCGAATCGACCCGCGCCGGCTCGATTACGTCCAGGCAAACCTGCCGCAGCCAATCGACCAGGAGATTGTGGCTCCGGTAGTTACTAGTGTGTTTCGCGAGGTGGCGCCGAATTATGTAGTTCGCGATATCTTTGCCATCAAGCGTGAAGAATTTCGACAGCATGCCACGGAAATCATTACAACTCGGCTCAGCAGCGACGCCATTGTGGTGAAAGAAGTGTTACTGCGCAAAGTTCAGCTTCCCGAAGAATACGCGCAAGGTCTGCAAGGCTTGCTGCTGAAGGAGCAAGAGGATGACCGCGTGACCGTGGATCAAAGCATCGAGCAGAAGAAAGTGAAGATCGCCGAATCACAAGCTGAGGCGCAAAAGGTCCGACAGATCAAGCATGCTGAGGCGGATGCACAAACACGCGTGCTGATGGCTAAGGCGGAATCGGACTCCATGCAGTACACGCTGCCGCTGAAGCAGAAGCTGATTGAGCAGTCGCGGCTGGAAGCGGAAGCTCGCAAGCAAACGACAATTCAAGACGCGGAGGCTCAAGCCCAGGCAAAAGTGATCAACAGTAAGGCCGACGATGAAAGTAACAAGTTGAGGTCGGAAACTCAGAACGTACTAGTTGTTAAGAATGCCGAAGCCGCCGCGCAAGCGAAGGTAATCGACGGGAAGGCCGAACTGGAGCGGCGCAATCTGATGGCTGACGCCGAAGCGCACAATATACGTGCGACTGCACAAGCAGAGGCCGAAGAGTTGCAGTTAGAAGCGGCTGCATTAAAGACCAACCCACTTTTAGTGCAATACACGGTGGCCCAACGACTTTCCGACAAAGTGCAAATTATGATGGTTCCAAATGACGGGAAATTTTTCTTTACGAACGATGTACTGAAATCCGCTTCCGCAGCGTTCGACACGCCGATTAAAGGCAAGTGAGCGAGGACCGAGGGTAGCAACGGCTCATAGGTTTTGAACTGTGAGTCTCGCAATGCAGGGTGCTTTTTGGAGGTGTGCTATGATTACTATTCAACGCTTTGTGCAATTGGCACAAGCCGATGCGGCTCCTTCCGCGACTCTTTCTTCGACGCGCATTCATCTTTTCGTTACTTCTGGCCTTTGTGGCCTCTTCCTCCGAAGGGCAAGCGCCGGCACAGTTCCGGCCTGATTGGACGAATGCGTTGGGCTTACTCGCCGACAAAATTGCAGCTGTCACGAACCGTGGCGAAGGACTGTCGTTAGAAGCCAAGAATATTTCCTCACTAAGTGGCGGGGACGTTGACGGTCTGCGCCAATTGCTTGTAACGGATCTGTCGCGCCGCAATCGACGAGTGGTGACAGAATCGTCTGCGGACGCGGCGCTGCAAGTTACATTTTCGGAATCGGCGGATGGCTACGTATGGATCGCGCGAATTCTTGCTGGAGACAAAGAGAATATAGTAATGGTCGGCATCGCTGCGCCAAACCAGAAAGCGAGCCCGAAGGAAGCTCCTTTAACGTTGCATCGGAAGTTAGTTTGGGAACAGGATACGAAAATTCTCGATTTTGGAATAGTTGGGGACAGCGCGGCCGGCGGATCTTCAATGCTGATCGTCCTGGATACCGACGGGCTTTCTCTTTACAGCTCCGTAGACAAGGGCTGGAAATTGGCGCGTGCAATTGATCTTCAGCATATACGCGCAGTTCAACGCGACGTGCGCGGGCGGTTCGATTTACAAGTGGGTAAAGCGAAATTGCGAGGTGCGGAGTGCACTGGAGATTTTCAGCGTCCAGAAACCGTCGTGTGTGCAAACATAACGGCGAGTGCGGAGCCTGAAACTCCAATGCAGCCGATCGCAATCCAAGGGCGGAGCGTAGAGGACTACGCTGTTTTGAAGGGCACCTGCGGCGACGATTCTCTGACGCTGGCCGGTGGAACGGGGGATTGGACGGCACCAGATTTCATTCAGGCTTACGGCGGAAAAAATCTTTCGGCGGTAAGCGAGCCAATCCAGTTTCCTGGTCCAGTCCTTGAGCTTCGTCAGAATGATGACAGCAGATCGGCGCGAGTTGTTTCAAGAAATCTTAAAACGGAAGTTTATGAAGCTTCGATTGTTTCTGTGTCTTGTGACGATTAGCGCAGTGCTAGCGGGCGCTGCGCCCTTACGACCCGCGCGAAGACCACGATATGGAGGCACGCTACGTGTCGAGATCGGAGCGGTCGTGCAGTCGCTTGATCCAGGGTTGGGAGCTGCGAATCCGGAAGAAGCGGAAGCGAAAGCCGAGCTGGATGCGTTGCTCTACGATCAGCGCGGCGAAGATGGAACGTTTGTTGGCACCGCTGGAAGCGGACCTTTCCGCGTTTCGTCTTGGGAAGCCGGGAAGCACGTAACGCTTGCGGCCAATCAAGATTATCGCGAGGGTAGGCCGTTCGTGGATTCTATCGAAGTTCAGATGGGACGACAGGCGCACGATCGCGTGGTGGACCTCGAGCTCAATAAAGCGGACTTCGCGCAGATTCCCGCCGAGCAGGCGCGTCAAGCGACGGATCGCGGTGTACGCATAAGCATCTCGCAGCCAAACGAATTGTTAGCTTTGGTTTTTCTCGGTAACCGCTCGGGAAAAGAGAGTACGCGCATACGGGGGGCGATTGCTCGATGCATCGATCGCGCGGCGATTGTAAATTTTATTTTGCAGAAGGAAGGTGAACCGGCCGGAGGCTTGCTGCCCCAGTGGTCTAGCGGCACCGGCTTTTCTTTTTCCGGTAGAGATGGACGTGCGTACAGCGAAAGAAATCTGGTCGCAAATCTCGCCGTCACCGAAGTTAGTGTTGGGATATGATTCGGCTGATACTTTAGAACAGAGCGTGGCCGAGCGAATCGTGGTGAATGCGAAAGAAGCAGGTATTTCTCTGATTTCGCGAGCGCTGCCAGCTTCGGGAAAGCCATCGCCTGGGCAGGTTGAGGGCTCAACGCACGGCGTGACCCATGTTGATGCGCAGCTTGTTCGGCTGAGAATGCCCTCGCCGCGTCCGCGCATTGCGCTCACGGCGTTTATTAATAGGCTAGAGCCGATCGCGGGAACTGTTGACAGTCCGGTTCCCAAGAGCGATTCGCCTGAGGACGTTTACTATTGTGAGCGCAGCGTCATGAACGGTGGTCTCGTCGTGCCTATTGTCTGGATGCCGCAGGTATATGGACTTAGTGCTCGTGTGCGAGATTGGAAGCAACCGGCTGCAGGGGAGAGCTGGCCGCTTCCAGATGTATGGCTTGATTCGAATGATTCACATTAATTGTGGCTGGGATTTAGATTGGCCCGCGTAGAAGAGGGACTGTGACGTTTCGCTCGAAACTCTTTGTAAATTTCATGTTGGCGCTGGTTTTGTCTGTCGGTCTGGTGACGGCGGGTGTGACAGTGGCGACGCGGCGCGCTTTCGACGAGCTTAATCGCCAACATACCGATGCGCTGGTAGAACAATTTCAGCGGGAATACGACCGGCGCGGGCATGAGGTATTAAATCGCGTGCAAGGAATCGCCGAAGCGGAACCCACCGTTCGGATGGCCATAGACCTTAGCCGGCCCAATGCCGATATTTCGGTGTATGTGAACGACGCGCGTGGTGTGGCGCAATCACACCAGCTCGACTTCCTCGATTTCGTAGGCACCGACGGCTCGATTATTTCGTCCGCCGAATGGTCTGCGCGTTTCGGTTACAAGATGGAATGGGTAACGCAGAAAGAAGATTGGGCCACGCGCGGATCGTTCTTAATGAAGCTTGATACTCAGGAAGGCCCTGCCGTCGCGCTGATGGCCGTGGCTGCTGTACGCGTAGGAGACAAGGATTTGTATGTCGTTGGCGGCGAGCGTCTGGGTAAGGAATTTCTGGCTTCGCTGGTTCTCCCTGAAAACATGCGAGCATTGCTTTATTTGAATCTCGACCCTGCGTTTCAACCCGCGAACTTGATCGACAACACTGGGCCGGTAGTCGAAGCGGAGCGTTTCGAGCCCGTCATTGAACGAGAGCGAACTCACCCTGGGTCGCTGACCGAGAAAATTAATTGGACGTTCGATGCCGCAAGCGCAGAGATCTTTCATGCGATTCCCAAACTTGGGCGCCAGAACGAGTTGCTCGCCGTGTTGTTGATAGGTAATTCGCAGCGAACCGTGGTGACACTCCAACGCCACATTTTGTGGTTGGCGATTGGCGTAGCGGCCATCGGCTTTCTTTTCGGGTTGTTTTTGAGTTGGTGGGCAGCAGCGCGTGTGACGCTTCCGGTGCGGAGGCTCGCGGTTGGCGCGCGCGAGGTTTCCGACGGAAATTGGAATACGCGCGTGGCTGTCCGCGGAAATGATGAAATCGGTCAGCTTGCTCAGTCGTTCAACAGGATGACGCAGGAACTTGTGGATCAGCGCGAGCGGCTGATTCAAGCCGAGCGGGTGGCCGCCTGGCGGGAAGTAGCGCGACGCTTGGCGCACGAGCTGAAGAATCCATTGTTTCCGCTGCAGACTACTGTTGAAAACCTGCAGAGGGCGAGCACGCAGAACCCGGATCAATTCGAGGAAGTTTTCCGTGAATCTACCGGTATTCTGCTGGCCGAGATCGAAAATCTAAAAACGATCGTTGGCCGGTTCAGCGACTTCGCAAAAATGCCCCAGCCGGAGCTTGGACCGGTCGAGATAAATGACGTAGTTCGAAATGTTGTTAAGTTGTTCGAAGCCCAATTTTCCGCGGTGGGACGTCCGCCGATTACACCGGAGCTCCATTTGGGCGAAAATCTGCCTACGATCCAGGCGGACACGACCCTCCTGCATCGGGCCATTGAGAACCTGATTCTGAACGCGATGGATGCGATGCCTGCAGGCGGCATCTTGATGATGCGTACGACTCAGAACGACGGCAATGTGGACTTCGAAATTTCCGACACGGGTGTCGGGTTAACGCGCGAAGAAGCCGACAGGATTTTTACACCGTACTACACCACGAAGCAGCACGGCACGGGGCTGGGTCTGGCGATCGTGCAAGCCATCGTTGCTGACCACAGCGGACGAATTTCCGTTGAAAGCGAAATGGGCGTGGGTACGGCGTTCCACGTTGAACTTCCGGTTAAGCCGCCGCATCCTCAAACTGCCCCCGTCGTGGTGGAAGAAGTACATGAGAAAAAAGTAGAGGTCTAAAGAGCCGTGCCCGCGAAAGCCCACATTCTGATTATTGATGACGACGCGAATACTTTGGCGTCGCTCGCTCGCGCGTTTCGACTGGCGGGTCATGAAGCTACCGTTTGCGACAACGCAACCCGCGCGATTGAACTGGCGAAGGCCGAGCGGTTCGATTTAATCCTCTCGGATGTCGTGATGCCGGGACGCGACGGCATCGCCCTATTGGAAGACTTCAAGAATTTGGGCGTGGAATCGACCTTCGTGATGATGTCCGGGCAAGCCTCCATCGAAATGGCGGTGAGAGCCACCCGCCTTGGCGCGAGCGATTTTCTTGAAAAACCGATCTCAACAGATAAGCTGTTGCTGACGGTGGAAAATGCTTTGCGGCTCAAGCGTCTGGAGGCGGAGAACCGCGATCTAAAAAAAAGATTGGGACGCCATAATATTGTGTGGGCTAGCGCGGCGATGCGCGAAGTGATGGCGCAAGTGGAACAGGTGGCGGCGAGCGAAACGCGCGTGTGTATCCGGGGCGAGACCGGGACAGGAAAGGAATTGATTGCGCGCACTCTGCATGAGAAGAGCGCGAGACGTGCTGGACCATTCGTTTCACTAAACTGCGCTGCGATCCCAGGTGAATTGGTGGAAACGGAGCTTTTTGGGCATGAGAAAGGTTCGTTCACCGGTGCCGCCGCTCGTCACATCGGAAAATTCGAGCAGGCCCACCGCGGGACACTATTTCTTGACGAGATTGGCGACATGCCTATCACAATGCAGGCCAAGCTTTTACGCGTTTTGGAAGAGGGCGAAATGGAGCGAATCGGCGGAGACAAGCCGTTCGCTGTGGATGTTCGGATCGTGGTAGCGACACATAGAAACCTGGAAGAGCACGTTCGCCAAGGAACATTTCGCGAGGATTTGTATCATCGGGTGTTTGTGTTTCCGGTTATTGTGCCGCCTTTACGAGAAAGGCGCGAAGATATTCGCGCGTTGGCAGAGCATTTTATCTGCCAGCTAAGCGAGCAGAACAACTGGAAGGAAAAAAGTCTTTCGCCGGAAGCTGTTGCAGAACTCGAGCGCTATATGTGGCCGGGAAATGTGCGCGAATTGCGCAACGTGATTGAGCGCGTTCTGCTTCTGGCGCCAGCGGATGTGATCGAGTCGGCTACTGTTGCACGCGCATTACCGAATTCCGAACAGGGGGCTGGAGGAAGCTCCAGCGCGACGGCGACTTTTACGACTGGCGCGCTCGGCCAGCGTGTGGAATCCTTCGAACGCGAAACACTACTTGCCGAGCTGAAGCGGAATCACAATCACATGACCAACACCGCAAAAGCCCTCGGCTTGGAACGCAGCCATCTTTACAAAAAATGCCAGCAACTCGGAATTGACCTTCACGCTATCCGCGCGGAAACCTAATAAACAATCCCTCTGGAGCAAGGATTCGTAGCAAGGTCGCAAACAGGAATTCATTTCGTTTCAACCGCCGCGTTCATCAGAATTGACAGCGCTGACCCGTCAGTTTTATCTAACTTTAAGTTGAGCCAAGCGGCTACGGTGGGTGCAACATCAATCAATCGGGCGTGATCGATTTTCCCGGTTCCGATTACGGGGCCATAAAAGATCATTGAGGCCTGCATTTGCGGACGATCGGGAAAATACCCGTGCGTTCCGCCACCCCGGGAAGGATTTTTCAAGTCTCCCGTGTAGCCGAAAGCAAAGGAAGTTCCGTCGGAAGCTTCGAGAGCGAGAAATGCGTTCGGGTCTCCGCCCATCGCTACTATTTCGTCATGGTTAGCGATACGTCGGACGCCGCTTCCTTTCGCGCTGGCCAGCGGATCGAAAATACTGTGCAGCGCGGTTCGAGTCGCATCATCGTCTGGATCTTTTACGTAAATGTATGCGGAACCACCGTCAATTATTTCTACAGCTTTCCAATCGGTGATTCGGCCTTTCGCGTCGAGTGTAATCAAGCCTTTTTGTTGAATTAAAACTCCCGGCCGCATTTCCTGTGAAATGGGAGCGAATCCGTGGTCGGAAAGTACGATTAGTACGGAATCCTGCCAGGTGCCCGCTTTTTTGGCCGACGAAATTACCCGCGCGATTTGTGCATCCGCCGTTTCAGTTGCGGCGTTCGCCTCGGAACTGAAGGGACCTTTCTCGTGTTCCCAATGATCGACCATGGCGAGGTGCAACAGAAGCAGATTGGGCTTTTCGTTTTCAATGGCGTAACAGGCGGCGTCGGTCCATACCGAGTCCGTCAGATCGAGCGCAGGGACATCCGTTTTGAAAGTGGGGAACTGCGCGGCTATTTTTTCGAAGACGCCCGGCGTAGAAAGCGCGCGCACGAGTTTCATATCTTCAGGGATACTAGCTCGCCAATATTCTGGAATGCTGAAGTCCGCTTGTGCGCCCGCCGTTACCGGCCAATGGATCAGCGCCGTTCGCAAGCCCGCTTGTCGCGCGACTTGCCACAAAGTGGGTACACGAATGTCTTCGGTGTACCAACGGTAACCACCGAAGTTTTGATTGAGCGGGTCCCAAGCCGGATTAGTAAAGATTCCATGCGCCAGCGGATTCATGCCGGTGACCATCGCAGTGTGAGAGGGGTATGTAACGGTGGGCATCACCGATTGCACGCCATCGCTGGACGCCCCGTTGCGAACCATTTCACGCAACGTGGGAACTTTCAAGCCGTGCGCGTCCGGCTCCGTGTAACTTTCAGGTTTCATACCGTCGACGCTGACGATCAAGACGTGCCGAATAGATTTTGCCGGGAAAGATTCTGCCGCAGGATTTGTTAGACTTGGGCTCGCAGCGCTTGTTTTATTCAGCCCTTTAGACAATATCGAAATCGCGGCCAGCAGGAAAATGCTGGCACAAAACACCGGAATCGGTTTACGCCGCATACGGTTGTCCCTCCAAAAAGATTCCCCGGTAACGGTATCTGCACCACTCCACGAAATACAACTACAGTAAGGTTACACCAGCATCTCACGGCCTTGTGCGGGCTGAAAAAAACGGCAAAGAAGTAAGTGCGTCGGCAGATACACGAGGAAGGCCAGGAACCCCAGCACCGCGAGGATGTGCAACGGTGCCGATCCCCATTCGTGATGGAAAAAGGGATCGGTATAAACGAAATTGATGTTCGTTTTCGGAGTTGCCGCCAACCGAGAGAGCAGGACCACCGGAATCGCTATTGCGCATTGCAAAATCCAGCCTCGACGATCGTATCCGACACGATTCAGCGCCCAAAGAAGTAGAAACGGCAGGACCAAGTGAAACAGCGATAGGTTACGGACCCATAGAGGAAAACTTGTATCGAACAGATATTCGGTGCCACCGATGAGGTGCCGCCCGCCAAGAAATCTTGCGCCGGCATCTAACATCCACACGAAATCAATCAGCAGGGAAGAGACAGCTTGGCTGGCGAGCAGAAGAGCGTTGCCGCTCGACAAGCCGATGCAAGTCAGCAACACCGCAACGTCACAAAGATGCAGGAAATTTGCAGCGCCCCAGGTATGCCAATAAGCAGGAATCCAGATCAGCAGCCAACAGAGAGCGCCCCATCGAATCCATGTTGGGAAGCGATTCTTGTGTAAAGGCAATGAAGCCATTTTGCGGCGACCAAGTCGCATCGTAACAGAACTTGCGACCACGTTCGCTGCAATGAGTTTCGCCAGGACATGGATTTGGACGTTTCATGCTTGACGCAAAAACCGATTAAGTCCTTGCGAACTGTGCTGTGTGGCGATATCGTCCATTGCAGCTGTTTACGGGCGGTCTGAAGAATGGATGAGAAAAGGTATTACGACGAGAAAGAGGAGACCAAACAGATTCCACTCGTGTGCGCGCACTGCCGCCAGGAAAATACTTATCCGGTGCGTTATATAGTGCGCACGAAAAAAACGCAAATTCCTCCCGGCGGGAACGAAGAGGACCGTGCGAAATTTGCCAAAGCTCGCTCTTATATGGTTCGGGTGGATAACCTGGTTGCTTGCCGCAACATTCGCTGCCGCAAGAGGTTCGAGCTAACTGGCCAAAGTGTCTTTCTGATTTAAGCAGGCTGACCGGCAATTTATGAATTCGTTAAGGTCCTGCGCTGCAGCTCAAATAGAATCTCGTTCGCTCTTATAATGACCTCGAAGCGCCGGTGTCGCGGTTTCGCCGTCCAAAATTTCGCGGATCTTCGTAGCTAGAGTCCTCAGGTTGAACGGTTTTTGCAGGAATTCCACGCCGCCCTCAAGAACGCCATGGCGAAATATACTGTCGTCCGTATAACCAGAAATATAGAGCACTTTTAAATCGCGCCGGGCAGCGGCTATTTGGCCAGCGAGTTCGCGTCCACTAAGGCGAGGCATCACAACGTCAGTAATCAGCAGTTGAATGGCTCCTGGGTGCGCGGCGGCGATATCGAGCGCCTGAATGCCGTCGGAAGCTTCCAGCACGGAGTATCCCCGCGCCGACAAGTATTCGCGCACCAGTTCACGAACGCTCTGCTCATCTTCGACGAACAAAATCGTTTCAGAACCCGATGCTGGCGGAGGAATCGTTTTAACGACAGCAAGTTCTTCCACTTTCGCGGCGACCTTTGGCAGGTAAATTTTGAAGGTGGTGCCGTGGCCAATCTCGCTGTAAACCCAGATGTAGCCGTCGCTTTGTTTTATTACTCCGTACACCGTCGCAAGGCCGAGTCCCGTGCCTTTACCTTGTTCTTTGGTGGTAAAAAATGGCTCGAAAATTCGAGCTTGGGTTTTCGCGTCCATTCCACAGCCTGTGTCAGTTACCGTCAATATTACGTAGGGACCTGGTTCAACGACCGCGTGCTGCACTGTGTAACTCTTATCAAGTTCAATGTTGGCTGTTTCGATGGTTAAGCGCCCGCCCTCTGGCATGGCGTCGCGTGCGTTGACCACCAGGTTCAAGACTACTTGCTCAATCTGGCTGGGATCGGCTTTCACATTGCCCAGCTTCGCTCCGGGTATGAAGGCCAGCTCTATATTTTCCCCAATTACGCGCGAAACCATTTGGATCATGCCGCCGACGATTTCATTTAGATCTAGAACGCGCGGTTGCAAAACCTGTTTGCGGCTAAACGCCAATAACTGCGCTGTAAGCGATGCTGCACGCTCCGCGGCGGTCTGAATTTGTTCCACATTCGATCTTTGAGCGGAGGACTTCGGCAAGCGATCGAGCAGCATCTCGGCGTGGCCTTTCACAACCATCAGCAGGTTGTTGAAATCGTGTGCTACGCCGCCGGCGAGCTCTCCGACGGCTTGCATTTTCTGGGCCTGGCGCAACTGATCCGCAAGATGCCTGCGGTCGGTGATGTCCAAAGCAACGCCGATCACCCCAATCAATTCACGTTCGCCGCCTCTCAACGGCTGAACATGTGATTCAAACACACGGCGCTGCCATTCCAATTCGTATGTCACCGATTCGCCGCGTAAGGCTTTTTTGTGAGCTACGATAGGCGAGAATTCAGGATCCTTAGTTTGGAAATATTCGAATAACGTCTTCCCTATCACTTCATTGCTGCGCAAACCGAGAGACTCAAGCGCAGCGCCGACTGCCGAAGTAAACCGCAACTCCGTATCCGTGGTCCACAATAGAGCCGGCATTTTTTCAATCATCACGCCAAGCCGCGTGCGGCCTTGATGCTGTTCCGCCTGGGCTTTCTCAAGATCCTCTAACATGCTGTTGATAGCAGTGCCCAAATAAGCGAGTTCATCGGCACCGCGGATTTCCAAACGTGCCGAGAGATGGCCACTGGCTCCAATTTGCGTGATCCCATCGCTCAGGTCAGCGACGCGAGAAAGTATTACTCGCTCCAAGAGATATAGAGTCCCAGCACCGAACAGCAGCGCCGCAGCCAGCAACAACATCATGAACTGAAGCAAAGTGGTTTGGCCCTGCGCGTAAATTGTCCGCGGAAGGATGACACGCAAAACTACAGCGGGGCGGCCGTAAATGTCATCTAGCTGCTCATATGCGGCGAGCGAATCTTGATCTAAAACGCGAATTTGAGTGCGAGATTGATCGGGCATGCGATAAATGTCTGGCGGGGAGTTCGGATTTGCATTGAAGCCGTCCAAGCGTTCGAGCGTGAGCGGCATATGGACCATTTGGGAAAGATGCTGGACCTCAGCCGCATCAAGCACGCGGCCCATAATCAAAGTTCCGGCAATGGGCCCACGAGAATCGCTGGTAAGTACAGGCCGCGAATCCACCAACACCGGACCACCGGGAAACATCAAAATGCCTGAAACTCTGCTTTCTAAGCTCTTGTGGTTCAATATGGACGAGCCAGTTTTGAGATGCTCGTCGATGCCTTCGGGAATGGGCGCTTCTCCCACGTGGGACAAATCAAATCCTTTGGAAAAAATTTTGTGGCCTGAATTGTCCAGAATGATGACGAAACTGACCTTAAGCTCTTGAAAAGTTGCAGCCGGAAATTCGGATTTCACATAGTCTGGGTTTGTCCCATGCAAGAACGAATAGGTCTGATCCCAGGACGCGTATTCGCTGGTAGTACGGTCGAGGGTATTTAGTTCGTTAGTCAATGCGCTTGCGGCGCGCTCAAGGTTGTCTCGTGCGAAA
This sequence comes from uncultured Acidobacteriota bacterium, assembly GCA_963838475.1. Classification (GTDB taxonomy): domain Bacteria; phylum Acidobacteriota; class Terriglobia; order Acidiferrales; family UBA7541; genus Palsa-295. The sequence continues at coordinate 738,414 of CAWIRJ010000004.1, forward strand.
CTCTCTTCCAGCCGAGCGTATCCGTGCAAAAGAAGTAGTCGAGATAGTAAAAACAAACTGCCGACCGCGGCGAACATGGTTAGGGCGATAATCAGCAGGGTCTTCTGCCGAAGCGAAGACGGAAGATAGATTGCTCCTATGCCTCGGGTGCCCATGCTTGCCCTTTAAATGAGTATATCCGTCGATGGGAGTAGCCAGGTTTGAGGGTGTCTTAGTCGTACACGGAACCATGCACGGAAGTCATGTTCTTGCAGGCTGGAAAACCTGTGGCACACGGGATATGCTTCGTACATCCTTGAGCGCGGAAGGCGCATCATTTTGGTCAGGATTTCTGTGGAAGATCGCCCGGAGACAACAATGACGACTGGTTCGTTCGTCTTGCGGCTTGCTGGAACGGTTGCTTTCTCGTTTTTTGCTCTAGCAGGAAGTGTGTCCGCGCAACAGCAACAAGACGGCCCTTTGCCGCCGGTGCCTGCGGTTCAAGCACAGGCACAAAATGCGCAGGCGCAGAATCCGTCGGAGGCACCTAAGCCTGCTACGCCCCCAGACGCGCTGCAAACGCCTGCAGTATCCTCCGCTCCGGCGAACGCTGTTCCGCCTTCGACAGTTCCAGCCAATGCCAAGGTGGAAGTGCCTGGTGGGACGCACATCCCGCTGGTTTTACACAACGCCATATCAACTCGCAGCGCGCGGCCGGGGGATCCTGTTTATTTCGAAACCTTGTTCCCCGTGATGATTGATGGACACGTCGTGATACCTGCAGGGTCGTATGTCAGCGGCGAAGTGAGCGAATCAAAGCGTCCAGGTCGCGTAAAAGGACGCGGCGAATTGATGATCCGATTGAAGACCCTGATTCTCCCGAATGCTTACATGGTTAATTTGAACGCTGTGCCGAGCAATGCCGGGACTGGTGGGAACGAAACGACAGACAACGAAGGCAAGATTATCGGCGATTCCAATAAGGGTGGAGACGTTGGCACAATCGCGAAAACCACGGCCGCAGGTGCGGGCATCGGAGCTATCGCTGGACGAGGTGCTGCGGGAGCGGGGATTGGCGCGGGTGTTGGAGCTGCGGCCGGTCTGTTGGCTGTGTTATTGACTCGCGGCCCCGAGGCCGAGCTGCCACGGGGCTCGACTGTGGAAGCCGTCCTTGATCGCGGAATTGTATTGGACGCGGATAAAGTTCAGTTTACAAGTCCGGGTCAAGCCTCCACGCTGGCTGGCCCCCCGAACCGCGAGCCCGCGCGAAGCATTCCGTTTTAACCCCGCTTTTAAATCAGAGGCTAGCCGTCCCTCTCGAAGCTTTCGTCTGAAGATTTTTGCGCGCGAATCTTAATGGCGAAAAAATTTCAGCGGACGCAGGCATTTTGCCGCTTCGGACCCAGTCCCGCACTATTTTAGCTGTCACCGGTGCCAATAAGATTCCATTGCGATAGTGCCCTGTAGCTATGAACAGACCTTCGATGTCGGTTGGCCCGATGATCGGAAGGTTATCGGGAGAACCGGGGCGCAGACCTGCCCATGTTTCTACTATTTGCGCCTCGGCAATCTTCGGGGCGAGTTCCACGGCTGCATCGAGAATTTTGCGGACACCCGCGGCAGTGAGATTTTTGTTAAAGCCGACATCTTCTAAAGTGCTTCCTGCAACGATTCGTCCTTCGTGGCGCGGGACGAGATAGCCTCGGTCGGAACGCAATACGCGGCGTAAATCGATTTCATTGGAGTGAAGTGCGAGCATCTGTCCGCGCACCGGACGCGTGGGCGCGTAACGCGAAAGCCAATCGTTCGCAACTGCCGTGTTGCCGGCCAAAGATGCGGAGTGGCATCCTGCGGCGACAATCACGAATTTAGCCTTAAGATCCTCGCCTCCAGCGGTCACCCCGGTACACGTCGGACCGTGACGAGATATGGAGGTGACCGAACAGCCCGCGCGAATTTCGACGTCCTGACGCCGCAGTGCGGCCAAAAGTGAATCCATGAGGGATCGGGGATCGACGGTTGACTCCCGAGGCAGCCAGGCGGCCGCGTGAGCACTGGGGCCGATCGAGCTCTCCAGCTTGCTTGCGGTCTCGAGCGAGACCGCCTCAATCTCGATGCCTAATCTTTGAAAATTCGAGACCATTTTGTCGCGGTCAAGTTCCGCAAGAGGACCGGAGAAAATTTGAAGGGCTCCGTTCGACGCGAAGTGCATGAAGGGTTCGAAAGCTTCCTCGATGCGGCCTATGAATTCCGGAAATAGCTGCAGGCTTTCTTTAGCGAGCGGAACGAGAGGTAGGGCTTCCGCGGAGTCAGGACCCGGGGAGAGCATTCCCGCAGCTGCCCAACTGGCACCACGGCCTGGCTCTTCGCGATCGAGAATAACTACATCAAGTTTTTCGGCGGCCAGCTCAAACGCAATCGAGCTGCCTATGATTCCGCCACCGATAATCGCAACGTCAAAACCTTTCACGCCCTTATATTAGCAGGAATTTTCATCGAGCTAGCGTAACGGCCGGGAACCGGATCAGAAAAGAATCCCTGAGAAGAGTTACAGAGAGTCGACCAATTCGACGGAGAGGAGACGGGCTTTTTGAGCAAGATTTTGCGCGCGCGCCCAGTCACCAGCTTTACTGGCTTCATGAGACTGCGACAAAAAGCTTTTTATTTTCTCCACGAGATCAAGTTGCGCGGCGCTTAGCCGCTTGTCCGCGGACTGTTGAAGATTTTTTTCTGCGACGCTGATGTCCTCATCAGTTTTGTGCGCATAAGTTGCCTGGTCGTTTGCTGACATTTGCGGCGATATCAACGGCGCCGGCGGGCGCGACAATTGTTCAGCGGAGCTCTCGGAAGTCTGGGGCTCGGAGGTCTGTTTATGCGGAGGAGGAGATGGCTTTGTGCGCGGAGAGGCCACGGCCAAAGGTTCAGTGGACGCAGGCGGCGGAGCCGGAGGCGGAACTTCAGCCACTTCCGGAGGTGTTGCAGTAGTATCCGGCGCTACATTGGTCAGGGGTTTGGAGTCCGCAGGCTGTGGCATTGGGGTTGTTGCGACAGGCGTAGCCGCTTTCACGGTTTTCTGCTCACATCCTGTGATCGCGAGCGCTGAGGCGCTAGCTACGAGCACAATCAGACCCGTGGCTTTCTTGTTGCGGCTGGGCATTTATCTTTTCTCTTCAGCGAAGGGCTGGCTGAAGTCGCGGAGTTTTCCCGCCGAGGCTTCCAGGGACCGAGCCAACGGTAATTCTATACGGAAGGTAGTTCCGCGCCCGACCTCCGAGTCGAATTCTATCCGACCATTGTGCAACTGCACAAACCGAAACGTATTAGCGAGTCCTATTCCAGTACCTCCCTGCCTGGTGGTAAAAAACAGCTGAAAAATCTTCTTTTGATCATCCGCCGAAATACCTTTTCCGGAATCCGCCACAGCGATAATCGCAGAATCTCCGCTGCGGCGAAGGCTCAGCGTGATGCGTCCTCCGGGAGTCGTAAATTCGCAGGCATTTAATAGTAAATTCAGCACCGCTTGATGCATAAGCTGGCTATCAACCAGGGTGGAAGGGAATTCCGAAGGTAAATCCACGCGCAATTCGACGCCCGCTTGAGCGATCGCGGGCCGGGCCGCATCCAACACCTCGTCCAGCAACGAACGCAGATCCGTCTCTTCCAATTTAAACTCTAGTGGCTTAGTGAAATTAAGGAAAGTTTTCACCGCACGATCGAGCCGATCGATTTCGCTGTCCAGCATCTTCACTGCTTGTTGCGCCTCGGGCTCGACAGGCATGTTGCCCTTCAGAACTTCCAGCCAGAGCCGCATGGAGTTCAGAGGATTCTTAACTTCATGCGCTACCCCCGCGGTAACGCGTCCAAGAGCTGCCAACCGCTCAGAAACGTGAAGCTGGTTCCCGATTCGTTCGATCGATTCAACATCGCGCAACGTGACCAGCGTACCCATGCGAACTCCGTGCTCGCGGATTACTTGGGCACTCAGTCCTACTCGTTGCGCTCCGTTCGCCGCATCCAACGTCACTTCGACGCTTTCCACGGGGATGATTTCGTCACCTTCGACTCCTAAGGCGTTTCGGATTGGACTTCCCGGCGGAAAAATTTCGCTAACTCGGCAGCCTCGAAGATCTTCAGGACGTCTGACGAGGAAATTTTCGACCGAAGGACTGACCAAGACGGCGCGGCCGCCAGCGTTAAAAAGTAACAATCCGTCTTCCAGCCCGCTCATGACCTGGTCCAGATTTTCGCGTAAAGTACTGAAAATCTCACGTACATCACGAAGTTGTTTTCCAATGCCGACGATTTTCGTACTTACCGCGCCGAGTTCGTCGCCGCGCTCGACGGGTTCGAGGTCAAACTCGCCGGCCGATATGCGATCCAATTGAGCTGAAATGCGGTCAATCGGCGCGAGGGATACGCGGCTAACTACGAAAGCAAGCATGGTGGACAGCAAAACCGAGGCCAGCGCATACCAGCCAGCGGACTCGAGTAACGAAGTAATTTCGTTGCGAATCAATGTGGAAGAAAGACCGATACGAATATCGCCAAAAGGTCCGGGACCTAAATTAAAAGGGAGAGAATCCTCGAAAACCTGGGGTGGGCCGTAGAGGGTGCGAAGTTGCTGGAAAAAGCCTCCGCGGACGAGCGCATTAACCGGCGGCCTGGCTGGAACCTTTTCTCCGCGAAGTGCTGCATCACTCGAAACAAGAACGATGCCGTTGCGGTCGCTGATCGTAATTTCGTAAATCGTCGGCGAGTATCCCACCGCGGATTCGATCACCGAATTCAGCGAACTGCTGTTGTCGAATGTTCTACGCGCGTATTCGCGCAAATCATCAGGACTCAACGAAGCGGGGGAATCGCCGCGCTCTGCCGCATCCGCTAACGCATTCTGGCACGCTAGAAAAACCTGCTGTGCGATAAATCGCGCTCGATCGTCCGCTTGCCGCAGTGTTTGCCGCGTGAGCCTCGCTATGTAAAGGGCAGAAACCGCTGTGACAACCGCCAGTACCAGCAGCGAGATCGCCAGCGTGAACTTAGTTTTCAGGCTGAGACGCATTGACCCGCCCCGCCTCGTATTCTTTCAATTTGTTGTGAAGTGTTTTTAGACTAATGCCCAATAATTCAGCCGCGCGGGTCTTGTTTTGATTCGTAGCGTTGAGCGTTTGCAGTATAAGCTCGCGCTCGGCGGCATCCACTGTTGTTCCAACCGGAAAACGAAGTGCGCCTAACCCGGAATTTGTCGTAGCTGGCGTGCGTCCGAAATCGGAAGCTAGATGTTGACGCGATACCGTCCCGCGATCCGAGGCGATGGCCGCACGCTCCAGAACATTGCGCAACTCGCGAACATTTCCCGGCCAGGGATAGGACTTGAAGAGGTCCATCACATCGCTGCCCACGCCGGTAACTTTCTTATGATGCTTCGCAGAGATATCTGTCAACAAATGTTCAACAAGCTGAGGCAGATCTTCTTTGTGTTCCCTCATGGGCGGCAGATGAATGTGAAAAACATTCAAGCGGAAATAAAGGTCCTGGCGCAGATGGCCGTCGGCGACCGCTTCTTCCGGATTTTTGTTCGTAGCGGCAAGAACGCGAACGTCCACCGGCGTTTCCACTTTGCTTCCCAGCCTACGAACTTTGCGGTCTTCAAGAACGCGCAACAGCTTCGCCTGGGTCTGCGCCGGCATTTCGCCAATTTCGTCAAGCAACAACGTGCCGCCGTCAGCGAGCTCGAAGCATCCGATGCGGCGTTCGGCAGCGCCCGTGAATGCTCCTTTTTCGTGGCCGAAGATTTCGCTTTCCATCAGCGATTCAGGAATTGCGGAGCAATTGATGGCGACGAAGGGACGCTCCGCGCGAGGCGAAAGCATATGTATCGAACGCGCCACCATTTCTTTTCCAGAACCCGTCTCGCCGGTGATAAGAACCGAGGCTGTGGAAGGTGCGGCCATTTCGACCTGGCGCATTACGTCCTGCATCGCCGGCGAAGTGCCGACCAAGACGCCAAGCTTTCCGGCACTACGCAGATCGCGCGTCAATGCAGCCACCGCTTGTTGGTCTCGCACCTTGCCGAAGGCGCGATCAAGCAGCGCTCGTAAAACAGGGGGCTTTAGAGGCTTCTCAATGTACCAGTAAGCGCCCGCTTCGATAGCTTGGACCACGCGCTCGTCGCTACCGCGTCCAGTAATAATGATTACGGGAATTCTCTGGATTTCTTCCCCAAGGTGCGTCAATAAATCCAGGCCATTCATGCCTGGAAGCTCGACGTCCAACAGAATCACGCTAGGCTGGAAATCCTGGAACTTGGCCAGCGCTTCTTCGCCGCTGGCCACCCCCAAAACCTCGAAATTCCATCTACGCAGGAGGGCCTCATATCCCTTGCGGGCATTGTCCTCGTCTTCAACGATCAAAATGCGAGGAAGGGATGGCTTCTCGGGTGGCATCTACAATCGAATCTACCAGCAGTCCGACCGAAATCCAAGAAGCACACTGCGACCGAATCTCCGCTGCGCGAGGACGGCCAGCGCGAATGACGATTTAGGCTTTTCGAATGCGCAATGCCCGCTCGAGTACCAACTCGAGCTTAGTATTTTCGTCTAGTGTCAATTCCTGGCCGATTCCGGAAGTAACCATAAACGCAGCGGCGGCGCCCATGGCTGCTCCAATCGCCGCGTCCTTATTGTCGTGAGCGGCCATTCCAACAGTGGCGCCCGCGAGCGCGCCAGCAGCTGCAGCTTCAGCCTCAGTCTGATGATTGCTTGAAGTCGCTTCAATCTCGCCTTCGTGTTCGTACAACACTCGAATCGAATGGATTCCCGGGGTACCGATCAACTCCGCAATCAGCGGAACCCAGCCGTTCTGCGTATGTATCTCATCAAATGCCAGCCACAACTTGGCGCGCCCAGTCTTACCCGCAGAAACAACCTTATCGATATGGCCGTGAACCTCTGCGCCAGCCGGCAGAGTGGTCCCGTCTGCTGAAACAATTTCTTCGAGCGTGCGAGCGCCAAACTTCTTCCCGCGCTTATCGTCCTTTGTGCTTAGTTTGTCGTGAAGCACCACGACAAAGCGCGTCCCTGCGTGAACTTCATACGGAGCGACATTGGGGTTTTGCGAACCGGAATCCGGCGCTTGAGCTCGTACAGATAAACCGAGCGAGCCCAAAAGAATTAGCATGGCCAGAATTTGCATTCTGCGTGACATGAACACCTCCCTACTTTAGTCTCACTCTTCGGCTTGAAAGGAATAACCCGCTAATATCAGATGACCCTGCTGCTGGGCGAGTGGCCTGGCAATATACAAAGATCACCAGGAAACTAAACCCTCCTGATTCGAAGAAGTTGCAAAAAATAGTTTTGGAAGCTGTGGCCGTGAATTATACTCGTCCCGCTTTGGCGATCTGTTCCTGGCGGGTCGCTGCCAACTTGTCCGGTCCCGGCGTCAAAATCTGCGGGTGCATGTAACTTCCCTGAATATGCCGCAGTATTGGATTGCAGTATTCGCGCCAGGTCAAGAAGAGTCCGATGCACATGAAGTAAGGGAGGGGTAATGACATTCAGAGCCCGAGCGACAATTCTATTTTTATCAGCTCTTTTCCTTATTTCGAACGGGACTTTGGCTGACGACAACAAACCGAAAGATAAAGACGCCACTACTCCCGCCGCTTCCGCAAGTGACCCGAACGCGAAGCCGTCGGCTGACGCCACGAATGCTGGTACTTCTTCCAACGCCGCTCGCCCTAATGCACAACCCACGCCGTTAGCGCCAAGCGCGGCTTCTAGTAGCGCGCCACTGGAAGATCAGCCGCACAAGTGGGTTCCGATGCCCGCTTTGGATGGCACTCCTGGACTTTTTACCCTAGGTACCGGCGATACGCTTCCCAAGGGTGGCTTCGACGTCGTCGCCGGCGTAAATAAAATTTCCCGAATGCCCGGAGATATCACTGTCCTGCAGGTAATTCCATCCTTCGGCGTAGGACTCACGAATTGGTTCACCGCATTTCTTTCGATTGACGCAGATGAGCACATTCATGTGGACCAGCCAAGCCTATTGAGTCTGAATTCGACCAATGGTTTGCAATACCGCAATACAATCTACAACTCGTTCCTTCCGTGCACCGGTTGCGCTCCTGCTTATGTGGAAGATTATCCGTTCGCTTCGCACAATGGCGGAGGCGTGGGAGAAATAGACTTGGGATTCAAGATCGGTTTGCTCTCCGAGAGGCGCGGCAAACCGTTCAGCCTCTCCATTCGCAACGATTTCTACATTCCCACGCAGACTGGATATTCCACTTTGCTTTCGAATCAAGTGCAATCCGGAATGTTTAACTACGGGATCGGACTGGAAGCGAGCAAGAACCTGTTTCACCACAACATTCTGGCAACAATAAACTGGGCTTATCGCTTTACGCGCCAGTCAGATTACACCGTTGTTTTTAACGGCACGCCGACGCCTTCGGTTCTGAAACTGGCAGACCAGATGCCCATCGGAGCGGGCTTGCAGATCTTTCCGGAGAAACGTTTTCAGATCATAACGGAATATGACGGCATGATTTACATCGGCAAGCCAATTCAGAATACGACCTTCGGCGCGCGCGACCCGGTAGATAGCGTTATGGGAATCCGCGTATACGCGCTGAAGAATCTGGCTCTCGACGTCGCCTATCGCTACAACCTGAATTTGACGAACCACGAAGACCGCAACGGCTTTGTGGTGAAAGTGGCGTTTGCACGATGGCCCGAAAAGCCGCTACCGCCTGACAACGTAACTGCCTCTTGTTCCGCGGAGAAATCCTCCGTAATGGAAGGCACAAATGAAAGTGTCGCGGCGACTGCTACCGCAACTGACGCGAATGGCCGTCCATTGAATTACATCTGGACCGCATCTGGCGGAAACATTTCTGGCACGGGACCCTATGTGCGCTGGGATTCGACTGGATTGGGGGCAGGCAATTATAACCTCACCGCGCGGGTGGGCAATGGAGCAGGCAATAACGCTAGCTGCTCAACTTCCATTGCTGTTCGTCCAAAGCCGGCACCGGCGGCGCCCACGATGTCATGCACTGCGAATCCTTCCACGGTGAACGCGGGTGAGCGTCCAACGATCACCGCGGTTGTAAACGACGCATCGGGGACTCCCATTACTTATACCTGGCAAGCCAACGCAGGACAGATAGTTGGGACTGGCGCGAGCGTTCAACTCGACACGTCAGGCCTCGCTCCTGGCACATACACGGTGACGGGACGCGCAGAGAATGGCGTTCACAGCGCGTGCGATTGTTCTACGACAGTGACGGTACAGGCCCCGCCTCCTGCACCAGAAGCTAGCAAAATCGGCGAATGTTCATTTGCCCTGAACAGCGCTCGAGCGGACAACGTATGCAAGCGAGTTTTAGACGATGCCGCCGTGCGCCTACAGAATGATCCGAAAGCGAAAATCGTTGTTGTGGGTTCTGCCGATACCAAGGAGCGCGGACCGCAGAAATTGGCGGCTCAGCGTGCCGATAGTGCGAAGAATTATTTGACGCAGAAAAAGACCGTCGATGCTTCGCGCGTGGACGTCCGCACCGAAACCAGCGGAGGAAAAGCAGGTCGCAGCGTGGAAATTATTCTAGTGCCCGAAGGCGCGACATTCTAAATCTGTCGGTAGTTGAGATCGTGGATTTTGTCGAAGGTTCGCAGGGTTTCGCTCTTGGGAATAGAAAAGTGACTCGGCGCCTTGGACCTCGGCCTGCTCCAGAATCCTGGCCGATCCCGGTGGTCTGTGCCCGCGCGCACAAGGCCTAGCATCTAAACGATATGCGTTCTCTTTACTTCACGCCGCGAGCAGCTTTGGCACTTATGTTCACTTTTGGTGTCTTCTGTATCCCGGCTAATGCACAAACTTGGACATCTGTGGGTCCGCTGGGTGGAGATGTCCGCGCGTTGGTTTCGGACCCGCTCCGTCCTAACGTGCTCTACCTTGGAACTGAGGACGGCTATGTTCTCCTCTCCCAGGATATGGGTGAACACTGGGAATCGCGCGGGCGTGTTGCGAACGGCGTAATAACAACGATTGTCGCGACTTCAGACAGTTCCGGAGCGTTATTTGCCTCGGTTTGGACCGGGGAAGCGAATGGAGAGAGTGGCGGAGTTTTTCTGAGCCGAGACGGCGGTAAGACTTGGCGGGGCTCGGGCCTGGAAGGCCATGCTGTACGTGCGCTAGCGCAAGGGCCATCGGAGCAAAATATCCTGATTGCCGGCGCGCTCGATGGTATTTTTCGCTCGAATGATTTTGGGAAGACTTGGGAACGGATTACTCCGTTGGGTGATTCCGAACTCCGCAATGTTGATTCGCTGGCAGTTGACCCACAGGATGCAGAAATTGTCTACGCCGGAACGTTTCATCTGCCCTGGAAAACGATAGACGGGGGAAAGCACTGGATTCCGATACAAGGCGGAATGATAGATGATTCGGATGTCTTGAGCCTGGAAGTTAATCCATCGCAACCGCAACAAATTTTCGCCGGCGCTTGTTCAGGAATTTACCGAACTGATGATGCCGGCGCGAATTGGAACAAGATCGAAGGCGTTCCGTACTCCGCGCGCAGGACTCTCATCATTCGCCGGGATCCTGCGAATCCAGCGACTTTGTTCGCCGGAACAACTGAAGGGCTGTGGAAAACCACCGATGGCGGAGCGCGGTGGCAACACATATCTCCAAAAGATTGGGTTATCAACTCACTTTTGATCGTACCCGGCGCTCGTAGCTCGTCCGGACGCGACAAAGCCGAATTTTCAGCCGCGCCCGCCCGACTGCTAATTGGAACTGAAGACCGCGGAGTTTTGGGAAGCGATGACGGCGGTGCCCATTTCCGGCCATTTAATAACGGATTTCATCATCGGCAAGTCATTTCACTTGCCCGAGATAGTGGGAAACCGGCGACTGTTGCGGCAGTGCTCGGTAATTCGCCAGAGCGGATTGTGCAGAGCGATGACGGCGGACAGAATTGGTTTGCTATCGACGCAGGCTTAAATGCAGATACGGTAAGGAAAATATTTACTTCGCCTGTTGGCTGGCTCGCCGCAAAGGCCTCTGGTGGTCTTGAACATTTTGATTCCGTCGAGCGAAAGTGGCTGCCGTTAGAAAATAAGAACTCCGCGCATTTCTTTGTCAATGACATCGCTTTCAATAAAACAGAGTGGTTCGCTGCAAGTCCTGACGGTTTGTTCATTACACGTGACTCCGGAATCACATGGAGCGCGTTTCCATTCACTACCGTCAATCTACCTGTCGATTCCGTGCAAGTATCACGCGATGCTCAAAAAATACGGCTAGTTTCCTCAAACGCTATGGTTTTCTCGGACGACGCCGGCAAGAGCTGGACCTGGAAAGATCTGCCACTCGATTCGGGAGGCGCGCTGCGCCTCGAATCTGCAGATGACGCGACGCTACTCGTAGCCGCTAGAAGTGGACTTTACATTTCTCGCGACAATGGCGCGACTTGGCAGAGACTTCAGAATGGATTGCCTTCTGCCCGCCCCGACGATTTGCTAATTCGTCAAGATCTTTGGCTAGTCTCCATACGTGATCGAGGCTTATTTCTTTCTCGAAACCATGGGGTTAGTTGGTTTTGCATGAGAGATGGGGACGACGTCAGCTCTTTCATTCAGCCCACTATTTTGGCGAATGGCTCCGATGGTGGACTGATCTACGTCGGGTCTGCCAACGACGGACTGTATTTACTGGATCCCTTACAGACTCTCGCACTCCAGACGACCGGCTCGAAAACGGTCGAAAAGTAGCCTCAATTCCTCAGTAGATTCGGCTTCTCCTGTCATATCTGAGAAATCGGGCGTTCCCGATTTTGCACACCGATGTAACGCGTACTGGATATAGCTGCAATCGGCATGCGTACTAATACGACTTGTGGACTATTCCAAATCGATACTAGACTCCGCTCGCTCCACGCTCCCTTCAACAGATAAAGCCTTTGATTCAAGTACTCGATTTGTACCTATTTGGTATGTCCGTTGCACTGTCTGGCACGGTTTATTCATGGAAAAAGGGGAATTGAAAATATGGCGAGCGGGTCAGAAGCCTCTTTGGTAGGCGAACGCGCCGCACCGGCTACGGTGCTTATCGTTGATGATGAGGATGCCACACGAACTCTTTGCCGCGATGTCGTTGCTGAGTCGGGTCTGCGCACGAAACTTGCTGCCACCACGGAGCAAGCGCTCGACATCCTGGATCAATCGCCCATTGAAATTGTTATAACTGATTTGAAAGTTCCTCAACTGGGTGGGATTGAATTGCTCAAGAGGGTGAAGGAATCCTACCCGCAAGCGGCGGTGATGGTACTCACGCAATACGGAACAATCGAGAGTGCTGTCGAGGCCACGCGCATGGGTGCGGCCGATTACGTTACAAAGCCTTTCCACGTTCCTGAATTGAGAAGCAAGCTCGACCGTGTGCTGAAACTTATTGAGGTGAACCAGGAGAACCGGATATTACGCGAACAGATGCGCTCGCGGCCCGGCTTCGCGGGTTTGATCGGCGTTTCACCAAAGATGCAACGGGTTTACCGGCTCATCGAAAAAGTGAGCCAGCACAATTATCCCGTTTTGATTCTTGGAGAAAGTGGAACAGGAAAGGAACTGGTAGCCCGTTCGATACATTTTTCCGGGTTAAGGAAGGCGCGACCCTTTGTGCCTGTTGATTGCTCGGCCTTAGTTCCCACACTGATCGAAGCGGAACTCTTCGGTTATGTGAAAGGCGCGTTTACCGGCGCAGTCCACACCAAGCCAGGCTTGATGGAAGTCGCGGATAACGGCACTTTGTTCTTAGACGAAATAGGCGATTTGCCAATAGACCTGCAGGCAAAACTGCTGCGCGCGTTACAAGAAAAAGAAATCAGACCAGTGGGATCTACCGAACGTATTTCACTTGCTGTTCGAGTGATTGCGGCCACAAATCGCGACCTGGAAGCCGCCGTGCGTCAAGGCGGCTTTCGACAAGACCTCTTTTTTCGGCTAAATGTGGTCCAAATTAAGTTGCCACCTTTGCGGGAACGAAAGAGTGATATTCCCATCCTCGCCAATTCATTTCTTGAAAAGCATTCTGAAGCGGAGGGAAAAACGCGCACAATTGCTGAAGATGCGATGTCACGCTTAATGGCCTGGGATTGGCCGGGTAACGTGCGAGAGCTTGAAAATGCTATCGAGCGAGCAATCGCCATAGGATCAGGCCCAATTTTGCACGTAGGGGACCTCCCGACAAATCTTCATCATTCCAGCGGCGAGCGGCTCCCGCAAAACGACGAAGTCTTACCACTTGAAGAGTTGGAGCGACGCGCAATCCTCGGAGCTATGCGAGAAGCGGGAGGAGATAAATTAATTGCAGCACGTTTGCTTGGAATCGGTAAGACAACCTTGTATAGAAAGTTGAAGCAATATGAATCAAACGCTCAACCTGATTGAAGCCTCGATCAACTTACAACGCCCTTCGGGTTTCAGCCTTTTGTAGTTGCGCTAATCCAACTTGGCCTTCTCCGTGTGTCGAACTGGGACTCTATTCCGTAATTCTTCGCCTTCATTTTTTGTATGCCCATGAAAGTAAGTCAATTAATAATTATCGGCATGGTCAGGCTTGTGCTGTGGAGTCCGTATGGCGATCGTCATACTTCGCAAGAAACCGACTACCTGGCACAGGCTCGCACGGCAGACTCTCGATTACGCAGTTGCTTTAGCCGTGGCAGCTCTCTGTAGTTATTGGATCGTTCGGGGACCGTGGTGATCCCACAATGAAGCGCATGCACGGCTCCGTCCAGAACACTCATCAAAACTTGGGCTCCCCTACGGCGGTTTCTGAGAGACCGGTAAGATCTCTTCCACTGTTTTCAGATAATCATTTTCAGGCAGTTTTCGATTCCAGCGGTGAAGCGCTAATCGTCATAGATCAGGCAGGCCGTATCCAGCGAGCTAATGCTCGAGCCGGTGAATTGCTTCGTTTGAAAAGTCTAGTGACGCCGCGCGTCGGCCTTTCGGAATTTCTTGCCTCGCCATCGAATGTAGACTTCTTAGACTTGTCCAACCAAGGCGCGGAGTTAACCGCTACATCCACGCGCGATGCCATCCTGGCATCAGGCTTTCCAGTAAGAATTACGCTCCGTGCGGCGCTTCCCGGCTCCCTGAATCTCTTGCTGTGCCTTGAAGTAGGCTCTGCAGTGCAGCAGGCTGAAAGAAAATCCCGCCAATTGGAAGCGGAAATCGCCAGCATCCTGGACGCACTGGCAGCCGGAATCGTCTTATTTGATCCCACCGGACATTTACGATTTTCCAACGCACGTTTCGCTCAATATTTCTCTTTGGACCCGCAGCAACTTCGGAAACTGGAAGGTTTTGACGAATTGGACGGCATGGTTGCCAACAGGTTTCGAGATCCTCAAGGATTTGCAGAGCCTTGGAAATCGTTTACTGCAGGCGAAGGCCTGCCGCGCCACGATGAGTTGGAATTGACGCGTCCTTCAAAGCGTATCCTTGAACGTTATTCGCGCCCTGTACTAGACCGCGAGGGCCGTGCAGTCGGGTGGCTCGAAGTTTACAATGATGTTACGGGCGAACGCGAAATCCAATCGAAGCTTTTGCAAACAGAAAAGATGGCAGCTTTGGGGCAATTAGTTTCCGGAATCGCTCACGAATTAAATAACCCTCTCACGACGATTATGGGCTACGGGCAATTGCTGCTTGGCCATGGCCTAACCGCGCCGCAGCTTTCAGAGGCTCGCAAGGTTTTTCAAGAAGCGGAACGCGCTCGTAGAATCGTCAAAAATCTTCTCTATTTTGCGCGTGAGAACAAGCCCGAAAGATCTCGCGTTAACTTGAATGAGATTGTCGAACGCACTCTGGCTTTGCGAAGCTATGAACTTCGCGTGGAGAACATCTTGATCGAGTGCGACCTTGCGGCCAATCTTCCTGAAACCATGGCCGATCCGTATCAACTTCAGCAAGTTGTCCTGAATCTGCTCGCGAACGCGGAACAAGCGCTGCTTGAAGACCGCGGCCAGGGCCACGTTTGGATTAGAACACATCGCATCGGCCGCAACCGCCTTTGCTTGGAAGTCTCCGATGATGGACCGGGGATTCCCGCTGATGTAGGATCGCGCGTCTTTGACCCCTTCTTCACCACCAAACCATCAGACGTCGGCACCGGTCTGGGGCTTTCCATCGTTTACGGCATCGTGCATCAGCACGGTGGAGACGTCAGCTTCGAAAATCAACCGGGAGGAGGAGCTCGCTTCGTTGTCGAACTGCCCCTTGTCGCAGTACCGGCTAACAATCATGGAATGAGCATCGCTCCGCCGGCCAGCGAAACATTCAACGTCAGACGCGGACGAATCCTAGTAGTCGAAGACGAGCCCACCATTGCTCAACTAATGGTGGATGTCCTCCGCGAAGAAGGCCATCAAGTGGAAGCCGTTCTGGACAGCCAGGAAGGTTTGACGCGCCTTTCGCGCGGTTCCTATGACTTGGTGCTTTGCGATCTTCGCATGCCTCGTCTGGATGGTCCGGCATTCTACGACACGCTGGTGCGTGCCGGCAGTTCCAATCAGCAACAGATCATATTTGTCACTGGAGATACTCTGGCATCGCGAACATTGAAATTTCTCGAATCCAATAATTTGCCGTATCTGGCCAAGCCATTCCTCGTGGAAGAGTTGAAGCTTGCGGTTAATTCCAAGCTTGAAAAAGATCGAGAATTGCGGAAGAGAGCGCATCCGTCCCATGATTCGAAAATAGATCCAGGATTCAAGAAAGTCAGGAAGTCCCAAGCGTCGGAGGGAGAATGACGGTCGCTCGCGATCGAGGGTCGGTACTGATCGGCACGACAAACGCACATCTTGCCGAGCGACTCCTCTTGATCTTACAAAAATGTACGAAGCCTGGCTCCGTTTTCATTGCTGCCAACCTTCCTGATCTGTTCGAGCAAATGAAATGTGGCGTTTGGTCCGTGGTTGCAGTCTCCGACGATCTTGCGGAAAATCTTTCGCTGAATGAGGTCCTTCGTCAGATACTTAATGTTTCACCCGTCATCCTAATCGCGCCTCAAGAACGGCAGACGGAAATTACAGTGCTCGTAGCTGAAGGTAACGTTGATTTCGTGGCTCAGGTTGGCGACTTCTCGCCCTTGGTGGCGAGTTTGGTTGAACGCAGATCACGCCCCGCGGGGGAACCGGTAACGGGGGCGCGATACCCGCTGGAAGTTTCTCACCAAGTCGCGGAAATCTTTCGTCACGATATCAATAACCCCCTAACCGGCATTCTCGGGAATGCCGAACTTGTCCTGGCTCATGAAAACCGAATGTCCATAACGGATATCCAGCGTCTTCGCACCATCGTGGATCTTGCCGTGCGCCTGCGCGAAACCATTCGCCGCCTCACTCACATGCTTCAAACCCAATCCCATCCCCTGAAATCCTGATCTCGCGGTTTCTGCGCGATCGCAAAAGAGCCGCTAGCCTATAGCGCTACCTGCTGAGACATTCCCGCCGTCAGCTATTTACTTCGGCCGTGAGTTTCCCTACCATGTGCCTTACCTGCCCGTTGCGCCTGGGCGCGATTCACTCCGGTGCGGCCATGCAGACAAACATAATCCTATGCCACGTGTACCCCGTCTTGTTGTAACTGAACCCAACGGTGCTCATCGCGAAGTGCCCATCGGCACAACACCATTTCGAATTGGCCGCCAGGCTGGTAATGAGCTTACCCTGCGCGACAGCCGTATCAGCCGCCAGCAAGCGCAAATTCTTTCTGTCAACGGCGCCATGGTGCTGGAAGACATGGGTAGCCGGCACGGAACCTTCGTCAACGGCGAAAAAGTTCTGCGCCACGAATTGCAGCCGAAAGACACCATCGATTTCGGCATGCCTGATTCCTACAAGCTCACTTTCCTGGGTCAGGGCGCCACCATTGAAGAGCTTGTGGAACGTGTGGAGGCCCCCGCGCCGACCCATGCGGGCTCCCGCGAACTGTATCATCTCGGCGTCCTTTTGGAAGTTGCACGTACTTTGGGCACCGGTCTTTCGCTCGAAGACGTTCTCACCTCGGTAGTCGATGCCGCGATTCAGGTCACGCGCACGGAGCGCGGAGTCCTCTTGCTCGCCAACGAAAAAGGCGAGCTGAACATGATCGTCGCACGCGATGCGCAGCGCGGAACTCTACGGCCCGATCAGTTGCAGGTATCCCAAAGCGTGGTGAAAAGCGTAGCGAAAACTCGCCGTGAGTTGATCGTCAGCGATACCGGCGAAGACGGCGGAATGAATCAGCAGGAAAGCGTCGCGCGGCTTGAGTTGCATACCATCGTGGCAATCCCCATCGACAAGCTGCCGATGATAGAAACTTTAGACGCGACAATTTCCACCCGGCAAGGCGAACTCTTGGGCGTCCTGTATCTTGACAGCCACGTTCCTTCCAGCGCATTCACCGATCTTGACCGCGAAGTTCTCCGCAGTCTCGCGCGTGAGGCGGCCACCGTGGTGGAAAACGCGCGTCTTTTTGCCTCTTCTCGCGCCAAGCAGCGGTTAGACCATGAAATCGAAATCGCCAGCCAAATCCAGAAGACCTTGCTCCCCAAAGCTATGCCGAACACGGCGGAACTTTCTGTCGCCGGTTCCACGCTTTCGTGCCACTCGGTCGGCGGCGATTGCTTCGACGTGATTTCGCTTGGAAGCGGTCGCTACGGATTCTTTGTGGGAGACGTTTCCGGCAAAGGAATTTCTGCAGCTCTACTTGCGACGCTCCTTCAAGGTGTTTTCTTTACCACCGCGGCGATGGACATCGCGCTTCCAGGCGTTTTTTCCCGCGTGAACCAGTATTTGTGCGAGCGCAGCGGTGACGACCGTTACGCCACTGTTTTCTATGGCGTCCTCGACAAAATGGGACGGTTCGAATATGTGAACGCGGGTCACGTCCCGCCTTTGCTTCTGCGCAAAGCAGGTGGTTTGGAGGGACTGGGCTCGGCTAATTTTCCAGTCGGCATGTTTTCGGAAGCGGAATATCAAAGTACGCGTGTCCAGGTTGAGCCGGGCGATTTCCTGGTGATCTACACGGATGGCGTTTCCGAAGCATCCAACAATCAAAACGAATTATTCGAAGAGGCGCGGCTGCGAACCATTATGGAAGGCTTCAAAGGCACGACGGTGGAAGAGTTGGGTGACACCATTCGCGAAGGCATGCGGGCTTTCACCGAAGGCGCGCCACAGTCCGACGACATCACCATACTGGTCGTTCAATACAAGGGAAACGCCGGATGAAGCGCAAGGCCACGCCCCGCGTAGCGGCCTCAACGGCGATTGAAACGCTCGAACAAGTCGTATCCGTCCTCAATCCCGAAACAGAGCCGGGTGAACTCGCTTCCCAGATGGTGCGTGCTCTTGCCGCGCCGGGACGCCTCGAGGGCGCGCGACTTTGGCGCATCGTGGACGGCACGCCCGCTGTCTGGCAGGAAAGTGGTGAACTTCCTCCGCCCGACTTGCACGGCATCCAAAATATTTTGCGTGGAAAAGATTCCGGGAAAGACGGATCGAGTCATAAGTGGCTGCTTGGGCGTACCGGGGATCCTGTAGGAGTGCTCGAAGCTGCGCTAAAACGACCGCTCGACGACAAAACACGCGTATGGCTGGATTTGTTCAAGCGATACGCGGAAGTCGCGCTTGAAAGCAGCGAACGCCGCAACGCGGTCATCGAACTCTCCACTATTGTGGAAGCCACTAAACGCCTCAACTCCACCCTCGATCTTGCAGAACTTCTGAACATCATCTTGCAACTTACCACCCGCCAGACCGGTGCGGAACGCGGAACTGTTTTTTTGATCGATCGCGAGCGCGACGAAATCTGGTCGCTTGTAGGGATGGGTTTGGATCAACACGAAATTCGCCTACCCATAAATCGTGGCATCGCGGGGTGCGTGGCTGCCAGCGGCGACACCATCAATTTGCCGGATGCTTATGCCGATCCGCGTTTTGAATCGGAAGTCGACCTTCGGCTTGGTTTCCGCACGAGATCGCTCCTTTGCCTTCCCATACGAAACAAGGATGGGGAGACTATCGGCGTCCTACAGCTCTTGAACAAGAAAGCTGGTCCGTTCACGCATGCGGATGAAGGCATGCTTCGCGCAATTTCCGATCATGTAGCTCTCGCCCTTGAAAACGCGCAGCTCCATCGTGAAATGATTCACAAGCAAAGGATGGAACGCGACCTGGCTTTGGCGAGGAGTATTCAGGTCGGCCTGTTGCCCGAACGCCCACCTGAGTTGGACGGATTTGATATCGCTGTATCGCATAGGCCGTCGCTGGAAGCTGGCGGCGATTATTACGATTTTATTCCGTTGGCGCCTGACACGATTTTGACCGTCGTCGCAGATGTGGAAGGAAAGGGCGTAGGCTCCGCAATGGTGATGGCGAATCTGCAAGCCACGCTTCACGCGCTGCTCGCGCATTTGCATTCGCTTGAACGCCTGGTCGAATCCCTGAACGACATGATTCTTGCCGATACACGCGGTCAAAAGTTCATGACCATGTTTATCGGCTTGCTGGATCAACCGCACCGTACGTTGCACTATGTGAATGCGGGACATGTCCCGCCGGCTGTCGTGCGAGCGGATGGCTCCGTGGAATATCTGCGGGAAGGCGGCATGGTCGTCGGATTATTCCCCAGCGTGCATTACGATCGCGGCCACGTCCGGCTTAACCGCGGGGATATCGTAGTTGCTTGCACCGATGGCATCACCGAAGCCATGGACAAAGAATCCGAAGAATTTGGTCAGCCGCGCCTGGTCGATCTATGCGTGCGTGAACGAGCGAAGCCAGCCCAGGAAATTGTCGACATCGTGCTCAAAGAGGTAGACCGTTTTTCTCGCGGCGGGACTCACGAAGATGACCGCGTCATCATGATCCTCAAAGTTGTTTAGCCGTTTTTCGTTCAAGTCTTACCGTTCGCATTCTCGAAAAAAGAAATTACGCGCTTTTCGTATCCGGCAGGATCTTGTCCCAAAGCCGAAGCGTGCCGTGCTCCGAAAACGACCCAGAGTTCTTTCCGTCCGGTAGCAGCGGTATAAATTCGCTCGGCGTGCCGGCAGGGAATCGTGTCGTCGCGCGTACCGCAGATCAGAAGTACCGCGAATGGCCTTTCGGTGACAGCTTTCACCGGCGAAACATCGTCGGGATTGAAGCCGCCTGCTTCAGACATCGCGCGCAAGCCGAAAAGTGCAGCCGGACGAAATAGCGTCTTGCCGAGCAACGGCCAGATTCGAAGCCCTGCATAGTCGTACGAAACTTCGCGTAAGTCTGCGAAAGGATCCTCAGCGACGACGGCTTCAATTCGAGGTTCAACTGCCGCCGATTGTAACGCGATCGCCGCGCCCATCGAAACACCCAAAGCATAGAGATGGCGCACGTTTTCGCTGGCATACAGCGCATTCGTGACAGAAACTGTGTCGTAACGTTCTTTCCAGCCATAAGTAGCCATTTCTCCACCGCTCGCTCCGTGAGCGCGCGAATCCATCATCACGACGCTGAAACCGTGCCGCAGTAGGACCTCGGCAGGACCGAGAACGCCGGTGCGATTGTCGGAAACTCCGTGGAAAAGAAGCACCCAATAGCCGTTCGACTGAGAGGCGCGAATCTTCCAGCCGCGTAACTCGACGTTGTCACGAGTTTTTACTTCGAAATCTTCCCTCGTTGCCTTCGTCCGTTCCAGCATTTCCTCGGCTTGCTGTAGGCGTTCTGGATTTAGTCGCGCGGGATGAAGAATGCCGGGGCCAATCGCGTCACCTGCCAAGCCCGCAACAATAGGAAGTGACAGCAAGAAGATTATCGGTATGTAGAGGATGCGTCGCACATCAACCGCTAGTAATGATACGCGTTAGATATAGCGGGTGTTTCAGGATTGATCCAGCATGGTTGCAAGGTATTCGCGGAAATCTCAGGACCCGGTGGAAGCGTAATGACGCGTGCCGATATTCCACAGAGAAATCGCGAGTGTTAGAAATGCGAGCGCGACGACGGGAACCAGCGGAGCGTATTCAGGATGCACTGTGCGACCAAGCATCCGCACGCTCGGGTAGAACGAAGCTAGGCCGAACGGAATAATCCAACACAGAAAAAATTGCACCACTCCGCTATAAATCGAAAGTGGATAGCGTCCGAACGCGATTACGTTCCAAATAGGCGGATGCACGCCGATGCGGTCCTCAAACCAAAAGCAGACTGTGGTGAGCAATAGAAAAATCGATATATAGATGATTGCCGCACAGGTTCCAAAGAAAAAGAGCATCGCAAATTTGCCCGGCCCCCATGCCAGGCCAAGCCGCTTGGAAGCCCACCAAAGGCAAAAAATACCCGTGGCAACTTCCTGCAATGACTCGATGCGGAAAGTCTCAAACAGCACTTGAAACAGGGAAGAAACGGGGCGCAGCAGAACGCGGTCGAATTTCCCCTCAATGATGAAATTATTCCCGAAATCGTAGAGATTGAGACTGACGATGTTGAATATACCGTAGGGAATCAGCGAAAAGCCGTAAAGAAACATCACCTCTTCAAACCGCCAGCCTGCAAGCTGCGTCGCTTTCTGAAACAGTATGATTACGAATCCGAGTCCGAAGATCGTCGCTGCAAAACTGGTTCCCAGGCTGATGAAGAAATCGCCCCGATAGCTCACTCGCACTTTCGCGTATTGCGTGAAGTAATCGAAGAATAAGAACGCGTGGCGCTTTACGGCTGCAACGGCGTTCATGAGACCGGTTTCTTCTTGTAACGAAGCTTCGTGGCGTGTTGGAGGCATTCCCTCGCCGGATTTGATCGCGTTCTTCATGATTTAAGGATTTAGCCCCCGTGAATCGTAATGTTACGTAGCGAGCGGTTCCACCAAAGGTGCGCGAGAATCAGCAGCGCTGCCACCCAGAACCACTCCGTAGCAAGCGCGCGCATTGCATGTGCACGGTCGAGCTTGCCAAGATAAATCTGCAACGGCGTGTATGCGATGTGCTCAAACGGCAGCCACGCCAGCACTTGCTGTATCTTTTGCGGGAAGAACGCCATAGGAATTAGCAGCCCTGAAAGTAATTCGATCAGCCAGTATTTCGCGCGAATGAGCGCGAGGATTGATTTCAGTGGAATCGCGCAAGTCCCAATCATGAAGTTGATTGCACCCATCAGAAAGAAGCTTCCAAGTACAGCGATCAAGAATAGAAAAAAGTCGCCGCCTGACGCAGGCCCTTGCACCGGAAAGACAAGCGCGACGACAACTGCGGTAGGTAGCGTTAAAAGCACCAACCTGAAAGCCGATTCCCCGATGGCGCGAAATATCCACATCCATTGCACCGAAACAGGCTTGATCAGATCCATGGCGATCTTGCCTTCAATCACTTCGTACGCCATTTCCTGGTCAATCGTGTTCCAGTAGAATGAGCGGATCATCCATCCCACGCTGACGTAAGTAATCATCTGCGCCAGGTTGTATCCCGCAATCGACTGCCCACTGCTGTACACCGCGCTCCAAATGAAATAGTAAACAGTGACATTCAAGAAATAGGTGATGATCCCGGTGAAATACCGCAGGCGGAACGCCAGGATGTTGACGAAGCCCACGCGCGAGAATTCCGCGTATGGCACTAGCGCCTGCGCCCAACTGCTCAAGCCACAACCTCCGGTAGAGCCTCGCCCGCATAAATACGCTTGATGATTTCTTCAATCGGTTCGTCTTCGATCAAAATGTCGCGAACTTCAACGGCGTCCAAAATTTGCCGGATCAGCTCAGCGGTCGCCACTTTTAGTCGATCAAATCGAATACGGTAAGTCAGTTCATCCACTTGCTCCACTTCAAGCCCGTCACGCGAGAATTTCGAAATCCCAACGGCCTCTGCGCGGTCTTTCAGCGCAAACTTAATTTGCTTCGTACGCAGCAGCTTCTCTTTTAGGTGACTCAGCGGTCCATCGTAAAGCACTTTGCCGTGGTCAATAATCATGATGCGGCGGCACAGTTCCTCAATGTCGTCCAAATCGTGGGTAGTTAACAAAATAGTCGTCCGGAATTCGCGATTAATCGCCCGCAGAAAATGGCGAATGTGGTCCTTCGCCACCACGTCCAACCCTATCGTGGGTTCGTCCAGGAAAAGCAGCGGAGGATTATGCAACAGCGCCGCGGCCAGATCGCAACGCATGCGCTCGCCCAGTGAAAGCTTGCGCACAGGAGTATGCAGGTAATCGCGCAGCCCCAGAATCTCGTCAAAACGTTCCATCCGCGCATCAAAATCACGCTGCGGAACGTCGTATATCCGCCGCAGCAACTTGAAACTTTCAATCACCGCGATGTCCCACCACAGCTGTGTCCGCTGCCCAAAAACGACTCCAATCGTTTTCACATACTGGCGCCGCTGGCGATAAGGAACGAAGCCGTTGATCCGAATCTCTCCACTGGTCGGCACCAAAATGCCGGTCAACATCTTAATGCTGGTCGATTTCCCAGCGCCGTTTGGCCCGATATAACCGACCATTTCGCCGCGTTCAATCGAAAAACTGACCCGATCGACTGCGGCAACCGTACGGTAATCTCGAACAAAAAGATTCTGAATGGAGCCCCAAATTCCTTCCCGGCGATTAAAAGTGCGGAAGTGTTTACACAATTCGTGGACGTGGATTAACGAATCAGCGCTCATGAATATCAGGATTCTAGCACCAGCGCATCGCCGAGCGGGCCGCTAGGTCGCACCTCTGCCCGATTTAGACGCTGAGCTTTGATTTTCGGCGCTTTAGAAATTGAGAGGAATTCCGCTAGATCTGTGGAGATACTAACCCTTATGGCAAACGGAGCAGTGCTTCGCTTCGTAATTCTCCATCGTGACCTCAAACATATTGTTGCATCCGATGCAAACGCGATGGATTTTCAGCGGCTTCTTGCCCGCGTCTTCTTTCCGCCAGGGTTCACTCTGCTGACTTGCATGCGGATCGCTCATTGGCAAATTCTAGCACGCTATGCCAGCATCACGAAGACTAGCCCTCGCAACAGTTCACAGCATCCAAAAAAGGGTCACCACCTCGCCCGCATTCGGGGTTTGCATAGGCAGGCCCCAAACGGGTCTGTTACAATTTTGTGACTAGAGGTAAGCTTCGCAGTCAATCATGGCGGAAAACAACAAGCGAAAATGGATCGTCCTCGCCCTGGTCGCGGCGCTTGTCCTCGTAGTAATAATCGTTATCGCAGGACGAGCTCAAGCCCCAGCGGTTCCAATTGCCAAAGTGGCGCGAGAAGATCTGGCTTCCAGCATCACTAGTAACGGAAAAGTCGAGCCGATTTCTCCCTTCGTCGCCCACGCGCAATTTCCCACCTTTGTCGAGAAAGTGATGGCGACGGAAGGTCAAACCGTTCATTCCGGACAAGTGGTGCTAGTTCTCGATGACGCCGACACGAAATCTCAGCTTGCGCAAGCGCGCGCCGACTTGCTTGCGGCACAAACTGCTTTGCAAAATGCCCGTGCGGGTGGCCCGCCCAGTGAAGTCGCGCAGCTTCAGGGAGATTTGCAGAAAGCACAATCTCAAGTAGCGAACCTGGAACGCACGCAGAAGGCGCTCACCGATTTAGTCGCAAAGCAAGCTGCCACTCAAGACGAACTTGCTCAAAACCAAGCTGCCTTGGTGCAGGCTCGTGCAAACCTGCAAGCTCTCGAGCAAAGGATGGCGGCGCTAAAGCAACAAGCCGGCGTTGATGTGCAGACCGCTGATTTGCGCCTGAAACAAGATCAAGGCCAGGTTCAGGCTTTTGAAACAAGATTGCGCTCCGCCACAGTAACAGCTCTCTTAGATGGAACTCTTTATTCACTTCCCGTACGCGTCGGTGACTACGTGAAGGTGGGCGATATTCTCGCTGAGATGGCGGACTTGCGCCAAGTTCGCGTCCGCGCTTTTGTTGACGAGCCTGACCTTGGGTGGCTTGCGCCGGGCGAGGACGTGCAAGTAGGTTGGGACGCTATGCCCGATCGGACATGGACCGGAAAGGTCGAGCAAGTTCCAAAACAAGTGGTCGCACGCGGCACGCGCAGTGTTGGTGAAGTTCTCTGCTCGGTTAAGAATGACAAAGTCGAGCTTCTCCCAAATATAAATGTCGAAGTGCACATCGTTGTGCGTCAGCGCCCGGGAGTCCTTGTCGTTCCGCGTGTTGCTGTGCGCTATGACAATGGTCAGCACTATGTTTTCGTTTTCGACGGTCAAAAAGTTCATCGTCGCGATATAACTGTCGGAGTTGCAAGCTCTGATAAATATGAAGTGGTTTCCGGTGTGTCCCTGGGCGATAGAATTGCCGTGCCAGGAGATATTGATGTAAAAGATGGCATGGAAATCCGACCGGCGGAGGCTAAATGAACGTTCGTTCTACGTCTCGTCCTGCATGGGTAATAGGCCTTTTTATCGCAATTGTCGCTCTCATAGTTGCATGCGTGGGATACGTAATGCCAAACGTGCGCCCCGTTTTCGCTGCCGCATCGGTTCCAGACGCCTCCGCAGCAATTCAAACGGCGCAGCATCAGTTCAACTCCGGAAACTACACGGCTGCCCTGAAGACCCTCCAAGGGGCTGCTGTGCAGAATCAGAATAGCGCCGAAGTTCAATATTGGCTTGGGCGCTGCTACTACGAACTCCGCGATTACGACAATGCAATCGTCGCAGGTGAAAAAGCAGTGGAACTCGGTCCGAAGAATTCTCTCTACCATCAATGGCTCGGCACCATTTATGGGGGCAAAGCAGATCGAGATCGCAGCTTCTCGGACGCTCGGAAGGTAAAGAAGGAGTTTGAAGAAGCTGTTCGTTTAGATCCGTCGAATGTCCAGGCTCGCCGTGATCTCGAACAATATTTGATGGAGGCTCCTTGGGTCGTCGGAGGAAATAAAGACGAAGCCCGCAATCAAGTTACCGCTATCGAGGGTATCGATCCCATCCAGGGACATCTGGCTCGCGCTGACTTCGAATTGGAGTCAAAGAAGCCCGAACTAGCAGAAAAGGAATATCGCGAAGTCCTGGCCGCAAAGCCCAAGCAAATCGATCCCTATCTTGATGTCATAACCTTTTTCATCCATCAGAATAAGCCGGCTGACCTGGAGGCCGCGATTCAAGCTGCAGCGCAGGTTGCTCCGAATGATCCCCGGCTGAACTACGCGCGCGGCGTTCTGGGAGTGCTTTCCAGCAAAGATCTCTCGCGGGCCGAGGAATATCTGAAGTCCTATCTCGCCAGCACACCCGATAGGAGCGATTGGCCATCCCACGCGTCCGCGCGTGAATGGCTTGGACGACTTTACGAAGCGCAAGGTAAGCGTGCCGAAGCGGCCGAACAATATCGCGCAGCGCTCCAACTGGATCCCAAACGTAAAGAAGCCAAAGAACGCCTTGAAAAACTCGAGAAGTCATCGAGCTGAACGCTACGGTTGGAAACTTCGAATCGATCAAAAGCATCCGATTAACAGGTCCTTAAATGCAACCACTTCGCGGTTCGCCAACAGAATGGCATGAGACCTGGGCGCTCGCCATGCAGGCGCTTCGCGCCAATAAAGTGCGTGCCATGCTCACGATGTTGGGTGTGATCATCGGAAGTGCCTGCATCGTTCTCGTTGTCACAGTCGCTCTGGCCGGAAAGCGCTACATCATCGGACAGATTGAAGCTGTAGGATCCAATCTTGTTTACGCCCAGATTATCCATTCAGGGGCGGCCCGGCCTCTCACGCTCGCGGATGAAATCACACCAGCTGATATGCAGGCTGTGAGGGAAAGCGTTCCCAGCGTTGTTGAGGTAGCCGGGACCAGCGATATGACCATGTCGATAAGCGTCGATGGTCGTGAACACCCTATTATTTTGGTCGGCGTTACTGACGGATATCAGAAGATTAGAAATTTGATTATTTTGCAGGGCCGTTACCTGGATCCTGACGACTTGAGGACTCAAAGCAAGGTCTGCGTGCTATCTGAGTATTTAACCAAGCTTCTGTTTCCATCGGAAACCCCGGTCGGAAAAGACATTGCCATTGGTGAACTTCATTTCACCATCATCGGCGTTTACAAAGAGCGAGTAAGCACATTTGGGCAAACAGAAATCCGTCCTGAATCTGTGATCGTTCCGTTTTCCTTGATCAAGTATTACACCGGGACGGAATATTTGAAAACTTTGTACGTGCAGGCGGCCAAGCCTGAAGAAGTCCCGATGGTAACCACTCAGGTACAGGAGATTGTGGAGAGTCGTCACCGTCCCGACGCTAAATATCGTGTGGAGAACCTTGTAGGGATTCTGGAAGCTGCCCACAAGATTTCACTCGCGCTCACAATACTTCTAATCCTCGTCGCCCTCATAGCGCTCACCATCAGCGGCATTGGTATTATGAACATTATGCTGGTCACCGTTACGGAAAGAACGCGGGAGATTGGCATTCGCAAGGCGATTGGTGCTCGGCGCGACGCCATCCTGTATCAATTTCTAACCGAGGCCGTGTTAATTAGCGGTACCGGAGCCATCATCGGTATTGGCATTGCTGTTTCCATTCCAGTCATCATCAATTTCTTGTTCCGTTTCTTTCCGGAAGTTGGCGGAGTTAGCATTCCCGTGTCATGGATATCGGTGTTACTCGCGTTCATGGTTTCCTGTTCCACTGGCTTGTTGTTCGGTTATCTTCCAGCCAATCGAGCGGCCAACCTTCATCCCACGGAATCATTGCGCTATGAATAAGAGTTCGCGAGCGTTGCTCGTTCTTCTAGCTTTGATCGTATTTTGGCCGGCGGTCATCGCAAACGCCCAAGAGACTGAAAAAATGACTATGCGTCAGGCTGTCACGTTGGCTCTGCAAAACAGCCGGGACTTGGCGCTTGCGCGTGTTCAATATACTGTTGCGCTCAACGAAGCCGGTGTTGACCGCGCTGCATTTCAACCGAATCTTTACACCGGCTCTGGTATAGCCTACACGTCCGGCTTCCCCTCGATCGGCGGCGATCCGCCCGCTGTCTTCCAGATGAGCTACAACCAAGCGCTGTTCAATCCGCTACTGAAAGGCCAGCAGCACGCCGCCGAAGACCGCGCTAAGAACATGAAGCTTGAGCTCGATCGCATTCATGACGACGTCATTGTTCGTGCAGCAACTTCTTACCTCGAACTCGCCAAGGTGCGGCACTCGCTCAACCTGATGCGTAAGGAACAAGCTAGCACCGAAAAAATTCTTGGCGTAACGCGTGAGCGCGTCGCGGCCAATCAGGAGCTCCCGATAGAAGTGACTCGTAGCGAGTTGGCGCAAGCGCGCGTCGTCGAAAGAATTATTAAGCTCGAAGGCCGCGAAGAAGCGGTGGAACAGCAGATTCGCAATCTGACTGGAATCCCAGACTCGCAGTCGATTGACGTAGACACCGAGGAACCATCTTTCGCCACGAACTTGCCTTTGAGCGAAATGACTGACCAAGCTATTAAGAGTGATCCGAGCATTTTGGAAGCCGAAAATGAGCGCCTCGCGCGCCAACATCTGCTGCGTGGTGCACATCTGAGCTACTGGCCTACGGTGGATGTTGTTGGACAGTACAGTGTCTTGAGCAAATTCAACAATTACGACGAATTTTATAAGAAGTTCGTGCGCAACAACGTAGACATCGGTGTTCGCATAACCATCCCAATCTTTGCCGCCAAGACGCGCGCAAATGTTGCTCTTGCCAAAAGCGAATTGAATGCCGCAGAACTTACTCTTGGGAATAAGCGACAGCAAGTCCGGCTGGACGTTCAACAAAAAGCGCGCAGCGTCCTCGAACTAGACGCTACTCGCGAGGTAGCGCGCCTGGATTTGAAGTTGGCCCAGGAAAGCCTGCAATTAGCACAGGCTAAGTTTGATGAAGGCCGGCTAACCTTACGCGATATCGAGCAAGCACGTCTGGATGAAAGCGATAAATGGGTGGCCTTCCTCGATGCGGATTTCGCGCGCCAACAGAGTCAGCTAACTCTTTTGCAGGCAACAGGTCAGCTCGCTAAGGTGTTTCAATAAAGAACTAGGAGTAACCTTGTGTTGGGCTTGCCGCCAAAATCAAGTAAACTAGCTCCTTGAGGAACGCAATCTATAGGTCTGTTTGAACCCTGAGGGGGTAAGAGTAAATATGGCGTCAGTAATGAAGACTTTGTTCTTAAATCCGCCCAGCTTTGAAAAGTTTGATGGCGGCGCGGGCTCTCGTTGGCCCGCCACACGGGAAATTGAGTCCTACTGGTACCCGGTTTGGCTCGCCTACCCGGCCGGAATGCTCGAGGGCAGCCGTTTGCTTGACGGCCCTCCCCACCACATTACGCCTGAAGAAGTAGTCCGCATCGCCCAGGATTATGAATTCGTGGTTCTGTTTACTTCTACCGTAGGTTTCTTTAGTGACCTGCGCATGGCTCGCGCAATGAAAGAGAAGAAACCAGGCCTGAAGATTTGCTTTGTCGGTCCCCAGGTTCAAATTAAACCGGCCGAAAGCTTGCTCTCGAGCCCGGACATCGATTTCGTGGTCCGCGGCGAATTCGATCATGCCGTCGTGGAATACGCGCAAGGTAAGCCTATTTCCGAGATCTTAAGCGCGAGCTACGTGAAAGATGGCAAGGTAGTGCACAATCCGCCGCGTCCTATGCTGCAGACCGCGGAGCTCGACGAACTTCCTTTTGCGACCGAAGTATATGAAAAAAATCTAAAGATCGAAAATTATAACGTTCCATTTCTGCTGAACCCGTATGTTTCGTTTTATACAGCGCGCGGCTGTCCGGCTCTTTGCACCTTTTGTCTATGGCCTCAGACGCTTTCCGGGCACGCCTGGCGTGTGCGTTCCGTGGATAGTGTGGCGCGGGAATTTAAGCAAGCGCATAAAATGTTTCCGCAGGCCAAAGAATTTTTCTTCGACGACGACACGTTCAACATCCGCAAAGATCGCGTCCTCGCTCTGTGTAAGGAATTCAAGCCGGTGGGTTTCCAATGGTCCTGCACTGCACGCGTCCATAGCGACTATGAAACACTAAAAGCAATGGCCGACGCCGGCGCTCGCTTGTTGATCGTAGGCTTTGAGTCCGGCGACCCGCAAATCTTGAAGAACATCAAGAAGGGTGCCACTGTTGAAATGGGCCGCACTTTCGTTCAGAACTGTAAGAAAGTCGGCATCCACGTTCACGGTGATTTCATTATCGGGTTACCCGGGGAGACGAAAGAAACCATCGAAAAGACCATCGATTACGCGAAGGAACTCGACTGCGAAACCATTCAAGTTTCCATGGCTCATGCCTATCCCGGTACTGAGCTTTACGACCAGGGCATGCGCGAAGGTTTCCTGGCCAGTGAAGCGGCCACTGATATCAACGGCCACCAACTGCCTCACCTCGAGTATCCAGGGCTTACACGCGAATACATGGTCGACGCGGTAAACCGTTTTTATGATAGCTATTATCTGCGCCCGCGTGTGGCTTGGCGCATCGTGCGGGAATCTCTCTGGGATTCGCACGAGCGCAAACGCTTGTTCCACGAAGCCGTGGACTTCTTGAAGCTACGTCACGACCGTCGCAAGGTCGCCAAGAAAGGTGTGCAGAAAAAGGTTCTCGTCTCAGCGCCGCCCATGGAGCCGCGTCCCCCTGTCGGAGTACCAAGCGAAACTCAGAACGCATGAAGTCGTCCGAAGGGCTTCATCTCAAAACTTATTTTTTGCTGTTCCTAATGGTCACCTTTGGCCCGGTCGGGGACATTCTGCTCGGCAAAGGCATGAAAATGGTGGGCGTTCCCCCTGCGTGGACGCCGAACGAAATCTTTCATTTTTTCCTCCGCGCCTTCACCTCCCCGATCGTGTGGCTTGGAATTGGCTCCCTACTGACCTATTTAATCTGCTACACCCTGGTGCTTTCTTGGGCGGACTTTAGCTACGTGCAGCCTGCGTCGGCGATCGCGTACGCCATCGTGGCTTTGCTGGGTCACTTCTGGCTCCACGAATACGTGAGCCCACGGCGGTGGTTCGGGATTGCGATTATTTGTTTTGGCGTTCTGCTGGTGGGAAATACCGCCTTTAGAACCACGGAGCAGCACTAATGTCGCTAGAGGCGGCTTTACTCGCGTTGATCGTCCTCGGCGGTACCGCCGGCGAACTTTGCATCACGCGCGCAATGAAAGTCGTCGGTGAAGTGCATGATTTCCGGCCGGTCGCGCTAGTGCGAGTTTTTGCGCGAGCCATGCGAATACCCTGGATGTTATTGGGCTTGTCTCTGATGGGCGTAGGTTTTTTCGCGATGCTGGCGATGCTCTCGCTGGAGAACGTGAGCTTCGTGGTACCTTTCACTGCGCTTACATTTGCGGCCGGGGCGTATGGTGGGAGCTTGTTTCTCGGCGAGCGCGTCACGGCGCTTCGCTGGGCTGGGATTATTCTGGTTTGTCTCGGGGTTCTTTTGGTAGTGCAGGGCAAAGGCTAGTGCCCTATGTGGACGATGGCGTGGACGGTGGTCCGCTACGCGCTTCTGGCGCTGGGGGCCGCTCCGGTCATCTACTATTTTATTGCCATCATCGCGGGGCAGAAATTCTTTCGGAGCAAGCCTAGTAGCTCCTCCCAACGGCTGGATTTTGTCCCTCCTGTAAGCATATTGAAGCCGATTCGCGGGCTTGACCGCGAAACCTACGAAAATTACTCCAGTTTTTGCGTGCAGGATTATCCCGAGTTTGAAATTCTTTTTTGCGTCAGCGATGAGCGGGATCCCGCAGTGCCGGTCATCAAAAGACTGATTGCCGATTTTCCGCAGCGCTCGATCCGTTTGTTGATGGCCGCGGAAGAAATCGGGGTGAGCGACAAAGTGAATAAGCTGTGCCGCATGGCTCGCGAATCGCGCCACGATATTGTGGTCGTCAGCGATAGTGATGTTCGCGTTGATCCGGGTTTTCTCCGCGAGGTGGTGAACCCTTTTTTCGATCCGCAAGTGGGTGGAGTCACCTGTCTGTATCGCGGGCTCACCGACGGTAGTTTCGCCGCGGATCTGGAGGCGCTGGGCAACAGCGCGGATTTCGCTCCCGGCGTGCTGGTGGCGCGGCTGTTTGGCGGTCTCGACTTCATGCTTGGAGCGGTGATGGTCAGCACGAAGAAGCACCTGGCTGAAATCGGCGGATTCGAATCGCTGGCTGATTATTTTTGCGACGACTACGAGCTGGGGAATCGCATCGCCTCGCACGGGTATCGCGTGGAGCTGAGCCGCTTTGCGGTGGACATTGTCTATCCACATGAAACCTTGGCCGACGCGTTTCGCCACCAGCTTCGCTGGAACTTGAGCATCCGCTACTCGCGTCCGTGGGGACATTTTGGATTGATATTTTCCAACTGGTTGCCCTGGGCGGTGCTGGTTGGCGTTCTTGCGTCGTGGAAGGCCGCAGTGGCCTATCTGGTGATTGCGCTGCTTTTCCGGACGTTAATGGCGTTGTCGGTGGGAGCGCGCGGGATGCGCGACCGGCTGGTTCTGCGAAAATTGTGGATGTTGCCGGTACGCGATGTGTTTGCATTTTTGGTTTGGGTGGCCAGCTTTTTCGCG
>CAWIRJ010000005.1:0-126168 GCA_963838475.1 uncultured Acidobacteriota bacterium
CAGCGCATTCACTGGCGCGACCGGTTGTTTCGAGTTCGCGATAAGAAGCTGGTTCCGGTGTGAGCGGGCTTGTGTTAACAGCGTGGTGATGGACGGTTGACGAAGACGCTTGCGCCCGGTAAAGTATCCTAGGGTCGTGCCTACGGCCCCTTTTTTTTGCCCGTCGACGTGTTGGGAGGTCGTACAATTGGCAGTACATCAGATTCTGGATCTGATTATCCTGGTTCGAGTCCAGGCCTCCCAGCCAAACTCCTGAGGGAAATCCGCCGACTTTTGGAAAGCATGGTGAGAGCCCTCCGTCAAATTTTTCTGTTCCCTTTTCAGAGGCGCTTTGCGTAATTTCCGGAAGGCCTAATGTGGGTTGTGGCCTCGGTTAGACGGAATTTAGTTGTTTGTTTTCTGTAACATCTACTTTTCACCCACTGTCGAGTAGAAATGGGCGCCCACTTGGCCAAAACCCTCGCGTTTTTCAGCACGGAGAGCCGCGTTCTTTGTTTTCTTCGAGTTACGTCGCTTTCTACATTTTGGTCAGAACCGGGTAGAAGTGCGGCGGAGGGGACGGTTTTTGGTTCCGGGCGAGCGCGGTGGAGTTGTATCAACTGGGCGAGATTTTGTGTTGAGAATGGACAAAAGTTGAAAATCCTAATGTGTGTTCTGGCCTCGGTTAGAAATTTTTTTGTCGTTTGTTTTGAGCGAGTTAGCGACGAATTCTACTTGTGCTCCACTTTCGGTTAGAAGTGGGCGCCCACTTGCAAATTTTGAAGCGACAACTGGCTCAATTTTGGCTGGCTTTTGGCGCCGCGCCATCGTCACATCTCTTCCGCAAACTGCCGGCACGTATCCTCCTTCGAGCGCGGCTACAACTCCATTCGGTGCGCGGCCGCCCTTCGCCCGCCACGGGGCGGGCAACTCGCGACCCGCCACCGCGTGCAAACACAACCCCGCTCTGGCCCCGTTTGTCGGGACACAAAAATATTATTAGATTATTTTGGGTGAAGCTTTTTGTAGCACGATTTTAGAGCGATTTCAAGGAGTAGGAGGCTGTGTGCGTGAATTATTTTTGCGAAGTAGTTCCGTTTTGGGAATAGGGGAGATCGTCGGGGCCGGTTTAACCGGTGCTCAGCGAGCGAAAGTTTTTGAACGTGTTGGCTCTAAACCCAGCTCTTCAAACTTCGAAGGGTTCGGCACCCCGGCACTTCACCGTTGCCTGGACTAAACACCGGTGCCGCGCGGTAGGGTCAGCCACCCGCCTATAGCCACACTAGTTTCCATGTGTCAAACTTTTCTACCGTTTTATTGTCAAGAACTTCGAATACCGGCAACATCTGCATCAATGTTGGTCTTGGTTGCCGCGCTGCTAGTTCATTGAACTTCTCACGGTATTCTTCAAGCAACGATCCCTGACCATACAGCAAGACTGTTGCGTAAAAGTCTTGAACCGCTGCACGCGCTGCGTTCTCGTATTCTGGTTTGAGAGCAGCGGTTTGAATTGCAGATGTGCTACCGAAGTTTGCGCGGCGAATCTCACGCCAGCCGGCCCTCACTCTGTCACATCGTTCGTGTTCCGTTTGCTCCATCATGAATAAAAGAGTTATCAGAGCAACGCTGGTCAATAAATCCACGTGGATTCTGGTGATGTACACGAAGTAGAAATCTAGGATAGCGATACCGAAAATTCCAACGAATGGCTTAATTTTGTCCCGCCGGGTCTTCTTGGCAAATTTAGCAGGAGCGGATCGAACGACTATCGTGGGCGGCACGAGCGTCAACCTTCACTGCGCACCGTAGGAGGTCAATGTTTTTGGAAAGAGTTCGCGAACGAAAGGCCGTTTCTGATTTTCGTAACCCAAAGCGAGCCCCAATTCGTCACGGAGATCAGTTGACCCGCACGGAAACTCTTCAATTGAAATCTCTGGTCGCTTCATGATAATCAAGCCAAGTTATAACTCTATATCTCCCCCCGACAATTAGGAGCGAAATGAGAACCGCACTGAGCCTCGTGCTCGCCCTGAGCTGCATTTTTGTGGGATGTACCGCGCCCGTAGATCACACGGAAGATAAGGCTCGGCAGAAAGAGGTGCTCGCTAGATTTGACACCTTGGACAAGAGCATTCAGGGTTTGAACCTCAAACTGGGCGCTGTCTCGACGCTCACTTACGAGGTGCGCGACCTGAACGCATCGCGTCCGTTGGTCGGATTCTTGACTACGAATTATCCCGTGGCGAAAGGTGAAGTGATTCATCTGGACGACGATGTATACGTAGTCGAGTCCGTGATCAGCTTCGCCCCAGCACCGGTGGTTCTTGATTCCAACAAAAAGTACTATGAGATCAGCGACCATCGTTTAGTTGTAAGATTCACTGCCAAAGCGACCAAAGCACCCCAAGACTAGATAGGAATAATTACAAGCTGTGAACCCGCTCTGATGCATGGTCAAATCGAGCGACAAGTGGAGATGCCGAAATGCAAAATGTTAGTCGACTCTTCGTCGTCGGGTTCATTATCTTGATGTGCGCACCAATCTCTCGGAACGACGTGAGTGATCGGCGAGATGGGAACTGGTGGAGAGACTTATCGAAGATCGAAAAGTTTACCTACGTAACGGGCCTCTTCGACGGGATGGATTTAGGAAATGAGTTTTCGTATTGGGGAATAATGGAGAAGGACAAGCAGGATTCGGCGGCGAGTAAGGCCATAGCCTCCTACGGTGATCACATGGACAAATACCTGAAAAATGTCACGAATTCTCAGGTGGCCGATGGTCTTGATGCATTTTTCTCGGACTACAGGAATCGTCGCATTAAAACATCCGACGCGGTGTGGCTCGTTCTGAACGAGATTTCTGGCACGTCAGACGCGGAAATGCAAAAGATGATCGAGAGCTGGCGAAAGAACTCTTCGCAGTAAGAATCAACAATCCAGTCCGGTGGGAATATCGAAAACAAGAGGGTTGTAGAAAGTTGGGAAGAAAATTGGCTTCTGAAGGTGCAAAGACGAAGAAGACGGTTCTGGCGCTGGTCGTTCTCGCCATTGCGGGTCTCGGCATGTATTTGAGTTATTGGAATGGGTGGGGCGAAGGCTACAGCAAGGGTCACACGGCAGGTTACCGGCTTGCAGTCGAGGACGCCAAAGCTGCCGCTCCTCCTCCGGTTCAACATCACTATCGGTTCGAGCGGAACGGCGCCTCTCTCTGGCGCTACGACGACGCGACGGGCGAGGCTTGTCAGATCGAAAGCAACGTCACTGACGCCTGGATAGGTGGGCACTGTCCACCACCCGCCCAGTGATGGGTAGGCCAATTCATTGGCGTTGCGCACTCGAGTTTGTGGAAGTAGTACTGACTGATATACGTTGAAATCGTGAAACCATGCCTAAGAAGCCAGACACAAAGTGGACAGTCGCCATCCAGCCAGCCGCAGGCAAGCCGCTGTACAAGATTACGAAGATTATTAGCTTGAACGGCGGCGGTTTTTCAGTTCTCACCCCTTACCATAAAGCGCATAGCGGATTCCTCTTTAAGACCGTCATTAATCCTCGAATGTTTGACAAGGCCGGGACACACCTTATGAAGTGGACGGACAGCGCGGGGTTTACCGCCGAGAACCGCACGAAGTTGAGCTACCATGCTGACGGCTTTGCTCAATTCTCGAGTGAGAATCAGGGCACAATTATTTCTGGTCGAGACCCGAATACCGGTGAACCGAAGGGGCTCGGCATAATGGCACGACCATTTTCTAACCCCAGTACTTCCGGACCAAGCGTGGGTATTTCCGTATGGGGTCTAGAGGATTTCGAAAACGCCGACCAAAAAGAAAAGCTCATTGTTTTCGAACCATCTGATTTTTATTACAGACTGGAGGGACCTGACCAGACGAACTTGTGGCAGCTAGGTATATACGTGTTCAATGGTGTCCCGCCGGTCCGTTTCGATGGTAACCAAGCGAAGATGGATTTCGCGTTAAGGTACCCACCCACCGCTGGTGTCGTGGGCTCAATCGTCACACTAAAGATGATTCGTCTTGAGGCAGAAAACGTTAGCTTGGGGCTCTATGTCGAAAGTGTGGTCGGAGCTTTCCCAACGAAGTCCGGTTGGCAAATGAGTGGTCCTGGAAATTGGAACTCAAACCAGACTGGCCACGTTTTGCATGCCATCTATCCGCGCGACCTAATTCCTGTTGACCAACGGCCTTCGCTTGATTACAAACCATCGCCGGACGATGAGGTAAATTCAGTACGCGATAAGAACTCTCGACCCGCAAAGCGACGAAAGAACCGAACGCAAGCAAAATCGTCGTCGCGAAGGTGAGAGAATCGGATGCCCGCGCCCGATTAGTCGGATAGCGCGATAAGTTGCCTTTTGCTCGTCTGTCTTGAACTTCTGATTCTTCTTAGATTTTAGAATCCATCGCCCGATCAATCCTGGCGGAGGACTTCGAATGGGTCGATGCGCATCACGCGCATGCCATGAATGGCGCTGGCGATAGCGGCGACTGCTAGAAGCAGCGCTGCTCCACCTACGAATGTGGCGGGGTCAACCGGGGAAATACCGAACAAAATGCCACTGATCAATCTTTGTGTTGCGCAGGCGGCTGACAAGCCGATTGCCACGCCTATGACAGCCATCTCGAGACCTTGCTTGAGCACAAGCCAGAGGACCTTTGCGCGGCTTGCTCCCAGCGCAATTCGGACGGCCAGTTCCTGATTTCGTTGTGCTAGGTTAGCGGATAAATCAGCGTGCGACAGGTGAAGACAGGCGTTTACTCGCTTAAAAATTTCAGTAGTGCGTCGGTGGTGTTCTTTGGGCCGCTCTTCCAGGACCCAATGGCCGGTGTCTTTTAGGACGATCTCGGCTGCGTCGGCGGCTACGATTTTCATTTGTAGGCCGTGGACGCCGCCGTTGGCTTCCTCGCCGCCGATGGCTAAAACGGGCATGGTCAGTTTGGTGTGGGAAAGCTGGGCGAAATCTCTGGCGGCTTGTTGGAATGTAGTCAGCGAGTAGAAAGCAGAATTGAAATTTTGCTGAGTGGCGGGGATTTCTCATGCGAAGGCCGAATTAAGTGGTTAAGGAGTCGGCGATGGCGGCATCGGTTTTTATTGGCACCAGCGTGGATGGGTTTATTGCACGAGTAAACGGCGATCTGGACTTTCTGCCGGAGGGTGGCGGAGAACCGCACGGATACGACGAGTTTATGGCGAGCGTGGATGCGCTGGTGATTGGGCGCAAGACGTTTGAGACCGTTCTGGCTTATTCGGAATGGCCCTATGGAAAGAAGCGCGTAGTGGTGTTGAGCAGCAGGCCGCTGGATTTTTCGAGGGTTCGCGGAGGTGTGGTGGAGCAGATGAGCGGAGCGCCGGGCGAGATTGTTTCAAAATTGGCTGCTCGCGGCGTGAAGCATATTTATGTCGATGGAGGGATCACGATTCAGGCGTTTTTGCGCGCGGGACTGATTCAGCGGCTGATTATCACTAGAGTGCCAGTGCTGATCGGAGAGGGGATTCCGCTATTTGGGACGCTGCCGAGCGACGTCCGTCTGAAGCACGTGGCAACGCGAGATTTTCCCAGCGGGCTGGTGCAGACAGAATATCAAGTTCTTGCCTAACAACCCGAGAAGCCGGGGTGGAAGGACGGGGTTAATCGCGTTTTGCCAGAGTGATACACGAAACATTGTGGGGCGAGGGGATGCGGCCGGGGCATTGAAACCCCGGCCGTTTTTTGTGGTGGCGTGGTGGAGATGGTTGAGTGGTTACTCCCGTTTTGCTGCGTCGGCTTGTTGCGCCAAGGTTTGAAGCGTTTGGAAAAACGCAGGCGATTGACCAACGAACAGGCCGCCGGCAGTAAGGGAAGCTACGGCATCGGCGGCGATCGAGCTTACGTCACCGGTCGGGCGAATGACGGCGCAGTTAGGCAGGTCGGGACTGATAAATTGGCACGGGACCGGAAAAATTAGATTGGTTTGGAACAGCGGGTCGTTGAGGTCGTTGAAGTTCGGAAACGTCAACCCGTGGTCGGTGACTGGCGATTGAGAATTCTGGAATGAGTAGGGAGGGCCTTGCACGGCGTTGCCGGCGAAGTCGACCCATTCCAAAAAGTGAGCAATTTCGTCGCCGCCGATGCTGAGCACGATTTTCAAAACCTCCAGACTGGTGGTTTTTTGGGCCAACGTAGCGTAGAGGCTGGTGCCGCCTTGTTCGATCGTCCCAAAGTGAAATGCGGCGCTATCGGCGATGGCTTGAATGTGATCGGGATCGTTGAAGTCGGCATTGTCCCTGGGGATTAGCGGACGATTGACGATGGAAAGAGCCTGCTGGAAGGTAGCGCCGAAATCAGGGTTGTTTGCGCTGCGGTAGCGGATGAACCAGCTGGTGTCCACGGTGTTTTTCAGCAAGTTCGTCAGACGACCGATTTGTTCGGCACCGGTCGCTTTGCTGCTGGGCAGTGTTCTGAACTGATCAAGGTCCACGGGCTCCGCGCCTTTAGAAATGAGGTAGGCGTTGAGGAAAGCGGCGTGGGAGGCTTCGTCCAGGGTGTTGCTGGTGATGTACTGGGAGCCATCGCCATCGAGAAACTGAAAGGCGAGCTGGTAGTTATTCTGAGGGCCTTGCGTAACGCCTCCGAGTTCTCTGTATTGTTGCCAGAGATCGGTCTCGATAAGTTCCGCGGCGGCGGCGAATCTGAGGATCGCGGCGTCTCCGGCATTTAAGGGGGCCTTACTCTCTCCGGTGCCTTGGGCGAAGGTTGACAAGCCGCGAGTCAGGAAGCCCGCGCCCATGGTTGCTGCGCCTGCAGCCAGAGCGCCTTTTTTCAAAAACGAGCGGCGGTTATTGCGGAGCTGAATTTCAGGTTGCTTCATTTGTGTCTCCTTTTGACGAAATCGAGCAGGTGGGGATGGTAATTGGGCGTCTCGTGGACGCTTGTCACCGTGGAGTCAAACGTATGTCTTGTTTGTGAGGGAATTCGTTTGCAATTCTGAGACAAGTGTCAGACAAGGAGTGACGTGTGGAGGAGCGTTTGGGAGAAGCAGGAATTCAGTTCTTTTTTCGATCGAGCTCGGACCAGCGATGATACAGGGTGTCCACGGTTTTCTGGGCGGCTTGCATTTCCGCGAATGCGATTTGAAGGCGGGACGCGTCGCTGGCGATTTCTTTATCTTCCAGAGCAGTGCGGCGGGCTAGAAGAGCGTCCTCGGCTTTGGCGATTTGCTTTTCGATAGAGGCTAGTTCACGGGATTCTGTGCGGGTTAGGTTCGCTTTCGGCAACGCGGACGGATTTTCGATTTTGGCTGGCTGGCGCTTTATTTCGGTTTTCTGTTCGTTCGCGAATGCGGCGTTTTGCGCGATTTGCCAGGCGTCCCACTGCGAAAAGTCGGCGAAGCGCTCTGAGTGACCTAGACCGTCCAAGCCAAAAACTACGGTGGAAACGCGATCGAGCATGTAGCGGTCGTGTGTGATGAGGACGAGGGCACCGCGATATTCGAGAAGATTTTCTTCGAGGATCTCGAGAGTGGGGATGTCGAGGTCGTTCGTGGGTTCATCGAGGAGCAAGACGTCTGCGGGCTGGAGCATCAGTTGAGCGACCAGGACGCGGGCACGTTCGCCGCCGGACAGGCGGCCAACGGGACGGTTTAAATCTTCAGCGCCGAAAAGAAATCTGGCGGCCCAAGAAGCGACGTGGGTTACGCGGTCTTGATAGATGACGGAGTCGCTATCGGGCGCGAGGGCACGTCGAAGGGTGAGGTTAGGATCTAGTTCGCGATTCTGGTCGAAGTAAACAATGCGCAAGGAGTCGGCTTTGCGCACGATGCCCGCGGAAGGGTCAATTTCGCCGCGCAGCAAACGAAGAAGCGTGGTTTTACCGCTTCCGTTGGGGCCGACCAAACCGATGCGCATGCCGGACGTGACGGTGAAATCAATATCTTTAAACAGCGTTCGACCGCCGACAGAATAGGTGACACCGCCGAGAACGATGAGTTGTTTCGTTTGTCTGTTCGAGGCGGAGAAATCAATTTTTGCCGTGAGAGTGCGGGTTCTCGCGTTGAGGTCAGCCAACTCGCCGATCATTTTGTGCGCTTTGTCGATACGCGATTTCGATTTAGTGGTACGCGCTTTGGGGCCACGCCGCAGCCATTCAATTTCGGTGTGAACTCGGTTCTCAAGAGCTTCCTGGCGATTTCCCTGAGCGTGCAGATAGGCTTCTTTCGCTTCCAGGAAATGGCTGTAGGTTCCTTTGACGCGAAGGAATCCGTCCTGGTAGATGCGATCGAGCTCGACCATATCGTTCGCGACGTTTTCGAGAAAGTAGCGATCGTGGGTGACTACCACGCAGGCGAACGGCGCGTCTTCCAGCAATTCTTCGAGCCATTTTATTCCAGCAAGATCGAGGTGATTGGTGGGCTCGTCGAGCAGGAGAATGTGGGGATCCTGAACTAGACCTTCGACTACCGCGAGTCGTTTGCGCCAGCCGCCGGACAGAGCTGTCGCGTGCGTTTCAAAATCGACGAAGCCGGCGCGAGTGAGGGCCTCTTCAGCGCGGAAGGAAAGATCTTGATCGGGCGCGCCGGAGCGTTGCAAAGCTGATTCGATGACGGACCGGCACGTGGACTCCGGCGGGAATTGGGAAATTTGTTCGACGAAGCTGAGTTTGGCGCCTTTACGAAGGGCGACTTCGCCTTTGTCAGGTTTGACGCGTCCGACGAGGATTTCGAGCAACGTGGATTTGCCAGAACCGTTGGGGCCGATCAGACCGATGCGCTCGCCTTCGGAGACGGTGAAGGAAATATCTTCGAAGAGCGGCGCGAGGCCGTAACGTTTCGACAGTTGCTGGGCGTTGATGATAGGAGGCAAAAGTTTTCAGTCTTCTCCGGCGAATAGTTTAACCTTGAGCATACCAGCAGTAGCGGGTAAAGACGGAGCGATCCGCGAGATTGAGAAAACTCATTGGCAGAGAAAATAATTCACAAATTTGATGTCTTGATACTGGGCGGCGGGGCTGCGGGACTGATGTGTGCGATCGAAGCAGGCAAGCGTGGGCGCAAGGTTGCGATCCTGGAGCGAAACGAGCGGGCTGGCAAGAAGATTCTCATCTCCGGCGGAGGGCGATGTAATTTCACGAATCTTTACTGCCAGCCGGAAAACTTCATCTGCAACAACCCTCATTTTCAAAAATCGGCGCTAGCTCGTTATACGCCGGCTGATTTTATTGCTCTGCTCGAAGCTCACCGCATTTCATATCACGAGAAGACACTGGGACAGCTTTTCTGCGACCGCTCGGCGCATGATGTAACGATCGTGCTGGAGGGTGAATGCAACGCTGTGGGAGCAAGGATTTTTCTAAATACGAGGATTCGCGAAGTCAAGCGCGCGGACTTGTTCGAGGTGAGCGCGGAGGGTACAGAATTTCACGCACCTATCTTGGTGGTGGCTACGGGTGGTCTTTCGATTCCGAAAATGGGGGCGACTCCGTTTGGGTATGAAGTGGCACGGCAGTTTGGATTGAAGATTGTGAAACCGAGGCCTGCTCTTGTGCCGCTGGTTTTTCGCGTGGAGGACCAAGAGCGATATTGCGAGATGGCTGGGGCGTCGACCGAAGTTGTGGCTTCCACCAACGGGCAATCGTTTCGAGAGAAGATGCTGATTACGCATCGAGGTTTGAGCGGGCCGGCTATTTTGCAAATTTCGTCGTATTGGGAAAAAGGGGGAAAAATTCGGATCGATCTTGCGCCGGGGCGCGATGTGTTTGCGCGTATGAGGGAATCTGAAGAGCGAAGCGTGAGCGCGAGCCGAACTGCGCTGCAAGGAATTCTGCCGAAGCGTTTCGCTACGCGATGGCTGGAATTGAATGCTCCGGGAACCTGGAGCAATCAGGCGTTGGCGCAAGCCGAAGCGCAGATTCATGAATGGCTTATTTTGCCTGTGGGTACGGAAGGCTATGAAAAAGCTGAGGTGACGGCGGGCGGAGTTGATACGGATGAATTATCGAGCCGGACGATGGAAAGCAAGAAAGTGCCGGGACTCTTTTTTATCGGCGAAGTTGTAGACGTTACCGGGCAGTTGGGCGGTCACAATTTTCAGTGGGCTTGGGCTTCGGGGGCCGCGGCTGGGAGGGCGTTGTGAGTTTTGCGGGGTTTCGAACGACGAAAACTACCGATCCAGATTCATGCGATTTTGTCGTCTAAGCTCCTGGGTCACGGCGCCACATTTAAACCTTAAATAGGGCGACTTCTTCGACGCGAGTAGGCGAAAAATCCTAGAAGCAATACGAACGAGACGCTCGAGATGGCTCCGCCTACGACGCGATCTGAGGTACGGCGGAAATTTAGCTGCACGGAATGTTCGCCTGGGGGTAACGTGAGCGACATTTGTGCTGTTTCCGGGAGCGGAACAGTCTGTACGATGTTTCCGTCCACGCGGACTTCCCAAGCCGGATAATTTATCAGCTCAGGAGCCAAAATGGCCGGCTGATTTGTCATCGCAGTGAACAGTTTTTCTTCGGCGGTCCAATGGACGATGTGCAGGTCTCCACCTTTTACTGTTGTTAGTGCTCCCGAATCAGGATCCGCGATAGCGATTTTCGGTGAGGGAGGTATGGCTGATTCATCGAGGTTCGGTGAGTCGTCGTTGTCGGCGGAAGCCGGGGGTTGGCCGGGCAATTGGTAACGGTCGCTACCGAGAGGCTGGTATTCGTCGGTGCCTTCGTAGCCGTGCTGGGAATGAATCGCAGCGATCAGCACGGGAATATCTTCGCTATCCCACCAGGCGTCTCTCACTAGCGCCGATCCAAGCGCTCCTGTGACGACAAGAATTAGGGTCCAGCCCAGCCACTGTTTACGTGAGGTTCGCAATAATGCGGCGATGAAAAATGCGAAGGTGACGTTGAGCGGGACGAGCCATCTCCATGGGAATTGCACGAACTGAAGCTTTGGTAAATGCTGCCAGAGGAAAAGGCTTGGGGGGAACATCAGGAACGCGGACGCGACGGCGAGAGCGAGAAGCATCCACCAAAGTTGAAGGAAATTTGTGCGCTGGCGGGCGACGAAAACCGCGGCGAGCGCGGTGATCAGGATTGTGGCGAGCGCTATAGCTGAAACTTTCCAGTTGAAGAGGACGAATTCGGGATCGTTGGAGTACGTGAATAGAAAATTCTTAACCGGGCGTAGATTCTCTGTCAGTGCTTGCGAGATTTGGACCCAACGTTGTTCCCAGGCGGCGGGCAAAATGTAAAAAGCGGCTAAAGCGAATCCGCCGGCCATCGCTGCGGCGCCGGATAAAAGCGGCTTCAGTTCACGATGGAGCGCGCATCCAACGACAA
Source organism: uncultured Acidobacteriota bacterium (assembly GCA_963838475.1). Taxonomy (GTDB): domain Bacteria; phylum Acidobacteriota; class Terriglobia; order Acidiferrales; family UBA7541; genus Palsa-295. The sequence goes on from CAWIRJ010000005.1 coordinate 11,306, forward strand.
GAAGCAGCGCCAAAGAGTAGGTGGCGATGACGGCGGCGGGTGCGTTAGAGAGCCAAATGAGCGCGAAGGCCAATGCAAGGCTGGGGACTCGATTCCAGCCGTCGCGCGTGACGCGCAAAGCTCCCAGAATGAGAAGCGGGAACAGGGCGCTGGCGAGCAGCTCGGCAAAGTCGCTGCGGTAGTAAACGATTACGAGGTGGTACGGATTTACGGCGTAGAGTACAGCGGCCGTTAGAGCTTGAGGTAATGGAAGCCACTCACGTGCGAGACGCCACATCGTTAACGCGGCGAGAACGAGCGCTAGCCAAATGAAGGCAGCGGGAGCCATTTGCCAAGGCAATACGGAGCCAAGCGCCGCACCGAGCATCCACGAAGTGGGAGGGTAAAAAATAAAGCGCGGTTCACCGAAGCCCCAGTTTGCCCATTCGGCCCAGCGAGGGAACAAGATACCTTCGCGCCATTGGCCGGCTACATCAAGCCATCCGGCGAGGTGAAATTGGAAATCGTGACCCGAGGCGTTTCCGAGGAAGAACATCGGCAGAATTGTTGCCGTCGCTGCCAGGCTCGCGAAGAGGAGTGCTAGACGCCATTCATTCCGCGCTGTTTTGGCCACAATCGCTTGGTTATGAGCTTCTGTAAGATTTTTATGAATGTCGGTGAACTCGCGCACAGAGATGCTGGGTTAAAGCCACTTCGGAGCTCACGGTAAACCGGCGCTACGAAGTCTTAGTACCGAGAACTCAGTATTAGAGAATACTTGAATCGCGGAGTTTTTGTCCCTGAAGGTGCGGGCAATTCCATCCGGTGGGAACAGGCATGAGCAAAACTCGCAAATTTAGCGTGGTGTCGAGGTAGGATTGGGTCAATGAGTGATCAAGCAAAAACTCGTAATGGTTTGGCAGAAAAGCAAAGGCTAGAGGCCAGTGAGACCCGCGAAATTCACTGGAAGCGATGGGGACCATACCTCTCAGAGCGGCAATGGGGAACGGTTAGAGAGGACTACAGCGCAAACGGGGACGCCTGGAACTATCTGCCGTTCGATCACGCGCACGCGCGGGCGTATCGCTGGGGCGAAGACGGGCTCGGCGGAATCTGCGACCGTCATCAACACATTTGTTTTGCCCTGGCTCTTTGGAACCAAAAAGATCCGATCTTAAAGGAGCGGCTATTCGGGCTCTCCAACCGGGAAGGGAATCATGGCGAGGACGTAAAGGAATACTATTTCTATCTAGATGCGACGCCTACCAGTTCTTATCTGAAATATTTATATAAATATCCGCAAGCGGCATTTCCTTACGACCAACTACTTCGAGAAAATGCACAACGCAATCGGCACCAGCCTGAATATGAACTAATGGATACGGGAGTTTTTTCTGAGAACAGATACTTTGATGTCTTTGTGGAATATGCGAAGGCTTCGTCTGAAGACATTTTGATTCTTATTACAGCGTGGAATCGAGGACCAGAACCGGCGCCTTTGCATTTGCTGCCGACCTTGTGGTTTCGCAATCGCTGGGATTGGGGCGAAGGATATGACAAACCAAAAGTATCGCGGCGGCAAGGCCTTGAAGGGAGCGAATTATTCGGGCTGGAAGAATTCCACTACGGCAAACGCTGGCTGATTGCAGAAGGCGCGCCCGAACCGCTCTTCACGGACAACGAAACCAATCGAGAGAAATTATTTAATGAGAAGAATGATTCGCCTTACGTAAAAGACGCTTTCCATCGTTTCATTATTCAAAGCCAGCGCGATGCCGTGAATCCGGCCATGACAGGAACAAAAGCGGCGGCTCACTACTCCGGTGAAATCGCGGCTGGGCAGAGCGTTACCATTCGGCTTCGATTTCTGGATCAGGACCCTGTGGAGGGCCACAAGTCAGCGAAAGATTTCTTCGGTTCCGCATTCGATCAGGTTTTTCAACAGAGGTTGCAAGAGGCGGAGGATTTTTATAATGAGCGCGTGGGGCATTGTGCCAGCGATGACGCTCATAAAGTCCAGCGCCAAGCCTTCGCGGGATTACTATGGGGAAAGCAGTCGTACCATTACGACGTGCGCCGCTGGCTTAGCGGCGATCCTACGCAACCGACGCCACCACCAGAGCGTTTAAACGGACGGAATCACGAGTGGACGCACCTTTACAATTCCGATGTGATTTCAATGCCAGACAAATGGGAATACCCGTGGTACGCGGCGTGGGATTTGGCTTTCCACTGCGTAGCGATGGCGCTGATCGATCCGGACTTCGCAAAAGAACAACTCGTGCTGTTCATGCGCGAATGGTACATGAGCCCGAGCGGGCAGTTGCCAGCCTACGAATGGAACTTCTCCGACGTAAATCCGCCAGTGCACGCGTGGGCGGCTTGGCGGGTTTATAAAATCGCGGGACGCGTACAAGGGAAAGAAGACCGCAAATTCCTGGTGCGAATGTTCCACAAACTCCTGCTCAATTTCACCTGGTGGGTTAACCGCAAAGATCCAGAGGGCAAGAATGTTTTCGAAGGCGGGTTTCTTGGGCTCGACAATATTGGAGTTTTTGATCGGTCGCAACCGTTGGGGCCTGGGAATTTCGTCGAGCAATCCGACGGAACGAGCTGGATGGCGATGTATTGCCTGAACATGCTGGCAATGGCCATGGAGCTGGCGCATCAAGACGCCGCTTACGAGGATATCGCCAGCAAATTTTTCGAACATTTTGTTTATATCTCCGAGGCCATGAACGACATAGGCGGCGAAGGTGTTGGCCTATGGGATGAAAAGGACGGCTTTTACTACGACGTTTTGCATTTGGGGCAAGCAGCGCCGCTGCCGATGAAGGTGCGATCGATGGTTGGGTTGATTCCACTTTATGCGGTGGAAGTCTTTGAGCCGGAAGTTCTGGAGCGATTACCGAGTTTTAGAAAACGCATGCAGTGGTTTCTGGACCACAATCCGGAAGTCAGAGAACACGTAGACATGAGCCAGAAAACGGACAAGGGCAACCGTTTGCTGCTAACGATTGCCAACCGGAAAAAGATGGAGCGCATTTACCGCTACGTTTTTGACGAGAACGAATTTTTATCGCCGCATGGCATTCGGGCCCTATCCAAGTTTCATCTTGAGCATCCTTTTATGCTTAAGGTGGACGGGCATTCAAATTCGGTGGATTACGAGCCGGCAGAATCGACTAGTGATCTTTTTGGAGGAAATTCGAATTGGCGCGGGCCAGTGTGGTTTCCGTTGAATTTCCTGCTCATCGAAGCTCTGCAGCGCGTTCATTATTACTATGGCGATGATTTCAAAGTGGAATTTCCGACAAATTCAGGGCACCAGATGACGCTTTGGGATTCCGCGAGCGAAATATCGCGAAGGCTTTCGCATCTTTTTCTACGGCGAGACGGGCGGCGCGCGGTTTTCGGCGATTCTGCTCTTTTTCAGCAAGATCCCAATTGGCGGGATTTCATCCTGTTCTATGAATATTTCAACGGGGACACCGGCGCGGGTCTGGGCGCTAGTCATCAGACTGGATGGACGGCGTTGGTGGCGAAGTTGCTGCAGCAGAGCGGAGAGTAGACGCCTAGTTTGTGGTAATAGGCGATCGGCCAGCTAATTGTCTTCTAGTTTTGCTTCCACTAGCTCGATCAGGACTTTGCTTCCGTCCGGCGGTGATGCCAGAAAAAAGTTTATACGCGTGCCAGCAGCTCCGGCGCGTGTTTTTGGATAGACCGGATTCTGGTTAAACCGCGAGCGCAGGATTTCTGTGGCGCGGTCCACGTCGCGAACATAAATTTCGATTTGTTGAATACCTTCACCGAACCTTGACAGGAACCTGGCGATGGCGCCCTGGCCGTCAGGCTCTCGCGTGGTCAGAATGTCAAGATCGACGTGGCCGTCGAAGTGTAATTCGAACTCCATGGCGTCCTGATCCGGCGGTACATCGACGAGGGCCGGGGAATCATTCGCTTCGCGAATTTTCTGGAACGTTTCCGGCTGGGCGGCAATCCCCACAACAGTGCTTGCCTGAGAAGACTCGGATGCTCCCGAACAACTCAAACTGCGGGGCAGAACGAGCAAGCGAAATTCAGGATCAGCAATCCATTTTTTCAGGATCGGCGTACACAGATTTCCGCCTTCCATATAAAGGCGCCTAGCGGAATCCGAGCGCTTCTGCGGATCGGGATCGGCCAGCTGGCGAATCCAGCCGGCGATTTGTGAGGCTTGTGTCACGTAACGAAACGCGAACTAAGGTGTGGCATGCGGTGGCTGGACCGCATTGATGTTAGAGAGCGCGACGTAGGTTGTTTTTCCCGGCGGCACTGTGATCTGAACATCCCAACGCTGCCGCGCGTCACCGACCTCGGCGTCGTTATCCAAAGTGGTGAGCCAATACGTACCCGGCGCAATTCCGCGGAGGGAGCCCTGACCCTGCAAATCCGTATCAGTGCGAGCGACCAGATATTTCGATTCCGCAAGCTGAATGGTGTGGCGATGCAACTCGGCCTTATTGCTCGAATTTAACATGTCCCATTTGTGGCCAGCATTCACATCTTCCAGAGACAAATATATTCCTTCCGTGCTTTTGGGATATTGAATCAAGAATGCCTGGATCGCGTCGTGATATTCCTTTTTGTGCTGGGCATATTTCTCCGGATTTTTTTTCTGTTCCGCCGGAGTATATTTCGGTTCCGGGAAAGGAACGGTCTGATCGGTGGACATTCTGTCCACGTATGCCTTGTAAAATTCCGGAGTGTTCATCACATCTTCCGGTCTGAGTTTTTTAATAAAGTCGTCGTTGGACAGATCAACGCAATGATTTTTCTTCATCCAGGCCTTTAATTCTTTCGAGACGTCCAGCTTATCTATAAAGGCGTCCATTTCCACGAGGGGGAAGGCGACGGCAGCTTCCTTGCCGATTTCCTCGAAGCTCTTGCTCAATAGATAGAAGGTCATGCCGCGGACGGGCTCGTCGGTGCCGCCGGAAGGCGTGGCTTTGGCAACGAACTCAATCGCGCCGGTTTGCGGAGAGGCTTGCAGACCCACGGTCAACATCGCGAAAAGAAGGAAAAACGTGGCGCTCATTTTTATTTTCATGATGTTCATCGTAACAGAATGGCGACGGTGCGGGTGTGAGGTGGTCGTTAAGGTAAACGTCTGATGGGAAACGCCGACGAGGTGAACAAACAGCAGCGCGTTTGCGCGGAGGAATTAGTAGAGGTGGAAAACGACTTCTATGGTTGTTCGGACTGCGGCGGGTTTTCCATCTGGGCCGGCAGCGGGCTTAAAACGCCAAGTTCGAACGGCGGCGATAGCGTTTTCGTCCAGGCCTAGGCCTAGGCCTTTTGACACGTGGATGTCCGTGGCGCGACCGTCTGGGCCGACGATAGCAGTGAGATAGACCGTTCCTTGATACTTGGCCTTTACTGCTTCGTCGGAGAACTGCGCCGTCGGGCAATAGATACAAGCTGGGTTTCCGTAGCCGCCGGTGCCTGCGTTAAATACGCCGCCACCGGTTCCGCCGCCTTCACCCGGGCCGACACCGCCACCGCTTCCGCTTCCGACTCCCGTTCCATTTCCTGAGCCGATGCCATTGCCGCTGCCAGGGCCGTTAGAATCATTTGTAACTTTGGACATGGGGTCGCCCCAATTGGACATGTTGGGGCTGGCAAGCTTCATGTCCGGCATCCCGATTACCGTGGGCGTGACCGCAAATTTCGCATTCTCGGGTGGCTTCACTTTGGGTGGAGCGATCTGAGTCAAACTGAATTTTGGAAGCTTGCCTTTGCTCGCAGGCAACAATTCATGGGAACCGCCGCCACCGCCGCCACCGGCCTTCTTTGCTCCGGGCGGAAGTTTAGGAAGATAGGGCGAGCTAATGTCGAGCGGAGTTACGGTCATCGTTTTGGCCTGCGTTGTTGCCGGGGACATCAGAGCCGGCAAAAGCGGCAAAACGAGGAGCACAATCACAACGACGTGAAAGGCGAGCGACAAAGCTTGCACGCGGGTGAACTGGGTATTCTTGGACCAAATCTCCGGGACAGCAACCGGCGCGCTGGTAGTTTTCAACGGAGGAAGTTTCGGCGGCGAAATCATGTCTCGCAAGTTCTGCCAGAAGCCACCAAAGCCCGCGCTCCAATCGACGAGCAAATCCGAATTTACCTGTCCGCGCGGAGCAGACCGCCAGAATTCCTTTAGATTGTCGCGGAAGCTTTCCCCGAAACCGGGGTTATTGAAAACGTCCGGCTCGCCGCCTTTCAGTTTTGTGGGGCGCTCGGAAAGAAAGTCTTTTACGTTGGAAAAGAAACCTTTTAGGGCTGAGCCACGAACTGGAGACGGCAAGCGGCCAATGCGGAGAGTCGGCTCGGTAGTCGAGCGACCGGCGTCGTCAAGTCTGGAAGTATAGTCTGCCATTGGTTGTGCCTAAGACTTCCCCATTGCGACCCTGCTAATTGTTAGACGCTCCCCTGTGAAAAAGGATGTCTGGGCCGGGCACGGCTGACACCGTTCTGAAATCATTGTAACATACAGGTCTCAACTGAGGCTTCCGAGTTTCCCCGGCCTGCGTCAGTAGAAAGGCATGTTCACCCCTATTTAGAATGGCGAAAACGCGCGACCTGAAGAGTACGCTCAATCTTCCAAAGACAGATTTTCCCATGAAGGCGAAGCTGCCGGAGCGGGAGCCCGAACAACTGGCGGCCTGGGACCAGATGCGCCTTTATTACCGCATTCAAGAGGTGCGAGCGGCGGCACCGTTGTTCGTGTTCCACGACGGGCCTCCATACCCTACGGGCGAAATCCACTTGGGCACGGGTTTGAACAAAATTTTGAAGGACATGATAGTGAAGTCGAAGACTATGGCTGGATTTCGCACGCCATACGTTCCGGGCTGGGACTGCCATGGTCTGCCGATCGAGACGAAGGTCGAAAAAGAGCTTGGGGGCAAGACGGATAAGGTATCGGCGGCCGAGTTTCGTCGAATGTGCCGGGAGTTTGCAGCTGGGTATATTGATGCGCACCGTCGCGAGTTCAAGCGCCTGGGGGTTTTTGGGCAATGGGAAAAGCCGTACCTGACTATGGATCCGGGTTATGAGGCGACAGTTGCTGATGCGTTCATCACGTTTCTTGAGAAGGGATATGTGTATCGCGGTCTGAAACCTGTCTATTGGTGCATTTATGATCGAACGGCACTGGCCGAAGCGGAAGTGGAATACGAAGATCATGTCAGCCCATCGATCTGGGTGAAATTTCCAGTGGTTGTCGACGAGAAATCCAAAAAGCTTGGAATTGATGACGGCGTGAGCGCTTTGGTTTGGACGACGACTCCATGGACGCTGCCGGCGAACCGCGCTCTCGCGTTTCATCCGGAGTATGAATACGTGGCGGTGGAGACTGAGGCTGGAAAGTTGTTGCTTGCCGAAGAAAGGCTGAAGGATGCGGAGTTGATGGCCGTTCTTGGGCTGCAACCTAGCGGCCCGTTCGCGAAAGTCGGAAAAGGACGCGAACTGGAGGGAGTGAAATTTCAGCACCCCTTCTTGGATGAAGTAATCGTGCCGGGTGTGCTGGCGGACTATGTGACGTTGGATCAAGGCAGCGGAATCGTGCACACGGCTCCAGGCCATGGAGCCGAGGACTTTGCGACGGGACAGAAATATGGTCTGGAGGCGTACGCTCCGCTGGATAACGATGGACGGTTTGTGGAAGGGTTGCCGGCGTATAAAGGCAAAACTGTTTTCGAAGCGAACCCGGCGATTATTTCGCTGCTAAAAGACCGGCAAATGTTGGTGGCGGAGAAGAAATTTCCGCACAGCTATCCGCACTGCTGGCGCTGCCACCAACCCGTTATTTTCCGCGCTACGGAGCAATGGTTCATACAACTCGATAACGGGAGCGCGACGGTGCCGCCGCCGAAGGTGCCTGCATTACGCGGCACGGCGCTATCGGAAATCAAGAGAGTGAAGTGGATACCTGCTTGGGGCCTTGAGCGCATCCACAACATGATTGAGGACCGGCCCGACTGGTGCATTTCGCGGCAGCGTTTTTGGGGAATACCTCTGGTGATTTTCTATTGCGAGGGTTGCGGAAAGATCCTGAAAGATTTTAAAGCTCTGCGGCATGTGATTCCTTTTTTTGAGCGCGAAGGTGCGGACGCCTGGTACACCCATACTGCGGAAGAGCTGCTGCCGCCCGGAACGAAATGCGATTCTTGCAGCGGCGCAAAATGGCGTAAAGAGAGCGACATTTTGGATGTGTGGTTCGAGTCGGGGACGAGCAATCTGGCGGTACTGCAAAAAAGAGAAGGGAAGCCGCGTGCGGATGTTTATCTGGAAGGGCCGGATCAATTTCGCGGTTGGTTTCAGAGCTCGCTGATGGTGGCGATTGGAGTGGATGGCATACGCCCGTACGACGAGGTGGTGACGCACGGCTGGACGCTGGATGAACACGGCAGGCCGATGTCGAAATCGTTGGGCAACGCGATGGAGCCGAAGGAAATCTGCGAGAAGTGGGGCGCGGACATGTTGCGCGTGTGGGTTTCGTCGCAGGACTACACTGCCGATGTGCGGCTCTCCGATGCGATGATGACGCAACTGGGCGAGGCGTACCGAAAGATCCGAAACACATTCCGGTTTGCGCTTTCAAATCTTTTCGATTTCAATCCGGCGTGCGATTTGGTTGCAGACGGTGATCTTTGGGAGATTGACGCGTGGATGCTGCGGCGCACAGGAAGTCTGGCGCGCGAGTGCCGTGAATGGTATGCGAATTTCGAATTCCATCGCGTGTATCACGCACTGCACGATTTCTGCACGGTGGATTTGAGCGCGTTCTATTTCGACGTGCTGAAGGACCGGCTCTACACTTTCGCGCCGAACAGCCGCGGGCGTCGCTCGGCGCAAACTGCGATCTATCGCATTGCCAGCGCTATCGTGCGGCTTATCGCACCCACTCTTGTATTCACTTCCGAGGAAGTGTGGAAGCACCTGCCAGGCTCGGGCTCGAAAGTGGAAAGTGTGCACATGTCGGAGTTTCCCGGCGCCGAAGAGCTGGAGGCTGCGTTCGATAAATCCGGCGCGGCGGATTGGGAGCGATTGCTCACCATTCGACAGGAAGTGCTGAAAGCGCTGGAGCCGGCACGCGCCGCGAAGACCATTTCTGGAGCACTCGAAGCTCGCGTGACATTGGTGGCGACCGGCGGGCTGGTGGACTTATTGCGAAAATACTCAGCGCAGCTTCCGGCTCTGTTCATAGTGTCGCAAGTAGAGGTCACCGAGGGACACATTGAAGGGGCGGCGCTCGCTACGGGCTTGGAAGGACTACAAATTCGAATCGAGCGTGCCAAAGGCTCGAAGTGCGAGCGGTGCTGGAACTATTCCACACATGTCGGAGAAAGCGCAGATTATCCTACGCTGTGCGAGCGGTGTGTTGCGGCGCTGGCTGAGATCGACAGAGATGCTGCGCTGGCAAGCGGGAGTGTGAAGGCTTGAGTCCGTCCGCGCCGCGCCCCGGTCGGTATGTCTTGGGATTTCTGGTGCTCGGCGCGCTGCTAGTCGATCAATTCAGCAAATATGCGATCGAGAAACTAACGCCGGCCGGAACAATTCGTGTAATCGTTCCAGGATTGTTGAATTTGGTACATACAAACAATCCGGGCGTGGCTTTTGGTCTATTCGCGGATTCCGGCACACTATGGCTGGCGCCGATGTTGATTGCGTTTTCCGTTGGCGTAATAGCGTTACTTGCGTGGCTCCTGACCACCGGACGTGCGGGCGGCAAGCTGGCGCAGTGCGGGCTCGCGTTAATATTGGGAGGAGCAATAGGTAACGTGTTCGACCGAGTCCTCCGGCACAGCGTGACCGATTTCATCGACTTTTATATTGGCAGCCACCACTGGTACACATTCAACATTGCTGACGCGGCGATCGTGGCCGGCGCAGGGCTTGTGATTCTGGAACTCTTCCGCGATTGGCGGCATCCTAGCCATGAACGAGCTTAGATGCATCCGATTCTGTTTCATTTCGGAGATTTAAATATTTACTCCTATGGCGTGCTGGTGGCCACGGGCGTGTTGTTCGGCCTGTGGTACGCGCGCAGGCAAGCTCCCCGCTCCGGATTGGATCCCAACAAAATATGGAACCTGGGTATCTACACTGTATTGTCCGCTCTGATCCTGGCAAAAATCTGGCTCATTCTAAGCGACTGGAATTATTACGTGGAAAACCCGCGCGATATTTTCAGCATTAGTACGTTTCAATCTGGCGGAACGTTTTATGGCGGAATCGTTGGCGCAGTGTTGATGATGATTTTGTATTCGCATTTTCAGAAAATGCCGATACTGCCGGTCTTAGACACCTGCGTGGCCGGTTTGCCGCTAGGACACGCGATTGGCCGGCTGGGGTGTTTTGCAGCGGGATGTTGTTACGGAAAGCCGACTGCGGTGGCGTGGGGTGTTGTATTTACCAATCCGGCGGCTGCAGAGTTGGCCGGAACTCCGCTGAATGTTCATTTGCATCCGACGCAACTTTATGAGGCGGCGGCTGAATTTCTGAATTTTCTCATTTTGGTGTGGGTCTCCAGACGACAGCGTTTTACCGGGCAGATCATTGGCACCTATTTGATTCTGTACGGATCCGAGCGAGGCATCATTGAATTTTTTCGAGGTGATCCCGGGCGCACGATGATGTTCCACGACACTGTTTCGCTAATGCAACTGGTGAGCGTGGGTTTGATTCTCACCGGTACATTTCTCTGGTGGCGCGGAGTGAAGGATCTGCAGGCTTCTTCTGTGTCCAGGGCAAGTACTACGGTCGCCCGCTAGATGCATCCTGCTTTGAATCCTGAAAATTTTTATATCCGGTCACTACAATATGCGTGAAGATTTCGAACCCGGCGAAGATTTTTCCGGAAACGATGCCTTTGAAGTCCGCGAAGAAACAGCGGGCCAACGGCTGGACCGTTTTCTGGCGGACCATCTCGGCGATATGAGCCGCACGCACGTTCAAACTTTGATTGATGAAGGGCGCGTGCTGGTGAACGGCCTGGCGAAGAAACCTTCTTACCGCCTGGAGGCTGGCGAGTCGGTCACGGTGGAGATTCCCGCTCCACCAGTACCCGGCGTACCAGCGGAAAATATTCCGCTCGATATTTTGTACGAGGACGAGGACGTTGTGGTTGTAAATAAACCTGCAGGGATGATCGTTCATCCGGGGGCGGGCGCTGATTCCGGAACTCTAGTGGCTGCGCTGTTGTACCGGTTTGGCGGCAGGGGTTTGTCCACCGTGGGCGGGCCTCTCCGTCCCGGAATTGTGCATCGCATTGATAAAGGTACTTCCGGGGCGCTCTTAGTAGCAAGGACGGACATGGCACACTTGAAGCTTGTCGAGGATTTTCGGGACCGGCGCATTGAGAAAACGTATGTGACGTTGCTGCACGGCAAGCTGAAAGGCGAGTCGGGGAGAATCGAGTTGCCGATAGCACGCGATCTTCGGCGGCGATCGCGGATGACGGCGCGACGTCGCGAAGGCAGAGAAGCGCGTACAGACTGGCGAATGCGGTTGAGACTAGGTGCTTTTTCTTTTATCGAAGCGGGCTTGCACACCGGTAGAACGCACCAGATCCGCGTGCATTTTTCCGCGTTGGGCTGCCCGGTTGTGGGCGATACGGTTTACGGAGCTCCACGCGAGGAAAAGGTTGGCGGTAAGATGCTGCCTGGGCTGGGGCGAAATTTCCTTCATGCGGCGCGGATCGCTTTTGGGCATCCGAGGTCAGGGAAAAGAATTGAGTGCCGGGCTCCTTTGCCGCCGGAGTTGGTGTCTTATATGGAAGGATTAGGCCGGGCGACTGGTATTGAGCCTGGCACGATTGACGCTGCGTTGCGAGGGTTTCTATAATCACTGCAATGAAAATAATCGAAAGAACATTTGGCTTTCTTCTGCTATGGGTAATGCTTTTCTGTGTTTTTGGCACGCGCGCGCGGGCGCAGCAGACCACGCCTCCGACCGCTCCTCCGCGGCCGGACTGGAGCGCGCCTGCTTCGCAGGCTCCAGAAGCACAAAAACCGACTCCGGCGAGGGAAAACCAGCAAGACGGCACACAGGCGGGGCAGAACAAGACGCCATCTATCGTGTCGACGACCGGCTTGGTTCACCTGGTCGCGACAGTTACGGACCGCCGCCACAATTTTGTGACCGACCTAGAGCAGAGCGATTTCAAGATTCTTGAAGACAACACACCTCAAGATATTCGCTTTTTCGGACGTGAAACCGATTTGCCCCTGCGCATAGCGGTATTGCTGGATACATCGAATAGCATCCGGCCGCGCTTACCCTTCGAACAAGATGCCGCCATCGATTTTCTGGACAGCGTGATTCGGCGAAATAAGGATATGGCTTTTTTGATGACCTTCGATAACGAACCGGAAGTCATACAAGACTACACGGGGGATCTTGCATTGCTTACATCGGCGATTCGCAGGCAGCGCGCCGGGGGCGGCACAGCGTTGAATGACGCGATATACCGGGCGTCTGAAAAACTGATGAGTCCCCCGTTGCCAAAAGGGCCGAATCCGGAAATTCGCCGCGTACTGGTAGTGATCAGCGATGGCGATGACACGCTAAGCGACCACGCGCTGAGCGACGCGGTAGAGGCGGCGATACGCGCCGAGGCAGTAATCTACGCGGTCAGCACGAACACCGATTGGCTCGCGATCAGCGGAGACAAACCGCACAAGACGCATGTGGAAGGCGGGGACAAAGTACTGCAGGAATTTGCCGATCAGAGCGGGGGACGAGTGTTCTATCCCTATAAAGTGGAAGACCTGGCACAATCGTTCGTAGATATTGGAGCTGAGTTGCGCAGCCAGTATTTCATCGCATATTCGCCGAAAAATCCCGTGGCCGATGGCAAGTACCGGAAAATTGAAGTGCAGACCGAGCGCAAGGGCTTGGCCGTTCGTACGCGCAAAGGCTACTACTCAGTGGCATCGCCGGCATCAGCTGGTAATTAAACGGCCTGCGCTGGGCGACGGACGTAACCCCAGCGTTCAGCCCTGCTAGCGATTGTGGAAGATTATTTGAAGGGCGCGTAATACCCTTTTCGCGCCAGAACTTTTACATCGGGCCGGCTTACATCTACACGGATTTTCCTGAAGGTTCCGTCACGTTTATCATTGGTAGGATAATACCCGATCACATACTGTGAGCGCAGTTCCTCTGAAATTTCATCAAACGCTTTTTCGAGAGTTTTCTCGTTGTGAACGTTGATCACACGACCGCCGGTATCGTCCGCCATTTTTCTAGCGACGCTGGGCCCCACACCGAACGTGGCACCGGGATCCGAGATTAGAAGGACGTGGATCACGCCATCGGCTCGCTGGCAAGCTTCGGAGGCGTCTTGCAACCGAAGTTTGCTGCCGGTGTCCTCCATGTCGCTCATCACAATCACGGCTTTGCGACCAGCTTCGGTTGCGAGTTCGTCATGGCAGGCGAGATAAATTGCGTCGTAGAGGTCCGTGCCGCCAGCATTGTTGCCGCCGGGAATGGTGCCGGGGGTGACCACGCCGCCGCCGCCGACGGAGTTGACCGACGTGCGGCGAATGGCGCGCTCCAGGACATTGGTATCTTCGGTAAAGTCGGCCAGCAAATCGACGTCAAAGTCGAAACTGATGACCATGGCTTCGTCCTTCTTGCGCATTACTTCGCGCAGAAAACGCGAGGCGGTATCTTGCTCGGCTCCGATTACGCGTTCCATGCTTCCGCTGGTGTCTATCAGGAGGCCAAGAGTGATGGGTAGATTCACTTCTTTTGAAAAGAAAGAGATCTTCTGCTCCTGTCCGTCTTCGAAAACTTTGAAATCGTTTTGAGAAAGGTCGGAGACAATTTCATGACGCTTGTCGCGGACAGTGGTGAAGACATTGACCAGGGTGGTCTGAACGGTTAAAGGCTTTTGCGTCTGTGGAACTTGCCGCTGGTCTTGCTGCGATTGCGCGGGCGTGGTATTGCTTAGTCCGAAGGATGTCGCCAAGGCTACTATGAAAATGCCTGCCATGAGGCGGGTCAGCCGCATTGTATAATCTCTCCAGTAATTCGCGCTACGTACGATGCACTTCGGGCGCGGACGGATGTTCGTCCAACACACTGCTCGAGAGAACTTGGCCGAAGATCAGCTAGTATTTCAGGCGCCGAATCAAAGGCGCAAATCGAGATACGCCGATGATGCGAACGATTCTAACGGCAGCTATTGTATTACTACTTTGCGCTTCGGTGTACGCGCAGCAGCCTGTTCAGCCCGGCACCATCCAGCAGGACTCGCAGCCGCCGACGCATGCGACGCCTGCCCAACCAGCTCAGCCCGCGCCGCCGGCTCGGGTTCCTCAGAATCCTCAGGCGCAAAAGCCGCAACAGTCCGCGGCGCAGCAACAAGGAGAAACTCGCAATCGCATTACGACGAGAACTGAGCTCGTGATCGTGCCGGTTACGGTAAAGAACCGCGATGGCCAGCTTGTTGGCGATCTTCAACGGGACGAGTTCCGCGTGTTTTCCGATGGAGTGGAACAGCAGATAGTGCTGTTCGATTCGCAGCCTTACCCGCTGTCGGCGGTGGTTCTGGTTGACAACGACCTGGCAGAAAAAGAAGCCGAGCAGGTGAAGAAGAGTCTGAACGCAATCGCGGCGGGATTCGGACCGGGAGACGAGGTAGCGCTGGTGACCTACGCACAATTTCCGGAGACGGTGGAGGATTTTTCCTTCAGCAATGACAAATTGTATACCGCGCTGAAACGCCTGGATCTGAGTTCACACAGCACGACAATAATCAACGATCCCACCACTGCAGGTCCCATCATTAACGGGCAAACGCAACCGGATGGCACCGGAACGACGGGACAGGGCGGAGTGCAGGTCCGCGGATTCGGAAAAGCAGCGATCCATAACTCATTGGATGACGCGATCTATGCGTCGGGCCAGATGTTGAAGGGACGAGGGCGCGACCGGCGGAAAATAATTTTCCTGATCACGGATGGCAGCAATACGCGCAACAACCAGCATTCGTTTGACGAGACGCTGCACTCGCTGCTTCTTGGCGACATTTCCGTGTTTGCCATCTCGGTTACGCACCAGACGCCCATAGGACGTTCGATCGTCCAACACGGGGCGGCTGAAATAGACAAGTATGCAGCCGCAACGGGCGGTGACACGTTTTACGCCGCGAAACAAAATGATCTGGAACGGCTTTATTCGGAAGTTACGGAGCAAGCGCGCAACGAGTACACCATTACTTTTGCGCCGCGAGAAGCCGACCGCACCAAGGATTACCACACGATCGAGGTGCGCGTTCGACGCCCGAACCTGGATGTGAGTGCGCGGCAAGGTTACTTTCAGAGTCAGCTGACCGGCGCACGTTAATTTCCACGAATAGTTTGGAAAACTAAGCTGCTATTTCGTCTGTTCCACGGCCGGCTGGATGGAAATTAGTTGTTCGTGCGCGGGGCACAGAGGCCGGTAGTCACAATATACGCAGAGGAAGCTGGGCTTGGCAGGGAATTCGCCGGCGCGAATTTGGCCGGCCACTTCGTAAATCGTTTGTTTGGTTTTTGCCAGGGCTTTTGTGTCGCGCTCGGTGGCGATGGCTTCGTTGGTGGTGAGATTGTAAAAAACGAGGCGCTCCGGCTTCAGTTCCAGCACTTCTTCAGCGGCTAGCGCATAGACGCTTAGTTGCAAACTGTCCTTAGCTTTTTTAGCGTCCTTGGGCTTTCCGGTTTTGTAATCCACAATTTCCACTTCTTTCGAACCCAAGCGGTTCACCTGGTCCATGCGGCCCTTTACGATTACGTCGTGGTCGAGGTGAAGCTCGAACGATTTTTCCTGGTGTAACAAATCTGGAGAGGCGGCCACGTAGCTCGTGTGAAAATTCTGGAGCTGCTCGCGTCCCGCTTTGCGATATTCCTCTTCCTGATAATCGTCCGGAAATCCCAGCGAATACCATTCACGGTCGTAAACGGACAGTACGTCCTCGAAAGAGAATTTTCCATTTTTCGCCATTCCGCTTGCGAATTCCTTGATGGTGGTGTGTATCACGCTTCCGAAAGTCATCGTGGCGCGCGGACCGCCGCGAATGCTCCACACATTTTGAAACAGGTATTGCATGGGGCATTTGCAGTAGCACTCGATCGCTGAGGCGCTGAGCTGCAAAGGCTCGGTTGCCGGCGGATGGTAGGCTTTGGCCCAAACTGCCACACGCGAATAAGCGCGCGCGTCTTCGTCGCGCCCGGCGGATGGAAAAAACAGTTGTGCCGGATCGGATGGCTCGGGTGCCGCTCCGGTGGCTTCTTCGGATGGCGGCACGGTGACCTGGGGCGCAGACTGAGCGGCATCGTGCTTTTGAATTTTGGCGTTTCGCAAGAAATCTTCGAGGAAGGGCGAAGGACGTTTCCATTTATTGTTTAAGTGGGAAAGCGTGAGGTGCTGCCGCGCGCGAGTTAGCGCGACATAAAACAGCCGGCGTTCTTCCTGGATCTGAAAATCTCCCGCGGGCCTCTCTTCCTTCATCAGCTCCGGGGGGAATTCGAACTTCACGGGACGGGCATTCGAAGGGAAATCATTCTTGTTGAGCTGCATGATAAACACGTGAGGGAACTCGAGGCCCTTGGCCGAATGTACGGTCATTAACTGGACAGCATCGTCTGCGGACTCTTCGTCGAGACAAATATCGCCGCCGGCTTCGGAGAAGTACTCCAAGTATTCGACGAAATCGCGCAAGTTTTTTTTGTCGCTCTTCTGTTCCCAATCCTTCACGAACTGCACGAAGCGTTCCAGATAACGGCGGTCGGCTTCGAAGGGAAGGGGTGCGAGCTCCAAGGCGGAAATCAATTGGTCCAGCAAACCGCTGGCGGGGATTTTGCGAGCGAGCTGGCGAAAACGCGCCAGGAAACTGACCAGCTCCGGCAAGCGTGAGGCTTCCGAGGAAAAGGGCAATTCACTTTGCGCTGCGTCGATTTCGTCGCTGAGCGGCCGGCGTCGATTTTTTTCCGCCCGCTCGGCTAAACGCACCAAGTCGCGGGGCTGGAGTTTCCAGTAAGGGGCAGCTAGAACGCGCGCGCAAGCCACGTTGTCGGACGGCACGGCGATCAGGCGCAGGTAGGCCAACAGGTCACGCACCACGGTGCTGGTGAGAATCGAGAACTTCCTGATGACAAACGGTATTTTGCGGCGCTGTAACGCTGCTATCAATTTTTTTACATGGGTGTGCTTGCGGTAGAGCACTGCGAAATTGCGCCAGGGGTTTCCGGGTACATGCAAACGCTCGATTTCCGAAGCGATCCAATGAGCTTCCTCTTCTGGGCGGACGAATTCAGCCACGCGGATTTTGTCGCCATCCGAATTTTCGGTAACCAAAGTTTTGGGAGGCAAAAGCGGCGACTTTTCGTTGTGGGAAATCACTTCGCCGGCTACACGCAGGATTCTGGTGGTGGAGCGGTAATTCTGGGTTAACGGCGCGATAAACTCGCGCACGCCTTCGGTGAGATTTTTTTCGGTAACTCCGCAGAACCGTTTCAGAAAAATCGTGAAGCTGCCGAAGGAGGCACCACGAAAACGGTAGATGGCCTGATCGTCGTCACCCACGGCAACGATATTGCGGCGTTCACCGGCCAGGAGCCAGAGCAGTTCGAGTTGAACGATGTTAGTGTCTTGGAACTCATCGACTAGAATGTAGTGAAACTGATCGCGCAGATTCTGCAAAAGCGTGGCGTCCGTTCGCAGTAATTGCACGGCTTGCATTAAGTTGCGCGCCAAAGGTGAGCAGGTTTCGTTCGCGCAACAGCCGTTCGCTAACACGATAGACGCGCGCGAGTTCGTCCTGGCGGTCAAGTTCTTCCTCTTCGAGCTTGCGAATGTCCGGTTCGAGGGAGGCCCGCCGCGCGAGATGGGCTTGTCGCGATTTGTCCGTGTAATTTTGGAAATCGTTGGGTGTGACGAGCTCGTCCTGACAGCGCGAAAAGAACTTCAGAAAATCGTTCAGGAATTCGCCCGGCTCCGCCAGACGCCGGAAATGTTTCAAATCAAGCTCGGCCATGTGGCGGCGGAGCAAGATCCAGTGGTCGATGTCTTCCAGAATTTTTAGATCTGGATTGGCCACTCGCAGGATTTTGTCCAGGCAGAAGCTATGAAAAGTGCTGAGCCATATGCCTTCGGCGCGTTCGCCAATAGCTCTCACCACGCGGGACTTCATTTGGCCGGCCGCTTTGTCGGTGAAAGTCAGGCCCAGGATGTTTTCGCCGGCAAGCTCGGGGTTCGATTCGAGCAGGTAGCGGATGCGCTCAGTAATGACGCGAGTTTTGCCGGTTCCGGCTCCGGCGACGACCAGCAGGGGACCGTCGCCATGTTCTACGGCGCGGCGTTGCTGGGAGTTTAGCCCTAAGGAGCTTTCACGCGAGGTTGCTGGAGGCATCGGATAACTATAATAACGTAGAACTGATATACAGGGTTACGCTTTTTCTTCGCCTAGAGAATCCTGACTGAGAATCTGGCTCCATTTAAACCAGATACTAACTATTTCTGGATTACACCGCAGGCGATTCTGTCGCCGGAATTGCCGGAGGGGTCGGTTTTCAGGTCGTCGGCTTTGGCGTGGATTATGATAGCCGTTCCGCCATTGCTGTAGAGGGAGTGAGGACCGTCGCCGAGATTTACATCTTTGTCAGCGAGATTCATTTTGGACTTGCCGTCGGCACCTACCATGAGGTTGGACATATCTCCGGCATGGTGACCCTCAGGATTGTCGAAGCCGTGCTTCTTTCCGTCGGGATTAAAATGCGGACCTGCTGATTTGAAGTCGGGCGGATCGCATTTTGCATTCTGATGAAAATGTATGCCGTGTTCGCCTGGCGGGAGATTCTCCACGTTTACCTGCAACCCTACACCGCTCCCCTTCTGGTCCCACAGGATGACGGTGCCCACGCTTTTGCCTTGAGCATCGATCAGGTGGACCACGGTTTTCGCGGACATCGAGAGCGCGAATGTAATTCCGCAAACGAGCGTGGCAACTGCCAATACTCTATGGAGTGTCATGCGATCAGCCCTCACGCCGGGATTATAAACCTGCGGCAATAGCTGGGCAACAGCCGAGTCGGCGCGCATCATTTTGGCGCAGCTGCGAGAACTGTATTAAACTCCGACGGGAATTAACCGGGAAATTATGAGCACACAAATTGTGCGCGAACCTCGGTGGCCTGCTGTAATCGCGATGTTGGCGGCCGGGTGCCTGTACTGGTCATTGCCGGAGCCGCTTTCAGTTGGTCCGGGATGGTTCCTATTGGCGGTAATTTTAGTTCTGGCAATACCTCTGGTCATATCGAATCACCGAGGACAGTTCAACATCGCTCGGATTCTAACGTTTACGGTGAATGGCCTGATCACGCTCGCTTTGGTCGCTTCGCTAGCCTTTCTGATTCAAGGCTTGCCACACCATCGCAGTACACCGCAAGCGCTGCTGCGCGCGGCGGTCGCGCTATGGTTCACAAACGTTCTGGTGTTCGCGCTCTGGTACTGGAAGTTGGATGCGGGCGGTCCGCTGATGCGGGAGGGAAGGCGTGGGCGATTGGAAAGCTCATTTCTCTTTCCGCAAATGCTGGGCGAGGATGGTGGCGATCCGTCCTGGTCGCCCCATTTCATGGACTACTTATTTCTTGCGTTTAATACCAGCACAGCTTTTTCGCCAACGGACACGGCGGTGCTTTCACGCTGGGCCAAAGCGGGGATGATGTTGCAATCGCTGATTTCGTTGACGATCATTGCGCTGCTCGCGGCCCGCGCGGTGAATATTTTATAAGCGAAACTGCGTGACGTCTGGAGTCCGGGCCCGTTTGACCGCAAAATCCCGGACGCATATACTGGAATTTCTCGCTGAGTTGCATACCCAGGAGTGATCGCGATGGAACAACCCGTTATTTTGAGCGCTGTGCGTACGCCGATTGGGAAATTCATGGGAGGGCTTGCGCCGCTTTCGGCTCCGCAACTTGGCGCGAAAGTTGTGGCTGAAGCTGTGCGGAGGGCTGGAATTGAGCCGAACCAGGTGGACGAAGCCATCATGGGTAACGTGGTTCAGGCGGGGCTTGGACAAAATCCGGCGCGACAAGCGGCGTTGCGTGGGGGGCTTGATTCGCGTGTCGCTGCGATGACGATCAATAAAGTTTGCGGGTCGGGACTGAAAGCTGTGGCGCTGGCTTCGCAGGCAGTACAACTTGGGGAGTCTGAGGTTGTCGTTGCGGGCGGGATGGAATCGATGTCGAACTGCCCATATCTGCTCAAGGGCGCGCGCACCGGGTTCCGGCTTGGCAATCAGGAAATTTTTGATTCGATGATCACAGACGGCTTGTGGGACGTTTACGAGAATTTCCACATGGGTGTTACAGGCGAGCTGGTGGCCGAAAAGTACGGCATTACGCGGCAGGAGCAGGACCAATTTGCTTTTGACAGCCATCGCAAGGCTGTACGCGCGATCAAATCGTGTTTTTTTGGCGAGCAGATTGTGCCGGTGGAGATTCCGCAAAAGAAGGGTGAGCCCATCATTATTAAGACGGATGAATCGCCGCGCGAAGATACTTCGCTGGAGGCCCTTGCGAAACTTAAGCCAGCGTTCAAGAAGGATGGCACGGTGACAGCAGGGAACGCGCCGGGAACGAATGACGGTGCGGCGGCGGTGATCGTTACAGGTGAGAAGAACGCAACTCGCATGGGGAAAACGCCGATGGCGCGAATCGTGGCGCAAGCGGTGAGTGGCGTGGAGCCTAAATGGGTGATGATGGCGCCGGTGGACGCGGTAGAAAAGCTGCTGAAGAAAACCGGTTGGGATCGCGACAAGGATGTGGACCTCTATGAATTGAACGAAGCTTTTGCCGTGGCTGCCATCGCTGTGACGCGGGTGCTGAAACTGAATCCGGAAAAAGTAAATGTGAATGGCGGGGCAGTGGCGTTGGGGCATCCGATTGGCGCATCCGGGGCGCGTGTTCTGATCACGCTGCTTTATGAGTTGCAACGTCGAAATTTGAAGCGCGGAATTGCGGCTCTGTGCCTTGGCGGAGGAAACGCGGTAGCGCTGGCGATCGAGCGTTATTAAGTGCGTCTCCTTTAAAATGTTTTGTCCACATTGCAAAGCGGAGTACCGCGACGGGATCACGCGTTGTCCAGATTGCAATCTTCCCCTTGTAGGTTCACTCGAATCCGTGGAACAGCCGAATCAAGCCTTGGGTCCGGCGATCGTTTGGCGTGGGAATGATCCGATTGACTTCGGCAGGGCGCTAGCGGCTTTGAAGGATCATAAAATTCAGAGCTATCAAATCACCGAGCACGATAACCTTCCGTATCTCACCGCTTTTCAACCACGCTATGGAATTTTTGTGAGAAGAGATGATGTTGCACAGGCGGAAAAAGTGATTCGTGAAGCGTTTGCAAGCAAACTATCTGAATAATCCCGTGGATGCTTGATTCCCGCGGGCGTGCAGGGCATGTTTGCTTGCGTCGGAATACGCGCCTGAATGGTGCCATGAGAACAGTGGCTTTCCTTAGTTGCATGGCTTCCGTTATCATCGGACTCTTATGTCAATCGACAATATAAAAACTGTGGGCGTGTTGGGCGCCGGCACAATGGGGAATGGAATTGCGCACGTGTTTGCGCGCGCGGGGTATCGAGTGATCCTGCGCGATGTGGAGAAACGTTTCCTCGATCGCGGGCTTGAAACCATTGGCAAGAATCTGGATCGTGAAGTGAAGCGCGGGAAGATTTCGGAAGCCGACAAGCCAGCGGTGTTGGGGCGAATCGAGGCTACGACCGACGTGGCCGCGTTCGCTGCCGCGGATTTCGCCGTGGAAGCAGTTCCGGAACAGCTTGAGCTGAAATTGCGGGTGCTCAAGGATGTGGATGCGGTGCTGAGGTCCGGTGTGATTTTGGCTAGCAACACATCTTCCATTTCGATTACGCAGCTAGGCGCCCAAACGAGCCGGCCGGATCGTTTCATTGGTATGCATTTTATGAACCCGGTGCCGATGATGGTGCTGGTGGAAGTGATTCGTGGATTAGCCACCAGCGATGAAACCTTTCAGACCACGATGGCCCTTTGCGAGAAACTCGAAAAAAAGCCTGTGGCGGTGAACGATGCGCCGGGCTTTGTTTCGAATCGCGTGCTGATGCCGCTGATTAATGAAGCGGCGTTTTGCGTGATGGAAGGCGTGGCGACTCCGGAAGCTGTGGACGCAGTGATGAAGACAGGGATGAACCATCCCATGGGGCCGCTGGAACTGGCCGATTTTATCGGGCTGGATGTTTGCATCGATATTCTCGAAGTGTTGTCAAAAGGATTCGGCGACCCGAAGTATCGCGCCTGTCCGCTGCTGAAGAAATATGTGGCAGCGGGTTGGCTTGGGCGCAAATCCGGCCGCGGCTTTTACAAATATTCATAGCGGATACTTTCTCCTGCCTCGTTGATTTGCGCTCACAACTCAGATTTCTGCGCGTCTAAGGGCCAAGGATTGCGAGCGCCTGGATGCGTCATGCCATTGGAGTCCTAATGAAAGATACTCTTCGCGCAGGTCTAATACTCGCATTGCTGTGTTTCTGCCGTTCGTCATACGCGTTTCAAGTGGGTACAACTGACTTTACGAAAGGCGTCACGAAAGTTCTTCCGTTACGCGATAACGTTACCGTCATCCAAATTCGAACGCCGCAAGATCTGAACAATATCGTGGTGCTTGCGGGGCCAGATGGATATCTATTGGTGGATCATCCGGAGGCAGCCGCGAATCCTGCGATACAGAAGGCGCTGGATGATTTGGGTAAACGTCCGGTCAAGTTTCTTTTAAACACTCACTGGCACTACGACCACGTGGGAGGGAACGAAATTTACGGGCCGGATGCGGTGATCGTCGCGCACGAAAACGTACGAAAGCGGCTGATGACGAAGCAGACTCCGTTTTGGTCACCGACGCCGATCGGACCTTATCCCGAGCGCGCGTGGCCGCGCATCACGTTTCGAGACATGGTAACTATTCATTTTGCCGGCGAAGATATTGAGATGGATCATTACGCGAACGGCCACACGGATACCGACTCAGTGGTCTATTTTGCACAAGCGAATGTGGTGGATGTGGGCGACATCTACGATGGCAAGGGCAGCTATGCGGGCGGCGCCGACATGGAAGGAATCGCCCATTCTCTTTCGGCGGTACTCGCACGAATCAACGATGACACCGTGATCATCACGGGTCACAGTGAAATGTCAAATCGCCGCGAGCTTGCGGAATATCTCCCACTTTTGAACCAAAGTATCGCGCTGGTGCGCCAGGAAATCGCGAGAGGGGAAAGCGAGAAGGAAGTGGCGGATGCAGGTTTGCCGGAGATGTGGAAAGCATGGTTTGCTCCGCACGCGGTTCCCGGCGGTCACGACTTCATGCGGGAAATCTACGCAACGTTGGTGCACACGAACAAACTCGATCAGTAGTTTGTACTGCCCAATACCCGAACGGAGAACCCCGCCATGAAACGAATTATTCTTATCGTATCAATACTCGCGGGGCTTCTCTGTATTGCATCCTCACACGAGCCCGCTCATGCCGATGCCGATCGCGCGAAAGCCGAGTTGCTGGCTATCCACGAAGCGGACCGCCGCGCTCACTTTCATCGCGATGTGGACGCGCTAGTCGCAACTCTACCGCCGGATTTTAGATTCGTTTCTGTGCGAGACGGAAAGGTATTGGCCCAATCACCCGATGATCTGCGAAAGCGGTTTGAAGGATATTTTCAGGGAGCGGAATTCTCCGCTTGGGACGATCTGGAGTCACCGATTATTCACGTTTCTCCGGACGGGCAAATGGGTTGGATGGTTGTACGCGTGAAGATCGCTTATTCGAAGACCGACACAGCCGGACAGAAAACGCAGGAGCAGTCCGTGATAGCCTGGATGTCAGCTTACGAAAAGCATGAGGGCAAATGGTTCCATGTTGCCAACGCGTCTACTTTTGAGCCGGAGCCCGCTGGGCCGTAAAAGGGATAGCTTGCAGGCCACCGTTACCCATCCGAAATTGCCCGAAGATACCTTTTGCTTTTTGTTCGCCTCGTGCTAAGATGTGCTGCAGAAAGCACAATTTGGGGGTAGGGATACTTGGTAGTACACTTAGCGCGCCTCTGTTCCCAGGAAAAGACAAAACAAAATCCCTCTTGAGGTCTACATGAACGACGAGAAAACCAAGAATCTAGATTTGGCCATTTCGCAGATTGAGAAACAGTATGGCAAGGGTTCGATCATGCGCCTGGGGAACAAGGATGTGTTGGTGCCGGTGAACGTGATTCCGACGGGGTCTATTTCAATTGACGCTGCGCTGGGCGTGGGCGGTTTTCCACGCGGGCGGGTGATTGAGGTGTATGGACCGGAGTCTGGCGGCAAGACAACGCTCACACTTCACGTAATCGCGGAAGCGCAGAGGCTGGGGGGACAGGCAGCCTTTATCGACGCAGAACACGCGTTGGATCCATCGTATGCGCGAAAACTGGGAGTGGATGTTGACAATCTTTTGGTGTCGCAGCCGGATAACGGAGAGCAAGCGCTGGAGATTGCGGAAGCGCTGATTCGCTCGAACGCGGTGGACATTATTGTGGTGGATTCGGTTGCTGCTCTGGTTCCGCGCGCGGAACTGGAAGGCGATATGGGCGACGCGCAAATGGGCTTACAGGCGCGCCTAATGTCGCAGGCATTGCGGAAGCTGACAGCAATCGTTTCGAAATCGAAGACCTGCCTGATATTCATCAACCAGATTCGCGAAAAGATTGGGGTGATGTTCGGCAATCCGGAAACAACTACCGGTGGGCGCGCGCTGAAATTTTATTCTTCGATTCGCGTGGATATTCGTCGCATACAGTCCATTAAGGAAGGAGACCGCGTAGTGGGTTCGCGAACGCGCGCGAAGATCGTAAAGAACAAAGTGGCTGCGCCTTTCCGCGAGGCTGAGTTCGACATCATTTACGGTGAGGGAGTTTCGCGGGAGGCCGACTTGATCGATTTGGGCGTGGCCAAGGGCCTGCTTGAAAAGTCGGGCACGTGGATCTCCTACAAGAACGAGCGACTTGGTCAGGGACGTGACAATGCGCGGCTGTTCCTGAAAGAAAACAAGGATATTCGCGCGAAGATCGAACACGACCTGCGAAAGCAACTGGGATTACTTTCAAACCTGGCGGTGGTGGAAGAAAAGCCGGCAACGGCGGCCGATACTCCGAAACAAGCTCCGAAAGCAGTAGCGGCGGCTCAAGGTCGAGCGGCGCGCTGACACCGGCTCGGACGAAGAAGAACGTCACACAGAACGCTGGTACTCCGGACCAGCGTGCCTGGCAGGAAAGCTGTCCTCCTTTACAGTTGCGCAACCCTGTGACATTTCCTTAAACTACGGTCACAGCCTGAGTCGAGGCGTTTACGGGCCTACACAATTCAAATGCGCAGCAAGCCAGTCCACTACCAAGCGGTTTCGATATTTTGTCTCTTTCTAGCAGGCGCCCTGGGGGCTACATTCGGGGCTACACCTACTACTCGCACTCATCATAAGAAGAGCGGCACTCCTAGCTACGCTGATCCAGGAAAAGGCGATGCGGTGGAATACGACGACCCGGTGGTACGTCAGATCGCGCTTGACGCTTTAGGACACGCGAACGGCTCGGTTCTGGCCATGGACCCTAGCACTGGGCGAATCCTCACGATCGTTAACCAAAAGATGGCTTTTTCTTCTGGATTCGAACCGTGTTCCACAATAAAACCGGTAATTGCGCTCGCAGGCTTGGAAGAAGGGGTTATCACGCGCGATACGATGCTCAAGGTAGGTCGGCGGCGCTACATGGACCTGACCGAGGCGATGGCACATTCCAATAACACTTATTTTGAAGAGGTAGGTACACGATTGGGATTCGAGCGCGTAACAAAGTACGCGACGCTGCTGGGGCTTGGCTCTCGCGCAGGGTACAACATACGCGAAGAGCAGCCGGGTTTGCTCCCGGCGCGAATTCCGGTGTACGGTGGAGTGGCTCGGATGTCGAGCTTCGGCGAAGGCATACGTATCACGCCGCTGCAGCTCGCCTCGTTAGTTTCTACTCTGGCGAATGGCGGAACGCAGTACTACCTGCAATATCCGCGCACGGAACAGGATCGGCAGAACTTTCAGCCTCGCATCAAGCAACAACTTGATATTGGGCCGCTACTGCCGGATTTGCGCGAAGGCATGCTGGCCGCGGTGATGTATGGTACGGCGAAACAAAGTTACGATCCTGACGGTGAACAGGCATTAGGAAAAACCGGGACTTGCAACGACGAATCGCTCGGCGGCCGCCTCGGCTGGTTTGTTTCTTACGCGGATCAGGCGCACCCGAAAATCGTGTTGGTTGTATTGATTCGCGGTGGAAGCCGGGCAATCAGTGGACCTCACGCATCGGAAATTGCGGGCCGAATCTATCACGGCTTGCGCGAAAGAAATTACTTTGCTGAATCGATTCATCATCCGACGTACGCGACCTCCGCAGTCGGCTCGCAATAGTTTCGGACTTCTGCGTCTGCTAGAACTCCACGACTTTTTACACGCTGCAGGGTTTACTTCCTGTATTAGAACTGAGCATTATCCCATTTCGACTAGCGCCTCGTTGGGCTAAGCTTCGTGTTCCAGTGGATTAAGGCGGTTTAAGAAATATGGGCAAGTTTGGAAAAATTCTTTTTTGGTTCGCTCTTGTAGCGCTTAGCTCGGCCTTTATCGCAACGTCCTACTACGTTCGGAATTCGGCCGAGGGCGAAGTTTCTGTGCAGGCATCTTCCGCACGCGAAGAAGCGCGGCGAATTCAAGAACAGGTTGTTCTTTACAGCGAACGCCTGGTGCCGGCCGGGCTTCCGTTTCAAATGTTACTGCGCGGTGTGGGGATCGATACAGAGACCGCTGGACGGCTAGCAGCTTCCGCGCAATCTGTGTTTGACTTACGGCATTTGCGGGCTGGAAATCGCCTGGATGTAGGGCGCTCCGTCCTGGGTGAACTCCGTTCAGTTCGTTACAGAATTGATGCAGACAGAGTGCTCTCGATTGCGCCCCAGGGGAGCGAAGTTCACTCGGAGATCGAAACCATACCTTCGGAAATGCAAACCATCGGGGTCATGGGAGAGGTTCACGGCTCGCTATTTGAGGCGGTGATAAACGCCGGAGAAAAGCCGGAGCTCGCCATGCGCCTGGCGCAGATTTTCGGATGGGACCTGGATTTCTATACGGACCCGCGCCCAGGAGACACGTTCCGAGTGGTGGTCGAAAAAAAGATGCTTTCAAACGGCGAACTTCTTTCGTACGGACGAATTCTGGCCGCCGAGTATAAAAACGCCGGGCATCCGTATGGAGCCGTGCTGTTTCATGACACTTCTGGCGCCCCGGCATATTTCACCCCAGAAGGCAAATCGATGAAGAAGGCATTTCTGCATTCGCCGCTGAAGTTTGCCGCGGCGATTACATCTCATTTCAGCGAACACCGTTTCCATCCGATCCTGAAAGAGTATCGACCGCATCTGGGGATTGATTACGCGGCTCCCAGCGGCACGCCGGTTCAGACGATCGGCGAGGGGCGCGTGGTTTTCGCTGGACCGAAGGGCGGGGCCGGCAATCTGGTCCAAATCCAACACACTAATGGGTATACGACGTATTACATGCACTTATCGCGACTGCTTGTGCGATCCGGGCAACATGTGGAACAAGGACAGAGTATCGGGCTGGTGGGAATGACCGGGCTGGCCACCGGCCCGCATCTCGATTTCAGAATACAACGCCAGGGCCAATTCTTGAACTTCGAACGCCTGCCATTGCCGCCATCGGATCCGGTTGCGAAGCGGGATTGGAACGAATTCGCGGGCTTGCGGGATCGAGCGCTTGCTTTAATGCCAACCAAATTGTCGCAGCCGAATGCAACGCTTGCGAAGAATTCTCCGTTATTTCCCGTGGGACAACCTGAAAACAACCGGTGAGATCGGATTATTCGCGCTAAGAGCAAAAAAAAAGGCGCCGCCGAATGATCCAGCGGCGCCATTTTAGTTTTCAGAAGGGGTCGATTGTTATTTCTTGACGTCCGACCCTGCCGCGAAGAAATCGGCAAACGCTTGTCCGTTTGGCGTACCCAAGCCAGTGACATTATCCCAGCCTACTTTTGTTCTGAGCGACGAGTCGGTGCCGAAGGTGATGATATCCCACTCGTCGTCAAAGGGACTGTTATAGATGCCGCTGTAGAACTTTGTGGTGCCGTCCAACGGTGCAGCAAGTGCTGCCGCTGAGTAGTGGTGGAAGCCACTGGAGTCCTGAATGATGCCCGTGGGGTTAGTTGCCGAGCCTACCGGCACAACGTCAGTGATAGTGCCTGCCGGCATGCCGTAAAGGTAAGGAGCAGCTTGTCCGAGCGGTGCGCCGGCTTCCTGGTTAGCGATTGCCCAGAGAGCGGAGAACATCGGAGTTGCCAGGCTGGTGCCACCGTAAACCGCGACGGCTTCACCCGATCCGTCGAACAACACGATTTCCGCTCCGGTGTAGGGATCGGCCAGCCAGGAAATATCCGGGAGTCCACGGCCTTTGCCCGAAACCTTCTTCTGGAAGCTCGGTTTGCTAAAGAACCCGCTATTGCCGCCGCCCGAGCCAAATTGAAAACCAAAATTCAGAGGAGGATCTGCGACATAGCCGCCAAAGAACGGAGGAGCAACGATTCCGGTAGCGTTGGTGCCCCATCCGCTTTGCCATGCCAGAGTGTTGTCGGGATTGGTTGCCAAACTGACCCCGCCAACGGCGGTGGCGAAGGGCGAATCGGCCGGTGTACTAACCGTTGGTGGACCACCGTAGACGGTGTCATCGCCATAGTCGCCGGTTGCATAGTTTGTGGAAATTCCGGAAACTGCCGCCAACTCCGAAACCAGGCTGTTTTGCTCGAGGAAGACTGGGGCTACGAAGGCCTCCGGAGCGCCATAACTGCCGGAAATGACGTTTCCAAGGCCGTAGGTGATCGCGTACACAGTCGCGTTGTTGATGTCTGCGAAGCTAGCAGACGGCGGAACTAACAAGATAATGCTAGCTGCCGGCGCGAGCGCGTGGGACCACTCAACGTCCAAGTTAATTTCCGGATCTACGCCGCCACAATTGCAATTGTACGGATAGTAGATGATGTTGAAGTTGGCAGAAGTTAGCGGCGGCAAACCGTTCAAGCTGCTGAACACGTTTGCGTCCGCAGTAATGTAGGGAGAGCCGTACCAGTCAATAATTACGATTGTCTGACCCTCACCGTGGAAGCCTTCCGTATAGAGGCCATTCAGATTGTAAGCAGTTTGGACCTCTGCCGGATCGTATCCGCATGGAGGCAAGCTCCCGAGACCACCGCCGTTCGCCGGCTGCCCGTAGGTATTGCCAGTGTAGGTACCGAAAGGCAACGCTCCTCCAGTGGTGAATACTTCGGTCGCGGTTCCAGGGAAGCACTGCCCGGAGTAGAAGATTCCGTCGGAGGTGACGCCACTGAGCTTTGTGGCAGTCGCAGCCTGCGAATTGGATTTGAATGCGTTGGTGACCTGTGCAACCGGGTGCGTGGCGGCGTAATCATCCATGCCATACACGGCAGCCACCACAGCAGCGGCGGGGCCTACAATCGTGGGATTGTTGACATTGCCGCGATGGGTTTCGGAACCTACAGTGAACTTGTCGATCTGAACAGAAAAAGCTCTTTGGACTTCAGCGACAGTTCCCTGTGCGGTGACCGAGAAGTTCGCAGGGCCGACATTCGTAACTTTGAGGTTGTGCTGGGTCAGAAATTGCTTCGCGACAGCCAGGTCCGCTGCCGTTGGCGCGAATTGAGAGATCAGTTGGGCCGGTTTTAACCACTGGTGATAATTCGGCGAGCTCTTGTCATTGAGCTGCTCTGCCAGAGTATCGAGAGTGGCTCGATTGCGAGGCTGAAGCCACAGAGTAACGCTAATTGTCGTGGATGCTTCTTCTGGTCCAATATTTTTCCCAGTTGCGACAAATCCGGGAGTGTTACCTGCGATTACTTGGCTGGTCACTGCCCCACTGGCTGATTGAGCGCCCACACCACTGGCCAATGACAAGACCATAGTGAGCGCTGCCAGGACAACGAAGCCAAATCGGGCGAATTTAACGAGAAATTGCGACGATGCGTCCGCCTTCCTGTCCTTCATCGATTATCTCCTTTGGAAAAACGTCCAAACTTGTCTGGAATTTGCGCTGAGCTCGGCTGGGAATCTACTCACGCCTCGCGGTACTCCGGGTACTTGGCGGACGTCAATAGCTGAAAGGGACCGACCGAGTGGGAGTCGTAATATAGCTAATAGCGAAAGAAGTCAAGAGAATCTGACGAGATTTCGTATTGAGTCTTCTCAGAGGTTCTAATTTCTTGAAGCGTGTTAAGACTACGCAAAAAAATTACCTAAAAGAAACGAAACTACGCTTTTAGTTCCCAAGTGTCGCCAGAACGGAGAAGTTTTGCCAGGTCACCTTTGCCGCGCTTAGCCTGGACTTGGCGAATCTGATCGTTAATTAGGTCTTCATAGCGAGGCACTTGATCCCAGGAACGAAGGACACCGATGGGAGTAGGGAAACCAGGCCGTTGCTCCATGTGCGCGAGCAGGAAAGCGTATGCTGCGCGGGGGTGTTTTTCATCATGGACGAGTAGGTCTTCTTCGGCGATGCCGTTGCCCAATTGAACGACCTCGAGGTCAAGACCGTTTAGGCGAATCCCTTTATCGCGATTCTTGCCAAAAATAAGAGGTTTGCCATGCTCGAGCTGAACGATATTTTCGCTGCGCGCGTCTTTTTCTGTAACGGTCTCCCAAGCCCCGTCATTGAAGATATTGCAATTCTGGAGAATCTCGACGTAGGCAGAACCTTTATGCGCCGCTGCCTTCCGCAAAACATCCTTCAGGTGCTGTTGAAACACGTCCACAGAACGGGCGACAAAGGTGGCTTCCGATCCGATGGCGAGAGAAATAGGATTAAATGGACGGTCGGTGGTGCCGAAGGGAGTGGATTTTGTTTTCTTGCCGACTTCGGAAGTGGGCGAATACTGACCTTTGGTGAGGCCGTAGATCTTGTTGTTGAAGAGAAGAACTTTCAGCCCGACGTTGCGGCGAAGCATGTGAATAGTGTGATTCCCGCCGATGGAAAGCGAATCGCCGTCACCAGTGGCGACCCATACTTCGAGATCGGGACGAACGATTTTCAAGCCTGTAGCGATGGCAGGTGCGCGGCCGTGAATCGTATGGAAGCCAAACGTGTTCATATAAT
The DNA here is from genome assembly GCA_963838475.1 of uncultured Acidobacteriota bacterium. GTDB lineage: Bacteria > Acidobacteriota > Terriglobia > Acidiferrales > UBA7541 > Palsa-295. Next base: position 42,587 of record CAWIRJ010000005.1, read on the forward strand.
ACGGAAAGCGGCTAGAGCAGCCGATACCAGAAATGATTACGAACTTTTCGCGCGGGATTCCCAGGTCAGCAAATACCATTTGTACGGCGGAGAGGATTGCGTAATCACCGCATCCTGGGCACCAGCGGATTTCCTGGTCGGTTTGGAAATCTTTCTTTGTGTAGACGGGCAATGTGGCGGTGGTCATAGCTGCTCTCCTGCTTGCTCATCGGCGTCGTCTTCGACTGCTACAGATGGAGTCAAGCCAAGCATTTCTTCGATCTTTTGTTCGATCTCGGAGGTCTTGAAAGGCTTGCCCTGAATTTTGTTGTAGCCCTGCGCGTCCACCAGGTATTTTGCGCGAAGGATCATCAAGAGCTGGCCCATGTTCATCTCTGGCACGAGCACTTTCTTGTATCGGCTGATGATCTCTCCGAGGTCGCGTGGCAGCGGATTCAAGTGACGCAGGTGCACGTGTCCGATGCGGCGGCCTTTTTCTCGTTGAGCATTTAACGCGGCAGTGATCGGGCCGTGCGTAGATCCCCACGCGATAATTAGTAAATCACCCGATTCATCGCCTTCTGGAATCACCGGTGGGATATCGTTCGCGACTGACTCGACTTTCGCGGCACGCAGGCGAACCATGTGCTCATGGTTCAAAGGTTCGTAGTTGATGTTGCCGGTGACATCCTGTTTTTCGATACCACCAATGCGATGCTCGAGGCCGGGCGTTCCTGGAATTGCCCACGGACGAGAAAGCGTGACTGGATCGCGACGGTATGGCAAAAAACCTTCGGGGTTCGTTTCAAAGTGAACTGGAATTTCCGGTAATTCTTCGATGGTCGGGACTTTCCAAGGCTCCGCGCCGTTAGCTAGATATCCGTCGGACAAAACTATAACCGGAACCATATGTTTGATCGCGATTCGGCTGGCTTCGAGTGCAATCCAGAAACAATCCCCTGGTGAAGAGGGAGCGAGGACTGGAATAGGAGCTTCCGAGTTTCGTCCAAACAGAGCTTGCAGCAAATCCGCTTGCTCGGTCTTAGTGGGAAGGCCGGTGGAAGGGCCGCCGCGTTGAATGTCGCAAATCACCAAAGGTAATTCCACGGCTACAGCCAAGCCGAGCGCTTCGGTTTTTAGCGCCATGCCCGGGCCTGAGGTGGAGGTGATACCGAGTGCCCCGGCATATGCTGCGCCGATTGCCGAGGTGATAGCGGCGATCTCATCTTCGGCCTGGAAAGTGATTACGCCGAAATCCTTATACATCGAAAGTTCATGCAAAATATCTGAAGCCGGCGTGATCGGATAAGAGCCTAAGAAAAGCGGGATCCCTGCTTTTTGAGATGCGGCGACGAAACCTAGAGCCAGCGCAGCATTTCCGCTGATATTGCGATACACGCCGGGAGCAAGTTTCGCTGGCGGAATTTCATAGCTGATTTGAAATGCTTCCGTGGCTTCGCAGTAGCTGTAACCCGCCTGCATGGCGAGCTTATTGGCTTGAACTAATTGCTGCTTATTTTTGAATTTTTCCTGCAGCCATCCGTGTGTCGGCTCCATGGAACGGTTGTAGAGCCAATAACACATTCCGAGCGCGAAGAAGTTCTTGCAACGATCCATGCTCTTGGCGTCCAGCCCCAAATCTTTGAGAGCGGCGCGAGTCATCTTGGTAAGTTCAACGGCGAATAGGCGGTAACCGTCAAGGGAATGATCTTCCAGTGGGTTCGTCACGATCTGCGCTTTGCGCAGATCGTTTTCCTTAAAGCTATCAAGATTGACGATCAAGATTCCATTTGTCTTCAAGTCCGGCAAATTCATTTTCAAGGCGGCGGGGTTCATGGCTACCAGAACGTCCACCGAATCGCCGGGAGTGTAAACGTCGCTGGACGAAAAATGCACTTGGAAACCGCTGACGCCCGGCAGCGTTCCAGCAGGGGCGCGGATTTCAGCAGGGTAATCCGGAAAAGTAGCCAAGTCATTGCCGTAGAGGGCGACCGTATTGGTGAACTGGCTCCCGGTAATCTGCATACCGTCGCCCGAGTCACCGCAAAATCTGATTACTGCTTGATCGATTACCTCACGCTTGCGTTTAGGAAGCTCGATGGTCGTCAATGGCATAGTCTAGAACCCATCCTTATAAAGGCGGAGAGATAGAAAATCTTGGTCCTGCGCCAATATTATTCATGCGGAATAGGAAACCTGTTGTCTCACAGAAAAGCGTAGCACAAGGAGGGTAACAGGAAAACGGAATTTGAGACGCGCTCATTACGCTTCGGGCATAGTTAGGATGCCCATGCCGTATGGCACGTTGTCCGACGAATTCTCCGCCATATCGTCTAGTCGTCTAAACATCGAGACCGATGGAGCGCATCAGTTGCAACGCATTGCTAGTTTGGACGATTCCATGGCTTAAATGATGATCGAACCGTAATTTGCCGTCTTCCAGGTGATCCTCAAAATGAAAATTCGCGCCGGTAGATCCTACGTCAACGGCGATTTCGGTGAGAGCCAGATCGTGCGTTGTAAGCAAGCCGATAGCTCCTCGCTTCAACAAATTCCTGACGACAGCTTCGGCGCCAATGCGACGGTCGTGCGAATTTGTGCCTTGAAGTAATTCGTCTAACAAGAACAGGACGGGCATGGCTCCGTCGGTCAAATCCGAGATAACTTTCAGGCGCGTGATTTCGGCGTAGAACCGGGAGATTCCACCCTGCAGCGAATCTAGTACGCAAACGGAAGCGCCCACGGCGAGCGGAGAAAGCCGGAGTTGGTGCGCCCGAACTGGTGCGCCACATTGAGCGAGAACTGCGTTGATTCCTATCGAGCGGATAAAGGTGCTTTTCCCAGCCATGTTGGGGCCGCTGATAATAATGAGTCGCAGATTTCGTCCGAGAGTCAGATCGTTTCTGACAGCGCGATTTTCGGGGATCAACGGATGCGCGAGACCTTCCGCCTCAAAAAGAGCGGGTTCATCGGTGAACTCGGGGAAAACATCTTGGGGATGTTCGTAGGAATAGCCCGCGAGATCCAGAAGGGATTCAATTTCACCCAAGGCCGCGAGCCAACGGCGGATAGCGGTCCCGAACTTTGCTTGCCAGGCTTCGATACTAAGCGTCCATTGCAAACTCCAAAACACGAATGGATCGATGGCCTGCAAGGCGAGATGGCGTCGGGAAACCAGGAAATCCACGCGGCGATTCAAGGTGGCGATAGAGCACGATGCGACTAGGTCGTCCCGCTGAAGTACGGAATGAAGGGCCTTCAGTTTCGGTGCGGCGAAAGATTCTCGTTCAACGCGCGCAAGGACTTGCGAGAGCAATTTTAGGTCTTTGGCGGATTGCTCGATTGCGGAAGCGCTCTTCGAAGTACGTTCGCGAAATTTCAACATTATTGCCAGGTTCACGACGGAGATCACCAAGGCGGGGTATCTAACGCTAGAAACGGACCACGCAACTAAACTGCCAATCCAAAGAATAGCGAGGATAGGCAAAACTATTCGCAGTAGTCCGGGTGAGAGCGTCTGAGAATCTTCTCCCCATGCGACCAATGCTTCCGGTTGGACGCCTGACCGAAAGTCCTTTCCCAATACAGAAAGGTCTTCGCGCAGATCGAGACGTGTCTTCAATTCAGTGACGGCTTCGTTCCGGAGCTGAACCTCTTTCGGTGACGCGGGAAAGAGTAGCCACTGAGCCAGAGTTTCTTCGCCCGCCCGCGTCCGCGCAGTGCAAAGCAATTCGAACAATGATCCCGTACCAAAAATATCCAGATCACGCGCGTAGGGATGCGAGGGGTCAGAAAAACGATCGCCGGTTTCTCCGATTCCCATCCATTTGTTATCGAGGCGCGCCAGTGCGCGTTCGTAAAATGCCTTCCTGCGTGAACAAATGCGAATCGTGCGAATCACACGTTCGTGAAAGATCGCGAAGAAAGTCAGTACGCCGAGAGGAAGCAGAACCCAATAAATGGCGCTGATCCTAGAGATGAGGAGCCACGCCGCCGACACCAGTGAGATTCCGAGAAAAAGCAATGTTGCGACTCCGAGCGTGCCGGAGGTCCGCTTAGAGCGGCACTCGGCCTCTCGCAGCGCATTTAAACGCCGATGGTATTCAGCCGCCGGATTGTGGGGAGCTGTAGACGAATCGATTGGCATGATCGAGCTAATGAAAACTGAGCGGTATAGAAGAACTTGTCAAGTTTATAGGCAAGGACAGGATTACAGGCCCGGGAAAGTACACTGACCGGAAGTACTATTGACTTTCGCTTTTGATTCGCCCACACTTGCTATGCTAGCGGCCATAGGGGGTCGGATGACACTCACGAAGAGGCAGAAAGAAGTGCTGGATTACCTGGTTGGATTCCTCAACAAAAACGGCTATTCGCCGAGTTTCGAGGAAATCGCGAACTCGCTGAAGCTCACCTCCCTGGCGACGGTGCACAAGCATCTTTCCACCCTCGAAAAAAAAGGTTTCATTCGCCGCGGCTACAACCAGAGCCGGTCGATCGAGGTGATGCAGCTCCCCAAGCCGATCCGCGAACAAGTATTGGAACGCCACGTAGTCGAATTGCCCCTGGCCGGGCGTATAGCGGCCGGACGACCTCTAGAAGCTGTGGAAGAACACGAGACAATCTCCCTGGCGGACTTCGCGCGCGGCCAAAACACGTATGTTTTACAGGTGTCGGGCGAATCGATGCGCGATGACCATATTCTGGATGGGGATTTTATTGTGGTGGAGCAGACGCAGGTAGCCAATCCCGGCGAGATTGTAGTTGCGCTGGTGGGAGAAGATCAAGCTACCGTGAAACGATTTTACCGCGAGCCCGGTGGCAAGATCAGACTGCAGCCCGCCAATTCTCAAATGTCCCCAATCATCGTTCAGGCTACCGACGTGAAGATCCAAGGCCGCGTTGTGGGCGTGCTTCGTAAATATTAGTCTGCTAAAATTCGCCTCCTATGGGTCTACCTCAGCGGACGGAGGCGGCTCCGTTTTATTTCACCTACATTGACAGAATCAGCGGCGACAACATTCTGGAAACGATGAGGGGGCAGTTAGACGATACCTTTGAACTCCTTTCGGGGATCTCCGAGGAACGATCTCTTTATCGTTATAGTCCCGACAAATGGAGCATTCGCCAGGTAATGAATCACGTGAATGATGCGGAACGAGTGTTTGCGTTTCGCGCGATTTGGTTTGCACGGGGTTTTAACGACCCATTGCCAAGCTTCGAACAAAATGTTGCATCTAACGCCGCTCAGGCAGACGAGCATTCGTTGGCTAGTTATTCCGAGGAGTTTCGACATATTCGCGAAGCGAGTCTTTCCCTCTTTCGGAATCTGCCGACCGAAGCGTGGACACGAACCGGGGTGGCCAGCGGGAATTCCGTAACGGTGAATGCGTTGGCCTACATAATTGCAGGGCATGTGGCGCACCATGTCACCATCCTGCGAGAACGTTACCTGTTAGGTTAGCTGCGATCGAGTTTCAAAACGCGCTTGCAGTTTGCCAGTCGCGGGCTTAACATCCATTTCCCCAGCTTTACAAGCACGCGTTACCTCAAGGGACACAACTGTACCATTTTGGATTTGGCTTACGTTTTAACTGGGACTACATTGAGAAACCAGTCCTTATTTATTGATTGATAGTCCAGCGGCAAAAAAGGGGCCAAGGAGGGTAAATGTGGGGAGACAAGAAAGCGGACGCTCCGGCAAAGGGTCCGCTCCCGCAGCAACAACCGCAACAGCAGTCGCCAAAATCTACCGCGCCAGCCGAAAGGCCGGCAACATTTCCTGGGGAGGCTAAGACTATGGCACCTATCGATTCAACGTACCCTGCAACATCTTCATCGTCATCGAGCGGTTTGGCAAGGCTCGGTGCAACGCTTCACGTGAAGGGTGAAATTACCGGCAACGAGGATCTGCATATCGATGGCACGGTTGAAGGGCTCGTACAACTGGAAGACCGCAAACTGACCGTCGGGGCCAGCGCCAAGGTGACCGCAGACATCATAGCTCGGGAAGTGGTGGTTTACGGCAACGTAAAAGGAAATTTGCGAGCGCGCGATCGCATAGAGATCAAGAAGGACGGGTCGGTTGTTGGCGATCTGACCACTGCGCGAATCATGATCGAAGACGGAGCTTACTTTAAGGGCTCGATCGAAATTGACAAGACGGGAGACGCGGGCGACAGCGACTCGAAAGCTGCGTATACTCGAAATGCTCGCAGCACCGCGGCAACATCTTCGTCCGTTAGCTAGGAAAAGAACGATCTGCGACGTGCTGGCATGGCACGCGCAGCAAGCTCGAAACTCTCCGATATTGCGGAGGGCCGCGCTTTACGGCCCTCCGGCGTTTCTTCTGGCGCGGGTAACAAAGTCGATCTCGTGTTTTCCTCTCTGACTTCCGTTGACAGAAATCGCTTCGTAATCTAAACTCGTGGTTTGCCTTTAGATGGAAAGGTGTGACTGGACTGATGCAGACGCATATACCAAAGGGCCGTGAGGCCGAAGACTTACAAGTTGGAAAGAATTGGTTCGTAGTGGATGCCGAGGGAGTGGTCCTTGGCCGGCTTGCAACGCGAATCGCGCGCATGTTGATTGGTAAGGACAAGCCAAATTACACTCCGCATCTCGATTGCGGCGATCATGTGGTGGTTATTAATGCAGAGCGTGTGAAGCTGACCGGAAACAAGATCGATCAGAAAATTTATCGTCACCATAGTGGTTTTCCCGGCGGACTGAAAGAAATTCCGATCCGGGTGATGTTGCAACGCCGTCCGGAAGAAGTTGTGCGCGAAGCAGTGCTGGGAATGCTGCCCAAGAACAAGCTACGCGCGCGCCGGGCCAAGAAGCTGCGTGTTTATGCCGGAAGTGAAGCGCTCGCCCGCCACGCCGGACAGAAGCCTCAGCAACTCGCGCTGTAACCACGAAACAGTGTTTTAGAATTCTGTGCCCAGCGGAAAGTGCTGCTACGGGCGCACTTGTGACGCGTCTCTCTCCTGTAGTAGGCGAAGGCGTTTCCTGTAGAAGAATTGAGGAGGAGGAACTTTGAGTTCAGCTTCGAGCCCAGTTTCGAGTAATGCCGGGAAGCAGTTCTATGGTACCGGCCGACGCCGAGAATCCATCGCGCGCGTTTACATTAAGATGGGGCCAGCGCGATTTACCGTGAATGGCCGTCCAGTCGATGAATATTTTCGGAATATCGCGTGGCACACGGCCGCAGTGGAACCCTTGAAGTTCACCCAGATGCAGGATCAGATCGAAGTGAAGTGCGTCGTGAAAGGCGGCGGGGTTGGCGGTCAGTCCGGAGCCGTGCGCATGGGGCTCTCTCGCGCGCTTTCGAGAATCAATCCTGAGCTGCGGCCTGCGCTGCGCAAGAACGGGTTTTTGACGCGCGATTCGCGCATGAAGGAACGCAAGAAGTACGGGCAAAAGGGAGCCCGTCGCCGCTTCCAGTACAGCAAGCGCTAGTTTTTTTGCGGCCGGGCTCGAGCAATCGGGCCCAGCCGAAATTCACGGCCGGGAAGGACCGGCAAAAAAGGATGCTGCTCCGATCCGTCGCGGAGAAAAAGCACCCCTCTACAGGAGGAGGTACATTGGGAGTCGAAATCACGATGAAAGAGCTTCTGGAGGCCGGCGTTCACTTCGGCCATCAGACGCGGCGCTGGAACCCGAAGATGAAGGAATACATTTTCGGCGAACGAAACGGTATACACATTATTGATCTGCAGAAGACCTTAAAGATGTTCCGCGATGCGGCCCGTTATGTTTCCGAACTCGCCGGACAAGGCAAACGAATCCTCTTCCTCGGAACGAAACGCCAGGCACAGGAAGCTATCGCAGAAGAAGCCAATCGTTGCGGCATGTTTTATGTGAACCACCGCTGGTTGGGCGGCACGCTGACGAACTGGGCCACGCTACAAAAATCCATCAAGCGCCTAAAGTTGCTAAAGGGCATGGTGGAAGATGGCCGTATGGCGCAATTTTCAAAGAAGGAAGCGGCGCGGCTCGAACGTGAATTGAAACATCTGCAACAGAATTTTTCGGGCGTCGAGAATATGACGACATTGCCAGATGCCATGTTCGTGATCGACCCTAATGCCGAAATGATCGCAGTGCGCGAAGCCAGACGCATGGGTATTCCGGTGGTGGCCATCGTGGACACGAATTGCGACCCTAATGTGGTGGACTGGGTCATTCCAGGAAACGACGATGCATTGCGCGCGATCCGGCTCTTTACATCAAAAATTTCCGACGCGGTTATTGTTGGGCATCAATCGTTTGAGCAAACACAAATCGCTGACCAGAAAACTTCCGAGGGTGCCGGCGAAGAGACTGTCGATTACGTAGATACGAGCGCTTATGAAGTTTACGAAAAGCAGGAAGGCGATTTCGTAGAACCTGATGCCGAGCCGCCCCTTGAGGCGAACGCTGCAGCCGCGGGAGAAGAAGATTCTGTGGCTGAAACGCCGCACAAGCAGTAAAACCGACCTTAGTTCAGGCGGACTACCCAAATCTATTGAAGAGGAAAAGAATCGGATGGCAACACCTGGAAATTCAAACATCTCTGCTCAACTGGTGAAAGAGTTGCGGGATCGTACCGGCGCAGGATTTACCGCATGCCGCGAAGCCTTGCTTGAGTCCAAGGGTGACATTGAGCAGGCCATCAACATTCTCCGGAAGAAGGGGCAAGCCGCGGCGGCTAAGAAATCGCAGCGTGCCACGTCCGAGGGTTTGGTTAGTTCCTACATTCACGCGGGTGGGAAAATTGGTGTGCTGGTGGAGATGAATTGCGAAAGCGACTTCGTCGCGCGCACAGCTGACTTTCAGCGTTTATGCCACGACGTTGCGATGCATATCGCCGCGCTCGATCCCCGATTTTTGCGCCGGGAGGAAGTAACGCAGGCAACACTCGATCGCGAGCGCGACATTTACAAGGAACAGGCGAAAGCGACCGGTAAGCCCGAAAACGTGATCGATAAGATCGTCAGCGGTAAGATGGAAAAATTCTACGAAGAAAACTGCCTTTACGAACAGCACTTCATAAAGGATGAGGGCTTGACCGTGAAGGAGTTAGTTGATCAAGCCATTGCCAAACTGGGCGAAAACATTGCCATTCGCCGATTTTCACGTTTCAAGGTCGGCGAAATGGACGGCTCCACGTCGGCCATGGGAACCACTACGGAAGCGGACTCGCCTAACCCGTCGTCTTAGAGCTTTTCTCGTATAAACAAACTGAGCGGTTCTTTGTTTTTGCATTTCCCAACCTTGCGGATGAAATCTTGCTCTGCGTTTAATACTGCGAAGATTCTCTGCTAGAATGCCACTGGCAAAAAGTCAGTTTGCCCCCGAATGGCGAAAACAAAACTCATAGCACGCGAACCTTCTTCAGGAAAATTGACGATCGGCACGCCTGTTTACGACCGGCTGGTGTTGAAGCTTTCCGGCGAATCGCTGTCCGGCCCTCAAGATTCCGGCATTCATGCCGAGACGATCCAGGGGATTGCACGCGAAGTGAAGGAAGTCCAAGAGTTGGGAGTTTCCGTCGCGATTATGGTTGGCGGCGGCAATATTTTTCGGGGCACGCGCCAGAAACAGCTTGCGATCGACCGGGCTACGGGGGACTACATGGGCATGCTCGCGACCGTGATCAATGGGCTCGCGTTGCAGGATGCGCTTGAAAAATCAGGCTGCCAAACACGTCTGATGAGTGCGATCGAAATGCATCAAGTGGCCGAGCCTTTCATACGGCGCCGAGCAACACGCCATCTGGAAAAGGGGCGCGTTGTAATTTTTGCGGCTGGAACTGGTAACCCATATTTTTCAACGGATACGGCCGCGGCGTTGCGCGCGATGGAAATCAAGGCCCAAGTGATTCTGAAGGCTACCCGGGTCGACGGCATTTATGACGCGGACCCCGAAAAAGTGGCGGACGCAAAAATGTTTCAGAGCATTACTTATCTGGACGTTTTGAAAAAAGGACTTATGGTAATGGATTCGACGGCGATTTCACTGTGCATGGACAACAAGATGCCGATCATCGTGTTCAATATGAACGTGCCGGGAAATCTGAAGCGCGTTGTGCTGGGCGAGCGAGTGGGCTCGGTCGTCACAGCCGCTTAAAAATGCTGCGGAGGCAATTTCTCAGATGACCACGATTGCAACGAGCAAAGAGGCTCTAGCGCAAGCGAAGATCCGCATGGAGAAAGCGGTGGAAGATTTTCGCAAAGAATTGTCCGGAGTGCGCACGGGACGCGCGAACGTTTCGCTGCTGGATCATGTGCGCGTGGATTACCATGGCACTTCCATGCCGATCAATCAACTGGGCACTCTGAGTGTCCCGGATGCGACGATGATAATGATTTCTCCATGGGATACCAGCGCGGTTCCAATGATCGATAAAGCAATTCGTACTACGGACTTGGGACTGAATCCAACAAACGATGGCAAAGTGGTGCGTGTTCCGATTCCGCCACTCACTGAGGATCGTCGTAAAGACCTGGTGAAACACATTCACAAGGTTTTGGAGAATCATCGGACGGCGGTGCGAAACATCCGGCGCGACATCAAAGAGGCGGTCGAGAAACTCGAAAAAGACAAGAAGATTAGCGAGGATGATCGTAAAAGATCACTCGACGAGCTTGAGAAGCTAACTCATTCAGAAACCAAGAAAATCGAAGATCTCTCGGCTTTGAAAGAAAAAGAAGTGATGGAGATTAAATAGTCCAATCCGCAAATGCCAAGCCAGAGTCGTGAGAGCAATTCTGCGTATCCCATTCCAACGTCGTTCGAAATTTCAATTCACTGTATGAAGGTCTTCTGGAAGGATTAGGGTAAAGGTGCAGTTTGCCGTATCTGCGGAGCAGGCAAGCGTTCCGCGCCTGACGATCTTAGCGGGTTCGGTGTTGGGAAACATGGGACCGAAATCCACGCCCCGAAGCCGATCCGCGAGTGGGCGCAAGGTTTGGCTTCCGCTCACGAATTTGACAGCTTCCACTTTGGGATCCTTAGTTCCCGGCGCTAACAGAAGGAGGAAATCGGCTCGGGAATTTTCGCTCGGTCCCTTGCCTATGGAAAATGTGCGACGAGCAGTGAGTTCAGGCTTGGCTTGGTTTACCAAATCTTCGATCTTCGCATGAGGTCCGAGCAGTGCAATAAGACGTGCGCGAGTTTCGGGAACAGAGTGAGCCGCGCCAATAGATAAAGAATAGTAGTGGATCGCTTGATCCCTTTCTCCGAGTTGTTGAGCAATTTGCGCCAGGTGATCAGCCACCTCACCATGCTGATTCAAAAGCCAGGCGGCTTGGACGTAGCGTTTGGCCTCGTCTAAATCTCCCTTTTCGAAGTGAACCCAGCCAAGCGTGTCCCAATAAATACCGAGATTCGAGACCGCCTGTAGCTCATCAAGGGAAAGGCGTGACAGATCAATATTTCGGAGATTAGCTGTCGTCGCCGATACGGCGGATTCGGCATATTGCTGAGCTTTGTCGAGTTCGATTTGATGCTCTGCCAGATTGTAGGCCACGTTATTCCAAACTGTGGGTGTCTGCGCCAGCTCGACAGCTTTGTCGAAAGCTTCTAGAGCTTTTTCTTTTTCGCCTGTGTTGATATATGCCTGACCCAAACTGACTTGCAGCGGTGCATTTTCTGGAAGAAGAATTGTGGCTTTGTCCAACTCGGGAACTGCATCGGCGTATTTGTGCTCTTCGAGAAACAGAGCACCGAGAGCTGCGTGAGCCACCGGATCGATTGGATTTACTTCGATCTGTTTTTGGAAAGCCTTTGCAGCGTCTCTGTAATTTTGTTGTTGCTGCAGGGTGAAACCGAGATAGTTATAAGCGTGCTCGTCAAAGGGATTCAACTCGATCTGCTTTCGGAATGCCGCGCCGGCATCGTCCAGTTGGCCCAGCCGCATGTAGGCGAGACCCAAATCGTTCCAGCCAACTTTGTTTTTCGGATCGAGTTCAAGCGCACGCTTTAAAAGCGGGATCGCAGCATTTAAGTTTCCGGAATTGAGAGCGGCAACGCCTGCTTCAAGAAGTTCACCAGGTTTCGCGGATTCGAGGATCTCCGGCGCAGCAGTGGCAGAGTTTTCTGCAACCAGCACCTGGCTCTCATCAGATTCAACCGCGCGAGTGAAAGCGAGGTAGTCGCCGACTCGGGAAGCGGGGAGTTCGCGCATCTTAAAGCTAAGGGTGCGTTCGGCGATGAGCGTATGAGATTCGAAATGATAGCTTGATTTGAACGTCGCGTAATCCCTGGCAATGGAAACTGCGACAGGAACCCGCGCCGTAAAGCTGTCTGGCAACTTCAGCGTCAGCGTCATGGTGACGTCGAGAGGACTTCCGAGATAAATCGGATCGGACGTGTCTTTCGGGGCGTCCGGCAAGCCGATCATCAACAGTGGTACGGTAACTTTACTTTTCTTGCTGGACCAGTCGAGAAAATTTGCTTGCGAAAACTCGAGGTCGAGCTCGAACGGATTTTTTGTGTCAGAAGGGTCGCTCGGTTTTACCGCGGTCACGTCGCCGTGGATGCCATCCAGAGTGGCGATCGTTCGGCCGAGTTCTTGCCATTGTGTTTGTGGAGTGCGACGAAAGGCAGCGCGTAGAGCCAACTCGTTGTCACCACGAAGAAAATATCGCAGTTTTGCTGAGAGCTTACCGAGGTTGCTGACTTCAGCGTCAATTTCCACACGCTGCGTGGAGAGGAATGGAGGATCGATAGGAGTTTCCACGATCTTGCCATCGCCATTCGGCGCAACTAGTAACGCGGATTTGTTGCGGAGCGCAGGCGAAAGTAGACGGAAAGGCGCGACTTCCGCAGTCGAATCCATCCAGATGAGGCCGTCTTTTCCGGGAACCACCGTAATTACATGGTCGAACTGTGAAGGCGAAGGTACAGATGTATCCAGCTTTCGCGAGAAGGGAATCAAGACTGCATCGGAGCGAATATTTGCGGCTTCGAGCATCGCGGCGAGCAAAGTGTGCTTATCCTTGCAGTCGCCATATTGATTTGCGAAGACTTCGGCGGCAGGATGCGGTTGGTAGCGCCCAAGCCCGAACGAAAGACTTACATAGCGAATGTTTTTGGAAACGTATTCGTAGAGAGCTTCGATTTTATCGAGTTCGTGCTGCTGCCCCTGTATCAATTCGAGAGTCTTCGCGCGAATTTCCGGTGCGGGATCGACGCGGCCGTTTTCGAGCTTGGCGTACCATTGCGCCACTTTTTCCCAACTCTCAAAAGTAGTCAATTCGATGTCGGGTCGCTTCGTCTCAACGCGCGGCGCCTTTTTCTTGGCGTCTTCGTCCTGCGCCGAGCGAACCAGGTTTGCACGGTGCCAGCGATAGAGAGTGCGTCCGTTTTCTTCTAACTTCGAGAACGGAGTTTTGTCCAATCCGGTGTTGTTCCCTGAACCAGGCTTAACACGTAATTGGTAATCTTCGCGACCGTTGGTTAGAGAAAATTCAGGAGAGCGCACGGTGATCCGACGTCCTTGCGGGACGTCAATTTCCAGACGCTCGTCGAGGACGATTGAATCTTCAATAAAGTTGTAAGCGAACCAAAATTCGCCGGGCGCCAGGGAGCTTTGTGTTCGCGTAACGATTTCATATTCCAGTGTATCGCCTGCATGCAACGACGGAACGGTGATATGTTTTTCTTTGTAATCCGTGTACAGGGGGGCATCGCGCGCGACGCTAGCAGTCATTTCTTTTATGGAGTCGGCGGGTGCATCGATTAAGGTTCCGTCCGGCTTGTGAACTCGCACGGTCCGAACTTCCATTTGTTCGTTACCGGAGTTGTACCCGAAAACGAGTTCACCGAGCTGTTGAACTCCGGAATCGCTTTGGACTCGGATTCTTACGGCAAGATCGCGCTGGCTTGTACCGTCGTTCTCGAATTTTGCAGTGGTGTAGTACTGCTCGATGACGAATGGTTCCTCGGTGAAATCTTTGGCGGAAGGATTTCCCGGCGTAGCTTTCCTTGCGGCGACGTCGGACTTAGTTGGACTTTCGGCCTGCTGCGCGGCGATCGTACGCACCGAGACAAGCAGAGCGAACACAGCAATATCGATACATAAACGCTTCATTCGAAATCCCATTGGGCAGTTTGACGGATGCTAGTTTAGAAGGCTTCGCCGACTCGGTAAAGCACGTTGGACACTGGTGGTTAGTAACTTCAAAACACCACGGCCGCCGGCGTCCCCGCCCTTGATGGGGCGCGTTAGAGACTTGACCCTTCGCGATTAGCTCGTTGTGCTTAGTAAATATATTATAATCAGATACTTACCTGCTGATTCAGGGCGGGGTTGGAATCTAGCTTCGTAGTCAATCGCTAGCGGGGTCATGAATAGGTCCAAAGGCTGCGAATGCGATAAGCTGCCATAACCGAATATTTTTTAGAGTTTATTTTTGCAGGGAATCGAGTTGACAACATGGGCTACATCTCCTATACTCCTCCGGTTGCATTGAGGCCGTTGGCCTCGGTGGTGATAAGGGAAGTCTTCCGACCCCGGAACATAGAAGGACGGAACGGGGACAAGAAGAACGGCCGAAATGGGGCGCCAGCCCCGCAAAGCCGTGTGAGCCTCTCCGCAATTGCAAGAGATGGAGTTCACTCCTCGGGGTGAAGCATCATCGCGGAGTACCTGGTAATTCCTTCGGGTTATGGCGCCTTTTCTGTTCATTCACCCGCAGAATTTTGCGCGGGCGGATTCGCTATGCGCGGAATTGTGCCGATACATCATCCGAGTTGTTTGGATTGGGGGGGCAAGAGTGCCGACGTTTTCTCAGTTAGTGCGGAACGGCCGGGAAAAAATCCGGACGAAAACAAAATCTCCGGCGCTGGAGGGATGTCCCGAAAAGCGCGGAGTTTGTGTTCGCGTTTATACCCAAACGCCGAAGAAGCCGAACTCGGCGTTGCGGAAAGTTGCGCGCGCGCGCCTAACTAACAGCGCTGAAGTGACGACTTACATTCCCGGTATCGGCCACAATTTGCAGGAACACTCGATCGTGCTTGTACGTGGGGGCCGTGTGAAGGATTTGCCCGGAGTTCGCTACCACGTGATTCGCGGAACGCTGGACGCAGCGGGCGTGGAGAATCGCAAGCAGGGGCGCTCGAAATACGGCGCGAAGCGGCCGAAAGCCGCCCAGAAGTAGGAGACCAAAGAGATGCCACGTAAAGGATGGGTTCTTCGTCGGAAGATTCCGGGCGATCCGGTTTTCGGCAGCGACCTGGTGCAGAAGTTTATTTCCAGCATGATGTACGACGGCAAGCGCGCGACCGCGCAGGCAATTTTTTATAAGGCTATGGACCAGGTGGCGAAAACGACCAACGACGATGCGTTCAAGCTGTTCAAGAAGGCTGTCGAGAACTGCAAACCGGTTTTGGAAGTCAAGTCACGACGCGTAGGCGGAGCGAACTATCAGGTTCCAGTGGAAGTGAATCCGTTCCGTCGGCAATCGCTGGCGATTCACTGGCTGGTTTTGTATTCGCGAACCCGCGGCGGCAAGACCATGACGGACAAATTGGCTGGAGAAATTGTGGACGCTGCGAATGGCCGCGGCGGCGCTGTAAAGAAGAAGGAGGACGTGCACCGCATGGCGGAGGCTAATAAGGCCTTCGCTCATTATCGCTGGTAGCGCGCGAACAGATTTTTCAGATGCCACGCCAAGTCCAAATCGATCATACCCGCAACATTGGGATCATGGCTCATATTGACGCCGGAAAGACCACGTCAACCGAGCGGATTCTGTTTTATACGGGTGTAACTTACAAGATTGGCGAAGTGCATGAAGGCACCACGGTAATGGACTGGATGGAGCAGGAGCGCGAGCGCGGCATCACCATCACCTCGGCGGCGACGACGGCTTCGTGGAAGCGCTTCGACAAAACATACCGCATTAATATCATTGATACGCCAGGACACGTCGATTTCACGGTTGAAGTGGAACGTTCGCTTCGTGTGCTCGACGGTGCAGTCGCTATTTTCGACGCGGTGGCCGGCGTCCAACCACAATCAGAGACGGTCTGGCGCCAGGCGGATAAGTATCGCGTTCCACGCATTGCGTTCATCAACAAGATGGATCGCATCGGCGCGGATTTCGATCATTCAATCCGGTCAATGCGCCAGCGTCTGTCGGCCCACCCGGTTCCGCTGCAGTATCCCATCGGGCGGGAAGACAATTTCATCGGCGTTATCGATTTTATCGAAGAGCGCGCCATCATCTGGAAAGATGAAACGCTTGGGGCGGAATACGAAACTCTGCCACTGGAAAAGCTTTGGGACGCTGAGTTTCTGAAATCGCGCCCTGAACTTGAAATTGCGGTGAAGGCTTCGGCGCTAACGCCGGAATTCTACAAAGAGCACCGCGAGAAAGTAGTGGAATACATCGCGGAGCATGATGACGCCGTGCTGACCAAGTATCTTGAGCAACATAAGCTCGAGCCCGCGGAATTACGTGCTTCCATTCGCCGCTCGACGATCGCCCTGAAATTGGTACCGGTGTTGGCTGGCTCAGCTTTTAAGAATAAAGGCATTCAGCCGCTGCTGGACGCGGTTGTGGATTTTCTTCCGTCGCCTGGGGACGTTCCGCCGGTGGAAGGCGAGGATCCTAACGGCGAGGAAGCGATTTTGCGCCGCGCTGCTGATGATCAACCGTTCGCCGCTCTTGCATTCAAAATTATGACCGACCCCTACGTCGGCCATGTGACTTACATCCGAGTTTATTCCGGCGTGTTGAAGGCCGGCGCAAACGTTTACAACTCGACCCGAAAGACGCGCGAGCGCATTGGACGTTTACTGCGGATGCATGCGAATAAGCGCGAAGAAATTGAGTCTATCGAAGCCGGCGACATCGCGGCTTGCGTTGGCCTGAAGAATGTGACGACCGGCGACACTCTCTGCGATGAAGAAAAGCCGATCGTGTTGGAGAACATTGATTTTCCAGCGCCGGTTATTTCCGTTGCCATCGAGCCCAAGACAAAAGCGGACCAGGAAAAAATGGGCATGGCGCTGGGAAAGCTTGCGCAGGAAGATCCTACTTTCCGGGTGCACACCGACCACGACACCGGCCAGACATTAATCTCCGGCATGGGCGAACTACATCTGGAAATCATTGTGGATCGCATGATGCGCGAGTTCAGCGTGCAGGCCAACGTGGGCAGGCCGCAGGTGGCGTACCGCGAGACGATTTTGAAAGTTGCTGAAGGCGAAGGCAAGTACATCAAGCAAACCGGCGGCCGTGGACAATACGGGCACGCGGTGCTGAGCGTTCATCCGCTTCCGAATTCTGGACACGAGAATATGCACGAGATGTCCACTGATGAGATCGACGAGCTTGCGAAGAGCGTTGCAGGTAAAGGCGGCAAGTGGCATTTCGACAAGGAACATCGACTTCTATTCATCGACAAAGTTGTGGGCGGCGCGATTCCACGCGAATTTATCCAGCCAATCGAAAACGGCGTACGTGAAGCGATGGAAACCGGTGTATTGGCGGGCTATGAAATGGTTGATTGCGCCGTGGTGCTCACTGACGGCAGCTATCACGATGTGGACAGCTCGGAAATGGCGTTTAAGATTGCGGGCTCGATGGCTTTTAAAGAAGCCTGCAAGAAGGCTAGTCCGAAGCTGCTGGAACCGATCATGCGCGTGGAAGTTGTGGTCCCTGAAGATTACATGGGTCCGGTGATTTCAGACCTGAACTCTCGCCGCGGACAAATGCAAGGCAGAGAATCGCGCGGCGGTACGGAAATTATCAATGTTCAAGTCCCGCTGGCGGCCATGTTCGGTTACGCCACAGAGATACGCAGCCGGACGCAGGGACGCGGAAGTTTTACGATGCACTTTTCGCACTACGAGCAGGTTCCCGGAAATATCGCGGAAGAAATCATTGGCGGAGCAAACGGCGAGAAGCCAAGCAAGACCGCACGATAGAGGAGCGAGAAAGATATGGCGAAGGAGAAATTCGAACGAAATAAGCCGCATGTGAATATTGGGACGATCGGGCACATCGATCATGGCAAGACCACGTTAACGGCGGCGATTACGAAAGTGTTGTCGAAGAACAATCCGAAGGTATCGTTTCGGGCCTTCGATTCGATCGACAACGCGCCGGAAGAGCGCGAGCGCGGCATCACGATTGCGGTATCGCACGTGGAATATGAGACGGCCAACCGCCACTACGCGCATATCGATTGCCCGGGTCACGCCGATTATGTGAAGAACATGATCACCGGCGCGGCGCAAATGGATGGCGGAATCCTGGTGGTGGCGGCGACCGATGGTCCCATGCCGCAGACACGCGAACACATTCTTTTGGCGCGGCAGGTGGGTGTGCCGGCGATTGTGGTTTTCTTGAACAAGTGCGACATGGTGGACGATCCGGAATTGCTGGAACTGGTGGAGTTGGAAGTGCGCGACTTGCTGAAGACCTATCAATTTCCAGGCGACACGATTCCGGTGGTACGCGGTTCCGCGCTGAAAGCTCTGGAAGGGGACGCGAAGTATGAGAAGTCGATTCTGGAGTTGATGGAAGCGGTGGACAAGAGCATACCGATGCCGGTACGCGACATCGACAAGCCGTTTGCCATGCCGATTGAAGATATATTCTCGATTTCAGGGCGCGGCACGGTGGTTACGGGAAGAATCGAGCGGGGCAAAGTAAAAGTGGGCGAAGAAGTGGAAATCGTGGGCTTCCGTCCGACCATGAAGAAGACGGTAACGGGCGTGGAAATGTTCCGCAAGCTGTTGGACGAAGGGATTGCGGGAGACAACGTAGGGTTGCTGTTACGCGGCACGGAAAAAGATGAAGTGGAGCGCGGGCAAGTGTTGGCCAAGCCAGGATCGATCACACCGCACACGAAGTTCAAGGCGGAAGCGTACGTGTTGACGAAGGAAGAAGGCGGACGGCACACGCCGTTCTTTACCGGCTACCGGCCGCAATTTTATTTCCGCACCACAGACGTTACGGGAGACGTGAAGTTGCCGCAAGGTGTGGAGATGGTAATGCCGGGCGACAACGTGTCGATGGAGATCAGTTTGATCACACCGGTAGCGCTGGAGAAAGGGTTGCGATTCGCGATTCGCGAAGGCGGCCACACGGTGGGAGCCGGCGCGGTTGCCGAGATCATCGAGTAAACATGCCAAACGGAGAGAAAATTCGAATTCGTTTGAAGGCATATGATCACCGCATTCTCGATCAATCAACGCGGGAGATCGTGGAGACCGCGAAGCGGACCGGTGCGGATGTCGCAGGGCCAATTCCGCTGCCCACGGTGATTAACCGCTGGACCGTTTTGCGATCGCCGCACGTTGACAAGAAATCGCGTGAGCAGTTTGAAATGCGCACGCACAAGCGGTTGATCGACATCCTCGATCCGACTCCGGATACGGTCGACGCTTTGATGAAGCTCGATTTGCCGCCGGGCGTGGATGTCGAGATCAAGGCTTTCGGACGAGAGCACGTAGGCAAGTAGCGAGGCGCGAAATAAACGCGAGGGAAAGAGCGAACGAAATGGCCGTTAACGGAATACTCGGAATAAAGTTAGGGATGACCCAGGTTTTCGCCGAAGACGGCGCCGCTGTTCCTTGCACTGTTCTGCAAGCGGGACCGTGCGTAGTCGTTCAGCGACGGACGAAAGATAAAGACGGCTACGACGCGGTGCAGCTCGGACTCGTGGAGTTTATCAAGCCGCAGCGTGTGAACAAGGCGCTGACCGGCCACTTCAAAAAAGCCAGCGTCGCGCCGCTGCGATATCTTGGCGAATTTCGGATTGACGATTCGAAAGATGAAGCCAAGCCCGGCGACCGTGTGCTGGTAGACAATTTCAAAATCGGCGAATTGGTCGATGTTACTGGCGTTAGCAAAGGCAAGGGGTTTCAAGGCGGCGTGAAACGCTGGCACTATCGCGGCGGCGACGCTTCGCACGGTTCGATGTTCCATCGCGCGCCCGGCGGCATCGGAGCGAGCTCGTTTCCTTCACGCGTATGGCCCGGCCAACATTTTCCGGGTCATATGGGGCACGAACGTAAGACGTCCAAGAATCTGCGCGTGGTAAAAATCGATTCAGAAGAAAACTTGCTGCTCGTTTGCGGCGCAGTCCCTGGCCCGGCCGGCAGATACATTTTCATTCGCAAGGCCAAAGCGGCCCTGTAGAGAGACGACAATGCCAGTTGCGGACGTAAAAAATCTCGAAGGCAAGAAAGTCGGCACGATTGAGCTGGCTGACGATGTGTTTGGCGTGAAGGTGAACGCGCACTTGCTGCATGAAGCGGTGAGGCATCATCTCGCGAGCAAGCATGCCGGAACGCATAAGACGAAAGATAAGAGCGAAGTAAGCGGCGCCGGTCGGAAGCTTTGGAAGCAGAAAGGAACCGGCCGCGCTCGCGTTGGCTCGATTCGTTCGCCTCTATGGCGTCACGGCGGCACAGTGCACGGTCCAACGCCGCGCAGCTACTCCTATGCGCTGCCCAAGAAAATGATTATCGGCGCGCTGCGTTCGGCACTTTCGTCAAAACTGGCTGAACAGAAAATGACGATTGTCGATGCGTGGGAGCTCGAAACGCACAAGACCAAAGCGTTCCGTCAAGCGCTGACCAAGCTGGATAAGGAAACGCCTTCGATCCTGTTGGTGGACAACAGTTCGAATGTGAATCTCGAGCGCGCGAGCCGCAATATCGAGGGGCTCACGCTAGTGCCAACGAATGGTCTGGAAGCATACGATTTGCTGCGACACGATCACTTAATGATGTCGCGTGAAGCAGCAGTAAAGTTGAGCCGGGCGCTTTCCCCGAATCCGCAGGAGCAGGAAGAGCCGATTCAAATTCAGCCAGCGCCGGGAGCGTCTTCAAGGCAAGCAGTCGCCGAAAAGACCGAGCACGCAAAACCTGCCGCCAAGGCGCATTCGAAAGTAGAGGCGGCACCGAAAGCTGCCAAGAAGCATGCGGCTGCAAAGAAAGAAAAGCCGAAAGCAAAGTCCAAGCCCAAGGCGAAAAAGGAATAGGCGATGGATACGAGGCTTTATCAAGTGATCAAGCGGCCCATCATTACGGAAAAGGGTCTTGGTGTGAAGGAAACCCAGCACACGGTGGTATTCGAAGTCGCGTCGGATGCTACCAAGACAGAGATCAAGGAAGCAGTACAACGAGTTTTTAAAGTAAAAGTAGATCACGTTCGCACGGCAAATTTTCATGGGAAGTTTCGCCGCCGCGGTCGCGCAGAAGGTTTCCGCAGCGACTGGAAGAAAGCCTACGTGCGTTTGGCTGAAGGCGAAAAAATGATCGAGTACGCCGACAACATTTAGTTTCGACAGTTATTGAGCGAGTTCAGGAAATAGCTAGAGGAAGCAATGCCATTAAAAACATTTAAACCATACACGCCGGCAAGGCGTTTTCTCACCATGCTCGACAAGAGCGAGGTGACCAAACAGACGCCGGAAAAATCGCTGGTGGAATCCAAGAAGCGCACTGGCGGCCGCAACGCACAGGGAGAAATCACATCCTGGCACCGCGGTGGTGGACACGCGCGTAAGTATCGCAACATCGATTTTCGGCGTGACAAGACGGGCATTCCGGCGAAAGTTGCGTCGATTGAGTACGACCCCAACCGTTCTTCGCGAATTGCTTTACTGCACTATGCGGATGGCGAGAAGCGTTACATTTTGCAACCGGTTGGTTTGGAAGTTGGTATGACGGTACAGAACGGCGAAGGCGCGGACATTCTGCCGGGCAACGCAATGAAGTTCCGGCACATTCCGCCTGGGACCATGGTTCACAACCTCGAGCTTTTTCCGGGCAAAGGCGGCCAGGTGGTTCGCGCCGCGGGCGGTGCAGCGCAGCTTTTGAGCAAAGAAGGCGATCTCGCGCTGGTGAAATTGCCTTCGGGAGAAGTCCGGCGGTTCAGTGTGGAGTGCATGGCTACCATCGGCCAACTTGGAAATCTGGATCATGAAAACGTGACCTACGGAAAAGCGGGCCGCACACGTTGGCACGGCAAGCGTCCCACGGTTCGCGGTGTCGCGATGAACCCGGTAGATCACCCACACGGGGGCGGTGAAGGCCGTGTGAAAGGTAACCATCCGCAAACTCCTTGGGGTTTTCCGACTCTAGGTGCGAAGACGCGAAAGAAGCGCAAGAGCAGCAGAATGATCGAACAGCGACGTAATCCGTAAGCTAGGGCTGAAACGAATGAACCTGGCGCGGCGAAGAACAGAGAGCAACCTTATGACAGCCACCCGAGCAAATCGGCGTTCAGCACGTCGAACAACACGGCGCCCGGCGCGTGCGCGGAAATCAGTCGTGCGGCGTGCAGTGAAGCCAGTGGTAAAAGCAGTTTCCAAGTCGGTGCCAGCTCCGCAAGTGCAACTTCGATTGTGCAAGACGGGCTGGGCGGTCATTGTAGAAAAGATTCCAAACGCACAAGGGACTCGTTTCGTGTGTCCCTTCTGTCCGCTATCGCACCGCGTCTCTGGCCCGGTGCGAGGATTCAAGAAAATGCGCCGCGCGCAGTGGATTAAGCTGCGTCGCGTGGAGGAGTAGTACAACCGATGCCGCGCTCGCTCAAAAAAGGACCGTTCGTCGACAATCACCTGCGGGTTAAGGTGGAAGCGCTGAACACTCGCAATGAAAAGAAAGTTTTGAAGACGTGGTCGCGCCGTTCGACGATTCTGCCGGATATGATCGGCCACACCATCGCCGTTCACAATGGAAAGAAATTTATTCCTGTGTATATCACGGAGCAGATGGTTGGACACAAGCTCGGTGAATTTTCGCCGACGCGCACCTTTAAAGGTCACGCGGTAAAAGCAGCGCTCGAAAGGGCTGCTGCGGCGGCTGCTCCCGCAGGAGCGCCAGCGGCAGGAGCCGCTGGTGGTGGCGCGGCGCCGGGACCAAAGGCATAAATGATGGCAACTGCGATTCAAGCTTCAACGCAAATTGAGGGAGTGGCAAAAGCAAGATACATCCGCGTGTCGCCACAAAAGGCGCGGCTGGTGATTGATTTGATCCGCGGTGTGCGCGCTGAAGAAGCGTTGCACACTCTGCGTTTTACGAAAAAGCGTGTGGCAAAAGAAATCGAGAAAACGCTACGCAGCGCAATTGCGAATGCCGAACGCAAGGCAGAAGACTCCGGCGAATCGCTGGATGTGGATGCGCTGTTCGTTACTCGCTGTTACGTGAACGAAGGCCCGCGGTGGAAGCGTATGCGTCCTGCGCCAATGGGGCGCGGGTTCCGATATCAGAAGCGCACTGCACACATTGTTGTGGAAGTAGCCGAACATCACCGCGCCGCGGCGGACCGCGTTGCAGCCGCCGTTGAGGAAGCGCAAGCTTCCAAGGGCGTCCGCGGAGCAGTTCGGAAGGCTCGCAAAGCTTTTGAGCAGCGCTCGAAGCAGCAGAAACCGAAAAAGAAGAAGTAGGAGGATCGTTTGGGGCAGAAAACACATCCGTATGGTTTTCGGCTGGGCTACAACAAGGTTTGGAAGTCGCGCTGGTTCGCCAAGCGCGATTACGCCGACTTGCTGTATGAGGACATCCAGCTGCGCAAGCAGCTAAAGGATCGTCTCAAATCGGCTGGTATCAGCGGCATCGATGTGGAACGCGCCGCAAACAAGCTAGTAGTTCGGATTTACACTGCGCGTCCCGGAATTATTATCGGCCGTAAGGGTTCGGAAATCGACAAGCTGAAGAGTGAAGTGCAGAAACGCACCAAGCGCGAAGTGCACATTGACATTCAGGAAGTGCATCGTCCCGAGCTCGATGCTCAGCTTGTAGCCGAGTCAATTGCTTTGCAGCTTGAAAAGCGGGTGGCCTTCAGACGCGCGATGCGGAAAGCCGTGGATTCGGCACTTCGTTTCGGCTGCAAAGGCATAAAGGTTCGCGTAGCGGGTCGGTTGAATGGCGCCGAAATCGCGCGAAAAGAATGGTATCTGCAAGGGCGGTTGCCTTTGCAGACTTTGCGCGCGGACATTGATTTTGGTACCGCCGAGGCGCACACGACGTACGGAGTGATCGGCGTAAAGTGCTGGATTTATCAGGGCGAAAAAATTCCGCAACGTGGCGGAAAAACTGGAACAACCAGCGAAGTTTAGAGCTTAAGGAAACGGACTAAATACCATGTTGATGCCGAAAAAAGTTAAGTACCGCAAGCAGCAACGCGGGCGGCGTAGCGGAAAGGCGTGGCGTGGCGGCGCTCTCGCGTTCGGTGAATACGGGTTGAAGGCGATGGAACCGGCTTGGATTACGGACCGGCAAATTGAAGCCGCACGCGTTGCGATTACTCGATTTATTAAGCGCGGCGGAAAACTTTGGATCCGCATATTTCCCGACAAGCCATTTACCAAGAAACCGGCTGAAACTCGAATGGGTAAGGGCAAAGGGCCACCGGAGCATTGGGTTGCAGTAGTGAAACCAGGCAGGGTGATGTTCGAGATGGCGGGTGTAGACCTTGCGGCGGCTACGGAAGCTATGGCGCTTGCGTCCCACAAGCTGCCAATTCGAACGAAGTTTGTAAGCCGGGCGGAGGAACTGTAAATGGCGGCGCGCGCTCAAAAATTGCGGGAGATGAATCATAGTGAGCTCGAAGTGCAGCAGCAGGAGCTCTCCGAGCAGATTTTCCGCTTGCGATTCCAACTCTCCACCGGCCAGTCCGAAGGATTGAAGAAATTGCGTGAAGCGAAGCGAGATCTGGCGCGGGTGAAGACTCTGCTACGCGAGACCGAATTGAGGAAGGCGTAATGGCAAACGAATCACAAGCCGGAGCTGCGGCCGTTCAAGAAAGTGCTCGTGCACGTGGAGTGCGCCAGGAACTGACCGGCGTAGTTACCAGCGCGAAGATGCAGAAAACGATAGTGGTAAAGGTTATTCGCGCCGTTCAGCATCCACTCTATCAACGAGTAGTGCGGCATTCGAAAAAGTATTACGCGCACGATGAAACCGGGGAAGCGCGGGTGGGCGATACAGTTCGAATTGTTTCTACTCGACCGCTTTCAAAATTGAAGCGCTGGCGACTTCAGGAAGTTATCGCGAAATCTACGCGCGCCTAGGCGAAGTAGTGGAAGCGTATTAAGGGAGCACGACGAACATGGTTCAGATGCGGACATGGCTGACGGTGGCCGACAATTCAGGCGCGCGCCAGTTGACTTGCATTCTTCCGGTCGGAGGGGATGCAGGATTGGTTGCTGGCCTCGGCGACGTGATTACAGCCGCCGTGAAGGAAGCGACGCCTGACAGCCAGGTGAAGAAGGGCAAGGTAGTGCGCGCGGTGGTGGTACGCACGAGGAAAGAGCAGCGCCGAAGGGATGGCACCTACATCCGGTTTGACGACAACGCTGCAGTGCTAATTAACGATGCGGGCGAGCCGATCGGGACGCGCGTTTTCGGGCCAGTGGCCCGCGAGCTGCGCGACAAGAAGTTCACTAAGATCATCTCGCTTGCCCCGGAAGTGTGGTAGCGATGAGAGAACCTAAAGAAAAACCGGCAGCGCACGGAATTCGCCATGGCGACACGGTGAAAGTAATGGCAGGGCGTTCAAAGGGCAAAAGCGGGAAGGTGCTGTCCGTGAATCTGTGGAAGAGCACGGTGACGGTGGAGCACGCGAACATCATCAAGCGGCACACGCGGCCGAATCCGTCGAAAAATATCAAGGGCGGTATTCTGGAACGCGAAGGCCCAATTCATGTTTCCAACGTAATGCTGGTTTGCCCCGGTTGCGGCAAGCATACCCGCGCAGGGCATACGACGCTGCCGGATGGCACCAAGGTACGCACTTGCCGCCGTTGCGACACGACTTTTGAGAGCTAGAGGCAAAGAGACGAAATGATTACGCGTTTGCATGAAAAATATCGCAAAGAAGCCATTCCGGCGCTTTCCAAACGATTCGGGTACAAGAACACAATGGCAGTCCCGCGCGTGTCGAAGGTAACGGTGAACATCGGTTTGGGCGAGGCTAGCGCGAATGTGAAGCTACTCGACACCGCTGTGGGTGAACTCGGCCAAATCGCTGGACAAAAACCGGTCATCACGCGCGCGAAGAAGTCGATCGCGAATTTTAAAATTCGCAAAGGCATGCCCATCGGTTGCATGGTCACTTTGCGCGGCGAACGCATGTACGAATTTCTGGACCGGCTCTCGGCCATTGTGCTGCCCCGCGTTCGCGACTTTAAGGGCTTGGCGCCGAATTCTTTTGATGGCCGGGGCAACTACACTATCGGAATCAAGGACCAACTGGTGTTCCCGGAGATCGATTACACGAGGGTGGACAAAATCAAGGGCATGAACGTGACCATAACGACCACAGCACGAAACGACGAAGAAGGGCGCGAGCTGTTGAGATTGCTCGGCGTTCCTTTCAGGGCTTAAGGAGACCAAAGAAGCATGGCGCGTACCAGTCAGTTCGCGAAAATGAAGCGGAAGTTGAAATTCAAGATCCGTAAGCGGAACCGTTGCCGCATCTGTGGACGACCGCGTGGTTTTTTGCGCAAATTTGAACTGTGCCGCATCTGTTTCCGCGGCCACGCGCTCAAGGGAGAAATTCCCGGCGTGGTGAAGGCAAGCTGGTAAGGAAGGACGAATGACGACTGATCCTATCGCTGATTTTTTGACTCGAATTCGAAACGCTTCGACCGCAAAGCACTCGCGCGTGGATATGCCGTCTTCGAAACTGAAGATAGAGTTCGCTCGCATTTTAAAAGAAGAAGGCTACTTGGCGAATTACAAAGTAGTGGAAGAGCAAAAGGGCAAGAAAACTCTGCGCTGCTTCTTACGTTACACGCCGGACCGGCGCCCGGTTATCACAGATCTTAAGCGCGTTTCGAGGCCCGGATCCAGACGCTACGTCCCAAAGACCGGGATTCGTCCCGTAGTGGGTGGAATGGGAATATCAATACTTTCCACGCCACGCGGACTTATGACCGGCCAATCGGCGCGCAAAGCAGGTGTTGGCGGCGAATTGATGTGCGAGGTTTGGTAAGAATATTAGCCAGTACAAGGATTTGAGAGAGCTATGTCGCGAATTGGAAACAAAATAATTCCGGTACCGTCGGGCGTAAAGATTCAAATCAAAGATGGCGCCGTTGATGTTCAGGGTCCCAAAGGCAAGATGCATGTAAACGTGCCGGGCGGGATTACCTTCGAGCAGAAGGATGGCACTCTCGTGGCCAAGCGCCATTCGGAAGACCAGCGGGCGCTGCACGGCCTTGCGCGGGCTCTGGTCGCTAACGCCGTCACCGGCGTCACCACCGGATTCAAGAAAGATCTCGACATCGTAGGCGTCGGGTATCGCGCTGAAGTGAAAGGCAAGAACGTGGTGCTGGCGCTGGGGTACTCGCATCCAATAGAGTTTCCGATCCCTGAAGGCATCGTCATAGCCATTGAAAAGCAAACACATATGTCCGTTTCGGGTGCGGATAAGAATCAGGTTGGCCAAGTAGCAGCAAATCTACGCGCGCTACGGCCGCCTGACCCCTACAAGCAAAAAGGTATTCGCATCACTGGGGAGCGGTTGAAGAAGAAAGCAGGCAAGGCTGGCGCCAAGTCGGCGGCCTAGGTTAGAAGGAGAAAAAACGTGGCAGCTCCAGTTCGAAGATTATCGCGGGAAGCGCATCGCCGCCGGATTCATGTGCGAACGCGACAGACGCTGGCTGGAACCTCGGAGCGTCCGCGGCTTTGCGTGCATCGCTCGTCCAAACACATTCGCGCGCAGGTTGTGGACGATCAAACCGGAAAGACGCTCGCGTCTGCCAGCTCGCTTGATGGCGAAGTTAAGAAGTCGATCAAAGGTGGTGGAAATATCGCAGCCGCAAAAGTGGTCGGTAAAGCGATTGCGGAGCGCGCACGTAACAAGGGAATCGAAAAAGTTGTTTACGATCGCGGAGGCTATCAGTATCACGGCCGCGTGAAAGCGCTCGCCGAAGCGGCCCGGGAGGCGGGCCTGAAGTTCTAACAATTATGCCGAAACAAGAGCTCAAAGATACGTTATCGGTTCGTCGGCCGGTCGAAACCAACCAGGCGAATCTGAAAGATCAAGTCGTTTCGATCAATCGCTGCACGAAAGTCGTCAAGGGTGGCAAGAACCTTAGCTTCTCGGCGCTGGTAGTCGTGGGCGATCAGGGCGGTCACGCTGGCTTCGGCATGGGCAAGGCGCGCGAAGTGCCTATGGCCATTCGCAAAGCGATCGAAGCAGCGAAAAAGAATATGGTGAAGTTGAATTTAAAGGGCTCGACGATTCCGCACCAGGTTCTAGGCAGCTATGGCTCGGGCCAAGTGCTCCTGAAGCCAGCGCCGGAAGGAACGGGCGTCATCGCAGGCGGCCCCGTGCGCGCAGTGATGGAGGTTGCAGGGATTCAGAATGTGTTGACGAAGTCCCTGGGTACTTCGAATCCTCACAACGTGATTAAGGCCACCTTTGATGCGCTTTTGCATTTGAAGGACGCTGCGAAAGTGGCAGAAGGCCGCGGAAGAGGGGCGGAAGAGCCGGTTTCGTAGGCGCCTTTTCAAAAAGAATATGACACCGACAAAGAAAAAGACGACTGGCAAGTCCGATAAGCCTGGAACCCTGAAAATAAAGTGGGTGGTGAGTTTTATCGGTTGCCCGCGTGGCATGAGACAAACGATTCGCGGCTTGGGTTTTCGGCGCATGCAACAGGTGGTGGAACATCCCGACACGCCGTCGATACGCGGCATGATCGCAAAAGTTCATCACCTAGTGAGGATTGAGGAATAGTGATGGCCATTAAACCGACACTTTCGAATTTGAAGCCGGCGCGTGGCTCGCGCCACCGCAAGGTACGTGTGGGACGCGGTATGGGATCGAAAATGGGGAAGACTTCCGGCGCGGGCAACAAGGGCCAGCAGTCACGTCGAGGATATTCTAGACGCCCTGGGTTCGAAGGCGGCCAGATGCCCCTGCATCGGCGCTTACCGAAGCGCGGTTTTTCGGCTCCGTTTCGAAAAACTTATGCAGTGGTAAACGTCGAGAATTTGAACGTGTTTGAAGCAGGCGACACAGTTTCGCCGGATATGTTGTTTGGCCGGGGCATCGTTCGTGTCGAGCGGGAAGCATTGAAAATTTTGGGCAGCGGCGAATTGAAGGTGGCGCTAACCGTGCAGGCCCACGCATTCAGCAAGTCGGCGGAAGAGAAAATCGCAGCCGCCGGAGGAAAAGTCGAACTTTTGAAATGAGTCCGCTAAGAAAACTTGTCGAGGCTTTCCGGAACATTTTCAGCACGCCAGACTTGCGTAATCGAGTCTTGTTTACTCTGGCATTGCTGGGAGTGTATCGACTTGGCGCTTTCATTCCCACTCCCGGAATCAATACGGCCTTGCTGCAACAGCTTTTTGAACAGAGCAAAGGTTCGGTCCTGGGAATTTTTGACCTTTTCAGCGGCGGCAATCTTCGTAGGCTCACGATTTTTGCCTTGGGAATCATGCCGTATATCACGGCTTCCATCATTCTTCAGCTGATGGTGGTTGTATGGCCGTATCTTGAAAGATTGCAAAAGGAAGGCGAACTCGGTCGACGCAAGATCACGCAGTACACGCGTTATTTAACCATTATTCTCAGCGCCTTCCAGTCGTTTACGATTGCCGAAACGTTGACGCGTCAGAGTCTGGCAGGTCAAGCGTTGGTCTATCACCCTGGCCCGCGTTTCATCTTGATGACCATGCTCACGCTGACCACTGGATCCGCCTTCATTATGTGGCTGGGGGAACAAATCAGCGATCGTGGGATTGGCAACGGAATGTCGC
This sequence comes from uncultured Acidobacteriota bacterium, assembly GCA_963838475.1. GTDB lineage: Bacteria > Acidobacteriota > Terriglobia > Acidiferrales > UBA7541 > Palsa-295. Next base: position 72,300 of record CAWIRJ010000005.1, read on the forward strand.
TGATTATTTTCGCAGGCATCGTTGTTGGTTTGCCCCGTGCGGTGGGCGACTTGTGGGAGAAAGCGAAGACGCAGCAGTGGGGTTCGTTCACACCGATTGCTCTTCTCGGCCTAATTGCACTGATGTTAGCGGTCGTCGCCTTTATCGTATTTATGGAAGGTGGCCAGCGGCGCATACCCGTGCAGTACGCCAAGCGCGTGATGGGCCGCAAAGTAATGGGCGGGCAGATGACTTATCTGCCTCTGCGAGTGAATTCTGGTGGCGTGATTCCTCCGATTTTTGCGAGTTCACTGCTTACTTTCCCGCAGACATTGGCGCTGTTCTTCCAGAAAAAATCGCCGTTCTTTGAAAAATTTGCGAACCAAATCAAATGGGGCGAGCCGCTCTACACCTTGATATATGTAACGCTTATCATCTTTTTTGCGTTCTTCTATGTGGGCATTATTTTTAATCCCACTGAACTCGCGGACAACATGCGGAAGTACGGCGGGTTCATACCTGGTATCCGGCCGGGACGCAATACGTCCGAATACATCAACCGAATACTGACTCGCCTTACGTTCGTAGGCGGAATCTATCTCGCTATCGTCTGCTTGCTGCCGGAATGGATGATCTCGGGGATTCACTTGCAGCATTTGTGGTTGGTGGGCAACTGGTTCGATCAGCACATGTGGCGGTTTGTGCTCGACGGCTTGAATGTGCAGTTCTATTTCGGAGGCACTTCGTTGCTGATCGTTGTAGGCGTAGCCATGGACACAGTACAGCAACTCGAGGCACAGCTCGTTATGCGCAATTACGACGGGTTTGTTCGCAAGGGCCGAGTGCGGGGCCGTCGCAGTTAATGGTGGCTCATTGGCGGTGAGCATGGCGCTCAATCGGGCGATGATTTTCCTAGGCCCGCCCGGTGCCGGTAAAGGCACCCAAGCCAATCGCGCAGCAAAGCGATATGGAGTGCCCCATCTTTCTACCGGCGACATGTTGCGTGAAGCGGTCGCGCAAGGCACCGAATTAGGCCGCTTAGCTAAACCGCTGATGGAGCGCGGTGAGCTGGTCCCGGATAACATCGTGATGGGGATGGTAGAAGAGAGGTTGGCCCGGCCGGATTCCGCGCAAGGATTCATCTTCGACGGTTTTCCCCGGACCGTGCCGCAAGCGGAGCAACTGGACAAAATTCTTGTCCGCCGGGGACTAGGGAAGCCGCTGGTTGTTGAGTTTCACGTCAGCCCAGAGACCTTGCTGCATCGGGTTTCTGGACGCTGGACCTGCAGTGTGGGCGGCGAAACGTACAATATTTATGAGCGTCCGCCGAAGGTTCCGGGAGTCTGCGATGTGGACGGCGGAAAATTAATTCAGCGCTCCGACGATAGTCCGGACATCGTGCGAGAACGTCTAGCGGCGTATGATCGCAAAACGAAACCGCTCGCGGATTATTACCGGCAGCACGGCGTTCTCGAAACGGTCGATGGCTCGAAGGGCGTTGAAGAAGTAAGTCGTGCACTGAATGAGATTTTTGCACACGCGGCAGGGAGAGATGGTCATCTGTAAATCGCCGAAAGAGCTCGAAAAGATGTACCAGGCGGGGCAAATCGTCTGGGGAGCTCTCGAAAAAATGCGCACCATTGTTCGGCCGGGCGTTTCTACGAAGGAACTCGACGAATTTGCCGAGGAATTTACCGAGAAGCACAATGCACGGCCGGCATTTAAAGGATATCGGGGGTATCCAGGTTCCGTATGCACCTCGATTAATCAGGAAGTTGTGCACGGAATTCCTTCTGCTTCGAGGAAAGTTCGCGAAGGCGACATTTTATCCATGGATTTCGGCGTCGAGCTGGACGGTTACTTTGCGGACGCCGCGCTCACTGTGCCGGTCGGGAAGGTAGCTCCGGAACGGCAGAAATTGCTCCGAGTCACCCGTGAATCGCTTGAGCAGGGAATCGACAAGATCCGGGCTGGCAACCGTCTAGGTGACGTATCGGCAGCGGTGCAGCAGTGGGTTGAAAAGAACGGTTTTTCGGTAGTGCGCGAATTTGTCGGTCACGGCATTGGAACAAAAATGCACGAAGACCCGCAGCTCCCGAATTATGGCTCTCCGGGCCAAGGGCCGAGGCTTCAAGAAGGAATGGTGCTTGCCATCGAACCAATGGTGAACACGGGTGGACCTGGAGTCAGAATTCTGGACGATGATTGGACGGCGGTCACCACGGACGGGAGTGATTCGGCGCATTTCGAGCACACCGTTGCCGTGACGGCAAAGGGCCCTTGGATTTTGACGCGTCCGCGAGAAGCCAGCGGACCGTGCTGGTAAACGGAAAAACTATATCTTATCGAGTTCGATCTAGGAGCGCATGATTCGAAGGCCAGAGCCGGAAAAAAAGAAATCGAACGAAGGCAGCGGAAAAGAAGATGCCATCGAAGTGATGGCAACAGTGGTCGAACCGCTTCCGAACGCGATGTTTCGTGTGGAGCTGGAAAACAAGCACCAGGTGCTGGCCCACATTTCGGGAAAGATGCGCAAGAATTTCATACGCATCCTGCCCGGAGATCGCGTCGCAGTGGAACTTTCGCCGTATGACCTGACGCGCGGCCGCATCGTGTACCGCTACAAATAATAAGGCCGCCAGCGCAGGAAGGGACAGTAGAAATGAAAGTAAGAGCATCGGTAAAGAAAATTTGCATGAAGTGCAAGGTCGTTCATCGGCGGGGTGTGGTGCGCGTGATTTGTGTGAACGCGAAACATCGCCAGCGCCAGGGTTAGGAAACAGGGAGAAAACGGATGGCTCGCATTGCAGGTGTTGATTTACCGCCAAATAAAAGGCTGTGGGTTGGGCTGACCGCCATTTATGGCATTGGCCAGCAGCGCGCGCGTTCGCTCGCCGCCGAGGCGAATGTGGACCCAACGAAAAAGATCAAGGATCTGACGGAAGAAGAAGTGACCCATCTGCGCGCTGCCATTGAATCGGAAGGCCGTGTCGAAGGCGACCTTCGCAAAGAAACCCAGATGAACATTCGCCGGCTGATTGAAATTCAATGTTACCGGGGCTTGCGTCACCGCCGAAATCTTCCGGTTCGCGGACAGCGCACGCATACCAACGCGCGCACACGCAAAGGTCCGCGTAAGGGTGCGGTGGCAGCGAAGAAGAAGACGATGGCTCGCAAGTAAGGATCAAGGCGTAGAGAAAACAGGAGAGACACGAGCGTGGCTAAAGAACCTCAAAGCGCAGCGGCTGCACCTGCAGGAGCAGCGGCGAAGAGCACCAAGCGCAAGAAAGAATTTCGCAAGAAGAAGGAAAAGCGCGTGGTTCCTCACGGCGTGGTGTGCATTCAAGCAACGTTTAACAACACAATTATCACGCTCACCGATCCGGATGGCCGCGCCGTAAGTTGGTCTTCAGCCGGCTCTGTGGGCTTCAAAGGATCGCGCAAGGGCACGCCGTACGCAGCACAGCAAGCCGCCATGACCGCCGCTGGAGTCGCGCGCGATCAATACGGAATGAAATCGGTGGAAGTGCGCGTAAAGGGTCCCGGCGCTGGACGCGAATCCGCCGTACGCGCTCTGGCTTCCTCCGGTTTGCACATCAATGCAATCAAGGACGTGACACCGGTGCCGCATAACGGCTGCCGTCCGCCGAAGCGCCGTCGGGTATAGGGCGTGAAGAGATTTGAGAAGTAAGAAAAGGAGACAAGGCTTTGGCAAGACATCGTGAAGCAGTTTGCCGCTTGTGCCGAAGGGAAGGCATGAAGCTCTTCCTCAAAGGACTGCGGTGTTTTACGGAAAAATGCGCGATCGAGAAGCGCAATTTCGTTCCGGGGCAGCATGGCCAATCCCGCCGTCCGAAAATGGTGGGTTACGGAATTCAATTGCGCGAAAAGCAAAAGGTCAAGCGCACCTACGGATTACTCGAGCGCCAGTTCCGCAACTATTTTGAGAAGGCGGAACGGACCAAAGGTCCAACCGGCTCGAATCTCATGGTTACACTCGAACGCCGACTCGACAACGTCGTCTATCGAATGGGCCTTGCGGGCTCGCGTTCGCAAGCGCGCCAGCTCGTGCTGCATGGGCACATTCGTGTGAAGGGACGCAAGGTCAATATCCCGAGCTATCTGGTGCAAGTAGGCGAAGATATCGCGCTAAAGGAAAAGATGCACCAGAACGCGATGGTACTAGAAGCGCGGAACCTAGCAAACAGCCAGGGCGTTGCTCCGTGGCTCGATATCGATCGGGAAAATTTCAAAGCGCGCGTCGTGGCGATGCCTCGCCGCGAAGACGTGCAGACACCGCCGATGAACGAACAGCTCATCGTCGAGTTGTACTCCAAGTAGCGCATAAAAAGATCGTCAACCTTGAATAGTTTGTGGGCTCGCCGCTGGCGAACCAGGAGGAATGTCGCATATGTGGAAGGGATTTCAGAAACCAAAGCGCTTGGCAGCAGAACCGGAAACACTCACCGATAAGTATGGAAAATTCTCCGCGCAGCCTTTTGAGCGCGGGTGGGGAACTACGGTTGGGAATTCGTTGCGGCGCGCGTTGTTAAGCTCGGTCGAAGGTGCGGCCATTACCGCGGTCAGGATTGAAGGCGTACTTCACGAATTTTCGCCGATTCCCGGTGTGGTCGAAGATGCTACCGATATCATTCTTAACCTGAAGCAAGTGCCGTTGAAGTTGAATACGGACCAGCCGAAAACAATCACGTTAGTTGTCGATACGCCCGGACCGGTAACCTCCGCGAAAATCGAAGAGGATGCCGACATCGCCGTGCTCGATAAAAATGTTTATATCGCGACAGTTAGTGAAGGTGGCAAGCTCGAGTTGGAACTGCGCGTGAAGAACGGCCGCGGGTATGTAGCCGCGGACCGGAACTTCGACGAGGACTTGCCCATCGGTTACATTCCGATCGACTCGGTTCACTCTCCGGTGCGCAAGGTCAACTACGCGGTGGAAGCGGCGCGTTTGGGCCAGATGACTGACTACGAAAAGCTCACCCTCGAAGTCTGGACTAACGCGGCAATTACGCCGCAGGATGCTATCGGACTCGCTGCGAAACTGATGAAGGATCATATGAGCATCTTCATCAATTTTGAGGAACAGCCGGATTTGCCGGAAGAAGTAGTTGAGAATTACAGCGATCCCCGCTTGGAATATCTCGACCGATCGGTGGAAGAACTGGAACTTTCGGTGCGTTCTTATAATTGCCTGAAGAACGCAAATATTCAAAACCTGCGCGAATTGGTGCAGAAGACCGAATCCGAAATGCTGAAGACCAAGAACTTTGGACGCAAGTCGCTAAACGAGATCAAGGACATCTTGGTAAAGATGGGCTTGAGCCTCGGAATGAAGTTCGACGAGCACGGGCGCATTATCTGGCCGCCATTGCCGAGCCAGACTGCTCCGCCTCCGTCCGAAGAAGGGGAACACGGGGCGCTTTAGCCCGCGGAATAAATCATGAGACACCTCGTTTCAGGGTCTAAGCTCGGAAAGCAGCCGGCACACCGTCGCGCGGTATTGCGCAATCTCGTTACAAATCTTATCGAGAAAGAGCGCATTCAAACCACTATCCTGCGTGCAAGAGCGGCTCGTCCGCTCGCCGAGCGTATGATTACGCTGGGCAAGCGCGATTCGCTGCACGCACGCCGCCAGGCAGCTTCGTTCCTGACCACGCCTGGCGCTACAAAGAAACTCTTTTCCGACCTCGCTCCTCGCTTTGCGGACCGTCCAGGCGGCTACACGCGCATTGTTCGTGTCGGCTGGCGTATCGGCGATGGCGCTGAACTCGCGATTCTTGAGTTTATCGGCTCCGAGCTAAAGAAGAAGGAAAAGAAACCCAGAAAAGTGGCGGAAGAAGAAGTTCCCGAAGAAAAGGAAGTTGCCGCTAAGAAGTAGTTCTCAATGCGATCGAGTAAGCAACGGCCCGCAGGCTAAACGCCAAGCGGGCCGTTTTTAGTTTCGCAGGTTAAGCGGGCCGTTATTTGATTCCCATCCAACTCTTGTAAATAGCCTGCTGCTCCTGGGTAGGATGTTCCATCGGTTTCAACGTGTAGGTGGGATAAGGACTGGCGATTAAAGTGACCGGAATTTCTCTCACCATGCCCAAACGGATCACCGTAATGCGCAGCCTATCTCCAGGCTTGTGATCTGAGATGGTTTCGGAAAATCCTTCTGCGTCCACGGTGCGTCCATCAATTCCGATAACCACGTCGTCGCGGTCCAAACCTGCATTGTCAGCGGCGCCGCCGGGAATCACATTCGTGATTTTTGCATGACCATCGTCACTCTTGCTTTGGCTGATGCCCAGCCATGGCTTTTCGGAGTCTACTTTCTTTTCAACCGCGATTCCGGCATAAGCAAAATATTCGTCATACGGAATCGGTTCCTTGCCGGAAATATATTTGCTAAACACAGCGCTGAGATCGGTTCCGGCCACCTCCGACGCCGTTTTTACCGCATCATCGGGTTGAAATCCCGGCTTCGGAAGTGCATAGCGTGAGTACATCAGGCGCATCCAGTCGTCGAGCGACTTTCGGTTATTCGTATTCTTGCGGATGACGAAATCCAGGATGTGCCCCATGATTTGGCCGCCGTCGTAATAGGAGTAATTTGTATTTTTTAAATTGTTAAACTGAGTTATGACATCGCCGTTGTACCAGGTATCCCAGCTTGTGTCTTCGATACTGCGTTCGCTCCTGCCGGGATTCTGCTCGAACTTTGTAATCATATAGGCAATCTCATCCAGATATTGCTTTGGCGTAATAAGCCCGGCACGTTCCAAGGCGAGTGCTCCGTAATAACTAGTCAATCCCTCGGATATCCACAACGACGGAGTATGTACCATCTGCGAATAATCAAACGGGCCGAGTGGAAGCGGCCGCAATCGCTTCACATTCCAAGCATGGAAAAACTCATGCGCGGTAACGAAGAGTTTCAAATTGTATTGCGAGCCGTAGCCTGGGACGGGGTCTTGCGAATCCCAATCTCTAGAAAAATCAATCTGTGTCGAGTTCAAATGTTCTAGGCCACCGCCAGCATTCGGCCAAACATGGAAGAGGAACCAGTAATCCTTGAATGGCGCGGGTTGCTTCGTGCCGGTTACCGAGCTGAACATCGGCACGATCGTTGCCACGAATTTTTGCATATCCTCTGCGAATTGCGAAAAATCCTTCTGTCCTTCTACATCGTGGACGATCACGTGGTAAGTTGACCCGAGAACCTCGAAATTCTTTTCTGCGAAATCTGAAATTTCTAGCGGCGCGTCAGCGAACCAGTCGTAATTGGAGGCACGAAATGTATGATCGGAGGTGCGCTCCATTCCCGTAGCCACTTTCCAGCCCTGGGGTGTCTCAATAGTGACGTCAACCGGGCGCTCTTTCCCTCCCACTAGATACATCCAAACGGACGGGCCGCCAATGAACGCATGTCGCTCGTTGTATTGAGCTTGATTGTTACGCAGCGTATCGCCGAAAACCTGATAGGAAATCGTAACTGCATTTGCGCCCGCAAGATCGATGCGCCAGGTCTGGCTGTCCGTTTTATGCCAAACCAATTCTTTGCTGTTCGGGCCGAACGCGCGAAATCCCTGGATATTCGCGGAATAATTTTGCAGGTAATACGAGCCCGGCGCCCAATCGGGAATCGCGAAATCCACGGCGGGTCCTTCCAAATCCGCCGCACGTATCGATACGTCCATCAAATGTGTGTTTGGCCGCTCGAAACGCAGTTCGTAATGCAGGGCATCAGCCGCTTTTATGGAGCCGCAACTCAGAACGACAAGTATTGCGAGAATCCATAATCTATCCAGAATGCGATGTGACATAGCCGTCCTTTCATGAAAGTGAAAATCAATGAGGTGCCATGGCGTTCGGCTCGGCCGGTGGCAAAGGATCACCTCTTCGCTTCCTTCGGAGATCTCCAAAAAGCACAACAAGGGCAACAACAATCTGTGCAGCGATCCCGCCCGCTGTATCGATCAGCACATCAGAAACTGCTGCCGTCCGGCCCGGAACGAATGATTGATGGAACTCATCGAGCGCCGCATAGCATGCCACAATCGCGATCGCTACGAGGGCCCAGCCCAAGTGAGTACCGGGTTTCCCGGCGCGAATTCCTCGCAAAATCAAAAGGCTCAAGACAAAATATTCGGTGACGTGACCCATCTTGCGTATGAAATGATGAACAAGGAATAGCGTTTCTTGTGACGCGTGCGGAAAAAACCATCTCAAAATTGGAACGATGATCCGGCTGGTATTATCTGAGGAAAATACACCGGTAGAAAATGTGGATATCACGATCGCCCATAAAAGTGCGGGCCACCAACGTTGGAGCCATCGCATGCTACAGGACCAGCTCGGAAGTCGGAAAGTTGTTTAACGAATTTACTTCGGCTGGCCTTGACATTATTCCAGACGGTAGTTCGGGGCTTCCCGCGTGATGATTACGTCATGTACGTGGCTCTCACGCAGCCCGGCTTGCGAGATGCGTATGAACTGGCTGCGTTCCCGCAGTTCGTTAAGATTCGCCGTGCCGCAATAACCCATTCCGCTGCGCAGGCCGCCGACCAACTGCTCCACGAGGGCCGACAAAGGGCCCTTATAGGGAACTTGGCCCTCGATGCCTTCCGGCACAGATTTACCTCGCTCCGCGTTTTCTTGCGCGTAACGATCGGCGGAGCCCGCTTCCATGGCTCCGATTGATCCCATGCCGCGATAAGACTTGAAAGTGCGGCCTTGATACAAAATCGTTTCGCCCGGAGATTCTTCTGTCCCCGCAAACAGCCCACCAATCATCACGGAGGAGGCGCCCGCCGCCAGAGCTTTGCTGATGTCTCCTGAAAACTTAATGCCGCCATCGGCGATCAGTGGAACTCCTGTATCTTTTGCTGCGCGCGCGCACTCCAGAATTGCAGTTATCTGCGGAACGCCTGCTCCGGTAACCACACGCGTGGTGCATATCGATCCCGGACCGATTCCAACTTTCAAACCGTCCACTCCGAGCGAAATAAGTTCCCGCGTACCATCCGCGGTGGCCACATTTCCAGCGACCACTTGCATATTCGGCAGCTTGGATTTTACGGCGCGAATAGCGTCCATCACCCGAGTCGTATGCCCGTGTGCCGTATCGATAGCGAGTACGTCGGCGCTTCCGCGCGCTAGTTCTTGCGCACGCTCCAGAAAATCTCCGGTCGCGCCAATCGCTGCACCCACACGAAGCCGACCATGCTCATCTTTTGTTGCGTTCGGAAATTCGATCTTTTTCTGAATATCTTTTACGGTAATCAGGCCTTTCAAATTGAAATCCGCGTCGACCACTAAGAGTTTCTCGATGCGGTGGCGCTGCAAAATTTTCTCAGCTTCTTCAAGCGTCGTGCCCACTGGAACTGTGACCAGATTATCCTTAGTCATGATTCCACTGACGGGCTGATCCAGATTTCGTTCAAACCGCAAATCCCGATTGGTCAAGATTCCCAGTAAGTGCGAGCCTCGCGTAACCGGCAGTCCTGAAACTTTGTACTTGTTCATGATGTCCAGAGCCTGGCGCACGGAAAGCTCGGGCGCAATCGTCACCGGATCCACAATCATCCCGCTTTCGGAGCGCTTTACCTTGTCCACTTCCTCGGCCTGGCGGTCAATGGACATGTTCCTGTGAATAAAACCGATTCCGCCCTGCCGCGAAATGGCGATGGCGAGAGGCGAGTCCGTCACCGTGTCCATGGCCGCAGACACGATGGGAATATTCAACGAAATAGTGCGCGTGAGGCACGTGCGCGTATCCGCCTGCGCCGGAAGCACTGATGACCTGCCGGGCAAGAGCAGCACGTCATCGAACGTCAGACCCTCGGGAATAGCTCCTTCAATCATCTATACTCCTGTGCTTGTCCAATCGGCCATAAACTACAATGCCCAGCAAGGCTCGCTGGGCTCGAAGGATAGATTCATTTGTCGCGAAAGACCTTCATTGTGGAATTCACGATTTTAGGCTTAACGGAGGCCGAAATCAAGGCGGGCAGTGCAGCGATAAACAACCGCTTATCTGCTAAGAAGATCCGCGAACTGACTGAGTTCGGTGGTATTCAGGTCGGACACGGCGTAGTAGTTCATGCCATTATGTGACCAGAAAACTAAGTTGTACCCTTGAATGGTCTGAACTTCCGGGGTCTTCGCGCTGTTCTTTTCTTCGGGCCAAATGAACACGTTGATGAAGTGTTTCTGTCGCTGATAGACAAGAGCGGCCACATTGCGCCGGCCGACGTAATCAAGCCGACCGCCAACCAGTGGAAAACCCTGTGTTGCGAGATCGACAACCGGCGGGGCAAAATCCAATTTGCCGTCGAACCACGGCTTAACGGTATGCTGGTCGGTGGACTCGACATCCATTAGATGTCCTGGCTGAAGCGAGCGAATGTGACTGGCAACGATTTCCTCGGCAACCAGGTCTTGCTTCTGCCCTCCGATATCGGGGATCACCTTGGCGCCGAGAAACACCGCTATCAGGATGGCCGCGGCAATCACAAGCCACTCGATTACGGGCCGTCGGGATGTTGAAATGGATCGCGGTCGCGCCTCTGCTGGGAGTGCCGCTCGAAGGCGAGCGCGCAGGCTATCCGGTGCGCGTTCATAGAGATTCGCTGCCCGCAATGAATCGCGCAAGGCCTTCTGTTCGCTCAGTTCAGCAGAGCATTGAGCGCATGTCTTCAAATGCTCCTCGAATTCGAGGCTGCGAACGAGATCGAGTTCGCCGTCGAAATATGCGCGGAGCAAGCGTTCGTTATTTTCGCAGGCCACGTTGCTTCTCCTCGGCGCGCACTCGAATCAGCCGCTCCTTTAATTGGCTGCGGGCGCGAGCCAGGCCTGACATGATCGTGCCGACAGGTTTACCCATCACCTCAGCGATTTCCTTGTAAGACATACCTTCAAGCTCGCGCAGTACTATGACTTCGCGAAAGTTTACCGGCAGTTCGTCGAGCGCTTCGCGAAGCATCTGACTGTCGACCGACCGCAAAAGCGCGCCTTCAACACCGGATTGCTCAGACACGCTCGTATGTATGGCCTCGTCAAATTCTTCCACGAGGTTAGCGGGCCGATTTTTCTCAAGAAACGAATAGCTCGTATTGCGCACGATTTTTAGCACCCAGGCGCGAGCATCGCCACCCTGATAACCACTGAAGAACTTGAAAGCGCGGAGATACGCCTCCTGAACGATGTCCTCGGCGTCCTGGGGCTTACGCACGAGCCAGCGCGCAAGATTGTAGGCCGCATCCAAATGCGGCAGCACAACCTGCTCAAAACTCCCGGCTTGCCTAGGCTCCCAGGTTTCATCCCGCATGAGAGCATTAGACTCTCAGCCTTCCAGACCGGATATCAACCACTTTTATTCCACCTAGTTAAAAAGAACTCACTATTTCGACTTGTTCGAATTTTCTCGCAATTAGCGGGAATTTTTGCCGAGCCGTTGGTGTCTGGATCGGTGAGCGCAACGCACAGACTTCCACAAGGCGGCGCCGGGGAGGAAAAATGTCGGACTACATCAAAGAAAACCTTGATCACGACGGAGTGGATCGTCGCGGCTTTCTGAAGTGCATGGCCTGGGCGGGAACGGGAACGCTCTGTCTTCTGCAAGGCGGTGTTTTGAAATCATTTGCTTTGGCCGATGTCTTGCGAAAAAACGTTGGAAATCTGAAGGGTGATCTCAGCTTTGTGCAAATCAGCGACAGCCATATCGGCTTCAATAAGCCGGCAAATCCAGACGTGACTGCGACTTTGCGCGAAGCCATCGCGAAGGTCAATGCTCTTCCCACGCCCCCTTCATTCGTTCTTCACACAGGCGATCTGACGCACCTTTCAAAACCGGAGGAATTCGACACGTTGGCTGAGTCGTTGAAAAGCCTGAAGACCGACAAGATTTTCTACGTTCCAGGCGAGCACGACGTCCTCAATGATAACGGCGAAGCGTTTCACGAACGTTTCGGCCAAGCGACTCAAGGCGATGGCTGGTATAGCTTCGACCAGAAGGGCGCGCATTTCATTGGACTCGTTAATGTCCTGAACCTCAAAGCTGGCGGTCTTGGCAATCTTGGCCACGATCAACTCGAGTGGTTGGAGAAAGACGTCGCTAGCTTGAAAAGCAGCACGCCCGTTGTTGTCTTTGCTCACATTCCGTTGTGGTCAGTTTATCCACAGTGGGGTTGGGGAACAGATGACAGTGAACAAGCGCTCTCTTCCCTAAAGCGATTTGGCTCTGTAACGGTTTTGAACGGACATATCCACCAGACCATGCAAAAAATCGAGGGGAACGTTGCCTTTCACACGGCCTGTTCCACGGCTTTCCCTCAACCACAGCCGGGGCAGGCCGATTCTCCCGGTCCAATGAAAGTTCCAGCTGAAAAGCTCCGCAGTTTGCTTGGTATTACGGACGTGAACTTCGTCCGCGGCAAACACACATTGGCGATCGTTGACTCACCACTTCAAGGCTAAGGAGAATTCTAATGCGTCATCAAAAAATGCAAATAACTAAAACAGCAAAGATTCTCGGCATGGTGATCTTCACAGCAACTTTATTTTCATTGCCGCTTGCGAGCGGGCCTTTGCAAATGGGCCCAGTCGCCGCAGCGGAGGCGAAACCCAACGTGACTGCGATAACCATCGATAACTTCAGCTTCGCGCCGATGCAGATTGAAATCGCGGCGGGCACCCAGGTTACATGGATTAATAAAGACGACGTGCCGCACACCGTCGTAAGCGTCGATCACAAGTTCAAATCGCGAGCGCTTGATACGGACGAGAGTTTTTCGTTTACGTTCCAGGATCCGGGAACTTATGAATACTTCTGCTCAGTCCATCCCAAAATGACCGGCAAAATTGTTGTGAAGTGAGCGCCAATCCATGAATCCATATAACCTCCGCGAAGCTTTGCTAGCAAAGCACGCCCAACACGTGGTCTTGATCCACTTTCCCATCGCTCTGTTCTTAGCGGGTGTGATCTTCGATTTCGCCGCCTACTTTACAAAGCGTAGTGCCTTAGCCGCAGCCGCATATTACAACTTCGTCGTGGCCGCGATCTCGACTGTGCCGGTCGTTGCGACAGGTTTACTTGCCTGGCAATTTCAGCTGGAAGGGCAACGGCTCAAAGGAATATTGTTGCAACACTTGCTGCTGGGTCTAACGTCCAGCGTGATGATCTGCGTCACTTGGTATATGCACTTTCGATCGAGGCGTGCTTCGGAGCAGACGCCGCCGCGGTTTCGTCTACCAGTCGAACTTGTGGCCGTAGCAATCATTGTTATGACGGCGCACCTGGGCGGATATTTGACCGGCGTTAATATTCCAAGCTAGGGCCACCCATGGGAGTTGAGTTGGTCGTGCACCTTGCGCGTCATTCTCTGAGTCCCTACCATAAGAAGGGTGAAAGAGTTCGTCCCACACAAGCGACTTCGCAATCCGCATTTGATGACCATCGCAGCTGCGTTCTGGCGCCGCAAGTACCCAGGATTGCCCAAGGGCCATGCGCGCTTCTTCAACCTTGAAGAGGGAACGCAAGTTCGAGGAGAGTGCCACTGGCAGGAGAATCGCCAAACGCATCCTACGCTTGTTCTGCTTCACGGCCTCGAAGGCTCGAGCGAATCAGCGTACATGTTCGGGACGGCCGAGAAGGCCTTCGTTTCAGGATTTAACGTAATTCGACTAAATCAACGAAACTGCGGTGGCACCGAGAAACTCACTCCCACGCTTTACCATTCCGGCTTGAGTGGCGATATCGCGGGTGTCTTGCTCGAATTGATCAACCAGGACGGTCTGCCGGAGATCTTTGCTGCCGGTTTTTCCATGGGCGGCAACCTGGTACTAAAGATGGCCGGTGAATTTAGAGATGCGGCGCCTCTAGAGCTGCGGGCAATCGTAGCGATTGCCCCGGCTCTGGATTTGGCCGCTTGCGCTGATGCTCTGGCTCAGCCTCGAAATTTCTTATACAACCGCCATTTCGTGAAGAGCCTGAAGAAACACATGCGCTACAAATCAAGTCTATATCCCGACCTTTTTCCGCTTGAATTCTCCTCTTTCAGACGTATTAGAACCGTGCGGGATTTCGATGATGTAGTGACCGCACGTTTCTGTGGCTTTCAGGATGCTGCGGATTACTACAAACGCTCGAGCGCCTCAAACTTGATTTCAGCAATCAAGCGCCCTACTCTGATATTAACTGCGCAGGACGACCCTTTCGTTCCGTTCAGACCGTTTCAAAATTTCGCGATTCAGGAAAATCCGTACATCACCTTGGTCGCGCCACCCCACGGCGGCCATTGCGCGTTCATTTCTGAGGAGCGAGGCGCAGATCGATTCTGGGCTGAAGCGAGAATAGTCGAATTCTGTCTGAGCAAATCCTCGATGAACGAAAGTCGTTAGCGCACTTGGTTGGCCAGTTTAGGAGGAATCGTCAAGCAATCGGCATTTCAAGAGAGGGTTGAAATCCACGGGTAAGAAGCTGAGCCGCCCCCCGACTCGCTGATCACCATGTCATCTTCGCAGCGCATGCCGTACTTTCCGACGACGTAAATGCCAGGCTCATTTGAAAACGTCATCCCAGGTTTCAAAATCGTCCGGTTGCCACGAACCAGGTAGGGACTTTCGTGTCCATCCATTCCGATTCCGTGTCCAAGACGATGTGAGAAATATTTATAGGCCGGGCCGAAGCCAGCGTCAGTGATTACTTTTCTTGCGGCATCGTCCACCGATCCGCACTCACGTTCGGCGATTGCCGCTGCCAGCGCAGCATCTTGGGCATTCCTCACGATTTCGAATGCCTGCTGCAGCTCCGTAGGTGGTTTACCCAGTACCCCCATTCTGGTGATATCTGATTGGTAGCCTGCGACCGTGGTGCCATCGTCAATCATCACGCCGATACCTTCCCGCAAAGTCTGTTCCTTGCGCGAACCATGGGGAAGGGCTGAGGAAGGCCCAAAGAATACCGACGCTTCGCCGCTCAGACCCATGCGCTCATAACCACGAACAACCATATCCGCGACCTGGCCTTGGGTCATGCCCTCTCGCAGTGATGCGAACGTGGCTTTGTACACATCGAAGGTCGCGCTGCAAGCAAGCCGCATAAGTTCAAGTTCGTGCTCGCTCTTTTGCGCCCGGCATCCTACTGTGACAGGATCGCCGCTAACGTACTCCAGTGAGGTCGCAACGCTGCGCAGCCCATCGTAAAAAACGTATCGCGTGGTCTCTTCGACGGCGATTTTTCCCGTGAAAATGCCTCGTTCACCCAACCATTTTGCCGTAATCGTGTAGGGGTTATCGTCTTCCTGCCAAACGCGGATTTCGATCGGATTGCGAAGTTGTTCGCGCAGCCGGTTTTCTTCAAAAGCCGGACAAACAAGCAACGGATTTCCTTGGCGCGGAACCAAGAGAGCAAGAATGCGCTCGCTTGGCCACCAACCTATACCTGTGTAATACAGCAGTGTGGTTCCCGGTGTGACAAATAACGCTTCAAACTGTGGCTTTGCATCAGTCATTAACCGCTGTGCGTGTACCACGCGACCTTGCAATTCTTCAGGAGTGATGGGTTTCACGAGGTCGCCCAGCGGTTTCAATTTATCAAATGCTGCCGGCAACGATTGCGATTGGGTCTGCGCCGGATGTTGAGAAAGTCTAAACATTGATTTCGCAGCGACAGTTCCGGAGGCTACCGAGGCAGTCCTAAGTACATCGCGGCGAGAAATTTTCATCAGCTTTCCGATCGGGAACTACTGAAAGTGCGAAATTAGCACAGCGTCGGTGACCACATGCCCGTTTGCGTAGATAATCTTTCTCCCGTCGGGCGACAAAGTATAGGAGTCCCATTTGAAATCGGGGCCGAGACTCATTAGTTGCTTTGCAGGAACGGCCTTCGCACCAGGCGACGAAACCGGCTGTGCCCATAGCGTAACAACACCATCTTTATTGATCGGATAAAGAACCGTTCGACCATCTTTTGTCCAGACGAGCTTGTGACCGCCGTCCCCGCCGAGTGCGACGTCCTGTGGCAAGTCGTACGTACTCTGGATTTCGCCGCCATTTAGCCCCACGATGGCGAGAAGTTTGCTCGTTTTAGTTGGGTCGGGAGTGTAAGCCACCGCAACCGAACTTCCATCTGGCGAGATGGCGGGACTCTCCGCTTCCATCTTGCTGATTTCCGCTGCAGCGCCGCCATCGATCCCAATTTTCATCAAACGGTTCACGGGATCTAATATATTAACGTAAATAACAAATTTGCCATCCGGCGAGCAAGCAGGCTGAACATCTATTTTATCCGTCGACAATTGCGTGAGGTTTGTCCCATCGATATCCGCTCGCCATATGGTGCTGCCTCCTCCTGAGCCGCGACTGTTAAAAACAAAATGGCGTCCGTCTCCACAACCGGAAAGCCATCCGGGGGATTCGGCGCTTGGCGAAATATCATGGATATTTGTACCGTCGGGCGAAGTGCTGGCCAATCTAAGAGCTCCTGACGAGTAGTATCCGTAGATTATCTTGTCCCCGGGAGCCCAAATAATTCCGGAAATACCATCGGCGCGGCTGATGCCACTCGTGATCTGTCGCGGCGGCGACAACGAAGCGCTACTGCCGAAATTTGTAATCCAGAGGTTCCCAGTGAGCCCGACCTGCACGGTGGCAAGAGTCGATCCGTCGGACGTGATGCTGGCGTCAATGTAGAAATTCAAATCGTTTGTGATTCGACGCGCCTCGCCTCCCGGATAGCTCACTTCAAATAACTGGCTGTTTAGGGAGGTCTTATTCACACGCGCAGGAAAGAGAACGGCAGAACCCTCTGGTAGCCAAGCCATCTGGTCCGGCACGATCCACTCGTTCGAACCGAGGCGTGTTTTGGCTTTGGAGTCCGTGTCCACGATCTCAATCGTAAATTTGTTGAACTCTCCGTTAGGGTTATCTGATATTGCAATTTTCTTTCCGTCCGGAGACCATGCCGGTCCTGCGTTGGACAAAAAGTTCGGACGATTAAGCGTGAGCAGGGTTTGCTCCCCAGTCCCGTCCGCATTTGCAACAAGCAAGCTTGAGTTCTTTAGCTTGGTGGAAAAACGCACAAAAACAAAGCGCTTACCGTCAGGAGAGAAGCTAATGGGACTGTCAATGTCGGTGATCACCTGGTGCGGAGAGCCGCCCAACGAAGGCACTTGGAACAGTGTTCCAAGCCCGGACAATTCATCGTGTTTCACAAAATAAAGATAATTTCCGTCCAGAGAAAATGTAAGGCCTTCAATCTCTCCGGGAGAACCGATTTCAACCTGTACCGTGCTGCCTGTAGCCAGTTGGCGAATCCAAATTGCGTGCGTTCCTTTTTCATCCGCAACATAGCAGAGCCATTTGCCGTCAGTCGATATGGCGACGGAATGAATGTTGCCGGTAGAGGTCACCGGCGTAATAGTCATTTGTGAAAACGACGACGAGCTTTCGTGATGCGGGGCTCGATAGTGGAGGAACAAAGCGATCATCGCAGCCAGCCCGACGATAACGGGAACGATTTTCGCCAGAGTGCGCCAACTTGACGTTGGAGGCGGTACCCCAGCGACTGCAGTCTGTGAACTTGCGGGAGCCGCTGTGGCTGCCGGTGAAGTCGGATAAGTACCCGATCGAGCTCCGCCGCCCGCGCCAGACCATGCGCTTCCGCTGCCACTGGCAGCGCGCCCTGAGTCCGAATCACGCTTGAGACGTTTCAGATCCCCTCGAAGCTCCGCCGCTGTTTGATAACGAAGGTCGCGGTCTTTCTCAAGAGACTTGCCTATGATCTCTTCCAGCTTTGGCGGCACGTTGGGATTCAAGGACGTCGGCGCAGCCGGACTTCGATTCAAAATCGAATCGAAAATTACCGCCGAAGTATTACCGGCGAACGCTGCCTGCCCCGTGGCCATTTCGTACAACACCGCGCCCAGACTGAAAAGATCGGTGCGGGCGTCTAACTCTTCACCTCGTGCTTGCTCGGGAGACATATAAGCGATGGTTCCAATCGCCGAACCAGGGCTCGTGAGCAGAAGATTATCTGAAGTTATGTCGGTCGCCGTGCGACCAGCCCCCACAGATTCCGCAACTCGCCGAGATGCCGTTTGCTTTGCGAGACCGAAATCCAGAATCTTGGCTTGAGAACGTGTGGTGATAAAAATATTTGCGGGCTTGATGTCGCGATGTACGATGCCGCGCGCGTGGGCCGCATCCAACGCATCCGCGATTTGCGCGCCCAGATCCAAGAGAACATCGGCGGCAATCGGCCGCCCAGAAATCCGTTCCCGCAGCGTCTGTCCTTCGAGTAATTCCATGACAAGAAACGGCCGGCCGTTATGTGAGCCCACGTCATAAATTGTGCAGATGCCAGGATGGTTCAACGAGGATGCGGCTCTAGCTTCGCGCTGGAACCGCTCCAAAGATCCGGAATCGCGTGCCAAATCTTCCGACAGGAATTTCAGCGCCACTTGGCGGCCTAACCGCGTATCTTCTGCGCGGTAAACCTGACCCATACCGCCGCTTCCCAAGGGATCGATGATTCGGTAATGCGAGATAGTTTCGCCCAACATTCGCACCAACATCGTAAACAACTAGTGAGTAGCACGCAAGCGCCCTGCACTAGTTCAATAAACAACCGTCGTCTGACGAAAAAGTCTTACAAAATGTCAAAAAACGTCACGCCCTGCCAATAATTGTCCGGGCCATAAATACTACAATCATCGTGACAACTTTTTTTGGTTGCTTGGGTTTCACTTCCAGCAGCCGAACCGGGCTTCGGCCCTCGGCAATTATCGAATACCTAAATTAGGAGAAAATTAATGTTAATCCGCAAAGGTATGGGTGTGTTCGTTGCGTGTTTCGCTGCAGTTTTGCTCTCAAGTTGCGGCGGAGGCTCCACCAGTTCTACTTCTTCGCCCGCGCCAAGCAGTCAGGCTTCCGTATTCACAATTGGCACCGACGCTCCGCTCCCGAGCGTGGTGTCTTGCCAAATCATGGTGACCGGTATCACGATTTTCAACGGGACAACGAATGTAAGCGTGTTACCGGAGCCTCAGGTAGTAGACTTCGCGCAGTTCAACGGCCTGCATCAGCTTGTCGATCTAAGCTCGGTGCCAACTGGCACGTATACGTCGGCTACCGTTACACTCGCATCCCCGGTCATTGGGTACGTAAATGTAAATCCGCCGAATCCTCCGACCGCCTCCACAATCAGCGCAACTTTGTCGGAATCTTCCGTCACCGTAAATTTTACTCAGCCGTTCGTGCTGCAAAACAGTGACCTAGTGGGCTTGCGCATGGAATTTGATTTGCGCCAGTCAATACAAACCGATACCAACGGCCAAGTAACCGGCGTGATCAATCCGGTGTTTGAAATGCAGTTGCTTAATTCCACCGATGCGGGCGTTTCCATTGATGATTTTCACGCCGGCGTCGTTGGTGTCACTAGCGGCAACACATTCACCGTTCAGGGGCCTCATGGGCGCCAGTGGCAGGTGAGTACGGATAGCAATACCATTTTTGACGATCCCGACTCGCCGATCAGCTCTTTCACTACGAACACAATCGTATCCCTTACCGGCACGCTTGATCCAGTCACTCATGCGATTGACGCTTCCGAAGTGGAAGTAATTTCGAATGACAAGTTTTACCTCGGTGGGTTGCTCACCTACGTCAACCCCGCTTCGCCTCTGCCAGCGACGCAAGCGGACATCTATGTGCGTGAAGAACTCCCCGCAATCCCAGGGATTTCAGACGGCGAGATTGAATCTCTCAGTTTGAACGGCAGCGAGATTTACAGAATCGGCCACATCGATCTGCCTCTTACTACTTTGTTGTTCAACAATACTCTGATGGCTCCGGGACAGCGCGTTGACATTGGAGGTCCACTTACGACCTCGAATGGCACAGATACCTTAACCGTTCACCGGGTCATTTTGCGTCGTCAAGGGCAAGCCGGTTCGTGGGTCCCGGGGAGCACTGTCGTCCAGTCGGGAAATATGGGAAGCTTTCAGCTAGCCGACGAATGGACGGCAGGAATTCTGCTGCCGAGCCCGCTTACTGTGCTCACGACTAACGACACAAACTTCATAAATCTGAGTGGCTTGAGTGCGCTTACTGGCGCGGGACCGATTCAGATACGTGTGGTTGGTTTCATTTTAATCAATCAAATTACGGGTCAGCCGGTGATGGTGGCTCGGTCTGTGGAACAACTCAATTCATAACTGACGCGAAGACTGCCGTCAGCGTCGCTGCCCCGTATTCGGTTAACCCCGAGCGGGGCAGCGGATTTTTGTTCGCGAACCACTTTGATGCCACGCAAGTATAGTTCCCACAAGCGTAGTCCGACCGAATAGGAAAACCGTTTCGAAGCTAACGAGTCCACCACGCAACTGCGATGCCGGCTGCGACCGCAGTCACTATCGTGAGCGTAAGCCACCGTGGCGGCATTTCTAGCTCGGGCACTTTTAGTTTAATTGCTTTCGGGATGTTGATTGTCTTAACCGAACGTTCTTGCGGAACTGGCACTCCGGGTATTAAAGGTTGCTCAGGCTTAAAAGGATCGCGTGGCTGATTTTCGTCGGACATAACCATCCAATGAAAGGGATACCTAGATTGAATGGTCCAATGTCAAATTGCAAGAATGCCCTGCGCTAGTGCTGTTAACCCTTTCGCATGAGCGAAAAGAACCTTAACGGTGGCAGCGACACTCAAGCAGGGCGTTCAATTTGTACCGAATGGTGCGCAACGTATTCGTGGAGGTTTGCGAGGATCAAAAGAAGTTCGAGCATGCGATCTCTTTGCTCGGGTTTCGGCTCGTCCGCGCCTTCTTCTAGATTCTTTACGATCGTCAGCGCATCAGAGAGCAGCCATTGAAGTCCGGCCGGATCAATCATGCGCCCTTCGCGGCATCGTTCAAGAGCTAAATCCGTACGAACAAAAGCTTCGTCTACAAAATGGTCCAGGCATAGCCGTACAGCGGCGAGCGCCGTTGGAATCGAGTTAGGACACCCGGCCCTCTGACATTTTCCGGGTACGTTCGCGTCCATCACACACCCCAGGTTCTCGAGTGATTACTAACTCAAGATAGGCGCGAGAGTAACACATTTTTTTGGAAGCAAGCGAAGATGCGCCGAAAAGCGCAATAGCGTATCGAAACGCGAGCAAAACTCAAACATCTCACGCGGACGATGAGAAGGGCGCTCAAATGCAGCCCTTTTTCCGACAAAGCTTTAGTGAATTTCGATTGTTCCTGAACTTGTGCTCAGTTCCACCAAGGGACCGCCCGCGCCTACTTTACCTTGTAACTCTCGAGGGCTGATCTTGCCGTGAACACTAATTTCATGGGCCGTCTCGATATTCCCGGAACTGGTCCGCGCAACTAGGTTGAACGCAGCTTGCGGCGGGAAATCCACGCTGACACTTCCTGAGCCGCTGTGGAGCCTCCAGTCGCCAGTCGGATCCCCTTGAGCAGTGATGCTTCCGCTTCCTGTTGTTACCTTGGCTCCGCCTTTCACCCCCTTTATCTCCACATCGCCCGAGCCTGTGCTGATCTCCACATCTCCGGCCGCAGTTTGTTCCAATTTTACGTCGCCGCTCCCACTTGAGGCTATCAGGCCCCCGCCAATCCCGATCGCTCGTATCGTCCCGCTGCCTGCGGACGCGTGAGCATTTCCGCGAATCGTTTCGAGTTCAATGTCGCCCGATCCCGTCCGAGCGCGCACTTCGCTGCCAATGTTTTTCACGTGTAAACTGCCAGAGCCGCTGTTCATATCGGCCGGACCGCTGATTCCATCCGCTCGTTGATCGCCTGATCCGGATTCAGACCGCAGCTTCGTTTGTAACGGTACAACTAGTTCGTAGCTAATCGAAATATTATGTTTCCAGTCGCGGTTTTCGATGTGGCCTATGCGAATCGTATTCCCGCTCTGTTCGATAGGAGGATTGTTTTCGATTTCGTGGATATGCTGCTCAACATCGCCCCAGCCGCTTCCGCGGATCTTAGCGTGAATTTCTACTTTGGATGAATCACCGGTGCGCAAGGTAATGTCACCAGAGCCGGTCTGCACATCCAAATCTACGGCCCCGGTTACATTCAAGGTACGATCAAAATGTCCTTCGCTGCTTCCAGCTAAAACTGGAGACGCGACTATAGCAACGGCCAACGCCATCATTACGAGCAATCCCGAAACTGCGCGCAAACGAACTTTCATCATTTTCCTCCTAGGCGAATTTGTCCTGTCTAGGCAAAAGGTACGCAATATGCGGGTAAAAAGTTCAGATGAAGATTAACGTTTCAGGTGAGCGCGGCATTTAAGGTTCTAGGCTGCTGTGCCGTGGCACTTCTTGTACTTCTTGCCCGATCCGCAAGGACAGGGATCGTTGCGCCCGACTTTTGCCGCAGCGCGAATTGGTTTAGGCGCCGTTTCCGCTTGCGCTGGGCCTGCCTGGAACTGCAGATCTCGTTGCTGACGCTGCTGACGTTGTTCGATTTTCTTGGCCTCATCTTCGGGCCGGGCGGGCTGCATTAGGAATAAGAAGCGAACAGCTTCCGTATCGATGCGGTCCATCAAAGAGTCAAATAGGATGAAGGCTTCTTTCTTGAACTCTACGAGCGGATCTTTCTGGCCATAACCGCGCAGACCGATTCCTTCTTTCAAATGATCAAGCGTCAGGAGATGGTCTTTCCATTGAGCATCTACAACGTCCAAAAGTATGTGGCGTTCGAGCCAGCGAAGAGTCTGCGCGCCGAAAAGAGTTTCCTTTTCTTCGTAACGCGCTTTCGTTTTCTCCACCATGGCATCCGCAAGCGTGTCCTGATTCAGAGCAGCAAAATCGAAGCCAGCCCCCTTAGGATCAAAGCCAAACTGATTCAGTACTTCGTTGCTGAACTGTGTGACGTTCCACTGGTCAGGGTGTTGCTCGCGCGGGCAATATGTTTCCACCAACTCGTTCGCAATCGCTTCGGCGCGCTCCAGAATGTAATCTTTTTGATCGCGGCCTTCCAGGAACGAGCGGCGCAGACCGTAGATCGTTTCGCGCTGCTTGTTCATCACATCGTCGTACTCCAACAGGTGTTTGCGCGCTTCGAAGTTCTGGGCTTCCACCGCCTTTTGCGCGTTTTCGATTCGTCGACTGATTAGCTTGGACTCGATCGGCACGCCTTCGGTCATCCCCAGGCGGAACATCAGAGCTTTCACGCGATCGCCGCCAAATATTCGAAGCAAGTCGTCTTCGAGCGAAAGAAAAAACCGTGATGCTCCGGGATCTCCTTGGCGTCCGGCGCGCCCTCTTAGCTGATTATCAATGCGCCGCGCTTCGTGCCGTTCTGTTCCCAGAATGTGTAGGCCACCCATCGCCACAACTTCATCGTGCTCAGACTTGCACTGTTCCGCAAACTGATCGAATATCGGTTTCCAGTGATCGAGAGGCACCTGATAAATCTTGCCTTCCTGTTGGAATAGCACCATCGCACTGGCTGTGGCGCTCGATCCATTTGAGCTGCCGGTCGAAGTTGATGTTGCCGCGCTCGTGGTAGTAGCCGTCGCCGTAGAGGTTGACGCAATGCTAGTTCCGCCGACAGCCGAAGATGCGGTTGCAGCGTCCGCCTGCGCCGGTGTTTCCGTTCCGGGAGCCGCTCCGATTACCGCGCTCGCCGGTGCGTACGGAATCGCCATCTTATTTTTCAGAAAATACTCGCGCGTCATCGCTTCCGGATTTCCGCCCAACAGAATGTCCGTGCCGCGCCCGGCCATGTTGGTGGAAACTGTCACTGCGCCTTTGCGTCCTGCCTGCGCAATGATCTTGGCTTCCCGCTCGTGTTGCTTCGCGTTCAACACCTGAAACGGTATGCCCGTCTTCTTCAATATCTCCGCGATCTTCTCCGATTTCTCGATCGAAATGCTGCCTACCAGCACCGGCTGCCCGCTCTCGTGAAATTGTCGAATGCCACCAACGCGCGTACCGTCTTCCTGAATGATTCCGTTGACAGCCGCTTCAAATTTTTCAGCCTCGGTGCGGTAGACCACGTCGGGGTTTTCAATCCGAATCAGCGTCTTGTTGGTAGGGATCGCCACAACTTCCAATTTGTAAATTTTGTCAAATTCAGCCGCTTCGGTATCCGCCGTGCCTGTCATGCCGGAAAGCTTCTTGTACATGCGGAAGTAATTCTGGAACGTAATAGTCGCCAACGTCTGATTTTCGCGCTCGATTTTCACGCCTTCTTTCGCTTCCACCGCCTGGTGCAATCCGTCGGACCATCTCCGACCGGGCATTTGGCGGCCGGTGAACTCGTCCACGATTACGATCTGGCCGTCTTTGATGACGTAGTCCACGTCTTTCTGGAAGAGTGCGTGCGCGCGCAACGCTTGATATACGTGATGAATGACGTCCATGTTCGCCGGGTCATATAAATTGCCCAGGTTCAGCAGACGTTCGCATTTCGACACACCTTCTTCCGTCAGAGTCGAGGTGCGATGCTTTTCATCCAGCGTGTAGTCAATATCCAAAATCAGCTTCGGAATGATTTTGTCGATGCGGTAATACTTGTCAGTAGATTCTTCGGCCGGCCCGGAAATAATCAGCGGAGTGCGCGCTTCGTCAATCAAAATCGAGTCCACTTCGTCTACAACGGCGAAGTGGTGTCCACGCTGTACGCAATCTTTCAAATCGTACTTCATGTTGTCGCGCAGGTAATCAAAACCAAATTCGTTGTTGGTGCCGAAAGTAATGTCCGCGCCGTAAGCCGCTCGCCGTTGCACGTCGTCCAAATCGTGGACGATCACGCCCACGGTTAGCCCAAGCATCTTGTAAATCGGCCCCATCCACTCCGCGTCGCGACGGGCCAGGTAATCGTTCACTGTTACGATGTGGACGCCTTGCCCCGTAAGCGCGTTCAAATAGGCAGGCAGGGTGGCGACGAGCGTTTTGCCTTCGCCAGTTTTCATCTCGGCGATTTTTCCTTCGTGCAGCACGATGCCGCCGATTAACTGAACGTCAAAATGGCGCATTCCCAGCGTGCGACGTCCCGCTTCACGGACCAACGCGAATGCAGGAATCAGCGCAGGCTCCAGCGCCTCTTGTAGTTTCTTCTTGTAGTCCGGATCGTCACGTTCCAGGCCGGACATCCGCGCTTGAACCTCGGCCCTGAGTACCGGAGTTCGCGCGGTAATCTCCGCATCCGAGAGTTTTTTCATCTCCGGCTCGAGTTCGTTAATCGCAGCCACCATCGGCTGAATGGCCTTCACGTCGCGCTCGTGTTTCGTTCCAATAAACCGCGCGACTACGCCATTTATAAGTTTTTCTACATCCATAATTTCGGCTGCGTTCCTTAGACTCGTACTTTACGCGCGAAGGTCTGCCGGTCTCTTCAATTTCGCAAACCCAATACTCCATTGTATCCGCTCGCGCACCTTCGTGCAAAGCGCCCGCTCCATCATCGTTTTCGCCTTATTTTCCCCTGTTTTTGCGGGCCTGTACGAAAAGTACGTTCGTACTTGAACTTTCGACCAGCATCTTTTTCTGCACGTATTCGCTAGCCTTTAGATACGAAGTCCTAGGCACGCAGGCCTGTTTTTCGTCCGGAGTTCCGCATGCCGCTAGTAGCTCGCATCGCAGTCTTGTTCATCACTATCAGCCTGTTAGCCTCGCCGGCCGTGTATGCTCGCCCGCCGCAAAGTGCGTCTCCTGAAGGTCAGCTTTTCAATGCCGTAAATCGTGAGCGCGCCGCCCAAGGCCTTTCTATCTTACAGTGGGATGACGCGCTGGCCTCCGCCGCCCGCGACCATGCTAGCCAAATGGCGCTCCATAATTTAATGTCACACCAGCTGCCTGGCGAGCCGGCGCTAGTAGCACGCGCCAACGCCGCCGGTGTTCGGTTCAGCGTTATTGCGGAGAATGTCGCCATCGGCCCCGACGCTTACGCCATCCATACTGCCTGGATGCGCTCCCCCCATCATCGAGAAAATATTCTCAGACCCGAGCTCAATGCGCTTGGTATTGCCGTTGTACCAGGAAGTGGAGGCCTTTTCGCTGTACAAGATTTTGCACAAACTTCCGCGAATTTGAATCTTGAGCAACAAGAACAACAAATGGCCTCGCTGTTGGCCGCCCGTGGCCTGCAAGCCATTGCTTCTCCGGACGCTCAACAATTCTGTAACGCCCAGCGCGTGTACATGGGAAATCAGTCGGCCACCATCCTGCGTTTTGAAACTACCGACCTCAGCACCCTCCCGGCGTCCTTAGCAAAGAAAATTGAAGATCGTTCATTTCGCACCGCTACTGTAGCCGCATGCACTCCCGCAAACTCCTTGGGCTTCTCGCGCTTCCGCTTCGCCGTACTTCTTTTCTGAGTGCTCGCTGACTCTACGAAAACCGGTCTCTCTCCCTTGCTGCCATCGATTCACAGGTCTATGATTGAAAGCTCATCAAAAGTGATTTGCTGTTGGAACGAAGCTGTACTTATTTGAAAGGAAAACCATGGCAAGCGGACCAACTGGACCAGCGGCAGGCAAGCGTTTTCAGGATAAAGCGCCAATCACCGGCGTGAAAAATCTCGTCGCAGTAGCCAGCGGTAAAGGCGGAGTAGGAAAGACCACCGTCGCAGTAAATCTCGCCATTGCTCTTAGAAATCTGGGCAACGCGGTTGGCTTACTTGATGCAGACGTTTACGGCCCAAACGTTCCGGTGATGCTCGGCACTAACGAGCAACCGCGCGCCGTTGACGAACGCACGATTATTCCAGTGGAAGCTTATGGCCTGAAAATGATTTCTATGGGCCTGCTGAATCCCGGCGACAAGCCCCTCGTTTGGCGCGGCCCGATGCTGCACAGCGTGATCCAGCAATTTCTGCGCAGCACGCAATGGGGCACTCTCGACTACCTCATCGTGGACCTGCCGCCCGGCACGGGCGATGTTCAGCTCACGCTGATTCAGAGTGTTTCTGTTACCGGTGCCGTAGTCGTCACCACGCCTTCCATTGTCGCGCTTGCTGACGTTCGCAAAGCCATCGAAATGTTCCGGCAAGTAAACGTCGAGGTTCTCGGAGTGGTCGAGAACATGAGCTATTTCAACTGCCCGCATTGCAAAGGGCGCATCGACGTATTCGGCCACGGCGAAGGCCAGCACATGGCGAAGAGTTTCGGCGTACCCTTTCTTGGCGAAATAGAAATTGACCCGCAGATTCGGATCGGAGGCGATACCGGCAAGCCCGTTGCCTCGCTCGGCGAGGACGCTCCGGGCAGCAAGAGCATCTATGCTGTGGCTCGCAACGTCCTCGCGCGAGTCGAAGTCGTGAACCAATCCGCCGGCGCTCCAGTCGTCCAGATTTTGTAGTGGCGAGCGTCAGCGCCGTTTAGCGCTCCGAGTTCCGAGTTTTGATTGTCTGTGGTTGACGGGATATACCATGAGAAGCCAGCGCGATTGCTAAGGTGCTCTTTGGGCTGTTGCGTTGCCGTTCGCTAACATCACTACCAACCGCGCAACTTCTTCGGGTTCCATTGCTGTGCTGTCTACTACTACCGCATCACGAGCGCGCACCAGAGGGGAAGTGGAGCGTTCCAAGTCCCGCCGGTCTCTCTCTCGAATTTCTTCGAGCGTTTTCTGAAGATCGATGGCGTCGCCTTTTTGCTCGTGTTCGCGCCAGCGGCGTTCCGCGCGTACTTCCGGCGAAGCGGTAAGAAAAATCTTCAATTGGGCATCGGGGAAAACCACGCTTCCGATATCGCGACCCTCCATCACGACGCCGCCCTGCTGACCCGCACGCCGCTGTTCAGCCACCAGCACCTGTCGCACGCCCGGATTCACCGCGATTTTTGACGAGGTCTGCGAAACCTCCGGCGTTCGAATCTCCAAGGTTACATCTTCGCCATCCAAAAACACGCGCTGTCCGGATTCTTCCGCGCGTAGGTCAATGCGAGTGCCCTGCGCAAGATCGACAAGAGCATGCGCGTCTGCCTGATTCTGGGAAAGCTTGTGGCGCAATGCTTTCAACGCAAGCGCGCGATACATCGCACCCGTATCTACGTAAACATAACCAAGCATTTCCGCCACGCGACGCGCGAGCGTGCTCTTGCCTGAGCCGACTGGCCCGTCAATCGCTATAATTAATTTTTTAGACGGAAGAGTCATGTCGAAATCTGACTTCAAATCCTCTTGAAAGCTTTTTCGATTTCACGCACGGAATAGCGCAATACAATCGGGCGTCCATGCGGACAGCTCATGGGGTATTCCGTTTTCGCCAGCTCCCCGAGGAGCCATTCCATTTTTGTATGGTCTAGCGGAGTATTCACTTTGATCGCTGCGTGGCACGATGTCGAGGCGGCAATCTTTGATTGCAGCGAATCAATCGAAATCGCCTGGTTCTCACGGCCGATTCCGTCTAGGATTTCATAGAGCAGCTTTTCGGCATCTCCGCTGGAGATGCCTGCAGGCGCGGCCTGAATCGCCACGGTTTTTGTGCCCATCAATTCAGCCTCAAACCCGTTCGCGTGAAGTTCATCTCCAATTTGCTCGAAAATAACCAATTGCCGTGGATTCAATTCTACGATCAGGGGCACAAGCATTCGCTGGCCGCCAAGTTCACCTTCGCGCCGAGCACGCAAATGCTGCTCGAACAGAACCCGCTCGTGAGCCACGTGCTGATCGATAATCCACAGCCCCTCGGCGTTTACTGCCACGATAAAGCTGCTGCTGACTTGCCCCAGCGGCTTCAAGTCAACAATTTGGTCGGGACTTGGCAATGTGCCAAGAGCAATAGCTGGAGTTACGTCGGCAAGGGAGGCTCCCATAGCATTCCTCTGCATATCAGAGAATTCGCCGCCATTGCCGGTTCCAAACTGCAAGCGCTGAGGAATAGGCCGGTCAGGTGCGCCGGAAAGCTCGAATCCTTCACCCTTCTCAGCGGATGCAGCGAAGCCCATCGGAATCTCGGCTCGAGGTGGACCCGGAAAGGTTTTGGCGTCCGGCATCGGCGCGTAGCCTTTCATGCCTCCCACCGACGACGAAGAGGATGAGCCGCCGGCGTTCCCTTCTCCCGCCGCAGTCGCGCGTATGGCCGTAAATCCTGGAACCGGACGCGCATTCGAAAGCGCCAGTCGCAGTGAATCGCGCGTGAAATCATGAACGAACTGCGGATGACGGAAGCGCACTTCGATCTTCGCGGGGTGAACGTTCACATCGACTTCTTCGTAAGGCAGCTCCAGGAACAGAAGCACGCAAGGGAAAACTCCCGGCGGCATAATGTTGCGATAGGCCTCGCCGATCGCGTGCAGCAGAAGGCGGTCCCGAACCAATCGCCGATTCACGAAAATGTAAATTCCATTGCGGTTAGTGCGCTGCACCTCCGGCCGGGATGTGAACCCACTCACGCGTAGAGTGGCTGCCCGCTCTTCGGCTTCCAGCGGCGGCTCGGTGAGAGCGCTTCGAACGGCACCTTCTGTGAGCGGTATTTCGGTCAACTCGCTCAGTGCCTGACGTCCGAAAATCTGATATACACGCTCCGAAAGTTTGTCCACCGGCGTGCAGTTGAGGATTTCCTGCGTGGGCGTCTTCAGCAGAAATTGACAGTCGGGATGCGCCAGTGCGTAGTGCGTGACGAGAGAAGCTATGTGTCCGAGCTCGGTAGTTTCGGATTTAAGAAACTTGCGCCGCGCTGGCACGCAGTAAAAAATATCCGCCACACTGATGGACGTGCCCGCAGGCACGCCTGCCGGCTTCACACTGATCAGCTTTCCCCCGGCGAACTCAACTCGCGTCCCTTGTTCGCCCTCAGCGGAGCGCGTCTCAAGCACAAGCCTCGAAATAGAAGCAATCGAAGGGAGCGCCTCTCCACGAAATCCCAGCGTTGAAATAGATAGCAAATCGTCCGCGGTTCGCAACTTCGATGTGGCATGGCGCTCGAAAGCGAGCAGTGCGTCGTCATGGTTCATTCCCATGCCATCGTCGACCACGCGAATTAACCGCTTGCCGCCGGATTCGGCTTCAATGCGGATCGAGCGGGCGCCAGCGTCCAGCGCGTTTTCGAGTAGCTCTTTCACAACCGATGCAGGGCGTTCCACTACCTCGCCGGCCGCGATCTTGTTCGCCACGTTTTCCGCGAGTATGCGTATACGGCTCATAGAATGTGTTTCGTTGGCTTCATGTTTGGAAACTTAGTATCTAGCGCATTGCGAGCATCTTCAGCGCGAATATTTTCGTCCTCGTCCTTTTCTTCTTGGGCCACGCTGCGAAGGAAAATCCGCACGCCAAAAAAGCTGGCAATGAACACAATGACCAGTAGCGTAACACCAAGCCACTGCGGGAACTCAGCCATCTGCACCATAACCAAAAAGATAAAGCCAATCGAGACGCCCAGGACCAGCAGCACCATAAATTGCGGGCGAAGCGCAAGCTTGCGCATCGCTCGAATCAAAAGAATCATACCCGCCACCGCAATTGGTACCAGCAGGAGCAATCGATAGGAAATCGCGCCCGGGACAAAAGCGACTGTCATTTTTTTTCCTGCTTGATTGCGACGCCCAATTCGTCGAGCTGAGACGCGTCAACTTCAGAGGGTGAGTCGGCCATTAAATCTACCGCAGCAGTGGTCTTCGGGAAGGCGATGACCTCGCGAATGGATTTTTCGCCCGCCAGCAGCATCACTACGCGGTCGATGCCAAGAGCAATGCCACCGTGCGGAGGCGTGCCGTAAGTAAGCGCGTCGAGGAAGAAGCCGAAACGCTGACGCGCTTGCTCGTCGGTCAAGCCGAGAGCTTTGAACATGCGAGCCTGCACATCCTGGCGGTGAATTCGGATACTTCCGGAGCCAAGCTCGTTGCCGTTTAAAACCAAATCGTAACCCTTTGAACGGCATTCCCATGGCGCGGTTTCGAGCTTGTCCAGGTCCTCTTCATAGATTCCTGTAAACGGGTGCTGCGCGCTGACCCAACGTTTTTCTGTGGCACTCCATTCGAAGAGCGCGAAGCCGGTGATCCAGGCGAACTCCCATTTGCCGCGATCGATCAGGTTGAGCTTGTCGCCAAGATACAAACGAATCTGGCCCGCCACGTTTAACGATGTATCGTTGTGCTCGATTTGTTCTTTTGCAGCTGCGGCGACGATCAAATCGCCAACTTTCGCGCCGACAGTTTCTGCAAGCTTCTTCAGCGTCTCCGGGCCCAGCGTCTTCTCGAGTGGGGAGGTAATTCCTTCCGCCGCTACTTTCACTGTATAAACACCGCGAGCCCCCGCTGATTTCGCGAACTCGCCAAGCTCATCGATCTGTTTACGCGACCACGAAGCTGCGCCTGTTGCGACGACCGCTTGCACATTTCCCGCGATTTGCAGTTTCTCTCGACCAGCTTCAAAGAATTGTGTAACGTTGTGCAATTCCATGCCGAAACGCAGGTCGGGCTTGTCCGAGCCGTATAGGCGAAGCGCTTCTTTGTAGTCCAGGTGGCGGAACGGTCCTTTTGCCTGTACCCCTACGACGGCGCACGTGCGTTCCATCACGCGCTCAATCACTTCAAAAACATCTTGCTGGCGCGGGAAGGACATCTCCAGGTCGAGCTGTGTGAACTCAAGCTGGCGGTCCGCGCGAAAGTCTTCATCGCGGAAACAGCGCACGATTTGGAAGTAACGGTCCATACCGGAAATCATGAGGATCTGTTTGAAGATCTGTGGGGATTGCGGCAGCGCGTAAAACTTTCCGTGATGTATCCGGCTGGGAACCAAACAGTCGCGCGCGCCTTCTGGCGTGGAACGCGTGAGCATGGGCGTTTCAATTTCAAAGAAGCCAAGCTCGTCGAGTGTTTTACGAATTTCGAGGATTACGCGGTGGCGCAATTCCAGGTTGCGATGCGGTTTGGGGCGCCGCAAGTCCAGGTAGCGGTATCGCAGCCGCGTTTCTTCGCTGGCCGTAACTTCTTCTTCGATCTGGAAAGGAGGCGTCCTGGAATTGTTCAAGATATGGAGACGCGTAGCCATTACTTCCACTTCGCCGGAAGCAATTTCCGGATTGGACTTCTGGCGGCGCAGGACGCTGCCTTCGACGGCAACAACAAATTCCGAGCGTAGTTGCTCGGCTTTGGCGTGCGCTTCTGGATGCAGTTCCTTGTTGAAGACAATTTGGGCGATTCCGGCGCGGTCGCGGAGGTCGATGAAAATCAGCTGGCCGAGGTCGCGCCGGCGGTGGACCCAGCCCATCAGTACAACATCTTTATCCGCGTCGGATGCGCGCAAGTCGCCGCAATAAGTTGTTCGTTTCAAGTTTCCGAGCGCTTCAAGCAATGTTGTTGTCCTCGAATTTAGTTGCGGGCCTTGGTCTATTGCAATTAGTTTCGCACCGGCGGATTCGGGAATTAGGCACGCGTGCCTCTTTGTTCGGATTCAAGATATTCGAGCAAATCGAATTCTGAAAGTTTTTTCTGGTCGGAATCGGCCAGGTGCTTCAGGGTGAAAGTGCCGGAGTTGACCTCATCCTCGCCGATGATAAGAGCGTAGCGCGCGCCGAGTTTATCGGCGAGACCCAGGGACTTTTTGAACTTCATTTCTTCAGCGGGGAGCTCGACGGCCAGTCCTGCGTCCCGAAGTTTTCGCGTGATATTCACTGCTGTAGGATACGCGGCCTGTCCCATCCATGCGACGAAAACCGCTAGGCCCGGGAGCTTCGGCAATTTCCCAGAATCTTGGACGGATAAGATGGCGCGGTCGGTGCCGATGGCAAACCCGATGCCCTTTGTGGACGCGCCGCCGAGGAGTTCGACCAAGCCATCGTAGCGGCCGCCTCCACAGACTGCGTTCTGCGAGCCGAGGCCTTCGGCGATCACTTCAAAGGTGGTTCTCGTGTAGTAATCCAGGCCGCGAACGAGGCGCCAATTTTCTTCGTAGGCGATGCCGCGCAGACTTAGTTCTTCTTTCAGTTTTGCGAAATGCTCGCGGCAAGCGTCGCAAAGATGATCCGAGATGCGCGGCAGCTTTACGATGATGGCTTGCTCTTCCGGCAATTTCGAGTCGAGGACGCGCAGCGGATTCGTTTCGACGCGACGCTGGCTGTCGGGGCCGAGCTGGTTTGAAACATTTCGCAACTCTTCGCGGAGTTTTTCTACATATTGGGGACGGCAATTTTTATCGCCGATCGAGTTGATATAGAGAGTCGTGTGCGTGAGGCCGGCGCGTTTAAAAAACGTCACCAGCATTTCAATGACTTCGGCGTCGATGGAGGGCGCATCGGACTGGCCGAGGACTTCCGCACCGATCTGGTAGAACTGGCGGTAGCGCCCTTTTTGCGGGCGTTCTCGGCGAAACATTGGCCCAACGTAGTAGAGCTTTACGTTCCCGGGGAGAGTTTGCATCCCATGCTCGATGTACGCCCGTACAACGCTCGCGGTCGCCTCCGGCCTTAAGGAATAGCTTTGCGGGGAGGGACTCTCTTCCTTTAAGTAGGCATCGTGACCCGTGCTGAACGAAAACATTTCCTTGGAAACAATGTCAGTATCAGAACCCACGGAGCGGGCAAAAAGTTCGGTCTCCTCGAAGATGGGGAGGCGGATTTCACGGAAATTGTAGGATTCGAAGGTGTTGCGGGCGGTTTGTTCGAACCAATTCCAGAGGGCGGAATCCGGGGGCAAGATATCGCGGGTGCCTTTGATGGCGCGGAATTGGCGTTTATTTTCGGTCATGGGATGAAGCGAAAATGTCGTGTGCACATTGGTTCAAAGTTCGCGATTAGAACGGGGCGCTCTCCTTTGTTTGCTATAGCTTACGACGGTTTCTAATAAATCGAGTTCGCGATTAGAAAGTGCGGAAAAGATCCCCCGCATCGCGCGTCGCGGCGCACTGGCTCCCTTCACGAAAGGCGCTCTGGGCGAGCGGGATGCCAATGCTCGCCGCTCCGCAGGGCCGCCCGGAGCGCAATCTGCGCGCATGGTCGGCTCGAGCTTAGAGAATTCACGAAGGCTTGCCATGTTTCCGGCAGCAATTCCGCCGGGGCTGCCCCTCTGCCTAAAATAAGGCGCGTCGCCCATCAGATCATTTTACAACACGTAGGCAAGCAAACTTCAGCGTGTGGGGAATCCTCAATAGCGAACGGTCAATTTCCAGACTCGGCTCTGTAAGTTTCCTTGTATTCCACGTAGCGTTGGGCGTAACGATCGATGGAGTCGAGATCCTCGAGCGTGAGCGTGCGGCGCAATTTGCCGGGCTGGCCCATGAAAAGGCTGCC
Source organism: uncultured Acidobacteriota bacterium (assembly GCA_963838475.1). Classification (GTDB taxonomy): domain Bacteria; phylum Acidobacteriota; class Terriglobia; order Acidiferrales; family UBA7541; genus Palsa-295. Next base: position 106,471 of record CAWIRJ010000005.1, read on the forward strand.
GGGAGGGACGACGGTGCGCTCGGGGACAAGCGTGCCGGCGGCGATGATGCTGCCGGCGCAAATTTTTGCGCCGTTGAGGATGATGCTTCCCATGCCGATCAGGCATCGCGACTCGATGGTGCAGCCATGCAGGACGACGGCGTGACCCACGGTGACATCGTCACCGAGAATCAGTGGGTTTGTGTCACGCATGACATGGAGGACCGAGCCGTCCTGAATATTTGTGCGCGCGCCTATACGCATGATGTTCACGTCACCGCGAAGAACGGCGCAGGGCCACACGCTGGAGTGTTCGCCGATGACGACGTCACCGATGACCACGGCTTGTGGGTCGATGTAGGCGGTCGCGGCGATTTGCGGCGTGTGGCCTTGGTAAGAGCGAATCATTTCGGCTGGTCCTTCAAGAGCGAAAGTTCGCGAGACGAAACGCGAGATCCAAAATGGCACAGCCACCGCCCCGAAGCGGCAAGTGACGGTGAGAACAAAAAAGCACGACAATCCTGCTCGGACGCGCGACTCTTGATGAGCCGTGAAAATAGCACACGAACATATGAGAGACAAGTTGTAAGCTCCTGTCTTTTGAGCGTTATGAGACTTAATTCCGCGTCCGAGTGGTACTCACGGACAGGCCTAGAAACTGGCATTCGTACCAGTTACGAGCACGGATTCTTTTCTGTTACGCTGCGCCTCATCTTTTTCCATCTCGTTGAATGCCCGGAATTCTCATAAAGGGTTTGAAACTTTTTCCGATGCACAGGGTTTGGACGGGCATTCGAAATCTCCATGTACCCAGAGAGGATACCGTGCGCCGCTCATCCATCGCTGCAGCGACCGTCTTTGTGCTGGTTATAACGCTTTCGAGCTGTGCTCTCACGCCGGGCAACACATCCCCGGGGTCCGGCACACTGACGATATCGCCGACTACCGCAGACGTCCGTGCGGGCTCGACGCAGCAGTTCACGCCATCAGTGACAACCAAGCCGCTCACATGGTCGGTAAACGGCACGGTGGGAGGAAGCCCAGCGACCGGCACGATTGACACCAACGGCAATTACACGGCGCCTGCCACGTTACCTTCGCCGAACACGGTGACCGTTGAAGCCGCGGAAACGGCGAGGGCTTCGGTTAACAGTTCGAGTGCGGTGACGCTTTGGAACGCGATACCAGTGATCAGCAGTATCTCCCCGGCGCAGGTGAATGTTGGTGCATTTAGTTTGACGATCTCCGGCAGCGGTTTTGTGAACGGAGCGACGGTATCCTTTGGCGGCAGCAATTTAATGACGAGTTTCGTTTCGAGCACACAGTTGACGGCGACGGGGACTGCTTCCACGTCTCAAGTTGGCGCCGTTGCTGTGGTAGTTACAAACCCGGAGCCGGGCTCCAGCGCCTCGAATCAGTTGAACGCCCAGGTGGTTGGGTCGATCACGTCAACAGCTACCGCCGCTGCCCGTTTCCTGGATCAGTCAAGCTTTGGGCCAACGGCGACGACTATCGCGCACGTGCAACAAATCGGACTGCAAGCGGCGCTGACCGAGCAATTCAACCAAGCGCCGACGCTTTTCAGCGAGCCTCCATCGTCGCCCGAGCCTACGCAATGCCCTACGGCCAACTGGCACTGCACGCAATCGGAATTTTTGAATGTCGCGGCCTGGGGCAACGATCAATTGCGCCAACGCGTGGCCATGGCGCTGAGTGAAATATTTGTCGCGCCGATTCAGCAAGACAATGCTATGCCTTTCTACTTGAATACGCTGGCTGGAGACGCGTTCACCAACTACCGCACGATTATGCAGGACGCCACGCTTTCTCCGGCCATGGGCGACTACCTGAATATGCTGAACAGCCCAAAACCTCCCGCGGGCCAAATCGCGAATGAGAATTACGGACGCGAAATGATGCAGCTCTTTTCTCTGGGCGTGAATTTGCTGAACCCGGATGGGACTCTACAGACAGATTCGGGCGGCAATCCAATTCCGACCTACACCGAGCTTCAGGTGGAAGCTTTTGCGCGCGCTTACACTGGTTGGACAAATGCAAACCCGGATGGAAGCACGCCATCGAGTTTCAATTATACGCACAACTGGTTGCACCTGATGGTTCCCGTCGAAAACCAACATGACATGTCTCAAAAAATACTTCTTAACGGGACCACACTTCCGGCAGGGCAGACGGCCGAGGAGGATCTCAAGGGCGCACTGGACAATATTTTTGCGCATCCGAACATTGGCCCCTTTGTGTGCCGGCAACTCATCCAGCACCTGGTCACCGGCGATCCAAGCCCGGCCTATGTTTCGCGCGTCGCGGCAGTGTTTGCAGATAACGGGAGTGGCGTTAGAGGCGATATGAAGGGCGTGATCACGGCGATCCTGATGGATTCAGAAGCACGGGCAGGCGATACCCAAACAGGTGACGAAGCTGATGCGACTCCGGCCGTTAATGGTGGGCACCTGCGCGAGCCGCTGTTGTGGACGGTGAATTTGATACGTGGATTGAATGCTCCATCGAGTCCAGCGAATTCGTATCCGTTCGTCTCTTTTATGTCCGGGGCGGTGGCCTCCGTGGGGGAAGCGCCTTTCTCGCAGACCAGCGTGTTCAACTTCTTTCCTCCGAGTTACGTAATTCCCCAAACAACTATAAACGCTCCTGAGTTTTCGTTGGAGAACACGGGTTCGGTCATCCCGCGCTTGAGCCTCGCCGACAGAATCATTCACAACGATGCTTCCGGACCGATGATCGACTTGAGTGCGACCAGCGTGATCGGGCAACAAGCGTCTAATCCTGCGGGACTCGTGGATTATCTGGGAATGGTTTTCATGCACAGCCAGATGCCCAGCGATATGCGAAGCGCCTTGATCTCGACGATTAGCGCTATCCCGTCGACCAACTTGCAGAGCAGAGCGGAGGTAGCGGTCTACTTGGTGGTTTCGTCTTCGGAATACAAGGTCATGCATTAGTCGAGTTGGGCGGATTAAAGGAGCCTTATGTCACACAGCCGAAGAAGTTTTATCGTGAACGCTTCCTTGCTGGCCGCCGGCAACCTTCTGGGCTTTCGGCCATTCGGAATGTTGAACGCGCTGGCGCAATCATCTGCAGGGTACAAAGCCCTGGTGTGCGTCTTCATGTTCGGCGGGAATGACGCGAACAACATGCTCATCCCATTCGATACGACCGGGTACAACAATTACGCTAGTATCCGGGGACCGTTGGCACTGCCTCAGAACACTTTGCTGCAACTCGCGCCGCAGCCCAATTTCGCGTTGCACCCAAGCATGCCGGAACTGCAGAGCCTATTCAACAGCGGCAATGCGGCGTTTTTGGCCAACGTCGGAACGCTGTTGCAACCAACCACCAAGGCGCAATACCAGGGCAATCAAGTGGCACCGCCCACGAATTTGTTCTCGCACCCGGACCAGCAACTGGAATGGCAGAACCAGATGAGCAACTCCGCGGGAAGCACAGGGTGGGCGGGTCGCATGGCGGACCGGATGAGTTCTCAGTTCAATCCGGGAGCGCTGGTTCCGATGGTTGCGTCGATTAGCGGCGATACTCTTTTTTGCAACGGGACGGAGACTTCACCTGTAGCGGTGGGGTCGGGTGGGCCCGGAACTCCAAGCTGCAGCGATAATTCTTACTGCATGCCGCGCCAAGCGACGGCGCAGCAATTATCGAACTTCAGCACCGGCGTTTCTTTGGTGCAAGAAGACAATGGAATCACTAACAATGCTTTCACCTACAACACCGTGCTGGAAAATGCGTTCGGTTCCGCGCCTCCGTTACAAACTGTGTTTCCTTCCACCCCCTTGGGAGCGCAGCTCGACCAGGTTGCAAGAATAATGCAAGTTCGCGGAGCGTTGGGAGTTACGCGGCAAATTTTCTTCGTAAGCGTGGGGAACTTCGATACTCATTCGGCGCAACTGATGACACAAGCGGGCCTTCTGGCGGAGGTGAGTCCGGCGTTGGCAGCGTTTTACCAGGCACTAGGCGAATTGAGTTTGACGAATCAGGTGACCACCTTTACCTGCTCGGATTTTGCGCGCACATTCCAGCCGAATTCAGCGGATGGCTCGGATCATGCGTGGGGCAGTCACCACATCATTCTGGGAGGCGCGGTGAAGGGCGGACAGATTTATGGGACGTTCCCAACTCTAGCGCTCGGCGGACCGGATGATGTGGGCTCCAACGGACGCTGGATCCCTAGCACTGCGTCGGCCCAATACGCTTCAACGCTGGCGCAATGGTTCGGGTTGAGCACGGCAGATCTTCCGTACGTGCTGCCATACATCGGCAACTTCAGCAGCAATAACCTGGGATTCCTCGGCTAGTAAATTTCTTCGACCAGCTGCGTTATTGTGAATTCGCTCAGAACCGTTAACAACCGAGCGCTGCACGCCTAAATCTCATCTTTCAGAATTAACCGGAAGACAGCCCAAGAAGAGTTTTCTCCGTTTCGATTCGGCGCAGCGGAAATTAGGCTGGGCTGGACATCGAGGAGAGAAACTCCGCGTTTGTCTTGGTCTTGGAGAGGCGGCCCAACAAAAGTTCCATAGCTTCCACGGTCGAGAGCGGACTAAGGACTTTGCGGAGCACCCAGATGCGATTGAGTTCGTCCGGAGGCAAAAGCAATTCATCTTTACGTGTTCCGGAGCGATTGATATCGATCGTGGGGAACACGCGTTTATCGACCAGGCGGCGGTCGAGGTTGATTTCCATGTTACCTGTTCCCTTAAATTCTTCGAAGATGACGTCATCCATACGGCTGCCGGTGTCGATGAGGGCGGTGGCGATGATAGTTAGCGAGCCACCCTCTTCGATGTTTCGCGCGGCGGCGAAAAAGCGACGCGGGCGCTGCAAAGCATTAGCGTCAATACCGCCGGAAAGAACCTTACCGGAAGGCGGCGTTACAGCGTTGTAAGCGCGGCCCAGACGCGTGAGCGAGTCGAGCAGGATTACGACGTCGCGCTTGTGTTCCACCAAGCGCTTGGCTTTTTCGAGGACCATTTCAGCAACTTGAATGTGACGCTGGGGTGGCTCATCGAATGTGGAGCTGATGACTTCGCCTTTCACGGTGCGCTGCATGTCGGTAACTTCTTCCGGGCGCTCGTCAATAAGAAGAACGATCAGCGCGACTTCGGGATGATTGGTGGTGACGGAATTGGCGACGGACTGCAGCATCATGGTTTTGCCGGTGCGCGGCGGAGCGACGATCAATCCGCGCTGGCCTTTGCCGATGGGGCAAAGCATATCGAGCACGCGGCCCGTCAGATTTTCCTTGGTGGTTTCCAGGCGGATGCGTTCTTGTGGATAGAGTGGCGTAAGGTTGTCGAAGAAAATCTTGTTTCGCGCCACTTCGGGATCTTCGAAGTTGACGGCTTCTACTTTAATCAGCGCAAAGTACCGTTCGCCATCTTTTGGTGGACGTACCTGGCCTGATACGGTATCGCCGGTGCGCAGATCGAACTTGCGGATTTGCGAGGGCGAGACGTAGATGTCGTCCGGGCCGGGAAGGTAGTTATATTCCGGGGCGCGCAGGAAGCCGAAGCCATCGGGAAGGCATTCAAGGACGCCTTCGGAGAAGATGAGGCCATTTTTCTCGGTCTGCGCGCGGAGGATCTGGAAGATCAACTCCTGCTTGCGCATGCCGGAGGCGCCGGGAATGTTGAGTTCTTTGGCGATCTTGGCCAAATCGGTGATGTTCTTATCTTTTAGTTCTGCAAGGCTAATGCTCATCGAGTTTATTCCTTCTTAAGCCTGATTTTCAGGCGTGATTTATTTCTGAATGGACTGCGGGCGGGCGCAACTTCGAACCTGCCACTTCTGTCCAAATTAAAACCGGGTCACTACTTGGACTGAACTTTTATTTGAATCAGACAATCTGAATCCCCCGGTTGCGGGCCGAACCTGCTTAGCAGGATGTGAGAGAGCCGGAGGGTTTCAATTGGTTAATTCGCTGTCTTGCGCTACATCTGAAACAAACTTGGGGTCCACGCCGGCGACCGGCGGGTGCCCTGGAATCGGCAGCGGATGTTCGAGCGCGATCTGCAACACTTCGTCCATATTTTCGACGAAATGAATGGACATCTGAGACTGAATTTCCGGCGGAATCTCCGCCAGGTCTTTTTCGTTACCCTTCGGTAAAATCACGGTGCGCAGACCAAGCCTGTGCGCCGCCAGAAGCTTTTCCTTCACTCCGCCGATGGGCAGAACTTTGCCACGCAAGGTAATTTCCCCGGTCATGGCAATGTCGCAACGAACCGGAATACGGGTCAAGGCACTGACGATGGACGTACATAGCGTGATGCCGGCCGAGGGGCCATCCTTGGGTATTGCGCCCTCGGGAACGTGCACGTGAATATCGAGGTGACGATAGAAATCTTTCGGCAGGCCGAAGAGATGAGTGCGTGAGCGAACGTAACTCATGCCCGCTTGCGCGGATTCCTGCATCACGTCACCGAGTTTGCCGGTAAGAGTGAGACGGCCTTTTCCCTGCATCAGCATGGCTTCGGTGGAAAGCACTTGGCCGCCAACTTCGGTCCAGGCCAAGCCGGTAGTAAGGCCAATTTCATTTTTCTTTTCGGCCAGGAAATCGCGATATTTCAGAACGCCGAGGTAGTCGTTGACATTCGTATCGGTGATGGCGATCTCCACGCCTTTTCCATCCGCAACAACTTTTCGGGCGACTTTGCGGCAAACGTTGGCAACTTCACGGCTCAGGTTACGCACGCCCGCTTCGTGAGTGTAGTGGCGAATGATGTGCGTGACGGCTTCATCGGTAAATTTCAGGTTGGCCTCGGTCAGGCCGGTCGCTTCGATTTCTTTGGGTACCAGGAAACGCTGCGCGATTTGATGTTTTTCCTGCTCGGTGTAGCCCGGAATTCGCAGAACTTCCATGCGGTCTTGCAGAGGCTGCGGAATCGTGTGCAGGACGTTGGCAGTGCAAATGAACATTACCTTGGAGAGATCGTATTCGACGTCGAGGTAATGATCTGTGAAGGCATTGTTCAACTCGGGATCGAGAACTTCCATCAGGGCTGCGGACGGATCGCCGCGGAAATCCATGGACATTTTGTCCACTTCGTCGAGCACGAACACGGGATTCACTGTGCCGGCTTTACGCATCATCTGGATGATCTGGCCGGGCAGAGCGCCTATGTAGGTACGGCGGTGGCCGCGGATTTCGGCTTCGTCACGAACGCCGCCGAGCGAGACCCGCACGAATTTTCTGCCGGTGGCACGGCCGATGGACATGGCCAGCGAAGTTTTGCCAACTCCTGGGGGCCCCACAAAGCAGAGAATCGAGCCTTTGGGATTCTTTACCAGCTGGCGAACGGCGAGATATTCGAGGATACGTTCTTTGATCTTTTCCAGGCCGTAGTGGTCTTCGGAGAGAATCGTTTCGGCGCGCTTAATGTCCCGAATTTCCTTGGATCGCTTTTTCCACGGCACAGCCAGCAGCCAATCGAGATAATTGCGTGAGACGGTCGATTCCGCCGACATGGGCGGCATCATTTCGAGGCGCTTCAACTCCTGCATGGCCTTTTCCTGTGGGCCTTCGGGCATGCCGGAGGTTTCGATCTTTTTCTTGAGTTGCTCGATCTCGTTTGCTTCGCCGCGGCCGAGCTCTTTCTGAATGGCTTTCAACTTTTCGTTGAGGTAATACTCTTTCTGGGCGCGCTCCATCTGTCGTTTGACGCGCGTATTAATCGAGCGGTCGACGTTGAGTTTCTCGGTTTCGACTTCAAGAATATCCGCGATGCGATTCAAGCGTTCGAGCGGGTCGAAAAGTTCCAGGAGTTCCTGCTTTTCCTCAACCGGAATCTGTAAATTTGCTGCTATCGCGTCGGAAAGCTTGCTGGCATCTTCGACACGGACAGCGGCGATCATGGTGTCATAGTTCAGGCTTTGCGAAAGCTTCACATACTGCTCGAAGAGAGTAGTGACGCGGCTGGAAGCTTCCTGAAGCTGCGGTGTGGACTCCACCGGGGAAGTAACTACGCGAATGGAAGCGCGGAAGAAGCCCTCGTCGCTGGTTACTTGGATGATTTTCGCGCGGACAGTGCCTTCTACCAAAACTTTTATGTTGCCGTCGGGCAGCTTTACGCTCTGGACGATATTGGCGAGCGTTCCGACCTGATAAATTTCTTCAGGCTTGGGATCATCCACAGAGGCATCATGCTGCGTGACGAGGAAAATCTTCTTGTCGCCAGCCAGCGCGTCTTCCAGTGCTCGCACGGACGCTTCGCGGCCAACAATGAAGGGATGCATCATCTCCGGGAAAATAACCATTTCCCGCACTGGCATCATAGGCACGCGCTTTACTTCAGTTTTTTCGCGGTTGAACATCGGTTCCTTTAGCGCCAAAGGTCTAACCTGCCTTTTCCAGCAGACTCCAATTGATTTCGCGTCCTTTCACCATATCGCCGGTAACAACGAAGTCGCGTAGTTTTCGCTGGGCGGGCAAGTGATACATCATTTCGAGCATCAAATCTTCCAGGATCATGCGCAGGCCGCGAGCTCCGACTTTGCGTTGTAGCGCGAGTTCGGCAACGGTATCCAGGGCATCGTCGGTAAAGCGCAAACGCACGTTTTCAAACTCAAAGAGGCGCTGATATTGGCGAACAAGTGCGTTCTTGGGTTCGGTGAGTATTCGCACAAGCGCTGACTTGTCCAGATCGCTCAAAACGCCCACGACTGGCAAGCGGCCCACGAATTCGGGAATCAGACCGTAGCGAATCAGGTCGGTCGGCTGCGCTTGCTCGAGCACTTCAATATTGCGGCGCGTAGCGGTGGTCGGTTGCACATCTGCGTGAAAGCCCAACGACTTCTGGCCTACGCGGCGCTCGATAATTTTTTCCATGCCTACAAAAGCTCCGCCGCAGATGAACAGGATATTCGTGGTGTCCACCGGCGTAAATTCTTGATGCGGATGCTTGCGTCCACCTTGTGGCGGAACGTTGGCAACGGTGCCTTCCAGAATCTTTAGCAGCGCTTGTTGCACCCCCTCACCCGAAACGTCGCGGGTAATGGAAGGGTTCTCGTCCTTTTTGGAAATCTTATCGATCTCGTCGATATATATGATGCCTTGCTGTGCGCGGGCGACGTCACCATCGGCTGCCTGCAGCAGTTTTAAAATAATGTTTTCGACGTCTTCGCCGACGTAGCCTGCTTCGGTAAGTGTTGTGGCGTCGACGATGGCGAAAGGTACATCGAGCATGCGCGAAAGAGTCTGGGCTAGAAGCGTCTTGCCCGTGCCAGTGGGACCAATCAGCAAAATGTTTGATTTCGCCAGTTCCACATCGCCGGGCTGTTTATTCAGGAAGATGCGCTTGTAGTGGTTATAAACCGCTACGGCAAGTTTCTTTTTCGTTTTGTCCTGGCCGATTACGTAGCCATCGAGAAAAGCTTTGATCTCAGGGGGGCGAGGCAGACGCCGATTAACCGGGCTGGCTTGCTCTCGCTTCTCGTCTTCCAGGATTTGCTGGCAGACGCCCACGCACTCGTTGCAGATGTATGACCGCGGATACTCCGAGGGAGAGCTGATAAGCTTCTCCACCTGCTCCTGCGTTTTATGGCAGAAGGAACATCGCAACGGCTCTTCTGGGGTGAACCGCTTCACAAAGTGTGTCCTCGTCTTTTGGAAGCTACGACAGCGACGACAAATCTATTCCTTATTGTAAGACGAAGGACGGGCCAGCTGCAGAGAATCATCGCTTTAGATACTAACCCTTTGGAACCCACTAACGGTGCTTCGAAATAATTTCGTCGACAATTCCATAGGCCTTGGCCTGCTCTGCCGTCATGATGAAATCGCGCTCCACGTCGCGCTCGATCTTTTCAATCGACTGGCCGGTATGGCCGGCGAGAAGCTTGTTGAGCGCTTCGCGAGTGCGAAGGATTTCCTTGGCGTGAATATCGATGTCGGTGGCCTGTCCCGATAAGCCAGACATCCAAGGCTGGTGAATCAGCACGCGAGCGTTTGGAAGCGCGTAGCGCTTCTTGGGCGTGCCGGAAGCAAGCAACACAGCCGCGATAGACGCGGATTGGCCGATGCAATAGGTCACCACGTCCGGACGCACGAACTGCATAGTGTCATAAATCGCCATCCCCGCAGAGATCGAGCCTCCGGGAGAGTTGATGTACACCGAAATATCCTTCTCCGGATCTTCGGACGCGAGGAAAAGCAATTGGGCGGTCACCAGATTAGCCACATGATCGTCAATCGGCGTGCCGATGAAGATGATGTGATCCTTAAGCAACCGAGAGTAGATATCGTATGCTCGCTCGCCCCGATTGGTCTGTTCAACGACCATCGGAACCAGTGTTGTGGCACGCGGACTGCCGTCGTCTGTATGTCTCATAGGGAGTGTGTTTGCGCGCTGAGGAACCCGAACCTACTTTTCACTTTTGGCCGTCGTCTCGATCCGGGTGTTGCGGTAGAGCCAATCTATCGTTTTGTCGCTGCGCAACTTAGATTTCATCCTATCGAGCGCTCCTTGCTTTGTCAAGCGAGCGCGCAACGCGGTTGCTGATTCGCCACTGCGTTCCGCGAGGGCTTCAATCTGTTTTTCGACTTCTTCATCGGTCACGTCGATCTTTTCCGCCTCTGCGATACGATCGATGAGCAACTCGGCTTTTACATCATCCACTGCACGATCGTGCTGGCGCTTGCGAAGGGCTACCCAATCGACATTCACTGCTCGAGGGTCCACGCCTTGAGCCGCCAGGGTCCGAACCGTGCGCTCGAGTCTTACATCCATCTGATGCTCAACAAGCGCTTCCGGAACGGGGAAATCGTGCTGCTTGACCAAAGCTTCCAAAATTTTCTCGCGAGCTTGCGATTGTTGCTGGTCTTCTTTAGCGGCTTCGAGGTCCTTGGTGATGAGATCGCGCATCTCAGCTACGGTTGAGAAGCCGCCCTTTTCGCCGGCGGCATCCTTGGCAAATTCGTCGTTCAGCTCGGGGAGCTTCTTTTCCTTGATGCCCTGAACTTCTACGGCGTAATCGTAAGCTTTGCCTGCAAGCTTTTGATCTGGATAATCATCGGGATACTGAGAGCGAAATTTTTTCGTGTCGCCCGGACTTGTGCCACGCAAATTCTCAGTGAAACTTTCTAAGGTTTCCTCGGCGCCGATGTGGCACAGGATGTTATCGGCTTGTACGGGTTCACCGCCGCCGACAGGCATTCCAGAAAGCTTAATGAGGACGTAATCGCCATCCTCAGCGGGACGGCCTTCAACAGGTACGAACGTTGCAGCGCGCTCGCGCATTTCTTCAATAGTCTTTTCTACTTGCGTGTCGCCCGTCTCGACCGCGTCGATATTAACGGCAAGGTTTTTGTAATCGCCCAGCTCGAATTCCGGAAGCACTTCGAAGACTGCCCGGAAGCGTAGCGGTTCGCCTTCTTTGAAATCAACTTTGTCCACTTCAGGGCGCGTCACGGGAGTGAGGTTTTTTTCGCCGAGAGCTTTCTCAAGATATTCGGGGACCAGGGATTGCACTACTTCGCCTTGAATATCTTCGGCAAAGCGGCGTCGGATCAGTGTGACGGGTGCTTTGCCGGGACGAAATCCCGGCACGCGAGCCACGCGGGCGAGATCGCGAGCTACCTTTTCGGTTGCTTTCGTTACGTTCTCAGCCGGAATTTCCAACTCGAGTTCGCGTTTGCATGTGGCTTCAGTCATTGAAATTTTTCGGCAAGAATTCAAAGCAAACTCTAGCCCAATTCACCTTTCACTCGTTCCAAATTCCAGGAGCACAGCAGGGAAGTGCGGCGGGCGTTCACCGCGAGTGAAATCCCAGTATAGGGAAGAGAGTCTCGCGCGTCAACCGAAGCGATCGTGTGAATGTCTGCGATTTATTTGGCGTGTAAAAAAATTCTGCGGAAGAAGGGACTCGAACCCCTACGACCTTTCGGCCACCAGCTCCTAAGGCTGGCGCGTCTGCCAATTCCGCCACTTCCGCATTGGTTGGCACCTACAATTATACAGGTGTTTGTAGTCGGAGAAAGACAAAGGGTGTCCGCCGACCGGCCGCTGAATTCGTTCGCGACATTTACGACCTAGCCACTTGTGTGAAAATCAGTTCGCGAGATCCTGTGAGGGAATGCGCTTGCAGGCATGATTGTGTTTTGCTAGGCTCCGGCCAAACAAGCGCCGAGCTTTCCGGAGGGTTCATGCCACACTGCACGAAATGCGGAGCCAATGTCGCGGACAACGCGGCATTCTGTCCGAGTTGCGGCGCTCCTCAGGCAGTCGGCGTCGTTTCGAGTCCCGCAGTGTCAACCCAAACGGGCTTGTCAGAAAATATAGCCGGAATGTTTTGTTATCTTTTCGGATGGGTTACCGGTTTGATCTTCTACTTTACCGACAAGCGGCCCTACGTGCGCTTTCATGCAGCGCAATCTATTGTGGTGTTCGGCGCACTTCATATCATCAGCTATATCCTCGGGATGTCTTTTGGTTTAAGTATGCTAACTGGTGGATGGACTGGGTTTTCGGGCGGGTTGCTGCTGCTCCACCTGTTGCATCTTGGTACGTTTATTCTCTGGATCCTACTTATGGTTAAAGCGTACCAGGGTGAACGCTTCCGCGTACCGATCGCGGCAGACCTTGCCGACAAGATATTCGGTAAGTCGTAAATCACCATCCCGGCTTCTCGTTTCACTCCTTTCGTTCAAAGTGTTTGCCTTCGTGTCCTGCAGGCCTGCGTTAGCTCTTGACATCCGGCGGTCGAGCGTCCATCTTTATTGGCTTTCCTTTGCAAGGTACTGGATGCGTACGTGTCTCGTGGGAGATGTGAGTGAAGCTTCGCCTTTGTTTTCATGACAGGTGTTTCGATGGAGCAGCGTCGGCCGCGGTTTTTACGCGCTTCTATCGTGAGCGTATTCATCCTGGCGCGGAAATCCTTTACACGGGAATGACTCACAAAGCCTCGCATCCATTCGAGGATGGAATTTTCGACGGCGATGAAAATGCCATTGTTGACTTCAAATATTCAAGCTCACCGCTGCTGACTTGGTGGTTTGACCATCACCAAAGCGCTTTTCTGACGCCGCAGGACGCCGAGCATTTTCGCCACGACCGCTCGGGCAAGAAGTTCTACGATCCGGAGTATAAGTCCTGCACCAAATTTCTGGCGACAATCGCTTCCGAGAAATTTGGGTTTAATGCTGAACCGCTCGCGGAGTTAATCCACTGGGGGAACATTATTGACGGTGCGCAATTCGCGACACCCGAAATTGCGGTGGGACTGGCGGAACCGGCGATGCAGCTCGCGCTAGTGATTGAAGCGGCGCCTGAGGCGGACCTGGTGCCGAAATTAATTCCGTATATGGCCAAGCTTTCACTGGCCGAGATGGTGGAATTGCCGATGGTGCAGAAACACTTGGGAAGTTTGCTGGAGCGGCATCGACGTTCGCTGGATATTTTACGCGACCGTACGGATTCGCGCGACGGCGTGATTTATTTCGACGTCAGCGATCTGGATTTGGAGGGCTACAACAAGTTCATTCCTTATTTCCTGTATCCAGACGCAGTGTACTCGGTAGGCGTGAGTGCGTCGCCCATGCGAACGAAAGTTTCGGTGGGGACAAGCCCGTGGAAAGAAATCGCCGCGGATGTGAATCTCGCGTCGCTGTGCGAAAAGTATGGCGGTGGGGGACATGCGCGCGTGGCGGCGATCTCGTTGGGTCCGGGCGACTTGGTTCGCGCCCGCCAAGTAGCACAGGAAATCGCGGCGACTCTTCGCCGTTCAACGTGAATCCGCGCTCATTGGGCGCCGGATTTTATCGTGTTACACTGTCTATCCTTTGCTGGGCCGGTAGCTCAATGGTAGAGCAGCTGACTCTTAATCAGCGGGTTGGAGGTTCGAGTCCTCCCCGGCTCACCAGCTTTCCTCAATAATGCCAAATACTTGTAGATATGCCATAGTCGAGTTCTCGATCCGATTCAGCATCCAGTGTCTAAATAGTGTCTATTTGATTCCGCTTTAAGGAATTCAGCTTTCAGAGTTCATCCGCCGTAACTCTAGTGTTTCGGCTGACCTCCTAGCGCGTTAATCGAACTCTTCAAAAGCAGAGCCGCAGAATATGCGCGTTATGTCGCCGTCATCCAGTCCATATCTTTCGTCCCACGGTCCGCTGAATACGTCTCTGGGTAGTGGCACGCGAGCGTAAACATTTTCCCATACGATGACGCCTTGTTGCAGTTCTTCAAAGAAATCAGCGCCAAACCGCTCAGCTGTTCGATGGTAAGCGTCCCAAAAACCTAGATTCGGATCGTCCTTTTGGATTCTGCGAAGTCTTCGTTTGCCAACGCCGATTCTTCGGAGAGTGATGAGTGCGCTGATTCGTGTGTTTCTGTTCGGCTGGAACTGCGCTCCACCGGTGAAGACGGGTTGAATTGGCGGTGCTGATTCGGATGTGGTCCTTCACCAACGTACAACGGAACACGGAAAGCGATTTTGCCGTACATCGCGCCCAGCATGACGGAGGGTTCCTCATTCATCATGCGAACGTTTCCGTTGTTCTGGAGGACTATGCAACACGGGAACTCCTTGAATTCCCTGAACTTCTTTAGCCCGGCTTTTATACGCTCAGTGATTTCCGGGTGCGGGTCAAATTGGTTGAATCCCCGTGGTGTATAAGGGTCGGCATCCTTCACGTCGAACAGATATGTGTTGCCGCCAAAGGCAAGCGTGTAATCCGGTCTCTTGCTCTTGCCTGGGTGTTCTTTTTCAAACACAAACGGACAGCCCATCGCGTTCAGATAGGCTTCAAATCGTTGTTCGCCTTCGGTCCGCTCCTTGTTTGTCACAATGGGCATAGGCACACGAGTACGCTAGAATATCGTCACGAAAAGGAAGGTGTGAGCATGGCACCCAGACGCCAACAGCCACAAGAGACGCCACCGATCTTCCGCCTGAAAAAGCCAACACATTCCTGTCGGCACAGTTGGAAAAGTTACAGACTTTCAAGACGCAGAACTATGAAGAAGCTGAAGCTGCGGAAGAAGAGTGGTTCCAATTTACCCACAGGCTCGTTCTTCGGTCTTTTGGTAGTGCAAGCTCCTATTACCGCGATTTCGGATACGGGAAGTCTGCGGGAGAACACTACATTCGTTTTGGCTACGACAGCGGCGTCGATCATAGGTTGAATCAAAGTAACTTTCTGGCCCGACTGAAAGCATATGAAAATGTTCTCAAGAGTAGTCTTGCCGAATTAAAAATGGATTTACCAGAACCTGAAATCAAGGGAGTTTACGAGCCGGGACAGGAATACGAATTTTACAAGGGCATCAAGACAATTCTGGGCCTAGCAGCGCAAGACCTTTTCGTAGTTGACCCGTATTTGAGCAAGGAGATTTTTGAAACCTACGCCGACACTATTCCGCGTACCGTGATATTTAGATTGCTCGGCACCAATGTCCCCTTGGACGTGGTGACGCTGGGTAAAAAGTATGCGAGCGGGGGAAATTTCCAATTTCGCAGTAGCAACGCCATTCATGATCGAGTGATTTTTGTGGACCAACGGGCGTGGGTTTGCGGGCAGTCGCTAAAAGATGCCGCGAAGAAAAAGCCGACGTATATCGTCGAAATCGAAGATGCCGGTCTCATGCGTCCGGCTTACGAGAACATCTGGAACTCGGGAAGCGTCATCCTCTGACAATAGCCAATCATTGCAAGTATTTGGGAGCTTGGTCTGTGGCCGCTTCCGCATCGTTTTTTATCGACGGCGTCCAAATAGTGTCTAGCCGCTCGCGTTCCCGGTTTATGAATTCAGGAGAAAGGCTCGCGTACCGTTGAGTCATCTTGATGTCTTTGTGGCCGAGAATCTTCGATAGCGTGTAAAGGTTGCCGCCGCTCATCACGTAGTGGCTAGCGAAGGTATGGCGGAGATCGTGAAAGCGGAAATTAGTGATTCCCGCGTCTTTGAGCACGCGACCAAAGGCAACCTTTACGTCAGCGAGCGGTACAACCTTTCCATCCCGGTCATAACTTGGAAAAACGAATTCTGATTTTTCCGTGCGTTCGCACTTTTGGATGCGCTGGCGTTGCTCTGAAAGTTCGTGGAGTAACAGACTGTCAATCGGCACTCGTCGCGGTTCGCCGTTTTTAGTTTTCGGAATCAGGATA
This sequence comes from uncultured Acidobacteriota bacterium, assembly GCA_963838475.1. Lineage (GTDB taxonomy): Bacteria > Acidobacteriota > Terriglobia > Acidiferrales > UBA7541 > Palsa-295. Next base: position 122,599 of record CAWIRJ010000005.1, read on the forward strand.
TTGCGCTTTTCCCAGCCGATCTGATCCCATTTCAGACTAAGAATTTCCCCCTTCCGCATTCCTGTGTGAAGCGCGATAGTGACCGAAGTATGCAAGTACTGCCAAAACTTCTTGGCGTTCGACTTGAGCTTGTCCGTGGAGTTCTTCGCAATCCGAGTCTGAATAGCAAGAAGTAGAGTCTCGACTCCTTCCATCTCCAGGTAACGAGTTCGCTCTGTTTCCCTGAAAGCCTTTAAACCTGCGCCCCCTCGCGCGGGATTGAAGACAACCAAACGCTTGTCTTCGTCTCCATCCATCGCAACGTTGAACATGTGCCGAAGCAGCGCGATTTCCCGATTCACTGTGCTTGGTTTGACCGATTTCAGGCGCACTTTTCTGTATTCGATTACCCGTGAGCGCTTAATTTTCGAAAGGCGTGAGACCCCAAAGAAATCGACTAAGTTCTTCATCAAACGCTGTTCGCGCTCATAGCTCTCTTTGTGAACGCTCACATCTTCGAGGTAGGTTTCCGAATATTTCTTGAATGTCGGTGCCGCGTTGGGGTCTACGTACAGTCCGCTGCTTTTTGCTACATCGACCTTGGCAAGTTCTTTCTTGGCATCTTCAAAGCTTCCACAGAGCTTGCGCCGGCGTTTGCCTTCGGGATTGTAGTAGTCCAACCACCACCTGCCTTGACCGTCCTGGAACATGTTGCGATTCGTGCGGCGACTCTTTTCGCGCGAACGCGGTGGGACCAAGCCAAGAACGTGATTTCCTTCCATCTTCTTATCCTCCAGTTTTACGATTCTTAAAGTCTCCGAAAGCCCCGGTTGTTAGCCGGGGGTTGGATTAAGTTAGCAAACGCGGGAAACGACGAACCTGGCGGCCCCGAGGAGCAGCGGCAGTTTCGTCGCCACTTTCAATAGCGGCGAGACGATCAGCGGTCCAAAGGTAGGCCGTTGAGGAACTTCCGCGCGCGGACAAGCAAACCGGTACGTCCTTGGTGTTCTTGGCCTTTTGTCCGCCTGGAAATTCAGCGAATAGACTGAACGCTGCCTTCCCGTTTTGATCGACGAAATTCCAGAAGAGAATTCCTGATCGTCTTCGGTCATTCATCTCCATCTCTGGTGGGCCAAAAGTCTCGGCAAACAACTCTGGCTCGTAGGGTATCGTGCACTTCGGTTGACTCAGCAGTGGCCGTTTTCCAACTTGCCGGATGAACCGATGTGGATCGATTTCTTGCTGATAATCCACCGCTTTCTGCGCGTTCTTGTTCATGTTGTTGCCTCCATTCCCGCTACCTTTTGATAGCGAAGATCGAATTCTCTTTAGTAGCTTATTTTTCCGCTCATCCTCAGAATGTTAATTTCTCGTAAGCCGGACGCTTTTTTCGCGCAAAAAGTCAGACACCTCCCCAAACCCTGCGCAACGAATCCATCAATTTCTTCATTGCCACCCCCTGACAAGTAGTCGAGAAGAAACGCCACGGAGCGAATACCGCGTTCTAAATCCAGTCCGTTGCTTTCGAAATCGCCAAAACCGCTCCACGCAAAAGCATCTTCCATGGTCCACATCTTATGTGCCAGTAGGTATCCCACCGAAACATCCGCAGTAGAGCTTTTCTTCTCCGTCTCCGTTTTCTCTTTCATTTCTGCTTCTCCTTTTCTCACCGTTCCTGGCAGCGAAGATTACGGCGTCCGGGTCTTCTTTGTCTTGGCCGTGGTAGTCGCTGGCAGAACTTTCAGTGCAGGCGGGTCATTTGCGGGTATCAGCGCTTCAATCGACGGCCTGAGCGCTTCCTGTGCCACCACTACGAGATCCATTGGCTTGTCAAACACCGGCCTCTCCGCGTCGGCCTCCCGGATGGCTGCCTTTTTCCACGCCTCGATCTTCCGGTAGCACTGTCCGCAGCAGCCGCAGCTACAGTACGCGACGTCTTTGCGCCCACAAACGATGCACCCGTACTTCCCAAAAACTCTGGACCACGCACGCTGCTCCGACACGCTCTGAAGCCGCTTGATTTGGTCCGAGACTTTCTTCGCCAAAAAAAATGGCTGGAATGCGAGATCGTCCTGCCGGACCATGATCTCTGCAACCTTCTGCTTGACCATCTCTTCGATCATCTTCCGCGCATCAATCGGCGCGGATTGTACTGGACACAAAACCTCGGCCTGCACGATGGCTTGATTATTTTTCTTGGACATTGTTCGTTTCCTTACGCCATTGGATGACAGCGTGTATGGACTTCTTTCAGATTCTTGTCGGACAGCGATGTGTATAGAGCTGTTGAGGTCACTTTCTCATGGCCTAATAGATCCTGAATGGCTCGCAGATCCGCTCCACTCTCAAGCATGTGGCTTGCGAAGGCGCGTCTGAGGGCGTGCGGGTGCACGCGGCCAATGCCAGCACGGATTCCCATTCGCCTGATTATTCGCTGAATGACCCCGGCGGCGTAAGGTCGCGCGGGAAGCGGCTTATAGCTCGGGGTGGCAGCGAGAATACGATCGAACACTCGACGTGCTTGAGTGTGTGTCGGAAGATCCGAAACTCGGCCGAGCCGCACTTCGCGACAATGGCATCCATTAGTCACGGATTTGTCGTAAAACCGTCCAATCCATGAGGCCTTGCGTACGTACATGTGGCCGAGGTGAACCGGTGGCTCGAACAGGAATCCAGCTTTCGGCGGACGCCATTCGATCATTGTTCGTAACGCGGCATCCGCCTTCCTGCCAAAAAGAACTATTCGGTCTTTGCCGCCTTTTCCGTTTTTCACCCGGGCCACGCCGACGGCGAAGTTCACATCGTCGAGGCGCATGGCAACCAGTTCGGACACGCGCACTCCGGTCGAATATAGAAACTCCGCAATCGCGGTTTCGAGCGGAGAATTGCCGGCCGCGATCAAACGATCTACTTCCTCAATTGTAAGAACGCGAGGTAGCCGTCCCGGAAGTTTTCGGTACGGTAGCGCTAAAGTAGGGTCGCCATGTCTCAATCCACCCAATTTTAGAAACCTGAAGAAACAGCGCAGGCTCGCGGTGTGCCGGCGAATCGTATTAGAACCAACGCCGCGGTCTAGCAATTCGCCTAAGAACTCCCGAATTTCTAGCCGATCTGCTCCTACAATGCTCGCTGAACCGAGCGACTTAACAAGCCAGCGCACGGATTTTCCGTACGCCAACTGTGTGGAGGGTCTGAATCCGCGTATCTGCAAATAGCGGCCGAACGCCGCGGCCAGTTCTTGATTGGCGCGAGCGTAAGATTTCACTGGCACGCCAACATCCGGATTGAAATCGGGAACAAGATCGTCAGTACGGCTAGAATTTGTTGGCACGGTTTGTTAACTCCCCCTGGGTCCCGCCACCCTCATCGGCACTCCAGCGGGATTGGTAATGTTGCGGTGGACACTGGCAACCATTTTCGGCTGCCTGCGTTTCGGTAATTTCGCCAGCCGTTTTTCAAAACACGATTCGCAGAATCCGCCTGTGAGAGAATCCTGATCGAACGACTTCCAGCAATACCCACACGTTCGGAGGAGACTATTTGTTCGTGCCGGTTTATGTTTTGAATCGCCGCAAAATGGACAGGTGTGAC
>CAWIRJ010000006.1:0-330120 GCA_963838475.1 uncultured Acidobacteriota bacterium
CACTCTTTGTCCGCAACTGTAGCAACTGCATTAGTTTATGCTCCCGGACTTATTCGAGTCCGGCTCCAACTTGAGAACATCTGAGAACAAAACCCCGGCGCCTCGGTTTACCGCGCGCCGCTGCGAGTCCGGGATCGCGTGCATATAGAGGTTGAGGGAGGGTTGTCTCAAGGTCCGAGTGGCCCAGTAGCACCTGCGCGGTCTTGACCGATTCCCCTGATTCCGCGAGCTGCGTCGCATGTGTGTGCCGGAACGAATGAAAACAAATTGGTAGTGATCTCTGGGTGTTGCGACACAATCACCGTCAAGCAAGATGGAATGGACACTTTCCGTCCCGAGAAACGAAGCTTTCGAGGATCGATCACACTTTGTTTCGCAGGACATTGAGCTGCCTATTGCGTTCTTCAGCAGTGGTGGAACTCCAGCTGCTCTTCCCCACACAAACATTCGTCGCTGAATTATTGTTGTGTTAATTCCATTTGACGGATGGCAATAACGGAGTGGCGAATCGCTTTCGGGGTGTCGAACAATCATTTTGATCGGAGAATCCCGCGGCCGTTGGTTGGTTGAATGGGTCGCGAGTCCATCGGGTAAATCTTGCTAAAAGCAGCCACCTGCTCGGGCGAGACGGTAACGCGGTTTATTAGGACATACCAGGTTACCCCTTCGCTGCACGGAGGAGTGGTCAGCGACCCGGTATACGTGAAGTAACTGAGATCCTTGGGGAGCAGATCCTTCGCCTGAACGGACATTGCAGGGATGTCGATAGCCTTCTCTTTCTCGGATGGTATGCTCCTCCACAAGTTTTCGATCAGAGGGTTGGAGTTTCCCTGCTCGAAGAGGATTGCTATGACGGCCAAATTCCCGTCGGCATCAGCGTGCAAGAGATGGGCTGCCAGAGGGAAACCCTTGCCGTTTACATGCTCTTCACTCGGATGGTGAAAGTGAAACTGTTTCAGGGAGTAGGTCCTGTCTCCGACGGTGAGCGTGCTCCCATTGGCGTAATTCACTTGAATTGTGTGGCCGTTGTCGATGATGTTTAGCGGTACGGCTTTGTAGTTCGGTTTCAGTGAGGGGAGCTCCGAAAGCTGCGAGTGGGTGATGTCGATGGGCGACTGCGTATGGCCCGCGGAACACGCAGTATAGGATGAATCGAGCACACCCCAGTGCAACGGACCTTCCGGGCCGGAGTAGGCCCAGTGCGTCGGGCGGACTTCCTGAGCGGAGCTGAAGGCGAGCAAACCAACCAGACTCAAGATAGAAGCAAACAGGACGTTCCTGCAGAATGAATGCGGACTCATCGAAATTTCCTCTCGGAGTGATTCATTTGAAATCTTCACAAGCGCGCGAACAAGACAATTGGGAAACGAATGTATGCTCGGCAAACGCGTCATTAACCGCAGGAATTAAGTCGCAATACATCTGCGATTGCGTAGCCCTGAGCCCGTCGAAAGGCAATCGCTAGGGCAATTCCGATGCCTGCCCACCAGCGATAGGGGTTGAACTGCCTCCTTTTTGGTTAGCCGCTTCCCATGCCCGAACTTTCGTCCGCGCTTGATCAAAGAGCCGCTCGTAATTTGCTTTCTTAACATCTTCGCTCGCTTGGGGAGACAGTGCATTCCACAGCGCTTCGTATTGGCGGTAGATCCGGAGATACTTTTCCTGATTTGGCGGAGCGACTTCGTCTGTTCCAAAGAGAAAACGTTCTGGATAGCGGTTGATGAGATCAGCCGTGATTCGAACAGACTCGGGACTGGCAACGATGTACTTCGCTACTTCATCCCAGGAAATATCAAAATACACATTATGCATCCGTGGATCGTTGAGAATTGATGCCAGCATCGACGTGTGTTGCTTGATCGGATGAACGACGCGTCCTACCCCGCAGTGCGCCCAGATAATCGGGACGTTCGGATGTCGTTTAAGGAGTGATTTCATTTGGTCCAAATAGATCGGATCTGTGCCTTCCTTGGGGAAAGGCGCATCGACGTCATTGTGAATCAGGACAATGAGGCCAACCTCAGCCGCGAAATCAAGGAGTCGATCGAGGGCCGGGTTAGTTAGGCTGGCAGTTTCTCCGGAGACTTTCGAAGAAACAAACTCCTTATGAATCGTAAATTCACCGATGCCTGTGAAAACGCCCGGGAAATGTCTGCAACACGCGGCGGATATGATCGGCGGCATACATATCGGCAGGATTGAATCCTGTAATCATTGGATCAAAACGAGCCTTTTGATCGGACGAGAGTGAACTATAAACCATTGCGATGTACGCATCTGTGAATGAGTAGTAGTAGAGAGGGGCGTCTGTTTGTAAATAATAGGTGGGAGCGAAGTCGCCGGAATTCTGATAGGACCATTGCTGCTGGAGTGGGATGCCAAACAGAGCCACGCGACCGACCTTCGTGCCCATAATGGCCAGGAAATCGTGAATGTCTATACCCTGTTGAACGTAATTTGTTAAATGAAAGTGAGCGTCGTTTACTTCGTACTCGCTTGCCGTGGATTGAGCCGCTACCGAATCACACCACAGGAGCAAGAAGATGACTATGAAGTACGGAAACTTTGCGATTCCGTAACGACAGGGACGGACGCTGCCCCGCATAAAACCTCGCTTGTTAAGACGAATCGTTGCCATTCGCGCGCTCAAAAGGCAAGCTCGAGATTTGTATGGAAGACAGGCCCGATGCCTCCGATTGCGAAGGGAACGGCCGTATAACCCACCGGCGAATTCTGCAGGTAAAGAAATTCCGTGTTCCAGCGCACGACCTTGTTGTGCCAGGGAAACCAATTTACGCCGGCCCGGAAGTCAAACGGATTGCCATACTTGCCGTATATGGACGATCCCCCGACATAGAGCTGGAGAGTTTTAGGAACGACCATCGCTGAAGCTTGCAGCTCGAAGCCTTGGGAAAAGATCGAGGGAAGTCCGTCGGTGCCGGGGCCCTCGAAATTGTCAAGCCAACGCATAAAGTATTCCCCATCCAGTGAATAGCCGCGGTACTTCAGGCCGGCGTCAAACGCGGCCATCTTGTAGATCAGGTCGGTGACGGTGATACCCTGGCCGAAAATGTTGGGCGTGAAGATGACGGTACCGTCTTCGAGGCGGATCTGAGTGTTCTCGAATTGATTGCTGTTCGGCTGCGACTGGGTGTCCTCATCGCTACGAGTGAAATGAGCCCCGAAGCGAGTGGCAAGATTTTCATGATGCTCAAAGTCGCCATATCCCTGGCCGAATTCGCCGGTGGTGGGCATCCAAACTAATGCGGTGGAAACCGTACTGAATTTATTGTTAAGTTGCGCTGCGCTTACTCCGAGCGTACTCAGGTTGTTGCCGACCATCGCGAGGTAGTCCAGTCGGTCGGTGATCTTCCCCCAAGCCCAAACACCGGAGGTATACGAGGGACGGAAAAACTCGTCGGCTATGAGGCGAGTATCTACGCCGAGCCAAAATGGGAAATTGCCCTCGACGCTCCGTGTCCCGGGCAGGGATCGAATGCCAACGCCCAAGCTCAGGTGCTTGTTAAAGGCGTAACTCAAGTTTCCAGCGAGCACGACCTGGGCTCCCAAGCCTTGTGAGGCGTTAGAAGTCCAAGCATACAAAAAGTACCGAAACTTCTCGCTCAGGATCCAGCCAAGAAACTTGATCTGAACTTTATTTAACTGAAAGTCCTGGCGCCGCTGGACGGTCTTGACATTGCCAAACGCGTCTGTGTAGGTCGAGTTGAGTCCTAGCTGGTTGAGGTACCGACCGTAGGTATAAATGCTAATACTTAGATCACCGTGTTCCGTATCCACGACCTTGTAACCGAAATTCGGAGTGTATTTGCCCCACTTCGGTGGTTCTTCCTGGGCGGCGAACTCCTCGTTTGCGCTATCGGCGCGTTCTTCGCTGGCCATAGACTCTTTCTGTGGTGAATTCTTTTGTGTTGGTTCTTCGGTTGATCGATTGGCATCTTTACCTGACGCCAAGTTCCCGGCCGATGTATTCGCTACTGAACCATCTTGTTTGACAAGAAGTTGGCGCAGCGACTTGATCTCAGCGACCAGATCTTGATTCTGCTTCTCGAGTTGCTCGTTTTGTTGAACGAGCTGATCGACTTTCTTCAGAACGTCCGCGGTAACTTGCAACTGGGGGTTGGAGCTGCTCTCTTCCTTTGAAGGGGTCTGCGCGAAGGCCGCAGACCAACCGCTGGCCAAGGCGCACAGAACCAAGAGAAATCGACACTTCTTTCGATAGAATTGCCGTTGCATTCCAGCCTCGCTGAAAGCCCCGCGCGTGCGGCGAAGAGATTGGACCGGGAGCCTCGTGCCCGCGCCTGCTGCCGGTTCAGCCGTCAACCGTCCAAGACTTATTTCAAGCCGACCGAGCCCGGCGAGAATAGGTTGTAGTCCAGTTTGTCGGCTACGTATTCGATGACTTTCTGTGCCTTTACACTGTTTCCTGCGTCATCGAGGCGCGGACCGAAGACGGCAATTGCTCCCTTGCCCGGAACTATAGCGACGATTCCGCCACCCACGCCGCTTTTGGCCGGCAGTCCGACATGCCAAGCCCAAGAACCTGAGCTGTCATAGAGTCCGGCCATCATCATGGTGGAGAGGATGAAAGGCACGTCCTCGGTCTTGATGACTTGCTCGCCTGTCGCTGGATTCTTGCCGTTATTGGCGAGCACCGCGCCCATGCGCGCGAGTTGGGTCGCGTTCACGCCGACCGAACACTGTTTTGTGTAGATATCCACGGACTCAAATGGGTCGGCGTAGATGCGCTCGTATTTGGCGAGCAGCATCGATAGGGCCTTGTTGCCGGCATTTGTGGCGGCCTCCGATTTATAAACCTCATCAATCAGGACCAATTTTTCGCCGGCCACCTTACTGTAAAAATCGAGGATCTTGTTCCATTTGTCTTCTTCGCTATTGCCGGAGATCAAGCTGGTGGTGGCAATGGCGCCAGCGTTCACGAGAGGGTTGGCCGTGTGCGTGGGCATGTCCACAACCGCCAGCACGGAGTTAAACGCTCTGCCCGTCGGCTCGGAACCAATGCGCTGGAACACTTTGTCGTGCCCCAGTTCTTCCATCGCCAGCGCCAGGGTATACACCTTCGAAATCGACTGGATAGAAAAGGAGTACTTGACATCGCCAAGTTCAAACACCTGATTGTCAGTAGTTACTACGGCCACGCCGAACAGCTTCGAATCAACCTGCGCCAGGTATGGAATGTAATCCGCGTTCTTACCGGTCGTGTCGCTGCGATACTTGTCGTATGCCTCTCTCACGGCGGCTTCAACTCGCTCGCGGTTGGGAGCTACCGGGCTTCTTTTCGTTTGCCCGAAAGCTGGGACGGCCCAAACTCCAGCGAAGAGAAGATATGCAGCCAAAACCAATGTCCCAAATCGAGAACCAATTCTGAACATTTGCTTCCTCCTGAACTGAAGTGGCTTAACTTCGCCCTTCCACGGACTCAACACGAGAACTCTAGAACTCAAAGCCCTTACTCCAGTCATACCGGAACGAGAATTGCAGCTTGTAGTCATTCACATTGAAGCCGTCGGAGAAGTTCACCCGCCTTCCAAACTGAAATTCGCCGCCCGTCGTCACTTGTTTTACGGGGTGGAAGAGAAGATTTACCAGGGCGTAATCTCCCTGATGGAATGAGTTGGGCGTCATTGCATTCGAGTTTTGGATGTCCAACATGGAATAGCCGATCGAGGTACTGAACTTTTCGCTCCAGGTATGGTCGACAAAGGCAACAACTCCAAGAACAGGTAGGGCCACGCCTTTCAAGGGGGTTAGAGGATTCGAGAAATTGGTTTTGACGCCGATGTCAACCGGGGCGTCATTCATGTAATTTTCGATGCCTTTTCCGTATACGACCTCGAGCCGGGCGACGTCGTTCTTAGTGAAATTAAGATTTGAGGTTACATTGACGCCCCAACCAATGGCGCTTCCGCTGAGATTGGGCAGTGCTCCGTTGGTGTCGACCCAGGCAATTTTCCTCACAATGCCGGCCGCCTGGACGTAACCCCAATCTCTGGCAAGACGGGCATGGCCGGTCAAATCGGGCCACTTAAACTGAGGCACAACGTTTTGGACATCGATGCGAGCGGCGTAAACCCCACCGTCGGCACTGGCTCCGGGACGTTCAAGTGCGATGACCACATTGCTCTTACCCTGGATCGGGGTCCAACGCGCCTGCACATTTCGGAAGAACACCATGCCGTTGGGTCCCCAATACTCGAGTGAGTTCGGAAAGACGTCGATGTCCATGAAAGCGCTCCAAGTCTGCCCAGCGCCAAACTTGCCGAGCTCGCCATAGGCGTGGCGTAAGCGGAAAGTAGTCTGTCCGGCATCGGCACCGGTACCGAAGAGCTCAAATTCGAAGATGGTTTTGAGATCTCCGAGAGCCGTAGGAGTAAAGCTCTTCACGCCGAAGCGGGTCTGTCGAACACCGAAAAAAGTGCTGCCGTCCGGACCAAACTCCCCTGGGAAAGCGGGTAATTGAGTGGGACGCTCCACATCAAACCAGTTGGGATTGATAGTGCCGAAATTGTAGCCACTGTCGAGCATCACGTAGCCGTAGAAGTCGACCGAACTTGATCGCTTTGGCTGCTCCGCGTGTTCTTCGGCCTGGCGCGTGTCGGCAGTAGGCGGAGCGACGCTTGGTCCCGGCACGGCTTGCTTCGATAGCCCCGCGACGGCGTTCATCTGCTGCCGGAGTTCCTGCATCTCTTTTTCGAGCTGTTCCATCTTCTTCTGCATTTGTTGGAGGTCAGGCGTCTGCGAAGACTGATCCTGCGCTTGAGCGGGCACTCGCCAAAACAGCAAGAGCAACAGGGCGATCAGTAAGGGAATCAGGCCTCGTTGAGAAACTCGGAGGGGGTTGAAGACCATGGGCTTGCTCCTTGGTTAATAAGCGCTCAGCGAAGCCTGCCATATGCGATCGGCAACCAGCGTGCTGAACGCCAACGAGTGCTCACTCACTTCGTTGTTGAGTAAATCCTGCGTCGGTTTTAGAGGAAGGAATCGTTAGCCACAACTAGGGAAATCCCTAAGATGTGGGCGATGCAATCGATTTGTCGAACAGGCACTTACTAGGCTCAGTCGCCGGAAGAGTGCGGGCAGATGAATCCAATGAATGGCAGTAACCAGTTTATGACTTGTATTTGACCGCTCTAGGGTGTATAGATACGGCAGCGATTGTAATAGTATGTCCCGCCCCCGAATCAGAATCGTCAGGACGTTGGGCATTGCCCTAGTTAGTGTGGTGTTGTGTGCAATTTTTGCCTCAGAGTTGCCTGAGCTTCTTTCTCTAAGCGATAACACTGCAAACGATTTTACAACACGCAGCCCGGGCAGTTTCGTCTCGCCCGTTCTCGGTGACGCCAAAAGTGTCCGGCAAGCTGTCGTAGATCTCAATTCCTCGCAGGACTTGCTTTTCGGTCGGCTCGGCTCAGCCGAAAAGGCGGAATTGGCTCCCTCACGCCTTTTCATTCTCGACATCCTGCGCACATAGCGCTTCTCTTAATACTTCCGACCATTTCAGCAAACCGAGCTTTTCCCGTATGGACGGAACAGCCCAACATAGGAATTGGATTTGGCCATTGGAATCCACAAGGGGGATTCGATCAGGTGAGGTCACTGGGGGCCTCTAACCATGATGGCATTACCAAGCGGCAGTTTCGGATTGCAATTAGAAAGACTAGCGAGACGTCTTTCGTGGAAAAGCCGGCATCTGATTTCACTGCTGTCGGTCCTCTTCGCTGTCGCGCAGGCGAGCGGACCTAGCGCCTCAGCACAAGTGGCTCAGCAGAAAGACGTCCTGATTCTTAATCAGGTGGGCCTCTCGCATGCACTAACCGACCTAATGACCCAGCAGATTGTCAGCGGGGTACGAAGCAAGACGGGCCATGACGTTGAATTCTTTACAGAGAGCCTCGACTTACTCTACGTGGCTGATGAGGCAGCGTTTTCCGAAAAAGAGGAATGGCTTGCCAAGCAGTATGGAGGTCACAAGTTCGAAGTCGTCGTAGCGATAGGACCGGACACGATTAGATTTTTAGCAAACTATGCGCAGACCTTGTTCACTGGTGTTCCCATCGTCGTTTGCGGGAGTGCCGCAGATCAGGCAGGAAGTCCGAAGCTAGAGTCCCGTTTCACGGGAACATGGCAAGCGCGAGAGCCCGGGAAGACACTCGAGGCGGCCCTGCATCTTTTTCCAAATGCCCGCCACGTGTTCGTGGTTGGAGGTACTTCGGCTTATGACAAAGTAGTGATGGCGGCTACAAAAGAATCCTTCACGTCTTTTCAGACAAAAACAGAATTCTCTTACCTGACTAACATGGAGATGGGGAAATTACTCGAACAGTTGAGGAATCTACCCAAGGACTCCATCGTGTTTTACACCTCTTTCTTCCAGGATTCCGCTGGAAACAGATTCCTAAACGCGACCAAGGCACTCCCTTTGATCGCATCTGCTGCCAACGCGCCGGTATTTGGGATGTCGGACACGTATTTGGGACGTGGTATCGTCGGCGGGGACTTGATGAATTTTCGAGAACAGGGAAGGGTCACGGCCCAGATCGTCTCCGAACTCATCGATGGGAAAAAGCCCGAAGATATTCCCATTGAAACTCTTCCGAGTATGTTCATGTTCGACGGAGGTGAACTAAAGCGTTGGCACCTTCCAGACAGCCTGCTTCCTAACGGGAGTGTAGTACTCTTTCGCGAACCAAGTTTGTGGGAACGTACCAAGTGGCTTTGGGCTTCTACGCTCCTGATCGTGCTAGGTGTTTCCCTCCTTGGAGCGTACCTACAATACAGTCGAAGGCAGTTGAAATTAGCTAAAGAGAAGGAAAGACGTCTAAGCAGTGAGCTAATCAATGCCGAAGAACAGGAGCGGCGCCGAATAGCTTCGGAACTTCACGATGACTTTAGCCAGAGACTGGCTGTACTGTCACTGGGTCTGGAGAACGTGGACGAAGCAACGCCGGCATCACTCCCGGATGTGCATAAACGATTACACGAACTTGTAAGATCCACGAGCGAACTCAGCACTGATCTCCACACCCTATCTCACGAGCTCCATTCATCCACGCTCGAGAGCCTCGGACTCGTCCCTGCCGTCGCCGCCTTATGCAAGGAATTCAGCGCCAATCAAGGCATCAAAGTCAACTTCACGTCGACCGAAGTTCCACGGTCAGTATTTCCCGACACGGCACTTTGTGTCTTTCGGATCGTTCAAGAAGGACTTCGAAACTTAAAAAAGCATAGCGGCGCGGAGGTGGCGAAGGTGGACCTCAAAATGATTGGCGAGAAACTGGAAATCACGGTGCGAGATGAAGGTTACGGATTCGACTTGCAAGGGCTGAACAAGAATGAGGGACTGGGCATTCGAAGCATGAAAGAACGAGCACGGTCGCTGGATGGAAAATTCGAAATTCATTCGGAGTCTGGAAAAGGGACAACCCTAAAGGCTTACCTACCGCTAAATCCCGAGTTACGAGTTGTCAAAAAGAAACCCAAGGGCCGTAGTGCCGGAACCGTGTAACCCATGATCGCCGAGCGCCAAGTCATACGTGCCAGGCTTTGAGGGCGTCTCTGGATTTGGAACTGGTAATACCGAACTCTATCGTTAGTTTTGACAGTTGTGTGCCATTTTGGCACAGGCTACTTTCCGGTTCATTGCATCGAGGCAACAAGCCTGTCTGGCAAAAATAAGCCGATCACAGGCCGTAGAGCCACAATGCTCCGCAATGGGAGGTTTTATGACCATGGAAACTCCGTCAACGGACAGGTCCCGCCCTCGCTTACTGATCGCGGATGATCACTCGATCTTTGCTGAGGCTTTAAGAGTCTTTTTGGAACGGACTTACCCGGTTGTCGGGGTGGTGGCTGACGGTCGCGCGATGATTGAGGCGGCCCGAAGTTCTAAGCCTGATGTCGTTGTTGTTGACGTGGGGATGCCCGTCCTGAATGGCCTGGACGCCGCCCGCCGGATTAACGAAGATACTCCCAACGTTAAGTTCATCTTCCTGACGATGCAGGCCGATCCGAATCTGGCCGCCGCGGCCCTCGAACTTGGGCCGATCGGGTTCGTGCTCAAACACGCGACGGGCACCGAATTACTGAAGGCGATAGATCACGTGCTCCATGGGAAGCCCTATTTGAGTCCGCAAATGAGGGCGAACGATTGGGTCACCACAAAAGCGCGTGCACGGCAGTTCGACAAGGAACTAAGCCATCGGCAGCGGGAGATCGTTCAGTTGTATGCCGAGGGGCGGTCCATAAAGGAAATCGCGGGTTTGCTCAACTTAAGTGAAAAGACTGTTGAATTCCACAAGCATCACATCATAGAAGCCTTCCACCTCAAAAGTAACGCGGGGTTGATACTCTATGCTTTGAAGCAAGGGCTAGTCTTTACTGATCCAGAACCGTCTCCGCCCGGTAGAGCCGCACACTACAAGTCATAGACTTTCGACAAGCCGCAGATTAACAGGCTAGGGATTTCCCCAGTAGCGAAGCGCGTGCACACCACGTAGCATCCGCCCTTGGACTTAGTGTTGCACTACGGCTGCCCACATAAACGTGGCGCGTTTACTTGTGCAATTCGGACGGAGGCCGAACTTGATTCGTCCGCGCATATTCTTGGCCGATGACCACGAGGAATTTCTGGAAGCCGAAATCGCGCTTCTGTTACCTCATTTTGAAATCGTAGGCATAGCAACCGACGGGGCATTGCTGGTATCAGAGGCTCAACGCCTCAACCCGGACGTTGTTGTAGCTGACATCACAATGCCGCTGATGAACGGCATCGACGCAGTGCACACGCTGATAAAGTCCGGTTCCACTGCCAAGTTCGTATTCCTTACGATTAATACTGGCGAAGAATTTGTTAAAGCTTGTCAGGAGTTGGGGGCTCGTGGCTATGTCTGGAAATCTCAAATGAAATCTCACCTGATTCCGGCAATTCATTCTGTTCTCGCGAACCGAACGTATGTTTCTCCGTTAATTTCCGCATGATTGGAGTAAATGCGAGAAATGGGGACCTTCTGCTTAGGGATTTCCCTAGTTGCCCGCCTGCTCAAAACGGCCTAGATAGGGATGTGGGCACGAATCATGAACTTGGCGGGCTGTCCTCCCAAGTCTTATGTGCTTTGGTTTTGTTCGGAGCTAAGTGTGTCAGCGCGGATCTCAAAGTTTTGGCCACCGCGCCAAAGAGGAGGAGCCGAAGTGCTACAGGCTCCGCCTCATCCCGCTGCTGACAAGCTGAGGGAAGTTTAGAAAGGGTGAGCGGAAGTTCAATCATGACAAAGAAAACTCTTGGGTCAGAATTTCTCAGAAAAATTGAGCAGAAATGCATTGCCGTTCTTTGCTGTGCATTGCTCTCGCCGGGATTTGTGGTGCCAGCGAGTCAGTCGCAGAAACCGACGGCCGCACCAGCCCATCAAGAAGCTGCCAATCTATCCTCGGATCAACTTGACTCGCTGGTAGCCCCGATCGCGTTATACCCGGACCCGTTACTCGCTCAAGTGCTAGCCGCATCGACGTACCCTTTGGAGCTCGTTCAACTCCAGCAATGGCTGGAGAAAAACAAGACCTTGAAAGACAAGGCACTCGTTGATGCTGTGCAGAAGCAACCGTGGGACCCAAGCGTTCAAGCCATGGCCGCGCTTCCAGATGTGGTTAAGCGCTTGGTGGATGACATCCAATGGACCGCGGACCTCGGCAACGCATTCCTTGCCCAGGAAAGCGAGGTCCTGGATGCAGTCCAGCGCATGCGCGCGAAAGCTAAGGAAAAAGGTAACTTGAAGTCTAATGAGCAAATGAAGGTCGAGACGAAGGTAGTGGAAAGCAAGCAGGTGATCGTTGTCGAGCAGGCCGATCCGCAAGTCGTCTACGTTCCCAGCTACGACCCGGTGGTGGTGTACGGCGCACCCGCTTATCCATATCCACCCATCTACTATCCCCCTCCTGGATATTACGCGGCGGGAATGGCCATCTCTTTCGGTGTTGGCTTAGCTATGGGAGCAGCTTGGGGTGGAGGTTGGGGCTACAACACCGGATGGAACGGGGGAAACAACAACATCAACATAAATAACAACAATAACTTCATAAATAATTCGAACAGGCAAAATATAAACAATCGGCCTTCTCAACAACCCAGTCGAGGCGGAGGCAATCGAGGCAACAGCTGGCAACACAATCCGCAGCACCGGGGCGGAACTCCGTATGGAAATAAGGCCACGGCAAACAAGTACGGCGGCACCGCTCGAGGGGCGTCCGTCTCTGACCGTCAAGCCAATGCGCGCCAACAACAATCTCGTCAGCAGGGTGGTGGTCGACAGCAGGCCAGCACCCGGGACCGCGGCAGCGCAGGCGCTGGCGGGGGTAGACCACAGGCGGGCGCCAGCAACCGCGCCGGTGGGGGAGACCGGGTAGGTAATCGACAGGTCTCCAGCGGTTCAGGCGGAAAAAATTCGAGCGCATTCGGCGGTGCTTCTTCCAGAAGCGGGAGCGGAGCACGAGCTAGCAGTTCGCGCGGTGGCTCAAGCATGGGCGGTGGAAGCCGTGGCGGCGGTGGCGGTCGGCGGAGGTAAAACAGATCATGGAAAGGAAATTTAAATGAGATCGCGAAAGAAAGGTCTGTTAGCGCGGAATGCGGGACTTTTGTTAACAGCTATGTCGTGTACCCTTGCGCTACTGTGCTCCTTGAGTTTGTTATCTCAACAGAAACCGTCCGAAACCTCGTCGCAAAGCCAGAAGACTTTCGCCACCCCTAAAGAAGCAGCCGACGCGATCATTGAAGCCGCGGGAAAATTTGATGTGCCCGCCCTGGACCAACTTCTCGGTCCGGGTGGCGAAGACTTGATCGCTTCAGAGGACTCCGTTCAGGACAAGAACATCGCTGAAGCGTTCGCTGCAAAGGCTCACGAGAAAAACTCCGTTGTTGCAGATCCAAAGAATCCGGACCGCGCCACCCTGTTAGTTGGAAATGAGGATTGGCCATTGCCGATCCCCATTGTCAAGCGAGATGGAAAGTGGTACTTCGACACCAAGTCCGGCCGTCAGGAGATTCTGAACCGTCGCATTGGAAGCAATGAATTGGATGCCATTGAAATTTGCCGGGGCTACGTGGACGCCCAGCGCGAATACGCTTTAGCAAAGCATGATAATTCCGAAACAAATCAATATGCACAACGAATCATCAGTACTCCAGGCAAGCAAGACGGTCTAGTTTGGCGAAATTCCGACGGGACACTGGACGGGCCCATCTCTGAGGGTATCGCTGATGCCTTGGCAGAGGGCTACACGGATAAAGTCAAACCATATCATGGATACTTCTTCAAAATTTTGAAAGGACAAGGTCCCGCAGCGCCGCTCGGTTCGTTGAATTTCGTTATAGGGGGGGCAATGATTGGAGGCTTCGCGCTTGTTGCCGCTCCGGCGGACTATCGTGTTACGGGTGTGAAGACTTTCATTGTCAGTTACGAAGGAATTGTCTATCAGAAGGATTTGGGTCCCGATACCCTCAAGGTTTTCAAAGAAATGGAGCTTTACAACCCGGACAAATCATGGAAACCAACAGACGACAATTGGCCGCCTGATGCGTTTGATGGATCGACTTAGGCAAGGGATGAATGGCTACTGTATTCATTTCTGCACGCGGTTAGGACCGCTTCAACTTCTGGCGTGAGTCTCTCGCGATGAGGGCGGCCCGCTATCCCACTATGACCGATCATCCAATCTTGCAGGAACCGCCTGACTTCTCATTGGTTTTGGGAGGGCCACTCTACCAGATCTACATACGAACACATATCTCCGGCCCCACGTTGGAACTGCTCCAACGTCGAGTGTTAGTCATCTCGCTCAGCGCCTGGCTACCACTCGCAGTGTTGGCGGCGATCGAAGGTCACCTCCTACATGGTCAAGGACTCACTTTCTTTGGCGACATTGAGTCCCATGTGCGTTTTCTTGTGGCGCTGCCGCTGTTCATTGTTGCCGAGCTGGTTGTTCACAGCCGTCTCAGACCGGTGATCAAGCACTTTGTAGACCGCAGAATAATTGCCCCGGATGAGATGCCGAGATTCAATGCAGCCGTCGAAGCCGCATTGCGAGCTCGTAACTCGCCGTGGTTAGAGATCGGCTTGTTGCTTTTCACCTACATCGCGGGCCACTTGTTCTGGCAGCATCAGGTCGCCTTGGAAGGGGCGACCTGGTACGCCAGCCCAGACGGCTCGGGTATACATCTGACGTTAGCGGGCTATTGGTTCAGTTTCGTAAGTATTCCCATTTTTCAATTCATCTTTCTCCGCTGGTACCTGCGCCTTGGAATCTGGTTCTTGTTTCTATGGCGCACCTCTAGGTTGAAATTGCAACTACTGCCAACTCATCCTGACCGCGCTGGTGGTATTGGATTTATCGGTGGAAGTAGCTACGCTTTTGCTCCTATCCTCTTTGCTCAGGGTGTACTCTTGGCGGGACTGATCGCCAGTAGGATCTTTTACCAAGGGCAAAGCTTGATGTCGTTCAAAGTGAGTATCATCAGCGTGGCGGGTTTCTTCGTTCTGATGATTCTTGGCCCTCTTACCATGTTCACTCCGCAACTTACCCGCGCCAGGCTGAATGGCTTGGGAGAATACGGAAATTTCGCGACAACGTATGTTACCGATTTCGACGAGAAGTGGATTCGCGGAGGCCCAAAAGGCGAGCTGCTGGGGACAACCGACATCCAGTCGCTTGCGGACCTCGCGAACAGCTACGCTGTCCTAAGCGAAATGCGGCAAGTGCCGTTCACACTGAAGGACATGTCCCGGCTGGCCGTCGCTACTGTCTTACCGATCCTGCCATTACTGCTTACGGTCATGCCTCTCGAAGAATTACTGACTCGACTCGTCAAAATTATTTTCTGAGACGAGCGCTTCTAATTCCTGCTTGACTGCGACGGCCGGTCCCAAAGCAGAAAATCGCGACCGATTGCTCGCGCTGGAACCGATCATTCCACCGCCTGGCCATTCCTAGGGATTTCCCTAGTTGAGTACACACGGAGCCAGACCTAGATTGTTTCGGGAACCGAAGATTGGCCCCGGACATTTTGGTCAGAAGAGAATTCCTGGCCTCACATAATTCGGCATCCCATTTGACGGTTCCGCAAGAGTCTTCAAACTGTAATCAAAAAGGCTGGTTGAACGGGTTTTGAAATGGATCTCTTCGCAGTGCAGGAATTTCTTGCGGTGCTGCTCGCAGTCGCAGCTATGACTGGAACAATGCTGGTTTTGGGCATTGGCTTCATTTTGTTTCGGGAAGGTATACGCCGTGCCGTCCACGGCAGGCGAACGCAAGTGGTTTCTGTTACGGGCGTAAAGCAAAAGACCAATGGCTCTAAACCCAGGGTTGCTACGATCGACCTTTCTCGTAAGTTGATTTGATGGGTTCGAGCATGCGAATCCTGCTCGTATGGGGCGCGTATCTTCTGTTGACGCCGGCGACGACGCTGGCACAGACCGCTCCCGAGGAACTGAGGAAAATCGCGAGGAACCCATTCGCAGACGAAATCAAGGCTCAGTTCGAAGAAGATTTCACCTTCAGCCAGGGACCTTATGATCGCAGCGGGAATTCCCTCGCGATCCAACCGGTGATTCCACTCTCAGTAACGCGGGATTGGCTTCTCGTAACGCGAGTTGTGGCCGACGCAGTCACGTATCAGCCTAATCGAGCTGCGAAGAAGGGCGGGACCACTGGCTTAGGGGACACCACCACTTCCTTCTTCTTGACACCGGTCCATCCGGGAAAAGTCATTTGGGGTGTAGGACCCGCCGTTCTAATGCCGACGGCTACAAGCAACCAGACGGGCGCTGGAAAGTGGGGCGTTGGTCCGACGGCAGCGGTCCTTGTCGAGCCGGAATGGGGATCTGTCGGCTTGGTGGTTCAGAATATTTGGTCTGTTGCAGGTGGCCCGAACCGTTCGCTAGTAAACCAATTTCAGATCGAGCCGTCGTTTTCCTACAATCTGTCTTGTGGCTGGTACCTCACGAGCAATCCGACGATTATTGCGGACTGGGCGCAGTCGACGAGTGAGCGGTGGCTCTTGCCAATCGGAGGTGGCGCAGGCAGGAGTTTCAACATCCGGAAGCAAGCGATTGATTCTAATCTCACTCTGTATTGGAACGCTATTCGTGCTGCGAATCAGTTTTCACCAAAATGGCAGCTGGACGTGCAGTTCACGTTTCTCTTTCCGATTCCAAAACACTCGAGGAACAACGACTCCTGGTCGAAGCGATGAGCGGCCGCTGCGTAGCAAATCCGATCTCCCTTACTGACGCTCGTCAAAATCATTTCTGAAAAGAGCACATCTTCTCCGGGAATCTTCGTGTTGAGTATCTTAATTACTTGGGCGGATGTTAGAAATACTTCGAGGGAACATTGGTATGCAACACAATGCGCGTCACGCGCGGGTTGAGTGACTGACCCGCGCAATCTTCGTTGGGGACTTCGTTAAACAGACATATTGCGTTTCGAAAATCTCTGCAGCTCCATTAGGGATTCCCCTAGTTGTTTGGCAATGGCGCACTGTTTAGAAATTTGAGGACAAACCGTATACGGGCGAAGTCGGTACAACCCGGCCGACTTGGAATACGAACAGGACTCGGGGGTCAATATTCATCCTCCATCCCCTCCCTGAGTCCTGTCCTCCCATTGCAGCGTTCGGAAGACGACGCGCTGATTTTGGTTTGCATTGCTGCGGCATTTATTTCCGGGAGTCAAGAAATGATGATTCGACAGCCTGAGTTTCTCCGGACAAACCGCCTCGTCCTACTCATGGTGCTTTGGACATTTCAGTGCTTTCCAGTTCAGGCGAAAACGAAAAGACGTAGTCGTCAAGAATAATGGCGACCGCTTCACCTGTGAGGTGAAGCGCTTGCAAGATGGGTTGTTGTTCGTATCGACGGATTATGTGTCCGGTAATATCGGGCTGGATTGGAATCAAGTAAAATCGGTACAGAGCACGGCTATCTACCGAATTGTATTGACTAGCGGTAAAAGACTCGAAGGCAAAATTGAAAAATATTCCAGTGATTCGCAGACTACCCAAGACTTTTCAATTCGTGAAGCCACTGAGGAAACACAGGTTCCTTCATTACAAATTGTTAGCATCGACTCGAGGAGCCCCACTTTTTGGCGGCAGTTGCAGGGGGACATTGATTTTGGCTATAGCTTTACCAGCGGCAATAGTCAGTCGACATTGAACTCCGACACTAGCGGGCGTACAAGACCCCCAGATGGGAAGTCGCAACGTCTTTTGACTCAACGTTCAGCGGTCAGCCCGGGTCTTCTAAAACAAATCGCCAAGACTTTCAGGGAACGTTCTCGAAATTTCTAACAGTTACGATCAAACTAAGGAACAATTTTCATCTCGCCTTCACCTTCTGGGATAATTTCGATAGCAGGCCCCCGCTGACGGCGAGAAAGAATGAGCTCGGGACAAGTATCGGGATCGGCTGGTCCTTTTAAAATATTTGCTTGACCGGGGGAATCGGGGGCTTACGGAGTCGGATCTATTATGGAACGTGTGAGAAGACAGATCCTGTCTGGACGACGACTGGTGGTTGCCCTTCTTCTCTGTGTTGGCATGCATCCACTGGGCACTGTGGCCGCACAAAGTGCGAAGGTCACATTCGACAAGTCAGTGGACTTCACAAAGTACAAGAAATATACGTGGGGCTCAAACTACTTGTTGACTCAGCAGCCGAAGGACGTCCAGGAACGCATCAACATGGCGATCGTCGATTCCATAAACCGGAATCTGCAAGCCAAAGGTTTTGTGGAAGATGACAAGAATCCAGATTTCCGGATTACTTATGAAGCTGGAGGACAACCCAACGCCGATGTAGGTGCACAGCGAAACTTGTATGCTTCGGACATGGTGGGCTACTACTGGGGTAACGTAAGCGGGATTTCCTCCGACGTTTGGGTTTCCACCCTGGCGGAATTGAAAATCACTGTTACGGATGCCGCGACAAAAAACAATCTGTGGGAATCGACGGTGTCTAAGAAGATTCGAGATCCGAAGAAATTCAAGAACAAACTGCAAGAGAATGTGGATAAATTAATACAAAACACGATGAAAGGATTTCCCCCGAAAGGATGATTTTTCAGCCCGTTCGAAAGATCAAAGCGAGGCCCGAGGGCTAGTCAGCCTAATGCCGAGCGCGTCGCCCGACGCATACAGCGGGACGCAAAGGACACGATTATGAAAATCATGAGGCCGCAACACCTTGTCGCCGTCACCGTGATCTGGGCAATAATATTTTGTGCCCTGCCCGTCGTAAATGCTAAGGGCCCGAAACTCCTGATGAGTTGGAAAAATCCAGACTATTCCGGTCAGAAGCCTCATCGGGTTCTGGTAATTGGTATGAGCGAGAATCCGGCAATTCGTGCGGACTTCGAAGACGACCTTTCTTCTGCAATCGCAAATGACAACCTTGAGGCCGTGCCCGGAAATTCGATACTGTTCCGTCCTGACTCTCCCGAACTGGACCCCGATTATTTGAAAGGCCAAATTCGTGACTTCAAGATCGACGCCGTCCTTGTCTCGCGGCTGGTCAAAGTCGAGAAAAACACGACTTACATTCCCGGCCATAGCTATACACCTTATCCTTACTACCACTCATTCTACGGTTATTACGGCGCGGTCTATCCGCAGGTCTATTCCCCCGGCTACTTGCGTGAGGACACGACTGTTCGTGTAGAAACGAATTTCTATGAAGCCACTAAGCCGGATTTAGAGCTTATGTGGACTGGCACCAGCGATTCATTCAATCCGAAATCGGCAAAAAAAGTAATCGACGGGCTCGTCAAACTGATTGTGAAAGAATTGACCAAACAAAATATTCTCTAAGTGCTTTTCGGCACGAGCTTCCTACGTCACCCAACTTACCTTTCGCATTATCGAGTCCTCTCCGGACCTTGAATCCCGGACTCAGATAGCAATCGGTATTGATTGCGATTGCCTAGACCATTTGGCTAGGGATTTCCCTAATTGTCGGCGGGCTCCAAGGTAGCCTAAATAGTGAAGGTCTTCGCCGAGAACAAGTCAACA
Source organism: uncultured Acidobacteriota bacterium (assembly GCA_963838475.1). Classification (GTDB taxonomy): domain Bacteria; phylum Acidobacteriota; class Terriglobia; order Acidiferrales; family UBA7541; genus Palsa-295. Next base: position 19,094 of record CAWIRJ010000006.1, read on the forward strand.
TTCCAGGGATTCTCGGTGCATATGTCGGGCTCGATCACTTTCTAGGTCGCGTGCGAGTTTCCGGAATATCTGTTTGCTCGGCAACATATGGAATAAACACGGAATTGAAGATAGCGGGATGCGACTTCTAATAGAACTGTCGGATTCATGGTGGCCGAGAAATTGCCAATTCTGACAGGGTCACAATCGATCGGGCGAGTGTCAGCGCGCGGTATCCCCGACGCACAATTTCTCGATGGATTGTCTCCAATCCAGCGCAAGACAATCATTCGAGCTGCAACCGAGCGCCGATTTTGCGCCGGCTCTGTGACAACAAATGAGGGAGACCGTGCCGACCATCTTTTCCTACTGACAAAGGGCCTCGCCAGATGTTTCGTCATTACCGAAGAGGGCAAGAAGCTTCTCTTTCAGTGGCTTGGACCAGGAGATCTGTTCGGCGGTCGGGCAGTTTTGTCGATCCATTGTTCTTACCTCTTCAGCACAGAAACCGTAACAGACACTTCCGCGTTGGTGTGGGATCGCCCGACAATGCGCGATCTGATCGGACAATATCCCAGATTGCTGGAGAATGTGTTGTTGACTGCGTCAGATTATGTGGCTTGGCACCTAACGTCTCACATCGATCTAGCTTGCCACACCGCTCGAGAGCGGGTTGCTAGGCTACTCCTTACTCTTGCTCGCACCATTGGGAAGGAAGTTCGAGGAGGTATCGCATTGCATATCACCAATGAGGAGTTGGCGAACGCAGCGAACATCACGCCTTTCACCGCAAGTCGACTGATTAGCAAGTGGCAGCGCGATCGCGTTCTGATAAAACGTCGAGGCAACGTCTTGCTCGTGTCACCGGGACGACTTTCTCGCAAATGATATGAATACGGTTCAATCCACCTCATCCTTTTTCCTCTGCATCGCATTCCGAAATTTCGCTTGAGTAAATTCAAGATTGCTCTAAGGCAATGACGTAGTCAGTTCCGCGTGTGAAGATTCTAACCGCGACAATTAGTTCAGCACCATCAGCCCATCGAATTGTTCTCGAACCCCAAACAGAAGGTGGCGACTTGTTCGCTCCAGGAGTCCAGGATGGCCGATATGCAATGGCGGGACTTATTTAAAGCCGCGATTCTTGAGCTTGACCCGGAGCAACTTCAAGTTCGCGTGAGAGCGGCTGAGGACGCCATCAATGGTCGTATCTCGTCTGGCATCCAAGTTTCTCGGACCGAGCGAAAGGCGATGGAAGATGCATTGTCCACCTTGCGCGTTTTGAAACGAAAACTGTTCTAACGTTCTGCGATTCGTGTCAGAGAGACTTCGCGCACCAAGAACCCGTTAATGCGAGTGGCTGCTTTCGTTCAAGCTCAGCACACAGTCAGCCCTTTCCTCAACCGGCGGTTCGGACATTCCTAGGGATTTCCCTAGTTGAGTGGGCATCGAGCGGGACCTAACATCGTTTCAGAGACTAGTTTTCCTCGGTGTGTTGAATGTCAAACTAAGAGAAGGAACCGATAGGGCCAAGCTGAATGCGACTAGGTTCTGCCATTCTGTAATGTCGGCACTCATCGGGCTCACGTTGTCGAGCCTGATTGTCGTCGCTCAGTCCGTAAAGGTCGAAGGGATTATCAAAGCACGCGATGGTGACACGATGATTCTCAAGACTTCCAGCTCTCCGGACATTACCGTTCTGCTCACCGATAGCACTCGAGTGGGACAGGTCCAGGTGTGTTCCGGGTAAAGAAGGAAGGAAATGTCGATGGCGGCGCTCATTCCGGGCCTCGAGGTGAAAGTAGAGGGGAGGCGATCTAAACCAACTGGTGGCCAAGTCCGTATCTTTCAAAGGCAACGACCTCGAAGGCGCTGAAAAGATTGAAGCCGGCATGGACGAAAAGAAAGTGCAAGTGCAACAGAACCAGGCGGAATTGGAAAAACAGAACCAGGCATTGAAAGCGCGAAACCAAGCCCTGCAACAACAGCAGGCGCAATTGACCGAACACCAGGCCAAGATCGCCGCGAACAAGACGGCCGTCCACGCTGCGATCGCGCGCTTCGGGCAGTTAGACGATTGCTACATTTTTGACGAGGTAACCGTCTATTTCGCCAACGGCAAGGTCAAAGCGGACTCGAACTACAGCCCCAACTGCTGGAGTTGGCAGATAAAGCCAAAAGTATCGAGGGCTACATGATCGAGGTGAAAGGATACGCCAGCTGCGCGGGCACCGTGACGCTGAACCAGCGGCTCAGCGAGGACCGCGCCGAGGCAGTGACTAATATTTTGGTTCAGCAAGGCCACATTCCTCTCACAAGAATGCTCGCGCCGGGCACCATGGAAGAGAGCCGCCAGGTCGGCAACGACAAGACGGCGAAGGGGCAGCGAAGAATCGGCGTCTTCTGCCGAACAAGGACATCGCCGGAATATAGAGGTTGACTGATGCACGTGAAAATTCTCGCGGAGTTAATGCGTATCTAGGGATTCGGGAATGCTTCTGCACCTATTGGCAAAATCCGTCAGATTTCTCTCGCAGGTCGATTTGGAGGAGCGCGAACCAGCGCGGGTAAAGCGATGACAAAAAACCAGCCAGGCGAATCCAGGCTTCGGAAATTCGGCTACGTCAGTTTTCTACTCGTAATGCTTCTGTTTGTTGTCACTCTCGCCATTTCCGCGGATGACAGAGGCGCAGAGGTGATCGACGCAATCGCGATGGGCACCAGCACACAGCTCGGTAAGATAGTCCACATAAAAGTGACTATCTATGAGTTCTCAGGAGACGAGGATCGAGCCATTCTCGTGGACGCCTTTAAGGAAGGACAGAATGAAGGCTTGGTAAATGCGCTTACCAGGATGAAGTCGGTAGGTCGTATCGCCATAACCGGCACGGTCGGGTACGACCTCAGCTATATTCGCCTGGTCCCCACCGAAACCGGCCGCAAGATTCGCTTCGTCACAAACCGCCAGCTCAGATTCGGTGAACACTTTTACAACACTCAAAGCATAGCTTACAACTTGACCGCAGGCGAGATTGAGATCAACGACTCCGATAAGGACAAGAACTCTGGCGTGCTCTACCCCGCGGCTCAGTTGATCATCAATAAAGACGGACAACTCGAGTTCCAGCTTCGCGAAAATGCCTGGAAGCTTAACAACATCATTGATTGGCACAAAGCCGGCGTTGGGGATTAGAAGTCATCAAATGGCTTCTTCTGGAGGTTCCCTATGAAAATTCGGTCTAGACTGGCCTCGTGTTCTTATGGATTTTTGTTATCGCTATCAATAGCCAGTTTCCTTCTTGTGGCCAACGCGCAAAATAAACGCGACAGCAAGTACGTTTGCTCAGAATCCAACCCGGCAAGCGTCTGCAACGCGTCAAATCGTTGTGGATCAAGCCTCGAGCCTTGTGTCGTAGATCTACGACGCAAGGGCGGGACTTCGGCAACGGTGACGCCTAGCATAACGAACGCGAAGGCCAACACCCCGTTTTGTGTGAGGGTCGGAACAACCGTCACGTGGCGCAGTTCAGCTAAAAATACAGGTTTCATCGTCGATTTTGGGCCCTCTTCCCCGTTCAACACTCCTGGTGCAATTATCGGGGGATCCGATCGGCCAATTTCGGTCGTCGCCAAACGGACAGGATGCTACAAATTCTCGTTGGGGGCATGTATCGCTGGCACCGTCTATGGAATGTGTGGATCTACGTCGACGGAAATCATCGTTACGGATGAGGCCAATTAGCTTGCCAAAGCTCGTTGCACCGGGCATATGAGCAATATTTCGAATGCTGGTGCCATTGCCCACGCCCGGCAAGTACATCGATGCAACCGGGTGAGAATAGATTTATGAAAGCCATAGGGAACTGCAAAAACGTTCAGTGGTTGGGGTCCTTGCTTCGCGTTTTGCAATTCGTACCCGGACTGAGTACCCGACTTCGAAATCCGCAAAACCTTTACGCTGAAATTCAGCTGTTGATCATACCAGAGAGAACCGTGTGGCCTATCCGGTGTCGTAGCGTCGCACTTTGCGTCGGTCGGCCATCAATGCCAGCGCCGGGTTAGTCGGATGACCGGACAAGTGGCGCCTAGAACTCTGCTTTGTCCGGTAAGCGCGTCAATCAGGACATTGTGGATAGTCTGTGCTTGACCATCGGAAGCTCTTAGGGATTTCCCTAGTTGCGTGGGAAGGGGTCGAGCGTAGAGTCGTTAGAGCGAATTCCATTGCTGAGGCCGGGTCGGAATGAAGATCTCAGCTTAGCCCGAAAACCGGTCGTCCCGTAACGCGACGCGATATCGGGCTTTACAGGCGAGAAATGCTGTCGTTGCGATTTGTGAGGTCCACCTCAACCACCAGTAAACCACCTGGATGTGTCATTGACGTAGGAGAACAAAATGGAAATGAAGCGCGTGGACGCAACAGAAATGAACTGTTTGATTTGCGGCAAAAAGACGGAGCAAGTTTACGATTTGCACCTGCCCCACGACGAAGTCTACCTAGCGCGGGTGGGGGTTTGTGATAATGACAAAGCCGTGCTCGAAGGTCTGCCGTTCGAGGAACGCGATGCGAAGCTCATTGAGGCAATGCGCCGAGCCAATTTGAAGTCCCGTACCATTTCCGGGTGAGAGGCCGGAGTAGAAATCTGCCACTATTTCTGCCACCCGCACACGCTGGCACACGCGGAATGCTAGGGCAAGAATATAGCAGAATAGCTGGTCAACCCCCGCGGGTTGGAGGTTCGAGTCCTCCCCGGCTCACCAGCCTCTCCTCAATAATTGGGTAGAAGCCATCTCGATATATCGAAGTTGCGGCACTTCCAGCCTGTGGACTCACCGAATGAAAAGAAATTGCAAGCCTAGTTTTGGAAGAAAGTGGCTTTGAAGATCTCGTGGCGCTGTTCCGCCGTCTGCAGCAGCGCGGCGAATCCGGACTCGTTGCGAATATTGTTCAATAGCGGATCGCTCGTCAAGTAGGGATAGGCAAAGAAACCCTTCTCGATACTGTGCCGCAGCGTGTGCATTGCTGAGCCTTTATCCCCGATGACCGCATAGGCCTGGGCGATTTTGTAAATAGCTTCGGGATCGCTAACACCACGCTGTTCGATCTTGCTTTCGGTTGCATGCAAAACGCCGAGGGCTTTGGCGTCCTGATGCGCGATAGCGTAACTGTACGCCTTGCCAACCGCGGCCTGCAACAATGTGGGATCGATTTGATAAGCACGATCGAATTCCGCGACTGCGCCAGCCGAATCGCTCTTGTAATACTTCGCGAAGCCTCGATAGAAGATCACCAGAGCCGAATTGCTGTTTTCGGGCAGGCTTTGAAGGAACTTGTCGTACTGCCCCAGATACAGATAGGCGTTAATTGTCGCACTATTCAGCTTCACGCCGGGATCCAGCTGGCGCGCCCGTTCGCACTCCGTCACCGAATCATGCAGCATCCCGCCAAAGCGGTAGGCGTATCCGAGCTCCCAATGCGCCTCCGCTAGGTTCGGATTTGTCTTCAGCACGTCGCGCAATAAAGGGACCGCGCGTTCGACGTGGCCAGTGTCGGTTAACAGGTTAGCCATGGAGGCTTGCGCTTCGATCTGGCCAGGCTCGATGGAAAGAGCCTTTTCGAATGCTGCCTGTGCTTTGTCGTACTCCTGACGACCGCCGAATTGGAGAGACGCAAGCGCTTCGTAAGATTTTCCGAGACGCGCCCAGGTGAGCGCATAATTAGGCTCGATTTGCGCCGACTTCTCAAGCATCTTGACCGACATGGGAAAATCGTTTTGCGAGTATAAATCCACGCCGCGCAAATAATACTCGTAGGCCATGGGATCGACCGGCTCGTCCGTTTTTAGCTTTTCAGCCTGCGACGGAGAAAGGCTCAACTCCAGTCCTTTGATGATCTGCTGCGCCACGTTGTCTTGAACGTTCAAAAGATGGTCATACTTCAAATCGATGGTGCCGCGCCACAGAATTTTTTCTGTCTTGACGTCGATCAACTGCGGCGTGATGCGAAAATTATCGCCGTCGCGAACGTAATTGCCGGTGAGTAGAGTATTCACGTTCAAGTCCGCGCCGACTTTCCGAATGTCGATAGCTTCATTGCGATATTGTTCCACTGCGGAAGAGGGGCGCACGGAGAGCGAGCTGACATATCCGAGCTTGGTGATTACCGCATCGGCCAGCGAGAATCCCAGGAAATCGCTGCCGGCATCCTGTCCTACATTCTGAAATGGAATGACCGCCAGAGTTCGTGGCTGCGAAGAAGATGAACTCTCGGGCAGAGTGCGTAGATAACCCGTAAAGCCCACCAGTACGCACATTAGGATCAGTAGAGCTGTTGCAATTACGCGTTTGCGTGGCTTCGTGTGGCTCGAATCTTCCAGCGCCTGAGGCATCGCGGCGACGAAACCGGTCCGTGGCTGCGGCGCAACCTGTAAGGCCGAGAGATTCTCAAGTCTTTCGTTAGCTAACCCGTTTTCTGCCGCTTGGATTGGTTGGGTCTCGGCCGGGGCGACCGCCGGAGTGGCTGCACTCGCAGCAGGAAGCCCGTGAGCCTCGACTCCCAATTCTGGTCGGCTCGTTTGTGGATGCTGCACAGTCGTAACGTCCGCCGGCAGGTCTAGCTCCTTAACCAAGGCCGTAAAGCGATAGCCTTTCTTAGGAACCGTTTCGATGTATCGCGGCGCTCCCTCCTTCTCGCCGAGCGCCTTCCTCAAGGCCGAAATTGACACGGTAAGATTCGCCTCTTCGACGAAGCTCTCCTGCCAAACGGCCTGCATGATCTGCTCTTTCGTCACTAGCCGGGCGTGGTTGTGAACCAGGAAGACTAGCAGCTCAAAAGTCTTGGGCGGAAGCGGAATAGGAACGCGATCTCGGAGTAATAAGTGCTCTTCGGGTTCCAAGCGGAAGGGGCCGAATTCGTAAAAGCCTCTTGTTTTCAGGGTCATAGGTGCTTGACCTGCGCCTTGGGATTATTCGGAAATCCTCGGATCCCATGTTAGGAAAGTGGGCTTGCAAGGCGGCTTTCCTTCATGCGGGAAGCCGGAATTCTAGTCTATTGGGCAAAGCCAAACAAGGCCTGGAACACAAATGTTAAGAAATATTAATTTGAGTAGGTTGCAATTTTTGCGACGGTGCTAAACGTCGAATTTGGCCATGGATCAAGACTACTCAGCGCGATTTCTTCTTCATCCCCGGAAGCTCCTTATTTTCAATCTCGGAGGTTCCTTGGAAATAATTTGGAAATTCTTTGGGGCTTCTTAAGGACTTTTTCCCACCGGTTCGGCCACAGTGCGATTGCAGGGCAGGCTCAGTACATGAACGAAGGTCAATTCAAAGTTGATTTCCGAAGTGGGCAAGGCCTCTTGCAAAGAACGGCCCTTTTAGAAGGGTAAATCCAGATTGTACTAGAGAGAAAAAGGAGAGAAGAAATGAAGAAGATATTAACAGCGGCTGTTGTACTTGGTTTAATCGTCTCGGTTTCCATCGCTCAGGCAAGCATGACCGATACCACCTTTTCATTCACCACTATCAATGTCAAAACAGACACGTTCACACAACTTCTGGGCATCAACAACAACGGCGAGATTGCCGGCTACCACGGGAGTGGAGCGGCCGGACATCCGAACCAGGGCTTCACGCTGGTACCGCCAAGCAGCTTCACGGTAGAGAATTTCCCAGGATCCGTGCAGACGCAAGTGATCGGCATCAACGGGTCCGGAAACACCGACGGATTCTACGTCGATAACTCTGGGGTCAATCACGGGTTCATCAAGACTGGCGCCAACTACAAGACTGTCGATTTTCCCGATCCGACCTCCGTTCTCACGCAACTCCTGAGCCTTAACAATGCGGGCGTAGCGGCTGGATATTGGCAAAACGGCGCCGGCGTCCAGTTTCCATTCATGGTGCAGGGAACGAAGTTCACCTCACTGGATTCAATGCTGCCGTCAAATACCAGCGCACAGGCAACCGGCGTTAACAATTCCTCTGAGATCTCCGGTTTCTTCGTGGACTCCTCGGGCGTGAATCACGGATTCCTGTTGGTCAAGGGCGTGGTCACCGTGCTCGATTTTCCAGGCTCGACTTTCACGCAAGCGTTGGGTTTGAACAATCTGAACGAGGTGGTGGGGACCTACAACGACGCCAAGGGCAACACTCATGGTTTCCTTTACGATGCCACGGCTAAGGTCTACGAGTCGGTGAACGATTCTTCCGGCGTTGATACAACGGTTGTGAATGGAATCAACGACGAAGGTCAGATTGTCGGCTTCTACGTGGACGGTTCCGGAAATACCGATGGCTTCGTCGGCCACATCGTGCGCTGCGCCAACTAAAACGAAGAAGTCTAAATTGTCTTAGAAGCTCGGGCGGGACGGCTTACAAAGGCCGTCCCGCTCTTTGTTTTTCTTGACCTTAACTCATCTATTGAGCTCCCGGGGCCACACGATCCAGCTCTGGCGCTGTTCGGCCAGCTGAGCGACCTGCGAGTCCTGCTGCAAGTTTGAGAACGGCGCCTACAGCAAGGGAACCGCTCGAGACGCCACGTTCGACCTCGCCTCCTGGACTGATTACCCGCGCTGCTCCTCCGGAGCGCGGATTGTCTTTCAACGAAATGAACCGAGCTATGTTCGCACACCCGGGCGACCGCTTGAACCCGCGCAAATTGACAATCTAAGAGCCGGAAGACCCGTGGGCCCCACGGTGGAAACCGAGAATTTCCGGCGCACATAGCACCCTTACCGAGGGTAGCGCCTACCCCACGGTCACACAGGCCATAGAGCCGAGATGGCAAGGACGAAAGTTATTATCTGGGTGAGGTTATGTGTCCGCTATGACGCCGAATCTTTGCATGACCAGGTTGTGGCGTGCGCTTTCGCCTGGTGGAAAGCGCAAAGGAACTACATCGGACACCATTTGGCACTACCTCAGCAATTTCTATTTTGTTACTGCAAGGTCGAATGAACAGAATCGGCAGGACACATCAAAGGTGGAATGGGATTTGACCTACGCCACTTCCGAGGCGTGGAATGAGACCACACGCCATTTGTGAGCTTCTCGGACGTAGACCTTAGTGAATCGCCAGTCATCGGAAATTTCTCGCCCGTTCATGGACCGAGTTCGTTGGAGACGACCGGAAACAACGGCTGCGTTGTCATAAACGCGGACACGAATTTCCGAGGTCTGATAACTGAGGAACTTCATTCGGCCGGAACGCGCAAAACTGAGCGCGCCATCTTTTGTCATCAACGGCATGTGTGGTACAGCGACTTCGAGGTCGTCTGCCCACAATGCATCCAAGGCGTCGGCGTCTCCTTGCTCGTGAGCCACATTCCAGACCTTTTCGAGCCGCTCAAGCTCGTGGATGTCGGAAGCTTCAATGGTTGGTGTCGGACCCTGCGAAATCAACGCCAATCCACCGAGTACGAGAGCCAGAACACTGCCAAGCCAAAGAGACTTCAAAAGAACTCCTCCCAGAATCGCATCATGTGCTTTGGGCTCTGTCGGACGACCGGTAACTTACACCCGAGGTCCGTTAGATTGCAATGCTACCGGTCTGCGCCGACCAGGGGAGGACCTAACTCCTGATTAGCCGCGTTACTTGAAATGAATGGGTCGAAGGCATTGCGAGAGGACTGAACACGATACGCGTTTCCCGATCCGGTTTTTTCTTTGCACTCCTTCGCGTTAGCGCTACGGCGTGATTGTTCACGGGATTTACGCCACTGGTGTCGGTAAAGCAGGAAGGAATGTTTGGGAAGCACAACTGGGCCAAGGTGGTGTCGCCAAGATTACTGATGAAACTGGAGGGGAATATTTTTCTCTCGGCACTCAGAACCTCGTCAGCTTCAGGCGTATCTCGACCGTCTGCAGAAAGTCCTCGACTATCAATATTACTTGGTGTTCCAGGCTATCCCGAAGAGCAAGCCGGGAGCAACGGTCAATATTTCAACCCAAGTAGCAGATGTCGAAATTGCAGCGGCTGATAGCGTCTGGATCCCCGTTACGAATGAGGCCCCCAGCGCGAAGAAGGACTAAGTGGCGCTCTGCTGTTAGCTTTTTTCATCACTCAATATCTAAAAGGACCGACACCAACGCTTATCCCGAACTCATTCTTGGCTTCTCCGTGAGCCGTAAAAAAACCGTTTGTGAAATTCCTCCATCGCCCGCACGATGCTGTAAATTGGCCGGCTTAAACGGGAGGACCTGAAAATATGAGCTACGTTCTGAGATTTTCGTCTCTTGTGTTAATCGTTTCTTTCGTGGTGTTGTGGCTCGCGTTGCAGATCGGCGTTTTCGTTCGCAAAAGGCGTCGCAGTCTGCAAGAAAATGAGCGCGAGGATTTCGGCATGATCATGTCCGCGATATTGACACTGTTGGGCCTTATCATCGGATTTAGCTTTTCGATGGCCATCTACCGATATGATCAGCGGAAAGTATTGGAGGAGGCGGAGGCCAACGCTATCAGTACTGAGTACGTCCGAGCAGATTTCCTGCCGGCACCCGATGCGACGAAAGTCCGCGCCCTGCTCAGGGATTATCTCGATCAGCGTCTTTTATTCTATACAACCCGTGATGAACACAGGCTTGTGCAGATCGATGCCGCTACTGCTCAACTGGAGGCCGATCTGTGGTCTGCAGTCCAAGTCCCAACTGCGGTGCAACCGACAGCGCCACTCACCATTACCGCCATGGGTATGAACGATGTATTGAACTCCAGGGGATACACGCAGGCTGCTTGGTTGAACCGCATTCCAAATGCCGCTTGGGGTTTAATGGCGGCAATCGCCATCTTCTCCTGCTTATTGATCGGCTATGGTGCGCGACGCGGTGGAGCGAGAACCATGTTACTTCTCGTTCTGCCACTGGTAATCGCCATCTCATTCACGCTGATAGCGGACATTGACAGCCCCCGTGGCGGCGTCGTTCGCGTCCGCGCCGAAAATCTAACAAGCCTCTCTCAGTTGTTTCACGGGCCCAGTCCTCACGCGAGAGACTAATCGCTCTAACTGCGGATTAGATGAATAATCGGAAGAGTTTGACCCACTAATCGGGAGGAACCGATGCTATTCAGGTATCGAGTTGTAGCCGCGATATTTTTGCCTTGCTTCCTCCATCTAATCAGCGCATCGGCGTGCTTCGGGAAGGTCAAGCGACATGACACGATCACTATGAAGAATGGTGATCGGTTCACCGGTGAGGTAAAGAAGTTGGAACAGGGAATTCTTTACATCGAGACGGATTATTTCTCCGGGTCCGTAGGCATCGATTGGATACAAGTGGAAAAAGTAGAGAGCAAAGCAACCTTTCAGGTTGTCTTGAGCGACGGTAAGCGACTGACAGGATCGATTTCAAAAGTAGAGGCGGCGGCCGGTGGCGGCAGGGATTTTACGGTGTATGCGGCAGACGCCGAAGTGCCGGTCCCCGGCGTGGACGTTGTTCAAATCGAATCGCAAAAGCAAAATTTTTGGAGGCAGTTAAAAGGAAGTATCGACCTGGGATACAACTTCACGAGCGGCAATAACCAGTCCTCCCTCAGTACATCCGCATCGGTAGCATATGTGGCGGAGCGCTGGGGTGTTGGAACTGCGTATAGCGCTTCCTTCAGCGGCCAAACCGGCGGGACGACAACCAACCTATTCGAGTCGCAAACGTTCGCAGATCGATTTTTGAATCGAAATTCATTCGTGATTGGCTTGGGAGACTTTCTGCACAGTTCACAGCAAGATCTGGCCTTGCGGACAACGTTGGGCGGAGGATACGGGCGATATCTGAAGCGTACCAATCAAAACTCGCTTCGGTGGCTTGCTGGCGTCGACTATACGAAGGCTAATTATCAATCTGGGTTGAGCCAGCCGACTCAGAACAATGTGGAATTACTTCTAGGAGCGGAATACCAGCTCTTTCACTTTGATCGCTACACTGCACAATCCCAATTCTTATCGTTTCCGGGCTTGTCTGACTTTGGGCGCGTCCGGTTCACCACCAACGACACGTTGAACGTGAAACTCTCAAACAACTTTTATCTTAACTTCACTTTCTGGGATAACTTCGACAGTCATCCGCCCCTCAGCGCAAAGAAGAACGCGACAGGTTTGAGCACGGGTCTGGGATGGTCATTCTGACTCGCAACATCTCTGATTCGCCCCTAACTCCTAATAAGCCGGATTACCGGACCTCGTTCGACCAAGAATTAGGAGACTGTAACTCCCGAGGATTAAAGATTGAGCATCTCAAACTTGCATTCTCAAGGACTCACGGGCCCTTCGGCGATAGAGAAGGTTTAGAAACATATACTCTTCATCGAATATGAAATTCTTTCCTGCGCTCACGTAGACTATAAATCTCCCACCTTCCAGGTTCTCGTCTAAACCGTAATCCCGGGCCTTTACGAAGACCGCGCATCTAGAAGCGGCGTGGTCTAGGCCGAGCTCAATTTCCGTCCAACTGTTGCGATCTAGTGTCGGGCACAACCACAAACTGCCAAGGCCCCTATTAGTCTCTCTTCGCCGTCTATCGAGTGTGACGACTTCTCAACTCGACCGGGCTCCTAACGAACTTGAGAACAACTTGAGAACAAAACCTCCCAAATCCCGCGCTGAATCAAGCTCTATGACGCAGATAGAGGCTAGACGATTCAGCAACATAGCATTTCTGGAGTAATCAGCGGGTTGGAGGTTCGAGTCCTCCCCGGCTCACCAGCTCTTCCGAAACACTTAGTCGCCCGTTTTTTCTGTCGATTTGCTGACTGTAGGCGCTTTCGGGCGGGGCCGTGCGCGTTGCGCCGAGCGCCGAGAGGGCTGGGTAGATGTATCGCTCAGCCTCCATGCTGCGGGCGTCCGCTCTGCGATTTCGGTATGCTCGATGAGGCCAAGAAATACCTTGAACGCACCTTCGAAGTTTTCGGGGAATCCATCGATGCTGGCAGGCCCATCGTAATCCTTGAACCTAGTTGCGCTTCCGTTTTTCGCGACGAGTTGCAAGGCTTATTTCCGGATCATTCGCGAGCCGGCTCGCGACAACTGAAGCCATCGGAAACAATAAGTGTGTCTGCGGAAGCCTGACGCACTGCGGGCAATAATACGCGTTCGCTGGCTGCCTGGAAGTGAAGTAACCAGGCCATTCGCGTTTCATTGATAGTGGCCGACTTGAACCGAGTGAATAACCGCGACGTTGGAAGAAACACTTTGATGCCAGGGATTTATTGACTTCCGACATTTCATTGATATTCTTTAAATAGTGGCGATGGAGTTCGCCCCTAACCGCTGTCCTGTTGCCGGGACAGATGATGACTCCTGACAAGAAACTTGTCGCGGAGTCATGTCCCCGGCAAGAATCCCAACGCAAGCTTGATGAGCCTCATTTGTGTAATGAAGGGGCAAGAAAGGACCGATGACAAAATACTTGATGGTAGCTTTCGGAGGCGCTTTAGGTTCAGCCTTGCGTCTTTGGGTGGGTGAGTACGTCGGGGGCAGGATGGGCGGGCGATTTCCGTATGGAACGTTCGTGATTAATTGCACAGGTTCATTTCTGATTGGACTGGTGGTGACTCTACTGGTGGAGACGCACCCGTGGGGCCCGACTTGGCGATACTTGATAGCGATTGGATTTATAGGCGGCTATACGACATTTTCAACATTTGAGTTGGAAACATTTCGAAGATTTCAGGATGGCGAAACGCTGATCGCAAGCCTGAATATAATTTTAAGCGTAGCGGTGGGGTTTATTGCGGTTTGGTTGGGCGTGCTTACGGGTAAAGCGATCACGTAAGGTATTGTCGTTCTTTAACTTCGTTCTTTGGAGGAACCCTGCTTCGAATGCAGATGTTCCTGCGGGTACCGGTGCGCGCTAAGGGCTTGCCGGGGTTAGCTTACTCCCCGGTTCCAGTTAAGTTCACTGTCTGAGGCGAGTTCGTTGCTGCATCTGTGATTGTCAGCGTGCCGGTGCGGGTGCCGGTCGCTGTGGGAGTGAATGTAACGCTCACCGTGCAACTCGCGGGGGATGGCCCCAGCGTAGCCGTGCAAGTAGTGGCGCTCTCCGCAAAATCTCCGCTCACAGCGGTTGTCAGCGAAGTAGCTCCAGTCCCCGTGTTTTTTATAGTGACAGTTTTGGCTGCGCTTGTGGTTCCAACGGTCTGCTTGGCAAAGGTCTCGCTCGTCGGCGTGGCTGTGACTACAACCGTGGCAGCTTTCCCGGTTCCGGTCAGCTTCACGGTTTGAGGCGAGGTCGTTGCGTTATCGGTGATGGTGATATCGCCAGTGAGCGTGCCGACCGCCTCCGGAGTGAACGTCACGCTGATCGTGCAACTCGCCGGAGAGGGTCCCAGGGTTGATCCGCAAGTGGTGGCGCTCTCCGCAAAATCTCCGGTTGCGGGAGAAATCGTAAGCGGCGTGGATTCCGTGCCGGTATTTTTCACCGTTACAGTTTTCGCGGCGCTAGTGACTCCAACCGTCGTTGCGGAGAAAGTCTCGGTCGTGGGCGAAGCCGTCACCACCACAGTGCCAGCCTTCCCGGTGCCGGTCAGCTTCACGGTTTGAGGTGAGTTCGTGGCATTGTCGGTGATGGAGATGTCGCCAGTGAGTGTGCCTGCTGATTCCGGAGTAAACGTCACGGAGATGGTGCAACTCGCGGGAGAAGCTCCCAGCGTAGGGCCACAAGTAGTGGACGCCACCGCGAAATCTCCAGTGGCGGGCGAGATGGTAATCGGCGTAGATCCCGTGCCGGTGTTCTTCACAGTTATAGTCTTGGCCGCGCTGGTTGTTCCGATCGACTGTGCGGCAAAAGTTTCGCTCGTCGGCGAAGGCGTCACGATAACGGTGAGAGCCTTGCCCGTACCGGTGAGCGAAACCGTCTGAGGGGAGTTCATCGCGCTATCGGTGACCGAGAGCGTCCCCGTGAGAGTGCCACTCGTCGTCGGACTAAACGTCACACTGATCGTGCAACTAGCCGGCTTAGCTCCGAGCGTTGTGCCGCACGGCGTTGTTCCGCCGCCAACCGCGGCGAAGTCTCCAGTGGCCGCAAATGAAAGCGACGTACTCGCCGTGCCCGTATTTTTGATGGTCACAGTTTTCGCCGCGCTTGTGGTTCCAACGGTCTGAGCGGCAAAGGTCTCGCTCGTAGGTGTGGCCGTCACTATAACAGTGCCGCTGCTCGCCCCCGTGCCTGTCAGACCCACGGACTGCGGAGAATTCGTCGCCTGGTCGGTGATTGGAATCGAGCCGGTGCGCGTGCCTGTAGCGGTGGGCGAGAACGTCACATTTACGGTGCAAGTCCCGTTGGTGGCAGCCAGCGAGCCCGTGCAATTATTCGTCTGAGCAAAATCTCCTGTGGCCGCTCCGATCGTGAGCGGTGTCGATCCCGTGCCCGTGTTGGTTACCGTGAAGGACATGGTGCCGCTAGTTGTTCCTACGTTCTGTGAGCCAAATGTCAAGCTCATGGGTGAAGGTGTCACGATGACGGTGGTACCGGTGCCGGACAACATCACACTCTGCGGTGAGGTGGATGAGCTGTCGGTAATGGTGATGCTGCCAGGGAGGCTGCCGCTGGTTGTTGGGGAGAACGTTACGTTGACCGTGCAAGTGGCCCCGCCTGCCAACGAGGTACCGCAGTTATTCGTCTGGCCATAACTTGAGCTTGCGGCCACCGTAATCGCCGTGGATGCGGTGCCGGTGTTCTTCACCGTGATGGGTTGGCTGGCGCTGGTTGTTCCAACGTTTTGACTGCCAAAAGCAAGACTGGACGGCGTTACCGTCATGGTAGTGAGACCTGTTCCGGACAAACTGACCGTCTGCGGCGAGTTCGAGGCGGAGTCGATGACAGAGATAGTTCCGGAGAGCGAGCCTGTCGCGGTGGGAACGAAGGTCGCGTTAACCGTGCAACTCAGTCCGGCGTTCAACGTCGCCGGAGAAACCGGGCAGTTGTTCGTCTGCCCGAAATTGGTGCTGGCTGCGATAACAACGGTGGTGTTCCCGGTGCTGCTGGTGTTTTTCACAGTGATGGTCTGGCTGGCGCTCGAACTGCCGACTGCGGTAGCGGGAAAGCTCAACGAGCTCGGCGTTGCGGTCACGGTTATGGTGGCAGCCGCTCCCGTGCCGGTCAGACCTACGGACTGCGGTGAATTCGTCGCTTGATCGGTAATCGAGATTGAGCCGGTGCGCGTGCCGGTTGTAGTGGGGGTGAACGTTACCATAAGCGTGCAGCTTCCCCCGGATGCCAGCGTGCTAGAGCAGGTGTTTGTCTGCGCAAAATCTCCGGTGGCCGCGCCGATGGAAAGCGGCGTTGCTACGGCGCCGGTGTTTTTCACCGTAACGGATTGGCTGGAGCTGGTGGTTCCGACGGTTTGGGAGGTAAACGTTAAGCTCGCCGGCGTCGGCGTGACTACGACCGTGCCCGTTCCGCTGCCGGATAGGCCGATCATCTGCGGCGAGTTCGTTGCTTGGTCGGTGACCGATATGCTGCCGGAGAGAGGGCCGGCTACGGTAGGCGTAAAGGTCACGTTAACTGTGCAACTTGCTCCAGCGTCCAATAGGTTCCCGCAGTTATTAACCTGAGCAAAATTTCCGGTGATGGAGATGGCGATCGATGTATAAGCGGTGCCGGTATTCTGCACGGTAAAAGTCTGGAAATTACTTGTGGTTCCGACGGCTTGGCCACCAAAGTTGTAAGTTGTCGGGCGTTGCTGTGACCGTGGTGGTCGCGCGGCGTTGCCGTTCCCGAGAGAGTCACGACCTGCGGCGAATTTGTTGCGCTGTCAAAGACCGCGATATTGCCCGTTAAGCTGCCCGAGGTGGTTGGAGCGAACGTCGCGCTAATCGTGCAACTGGCACCGCCCGCTAATGTAGATGGAGCAACGGGGCAAGTCAGTCGACTCACCGAAATTGGTGCTCGCGGTAACGCCGATCGTTGTAGCGACGCTACCTGTATTCTTTACGGTAATCGTTTGGCTTGAGCTCGTTTGGTCCACCGTTGTGGAAGGGAAAGAGAGGCTAGTAGGCGTCGCTGTGACGGTAGTCGCTCCGCTCCCCCCACTTTGAGACACGAAGAACGGCTGATGAGCGAAGACCGCGCAACCACCCCAGGGTGCTGATGGGTAATTCTCGACGTAAAGTAGGAATGTGCCCGGCGTCGCGATAGCCGTGGCGGGCACACTCGCCTGAATCTCTGTAGAACTTACAAATGTAACGGAGAATGTCGGTCCGCTGAAGAAATTGAATCCAACATTCTCAATCGGATTTCCGGTCCCATTCTGGAGTAAATCCGGTCCCATTTATTGTCAGGGTGAAGGCTGAGCCGCCTGAAGCGACCGACGACGGGCTTAGGCTTGTAATCGTCAGCGGGGAGCTGGTCGTGTTGAAACTCGCATATACGAGCGACTCATCGGTTGGCGACAAGGTGTCAGGATTCGTTGTTCCACTGAGATCCCAAGTCCAGCCGGTAAATATCCAAGGCGAACCGCCCGTGTTTGGAGACGGCGTTTCGGTGTAAGTCAATTCCGTGTCCGATGGATAGAAGCCACCAGAGATGGTGGAAGGGGGAGTAATCGTCGCGGTGCCGCCGCAGGGATTGAAATTGGTCGCCGGCACATATTCAGGCGTGATGGTAGCGATGTAGCTTGTGCTGGTTGCGGGCAAAGTGATGGAGTCCGGATTCGCTGTCCCTCCGACGTTCCAACTGGAGAAAACAAATTGGGTGTTGAAGTCGAAAGGCTGTGCTGGCGAGGAAAACTGCAACGTGTGGCTGGAGTTTGCGGTCCAAGTCGAATCGTAGTACGAAGAGAAATTCTTGGGTACGTACCAGAATCCGGAATTGTCCTCCGTAGCATCAACATTTACGCCCAGGTTTGAACTGAAGTAATCAGGAGACACATCCACGGTGTAAACAGGCGTGTTCGTAAATTCTGCGGTCGTATTGAGTGTGAGGCCGGTTTCCGGAACATAGAATGTCTTTGGATTCGAGCTTAGTCCGCCGGGCAGCCAAAAAGGCCCATTGTTGAATTCGTAGAAGCTGTAGCCGCTATTCGCCGACGCGCTTAGCGTCGCTTGTTGCCTCGCCACAACGTATGTCCCTTGAACTCCATCGACCGTCAGGGTCTGGGGTGCCGGCGTACCAGTCAAAGTAACGGTCCCACTCGACGCGGGATATACAGTGGGTGTGTAAGGGACGAGTTGAATGAAGTTAGCCGAGTAGGTTGCAATTTGCGGGGCGGTTGACGGGAAGCCAGCGTCGCCATTTCCGGGAGTCACGGTGATCATATGGCTCTGCGATCCGCCGTCGTTCCAGACGCCGTATGTGTAGTAAAAAGTCGTAGGCTGTATCGGATCGGAGCTATCGACGATAATTCCGTTCAACGTTTGTACGCCGGTGGCAACAGCCAGTGTATGAGTGGAATTCAGAGCCCAACTGTAAGTCATCGGTGTTGTAACGGACGAGCTATCGACTGTCACTTGCAAGCCAGGCGGGTTCGATGTGACGGTCACTTGCGTGGGAGCCACGCCATACAAGCGCATGATGCCTTCCACGTCCGCCGCAGAGTAACCGACTAAGTTCGACAGCGGCATGCCCGGCGGAATCGAATCAAGCGGCGGACCTCCATTGCGCGAGAACGAGAAGGCCGGGTATTCCATCACGGAGGCGAAATCGTACGGCGTGAAGTTCTGCTGGTCGTTATCGACGGCGGGAAGGAAGTTGCCGATGGAGCCTTTAATTACGTTGGCATAGTTAAACGTCACATAGTTCGTCGCATCAGTGCGCGATTGCTCGTGCCATACGCCGGTAACGTGGCCAAATTCGTGGAGAATCGTGGCGATTGTGCAATTGGATGCGCCATCGACAAATTGTTCGCCGTTATTTGCATAACCTTCTTGGGCTTCGCACACACCATTGGCAGTACCGCTTAGGTTGATGTCGATGTAGTTCGCTTGGGTCGTGCGAGGCACCAGCTGGATAACTCCAGCAAAAGTGGAGTTGTATGTGCTAATGGCGCTGTTCAGGTTGTCGAGGTCGAGTGACGCTCCGTCGATCACGTACGGGATTTGGGCAACTCCGCCAACTTTTGGCCACAGATAGTTTGAGTTAACGAGACCAACGGAATCGGTATGTACGCCGCCGCCCTGGCCAGCCTTCGGCATGGGCTGCACGTTTTCCAGAATGATGTCGCCTTCATAGATATTTCGACCGTTGATGACCTGATAGGTGACCGGGCGTCCTCGCCACATGCCCATACGCGTTTCGGAGGATGTAGGTGTCGGCTGCGTGATCTGACCCGGGGCTGGTTGTCCCTGTGGCGGTTTTTCTTGCCCAAAGCTGGCCCCACCGGCGGTGCAAAATGCGAAAAGGCACAGCATGGACAAAGCATTGCGCGACAAAGCTCTAAGCACAAATCCTCCGGAGTTGGGACGAAGAAATTGACCTTTTACCGAGCGTAGCCAGGAGCAGACGATAGGCGTAGGTGCACTTCTTTTTTAAAGTGGGTAGGGAAATCTGTCAAGACCCGAAAGACGATGGTTCGTGAGTAATGGTACCGACAAACTCGACGAAGCGTCGATAAAGGGTGCTCTGGCGGCCTCAGGGAACTTGCGGCGAGGCTTCGAAGCAGATTGTTTAACATGGTGTGAACGAACAGTGAAACGACGGTGATGACTGGAAAATGTTATATCTCTTAAGTCATCGTTAACAAGGACGCATCACATCGGCAGCGACTGCAAGACCACGGTGTGCCGCAATAATCTTTCCTGGATGATCTGCGAGGAGGTGCAACATGCGAGGTAACGAAACTAGAGGCTCACTTTTGCGAGTCTGCTTTGCAGCAACTTTCTTACTACTGGGTGGCACTCTCGCACGAGGGCAAGAATCGACCGCACAGGGGGTCGTCACGCCGGTACACGCTGACGCGGCGCCAGACGTGCGCGCGTTGGCTGACGCCATTCGCAGTTTGCAGGTCCAGGTGCAAACGCTGAACTCGCAAGTGAACGAGTTGCGCACGGATGAACAGCGTTGGCACGCGGAAGCTCGCGAGCTTCGTAGCGAACTCGAACTCACTAGGGCGCAGCTTGCTTCGCATCCTGATGCGCTGAATTACGCGGAATCGTCCACTTCGCCACAAAAATTTCTGCCGCCCTCGGCGAATTCAAATATGAATCCGTCTAATCCTCCCGTAACAATACAAACTGTTTCGGCGACGACTCTTGAGGAGCGTTTAGCGAAACTGGAAGACAACCAGGATTTGCTCGACGCCAAGATCAACGAGCAGAGCCAAACAAAGGTAGAAAGCGGCTCAAAGTACCGAGTGAGGCTGTCGGGAATCGTTCTCTTAAACCTATTTGATACTAGGGGACCTGTGGACAACGTGGACTTCCCGCAGCTAGCAGTCCCCCCGACATTTGGAAATTCTTCCAACGCTTTCGCAGGCACAATTCGCCAATCGCAGATTGGGCTGGAGGTTTTCGGTCCGGAGATCGCTGGTGCGCGCACCAGCGCCAATGTGAAATTTGATTTCGCGGGCGGATTCGCCGATCTGCCCAACGGAGTTTCTATGGGAGTGGCTCGCCTGCGGACGGGTACCTTCCGGATGGATTGGGCGAACACTTCGATAATTGCAGGTCAGGATGCCTTGTTTTTCGCGCCCTTGACTCCAACCTCGCTGAGTTCGCTGGCCATTCCTCCGCTGGCTTATGCGGGAAATCTTTGGAGCTGGACGCCGCAAGTTCGCATCGAACATCGTAAGGATCTAAACGAGGCGTCGAGCTTGCTGTTTCAAGCGGGAATCTTGGATTCCCTCACGGGAGACATCCCGATGCAGGGCTATCGCTATCCAACGGCAGGCGAAGAATCCGGCCAGCCAGCGTATGCTGGGCGGGTTGCGTGGAGCCACCATTTGTTCGAGCGAAATTTTACCGCAGGTGCGGGCGGATATTACGGTAGGCAGAATTGGGGATTCGGTCGCGACGTGGATGGATGGGCGGCCACGGCAGATGTCTCAGTGCCGCTTGGCAGATTTTTTTCGGTGACCGGAGAATTTTATCGGGGTCGCGCGGTCGGTGGGCTTGCCGGAGGAGTGGGCCAGGACATTCTGCTTTCGGGCGCTGTGACGGATCCGACGACCAGTATCCGCGGACTGGATTCCATTGGAGGATGGACGCAGTTGAAATTCAAGCCGACCGCTAAATTCGAAGTTAATTCTGCGCTAGGCATTGATAACCCGTTTGCCAACGAATTAAGGCGTTTCCCGGCCACCCAGTATTATTACGGCTATTCGATCTCGCGGAATTTTAGCCCGTTCATCAATTTTATTTATCAGGTGCGCTCAGACGTGTTGTTTTCAGCCGAATATAAACGGATCCAAACTTACACTCTCGACAGCAATTTCAACGCGGCCAATCAGTTCGGAATCAGCATCGGATACATATTCTAATGAAATCGTTGCGGACAGCTCGATCGTCGAAATTTCGCCACTGGATACTCCTGCTTGGGTTTGGTTTCTTTCCCCTTGCTGCACATGGACAGGAAGGCGCAGTGACTGGCAAGGTCGTCGAGGTGAAGAAGGGAACCGGCAATGTTTCAGACGCTCCGAATGTCGTCGTGTGGCTCAGTCCGCTGGATGCTTCTGTACAAGCTTCTGCGAATCAAGTTGCCGCTCAAACTCCCCAACTCGTGCAACAAAACAAAACGTTTGAACCCCATGTACTAGTGGTGAAAGTTGGCACGGTGGTTCAGTTTCCAAACCGGGACCCCTTTTTCCACAACATTTTCTCGTTGTATGACGGAAGGCGATTCGATCTGGGATTGTACGAGGCGGGCACGACCCGATCGGTTCGATTCGACCGTCCGGGTGTGAGCTTCCTGTTTTGCAATATCCACGCGGAGATGAGCGCTGCTGTGGTGGCCGTCGACACGCCGTATTTTGCAATTTCCGACCGTCTTGGGCGAGTCAGCTTACCCAATGTCCCGGATGGGCGCTATGAAATGCACATTTGGTACGAACGGGGCACGCCGGAAAACTTGAAGAGTCTCTCCAGGACCGTCGTAATTTCGGAATCGAGCCGCGCCTTGCCCCCGATCCGAGTAGTTGACAATCCCGATTTCACCTTGGCGCATAAAAACAAATATGGTCAGGAGTACGTTCCGCCACCCAATTCCGGATATGTGCAGCCCTAAAGTCTTGTCGATCCCCGGGCGGCGTGCTGAGCGGAAAATTAGGCGTGATTTTACAAATTTTTTACAAATTGCAAACACGCCGATGACAACGGTGACGGCGCTCTCTACCAATCTATCATCTGATAGTACGGGATTTAGCGCTAAGCCGACTTTTAACAATTGTTGCTTAGTCTTCTGCTCGCTAATTCCCAGGCGCGTTGACGCTATAGAGGTGAACGGGCTAGCATTAAGCCCTTCCCGTTCCTTTGATCGATCGCGCGCTGCTTGGCGTGACCGAGGACACTAAATTTATGGATACCGTTCTAATTGTCGAAGACAGCCGACCGATGCAGCGAACATTGCAACGACTATTCGAATCCGACGGACTACACGTAGAGATTGCCTCTGATGGCGTAGCCGGACTGGAAAGTTTCAGAAAGCAGGTCCCTGACGTCGTCGTGCTCGACCTAACCCTTCCGCGTCTTCCCGGCAAGGAGCTTTGCCGTGCCTTCAAAATCCACGCTGCGGCGGTGCCAGTCGTGGTGTTAAGCGCAAACACGGAAGTGGAAGACAAAGTCCTCCTTTTGGAGCTCGGAGCCGATGATTACGTCACAAAGCCCTTCAGCCCGAAGGAGCTTCTGGCACGCGTAAGACGTGCGATGCGTCGCGCCAGAGCACAGCCAATGGACGCCGGGAACAGTGCCCAAGAAACGACGCGGCATGAGTTGCTGATGTTTGGCGACGCGAAGATTGACTTTACCGGGATGGTAGCCACACGCGCGGGGAAATCTCTGACGTTCACGGCGCAAGAATTCAAGTTGCTCAAGTTTTTCGCGCACTCGCCGGGAAAAGTAATCTCTCGAGAAGAACTCTTGAACGCTGTGTGGGGATATCAACATTACCCAACAACACGTACGGTGGATAATCACGTTCTGCGGTTGCGCCAAAAGCTCGAGCCCGATCCCGGCAATCCGCGGTATTTTCTGACCATGCACGGCACCGGATATAAATTTTCACCCGGCGATCTCCTTGCGGCACCTGGAAAATAGCGCGAGGAGCTGAATGGCCCGTTTGAAATTACGATCGCAATTGCTGATCGCATCCCTTTTAATAATCTGCACATTGACCGGCGGCTTGCTTCTAATCGTCCGCTACACGGTGCGCGCGGAAATCGCCAAACAGGTGCGAGAGAGCACGGATGCGTCACTGCTGGCCTTCGAAAACATGCAGCGCGAACGTGAGCTTCAACTGTCTCGCACTGCGGCGCTTCTGGCGGAGCTTCCCACGCTGAAGGCTTCTATGACTACCGAGCACGCTCTGACTATCCAGGATGCGTCGGAACCATTCTGGAAGCTGGCCGGAAGTGATCTTTTTCTACTCGCGCGATCCGATGGAAGCTTGCTCGGATTTCACGTTGCGAAGCCGGGTTGGGATGCGGAGGTTGCGGCGCGCGACTTGAAAAGCTCTCTCGAACGAGGAGAGGATGCCACCTGGTGGTACGCCAACGGACAGCTCTATCGAGTGTTCTTGCGACCGGTCACAGCCGGTACAGCGGAAAACCGAAGACAACTGGGAATACTCGCCATCGGATACCAAATAGATTCAACTATGGCAAAGCAACTAGCCGAAGTATCGGGAAGCGAAATTGCGCTTGCGACGGGTGACAAGATCATAGCTTCAACTCTTTCGCCAGCAGAAGAGGCCGAACTGCAGCGGTCCCTGCAGCGGAATTTCAGCGCAGACAACGACTCGCAAGAGATGACCCTGGGAAGGAATCAATACCAAGTGGCATCGATACTGATACAGAGCGGCCCGCCTGCACCCGTAAAGTCGTACGTGCTGATGTCCTTGCAGCCGGCCAACGGTTTCATCCAGCGCCTGAATCGCACAATTTTTGTCTTGGCAATTTCCGCAGTGGTGTTGGCGGCGTTGCTTCTAACGTTCGTGTCGCGAACGATTACGCATCCTCTGGACAACCTAGTTTCGGGGGTTCGGGCTTTGGCCGCCGGAGACTACACGTATTCCATTACGCCCCGTGGGAGCAGTGAGGTTGCGGAACTTGGCGAGGCGTTCTCAAAAATGCGTGGCGAACTACTTGCTTCGCAACAACAGCAGCTTGCAACTGAGCGCATCGCGGCATTTGGAACTGCTGCCAGTTCGATTTCTCACGATCTCCGGCATTACCTCGCGGCAGTTGTGGCCAACGCGGAATTCCTGTACGAAGCGGAAAAGCTGAAACTGAACCGAGATGAGATCTATGACGAGATCAAAACGGCGTCGGATCAGATGACCGATCTATTGGATTCGCTCCGTGAATTGGCGCGGACAGACAGCTCCATCATCCGGGTGCCGGCCTTTTTGGATCAGAGTGTGCGGCGGGCTATCGATTCTGTCCGTGCACGGCCTGAATTGCGTAGCCGCGTGATTTCAGTCAGCACATCCGGTGACATGAACGGAGTGTTCGATCCAAAAAAAATGGAACGTGCGTTCTTCAACCTGTTGTTGAATGCTTGTGAAGCGACAGCCCAATCCGAGGGACAGATAAAAATTGAGATCGGCTCATCCGGAGAATTGTTTGAAGTTCGTGTCGCGGACAATGGCGCCGGGGTTCCAACTTCCATCCGCGGGACGCTGTTCAATCCCTTTGTAAGTTCGGGAAAATCGAATGGTACGGGTCTTGGACTTGCGATCGTAAGCAAGGTGATTCACGACCACGGCGGGACTGTAACCGTCGAACGCACTTCGGGTGCCGGAACAATCTTCCTGGTCACGTTGCCGCGTGCTGTGAATGGGCGAGTGATGGCCGACAGCACAACTGCCTCATCCTTAAGCTGATGTCGATTTGAACCAATCGAGCATCCGCCGTTCCTCTTTGGCACTGACAGAGTTACCAGCCGCCACCAATGCAATCCCTAAATCAGGCCCCTGCGGTGTATTTGCGTGTGTCGTGCTACTAACCCTTAGGTAGCGCATACATTAAAGACCCTATTACGCATGAATTGTTTGGTAGTCAACATGTAGGTGGAGAATACGAGATATGTCAAATGTTCGAATTCTTATCGTCGATGATAAAGAGCTTGTAAGAAATGGCCTGCGCTTGTTCCTGGAATTACACGACGGGATGAAAGTCTGCGGCGAAGCTTCTGACGGTCTCGAGGGCATCAAGAAAGCCTTCGAGCTTAAACCCGACGTGATTCTGTTGGATTTGAGCATGCCGACTCTCGATGGCCTGAAGGCCGCGCAGCTTATACGGGAAGGCTCACCACGGGCGGAAATTCTGATCGTCACTAGTCATCACTCACTGGAAGCAGCGCGCTTAGCCGCAGAAGTCGGCGCGAGCGGCTACGTGACGAAATCTTTGGTTACGACGGATTTGGTACCGGCTATCGAAGAAGCTGTAAGCAGGCGCGCTGCTTAATCTGAGGAGCGCAAGTTTAAATCCAATCGGGGGTGAAATGGCCTCTCAGTCGCCAGAGGAATTTCAAAAAGAATTCAATACGGTTCGCAACAAGCAGGTGGAAATATTCGACCGCCTGGGCCAAATGGAAAGTCAGATAAGGCAACTTACCGAAAACATCCGAAAGCTGGAAGACATCGTTAACAAAATCGACAACAGTTCGCAGCGCAAGAATCCGTATCAACGATAGCCAGATCTGATTTTGGTACCGTTGTTGATCGTGCCTTAAAACGCCAACTTAAGTCCAAATTCAATCGTTCGCGGCGCGCCAAGCGCAAAAACACCTGTGCCTACGCCGACCCGCACAGTGTTTGCGCTTGCATAATTTGTGCCGTTCAGCGAACCGGCGCCGCCCGTGAGAATTCCACTCAACACGTTGCCGGGAATATTGAAGTTCGCAAAGTTAAACAAGTTATAGAAACTCGCGCTAGGTTCAATCGAGATTTCTCTCTCTTTGATGTTTACTTTACCCATCCATGTCAGACTCATGTCGAACGTTTTCAGCCAGGTGAGGCCCACCTCGCCCGGGACAACCGGTGAGATTAGAGGAGCTACAGCACATGCTGCTCCCGCCGAAACGCTGTTGGGATTATTAACGCACAGTTGGTTGCCTACTCCCAACTGCTGTGGCGTAAACAGTCCTTCTGAGATAAGCAGCTGCCCTGCGGGAGTAAGGTTGTCGGCAACGGTGTTGTTGTAATTATTTACAACGTTTGGCAAATCTCCTAAAGAAACGCTACGCATAAAGGCGCCTTGCTTAGTTCCCGGGAGGGGATCACCAACCGTGCCGTCACCTGTAAAATCAGTGCGGAAGATTTCCCCTGGTCCGATGCCGGTGGTGGGAACAGCGAGCGCGCTGGCCAGCGGGCTATCGAAGTGGAAGATCGTACCCAAGCGGAAGTGGGCTGGAAGATCCGCGTAGCCACCGAACGAAATCTGGTGCGTGCGATCGAGGCCGGAAGGGCCGCTGAAGCCGCACGGTTTATTGTTATCGATTGTGGGATTGACGAAGTCCTGGTCGGCTGCCGCGGGGGAAGTGCCTGCGGCTGTGGTCAAGGCAGCGCCGCAATTGGTGAACCGAGAAAGAGCATAGGCGAATTGAAAATTTAAATACCGCACCCCACGGAATGGGGTTTTGACATTGTCCACTAACTTGATGTCCATGGCGTTGTACACAGAGCGGCCGACTGGATAAAGAAAGATCGCAGGCCCCATATTCGGGTTTATTCCCTGGAACGCGCACGCATAACCGAGGGCTATAGAGCAGCCACCCACGCCGAGGTCGGCAGCGGAATCGAGCCCGTTATTTGCGTAGCTAGCGATCGACGCGCCGGGCAAACCAGTGAATTGATCCACCACGGGCGAGTTTAGAGCACAGTTCGTCGCCGCAGCGCTAAAGGAAAATGGACATCCGAATTGTGAGTTGGTTGTGGCGATGGCCCGCTGAGCCGCCCCAAGATTGAAGTACTTGGGATTCACGTCGCCGCTGTGGTTGGCATCAATCCCGATGAGGTAGTGCAAGTTCACGTTGCGGAGATAATCGACGCTCAGCACCATGCCGGGCATGATCTCTCTCTGGATTCCCGCATTCATTTGAACTGAGTAGGGAGTCCTGTAATTTGGCGCCAATGCGCCGAGCGGAATTTCCGAACCGGTTGCGATCAGATTAGGAAGATAGTTTGGATTCGGCGCTTTGCTGCCAACGGCTGCGGAGGCTTGCTGATAGGTTGTCTGAAAAGTCGCGACGCATTGCGCTGCGGTCACACCATTGCAGTTATCGGGATTGGCTGTGTCAGCGATCGTTGCTCCGATTAAAGAACCACAGATGAAGTTAGCCGCGTTCTGGTTTCCGCCGAGAAACTGGGGGTTGGGATTATTGGGGAAGGGAACGCCCGAACCTGTCCCGTTGAAGCATGGAGTGGGGTTCGCAAGGAAAGCTCCTGTGGCAAGTCGTTCCGGGCGATCGAACTCCGCGTTGTTCCAAATGGCATTCTCGTAGAACACACCTATGCCAGCCCGAATTACTGTCTTGGAGTCTTTGCGCGGGTCCCAAGCAATGCCCAACTGTGGTCCAAAATTTTTATTAGGTTGGCGCACGCTTTTGGTGAGACCCGGCTGAATTAGGTTTAGCTCCTGAGCTGGAAGCGCTGGAAGATCACTGTCTGTCCGTCCGGTGTCCCGAACGTAACGAACTCCATATGTTATGTTGAGATTGGGTTTAATTTTCCAGCTATCTCCCACGTATAGGCCGAGACGATTGTCGGGAGGCGTACCGCTGCAAGGCGCATTAAACGCAGGGATTTCGGTATCGCACTCCTGCCCATTGCCGAGGGTCACGTTATCCAGGGGATAATTGAGCGGGCAAGATGCTCCGGTGATGCTGCCGGGACATGCGAACGGGCCGTTCATAGCATTGTTAATCTCCATAGTGCTTCCGATCGGGGTGACGTTCGCGGTAATTGCGCTAAAGGAAAACAAGCCGCCGCCACGCAGCCTGTTGTACGACACTCCATATCGAAGGACATGCGAACCGAGTAATTTGCTCCCGTCGTATTTGATCTGGCGGTCCGTCTGGTAGGTTTGCTGCGGAGCCAGGAAATTAGGACCTGTCAGGAAGCCAAAGCTTGTGAAGTTCAAGCTGACCGGGAAATTCGCGAACGGCAAGCCGGACCCGAGAACGGTGTCTCCCAAATTATTTATGAACTTAAGATATTCGAATCGGAAGCTGTGTGTGTATCCGCCTTTTGTCGTGAAATCCGCCCCTATCACGTGCGTGCGCGTGTAATTTTTGTCCTCGAAGGGCTGATAACCGATCGTGCCGCCGGTGGCTACCGCCAAGCTGTCAAAATAGCTAAAGCGATAAAACATGCGAACGTTTTTCCAAAATTGCCAATCGAGCCGGGCATCATAGTCGGTCTCCCGGAAGGGAGTACCGGTGTTTCCGGTGTAAACGTCGAATGGCGGAGCCGGAACGATTGGCGC
This sequence comes from uncultured Acidobacteriota bacterium, assembly GCA_963838475.1. GTDB lineage: Bacteria > Acidobacteriota > Terriglobia > Acidiferrales > UBA7541 > Palsa-295. Next base: position 47,634 of record CAWIRJ010000006.1, read on the forward strand.
CAAAAGATTCTGGTTTGTGTGTTCTGCGTCCAGGAAGAAGAAGAGCTTGTCTTTGAGAATGGGCCCGCCAAAATTGCCACCGTCCTGGTTTCGCTGATAGGGCGAGGGAGGCCCGGGAAGAGCCGCCGAAAAATCGCTATCGCGAAAGAGAGCGAAACCCTCGCCGTGATAACCATTCGTTCCTGAACGTGTGGTGACGTTGACCGCGCCTGAGGAGGTGAGTTCGTTCGAAAGGTCCAAAGTTGACTGGCTAATTTGAAATTCGTCGATCGCGCTAGCGGGAATATTTTCGGTCGTGGTGCCAACAGTCTCGTCGCTCACGTCCACGCCATCGACTTCAATACGCGCAGTGCGTCCAAAGCGGCCGCCTACTGATATGGAAGAGAAACCAACTTTTGTTGGATCGAAGTCGGCGCCATCCTGGATTTGTACGCCGGGCTCAAGCTGCGCGAGGTCGAGAAAGTTTCGGCCATTTACCGGCAAGTTCTCGATCTGCTCCCTGTTCAAAACACCCTGAACGCTGGCCTGCTCAGTGTTGACGGCTACGGACTGTTCGGCAACTTCGACGACAGTGGAGGTCGCACCCACCTGAAGACTGAAATTGACGCCCGAAACCACACCTACCTTAACGATTACGCCCTGTTCCACCGTCTTGAATCCGAGAGCTTCCGCGCGAACGGAGTAGTTGCCGGGAACGAGCGTGCCGGAGTTATACGCCCCGGCAGATGAACTAGTCACGACGATAGATTGGCTGGTATCCTTATTGGTGATAGTGACTTTCGCTCCTTCCACCACCGCACCGCTTGGGTCAGTCAAGGTACCCTGAATGTTTCCGGTCGCAGTAGTGCTCTGCGCTCGTGCTGCGGTCGTCGCCAATAAAACGTAAGCGAGCAATATGAAGTATCGGATTAATTTGGAGTTATTAGTGGTACGGAGCGAAATCATGTAACACCCCCAGCGGCGTTATCTGATTGCCAGTCTGCGATTTATATTCTCGCCGACAACAAGTCAAGAAAAATCCGTACGCCAATCTGCAAATGCGATGCCAGAATCAATGACAATTTCGCCGGGCAGCTGGTTGCGTTAAACGTGGAATCTGTTTCGGAGGCAGCAGGAAGGTTTAGAACTGAGTTTGATGGCCTCGGACGATGAACTAATGCTGGGTACCGCCACCCAGCTCGCGGACAATGGCTCCTACGAAAGCTTTGGCGTCGCCGAAAAGCATCAACGTCTGGTCAAGGTAATAGAGCGGGTTGTCGATTCCTGCGAAGCCCGGACTCATCCCGCGTTTGATTACCATCACGGTTCGCGCTTTATCAACATCCAGAATTGGCATGCCGTAGATCGGACTGCTGGGATCACTTCGCGCTGCCGGATTTGTTACATCGTTTGCTCCGATTACAAGGGCAACATCTGTCTGGGGAAAATCGCCGTTGATTTCATCAAGATCGAGGAGCTTGTCGTAGGGGATATCCGCTTCGGCCAACAGAACGTTCATATGCCCCGGCATGCGGCCCGCTACCGGATGAATTCCGAATTTCACGTCCACTCCGCGCTTGGTCAACGCGTCGTATAGCTCCCGCACTTTGTGCTGTGCCTGCGCGACAGCGAGCCCATATCCGGGAACGATTACAACTTTGCTCGCTGCGGAAAGAATCGCGGCAGCTTCTTCCGCAGTAGCGCTCCGCACGTTACGGCTCTCTTGAGCGCCCGCAGCCGCCGCCTGTTCCTGTCCAAATGCGCCAAATAGCACGTTCGTAAACGAACGGTTCATGGCCTTCGACATGTTCAAAGACAGAATGAAACCAGAAGCACCATCCAGAGCGCCGGCTACGATCAACAGTTTGCTATCGAGGACAAAGCCCATGGCCGCCGCTGAAAGCCCAGCGTAGGAATTCAGCAGGGAAATCACGGTCGGCATGTCGGCACCGCCGATCGGAATGATCATGAGCACACCAAACACAAGCGGAATTCCAACGATGAAGAGGAAGATATGCGGGTGGCTAGGATGAATCACAACGTAAGCTGCCAATCCAATCGCAACGGCAAGCACGCTGAGGTTGACGAGGTTCTGTCCTTTAAAAGTGATTGGTCGCTGCGGCAAAATTTCCTGCAATTTTCCTGCGGCCATCAGGCTGCCGGTAAATGTCAGCGAGCCCAGAATCACCTCCATACATAGAACTGACAGCGTGAATCGCGAAACATCTGTACCGCGAAGATAGAATTCCGATGTCCCGACCAAGGTCACGCAGAGCGCTCCGAACGCGTGGCTGAGCGCGGTTCGCTGGGGCACCGCGGTCATGTGAACCATACCGAGTGGGACGCCAATAATGGTCCCGAGCACGAGTGCAATTGCGATCCACTTGTAATCAACAATCCCGTGATTGAGAAGCGTTCCGGCAATCGCCAGAACCATGCCGACCTCGCCGGCCCAAACGCCGTGGCGGGCGGTTGTCGGCGCGCTCATCAATTTCAGAGAGAGAATAAAAAGCGCGGTGGCGGCCAGATAAGTGAGTTCGATGATGTATAGGGGAACGTGCATCTAGCTCACGGCTTTTGCGGGCGGCTGGATTTGAACATCTTGAGCATGCGGTCAGTGATCAGAAAGCCGCCTACAACGTTGCTGGTAGCTGCAACAATCGCAATCGTGCCGAGCACGGTCGATAGAGTGCTTTTATGAGCGCCCACCAAAAGAATGGCGCCGACGACGGCGATCGCATCGAGCGCGTTCGTCAATGACATCAGCGGAGTATGCAGCAAAGGAGAAATGCGGCGAATCACTTCGAACCCGATGAAAGCCGCAAGCATGAAAACGTACAGATCGGTCATCAAGTCAAATTTCATGAGTCTAATTTCCTCCCTAGTTTGCCGACAGCGCTGGCAGTTTGTAAAACTCGCGAATTCGCGGGTTGACGATTTCACCGTTCCTGGTTACCAGCGTGCTGCGAATAATTTCATCTTCGAGATTTAGCTGCAGCTTTCCATCTTTAACCAAGTGCAGCAAAAAAGCGCTGATGTTGCGCGCATACATTTGGCTCGCATGATACGGCACGCGGCTAGCCAGATTGATCCAACCAATAATGCTGACACCATGCTCGATTACAACTTCGCCCGGCCTTGTAAGCTCGCAATTTCCTCCTCGCTCTGACGCTAGATCAACGATCACAGATCCCGGCGCCATGCGAGCGACCATTTCTCGCGTGACAAGAACCGGGGATTTTTGTCCCGGAATCACGGCAGCCGTTATTACCACATCGCTTTCGGCCACCACGCGGCCAAGCAATTCGCGTTGGCGGCTGTAGAAATCCTCACTCTGCGCTCGCGCATAACCTCCGGCATCCTGCGCGTCCGTTGCCTCGATGGGAAGCTCAACGAATCGACCGCCCAAGCTCTGCACCTGCTCTTTGGCGGCGGGCCGCATGTCGTAAGCAGAAGTGACGGCTCCAAGCCTGCGGGCGGTGGCGATAGCTTGAAGTCCAGCGACGCCGGCTCCGATCACGAAAACGCGCCCCGGCGTGATGGTGCCGGCAGCGGTCGTCATCATGGGAAACATTCTGGGAAGAGTGTCCGCAGCAATCAGAACCGCTTTGTAACCGCATATTGTGCCCATGGAGGAAAGCGCGTCCATACTCTGCGCGCGAGTCGTTCGCGGCACCAACTCCACTGAAAATGAAATCGCGCCGGTTGCAGCAATCTCCTGAACGGTTTCCAGGCTCCCTAGCGGCCGCAGGAATCCAATTAATCCCTGGTCGCGACGTAACAACGCGAGGTCGCCCTTTCCACATTTGTCATTCGAGCCGTAGCACAATACTTGGACGATAATATCGGCGGTACGAAAAACGTCAGCGCGTTGAGGAACGATTTTTGCGCCTTTCGCTGCGTAATCCGCATCAGGATAGCCAGCTCCCACACCCGCGCCCGCTTCTAGCACGACTTCGATGCCGGCTTTCGCGAGGTTTGGAACGACCGTCGGCGTCAACGCGACTCGCAACTCCCCCGGGAAGCTTTCGCGCGGTATTCCTACAATCACTGGAGGCTTCCCCAGAGTAGCGCCTTGAATTTGGCTGCTAAGCGAAGACGAACCGACTGTATCAGGAAATTAAGTGGGGAAGAATTCATGCGAATAGGTTTTGAACAGGTCCTCGAAGCAAAATATTCTGGATGAGCGCGAAGCTACCGGTGAAGAACCCGCACTCTCTAGCGCCGACATTCTATCTGCAAAGTTGATAAAGTTCACTGACAAATGGCAGATAGATTTTTCTCTCGATTCTTAATCGTGAGTGAGTGCAGAATCGGGTTCGTCAAGCTGGGGAGAGTATGAGCGAGAAAGATCAGGCTTGGCGCAATTGGCCTCTGGTTCGAATTGAGAAAGAATATTCGCCGAGCAGTTGCGTGCCGTCTGCCGAGCCATTTATCGCAGAGTATGCGATCCAAAGCCGCAAGGCTGAGGAGGCTCTTTCTTGCCAGAAGGATCTACGCTGGGGCCGACATCCCGACGAAGCCTTGGATTTTTTCCCCGGCCCCTCGAAAAATTCTCCGTTGCTCGTTTTCATTCATGGGGGCTATTGGCAGGAGTTGTCGAAAAATGAATCGCTGTTTCCCGCGCCAGGCTGCGTAGCGAACGGAATTGCGTTTGCGGCGATTAATTACACGTTGGCACCACGGGCTGGCGTCGAGAAAATCGTAGATCAATGCCGGCGGGCCGTGGCCTGGCTTTATCAGCAAAGTGAGGCGCTCGGGTTCGATCGGGCCCGGATTTTCATTTCCGGCAGCTCAGCTGGCGCGCATCTGGCTGCCATGATGTTGTTGAAAGGGTGGCAAACCACTTTGGGCCTTTCGGACCACCCGGTCGCGGGCGCAGTTTTGCTCAGCGGCATCTACGATCTGGAGCCGTTAGTGGGAACATACATTTCGAAACCCCTGAACCTCGCGGCCGCAGATGCACACGGCCTTAGCCCCATGAATTTAGCATTGGGTCGCCCAGTCCCAGCCATCGTGGCGTGGGGAGAAAACGAGACAAGCGAATCGAAGCGCCAAAGCAAAAACTTCGCTTCGCGATTGCACGATGCGGGCTTTCCGGTCTCGGCGTTTGAAGTTGCTGGAGCAAATCACTTCGACATTGTCTTGGGTTTGTCTGACAGGCATACACCTTTAGGCAGTGCGACAATCGAATTAATTGCGGGTGGGCCTATTGCCTGAGAACCAAGTTAGCTGCGCGTCGCTGCTAGGAACTTCTCGGCAAAAGTGTGAACGTCTGAAAATGTATTGTAGAGAGGTACTGGCGCGACACGCATGATGTCGGGTTCGCGCCAGTCGCAAATAATCCCTTCTCCCGCGAGAACGTCGCAAACCGCGCGGCCGTTTTTGCTGACTCGCAACGAAAGTTGCGCTCCTCGCTGTGAGCTGTCTCGTGGCGTGATGATCGAGAAATTCTTCGACGAAGCTTGATCCAGCAAAAACTCCAGATAACCTGTCAGTTGTTGGCTTTTCCCGCGCAAGCGCTGCATGGTTGCTACATCGAAGATCTCCAGAGAAGCCCGCAGTGCGGCCGCCGACAGAATGGATGGGTTGCTAAGTTGCCAACCTTCGGTGCCTGGGATGGCGGCAAAATCCGGAGGCATGCGGAAACGATTGCCCTTGTCGTGACCCCACCACCCGGCGAACCGCGGCAACTGAGAGTCTCGCGCGTGGCGTTCGTGCACAAAGCATCCAGCGATCGCACCCGGACCCGCATTGAGATATTTGTAGCTGCACCAAACCGCGAAATCGATATCCCAGTCGTGCAATTTGAGCGGAAGATTTCCGGCTGCGTGTGCCATATCAAAGCCGATAACGCATCCCTTCTCATGCCCGGCTTTGGCGATCCTGCGAAAATCAAAGGCTTGCCCCGAGTAGTAATTCACACCGCCGAGAATGACCAGCGCGATTTTTTCACCCTCACGATCGAGTAGCTCTTCGATGTCATCGGTGCGAATCCAGGTTTCGCCTGAGCGCGGTTTTAGTTCGATCAGTGCTTCCGTCGGATCGTAGCCGTGATACTGAATTTGCGACTTCACCGCGTATTGATCGGACGGAAAGGCGTTCGACTCGATCAGTATTCTGTTTCGCTTCGCGGTGGGCCGGTAGAAAGAAACCATCATCAGGTGCAGATTAACTGTGAGCGAGTTCATTGCTACTACTTCGAGGGGAAGCGCGCCGACCAAGCGCGAAATAGGCGCGCTGAGAATTTCATGGTAGGGCATCCACGGATTCCGCGCCTGGAAATGGGCCTCGACACCGAGTCGCGCCCAATCTTCTAGTTCTTGTTCGACATACTCACGGGCGGATTTTGGCTGCAATCCGAGGGAGTGGCCGCAAAGATAGATGCAATCGGAGCCATTCGCCATCTTTGGAATGTGAAAACGTTCGCGAAAGGCCAGCAGGGGGTCGCGAGCCGTTTGCACTGCGGCGAATTCCTTGGTCGCCTCAAATGCTATCGCTGGCACCTAGAGTTGCTCCAGTGGACTTAGCTGGCGATGGATCATCGATTCGGCCTTTTGCCAGTCAATGTCTTCAATGCGATCAACCGATTGGCACAATTCGGCTAGCATCGCGTCCTGAACGCGCCCACGCGAAAGAGCCAGGGAATAGGGAATGCGCTGAAACGTGACCATCGCATACTTTGGAACGAAAAGGCGCGGATATTTGGCTTCGAGCGCAAGCTCCACTTTTTTCTTGAAAAGAAACTTCGGATCGGCAACCCGATCGCGCATCTCGATGAAATTTTCGAGAGCCAAATCGGCGATGGCGTCGGTGTTCGCTCTCCGCAAGCGCTCAAACTCTGAAAATATTGCTGCCCAGTCCGATCCGTGGCGATCGAGAAGTTCCAGCACGGCGGTGCAATCCTCGAACGCGCAGTTCATTCCCTGGCCGAAGAAGGGAACGATGGCGTGAGCTGCGTCTCCGATCAAGAGCGATTTCGCATTCACATGCCAGGGTGAACACTTAACAGTAACCATCGAACCGGTCGGATTGTCGCGAAAGTTTTCGCGAAGATTTTGCATCAGCGGCACTGCATCCGGGAAATTCGACTTGAAGAATTCCAAGAACTTTGTTTCTGAGTCAAGATTCGCAAAACCAGTCTTTCCTTCGAATGGCAGAAAAAGGATGCAGGCGAAAGTGCCATCAACATTCGGCAACGCGATCAACATATGTGATCCTCGTGGCCATATGTGCAATGCATTCGGTTCCAGAACGTGCTTTGCGTCTGGCCCCGCCGCGATAGTGAGCTCTTTATAGCCGTAATCCAAATGCTGCTGCGACAAATTGAACCGGTTGAGCTTGAGCATGGCAAGTCGAACTGCAGAGGACGCACCGTCAGCCGCGATGATAACGCCGGAATCGATATCGGTTTCAGCGCCGGTTCGTTCATCGCGGAAGCGAGCGGTTCCGGAATGCAAATCGATTCCCAAACAACGCTCTTCAAAATGTATTTCGACGCCACGCATTTCAGCTTCGTTCATGAGCGCGGCATTCAAGTCCGCGCGGGAAATCGAATTGATCACTTCTGTTTCATTCTTGCCATAAGGCTGGAAAGTAAGATCGCCGGACACCGAGTGCATCATGCGGCCTTTCATCGGAATAATGATATTGCGCATGGATTCCCAGAGGCCTGTTTCGCGCAGCGCGTGGATTCCACGAACAGAAATCGCGAGATTGATGGAGCGGCCGGCTGATAAGCGAACGCGGCGCGGGTCCGGACGCCGTTCGTAAATTGTGACGCGAAATCCACGCTGGACGAGTGAAATCGCGAGCAGGGGACCGGTAAGTCCGGCTCCGACGATCGTAACTGTATCGGATGTACTCGGCATGTGCGGGCGAAATCTCAATCATCGCGGATTTGCGACGCGGCGCCTAATCTTCCAACAGCGAGCGCGCTTCCCAAAGTTCCGGAAAGAACTTTTTCTCCAGCGTAAGTTTCAAATACGAAGAACCCGTGCTACCTCCCGTGCCCATACGTACGCCGATGGTCCGTTCGACCATCTGGATGTGACGAAGACGCCAACTCACCACCAGCTCGTCGAATTCCGTCAAACGTTCGCAGACGTCAATCCAATCGCGATGATTGCGCTCGTCCTTGTATAGCGCTTGCACCGTTTTGGCACGGGCCTCGAACCGTTCGCGGTCGGTTGCTGAACTGTCCAGTTCTGGAAGCTTTCCAAGCGTTTTTAGAGCTTCGAAGAAAACATCGTGAAGCGAATCCTCACTCAGACGACGATGCAGGACAGCATGCGACTCGGGCGTGAGCTCGTGATAACGCAACATCTTGTCGTCCTTCAGACCACACAGAAATTCGAGTTCTCGGAATTGTTCAGACTGAAAGCCACTGGCCGGATTCAATTTTTCGCGGAATGCAAGAAAGTGTGTGGGCAGCATGGTCTCCAAAATGGTGAACTGCTCCACGAGCACGCGCATAATTTCAGTACAGCGGCGAAGCAATCGCGCAGCCTCGTAAACTCCATCGCGAAACTTAGCATCGGCACCAGCCGCTCGCAAGTTCGCCACCACCGCGTCCAGGTCGTGAAGCAATTCCTTGAACCAAAGCTCGTATGTTTGATGAATGATGATAAAGAGCAGTTCGTCGTGATGTGCAGGCGAAGACACCTGATGTTGCAATGCCAACAATTCCGGCACTCGAAGATAAGAGCTGTAGGTCAGCCGCTTCTCGGGAGCTTGCGTAGCGGTCCAGGAAGATGGTTTCTCCTCGGTGGCCGATCCACCTGTAAACGGACAGCCCCCGGAGATTTCTGACTTTTGTGCGGTAGGGGATACCGGTGGCTTGGTCGCTTTCGTATTCGCATCCAAACTCGGCAAGTTCAAAAATCTGACCGCATTGTCCCCGAGCATCTTCTTTTTTACTTCTTGCGAAAATTGGCTTTCGCGAATCAGCGTGCCGGCGCGCAATTCGCCTAGCGGATAAGGATAGTCGGAGCCGAGAAGCACGCGATCACCGCCCAATATCGAAACGAGGAATTGCAAAGTGCGTTGTTCGAACACAGCAGAATCCACGGAAAGACGATCGAGATAGTGGCTGGGAGCAAATTGCGACACTCCGCGCGCTCCCTCATGATTCTTCCAGGCGTTTTCCAGGCGTCCCAGCAGAAATGCAAAACTTCCTCCCCCGTGCGCGAAGCATATCCGCAAGTTTGGCGGCAAACGATCGAAAGCTCCACTCAGAATCATCGACGCGAGTGACAGGTAAGTTTCCGTGGGCATACCCACGGTCCAGGGGAGCATGTAGTTGGGCATGCGCTCGCGGGCCAACATGTCCCAAGGATGCACGAATACGGCCGCGCCTTGAGCGGCGCAATGCTGCAGAAATTTCACTATGCCGGGATCGTCGAGATTTTTCTCTCCAACGTGATTTCCGATCTGAACTCCTAAATGCCCGTCGCGCATGCAGCGGTCAAGCTCCTCGCAAGCAAGGTCAATGTCCTGCAGAGGAACTTGGCAAAAAGATTTCAGCCTGCCCTTGGAGCGTTGGCACATCTCGAGCGCAACATCGTTAAACAAGCGCGAGCAATCCAGAGCGTGTTTTGCTTCGCGAGCATAGGCAAAAAGCACCGGCGTGGCCGAAATGATTTGCATGTCAACGCCGTTGCGGTCCATGTTTTCAAGACGCACGTTTACATCCCAACACGCGGACGTAACGTGCCGGAACATGCGGTCGCCCAGCATGATGTCGGCTTTGCCCGGGCCCGTGTGTTTAATCGAAGGCCAATCGGGCGTGCCGTAGCGCGCAGCGAGGTCCGGCCAGGATTCAGGAAAAAAGTGGGTGTGGATATCGATGACTGGCATTTTATTCGTCGCGCTACGCCTTCGGCGGCTGTTTGCCGGGGTGGATTTCGCCGCAGTTCGGACATTTGCGCAACTCAGGACTTTGATGAAACTTTTCGAACAGCGGCGGCAGATCCGTCACGATGCTTTTCAAGAGTACTTCCGCGCGATACACGCGATGGTGGCACTTCGCGCAATACCATTCAAAACCATCCTTCTCACCGGCAGGTCTCGGCATCTCAACAACCAAGCCGATAGTGCCGGGGACAAGGCGCTGCGGGGAGTGCGGCACATGCTTCGGCAATAAGAAAATTTCGCCTTCTTTAATGGGTACTTCAACAGGCGGCTTGCCTTCCTGTGGCATCAAACGCAGAAAAATATCTCCTTTTAACTGGTAGAAAAATTCTTCGGTTGGATCATCGTGATAATCGTTGCGGTTATTGGGTCCACCGACCACCGTAACCATCATCTCGCCATCTTCCCAAACCTGGGCGTTCCCCACGGGCGGCTTCAGTTTTTCACGGTTGGCTTCGATCCAATTCTGGAAGCTAAAAGCTTTTAGCGTTTTTACGGACGGCATTCCATTCTCCTCTCGGCTAGCGCTTGGCTTTCTCTTGTGACAAAGGCTTATAAGCGATCGCTTTCATTTCAATCAATAGATAAGCATGCGGTAATTGCCGAACTGCAACAGTGGTCCGCACGGGGCCATGCTCATCGAAGTATTGCGCATAAATCTCGTTGTACGCTTCGAAATCGTCCATGTTGACCAGATATGTGGAGATTTCCACGATATCTTCCAGATTCGCATCCATGCCGGTAAGTATGTCTTTGATATTTTCGATGACGGCGCGAGTCTGTTCGCGGATGTCGAGATGCGTTGTCCCGAACTTATCGATATCCGCTCCGGCGATCGTGTCATCCGCGCGCCGCGAGCTTGTCCCTGACACGAACAGAAAATCTCCGGCACGTTTAATATGCGGGAATGGGCCGCGCGGTTTAGCCTTCCCTTCGACGATCTTGCTTTCCATTCAGGATCCTTCTAGGTGAAATGCAGACTACCGTGTCACAACTTGACACAAATGTTGTTCAGTTCAGAGTAAAAATTTAATGAATGCATGCCGCCTTCGCGTCCGATCCCGGACAAGCCAGCGCCTCCAAACGGAGTACGCAGATCGCGCAGAAACCAACAGTTAACCCAAGTGATCCCGACGTGCAACTTTTCGGCCACGTGATGTCCGCGCTTCAGATTTGTGGTCCACACAGACGCGGCCAATCCGTATTTTGTATCGTTTGCCTTATCGACGGCTTCCTCTTCCGTATCAAACGGTGCGACGTGACAAACTGGCCCGAAGATTTCCTCTTTAACGCATCGAGCCGATTCCGGAAGGCTCGTTAAGATTGTCGGCTGAATATAAAATCCGTTGTCGCGAGCGTCACCGAATTCCGGAGTGCCGCCGCCCGTCACAATCGTAGCGCCTTCTTTTTTCGCCAGCTCGTAGTAGGAGAGGACTTTTGCGCGATGTTCTTTTGAAATCAGCGGCCCGGTCGTCGTTTTGCTGCCGGTTGGCCAGCCGAGGACTAAACTCTCCGCTTTCCGCCTCAACGCAGAAACGAAGCGCTCAAAGATCGGGCGTTCCACGTAAACGCGTTCGGCGCATAGGCAGACCTGGCCAGTATTCAGGAAGACAGCATCAGCCAGCCCCTTGATCGTTTCATCGAAGTCACAATCTGCAAAAACAATCGCCGCATTTTTCCCGCCAAGTTCAAACGAGATCGGCTTCACCGTAGGCGCAACTGCGCGCATAATTGCCGATCCCGTTTTTGATTCGCCGGTAAACGTGACAGCGTTCACATCAGGATGGCTGGTTAGAAATTCGCCTGCGGAGCCAGCACCGAAACCGTGAACTATATTGAATACTCCTGCCGGCACTCCTGCCGCTTGCATTACCTCCGCCAGCAGCGTCGCGGTCGCCGGAGTTTCCTCGGACGGTTTTACTACCACGCAATTTCCGCAAGCCAGCGCCGGAGCGACCTTCCATGTAAGAAGCAACAACGGCAAATTCCACGGCGTAATGATTCCGACCACCCCGAGCGGTTTCCTGACCGAATAATTCAGTGCCGAGACGTTGTCCAGTGTTTCCGTGCGAAAGGCCTCGATCCCCGCGGATTTAACAAGGTCCGCAAAAATGCGGAAATTCGCGGCTCCCCGTGGAATGTCGATCTTTGAAGCAAGTGAAATGGGCTTGCCGGTATCCGCGACCTCGGCTTGCACGAACTCATCGAAACGTTTTTCAATTCCGTCGGCAATTTTGTGCAGCATCGCGGCGCGGCCCGGAACGGTCAGTTTGCCCCAATCTTCGTCCAACGCCCGGCGTGCCGACTCGACCGCTTGATTTACCAAGGATTGGTCAGCTTCTGAGACTTGGGCGATTACCGAGCCATCTGCAGGATTGATGTCAGTGAACTCGCGTGGGCCGCGCACAAATTGCCCGTTAATATAGTTTTGGAGCAGCTTAGAACAGGATGTCACTCGTTCTCCAAATGCACAGAGGGACGGCGGGAATCATCGACTAACATTATACTCAACTAACGAGAATTAATGGCGGGCGTGCATTCATTCTGCGAGGCTGGAATCCTGCGAGGAATATTGTCAGACCGCGAATCGATCCAGAATAATCTTGGGATTATCCGGAGAAACCAAAAGCCTCTTGTCAGGAAATACAACTAGGACCATTTTTTGCCAGTCAGTAACAAATGCAAGAAACCTTCCCAGCTTCGCATTCGAGAAATAACCATAAGGTTTTAGGGGCCAGCCGGCGCCGAACAATCGAATCGTTTTTCCAAAACGAATATCTTCCTGACTAACGGGCATCGCACCGCGCATTTCTGTCAGGTCGTATTTCAGGGTGAACACAAGCGTTTTGACTATTAGCTCATTTCCAACGATCGTGCATTCTCGCGGCGCAAAGGCGAGCATGCCGATAACAAACATGAACGGGAACGCGAAGAGAATCGAAATGAACATTGTTCGCCGCCGTGATCAACTCTTATCTTTTCATAAGAATTGCCGAGCGGCTTGCAAATGTCAGTTTTGATGTTTACTGATTGTCTTCAAATATTCTTTGCCGCGCTCGAATCCCCGCTTGAAGGGCCCGCTTTCGTGCATGCGCGGGTAGCGATCGCCCAGCTCGCGATGGCACTGTTCGTAGCTTCGATCTCGGTTCTTGTGCATCACCGCGGCCTCGAATCCACAGCGAAAATAACGCTCATCGTCCTCAAATTTACTACCGTCGGTTTCATACTTTTCTTTTTCGGCATCGCGCAGACCCACCCACCACATTTCGCGCGCACGATCGATACTTTCAGCGCCGGCATGTTCCAGCGCGCCACGAACTGCGTCAGCTTCGTCATCGTCCGCCATCACCACCACGACGGATCGGCCTTTGCGCAACGCGTCCTCGTAAACGTACAGTTCGTCTTCCGGAAGTCCCTCGAATACGTCGCCCTCCAGCTTGCCTCCCACGGCCCCGCCGCCGACTGCACCAAGAGCTCCAAGTATCACGCCGCCAGCCACTCCAATTGCAAGGACCGGGCCCACGCCCGGAATCAGAAAACTCGCTATCATCGGAACCAGGCCGACGCCTCCGGCAACGCCCATAGCACCGCCGACGACCGCGCCTATGGCTTTACCCATGCCAGGCTGCTCCCCTGCAACTGTGGGCACAGCCGCGATCTCCTGGTCGCTCGCATGAGGTGTGAGAATCGTGACTCTGTCTCTTGGAATATCCAGGGGCACCAGCTCCGCCGCGCCAACCTCTGCATCCGATCGAGACTTGAAAACTCCTACAACGGCTTTCATGGAGCCTCCCTTTTTAGCCCGCTGATATGAACGCAATTCCGGCCACTAAACCATACATTAGAAACTGTAGCAAGCACGTCTTGCGATTCCCGGGAACATCGAGGACAGGGAGGATATTAGCAACGCTCGATAATTGTGGCGATGCCTTGCCCGACTCCGATGCACATGGTGCAGAGCGCATGCTTCGCCTTGGTTGTTTGCAATTGATAGGCGGCGGTAGTCACCAGCCTGGCACCACTGGCCCCCAGCGGATGTCCAATAGCTATGGCGCCTCCATTGGGATTAACATGCTCAGCGTCGTCCGGTAAGCCCAGATCACGGGTAACCGCGAGAGCCTGCGCCGCGAAAGCTTCGTTAAGCTCGATCACGTCCATTTGCGAAAGTTTCAGTCCCGTTTTATCCAGAATCTTGCGCGTAGCCGGCGCAGGAGCAAATCCCATAATGCGTGGTGCAACTCCGACCACGGTGGTGGCGACAACCCGAGCGAGCGGCGTGAGACCAAACTTCGCAGCAGCCGTTTTGGAAGCAATGATTAACGCGCACGCGCCGTCGTTGACTCCGGAAGCGTTTCCAGCCGTCACGGTTCCACTGGGTTTTACTATCGGCTTTAGCTTCGACAGTCCTTCCAGTGTGGTATCCGGGCGAGGATGCTCGTCCGTATCAAAAATCTTGGCTTCGCCTTTTTTTTGCGGGATCGGAACTGGGACGATTTCATGTTTAAAAAATCCTGCTGCATTGGCGCGAGCCCAGCGTTGCTGGGTTCGGAAAGAGAGAGCGTCCTGGTCCGCTCGGGAAACGTGAAACTCTTCCGCTACATTCTCGGCCGTCTCTGGCATGGAATCCACACCATACTTGCATTTCATCGACGCATTTACGAAGCGCCAGCCGAGGGTGGTATCAAAAGCTTCGGCTGACCGGCTAAACGGGGTGTCCGCTTTTCCCATCACGAACGGAGCGCGTGTCATGCTCTCCACACCGCCCGCAATCATTAGCTCCGCTTCTCCGGATTTAATTGCGCGAGATGCCACGCCGATAGCATCCATGCTGGAGCCGCAAAGGCGGTTCACCGTGGACCCCGGAACTTCCTTGGGCAGGCCAGCAAGCAACAGCGCCATGCGCGCTACGTTGCGATTGTCCTCTCCAGCCTGATTTGCGCAGCCGAAGATAACGTCGTCGAGTGCCATCCAATCCACTCGAGGGTTGCGTTCCATTAATACCCGCAATGGAATGGCTGCCAAATCGTCGGCGCGGATCGACGCGAGCGATCCACCGTAGCGTCCGAAAGGCGTGCGTATAGCGTCACAAATAAAAACTTCGTTCACGTAATCCTCGTTAAGTTCGATATCCAGTATAACTGACGAGGTTGCATTTCCACTTAGCGGCTCTCAAACGGTGAGGCGGGATTTCCGAGAGCAACATCATCGGTGTAAAATACGCCCATGAGCGAAAAGATAAAAAAGAGCGATGCGGAATGGCGTTCGAAGCTTACTGACGAGCAGTTTGAAGTTACACGTAAAAAAGGAACTGAGCCTCCGTTCACCGGCAAATATGCTGACACGGAGAAAGAGGGTACCTACGTCTGTGTTTGCTGCGGGCAGCCGCTTTTCAGCTCAGACGCGAAGTACCACTCCGGCTCGGGGTGGCCGAGCTACTATCAGCCGGTTGCGGCCGAAAACGTCGAGATGCAGCGCGACATGAGCCACGGCATGGTCCGCACAGAAGCCATTTGCAGCCGCTGCGATGCGCACCTGGGACATGTTTTCGAAGACGGTCCTAAGCCGACAGGCCTCCGTTTCTGCATTAACTCCGCCGCATTGCGTCTGGAAGAAAAAAAGAAGTAGTCCGCTTTCCTCGCGGTCTTCCATCAAGTAGATCGGCGGTTGAAACCAGTTCGCCGGTTCGCTTAATGATTTAGGAATATGACCTGAGGTTGAGGATCTGAGTCTGTAGGAATCATTCGCACGCTGCTCGGCGAAACGACATACAACCCGAGAGTCGCTGGGAAGCCGTTGATTTGATTCGGCGTCATCGTCCCGCTGCCATCGGAAGCCACTGTGTAAGTTCCGGCCAAAGCCTGATCGGTAAATGGCGTACTCGGTGGAATAAATTCATCCAACGTGCCGGAAATTGTTCCGCCGACCCCAGTTGCCGCTAACTGGCCAATCATATTTACGACGTCGGTGTCTGGTTCCTTGGGAGCGAATAGCGCATAGCTTCCTTGAATGGATGATGCAGAGTAGGGCGCGCCGGTTTGTTGCTCGAGAAGTCCGTAGGTCACAGCCGTGTCGGAACCAATGATGAATCCTTGGTTTGGGCCAGTAAGATATGCTGCCGCCAGACGTGATCCTAGGCCAGTAAATCCCACCCGGCCATTCGACTGTACCTGGTAGGAGCCGGACAAAGAGTTGGTGGAAACTGTACCGGCGTCATTTTGAGTGTAAGAAAGCGTCGCGCTGCCGTTGCCGAGAGATGAAGCCAACAGACCGGCGAATACCGTTGAGTTCGATCCAGCCAAGCCTGTGCCGGTTACCACTCCCGACCCTTGCAGAACAGCGTCAGTGAATTGCGTGGATGTGTTTTGCAACCGCATCTCGCCACTCAGTCTCGGAAACGGATTAATTGTCGTGGCCACGTCTGTCTCGATAAAGAAAATCTCTGTGGACGAAACGAAAAAAAACTCGAACCCTAGAGTTATTTTTGCACTGGTGGGGGGTTGAAAAAACATACTTGCTTCACCCTCCGAACCTGACGAAAGTACCGCAAAATCACCGATCAGCGAAAGCTGGGAGCTATAGACGCTTGCGTCGTTGAAGTCACCCATACCGGTCAGAGTTTCGCCGCTGTCGGCAACCACTACACCTGCTAACACTTCGGGCGCCGCCATATAATCACGGCCGTTGAACTCAAACGCATAATTCCCGCTGAAATTCGCCGAGGAAAATGTTCCCACAGCCTGTTTCATGATTCCGGAGCCATAAGTGATCCCTACCCCTGCATTGCCGGTCGTATCGTTCTCAATCATGTGCAGGTTGCTGTTCGCATCGATGGCCAGCAAATAATTCGCGGTGAATATAGCCGTCTTTTGATTCATCGCAATCAACTGCATCATGCCGCGCCCATCTGTACCGAGCTCGTAAGTGCCGGTCAAGGTCGCGGATACCACGGCGTATGTGGAACCGCCCGGGTTAACGCGATTGATGACTTCGTGGCCGCTTAGAATATTTCCATTTCCGTCGGTCGAGAAGTTACCGGCAATCAATACTGTTCCATTGTCATCAAAACCATTAAACAGAAAACTGTAAGAGCCATTTATCAAAGTAGTGCTGCTGGTCGTGCCCGTCGTGACTGTGATCTGTAGCTGCTGCGTTGCCGTAGCTGGGCCGCCTGCGCCCTTAGAATTGTCCTGCACCTGCACCGTAAATACTGAAGTGCCGGTAAGAAGGGGAGTCCCGGTAATTGTGCCGGCTTGGGCGTTCAATAGCAGCCCAGCGGGAAGTTGTCCTGTAACTACGCTCCAGGTGTAAGGCTGAATGCCGCCAGTAGCGGTTAAGGTACCGCTGTAAGGCGTCGCGGTCATTCCGTTGGGAAGCGGCGCGGTGGTAGCCTGCAACGGTTGTGGTGTTTGAATAGAGATTACAAGCGTGCCGGACATAGCTTTCTGAGGCGGCACAGAAGAATCCTGCACGGTTGCTACGAACGGATAATTACCCACGGTCGTCGGCGTACCCGAAATTACACCGGTGGACATGTTTACCGCGAGGCCAGGCGGCAAAGCGTTTACAGGTATCGTCCAGGAATAAGGCGTCACGCCTCCCGTCGCGGTCAGGGTCGCGCTATAAGGCTGGCCAATGTATCCCGGAGGCAGAGTAGTGGTGGTAACAGCTAGAGGCGTGGGTGGGTTGATAGTCACTGTAAAGAGCATAGACGTAACGGACAGCGGCGGTAGCTGGTTGGGCACTTGAATGCCGCCTCGGTCCGTGGCTTTCACATAAAACGTGTAGGTTCCGGGTGTGGTTGGTATTCCAACTAAGTTCCCGGTCTGATTCAGAGTCAAACCGGGCGGGAGACAATTGTTTTCGTTAGTCGGGCATACGACGTTGAAAATCAGCGGCGCAACCCCCCCTGTCACCATAATTTGTTGACTGTAATTCACGCCGTTCGATCCGTTCGGAAGAGTTGTGGTCGTAAAAGTCGGCGGCAGCACTACGCTAATGGTTGTGGTCTTGTTGACGCCGCTGTCTGCGTTCGCAACCGCTTCTAAACTCACCGAAAGCGCAACGGAACTGTTCGTAGGCGCGGTGTAGGTCACTGATGTTTTCGTGACATTTGTCAAAGTTCCGCAACCCGTGCCGGCACATCCCGTACCCGTCAGCGGTTTCCAAGTGACTCCCAGATTTTTCGTGTCATTTCCCAAGACTGCGCTGAACTGTATTATTTGGCCTTGATCGACCGTCTGCGTTGTATTCGGAATAACTTCTAGCGTTACACCTGACCCGCCGCCGCAACTGGCAAGAAACGAAACTGCAAGGGATGACAGCAACGCGAGAGCGAACAACCGAAGTCGTCTTGATTGGGTACTGAAGTTTGAGCTTTCCTCTGTATTTACGCGCTGGCGTGCAGCGACTTTCGAAATCTGGGCATACGCCTTCAAAGTTGTCATATCACCTTGGATGTCTTTTTCAGATCCGCCCAGACCGGTGGGTCAGAACCCGTTCTCGAACTATTTGCGAAGAATACGAAACAAATTGAATAACAAAACGGCCTCAAAGTGTCAACGCACATCTCCCGAGGTCGATCCTGCGTCGCGGGTAACGTTTGCACGGCCCGCGGTTTCGGCACACGTCCACAGTCGATGGACGAGCCCCTTCATCAGCCTTGTGGATGCACGGAATCAACAGCCCGTTGCCTGCAATTTCCCCGAATGGCTTGCCTCGGAAACGCGGATCTGTCTGGCAGCATTTTCAATTTCTGTCCGTCTTTAGTATAAAGGTTGGTTCGGGAGCACGCCCAACGCGGCGGAGTGTCTGATCGGGAGGAGTACGTTGATTGAAGTTCAGGATCTTACGAAGTCCTACGGCTCGATAAAGGCCGTGGACGACGTTTCGTTTACCGTAAATAAAGGCGAGATTCTCGGTTTCCTGGGCCCCAACGGCGCGGGCAAAACCACCACCATGCGAATTTTGACAGGTTACATGCCGGCCACGTCCGGCACCGCGCGGGTTGCCGGCTTTGACGTCTTCCGCGACTCCATGGAAGTCAGACGCCATATTGGTTACTTGCCGGAAAATCCCCCCGTGTATCCCGACATGACCGTAGAGAGCTATCTGGACTTTGTTGCGCGAATAAAAAACGTTCCGAGCGAGCGGCGAGCAGTACGCATCGATGATGCGCTGAGAAAAACCAATCTTGAGGACAGGCGGTCCGAGCTGATTAAAAGGCTGTCGCGCGGATATAAGCAGCGCGTAGGCATCGCGCAAGCACTGGTGCACGATCCGGATGTGATCATTCTGGATGAGCCGACCGTGGGACTGGACCCAAAACAGATAATTGAAGTCCGTAACTTGATCAAGGGCCTTGCGGGAAACCACACCATAATTCTGTCCACGCACATACTTCCGGAAGTAAGCATGACCTGCGACCGGGTGGTGATTATCAATAAAGGGAAAATCGCCGCGGTGGACACTCCGCAGAACCTAACATCCCAACTGAAGGGCGGGCAGAGAATTCGCATCGAGGTGGAGGCCCCGGAAAGGCGCCTTCGCGAAGTGCTGGGGCAAGTTCCTGGGGCAAATCGCGTGGAGGTCGAGCCGGAACGCGCGGGGGAGCGCCTGGCGGTCACAGTGGAAGCCGCGCAGGGCAAGGATATACGCAGCGAGATCGCGGCGAAAATTGTCCAAAACGGCTGGCCCCTCTTTGAGTTACGCGGAATGAGTCTCAGTCTCGAAGATATTTTCCTAGAGCTGACCACGGACGACGCTGCGCACGCGCAACCCTCCAGCTAGCGCGGGTACAACAGAGAAACGGAGAGAACGATGCATGGTTTGTACGCAATTTACCGCAAAGAGATGGGACATTATTTTGTTTCACCCATCGCCTATATCTTTATCGGACTGTTCCTGATCCTGACCGCATTTTTCTTCAACGCAATTCTCGCTGCGGTAATCAGGCAATCGTTTCAGATGGAAATGCAAAGCATGCAGTTCGGACAGCCGGCAAGCTTTGATGTTCCGGCGGCTGTGCTTCGCGATTTTTTCGGGCTGCTCTCAACATTGATTTTGTTTTTCACCCCAATTCTGACCATGAGCGTTTATGCGGAGGAGCGCAAGCGCGGCACCATGGAGTTGCTGATGACCTCACCGGTCAGCGAACTGGAAATCGTGCTGGGGAAATTTCTGGCCTCGCTGTCCTTGTTTGCGATCATGCTCTTGCCCACGGCCACTTACCTGATTTTCATGGTTCTCCGAAGCGAGCCGATGTTGCCGTGGCGCATGCTCCTGGCTGGATATGCGGGAGTCCTGCTGTTGGGCGGATCGTTGCTGGCTCTGGGATCGTTCGTTTCTTCTCTGACGGAAAATCAGCTGATCGCCGCGGTGATCACCTTCGCCGCCTCTTTGTTTATTTGGGTTCTTGATATAGCTCGCAGCTCGGACACCGGAGCAGGCGCCCTGCTTCAGTATCTCTCCGTCATACGGCATTACGAAGATTTCACTCGCGGTGTAATCGATACGTCCAGCCTGATTTATTACTTCAGTTTTATCGTACTTTTTATTTTTTTAACGGTGCGCTCGGTAGATTCCATGCGATGGCGGAGGGCGTAAGTCGCAATTTGGCATTCGCAACACGACGGAGGAATTAGCAGGATGAAATGGGATCGTGAAGAACTAGCAAGATTTATAGGGACGATGGGTGTGGCGATGCTGGTCGCCGGGTATTTGAGGTATTCGATTCAGGGCGAATTGCTCACTTTCAGCAAGGTTGTGCTCATACTGGGCGCTTTGTTTGTGCTGGCTTCGCTAGCCATTGGTTATAAATTCATTGTCCGATTTTTTTCCAAGCGCTCATCGCAGCTCGGAACTAACACAGCCATTCTGTCCCTCGCAGTGATTGCAATCCTGGTGGTGGTGAATTTTGTCGGGTTCCGCCATCACAAGCGGTTCGATCTGACCACCGAAAAGCTTTTCACGCTCTCGGATCAGACTAAACAGGTTGTAGGCGGCCTTCAAAAGGACGTCACCATCGTTCGATTTGACAAATCGCGCAATCCTGCGTTGGACGATGAGATGGCGGAATACACTAATTTGAGTAGGCGCCTGAAATTCGAGAACATCGATCCACAGCAAAAACCCGAGATTGCTCAGCAATACGGCGCCACTCGTATGGGTGACGTGATTGTCGCTTCCGGCTCGCATAAGGAGCATTTGGAATCCGGCATGGAAGGCGGAATCTCGGAAGAAGACATCACTCGAGCGATCATGAAGGTCACGCAAGATACTGCCAAGACGGTTTGCTTCGTAACCGGTCATGGCGAAAAGTCGTTGAGCGATACTGGAGAAAATGGTTTCAGCCGTGCGGATGCGGGACTGAAAGGCCAGGGCTACAACACCAAGACCATTAATCTCGTTTCGGAAAATGGCATTTCGCCCGATTGCAACTTAGTAGTAGTAGCCGGCCCGACTCAGGAGTTTTTTCCGCAAGAAACCGGAATACTTACAAAATATCTGGAGGGCACCGGGAAGGTTTTGATCCTGGTCGATCCTCAAACCGATCCTAAGCTAGGAAATGTTTTCAATACATGGAATACCAAAGTTGGCGACAACGTGGTTATTGACGCGAGCGGAGTGGGAAGCCTGATTGGCGCCGGCCCGGCGATTCCGTTGGTTACCACGTTTGGCCAAAGTCCGATTACCAAAAACTTTACCGGCATGATGACGTTCTTTCCATTAGCTCGTACTGTCTCAATCGCGGATAAATCGAAAACTTCTCCCGAGATCGTCGAGCTTCTGAAAACATCAGAACGCAGCTTTACCATCCCAAGCTTGAAAGAAGGCCAGCAGAAAGTTTCATTTGACCCAAAGACGGGTATGCAAGGTCCGCTTTCGTTGGGTGTGGCGGCTTCGCAAAAATCGGGTGGAGGCGAAGCTCGACTCGCGGTGATTGGCAACTCCCAATTCGCCGCGAATCCGTATCTGAATCAGCAGAAGAACGGAGATCTCTTTTACAACACCATTAATTGGCTTGCGCAAGACGAGAATCAGATTTCCATTCGCCCGAAATCTCAGACAAATCGCCGGGTTACGCTTACGCAGGGGCAAAGCAGCGCCCTGACGTGGCTCGACCTGATCTTTCTGCCAGGTATCGTAATTTTGTCAGGAGTTTACATCTGGTGGAAGCGCCGCTAGATTCCCGCCAGGACGACCATTGCCATGATCAGGAAATCAACATTGTTCGTGCTTCTTGCGGCCATCGTTCTCGGTGGCGTTGTATATTTCTTTGATTGGCGAAAGAGCCAAAAAGAGATTGAAAAACCCCCGGTCGAGGCGGAGAAGCTTGCTTATGCGATTCAGCCGCAAGATATAACTTCGCTCACTATTAAGCATCCGGCAAGTTCCGCAGAGCCCATGTTGCGTTTCGAAAAACGCAACGGGAATTGGCAGGTTACCCAGCCGCTCGAGACACAGGCTGACCAGAGTTCGTTGGAAGGAATCGCGGATAGCATCTCCAGCGCACGAATCGCACAAAATGAACCGGGAACGCCCGACCGTTTGAAAGTGTTCGGCCTCGATCCGCCTGCGGTCTTAATAGACATCCAGCTTCGGAATGGAACCAAACACACGCTGGCGTTGGGCAATAAGGATTTCACCGGAATTTCCGCGTACGCGATCATCGATTCCGCGAAAGATGTGGCCCTGCTTCCGGAATCGCTACTGGTTAGTACCAGCAAAAGTCTCCAGGATTTGCGTGACAAAAATGTGCTTCATATCGTAAGCGGTGACGTAGTTTCCTTCGACCTGAAGAATCCTTCCGGCCAGCTTTCGGCAAAGAAGGAGAAAGATCAATGGAATTTTACGAAGCCCGCGGAAGCGAGAGGCGATGAAAACAATATCGACAGTCTGCTCGCCACTATTGCCTCGGCGAAAATGACTGCCATCGCTAGCGAAACGCCGGATAATTCGGCGAAATATGGTTTAGCTAATCCTGTTGTTTCGTTCGCTGTCATGGACGGCAAAGGAAAAACATCCATGCTCATCGTCGGAAAAAAATATGACGATCAATACTTTGCGCGCGATACTTCACGGCCCACGATATTCAGCATTAATGAAGACGTCTACAAAAAACTCGCACAAAACTTGGACGACCTGCGAGATAAGAAGCTCGCACACTTCGATCCCGCCTCGATAAATCACGTGGAAATACATAATGGCAGCGGGACGTTTATTTGCACGCGCAAGTCCGATAGCGACTGGGCCATCGACGCGCCTGCCGATCAGAAAGGAAAATCGCCCGAGATTTCGAAGGTATTCTTGCCATTGGAGCAGGCTGTAGCCGAACAAGTTTTCGACCAGCCCTCAGCCGATCTCCGTGCTAAGTTTGCGAAGCCGGCATTTGAGGCGACCTTAACGGAGAAATCTGGAAAAAAATTAACCGTGCAGATATCGGGCGAGTCCGGCGCGTTCGTTTACGCGAAAACGAGTGACAGCCCCGCAATCTACAAATTGAAAAAGCAAATTCTCACCGATTTGAGTTTCAGCAATATGTACCCAACTTCCTGAGGGCTTCCTTCGCAGATATTCACAAGTTACGCAGGGGCTTCAATTTCAGCCTGAAGCGATTCTTGGCGGTTCCAGCCCGCGATCAACGAGACTTTCCCGGTATTGGGCGAGATGTATATGAAATACAACTGCCCGCGAAGTTTGACCTCGTAAAAGCCCGGACGCTTGGGGTCCGGAACAACGTTAGCTCCGCAAGCCAACACATCGCGCAGACGTGTGATCATTTCCTGTGAGTGATTTCGCAGGTCTTCGATTTCCAACTCCCGCTCTGAGCACATCACCATGGTTCCTCCAGCCCTATATCGTCCTTCATCTAGCATTACGTTAGGGGCAACGCAGAAGTTTCCCGCGTCAAGAGTCCGTGCAGCTCGTTGTTCCAATTTGGGTCACTCCGCATTCCATAAAAAGCCATGGAAAGGTATAGGAGCGTTAACCGCTAACTAGATACTTGCGCGCGCTTCTTAAACTTGCCATAGTCGGAATGACCGAGGCCCGTCCAAATTGAAAAAAAAGAGAGCAAAGAAGTCCAGCCGGATGCAGCGAGATAAGCGAAGAAAGCATCAGCACTGGCAGGTCACCGTGTTCTATCACGACGGGGAACGATTTGCGCGCGTTTACATCGATCGTGATCGAGCGCAACGTTTCGCCGCCCGACAGAAGAAATCTCCGATCGTCAAAGCCACCAGAATCCTTGAAGTGGATTGAAGCCAGTTGGTATCCAAGCAGTTCGCGCAGCCCATGTTTTTCGCTCGCCCGTTGTCGAGCCCTTGTTCGCGTATAGGCCTCATGCTATAAATATTGGAGTTTGAACGTAGGCCTCAACGCGGGATTCGTATAGTGGTAGTACGCGACCTTGCCAAGGTCGAGGCGAGAGTTCGATTCTCTTATCCCGCTCCACTATCTTGTTGCCGGTACTTAAAGAATTCCGTTTAGCCCTCTTTTCGTCGTTTGGAATACGGCCGCGGAGCCGGGGTTTACTTGTTAAGCCTACAGTTAATCTCGTACGTCTAAGCAAGCGTGCTGGCTCGCCAACATGATGTAAATTCTCTCTGCTGTACCTAAAATCTATTGTCGGCTACCGATTTGTTGGAGTATGCTCGCGGACGCACTCCCCCGGATTCCACGGGGCTTGGAACCGGCCCAGTTTCATAAAACCAACCCAAACAGAAACATCCGAATTCGTCCGGATGGCGTAGTAACGGTAGGAGTGGTTGAAGTCTGATGTCCAAACTCAACAGGAGGTAATTCGGGAAATGACAAAGTCGAAGAAGGCTCTGGTAGCTGGTGCAGCACTCGCTGGTTTGCTTGCTGGTTCCAGCGCAACGATTCAAGCATCGAATCTTCTCCCTGGCTTGAGAGCTGCCGCGCAATCCGATCAGGCGCCAGCCGACAAGAAGGTGAAGGAAAAGCACGCTTGCAAGGGTCAGAATTCTTGCAAGGGCAAGGGTGGATGTAAATCGAGCGACAACGGCTGCAAAGGCAAGAACTCTTGCAAAGGCAAGGGCGGCTGCGCAACCGACGGCTCCAAGATGCCCGAATAAGAAAGCGCAAGCTTTCTCGTGTCCAGGGCCGGCTTGGAACTTACCGGCCCTCGACATCCCCTTGATAGCGGAGTAGCAAATGCCTGCGAATCGGTTTAACAATTTTACGGACTATGGAATAGGGATCGGTCTGCGCGCCACGCATTACAATCACATTCTGACGCGCAAGCCGGTGGTGGACTGGTTCGAAATAATTTCTGAAAATTTCATGATCGATGGCGGGCGGCCGTTGAGCATCCTCGATCAAATTTTGGAGCAGTATAAAGTCGTGCAGCACGGCGTCTCCATGTACTTCGGCTCCGCTGAACGTCCGGACCGTGAGCATCTTCGGCGGCTGAAAGCTCTCGTGAAGCGTACGAAAACCCCGTGGCTGTCAGACCATCTGTGTTGGGGAAGTGTGGATGGCCGCTACACGCACGACTTGCTGCCAATGCCGTACACTTTTGAGGCCGCGCGTATCACGGCGCAGAAGGTTCGCGAAGTCCGCGATTACTTGGAAGTCCCGGTGGTGGTGGAAAACGTGAGCAGCTACGCCGAATTTCACGTTTCCGAAATGACGGAGTGGGAATTTCTAAACGAAGTGGTGGAGCGCGCCGACTGCGGAATTCTTTTGGACGTAAATAATATTTACGTTTCATCAAAGAACCACAATTTCGATCCTTTTACCTACGTGAACAGCGTCCCCGCCGAGCGGGTGGCCCAAATTCATATTGCGGGTCATTCGAAATATCGCAAATATATTTTGGACACGCACGATCATCCGGTGATCGATCCGGTATGGAAGTTGTACTCCCGCGCGATTGAACGCATAGGCCACACCGCGACGCTGCTGGAGTGGGACGACAGCATTCCTTCGTTTGACGAAGTTCACGACGAAGCTTTGAAAGCGAATAAATTCCTCGCCAGCGCGTCCTTGGCGACGGCCGTATGAAGCTGCTTGCTATCCAACGCCGCATGGCTCGCGCGGTGATGATGCCATTGACACTGTCAGAAAATATGCGTTCTGTCGCGCCCGACGGACGTTCGATGCGCGCGATAGCGTCTCAAATCATCAAGCCAAACGATCGCCTAACTTCTTTCGAGCGCCTGGAAATTTACAATCGCCAATATTGGTTTCGAATTCTGTCAGGATTTGCCGAGGATTTTCCCGGCCTTCGGAGCGTACTCGGTGGAACTAAATTCGATCGCATGGCCAAAGCCTATCTCACGGATTGTCCTTCGCAATCTTTCACTTTGCGCAATTTAGGAGCGCGCCTGGAAGGCTGGCTAAGGAAGAATCCTGAATGGGCGGGCACTCGTCAGCAGTTAGCTCTAGATATGGTACGACTAGAATGGGCTGATATCGAAGCTTTCGATGGAGCCGCTGAACCTCCACTAAAGCCGGAAGATCTTGCCGGCGCGAATCCGGCGAAGTTGCGTTTACGCCTTCAACCTTACATTCAGCTTCTTGACTTGCACTACCCGGTTGACGATCTATTGCTGGAAGTTCGCAAAGTCGAAGAGGACACGGACTTCGCCAGCAATGCGTTCAGCGAGAAACATCATCGCAAACGAGTTTCGGCTGTCGCCAGATTAAAAATCGAGCCAATCTTTTTGGCGGTACATCGTATGGACGATTCGGTTTATTTTCGACGGCTTCAGGCGGAAGAGTTCGCCATTCTTCGTAGTCTTCGCGCGGGTAAAACTTTGAACGCTGCGGTGGAATACGCGTTGAAAAAGAGTTTGATCCAGGCCGAAGAACGGCCAGCCCACGTGCGACACTGGTTTCAAACCTGGGCGGCGCTGGGTTGGTTCTGCCGCGTAGATAACCACAAGGAAGGCTCAAAACGAAATTTAGTGGGGGAAGGGACGCGGGGATCGAGCGCCTCAAAAAATGGACAACGCAGCAAATCCAATTCTTCGCTCGTATAACGGCTTCCTGAGGGCTATTTCCAGCCTTCAATCGCCATTTTTGCTGATCGTTCGGGTGTACTGGGGTTGGCAAATCTCGCAAAATGGGTGGGGCAAACTTCACAACTTGCCCCATGTCACTCAATTCTTTGCGAGCCTTGGGCTGCCCGCACCCGGATTCACGGCGGCCTTCGTCGCCAGTTTTGAGTTCACGGCCGGAATTTTGCTGGCCGTGGGATTGTTGTCGAGAATAGCCGCCTTGGGCCTTGTAATTGATATGACCATGGCGTATTTGACCGCAGATCGAGATTCTTTTTTCGCGTTCTTCTCAAACCCTGGGAAATTTTACGGCGCCGATCCTTTTATCTTTCTGTTCGTGGGATTGCTCATATTGATTTTCGGACCGGGCAAACTCTCCCTCGATGCGCTCTTCAAACGAATGATGGGAAAAGGGAAGTATTCAGACTCCGCAGAGACCAACTCCTCCGCGGCTTGATGCTCGCCAAATAAGTTAGAGCCTTCTGCGAGTGAGGCAGGCCTGACACGCATGAAATCCAAAAAGTTTCGAGGTGCAGTTCTCTGTTTAGTCCTACTATCCATAATTTTGGTAATCTCAGCGGGTTCCTTTCGAAGTGACCAAATGACGTCCACGATTGTTATCGGAAATTCGCGAATTGATGTGGTGTTGGAAAAAGGAACGCTGCAGGTTTCGAAAGACGATCTACTGAAGTGGGTCCAATGGGCCGCGGAGTCTGTCAGTACTTATTACGGACGTTTTCCTCTCCCTCATGTTTTACTGCGCATCATTCCGACGGATGGAAAAGGTGTGCGGAACGGCCGAACGTTCGGAGAAAGAGGTGGTTTCATCACTATTCATGTGGGAGCAGATTCCACGTTTGAAGATCTCGCGAATGATTGGATGCTAACGCACGAAATGGTTCACTTGGCATTTCCTTCAGTCGCTGATACACATCACTGGATCGAAGAGGGAATCGCGACGTACGTGGAACCTATCGCGCGCGTGCGAGCGAAACACCTTGACGCCACCGAGATGTGGAAAGAACTAGTCCGCGACTTGCATCAGGGTCTTCCGGCGGCAGGAGATCGTGGGCTTGATAACACTCATACCTGGGGACGCACCTATTGGGGCGGCGCCCTCTACTGTTTTCTCGCCGATATTGATATTCACCGACAAACCCAAAACAAAAAAGGTTTGGATGATGCGCTGCGGGGAATTCTTAATGCGGGAGGCGACATTCGCCAGGACTGGGAACTTACCAAGGCCCTAGACGTCGGAGACCAGGCCGTGGGCGTGAAGGTTCTGCGGCCGCTCTACGACAAGATGAAAGATCAGCCTTATGATGTGGACCTTCCTGCGATATGGAAACAGCTAGGCATTGAAAAAGATGGCCGGACGATCCGTATTGTGGATGACGCACCACTCTCAAAAACGCGAGAGGCGATTACCTACGGATCGGTTGGGGCGGGATCCGACCCTGTTTCCGCCATCAGTGTAGTTGTAGGAGATACGGCCCTGAATTTCCCTCAGCGCTAACGAAGGGGCGGCCCGAATCTTCAGAATTTCGAATTGCTGAGCCCTAGGCAAAATCTCGAAACAGCATTCACTTCGTTTTCATCACGTACACGCCATCCCAATCGGCCTGCGGGGCTTCCTCTATGAATTCCTCGGCGCGTTCCAGGAAGGCCTGGGTTGGACCGTCGTCCGGGTATATCGTGAGAATTTGCGCGAACCGGTCGGCGGCTTCCTGCCAATCCTGGCTGCGATATGCTGCCATAGCGTGATCGAATTGCTGCAGTAGCGTTTCGTATTTGGATCTTTCCGCCGCTACATCGAGCAATTCATAGATATTTACGGGTTGGTTTTTTCCTTTAACTTTTATTTTGTCGAGTTCGCGGCAGACAAATTGGGATGAGACCTCGCGGTAGGTTGCCTCGCTGATAACCAGCTTGGAGTGATACTGCTTGGTGATGCCTTCCAGTCGCGATGCAAGATTCACGTTGTCGCCCATCACGGTCCACGCGAGACGTCGGTCCGAACCCATGTTCCCCACATTGACGAGCCCAGTGTTCAGTCCGATTCCCACCGCAATCGGCGGACGTCCCTCGTTCCGCCATTTCATGTTGAGTTTCTCGAGGCCTCGCACCATCTCCAGCGCGCAACTACAACTGCGGAAAGCGTGGTCTTGCTGCGGATAAGGGGAACCCCAGAAAGCCATGATGGCGTCACCGATGTACTTATCTAGAGTGCCTTGATACGAAAAAATAATTTCAGTCATCGCGCCGAAGTATTCGTTCAACAGGTGCACGAGGTCGTCCGGCGATAGTCCTTCGGAGAGCGTTGTGAAACTGCGGATATCACTGAACATGATGCTCAGCTCTTTCATCTCGCCACCGGGCCGAATGTACTTCTCCGGATCTTTCTCGATCAAGTCGATTACGCCGGGCGACAAGTACTGCGAGAAACTCTTTCGAATTTGCCGCTTTGCTCGCTCCTCTCGGATCATTCGAAAACTAGTGATAGCCGCATAGTTGGCCGCCAGGGTGCCGGCAGGAATCACAAAACTGAGCCACCTGCCGTGGCTGGCGAAGCTGAAATAGACGAGCCACGCGAATGCCACGAGTGTGACGATCACCGTGATGGTGGAATATAGCGGCGCGATACGGCTGAATATGAATCCGAAAACGAGACCGAAGACCAGAATAAAAGCTACATCCACTATTTCTTCGTCTGTGCCGCGGTTTAGAAATCCGCGGCCTTTTTCCCCACTATGCAACAGGTTATCGATGATGTTTGCATGTACTTCCACGCCCATGTAGCCCGTATCCTGCCAGGGAGTATTACGAACGTCTCCTATGGCCAGCGCTGTCGCGCCGACGAGTACGATCTTGTCGCGAAACGCGTCGGCTGGAGTATTTCCTTCAATGACATCCGACATGGAATAGTGCGGGTAAGTATCGTAGGGCCCGGTGTAATTGATCAGAGCGGTACCATTGCGCGAAGGCCGCAGAAGATGTTCGCCGAGTTGGATTCGCTCCAAGCCATCCTCGGCGATATATGCCACGATCTGCTGATCGGGAATTTTTTCGTATTCGCGAATCACCTGAAACGGCAGGGAGGGAAAGAAGTCTTTATCCTGATAGCGGATCATCAACAAGGCGCGCCGCAGAGTGCCATCTGCGTCTGGATTAATATTCAAGAAACCGTAAGACGCTGCTGCCTCCGCGATATTCGTAATGTTCGCTTCCACACCGGCGGCAACTGTTCCGCCGTTCTGAATCCACGCGGTTCCCATGTCAAAAGCCTTTCCGTTTTTCGACTTGACCGGCACAACTTGAGGAAATGTTTGAGCCCATACGATGGCGAAATACTCGTCCGCTGATTTCGTTTCGGCAGACTTTGCCCGCTCGGGATTGAGAAACAGATGGCCCAGAATCACGTCGCCGCCTTTTTTCAGCGCTGCGGCAAAGTTGGCATCTTGGTCCGTAGAGAGTTCCAGTTCCCTCACCTGCTTCAGAATATTCGGAGAGATAGAAGCGCCGAGATTTTTCTGCAATTGTCGAAGAGCCTGCGGACCCGAATTGCTTTCCGGGGTCGGGAATGTTTCGTCGAGCGCGATGACCCGCGCTCCGGCGGCGTTCAGCCGCTCGACCAAAGCTGCGTAATTACTTCGTGGAAGAGGGAATGAATTGATTTTTTGGAGCGTTCTCTCGTCGATTCCGACAATGACGATTCGTGGGTCATGAGGACGCGCTCCGCGCAGACTGAACCTGGTGTCCAGAGAACTCTGTTCAATGTTCTGCAGGAAAACGAAGCCTGCACGATTGTCGCCGTTGATTCCGGAAAAGACAAAAAGTGTGAGTCCGGTCAGTGTAACAAGGAGGGCTAGGGCGATATCGATACGAACGAAGGGGAACTTTCTAAGTCGCGCTGCCCAGCGAGATCGGTGTTCTTCCCGCAGTGTCATAAGTATCGCGACCGCAGATGGAGTTCGCGGCCTTTAACGCTTCCTGATGATTGTCAGAGCCTCGACGTCTATCTAGTCTTGTTCGGATTGCCGTTTTGGGCTCCGCTAGTACCGACGCCGATTCCCACACTAAGACCGACGGCGATGACCGTGCCGATAATAACATTGCGCAGAACGTGATTTTTACCAACGTGAGTCGGAGGAAGCCCGTTTTCGGGAACATCCGTGGACAATTGGCTGCTTTGCACCACTGCTACAGGAGTTTGTGATGTTCGAAAACCGCCGGGAGGGATAATTGAGACAATTTCTACCATTTGGCCGGCGCTAACTACGATCGAATTTCCAGTCGAACTTGTTTGCCCTGAATTGTTCTGCGCCTGCGCGTTACCGGTTGGAGTGACCGATACCTTTCCTTCGTAACAAATGACGGTGGTCTTGTTTGTGGCATAGGCCACGTAGAAGTCAGTGCCGATCACGCCAATCACCGCGTTAGGCGTAGTCACCTGGAATTTACCAGCGGGCTGCGTAATCTTGACGACTTGGCTTCGTACTTTTCCGAAGTTCATCTCGAGCGAAGTTTGTTGGGAGGCGCCGTCATGCTGAACGATGCGGAGTTCGCTGTCTGAGCCCAGGCTCAACATTGAACCGTCATCCAATCCGGCGCGCACGCGCCCTGAATGCGTGGTCTTCAACACATCATTCCATTGCAGGTCGTCTTTCACCTTCGCGGGCTGCGAATTACGAGTAGCAGCCGGAATCATGGCGCTAATCTGGCCGGCGTGCTGAGTGCCGGTCTGCGGGCTGGCTAATACCGGTAAAGAACAGAGCAACAAACAAAGCGGTCCCGCCAAAATACGTTGAGACAGATTCATGATTTTTCCCTATTCGAAGCGAATTTCGTATGGTCAATCTTCGCATCGGACTTACGAAAGTCAACGCGGGAACCTTCAGGATGTCGCTTATATGCTTACATCCGATACGCAACGTCCATTGCCGTTGCTTTTCGTAGCAGTGTGATTTGGGAGCAGAGCTCGTGTTAGAGTCTCCTTCACATCATGCTGGCATATCTCTGCGGTCCAATCGAATTCGCCGAGGACGGTGGCAGACTCTGGCGGCAGAAACTCGCGCCTTTCTTGAGAGAGCAACTTGGCCACCGCGTTTACGATCCGGCAGAAGACGAATTAAAAAACCTTACCGCGGAAGAGGCCGCCCATTTTCGTGAATGGAAGACGAATGACATTGAGCGTTTCCGCCGAACGGTGCGCAAAATCATCGCCTTCGACCTGGACCTGATCGAAAACAAAGCAGATTACGTGATCTGTTTCTGGCCTTCGGCAAATGCTCAAAGTGGCGGAACCCCAGCCGAGCTAACGGTTGCTTATCGCAAAGGCATTCCAGTTTATCTGGTGACCCCGATCGCGCTGGAAGAGGTAAGTGGCTGGATGCTCGCTTGTTCGGACCGTTTGTTCAAGTCCATTGAAGAGTTGAAGGAATTTCTAGCCCTTAAGTTTTCACGCGAAAAACAGACCCAGCTTTGGAAATAGATTCCGGTGGTTTCCTGGAGCGCCGGCTCACTACTACCTACCTCAAACAAATTTCCCGGAAATATAGTCACCTAGGAAGCCTGCATCGCAAGAGGAGAGAACCTCTCGCGGCTAAATCCTTATCCTGATAGAATCCGCGCCGAATGGGAAAAATTATCATCGCCGTGGGCAGCGCTCGTCTGGTGAAGATGAATGCCGTCTCCGCGGCGCTCAAGTCCTTCGGCTCATTCTTGGATGCAGGTGCGGAGTTTGAGATTGAGGGAATCGATGTTTCGAGCGGTGTCCGCCATACTCCGCTTACACGCGAAGACACGATGACTGGAGCACGCCAGCGAGCGGAAGCTCTGTTGAACCTGGCGCGAGAAAAGAATGCGCCGTGGGAATATTTTGTAGGTCTTGAAGGAGGCCTCGACGTGGTGGGGGATGGCTCCGCTCGACTGGTCTTTCTTGAGAATTGGGCCTATGTAGCGGATCGCAGCCGGCGAGGATTTTTCGGCCAATCCGGAGCAGTGCCGCTGCCGGATGTGCTAGCCAGCTCTGTCTTGGATCAAGGTGTGGAATTATCTGAAGCGATCGACGCCTTCGCCGGCAGCCACGGCATACGTGACGCGCAAGGGGCGTGGGGAATCCTTACGCACAACCTGATCACGCGCCAGGACGCTTTTCAGTCTGCCGTGATTAATGCGTTCGCGCCGTTCTTTAATAACGAGATATATTCACAGCGTTTTAAGCGCGGCATTGGCTAGCTTGAAGTGGTTCGAGACGACGATATTCAAAGGTTGGTGAATCCGGAGCGCTGAGTTTATAGCAAAGTATGTGCTAGCCTGAAGTCAGGAGACGACAGCGTGGACATTGTAAAAGGCAACATGGGCTGGATAGAAGTTGTCGTCGGACCAATGTTCTCCGGCAAAAGTGAAGAGCTAATACGGCGCTTGCGCCGCGCTGAGATTGCAAAACAGCGCGTTCAGATTTTTAAGCCAGTAATCGATCAACGCTACGCGAAGAATGGAATTGTCAGCCACTCTGGCCTGGAACTGGATTCAGAGCTGGTGAAGACTGGCGAAGAAATTCTCACCAGAGTCGCGCCGCGCACCGAAGTGGTTGGGATTGACGAAGCCCAGTTTCTTGGCGAGAGCGTTGTGGAAAGTTGCGTGAAACTGGCCGATCTAGGCAAGCGTGTAATCGTGGCCGGTCTCGACACGGATTTTATGGGACGTCCATTCGAGCCTATGCCCCGTCTACTCGCGGTAGCGGAAGAAATCACGAAGCTGCTGGCAATTTGCATGCGCTGTGGCAATCCTGCTGTGCATACGCAGCGGCTGGTTGCTTCTGAAGAACTGATCGTTGTTGGTGCGGGCGGAATGTACGAAGCGCGCTGTCGACGCTGCTTCGAACCACTTTTGGCGGCTCAAAGGATGGAAGAAGAGAAAGGCGCTGCTCCACCGAAGGTTCGGGCAGCGATCACTTAGGTTTTCCGAGTTTCTTCGCAAGCTGCGAACGAATTTCCCCCACGACTGCGCGGTGTTCTTTGCTTCCCACCACTTCGAGTGCAGGCTGAGCCCTAGCTGTTGCCTTCAATTCTTGTCGCAGGCGCTCGATTCGTCTATGGCTCCCCTGCCATTCCGCGTTGTCAAATTCTCCTCGACTCCGCGCCAAAGTGAGGCGTTCTAGCATCGGTGATACTAACCTCTGATCGTGGCACAACAGCGCCATGTCGCTGCCCGCTTGAAAAGTCAGTACAGCCGATTCTGTCGGTGCCCAGGTATTCGCAATTGCTCCCATGGCTAAGTCATCGGCCAGAATCACCCCATCGAATCTCGTCCCGCGCAAAATGCCGCTGAGTACACTGCGCGAAAGACTCGCCGGAAATTCAGCATCAATTTCCGGAAGAAAAATGTGAGCCGTCATGATCATAGGTACCTTCGCCGATATAAGCGCCTCGAACGGGACGAGCTCATCAGATTTCAGCCGCTTCAGATCGCCTCGAAAAACCGCTGAGTCCAGATGCGGATCGACGGTGGCGTCGCCATGGCCCGGAAAATGTTTCGCGCAGGCCAGGACTCCTTCTTTGGCAAGTCCGCGCGCGAAAGCCACTCCTAGTCGTGAAACTCTTTGCGGATCCGAGCCGAAGCTGCGCCCAAGCGTCACCGGACTATCCGGATGCACGTGCAAATCAAGCATAGGTGCAAAATCGAGGTTACAACCCACACTACGCAACTCACGCGCAATCGCCGCAGCTTGCGTCTCAACCAGTTCTTCGTCGTCCAATGTTCCTAAATCTTCAGGTGATACCCACTGCGTGAAAGGTTCCGGAAGGGAAAATCGCGTACCGCCTTCCTGATCGATTCCGATCAAGACTGGATTTCCAGCAGCACGTTTGATTTCCTCTGTGAGCGATTGCAATTCCGCAGGGCCGCTGAAATTTCTAGGGAATAAAACTATGCCGCCCAGACCTTGAGCCAGGAGACCACGAAATTCGGCCGGCAATTCATACCCGTGAAAACCTACAATTAATTTTTCGAGCACCTCGGCAGGTACCAGCGGTTGAGTCATCGATTCATCTGTTATGATGCGCGAGTTCTTTCGAGCTTATAGTATTTCGTTTCACCGTCATCACATTCAGAGTAGCTGCCAAGGAGTTTTCAAACAAGATGCGTGTCGAAGCGCGTGCTCCCACAAGAATCGATCTCGCCGGAGGTACACTGGACATCTGGCCGCTTTATCTGTTTCACCAGCCAGCGTTCACCTTGAATTGCGCGATCAGCCTGTACGCCTCCTGCACTCTGGAATCGCATCGAAACACCAAGTCCATCAAGCTGATTTCGCTCGACACGAATCAACGCGAAGAATTTCCCTCCTGGCGCGCGTTGGCGGATTCCTCGCATTACCGTCTTCCTCTGCTGGCGCAATTTGCGAAACATTTTCATTACTCGCGAGGTCTGACCATCACTACAAATTCGCAGGCTCCGGCCGGAGCCGGCATTTCCGGGTCGAGTGCATTGGCTGTGGCGCTTTCCGCTGCCTTCGATCGAATCACCAAGTGGGGTGCGAGCCGTGTTGACTGGATTCATCTAAGCCGCGACGTTGAATGCATCGTCTTGGGTGTTACCACCGGCACTCAGGACCATTACCCTGCAGCTTTTGGCGGTGTTAGCCTTATTTCCTACGGTCTCGGCGGCGAAAATCGTTCGGAGCTTGGCGCGGACACTGACGAACTCGAAAAGCGATTGGTCGTTTGCTACACCGGGAAGCCGCGCCGGTCCGGAATCAACAATTGGAAAATTGTGAAGGCCCACATTGACGGCGACCGTCGTGTTTGGCGAAACATAGAGGAAATTGCAAAAATCGCGCAAGAAATGCCCGCAAGCATCCGCACCGGCAATTGGAAAGAAGTCGGACGATTATTGCGCGCGGAATGGAACTACCGCCGGCGTAATCTGCCCACGATTTCGACGTCCACCATAGATCGCATCATTTCGCGGGCGCGAAATGCCGGTGCTCTAGGTGGAAAGGTTTGCGGAGCCGGCGGTGGAGGCTGCGTTGCGCTCTTAATCGAGCCCGACTCGCGAGCCCGAGTGGAAGAAGCCGCGACTTCAGCGGGTGGACAAGTCCTGCCGATACGAATCAACCGACACGGTGTGCGAGTACGGCTAGTACACTGACATCTCTGTTGTACGTGCGCCTGCTGCGAAATGTTCTTCCGAAGAGCCCAGTCACCTGCAACCATCCCAGGGTGCTGCGAATCCCATCTTCATCTAATCGACAAAATGCAATAAAATAGGCTCGGAACGGGCATCCATGTACATTCGCTGCATTCTCGTGATTGTGGCTGCGATGGGTATCAGCGGTGACACTGCTGATGTCAATCGCTACCGCACCCCCGTGCTCCCTGACGCTCCGGACATTGGCACGGTGCCGAGCTCCGTTCGCTCGGTGGACTTGTTTGGTCCCGGGATGTTCATTTCCGTCGGGCAGCAAGCGTCCAACAAGCAAGCTCCGCTTCAGCCGCAGTCCCGATTGGAAATTATCCGCTACGTGTCAGGTGAGTTTGCCAAAACTGTATCGCCGATTCCTGGAGGCCGAAAGGGATTTAGAATTCCCGTCGGCGAGAAGTTGAACCAGGTGGAACTGAGAAGGGCGCTCCACCATGAGGGCGCTGCGGTGGATGCCGGGGAAACGGTGCAAGTAACCAGTGTGGAGTTCCGCCCTCGAGAAATTGTGGTCCAAGTGAATGGCGGCGGCAAAAAGCATTTCAATGTTCGCGAACACCTTCAGGTCGGGGTCGGAGGTTCGCAAGTCCCCACCGGTCCCTCGGGCCCGCAAGAAAAGCCGGGTGCTACGCTTATCCTGGACTACGGCGGCCCTGTTCCAGATTTGAGCGCCGATGATGTGATGACTGCGTTGCAGGCTTTCTTGAGCTTTTCCAAAGAGCAATCAGCGGCGGTGAATTGGGTGGATACCTTGCCAGCTCAATTTAAGGACGCCATCAAGGATCAGAAGGCGGTCGTAGGCATGGATCACGAAATGGTGCTGGCGGCTCTGGGACGTCCGGATCATAAAGTTCGCGAGCGCGATCCTGACGGTGCAGAGACGGAGGATTGGATTTACGGGAATCCGCCCGCCAGGACCGTGTTCGTCACCTTTAACGGAGATAAAGTAGTTCGCGTGAAGGAATACGAGTGACCGCGTTGACTTTTTTCCCTGCGCACCCTAGCATCACCAGTCGGTAAGTACCTCGAAGACGCTTCGAGTTCGTCGTCCACATTTCATTGCACGTGCCGGGAGGCCTCATGTCGATCAAGGTTGGGATTAACGGGTTCGGTCGGATCGGGCGCAACATTTTTCGTGCCGCTCTGGAAGATCCGTCTATCGAGATTGTGGCCGTCAATGACATTACCGACTCGAAAACGCTGGCCCATTTGCTCAAGTACGATTCGATCCTGGGGAACCTGCCCAATAAAGTTACGCATACGGATGACTCCATCGCTGTTGACGGAAAGAGCTTTAAGGTTTTCCGCGTAAAAGATCCGGCCGAGCTGGATTGGACTTCCGTTGGGGCCTCCATCGTCGTCGAATCTACCGGGCTATTTACCAAAGGCGCCGATGCCCGCAAACACATTCGCGGATCTGTGAAGAAGGTAATCATTTCCGCGCCCGCCACCGACCCTGACGCCACTTTTGTTCTCGGTGTGAATGACAAATCCTACGATCCTGCGAAGCACCACGTGATTTCCAACGCCTCCTGCACCACGAACTGTTTGGCCCCCGTCGCAAAAGTAATCCACGAAACTTTTGGCATCAATGTCGGCACGATGACGACGGTGCATTCCTATACGAACGACCAGAAACTTCTGGATTTGCCGCATCCGGATCTTCGCCGATCGCGAGCTGCCGCTCTTTCCATGATTCCCACCTCCACGGGAGCCGCAAAGGCGCTTCATCTGGTGATTCCGGAGCTTAAGGGAAAATTGGATGGCTATTCGTTGCGCGTGCCCACGCCGAACGTCAGCGTAGTGGATTTAACGGTAATGACGGATAAGCCCGCGACGGTTGAGTCGGTAAATGCGGCGCTGAAGAACGCGGCCAACGGCCCGATGAAAGGCATCCTCGCCTATACCGAGGAAGAATTAGTCTCCATTGATTTTCGTGGCAACCCACATTCTTCAATTGTCGATTCTGGATATACCCGCGTGGTCGGTGGCAACTGCGTGAAAGTTTTAGCGTGGTATGACAACGAGTGGGGCTACTCGAGCCGCTGCCGCGATCTGATCAAAATTCTAGCTGCCAAGCTCTAAGCCATTCAGGAGAACGGCGCATCCTCTGTCGAACATGAATAAGCTTTCCATTCGCGATCTTGAACTCCGCGGCAAACGTGTATTCATTCGTGTCGACTTCAACGTTCCCATGGCTGGCGATAAAGTTGAGGACGATACACGCATTCGAGAAACGCTTCCCACGCTGCGCTATGCAATCGACCAGGGCGCGAGGTTGGTGCTCGCTTCCCATCTGGGCCGTCCAAAAGGAAAAGTAGACCCAAAGTACACGCTCGCACCCGTAGCTGACCGTTTGCGCGAACTCCTCGGCAAGCCTGTGGCCTTTACCTCGGACTGTGTGGGCGCTGATGCAGAATCAAAAAGCAAAGCGTTACGGGAAGGGGAAGTTCTACTTCTTGAGAATGTACGCTTCCATCCGCAAGAGGAAGCTGACGATCCGGAATTTTCCCGCCGGCTGGCCCAATTGTGCGATGGGCTTTTTGTTTGCGATGCTTTCGGCTCGGCCCATCGCGCGCACGCTTCGGTCGTCGGCATAACCAAATTTGTCCGCCAGGCTGCAGCCGGACTGCTGATGGAAAGGGAACTCACATATCTAGGGAAAGCAGTTTCCAATCCCGACCATCCATTTGTCGCTATTCTGGGAGGAGCGAAGGTTTCGGACAAGATTGAAGTAGTACAGAATTTGATGAAGCTTGCAGACACTCTGCTGATAGGCGGAGCCATGGCTTACACTTTTCTGAAATCACAAGGCCTACCGATAGGGAAGTCGCTCGTCGAAAACGATAAGCTTGATCTTGCTCGAGGCCTGCTGGAAGAGGCCCGGCGTCGCGATTTCAGTTTTTTGCTTCCGGTCGATCACGTGGTTGCGGACTCTCCAAATTCGGCAGAAACAAACACGGTGGACATCGCGCAGACGCCGGAATCCCAAATGGGGCTCGACATTGGTCCGAAAACGATCGCCCTGTTCAACGAACAAGTCAAAGGTGCCCGTATGATTGTTTGGAACGGCCCCTTGGGAATTTTCGAGAAGCCCGCGTTTGCACAGGGAACTTTAGCGATTGCACGCGCCGTGGCGGCGGCTTCCGTGGCGGGCGCCACTTCGATTGTTGGCGGCGGCGATTCCGTCGCGGCAATTGAGCAGTCCGGAGTCGCCTCGAAAATTTCGCACATTTCGACGGGTGGCGGCGCTTCCCTTGAATTTCTGGCCGGGGAAAAGCTTCCGGGCGTTGAAGCGCTAACGAACAAATCCGAAAGCCAAAAGGATTTCTAATTGTCTCGCCGCCCGGTAATCGCTGGGAATTGGAAGAT
The DNA here is from genome assembly GCA_963838475.1 of uncultured Acidobacteriota bacterium. Lineage (GTDB taxonomy): Bacteria > Acidobacteriota > Terriglobia > Acidiferrales > UBA7541 > Palsa-295. Next base: position 87,122 of record CAWIRJ010000006.1, read on the forward strand.
GTACAAGACCCGGGCAGACACCCGTCAATTTTTTGAGACATTTAAACCACTCGTGGCCCCCTCGCATCATTGCGACATCGTCATTGCGCCGCCTTTCACGTCGCTTTCCACTTCCGTTAAGGCCGCCGCCGGAACCGCTATAACGATTGCGGCTCAAAACGCTCACTGGGAGCGGGAAGGCGCCTTTACCGGCGAAGTTTCCATGCCCATGCTCGTGGAGACTGGCTGTGGCGGCGTAATCATCGGACATTCCGAGCGCCGCCAGTATTTCGGAGAGACGGACGAGTCTGTGAATCGCAAACTCAAGGCGGCACTTCAGGCTGGGCTTACCCCTATTGTGTGCGTGGGAGAACTGGCCGCAGAGCGCGACGCGAATCTGACTCACGCCGTATTGAAGCGTCAATTTGAAGGCGGTTTTGCCGCGTTGACCGATGTGGAGTTCTCGCGTATCCTTTTAGCTTACGAACCGGTATGGGCGATCGGCACGGGGCGGACAGCAACGCCGGAAATTGCGGCAAGCGCCCACGGTTTCCTGCGTGAGTTGGCCAGGAAGCGATTTTCGCCGGAATCTGCCTCTGCACTTCGCATCCTCTACGGCGGTAGCGTCAAGCCCGACAACATAAAGGGATTGATGACGCAGGAGGAAATCGATGGTGCGCTCGTAGGCGGAGCGAGTCTCGACGCGAAATCGTTCGCCGCAATCGTGAATTTTTAGCGCGGTCTGCCAGTGGGAATTAAGCGGCTGCAACAATTGGAGTTCTGAATGTCGTCTTGGACAAAATGGGGATTATCCTTACTCGTCGCAATCGCCCTGATTTGGGTGGGCTGGCGAATGACTTTTATTTTGGTGACTCTGCACGTGGCAGTCTGCTTCGTGCTGGTAATCGTCATCATGCTGCAAAGCGGTTCGGCTGCTGATTTGGCTGGAGCCTTCGGCGGCGCCGGTAGCCAAACTGCCTTCGGCCCGCGAGGCGCGGCGACTTTTCTGTCTCGCGCCACCACATGGTGCGCCATCGTATTCATGATGACTTCACTCACGTTATCGGTGAAGCGCGCCCCCTCAGAAGCGGCGGGTGTCCATTCAATTATGGAGGACACGCAGCACCCAGCTTCGAAGCCGGACAAGCCTGCGGTTCCTAGCGGCGGCCAGATTCCGTTGACTCCGCCAGCTCAGCCGGCTGCACCGAAGAAGTAACAGAGTGGTTTAGATTTTACGAAGTAGCCCCAAATTGCGGCTGTGGCGGAATTGGCAGACGCACCAGCTTGAGGGGCTGGCGGTCGCAAGACCGTGGTGGTTCGAATCCACTCAGCCGCACCAACACTTAAGCGTAGGGTACCGTTAACGCAAATCCTCAACGTAGATCGCGCTGTTTCTTGAAAGAACAACCTAGAGCAAAAATTGATCGCGGAGTGCTACGAGTAGCCTGCGGTTAATCCCAGAAGTCGTCACGGTCCAAAAGTTCTACTCCGATTTGTCTCCGTCCGTCACCGTCATATCGACAGTAAACGACGCGCGCCTGTGCGCGGCTGCCTTTATCTCTTCGGCATAGAACAACTCTGCCGCCAGCCTCGACTGCATGGCGGCAAACCAATCCCGCGCCATGACGGCTGGTGGTTACGGTCCAGGTTTCTTCTTCCCATGTGCGAGCGGGATCTTCGCGGCGCAGCCAGACTGGCACCGAGGAAGTGAGTCGCGGGCTGCGACGGATCCGCTTGCTTAATTCCGACGCACGAAGAAGAAACTCGAGCAACTGCGTCTTCGTCTCTGCGTCAACATGTTGTGGACTGTCGGAAATTCGTCGCGCTTGTTCCACGCTCGAATTCAAGAATTTCCTGAAGGACTCGGTTTCAGAATCGGCGGGCTGGCTTTTCAATCTGTCATTACGCGCTTCTAGTTCTTGAAAGCAAGCGGCGAGAAAATGTTCGGTGCAAAGACGCTTGGCGTCGAAATCCGCGGCTGCCGGTTCTCCGCACGAGGCAGAGCTGCAAACGGCGTCCTCAATCGTTTCCGGCAGGTTTTGCGATTCTATTTGGTTTTCCACAGTACGCCCCAACAATCCAACACGTTCATGTTACTTCTCTTTCGGCGCTTTTCCCATTCCCTTGGCAAGTTCTGAAATCGCGCCACCCACAAACTCCAGATGGCCGCGGCTGTAGGTGGCCAATTCACTCGCAAAGTGCTGGGAAGTCTCAGCGGCTTTTTCTTTAAGCGAATTGAGCGCCTTATCCAAAATAGGCTGAAACGCTTCGCGGAAATGGCGTTCCGCCTCAGCCGAATACTTCTGGCCGGATGCGCGAAGGTTGTTCAAAGCGACTTGGGTAGCTTGCTTGCTCTGAGCTTCCAATTCTTCTTTCGCAGCAACAAGCTTTTCCCGAACGGCCGTCTCGAACTGTTTTTCAAACCGCGCATAGGTTTCTTCAATTCGTGCAGCTGATTTTTCCACTGCTCGCTCGACCGCCTTCTCCAGCTCCCCCTTCTGCTTAGCCATATCAGAGGTCACTTTCAGCGCGTTATCAATGCTGGGCGCCATTTGTTCTTTCATACGCGCCACGATTCGAGCCACGCCTTCCCTACGGGATGCTTCGATGACTCCCTGCACCCGCTCCGTCGCTTTTGCCGCTAGTCCGAGCGACGTATCTTCGAGTTCACGAGTGCGTTGTTCCACTCGTTCCAGCGCTTGTTGAACGTCGGATTCGAGTTTTTTCTTCCACTGCCCGTAAAGAATCCGCGCGCTTTCTTGGCTCGCTTTATTTAATTGTTTGATCGATTGTTCGATCCACGGTCCTGCTTGCGAGACGCTCGTTTCCGATAGAACCTGCTTGGCCTCCTCGCGAAGCGTAGCGCGCAGCTCCACCAAAATCGAAGCCGCTTTCTCGTGAACCGAAGACGCCGCTGCTTCTGCGAGCATGCCTTCCATTTGCTGTTGGAATTCGCTCATTAACTGGGCAACCGGTCTCGTCGTGGATGACGCCGATGCAGGCATTTCAACTTGTCGCGCAATGTTTGCTTTTCCGCGCTTGTCTTCTACTGCGATTCCGATCGACTCGGGACGTGGCACGGCAAACGGTTTCGACTTTGATGTATCCATCTCCAGGTTACGAGGTCCGGTAAAAGGCAGCCAATCTTGCGGAGGAGAATCAATGCCCCAGATATTCCCGGGAGTTTCCAATTCGACAGCCGTCTGAAAAAGCCCGGCCGGGTCCTGCGGACGATCCACCCACTTCACACGCCCGCGCGCCGAAATTGGCGCATTCGCTTTTGGATTTTTTAGCTCGAGAACAACCAGGGCGTTCGTCAATACCTGGTGCTTTGAAAGATACTTGAACCCATGGCAACTGATAGCCACAGTGGATACTTCTTCACTGTAAGGGCCTCGGAAAGAATCCACTCCTTCCACTTTCAAAGGAATGGCGTGTTCTACGCGCGTGCTGCGCCGCGCTGGCCGGAAGGCAGCCGAGCTATTAGACATATTCGTCTCTCAGTACTGGGAAACTTAGGATAAGTCAGCCAGCGGAGATTGGCGGGCAAATCGACATTAGAATTTTCTAAGAGTTACTACCGGCGTAGTCGAATCGGGTCAGCAAATTTAACGTAACAGTGAACCTGCGTTATCATAGTGTGTGAATCGACTGGAATGTGTAGCGAGGTACACCTAAAAAGGGTCATCTTCGTGGGTACCACCATCCTGAAAGCTCTTTTGGAGCACCACTCGGATTCGCAGAGACTTCACTGGGAAATCGAACAGGCCTCTGTTCCGCGTCGCATATTCCTGTTATCGCCTGTCAACGCTGCCGGCGTCCGCGCGAAAATGATTGTCAGTGAAAAGGCCAAATTTCGGTTAGCCGTGCAGTTGCGGGAGCAGGGTCTGCCATTGGGCGAGGTTTTCAGCTTCATAAGCGGTTTGTATTTTCGAGGAAAGATGGCCTACGCCAATGCTTTCGGCGCAGCTTCGTCAATCACACCGGGCACCTACGTCATTGTGGCCGGACGTGGGCTGATTCCACCTCACACGATTGTCACCCAAGAAGATTTGAGAAAGCTTTCAACAGTTCCGATAGATCACCGTGATGCGCGGTTCCGCGACCCGCTTGAGCGCGATGCTCGCGCGTTGAACGGAATAGTCGGACCCAATTGCGAGGTTGTGCTTCTCGGAAGCATCGCAACTCCAAAATACGTGGAACCTTTGCTCGGAGTTTTCGGAGAACGATTGCTCTTTCCTTCAGAGTTTGTGGGACGCGGAGATATGAGCCGCGGCGGTCTGATGCTAAGGTGTGCCCGCGAGAGTGTTCAACTTACCTACGTGCCGGTTGCAAGCGCGCAGCGTCACGGCCCCAGACCGCCAAAATTGCCGAAGCCTCCGCGTCGCAGGGTGCGCGGTTGAGTTTTACTTGCTGTTAGCGATTCGATTTAACCGAGTTTTAGTGGATTCCGATGGCACGCGTCGAAATCCTTCCTTCACAATCACCCTTGATATTCGGCACCGCTTGTATATGATGCCGTTGGAAAATTAGAACGGAATCCCATCGAGCGCTTCCTGCGCACGGTGCAACGGGAGCAATAGCGATGCGACTTGGCAATCGCAACAGTGAGAGCGGTTCCGCGGCGACAGCGGGCCTGCTTGCCCTACTGATAGTGATTCTAGTGGTCGTCACCGTATACATTTTCGTGGCAAAACTGTACCCGCCGCCTTCGACTATAACTGCCGTGGGTCAGTTGGTCGATCAGCAGTATTTCCTCACACTGTGCGTGACCGGCACGGTTTTTATTCTTTCCCAGCTGGGACTCGCTTACGCCATTTGGCGCTTCCGCGATCGCGGACAGCAAGCACATTTCACGCGCGGCAATAACACCCTGGAGATGATCTGGACTACCGCAACAATCGTTCTTTTTCTCGGTCTCGGCCTGATGGGACGCAAGGCCTGGGCCGAAGTACGCTTCACTCCCGCGGACCCGGATGCGGTGCGAGTGGAAGTTACCACCAACCAATTCGTGTTTAACTTCCGCTATCCCGGACCTGATGGCAAATTCGGCAGGCTCGATCCAAAACAGATCAGCGCTTCCACTAGCAATCCGTTAGGCATTGATGAAAATGATCCCGCTGGAAAAGACGACATTGTGATGCCCACGTTAACCGTTCCGGTAAATCATCAAGTCGAGCTGCTCATCCGCTCCCAGGACGTGATTCACAATTTCTATGTTCGCGAGTTGCGCCTTCAGCAGGACTCGGTTCCGGGGATGGTCATTCCGATCCACTTCACCGCGAACCAAACCGGGCATTACGAAATCATGTGCACCCAGCTTTGTGGGCTAGGGCATTACCGTATGCGCAGTTTTCTTGACGTCGTATCGGAAGCCGACTATCAGAATTTCCTGAAGCAGCAACAACCAGGTGCCGCCCAGTGAACCCGATCCATCTGTCAGGAGGCCATGCATGAGTTCGCACGCCCACACCGGGCACGCGGTCGTCGTAGAACCCAGCGGGTTTATTCGCAAATATATCTTCAGCGTCGATCACAAAGTAATTGGTATTCAGTATTTCCTTCTCGCTCTCACCGCTGTGTGCGTTGGAATCGTTCTCTCGCTCTTGATGCGTTTCCACCTTGTCTACCCGGGAGCGCATCTTCCTTTTGTGAGCGGTGGGATTATGACCCCGGAACAGTATCTCGCGCTGGTCACCATGCACGGTACGATCATGGTGTTTTTCGTTTTGACTACTGCTCCCCAAGGAGGCTTCGGCAATTATTTTCTGCCTATTCAGATTGGCGCACCTGATATGGCTTTCCCGCGCCTGAATATGCTGTCCTTCTGGGTGACGTTTCTCGCCTTCATCGCAATTCTCGCGGCGTTCGTTGTTCCAGGTGGCGCACCGATCAGCGGCTGGACTGGCTACACGCCGCTGAGCGGCATGGGCGAAGTCACCGGACCCGGCGAGGGCTGGGGCCAGACCATGTGGATCATCAGCATCTCGCTCTTTTGCCTAGCATCGCTGCTGGGCGCTCTAAACTTTATCGCCACTACAATTGATCTGCGCGCCCCGGGCATGACTCTTTTTCGCATGCCGCTCACCGTATGGGGTTGGTTTGTCACTGCGATTCTGGGACTACTCGCATTCGGGGTCCTGTTGGCAGGTGGGATTCTGCTTCTTCTCGACCGTTCGGCCGGAACGAGCTTCTTCCTTCCTGCCGGATTGGTTGTAAACGATCAGTTGCAACCTCACAGCGGCGGCTCGCCACTCCTCTGGCAGCACCTTTTCTGGTTTTTCGGGCATCCCGAGGTTTACATCGCGATATTGCCCGGTATGGGAGTGGCCTCGCATATTCTCTCCACTTTTGCGCGCAAACCTGTGTTCGGATATCGCGCGATGGCTATGGCAATTTGCGCTATTGGTTTCCTGGGCTTCATGGTCTGGGGCCATCACATGTTCCTTAGCGGTATGAGCCCCTACTCTGGTTTTACGTTTTCTGTCCTGACCATGTCTATCGGCGTACCTTCCGCGATCAAAACCTTTAACTGGATCGGAACTCTGTGGGGCGGCAAAATTCAGTTCAAATCGCCCATGCTGTTTGCGCTTGGTTTCGTTTCTCTGTTTGTCAGCGGGGGACTTTCCGGATTGTTTCTGGCTCAGCCCGCCGTGGACAACATGCTTCACGCGACATACTACGTGGTCGCCCACTTCCATCTGGTGATGGGTGTAGCGGCAATCTTCGGAATTTTTGCCGCCACCTATTTCTGGTTCCCGAAAATGTTTGGCCGCATGATGAGCGAACCGTTGGCCAAGATTCATTTCTGGTTCACCTTTGTGGGAGCCTACTGCATTTTCATGCCCATGCATTTTGTGGGGATCGCGGGCGGCATTCGACGTTATGCCGATTCCACAGGCACTACCTATGCTGCCGTTCTTCAGCCACTGCATATGTTTATGACCTACGCGGCATTCATCACCGCGGCGGCGCAACTCTTTTTTCTTTTCAACTTCTTCTGGAGCCTGAAGCACGGTGCCATCGCCGGCAAGAATCCCTGGAATGCCACCACCCTTGAATGGATCACGGACTCGCCGCCTCCTATCGATAACTTCGGCGGCCATTATCCCAGTGTCTATCGTGGTCCATATGAATTCAGCGTTCCGGGCTATAAGCAGGATTTTATTCCCCAGAATCTGACCCCAGAGCAAGCGGCTCTGTTGAAATAGCGGAGCATCAACGCGGGAGTTTTTTATGCCAGGCAGCACGGTTACTGAAGAACTCGAGCTAATCGGCACCGGAAAAGGGGGCGGCGGAGATTCGTCGCGTGACGACGGCGGCTTCGGCGGAGGCGGCGACGATTGGAAAGGTTCCTCCGGCTCTGCTCGCGTGCCACAACGTGCCTACGTTACCGGTATGGTCATTGCGCTTAGCGGCATTCTTATGTTTTTCATGGCGCTGGTCAGCGCTTACATCGTCCGCAAGGACATGCCCAACAGCGCGTGGGTGCAGCTCAATGTCCCGCGCATCCTTTGGCTGAACACTCTAATTCTTATCGCCAGCAGCTTTACACTCGCTCGCTCCCGCAATCGATTTCTAGCAAACGACGACGCGGGCTTTCGTCACTGGTGGGGCGTTACGACAATTCTCGGTGTTTTCTTTTTGATCGGTCAAGTAATCGCATGGCGTCAACTCGCAGCGGCCGGACTTTTTCTCGCAACGAACCCGGCTAGCAGCTTTTTCTATGTTTTCACCGCTGCGCACGGCCTTCACCTCTTGGGCGGCGTTCTTGCTCTTCTTCTAGTGGCTTTCAGGCCAACTCATAAGCTCACACGCGGCACAGCCACCGAAATAGTTTCGATGTACTGGCACTTTATGGATGGGCTTTGGGTCTTTTTGTTTTTACTCCTCCTTCTGGGACGGTGAAAAGTGAGTGACACGGAATTCGAGGGCATAGTTGAGTCACCCTGGTCGGGGGGTGCATCGCCCTTTGCCATCAACTCTAAAAAGTTGGGGATGTGGCTTTTCATCGTTTCCGACTCGCTGACGTTTTCGGCCTTGCTCATCAGTTACGCCTACGTCCGGCTTGAAACTCCCAATTGGCCTAGGCCATTTGAGATTTGGCCCGCGATTGCGAAATCGTCATTCATGACGTTTGTATTGCTCTCTAGCAGCTTGACCATGGTGCTGGGAGTGAACGCCGCTTTCAAAGGCGACCGCAAGAAGACCGTCCGCTACCTAATCGCCACGATAATTTGCGGAATCGCTTTCGTGCTGATCCACGCCACGGAATGGGTCACGCTGTTTGGTGAAGGTGTAACGCCCTGGGGAAATCCCTGGGGTGTGCCGTTGTTTGGAGGCACGTTTTTCGGACTCACCGGCCTTCATATGCTGCACGTGACGATTGGCGTCGTGTATCTCGCTATCATCGCCTGGGGCTTTGGTAAAGGGAAGTACACGGCGGAGCATGTGGAAGTGAGCGGTCTGTACTGGCATTTCGTTGACTTGGTCTGGATGTTTATATTTCCGATGGTTTATTTGTTGAGCGTGAATCCGAAGTAACAAGGAGAGCACTGTCTAATGAGCGCGCACGGACACGCCGAACTTACACACGAGCATTCCGTAGGCACCACCAAACTTTTTTCCATAGTTTGGGTGTGGTTGCTGCTGCTGACGGCCTTGGAGGTTTTTCTGGCCTACGAACGGCTGGAAGTCCACCTGATGATCACGATTCTGGTCGGCCTCTCGCTTATTAAGGCCGCGTTGATCATGTCTTACTTCATGCACTTGCGTTTCGAACGTCTGGGACTATTCCTACTCCTCGTCCCAGCCATGGTATTCTGCATCTGCATGATGTTGATTATGTTCTTTCCTGACAGCATTCGATTGATGGACCTTCGGCCTCATTAGCGGCGGATTGTTTTATCTTGTTGATGTCCATATGAAGAGCTACCTGACAATTCGATTTGCGGTCGTTTTCGTACTAGCCTTTGTAATGCTCAGTGCGTCGCTCGCGCCTTCGGTCTTGGCGCAAGGGTGCGCCATGTGCTACCAGAATGCTTCGGCCACCGGAGCGCAGGGAAGTCAGGCTCTTCGTCATGGCATCCTCATTCTCCTGTTTCCCACGTTGACTGTCTTTACTGGTATCTTCGGCCTGATTTACCGCCGCCGGAACGTCGCGCGCTGAGCGCGCAATGTTTGCCGACCGCACGAACTGGAACCTGAAATCCAACCGCCTCAGCGAAGCTCTCGCCAAACATCGTGCAGCCAATAGACCGCTGCTCGATCTGACAGTTTCCAATCCTACTGAATGCGGTTTTGTCTACGATCCGGGAAGCATCCTGCAGGCCCTGGCGAATCCAGGTTCTCTTTCCTACGACCCTGAGCCAAAAGGCTTACTTTCGGCTCGAGAGGGAATCGTCGAATATTATTCGGCGCACGATGTTGTCCTCCCGCTCGAAAACGTAATTCTCACCACCAGCACGAGCGAAGCTTATTCGTTCACGTTCCGCGTCCTTTGCAACCCGGGCGATGAAGTTCTAATTCCCGAGCCCAGTTATCCACTATTCAGTTTTCTTGCGGACATTCACGATATAAAACTCACTAGCTATCCGCTGCTGTATGACCACGGTTGGCAAATTGATTTTCACTCCCTGCAGCAAACCATCACGCCCCGGACACGCGGAGTCATCGTCGTCAATCCAAATAATCCGACTGGCCATTTTTGCAAAGCCGGCGAAATGGAAAAATTGAACGAAATTTGCTCGTCTCGCCATATCGCTATCATCGCTGATGAAGTCTTTCTGGATTTTCATCTCGAGGCGAGACGACCATCGAGTTTCGCAGCAAATGACACAAGCCTTACTTTCACGATGAGCGGCCTCTCCAAGATCGCCGGTCTCCCGCAAATGAAAATCGCGTGGCTGATCACCAGTGGTCCGGAAGCATTAAAGACTCAGGCCCTTTCCCGTCTCGAAGTGATTGCCGATACTTTTCTGTCGATGAACACTCCTGTACAGCTGGCGATTCCGCGCTTTCTGGAGCTTCGCCACGGATTTCAAAATCAGTTGATGACGCGCGTGCGTCGAAACCTGGCAAAACTTGACGCGCAGCTGGCGGCACAGAGTTCCTGCTCAAGATTGGAAGTTGAAGGCGGCTGGTACGCAGCACTTCGTGTTCCAGTAACTCGCTCGGATGAGGATTTGGCCATCGAGCTTCTGAGCACCCAGGAAATCTACGTCCATCCCGGCCACTTTTATGACTTTCCCGCAGATGGGTATCTAATCGTCAGCTTGATCACGCCTGCGGAAGACTTCGATGAGGGGATAAAACGCTTGCTTTCGGAGTTCTAGACTTCAGAAGATCAGTTTTGGCTTGTTCTATCCGCGCAGTCGGCCCGGTGGGTCTGCCGTTACGGGCGTTTCGATTTTCAATTCCGGCCCTTCATGATCCGGCAGTTTAGAAGGAGGTAACTGCGGAATCCCAACTCCGCGATTCATTTCAAGATGTTCTTTGGCGCAACGTGGGCAATATCCCTTTCCGGTTTCTTCATCGCGTTGGCTGGCCAACTCGTAGCATTCGCAGATACAGTCGCAATATCCGGTTGTTGAAGCAGTTTTAATCGGGACCAATCCCATCTCAAATCCTCCGTCGCAGGATACTACCCGGTAGCGTTAGGGGACGCAAGGCAGGAACCTCACGCGTCGTAAATTTCTAAACGTGTTCGAGTTGCGCGAGCCGGAACGGATCGCCAACTTTGTCGTGCAGCTCCAGCCAGACGCGGTCCGGTTGAGACAAAAATACTTCCACAACTCGCGGGTCAAACTGCCGCCCGGAATATCGGCGGATTTCTTCACGCGCTACAGAAATGGGCATAGCCTTGCGATAAGGACGATCCGAGATCATTGCATCCAACGTATCGGCCACTGCGAATATCCTCGCTCCAAGAGGAATCTGTTCTCCTTTTAACCCACGAGGATATCCAGATCCGTCGAAGCATTCCTGGTGAGTTAGCACGATTTCCGCGGCATCCTTCAGAAAAGGAATCCGCTTCAGCACCGCGAACCCAATGCCACAGTGCGTGCGCATAATTTCTCGTTCTTCAGCGGTCAGGGGCCCGGGCTTCCGCAGGATGCTGTCCGGAATTCCCATCTTCCCGATATCATGCAAAAACGCGCCGCGCGCGATGTGCCGCATCAGCCCCTTGTCCACGCCCATGAGCTTGGCCATCGTTATCGTAAAAGCAGTCACGCGTTGGCAGTGGCCTTCGGTTTCCGCATCCTTAGCATCCAACGCTCCGCCCAAGGCTTCCAGTGTGTAGTCGTAAGATTGTTCCAGGTCTTGTAGCGCAATCGACAGTTGTTGCGTGCGCTCCGCCACTAAATGCTCGAGATCGCTCTGGTACGTTCGATTTTCCAGCACGAGTTGGCGATGTTCCAACGCGCGTCGCACGCTCAGGTGCAGTTGATCCTTCTCAAACGGTTTCAGAATGTAGTCGTAAGCCCCGGCACGAATTGCTTCCAGCGCAATGGATATGTCGTGCATCGCGGTAACCATAATCACCGGCACGTCCGGATCTTGCGCGCGCAACTCCGAAAGAAGCCTGATGCCATCCATCTCCGGCATTACGATATCGCTAAGAACCAAATCGAAAGAATCATTGCCGAAGGCCTCCAGCGCAATCAGCCCATTCGGGCAGACGGTGCAGCGATAGCCTTGCGCATCGAGCAGCGTCGACACTACTTCTCGAATCGCTTCTTCGTCATCCACCACCAGGATTTTTTCTCGCTCCACAGGCGTACTCCCCGGAAATATTACGTTCAAGTATAATCCAGGCCAAATCCCGGTCAGGCCGCCTTGTTTAGGCAGAGTGCTAGTTTGCACAACGCCTTAGCGAGAGGCTGTTTCAGGCCGCTTAGCTATTCGCCTTAGGCAGCTCGAGTTGTTCCATCGCGTTTTCCGCATCAGCCGAAATATTCGCAAGCAAATTCGTGAGATGAATTAGAGGTCCAATCGAAAGCGGTTTTCCCGTTGCGGTCCATCCGGAGAGCAAACGATAAGAGGCACGAAAACGGACTCTGAGCCAGGCTTGAAATGCTTTATCTCGTGTTGAAGGATGCGGAGCAATTGAGGCGACGACCTTGGCGAACTGTTCTGTCCGCGCAAAATCCATGGCCACACCGCGTAAGAAGCGTGCCGCGATTTGCCGTCGCTCTTCCCGCCACATATGTTCCGCTTCTTCTGAGGTATTGCGACGCACATATCGGCTGTCAGTAGACGCCAAAGATTGCCGCAATTGGGGCAGGTGTTGAGAATGTAAGGGAAGCAAGTTTTCTATCTTTGTTTCCAAACCCATCGATATTTCTTCTGGCAAAGGTTTGCTCAGGAGCCATCCCAATCCGACCACCACGCCGGCTAGAATCACTGTTCCGAGAAGCAGGAATGTGTTCACGCGCTAGCCAATTCTGCGAGCGTTCGCATCTAAGGTGTCGTGCAAGAACCGCATGAATTGATCCAAATCGAGAAGTTGATTATCTGCGTATTCCCTGAAGCGTGAAACTGTTAATTGCTCGACTATTTACCGAATGGATGTTGACTCAGATTACCACAGGCGCTACTATTTTCGCAGCTCAACGGAGTCGATGTGGAGTCACTCGAGCGTTTTGCGCAAAATCAGCGCATCATCGAACACTTTGCTCTTCACTGGCTGGTTGGTTTGCCTAGCGATCTAGCCCGGCTCCATCACGTCGCCAATCTTTTCAACTTTGCCACGGGAGCCTACTATCATCCAGGTTTGCGGGGAGCCTTTTCGGAATCGGCAATTCATCAGGCTTTGATGTATTGCCACGAAGAGCTTTTCGATAAGGTTTTGGAAAAAACGCTCCAGGAGCAAGATAGGGATCTGCGCCAGATGTTTGGCGGCATCGCCGCGCCTGCTTTTGAAATTGCCGGCCGGTGGCTCGAACTTGAATACTTCCGAATCTGGGTCCCAATCGGCACTCCCGCTTACCTTCGCGAATTATTCTGCTCTAATCTCCGCGTCATACTCAACTCAATCGTCGCTGAACGCGCCATGGTTTTCACAGCCGCCTAAGCTTTTTGATCCGATGAGTATTTGTACTCCAGCTACCGCTCGAGAACCCCACCGGAAAACCTGTTATCCTGAATTGTCATCCAAGTTCTGGTGTTTGTGTTTTTCAACTGTGCCGGAGGTGGTTATTGAAGCGGTTCGGTATTTTAATTCTCGCGATCTCATGCGCACTTTTTGCTGCAGCTCAACAGCGTCCCGTCGCGAAGTCTGCACTCTCACCTAACACACCGCCTCCCGCGCAAGTTGCGACTCCATCCAACCCGGAATTTCTGAAAGCCGCGGACGAAGTATTGACACAAATGAGCCAACTCCTCGATTTGCCTATTAAGGAGCCCCTCAAAAAGAGTCTTCGCTCGAAACAGGAAATTCGCGACTATCTCGTCCGCGAGGAAAAAGAAGACAGAACCGATCAAGAGCGATACGCCGATTCTAAAACGCTTCAAGCCTTCGGTCTAATTCCGAAGGATTTCCCTCTGGATTCGTTCATGCTCGACGTTCTTACGGACCAGGTTGCGGGCCTCTACGACCCCAAAGCCAAAGAATTCTACATCGCTGATTGGATCCCCGCCGACGAACAGCGCGAAGTGATGTCTCACGAACTGACTCACGCGCTCGAGGATCAGTCATTTCACATCGATCCGTGGATTAAGGCTGCTCGTCCAAACGATGACGCTGAACTTGCTCGCGAAGCTGTCAGCGAAGGCTCGGCGCTCGCCGCCATGGTGGATTACACCATGCGGGACCAGAATGTGGGCGTTCGCGATCTCCCGGATGTCTCGCTGATTATTCGTTCCGGCGCTGTGGCTGAAATGGACAAAGACCCCAAGCTCTCGAAGGCGCCACCTTACATTCGTGACGAGTTGCTTTTCCCTTATCTGGCGGGCACGGGATTTTCGCAGCAATTTCTGAAGGCTCATTCAGGCTGGAAAGATCTGCATCTGATTTTCCAAAATCCGCCTGTTTCTACCCAACAGATCATTCATCCTGATCTTTATTTGTCGAACGTGAAACCCGAAGCCGTCGCGCTACCCGATTGGAGAAATCTTGCTCCGGACGATTGGACGCTCCTGGAAGAAAATGTATTGGGGGAGTTTGGTCTCGGCGAGGTCTTAAAACAATTTCTCGGACAGGAGCGCGCGGACATGACTTCATCCGCTTGGAAAGGTGACCGCTACGCCGTATTCGAAAACGCAAAAAACAAAAATACTTCGCTCGTTTTTCGCATCGTGCTGGACAATCCGGACGACGCAGCGCGCTTCTTCGGGCAGTACAGCGAATTGCTCGAGCTCAAGCACCCGGACCGCAAAGAACTTTATCGCCGCCCAAACTTTTTCCAGTTCCAAACCGGTGCGGGCGGAGTTTTTCTGCATTGTGCCGCAACGAGCTGTTTGGTCGTTGAAAATGCTGCTCGCGAAACTTTCGAAAATATCAATCACGCTGTGGCGTTGCCGGCTGCTCCTGCTCCTACCGCCGCGGACACTAAACCGCCGCAATCAATCACCCGGCTGCAGCGTCAGCTGGAATCTGATTTCCGCGATTGCCAGGCAGGCGCATGCCAAAATTCAACAATTCTCGCCGTCTCCAATTTTAGTCGTTGAGTGATATTCCCGCAGGGTCCACCCGGTGGATCACCATCATGGCCTGATCGTCAGCCTGCCGCGTGCCCGACGAAAAGCTGGTTACATCCTTCAGGCAAGCCGTCAGTAATTCCTGCGGCTTCCATCCATGCCGTTCTCCGGCTACGCGCATAATCCGCGACACGCCGTATTCCTCGCCTTTCGTGTTTGCCGCTTCCAAGATTCCGTCGGTATATAAAATCAAACTGTCCCCTGGGCCAAGGTTTACACGGTCGATCGTATAAGTACTTTTCGAAAACATTCCGAGCGGAAGCCCGGTGGAAGAAATTTTCCTCACACCATTTTTCTCGATGACAAGGGCGGGGAAATGCCCAGCGCTTCCGATTTCAATTTCGCCGGCAACCCCGGCGCGCCCGCAGATAAGTGTGGCGTACTGGCCGGCAATCGTACTTTCGCAAAAAACGTGATTGGCCCTTTCCAGCAGGCCCTCCAGTTCCAATCCCACGCCGGCCAGCGACCGGAACATCGCGTGCAGATGCGTCATTAAGAGCGAAGCCGCCACGCCTTTTCCGGCAACATCTCCAAAAAGAAAAATGAGCTTGCCATCGCTGTTCGCTGGTCGAATCAAATCGCAGTAGTCGCCGCTCACCAACCCCGCCGGTTTGTAGTGATACTGGACGTGCCAGTCGTTGAACCGTACGTTTGCTTCCGGAAGCAGACCACGTTGGATTTTTGCGGCCAACTCCATATCCCGTTCCAGCGCGCGCTGTTCTCCGCTTGTCAGATGGTCCAGGCAGAAGCGCACCAGAGGGTCGGCAAGCAGGCGATCCTTCTCCACCGTATCGTTGCAGGTCGGGCAAATTCCATACGTTCCGTCGTCCATTCTTTGCAGCGCCGAGTTCACTTCGCTCAATGCATCTAGGAAAGGTGCCGAAGGGACCTCAGCCATTCCAGACGAAATCGCCAGAGTTATCTCCTCGCGCCTTTTCTCAAGTTGCTCTCGAATATACGGATCGGTCACTCCGGGCATGGTCATTTCCTCCACTTCCGACGTTCTCGCAACTCTCGCGGCGGTGCTATCCGATTCGGACATGGTACCCTCTATGTTTCTCTCTTCCATTCGATTCGCAAGGTTGGGCCGAGGATTCCACTTCTGGGGATTTCAGCGGCAGATTTGCGGCTTTTCGCTCGAGTCGCGCTAACCGACGTTCGAACCGTTCCGTCATCTGCTGATACAGCCCCCCTCCAATAATTCCGGAACGCCTGGCCTGCTGCAGCGCCTTTAGGGCATCGCGAGAAATTTCCGCAGCGCGACTCAGCTCGCCACTATGGCGCTCGTGGTAGATCGCCAATTGTTCGTACGCCTCAACTCCGTCGCGCGAATCCCCCAGTATGCCTTCCCAAAGATCGCGCGCCAGGGTGAGATCACCTTCGCGTTTCGCAAGACGCGCCAGTAATTTCTTCGCAGCCCGGTCGCTCTCTAGGGGCAACTCCGACAAGGCGATCGACTGTTCGTAATGCTGCCGAGCTCGCTTGGTTTCGCCTCTCCGCTCGCACATCCGCGAAAGTCCGAAGAGCTCAAACCCGTCTTTTTCCTCTCTACTATGTTCTGCGAGCAGCGAAACGATGCGGCTGGAAAGTGCGGCTAGACCTCGCAGGTCCATTTGATTGTGCAAGAAAATCGACACGAGCGGTTCGGGAGAGCCGCCGCGTAGAAAATCAAAATAAATCTCGGGAATCAATTCCGATACCAAATCAGGCCCGCGATTCCAGCCCAGCACGTGCCGTTCAAGTTCCCAAAGACGGACCGACCCTATCCGCAGACGCCATAGGTTTCGCGCCGGATGCAAAAAATCCAAGTGCGCTTGCGGCATTGGTGGCCGCAGTTTTCGCGTCATGCGATAGCGCGTTTCCAGCAATGGCCAATCGAACGATTTGCCGTTGAAAGTTATTAGGACACGGCGCTCGGCCATTCGCTCCGCGAGCGTCACGAGCAGCGCATGCTCGTCGCCGTGGTCGCGCATGAAAAATTGCTCCACTTCCAACCCGCCCGCATCCCACCACGCAATCCCAACCATGAATGGATACGTTCCTGTTCCACCCATGATTCCCGTGGTTTCGGTATCCAGAAAGAGCCACTGCCGCGGATCCGCAACGACCGCAGGGGCGTCCGGCGCCAGCAAACGCAACGCCGATGCATCCACTCTCTCGTCCGCCAGGCCGTGGCCCAATGGCGAGCAATCCGTTTTCACGCCGTTGGCGACGTCCGAAAACCATTTTCGCAATGCTAAATGCTCGCCATATTGGTTCTGTACCAGCTTGGCGCCGAGAAGTTCCGCCAGTCGCTCTGCGCCTTCGGGAATATTCGGAGAATATCCGGGTCGTTGCTCGACGAAGTTCTCTTGTAACCGAAAGGAGTTAACAATCTGCTCTGAACTCACGGAGTTTTGTGCGTCTTTGTTAGACGGTTTTCGCAGCGCCTTCACTCGTACAAAGCGATCCAGAAATGTTTTGCTCATGCGCAGAGGTGCTCCAAGAGTTTTAGCGCAACTTCCTTGGTCCTCTCGCTCTTCTCCCCCGCGGGACCCACGCAGGACGGGCACCCCTGCTCGCATGGGCACGCCGCGATCAATTCTAGGGTTCGCCGCAGCAATAAATCGTGAACGTGAAACAGCGGCTCGCTGAATCCAATTCCGCCCGGATAGGCGTCGTAGAGATACAGATTCGGTTCGAAGAATTCTTTCATCTGCGATGGGTCGGTCATCGCTGTTGTGAAGTCCTGCCAAACCGCTTCAATTCCAGGACTGGCCGGCCGTTCGCCTACGGCAGCTCCGATGTCGCGCCTGTCGCACATCAACAAAAGCGTAGCCATGGACTCCAGCGCGTAAAGCAAACCGAAAATCCCGCCCTGCCGTTCAGACAGTGCAAAAGGTAACGAAGCAAGTAGCTTTCGCTCGAGGGTGATCCAGAACGACGTGGTGTGCATTTCGTTTTCTGGCAATTCGAGTTTCCCCGCGCCCACATTTTCATTAGTAAAAAATTTGATCTTCTTGAAACCCACAACTTGCGAGCGCACCAGCACGTCGCCGTGCGCGCGCGCTGCGGGGCCGGCGATGCCCCGCTCCTCCGCAATCTCGAGCACCCGAACTTGCGTATAACGAATCGCGTCGGTGAAATAATCCACGTTCACGCGCTTCACATAGGCCTTGCGCTGGTCAAAATCCATCCGCTCGACGTGGTATTGCTGGCCTTGATGGATATATATGGCTTTCGGATGCACCGTCGTCAGCGCCGAAGAGAAATCCACTTCGCCGATTACTTCGGGCTCGCCTTCGTTCTCGCCCGTTAGATCTATGATCACGAAATTATCTGACGTAACCGACCGCAAGCTCACCGTATCAGCCGGATATGCTTGCTGTACCCAGTGCCAATTTCCCCCGCTGCGGTGGAGGTATCCCGCTTCCGCCAGCCGTTCGCAAATTCGCTCCAAAGGTACACTGCCAATCCGTTCGTCGGGCGAGAGAGGTAATTCGAACGCCGCGCATTTCAGGTGATTGATCAGGATTTCTAAATTGTCCGGCTGCACGTAGGCGTGCTCCGGCGAACGCCCAAAGAAATAATCTGGGTGCTGCACGATAAATTGATCGAGCGGGGCGGACGACGCCACCAGCACCGCGCAAGATGCTCCGGTTCTCCTGCCTGCACGCCCTGCTCGCTGCCACGTGGAAGCAATCGAACCCGCATATCCAGCCATCACCGCGGCGTCGAGTGAACCGATGTCTATTCCCAGTTCCAAAGCATTCGTTGCGACTACGCCGCGTACGCGGCCTTCGCGTAATCCACGTTCGATCTCGCGCCGCTCGCCGGGCAAATATCCTCCGCGATATCCCCGCACCGGCTCCGGTTGCCCAGGTTGCGGACGGTTGGCCTGCTGCAGATAGGTGAGCAAAACCTCGGTATGCAGCCGGCTATTTGCAAAAACAATAGTCTGCAACTTCCGGGTAAGGAGTTCTTTGGCTACGCGCGTGGACTCATTCAAATAACTCCGGCGAATCCCCAGGTTTCGGTTCACCATCGGAGGGTTGTAAAAAACAAAAAGCTTCTCCGCAGCGGGCGCTCCATTCTCTCCCACTACCTCTATCGGGCGCTCAATCAGCTGGGTCGCGAGTTCCCCCGGATTGGCAATTGTCGCGGAGCAGCAAATAAACTGAGGCTTTGAACCGTAGAATTCGGCGATACGTCGAAGCCGCCTGAGCAGGTTGGCGAGATGGCTTCCAAAAACTCCGCGATACGTGTGTAACTCGTCCAGCACCACATACCTCAAGTTTTCAAATACGCGAGTCCACTTCGTGTGGTGCGGCAGAATTCCAGTGTGCAGCATGTCCGGATTGGTCAAAATAATGTGCCCGCGCTGGCGTATCGCTTTCCGCGCATCAGTGGGGGTATCGCCATCGTAGGTGAAGACCCCGAAGCAGTCATCCAGCCGGCTGGAGAGATCGTGCAGTTCCGCAAGCTGGTCCTGCGCCAGCGCTTTGGTGGGGAATAGGTAAATGGCGCGGGCGTCCGCGTTTTCGAGAATCGCATTTACGATCGGCAAGTTGTAACAAAGCGTTTTTCCCGACGCGGTCGGCGTAACCACTACAAAATCCTTGCCGGACCTCGCTAACTCCGCCGCCGCACCTTGGTGAGAGAAGAGCTGTTCGATGCCCTTACCTTGATATGCAGCCGCCAATTCCGGTTGCAACCATACTGGCATCGGAACAAATTGCGCGGGGCGGGCCGGAAAATGGCGCACAGCGGTTAACACTTCGTCCGTCTTATAACGGCCCGCCAACGCGCTGAGAGCCTCATGGACAGTGTCTATAGTCGCTTGTGAGCGCTATCAGCAGGTGCTTCAAGTCCTCTCATTTCGAGCGCCAAATCGTTCGCGGTCGCTGCGGTTCTCATAAATACCCCTTATCCGGCCAAGGCTTCGCCCGCTTTCCGAGTTTCGCCTTTTATTCGCTTAAGCTAGCACAGGGAATCGCCCAGAACAATGCCTGTTTTCACGAGTTGATTCGAAAGACTTAAAGTGGGCAAACAGGTTCGTCGGCGCCAGCGCCCATGTCTGAAAATATAAAAATCAGTGCCCCCACCTTGACATCCAAGGCCGCCTACCGCTATAGAGCATGTATGCCTAGTTCATATCTGATTTTTGATTTTGGGGAAGACGAGCAGAACGCTCAGCAAGCTCGCCATAAACTGGAAAGCTGGAAGCAGGGCTTTCGTCTCGGAGACAAATTAGCTATTAAATTCGAGCGCGAGCAAGCTGAACCGGACGACGAGAAAGCGGAAGAAATAGAGGGGACTTCCAAAGAGCCTGCTGGTGAAGGGAAGCGTGGCGCGAAGAAAAAGTCGTCCACGAAAGGCCGAACATCGAAAAAATCTGGCGAGGATCATACGGATACCAGCGGCAATGTTCGCCTACTCGTCCGTCTCAATTTTTCCGACCACGAAAAGCTGTCTCTGCAGCGTTGGCTCGATCGTATTCCTACCGAAGAGCCCTTCAAGGCATTTGATGCCAAAGTCGTTCGTCACAACGATCCGGATTTCGCCACGACCAACCAGCTGTTTGAGGAACTCGCGTAGCGGTTCGGTCGAAAAACCGCCCTTCCATACTGCCCGACTGTTCAAAAGCATTGGAAAACCTGCATATCGCGCGGAATCAGGTGCTTTAGGAGGAAAAATACAGCGAAACTAGTAGACTCGGCCAGCTAGGCTTCAATATGTTAGTTTAGAAAGCGCTGTACATGATAAGTTACTTATTTACAGCAACTTATGAGAGGAATCAATCGCTCATTGAGGCCTTGAAAATTAGTGGCTTTGCTGGTACTATATCTCGGTAAGTCGAGCAACCTGCGGTTATTTCCCGCATCAAATCAAATTATGAGCGAAAAAGTGAAAGGCAGGGGACGGTTAGTTCCCGCACAAGCAACGGGTGTTGAGTATAAGGTCGAATTTGGCATCGATATAGTCCCCGAAACGTCGCAATACGGTCGTGGACTTAAGCCGACGCGTTGGGCCAAGTGTTCCGTCCGATCAGCTCACGCGCAGAGGTTTCCAGATGGCACATACTTCTTGCATGCCGACGACGGCCGCGTGCACCAATTGAAGGCCATCGGCGGTAAGTGGCATTGCCTCGCATTGGCTGCCTAAGCTTCCTTCACGCGGTAGGCGCGAAAGTTGATTTTTGCGTCCGCCGCGCGACTTTTCTCGACCCGCAATTGCCGACGCGCACATTTGCGTGAAGGCTTGCCTGTAGGACTAAGTTCGTAAGCAACTCAATTTGCGGTTGCAGTAGCTTGTTCATCCGCGGCTTGCGAAACAGCCGAAAGTGGCATCTCTACTTCGATCATTGTCCCAGTTTCATTCGATTGAATCGTAAACACTCCGCCTTGTTCTCTGACACGTTCTTGCATGCCAGCCAAGCCAACCCCCACATGCGTGCCGTCTTTCAGGAAGTGTTCCAACGTCCCATGCGAAATTCCGGCGCCGAAGTCGCGGACGCGAAGTACGGCACGGCGGTTCACAATTCGTAGTGAAACCTCCGCTCGTGCCGCCTTGGCGTGGCGGTGAATGTTAGTCAGTGATTCCTGCAAAACGCGAAACAGGGCCAGCTCCGTAGCATGCGGTATGCGGTTAGGCTGGTCCGGGATATCAACCGCGACTTCGATTCCGCTACGTTTTGAGAATCCTTCCACATACCATCTGGCGGCGGAAGCGATACCAATATCGTCGAGAAGGGGCGGATGGAGCAGATAAGAAATCGTGCGAGCTTCCGCCAGAGACTCGTCGATTGCTTTCAAACACTCGTTCACCAAGCTATCGTCCGGATTGGAATTCGCCAGGTTGGACAGGGATAATTTGGCCGCCACCAGGTTTTGTCCCAACCCGTCGTGAAGTTCCCGCGAAAGCCGTCTGCGTTCTTCGTCTTGAAGACGAAGGACACGAGCGCTGAGCTTGTGCGCGCTAGCTTCCGCCTGTTCGCGGGCGGAAAGCTCTTCCACCAGCAACTGATACTGGATCCAGAAAAAACTGACTGCGACCGCAAACGCCGAGCTCAAAATAATCAAGAAAACCACGAAGAGAGTATTGGAACGCCGCGAGCGCTGATGCAAGAGCGCGTCCTCTTCATGCTCCATCTGCTGCATCACATTGTCGATTTCGGTGGCAACTGCGACGTTATCGCGGCTCAAGACAGCTTGCTTGGCGTCGTCCGTTTGACCGGACTTTCGTAGGTTGATGCCTTCGTCCAGCACCTCCAATCGCCGATTCGCCAGCTTTTCAAGTCGATCGCATAGGTCCTGTTGCCGGGGATTATCCTTGGTCAAATGACGTATATTTTGCAGATCTTTCCTCGTCTGGTCAGATTTCGAATTAAATAGCTGCTCAAACGAGCTATCGCCGGAATTCACATAGTTCAACCGGGCCCGCGCCGCTTCGGAGAGAAGGAATTCCACATCGCTTATAGCGAGCTCTACTTGATAGGAATGGTTTACCCATTTTGCGCTGCTGGAAAGACGCGCCATGGTGATGGCTGCGCCCAGTATGCCCATTACGATCAAGGATAAAGCCAGGCCCAAAGCTAGTTTCGCGCGCCTACGGGGCAGCATGTCAGAAGTTCACTTGAGGAAATCCACACTTACGAGTCATCCGAAAACTATAGCATAGCCGCTAGCGCCCCTAGATATGCACAAAAGCCCTCATTGTCGAGTCCAAGCTAAGCTCCTCACGGTAACCCATGACATCTTGCTCGTTGGTTTGAGCATCGAAAAATACGTTATAACTAGATGCTGTAGGAGACGACCGCCTATATTATCTCGCGAGGTTTTAAGATGAACCGCGGCTTGACTAGAAAGGTAATCCTGTTCTGCTTTTTTTCGGCCCTCATGTTAGGAGTTCCGCGGATATTACTGGCGCAAGAGACGCAAGGGCCGCTCCCCGCGACGCCGCCGCAAGCCCCACCGCTCGAGCCTGGCCCAATATCGCATTCAGCTGATGGGATTAGTACCAAACCCATGCCACCTCGAACGAGCATCGTCGGGGCGTGGAAACTTAATACCGACCAGAGCGACGACGGCCGACAGAAGTTGGAACAGGCGCAGGCCAAGAGCCAAAAGAGCGCCGGAGGCAGCGGAAATCCACGAATGGGTGGCGGAAGCCCCTATCCAGGTGGAGGCAATCCTAATCCGGGGGGAGCGGGCAACCCATATCCGAGTGGAGGTGGACGCCAAGGTGGCATGAATCAGATAAGCGACGCCGACCGTTCTGAACTCCGGGAACTAACCGATCCGCCGGAGGCTCTCAGCATCATCCAGAAAGACCCTAAGGGTGCGGAAGTCGACGTGACTGATGACTTGGCCCGCAAAAGAGTCTTCATGACCGACGGCAGAAAAGTGGCCAAATCCAGCGATGACACCTATCAGGAGATTGACGCCAAGTGGGATGGAAGAAGCTTGGTGAGCGACGAGAAAACATCGCGCGGCAAATTTTCGCGAACCTATGAATTGGCGCCCAACGGGCAACAGCTATACGAAACGATCCGCATCGATCCTAGCGCATATGGCGCCGCTCACTCTGGACCGCAGGTCTATATCCAGTACGTCTATGATGCGGATCAGGGGGAGACTAGATAACCGTTGGCAAACCTCGGCGCTAAACACGGAAATTTCCGAGGTGCTCCAAAACGGAGCTAGAAAGTCTGATTAGATGTGGTGAGCTACTACGCTTTTCGCCCGGGGATCGAAAAGTACATAGTGAGCTTCAGAGCTAGCAGCCAGGTGGGCGAGACGTCCGCGGGCTTCTTGAAGTTCTTCGATGTTTTCAACCCAAACGAATCTGTTGTCCGAGAGTCTTTTGAAGATTTGGTAAGGTGCCTGCATAGCGTTTTTGTCCCCGCATTCACTCGTTAATCGCATCAAAAGCCTTTCCAATCTGCCCTCTATGGGACTCATTCTCCATACGATATTGCCTGTAGATAGAGACATGAATACATCTAAGCAACTTACCTGGCCTTCGAGATGCAGCTTGAGGCCTTCATTGGCCTTTATATTCGGTCTGGATGCTCTCACCCGCCTCTTTTAGTTCGCGTTCGCGCATATAAAGAAACATCGGAAGCGCCAGAGAAACGCCGACTAACAGCAACGCGAGGATCGGTAGCCAGCGGCCACCGACGTGAACGCGCGAACTCTCCTCTCGCATGAAGACGACGAGCGCCACAGCGGAAACAAAGACGTCCATGCCAAAAAAGGCGCCAATGCGATTTGCGAAAAGCTGATGAAAGAAAAGAGACATATCCAATCCATTCTGCACAACCCAAGGCACAAACTGCCAATATGTCAGCGCAACACCGAGGAAACACAGGATCAGATAAACCGTTTTCAGCTTCATCGTTGTCACCTCATACTCGACCGGTCTTCTCCAAGCTGAATCGGCGCAGAGCTTGCAGGGGCTGCTGCATATACGAACGAGGAAACTTAAAAGACTCATCGCCTTTTCAACCGGGCCATGCGACCCCCGGTCGTAGTAGTCATGGAAAGAAAAAAGGTGATCGCTATTCCGCGAGGTTGTGAAAATCCCGCATATCGACTGGGTTAGCCAGGTCATTTCGTGGTGTGTGATACAATTGAATCTCCTTTGCTCTCCGTTAATAACATCTCGATGCGCTTCGGTCCTCGAATACTGTTCGAGGATGTCACCTGCGCCTTTCTAACGGGCCGGCGTTACGCCATTACCGGGCCAAACGGCGCAGGCAAGTCCACCCTCATGAAGATTCTGACCGGCGAAATCGAGCCTTCCAAAGGCGACGTCACGCGTCCAAAGAAGCTCGGAATTTTGAGCCAGGATCAGTTCGCCTTCGACGAATTCCGCGTGATTGACACCGTAATCATGGGCAATAAAGCCTTGTGGAAAGCCCTGCAGGAACGTGATGCTCTGTACGCGAAGCCGCATGAACAATTGACAGACAAAGACGGAATGCGCTTGGCCGAACTGGAAGGAATTGTCGGTGAAGAAGGCGGCTACACGGCCGAAGCGGATGCTGGAGTTTTGCTCGACGGTTTGGACGTGGACGATACTTTGCACGAGCGCAAAATGGGCGAACTGCAAGGGGGCCAGAAAGTCCGCGTGCTGTTGGCCCAGGCTTTGTTCGGCAGTCCGCCAGCCTTGCTCTTGGACGAGCCTACCAACCACTTGGACCTGGATTCGGTCCACTGGCTGCAGGATTATTTGTGCGAATACGAAGGTGTGCTGATCGTGATTTCGCACGACCGCCATTTTCTGAACAGCGTGTGCACGCATACTGCGGATATCGACTATCAAACCGTGATTATGTACAACGGCGGATATGACGACATGGTGGTGGCCAAAACGTCCATCCGCTCGCGCATCGAATCCGAAAATGCGCAACGCGAGAAGAAAATCGCGCAATTGAATGAATTCATCGCGCGGTTCTCCGCCGGCACGCGGTCCGCACAGGCAACTTCGCGCAAGAAGGAAGTCGAACGTCTGCAGACCGCGGAACTAGCGAGATCCAATATCGCGCGTCCCTACATTCGTTTTCAAATGGATCAACATTCCGGCCGGCATCCCCTGGAAATCAAGAGCATCGCAAAGTCTTACGATGGCGTGAAGGTATTCTCGCCCTTCTCCGCCAGCGTGGCGCGAGGAGAGAAAATCGCCCTGACCGGTCGCAACGGCGCGGGTAAGACTACGCTGCTGAAATCGTTGGTGCGAAACGCGACAGGTTACATCGACGACGTCGATCGTCAATTCCCAGTGGACGGCGGTACGGTGGTCTGGGGCCACAATGTAGCGGCCGGGTATTTCGCACAAGACCACAGTGATTCCATCGTAAAAGGCACCACGGTGGTGGAATGGCTACATCAGTTCAAGCCGCAGGCTACCCAAGAGGAACTGCGCGGAGTGCTGGGCCAAATGCTTTTTAGCGGCGATGATGCTTTGAAGCCCACTCAAGCTCTTTCCGGAGGCGAATCGGCGCGGCTTATTTTTTGCAGGCTCATGCTTCAGCGCCCGAATGTGCTGGTGTTGGACGAGCCTACGAACCACTTGGATTTGGAGTCGATCAACGCGCTGAACATTGCATTACAAAAGTACGACGGTACCGTTTTACTCGTAACCCACGATTACGACGTGATTGACGAGGTCGCCACACGTATCTGGCACTTTGTAGCTGGTGGCAAGGTCGAAGATTTCAAAGGCCCGTACGCAGAATATCTCGTCTACGCGCAAGAGAAAGCCTCCTAACCCGCAGGAAAAGCCTTACCCCCGGAGTGAACGAATTTCCTCCAATAGAATCGTCGATTTACAGTAAATCCCTTTAAATCTGCAACTTGATCAATGGCCTTAGACCTGCGATATACGTAGTAGTAGCTTGTGTTCCCAGGCCCCGGAGGCTCCAGATTATGAAGAAGTTAGCAGCCTTGGCTTTAGCGGTTCTCGCAAGTGGGTGTTTTTTGACTGTTAGCGCCGATTCCACCCCGATAGACAGCTCTGCAATCAATACGGCTAACAACTCGGGCAGCGTCACGCAAAACATAACCTCAAACCCGGCTTGGGCGGCCGCTCTCCCCGGCTCTAATTGGGTTTCCTTTGCTAATACCGGCAACCCATCCACTCCCGGGTTTACGACCTTGCCCAATGGCACGAACGCGATATTTTCGCAAACGTTCAACCTTTCCGGGACTATAACTGCTGCCACTCTCTCCGTTTTGGCTGACGATACGACTTCAGTGGTCGTAAACGGAGTCACGGTCTATGCCGCTGCGCTCGGTGGCTCCTATCCGACTTGCTCGTCCGTACAGATCGGTTGTTTGACCACGACGGAAGGGACTTTCAACATCGCGCCTTATCTAGTCGACGGATCAAACACAATCTCGTTTGACGTTTTCCAAGAAAATGGTAGTTCCTACGGACTGGATTATGCCGGCACTGTCACTACAACTCCTGAGCCGGGGCTTCTCGTGATGCTCAGTTCAGGTTTGATTGGTCTCGGATTTGTAAAGCGCCGCAAGCTAAGCTAAATCTCTCCATCCCTGGCAAAGTTACGAAAAGGGCCGCCCTCTCGGCGGCTCTTTTTATTTATACCGGAGTGCTTCCCGAGCGCTGCCCAAGTCCTTCCGGGTGTAAACTAGACGCACCGGAGAACATCCAGATGGCAGGAACAATTTCGGTCGAGCGAATTCATGCTCGGCCCGCAGAGCGCGCTCACACTGATACTGCGTCGATCCCCTGGTACATCTGGTGCTGTCTCGCGTCCGTGATTTCCTGCGTGGTCGGAAGCGCCTGGGACATTTCCTGGCACGAAAGCATTGGGCGCGATTCGTTCTGGACCACCGCGCACATGCTCATTTATTTGTCCGGTGTGCTGGCCGGAATTTCGTGTGGCTATCTGATCCTTTCCACCACGTTTCGCGAAAACTCGCCGCTCTATGACGTTTCGATTTCGATGTGGGGATTCCGCGGACCGTTGGGCGCGTTTATATGCGCTTGGGGCGGCGTCGCCATGATTGCTTCCGCGCCCTTCGATAATTGGTGGCACAACTCCTACGGGCTGGACGTAAAAATTCTGAGTCCACCCCACGTCTTGCTGGCCTTGGGCATGATCGGCATCAGGTTTGGATTACTGGTGATGGTTCTCGCGGAAATGAATCGCGCCGACGGCATCTATCGCCAGAGACTCGAGCGCATTTTATTTGTTACTTTCGTTTTTCTGATGGGGATGACCGTTGGAATCGCGCAGGAATTCACCAATCGCGTATTCATGCACGGATCGAGATTTTACCTGGTGATAATGTTTGCCGCGCCGATTTGGGTCGCCACCGTTGCGTGGGTCGCCAAAAATCGATGGGCTGCCACGATCATGACGGCGATGTTCACTGCTTTGCACCTGAGTTTCGTTTGGGTATTCCCATTGGTCCCCGCGGAACCCAAACTCGGTCCGGTGTACCAGCACATCACGCATCTTGTTCCACCGGATTTTCCGGTCCTGCTGATTATTCCAGCGCTTATTTTCGACTTGCTGCGGCAGCGCACCGCGGATTGGAGCCGCTGGAAACAGGCCGCCACATTGGGAGCGGCTTATCTGGTGAGTTTCGTAGCGGTGCAGTGGCCATTCGCCGAATTCCTTATGTCTCCCGCTTCACGTAATAGAATCTTCCAGACCACCAATTATCCTTATTTTGTTCCGCCAACATCCCCCTGGGTTCGCAACCTTTACATTCCCACGGAGCATACTCCAGCACAATTCTGGATTCGTATGCTGATCGCGCTATGCGTTGCGATTCTGATGGTACGCATCGGGATCGCCTGGGGCGAATGGATGCGGCGAATCCGGCGATGAAAGAATTCAGGCGTCAGCTAACTCTCCTTGGCATTCTTTTGGTCACGGCTGCAATTCCTGCGCTTGCGCACGTGGGCAGCCCGGACGTTTATTACGAAGGCGATGCTGGCCCTTACCACCTGTTTGTTACCGTGCGAATCCCACAAGTCGTCCCCGGCGTGGCGGAAATCGAAGTGCGTTGCCAGAGCGGCGACGTTAGCACCGTACAAATCGTTCCATTGCGCTTGAGTGGACCTGGATCTACCTATCCACCTACTCCGGATTTCGCCGTGCGTTCCAAGGATGACCCACAATTTTTCACCGGTAGTCTTTGGCTGATGGAATCCGGCGCGTTGCAGGTGCGGATCACGGCGGAGGGAGCGAAGGGCAAAGGGGAACTGTCCGTGCCGGTCGCTTCGTTTGCACAGCGCACTTACCCGATGCAGAAGCCGCTGGCTGGAATGATGATTGTGCTGCTGCTGATTCTAGGCATTGGAGTAATTTCGATAGTGGGCGCAGGGGCGCGCGAAGCTAGCTTGGAACGCGGCGAGACGCCAGGGCCTGCGAGTGCTCGTCGCGCCAAGATCGCTATCGTGGTGACGATTATTTTGGTCGCAGGACTTGTCTATCTTGGCAAAGCCTGGTGGGGCGCAGAGGACGCAAACTACAAAAACCGCGTAGCTTTCTACAAGCCGCCGACAGCGGAGACCACGCTGGAAAACGGCAACCGTTTGGTGATTCGCGCGAAGAGTGAGAACCCCACGTGGTCGGCGAAAATAAATATGGGCGAAGTAATTCCGGACCATAACCACTTGATGCATTTGTTTCTGATCGAACTTCCCGGGATGAACCGCATGTGGCATCTTCACCCCACGCTTTTAGAGGGTGGCGCGTTTGCGGACGATTTGCCAGACATGCCTGCGGGGCACTATCAGGTTTTTGCGGACGTAGTAGATTCGCGAGGATTTCCGTGGACGCTGGTGGGAACGGTCGATTTGCCGCAAATCAATGGCGGCGCGTTACGCGGAGACGACTCCAGCTGGTCTGGCGAAACGATCGATTCGCAGCAAGATCAGCTGGTGTCGCAGCTTCCCGACGGTAGCCGAATGATTTGGGAGCGAGCCGCCGGTCCGCTGAAGGCCAGCACCGCCATGGATTTCAAGTTCAGCGTACAGGGCAAAGACGGAAAGCCGGCGCAAGACCTGGAGCCGTATATGGGGATGGCTGGCCATGCGGAGTTTGTGCGCTCGGATTTGAGCGTTTTCGCGCATGTGCACCCGTCGGGTTCGGTGCCGATGGCGTCACTTGAGATGGCCCAAGCGGGACTGCTGGGCGATCCGTCTTCGATGCAGGCAGGCATGGCAATGGCGCCAGCAACGGGAAAGATGCCCGCTGAGGTAGGTTTTCCTTACGGGTTCCCCAAGCCGGGAGATTACCGGATCTTTGTGCAAGTGAAGCGCGCGGGCCGAGTGGAGACCGGAGTCTTCGACGCGCACGTACAGTGATTCATGGACCTTAATTGCTTCCGGCAATCGTCGAGTCGACTAAATTTTCGACACTAACTATTGCACGCGTTTGGTTTTCGCCGGCAGCTGATTCTCGTCCTCTAATTCGTGCTCGGCCTCGAACCAGTCGTCCAGATTGTACCCACCACAAACACCGCCGTGCTGCGAGTGGATCCGGCAAGCCCGCAGTTGAATTTCGTCCAGGGTTGGGTGATGACTTTCGGGATGGATTTCGAGTCCGCTTTCAAGTCGTTCGTGAGATGTTTATCAAGTCCATGCGAATGATTTATCGATGAAGTGTGACTCATATTGACCTTCTTCTAGCAGCTGTTACTCCTCAACTCATTTTCGCTGCTATATTATTGGACGCTGCGTGCGTCGAAGTGGTTGCTGTTTTGAGCACTTCCCTGATGGAAGAAAAATTCAGAACTTAGCATCGTCTTCCAGCTGTATTTAAGCAAAGCGCATCTCCAGGCTGAATCAAAACAAAAACGATATCTGCAACTCTTGCTGGATTGAATTTTGATGAACGAATCTATTCTGCAAGTTGCATAGATTCGTTCAGCGTTGGCGGCTTTGTCCCAGAAAGGGGAGTGACTGCACGGTGGCCCTCGCGGGCCTTTGCAGTTTGACCGCACTGGAAGCCGCCCTCAGCCGCCAGCCAGAATCCATCCTCCGTTGCTTCTCGTTATTTTGTCCCCATGCCGCGTGATTCGATATAATGCAACTTGCCCAAAATCCTTTCGGATTTGCGGATGAAGCCATAGCATGCCGACACAGACAAAAACGAAGACCGCAAAATTTGACGCAGCAAAGTACCAAGGACTCGATCGCGACACTTTGATCCGAATTTATCGCCTGATGTTTCTGTCGCGGCGTTTGGACGATCGCGAAATCCAGCTCAAGCGGCAAAACAAAATCTATTTCCAGATTAGCGGCGCGGGCCACGAAGCCGCGTTGGTTGCGGCCGGCCTGGTCCTGAAGCCCGCTTACGACTGGTTTTTTCCCCATTATCGTGACCGCGCGTTGATGCTCGCACTCGGCGTAACCCCCTACGATATGATGCTAGAAGGCGTCGGCGCCAAAGATGACCCTGCATCGGGTGGGCGCCAAATGCCGTCGCATTGGGGCAATCAGAAGCTCAACGTCGTTTCGCGTTCTTCTCCCACTGGGGTGCAGTTCCTTCACGCGGTGGGAGCCGCGGAAGCTTCGATCTATTTCAAGAAATATCCAAAAGCGTTTGAGCAAGCCCGCAAAGGTCCGCTCGGCGATACAGTGGCATATAAGTCAGATGATGTGATGTACGTTTCAGCCGGCGACGGCACTACCAGCGAAGGCGAATTCTACGAAGCGCTGAACACCGCCAGTATGGAGAGTCTTCCAGTTCTGTTTCACATCGAAGATAACGGTTACGCAATTTCTGTTCCGGTGGAACGCCAAACGCCCGGCGGAAATATTTCGAAATTGCTCGCGAATTATCCGCACATGCTCATCGAAGAATGTGACGGCACCGAGCCGCTGGAGAGCTATGCTTCCATGAAACGTGCCGTGGAGCATTGCCGCGCGCGCAAAGGTCCTGCGTTGGTCCATTCGCACGTGATTCGTCCTTACTCGCATTCACTTTCCGACGACGAGAAGCTCTACCGTTGCGATACCGAGCGAGAGCAGGAATCACGTCGCGACCCCATCCCGAAGTTTGGGCTCTTTCTCGTCCGCGAAGGCATCCTTGAAGAAAGCGAACTCAACGCTTTGGAAGCCGAAGTAGATCGCGAAGTTGGTGAAGCTACTGACCGCGCACTCGCCGCCGAATTGCCCTCACCGGATTCCATCTATCAGTGGGTTTATTCTCCGGACGTTGACTCGCGCGGGAGCCAGTTCGAGGCCCAGCCGAAATTCGAAGGCGAGCCCAAGACCATGGTTGAAATGGTTTCCGCCACGCTTCTCGACGAAATGCAAACCGATGAGCGGATCGTGGTCTTTGGCGAGGACGTAGCTGACTGCAGTCGCGAAGACAGCCTGTCTCTGGTGAAAGGGAAGGGCGGAGTATTTAAAGCCACCGCCGGTTTGCAACGCAAGTTCGGCTCATCGCGAGTTTTCAATTCACCGCTCGCTGAAGCCAACATAGTCGGCCGTGCCGCAGGAATGGCTCTGCGTGGCATGAAGCCGGTGCCTGAGATTCAGTTCTTCGATTACATATGGCCGGCCACCATGCAACTCCGCAACGAAGTTGCTACTTTGCGTTGGCGGTCAGCAGGACACTTCAAAGCCCCGATGGTGGTGCGTGTCGCGATCGGCGGTTATCTCACCGGCGGCGCCATTTATCACAGCCAGTGCGGCGAGGTTACCTTCACTCACATTCCGGGGCTTCGCGTGGTGATGCCTTCCACGGCCTTGGATGTATGTGGCTTGTTGCGCACTGCCATTCGCTCCGACGATCCCGTTTTGTTCCTAGAGCACAAACATCTCTATCGCCAGCCATACAATCGCTCGCAATATCCGGGCGCCGACTTTACGATTCCATTCGGAAAAGCGCGTGTCGTGCGAGAAGGAACAGACGTCAGCATCATCACCTACGGCGCCGTAGTGCATCGAGCCGAAGTTGCCGCTGCCGAATTATCGCGCGCCGGAATTTCCGTGGAGATTATCGATCTGCGCTCGCTCAGTCCTTACGACTGGCAGGCGATAGTTGCGACGGTGCGCAAAACGAATCGCGTTATCGTGGCCTACGAAGATACTTTGTCCTGGGGATACGGAGCGGAAATCGCGGCGCGCATAGCCGATGAATTATTCGAGGACCTCGATGCTCCCATTCGTCGCGTTGCGGCTACAGATACTTTCTGCGCCTATCAGCCCAAGCTGGAGGACGCGATATTGCCCCAGACGGAAGACATAGTGCGTGCGGTTCGCGATCTGGCGGCATTTTGAAACTTTTTCAGTGGTAAGATCGTATCCAACTGTAGGACCCACGCGATCGGAGCATTTTTCGCGCAGGAGGCAAAAAAATGACTTGTATTCACTGCAAGCGAGAATTAACTGACCATTCCAATTTCTGCTACTACTGCGGTGCGCCGCAGAGCGTAGCTCCGTCCGGACCACCGCCTGTCCAGAAGCGGCTTATGCGTTCTTCGGTCGATTCCAAAATCGCGGGCGTTTGTGGTGGGATCGCCGAATATATGGATGTGGACTCCACCGTTGTGCGCCTGGTTTGGGTCCTGATTACATTTTTCACTGGAATCGTGCCGGGGCTGCTTGCCTATCTCGTCGCTTGGCTGGTGATGCCGGAAGCGCCGGTCGTGGTAGTCGAGCCAGTAAACGTCGCCACTCCGCCGGCGTCAAACTTCACACAAACCGCGTCAAACTAACTTGGGCAGGTAAGATTCAGCCAGTTTATTTGACTGCGAGGGTAGTAAGGCGATGCGTCCTTTCGCGCTGACCAGGTGGGATTCGCTCGAACCTAATCTCTTCCCTTTCTTGTGTTCTTCTTGGGAAAAGTGCCCCTCTTGCTATAAATTGCGTGATCCAGCGATATTAATCCCGCCCCGACACCTGCTAGCGCGAACGAGCCTACGGCGCAAGCCAACGGGAATTCGAAGTTATGCACGTTCATTGGGTTGGACAACACTCCATGCACTCTCACCAAAGCCACTGCCATCTCTGCCGCGAGCAGTAGTCCCGTTATTCGGGTGAACAAGCCCGCAATTAATAGAATACCGCCAAAGAATTCCAATACTCCGGAAATGTAGGCAAAGTAAGGAGGAAATCCCATCTTGGCGAACGCCTCGGCTGCCTGGTGCGGATGGGTGAAAAGTTTAGGATATCCATGAAATATAAAGATAATTCCTAAAGCTAGACGCAAAAAAAGCAGCGCAATAGGTTTTAGCTTCTCTAGACCTTCCATGTGAGTTCTCCTGACGATTAAATCGCTCGCATTGTATCAGAACGTCCATATCGCATCCGTCGCGTCGGCGCGCTTGGAAACTGCACTTCACACTGCGAGCAAATGGTGCAGCGGCATTAGTGTAAAATTCCGTCTTGTATTCTAAGCTTCGAAGGTAAAAGGGAAAATGCAGGCGCAACGCAATGCGTAAAGTATTAATCGGTTTGGCAGTTCTCTTGATTATCGGTACCGCGGCTTATCTTCGCTACCATCACGCTAAAGCGCCGATCGAAATCGGTTACGCCGGCAACCGCGAAGTAACCCTTTGGAGCACCTCCGCGCAGGTGCGCGAACCAGTAACCACCGTAAATTACGGTGAAAGACTTGATGTGCTGCAACGTTTTCAAGACCAGGTTGAGGTGCGCACTACGAGTGGGACTACCGGATGGATACCCGATCGCGATTTGCTTTCGGCCGATCTGTGGCAGGCCTCGAAGGACCTGGAGAAGAGGGGTGCGGCAATGCCGGTGGAAGCAATCGGTCACACAAAGGTTCTCAGCAATCTCCACATCGCGCCCGGCCGTGAGTCGCTTCGAATCCGCCTACTGAATAAAGATGTTCCGCTGGAGGTGCTGGAGCGCCAGTCCGTGTCCGTCGCCTCCGTGAAAGCTACGGGCGCCGCGGAGGATTCCAGTGCTGCCCCCGGAAAGAAAGAGGATTGGTGGCTCGTTCGCGCTCACATTGCCGATCAGACCACCATGACAGGCTGGCTTGTGGGGCGTTTCATCGACCTTGATGTCCCCGCGCCGCTTCCGGACTACGCCAGTTCGGCCGGCATGCGTATCGTCGCGTGGCTCGAACTTAATCGCGTTTTGGATGCGGGCAGACCCAAGCCCCAATACCTTTTGGTTGGAACGCATGGACCAGAAGGTCAGCCATGCGATTTCTCTTTGATGCGCGTGTACACGTGGGGTGAGAAGAAAGAGAGGTACGAAACCGCGTTTGTAGAGAGCGATGTCTGCGGCAAGTTGCCGATTAAATTACAGAAGGCCACCATGCCTGGCGGGGAACTGAAATTTGAATTTCAAAATTTGACCGGCAAAGGCTCCGAGCTCCGCACCTACGTGATGAGGCAAACGGTAGTCCGGCGCGTCCACGAAGGCGCCGAGCCTAAGCCTCATAAGCACAAGCATTAATCAGAGCGCTTCATCCCCTTCCATTTCACCGAAGCTTATTCTTAAATTGCGCTAAATTTGTTCTTATGCGTAATCGCAATTCATTTCTCGGCACCTCTTTAATTCTTCTCTGCTTTCTTTCAATCGCGGGATGCTTACAAACTGAGGCGCAGGCAGTTCAATTGAGGGCGCCCGCCCCTGCGCTCGAATATATCGGAGCGTGGGGCACAAAAGGCGACGGCCCGGGCGAATTGCAAGATCCAGTGAGCATCGCTGCTGACAACCTTGGCAACGCCTACATTGCGGACCCCGGCACCGGCTTCATTCACAAATTCGCGTCCTATGGAAAGGCGCTTTTGTCGTTTCAAGAAGATGGATTGAAACACCCGCAATCAATCGCGGTTGATGGCGGCGGAGCAATTTACGTTACAGATCCGGCACGCGCCAGTGTCTTCATCTTCTTTCCGGGTGGGGACCATTATCGAGAGCTGAGGTTAAGATCGCGTCCAAGCACAGCGAATTTTCTAAGTGTGGTAGTGGCGGATGACGGGCTCATCTATATCTTCGACTCTGATGCAGCGAAAGTATTCGCCTACGACTCGCGTTTCCGGCTGGAGCAAACTTGGGTACTACCAGCAAATGCTTCGGGCTCCACAAAAATTCCGGGTCCGATTGAAACTGGCCATGACGGCTTTCTCTATATCGCGAACTCTTCCGGAAATATTTCAAAATTTACGCGCGACGGCCACTTTGTTGCGGAAATAACCCCGGCAGCAAATCAGGGAAAATGGAATCCCACTGATGGATTCGCGGTTTCAAATAATTTTATTTTCGTGATGGATAGCGACGGGCGCATGCTTCACATTGTGGACGGCGAAGGCAAACCCAAGCTGGACCTGGATCTTGCTCCAGAACTCGGGCAAGGATCGCGTCCCGCGCCTCCGCTCGCAGTGAGCACGCACCATGAGTTGCTCGTACTCGATGCACCGGAGCGTCGTGTCTTGCGCTACCGCATAAATTTCTAGCTACATTTAGACTGCTTTCGACCAACCTCACATCGCGATATCATCCAACAGAATTCGCAATCACAAGAAACAGGAGAACCATATGCCTTTGCTGTTGACCGAAGCAGACGTGAAATCTCTGCTTACCATGCAGTTGGCGCTCGAGTGCGTGCAGGATTCGTTTCAACGTCTCGCCGATGGCTCCGCGCTCTTACATTCACGTCAACGCCTGCACTTGCCGTCCAAAAGCTATTTGCATTACATGGCCGCAGCCGATGGTACCAGCGGCTATATGGGATTGAAAATCTACAGCAGCTCTCGGGAAGGTTTGCGCTTTCTGATCACGCTCTTCAGCGTGGAATCAGGCGATTTACTGGCGTTGATCGAAGCAGATTTTGTGGGCCAAATGCGCACCGGCGCTGCGAGTGGTCTCGCCACACGGCTATTGGCGCGCCAGGACGCCAGCACCGTCGGAATTGTTGGAACAGGCCTGCAGGCACGAACGCAGCTTCACGCCATTGCGCAAGTCCGTGAGTTGACGGGAGTCCGCGCCTTCAGCCGCGACTCAGCAAAAAGAGAAAAATTCGCCAAAGAAATGACGGAAGCCCTGAAAATTCCGGTGTTGGGTGCTGGGACCGCGGAATCTGCCGTGCGAGACGCGGACATTATCGTAACCTCCACTACCAGCACGAACCCCGTGGTTGAGGGCCGTTGGCTGAAGGCGGGTGTGCACGTCAATGCTATCGGCGCGAATTTTCCGCAGAAACGTGAACTGGATGCAGAGGCTGTGAAACGATGCAACGTAATCGTGGTCGATTCGCGCGAGCAATCGAAACTGGAAGCCGGCGATCTGATTCAGATATTCGGAGAAGATGACCAACAATGGAAGGTCGTGCGGGAGCTGGCCGACATAGTTGGCGGAAAAATAGCCGGACGCACGAATGCGAGCGACATCACGCTCTTCAAATCGAACGGGATTGCTATCGAGGACATCGTAGTTGCGGGGCGAATATACGAAATGGCACGCGAGCACGGAATCGGCCGACAAGTTCCGCTGTGGCAACAAGCCGAATCGGAAAAACGCGTGCGGACAGTCAGTTGAAACGGATCTGCTGAAAGCGCGCTTTAAGCGTGCGTGCGACCGAGTTTCTTTACCAACGCGTCATGCAGCCGGTGTCGCGTATCTTCCGAAAGCGGTGCAGGTTCGGAGTTGCAAAAGATCTGGATGGTCTTCTTGGTCGTATCCACAATCAGCTTACAATTCTTGCACTTCGCCAAATGTACTTCGATGGAGGCGCGAAGTTCCGAGTCCAATTCCTCGTCTAAATAATCTTCCAGCTCAACAACAAGCGTCTTACAATTCACTGATTTTCACTCCGTCGAAAGTATCGGTCTAGTTTTTGGCGCAGCTTCAGCCGCGCTCGCAACAGCCTCGATTTCACGGCCGGCACTGAAAGCCCCAGCGCTTCGGCCGTCTCTTCTGTTGATAATTCTTCGATGTCGCGCAACTGGAAAACGATTCGGAAAGGAGGATCCAAATCCGCGATTGTGCTGTTCAGGATGCCCGCCAGCTCACTCTGCTTGTAGCGATCTTCAGGCGAAGGACCCCAATCTTCGATCTCTCGCGGTATCAAATCGTCCCCGGTCTTCACATCTTCATCGATGGAAACCTGATTGGGGCGCCGTTTGCGCAACTTCATCAGCGCCTGATTCACCGCGATGCGCACAAGCCAGGTATAAAAACGCGAGTTGCCCTGGAAGCCGGAAAGATGCTCGTAGGCTTTCAAAAACGCTTCTTGCATCACGTCTTCTGCGTCTTCGCGGTTCTGCGTGATGTTCTGAGCTAGACGGAAAATTTTGCGCTCGTAGCGGTTGACCAGTGTTTCAAAAGCAGAGATGTCTCCGGCTTTTGCAGCGGCTACCAGTACCGGCTCGTCTTCTTTCACCACTTGGGAAGGAAGCGGCGTACGCGTTTGCGTCGATTTTTCGCCTGTAGGATTCATTTTCGGAGTGCTCATTTAGACGATACTCGCGCTAGGAAGGGTAGCACAGTTTGAATGGCGTCCGCGCCTCGCACGTGGATGTTTGGATGCGCGCCGGAAGTTTTTGGATTCAAAAAGTTGTTCTGGCATCGGGAATTCCCAAGCAGTCTCGGCACAGACGAAGCTTGACAGCCCTCTTGGCACGCAGTATTCTGTTTGTCGAACGAACGTTCGAACGGATATTTTTACTCTGCCTATGCCGAGACTGCCTACCCCCCAACGCGAACCTCAGGAAAAGCTCCAGGTCATTTTGCGGCATGCCGCCCAGGTATTCTGCGATAAAGGTTATGAAGGCGCTTCCATCCGCGATATCAGCCGTTCCAGTGGGGTTTCTTTAGCCGGCCTCTATTACTACATCAAGAGCAAGCAAGAGCTTTTGTACCTGATTCAAATCCACACTTTTAAAACCATCGTCGCTCGCCTGGAAAAGAAGCTTCCAGAGGCCACTAGTCCGGTGGAAAAGCTTCGCATTCTGGTCCACAACCATCTCGATTATTTTCTACAGCACCCGGTGGAGATGAAGGTCCTCGCGCACGAGGACGAGGCGCTCGAAGGCGCATTCCGTAAAGAGGTCCTGGAAGTCAAAAGACGCTACGTAAAAATCGCTCTCGGAATTTTCGAAGAAATGCGGCGAACAGGCGCAGCCCGTCAATTGAATCCGCGAGTAGCGGTGCTCACGCTTTTTGGAATGATGAATTGGACCTACACCTGGCACCGTTCCGAAACAGACCCCAAAGCGGACGCATTGGCTGACACAATCGCCGGAATGTTTTTGCACGGTGTGACAAACGGGCACGGAAACGGCAGTCCAAGATTGGTTCGCACTGCCGCGGCAACCTTGCGGAACCGGCGCGCGCGGGCGGATAATCTTTAAAATCAGCCTAAGAACGCCCTAAAAAACCTGGAGGAAATGATGGCGACGATGCAAGCGGTGGAACAGAAGCAGTTAATTAATTACAGCGTGGAGGGCGGAGTGGCGATCATCGAAATGGATGATCCGCCGGCAAATACTTATACCTATGAAATGATGCAGCAGATTGACACCGCCATTTTGAAAGCGCGCATGGACGAAAACGCGCACGTAATCGTTGTCCGCGGCAAAGGAGACAAATTTTTCTCCGCGGGCGCGAGCATTCCGATGCTCACCAAAGCCGATCCCACATTCAAATATTATTTCTGCCTGCATGCCAACGAGACTCTCAGCCGTTTCGAGCAAACTCCCAAGTTGGTGATCGCGGCTCTCAACGGCCACACCGTGGGCGGTGGCTTGGAAATTGCCCTGGCTTGCGATATTCGCATAGCGAAAAAAGAAGGCGGAAAGATTGGATTGCCTGAAGTGAACCTCGGTGTGCTCCCAGGCACCGGCGGAACGCAGCGTCTATCGCGCGTGATAGGCCGTTCGCGAGCTCTGGAGTTAATGGCTACCGGCCGCACGTTCAGTTTTGAGGAAGCGCTCGAATTCGGCCTCATTCATTACATCTACGAGCGCGAAAACTTCTGGGAAGAAGTGATGGCCTACGCAAAGCAGTTCTGTCCGCCAAATAAAGCTTCGCGTGCAGTGGGACGCATCAAGCGTGCGGTCGTCACCGGTTCGGAAGTCGGATTCGGAGAAGCCCTGGGCATCGAGCGCGAGTTGCAACAGCTTTTGTTCACCAGCGATGACGCTAAGGAAGGTCTGAAAGCATACGTGGAAAAGAGGCAGCCAGAGTTCAAAGGAAAGTAATAGGTAGCAGTTCGATAGTTCAGCGAGTACACAACACACAACTGGGGAAACTAAAGGACTGAATGCGCACACTGCCGGATTACCTTCGCAAGGGGATGAAGATGATTTTGATCGGCGCCAATCCGGGCGATCGTTCCGCTCGCGTCGGCCATTATTATGCCGGACGTGGCAATCAGTTCTGGCCGGTGATGTATGAATCGGGAGTGATTCCCGAGCCTCTGGGTTACGAAGACGACCGCCGCCTCCTGGAATTCGGAATTGGCATGACGGATTTAGTAAAACGTCCCACCCGTGGGGTAGAGGAAATCGAAAGGCAGGAATTTTCCGAAGGAAGAGTCCTTCTCGCGCAAAAGTTAGAAGACCTGCGTCCGCGCGTGATCGCTTTCAACGGCAAAATGGTTTACGAGAAATTTACCGGTCGTGTATGCAAGCTAGGGCTGCAGAAAGAGAAACTGTACGGCGCGTATGTGTTCGTGCTGCCATCCACCAGCGGTTCGAATTGCGCCACCGATCGTGGCGTGAAAACGCGATATTTCAAAAAGCTAGCTGCGCTGTTAAAGAGTTTGAAGGACTAGGGAGTAACCGCGATGGCGGCAAGCACGCAACAAAATCCTGCAAATCAATTAGTGCTCGAAGAGCGCGACGGAAATATCGTTACTCTCCGCTTGAATCGTCCCGATCGGCTAAACGCATTGAATGTCGACTTAGGGCGCGAGCTCGTGCATGCGTTGATACGAGCCGGCGAAGACAAAGGTGTGGCTGCGGTCAGACTAACAGGTTCTGGGCGCGGCTTTTGTGCCGGCGGCGATTTAGAGCTTCTTCGTGACTTGCGAAAACGCAAGGACGCCAAGGAATTGGAAAAATTACTCGTCACCGGAAAAGAGATTTGCCTGGTAATTGCAGGAATGCCAAAGCCTGTGGTTGCCGCCGTGAACGGTCCGGCAGCCGGCGGCGGAATGAATCTCGCTCTGGCCTGCGACATGCGCGTGGCCTCTGATCAGGCCAAATTTACCGAGGGATTCGCACAGATCGGCTTGTATCCGGATTTTGGCGGCACCTTTTTTCTGCCGCGAATTGTAGGACAAGCGCGCGCGGCAGAATTATTCTGGAGTTCAGACAAGCTCTCTGCAGAAGACGCCCTAAGGATGGGAATCATTTCTCGCGTCTTCCCGGCCGCGCAGTTCGAGGAAGAATCCAAGAAAGCTACACAGGACGTTGCCGCTGCCGCCCCTCTCTCGATGCGAGATTCAAAACACGCTATGACCAACGCGAATCGCGCATCTCTCACGGCGGCGCTCGACGAGGAGATACGCCTGCAGATCCACTGCTTCCAGTCTGAAGATTGTATGGAGGGGCTCAACGCAATTCTCGAGAAGCGCAAACCGAATTTTAAGGGCCACTGATTGCGCGGTCGCCCGAAACTCATTATGGGATTTATTGATTCGCAGGACGGGAGGAATTCATAAATGTCCGCAACACGTATCGCTACTTTCGATGATTGGGTGGACTTATTCCGCGTTTGGCGCGGCGACATCGGCGTGAATTATTCTGAAATTGACAGCTATCATTTTGAGGCGAAGTTCGGACCCACGCGGTCGAACGAAATTGAGTTCGGCGCATTCAAAGGGCGCCCAAAATGGCGCCGTGTGCTGGATATTCCGGACCAGCGAATTCGCGACGGCCTGATGAACTTGATCATCTACCAGGGCGACACTGAATTTGCTTCCGTGGAGCAGCAGCGACGTCTCTTCGAACATTCGCCAAGCGAGCACGACCGCAAATCGCTATGCCGCGTGGTAACCGAAGAAATGCGCCACGGCTGGCAGATGTGCCACCTGCTCATCAATCATTTCGGTTACAGCGGAAAAGTAGAAGCGCAGAAGATGCTCGAGCGCCGCGCCTTCGAATCCAAACGGTTACTCGGAGCTTTCAATCAGGAAGTCGCAAACTGGCTCGACTTTTTCACTTACACCGATTTCGTGGACCGCGATGGAAAATTTCAGCTCACCATGCTTAGTTATTCCGCATTCGAACCGCTGGCACAGTCCATGAACCCGATGTTGCGCGAAGAATCATTCCATCTGGGCACCGGGCATGACGGCCTCAAACGAATTGTGAAGGCCGAAGTCGTGCCACTCAACATCGTTCAGAAGTACGTAAACAAATGGATTCCGGTTAGCTACGATTTGTTCGGCGTCGACCAATCGAGTTCAGCGCACTGGTTTTACATTTGGGGACTGAAAGGCCGTTACGACGAAGCCCAGACCCAAAAAGAAGCCGACCTTGGCCACATGAACGAGCACAATCGCCACCTCTATTTTCTGGAGTGCGAGAAGCTGATCGAGCAGATCAACAAGCACGTTCCCAAGGGTGCTGAACCGCTCTACGTTCCGGACATGAAGTTCAACCGTCACATCGGCGAGTTTGCAAATCAACCATACAGTGTGACCGGCGAACTGTTGTCAACGGAGAAATATGCGGAGCACGTCAAGGAAACTCTGCCGCAGCCGGAAGACATCAAGCTCGTCAACGATATTCAAGACAACGAGCCGAAGTGGGTAGCGCCCAAAGGGAACATGGATTAGTTTGCCGCCGCGATAGCGGAATATCCCTCATAAAAAAGCTCAAGAGCTTATTCGAGAGTGG
The DNA here is from genome assembly GCA_963838475.1 of uncultured Acidobacteriota bacterium. Taxonomy (GTDB): domain Bacteria; phylum Acidobacteriota; class Terriglobia; order Acidiferrales; family UBA7541; genus Palsa-295. Next base: position 129,100 of record CAWIRJ010000006.1, read on the forward strand.
TGATTGATGCCTGAAGATCTTTACGCAAATATGGAAGTGGCTCCGCGCGAAGTGAAAGACAAGCTTGCACGTGGTGAGAAAATCCTCTTCGTTGACGTTCGTGAGCAGTGGGAATATGAAACCTCGCACATCGAAGGTTCGGTGCTGATTCCGCTTCGCGAAATTCCTGCCAACCTGCCGCGGCTGGAATCCGCGGACGAAGTCATACTCTTTTGCCACCACGGTATGCGAAGCATGGACGCAGCAGCTTGGTTGCGTTCGCAAGGTGTAGCGTCCGCTCGGTCGATGGCCGGCGGGATTGATCTCTGGGCTAGCGAAGTCGATCCGAATATACCTCGTTACTAGACTCCGGGAATTGCGAGGCAAATGAACCATGGCTGCCAGGAAGCTCGCTAAGAAAACTCAACAACGAATAAAGAAATCGCGACCGAAAGTGCAATTTCTGCATAAACCTTCTTGTACCTCTTGCCGCAAAGCTCGCAGCTATATGGAAAAATGCGGTTTTGGCATGGAATTTCGCGACCTTGGCAAAGAGCGGCTGACCTCTGAAGAACTTGAGAAATTAATCGGTGACCGCGACCACACGCAGTTCCTGAATACGCGAAACGAACTTTACCGCCGGAAAAATATGAAGGAAAAACTACCGTCTCGACAAGAAGCCATTCGAATGATGGCAGCCGAGCCCAATTTGATCCGACGCCCGGTGATTGTCGCGGGCGGCCGCGTCGTTCTTGGATTCGACAAAGAGGGTATCGCCCGCTTGTAAGCGCTGAGTCTAGCGTGATCTCGCAGCGCCGTTTTTCAGAGGAATCCCGTTGCCGCCGATCATCGACATCCACATCCATATTCAGCCTGACAAGATGCTGAAGCCTGCGGCGCACGAATTGATCCGCCGCGACCGTCGGGATTACGACGAGATAATGAAATATTCCGCCAGCCCGTCGGAATTCCTTGAATTCTTAGATCACGCGGAAATCGAACGCGCGGGAATTATCAACTACGTCAGCCCTGACGTGATCGGATTCACTTCCGAAGTTAACGACTGGTGCGCGAAATATTGTTCAGCCGATCCGCGCCGCCTGCTGGGTTTCGGGTCGGTGCATCCGAAATATGTCGACGATGCCGGGGCCGAAGTCAGACGCCTGAAGAAAATCGGTATTCGTGGTTTGAAGGTGCATCCCTCTCACCAACTATTTGCACCCAATGAATACCGCAGCGGCCTCGGTCCATTGCGCGCGATGTATGAGGCAGCCCAGGAAGTTGGCTTGCCCGTGATGATTCATACCGGCACTTCAATTTTCCCCGGCGCGCGAAATGTGTACGCACAACCCATGCTGGCTGATGACGTAGGTGTCGACTTTCCCCGCCTCGTTGTAATCTTGGCGCACGGCGGGCGCCCCTTGTGGATGACTGAAGCATTTTTTCTCGTTCGGCGTCACCCTAATATGTATATGGATATTTCGGGAATTCCTCCGCAAAAGTTGCTGGAGTATTTCCCGCGTATCGAAGAAATTGCCGACAAAGTTTTGTTCGGTACGGACTGGCCTGGCCCGGGCGTTCCCGGAGTACGCGGAAATATCGAAAAGTTTTGTGCTCTGCCAATTTCACAAGTCGCGCAACAGAAAATTTTGTACGACAATGCAGCGCGTCTTTTTCCTGTTTGAGTGAGGTTGCCGAATGGAAATAAAAACTGTCGCGGTCATCGGCGCCGGGACCATGGGCCGGGGAATCGCTTACTCCGCTGCCCTCGGCGGCTATCGCACCATACTTGAAGACGTCTCCCCGGAGATGCTTGAGCAGGGCACTGCCTATATTTCTCAATCGTTGGAAGACGGGGTGGCGCGGGGAAAAGTGACACAGGACCAAAAAGACAAAGCCTTCGCGAATCTCTCGACCTCGCGCTCGGTGGAAGACGTTTGCCGTGAAGCGGATTTGCTGATCGAAGCCGTCCCTGAAGAAATGGAAGTGAAGTTGGAAATTTTCACAATCTTCGATAAATTTGCGAAGCCTAAGGCGATCATGGCTAGCAATACTTCGTCACTGTCCATCACCGAAATGGCTTCCATCACCTTTCGCGCCGAAAATTGTATCGGAATGCATTTTTTTAATCCTGTCCCAAAGATGAAGTTGCTCGAAATCGTCCGGGCACTCGAAACTTCTGAGGCCACTCTGCAAGCCTGCGTGGAAGTCGGCCGCCGAATGGGAAAAGAAGTTGTGGTAATCCGCGAATCGCCAGGATTTGTCACCAGCCGCATCAACGCCATGATCGGCAACGAAGCGTTTTACATGCTGCAGGAAGGCATCGCCAGCGCCGAAGACATCGACAAGGCCTTAAAATTGGGGCTGAATCACCCCATGGGCCCATTCGAGCTCGTTGACCTTGTAGGACTGGACGTCCGCCTGAATATTCTGGAATATTTGCACAAAACGCTGGGAGAAAAGTACCGCCCGTGTCCGCTCCTGGCCCAATATGTAAAGGCCGGACGCACCGGACGAAAATCGGGCCGCGGGGTGTACGAGTATGGTGATAATGGAGTCAAGAAATAATCGATGCGTCCAGTTCATTGTGCTGCTCAACGCAGGAAGGGTTTTTCTCCAACATGAAATTCGCCGACCGCGTTGAGATTATCGAGGGCGACCTCACTGAAATGGATGTGGACGCCATTGTCAACGCCGCGAACAATGATTTGCAGCTTGGCGGCGGTGTCGCTGGCGCGATCCGGCGAAAAGGCGGCCCGGAGATCCAGAAAGAATGCGACGAAATCGGCCAAGTTCCGGTTGGCGGGGCGGCCATCACCACTGGAGGCAAATTAAAAGCACGCCATGTGATTCATGCCGCGAGCATGCAGCTGGGCGGGAAAACTTCCGCGCATTCTTTACGCAGCTCAACCGCACATTCGCTCCGTATAGCCGCCCAAAAAGGGCTGAAGACTATTGCCTTCCCGGCCGTGGGCACCGGTATTGCGGGATTTCCGTTGCGCGAGTGCGCGGAAATTATGCTGCGAGAAGTCGCCAGGCATTTCGACCAGCCTACTTCCCTCGAAAAGGTTACCTTCGTTCTTTTTGATAAAGACGCGATGGCAAGTTTCACCAGCGTTTGGACTGAATTGCAAGCGAGCGGTCTAAAATGAGCGACTTACTCACAGACAAAGTCCGCCATCAGCTCGTACGTTACGAACATCCCCTGTTTGATTTCGAAGCGCGCTCCACCGGAGAGGGAGTCGAAGTTGAAATTCGTTACAAGCCCACAAATGCGGAAGTTCACAACTATACTTTCCAGCTCCAACCGCGTGAGATAGAAAATTCACAATTTCCGTGGACCTTCCAGAAGCAGCTTTACGATTGCCTGCACGATTACATCATAGAGATGTTCACTCGCAATCCACAGCGCGTGAACTGATGCTTGTGCGCAGCGAGCCCACGCCACTCGCCCTGCTACTTGCTGAGCGAATTCGCTCGCAGGGACCGATTACGTTCGCCGAATACATGGAAGCGTGCCTCTATCATCCGCTCCACGGTTATTACACGAAGCCGGAGCAGCAGCCCAGGCGCGATTATTTTACGAGTGTGGACGCAAGCCCACTCTTCGGACGGTTACTGGCACGCCAGTTTCATGAAATGTGGCATCTGCTCGGGCGCCCCAATTCTTTCTGGCTGGTCGAGGCTGGAGCAGGGACCGGCCATTTAGCGAAGCAGATTCTCGATTGTGCTGCCAGATCGTGGCCGGATTTCTACACGGCACTGCGCTTTATCGCCGTCGAACGTTCGGCTTTGCGGCGCGCATTGCAACCCCAGATCCTCGACGCACACATTCAGAGCGGTAACTTCGCGTCTCAAAAGGAATTGCCGGCGGAAATCCTATGTGGATGTATTTTTTCCAACGAACTGATCGATGCCATGCCGGTCCATCGCGTAATCCGGGATGGTAACGACTTGCGCGAAATTTATGTTGGCCTAACCAAGAACGGACTGTGTGATGAATTGGGAGCGCTGTCTTCCAATGCACTCAAGGATTACTTATCGAGCCAGAGGATTTCCTTACAAGAAGAGCAACAAGCCGAAGTAAACCTCGCAGCATGCCGTTGGATTGTTGAAGCCGGCGAGAAACTCAAACGGGGATTCGTCGTAACCATCGATTACGGCCACGAAGCTTCTGAACTTTACGACGAACGCCACATGCGTGGAACTCTGTTGGCTTACGAGTGCCACCGCGCCACGGAAAATATCTATCGCGCTCCAGGCGAACAGGATCTAACTGCTCACGTCAATTTTGGCGCGTTGGATATACACGGACAAAAGAGTGGGCTCGCCCGCACTGGCTTCACTTCCCAATGCAATTTCCTAATGGCTCTTGCGCGTTACGGCGATTTCGCGGATTTACAATCGGACCAGTTGAGCGAAGCGGAACAAAGCCAACGCCGGCTCCTCTTCAAGACTCTGATAAACCCGGAAGGCATGGGTGAGACCTTTCAAATCCTAATTCAACACAAGGGAATCGCGCGGCCCAGCCTGGCTGGCTTGGAACCGCTCTAACCCCATCGTCAGGGCCGTTTCTTCAGAACGGGCTTGTTCGGATCCGCATCAGCAGGAGTGCTGGCGTTCGTCGTCGGCGTTGGAGGCGGCGTACCAGCGGGGGCAGCGTCCAGGGCTGCATCGCCTGTGTATGGCCGTTGCAAAAACTTTCCAGCTTCTTCCTGCGCTCCCGCCGTGTCGTCGCCCAAGTGTTGGGCGAGGCTGTACTCGTTAACCGCGCGCTCCCGCTGCCCGAGAATATCGTAGATTTTTCCAATATAGATGTGGCTCCAAACGTTCACCCACTTTGGGTCCAGATCGCCGCCAAGCGCCGCTCGGAAAGCGTTCGCCGCAGACTGGTAATTCTTCTGGTTGAACATGGCTTCGCCCATGCGGAAGTGCGCGAGCGAATTGCTGGACTGTAAATCCAGCGCATGCTGATATTGCTGTATGGCCTCGTAATACTGGCCGTTCTCAGCGAACCCTTCGCCGCGCGCCACGAAAGCGCGAATGCGCAAACGCGCGCTGGATTTCAGCATGTTGTTATTCGGATCGATTACGATCCCGTTCGGCTTGGGACGTCCGAAGGTATCGACCTCGAATTGCTGCGTGGTTCCTGTCACCAGAATTTTCTTGTATTCAGGGTTTCCTTCCGTGTCCACGCGGATTTCCACCGGCATGCGGAACGTATCGAGATCCTGGTGAATTTTCCCCACAACCTTAAAACCTTTTCTGGTTCGATATACGATGAACTCCAGCCTGAATTCCGGAATGCCCGTCGAATTTACCCACTGCGAAAAAAACGAAACTAGATTTACCGGAGGCTCGCCTTTTTTCGGAGGCGGAACTTTCGCAATCGCCATCTTTTCGAATTCCGCAACCGTCGCGTTCTTGCCGTCGTATTTCTTGTAAAAATCGTGCAGTAGACCATTGAACGCATCGTCGCCAATTTCCGTGCGCAGCATGTGAAAAACCAGGGCGCCTTTATCGGCGACCACCGAGCGATATTCATTAGAGAACGTCTGCAAGCGATTGGCCTGAGAAATGGGTGCCGTATCTTCATACATCAGCGCGCCGACTGCAAAATCTTCGAGCGCCCGATGCAGACCTGCGCTTCCGTCGCTCTGTTCCGCATACATGGCCTCCGCGTAACGAGAAAGCCCGTCGGTGAGCCAGGTGTCGGACGAAGTTGCGGGAAGCACGCGATCGCCCCACCATTGCTGCGCGGCAAGTTGCGAAAGTAGACGGTCGTTGGCTTTCGTAGTCCATTGGCGCGCGCTGATCAAGAGCAAACCCGGCGCCGCATATCCCGGCAGCGTTCCGTCAGGCATTTGCGCGACCGTAATCGGGGGAGGCCCGCTCTCCTGAAGAGGCCCAAACGCGTCTGTGAAGTAGAGCGCGATATGCGCCAGAGAATTTCCGTAAGCTGCAGCCGTTGAAGCTTGGACCGGCGGCGTGAACACCGAGACCGTCAATCCTTCCACTTGAATTGGATTCAGTTGAAGCGGGCCTGCCACGAAAGTTCCCACTGGACCGGGACGATCGCAATGAAACACGTACGAAGCCTGCCCCGGCCCTTTTCCGATGCCGGGCTGCATCGTCGGCGGATCCGCTTTTCCAGTGCCGGCAACGTACATCGTATCGGGCGTGATGACCTTGAAAGTTCCGGTGTAACGATTGGCCGGATAATTTGTGAGTGGAAACCACCGCGCGGGCAGCAGCAAGTACGCCGAGTTCTTATCCACGGAAGCAAAACGCACGCCTTTTGTCGGACTATCGTCCTCGCTGGAAATCGGCCCAGTGTAATCGAATTCCAGGCTCATCGGTTTCCCCGGAGCTACGGCATCAGGGAGCCCGATCGTCAGCAGCAACGGGTAAGTTCTGTCGCGCTCGAATTCCAACGGCTTGCCGCCGATAAGCTTAACCGAGTTGATTTTCAAATCCTGGTGTAACTCCACCACCACCGTGCGCGAAACTTCATTGGCAATAAAATCCACGCGCGCCAGAGCGGAGATCGTCTGATCGTCTGGATGCAGCAAAACCTGCACGTCGTAATGGTCCGCACGAAAAGGAAAGCGATGCGGCGTTTGCGCTATCGCGGCGGCTGCCCAGAGGAGCGACAGGGTCAGCGGGATTAGCAGCCGATAAATTTTCAGCAAGAAAACCTCTCAAGAAGGCTATCTACTTCTATCTAAGATACATGAGCCTCGCAGGCAGTTGCCCGCGTGAATCCGCCGAAAAAGGTTACAACATCTGCGCAAAAATGTCCGCAGCGCGCTCAATTGCTCCACCCGGACCCAGCTTCGCGCGCACTTCCGCCAAATTTGCTTTCATTTCGTCGCGAGCGAACGACGAATCCAGCAGGCGACGAACCTCGCTTTCCACTGCCTCGGGCGTGAAATCCTCCTGTATCAACTCGCGGACAACGTACTTTCCCGCGATCAGATTCACCATGCCGAAGAAGGGTGTCCGGATCATGCGCCTAAGGATAAATGCGGAGATGGGAGAAACGCGGTAGATCACGACCATTGGCGTGCCCAGAAGGGCAGCCTCGATCGTGGCCGTTCCGCTGGCCACGATCGCGCAATCCGCTGCGGCCAATGCGTCATACGTAGCGCCGGTCACCTGCTTAATTACGACGCCACTGTCGGCGTAAGCCGAGAAAAAGTCCGTCGATAAATTGGGCGCCACAGCCAACACAAACTGTATGTCGCCGTTGTTGCCCTTCAAGCGCTCGCACCCTCCGAGAATTCGGCCGTAATTCTGGCGAATTTCGTTCGGACGGCTGCCCGGCAGGATAGTGACGATGGGCTTGTTCGCATCCAGCTTGTGCAAAGCTGCGAATTCCGCGCGCGTCAGGCTCGAGCGTACGACGTCCACCAGCGGATGTCCCACGAAATTCACCGGCACGCTTGCGTCGCGATAAATCTTCTCCTCGAACGGAAATATCACGACCATCCGATTTACGCGCCGCTTTACGATGCGAACGCGTCCCGCGCGCCAAGCCCAAATTTGCGGCCCTATAAAATAACCAACCGGCACGCCAATTTGTTTCATTCGCCGCGCCACGCCGAGATGCGTCCCCGGCGAATCGACGAGAATGGCAAGCGCAGCATTGCGCCGCTTCGCTTCGCGTTTCAGGCGGTTTTGAACGCCTATCACTGTCGGAATTTTGTGAAGCACTTCGGCGATGCCCACGACAGCCACTTCGTGGTAGTCGGCAATTAATTCCACGCCCGCTTCGGCCATGCGAGGCCCGCCCATCCCGAAAAACCGGACGTCTGCGCCCACCCGCGCGCGCAAAGCGGTCACTAGCCGCGCGGCGTACATATCGCTGGACGCTTCGCCTGCGGAAATCAAAATTTGTTTTTCAGTCATGGAACGCGCGGATGTGGAAGGATTGCAGAGGCTCTGGTATGCAGTAGCTTCTCGATAACGCGCTCATAAACCGAGGCGGGCCAGCCGCTAATCATCGGCTGGAAGAGCATACGGATATTCCGACCCACCACCGGCCACCGGTGCGGCGAGTTCCTGCTCTTTGTATTGAAGCTGATACAAGCGATAGTAAATTCCGCGCAGCCCCAAAAGTTCTTGATGCGAACCTTGCTCGCGCAACCGGCCTTTGTGGAAAACGAGAATTCTGTTGGCGTGTTGAATCGTGCTAAGCCGATGTGCGATTACCACCGCAGTGCGGCCTCGCAGTAGGCGGTCGAGCGCTTCCCGGATCAAAAGCTCGGTCTTGGTATCCACGCTGGATGTCGCTTCGTCGAGAATCAGGAACTTTGGATCGTGCGCCAGGGCGCGCGCAAAACTCACAAGCTGGCGCTGGCCCACGGAAAGCGTTGAGCCACGCTCGGTAACCTGCGTTTCCACTCCTTGCGGCTGCGATTCAAGAAATGGGCCAAGTCCCACCTCGCGCAGCGCGCTTTCAGTAGCAGCGCGGGTAATTCTCTCAGTGCCAAGCTTCACGTTCGATTCAAGCGTCCCTGTAAACAGGAACGGATCCTGCAATACGATCCCGAACAGCCGGCGAAGTTCCTGCAGTTCCATCGTACGAATATCCACGCCGTCGAGCAAAATTTCGCCGCGCTGAATATCGTAAAACCGCAACAAAAGCTGGATGATGGTGGTTTTGCCCGCGCCCGTGTGCCCGACAATTGCCAGCGTTTGCCCCGGCTCGACCCGGAACGAAACGTCGCGCAACACCCAATCCTCTTCTTTCGGCGTAGCGCCGCCAGTGTAGGCAAACCAAACATTTCGAAATTCGATTTCCCCACGCGCTGACGGTAACGAGCGCACTTCGGCCGGCGACACAATGGTAAACGGCTCATCGAGCAGTTTAAATATCCGCTCCGAGGCAGCCATCGCCGTCTGCAAAATATTGAATTTTTCGCTCAAGTCCTGAATTGGCCTGAAAAACCGTTGCGCGTAGAGCATGAATGCCAGCAGGACGCCGATCGGAATTGCACCCGCAATCGCCCGCAGTCCGCCTACCCAGTACAGCAATGCGAGGCCAGCCATGCTCAGAAACTCCACCGCGGGATAGAAGAACGAGAAGGCGTCAATCGCCTCCTTGTACGCTTCCATATGCTGGCGATTCAATTCCTCAAATTGCTTGCCTCGATTTCCATTCGCGGTTAAAGAGTTGAACGATAGCCATTCCGCTGATATGTTCTTGCAGAAAAGCGTTGATACGCGCAATAGCAGTTCGGATGCGGCGATTTGCGTTGCGCACTTTGTTGCGGAAAAAATATGTCAGCAAAATCATGAAGGGCAGTGGCGATAGTGTCGCCAGTGCGAGAAATGGATGCCACTTAAATAGAATCGCGGCCATAGCGAACAGCAGAACGAAATCATTCAGCATCGCCACTACGCCGGAAGCAAAAAGATCGTTTAACGCGTCCACATCCGTAGTCGCTCTAGTGACCAGCCGTCCAACGGGAGTGCGGTCAAAGAAACTCATCGGCAATCGTTGCAAATGTTCGAAGATTTCCTTGCGCAGGTCGTACATCGTTTCCTGGCCTACCCACTGCATAATTCGTACTTGAGCGTATTGCAGCCCGAAACTTCCCAGCAGCGCTCCGCCGACGCGGCCACCACCCACAGACAGACCTATCAGCGCCTTCTTGATCGCGTAATCGTAGGTATTAAATCCAGGGACGATATATTTATCCACCGCGACATGGAACAGATAGGGCGACACGATTTCCATCGCCGTGACGCCCAGCGTTATTGAAACAGCGGCAACCACGTGCCGCGATACGGGCGCAGATACTTCATCAATCGCCGCGTTAGCGCCGAATCGTAGAGCTTGCCTAATTTCTCTTCTTCGCGGAAATCGCTCATTCGCGTGCGAGCTCTTCTTCCAGAAGTTGCTTCTGGTACAGGTCCGCGTAATAGCCGTTATGCGCTAGCAATTCCTCGTGCGTGCCGCGCTCGATGATGTAGCCGTCGCGCAAAACAATGATCATGTCCGCGTTCTTCACCGTCGAAACGCGATGCGAAATCAAAATCGTCGTGCGTTGGTTCATTACGTCGCGCAACCGCCGCAAGATTCGTTCTTCCGTATCGGTGTCAACGTTGGCCAGCGAATCGTCCAGAATTAGTATTCTTGGTTGCCGTAGAATCGCGCGAGCCAAAGACGTTCGTTGCTTTTGCCCACCCGAGAGAGTGATGCCGCGTTCGCCCACCATGGTGCCGAACCGCTGCGGGAAACTCTCAATTTCGCCAGAGATGCTGGCGATTTCAGCCGCCTCGAAGACTTGCTCCTCCACCGCATCGGTAACGCCGAAGGCAATGTTCTCGCTGATTGTTTCGCTGAACAGAAACGTGTCTTGCGGAACGTATCCGATCGCGCTGCGAAGTTCCATCAGCGGATAATCGCGGATCGAACGTCCATCGATGAACAAAGTACGCGGAGGCGCCTCCCACAAACGCGCAATCAACGCCGCCAAGGTAGACTTGCCGCTTCCAGTTGGACCCACTACCGCCAGGGTAGAACCCGCCGGAATGTGCAAATTAATGTCGTGAAGAACTGGCTCGCCCGGCTGCGTTTCTGATCCCGAAGTGGGATACGTAAACGTGAGGTTCCGGAAATCAATTTCGCCGCGAATATTTGATCGTTCCCGCGCCGGCGGCGCATCGCCATTTGGCCGCATATTGTAACGATCCGAAGGTGTATGCGCTGGAGCGGACGCGTCGCGAATCCCCGGTTCCGCATTCATAATGTAATTCAGCCGCCCCATAGATGCCGCGCCGCGTTGGAAAATATTCGTCACCCAGCCCAGCGCGATCATCGGCCACGTCAGCTGAATCAAAAACATATAAAACGCGTTGAATGTCCCCAGCGAAACGCGATGATCGATTACTTGTTTGCCGCCAAGCCATAGCAAGATCAGCACGGTCAAGCCGATCAGCGTTGAGAGTCCCGGAAAAAACAGGCTCCACGTGCTGATCAACTTGATGTTGCGGTTTACGTAATCACGGTTGGCTTCATCGAATTTTTCGACCTCCTGCTTCTCCTGCGCGTACGCGCGAATCACGCGCACTCCTGTCAAGTTTTCCTGCGCTCGCGTGGAAAGCACGCCCAATGCTGCTTGTATCTGTTCCGATAACCGATGAATGATCTGACCGAAATAACGCGTTACGATCGCCACGATTGGAACAGGAATCAAAACCCATGCCGTCAGTACCGGCGAGAGTTTCAACATAAAGAAAATCGCCAGCACCATGGTTGAGATCGTCGTCGCGCTGTACATAATCCCTGGGCCCAGCACCATGCGCACCGCGTTTAAGTCATTCGTCGCGCGCGACATCAAATCGCCCGTGCGATTCCGCACGTAAAATTCAGGCTCCATCAAAACTAGCCGCGCCAGTAAATCATTGCGCAAATCGTATTCAATCTCGCGCGAAACCCCAATTAGGATCCATCTCGTCCAGAACGAGAAAAAGCCTTTGACCAGCATTACTGTTACAATATCACACAATAAAGTCCCAGCGCATGGCGGCTCAGAGGTGCGTAGATTGAAAAAAGTGGGGAAAGCAGAGCGCGCGATGGCCCGCTAAGGTCGAAAGCGCCTTTGGAGCGACCCTGCACCAAATCCGTAATCATGCCGATGATCAATTGCGGCAGCGCGCCAACAAGCCCCATCAACCCAAGCGTCAAAAGTCCCAGCGCAGTCATACCCTTGTACCGCAGCACATAGGGAATCAGCGACTTCAATTCTTTCCAGCCGGAAATCTGCGGCTTCGGCTTCCGTGCTGTAGCAACCACAGGTTGTGCAATCGCGCTCATTATCGAATCTGCGACTCCGGAGTATCCAGCGCAGGCAGCTCACCAAGGAAATTTTCGAACGTTCTGTCCAGCGATTGATACCGTTTCACTTTTGGGTTCCAGCGAATTCCTACCGGCAATACGTGCCCGCCTTCGCCTTTCGGCGACATCAGCGGAGTAAAATACATTTCCAGCCCTTTGTCGTGCTGCTCGTATTGCAGCCGCCAACCGTTCACCGGAGCCAGCGGCGTTCCACCGAGAAATCCCTTCGTGTTCTTTAGATGCTCGTCGCAAAGAAAAATCTGCTTCCAGGAACTGCCCGCATTTTCCAATATCACCGCGCGCGCGAGTAGTATGCCTTCTGCTGACACTCCTGGCGGAGCCGCCTTCAAACGGTTTATTGCCAGAATCTGCTGCGGCCCGCTCTTGGAAAGATCACCAAACGCCAAAACTTCCGTCTCCGAGCCCAGCGCTAATTCCGCTGCTTTTTGAATATCCGGGGGAGTTGCCGGCTTGACCGGCACTGTTGGAGCGGCCGGCTGTTCTTTCGCTGCAGGAGACGTCGTAGCCGGACTACTGCAGGAAAGCATCGAAAGAGCCGTTAGGGTTACCGCCATAAGTCCGATTATTTTCATGATTTTTTTTGGCAGCAAGATCAAAGTGTCGACGCCGCGAGCGTGATCGCTACCACTTTTTTCGACGAAGCATCGCACGATATTTCCATCACCTGCGGCACACCCGCGCCGGCCCAATCAAATGAGTACAACGATAATTCTAGCTGTTCGCTTCCTCTCACGGAAGGACTCTCGGATTCCGGCTTACCATATATTTCAGCCACGCGATCGCACGAATCTCCAAGTTGGAGCGCATGGCCAGTCGCGAGCAGCTTCAGTCGGCTAGGGGACATCACAATCGGGAGGCATTTCGCCATGATGTCAGGCTTGTAATTGTTATCCACCGTCACCGTCTGCACCACTTTATTGGCATCGAGCTCCACGCGAAGCTCCCTATGCGTACAAATATCGCCCCACAACAGCGCGTCTGTTACGGATTCGTCGCGCTCCAGCTCGCGGAAACTTTTCTGCGGCGAAACAATTTTGTCGTGTCCCGGACGCAATCCCGCCAGCGTCAATTCGTGCGTGCGCTTCGAATTCGCCAATCCTCGCGCCGCCGGAATCGCCGAGGCCATTGCAAGCAAGCTAACGAACAGCCAGAATCTCTTCGAGCCGAGCTTCAAAGTTTTCTTCCCCCTCTGACCATAGCCGCAGCTTCGCCACCGGCAGTTCTTTTTCAATGCGGCGAACCCAATCAAACAGCTTTTTTATGTTGTCGCGGGTCTTCTCATAATAATTGTGTAGATTCTCAGGTCGTGCCATCGCCTCCAGAAAGCGCTCTTCCTCTGGACTCTCCGCTTTGGGCCGTGTGATTTGTCGTATGCCAAGCAAACCAGCGTGCCCGGTAAACAAATGTTCAAACCCGAAATTCACCTCCAGGTGGCCGTCTTGCCGCCATACTCCCTCGTCGAAATCCTCGCCGTAACACAGAAGCTCTACCGGTTGCGCTTCGAGTTGCCAACGAGCCGGGTCGCCTTCGTAAATCCACAAATCCCAATGCGCCCGAACGGAGATGCAACAGTCGTTATGCACATAAGCCTGGCACAACTCCACAATACTCGGCGCGTCCAGCGGAACTGACCTCAAATCCTGCTCGTAAACGGGCGTTTCCGTCCAATCCACTGCGCGAATTTCCAGGTGCGTGAATCCAGGATTTTTTGCGGAGAAGGGAACCGTGGATAGAAACTTTTCGAATCTTTCCAGTATCAGCTCTTCCGGGAAATCCTTGCACCAAATGCTAAGGTACGCCTGATTCGACATGCCGAGCATTATACCGGGATGCACCGCGAGACCGAAATCGCGCTAAATCACGTTGATTCGCCGCGTCTCTAACGTTCCGCACCGTATTTGGAATTGCCGAGTTTCTCGGGATTCTCGTTTGGCAGGATTCGCAACAGACGGAGAAATCTTGTGACGTGGTACGCAAGATTCGGCCACACGAGAAACGCGATCCCAAGCATTCCTACACTCACTCGAACGGGCGGGGGATTTAAAAAATGAGGAAATTGCACTGCAACGCCAAGGCAGACAAATGCGATCATCCAGCGGATGAACTTAGCCGTCGAATCTAACTCATGGTCAAGCTCACCTCTATGCCGAACCGCCCAGGATACGAACCATATATTGGCAATAGCTATCCAGATTCCCCCAGGACCAACAGCCGCATCTTGCACCGTCGCGTTCACAATTTATCCCTCGGTTGGAGCGAACCGCAACAGCCAGTTGGTTGAATCGTATCACTCGAACGTCAAGGGCGTGAGATTACTTCTTATGCTTGGGAGGTTCCTGCTGATCTTCTTCCGTGTTGAAGTCGGTGGAAATTCCGAGGAGTTTTTCCTTCAACGTATCGCCCATACCTGCGAGAACCTGCGAGCAAGTTTCGCGAAGCCTCTTCTCCGCAGCCTTGGCGATGGTATCTAGCACAGCCTGTGAATGCTGCCCGAGCGTCGTGGCCGACGCCAGCAACCACGAATTCGAAGCATTTTCCAAACGAGCCTTGTACTCTTCAATAGACTCTTCCGTGGACTTTTTCAGTTGCTGCATCCACTCTTCTTTCTCCACTTCGCGCTTTTCTTCCCAGGTCTCGATCAACGGCGCCAGTTGCGATTGCAGGAACGTCCGCGCCTGCTCCACGCCTTCCATCATGCGCTCGTCCATTTTCTGTTGGAATTCAGCCAACGATCCTTCACGGTTGAATTCCATGTCGGAACGCGCTTTTTCTAGCGCCAGCCGGGAACTCACTTCAAACCGCCGCAATGATTCGTTCGTAACGCGCTGCACCTGGTCCGAAAAAGTCGCGGTCGCAATCTGCGAAGTCTGGTTCAGCTTCTCGCGCTCGCGGGATACTATCTCGCCCGCCGCGTCTTCAATCTGCGCGGTGCTGTGTTCCACGTACGTGCGCCGGTAATGATCGAGTTCGGAAGCCAGCATGCTGGAAACTTCCGCCGCCCGGTCGCGTAGGGCTGTCGTGGATTGCTCCACAGCTTTTTCCAGCGAGCCCTGCATCGTAGTCTGCGCTTTTTTCTGATACCACTCGGATGCTTTCGAAAGCGCCTCGTACGTTTCGTGCTGCGTCTCCGTGCTCTTCTGTTGCAAATCCTCTTGAATTTTCGAAAGCGAAGCTCTGCAAGCTTCTTCCACCTCTGCGGGAATCTTGGACGACTCCGTGCGAAGCTGCTGAAGCGTTTCTTGTATCACTTGCTGCGAGGATTGCTGCGCTTGTTCGCGTATCGAATTTTGGAGTTGCGCCGAATGTTCAGTCGCTTGGCGCATCTGCTCACGTATGTGGTTTTGCAGGTTCGCCGCCTGGTTTTCCACATTGTCGAGTCTGGACGCCAGGCCCTCCACCGCCTCCAGCTTCGGCGTAATTCTCTGGTCGAGCTCTGCGGAAACGCGTGCCAGCACTTTCTGCGCGGATGCTTCTAGCACGGGCTCAATCTGCTGCGCGCGTTCTGCGATCGTTTGCTCCACTCTATGCCCGATCTCTTCCTGCTGCTTCGCCAGAAGTTCGTCCAGGTGCTGGCGTGTTTGTTCCAACGTGACTCGCGCCGCACTCTGCAGTTGTAATTTCGTCTCTTCCGCCCGCTCGCGCTCCTGCTTCAGGCTATTCCCAAGCGATTCGATAGTTGTAGCCGCGCCATCGATTGCTTCATCCAGCGAAGCGCGCAGGCTTTGGGTGCGTTCGCGTACGCTCTGCTCTGCTTGCGCTATCGTTTGCTGGGATACTTCGGAAATCTTCTCGCCGATTTTGTTCGACGCCTGCGTAACTTTTTCATCGAATTCGTGCGACGCGCTCGCCAGGCTGGCCTCGAATTGTTGCTGCCAGCGCTGGTTTGCCGACGCGATCTCCGCTTGCGATTGTTCCACCGTCCGTGTTCGAACGTTTTGCGCCGTCTCTTCCAGGTTCTTGCGCCATTGATCCAGATGTTGCTGGGCCGCCTCGGGAGAAGAAAGAATTTCCAGCGATGGTGTGGATGCAGCGCGCTCTACCAGAGCGCGATCCACCGCTTCATCCACCGCCTGCTTCAGGCTGTGCGCCGCCGTCTTCTCCGCCGCTTGTTGTGCGGCTTGTTGGGCAGCTTGTTCCGCCGCGCCGCTCACCGCTTGCTGCACGGCGTCCCGAATTTTCTCGTCCAAATGAATCGCCGAAGCTTCTGTCGCCTTGCGCGCCTCTTCCACGATAGCGGACGTGCGATCCGTAGCCTGCTGGATAACTTTTCTTACCGAGGACTCCGACACGCGCTCCATCGAAACCTTGATGGCTCGCTCGATGGCTTCATGAAGCTGTGCATCGAGCTGCTGGCGCGCAATTGCCATTTCTTCGGTGATGGCCGCTTCCGCGCCTCGGCGCAACGACTTGTCGAGCTTTTCCTTTACCTCGTCCACCATCTGCGCCATCTGGCGCGCCAGCGGACCTTGCAGTTCCGCAGATGTAATCGGAACTACATGAATCTTTCCTTCATCGCCTGCGCCTGCTGACGGGCTCACAGGCGTTGGCGTAGCGGAGCCTTGAGGCGCGGCTGGCACCGTCGCAACAGGTGGCTTCTGCGACAAGAGTTCTTGCGGCGTTCGTGGCGCGGCAGGCGTTCCTATCCCGGCCACCCCAGGTGGCACTGAAGCAGGCTGCTCGGGCGTCACTGGTTTTGTAGATGCACTTGCAGGCGTTCTTAAAACTGAGTGAGGCGTCTCGGTCTTCTGCTCATGAGTGACAACGCTCGGAGGCGCAACCGACAATTTCGGCTCGTGAGCCGCGACCGGTTTCGAAGTTTCCACCCCTGCTTCATAAGGCGAAGAGAACCAATCCTCGGGTGGGAACGCTATGCCCCAGACGTTACCCGGCACCTCAAACTCAAGCCCGATCTGAAATAGCTCACGAACCGTTCGTGGACGCTGCACCCAGACCACCCGACCCTGAGTAGTGCGTTTCTGCCCAGCTTCTGGGCGAGGAACCTCCAACGTAACCATGGAATTCTTTGGAACGTAATGCTTCGACTGGTACTTGCACCCGTGGCAGTTCACCATCACCGTGGTGGTACGTTCCTTAAACGGTTGACCCAGAGCATCCACACCTGTGACCGTGATAGGCACGGCCTGCACGATGCGCGTGCTGCGGCGCTTCTGTGCGTCTGGATCGAATGAAGCTGCTGAATCCGTCACGCATTCCTCCAAGAGGGGTGTCTGATTAGGGTAGCACCGCTGCTAGTAGGGGTCGAGCCGCATCAACGAACTGTGCGAAAGGGTTACTTGTTTAACGCGAAACAGAAGAGTGGCTGCTGTGCCCGAGTAGCACGTCCTTGATTTCCTTGGCGATCCAAACTGGCCCGACCAGAAAATAAATCAAGCCTTGAAAAAACGCTGGCTTATTTCCCTCGATGAAATGCCCCAGGAACAGCATGACCCATCCGATTAGGAAAAGCGCTAAACCGGTCCGCCACAGCGTAAAACACGCCAAAATGATTCCCGCAAAAATGATCGGAATCCCGATCCCGTGAAGCAGCTTGTTCCACGGATTCGTGTGCTCGTGGTCGTACTGTGCCATGTACTTCTGGAGTTCCGCCATAGCGCGACCTCCCTGTCGATTGCGTATACCTATACGCCGCTAACTCGCAAGAATCAAGACAAGCAAAACGCTCCATATTTCAATTTGGCTTGCGCACTTTTCTACCAAAGCGACGTTACCTTCGTTATGATGCTGCCGTGTCCACAGACCTTACCGAAAAACCGCCAATCTCAATTTTTCGCGTTCTGATTCTGGTTGCCGGCATTTTAATTGTCATCCTTCTCGCCGGACTTTACGTGGCCTCCGGCCGCATGCCAGGTTATCTTCACAAGCGCGCAATCCAGATTCTTAGTACACATTTCAAGAGTGACGTTCAGATTGACGACTTTCACGTCGCGCTGTTTCCCCGCACACGCGTCACCATCGAGGGCCTGGTGTTACGTCATAACGGTCGAACCGACATACCGCCCCTGATTCAGGCCAAAGAAATAATCGTCGATGCCGCCCTCCTCGAACTCTTGCGTCCGAAGATGCACATTGCCAGCGTTCGCCTGATTGGCTTGCAGATTAACACCCCTCCTCATCAACCCGGAGCCCCGCCGGTCTTCAAGAAAACTGACGAGGATCTCTCAAAAAATTATCCAGTAGTAATTGACGACATTCACGCCGACGACGCGCTTCTGCTTATTCTCCGCGCTCAACCAGGAAAAAAACCTGAAGATTTTGAGATTCACCATTTGGATATCAATAATTTCACTTTTGACCGCCCCGCGAATTTTCGCGCGATTCTCACCAATCCCGTCCCTCGTGGCGAAATCGATTCTGTGGGACTGTTCGGCCCCTGGCAGCCTGAAGATCCCAGCACTCTTCCCATAGACGCGAAATACGATTTCGAAAACGCCGACTTCAGCACCATCAAAGGCATCTCCGGGACCATGAACTCCACCGGAGCTTTCAAAGGCCCGCTGAATTACTTGGTGGTCCACGGTGAAACCGACACTCCAAATTTCGCATTGAACATTTCCGGACATCCCGAACGGCTGCACACAGATTACGATGCCATCGTGGACGGCACCAACGGCAACGTCATCCTCAATAGCGTTCTGGCCAAGCTTCGCAACAGCGTCTTACACGTGAAAGGCGAAGTAGTTGACATGAAGCCCGGCGTGCGCGGCCGCACCATCAAACTTGATGTTGTCTCGAACGACGCCCGCATCGAAGATTTGCTTTGGCTCGCGGTGAAGGCCGACCCTCCCGTGATGACCGGATCAGCCACCCTGAAAGCGCAGATCGAAATTGGCGAGGCGGACACGGACATCCTTCAGCGCATGACCATTCAAGGACAATTCGGCGTTGGCGACGCGGAATTTACTAGCTCCACGGTGCAGGGAAGGATCGACACGCTCAGCAAGAAGGCGCAGGGTAAACCTAAAGCCACAGACTTGGGAACTGCAGTGTCCGAGTTAAAAGGGAAGTTCGTTCAGGATAAAGGGCTAATCACCTTTCAGGAATTAGCCTTTTCTGTGGAGGGCGCCTCGATACAATTTGCCGGAACCTACCAGATGACCACCGGCGAAATGGACTTTCACGGCAAGTTGCACATGGACGCAAAACTTTCGCAGACCACTACCGGAGTGAAATCATTTTTCTTGAAGGCCGTAGATCCTTTCTTCAAGGGCAAGAATGGGGGAACCGATATACCGATTAAGATTACCGGAACAAAAGATCATCCGGTATTCGGCTTGGATCGACACCACTAAATCTCGCAGTAATAAATCGGTCTAAAGATCCCGACGTCCTTCCATCGCTTTCGACATCGTAACTTCATCCGCGTACTCCAGATCCGACCCCACCGGAATCCCCATCGCAATCCGCGTCACATGAACACCCAGCGGTTTAATCAGTTTCGAAAGATAAACCGCTGTAGCCTCGCCTTCCGCTGTAGGGTTTGTGGCCACGATGATCTCTTCCACCGTGCCGCCTTTCAGTCGCTCGATCAAGCTTTTAATCTTGATTTGGTCCGGTCCAATCCCTTGCAGCGGCGACAACGAACCGCCTAATACATGGTAAAGCCCACTGAACTGCCGCGTCTTTTCCACCGCTTGTATGTTCGTGGCTTCTTCCACCACGCATATGATCGATCTGTTGCGCGACGCGCTGGCGCAGAAAATACAAGGGTCCGCATCCGTAATATTGTTGCAGACCGAACACTCGCGCACTTTTTCCTTCGCGTCACGAATCGCGTCAGACAATGCGAACGCCTGGTCTTTGTCCACACGCAGCAAAAAGAACGCGAGGCGCTGGGCGGTTTTCTGCCCAATGCCCGGCAATCTTTTCAATTCGTCAATCAATCGCGTCACGGAGGGCGCAAAATCAGGCATGCATCACTTCCTGGTACGTGGATTTCTAAAGAGAAGGGAACCGCTATTGCACGTGAGACCGGCCCTGCCGAACTCGTCTTAAAACATGCCGGGAATTTTCATTCCCGCGATTCCAGGCAAACCGCCTGTAAGATCCTTCACTTGCTTGGACAATTCTTCGTCCACTCGCCGTGCAGCTTCGTTCACCGCTGCCAGTATCAGCTCCTGCAGCATTTCCTGATCCTTGCTCTTGAAAACGTCCGGCTCCACGCGCACTTCGGTCAATTGTTTTTGACCGTTCATCTTCACCGTAACCATGCCGCCTCCGGCTGAGGCTTCCACGGAAATCTCGTCTAACTGCTTTTCGAGCTTTTCCTGGACTTGCCGGAACTGCGACAACATTTGCTGTAGAGCTTTCACTTCCATTTTTATTCCTCGCCCGGGCGCTTGACCTTGGAAATCTGGCCGCCGAATTTTTCAAGCATGGCCCTAACGATCGGATCTTCCTCAAACCGCGCGCGCAATTCCGAGCTGCGAACTGCGCTCGTACGGCCACTCTCAAGCTTAACACATACGCGCAGTGGCCTGCCGACCACTTGGTTCAGCACTGTGCGCAATCGTTCCATTGGGTCGCGTGCCTGCAACATCTCCGCCAGCGAACGGCTCTCGCTCGGGAAAAAAAGATGCAATTCGCCGCCTTCGATTTCCCAGCGTGTGGCGTGCTCTACCATCGACCACAAAAATTTCTGTCCTTGCAGAGCTGCCTTGATTGCTTCCACTTGCGCCGAGGCAAGCCCGCCCGCCGCATCACCTGCAGCACGCGCAACGATTCGCGGCGGCGAAGCCGGAACTGGCCCTGAAGTAATTGGCACCGCTGAAAATGGAACGGGGGAAGAAGTCACGCGACCACTCGGCGCGCTAACCGCTGGCGCTGAAGCCGGGCTCGCACTCAGTTTTTCAGTGGCGGCCGGAATACTCGGAGCTGCCACTGGAGCGGCGCTCGCCTTAATCGCCTCGCGCACGGGCGCAACGCTGCCCGATCCGGACGCCGACTGCGTCGCGGACATCGCCCGCGGCGGTGCCCCGGAAGGCGGGGCAGGCGTCTTCGCTCCGGTGTTTCCTCCACGCAAATCCGCCAGAATTTCTTCCAACGGTGCGAGCCGCTGCGCGTTCACCAGCTTCAGCAGGCCCAACTCCAGATGCAATCGTGGATCCGGCTTTCGCCGCAGGTCATCATCAGTAATCAGCAATATGTTGAAAAAACGCGTAAGGTCTTCTTCGCTGAATCCCCCCGCTTGCTCTGCAAGGCGTGCTCGTTCTTCCGCAGGCGCTGCCACCAATTCAGAGTTAGCGCCACACACGAGCGAGACTAGTAGATTGCGAAAGTGTCGAATCGCCTCGCGGCAGAAATGCTGCAAATTTTGTCCTTCGCCGATCAGCCGATGAACCAACCCTAGCGCGCGCTCAGCCGACTGCGTCGCAATCGCCTCCACCAGTTCATCGAGCACGCTCTCCGCCACCACGCCGAGCAGCTCGCGCACCTGGGCATCCGTCACCGACTCGCCGCTGTAGGAAATCGCCTGCTCCAACAGCGAAAGCCCGTCTCGCAAACTGCCTTCCGCCGCACGCGCCAGCACGGCAACGGCGCCAGGTTCAATCTGAAGATTTTCCGCCCGCGCGATGCGCTCGATTTCTTCCGCAATCTCTCTGAACGTCAGCGAGCGAAACTGGAAAAGTTGCGCGCGCGATTTAATCGTCTCCGACAAATCTTCCGCGCGCGTGGTGGCCAGAATAAAGACGACTCGCTCCGGCGGTTCTTCTAACGTTTTCAGCAAAGCGTTCGAAGCTTCGCCCGTCAACTGATGCGCCTCGTCCAGGATCACCACTTTGTAGCGGCTGGAAGCCGGCGCGTAGCGCACCATCTCGCGCAGCTCGCGAATCTGATCGATGCCGCGGTTGGAAGCCGCATCAATTTCCAGTACGTCGAGCGACGTTCCCGCGGAAATCTCACGGCAGGAATCGCAAGTGTTGTCCGGATTTGCCGTCGGCCCGCTCGCGCAATTCAACGCCTTAGCCAGGATGCGCGCAGTCGTGGTTTTTCCCACGCCACGCACGCCGGAAAATATGTACGCATGCGCCACTCGGTTGGAGCCGATCGCATTAGCCAGCGTTCGCGTCACATGTTGCTGGCCGACAATTTCACTGAATGTTTGGGGACGATACTTTCGCGCTATAACTTTATAGCTCATCAGAAGGTTGGTCTCGCCTCCGGTGCTCGCGCCGCGATAAGAGGAACTTCGGGTACTCCGCGGCGCACGAAGCTGACCCGCTACCGTTGCTCCCTTCCGGGCCTGGCGGGGTTTGCGGGGAATCGTCGCACAGAGCCCGAAGTTCCACCGATCGGCGCTGCAAAAAAATTCTCAGCACCGCTAGCGAAGTCTAGCACAGCGCGAACTTTTCTGAAATCAACGCGCGGCGATGGCGCTCGGTCAAAGACCGGCCGGATTCGATGAATTGCAGAGCGACCGAATATGCGTGAGAAGTCGTGTGCGAAAATGCAAACTCCTGTCGATGTTCTCGAGCGAATGTCGTGCTACAGTGCACCCGAACGCGAGGCAGCTTACGTGTTGATATTAGCCGTCAATGTCTGACGACCTGCACTTGGACGATTCTTCGAAACCCGGTCTGTCCCCGAGCCGAGCAGTTTTCTATGGCCACTTGGTTGTTACTTTACCTGTACTTCTCATCATGGGTTTGGGTAGTTTCCTTGGTTACGCTATCAAGGGCCCGGCTTGGGCCATAGCAGGTTTTCTATTGGGACTTCTGCTCGCATGGCTGTGGTGGTCTATGGCTGTTCCTCGTTGGAGAGAGTGGGCCAAATCTCAGGGAGCGGATGAAGAAAGAACACAAAGCCTTGGAGAACGTAGCGGTCTAGTCTGGCCCAAAAAGTCCATATTTGAGAAGACGGAATTCCGGCCCCGCAAGAAAATGTGAGTCGAACGGAAGGCGCTGCTACCGGCTCCATGAAGACAGCCCGTAGCAGCGCTCTGGAAATGATTTATGGGTGAATGTGAAACGGTGTAGCTTCCGCCGTTGTCGGATGATTGGCCTTCAACGCGGCACGGGCTGGCGGTACAGCCACAGCCGTCTCCACCCTCTCGTCACTGATCGCTGCCAGGGTCACCAGAGTTTTCTGTGCTTCGGCAGCCTGCCCCGCTTTCTCCTGCGCATCCGCAAGTAGTTGCAATGCCAGAGGATTCTGTGCGTCGTCTTCTAATTCTTTAACGGCCGCATCATACTTACCCTGCATCGATAAGAGGGTTCCGTTTGCTGAGTGATAGGCGCGTTGCACGATATCGCTGCGGCTCGTTCGCGCTAACGCGCTAAGCGGTTCTAGAGATTTCTGCACTTCCTTCTGCAGCCCGGCGCGAGCGGCAATGAATGCCCGTGTGAAGAGGATCGTGGCTAATTCGTCGTCGCGGTCGCCCCACGCGAAATCATGGCCCAGAAGCGCGACCCGCGCATGATCGATGTCCTTGAGTGCACCCTGCGGCTCTGGATTGAAGAGCGCCATATCCCTGTGCGCTTCGGCGTGCTCGATTGCCAGCCCGCCACGCTCGGCTTCCAGGGAGATTTTCATCAGCTCTTGCCGCGCTTGCTGCGGTTGATTTTCGCGGTAATAGGTCATGGCCCACAGAATGCGGTAATCAAACTTCGTGGCCCTTTCCTCGGTTCCCGCAATTGCCACCAGGTATTGCGCGCGAGCTTTTTCCTGGTCGCCCATCAGCGCGTAGGTGGTTGCAAGACCTGCCTGCGAAGTGTTGAACTCCGGATCGATCTGCAAAGCCTTGGTGTAATGCTCGAGCGCGGCCGGATAGTCACCCAACATGCGCATAATTTCGCCGTAGGAATCCTGCGGATTCGGCTGGTTCGGGAGCAACACCACGTACTGCTCCATCAGTGCAGGAGCCAATTTTGGCTGCCCGCTGAGCGCGTAGCAGTACGCCAGATTGTTGAGAGCCGGAAAATATTTTGGATTGCTTTTCAGCGTGTGTTGCAGGACAGCCTCGCCATGCTCAAAAGCGCCTTGCTTGGAGCACAACCATTCCCCGTCCATGTTCGCCAGCCGTTCGTCGTGCGGATACTTCGCCAGCAGATCGTTCATCGCCGCGATGCCCGGAACCAGATTCCCGTCTTTCGTGCTGTTCATCCACGTAATAAACAAGCGTTCGTCCGGCGATGCATTGGCGATGTTCTTCTGCGCCAGCGCGCGTTCGCGCTTCTCTTCCACCGGATCGTTCGTGAAGTAAGCCAGTGCCGCGTGCGCGAGTGCAAATTGCGGATCCGCTTTCACTGCTTCGCGCATCGAATCGACTCCCTTATCAACGAACAGCAAGTCTTCGCGCTCTTTCATGGCCAGCTCGTACCAGCGGCCGGCTTCCGCGGACGATGTGGTGTAGGGAACCGTGCTGTCCTGCGCGCGGACCGCTCCGCCAGTCACGCCCACGGCCATCAAAGCCATGATTGAATATAGAGAAAGGGTTCGGATGTTCATGATTCCTCGCATGAAATTTCCCTGCATTATTTAGTGGCCTTTCAGAACGTAGCCGGGATCGAAGGGCTGCTTATCGTCAATCTTCACTACTTTCACTCCGCTGGTGATGTTGTAGACGTCCACCACGCCAATCGCCGCCGAGTTTGCTTCCACTACCTTCAACACTTCCTCGTCACTCGAAACAAAAACCACTGGCACCGTCGTCTTGCGGCTGGGTTCGTTCAGGATGGCTCGTCCCTCTTCCGCGCTGCCGCCCAACACCTTTTCGATCACGAATTTCATTCCCGGCGAGTCTGGTTCGCGCAGCACGAGCGTTATGCTCCGTCCGTTCGTCCACGTCGCTGTCTTCGCTCGGAAGATTTTCCCCAGGTCCGTTAAGGTCATCGCCTTTACCGGATTCGACGAATGCACCACCACGGCAAAGTCCGTCGCGAACGCCAGCGACACGGCGCAAACTAATGAGACACAAAGGATCAATAAGCGATTTCGCATTCTGTTTTACCCACAGCTCGATTCGCGAAGATGGCGAAGTCTTAGAAGCTGGCCTATTAGCGAGGTTAGCCATTCCTAATGGCGTGCGAAAGTATCGGAACGGAACACGTTGTCCTGCGGTGTAACTGTACGAAAGGACAGCCCGCGACTTCGAGGCTTCCACAACCCATTTTCCCCAAATCCCTCTAATCGAGGGGCTTAGCGATTAGGAACATGCCATCTTGATTTTCGGGAAACCCTCAGCGGTGGGGGAGTATCTTATCTGCGGGTGCAACCTCCGCACTCGCTCCGCGGCGCCAGCGGTAACCCCACGAAACGGGGATGGCTTAGCATGACTAAATTGCAAAGCCCGGAGGATACAATGAAGCGTTTCAGCTGTGTTTGCGCAGTATTGTCGTTCTTGCTCTGGATCACACCTGCGGTTCACGCTCAACAATCGAACGCCATACAGCCTGGTACCCAGGTTCGCCTCACCATGTCCAGCGGACTAAGCACCAACGTTGCCCATGATGGCGATCCTTTCACCGCCGTCGTTGCCGAGCCCGTTTTTGTCGGCAACCAACTCCTATTGCCGGCCGGGGCCAAAGTTCACGGCACCGTAACCGGTGTCACTCACACGAAGTTCTTCGGCATTTTTCGCGGAGGCGCTTCCCTGAATCTCGTATTCAATTCAATCGAAGTAGAAAGCCGTATCTTCCCCGTGCAGATGAGCATTCTTTCACTCTATAGCGGCGGCCCTGAAGCGCAGAAGAGCCGCAAAGACGTGAAAACCACCGAAGGTGTCGTGTTGGAAGAGAAGCGTGACATCAAAGGCGACATCCTGACCGCCGGCATGGGCACAGGAGCTGGCGCGCTCGTTGGCGTGATCTTCAGCAACGTCGCGCGTGGAACCATCATCGGAATCGTCGGCACTTCGGCTTACATCGCAATTAAAAAAGGCAAGGATCTGGATCTTCCTGCGCAGACCGGCATGTTGGTCCGTATGGATTCCACGGTCGCACTGCCGGCTAACTTGTTGCACAACGCCGCATACACATCCAGCGGAAAGTAGGAAGAGGCAGGTTCAAAGAAGCGGATTGCAGGATGATCGTCCGGGCCTGCGATTTTGCCTTGGTTCTCTTAATGTGACGAAAAGGACTTGGTGCGTGGTTTTTCCAGCCGAGCCATGCGCCGGGTCCGCGTTACAACCCTCGCCTGCTCACTCCATCAGTTGAGCATCGGAATTTCAGCGTTCCATATCTTATAAGGTTGCATTTTCTGTGCGTGAACCAGAATTCCTTTAGCTCCCCGGCTTACGCGCACCACGCGAAATAAAGCTGACTTGGAAGCTGACTCGCCGTCGCCATGTTGCCGAATCACTCGAATAGCCAGCACAGCTTCTTCCGAAACTTCTATATGAAGAGGGAATTGGCAGCCCCAGCCGCTTACGTTTCGCGTCTCGGTGCGTTCGGTAAAAAATCGTAGGAAAGAATCGAATCCACAAACTTCAATCAGCAACTCCATATCGACGCGCTCTTCCCGGCGGCGATCGTGAGTGGCTATGCTTCTCGCTTGCTGCAGGCCTTCTTGATGCTCCTTCCTCATCTCACTCTCCCCTAACCCGAATCGCTCGGGCATGCCGCGAAGATTTGAGAGGAATTCTAAGCAGCGCTCATAGCCGACTTTCCATTGATTGATCGTTTCAGGAAACGGTACAGGCTAGTGCGTCCGATTCCCAATACCTGCGCCGTGCGCACGCGGTTGCCTTTGCACATATCCAACACGCGCTGGATGTGCACTCGCCGAACTTCATCCAGCGGCAGCGGTCTCCAGCTTTCTTCCAAAGCAGAGTCTCGTCGACGCGGCCGTTGCAGGTGTTCCGGAAAGTCGGTGATATCGATAAAATCCGCAGTTGTCGTAATCGCCGCGCTGGCAATCACGTTTTCCAACTCGCGGACGTTCCCCGGCCAATCATGTTGCAGCAGCAAGATTTGCGCGCGTCGCGTTAGTCCCTGTATGGGCTTGCCGTACGCTTCGCTGTATTTCTTTAGAAAATGTTGCACCAATATCGGAATGTCCGCGGGGCGTTCTGAAAGCCCCGGCACGTGAATTTCGATGCTGCTCAGACGGTAGAAAAGGTCCTCGCGAAAACGCCCCGCCAGCACTTCCGCCCGAAGATCGCGGTTGGTCGCAGCGATCAAACGCACGTCCACTTTTTTCACTTCGGGCGATCCCACGCGTTGAATCTCGCGGTTCTGGATCACGCGCAACAGCTTCGCTTGCATTTGCAGCGATGTCTCGCCAATTTCATCCAGAAATACCGTGCCGTTGTTCGCATATTCAAAAAGACCCGGTCGCGTCTCGCTTGCTCCGGTAAACGCGCCGCGAATATGCCCGAAAAGCTGGCTTTCCAGCAACGTGTCAACCAATGCCGAGCAGTTGCAAACGGCAAACCTTTCCCGCGCCACCGGGCTCATCTGGTGCAGCGCGCGGGCGATTAATTCCTTGCCGCATCCCGTGGGACCCGTAATCAGCACATTTGTGTAATGCCGCGCGATTTTGCTGGCCAGGTCAAACACTTCCAGCATTGCCGGACTGCGGCCCACGATGCCGTGAAAGAGCAGATTGTCCAGAAGTTTGTCTTCCAGGTCCCGAATCTGTGAGCGTTGCGTGAATCGTTCCGCCAGGTCGTCGAGCGCCTTTAGCAACCGTTCGTAATTTACCGGCTTGCAAATGTAATCGTAGGCTCCGTGCTTGATCGCTTCAATCGCTGCATCCACCGAGTAGTAGCCCGTCACCAGCACCACGAACATTCCCGGGTCGCACTGCAATGTCTTCTCCAAAAATTTCAATCCGTCTGTCCCCGGTGTCTTCACATCGGCAACCACTACCCGGCAAGCACCCCCTCTCACGCTTTGCAACGCTTCTTCCGGGTGCGTTGTTCCCATAGCCGGAAACCCGGCCTTTTGCAATCGCATCGAGGTCAGCTCTGCTTGATTGGATTGTTCATCCAACACACATACCGATAGATTCTTACGGGCTGCTTCAATTACCGGTCTTTCTTCGACGGCTAGCATGATTCAACGTATAGGCAAGGCCCGTGCCAATTAGCCACACAGTTCTGTGGCCGACCGCGCTTGAAAGGCCCGATCAGCCCTTAGCCTCGGCGGCCATTAAGGCTTTTGTATTGTTGGATTTAATCTCTAAACAGAAAATCCGGGCGGAAATCAGGAAGTTTAAACCTGTTTCACTTTCATCAGATCAAATCCCAAATCGGTAGAGCGATTTCATTGCGGAACTAGTCTAAGGAATTTCTCACATCTACCTCGTCGCATCCTTTCACTAATTCATCCGTTTCGGTGCATCCCCGTTTGCCGCCACGTTAACTAACGAACGATCTTCATGGTTACTCTCATAGTGTGGATGTAATTGAACCAGCCGCACGCATCCTCGGCCATCCCCATCGCAGGATGTTATGCTCAACACCCGGTATGCCACCGGGAAGTTGGCATTTTCAGTGAATGCATGAATCAATCGAACGAAGACTACGCAGCCTTCCCGCAACCGGGACATCAGACCTACGCTCTTCTCGCCGGAATTAGTCCACTGAAACATGGTCTTTTCCACGAAGAAAATCTCTCGTGAATCCCAGCCCGAGACTTCTACTCGATAGCTGCTTGGCCCGTCCAACGATGAATGCATGCTTGCCTCTGCGCCTTCATCATTGCAGAAGCGATGCCAAAGATCGGCTGCGCGCCGCGCGGACACGGAAAGACTTAGACCCTATCTAAGCCAATTTCTCCTGCGCGTGACGCGTTTATCGAAACATCTGTTCGGTTCTGAATCAAGTCCGCAGGAAGGTATTAAAAAAGCTGCAGTCCTAGCCCCAGTGCGAGCCTGGATAGAGCACCGCTAACGCGAACCTGAAGATGTAGGGAAACATTTCATCGTACAAATACCAGGCCAGCAACAAACCGAGCATTCCGAATCCCTGTCGATGTGACCAATCAAGGAACCTCAATGCCGTCCCTTCGCTCATGAACAATGTAATCCCGGTATTGCCGTCCAAGGGAGGCACGGGCAAGAGATTAAACGTTCCCAGCAAAAGGTTCAGCAGGAAAATGATGCTCAGAAAGGTAGCCGCGAACCCCGCAATCCCCGGGCCGGAAGCTTCCGTGATACGCGTGAAGCCTGCGGATCCCGGCATGTGAAAATATCCCAGCAGCATTCCAACGCGAATCCCGATGGCGGAAAGAATCACTAGCGTGAAGTTTGCTGCCGGCCCTGCCAAAGCCATCCACGCCGCTCGCCTCGGATAGCGTTCCTGCCAGGCCGGATCGTACGGCGCGCTCGCCCACCCAATCATCCAGTGCGCCACGAAATACGAAATGATTGGAACCACCACCAAACCAAACGGTGACCGTCGTATATGCGGAATCGGATTCAGCGTCACCTGTCCGCCGTGAAATGCGGTTGTGTCTCCGCCCAATTTCGCGGCCAGCGAATGCGCGCCTTCGTGGCAAGTCGTCGAGAAAAGGAAAACGATATACCAGATCACTCCAAGAATCAGGAATTGGGGCGTAATCTCCGCTGCGCTCGGCATGCTGGCGCATAGACTAGAGCCTCGTCGCCGTTTCCGCAAGCCTTACCAGAACGCTGGCGTTTATTCCGTTGGCGGGTTTTTCCCCTCCCGGGGGACTTGATCATCAGAAGAAAAGAATATGGCTCCGGGGCCTGGACTCGAACCAGGATAACCAGCTCCAAAGGCTGGCGTGCTACCAATTGCACTACCCCGGAATAGGGAAGAAAAGTGTAGCAGACCTTGCACTCATTTGTTATTCCCGGAAGTCGTAAATATTTCGCTATCGAGTGAAGAAAACTTCGTCGCTGCCGGATTCAGGATTTGCTATCAAGGTGTGAGGATTCCCGCGTGGCCAATGTCGAATTGCTAGCTGAACCCGGCCGGAATTTTTCCAACAGAACTTTCACGATTCTTTCCGCCGCATGTCCGTCCCAAAGCTCGGGAGCTTTAACGAGACGCCGTTCCGTTCCCAGCACCCGAGCCGCAGCTGCCAGAATTTTCTTCGGGTCCCTTCCCACAATCTGATTTGTGCCTTGCTCCACCGTAACCGGACGTTCCGTATTTTCCCTGAGCGTCAGGCAGGGCACTCCCAAAATTGTGCTCTCCTCCTGAATGCCTCCGGAATCAGTCAATAGCAGACACGCATGATCCATCAGGTGCAGAAAATCCAGATAGCCCAACGGAGGCAGCGGCACAATCCCGCGCGCAGCCCCGCCTGATTTCTCCTCCGCCAGATAAGATCCAAGTCCAAACTGGCGAATCCGCTCCAGCGACCGCGGATGCACCGGAAAAAATACCGGCATTTTTTCAGCGAGTGTGGCAATTGTCGAAAGAATATCGCGCAAAACCCCGGGATCATCCACGTTGCTCGGCCGGTGCAGTGTCAGCAGACCATAAGCCGACGCCTTGGCGCCGTCTTTCTGCAAACCAAGCCGCCGCAGAATTTCAGATTTTCCCGCAATTTTCCTATGTTCCACCAGACAGTCGATCATCACGTTGCCGACGAAGAAAATCTTTTCTTGGTCAACGCCCTCTTTTCGAAGGTTTTGAATCCCGCTTTGCTCAGTAACAAACAGCAAATCCGAAATTGCGTCCGTCAATTTGCGATTGATTTCTTCCGGCATGCTCATGTCAAAGCTGCGCAGCCCCGCTTCCACATGAGCCACTGCAACGCCAAGCTTCGACGCCACCAACGCCGCTGCCAAAGTCGAATTCACGTCTCCCACAACGATCACTACGTCTGGCTTCCACTCCAACACCACCGCCTCGAATCTCTTCATCACTTCCGCGGTCTGCCAAGCATGGCTTCCCGACCCCACCTCCAAATTCACGTCCGGCTTCGGTATATGCAATTCCTCAAAAAACGACTCCGACATTTGCTGGTCGTAGTGCTGTCCCGAATGAACGAGCCTGTGCTCGATCCCAGGAGCCCGCTGAATTTCATGGACGATCGGCGCGATCTTCATGAAGTTCGGCCGCGCTCCCACCATGCTCGCAATGCGCAAATTCGCCACTCAGTTTTCCTTGGCACCTGGAAGAATGGTTCTAGGCAAAACGTGTCTTCTCGGCTGTGTCGTAGGTGAAAAAATAGTCACGAATTACGCTAGCATTTTGCTTGCCTGAATTCCAGTTGGCCGTACGTCTGGACTGTACTAGTAGCCAATAGAAGTCAAAGCTGTTCCACGTCAGCGTACCCGCCACTCCTGACTCTTTACTACCTAGGGTGCATACCACTTTGTAAATTAAGTCTGCCACGCCCCTTGCTTCTGAACCCGCACTCCGTTACAACAGTCCGGAACAGTCGGGGTTCCCCTGTGCATCAAGAAGTCAGGCAGCTGCGCTACAGCCGTGTGAACCGTCGCGTCTGATTTCCTCAGGGGGCCATGCGTCAACGTGACAGATCGCAGCCCAAAGATCGTAAAGGCAGCTCGTTCGTGATTATCGGAACACTCCGGCGATCTCGCTGGATTAAATTCCTGTATTCGTCATTTTTTGCATTGCTCTGCCTGGCGTTCGCCTCTCGCCTTCTCGCGGACACGATTTCTGGCACGGTGAAAGACCCCTCCGGCGCTGTAGTTGCCGGAGCACGCGTTGAAATCTCCGGCGGCAGTTTGACGCAGCCACTCGTCCTCAGTTCCGATGAATCCGGCAAATTCTCGGTGCCGAACCTTGCCGCCGGAAAATATTCCATGCGCGTCTCCAAGGACGGCTTCGACGACCTGGTCATCCAAGTGGACCTGAACGGGAACGTAGATCTTCCGCTTAACTTGACCATCGCCCCGCAGCAGACGAGCGTCACCGTTACAGAAAGAAGCACGGCCTTCGCTAATTCAGATCCAATCTACCTCCAGTTGCGTAACGTTGGCTTGGGCGAAACTTTTCGTTGCGAAGATTTCACCCTCACCATGGATGTCGGAACCTTCCACTTCAAATCTGGAACGATCACTCTGCTGGCCGTGGTGAATAAATTCGAAACGGGCGCCATCTTTATTGGCCAGGGACACTTCACTTTGAAACCCATCGATCCCATCAACACGCGCGAATTAGCTCGCCGCGTCGGCAGGCCAATCGCCGAGGAAGACTTCACCGAAGTAGTCTTTCGTTTTACTGGGAGCCTGTATCCACAATTCGCCAGCGCGTTGGGCAACAGAACAGAGACACCAGCCGAAGCTGCTGCCGCGTTTCAACATTGGAAAGATAGAGTCCGCCACCGTCATGAAATCCCGATAGGTTTCACACAATCGATGCTCGAAGGCGAAACGATCGACAATGTGGACGCCGACGTTCTTTCCGCCATCTACAATCCGA
Source organism: uncultured Acidobacteriota bacterium (assembly GCA_963838475.1). Lineage (GTDB taxonomy): Bacteria > Acidobacteriota > Terriglobia > Acidiferrales > UBA7541 > Palsa-295. The sequence goes on from CAWIRJ010000006.1 coordinate 161,274, forward strand.
AGCATCCTCCATTTTTCAACGCCTACATGCGCGGTACGCCGCACAAGGACTTGCGCTTCTTTATTCGCACACGCGTGGGAGCGATTTCAGAGTTGGATTCTCCGGAAGAAGTCGCTCTGCTCAATTGCGATGGCGGCGAATTGGACGACGGCGTCTGGTACTCCGAACACTTGGTATCTGAAGTCCGTACACACACCGCGAACTCACAGGAAGACAAGCGGCTGTTTGCCACCAAGCGCTATAGCATTGAAACCGTCATCGCCAAGAACGATCACTTACACAGCCGCGCCGTCATAGCGTTTGAACCGTTGGTTCCCGGCGAACGTGTGATGAAATTCAGGCTGCTTCCAAATCTGCGTGTCACGCGCGTTGCAGACGAGAACGGCCACGATCTCCATTTCATTCAGGAAGACAAAAAGCTGGATGGCTCGTTCTACGCCGTTTTGGACCAAGCTCCAGCAACCGGCACAGAGCACTCGATTTCGGTCGAGTACGCCGGCGACAAAGTCCTTGCCGGCGCAGGTAATGGAAGTTATTACGTCAGCGCTCGAGAATCTTGGTATCCAAATCTGAACGGTTTCGGTGAGAAAGCTTTATACGATCTCACCTTTAAAGTTCCGCCCTCGAACATCGTGGTAAGCGTAGGCAAGCTGCAAGGCCAAAGCACGGAGGCCGGATTCGCAGTGTCACACTGGGTTACCCCCGTGCCGGTGACCGTTGCAGGCTTCAATTACGGCCAATACAAGAAAGTCGATTACCCTGACAACATCACCCATTACGAGCTTTCCGGATATTATTTGACGGAGTTGCCGGATGCTCTCAGGCCTTACGAGCAAAGCGCTTTTTTAGGCAACATGGCGCCCACCGCGATGACGAAATATGCTCTGGACCAGACACGCGCTCAGATGCAGGTGTGCACGATTTTTTTCGGCAGGTCCCCCTACGATAACCTGTACATCACCGAGCAGCCCAATTTTTTCTTCGGCCAATCCTGGCCCAATCTCGTGTACCTACCGATTTCCGCATACATGGACTCCATGCAGCGCCTGATGCTTTTTCACCACATTGACACGAAATTTACCGGATTCGTGCATGAAGTGACCCCGCACGAAGTCGCTCATCAGTGGTTTGGCCATGGCGTCGGCTGGGCCTCCTATCACGATCAGTGGCTCTCCGAAGGTTTTGCGGAATTTGCCGCGGGATTGTTTCTCCAGCAAGCCATGGGTCCAAAGTGGCAGAAAGACTACATTGATTTTTGGGAGCGCCAGCGCGTTCGTATCCTCGAAAAAAATAATTTCGGCATTTCGCCGAACGATGCTGGCCCCCTTTGGTTGGGATTGCGTTTAATTTCCCCACAGTCCGAGCAAGCCTATCAGGGCGACACGTATTCCAAAGGTGCCTACGTGTTGCTCATGCTCAGGTCACTGATGTACGCCGATCAAGGCCCTGCCGAGAATCGCGACCAGGCTTTTATCGACATGATGCACGACTTCATGGAAAGTCATCGCAACGTTTCCGCTTCTACCGAATCGTTTAAAGCCGTTGCTGAAAAGCATATGACTAAACAAATGGACCTTCAGAAAAACGGCCGCCTCGATTGGTTTTTTAACGAGTGGGTATACGGAATCGAAGTGCCGCGCTATGCTTTCAAGTACGAATTGCAGGGCGCCGATGGCGGAAAAGTGAAAATACATGCTGAACTTTCGCAGAGCGACGTGGACGATCATTTCGCTATGTTTGTTCCCGTCTTCGCGGATTTTGGAAACGGTATGGTACGACTAGGCCAGATTGGAATTGCCGGAAATACCACTCGAACGGTGGATTTTATTCTCGACCGCCAGCCGAAAAAAGTCTCCCTCAACGCGTACAAGGATATCCTCGAGCGCTAAGATATCCTTGAGCGCTAAGGTCGTCCTTTATATTTGTAATTCGTCTAGCGAAGTGAGGCCTTCGGATCCCCTGGAAGCTACTACTGCGGCACTAATGTGCCCCAGATTTGGCGCAATCTGGAGGCTTCACTTTGTTCCGCCGGTTTTAACCGCGCGAGTTTTGTGCGCAACTGCCCAACGTCAAGCCCTGCCGACTGGCACACCATCGGAAAGTCCCGCTGGTCTTTAAAGAGGTATTCTTCCGCTTCCCGCTTGCGTCGCAGCGGCCCGGAGATCCATTCCTGAATCGTGGTTACGATCACCGCCTGCCAGAGCCGCACTTCCATTAATTTTTGTTCATTATTAATTACAGCGAAGGTCTTTTGCATTGGCCCATCCCCAGGAGATTGATTTCGCTAGGGGTCCAAGCAATGACTGTGCCGCTTCCGCATCCAATGTTCGCTTTTTTTCTAAATGTGCTTTGTTAGTGAAGTCGGAAGCTACCAAAAGTAGAGCACTTATACTACAGCTCCTTCCACCATGCCAATCCGCACGCTGGAGGCACGCAATCCTAGCGAACTCCAAGCGAAATAATTCCCGATGCCCGGTAGTTTTTTCACCTCTGGGCGCCTCGCGCTCATATTTCTGATAGGTTAATTTTAAGCGGCAGGATTGTTACGGAAGAAATCGGCGCGCCGTGGTCCACCTACTATGGGTCGGTCACCGGCTGGACACGGCTTACCATCGTGCCCAGTCAGCAGATGTCTCACCAGCTCATCAATTTTCTTGTGCTCGCCCCGCGTTAGCTCGGCGTCTTCGGAAAGCGATAAATCTTTCGACCTTCGTATTTTCCTCGCCTCTTGAAATGTGGAAACAATCTCTTCCCGAAGCCGTTCAAGTAGCGGACATTGCGGCTTTGTTGCCATGGCGCACAAATTCTACATCGGCACACTCGCCTCGCAATGGTACGTCCGTACCGCTCTTACAGGCGAAAATGTTGCAAAAAGATGCAGCCGCGATCCGCCACTGTCCCGAAAAAAGCCATTACGACGGGCCCGCAGTTTACCCAGCGCTTGTGATTCTTCCTTCAACTAGCTCGATTTCCGCGGAACTTTCGCGCCCTTCTTTCGCGCTTCCGAAAGTCCGATAGCGATCGCTTGCTTGCGCGAAGTCACTTTGCCGCCTTTTCCGCCCTTTCCGGAATAAAGCGTCCCGCGCTTTTCGCGGTGCATCGCGCTCTTCACGCTCTTACCTGCAGCTTTCCCGTATTTCCTTCGCGAACCTTTTTTTGTTGGCATTGTCTACCCTCCTGCAAAGTTAGATTAACGACCGCATCGAAAGTTACCACGCTCCGGAATTTGTAAAATTCGCGTCTTCCGATAGGCCTTCTTTTCTTAAGCATCTCGCAATTGCTCACGCGCGACGCTCTCCCCATATCTTTCTTGGCTTGTGGTGTTTCTTTCATTCCCACCTTCAGGCAGAATATGGCCCGAATCGAGGGACCATGAACCGCAAAGTACTCGCAGCGATCTTTCTGTTCGCAACTCCGCTCGGGGCCGCCATCACTTATGCCATTGCAGAAGACACGACACTGACCGGCTACTCCGCTGAATCCTCGCGCACGGAACGCGACTGGGAACAGAAATATCGCGCGATGCCCGATCCCACAAATCTTCGCGCTTATATGCAGCGCCTTTCTGCGCGTCCTCACAACGTCGGCTCGCCCTATGACAAAGACAACGCCGAATGGATTCTCTCCAAGTTCAAAGAATTTGGCCTTGATGCGCACATAGAATCCTTCAATGTTCTTTTTCCTACTCCCAAAGAACGTCTGGTCGAACTCGTCGCTGGCGGCCCGCACTTCGTCGCCAAACTTCAGGAACCTGCCGTGCCCGAAGATCCCACTTCCAATCAGCAATCCGAGCAGCTTCCTACCTACAACGCTTACTCTGCCGACGGGGACGTCACCGGCCCTCTCGTTTACGTGAACTACGGCATCCCTGATGACTACCTGACTCTCGAGCGCAACGGCGTCTCCGTTAAAGGCGCTATCGTCATCGCGCGTTATGGCCATTCCTGGCGCGGAATTAAGCCAAAAGTAGCCGCCGAACATGGCGCCATCGGCTGCATCATTTATTCCGATCCGCGCGATGACGGTTACTCCCCAGGCGTAACCTATCCCGCTGGTCCCTACCGTCCGAAAGACGGCGTACAGCGCGGCAGCGTGCAAGACAGCACCGAATTTATGGGTGATCCTCTTACGCCCGGAGTCGGTGCCACTGCTGACGCCAAGCGTCTCTCCATCAAAGATGCTCCTACCATCACAAAAATCCCCGTCCTCCCAATTTCTTATGCTGACGCCGAACCTCTCCTCGCCTCCATCGAAGGCCCCGTCGTCCCGGGCAAATGGCGTGGAGGCCTTCCATTAACCTATCGGCTCGGCCCTGGTCCCGGAAAAGTTCATCTGAAAGTTTTTTCGAATTGGGATATCAAACCGGTTTACGACGTCATCGCAAAGATTCCAGGCTCGCAATATCCGGATGAGTGGGTCCTTCGCGGCAATCATCACGACGCTTGGGTCAATGGCGCCGAAGACCCCATCTCCGGCCAAATGGTCCTTATGGAAGAGGCTCGCTCGCTTGCCGCCATGGTGAAATCCGGTTGGAAACCGAAACGCACTATCATTTATTGTGCCTGGGACGGCGAAGAACCCGGCTTGCTCGGTTCCACCGAGTGGGCCGAAACCCACGCAGACGAACTGCGCAAAAACGCAGTCGCTTACATCAATTCAGATTCAAATGGACGCGGATTCTTTGAGGCTGAAGGTTCGCACACTCTGGAACGGCTCGTAAATGACGTCACCCGAGACGTCCAGGATCCCGAAACTCAGCTTTCCGTTTGGAAACGCTGGCAGCTTCATAACCTCGACGAAGCCACCTCGACCGAGGACCGCCAGGAACTGCGCCAGCGTCGCGACCTTCGCATCGGTATCTCCGGCGGCGGTTCCGACCACGCTTCTTTCCAGAATTTCCTCGGCGTCGCTGTCGTGGACATGTCGTTCGGCGGTGAAGACGGCGGCGGAATCTACCATTCCATTTATGACGATTTCTATTGGTACACCCATTTTGCTGATACCGACTTCATCTATGGCCGCGCGCTCGCGCAAGTGGCAGGCTCCACGGTAATGCGTCTCGCCGATGCCGATTTGTTGCCCTATGACTTCTCCGATTTTGCCGACACCGTGCAGACCTACGTCCACGGGCTCCAAACGTTTTCTACGAAACTCCGCGACGATATCCGCGAGCGCAATCTGGAAATTGACGAAGGAGTTTTTACTGCCAGCGCCGATCCCCGAAAGCCGTACTTCCCGCCGAAGAAGGAAGATGTCCCTCCTTATCTGAATTTCGCCGCGCTCCAAAATAGCGCCGACGCACTTTCACGGAGTGCCGCCGATTATCAAAAAGCTCTCGATGCCGCCCAAGCGAACGGCGGTAGAGCGCTCGCATCCCCTTCCATCGCCGAAATCAACGTCATGCTGATTCAGAGCGAACGAAAGCTAACTTCGCCGGAAGGCCTGCCCGGTCGTTTTTGGTACAAACATCAAATCTACGCTCCCGGCGTTTACACCGGTTACGAAGCCAAAGCCATCCCAGCCGTCCGCGAAGCCATCGAACAAAAAAATTGGAAACAGGCTGATGACGCGCTGCGTCGCGCTGCTGCCGTACTCCAGGACGAAGCCACTCTGGTTTCCTCCGCGGCTGCGAAATTGTCGGCGGCAGCCACCAACACGAAGTAGTCGCCTAAAATAATCCGACAAATTTATTCCTTCCGGAAGTTCGCGGTTCGCTCTGCCTTCGGATGTCACTTTCTCCAGCCTCAATTCATCTAAACAAAAGCCTCAAGAATTTCGAGCCGTTCGGATTCTGAGGGTGCAGTTCGAAGTTAATTTATAAGGAGGCGACACCACATGAAATCAGTTCGAATCATTAGCACTATTCTCGGTACTTCGGCCATGTTCCTGTTGCTCTGCATCTCGACTCCCGTATTGCGCGCGCAAGAGGAACATCCACAAGATGCCAAGCCCGCGGAACCGCATGACCAGGGAACAAAACCGGCCGAAGAAGCCAAACCGCCCCACAACGAAGCTAAACCGTCCGAAGCGAAGCCCCCCAAAGATGAGAAGGCTCCGCGGGACGACAATAAGGCTCGTCCGGAAGAACGTAATGAGACGCGCACTCAGACCCAAACTGAGACGAAGACTAATGTAAAGCAAGGCCGCGTCGAGAACGGCCGTATTCCAGACGCCGACTTCCGTTCCCACTTCGGGCGCTCACACACCTTCCATGTCGGTCATCCGCAGATGGTAAGCGGCCAGTATCGCTTCAACTATGGTGGCTACTGGTTCAGCTGGACAGAAGCATGGCCGGTAGGTTGGGGTTACGACGATGAGTTCTACGTTGACTTCATCGATGGACAATATTACCTGATCGATTTGGCGCACCCACAAGTACGGCTTGCAATAATGCTCGTGCTTTAAAGTCGCATTTCATCTCGCTTTGCGCACACACGAAAGCCCACCCTCTTTGTTAAGGGTGGGCTTTTTTGTGCTCGATCATGCGAAGCTTGCGTCACGCTCCGCAGCCTTTCTCAAAAGCATTTGAGACCCCGGAATTTTTACACCAGGGTGTATTGCAACACCGCCTGCATTTCTACATCCCCGCCAACTCCTGCATGATCCATGTGAAACATCAAATAGTCGCCCTTGTTCAACGCCAGCGACGGTTGCGCATACACTTGTCGCGAAGTATAGCCCCCTGTTCCGTCGGCCGGCACCCAGGTCTTCAAAATCACGTTAAAAAATAAATCCTGAACCACCCCGCCCAATCCAATGTTCAATTTATTGGGATTGTGTGGTGTCAACTCGCCGAAATTCGCGCTGGGCGGCAGATTCAGATACGCGGCAGGGGAAGTGTTGAAAGTCGGCTTCGCTCCGCGCGAAACCCCTCCATCGCATAATATTTCCGCGAAACCAGCTTGAGCTGGCGCGCTGGTAATCATGAACGACACGTCGATATTGATCGTGCTCAGGATCATCGTATCGCGCACTTCGAAGAAAACATCGGCGCCATTATTATTGATGTTCACAATCTCCCATCCGAATCCCGCCACCGGATCCTGCGGTAGCGCAGCCCCCGTCGCTGCCACAGCTGGGGACACCGCCGTCAAAAACTCTCGTCGCCCTCGTACGTTCATCGCCGCCTCCAGCGGGGTAAAAGTTCCCGCACTGATTCCGCTCAACACCAAAACGCCCTGGATTAAAAAAGTCCTTCGATCAGGCATATTTCCTTCAGTAACATTCCCATCCCGAAAGCCAACGCCGGTGATATTGTGTCTTACTTGGCTTCACCTGCGGTTTAGCCTGGCATGTCCGTATTTCTGGCGTGTTAACGCCAACCGCCCAGTCAAATTCCAAGCTCGCAATGTCTAAACTCAAGGTCGGCAATAAAGTTGCGCAATAAATATACGTTGAACTTGCCGTTGCGCGCCTTCCTGGTACTCTGCCTGCTCTACTGTATGTATCTCGCCGCCCGGCAGGGAATTGCAGCTTGGTATTTTCGCAAAACCACTCCGCAAGCCATACAAACCGCCATCAAGTGGGATCCCGGAAACCCTGAATATTATGATGCACTCGCCACCCTCACTCACCTCTACGCCACCGGCGGAAATCCTGGCGAGGTCGTACGTCTGAGTGAGAAAGCCACAGAACTCAGCCCGTACAATGCATTCTACTGGGCCGATCTCGCATCAGCCTATGAATGGGCCGGCCGCAAAAACGACGCTCTCCGCGCCTTCGCCCGCGCCCACGCCCTTTTCCCCAACTCGCCGGAGATCAACTGGAAGATCGCAAACTTCTATGTCCGCATCGGAAAAGTATCCGACGCTCTCCAGTCGCTGAAAGAAGTCTTGCTCGAAGACCCTGCCGAGGAACGCCAGATATTTTCCCTAGCCACCAATGCCACCCCCGAGAGCCAGCAAATCTTGAGAGAGATGCTGCCGAGCAGTGGGTCCCTATTACTCGACTACCTAAATTTCCAAGTCGAGAACAACCGCATGGAGCCCGCCGCCGAAACCTGGGCCACCCTGCTCAAATCAGACTCCTCCTTCGATCCATCTCGCACGTTTCCTTACCTCGATGCTTTAATCCAGCACAAAGATGTGGACCATCTATCAGAAGCCTGGGCCGCCCTTTCCGTCCGTTTCCCTCAGGAAATCGGCGTACGCCAATCCAAGCCCAACTTAATCATCAACGGAGACTTCAACTTCGCGCCGCTAAACGGTGGGCTCGATTGGCGAATCATATCTGTTAAAGGCGCCACCGCTGTGGTGGACGCATCCGCAATCTTCGATGGCAGCAAATCTATTCGCATCAATTTCGACGGCACCCAAAATCTGGAGTACGCTCATGTCCTGCAGTACGTCCCCGTTAAACCCAACACGACCTACGAATTTTCCGCCTACATGCGCATACAGGCAATCACTACGGATAGCGGCCCCAGGTTCGTCCTGCAAGATGCCTACGATCCCGCAGAACTTGCAGACGTATCTGGTAAGACTGCCAATCCGACGAGATTTACTATCTCCACGGAAAATGAAACCGGCAGTTCCGATTGGTTGCCGCAAGGATTGAAATTTAAAACCCCAGCCAACACTCGCCTTCTCATCGTAAGACTCGCCCGCCCAGCCAGCCACAAATTCGACAGTAAGCTGGCCGGTACAGTCTGGATCTCTCACGTCACTCTTTTACCCAAGTAATGAAGTAGATTCGATATCAGCTGTTGACGTCCCGCCTTCGTGGCGTCGACGGTCTTGCCGGCTCTCTTCATCCTTCTACAGCCTCGCACATAACGTTGCCGCCTGGCGGCACTCGCCCTCCTCAGACCTCCTCTCAATCAGCTGCGGAAGTGTAAAATGCGCCTATGTTCATAGGCCACTTCGCAGTCGGTTTCGCCAGCAAGAAATTTGCGGCGCGCGCCAACTTGGCTGTCCTCCTCGCCGCGCCTCTTTTTCTGGACTTACTTTGGCCCATTTTCCTGGCTCTCGGCTGGGAGCACGTGCGCATCGATCCCGGCAACACGCGTTTCACGCCCCTAGATCTGTACGATTTCCCTTGGTCGCACAGCTTATTAATGTCCGTCGTTTGGGCCACCCTCTTCTCTCTTATTTATTACGTCATCACACATTACCGCACCGCTGCAGTCGTTATCTGGGTTGGTGTTGTCAGCCATTGGATCCTCGATTGGATCACTCACCGCGCCGACATGCCGTTATATCCCGGCGGCCCGCGTTACGGCCTGGCGCTGTGGAACTCCATCCCCGGCACTTTAGCCGTGGAGTTGTTGATGTTCGTGGTAGGAGTTGGAATCTATGCGCGCGTCACTCGGGCGAGCGACCGTATCGGCCAGTACGCCTTCATCGCATACATAGCTCTGCTTCTCGTTCTTTATATCGGAGACCGTTTCAGCGCCCCGCCGGTTACTGTCGCCGAAATTATCTGGCCCGGAATTATTGCGGAAGCTATTTTGCTTTTGTGGCCATGGTGGTTCGACCGCCATCGCCTCTTCCGCACGCAAACTTAGCACCCTTCTACGAAGCAAACTGTAGTAACGGCTCGGCGAAAAACCTCGCAAGTGATATCCTGTAGGCGGTCGCATGCGGCTCCTCAGGCTTTGCCCGCCTGCCCGGATTTGGTAATAATTCCTGGAAGATTTTCGAGAGTGGGCTGCATTTGTGCGTCTGCGATTTGCCGCTGGTTCTTAGTATGGGAAAGCTAAAAATGTTCAGCGATGCACCAAAGTGGAATCGTTACTGCTCGGGCCGCAAATACTTCCTCTGTCACTCAAGAGGGCTTGCGGCACTGTGTGGCATGCTTCTCGCCGCAAGCGCAACTTTCTTTTATTCTCCGGCGCGCGCGCAGCAGGCTGATTCCTCCTCGACTCCCGTCGTAGTGCAGCCAGGCGCGCCAGGCAAGCCGACCAAAACTCTACCGCCTTCAACGAGAGCCACTCCGCCGCAATGGTCGCAAGCCGATGTGCAGTTCATGCAAGGCATGATCATGCACCACTCGCAAGCTGTGGAGATGACCGCCCTCATTCCGTCGCACACGGAAAACAAAGACTTGCGGACCCTGGGTGCGCGAATAAGTCGCTCGCAGTCGGACGAGATCAAGTTCATGCGTCGTTGGCTAGCCGCTCGCGGCGAACCCATTTCTATGGCCATGCCCGGAATGCCGGACATGGATAAGTCCGCTCAGTCGATGCCCCTTATGCCCGGCATGCTTACTCCCGAGCAAATGGACGCGCTCCGCAACGCCAAGGGCCCCGAATTCGATAGATTATTTTTGCTGGGAATGATTCAGCATCACAATGGCGCGCTGATAATGGTGAAGGATTTGTTCGACACGCCAGGCGCGGGGCAAGACGCCGACTTGTTCAATTTCACCACCGATGTAGACAGTGGCCAGCGCGCCGAGATCAGAATCATGCAGTCTATGTTGGACAAGAAATCAAAGGAGAAATGATGAACCGAGTGCAGCGTGTTTCTTTCCGTCTCGCCGCAGTGGCTGCGATTATTTTGTGTTTTGGTGTAAGCGCGATACAGGCGCAGAAGCAGGCGCCTCAGTCTTCAACTCCCGCGCCGGATGCCACCAAGGCGCCTGACCCGGACGAGGGTAATCCGTTTGCCCCGAAGCCGGCTCCGCCGCTTCCACCGGGTATGACCGGGTCAGACGTAAACGACCCGCGCTTCAGCCTGACCCCGGGAATGTATGACGCCGGCGAAGTCTCCATGGGCATGAAGCACTTGCTGTTGCTCAAAAAGCCCGAGGCCTTTCAACTCGGGACCACGGATCCTGACGACCCAAAGGTTGAGAAAACCGTCCGCCAGCTCGGCATCGGTAATATGTTCTCGAAGATGCCGAAATCGCTTCAGCTGGAGATCGCCCAACTCGCTTTCGCCAACTCCGACTTGGCCTTCCAAGGCAACCACCTTTTCCAGGGAAATTTTTACGGCGTAAATATCTACGACATCTCCAATCCCGCGCAAGCTGCGTTGGTAACTTCCATGGTGTGTCCCGGCGGCCAAGGCGATGTCTCGGTGTACAAGAATCTGCTCTTCATGTCGGTCGAAATGCCCAACGGCCGCCTCGATTGCGGTACGCAAGGTTTTCCGCCCGAGCCTCCGCCACCCGCGGGACATGAAAGGGAACGTCATCCGCCCGCTGCGCAAAAAGACCGTTTCCGCGGAGTGAGAATTTTCGACATCTCAGACATCAAGAATCCCAAGCAAGTTGCCGCCGTGCAGACTTGCCGCGGCTCGCACACTCACACGCTGGTGCTCGATCCCAACGATAAGGACAACGTTTACATCTACGTCTCCGGCACCTCATTCGTCCGTCAGCCCGAAGAGCTCGCCGGTTGCTCTAACGAAGCGCCGGACAAAGACCCGAACACCGCATTGTTCAGAATCGAAGTAATCAAGGTTCCAGTTGCGGCGCCGCAAGACGCAAAAGTTGTCTCAAGTCCTCGCGTGTTTATCGATCCGCGCACCGGCGCTCTCAACGGTCTCAGCAATGGCGGCAGCCATGGCAAAGACGCCGAGGAGAAGAAGCCTACCGACAGTGACCAATGTCACGACATCACCGTCTACACCGCAATCGGCCTCGCAGCCGGCGCATGCTCGGGCAACGGCATTCTTCTCGACATTAAAGATCCCGTTCATCCCAAACGTGTCGATGCAGTGAACGACCCTAACTACTCTTACTGGCACTCAGCATCCTTCTCGAATGATGGAAAGAAAGTGGTCTTTACCGACGAGTGGGGTGGCGGGCTCGGCGCGCGTTGCCGTCCGAACGACCCCAACAAGTGGGGCGCGGACGCCATCTTCCACCTGAAAGACGACAAGCTAACCTTCGCCAGTTATTACAAACTTCCCGCCGCGCAGAGCGATACGGAAAATTGCGTCGCGCATAACGGTTCGCTCGTCCCCGTTCCCGGACGCGATATCGAAGTGCAAGCCTGGTATCAGGGCGGCATCTCCGTCATGGACTTCACCGACGCCTCTCACCCGTTTGAGATTGCTTACTTCGATCGCGGCCCAATCGATCCCAAGACGCTTATCCTGGGCGGCGATTGGTCAGCCTACTGGTACAACGGCAATATCTACGGTTCAGAAATCGCCCGTGGCCTCGATGTCTTCGAACTGACGCCAACCAAGTTCCTCACCCAGAACGAAATCGACGCGGCGAAAGCAGTCCATGTCTCTGAACTGAACGTCCAGGACCAGCAGAAGATTGATTGGCCCGCCCAGTTAATCGTAGCCAAAGCCTACGTCGATCAGTTGGAGCGCTCCCAGGCTTTGCCCGCCGACCGCATCACAGCTCTGCGAGCAGCCATTAATGCCGCCGAAACTTCGCACATGAGCAAGAGCGATCTTGCCAAGTTGAAGCGCATGGCGCCGTCCCTCGATAAGAGCGCCGCCACAGCGAAAAGCCCGGCTGACTCCAAGCGCTTGCAAGCTTTGGCGGACATCCTGAAGCATCCGTCAGCGTAACCGGCCGCGAACCGGAAGCTTTCTCGCACTCGGCAGCGCAAGGGCTCTGCATCCGGGCCCTTGCGAGCGAGCTTTTCGTGGCGGCTTACAACTTTTCCCGCCGGGAACAAATTGTCCCGGTCGCCTGCGGTACGAATAATTCTATGCAGCGTATATTCGCTCCGACACGGGCGACTCAGAACCGCACGTACCGATCCGTGACACCAACAGTCTGCTCCTTGCTCATCCCGATGGCATAGATATATGCGATTGATCCATCAGTATTTAGTATAGGTGATCCGAAACCCGAACCTGATCCCGGACTGCAAGTCCCCGGGCCCGAGGCCTCCTCATACGCAAGTCCGGTGCTATCATAGTCTGTCGTACTCGGATTTCCGTCCCTCTGGATCATTAAACCATACGGGTCATTCCCGCTGCCGCTGTTGTAGGATACCCACGCAAAGGCGCTGTCGTTTGTGGAGTCCAGGTTCTCCGAGTAACCACTGGTATTCCCGTGATCAGGATCTGAGTCCACCCATCGCATCAAGAACACGTTCTTGAAGATCGCCGAATTGTTCTTCAGTTGCATTTCAACCTTCGCATACGGCGGCGTGCCGGAAACGATGCTGATCGTTTGGGTCAGAGTGAACAGATTGTCAGTGGTGGTACGCTCGATCTTCACCATGGTCTTGGTTTGTTCAACCAGGACTGGCGCGTTCCAATTCGAACTGGCGCCGTCATCCGCAAAATCCCAATACCCAATCTCTGTGGACTCGTCGCAAACGCCGTAGCCCTCGCCAATGGCGCCTTGTCTAATTTGTTCAACCCCCGAAGGGCTTTGAAACTCGGTGATATTGCCGTTCACGGTCACGCAAAATTGCAGGTAAGCGTCGCCCGTGCCGGAGGTGAAGGTATAGGAGCAATCACTTGTTTGGCCGTTTGGCGCCGCTTCGTCTTTTAGCTTTTGCTGTGCCGCCGCTTGGGCCGCTGTTTTATCCAGGGAATCGGCGGTTCGGCTTGTTAGGTGAAGTTGGCCCTGAAGCGAGCCTTGTTGTTGCTGAGCCCGCGTGGATACCGCGAATAAGCTAAAAACCACCAAACATGCTGCTGTTAGGGCCTCAGTAGTTAATCTCATTGCTTTCTCCTTTAATTTTGAGATTCCATTCCCGGGCTCTCTCGCCTCGGGGGAATCGCTCCTACCCGCGCTTAACCAAGAAGGCCGCGTGGTAGGGCCACTTTCGCTGAAGTGGGGAAGCAAAGTCCTTAAGCGGCGCTAAAGATTTTCCAAATAATTTCCAAAGGGAGGAGTTATCTTCATCGGCATGAAAACAAAGAGCTTCTGCAAAACAAGTTCTGTTATTTGGAGCCTTTCGGGTGCTGGACAAGGAGAGTATTCAAACGGGTTAGCCCAGTAAGGGTATCTGTCAACGAGCGCACATGACCTTCCGATCCAGCCGAAACCATTGGCCCGCGCAGTTGGTTGTAGCCAAAGCCTACGTCGATCAGTTGGAGCGCTCCCAGGCTTTGCCCGCGGACCGCATCACAGCTCTGCGAGCAGCCATTAACGCTGCCGAAACTTCGCATATGAGCAAGAGCGATCTCGCCAAGTTGAAGCGCATGGCGCCGTCCCTCGATAAGAGCGCCGCCACAGCGAAAAGCCCGGCTGGCTCCAAGCGCTTGCAAGCTTTGGCGGACATCCTGAAGCATCCGTCAGCGTGAAACACATAGCAAAACACTATTACTATTATTAATCCACCTCCTTAATCGCGGTCGATGTGGTCACGACGGTCGAGCAGCGAGCGCTCCCCCCGCGATGAATTGCGCTTGGGGCCACGAAAAAGTTGAAGTTCCACCGGCGTCGAATGCTTGTGGCCGAATTGATCGTAGATAATCACGGATGCCGGGAGCATTGTGCCCGCGCGAAAATTCTCCGGAACCGGTTCGAAGGCGTAGCCTAAGAGAACTCCGTCGAGCGAATGCCCCGGCGAAAGTATCCGCGTAACGTCGGCCTGATGGTTGAGGACTTGGTGCCTCTCGAAGACGATTCCGTCGTCGGTAGGAACTCGGTAGCAGCGGGATTTTCCGCCTATTTGGAGCGGATCTTCAAGCCAATAGAAATAATCTGACCGCCACGGCAGCTCTAAGTCAAAGGCACTGATTGCAAACGTTGGAAGTTTACTAGTGATGGCTAAAGAGATTATGAAGCTTGTGCCTGATAGGCATTCGATCGCACAGCTCTCCATCACACCACCTGTCTGCCGGACAACCAAGCTATCGGCCGGAAGATAGTGGGGTTCGCCATCATCCTCGGCGATATGTATGGGGCGTCCAGCGTCACGGATACGACGCGCGATGGCCAAACTATCGTAATTTTCGTTTTTCATTTGCTGCACTCCTTTTGATCTCCCCCAGTTAGTGGAGATCACGGACGGATTTGATTTTGCCCTACATACATACACTCCTACATGCCTTCCCTCCTGGCGCTCCATTGCCGGAGTCGGCTAGCCCAAGATTGCGGGCGAGTTGTTGGACACGATCGCGTACCTCATCCGACAAACGCAGTTTTTTGCCCTCGGCATCCCGATCGCTTGTGAAGCCGAGCGATTTCAAACGCTTGCCAAACTGTCCGAGATCTAGCATAGCTTCTCCCCCGCGGCGCTTCAGCATTTCGTGTGCGATCTTAGCGAGCTCAGAAACGCGTGCGAATGTCTCCGGCGATTCGTTTTCTTTGCATACTACTAACAGCGATTCGACTGCTATGGCGTTCAGATCCACCCATTTTTCGGAACGGACTTGCGTTTCCATTTGTTGGAGCAGTTCGAAAATATCTTGTTGCGACTGTGGCTCGTCGGGGGTGGCCGCGGCCAAGCTCCACGCGAGATCTCGCAGCGGTGAAGGAAATTTTGACGTGCTGAAACGAAGTTTTCCAGCGGCAGCTAGATTCACCCGTCGGAAATTGAGAAGCTTGCCCTGGAATTCCTCCGTGATCTGGCGTTGCACGTCCAAGTCAAAGGCCGGCAATTCTTGATCCGATGGGATCACGGAAATGGGGATAGCGCGCGGCGCTCCATCGTCGCCGTCTAACGTGTGGATTACCTGAACGCCAAAAAGATCAAGGAGGCGGCCGCGGTACAGAATTTTGCGGCCACGATTACTGGCATCATCGAGCAGCCGCAGCAATTTGCTGCTTAAATTTTTTTGATTGATCAACAAGGTGAAACCCGCGCTGCTCGGGAGCGAACATAGTGCTGCGGGTGTGACGCCGGTCAACGATAGCGCGCGCCAGCACAGGCAAGCCAAAAGTGCCATGATTCGATTCCCGCGCGATATGTCCGGACTCAAGATTGCCACCGTCGGGGCCACTGGAAGTGCCTCGAGCAGATGGCTACACAGGACGACTCGGCTGATGAGGGCTGCCGATTTCTCATCGAGGCCCGCGAAAGTTGTCATGAGCTTAGAAACCTGAGTCAACAAGCCACGCGTGGTGCCATGGGGAAGCACCTCCGTTGGCAGCGCTAACGCGCGGAGAATACTGCGATCAACAAAGTCCGGGACGTATTGGTGACCGTTGTGCTCCACGGATGGCCCGATGGTTTCGTTTTTTCCGTCCCAAAGCGCCAATTGCGGATGTTCCGTGTGCTCTGTGTAGACCAGGTCGATGAGCACACCGTCGGCGAAGAATTCGCCAAAAGTTGGAATTGCTGCTGTGGTTTCAGGTTCTGGGAACTTATGAGGATTGGGCACGTCGCGTTCGCCTTGCAGTACTGCAATTAAACAGCGTCGCGGTGGCCCAACGTCGTCCGCTATGGCGCAGCGAAGACATTGTGTAAGGCAAAAACATTATAGGAATTGCGCCACAATCTGTCAACTACGGCTCCAATAAGTTCTAGGTCGGTTTGACCGCCGACGCTTGATCAACGGGTGAGCTAGACGGGGAGACCGCCCTAACCTCAAATTGAGCACACCCAGCTCCGCTTACCTTGTAGCTGGTTTATCCCCGGCGTATACTCGTTTGAATAACGGGTCTCGGGTGATATCTACTTAGATATCGCTCGTCGCAGCGCCGCAAAGGAAGTCATGTCGGACCACCGGCAAGCCGAGAAACCCCTCGACATTGGAGAAAGGCGTCTCCATACGCGTACCCCTGTCACGCCCCAGGCTTTTGTAAAGTTCGGCGCGAATAACTACGGCTTTGTCTTCAATATCAGCGAAAACGGATTGGTTTTTGCGCCCACCGGAACTCTCACTCTGGCGGTCGGTGCCGTCGCAAAAATGCGCTTCCAGCTCCCCGACTCCAAGGAATGGATCGAAACGAACGGGGAAGTAGCTTGGATCGCGGAATCACAAAGAGAGGCGGGAGTACGCTTCGTCGATTTGATCGAAGGGACCCGCGCAAAAATACGGAATTGGATTTCGCAAGAGCCTGTGCGACCCGAGATTCCCAAGTGCGTGATGCTATTCGTAACGCGATCGGCGCTTCCCAACCGACTGGTGCCGTTCCCGAAGACAAAATTCTAAAGTCGATATTCGCCGATCCCGGACTTTTTCTCGTCGGATCGAAAAGTGCGCGGTCGAAACCTGCTGTTCAGCAGCCTCCAGCCGTTGCGAATGAGGCTTCCGAGGTCACCTGCGCCGCACCTGTCCCTGAACGCCGTTCTCAACCGCGTCGTCGTGTTCTCTCGCTCGAATACCTCGACCTCGGTGATTCCAACGGTGGCATCATTCTGAATCTTGGCGAAGATGGTATGTATATCCAAGCCGTAGCCGGCTTGTCTCCCGATCACGTTTCCAAATTGAGTTTCAAAATCCCCGATTCTGGCTATCTGGTTGAAACCAGCGGAAACATCGTCTGGGTAGGAGAATCAAGGAAGGATGCCGGCATTCAGTTCGATAATTTGCCCCAGGAAGCTCTGCTGAAAATTCGCGAGTGGGTTGCCGAGGAATTTCCTGCGAGGCAGAATTCGAGCAAGCCGCAACAACCTTCTGATCCCGCTCCCTTTGCACCGAAACCCGCCTCGGATGCGCGTACACACGACCGATTAGTGGAGATGCCGCCAAACGTCGCGCTTAAATCGCCGCCGAAACCTTCTGGCTTTCCAGTCACTCGAATCTCTGATCAGAAACCAGATCTCATTCCGGAACTTCCCGTCGCTGAACTTTCTCTACCGAGCACTCAAAATTCCAAAGAAACTTCGATCGACTACGTTCCTCCGAAACAACCGGAATCCGCTGCGAAAGTGCCGCTCGCCAATGTTCCGCCTCTCGTCGCGACGAATATGCCGGCTCCGGCAAATGATCAAAAAACTGTCGCACGCGAAATACCTGCTGCTGCTTCGGACTCGTCGGATTGGCCAGTCGCCGCATCCTCCATGAGTCCAGTTTCAGATCGGATTAACAATCCAACGGGCACCGCGTCGCGCATTGGTGAGGAAGCAAAGGCTTCCTCGGAAGTTGAGGCGCGAGTTTCCTCATCCATAGCGGATTCAGAGACTTCTGCTACCACCCATTCTCTTAACTGGAAAAATATCGCAGCTGCAATTCTTGTCGTCGTTCTACTCTCGTTCGCCGCCGGATGGATTGCCGCCGGTCCAGGCGGACGAAAACAAATCCTCGACAAATTCGCCAGCCAGCAATCCGATTCATCGCAGCCGCCCGAAAATCCCGGCGTAACTTCGGCCCAGACCGACGCTCCTGTCCCAGGCGCAGGCTTGCCTCAAACAAACACCACAACCGCCTCGTCTGAACAGACTGTAAATCCGGCAACGTCGCAGCCCGCGCCGCAAACTCCCGTGCCCAGCTCAACACAGACTGCATCAGCTGCGTCGCAAGTTCCTCATCCGACCATTGCGTCGCCGCAGCCTGCGTCGCAGACTCCGCGTCCGGCTGACGTCAACACCAGAAATGTTGCATCAAGCGGTCCAGAAAAACTTGCCGACGCTAAACGCGACGTCGCCACATCTTCGTCCTCGGCGCCGAGCGCCACAAATTCGTCTTCGGCCAACGCAGCCTTAGCGTCATCCAACGATCCGAGCCTCGCGGCGAACACCGCAGCGCCACCAAACGCCGCGGCTTCCTCAAATCCGCCAGAGCTCCGTCGCCAACAGCGCGCCACCTCCAGTCCCCAACAGCGCATCGTTACCAGCCCCAATCGCAGCCGTGGCCGAAGTGCTCAAAGGCACCGTTTCCGTAAATGCGAGTCCATTCCCCTCGATCCGAGTTCCGCCCGAGCTGAAATCTCAAATTTCCAAACAGGGCGCCAGCCTTCAGATCGGCCAATTAACTTCTCGCGTCGAGCCGGCTTACCCTGAAGACGCTCAGCATCAACGCGTCGAAGGTGTCGTAAAATTGCGCGCCATCATCGGCCGCGATGGCAGTGTCCAGGACATTGACCAAATGTCCGGCCCGCCTCTGCTAGTCGCCGCTGCCGCGAACGCCGTCCGTCAATGGCGTTACAAGCCCACGTCTCTCGATGGTCAGCCTGTCGAAGCAACCGAATCCATCACCGTAACCTTCCGCCTGCAACCTACGCGCGCAAATTAACGCCCACCCCCCCGCCCATGGTCCCACACACTCTCGACAGAGCCATCTCGTCACACACGCACCCACTGCCAGAAATTACGTTATGAGGTTTGTATCAGTAGGGAAGAAAAACGGAAACTTTTAAGGATCCGACGGGCTCACCGAACTAGACTTGTGGCCGCCCGCCAATGCTATTGCAGCGCCCGCGCCGCCCGCAATCGCCACTCCAGCAATAATCCATTTCGTAGTGTTGCTTACGCCAGTGGAAGCAGGCGCCGGAGCAGGAGCTGGCGTCGAAGGCGCTTCTCCCGGCGCTGGCGTTGACGAAGGCGCAGGGGCCGCCGCCGCTTCTTTCACCGACGACAATTTCCCCCGCGGTGAGATCTCAACCATCTGTCCAGCTTGGATCAAAAGCCCGTTGCTTCCTTCGCCCGCCGGCACCAAAATCACGCTGCCGCCCAGGCAAGTCACAGCAAACGACCCGTCCGCCCCGCGCTCGATCTTCGCGCTCGTTAACTCGCCTTCCGTCGCTCCCACCACCGTATAACTTCCCGAGCGCACGCTCAGCCCTTGCGGCCCACGCTGCGAAGTCACAACAACTGTCCCCGACTGCAGTTCCGCCACATATTGGTCGCCGCCGTTGAACGCAATCTGGCTCCCCGGCAGCACCTGAAACGTTCCTTCCACGCTGCTGGTAAATGTCGCACTCCCTGTCGCGCCCGTGCGCACCATATCGCCGCTAAAAATCGTCGCATCCGCCGGCGCCGGCGAACCGTTCACATAAACTTCTCCCGCGCTGCTCAACGACCCCAGTGGCTGCTTTTCCTGCGAACGCGTCCGCCCCTGCGCCCCCGCCGCCATCACCAAAATCGCAGCAGCGCCAGTCGCCAGCAATCGCGCAAAAAAGTCTTTCAGTGTTAGTCGCTTCAGGCTTTCCGGTAGGATCAATCTGGAACTCGGCAACCTTGAACTCACCGCATACCTCTCAACCGGACCGCCAACGGCGGCCCAACATGCTGCTTATTTACCACCACCGCCCAACTTTGTCCATCAAGTTTCCACCTCATCGTGCACCATTTTGCCGCCTCCGCCCGCGCCTTTCAAGGTTTTGTAGCGCCGGCATCTTGCCGGCAGATTTCCCCCTTGAATTTTGTGCCTTCCGCGACTCACTTTCAGGATTAGAATGGTCGCCTCCATGAGGTTTCCGACGAAGTCCTGCCCACCGACTTCCGCGCCATGAGCCCCAAGCTCGACGAAGTAAAATCCCTCTTCGAATCGCCGCAACCCTATCTCGACCGCAGGCGCTACAACATCAACATCCGCGCCGACACCGTCCAACACTTTCTTCGCGATCGCGAATTCACCACGATTCTCGACGTCGGCTGTGGTGACGGCTCCGCCTCCATCCCCCTCCTGAACCCCCACAGAAGTCTCACGCTCTTGGACCTCTCCAGCCAAATGCTGTCAATAGCGCAATCACAGGTCCCGGCAAGCCTCAGCCGCAATGTCCAAGCCATCAACCAAGATTTCCTCGCCGCAAATCTCGCGCCTCATTCCTTCGACGTAATCATTTGCCTCGGCTTTCTAGCTCACGTGGAATCGCCGAAAGCCGTAATCGAAAAAACTGCGGAGCTCCTGCGTCCCAACGGTATCGTCATCATGCAGAGCACCGATTCCTCGGGTTTCCCCAGCCGCGTCGGAATCTTTTATCGTCGGATATTGGAAGCGTTCGGCCGCGTGAACTATCACTACACCCTCACCACTTCCGCCCAAATTATAGAAATGTTCGCCGACTGCGGCCTGCAGCTCTCGAATATTTTCAGGTACTCGCTTCCCGGTTTGCCTGGGATCGACCGTATCTTCCCCCAACGAGCGCTGTACAAGTGCGTGCGCCTCGCCTATGGCTCCGCCAAAAATAATTACAACACCTGGCCCGGCAAAGAGTGTATCTATCTCTTCGAGCCAGTGCCGTCGTAGCGCCGGCATCTTGCCGGCAGAATTGCCCAGCCTCGGCTCTTTCCGTGCCGTCGTAGCGCCGGCATCTTGCCGGCAGATTTCCCCCCTCGAATTTATGGCCTGCGCGACTCCCTTTCAGGATTAGAATGGTCGCCTCCATGAAGGTCTTGCACATCGTGAAGACCGCCGTCGGCGCAAATTGGGCCTACGAACAAGTCCGAGTCCTCTGTTCGCTCGGCATTGAAGTAGTCGTCGCGCTCCCGTCCGACACCGAAGGCCTCGCTCCCAATTATCGCCAAGCCGGAGCCACCGTCGTCCGCGCCAACCTCGATTTCCCCGCGCAAAAACCGTGGCGCATTCCCGCCACCCTCCGCACTTGCCGCCAGCTAGTCGACGACGTCCGCCCCAACCTGATCCACACGCACCACGTCGGCCCAACTTTCATCACCCGCCTGGCCCTCGGAAAAAAATCCAAAATCCCGCGCATCTTTGGCGTCACAGGAACCTTGCATCTCGAACATAGGCTTTTTGCTTGGCTCGACACACGCTTGGCTGGCCCCCAAGATTATTGGATTGCCACCTGCAAATGGACACAGCGAAAGTACGAGGCTTTAGGCCTTCCGCTCAATCGAGTATTCCTGTCCTACCTCGGCACCGATCTTAAAAATTATCCAAGCAATCGCACGGGTATTTTGAGGACCGAATTCCAAATTCCCGCAGGCGCTCCCTGGATAGGAATGGTTTCGTTGCTATACCCTCCGAAGTGGTATCTCGGAAATCGGCGCGGTCACAAAGGCCACGAAGATTTCATCATCGCTCTCGCCAAGCTCCGCAAAGAGCGTCCCGACGTTCGCGGAATTATGATCGGTGGAACGTGGGGTGATGGACGTTGGTACGAAGATCGCGTGCGGCGCTTTGGCAAGAAGACATGCGGTGATGCTTTGGCCTTCACGGGGACGCGAACGGACCTACCAACGACATATCCCGATCTGGATTTGGCTATTGTCCCGACTCATTCGGACGGCTTGGCCTACAGCGTGGTCGAACCGCTCCTTGCAGGTGTACCGGTCGTCGCCACCGATGTTGGCGGCATCCCCGATTTAATTCGAGACGGCGATACGGGATGGCTCGTTCACGCTGGGAATCCAGATGCTCTCGCGCAAGCTGTCTCGCAGGCACTGTCGAATCCCAAAGAAGCGCAAAGACGGACCGCACGTGGGGCCGAAGCAGCCCGCGAATTACTGGACCTGAAAAAAACCGGCCATGAGCTTGCTGCCATTTACGAAACGATTCTCGAACCAGCAGGGCAACCCTGAATGCACCCCTCAGGAAAGTAGGTCCCATTGAATCGTTTGCGGAAATTGCTGTTCGATGAATATGAAGCTCATTATTTGCGCCTAAATGCCCTAACGAGTGATTCTCTTAATGAGGTCAGCTACAAGGAGCGCATGCCCGATTACGAGGCTAGTTATGGGCGTATTGTTTCGGGCCTTCCTAAGGGATCAAGAATATTGGACGCCGGCTGCGGGATAGGATTTCTATTATTTTGGCTGCAGCAGAGCAGACCGGAGCATTTTGAGCTTGTTGGTGTAGATATCTCCAAGCCTCAAATAGTTTTGGCAAAGAACCACCTCCCCGAAACAGTTACGCTTCTTCACGAGAAAGCCGCCGATTTCCTCGGCAGGAACCCACGGTCATTTTCCGCGATATTTTGCACCGATGTTTTGGAACATATCGAAACGGATGATGAGATGCTCGAATTCTTAGAGTGCGTGAGAGACTCCTTGCTGCCTTGCGGCCTGTTCATCTGCCAAGTTCCGAATATGGCGAATGTTATCGGCGCATACGCGAGATACATCGACTTAACTCACGTTCGCGGTTTCACGGATATCTCGCTCCTTCAACTTTTGGAATGTGCTGGATTTCGCGAGTGCCAGATTGTGCGAAGGAAAGCGGCGGACGCCACTCAGTGGTTTCGTCTGTTAGTCGAGAACTCGCTTCATCGTGTGGTGTACAGGATATGCGGAGTTGGAAACGAAGAACATTTCAGTAGAAATCTAATAGGCGTTGGAAAAGCCTAGTCTTGTACCTTGAAGTCTCGGTGAAAATACGGACGCGCTTAAAGATTTTTGACTGTGGAGCATGGCGTGGCGATCAGAGTTCTACACACCGTCGGTTCGATGGATCCTGGGGGCATCGAGACTTGGCTTATCAACGTTCTGAAATATATCGACCGGGACCGCCTTGAATTCCACTTCTGCACGTTTGGTCCCAAGCTGGGACTCCTTGCAGCCGAAGTAGAAATGCTCGGCGGTCGGATGCTGTCCTGCCCACGAAGTTTGAATCCATGGTCTTTTCGTCGGAGGTTCCGGAAAATCTTGCGGCAGGGAAAGTACGATGTTGTACACAGCCATGTAACTCTTTTTTCTGGTTTGGTGTTGCGGTGGGCTAAGCAAGAGGGCATTCGAATGCGCATCGCTCACAGCCATGTCAGCCAAGACGACAAGCCCAATACCAAGGCGCGCCGATACTACCGTTGCACTATGAAATCTTGGATTGAACGTTACGCGACTCAAGGATTGGCAGCTTCCCAAATCGCGGCTGCGCAATTATTTGGAGACGATTGGACGACAGATAGGCGCTTTCGTGTACTTCACTGCGGAATTGACCTCCTTCCGTTTCAAGATCCTGTGGAAAGTGACCGAGTTCGCAGGGAATTAGGCGTACCATGCCACGCTCCTGTAGTTGGGCATGTCGGCCGCTTCGAGTTACAAAAAAACCATAAGTTTCTTCTTGAAGTTTTCGCCGAGATTCAAAAGAGGGTACCGACCGTTCATTTTCTCCTAGTTGGGGATGGCCCCCTCCGAGCTGAAATCGAGACTCAGTCTGGAGCACGAGGGCTACGGAGTAAGATGCATTTCGCCGGCATCCGCAGGGATGTGCCTAGGATAATGCGTGGCGCGATGGACTTGTTTGTTTTCCCGTCTTTCTTTGAAGGTTTGCCAATCGCTGTTATCGAAGCTCAGGCAGCAGGATTGTCTTGTATTGTATCGGACACAGTCACAACGGAGGCTGGTCTTCTCCGCGATCACTTTACTCAGTTATCTCTGTCTGAAGGCGCGGAAGAATGGGCCACCAAAGCTGTGGAGGCTCTCCAAAGAGGCAAAGACGAATCCGCGCTGGAAGCGATATCTCAAAGTGATTTTTGTATTCAGCGCAGTGCGTCGACTTTATCAGACTTGTATGCAGCCGTCGCAAGAGGATAGCGGTGCAACAGCAGGCCACGTTTATGAGACCCATTTTTGTTGCGGTCTGGAGCTGTGTTTCAATACTTGCGATTTGGCAGATCAAAGTGGGAAGAAGCGACAGATCTGCTGTCATGGTAACCGCCGCCGTGCTGTTAGCCTCCTTGTTGCTCTCCAGTTTTGGTCTTCACTTGCGAATCACAACGGCTCCAATGCTTTATCTGATTCTCTTGGGTCTTTTTCACTTAGGTCTTGTTGTACCTTGGGTGCTCGGAGCGTATGACATCAACCGCGTTTCATGGTTTACACCGTACGGTCTTTCTCGCGCGCTGGAGCTGATCACTTACTCACTGCTGGCTTACCAGTTCGGGTTACTTGTGGCCCTCCGAGGGGAAGCGTTTTCTGACGACTCACCTGTTGAACACGATTCGAAATTCGAAGATTCCAAGTTATTTGCCGCCGGTAATTCTCTCTTTCTCCTCGGCGCGTTAATGTTTGTGGTTGGATTGATTCAACTGGACCCGGTCGGCTATTACAAGCTTACTTATTACGACACGTTTCGCTTGCGCGCAGAGTCCGACCCCCGACTTTTCGGCGCCGGCATCATGTTTGCATCGATCGGTTTGTGTTTGGCTGTGGCTGGCGCTGCGAGAATTAGGCTTTGGATCACGTTCTTGTGCACGGGCGTTTGGGCCCTCATGTTGTTTTACTTAGGTTTCCGCGGACCTGCGCTGATCATATGCCTCGTCGTTTACACCTTATCACTGAAAAAAGGAATGGAGTTTCCACGCTGGTTTCCGTGGTTATGCTGCGTCTTTCTACTTGTAGCTATCCCGATAATAGGCATGGTCAGGGATGAACCTCTGAACGAGCGCTCTTTCGACAGTTCCGTAAATATCCTGGATGTCCCGGCAGAAATGGGCCAGAGCATCAGACCGCTCATCGAAACCGAATCTCTCATCGGACCCACGGACTACCGTCATGGCAAGACATATCTGATCGCACTGAAAACCATAATTCCAAACCTAGCTTTTCGGTGGCAAGCATCAACAACAGAAGAACTTGACGACCTGCCTCCGAATCAATGGATAACCGCGCTTGCCGATCCTTGGATGTACAAGAATTATGGCGGTATGGGTTTTTCCGCAGTTGCTGAGCCGTATATGAACTTTGGAGTAGTCGGCATTGTCGGGTATTTCCTGCTTCTCGCGTATGCTCTAGTTCGGCTGGAGCAGGTTTCGATCCGTAGTTCGTACGCTCTCGCAACATGGGGATTAATCTTAGGTCCTCTCCTTTGGACTACCAGAAATGACTCCTCAAATTTCTTCCGACCGGCCGTATGGGGTCTTTTATTTCTTGCGTCACTATGGGTTTCCTCCGTATGTATTTCCTTTCTCGCTCGAAAAAAGCATCACGAAAAACTCATGTTCAACGCGAAGTCGCCAGATGCCAAGCAGTTTTGAGAAGGCATATTGCGCGTCTTGACCACGTCCGAGGCGCACTTCATGCGTGTAAACGCACAGGAAATCCGCGTTATAGGACCAACGAGCTATTCTTTCTGGTCTTGTTATTTGGAAATGTTTAGCGAAGTGATCATATTGGCGCGAGTCGGCCAGTCCAATCGCACTTGTCTTGAAGAAGCAAAAGCGGACGGGCCTCTAGTTTCATTCTGCGCATTGCCCGATTATCGGGGTCCGTGGCAGTATCTTCGCAACCTTAGCAATCTCAAGGCCAGCGTGAGGCTAGCCGTACGCGAGTCTGATGCATATATTCTTCGTGTTCCAGGCCTGGTGGGACGCTTAGCTTGGCAGGAGATTCGTCGCGTCAAAAAACCTTATGCTCTGGAGGTTGTGGCGATCCGTGGGACGCACTTGCGCCGGGAACTTGGCCTAGCCTATTCCGGCCTGTTTTTCGTCGCGCTGGTTCGGGTGAGTTAAAGACGATGTGCCGGGGAGCGGTCGCCATCCACTACGTCACCGAGCGTGCGTTGCAAAAACGCTATCCCGCTGCCCCAGATGCTTACACAATCGCGTATTCCCAATGCTCTTATGGACTCCGCTTTTGCGACCTTCCCGATACTCCAGGAAAGATTTCGCCGAATCGGTCCAAATAAACCCGTCCGCATTGGATTTATCGGAAGCTTGGCTCAAATGTATAAAGGTCCTGACGTATTATTGCGTGCCTCTTCATTCTGCCGTTCGCGGGGCCGTGCGTTGGAACTCGTTATAGTGGGAGACGGCCGTTACCGTGAGGCGATGAAGGCATTGGCAAGTCAGTTGAAAATAGAAGATAGAACCCAGTTCGTTCCGCGACTGTCATCTGGCAAGCCAGTTTTTGATTTTCTGGATTCGGTCGATTTATTCGTTATGCCTTCACGTGCCGAAGGATTGCCCCGAGCCATGCTCGAAGCCATGGCCCGCGGGTGTCCTTGCATCGGCTCGAACGTTGGCGGAATTCCTGAGCTTCTTGCGCCCGACGATCTTGTTCCGGTCAACGATCCAAAGGCCCTAGCCCAGAAAATTATGGAAGTCACCGCCAATCCTGAACGCATGAAAGCAATGTCCGAGCGAAATTTGGCGCGAGCGAAGCAATTCGATCCCGAAACTTTACGCGCCGCCCGTCGCGCTTTTTATCAGTACGTGAGAGACCATTCCACAAACAATGGGAAATCCAAGAGGGAAGTCGCAATAACCTAAAAAGTCCACAGCACTCTGGTCCTTGATCTTTTTCTACCCTCGTGCCAGCCTGAATGTAGGATGAGTAACGACGCCAACTCGCAGCAGCAAGCCGCCCCGCCGGGTCTAGCTGGCATTTCGGACGGAGCCAACGTAACCCGCGTCGCTAAACCGGGGGCTTTCCACCTTTTCCGGCTCGCCGACGCCCTCAAAACTAGCCCAAAACCCGTCCATTCTTGGCCATTTCTACTCGACAGTGACCCACCAGTAGAATTCGGCTTAAGTTACACAAAACAAAGGGCAGGAAAAATTCTACCCGACACCAGAACACACAGTAAGGATTTCGGAAAATTGCCAAATTCCAGTACCGCATCCCACACCCAAAACTCCCCAAAGACGCCCCGCCACTCAAGACCAAAAGGAGCGGAAATTACGCCACCTCCTGACGGAGTCGCTAAGACAATTTCCATCGAACATTTCGGCTCAAAAGATCGCATTTCTAACCGAAAGTGCACCACAAGTAGAATTTGACCTAAATTACAGAAAACAAAGGACAGGAAAATTTCTAACCGAGGCCAGAACGCACATTAGAGACTTCAGAAAATTGTTAAATTCCTGCCCCATTTTCCGCGCCAAAAAGTCGTCAAAAGGGCTTCGCCTCCGCCCGCTCCAACATCTCCAGTTGGCCCAGCGGAGCCAGCGCCCCTCCCGCAGCCGCCGCCATCGCCCGCATCGCCGTCTGGTTGTTGAACTGCTCGGTCGTAAAATCGGCAATCAGCCCCGACTGAATCGCCGCATAAATTTCTTCGATCCCCGACTCCAACGTCCGCTCGCAACGAAAATTCAAAACTCTCTCGATCTTCTCGAACGAGACGCGATAATTTCTCCGGTCCCCATTCTCCACCCGCACAATTTCCGTCCCCGGCACCACGCGAGCGATCGCCGCTCCCAGTTGCTCGATCTGCAAGTTCAACGACGGCGACCCCACATTAAAAACCTCGCCCGAGACCGCGCTCGTCTCCGCCTCCAGACACGCCGCCACTGCCCGCGCCGCGTCCTGCACATGCAGGAAAGGACGCCACTGCTCCCCGTTCAACACCGTAATCTTCCCGGAGGACGCCGCCCGCGCCACAAATAAATTCACCACCAAATCGAACCGCATCCGCGGCGATAGCCCAAACAAAGTCCCCAACCGCAGAATCGTCGGAGCAAAATCCCCCCCGGCGGCGGCCAGCAAAATATTTTCGGAATCCACTTTTGTCTGCGCGTACACCGAAAGCGGATTCACCGCCGACGCTTCGTCGAGACAAGACTCCGACGCGCCATACACGCCACACGACGACGCAAACACAAACCGCCGCACCCCGCATCCCCGCGCCACATCGGCCAACATACGCGTCGCCGCGCGGTTCACTTCCATGGCGAGCTGCTTGTTGTCGTCGCACGCAGGGTCGCCGACGATTGCCGCCAGGTGCACCACCGCGTCGCACCCCCGCATCGCCTTCACCACGGCCCCAATGTCCCGCACGTCCCCTCGCACCAGCTCGCAGCCCGCGTGGCTCCGTACATCCTCGAGGGAACCCTCCCCGAACAGGAACGAATCCAGCACCCGCACTCTAAATCCACGCTCCAGCAGCCGCGCTACCACCACCGACCCCAGATACCCCGCGCCGCCCAGAACCAGAACTTGCCGCACGCTCTCCGGGTCTGATTTGCGTTCGAAATTGTAACGCTTCAGGATTTTGTGTTTGGTAAGGCGAACGCCGCCTACGGTGGCCAGTGTCAAAAACCAGGCGATGACGGCGACGCCGCGCGGGACCAGGGAACCCCGGTACAAGAAATAGTCCGCAAATACAAACAGCACGACGAACGAACTCACTGCGCGGAGGACGGCGATTGTTTTTTGCACGCCGCCGGCGTCCCGCGTGCGCGGATAAAAGCCGCTGAGCTGAAATACCAGCAGCGCGAGGAAAGACCAAAGCAGCCAGTAATGCGTTACAAAGCTTTTGAAGCGCTCCGCGAGTCCTTGCGGATCCGGGGTTCGCAAAATTACGACATAAAACAGAAACCAGAGGGCGAAAGCGGTGAGCATGGAAAAATTGACGAGGATGACGTCCGCAACCATGCGCAGCAGACTATTTTTCCACGGGTAGGCGCGCGCTTCACTTTGCAATGAAGTCCAGTATGCGCGGAAGTTGGCGATGTTCATGCGTCTGCCCGGCCAAGCCAGCATTTCTTGCTCCACGGTCCCGCGGGCAAAGAAGGAAAACATCCGAGTTGCACTGCGATTCAGACAAGAATGTTTGCGACCGGAACTCTGCGTTTGTGAGAAACGGAATAGTGCCACACGTGCTGCTGTCCTGTTGAACTGTCGCGAAACCAAACTGATTCGCATCAAGCTCGGGCAAACGTGAGCCTTGACTCGCGTAAGGACGAAAGATAATTGTTCTCATGCGCGATGTGCCTTGGTTAGTTTTTTCTTTTTGGCGAATTCGTGGCAGCGCAGGATGGCATCGCAGATTTTCTCCACGTTTTCATCGCATAGCGTGGAATAGATCGGGAGATTAAGAATGCTCTCGGAGATACTTTCTGTCACCGGCAAGGGGCGCTTGTCCCAGATTTCGCGATAGAGCTTTTGACGATGCACAGGGGGATAGAAGTAGCGGCGGACTTGAATATTTTCTTTTTCCAGGGCGGCGAAGAGCCAGTCGCGCGACTTGCCGAACACGGCTTCATCAACCGAAACTGCAAAATCTTTGCATGAGCTGCGGTTGCCGGGTGGAATGCGTTGAAAACTCAGTCCGGGTAAGGTTCGAAGGCGACGCTCGTAATGCAGGCGAATCTGATTGCGGCGGTCGATGCGAGCGTCGAGACCATCAAGGCCACAAAGAGCGAGGGCGGCGTGGAATTCGCTCATGCGCGCGTTTAGACCGGCGAGTTCAGGATCGTAATTGCCGCTGTCGCCGTAATTTCTAGCGACGCGCAATTTTCGTGCAAGATCGGCATCGCGCGTAGCGATCATTCCTCCCTCACCGGCGACCAAAAGCTTTGTGGGAGAAAAGCTGAATACTTCAGCCGCGCCGAAATTTCCAACACGCTTGTCGTTTATGTCGCTTCCGAATGCGTGGGCGGCGTCGAATATCAGGGGAATCGAAGCGTCCGATGCGATGGTCTGGAGTTCCACGATCGCGGCTGGATTTCCGAACAGATGGACCGCCAGAATTGCGGTTGTGTTGGACGACATTTGAAGTTTGACTGCGTGCGGGTCGATGCAAAATGTTTCCGGGTCGCAGTCTGCAAAGACGGGCTTGAGGCCGTTCCAGAGCAAGGCTGTGGGCACTGGCGTGAAAAGTGAAACTGGGAAGGATCACTTCGCCTTCGAGACTTAATGCCTGCAGCGTGAGCACGAGTCCCGCCGTGCAACTCGAAACCGCTACGCAATGCGGAACTCCGAGATATTGTTCAGCGGCTTCTTCAAACTTGCGCACGAAGTTCGCATTCGTAAGTTGACGGCTGCCCAGGATTTTACGCACGTCGCAGAGGAATTCTTCGCCGGGAAGACCTTCGGGCGACACAATGGGCAAGCGCTCTTCGAACATCGGCCGGCCGCCTGCGATGGCCGGAATATTCGCGTCCGTTAGCGACATGCTTCCGCTCCAAACTGTTCTGGACGTTTCGGTTGTCTGCCGATCTCGATTGCCGGAACTCCGGCCACGAGCGTGCCTTCCGCAACGTCTTTTAGCACAACGGCGCCAGCTCCGACTTGAGAATATTGATTAACGACAAGATTCGGTGCTACCACGGCGCCCGAACCAACATAAGCAAACCTTCCTACTCGCACGCCACCAGTTAACGTGGCATTCGGAAAAATGTGACAACTCGCCTCGAGATAATTATCGTGGTCGATCGAAGCTGCGGTATTTACACAGACATTGTCTTCAATGGTGGTGCCAGGGTTAACAACTGCTCCGGCCAGGATCGTGACGCCGATTCCTAATTCAGCAAAACGCGATATATGGGCGCTCGGGTGGATTACGTTCATTGGTTCTAATCCGCAAGCCTTCACCTGCTGAAATTTATCGTTTCGAATGTAGTTATCTCCAATTCCAATCGCGACTCGATCGAAATCAAGAGTCTGTCTAAGTGTTTCCAAACTCCCCGGTAAATAAGAAACCGGCACGCCTAAAATGTTCGTTCCAGCTTTTGCTTTATCGTCGTCTAGGATCCCCACTAAAGTGCAAGATTCGGAGGCAAGCAAAGCGTCAACTATCACCTTGCCGTGACCTCCCGCGCCCCAAACGATTACCCGGCATTTATCGAGTTTCATCCTTGCAGTCACGCCAAGTCGTGCATCTTAACCGCGCCGCCTTCTCCGTAAACACCGGTGCCTCGGAGCAATAAGGGAATCGTGCGCCAAATGATCTTGGCGTCGAGCCACAGAGAAAAATTTTCGATGTAAAAGATATCCAGCGTGATTCTTCGGTCCCAAGAAATGAGGTTACGGCCTTGTAGCTGAGCCAAGCCAGTCAATCCGGGGCGCATCTGGAGACGGCGAGCTTGTTCCAAAGAATATCGTTGGGCAATTTCAAGAAAAGTCGGGCGGGGACCGACCAAACTCATTTCGCCGCGGAGAACATTCCAAAGTTGAGGAAGTTCGTCGATGCTCCAACGGCGCAAAAAGCGGCCGACGCGTGTGATGCGCGGATCGGTCGCAGACGTTTCGAAACGATGAGCGGTATCCCGGGCGTTTTGCGCCATGGTGCGGAATTTCCATTGATCGAAGGCTTTTCCATCGCGTCCGGCAACGCGCAGCTTAAAGAAAATATCGCCGGGTGAATCAAGATGCACGCAAAGAGCAAGTAATGCGAAAAGCGGGGCCACAATTACCAGGCCAAAAAACGCCGCAACAATATCCAGTACACGCTTCATCGCGAGTTGAAATTTACGCGGCAATCGGCCTACTCCGCTCTTCCGAAGATGGCATACGGACCGATACCGCCAGGCCCAATATCGTGGAGAAGAGAAGTGCGTTTGCGGGAATGTAGAGGTTAAAGTCGGCAAAACTGTGGAGCGCAATGGCGACGATACTACCCGCACAACCGAGAGCGACTGCGCGTTCGAAATTGCGTTCACCAGACAGGAATGAACGGATCGCGCGGCCGAAAATGAAAAGAATCGCGACGAAGAAAGTAAGCGCGGCGGGAAGGCCTATATCAGCGGCAATCTCCAGGTAATCGTTGTGTGCGTGATTTACAAATTGGCTGAGGAACGCAGTTTGGTTGCTGGTGTAGGCGATGGGGAAAGTTCCCAAGCCAGTACCGAGCCAGGGGTGACGCCTTATTAGTGGAAGGGCATCGCGCCACATCGAAACACGGCTTTGGCCGCCCAGGGAATACTCCTCGTTCACGGTTTGAAAGCGGGACACGATTGGACCCGGGCCGATCCAAAGTGCGAGACCGACGCTAAGAACAATAAAGGAGGCGGCGAGCAGAGAACCAAGGCGTCCATGAAATCTGGAAATTGAGACGAGTGCAAAAATCAGCAGAACCGATGAACCCGCTGCAATGATGCCCATTCTGGACCGGGAGAATATAAGAGCGGCGCATAGAACCACCGAGATGGCGAGAGAGAGGATCAGTTTTTGGATCGCCGATTTTCCGATCACGCCTCGAAGGTTTACTTTAGAATCGCGATCGCCGCGCAGCTTGGCGTATTCATAAAACACGAATGCCAAGCTGAAAGGCAAAATCATTTCAAGAAATCCGGCGTAGTGGTTACGGTTGATGTAAGTGCCGGTGGCTTCTTCCAGATCAAATTTCTTCACGTAAGCGAAAATTTGCTGCCAGCCACTGAGATATTGCACCAAACCATAGAAAGCTTCGAAAGTTCCGAGGGCAACGAGCGAGCCGATAAAGAATTGCTTGCGCGCGCGATCCTGGCTGACTAATTGAGCAAAGTAAAAGGCGACGAAACAGGTGAGCAGAATAAGGAAATGTGTGCGTGTAGCATAAGGTTCAAAACTCAAATGTCCTGCAGGAATGCCAGGTTGAGCGAGTTCACGACCTGCAAGACGATCGAGCAGGGATGAGGGCAGGGGGCAGAGTTGCAGTAAGACTATTCCGCTCAGCACAACGGGGACAAGAGTAATCTTTCCGAACGAGGGCAGGTGAATCTCTGAAGAAGTCGCAAGCAACAAAGCTGCGGCTCCGAAGAAAACAACCTCCACGATCGAAAACGAAATAGTCTCGACGCCGCCGAATGCAAGAACCGCGATAGCCAATCCCAGAATCAGCGAAATTTCAGCGAATTTCGTCATGGCTTCTCGATCAAAGATTCGGTTCCGAACCGATGCGTGCTAGGCGCTCCCGTTCTTGTGGCCGTTGCTATCAGGGTGATACCCGTAAGAGTAGTAGTCGCTTCTAGTGTCGGCGAAATTGATGGTGGCTCCCAGAACGTGAGAGCCCGCGTCCACGGCGGAAGCATAGGCGCGGTGAACGAGTTCGCGCGGAGTGATTCCACCGCCGACGACGAGGATGACGCCGTCAACAAGCGTAGCGAGAATGCGGCTATCCGCAAGATTCAGGAGCGGCGGAGAATCCAGTACGACGAATTTGTATTCCTTGGAGGCTTCGCGAACCAGCGCGGGCATGTATTCGGAGGAAAGCAAGTCTGCTGGATTCGGAGGGATTGGGCCGCTGGGCAGGATGGAAAGTCCGATTGGGGCTTGATGGGAGAGCAGACTGCGCCAATCCGGATCGCCAGTCAAAAAATTTACGAGACCGGAAGTGTTAGGGACACCGAAAAAATTGTGGAGGCTGGGACGGCGCAAGTCCGCATCGATGAGCAAAACTTTTTCTCCCAATTGTGCGAGCGAGACTGCGAGATTAGCGGCAACAGTGGTCTTGCCTTCGCCACCCTTGGCGCTGGTAACCAACAAAGTTTTGGGAGGATGTTTCGCGGTCGAAAGCAATACGGAAGTGCGCAATTCGTGAAAAGCTTCAGCCAGGGCGGTATTTTGGCCGTTACCTTCAATTCGATTCCAAGAAGGAACGATGGCTGCAGGATATTTTTCACCGGCTATGTGACGCGCGCGGGCGTAGAGGCTATGGCCGTTGCCATTCGTTGCCGCTTGAACTGCGGGAACCGACGCAAGAGCAGGCAATTGCAGGAAGCGCTCGATTTCACCGGCAGTTTTGAACGAATTGTCCAAATGCTCTTGCAAGAAGGCGGCGCCGATTCCGAGACTGAGGCCGAGAAGCATGGCGAGAGACAAATTCAGAGGGACGCGAGGGCTGTCCGGCTTTTTTGGCGGATAAGCGGGATCAATCACGCGAATGTTGGCCGCTTTCATACTGGTGGAAACGCCAGTTTCTTTTAATTTTTCGAGAAGGCCAACGTAGAGCTGTTTGTTAGTGTCTGCTTCGCGCTTCAAAATGTTGTACTGCACGGATTTTTCGGCGATGACATCGGCGTCGTGTTGCTGATCTTTGAAAGCTTGCTGCAACATATTTTCGCGTTCGACGGCGGCGCGATAGTCGTTGGTGATGGCTTTGGCAGCGCGTTCGCGTTCGGAAGACAAGTCGGATTGCGCTTCGTCGATTTGATTCTGGATTTCTTTTACCTGCGGATAATCGGGATTGAAGATGGAAGACAAGCGCGAGCGTTCGCGCTGGAGTTCCGCCAATTTTTCGGTGAGATCCTGCATCAATTTGTTGTTAAAAATGCCAGGCAGTGAAGAGAAGTCTCCTTGCTGTACGAGGAGGTAGAGTGATTGTTTTTCGTAGCGATCGGCTTGCGCTTTGGTCAGCTCTTCCTGTAACTGTCGGAGTCTTTGGGTGACGATATTTTCGGACGTGCCTTTATCGGTTTCGAGAAATAGTAGACCGTTGTCTCGCGCGTACTGTTGCAGGTCGTCTTCCGATTTTTCGAGTTTTGATTTCATACCCATTAGCTGCTGCGAGAGCCATTCGGAAGCCTTTTGCGAGGCCTGCCAGCGAGATTCAAGATTTTGTTGGATGTAAGTAGAGGCGAGCGTGTTTACGACCTGCGCGGCGAGGTTGCGATCATTGGATTCGAAACTAACTTCCACCAAACGGCTGCGTTTTAGAGGCTCGACGTCGAGACGGTCCTGAAACTTCTTTAAGACTTCATTGTCAATCGCGGACTCGGGGGAATTTTCCGGAGTTGCCGGCGCCGGTTGCAACGAAGCTTGCTGGCTTCGGGGCGTCCACCAATGTGGCGGCTGGTTAAATTCAGCGAGTTGATCGAGCTTGAGATCGGAAATCACGCGTCGCGCGAGATTTTCACTTTTCAGGATGCGGTATTGAGTTTCCAGATAGGTGTCGGAAATACTTTCGAGTTGGAATAGTTCCTGCAGGGATGGGATGTCGGGATTTTCTTTTTGGATTTCGACCAGAACGCGAGCGCGATAGACCGGCTTCTCTTTAAGCGTTGCAAAAAGACCGATGGAAAAAACGACGAACGCGATGGTCAGTATGGTGGCGCGGCGCTTTTGAATGACGCGCGCGTATTCGACCAAACCAGGGACTTTTTCGGATTCGTCCGCTTCAAAGGAAGGAAGAGCAGAAGCGCGACGTTTCGCGATGGCGCTCGGCGCGGCGTCGTACAGGCTAAGTTTTGTTTCCTGGTCCATTAGCGCCAGATGACGAGACCGCTGGCGGTCGCGACCGCAGCCTCGGATCCTTTATAGAGGATGGTCTTTCCAGAACTATTTGGAACAAAAACGATGTCGGCCGGCCTGAGCGGAGTATCGGGAGACTTTCCCGCGAGGACCTTCCCCAGATCGATGGGAAACTCCGTGCGCTGGCCGGTTTTTTCGTCCGTACGAATAATCTTTGTGTGGCTTTTTGCCGCGGTCGCGTTTAAGCCTTCCGCGAGAGCGACGGCCTTGAGAACGGACATGTACTGGTCGCTCTTGAGAACGAAGCCGCCGGGCTTTTTGACGTCGCCTATAACATAGACGATACCGCCGCGGGTCACTTTGACGATGTCGCCGGGATAGACGGGAACGTTGTAACGCTGGTCGCCGGACTCGAGCAAATCCTTCAAATTAATTTTTACCGTTTCGTTGCCTGGGGAATTCCCGGGCGTGCTTTTGTCGGGAGGATCTTGGGCGGTCGACTGCGGCGCGGAGGATGTGGCCACGTCGGGATTCGCTCCGCTGCGAGTCGAGTCCGAGCCAAATTGCAAACCGGCGCCGCGCATTACAAGGACTTCGTCACCGGCGTCATCGGAAAGACCTTCGGCCATGGAAAGCATTTCGAGGACGGTTTTCGTGCCACGAATTTGGAAGACGCCCGGTTTTTTAACGGCGCCGACAACGGAGACGGGATGGCTCTCGACCGTGGTGACGAAAACGCCGACGTGCGGGTCTTTCATGTACTGGCGAAGCTTGATTTCTATCACGCCTTCAAGTTCACGCGCGGTGAGGCCGGTAGATTGGATAGCGCCGAGCAGGGGCATGGAAATTTCTCCGCTGGCTGAAACCCGAAGAGAACGGTTGAGGTCGGGAGCTTCGAAGACATTGATTTCGAGAAGGTCGTGCGAGCCGATGCGGTACTCGGCTTGTTCGCCGGATGCGGGGTGAGCGGAGAGCGATTGATTGAGTTGTTCGAGGCGCCGATTGTAGTCTTCGGTTGTTTCGGAGTGTGTGGGAGGAACGGCGGGATTAACGTCAGGTTGCAAGGTTTGCGCGCGCGAGGTCGGCGAGCACAAAAGAGCTAACGCGGCGAGGGATAGGCAGAATATTGCAGGTCGCATACGTGCTATGAGAGACATCTGGTGGTCCGATGCGGCGCGAAAATCCGTTAGATAGAAATGGTTGGACAACTCGACCTCTGCGGAAGATCGCGGTCCCGAAAACATTAGAATCCCTGCGAGCTTAATTGGGCTGCCAACAAAATACGGCTCGCGATGCGATCTGCTGGGCGCAGATCACCTGATACGGCATCGCGGGACCGATTTTGATCGCTAATTTGCCCGGCATCGACGGCGGATGCCATCCCCGGCAAAAAAGTTTCCGCGTGAGTGTTATCCTATGGGTGGGTGCATGTCAAGCGCTGCGAGCACGACGAGCACGAGGTAGGGAAGAGGGCGGGAGCTACGAGGAGTGCACGTTAGACAGCAAACATCCAAGACGCGCAAGATTCGGCTGCGAAGCGGACTAAAATTGCCTCATCGGCTGCGCTTCCATAGCGTAGACGCCAGCCCGGTTCTCGCAGGATGATCGGGTTAGGGGCCCCATGGGAAAAATTTCGAAGCTGGTGGCGCAACGATGTCCCATCTGCGGTAGCACAGAAGCTCGGCGGGCGCCAAGAAGAGGAGTTTTCGAGCGGCTTGTATTGTCGAGCTTAGCTATTCGACCGTTTCGCTGCCAGGAATGCGCGAATCGTTTTTATGCTTTGAAATCTAAAAATGGTGCTGCTACGGAGGAGCACCGGCGTCGGCGCGAAGGGACTGGGGAGACCATCCCTGTGATAGTTTACGGACACGGACTAGACCATGAACCATTCCAGGAACAAACCAATGTTCGTTTGCTGAGTAATCATCGCGCCGAATTCAGGTTAGCGACGGAAGTACATCCACGACAAAAGCTTGTTCTTCTGGATCCAACGAGCGACGAAGAACGAAGATGCCGCGTGAAATCCGTTACCGAACCGCCCGAGGGAGACTCCATAGTGTGCGTGCAATTCCGAGACTCTGTGTTGAAATTCTGGATTAACACCCGACCGCCCGACGAGAACTGAAAATTACAAAAGAGATTTCATTTTGTATTTCTGTTCAAATCTTTCTGTCTTTGAGTAGTTGGGAAGCGAGCGGAAAAAACTAGCCGCATAGTACGCATGGAACCACACGTAGATCGCCGGCCGTAAATTTGTAACAGACGACTAGCTCAGAAGAAATTTCTCAGAAAGTTCATAGTTCCCTTGACAGGGATTTCCTAACAGAGTACTTTCCGCGCCATTCTGGCCGTTGGCACATTTCCTTCCTGGAAGCGGTCCGATTAGAAATTCC
Source organism: uncultured Acidobacteriota bacterium (assembly GCA_963838475.1). Taxonomy (GTDB): domain Bacteria; phylum Acidobacteriota; class Terriglobia; order Acidiferrales; family UBA7541; genus Palsa-295. The sequence goes on from CAWIRJ010000006.1 coordinate 199,158, forward strand.
CCAATTTTCTGAAAATTAAAATTAAATTTAAATTTTTGTCGCGAGGGTGAAAATGCGAACGATTGCGCGGTCGTGTGTGCGTTTTGTCTATTTCCTAATCGTACCTTGCTGACGTTTGAGGTCGGCACCGGGCCTGGAAGTTTTTGATATGCTGCGAATTCTTCAACGGGAATATGCGAAAGTCGAATTACCGCGCGTACGCTCTAATTGAATCGCGAATGAGTCTTCTTATCGCGGCCATTAGCTCTATCTTTAATGATCGAAATCTCACAACTAGCCAGTCTAAAAGTTGAATCGTGCTGAAAATTGCAGCACGCGAGGAAGCCCGTTGGGGCTTATTTCCTGCAGCGTTCCGAAGTTGCCCGGGCCCGAGTTCGGTACGAGATAGCAGGTCTGGTTCAACGTTGCACCATCGCCACACGTGGTGCCGATAGGGTTGTATTGCAATTGGTTGATACCGTTGCCATTCTGAACGTAGTAGTTGGCGTGGTTGAACAGATTGAACGCCTGCACTTGCAATTGCAGTTCCTTGCCTTCCTTGATCGCAATATTACGGGCCAGCCCAACGTCGATCCTCTCAAGCCACGGGCCGTAGAATGAATTCAGGCCGATGGCCGGCGTGGGTCCGGCGCCATTGATTCCACCGGCGGTGTTAGCAGTATCTTGTATGAAGGCAGTATCGTTCAGATTGTCATCGGCGCCGTCGCAATTGTTGAACGACAGGGTGGAACTGGTGCAGGCTGGACTCAACAAACCCGCGTAAGGACGGCCGGAAGAGAATTCCATGACGCTGCTCAACATCCAGCCTGTGAGGAGCACCCGCCCAAGGTCAGAGCTGCTCAGCCTTTCCAGCCGGGGGCAATAAACACTAGCAAAGCTAATTCGATGCCGCTGGTCGAGCAGCGAAGGAGCGTGGGTATTGCTGAAATCGAACTGATCGTTGAAGTCCATTCCATCCAGCATGATGCTTTTGGCGAAGGTGTAAGAGAAATTTAAGGAAAGCCCCTGTGACATACGGCGCTGGACCTGTACGAACAAGGAATTGTAATAATTTTGCGCAGGACTGATCAGTTCGTTGATCTGACCAAGATTGGCATTGACGCGCCCCTCGGTTAACAACCCGCTATCCATATTCGGTAGCGTGATCGCGGGCCCGTTGCAGGGAGGAGCAGTTGTGCCAGGTGGACAGACTGTGTAGGTCGTTGTGCCGGTCAAGGGCATCAGGTTCAAATCGTAGGCGCTGCCTGAAAGAATGTGCAGTCCGTGATTCCACATGGTTCCGATAGTTACGGTCGTATCGCGAAAGATCTCCCACTCAATCTGCACACTGGACTGCAAAATATCAGGGGCTTTAAAGTGCGGCGAAACCAGCGAAATGTCGGGAGAAGCCTGAAACAAGGGAGAATTCGCGGGAAGGATGGCCGGAAACGTTGGTACTTGCGCGTTCGGCGGACCTCCATTGTAGGTGGAATTTACCGAAGTCTGCTGTGACGCCAGCCCGTTCGAGACCACAGCATTCCGGTAGTTTAGTCCGTTCATGTTGGTGTAGAACTGTCCGAATCCTCCGCGCACCACTATTTTCGATGCGGGCTGCCAGGCAAATCCGAAACGCGGCGCCAGGCGGTGAAACTGGTTCGGATACTGGCCGGTAAGCGGGAAGAGTGGATTTTCCGCAGGCTGGGGGTAAACCTGAAAGTCTTCACGCAAACCCATTTCCAACGTCAATTGCGGCAAAGCGCGGAACGTATCCTGTAGGTAGAATCCGTAGTAGGGCACGGCAAAAGAAAAAGTCGGGTTTCCCGAGGTCTGGCTGAACGTGCTGTATTTACCTAGAGCAAAAGCTTCCAGATTCGGAAATTCATAACTGCCCAGGAACGACCCAAAATCGACAGCTTCATTGGGGTCCGCGCCGCCATCATTGTTGTCCGAATCCCAAGCGCGATTAAATTCAAAACCAAATTGCAAGGTGTGCTTGCCGATCACGTAGTCTACCCGGTCGGCGACGGAATACTGCCGCTCAAAAACTCTTCCGACGGAGAAAGGAGCGTTACCTAGAACGAACGCGGCAGGACTATCCAGAATTATTGTGGGAGTGTTTGGAGCCAAGCCGGTCGGTGATGCGATCTCGTTGTCTTGCGAGGTGCTCGCATGAAATTCGTTCACGAGGTTGGGGGAGAAAGTGTGCGTCCATCCCAGGCTAGCCTGATCCGTGCGTACGTAGGCGTTGGCTAGTGTCTGAATTCCGTAATTGCCCACGGTGGGGTCTGTGATGACGCCTCCAGGTGAGCTGAAGTTGTTAAAATTCAAGCTAAGGAACACACCGTCATGCGCGGTGGGTTGGTAATCTAGCCTGGGCGTGATCACCCAATCGTTGCGCCTTCTCGCTTTGGTGCCGAGATTGGAGTTCAGCGCGTTCACAGTATTGGAGACTTGTTGGAGGTACACCGGATTGGTCGGATCAGGCACCGAATCGTTGCCCGGCACCGGCAAAGGTCCATTCGGCGGAGGCAGCACTGCCCCAGCTGTAAGTCCAAAATTAGCAGTCAAAAATGCAGCTAAGTTCGCCGGCGTCGTTGCCAAAGCTGAATTAATGACGGGAATCGGATCGTTTCGCAGTTGCTGCTCATAATCCACAAAGAACCATAAACGGTCGCGCCGGATTGGCCCGCCCACCCCGGCGCCGAACTGTTGCAACGAATCCTCTGGCTTGGGGAAACCGTTTGCTTTATCGATGGCGTCGTTAGCTCCCATCGCCGAATTCCGGTTGTAATAAAATACATTTCCGTGGAACGCGTTGCTTCCCGACCGCGTCACCGCATTTACAAAATCTGCTCCTCCTCCATAGATCGCCGAGTAGGGACTTATAGAAACCTGGAACTCCTGAATTGAATCCTCGCCGTAGAGATAGGGAATACGGTAACGCCCTATAATGTCGTCGAAATAGTTGTTGGTAGCATTGCTTCCGTCGACGGTAAATGCATTGGAGCCATTTCCATTCGCATATCCTGAATCTTCTCCGCCCTGTTGTCCGGCAATACTCACCAGGCCGGTGTCGCCGTCATAGCTGGTATTCGGCGTGAGCACCGTAAAGTCCGTATAACGACGCCCATTGAGCGGGAGGTCCTCGGTAAACGAGCGCTCAAGAACAGTGCTGGCGGAGGATTCCGTGGGCCGCAGCAGGGGCGTAGACGCGTTTACTGTAACGGTGTCTCGACTAGATCCCACCTGCAGCTTAATGTCCTGGGATGTGGCGTTTCCCACCTGCACTTTCACTAAAACCAGCACATCGCGAAATCCGTTGAGACTGGCGGTGATGGAATAGGTGCCTGGCACCAGTACTGGAAACCGATAAAGTCCAGCACTGTTTGAATCGACGGATTGTTGTGCGCCGGTTGCTAGGCTTCGGAGAAAAACTGAGACTCCCGGCACCGCCGCCCCGCTCTGATCTGTGACCCGACCTGCGAGCGCACCAGTCGAAACCACATTCTGGGCGCTAAGCACAGCGCAACACGCCAGGACGAACGCGAGGTTAGATACCATCTTCCAATTAGCTTTGCGAAAAGTTTTCCCGCTCCGTCGAATGAAGGATCTAATCCTCATCTAAGTTCCTCGCGGCTAGCGCAAGATCTGGTACTCCCGTTGTGAGAAGGAAAAGACCCGGCAGCGTCTCGGTCCTTCGATGCGTTGTGATTTTAATACAATGCTTGAATCGAAATAATTTTGGATACTTGGTGTCCCAGATCACTTGGCTCGAACCTCGCGAGTCCAGAAGTTAAAATGATTCACCCGAGGAGACTGGCCATATCAACACAGATTCAATGAAAATGTCTCTGCGTAAAAACCAAGTTGCTAGCACATAGATTCTTGCTTTTCGAGGGGCCATTGTTACCTGAGCGGCGAGGGGACAGGAATACCGTCAATACGAATAGCGACGCAAAAGTTCGGTTCAAAACAGCCATGTGCGACTCACCGACCGAAGAAGGACTCCGATTCTAGTCGTCGTCAGGAGGCGTTGGCGCTCGCTTGACGAGCTGCCTCCGGTAGGGAAAACCACCAACAACAAATGAGGATGGTCAGGTTTGCTTGATTCCTACCGAACAGGAGATTGGGCAGGTCACGTTGAATGAATTATAAACACGACCCGTGCTCCGAGCCTATGAACAATTTCCATTTAGTAGAACATATGTTTGGCCGTCGCATTGACTTGCTTTCAGACGCGACCTAACATGCGTCGCAACGGGAGTCTCTGTAAAGCATGATTGGCCAGACCATCTCGCACTATCGGATCGTGGAGAAGATTGGTGCGGGTGGAATGGGCGAGGTGTACCGCGCCCACGATGAGCGGTTAGACCGCGATGTCGCCCTGAAAATTCTGCTGGCAGGTTCGCTGGCGGATTCCGCTGCCGTGAAACTCTTTCGGAACGAAGCACAAATCCTCTGCAAACTGAACCATCCCAACGTTGCAACTGTCCATGATTTCGATTCACAGGGCGGTGTGAACTTTTTGGTGATGGAGTACATAACCGGCGAGACGCTGGATAGGAAATTGGCGGAAGGGCCAATCTCCGAGAAGGAGGCTGTTCGCCTCGGTTTGCAACTGGCGCAAGGCCTGCAGGCAGCGCACGACGCAGGAGTGGTGCATCGCGACCTGAAGCCTGGCAATTTACGTATTACGCCCGATGGCCGCTTGAAGATTCTGGACTTCGGCTTGAGCAAATTGTTGCAACCGCGCAACACGGACATAACCCAGAGCTTCACGAGTTCGAATACCGTAGCGGGGACTCTTCCGTACATGGCGCCGGAGCAGTTAAAAGGAGAACCAGCCGATACCAGGAGTGACATATACGCAGCCGGAGCCGTGCTGTATGAAATGGTGACCGGCCAGCGTCCGTTTCCCGAAACGCTGGCGCCGCGATTGATCGACGCGATCCTACATCAGCATCCTCAGCCACCAAGCGCATTCAGTCAGCGACTCCGGCCAGGAATGCAGTCCTTAATTTTGAAGTCACTCGAGAAGGATCCGGCGTATCGATATCAGTCCGCGCGGGAGATGCAGGTGGACCTGGAAAGGCTGAGCGCATCGTCAGCGGTCGGATCGAATCTACAACTCGAAAGCTATAAGGCGCCCTCAGCTTCAGTGGTCGTACTTCCTCACAAGAAAATCCTCGCGTTCGGATTGGGCGGAGTTCTCTTGATCACTGCGCTTCTCTGGATGGATCCAGGCGGATTCCGCGATCGATTGTTCAGCAAATACAAAACGAATGATGGAAATTCTCCTATCGCGAGCGGAGTGGTGAAAACCAGGAGATCTGTGGCTGTCCTGGGATTCAAAAATCTTTCAAAAGAGCCGAGTGAAGCGTGGCTTTCCGATGCTCTCGCAGAAGAGCTGACCTCGGAACTTGCGGCAGCTGGAAAGTTGCGCACAATCCCAGGAGAAGTGGTTTCGCGAATGAAGGCGGATCTTTCGCTTGCGGATGCCGAGACGTATGCGCCGGATACTCTCGACAAGATTCGCCGGAACATTAGCACTGATCTCGTAGTCTTCGGCTCTTACCTGGTGGACGACAAGTCTATTAATAAGCCGATACGGCTGGACCTACGCGTCCAGGATACGAAAAACGGAGAAACGCTTGCGTCCATGGTTGAGACCGGGACACAAACTGAGTTGAACGCGTTGATTAATCGGGCGGGCGAAGCGTTACGTCAGAAACTGAGCGCCGGGGAAGTCTCCGCGGCTGAAGCGGCCGAGTTGCACGCGTCGCTGCCTGCGAATTCTGAAACCGCCCGGCTTTATGCGGAGGGTTTAGCGAAGCTAAGGCTCTTCGATGCGGTTGCGGCGCGCGACCTGTTGGAAAAAACTGTTGAGTCCGACCCTAAGTTTGCGCTGGGTCACGCGGCGCTGGCGCAAGCTTGGTCCGAGCTGGGCAATGATGCGAAGGCGCGCGAGGAAGCTTCGAAAGCGAAGGAGCTTTCGAGCGAACTCTCGCGTGAAGATCAGTTATCAATTCAAGGCCGCTATCTTGAATTGACGGCCGACTGGCAGAAGGCTATAGAAACGTACCGTTCGCTGTGGGAATTTTTCCCGGACAACCTCGACTACGGATTGCGTCTGGCCAATGTCCAGACTTCAGCCGGCCAGGGACAGGGCGCCCTGGCGACAGTGGATGAAATGCGAAAACTACCGCCTCCATTACAAAACGACCCACGTATCGATTTACAAGAGGCAGCTGCGGACAAGTCGTTGTCCGATTTTAGGAAGGAAACGGCGGCAGACGAAAGGGCTATGAAGAAGGCAGAAGATGCCCACTTGATTTCTGCGCAGGCGTCTTTGGATGAATGCTGGGCGCTGTATAGCCTGGGCGAACTAGAAGACGCCAAGAAATCTTGCAATCAAGCGAAGGACGCATTTGCGCTGGCCGGGGATCGCAAGGGATCGGCCAGGTCGGTAACTCGATTAGCGAAAATCCTGGAAACACAGGGAAATCTGGATGCCGCGCTCGCACTACACCAACAAGCACTTCAAAGTATGCGCGACGTGGGCTCGAGAAAAGACATCGCAGGAGCGCTAGTGAACATCGCGAATACTCAATCTGACCGTGGAAACCTGGAAGGTGCTAGGGCGGGTTACATGGAAGCTTTGACTATTTCCCGCGAGGACAAAGACAAGCAACACGTCCTGGAGTACGAAAACGATTTAGCGAGCGTCTTTTATGCGGAGGGCGACTTTCCAAAGGCAAAGGAAACGTACGAGCAAGTATTATCTGCCGCGCGAGAAGTGAACGACAGTGGGGGCGCCGCGATGGCGCTGAGTAATATCGGCCTGGTGTTGTATTTACAGGGAGACCTTGCCGCCGCGCAGAAAAGTCTGCGAGATGCTTTGAACATCAGCGAAAAACTTGGTATGGAAAGCGACGCTGCGGCTACTCTGGACACGCTCGGGGACGTCCTAATGGCGCGAGACGATTTGGAAGGCGCCGGGAAGGATTATCGAAAAGCTTTTGATATTCGGGAGAAGCTTGGAGCCAAGGGAGACGTCGCGAGCAGTAAAGTTTCGCTGGGGAAATTGGCGCTGGAAAAAGGGCAAGCTCCGCAGGCGGAAGCGTTAGCGCGCGAAGCAGCGAAAGAATTCCAGACGGAAAAGCTTCACGATGGCGAGATCCAAGCGGACGATCTGCTGGTCCGATCGCTGATGGCGCAGGGGAAATTATCGGAGGCGCAATCTGTTGTAGAAGGCACCGCAAAATTGCCCGCACAGGATCGCATCGTCCGTCTTTCATTTGCCATAACCTGCGCACGTCTGAAAGGCCGTTCAGGCAAAATGGACGAAGCCAGCCGCGAGCTCGAGGCGGCTCGGAAAGACGCAAGCGGGATGAAACTCGTGGGATTTGAATTTGAGGCGCGATTCGCCCAAGCTGAAATCGAACTTGAAGGCGAAAAGAGTAGTGCCGCCCGCTCGCTGATGCAGACGCTAGAAACGCAAGCCGGGCAAAAAGGGTTCCAACGGCTTGCTCGCAAGGCGGCAGCAGCGGTGACTGCGAGCAACACAAGGTCGGAGAGGGTTACCCCTCACAGCGACGCGAGTTAAAGCCTAACCTCCAGCTATTTTGGGTACCGCGACCGGGATAGCGGAGGTCTGTGCCGTCTGGATAAAGATAGTGAGGCCCTGCCCTTGGGTCCCTGTGCCGGCAGGATAAGCGGGTAGCGGTGGTATGTTGATGGTCACCGATTTGTTGGTTTTAGGATGTGTAAAAGTCAGGTTTGGAAACTGAGAAGCCGGTCCGCTACCGAGGGTAGTGCACAAACCAACCGTGTTGTTGGTGTCGCACTGTACTACACCCACTGTCGAAGTGTCGGGACTATTTGCGTCCTCAACGAAAGTAAAGCCTACGAGATCCTGCACGGTGATATTAAAGTTCGCCGTTCTGGTGGACTGAATCTGAATCAATAACAGATATGCGCCTCCAGTGCAGCCGCCCGCATCCGCCTCGTCCGCATTTGCAGCGGCAACGTTTTGTCCGGGACACAGATACTCGTACGATATCTTGGTGAAGTTCGAGAGTGGGACAATTTGCGTTGGTCCGAGTAAATTCCAAAAATCGGCGTTACCTGTAGCCCCGACGTCAGAACCATGTCGAATTGGAGCGCCTGCAAAAGTCGGAATAGGATAGAGAGCGAGGGTGAGCACTAGCAACAACACAAAAGCGACTTGAATTTTCGTCTTCATCGCGAACTCCTCACGGTCGAGGCTACGACCGCTAATTTGATGGCAAGATATCACCGACCTTGCATGTTTGCAATCGTGAAGCACCGTCCGATGAACGCACACAACCCGACGACATTAATCAAGATGGGCCCCTTTATTTTTCGATGTAGCCGAGTTTCTCTAGGCGCTCGCGAATTTTCTCGGCTTCGTCCGAAGTGTAAGCCGGCTCATGGGCGGGTTCGATGAGACCCATGCGTTCGAGGCTGCCCAAAATGCGCGCGGCTGATTCTTGTTCGGATTCTTTCTGAGTATGAATCACGATTTCCGGATGTTGCGGCGGTTCGTAAGGATCGCTAATGCCCGTAAAGTTCTTCATTTCGCCGGCGATGGCCTTCTTGTACATGCCTTTAACGTCGCGCTGGATGCAAAGCTCAAGCGGAGTGTCGACGAATACTTCGACGAAGTTTTCGATCTTCGAGCGAACTTCATCGCGCACCGAACGATAAGGCGAGATCGCTGCCGAGATCGCAATTCCTCCGTGCCTGGTAATCAAACCGCAGACGAAGCCGATGCGGCGAATGTTTTCGTCGCGGTCTTCCTTGCTGAAGCCAAGACCCTTAGTGAGATTCGTGCGAACGATGTCACCGTCGAGAATGTCCACGGTGCGGCCGCGGCGTGCAAGTTCAGGAGCAATGATCTCCGCCAGGGTTGATTTGCCGGAGCACGGCAAGCCCGTAAACCAGAGAGTAAAGCCTTTATTTTTCGTATTCATTCGTGGGGTCCCCATTTTTTAGTTATCGCGATAAGCTTCGCGGAGAATTTCTGCCACTTCAGGCCGCGTAAATTCGATCGGCAGATTTTCGCCGGCGCGGAGTAATTCACGGACTTTAGTTCCACTCAGGACCAACCGTTCGGCTGGGCCGTGTTTGCAGGTTTTTTCGGAGGCCATGGCGGCGCACTTTTTGCAGTAGAACGTGGCGTCGAAGCAGATCGGCGTGATGCCAAGTTCGCCGGGCTCAAATTCCAGAAACTTGCGTTGCGCGTCGTAGGTACCGTAGAAATTGCCGACGCCGGCATGATCGCGTCCCACAACAAAGTGCGAGCAACCGTAGTTCTTGCGAGCGATAGCGTGGAAAATGGCTTCGCGCGGTCCCGCATAGCGCATAGCTGCCGGGTACAAGCTGAGAACAGCGCGGCTTGAGGGCAAAGCACTATCGAGCAGCGCGACGTAGCACTGCAAGCGAACTTCCGCCGGGATGTCTTCAGATTTAGTTTCTCCCACCAGGGGATGCAGCAGAAGTCCGTCAACGGTCTCGAGGGCACATTTCAGAATGTACTCATGTGCGCGATGAACGGGATTGCGCGTTTGAAAACCGACTACGGTATTCCAGCCGCGGTGTTCGAACAGGAAGCGGGTTTCTTTAGGATCCAGCAAATAATTCGTGAACTCTCCGCGATCCGGTCGCCTCAGCAGGCTGATGGGGCCCGCCAAGCAGTACTCGCCCACGCCGGAAAGATATTGCACCCCAGGGTGAGTATCGCTCGTGGTTTTTAATACGAGTTCCGCTTCGTGATTGCGATCGTATTCATAAATTTCTTCGAGATGCAGAATCGCTACAATTCGTTCGCTGTCGTCGATAAGCGCGATGTCTGAAGATGGTCGAAGTCGCCCTGATTCCTGTTTGGAAACGGCGAGTGTCACTGGAATCGTCCAAGGAAGGCCGTTTTCGAGGCGCTGATTATCTACCACGTTTTCGTAATCTTTCTTGCCCATGAAGCCGGTGAGCGGTGAAAAAGCTCCGATGGCTATGAGCTCAACATCGGAAAGCTGTCGCGAATTTAGCTTGAGACGTGGAAGTTTCTCTGCGCGTTCGAGCGATTGTTCCAGGTCGCGCCCTTCGAGAGTCCGATTGATTAGTTTGCCGCCATGAGGCCGAATCAGTTTACTGGTCATATCCCTCTTTTTTTTGCTTCGGTGGAATAACTTCTGAAATTTTTGTTACGAACAACAATAGCACGGTGATTTATTCGCGGCCGCTCCAGGTCTTAAAACTGCGGATTGTTCCAAGGTCCTTACGCGCATCTCCCGAGTAGGAGACGGCGCGATCGTCCCAGTAAAGGTCGGCTACGGGCTTGGGACCCGCCGTCTTATAGTCGGAGTTCCGGTTGATCTCGTCGAAGGGAATAGAGTGTTTGGCAAGGTAGTCCGCGATTTCATGCTCGCCACGGGTGGTGTGAATCACGATCTTCCACCCCTCGGACCGGAGCTCCCGCATGGCCTCCACGACGTCCATCCGCGGCTCGCCCAAGACGCCTGGGCCCTTATAGCCATCGTACTCGGCGATTACACCGTCAAAATCCACTGCTATCGTGCGTTTTGAATCATTGAGTTTATAAGCCATAGACAAGATTACCCCGGAGCAACCGATTTGTAGTTTGCAACCTTGGTTCCATATCATCCTTATCGTATCTCGTTAACTAAATTAAGCTTAGCAGTTCTAAGCTACAAATCGAAGGCCAGAAATACGGCCATCCTGATAAACTTTACCACTTTTGCGCACTTTGATTCCCGCCCGAGGATACCTCGGTGAAACTAGGGCGAACGTGCCTGCCCAGCGACGAAAGCTCAGGGTTGCCTCTTGGCTTCCTTTTATGTTCAAACTATTGCACCTAGGGCTCCGGGAGCGAACGGAATCTTGCGTTTAAGTCCAATATTATCAATAAGCATAGATTATGTCAGGTTGGAACGTAGAATGCGGGGAAACACGCGCTGGTTCTATGGGTGTAGTCTAGTCAAGAGGGGCGACTCTTGGGGGCTCCAATGAAAAATAACCGATTCCATCTACTTGCTGTCCCGTTTATGGGACTGATCTTGCTTGCTACGCCGGTAAAAGCCGGTTCGATTCTACCGAAGCACAGTCACGGTATCGATTTTTCGTCCCAGTCCAACCCCGGGAATGTGCAACATGCCGGCGGGACGGCAAGTTTTACAGAAGGCTTTGGGAACTCGTTCATTGTGAACAATGCGCCGATTTTCCAGTTGCATGCCCCGGCCGGCAACCACGGTCCTTCCAAGAATGGCCAGTACGCCGTCGCAGACGGATCGTTGGACATCGTGACTGGAGGATGCATTTCTGGTTGTACGCACATTAACAAGAATGGGTCCCAATCGCTTAACTTTAGCGGCACCGGAAGCTCCTTGAAATTGACAGGCGAGATCGCAGGATTAGGCATCGATACCCCGGAGACCCTGGTACTTGGTTATTTCAGCCAACTGGGTTCAACTAAACCGGCAACCCATGTAAACCTCAAACCAGGCGCCGGCGGTTTGAACGGTTACTTAGTCATTACATATATCAATCCCATGATCGTGGACTTGCTGCACCTTACTCATGCATCCGGCGAAGGGGATCTGACGGAGCTCTACCTCAATATGAATTTCCTGCCGTCGACCGGCACTTGGTCGGGACAGGTCGGAGCATCGAATCTGTTTGTGGCGCCGACTCCTGAACCTACGAACCTAATCCTGCTGGGAACGGCCTTATTAGCAGCGGCTTGGATAACACGGAAAGTCAGAGCTTAAGAATAGTTTTTGGAGATGGTATCGAGGCAGCCTAGCTTAACTTTTCTTGTAAGGGTAACAAACTAGTAATTTTCGTTCTGTAAAGTCTAAACTCAAGTTCTGCTACCTGGCAGCAGGTGGATCTGGGGGAATGAAATGATGAAGTTGAAGAACGGTTTTATGTTGTTGTGTTTGGTTTGCTTGGCGGCTGTTGCCCCGGCAAAGGCGGGCTCCATCCTGCCGAAAGGCCCGGCGATCGACTTTATGTCCAACACTTATCCCGGACCTGTGAAGCACCCGGGCGGCATGGTGAGTTTCAGTGGGGGCGTTGGCAACGAGTTTAAAATTACGAACGCCCCAATTATGGAAATGCGCGCTCAATACGGAAACATTGGGCCTTCCCCGAACGGCCTGTACGCAATTGGCAATGGCACTCTTAGTTTGAATACGGGCGGGTGCATCGCAGATTGCACCAATGTGAACGGAGCCGGATTTCAGGGTGCGAATTTCAGTGGGACGGGAAGCTCCCTGACTTTGAAGGGCGATATCGCGAGCCTTGGCATTGGTAGTCTGGGTGATCCGGTTACGTTGATTCAAGGGTATTTCAGCAATCTAGGCAGTTCGGCGCCCCCTACACACGTTAGTTTAAACAAGGGCAGCTCGAAGACCAACCCCGGCGGCGGTGGGGTCAACGGATATTTAGTTATTACTTACATCAATCCGCTTTTGGTTGCTGCGTTGGGCTTGAACGACGGGAATGGCGTTGGCCAACTGACCGAGACACTCTTCAATCTCAGTTACCTGACTATGTCGAAGAACTGGAACGGCGAAGTGAGTTCGTCTGACGTAGTGGTGATACCTACTCCCGAACCAACGACTTTAATGCTGTTCGGAACAGTATTGCTGGCCTTAGCTTGGATAACTCGTAGAGTGAGGGCCTAAAGCGTTCTATTGATATCAATGCTTTTAGAGCGGTAATTAGTAACAGATCAGTTTTCGAAGGCGGGCGAGATGAATCGCCCGCCTTTTTTTGTCCGAGCGTTACACAAAGGTGGCACCCGTTCTCCCCCGAACAGGGCGTTGCTTCAAATCACGGAAGGCGAGAATGCGGGTTATATTACAATGTTGAGGCGTCCGTTTCTCGCGTACAAGATTATTGCCTTATCCGTGAGATTTTTAAGTTCGGGATAACCCGGCAAACAAATCCAAGGGAGCAAGTCAGAAGATGAAGATATGTGTTTTGGGGCTGGATTGTGCTGCGCCTGGGATAATTTTCAACGACGAACGTCTGGTCAACATCCGAACGCTAATGGCCGGAGGAGTATACGGACGGCTGGAAAGTGTAATACCTCCGATCACGGTACCTGCTTGGATGTGTATGGTAACGAGTCAGGATCCGGGATCTCTCGGTGTATACGGTTTTCGAAATCGCACGGATTACAGCTACAGCGGTCTCGGATTTGTAACCTCCAATTCTATTCAAGCGCCTGCTATTTGGGATCAGTTGGCCAGCCGCGGAAAGAAATCCATCATCGTTGGTTTACCTCCCGGGTACCCGCCACGCAAGATTAATGGGATCAGCGTCGGGTGTTTCCTAACACCGGATACAGTCAAGGGCGAATTTACGTTTCCCGCGGCAATCAAGGAGGAAATCACGAAACTTGTTGGCGAATATCCGACAGACGTAAAGGGTTTTCGGAGCGACGACAAGGCATGGCTGAAAAAGGAAATCTTCGATATGAGCAAGAAGCAATGGGAAGTGGTCCGCTATCTTTTGAAGAACAAGGAATGGGACTATTTCCATTTTGTCGATATCGGCCTGGACAGAATGCACCATGGATTCTGGAATTATTTTGACAAAGAGCATGTTCAATACGAGCCGGGCAATCCTTACGAGAATGCTATCCCTGAATATTACAAGTGGATTGACGACCAAATCGGAAGTGTTTTGCCGCTTACTGGATAAGGATACGGTCGTACTGGTCGTATCGGACCATGGAGCACAACGGCTAGACGGTGGGCTGGCCGTAAATGAGTGGCTCGTAAACGAAGGGCTGCTGGTTCTGGATGAATATCCGAAGGAAATTACTCCATTCAGTAAGCTGAAAATTAATTGGGCGAAAACAAAAGTGTGGAGCGAAGGCGGATACTATGCGCGAGTTTTTTTCAATGTGAAGGGTCGTGAGCCGCAAGGAATAATTCCGCATAGCGAATACGACGCGTTTCAGGATGAAATGAAATCACGGTTCGAAGCGCTGCAGGATGATAAAGGACGTCCGCTCAACTCGCTTGTCTTTAAGCCCAAAGAGATTTACAGGAACGTCCGAAACGTGGCTCCCGACCTGATCGTCCATTTTGGCGGGCTTTACTGGCGTTCGATCGGAAGCGTCGGCTACAGCCGCATTCACGTGCAGGAAAATGATACAGGTCCGGACGCATGCAATCACGCACAGTTCGGAATGTTTTTGCTTTCGGCTCCGAATTCTCCGCTTCGCGGCGAGTTTCAGGGAGCGCGATTGTTAGATATCGCGCCGACGTTACTTGATCTGGCTGGCTATGAGATTCCCAACACCATGCAAGGGCGCGCGATCGCGGCGAAAACGAAGTAGCTAGAGTTCGCGGTCGAGAAATAATTCTGCACAAGGCGTGGCGGCTTGCAGTTATGCGGATTCTAACCTTTACGAGTTTGTTCCCCAACGCCGTGCACCCCTGGCATGGGATCTTCGTATATCAACGGATCGCACATTTAACACGGCGGCCCGGAAACACGGTCACGGTCGTGGCGCCGGTTCCTTACTCCCCATCTTGGATTCCGTTTCGCCGATGGCGTGAAGCGAGCAGCATTCCGAGGCGCGAACGAATTGGTGATTTGGATGTTTATCACCCACGATACTTCTTGCTCCCCAAGCTTTCTATGTCGTTTCACGGACAATTGATGTTCGAAGGAAGTGTGGCGCTCGTACGCCAACTACACGAGGAGATGAAATTTGACTGCATTGACGCTCACTACGTCTATCCAGACGGATTCGCGGCTCTACTCCTTGGAAGGACGTTAGGGATTCCGGTGATCGTCTCGGCCCGGGGCACGGATATAACTCTGTTCCCGTCATTCCGCAAGATTAAGCCCAAAATTCAATGGACGCTGGAGCATGCCGCAGGCGCCATAGGAGTTTGCGAGGCGTTGAAGAATTCGATGTTGGAGCTAGGGTCGCCAGCGGAAAGTACCCGCGCTATTGGAAATGGAGTCGATCCAGCGCGATTCGCGCCAGTTGATCGACGGGCTGCTCGGCGAAAATTGGATATACCGGAAGATGCTGAAGTTGTTGTTGCAGTGGGTAATCTGGTAAGGGTGAAGGGACATCAGTTCCTCATTTCGGCGATTTCACGGTTGGTAGATGGTCATCCGAGGATCAAACTGTACATTGTCGGAGAAGGACCTCTTCGTGCGAACCTCGAAATGCAGGCGGTTCAGGAAGGCCTGCAAGACCGAATTACTTTCGTAGGGCGCAAAGCGAACGAAGAACTCAAAGACTGGTACAGCGCAGCTGATGTTAGCTGCCTTGCGAGCTCGCGGGAGGGCTGGGCGAATGTCTTGCTCGAGTCGCTGGCGTGTGGCACCCCGGTAGTTGCGACGCGTGTGTGGGGTGCGCCCGAGGTTATCACGTCGCCTGAATTAGGTATTCTCGTGGATCAAACTGTGGAATCTATATCGGAAGGTCTGGATGCGGCGTTGCGAAAAGAATGGAACCGCGAAGCCTTGGTTCGCTATGCCGCACTGCGGACCTGGGATGTCGTTGCGGACGAAGTCGAAGATTTTTTCGACGAACGAGTTGGTGCCGGCCGACGCGTAACATCGGGAATGAGCGAAGTTCATTAAGACGCGAACGGCGAAAGGCGGGGCGTGGGGAACTTCCTGGTAGTAATTCCTGCGAAGGGCGCGGCGGACAATGCGAAAAACTTATTCCGCAATGGGCTGATTGCTGCCCAAGAAATCAGGGGGCAGGTTCCAAGCTATTCTGTCGAAACTGAATGGGCGCTCGCTGCGTCGTTCCCACGTTACAACGGATCGGGCGGCACTCTCGTTTCTGATCCGAAAACGGGGAGCTGGATACTTTCCACTGGTACTTGGTTTCATGCGGAGGGCTATGCTAGCGGCGCGGAATCGAAACTACTGCAACGATATTTGGAAGTTGGCGCGGCCCGATTGGCGCAGGAGCTTGAAGGTTTTTTTGTTCTCGTTTTCGGCGATGCTCGAACCTGCGAAGTAGTTGTGGTGACGGACATCATCGGAAGTTGCCATTGTTTTCAGAGAATATTCGACGCCGGAACGGTACTTTCAGGATCCTCGCTGTTGTTAGCCGCGTTGGATGATTGCAAACTAGACTTAACAGCCTGCCAGGAATTCTTCTGTACCGGAATTATTTACGAAGACCGAACATGCCATTCCGAAGTGCGCAAACTCGCTCCCGCGACGATTTTCCATTTCGCCGACGGCAAGAAGAAAAGCGACGAACGATATTGGCAAGCCGTTAACGCCAGGCCGGAATCGCTGGGAGGTGAAGAAGCGGTCGAAGGACTTTGGGATGCAACAACGCTCGCGGCGAAACGAATAAATTCGTTGTACGCAAATCCTGTATGCGACTTAACTGGCGGGTACGACTCGCGCGCTCTGGTTGCTGCATTCCTGGGTGCTGGCGTGCGGTTCACTACCGCAGTTTCAGGTTCTGCCGATACCGCGGACGTCCGCATTTCGAAAGGGCTGGCGCAAAGACTCGGGCTGGCAAACTTGCATAGTGAGCCGATGAAACAGATTTCGCTCGCGCAAGTGCTGGCTTGCCTGCCGCTCACGGATGGAGAATACGATCTTGTCAACTACGCCGAAGTTAAGGAGATTCACACTGAGCTTTCTCAACAGTTCGATATAAGCATTAATGGTTCGTTCGGGGAAGTGGCCCGCGGATATTGGTGGGAATTGCTTTTTCCGCGAATCGGGGCACGCAGCCCATTGGATGCACACAAAGTTGCACAGCGCCGTTATGCAGCGCAGCGATGTGATTCATCCATATTTCCCGTGGCGGCGCGCGTGGATTTGGTGGACCATTTCGCGGGGGTGATTGAACGCACAAATGTTGGACTGACGGAAATGCCAAATACGTTTCAGATGGACAACGCTTATCTGATGATGCGGATGCAGCGCTGGCAAGGACGCATAGCCAGTAGCACGAACCAAATATGGCCTTGTTTGTCCCCTTTTATGTTTCGCTCCGTGCTCGAGGTTATGTTAAGTGCTCGCGCGATGCTGCGATGGCGAGGCTTGATGATCCGTAAAATGCTTTCGGAATTTTCGCCTCGTCTAGCGGAGTATCCGCTGGAGCACGGTTTTCCCGCGGTGCCGACAACCTGGAAGAATTTCTATCGATTTTTTCCTCTCGCAACCTACTTTGGCGAAAAGGTCACACGCAAGATTCGGGGAAAGGTCGGAATGCGCCAGGACGCTGAAAATGATGCTCGTGATCCTCGTATGGAATTGTGGCGCCAGGGAGTAGTGAAAGAGTTTCTGCGCCCAGAGAAAATGGAGCTTAGCCGTTCGCTGGATTCGACGGCTCTAGCGAACTTTTTAATCCGTTCACAACAGCCGGGATTTGCTTTTGGGGATCAGTGGGCGCGGATTCTGAGCTTGGAATGCGCGCTTCAGGCGATCAATCGTGCACGCAAAAAGTTCGCCTGAAGCGCTTTCATTCTCGATAGCTAACGCACGCCTATCGGAAGGCTAAGGGGTGCGGCGATTTTTCTGAGTTCTGCGGCGCCAAAATAGCCTTAGAAGTGCCGAGTGGCATATTGCACGTATTCCCTGCCAGTGTCTGAAAATTTACGTTGGCTATGAGAATTTGTGGATTAGAAGTATTCCCCGTGCCGTTTCCCAAGAGAAGGCCGGCACATGCTCCATTGCTATTATTTTTAGTCAGCACGTTATTGTTTCCGCTGCTTCCGCCGCCGGAACCTTCTGTGCAAGTCGAATCGATGTGGATCCCGGCGCGAACGCTGTTGTACTCATCATTGTTTTGAATGGTGTTTCCATTGCTGCAAATGTCGATCCCGTCGACGAAGGAATTGTTAATGTAATTTACCGTGACGGTATTGCTCGTCGGCATTGCCGTAAACTGGGTCGCTGACCACGGCAATAGCAAACTGCGTCGTGGCGATGCGGTTGCTGTTAACAGTGACATCGTTACTGAAGCGATAACAAGAATTCCAGTGGCTTCTGCTCCGGGGTTATCGGTTGACCCGCCATTCCAGATTAAGTCGGAGACGATGTTCGAATCAACTTTTCCTGTTGCTCCGTATCCGATTTGGATGCCATTTTCCAGAGCTCCCGATGTCGGGCCTTGGCCTGCCACGTTGTCACTAAAAATATTCATTACTGGACCTGGCATTCCGTTTCCGTAGCCGCTGGCTGTAATTCCGTTCTTCTGGAAATTGTTTACGGCTGAGATGGTTAATGTCACGGCAGGGCCGTTGTCAGCCTCCACGTAAATGCCGAGGCCACTGTTGCAAACGTTGTCGGTCGGAGAATCCATCACTTCATTCAGCACATCGGCGCCATTAATTGCTCCCGCCGTGTTCAGGAAATAGATGCCCACGAGGACCGGAGAACTACATCCTGACAAGCCGTTGTTGGCGCCGTTTAGAATTATATTCTTAATGGTCACCGTAGAGGCATTGTTCACGAAGATCTGAGCAGCAATATTCGGATTGGCAGCGCCAGGGCGCAGGATCGGTCGCGTTTTGAATCATTCCGCCAGACGGGGGAACGATTATTGCGTTATCTGCGTTTCCGTTCGAATTGCCCAGCAGCGTCAAGCTTTTATTAATCACGACCTGCTCAGGATAGGTTCCGGGGCAGACATTGACCGTACCACCTACTCCGACGGCGGTTACGGCGGCCTGGATGGTCGGGTAGTTCACTTCGGTCTTGCCCTTGCATCCGCCGACTTGAACGGGTGGCGCTGCGGCTCGAACGCTCTGTCCGAACAAACTTGCCGCGAATCCAATCACTATCAGCGCCAGTGTGCGGGCATTATTCATCTTCGTGATCATCAATTTCTCCATTTCTGGTGTAAGTGGCAAGCGACGTGAATTTGTTCCCAACGATCTATCGGTTTGTGATTCGGTGCCGTATAATCGCGGAGTGCTCAGCGAAAATATCCTGTAATAACTCTAGCAATTGGTAGTCCAAGGTGCAACTTTGGTCGCTTCCTCTTCGATCGCGAACTGTAATATGTTCAGCGGTTTAGGGGGTCCAAACATCTGCCGATGGCTAGGGGGCGAATCTGGTGCATATATATGGTAAGGATTTTCTCGAACGACGGAAAATGACAAGCTTTTCCAGTAGAACTTCGCCATAGCGGATATCGCCCGACCAAAATGACTGATGCTCTGCGACGAAATCTTTGATTCCTAATATCCGTCAATCGTCAATTCAGAACGAAAAGGCCTCGCGCCACTTACGAAACATCAGGACCGACCAAAGATGCGCGGAACGGTTATACGTGCCCTTTTGATGCTGATCCCATATTTTCTTTAGAAAGGTACGATCGAGAATTCCATCGTCGGAAGAGAACAGAGCATCATGTGTCAGTTCTCGTAGATCTTCGCGGAACCAGCGATCGAGAGGGACAGCAAATCCTTGTTTCTTGCGGTCCAGGATTTCAGATTTCAGAATGGGAGCCATGGCCTTCTTAAAAATATATTTTCCCTCACGCCCCACGAGCTTCAACGAGGAAGGAATCGTTGCGACAGTTTCCATTAGCTTGTGATCGAGAAGCGGAGCACGCACTTCGAGCGAGACCGCCATGCTGGCCCGATCTACTTTTGTAAGGATGTCGTCGGTTAGGTAGGTTTTTATATCTACGTACTGAATGCGGGACAATAAGTCGGGGGTATCTGCGCGATCGTAATATTGTTGGAGAACGCCAAGTGAATCATAGCCGCCCAAAGCTTTGCGAAAATCCGAAGTGAAAAGACTTGGTTTCTCACCGGGACGAAAAATCGAAACAGAATTGAAGTAACCTTCGAGTGGCGAACGGGCCAAGCTTTGGAAGGTGGCTTTGGCCCGTAGAAAACGCGGCGCCCAGGCAAGCGGTGGGTACATTCGGCCGAGCGGACCGAAAACTGTTTTGCGCAAAGGGGCCGGAATGAATCCTCGCATCTGGTTCTCAAAGCGATCGAAGTAATAGCGACGATAACCGGCAAAGCTCTCATCTCCGCCGTCTCCGCCCAGGGCTACGGTGACATATTGCCGCGCGACCTGAGAGACGTAATAGGTTGGAATGGCGGAGGAATCGGCGAATGGTTCGTCGTAATGCCAAACAAGTTTGTTGAGCACGTCGAGAGCATTGGGCCGCACGACTTGTTCGTGGTGATCCGTGTGGAACTGTTCGGCAACTTTACGCGCAAAGTCTGCCTCGTTGTACTCCTGCTCTTCAAAACCGATTGAGCAGGTCGTAACGGGTCGCCGCATGATTTTGGCCATCATGGCGACGATCGAAGACGAATCCACGCCGCCGCTCAAGAAGGCGCCTAGGGGAACCTCGCTCATCAATCGCATTCGCGTGGCTTCGCAAAGTTGATGACGCAGAATTTCGCACCACTCTTCTTCGCTTCGTTGCTCTACATGGCTGAAGGAAATATCCCAGTAGCGTTCAACACGCACACCATTTGCCGACGCCACCAAGTAATGACCGGGCAACAACTTTTGCGCGGCGCGATAGATTGTTTTAGGGGCGGGAATGTAGCCGAACGAGAAATAATCAGCGAGGGCCTGAATATCCATGTCTCGGGGCAGGGAATCACCCGCGAGCAAGCACTTCAGCTCCGAGCCGAAGAGAATGCGTTTTGAGTCAGCAGCGTAGAAGAGAGGCTTTTTGCCCACGCGGTCGCGAGCGAGCAAGAGTTTTTGCTGGCGCGAATCCCATAATGCGATGGCGAACATTCCGCGCAGACGCGCGAAACAATCCTCGCCATATTCTTCATAAAGGTGAACGATCGTTTCGGTATCGGAGCGAGTACTAAATCGATGTCCGCGTTTTATCAGGTCGTCGTGTAGCTCGAGATAATTGTAGATTTCTCCGTTAAACATGACCCAAACGCGGCCATCTTCGTTGGAAAGTGGTTGATGCCCCCCGACGACATCGATGATGCTTAGGCGCCGGAATCCAAGTCCAATACCTGGCCCTACAAAAATTCCTTCGTCATCGGGCCCACGATGGATGATGGTTTGGGTCATGCGGTGGACGACTTCGCGCGGGATTTCGCGCCGCTGGTCGAACTCGAAGATTCCGCAGATACCGCACATCGTTTTGTTTCCTTAATTAGCAACCGGCAGTTTGATACCGCGGCGCGCTGCGAGTTCCAAATATAGTTGTGAATAATCGTCAAGCATGCGCTTGAGACTGAAACTGCTCATAACTCTTTCGCGCGCCGCAATGCCATAGCGCGAGCGCAAACTATCTTGAGACGCAAGAAGGACCAATCGCGACGCCAAGGTTTCCGCGTCTCGCGGTTGAAACAGCCATCCCGACAAACCGTCTGCTATTATCTCTGGGTTGCCACCGACATTTGTAGCAACTACCGGCAGACCGCTGGCCATGGCTTCGAGCAGAGTGTTCGACATACCCTCAGAGATAGAGGGCAGTGCGAAGGCGTCCATGGTATTCAGCAATTCGGGAACTTCATCACTGGAGCCGATGAACGTTACGCGTTCGGCAAGCGAGGGGGAGTCTCTTACGAGCTGCTGATTTCGTTCAAGCTCCGGGCCAGAACCGACGATTAGAGCGTGGGCATCGATTCCGCTGCGCAACATGATTTCGGTGGCTCGTAGCAGAGTGGGGTGGTCCTTAATATCAACGATGCGGCCGACAATCCCTACGATAAATCGATTTTGAGGCAGACCGAATTTGTGACGCAGCGAGGTCCGTAAATCCGGTTGAGGACGAAATCGCAGTGTGTCGACGCCATTATAGATGACACGGATTCGATCCGGAGGAAACCATGCCTGCCGAGCGTGAAAGTCGCGAAGTTCACCCGTAACCGCAAAAACAGCACTGGCCATAGAGTATGCAGCTCGTCTAAAGAGCCGGCGCCGGGTTGGAAGGCCTGCGAGCATGTCCAATTCGTAGCCGTGTTCGCTGTGAATAGCTACGGGCACTCCCGCCATCCGCGCAGCAGGGATTGCTTCGATAGCGCCCCAGTTTCGCGAGTGAACGATGTGGGGACGGTAAGCGCGCATCAGGCGCGCAAGCCGAAAAAACATCAGCTCGAATCCAGTGTCGTTCCTTCCTTGCAACAACAGTTGGCCACCAGGTATCTGGCTCTGGTCAATCGCGGAATCCATGCCGCGAAGAGCAGCCAAGCGCTGTTCGAAAATCCCCTTATTTAGCCCGCCAACCAACTTCAGAACGACGTGCTCCGTCCCACCGGTGGCAAACCGATTGAGTACGTGGAGTACACGCAGAGGATTTGCGGCCGAAGGCATTGATTGCAACGAACGATCAGATACTTCGGTCACGGGGTCCCTAGTCTCAACCGCCGAATTCATAAATCTGCCGGACGCGTCTTCATGAGAAACTTTGCTAGAGGCGTTTTCGTTTTAACCCACAATTTGAAGTCCCAATACCACCGATAGGCAGCACGCATCCCTTTCCAGCTTGAACGTTTGCCAGCGACAGAGGAGCCAGTCACCGCATATCCGAGCTGTTCAAGGGTCGGCCCAATTGATTGTTCCAACGCTTCGAGATCTTCCGGGGAAAATTGCTTTCGCCAGCGCCCCACGGGATCAAAGGTGCCGGACTTCGATTCGCCCTCGAAAGAAGTGTTCGGATCGCTAACCGAGCCAATCCCGGCCCGTTGGATTTGCGCGTAGTCGAGCTTGTGATTAATAAACGCGCTGATCTCTCCTAGAGTGATCTCTGGTTGGGCTATCAGGTCTTCGTATCGCACTTCCATATAGTCTTTGCCCAACGCCGATTTTTGCTGCCTCCCTTTGTTTACTAGCCACTCCCAGTAAAGACCTGCAACTAGCGTGCGTCGTTCGCTGTCCCAAGGAAAAGGCTGAACCCATCCTTTCTTTTCCAGCGACAGCGCAACATCGCGCCCATCGCGAATCATATGAATGATGATCGCATCGTGAATTTCATTTTTAATTTTAGCGAGATAAAGAATATGTTCGGGCGTGTTTTCGGCCCAGCGGTTAACCCCCTGAGTGCGGGCGATTTCCTCCATAATTGCGCGCAGAAAATCTCCGCCTGTGCGGCATTCGTTCAGAATTTTGTCTTCGATCCGCTCGTGATCCAAGCCTGAAAGACTGAAGAGCTTGCTCTGCAACCAGAGATCCAGGGCTTTGCGCCTGTTCTTTCTATTGCTTAAATTCTCAAATTGGGGAAATACAAGATCGAAAACCTTCGATTCCGTCAGGTAAACCGCAAAGCCTCCAGCTGAAAGGAGCATGTGATAGAGCAGAGTTGTTCCGGATCGAGGAGAGCCGATAATAAATACAGGCGGTTTCATTTTCGCTTGCGCCTGCGAGATCTGTGATTTCGGCGCGTTCGGATAGTCGGAGACGGAAGGCGAAGTACCGGCGATCTCCGTCATCGCATTCCTTCGTGCTTCAAGTGTGATTGTTTTGCCCGACCAGTGTCTGGGTGTTTCGAGGAAAATGCAGATTTCACTTTGCGATACCAGTTCGTGACTCTCGACACGGAAGAAGGAGCCAGGAAAGTGCAAAGGTAGATAAGCCGATAACGAAGAGACCACGGAGCACGCTGAACGGCCCCAGCAAAAAGCTTGCGGGCCTCCACGTGATTACCACGATTCATCCAGGTACGACCCAGCCAAACGTAAGGCACGGCCATTCGGCGATTGATGTACGATTCTCCGAGCTCGCTTCTGACTTCAGGGTAAAGTTCCAAAATTCTGTTTAAGACCTTAGCCTGCCAGGGCATACCGTCCTGCGGCATTTGGCCAAGAGTCTGCGTGCTCATCTCGCGGTGCTGCCTATACATCAGCAGAGGCTTGTCCACGTAGCCAAATTCACAATACCGAGCCATTCGCAGCCACATTTCATAGTCGCTTCCGACCAAGAAACTTTCGTCGAACATGCCTACGGTATCGCAACAATCTTTTCGGAAAACAACCGAACCCGAACCGAATAAAGTTTCGTGGAAAAGATAAGGAAATATTTTGCCGCTTTGATAAATCCGCCCGCGGGAAGCGCGTACACTTTCAACAAGGACTCCGCTGGAGTCGAACGTCATCATATCGGTGTAAACGACTTTGCATTCCGGGTGAGCGGCGAAATATTCCATTTGGAGTTGCAGTTTGTCAGGGAGCCACAGGTCATCGGCGTCGAGATAGGCGATATATTCACCGGTGGCATGGCGCACGCCCGTATTTCGAGCTGCGGGCTCGCCAGCATTTTGCTGGTACACATAGACAATCGAATTCATGTAAGGCTGGAGAACTTCGCGAGTGCGGTCAGTGGACCCGTCGTCCACTACGATGATCTCGTGCGCAGGATAGGTTTGCGCCAGGACGCTATCGATAGCTTTTGTGACATATTGCGCGCAGTTGTATACCGGGATGATCGCGGTAACCTTTGATTTTGGCGTAGAGACTTTCGTCATCCGATTACTCTGGAAGAGCCGCCGCTCTCCAGCGACGTGCGGCCCACAACATTTGCGCTGTTTGCTTCACCTTTTCAACTTCATTTTTCCTGAAAAACCCGACTAAGTACAGCACAAGTGGGAAAGACAAAAAGATTAGGAACTTCAGACTTGCTGATAGATAAATTGAAGAAACTGATATCTTGGATGCACCCCAGTAGAGTGCCGCCGCAATTCCGATAGACGCAAAGAAGGCGCCGAGTCGATATGAAACAGGGTGAACCCTTTCAGACATAAAATAGGCCAGGCCTGCCATCGTGAGAAAACTAAAGGCGGTGGCCCAAGCGGCGCCCATGCCGTCGAAACGACGGATCAGAAAATAATTGAGCAAAAGATTCGTTGCTAGGGAAATGGCGCTAATCATTCCGATGGAATAGGTTTTTTTCTCGATATAAAGGCCTCCTGCCATGAAGCGGAAAACACCCTGAAAAATATACGCGAGCGCAATGACTGGAACGATCTTATAGGCATCGCGAAAGGAGGGCGAGGCGATAACACCAATTACATCTTTTATAATAAGTGAAAGTCCTAATGCGATGGCCACTAATACGAGCGTGTAATAGCGGAAGATACGCGAAAAAAGATCAGCGCCGTTCGGCCTGCGCGCCACCTCGTACATCCGTGAACTCCAAATCATGTCAAACGGTTGCACGAGAAGAAAGCTCAACATAAAACCAAACTTATATCCCAGAGCATATATTCCTACAACAGACACATTGGTGAAGCGCTGCAAGAAGAAACGATCTGAAAAATTAAGCGCAAAAGCAGCGAAGCTTGTAATGACCAGCGGAGCG
The DNA here is from genome assembly GCA_963838475.1 of uncultured Acidobacteriota bacterium. GTDB lineage: Bacteria > Acidobacteriota > Terriglobia > Acidiferrales > UBA7541 > Palsa-295. The sequence goes on from CAWIRJ010000006.1 coordinate 224,436, forward strand.
CCAAAAATTGCAAGGTCGCGAAGCTTACTGAAACTGAAGCTTAGACCGACCTCTCGAACGGTGAGCAGAGTCAGGGTGGTTGCAGACAGCGCCATCGTTATCAAACTGCTGTAGAGAATTCCGAGTAGTCCAGTCTTAAGCACGACAATGAAGTAGATGTTTAAGCTGAGTGAAATCAGCATCGTGATCACGCCCAGAATTGTGATCAGTCCCGAACGCTGCTTCGCCCGCAGATAGCTGAAAGAAACGCTGTTCAAAGTAGAGAACCAGAAAGTGATGGAAAGTATCCAGAAATATTTGTAATAGATAGGCGATTTTAGAATTAGGGAAGATAGCTGTCTTCCGAATGCAATTCCTCCAGCTGCCGAAAAACCTCCAAGCAGGAAGGCGGTAATTAGCACTGTCCCAATGACTTCGTTTCTATTCTTTTGATCTTCGTACTCGTAGTAATAACGGACGATTGCCGAATTCATCCACATCATCACAGCCAAGCCGAAAAGAGCAACGGACAAATCGAGAAGCTCCAGGGTTCCGTAATCTGCGGGAGTCAAATAATGGGTATAAAACGGAATCAGCAAAAAGCCGACGAGCTTGTTGAGCAGGTTTCCGACGCCGTATACTGACGTGTGTTTTAGAAGGGCTTTGAATTCGTCCAGCATCGAGTGCGGGCGGGGCGAAGCGTCACTCGGTGCTGTGATAGATGGCTGAGATGGCATACTAGTAGTTCATTGGATCGAATTTCATCGACTGATGCGAGCGCATTTTCCACGGCATGTTTGTAATTCAACGTTTAATGCCGGTCTATTCGATGTAACCGAGGCCTTTGAGCCTTTGCTCGATCAGCTCGGTTTCTTCGGCGTTGTATTCCATTTTTTCATGCCGGACGATCGAATTATCAATGTCTTCGAACTGGACAGCTTGGGCGGTCGGGAAAAGCTCTTGAAGCACTCTTCCATCCATATCCTTGGGGACCGGCAGGCCCAATATGTGCAAAATCGTAGGCGCCAGGTCGATCAGGCGAGGATGGAACTTTGCATCGGGATGATTCATACCACTCCCTTCGACGATCAAGACACCTTCGGTCCGATGATTGCCGTGTGTGGAAAGCTCGGGGGGAACGTCGGAAATTTCGAACGAAAACTTGAAACCTTCCGTGGGTATCAAAACGATATCAGGCAAAATTACTCCATCGAGTTTTTCGGGATAGATGTCGCTTCCCTTGGACACCTGCGCGAAGAGTTTTTCTTTGGTTTTAGGATGCTGAACTTCCTTAAATTTTGAAATTAGTTCGTCCACAAGCTTGTCATATTCTGCGCCGGGCTCCACGATTCCCAAGGGGCTGCGGCCTTTTACATTTACGTAGACGAAGCCAGTTTCGCTTCCGACCGCCAGAGCGGCTTTCGTCTTTGTCCAATCGAGAGACACTCTTTGATGAGGAGCCGTCGCATTGATCATCTCTACGAAAGATCCAAAGCTCCGAAGGCTTTTTGAACTTACTGACTTGTTCGCAGTCGGTGCTAGCGCTCTCTTTACGGCTCGCGCGGCGCGGTTGTAAAACTTAGTGACAGAACCTTCGGCGGGTTTCGCGGGAGCCAAATAGCCCCACTCGCGAAGGTAGTAGTTCGGGCAGATATTTCCGCGATTTCGTCCAAAACCATGGTCTGAAAGAACCACTTTGAACGTTTTATTCGAATCGAGCAATTTAAGGAGATCGCCGACCATGCGATCCAAGCTTTGATAACAGTCTCTCGTCTTTATTGCTCGCTCACTTTTCTGTGGATTCGCGCTGCAAGCTTCCTCAATGTAAACCCAGAGATTGTGCTGCATCCAATCCGGCTGTTGGAAATGGAGCATAAACACATCCCACTTCTCATTTTGTAAGAAGCGAGACGCCAATTTCGTTCCCTGTTCTGCTCCCGCGATAATCTTTCCCGCGAATCTATTGAATAGCTCATCGGACTTCGTCGGTTGGTTACTCGATAGCGGCAGATCCAAATTATCGGCATAATCCGGAAACTCCTCGAGTATCTCTTTCGAAAGGGATTCCGGGTAAGTAAATTTTCCGTCGAGGAAAGGCGCATCCCATCCCGAGACTATAATGCCGTCCACTTCGTAGGGGGGATAGGTGTATGGAAGGTTCAGAGTGATCACCCGTTTACCCTTGTCACTCAAAAGCTGCCATATCGTTTTGGTCCTAATGTGATCGGAATTATTTATCTTCCAGCTGTAGTCTCGCTCGTCGAAGTGCGTAAAATCAAAAACTCCGTGTTTGCTCGGATGTTTTCCGGTCATGAAAGATGTCCACGCAGGCGCTGTCACCGGCGGCACCACGGATTGAAGTTCACTTCCCACGCCTGCCTTTAGCATCTTTGCGAGGTTAGGCAAATAACCCTGCTGAATAAGAGGGCGAAGAACATCCCAGGTGGCTCCGTCAAGACTAATTATGAAAACCTTTTCGGTTCTATAATTCAAGGGAACAGTCCTTAAAATTCAAGAGTGGCCGTGCGCGCAAAGCATCGGCAATGGAATCCAGGGCTGGGCATATTGCAGCCTGCGAGGCAGACTCATTCCGCAACCAATAAAGCACTTGGGCTACCATCGACGGATCTTCTATATTATAGAGAACATTAACATTATACCCCAAAATTCGAAGGGCACCGTGGAGTGCGGAACAACTTTTCCGACATTGTGAACACGCGTTCCACCCCCGCTCTACGCCGAAAACACGCCACGTACCGCCCGAAGCACATCGTTGAACCCACACATTTCAGATTCGAATTCGATCTGAGCGATATTTTCTCCATCCAAAAAACGTTTCAGACCAAGCGCCGGAGTCGTCGATGTATTCAGCCCGGGTTCGCAGGTAGTTGCGCTCTTTATGTCTAGGGACGAAAGCCACGGCCAGCTCTTCTCCGACCATATTCCGCTTGGATAACATAAGTGCTGTAACCGTTTGCCAACAATGGGTTCGAGTACGGCACGGTTGTCGGTAATCTCCTGGCGGACAATGTTCTCCCGGTCCGGCAATTTATGGCGATGGGTGTGAAGCTGAATCTCAATGCCGTGATTTCCTAGTTCTCTGAGTTCCGACAACGTCATTAGACTCAGATAGCGTCCTTCAAAAAGGGAGTCATAGTTCACACGCAATCGATCAGCGATTCGGCGTGCGAGATCAATCCTTTCGGGTTCCGAGAGTTGTGTTTCCCCGTAATTAATAATTTCCCACATCACTCGTTGGCTTTCGGCCGCATCCTTCAATTGAACACTGCCGCTCAAAGTGGGAACTAGATTTGCCAGTTCGAGCTGGCTATCAAGCGTTTTCCAGAAGATGTATTGCACGGCGAGACGGAAAATAGGGCTTTCTTTCTGACTATAATAGCTAGTCACATAAAGTGTCGAAGCGAACGAGGCGCTTCGCAAGAGCGGCGCTGCGCATTGAAGAACGCTGTAAAACCCATCATCTATGGTTATAACCGCGGCTCCTTTGGGCAAACTGTTGGAGCGGAGCTTCTGCAGGCCCTCTTCTAGATCAACGATGGGGAATCGCTTTCTGGACAGATAAGCCAGCCGCTTTTTGAATGTATCCGGAAGAATGAAAAGTTTTGGGCGAAAATTTGATTCATCGGCCATTGCGAAGCCGTGATAGCAAAGAATTCGCAAGCCGGACGGCTCAAAATAACGTGACAGTCGGAACAAGCCGAGCCATTTGCAGATGTATAGTCCGAATTTCTTGACGTTCATGTCGACAAAAGATCCAAGTAGGCCTAGGAATGTTCAGAAACACAACATTATAATTCTAGCTCAAGTTTTGCTTGATGTTGGCTCGCTCGCTATCCCAGTTTCTAAAGGCAGTTAGACAAGTTAAGTAGATATAATCTAACGATATCTCCATTACTTCGTTCTTCGTTAATCAGATAATCACGTACATGCCTTTCAGACGCAAGCGACTGTGGTTGCTAATGCATTGCGCGCATTGCGATAAGTTTATAAGATGTTGAGTCCAGCGTCCCCTCGAACGCGTCTACTAAACTGCTGGGATCGTGACAACATTCGGTGGGCAAAATGCTCGAAGGTTCTTCTACATCGCTTGCAGAACCTTGGTTTTCGATAAGTCCGAAACAGGGCAGGGAATCAGGTAGGGGCCAGTTGGGCGAGGACGACTAACAATTATATCCTCAGGATGAGCGCAAGCAGATTGTTCAAGAGCCACAGGATCCAGGTGCTTATTTGAAAAGCGATAAATCCATAGCAAGGGCGGAGCATCCCTTGATAATTCTTATGGGTTTGCCTCGCTCCGGGACGACATGGATTGCGAAAATGTTCGACAGCAGTCCGAAGACTGTATACTGCCACGAGGCAGATCGGGGCCTAATTCTAAGGTCCATGCCGCTCGCTCCCGATGTATCAGAAGCCGAAACATTGAGGCCAATCGCTGAAGCATTCGTCGATAAGCTTTTAGAAATCACCGACCCCACGTTGTTGGTTCGCAACCACAATTCCGCAAAGATTACCGAACAGGGCTTGCCGGCATTACTGCATAGACGGCGAGCACGGTGTCCGCCAAATTGGCTTCCACAGTAGGATGGAAGTGGCCGATTTTTCCCATGGTGGATTACGACAAAGTTCCCGATCTCCGGGTGATCTGGAAATCGGTCATTTCCATCGGACGCGTTGGGATTTTTGCTCGCTCGATCAAAAAGCGCCACGTCATAGTCTTACTACGGCACCCATGCGGCCACGTTGCGTCCATGCTGCGAGGGGAGGCCGAACACCGATTTCCGTTTCCACCCAGCGAAGATTATCGATTGTTTGAAATTCTTCTGAGTACGGGGCCGGCGCGCCAACATGGTCTGACTTTGGATTACCTGAAATCGCTACACCCAGCCGAACGGTTAGCCTGGCGCTGGGTGATTATGTATGAGAAAGCTCTGCAGGATATTCAGGGGATCGATGGCTGCATGAGCATTCGTTACGAAGATGTGTGCGTCGAGCCGAGGCGATACGCGAAAAAAATGTTCGAATTTTGTGGTCTTCCCTGGGATCCGGCCGCCGACGAATTTCTGAAAATAAGCACTGCGACTGAGAAGAAAAAATACTACGCAGTTTTTAAGAATCCGGTCCGCTCAGCGATGCGCTGGCAAACCGACCTTAATGAAGATGAAATTGATCGGATTTATCGGGTGGTAGAAAAGAGTGAGTTAAGCGATCTCTATCCCCGAGGCGAGAGATTAAGCGAATCAACGGCTCATCCTGCGGAAACGGCCAGACGGGTTTAGTTTTTTGACCCACTTAATCAGCTTGAATGGGTCGGCATGGGCCGTAGCGAATTTAAAAGTTCGCGGACTGAGTTTTATGGGCTTTTTTCGCCAGCCTTGTTTTCTTCCTTCGTCGCTCCGGCTACGCTGGCTTTTCGAATGAATTTCTTGATCCGCCTTTTCCAGTCAAAATGCTCCATTAGGTGTTTTGCGCTGGTGGCCATGACGCTGCCAGCTTTATGAACCCCCGAAGCCAAGCGTGTGTAGACTCCTCGCTTCAGAATGTAGATGTCCGTATCGAAAAAGGAAGTATTGCCGAAAAACTCTTTTTGTCCGCCGGCGCCGGTGCCGAAATCAAAAATGTCGGGACGGTCGTACACAAATAAATCTTCAATCACAAGAAATTGCAGGGTTGTTCCGACAGAATATTTCTCCCACCGAGGATCATAACCGATGGTCGGAGACCGGCAAATTCGGTTACGCTGGATGCAGATCATGAAAGCGCAAGCTTCGTCGCCGCACCAGAGCAGATAACAGCGCAACCACCGACGCTCAGCAAGAAATCGGAAACTTTGCTTAAGAACGTCTGGTTCGCGAAGGCCCGAACCGGCTAGCCGCCATTGGTAAGTCCTTTTTGAGATTTCCACCGCAGTGTCGACAAACGGATCTACCTGCTCGGGAGAAGTAATTCGTTCAAGGCGAACCTCAGAACCGGTATCTTTCTGGAGCTTGCGTGCACTGCGGCGCAAATTGCTTCTAGATTTCGATGAGAATTTTTGCAGGTATTCCTCGAAAGTCGCGGGCAATTTGACGACGAAGTGCTGGGAGCGCTCTTTGGGCAGATACAGCTGGAATCGACGGCTGACCGTGGGATTTGTCTTCAAATAATTCCACAGGAACGAATCCAGAGGTAGAGAACGAATGAAAATTCCGTCGGCCGATGAAAACTTATCCAAGGAGCCCAGCAGCAAATCAAAACTTTCCGCCTGATCAGGAAAAGAAGGCGGTTCTACGAAACGCACGCAGTGGATCGGAATGCTGAATATTTTGATCTCGCCCAGGTAACCCATTAAGGGGCGATTCTGCAGAAGGAAAAATCCAAAGCCGTGGACGGTATTCCGATCTCGGAGGAAGAAAGCCCCGAGTGCGTCGAGGCGTTTTTGATGCTGAGCAACAAACCATTCCAGTTCTTCGAGTACATTCCCCCGGGCGGAAGACTCCGGATTCGTCCTCCAGGAGGAGATCAGGTCGAGCAGTTGTATTCCCAAAACAGTGTCGAGCTTCAGAGCAACGATCCCCTGGCAGCGATTCGTAAGAGGTGTATTATCAGTAGCTTAGAGATGTTGGGTTAACAAAACAAATAGGTATTCCCTAACATCGTTAACGCTATCATGCCATACTTTCAGTTGATTAGTGGAGCGCAAAGAGGTGCACGATTCCTAGCGTTATCGCGCATTCGGAGGGGCGAATCCTGCAGAGTGCGCTAAGCTAATTCCTAATGGGAACTTCTTCCGTTGGCAGGAAAGGGACACAGAAAATTCGCGCCTTGGTTCGTAAAGCGGAGCGTTCCTTCAGACGTCGAGGACTGGCCGGAACCGTAAAATTCCTGGTTCTCAACCTGCCGTCGGTTGCGAAAGAGCTACTGCCAGGGCGACGGCGGTTGAAACAGGCACAGAGCGACTATGACCGAAAATATCACGTCGATACCAGCGGGGAAATTCACCTCAGCGAACTCGATATCGAGAGCCCCAATTCGGCGTTCGGCAACAGTTATCAAGCGAGTCCACCCAACATCATCGTCGAAATGATGTCGGCGCTTCCCATCCGATATGAGGATTACACCTTCATTGATATTGGCTCCGGGAAAGGTTTAGTGCTGTTCATTGCTTCTAATTATCCTTTTCGCAAGATTATTGGCGTCGAGTTTTCACCTCAACTTCATCAAATCGCGCAGGAAAATCTCCGGAACTATAGGAGCGCTGAACAACAATGTACGAACATAGAATTGGTGCTGAACGACGCCACTCAATACAAAATTCCCAAAGATCCTTTGGTCTTATATATGTTCAATCCCTTTAACGAAAAAATTGTGCGAGCCTTGGTTGCGAATATACGCTCATCTATCGAAACGAATCCGAGGCCCATGTTTATTTTGTATAAGAATCCGGTTGCAAACCTGGTCTTTGAAGAAAGCAAGTTCATTAAGAAAATAACGCTCACAAGAGAATATGCCATCTACAAGTGCGAACGGCCCGAAATTCAATAATTCGTCGGCCGGCGAGCCTCGCAGCGAAAATTTGACGCAGTATCGTGTTCTGCATGTTTTGGATCATTCACGACCACTGTTGAGCGGATATAGTGTGCGCAGTCATAGCCTGATAACCGCTCAAAAGCATATCGGTTTATTTCCTCAGGCAGTAACCGGACCGCTACATGGAACCGACGACGCTGGAGCAAGAGAAATAACCATCGACGACATCGTTTATCGACGAACCGCTATAAAACCAGGAATCGAGCAGCGAATTATCCAGAGCCGTATTCCAGTGCTTCGCGAAATGAGCGTCGTGCGGCTTCTGCGCAAGCGTATTTTGGAGATAGTTGACGAACAAACATTTGATGTGATTCATGCGCACTCGCCTGCGTTATGTGGTCTGGCGGCGATGCAAGCGGCCAAAGCTCATGGAATCCCATTTGTTTATGAAATCCGGGCTTTCTGGGAGGATGCGGCAGTCGATCAACAAAAAACGAAAGTAAAGTCTCTGCGCTACCAAATCAGCCGCGGTTTGGAGAGCTACGTAGCGAAAAGGGCTGACGCAGTGGTGGGTATCGCGCGCCATATCCTTGAAGATTTGCGAGAACGGGGAATCGAATCAAAAAAGCTATTTCATGTTCCGAATGGCGTGAATGCGGAAAGATTCACGGCTTTGCCGCGTGACTCCGAACTCGCCGCTCGTTTAGGTTTAGGGGATGCCCCGGTGCTTGGATTCGTCGGATCGCTCTACCGCTATGAAGGTATCGCCTGGATGGTGCGTGCCAGTGAAAGGTTGCGCCGCGAGGGCGTGAAATTTCAGATACTGATTGTGGGCCACGGCGAAGACTCCCAGGATATCCAGGCCGCGATTCAAGAATTGCGGGCACAAGATTATGTTAAGGCTGTCGGCCAGGTTGCGCATGAACAAGTGCAGAGCTACTACTCGTTGATGGATATTCTGGTATATCCCCGCCGAAGTGTCCGACTCACAGAACTGACCACGCCGCTTAAGCCGTTGGAGGCAATGGCGCAAAGGAAAGCTGTGCTGGCAAGCGACGTGGGCGGCATCAGAGAACTAGTCGAACCGGAGATACCCTGTCTCTTGTTTAAAGCGGACGATGTAGAAGATTTCTGCCGTAAAGCTAAGCAGCTGATCTGTGACGGTTCCTTCCGCAAAGAGCTAGCCGAGAGAGGGCGACAAATGATCTTGCGAGAAAAAGATTGGGACGTCCTCGCTAAACGGTATAGGGCCGTTTATCTGCAGGCTCAAAGCAAGACGCGATAAATCAGCTAGTTTCAATCCAATCTCAAACGGATATAGACGAGAGATTCCGCATAAGTACAGGTCCAAGACCTGCACCTCTGACCAGCAGAGTTTTTCAAACGAAGCGTGTAGCCTACGTTTGAATCCATTAAGGCGTTCCGATCATGAACCAGAAATATTTCTGCGCTCTTGCCGACATGCGTTCTTTGGAAATTCGGCGAAGAACGGATTTAATTAGCAGCGCCTCGTTGTTTCAATTTGGAACAGTTACTCGCGATGTGCTGAGTAAGCGTTTCGACACTAGTTCACACCCAAATCAGAAGCGATCCATTGTAGTCGCACGATTTAGAGTTGTACGTTGGCAGATACGCCGCGATGTTCTGGCACAACGCAGAACCAATCGGAACGATTATCCACTGAGATTGATTCGCCTCCTGAGGGCAATAAATGAAGCGTCCAATTAAAAGCATAAAACACTCACAAAGCAGATATGTTCCGCGGATTCATTTCTCGTGTTTTCGCACGGATGGCAGCCTTCGACAAACGACCACAGTCGGGTGCGTTTTACTGCTAGCGACCTTCCTATTAGGACCATCCCTGACTCGCGCTCAAAGTCTGAACGTGCCCATTGTTGTGCAACCTGCTGAATGGCCCGGAATGGCGACGGCGGCACCGACGGGCACCCGCACGAACGCTCCGGTAACATTTGGAATTGGAATTCCGGACAGTGCGGGGATAGATTGTCCGGGCACGCAAGATAAAGCTCAGAATGAAGGCGCACCAACAACGCTCGAGTTGACTAACGGCTCCGGCCAGCTAAACGCGCAATTTCGATGCATGGCCAAGTGGCCGTCTGGAAACGCTGAATGGGTACTGGTCGACACTCAACTTCCGTCTTTCGCCGAAGGCACGCCAGGTTACGATACGACGATCAGTTTGGTTCAAGTGGCTTCCGGTGGCGGGAATTTTCCGGCATCTAATATGGCGCAGCAGTGTTCCGGGCCCGGCGCACCGGTCGCAGCTTGTCCGGATGCTAACCACATCGTGGTGCAGACTGGCGCAGCGACTTTTCTGATCAAACAAGCAAATTACAATTTATTTGACGACGTGCAAGTCGGGCCGACGCACCTTGTTTCGTCGTCCGGTCACGGAGCATTCGACGGGCTGCTTTTGCTGGGACCATCTCACACTCAATACGCTTTGCAGAACACGGACTCCGTATCTTGTGCACCGGGACCACTCCCCACGAACTATCGTGGTTCAACGATTTGCGCGACTCCCTATGCCTCGAACCTAGACAGTAAGTCAACTTGCACGATCGAAGAGAACGGGCCCGTGCGCTCGGCTCTGATGTGCCAGGGTGACATGATCAGCGCCGTTGGCGACGTCTATATGCATTGGCGTACGCGAATGCATTTCTGGGCGAATCATAGCGACACTAAGGTTACGATAGCCCTACGTAACGCAGATGTACCGGCGAACTGCTGTACGACGCCTAACTATACAAACGCGTATAAGGAATTTACGCAGTTTGAAGCACGCCTCACCGATAATCTTGGGTCACCTGCGTCTCGAAATTTTGACTTCGCTAATCACACTGCTATCCCCTCATCCGGGACAATCAGCACAGCTGGGGCAAATCAGAACGCGTATTTGTACCAAGCCTATTCGCAGGATGGCGAATGGCCGCATTGGACGAATGCTCCCAATTGCACCTATGAACAGGACGGTTGTGCGGTCTCGCCGATTCCGCGTACGGGTATCCCTGGAAACTGGAACTACGCTGCGAATGGATACGAAATCAACAAGAACGGAGGGCCGATCGCAAGCGGGGGAAATACGGAATATCCGGTCGGTTGGGCTGATCTGGATGACGGCGCCAATGGCATTGAGACTGGTGTATATCAGTTTTCGATGTACTGGCCGAAGTCTCTCGAATTTCAGCCTGGGATCGCGAACCACAACGAAATTCGAATCGGCATTTGGCCAAACCAACGAGAATTCACCAGCGCAACCTCTGCTGTGTCTTACGCTATGGGTTGGCCTCAATATTCCATCCACGATACCTATTGGAATTTTCACGCGGGAACACAAACACCTGCTGTAGCACAAAATAACTTCCTATATTTCCAGCATTACATGTTAGCGCGGCCGCAAACAGGCACGTACTACAATGCCGTTAAGAACGCGACGTCCGGAACCGGCCCACTGTTTTACGATATTCCGGATCCAGTGGCGGAAGATCACTATTACATCGGTCTCGGACTGTGCACCACTGCGCCCGGACAATGTGTGGGAGACGTTGGCTCACCGAACTTTACCTGGAAGCCGGGATCCACTTACACAGGTATGAAGGCGTTTCGGTACTGGGGTTGGCCGTACGCTGGAGGTTCAGACGGAACCCAATTTGAGCAGCGGAATAGCTTTTTGCGAAATTGGCTTCAACGCGGCGGAGCCGGTACTGCAGGCAGCGTTCCGGGACGGTACGTCTGGGCTTCACACTGGTATCGCATGATCGTTGAAAAATCTCTCCCGCGTTCTGATACACCGACGACATCGGGACCAGGTGCTGGCTTTCGATCTTTGTGTACCAACGTAGCGGAGTGTAACAGCCTCAGCTTCTTCCCTTGGGGCGATCCGAAGTCGAATACTTTGCCCTCTGTTTGGAATGGCGGGATGCGGAATTGGGGAGACGATCTCAACGCGATGGAGCATTCCGTTTACTGGGGCGCCTTCACATATTATTTCCTATCCGGTGACGAATGGACGAAGGAACAGCTCCTTCAAGGATTTAAAGATCGTTATCAAAACCCATTTGTCTCTTTCAACAATCTAACCGCCGCGGCGGGTGGGAACAACGCGCCGGGCCACGGGCATATCAACGCAATTCGCGCGACGGGCCATTGGTTTTCCGGAGCCGCAAGAATGGTGGAATTCCTGCGCTCGATTGGCGATCCGGACGCAGATAATGCGACTACGGTTTTAACTTCACCGGGTGCCTCGCCCAGCAGCGCCACTGTGCTCCAAGGCGTTGAGCAAAACATCGCTGCGCAGATTGCTTTGCCTTACATATCTTCCGGGTATCCGAAGGGTTGGTCAGAAACGACTTTGTCGGATTGCAAAGTCGTAGGTTTGCCGCCACAGCTATGTTCTCAAGGAGTCAGTCCCGTCCGAGGATACGTTCGCTCCGGTGGCGGCGGAGAAAGCTGCGGTAGCTTCGGCGGTCGCCCCCCATGCGATGGATTTAATCACAGAGCTGACGACTCTTTCCAACTGGGCGTGTGGGCTGAGGGCGTCTATGACATTTGGCAGGTGATGCGCGACGTCTTAGGCAAGGACTGGCACTTGCAGGTTGGCGGAGTCAGTGACGGAGCTATGGGCCCACTCACTGTCGCTGTCTCCGAAAAGAATTTAAGCGACATGCTATACGGTTCCTATCAGCAAATGAGTGAATCAAACTGCATCAACACCGGATCCTATTCCACTTCTGGCTGCGTCTATACTCAGTTCAGCGATTTCTTAAATGCCGCGCCGGGATGTACCTCAAGCGGCGATTGTTTGCATTCCTGTATTACAGGCTGCTCTGGGCTCACGCAGTGGTTTGCTTTAGCAGCGGCCGCCCCAACAACCAATGCGACGCTCGATCTCACGGGCAATCCGTGGCAGTTTCTATTTGAGTCGCAGCTGAAGAGATCGAGCACTCTTAACATGGAACTGGGCTCGCACATGATGCAATTTGGAGTGAACTACATCTTGGCGGACGGGTCCTCCAACTCCAACCATTACGCAGTAAGTTCTTCCGTACCTGTGCTGACGCAAGTGCCGATTGCTGTCAGTCCGAATCCTTGTGTCGGCCCATCAACTGGGACAGCAACATGTACGATCAGTTGGACGGCGCCGGCTGGTCTATCCGCGGTGAATAACGTGACCTATCGACTAAAGTATTGGTCCTGCCCAAGCGCAAATGCGGTTACTGGTACTGATTGCCCAACGGGTGGCAAAACCATCGTGCCCACGCTGAAATTTCACGACGATACCCTTACGGCCGGTTTCGCGGCACCTGATGGCACAGGATCGTGGGAGATTGACCCCTCCAAAAACTGGAATTGGGCATTCACCACTGATGTTCCAGACTGCTTCTCGGGCCGCACCGCGCCGAACTGCAATCCGAACGCCCCATCCGGAACAAGCTATACATTCAACGCGCAAGCGAATTCGACCTATACATTTTCGCTCACGGCGTATGTAGCCGGTAGTACCACTACAACGAATCCACCTACAGTAACAATCACTTCACCGGTTCAAGGCGCGAAACTTTCGGGCAATGTTGCCGTTTCGGCTAGCGCCTCAAGCGGGATCGGTGTTGCTGGTGTGCAGTTTGAAGTGGATGGTGGAAATCTCGGCACCGAGGTCGTCACGGCCCCATATTCCGTAATCTATAATACAGCGAAAAGCGCCAACGGTTCGCACACCTTGGCCGCCATTGTCGTTGATACTGCTGGAAACCGTGCCAGTTCTAGTCCGGTGACCGTAACGGTAACCAACACGGTGACCACGAACCCGCCCACAGTTACGATCACATCCCCTTCGGCGGGTGCGAAAGTTTCTGGCTCGAACGTTATTATTTCCGCGAGCGCTTCTAGCGATATCGGCGTGGCTGGCGTGCAGTTCCTGATAGACGGAGCTGCTTTTGGTAGTAAAGTCACGAATACGCCGTACTTTGTAAGTTGGGATTCAACAAAAAGCAAGAATGGATCGCACACTTTGACCGCGATCGTTTCCGATACCGCGGGGAATCAGGCAACCTCCAACGCCGTGATCGTCACCGACTCCAACGCTATCAATCAGTCAGGCCCCACAGTATCGCTTACGACCCCGACATCCGGCGCGAAGGTGTCCAATACTGTAACGGTATCCGCAATCGCCACCAGCAGCATCGGCATTGCCGGAGTTCAATTCTTAATGGACGGGGTCAGTTTGAGTCCGGAGATTCCGGCTTCTCCGTACGTCTTCACCTGGAACACAACGAAGGTAAGCAACGGGCCGCATACCTTGACGGCCACCGCGTTTGATACTTCCGGTGCACAGGCCACCTCGAAGGTAATCACGGTAACTGTTTCAAATGACAAGAGCACAGCGCCCACAGTAACGCTTACAGCCCCCATATCGGGGGCAAAGTTGTCAAATACCGTGACGGTATCGGCGATCGCTGCCAGTAGCATCGGCATTGCCGGAGTTCAATTTGCGATGGACGGAGTGAGTCTTGGCCCCGAGGTTGTGACATCGCCTTACGCGATTCCCGTCGACACAACCAAGGTGAGTAACGGGGCGCATAGCTTGACGGCCACGGCTTTTGACACTGCTGGCGCTCAGGCCACCTCGAAGGTCGTAGCGGTAACGGTTTCAAACAACCAGAACAACGTGCCGACGGTTTCCTTAACCGCGCCGTCTTCTGGTGTAACTGTATCCGGGACGATCAACATTTCGGCGAACGCGTCAGACGGAACAAGCGTGCCGAGCGTCCAATTTGTGCTGGATGGGAAGAATCTCGGCGGTGTGATTCTTGCTCCTTCCTACTCCATGTCTTGGGACACTACCAAGACCGGCAACGGCTCGCACGTATTGCAAGCTTTTGCGACAAATGCTGCGGGCAAGACGGCCGTCGACTCGATGATCGTAACTATCAACAATGCGAGCGGTCCGGCAGCGCCCGCAGTTGGAAGCAAAACGCTGACCGCGATCGACACGCTCACGGCATTCAGTGTGCAGAACGACGATCTTGCTCCCGCGGTTACAAATTGTTCGGGATGCCAATTTCGAGGCCAAGCCGATCTAATTGTGGGCCAAACCACGGCAGTCATTCTACGACCCAACAAATCGACCCCGACCGCCGATCAAGTCATTCTACAACAGGGAACTCTGAATGGAACTGTGACGGGCGTGAGTCCCCACCAGTTCATGTTACAAGTTCAAGGAGCTCCAGGACCAGCCAGCATCCTCGTGATCGTGTCGCAGGGTCTGACAGATTATGAGGAGTTTTCACAAGGCTCCTCCGATGTCCGAGTGGGACAAAGCGTGGCGGTTCGAGGACTTCTATTTAAGTCCGGACCACAGGGCGGTCCGACTCTTGTTGCTCGACACGTCGCTCTTACTTCGGCGAAAGGTTCGTCGAGTCACTAGTTGCTGACTCCTGAACGACAGAGGGAAGCGCAACGTTATTTCATTCGTGCGCGACTCCACTAATAAGTTAAAAACCGCCTGGCGCTTTCGCTTGAGGTGCCGCTACGGGAATTGTTGTGTCGCCCTTGCGAGTTATGTAGGGATAGAACGGAGTCAATCCGAAAGGCATTTTCTCCCACGAAGAAGCTATCTGCACAGGTTTATTCTTAAGCAACTCGAGACGGTCGCTCCACGGGTCGAGTTTTATCCTGGAGCCCAACGGTAATGCTGCGACTTGCTCCAAGCTAGTGGGATCCAAAGGCGGCGCCATCTTGAGCAGCTCATCATTGAAAAAAGCGGGAGTGCGAAGATGAGGGCTGATTAGAGCGGTCAGTTCCTTTGATTTGGAATCAAGCGCCCGCAAAAATAATGCAGCGCTCGCTAGACGATCTTTGTAAGGTGATTGTTTAAGCAGTTCTAAACCCTTTTGGGCCGCGGCATCTTCATCGTCTTCGCTTTCGGAAAATGAAAACCTCCGCAAGCTCTCTTCATCGGGAAAGATCAACTGATCGGCGAAAGCCCAGGTAGGGACAGATGTTCTGTCCAGCAAGATATGCGCTATTTCATGGGCCAGTATCGCAGCTAAGCTAGGCTCGTCAGGGAGTACATCGAGCAGACCCCGGCTAATCAGAATTGTGTGGCCCATTGACGAGGACTCAAGGGTTGATGCAAGTAGAACCCGACATCGAATTTCTGGCTGTATCTCTATACTGTTTGTCACCACAAGATTATTTACGACGGTATTGAGCATCTTTTCGACATCGCCTGCTGGCGCGACCAATCCTGCATGTTCCAACTTCACTAGCGCATTCTCCGCGCCACCTCCCACGAATTGGTCCTGTTGCTGCAGCGGCGTACTGTCCTTGCTCTGATCGACTTCGTCTGTAACGTTGGCAGATTCCACTTTCATTTCGCTGAACTCTTCAGGCAACACGGCATTCTTGCGCCCATAGCCCCACAGGCGCGTTTGGGATTTTTCGCTGACATGTCCAAGCACCGTGTTTGAGAGCGCTTCTTCGCCGTTATAGATGTACGCAGGAACCCAAAGACCGGGACCGACGTTTTCCCTCCAACTATCGAAGTGTAGGTAGAAGCCAAACTGCCGAATGACCGGCTCAAAAACTCCGCTGAACCTGATGATGGTATATTGCTGGTCCTCGACCCATATTCGTCCTCGGAATCGCCCGTTCCCGGAATTTGGGGCCGGCGTCACGTCGAATACCAGGCAACGCACCTTGCCGAGAAACTCGCGATGAACGTACTCGAATACGTAATGGTGGCGATTAAATCCCTGAGGGTCTACGAAGGCCATCTCCAGGAAGCCCGCTGGTACGTAGGAGGGAGCTAGAGACCCCGCTATTAACTCCTTTGGATTCAGGTGCTTTGCCGGGGTTCCTTTGGACTCCATGGAATGCAGAACCTCGCCTTTAGCGAGGTCCGCCACACCTATGAAGTAATGATCCTTTACCGGGACTGCGCCCAACTCCTTATCCGAACGGACATCCTGAATATACGTTTCAATGATTGGTTTGTAGCGCCGCATAGTCTCAACTTCATGATGCTCCCGAGTGGTAATACGATCCACGAGCCGGTCAATGGACGAACCTTCTTTTTGAGCCGCAATCTGTGCCGGGAACAGTACGGTAAGCGCGACGATCCAAACGGATATCCGGGAACAAACCATGGGGTACTCCTATCTGATTATATCGCATCCTCGCGCAACTGCTTACAAGACAGAATTTAGAGAGGCCAGTAGCACGTGGGAGGGAACCCTCTCCGATCGTGACGATCTGCAGGTTGCGTGCGGCGCCATGTCACTAATATCTCTCAGGGCATTTCCACTGTCCTGAAGTACAGTCCCGCCTCTACCACTGGTCTTGCCCCCTTTCTGCCTGCTAGGCCAGCAGAGTTGTCCGTCAGAAAGCAGTAAGTTGACATGGTAGGAAGCGAGGTAATAAGCCATGTTAAACACAGGAGGACGCTGGATCAGATGTTCGCTAGCCACGGGACTGCTCATGATTCTGGGCGGATGCACCGCAGCCCCGAGCAAGCCAGGTGCCCCTGCGACCGTGTCGGGTGGCAGAGTGGCAGCTTTCTTGACAGACGCTCCAGCGAACGGAGTCGTAGCGTTTCGAATCGACGTAACTGGAGCTGCTCTAGTTAGTTCAGATGGCGTCGCTACTAGCATCACCAATGGAGTGCAAGAGATTGAGCTTCGCCACCTACAATTGGCACCGACGCTTGCCTTCCAAACGAGTTCCTCCCCAATGGGGAACTACACCTCGTTGAACATGACGCTGGCGAACGCTCAGATTACGACCACGGACGCTCAGGGCAATGTGGCGGTTCTAAACGCAAACACTATTCCCAGCGTGCGGCTTGCCGATGTGGCGGTCAATCTGCCGATCAACGTGACTTTGCAACCAAACCTTACTTCGAGTTTAATGATCGATTTCGATGTACAGAGATCTCTTCAGGTCGATTCGAACGGCAACTACATTATTACGCCAGAGTTAAACGTGGACACGCTCAGCAATCCAGAGAATCTCTCGGATCTGCAGGACGCGGGGGCCACGATAATTTCGAATCCAACGACCAATGTTTACACACTTCAGTTGCAAGACACGGGCCAGATAGTTCGCATCGTTACTGGTCCTAACACCCTATTCGCAGATGAGAACGGACAACCTTCCAATCTACAGACTGGCCAGGATGTTGAATTCGACGCCCAGCTGCAAACTGACGGAAGCTTCCTAGCATCAAGAATAAATTCGATATCGTCCAATTCTTTAATGTGCTTCCGGGGTGTCGTGGTCGGCGTCGGCGCGGGCTCCGGAGGCAATGCCGTCGCAATAGTCGTGCAGGAATAATCCGAACTTTAGGTAACAGTTTTGAAGACCTAGGTCTCGCCTGCCGGGTCACCCTCGCATGGTGTTGTCGTGAATGATAGAATTTGCCTGCGATATCCGCGCACCTTTTTGTGCTCTCGTTCTCAAAAATAATTCAAGACGCAATCGCCGATCGTCCGGTCAGTCTCGAGGGACTTTGGAACTCTCTGACAGTTAACGACAATCCTTCGCATCCTGATGTCATATTTGTTCTAGCCGGGCTGCAAGAGAGAAAAGCATTTGGTTTAGAGCTTTTTCGGGAAGGATTTGCGCCGAGGATCATTCTAAGCGTCGGACGATTTGAAGTTCGTAAGATGGATCAGCTGGGTTTTCGAGATTTGAATTTGCGCGCGTTAACCGCGAGCTTGCCCCCTGCTCAGCGACATTTCTTCATAGACCTTTCCGGTGAGGCTCGACGTGTGAGCGTAGCTGGGGTCCAGCGAGTCGGGACTTTTGGTGAGCTTTCGGCGCTGGCCACTTATCTTAGAGTACCTAAAGTTCGATCCGTGACGTTAATTAGTACAAGTATCCACCTACGACGTGTACGTTGGTGCTGCCGCCGTATATCGGGGTTCCGCGATATGCAACTTTCCTATTTGCCAGTTCCGGAAGACCTTAGTTTCTTTCGCCGGCAAAAATGGTGGAAAAGGCCAGACCATTGGGCTTATGTCACTGCCGAATTTACCAAGCTGTTGGCATACTCAATTCGGTTTGGCGGTAAGAGCGATGTGTAGCACCGCTTGGTGCTTTGTCAAAAATTCTTGCGTTGTTTCTCAATACCAAGAATTAGCGTTTGGCGCTGGTCGTAAAGGCGAAAAGAGAGAACGTATAAGTTGTGTGTGGTTGCGTTGTAAATGTGTAGCTCGTTCCTGAAGGCAATTTCGAATTGCAACTATGAGCATTCTGTCCCGGCGAACAATCGGGCACATCGTTTGTGAATGCCCAGTTCCAGTTCTTGGCCGGATCAATTTCCCACGAGCCTGAGCTATCCGGAGCCGCAAAACCGGCTGAAAGTAAATCCGGGTGGAATTTTAGGTTCGGAACGATTGTCTTTCCACCAGAAGGACAATCGTTACCATAAATAGTTAGCGTTCCGGGCTGGCAGGGAAGATACTTCAAGCGGTAAGCCACACCGTTTACAGACGAAAGTCCTGGTGGCGGCGTCCACGTAATCGTACAAGTTCCCGTGCCAGAGGATGGCCCCACGCATGGATTTGGGCTAACGGTGATAGGGACTTGCGTAAGAACAGGGACCGCAGAATTGATCGCGTAATGGTTCGAATTAGTGGAACCGTCTGCAAGAATGTAATTCAATGCAAACTGCATCATGTGCGAGCCGAGCTCGATGTTAATAGTGCCGGGCCTCTTCATTTGCGCTTCAAATAAAAATTGCCAGGACTTGCCGGTGAGATCGATCGTTGCGTTAGTTGTGGGAGCCGCCGCTGCCAGGCCAAACCACTGATTAAGCCCGGAACAACCCGTAGCACAAGATCGCAAGCAGTCGCTACTCGCAGTGCAACCAGGCGCCGCGTTCAAATAATCACTGGATTGTGTATAGACGCAGCCGCTATTGGAGTATTCCCCGGTGTTCACGCAATTCCCATCGCTCATTTGTTGGTAAGAACCGTAAAGCATGTCACTCAAGTTTTTCTCAGACAGAACGACATCGAAAGGGCCCATTGCTCCATCGCTCACTTCTTTAACCTGTAGGTGCCAGTCCTTGCCCAAGAGATCGCGCATGACTTGCCAAATGTCGTAAACGCCCTCGGCCCACACTGACAGTTGAAAAGAGTCGTCCGCCCGGAAGGATTTCCGATTGCATGGCGGCGAATCCCCGCGACAGCTCTCCCCGCCGCCCCCGGAGCGCACAAAACCTCTCACTGGACTAACACCTTGTGAGCAAAGCTGGGTTGGAGAGCCGACCGTTTTACAATCAGAAGCAGTTGTTTCCGACCATCCTTTAGGGTAACCGGAGGAAATATAAGGCACCGCAACTTGAGCCGCGATGTTCTGTTCGATGCCTTGTAACACTGTAGCGCTACCAGGAGCGACACCCGGAGAGGTCAAAACGGTAGTCGCCGTATCAGCATCAGGATCGCCAATCGAGCGCAGAAACTCCACCATTCTTGCGGCCCCAGAAAACCAGTGACCCGTCGCGCGAATCGCATTAATGTGCCCATGCCCGGGGGCACCATTCCCAGCGGCTTTGGCGTGGAGGTTGTTATAGGCAACAAAGGGGTTTTGGTATCGGTCTTTAAAGCCTTGCAACAGTTGCTCTTTTACCCATTCATCACCCGAAAGAAAATAGTAGTCGAAGATTCCCCAATAAACGGAGTGATCCATTGCGTTAGAGTCATCTCCCCAATTTCGCATTCCCCCGTTCCACACGGGAGGCAGCGAATTTTGTTTCGGATCACCCCAGGGGAAAAATCCTAGACCATCACACACGGCTTGGGTTTTGCATAGTGAACGAAAACCCGCATCTGGTCCAGACGTGCTCGGAGTGTCGGAACGAGGAAGAGATTTTTCAACGATCATGCGATACCAATGGGCGGACCATATATAGCGTCCCGGGAACACTCCCGGTAGTCCCAGCGCCGCCGCGCTGTAGCCAATTCCGTAGAAAGCTATTACGTTGCTCAAACTGGGTTCCGTCGCCGCCGCCTGCGGTAGCCCATCCGAAATAGCGGAAAACCTTCATGCCATCATAGGGACTTTTAGGGCGGTAAATATAGTTTGCTGCGCCGACGTCGCCCAAACACTGACCGGCGGGTGCAGAGCAACGTTTCAGTGAGATATAGAAACGGTCCTCTTCGACCGCGTCCGGGATGTCGTAGAACAGCGTAGCCAATCCTGAATTTACATCTTTCACTTTGTTGTAATACGTTCCGTTTATTGGTCGAGCGAGAAGATAATGTTGAAAGTAGAGAAAATTATTCTGCGCTACGGCGGGTGTTTGCGTACCGGCATGAAAGTTCCAATAGGTGTCGTGAATGGAATATTGCGGCCAGCCCATAGCGTAGGAAGTTGTGGACGTGGCGCCAGCAAATTCCTGCTGATTTGGCCAGATGCCGATTCGGATTTCGTTGTGATTTGCAACCCCGGGCTGAAATTCCAGAGATTTTGGCCAGTACATGGAAAGCTGGTATACGCCGGTTTCTATACCGTTGACGCCGTCATCTAGATCAGCCCAACCAATCGGATATTGTGTGCTCCCGCCCCGTGCTATCGTCGCACCATTTTTGCTGATCTGGAAGCCATTCGCAGCATACTCCGCGTTCGCTCTAGGGCCGCTGCGCGGTATCGGCGATACAACGCAGCCGTCTTGTTCGTTCTTGCAATTGGGACTGTGCGTCCAATGTGGCCATTCACCGTTTTCGGAATAAGCTTGAAAGAGATACGCACTGTCCGAAGAGTTAGAGGCATTGATCGTTCCCTTGGTTGGAATGCCGGTATCATTAGCGATATCGAAATTTCGCGACGCAGGCGATCCAAGGTTATCGGTCAACCGCGCTTCCAACTGGCTGTATTCCTTGTATGCGATTTTCCACTGTCCTTGGGACGTTATTTTTTCAGTATTGCAGCAATCGTTTGGAGGCACGTCCGCATTTCGCAACGCTATCGTGACTTTCGCGTCGGAATGTTTGGCCCAAAAATGCATTCGGGTCCGCCAGTGCATGTAAGCGTGACCCTTGGAATTGTCCAGGTCGCCTTGACACATCAGCACGGCACGCAGCGGGCCATTTTCCTCGATTAAGCACGAAGAATGTGAGTCATTGGCCGAGGTGTAGGCCGTGTTGCAAAGTGACGAACCTGCGTAGTTTGTCGGAATCGGCCCAGAACTGCCAGGCGTCCCGGCCCAACAAGAAGCGGAATCAATTGTGGGATTGCTGTTTGTAGGCGGGATGATAGAGTCAGGTGGTCCCTGCAAATATAGCCCGTCAGCCGCCCCGTGGTTTCCTCGCGAAACTAGATGCGCGGAGCCAACCTGCACGTCATCAAAGAGATTGTAGTTCGCTTCTCTAATCTGGAAGGTCGCTGCGCCCGTCTGCACCACGATATGGTTTGCATCGGGACAAGCAGCAGCGGGAATGCCCGGGCCGTTGCATTTCTGAGCAATATTCTGCGATGCAGGATAGTTTCCGCCGCCTGAGTCCACTTCTGCGACGATTACGCTCGTGTTATACCCAGGCGAACCCTCCGCGAATGACAAAAGTTGAGCATCGATTAGAACCCACTTCGCGAATCCGTCGGGCCACTTCGCCATGCAGCGGAACTGAGAGTTCAATCGTTCGCCTGATGTATTTTCCAATTTAAGCTTTGTGGGAGCTTGTTCATTTTGCGGCTTGTCCAGCTTTCCTGGGCAATCTATTCGCGCGTTATCTGGAATTCCCAATCCAAATGTGACCGGCGCATTCGTCCTTACTCCGCTAGGACCAGCCGTAGTCATATTTGCCCATTCGGCTGGCTGAACGATGATCGGCACGTTTAGACTTTGAGCTTGAATCGGCGCGGGTAAGAAGAAGGCTATGGCGAGCATGAAGCTAAACTTAAGACGAGCATCGTGGTAACAAACCTGAACCCCAAATCTTTGCATAGCGCGCACGTTCCCCCGCATTTCTGTTGAGCGTTAATCGCGACGTCTTGAGCTTTAGGGTTTGACGCTTTTGGTTGGCGCGGGGGTCTCCGGTCCGATATGGGCGAGACGCAGTTGCTTGGCGGTGGAGTCATAGTATGAAATAAAGGGCTGACCGCTCGCATCCAAACACAAAGAGCTATACATACCGACATCCCCTTGCCGATCGACTACTTCTACTGTCCACTTGGCATTCTGTCTTACAGCATATTTCAGAACGCCGGACCCGCTGTCGTAATACGCTATGTGCGGCTGATTATGAGCGTCTATCTTAAGCGACGCACTGTCTGGATATTTTGGCGTTCCCGAAAGATCCTCCACGATTTCGGTTTTCCAGGCTCCCGCATCCTTGTAAGCGTACTTTAGCTTCCGCTTGTCCGCGTCGAAGTACGCCACTTGAGGATTGCCAGCTGAATCGAGAGCCATCGTCGTGCCCAAGCCGGCTTTGTCGTCCGCGTCGCTAGTGATATCGACGGTTTCGTACTGCCATTGGGCATTGTCCCATGTGGCATACTGAATGTGGCCAGACTCGGCGAAAGCAATATGGCTGTGATCGGCTGAGTCGAGAGCTAGAGAGTTGTAAACACCTTGCCGAGGTCTTAATGCCACTGTCCTGGTGAACCAATCTTTTCCATCAAAGTAAGCATATTTAAGCCGCTGTCCTCCACTTTTAGCCAGCTTCACCAATTGAAAATAAGCCACGCGCGGGTTTCCCGCAGAATCCAACTGCAGTGACGTGGAGAACTCCGTTTGCACGGGATCGATCACATGAACCTGCCATTGCTTCCCGTCCCAATATGCGTAATGCAACCCCGAGCGTAAAGGTGAGTCATACGAGATATGGGCGAAGCCATGTTTGTCGACTGCAAGGGAGGTAAAGAGTCCACCATTTGGCGCAACGATCATCTTTGACCATTTCTGTTCTTGCTTGTCGCGATAGGCATACTGTAAGTTCCTGGTGGTGGCATTAAAGTACGCGATATGAAAATTTCCGCCCGCGTCAATCGCCATCGAACTGAACGTACCAACATCGGTTCCCTGCCCATCGTCCACCACTTCTATCGCCCAGTGGGACTGAGCGGAGGTCGGACGAAGAACTGGAGCCAGGCCAATTGATGCCAGAAGAATCAAGGTCATCAATGCGAATCGCCGGCTCCGCCAGCTTAAACTTAGGCAGATCATGAACCCCCTCTTTTCTTTCGATCGATTTTCTTAATCGCTTTTAACACTTTCGGCTCGTCTGCGATCAGAAGCTTACTTATTCGAGATAGTGTTGAATTTCTTCAAGCCGATTGGCCTGCCATATGTTTTCGGTACCACAATTCCAGCATGAGGAACGAGTAAAGAACATCTCCATAAAATGTGGTGTTGTCTTGATCCATACTCTGAAAAAGGTGTTGGATAAAATCTTTCCGGACGAATCCGCGTTGACTGGTGCGCGGATCGCGAAGTACATCTTCTGCGAGGCCGCGGATCTTCGGGTCATTTTTCAGCCACATTCCCATGGGCAAGCCGAATCCGTGTTTCTTCTTTTCCAGGATGGCCTTGGGAAGCAGATTTTCCGTAGCCTTTTTGAATAGATAGCGGCTTTGAGAACCCTTCAATTTCAAGTTGCTGGGGATACGGCCCGAAAATTCCGCAAGCGGATGATCGAGAAAAGGGAATCGCACGGTAATTCCGGCAAGTTCGCTCGCTCGAACAACTTTGGGCAGGTCGTTGTCACCCAGCACCATCTTGACATCGAGGTAGAGCAGGCGATTAAGTTCGGTGTGTGCTCGCGCCGATTGATAGTGGCCTCGCGAAACCGCCAGCAAATCACCATCTCCATTCCTGAATGGCATGCCGGGGCCGAGGATTTTCTCTGGAGAAAAATACTGCAACGTCATCCAGCGCGAATAACGGTCAGGGTTGGGCTTATTCGAAGTTTGAACGTATCGACGGACCTTTCCAAAGGCAGGCGCGTTCGCCGGAATGCAAGAAGCCAAAGGATCGATGAGTCCTCGACGAAGCGGCTTTGGCAATCGCTGGTAGAGCTGATAAACGCGGTCCGTCCGATAATGCTCGTTCCCGCCGAATAATTCATCTCCGCCATCACCTGCCAGCATTACTTTGCGACCTTTCTCGGCGGCCAATACCTGGCAAAAATAGGTCGGAATCACGGAGGAGTTCGCGAAAGGTTCGTCGTATAAGTCCACGATTTTAGGCAGGATTCGAAACGCATCCTCAGGACCGACTCGCGATTCGGCGTGCACTGAACCGAATTGCTTCGTGGCTATATGAGCGTACGCAAGTTCGTTGAATCGCTCTTCTGTAAATCCAATCGAGAAGGTATTCACTGGGCTCTTTTTGACTTTCGTCAAAAGGCCCACCACCGAGCTGCTGTCGGTTCCTCCGCTCAAGAAGCATCCCAGATCGGATAACGAAACGTCGCGGGAGTTTTGAAAAACTGCTTGCTCCATACGCTCAAGAAGTTCACTGGCGAGGGTTTTTTCAGAGGATTTCCGATCCTCCGTATATTCCATGTCCCAGTATTGGGCGATCCGCGTCGCGCCGTCGCGCCAGGTCAAAAACGATCCGGGCGGTAACTTCTGGATTCCTTTGTATACGGAAAGGGGGGCCGGAACGACCGTATAATTCAAATAAGCAACGATTGCTGAAAGATTAACTTCTTTTGTTACGCGGCCGCTTGCCAGGATGCCGCGAGCCTGCGAAGCAAATATAATCTCAGAAGCGCCAGCGCTATAGCAGAGCGGATTGACACCAAACCGGTCTACTGCCAGTAGCAGAGTCTTTGATCGCTGATCCCAAATCGCAATAGAAAACACTCCACGAATGAGACTCAAAAAGCTCGATCCTTGCTCGATGTAAAGCTGGCCCAAGAGCCCGGCAAGGTTGTCCGGCGCGGCTCCTGACTTCACTTGAGCCAGAATCTCATTTCGATTATTGATATCGGCGTCGCAAACCACGACAAGGGGATCAGACTTCCATATACTGATTGATCGCTGAGGTGTAGTAGCCCCGAAGCTGGCCTCGAGATTATCTGTGTATTCTTGTGGCCAATCCGCATGAACAGCGAGCGAAGACACCATGCTCTTAATGGTGCGCTGGTCTACCAGTCGTTCGTGCGATTTGACGGCAATTCCACAGATGGCCATGTTTTCTTCTCGAATGGAGGAGATTACACTGTTGCTTCTAGACTTGTCGTTGCGCTCGGAGCCAGAGAGGCATCTCGACTTCGATCACGTCCTGAACTTCCGCTTTCTTCTCCGCCAATTTTTGCCTTACCAGTATCGCCAGGCCAGCCTCGACTGCAATCATTTGATACATCAAATCAAAATCCTGTCGATTGATGAACATATTGGGAACCATGTAAACGACTAATACTCCGAATACGATTTGACAATATATCGCCAAGTGCTGAGTTTCGGGCTGAGCTTGCGCCTTTGACCGCAAAAAGAACATTTCCCCAATCGCGGCTGCGAGCATGCTGAGAAAGATCGCGCAGCCCGGTACGCCAGTTTCGGACAGCAAGTCGAAAATCGCGTTGTGCGTTACTCGAGGTGGATCGTTTGAGTATTGTGGGAATACATACAAGAAATTTCTCAACCCGACGCCTCTGACCGGATGCCTTTCGACCATTTTTATTGCAGCCCGCCAGGCTTGTAGTCTCCCGATAGCCGAGGGATCTACCTCGGCAGCCGTGGGGATTGTTTTGTAACGGTTCAATGCTCCTTGAGGGCCAAAGAGCAACAGAAGAACCACGCTTGCGACCACGACAGCACCAATAAGTGCCTTACGTTTCGCAAATAAGGCCAGCACAAGTCCAGCCATGATCAAGCCTAACAACCCGGAGCGCGACCGCGTGCCAACCACCACGATGGCACATCCCGCTGCCATCCCGCGGAATGACCAGCGTATCCACCATTTCGGGTTGTCTTTGGCCAGCCAGAATAAAATTGGAATTCCCATATTCAACGCCAGAGCGTACTCGTTTTGCTCTGACATCATGCCGCCGGGCCCCTTCATGGAGTTGGCGAATCCCGTCGTGATCGCGTCGTAAGCCCCTTTTGCGCCCAGGAATCCTAGCGACAAGGCCAATACATAAAGTATCGAGCGAATGCGCTCCTCTGAGTTAGCCAGCGCAGCAGTCAAGAACGCCATAATGAAAATTCGACTGTATTCCCATAACTTGGGAAACGCGATGAGTGGTATCTGCGCAGTTAGGGAAGTGAGAGCGAACCAAAACCAAAGCAGCAACAGCAATTTCATTCCAGTCAGCCTAATTGGCGACTTCCCCATCTCCATCAGGAAATAGCTCAGCAAGGTTGCGCCAGCGATCCACACTTCGTAATCGATGATAAATTGGGGCCATAGAAAGTCTCCCGGCCGTCCGAACGAGAACCATAAATAGAAAAGCAGGCCACCAAACGGCCGGAATAGCCCGGTTATCACCGCCGCAATGACCAGTCCGTATAGGAATATCGCGCGTAACATGAGTTAGGTCCGCCGCCTGATTCTTGTCGAGAAACGCAATGATCGCATGAACATTTGGGCTAACCGCGTCCAATGCCTTCCATACTTCCGGCCTCGTGAGTTTTTTTGCGAAACTTCGCTCGCGTCGACGACCGAGCATGCTCTAATGATTCGTCAATTCCGGCAGAATGCGTTCGTATAGCCCGCGACAGAAGAGTTTCTATTTGCTCTTCCCACTGCATAGCCTTTATATACTCGAGTAAAATGACTCGTTCCTCACCAATCCGGCCTGTAGCATTCTGTAATTTGCCGATAAGATATGCGGCTAACGCGCCTGGATCATCTTCCACGTTCACCGCGAGCATCAACTCTTTCGGCAATGCCATGGCTGCTTTGCGGCTGGTGGACACTGGAAGTCCCATCGCCATCGCTTCGAGAATCTTATTCTGCACACCGCGCGCCACCCGCATCGGCGCCACGGCTGCTGCGGCGCCTCGCAAATAGGGTCGAATATCCGGCACAGCGCCTGTGACGTGCACCGAAGAATCGCGGGCTAACGCGCGAACAGCGCTCGTCGGATTTCTTCCAGCGACGACGAATTGAGCTTTCGGTAACTTCTCGCGAACAGCGGGGAACACTTCGTGATAAAAAAAGGTGACCGCGTCTACATTAGGGAAATAGTCCATCGAGCCTGTAAATATAATGTAGGGCTGCCAATCGCGAATTTCTGCAGTAGTTTCCACCAAGTTAGGATCGAAGTAGTTCAAATCAGGTCGGTTTTCCAACGTTTCGATGCGCGAGTTGGGAACAGCCTGTCTCAGGATTTCTGTCTCGGCGCGCGTGCACAACAATGTCAGCGCAAAGTCGCGCACCCATCGCTGTTCGGATTCGCCAAGCCTACGTCCCTCAGCGCGCCAGACCCACGAGGCTGGCGGGCCAACCTGGGCGGCGTACTGTATCCATTTATCGGAATCCACATCAACCATGTCGAGTATTCGAGGTATATGGGAGACGGATTCAACGTATGGGGCCATCGCAGAACTGAAAAGAAAAATTAAGTCATAATTCCGCGAGCGTAATGCGCCTTGAATTCGCCTGGCCATGGTCGGCGAATGAAATACCGCCGGCGTAAACGGCCGGCCCAAGCACAATGCCAACAAGGCTTGGAATCTGCTCCTGATCCAGGAAATTCTCTCCGCGTAGAATTCCCGGCAATAATTTCGGACATTGGCAAAATATTCCCGGTCTTCCGGCTGATCGTAAAAGCAAAATAGGTCTACTTCGTGTTGCTGTGA
The DNA here is from genome assembly GCA_963838475.1 of uncultured Acidobacteriota bacterium. Lineage (GTDB taxonomy): Bacteria > Acidobacteriota > Terriglobia > Acidiferrales > UBA7541 > Palsa-295. The sequence continues at coordinate 252,717 of CAWIRJ010000006.1, forward strand.
CAACGCGTTCAGCTCATGGAACGAACGGACCTTGTCTCCCTTGTTTGGGGGATAAGGCAGGCGATGGGCTAGGAATAGGATTCGCATGGTGTCTTGCGCATCTCTACGGAAATAAACGAACCAAAGCAGGTCCCAATACTTTTGTAAGCGGAAGCGGGATGCGCTTCCAGATGTCCGTCGCTAGCTTAAATTTCGGATTGACCGGTGAAAAATTTGGCAAATCCTTGCGCTGCACTAGATAAAACTGATATGGCAGTGGACGCTCCTGCATGTTCCATTGCGTCTTGAAGAAATAGGATCCCGTTCCAAGCTTACTGCGCCCGAAATCAAAAGTTTTCATCCCGCGCTCGCACGCGCTTCTGAAAATCTCCCAATACATAAAATTGTTGGCGGCAAATTTACGTCCTTCGAGCAGTGATCCGCCATAGTAAGGAAGAATGGTGTCGTGAAACCGAAAGCTCAGAACGGCAGCCAAGCCGTCTTCCCCGTTCCAGATGGTCAGGATTTCCGCGGCGTCACCGAATTCTTCCAGGAGTATCCGAAAGAAAGCCTTCGAGAAAACCGGAGTCCCCAGATTTCGAACGCTGGCAGCATAGATGTCGTAAAAAATGTCAATCTGGGTTTTATCGTTTACGCTGCGCAACCCGCCTTTTTGGCCTTTGCGGATCATGTAACGCGTGTCTTTAGGAAAGCCCTTCAGTAGTTTTTCTGGGTCGGCCGGCAATTCCTGCTCAAAGGTGACGTACAATTCTTTTGTCAGAAACGCATCCCCGAGCGCGTGATAGGGCTCACGTAACTCAAGGTAATTCACGCCTTCTTTTACCGCCATCTGGCGTGCGGCTTCGCGAAGAGCTAGCCTCGCCCCCGGATCGTCCGAACATATGCCGCCGTACACCGCGAATGGTGTAGAGATGAGCGTGCGCCCCTGCACCCAGTTCGATGATAAAAACAGAGGTAACACGCCGCGAATCCGTCCCCGATCTTCCGCGAGCAAATAGCGCGATCCGAATCCGAATGCGCGCTCGATCGAGCGCTTCCAGGCAGTCAGATGAAACAACGTGCCTTCCGATTGTGTCTTGACAAACGTGTCCCAACCTTCACTCTTACTCTCGTCGAATGGAATAACGGCGAGCGCCTGGCGAGCTTTCACGCTTTCTGGGTCCATCGCAGTCATAGGAGTGGAGAGTCCGGATTGTCCAGCAAGCGCCATCAGCTAAGTGTCTGACATGGGGCAGCCGCAACTTGCAAAAGCGATGCCCGGCAACGAGTGAGCTTACTCAAGAGAGCTTCTGTGCTATGTGTCCATCAGGACGCGAGAATTATTTAGAACCCTGAGAGCGAATATCGTAGTAGTTATAGTCGTAATCATAAATCTCATCAGCGTTATTTATGACTACGCCGAGAAATTTCTTTGGATCAAGTCGCGTTGACACCCTCTGCAATGCTTGGCGGTTTGTCTGCCGCATAAAAACCACGAACAGAAAAGCGTCGCAAGGCGCTGTCAACAGCTCCAGATCAGCGACCGGAGCGGAAAGCGGCAAGGAGTCTAGGATCACCAGATCAAACTTTTCCTTCGCCTGCTCCAAAAATTCGGGCCATTTAGGTCCTTCGAGGATTTGCGGAAGCGATTTGTTTGGAACAAGACCGGTAGGCGCCACCGAAAGAGCCGGGAACTCCGTAGCATGTATGACAGAATCAAAAGATCGTATTCCTTGTAAATAGTCTCCTACGCCAGGGAGCTGCCTCATTTTGAGAACTCTGGTTGCAACACCAGCTCGAAGGTCTCCGTCCACGAACAGAATACGTTTGCTGCCGAGTTGTCCTAGACTCAGCGCTAAATTAGTGGCAATAAGCGTCTTTCCATCGCCCGATTCACCACTAGTAACCAACACGGTCCGGGTCCCCAGCCTGTTATGCACAGTTAAAAGACGTGACCTGAGAATGCTGAAAGATTCTGTCGCCATTAAGTGTTTGTGATCTAAAACTAAGGGAAAATTAGGATCTGCCGTAATTGAATTGGGCCCAATTGAATTCCCGTCCTGCTTCGACGAATTTGCCGAACCCACGGCCTCCTTTAAGGATGTCAATTTCAATTTTGGTTGCGGCTCCACATTATTCTCCACGTGGCCTTTTTCTCTGAAAGGATTTCCTGTTAGCGCCATGTCACAACCAATAGAAATGAATACGCCGCAGCAAGCACCGCCCCGCCTGCCAGTGCGAACAGAGTCTGCAATCTTTTCTTGCGAATGTTTCCCTTGCTCGGTAGCCACGGAACTTCACCGAATACGGGTGCTCCCAACTGGCTCACCACTTCCCGTTCTGTCTTTACTGATGGGTCCAATATCTCGATCACAAAAGCTCCGACAATGCTTAGCAATAGCCCTGCGCCCAAGCCAATCAAATTGATAGTTGGCCGGTCGGGAGTATCGGGCTTAGTAGGAATTTGAGCGGAATCAAGCAATTCGAATCGTTCTCCCTGTTGCTTAGCTTCCATATCCGAAACCATATCCGCTGAGAATTTCTGTTCTTGCAATCGCTTATAGTGATCTTCGGCCGCCTCGTATTCTCGGGTCAACGCGGTCAAGTGCTGCTGAAACGTCGGTATTCGCTGGAGTATGGACTGATGCAGGGAAATTTGCTGTTGTAATTCCTGCTCACGCGTCAGGTGCTTTTGAATTTCTTCGTCCGCTTTAGCGATTTCGCTCTGGATCACCGGATTGCGCTGTTTCAGAGGAGCCGGCGTCGCTTTCAAGGTTTCCTTTTTCCTTGCCTCATCGATCCTGGTTTGTAAGTCGGTGATTTGCAGGTTCTTCTTCACAACATCCGGGTAGCTTGGTCCATAACGCTTGCGAAGCTGATCCACCTCATCTTGCAATTGTGCCTTCTGAGTTTCAAGGCTGGTCACCGCAGGTGATTCTTGAGAGTCGAGATCGATCACTGAAGGACTGTTGACAAGACTTGCTTGCAGACTGGCCTTCTGCTGTTGGGCTCGCGCCACAGCGTCGTGCTCAGTTTGTAGCTCATTCTGCAGCGTGCCCAGTGCCTGGACCTGGATGACTTCAGTCTCCGGTCCTTCCTCGGGGTCCCTCGTTTTCAGCAGTGTTATCTGATCTTCTTTTTCTTTCAAATCCCGCTGGGTGTCGTCGAGCTCTTTCTGTAGGAAATCAGAGGTACCCTGAACTGATTGTTCCCGGGTCTGCCTGCTGTCCTCTACGAATTGCTTAGCCAGTGCGTTGGCCACTTGAGCAGCTACTATCGGGCTTCGATTCTTGTAAGAAATTGTGAATGCTTCCAACATTTTTTGCCCATGAGCCGCCACCCCTCCGGATACGGCATCCACCGTAATATCTTTACGCATATCCGCGACAATCTCTTCCGGGCTCTCTTTCTTTTTGAGCTCGGCGTAGAGCCCCATGTCATCTATCACTTTGTTCAGGCGTGTCGTGGAGAGAATCTGTTGGCGTAAGCTAGCTAAGCGATCGACGCCACTTTGAGTCATCGCTGAACCCACATAGGAGTCGGGAACTTTCTGCGGTTCAACTACGATTACGGCCGAAGCCTTATAAGAATTTGGCAAGAAATAGGCCACGATCGCGGTAGCTAGCGCAATTGCGAACGTACCCACCAGAATGAACCACTTACGACGCGCAAAGGTGCGTGCGTAATCCCTGGGTGTGTAATACTCTAGTCCTGCAAAACCTATCGTTTCTTTAGCTTCTGCCATGGCGACCTTCACCCAACCTTATAATTTTACCTTTCAAAAGAAGCCCTCTCCAATTTTATTTGTTCACTGCTTCCAAAACACCTAAGACGCCCTTGGCATCTACGCTCTTTGCTATGTCCGGTTGCAGCTTCAGCGCGGCTTGTAAATATTGCTCGCCCTGAGATTTCTGGCCAGCTCCGAAGTAGGCAGCGGCCAAATGATAGTTGTACTCCGCGTTCCTAGGATCTTTCTGTACGCAGTCTCGAAGTAACTGGATGGCAGTAGGGTATCTTTTCTTCTTTACAAATATCCAGCCCAGAGTGTCAGATACGCTCGGATTGTTGGGCGCTCCCTGCTGCGCCTCTTGAGCATACTTCAGAGCTAGATCGAGGTCGCCATCCCCACCGTGTTCGGCATAAACCCAAGCAAGGTTGTTCTTGGCGAGTAAGTTGTCAGGCTCCAGTTGCAGAGCCTTTTTATAATAGCCTTCGGCAGCGTTCCAATCTTGCTTCATTTCGGCAAGTTGGCCCATGCGTACCTGAGCTCCGGCAAATTTTGGCTGAGACTCAGCAAGTTTGGAAAGTAAGGTCATAGCCTGATCGAGCTTTCCCTGAGTTATCTCGACATCGGTCCAAAGCAACTGAGTGCTGATTAAACTTGGATCCATATCGTGCGCTGTTTTTAACGAAGCCTCAGCGTCGCCCATGCGACCAGCCATAGCTTGTAGTCGCCCCAGGGTCTCGTACCCCGGAGCCCACTTGGGGTTGCTGTGGACGTAGCCCGCCACTTCAGCCAAACCTTCGTCAGATTTCTTCAAGCCGATTTGTGATGCCCCAAGAAAGTACAGGCTATCCTGCGACGCGGATTCGTAACCGAGGGATTGTTTCGCAAAGCTGTGAGCAGCTTCAAATTGATTTTGGTAGTACTTCGCCTGAGCAAGCAATCTGTAAGTCATCGCACGCTCGGACGGCTGAGGAAACTCGTCGACAAGGGGCAGTGTGTCTTTTTCTGCCTCGTCGTAATGTCCCTCCTCAACAAGCGCTTCAGTGCGCACTAAATACGGATCGATAATCTGAGGTTTCTGGTCCACCGTCTTCTCGATCGTGGCAATGGCCTGTTCGGGCTTGCCCTCTTGCAGCGAAATCTTCGCTAAGGCTAGACGGGAGGGCAAATAAGTTGGATCGAGCTGCATTGCTTTATTAAAGGCGCCTTCGGCAAGATCTATTTTCCCTTCCTCCGCGTAAGCTTGTCCCAAAAAATACTGAGGAAGTACCCAGGTGGGGTCGAGTTGTGCGGCATGCTGCAGATCATTGATGCCGTCCTCGAACTGATTCTTTGCAAGCCTTAAGCGTCCTCGGAACAGCAGCGTCTTAGGATCGTTCTGACTTTTCTTAGCTGCCGCATTTACGAGTTCTTCCGCGCCAGCGACATTGCCTTGTTCGATGTACACGGACGCAAGCTGAAGAGAATCATCGGTATCGTCAGGATGTTGCTTCAGAATATCCTGATATTCCTTGATTGCGCCTTGCAGGTTTCCCGACTTAACGTAATAACGAGCCAGCGCTCCCCGGTCAGCTGTATTGCCATCTCCTAGAGTTCTTATTTGTTTGAATACATCCTCGGCTTCCGCATTGCGGTTCTGAGCCATTAGAAAAGCCGCTAGCAGGTAGCGCACTGGGATCGATTGCGGGTTCTTATCGAGAGCTTGCCGAATCACTTTTTCTGAATCAGCCAAATCTCCGCGCCGCGCCATCGAGACGGCCAAAAGAGTAACTGCGTCTAGATAATCAGGTTTGTAATTGATGGCCCTTAAAAGGCTAGCTTCACCGTCCGCCTTTTTCTGTGCGGACATCTGCAAGACTGCCTTTAGAAACCACCCTCGGCTGTTCGTCGGGTCTATCTGCAAAACGTGATCTGTAGTTTTTTGAGCTTGCTCGACGTCGCCCATATGGAACGAGCTCTCCGCGAGAACCATCAAAGCCAGGGTATCGTCTGGATTAGTCTTGAGGATCTTTTGCGCCTGCTCACGCGCCTCTTTGAAATACCGTCCCCTGATCATTAGATCCGCGAGCATGTCCGGCGCCTCACGATTGTCTGGCGCGTTCTTAATAACGTTATTCAGCTGCTTAATTGCGCTCTGATAATCTCCTTTGCTGATGAAGATCTTCGCAAGTGCGAGATGAGCCCTGGGATCAGGCGGATTTAGTTGGACAGCCCGACGATATTCGAGGATAGCCTCGTTTGTTTTTCCTTCCGCCAGCCAATGATCCGCTTGATCAAGATGACGTTTCGACTTTTCTTGGGCGCTGCCACAGCCAACAGCAACGCAAGCCAGCAGAAAAGACACGGAAAGCGCAACCATGCTCCGTGCGCTTCTTTTTCTTTGGCCTGTATGTATCAACCTTACCTCCTGGCAAAAAGCGCCCCTGTACGTCATTACCTAGCAACCCGTGTTCCAAGGTTGAAGTTCTTTGCGTCAGAACTCTCGGCTAACTCTCAGAAAGCAAGATAGATATAAGTATAGCCGCTTCGCGATTGGTCCTTTTCCTGACTCACAAGCCAGGGTGGAAAGAATTTTCCACAATTGGCCGCGCGAATCCTCTATCTACCGGGAACCGCGCGCGAAAAGCACTACTTGAATGGTGCGAAACACGATTACCAGGTCAAGAAAAAGCGAAAGATGCTTTATATAAAATAGCTCATATTCAAGTTTCATCTTTGCGTCATCCACCGAAGATCCATACTGATATTTTATCTGCGCCCAACCGGTAAGTCCCGGACGAACCGTATGTCGCTCGTGGTAATAGGGGATCTCTTCCCCGAGCATCCGCACAAATTCCGGTCTTTCTGGACGCGGCCCGACCAAGCTCATATCACCGCGCAAAATATTCACGAGTTGCGGCAACTCGTCCAGACGGAATGGACGCAATATCCGGCCCACTCGCGTTACCCGCGCATCATCCAGCGCGGCCCATACCGCTTTGCCCTCCTCTGCGTTGTTTCTCATTGAGCGGAACTTCAATATAGAAAAGTTTTGGCCATGAAGTCCCACACGCTCCTGACGAAACAAAACCGGCATTCCTGACTCGATTACGATGGCCAAACTTGCCAGGAGCATTATGGGAGCCATTATCACGAGAGCCAAGGCGGAGATGACCACATCCAGCGTTCGCTTTGTAAACATCAATAGAACGTCTTTGCGAAACCCCTCCGACAGAACCAACCAACTCGGAGAAAGCCTTTCCAGCATGACTCCGCCTTTCAGTTTCTCGAAAAGCGAATGAGCGTCCTCTACACGCACTCCCGAGAGCTTCAATCGCAGTAATTCCGCAGTTGGCATGACGCCCCGACGTTCGGCAAAAGCTAACACGACCCAATCGACCTGTTCACGACGGACGAACTCTTCAACCTCGGCTACACCGCCCACGATTCCGGGGTTAACCAACGGTTTCCCGATGTTCTTTCCCGTTTCATCCAGGAAGCCCAGCACTCTTATATTCAGTTCGGGGAGAGCTAGAATTTCTCTCACCAAACGAATGCCGCTGGTCCCGGTTCCCGCGATCACGACACGATGAACCGGCCTGAAGAACTTCCCTTCATCTACTAATAGTCTCCACAAAAGCAGGATGACGAACGTCAATGCGGTGGCTATCGCCGAAACACCTCGGCCGAGGGACAAGTCCGGAACGAAGTAGTACAGCAATGCTAATAATAAAACGGCGGTGCCAAGAGCCTGCATTAATCGCACTACCAATTCTGCCCGGCGTGCGATGACGTGCAAGTCATACATATCGTTGTAGTAGAGACAAAGCCAGCAGACGACGACGACCAGAGCGATTTGAGAAGTAGCGTAGGGACGGCTTAAATACCAAGTTGCTTCCGTGATCGATCCAAAGCGGATCCATGCAGCCAATATCACAGACAAGACGATCAGAATGCTCTCCGTGATCCCTAGAATCACCGTCTTGATTGGAATGTATTGCCCAAGTACCCGGATCATTTGGCCCTTTTGCTATCTCAGTATGTTCCGCTGATCGCCATACGACCACTTGGCGCCGACCATTATGAAGTTACGTGATGAGTAAGGCTGCGGACCGCCCGCCAGAGCTGAATTCTCGTAAGAGGCAAACAGAGTCCACTGCGGCGACAAGTAGTAGCTCACCCGTCCCCAAAGAGTTCGACCGTCGAGCGGCTGTGAAAACGTGCCCGCATGCGTCTGAATATAAGAAGCGCCCAGTGCGAATCCCCAGGTACGATCAAAATTCCGAGCATATAAAGCGTCATACCGGTCGTGATAAGAGTTGGTAATAATTCCGATGTAGTCGTAGTTGCGAGTGTAAAGTAGAGCTAAGCTCGCTTCGTGAAAGGTCTTGATAATCTGTGCTAGCGCCACATAAGTAGTATGGCTGCCGGTAATATTGTTGTTGAAACTGGTGGTGCCTTGAGTCCTCCAGGAAGGACCACCTGAGAGCTGTAGAAGTACGGTCGGACGGATCTTTTGTCGGTAATTGACTTGGACAGTTTGATACTGGGATTGACCGACAGGTCCGCCGAGAATCTGCCGGTCATAATTATAGCTGACGCCAATTTCGTGATTTGGGCCCAAAGAATGGGTATAAGTTAGCCCACCTCCGCCTGTTGTCTCTGTACCGTATAATGTATTCTCCGATTGCGGTTGGTTGGTATTGTTGATGAGATCCACGTAAGTAATCTGGCCGTGGAACGTGATCGTATCGTGCAGTGCGAAGTGATAACTGAGGGAAACAAATCCAACCTCACGGAACTGCGTGCCGCTGTTTGCCACGAACGCTTGCTGAGAAATTTCTCCGGATGATCCGTTCAGCGAAATCGTCGGATTAATGAAGAGCGACTGGTCTGGCGCGTATTCTGTCAAATTGTGAAGGTTAAGTGTCCATTTTGAACTGAGGCGTCGGAAGGCGTGAGCGTCTAGTAAGCTGCCCAAAAAGTTTGCTTGTATATTATTGTCTGAAATAACGAAATACGGCCTGTATTGCAAATCCAACCCAGCGTGTTCGCTTCCGATCGAATATTCTGCGATTAGTCGAGTTGCAAACTCACTCGACGGCTGCGGATTCGTGGCCGAGAATTTATAGTTTGTGTCGTAGGCGTAGAAGCTCTCGACCGAAATCGCTGAAAGATGGCCCCAGCGCAACGCCACGATCCGGTTACCACTTTGATTCTCTGACACGCCCCCTTGTAATAGAGTGCTTGTCTCGGGGTGGTCTGGCACGGGCTCCTGGCCTGGGTCTTGATTCGAATCCGAAGTATTAGCCGATGAATCCGGGGTATTCGCCGGGGTTGAATCCTGTTGTGCCCTCGCGGTGCCAATAAATAATAAAAACAATACCGTAAGCAGTATGCCAATCCCTCCTGCACGATAGAGGGCCTGTTGCCGGTTTTCCGCGGTAGCTTGCGCTTGCATGGTGACCATTATTCCGACTTAGGGAACTACGATGGTATCGCCGGGTCGCAATGAAAAATCCTGGCCCTTTTTCTGACCTTTAATAAAAGCGTTGTAATTGAATGGAAGCCGTACTTGTTTACCATCCATATTTCGCAAAACATAAATCTTGGTTCGCTTTGCATAGTCTTTCAGCCCTCCAGACTGAACCAAGATCTGAGAGACCGTTGTAGTAGCGTTGATGTGGAAAACACCCTCGTGGGCCACCTGTCCCATCACGTACACCTTGCGGCTGTTTATTTCGTGTACCGCAACCGTTACTTGCGGAACAGTGACAAACGGCTCAAGCTTCTTCATCAGTTCTGTCTGAAGCTGGACAGGCGTCATGCCTACTACATAAATTTCTCCCACGAGCGGTAAAGTAATCTTCCCGTCTGGCCGCACCACAGCGGGACCAGAAAGCTCCTTCTCTTGCCAAACATCGATGTCGAGAACATCTTGTTCGCCGATGGTGTAGCCAGCCAAAGCCGGATCATCCGCGGACTTCGGCCTAGTAGATGCTTTCGTTGTATTAGATGGATTAGTCGGGGTAGTGGTAACGGCAGCTGGCTTTTTGTCACTGGCGGGCGCACTGCCCTGCGCCTTCACGCTGAAAACTGCTCCCGAAGCCGCTAAAATCACCGCCAGGATTACTGTCTGCTTCACTTTCTTCATTCCGCTTCCTCGCAATGGATATCCATTGAATACTTAATTCGGCAAAAATTGCGGTAGAACTGGTACTACTTCTTGTGAAAACCCAACCAGTGTCGGGAAAGTTTGCAGGGTGCGGGCCGCAGTTATCCGGATCATTGCCCCGTCCGTGCGTCCCTTGGTGATGCCATCCCATGCCAAATAAACCTTTCCCAGATACTCGCTGGCGAACGTGCGTCCATGCGCCTGATACCAGTACAAAACATCCTGTTGCATGCCATCCTTCTCAATCACATAGTGATTTGCCTCGAAACGCGTGCCAGGCATAGCCGGATTTGGAATTCGAACTATTTCCGAAGACACCGGATTCCAGCCTGCTCCAGGAAGGCAATTTTTCGGAGAGTGCAGAGCGTCTCCGCTACGTTGCGAGCGGTAGTAAACGATAAACAAATCGACCTGCGCACCGGTGACGTTATTGCGGTAATCCCTGAGCAGGTAATTGTCAGCCGCCAGCACCCGTTTTGTTCCTGGGCTGAAATCTGATAAATCTTTTCCAGACCAATCTCCCAGTTGCGTAGGGAACAAATCAAAGTCTGCGCGCGCCGGCACTGGATGGCTGTGGTCCAACCAACGCAAATTAATCGTGCTCACTAATAGCAAAGCGATTAGGCAGCCGAAGCGAAGTTTGTCCGTCATGCCGCCTTCTCAACTGGTCCGGGACGATCGAACTTGTGCAGGATTCGCACGACTCCCAGCATGATGCCGAGAGAGCCGATGAACAGGAGCCAACCAGAAAAAGTGTGAAAGAAGCCTTCAGCCCACTTCGCACCCAGGTAGTTTCCAACGAGTCCGGTCCCTGCAACGCGGGCCGCATTCATACCTAACGCAATAGGTACGGCCGCAACCGCCAGAATCCAGCGCGAGCGCACGGACATATTCAACAAATATCCGAGCAGCACGGCAAAAGCCAGGATTGAGATTAATGAACGTATTCCCGAGCAAGCTTCTTCCACCCCTGCCGTGAAATTGGCCAGGTACAGCACATTTCCTTCACATACATTTGGAACCCGCAACAAGTCCAGAATGCCAACCGCAAGTTTTGATGCCAACAACTGCAGCGGGAATGTTACGGAATAGAAAATAATGGAAGGTAACGGAATCATGAACAAAAGCCATGCGATAGGGAAAGCCACCGATCGCAACATTTCCGTGCCAAATAGGAACACAACGATTCCGCAGAGCAGCACGAGTAACGAAGAGTGCGCCACAAAGTTCTCAGCCCCCCAGGTTCCCGCGGCAAGTTGTATTAAGGCGAGCAAAACGATCAGAATTCCCCATGAACGCGCTGAAACTTTTATGTTTTCTAGTTCGTGTCTTTGCCGCCACAACATCCAAAAAAACGCTATTGGCACGAAAAAACCATGCGAGTAGTTTTCATCGACTGACCAGTCAGAAAACAGCTTTGCGAAATTCGTGGCATAGAGCGCCACTATAGCCGTCACGGTGACTAGCAACGGCCATCGGTGTGAGCGGACCCATTCCCCCGCGCGCACATGGGACGGAGACTCAAGTCCCCGAAGTGTTTCTACGGCTGATAGGCTCAACGAAGTCCCGGGCTAGGTAGAAGTAAAGGAATACACCGTCCGTATTGCACCTGCCTAGCCAAAGGCAAGTGCCTACGGAGGACGACCCTTAGGCTCTAAATCATACTACATAACGGGGTTGAGCCGAATCAAGAGCCTCAAATTATCGGCGCCCCTGCAATCCTCATTCCAATCGGCCCTAATGAGGAAGCGCTTTTCCATTGGACGGCAATCCTTTTCACCCAAATAATCCCTATTGTTCGTTACTATTTGTCCCGGCCATCCGTCGGGTTTGCATCTCTTCGAGGCTAGGCCTAGCTTAATCAGTGAGTTAGGATTAATTGGGGAATTTGCCTGGCGGATTGCTTGGCTCTTCTGCCGTCAACGTCTCAGCAAGAATATGGGTCTGCGATTGCGCCAGCGAACATAATCTTGAGCCAAGGTTCCGGATAGAATGAAACTTGTGGAGAACTCAGTCATCGAGAACGGGCGCCTCGGCGTTTCACCGAATGTCCCTGGCCTGATAACAGATGCTTTAAGCGTCGATGTGGAGGACTACTTCCATGTCGAAGCGTTTACAGACCATATACCTTCGGAAAGCTGGGCCTCTTTCCCTTCGCGTGTATATGCAAATTGTGAGCGTATCCTTGAGCTCTTCGCGAATCACGGATGGCGGGCTACCTTTTTTGTGCTCGGTTGGGTCGCGGAGAGGGAACCTGCGCTAGTTCGAAAGATTTCGGAGGCCGGCCACGAATTAGCGTGCCACAGTTACGCGCACCGTCGGGTCTTTTCTCTGCAACCCGAGGAATTTCGAAGTGATCTGCGCCGGGCGCGCAGTCTGATCGAAGATGCTGCTGGTGTTCGCGTTGTTGGATATCGTGCGCCCACGTTTTCCATTTTGCGGCGCAGTATATGGGCGTTAGAGATTCTGGCCGATGAAGGTTTCCTCTACGACTCCAGCATCTTCCCAATTCGCCATGATTTGTACGGTTATCCTGAATTTCCGCGATTTCTGCAGCGGATGGAGCTAACCTCCGGCCGTGGAATATTCGAAGTTCCCATGTCTACCATCCGCTTCGGAGGCCTTAATTGGCCTGTCGGAGGTGGTGGTTATTTGCGTCTTTTGCCGATGCTTTATACGTCCTGGGCTATACGGCGGATCCATCAGCGTGACCGTCAATCGTTCATCCTTTATCTCCATCCCTGGGAGCTCGATCCCGGTCAGCCTCGTATCAATGGACGATGGAAATCCAAGCTTCGCCATTACTCAGGCCTGTCCGGAATGGAAGCCCGATTGGAAATACTTCTGCGCCGCGGTCGATTTGAACCCTTGAGAGATCTGGTCAACCGTTCTGGCGATTCAGCGTCTGTCTTAGAGGTATCGTCGCTTTGATCGGAATGCTCTTCCATCCTGGAGTCCCCAACGAATCCTTCATGAAAGCAAGCTTTCTAAGTGCATTCGCAATAAGGGCGGCCATCTCAGGACACTCAAGCGCTTCCCGAAATATGCCAGATCCAAGTGCGACTAGAGTTTTCGTATGGTAAATGTTTATATCACCGTGGATACAGAATGCTCCCTGGGCGGTGCCTGGGAGAATTCGAATTGGAAGCCGGTGGGGCCGGACAGGGCCGTGCTCGGACAAATTGATTCCAAAGTTTACGGTGTGCCGCTCATCATGGACATTTTGGAGGAGAACGGCTTACGAGGCACATTTTTTACCGAGGTTCTCGTTAACGATTTGCTTCCTGATTCTGAACTCGCCGCCGCATATTCGCCCATTCGCGAACGAGGCCATGATGTTCAGCTCCATCTGCACCCCGTTTTTCACTACTATCACCTCGTTACCCAAGGACGCATGCGGCGTGAAGATCTTCCCGATCGCATGGATCTGATTGGTGGTTTACCGCTCAATATACAAATTGAGTTACTGAAAAAGGGTTGCACTATCTTTCGCAGCATCTTCGGTTTACTGCCTATCGCATTTCGCGCAGGCGTCTACGGGGCCAGCATGATTACGCTGGATGCGTTAAAGGAAGTCGGAATCTCATACGACAGTAGTTTTAACGCGGCCTATCTCGATGACAGTTGCTTGATGGGACCGAAAAAGCCCACTAATATGCCGTGGCAAACCCGCGGTGTTTGGGAGATTCCTGTCACTACGTTCGAAACCGGTGGCGGCAGTATGCGAGGTTTAAAACCGCTTGAAGTCAGTGCCGTGTGCCTATGGGAATTGCAGGATGTCTTGAAGCAGGCGGAAAGTCTTGGCCAGGACACTGTCACCGTGATGCTGCATTCCTTTGCATTCTTAAAAAGAGCGGACTCCCAATTCCGGAAAATGCGCCCGGATCGCCTGGTTATTCGACGCTTTCGAAAATTTTGCAATTTTCTTCGTTCCAATCAGGACCGTTTCCGCGTGCGGACATTTTCAGAGATACCGGAGCTATCTCAGGACGCGCCGGATGTCCCGCTGCCAGCAATGGGAGTGCTGATTCCTTCATTTCGTAAGCTGGTTCAGGCAGCCAATCGAATCTACTGGATTTAGGTACGCCGATTACCAGATACGTCGCGCCACGTGTGCAAGATCCGTAGCGATAACATAGCTCGAACGAAACCCTTCAGCGAGTTCGAAAAGCCAGAGAAATAGAAAGAGTTCTAGAAGTATTTTCTCAGAAATGATCCGCGTCAGCAACTCTGACATGCGCGGTCGGGAACAGATATAGAGCGCTGCCCGCGTTGCGATCGCAGCCAAAAGTATCGCGGCAATGACGTCTACGGGATAATGACCTCCGACATAAACCCTGGGTAAAGAGATCGCGACCAGCACCCACAACATGAGTACGGCGCTGATCCAGCGATTTAGCCGCCAGAATCCGGCCGCGACAATCAGGTATATCAAGGTGGAATGGCTGGGAAAGCAGTTTGGATTTCCCTCGGCCCAGAAATATTCTGGGTAGAATATGCGAAATCGAGGTACCAATGATGGGGCCGGCCATGCGATCCATGGTCGCCATGCAAGCGTTGCAATCATTGCCAGACAAAAACAAACAAATACTTCCGCGAGGTGTTTGCGGCGCACTGGGGTGCGTTGATTCTCGATCCTCCAGTATAAATAAAACACTGTGGCAAAAATCCACGTGCTGGCGAGTGCATTGGAAATAAAGAATTGTGCCAATGTGTCGCGCCATTCGTTGTGAGGTACGAGCCGGAAAAATTCCTGCAGTACATGGAAGTTCCACTCAGGTAGAAATGGCCCTGGTGTCACGATAGATTTCCATCTGAAAGTCTAGCCAGTTTTCTTAGCATGTAGGTCCGCGCACCGATCCAAGCCTGCTGTAGATCGAAGGGGGAAGGCGGTTACACTAGAATGGCTTTTTACGCTGCCTATGATACCGGACACTTTTTTTATGAAGGAATCACCCTTACGTACGTAGACCCGGCCACGAAATAATCTTCGCGCCGGGTCTAGAAAAATCTAAGAAGTGATTAAACGGATTGCTTTGAGTTCCACCGTTTCTTGGCAAAGCCAATCGCAGGACCCAACGAGAGAAACAGCAGCAAAGTGCTCGGCTCTGGAGTCCCAGTCAGACCAGGCGACAAAGTAGCAGTGATTTCTTCTCCTGCTGTTAGGAAGCCACCACCGCCGAAATGAAACTCCAATCCGCTTGGCGGATGGCCCGGCGAGCTTACTCCGCAAGCTGCGAAGATATTTGAGCTGCAAATATAGGTCCCGGGTGGCGGGTTGAGGATCTCCACATATAGGTTAAAGAGTTTGGTCATCGGATTTGGTGGCTCATACATGAAGTCGAACGAGCCAAAGCCCGTGATAATCAACGGGTGATTAATCGTGCCACCCGGAGGAAAACAGTTTGTGCAAATTAGCGGGTGGGCGTTGCTTGTCACACCCCCTATTGGCTTACTAATCGTAATCTTCGGGTCGTCCGAGATTGTACCTGCACGGACCGCCGCCGCTGACATCGCAACTAAGGCCACCAAGCACAGCGTCTTTACAAATTTCATGAGCATGCCTCCAAAATCAGTAGCTGCGTCAGCAGCGTGACAACAGGAGCACCTTTAGTACCAAAGTACGTGAGGCGCGGCCAATGTAATCTCTTTGTTTTCAATACGAATTCCTTACATCTCGTCTCGAGCTTCGAAGTGTATGCAACTTATTTCACAATCAAGGAAGTGCCGAGCCCCAAAAAGAAGTACTCCCTAATGGCTCATATCCCTGTCTACGAAGACACAGACGTTGTCGTAGCGCCTTATCGAATCGCGCGGTCCCTTGCGTGCACTGGGAGCGTGATTTCTCTGCGGCATCCGAGCCTGGCATGAGGCCGGCTCGGTGGACTCTAAAGGTCCGAAACCATTAAGTCATGGCGCTCTAGATCGCGGGGTGCGCGTGAAGTACCCGGGATCCGCAGGGTCGTTATCGTGCTAGATTCATTGATTTAAAGTCTACTAAGTCTATAGAGATTATCGGAAGAGTGGTTTACACTCTATCGCAATGAAGATCTCCCAAAAAGGTCTCTATGCTCTCGAAGCCTTAATTTTCCTGGCCCGGCGCTATGAAAAAGGCGCCATCAAAATCCGCGAAATTGCATCGACCGAAGATTTGCCGGAAAAGTTCCTTGAGTTGATCCTCCTCGAACTAAAGCACGCGCGCCTCGTAGAAAGTGAGCGCGGCGCCAAAGGCGGCTATCGCCTGAAACGCGCCCCTGGAAAGATATTTCTCGGAGAGATCATTCGTACCATCGATGGTCCACTCGCGCCTTTTGAAGATGCCGAGGGATTGCGTCGTCACGTGGAGCAGGACAAAAAACACAGCGCGCTGTTTCGCGTCCTCTTGTCCGTCCGGAACGCCGCGGCGGGCATTCTCGATCACACTTCTTTGGCGGACATTTGCGATGACAAGCGGTGACCCTCTCGAAATAGGAGTTGTGGCTTCAAAAATTGCTTTAAGGAAATACAGATGAGCAATGTGGCGACACAGATCACCAGCACCGACAATTCCGCGACGATCGAAAATCTTTCAGAACGAGAGCGCAGCCTGCTGGATGAAGTAGTCCGCGGGCTGCGGACGATCCGTTATGGATCGATTTCGCTCACTGTTCACGATGGACGGGTGGTGGAAATTCACAAGACCGAGAAGATTCGAGGAAAGCCGTAGCATTCTTTCGCCGCTTAACTAGTAGAGCGGCTAATTCAGGGCGCAGGGACGAACCAACAGTGCATGACTTTCGCAAAGTATCGCGTCGCAAACTGCTGCGCACAGCCGCAATAGCGGCAGGCGCGGTATCAACGCGCGGATTTGGTTCCGTCAAAAAGCTTTTCGCTCAGCAATCTGAAGTTCCCGGCGACGAGAAATTTAGGCCTGCTTTTACCGGTCCGTCGCAGAATCCATACTGGAATTCCATTGGGCCACTGGTCGAATATCCCCAGAAAAGTCCTTTGGTGCTCCTCACCGACCGGCCGGTGCAGCTCGAAACACCGCGCCATTATTTTGAAACCGCTTTCACCCCCAACGAAGCTTTCTACGTTCGCTGGCATCTGGACGAAATTCCCAACAGCGTTGATTTAGCGACTTGGCGCTTAAGCGTTGAAGGCGCGGTAGACCGCCCATTGAAATTTTCAATGAGCGATTTAACCAGTAAATTCAAGCCAGTCAGCGTGGCCGCCGTCAATCAGTGTTCCGGGAACAGCCGCAGCAAGTTTCAACCGCGCGTCCCCGGCGGACAGTGGGGCCACGGCGCAATGGGCAATGCGAAGTGGACCGGAGTGCATTTGCGCGAGCTGCTCGACGCCGCAAAAATAAAGCAGGATGCGATGCTTGTTCAATTGCAAGGCTTGGATAAAGGGAAGGGCCCGGAAGGCCGTGGCTCGAACGAATTTCTGAAGTCGCTCGACTTGAAGAATCCTGTTCTCGACGAATGCATTGTGGCCTATGCAATGAATGACCAGCCGTTGCCGATGCTGAATGGGTTTCCCGTGCGCTTGGTCGTTCCAGGTTATTTCGCCACATATTGGATGAAAGGTCTCAGTTGGATTCGCGTGCTGGACAAGGCGGACGAAAATTTCTGGATGAAGACAGGCTACCGCGTCCCCGACACTCCTCGAGGCAACACTACGCCGGAAGATGTTAAAGCTGGCACGGTGAAGACCGTTCCCATTAGTCGCATGCCAGTCCGGTCATTCATCGTCACGCCTGACGGCGGCTCCAAGCTCGTCGCACAATTACCGCTGACGATTCGGGGCATCGCGTTCAGCGGCTACGGCTCCGTAAACAAAATGGAAATCTCCATAAATGAATCTTTTTCTGCGGTATCGGGACTCACCACCAAGACGTGGACTCCCGTCGAACTCGGCGAGGATCACGGCCCCTATTCCTTCCGCACGTGGACTCATCGGTGGACCCCGCCGAAGCCCGGGCGCTACGTGCTTGCGGCGCGGGCGACGGACGCAAAAGGGAACGTCCAGCCCGATGATGGGGTGTGGAATCCCGGCGGATATTTGTGGAATCGGATCGAGTACCAGGAAGTCGTCGTGGGACGCGCAAGTTGAGAGCCGATATGAAACGAACTACGATTTGGTTTGTTGTGTTTTTGGCGGCGCTGGCAGCCGCGGCGGGCAGCCTGGTGTATGCTCAATTCGACGCTGGGTATTATTCTCAGCGAAATCCCGGGGTCATCATGCAGCCCGCTGCGCTGAAGGAGACTGACGGCGCAATTTACGGCGTGGCGGCGTATCCTTTATATCCTCCTGAATTGGCTGCCGGCCCGGGGCGCGAAGACGTCCAATCCTATTGCTCCACTTGCCACAGCACGCGTTACATCACCATGCAGCCGCCTCTGCCACCTGAAACTTGGGCGGCGGAGGTGAACAAGATGGTGAAGGTAATGGGCCAGCCGATCCCCGATGACGTACAACCCGTAATCATCAAATATCTGCAAACGCATTACACGACGGAAACGCGCAAACCTTAATTTCCTTCGTGTTCGACGACCGTGTTCTAATCGTCCAGAACGAATCCTTGCACTTTCATTCGCCTCGCCAGCTCGCACATATTTGGAAGTCGGGATATTGGCCTGACCCGCATGGCCTGGAGCTTTACCCGGCCCGTATCGCAAACACTGTGGGCTCTGACTTGGGCCGCAGGCGGCGGCTCGCATCGGGCGCTGTTTCACGGCATCGGTCTAGCGTGGGGAGTGGCCGTGGTGCTTCTCCTTTACTACTTCTTCCTCGCCGCGCAAGTCCCGGCGCGCATCGCGTTCATTGCCGCGCTGCTTTTCTACTATCGCCGGCAACCGATTCCAGCGCTAATTCTGTTTGCGCTCGCGGGTTTTCCAAAGAGAGCGCCGCGGCCTTCGCCGCGCTTCCTGTAATTTTTCCACGCAAAGACTGGCGTTCGCGGGATACGAAGATCGTTGCGACCGGCGCCGCAGCGATCATCGCTACTGCGCTGCTGGCGCACCGCATTCTTTCGCGCAGCTCGCAAATCCCCCCGATCGATAATCCCATCGCGCTGTTGGCACTCGCCGGAGGCGCGACTTATCTGGTCGCTCAAACTTTGACATACTTTTCGCCTGTGGGAAACTAAAGTTGGAGAGGTAAATCGAAGGGCTGATTCTGCTGGGTCGTCAAGGTTAAGTAGACCAAAAATCGGGAGCGGGTTCTTCGAAACCGACAACCACGGCGGTACGCTGGAGATACTTCGATCGTTCTGCAACGACGTGGCATTCGTGCTCTTTCTGGTTTACCTTATTGATGAGCAGGAGGCGTTGGCCGCACCTCACCGGGGAAGTGAGGGTGATGAGTCCACCGCCGGCGTTCACTCGGAGCGCTTCGGTTCCTTCGTGAAAAGGTTCACTTTCGATTGTCCGGCCATAAACTAATACGGGTAAGTACACCCACTGACGCTCGCCGTGGCGGCGCTCGGCGACGCGCTCGATTATGGTTATCTCCGCGCGCTCAGCGGCGATATTCGCTGGCTGTTTTGGTTCGTGCAACAAATTCCAAACCTTACTCACATCATTCCTCGCCTTTCACTTGTTCAATTGTAACCCTAGCATCGGCTAACAGGGTGACGCGCGCCACATCAGAAACGTATTCGTGTGTCGTGAAACTCACATTAATTTCTCTAGTAGTTGCAGACGACTGTGGTATGCCGGATAATCAAACGTTTGGAGTGTGCTCGAGCCGCCCTGGCCGCTTGCTATGATGAATTGTCCTCACTGCAGCACCGCCAATCCGGACTTCGCAACCTCTTGCAAAGAATGCAGCACCCCGCTTCTCTCCATCAATGATTCAGATTCCGAAACGATACAGATGGTGGATCCTTCGGCCATCGCGCTGGGCAGCGATTTCGGAACGCGCTACCGGATTGAGTCGTTATTAGGCCAAGGCGGCATGGGCCGCGTTTACAAGGCCTATGACAAAGAGCTCGATCGCACGGTGGCGATCAAGGTGGTTCGCGAAGGAGCCATCGGACAGGCCGATGCGCTAAAACGTTTTAAGCAGGAGCTCGTTCTTGCCAGCAAGATTTCGCACAAAAATATTTTGCGCATTCACGACATGGGCGAAGTGGCCGGTGTGCGGTTCATTTCCATGGCTTACATCCAGGGGAAGGATTTACAGCACATCATTAAAGAAAATCCGAAAATGCCGCTGGAGCGCGTGTTGAAATTTTCGCAACAAATTGCGGAAGCGCTGGCTGCGGCGCATGCCGAAGGCGTGGTCCATCGCGATTTGAAGCCGCAGAACTTGCTGATTGGCAATGACGATCAGGTTTTCGTCTGCGATTTCGGCTTAGCGAAATCTTTTGAAGAAAGTGCGATCGGGATGACGCGCACTGGAGCGTTTCTGGGGACGCCGCGTTACATGTCTCCGGAGCAAGTGGAAGGGAAGCCCGCGGACCAGCGCGCTGATCTATACGCATTCGGATTGATCCTGTATGAAATGGTGACGGGTGACGTTCCATTTGTGGGCGAATCCACGCTGAAGGTGATGTACCAGCGGATCCAGGAAAAGCCAAAGAGCCCGAAACTGATCAATGCGGACCTGCCGAATTGGCTGGTGCGCATCATAATGCGCTGCCTGGAGAAGGATCCGGCGGACCGTTATCAAAGCGCTTACGAAATTCTCGCAGACTTGCAGGGCGGCAAGGGGCAATCGTCTGGAAGCGGTAGTGGTTCGCGCGGCGGGATTTCACGCAGCGGCGACAGCATACAAATCCAGCTTCCGGAATTCGCCAGCCGCCGTTCAGTATGGATCCCGAGTGCAGCCGCTGTCGTGTTGCTCATCGTTGGCGCGGTCTTCCTGGTGCGGCATTTTGTTCAGAAGGGTGGAGGAGGCGGCGGCGGTGGTGGCGGAGACGTTAACGTATCCGGGATTCCGCCTTTATCGAGTGGGAGATTCATTGCAATTTTGCCCATTCAGGTACTCGGCGATGCTTCGCAGATCGGATATTTGGCGCAAGGCGTGGAAGAAGCTCTTTCGACCAAACTTTTCCAGGTGAAAGACGTTCGCGTTACTTCCAGCGATGAAGCCGACAAGATCGATCAGAAGCAGTCTTCCACGAAGATCGCGCGCGCTCTGGGTGCAAACTATTTGGTTCAAGGGACGCTGCAGGGATCGGGAGACCGCATACGCGTCACCATGCGCCTGCAGGACGCGCTGCATGACAAGCGAGTCTGGAGCAAGGAATTCGATGGGGTTTCCTCGGATCTTTTCACTCTGGAAGATCAGATTTACGGCGACCTGGTTTCTGCGTTGAACGTAAACCTCACCACAGAGGAGGTGGCGAGCTCGAAAGCGCGACCGACCGAGAACGCGGCCGCGTACGATCTCTATGTTCGCGGACGTAACGCGCTTCGCGCCCACGACAGCAAAAGTATTCAATCCGCGCTGGATTATTTCGATCAGGCATTGAAAACGGATCCGAAATTCGCACTAGCCTTCGCTGGGGAAGCCGATGCCAGCCTACGCATGTACGATAGTAAGAAAGATAATTTCTGGACGCAGAAGGCGCTGACATCTGCTCAGGCCGCCGCTCAGATAAACGATAAGCTGCCGGAAGTTCATTCCGCTCTGGGGAGCGCCTATATCGCGACCGGAAAATACGCTCAGGCGATCGCTGAACTGAAACGGGCAATTTCATTGGCGCCGAATTCTGACGAATCCTACAGAAGGCTTGGCAATGCGTATCTGGCTAGCGGGGATTACGCACACGCGATTGAAGCGTTTCAAAAAGCGTTGGATCTTAATTCCTACTTTTGGGTGAATCAAAACGCGCTTGGCGACGCTTATTTCCGTTCGGGGGATTACGCCAAAGCCTTGCAATCGTTCCAGCAAGTGACTGTATTGGCGCCTGATATCGAAACGGGTTACGACAATATTGGGGGCGTTTACGCTCAGCAGGCCAAGTATAAGGAAGCCGTTCCGTACTTTGAAAAGGCTCTGCAAATTGAGCCGTTTTACTCCACGTATTCGAATCTTGGTACGGCTTACTTCTTCCTAAAGCAATACGCTCAAGCAGCGGCGATGTTCGAGAAAGCGGTGGGGCTGAATCCCAACGATACTGCGATGACCGTAAACCTGGCTGATTCCTATCGGTTAGGCGGGCAAAAGGACAAGGCTCGCGCCACGTACCAACAAGCAGTGTCCTTAGGTTATAAAGAGCTGCAGACGAACCCACAGAACTCGGACGTGATGGCACAGGTGGCCTTGTGCTACGCCAACCTGGGAGACGCGCAACAGGCTGAGACATATATCAAGAAGGCGCGCGCAATTGATAAGACCAGTTTGGATTATGTTTACGATCAGGTTCAAATTTACGCCTTACTTGGGAAAAATAAGGAAGCATTGGAAGCATTGAGGGAGGCGCTAGAAAAGAAGTATCCAGTGGACGCGGTAACGGCGGACCCGAATGTGGATAGCCTACGTAGCAATCCGGAGTACAACGACCTGATTAAGAAGTATTCAGGGAAGAAACCGTAACCTCCTTCTGACAAGCAGATCTCCAGCCGGAGGCCGTCTGTTCTGGCTAAATTCCTCTATTATGAAGTTTCCGAATCATCGCGCGAGCGACTCCGAAATTGACACGGTAAATTTGCATCTCCTTCGTTGCTCCACAGTTCCAGCGCCGCCAATTGTCTCTTACCAGAATTTAACGACATAGACGAGCGTAGGTATCCCTTTGCAGTTTAACCGGAACGTTTGGGCTGAATCCTATTCAAGCGGATCTCTTTAGTTCTTCTGTAAGCGCGCTCGCGAACGATCCTCTGTGCTTAGGATCCGGCGCGCGGGCCTCGAACAAGTGCTGGGTCAACTCCAATGAGACCACCGCGTTAATTCAGGAGTCGGTGGGTATGGGTGCCCGAACTCCTTGACAGCGCAAAAGCGAAATGCCGGGAATTTGAGTCTAGTAGCCTGACTGGAAACCTGGCATTTCGAAAACCGCAGTCGCGGCAAGTTTAAAAGCTGATCTTCAGAATTTTACCGTTATTACCTACGAACCAGCCGGCATTTTGATTGGCGAAAGCTACAGCCCAGTAACCGCTGACTCCGGGAAGTGCATACCAGGTTTGACCGAAGTCGGGAGTCCACGCAGCGTCACCCGCGCTGTAGCTGGGCTCTGCCTCGGACGTCACTACGACCGCTTGGTTATAGGGATTGCCCGGTTGTTGGTCGTAGCCGTTTTTTCCGTGAGGTTGACCGCGCACCAATGCGAGACAGAAGATAGCGCCTTCCACAGGAGGCGTGGGCGTGAGAGTCCAGGTCTGGCCGCCGTCACTCGAGCTGGCGAACTGCGCAGAGGCATTGTTGGACAAGTCGCCCCCAGCGAGAACGCCGTTCAAGGAATCGATGAAGGCCACGGAGATTCCACCGGCGCTTGGCGAGCTGAACAATGGGGTGTCGTACGCGTTCCAAGTGTTGCCGCCGTCAGTGGTGGCTAGGATTCGCGCGATTGACGAACCGCCGGTAGAAATCCAAGCGTTGTCCGTACCCTCAGTTGCGATGCAGGTTCCACTCGCGGAGAACGAGGCTTCGCCGGACAACGCTGGGGGCATATTTGCGGAGATGGATTCCCAAGTAGTGCCATTAGTGGTACGAATGTCGGGGAAAACTCCGTTAACGGAATCGCTATGGGTGATGCCGCGGTCCGGCGTCCAGAATGCGAAGCAATCGTAGAAAGCATTCGGAGTTTTATTGGTGAATTGAACTTTCCATGTGGCGCCGCCGTCCTCCGTCTTGTAAATGCGAAAAGCCTCCGTGCCATTTCCAATCGACATCAAATAGGCGATCTGGTCGCTGACGCCTTGGACGTCGCGGAATTGTAGGAATTGGGCGCCGGGGACAGTGCCGGCCCTCCAGGTATTTCCACCGTCAGTTGTGACTACGTAGGTACCGTGAGTTCCGGCGGCCCATACAACACGGTCGCTTACTGGACTGACAGAGATCAACAACTGTGTCGTGTTGCTATTTTGTGGTGTGAGTTTGGGCTGATGAATTGTCTGCGCGAAAGTGATGGTGGCGGAAGCGACCATCAGAAAAACGGCTAGCGAAAGTTTGGACATCGGTTTCCCCCGACAGACGTTGGGCTGGTGATGGGAGTATAGGAATGTCGCGATGAGGTGTCAAGCTTGTGACTCTTGGTTCATCTGTTTCTTATTCATTTCGACTTTAGGCGCTGAAGATGTCGCTTAGTTGCTGTCGGGTACAACCGAGTAGAGGCAAGGATTTTGAGTTTTGGACGCCGCAGCTATTTCGACTTATCGCTCAGCAAGCCAAAAATCTTTAGCTGTTTGTTGCTGGCGACGAATACCAAACCGTTTGCGACCACGGGAACCAAATTTGAATTCCCGCCGAGATTGGGCCAGGCGCCTGCTTCCAATTTATTCAACTCCTCGATTGTGGTTCCACCTTTTCCCGTGTCGGGATTAAACGCGTAGAGATATATGAGCGCAGCCTTTGTATTTGGCGGACGGGAGACAGCCCAAATGATGGGGTCAGCGTTTCCATTGGAAGAAATGCTAGTGAAGAAACCGCCGCCTTGCCAACCGTCAACATGAACCGGCGAAGTGGAAATTTGGGATAAAGCCACCTTCGGAGAGGTTTGGACTTTCCAGATGGCGAGCGACGGGCTTCCGCTGCTTACGACACGACCGAGGCCGTCGCTTGGATCGACATAGTAAGACTCGCCACACCAGCAACCGCCAATCGAGTAAGTCCCCAACACTCTATTTTTCGAGGAGTGGCCGCCGAGGTTGTCTTCGTCCATCAGATACATGTTTCCGTCTTTTCCTGCTGCAACGGCCAGATGTGGCGTTGAACCTGGTTGGTCGGGCAAAACCATTACGCCACCTGAGCCGAAATCGACATCGCCCTGATCCAGACTGATTTGATTAGTCGGAGTGAACAGGTCCAGAACGGTTGTCAACGTTGAGGGAACCTTCACCACGCTTTCCTGAATGTTGGTGAGGCCATCGTAAGTGCCGGCTTCGGAATTTCCGGTCACAAAAAGGATGTTACCGGAGTCATCAGTAGCGGGGCCGTATCCGGACATCCACACAGAGGACAGAAAAAAGCTTTGCTTGTCGGTGGCTTGTTGGTCATTGAGCTGGTTCGAGGGGAAAGGTTTCAGCGACTCCGCGCTCCATCCCAGCAGCCAGCCGCGCGAGAGGTTCCCTGCAAAATCGCAGAAGCTGCCAAAGCCGGCGTAGATATTGCCGTCGGAGAGCAACAGCGCGGGACGCTGGCGCTGGTAGGTTGCGTTGAACGTAAAGGTCGTACCATCGCTCAAGGCGTGAGATGCAACCACAAGGCGCGGTGCTACCCGATCTTTCAGATTTCCGAGATGCAGAGCGTGCAAGTAATACGAAGGGCCGGTGGAGCCTTGCGTATAGGCCATTACATATAGCGTTTTGCTGGCGGGATCGATTACGGGAGTCGAAGTGATGCCGACGTTTGGACCGTTATTGTTGCATCCCAGCGGGTTGGAGACTGGCGTCCCGAAATTTGCGCTCAGGAGAACGGTGCCGGAGTGCACGTCGATGGCATACACGGTGTTGTTTCCCGTGACAACGTATGCGACGTCGTGCGCCCCCTGAAAGCCTCCTGCGGTGATATCCACGCCTGGGACTATCAGTGGCTGCGCATCCACCTGATCGTCGAGCGTCACAGTCTGAAGGACTCCGAATGATTTGCTTTTCACATTGGCCGGCGTGAGCGTGGACTCATTTTGGTTCCAACCGGTGCGGTAATTGTCATAGTGGTATGTGGTCACCGAAGTCGCCGTTTGTGCCGCAGTCGGTTGGGCACCCACGTAGATCGAGATAGATAACGATAGCCAGGAGGGCAAGTTTGGTAGCGCAAGCTGTTAAGGTTTGTCCTAGATTGCACATATTGTGGTTACTCACCTTTTGCTGTTTTGGTAGCCGGAAGCGGGCTTCGCTCGTCGTTGCGATTCAGGTCCGCTAACTAGGAGGAGAAGAACAATGCCCGATAAGTCTAATCCATCCGGTGCGGCCGTGTAAATAAGCGGCTCATTTCGTTTCCGTGAAAACAGAAGTTCTAATTGCATTTGGACTGGGTTCGGATGGAGAGAATGCAGTTTTTGCGAAGGCGTGGATTGAGGCGGGTTACTTTTTCGACTTGTTGGGTGCGAATGGTAGGCGGCCACTGATTTGAGCCGCGTGCCCAATTCATGAAGGTCGCATTTTCGAGTAGAACATTCCCCAGTGGTGGAATCGGGCCACAAAAAGACGTCCCAGGCCGGAGTCGGGGCACACCATAACAAGTCTTGGTCGGTGATTTCGACCGCTCCTTTGAATCGACGAACTCAACAGACTCGTTCTTGCGATAAGCAAAAAGTTCAGTCTTACCGCGTCTTTTCCATTCCGATCAATCGCATTGTCAGCCCGGCGTCTTTTTGAAGCATTTCGTTTGAAGCATTTCGTTGGACGGTCGAGCTAAGGGCGCAATCATGTCTGATTTGGAGAGGTCATGCAGAATTGTGATCCGCAATTTCGGCCTCCTTCAGCTCCCCAGTGCTTTCTTGCACTTAGATATGAATCAGCCGACCTGTATTGGGCGTTGTAGCGAACCATATTAGTAATTTTGAAGTTTACGAACGTCAGCGTGTATTACTTTTTCGTGCCGCTCTCTCGCTTCATGTGCACCGATGACCGCAAACGCAGGGTACAGTGGAACTTCAGAGAGGAAAGACTTGCGAAAGCGCTCATACATTCTCACCACCCGCGACCGCATCTTGGGCGCGCTCTTCGTCCTGTTGGCCATAGGCGCGCAAGTTTTGTTCATGGGCCCGGCTATCGCTCTCCTCTGCCTGGGCCTACTCTTCGCCTATATGTTCTGGGTCACGACGCGTTGGACAAACAACTCATCTAAAATTCTTCCCATCTACTTGCTCGCAATTTTCGTGCAATGTCTCCATTTCACAGAAGAATATTTGACAGGCTTTCAAGTCCAATACCCCAGGCTGTTGGGATATCGATGGAGTAATCAGCAATTCCTCATCTTCAACGTGATTTGGCTCGCTATCTTCGTCCTCGCAGCTGTAGGTGTTTACCGCGGAGTTAGGCTGGCGTATCTCATCGTGTTTTTCCTGGCGCTGGCCGGCGGCATCGGCAACGGCGTCGGTCACATAATCCTCACCCTAAAATCTTGGGGCTACTTTCCGGGCGCATTCACCGCACCCCTTTGTCTCGCCGTAGGCATTGCGCTTCTTCTCAAATTGCTTAACAAGATGCTCCGACCGCTATGGGATCGCCTGGAGACTGGCCGTTACGATCCGACCGAAGCAGCGGAAGATGTAGCGCATGTTCAGAACTAAATGCCCATTTAGACACCAGTGGCGGCATTGCAGCCGTTTCTCTCCCGTGGAGGCCGTCGATAACAAACACTCTCCCGCCGGTGGGCTGGGGCAAAATCTATTCCCACTTTGTAGAGCGAAATTAGAAGGGCAATACTGTCATGCTAATCCAAGGAATCCGCTCCCCCAAGCTTCCCGATCTAACTTTTGATTAACGCACTCGCCGGACAAGTAAAGTGCTGGACGAACTTGTCTGGTAATCCGACTAATCTGGCACTTAGGGCGAGTCACCGAATCGAAAGCCTGGAATCTTCGTAGGAACGGTTAGTCAGAATTCGGTCTCGTACCCTCCTCAGTGTCTTTATCCAAGATAAAAAAGACACCCATGGCAGTTTTTACGCCTGGTTCCCGCTATAGAGGGTAAGGGCAAGCTTCTGACCGGCTAACCTGGGGAGGCTCGCAGAGGCACCCTGAGCTGAATTCGTCAAATTGAGGAGACTCTAATGATCGTTAAGAACGTGCTACTTGCAGCACTGTGTTCAATTGTCTTCGTTGCGCCGTCTTTTGCTCAAGATAGCCAGTCACAGGGTCCCGAGAAGAAAGTGTTCATGAGCCCGGCTGCTGGCTCAACACATCCTTCCCTCGCGCCAGCGAAGACAGCGGCCGCTCCCTACGCCGGAGGGTCGAAATCACCGAATCCTGTTACAAATATCGACGACAACGAAAATACCGCGCTGACAGGGTGGTGGTTCTACACCGGCCAAACCCCGGCGGCCGTTGGCAAAACAATCACGAACTTGAATGCGCGTCCCGTGGACCTCTCCGTGGACTCCTTTTCGCCGTACTCATTCACCGTCAGCTACGTTTCGAACACCGGCTCCTACGCCAAAGCATTCTGGTGGTATTACGGAATCGACGCAGCCACTTTGGCGAGCTATCTCTCCACCAACAACGCTCGCCTGATTACGCTGAAGGCGTACGACATCGGCGGCGGCAACATACGTTTCGCCTGCATCATGATTTCCAACACGGGCGCTGACGCCAAAGCCTGGTGGTATTACTACGGCGAAACCGTAGCGGGACTTAGCGCACTCGCCACGACCAACAACGCCCGCATCACCAACGTGCAGTCCTATGTGAGTGGTGGTAACACCTACTACTCCGCCATCATGATCAGCAACACCGGCGCGGACGCAGCCGGCTGGTGGTGGTATGTTGACGAAACCCCGTCGCAAATTGCCACCGACATAAGCACTGACAACGGCCAGATCCTCGACATCACCAGCGCCGGCGGCGGAAACTTCAACGTCGCCATGGTTTCCTGCGCCACCTCCAGCGGTTGTCCGGAATGGTGGTATTACTACGGCTATACCGCGCAGCAAGCCTTCAATATCGACGTGCAAAATGGCGCCCGCATCAATTCGGTGGACAGTTACCCCGGATGCGGCGGCTTGTGTTACGACGTGATCATGCTCAATGACTCCAACGAAATTACCACGCGCGTCGGCAACATCCTGCGCTCAGGCGGCGTCGGAGGCGTCCAGGGATTGTATTTGCAGCAAGTGGGCGGCTCGGTGCTGGCCAATTTAGAAGACAGCGAAACATACGAGCCGGCTAGTTCGATCAAAGTGTTGATTCATCTCTACGCCATGACGCAAGTCCAAAATGGCAGCGTCAGCTTGAATACCCAGATCCCCCACAACACCGACGGGCCGGACAGTTGTCCCAGCACCTCGGATTTCAGCGGCACCGAACCCCTGCAAATGGCGCTGCGCGAAATGATGTGGCACTCCGACAATGCGCGGGCACTGGAACTGACCCAGTATTTCACCGACACTAAAATCAACGCCTTCGGCAAAGCCATTGGCATGACCAACACATCCATCAACCAGATACTCGGCTGCGCGTATCCCCCGGACACCATGACCCTGGACGACGCCGCAACGCTGTACCAGCAGGTCGCCGAAGGTTCCATCCTAGATTCCAACAACATCGGGATCTTCTATAGTTTGATGGCTGGCAAATCCGAGTTCGAATCCGAAGGCTACGACTTCACCTCAATCTGGAGTCCCGACGTGGCCGACATCATCAGCCAGGAAGCTCCCGCAGGTTACACCGCAGGTCAGGAAAAAACCTACCAGGCCAACATGGATCTCGTTTACAAACCCGGCGGATATGTTCTCTGCCAAAACGACAGTTGCACCAGCATTTTGGAAGATGTCACTGTCTTTGGATGGTTCCAGGTCCCCGTCTGCACCACCGGCGGCACCGCTTACAGCCAGTATGTGTTCGGCATTTACCTCTACAACGCTCCCGATACGTCCTGGTATTCGGGCAAGACCACCATCGCCGACACCAACTTCAACAACGCCAAAGCTGAACTAATGCGCGAGCAGATTCAGGCCGGTTTGACCGCGTGTTACAAGAAGCCTCTGGACACAGTGAGCTGGAGTCCCGCCAGCCTCAAATTCGCGAAGCGCAAAGTGGGGACCACCAGCGCCGTCTCGAAGATCACTCTCACAAATAAGCAGAAAGTAGCGCTGACTGGAATCAGCATCTCCGCGTTTGGCGATTTTACCGAGGCCGATACTTGTTCGGGATCGCTCGCCATCAACGCGAAGTGCGTAATCTCCGTCACCTTCAGCCCATCCGCAACGGGCGAAAGAACCGGCGCGGTGGTCGTATCGGATAGCGGCTCCGGCGAGCCTCAAACCATCGAGTTAACCGGAACAGGCGAGTAAATCCTGTCGGTGCACCTGGTGCTCCTTCTAGAAAAAAGGGAGGAGCACCGCATTTTCTTTTCCGCGGGAAATCACAAAATCGCAGAACTAATCGGAGCTTTCAGACTCCTGCGAGTAAACTTCAAGAAAGTGTCGCATCGACCCATTGTGACCACCCGACTAATCGGGCACTAGGAGAAGTGCTCCGAAACAAACCCGTCAATCAGGTGCAAGACGGTGCATCCATCATGCGCTGGCAAAGAGAAGGGCGATCTTTTGTTTTAACTCGCCTTCGTCCAACTTCGGCAATCGAAAGTCTGGAATTGCTACGATTCGTTCGACTGCATTGCGTGCACCAGCTCGGGAAACGACGAATCGACGTTGTGCCAGATAGCAGTGTCCGAAGCGTTTTTCCACGCGACAAGCGCCACACTGATAGAGGGTCCGTTGGTGATCGCCACGGTCGGGGCCAGCTGGTTTTCGCACCACTGACCGTCTGCTGTTTAGTCCACGTTGGCGGACCTCCTCAGCCGATTGCATATTAAGGATTGTGGATCTAGGGTGAAACAAGAAGCAGACCGGAAATCAGAGCTAGAGAACAGCAGTGACTGAAGTGCCCGCCGCAGCAAATACAGATGACATTTCCGCGCGGGCGAGGGGCAGGAAACTGTTCACTACGCGAGCATCGAACTGCATGCCACTCGCAGCTGATAATC
This sequence comes from uncultured Acidobacteriota bacterium, assembly GCA_963838475.1. Classification (GTDB taxonomy): domain Bacteria; phylum Acidobacteriota; class Terriglobia; order Acidiferrales; family UBA7541; genus Palsa-295. The sequence goes on from CAWIRJ010000006.1 coordinate 283,378, forward strand.
GTCGTTCGGCTTCTTCGAATGGCATCCCTTGGCGATAAGGCCGTGTAGAAACCATCGCGTCGAAAGCATCGATGACGGACACGATGCGCGATCCGATCGGAATTTCTTCGCCTTTCAGTCCGCCAGGATAGCCAGTGCCGTCGTAGTTCTCATGGTGATGCAAAATCATCAAGCTGGCGCGCTCCATTCCGGGAACTTGGCGCAAGACCGCCCATCCGTACTCCGGATGCTTCTTCATAACTTCGTATTCGTCGGCGGTTAGCTTGGCGGGCTTGTTTAGAATAGCGTCCGAGACACCGATCTTTCCTATATCGTGCAAGAGCGCCGCAACCTCGATATCGCCCAAGTATTCGCGATCCAGCCCGAGTTCTCCGGCGACGTGAAGAGCCCATTCCGCCAAGCGCGTGCTGTGAACTCCGGTGTTCAAATCTTTCAAGTCCAGAAGTTGGTTGAAGGCGCAGACCAGAGAACTACGCAACGCTGTCAGTTGCTCCTCTATGAGCTTGACGTGAAAGGATGGGGGCGCCCAGTCATGTGGGAGTTTCTGCGAAGCGCTAGAAGAAATTGCTGGCACCGTCTCCGCCATCGTTGTTCGAGCAAATCGCTCGGAGGTGCCCGTTCGTTCCATGTGGTCTATCGGCATCGGCCGCTACTGAAGCAAACCCTTGATGGGATTTAAGGATGACAAAGTGCCGTAAACGTCGAGGCGTCCGTTACCCATGTTTAGACCAATCCACTTCGCGTGAGAGATCGCCCAAGCGGCTTGGTTTTCTCCAAAATTGGGTTGCATGTTGACGATCAGCGACGCAGTTCCGGCAACCATTGGCGAACTGAACGAAGTCCCCCAACCTGCAGCGTATGTTGCGAACGGATAGGTTGTGATTACGCCTTCGCCAGGCGCCGCAACCCAGACGATCTGATTACCGTAGTTGGAGAAACTCGAACGCTGGTCTTGGTTATTCGTGGAAGCTACCCCCATTACGTTCTGCAAACCGGCTGGATAAACCATTTCTTGCTTGCCATCGTTACCGGAGGACGCCACGCAAATGACATTTTTACTGTTGGCGTAGTTGATAGCATTCTTCAGTTCAGTTGAACTGGTTGTCAGGTCAAAACTCATGTTGATGACGTTCGCATTGTTCTGCACCGCATAGTAAATCGCAGCCAGAATGTTCGAAAGTGATCCGTTTCCGCTCGCGTTGAACGCTTTTAGAGGCAGAAGTTGTGCAGTTGGTGCGACCAGGTGAATAACTCCCATCACCATGGTTCCGTGTCCGAACGCCGCGTACTGCGCACCGTCCAGCATGGCAGCCGTGTGTTGGTCAAGCATCGCTGCGGTGTGCTGATTTACATAAGCTGCAGCGCAAGTCTCACACGGCGGCGGTGCGGACATAGAAATGTCATTCAGTTCCGAACCGCCGGGCTGGTTCCGTGTGAAATCGTATCCCTGAAGGAGCAGTCCTTGAAAAGCTGGGTGATTGGGATCGACACCAGTGTCAATATCCGCAACTATTCCTGCGCCGGACACGTTGAATACATCTTGGGCTTGGTCGATGTGAATGATTTGAGCAGCAGGCTGGTTCACGTATCCGTGAGTGACGATGTTGCCGTAATAGTTGACCGGGGTTGTATCCCAGAGGCCTTGGGGAGGTGTTGAAGAACTTGTCTGATTGGCATTATTTGGCGGGATCATCAGGGTTTGATCGGGTTCGGCGTCAAGTATTCCGTCGACGAGGCGGAGAAGACCGGCAAGGAGTTGGGGCAAGAGACCCTGAACCGGCCTAACCAAGAAAACCTGGTTCATGTTGCCGTCGAGATTGCCAACCACAGTGCAGCCATTGGACAGGCAGGCAAGTTGTAACCCCGCAAGGCCAAGATTCGTTCGAACGATGACTCCCGGTTGCGGATTCTGACTGGACAGCACTTGGCCGAGATTTGAGAGCAAGCCACCAAGGAACCCCTGGGCGCTGGCCACTTGGCCCCAGAATCCCAGCGAAAGAAGAACTAAAAGTCCAATTAGTCTAAGTCGCTTCATGGTGACTAATACTCCTTTTGCGTGTCGACCAGTAGTTCCGTTACCGTGAAAACTTCGTCCGTTTCAGTTTGGTTCTGACGATGTTTCCGAGCAATGGTACAGGTGGCTACTTGTCGTACTGTTCGCATCAACCTTTCGTCCTAGTACGTGTTTTCTTTGATTTCGACTTGTTGCTAACTTTCTTAAAATCAGATCGATCCGAAATCTCTACGTCTTGCGTGAGAGTTGGTTCAATCAAGGGAAGGCTGACTTCGCATCCGCCAGGCAGGTTTACCATCAAGCGGAAGCCCCCGTCCAAAGCGCACTCCATCTGGAACTCGCCAAATAGCGTGGTTATCGACTGCGACAAAACCCGCCGGCCCTTTACCAATGCCACCTGCACTCGCGATAGTCGCTCGTTCGGATCAGCTGAATTTAGAATCTGGCCAACAAGGAGAACCTTCTCCGAATCCGCTTGTGGCTCAATCCGGATATCGATGCGGTAAGAATTAGCACCATAAAGCAATTGGCGAGCGACGCTTCCGGACGATCTCACGCCAGCGAATGCCGGGCTGCGGAAGCTATCGAAAAGCAACATCCCCACTTCATGTTTCGCAGAGAGCCGCCGACCGACACGCTGGTTTGCGAAAACGGCATTTGCGGTCCGAATAGCGCCATCGGATGGTTCGTACGCCGACTCGCGTTGTGCCGTCTGTTGCAAATTCCGCCACAAGTTCAGCTCCTTCAAGCACTCCGAACAACCGCTCTGCAGGTGGTTTTGCATCTTGGCCTTTTCGTCCTCACTAATCACGTTTCGTGCGAAATCAACCCATTTTTCCAGCGAAAAGTGCGGCATCCCTTCTTCTCCCCCGATTTGAATTCGTGGTCTCGCCCAGCTAAAAGACCCCGTTCTCTATATGCACCAGCAACTCATAAGGGTGTGCAGAGCTGCAAAAAATATAGGGCGCGTTAAGAAAATTTCTCGTGGCTAAACGGAAGAAACCTTGCCAGTTAGCGTAAAGGGAGCCCAATGGTAGGGGTGCGGATACCGCTCACGCAGCTCAATCATCGCCCCCTGCAGTGCGGAGGCCTTGTCATTCGTGCCCTGCAACCGCCGATAGAAGCACGTCATAAAATAAGCAGTGCTTTGGTCGTGAACGTCCCACAGACTCAGCAGCACGGAATGTGCTCCGGCGAAAAGAACGCCGCGGACCAAACCAAGTAACTCGTCTCCTGGAGTGACCACGTTCATTCCAGTAGCGCAGCCGCTCAGCGTTACCAATTCCGCGTTCAGCTTGAGCTGATAAAGATCGTAAAGACTCAGGTAAGCGTCGCCGAGACGTATCCCCGAAAACATCGGGTTGTCTTGTCGAAATCTGCCATGTGTGGCGATATGAATCAGGCGGCTTTGCAAACCTTTTTCTCGCAAGGCGTGCTCGTTGGCGGCAGAACCTATTATCAATTCCGATTCTGGCAATATGTTCGCCACCGCCTGCACTTCCTGCAAAATCTGCGGAGCCTGGGCGTCTGGAACTCCCAGGACGAGAGGCGCACCGGTAGCGTGCATCAACTTTTCCTGGCAGTGGGCAAAAACACTGGCACTGGGTGCATAAGAAATCGTAAAGGAATCGATAAGATGCCTTGTGTCGTCCAACAGAGCATGGAACGGCAGGTAATGCAGTGCGCCGTGCGGCACGATAATTAAGTGTCGTGCCTGAAGATAAGCACGAACGGGCGCCAACACTTCTTCGTAAAGCTGACGCAGGTGCCCTTGCATCACATCCAGCATGGATTTTTCAAACGTCCGCGTGTATTCCGCTCCCAATTTGAATTTCGAAATCTGGAAGTGCAGCAGTCGCAGTAGATTGACAGCGCGCGATACAGGTGTAACCGGTACGATTTTCAGCCCTTCATGCGTCAACACCGCAACGATAAACTGATCCTTCACACTGAAATACTCCACCAGCGCGGCATGCGGAGGTAAATATGCACGCACGTTTTCCAGCGAACTTATCGCCGGGCCATGGTTCGCATCTTCCGTCGACTGTGGCATTTCCCGCAGCACGTGCAACAGTTCGTTTTCGTGCGCTAGAGCTTCTTTCTGAAGCTTTTCAATCCGTTCGGAAGACGGCTCTTCTGCCCGCAATTGCTCAATCTCAATGCGACGGTAATACCAGTTGAGTTCCTCGCGCATTTCCCTGATGCGCCGGACCAGCTCGCTCTGGCCCGCGTCGGCAGGCCGAATCGAGGGTCCGGTACGCTTCAGAAGTTCCGCCAGGCTGCGCGATTTCGCCAGTTCGATATAGCCGAAAGATTCTTCCGCCGCATTCGGTCTTTCGGCGATCAAGCATAAATCGACCAAGCTTTCGTAAACCTCCAGCCGATTCTTCATGAACGCGATCTTTAATTCTTCGCCGCGCAGGCTACTGCGTAACGTCTCCAGAAACCCCCGCGCTTTCTGGCAGGACTCGTAAGCGTTCGAAAGATCTCCGGAAGCCTGTTGAATCTGACTCATCAGAAAATGTGCCTGATAGTGAAGTACCGGAGCCTCCAAATGTGCGAGCCGATCAATTGCCCGAGAAGACTCCGCTTGTGCCGGGGCCAGTTCGCCGGCTCTCAGAGAAAGTCGCGCCAGCAGCAAATGACAAAGGACGGATTTGTTCGGCAGGAAAGAACTATCGAAGAACTTCGCCGCGCCGTAGCAGAGCCGTTGAGCCTCGAACAGCCTCCCTTCATTATAAAGAACGACCGCCTGATACAAATCCATCAGCCAGGGCCAAACCAGATTTTTTTCGCTGACAAACTTCGCGCGGGCGCGCGCAAACAGATCCAGGGCGCCTAGCGCTTTTCCCAGCTGGCTCAATGCCATGGCTTCATAGGCCTGGCATTTTGCTTCTTCGTATCCCATTCCTAGTTTTTGGAAACGCAGGTATCCGTCATGAGCGGATTCCTTCGCTTCCGTACTGAGGTTCAATTCCAGATATATTTCCGCCAGGTCGAGATAGCATAGCGCCAGGACGTGCGCATCCCCGTTGTTCTCGCATTCCTCACGGGTTGCGCGCAGCATTTCAATCGCCCTGCTATATTCGCCCCGCAGGTAATAAAGGTAGGCAATGTTGTAGTCGCTCTGCGTCACCAGCAGCGTCATGCCGTGGCTGACGCACATTTCTCTTGCGCGCTGGTAGGTCGCGAGCGCGCGGGGGAAATCATTCAGTGTGATCAGGCAGACAGCCATGTTATACAGCGCCACGGCCAAGCCTTCGGAATCGCGAAAAGGTAGCAACATCTCGTACGCGCGCTCGTAGCAAGCGAGGCCCTCTTCGAAACGGTCCTGCCGATGGTAAATGTTCCCAACATTAATCTCGACGTGTGCCCAGCGCTTATCGTCACTTAATAACCTGAAGATTTTCTTGGCATTTTCCGCTGCGCCAAACGCTTCGTCGTATCTTCCCAGCAGGATGAGAGGCTGGATGGAAGGAATCAGGGTGCGAGCTTCCTCCTCGGGATTGTGGATTTCCCGAAAAATGCGCAAAGCCTCGCCGTGAAATTCCAGTGCTTGCTGATTGTCGCCGAGCATGTAAAGGGAATTCGCTTTGGAGCGCAGACTCCGACCCAGAGCTTCCATGTTTCGCAATCGACGCGCGATAACTACGCTGGCTTCCGCTAAAAAGAGAGCTTCGTGGGGATCTTCGCGTAACTTCGTGCGAACAATTTCATTGAGCTGTCGCACCACATCGTCATCAAACAGTCGTCGGTGAGCAGCAATGAATCTGTTTCGGCTAGGTTCCGTCTTAAGGCCTGCCAATTCGCGGAGCGACCGCTCGGAGAGAGGTTCCCTCTTTTTCTTCGCTTTCACGAGAAACCTGCTTCGAGCAACCGTTTCCGCAGTCGCCCCAGGCAACGCTGCCTGATGAAACCAATGGAGCCCACCGCAATTCCAAGAGTCTCGGCGATTTCTTGATAAGGGCGAGCGGGTTCGTCGTAGAAGAGCATGCGCACTAGTTGGCGGCAGCGTGGCGATAGTTCTGACATAGCCTGCCGCAGATTTTGCTCGTCTTCCGCCTCCCTTAGAATTTCTTCCGCGCGGGCCGGCGTGCTCTTTTCGAATTGCTTGTCATTCGGATCTGAAACTTCGGTACGTCTCTCCTGCCGTTTTCTGTGGAAGCATTTGTGCGCCGTAACCTGCATGATCCACTTTGGCAAAGCTTTCACTTTCCGCAGCTTGGGCAGCTCGGACAATAAGTCCAAACAAACTGCCTGAAAAATATCGATCGATTCATCCGCCGAGAATCCGTACTTTATGGGAATCGAAAAAATGAGGTTCTTATACTTGGAGATCAGGGCGCACCAGGCTTCTTCTTTCCCGCCGATGCATTCGCGGACAAGACGCGTGTCCGGCCAAGCCGCGCGCACCTCATCAAGCGTCTGATTCTTGAGGAGAACGTTGCGGCTCGCGTTCACTTTATTGCACGTAAAGCTGTTCGATATTCCACAGCGCGTAAGGGACCAAAATCCCCGGACGGAAATTTCCTACTCGGTTGGCGGCCGCCACCAAAATGTTTGGGCTCACAAGACAAATCACAGGTAGCTCTTCAGCCACAATTTCCTGGACGCGGTCATATATACGTTTTCGTTTCGCATAATCCAGTTCGACAAGTTGCTGTTGCATCAGCCCATCCATTTCCGATTCCCATGATGTCGCCGGTTTAACTTGATTCGGATGCCAGAGATGAGTTCCACCGCTCGATAGCCAGACATTCATCTCGGACGTGGGATCGGCATCGCCGCTTACCAATCCCATCACCGCTGCTTCGTAGTTGTAGCTATTCTGCAGCCGGTCCACCATCGCATGAAACTCGAGCGGAACGACTTGCACAGACATTCCGAGTTGACTCAAATCGTCTTGAATAATTGTTGCCATCTTCATGCGTTGCGCATTAGAAGAACTCGTCAGAATCGAAAATTCGACGGGGTTGCCGTGAGGATCTACCAGGGCTCCACTGTTCCAGGAAAAACCCGCGGACTGTAGGAGCTCGCGTGCGTGTTCCAATGACCGCGCCGGACGGGCTATTTTGTCATATACCCACAGTTTGTTCCCCGGCGTGACTTGATCCCAGATTGGAGCCGCGCGACCGCTGTAAACCAAGCGAACGATTCCGTCGCGGTCGATAGCCGCCGAAACGGCTTGCCGGAAACGCACATCCTGAAACCAAGCCTGCTTTTTCGCAATTTCCGGAAGCCCTTTCGAGGCCAAGTCATTCAGATTGAAAAATAAGAAGTTGTACTCGAGCCCGGATCCAAGATCGTCAAGGTGATAGCCCTTCACTGACTGCTGTTTCTGCAGCACGGCGAAGTTTTCTGCGCTGAATCGGCTAAGCACGTCGGTATCTCCGGATTCGAAGCGGATGACCTGCGCGTCCTCACTGGGAACGAAGAGAAATACCAGTTCATTCAGGTACGGCAATTGGTTTCCGGCGTGGTCCGCTTTCCAGTAATACGGATTCCGTTCGAGCACCACGCGCTGGCCCGGAACGTATTGCTTCAGTCGAAATGGGCCAAGTCCAGCGAATTGATTCGGCGCCGTGGAAAGACTCCATGTTTCTGAAAAGCCGCCATTCCGATAAATGGTTTCCAACAGGTGCCGCGGCATAATCGCGACGCCATCGAACAATCGTTCGGCGGCGGCATATGGCTGTGCCAGTTCAAAGCGGACGGTGTACGCATCCACCTTTACGACGACGATCGGTTTTCCGCCCACCACCAGCAGATCCCGTTGCGAAGAATCGACCTTTTCATCCAGATAAACCTGAAAACTGAAGATCACATCATCCGCGGTGAATGGCTCGCCATCGGAAAAGCGCAACCCGCGACGAAGCTCTAGAGTGTATTGCCGGCCGTCGTGGGAAACGTTCCACGACTTTGCTAAGGAGGATTCCGTCTTCAACGACAAGCGATTAATGTGAATTAAATCAGCGGTCAGACAACGAATTACATCTCGGGAGGTCTCATCCACTGCCATGGCTGGATTGAGCGTCTTAGGTTCTGAACGCAGCGCAACTACGAGTCTGCCCCCCGTGTGACCCGGAGCACCGTCCGCGATCATTCGTTCTTCGGACGCCTGCCCGATCAGAGCAGGCGAGCAAGGGCAGGCGCTCGCGACGGCTATCGCGAGGACGAGATACTTCACCCAAGAGTAATTCTTCCCCATAGCACAAATTCTTACAGAGATTTAATCGTTTTTATAGCGTGACGGTTTTGTGAATTTCCTGCAGCGCATCGGCGGCCATATAAAAAACGAGGAATAGCGGAATCAAAAGTAGCGCGGGCAAAAACATCCACCAATAGGAGGAAAGGACGTAATACTGCTGCAGGCTTGATAACAGGCTGCCCCAGCTCGGCATGGGCTCGCCAACCCCAAGCCCCAGGAAAGTCAGCGTCACTTCCGCTAACACATACAACGGAATCAGCAGCGTCATTTGCGTGATCACCACTCCATACGTTTGGGGCAGCACGTGCCGGCGTAACAAGTACACGTCAGAAGCTCCGAATCCCCGGCCCGCGACTACAAAGTTGCGCTGTTTTGCGCTCAACACCACGCCGCGGATCAGCCTTGCAGGACGAGCCCAGCCGATCAGCCCTATCACGGAAACCAACAGCAGAAATACTTCCCATTGCGAAATGTGGAGGGGCAGCGCTGCACGTACTGCAAACAAAAGGTAGAGCCACGGTAATGCTAGAAATAGTTCTCCGCCGCGCATCAGCAGTTCGTCGACCCAGCCGCCGTAATATCCCGCGATTCCTCCCACAGTAATCCCAATTGACACCGAAAGAATCGCGGCAATCAGCCCGGCCAGCATGGAGATTTGACCGCCAAAAAGAAAACGTGATAATTGATCGCGTCCGTAAGCGTCCGAGCCCATCAGAAAAATGTGGCCTGGCGCCTGGACACCGAAAAGATGAACGTGTGAGGTAAACAAGCCGGCAATTTTGTACTGCGCGCCGCGTACAAAAAAAAGCAGCGGATAACAGCCTACATCTGTTCGACTTGCTTTAGCACTCTGCCCCGGATCCTCAAGGTTCTGAACGCACGGACGAATATGCGCGTTCCCTCGCGGGTCGACGAAATGAAGAGCAGTGGGAGACGCGAACGGCTGCTCGCGATCTTGAGCAGCGAAGTCGTACGGAGCAAAAAAGCCAGCGAACAGGATGAGGCTCTGGAACGCTGTCACCAGGACCAACGCCCTTACAAGGTTTTTCTGGCGTTTCAACTCATTACTCCACACGGATCCGCGGATCGGTAGCAAAGAGCAATACGTCCGCAAATAGATTCCCGGCCACCAGAAAGAGGGACGAGAGCATCACCGCGCCAATTACGACGTAGACGTCCTTCGCCATAATCGCGTCCACTAGCAGCGGACCAATACCTGGCCAGCTCAGGATCACTTCCGCCAGCAAGGACGCGCTCAGCATCGTTCCCACTGAAAAACCGAAAAGAGAGATCAACGGATTTGCCGCAACCGGCAGGGCATAGTTAAAAAGCACGCGCCGTTCGGCAATTCCGTGCGCTCTTGCGGCTTGTATGAAAGGAGCTTCAAGCACTTCGATCATTGCCGATCGAACGTGTCGCAGCATTGTCGGCAGCGTTGCGATCGCTAGTCCCAAAGCGGGCAAAAAAAGGTGCCCCGCCACGTCTTTCATTTTGTTCGACACGCTCAGGTCGTTAAACGATGCTGAAACCATTCCTCCAGTAGGAAACCATCCAGTGCGCACAGCCACCAACAGCAGTACTAAAAACAAGACGAGATCCGGGATTGCCATCAGGCCCGACGTCATCACTCCTGCGGCTCGGTCGCCCCACTTTCCGCGGTGCAGCGCGCTCCACATGCCTAGCGGAATTGCGATCAGCCACGCCAGCAGCATTGCAGTCCCCGTCAAGAGAAGCGTATTGCGCGCGCGGACCGCAAGAAGCGGTGTTACAGCGCTGTTGTAAGCGAACGACTGTCCCAGATCTCCCTTAAGAACGTTCGCTAGCCAATGTCCATAGCGCACCGGCAACGGCCGATCCAAGCCGTATTGCGAACGCAGCCCAGCTATGGTCCGCGAAGAAATCTGGGGATTCAATCCCATTGGTGCGAAAAAATCGCCAGGAGTCAATTGCAGGATTGCGAAAGAAAAAATCGACACTGCCAGAAGCAGCAGAGTGGCGTGGAACAGTCGTCGCGCGAAGTATTTCATCGGATCTCTAGGCCGACCGCTCTAGCAGGATCGACTCCACCGAATGCACCGTGGCAAGAAGCTCCTGGGTATAAGGATGTTCGGGGGATCCGAACAGGTCGTGCGTTTTCTTATGCTCCACGATCCTACCCCCGTACATCACCGCAACTTCGTCGGCAAATTGGGAAACTAAGCGCAGATCGTGCGAGATATGCAAGTAAGCGAGTGAGTGAGAGTTTTGCAGTTCCGCCAGCAATTCCAGAATCAGCGTTTGATTCGGCGCGTCAAGATTCGACAAAGCCTCGTCGATAATCAGCACGCTCGGCTTCAACGAGAGCGCCCTCGCAATCGCCAGTCGTTGCCGTTGACCACCACTGAATTCAAACGGCAGCTTACGGTCCCATTTCGGGTCCAGCCCCACCTGTTCCATCAGTTGCTGCGCGCGTTCGCGCCGCTGTAACGGCGTCCCCCGGCCCTGGATGACAAGCGGCTCGGCAATGATTTCGGACGCGGTCAATCTCGGATTCAACGCTGATGCCGGTTCCTGAAAAATCATTTGCACTCGGCGACGAATCTCGAAAAGAGCCTTTCGATTGAGCGCGAGCAAATTCTTGCCTTCCATCTCAATCTTTCCTGAATCAGGACGTTCGAGCAGCGCTATGCAGCGCGCTAGACTCGATTTTCCGGCGCCAGACTCTCCCACCAGCGCTAATGTCTTGCCCGGAAAAAGCTCCAGATCGACATCCTGAAACGCACTGACCGTGAATTCCGTGCGCGAGAAAGTGCGCTGCTGCACATAGCGCTTGCTCAACCTCGCGACGCGCAAGAGCGGCTCGGCTCGATTCACCTCAGATTTCGGACCCGCCTTCACGTCTTGTCCTTTTCGTCCAGTGTGGATGTTTTCGCACGCATCACGTCACGGCAATCACTTACGTAACCATCTCCAGATCCAACTCTTCAGAAATGCTCGCCGGCACGGCGGTTCGAAGCATCGCTCTCGTACAGGTGTGCCTCGGGTTCCGATAGAGCTCTTCGAACCGTCCCTGCTCTACGATCCGACCCTGGCTCATCACCATCAGACGGTCTGCCACGCGGGCTTGCACTTCCGCGCTGTGGCTAATCAACAAGATCGATATGCGCAACTCCCGTTGCAGTTTCCGCAACAGCGCCAGGAGTTCATCCTGGCTGCGCGCATCGAGCGAGGCCGTAGGTTCGTCAGCGATCACCAGCGCGGGTTTACATGCGAGCGCCTGGGCCAACACTACGCGCTGCTGCTGCCCTTTGCTCAGCTGATGCGGATACGCGGAAAATATCCGTCGCTCGCTCGGCAACCCCGCGCGAACAAGCGCCGATTCAGCATTTTCGCGACACTGTTTCCATTTCAAATTTTTGTGCGCGTGAATTACTTCCGCCACCTGATCTCTTACCTGCATCACAGGGTTCAGAGCGATTCCCGGTTCCTGAAACACCATCGAAATTTCTGCTCCGCGAATCAAGCGCAACGCACTCTGGTCAATCGCCGTTAATTCCTTTCCAAGAAACTGGACCGACCCCGAGACTTGCGCCTGCACTTTGGAAAGCAACCCAAGGATTGCCCGCGCAATGCTTGTCTTTCCGCATCCGGACTCCCCCATTAGTCCCAACACTTCGCCAGGACCGATATCGAAGCTCACACCTTGTACCGCGTGTTGCTGTCTCGCCTCAGCAGCGCCGTAGGAAACGGTCAAATTTTTCACTTCCAGTAATGTATGCATCGAGTCCGTCCGACTTCATTGTGTGCAGCAATCGCGATCGACAAGGATAGGGGCAAACGAATCGCGGCGCGATTCCATCCGCGCGTTTCGCAAAGGTCCCTTACGAGATTCTGTAATAGCTTCAATTCTTAAGGTAGGGGCGCTTTTCGCACCTGTCGATAGTTCGCTTGTCGCAGTAGCTCTCTAAGTTACCGGTACGGAAGTACTAACCGCCTCATCGTCAGAGTCTTTCCGAGAAGTTATCACTCCGAGTTCGGCATGGCCCGGGGACCGAATTCTTGGCCAGGGCCTCGCCCGAATAATCGAGGATTCGTATCCCATCCGTATTCGTGCAGATCAATTTCGTAGTTTCCTGCACGATGGCCGCCACCCCCTTCGCGGCGGCCTACGGGTACCACTACTTACAGCCACCCAAGATGCGGTCGATCTGCCGAAGATGGTTCAAATCGTGTGCCGCTTCCAAGCGGACGAACTCCTCGACCGTTTGATGTCCGCGTACTTCGTGGATCCCATAGCACTCCACCCACCGTGCGCGCGGGACCGACTCCAACAGTCGCAAGTTGCTCTCACGCAGCGCCCGAAAGACCGCTGCCGAAAGGCTCGCATCTTGCTGCGCGTAACCCAAGCGCTCCGCCCATACAGCCTGGTCCCACCAGGTTAAGGCCACGCCCGGATTCGCGAGCATGTTTCGCAATCGCCACCCCATCGCCAGCTCTGCGTCCGCCAAGTGCGCCGCGATCTCGGCAATTGACCACTTTTCAGGTGCAGGGCGCCGGATCAATTCCTCGGGCGCGACATCGCGCAGACGGCGATCGAGCTGCGATGGGGTGGCTCGTTGGACACCGATGGGCTCCTCATCGTCAAGGTAGCTTAGAACTCGAGTTCGGTATGCTTCGAACGTCTCTGCCATTGGTCCTCTCGGTAGGCTGTGTTTGCGGCCGAACATCTTCGTGGAGTAGACCGAGCCATCCTGGTTCACAATCGCACTGGTGTGATGACGTAAGGCAAACACCGCGACCTCACTTTGTAAACACGGCGAGCCTATGACTCGCGAAGGGCAATCATTGGGTCCACTTTCGTCGCGCGCCGGGCTGGAAGGTAGCTGGCTAGAACGGCAGTGGCAAACAAAAGTAGAGGTACGATCAGAAACACAGCCGGATCATGTGGGCGCACCCCATAGAGCAAACTTGCCATCATGGACGCAGTGGATGCAGAAACAACCACTCCGGCAACGATTCCCACGCCAGCAAGCGCGACCCCCTTGCCTAAGAACATTCTCAGAATGTCGTCCCGCTGCGCGCCCAGGGCCATGCGGATGCCGATCTCGCGCGATCTTTGGCCGACCATATAAGCCAACAAGCCGTAAATTCCGATGGAGGCCAGAAGCACCGCCAGTCCGGCGAAGCCGCCCACCAGATCGGCAGAAAAACGGCGTGAAGCCAGTGACCGATCAAGGACGTCGTTCATAGAAGAAACATTAAATACCGGCACGTCGGGATCGATGCTCTGGATTTCATGTCGAATCTGTGGTTCGAGCAGGGTTGCGGGCAGAGACGTCCGCAACACTACGCTCAGTCGCTTGCTGGAATCTTGATAGGTCGAAACATAGATGTGGGGAACGCCATCGACGTCAAGACCGTCACTCTTGATATCCTTAACAATACCCACGACTGTCGTCCACGGCTTGGTAGGATCTCGTCTGAACCTCACTCGGCGGCCCAGCGGATCGGCGGTTGGCCAAAACTTATGAGCGGTGCTTTCATCAATGATGGCCACCAGCGGTTTGCCATCTTCATCGCCCTCGGTGAATGAGCGGCCGCGTAGGAGCGCCGACTGTATCACGTTAAAATAATCGGGGCTTATCCGAATTCTCTCGGCGCGCAGATCCTGCAACGACTCGACCGGTCTATCTTCAATTACTAAGCCTTCATTGTCTAAACCACCGACCGCGTTGGGGTTGGTATTGGTGGTCGGTAGAGCTGAGGTGATTGCGGCGAGTTCCACTCCCGGAATTGCCTTCATGCGCCGCAGCAACTCACGATCAAAGGTGGCTCTGCCAGGAATATCGAGATAGCGATCCGTCTTCGGATCGTTGGGATTCGGAAGCTGCATGTTTGCCGTGACAACTTGAGTTGGATTAAAGCCTGGATTTTCCTGTAACAGATCCCGCAGCGTACGCAGCAGCAAGCCGGCTCCGACCATCAGTATCACGGCAAACGCCAGTTCGGAGACGATTAGAATATCGCGCAATCGGCCGGTCTTGGTGCTGTGGCCGGACCCTCGACCGCCTTCACGAATGGCCGAGGAGAGGGCGCCTTTTGCCGAATTAAGCGCTGGAGCAAGTCCAAACACTAAGCCGGTGAGAATGGAAATTAGCAGAGCGAACACCAGCACCACCCAGTCGATTCGTACTTCGTTGAGCCGGGGAACGTTCGATGGCACAAAGCGCAGGATGAAACCCAAGGTACCCACTGCGGTTGCGATTCCCGCGGCACCGCCGATGAGCGACAGCAGCATGGACTCGGTCAGCATCTGGCGCACTATGCGGCCGCGACTCGCCCCCAGCGCTAACCGCACCGCCATCTCTTGTTGTCGCCCTGATGCGCGCGCCAGGAGGAGATTGGCAATGTTCAACGATACGATAAAAACGATCAGGATTGCCGCACCCAGTAGCACCAGCAGCATGGGTCGAACGTTGCCCACCAGAGTTCCTTGCAATGGTTGAATCTCAATCGTCCATTGGGCCTGCGGCGGGTAGTCTTTGGGAAAGTCGTGGCGTAATTGGTCAGCCATGGCAGTGAGCCGCGCCTGAGCTTGCGCCAGTGTCAGGCCAGGCTTAAGTCGTCCGATTCCATTTACTAAAATCCGGGTACCACGCATTGGCGGGGGAAAGGGATCTGCGCTGAATCCGCCGGCGCCAAACACTTCCGCGTCGCCGGAAATAGTCGGTCCAGGATGGCGAAATCCGCGTGGCAGAACCCCGATAATTGTAAGGGGATCATTGTCGATCCGCATGGTACGACCGATAACGTTCGGATCGGCGCCATAGGCACGGCGCCACAGGCCATCGCTGATCACGGCCTCGGGAGCGAAACCAGGGACGAAATCCTGCGGACCATACAACCGTCCAATTTGCGGGATCACACCCAGCATGGAAAAGTAACTAAAACTGGTATTGACCCCCTCGACGCGCTCGGGCTGTTCGGTGCCGGTCAAATTCTCGCTACCCTCAAAGATCGGGCTCACATCCTCAAATACACTCGCTCGCGTCTGCAGGTCGTCCAGTTCGGGCTTGGAAAACCTAACGTCACGCAATCCTACGCCGGGCTCGTTAAAGAAGACTCGTACCAAACGATCGGGATTGGGGTAGGGCAAAGACCGCAGCAACACGGCATTTACGATGCTGAAAATGGCCGTATTGGCTCCCACGCCCAGAGCCAGCGTCAGGACAGCCACGAGCGTGAATGTGGGCATCTTGACCAGCATGCGCAAACCATAGCGAACATCCTGAAGTAAAGTCCACATGTGGACGCCTCCTTTCGGCCCTCTGCCTGCTTAAAACTTAGGTTAGACGATGCGCTACTCCGGACGTTTCAGCGAAATTCAGACCATTAGGTCGAAAACGGCTATGCTACTAAGAGGATCGCTTTTCATAGACGGACACGCGTTTTCCTTCGCAACGTTTGACAGTTAGCTAACTAACGAAGTATATTGACACGGATCATCTTGGCTGTAAAGCTTCGAAAGCTCGTACTCAAGACTAGGGCGCAGGTCATGCAAGCGCCAGGAAGATCCTATGAAATGGAGAACAGCTGTGGCTCAACCACAGATTCTCGGAAAAAAGAGGACAAAATGAAGAGAACTACGGTGATCCTTGCGCTGCTTTTACTCGCCGCGTCGGCGATCGCACAAACAACGTTCGCACAAACGAAGGACCCGGTCGGCGCCGCCCTAAGAGACATCCTGCCCGGCCGGCAGAAAAATACAGTCGCGGCCGTCGAAGCCATGCCCGCAGACAAATTCAACTACAAACCCAGCGCCGACCAGATGACATTCGGCCATCTCGTGGCCCACATGGTCGAAGCGAATAACCTGCTGTGCAGTAAGGCCGCCGCCGTCCCGGGCCCCAATGTCAAGCAGGTGGGAGACACGGAGTCGAAAGACAATCTGGTGGCCGCGCTCAAGACCTCCTTCGATTTCTGCTCCGACGCGTTGGCGAAAATGGACGACTCAAAACTAGCGGAGACCACGGAAGGATTCGGCGGAAAACAAGTGACGCGCGCCTGGATCAGCCTGGTACTAGCCGGTGCTTGGGCCGACCACTACGCCGAAGCCGCAATGTATCTACGCCTGAACGGTGTGTTGCCGCCGACCGCGAAGAAGTAAGAGCGGGAAGCATGTGTGTTCAGATTGTGTGAGCAAGGTCGCCATCGGCCATCCAAACCGTCCTATCCAAAAGCACCTATTTGAAACAGGCCACGGCCATCCTAGGTGCCCGCGTTGGCCCATTGGCTCGCACCGGAGTTGCGCGCGAGTCACGCACTCGGCCACTTCGAAGCTCTCATATCGGTGTTATTATAATTAGGGAGGTTCCTAATCGTTTATATGATATCGACTCTCGCAATACGGGCTCTCGCGAACGAACGCAGACTGCAGATTCTCGAGTGGCTTAAGAAGCCGACCAAGCATTTCCCTCCGCAGGTCGACGGCGATTTGGTGAAGGATGGGGTTTGCGGCTGCCTAATTGCGCGCAAGCTTCGTGTTAGTCAGCCGACCGCGAGCGAACACATGAAGATTCTGTGCCAGGCCGGCTTGACCCGCCCCAAGCGAATCAAGAAGTGGATCTTCTACAAGCGCGACGAGGCCAGAATCAGGCAAATCAAGAAAACCATCCTAGCGAAAGTGTAGGATCCGAACGAAAAAAAGCATGCTGCCAGTGCCCATCAGCCGGGAAAATCCTCCGCGTTACCACCAAGACAGTTTGCTAAGTGACGATGTGAGTGTCCTAATCGAGGACGCCTCGGTCCCACCATCGGACATACTTACCCGTGGTGCCCCCCTTATCTCGATGTAAGTCCTTAAAAAAAATCTGCTTAATCGGCACGCAGTTAGGAAGGGGACTTGCTCTCTCTACTTACTGGATTGTGTCAGGTGGTGAAGTGAGGACCTATGAATTCGTTCCTTCAAGATGTGCGCTACGCCGGCCGCCAGTTACTAAAGACACCTGGCTTCACCCTCGTCGCAATTCTCACTCTAGCATTAGGCATCGGTGCAAATGTTGCCGCCTTCAGCATTGTTGATGGCGTGTTGCTCCGCCCGCTCCCATTCCCGCAACCAGGCCAGCTCGTGCGCGTGTACGACGATCTGCGCTCGTCGAACACCTGGGACGTCGGCATGTCAGTCCCGCAGTTTTGGGACTATCGCGATCGTGCCGGCATCTTTCAAGATATAAGCGTCGTCTGGTCAACTCCCGCAAACCTGACTGGAGTTGATCTTCCGCAGCGCATAGAGGCTCTGGCCACCAGCGGGAACTATTTCACCATGCTAGGGGTGGGGCCTCAAATCGGCAGCGTCTTCACACAGAAGGATGAAGTCCCAGGCTTCATCAATGCCGTCGTCTTAAGCGACGGCTTCTGGCGCCGCCAGTATGGTGCCGATCCGAGCGTCATCGGCAAGAGCCTTCGACTCGATGGCGATCTTTACCAGATCTTCGGCGTCATGCCCGCCGGATTCCGCCACCCAGGAAGAACTATAGAAACCGAAGAGGATGTCTACGTCGCTGCCGGCTATAACGGGGCGCCATTTCCGGTGCCACCGCTCCGTTCCGTTCGCATGCTTCCAGGCGCCATCGCGCGCCTCAAGCCCGGCTTGAGCGTTGCCGAAGCGCAAGCTCGCCTCGAAACGTTCGACGCTGGTCTGGCTCGAGATTACTCCACCGACTATCCCCCCGCCGCGGGCTGGGCTCCGCGGCTTGTCTCCGTGCAGGAGGACCTTACCGGCAATGTCCGCTCCGAACTTTTCGTTCTCTTCGCCGCTGTCGGGTTCGTGCTGCTGATTGCCTGCGTCAACCTCGCGAATCTTCTCTTAGCCCGCGGCTCTGGCCGCCAGCGTGAAATTGCGATCCGCCTCGCTCTCGGTGCCGGGCGCGTTCGCCTAATCGCCCAGTTGCTCACGGAAAGCGTCCTCCTCTCTTTCGTCTCCGGCTGCGTTGCCCTGCTCACTGTCGTGTGGTTGAAAAGCGCTCTGTTGAAATTCGCTCCCTCCAATCTTCCGCGGCTGAACGAAGTGACGATCAGCGCGAGCGTCCTCTTCTTCGCGTTCTTGGTTTCGATTTTGACCGGAATTATTTTCGGTCTCGCGCCCGCCCTGCAAGGGGCCAGCTCCAATCAAATCGCGAGCCTCCGAGAAGGCAGCCGCGGCTCGGGCTCGAGCAAGCGCCAGATGCGCGTCTCGAGCGCGCTGGTCGCGTCGGAAGTCGCCCTTTCCCTGATCCTTTTGGTCGGTGCGGGTCTCTTTCTCCGCAGCTTCTGGCAAATCCTCCAAGTCCGTTCCGGCTTCAACTCTCACAATGTAGTCACCGCACAGATCTGGCTATCGTTCCCGAATGATCCAAGTCAAAATCGCTATTTGACTGTCCCGAAGCGCGCTGCCTTCATGCGCGAGGTTCTCCGGCGCGTCTCCGCTCTCCCGGGCGTCGAGGAGGCGTCCATCGGCGGCGGAGGCAGCCTGCCGCTCGCGCGCTCTCGGAACCAAGTCAGCTTCACGATTGAAGGCCGTCCCGCAGATTCCGAACGTTCACCAGTGGCGGAACTTGCCGCGGTCAGCCCAGGGCACTTCCGCGTCCTTGAGATCCCCCTCCTATCGGGAAGAAACTTCACCGATTCCGATGACGACAAAGCCCTCCCTGTTGCGATCGTGGACCAGACCCTCGCTCGCCAGTATTGGCCGAATGAAAATCCGATTGGAAAACGCGTTAAGACCGGTCCCATCCAGTCCACGAATCCTTGGTTGAATATCATCGGCGTCGTGGGCGACGTGAAGACCGATTCGCTCGAGCTCCAGGAGGCGCCACATATTTATCTCTCTGACTTCCAAGCCCCTGCCTACAATTCGGTCATCTACCTTCGCACTGCCGGCAATCCGGGCACTCTCGGTGACGCGATTCGGCCTGAAGTAGAGGCGGTTGACCCGAGCGTGCCGGTTTACGCGGTGCGTACAATGGAAGACGTGATAGCAAGATCCATGGCGGAACGCCGTTTTGCACTTCAAATACTGGGATTCTTCGCGGGCGTCGCCCTTCTGCTCGCGGCAATCGGAATCTACGGCGTCATGGCCTACACCTTCAGTCAACGGAGGCACGAAATTGGAATCCGCATGACTCTCGGCGCTCAGCCCCGCGACATTCTTCGCATGGCTCTAAGTGAAGGAATGACGCTCGTCGCTGTCGGCCTCGGCTCGGGCCTCGTCGGAGCATTGATCCTCACGCGCTTTCTCCGCTCTATGCTTTATGCTGTCTCGCCCAATGATCCGCTTACGTTCGTGGCGCTTCCTGCGCTACTCGCCGCCGTTGCGTTGCTAGCGTGTTTCGCCCCTGCGCGCCGCGCCACGAAAGTTGACCCGCTCGTCGCCCTGCGTGATGGGTAGCACTCGCATCCTGAATTTCGGGCGGCTAATTTGGTAGCGGTCCTAGCTGCTAAGAATTCCCGGATCGTAGAGCAGATACCGAGAAGGAGACCTCATGGCAACAATTCAAACTACAGCCGACTGGCAGAAGCAGTGGTTCGAGATTTCAGACGCAACCTATTTGAATACTGCAGCACACGCGGCGATGCCCCGTGTTTCTCTGCACGCGGTACAAGTCTCGCTCGACGCGAAGCGGTTTCCCCATCACATAAACGACTCCGTTTGGTTCGAGACGCCAAACCGAATTCGGGCTTCCTTATCGAAAATGATTGGGGCGAAACCCGAAGAAATCGCACTGACCACCGGCGCAAGCACTGGCGTCGCGGCCGTGGCACATGGCCTGACATGGAAGCCGGGCGACGAGATCATCACCGCTAAGGGAGAGTTCCCACTGCAATACGCCACCTGGAAGCCAATGGAAGAACGCGAGGGCGTGAAACTGAAAATCGTAGCGCCGCGAGGCCGCTTTGTTACGGCGGATGACCTGATTGCCGCAATGACGCCGAGAACGCGCGTCATCTCGGTAAGTCATGTGCGCTTTGACGACGGCTCGCTGTTAGATGCGTCTCGTGTGGCTGCGGCCTGTCACGCACAGGGAGCGCTGCTTGTGCTTGATGTGAGTCAGTCTTGCGGGGCCGTGCCGATGGAAGTAAACGGACTTGGCGCCGATTTCTTGGTGTGCGCCGCCTACAAGTGGCTGCTGAGTCCGTACGGCACTGGATTTTTTTGGGCGAAGAGCGGACATCTGGACACTCTGCGCCCGGGACCGTTTTATTGGATGGGCCAAATCGCAGACACATTTTCGACGTTGAATTTTGTCGATCCCAAACCATCCCGCAGTGCGAGACGTTGGGACGTAGCGGAAGCGTCCACTTATTTCAATTTCAACCTGACGGCCATGGACGCCTCGGTGGATTTTGTGTTGCGTGTCGGGCCTGAGTTCGTGCTCGAACATAACCGGAAATTGATCGCGTTCTTGTTTGAACGCCTGCCCAAAGACTGCGTTCCGGCGAGCCCGCTGGACCCTGCACAGCGCGGGCCGTACGGCTGCGTCACCGCGCGGACCCCGGAAAAAACGGCCGAGCTTTATCAGAAGTTGCGAAAGGAAAATGTTGTCGTGAGCATGCGCGAGGGGAGGATTCGCGTCTCGCCCCATTTGTTCAATTCAGAGCGCGACATCGCACGCCTAATCAACGTGTTGCATAATGATGACGTGGAAAGTGAATGCGAACTGTGAAATGCACACGAAGAGGAAGCAGGGTGATTATCTGAGCTGTTTGGTTTGACCGGAGGATCATGGAGATACAGACAATCGGTCCATTCCTTCATTATTTTGGCAACGTGCGGGAGCGCACTATGCGGGTGGCGCGTTGTATTCCTCCAGACAAGATCGATTGGACCTACGCACCGGGCAAGTTTACTTTGGGCGATCTGTTGCGGCATCTGGCGGTTGCGGAACGATATATGTGGGCGGAAAACGTGCAAGGGCGTCCCGCTCGTTACACGACGCACGGAAAAGAGCTGGCGGACGGTTACGACAATGTTATGGCGTTTGTGAAACGCTTGCACGCGGAATCGATGGAAATTTTCGGACGACTCACCGATGAAGATCTACAGAAGAAATGCAAAACACCCGATGATGTCCCCATCACTACGTGGAAGTGGCTGCGCTTGATGGTCGAACACGAGATACATCATCGCGGGCAAGTTTACATTTACTTGTCATTTCTCGGCGTCGCCACGCCGCCACTCTATGGCCTAACCTCCGAAGAAGTCCGCTCCCGCGGCGCCGTGGATTGATTTCCACGGCCGACCTCGATCTCCGGCACTTAGGAATCGCAGGTTGAGCCGCAACTGCCGCAGAGACGGAGGACTGTCACTATTGCCAATAGGCGCTGAAAAGCCCGCGCTTTTATTATTAAAGTGTGACTCAAGGCCATTCCGTTACTGGACAAAACATATCGCGTTACCGCGTCCTGGAAGAACTGGGAAGCGGCGGAATGGGCGTAGTCTACAAAGCCCAGGACAATGATCTCGGGCGCCTCGTTGCTTTGAAGTTTCTGCCGGAGAATGCCGCCCAGGATCCCCTTGCCCTGGAGCGTTTCCGTCGCGAAGCACGAGGGGCGTCTGCGCTCAATCACCCCAATATCTGCACTATTTACGAAATTGGGATCCACGAAGGACGCGCGTTTATCGCCATGGAGCACCTGGATGGTGTGACCCTGAAATACCTGATCTCTGCGGGTACTCTGGATACCGAACGTATTGTCGCGATTGCTATCGAGATCGCTGATGCGCTGGATGCCGCTCACAGCGACGGCATCATTCATCGGGACATCAAACCCGCCAACATTTTCATCACCAAGCGAGGACGCACCAAGATTCTCGACTTTGGCTTGGCGAAAAGTATGCGTCCGGATAACCTCAGAAGTCGGCACGCAGAGGGACCGACCGAATCTCTGTCCTTTGTCGCCGACGAAGATCTCACTAGTCCCGGCACGGCTCTGGGGACAGTGGCCTACATGTCTCCCGAACAAGTACGGGCCCAGGAGTTAGACGGTCGCACGGATCTGTTCTCATTCGGTATCGTTCTGTACGAAATGGCGACCGGGAAATTGCCCTTTCAAGGAGGCAGCCCGGGCCTCATCGCGGAAGCCATCCTTAACCGCAATCCGCTGGCTCCCATCCGAATAAATCCCAAGGTTTCCCCAGCGCTCCAAGCAGTGATCCACAGAGCGTTGGAGAAGGACAGTAATTTGCGTTACCAACACGCGGCGGACATGCGCGCAGAGCTCCAGCGGCTCAAGCGAGACGTCGGATCGAGTTGGACGGCGACGAAAGAAGAAACGGGACCGATCGCGTTATCAATCACAGATCGTTTATCCCCAAGCGCGAAGCGGAAGGCAACAACTTCCTCATCGAAGAGAGCTGTAATTCGCCCACAGCGAGTTTCGAAGACCATTGACTCGCTTGCAGTTCTACCATTCGAAAATGCGAGTGGCGACCCCGAGCGCGAATACCTCAGCGATGGGATCACGGGGAGCCTGATTAATATTCTGGCGACAATACCGAAACTGCGAGTAATGGCGCAAAGCACAGTCTCTCGGTACAAGGGCCGGGAAATTGACGCCCAAGCCATCGGCCGCGAACTTAAGGTTCGCGCCGTGCTTACGGGACGGATAATGCAAGGTGGCGGCTCTTTGCGCATCGGGAGCGAATTAGTCGACGTAGCCACAGGCTCTCGACTCTGGGGCGAACAATACAATCGCAAGCCTGGCGACATCTTTGTCATCCAAGACGAGATTTCAACCGAGATATCGGGACAATTGCGGGTCCAGCTGACGCGTGCGGAAAAGAAGCGACTGACAAAACACTACACGGAGAACGCAGAAGCGTACCGGCTGTACCTCAGAGGCCGTCATTACTGGAACATGTGGACGGAAGAAGGGTTCTACAAGGCGATTGAGTACTTTCAACGCGCAATCGAGAAAGACTCTACCTATGCCCTTGCCTATTCTGGCTTGGCTGATTCTTACGTGCTGCTGGGATGGAACAGCTATCTGCCGCCGAAGCAAGCATTTCCTAAGGGAATGGCTGCGGCGATCACCGCTCTGGGGCTCGACATGCAGCTCGCTGAGGCCCGCACGTCTTTGGCGGCCTTGTTGTGGCTTTACGATTGGAGGTGGGAAGAGGCTCAGACAGAATTCAAGCACAGCCTCGAATTAAGTCCGACATATGCGACAGCGAACCATTGGTACGCCGAATATGCAATGACCATGGGGAGACACGGAGAAGCAATGGTGAGGATGAGGAGCAGCCAGGAGTTCGACCCGCTGTCGCTGATTATAAACGTCGCAGTCGGATGGGCTTTCTACCATGCTCGCCGATATGACGAAGCCATCGAACAACTTCAGCGAACTGTCGAATTGGACTCAGACTATCCAGTCACGCACTGGATTCTAGGCCTTGTGCTCCGGAAAATCGGTCGCTACGAGCTGGCCATCACCGCCGGGGAGAAGGCGGTGAAACTGTCAGGTGGCAGTCCTCTGATGCGCGCGGCGCTGGCTCACACCTTCGCGATGGCTGGCAGGACCGAGGAAGCAGTTAAGATACTCGATGATCTGACCAAACTCTCGGAGCAAAAGTATGTTGCGCCACATTTCTTTGCTGGAATTCACATCGGTTTGGGAGAAACCGACCGCGCCATCGAATACTTGGAGAAATCCTACCAAGAGCACTCTCACTGGCTTATCTACCTTCATATAGATCCAAGCATGGACGCTTTGCGAGATGACTCACGATTCCGTGGCTTGTTGCAGCGTGTCGGCCTTCCCGCACCAATGGACCGCGAATCCCGCCCGAAGCAGGTCTGACTGAAGCCGAATTGCCTTTGAGAATCTTAGGCTCAAGCGTAAATCCCGAACCTTCACTAAACAGTTACGCGAGCGTCTTCAACACGAGGCGGACCAACCCGTGGTCGGCGACTGCCACTATCCGGTGGACGCGTCGGCAGCGGATCCAAACGTCGATAGCCTCCGTAGCAGCCCGGAGTACAACGATTTGATCAAGAAGTACTCCACGAAAAAACCGTGGAGGTTCCTTTGGCGGGACCGTGCCCAGCCTTAGGCCGCCGCTTTTAGCTAAATTCCCTCATTGTGAAGTTTTCGATGACAGGTGGCACAAAGAGTTAGAAGGTTCTTGTCTGAATCATCGCCCGAGCGACTCCGAAATTGAATATGATGAATCTGCAGTTCGCTCGAAACCCCACAGTTCTGACATCTCCAATTGTCTCTTTCCAAAACTTGGCGACACAGGCTAACGTAGGTATCCCTTTGCAATGTAACTCTGGAACGTTTCGGCTGAATGCGACTCACGCGGACCCCTTTAGGCCTTCCATGAGCTTGAGTTTTTCGGACTCGGGAAGCAGTTCAACTAATCGTCTGACGGAGACTAAGAAAGTTTCCGGATCTACAGGGTCAAACGTCGCTCCTGCGAGAAAGTCGGCACAGATCATCTCCATGCAATAGCTGCGTGATTTGTGCGAGCCCAGCATCAATGAAGCAGTTTCGAAGGCCTGCTCAATGATCGGTATTTGGCTCTTGTAAAGTTTGAAATAGATGATTTCCCATGGTTCAGTTTCTTGGCCCGTCAAGTGGCGCTCCACTTCTCGTTTGAAAGCTTCCTTTGGTAGTTCCTTTGCTTTGTGCACCCAGGGTGCACAATCGAACTCGTTTCCCTCGCGGCGTGCTACCTTTACTAACTCCCTAGCTTTAGTCCAGCCCACTTCACGAAGCTGCTGCTTGGGAATGCGAGTCAAATGCTCGTGAATCGCCATGAGGTAGTAAGCCTTTCGGCGTGAATCGGGGAACCGCTTCTCTAAGAATTCATCAAATGATTTTAAATACTCTAAACGCCAGTACTGTCCAGCCCGAACTTCGCACAAGTATTGGCCAAGCTCGACGAAACGCTCGTCGCACTCTCGGTCTTTGGTCTGCTCCCAGGACAAAATCTCGTCAATCTTGCCGAGAACGGCTAAAGCTCGCCGCCGATTAAGCTCTGGGGACATAAGTGGTCGTCCGTTAATCAAGCCCGTCAAGCCAATCAAGGTCGCTTGCTCCCGGCCGGCGAATCAAATTCACGTCGACCATCTTCTTGTCGTTCAAACACAGACCTAGATGCGCGCAGCTGGTACAGCCGTTCTGCGGGAAGCGAATGCCGCTGTGGGCAGGGAACTGAGCCTTTTCGACGTTCGAGACTGTCGTCTCCACCAGGCGACCAAACTCTCGGCGTTGTTCTTCGGAGATAGATGCTTTCAAGTATTGGATCTCCGGCATCTGCTTTCGCACGAAGACTACCAGCGCAACATTAGAGATGCCGCTGATCCAGGAATAGCAAATCAGCTGAGGATCCAGAGTAAGTAGGCCTTCCGGCGCCTCGGGATAACGGCTCGTAGTCGTTTTCCAATCGATCAAACACTCTTTGCCATCCAGCACACCGAGAGCATCAACGTAAGAAACGAACTCATTGTTTCCTGGAAGAGATCGGAGGATCTTTACCTGCAGATTCTCCTTCGGACGGCGAATACGAACGCGATCATCCTGGGCAAATTTCTGGAGCAAATGAATTCCTTGATGCAGCAATCGGTCCCAGGAGTCTCCTCTCTTGTATTCGAAGGCGCTGTCCCGGAAGGCGCTCCATTCTTTGAACAGCACCGCGGACGGATCCTCTCGACGAAAGTAAGCACCTAGCGCAGCTTCAAAGCAGCGACCGAAAACCATCGCTGCACGGGCATCTTTTTCCTGCCATCCATCCAGAAAGCGGTAGCGATAGCTACGAGGGCAACGCAGATATTGACTAATCTGCGTGTAGCTGTAGGTCATCAGATCCTCCTGCCACCACGCCTTCGCGAGCATCTTTCGAAATGAATTCCCATTCAGACGAGGGGGCAAAACCAGCAAGATCGACGTAAGTTCGACCGGCAAACACTTTCCTGGTTGTGCGCAAGACTCCGGTGAGGCCGAGCAGAGCCTTCTCATCTACTTCATCGCGCCCAAGCAAATCGCGGTCGTAGCCAAAATCGCGCAGGAACCAGTTCAGACGCCATAGAGCTTTCGTGGTGGCATAGAGGCGACCGGAGATTTTGCGGGAAGCGAAATCCTGAGGTTCAAGAACAGCGAAACTGAGGACGAAGAACGGTTTTTGCGAATGCCAGCGATAGTAGGCGCGATCGACTCGCACGAGGAAAATACCGTGCAACACTTCGTCACCGCGTGGGCCTTCTGAATGCAAACCAGGCAGATGGCGTTTCATAGGTTCACCTCTTGAGGTTGAGCATAAGAGTTGAGTTTGCAGAGCAGACCGTCTCGATCGTTTTTTGCAGTAGTTGCTAATTCGGAGATGAAGGACTCGACCAGGTCCCGGCTAGCGTCTTTGAGCGTTGCAGTACCACAGAAATCGGCGGCGTAGGCTTTCACAAGCGAGGGATCAAGTTTGTATTGGCGGATCAGAAGGCATAGCTGATCACGCAGCCGGGGTTGAGCATTATTCGATCCGTTCGAACTGTGATGTCCGTTTGAATGCGCAGGCGCAGCGAAGGACTGGGATGGCGCAGAGAATGCCCCCGACTCTTCAAGCGAGCAGAGGCCGATGCCATAAGCTTTGCGCAAAGCGCGATTAACCGCTCTCGTCTCAGCTACGCGCATTTCGGCGCCGCGGACGAGGGCAGATGTATTCGAAGGATCAGCGTCCCCGTAGCCGACAAAGCCTTTCGACCGCGACGACTTGTATACGATGGCTTTAAAAACCCAACGACCCGCCAGGCGATCTGAAAACTCGGGTATTAGTTGGCTGCTTATACCTCTGCAGCGTCGACGATTGGCCAAGCGAACCAATCCGCTGTTTGTCACATACCATGCACCATTAAGAAGTCTGATCTCGCCCATACGAACTGAAAAGCCAAACCGTGTGGTAAGCTCACGCAGCACGTGGAGAGTCGACTTTGAACATTCTCCGGGCCATTGGTCTTTGGCTCGTGCTACATTCTGGCAAGCAAGGGTAGAAATCCTTGGGGCTTTTGTAATCATAAGAAGCTCCTAGACTCGATTCCATAATAACTATTTTATTCCTTTATAACTATGCGGTCAAGTCGTAAAGTGAACCGAGAAGTCGAAGTCATGTCTAAAACCAAATCCCTTGGCCGACGAATTAGACAGGTTCGAGGATTCGAGATTACTCAGGCCGAGTTCGCCCGGAGGCTTGGCGTTAGCCAGAGCCAACTTTCGAAATACGAGAGGGGTATTGTTGCTCCTCCAGCGGATGTTCTAATTCGAATCAAAGAGGAGTTTCGAGTGAGTATTGATTGGCTGCTGACGGGAGATTCTGAGAGTGGTCGACAAATATCCGCAAAGTAGTTACGTATTTTTCATCGTGGGCAGTCAAACTGTTTTTGGGGACCCTTGGACCTGCGCAGCACTGTGGATCGCAATGAGGACTGCTTTTGCGGGCCGATCCGAAAGCTATAAGAAATAGGGGTAGCAAGTTTTTACAACGATTTCTCACAAAAACGACGCGTCTTTCGCGTAATCAGTTGCATGGAGTCTCGAATCGTAAACACACTCGGGCTTTTTTTCTTTGGTAACTGAGATTTGTCTGATCTTTTGAATATTGGGAGAGGGCCACGCAAACGCCAAATACGGCGGCTCAGATTAATTGCTTCGACCGGACCGCGGACCATCACGGGCGAGTATCGAAGCCGACGAAATGTGCTCAAGCTTGGCCTTTTTTCCAAAGACCCGCTTTTGGAAGGTGAAAGCCCGACGGAATTTGAGAAATATTTTCAGAGCGATTCTACGCGCAGATCCGAGTTGACCGGGCTAGGCGAAAATGCAAAACGAAACCTATCTATCGGCATGGAAATAAAGATGATGACAAAATACAGATGTGATTTAAGCGGGCAAATCGGAAGGGAAGAGCACGAAATGAAGTTCCTCTAAGTGCTTTGCAGCAGGGAACTGCAATGTGCGAGGGCCGATCCCCCGAACGGCGCTGGCTCATCTCTTGACAACAATTCCTAGCTGCAACCCATGGTGGGTCATCAACGTCGTGACGGCTGGAACTCAATGGTGATTTCCTGCTGAGTTTGCACAGGTCTTCTGTCCAAAAGAGTGGGCCTGAAACGCCACTGGCGAATGGCGCTTATTGCAGCCGGAAGAAGAGAGATCGAGCCGCTCACGTGCTTCACATCCAGGACTTGGCCGAACTCTCCGACGGTGGTGCGGACCTTCACGGTTTCCGGCGATCTATGTCGTTCCCCCGGCTTTGGATAGCGAGGCCAAACGAAGGAGACAAGCTCACCGGCTTGCACGAGAGCGGGTTTGTGAGCCAGCGTAGGTCCGAGTTCAGGAGAAACAAGAACAGAAAGTTGCGAGGTGATCGCAAACGTAAAAGAGGCGGCGATCGGTTTTTCTGGGAGAATCAGCCGGAACGGTTTGCTGCCGTGGCCGTGGCCGGTGAAAAGGATCGTGGAAGACGATGATAGGTGCGGCGCTGCGCGCGTCGCGGGCGTTACCCTTCGTGGGGCGGGACCTGTCGGCGCGTTTCGCGGGATTAGCCCGGTCGAGCCTTCGCTCCCGGGACGGGCATCTGGATCGTCGGAATCAGCGAGAGGTTGGGCCGTAATTGCGGAAGACCGGCCGATTGGGCCCGCGCTCGTAGTTGAATCTTCCGGTAATGCATTGAGGAGTTGAGCCGGTGTGCTTTCTGAGGGCGATCCCGTCGTCGCGGACGCCGGCGGATTTACTGCCGGAAGGAAGGCATTTCTCGATAGCGAAGGGGAAGTTTGCGAGATCGTTTCGCCCGGGTGATTCGGAAGTGGCGGTGACGTGGCATCAACACGCTGTATTGATTTCTGGCTGTCTCGGAGGAATTTTCCGATGGGACCGCGTCCCACTGTAAGCCCGGCAGTGAAGCCGATCACCGCGAACAATACGACGAATGCGGCGACCTGAAATCCAGATATTTCAAGAACATGAAAGTGTGAGGGCGAGTCTTTGATACGATCCGCTGACGCTACGGGCTCTAACTCAGGAATAAAGGCCTTAATCGGTTCGGGCACGAAGTTTCTTGCAGGTGCCGATGGAATGCTGGCCTGTGGGCTTTGCGGAAAGTCGTAGATTGAAATTTCCGCGGCGGAACCGAACATCGAAACAGCGGTGTCGGTAGGAGTAGCGGTTGGGATTGGGAGCGGTTCCTGCGGTGGTTTGGTTTCGTCAGCCGGGGCAGCGGGTATTGCAGCATCATAGCTTTCAGACGGGAACATTTTCGCGTAACGCGCTGCCGCTTCCTCATCGCGAACTGATGGGTTACTAAAGGTCCTTCTGAGCTTGTGAGAACTGGTTTCCAAATTTTGCTTGTCGCGGCTAGGGAGCTTGC
This sequence comes from uncultured Acidobacteriota bacterium, assembly GCA_963838475.1. Taxonomy (GTDB): domain Bacteria; phylum Acidobacteriota; class Terriglobia; order Acidiferrales; family UBA7541; genus Palsa-295. The sequence continues at coordinate 312,973 of CAWIRJ010000006.1, forward strand.
GCAGTTGTTCAAATTTGGGGGCTGGATTTTCGGACACGATCCAATTTGAAATTTGATCTCGGGCTTCGCTGGTGAGATCAACAAATCGGATCCCAGCGCCTTTTTTCGATTCCGCTAGCCACACAATCTGCGCGGAGATTTCGATGCTTTGCCCGGCGCCGCCCGATTGAATGCAAATGCGGTGGAGAAAGTCACCTGCTATGAGAAGGTCGGCTGCAGCGATGGCCATACCCGCCTCGCTTATATTGATGACAATACCGCCATTGGTATTGCCGACTATTACGTACGCGAGGGAAGCAGGAGTGGTGCGCTTCTGGAGGCGACGGTCACGCGTGGGATAAATCGCCTCAACTGGTACCTGACGTTTGGCTTCGAGTGCGGCTGCTTTCGCTGGTACTGTCGTGTCCGCTTCCCGCTCCGCCTTATTGCGCTGCGCGATTTCCATCAGCGTTGCTAGCTTGCCGCCCGCGTTCCAGAGTGCGTCGAACACAAGCTCAACATTCCTCTGGTTGAACTGAAGCTGCCGTGCAGTAAGAGTCATTCGGATGCTGTCGTAGATTTCATATTGCTCGCTCTCGGAAAGATACTCCTGCAGTTCAGAATAGAGTGCGCCGTTCTTGCAATTCTCTCTCCACTCAAGAATGGCTTGGAGACGACGATTGGCCTCGTTCTCCGATTCTTGCTCTTGCTGTTCTGCTGCGACACATTCGACGAACACTTCGGCTTGACGGTGGGGTAAAGCCGCGGTTATTTGTCTCAATCCACCACGGAGTTCCTGAACCTTGTTGGACGGTAAAGATGTTTTGCGACAGACCCACTCTCCACGAGTCTTGTCGAAATCAATCGAGGCGCGATACTCATCTGTTTCGTACTTGAATACCGGCAACGGCTTGAGCGGTGGCCACCTACCGGTCAGGAGTAATTTCAACTCGGCCTGTTGGACTGGAGACGTGAGTCCGGCAATGTTGTGTCTGGATCGTTCGTGTTCATTGAGTTTCATGATTCCGTCCGTAAAACTTCTAGCCGCCACACGATTTTGCCGGCCGCACCCAGCAAAGTCTTAGAAGTGGCCGTCGCGACGGGGATTTGAACTGCGAATGTTTCAAAGGACAGATCGGTGCTATTGAATTCAGAGCAGGGCACGTCCATCTCATCACCCCTTGCAGCCCCACTTCACTGTGGGAGGAATCCTTTCTGATTAACTTCGCTCGTCCGTTGTAGTTCCGCAGTGTAGTTCGAGTCCTCAACCCCGTCCGGCGAGATTAGTTGCTTGCCTCGTTCGAGGAGACAGCATTCCTGCCATTTTCTGACCAACGTACAGCGGACAATCCCTAAGAGACTGTTGTATAACCACGCCCGCTTTATTGATTACAAAAGACATAAATCGGGTTTGGAACGCACGTTTCAAAAGTCGCCTGACGCAGAGAAACCTGCCTTAATTCATCGGAAACCGAACATTCAAAGCGGAACTCTATTTGTCCGGTTAGCGCGTTATCTCTAACGACGCCGACCGTTTCAAGAGATTTTTATTGGTATTTTTTCTACGCACGAACACCTTTCCCAGGGCACACGAATAGCATCTCTGCGGTGGGTCTTTGGCCTGCTTGCTCGAGGACTTGCTGACTCAGTTGTTCGATCTCCGCTTCGAACCTGACGTACATCGCTTGCAGCTCACTGCGCCGACGAGAGGTATGGGTTGCCACTGTCAGGCGGTAGTCCGCTGATGTGCGCTGCGCTGGCGCAGACTTTCGCTATGGCTGGTGCGGCACAGAAGGCAATCTGAATTCTCGATGATTTGAAGAAGCTGGCAAAGGAAAGGTATGTCGCGCCTCACTTCTTCGCTGGAATCCATGTTGGCTTAGGAGAAAACGGCCGGTCAGTTGATCACTTGGAAAAATCGTACGAAGAGCACTGCCACTGGCTCATCTATCTTCATATAGATCCGAGTATGGACCAGCTGCGCGACGATCCCCGTTTCGAAGACTTGTTGAAGCGTGTCGGTCTTCCCGCGCCGTCGGACTTGCCGAGCTCCTGATAAGTCGGATTACCTGACAAGTTCAATAATCTGCATCTCGGCCTCCTTCGGTCCGAGCACTGTTGGGGTGAACACCGAATAGTTTACTCGGGCCGCAGTGAGGCCGACGTCGTTATGACATCAATCGAGACTTAGCAGCCGCAAGATCCTCTAGCGTTGACTTGCCTTCAATTCAGCATCTAAGATGACCAGCCTATGCAGAACTCCACCCCACTTCTCGGGCAGATCATCTCCCACTACAGAGTTATCGAGAAGGCAGGTGGCGGGGGCGTGGGCGTAGCGTACAAAGCGGAGGACACTCGTCTTAGTCGCTTCGTCGCGCTGAAGTTTTTGCCTCCGGATGTTGCTCGCGATCCGCAGGCGCTTGCTCGCTTTCAACGCGAAGCTCAGGCGGCGTCTTCGCTGAATCACCCCAATAACTGCACTGTTTAGGATGTTGGCGAGCAGGACGGCCATGCATTCATTGCCATGGAGTTTCTGGAGGGCGTAACGCTGAAGCATCGCATCGCCGGAAAGCCCTACCGAAATAAGTGACCCCGCGGTAAAAGAAAGCAAGGCGATGGCGCAAACTCTTCATCCGTTAGACTTCCCGCCACGGAATTTCCGCGTGATTATCATCGAATCGACCCTTCAACGCGCAAATAGCCTATGAGCCCGAACAAGTTCATGACACTTTTTCTTAGGTCAGTTTACGAACGTCCCATTGCCGTGTTCCCAACTCCACGCGAATGCCGATCGTAATTCAGGCCCCCAGGTTGGCGCGGTCAGAAGTCTTGCACTTACTCTCTGTAGCGGAATCGGCGGGCAAAACCTGTCACAATGTTTTAACTTTTTTCGTTTGGGTGGCCAGGAGAACGAAGCGGAGTAGCGCAAGCGGTCCGTAGTATGATGCCAGTGAAAAATGTGCTACACTTAACTATCACGCGACTGCAGCAAGTTTTTCTATCGGGCTCTCGCGAGGACGCCAAACGATGTCTAATCTGGCGTCCTTTTGTTTTTTTGGGACGCCTATTTGGGAGTTTGAAATGCGCAAGACAAATGCAATTCAACAGGAAGCCGAGTTTCAGGCGCTGATTGATCTCGTGCGTCCCGGCTTGTGGAACGAAATCGGCAGCTTTAGGGTCGCGTCTCTCACAATCGAGCTGATTCACAGGGAGAACTCACAACCGCTTAAAATCGAAACGTCCTACAAGCGCGGTCGTTTGTTGTTGGAATCACTGGAGAAAAAGGGTTGCATGAAGCAGTAGTTGAACAAGGGCATTAGTAGAAGAGCCAAAACTCCGATGTGCCAGCGCCGGTTCCGTCGTAAGAGCGCTGGCACATCTCTTTTCACTACAGCGCTACAGCGGTTCTCGCCAGATAGTTCGAGCGCTCGGCGACCCCGTGGCATCCGAGATCTCTCTCGTTCGACTTATTAGTCAGCTGAAGGCGTTAACCACACCTTACCGCGGTACTAAGTGTAACGAGTCCTTCGCGGGCTTACGCGGAGGGATCAATGCCTTCGTGAAAAGCAGACAACAAGAGTGTTCTCCGCGCCCCTCCGCCGTGGCCGCCGCGCGGCAAGCCGATTCTTTCATCAGGAAACCGCGCCATCGATGAGAGCACGCTGTATTACGTGTACGACCGCGTGGAAATTTACACGCTCGAGAAACATCAGCCAGTGGAACCTAACGTCGATAGCCTCTGCAGCAATCCTGAGTTCAAGGAGCTGCTTGAGAACTGGCGAAGATCCCCAAGCGCGTCTCTGTTGTTGCTTTGGAACTGCGATGTGCCAGCGTCGATTCCCCCGAACGGCGCTGGCACATCTCTTTACAACAATTCCTAGTTGCAACCCATGGTGTGCCCAACAGTGGAAGGCAGGTACGCGCAAACGTAAAGCCTGGCCATCGCTGACGCGGACGCTGATGTTTCATGCGAAGCGTCACCATGTCCCGATGAAATCGAGCGAGTCGCAACCATTACATTGTTGTGGGCCGAGTTGAGCTCTGTACCGGCAGAAGCGACTTCGTGCAGGTCGCTGCCATGTGAAGCAGTTACGGTCGAAGCTCTGTCGCCGCAGGATGCTGAACCGATCATGCGCGCCGCGAAACAAGTGACGCGCGAAAGAATTGCGACCGGCTCATGCGTGTTGGCGGCCGAGGCGTCGCCGAAAGTTCGCGACACTCGATGCGCTGGAGTAGCGCTGACAGCGCCTGAAGCTGACGAGTTTGCAGCGCCCGGAGCAGCAGTGATGGTCAAAACTGCTTCGGTGCCGTCGTACGCTATGGTGCAGCCATCGCCATTTGAGAACGTGCAGTCGACAGAAGTGAACGCTCCCGATACTGAACTGTAGTCAAGAATGTCGTACTGTTGGCCAGCAGTCGGCTTGTAAGTTCCGATGGCGTCCACATCGAGAGTGCCGCCCAGGGTCGCCGCGCCGGATATATCCAGTACGTCGTAATTGGTGCCCGCGGTAGTGCCATCGAGGTCGATATTGAGAATTCCGGAGCCGCTCTGAGTGTAGGTGCCGGAGATGTTGAGCTTGCCAGCCTTCTTGACGCCGTCGCCCGGGTTAATGGTTCCACCAGTGATGTCAAAATTTCCGGTGAGTGTAGCAGCTCCGGCGACAGTGCCAGCGTTGCCGTAAACGAATCCCCCAGAAATGTCGAAGGCAGTGGCGTTAAGCAGACCGTCAACGGTTGTAGTGCCACCCGTCTGAGTATATGTACCGTTGATGGTGAGTTCCGTATGACCGGTACCGGTGGATTTCTCAACATCTACGATGCCGGCATTGGTGAAGTTTCCAGGTGTGGTGTAATTGCGATTGGTGGTGAGATAGAGAGCCCCGGAACTGCCGTTAGCATCGTAGTTGGCCAGCGCGTTGGCGCCAGTTTGATCGATGAAGGAATTCTTAGTGGTGTCCACGCCAGCCAAAGTAATCTTGGCGTCGTTGGTGACGATGTCGGAAGAATCGTCCTGATTGTTGAACTGAAATTGTCCGGTGCCGGTGAGCGTGTAGCTGCCGCCCGTCAAGGTGTTGGTGGTGCTGTTGAAATTGGTCAGTTGAGTGGATGCGTTGAACTTCGCGCCAGCGCCAACGGCGATGATTCCGCTATTGGTAAACACGTTCGCATCGTTAAAGGTGTTAGTAGCCAGCGTGAAGGTGCCTTTGCTTCCATTGTCGTCAAAGCCGGTCAAGGCATTCGAGTTGTTATCAGTGTTGAGAATTTCAGCAGTAGAACCGGTCAAGGTAATGGCAGTGTCATTGGTGACGATTCCTGTGGTGCTACCCGTGTTGAATTCCAACGTCCCGGTCACCTTATAAATGCCGCCGGTAAGCGCGCCGCTCGAATAATTGTTAAACGGGCCGCCTTCAATGACCAACACGTTGCTTTTGCTTACCGAAAGCGTGCCTTCTTTAGTGCCAACGTTGTCAGTAAAACCTGCCGAGCCCGTGTCGATAATAAGGGTGTCGAACGGGGCTTTGGTCGCATTGGCTTCAATCGTCCCCGAGTTGATCACGCCGATTTGGCCATCTCCGATATTTCCTTCGCCCTCAATTGTGTTCTGATTCGTCAACGTTCCGGTGCCAGTGATAATGTTATTCGGGTTGGCGGACATAATTACCTTACCCGTGCTTGCCAGAGTAACGTCTCCGTCTATTACGAGTTCGGTATTATTGCTAGTGCTCTGCAAATTGATGGTGCCTTTGTTGGTGATGGTTCCCGCGCCAAGCTCGAGACCGTCGTTGTTAGGAATATCTAAGGTGCTGCCCGCGGAAATTGTCACACCAGTGAGTGTCGGCACATTGGAGTTCCAGGTATCCACGCTCTCCAGGATGCCGCCCGCGCTTGAAGTTAGTGTTCCGCCGCTGATGCTGACAGCGTCAAGTGAGACTACGGAGCCGGCTCCAGTAGCAAGAATCGTTCCTCCGGTATTGGTAATCGTGTAATCGAGTAAGTGCAACGTCCCACCCGCAGTGGCCTCCATGGTCTTTGTGTTGGTGGTTCCACCGTTAGCATTGATGGTCAAAGCGGTGGGCTGGTTGGCGTCGACAGTTCCGTCGTTGACAAAAGTTAGATTGCCATTACCGATAGCTCCGCCGCCCTGGATGGTCTCGACGTTGGTGAACGTGCCGCCGCCGGTGATGTAATTGGCCGAGTTGTTGGACATGGTGACGTTGCCGGTACCGCTGAGAGTAGTGGCACCTGCGATTGTCAGTTCGGTGTTATTGCTAGTGCTTTGCAGGTTGATGGTGCCATTGTTGGTGATGGTTCCAGCGCCGAGAGCGAGACCGTTGTTGTTCGGAATGTCCAGAGTCGTTCCGGACGAAATCGTCAAACTTGTGAGCGTTGGAGTGTTCGAATTCCAAGTAATTATGCTCTGAATCGCGCCCCCCGAATTCGAGGTCAACGTGCCGCCGGTAATGCTGACGTTGCTCAAATTGACCAGGGCGCCAGACCCGGTGGCTAGAATTGTGCCACCAGTATTCGTAACCGTATTTTCCAATAGCAAAGTGCCGCCAGCAGTGGCTTCCAGCAACCCTTGGTTGGTGGTGGAACCAGTCGTGTTGTTGTAAGGAGCGATTGTGAGAGTCCCACCTGACGCGTCCACAGTTCCGCCCGCGTCGTTGACGAAAAGCAAGCCACCGCCATTGCCAATCTGGCCTGTGCCGGAAATCGTATTGTTCACATTCGTCAACATTTGGCCGGCAGCTCCGGCGAGGATCATATTGTTTGTGTTGCCCGCCGACATAATGATGGCACCGCCACCTGTCAGCGTCACGTTCCCACCGCTAGTCACTAGTTCCGTGTTATTGGCAGTGCTGTTTAGGTTGATGGTGCCGTTGTTGGTGATGGTTCCAGCGCCAAAATTGAGGCCGTCGTTATTGGGAATATTCAAAATGGTGCCGCTGGAAATCGTTAGATTCGTAAGCGTTGGCGTTGTCGAGTTCCAGGTGTCTATACTCTCGATCACGCCGCCCGAGCTGGAGGTTAATGTCCCGCCGCTGATGCTTACGGCGTCCAGCGTGACGACGGAATTGGTTCCAGTGGCAAGAATTGTTCCGCCAGTATTGTTAATTGTGTAATCGAGCAGATGCAGTGTGCCGCCCGCGGTAGCTTCCATCGTTTTCGTATTTGTCGTCCCACCAATGGGATTGATGGTTAGAGCAGTGGACTGATTAGCGTCAATCGTGCCGTTGTTGATCAGAGTCAGGCTAGCGTTGCCGATATCTCCGGCACCCTGGATGGTTTCGTTATTCGTGAGCGTGCCGCCGCCAGTGATGATGTTGGCCGTGTTGTTGGACATGGTGACGCTGCCGGTACCGCCTAGGGTTGTGCTTCCGGCGATGACGAGTTCAGTGTTATTGGCCGCGCTCTGGAGATTGATGGTGCCGTTATTGGTAATGGTTCCGGCGCCCAGATTGAGGCCGTTGTTGTTGGGTACATCTACTGTGCTGCCGGTGGAAATCGTTAGGCCCGTGAGTGTCGGTGTGTTTCCGCTGTTCCAGGTGTTCACACTTTCAATCACGCCGCCCGTGCTGGAAGTCAAGGTACCCCCAGTGATGCTGACGTCATTTAGCTGGACTGTAGAGCCTGCCCCGGTAGCCTGGATGAGCCCGGAGCCGTTGGCGATTGTCGAGCCACTCAATTCCAAAGTTCCGCCAGCAGTGGCTTCCATGGTGGCATTATTCGTAGTTCCCCCGTTTGGATTGACATTCAGAGCGGTGGTTTGATTGGCGTTAATGGTGCCGTTGTTGATGAGGGTAAGGTCGCCATTACCGAAGTTTCCTGCGCCCTGAATGGTCTCGCCGTTGGTGAGTGTGCCGCCACCGGTAATGATGTTGTTCGCGTTGTTCGACATCGTCACGGAGCCTGAGCCGCTAAGAGTGGTGCTTCCAGCGATGACGAGTTCGGTGTTGTTGCTCGTGCTCTGGAGATTAATAGTGCCGTTATTGGTGATGGTTCCGGCGCCAAGATTGAGGCCGTTGTTGTTGGGTACATTCACCGTGCTGCCGGTGGAAATCGTTACACCCGTGAGCGTTGGTGTGGCACTGCTGTTCCAGGTGTCCACACTCTCGATCACGCCGCCTGAGCTGGAAGTCAAAGTGCCGCCGGTAATGCTCACATTGTTCAGTTCAACTGTGGAAGGAGTGGGACTCATCCCGCCGCTGTTCCCTGTAGCCAGAATCAGCCCTCCCGTGTTCGCCACGGTAGAACCGCTGAGTTCCAGAACACCTCCGGCCGTCGCCTCCAACGTTCCGGTATTTGTGGTGCCGCCATTGGGATTGATTTGCAGCGTGCTCGAAACGTTCGCATCAATGATTGCAGTTGAGCCCGAGTTGACTAGAGTGAGGTTGTTGTTGCCGATGTTGCCCGCGCCTTGGATTGTCTGCTTGTTGGTGAACGTGCCCCCACCCATAATGTAGTTGTTGGTGTTGTTGGACATCGTCACGGCGCCGGTACCGCTGAGCGTCGTGGCCCCGTCGATGATCAATTCTGTGTTGTTGGCGCTTGAATTCAAATTCAGAGCGCCGTCGTTAAGGATGTTGCCGCCGCTCTGAATGGTCAGCTGGGTGTTGTTTCCGATGTTCAAAATATCGGTTCCCAAGTTGATATCGAGGTTCAGTGTGGTGTCACCGCTGGTCGAGGTGATGTTCACCGTCGAACTCGCCACGTTGATACAGGCATTCGAGGTGGCGCCGGGCACTCCTGAGGACCAATCGCCTGCGGTTTCCCAGTTTCCAGTACCGCCATTCCAGCTAGTAGTTCCAGGGCACGACTGAGCGAAGGCCGAGTGTGGGCACAGCAGCAGCGCAAGCAACGCAATCAACAAAATACGAAGAGGTTTTTCATTTGCTGCGCATTTCGATGCTGCAATAAAAGATCGATTCATGTGATGGGCTCCAAATGTTGTGATTTGCGATGCTTGGAAATCTGTTAAAGACGAGTGCGGAAGCGAAGTGCGAAGGATTTCGGTTAAGCAGCGGTTGCTATGATTGTAGAAAGCGGAGATGGGTTGCGATCGCGAGAAGTCGCGCTGGCTTTTGGTGTTAAACGCGGCGCGGACCGTTCGCGGAGCAGAAAAATTCCTACGTGTCCCCCCAGATGTGGACAAAAAGTTCCCCCCAACTTCTTGAGCGAATTCCCCCAGGAAGGGCACGCGATGGTTACTCTTTAGCAATCTTCCCGCCAGACAATATTTCAAGTCGTTGATCAAGAAATTTCTATCCCTCGCCTGAACAAACAAGTAGACAAAGAGTTAAATTTTTCGCCGGCATCCGAATTTTTGGAATGTGCAAAAAGCTGCGCACATCCGGCAATGTTCTTCTTTGTTTCGCCCTGCGACAGCAACGTGCCAACGCCAGCCCTCTCAAACGGGCGTTGACACGGTTTGGAAAACCTATGTCGCTACAAACAGAAGATTTGGCAACATTGATGCTTCGGATATTTACGGATGTTCGCAATTTATCGCCTCCGATTTCGTCAGCTTAGAGGCTTGAAACTCGGAGAAAGACGGATTCGGCAGTAAATGACGGATTAAGACTCCGATAGAGCTGTTCGGGTCGAAATAGCTGCCGGTAAAACCGCGTTTTGTGCAATCACTCAACAAGAGAGCGAGAGCCTGTGGTGAAACATAGAAAGATAACCTGAGAGACGTGGACACACTGCTCCTCTTTAAGTTACTCGGACGCTGTCCCCCCAGGATGGGTACTCGCGAAGAGTTTTACCTAGCAGAATCCTAGCGCCCGGCAACGAATGCTCGAAACCGGCCGCAAAGAACGGGTATAATCCGGTAACGGAAGCTCCTGGGGCAACCGGTAAACAAGGACAGTTCGGGACAAATCGGGATATGACCCCATCAGAAGGGCATCCGGTCGCAAATCGGCGCCTGGATACATGGAAAGAAATTGGCGCGTTCTTTGGACGCGATGAGCGCACTGTAAAACGGTGGGAGGTTACTCGCGGATTGCCGGTCCATCGGGTGCCGGGCGGAGGACGGGCTAACGTCTATGCAAATACCGACGAGCTCATTGAATGGCTGAAGGGTAAAAGCGTAACCGAGGATTCTGCCTCTGTTAAGGTGGCGCCGGCAAATTCAGAAGCGCAGACGATTCCAGAAGCAGGATCGGTCGAAAAGAACGAAACGCCAGGGGATGCGGCCACCGGCGGCAGGCGGATTGGCGATCGGCGCGAGCTGGCGCACGTCTCGGTCGCAGCATCGCAGTGGCAAAAGACTTTGTATGCAGTGGTGGTGCTGGCCATTCTGGCGGTGGCCGGCATTCTAATCGTCACGCGGCGGAATTCTTCGGCGCGGGCTGCGCGAATGGCTACCTCAGGTTCTGTACCTCACGTAATCGACCCCGATGCGAAGCAGTTCTACCTGAAGGGAATTTATTATTTTAATAAACGCACACCGGAGACGCTGAATCAGGCTGTTGATCTTTTCACGCAGGCGGTGGTGCGGGACCCGCAATATGCCGAAGCCTATGTGGGACTGGCGGATTGTTACAATTTGCTCCGCGAATACTCCGTGATGCCGGCGGCTGAAGCGTATCCGCGCGCACAGGCCGCAGCAAAACGCGCGATTGCCTTGGACGATTCGCTTTCCGGCGCGCATAGTTCGCTGGCCTTCGTGGATTTTTACTGGACCTGGGACGTTCCCGGAGCGCAACGCGAATTCGAGCGCGCGATAGAACTGGATCCCAAGTCAGAGCTCGCGCACCACTGGTACGCCACGTTTTTGCTGGCGCTAGGGCGCTTGCCGGAGTCCCTGGAGGAAATTGATAAGGCGCAGCAACTCGAGCCCATGTCCTCCGCGATACTAGCGGATAAAGGCTTGATCCTTTTCCATAACGGAAAGAGGGAGCAAGCGATCGCGCTGTTGAAACAGGTGGAAACCGCGGAGCCGGATTTTCTCTCGCCCCACAATTACCTTTCGAATATTTATTTTCTGCAAGGCGATTATCCGCAATATCTGTCGGAGGCCCGAAAGTCGGCGACTTTATTGCACGACGAGCGGCGGCTGGCGATCGTGGCGGCTAGCGAAAAGGGATTTGCCAGCGGCGGGCAGCGCGGCATGTTGGACGCGATGTTGAAAGAGCAGATTAGCCTCCACGAAAGAGGCCAGGAATCGGCCTATAGCCTGGCGGGGACATATGCGCGGCTGGGGCAGAAAAAAGAGGCTTTGGACAATCTAGAAAATTCGTATCAGAAGCGCGAGGCGGACATCCTGTCGATTCGAATCGACCCGTGGCTCGACAATCTTCACGACCAAGCTCGATACCGCGAGATACTGGCGAAAATCGGGCTACCTCCTGTTTAACGAGAAATAATCTAGCGCAGGATCGAGGGTAATACACGGCAAGCACTTCGTTCCGACGCGGGCGATTTTGTCTGAAGGGAACTGCGGTGCGCCAACGCCGCTGGGCTGGTTAGCGGCGTCAGCGCATCGATTCACAAACTAAACTTAGCTGCGAACCATCGCGTGTGGCCGGTACGAAGTGTCGATTGAAGGGCTGGGCGCGCCAACGACTCTTCCCCCGAGGAGGCGTTGGCGCGTAACCCGACTGCTAAATCAGTTGCAACCCATGGTGTGTCCCATAGTCGATGGCAGGTAGGCGCAAACGTAAAGTCTGGCCATGGCTGTGGCGGACGTGGATGTTTCGTGCGAAACGCCGCCTCGCGCCGCTGAAATTGAGCGAGTGGCAACCATCACGTTGTTGTGTGGCGTCGCGCTGATTGTCGAAGACGCCGATGATGTTGCCTGCAAAGCAATCTCACCGCCGTGCGCCGACGTAGCTGCGTTTCCACAAGAGCCTGAGCCGATCAATCGCGTGGCAAAACAAGTGACGCGCGAGAGAATCGCGACAGGTTCGTGCGTGTTCGATGTCGAGGTGTTCTCGAGCGACGCTCTCGACACGCGACGCGCTGGCGAAGCGCTTACGGTCCCGGTTGCCGGGCTCGCTGCCGAACCAGAGACGAAGTTATTGATGACGACGTTTGAGCCGGTGCCTGCGACCAGTTTAATAACCAGGTCCTTCGCATTATACGTAATGGTCCAGTGATCGCCGCTCACCGTTGGAAGATTGTAGGTACTGAACTCGCTGTCCGTGGAGTCCGATCCGTAATTCAGGATGGTGAACGAGGCGTTGACCTTGGGCGCGTAGCCATTCACGAGATCCACGTTGAGAGTGCCGCCCAGGCCCGCGTTGCCTGTGACGTCGAGCACGTCGTAGAGCGTGTTGGGCGATGTTCCGCCGAGATCGATATCGAGAGAGGCAGTAGAGGCTTGCGTGTAATTGTCGGCGGCCTTAATATCGCCGACGATGCCGATGCCGTCGCCGGGAGCTACGATGCTGGAGCCTGTAATGCTGACGTTTCCGTTGATGATGCCGGCATCGCCGAACAACGTTCCACCGGTGATGTCCACCGCGCCGGACGTGCCTACGGTGAGCGTACCGTTCACGGTTGTGGAGCCAGCGGAGTTTGTGTAAGCGCCGTTTGCCCCTACGGTGAAGGTGCTGCCCTTATTAATCAAAACCGACCCTGCGTTGCTGAACGCGCCGGCGGTGGTGATCTTTGCGTCGCTCGCCAAGGTAAAGCTGCCGGAGGACGAATTCGTGGCGAAGTTCGCAAGAGCGTTGTTGCCGTTCTGGTCCTTGATCAGCGGGGTTGTGCCGCTCAAAGTGATGTTTGCAGCGTTCGTAACGATACTCGCGCCGTCAAACTGCAAAGTGCCGGCCACGATATATGTCCCGCCAGTGAGGGTGGTTCCGGAGAAGTTGGTAAGTGTACCGGTCCCGCCCGTTCCAACGGCGAATGTGCTGCCACTTCCGATATTCAACGTACCGCTGTTGGTGAAAGTTCCCGCGGTGGTGAAATTGGCTTTGGTGGCTAGCGCAAACGTTCCGCCGGACTCATTGTTATCGAAGCCGGCCAGAGCGTTGGCTGAATTCGTGGAGTTTTCGATCAGCGCTTTCGTTCCGGTCAGCGTGATGCTGGAATCGTTGTTGACGATGTTGGCCCCGGCGAATTCCAGCGTGCCGGTGACGTTGAAAGCGCCTCCCGTCAGCGTGTTGCCGCTGAAATTGGTCAGAGTGTCTGCCGCGTTGACGATGAACTTGGCGCCGGAGCCGACATCCAGAGTTCCGCTGTTGGTGAAGTTGCCTGCTGCAGTAGAGGTAGTGAATGTCTGGCTGATGATGTCGAAAATCCCGCCGGAGGCGATAGTGTTCAGATTCGTGAGCGCATTCGTGCCGCTTTGATTCTCGATCTTCGCCGCCGCGCCGGAAAGCGTGATGTTCGCGGCGTCCGTGGTAATAGAAGCGCCATCAAACTTCAGGATCCCGTCCACGACAAACACGCCACCGGTCAGGGTACTCGTGCCGCTGTTGAAGTTCGTGAATTGGTTTGCGGCATTGTTGATATACAGCGTGGTGCCGGCGACGGCTTCCACCGTGCCTTGATTGGTGAATCCGGCGCTGCTTGCATCGATTGTGGTTAGGCCGGTCTGGTGCGCGACCGTTTCGATAACACCTGAGTTCACCAAACCCATGCTTCCGTCGCCGATGTTTCCGGGGCCTTCGATCGTATTCAAGTTGTGCAAAACATCGGTGGGCGCTGCACCAGTGATAATGTCATCGCCGTTCGCCGCCAGAATAATTTTTCCGGTGCCGTTCAGGGTGACGCTGGCCGCACCGACGACAAGTTTCGTTGCATCGCCGGTGGAATTCAGATCGATCGTGCTGGTGTTGCTGTTGGTGCCGAGCAGCGTGGTCGTGCTGCCGTCGGGCAACTGGAGCGAACCGCTGCCTGAAATTGTAACTCCGTTAAGAGTTAATGTTGGACTGGCTCCGACTAGATTGATCGTCGCCGTAGTCCCGGTGATAGTGAGTTTCCCGCCGTTGATGACCACTCCGCTTTCGAGATTTACGGCGGAGAGGGCGTTTCCGGTTTCCGTAGCGAGGATGTTGCCGGTGGACGTCTGCGTGTAGGTGCCGGCGTCGAGTTGCAGCGTGCCGGTGGTGTTGGAACCGTTGGCGGCTTCCAGCGTTCCGCTGTTTGTGTTTGTACTACCGGAGGAAATCTGAATGATCAGCGGCGTGGGCTGGTTGGCCTCGATGATGCCTTGATTGTTCAAGCCCATGGAATTGTTGCCGATGTTTCCAGAGCCTTCGATGGTTTGGCCCTTGGCTACAGTGAGAACGTCGGTGCTGGCGGCCCCTTCGATGATGTTGCCGGCGAAATTGGAGAGGACTACTTTACCGTTGGTGCCGGTAAGGGTGGTGTTGCCGCTGATCTTTAGGGTGCCTCCGCCGGTGGAATCGCCAACGTTAAGGGTGCCCGTGTTGGTGATGGTACCGGCATTCGCAACGACCAGAGTGTCGGTGTTACCGATGCTCAGGAATCCTGCATTGGTCAGCGTGCCGACGGTCATGACTGCGGTGGAGTCGCCAAAGAAGCCGAGGTCTGCGGTGGCGTTCAAAGCATTGTTGAATGTGCCGGTGACGTTTATGTTGTTGGTGCCCCCCTGGCGGTTCTGAACGTTGGTGTAAAGGTGGCCGGAGTTGGTCAGGTTGCCATCAACGGTCAGAGTAGTTCCGAGCTCCAAATCCACCTCACCTACACTGCTGATGGTCAGCGTTCCGGTTACGGGAGTGGCTGTGGTCGTCTGGCCGTTTGCCAGGACCAAGGTGCCTTCCACGCTGCCGAGTTTAGCCAGCGCGTTGTTGGCGCCGGCGTCGAATGTTCCAAAAACATAAAGGTTAGAACCCGCTACGACATCGGTGACGCCGTTAGGCTGGTCGGTAAGATTGAGCGTAGCTCCTCCCGATATTTGCAATGTACCGTTGTTAACCAAGGTGGCTACATTCATCACGTCAGTGGTATCGCCGAAATAGCCGATGTTCGTGGTAGCGCCTGAATTGTTGGTGAAAGCGCCGGTTACCGTGAGTGTGTTTTTCCCCCCGTTAGTCTGATTTCTAACGTCGGTATAAAGCCCACCTGAATTGGTGAGGTTTCCGGACACAGTCACATTGCTGTTTTCTTCCAGATCGAAAGTGCCAGAGTTGGTCAAGGTGCCAGAGCCGGGCGTGTCGGTAAGGGTCTGACCGTTGCCAATGTACAAAGTCCCTTCGATGCTGTTCAAGTTAGCCAGGCCGTTGGCCGTTCCAGCCTTGATAGTTCCATAGACGTCGAGTTCTGAGCCTGCGACTATGTCGGTGATGCCACTGGGCTGGTTCGTGAGATTAAGGGTCGCGCCAGTATCAACTTCCAGGAAGCCGTTGTTAACCAAGGTGGCGACATTCATCACGTCGGTGGTATCGCCGAAATAACCGATGTGTGTGGTTGCGGCGGAATTGTTGGTGAAGACGCCGGTGACCGTAAGCGTATTCGTTGTCCCGCTTGCCGAATTTCGAACGTTGGTATAAATCGAACCAGAGTTGGTTAGATTTCCGGAGACAGTGAGATTGCTGTCCAATTCCAGATCCAGAGTGCCCGAATTCGTTAAGGTGCCGGAGCCGGGTGTGTCGGCCAAGGTTTGCCCGTTGGCAAGGACCAGGGTTCCTTCGATGCTGTTCAGCTTGGCTAATGCGTTCGCCGTACCGGCTTTGAAGGTGCCGTAAACATCGAGTTCTGAACCTGCGACCACGTCGGTGACGCCATTTGGTTGGCCAGTAAGATTTAGTGTTGCGCCGGTGTCAACTTCCAGGAAGCCGTTGTTAACCAAGGTGGCGACATTCATGACGTCGGTAGTGTCGCCGAAATAACCGATGTGCGTGGTGGCGCCGGAATTGTTCGTGAACGCGCCGGTCACAGTCAAAGTGTTAGTTTTCCCGGAGCTCTGATTTCGGATGTTTGTATAGAGAGTGCCGGAATTGGTCAGGTTTCCGGAGACCGTCATGCTGCTTGCGTCTTCCAGATCCAGAGTGCCGGAGTTGGTCAAAGTGCCGGAGCCGGGCGTGTCCGTGAAGGTTTGACCGTTGGCGACAACCAAAGTTCCCTCGACGCTGTTCAACTTTGCCAAACCGTTGGCCGAACCAGCCTTGAAAGTTCCATACACATCAAGTTCGGAGCCTGCGACTACGTCGGTGACGCCATTTGGTTGGCTAGTAAGATTTAGGGTCGCTCCGCCGTCCACTTCCAGGAAGCCGTTGTTAACCAATGTGGCCACGTTCATAACGTCGGTGGTGTCGCCGAAATAACCGATATGTGTGGTGGCTCCCGAGTTGTTGGTGAACGTACCCGTAACCGTCAGCGTGTTGGTTTTCCCTGATCCCTGATTTCGAATGTTGGTGTAAAGCGTGCCGGAATTGGTGAGGTTCCCGGACACAGTCATGTTGCTGCCTTCTTCCAGGTCCAGCTCGCCGGAATTGGTCAAAGTTCCAGAGCCGGGAGTGTCGGTGAAGGTTTGACCGTTGCCGATTACCAGGGTTCCTTCGACGCTGCCCAACTTCGCTAGCCCGTTCGCGGTCCCGGCTTTCACAGTTCCATACACATCGAGTTCGGAGCCAGAAACCACGTCGGTAATGCCGTTAGGCTGGCTGGTGAGATTGAGAGTCGCTCCGGTGTCAATCTCCAGGAAGCCGCTGTTGCTGAGCGTACCCACATTCATTACGTCGGAAGTGTCGTTGAAGAAACCGATCTGTGTGTTACCGCCTAAACTGTTGGTGAACGTGCCGGTCACGGTGATGGTGTTCGCCGCTGTTGTTCCGTTCTGATTGTTAGTAAAGAACTCTCCCGCATTCGTAAGATTACCGGTGACGACGAGTTTGGAGCCGCGATCCAAGTCGAAGTAACCCCCTGCGACGTTGGACATTGAGCCGTTCACGGTGAGGGTGTTGCCATTGAAGAGTTCGAGGTCGCCCCCGTTGGTGACGCCGGTGGTGGTTAGAGTATTGCCACTGTCAGTTGAAAGGACGGAACCTGAGTCGAGAGTCAGGGTATCGATGGTGGCATTAATATTTAGCGTGATGTTCACCGCGGGGGAGCTGAGCAGGGTGACGTCGTAGGTGTTGCCGCCTCCATTATTAGGAACTACTGCGGGGCTCCAACTGGACGTGCTATTCCAATTACCGGTGGCGGCACCGTTGACTTGGGTCTGGCTGTAGGAAGCGCTCGCCATTAGAA
>CAWIRJ010000007.1:0-491474 GCA_963838475.1 uncultured Acidobacteriota bacterium
GAACGGCTAGGCAGACCAGTACCACGCGACTCATTAAAATTTTCATCGAATTCTCCCCCTGTTTACGCACTTAATCCCGAAGCCTCGGGCATTTTTTGTTCCAATTGAAAATTTCGCGCCGAAAGCGGCAAATCATTGCCATTTCGGCTTTTTATCAAAGTGAAATTCATTCGGGTCGCCGTGCAAGTGTGCAACTGTTTGCATGGTGACGGGAAAGTAATGTCTGCACATTCGACAGAGAAGGGGAGCGTGAGATTGAAAACGCGGAACGAACCGGCATGTTGCCGCGATGAACTTGGTCGGGCCTGTGTGAACACACCATTACCCATGATTAATTTTTGATTTCACCCGCGCGAAAAACTTTGCGAGTGATTGGCGGGTTCGCCCAGGAAGGACCGGCCACTACATTTCAAATTTAATCACAAGTCTCGCGACTTGTGATTACAACTTTGTAAAAATCCTAGTGCTCAGCTTGCGCGATCAATTGAGCCACTTTGGAATCTTTGCCCACCGGCTCGACGAAAATAATCGCGGTCGGAGTCAGGTACATCCGATCGGGCGCGTGCAATTCCTTGCCGCGCTTCACCAGCACGTTTTTCGTTTCTTTGGTGGTGGGATCCGTCTGGCTGACAATATAGAAAACGTCGGTCAAAACCGGATGATGGCTGCCGTAGTCGCTCAACTTGCCGAAATATACGGAACCGTTGGCCAACAGCACTGCTTGATAAGGCGTATCGAACGTTACAGATTCTTCATGCCTGAAACATCCCGTGACTGAAAAAACTAAAACGGTTGTTAAGGCGATTAGTATTGAACGAACAGAGAGAGAGAACTGCTTCTTCATTGTTGGAAATTCCTCGATGTAAAATCCATCCTGTTGACCGCAGCGGAAAATTTCCGCCAAGGACGGGCAGAGTACCATTTTCGGCGGGCGTGATGCAAGCAACGCCAAAGAAGCAAAAAAATGGAGAGAGCTACTTGGAATGAAGGTAACTCTCTCCGTATGGCTGCGACGCGATGCTATTTTCCTGGGATGTAGCTTAAGTCCGGGCGGAACTGGATCAGTTCGCTGTAGGTGCCCGCGATCGCGCTGTTGAGTCTCTCGATCACGGACATGGCTTCATTTTCACCGAAGGCTGCGCGCAGGTCGTCACGCAACGGCTTCACCGCGGGATCATCTTCCATCGAAGCCCAGTTGGCGTGTTCGATGGTCAAGACGTAGGTGCCGCCTTCACCCCCGTTCACCAGGCGGTACCAGGAATAGTGCGCGGTGGAGTTCATCTTTTGGCGCGCTTCCGCGGCGCGCGCGATGGCGCTGCGGAAATCGTCGGCATGGCCGTAGCGGAGGTGAAAGGTGATGACTTCGGTGTACTTGCCGTTCATGTCCGTGGGAGGATTGCTCCACTTGGGCATGAACTCATAGTAGGCGGTGGTGAGTTTTTCAACGTTGGCACCCACGAGGGCCTGATATTGAGCGAGGTCGGCAGCATCGGTGACCTTGGGCTTGTCCATATCGGCCCAATGCAAGCCGAGGCGTCCGACGATATAGGTTCCGGTGCGTTCGCCGGTGAGCGTCTCGAACACGAATAAACCCTGATCATCATTCTGCTGTTTGTGCCAGGCGACCTTTTGCTTGCGGCCGTCTTCATACTGCTTAACCATGCCGTTTTTGGGCGTCTGAAATTCCAAGGCGGCGATGTTGCCTGGTTGACTTTGCGCTGAAACCGAAAAAGCTGCGAGAAGTAACACACTGAGGGCTGTACTCAGTTTGAGCAATTTCACAATTTCCTCCTGGGTTGTTGATAGAACGTGCGGGCCGAAAATCGGAAGAGCGTAGCTCACAACGGACGGAGTGTCAACTGAGATTGCGGGAGGGAGCGTAGGAACGTTGACGGAAAGAGAGTCGAGATGTAGACTCGCGCCGACTTGTAGCGATTGAAAAACAAGAAGTGAGTGCCAGACCTCGCGGGCGTGAAATATTCGCGGCGAGATTCGTGCGATAGATTGAGAAACTTATGAGCGATTGGGAATACGTACATGCGCATCCGGCTGAGCTTTTAACGCGGTTGCATCAGTTTACGATCCTGAAGCAGCAGCCGGGCGGCGACGTGACCTTCGCGATTACGGTGAAGGAATTTGCGGTGCCGCCGCCGGGGCAGCGCATGAGGTTTTACGCTGAAGCGGACAAATCGGTAAATCAAAATACGGCGCCTTTTATGCCGTGCGGCTGGGGTGATTCGTTATTTTCAGCGCTGGCCGGGTGCGTGAAGCTGATTCAAAATTTTCCGTACGAAGGCGAGGAGCGCGCAGCGTCATGATCGTACGCTTCGCAAGGCGGACACTGCGGCCGGGCATCGGCGCGCTGGATATGAAAGGCAGCATACACGCGGGGGCGGAATGCGCGCGTCTGGAGCAGGAAGTGGACGAGATGATCGCGGCGCAAGAGACGCGCGTGATTTTTGACATGGCCGGCGTGACACACATAGACAGCGCCGCCATCGGAGCCATCGTTAAGTGTTTTACCAAACTGAAGAGAGCGGGCGGATCGTTGCGCATCGCCGCGGCGCAGCCCATGATTATCTACAGCCTGAAAATGACGACACTGGACACGCTCATCGAAATGTTTCCGACCGCCGAGGAAGCTGCCGCAGGATTTGACCCCAGGTAATACGAACGTTAGTTAACCAATCACATAATCCAAAAGATTTCGTGTCAGTGGCAACTTTTTAGCCTGTTCGTGTTATATTGCCGCGGGGTCGTTGTTCTGGAACAAGTTTCAGCTTGTCAACTGAAGGCGAAGGTTGTGGATTGGTTCATGCTCGCTCGCCCGTGAGAAGTCCGCGACCGTTGCTTCGTTGCTAGTAAATCCGCAAGGAGGAATCTATGAAATGGCAGTTTAGAGTTTTAGCGCCATTGGCTTTGGCGCTCTGTGTATCGGCATTACCGCTTCACGCGCAAACCTCTGCAGCAAAAACCAAAACTGTCGCGCATCCCTGGTACGACGTAAGCAGGGAAGTAACACTAACAGGCACGGTGACCGGCGTCGTGAAGGCCACCACACGGGACATGAAGATGATGGGTGGTTCTCATCTTATCGTACAAACAAAGACCGGCTCAATTGATGCGAGCCTGGGTGGGGCCGCCATGCATGGCAAAGGCGCTCTCTCCGTTAACGAAGGTGAGAAAGTTCAGATAACAGGCGTAGTGAAAGTAGTGCATGGCAAGGAAGTTCTTCTCACTCGCTTGGTTCAGGCAAACGGTCACCAATACGTCCTCCGCAACGAACATGGTTTCGTGATTGGACACGCAGCACATAGCGGGACCGCGAAGTCGGAAGCGGAAGGAGGGCAGCTATGAGCCGCGGAACTCTTTGGATCGTTCTACTTTCCGTATGTGCTTTGGGAGTTGCCGGCTGCGGAAGCAGCGGACACCTGGCGGTCACTATCACAACCGCGCCTACGACCCTGGCAGTCGGCGCCACCGCCAATTTGATCGCCACCGTGACGCATGACCACAATAACGCTGGAGTAACTTGGGCCTGCCAGCCGTCCGTGGCATGCGGAGCGTTCTCGTTCAACCCTGACGCAACAACCAGCGGAACAGCCACTGTATTCACAGCGCCACCTGCGATCCCGAACGGCGGCAGCGTAACGATTACGGCCACGTCGGTAGCGAACACGGCTCGAAGCGCCAGCGTGACGATAACTATCACAGCGTCGAGCACGGCCACGAACAATTTCGTGTTCTATGCTTCTGGCGAGGAAGCTAGCGGAGACATTTATTCGATCGCTGGCGTAGTCGCGATTTCCACCGATGGCAATAACACCATCGTTGGAGGAGAACAGGACTACAACGATGGCGACGTAACCACGTCTCCACAACCCTCGGGTGATTTCATCAGCGGTGGTTCGTTGACTTTTGCAGACGACGGGAGCGGCGCAATCCTCACTCTGGTCACGAACAATCCGAACGTAGGCGTGTCCGGGACAGAGACTTTTGCATTGTCATATGCGAATCCCAACCACGCGCTGATTATCCAGTTCGATGGCAGCGCGACTTCGTTTGGAAGCTTCGACCTTCAAACATCGGCGGCAACGCCTGTCAGTGCGTCGTTCTCGTTCACTGACACAGGTGCCGATAGTACCGGTGCCGCGGTTGCAGATGGAGGAGTGTTTACACTGGATAGTTCAAGCAATATCACCGGTTTCTTTGACTCGAACGACGCCGGAACGGTTGTTCTGGATACTGCCATTCCCACTGGAGTGTCAGCGGGGCCGACCGACTCTTTGGGCCGCGGAAATGTAATCGGCGGACTTGCCGGTGCCGTTTCAATTAACTACTACGTGGTTGGTCCCGAGGTACTTCGGACCATTAATGTGGACGCAACCGATACGGCGGTCGGCTCGGCGTACGGTCAGGCCACTACGGTCTTTTCACCTGCATCGATAGGGACTTCCGTGTTCAACGTTGGCAGCAGTCTGGGGTTCTACGGGGTAGCGGGTCAGCTCACTACCGACGGCGACGGTAACATTACTGGCGGAACCGGAGACGAGAACGAATCGGTCTTGAACGGGAACCCGCCCGTGCTAGGGGCCACTCCACTTCTCGGCACCTACACTCTTGCCGCCGACGGGTATGGAGGCATTATTTTTTCTTCGACCAACCTCAATTCTGTCGCCGTTTTTGGCGTATACGCGGTCGATCCAACCCTCAACATACTTGATCCCAACAACCCAGGTGAAGGAGTAGGAGGGGGAGCTCTTATTGCCGAAATGGACAGCCTAGTCGGCATCGGCGCTCTCATTCCGCAAACGGACGCCGCATTGGGTGATGTCTCTGCGTTCGCTACTATAGGGGCGCAAGGCGACACCAACGTTACCAGCGATGAGTTCGACTTCGTTGGAGAAGGACCCTTCGGCGGGGGCGTCCTTACGAACGCGACGGGTTATCTTAGCGATCCGTTTGCAGCACTCACCGGGACCGCGGGGGAATTCAATGCCACCTTCAATGCAACGTTCACCGATGACGGAACAGGGGTGGGACGCTCCACGGCCACGCTTGCTGTGTCCGCTACGGACGGTACTGACTTCGATCCAGTTAACTTGAATGTCACCGCCTATGAGGCGAACGGCAGCCAATTGTTCTGGATCGAAACAGACGACACCAGCTTCTTTAATGGGTCGATCCAAGCGAACACGATCGTTGGCGATGACGCTAAGCCTGCGAAACCGAGGCCAAACGCCCGGAAAAAACACTAACCTCTAACCAAGCAGTTTTGTGGCACGGCCGGGCTTAAATCCGGCCGTGCCACTTTTTTTTGTTGGCTGATCGATTTCCTGTCCAGCCGCGAAGTTGTCTTCGAAAATTACACGGCGATTTTTTTTCCTTCCCAATTTTCTTGCCGAGACAATTACTTCGGGTAGCTAGCACTCCTTAAACGCGATTTCTTGTCTTAGTTCGTGGTCCGCAAAATCCGAGTGCGCGATTCGTGTTATATTGCGGCGGGGTCGTAGTTCCAGGCACGAGTCTTTAGCTTGGCAATCGAAGGCGAAGTCGCGCGTCGGCTTCTCATCGCTCGCCCATGAGAAGTCCGCGATCGTTTCTTCGGTCTCAGGAAAATCCGAGGGGAGGAACCCATGAAATGGCGGTTTAGTTTTTTAAGGCTACTGGTTTTGGCGCTTTGTGTATCTGTAGTGGCGCTTCACGCGCAAACTCCTGCAGCAAAGACTAAAACTGTTGCGCATCCCTGGTACGACGTCAGCCGGGAAGTAACACTGACCGGCACGGTTACGAGCGTCGTGAAGACCACCACGTCTGAAATGAAAATGTTGGGTGGCTCCCACCTGATCGTGCAAACAAAATCAGGGGCGGTTGATGCGAGCCTGGGCGGGTTCGCCATGAGGGGCAAAGGCGCTCTTTCGATTAACGAAGGAGAACGCGTTCAGGTGACCGGCGTAGTGAAAATTGTGAAGGGCAAAGAAGTGCTTCTCACTCGCCTGGTGCAAGCGAACGGTCACCAATACGTAATTCG
Source organism: uncultured Acidobacteriota bacterium (assembly GCA_963838475.1). Classification (GTDB taxonomy): domain Bacteria; phylum Acidobacteriota; class Terriglobia; order Acidiferrales; family UBA7541; genus Palsa-295. The sequence goes on from CAWIRJ010000007.1 coordinate 6,032, forward strand.
CAACGAGCATGGTTTTGTTGTCGCTCACGCAGCGCATAGCGGCGCCGCGAAGTCCGGAGCGGAAGGAGGGCAGCTATGAACCGCGGAACCCTCTGGATCGTTCTACTTTCAGTGTGTGCTTTGGGAGTCGCGGGTTGCGGAAGCAGTGGGCATCTTGCCGTCACCTTGACGACAGCGCCGACGACTTTGGCGGTTAACACAGGCGGCAATGTGGCTGCCACGGTGGTTCATGATCCCAATGATGCTGGAGTGACCTGGTCTTGCACGCCGGCGGTGGCCTGCGGGTTGTTCTCGTTCGCTCCCGCCTCGACTTCGAGCGGAGGTACTGCTGTATTTACGGCACCTCCTGCGATCCCTGTGGGCGGCCAAGTGACAATCACGGCTACTTCCATTACGAACACGGCGCGCAGCGCTAGCGCCACTATTATGATCACAGGGTCATCGACGGCCACTAACAATTTTGTGTTTTACGCGTCGGGTGAGGAAGCAACCGGAGCCACTTATTCGGTCGCTGGAGTGGTGGCGATCTCTACCGATGGTAACAACACGATTATTGGAGGGGAACAGGACTACAACGATGGCATGGTAACCACCTCTCCACAGCCCTCGGGTGATTTCATCACCAGCGGCACGCTGGCGTTCGCAGATGACGGCAGCGGGAATGCAACGCTGACCTTGGTCACGGACAATCCGAATGTCGGTGTTTCCGGGACAGAGACATTTGCGTTGTCCTATGCCAACTCAAACCACGCGCTGATTGTGCAGTTCGACGGAAGCGCTACATCGTTCGGAAGTTTCGACCTTCAGACTTCGGCTGCCACGCCTGTCAGTGCGTCGTTTTCTTTTACCGACACGGGTGCTGATAGTAGTGGTGCGCCAGTCGCAGACGGAGGTGTGTTTTCATTGGACGGTTCCAGCAATATCACCGGCTTCTTTGACACGAATGATGCCGGCGCACCGGTCCTTGATACCGCGATTCCGAGCGGTGTGTCAGCGGGCCCGACAGACTCTCTGGGGCGCGGAAATGTGATTGGCGGACTCGCCAGCGCCCTTTCAATCAACTACTACGTGGTTGGTCCGGAAGTGCTTCGGACCATCGACGTGGATACAACCGATACGACGGTCGGCTCGGCGTACGGCCAGGGAGCTACGCCGGCATTCTCCGCCGCATCGATAGGAGTTTCCGTGTTCAATGTTGGCAGCAGCCTCGGGCAATACGCGGCTGCGGGGCAGTTCAGGACGGACTCTGAAATCAACTTCGCGGGTGTGGGGGATGAGAACGAGTCAGTTTTGGATGCCGAGGCCCCAACGACAGGACCCATCGGCGGCGACTACGCTATGGCAAGCGATGGATATGGATCCATGAACTTTGGAACGGCTCTTAACTCGATGACAACTTTTGGCATATATGCCGTCGATCCAAATCTCAACATACTCGATCCCAACAATCCCGGTGAAGGAGTGGGAGGAGGTGCGCTTATTGCCGAAATGGACAGTCTTGTTGGCACCGGTGCTCTGATTCCGCAAACCGACGCGGCACTAGGTGACGTTACGTCGCCGGTTACTTTCGGCGCGCAGGGTCGCACCAACACCGACGGCGTCGGGAACGACGAGTTCGATTTCGTTGGAACAGGGCCGTTCAGCGGCGCCGTTCTAGACAATGCGACGGGCGCTCTCAGCGATCCGCTTGGTGCACTCACCGGGACCGCTGGAGAATTCAACGCTACGTTCAATGCAACGTTTACCGATGATGAGACAGGGGTGGGGCGTTCCACTTCCACGTTTACGGTGTCCGCCACAAACGGCACTGACTTCACAGCAGTGCCGTTGACTGTCACCGCGTACGAGGCCAATCCGAATCAATTGTTTTGGATCGAAACAGACGACACCAGCTTTTTTAATGGGTCGATCCAGGGTGGCGCACTAGATGGCGGTGGCGCGAGACCGGCTAAACCAAGGCCAAACGCCCGGCAACAGTAATCTCAAACGCGGAGTTTTGTGGCACGGCCGGGCTTAAATCCGGCCGTGCCACAATTTTTTTGTGCGCGTTGACTCGCCCGTCGCGCAGTTACCGCTCGGATTTTAGAATCGGAGTGCGACTTTACTCCCGCCTAGTTACCCGGAGCGGAGCGCCGTTATTTCAGCCCTAAAGTTCGGGCATTGCGGGGTCGATTAAGTAGTATTAAGATTTCGCTTCGTTTTCCCGGGTTCGCTCTTGGTAACCTCAACTGTCCACGGTGCGTCTATAAAGCGGACGTTCTATATGGAGAAGAGTGTTGAAACGACGATCTACCGTCATCCTTATCTCTAGTACCGCCGCCCTTCTCATCATCTACCTGGGAATTCGAGCTCGCACCAATGTTCGCGGTTCTGCACGTGATCCAAAAGCCAACGATGCTTCTGTCCTCAGCTGGCCGTGGCCCGACCAAGCATCGGCTGATAGTCAGATCAGAGCAAGCAACGTAAGAGTCCTTACTTACCACAACGATCAGGCGCGCACGGGGCAAAATCTGGCGGAAACAATTCTTACGCCCGACAACGTAAATTACAAAAGTTTTGGCAAACTTGGTTTTCTTTCCACGGATGGATTGGTGGATGCAGAGCCTTTGTACGTTTCCAACTTAATCGTGGCGGGTAATCCTCACAATGTAGTCTTCGTCGTCACTGAACACGATTCCGCGTATGCCTTCGATGCGGACACGTTAGCGCAACTTTGGCATGTGACCGTGTTGGGCGCAAATGAAGTTCCCAGCGACGATCGCAAATGCGGTCAGGTAAGCCCGGAGATTGGGATCACTTCTACTCCGGTCATCGCGTTCAATAACAGAGGACGCGGCTTGATGTATTTGGTGGCTATGTCGAAGGATAACAACGGAAATTATTTTCAGCGTCTGCACGCTCTGGACATCGCGACGGGCGGGGAAGTCGCAGGAAGTCCCGCGACAATTACAGCGACATTTCCAAATCTTTCGGGCGAGACGACATTCGATCCTAAAATGTATAAAGAGCGGGCTTCTTTGCTTTTTCTGAACAACCGGGTCTTCACAAGTTGGGCTTCTCATTGCGATAGCGGTGAATATACCGGCTGGATAATCTCCTACAGCGCCTCGACTCTGAAACAGCAGGAAGTGCTGAACGTTACGCCCAATGGCAGTGATGGGGCGATTTGGATGTCTGGCGCAGGTCCGGCAGCTGATCCCCGAGGGAACATCTATTTATTGGATGGAAACGGCACATTTGATAACACGTTGAACTCGGACGGGTTTCCCATCAATGGAGATTTTGGAAACGGATTTTTGAAGTTGTCAGAGAGCGGCAACAATCTAATCGTTGCTGATTACTTCAACATGCATAACACAGGCGCGGAATCTGACGCCGACCAGGATCTGGGTTCCGGCGGCGCGCTTGTGCTGCCCGATGTGAAAGACACGGCCGGCAACACTTGGCAACTTGCCGTGGGTGCAGGAAAGGACGGCCACATTTACGTCGCGAATCGCAATCAGATGGGTAAGTTCAACACGAAGAACGACAATGGAGTGTATCAGGAACTAATCAAAGCTCTGGCTGGCGGAGTGTGGTCTATGCCCGCTTATTTCAAGAACACTGTTTATTTCGGCGCGGTGGGGGACTCACTGAAAGCATTTCCCATTGTCAACGCAAAGCTTGTGGCGCAACCAGCGTCGAAAACGCCTGCTAAATTCGCTTATCCAGGTACAACACCGAGTATTTCGGCAAATGGCGATTCTGAAGGTATTGTTTGGGCTGTAGAATCGCGAGGCAGCGACGCAGGCATTCTCCACGCTTACGATGCCAGCGATCTGGCCAACGAGTTATACAACAGCAATCAAGCCGGTGCGCGCGACAACTTTTCCGACAACAAATACATCACGCCTATGATCGCAAATGGAAAAGTTTTCATCGGCACTCCCACCGGTGTCATGGTTTTCGGAATGCTGCAGCAGCAGTAGAGAACCCTTTCAGGATTCTTGCGAACGCTTCACAAAAGCAGCTTTGACCGCATTCTGAATATGCTAACCTGATTGCAATAATAGCGGAGAGGTGTCCGAGCGGTTTAAGGAGCACGCTTGGAAAGCGTGTGTTGGGGAAACTCAACCGTGGGTTCGAATCCCACCCTCTCCGCCATACGACTCCTTGCGTGCGCCAATACTTTAGGTATTTCCGTAAGGCGCTGTGCATTCCCACATCCGACCTTACGGCATTTGCAAGACTCTAATCTCTTCGTGGTGGGCTTTGCCGCGGGCACTATGCGGCCGGGGAACGGCCACGACTCTTTTCAGAAGAGGTTCGCGCGGGTTTTAAATCACTGCGGGTAGGCCGCCGACGATACCAATTGCTCGGGTAAGCATAAGCTTTGCTCCCGTCTCGGGAAGAGACCGAGGTCCGCATGGTTTGGTTGGGGGGTTAAATGTTGAAATGAGATACGCATAAAATCGTGCCGACATAATCTTGGATGCCTGAATGAAAGGTTTGTGTTTATCGATTCGGATTCCACTTGCCTTGGTTAGTCGGATTACCGGAAAAGTGAAGTAATGTTTCACTCGTCCGGTTTGCGCGTTAACCAGGCACTGGCCGATTATCTGCTTATATCGTTTGTCAATAGGCAGTTATTTCCGAACGCAGCCCGCCGGGCGAAGGACATGGGATACCGGAACGTTTACGTAATCTCCGCGGGAATCAGCGGCTTGGTCGGCGCTTCCCCGCCGATGGAATCCGGCGAGAAGCGCGACACTTAGATTTTCAAAACGCTCATCGGTAGATCCCTCGCTAGGGTTCCGAAATCAAATGATTAAGTGTCGCCGGGGAGGCAGCCTGGGGACTGCAACAAACCACAGATGGCACCGGAGGGACCGGAACGACCCAAAACGGGCTGCGTGGATTTTAGCTTGACAGCCCGGGGGTGGGCGGGTGTATGTCTTCCGGCCAAGGGACGGTTGAATATCGGAAATTCTGGTTGACAAGAGGTACCGTGAAAAACAACTTATGGCGTTCGCGGGTCGTCGGGCTTTGCAGTTTTGTCATATTCACCCTGGCCGGAACGGTTTCGGCGCAGGATTTCGTATACCCCATCCACACGCTCCACGTCCAGGTATCTGGCCCTTCCACGCCGCCCGACTGCGTCGCTTTAAATTCGAGAGAAACTCTGATCTGCTACTCGCCGGCGATGATCCGCGCCGCATACAACTATTCCGCCAACTTCGAGGGCATCACTTTGGATGGTACCGGGCAGACGATTGCGATTGTTGAAGCGTATGGCAGTCCCACGATGGTGCCCACCACGTCGCCGAATTATAGCACTTCGGATTTGGCGACATTTGACCGAACGTTTGCCATTCCCGATCCACCTAGCTTCACCATCGTGTGTCCAACGCTAGGCTGTCCGGTCTTCAGCGACACGCAAAATGATGAGGTGAGGTGGGCCATTGAAACCTCGCTCGACGTGGAGTGGGCGCACGCGATGGCGCCTGGCGCGAATATTGTGCTCGTGGTCGCCGCAACTGGCGCTGCGTCTGATATCAACGCTGCCGTGCAATCCGCGATCACCCTTCCGGGTGTAAGCGTCATTTCGCAAAGCTTTGGGCAGCCTGAATCCCTGATACGCCCCGACAACGCGGAGGTCGTGCAGGCACATGCGAACTACGAGCAGGCGCAATTACACGGGATCACGGTGCTGGCCTCGGCGGGTGATCGTGGCGCTACCAACGGATCCATCCGATCCAATGCGACCTACCCCGCCTCCGATCCGCTGGTAACCGCGGTAGGGGGGACCGAAGGACTCCCCTATCCAGCCGGCCTGCTCGCATCAGACGGCTATGGTGGGGAACAGGTGTGGAACGAAGCGGACCGAAAGAACGGCATCATCGGCGCTACGGGCGGGGCTGTCAGCTCCCTCTTCCCGCTTCCCTCATTCCAGCAGGGCCTGAGTCTGACATCGAGAACTATTCCCGACGTCTCCTACAACGCTGCCTTGGACGGCGGAGTGCTGGTGTACATTAGCGCCCTGCTGGGACGTTCGGGCTGGTATGTCGTGGGCGGCACCGGCGCAGGCGCGCCGCAATGGGCGGGCATCATCGCTATGGCGAACCAGATGAGCGTGTTAATGGGGAAAGAACCGTTGGGCTACATTAACCCGGCGCTCTACGCGCTCGCGCAAGGAGCAACTGCCGCCAACGATTTCCATGACATTACCATTGGCAACAACCAACTCTTTGGAACTCCACTTGGTTTCCCAGCAACGCCCGGATATGACTTGGCAACCGGATGGGGCACGCCGATCGTGGCGAGTTTGGTCTCGGACCTCGTAAATGCCGTAAATAACTGATCCGCTCTATATATCGGCCGCTACCTCTCTGGCAGATGATCTCCGAAACTGTGGGAGAATTCCTGCTTCCTGCTATCCGACTAAATCAGGCGCTAAGAAAACGGTTCGCTCTTTCGTCAGTAACCGTCCATTTGAAGTATCGCTTCACTTGTCCGGTTTGTGCTGTCGGCTCAGACGGTCGACGCAACACTTGCGTGAAGTTTACGCGCAAGAGTCTGGAATCCTAAAGTTTTTCTAGGACGTTGATTCAAGCGCAGCGCAACCTGGTTGAGCTGCGCTTGCGAATAGCGAGACAGGTCGGCTCCGCGAGGAAAGTATTGTCGCAACAGCAGATTGGTATTTTCATTCGAGCCGCGTTGCCAAGTACTCTGCGGATCGCAAAAGTACACCTGCACGTCCGTAGCTATGGTGAAGTCTTTGTGTTTGGCCATCTCCAGTCCGCGGTCACAGGTCAGCGAGCGTTTCAGCGTAGCGGGGAGCTTGCGAACATGCTGACTCAAAGCCGCCACTACAGCTTCCGTCTCCTTGCTCGGCACCTTGATCAGCATGGCAAAGCGTGAATGACGCTCGACGAGCGTTGCTATGTGACTGTTTTTTTAGCCGCTGAGCAGATCGCCTTCCCAATGATTCAGGGACACCGCGGTCCTCAACTTCAGCGGGTAATTTCAAGCCCTGTTCCTGCTGCCGCGATGATTGTCTTCTGGGGCAAAATCCAAAATGAAGACCGGAAGATGAAGCCAGATGCGGGTCAAAAGAAGTTCCGTATTCTCTGTCATTTCTGACAATACCGCGAACCAAGACTCTTAGCGTAGCGTGTGGTGCTCGTAAAAGGAGACCGCTGATGAGACTGACTCACTTTATTGTCCGCTTCCGCTTGAAGTCCACCACCACCCAAAAAAAATTCGTTTCCCCGCGCCGCGTTTTGGTGAGCATGTTGTCGATGGCGACTTTGGCTGCGATGCTGATGCTGCCCGCGCTCCAAGCCCGGGCGCAGGATGGAGAACTGCAGAAGCGCGTGACGGAGATTAAGGAATACCTGGCGCTGAACAAAATGGTCCTGGCTCAATACACCTGGCAGGAGTCACAGACAGTGAGTGTGAAGGGAGAAGTTAAAAAGGAAGAACTCTTCCAGGTACGAATGGGGCCGGATGGCCAACCGCAGAAAACCAATCTCAGTCCGGACGAATCTTCTGGAGGCCGCAAGCACGGTATCAAACACAGAATCAAGGAGGATTACGAAAACTACGGGAAGGAGGTCGCAGCACTAGCGCAAAGTTATGGACAGCCCGAGCCCGGAAGAGTGCAACAGCTTTTCGAACAAGGAAGCGTCCTGCTTGGATCTGCCGGATTGCCCAACGAAGTTAAGCTGGTAATCAACGGCTATCAAAAACCAGGGGATTCCGTCACGATTGTTTTCAACAAAACGCAGAAGACGATCCAAAGCCTGCACATTGCGACCTACTTGAACGATCCGCAAGATGCCGTCACCATCGACGAGCAATACGCCCAGTTGCCAAACGGCCCCAATCACGTTGCTTCCACCGTCGTGGACGGAGTCAGCAAGCAGCTCACGGTTCAAATGCAGAATTCCAATTATCAAAAAATGTGACGACGCGTGAAAAAGCAGTATCGCGGATTTCGCGAACCGAATTGGGTTTCTACCCCGGTGATTTCGAAGGAGCGACTCACACTAACGGATAGAATCGATTGTGGTCGATTCGTGACGCACAGCAAGAGCGCCGGACCCGCGGCCTACCAGGAGTTCGAAGCAGCGCACGATCCCTTTAACCAAAATAAATGACATAAGAATCGCTATTGCAAACGCACTGAGCAAGGCGCAGAAGATGAGAAATGCGGCGAGCAGCTCACGTATAAGATACAGTCGCGTTCCTGCGAACCCAATCAGTGTGACGAGGAAGGCTGCAATGAGGATTCCCCGTAATCCCTTCCGGCTCATATCAATTGAATCCTTCGATCGGTGCATGAGAAGACTTCAACATGACGGTGACTATCCGACCACGGCAACGTGCACAATTGGCGCGGCTTAAGTGGGTCGGTGCTCGTCGGGGAACACACAATTGCAGTGGCCTTTGCGGGTACGAGCTGGGCAGGTGTCCACGGTCCCTCCGCATTAGAAGAAACGAGCCAGACGTTTTGGGTCGTTAGCATGATGGGATTGTAGAAGCTAAAACTGAAGTAGAAACTTCCGTTCTTCATGTGATGCCCCCTGCACGGCGGTGAGAAAGCCGCTATTGTTGCGCCGGTGTCCAACTCGGATCGGGATCGAATTCGGTCATTGCGGCTGCCGTTTGTGTCGTAGCGCTACCCAGATCCTTCTGAAGCAGGATGCCATCCTGGTTGATGATGAACGTCATCACTCCCGAATTGCGGTATTCAGCGGGATAGGCGACGAAGGCGAATCCATCGGTCATCTTTCCATTCACCAAGTAGTCTTTCGCGCCGCCTGGTGCGTGACTGCCTTGCCGAGTGAGCATATGGAAGAAGTAGCCGTGAAAGGGCACATGCGAATCCGGTTTCAAGCTATATCCTTCGTTGGTGGCAAAAGCGGCCAATGGTCCGAGCGGGCTTTTGGGCTGGCCTTCCGGCGAGTCCCAGTACAATCCGTTCTGCTTGCCACTGTCACTGATGAACTTAACAGCGTATTGTTGCGTGCTTCCATCACCGAGGCGTTGTGAGTAGTACTGCGACTGAGCGTCAGCCAGCGCCATACAAACGTCCATGATTGCGAGTTCATTGCGGCCGATACGGCGCGCCAGAATTTCCTCTCTCCCCGCGGCTACGTCGAAGTACCACTGTCCGCTGACGTTTTTCCTCAGCGGGATCGGGAAGGGGAAATTGTCGGGCCCGATGAGGAGGATTTGGGATTCATCAGGCATCTTGCGCCAGCGGTGCATCGCGTTGTAGGCGGCTATAAATTTGTCGTCGGTATTCTTATCCTGCACAGGATCGCCGGAAAGAATGATGTCTTTCGAGCCCGGACCAAACACTGCGATTATCGTATTTGGGTCGCCGGACTTTGCGGCGGCCAACAGCCCGTTGCCAGCGTCGTCGGGTGTAGCGAACACCTCGTACGAAGGTTTGGCGGCCTTGTTGCATCCGACAAACAAAATGAGTATCTCCAGAAGAATGAGACGACTCACAATGGCGATTGTGCGTGTTGCTGGCGACATAGCGATCCTCCGAACTTCGACTATGAGCACTTCATCAACGCATCAGACTTACTCTCGTTTGTAACTGTTCAGTCGGCGCTAAATTTACCTGCGGCCACCCCAACCACCGCCACGGCCCATGCTTGATGAACCACGAGCACTTTCAGACCTGGACCCCCACCCGCCACTTCCACTGCTCATGGCCGATGACCCACCCCTCTTTTCCTGCCCGCCCCAGCCGCTGGAACTGGATTTGTTATAGCTGGACGGGCTTCCGCTCTTCTGGTCCCAACCGCTGCCGGTATTGCTGTAGGTCTTGCCATTTGCCGCGGCGTATTTATTGCCATTTGCAGTTTCGCCGACAGCGGCACTGTTGCCGTTCTTGCCCGTCGCGCCATAAGCCGAGGCTCCGCTCGAGCTATGTATCTGCCCAGTGGTTCCGTTAGCATTGGTTTGGTGCTGGCTATTTACCGTGGTGCCGTTTTTCGAAGCCGTGGAAGCGCCGGCGCTGCCATACGCATTGGACCCTTGCACAGTCGAAGCAGACGCCCCGGTCCTTGGGTTGTACGCTTGACCGGCGCTCACGCTGCCGTAGCCATTTGAGGCTGTGCCGCCACGCGCATAGGTTCCGGTGGATGGGTTGTATCCATTTGACACGTGTGCGCTGCCACCGTAGGCTCCATAAGCGGAGGCACTGGAGCCATAGTAGCCGCCATGCCAGGCGCTATTTCCGTAATATGCGCCGCCGTGATAGACAACTGCAGTCGTACCGTGCCAGCCACAATTCCAACTGCTATATCCCCAGGCGTAAGTGCCGCCGGCCATCATGGCCCCGACCGCAACGCCAACTCCAAACGCCACGATTGCGGCACCGGCGGGAGGCGGGGTGTAAACGTACGCTGGAACGACGTATGGATAGCCGTACACCACTGCGGGGTTGTACATGGGAACGTAAACCACCTGCGGATTTACCGGTTGAATCACAATCACTTGAGGTGACTGTTGAACGACAGTGAGTTGTTGCCCTGATTTCAAGTTGCCGGCAGCCAATGCTTTCGCACGTAACACTTGCACGGCAGCCATCACGTCGGCTGATTGCGTGTGATATGCCTCTCCCAGCGACGAAGTCCAGGCAAGGTTCTTAGCCAGGTTGTCGAGAACGGAAGGGAATTGCGTGAGAGCTTTCACGCTGGGATCCCACGGTTGCGTATCAACCGCCTGCATCAGAAGTGGTCCGGTAACGGAACTGTACTGTTTCAGAAAACTGGAAGCGGCAATAATTTGGTCGGGAAAAGTGGCAGCACTAAGAACCTGGGCTACGAGGGAGTCAGGGTAAAGCGCGATAGGCGCCACCAATTGCTGCAGTTCTTGTGCAGTCAACGGCACACCTTGCCCTGAATACCCCGATTCACCGGATTGAGCCGCGGCTTCAAAGGGAGCAGTACCAATGAGCAGTAGAACAGACAGCGTGGTCGACAAAACCCGTTTCGTAAAGCTTTTGATCATTTTCTTCTCTCCCATCCAACCGTCCCTTGCTCAATCAGTTGGCCGCTAGAACGAGAAAACAACTGCTGCCTGGTATCAAAAATTGCTTTGGTTGGTATTGTTCCTCGATATGGGGTTGCGGTCTTAATATTCAATACCCAGCGACCATACTTCCGTCGGTGCAGGGAGTTAATTGTCAATATTGACAGGTAAGGACGATTTTTTCCGAGTGTCCGGCATTGTCTCGGAGAAGGTGCAGGTTCTTCGGCTGTAGCAATTAATGCCTTACAAGCTCTGGAAAATTGTCAGTTCTGACAATACACGGCTCTTACCCAAATATCTAAAATCTCGACCAACTGCAGGCTAGGCGCTTTGCCGGTCTGTACTGGAGGAAAACAAAAATGCGACAAATCGAAAACGTAATTCCGGATCTCCGCAAGGCTATTGTCTGTGGCCTGCTGTTGATTGGCCTCATTACGCTGGCAAGTAGTCCTGTCTTCGCGCAGAAAGCGGAAACGATCGAGGCCACCGCCATGGGAACAGGTACTCAGCTCGGACAGAATATCGGCATAACGCTTATTATTCAGGACTACTCCACGATGGCTGAGAGGCAAGTGCTCGTGGACGCGTTTCAGAAGGGACAGAATCAGGGCTTGGTCAATGCACTGAGGAAGATGAGAGCCGTTGGCCGTATCTCAATTACGGGTACCCTCGGTTATGACGTGAGTTATATCCGATTGATTACGACTCCGACCGGGCGAAAAATCCGCTTCATCACTAACAGGCAGATTAGTTTTGTTGAGGCTTGGACCGACTCGCCATCTCAGGCATTTGACTTGAGTGGAGGCGAAATCGATATAAACGATCAAGACAGGAACAAAAGCACCGGTGTTTTGTTTCCCGCCGCACAACTCGTGATCGACAAACAAGGGCAGCTGCAAATCGATCTTACTCAAAACTCGTGGAAGCTTGTGGACGTGCTCGATTGGAAGGGAACACCCGGTGTCAATTAGTATTTAGCCGGCTGCTCAGGTCGCGCCCGGCGATCAATGAGAACGTAAGGACTGTAAAAGTTTCGTCAGATTTTGTGCCTGCACGCGAACAATGCTGCCGCGCGGGCTGTCAATGTCCGCTATCAGAGAGAAAGAGATCGAGACGATCAGAGGCAGCATGAGAAGCAAAACGGTCTTCGCTGGCCCCCGACGCCCACCGTAACCGATCAACAGGTTACAACAGACGGCAATGGTCGCCATTAAACCCCACGCCGCGTTCGAAATCCGGTTCCACCAAGCAGCTTGCGTGGATGCCCTTGGAATTTAAGGCTTCGTTCATTCCAGTCACAGCAATGGTTACCAAGGGGGTCGTTGCGCCGCGGCCGGGGTCCGGACGGCGGACCAAAGGTCGGTTTCCAGTTGTGTAGTCGATTCATCAATCTGCCGAAGCTGAAGGGCACCCCGGGTTCTATAGAACAAAATACGTTGATCGAGATAGCTTCTGAGCAGGGAACGAACCCTGGCCGCATCGGCGGCGGGCAGGAAGTCTACTCGAACGTACTCCGTGCCAATTGCATTTGCTTCTGCCTCCTCCAAGTTTTTGCGTTGATCATAACGGGTAATCGCCATCGAAAAGCTAAATCCGATAATCAGGCCCAGCAGAGTGAGGATCGCAGCCATAATGATGCCGAAATCGTCGCGCTCACTTTCATCCAAGTTTCGGCATCTGTTGCGAAAAGAAACTCCAATGCGCACCGAAAGCCACAAAATCACAAGAAAGAAACATAACAATAAACGAAAATGTAAGTAGGTAGTTCATCGACCGTATCCTCCAATTCAAGTGTGGCGGATTTGCAGCCTATTGGGAGACACACTGAATTACCTAGACATTAGAGAGTTCTTCCTGAAGAGATGCGATAAACGCGATGTCCAAATTTCGGAGTCACAATTGGTTGGTATTGAGTTTCGCCAAGGCTATAGCTGGCATGATTTCGTTTCATCGCGCCGATCAGATGATTTTTTCCTTTTCCAGTTGTTGAACTATGAGTTTGGCAACCGCGTCGATTGCTTTCATCGGTGAACGAGGATTGACTGTATCGCTGGTCCCAGTCCAAATAAGTTCCCCATCTGGCTTGCTCGTGGAATAGAAATTTGTTTCGATTTGTGCAGTTTTGTCGACGCGGAGATAATCGGGAGAATAAACGACAGGATAGATGGCGCCATAATATCCATAAAAAGTATTGTAATAAGGGTATGGAACGTAAGCTTGGCCCGGGATATATGTAACCTTCTTGTCCACTTTTACGAGCCGTGAGGCCACGACCGCATCAATGTTTTGTCCGCGAATGACGTCCTTTAGTTGACTCATATCGATTGGCGTCGAATTCGGCCTGGGAAGAAGGGAATAGCTGGGAATAGCTTGAATTCCTGGCCTAGTGATGGCCGCCGACAGTTGATCTTCAAACTCGGCTCGGTTGTCTACATTACCGTTTATGCCTAACACGAGAATGTTATGGAAAACGGCGCCCGAATAGCTCGGGTTCATCCAAGTAAATACGAACTTTGTCGATTTACCGTTCAAAAATGTAAGGCTAGCGAGCACCACCAAAATCAAGATCGCCCGTCTTCTCAAGCTGTCTCCTATCGTGGAAGCACCCTGCTTGGATCCCACTCTCTCAAGAAGATGTTGGCGACGAACGCTTGACGTCGCCGACCGCGCGCGCTTCGCCCATAGCGGCGAAAATTGAGGGACCCGGAAAGGCCAGGAGGTAGAGGTGAATAACTCTCCGGGTCCCCTACGTCCAGCCGGTCCAACAATACGGTGCCGCGTATCTGATGTGAATTGTCAATACTAACAGTAGCAGGGAATTGTTTTACTCACTCCCTCGGCCGCGAGTGAGAGTGCCGAAAACCTCCCCACAGCCCCCGCGATCATGTGCTGTTAGTGAGACTCGTTGAGGGCTTCGCACTGTAAGAACTTACAATTCTCAACTCCAACAGAGTGCAATATCTTTACACGGAAACAGGAGATTCCGCCTGCGATCAAGTCGGTAAAGAGAACAAAGATATCGCCTTCAAGGAGCTGATTCCGTGACTCGTGAACTGGCTATCATGGTGGGCCGGGGCAAACCCATCGAATCGGATGCTAAGTATCGGAAAGAGATTTGCAAGGTGGGGCGCTGGATGTACAGGCAAGGTTTCGTCGTCGCGTCGGAAGGTAATCTATCAGTAAGGCTTGATGCAGATCGCATTCTGGTAACGCCCGCAGGAGCATGTAAAGGAAGGCTCTTGCCCCATCAACTGATTGTCACTGATATTCAAGGAACCGTTGTAAGTGGAGACGGTCAGCCTTCTTCAGAACTGCAGATGCATCTTTTGTTCTATCGCTTAAGGCCGCTTGCGCGTGCCGTCTGTCACGCTCATCCCCCGATAGCCACTGGGTTTGCCGCAGCGGGTCGCGCGCTCGAAGAAGCAGTCCTTCCGGAAGTCGTAAGCGTTCTCGGCAAAATTCCTCTCGCTCCGTACGGGACGCCAGGCACCCGGGAAGTGTGCGCGGGGCTTGAGCCTCTGGTTCCAAGTCATGGCGCCATTCTCCTCGAAAATCACGGTGTGGTAACCTGCGGAGAGGACCTAGTTACGGCGTATCAACACATGGAAACGGTGGAGCATTTTGCGCGAATAATGTTGGTAGCTCAGTCCCTTGGCGGTGCACGTTCGCTGACACATGGGCAGATACAAAAGCTTAAAGCCAGCAAGACAGAGCGCCCGCAATTTAACTCGACCTGCAATTTGGAAAGACCGGAAGGACGCGTGATGCGGTCCGACGATTATGTAGATCTCGAAGGAAAGAATTCAAGAAAATCAATCAATTCAGATCAGCTGGCCTTCTCTGCCTGCGTGCCCCGCCGTTCCTTAAAGCGCTGACCCCTCGCGGTGATTCTTTAAGTCGATCACCACCACGGTGATGTCATCCTGTTGCCCTTCGCCGCGCGGATGTCCAGACCATCGCGACAATTCATCCAACAACGCATCGATGAATTGCTCTGCACCCAGACTGTGCTTGCTTTCCATCAGCTGCATGAAACGACCAGTCCCAAACTCTTCCTCAGATGGGCTTGAAGTTTCAAGAACTCCGTCGGTATATAGAACACAGCGATCTCCCGGCTCAAGCGGCAAGCTCACAGCGGAGTAGGTTTCTTCGGGAAATTGGCCAAGCACCAGTCCGTTCTCGGACACCTCGGACGCCTTCCCGGAAGAACTGCGCCAGTGCAGTAGCGGCGGATGCCCCGCACCGGCGTAAGTCATGGAATTCTTTTCCAGATCCACGAAAACGTACGCTGCAGTCACAAAATTTCGCTGGAACTTGCCGCAGAGCGCCTGATTCAAACCGGACAAGACCTTGCCAGGATCTGACGCGTGTACGGACTGCGCAGTCAGCGCAACCTGAAGCATCGATGCGATCAGCGCCGCAGGCAGGCCATGCCCTGAGACGTCCGCAATCAAAACGCCGACGTGTTTTTCGTCCACAATGATAAAGTCATAGAAATCTCCAGCCACCGACGTCATCGGGATGTACCGCGCAACGATTTCCAAGCCATCCAGCTTCGGCGTTTCGCTCGGCAGAATGGAGAGCTGGATTTGCCGCGCCATCTCCAGTTCGTTATTGATAGCCACCAACTGTTGCGCGATTTGCTCGTGCGCTTCTCGAAGCATCAGGTGAAGATGCACCCGCACCTTCACGATCGCGGCAGAGAACGGCTTGTGAATATAGTCGACGGCGCCGACTTCGAATCCTTTGGTCTCGTCTTCGGTTCCCGTCTGGCCCGTAAGGAAAATTACCGGAATATTTTGAGTGGCTGGATTCGCCTTCAAACGACGGCAAACTTCGTAGCCGTCCATCCCCGGCATCATCACGTCTAGCAGGATCAAATCCGGCTTTTCCTCGGCCGAAGCGATTGCCAGCGCTTTCTCGCCATTCGTGGCTACCTTAGTGTTAAACGAGTCTTTCAACGCTCCGGAAATAACCCCGAGATTGATGGGCGTATCATCGACGATCAATATCGACTTTTGTTCTGGTTTCATAGCCATGTTTTCACTCCAGGTTCAAAGACAACCGTGCCGCGATCTCCGAAAGGCACTTCAGAGCAGCCTCAAAATCAAAATTGCCAACGTGTCCGCTAAGATCGCCGATTTCCGTACGAGTGAGCACCTTCGACAGGTTTGGCCGGGCTTCTAAAATGAAATCAGCGGCGGCGCCATCGTCACTCTTCAGCAATTTCTTCAGCCGCCCCAGTGGTTCCGCTACAATTGAGGGATCCGACGACAGTTCGCTTCCGTCCATCTGGTCGTCCACCGGCAACGCCTGCCGAATAGCATTGACCGTGTTGCGTAGCGAAGCTTCCAGAGAATCCAATGCCGGATCAATGCTCTGTCCCGACTTAACAGCAGTTTCAGCTTTCGCCGCCGCTTCTGCGAGCGCGGTAGCCCCGAGATTTCCAGCCGCTCCCTTCAACGAATGCGCGATACGTTCGGCCGTTGGAATATCCTTAGCCCCCAGCGCGCCACGAATTTCCGCGACAGCGTCCGCCTGTGAATCCGCAAATCTACTCAACAACGATTCATAACGTTTACGATTCCCGCCCGTTCTCCTGAGCGCCGCTTTAGTATCAATGCCCGAAATCTGCAGCGTATCGCCATCGGAGTTTGTGGGCGGAGTCCGGGGAATATCGTTAGGTGCAACTGCCGTCGCTGGCTTTATGTTGTCGTCCCGTTTAACCCAACGCAGTAGCACTCGGAAGAGTTCGTCCGGATCGATTGGCTTGTCAACATGATCGTTCATACCCGCTTCGTCGCATTTTTCACGGTCGCTGGCCATTACGTTGGCTGTCATCGCGATAATAGGTAAAGCTCGAAAGAGCGGATTGGCGCGAATCAACTTCGTGGCTTGGATTCCGTCCATCACTGGCATCTGCATATCCATCAGCACCGCATCATATTTCTTCGCTCCAACCATGCGCACCGCAACCTCGCCGTTCTGCGCCACATCGATCGACATATTCGCGTCTTTCAGCAGCCCCAGCGCAACTTCCTGGTTGAATTCATTGTCTTCTACCAACAGCACATGCGCGTCTCGCAGCGGAGCGAGATCAATCGCAGAATCCGTTTCGGCATCCCCGCCGCTTTGGCGGCCTCCGCCGAGCGCTTCCACCGCTGAATCAAACAGCATGGATGGAGTCACCGGCTTGATCAGCACGCTAGCAAATGCATTTTCTTCCGCTTGCTTCAGCACTTCTTCGCGGCCGTAGGCGGTCACCATCACCAATTGCGGCCGCAATGCTAGATTAGGCAGCGCGCGAATCCGTTTGCCCGTTTCGATGCCATCGATTCCCGGCATTTGCCAGTCAACGAAAACGATCTCGTACGGTTCGTTGCGTTCGGCTGCCTGACGTACCATTTCCACGCCTTCCAAACCCGAGGGAGCTTCGTGCGCCACAAAAGTCATACTCGTCAACATGCTCGCCAGCACGGCGCGCGCCTGCGGATTATCGTCGATGATCAAAATCCGTCGGCCGCGAAGGTCCGGCTTGGGAGTGCCCCGCGAGCTTCCGGCGCCATTGCCCAACTGCGCCGTAAACCAAAACGTGCTTCCTCTGCCCGGTTCGCTGTTGACGCCAACGTCGCCGCCCATCAATTGTGCGAGTCGTTTCGAAATAGCCAGTCCCAGTCCAGTGCCACCATGTTGGCGTGTGGTGGAGGTGTCCGCCTGCTCGAACGCCTGGAACAGTCGGCCCATCTGCTCTTCGGTAAGCCCTATCCCCGTATCGCTGACAGAGAAACGAACCAGTTGGCCATCTGTATCTTTCTGCTCGACACGTGCCTTCACCACCACTTCGCCGCTCTCGGTAAACTTCACCGCATTGTTGCAAAAATTGATCAGGATTTGACCCAATCGCAGTGGGTCGCCCTTAAGCTGGCGCGGAACGGCCGAATCGATGTCGAAGATCAATTCCAAACCCTTCGCCGAAGCTTTCTCGGAAATAAGATTGCTGACATTCTCCAGAACTTTTTCCAGGTCGAAGTTGATGTTCTCGACCGACAATTTTCCGGCCTCAATTTTCGAAAAATCCAAAATATCGTTGATGATGCCCAGCAGGTGTTGCCCGGAAAGCTGAATCTTCCTTAGATAATCTCTCTGTCTCGGGTTCAGCTCGGTTCTCAGCGTCAAGTGCGACATGCCGATGATGGCGTTCATCGGCGTGCGGATCTCGTGGCTCATGTTGGCCAGAAAATCCGCCTTGATTTTGGTCGCTTCCTCAGCGACTTCTTTGGCCCGTCTCAGTTCCACTTCCGATGCTTCGAGCGCGTCATTGATTTTCTCCAGCTCCTCTTTGCGCGCGGTGATCTGGCGCTCAGAGGCGGCCAGGGATTCAGCCTGAGCGCGCGTTTGATCGAGAAGTTTTTTCGTTTCCAGATTTGCCGCCAAAATTTCTGCGCTCAACGCTACGGAAGGTACCAGCGCGTCCAGAAGCGCACGCTGCCGCTCGGTTAGCGATGAAACCGGCGCTATCTCGATTACCGCAACGGTGACGTTCTGATTCACCACCGGAACGAACACGATTTTGCCGGGCTTCACCGTGCTCATGCCGGCGGTGATTCGAACGTCCTCGCCCGCGGCAACTTCGAGTATGCGCCGCTCGGCTGCGGCCTGCCCCGCGAGTCCCTGGCCGAGTGCAAACTCGCGCGAAGCCCCTACATCATTGATTGCGAACGTCCCGGCGCGAAAGAATCGCTCTTGATTTTCGCTTGCGATGTAGAACGCGCCGTAAACAATCGGAATCGCTTCCGAGATGCGCGACAGCAACGCGGTAGCAAAGCCCGCAAAATCCTGAGCTGCTTGCAAAGGCTGCAGACTCGCTGCCACTTGCGACTTCACCCAACCTTGCATCTCGCGTTCGCGGGCACTGAGTTGCAGCGTTTTTAACGCGCGCCCAATCTCGCCGATTTCATTCGTGCGCTGGAGATAGGGAATTGTTTGGTCCAGCTTGTTGGCGGCGATGTCTTGGATGCTGCCCTGCAAGACCACAAGTTCGCTAACGACTTTGGTTTGAACGATGAAGAACCCGGTGCCCCAAGATAAAAGTAGACCGAAACCAATCACTAACCAGGTGATTAAGATCGCGCGATGCGTGTTTCTGGTCAGTTCGTCTGAGCGTTGGTTTATGTAGCCCTGCAACTCATCCATGACCTTAATCGTGCCTTGACGTGCCTCTTGCAACTCTTGATTTACTCCGCCACGCATCAGATCCATGGCTTTCGCATTGTCGCCGGTCAAGGCCGCGGCGCGCACGGGGCTCGCATCATCGGCGGCTCGCTCGAACTCAACTTCTGCAGCTTTGATCTTATCCGCGCGCTCAGGGCTCCGGCTGATCGCTGCCGCAGTCGCCGCCTGGTAGTCGCCGCGAATTTTATCCAACTCTCTGTCGATTACTTGCTTCCGACCGGCGTCTGTCTCCGCGACAAGGTCGTAGAGATATAGACCGAATCGGTTCGTATGGGCTCGAGCCTCGGTCATGTCCCGCAAGGCGGCAACTTCCTTGTCGATTAAATTGCTGTACCAAGTGTCGATCATCTTGGTTTCGATCGACGAATACACGCCCGCCACAATTACCATGATCACCAGCGGCAGCATAGCGGCCAGCAGCTTGCGGCGGATTTTTAGATTTTGGAATATGCCCATTGTTAATGCGCCTCGCCAAAGGCCGAGACAAATTACTGAGTATCGTAAACGATTAAGCGAACTTTATGAGGCTCGTCTAGATTTTTTGCGCGACTGCCCAGGCCCTCACGAGACCGTCACGGCGCCGCACGCAGAGGTTACACGTTTATTGCGGCCCAGGCATACTGTCAGTTCTAACAAACTGGACCATCGCGCGAATAGGCCCTTGACCCTCGCACGTGATGCCAGTTGTTCTCAATTAGAGATCGGCTAAATCGTCGGAAGCGCTAATTGGGCCGGCCTAGCCACGAATACTGCCAAGCCGCCGACACATTCTGATAATTCCCACCAAAGCTTATATATGCGCCGTTGCTGTAACTGAATTTTATCGATTGGTGTTTCGTGATCGGAATTGAAACCGTGCCTCCGATTCGCGACCCAGTCTGTTTTGTCTGTAGGTTCTGTATTCCACTCAAACTGGTGATGCCGCCCCGCCAGAAGTTTCCGTCCAGTGACAGCCAAAAGCGAGGTTTCACGTCGTAACTGAAGTGTCCTTCCAACGAAACGATGGGCGCCTCGCTCTGTGGCATGCTGACCGGGCCGTCGTAAAATGCCGAGTTTGTGGTGTAGAACCACGCTCCGGCGTAGCCATCAACCAACCAGTGGCCCCACCTTTCGGAATATCCAAGTTCCGGTTTGAAAGCCCACCGATTGGCGCCCCAGTTCACGAGTTTGGCGCTGCTGTATTGTCCAGTGGGCGCGAGTACCTTCAGACTCACGCCTAGCAGTCTTTTTTGTTTCCACTGCGCCCATTCTTTCGGCTGCATCGCCGAGCCGCCTATCAAGTTCACAGAAAAGCGGAAGGTGGAATCCAGCAGTCCCGAACGGTATATCGCCATGTGTTGCCCGGCGACGTTGCCCTGAAAAGTTCCGACCCCGTAGGGCAATACTGCAGTGATGTTTGCCGAGCGCCCAAAGAAACTCATTGAATGGTAGTAGCTGATTATCGATAAGTTGTAGGTGCCGGTTGCGCCGGTCACCGGTATGGTGCCGTTGAAGTTTACGCCTCCGTCGAAGAAGGAATAGCTAAGCGTAACTGCATTCCAATGCACGGGAGTTATGACGTACGCGCGCGGGGCTAGGTCCTGCGCGGCAAGCCGCGCAGTGAGCGCCACAAACAAACCTAGTAACGCCAGGATGAAGCGAACTCGCATAGCCTACCAAGAAATCTCATTCGTCCGAGTGCAAGCGCTGAGGCGAATCGGATCTTCAGATATTAAGCATAATTCGCTCATGGCTTCTCTCCTTACGGCGAGCGCGCCCCCGCGCTATGCACTCGGTTTTTTGGGAAACAGGAATGCGATTTGCAGTCGCATACTCCAAGGTGATCCGAGCGGCGGATGAATAGCGTTGCCATAGAATTGAAGTCCGACGTTGACCGGCTGGAATCCCAGCTTCATGATGCGTCCGATGCCGCCACCGAACGGCACTATCCATCGGCCGCCGTTCGTGGCTTCCCAGTTAGCCGTGATGCTCGGCTGCCAGGTAATGTAATAACCCTTTGGCAAGTTATAGTTGATGAAGTATTGCAAGAGGAACTGATTCACGTCGGGCAAGCCAGGATGACCGGCCACGGACCAGACGTTATTTACCAGGAAACCCAGCGTCCATTTGCCTGGTTGAACCAACATGACGGCAGTGGGGCCAATTCCGAATTTTCCCTGTCCCAGGATGCCGGTCCTCGTGGCCGTAGGCAGTAGGAATTGCGGCCCCACACCCCAGATCACTTTGCTCTTCTTCGGAGAGAAAAAAAATGCCGGTTGCATGTCTCCGAAGCCATAGACGCCAGGTTGGTTCGTTGTGACCGCTGCTCCTGCGCCTTGGATGTTGACGAAAGAGAAATCGGGTCCAGTGGGCGGGGGAGGTTGTTCTACGCCAACGGGTTGGTAGATGATGGGCATAATCCAGCGGACGATGAGGTTCCAGTTTTGTGTCAAGTTAATTGGAATGACAGGCTGCACGTTCAAAACATTCTGGACACGGTCGTCCAGTCCTATTCCGAAATTCCAATTCTCCTGGAGCGGCACGCTGATCAGGCTCGCAACCGGGTTTTGCGCTGCCTTTCTGAGCGCGTCGGCATTGTCCCCCGCTGCTGCAGGCTTGTCTGTAAGGTCGGGAGTCTTGTTAGGATTAGGTTCTTGAGCAAAAACCGTAAATGTTACTGACAACAACAGGAACACAGCAAGACCATGTAGCTTAGATAACTTCGGCATATGATTTAGACTCCCGAAATTTGGCTTCGTGATGGACCTGTGCCGAATGAGTATTCCGTTCCAGCTCTTGGCGCGGCAATTGTCACTTTTGACAGTTCCTTGGCAAATCATCCAATGCAACAGTCAGGGAACAGGAGATGGTGCGGCTGGAGCAAAAATTGAAGCGAATGAATCAGGATCAATCGCAATGACGGCGCCCCAATCGAGGAAAGGAAAAGTGACCCAGCACTTGGTCTTGCAGATCGTCCTTGCAGCACGCCCTATTCACCTATGGTAAAAAGTGACAATATCTTGCACTATCGGCTTCCGCGAGAATCAAGCACGAAACGTGAAAAATGCAATCCCGCAGGGGACTGAGTTTTATGACAAGAAAAGGTCGAAAGAACAGAGTTTCGACAGTGCCAACCCGGTCGAGCCATTTAAAAATCATTGCATGTCTCGCCGTAATTCTGCTGGGGCTCGGTGTATGGAAATTTGCGAGCCATTCTGTCCATGCGACTCGACTCCCCGAGAAGCCAGCGACGACACCCAATTCATCGTCGTCGGCGAACCCAAGCAATTTTGCTCCGACAATCGAAAATAAGAAGATCCCCCGAGGGCCTACTCCCCAAGGAATGGCATGGATCCCCGGCGGCGAATTTTCTATGGGAGCCCAAGATCCACCAGGCAACGACGCAGACGCAGTGGGCATGCAAGCCACGCTGGATTCGCGTCCCATTCACCGCGTGTATGTTGACGGTTTCTGGATGGATAAGACGGATGTGACAAATGCAGAGTTTGCGAAGTTCGTCAAGGCCACTCGATACGTTACAGTTGCGGAGCGCAAGCCGAAGGCCGAGGATTTTCCCGGTGCGCCGCCCGAAAATCTGGTGGCTGGTTCAGTAGTTTTCTCGCCGCCCGATCACCCTGTTACCTTGGACAATCACTACCAATGGTGGTCCTACGTTCACGGCGCGAATTGGCGCCATCCGCTGGGCTCGAACAGCAGCATTCAAGGGAAAGAGGACTACCCAGTGGTGCAGGTCGCGTACGAAGATGCCGCTGCCTACGCAAAATGGGCCGGAAAGCGCTTGCCCACAGAGGCGGAATGGGAATTCGCCGCACGCGGCGGTCTAAGTGGGAAACCCTACGTTTGGGGAGATGAGTTTCGTCCGAACGGAAAATGGATGGCGAATACATTTCAAGGTCAGTTTCCGACTAAAGATACGGGAGAGGACCATTACATCGGCATAAGTGGCGCCGCGCGGTTTCCAGCAAACGGCTACGGGCTTTACGATATGGCGGGGAACGTATGGCAATGGACCAGTGACTGGTATCGACCGGATTACTACCAGCAACTGGCGAAGGCCGGAGGTGTAGCACGAAATCCGAAAGGTCCCGATGCGTCGTATGATCCTTCCGAACCGAATGAGCGGAAAAAAACTCACCGCGGGGGATCTTTTCTATGTACCGATCAATATTGCTCGCGCTATATGGTGGGCACACGAGGGAAGGGCGAGGTTAGCACAGGCACGAATCACTTGGGTTTTCGTTGCGTGAAAGAGCCGTCATCCAACGCCGCGCAATAATTCCTGCCGGGTTCAATCTGCGGTTGATTTGGGCATCTCACCAGTTCGGAAAAACAGCGATCGGAAGTTTTTCTCGCCTAAAACTCGCTGCAATTCCCTGAATGCAAAGAGAGGGATGAAAGTACAAAATACAACCAGACTGCGGCAGATTAGAATATCCACACGTACTTCGTGAAACGCGCTTGCGACTGTATGTCCATGTACAACTTGTTTGACGATTTCCTCGAGCACGTGAAAGGCGAACACAAGCAGTGTGAATAGGAAGGCTTTGTAAAAGGCTGATACGACCAGCGGCCTGGATTCATGCCTTTTTCCGAGGTGCGCGTATTCTCCGATGAGAATCACTTTCGCGATCACAAGAGCATTGATAAGCGCAGAGCCATAGTTGAAATACGAGAGATGAAATTTATCTAGCAGGACCGCACTATACGTTACGACGGCGCAAAAGAAAAAGGCCAGGTACAAGGATATCCCAAGAAATTCCTCGCCCTCATGAATAGCCTTCTGCTTCAGAGTCGGACTTTTGGTTTTTGCTTCATTCATGTGAATCTCTCATTTTTTGCGACGCTCCCTTATACTTTCGGCAAGTTCTGACAGGGTTGCATGATTTCCGAAGGGAAGACCGAATGGAATTGTCAGTAATGACAGTACGGCGCCTCAGTTCGCTTTTGGTGGCCGTTAGGCTATGTACGTTGACGTACATAGGGTGGGGTGTCATAATCGCGTGGACATTGAGACTCGTCTGCTCAGTGGAGGCTCCCCATGGGCCCTCCTCGGCGCTCATCCCGAACGCGCAATACGCAAATACCCGCAGAACCTTTCAGCCTTGTGGCCTTTTTAGCCAAACCTGGCATCGGCAGAACCCTTCATCGATTTAAACCAAAACAAATCATTTTTTCTCAAGGGGATATCTCAGACTCCGTGTTTTACATTCAAGATGGCAGAGTACGGATCAGCGTACTTTCTAAGTTCGGGAAAGAAGCAACTATTACCCTTCTTGGTCCTGGCAATTTTTTGGGCGAGGGTTGCATCGCCTCCGATCAATTAGTTCGCGTTTCGACAGCAACGGCTCTATCAAACTGCTCGCTCTTAAGGGTTGACCGGAACGAGATGATGCGCACTCTCCACGGGGAAAACGTGTTCTCTGATATGTTCGTTGCGTACGTGATTAAGCGTTACAACCGCACGGAAGCCGATTTAGTCGATCAACTTTTCAATTCGAGTGAAAAGCGATTGGCTCGAGCTCTGCTAACTCAGGCCCGCTTCGGAAAAAACGGGAAGCCCGGAGCAGTGATTCCGAACATAAGTCAGAAGACCCTCGCAGAGATGATCGGCACGACGCGCCAACGAGTGAATTTTTTTATGAACAGATTCAAGAAGCTCGGCTACATCAACTACAAGGATGGATTACAGGTTCATCGTTCGCTTCTACGCGTTGTTCTCCATGAATAGTGAAGGGGTTGTTGGAAGCGGGAAGCATCCTCATCAATCGACAACTATTCCATTATGAATTTTGAGATATCTGTCCTATAGTGGACACCTAGTTCATTTCAAATTTTCTAAACTTTTACCAGCGTTCCAGGCCAAATACCTAGCAGCCGTTTTCAAATCTGACTCGGCGGCCGTTCCTTGAGGACTGTTCGCGTCGAGGCCAAAATGAAAGCAGAGCCACTTGGAACACCTAGAAGTGCCTGTCAAATTATTGGCACCGGAGGCTCGTCCACACCCCCGCGTGGAACTCCCTCTGTTGTTGTCCCCGCTATTTTCTGCGGCGGAGATATGTGATGGAAACCTCTTCTGTTCGCCCCACCAGAACAATTGCGAATCTGAGTTCCCCTGTCCGTATGGTGATTTTAGTCTGCTTGGTAGCCGTTCTCTCCTACTGCCTCGCGAGACTAGGTGGGCTGCTGGTCTTACGTCCGCAAGCGGACTGGCCGCTGTGGCTCGGTAACGTCTTCTTAGTATCAATTTTGTTGCTGGTGCCGCGGAGGATGTGGCCGTTGCTCATGGCGGCGGCGTTTTCAGCTTTTGTTCTCTTTAACCTGCAGTCAGGCATTCCTGTCCGTTCGATCGCTTTGCTTCTTCTGTCTGACACACTTGAAGTCCTTACCGCAGCATTGTGTTTGAACTATGCGTTCCAGGGCGTACCGAGGCTGGACAGCATAAAATCCTTGGCCAAGTTCTCACTGTGCGCGGTAATCCTTGCGCCGCTCGTGGGAGCTTTTCCTGGCGCGCTGGCCGCCACTGGCAGCTACTGGACGAGTTGGAGAATTTCTTTTTTTTCGGAGGCGCTGGTGTATCTCGCTCTAATGCCGGCTATTTTGGGTTGGGTGAGCAAAGGGCCGGGATGGGGCCCAAAATCACGCGCTCACTATCTCGAATCCGCCGCACTGATCGCCGGGCTTCTCATTCTGGGATATTTTACATTTGTCGTTTCTGGAAAAGCCGATTCCGAATTACTGCTTTACTCCTTCGTACCGTTTCTGTTGTGGGCAGCATTACGTTTCGGATCAACGGGTGTGAGTAGTTCAGTGATTGTAATTGCAATTCTTTCGATTTGGGGCGCCGTCAACGGACGGGGCCCATTCATCGAGTCCGGAGCGCTCAATAATGTGCTATCGCTGCAGCTATTCCTTTTCTTTGCGGCGGCACCGTTCATGGTTCTCGCAGCGCTCGTAGAAGAGCGTCAAACGGCAGCCAAAGAATTGCAGGAAGACGAAGAACGAATACGCTTGGGAATGGTGGCCGGCAAAATGATGGGATGGGAATGGGACATCGAGAGCGGGCGCAACTCTTGGTTCGGTGAGACGCGTGAAGTGGTTGGGAATTCGTCGGCTGACACCTCTGGATCGATACAGGACTTTTGGGATCGCGTGCATCCCGGGGACTATGACGAACTTTCGAAGGCCCTGGAGACTGCAAAACGGGACCATCTGGACTTCGACCAGGAATTCCGCGTGGTTTGGCCAGACAGGACGGTGCACTGGTTGCGCTCGGCGGGCAGATTTTTTTATACGGCCCAGGGCGCGCCTGAACGCATGATGGGTGTTCTGCGAGATGTCACTGTTCGCAAGCTTGCCCTTGAGGGAGTGCAGCAGAGAGAAGTCGAACTAAGAGAGGCTCAGCGCCTGGCAAAGATAGGTAGCTGGAATTGGGATATTGAGACGGATACAGTGACTTGGTCGGAAGAGCTTTATCGAATTGCTGGCCGCGATCTCAATTTGCCCGCTGTGAGTTATCAGGAACACCATGCCCTATACACCTCTGAAAGTTGGGAACGGTTGCAACGCGCCGTCGAAGAGACACTGCGGACAGGAACTCCATACGAACTCGACTTGGAGATGATTCGTTCGGATGGAGTCAAACTATGGCTTGTTGCTCGCGGTGAGGCGCAGCGCAACTACACCGGGCGCATCGCGCGCCTGCACGGCACGGTGCAAGACATCACCGAGCGTAAGCGGGCAGAAGAAGAGCTGCGGGAAAGCGAAGAAAAGTTTCGGAGCGTCTTTCGGGATGCTGGTATTGGAATGGCGATCGTTTCGACCGACGGCCGTTTTCTCGCGGGAAACGAAGCGTTTTCCAAGTATATCGGATACACAGAGGAGGAGCTCCTCGTCCGTACGGTTCGATCAGTCACACATCCAGAAGACTGGACGATGCTTTCGGAAAGATTAGGACGAGCCCTCGAAGATGGAGTCTGTTTCCAAGGGCTCCAGAAGCGCTGTCTGCACAAAAATGGACAAGTGCTGTGGGGGGAATGCAGTGCCTCCTTAATCCGTGATATCCACGGCAACCCTCAGTACTTTGTTGCCGAAGTGCTGGATATCACGGAGCGCAAGCAAGCGGAACAGACGCTGCGTGAAAGCGAAGAACGCTTTCGCTTAGCTGCGAACACGGCACCGGTGTTGATGTGGATGTCCGGCAAAGATAAACTCTGTAATTTCTTCAATCAGAGCTGGCTGGACTTCACCGGTCAGTCGATGGAGCACGAAGTAGGTGAGGGTTGGACGTTGGGAGTGCATCCGGAAGACTTGTCTCGTTGTCTCGAAACCTACTCAGGTGCGTTCGACGCCCGCGTCGACTTCGAGATGGAGTACCGTCTGAAACGCCACGATGGAAAATATCGATGGATCGTTGACTATGGCGTTCCCAGATTTGAATCTGACGGGGACTTTTGCGGATATATCGGCTCTTGCATCGATATAACGGACCGCAAGCTATCGGAGGCGTCGCTCGAAGAGTTGAGCGGGCGCCTGATAAACGCTCAGGAGCAAGAACGCACCCGCATTGCCAGGGAACTGCACGACGACTTCAGTCAGCGCCTGGCTCTACAGGGTATTGGTCTTGCGCAGCTTTGGAAGAAGCTACCGGAGTCTGACAAAGAAGAGCGGTCTAAGGTTCAGGAGTTGATGAAGAGAACCCAGGAAATGTCTTCCGATATGCATTCGCTTTCCCATCAACTCCATTCCAGCAAGCTTGAGCATGTGGGTCTGGCTCCGGCACTGATGGGCCTTTGCAACGAGTTCAGCACGAAATCTAGGATCCAAATTGAGTTCACCGACCGCGCAGACCGTTTTGCAATCCCCAAGGACGTGGCCCTCTGTCTCTTCAGAGTCGCGCAGGAAGCGCTTAACAATGTGTTTAAGCACAGTCAGGCGAAGGAAGCCCGGGTAGAGCTTAGCGGCGCAAAAAGCGAAATTGAGTTACGGATTGTTGATGGCGGCCTGGGTTTTGACTCAGCAGTCCAAAACGGAGGAGCGGGCCTAGGACTGGTAAGTATGCGCGAGCGGCTGCGACTGGTTGGCGGCAGGTTATCGGTGCGTTCAGTGCCCATGCGCGGGACGGAAGTTGTCGCAGAAGTCCCACTGTCACTTTCAACACATGGCCCCGAGATGCGAAGTATGACGGTAGGAGGGAGAGAAACATGAAACGTTCACGCGTATTGTTAGCAGACGACCATCAGATGTTGCTGGACGCGCTCAAGGAACTCCTGGAGCCGACTTATGAAGTGGTTGGCTTGGTAACCGACGGACGTGCCCTTCTGAAGGCTGCCGAGAAACTGCGGCCTGACATCATCGTGCTCGACATCGCCATGCCCAAGTTGAACGGGCTGGATGCGGGCCGGCAACTTAAACAGTCGATGCCCGCCGCGAAACTGATTTACATGACCATGAATGAAGACCCTTACCTAGTGGGCGAGGCTTTCCGAGCAGGTGCCTCTGGATATCTCCTTAAGCAGGCAGCAGGTCTTGAGCTGAACCGGGCGATCGAAGCTGTACTAAAGGGTGGTTCTTTTGTAACGCCAAGCGTTGCTAAAGGTCTTGGTGACATTTCCATGAGAGACCCCAAGAGCCGTGAGATTGCGCCCGAGCCTACCGCGCGACAGCGGGAGGTCATTCAGTTATTGGCGGAAGGCCGCACCATGAAGGAAGTAGCCAAATTGCTCTATATCACTCCGCGAACTGTCGCGGCTCACAAATATACCGCAATGGAACTGTTACAGGTAAAAACCAACGCCGAGTTGATACAGTACGCAATCAAACACCGGATCATCTCCGTCTAGCCTCATTCATTTTTCTTGCCCGACTGTAAATTCTACCAATAGCAACAAACTCCAATTGCGTTCATCGTAGTTCGAGAGGAAATTCTCCGCTGCGACTAAGAGATGCCAAGCGGAGATAATCTCGCATATCAGACGTGCAAGTCGAACCCAGCGACGCACTCTCATGACTCGGAGACGGGTGGTGGTAGCGGAGGATCTCGCTCCTGTGTTGACCACAGTGGTCGCACTGTTGCGCGAGTCTTTTGACATCGTCGGCGCGGTGTCCGATGGGCAATCTGCTCTGGCCACGACGCTTAGCCTAAACCCCGACCTAGTTGTCATGGACATCTCAATGCCACTTATGAGCGGCATCGAAGTGGCTCAAGAGCTGAAGAAAGTCGGGAATAAGGCCAAGATCGTTTTTCTCACAGTGCATGAAGACACGGACATTTTGAACACCTGCCATGCCGCAGGAGGGTTGGGTTACGTCGTTAAGCTGCTTATGGATACCGATTTGATTCCGGCCATGAATGAGGCACTTGCCGGCCATACTTTCACATCCCAATTTCCATCGCAAGGCGACAGGGCGTGAGTGAATGGGGCGGTTCGGTTAGATGCGGTCCTCCGGTGAACATAAAGTAATACGCGCTGACAGAAATCGGTTGCCGCCGAGTGACCGACTGCCGCTAAATCAGATAGCGGGAGAAGAAAATGATGAAAAAAGCTCTAAACAGCATGACAACGATTGGCCTGGGGTTCGTGCTGGCGTTAGTCGCGTGCAGCGTGGCTGTAGCGCAGGACGTTACGACAAATTCCATGCCGGGAACTAACTTCGCAAAATACCATACCTACAAGTGGGTCACAGTCGAAGGTGCGTCGTACCCAAATCAAATCGTAGATACGCAGATTAAGAACTCCATCGATTCTCAGTTGGCGGCCAAGGGATTGGCCAAGGTGGATACCGACAAGGCCGATCTCTATGTTGCGTATCAAGTTTCCGTCGATCAAGAAAAACAGTGGAACGCATACGGTATGGGCGGTGGCCTGCGATGGGGCGGCGGAATGGCCACGGCGCAAAGCTCCACCATCAGCATCGGGACTCTGGTTCTCGATATGTACGACCCCGCGACTAAACAACTTGTTTGGACCGGACGTGTGACCAAGACAATCGATGCCTCGGCTAACCAGGCGAAGAAACAGAAGAACCTGGATAAGGCTATGCAGAAGTTGCTGAAGGGTTTTCCACCCAGCTAATCCCGAAAGATGGGGTGGAATTTAAGAACTGTAACTTTTACCAATAACATCGTCCTCTCATAGCGAGCAAAATCGCAACGTTCGAAAAACCAAGGATGATCGCTCTGCTGAAGTACGGCCCGCACAACGAAGCTCGGCGATTAAGAGAAAATTAGGAGGATGTTCATGAATAGGAAGTGGATGAAAGGAGTGGGCTTGGTTTTGGCGACATTTATCACAGTTCTGGGGTTGGCAGTTGCACCATCCGCCTCAGCGCAAGACAAGAAACCGAATATCGTCGTGATCATGGGTGACGACATCGGCATGTGGAACATTGGCGCTTACCACCGCGGTTTGATGGCCGGCAAGACGCCCAACCTTGACAAGCTCGCCAAGGAAGGCATGCTCTTCACCGACTATTACGCCGAGGCGAGCTGCACGGCGGGTCGTGCGAACTTCATCACTGGCGAACTGCCCATCCGCACGGGAATGACCACGGTCGGCCAGGCGGGCGCTTCTGTCGGACTTCCCGCCGAGGCAGTGACGATTGCAACCGTGCTCAAATCCATGGGCTATGCCACCGGCCAGTTCGGCAAGAACCACCTGGGCGACAAGAATGAGTTCCTGCCCTGCGTTCACGGCTTTGACGAATTCTTCGGCTATTTGTATCACCTCGATGCCATGGAAGACCCGGCTCATCCCAACTATCCGCAGAATCTCTTGAACGTGGTGGGTCCGCGCAACATGGTTCATTGCTGGGCCACTACTACGGATGACACTACCGATATGCCTCGATGGGGGAAAGTCGGCAAACAAAAGATCGAAGACGCCGGGCCCCTTTATCCCAAGCGGATGGAGACCGTGGATGACGAAATTCGCGATCTCTCCATCAAGTTCATGGACAAAGCGAAGCAGGACAACAAGCCGTTCTTTGTCTGGATCAACCCGACCCGCATGCATATCGTCACGCACCTCTCACCGAAGTACGAAGCGATGCGTAACGCTGAGAATGGCTGGTCGGAGGAAGAAGCGGGCATGGCGCAGCTAGACGATGACGTTGGCCTCGTGATGCAGAAGATCAAGGACATGGGCGAGGACAACAACACCATCGTCATGTTTACCACTGACAACGGCACTGAACTCTTTACCTGGCCCGATGGCGGTCAGACTCCGTTCGCACAGTCCAAAGGAACGGTTCTTGAGGGCGGCTTCCGCGTCCCCGCGCTCCTTCGCTGGCCTGGACACGTGCCGGCGGACTCCGTACAGAACGGAATTTTCTCTGGCTTGGACTGGCTTCCCACTTTCGTTGCGGCGGCCGGTAATCCCAACATCACTGAAGAGTTGTTAAAGGGCAAGACGATCGGTGATCGAACTTACAAGAACCACTTAGACGGCTACAACCAGATGGCCGCGATCACCGGCCAAGGTCCCTCCGCGCGTCATGAAATCTTCTATCTCGGAGAGAGCACGGTCGGTGCGGTGCGCATTGACGATTACAAATTCCGCTTCATCGATCAGCCTCAAGGCTGGCTGGGTGAAAAGACCCATCCGGACGTGCCTTACATCACCAACCTGCGTCTCGATCCGTTCGAGCGCACGGGCTGGCCGAGCAACGGAACGAAAGACGGGGCGCAGCAATACTTCGATTGGTTCAAGTATCAATTTTGGCGCTTCGTGTTCGTCCAGCAGGTAATGGGCAAGGAAATCCAAACCTTCCTCGATTACCCGCCGATGCAGCGCGGTGCGAGCTTCAACCTCGACGCAATCAAAGCTGAGATGGGAAAAAGAATGGCAGAAGCGGAAGCGGCCTCCAAGGGCCCCAGCAATTAACAGCAACTCGATTCGCGGAGGGCGGCTCGTAACAGCCGCTCTCCGAAGGTTTTTTGCTCCGTGGTTCTGGTTTAGTGTGCTTCGCATCGCAAAGGGAAGAGAAAACAGCATGGGAACTCCACCGAATTTCTGAAAAGACCAAGAAATGAATTTCATTCGGGGCAAATGGCTAGTGGCAGCGCTTTTTTTGTTGTTTCGCTGCTCACCGGCATTTGCCCAATCATCAGTCACCGAGTTCTTCCCAGAGATCGACACGTACTTCAAACTCAATTCGAATATTCGTTTCGTCTTTCAAGCCAAAGAAACCAGAGAAGGTGGTGACCCCACGCAAGCGGAGATAGGCCCCAGCATCGAATTTTATTTGAAGCCGCTTCTAAGGTTGAAAAAGGTGACCTCGTTCGATCTCGACGATGCAAAATCCAGGCCGCTGGTGTTAGCGATCGGATATCGCTACGTGCCAACACCAGGCAAGCCAACGGTAAACCGCCTGGAACCAGTCCTCACTTTTCATTTTCCTCTGATAGCTCAGATACTACTTTCCGACAGAAACCGCGCGGACCTCGATTGGTCCGGCGGAAATTTCACTTGGCGTTACCGCAATCGTGTGACGCTCGAACGCCGCTTTACCATTCACTCCTATCACCCAGCGCCTTACGCGAGTGCCGAAGTCTTTTACGAGAGCAAATATAATAAAGTGAGCACTACCGCGCTTTACGCCGGATGCCTATTCCCGGTGGGCAAGCACATCGAACTAGATCCCTATTACGAACACGAGAACAACACCGGGAAGGCTCCGAACCAGATAATTAACGCCGCTGGGCTTGTCCTTAATCTCCATTTTTTCAGCCTTGCCGCTAAGAACTAAGGATTACTGAATCGCGAACGAAACTGTCAATTATGACAATAACATTCACAAAGCGACCGCGGCACGATCAACAAATTAGCGAAGCCTTGTGAGTCAAACGGAACTGCAGGAATGCAGGCACGCGCAGCGATTTCAGCTTCTAAAGGAGTTTCTCTTGAGCTCAAGTCAGAAGTCGGTGACATCCGCAATTCTCTTAGTATTGTTTCTAGGGGCCGGCAGTACGTGCCGCGCACAGGCGGTTTTTCCGCAAGCCACTACCACCCAGGACCGCAGCTACGCGGTTGAGGCCACAAATTCAGATTCGACGGATACCGTGGCGACGGCGACCGCAATTCAACCGATGGTAAGCGGCTCCTTCGCGTCGCCTGCTGCTCAAGCGAGTACGGCCGATCAAAGTGACGGATGGCATTTCACCGTGAGTCCCTATCTTTGGTTTCCAGGAGTTCACGGAACGGTTGGCGCCGACGCCTTGCCAGTGAGCATTCATGCGACGCCGGGAGATTTACTTTCGCATTTTCGATTTGGAATTATGGGACTCGTAGAACCCCGCTACAAGCGCATATTGCTGCCGCTCGATATCGTGTGGGTCCGGCTGGCGGACGACAAAGCGCTCCCACTCACCCCCAACGGGACTGTTGCCAACTTGAAGGGAAGTGAATTTATTCTGACCCAGAAAGTCGGTTACCGCTTGCTCGATTACAAGATGGTCAAAATCGATGCTCTCGCAGGATTCCGGTTCTGGCATTTTGGAGAAAGCCTGGCGTTTACCACGAACAGCTTGAATTTCTCGTCGTCACAGAATTGGATCGATCCGGTTGTCGGAGGCCGTATCACCGGCAATCTCTCGCCCAAAGTCTCCGTTATAGTTGCCGGTGACGTCGGTGGCTGGGGAGCCGGTTCACAGCTCGATTATCAGATCGGTGGAGTTCTCGGTTACAGGATAAAACCGGCATTAACGCTGCAGGCTGGCTATCGCTATCTATCCGTGAATTGGCGCAATGGGCGCGCGCTAATAGATACCCACATCGACACCATCACTTCAGGTGCTCTGATCGGCGTAAGCATCCAGCTCAAATAATGCTGGTTCGTAGGTTTTCTTACCAGCGACATCGCAAAGCAACAGTGAGTCGCAATAGCATGCAACTAAATGCACGAAACGGGTGGCGGGACGAACAGCTGATTGTTGTGCGGCACGATCACCACAACAAAAAGATTCCGAATAGCCCAAGGAGAATTTAATGAAGCGTACTCTTGCAATCACGAACAAGAAGCGAGCTTTGAGCTGTGGACCTTTTTTGACAGGGAAAAACTTAGCGTTTGTTGCTGCATTGCTTCTAATCGCGGTCGCCTCAACATTCGCACAAAGCGCTGAACTTCAGCAAAAGCTCGCGGAAGTGAAACAGTCCGCTGCGGAAAATAAACAGAGGCTCCGTCAGTATCGGTGGACAGAAACAATACAGCTCACGCTAAAGGGAGAGGCGAAATCTCCTACTCAAAATCTGTGCCAGTACGGGCCTGACGGCCAGGTTCAGAAGACCCCCATTGGTCCTCCGCCGGAGCAACCCAGCGGTGGCAGAGTGAAGCAGCGAGTCATTGCGAAAAAAAAGGCAGAGATGGCGGATTACATGGATGATGTTAAAGGCCTCCTGACCATGTACGTTCCGCCTGATCCGCAGAGGATGCAACTGGCGTTTCAAGCTGGCAAAGCCTCATTCAATCCCGTCGGAGGCGCCGTAAATTTGATCTTCACGGATTACGCACAGCCTGGCGATCGGATGACTCTAACTTTTGACCCCGCTTCAAAAAAGATAGTTTCTTTGAGCGTAAATACCTACATGGGTCAGGCAAAAGATGCAGTGACGCTACAAGTTCGAATGGCCAGCTTGCCTGACGGTACCAACTATTCACAGCAGACGGTTCTTAACGCCAGCGCCAAAGAGCTTGTCGTCACCACTACGAATTCGAATTATCAGAAACTCTAAAGAAGAGTCTCAATAAGGAGTCATGGTTTGAAGATCGGCGGAGAACTTCTCGCCCCGTCATGATCCCAGGAGCGTAGTTATGAGCGGAAGACGATCAATCCCTCGGTTGCTGATTGCAACCTTCTTCATTGGTTGCTGTGTTGCCTCGGCTCAGGATACAAGCCAGAATCGAACGCTGGCAATAAGTGGGCAGTCCGGGAACGTACCGGTGATCCAGGTGAACGGCCGTTCTTATGTTGAGCTTGAAGCTTTAGCACGCCTGTCAAATGGCTCGCTTAGCTTTGCTGGAAACCAAATTGTGCTGAGTCTTCCAGGCGGCTCTGCAAACACATCGGCAACTGCAGCAGCCGCGCCTGCCCCTGCGGCCAATCCGGGATTTTCAAAAGGCTTTTTGAATGCGGGCATTGAAGAAGCCGCAACCCTACGGGAATGGCACACCGCTCTCGCGAGCGCTATCCAAAATGGATACCCGGTTACGAGCGACGCGCTTACTCCGTATCGCTTGCAAGCAACTACAAACTTGCGCCTGGTGTCGAGCGCGGTTTCCACTGACTCGGATCGTAAAGCCTATCAGTTATTGAGCAACGAATTTCAGAACATGGTGAAATTGACCGACAAGTACCTCGCCGCGCGCGCCAATCTGACTTATATTTCTCCCGATGCGCTCCAGAACGACAGTTTGAACCAGCGATTCGTGGCTTGCGGCCACTCCCTTGGAGCGATGGCAGCCAGTGGACAATTTTATGACGACGGCTCCTGCAATTGATTACAAACTAGGATTCAAGAGCTAATACTCCTGAACAATGTGTTATCCCCACGGCTCGCATGGCGGATGTACAGTGACGCTAGGGCAACAATAGGTC
Source organism: uncultured Acidobacteriota bacterium (assembly GCA_963838475.1). Taxonomy (GTDB): domain Bacteria; phylum Acidobacteriota; class Terriglobia; order Acidiferrales; family UBA7541; genus Palsa-295. Next base: position 41,892 of record CAWIRJ010000007.1, read on the forward strand.
GAATCCGTCGTCGTTTGAACCATCAGAATTGCTTTAGCGTAATCTCCGGCGCTGCGGACTCAAACACAGATCCCCACCTGTTACTTTTGACAATTAACAGCTAAGACGAGTTCTGTCATCGTGCGGTCGCGCTGGGTGGCGTCGTCTTATGAAATTTTCTCGTATGGGTTGCATCTTGCTTGTTAGTTTTTTGTTCATCGGAACTTTTGCAGTCTCAGCCTTTGGAACTCGTCCTTATGACAAACCGAAGCGCGAAACCCTTCAAACGCGGGCGATGGGGCAGAGCACTTCAGTCGCCCAGCAGTCCGGTTCCGGATCGTGGAAGCTCGAAAACGTAATGGAACGGAAATAAATTATTTTCGCTGCCGGGACTCCGGAGGTCCGAAGTTGGCCTTGGACGTAGCGTTTACTGTGGAATCCGGTGATTAGGCATTACAATACGATTGCTTCGAGGAGGGTACAAGATGAAGAAAAGAAAATTAGTGTGGCTTCCACTTTTTCTGTTTGTGATCACTTGTCCAGCGACGCTGGCTCAAGCCGACTCCCAGCCGCAAAAGACGAAAACTCAACCTGCGCAGTCTTCCGGCAGCGACACGCAGAAAAAGAATGTTCAAGAGTACATCGAGCTCTTGCGCAGCAATGTCCGCCAGCAGAAATCCGAAATAATGGGCGCTGTCATGGCATTGAGCGCTGAGGACGCCGCGAAATTCTGGCCGATTTATAGCGATTACGACGCGGAATTGACGAAGCTGAACACTCTCAGAGTTCAAAACATTCAAGACTATGCTCAGAGCTACACGCAAATGACTGATGAAAAGGCGGATGCATTAATTCAGAAAGTTTTCGACTATCAAAAGCAACGTGCTGAGCTCATTGCAAAAACTTACGAGCGCATGAAGCAGTCCTTGGGCGCCATCACGGCCGCGCGTTTTCTCCAGGTTGAGCACCAGCTATTGCTGATTATCGATCTCCAGATCGCTTCTTCTTTGCCTATCGTTGGAGAAAACTAATGAACGTGACGAAGGAGAGAAAGAATATGAAAAATTCAGTTGTTTGCGCCACCGTTCTGTTGCTCGGCTTCACAGCTCTACAACTAAATTCGTTCGGCGAGGTTGCGTCGTCGCGCGTGAATGCGACCCCTACCCGAGCTGCAGCTCCTGCGCCACAAAAGACCAAAGTCACCGTTCCAGCCGGGACGCGCATCTTGATCCGCACGATCGATCCAATCGATTCGAGCAAACAGAAAGCCGGGTATCGCTTCACCGCGAGTTTGGAAACGAATCTGCAAGTTGACGACATCGTAGTGGCTCCCAGGGGAACTAAGGTTTATGGCCGTTTGGCGTCCGCTCAGTCGGCCGGACGCATGTCTGGCAGCTCGCAACTCACTCTTGAGCTTACCGACATCATGATCAAGGGCACCGCTTATCCGCTTCTCACCAGCACGTATGAAGTGAAGGGGCAGGGAGAAGGTTCTAAGACTGCAAAGAAAGTTGTCGGTGGCGCAGGCCTCGGCGCACTTATCGGTGGAATCGCAGGAGGCGGAAAAGGTGCCGGGATCGGTGCGCTGGCGGGCGCAGGAGCTGGCACCGCGATCGCGGCTTCCAAGAAAGGCCAACAACTGTCGATACCAAGTGAGAGTCTGCTCGAGTTTCGCCTGCAACAACCAGCGCCGTTGCCAGTCGTCGGCTAGTGAATGTTTGCGTGCTGCAAAGTTTAGATTTTCCGGTCGATGACGATTGGCGTTTGGCGTTTGTTTGATTTCAATACTTGCCTACGCTTCGTTGAGCGAGAAGTGAGTGCGGATAACGTTCACCTCCTGAACGTTTGCGCCCGGTCGTCTCGACTTCTTTTAAAGCCGGCTACATGGGAACCGAGTCTGAGGTCGTCCAACGGTATAAAACTTTGACTAAGCTTTTTGTCTGCGCTTTGCTGGCTTCCGCCGCATGTTGTTCTTTGAGCATGCCGTGTCTCGCTCAAGATAATCCACAACTGGTGGCATCAATCCTCAGTGCAGCTTCTGATGAAAACCCGGCAGATGGAATGACGCAGGAGCCGCATTCAACCACGCCTGTCGTGGGCTCCGACGAGTCGCAGGCGGCGGGACAAGACACGCAATCTACCTCTGGTGCCAAGCCAGAAGAACAGCCAAAAAAAAAGAAGAAGAAACTCGGTCCCGGCGCGCTCGTGGTCGCGCCCCTTCCAATCTCAAGTCCAGCAATCGGTTCCGGAATCGTGCCGGTGCTCGGATATATTTTTCCACTTAGCATGAAGGACAAAGATTCGCCCCCTTCTGTTGTCGGTGCTGCCGGCCTTATTACAAACAACGGCAGCAGCGGTTTTGCGGTCGGCGGAGATCTCTACCTGAAACACGCGACCTATCGGCTCAAGACCGGTTTCGTTCACGGTGATATTGATTACAACATATACGGCACGGGAGTCGCATCGGATGTTAAGTTACCTCTAAAACAAACCGGGGAAGCCTTCTTCGCGGAATTCATGCGTCTAATTGGCCGGCAATTCTACCTGGGTCCTAGATTTTTCACCGGTCATTCGATTGTCACGCTGAACCCAACCAACGTTACGACCGTCCCAATTCCTCCAGACCTGGGCCTGCATACCACCCTAAGAGACCTCGGCGCCATATTAACCCGCGACACGACCACCAATCGTTTCTATCCTACCAATGGAACTTTTTTCAGTTTTACATCTGACCTCTTCTCCCAGGGGCTCGGCAGCAAATATTCGTTCCAGGCCTACCGCGTAACTTTCGACGACTATTCAAGCCTGAACAAAAATCTGGTTTTTGCTTATAACGTCATGTTTTGTGCCACCGGTGGACAGCCTCCGTTTTACGGGAATTGCATTTACGGAACCAATAACGAGCTGCGGGGATACGTAGCCGGCCGCTACTTCACTCGTTATAGTCTCGCTACGCAGGTGGAATATCGGCTCGTCTTGCCGAAAAGGTTCGGCCTAGTCGTGTTCGGCGGCCTTGGAGGGGTCATACCTGGCGGTAATCAGCTCCTTCAAAGAGCACAGACGAGCCGTTTCTTGCCCGCCGGTGGCGGCGGTCTGAGGTTCCAATTAAGCAAAGCCTATCACGTAAATCTTCGCGCCGACCTCGCCCAGGGCGTAAACGATCACACATTCAGCCTCGGTGTCGGCGAGGCTTTCTGAGAAACTAACGTGCTCTGGCGACCTAGGAAATTTGTTTCTCTCGAAATGTCCTCGTTTCGTCAGAAGGCCCTCATTATCAGGAATCGTCAAGCCGACGACCGCCAAGCGTGTCTCACCATGGAGCCGAAGAAATGAGTGTTCAAATTTCAAAGGTCTTTTCAGCCGGCCGCTTCTTATTTCCAATAGTTCTTGCGGTGTGCCTCTGTTTTCCGGCTCACGCGGCGAAACGAAAAGACGTCGTGGTCATGAACAACGGGGACCATTTCACCGGCGAAGTAAAGAGTCTGCAGAACGGCCTGTTAATGATCGACACAGATTACGTGACGGGGGCTATCGCCTTGGACTGGAATCAAGTGGAATCGGTTCATAGCACCGCGACGTTCCGAATCGTATTGAATGACGGTAAAAGAATAGTGGGGAAGTTCGAAAAGGTGTCGGCCGAGAAAGCAAAAGAGCAAGACTTCCTTATTCATGAAGCCACCGAGGAAGTTGAGGTTCCGTCCACTTCCATCGCGAAGATTGACTCGCAGAAGTCCAGCTTCTGGCGCCAATTGCAAGGAGCCATCGATTTTGGTTATAGCTTCGCCAGTGGCAATAGTCAAACCACCTTGAATGCCGACACTAGTGCGGCTTACCGGACGCCGGCATGGGAGGCCGCGACCTCCTTCGATTCGACGTTTGGCGGTCAAGCGGGAGCGTCCAAAACGAATCGCGAAGATTTGCAGGGCATATTCACCAAGTTCCTAAATGGAAATTCCTACGTCCTCGCCTTGTCCGATTTTCTTCACAGCAGCCAACAAGATTTGCAACTGCGCACCACCCTAGGAGGGGGTTACGGGCGCTTTTTGAAGCGTACGACCAACAACAACCTCTCTTGGTTGGCTGGTATCGTTTACATTCACGAGAACTTCAATCCCGTCGCCGGTCAACAGATCAATCAAAACATGGAAGCTGTGGTGGGCCTACAATACAATCTTGTTCGATTCAATTTCGGTGAGTTCGCTTCCCAAGTTCTGACTTTTCCGGGGCTGACAGATACTGGCCGCGTCCGCCTAACCACGAATAACTCCCTCACGATTAAGCTAAGAAACAATTTCCATTTGGCCTTCACGTTTTGGGATAACTTCGATAGTCGGCCACCCAGCACCGCAAAACGTAATGAGCTTGGGTTAAGCACTGGAATCGGTTGGTCTTTCTAGAATTGACAGGTTTCTTTGTGTCAGAGGCAAGTCTTTGGTCGCGTTGGCTGGAAGCAGTGACAATTCGGGTCGCCGCCCGGGAGCCGGTACGAGAGTTTCTTTTAGATGTCTAAGGGTCTGGACAGCTATGGACGCTCAAATCCGCGAAATTAGAAGGGCTCCAGAGCGTTACGGCGAGTAGCCCAGAAGGCGGCGCGGACTTGATTGTCCCAAGTTTTGGTCTAACTACCCGCCGCCAGCCGCGCTCTCTCGAATTCCTCTCCACGTTCTGCTTTCTTAAAATGTGTTGACTTCGGCGCTCTCATTCGGCAATCTAACGTCGTGATGATGAATCTCAGCCGGATGGCAGTTTGTAAGGCGTGTTGTTGCAATTGTTGCGTACGCCTGTCGTCCGCGCCGGGGGCCAGCTAGAAGAGCACCTAAATTCTAAACGCTGAGTTCAAGCCCACCGCCAGACGACAATCTGGTAGGTGGGTTTTTTGTTTTTAGGGGACCTTATGGACACCAAAGTGGACGTTAAAGAGACCAAAGCACAGAAGGTGGAAAGGCTTAAGAGATCCCTAAATCCTTGGCAGTGCCTTGAGGAAGTCCGCCGTTTCGCGCGGGAGGGCCACGCCGCGATTCCGGCGGAATGGCTCGGGACCTACTTCAGGTGGTGGGGTGTCTACCCGCAAGGAGACGGTGCAGGAGCGGTAGGCGGCACTGGCGGGGAAGGGAAAGCCGTTCCGTTTTTCATGGTGCGGATTCGCATCCCAAACGGCTTGCTTAATTCGAACCAGCTTCGAACGATTGCTGATCTCGCCGACAGGTATGGCTTCGGCGTTGCCGACCTTACCGTGCGTCAAAATATCCAGCTTCACTGGGTCACTATTCAGGACTTGCCTGAAGTCCTTGACGGCCTCGAACGCTGCGGCTTGTCTTCGCTCGCCGCTTGCGGCGATGTCACCCGCAACATAACCGGCTGCCCATTGGCGGGCGTGCACGCGGACGAAATCTGCGATGCTTCTCCGCTCGTCGAACAGGTCACGCGCCTGCTTGCGGGCAATCCCGCGTTCTACAATCTCCCGCGCAAGTTCAAGATTTCTATCACCGGCTGCCGCGTCTGGTGCACCTATCCGGAAATCAACGATGTGGGTCTTACGGCCGTCGTGCGCAAACGCGGCATGGGTTCCGAAACTGGCTTCTCGATTCGCGTGGGCGGCGGGCTTTCGACGAAGCCCCACCTGGCGCTGCGACTAAATGCCTTTGTCGGATGGACTCAGGTCCTTCCGGTAATTCAAGGCATCGCCGAGATTTTTCGCGGTTCGGATATCTTGCGCGAGAGCCGCGAGCGCGCCAGGCTGAAGTTTTTGTTTCTCGAGCACGGCTGGACGGCGGAACAATTTCAGGAAGATCTGGAACACCATATTGGATTTAAGTTGGATCCCGCAGAGCAGGAAGAGCCTCCGGCCGATCTGTGCCGCGATCACACGGGCATCCATCCACAGAAGGACGATGCCTATTGCTATGTCGGGGCTACCGTCCTGCGAGGCCGCATCGAGCCACACCAGATGCGCGCGGCGGCGGACTTGGCAGAGCGCTTCGCTTCCGGAGAATTACGCACTACCAGCATGCAGAATCTTCTAATCATCAATGTGCCGAAGCAGAAGGCTGGCTCCCTTGCCGGCGAACTCAATTCAATTGGATTACGCGTGGACGCCTCGCCGTTTCGGCGCGGTGCCGTAGCCTGCACCGGTACTGAATTCTGCAAACTTGCCATCACCGAAACGAAAGCATTCTCGCGTTGGCTCGTGGAAGAGTTGGAAGAGCGAATTCCTGGCTTCGACCAGCACTTGAAGCTGCACGTTACCGGTTGCCCAAATAGTTGTGGCCAACATTGGATCGCCGATATCGGAATCGAAGGCAAGAAGCAGCGCGTAGATGGAGAGATGGTGGACGCCTACTATTTTTGTGTTGGCGGCGCGGTCGGGCAATTTGCATCGATAGCTCGGCCAATCGGCTATCGATGCCCGGCAATGGATGTCCCCGCAGCGATCGAACGGCTTCTACGTTCTTATTTGGGTCTTCGGCGGAACGAGGAAAATCTTCGCCAATTCTTTTCGCGCCATTCGGACGAGATGTTGCGCACTTTTCTCGCGGGAGAGGAAGTTGAAGCTGTGGCTCCGCGATGTCGCTTTCGGACCTGTGCCTCGCGGAGTCGAAGGCTAACTTATGAACTCGTTTGCTAGGGTTTTGTCAGAAATACAAATGATCGAGATTTTTTCTGGCTCGCTGACTTCGGCTCGCAAAGCCGTATACATGCATTGCGTACGTTGCTGCTCGTGTTGTTGTCCTGCGGCGTCTCGCGCCTCAAGGAGCGGATCGATGTAGCAAATTTCTCGATTCAAAACTCCCAAGGCCCGACGACGCCAGCTGTCGCGGGCCTTTTTTTGTTTTTGAACTGCTGATTGCGTAACTCGAAGAGCAGGGAAGAAGACGCGAATTATATGGAGGCTACGATGATTGAGTTGCTGCAGGAGATTGAACTTCAACAGGATGAAGCGGAACGCTCCACAGCAGAAGAGCTGCTTCGTTGGGCGGGCGAGCGGTTCGGCGCTCGCATGGCGATAGCATCAAGTTTTGGTGGAGACGCCGTCGTGCTCATCGATATCGCGGCGCGAAGCGTCAAGAACTTGCGAGTGTTTACGCTGGACACCGATTTTCTTTTTCCGGAGACCTACGAGTTGATTGAACGAGTTCAGGATAAGTATGGCATACGAGTCGAGCGTACCCGTTCCTCGCTTTCTCCTGAACAGCAGACGGCTCGTTATGGCGAGGCGCTCTGGAGTCGGAAGCCCAATCTATGCTGCCAAATACGCAAAGTCGATCCGCTCAAGGCAAAAGTCGCCGAACTGGACGCGTGGGTTTCAGGTATCCGCCGCGATCAGACGCCATCTCGGGCTACAGCAAAAAAACTTGAATGGGACGCACACTTCGGTCTGGTCAAACTGAATCCGCTCGCGGATTGGACCACGGAACAGATCTGGGATTACGTGCGCGCGAATAACTTGCCTTACAACACTCTACACGATCGCAATTATCCGAGCGTCGGATGCACCCACTGCACACGGCCCGTTCAGCTTGGCGAGGACGCTCGCGCCGGTCGTTGGGTCGGATTCCAGAAGACCGAGTGCGGTTTGCACGCGAAGGAATAATGCCCATGTCTCTCTTTCCGATGTTCGTGAAGCTAGAAGGCCGTTCGTGTTTGGTCGTCGGCGCAGGCGCGATCGGCGAAGGCAAGATAAGCGGCTTGCTCGAAGCGGGCGCCGTTGTGTCGGTGGTTTCTCCGCAGGCGACTCCGCGTGTGCATAAATGGTCTGCGAGCGGCGTGGTCAAGTGGCTGCGGCGAAAGTTCAGGAAAGAAGATCTCGATGCGAAGTTCCTGGTTATCGCCGCAACAGCTTCGGCCAAAGTAAACGCAATCGTTTTCGAGGAAGCGCGAAGAAGAAATGTATTGTGCAACTCGGTTGATGACCCGCCGCATTGCGACTTTTTCTACGCCGCGGTGGTTCGCCGTGGTGACTTGCAGATCGCTATTTCTACAAATGGCAAAAGCCCGGCACTCGCGCAAAGGTTGCGCAAACGGTTCGAGCGGCAATTCGGGCCGGAGTATGAAGACAAGGTCAATCAGCTCGGCGCGGCACGAGAGCGCCTGTTCGGCGCTGCAATGGAACCCATGCGGCGTCGCGAGCTTTTGTTGCGTATGGCGCGAGAAGTTCGACTAGGAGGTGCAAGATGAGCGCGAAAGTGTATCTGGTTGGTGCAGGACCCGGCGATCCCGACTTGTTGACGCGGAGGGCTCTGCGCGTTCTGCAATCCGCGGATGTCGTGCTGCATGACGATTTGGTCTCACCGGAAATTCTGCAGCTCATTTCACAGACCGCGTTGATACAAAACGTCGGAAAACGTTGCGGCCGGAAGCGAGTCACCCAGGAAGAAATTCACAGGCGCATGATCCGCGCTGCTCGGCAGGGAAACATCGTTGTGCGATTGAAAGGTGGCGACCCGTTGCTTTTTGGGCGGGCTGGCGAGGAAATGGATGCGTTGCGCAGTGCCGGGATCGATTTCGAAGTTGTGCCCGGGATTACCAGTGCGTTCGCTGCGGCCGCATCCGCCAAAATTCCTTTGACCGATCGACGCGTTTCCTCGAGATTGATTTTTCTGACGGCCCACAACTGCAAACAGAACATGCCCGCTGACTTCGGGTCTGGCCTTTCGTCAGGAGCCACACTCGCTATATACATGCCCGGGCAAAATTATGCCCTGCTCCAAGAGCGGTTGTTGGAAAGTGGTGTTCTTGCAGAGACTCCGTGCTTAGTGGCATCTCGAGTCTCGCAAATCGACGAGTCATTCCATGCGACCGTCGTTGGGGAACTCGCTCTGTCCCATGATCTGAAATCGCCAACGGTTGTTTTGGTTGGCCCCCTAGCCAGATCACTTTATCAAGCTGATCGTGTGATGAGACCGCCGGATTGTCTTAGCGAAGAGATTGCCAAATCTTTCGCGCTCACGTTTGAGACTACGCCTTGATTTTTCCGGCTGGGCAGCTTGGCAAACGAGATTATTTCTCTCGCGGATTCGTGGTGATCGTTGATCCGCGGTCTGGAACGGACAAGCAGCGAATTGTGGTGCTTAACCCGGCGTTCTCGAAATGAACCGCGATAGACCTGCCAATCTCTTCGAAATTTTCTGTAGCTAGGGCCACGACACTCGGTCCTGCGCCGCTTAAAGCAATTCCAAGCAAGCCCGACGAACGAGGCTGGCTCAGTATGCCGGCCAGGCCAGGGATCAAGTGTTGCCGGCAATGTTGATGCAACCTGTCTCGCATCGCGTCCCAAAAAAGGTCGTAGCGCTGCTCGTCCAGAGCTGCGATGAAAAGCGCAGAGCGCTGCAGATTGTGAATCGCATCCTCGCGCCGAACCATTTGGGGAAGCACGGCTCGTGAACCTATAGTATTCAACTCGAGGTCAGGCGAAACGGCGACAACGCGAATCTCCCGCGGCCATCGTTTGTTCAGAGCCAGTATACTTTTATCCGGCCGCACGGATGTCACCACCAGCCCGCCTATCAGAGCTGCAGCGACATTGTCGGCGTGCCCTTCGATTTCCGCGGCATAACGCAGAGCCGATTCTACATCCATGGCGTGCTCACCAATTCCAAAGGCCAAAGAAATCCCAGCGATAATCGCAGCGGCGCTGCTTCCCAGCCCGCTGGAGACCGGAATCGCGTTGTGAACAGCCAAACTAACGGGAGGCAGTTCGAAATTCTCTCGCGCCGCGGCGTGGTGCATTGCGCGAAGAATCAGGTTTTGTTCCGGATCGCGTGTTAGAAGAAGACTGCCTCGCGCTCCGCGGCTTCGCACGCGCGATTTCGCAGATGAGTCTGATGGCAGCACGCTGGCGCGTACGGAAAGATAAAGGTCTAACGCGAGACCGAAACAATCGAATCCCGCGCCGAGATTGGCCGTGGAACCCGGAACTCGTACCTCAAGTGACGAATGATGGCGAGGACTCATTGTTGACGAACTGATGCGCTCGGGATCGAAATACCGCGTATCAATTCTTCGCTCCCGGTAGGCTTCTGCGCGCCTGATTTCGACGGTCGATGCTCTCCAGGATCACGCTCTTTCTTGCCGCAACCCGTTCGGGAGGATTTGTAAAACCGCCTTTAATCGGTGACGAAGAACCGAGCGATAGTGTCCCGTTGTGGTAACGGTTCACGTAGTCCGGATCCTTCAAAACGTGTCCTGTGAGAACGGCCACAACGGATTCAGCGCGACCAATATTCTCGGACGCGACCATTTTGCGGATTCCAGCAACAGTTGTTGCAGAGGCGGGCTCACACCCGATGCCGTCGCGCCCGATGACCGCCTTCGCATCGGCGATTTGCTGCTCGGTCACGGCAAGCACACGTCCGCCTGAGCGCAACACGCCGCGCAGACTCTTCCTCCACGAAATCGGCGAGCCGATTTTGATCGCGGTGGCCAGCGTCTTCGGATCCTCTACTGGAACGATATCCGGTATCAGCGATTTATCTTGTGTCGCCAGATTCTTTTCCAGCGCGGCAAACATGTGAGCCATTGGTGCAGAACCTTCTGCTTGAATCACATGAAGCTTAGGCAAACGATCGATCAAGCCAAGTTGCAGCAATTCGTCAAACCCCTTCGCCAGTGCTGAGCTGTTACCCATGTTTCCGCCCGGAACCACGACGTGTTCGGGTAATTTCCATTCACACTGCTGCAATAATTCGAAGGCGACAGTCTTTTGGCCCTCGATGCGAAACGGATTAATCGAGTTTGCCAGATAAATGGACGCATCGTCCGCAAGTTCCTGCACTAAACGCATGGCATCGTCGAAATTCCCATCAATCTCCAGAACCGCAGCGCCGTAGTCCATGCTCTGCGCCAGTTTCGCAGCGGTAACCTGCCCTTGTGGCACGACGATTGCGCATTGCATCCCAGCCCGCGCGGCATAAGCAGCCAAACTCGCGGCCGTATTCCCGGTACTCGCGCAAACCACGGTGCGAACTCCGAGAAGAGCAGCATGCGTCACGGCAGTCGTCATGCCAGCATCTTTGAAAGAGCCAGTGGGATTGCAGCCGAGGTGCTTCACCTGCAAACTCTGCAGCCCACAATACTCGGCCGATCGAGGCGCATCGTAGAGCGGCGTGCTGCCCTCAAACAGGCTCACTATCGGCACATCAAAATCGAATGGCAGCAACTCGCGATAGCGCCAGACACCGCTGCGGTCGCGTGGATTGTTGGGGCTGGCGCGGTCCGTCCATTGTTTGCGTAACACATTCGCATCGCCGCAGGATTCCAGACGACACTGAATTTCAAGCGGCCCTCCACATCGTGAACAAACATAAATTCGTTCGCGAATCCCATACGACGAATTGCATTCAGAAATAATGCATCGCTGAACGGCGTCAGCCGACCGTGTTTCCGCGGCGTGTTCGCTCATGTCGCAGAAATGCCTTTCGGTGCAGGATTCTTGCGGTGGCGCTCCGCAACTCCCAGACCGAATTCTCGATGGGCCGCTTCGAGAGCTGCCTTCATGTCCTTGCGGGCAACCACAAACGAAATGTTCGATTCAGAGGATCCCTGCGCGATGGCGATAATATTTACATTCTCGCGGCCTAGCGCGCTGAACGTGCGGCCCGCGACGCCCGGGCTGCCGCGCATGTTTTGTCCCACGACGGCCACGATAGCGATTTCGGGGTCGAGCGTAATATGTTCGACTGCCTGGTCCGCCAAATCCTGCGAGAATTCGTCGCGCAGCGCTTGTACCGTACGCTTCGTATCTGCGGAAGAGACAATGAAGCATATATCGTTTTGCGAGGAGGACTGAGAGATCAAAAGCACGTTAGCCCGAACTGCCGCTGTAGTGGAGAACGTGCGTCCTACGACATCCGGCACTCCTACAATTCCGGGGCCCCCGAGGCTGATCAGCGCAACGTCACTCATCGCTGTAAGCGCCTTAACGCCGAGGCCATCGCTTCCACCTTCGCGGGTGATTTTCGTGCCGAGGTGCTCAGGGCGGAAGCTGTTGCGAATCCAAACGGGGATTCCCGCCTCCGTCACCGCGCGGAGGGTCTTCGGATGTAGCACCTTCGCGCCGAAGTATGCCAGCTCGGCAGCTTCGCGATAAGAAATTTCAGGAATCGTGCGAGCCTCGGGCACCAATCGTGGATCAGCCGTTAATACGCCATCGACATCAGTCCATATGATCACTTCATCTGCCTGTAACGCGGCGCCCAAAATCGTCGCCGAATAATCAGATCCGCCGCGGCCGAGTGTTGTAAGCACGCCGTCCAGAGTGGAACCGATAAATCCCGTGACTACCGGAACCACTTCTTTTTGCAACAGCGGTCGCAGAAGAGCTTCCGAGCGTTCGCGCGTACGGTCGGCCATCGGCTCGGCGCCGCCGTGGTGCGAATCAGTGACGATCAGTTCGGTCGCGTCAATCGACTCTGTGGATATGCCGAGCTCGGCCAAGGCTCCGGCGACAAGCGGGGCAGAGAGACGCTCGCCAATACTGGAAATCGAATCCAGCGTCCGCGACGTCAGCTCGCGAAGCAGTGCTGTGCCTTCGCAAAGACGCTGCGCTTCCGCAAGAACTTCAGAAATCTTACGGGAAATACCGTCCCGCTTTTCCGGTGAGTGAACCAAAGCCTCAAGGGCCGTCACGTGTTGCTCGCGCAAGTTATCGGCGAGCGTCTGCCCCTCACCTCGGTCGCCACTCTCCGCCCGTGCCGCGGACGCGATAAGCTTGTTTGTGACGCCGCTCATGGCGGAGACAACTGCTACTACACAACCTTTTCGCGAAGCAGCTGCAATGATTTCTGCCGCGCGACCGATACAAGCCGCATCGCCGACAGAAGTCCCGCCAAATTTCATCACCGCAAGAAATCTCTTCATTTCGAGCCGTCCGGCGCTTAACTTACAGAAGTGCAACCTAGAGAAACATTGATTTTGCTCACGATTATGCGCAAATGTTGTAACGACCACCACACTTTATTTCGAGTTCAATTCAGGCGTTTGCGAATGATGTTTCGCTCGATTAGGAGGTCCGCCGCGAGATCAAAGATATGAAAGCAGCCGCCGCTCGCGGCAGTGTTCGATCGCGCCGGTAGATTAGGCCCAGTTCCCGCCAGAGATCGACGTCCGCAATCGGAATTAATTTTACTTCTCCTGCACGAGCTTCTTCACGAGCGAAGGTCTCACTGATCAGCGACACTCCCAGATTAGCGGCCACAAAAGCTTTAATCATCCCTACGCTTGCCAATTCCATGGTGACATGGATTTGAGAGCGGTAGGGACGAAAAAGCTTGTCCAGCATTTGGCGAGTGAACCCAGTTTTTGGAAAGATGAGCGGTTGTTCAACGATTTCGCTGGTACGAACTACTTTCTTTTTGGCCAAAGGGCTTTGCGGACTAACCATTAGCACTAACCGGTCGCGAAAAATCGAGTGGGTCTTCAGGCTCGGCGATTTTATCGGCAGGGTGACAATTCCAACGTCCACCGAACCGTCTTCCACTTTCTCCAACACTTTGTTGCTGAAGTTGCGATAAATATTGATCTGCACGTCGGAATAGAGTCGGTGGTACTCCGCAAATACTTCGGGAAGCACGTATAAGCACGTCGCTTCGTTCGCGCCGATCAATAGAGTTCCACGAGGCGTATTGGCCTGGTCGGCCACCGCTCGCAGAGATTCATTGCGCATGGTTAGAAGCTTTTCAGCGTATTCCAGCAGCGCGTCCCCAGCTGCGGTCAAACGCACTTTTTTTCCAAAACGGTCGAATAACTTCGCATCGTATTCGAGCTCTAGCTGTCGAATCTGGGCGCTCACGGCCGGCTGTGAAAGGAAAAGCTTTTTGCCTGCGCGCGAGAAATTGGATGCTTTTGCAACTTCGAGGAAAGTTGTAAGTTGGTCAAAGTCCATGGGTGTCGGGTGCCGCGATTATACATTTCAATCGTTCCGTTTACTTGAATCTCAAAAGACAACTCCACCGTCAGAAATCAGTCCGGTCCAGCACGAATGGTTCCGTATCACAAAAGCGTAACATTCGAGTTAACAGCCAGGTATAGGCAAAATTGTAATGCATCCTATCCATTTTCACGATTGTACTTCCAAACGCGTGAGGGTTTGTAATGGATCATGGGAAATGCGCGCTTTGTCGGCCACCCGGATCATGACGCCTGCGGAGTGGGCTTCGTTGCTCAATTGGGCAGCCTCGGCTCGCGCGATGTTATCGAACGCGCCCTCACAGCGCTCATTCGCCTGACCCATCGCGGTGGTGCGGATGCTGACGGTTCCAGCGGCGACGGCGCCGGCTTGCTGCTCCCGATTCCTAAAGAGTTTTTCCGCGCTCGCGCTCGAGAAGAACGTATCGATCTGCCGGTGGACTTTGGCCTCGGTATGGCGTTTCTACCCGCTGGCCAGGAAAACGAGGCGCGCGCGGAAGTAGAAAAACTTTCCGTCCTCTGTGGTGTCCGATGTTGCGGCTGGCGAAAAGTTCCTGTGAACGCTTCGATCCTGGGACCCTCCGCCGCTGCCACGCTTCCAGCGATCGAGCAGATTTTTTTTGCATCCAACAAAAGCGGCGACGCTTTCGAGCGTCAGCTTTTCTTTCTACGCAAGCGAATCGAAGCTGAAGGCAGCCTCAGAATATATTTCTGTTCGCTCTCGTCGCGCTCGGTGGTTTACAAAGGATTGCTTGCGCCTTGGCAGCTCGCCGAATTTTATCGAGATATCGCCCATCCACGGTTTCAGGCGTCCTTTGCCGTTTTTCATCAGCGTTATTCCACAAACACCCGGCCCACTTGGTCGCTGGCGCAGCCGTTCCGTTTCCTTGCGCACAACGGAGAAATCAATACGATCGGAGCAAACCGCCGCTGGATGGGCACAAGAGAAAAATCGATCCTGCGGGAAATGAACGCGCCCGAATGGTGCCGACTTCTCGAATCCGGCGTGAGCGATTCCGCCAGCTTTGATAATGCTCTCGAAGTTCACCTGCATCGCGAATACAGCCTGGCTGCTGCCATGCTTCGCCTCGTCCCGCCCGCATGGGTCGCAGATCCCGATGTCAGCCCCGCTCTGAAACTTTTTCTGCAGACGCAAGCTGGTGAGCAAGAACCGTGGGACGGCCCCGCCGCTCTGGTTTTCAGCGACGGTCGCTACGTCGGCGCGAAACTCGATCGAAACGGTCTGCGTCCGCTCCGGTACACGGTCACGTCCGACGGACTGGTCATTGCCGGTTCAGAAGTAGGGCTTTCTGATTTTGAAGACAAGCAGATTGACGAACGCATGCGTCTCGGCCCCGGAGAAATGATGGTCGTTGATACCGTGGAAGGCCTCATTTGGCGAGGCAATGACATCACTAAAATGCTAGCCGTCGGTTACGGAAGAGACGACTGGCGTCCCGCGCGCAAGATCGAACCGTCGGCGGAATTTTCCGGCCCATGCACAGAAAATCCAAAGCGCATCGCCGCCGCGCTTGGCTGGAGTGAAGATCAGTACCGCATGCTTTTTCAATCGCTCGGCACGGAAGGGAAGGAGGCGATTTGGAGCATGGGTGATGACGCTCCTCCAGCTTTTATTTCCTCTACCCGTCGTCCATTGTGGGATTACTGTAAGCAACGTTTCGCTCAGGTTACGAATCCGCCGATCGATCCGCTACGCGAAGCCCACGTGATGTCCCTCGACGTACATTTGGGCAAGACCCTCTTTATCGAGTCGCCTCTTCTCGATTTCTGCCAACTCGAAAAAATTCGCTCGCATATCGATGGCTGCGTGCGCACCCTCGATTTCACGTTTGAATCAGCGGCGGGCGTGGAAGGCGCGCTCGCCGCGTTAGATAGCCTTCGCACAGACATTCAGGTCGTAGCATCCGAGTACACGCGGCCTAAGCTGTTTGTCCTGAGCGACCGCAAAACCAGCGCTGGGCGCGCCGCTCTGCCCGCGATGCTCGCTGTCGCCGCCATTTGGAAAGCTCTGGTCGAATCTGACGCTTTCGACGTTCCCTTGATTGTCGAAACCGGACAAGTCATCGAGACACATCACTTGTCTATGCTCATCGCCGTCGGCGCCAGCGCGGTGTTCCCATATCTCGCGCTCGAAATGTCCGAACAATCAAAGCCAGGCGGCGCTGTACGTTACCGCAATGGAGTGGAAGCCGGCCTACGGAAAGTAATCGCGCGCATGGGCATCTCTACGCTCGCGAGCTATCGAAACAGCCACCTGTTCGAAACAGTGGGGCTGGACAGAGACATTGTCGATGTTTTTTTTGAAGACGCCCATGCAGTTCTCGGCGGTAGAAATCTCGGCGACGTTCTGCAGGACAGTCTCGGACGTCACGCCCTAGCCTACAAAACTGGCTCGCCCGAAATGCGGGATGATGGGCTCTATCGCTTCCGCCAGACCGGAGAGCAGCACGCGAGTTCACCCGATCTCGTGCGCCGTATGCACAAATACATTCAGTCGCCGACGCCGGAAGGGTATCGAGCTTTCGCCGAACTCGCAGAAACACGCGAGCCGGTGGTTATCCGGGACCTGCTCGCGACGTGTCCTATCAGCTCTCCAATTTTATTGGACGAAGTCGAACCGGGCACCGCAATCCTTTCCCGCTTCAGCACGCAGGCAATGTCGCTAGGTGCGCTCGGCCCGGAAGCCGTGCGAACCCTCGCGATCGCGATGAATCGTTTGGGCGGACGCAGCAATACGGGCGAAGGCGGCGAAGACAGTGATGTCTATCGTTTCGAGCCCGAAGCGCGCAACAAGGTGAAACAAGTTGCTTCCGCGCGCTTTGGTGTTACAGCGGAATATCTTGTCCGCGCCGAAGAACTCGAAATTAAAATGGCGCAAGGTTCAAAACCCGGAGAAGGCGGCCAACTTCCTGCGGCGAAAGTCACACCCTTTATCGCGCGCATACGCCACGCTGTTCCGGCCATGTCTTTGATTTCGCCGCCGCCACACCACGACATTTACAGCATCGAGGATCTGGCGCAGCTGATTTACGATTTGCGCGCCGTGAATCCCAGCGCTCGCATCGGCGTGAAACTTGTTTCCGGCGCCGGAGTGGGGATCATTGCCGCCGGTGTCGCCAAAGCCGGCGCGGATGTGATCACCATCTCGGGTTTCGACGGGGGAACGGGAGCCTCCCCGCTTACTTCTATCAAAAATACCGGCTTGCCCTGGGAACTCGGATTGCGCGAAGCACACAAAGCGCTTTTGATAACGGGCTTTCGAGGGCGAGTGCGTCTGCGCGCAGACGGTGGTTTAAAATTTGGACGCGACGTGATCATCGCCGCTCTTCTTGGCGCTGACGAGTTTGGGTTTGGCACTTCCGCGCTCCTATCGATTGGCTGTGTAATGGCGCGGCAATGTCATCTGAATACTTGCCCGGCAGGCCTTGCCACACAGGATGAAAAATATCGCGCCCGCTTTACAGGAAAACCGGAAATGGCCATGGCTTATTTCTTGGGTGTTGCCGCCGAAGTCCGAGAACGCCTGAGCCAGCTAGGCGTTCGTTCGCTGGACGAAATCATCGGCGAGGCGCACATGTTGAGGCCGCGCTCTAAACAGGCGGGCGAAACTCTTGCGGAACTCCTGGCCCCTATCGCCAGTTCCACCAAACAATCGAAGGGCATGCTTTTGGACGACCAGGGAATTCATCGCGAGCTTTCTCGCGCGATGGAGCACGACGATGCTAAGTCCGGTAAGCCGCTTCGGTTTGTCATAGCGAATTCCGACCGCAGTGTCGGCGCGCACCTGAGCGGGCAAATCCTTCGCCGCACCGGATATCTGGGCCTTGGCAACGAGACAATCGAGTTCGAATTTGATGGCGCTGCGGGGCAGAGCTTTGGCGCGTTCTTGATTCGTGGCCTCAGCTTCCGGCTCACCGGTGAGGCCAACGATTACGTCGGTAAGAGTTTGAGCGGCGGTACCATTGCGATCACCGCGGGCCGGGATGCCTCGCAACGCGGCGACGTGCTTGCTGGTAATACCGTCCTTTACGGTGCAACCAGCGGAGAACTCTATATCGCTGGACGTGCCGGAGAACGCTTCGCAGTCCGAAACAGCGGAGCGTTAGCAGTTGTCGAAGGCCTCGGTCAACACGGATGCGAGTACATGACTTCAGGAATCGTAATTGTGCTCGGCCGCGCCGGAATTAACCTCGGTTCGGGCATGACGGGTGGTCTCGTCTACGCACTTGGTAAATCGCTCGCCGTTACCGAGTACAATTCTGAATTCGTCCGCCACGTGAAAATCCAAGAGCCGGAACGAATATGGCTGCGTCAGGCGCTAATGGAACACGTGCGACTTACGGATAGCCCGAAAGCTCGCCGCCTTCTCAGGTCTTCGTCGCCATCATTCGGGCTAGTTCGTCTCGAGCCGGTCAACCGGCCATGCACCGTGGAGCAAACCTGGGAGCCCATCCTTTCGCGCTGGCGAAAGCAGGACACCCGAACCGTCACGGTGGCTGTTACGCGTCGCACCGCAGACACGCGATCCGCCGGTCCTGTGATTCAGTAGCGCACCGAAGCCGGAGCATCTGACATTCATCACTGTCAATCGCGCCAACCCAAGCAGCTCGGAATCTAGGGCAGACAACCGCCGCAGCAGTGAATCGAAAGGTCCAAGTGGAAACAGTAGTTTTGTTTTGGATCTTACCGCGCAGATTCGGCAACTTCCTGAATGACACGCGCTAGCAGGTCTGGCTGATCGATCATGATCCAGTGCCCGCTTTTTTCGGCGGTCACTTGCCGGCCGCGAGGTAATCTCTTCGTCATCGCGATGTGTTCTTCGCGCCGGTGCTCAGGAGTGATCTTCGCCGATAGGACCACGACAGGTTTGTCCGAAAAGCTGCCCAAAGCGGCCACGCTCGCCGCGCTCGCGGGTAAGTTTTCCAGTTGGCTTGCAACCGTCATGCAAAATTTCTGTTGAATCCAGAACACGGCTGCCATCGCCCTTTCATTCGCGGGAAGGCTCCAGAACCATGGGCTACTTGTAGAGGCGGAATCCGCCGGGGCGTCTTTGCTGATCAGTCGGACCAGGCGATTCCCCACTCGGCTTGCTCCCGAATGAATCAGCAGCAAGATGAAACGTAGGACTCCGAAGTGTGACAATGCGGCGGCTCGCCGGCATACATTGGAGCCAACGCGAATTCGCTTCCTGTCGTTTTGTGATGGCGGATTCCACTCGGCAGGCGCCACCGGGTCCACTAGGACGACGCCCGAGACTTCGGAAGGGTAACGTGCAGCGAACAGCGGCATCGTCAGTCCTCCGAAAGAATGGCCGACCAATAGAAACGGAGGCGGAACGCCTGCTCGCCCGAGCAGCGCATGGAGCTCATCTACAATTTTATCGGCGGTTCGAGGGAATGGGCCCAAATCACTCCAACCCATGCCGGCACGGTCGTAGCAAATCACTCGGAATTTCGCCGCGAGTTCTTCCTGAATGCCTTGC
The DNA here is from genome assembly GCA_963838475.1 of uncultured Acidobacteriota bacterium. Classification (GTDB taxonomy): domain Bacteria; phylum Acidobacteriota; class Terriglobia; order Acidiferrales; family UBA7541; genus Palsa-295. The sequence continues at coordinate 61,276 of CAWIRJ010000007.1, forward strand.
CAGCTAAGCACCGTGGACATAAGTCCCGATTCAAACACGATTGCTTGGTCGCCTGCGCCGGTATCGAGGAGGTGCAATCGGTGAGTCCCCACATCGATGAGTTGTCCCGGTGGAGGAAATCGTTTCTGATCGGCGCGAGTTCCCAGCGCTTGGTAGACCGCGCCGAGCAGCAAAACAAAAATAGCGATTGATAAAAACAGAGTGATCCCGTGAATCAACGCCTACTCCGGATGATTGCGAGCTTGAACATCTCAGTTTTGAAATTGAGAACGTATGGAATCAGCCACACGGAATCCGGCTTCCGCGCAATCGCCGATAGAACGGCCGTTCAGATAATTACCGGCCAGATGCAAGTTGGGAAAAGAACTCAGCGCAGCGCGGATTGCCTTAATTCTTTCAACATGTCCAAGATTGTATTGCGGCAGCGCGCGCGGGTATTTCCAGACTTGGCGCTCCACAGGCTCGCCTGTAATTCCCAGAATCCGCTCGGTCTCAGTTTCGACTGTTCGAGCGAGGGAGTTGTCGGGCATGGCCAGTAGTCCATCGCTTATGTCGGTTCGAGCGTAGCTAGTTAGGAGCTGCATCCCTTTTGGCGCGCGTCCCTCGAAGAGCGACGAGTTCCAAACCGAGCATATCGTATTCAGGCCTTCTTTACGTGGAACCATAAAACCAAAACCTTTTAGATTGTGGCGCATCGCATTGCTTTCGTAAGCAGAAGACACCACAGCCATAGGAGAATAGGGAATTGCCGCTAGCAAGGAACCGAGTGGAGGCACCGCCGCTTCCAACAACCGTGCCGCTTCATAGGCCGGGACTGAAAGCACCAGGTGATGGGCGAGCACTTCTTCTCCCCCCTTGAGGCGCACCTTCCCATAGGATTCGCATTTCGCATCACTAACAGGCACCGAGAGCGATTCGATTTCTGCGCCGAGACGGATGTTCTCGCCCAGTCTTTTCGATAGCGACTCAACGAGGCTACCCATTCCTCGGCGGAATGACCCAAGCGGCGGCAGGTTGTCGGTAACGATAAACCTAGAACCAGACGAATTAGAGTTTCGTGCCGGTTTCTTTTCCTTCTTATTTTTACGCGCTGCGAAGGCTCCCCGCGCCAAACTTCCGCTTTCCCGCTCCCAATGGACCAGCGCGGGGAACGCGCTCTCCATACCCATCTTTCGCGCGTCGCCGAAGAAAACGGTCGAGACGATCGGGTCAACCAAATAGTCGAGAACCTCCTGCCCGAATTTTCGATGGATGAACTCTGCGACGGTTTCTTCGGTATCTGGAGGATACGAGCGACCGAAAGGCTCGCTGAGAATCCGTAATTTGGACCCGAGGCCAACTAGAGAGGTGGTTAGAAGACTGCCCGGTGAAAAAGGTGCCTTATGCAATTGACCCTTCTTCACGATGTAACGGTTTAAGCTCGGGTTCCCTCGCACGAACTCGCCGTCCAAGCCCAACTCGCTGATCATCTTCATCAAACGCTGTGGGAAGCGGGGGCTCTGCGGCCCGGACTCGAAAAGAAAACCATTTCTGCCAGTGGTCGAAATTAGTCCGCCGGCGCGGTTAGAAGCTTCCAACACCAAGACCGGTAGACCCCACTGCTGTAAATAAAAAGCACAACTCAAGCCGGCGATACCGGCTCCGACCACAATAATTCTTCGTTCGTAATCCGCCGCAGGTTCCAAATTAACTTGCCTGGTTCTTCTTGCGGTAGTTCGAATAACGATTGATCGCAAGAAACAAGATGACCAAACCCAAAATCATCGCTGCGGAGACCCATAAGTGTTCAAACAAATATTGCTTGGCCGCGGTTCCGTAGCGCGCTCCAAGAAATCCTTCGAAAAAGAACAGACATCCTCGCCCAATAAACGTACCGGCCACGAACGGCGCGATAGGTACTTGTAGCAGACCTTGCGCCAGCACGAAAGGCTTGAACGGTACCGGGAAGGGAGCTATTGCCGGAATAAGAACAGACACTAGCGGATGCTGTTTTACCCAGGAATAGATCCGGCCTCTAGGCTGGCCGAGTCTCTTCCGGTAGTAGGCATCGCCGCCCTTTCGCGCTAAAAGATAAATCCATACACACCCTGCAAGGGAGCCAAGCGCCGCAAGAGCGGCGAAGTATGCAGTGCGTGCAGGATGACGCGAGGACAGATCCATTACAATCAGATCTGTAACTAAAGGCATTGGAATAAAGGACGAATCTAGAAATGCCGCCAGAAACAAACCCGCCGAGCCCAACGCGGGCAACGCTGACTTGAGCCAGCTTATCACGATGGACTTCAGTCAAAACTGCCGGTAACGCCCTGAAATCCGTGTTTGGCCTGCTTCCAAAGCCAGCGCATTACGCGCGCGACGCTGTAGCAGTAAGCCACGTTATATCCGAGTGTCGAAAAACAGTGTGGTTCGCAACCCTGTTTCATTTCGCTTAGCTGTTGCAAATCAAATTTCTGGTTCCCCACAGTACCCCAATCATATTTCGCGTTATACATCGGGAAACACGGCGCCAAAGTTCCGTCTGTACGGATGATCAGCCAGTTCTGTCCGGCGCGGCAGCCCCAGTGCTCGCCCACCCCGCGCATAAAACCTTTCATGTTTTGCAGCCGCGGAATGGAATCGACCATCTTGTAGCCCTGGCGCTGCTTGTCGATGAGATAGTCAAGGAGGTCATCCACAACAGGAAAGTCCTCCGGCCGGATGTACGTATCGTTTTCGTGCAAGTGCTGAAAATGGGTTTGTTCCATCATGGGCGCTTCGTTCACATGAAACGTCATGGAAATGCCGTTGTCGTGTGCGATCTCAACGAGCTGTTTCACATCGTCGATATTTGTCCGGCAGATATTCGTGTTGAAGAAAATCGTGTAGCCATAGCGATACTGACGCTTCACCAGATAATCGAATTGCGAACGAACGTGCTCGAACGCCTTCGGCAATCCAGGTTTCTCGTTGATGCAGTCCACGGCAAAATTGATGGTGGCGATGCCGGCGTCTGCCAATCGGTCGATAACGGGCGGCCTAAGCAGACGCGCGTTGGTGGCCAGGTAAACCCAGAAATCTTTTTTCGCGGCGTAGTAAATCACTTTGTGAACAAAATCCGGACGCAGCAATGGTTCACCGCCGGTAGGTGCTAAAACGCGGCACGGAGTCTCGTGCAGCCAGTCAATTGCTCTTCTTGCCGTATCCTCCGTCATTCCGCGCACGCTGTTGTCGTACGACCAGCAATAATGACAGTCGAGATTGCACTTCCAGTCCGTAAAAAGATACGCGATGATTGGCTGGAAATCGCCCGGCAGGATTCGTGATTTGAAATATGGAAACATCCAGCCGCGCATATTGTTTAGAATTCTCGACGCGGGCCAGTGCCTTTGCCCCGTATCCACCACGCTTTGATGTTCAGCGATTTCCTCGGCCGTCAGATCATGGAGGAGATGTGGTTGTTGTGGAAAAACGGGTGTGGGCAGCGATTGGAGTTCTTCTACCGGTGCCGGCGATTTTGGCGTGGAAGTTTGCAGAAGTTGGTGCAACGGAACATCCAACCGGAATGGCCGCGTTGGAACCGTCGGCAACGGATTTTGTATCAAATGAGCCATAACCCTCCTTATCGCTCGCCCTTGCGGACTATAGACTCTTAAACAAGCCGCGTATGTCCGCTAACGTACCGACCTTAATACGAACTACGTTAGACAGGTTCGAACATGAGACTCGCCGACAAGCCGAAGAGATTCTTAAAATCTCTTCCTCAGACTATTCGCCCTGCGGCTTCGCCCAGAAATCACGTAAAATAATAAAAGGAGGGGATTCTTTGCAAGCATTTTTTCAAATTCTAGGCTACTTCTTTCCAGGGAATTGCGGACCCGTTATCCAGCCCAAACTGCGGCTCCGCTCAGCATGAAGTCTTCCGGCAACCTGCATTTAAAGACAGTCCTTTTGATCCTGATGATGGTGACTTTCGGCCCGCTGGGTAACGCCTTGCTTGGCAAAGGCATGAAAAGCATCGGTGCGATTGCGATTCGATCGCTGCCTGATCTTCTTCACATCCTCTATCAAGTCTTTAGCTCGGGTGTGATCTGGCTTGGGATGCTGTCCCTGATGATGTTTCTTCTTTCCTATATGCTGGTCTTGTCCTGGGCGGACTACAGCTACGTGCAGCCGGCTTCTTCCTTCGCCTACGGCGTTATCGCTTTATGGGGACATTTTCTCTTGCATGAAACCATCACACCAACTCGCTGGATCGGTGTGATAACCATCTGCGTGGGTGTTTTTGTTGTCGGCTACACAAATCCTCGCACGACAGAGCACAGCTAATGTTTTCGGAAATTATACTTCTACTGTTGATCGTGATCGCCGGGACCTCCGGCGAGCTCTGTATTTCGCGTGCCATGAAAACAGTCGGCGAAGTGAAAGATTTCCGTCCAGCCGCAATCTTCCGTGTCATGATCCGAGCCATGCATGTCGGCTGGATGTGGCTCGGCCTGTTGCTCTCAATCGTTGCGTTCCTGTCTCTATTGGGTGCGCTCTCGATTGCAAACGTGAGCTTTGTCGTTCCGGTAACTGCTATCAGTTATGCAGCAGGTACCCTGGGTGGAAAGTTATTTTTGGGCGAGCGTGTTTCGCTACAGCGGTGGATTGGCGTGGCCCTGGTTTGCATCGGTGTCACGCTGGTCTTTATCGGTCGAAGCTAGGAGCAAATATTCTTGCGAGATTTCACGATTAGGCACCCACCTTAAGATCATTTTTCAACAACTCTCGGAGACGCCGCCACAAGCATGCCGTTGCGGATGTAGTATTCACCGTCCCGCCACTGAATACTCTGGCGTAGAAAACTGGTTGACCAGATGCAGAACGCAAGTGCATCCCACAAAGGGATCAAGGCAATAACTTTCCACAAGCCCGTCTGCTTCAGCCCCCGAATATCGATGCTCCAGGCGATCGCGGTCCGCAACCCGAGATAGATACCAACATATACAAGGGCCAGTCCCGCCGAAGGATGAACCGCGATAGCTGCCAGCAGCCACGGAAGTCCTTGGGTGAAAAACAAACCGAAATGCGCCGACCGCCGCATGTGCTTCATTACTACCATCCAGCGCATACGTTTCGCCAAAAGTTCTTTGAAAGAATGGCACCCGCCGAGCTTCATAACGGTATAGGGAAGAAGCTTCACTTCGTGGCCGTGCTCAGAAATAAGTCGCCCAATAAGCAGATCGTCGCCCGGTTGATTTTCAATCGCTTGCAGACCACCGAACTCCGCCAAGCGTGCGCGCGAAGTTACGATTGTTGCACCTAGAGCGAATCGGATTCCTTCCAATTGCCAACCGACTAAAAGCCCGGCATAAAAATCTGAAACCATTCCGACCGTTTGAAGATTCTCGGCAAGTGTCTGTGAATGTGCTGGTAGGTAGAAACAAGTCGCAGCACCTACTTTAGGATCGGCTAGAGGGGCGACTACGGTCTGCAGATAATCGGGCGTCACTCGAACGTCGCTGTCGCCCATAATTATTATTTCATATCGCGCTTCCGCCACAAGGCGTCGTAACTTTGCAACCTTGTCGTTCACCGCTTCTTTGTCAGGGCCAAACACGATTCGAATATGACACTCCGGAAAATCGTGAATGAGTTTTTCAAGAGTAGGAATTACAGGGTCATCGCTTTGCCCGACACAAAAAACGATCTCGTACTCGGGGTAATCTTGATTGCAAAAGCTTGAAAAATTTTGATAAGCCTCAGGATCCAGCCCGCGGATCGGTTTCAGAATGCTTACCGGCGGAGCAAATGTGTTTCGCGCCGTCGACTTCGCCTGCGAAAAGAACCGCCAGGAGCTGTATAGAACTAGCAGGTAATAGATGAACGGAGCAGCTACTATAACTAGGAAAGCATGGCGCACTATGTTTTCAAACATCTATCGTCCGCCCCGTCGGGTGGCAGCATCTTGAAGTGCAAATCCACTCCCAAGACCTCAAGTTACGCGACATTCTATGACATCGCGGGCGCTCAAAATCCTGAACGGCCTCGGAACTCCGAGCCGGCTCGTGACGCTTTGTCCTACGGCGGTGTGGCGCTCGCCAGTGGATGATTCGTGAAAAGATATTTGCCGCCGCTTTCTGCCACCAGCGCAAGTTGTGAACTACCTGCTAGCTCTTGCATTCGTCCCACCGCCGAGCCTGTTGCCAGCAGGTAGTAACGTTCGGGTTTGATCCACAGATTCTTGAAATCCATGTCCCCAATAAACACATCCGGCACCCCGGGAGCGTATGCGCCGTATTCAAGATTGTGGAATCTGCCATTCAGCAGAAGCGCGCTTCTGTTGGTGTAAAAAAAAACAGATGAGAATGTGAAGTAGTGATGATTCACGATCAGCACACCGTCGGGGGACTTCAGAAGCGCATTTGCCAACGGTCGCGAAGAAAAATAGGGATCAAAAACCACCAGGGCCACGCGAGCCGCGTGAAAGAAGATCACCATCATCAAGGCTGCAGCGAGAAATGCGCGCTGCCCGGTCCACCGTAGCGTCCCCAGCGAACCCGTCAGAAACGCAATTCCCGCAATCACCAAGGGAGTTCGCAGATACGCAAACGAATCGAGAGTGAGATCCTCAATATGTCCAAGCGACAGTGAATAAACTTTTGGATGGGAAGTGAGCGCGGTGGAAATGTCGCCGGTCGCCGGTAGGTGGCGAACGTAGATGAGAATACAAATAACAGCTAAAGCCGCCAATGCACTGATGACGGAAAGCGCGCGCGTTCCTCGCCGCACCCATACTCCGTCCGCGGCCATCGCAGAACCTAACAGCAAGGCGAGCGCCGGATAGCACGGCATTGAATAATATTCCTGCGTGGTCGAAAACGTCAGAAAAACCAATACGAACCCTATCCAGCAAAGTGCCAGCAACCTGGTTCGCCCTGCGCGGTCGATGGGCCTGAATGAAAGCTTCGCAACCGCTGGGAAATAAGCGCTCCACGGAAACAGCCAGACAAAGTGCAACAACCAAAAGTAAAGTCGAGGGACGGTGTTGTAATCACGCGGATAACGTAAATTTAAAAAACGTAAGAGTTGCTCGTTGATAAAGAAGAACCAGAAAAAACCGTGGTACTGCCCCGGTCCGCCGTGCATTGTAAAGTCGAAATACGGAGGGTTTCGCAAAGTTGCCAGCACGTACCACGGAGCTGCAATCAAAACAACGATGAGCGCACCGCTAACAACGTACAGGCGTTTCCATATCTTGCGAGAAAATAGTTGATGCGTAAATAGAAGATAAATGAGACCGGCCGCTACTGGAAAAAGAATGGCGATCAGGCTTTTAAATAACAACCCCGTTCCTAACGCGGCGGCCAGGACGAAAGCCCATCTGCGCGGATGAGGTTCCTCCTCATCAATAGCCCGCAAGAATGCCCACATTGCCAAAGCTGTAGTGAACGTCAGCATCACATCCGAAATCAGAATTCTTGTGAACAAAAAGATTCCCACACAAGTCGCCATGCATAAGCCGGCATAAAAACCTGCTTTCCTCCCGAATGCCCAGATGCCGAAAGCGCAGGTCAACAAGGCTAGACCAATCGCAAAAACTGCAACGGGAATACGCGCAGACCAATCATGCACGCCAAAAATTTTGTAGGAGCCCGCAATCAGCCAATAAATCAGAGGCGGTTTCTCGAGGTCGATCACGCCGTCGAGGCGCGCCGTCACCCAATCGCCGGAAGTCAGCATGTTTCGAGCTATTTGCCCGTTCACCGCGTCCACGTCGTCCATCAGTGACGGCGGCGAAATTATACAGCCCAAATAAACGACACCGGCAAAGAGCAGGACAACTAAATAGATGAAGCTGCTCGCTGGGAAGCGAGGTGATCCTTCGCCGACTGTGCTCGATGCGTCAGCCAAGGAGCCAGGGCTGACCGAGGGATTCTGTGTGCCCAATATCTGTGGCATCAAAACTTACAAGGCGCGGCCCGCTCTTGCTTGCTTCTGGATTGGAGCACGCTTATTTTTTCGTTCCGTTACGTCGGAAGTTTCAAACTGAGCCTCAAGCGCCGGAACGCTGAAAGGCACGCTGTGCACGCGACGAACATCGTTGTGAGGCTGCCGCCAGTTCACGCGCGGTCGTATGAGAGATTCTTCTACTCGTTCGCGGTATTTCATCGCAATATTCATAAGTGAATCAAGCAATGAATGAGAAAGGAAATGAGGCTTCAAACCGAGATCGAGAAGCTTGGAATGCTTTGCGTTGTAATAATGTTCTTCAGCCTCCACGCGCGGATCCGGTAAATGTTCGATCTCGACCGTCACACCTAGCTCTTTTGCCGCCACTTTCACCATCCGCGCGATTTCCAGAACCGAAAATTGTTCTGTGAACTGGTTGAATACGCGAAACTCTCCGCGAGCGGCCGGATTCAGGCAGGCGATCTCGATGCACCGCACGGTATCTCGAATATCCAGAAACCCCCGCGTCTGCCCGCCCTTTCCGTACACGGTCAGAGCGTGTCCCACTGCCGCCTGAACGCAAAATCGGTTCAAAACCGTGCCAAATATTTCATCGTAGTCAAAACGATTGACCAGAGATTCATCGCGAGCAACATCGTCCGTCACCGTTCCGTACACGATTCCCTGATTCAAATCGGTCGCCCGCAATCCCCACACCTTGCACGCGAACATGATGTTGTGGCTGTCATGCACTTTCGAAAGATGGTAGAAAGAGCCGGCTTGCTTCGGATAGGGAAGGACGTCTGTCCGGCCGTTGTGCTCAACCTTCAGGTAACCCTCTTCAATATCGATATTCGGCGTGCCATATTCGCCCATCGTTCCGAGCTTCACCAGATGACAGTCCGGAACAAGTTCACGAATCGCGAATACCAGGTTCAACGTTCCCACGATGTTGTTTACCTGAGTAAACACTGCATGGTTACGGTCAATCATCGAATAGGGTGCGGCTCGTTGCTCTGCAAAGTGGATTACAGCGTCTGGCTCAATTTCTTTGATCGTGGAAGAGAGGAAATCGTAGTCAGTGACGTCGCCGACAAAAAGGTCAATCGTCTTATTCGTGATGTGATGCCAAGTTCTTAGCCTATCCGCCAGGGGCCGGATCGGAGTCAAGGTCGCCGTTCCCAAGTCGCGGTCCCATTGGCGCCTCACGAAATTATCAACTATCGCGACGGAATGGCCCTTGGCCGAAAGATGTAAAGCGGTAGCCCATCCACAATAACCGTCTCCGCCAAGTACGGCGATCTTCATAGATCCTCCAGGATTTGCGGCCTTACACTGGGCTGCCGTTGCTGTAATACATCCCAGCTTTATCGTCGTACGCTACCTAATGTCAAGGGTTTCTATAAGATCGCAGAAGATTTCTCCAGTCATTTTTCGAGCGAGATTCTGTTCTCCGGGCATCCGATGACTTTTCGTAGGCATCCCCTGAAAACCTCCCTCAAGTCTTATTAATTGACGTTTTATCGGCGCACGGGAAGAGTTAACTGGGACATTCCTGATTCTTAGTTTCTCCACTTACATAAGTTATGGAATTATGTGGCCGGCTACGAACGCGGGGACTTGTATTTCCAAGCGAAAGAATGCTAGCGTCAGCCGTGCTTGTGGCCACAATAATCAGCTCTGCGCCTCGTCTCGCCACCGCTATAGCGTTCGCGCTTCTATTGCTATTTGTGGGTACTCCATTCGTCTTCGCCGCGCAGCAGGACATGCAAGATATGCCCGGCATGGACATGCAGCACGACCAAGAAGAGCTAACTCCTGCGCGGAAGGCCAAGCTTGCCGCGGATAAGCGCGAGAGCGAATTCAACCATCATCTCGCGGGGTTCCTGCTAATCCTTGCGGGCGCCTTCCTTTTCGCCCAGGACAAACTTACGGTGAAATGGCCCTGGGCGCGCTACGTTTGGTCAGCCTGTTTTCTAGCTGCCGGATTTTACTTGCTGATCTTCAGCGATACGGAAATATGGCCCATTGGTCACAAGCCATTCTGGATCGCCATGAGCGATCCCGAAGATCAGCAACATAAAGTATTCGCGGTAATTCTTCTCTCCATAGGTGTCATAGAACTCCAAAGGGCGCGTGGCCGGCTTCAGAACGCATGGGCCGCGTGGGTCTTTCCAGTCACCGGAATGATCGGCGCCATCATGCTACTGTTCCATCATCACCAAGCCGGTATGCATGGCCCGGACCACATGGTGCTAATGCACCACATTCAAAAAGAACACCGTGGTTTCGCGCTCGCTGGTGGCGGAGTTGCCGTGGCAAAAGGCCTTTCCGAGATTCAGTGGACCTGGCGCGAACTCTTCAAAAAAGTCTGGCCACTGCTCCTCATAGTCCTGGGCGTCCTGCTAATGCTTTACACCGAATAATCGTAGCAAAGCGGAACACGCAGCGGTTATTTCGCAAGCCTTTTGGCTACAAGAACTTGTGGATGCATCCAAGATTCCCAATCGTACGTCCTACCTATGAGGGCTAAACGCTCTTGAACTAGCCGACGTGACACACCAGCATACGGCGAGTTGAGGCTCTCACAGTTGAGAGAGAGGGGGATCGGACGATGCAAAACGAAAAGATGGCAAAAAAATCTATTACAAATTATTTGACAGGATTGGCAATGATGTTTGCCCTGCTGATCGGCATGATCTTCGAACCGGCTGCCTCCGCAAAGGATGCGGACTCCGCGAGCCAGGTCCCGGTGCATATGGTTGTCACCGTGAAAGCAAGCCACGGCAATCAAGTTCCAGTGGTGGCGGCGAACGATGTTAAAGTATTTCAGCGCGACAAGCAGGACATGGTTACCAGTTGGCTCCCGTTTCAAGGCGACCGCGCAGGATTGCAGCTCTTCATTTTGATTGACGACACCTCGCGCGATAGCGTCGCTCTGCAGTTCAAGTCCATAGAGAAATTTATCGACGAACAGCCAGCCAGCACAGCCATCGGTATCGGCTATATGCGAAACGGCATGGTCGTCACCGCCCAAGCTCTAACGGCGGACCATGACTTAGCCAAGAAGGCGTTGCGCTTGCCGCTTGGCGCCACAGTGGGATACACGAGCCCTTACTTGGCACTCTCGGACTTGATGAAGAAATGGCCGGAGACGAAGGATCGCCGTGAGATTTTGATGATTACCAGCGGAATCGATCCTTTGGGTGGCGGATTTTCGAATGATCCGTACAACAATCCGTATCTCGATGCGGCTGCCAATCAGGCGCAACGAGGCGGCTTTGTGGTCTATTCAATTTACACGAGTGGAGCGGGCGTCGGCGGACGTGGGCGAAGTTTTCGAACCGCGTTTTCACAGGCCGGGCTGGACTTGATTTCTCAGAAGACCGGCGGCGAAACTTACTACCTCGGTTTCGGCAGTCCAGTGGACTTTACTCCGTACTTGGACGATGTGAGCTTCTGTCTGAAGCATCAGTATGAGCTCGTGTTTCTCGCCAAGGGAGCCAAGAAGCCGACTTTGGAGCCAGTGAAGGTAAAAACCGAGATGCCAAAAATAGGCCTGGTCACTGCCACAGATGGTTACGTCGGAACCGGTATCTAAACGCGGGCAGTGAATCATTGGTCGGCAAGGAATTGGCTGGGGATAAGCCGCGCTTACCTCCAGCCAATTGCATTTCGGATACATGGATGGCGGGCCAGCGACTGACGCTAGTCGGAATTAGCAAAACGCACGTCGAAGAGATCAAGTTCCTGTTCTAGTCTTCGCAGTACAGCATCGTTAATTTTGTTGTGGTTGTAGAGATTGAGGAGCGCGGCCCGCTCCAATGCGCGTATGCGCTGGGAAATTTCCCGGAAGCGTTCGTAGTCCTGCGGACGGTATCCGGTATTCGCAACGCGATCGCCCGGTAGCAGATTCAAATGGTGGTTCTGCACGCGAATTAAATCATCGTACACCGGTTTAAACTCGGGAAGGTCCGATTCGCGAGCTTCTTCTAGATAGGCCAGAGCCGCTTCAATCATTGCATAGCGGGCGTGCTCTTCTTCCGGATTTTTCGTGTCGATTCCCGCCAAACCTAACCGTCGGATAATAAAGGGGAGCGTGAGTCCCTGCAGAACTAGCGTGACAAATATCACGCAGAACGTAAGAAAGATAATCATGTTGCGCTGCGTGAATGGCGTTCCATCCGCGAGCGCCACCGGCAATGAGATAGCCGCGGCCAGCGCAACGACACCGCGCATTCCCGTCCAGCCAAGCACGAACACGTATCGCGGGTTGGGAAGGCTTTCAGGTTGCTGCAGCAAGCGCCGCCGGATCCAGTTCGACGCCCACGCGCCGGGATAAACCCACACCAAGCGAAGTAATATCACGACGCCGCTGAAAAGCAGCCCGCGCATAAACAGCCGCGCAATGCCCTGCGAACGAATGTCGGCAAGGACGTGCGGAAGCTGCAACCCAATCAGGATGAAAACTATTCCGTTCAGGACAAATGTCAGCGTCTCCCAGACGGCGGCAGCCTGCAATCGAGCTCGGGTGGAAAGGTATATTGAAGTTGTATGGCCGAGATAGATGCCGCACGCAACCGTCGCGATCACGCCCGACGAATGAAGACCCTCCGCCACCAGGTACGCGAAATACGGAGTGATGATGGTGATCGTAATTTCAATGGGGGCGTCATTAATCTTCTTTTCTATCCAATAAACCAGCTTCGCGATCACCAAACCGACAGCAATGCCCGTGAAAATTAAGTAGAACAATCGAGACATGCGCTCGGCGAGAGGCGGCGCGTGCCCGGTCATCACGATGGCGATCGCAATTTGCAGAGCGAGCAAACCGCTCGCATCGTTAACCAGGCTTTCGCCTTCGATGATATCTGTTAGCTGTTTCGGTATGCCCAGGCGTTCGGCAATCGCTGTAGCCGCTATCGCGTCAGTCGTGCAGACCACTGCGCCCAGAACGATTCCCATGTGCCAGTTGAAACCGGGAAGAATCCATTTTGAGGCGAAAGCCACCCCGTAAACGGTGAAACTCACCAGTCCAAGCGCCAACATCGAAATGCTGACAAGGTTATAACGAAAGTCACGCCACGAAGTCTGTACAGCGGCAGAGAATAGAAGCGGCGGCAGAAAGAGTAAAAATATTACGTCTGGATTGAGACCGATCTGCGGCATGTGCGGCATCAAGCTTAGAAAAAGCCCCGCAATTACGAGAACGATGGGGTAGGGCGTCTTGAATCGCTTAGCCAACAGGGCTAGCGCAATGATGCAGACCAGCAACAGTAGCAGGATTGGTTCGACGCGATGGATATTTTGCCCGTACATTTCGCCGCTTAAGATACTTAAGATATCGCAGTTAGCCGGCGCCTCATACGAGCTTCTAGCAGGATTTTAAACTTGGCAACTTACTTTGAAGATTGTATGCCTGGAATCCAGTGAACCGCATTCTCGTGAAATATTTCGCGAAGCACCGGCTCGGGCAATGCCAGGCCGTGGACTTCGTGACCGTGATATTGCCAAGTTTCGTTCGTGGCGAGAAACTTCCAATCTCTCGCATAGGTCTCTTGCCATTCCTTCAGGGCGTCCGCTGTGGATTCGTCGGTTAGAAATTCCAAATCGGTGCCGTATACGACCCGCGTGTGATATTTGATCAGGAAGCTTCTCACTTTTTCTCGCGGCTGGATCATCAGGTATTCCATCCGCGCTGCTGTATCCACGGCGAAATTCGGATAAAGATCAAACCGCTTGGCAATTTCATCCACATCAGTTTCCATGCTCCCCAAGTGTGCGCCAACCACGCGAAGCTTCGGGTTTTTCGCCAGTAGGTGATCGCGCGCTGCCAGGATCACTTCCTTGCGGGGATGGTCAGGATGCAAGTACATGTACCACTGCGGATTTTCCTTGTAGTAGTCATAGTCCGGACTATCTGGGTTCGGCGGTTCCCAGCAGGAAGAAGGTTCGGCGACATGCGCTACAAGCGTTTTGTTTTCCTTCGCCATTGCACGATAAATTGGCTCAAACGCTGGATCATCGGGCATCACGTAGCGCCCGTCCGGCGTTTTCAGTTCCATACCGATGTTCTTCCAGATTTTCACCGCGACCGCGCCTTCCACAAATTCCTTTCGAAGTTGGGCAACAGTTTTTTGCCCGAAATCCTTTTCGCGGAAAGGGAACGGATCGAAGGTAACGCACAATCGCGCGTGATTTCGGCTGGCCTGCACAAACGCCTTGGCTCGCGCAGTTTCCACATCCAATGAGCTGTAAATTCCGTGTGTATCGGCCACACAAATATCCAGGATGTGCAATCGGAGGTGAACCATTAAATCAGTAATCTCGGGATCGCTTTTGAACCCGTGGACGTGCGTATCAATCGGGTCAAGCGCCGCGAACGCTTGCAGCAGTTCCGTCTGGTTAGCTTCCTGATCGTGACTGTCCGCCGCGTATAAAGTGGTGAACCAGAACGAATGTAGATACATCGACGCCATTGAAGTCACGCCTGCGATTACCAGAAATAACAGCAGCTTTTTCAGGCTTAGTCGCATTTTCCCCGGCTAGTGATTAAGTAGATTTAAGAAATCTGATACTCACGCAATGGAACATCACAAAAGAATGGAACTTTGTAGCCTTAAGAGATGAATAAAGCAAGCGGCAGCTTTCTGGGGAGAAGTCTGCCCAGCCGCCAACTTTTCAATGCTATGTGCGACACAAGAAAAAACGGGATTGGTCAGGTACTGAAACCGCGCGGGTCGGGAAAGATCTGGCTACCGATTTTGATCCTCTCATTATTTCTGGCCGTTATCCCGCTCCGGGGCCAGCAAGGCCCGGCTATCTCCGTGGACGCAAAAATGGTGAGCATGCTCGTCACCGTCCGCGACAAACACGCACACCTCGTGAATAACTTGACGAAAGACGATTTTGTGCTGGAGCAAGACGGTCACCCGCAAACGATCACCTATTTCACACGAGACTCTGATCTTCCGCTGACACTCGGCCTACTGGTGGATACCAGCATGAGCCAGCGACGCCTTCTCGATCAGGAGCGCGACGCCAGCCACGCTTTCCTGGGCCATGTTTTGCGCGTGGACAAAGACAAAGCCTTCATCATTCATTTCGACTACGAAGTCGAGCTTCTCCAGGACCTCACTTCTTCTCGGCCGAAGTTAGAAGCGGCTCTTGACCAAATCGGAGCTCCGGAATTTTCAAATTCCCCAGACAGCAGTTCCGGCGGAACTGGAGGAGGCGGCCGTGGCTCGCATGGGCATGCCGGGGGAGGCGGCACCTTGCTCTACGACGCCATATATCTTGCATCGAATGAAATTACGAAAAAGCAGCAAGGTCGCAAAGCCCTGATCGTTCTTACTGATGGAGTTGACCGCGGCAGCAAAGAAAGTCTGCGAGATTGCATTGAATCGGCTCAGCGTGCAGACACTCTCGTCTATTCCATCTTGTTTGCCGACAAGGAAGGCTACGGAAATCATGGAGGCTATGGCGGCGGCCACATGGGTGGAGGCGGCGGTGGCGGCGGCCACCATCGATATCCCGAAGAATCGCGTCCTGACGGAAAAAAGATCCTCGAACAGATTTCCAAGGAGACCGGGGGGCGTTTCTTCGAAGTTTCAAAAAAGGAACCTATCGACCAAATTTACACGGAAATTGACGAGGAGTTGCGCAACCAATACGCGTTAGGTTATGCACCGGATAAGCCGGACGCCACTCCTGGATATCACAAGATCCATCTCGTCACGAAACAAAAAGACCTGTTAGTCCAAACCAGAGAAGGCTACTACGCCGCACAGTAGTCCTCGGCTTTGTCTTTATCTTTCAAATCGTGAATCAAGGCTTCCTTAACTCATTTACAAGCTTTCTGGCTTCTTTCATTCTTTCTTTGTAGTACGTTGGACCGATCAATATTTCTTTGTCGCCCAATTGCACGCGTTCCTTGATGCCTTCTTTCGACAAATATAAGGCCAAGGCTATGTATGTCTTGATTTCCTTCTCCAGAAATAGAACTGCTAATCGTTTCGACTCATCCATTTTTCCACCTCTCACTGCTGCTGATGCCCAAGTTTAAAGCGTCAACCGGTTCTCGAACATACCGAGGGCGGCGCGAGGATGCTACCCCCAGCCGGTCCGCGTGTCTGTCGCCCCAAAGTTAGAAATTGAAGATTATCGACCTATTCCATTCGTAGGGTCATATCGTAAAGGGTGCCGGAAGGAGTATCTGTTCAATTGTGCACACATTTCTAGCCTGATGAATTGGCGGGCGCGTGCTAGGATACCGGATTGAGAAAGGTTGCCGCCCTTGTCAACGAAGGTTTCCAAGCGTCCCAAAGCGGGTTCCAAGACCATCCCCAAAGCTGCCTTTGACGTCCAGAATTTCCTCGATTCGGCAGGCATAGCGCGCAAGGTCACCGAGTTTGCGAGAAAAACAGCGATCTTTTCGCAGGGCGATCCCGCTAAAACCGTTCTCTATATTCAAAAAGGGGCGGTAAGGCTTTCGGTGGTAAACGAGACCGGCAAAGAAGCGGTCGTGGCAGTCCTGGGTCACGGCGATTTTTTTGGCGAAGGATGTCTTGCTGGACAGCCGCTTCGAATAGGATCGGCAATTGCGGTCACGGCATCAACTGTACTGGTGATTGAGAAAAAAGAAATGGTCCGTGTGCTGCACGCGGAACATGAGTTTTCCGACCGCTTTATCTCCTACATGCTTTCCAGAAACATCCGCATCGAAGAAGATTTAGTGGACCAGCTCTTCAACTCCAGCGAAAAGCGGCTTGCTCGCACGCTGCTGCTGCTCGCCCGCTACGGCAAAGAAGATAAGCCCCAAAGAGTGCTTCCAAAAGTTTCACAGGAGATGCTCGCGGAGATGGTGGGCACAACTCGCTCGCGTGTGAATTTCTTCATGAACAAATTCAGGAAGATGGGTTTCATCAAATACAACGGAGGGCTTCAGATCAACACTTCGCTTCTAAGCGTTGTGCTGCACGACTGACCGGTCCAGTAATTGCGTTACGGCTCGCTTTGCCTCCAGAATCGAACTTCGATGATCCATGATTCCGGCGAGATCCGTATTGGCGAACGCAATTCGTCCGAATGGAGCATTTCGCAAAATGTCGCTAGGCGCGGCCTTTCCGTCTCTTCCAAAAAAGAATCCAGGCTGTGGATTCAGATACGCGTGGCCCCATCGATTCAGAATAATTCCAGCGATATCCCGCCTCGCATCGAATCCCGCGTGCGCAAACATGTCGGTGAATTGCTGGCGGATTTGCCGTTCGTATTCACGAAAGGATGTGGACAGCATCTCGCCACGCCCGCGATTTCCTTGATCCGTAACCGGCACGCCAGGATACGAATAGAGAACTTTTAGGTTTAGAACAATCGGCGAGTCCGGGCTGATCTTCGGAGAATCCGCGCCCAGCAGCGCCGTCCTTCGAACTTCCGTGTAATTGCCGATGCCTTCAAACCATCGGAATCCGCTGATGCCCATTTTGTACAAGAAGCGCCAGTTCCGAAGAGCGACATTCGCCATCAGACACGGAGATCGATAAAACTGTTCGTACGCGTCGCGATGCGCTGCCGGAAGATCGCGAACAATGTGTTTCGTCGTCCAGCATCCGCCCGCCATCACCGCCGTTCGCGCTTTCACACGATAGAGTCTGTTTCCACGGGCATAGATTACCGACACAGTTTCAGATTTTGCCGGCTCTCCATCGTGCTGAACCCAAACTGCTGTCGAATTAAGCCGGACGCGCACGTTGGAATTTACTTGGTCGAGTGCCGAAAAGTTTACGTGTCCTCGGCAGACTGCCTCCATCGTCGGCGGCCCGGAAATTGAATCCGGAATCAGCGTCTTCACCATCAATCGCGCCATATCTCCATTTCCGCGCGGGAACATCTGATCTTCGCCTTCCGGATCATTTGGATAGAGCACATCCGCGGCGTAGTCCGCATACGCCGAAATTGCGTCTGCGCCAAGTCCCGAACCCCCACCCTCCACAGGAGAAAGGAAAGTTCGTATCGTTTCGCGGCTGATTCCATACAGCTTCATCATGTGTTCTTCCAGCGTGATCTGATCCAACTGGCGTGAGATTTCGTCGCCATGGCGCAGCGGCCTTTTTTCAGGGATCTGCGGTCCCTGCCGCCATTTCAGCAACTCTTCGCGAGCGGTTCCCGAAATCGGCGCGCCTTGCAACTTCTTCCCCCATGGATCGGTGACCCACACACCCGGGCTTTGCCCAAATTTCGACCCGAAATAAAATCCGTAGCTTGCAGGCTCGCTGCCAACCATGTCGTAGGGAGTCCTGCTTAACGGAATTTCAGGTGAAGACCCACCCCAGCTTTGGTATTGGAGCTTGGGCGATTTCAAACCTATGGAGTCGTAGAAACTGGAAATGAAGCTATTGGGATACTGCGCAAAATAAACCGCTGAGCCTTGATGCGCCATCAGCCGATGGCCATCAACCTCGAATTCATTGCCCTTCGCTTCTCCGCCGAAAATTGGATGGTTATCAAGGACCAGGCACTTGCGGTTTTCCCCGGCTTGCCGCACAAAGAAGAGAGCCGCCGCCAATCCGCTGATTCCGCCACCCACGATTACGCAGTCATAAATCTCACCGGTGTCGATCGCAGATGCGGGAAGCGCCTGAAACTCCCCATCCCGGATTCTGTGACCCGCCTGCACAATTTCGTAAGTGTTGCCATTCGATCGGCTGTAGTCGCCAACGCCCCCGTATCCAGTCCAATCGTCCTCTGAAAGAAGTTCCAAGGGACTCGCTCCTCTCATAAGCAATCCGCCGGAAGCGAGCAGCGTTGAATTCAGAAAATCTCGGCGCGAAATCTCCTCATGCATTCCCAGAATCTTATCTTCGCGCCTTTTTCCAGAGAGATTTTCCATGTAAGACATGTCTCGACTGCTGATTTTTTTACTGTGGTCCACGCAAGGATTGTTCGAGGATCATCAGATTTATCGGCTGCACGCGCACGAGGCCTCTGCGCGGGCTATCGATATCAGCAATCAAGACAAATGAGGTGGACAATACGAGTGGTAACACCAGCAACTGTTTAGCTCTCACCTTGGCGTGCAGCGAATCATAACCGAGCAGGAAGTTTGAAAAAATGGCAATTGCCATCATCAAAATCCACGCCATAATCGGAATTCTGTTCAGCCATTCCGCTTGTGTATATCCTTGCGAGTTCAGCACGTCATTCATGCCGGCAAGCGCCAGAGCCATCACAGGCGTCGGCTGTGCCGTGGCAGGAATTCGCGCAGCCGACCACAGTTCCCCCTGAAGCCGTGCAGTTTCTGTTGCGACTTCAGGAAGTTTTTTTTCATCACGTATACCGTAAAACAGAAGGCGCTGATCCAGATACTTCCTTAACAGTTCACGCACTTTTGTCGCATCAGCCGCCGGCAGCACGTCTGCGCGCAGGTATTCCGTGCCAATTGCGTTGGCCTCAGCTTCTTCGTAGTTCTTGCGCGCATCGTACCGGCTGATAGCCATGGAGAAGCTGAATCCGATGATGAGCCCCAGCAGCGTCAGTGTGGCGGCGACGATAACATCCAAACTATGGCGCGCATCTTCGTCCAGGCTGCTGCGCCTGCGAAAGAAAACTCCCGCCCGCGCCGATATCCACAACACTACGAACGAAATGATGGAAACAAGTAAAGGAGAATTCGTCAGATTATTCATACAATCTGTCGCGCAGAAGGGAACTTCACATCGCGGATTCTATAATGACACTGTGGGCCAAGCTATACGTTTTGTGAAAAGCGCCAGGCCGCTCCGAAATACTATGGGGCTGCAGTGAGAAGGAAAACTGGGTCGAAACGTAAAAGGGGACTTTCGAATAAAGTCCCCTTTTGCCGAATCAGCCAGGTTTTTCAGCGTTACTGTTTCTCTGCAATACTTACGCTCGGATGCGTGCTCTCATTTTCCTCGTCGATGAAGAAGATTCGCGCCCCATTGGTTACGGCCGGATTCTTCCCACTCGTCGCAATTCCTTCGGAATTGAAAACGAAAACGTTCGAGAAGGGCTGATTCGCAACCAAGCCATTTGCACGCGGCTGGCTCTCGTCGCTCTCGCCATTGATGGCCGCATTGCCCGATTTCGCAAGGCTGCCCGAGCGCGATTCGTTTGCAGTCGAGTAGTCCACATTCTCGTCCGTTCCGAATGAATATGCTCCAGAGAATGTTGAGGTTTTGAAATTCGCGCTCGCCGCTGACTGGAATTCCAGCGCCCCATCCGCGGCACCACTGTCGGTGCCCACCAGGAACGCCGTTACTCCACTGGCACCATGGACTATGTAGCCCACGGGCGTATCAGTGCCGACGCCGGTAAAGGTAATCCGGCCTGTGCTCGCATCCACCGAGTACGTAGCCGCGCCATGCAAAATGTTCGTGGTGCTATTTACACCCGCTTCGTCATTCCACAAAGTTCCGGTCACGCCGCCGGCATTTTTTCCGTCAAACGTGAGTACTCCAATCGTCGCTCGCGTTCCCGGATTGCTGCCCGACCGGCTCATACCGGTCTCGCGCAGCATGTGGCTTCCCGTCAGCGTGCCATTGCTAAATGGCCCTGCTGACGCCAGCGCTTCTCCACTGGTGATTTGATTCGTCGCGCTCACTTGGTCCATGCCCGCGAGAATCATTTCGCCGCTATTCACCATATACGCCGCGAACGTAAATGGCGCTCCATTGAGCGTAGCGTTGAACGTGCCGCGTCCGGTAGCCGATCCCGCTGGAATACTGTACGTCCCGATCAGTTTAGAACTGTTCGCTGTCAAGCTGCCCGCATCGTTGCGATCGAAATTGCCGCCAACGACGTTTCCTTTGCCGTCTGCTGCAAACATACCGGCCAACGCGACATGTTCTCCCGCGGCCCCAAATCCCGAGAGTCCGAAGGCGTAGCCACTCGCAAGCTTTTCGTTTGAGAACGACGACGCGTCCTGAGCGCGGAGTATTCCCGAACCACGTGTCCCCTCGCCAGTCTTGTCGTCGAACTCGATAATGTTTCCCGCCGTCGGCGCGCCGTTGCTAAATGCGGCCACCGAGTAGCGGAAAGTCTGTTGTCCCGCCGCGGTCGCAACCGTCATGCATCCGCGGCCGTCCGCGCCCAGCGTGTACGAGCTGTTGCTAGGATCGATCGCGAGATTCGTCTGCGGCCCGGTCCCGGCACGGTTGATGTCTTCCACCCCGCCGGTAATCTTTCCGGTGCCATCCGCATGGAAGCTGCCCGCGATAGCCACCGCCCCATTCGCATCAAACCCCTTCATCAAATACGCAAACGAACCCGACATCTCTGATTCACGCCCGGTAGCGCATGCCGCCGCGCCAGGAGCATTAATCGTAAACGTAAAATTCGCCGTCTTGCTGGCATCGTCCGCGGCAGTGGCGATGATTTCGGGAGTGCTCTGGCCCGTCCCCATCGGCACCATTGCCGGCGGAGTATAGGTCGCACTTGTGGAAGGACCTCCACCCGCGGGTGTGATCGGCGTCAAAATTCCGCAGGGGTTCTGACGTATCTGTGTTGCAACTTGCGGGACTAAAGGCCCAAGTGACACCGTTGGTCGGCGAAATGTCATTCGAAACTGTAGCGTTCACTGTCACTGCGGTCGCGCCAGCATCAATCGAAGTAAACGGGTTCGTAATTGTCACCGTAATATTCGAGGTTATCGTGACACTGAGCGTCGCGCTAGTTTTAGTCATGGTGGGGTCTTGAGAGTCCGAAACCGAAACTTGGAACGCCCACGGAGCGGCCTGAGCCATAGAAGGGATGCCGCTGACGAGTCCGGTTGATGAAATAGTAAGACCCGGGGGCGGGTTGCCGGGAAGGTTCCAGGTAGTACGGGGGCAATCCTCCGCTGGCCGAGAACTGGATACCCGCGCCCCCCGGTCCCATATGGGGCTCCGACGACGCCGTTCGGGGCTGAACTTGGACCCGTCAACACTAGTGCGGGACCGGGAGTAATTGTCATCGAGCACGTTAAATTCGGCGACGTTTGTCCGGCCACGTCAGTTACTGAAACGGTAAATTGGTTTGTCCCTGCCTGCGCGGCTTGCCCGCCAGAGCACACCGGAGGTGGCATTCAAAGTCAGGTTATATCGGCAAAGGAATAGCTGTTGTTCCATCGGAAAGGACTTGCTCCGGTGGCTGAAAACGTAATGTTGACCGTAGCCCCAAGTGCAAAAGTCCCGAGCTGGCAAGTGCCACCCGAAAGTGTACCCGGACATGTTACTGTCGGTGGCGTCGGATTGCTAACTGTAATGGTGAATTGCGACGACACCGCAGTATGCGGGGGATTGTGCGAATCTTGTACTTGCACCACAAACATGAAAGTTCCTGCGGCTCTCGGCGTCCCTGAAATCGAGCCTGTTCTCGACAGGGTTAGGC
This sequence comes from uncultured Acidobacteriota bacterium, assembly GCA_963838475.1. Classification (GTDB taxonomy): domain Bacteria; phylum Acidobacteriota; class Terriglobia; order Acidiferrales; family UBA7541; genus Palsa-295. The sequence continues at coordinate 83,572 of CAWIRJ010000007.1, forward strand.
CTGAAGGCAACTGACCACTGGAAAGCGTAAAGGTGAGAGGAGGAGTCCCGCCGGTGGCGCTAATCGTTGCGCCAGCATAAGCCGAGCCGACGGTAGCTGTTGCCGGAATCGAGGTCGTGGTGATCGACAGAGGACCGCTGGAGCTGCTACTGCTGTTGACACACCCCGAAAGCCCGCCCAGCATTACACAAACTAGCGCAACCGTAGCCAACGCGCGAAAGCGATTCATAACTCCTCCTGAAAATTCGGCCACAGAGCGCTACCGAATATAGTTCTAGAATGTGGGCTAATGAGCTTAATCCGTTTCTCGAGCCGGGGCGGGGATGTCCCGTGCACGCCTGGCCAGAATCCTACCACACAAAGCCCGAAATGGGATGATGATCTTGTTGTCAAGTGTATCAACACTCGCCTATTGCAATGCCCCATTCGGGACCTGCCCCAAGACGGCACCGTTGCAAATCAGGCACCTCATAGATGCAAGTCTGTTGTTGAACGTCGCCCGTGTAGCTAGAATTTTGACAGTTGTCGATTTAAGCCGGTTTGGCTCCCCCCTTCCTGTCAAACCTTTCGTCAAAATCTAAATCTCCGATGAAAGAGTGTGCCCATGTCCTACGGATCGAATGGCTCAGACAAGAAGGCAGCCGTTTCTGCGGCTAAATCGGACGAGCGCCGCAGCTTTCCGCGCTACACGTTGAGCGCGGAAGCTGAAGTAGTGGAGGCGCAATCCCGCACCAAAATGAACGCGCGTGTCAGCGACTTGAGCCGCATGGGTTGTTACGTGGAAATGATGAGCCCGTTCCCGTTGGGCGCTAATCTGAAAATGCGCATCATGAAGAATAAAACGCCGTTCACGGCCCAAGGCCAGGTTGCTTACTCTTCCGGCGGGATGGGGATGGGAGTTCGGTTCACGGTGCTAGACCCTGAACAGATCCTTCTGCTCGAAAAATGGCTAGGGGAGTTAAGTGGCACATTGGCGTTTGACGATGAAGCATCGGACGAAGGCACGAACGGGCAGCCCTCACACGCCAACGGCAACGAGACTTCCTACGTACTGAATGAGGTAATTATCGCGCTCATGCGCAAAGGCGTCTTAAGCGACGGCGAAGGCAAGACCATGCTGCAGAAACTCATCCACTAGGGCTGAGTTTTGGAGCCTCCTCCAGTTCATCCCCTCTCAATTTATTAGTCCGCACCGACCGCTTCCGCCTTTCGCGATGCCCGCTCTTCGCTCAACTGTTCAAGGCCTTGCAGCAAATCAGCCACTAGATCCTTCGCGTTCTCGCAGCCGGGTGAAAGACGGACTAGCGTATCCAATAGCCCCAGCTCCGCGCGCGCTTCTGCGGGAATCGACGCATGCGTCATCGTGGCCGGATGGCACACCAAAGCCTTCACGCCGCCCAGGCTTTCGCCCAATGTGAAATATTTTCGTGTGGAAACAAACGACACGACCTCTTCCACTGTTCCATTCAGCTCGAACGAAACCATTCCGCCAAATCCGCTCATCTGCTTTTTGGCGATTTCGTGCCCCGGATGCTCGGCGAGTCCCGGAAAATAAACGCGCTGGACCAACGGATGTTCCTTTAGCGCATTCGCAATCGCGATTGCGTTCGATTCGTGGCGCTGCATTCTGAGTTCGAGCGTCTTCAATCCACGCAAGGTCAGCCAACAATCGAAAGGGGAGGGAACCGCGCCAGTCGCATTCTGCAGAAACTTAATCGGCTCGAAAATCGCGGGGTCTTTGGCCAACGCTGCGCCTTGAATTGTGTCCGAGTGCCCGCCAAGATATTTCGTCACGCTGTGCACCACGATGTCAGCCCCCAACTCGAAAGGCTGCTGGAAATAGGGCGTCGCGAACGTGTTATCCACCACCACCAGGGCGCCCCGTGCGTGTGCGATCTGGCAGATCGCTGCAACGTCATACACCAGCAGCCGCGGATTCGTTGGCGTTTCGATCCACACCATCCGCGTTCGCTCGGTCACAGCACTGTCAAGCGCAGCCAGATCCGAAGCTTCGAGTTGCGTCACGGTTACTCCCAGTGGCTGAAAAACTTTGTTCAGGATTCGGTAGGTACCGCCATAAACGTCCAGCGAAATGATGATCTCATCGCCAGGCTTCAAATAAGCTTGCAGCACGGCGTTTTCCGCCGCCAGTCCCGAAGCGAACAGCGCCGCATGCGCCACACCTTCCAATTCCGCCAATACCGTTTCCAGGCGCTGGCGCGTAGGATTATTCGTTCTCGAATAGTTGAAACCCTTATCGTGTCCCGGGGAATCCTGTTCGTAGGTGGATGTTTGAAAAATCGGCGCGATCAGTGAGCCGGTCTCTGGTTCAGAAGGTTGTCCTGCGTGAATCGTTTTCGTCGCAAATTCCATTTCATGCTCCTTTTTCACCGTGTTTTCACTTTTTCTTACAAAATAGTTGTCCCGAATGTATGGGCCCGACGGTAAATGGCTAAAATGCTTCCACCGCCGACGAAATCTCCCTCGTCACACTCTCTGCAACTTCGATATCAACGATCCGGCTCATCGGCTCATTCTCATTCAAGCTCCGGATTACCAGCGGTAGCGCGCAATTTTTGGCCACCTCTATTGCTTTTCTCTGCACCAGGTCGCAACCGCTGCTCGCAAACTCCAGCGCTTGCTCGAAAGTGAGTTGCGAGATCGGAGTGGCCTCAGAATTTTTGTGCGGATCGCTCGTGAAATATCCCGGGACGTCTTTGATCAACTCACACCGGCACGCTTGCAGTCCTCTCGCAAGCAGCACAGCGGTTAAGTCGGACCCGCCGCGTCCGAGCGAAGCAATTGTTTGCCTTGAATCCGTCGCGAAAAAGCCCGGAACGATAACGATTGGATATTTCTCTAGGACGCCGAACAGTTTCTCAGGATTACACTGCGCGATCCCACCCAATTGAAGGCCATTACTTCCGTTTTCTAAAACACTCAAGCCGGCCTGATGAACATTCAAAGGAGCGGCCTGCACTCCAAGCGCCTGTAATTCCAACGCGAGAATCGCGACCGATCTAATCTCTCCGGTTGACCACAAAAGATCCAGCGCCTTTGCGTGTGGCTCGCGCACAATTTTCTTCGCCGCGCGCTCGAGCCTGTCCGTGGCGCCTTCCTGCGCCGAAACCACGATCACAAGCTTCTCGTCTGGATGCGTGCGAAGCCGGTTGCGAACAAAACTAGCGGCCCGCCTGTAAGCCGTGGGGCGCACAAGAATTGAACCGCCCAGCTTGATTACTACGATCCGCTCTCTCCAACCTAAACCGCCCGCCATTTAAGTTCTCCCTGTGCGTCGCAACAGAAATAGACAAAAGCACCAAAAAAATGGGCCGAAATTAAATCGCTTTCGCGCATCGGAGCTTGCGAAACAGCGCCGCAACAAAATAGAAATGCGACACGGCCTGCGCAAGCGCTCAACGCGCCGCGATTGATATCAGCAAGTCCGCATGCGCGGATGCTGGTTCTGGCTTAACTTCACTTTGGGAGTTGAATCTTCAATCGACCGGGGACCCGGTCAGTCGAGGATCTTATCTCTCCCCACTTGGGCAGGAATTAGCACCTTGGCAGTTGCACCAGGTTGCTGTGGCTTCAGCGGGCCTGTCCCCTCAGCCACTCTTGATAAGCGCTACCGGTTTCAGCAGCAACGAAAGCATAACAAAACCAAGACCGCAGTCAAGCGCGGAATTTCAGGACCGCGGCTGGGATGCGCCGGATGCCCCGGCGTCAGGGCCGAGGTTAGCTCTCCGTCGCCCTGCCTGGGAGTGACTGCGCGGGCCTGACCCTTTGGACAGGTGGTAATTCCCTCGCGGCATCGCGAATCATTGCTATAGACAGCCGCTTAGCTCATTGCTCAAATTGAAGATTGGTACATCGGGGGATTGCTGTGCGGGGGTAACAAGCCTATGCGATATATATCAGTGTTAGTTGGCATTATCTTGTTTGTAGCCTTTGGTGCGGCTGCCCAGCAAAGTCCTGTCGAGCCAGTCTTGTTATGCCCTAACCCCGACGCAACTATTGCAACGCCAGCGGCGCCCAGCGGCTCCCTCTTCGCCTTGGCATCGCCAAACCTGGACGCGAGCATCCGAACGCCTGCACCTTCTGCGCAAAACCTATTTATGCCGTCGGTTTTTGCTGGTCCTGCGATCCTGCCGCCACCCCCCGCCGGAGAGCCGCAAGCGATCCCAGGCGTGTTTGAGAACTATAGCTGGCAAGCATACGTGGGTTACACATTCGTGCGTTTCTATGAGCTACCCGACGTAGCCGAGAATCAGAACGGAGTGAACGGCGGCGTGACCTGGTTTTACAACGACTGGCTCGGTGTCGATGTAGAGGCGCTGGGCGTGCACGGAACGCTGGCCGGAGCTAGCTCGTGGACGATATTCGTTGGCGTCGGCCCACGGGTGCGCATGTGGGCTGGACGAAACATCGAAGTGTTTGGTCACACGTTAATCGGCGGCGCAGCTTTCTGGCCCGACACTCCGTATGGCTCGCAGGGCGCCTTTGGCTATGAGCTGGGCGGAGGAGTTGATCTCAGGCCCCATCGTTCGAAGTTCGCATTGCGCCTCGAGGGCGATGTGCTCGGCACACGTTTCTTCCAGAGTAATCAGTGGAGTCCCAAGGTTTCCGCTGGCATCGTCTATAAATTTTAGCTGCTCGCTTTAACATCCCTCCCACTCATTGATCCTCAGTCTGCGATCCTTCGTGTTTGATCGTTCGAGATTGCCCTGTCCCTGATTTCACGCTTCCGAAGCTACCGCAGTTGTGGTTTCATCGTTAGCGAGATCGGAGGATTGCGTGGGTCAGGATGCGCTGAAAGCTTGGGCCGGGAAATGGGCGTTGATTACTGGCGCGAGCGCAGGGATTGGATTTGAGTTTGCAAAACTGCTTGCGGCCGGGGGCGCAAACCTTGTGCTCACCGCGCGGCGAGTGGATCGGTTGCAAAAGCTTGCCGCAGAGCTCTCCGCCAAACACAGCGTGAAGGCCGAAGTTTTCTCCGCGGACTTGGTGCGGCCCGAAGCTCCGGTTGAAATTCATCAGTTCACGTCAGCAAAAAATATCGAGGTCGAGCTGCTGATTAACAACGCCGGCTTTGGCGCCTTCGGCTACATGCATGAAATCCCTGTTGAAAAAATGCTTGAGATGATTCAGGTGAATTGCTCGGCGGTAGTGCATCTCACGCGGCTCTACCTTCCGGCGATGGTGTCGCGCAAGCACGGCGACGTTTTGATCGTGGCTTCGCTCGCAGCGTTCCAGGCCGTTCCGTTCAATTCTGCTTACGCGGCAACGAAGGCCTTCGATCTTTTATTCGCTGAAGGCGTGGCGGAAGAAGTGCGCGATTTTGGCGTGCGCGTTTGCGCGCTTTGTCCCGGTTCCACCAACACCGAGTTTCAGCAGGTCGCTGAACAGCCGGACCGAGTTTTCAGATCGGCCGAAACGGCAGAAAAAGTCGCGCGCGTCGGACTCGAAGCGCTCGCGGCGGGAAAGAGTTACGTCATTTCCGGTTTTATGAACAAGTTGATGCAAGAAGGGCAGCGGCTGGCGCCTCGCCGCTTCGTCACCAAGACCGCCGCGAAAATGATGCGCCCCGCGGAGTAACTTGCGAGATTGAGACTCTCGCCGAACTGCGAATCGGAGAGCTACTCACTGCGTCACCAGCGTGTCGAAAACGCCCGTTTCGATGCGCCCTGCTCGTTTGATTTGAACAAACATTCGATACTCGCCGGCCTTTGGAAATCCGTAGGGGAACGAAACTTCCGGCGAGATTTTGTCTGTCGGCATCTGCATATCCATCGTCGCGGCGCCATTTCCGTTGGTCGATGCTGACGCAGCAGAATTTTTCTGCGCTAGCTCCAACGCGGCCATGGCCACCGATCCGTCGGGATGTATATGTGCGAAGACGGAGCGGTCCGACCGAACAATTTCCGCGTGGCCGGCCATGCCCATGTACGGTTCCACATCGTTGGCGGGCTGACCCTGAGGATCCTCGAGACGGAATCGCAGCCACACAAAATGATTTGCGGAGAGGGGAATCGAGTCGCGTTCCCAAACTATGCGGCTGCCGTCAGGCAGAACGTCGACGACGCCTTTTTCGGTTACCGGAGCAATCGCGTCTGATGCACCTGCGTAATTCATCAGCGGCGGCGCGGTGGCGTCGGAATTGTCATCTGAAAGCGGCAATCCGGGAATATCCGGCAGATCAATCTCGGAGACCATGGTGTCGGGGAAGCCGGACTCGCGAACAATGTCAGCATAGACCTGGTAATGGCCGGCGGGGACATTCGGCAAATCCATAGTGAAAGTATTGGGAACCAGGCGCTAAATCCGGGTGTAAATGGTAGAAGCGGTCCATTTCCGGGACGCGAATCAGGAAAAGGTGCATCAAGTGGCCGTGGTCGGGAATGAGCCTGGTCATTACAGTGTCGGGACGATTGCTGTGCCACGAGGAATCGCCCACTCGCAACACGATCTTTCCGCCAGGCTCAAGGGAGACATTTAGCCGCGGCGCGGTGTAAATCATGTCGACGGCTCTCGCGCGCGCCTCTGAGTTCCACCACATATTGCCGAAGAACAAAATTCCGAGGACGACGATGGCCGTACCAATCATTACCCAGCGGCCTCTGCGTTTCTGATTCGGCTCGGGATCCTGGCCGGGCTCGAGTGTCCCTTCGCGGCGTGCGGCGCCAAGAATAGAAACGATGGCCAGAAATAGGAGCGTCATCAGCGCGAAGAGAAGCACGCCCAATGATTTCTGCATGGGCAGTGTATTGCGCGCGGCAGCGGGTACCGGGACCGCAATTTCTCCCGGCCCTTGTGAGCCATTCACCTCCACACGCACTTGCCAGGAGCCGGAATCCATCAGCCAAATTTTCCCGGAGAAAAACTGCGGATCTTCGTTGGACTGCGTAAGCGGATCAGGTGGAGGCGGATATTTCGCACCGGCTCCCACGATATACAGCGGAACTACCTTGATGCCGATCACGCCAGGATCGGAGCTGCGAATTTCGACGGACGCCACTCCGGGGATCATGGCTGGAGTGCGTATGGTTACGGTGAGGTGGTAGGGACCGGCGAGGCCTTGGAAATAGACGTCAGGGCTGCCAACATGAGCCCAGCAGGGCGCCAGCGCGAAAAATACTATGGTTAGCGCTGCAGTCCAACGGCGCATCGACTCTCCAAATTTTAGATTTGCGGTACGCTTACCTGCGGAGACGGCGCAACGCGTCACCACCCGCCAAACCTATGCGCGACGAAAGGATAGCGATGCAGAGCGCGATTCCAAGGCCGCGGCAGAAAAGGGCAAAAGTAAGTTCGCGGTCAACAAATTCAAACTGAAGGTGATACTCCGACGGTGGAACGGCATAGGCGAAATAATTTTGCCCGAAAATCCAATTGCGCGCTGCCGGCGAAATCAGGAAATTTCCCAGCGGCCAGTGCACCGCGAGCATTACTGCGACATAAGCGACGCCCAGAATCACCGCCAGCAGCCATTTATTTTTTTGACCGAAGCGATTCAGTAAGAGATCGATGATGATCGCGGGAATTATAATCAGCACGGGAAATTCCAATGGAATCATATGAGTTACGTTGGTGAACACCGGGCCGAGCTTGGGTGTGGCTGGAAATAAAGGCATGCCCCACAGTTGTGCAAGCTGAATTCCCGTGTAAATCGACGCCGTCACGGTAGCTCCCCAGCGGTATCCGCTGCCGCGTGCGAAAGCTACTAGGATCAGCGGAACACCGAGGGAAAGCGCGCGATAAAACTGTGCGCTATGCATTTGGTCGCCATTGCTGTATTCAGAGAGAAAGAGCAAATGCAGAGAAAGCAAGACGCCACAGAGATAGAAATACAAGCGCAGAAGATTTTTTCTCTCCTGGCCTTGCGCGAGATTCATTTTGCTCACGAGCAGTAGCAGCGCTCCGATTCCGACTCCCAGAATCCCAATACCGAGCACCATGTGCGGCGGACTGACGATTTCCACATCAAGTCCGAAGGAGTTGTGCCACCAATTGTCGAAGGGCGCAGAGGTGACCATCACCACGCCGCCCCAACAAGCCAGGAAAGCGCCGAGCGGTCCGCGGAACCCCCAAACTTTCACAGAGGCGGCTTTCGCCGCAGGGTCATGTCCCCAAGTGGTGAAAAAAATCAGGTAGGCGCTAGTGAGGCACATCAGGATTCCGCCGAATTGAATGAGCAGGTGAGCGGGAGTCCAGAAAGTGTCGCGACCGATGCTCATGTGCCAAGAAATATCCCAGTACAGGCCGAAGACAATGGAGCTAGCGCCGATTAGTCCGCACCAGATGTACCAGGGAGCGATGCGGGAGTTGATCTTTGTTGTCGTTGCGTAGGCGACTGCAGACGGCGCACTCATCGCGATGACACCCCCGGTGGGTGAACCTGAGCCTTTGAGAGCGAAGAAAGAGGCCTTCCCTGAGACGGTAATGGTGACAAAAACTCCGAAGCGCGTTTTTGAGTTTTTTGGCGATTTGCGCAGGAGGCCGTACTTTGTTTTCTATAAGTTACGCGAGGTTTTAATTCCTGAATTTGGCGATTTAATTCATCAAATTGGGGGCGATTATTTCGCGTGTGGACGAGAGGGTTCGTAACTCCAAGCCTGCATTCAAGGGCACGAGAAAAGCACGCGGAGGATCTTCGGGCCAAGCGGCGGTCAAAGCTTTGCCCGGCCGCCTGCGAACTTGAAGACTGGGGCACTCCCGACGGCGTCCCGCGGTCGAAGCAATCGACTGCGCCGTCGCGGCCGGTCGCGTCAGACTTCCGCCTCGTAACTATTTTGCCCAAGCTCATAAACTGAGAATTACGCTAGCACGAAGGTGGACTGTTTGGAAGGACCTGTGTGCTGTGGATGCGGGCCAAATTCGGATTTGGCGCGCCACCGCCGCTTGGGAAAATGCGAAGCCACAATAGACTCCGCTCAGGCACAATGCAAAAATCCCCAAGTTGTCGATTTGGGCCGAGGTAGTTCGACAAACATGTAGAAGCAGAACTGGTACAAGATTTACAGAGTTGGTGAACGGCGAGCAGCCGGAAAAGGGGGCGTGATGGCGGAGGAAAGATCAGCGGTGGGAGCGCGGAAGGGAATCAACGCGACTTTGTGGGTGATCCAGGCGCTTCTGGCGCTGGAATTTCTGTTCGCGGGTTGCATGAAGTTTATAATTCCGGTTGAAGTGATGACGAAGCAGGTAGCTCTGTCGGGAGCATTTATTCACTTCATCGGAGTGGCTGAGGTGTTTGGCGCGATTGGACTGATTTTGCCCGGGGCTCTGCGCGTTCGCACAGGGCTGACGCCGCTGGCTGCGTCAGGCCTGACGGTGATCATGATCGGTGCCACGGTATTGATGTTCGAAATTGGCGGGGTTTCGAAAGCGGCGCCCCCGTTTGTGACCGCTCTTTTGTCGGCGTTCGTGGCATACGGGCGCTGGCAGTTAGCGCCGCTGCGCGACCGGTCTGGCGTGAGGGCGTCGTAACCCTGAAACCATAAAGAATTTGCGGAACTGTCGATTCAGAAGTCTAGCGTTCGATATAAGAGTGAAAGGCGGCCCCGGCTTAGAACGATTAAAACGAAAATGTGATCGGATGGCTCGCCGGAATCATCGGATATAATCACGCGACTATGGCTGTGATTATTTGCATGTTGCGCGGTGTGAATCTGGGCAAGCGCCGGATGAAAATGGAAGCGCTGCGGGCGTTGTATGAGTCGCTGGGGCTACGCGACGTGCAAACTTTGGTGCAGAGCGGGAATGTGGTTTTCCGGAGCGATCAGAAAAATCTGGCCGCGCTAACCAAGAAGATTGAAACGGCGATTGAGCGGGAATTTGGATTTTATTCCGACGTTGTTTTGCGAAGCGCGACTGAACTGCGAGACACGATTGGAAGAAATCCTTTTGCGAAACGGAAGGGTATCGAGCCCGGCAAGTTTCTGGTTTGGTTTCTGCTGAGCGATCCGGGCGAGGAAATTCGAAAGCAGGTTCGCGCGGTGAAGACTGAGCCGGAAGAGTTACGCATCGATGGGCGCGAGGTTTACGTTTATTTTCCGAACGGCATGGCGCGTCCCAAAATGAAGTGGGCGGCGATCGAGAAGATTCTGGCCGTGCGCGGAACTGGGAGAAACTGGAACACGGTCACGAAATTGTTGGAAATGGCGGAGAAGCTGGAAGCGGCGCGCTAACAGTCTGAAATGGTGCACGACGGTGGCTAGCGGCAGAAGCCTTTTGTGGGGCCAGAGCATCCCATGTGCAGGAAGACTTGAGCAGAGACTTGTTTTAAAATAGGCGCTTTCCCGGGACCACGAACTTCATTCATTAAATGAGGAGGCGGATAATGGCTAAGAACGACGCAACACAGATCAAGGGACGAGAGAAGGAAGCGATACAGACTCCAACCGATCTTGCTCGCAAAGGCGTCGAGGAAATCACAATTGAACTCAGGAAGCTGCTGGCGGATACGTTTGCGCTGTACCTCAAGACCAAGAATTTCCACTGGCACATGAGCGGCCAACATTTTCGCGACTACCATTTGCTGTTGGACGAGCATGGCGACCAGATTTTCGCGATGACCGATGACATTGCCGAGAGGGCGCGCAAGATTGGCGGAACGACGATCCATTCGATCAGCGAGATTTCGAAAAATCAGCGCATTAAGGACAACAATGAGGAATTCGTCACTCCCAAAGATATGCTTGCCGAACTTTGCGAGGACAATCTGCACTTGACGCGGTCGCTTCGCGCGACTCATGAAGTTTGCGAGAAGTACAACGATGTGGCGACTGCGAGTTTGATTGAGGTTTGGATCGATCAGACGGAACGGCGGACCTGGTTCCTGAACGAAATCGTGAATGCTCCGGAAGCGGAGAGTGTGCCAATGCGGAAGGCTGCGTCGGGCGATTAGTTCTCTAAGGCTCAGGCAAAAACCTTAAGAGTGCTGGCTCGATGGTCCGCCGGGCAGAGGGATCGAAAAACCGATTCGATGCAGGCACTACGAAAAGCAGGAGATTATCATGACTGATCAAAGTGCAGGTGTGTCCAAGGCTCAAGCAAGTGGCGAGGCAGCGAGGCCTCCGCTGCCTCCATTTACTCGTGAGTCTGCGATCCAAAAAGTTCGGCTGGCGGAAGATGCGTGGAATTCCCGCGACCCGGAGAAGGTGGCGCTGTCGTACACGGCGGACTCGCGCTGGAGAAATCGGGCGGAATTTATAAACGGCAGGCAAGAAATCATCTCGTTTCTCAAACGTAAGTGGGCGAAGGAACTAGACTACCGCTTGATCAAAGAACTTTGGACATTCGCCGGCAATCGCATCGCGGTGCGATTTGCCTATGAATGGCACGATGACTCGGGGAACTGGTTCCGCTCATATGGCAACGAGAATTGGGAATTCGAAGAAAATGGACTCATGCGCTTGCGGTTAGGGTCCATCAATGATCTACCGATCAAAGAATCGGAACGGAAATATCACTGGCCGCTTGGCCGGCGCCCGGATGACCATCCAGGCCTAAGCGACCTCGGCTTCTAGCTGGGCGAAACTGCGGCCTGCAACATCGAAGTCATTCTTCGTCCTGTGTCCGAGCCTGGGCCTTTACCAAGCGATCGATCACGGTCAAGCCTCCACTGTGCTGGTGTCGCCGGATATGCCGCCATCAAAATTCGGCTAGTCAGTAGATTTGCGGAGCAGCTCTTTTAGGGCGGTTACCTGCTTTTGCGTGAGCTTGGCACGGAGCAGGCTTACCTTCATCGGATACATGGAGCCGTATTCGATTTGTTTGTTTTTCGCCGGATACATAGCGGCGATGTAGGCGTCGCGGTAAACGAGCCAGGCTTTTTGCGCGGCTTTAATTTTTGCCAGGGCTTCGGGCTGAGACGCGGTTTTTGTAAGCAGGGTGTTGTAGATGTCGTCCATTTGCGCTTCGACGCGGGCCAATTCGTTGCTGGCGCATTCGTTCATCTCGGCTTGAGTTTTGGCTTTTTCGTTGCAAGTGCGGAGGGTTTGGGAGTTTTGGGCCGAGCAGGGAAATGTTGCAAAGATTGTAAAGAGCACAACCGCCGGAAATTTCAGCAAAGCTGTCTCCCTCGCCAATCAACGAATTCGGCAACACAAGGCTAAACGATTGATTTGCTTTCGAACAAAAAATATTCCATACGCATCGCAAAATTTAATAGTCGATTGCGTCAACGAAAGCACGAAGCCGTGGACGTCAGCCGCTGGAATTATTCTTCTTCTTCGGCCGCAGCCGCTTGAGCTTTGGCTAAGCGATCGATCACGGTGAGGTCTTCCAGCGTAGTTGTGTCTCCGGAGATGCCGCCGTTTTGCGCCAGTTCGCGAAGCAGGCGGCGCATAATTTTTCCGCTGCGTGTTTTAGGCAAACCATCGGCGAAACGAACGTCTGCCGGGCGCGCGATGGAACCGATGTTGGAGGCTACGTGATCCATCAGGGAATTTTTTAGCGCGGGGCTGGGAGATTGCCCGGTGCGTAGCGCAACGAAACAGATGATGGCTTCGCCTTTAATCTCATCTGGACGCGCTACGACCGCGGCTTCCGCTACGGACGGGTGACTCACCAACACGCTTTCGATTTCCATGGAGCTCAGGCGGTGGCCGGCGACTTTAATGACATCATCGACGCGGCCTAGAACCCATATGTAGCCGTCTTTGTCGCACTGGGCTGCATCACCGGCAAAATAGACGCCGGGGATTTTCTTCCAGTATTCGCGCTCGTAACGTTCGTCGTCGCCGTAAATGGTGCGCAGCATGGAAGGCCATGGCTTCTGGATCGTGAGGTAGCCGGTTTCGCCCGGTTTGACCGGCTGATTTTGCATATTCACTACGCGAGCGGCGATTCCGGGAAGCGGTAAGGTGGCCGAACCGGGTTTAGTTGGAGTAGCGCCGGGTAACGGAGAAATCATGATTGAACCGGTCTCGGTTTGCCACCAAGTGTCCACGATGGGACAGCGATTTTTTCCGATGGCTTCGAAATACCATTTCCAGGCGGCCGGGTTGATGGGCTCTCCCACCGTGCCGAGAACTCGAAGACTCGAAAGATCGTGAGGCTTGATCCAATCCATGCCCCAGGCCATGAATGCGCGCACAGCTGTAGCAGAACTGTAAAAAATTGAAACTTTGTAGCGATCGACAATTTCCCAGAAGCGGTCGCGACGCGGGAAGTCTGGCGCGCCTTCGTACATCACGATGCTGGCGCCGTTGGAGAGCGGGCCATACACGATGTAGCTGTGTCCGGTAACCCAGCCGATGTCCGCGGTGCACCAATAAATGTCTTCGTCGCGCAAATCGAAAATTAGCCGAGTGCTCCACATGCATTGCAGCAGGTAACCTGCGGAAGTGTGCAGAACTCCTTTGGGCTTGCCGGTGGTGCCGCTGGTGTAAAGGATGTAGAGCGGATGTTCAGAATCGAGCTCGATAGCAGGGAATTCTTTCTCAGCCTTTTCTTCCAAGTCGTGCCACCATAAATCGCGTCCTTCCTTCCAAGCGACTTCTTCTTTGGTACGCTGAACGACAATGGATTTTTCAATGGTATGGCATTTTTTCAATGCTTCGTCCGCGGTTTCTTTCAGCGGAACGATTTTTCCGCGGCGGTAGCCACCGTCCGCGGTAATAAGGATTTTTGCTTTGCAGTCGGCGATGCGATCAGCCAAAGCGTTGGCGCTGAATCCTCCGAAGACCACGGAATGAACGGCGCCTACTCGCGCGCAGCCTAACATAGCGATGGGAAGCTCGGGGATCATGGGCATGTAAATCGCAACGCAATCGCCGGCTTTTACGTTGAGCGAAGATAGAACGTTCGCGAACTTGCACACGCGTTCGTGCAGTTCGGCGTAAGTGTACTGAAGAGTGGAACCATCTTCCGCTTCCCACATCAGCGCGGGCTTGTTCGCGTTCAGTTCCAGATGGCGGTCGAGGCAATTGTAAGAGACGTTGAGTTTTCCGCCGGTAAACCATTTTGCGTGGGGCAAGTTCCATTCCAAAACTTTCTTTGGCGGCTGGAACCAGTGCAGCATTTTCGATTGCTCACCCCAGAATTCCTCAGGGTTGTCGACGGCTTTCTGGTACATCTCCTGGTAATCTTTCAGCGACTTGACGTGGGCTTTCTTGCTGAAATCCTCCGGCGGCGGGATGGGTTTTTCTTCCAGGACGTGCGGATCGAATTCTTGCATTACTCCCTCCGGCGGCCGGGCGCGTGCCGAAAACCCCGCCGCGGCCCTGGCAGGTGACTCGAAAAGGCCGCTCGCCCACCCCTACGTTATTGAAGAGCGGCGGTTTGGTCAAGAACGGGGATTTGTTTAGGGCGGAAAAAGCTGGATACGGTTTGGCTCAGTTTGTCGCCCTATGAAAGCGCGGGCGGGACGCCATCCCCGCTATATACCCATAAGATTCGGGAACTTTTGAGTCCGGCCCGGGGAATATGTAACGTGAGTTGGGCCAGGCCGTCCAATAAGTAAGCGATGAAACCAGAGACAGAGTTGATAGACGACGGTCTGTTACTCCGCCGAATGATGGCCGGTGACGAGGACTCTTTTACGCTGATCTACCGGCGCAGGCATCCGGCTATTTACCGGTTTGCGCTGCATATGAGCGGGAATGTGGCAGTGGCGGAGGACGTGACGCAAGAGGTCTTCATGACGTTGATTCGCGACGCCAAAAAATTCGATCCGGCACGCGGAACGTTGAGCGGCTTTCTTTTTGGGATCGCGCGGAACCATCTGCGCAGGCGGTGGGAACAGGATCGGCATTCGACAGCTCTTCCGAACGATGCGGACGAACTCGATACGCTTCTGGCCGCCTGCGCAAGCCCCGGAAAAGGATCGCACTCGAATGGGAACGGGAACGGAAACGGAAATGGGCGCAAACCATTTCTAGTGAGCCGCGATGAATTTGCGTCGATGGAAACTGTGGGACGCGTTCGCCAAGCGATCGGTACGCTGCCGCAAAATTATCGCGAAGCGGTAATTCTGTGCGAGCTGGAAGAAATGAGTTACGAAGAGGCTGCTGCGGCGCTGAATTGTCCGGTGGGAACGGTGAGGTCGCGCTTGCATCGCGCGCGCGCTTTGCTGGCAGAAAAATTACATGATGAACAGCCGTTGCGACGGGCATCTGCGGTAGGCGAATGATAGACGAGGGAAATCGTATGGATTGCGTTCAATTTAAAGAAATTTATCACGAGCTGGACCGGCCCGGGACGTCAGGATTCAGGTTCCGCGAGCGCGCTCTGGTGCATGCGGAATCCTGCGCCGGTTGTGGCGCGTTGTTGACCGACGGCGAGGCGTTGGATTTTGCTTTGCGGACTTTGGCCCAACAGAGCAGTAGTTCAGCGGCTTCGCCGCGAGTGGAAGCTGCACTTCTTCGTGAATTTCAACGTGTGAAACATGTGGAGCAGCAACGGAGAATTTACCGACAGCTTGCCATCCTGAGTACTGCGGCCGCAATTTTGCTGGCGCTGGGTCTCGGCGTGCATTACCGAATTGTTTCAAAGGCGCGGAACACACCGCCGCAGGTTGCAAGCACTGTGGTAACGCCTGCGGCGGAGACGCCCGTGAATTCAGCGATTCCTGCATCGCTGAATTCGGATAAGACCGCTCTGGCTGCGAATACGCAGAGTAAGTCCGCTAGCGTGAATCAGCTCGACGATAACGAATATGCCGAGGAATTTGTTCCGGTTCCTTATGCGGACGATCCGGCTGCGCTGGAAGGTGGCGCAATCGTGCGTGTGACTCTACCGCGGTCAGCGCTCGCTTCGTTTGGATTGCCGATTACGGAGAGCGATGGCGCCGAGAGGGTTTCGGCCGACTTGGTGGTAAGCCAGGACGGAACTCCCCAAGCGATACGACTGGTACCGCAAGCGGCGACGAATTCGGAGTTTTAAGTTTCGAAAACGTTTGGAGGAAGTACAGATGAAGATCAGCAGGATTCTCAGTATTTTCGCTATGGCTGTTTTGTTTTTGATGGCGAGCAGCGGCGCCTGGGCGCAGTCTTCCGATCAGGTGGAACAGGGCCCTCCCCCACCTCCGCGTGGAGGCGGTCCGATGTTTGAGCGCATGGGGCCGATGGGCGAAGGGATGGGCTTTGTTGGCTTTGAAGCCGGACTGGATGGCAAGACGGTAACAGGCGCGCCATTTACAGCGAGCTTTTCGGCGCAGACCACGGAAACATTGACGGATGGAAACAAGATTCAGCGCAGCGCGACCGGCACGGTTGCGCGCGACTCGCAGGGACGTACTCGGCGCGACATGACGCTTCCGGCAATCGGGCCATGGGCCGCGTCAGGGACGACTCCGCCGCAGGTTTCCTTCATCAATGATCCAGTAGCGGGAACGCGGTACATGCTTGACGCTGATAAAAAGATTGCGCAACAGATGTCCGGGCATGGCGGTCATCCCAGGGTTGCATCTCAGAAAAACGATGAGTCCGAGAAGCAGGTAACGACAATATCGCTAGGGACGCAGACGATCAACGGAATTTCGGCGCAGGGAACGAAGTACACTCGCACGATTCCGGCTGGCGAAATCGGGAACGTGAATCCGATCGTGATCGTCACCGAAAGATGGTATTCGCCGGACTTGCAGACCGTGATCATGACCAAGCGCACCGATCCGCGTATGGGCGAAACAGTTTTCCAGATGAAGAATATTCAGCGGACGGAACCGGCGGCGACGTTGTTTCAAGTGCCGGCGGGTTACACGGTGGAACAGGGACATCGCGGCCGCAGGCCTCCTGCAGAGCCGGGATCCGAACAGTAGGTTTTGTAGCTGTAGTTTTGTGCTGAAGAAAGGTTACCCCGATGCACTCAATACTTGCGGGCGGAACCCCACCACGCTCTGCCCGCAAGCCCCCTTTTTTTCAAATTCATCCGCGTTTTCGGCAGAGAGTGAAAAGCCTCGTCAAGATTTGACGAGAGCGCGGTCAAGAAGCTCTACAACGTGCAAAACTTCCTGGCCCGTTCTGTGGATTGCGGCGCCCGCGCGTAGTTGCAGGATGCAACCGGGATTTGCGGTGAGGATAGCTTGTGCCTTGGTACGCTGGGCGTGTTGCATTTTGTCGGAAAGCAGATCGAGCGCGGCCTTGGGTTCGGTCACGTTGTAAACGCCGGCCGAGCCGCAGCATAAATCGGACAGTGCCATTTCGATGAGTTCGACCGACGGAATGGCGCGAATCAATTTCCGCGGAGCTTCGCGAATTTTCTGTCCGTGTACCAGGTGGCAGGAATCCTGATATGTGACGCGCATGGGCAGCGGTCGCAGCGGAGCCACCAGACCCAATTCAGCGAGAAACTCGGAAATGTCGCGAACTTTGGCTGAAAATTTTCGTGCATTTTCCAGGTCGGACTCGTTCTCTGTAAATAAATGCGAATATTCTTTCAGCGTGGAGCCGCAGCCAGCGGCATTAGTGATGATGGCGTCGAAATCGTCCACGCGAAATGCGGGGAAGTTCGTGCGCGCCAGATTTCGGGCCACGTCGCGGACGCCGGCGTGCGCGGCCAGCGCACCGCAGCAAACTTGTTCCGCGGGGACGACGACTTCGCAGCCATTGGCTTGCAGCACGCGTATCGACGCGCGATTGAGTTCGCTAAAAGTCACTTGCGCCACGCAACCGGCAAAGAACGCGACTCGTGCGCGCTGCTTCCCTTGAGCCGGAAAGGTTTTCCCCAGTTCGCTGAAGAAGAAACTTGAGTCGATCTTTGGCAGCAAGCTCTCACGGTCTTGCAGGCCTAACAAGTGCAGAATCCCCGTTCTGCGAGCGAAGGACGAGAGTCCCGACCTTTGATAAAACCGGAGAGACTTTGCAGCAACGGCGATTCTTTTTGGGTAGGGCAGCAGGCGTCGATAGACGAAATTGCGCAAAATGCGCGAAACGAAGGGCCGTTTGTACTTTTGTTCTATTTGGGCGCGCGCCAGTTCGAGAATTTTGCCGTATTCGACGCCCGAAGGACAGACGCTTTCGCAGTTGCGGCAATTCAGGCAGCGATCGATGTGAGTGACAAAAGTGTCGCCGATTTCAAGGCGTCCCTGATCGACCAGAGCCATTTGGCGTATGCGTCCGCGAGGTGAATCTGCTTCGCGTCCCCAGAGACGATAGGTGGGGCAATTATTTGAACACAGGCCACAATGGACGCAGCGCGAGTAATCTTCATACTCCGGTTTATCGGCGGCGGAAAAGCCGCTGAGCGTGAGCGCGAACTCGCGTTGGGCATCTTCGTGCGATTGAGGAGGAGTCGCCGGCATCCCTAAATTCCTCCGACGAAACGGCCGGGGCTGAAAATGCCGTCCGGATCGAAGGCCTTCTTTAGCTTTAGCATTTGCGCGAAATCGGCGCGCGGCAGGCCCCAGACTTTCAGACCGTTTTTCCATTCAGTGGGGCACCACGGAATTGTGGCATGGCCGCCCAGAGCGGCGCTGGCAGAGAGAATGTTTTCGGATGCTTGAGCAACCTGCTGCTTCGTTGTTTCGTTAGCTTCGATTGGCAGGATCGCGAAATAAATCACGCCGACGCCGCGGGCCATCGCGACCCACGGAAGGTGACGGCTCTCGGCTTCGCGCGTAGCTACGGTCAAGGCCTCTGCGATCTGTCGAGGCAGTACGCTAATTTTCAGAATTGTAGTTGCCGGTGAGGACGACAGTGCAATGGGAATGAACTCACGCTTGAGTGCAAAAGCGGACGCCAGCTGGGTTCCCTCCAGAACGGCGGCGTCAACTGCGCCGCATTCTTCGGCCATTTTGCGCAGTTCATTCTCGTAACGGGAGAGCGCATTTGGGTTTCCAGCGAAGCCGCAAGTGAATACCCACCGTGAGTCGGGAAAGATGTTTTCAGGTACCGAAGTTTGCGCGATTCGCGACGCTGTTTCGCTGGAAAAAAGGCTCGCAATACCCGGGCTAAAGATTTCCATGGTAACCGGTGCGAAGTGCGATTGGGAAACCCGGTTGCGCATGCCGCACGCGCGCTCCACGGTTTGAAAAGTGACAACGAAAGCACGGCTCGATGACAACATGGGAAAAGTTTTGAAATTTATGCGCGTGATTACGCCGAGCGTGCCAAGCGCGCCGATCATCACTTTATGGATGTCGTAGCCGGTGACGTTTTTCACCACGCGGCCACCGCTTTTTGCTGCGACTCCTTCGCCCGTCACAAATTCCATACCTAACAGGTAATCGCGTGCGGTACCGTAAAGTTGGCGCAGAGGGCCATCTACGCCCGATGCGATGGTCCCGCCGATTGTGGTTCGCTCGAAATAAGGCACAGCGAGCGGAAGGAATTGACGATGCTCGGCAAGAATCGCTCCGAGTTTGTGTAGCGGAATTCCAGCTTCGACGCTTAATGTGAGGTCGCCGGGATCGTAGGAAACCATGCGGTCGAGACGAGTCATGTCCAAGGCGATATCGTACTGGCGTGGCGGCAAGCCAATTCCCATCTTTGTGCGTGCGCCGGTTGCGATGATCGCGAGCCTCTCTTTACGCGCGAATTTTACGATTTCCGCGATTTCGGCCGCCGATTGTGGACGCACCACTGAAGACGGACTTTTGTCGGCGATTACAAAGGCGGCAAGCTGAGCTGGATCAGTGAAGACGTTCGAAGGCCCAACGATATCCGCTAATCGTGACGGAACGGTAGCGCTGGCCGTGCTCATGCGCGCGAAACACCTGCTACTGGCAGCGGGCGTACGTGAATTTCTCCGCAGCCCTTTGTGTTGGGGAAAATTTTGCCGGGATTCAACAGGCCGGTGGGATTATATGCGTCACGAACGCGCCGCATTAAATTCATGTCGTCTTCAGTGAAAAGCAGCGGCATCAGGCGATCCTTTTCCATGCCCACGCCGTGCTCGCCGGTAATCGAGCCGCCCATTTCGATGCAAAAGCCTATGATTTCGTCGGCGCTAGCGACGGCGCGCTGAAATTGTTTTTCTTCGCGCGCATCGAACAGGATGATGGGATGCAAGTTCCCGTCGCCGGCGTGAAAAATATTGCCGATCTCGAAGCCGTATTTTTCACCAATCTCGTTAATTCGTCGCAGAGTCTGCGGCAACTTGGTGCGTGGGATCACGCCATCTTGGACGTAATAGGTGGGCGAAAGGCGTCCGACCGCGCCAAAGGCGTTTTTGCGGCCTTTCCAGAGCAGATCGCGCTCGCGAGCGTCGCGGGCCACGCGCACTTCGCGCGCATGATGAAGGCGGCAAACATCTGCGACTTCGTCGGCATGTTGCTCAGCCGATTCGCGCAGGCCGTCCACTTCAAGAAGAAGGACCGCGGCGCAATCGACGGGGAAACCGGCGTGCACGTAAGCTTCCACAGCGCGGATGGTCCAACCATCGAGCATTTCGCACGCTGCAGGAGTGACGCCACGCGCGGTGATATCGACCACGGTTTCGGTGGCGTCGTCAACAGTGTCGAAAATCGCGAGAAGTGTTTTTACGGTTTCAGGCAGGCGCGTAAGCTTCACGGTAATTTCGGTGATTAGAGCCAGGGTCCCTTCGGAGCCGACGAAAAGGCCGGGGAGATCGTAACCAGGTGAATCTAGTGCGGGACTTCCTAAGCGCACGAGTTCGCCGGTAGGCAGCACAGCTTCGAGCGAATGCACGTGATTCGTTGTAACGCCGTAAGCCAGGGTGTGCGGGCCGCCGGAATTTTCCGACACGTTGCCGCCGATGGTGCTGGCTTTTTGGCTGGAAGGATCCGGAGCAAAATGAAGGCCGGTGTGCGCGACGGCCACGCTAAGGTCAGCGTTCACCACTCCCGGCTGCACGACGGCGCGCTGATTCTCGACATCAATTTCCAGAACGCGATTCATGCGCGAAAAAACTACTAAAATGCCGCCCTGACGCGCGAGCGCTCCGCCGGAAAGGCCAGTGCCTGCGCCGCGTCCTATGATGGGGGTTTGATAGCGATTCGCAATTTGGACGATGCCGACGACATCGCTCGTGTTGCGCGGGAAAACGACACAATTCGGGCGCGCGACTTCGACCGAGCCGTCGTATTCGTACAGCAATAGCTCTTCCGGGCGGTGCAGCACGGCGTCGGCACCCAGAAGTTTTTTCAGGTCATTGATCGCGTGAGAATCCATGATTTTTGGTTGCAGGTTGCTTCGAGTGCTCTTCAAGGCCACTATAGACGCGTGCGTCTGTGAACGTCAACGTGAGCGCGGCGAGGCGGTGTGCTGAATCTGCCCTCTCGGGCGAGGCATCCAAACGGCTAAACGACATCAGGAGGATCCAATGGCAAATTCAAGTGCGCCAGCACCAGGAGCTGCGACCGCAAAAATCGTTCGCTTCCACGAATGCGGCGGGCCGGAAGTTTTGAAGTTAGAGGAAATCCCGATACCGGATCCCGGGGATGGTGAAGTTCGATTGCGGGTTCAGGCCATTGGTTTGAACCGCGCTGAGGTGGTTTTCCGACAGGGCAAGTACCTGGTTCGTGCGTCTCCCCCGTGCACGTTGGGCTATGAGGCCGCTGGTGTGGTGGAGGCTGTGGGGAAAGGCGTCGACAAGGGATTGATCGGCAAGCGATTCAGCACAGTGCCGTCTTTCGCCGCAGATAAATATGGCGTGTATGGCGAAGTAGCGATCGTCCCGGCGTATTCTTTGGCCTCGTATCCGGCGAAGTTTTCGCCGGAGGAAGGAACTTCGATATGGATGCAGTACCTAACGGCGTATGGCGCGCTGGTCCAAATCGCAGGAATAACTCGAGGCGATTTTGTGGTGATTACGGCGGCGAGCAGCAGCGTGGGAATCGCCGCAATTGAAATCGCAAAAGTTGAGGGAGCGATTAGCATCGCGACTACTCGTACGTCGAAGAAGAAAGCCGAATTATCATCGCTCGGTGCTGATCATGTGATTGCCACTCAGGAAGAGGATTTGGTCAAACGCATCGGAGAAATTACGGGTGGTAAAGGACCGCGAGTAATTTTCGACGCTATCGCCGGCAAAGGTGTCGAATTATTGGCAAAGGCCGCCGCGCCGGGTGGAACGATTTTCGAGTACGGTAGCTTGTCGATGGAGCCAACTCCATTTCCCCTTTTGATTGCGCTTCCGAAAGGGCTTTCGTTGCGCGGGTATTCGATATTCGAGGTGGTGTCGGTACCAGAGCGTAGGACCAAGGCCGAGAAATACGTTATCGAACATCTCGAAAAGGGTGACTTCAAGCCGCGCATCGCCAAGAAATTCCGGTTGGACCAGATAGTGGAAGCCCATCGTTATATGGAATCCAACGAGCACATCGGAAAGATTGTGGTGACCGTCTAAAACAGCCCCGGGTCTTTTTTTACTTGTTCCTGAACTGCGCTGAGGCACCGTGTCGGTGTATGCTACTCACCCTGCACAAACCACTCATGCGAGGTGAGCAGTGACCAAGCCGGCAATTTTTTCCACGCGTCCGTTGTTCCCGGCCGCGCGTACGATTCTCGATCAAAACTTCGCTGTGGATTATTGGACTCCTCCCCAACGGATTTCGCGTGAAGAACTGCTGAAACGTGTGGCCGACAAGGAAGGCTTGATCTGTCTGTTGACGGAAAAAGTGGACGAGGAATTGCTTTCGGCGGCGCCGAAGTTGCGCATCGCGTCCACTGTTTCAGTCGGTTATGACAATATCGACGTAGCGGCATGCACCAGTCACAAAGTTGTGGCTACGAATACTCCCGGCGTTCTGGATGACACCACGGCGGATTTTGCATGGACGTTGCTGATGGCGATTGCTCGCCGATTGCTCGAAGGCGACGCCTGGATGCGGTCGGGCACCTGGCCAGGATGGGACCTGGATCAACTGGTGGGCGGCGACGTGTGGGGCAAAACGATCGGCATTCTGGGCTTTGGACGAATTGGTCGCGGGGTTGCGCGACGCGCGCAGGGTTTTCAGATGCGGATCCTTTACAGTGACGCCGTCCGCGCGTCAGCCGAGGTGGAAAAAGAATTGAATGCGGAGTTTGTCGATCGCGACACGCTGTTTCGCGAATCCGATTTTATCAGCCTGCACGTTCCGCTGCTACCGGATACTCGGCATCTAATTTCGAAAGATAATTTAGAAAAAATGAAACGTACTGCGTTCCTGGTGAATACCTCGCGCGGACCGGTAGTGGACGAAGCGGCGCTTGCCGAGGCTTTGGAGAACAAGAAAATTGCCGGCGCGGCGCTGGACGTGTTTGAACACGAGCCAAAAGTACATCCGGCGCTATTAACGCGCAAGGATGTGATTTTGACCCCGCATATTGCCAGCGCTTCCGTGGATACGCGAACGAAAATGGCAGTGATGGCGGCGAATAATGTGGTGGCATTATTCGAAGGGCGGCGCCCTCCGAACGCGATCAATGCGGACGGTCTCGGTTTGAAATGACGCTCTTCGTTCTCGGTCGAGGTTGAACTTTCGTCGGTTATAGCGAGTCCCAGACACTTTGAAAAAAGTAGCGCAGCATTTTTTTCTGCAAACACTTAGCGAAATTCGAATCCCTACCGTTCTCGCGCGAAAACTGAATCGCGAAGGGCCCATCATCCAAGCTGGGGGCGCCACGATTGATCTCCAGAAATTTCGCGAGATTGTCGCGATTTCGTTTGGAAAGGCGTCATTTGCGATGGCGGAAGCTTTAAACGATATTCTCGCGCCGGAATTCCAAGTTGAAGGAATCTTGGTTGGGCCGAGTTCGCCGCCTGCGCTTCCGGGTTGGAAAACATTTGTGGGCGGACATCCATTGCCCACGGAGGAAAGTTTTGCGGCAGGCCGCGCGATTCTAGATCGGTTGGCGCTTTGCGGCGAGCGCTCACTGGTATTTTTTTTGATCTCGGGCGGCGGTTCCGCAATGGTGGAGCAACCGTTGCACGATGGGATCACGCTGGAAGATTTTCAGAAGTTGCACTTCGCGCTGGTCACCTGTGGCGCCCCGATTGAAGAAATCAACGTGATCCGGAAGCATTTGTCTGCAACCAAAGGTGGACGTCTGGCTGCGGAAGCGCCGCGCGCCATGAAAATCACGTTGGCAATTAGCGACGTACCTGAAGGGCAAGAGTCAGCTCTCGCGTCGGGGCCGACTTTGCCGGACCCCACAACCGTTCAGGACGCAGAGCAAATCGTACGTAGATATGATTTGTTGCCAAAATTGCCGCCTTCGATTTGTGCATTATTCGAGCAGCGAGGGCTAAGTGAAACGCCCAAGTCGGACGAACCTGCTTTTGCGCGCTCCCACTTCGAATTGCTTCTTCGGACTCACGATCTGACGCATGCATGCCACCACGCATGCGAAGGAGAAGGATTTGTTTGTTTGGCCGACAATTCCACGGACAACTGGCCGATCGAAAAGGCCGCCGACTATTTATTGGAGCAGCTCGAAGCGCTGAAAAAAGACAATCCTGGCAGGCGCGTGGCGCTAATGGCCGGTGGGGAAGTGAGCAGTCCGGTGACGGGCAAAGGAACTGGCGGCCGTAATTTGGCTTTCGTGCTGGCCTGCGTTCCAAAAATTGCGGGGAAGAGAATAACGGTGCTTAGCGCCGGAACGGATGGAATTGATGGAAACAGCCCGGCGGCTGGTGCAGTTGCGGATGGAGAGACGCTTCAACGAGCGCGCGCAGCAGGGATGGAACCGGAAGACTTCTTTCGCCGTAGCGACGCCCACACCTTTTTCAAACGTCTCGATGACGTGATTATCACCGGGCCGACCGGCAACAATCTACGCGATTTGCGGATTTTCCTGGCCTACTGACCTCTCACCGTAACAAATTCAGAGCAGGCCCTTCACCAAGCCCCCATCCACTTGGATTGTAGTGCCGTTGATGTAGCTCGCGCGCTCGGAGCCGAGAAAGGTGATCAGCGCGGCTAATTCGTCAGGACGGCCCAGGCGGCCGGCGGGGACTTGGGCGCTCATGTTTTTGATCGCCTGCTCGCGGTCAACGCCGGCGTCTTTTGCACGTTTCTCGACTAGCTCTTCCAGACGGTCGGTCAGCGTGAAGCCGGGACAAACGTTGTTCACCGTGATGCCGTCGGCACCAAATTCATTGGCGAGCGTTTTGGCCAAGCCGGTGACCCCTGCGCGCAGGGAGTTGGAAAGGAGCAAGCCATCAATAGGCTGCTTTACCGAGACAGAAGTGAGTGTGATGAGCCGGCCCCAACGATTGCGCTGCATGCGCGGGAGAACTTCGCGTGCGAAATAAACGTTGCTGAGCAAAGTAAGCTCCACCGCGGCTCGCCAGTCTTCCAAACTAATTTCGAGAAATTTCTTTGCCGGAGGACCACCGGCATTTGTGACGCATATATCAATGCGGCCGTATTTTTTGTCCACCTCTTCGACAAAAGTACGGACGGCATCCGATTTTGTAACGTCGAGCGCTCGCCAAAAAACAGTGCGCCCACTGGCCTTCCCGATTTCGTTAGCCGTAAGTTCGAGATCGGCAGCAGTTCGCGCGCAGATCGCAACTTGGCAACCTTCTTTCGCGAATTCTTCAGCCACAGCGCGCCCCAATCCTTTGCTGGCGGCAGCGACAATGGCCACGCGCCCTTTCAATCCGAGGTCCATTGATTACTCCTTGTCCGCGCCTTGGCGCAGGTACGCATCATCTTTGCGAATCCAGTCTTCGCGGCGGGGAGCGAAGAAATCGATATCCACGGTATCTTCCAGCGCTTCGGCTCTATGCGGCACGTTTGCAGGGATCAATACGATTTCGCCCGCGCGCAGCACGAACTCGGAGTCGTCAAATATGAATTTGAGCGCGCCCGACAGGATGAACGAAAATTGTTCGCTGCGATGCGAATGGCGCGGCACGACTGCTCCGCGCGCCAAAAAAATTCGCGCGAGCGTGGCGTCTTCGCCGCTTAACATCTGGCGCGAAATGCGCTCGTTTAATTTCTCGTTCTCCATTTTCTCGAATGATGTGGCTGCCGGCATTTGTCCTCCTTGAGCCTTCTGTCGCAAGAATCGTCCACTGAAACGCCGAAATCGTCAATGCTTGTTGCCGTCGGCCGAAACGATACAAGCAGCCAAGTTGTCTTCGACGCCCAGTGGCTGCCGGTTCCATTCATCCGTGGCCAAAAAAAACCTTGTTTTCTGAACTGACGGCTTCGACTAAGATGCGCGCGTGGGCCTCTTCAGCTGGATTGCGGCGATCGTGCTTTTTCTGCAGCTACCTATACCGCTTTACTGGTTCGTGATGCATCCGCAAGTGCATTACTGGCGCAAACACAGAAGCGCAGGTTATATCGTTGGGCTGCTGTTCTCCTGGCTTCCGGTAACCATACTTCTCATAATCTTCCATCGCAGATTATTTCGGGCGACACGCCCGGCGTTATGGGAAATTGGCGCGGGACTCTCGCTGATAATTCTAGAAGTGTGGATCTTCTCGCGCGTAAAAAAAGATTTAGGCACGGAGCGTCTGATTGGGCAGACGGAGCTTTCCGGTGGCGGAGAAATCGTACGTGGCGGAATTTATTCAAGGATACGCCATCCAAGGTATATCGGCTCGTTTCTAGCGATACTCGGCGCTTGTTTTTTGGCTGGGACGGGTCCGATGTGGATGATTGCAGCCGCCTGGCTCGTGCTTACGCGGATTGCAATAATGTTGGAAGAGCACGAATTAAGTAACCGGTTCGGTGCCTCTTACGCGGAGTATTGCCGTCGCGTGCCACGGTTTATCCCAACATATATAAAGACCGCAGGAATGGCGAATGGCGAAAGTTCGGATTAAAGGAAGTGAGGAGGCAGCCATGCAACGATTGATGATTCTGATTGCGATCTTGCTGAGTGTGTCCGCCACAGCGTCGGCTCAGATCGGCAAGAGTGTCGTGGTGTCCGCCGGGACTCCCGAAGATAAAGCGCTGACGGAAATTTATGCCGCGCCTGATGGGCCGGAGAAAGTGGCACTGCTCGATAAGTTCATGGCCGACTTTGGCAAGGGCGACATGGAGTTGCTGGGCGATCAACTCTACGTGCAGACCTATCTGGCGCAGAAAAATTACGCCAAAGTTTACGAATATGCGGCGAAGGCACTGGCACTTGATCCCACAAATCTTTCTGCGGCTGTAAGCGTGGTCCACGCCGCTGAAGGACAGGGCGATGTGAAAAAATTGTACGACGCGGGCGACAAAGTGGCCGAGATCATCGCGCAATATAAAAATGCTCCGCCACCCGAAGGTACGGCGCCCGATCAGTGGACACAGCAGAAAACAACAAATTTAGCCAACGTGCAGGGCGATATCGGTTACGTGCAGTACGCGCTTGTGACTGCTGCGTATAAAATAACTGATCCAACTGCTCGCGCTGCGCTTTTCGAGCGTTATGTTACTGACTTCCCCGATTCGCAGTACACGCCCGCCGTTCGCGAGCAGACCGCCATCGCCTACCAGCAGGCACAGCAAATTCCAAAAATGCTGGATACAGCGCAACGAATTTTGGCCGCTGATCCAAATAATATTTCCATGCTGCTGCTACTTTCCGATTACTGGACTGACAACGGGCAGCAATTGGACAAGGCCGTAGCGGACGCACAACAAGCTCTCGATCTGTTGGCACAGGCGAAGAAGCCCGACAATTTGAGTGACGATCAGTGGCAGCAGCAAGTGACCGTGGAGAAAGGGTTGGCATATTCCGCGATCGGTGAAGCCAACGTGAATAAAGGGCGCTTTCAGCCGGCCGTGGATTCCTTCAAGCAGGCCAGCCCGCTGCTGAAGTCGAACACGGTGGCCTACGCGCGAAATTTGTATCGGCTGGGATTCACCCTCGCGAAAATGGAACGGTTCCCGGAAGCACGCACAGTGCTTAACGAAGCGGTGTCGATTAATAGTCCATATAAATCAAAGGCGCAAGAAACACTGAACAAAATAAATGGAACGGCTTCAGGCAAAACCAAAGGCAAGAGTTCGTAGGCGGCGAGTCGGTCTTTGCCGTGCTTTGGCCTGAAGAACAGGAGAAAAACTTGGCTGCTCCAGGTTCGTGCGGTTCGGAAGCTCGTTTTGAATACCTTCGTTCGACACGCACCTGTAAGAGGTTCTTGTTAACTGCATGTATTTTAGCCGTTGCGGCGTATTCCTCGCGCGCGCAAACGATTCGGGTGGATGCAAAGCCCGAACGTGCGACGAATTCCATCGTTCCTGCGCGGGCACTAGGCGCGGGAATCGACCGGTTGCCTTACGGCGCTGCCGACAAACTTTTTGTCGAGCCTATGGTGAAAGAAGTTCTTTCCGCGGGCTGGCAAACTGTTTCGTACCGGCAAAATACCGAGCTGCACATGGAAGCGTGGCATTGGAATCCGGTCGGCACGTGGAGCGACCCGGCCGGCAAGGGTTATTTCACCGGAAGCGCAACTCCCGGCGATTTCATACGCCACTCTTACGGCTATCCCCTACCACATCGCGGCGTCACGCATGATGACGGCACAGACACGATTGGATATTCGCGCCTGACCGATGGCGATACAAATACGTATTGGAAAAGCAATCCGTACCTGACGCAAGCGTTCACGGGCGAGGACGACTCGCTGCACCCCCAATGGATTTTCCTGGATCTAACGAGCAGGCTGGATGTCACTGCGATCCGAATTGCATGGGCCGAGCCTTACGCCAAAAAATATTTTGTGCAGTATTGGACCGGCGAAGACCCCATCAAGAAGCCCACGCTTGGCGTGTGGCAAACGTTTCCGGCTGGCGCGATATCGGAAGGGCAGGGCGGCACGGTCGTTCTGCGATTGTCCGAAGCGCCAGTTTCGGTGCAGTACGTTCGCGTGCTGATGACGCAGTCATCGAACACGTGCGACACACATGGTTCAGCCGATCGCAGAAATTGCATGGGGTATGCCATCCGCGAAATTTATCTGGGAACGACTTCACCCAGTGGAATTTTCCACGATTTGATTCGTCATACACCGGATCAGGATCAGACGGCGACCTATTGCTCGTCGGTAGATCCGTGGCACGAGCCTTCGGATCTGGACGAGCACGCCGGCGATCAGGTTGGATTCGATTTGTTTTTCACGAGCGGCTTCACGCGGGGCTTGCCTGCCATGATTCCGATTGCGATGTTGTATGCAACTCCGGAAGATTCTGCGGCGGAGATTTCGTATATCGAAAAGCGCGGGTATCCAATTTCGTATGTGGAAATGGGCGAAGAGCCGGACGGGCATTACACCACTCCGGAAGATTATGCCGCGTTGTACGTGCAATGGGCCGCGGCGCTGCACAAAGTAAATCCGAATCTGAAACTCGGTGGCCCGATTTTTACCGGAGTCAACAAAGACATCGAAGCGTGGGCAGATGCGAGCGGCAAGACTTCCTGGACCGCGCGTTTCATCGATTATTTAAAATCTCACGGCCGGCTTTCCGATCTTGCGTTTTTTTCCTTCGAGCATTACCCGATGGAACCTTGCAAGATTCCGTGGAGCAGCTTATATGACGAAGCCAATCTGGTAACGCACATTACCCAGGTCTGGCGCGACGATGGCGTTCCGCCAAACATTCCGATGTTCATCACCGAATCGAATATCGCGTGGCAGTCGGAAGAAGCTTATGTGGACATTTGGGGCGCTCTCTGGCTTGCCGATTACATAGGAGCTTTTTTAAGTAATGGTGGTGATGCAGTTTATTTTTTTCATTATCTGCCGCTGGGGGTTCATCGCGGATGCAACAACTCACTAGGCACTTTCGGATTGTTTTCCACAGACGCAAATTTGCAAGTGGAGCAGCCGCTTTCGCAATATTTCGCCAGCCAACTAATCAACCTGGAATGGGTGCAGCCGGGCAATGAAGTGAACCGTCTGTATTCAGCCTCGAGCGATATTCGCGACGGGGCGGGACATGTTCTGGTGACGGTCTATGCGGCGCTACGTCCGGATAATCAGTGGTCTTTGATGATTGTCAATAAAGATCAGGAAAACGCGCACACGGTGCGAATCAGTTTTGACGATTTGGATCCGGGGAAGGCTGGGTATTTTACGGGACACGTAAAGATGGTCACGTTTGGGAGCGCGCAGTATAAATGGCATCCGGAAATCGGCACCGGAAAAGCCGATCCGGATGGTCCGCCGGCGCGTTCTGCAATCGCGGCGTCGCCGAATACTCAGTACGATCTTCCGGCTGCGTCAATCACCGTGCTGACCGGAACAGTTGAGTCAACAAAGTGATTCGAGGGTTGGATAAATTGTTCGCCGCAAGCGGGCTATTTCTGCCCGCCGGACGCGGCTGAAGTGACAGCAGGCGTTGCATTCGGAGTGAAAGCTTTCAAGGCATCCACTTCTTTCAGAACTTTGGCCCATTCCTTCTGGTCTTTTTTCGTGGTGAACGGCGCGTTCGGATCTTTGTAAAAATCAAGAAGTGTGGCGCGCAATTCAGGAGTTACTTGTGCGAAGTGGTCTTTGTCCAATTTGTCCAGCAATTGCGCGTAGGTTTTATCCGCGAGCGGATATTGTCCCGGGCCCGTCACGGTTCCAGTATCAAAATTATCGTTTACGAGTTCGATTTGACCGGTGTCCTTCTCTTCATGCAGAAAATGCTGGTAGTCCGTCACGGAGCCGTTGAAGCTGGCCTCAAATAATTTTTCGGCTTCTGGAGTGGGGGTTTTGAAACGAAAAACCCTGAACGGGCCAATCTTGGGAACTAGCCGGAAGAAGAAAGCTAGAAGTTCGACTTTGAATCCCGGTTTTTGATACTTGTGCCCCCAGTTTTTCTCGTAGCTTGAACGCGAAATGTGGTACAGGAATTTCTGTTTTGTGACGCCCGGAATATCTTTCTGGATTTGATCTTTGTTTGTCTCCCACGCAACTTTGGTGGCAGTTGGGATCGCTTTGCTGACGCTGTAGCGATAAGTTCCGATGGCGAGGTCGAAATCGGAGAATACGGATTTCAGCGGAACGGAGTAGGTTTCTTCAAAGGCTTTTTCGAGTAGTGGCTTCGAAACTTCGAACCCTATAAAGCCCCGGTAATCGTCCGGCGCATAACGCCCTTTGGCGACTTGCAAGACGTCAAATCCGAACTCGGTTTTGAGATGTGCGGCAGGATCTTGGTCGTAGACAATCGTGTCACCATATTTCGCCCGGAGTTTGGGGTAAAGCATCGGTACTGCGTGGTTCACTGCGACGCGATGGCCTTGATTGTCCGCCGCATAGTGCGCCAGGGCGCCCAGGGCGAATGCATAATCATTCAAATCCTGTGAATCGCGAATCAGCGCCTCGACGAAGTCGCCCGTGCGAACGTAATGCAGCAGATCGCTAAATAGGTGGCTTCCGAACGGATAGTAGCCCAGATCCTGAATTACGCATCCCCCATAAGCGTAGGAGTGCGCGGCTTTAAGATCTTCCGGAGTTGCGGCAGGGAACCTCTTCAGAAGCAGCGGTTTGATGCCATCGTCCCAGGCCGAATCGATAATGGCTTCATGCGTGAGAACGGAATAACCCTGGCACACGGTGATGGCGCACAGAACGAAAGGAACAATCCAAAATGCGTAACGAAGATACGGAGTTTTTATTTTGTTTCTTAGGGAGTCGGCAATCATAGGCTTATTGACTATATCGTGTATTTTGCCCTTCACCTTTAGGCCAATATTCAACGCCAGTACTCATAAGAATGATGCGCAGGCCGCGTACGAAGTCACAGCCAAAAATCCCAAGTGTAACTTTGCTTCGCATCTGACATCTAACTTGCTGACGAGGTCGGATTGGACGGACTGAAATCTGCTCGATTTTGGTAGCCTCAGGTCGCTCACGGAAAATCTCGCTGGCAATTAAGGGCTTTACTAATAGGCGCCCCTTACCGCCCAGCGGTCTCGTGTTTCTCATTCAAGAAAATTCTTCCAGAGGACGTCTCGAAAATGCCAAGTAAGAAGACCAGCAAATCAAAAATAGCCGAACCCGAAATCAAAATCGTCAAAGTAAAGAGCGGCGAAACGCATCAACAGGCCAATCCTGGCGATCTGCCGATCACCACCAATCAGGGCCTTGCGATCGCCGACAATCAAAACTCGCTGCGCGCCGGGGAACGCGGCCCGACCTTGCTGGAAGATTTTATTTTGCGCGAGAAGATCACGCACTTCGACCACGAGCGCATACCCGAGCGAATCGTCCATGCGCGCGGGTCCGCGGCGCACGGATATTTTCAGCCGTACCGCTCCATGAAGAAATTCACGAAGGCGGCCTTTCTGTCGAGTCCGGATGTTAAAACCCCGGTTTTTGTCAGGTTTTCAACCGTGGCCGGAGAACGAGGATCCGCCGATCTGGCGCGCGACGTGCGGGGTTTTGCGGTGAAGTTCTATACCACTGAAGGGAATTTTGATTTGGTCGGCAATAATATTCCAGTATTTTTTGTGCAGGACGCCATGAAGTTTCCCGACTTGATCCACTCTGTGAAGCCGGAGCCCGACCGCGGATTTCCGCAAGCCGCTTCGGCGCACGACACCTTCTGGGATTTTATTTCGCTGATGCCTGAATCGATGCACATGATCATGTGGGTTATGTCGGACCGCGCCATCCCGCGTTCGTACCGGATGATGGAAGGATTTGGAATCCACACTTTCCGCCTGGTAAATGAGACTGGGAAGACGCATTTTGTGAAATTTCACTGGCGGCCGAAGCTCGGCACTGCATCAGTTCTGTGGGACGAAGCAGTCAAAATTAACGGAGCCAACTCGGATTTTCACCGTCAAGATCTTTGGGAAGCCATCGACGCGGGAGATTTTCCCGAGTACGAGCTGGGCCTGCAAATTTTCGACGAGGCAATGGCCGAGCGCTTCGAATTTGATGTCCTCGACGCCACGAAAATTATTCCGGAAGAGCTGGTGCCGCTGCAGATGGTCGGGAAGATGGTCCTGGATCGAAACCCCGACAATTTCTTTTCCGAAACGGAACAGGTAGCGTTCTGCCCCAGCCATCTAGTTCCGGGACTGGATTTTTCGGAAGATCCTTTGCTGCAAGGCAGGCTCTTCTCATATCTCGATACGCAATTGAGCCGTTTGGGCGGCCCCAATTTTCACCAGCTTCCGGTAAATGCGCCAAAGTGTCCGTTTCACAATCTTCAACGCGATGGTATCCACCAAATGGCCGTGCCCAAAGGCCGAGTGTCCTACGAGCCAAATTCATTGGAGCCTGGTGCACCGCGAGAATCTCTAGATCGCGGCTTCACCACGTCCACAAGATCCGTGGAAGGCAGCCCGGTTCGCGCGCGTTCAGAATCTTTTTCCGATCACTATTCGCAAGCCCGATTGTTTTACAAATCCATAACGCCGCCAGAGCAAAAACATCTAGCGAACGCGCTGACGTTTGAGTTGGGCAAGGTGGAAACCGAAGCGGTACGGCTAAGGATGCTGGGTCATTTGTTACTCATCGACAAAGAGTTGGCGAACAAAGTAATCACTGCGTTAGGCGCCGAAGGGCAGGCGGAGAAAATCACTCCAGCCAAAACTCCAATCGATCTGGAACCGAGCCCGGCGTTGCGAATCTACGAAAAGTACAAACCCACTCTTGCCGGCCGTAAAGTAGGAGTGTTGCTCTGCGCGGGATTTGACGGCAAGCTCAAAAAAGAAGTTGTCGCGCAGATTAAATCAGAAGGCGCCAAGGCAGCGATCATAACTTGCAAGATCCAAGGCGAGCTGGATTCTGAAGGCGAGTCGACGCCGTCAGAAATGGCTTTGCGCGCCTCACCCTCGGTGCTGTTCGACGCAATCGTTGTGCTGGCAGGACCGGAAGGCGATAGGAATCTCGCCAGCGATCCCACAGCTTTAAATTTCCTGATGGACGCCGTTCGGCATTGTAAGGCCGTCGGCTTTTCCGGAATTCCGTCGCTCGCAAGAGCTGCAGAAATTAAAGAACAGCCGGGCGTGGTAAACGTAACGGCGAAAACAGGCCTCAAGGATTTCATCGAAGCAGCCCGGATCGGAAGGTTCTGGGAGCGCGAATCGGAAAAGTAAGCTAGCCGCGCAGACCAGAAGGGCAGCGAGTGAGCTGATGGCGGAGAGGGTGGGATTTGAACCCACGGTAGCGTTTCCGCTACACTCGCTTTCGAGGCGAGCTCTTTCAACCGCTCAGACACCTCTCCGCGGCGGCAGCGTTCTTAGCTTAGCAAACGCTTACTAACCCCACAACTGCGCTCCTACGAGATCGACAAATATCCACGCGCGCGATTCAATCCATCTCAAAAGTGATGTACATGAATTTTCCGTCGCGCTCTACTTGTAAGGCTCCGGGCGCGCCTTGCGGCATGGCTTTGAGCGCGGCCCGCAAACCGGCAATCGTTTCGATATGTTTTCCGTTGAGCGCGTGGATCACGTCCCCCGGCTGTAAATCCGCTTCCAGCCCCAGGAGATCCGCAGCCATTGCGGCTACGATCACACCGGAGGGTTCGCGCAACTCGTCCAACTGTTGCGCCAGTTTGTCGTCGATCTCCACGCCGAAGAATCCAAGTTTCGAGATCAGCGATTTTTCCGGATTTACAAGATCGGCTAACTGATCCACGTCGTTCTTTTCTTCGGCAACCGGAATTTCCAGCGTGATTTTCTTATCGCCGCGCAACACCTCGGCCTCAACGACGGCGCTGGCAGGGCGAGTGGAAATAATCATTTCCGCGAGGGGAACGCTTCCGATCGGGCGGCCATCCAAAGTCACAAGGATGTCCTGAATTTGCAGCCCTGATTTTTGTGCGGGACCATCAGGGTCCACATCGGAAACAATTACGCCACGCTGTCGGGTGAGTGAGAGTCCGGCAGCGAGGTCGGGAGTAATGTCCTGTAATCCGGCGCCGATCACACTGCGATGCACTCGGCCATACTTGCGAAGCTCTTCGTAAACAAATTTCACCACGCTGCTGGGTATGGCAAATCCCAATCCCTGGCTGCCCCCTGATTCGGAAAGAATGAATGTGTTGATTCCTACGAGCTCGCCATTTGTATCCACTAACGGGCCGCCGCTGTTTCCCGGGTTGATGGGCGCATCGGTTTGAATGAACACGGATGCAACGCCGGGATTCGCTTGCCGCGCGACGGAACTTACCACGCCCATAGTCACCGAATTTTCCAGCCCTTCAGGATTGCCAAACGCCAGGACAAGCTGGCCCTTTTTCAATTTGGTGTAATCAGCAAAGGGAATCGCTTGCAAGCCTTTTGCCTCGATCTTCAGCAATGCAAGGTCGATGGTAGGAGCGATGCCGACAACTTTCGCGTCCACCGGAGGAATATGTTCGCCGAGACCAAGACTTGCGCGGACTTGCGGGTCCCCGGTCGCGCGCGTGGAGACAACCACGCGGATGCGTTGGGCGCCTTTCACCACGTGCGCGTTGGTGATGATATATCCGTCCGCATCAACGATCACGCCAGAGCCCAAGCTGCGCTCGCGGCCAATTAAACTGGTCTCGCTTTCGTCTTTGGCTTCGATCGAGCGATAGCCCGTGACCTGCACTTGGACTATGGAAGGTGAAACGCGGGAAGTGAGTTCTTCGAGAGAGTCGTTGAATTGCGCGAGCAAGTTTGCGCGGTTGATCGCTGAAGGCGATATCGCCTGACTTGCAGGCGCGGGAGATTGAGATTGAGAAGAAACCTGGTTTTGAGCTTGCGCATCGGGCGGCCTTGGATTCGGCGCCTGCGCGGAGAGGGAAGTGGCCGCGAAAAGCCAAACTAAAGGCACGCCGCAATTCACTCCGATTCGCCAATAATTTCTCAGGACAGAAGCTGTTTTAATAGAACCAAACATCGCCATTCTCCAAGTGACACTCTAACGCGTCAGATTGCATTCTAATCCGGGACGAGTCATCCGTAATCGTGGTTTTAAAGGACGGCCAAAACGTTAGTATTCGGAATTGAACGCGCGAAGATCCTGGTGAATTTAGCACGATGCGCAGACTCAGCGCCGAACGGAGAAGAACTCCTTGAGAATCGCAGCGGAGTCTTCGGCAAGAATCCCCGGAGTGGTCGCAACGTGGTGATTGAGCTGCGGATGATCCAGCACAGAGAAGCAGGAATGCACAGCGCCGGCCCGGGCGTCGTCCGCTCCATAAACGAGTCTGCTGATGCGTGCCTGAATCATAGCGCCACAACACATGGCGCAAGGCTCTATGGTGACGTAAAGCGCCGCGCCCAGCAGCCGATAATTTCCAATTATTTTTGACGCAGCGCGTAAAGCAACGATTTCGGCGTGCGCGGTCGGATCACAATCCGAGATTGTGCGATTGCCGGCGCGCGCGATGATGCGATCGTTGAGCACTAGAACCGCGCCAATGGGAACTTCGCCTCGCTCCGCAGCTTCGCGGGCTTCGGAGAGCGCGGCTCGCATAAATTCAATGTCGGATACGGTATCTTCTGCCATGCGAAAGTCAGAATAACACGGGGCTACACGTCGCGCGATTTCACGTTATCGACTCTTTGATAAGCCGCGTCAAACATCCTCTAAACAAAGCAAGAGCTTGCGGCTGCGAGCTTTCATAGCAGGTGTGCCGCTGCGGGTAGCCTCGCGCAACATCTCTGTTACGGTCGGCAGCATACTCGGGTCTCGGCGCGCCAAATCAGCCAGACCTTGAAGCGCAAAAGTTTTGACGATGGAACTGCGATCCTCTAGATAGCCCTCTAAGAGAGAGGCCGCAAGTTTCCGTTCGACAGTATTTAGCGCAAGGCGTGGAATCATTGCGGCCAGATGCCAACGCAACTCCTGTTGCGTAGTTTCGGCCATCAAGCCCAATAGTTCTTTTTTGAAAGCTTGAAGGAGCGCTGGATTGTTGCGCGTTACTTTTTCAGCAGCGTCGGCAGCGCGCATTCGCACCAGAGGGTTTTCGGACCACAGTCCCGCCATCAGCTGCGGGAAAAGTCTTGGATCCTTCAAAACGACTGCCGCGATACGGTCCGCGCGACCAATGGTGCGCCGATCTCCGCCTTCGAGAAGAGAAAGTATATTTTTGCCGCCCATAAATAACTTGTCGGGCGAATATCATATATCCGGCCATGCCGACGCGAGCGCGATGTAAACCTTGCACCCCAGGACCCATATTCATCATCCATAGAATAGTGATGGAGGTCTGCTATGCCATTTATCCGCACCTGCAAACATTGCGGACGCAGTAACCGCATTCCAGCCAAATATCTGGCCAGCACTGGACGTTGCGGAGTTTGTAAATCGCCACTGCCGCCGGTAGCTGAACCTCTAGCGGTCGATGATGTGTTGTTCGATGAAGCAATCAAAAATTCTCCTGTTCCGGTTCTCGTGGATTTCTGGGCTGAGTGGTGCGGCCCCTGCCGCATGGCGGCTCCTGAAGTGGCGCGAACGGCAGCGGACATGGCAGGGAAGGCCATCGTACTGAAAGTGGATACCGAGAAATATCCTCAGCTTTCTGCTCGCTACAATGTCCGCGGCATCCCGAATTTTGCGGTTTTCTATGGAGGCCGCATCGTAATACAGCAGGCCGGCTTGGTGGATCACACTCAAATGGAGCAGTGGCTCAAATCCGCGGTGCCGGCTGTGGCTTAAAAGGTCTGAAACCCGCCACTATTTGCGTCGATGGATGGCTTGACTTTGAACATGCCGGAAGTCAAACTACCTCGAATGAAAGAAATTCTTAAGCGCATCTTTATGTGGGACTTGGTGAAAGGCATGATGCTGACCTTTCGTTACCAGGCTCCCAAGAATGTCACCACCGAGCAATACCCCCAGGAACGGCCGATGGTGGCCGAACGGTATCGCGGCGCGCCGCGGCTGAACATGAATCCTGAAACCGGCGAATCGCTTTGTATTTCCTGCAATTTGTGCGCGCTGGCTTGCCCGGAAAATCTGATTGTCGTGGGATGGCTGCGGGATGACGCTACGCGTCGGAAGGTTTTGACCACGTTTACCTACGATACTTCGCGCTGCATGTTCTGCGGATTGTGCGAAGACGCTTGCCCCACCGATTGCCTCGAACTGACCCAGGACTTCGAGATGGCTCATTATAATCGGGAAGGCGCCATATGGGATCGGCACCGCCTGGAAGTTGGGCCCACTCCGACTCATTACACCCGATAAATCCTTTCCGTATTGCTCTGAGCGCGAGAATTTCACTTCAGTAAATTTGTCCCATGAGGGATCTTCGTCCCAAAATTCTCGGCGACAGTCTGCCCCATGTCCGCGAGCGTCGAGCGCGTTCCGAGATTTTTGCCAGAGAATATGCTCGCGCTCGGGCTGTAAGCCAGTATCGGAACGTATTCGCGCGAGTGGTCTGTGGTCGGGTTCACCGGGTCAGGATCGCATCCATGGTCGGCGGTAATCAGCAATAAGTCCGAAGGGCGTAACCCATTGAGAAAAGGCCCCAGCAGCGCGTCGAATTCCTCGAGAGAGTGCGCGAAACCCTCGACATCTTTGCGATGGCCATAGAGCATGTCGAAATCCACAAGATTGGCAAAAATTAATCCTTTAGGACGTTGAGCGAGCGCTTCGGTGAGTCTGGCCATTCCATCCGCGTTACTTTTTGTGGTGACGTAGTCGTCCACACCACGGCCATTGTAGATATCGTGAATTTTGCCCACGCCAAAAACAGGGACCTTGGACTCCGCGAGGACATCGAGCAGCATGGGGCGCGGCGGCTCAACCGCATAGTCGTGACGCCGCTCAGTGCGTCGAAAATTTCCGGTGGTGCCGGCAAACGGCCTGGCAATAACGCGCCCAACCCGATTAGGTCCATCGAGCAATTTGCGGGCGGCCTCGCACATGCGGTAGAGCTCGGCGATTGGGATCACATCTTCGTGCGCGGCAATTTGGAAAACGCTGTCGCCAGACGTGTACACGATCGGAAACCCTGTGCGCACGTGCTCTTCGCCCAACTCTTTGATAATTTCGGTCCCGGAAGCGGGCTTATTTCCCAGCGTGCGGCGCCCAATCTGGCGCTCGAAATCCTCGATCAGCGATTTCGGAAAGCCGTGCGGATACACCGGGAAGGCTTGGTCCAGCCATATTCCAGCCATTTCCCAGTGGCCGGTAGTGGTGTCCTTGCCGGGAGAAACCGTTGCGCTCTTTCCGTAGCTGCCGGCAGGATTTGCCGCAGGCGTTAGATTTGCCAGCGGCCTTATGTTCGCGAGACCCAAACGAACTAAATTAGAAAGGCTTAGCGGGCGCGAGCGCGCGATGTGGCCCAGAGTATCGCGTCCCACATCGCCGTAAGCAGCAGCATCAGGTAGCTCGCCGATGCCAACGCTATCGAGGACGATCCATATCACGCGGTTAAAATGAGGTTTGCTGTTCCGCACAGCGCCACTTTATCAAGTATGACGCGATAGTCCCATGGCTACCAGCAAACTTCGCTGCTGGCTCACGCAGCGACGCATTTGCTCGGCTTGACTCAGCGGCGTATAATTTTTGGTTTACGCACATGGCGACGAAGCCCACTGAGAACCTCCCTGTAAATCCGGCCCCGCGCCCGGGCGATGCTGAGGAGATCCGCGTTCGCGGCGCTCGCGTTCACAACCTCAAGAATATTGACTTCGTCATCCCGCACAACGCCATAACGGTGGTAACGGGCGTTTCGGGTTCCGGCAAGTCCAGCCTGGCGTTTGACACCCTCTACGCCGAAGGCCAGCGTCGTTACATTGAGTCGCTCTCGGCATATGCGCGGCAGTTCCTGGAAAGAATCGAAAAGCCGGACGTAGATGAGATTACCGGCATCGCTCCGGCCATTTCGATTCGGCAAAAAAACTCCACTCGCAATCCTCGATCGACCGTCGCGACGGCGACCGAGATTTACGACTATCTGCGCTTGCTGTTTGCACGCATTGGCCACACGTTTTGTTTGCGTTGCGGCGAAGAAGTGCGAAGGGACACGCTCGACGAAATTGCCGCGCGTGTACTGGCGCTTCCGGCGGGGCGCCGATTTTATGTTTTATATGAATTGAAGCTGATTCCCGAAGCGGCAACGAACGCTCCACAGGCAACGCGACCCCGCAAACCCGTGCGCGTGACGCAGGAAGCCGTTCGAGAATCACTGACGGGTCTGCGAAAGCGCGGGTTCAACCGTTTGTACCAAGCTGGACGCGTCTTCGAATTTTCCGCGCCTGAAGAATTGCTGGACGTAAATTTCACGCAGCCAGTGTACGTTGTGGTGGACCGTCTCGTTCTCGGGCCCGAGATTCGCTCGCGACTGATGGATTCGGTGGAAATTTGTTATCGCGAAGGCCGCGGTGAAGCAATTCTGGAATTCGTGCCGGACGCGTCGGACGCAGCTCCCGAGCGTCTGGTATTCAACGAACGCTTCGAATGCAAAAAATGCGGCGCCACATACCAGGAACCGGAGCCGCGCCTTTTCTCTTTTAATAGCCCCTATGGCGCTTGTCCACGCTGTCAGGGGTTTGGCAATACCATCGATTTCGATATTGATCGTGTTATCCCAGATAAAAGTAAATCACTTGCGGATGGCGCGATTCATCCGTGGACTAAGCCACGCTACCGCCAGCTCGCGTTGGACATGCGCCGCTTCGCGCGAGCCACAGGGATTCCGACGGAACTCCCGTTCCGTGAGCTTACGGCAGCGCAACGCGACGCAATCATAGAAGGCGATCGCAAAGAGAAATATGACGGCGTGCAGGGCTTTTTTGCCATGCTTGAGCGGAAAAAATACAAGCTGCACGTGCGCGTTTTCTTGAGCCGGTACCGCGGTTACGCCACTTGTCCGGATTGCCGAGGCACGCGTCTTCGCGCGGAGGCTCGCGCGGTGCGAATTAGCGGACGTTCGATCACGGAAGTCTGTCAGATGACGGTGAAGGAAGCTCGCCCGTTTTTTGAGAGCCTCGTGCTTACTCCGGCGGAAGCGACAATCGTCGAAAAAGTCTTGGAGGAAATTCAGCTGCGTTTGCGGTTTCTCGACGAAGTTGGGCTCGATTACCTCACGCTCGATCGGCTTACTTCGACGCTTTCTGGTGGTGAGGCGCAGAGAATTCAACTCGCTACTTCGCTCGGCTCGCACCTGGTGGGTGCGCTTTATGTGCTGGACGAGCCTTCCATCGGCCTGCATCCGCGCGATACAAATCGGCTGATTGAAATTCTGAAAGGCTTGCGCGATCTGGGCAACACTCTGCTTGTTGTGGAACACGATCCCGACACGATTTTGGCTGCGGACTATATCCTCGATCTCGGCCCGGGCGCCGGAGAACACGGCGGCAAGTTAATTTTTGCTGGCACACGCGATGCAATGCTCGCAGACCCTCATTCGTTAACAGGCCGCTACCTTCGCGGCGAACTTAAAATTGCGGTTCCGCAGAAGCGCCGCAAGACGCAGGGTAAGTTCCTGAAAATATTCGGCGCGCATAGCCACAACTTGAAGAATGTGGACGTGATGATTCCCCTCGGGATGCTCGTCGCCGTCACTGGCGTGTCCGGCTCTGGAAAATCCACCTTGGTTTACGACGTGCTATACAAGGCGCTGCAGCTCAAACGTACAGGCGGAAACTGGCGCGAATGCTGCGACCGGCTGGAAGGCGATACCGCGGTAACTGCTGTCGAGATGGTGGACCAGTCGCCTATCGGCCGCACGCCGCGCTCGAATCCTGCCACATATTTAAAGGCCTTCGATCCCATTCGCGAAGTTTTTGCTTCTACGCCGGAAGCGAAGAAGCGCGGATTCACGCCCGGACATTTTTCCTTCAATATTCCCGGCGGGCGTTGCGAGGCTTGCCAGGGCGACGGTACGGTGACGGTGGAAATGCGTTTTCTCGCCGACGTCGAGCTGATTTGCGAAGAATGCCGCGGCACTCGTTACAAAAGCGCGGTCCTGGACGTGCGTTACAAAGAAAAAAATATTCACGATGTGCTGCAAATGACGGTGCGCGAGGCTCTCGCGTTTTTCGCGGCGCATCCGAAAGTTACTGCCAAATTACGAGTCCTCGAAGAAGTTGGACTCGGCTATCTTCGTCTGGGCCAGTCTGGGACCACGCTTTCCGGTGGGGAAGCGCAACGCTTGAAACTCGCCGCGCATCTCACAAGGCAGGAAAATATGGGCATTCTGTATATTTTCGACGAGCCCACTACCGGACTTCACTTCGACGATATTCAGAAGCTTCTGACCGCGTTTCGCAAATTGATTGAGGGCGGTGCTTCGGTGCTGATCATCGAGCACAATCTCGATGTGATCAAATCTTCCGATTGGGTGATCGATTTGGGGCCGGAAGGCGGCGACCAGGGCGGCCGCGTGATTGCGTCTGGAACGCCCGAGCAAGTGGCGCGAAATTCGCAGTCTCACACCGGAAAATATCTGGCGCGTGTACTGAAGCCTCGCGACAATTCGAATCACGTGAGCGGTCATCCGCAGACCAACACCAACGGTTCGTCGCAGACTCCGCCTCTGAGCGCATGAAATGTCCTAAGAAGTTTCTGACTGGCTGTGGCGTGCTGGCTATTTTTCTCGCTACAGCCACGGTCGGCTCCGCGCAGAACGCAAGCACCTCCAGAAAACGAATCCCGCAAGACCCCGAAGCTGTCGCGCTGAACAATTTATTGACGCAAGCACAGGCCGCGATGGACCGCAAAGATTACGAAGCTGCGGTACAGGCCTATCGAGAGTTTCTCGCGAAAAAACCGGACGATGCGACGGTGCATTACGATTTGGGCTATGCGTATACAGCCTTGCAGAAACCGTCAGATGCAAAGACGGAATATGAAAAAGCCATTTCAATTGATCCCAAGATGGCCTCTGCCTATCAGAATCTGGGATTGACCCTGCTGGCCAGCGACCCTGCAGCAGCAGTTGCACCTCTGCAAAAGGCTGCGGAATTATTGCCTCAAGATGCGCGCGCCAAATTCCTTCTCGGTTCTGCGCTGGAACTTTCGGGCAAGGCCGCGCCTGCAATTGAACAGTACCAAGCGGCCCAAAAACTCGGCGAAAATGATTTTGACATTCATTTTGCAATGGGTCGGGCTCTGCTGAGCTCGAACCAGGCTCCCGCCGCGGAAGGGGAATTTCGCGCCGCGCTTGCATTCAAGACCGATTCGGCTGCGGCGCATTTGGGCTTGGCAAAAACCCTCGTCGCCGTGAAAAAGCCGGAAGCGGCTGCCGCTGAATACTCGGCGTACCTTGCTGCGCAGCCAAATGACAATTCAGCGCGACTCGAACGCGCGGCAGTCCTTGTGGATGCAGGCAAATACGATGACGCTCTTGCGGAACTCGATCGCGCTGCCTCCTCAGGCCCTGAAAGCCTTCGCGCGCTGAAGCTGCGCTCGCAAATCGCATTCCAAACTAAGCATTACGATGCGGCGCTGCTCGCCTTGCAAAAAGCGATCGCGCTTGATCCACGCAATCCTGATCTAGCCGCGCAACTCGGCCACATGTATCTCGAGAAAAAAGATTATCCTCAGGCCGTCAATCAACTGATCGTCGCCTTCAAAATGAATCCGGCTTCCAATGACGTACTCGGCGATCTAATTACCGCCCAGTACCTCAACAAAAATTATCCGGCCACGCTGCAAGGTTTGGATGTACTTTCCCAAAGAGAAACACTGCCGTTAGGCAGCTGGTTTATTCGCGCCACTTGTTACGATAAACTGGGACAACAGCTTCAGGCGCTCGATGCGTATAAGAAATTTCTCGAGCTGAACAAAGACCAGAACAATGACATGTACTTTGAAGCTTCCGCACGCGTCCGAACTCTCACTCGCGAGATCAAAAAGAAATAGCGCAGCCCGTCCTGCGATTCGCGTCGCTGCAATTATGCTGATGCTTTCCGCTTTCTCTTTCCCTATGCTGCGCATGCCAACTCTTGCGGACGCGATGCAGACGCAGGATCCTGCCGACGCGTTTCGCGCGAAGTTTACGAAGGAAACCGATCCCGTTCGCAAAGCCAAAATTTTGATTCCGCTTGGTGACGCGGAATTTCGCGATATTCAGAAGGAGGCTGGCGCAGATAATGCGGAGGGAGCGCTGGCCATTCTTCGGCAATACCGTGACGAAGCGCAAGCGTCTCAGAAAGCGCTCGAGGCTACCGCTCACGACCCGGAAAGGCATCCAAACGGATTTAAAGAGCTTCAAATTTCTTTGCGGGAGTCGATACGGCGACTGGACAACGTGATTGGCGATTTATCCGGCGACGAACAGAAGCCCTTTCGTGATATACGCCAGGAACTTGAGCAGATGGACCGGCGGCTGATTCACCAGCTTTTTCCTCGCCGGCCTGAGGCTGAGCCGGAGCCGCCGCCGGATAAGCCGAAATCTTAGGAGTGAACTATGCGGTCTCGCACTTTCAGCGTTTTTAATATTTTGGCTTTACTAGCTGTGTTGGTTCTCGGCAGCGTTTCGCTGACTGCTGCGAACGCGTCGCCGCAGAAGAAGGAATATCTGACCGATTCGGAGTCAGACAGAATCCGCGACGCCGTAGAACCAGCCGAGCGTATTAAGCTGTACCTCTCCTTTGCCGAAGATCGCTTGAAAAAGTTTCAGTACGAAGCTGCGCGAAAGCCAGCCGACCGCCGCCGCTCTGAAATGCTCAATAGCCTGATGAATGCTTACGCCGGCTGCGTCGATGATGCTGCCGACCAAATCGGTTTGGCGCGCGAAAAACAGGCCGATATTCGAGGCGCGCTAAAACTTTTCAAGTCCAAGGGGAAAGAGTTTTTGGCTACCCTTCAGAAAATTGGCTCTGACGATCCCGAGTTAGATTCCTACAAAGACACGTTGGACGATGCGATTGAAGGCACCAAAGATGCGCTCAGCGATATCGACGAAGCCGAAAAGGAACTTTCTCCGGCGCCTGTGCGCAGAAAGCCTTCTTGATGACACAACTTTCGCGTGAACCTGGAGCTATGGCTGGTGTTCGACGC
Organism: uncultured Acidobacteriota bacterium; assembly: GCA_963838475.1. Lineage (GTDB taxonomy): Bacteria > Acidobacteriota > Terriglobia > Acidiferrales > UBA7541 > Palsa-295. Next base: position 128,275 of record CAWIRJ010000007.1, read on the forward strand.
AAAGCGCTGAAATCCAAAATTGTCCCTGGCGGCGAGCGCATTTTTCAGCGTATCTATACTCGCCTGGGATGTCAGGGACGCCCGCCGTATTTCGTAGTTGAATTTCACCCCTACACCGGACTCACGCTGACCGTGCGTCTCCGGGAAGACACCGCATACGTGCGGCTTTCCGACGCTTTGCACAATGCGCCCGCCCCGGTTTTCGAAGCGGCCGCTGCGATTCTTCTCGGTCGTTTATACCGGCGTACTCCGCCGAAGGACTTACTCGAAATTTATCGGCAGTTTTCTTATGCGCGAGTGACGCGCGAAAGGCTCCATCGTTTGCGCAAGCACCGGGCGCGCTCTGCGAACCATGAGCCTGCCGGCATGCATCACGATCTCGCCCCGTTATTCGCGCGGTTGAACGAGGATTATTTTCAGAATTTACTTCTGCTGCCGCGCCTGAGCTGGAGCAAGAGGCGCTGGCGGTCGCTATTGGGCTGTTTCGACCCCGCCCTTAACCAGATTGTGCTGAATTGCAGGTTGGACCGCGAAGCCGTTCCCGAATACGTTGTCGCCTACGTGCTCTATCACGAGATGCTGCATTTGAAGCATCCAATGAAGTTTGCGCGCTGCCGCCGCGAGTCGCACTCGCGCAGTTTCCGTAAGGAAGAAAAAATATTCCGCGATTACGACCGCGCGATGAAATTCCTAGACCGTTTCCCATCTCGCTAATGCTGTAAGCCGCAAAGCGCTCGGCCTTTAGGCGGATTGATTTCGCTTATTGAGGAGCGGACTTACTCGCGTAGTAGCCGGTTCGAGTGCGCACGGAAAGCTTTCCCCGTGCTTTCGGAGGAATCAACTCAACCTTCACCGCGCGGAAGGTGCCATCCTTGTTCGTATTCGTCGGATAGTAGCCCAAGGTGTATTGATTGCGGATGTCTCGGGCGATCTCGGTGCACACAGAATCCACATCGGCAAGATTGTCAGGGAAGAATGCCAAACCGCCGGTAGCTTCCGCCAGCGTGGCCAAATCCTTCTTGGATTTCCGGACCATCTTCTTGTTGTTCTTACGGTCTTCGTCGCTGAACACGCCTACCGCATAAATCAGGGCATTCGATTCCACGGCAGCCTTCACCGTGTAGGGGAAGTCTTTGCGGCTGGCGTCATCGTCCCCGTCAGTAATAACCAGCAGAACGCGCTTGTCGCGGTGCCCTTTCTTCAGGTGGTCCAGCGAGCCGATGATCGCGTCATACAGGGCCGTACTTCCGCGCGTATCGATTTTTTCCAGAGCCTCGTGAAGCTCGTCGGGATTGCTCGTGAAATCTTCGTCTAAATCCAAATAATATTCGTCGTTGAAGTTCACGACGAAGACTTCGTCCTGCTTATTGCTCGTACGCACGAACGAAAGCGCCGCCTCGTTCACCTGTGGACGTTTTTCTTTCATGCTGCCGCTGTTATCGATCACCAGTCCCATGGTGACCGGCACATCTTCCTTGGAAAAAACAGAAATCTTCTGCTCGATTTTGTCTTCAAACACGCGGAAATTGTCTCTGGTCAGGTCTGGGACGAAATTGCCTTTTTCATCCACCACAGTGGTGTGCAAAACAACCAGGTCCACAACGTTCTTGATGGGGTGGCTTTGATTCTGCGCCCCAGGCGTAGGCGGCGGAGGGGGACTTGGCGGCAGCGGATTATTATTCTGCGCGTGCAGGCAGGGAACTACCAGCAGCACAGCTAGCAGAAGCGGCAAAATTCTCGCGAAATTAATGGCCGGGCGCGTAATATCCCGTTCTCGAATACACCGTAAGCGGCGGCAATCCCTTGGGCGGACGAAGTTTGATTTTAACTTTGCGCCACTTTCCATCGTGAGTGTGATTGCTCGGTCTGTATCCAACAACATATTGGTTGCGCAACTCCATGCTGATTTTTGATGCGATGTCAGGCATGTCGCCCATGCTGGTAACGCCAAATGTGCGGCCGCCGGTCATCTCCGTCAGTTCGGCCAGCAGGGAAGGCCCGGCCCGCTCTTCTACCGTCGGTCCTCCACTCGCTTCATACAATCCGATGGCGTAGATCTGTACATCTGCTTCCCGAGCATATTTCCGAATATCCGTCTCGGTGTAACGGCTGTGATTATCGCCTCCGTCAGATATGATGAGCAACGCTTTCTTTGTGTTGTGTGCCCCTTTCATCTCGCTGAGCCCCAGGTAAATTCCATCCAGCAGCGCGGTCTGCCCATGTGCCGCGGTAAACATCAAACGGCTTTGCAAATCTTCCACACTGGCTGTAAACGGGCTCGCCAGTTGCGCTCGATCGTTAAAATTAATCAGCAGGAATTCATCTTGCGGATTCGCGGTGCGGAAAAACTGGACGGCGGCGAGACGCGACTTCTCGATTTTGTCGCTCATGCTGCCGCTCATGTCGAAAATCACGCCGATGGATATGGGCACGTCCTCGCCGGAGAAACGTACGATTTCCTGTTCCACGCCGTCTTCAAAAACGCGGAAATTGCTTTGCTCCAGCCCAGTCACCAACCGGCCATAAGGATCCGTCACAGAAACGTTGATAAGCGCCATCTCCGTTTCGGTTTTTAGCGGTTTGCCTTTTTGAATGCGCTGCGAATTCTCAGGCTTAACCGGACCAGTAGTCTCTTCGTCTTGGGACCATGCGGGAGAAACCAGAGGCGAGAACAATACAACCGCGCAAGCAATCGCTGTTAACCAATGGGCCTTAAACCGGCGCCGTACGAGGACTGGCAAACCATACCCCCGGGCATTTCCGAGAAACCCGCGCAGCGCCGCAGGTTCCTTTTGCAGATTGTAGCACTCGACTATTCGAAAGCAAGCGCCACTTCGTCAAAAGTCTACTCGCGAGTCATGGTGGTAATAGGGCATTCGTAATGGGACGAGCGCTCCATGCTAATATGTCGCCGTGGACGAAAGCCAGCCAAGGTTATGAGCGCAGCGGACGAAAAAACCGTTTTAGTCGTGATACCTGCGCGGTATGCCTCCGTACGTTTTCCCGGAAAGCCCCTAGCGCAGATTGCCGGCAAGTCCATGATTCAGCACGTAGTTGAACGCCTGCGCGACGCCGAAAGCGTGTCTCGAATCGTGGTCGCCACGGACGACGAACGCATCAAACACGCCGTTACGTCCTTCGGCGGCGAAGCCATTCTGACCCGTCCGGACCATCGCACCGGTACCGACCGCGTGGCGGAAGTGGCCGTGCATGTTCCCGCACAAATCTACATCAACGTCCAGGGCGACGAGCCTTTGATCGATCCTGCCACGGTAGATGCTGTAGCCCAAGCCATGCTGGACGACGAATCGGTGCAAATCACCACACCCTGCGCTGCCATCACCGTTCCAAACGACATCATGGATCCCAACGTGGTGAAAGTAGTTCGCGATTTCGACAGCAACGCCCTGTATTTTTCGCGCGCCCCGATCCCCTGGGTTCGCGACACCGGCGCCAAAGTGGACGCGCGACATTGGAAGCACATCGGCGTTTATGGCTATCGACGCGACGCGTTGCACGAATTTCCCACTCTTCCGCCCGGGGAATTGGAACGCATCGAGCAACTCGAACAACTCCGCTGGCTCGAAAACGGCTTTCACATCAGCATAGTTGAAACGGATTACGACGCTGTAAGCGTGGACGTGCCTAAAGATGTTGAGCGCGTGGAAAAATTATTGCGCGAACGCTCCGCCAATTAGCATTTAGCCAGTCAAACAAGCTCTGTTCTTCACCGTGCCAATCTCACCGAGAATTTGTTCTGAAAAAAATCGAAATCGTGATTTGACACGCGCCAACATTGTGACCATAATATTGAGTACGCAGATTCTTTCCGGAGGAAGTCGAGTACTTTGCGTTCCGCCCCGAAATACATTTTCGTCACGGGCGGCGTGGTTTCTTCACTCGGAAAGGGCGTAGCGGCTGCTTCCGTTGGATGCCTGCTCGAAAGCCGCGGTCTGAAAGTAACCCTCCAGAAGTGCGATCCCTACCTGAACGTTGATCCCGGCACGATGTCGCCCTATCAGCACGGCGAAGTGTTTGTCACCGATGACGGCGCCGAAACCGACCTCGACCTGGGCCACTACGAGCGCTTCACCAATGCGCATTTAACGCGCGACCATAATTGGACTACCGGGCGGATCTACGAATCGATCATCACCAAAGAGCGCCGCGGCGATTATCTTGGGAAAACCGTCCAGGTGATTCCGCATGTCACCGACGAAATTAAAGCGGCCTTCCGCAAAGTTTCAGGCGGCCCCGACGCACCCGACGTTGTGATTGTAGAAATTGGCGGGACGGTCGGCGACATTGAGTCTTTGCCGTTTCTGGAAGCCATCCGCCAAATGCGCCTGGAACTCGGCCCCGAAAATGTAATTTTTGTTCACCTCACTCTGGTGCCGTTTATTCCCACCGCGGGCGAGCTGAAGACCAAGCCCACACAGCACAGCGTGAAAGAGCTTCTGAGCATCGGAATCCAGCCTGACATTTTGATTTGCCGCAGCGATCGCCAACTCGGCACTGACCTGAAATCGAAAATCGCGCTTTTCTGTAATATGGCGGAGTCTTGCGTCATCTCCGCACCCGACGTGAGCAATATTTACGAAGTGCCCATGTCGCTGGCTGCCGAAGGTCTCGACGAACAAATTTTGCGGTTGCTGCACCTGAACGCTCCTCCGCGTGACTTGAGCCGCTGGCTGGCTATGCTCGAAAACCTGGAGCATCCGCAAGGCGAAGTGCGCATCGGGGTGGTAGGGAAATACGTTCAGCTCGAAGACGCCTACAAAAGTCTGCGCGAAGCTTTAGGTCACGGCGGCTTGGCTAACAAGCACCGCGTGGTCGTCGAGTGGATTGAAGCCGAAGATATCGATTCGCCTGCGACCGCCGAGCGCATGTTGCGCCACGTGGACGGCATCCTGGTCCCCGGCGGTTTCGGCAAACGCGGCATTGCCGGAATGGTTCACGCCATCACCTACGCGCGCGAGAAAAAGATTCCTTTCTTTGGAATTTGCCTGGGAATGCAATGCGCCACCATCGAATACGCGCGCACCGTTTCGCATATCGAGCATGCCGATAGCACGGAGTTCGACCCCAGCACTCCCAATCGCGTGATTTATAAATTGCGCGAGCTTCTCGGCGTGGACGAAATGGGCGGCACCATGCGCCTGGGCTCCTGGAAATGTAAATTGCAACCGGGCTCGTTCGCGCATAAAGCTTATGGCCAGCTTGAAATTTCAGAGCGCCATCGCCATCGCTATGAGTTCAATTGCGACTACGAAGAGACCTTGACCCGTGCCGGATTTCGCATCACCGGACGCACTCCCGACGGCGTGTACGTGGAAATCGTCGAGGCTCCCGACCATCCCTGGTTCCTCGGCTGTCAGTTTCATCCCGAATTTAAATCCAAGCCGCTAGCGCCGCATCCATTATTCGCCGCGTTCATCCGCGCCAGCGTCGAAAATCGCCACCAGCGCCTGCGCAAAACCGCCGCCGAATCTCGCGCCATTAACCCCGCCGACTAGCTCGTGATTTGAAAGTGCGCAGCAACTCGAAGCAGATCGCGTTTCCTCTCAAAAAAAGTTGTCATCCCGAGCGCAGCGTCGCGTGACTCTGTATTTCCTCCGCGAAGCGGAGGACGCGCCGCGCAACGAGGGATCTGCTCTTCGGTTATTTTCGTAAGCGTATAGCCTACGCCATGGAGGGGAATTGGCTTTACTTCTCGCCCATCCAATGATCAGCTTTCTTTCCGGCGGCGATATTCGCAGTGGCCTGCTTTGATTGGCCTCGCGGGATGCTCAGCGATTCCCATTTCTTCCCGGACTTCGCCACAAAATGTTTCGCCAGCAGCACAATTTGGCCCACGTGATGCGCGTAGTGCGTCACCTGGCGCGTAATCGCCTGCATCACCGAATGCGGCTTCGAGCGTATAGTGACCGTGCGCGTCAGGTCTGCGTCAGTAAGCGGCTCCAATGCATCGAAAACGTATTTCCAGCCGCCTTCCCACATTGCCATCAACTCAGCGCGCGTCTTCGGCGGCGCTTCAAACTCGGAATCGCGATCCCGGTCAGGTTTCTCGCCGTCCGTAGTCAGAAAATCCTTCCAACGCGAACGCATGTTGCCAGCCATATGCTTCACGATAATGCCAATCGAGTTCGATTCCGCGTCCAGCGTGGTGAATAGCGCGTTGTCCGGACACTGCGCCATCGCCCGCTCTGCAAGCTTCTTGTAGTAGTGGAAAACGTCAGTCGAATCTTTTAGGTAGGACGTAGTCAGTTCGTGTGCCATGCCGCCATTCTCGCTCTTAACCGCTGTGTGTCAAGACGCGAAGACCGTGCATTCCAGATCAAATTGGAGCGACGTGGAGTCACACAAATCCGAAGCGTGCCTGTACGGCACGAGGTTGGTTCCAGCGAAGTAACTTTTGGAGGGGAAACGCACCGAGGTGCGGGCTTTTTGCCCCCGCCCGCACCTCAGCACGATTTGAGACTTAGAACGACTCCATTATCGAACGAAAGGCTACGGTCGAACCTTCCCGGTTTTCCCTTCGGTCTTGCTCGCCGCCTTTACAGCGGCATTACCAGGCAGAGCAGGTGGAGTGCATGTGCCGCCTGCGGCCACTTCGGTGAAGACGTTGAAGTACGTGTTTGGAGTTGTATCGTATTGCTGCATGCCATGTGCCGCTCAGAATTCCGGCACAGGCTTCATTAATCGTATTGCCCGTCACCGTTGCGTGACTTGCGCCGGTTTCGCCGCAAGCAGCGCTCTGCAGGTTTATGCCCGCAGTGGTGCTGTTGTAGATACTATTTGATTTGGCGGTCTCGCCATTGCTGCAAAGATCGATGCCGTCCAACATTTGGCTTCCGCCGATGTGGTTCGAGGTTATCGATGCGCCGTTGGAACTGTAACTGCCGATTCCTACGTTTGAGCTCTCTACCACATTAGTTGAAGCAGTTGGGCGGCCCGATTGTGGAGTAAAAGAGGATCCCGGTGCCGTTGGAACTATCGTTGGCATAGAGCATATCGGCCACATAATTGCTCTTGACGGTTCCAGTTGCACCGAATGCCACTTCAATACCGTTCTGCGCGGCGTTGCCGGCGACCGGACCAACACCGATCACGGTATTGCCCGTCGCTGTTAGGGTCGGCCCTGTGGTGCCGTTTCCGCGAGCAACGATTCCGTTTTTCTGAAAGTTCTGCACGGAAGTGTTTGTGACGGTCAGCAGCGGGTGCGGTGCCACCGGCTTCAGTACCATCGCTTTCTGTAGCGATCCCCCATCCGCATTGGTCGCCATTTCCGCCACCTTCGTTCTGATTGCGGGCGGTGCTGTCGGTAACTGTTCCGGTAGCATCTTGGTAGTAGATTCCGATTAGCAAACCGAGACTGCAACTCTGGTTGCTCTGGCCGTCCACTGTGATGTGTGAGATGGTGACTCCTGTGACATCATTTACATAAATCTGCGGAAGGGCGCTTTGGTACCTGGTTATCCGGATCAATAATTGTGCCCATTGTACCAGACCGCCCGCCGGTGGAATGATCACCGCTGCGTCCGTCGTCAGGCCTCCATGACGTGTACGCGATGCCCTGTAAGGTTATGTTGTCGAAGTTGGCTCCGACGATGGAGACCTGCTCAGGATAGTATCCAGGGCAAATGTCAATGATCGTTCCCGGACTGTAGCTGCTGCAAGTGCTGCGGTGATAGTCGCGTAGCCGCGGTGATGGCAGGTCCTACCTAACATAAAGTGTATTCGCTTGCGCCTGCGTAGCGGCAAAACACGTAATCAATCCTGCTGCGACAATCATAGTTGTGCGCAGCAGTTTCTTCCTAATGTTCATAAATCCTCCGGATTTTGGTTTTTGTTGCAGTTGGGGGAGCCGCTGTTATAGCGAATGTATATTCAAAGGTCAACTACCAATAATTTAAATTCAACGATTATTAACATAAACACTTCGTAGAGTAATAGAACGCGGAGTACTACCGAAGTTAAGTCCATTCCGGGGAACTGGGCAGCCGTTTACGCACGCACCCCCGGAATGGCCTAAGTCCTGAGTTGTCAGAGGCTATTTTTCGGTGGGTAAGGCGCGATGCGGGCCACGCCGCGCTTTGTGCCACTTGATGCTGCCGCAGCGGCTGGCAACTTCATTTTGAAGCGTGGAGCAAGTGTCCCCGGACAGCACCGTATTGATAACATTGAAAATTGTGTTTGGAGTATCTACATTGCCACTCGTCCCGGAACCGGTCAAAACCCCGGCGCAAGCCTCGTTGATAGTATTGCTCTTCGCCGTGTTGCTATTGCCCGTGGACCCGCAACTATCATCCATGTGAATACCAGCTTCCGTGCTGCTATCTATGTCGTTGCCGGTCGCTGTGTTTCCATTGCTGCATAGATCGATTCCGTCAAAAATTTGCGTACCAGTGATTTTGTTTTCAGTGATGGTCGTGTCATCAGCCAGAAAACCAGTTCCGATGCTTTCCGTCACGATTCCGAATTGTGCGTTGCCGATCGTATTGTTAGACACGGTGATGCCGCTTGACGCGATCACCAGGATGCCCACGCCCGCGTCTCCGTTATCGCCGCTTGTGTCACCGGACCATATGTTGTCGATCGAGGTGTTACCGGTTACTTTTCCGGTGGCGCTAAAGCCTATCTGAATTCCGTTCTTCGCCGCGTCGGTGGTGGTGGCCGCGCCATCCACGGTGTTGTTCTCGATCGTAACGCTGGGTCCCGCGCTTCCGTCGCCATAGCCGTTTGCAGTGATGCCGTTCTGCTGATAACTGTGAACCGTGTTGTTCGATACGATCACCGTCGTCGTCGCGCCACCGCCGCTTTCCACATAAATTCCCAGCCCGTTGGGACAGTTCTGGTCCGCTGGGCCCTGCAATTGGTTTCTGATGGCATTCTGCGTAATGGTTCCCGAAACATTCTGATAGTAAATGCCCACCATCAGAGGCACGCTGCTGCCGGAACCATCGCAACCAGTCACCTTGTTGCCGTTTCCATCCACAGTAAGCCGCTGGATCGTCACGCTAGTCGCCGGCGAACTAACAACGATCTGCGCAGCCACCGGCCCGCCGCCGGAGGGGTCCGTCGCATTGGCCACCAAACCTCCCGAAGGCGGAACCACGGTTGGCGCATCTGCTGTTCCTGACATCACACCGATTAGCGTCAAATTTTTGGTAATGGAAACTTGCTCGGGATAAGTGCCGGGACAAACGTCGATGGTCGAACCGGCGGCCGCTGCGTTTACCGCCTTTTGAATGGTGGTGTAGGACGTAAGGCCTTTCTTGCAGCTTCCCACCGCAACTGTACCCGCCTGCGCGGATTGACTCCACACGCCACCCAAAAATCCCATCGTTAGAATTGCAAACAGACGCACGAATGCCTTTGTTTCAATCATTACTTCCTCCATGGTTTTAGCGCGGGCGGACTGGGAATGAAAGTCTATGGGTCTGTGTACCGTATAGTCAACAAACTTGTCGCACATCGCGCAGATTTTTTCGGATGAAGTTGCAAGTAAATCCAACGCGGTACCGGTACCACACACACAGGATTCCTTGAATTTCAGCGAATCACGTGCTAGCGTTCGGCGTGATTAAATTTTTACAACTTGCGGCGCTAAACAAAGAGCTAAACCGAGTGGTCGTGCGCTCCCTTCGTTTCGACCTCCTGCCACTCCCTTCAGCCTCGAACCTAAAGCCTCCAGCTAGTTTCTCGCGACCAATTGTGAGACGCAGCGCAACATTTCTACCCGGTTCTGCGCAAAATGTAGAATGCGACGTAAGTTACTCAAAACAAATGACGGACGAGATTTCTACCCGGGGCCACAACCACATGCAGCCGACCAGGCTTTCCGCCTATTAGTTCACAATTCAAAAGCGCCGCGAGAGATAATTTCTAGTCCATTCCATGCCAGCGCCGCGCAGCTTCGATATCAATAAAATTCATTTCGGCGCCAAAGCTCCCCTCTTTTTGATAGCGGGCCCGTGCGTGATCGAAAGCGAAGCCCACGCGACAAGCATGGCCGAGCGCTTGGGAACCATTACTTCCGAGCTAGGCATCCCCTACATCTTCAAAGCGTCTTATGACAAAGCGAATCGCACCTCGCTCTCTTCCTTTCGCGGGCCTGGATTGCAGGAAGGCCTGCGCATCCTGAAAAAAATAAAGAAAGAAACCGATGTGCCGATTCTTACTGATGTGCACGACCTGTCGGAAGTCGGCCCTGCCGCCGAAGTTTGCGACGTTCTCCAGATTCCCGCGTTCCTCTGCCGCCAAACCGATTTGCTGATCGCCGCCGGCCGCAGCGGTCGCGTGGTGAATGTGAAGAAAGGCCAGTTTCTTTCGCCCTGGGAAATCGGCAACGCTGCGGAAAAAATCGCCAGCACGGGAAACGAAAAGATTATTCTCACAGAGCGCGGCAGTTCCTTCGGCTATCAAAACCTCGTCGTCGACATGCGTTCGTTTCCCATCATGAAGAAACTCGGCTACCCGGTAGTTTTTGATGTAACACATTCCGTGCAACTGCCCGGTGGTGAAGGCAAATCCAGCGGCGGCCAGCCCGAATTTATCGAGCCTCTCGCGCGCGCCGGGACAGCGGCAGGCGCCGACGGATTATTTCTCGAAGTTCACGACAATCCTGCTCAGGCTCTCTCCGACGGCTCTAACGCGTTACCTCTTGCGCAGTTCCGTCCGTTACTGGAAAAAATCCTGCAAATTTCAACGCTCGTTCGCGGATGGGACACAATATGAGTCTGGCCACTGCCAAGCGCGTCCTGCGAATTGAATCCGAAGCTATCGCCGGGCTGATCGATCGTCTCGACGAACGCTTCGAGAAGGCTGTTGAACTTTTGTACGCGTGCAAGGGGCGCGTCGTCGTTACCGGTATGGGCAAGTCCGGGCTGATCGGAAGAAAAACCGCTGCCACTTTCGCAAGTATTGGAACCCCTTCACTTTTTCTGCACGCCGCTGAAGCGCTGCACGGCGATCTGGGCATGCTGACCGCAGCCGATGTGTTGGTGGCGATTTCTTCCAGCGGAGAGACAGAAGAGCTGGTCGAGTTAATGGAAGCGGTGAAGCGATTGGGAGTGCATATCATTGCGCTCACGGCTAATCCGCGGTCCACGCTCGCCGCCGCGAGCGACATTGTTCTGGATATTGCGGTGAAAGAAGAAGCTTGCTCGTTGAATCTCGCTCCGACTGCTTCCACTGCAGCCGCGCTGGCCATGGGCGATGCGCTGGCCGTATCGTTGCTGGAACGCCGAGGATTCAAGGAAGAGGATTTTGCTGCCTTGCATCCGGGCGGCCGTCTGGGTAAGAAATTGCGTCGGGTCGAGGCGCTGATGCACACCGGCGAAGATGTGCCGCGCGTCCTGTCCAACACCAAGATGCCCGACGTGATCTACGAAATGAGCCGCAAAGGCCTCGGCCTCGCCGCTGTCGCAGAAACGGATGGCCGCGTCCTCGGCGTGATTACAGACGGAGATTTGCGTCGTGTGATGCTGAAGAAAAAAGAAAATGTGCTGGGTCTGATGGCGGCCGATTGCATGACGAGGAACCCGGTGACGATCCCGCGCACCGAGCTCGCAGCCAGTGCTCTACGCCTGATGGAAGAGAAAAAAATCACTTCGGTGCTCGTGGTAGATTCCGCCAACCGGCTGGAGGGAGTGGTCCACATCCACGATTTGTGGACGTTGCAGCTATTCTGACTATGCGACGGCATCGTCACTCTGAGGAACACTGCGACGAAGGGCTTGTTTCGAGAAATCTGAAATGAGGATCGAATGACAATTCGCGAAGTTAAGTTTCCGCCGAAAGTCATGCGTCGCGCAAAACGGATCCGCGTCCTCCTAATGGATGTGGACGGCACTTTGACGCCCGGCGTGGTTTGCCTGCAAGGGTTTCCTGATGGCAGCGTCGCGGAGATGAAAGTCTTCGACCCCCATGACGGTGCGGGAGTGAAGCTAGCCAGCATCATGGGCATCCGCACGGGCGTAATCACCGGACGCGACTCTCCCGCGACCACGCGTCGTGCGCGAGAAATGGGAATGGAATTTGTAATTCAGGGACAGCCGAAAAAACTGGAGTCTTACAAAGCCATTCTCATACGCGCTGGCGTTACGGACGAAGAAGTCGCCTACATTGGCGATGACCTCCCGGATCTCCCCATTCTTGCCCGCGCAGGGTTAGCCGTTGCAGTAGGCGACGCAGTAGTCGAAGTGAAACGCGCCGCACACTACATTACGACCGTTCCGGGGGGCAGAGGCGCCGCGCGAGAGGTAGTCGAGCTCATCCTTAAAGCGCAAGGAAGATGGAAAAAAGCAATCCCACAGGCCATCGCGTGAAACGCGCTTTCAACAATTCAAGCATGACCTCACAACAAGCTGGATCAAAATCCCAGCGGCCTGCCAGGCTTGCTCGAATTCCGAAGCTAAAGGGAAGAATCGATGCGTGAGAGAAAGCTACTTCTGATTTTTGTTCTGATTTTCGCGGCGTTCGCTGGATTTCTGAAGAAAAGCAGCGGCGCGCAAGGCATGGCGCCACCTCAGCGCACTGTCGCCATCACCGTTGACGATTTACCGGGCGCGATAGTTGGAAACGATTTCGCCATGGGCGACTTGAAAGAGTTGCAGAAAATTAATCGCGCCATTCCGGCCATCCTGAAAGCGCATCACGCCTGGGCTATCGGCTTCGTCAACGAACGAAAGCTGCAAGTCCAGAACGAACGTGACGCTCGCGCCGAGTTGCTGGAAATGTGGCTGGATGCAGGCCTTTCCTTGGGCAATCACACATTTTCTCACGCGGATTTCCAAATCACGCCCTTGGAAAAATATGAAGACGAGACCATAGAAGGTCAGGTAGTAACAACCGCTCTGCTGAAAGCGATCGGCCAAACTGAAAAATACTTCCGACATCCCTACCTGAATACCGGACCGACGGCCGAAGCCAAGACAGCGTTTGAAGCTTTCCTGAAAGAGCGAGGCTACACTATCGCGCCAGTCACGGTGGAAGACGCCGACTACGTTTTTAACGACGTTTTGGGATACGCGAGCGAGAAAAAAGACAAGAAAATGGCCACGCGAGCCAAAAAGGAATATCTCGAATACGTTGACACTACGTTCAATTATTCCGAGGGCTTATCGCGCGATCTTTTTGGCCGAGAGATTCCGCAGGTTCTTCTGATCCACGATAACCAGATCAATGCCGAATGTCTGGATGCGCTGCTGACCAAGTTGGAGCACCGCGGCTACAAATTCGTCTCGCTGGATCAGGCTATGGCCGATCCCGCTTATGCCACGTCTGACAATTATGTTGGCAACACGGGAATTTCGTGGCTCCTTCGCTGGAGAGTAGCTTTGGGAAAAACAGTCAACTTCGAGCAGGGTCCCGAGGCCCCCGCGTGGGCTAACGAAATCTTCGAACGGCTTCGCAAAGAACGCCAAAAGTAAATACGAACGGCCGTCGCTAACGAAGATATTGGGCTCAAGCCGCACACGATACGAAGCAGAGCACCTGCGATGGGAAGTTTCAGAGAGAAGGATCTGGAGCGGGAGAAGGGAATCGAACCCTCACCTATAGCTTGGGAAGCTATCGTTCTACCACTGAACTACTCCCGCTCTGATGCGAACAAATTGGAGAATAGCACCGCGCTCGGCACACGCGCAAGGATTGGCAGATGTGATGTGGGGCGAAGTGAGCCGATGTCGATTTTGGAAGGGCACGTCGCAAAACATGCCACAGTGAATCTAGGATCCCACTTTCGGGACTTCAGTCCGAATGCGGACAGCGAATGATCTGAAAATCGAAAAGAAATTCTTCCGTTTAATTCTGTAATCCATCCGACCTTCTGAACTTTTCGCCGAGAGCGAACGTATCAAATGGCAGTTCTACATCGCGTGTGAACGGCTCTTGGTAACCGGCCCTATACGCGTTCTTTTGGCGAGGTGCGAAAGATGGGAACGTTCGGCGATCAACTCAGGCAAGTTCTGCGAAGGCTGGGACGAGCCCCACTATTTACCGCGATCACTCTGATCACGTTGGCTGCCGGAGTGGGCGCGAACACAGTGATCTTCAGCGTACTGGAAGGCGTGCTGCTGAAACCGCTTCCATATCCGCATCCGGAACGGTTGATCGGTGTTTGGCACCAAGCGCCCGGAATTAATATTCCGAATCTGAATATGGCGCCGTCGATGTATTTCATCGACCGCGAGCAGAGCACGACTTTCCAGGATATCGGCGCGTACACAAACGATTCCTTCAGTATCACGGGTGCCGGGGAGCCTGAACAGGTCTTCGGTCTTGACGTTACCGACGGCACGCTTCCTCTGCTGGGCGTGGTTCCCGCAGTGGGACGCTTGTTTACACGAGAAGATGACTCGCCGGGCACACCTGAGACGGTGATGATTTCTTACGGATATTGGCACCAGAAATTTGGAGGGGACCCGGGAGTAATCGGCCGTTCGATCATCGCGGATGGAAAGCCTCGGCAGATTATCGGCGTATTGCCCAAAGGATTCCATTTTCTGGACGAGAAAGATGCGGCAGTCGTAGCTCCATTTAAATGGGACCGCAGCAAAATGAAGCTTGGCAACTTCAGCTATCGCGCGTTGGCGCGGCTAAAGCCAGGCGTCACGATGGAGCAAGCCAGCGCTGACGTGGCGCGCATGCTTCCGATCGCAATTCGAAGTTTTCCCGCGCCGGAAGGTTTCAGCGTAAAGCTATTCGAGCAAGCGCAAATCGGGCCCAACCTGCGGCCACTAAAGCAAGACGTTGTTGGCGATATTGGAAACGTATTGTGGGTTCTGATGGGATCCATCGCGGGAGTGCTGTTAATCGCTTGCGCGAACGTGGCGAACTTGATGCTCGTGCGCGTGGAAGGGCGGCGTCAGGAATTGGCCATCCGCGCCGCGTTGGGAGCGGGATGGCGGCGAATCGCCGGCGAGTTGTTGTTCGAGAGCGTGATACTCGGTCTGCTGGGAAGTTTGCTCGGATTGGCGTTTGCGTACGGAGCATTGCGAATTCTCGTAGCGATCGCGCCAACAGGTATCCCACGAATACACGAAATCGGTATTGATGTTCCAGTTCTGTTGTTCACGCTGGCGATTGCGCTGTTTTCCAGCTTGTTGTTTGGCTCCATTCCAATATTCAAATACGCCGGGACGCGTTTGAATACCGGTTTACGTGAGGGTGGGCGGGCGCTTAGCGCGAGTCGTGAGCAACATCGCGCGAGAAACATCCTGGTGGTGGTCCAAGTAGCGCTAGCACTGATTTTGCTGATTTGTTCGGGGCTGATGATTCGTACATTCCGCGCATTGATGCATGTGCCGCCGGGGTTCACCGGGCCGGATCAAGTGCAAACCTTTCGGTTCTATGTACCTGAAACGGAGATTCCAGATACGGATCGAGAGCGTTTGGTGAGAATGGAAGAAGGAATTCTGGATAAACTACGAGCGATTCCAGGTGTGTCGTCCGCGAGTTTCTCCAGTGCTATTCCCATGGATGGGAACGATTCAAACGATCCGATTTTTGCTCAGGATCGCGCGTACGCGGAAGGCGAGTTGCCGCCGTTGCGCCGTTTCAAATGGATATCGCCGGGATTCTTTGGGACGTTGGGCACTCCCCTGATCGCCGGACGCGATCTGACTTGGAGTGATACCTACCAGAAACTTCCTGTGGCGATCGTTTCTGAGAACTGTGCGCGTGAATATTGGCACGATGCTAACAACGCCCTGGGCAAACGAATCCGCGTAGCGAGCACCGATGACTGGCGCGAAATTATCGGTGTTGTCGGCGACGTGCACGACAACAGCGTGAACGAGAAAGCGCCGACGTCGGTATATTGGCCGATTATGATGAATAACTTTGAAGGGCAAAAAGAAATGATTCGTCGCGGAATTTCCTTTGCCATTCGAAGTCCGCGTGCCGGTTCAGAGTCCTTTCTAAAAGAGGTGAGGCAAACGGTTTGGTCGGTGGACTCGAATGTGCCGCTCGCGGAAGTTCACACGCTCGGATATTTCTACACGCAGTCGATGGCGCGCACGTCTTTTACGCTGGTAATGCTGAGCGTGGCGGGAGCCATGGCGTTGTTACTCGGGATCGTCGGGATTTACGGCGTGATTGCGTACTCCGTTTCGCAACGCACACGCGAAATAGGCATTCGCATGGCGCTGGGCGCGCAACAGCCTATGCTGATCTCAATGTTCGTCCGCCACGGATTACTGCTTACGTGCATCGGTATTATTTGCGGATTGGCAGGCGCGTTCGCGGCGATGCGTCTGATGTCGTCGCTGCTGTTTAATGTGAGCCCAGTCGATCCGATTACGTATGCTGCGGTCACAGTTGGGGTCGTTGTGACGGCTTATCTGGCGTGCTACCTGCCGTCACGCCGCGCCGCCGCGGTGGATCCCGTGGATGCGTTGCGGGCCGAATAAATTGGCAACATATCGCAGCTCAGTTTCGTTCGAACTTAGGTTCCGGACGCAGCTGCGCTGCGCCATCCTTCGATAGGCGCGTCCGAGCGGGCTAGTTTCTCCATCTGCCGAATCACTGCGGAAAAATCTTCATCCGTTTCGTTTGCGGATTCCGCGACATTAACTTGAAATGCGGCGGCCGTGGCAGGCAAGGGCACCCAGGCGGCGGCCGCAGTCTCGAGGATCAGACGAAAATCCTTGTTCATTAAGCGCAATGGAAATTGCGGGCTGTAATCGTTCATCATTGCTCGCTTCAGTTTGCCGACCAAAGCTGGGGGAATCACCGCGGTCTGCGAGAGGACATCGAGCAACCGGTCACGTTCGAGACCCGCCTTGTGCCCGAAGGCGACAGCTTCGGCGATCGCTTGCATGCCGAGGCCGAGCAGCAAGTTTACCGCGAGCTTCATGGTGGCTCCGGAACCGGTTGGCCCAAGGTAGAAATATTGCCGGGCGAAGGTTTGAAACAGGGGCTCGCAGGCATGGAAGGCTTCCTCTTCGCCGCCGCCAAAAAGGGTTACCGTTCCTTGTTCAACCGCAGGCGTGCTGCCGGAAATGGTCACGTCCAAGAAATAAGCCTTGCGCTGCGCGGCTACGCGATGGAGTTGGCGCGGCGTCTCCGGGCTTACCGTGCTCGTGTCCACGATTATGCAACCTTCGCGCACGTGCGAGAGCAACCCGTCCGCCCCGGCGTAGATGTGCGAGACAACTTCATCGTCAGGCAGCGATGAGAGAATGACGTCTGCGCTAGAGACAATCTCGGAAAGGTCCGCAGCTGGCGAGGCTCCACTTTCAATCAATTTTTCCACTTTCGCTCGATTCCGGTCGAAGGCGATAACCTGAAAGCCGGCATTGAGCAATCGTTGCGCGATGCGGCTTCCCATGAGGCCGAGACCGATGAATCCAACTTTGGTGTCCCCTGGAGTGACGCTTCTCATTTTCTCCTCCTAGAGAATTTTCGTGGAATCGTACTGCCGCCAGATCGGTTCGATCAAAGGTTATTTTCCCGCGTCCGTCCGAAGGACGATCCTGCCGAGTATGTGTCCCTTTTCGAGGCGAGCATGCGCCTTCGCGGCTTGCGCGAGCGTGTATACGGCGGCAATCGGGACGCGTAGCTTCGCCTGGTTCACAGCGAGCTCGAGTTTGGCAAATTGGCGCGGGCCAACCTCTGCGTCATAAGCGGTGAAACGAATTTTCGGGCGGTGGTGCGGCTCGGGCTCGACTCCGTTAGGGTAGGCGACGCGTCCACCAGGGCGTACGTGTTTTAGGAAGCGTTCAAGCGCGGAACCGCCAGCGAGAGCGAGGACGGCGTCGACTCCGTTGGGTGCCAGTTTGCGAAGCTGACCTTCGGAGCCTTTGTTCCGAGCATCAACGACGCCGCTTGCGCCAAGTGCCCGAAGGAGTGCAACGGCGTCGCGGCCAGACGCAGTACCTATGACCCGCGCTCCGTGCCGCTTGGCGAATTGAACTGCGAGCGTGCCAACAGCGCCGGACGCGCCGAATACTAAAACTGTTTCGCCGCGGCGAATGTGTAGGGCATCGTCAATGCCTTGCAGCGCGGTCAAGCCGGTTGTGACGGCAGCGCCCGCCTGCTCGGAGATCGAGCCGCTTGGGAACGCGGGCGGCATGTTTTTCGCTGACGGCCACAAACTCGGCGTAAAAACCGCCTTTCGGATTCGCGTAGTCGTACGCATAGGCCCGCTCTCTAACTTTGAGGCGCGTCACACCGGCACCTCGCGCCACGACGATCCCTGAGCCGTCTGTACCTAAGACGAGTGGAAATTTCGCGCGACGACCTTGGGGACGCCAGGAGCCGTCCCGGATGGATGCGTCCCAAATACCTACGCCAGCAGTGTGCACAGCGATGAGAACTTCATTGCGGCCCGGTTGCGGAACCGGCAGGGTGTGGAGCGTGAGGACCGCTGGTGGACCAAATCGATCAACTGCGGCGGCCCTCATTGAAGTGGGGATTGTGGGCTTTCGGGGTTTTGTTGCCGTTCTAGTCGCCATAAATATTCGTCCTCAGTTCACGCGGCAGATTTCAGCCGAGTTTTATTTTGCCTGAACGGCAGTCTGCACCTCAACTAGCAGCTTTAGTTCCATCGTCGGACTGATCTTTCGACGACGCTTATCTTCATCATGGCAAACCGATTAGGGCGTGAGTCCGAGGCGCCCCGGAGCGCTAACGTAAATTTCATTGCGACGGAATGTCGACAGTTGTCCGACAGGCCGGGACCTCTGGATGTCGCACCCGGAAGCAGACCTTTCGAAATCCTCGGTGTAAAGCAGCGAGGTCGCGTAGAATAGCCGTTCTCGCTATGGACGAACTCGCTCGAATGAACCAGGAAGATGAGGATAAGGGTGGCACACGCAACGCCATTATTCTCGCGATTCTGGTAATTGCGGTCGGAGCGTATTGCCTGTCATTCGGACTGCAGACGCTCATTTGGTTTGAAGGCAAGCAATGGGTTGCCGCCGACCCGTGGGTTGGAAACACGCCGCAGCCTTTAACGAATACGTCTATTAGCACTCCAACGGAAACGCGACAAAAATCTTCCGCTTCAACAAAGGGCCCCCAGGGAAAAACGGGCACGAAGCCATCTGGCGAGCAGCCGAGAGCTTTCAACTACGAGTTCAAGGTTCCCTGGGCCGGACAATGGAAAATCTCCCCGATGCCGATAGGTGTTCAGCTTCGATACGATTCCGGCCAGGTTATAGTGTTCTACGATCCCGAGCTGCAAATTGATACTGCGCACGCGCTAAGAACTCCGACTACGCCGGAATCGCAGCGACTCGCCAATATTCTAGCGTCGCATCCAATTGAATCGAACTACGCCTTGTATCAGGACGCCTATGGCGCGTCCCCTGAGCAACTCTCCCCGGTGATGAAAGAGCAAGATGCACTGCGCGACAATCTGCTAATGTTTTGGAAATTGTCTTTTGGCCGGGATTTATATTCGGGCACGACGCCGGAATTTTATTCTTTCGACTGGGGAAAAAATCGGGGCTTTCAGTTCGGCGACCCGGCGAAAGGGCACCCTGTCGCCGTGCGTGTCTTCGACGATAGCGATCACCAATTCCGATTACTATTTACTGTGGCCGACGGCACTGGCGCAAAAATCAAGCAGGAAGACATTAACTTGGCCATGCAGTCCCTTCAACCTGTCCCCATCATCGAACGCTAGCTAGGTGGCCTCGTCTATTTTCTGGACGCGAATCACGTCCGTGCGGGCATCGAGAGTGCCAATCACCAGAACTTTCTTCCCCAAATATTTGCTGGCAGCTTGCTGATCATCGAGGTGGTACCAGGTGTTGTTGACCTCATCGCGTAGCACGAAAAGTTGGCCATTTTTCGAGACGATCACACCTTCAAAATGCTGCGCACTGCCATCAGGGCCCGAGCTCAGCTGACTAATTACTGCTCTTGACGGGGAGGTTTGCGTTTGAGCCGGCACTCTGCGACTGCTGGCGCATAGGCCGAACGAGATTATAGCGACTGCGAGAAGCACGTTTTTCATAGTCCTCTCCAATAGATGGAAGGACCGGGCTGCTACCGCTGAGCAATGAGCATGCCAGGTTCACATCTCATCAAGGCGAAGGGGATTACGATTAGAGGACGGCAGCGCAGGAGTGAAATATTTTCAGATAAATCGGACAAATTTCGTTCTATTACAATTATAGCACTACCGTTGTAGTGCATAGATTCGCTTAGTGTTGCGCAGAAGTCGCCGCTTTACCTGAGGCATTTAAGACTTTCGTGTAATAAGCCTCGTATTGCGGGATCACGTCATTCGAACAGTATTTGCTGCGGGCATTGATACGGGCCTGCTTGCCCATTGCGCGGCCGCGGTCAGGCCGCGTCAGGATTTCCAAGGCATACTTGGCACCCGCATCAATGTCGTGCGGCGGGATCAGGTAGCCATCCACGCCAGGCGTTACAACTTCCGGCAAGCCGCCTACGTTCGTAGCTATGACGGGGACCTCGCAAGCCATGGCTTCGAGAGCGGCAAGACCGAACGATTCTTCTTCGCTGGGCAGTAAGAATAAGTCCGCCAAACCTAATTTCTCCTGCACGCGATCCTGCTTTCCGAGAAAGAATACGTCCTTCGAGAGGCCCTTCTTGCGAACTAGGAATTCTGCCGATCCTCGATCGGGTCCGTCGCCCATCATGACGAGTTTCGCGGGAATTTTTGCGCGGACCTGGGCGAAGATCTCGACCACGTCGGTGATGCGCTTTACCGGGCGAAAATTGGATAGGTGCATCAGGATAGGTTCGCCATTTTTCGCCCAGCGCTCGCGCGCGGATTGATCCGGACATCGCATGTACAGATCGCAATTCACAAAATTGGGGATGACTTCGATAGGCCGCCTGATGTCAAAATCACGAATCGTGCGGTCGCGAAGATAGTTTGAAATGGCAGTTACACCGTCGCTTTCCTCGATGGAAAAACGAGTGATCGGAAGATAACTGCGGTCATTGCCAACCAGAGTGATATCGGTTCCGTGCAGCGTGGTGATGAACGGCAGCCGTTTGCGTTGCGACATCATACGAGCCAAGAGCGCGCTTACCGAGTGGGGGATCGCGTAATGCACATGCAGCAGGTCCAGCGAGGCTTCTTCTGCAACTTCATACATTCTGGTGGCAAGAGCCAGAGTGTAAGGGGGATGATCGAAGAGCGGATAGGACGTGACCTCCACTTCGTGAAAATAAATCCGCTCGTGGGCCTCACTCAAGCGGATTGGCATGGCGTAACTGATGAAATGGATTTCGTGGCCGCGTGCGGCAAGTTCGATGCCCAGCTCTGTAGCTACCACACCGGAGCCGCCGTACGTCGGATAACATGTGATTCCGATTTTCATAAGCGCTCGTTTGACTGTAGCAGCCCCTTCTCGCGTCGAGCAAGCTAGTGTCCGCTTGCACCAGCAGGTTGGCGAATGCTAGATTCAGCCGGCCGTTCTGAGATTAGACGAGAAAAGAGGCCTGGCGATGCCAAGACTTTCGGGAAAAACGGCGCTTATTACGGGCGGAGGAACCGGCATAGGGCGGGCTTGTGCCTTGGCGTTTGCCTCAGAGGGGGCACAGATATCCATAGCAGGGCGCAGGAAAGAGCCTCTGGATAGGGCCGCGCGAGAGATTGAGGCGGCAGGCGGGAGAGCTTTAGCGATAGTTTGCGACGTCGCTGATGCCAAAGCAGTCCAAAACGCGATTGCGACCGTGGTGGGTCACTTTAATGGGCTTCAGATTGTAGTGAATAACGCTGGAGCAATTGTGGTGGGCAGCGTCGAAGAAACATCCGACAAAGATTGGAATCTCGTGATGGCTACGAATTTGACCGGCACATTCAATGTCTCGCGGGCTGCGATTCCGGCGCTCAAGCAATCGGGCGGAGGATCGATTGTCAACATTGGCTCTTATTTGGGGATCGCGGGTCGTCGGCAGAGGGCTGCTTATTGCGCGGCAAAGGCTGGAGTAATGGGTCTGACTCGGGCGATGGCGCTCGACCACGCGCCAGACAAAATTCGGGTGAATTGTATTTGCCCCGCGATGATCGAGACAGAGATGGCGACACGTTCGCTTTCCAAGGCTCCCGATCCGGAAGCGGCGCGAAAGCAGCGCGTCGCGGAAATCCCTCTTGGTCGGCTCGGTACACCGGAAGACGTTGCCGCGATGGCGGTGTATCTCGCGTCCGACGAATCCTCCTGGGTTACGGGCGTTTCGCTTCCGCTTGATGGAGGCCAAACAGCTTACTGACATGGCGCGACATTCCAAATCGATCGAATACTTGGCGGAAAAAGAGCTGCGCGAACGCGTACGTGCAAGCAATACGGCAAAGCAATTCGGATTTGTGGTGCAACATGCCGAGCGCGGAAAAGTAACCATGCGCATGCCGGTGAACACGCGGCACAAACAGGTTCACGGCGTGGTTCACGGTGGAGTGCTAGCTGCCCTCGCCGACACTGCGGGGGGATTGGCGACCTATATGGCTTGCCCGATCGGAACACGTGTGGCCACGGTGGAAATGAAGATAAATTTTCTGGAGGCGGTGGAGGCCGGGCACGTCACTGCGGAGGCCGAGGTTGTACGGTTAGGGCGGCATATCGCAGTCACTGATTGCGATTTGCGAGATGATTCGGGCAGGCTGGTTGCGAAGGCGCTGATGACTTTTTTCGTAGGCCCGTTTAGGAAGAATCGGAAGAAACGGCGGTCCTAAGCAAGCGATACATGGACCGATTAGATTTCCCAGCAAATCGACTTCACGTTTAGAGCTTATTGGCCGTTAGTTCCACCTTGCGCAGCGTCGTCGCCTTCCTTGTAGAGATACTTGATGCAGTGCTTGTAAAGAAGCAGGTTCGGGCTGCCGAAACGGGTCAGCTTGATGCAGTCGCGATCGTACCATTCCACTGTGCCGCGCAGAATCTCGCCATCGGTAAGAACCACGGCAACGGGTGTGCGCGATTGCATTTGCTTCACGAAGTAGAAATTCTCCGCGTAAGTTTGCTCGGGAGGCGCAGGTTTCTTGCGCGCGGGCACCTGTTGGGGCATGGCTTGGACCGGTCGAGGGGCTGCGAACTGGTCTTTTACGTCAGTAAGAGTTGGACGGAAAAGCTTGCGATTTACCATATAAATGCTCCTTGCAGATAACTGCGCTTGAAGATTCTAATTGTTGGACTGTAGCAGAAGTGATTCGGTTGCAGGATTTTGAAAAATAATCAAAATCCCTGGTCCCGGCCTAGCGAATCGCGAGGGAAGCAATAAGCGCATCGAGGCCCAATTGACGGCCTACGTTGCGTCGCAAGCGGTTATCCAGCCGGTCGAGACCTTGGGTAGCATTCAAGACCCATTCGAAATTTATTTTCTTACCGAGGGCCTCTAATTCAGGCCTTAGATCCGGATTTCGAGACGGGCTGTGCTTCTGACCTTGGGAAAATTCCAGCAGGTCCGTGAGGAGACTATAGAACAGCTCTAAAATATTTTCAAAGGATTCCTTTTCGCGTTTGGCGAGCTGGGCGGTTGCCGCAAAAATCTCTCCGGACCGCTGGCCGGTGATGGCTTGCGCCAGCAAATCCAGAACGCTTTTGCGCAGACGCTTCGATTCTTCCAGATCGAGCGAAAGAGCCATACCAGGGCTGCCGCAGGAGAGTTGCGCGAGCAGTTTACGCTCTGACGGTTTGGCGTCGGTCTGTTCCTTCAAGAACGCCTCCATTTGTTCTGCGCGAACCGGCGCGAAATGGAATTGCAGGCAGCGCGAGCGAATAGTGGGCAGCAAAGAGTCCGGCGTAGGCGCCAGAAGAATCAGAGTGGCGCATTCTGGAGGTTCTTCCAGGATTTTCAGGAACACGTCGGCGTCGGTCCAGCGCATAGTGTCCGCGCCGTCCATAATGAAAACGCGCCTGCGGGCTTGAGGTCTGAAATACGCGGCGCGCTGTACGGCACGCAACTGCCCTACGCGAATCATGGGGCGCGCGACCGGCGTGCGCAGCCGGACAGGATCAGGCACGATCAGCCAGACGTCCGGGTGCGTTTCGATCAGCAATGGCGTGCGTTCCACCGCTGCGGCGTCAGCGCTTTCACCGCGCTCGGCGAGCCCTAGTTCGATCAGAGGCGCGGGATCGGCAAGCCGCCCAATTTTCTGGCAGGACTCGCATTCGCCGCAAAAATCGTCTTTAAGACGTTCGCAATTCGCGGCTTGGGCGAACATGCGCGCCAGCGTGAATTTTCCGATGCCGCGTGGACCAGTGAACAGAAGCGCGCTGGGGACACGTTCACGGCGCAGCATTCCGCGCAGTGCGCTGACAATGCGTTGGTTGCCGAGGAATTCGTCAAAACCCATAAGCTATTTTTCGACCTGTTGAGATCGTGCAACGCGCGAGTCTACTTCCGCAAGAACTTCTTGATGGATTTTCTTCGGAGAACGAAGCGCGTTGACTGCGCTATCGTAACACTCAATTTTATGCCAGTTCGGCCCATGAGCAAGCTGATCATAAACCTCCGAGGCTGCCTGCAGGTGCGCGATATTTGATTCCTGGATGTCGCGCTGGAGTTTTGTGTAGTCGCGCGCGGTCTTTTGTCCGACCAAACGATGAGCTATTGACGGTGGAACGTGGAGATAAATCACGAGGTCTTCTGCCGGTAGCGCGTACACTTGATATTCAAGCTGCTCGAGCCATTGCAGAAATTCGGCGCGCTTTTCACTGGATATTCGTGCGCCTTGATGCGCGAGATTCGATCCGACGTAGCGGTCTGCCAGCAGAATTTTACCGGAAGCGAGAGAAGATTCGATGATTGGCTTCGCTTCCAGGCGATCACCAGCATAGAGCAGGGCAGAGAAGTGCGCGTCAACTGCTTCGAGCGATCCGAATTCTCCGTTTAAGTAGCGAGCCACGAGCTTACCGAAAAATCCGTCGTAACGTGGGAAGCTGATTTGCGCGAAAGGCACCTCGCGCGATGCAAACGCTTGAGCAAGCATGTCGAGCTGCGTACGTTTGCCGGAGCCGTCAATTCCTTCCAGAACGATGAATTTTCCGCGGGCAGGCATCGGTTTTGCCGACCAGTTTAACACACGGTTATACGAACGATTTGTTTGGGGGAAGTTGAGTCAACACCGCGCATCTTTGTGAGTTTCTGTCGCTTGACGTACATGAGCGTGGATGGTAACACTGCGGGCGATGGGATTGCTCGTCAGCTCGCGAGATGGGCCTCCTCCATGGCTAAGTTAGTCTTTCTGCTTTCACTTCCGACCGACGACAACGATTATCAGCAGGAACAGGCCGTCGCAGCGAATGAAACCGCAAGACGGCTAGATGTTTCTTTGCAAATAGTCTATGCAGACAACGATGCCATCAAGCAAAGCGATCAAATTCTGCAAGCCGTTCAATCCGATGATGCGAAGCGTCCAAACGCGATACTTTTTGAACCGCTTGGATCGACGTCGTTGCCACAAGCTGCGCGTGCCGCTTCCGCCCGTGGAATCGGCTGGGTGGTTCTCAACCGTAATGCAGAGTACATAGCGGAGCTTCGTCGCACCCGTCGCGCCCCTATCTTTTCAGTGAGCTCGGACCACCTCGGAATTGGCCGAATTCAAGGGCTGCAATTCGCCGCGCTTCTGCCGCAGGGCGGCTCGGTTCTCTATATTCAAGGACCATCGGAGAATTCCGCGGCCAAAGAGCGAACGCTAGGGATGCAAGAGGTCAAGCCCGCCAGCATAAAAATCAACATGTTGAAAGGCCAGTGGACCGAAGAGAGTGCGTATAAAGCGGTCAGCTCATGGATGCGCTTGTCGACCGCCGGTGTGCAAATCGTGGATTTAGTTGGTGCACAAGATGATTCGATGGCGATGGGTGCGCGTCGCGCGATGGCAGAACATCCCGATGAAGCGCTTCGCAAAAGATGGCTTGGTGTCCCGTTTGCCGGATGCGATGGGCTTGTGAATACCGGTCAAAAATATGTGCGAGATGGTCAACTTGCCGCTACGGTCGTCGTTCCGCCAAATACCAAGCTTGCTTTAGAGATGCTGGTCTCCGCGATGCGAGACGGAAAGACTCTGCCGGAGCAAGTTCTAACTGTGCCGACCTCTTTTCCTCCTGTGGAAGAACTAATCCGCTCGCAGCGAGACAAAACAGGCCCCGATTCCTGACCAAGAAAACGAAGTTTGAGTGTCTGAGTCAGCTGCTACGTTTTTGCATGCTTCCTCTCGACTGAAAGCGAACTCATGTTTCGGCGTGATAGAATCGCGCGGTGACGGCAACCGAAAAGTCTGCAATTGCCGCGAACTTTGAGCGAATAAAAGAACGCATCAGGTTAGCGGCTGATCGCGCGGGGCGTCGAGCAGAGGATGTGACAATTGTCGCGGTGTCGAAAACATTTCCCTTTGAGGCGATCCGCGCGGCTTATGAGGCGGGTCTCCGCCATTTTGGTGAGAATCGCGTGCAAGAGTGGGAGTCCAAACAACCGCGCGTTGCAGACCTTGACGCCACGTGGCATTTGATTGGACATCTTCAAGGAAACAAAGCACGCCGGACTGCGAGTCTTTTCGATCGAGTGGATTCCGTGGACAGTCTCGCCATTGCACAAAAGCTCGACTTTGCTTTCGCAGCGGATCGTACGAGCGAGAACGATGAAGTTAAGGCTGAGGACCGCGGTAATCGACTGCAAGTTCTAATCGAAGTAAGGTTGAGCGACGAAGCTTCCAAAAGCGGCGCGGTGGAATTGGATTTGGGGCCTTTAGCGGAAGGCGTGGCCGAGCTTGATCATTTACGATTGCTTGGTCTGATGACCATCCCGCCTTTTCTGGATGATCCCGAGAGAGTACGGCCATATTTCTCCAAGTTGCGCGAGCTTCGCGATGATTTAGCGCAGCGTCTGGGACGCCCACTTCCAGTGCTTTCGATGGGAATGAGCCACGATTTCGATGTTGCGATCGAAGAAGGAGCTACGGAGATCCGCATCGGCACTGCGCTTTTTGGTGAACGAGCCGCCAAAGCGTGATCGAAATTGTTGAACGCGACGGCGGTGTAATTTTTGCAGTGCGCGTAATTCCGCGCGGCAGCCAGAATGCAATCGAAGGAGCATACGGCGAAGCGTTGAAGGTGCGGCTCACGGCGCCCGCGTTAGAGAATCGCGCGAACGAATCGCTGCGCCGATTGCTCGCCGAGCGTTTGAACGTGCCAATGCCGGCTGTTAGAATCATTGCAGGCGATAAGAGCCGCACGAAACGCATTTCGATATTTGGTATAACGCGTACAAGAATCATCGAATTGCTTGGGCTTTAACAAACCTTCGAACCCAAAGGACCGCAATGCCGGACATCAAAGCCATTCAATCCGAAATGCGCGCAAACAAAATCGATGGCTGGCTTTTCTACGACCATCACCACCGCGACCCAATCGCAGCGCACATTCTTGGAGTCGGAAAAAACGGCATGGCCACTCGGCGCTGGTTCTATTTCATTCCGGCTAAAGGTGAGCCGCGCAAGCTGGTCCATCGCATCGAACAAGGGGCGCTGGATGGTCTGGACGGTAAGAAACTCGTTTATTCGGGCTGGGAGGAACTACACAAGAATTTACCGAAGCTGCTCGTCGGCAGCAAAACAATTGCGATGCAGTATTCGCCGGAAAACAATATTCCCTACATCGGCCTGGTGGATGCTGGAACGATTGAACTGTTGCGGAAATTCAAAAAGAAGATCATAAGCTCGGCGGACTTGGTCCAAAAATTCGAAGCAAGCTGGTCGCGCGAGCAGGCCGAAGGACATTTCGAGGCCGGAAAGATCGTTGATCGCATTACGCGCGAAGCATTTCAGCGTGCTGCGGCCTTTGTTAAAGAAGGGAAGCCGCTCACGGAAGATCAATTGCAGCAGTGGATCGTGGAGCAGTTTCATGCGAGCGGACTTACCAGCGACGAGCCGCCTATCGTTGCGGTGCAACCGAACAACGGCGATCCGCACTACGCGCCGAAAGCAGGTTCTTCGCGGCCGATTCGCGCCGGCGACTTGTTGCTCCTCGATATTTGGGCCAAGTTGAATCGTCCGGGAAGCGTTTATTACGACATTACGTGGATTGGCTATCTTGGCAATCGCGTGCCGGATTCCTATGCGAAAATATTCCGCGTCGTGAGGGCGGCGCGAGACAACGCCGTGAAATTCATTCAAGAAGCAGTCACCAAGAAGAGGCAGATTCACGGGTGGGAAGTGGACGGCGTGGCGCGCAAGACGATTCAGAAAGCCGGTTACGGAAAGAATTTTGTACACCGAACGGGACACAGTATTGGGCAAGAAGTCCACGGCAACGGCGCGAATATGGACGGGCTTGAAACCCGGGACGATCGCAAAATCGTTCCGCACACTTGTTTTTCGATTGAGCCGGGAATTTATCTTCCGGAATTTGGCATGCGCACCGAAGTAAACGTGTATGTGGACGAGAAAGAGGCGCGCGTCACCGGTGCGGTTCAGGAAGAAATCCTGCCGCTGCTGGCTTGAGCGAAATTTGAGGCAGCTCCTAAAAAGTTACTTTGAACGACAGCCCACTCATTAATCTCCCGGAACCCGCCGGAGCCGACGCGGCTTCCAACTCCGTTCGCTCGCACGAAAGTGCGAGGAAGCGGGTCATACTGGCGCCATTTTTTGCGATAGCCGCGTGGATTATTCCGGGCCTCGGACATTTGGCATTGAAACGATGGGGACGAGCGTTAATCTTTTTTGCTTGTGTTGGAGGCCTCGCGATTACCGGTTATTTGTTGCGCGGCCATGTTTTTCTTTCACATCGAGGAGATTTATTCGACACTCTCGGCTTTCTTGCGGATGCTAGCACGGGGATTTTCTACCTACTGGCGAGGTTCTTCGAACGTGTAGGCCCAGACGTTTCGCGTGCAGCAGGCGATTACGGCACGCGGTTCATTGCCGCTGCCGGAATTGTTAATTTGCTGAGTGTCTTCGACGCATACGAAATCGCACTCGGCCGGAGAACGATGTGACCGGGCGTTTTGTTATTTACGCAATTCTGAACGATGCGCACGATCCCGGGCGAACCTCGCATTTTTTCGCGATGTCGCTCTTCGCGCTGTTCGTATCGGTTGCGCTCGCCGGCTTGACGAAGCGCACGGCACAAGAGCGCATCAAGTATGCAGCGTCCTGTTTCCTCAAGTTTCTGGCAGTCGCGATCGTGATTGGGTGGCTGATGTATCCCTTCTCACGCTGAAACTGCCTCGCGAACTCGGCATATCGTCGCGTCTATCCGGAGGGAGCGGGTCCTGCTTAATGATGCGCAAGGCAGTTCTGGCGAAAAATGACGCAGACCTGTTAAAATAACGGCGTCGCCGCGGAATTCATTTCGTGAGACGAATTTGTTTTGCGATGGCCGCCACGGAAGTCGGGGAATCTTTGGCCGGCCGCAAGCGCTGGAAGAATGCCGAGGTAGCTCAGTTGGTAGAGCAGCCGATTCGTAATCGGCAGGTCGGCGGTTCAAGTCCGCCTCTCGGCTCCATCCTTTTCCCGCTATCGCCAGCAGAGTCCAGCAGCTGGCTCCTCAATATTTCAGGCCGCATCCCAGACTCCGGGTAAAATGCTCCCTTCGCCCACTCAGCACTACTGGTTCCACACTGTCTTAATGTTGGTGAACTCGCGTATTCCGTAAACACCCAGCTCGCGGCCAATGCCAGAGCGCTTCACGCCGCCGAACGGAACTCGCGGATCGGACGCCACCATACGATTGATGAACACCATCCCAGCCTCGATGCCGTCAATAAACTGCTTCTGCTCGTTTTTGTCGGTTGTCCATGCGCTGGCACCCAGCCCAAAAGGTGTGGCGTTGGCGAGGCGAATCGCGTCGTTTATGTCTTTCGCACGGAAGAGGGAAGCGACCGGTCCGAAAAGCTCGTCGCATGCCGCGGGTGATCCGTCGGGAATATTGGTAAGCACGGTGGGCGCGTAGAAATTTCCTGGACGGTTCAGCGGTTTGCCTCCCGTCAACAATTTTGCACCGGCCTTGATGGTTTTTTGTACGTCCGCATCGAGGGTCGTGACGCCGTCGGCCGTAGCCAACGGTCCTAGTTCCGTACTTTCTTCAAACGGGTCCCCGATTTTCAGCGCTTCCATTTTCTCAACGAAGAGCTTCTCGAACTCGTCGGCAATGCGTTGATCGACGATGAAGCGCTTTGCAGCGATACAGGATTGCCCATTGTTTTGCACACGAGCCTTCACCGCTGTTGCAACTGCCTCTTCGAGATTTGCGCTGGGCATCACAATAAAGGGGTCACTGCCTCCCAGCTCCAGGACTACCTTCTTCACTTGCTTCGACGCAGCAACCGCAACTTGAATTCCAGCGCCCTCACTTCCGGTCAACGTCGCCGCCGCAATTCGTGGGTCAGCAATAATCCCGGCTACTTTGTCAGACCCAATAAGCAGAGTCTGAAATGCTCCTTCGGGAAAACCGGCACGCAATAGAATTTCTTCAATCAGCAGAGCGGACTGCGGGACATTCGAAGCGTGCTTCAGCAGTCCCATATTGCCGGCCATCATTGCCGGCGCTGCAAAGCGAAAGACCTGCCAGAAGGGGAAATTCCAGGGCATCACCGCGAGTACCACGCCAAGCGGCTGATAACGTATAAAGCTCTGCGTAGCGGGCGTCTTGACTACTTCATCAGCGAGAAAACTTGCGCCATGTTCGGCATAATAGCGGCAGCCGACCGCACATTTGGCAGCTTCTTCCACCGCGGCGCGATAAGGCTTGCCCATTTCCAAGGTCATCACTCGGCCGAACTTTTCTTTGTCGTTCTCCAGTATCTCCGCCGCGCGCACAAGCATTTCGGCTCGCTTGGAATGCGGAATCTTTTTGTACGACTGAAATGTCTCCGTCGCCAGCTGAATTTTTTTCTCGATCTGCGCGTCGGTCAAAGCCTCGAAGGATTTTACAAGCTCGCCGGTAGCGGGATTGATCGTCGCAATAGCCATCTTTTTTCCTTTTTATGAAGTCTGTTTCAGGACTCGGAGAACGGCCACTACTCGCCGGAAAACATGGTCCCATTCGTTCAGCCAGACTACCACATCATCATTTGAACCGCAGTTCTCTCATGGGTTGGATGCGCGGCGCGGGAAATCGATTTTTGCGCTGATCTAACGAAGGGTGGTTCACCTTCGATATCCGTCCCAACTGCTGAAGTTTCTGGTGTGCTTCCTCCCAGGGCGGAGGTTCGGGCGACTCCTAGTCCAATGGGCCACTGCGGCCTCGTCGCACCATTCCATCAAGCGTCTCATCACTTGGCCATGGGCTCCGGAAAGCATAAAGCGTTTCATGGAATGTTCGTCGGTCCATACTGTGCGAGTCCAAAACGTGTTCCGAGCTTCCCATAGCACCGAAACGAACAGCACCCCTTCTGCCGACTTGGCTTGCCGCGCCGAGCGTATCGCTTGAACAAAGAACAGAGGAAAATAGCGCGCGGATCGAACGCGAAGCCGAGTCAGCGATACGAAGAAACCGTTCATGCGGTACTGTTACCTCCGACGTTCCTTGAGCATCTCAACTTATAGTAGTACGTTAAAGGGCAGGCATATTTTTCGGCATGCGGCACTTTCTATACGGCTCACGAACGGGGGCAGACGTAACTCGCTTAAATGAATGAGCTTAGAGGCGCGGGTTTGGCATGGCTTCTGCAGCTAGCTCCATTTGGTACTGGAGTGTTTGTGACGAACCTCCGGCGCATTCCGCAATCCTAACTCACAACTTCAAATTCGATTGAGGCCCGTAGTGAGACTAAGCCTTCGTCTAATCTTATTTCTTGTTGCCGGCATTACGCTGGTCACTTTCCTGGTCGCAAGAAGTCAGGTGCGCGGGGAAAAGCGCGGCCTTCGCGCTGACCTTGAGCGTCGCGCGGGAATCCTCGCTGAAAGCTTGCAAGAGATCATCGAACCTGCGCTGGAGCGAGGTTCCCACGACCAGCTCCG
Source organism: uncultured Acidobacteriota bacterium (assembly GCA_963838475.1). Lineage (GTDB taxonomy): Bacteria > Acidobacteriota > Terriglobia > Acidiferrales > UBA7541 > Palsa-295. The sequence goes on from CAWIRJ010000007.1 coordinate 160,163, forward strand.
CCACATTGTCGAGAGATATGGCAATAGAGAGCGCCTTGCAGGTGTAGTGGTCTATGACCCCCGAGGCAACGTCATCGCCGAAACTCCGAGCTTAACCTCACGCTTCAGCGCTCCGCAGGTTCCCGTTAAGGAGCTTGACGCGGCACAGCAGGGATACAGCAAGTTTTTCGACAATGACGGCAAATCGATGGCGATACACGGTTATTTCCTGCCATTACACAGTAAGTCGCTATCCGTGATTGGCTACCTCGGTATTTTCCACGACGCAAGCTACATCGAAGCTCAAAGTGTGCGTATTTGGCGAGAGGCTATTTGGCACGTAGTCGCGCAGGTGCTTCTGATCGTTCTGATCACCGTTCTGATAATCCGGTGGACGATCATCCTTCCCATCTCGCGGACGGCTCAGTGGATGAAGGATGTTCGCGCTGGGCACAATGTGACTCCTCCTCCAATGCCAAAGGGCGATTTCCTGGCGCCTTTCGCGAAGGAAGTACAAAACCTGACGGAAAGTTTGGTGGAAGCTAGAGCAGCAGCCGAACAAGAAGCCCGTTTGCGAGAAACAGGCGAATCGCTGTGGACTCCCGAACGTCTGCGAGTGAGTATTCAAAAGAAGGCCCTGCAAAATACTCTGTTTGTGGTGTCAAACCGCGAGCCGTATATGCACGTGCACAAGGGCAAAGGCGTTGAGATGATCATTCCCGCCAGCGGCTTGGTCACTGCGCTCGAACCGATTCTTCGCGCTTGCGACGGAGAATGGATTGCATCGGGATCCGGTGATGCCGACCGCGAGACGGTGAACGAAGGCGACCGCCTTCGCGTCCCTCCCGACAAACCGGAATACACTCTGAAACGCGTGTTCCTTTCGAAAGAGGAAGAAGAAGGCTACTACTACGGGTTTTCAAACGAAGGTCTCTGGGCGCTTTGCCATATCGCGCACACACGCCCGATTTTTCGAACGTCGGATTGGCAAGCCTATCAAGCTGCGAACCGCAAATTTGCGGACGCTACGCTAGCTGAGATGGAGGGTGTGGAAAAGCCTCTGATTCTGGTTCAGGACTACCATTTCGCGCTTCTGCCGCGCATGCTTAAGGACGCACGTCCCGACGCGCGCATCGCGATTTTCTGGCATATCCCTTGGCCCAATCCGCAGGCCTTCGGAATTTGTCCCTGGCAGCGTGAACTTCTGGACGGTCTTCTCGGTGCCGACCTCATTGGCTTCCACATTCAGGCGCACTGCAACAATTTTCTTGAAACTGTCGAGGCCGCCGTTGAATCCCGCGTTGAATGGGAACGTTTTGCGGTTAAGCGCCATGGCCACATGACGCTGGTTCGTCCATTTCCGATTAGCGTTGATTTCCGTGAGAAGCGCACGGAGCCGCAGGAGCGAGTTTCACCATACGTCCTTCGCGCTGCGCTGTTAAAGAAATTGGGAATTGAGGCGAATTTCCTGGGCATAGGTGTAGATCGCATCGACTACACAAAGGGAATCGTGGAACGTTTCCGCGGGATCGAATGCTTTTTACAAAAGTATCCGGAGTATGTTGGCAAGTTCACATTCGTGCAAATTGGAGCGCCCAGCCGCACGCACATCCCGCGCTATCATCAGTTCCTGGAGGAAGTGGAGGCGGAAGCCGTGCGAGTGAACTCCGCTTTCCAGACCGCAAACTGGAAACCGATCGTAATGCTTACGCGTCACCATGGCCACGATGAGATTCGCCCTTACTATCAAGCTGCCGATCTCTGCATGGTGACTTCGCTGCATGACGGCATGAACCTGGTGGCTAAGGAATACATTGCGGCTCGCGAAGACGAACAAGGTGCACTGATCCTGAGCCAATTCACCGGAGCGAGTCGCGAACTCCGCGATGCCATAATCGTGAATCCATATGACGTCGAACAAATGGCCGAAGCGATTCGTTCGGCTCTTGAGATGGACGCCGAAGAGCGCCACATCCGTATGGTACAAATGCGGCGCGTTGTGAAAGAAAACAATATCTACCGCTGGGCGGGAAGCTTGATCACGGAACTTTCAGAAATCAGAGTCGGCGATAACGAATCCAGCATTGAGCCGTCGGACCTTCTGAAGTCTCCTGACCCTGGGCCGAATCTCCGCAGCGTTCACCTCAGCGTGGTACCACCTAGAACGAGTGTTGGGGGATAAAATCAGCGCTTCGAGGAATCTCGTTAGGCCATCCGAGGAAAAGGCTACGCCCCAGGGCCTCTACCGTGTGAAGGCAAATCATCTGCCCAGCCACCTGTTCCGTAATTGGCGGAATCTTAAAACGCGCCTCGACGCTACAAAAGGCTGCGCTCTCTTCCTGGACCTTGACGGCACACTTGTGCCGCTCCGCCCGCGCCCTGCTGATGTCCAACTCACTCGAGAGACCAAGAAAATTCTGAAACTCCTTCAAGGTCATACCAATTTGCATTTGGCCTTCGTGAGCGGTCGCCAGCTTAAAGTTTTGCGAAGCATTGTCGGCATGGACAAGGTCCATTACGTCGGCCTACACGGCGCAGAATGCGAAGACAAAGCTTTGACTATGAGCAAAGAAAGCGTGCGCGCTCTTTCTTCCGCTAAGCGCGCGGCAAGAAAGCAGCTTCAGAAAATCCCTGGAATTTGGATTGAAGATAAGGGTTTGAGCTTTGCCGTGCATTACTGGCGCGCGAAGCCGGCTACCGTTCGGGCAGCCGAGCTGACATTGAATCAGATACTCGCGCCGATGCTGGGATGTCTCCACATTCTCAAGGGCAAAAGAGTTTGGGAAGTGATGCCGAAGGAAATACCGGGGAAGGGCGTAGCGGTCCGCGCGTTCTTGCGCAGATTGCCGGAAAATACTTTGGGAATTTATGTGGGTGACGACGTCACGGATGAGACAGCCTTCGCCGCCCTGAGCGATCAGGTAACCGTCAAAGTCGGCAGGATGCCAGGCACTCAAGCCCATTTTTATGTGCGGAATCCGGCAGAGGTTCGCGTCTTTTTAACACACCTCGAAACATTGCTTTCGTGAAGTAAAAAGCTCGTTATTCTTTGTCGCTGAAATAAAAGCAAAAGGCATAAGCCGACTATTTACCTGTGAAATTGTCCGGAACTATGTAATTCGATTGAACTTCGCGTATGATAGCTGACGAAATCCCCGTGTTTCGGACCGGAAAGGCCTCTCATGAATCACCGGTTCACCATAGGTGTCGAAGAAGAGTTTCAAATCGTTGATCCTGCGACGGGAGAATTGCGTTCGCATGTAAGCGAACTCGTGGCCGCAACTTCCTCAGGTCTGGGCGAACAGGTAAAGCCCGAAATGCACCAGTCCATCGTTGAGATCGGCACCAAGATATGCGGCGATGTTGATGAGCTAGCGACCGACATGCACCGAACGCGGGGCGAACTTGTCCGCGCCGCCGAAAAAGTTGGATTGCAAGTGGCCGCCGCAGGAACTCACCCATTTTCGAGTTGGATCGATCAGGTAATCTCGCCCGGAGAACGCTATCAAAATATTGTCGAAGAACTGCAACAACTGGCTCGCTCGCTATTGATCTTCGGCATGCACGTGCATGTCGCCGTCCCCGATCGCACCACCATGATCGATTTGATGAACATGGCGCGCTATTTTCTGCCGCATCTTTTGGCTCTTTCCACCAGTTCGCCGTTCTGGATGGGCCGTAACACCGGCTTGAAATCATTTCGTACTACGGTATTTCGGCGTTTCCCGCGCACCGGCATTCCCGATCACTTCACCTCGTGGAGTGAGTACGAAGATTACGTTAACTTGCTGGTCCGTTTGCACTGCATCGATAACGCCAAGAAAATTTGGTGGGACGTTCGGCCGCACCCCACATTTGGCACGCTCGAATTTCGTGTCTTCGACGTCGCCACGCGTCTCGACGAGGCCATAGCCATCGCTGCGTTGACTCAAGCCATCGTAGTCAAGCTCCATCGCCTTTACACTCGCAATATGGGCTTTCGTATGTATCCTCGCGCGCTAATCGAAGAGAATAAATGGCGCGCCGCTCGTTGGGGCGTTGAAGGAAATCTCATTGATTTCGGCAAGCAAGCTGAAGTGCCCATGCAGAGATTGGGTGAAGAACTTCTGGAATTCACCGACGATGTTGCCGGCGACCTGGGAAGCCGCGCCGCACTGGAACCTATTCAGAGAATTCTGCGTGAAGGTACCAGCGCGGAGCGCCAGTTACGTGTCTTTAAAGAAACAGGTGACTTGAAAGAAGTGGTGAAACATATCGTGGCAGACACACGGGCTGGAGTGACCCAGCACGCGTCCTCCGCGTAGAGATTTAAGTAAAGTGCAATGAAATGGGCTGGAAAAAGACAATTTTGCCGAGCAGCCGAAGCTCAGAAGAGCGGGAAGCTTTGCCGGAACCAAAACACCGCACCAATCGGAAAGGACCTGACACCATGAAAATTGGACTTCTTTGTGGCCGCGAATATAGTTTCCCGCCGGCCTTTATACAAAAGGTAAATGAGCTCGGCAAACGTGACGATATCACCGCTGAATTCGTGCATCTGGGCGGAGTCCGCATGGGCGAGCCTGCCGAATATCGCGTGATAGTGGACCGCATATCTCACGAAGTGGAATTTTATCGCGCCTACCTGAAGCATTCCGTGCTGCAAGGAACGTACGTGATCAACAATCCGTTCTGGTGGACAGCGGACGACAAATTCTTCAATTATGCTGTCGCATCGAAACTCGGCATCGCCATTCCGAAAACAATTCTATTGCCGCAGAAATCCTATCCTTCGGATGTCGATATTAATTCTGAATCTCTGCGCAATTTGAAGTATCCAATCGACTGGGACGGTTTGCTCGATATTGTTGGCCGTCCCGCCATTCTGAAGCCGTATTCCGGCGGCGGCTGGAAGCACGTTTATAAGGTAAATAATAAGGAAGAATTGTTGGCGGCCTACGACGGAACTGGTCCGTATTGCATGACATTGCAGGAATTTATCGATTTCGACAAATACGTGCGTTGCTTTACTTTCGGCAAAATGGATATTTTACCCGTGGCTTACGATCCCAAAGAGCGCCGCTATCTCGTGGACCACAATTATCTCTCGCCAGAGTTGGGCGAGCGTGTGGTGCGCGACGCGCAGACCATCAACCAAGCCCTCGGATACGAAATGAACACGATCGAGTTTGCGATCAAGCAAGGCGTGCCTTATGCCATCGACTTCCTGAATCCGGCGCCTGATTTCGAACGCGACCGTATCACCGAGTTTTATTTCGAACACGTTGTAGACCGCATGGCTCGCCTTGTAATCGATCGCGCGCTGCACGGCTCGCCCGCAAATACATGGCCTCGCTGGGAAGAAATGCTAGGCATCGGCGGTGCCAGCGGGTTTACCGGCGCGCCGGAAAAGGGACGCGCAGGAGCGAAATCTGCGTGAGCGGCGCGGCCCGAGCATCGCATACGGACGCTACTCCCGCGCAGTTGTGGCACGGCTTGCTGCGTCCCGAAGTTGAATTTACTCCGGAATTTTCGGCCGAGTTGAACGCGCGCATGCGCGCGAACAAGCTTACTTTCGGCGACCGGGTGCATTGTCCGTTCCTCCGGCCTTTTTTTCTCACGTCTCAGGATGAAAATCGTGTGCGCGAAGTTGCAGAACTAATTGCCGTACTCGGCGAACGCGTGGTGCAGCAAGCGCTTGCGGACCCGACATTGCTCGCGCAAGTAGCTCTGACTCCTGAAGAAGAACGCCTGGTGCGCATTTCACCGCGTTACAACCGGGCCAGCACGGCTTCGCGCCTGGATGCTTTTCTTCTTCCTGATTCTTTGCAATTCGCCGAATACAACGCGGAATCGCCCGCGGGCCCGGGATACGCCGAAACTTTAGCGGGAGTGTTTCGCGCCTTGCCTGTGATGGAACGCTTTGCCGAGCATTACAGCGTCCGCCAGTTTCCGCTTATGGAGCTTTTGCTCGCGGCCTTGTTGGAAAGTTATCGCGAATGGGGCGGCACAGCGTCTCCTCCGGTAATCGCGATTGTGGACTGGCGCGAAGTTCCCACCTGGAGTGAATTCGAAATTTTGCAGGCGCGTTTCGAAAAGGCCGGAGTGCCCACGATGATCTGCACTCCCGCAGACCTTGAATTTGACAGCACCAAGCTTATGTGCCGCGGCCGCCGAATCGATCTGGTCTATCGCCGCGTGTTGCTGAACGACATTTTGGCCCATCCTGCCGAATGCGAAGCCTTAGTAAAAGCGTACGAGGCTGGCGCAGTCTGTGTCGCAAATGCTCTAACTTGTAAAATTCCTCACAAGAAAGCATTCTTCGCCATTCTCACCGACGAGCGAAACTCGGCTCTTTTCAGTGCGAGCGAGCGAGCGGTAATCCGGCGGCACATTCCCTGGACGCGTCTGCTCGCAGATGTACAAACAAGTCGCAACGGCGAATCGTTCGGTCTGCTTGAATATGTGCGCAAGAATAGGCAGGATTTTGTTTTAAAGCCCAATGATGAATACGGCGGCACCGGCGTAACTCTTGGTTGGGAAATTAATGCCGGTCAATGGGAAGAAGCTCTCCAGCAAGCTCTTGCGGACTCTGCCCGCGCATGGGTCGTGCAGGAACGCATTGCCGTTCGGCGCGAAATTTTCCCCATGCAGACCGCCGACGGCGTCGAAATGCGTGACATGCTCGTAGACTTCGCGCCCTACCTTTTCCGCGGAAAGATGGCGGGCTGTCTTACGCGCCTAAGTGCGACAGGTTTGGCCAACGTCACTTCTGGCGGCGGTCAAGTCCCGTCGTTTGTGGTTGATCCGCGCTGATGAATTTGCGCCGCCCGTTCATACAGCTTGATCCCCGTAGCAAAAAATTGCGAGCAAATTTACAATAGCTGGATGACCTTTGGATCCTTAAAGCCGGAGCTGATGCCCGGGGCGCGTAACGCCATCGACACCTGCCTTGCCATCCAGCCCAACGAGCGGGTTACGCTCATCGCAGATCGCGCCAGCGCCTCCGTGGCGGCGAGCCTCGCTAAGGCTCTCGCAGAGCGCGGAGCCATCTGCGAGCCATTTCTCCTGGAAGATCTGGCTTCGCGACCGTTGGCTCGCGCGCCACAACAAGTGCTCGATTCGCTCGGCCGCAATGACGCCGGCATTCTTTGCATGCAGCCAATGCCAGGAGAACTTGCCGCGCGCAAAGATATCGTAGGAGTCGTCGAACGCCGCCACATTCGCTATGCGCATATGGTCGGCGTAACGCCCGAAATTATGCAGCAGGGGATGCGCGCCGATTACACCATGGTCGATAAACTTAGCGAGCGCTTGCTGCAACGCATGCATAGCGCACGGTCGCTCACGGTGCGAACCGACGCCGGCACATCTCTCGTGGCGAGCTTTGATGCCGCGCTTGATTGGGTGAAGACCAGCGGGCTGATCAATCGACGTTACTGGTCGAATCTCCCGGCCGGTGAAGTTTTCACCACTCCCGCAAAAGTTGACGGTACATTTGTTTGTGACGGCACTGCCGGGGATCACTTTTGCGGAAAATATGGCGATTTGCAAAAAACGCCTCTCTCGCTCGAAATCAAAGGTGGACGCCTGGTCTCCGCAAAGTGCGCGCGCAAGGATCTGGAAGAAGAGTTCTGGAAGTATTGCCACACGGATGAAAATAGCGACCGCGTCGGCGAGCTCGCCTTTGGAACCAATCTCAGCCTCTCGGACATGATCGGCGTTTTGCTACAAGACGAGAAGTTGCCCGGCGTTCATCTCGCTTTCGGCGATCCTTATGGTAGCCAAACGCACGCAGCGTGGAGCTCTCGAACACATGTCGACGTGCTAGCGCGTAATTGCAATGTATGGATTGACGAAGAACAAGTAATTGCGAAGGGCCGCTATTTGCTGGATCGCCTGGGTCTTGCCTAATCGTTTTAGAATAATCTCGTAATGTATTCCCACATTTGATGTTTCCAGTACGGCCAATCGTGCCCGCCTTGCGGACCCCAGTCATCCAGATGATGCGGAATTCCCTTGGCCGCTAAAATCGCTGAGAGCCGGTAAGACGGCCCGCTGTTCTCCCAGGGTCCGTTGCCCGTTGCGATATGAATGTCGCATTGCGCGAGCTGCGCCATCACGTTTCCATCAGAAAGATTTGAAAGATAATCTACCGGATTGTTGAAATAGGTGTTGTCGTCATACATTCCGTTCATGAAATTCTTGATGTCGTAAACACCCGAAAGCGCGAAGCATCGCCGCACCACATCTGGGTGTTTGAAAAGCGTGTTCGCCGCGTGATAGGCCCCAAAGGATGCTCCCATCGTGGAAATCGCGATATCGCGCGACTGGCAATTATCCTGAATGAAGGGAATCGCTTCATATCGAACGTACGCGTCGAATTGCGACTGCACCCAGCTGCGATGAAACGGATGGGCGCTTTTGTTGTAAAATCCCGCGGAGTTCACCGAGTTGATGCTGAAAAACTTCACGCGCCCGGCGTCAATCAGCGGCGATAAACTTCCGATCAGTCCCTGGCCCTCGAGCTCCCACTCATCGCCGGCGCTGGTGGGGAATCCGAGCAGAGGAGGCCCCCAGTGGCCGTAAACAACGATTCCCATATCAAGTCCGAGACGATTCGAATACCAGCGATGATATTCTCGTTTCATGTCACTCCCGTGGGTGGACCGCGGTTTGTTAGGGCTCGCAGTCGAGCGCGACATTATACGGCGTTTAAGCGTCCAGAATACCGGAAACTCTATGCGTCCAAATTTCTGCTCTGCTATGCTAATGGGATGCTAATAACGTTTCGCCGCTTCTTCGTTCCTCCAGGAAACGGTGCCCAGCTTTGATTGCAGAGTCCCAAGGTCAATTACGCAAGCACGAAAAATACCGCTCTCGATTTCTTCCGCGTACGCGCGACTTGATCGTGTACCTTCCTCCGGGCTATGACGACAATTCGCAGTCGCGTTATCCGGTGCTCTATTTGCAAGACGGCCAAAATCTCTTTGATCCCACGACCTCTTTCATTCCCGGCATGGATTGGCATGTAAAGGACACCGCTGACCAACTAATTGCCAAAGGAGCTATTCGCCCTCTGATAATCGTTGGCATTTACAATACCGGCAAATGGCGTCTGGGCGAGTACACACCTTCGCGCGACAAAAAAATGGGTGGCGGAAAAGCCGACCGTTACGCCCAAATGCTGCTCGAAGAAATCAAGCCATTCGTCGAATCTCAATATCGCACGGTCGGCGGTCCCGGAAATATGGGCCTTGGAGGTTCCTCTCTCGGCGGCCTGCTCGCGATCTATCTCGGCCTGCGCTTTCCGCAAGTTTTCGGCAAACTCGCCGTACTTTCACCGTCCGTGTGGTGGAATCGCGGCTGGATTCTGAATTTCGCCGCTCGGGTGAATTTGCAAAGCCGTCCGCGGATTTGGCTCGATGTCGGAACCAAAGAAGGCGGTCGCAGCGCCGAAAACGTGCAGCGGTTGTGCAGCGTTCTGGTTGAAAAAGGCTGGAGCGAAGGCCGCGATCTGCACTTCGAAGTGATTCAGGGCGCTGAGCATAATGAAGCCGCCTGGGCCCAGCGGGTTGCGCCGTTCTTGCAATTTCTCTTTCCCTCCGGCGAGAGCGCAGTATAATCCGCTCTCTTGTTCCTGTTGCTGAGCCGGCGTAATTCAAAGACTACCCGAGGCCATCTTCTTTGTCCCCAGAGCGACCGCTAACTATTCTTTGCATCAGTTCATACGAAAAGGGCCAGGAATTTCTACGTTCTGCAAAGGATGCTGGTTGCCGCGTTCTGTTTCTCACCCTCGAAAAACTTCGCCACGCCAATTGGCCCAGCGAAGCTATCGACGAAATGTTTTACATGCCGGAAGATTTACCCACCGCCGACATCGTTCGCGCCGTCAGCTTCATGGCCCGAACACATCCTATCGACCGTATCGTGGCGCTCGATGAATTTGATATGGAAAACGTCGCGGCTTTGCGCGAGCACCTGCGCATCCCCGGCATGGGCCTCACCACGATGCGTTATTTTCGTGACAAGCTTGCCATGCGCGGCCGCGCGCAGGAATCCGGCATCCTGGTCCCGGAATTCGTCCACGTTCTAAATTACGACAATTTAAAAAGTTTCATGGCCCGTGTGAAACCACCCTGGCTGCTGAAGCCGCGCTCGCAAGCTTCCGGCATCGGCATGAAGAAAATCCACGAGGCTGGTGAACTCTGGCCCTGGCTGGAACAACTCGGCGATGAACAATCTTTTTTCCTGCTCGAGCAATTCGTTCCAGGAGATGTCTTTCACGTCGATAGCATCGTCTCAGAGCGCAAGATCGTGTTCGCTGAGGCGCACATGTACGGCAAGCCTCCTTTGGATGTGTCGCACCAAGGCGGTATTTTTACCACCCGAACTTTGCCCCGGACTTCCTCAGAATCCAAAGCTCTGCTGAAACTCAATCGCACCTTGATCGAAGCGCTGGGTCTCGTGCGTGGGGTCACACACGCTGAGTTCCTGCGCGCGCACGAAGACGGAAAAACTTATTTTATCGAGATTGCCGCGCGCGTCGGTGGCGCTTATATTTCCGACGTGATTGAAGCTGCCACCGGCGTGAATTTATGGCGCGAGTGGGCGCGCATCGAAGTGGGAGGAGGCAAAACGCCGTACGTTCTCCCGAATGTGCGCCGGGATTATGCGGGTGTTGTGATTTCGCTGGCTCGGCAGGATAATCCCGACACATCTAGCTATAACGATCCTGAAATTGTTATGCGGATTCCCAAGCATCATCATGCGGGTTTCGTCCTTCGCTCGAACAAGCCGCAACGCATCGAGGATTTGCTGGATGCCTACACTAAACGTTTTCGCGAGGATTTTTACGCCACTGAGCCTGTCCCAGACAAGCCCACCGCTTGATCCATCGATTTTTTTGTGGCGCAGGCATCTTGCCGGATTTTTGCCAATAATTTGCGCAGTTGGTCGGTATTACTTCGGTGGTCTGCGTTCCATACCGTAAAAATCTTCTGAATTGATCGGCTTGCTCACCAAGCCCATCTGTAGAACCTGCAAATGACTGCTGCGATCGAACACTTTGTCCGGGAAGAACCTCTTCACCACGATCCGTACTCCGCCAAAAGCAATCCCCGAAATCACGGCGAACATGCAAATGACGCCGGTGCCGATTATTGTTCCCACGATCATGGCGCTGATGGGCGGCTCTTTGAACTGAAACGTAGGCTCGTTCCAGGTGATTTCGGCGCCCGATTCCACCTGCTTCAGCAACGCGTCAGCTTCCGACTTGGTTCGTGCTCCATAAACCACCGCCAGCAGCGTCATAGAGCGCTTGGCGAATAGCGGAGAAGAATTTGGGTCCGGGTTCTCGGCGTTCACACGAAGGTTCTTCTGCAACTCGACAAGCTTTTTGGCGGCCGTCTGTGGCGTAGGGAAGTCGGCGAGCAGCAAAGTCACCTCATGCCCTCCCGTCCTGTACCGCGCAGATTCCGCCTCAGCGCCCTGAGAAAAACCCAGCCAGTCACCGGACGACACCGGCACAAACTGGTTCAGAGTTACAGGCCCCAATACATAGTGGTCGGACCGCTCGACCATTCCTATTGTTGGCATCTCATCGGGCAGCAACGGCAACGGTCCCTCTTCGGCGTGCGGTTTTACGGCCGCGACAAGCGTCTTCAAATCCTTTTCGCGTCTCGGAAGCTCGTTGCCGCGAACATCAAGCAACAGATTTCCGTCGAGCGCTAGCGCTCTGGACGGTCCAACCACGGAATGTTCGCTGATCGAAGCGTGAGGCAGGTCGGCGCTGCGCAAGTAAGAAAATAGACCATAGGCCCCGCTCGGGTCCTTCATCCGGTAAACCTGCACTCCGAGCGTTTCCGCTGCGCGTGTGTACTCGCACTGCTCTCCGGCCACGAACCCGTATTCCGCTAGAACATCATTTGGAGCGGAACTGGCAGTTTGCGAGACGATCTGCGATGGCTGCGTGGGATTAAACGAGGTCTTTCCATTACAAGTCCATCCCGCGAAAGAATCGGGGATCACACCTTGAGCAGGTGTGGAATTTGTGACCAATAACAAAAGTGCTGTAACGAGACAAGAATAGAGAAAGTGGCGCATTCGCATTCTCAATTAGATGCCGAAATTCTACTTGGGGTTCCCGTCGGACGCCACCGTGCCGATATTCTCGCCGGTGCCCGGTGAGGAATCGGCAGTAGATCCGCCTGAGGCGGGTCTGGACGCCTTCACGGGGAGGGCGCCAGCCCGATTGTCTGAAACGAGCTTCGATTTGTCGTAGGAAAGGCTGTTCAAGTTATCGAGATACGCGGCGATTCCCCTGTATAAGCCATCCGCGACGCGCTGGCGCTGGTCACCTTTGCGCAACAGTTTTTCGTCGCTGGGATTGCTGATAAACGAAATCTCCGAAAGGATGGAGGGCATGTTCGCGCCGATTAGGACGACAAAAGGCGCCTTCTTTACGCCGCGGTTCTTTTCACCCTGGCTGACTAGCTGCATCCTGCGTGTGAGTGAATCCTGCACATCGCTTGCAAACTCTTTCGACTCTTCGATCTTTTCGTTGCGCGCGATCTTCTTAACCAAGTCCTGCAAGTCGTGCAAACCTTCCTGCGATAGGGCGTTTTCTCGCGTGGCTACTTCCAGCGATTCTTCCGAAGTCGCAAAGTTCAAATAATAAGTCTCGATTCCGCGCGCTTCATGATCGTGGCTCGAGTTTGCGTGAATAGAAATAAATAAGTCCGCTTTAGCTTCGTTCGCCATCGCGGTCCGCTGTTCCAACGGAATAAATGTGTCGTCTTTGCGTGTGTAAATCACTTCCGCGCCAGGAAGCTTTTGCTCGATCAAATGGCCCAGCCGCAGAGCAACGTCGAGGCAAAGATCTTTTTCCATCAAGCCGTGCGGGCCGATAGTTCCGGTGTCGTGTCCGCCGTGTCCTGGATCGATTACGATGCGGCCAATTTTTAGGCCGAGGGCGCGAGTTAACGAATGTTGTCCGTCCCGGGTGGGCTTGGGTTCTGTCGGCGGTTTCAAAGCCGCTGCGCTAGTGTTGGCAGGTTTCGTTTTTATCGGAGTGCTCTTCTCGGCCGGCGAGGCTGCAAGTTTAGCGGCGAGCTTGGCGGTCGCCGACTTGTTTGTCGTGGCTGAGGACGGGTCACTCAAATTGTCCGTCGGTTTAGGATCTGTATTTCCGGTATCTTCTTTTTTGGCAGCGGACACGGAAACAGTACTGACCGGCGCGCTCGAACCGTTTTTCACCGTGGTCACGTTGGCATTGTTTCGGACTTCAATTACGAGCCGATACGGATTCGAGACCAAGTAGGCTTTATAATCGCGCGCGCCATCCACATCGAGTACCAGTCGAACGACTCCCTCGCGGTTCTGTCCCAATCGCACGGATTTCAGAAGGCCATTTTGCACGTCGATGGTTTTCTTCGAGAGTCCCGGACCGACGTTGGCTTTGTGCAGGTCAAAATAAATTCGATCGGGAGAGGCAATGTGCGCCGATTCAAATTTGACGGTGTCTTCCAGCGTAACAACGATGCGCGTGAAGTTGTCAGTGTTCAAGGTCTGTATATCCGTTACACGCGTCGTTCCGCGGGAACTCTCTCGCGCATCGACAACCTGACCTCTCACTTCTGGCGCTTGGTTTTTGGCCTCTTCGCGGGCATCCGAAATTTCCTTTAATGCCAGTCGCGCATCGGGCGCTTTCTCCGACTTCGGAAAACGTTTCAGGAAATCCTTAAACGCCACTTCTGCGGCTTCCGCCTGCCCTAAATCATCTTTTTGGATTTGCGCGATTGCGAAGATTGCAGCCGAGCGGTAACGCGTCTCGGGATATTGTTTCAGCAGGAAATTATAGGTATCGATTGCGGATTGATAATATTTTTCATCAAATTGCTGCGCCATCTGCTGGTACAGCTCGGCTTCCGCAATCAGCGCGGGCGTTACTTCTGCCGCTAGAGGAGTGATTAAATAAACCTTCTGGTAGGCGGCAACGGTTTGCTTGTAAAGGGCCAGCGTGCGCTCCCTTTCAGGTCTTTCTTCCAACGCAGTACGCATGCGCACTGCGCGTTCAAACTGTTCGCGCGCTTCGGATTTTTTATCGGCGTAGGTAGGGCCAACCAGCGACAGAAGTACTGCAATCACCGGCAGCAAAAACCTTATCGGCGTATGAGATTTGGCGGAAAACACTTGCGTCATTCGTTCGTGAAAACTATGCGGCCCTTGGCGTCCACTTCTTTTCGCACCGGAGCTTTTGGCCGGCTCCATTGCGTCGAGTTGCGGCCCGACCCAGGCCGGAAGTATGCGTCAGTCACTTTTTGAACGTACTGTTGCGTTTCTCGGTAAGCCGGAACGCCCCCATGCAAATCCACGGCGTGCTCGCCCGCATTATATGCGGCTAGCGACTTCGACAAATCACCGTTATAACGATCCAGCAGCGACTTCAGATACGTCGTTCCACCCTCCACATTCTGCGCCGGGTCGAACGAGTTGTTTACCCCAAACCGCTGCGCTGTCCCAGGAATCAGTTGCATCAAGCCAACCGCTCCTTTACGCGAGACAGCTTGCGGATTCCATCCTGATTCTGTGCTGATCACCGCTTTCACCAGCGCGGGATCCACATCGTGCCGCGCAGCTGCGTCGCGCACAATACGGTCCAGACGCTGATCTATAACACTGGTCGCCGGCCGCGGTTGCGTTGCACTGAAACCTGGCGGCGGCAAGGCCCCGGCGACATCCGGCGATGCCTCCGGATTTCGTGCAGGAAAACCCTGCGCTGGTGCGGAGGCAGGACTAATAGTACTCCCACGGCGGGCTGTGGGGGAATCGCCATTCACAAAAATCAACTTGCCATGGCTATCCACCGTAGTGGTTATCTGCCCGCGAACCGGCTGCGCCAGGACGAACCAAGCCACAGCGATCAGCACGGTAGCAGCAACGTAGGTGCGGTGCATTTGCATGGTCCCTCGTTCGCTAATCGCTTTGCGAGTATCGAACGCGTGCTAACTTAAAGGCTCAACTGCGACTTGCCCAGGGGAAGGCAGAATCGTTCCTCGAATCCAAAACACAACCAAAGCCAGCGACTCGCGAATGCTCGCCACCGGGCTTCGTACAATCAAACTCTAGAGACACAAATTCTCGGCATTGCAGAACTGCCCGCTGGAAAAAAGGAAGCCCGATGCGGGCATAAAGCTCTGGCACTGCTGGAATTATAACAAGCGGTCGAGGAGGGGGTATACCTGACTGAGAGCGTTTTCTATGCCGGATGTGTCTTTTCCGCCAGCCTCTGCCAAATCGGGGCGACCGCCGCCGGATCCGCCCACATACTTTGCTAGTTCCTGAACCACTTTTCCTGCGTGCACACGAGCGGTCAGGTCCTTCGTAACTCCTGTAATTAGAGCTACTTTGCCGTCTTCCGCAGCAGCGAGGACCACAACGCCAGAACCTAGCTTCTGGCGAAGAGTATCAACGAGCTGACGTAAGGCTTCGCGGTCAAAACCATCAATTCTGGCGGCAACAAAGCGAACCTCCTTCACGATGCTGACGTCCTCCAGGAGAGACTCCGCAATCCCACCCGCTGCTTTGCGTTTTAGTCCTGCGAGCTGCTTTTCTAGCTGGCGAACGGTCTCGAACTGGCGCTCCAATGCGGCAACGACTTCGTCTTCGCCTGAGTTCAACATGCCGGCAACCCGGCGAAGCGTCGAGAGCGATTTCTGGTATTCGGCAAGGGCGCGGTCGCCGGAGATTGCTTCGATTCGGCGGATTCCGGCAGCGGTGGAGGATTCGCCAACAATCTTAAAGACGCCAATCGCACCCGTTCGCCCCACGTGCGTGCCGCCGCAGAGTTCTTTGCTATAGAAGCCGCGCGGGGAAGCAGAATCGGGAATGGTTACCACGCGAACATTGGATTCGGGGTACTTGTCGCCGAAGAAGGCGAGAGCGCCGGAAGCTAATGCGTCGTCAATATTCATGATGTCGGTGCGTGTTTCTAAGTCTTTCCAGATTTCTTCGTTCACCTGCTGTTCGATCTCGGAAAGCTCGCTGGGATCCACGGCGGCGAAATGCGAAAAGTCGAAGCGCAAGTGATCGGGAGCAACTAGCGAGCCAGCCTGCTTCACGTGGGTGCCGAGAATGTTGCGCAGCGCGGCGTTCAGCAAATGAGTAGCGGTGTGGTTGCGCATGTTACGGTGACGGCGCTCGATGTCGGCGACGGTGGCCACGCGGTCACCCACATGTAAATCTTCCTTCGCGACGATGCGATGCGCGATCAGCCCGGTGACGGGGTAATACGCTCCGCGAACTTCGGCAACTTCCAGCGATTCCGAATTGTCGTAAAAACCTCCGGTGTCTGCCACTTGACCGCCGGATTCGGAATAGATGGATGTGCGGTCGAGGACAACTTCCGCCTCCGTGCCTTTCTTGATTTCATTTACCGGACCTGCTTTTGTGACGATGGCCTCGATGCGGCAGTCGCGCGTGTCGGTGCCAAAGTAAAAGTCCGGCTCGGTTTTGTAAGTTTGGGAGAGCTTCGAATACACAGGATTCGCCGCGTCTTTGTGCACACCTTTCCAGGAAGCCTTCGCCCGCGTGCGCTGCTCCTCCATCGCGCGGTCAAATTCAGCCGGATCCATCGCAACGCTATTGTCGCGGAGCACGTCTTCGATGAAATCGCGCGGTAGCCCAAAAGTATCGTAAAGCCGAAAGGCATTCGCACCTGGATAATGAACTGTTTTCTGGCTTTCCTTGCTTTTCAAGTATGGCACCAAATCTTCGTCAAGCTTCTTCAGACCAACTTCGACCGTTCGAGTGAATTGGTGTTCCTCTTCATCCAGTATCTTGGTTATACGCGACGCGTGTTCTTCGAGCTCGGGATACGCATCCTTCATCTCCTTGCGGACTGAGTTCGACATTATGGAAAGAAAAGGCGTAGGAACTTGAAGCATGCGCGCGTGACGCAAGGCGCGGCGAATAATCTTGCGCAGCACGTAACCACGGCCATCGTTTGAGGGGACCACTCCGTCGGAGATTAGGAAAGTCGCGGAACGGGAGTGGTCAGCAACGATTCGGAGCGAAGGCTGAATCCTCGGTTCATTTGCGTCAACATTCGCAAGTTTTGCCGCCTCGCGCATGATCGGCTGAAAAATATCGGTATCGAAAGCGCTGATCTTGCCTTCCAACACGGCGGTCATGCGTTCCAGGCCCATTCCGGTGTCAACGGAGGGCTTGGGAAGAAGATTGAGTTTGCCGGCCGCGTCTCGGTTGTACTGCATAAGGACCAAGTTCCAGATTTCAACGTAGCGGCCGCAATCGCAAGGAAACTTGCAATCCGGGCAGTCCGGCCCCGTCTTGTCAGAAGCCAGCGGACCCATGTCGTAGAAAATTTCGGTGCAAGGGCCGCAGGGTCCAGTATCGCCCATGGCCCAGAAATTCTCTTTCAAGCCTGGGACTTCGAAAACGCGGTTTTTGGGCGCGCCGACGGCTGTCCAAAAGCCGGCGGATTCATGGTCGGGAGAAAGTTTTTGTCCGGAGATTTCGGCGCCGCCGAAGACCGTAAAATAAAGTTTCTCGACTGGCAGGTTAAACCACTGCGGCGAAGTAATCAGTTCCCAGGCGTAGGCGATGGCTTCTTTTTTAAAGTAGTCGCCGAAAGAAAAATTTCCGAGCATTTCGAAAAACGTTAGATGGCGGTTGGTGAATCCGACATTTTCCAGGTCGTTGTGTTTTCCGCCTGCGCGCACGCACTTCTGGCAGGTGGTGGCGCGTTTGTAGTCGCGCTGCTCGAGGCCCAGGAAGACGTCCTTGAACTGGTTCATGCCCGCGTTGGTGAAAAGCAACGTGGGATCGTTGTGCGGCACGAGCGAAGAGCTGCGCACCACGCGGTGGCTGCGCTCTTCGAAGAATTTCAGAAAGGTTTTGCGGACTTCGTTGCCAGTCCAGTCAGTGCGAGTCAAGACGTCCTCGTTTGAAACAAATCATTATCGCAGACGAGTTGGGAGGCCGCAACGCACACCGGTGGCGCGAATCGAGAAGCTAGAAAAACGCGAGGACTAAGCGGCGGCGACCCTCGCAGGCTTGGTTCTGCTTGCCAGCAAAGCCACCTTCTCTTCGTGGCTCATGGGTTCCCAGGGGACAAGCTTTTCGGCAAGCACGTTCATTCTGCGAAGTATGGTCAACTCGAAAAAAAGCTCCATAAAATCCAAATCGCGGAAGACGAGTGAGCCGGACTCTCGCATCTTATCGCGAATGCGATCGAGATGGGCTGGCATCTCGGTCCAGTGAAGGCTGGAACGATGGTGATGGCACAGGTGGTAGCCTTCGTTCATGAAATTCACTTCGTCGCAGACGGTCACAGTGTTCGCAAAATAATCCTCGGGATGCTCCGGGTCGCAGAAGGCGTGCTGTACCCAGGCGGTGAGTGCCATGATGAAGTTCATGCAAAGAAGAGGAACCAAAACGTAAACGATCCCGATTCTCCAGTCATAAATAAAAACGGCTGCAAAGAAAATATAGTATCGCGCCATTCCCCATAACATTCGCCGCTTATTCTTTTCATCGCCCTTCGATTTAAAGTAAGCGTAGGGAGCGAATCCGAGGGCGGTCCAAATATTGTCGGAAAGATACCAAAGGAAATGGAGAGGGTTCGTTCGATCGTAGGCAGTAGAAGTCACCGTGTCGTCGGGTCCACCGTTTTCTTTATGGTGCAGACGGACATGAACGGTACGATCCAGCTCCGGAACATTTCCGTACAAATAACCAAGGAAGAATTCGACGTAGCGGCCGAACACCTTGTCGTATTTGTCCGAGAAATATCCTTGAGGACGGTGTGCCTCCAGATGCTTGGCGCTGAACATTCTGACAAAGCGCTGAAACTTGAGGCCGTACAAAGAAAGATAGAAAGCAAGCGCGAGCAGGAGTCGAGGTTTTCCTAAAACCAGTTGGATCACAAAAATCGGCAGCGTTGTCAGAGTGAGTGAAACCATCAGTCGTAGTGCGGGAGTGTCACGCGGGTCGCGTAGAACTTTTTGTCCGAGCCGGTCGATAAAACCGTCGTAAGCGCCAGAGAGAAATTGATACGCGTCGTGCAAGGGACGAATTCTGCCGAGAAGCTTGGTCACCAGATAGCACCCAATTGAGGGCACAGCTACAAGCAATACGGCAGCAGTGCTTGCCAAAGCAATCAGTACAGCCACGGCGCGAATCAGAAGTTTGGGTATGGCTTCAAAACTCAGGGCAGGCCAATACGCATTCGCGGGAGCGTTTTGTACGTCGCTCAGGTTGGCTTCCGTTACTTTGCCTATCAATTGCATATCGTCGTTTTACGAGCTAGCTCAATCCGGGCTTCGCCCATTTCGTACGTAAGAGGAATTTACACTTAAGAAGAGCAAAGTTCCAGCGTTGAACAGTTGCACCTGATAAAGTGTATTCGAATATCGCAGGATAGACAGATTGCTATAACGAGGGGATGCCGAAGCGTTAATCTCCGGGCGTCGATTCGCCCCGGGAGGTTATAATCCCGCAGGTCATGTCTCTCGCTCCGGGTGCTCACCTCGGCCCTTACGAAATCGTGTCATTGCTGGGTGTGGGTGGGATGGGAGAGGTCTACCAAGCGAAGGATTCCCGGCTTGGCCGCGTGGTCGCGATCAAGATTCTGCCCGCTCAATTCGCCGCTGACAAAGATCACTTACACCGGTTCGAGCGTGAAGCGCGCTCGGCATCGGCCCTCAATCACCCCAACATTGTCACCATCTACGACCTCGGACAGGACGGTTCCACTCACTACATAGCGATGGAAATGATTGAGGGGAAGACTTTGCGTGATCTCCTTGGCGGCGGCTCGCTTCCAATTCGAAAAGCCATCGAGATCGCGGCGCAAGTTGCTGAGGGATTGTCCAAGGCGCATGAAGCGGGCATTGCGCACAGAGACTTGAAGCCCGAGAACCTGATGGTCTCTCAAGATGGATTCGTAAAGATATTGGATTTTGGTTTGGCGAAGCTCGCGTTGCCGAGCGGAGAAATGACGGAGACGCGAGCCAATTCCGTGTGGCAGACCCAGACCGGTGGCGTAGTAGGAACGGTGCAATACATGTCGCCAGAACAGGCCAGCGGCGGCCCGATCGATTTTCGCTCGGACCAGTTCTCGTTTGGATTGGTCCTCTACGAGATGTTGAGCGGAAAGAAAGCGTTTAAGAGAAACACAGTTGCGGAAACGATGGTGGCGATTCTGCGCGAACAAGCAGAACCCATCGGAGTGCAGAACCCCGACGCGCCCGCGCCGCTGTGTTGGGCCATCGACAGGTGTCTCGAAAAAGAGCCGGCGAAGCGCTATGCCTCCACACAAGATCTCGCACGCGAACTCGCGGCCATACGCGAGCGCTTTTCCGAGAAACAGATTAAGCATGCCGAGCCGCGCCCAACAAATATCCCGGTGCAGCGAACGCGTTTTGTGGGGCGAGAGAAAGAAGTAAGAGCTGCTAAAGAACTCTTGCTGCGGCAGGATGTGCGGCTGGTTACTGTCACAGGTCCTGGCGGGATAGGAAAAACGCGCCTGGCGGTAGAGGTAGCCGGCGGGTTAGTCGAAAACTTTCCCGGCGGTGCCCATTTCGTTCCGCTCTCCCCTGTAACCGATTCAGCCTTAATGGCTTCCGCGATTGTGCAGGCCTTGGGAATTCGCGAGGCAGGAGGACAGTCGCCGCTTGAAATACTCAAAAGGAATCTGACGGCATCGTTGCTTGCACCAACATTGTTAGTGTTGGACAATTTCGAACACTTGATGGCCGCGGCACCAGCCGTTGCGGAGCTTCTCGCAGCGGCTCCTCATCTTAAAACTTTGGTGACGAGTCGCGCGGCGCTGCACGTTTATGGCGAGCACGAGTTTCCGGTGCCGCCGCTTGCGCTGCCGGATTCGAAGTCCGCGCCTTCGCTGGAAGCGTTGTCAAAGTTTCCGGCGGTGGCGCTCTTCGTTCAACGTGCCGCTGCGGCCAAGCCCGGCTTTGAACTGAACGCCGAAAACGCCCGAACCGTCACCGAAATTTGCGCTAGGTTGGATGGCCTGCCTCTCGCAATCGAACTCGCGGCAGCGAGAGTAAAAGTTCTTTCGCTCTCCGCGATGCAGACACGGCTGGCGAGCCGGTTGCAGTTGCTGACAGGCGGCGCGCGGGATCTGCCTCAACGGCAGCAGACGCTTCGAGCCGCTATCGACTGGAGCTACGACCTGCTGAGCGCCGCGGAGCAAAAACTCTTCAGGAGACTATCGGTGTTTGTGGGTGGATGCACACTGGAAAGCGTCGAGGCTGTGTGTGACACGAAAGCCGACCTTGAATTGGACTTGCTCGATGGTATGTCATCCATGGTGGACAAGAGTTTGCTGCAGCAGGTCGAGCAGACAAACGGCGAGTCGCGTTTTGCGATGCTGGAAACGATTCGAGAGTACGCGCGAGAAAAATTGCAGGCCAGCGGCGAGGAGGCCTTGACCAAGCGCGCCCATGCGGCTTATTGCCTCGTGCTGGCAGAAGAAGTGGTGGCAGAACAGGCGGGTGGCGAAGCGAGCGAATGGCTGGAACACTTCACTCTCGAACACGACAATTTTCGCGCGGCGCTCGAATGGCTCGCGGAAACAGGAGAGGCGGAGTGGGGGTTGCGCCTGGGCGCGGCATTATTTCGCTTTTGGGAAGCGCGAGAATATCTCGCCGAGGGCAGCGACAGTCTTGCTAAGGTTTTAAAATTGAAAGGCGCTGCGGCACCCACGAAAGCCAGAGCACGCGCGCTTTTCGCGGCAGGCGTCCTTGCGGGCGCCCAGGGGAATTATGCCGCTGCAAATGCGCTATTCGACGAAAGCCTGGAGATTGCCCATCACCTTGGCGACAAGCATGGCGCCGCAGTGTCTCTAAACGCTATGGGGGTAGTTGCTCGGGACCGCGGGGATCTTGCAAATGCGCACTCTCTATTCGAGGAGAGTCTGGTGTTGTGGCGAGACCTGGGGGACCTGAAGGCCATCGCTCGCGCGCTCAGTAATCTGGCGAGCGTCCTGAAGCTGCAGGGCGAATATGAACATGCTCGCAACTTGCACGGTGAATGCCTGGCAATATTTCAAGGTATGGAAGATCTCACCGGTGTTGCCTGGTCGCTTAATTCTCAGGGGGACGTCGCTCGCGATCAGGGCGACTCCACAGCGGCGCGAGCACTGTATGAAAAGGGACTGGAAATCTTTCGCGGGCTCGACGACCGCTGGGGCATTGCAGGAACACTCGCCGATCTCGGAAATTTGGCGAGGGAAGAGCGTGATTGTAGCGCGGCTCACGCTCTGTACCGTGAAAGCCTGAAAACGTTTCAAGAATTGGAACACAAACGCGGCGTTGCTCGATTGCTGGAGTGCTGCGCGTGTTCAGCAGCGGCTGAAATGCAAGCAGAACGATCTTTGCGGCTGGCCGGCGCGGCGGCTGCACTGCGGCAAAGTATCGGCGCGCCGCTTACGCCCGCGGAACAGGTCAAGCTGGAATCTATTCTGGATCCCGCGCGGCAAGCGTTGAGTAACACGGCCAGCACGATGGCTTGGTTGGAAGGTTGGGGCATGCCGAGGGAGAAAGCCGTCGAGGAAGCGTTGAGGCCGCAGACACCTTCTTCGTGACGGCGCAGGCAGCTTATTCTGCGGTTGAAGGATCGATAAGACGCCGGACAGCGGAGACGCGATTCGCCGGAATGCCCGTGCGTTTGGCATGCTCGCGGACAGTGGCTTCGTCCGGGGCTAGATAAACGCAATACACCTTGTCGCCGGTCACGTAGCTGTGGAGCCACTGAATTTCAGGCCCCATCGCCCTCAAAACGCCGACCGATTTTTGTGACATTTCGCGCAGTTGGGCGTCGGTCAGATTTCCGGCACCCGGGACTTCTCGTTCGATTACGAATTTTGGCAAGGGCGTCCCCCCATTTGCACGTATGCTAGCACGTGGGTTAAGTGCCTTCAAGGCAGCTTGCTGAGGTTTTTGAATTGCAAAGAAACCAATAACAAAAAAATGAGGTTGGTATGGACCTTCGATCGCTGCAGAAACCTTTGAAAGAGCAATATCGCAACGACCCTAGCGCATCGCGAATCACAATTCGCGCAAAAGGCGCGCAGACCGATGCACCGGTGTCATGCTCGGTCGATCTTGGTCGTGCGATCTATCGCGCCGAAGCGCACAAGGGAGTGGGAGGAGCTGGCGCGGGCGCCTGCTCCGGAGACCTCTTGCTTGGTGCACTTGCGGCTTGCGCGCAAATCACCTGTCAGATGGTGGCCGCTGCGATGGGGATACCGACGCAGCGCATTGAAGTTTCCGTAGAGGGGGATATGGATCTTCGTGGCACTCTCGGCATAGCGAAGGACGTGCCGGTAGGATTTGAGAGCATTCGCCTGCACTTCGATATTGCCGCGCCTGAAGCAACTCCGGAACAAGTTGCTGGATTGAAAGAAAAGACGGAACAGTATTGCGTGGTGATGCAGACTCTAAAAAATCCTCCGAAACTGCAAACCAGTTGGGCTCGCTAGGATCGAGCGTACAACGCGACGCGTTGTTTGCGCCCTGGTTCTAAAGGCGTGACGCTTTTGGCTTACTAACCATCGAATACTAAGTGTTCGCATCTTGTGGGGAGCTTCTTCGATGAAAGCTGCATTTCTTACTGCGCCGCGGGCAGATGCGAAGGCGCCGCTTACTATTGGAGAAGTTCCCAAGCCTGGACCAACTCCAGGACAAGTTCTGCTCCGCGTGCGGGCATGCGGGGTGTGCCGGACAGACTTGCATATCGTTGAGGGAGACCTGCCGGAGATTTTGCCGAACGTAATTCCAGGACATCAGATTGTGGGCGATGTAGTGGAAGGAGGAGGAACGGAGTTTCAGAACGGCGCGCGTGTAGGCGTGTCGTGGATTGGCGGAACGGACGGAAGTTGCTGGTACTGCACGCACGGAATGGAAAACCTTTGTGACGCTCCCACGTTCACGGGCTACTCAGTGAACGGCGGATACGCGGAGTACGCCATCGCGCGGCAGGATTTTGTGTTCCCACTTCCATCAAATTTGGATGACCTGCACGCCGCGCCTCTTTTGTGCGCCGGCATCATCGGCTTTCGCAGTCTGCGCGTGGCGGGAGTGGAGCGCGGAGAGCGTGTGGGATTGTTTGGGTTCGGATCATCGGCCAGCCTGACGATTGATGTCCTGCACGCTTGGGGGTGTTCGGTTTACGTTTCCTCGAGGGGAGAATCGCATCGCAGGTTGGCTGAGTCGTTGGGAGCAACTTGGGTCGGCGGCGAGGCTGACAAACCTCCGGTGGAGTTGGATCGCGCGGTGACTTTTGCTCCGAGCGGAGACGTAGTGATTGCCGCGCTAAAAAGTTTGCGCAAAGGCGGAGTGGTGGCAATTAACGCGATCCATTTGGACCGGATCCCGGAATTCGATTACGACCACTTGCTTTGGGGTGAACGCCAGATTCGCAGTGTTGCTAACATGACGCGGCAGGACGCTAAGGATTTTCTGAAATTGGCCGCCGAGATCAAACTGAATCCCAAAGTGACGGTCTTCAAGCTGGATCGAGCTAACGACGCTCTCGGTGCAGTGAAAAGCGATCGCATCGACGGATCCGCAGTGATAATCCCTTAACCACAAAAGCCGCTGCTAACGATTGCCTGCGTTGGAGATTGTGGCAATGGTGCCGTCGAACTTGGTAATTTCGACGGTAAAAGGCTCGTTGTAGCAGCGAGCTTTGTCGCGAAGATAGCTGAGCGCGACTGCTTCGCCTAGCCTCAGCGATGTATCCGTGTCGCTGCGCCAGTGGATGCCGGCGTGAACTCCGTGCCCAAAGGAAACGTTATGGCCAAGTTTGTTCAACTCGCCGTTCACTGTAAGTTGTCCTGCGTCTGAGCCGGTGTAGGGCACGAGAGATAAGCCATCGTCGGTCGGCACCATCGGATTGGGAATTACAGAGGTTCCGTCAAAGAAAAACTTCAGCACGGTGATGCATGCTCCCGCAACGGTGCCGTGCCCCGTGGGATAAGAGGGATGCGCAGGTGAGCCTTCGGGGAACGCCTGCGAAAGCAGGTAAGAGCCATACTTGTTGTAACTCTGTCGTAAGCCCTGCGAATTCAAGATTACATTGCTCAGACGCACGTCGGTATTGTTGCCTTGGCCGGTCTTGAGCAAGTGCACGATTCCGCCGATAGCTTCCGGGCGCGGGCGTAGATGTACGAACCATTTCTGATACCAGACGGCATTCAGGGCCTTGGTAGCCACGCCCGCCATGGTGGCTGCGAAATCAGGCGGTCCGAACGTTCCAAATCCATTTTCTGTTCGAGAGTTGAGATACGGATTCCCTTGGTTTAAAGGAACTGGGTTCAAGCCACTGAGCACGAGGAATGCCGTGAAATAAGCCTGGAAGAGAACATCCACGTGAGTGTAAGCAGCCAGATCGCGTCCGTTGCGCGCGTATCGTACTTGAGGATCAACCTGGTTGCGCAAACCGGTGTCAACGCCGTTTTGAATGTCGAGCCAAGTCGCAAAATCCGCGCCATAATCAACGTTCGGCACATAAGTGTCCAATTGCTGGCTGATGGGTTGCGCGCCTAACTTTGTGGGCAGGATAAAAAGCTGCGAAATGTAAGGACCGAGTGCTTCACCCGGAAAGATCCCGCGGAATAACAGGTCAGTAGTGACTTGGCCACTAGCGTTCCGAGGACCGTAATAAGTCGGCTGCGAACTGAGTTCCGCCGCTGCTTGCGCAGCTAACGCACTTGAATCGTAATCGGTGAATGCCACATCACGAAGCAAGGATGCCCAATAGTGTTCGAGCAATTCCGTAGCACTCGTTTCGCTGGCTGTTATGGGTGGCGGAGGAACTTGCGGCGGCCCGAACTGGCAGGCATCGGCGCACTCCAAATCGAAAGCGAGGCCGCCCTGCGGTCCATTCAATGTGCGCGGGCCTCCCATTGGAATTTTCTCGAAGTCTGAGAATTTTCCGCTGGCTAACGCGTTGGTGAAGGTTGCGAACGCGCTCAGGCTCACTCTCCCGAACGAGTCGTGAGGGAGGCACTTAGTATATGTTCCGCCCTTGTCCGCATAGCGTTCAAGATCGCCATTATTAACATTGGCAGGCACATGTATGAGCGAGTCACGTGTGGCTTCGCTAACGCGCAGCTCCAAGGCTTGAAGAACTCGCGGATTGGTTACGCCGGCTGGCGTAGGTACGCTCGCGGAGCCGCTTGAAAACTGCGCTGCCGTAGGTTTCGCCGAAACCAGAGTTGCACCGGCGACTGTGGCGGCCGCAGCAAAGCCGATACGGCCCACAAACGAACGGCGATCGATTTGTGAGGGAGATTGTGGCTCGGATTTCGAGGTTGTTTCCGGCTTGATTTTGCGTTTCTTCATGACTCGCTCCTGCGCGAGATTGAAATGCAGTAATGTTCGTCGATGAACCTACGATTTCGCGGCGAAACCCACTTCTGCAGCGCGAGGCTTTGCTACCTTCGCAATCACGAATCCGGCGAACATCCATGTGAGCGCTGAATCTATGAGATTAATCACTGTGTAAGAGCCGGAAAATCCCCACCAATTCCAATTGGGCAGATCGACGATGACGCTGGCGGCAAGTCCCGCAACCGCCAGAAACATCACTTTACCCGTGTAACTCAAGCCGCTGGTTTGTAGAAGCATCCAGGTAAGCAGAAATGCGGCGGCTACTAACGAAAGGAACTGAATGATCAGACCGCGGGAGTAGGAACCGAAACCGTCCCGCCGAATCGCTGCGAACATAATCGGGCCCTTTTGCATTTTTGCCATCAGGGTCGTTTGCGCGGCTTTCTTTTGGTCCGCGGTCATGCCTTCGATGCGAGGCCCGCCGGGAAGAAGATAGACGCCTGACTGCGTGGTATGCAATTGGATTACTGTGGCGACGTCGTCTTCATTTTGAAACGCAAGCATGGGCTTTTCGTGCCAGCCGAGAAGCTCCCAGGAAATGCTGCTCCATATGAATGCAGCGAGACCGCCGAAAATGGCCCCGAGCAAGAGAGACTTCCACATAAAACCTCCTGAATGGCGTGCGGGCGGGCCACTTCGAGATGCGGGATTTTCCACTGAAACAGAGCGTTTTGCAAACTATTTTGGCGCCGCATTCGAGTGCTGCGCGATGCTCAAAATATTGCCGTCGGGATCTTTGAACCAGGCTACTTTATCGCCGGAAGGCGCAGTCCAAATTCCAAGCTCGCGATCTTGAGCGAACGGATATTTCTCGAGGGTCACGCCGCGATTTCGAAGCCAAGTCGCTACTGCTTGAATATCCTTCACCTCCCAGCCGAGGACGGTGCCTTGAAGCGGGGTGAAATTCGGTACCTTCGCGATACGTATTTTTTGGCCGCCCGCGCTCATCACCAGCGCAAACTGATCGAGGCTGACGAAATCAAATCCAAGCTTGCCTTCATAAAAGGCGCGCGTTCTGTCGTAGTCCGTGGTGGGAACGAACCCGACCATTTTTCCTGAAGCGAGCATGTTTGCCTCCATTGTTGATTTCGGCGATAAGAGATAACACTTGCGCGGATTTCTTTCTCTCGCTATTGTGACAACAAATGTCGCATAGATGCCAAAGCGTCCTGGCTGGTTCAAACGGGCGTCGCGTGGCGGACATGGCCACCGTCTCCGCCGAACTTGAAGACGCGCACGTTATCCCGGAGCATTCGCATCCTGAAGATCAATTGCTGTTTGCCTCTGAAGGGGTAATGACGTTGACCACGCATCAAGGCCTGTGGGTGGTACCGCCACTGCGCGCCGTCTGGATTCCAGCCGGCACAACACATTCCGTGTCGATGTCCGGGCGCGTGTCCATGCGTACGCTCTATTTTCATCCCAAGCTGTGCCGGTCATTTCCCAGGAAATGCATAGTGATGAATGTGTCGTCGCTATTAAGGGAACTAATTCTTCATGCGTGCACGTTTCCGAAGTTGCGCAAGGAAGATCCTGGGCAGAAACGCATTGTAGAGATCATCGTGGATCAGTTGAAGGCAGTAGAGTCCATACCGCTTCAACTACCACATCCTGCAGATTCCCGCGCAACCCGTGTGGCGGAAACTTTGTTCGCGAACCCAGGCGACCAAAGAACGTTGAATAAATTGTGCGCGGACTGTGGCGCTAGCAAGCGAACGATTCAACGCCTCTTTCTGGAACAAACGAAAATGACTTTCAACAAGTGGCGCCAACAGCTTCGCCTGCTTCACGCCATGCAGCGGCTAGCCGCCGGGGACAAGGTAACGTCGGCGGCGCTGGAAGCGGGATACAACAGCACGAGCGCGTTTATATCGATGTTTCGCAAACAGCTCGGAACAACGCCGACGCGGTATTTGCAAGGCAGGGGCGTACGAAGTGCTGATGCTCTGCCGTCGGGAGCCACGAACGAGGGTGACTCCCGAATGGCGGCAGACTAGATTTATTTCTGCGAGTCTTTTCCTTTCTTTTCGGCGGCTGCCTTCGCAGCGGCCACGGTCCACGGTGGCACGATGCCGTTGACGCGCGCGTAAGCGACGAGTTGCCCTAGATGTTCGTGGGCATCGGCGACGAGAATGTAAATCACGTCACCTTCGTTCGCCTGCGGCCCCAGCTTCGGCAGCAGCTTTGCGTAATCCGCATTAGCCATGCCCGCGATTGTCTTCTGCGTGTAATCCCCGGACTTAGTCAGTTCGTCGATAATTTTGTCTTTATCCGTAGTCGATTTTTCGTATGTCTTACCGTCGAATCCCGGAGGTGGTGCAGCTCCCATTAACCCGAGGATGAAATAGCGTTCACCCGACACGTGCAGGAAAACTTCGGCGAAGGATCGGGAATCAGGCGAGGGCCGCCAATTGTACTTGTCCTGAGGCAGCGCTTGGGCCAAGCTGATGACTTTCTTGTTCACTCCGTCGAGATCTAGCGCAGCCTGAGCCTTCATGTCGTAACTAGGCGCGGTTTTGTCTTCAGACTGAGCCGATTGCCCAGCTTGCGTGGGCGGTGTAGCCGCTTGCGACACTGCAGCGGCTGCGAAAAGCGCACAGGCCAAGATCGAGAGAGTCAGGCTTTTCATTTTCTTGCTCCTTTGTTCGCTGGCGTACACCTTTTGTCTGTTTGTCTCGCTAGCGGACAGCGGTGCAAGCGAGCCATGATTTTCGCCTGGATTAGGATTATCGGTGAAAGAACACTCCACAACCCTTCTAGGCAATTCTGCTTTTGTTAGACGGGGATCACGGCAAAAGACTTCAAGAGGCAGCGTTTTTTTTTGATTTTATTTCTGGCGAAACTGGCTTACCAGGCAGGGAAGTCGCAACGCGAGCGTAGATAATCGGGTTTAACTATCCTCGGTTGTAGCCGTGTCCGGGAATTCAGGTAGGTCACCTTTGGTAATGCCGCGTAGCTCGCCGCGAATAATGTCCGAGGAAAACCCGGCGCTCAGTAGGCTGCGGTAGAGAGAGGCGATTTTGCGTTGGTCCAGGGGGCCGCGAAGATGCGCGAGGCGGCGCTTCAAGCGCGTGCGTACCAAAGACGATTCATCAGTTTCGGCGAAAACCGCCTCGAGCGCGCCGTCGATGTAGCGGTCCGGAACGCCGCGGGCGCGAAGTTCGCGTGCGATCCGGAAGCGTCCCTGGCGCCGCAGTTTTGCGTGTTGGTTGGCATAATCGACGGCGTATCGTGCGTCGTCGAGATAATTGAGTTCGCGTAGGCGGGCGACAACGGGCGAGATTAAATCTTTGTCTTCGGCGCGACGGTCGAGATACGTCTTCATTTCGTGTATGGAATACGCGCGGCGCATTAAAGCACGCAAGGCGGAGGAATAGAGATCTTGCTCGCTGGAAACTTTGCGGGGCGACGAGCGTTGGCGCATCAGCAGAAAGAATAGAAGCAAGCGGCCGAGGAAGCAAGGAAGCGATCGTCGCCTCTTCTTTACGATTTTTGATCGGCTGATTTCTTACGGTTGGAGAACATCGCGTTCACTTCGTTTGCCGGAACCATGTAGCGGGCGACGCTTTCATAAGTTCCGTGGGATCTAAGTTCCGTGGCGATTTCGCGCAACAATCCGAGAGCTGCGCGCGAGGGGCCAGATCCGAGGCTGACACGACGTACGCCCGCACGTTTCAGTTCTTCAATAGTTGGTGCGCCAGGACCGGCCAGAACGTTCAGTGGGCCGGGGGATTCCTGCAGAAACTTTTTTATTTCGTCGATGTTTTTCATCCCGGGAACGAAAATACAGTCTGCGCCGGCTTCCCGATAGAGATTTGCCCGGCGCACGCATTCGGCGAAGCGATTAGGGGACGGGCTCTCAGTCGCCCAGTAAGCATCGGTGCGAGCGTTAATCACCAGAGGTATCCCGGACTGCATACCGGCTTCTTTCACTGCCTGAATTTTCTCCACGTGAGCTTGCGTCTCGGAGACGCGCGCTTCGTCGTCTTCTCCATCCTCCAGATTCAGGCCCACGGCGCCGGCCTCGATGAGTTGCAACGCCACTTGATGCATCTGAACGGCGCTCGTTGAATAGCCGGCTTCCATGTCAGCGGTGACCGGAATATTTACCGCATGCGCGATGTGACTTACAACGCGCAGCATTTCGACGGAGGTGATCTGCTGGCCGTCCGCGTAGCCAAGCGTGTTGGCGATGCCTGCGCTAGTGGTTGCGATAGCCGGGAATTCGAGGCGCTCGAGGATGCAGGCGCTGGCTACATCCCAAGCATTCGCGAACAACAGAATATCCGGTCCGTTGTGAAGTGAGCGGAGTTTGTCGGCTTTTTGTTTTTGCAAAATGGTCATCGCGGGATCACCCATTGTGCAGCTTGTGTGTCGCTGATAGGGTCAGGATAACGCCGTGATGGTTCCGCTTAAAGTGTATTTGAGAATTTTTTAACAGGCCAAATTGGAGCTTTCTCGGACCACCGGAGAAACGGCGAGGAGGGTGCAAACTGGATCTCCCGGTTGATGGAAGTCTATATGAGTGTGGGGCGAATGTTGATTGAGACTGAGCGATTGTTGCTGCGGCGCTGGAAAGAAGGAGACCGCGAGCCATTTTACGCGATGAACTCGAATCCGCGTGTGATGGAGTTTATGCCCGAGTGCATGACGCGCGCGGAGAGCGATTTGCTCTTTGAGCGTATCAACGAACATTTAAGAAAGCGCGGGTTTGGGTTGTTTGCGGCGGAGTTGCGAGACAAGGCATCGTTTATCGGTTTTGTTGGGCTTGCTGTGCCGTCATTCGAGGCGAATTTCACTCCGTGCGTTGAAATTGGATGGAGATTCTCGCCGGATCATTGGGGACGCGGTCTTGCGACGGAAGGTGCACGAGCAGTAGCGAATTTTGCGTTTAGAGAACTGGCACTGGAGGAACTCGTGTCCTTCACAGTTCCGGCAAATATCAGGTCGCGTCGAGTGATGGAGAAAATCGGGATGACTCACAACGCCGCGGACGATTTTGAACATCCGAACCTACCCGAAGGCCATCCGCTTCGTCGACACGTGCTGTACAGACTGCGAAAACAGCTGAGATCGCGACAGCTAGTGAAAAGTTCCTAGCGGCTGCCCAGGCGGTCGAATTCGGTCATAGCGCGTTCCATTTCTTCGCGAGCGGCGTCTGCAGAAGATCGGACACCTTGCACGCGCAGGCGGAAGTCGTCCGGATTCGAAGCGCGCATGAGAGCTTCCTCGAGAGTGATGAGGTTGCGTGTGTAGAGATCGAAGAGCGATTGATCGAAAGTCTGCATGCCGTACTGGCTGGTGCCGGCGGCGATGGCGTCGCGAATCATACGAGTTTTGTCGGGGTTGATAATGCAATCGCGAATATAACCGGTACAGATCATTACTTCCACTGCTGGCACGCGCCCTGTGCCGTCCGCTTTGCGCACTAGGCGCTGGCTGATGACGGCTTTCAGAGTTCCAGCAAGCTGCAAGCGAATCTGTTTTTGTTCGGGCGGAGGAAACACGGCGATGATGCGCTGAATGGTTTCCGTGGCGTCCAGAGTGTGCAATGTCGAAAGCACCAGGTGGCCCGTTTCAGCGGCTAGCAACGCGGTGGAAATTGTTTCCAGATCGCGCATTTCGCCGACGAGCACCACATCAGGGTCTTGACGTAAGGCGGCGCGGAGCGCGGTAGAGAAAGAGGATGTATCCACTTCCACTTCGCGCTGATTGATAAAGCCTTTTTTGTCGCGATGCAAATATTCGATAGGATCCTCAATGGTGATGATGTGCTCCGCTCTCAGGGAATTGATGCGGTCAATCATGGCCGCGAGAGTGGTGGATTTACCGGAACCGGTGGTGCCGGTGGTCAAAATCAAGCCGCGCTGTTCCTCGCAAATTTGCGAAAGCACGCGGGGCAATTCCAGTTCTTCGATTGTGCGAATCTTGGTCGGAATGACGCGGAGAACCATGCCGACGTTTCCACGCTGTTGAAACACGTTGACGCGGAAGCGGCCCAGGCCGGCTACGCCGTAAGCCATATCCAGCTCTGCGGTTTCCTTGAATTTTTGTTTTTGCCGGTTGGTCATCATGCTGAAGGCCATCGACAGCATTTCTTCCGGGGTGATGCGTGGGACGTCGGTGAGGCCGTTCAGCATTCCGTCCACGCGCAGATAAGGGTGATTGCCTACTTTCAGGTGCAAGTCGGACGCCCGGCTTTCGACGGCGCGGCGCA
This sequence comes from uncultured Acidobacteriota bacterium, assembly GCA_963838475.1. GTDB lineage: Bacteria > Acidobacteriota > Terriglobia > Acidiferrales > UBA7541 > Palsa-295. Next base: position 192,776 of record CAWIRJ010000007.1, read on the forward strand.
ACAAATCATCAATACTGACAGCCATAGCGAAAGTCCTCGGGTGTGAAGTTCAACCAAAACTAACATGCGTGTTAGGGGCTAGCAAGAACACTGCAGCGGACCATTTCTAAACTGCCAACCTGTACCTTCGGTCAGGTATTCGAGGAAAAATTATCAGGATGGTTTTTCAGGGACTTCTAAAGCGGTGGCTGGTCTGAGAGGAAGAGACGGTCGTAAATCACAGCAGCTATTACACCTCCCAGCAGCGGACCGACCCAATAAACCCCGTGGTTGCTCCAGTACCGCGCAGCGAGCGCCGGAGCGAAAGCTCTGGCTGGATTAATCGCAGCGCCGGTAAAAGGTCCGCCAAAGAGCACTCCCACTGAGATTGTCAGGCCAATCGCGAAGCTGGATATTTTGTTGAAAGCGCCGCGAGTATCAACCAGCGTAGCGAAAACCACAAAGACCAGAAAAAATGTCATGACCCCCTCAAGAACCATAGCGTGCAAGCGAGTGAAATCCGGCGCGAGAAGAGTGACGCCTCTGCCGGAGGACGTCCAAATAACGTCCGGCACGATCGCGACCAACAGATATGTCGCTACAATGGCGCCAAGCAACTGCGCGATCCAGTAGAGCAGAGCTTGCAAGGTGCCAAGTCGCCTCGTAACCCAGTAGCCTGCGGTAACGGCGGGGTTCAAATGTCCGCCGGAGATATGGCTAATGGACCCGACCATGATGGCGTACGAAAAACCATAGGCCAGAGCTATCCCTAAAGTGCCAATGGGAGTTTGCAATGCGGCGCGCAGATATTGGTCGGCGCAAATTGCGCCAACGGCAAAGAAAATTACGGTAAATGTGCCGATGAATTCCGCCAAGAGCTTTTGAGGCAGGCTATACAAAAAACCTCTCCGCGCATGCGAGCCGAAATCTTTAACAGCAATTCCGGCCCTGATCGCGGCTCATTCTAACGGATTGGCTCAGAGCAGTCAAAATTGAGCCCCAAGCGCGCCGCTGGTTGGTGGGTTCATCGAAGTCGCATTCATATCTCCGAGACAAATCACGGTGGTATGCGTCTAAGACACACCAAGGGAGCGGTCCGTCGGCCGGAGCCCTGGATACTCTCCAAGCCGGCATGCCAGAACAAATCGAGCGCCATAAAAAAGAACAGTCGACGATACCCGGCGTGTGCACGTGAACTTTTAAATATTTCCAGGGGGGAGGGCTATGGCTAGAAATATTTGCAAAGTTGCCTTCTTGATTTTGTCTGTTCTTGTTTTGAGCGCGTCCCGTGGCCAGATGCCTAAGGTGAAGTCTGGAACGCTGTCGCTGGATTCGTTAAGTGGATTGGAATTGGTCGACGCGAAGGCGGAGGTGGTGAATTATCGCGGCCGTCCAGCCGTTCACTTGATTCCGTTGCCGAATCAACCAAAAGACTATTCCATGCTCGCGATCGTGAGCGGCACGGACTTTAAGGACGGCACGATTGAGATCGATGTAGCAGGTTCTCCGCTCAAAAATGCGGATCCCTCGGACCGAGGCTTTATTGGCGTGGCTTTTCGCGCTCACAAGCGCGGTGATCTAGCCGAGTATTTCTATCTGCGGCCTACCAACGGGCGCTCAGACGATCAACTGCGACGCAATCATTCCGTTCAATATGTCTCGACTCCCGATTACCCTTGGCAGCGCCTGCGCAAAGAAAGTCCTGGAGTATACGAATCGTATGCGGACCTAGAAGCTGGAGCCTGGACAAAGATGAAGATCTCCGTGGACGGGACCAAAGCACAGCTCTACATCAACGGAGCGGAACAGCCATGCCTGATCGTGAATGACCTCAAACTCGGCGAAACGCACGGGCAGATTATGCTTTGGGCCTACGGAACCACCGATGCGTATTTTTCCAATCTGACTCTGAGATAGTCTCAGTTGCACATTATTCAATGGGATGAATGAAAGCAGCGTTTCGCGTGCAAGAAAATCCTCAACCATCGGGTCGATTTCCGGAGAAAAATGAAATCGCAAAGTTTCGAACGCATGTGGGTCGGATGATCGGGAAGGCCTCGCCCGGAAAATGCGACTTACGAAAGTTTACATAGGGGGTGAAGGGCTCGTTAGTAGGGCTAATTACTCTCGGACGGAGCTACGGTCGCACGGGCACTGGAACGCCCGCCCCGGCAGTCGCCGGAACGTTTGTTGGCGAGAGCCAGTGATGGCGGTCCGGCTTGATGCCTCCGGTGAGGGCGAAAAACTCGTCCTGAATGCGTTTGGTAATGGGGCCGCGCGATCCAATCCCAATTTTGATGCGGTCAACCGAGCGGATCGGAGTGATTTCCACTGCAGTGCCGCAGAAGAAAATCTCTTCGGCGATGTAAAGCATTTCGCGCGGGATCACCTGCTCTGCCACCGGAATGTTCAGATCGCGGCAAATTGTGAGCACGGAATGGCGCGTGATGCCGGGCAACGCTGAATTTGAAAGAGGCGGAGTGATCACCGTGCCATCCATTACCAGAAAAATATTCTCCCCGGAGCCTTCGCTGATGTGGCCGTGTACGTCGAGCGCGATACCTTCCACATAACCGTTTGCGCGGGCTTCCATGCGTATCAGCTGTGAATTCATGTAATTTGCTGCGGCCTTCGCCATTTGCGGCAAAGTATTCGGCGCGGGGCGATTCCAGGAACTGATACAGACATCCACGCCGTTGCGCAGCCCTTCTTCACCCAGATATTTCCCCCATTCATAGCAGCTGAGGTACACCTCAATGGGGCAGCCCTTCGGATCAACTCCCGCCTCGCCGTAACCGCGCAGAACGATTGGACGCAAATAGCACGCTCCAATCTTATTCACGCGGATCAGATCCAGATTCGCGGCGCAAAGTTCTTCAAGTGTGAAGGGAACTTCCATGCGGTAAATGTAAGCTGAATTCAGCAGCCGCTGTATGTGATCGCGGAGGCGGAAAATTGCTGGACCTTCTTTTGTATCGTAGCAGCGAATGCCTTCGAAGACGGCCGAGCCGTAGCTGACCACGTGTGAAAGAACGTGGAGCTTGGCGTCGTCCCAGTTGATGAATTTTCCGTCATGCCAAATCTTTTCGGTCTTCGGTATAGGCATATCGCTGCTCCGGCGCGCTGAGGGGCTGCGAAACTCTGCGCAGAACGGAGTATAGCACAGGGATTTTCATGTCAATTCCGCCCGCAAACGAGACAAGCGCCTGCGTCACATCCAAATTGGCCGCGTACTTTTAACGCTCAGAACTATTGACTATCGCAATTTGTTTCAACGCGAAACGGACGGCGCGAACATTGTGCTTCACTCGTCGCGCAAAGCGACAAGCGGGTCAACGCGAGTCGCTCGTCGCGCAGGAATGTAACAAGCGAGGAACGCTACTGCAGCAAGCGCGGCAGAGATAGCCCCGAATGTAACGGGATCGGAGGGACTCACACCGAATAACATTGTGCGCACAAATCGCGTCAGCGCCACCGCCCCAACCAATCCTACTACCAGCCCGATGACAACAAGCCGCATTCCTTCTCCCACGGCCATACGGAAAATGTCCATACGTTGCGCGCCTAGAGCAATCCGAATCCCGATTTCGTGCGTGCGCTGGCTAAACGAATACGCCATCACGCCGTAGATGCCAATGGCTGTGAGCAGAAGAGCAATCGCCGCAAAAATACCCAGAAGCTCGAGAGCGAAGCGCCGGTCAGCCAGCGACCTCGCGATAATTTGATCCATGGAGCTGATGCTATGCACAGGAATGTTGGGATCCACTTTTTCAACCTCACGCCGCACGGCCTCGCCGAGACTTCCAACATCGGACCTGCTTCGCAGGAAGACCACCGCGTTTACGGGTGCGAACTGTCCCATAGGAACATAAATGTGCGGCACGCTGGGAGCGTCAAAACCGTCCGATTTGATATCGCCCACCACTCCTACAATCGTCACGCCCTTGATGCCCGCTCCAAATCCAAAATTTACTTGTTGTCCAATCGGATTCTTCTCCGGCCAATAACGCCGCGCGAGAGTTTCGTCGATCACTCCGACGGTTTGGCTCTTATCCGTATCGGAGGTCGTGAAATTTCGTCCCGCGATCAAAGGAACTTCCATGGTGCTGAAATATTGCGTATCCACGACCGCAATATCTGCAACCGGGCTGCGTTCAGAATCTTCCGGGCGTCCTTGAATCGAAAAGGGAGAGTAGTTTCTGCCGGAATTCATGGGCAAAGTGTCGTTGCCTGAAATTGTCGTTTGTTCCACGCCGGGCAGCACTGAAACGCGGCGAAAAATCTCCGCAAGAAATGCCGCGCGCTTGTCTTGTGCGGCATAAGGATCGGTGGCCGGATTGTTGGACACTGGAATCCAGATTTGCACCGTGGTCAGATGGCCCGGATTAAATCCGGGATGCACTTCGAGCACCCGCCAAAAACTTCGGAGCAGCAGCCCGGCGCCGGCCAGTAAAACAATAGAGAGTCCCACTTCCGACACCACTAGAATCCGCGAAATCCGAGTATGCCGTATGCCAGTCCCTGAACCGCGGCTGCCTTCCCGCAGATTCTCCACTTGGTTCGGATTAGTAGCTTGAAGCGCAGGGGCTAATCCGAAGAAAGCACCTGTAAGCATTGAGATCACGAATGCAAAAAATAAAACGCCGGCGCTGAGCTCAACCTCGTTAAGGCGCGGAATATCCGCGGGAGCCAGGGTGATGATTGCATTCTTCAAAAAGACGACGGTTACGAGCGCTACGACTCCGGAGATAAACGCCAACAACGTACTCTCGGTCAACAATTGCGCAGCCAAGCGCATCCGGCTGGCACCCATCGCTAGTCGAATGGCAATTTCGCGGCGGCGTCCGGAAGCGCGCGCCAGAAGCAGGTTGGCAATGTTTACGCACGCGATCAGCAGTACAAATCCCACCGCCCCGAAAAGGATGAACAACTCCGCTCGTTGCGGCCCTACCAAATCTTCTTTCACCGGGACAAGGCGCACCGTCCACGCAGCGGCTGCGGGATACTCCTTGGGATATACGCGGCTGAGTTGCGATACGTAGGCATCCAACCGCGCTTGCGCTTCCGCGACAGTTAGCCCTGGCTTCAAACGCGCAATTGCACCAGGAACCAGCCTTAGCGACCTATCGGCTGGAACAGGGAACGGAAGGCCGTTGAAACTTGTCGCGGCCCACACGTCCACGTCGGTGTTTAGCGTGCGGCCAGGGTGACGAAAGCCCGGCGGCATTACTCCGACAATCGTGTACAGATCATTATCCAGGTGGATTTTTCTGCCGATGATGTGCGGATCCGAGCCAAAATTACTGCGCCAAAATCCGTCGCTGATGACGACAGGCTCCAGAAATCCTGGGACGGAATCCTGCGCCGTGTACACGCGGCCGATCTGGGGCTTCGTTCCCAGCAGGCTGAAATAATCAGGGCTGGTAATCAGAGATTCGGCGCGGACCACGCGATCTCCACCGCCGATCGCAGAATTGCCCGGTGCCACTGCGGAAATATCCTGGAACACGCCGGAGTGGTCTTGTAGATCCCAAAGCTCTGGCGCGGACATCCCTACATCTGGCGTGTTCGGTCCGCGAAGATCGTCGAAGACGCGAACGAGCTGCTCAGGATGCGGGAAGGGGAGCGGCCGCAACAAAACGGCATACACCACGCTAAAGGTGGCGACGTTGGCGCCTATTCCGAGTGCAAGAGTCAGAACCGCGACAAGCGTAAACGCAGGGCTTTTGGCCAACATTCGAAGGGCGTATCGAATGTCTTGTATGAAGGAATTCATGCCATCTCCTTCGCGCACAATCTACGCACGAAATTGAAAACTGATCCGTCGTTCAATCCATGCGGAAGTGGTTACTCTTCGCGCAAAGCTACCAGCGGATCGACGCGCGTGGCGCGCCGCGCCGGAACATAGCAAGCGAGAAACGCCACCGCAGCAAGCGTGGTGGAGATGGCGCCGAAGGTAATAGGGTCCGCCGGGCTCACATCAAACAGCATGGTGCGAACCGATCGCGTCAACGCCGCGGCTCCAATCAGGCCGATTGCCAGGCCAATGGCAACAAGCTGCATTCCTTCTCCCACCGCCATACGAAAGATGTCCATGCGTTGAGCGCCCAGAGCGATGCGAATTCCGATTTCATGTGTGCGTTGACTGAACGAATACGCCATCACGCCATAAATTCCAATGGCCGCCAGGAGAAGCGCTACGCCCGCGAAGATGCCGAGCAGTTGCAGAGCAAACCGGCGCTCGGCCATCGACCGCGAAATAATCTGGTCCATCGTTCGCACGCTGAAAACTGGAATATTGGGATCAATCGACTGCACTTCGTGGCGAATGGATTCTCCAAGCATCTCCGGGTTTCCCGCGCTACGGAGGAATACCACTGATGAATAACCTGGGCTTTGCCGTACCGGAAGGTAAATATGAGGAGCCGTGGGCGCGTCGAAACCGTCCGATTTAATGTCGCCCACAACGCCGACAATCGTGAATACGGGGGCAGGACGAGCTGGATTGCCGCCGCCAAAACTAACTTGTTTTCCGAGCGGATCTTCGTTGGGCCAGTATCGTCGCTGTAGAGTTTGATCCACCAACACCACTTGCTGCGATTTGTCCGTGTCGGATTCACCGAAATTTCTTCCAGCAAGTAGCGGAACTTGCAACACTCGGAAGTAGTCAGGCGTAACGGAGGCAAACTCCGCAACCGGCGCGCGCTCCGAATCCGTTGGACGGCCCACGATCGTGAACGGAAAACTATTACGGCCCGCAGACAGGGGTAGGCCGTTAGTTCCGCTGATAGCAGCTTCCTCTACCCCCGGAAGCGTAGATACGCGGCGAAGAATTTCCATCAGAAATGCGGCCCGTTTATCTACCGGGCGGTATGGATCGGTGGTTGGATCGTTCGGAACCGGAATCCATATCTGCGCGGTGATCACGTTGCTGGGGTTGAACCCGGGACGCACCTCCAATACATGCCAAAAGCTGCGCAGAAGAAGTCCGGCTCCCGCGAGCAGTATAAGGGAGAGCGCAACTTCAGAAATAACCAGTACACGCGACACGTGCGTGTGCCGCCGTCCGGCGCCAGACCCTCGCCCGCCTTCTCGCAAGCTCTCCACTTGATCTGGATTTCCAGCTTGTAGCGCGGGCGCTAAACCAAACAGCAAGCCGGTAACGATTGAGATCATGAAAGCAAAAAACAAAACGCCGGCGCTGATGTGTACCTCGCTGATCCGGGGAAGACTCGCCGGAGCTAAAGCCAGAATCGAATTCTTGAACAACACAACGGTGAGCAGCGCGACCAGTCCTGAGATGACGGACAGCAAAACGCTCTCGGTAAGCAATTGCGTCATCAACCGCCATCGTCCAGCGCCCAAAGCCAACCGGATTGCAATTTCGCGGCGCCGTGCGGACGACCTAGCCAACAAAAGGTTGGCTAGGTTCACGCATGCAATCAGCAGCACAAAACCTACGGCTCCGAATAAAACAAAAAGCTCAGTCCGTTCCGGGCCAACCAGATCCTCTTTCACTGGAACCAGTCGTGTCGCCCAACCGGCAGCCGCCGGATATTCATTGGGATATTGCTGGCTCAAATGGGCGACGAATGTATCGAGCTGGGCCTGAGCTTGAGCCACGCTCAGTCCAGGCTTTAGCCGTCCTATCGCGCCGGGGATAAATCTCGCGGCACGAACGGCCGGAACAGGGAAAGGCGCAGCGTTGTAGCCGGATGCGCACCACACTTCCACGTCCGTCTGCAGAGTGCGGCCCGGATGACGGAATCCCGCTGGCATCACGCCGATGATGGTGTATAAATCGTTATCCAAACGCATCGATCGGCCGATGATTTTCGGGTCGGAGCCATAATTTCGCCGCCAAAACCCGTCGCTGATTACAACAGATTCAACAAAGCCCGGCACTGCATCCTGAGGACCAAAAACGCGACCAAGCTGAGGCTTTATCCCCAGCATGGTGAAATAGTCCGGGCTAATCGCCAACGTCTCCGCGCGAACGGGGCGGTCGCCTCCCGCGATGTCGGAGTCGATCGGCCAAACCGCGGAGAGCTCCTGAAACACGCCGGATCGATCCTGCAAGTCCCATAGTTCCGGTGCGGACATTCCGACGTTTTTCACATTTGAACTACGAAGATCGTCGAAAACGCGAACCAGCTGTTCGGGTTGAGGGTAAGGCAGGGGGCGAAGCAGGACGGCATAAACCACGCTGAATGTGGCCACATTCGCGCCGATCCCGAGCGCCAGCGTGAGTATGGCGACAATCGTAAACCCGGGACTCTTGAGCAGCATCCGCAGCGCATAGCGCAGGTCCTGACCCAATGACGTCATAGTCCCTCCATGAACTCTTGTTAAGTCGCGGACATAGCTAGTCTCTGACGTATATGGACGAAACTCGACTCATCCTTGTTAGCAGTAACCTGGGGATTTACGCAGCCGGAGGACTTCTAGTCGTGATCGTCCTGCGCCCTCTCGACTTGTGTCTGAGCGGCGAAACCTGATATCCGGCCCCAAGCGCTCGTCTTCCAATTGTCCACGCTTTCCTTGGCCAGAATCCAGGGAGGGAGATCCATATACAAAAATTCGGAGAGAGCCTGAATGTACGGTTCGTACATGCCGCGAAGCTTGTTTAGCTTCTCATTAGATTCCGGCGTGTCATGGAGTTTCAGGCCGGACTCTGCGACGCTGGCGCGTAGGCGAAGAAGTTCGGAATTGGTCAACCGGTTTGCGGTGTGATGAAGAGGCGCCGCCTGAAACACTTGAGCTAAATCCACCACCGCATGGCGACACATGGCGAAAGTAAGCTTGCCTTGACGCACGCAAGCTCCATCGGCTCCTGCGATGACTAGAGCGGAAGTATCCAGGATCGCCGTCAGTGCCGAAAGCCACGATTCGTTATTGTGCTGCGAACGAAAATAAGTAAGGACTGGGTAGGACACGTGACTTTCCAGCAGTTCTGCTGCCCAGCGCTCCCAGTCACGCAGAAGCCTTTCCAGAGCTTCGAGGCCGTGAATACCGGCGTGACGCCGCAGAATTTCGGTCGCGGTAGGCGGCGAACCTGCGCGAGCATCGAGCAATACGATGCTCACTTCTCTGCGAGAGAACGCTTGATAGATGACGGGCAGGTAGCTCAACACCAACGCGAGAAATCCAAAGCCCAGTCCGCTTTCGAATACAGCCAGAACCCGCTCCGGGGAAGTGTGCGGAGTAACGTCGCCAAGGCCCAACGTAAAAAAAGTTGTGCCGCTTAGATAGAAGCATGTCTGTAGCGTCGGATGCGTTTGATCTATCCGAGCGTCGCTGAAATATAAAAAGCCGAAGCCCAAGATTAACATCGTCGCCCAGAGTGCGAACAAACCCAGCAGACGAAAGCGGACCGAAATAACTCAGAAATCCTTCACGGGCCTTGGGTGATTTGACGCTATGAGCAAGCTTACGCCAGGGAATCCACAAGACGCGGTAGTACAGCCTGGTCAGGCGGAAACGGCGCGTAACTCTGCGTGGAAGCACGATCGTTTCAAACGCTTCCAGCAAAATCCCCGCGATGATGAGAAACCCGATTACTACAAAAATCATGCCGCTTTCTCCAAAACGGCGTTCAACGTAATTTCGGCTTTGAGCAGGCGTGAGACGGGACAATTCGCTTTTGCGCTGGCGGCTGCCGATTCGAACGCCGCTTCGGAAATGCCGGGAATGCGCGCAGCTACATCCAGATGAATTTTCGAGATGGTCCAACCGGCGTCGAGTTTTTCGAGCGTCACGTTCGCGGTGGCGCGAATCGTCTGAGGCGTGAAATTCATGGTTCCGAGTTGAGCGGACAGCGCCATGGCGAAGCAGCCGGCGTGGGCGGCGCCAATCAATTCTTCAGGATTTGTTCCTTTCCCATTCTCAAAGCGCGTTAGGAAAGAGTAAGGCGCATCGGTCAGCACACCGCTCGGTGTAGAAATCGCTCCCTTGCCATCCTTTAATCCTCCGTTCCAAACAGCTGTTGCGCTACGTTCCATAAATCCTCCTGTGAATGAACTTGTTTTTGTTGGTTATTGGATGCCGGCTTGGGTCTATCGATGCCGATTACACGCGAATCGCGATAGCCGCACCCGCCAAGATCATGCTACTTAATGAGATTTCGGCGGCGCTGCCATACTCGCGCTGTTCAACATTTGAAAATTCTGCCGAACGAGGGCCAGCCGGTCGCCTTTCACGTTTTCGTACGCTCCGAATGCGATGAAAGGAATCATGGCCGCCAGCACCCAAAGCTTTGCGCTTCCGGGAAGCTTTGCTTCGGGCTCCCAACGAAAAAGCCGCCGCGAGATTTCAAACGCTACCAGAAGCCCAATCCCGAGGGCGATCAAGTCTGTGATGATTTCAGCATGGGTTGCCAGGTTCGTCGCTGCATTTTCAAGTCCAGTGGCCAGATAAGTGGCCGGCATGAACAGCGACGCTCCTTGAATCCAAGTCGGAAATTTCGCTAAGGGGACCGTCGCGCCCGAAAGAAACAGGAACGCGGTCCAAATCACTTGGTTGATAACCTGCGTTTCCTGCATGGTGTTGGTCACGCTCGCAACGATTAGGCCGAACGCTGAAAAAGTAGCGGACCCAATGCTAACCAGCAGAAAAATAGCCCACAAATTCCCCCAACCCTGCATATGCAAAGCGAACTTAGTGACAAGAATTTCGATCGCAACGGATGGAAGCACCAGAATGTAATTCGAAAGAATGCTGGACGCCAGCATCGGTCCTGCCCCCAGCGGAGCCAGACGAAACCGCCGAAGAATGCCAGCCTCGCGAAACATAACCAACTGCACGCTAAGTCCCCAAAAGCTGCCCATCACCGTCATGGTGAGAATCGAGCCCAGAATATAGGCCGTCCAGGCTGAATCGCCTTTGCTAAAGATCGTCACAAAGAAGAATAGAAAGCCAAGCGGCATAATCAAGCTGAAGAAAAGAAACGTCCGATTTCGCATCGCCAGGCGCACGCGAACTTTTGTGAGGGTCCAGGTATTGCGGATTATGTTCGATGCCATTTTCGTCCTTTTATTTCAAATTCATTTTGCTCAATCGCAAATTTCAATCCCGCAACCTTCGGCCAGTCAGCTCGATAAAAACATCTTCGAGCGACGGCGAAAACATCTCCAGGCTTTGCAGTTCGTTGCTGTCGGACTCCAGATGTTTCACCAGCGCCACAATCGTATGCGGCGCGCGCGTGGAATGCAGCACGTAGGTTCCGTCGAACTCGCGTGCATTGGCCACCGCGTCGAGTTGCCCGAGCACTCCGTTTTCCACTGGTTTGGCGAGCCGGACCTCAATGCGCGTAGTGCCGGCCGACGACTGCTTCAACTCGCGCGGCGTTCCAATTTTAATCACGCGCCCGTAGTCAATAATGGCGACGCGGTCGCACAGGCGCTCGGCTTCCTCTATATAGTGCGTCGTGAGCAAAACTGTCTTCTTGCCGCGCTTTAGCTCTTCGATGATGTCGTAAATCTCGCGGCGAACCTGTGGGTCCAAACCCGCCGTCGGCTCATCGAGAAAGACGACCTGCGGATTGTTCACCAGTGCCATCGCAATAGCGAGCCGCTGTTTCTGGCCGCCCGAAAGTTGGCTGTAGAAAGCGTCACGCTTCTCTTCGAGCTGAAACCGTTTCAATAGATCATTTGTGTTGGCATGATTGCGGTAGAAGTTGGCAAATAAATCGATGGCCTCTTTCACCTTGATCTTGTCCGGCAGGGAAGTGGATTGCAGCACTGCGCCAATCATTTCTTTGAACTGGCTTCCGCTCTTTTCGGGATCCAGCCCGCACACGCGGGCGAGCCCGCGATCCGGCGTGCGCATGCCTTCCAGTATCTCAACCGTGGTAGTCTTTCCCGCGCCGTTCGGTCCTAGTAGCCCAAATACTTCGCCTTCTTCCACGGAAAAGTTCACACCGCGCAGAGCTGTTACCGTTCCATAGTTTTTATAAAGGCCTTCAACTTGTATAACCGGTCCCGTCACTAAATATTTCCCCTCTTTCTTAACGTTCCTCTATATCACAACCGCCTAGATATTCAGCGCCGTCATCGACTCTTGCGGCGTTTGCGCTTGTTCGCTTTCTTAGCCTTACCCTTGCGGAACGACCAGCCATAAACCTTCATGTCAATCACGCGCCCAACCACGACTCCCTCGGTTTCCAGCAGCCGGCGTTGCTTCGCATCATAAGGTTCTGGAACGCGAATCCGGCCGCCCGCGCCCAGCACCCGATGCCACGGAATCCCGCGTCCACTGGGAGTTGCCGCCATGGCGTAACCAACGGCTCGTGCGCCACCCGGCGTCCGCAGTGCTTTGGCCACCTCACCATAGGTTGTTACGCGCCCGCGCGGAATTTTCTTCACCAATCGATAAACTGGTTCCCAAGACATTTAGTTCGCTTTCCCCTCAGACTACGCGCCGCCGATTTTCTGCATCAAACTAGTAAGGCAGAAGCTGAAAACTTCCGTAACGCCGGCTGCCCCAGCGCCTTGACACGGTATCCACCCCGCAAAAAGCGACGCTTCAAGGACTAATAACTGATTAGCATCATTTCCAGCGTCCACCGCATCGTACCATTGACGGCGTAGTGGACGCTTCATACACTACGAACGCTTCATCTAAAAAGGAGGTGTTGTGGCTTTCGTAAGACGCAAAGGCAACACCTACTTCTTAGTGCACAACGTTCGCCGTCAGGGCAAGGTGCAGCAGTTACATCTGGCGCGGCTGGGGGAGCGGCCGCGAATCACGGACGATGTGGTGCGAAAGGTTTCGCGCAACCACCCCTTCCTTGATCTCGATTGGTCAAGCCTGCGCGAGCAGGTGAATAGCCGTATCGAGCTGTTTGATATTCGCTCGCCGTACGTGCAGAACTTGATGCATTCACTGCGAAACCTTCACATGGACCTGGCCGATCTTTCTCCGCCGATGTTGCTGCTGGCGGATCGAGCCAATTCAAGCCGGGAACTGGTCACGCAATTGCGATTGCTGCGCTCCACGCTCGATATCAAACTCGATCAATTCGAGCGTACGGATTTCCGCAATCCCGATGGCGGCAGAGAGTTCCGGTAGGGGGAGTAATACCGTGGGAGCGCATGCGCTACAACTCGACCCGACTCAACGTAGTCTGGAGTCGCGTGATTTTGAATCAGGACTGCGGCGTAAAATCGTTGGCCAGGACGAAGCGGTGCAAGGCGTTGTGGACTTGTACCAGGTGTTTCGCGCCGGCCTGAATTCGCCGGGACGTCCGGTGGGGAATCTATTGTTTTTGGGGCCGACTGGCGCGGGGAAAACGCGCGTAGTCGAAGCCACCGCTGAAGTGCTCTTTGGCGACCCACGCGCCGTGATTAAAGTGGACTGCGCCGAATTCCAGCACTCCCATGAAATTGCCAAGCTGATTGGCTCGCCCCCGGGATATTTGGGGCACCGCGAGACGCATCCTCTAATCACTCAGGAGGCGCTCGCTCAATACCACACCGACAAGCTGAAAATCAGCTTCCTGCTGTTCGACGAAATCGAAAAAGCCAGCGATGCGCTGTGGCAATTGCTGCTCGGCATCCTCGATAAAGCCACCTTGACACTCGGTGACAACCGACGCGTGGATTTGTCACAAACCATGATCTTCATGACCTCGAATCTTGGTGGCGGAGAAATCACCGAGCTGATGACCGGCGGAATGGGTTTCGCTCCCAAAGTAAAGGCCGACACGCAAGTTCGCCTCGACGAAAAAGTTGAAAAGACCGCGGCGGATGCGGCCAAGCGAAAGTTCGCTCCGGAATTCATGAACCGCATCGACAAAGTGATCGTGTTCCATCCGTTGCGTTCTCAGCAGCTCGAACAAATTCTGGAAATCGAGCTGGGGATGGTGCAGCAGCGAGTCCTCGAAACCGCCAAGGGACGCTTCTTGTTCCGCGTAACCATGCCGGCCCGCGATTTTCTACTCCGCGAAGGTACCGACATGAAGTACGGCGCGCGCCACTTGAAACGCGCGATCGAACGGCACGTCGTGTATCCGCTGGCAAGCCTACTTGCAACCGAGCAAGTTTCTCTCGGAGATGTCATTTCCATCGATTGGGATGGACACGAGCAGTGCCTTACTTTCCTGAAGGAAGCAGAAGGCGCCCTTGTTCCGGTGACGACTCCGTCCAAAGAGAAAATCACCACAGCCGCCGCCGCAAGTTCTGACGGCCGCCCCGTGGTTTTCCCCGCAGCCACCGCTGCGATGGACGTGACCATCGAAAACAGGACCACGCCGGCAGCCGGACGCAGCATTCCGGTCGAAAAAGCGAAAAACGAAAAGAAGTAATACCGCAAAAGCGCTCTCGTTCTTTCAAGGGCGCTTTTGCGTGTTCGCCCGCATTAACGGTTGTACACCTACCCCTACACCAAGATACGTTCACACTTCAGTGGTTAAGCGAGAATCAATCCCTTCGATTTGAGGGCATCAACGGAAGTATTCGTAGCAGGGAACAGCGTCACAGCCAAATCTGCGTCTACTCTTCGCACTCCGCCATTGGCTCATCAAAACTACCACCATAAATATTGGGCACCTTCGCCCCCATCGGACGCAGATACGCCGTAAGCTGTCCGCGATGGTGTATGGAATGGTTGAGCATGAATTGCAGATACATCACTGCGGGTAAATTGTAGATACCGAAGAAGGGAAGCGGTGTAGCCCAAAATTCAGCGGGGAGCTTTTCGATCTTGTCGAGTTTTGCGGGCATGCTGTCTTCATAGCTGGCAGCGATATCTGCGGAGTTGCTGAAGTCAGCGGGCATGGTGTCGTCTTCCATGTCAAATTTTCCGGCGAGAAATCCGTCAAGGAACCAGACGTCCGCCGAAGCCAGATGCCACGCAAGTTCCAGCGCGCTGCGCGAATTCGGAGCGGGCCGGTAATCTCCTTTGTCAACCGGAACAGCCTGAATCACGCGCAAAGTTGTCGGAAATTCCCTCCTAATCGTAGGTAGAAACACAGACAGAAGGAATTTAGCTTGTTCCGGCGTCATCGTGAACCTCCTTCCTCAGGCTTCCAGCGAAGAATCGGCTTGCGCGCCGCGGCCACCTCGTCCAGACGCCCAATGCGGGTGGAATGCGGTGCAGTTTTCACCAGTTCCGGATTCGTTTCAGCTTCTGCCGCAATAGAACGCATCGCCTCAATAAAGAAATCGCACTCCTCTCTAGATTCTGATTCTGTCGGCTCGATCATCATGGCGCCCGGAACGATCAGCGGAAATGCGGTGGTGTAAGGATGGAAGCCGTAGTCAATTAGTCGCTTGGCGATGTCCATCGTGTTTACACCGTGCTTTTTTTGGCGCGCATCGCTAAAAACCACTTCATGCATCGACGGAAGATTATACGGAAGATCGAAAACGCCCTCCAGATTCTTCCGAATATAATTTGAATTCAAAACAGCGTCTTCCGTTGCCTGCCGGATTCCAGGGCCGTAGGCCAGAATGTATGCGAGCGCTCGCAACAACACGCCGAAATTCCCACAATAAGCTCGCACGCGTCCGATGGATTGGGGACGGCTGTGTTCCAGCGCGAATTTGCCATCCTCTTTCTTCACGACCACCGGGACTGGCAGGAACGGTTCCAGAAATTTCTTCACCAGCACGGGGCCGGCGCCCGGCCCGCCGCCTCCATGCGGAGTCGAAAATGTCTTGTGCAGATTCAGATGCATCACATCCACGCCGAAATCGCCAGGCCGCGTAACACCTGCCAGCGCATTCATGTTCGCGCCATCCATATAAAGCAGGGCGCCACGTTCGTGCAAAATGCCCGCGATCTCCGCGATGCGCTCTTCAAAAACGCCGAGCGTGCTCGGATTCGTCAGCATCAGCGCGGCAACATCGTCGGTGCAAAACTCGCGAAGATGATCGGTATCGATCTGGCCGCGGGCGTTCGACTTAATGTTTTTTACTTCGTAGCCGGAGATTACTACGGAGGCAGGGTTCGTTCCATGCGCGGAATCGGGAATCAGAACGGTTTTGCGCGCATTTCCCTGGCTCTGTAAGTAAGCGCGAATCATCAGCAACCCCGTCAGTTCACCCTGGGCCCCGGCCACAGGTTGAAGCGTGGCGGCATCCATGCCTGTAATCGAAAGCAAACATTTCTGCAAATCGTCCAGAATCCGTAAGCACCCTTGCGAAACTTCCGCGGGCTGCTCGGGATGCTCGGTGGCAAGTCCTTCGAGCCGCGCCACGAATTCATTTACACGGGGGTTGTACTTCATGGTGCACGAACCCAGCGGGTACATGCCGAGGTCGATCGCGTAATTCCAGGTCGAAAGCCGCGTGAAATGCCGAATCACTTCGATCTCGCTCACTTCCGGAAAGCCTTCGACCGCGTCGCGCGAGAATTCCTTTCCCAGCGCTTTGGAAGCATCGACAGCCGGAACATCTAGCGGCGGCAGTTCCATCCCGCGCTTTCCCGGCGCGGACTTTTCGAAGATCAGCCCTTCGTTCTGGCTTACATGCTCGCGCGCCTTCAAAATCTTTCCGACGGGCGATTCGATTTCGGTGGACTTATAGCTCAACGCAAACAGCTCCTTAAACCGGTCGTTCGAGTATTTTCCGAATAGCCGCGGCCAAGCGTTCAATTTCGGCGCGCGGTGTAGTTTCGGTCACGCAAACTAGTGCGCGTTTCGTAAGCTCCGGATAATGCGTCCCTAGCGCAAACGGCCCGATAATTTTCTCGCGCAAAAGGTCCTGATTCACCATCTTCACCGAGCGCGGAAACTCAAGCACGAATTCGTTGAACGATGGCCCCGAGAAAACGCGGCGAACTCCAGGAATCTTTTCCAGTTCAGCCTGAGCAAACCGGGCTTTAGCCAAATTCTGCAACGCTTGTTCGCGCAATCCCTCTTTGCCCAGCAAGCTAAGATGAATCGTCGCAACCAGCGCAAAGAGCGCTTCATTCGTGCAAATGTTGGAAGTGGCCTTCTCACGGCGGATGTGTTGCTCACGAGTCGCCAGCGTTAAAACGAATCCACGTCGCCCTTCCGCATCGGTAGTCTGGCCGGCAAGCCGTCCCGGCATCTGCCGCACGAATTTGTCTCTCGTGGCAATCACTCCAACATAAGGTCCGCCGTAGCTCGGTGAAATGCCGAACGATTGCCCTTCCATCGCTACGATATCCGCTTCCGCAGGCGGCCGAACAATTCCCAGCGACACCGCCTCTGCAATTCCGGTGACCAGCAACGCGCCAGACGCATGCGCAACTTCAGCCAGCGCCGGAATCTCTTCAATCACGCCGAAAAAGTTTGGCGACTGAACCACGATCGCAGCCGCTTGCTCCAAACTTTCTTTCTTCAACGCCCCGCGATCCAGTTGCCCGGATTCCGTGTAGCCAATCTCTTCGATCTGGATGCCAAGATTCTTCGCGTAGGTTTGCAGCACATGGCGATACTCCGGATGAACACTTCGCGCCACCAAAACGCGATGGCGTCCGGTAATCCGTTCCGCCATCAGCACAGCTTCTGTGAGCGCGGTCGAACCGTCGTACATCGAAGCGTTAGCCACTTCCTGCCCGGTTAGCTGGCACATCAGCGTTTGAAATTCGAAAATCGCCGTAAGCGTGCCTTGCGCGAACTCAGCCTGATACGGAGTGTAGGAAGTGAGGAATTCGCCGCGCTGCACGAGCGCGTCAGTGACCACCGAACGCACATGCGAATAAACTCCCGCGCCCAGAAACGAAGTATAGCCTTTGGAATTTTCCGCAGCCCGCGCTTGAAAATATTGAATGATTTCCGGTTCCGAAAGCGCCGGAGGTAAGACGAGCGGCCCCCGCAATCGGAATTTTTCCGGAATCGACTCGAAAAGCTCGTTCACGGACTGCACGCCAATCGCCTCAAGCATTTCCCGGCGTTCGGAAGGACTCTTGGGCAAATAGCGCATCAGGCCGAGTGTTCCTTGGCCTGGCCCGCGATGTAAGCTTCATACGCAACGGCATCCATCAGCGCCGATGCTTCCTTGGGATCGGCCAGCCGCACCTTAATTAGCCATGCCCCGCCATGCGGATCTTTGTTGATTAGCTCGGGAGCGTCCGCAAGCGCGGAATTCGTTTCAATCACTTCGCCCGCAATCGGGCTGAAAATCTCACTCACAGCCTTCACCGATTCGATGGTCCCGAAAGACTGACGCGCTTTGAGTTGCGTTCCCACTTTGGGCATCTCGACGAACACAACGTCGCCCAACTCGTGCTGCGCGTAATCAGTAATGCCAATAGTTCCGTTCGCGCCATCTACCTTGATCCATTCATGCTCTTTCGTGTAGCGATAGTCCTTTGGGTACATGAGCGCTCCGTGAGGCGTCTTAATTGGATGCTTTTGAGCTATTGCGGTCGCTTATAAAACGGTAGCGCGACGATGCGGGCCCTTTCGCCCTGGCCGCGAATCCCTATAACAATGTCCGTCCCGACCGCGTTGAATTCTAGAGGCACGTAAGCCATGCCGATATTTTTCTTCAGAAAGGGCGCAGGCCCGCCACTGGTGACGCGTCCCACTTCTTTGCCGGCGATGAGCACAGGATAGCCGTCGCGGCCAATACGCTTGTCCAACATCTCAAATCCAACCAGCTTGCGCGTGAGTCCATCCCTCTTTTGTTGCGCAAGCACATCGCTGCCCAGAAAGGGCGCCTTTTCCATCTTGCAAATCCAACCCAGCCCCGCTTCCCACGGCGTGGTGGTCTCATCGATTTCATGGCCGTAGAGGCACATGCCTGCCTCAAGGCGCAAAGTGTTACGCGCTCCCAATCCGCACGGAAGCATGCCCGCCGGGCCTCCCGCTTGCATCAGATCGCCCCAGAGCTTTGCCGACTGTTCCGGCGAAAAATATATTTCGAAGCCATCTTCGCCCGTGTAACCGGTGCGCGCGATCAAGCAGTCCACGCCGCTGACTCTGCCAAAGACGAAATGATAGTAGTGGATCGAATCGAGCGCCACCGGAGTCAGCCGCTGCAATATGTCTTTCGCGCGCGGTCCCTGAATCGCCAGCTGAGAATGACGCGGCCCTGCGTTTTCTACCTGTGCGTCGAATTTATTGTGCTCCACGATATGCTCGTAATCCTGATCCTGATTTCCCGCGTTCACGCACAGCATATAGTGCGTGTCGGAAATCTTGTGCACCAGCAAATCGTCCACAAAAGTTCCACGCGAAGTCATCAGTCCCGAGTAATGCGCCTGCCCGATAGCAAGCTTCGCAGCGTTGTTGCAAGACACCAGTTGCACCAAACCCAACGCGCCGGGGCCGCGAACTTCAATTTCGCCCATGTGGCTCACATCGAACAGCCCGGCCCGTGTGCGCACCGCCTCGTGCTCGGCCAGAATGCCGGAGTACTCCAGCGGCATATCCCAGCCCCCAAAATTCACCATTTTGGCGCCGAGTTGGCGATGAATGGAATTCAGAGCGGTCTTACGTAGTGCAGCGGTTGCCGGAGTTGTCACTGAGAATTTCTCATCAGAGAAGCGAAACATCGAAGCTAGCATGCGTGTTTTCTAGTTGTCAAGGAATGCGGCCAGATGTCGCTTGTTCGCCGACCAAGCATGCCCTAAGATTGACTCAAGGGCGAAACGCAGCTTACCGGAGGCAGGCACTTGGTAACTCTCTGCTCGCAGTGTGAAAAGCCGGAACAGGAGTGTACCTGCGTAAAGTACTGCTGCTTCTGCCAAGCTCAGTTCGATATCCGCATGGGCGTGGATGGGATGTATTATTGTCCCGATTGCCGCGAGGCTTGCGACGTGCGGTTAGCAGAGAAAGATGAGCACTGATCCCAGCCGTACCGAACTTACTCTGCAGGACGATCCCCGGCTGATTGCCGGAGTCGCCGCCATTGTGTTGTTTGCCGGCCAGCGCTGCGGCCTTTCTAGCGACGCTCAAGAAGGGCTCGCTGCGGCTACTGCGGATGCCTGCCGCGAAACTTTCCCACTCGTAAACACCAACGGGAATTCGGATTCCGCCCTAAGAGTGATCGTCTCGGATTTTCCAGACCGCGTTGAGGTTGCCATCGAGCATTCCGGAGAATCGCTTCCGTCAGCAGGCCTGGATACTTTCGTAGGCAGCGGATCCGGTTCGCAAGCCCGGCTGAGCGACGCCCTCCAGAAGACCAGCGTCGATCGCGTGCAATATGAAACGCGCGCAGGCGTGTCGCGCACGACCCTGATTAAATATTGTGAAGGACGCCGCGCAAAAATCTAGACCGCCGCTGCGCAGTTAATCCCGCAAATTCCCGATCATCTATGAAGGAGCAAGAGCCTTCGTGCGAATTAACGACATCAGCTCGTCCTGACTCACCGGCGCATCAATCTTCAGGCGATCTCCAGTAGGAGTTACCCGCACGTGATCCAGCGCCTTCGCAAAATCGGGATTCGATTGCGCTTCCTGATAACGCCGGTACATCACGCCAGCTTGCATTGCCGCGCCCAAAGTGTTGGCATCATCCACTGAATCGCACACTGCCTGAAACTGGACGTCCAGACCAGAGTCCGCGTTCACGCTGATAATCATCGCGCGAATGCGTCCAACGATCGCCGCAGCCTGCGGAAACTGGCTGGCTTGCGGCAACAATTGATGCATCGCCATAGTCGTTGAAGTCTTATCTAGGACCGCCCAGATCAGCCCCGTGCCATTGGCTTCGCTGATCAGTGGGAAAATTTTGTCATTGGCCAAGAGGCTTTCGGCGTTGCCCGTGCGCACATCGATCATTTTAGCCAAAGACGCGCGATTACCGAACGCGGCTGTGTTGGAATCGAGAAAAAAGAAGAAGATATCGTCGGCCCCACCGCCGCTTCCGAATGCATACAGGTGGAAACCTTGCTCCTCGGTCATCGGTATTTTCATGGCTTTGAACTTCGCTTCAGTGCTCGATGGATCAAAACCGCCCAACGCAACCCCCAGAATGTCCCCGCTCTCACCGCCGGGAGCCAGGATCGTTCCCCAGGCAAGGCTGTCCACCTGTGAATTCGGGTCCACTCCCGCAGAGGCAAGGAACTGTTCGAACTGGCGCATGTGCGCGGGAAGCATCTGGTCCTGCATTTGCGAGAACCAGGAAAGCTTCCGGGCTCCCTTCAAGTCTGCGTAGGCAAATTCTGAAGTGTTCTTGGGGAACATCCCTACGACTGTGGTGGTTACCGAGCCCGCCGAAAGTCGCGGAGAAATAGGTGTCACAATACTGAGAAGCACGGCCCCCGCCAGGACTGTCAAAAATATCTTTCGAATAATTGGCTGTCTCACGTTTATTTTCCCCTCAGGTAAATTATCTACCACCGCGGTCGAGCCGCAGGTCGAACTTCGAAAGTAAATCTCAGGCACCGTACCTGTCTAGTATAGATGCTAAAAGGCTTCTTGGCGGAATCAACTTTTTTCGATGCGCGCGGCCAGTAACTCGGATTCAGAGCGAAGGCGCGCCGAAAATTCGGAATCGCTGATGGACTCCAGGTTAATCTTCACGTTTTCAAGCGCTCCTCGGACCGCTGCCCCAGCCATTAGACGTCCCACGCGAATATCCGAGAGCATCGAAGGGCTGGCAATTCCTTCCAGCTTCCCAAGCAAGTCAAAAACCTGTGCCGCTTTGCGCGCCACTTCCATCGGAACATTGGCTGCGCCTTGCAAAGCACTCTGGATCGCGGATTCGCGGCGCCCCTGTTCTTCCGATGTCAATTGCGGCAGCTTGTACGCTGCCATTACCGATTCAAACGAAGCAGCGTCTCGATCGATCGCTTCCGACAGCGTTCGTGACGCCGTATGAAATTCTGCGAGAGCATCGCTCAGCGGCCCCACGTGAACTGCTTGCGATTTCTTCTTCCGTGAGAGCCCGGCAACCATCTGCCCCAGGCTCGCTCCCAACGCACCGGCCAGCGCCGCCACCGAACCTCCGCCGGGCGTTGCTGTCGGCTGAGCCACTGCGTCCAAAAACGGTTGCGCCAACAATGCCAATTTCCCGGGACCTTCCGCCGAAGCAGCGCCTGCGAAAGAAGCCTCCATGCGATTCTCAAATACTTGCGCAGGCGAAAAGTTTTCAAGTTGCAGATAAAAGTCAGCGGTCAGTTCAATCGCTCGCTTGGGAATCAGACCAACGATTTCGCTGCCTACGATCGACGCGCCGTATCTCTCCGCCTCGCGCTTCACCATTTCAAACACGCGATGGATCGGCGTCTGCTCGAAATCCGTCAGGTTAATGGACACTTGCGCCAGATTCCTTCCGCGCAAATCCACACCCATCGCTTTGACGTAACGCAGCCCGCCGTTCGAGAAGCGTATATTTTTGCCAATACGATTGGCGATGCTCACATCCGAAGTATTCAGATTAATATTGTAAGCAATCAGAAATTTCCGCGCGCCAACCACCGTAGCTCCGGCAGTCGGATGCAGACGTTGCTCGCCAATATCCGGAGCGCGATCGATATTGCGCGGCACTTCCGCCAGCAAGCCTTCGAATTGTCCCTTCCGAATGTTCTCCAGGTTTGTGCGTTCCGGCCTCTGCGCCGCAGCTTCGTAGAAATAAACAGGAATGCGAAACCGTTCCCAAATCTCGCGCCCAACTTTCTTCGCCAGCGCAACGCAATCTTCAATGGTCACCCCTTCGATCGGGATGAAGGGAACCACGTCGGTGGCGCCCATGCGCGGATGCGCCCCGGAGTGTTTCGTCAAATCGATCAGCTCGGCCGCTTTGCCCACACCGCGCAGTGCAGCCTCGGCCACCGCTTCTGGCTCGCCTGCGAGCGTCACCACGCTGCGGTTATGATCGCTGTCGCTCTCGCGGTCCAGCAAATACACGCCGGGTACTTCGCGCATTGCCGACACAATCGCATCCACCTTCGATGCATCGCGTCCTTCTGAAAAGTTTGGAACACATTCAACGAGTCGTTTCATTATTTAGAGGTTCTTCATGTGCAGGATGGCGCCGCGTTTCATCGTGAGGCTGCAAAGATTCACACCAAAATAATACGGGATTTCGCGATAGTCGGCCACGTCAAACGCAGCCAGGTCCGCATATTTGCCAACCTCGAGCGATCCCACGCGGTCGTGCACGCGCAACGAGTATGCGGGATTAATCGTCGCAGCCGTGATCGCTTCCGCCGGTGTCATCCTCATTTGCGTGCAAGCCAAAGACAAAATCATCGTCATGCTGAGCGTAGGACTCGTTCCTGGATTAAAGTCTGTCGCGACGCCCAAAATTGCGCCTGCCTCGATAAGCTTGCGCGCCGGGGCGTAATCCTTCAGCCCCAGATGGAAGCAGCACCCCGGCAACATCGTGCAAACCACATTCGAAAGGCCGAGTGCTCGAATGTCGCTGCCGTTGATTTTTTCCAGATGATCCGCGCTCGCTGCCTGCAACTCAATCGCAAGACGCACCGCCCCCGTGTGTGCTAGTTGCTCCGCATGAATCCGTGGAACTAAGCCGCCCGCTCGTCCAGCCATCAGTATCCGCCGCGATTGCTCCACGGTAAATGCGCCGCGATCACAGAAGACATCGCAAAATTCAGCCAGTCCCGCGGTTGCCACCGTCGGAATCCATCGACGCGTAAGCAAATCGACATAGGCATCCGGACGCCTTTTGAATTCCTGTGGCACCACGTGCGCGCCCAGAAATGTTGCGTGAATGTCGAGCGGATGCTCTTGATGAAGATCGTAGAGAATCTCCAGAATCTTCAGCTCGCTCTTCCAATCCAGCCCGTAACCGCTCTTCGCTTCGATGGTGGTAGTTCCGTGCGCCGCGAATTCTCGAAGATTTTTCAGTGCCCGAGCCTTCAGCACGCGAGCGGATGCGGTGCGCAGATGCTTCACCGTCGAACGAATCCCGCCGCCCGAGCGCGCAATCTCTTCATATGTCGCCCCGGAGATCCGCTGCTCGTATTCGGCGGCGCGGCTAAAAGGAAAAATCAGGTGAGTGTGCGAATCAACGAAGCCCGGCAAAACAACGCGCCCGCCGAGATCCAATTTTTCCGCGTGCCGAGCTTTCGGCAACCGTTCGATGCGACGTTTCGTACCCACAGCCGCGATGCGGTCCTGATGCACCAAAATCGCGCCATCGCGAATAATCTCGAGCTGCCCAAGTGCGCGCCCGCGCCTCGGCACGGGTCCGCGCATCGTCAAAATCTGCGAGCAACCGGTAATCAACCAGTCAGGCACGGATGCGATGATATCACCGCGATTGTTTCCGTAGGGCGCGGCATTCTGCGCCCGCCGAAGATGCTTGGCTAAGCTGAGCGGATTACGAGCGGATGTGTCGCCGGGGCATCAGCACTAACAATAGAAAATCGCAGGATGTACTCTCACGCGCTCGCAGCTTGTGCAAGATATGCAGGCGCGAAAACCTCCGCCACAAACGACTCGATCTTCGTCGGCATACTATTTTCCGCGGACCGCTTCTCTTGTGGCGCAAGAAGGCCCGCGTTCCCAGCCTTCCACATTTCGATCAGCAGCTTCGCGGTTTGCTTCGGCATTCCTGTCTGCACCAGCGCAGGCTCGAGCATCATGAATGGCACTTGCATATAACTGAGTTTGGGCTTACCAATGGCGTTGCCAACGATTGTCGCGACTTCTTTCATGGTCACGTCGCGCGGACCAAACAATTCCTGCACCGAGCTGCCGGAAAAATCGCGAGCGTGGAGACGCTTTGCAGCATAAGTAGCTATATCCTTAGTGGCAATAAGCGCGACGGGCAGATCACCGTCCGTTCCACCCGGCAGAAAACCCATCTTGCGAAGCGGCTCGATGCTCATAAATAAATTTTCCATGAATGGCCCGGGCCGCAAGTGCAGCACGTTGAGTCCCGGCACGCTGTTCAATTTCTGTTCCAAATTGTGGAGGCCAACAATCGGCCCGGTTTTCTCAGCATGCTGCGCGCCCAGGCTGCTCAGCGTCACAACGTACGGAACGCGCGCGCTCGTTATCGCCTTTAAGTAAGCGTCGGAGACGCGGTCTTGGTACGCGCGATAATCCTCGTCAACCTCTTGCGGAATCAGCAGGTAAACCGCTGTCGCGCCCTCAAAAGCCTTTGACATCTGCGCCGCGTTTTCCACTTTGCCAACGAAAGCTTCCGCGCCTTTCTGCGTGAACGCTTCCAGCTTCTTAGCGTCTCGTCCAATAACGCGTACTTTTTCTCCGTTCGCCAGCAGCCCTTCCACCGCCGGCCGTCCCGTGTGTCCCGTTGCTCCTGTGACGACTATCATATTTTCTCCATTGGGATGTTAATCCCCGACTTCTGCGCGAACTCAATCGCTTCGGTATACCCCGCGTCCACATGCCGCGCCACGCCAATCCCAGGATCATTCGTCAACACGCGTTCGATGCGCTCGCCCATTTCTTTCGAGCCGTCCGCCACGGTTACTTGTCCAGCGTGCAACGAATAACCAATCCCCACGCCCCCACCATTGTGAATCGACACCCAACTCGCCCCGCTCGCTGTGTTCAGCAGGGCATTGAGCAGCGCCCAGTCTGCAACCGCGTCCGAGCCATCTTTCATTTTTTCAGTTTCGCGATAAGGCGAAGCCACCGATCCGCAATCCAGATGGTCGCGGCCGATTACGATGGGCGCTTTCAATTCACCTTTTGCCACGAGATCGTTCAACGCCAGGCCAAATTTGTCGCGCTCGCCATAACCCAGCCAGCAGATTCGCGCCGGCAATCCTTGAAACCGCACACGCTTCTGCGCCAAATGAATCCAACGCGTCAGAACTTCATCGTGGGGAAACATATCCAACACTAGTTTGTCCGTACGATAGATATCCGACGGCTCGCCAGAAAGCGCAGCCCAACGAAACGGCCCGCGCCCCTCGCAAAATAGCGGACGAATGTATGCCGGCACAAACCCCGGAAAATCGTATGCGTTCTTCACCCCTTGCTCGAATGCGAAGGTTCGAATGTTATTGCCGTAATCGAACGTGATCGATCCCAACTTCTGTAGCGCGAGCATGCCTTCCACATGTTTGGCCATCGATTCGAGCGAGCGCTTGCGGTAAGCATCCGGATCGCTTTTGCGCAGCTCGGCGGCTTGTGTCACATCAAGTCCCTGCGGAATGTACCCGCCGATCGGATCGTGCGCGCTGGTCTGATCCGTCAGCAGATCCGGTACCACGCCTCGCCGCGCCAGTTCCGGAACCACGTCTGCGCAATTTCCCACTAGTCCCACTGACGTGGCTTCGCGCTTGCGCACAGCATTCTTCAAAATTCGCAGCGCCTCATCGAGGTCGTTCACCATCACGTCGCAGTAGCCCGTCTTCACCCGCCGCTTGATGCGCTCCGGGTCAACATCAATTCCCAGAAACGCCCCGCCGTTCAATGTCGCGGCTAGAGGCTGCGCGCCGCCCATTCCGCCCATGCCCCCGCTAGCCACCAGCTTTCCGGCCAAATCGCTTTGAAAATGTTTTCGCGCCGCCGCTGCAAAAGTTTCGTAGGTGCCTTGCAGGATTCCCTGAGTGCCGATGTAAATCCAGCTACCTGCGGTCATCTGGCCATACATCATTAACCCCGCGCGGTCGAGCTCATCAAAATTTTTCCAGTCGCTCCAATGTCCCACTAAATTTGAATTCGCTATCAGCACGCGCGGCGCGTAGTTGTGCGTGCGAAAAATCCCCACCGGTTTACCGGACTGCACCAGCAAAGTCTCGTCATTCTTCAGCGATTTCAGTGACGCCACAATCGCGTGATAACACTTCCAGTTCCGCGCGGCCTTCCCGCGTCCGCCGTAAACAATCAAATCCTCCGGCTTCTCCGCGACTTCCGGATCGAGGTTATTCATCAACATGCGCATGGCCGCTTCCTGCTGCCATCCTTGACACGAAAGCGTAGTGCCGCGCGGCGCGCGAACCGGCTGGTATCCGGTCGTTTCTTCCGTCGCGAGTTTCGACATCGGAACCTCCCGTCACATCTTAACGCACCGGCGTCGAAATTTCGCAGTTTGGTATTTCGCTGGGGAACCGCCGCTTGCGTTGCGCGATGTTGTCCCATACGTTAAAGTTGAATCTAACAAGATGGATTATCCCCCTCTCACGAAATCTTTTCTCGAAGCCGTGGACAAGCACGCCAATCCTCGCGCCCAAATGTATCGTACCGCGGAGGGTTGGCAGTCGATCGCGGCGCAAGAAATGCTTCGTCGCGTAGCAGGCCTGTCGAAAGCCTTCCGCGAGCTGGGAATAAAATCTGCTGACCGCGTGGCAATCCTCGCGCCGAACTGCCCGGAATGGCACATCGCCGACTTCGCCATACAAGGTCTGGGCGCGGTAAGCGTCCCAATCTATTTTAATGAATCGCCGGATCGCCTCATTTACATCATGAACGATTCGGGTTCGCGCATAATTTTCACTTCCGGCGAGGCTCAAGTACGAAAAATAGCCGAATGCCGCGACAGAATCATGGCGCTCGAGCACGTGATCTCTGTTGCCCCGCTTTCCGGCTTTAGTAGCGAGATTTTGCGTTACGAGGCTCTGATCCACACCGCAGGCGACGCCGACATAGCCGAATATCGCAAACGCGCCGGGGGAATTTCCGCCAACCAATTGGCCACCATCATCTACACCTCCGGCACCACCGGCGAACCCAAGGGAGTAATGCTTTCCCACTTGAACCTGAGCTCAAACGTTGAAGACTCGCTGAAGGATCACGACCTTTCTCCCGGCGACGTCGCGCTTTCCTTCCTGCCCCTCGCTCACGTGTATGAGCGCACCGTAGATTATGGCTATCTCTTCGACGGCGTTCCTATCGCTTACGTTGAGCAAATGGAATCTGTCCCGCAAGCGCTTCTGGAAGTGAAGCCCACGCTGGCCGCCGCCGTCCCCCGCTTTTTCGAAAAGATTTACGCAAATATTATCGACAAGGGACATCGCGAGACCGGGATTAAGAGAAAAATATTCGATTGGTCTTTGCGCGTAGCCCAAGAAGCCGTTCCGTGGCGCGCGCATGGCAAACAGCCTTCGTTGTGGACTAAACAACGCTGGCAAATCGCCGACCATCTCGTTTACTCGAAAATTCGCGCCGGGCTAGGTGGCAGAGTCCGCTATTTCTTTTCCGGCGGGGGCCCGCTCTCCCCCGACCTCGCTGAATTTTTCTGGTCCATCAATCTGCCGATTATGCAGGGTTACGGTCTTACAGAAACTTCTCCCGTCATTTCAGCAAACGTGCCCAGGAAAAATAAAGTGGGCACCGTCGGCTTGCCCATCGCGCATGTGGAAGTCCGCATCGCCGGTGATGGCGAGATTCTGGTAAAAGGCCCCTGCGTCATGGAAGGCTATTTCCACAAACAGAAAGAGACGGAAGAAGTGTTGACCCCCGACGGATGGTTTTGTACCGGGGACATCGGAAAACTGGACGAAGACGGATATTTGATCATCACTGACCGCAAGAAAGAATTGTTGAAGACTGCCGCGGGGAAATTTGTAGCGCCCGCCATGATTGAAAACCTGCTGAAACAGTCTCCGTTCATCACGAACGCCATCGTAGTCGGTGACAAGCGCAAATTCGTCGCCGTGCTTGTAGTTCCGAATTTCCCAACCATCCAGCAGGAAGCGCAGAAACACGGCAAGGATTTTCCTGGGCCATCGCAGATGACTTCAGACCCCTGGGTCCGCGATCTGCTTTCGCGCGAGATCGAGCGCCTGACCTCCACGCTGGCGCAGTACGAAAAACCGAAGCGCTTCGCTCTGCTCGAACAGGATTTCACCTTCGCAAATGGTGAACTGACTTACACGCTGAAAATGAAACGCCGAGTGATCGAGAGTCGCTATCAAGATGTAATCGCAAAACTGTACGCCGATGTGGAAGAGCCGCGCCCGCAGCATTTGGCCTAGTCTGTCGGCAAACGCCCGCACGCGCTACTATAGGTCAGGAGATTTCGATGGTAGACCACTTGGTGATTGCTGGAAAAACCTTCAACTCGCGCCTGATCGTCGGCACCGGCAAGTATCGTAGCTTTGACGAAATGCGCCGCGCCCATGAAGCGTCGGGCGCCGACATGGTCACGGTGGCCATTCGCCGCGTAAATCTCACCGATAAATCCAAAGAATCTCTTCTCGATTACATCGACCGCAAGAATTTTTTCATCTTGCCGAATACCGCAGGCTGCTATTCCGCGGACGAAGCCGTCCGCACCGCCCGCCTCGGCCGCGAAGTGGGCCTCTCCGAGTGGGTTAAGCTCGAAGTAATCGGCGACCAGCAAACTCTTTTCCCCGACACGGAAGAATTGATTCGCGCCACAAAAACTCTGGTCGCCGAAGGTTTTGTCGTCCTGCCTTATACCAACGACGACCTGATCGTCGCCCGTAGATTAATTGATGCCGGAGCCGCAGCCGTAATGCCTCTCGGCGCGCCCATCGGCTCAGGCATGGGCATTCAAAATACGGCCAACATGCAGATCCTGCGCGAACGCATTACAGAAGTTCCCATGATTGTGGACGCAGGTGTGGGCACCGCGTCGGATGCCGCCATTGCAATGGAGCTTGGAGCCGACGGCGTCCTAATGAATACCGCGATCGCGGAGGCTCAAGATACCGTCATGATGGCCGAAGCTATGGGCGCCGCCGTGGAAGCTGGCCGCAAAGCGTTCCTCGCCGGCCGCATCCCGAAAAAATTGTACGCCACCGCGTCCAGCCCGCTTCACGGCGTAGTTCGTTAGCCTCTCTGTTCGGCAGGCTCAGCGAAACAAAACGTGCCACGAAACGTCCACCAGCGCGTGTACCAGCGCACCGGGGAAGAGCGACCCAGTCTTCATCCACACGTGCCCGTAAAATAATCCTGCGATAGTCGCCAGAAAAACATACTTCCAGTTTGGAAACGGTGCGTGCATGATGTGCGAAAATCCAAAAATCACCGCCGCGATCGCCAGTCCCGCCCACTGATTCTTCAAACTCCGTGAAAGCAGATTCTGCAACACGCCGCGAAACAGGAATTCTTCGGGCCAAGCCGTAAAAAAAGTAATCCCCACGGTAGCCAGTGGAAGCGAGCGCAGCCGCGCGATTGTCGGATCAAATTTCAGAAAGCCCATCTGCATTCCCAATGGCACCGCGATAGCGACAAAAATCAGGAAATGAATCGCGACATTTACCCCGAATCCGGGTCGCCAAACAATCTCGTAGCCAATTCCATCCATCCTCCGCAGCAAAACGAACGCGGCAATGCCTGTGCTAAGCGCCAATAAAATCGTCAGCGTGTGCGAGAGTTCCGTGGGGTAGGGAAATACGTGGTACATCCAACGAAATTCCACCGGCAGCCAAATAATCACCGCCGCCCCGTAATCTTCCCAAGTCCCCGGCGGCTTGCCCGTGCTGCGCGCCAACAGCAGCGCCGGCAAAACGCAATAGGCCGCGCCCGCCAGCGCCAACGTCCACTTGCCGGTAACAGTTATGGTGTAAATGAGAGCGGCAAACAGGGGCACCAGCGGCGCGAGCACGCGGCCGTGTTCACCGAGAAATGTCCGCACGCGCTCCAGAACCGACGGACAAGCCAGGAAAAATTCAAACGCAAATAGCACAGCAGCTACGCTCAACGTAATGCCGTAACGCCGTCCGCCATAACCCAAACGGAATCCCAGCAGTATCACGAAAACAAGAATCGGCACCCATACTGCGAAAGCAATCGGAAGCTTCAGTTCCCAGGTTTTTGTTTTGCCGTCAGCCACG
The DNA here is from genome assembly GCA_963838475.1 of uncultured Acidobacteriota bacterium. Lineage (GTDB taxonomy): Bacteria > Acidobacteriota > Terriglobia > Acidiferrales > UBA7541 > Palsa-295. The sequence continues at coordinate 223,358 of CAWIRJ010000007.1, forward strand.
AAGGGATTTTACTGAACTGCACGAATCTTCCGATAAAAACTTGCTTTGCGTTTGCCTCTCGGCGATTCTTGTGCGGCTTGAACGCCATCCTACAGACCGGCAAACCACAACGGCTCGCTTACATTGACTGGATGCGCGGCTTCGCCTGCCTGTTGATGTTTGAAGTCCATTCCTACGATTCGTGGTTGGGCGGAGCCGCGCGCCAGTCGCGCGTTATGAAATGGTCGCAGCTCAGTGGAACCATCCCCGCGCCGCTTTTTCTTTTTCTCGCGGGAGTTTCGTTCGCACTGGTCTCAGACAAAATGCGTAAGAAAGGCGCCACGCCAAATCAAATAGCCCGTACCACAATTCTTCGCGGCGCGGAAATCCTCGGCCTTGGATTGCTTTTCCGCGTGCAGGAATATTTGCTCGGCATCCCCTGGGCGCCCTGGACCGACCTGCTGCGCGTGGACATTCTCAACACCATCGGCATCTCCATCATCTTGTTGGGAATCGTCGGACGCTTGACGCAAAGCCGCGTAGCCAACGCTGCCGTAGCCCTTATAGCGGCCGCCGTAATCGCGCTGGCTACTCCATTTCTTTACACCACCTGGCGGCCGCGCTGGCTGCCCTGGTATCTCGAGTCCTACATTAACGGCGTCCACACTTTCAAAGCCCCGCAGCCCTGGCTCTTCCCGATTTTTCCTTGGGCAGGATTTGCCTTCGTGGGTCTAGCGCTCGGCTATCTTCTCTTTAGCGACTGGGGTAAGACTAATCTGGAAAAAATCACGCTGGCATGTGGCGCAGCAGGCGTGGCGCTGTTTTATCTTTCAAAATGGCTCGACGCGCGCACCCTGCAAATCTATCCCGATTACGACTACTGGCACACGAGTCCCAATTTTTTCCTCGCGCGCGTCGCTATCATGCTGGTGATTGTCTTTGGAAGCTATGCCTGGTGCCGCTGGGGCCTGGGACAACTCGGTTTCAGTCCGTTAATCCAGATGGGCCAAACGTCCTTGCTCGTTTATTGGGTGCACATTGAATTCGTTTACGGAAGATTTTCGATTATGAAAAAAGAAGGCGAGTCCATCCCCATGGCCACTCTCGGTTTCTTGATTATCACGGCCGCAATGGTTTTGCTCTCCCTGGCGCGGACCACCTGGAAAGATCATCGCCCGGAAATAATTGCGTGGTTGAAAAGAATCCCCGCCCACCAGCCCTCACCATAGCGTTAAGCTCATCCGGTAGCAGCCTGAGAGGCTGACGATCCAAGATGAGAAGCGGCACAATCAATAACCGCGGCTGAATACGACTATGCCGGTCAATAAACAAGCCCAAGACCAGACGTTTGAAGCCGCTCCAATAGAAGCCAATGCAAAGCTCTCGCTGCGGGCTCTTAATTTCTTATTTGCTGGCGCCATCCGTTCCGTTTGGAGATCTTTAAAAAACGGCATCCGGCCTCTCTTGGGTCGTCCTGCTTACTTTGATGAACAGGGGCTGTTCTTGCGGCAGTATGTTTTGCATGTAACCGGTCTTCGCTCAATTCGCAAGCTGACCTGCACCGGTCTTCCCAGCGAAGGCGCCGGTTCGCAAGCGCTCATGGTAATGAACGCGATTAATTTCGCCAGATCCTTCGGCCTCACCTATCTCCATACACCGTTCTCGAAAATCCAGCACGCCGAACGCGCGATGAATGCTTGGGCCATGGCCTGGGAAACGCTCTTCAACCTCGGCGCCAATGAGCTCGTCTGCGAAACTGACCGGCGCGAGGTCACTAACTTTTCCCATAACTATTTTGAACTCGATCTGTGTTTCGGATGGCGCTCCCACTGGGACCAATTAGCCGATCGTTTCAAAGACATGATTCCCGAGTTCAGGCGCAAATATTATTTGAATAACTCGCCACGAACCGCGGAAGGGTTGACGGTCGCTGTACACGTCCGTCGTGGCGACGTATTCGCCGATCATCCCGCCTATTTCACCGCCAACCAGACAATTTTACGGACCATCGCTGAACTGAAATCGATCCTCGACGCTCACAAAGCCAGATACAACATTCGCGTCCACTCCCAAGGTGTGCCCTCCGATTTTGCCGAGCTGTCGCTGCCCGGAGTCGAGCTATTTCTTGATGCGGACGCGGTCTGGACCATGCAGGAACTGATTGAAGCGGACATTCTGATTATGGCCAAAGGCTGCTTTAGCTACTACGCAGCGCTCATCTCCGATGGGATCAGGATTTTTGAGCCCGAGAAGTTGTCGGGCAATGATCTATTGCCAAGTTGGAAGTGGCGTTCTACGCCGCTTTCAGACTCTTGGATCCCGTCTCGCCCAGACGGTTCGTTCGACCGGACAGCATTCGAAGACCAGCTGCAACTCTTGATCCGCGCCAAGTCAGTGGACGATTCAAAGGCTAGCAGTGGATTGTCTTCAAAAGCCCAGTAATCAAAACAAGCCTGGTTTAGGGCTGATGCGGTGTCGGCTTATCAGAATGTGGTACGGGGTTTTGCACTTCACTAGCGTTCTTTGGCTGCGTCTGAAAGATCATTTCGCCCGGTCGCGACAGCTTCATCTCTTCGCGCGCGATCTTCTCGATGGTCGCCGGATCGCTCTTCAGGGCCTTCACACGATCCTGCATCCGCTTATTTTCGTCATCGAGCCTCTTGATGTCTTTCCGGATTTCTTCGGCTTCCTTCTGCGATTGCCTCATGGCCAGCACCCCGTGCGTCCCGAACACGTCCTGAAGCAACAGCAAAGCGAAACCGACGATCAGGAACAAATACATGTTGCGCCGAAAAAAATGCCCGAGCTGCTCAAAGAATCCGACGCTCGGCTCGCTCGCGGGAGTCTTCGCTGGACCTTGTTTGTTCACTTGGCGGCCGCTTGCGTCGTAATCCACTTGCGCGCCTCCTCTGCCAATTTTTGCGAAGCCGCCACGCTCGCTGTCTCCGCGTAAATGCGCACCACGGGTTCCGTACCGGAAGGGCGTATCAACACCCACGATCCATCTTCAAACGCCAATTTCATTCCGTCGAGCCGATTCACGTTCACCACGCGCTTGCCCGCGAATTCGCTTGGATCGCTTTTCAAACGCTCCACCAGCTTCTTGTGTGCGTCATCGGAAAGCGGCAAGTTCACGCGCACCGGCCAGTATTCGCGCCCAACTCTGCGAAATAGATCCTGAAGTTGCTCGCGCAGGGAGGTCTGCCGCGCAGCAATCATTTCCGCCACCAGAAGACACGCCAGAATGCCGTCCTTCTCCGGCAAATGTCCGCGGATAGTCATTCCCGCGCTTTCTTCGCCGCCAATCGCAATTTTGTCGTCGCGCAAAAATGGCCCAACATATTTGAACCCGACGGGACTCTCGTAAATCTTCACGCCATACAATTTCGCCACCCCGTCCAGCAGGTGCGAAGTTGCCACGCTGCGCGCCGCACCCAGCTTGTACCCACGCGTCTCCAGCAAATAATCAAACGCGAGCCCGAGTATGTGGTTCGGATCGATGAACGTGCCGTCGCGATCCAGTATTCCGAATCGGTCAGCGTCGCCATCGGTCGCCAGTCCGGCCAGTGCTTTTTTCTCCAGAACAGTCTTCTTCAGCAGCCCGAGGTTTTCTTCCGACGGGTCCGGCCCCTTGCCTTCAAACAAAACATCCCGCGTAGCGCGAATTTCGGTTATCGCCAGCCCATCTTCTTTCAGAATCCGATCCAGCCATCCCGCGCCGCAGCCATGCACCGCATCGCAAACAAAATTGCCTTTGGCTTTCGCCAGCACATCGAAGCGAATCATTTTTTTCAGTTGCGCAAAGTAAGCTTCGCGCGGATGAATGGCCTCGAATTTGTCCGTAACCTCATGGTAGGGAGTGTTGTCCTCGGGCAGCGCAGCGGCGCGCTTCTCGATATCTTTGGTTGTCTCCACCGCCGCCGGCCCGCCCTCCGGCCCGGAATATTTCAGCCCGTTATAGTCCCAGGGATTGTGGCTGGCGGTAATATTCACTCCGCCCGCAAGTTTGTTGAAAATAATCGCATGCGCAATCACCGGAGTCGGCGTCGGCTCCTGGCAGAAAAGGATCCGGCAACCATGCGCTTTCAGCACCTCCGCCGAAGTCCGCGCAAATTCCGGCGAAAAGAATCGCATATCGTAGCCGACCACCAGCGTCGGCGATTTCGTCTCCGCCAGGACGTGTTCCGCCACCGCAGCGGACGCGCGACGCACTCCGCCAAACGTGAAGTCGTCGGCAATCACGCCGCGCCAGCCAGAAGTTCCGAAATGTATCGCTTGGTTCGTCACGGACGGCTATTGTATCTTGGCCCTCAAGCCGCAATCACACAACATTCAAGATGATGCGCGGCGTACTAGTAAAGACACAGAGAATTTTCCGATGACTGACAAGATCGTCGTCCTGGTCACCTGCGGTTCCGCAAAAGAAGCCCGCAAAATCGCCCGCGCCCTGGTTGAACATCGCATCGCCGCCTGCGCCAACATTCTGACGAGCCCCGTGCAATCGGTCTATCGCTGGAAGGGAACTGTAGAATCCGCAAAAGAATTCCTGCTAATCATCAAAACAACGAAAGCCCGCTTCCCCAAATTGAGAGCCGAAGTAAAGCGCCTCCACAGCTACGACGTCCCCGAAATCATCGCCCTCCCCATCGCGACGGGCGCCTCAAACTACCTCACCTGGATTTCCGATTCCGTTGCATCCGCCGCGAAGAACAAATGACCAATCGGTCTTACTAGTCAATACAGTTAGCAAAAATGTCACTGCGATAGATGAGGCGTGTCGTACAATCAGAATTATGACGCGAATATCTTCCCACAACTCGCTCCCGAGGTCGGGCGGTGGAGCTGTCGGCCTTCCAGGAATCAAAGTCGATATAACTCTATAACCGGTCGCTGGAGTCCCTCAGAATAGGCCGCCAGGCGAACGGAACACGGACCCGGAGAAATCGTTCCGAACTCGCGTTACGGCTCACGGCAGCGAAAAGCCGGTTAATGCGAGACGCAGTGCCTGCCCATGGGATGGTTGCTATCTAAACGGTGTTGGAGTCGAGCGGGATCTCGAGCTAGCCGAACGCTGGTACCGGAAATCGGCACGCCAAGGAGAGGCTAAGGCGTGTTCAGCCTCGGTCAAATGGCGTATGACGAACGGGACTATGCAGACGCTCTGGTGTGGTTCAGGCGAGCAGCCGATAAAGGACACGCAGGTCGTTATTTTGGATTGGCAAGTTGTTCTGGCGAGGCAACGGCGTTCCGACGGACAGAAAGCAAGCAATGACCCGACGTCCAAAGAGCTGCGGCGGAGAAGGTCCCAGCGGCTCGCCGCGCAATGAAATTTCTTTCGCGGAATACTCCGCGGTCCAAACAGTTCGGGTTAAGAATCGCCATGACTAGCTTACGGAAATATCTCGCTGCGAGCGGCTAGACTTTCGCCAGCGCCTGATCCAAATCCGCAATCAAGTCTTCCACATCCTCAATCCCAACTGACAGCCGAATCAATCCTTGCGTGATCCCCACTTCCTTTTGCCTTTCGACCGGTATCGAAGCGTGCGTCATCAACGCCGGAAGCGATATCAGCGTCTCTACTCCGCCCAAACTTTCCGCCAACGAGCAAATCTTCACATGATTCAAAAGCGCCTTGGCCGCCTCAAGTGACCCCAGGTCAAACGACAGCATCCCCCCAAACCCTTTCTGTTGCCTCTTGGCAATCGCATGTTGCGGATGCGACTCCAGCCCCGGATAAATCACTTTCTTCACTTTAGGATGTTTTTCCAGATATTTCGCTACCGCCATCCCGTTCGAGTCGTGCCGATCCATGCGCACGGCCAGCGTCTTCACTCCGCGCGAAACCAGAAAGCAGTCCATCGGCGCAAGTCCTGCTCCAGCCGATCGTTGCACAAAATAAATCTTCTCCGCATCCGCCGGGCGCGTGAGAATCACCGCTCCGCCCACGCAATCGCTGTGCCCATTCAAATATTTCGTCATCGAATGGACCACAATGTTCGCCCCCAGCGCGATCGGCTGCTGCAAATAAGGACTCAGAAACGTGTTGTCCACTACAAGCGTCAGATTTTTCTCCCGCGCCAGCTTCGCCATCGCCGCCAGGTCCGTGACGATCATCGTAGGATTCGTCGGAGTCTCGATATAAAGCATTTTCGTGCTCGGCTTAATCGCCGCCATCACTTTTTCCATGCAAGACGTGTCCACATAACTGAATTCCATTCCAAATTGAACCAGCAACTGCGTCGTTAGCCGGAAAACTCCCCCATAAACAGCTTCAGAAAGAATCGCGTGGTCTCCCGGACGCAAAAGCCGGAAAACAGAATCAATTGCGGCCATTCCCGAAGTGAAAACGTACGCCGCCGACCCTCCCTCCAACTTCGCAATCGTGCGCTCCAGCGCTTTGCGGTTAGGATGGTTCGTCCGCGCGTAGTCGTAACCCTTGCTCTTGCCCATTTCCTCGATCACGTAGGTGGACGTCTGATAGATCGGCGCCACAATCGCCCCGGTTAGAGCGTCCGGCTCCTGCCCCACGTGAATTGCATCCGTCGAAAAACCCATCGCTTGCCTCCAGTTCCAGCAATCATCATACGTCAGAGCGATGTAAACTCCACACCATCAGCGTCCAGGCGCTGCGAGTAAACCAACCAAAGCGGCCGTTGAAGTCTGTGAAATCTTTTGGGCTTGAGAGCCACCCGCGATTGCTGTAAAAGAACTCCTATGAAGGTCGTGACAACCCGGAAAAGAATTTTGTGCATCGGCTTTCTGCTCGCTCTCTGTACCCTCGTCCTGATTTTTTCTGTACGCCTGCGTACCGTAAACGCGAGCCAGAATCAGTCATCCACCCCTGCGCAACCACCTCCCGCGCAAACTCAGACGCCTCCGCCCGATAAAAAAGACAAGGACAAGAAGTCCTCCGACCCCGCGACCATAAAACTACGCATTGAAGTCACCGGAGCGGATGGAAAGCCAGTCGGAAATGCCAGCGTTTACGTCCGATACAACGAGCCCGGAGGTTTGTTTCACAAAGATAAGCTCGCGGAGCTGAACTTTAAGACCAATCAGGACGGCTCCGTGAAAGTCACCGACGTCCCACAAGGCAAAATTTTGATTCAAGTAGTAGCAAAAGGCTGGCACACGTACGGGAAATGGTACGAGTTCAACACCGACACAGAGACCGTCCAGATAAAGCTCGACCCTCCGCCTCACTGGTATTAAGAATTTCTTCGCCGAGTCAACTTTTTTCCTCGCTGGAATTTTTTGACCCAAGATAGTCCCGTTTCGGCGCACAGAAAATAAAAATCAGACCTCGCCGCTAATTTATTTTTTATTTCTCGCGCAAACTGCACACAAACAGTGCAAAGTGAAGTAACGCATTGCTGCGCGCATCGTTCCGATTCTAAAGAGGTCCTTTTCCACACGCTTTTCAACAGAACTGTTGAAAACTTTTACAGTTCGTTAACATTTCTTTTGCTGCCCTGACGAAGTTGGCTTTCAAATTGCTTCCGCCAAAAAAAAAATTAATTTCGCGCTACGCCAACCGAACCTCTCCAAGAAATCCGGCAATTTTCCGTCAACGTTCGCAACTAGCTTTGTCGTTCATCCCCTCGTGCTATCATGGATTTTCTTCATCGATATGCTGTCACCGAAATGAAACAACTGATTCTCAACGCGGATGACTTCGGAATGACCCGTGGTGTGAATGAAGGAATTATCCGCGCCCATCGTGAAGGGGTTCTCACCAGCACCACGTTAATGGCCAATGGCCCGGAATTCCACGACGCCGTTGCCAGCGCCAAATTAAATCCAACCCTCGGCGTGGGATGCCATTTGGTCCTCGTCGGCGGTCCAGCCGTTGCACCTAAAGAGAAAGTTTCTTCCTTGGCCGACCAAAATGGAAATCTCCCGCACTCGCTCGGTCTCTTCGTCGCAAGACTTACCGCCGGACTAATACGATCCAAAGCCATTGAACGAGAAATGCGCGCCCAAATCGAAAAAATCCGCGCTGCTGGAATCGAGCCAACGCATCTCGACACCCACAAGCACACCCACGCTCATCCCAAAGTCATGGAATCCCTGGCCCGCGTCGGCAAAGCACTCGGAATCACGCGTGTTCGCAAACCCGTGGAAAATCTTCGAGATTCCTGGCAGAGCACTCGCGCCGACGAAAATTCAAGCCATACTTTGGAACTTCTCGCGGCCGGTGCCGCCCGCGCCGTCACCCCGTGGTTCCAAGCCATCGTCCGCAATTACGGCTTGCTCACTCCCAACAATTTCTTAGGCTTGGCCATGACTGGCAGTCTCGGTCCCGCCGCCCTGCGTCGCATGATTGACACACTTCCTGACGGCTCGACCGAAATCATGCTCCACCCCGGCATTTGCGACGACGACCTTGCCAACTCCGGCTCGCGCCTTCAAATGCATCGCAACACCGAAATGTCCGCCCTCCTCGACCCCGCCGTAAAGAGTGCCGTCGTGGAAAGGGATATTCGCCTAATTTCCTATCGCGAGTTAAACTAGCAGTATGCAGCCCGAGCGCGCCGTGCCACCTCGCTACTCCATCGTCGTTCCGTTCCACGACGAGCAGGAAAGCGTCCGCGAACTTCACGATCGCCTGAGCGAAGTCATGACCGGCCGCTACGATCCCGTCGAATTTGTTTACGTGGATGACCAAAGCTCCGATGCTACGCCCCAGATCCTAGCCACTATTGCCGACGAAGATCCTCGCGTGGCCGTCCTGCGACTGAAGCGCAATTACGGACAGACCACCGCGCTCGCCGCTGGCTTCGATTTTGCCTCCGGCGACATCATCATCTCCATGGATGGAGACCTACAGCACGATCCCGCGGACATTCCCAAGCTGCTCGCCGCTCTCGAAGCCACTCATTCGGATATCGTTAGCGGCTGGCGCGAAAAGCGTGTGGATAATTTCCTGCTCCGCCGCCTACCTTCGCGAATCGCAAATTGGATGATGAGCAAGCTTTCCGGCGTGGACATCCACGACTTCGGCACCACTTTCAAGGTCTACCGGCGCGAAATCATAAAAGACATCCCGCTCTACGGCGAGATGCACCGATTCATCCCGGCGCTCGCAGCTTGGAACGGCGCGCGCATCGTCGAAATCCCCATAAAAAACATCGTGCGCCCCGGCGGCAAATCCCATTACGGAATCTCGCGCACTCTGCGAGTTTTCTTCGACATCATCACCATTCGCTTCCTCATGCGTTACATGACTCGCCCCCTGCACTTTTTCGGTCCCACCGGGCTAGTGGGCATGTTCGTCGGAGGCCTGATACTTTTTGTTCTCCTTCTTGAAAAAGTTTTCTGGGGCGTCTCAATTTTCGTCCAGCATGGCCCGCTTCTCGTTTTGGGCATGATGTTATGTTTGTTTGGTGTGCAACTTCTCGCCGTCGGGTTGGTCGGCGAGTTACTTATGCGCACGCACTTTGAATCGCGCGAAAACCCGGTCTATCGTTTGGAACGTGTTTTCGGAGCACCGCGGACCTCGGGAGTTGCCCAGCCCTCTGCTGAAAATCCGCTTGCGGCCAAGTCAGTCAGTCGTTAGAGTACGCCCTACATTTGGCGAGCTTGCTTGACATTCCAGTGAGGGAAACATCTGATGCGTAAAGCTATCTTAATTGGGTCCGCTGCAATTGTCCTGGCCGCTGTGGTTTTCGCCGGTAACAACGACCCGTGGAAATCCAAGCCTTATCAGCAGTGGGACGACAAAGACGTTCGCAGAATTCTTGGTGACTCGCCCTGGTCCAAAATCGTTCAAGTGGACGCCACCTGGACCAACCTAAAAGACATCTCAGCCGCAGACTCGAGCCAGCTTCCCAGTGGTTCCACGGCCCCGGCCGCTGGAGGAAAGATGGGCACCAGTCCATCAGCAGGAGCGAATCCTACCGTAGGAGGAGCTGCCGCTCCGCCGTCGGACCCCGGTGACCCCAAGCCGCAAGTAGCCTTCGCCGTGCGCTGGGTTTCTTCTCGCACGCTTCAGCGAGCGGCGGCGCGCAGCGCCGAATTGGCCGGGCAGATAAAACCGGAAGACGCCGAAAAGCAGCTCGCGAACCCGCCGGACGTTTATGAGATCGCCCTTACCGGACCGGACATGCGGCCTTTTCAAACCGCGGACGAAGATACGCTGATGAAAACCGCCGAGCTGACCGACAAGAAATCCAAAGAGAAGATTTCGCCGATGAAGGTTCAGATTAATCGCGGCGCTGATGGCAAGAAAGTCCAGGCTATCGCCTTCATTTTTCCCAAGAAAGCTGGCAACGGCGAGCCCGCCATCCCCGAAGACGAAAAGACCGTCGATTTTGTTTGCAACGTGAACGGCGCAAAGATTCACGTGACTTTCGACATTACAAAAATGCAGGATAATCAGGGACGCGACCTCTAACTCGGAATTCCGTAAGTGATCTCATTCTCGCGAGGAGCTTCAATGAAAAACACTCCAGTACGCGTCGCGGTAGCTGCACTTTTCTGCAGCCTGCTGGCTGGCGCAGCATCCGCCCAGATGGGCCGCTTCTCGGCGCCTCACGTGATGGGATTCTGGAATCCCGTGGTTGGCGCAGGCGCGGTTTACACCGTACAGCCCGCCAAAGGCGATAAGACCGAGATACAGATCGCGATCGTCGGCAAAGAAGAAGTCGACGGCAAAGACGCCTATTGGTACGAGATGTCTTTCAACCAGGGCAGCGGTCCCATGATCATGAAGAGTTTGATGGTCCTCAACGGCCCCGACACTCATGTCTCGCGCATGATTATGCAGATGCCTGGCCGTCCGCCGATGGAAATGCCCACGCAAATGATGCACCAGGATCGTACGACACAACCCGCTGACGTCCGCTCAGACGCCGAAGATTTGGGCAGCGAAACAATCACCGTCCCCGCCGGCACATTCACTTGTGAGCACTACCGCACAAAGAAGAGCGGCGGCGATGTCTGGGTATCCCAAAAAATTTCTCCCTATGGCTTGGTCAAGTCCAAGACGAACGACACCTCTATGGAGTTGACCAAGGTTGTCACCGGGGCCAAAGACCAGATTACCGGCACGCCCCAGCCATTCAACCCGCAATCGTTCATGCAACAACAGCAACAAACGCCGAACCAGTAGGCCGACCCAAAGCAGTCTTAATTTTCACATGACGCTCCTACGCATCGGGACGTCTTTTCATTTTTGTATGTAAAGATTTGTAAAGCAGACGCGGCACCGAGCAGTACAGAGAGAGAAACGCATATGCGTCCTGCAGAAGAAAAATTTTACCGCGCGCGAATCACACATCGCGATGAATTCTCCGCCGGCCTTTGGAAGATTCGTCTCGACCCCGGCGGTCCGTACGATTTTGCGGCGGGACAATTCGCCACGCTCGGCGTGCAAACTTCGGAAAAGCTCGTCGAGCGCGCTTACTCCATAGTTTCGTCGCCCTATGAGCCCGAACTCGAGCTTTTCATCGAGCTGGTTCCCGGAGGCGAGCTCACTCCGCTATTGCACGCGCTTCCTTCTGGCGCAGAAGTCTCTCTGCGCAAAATCGCTAAAGGCCGCTTCACACTCGATCTGAAAAGCGGGCACAAAAATCATCTGCTCCTAAGCACTGTCACCGGCGTAGCTCCTTACATCTCTTATCTCCGCACGCTTCACAAGGATTTCACCGATAGCCGCTTTCCCGCCGACATCCATCTCTATCTAATCAACGCCGCCAGCCGCTCCTGGGAATTCGGCTATCACCAGGAAATCGCGGAGCTCGCATCAAAAGCTCCGTGGCTCACGTACGTTCCCACCGTAAGCCGTCCGTACGAAGATGTCGAATGGCGCGGTGAAACTGGCCGCGTGGAAGACATCATTCGCAAATACACTGACCTTTGGGAATTATCGGGTTCCGATACCACCGGCTATCTCTGCGGCCATCCTCAAATGATTGAACTAGGGAAGGGAATTCTTCTCCGCCGCGGCTTCCCAAAACAATCTATGAAGGAAGAAATTTACTGGGTTCCGCCAAAAACTCTCCGGCGCTGACGGGCCTGCAAGGGGCCTTGCCTTACCCGTCAGTGCCGGGATCCCGTTGCGTCTCTCGTTAAATTGAGGGGCCCGCAGCGGCAAGCCGCGCAATCGCCGGGCCGCCGATTTAGCGCGCCCCGGTTTTCAAATCCATCTCAAATCAAACTGGCGTGGGTGCGAATCTTTTCTGTGCGTCGTAAACCAAAGGTTCGGCTTTTACTTGGCCTTGAATTTAACGTGTCATCCCGATCCCCGCTAATGCCGGCTTCCGTCGCGTCTCTCGCTAGATCGTGGGTCCCGCAGCGGCAAGCTGTTCAATCGTGCTTGATATCGCGCGAATCGGTGTGGAAACGTGAACCGTGTCGTCTTTGTCTTCCACGTCCACCACGATCGACCCGCCTTCTTTCGCCACGCGCACGTGTTGGTCGGGCTCTTTCACTTCCACCAGCGTCATGTCGTCGGTCTCGCGCAACTGGTCCAGGGCCGCGCGAATGGTCGGCATCCAGGGACGAATCTCGCGAGCCGCGTGCGACAAATCTCTTCGCGGCGCGAAATGCACCGCAATCGGCGCGAGCATCGCCGGAGCGATCACATACACGTGATGCACCTCCGGCTGCCGCTCCACCACTTTCACCTCAACCATTCCTTCGCTGCAAAGCAATCCCACTCCGGCTAATGCTGTTCCCGCCATTCCAAGTACGATCTTCCCAAACAGAATCACAAGTCACCTCCGTTCGAACCAGCCGGCTATTCTTGGCTGCCTTTCGAATCCACCCAGATGCGAACGTGCTGCGACGCATCTTCCACGGTAACGAGCAAAGAATCGCCCGCGTCGCTCAGTGCTTTGATTGCCGCCGACACATCCAGCTCGTTGTCTTTCGCCGTCGAGAGCAGCGCATCCACAACCTTCATCGGCACCGTCACATCCACCTTCTGCCCGCCCTTATTTCCATCGCGAACGTGAACCACCAGATTTCCGTTCGACTTCGCCACTCGCACATCCTGATCTTTTTCCTTCACCGTCACGAACTCATTGTCCGGAGCTGTGCGCACCGCGTCCAACAGCGCGCGAATGTCCACATCGTCCATATCTGCGTGCCCGATCTTCACGTGCCCGTTACGCAGTTCGCCTTTGTTGATGGTTGGCAATATCTTTTCCGCCATCGACAGCGGCACGTTCACATTCACACTCTCGCCCTTCGATGCGTCCTCCACCTTCACGTGCAGATATCGCTCGGTCGGTCCCGCCATCGCTGCCGGCGCGCTCGCCAGCATCCCTGCCAACACGCAGATCATCCCAATGCCGCAAAGTCGTTTTCTCATTTTGGGGAAGCCTCCCGTGCTCTTCCTGCCGATATGTACGGAGCCTCCTTCGCAAATGTTCCGTGCATTCTGAAAAAATTGCTTAAAACAGTCATCCCGAGCGGGGCACCGCGTTTTGCTGGGCGCCGCGTTATCAGGGCGCGAGACACAACGGCGCCGCCCAAGTCGACGGTCAGTCGAGCCCGGGCAAGAGCCTATAAAGCAGGCGGAATACGTTCGAGGGATCTTCTGTTCGGTTTAGACTTAAGTTTTGGGCGAGACTGGATCGGCTTCTGCATTTGCACCGGCTATTGCTGCCACCCTCTGAATCTTAAAATAAACAACCGCCAGCGGTGGCACTCGAATCTTCAACGAATATGGGCGCCCATTCCACGGCACAGGCTCGGCTTCAACCCCGCCTTCATTCCCATTGCCGCTACCTTCGTAATATTGCGAATCCGTATTCAATATCTCGCGGTAGAACCCCTCCTCCGGCACGCCCACTCGATAATTTTCGCGCACCACCGGAGTAAAGTTGCATACCGCAACCACAAAGTTGCTTTTATCGCGGGCGCGCCTCATAAACGAAAGGATGCTCGCCGCATTGTCATTTGCTTCCAGCCACTCAAATCCCGGCCATTCGAAATCAACTTCGTACAGCGCCGCTTCCTCGGTATGCAGCCGGTTCAAATCCTCTACCAGCCTTTGCACTCCACGATGCGGCGGCGATTCTTCCAGCCGCCAGTCGATCGACGCCGTTTCCGACCATTCGTTCCGCTGCGCTAATTCGCCCCCCATGAACAACAGTTTCTTCCCCGGATGTGCATACATGTAGCCGTACAATAGCCGCAGGTTCGCAAACTTCTGCCAGTCATCGCCCGGCATTTTCTCCAGCAGCGAACGCTTGCCGTGTACCACCTCATCGTGTGAAAGCGGCAATACGAAGTTCTCGTTAAAGGCATAAATCATCGAAAAGGTCAGCTCGTTGTGATGAAACTGCCGGTGGATCGGGTCCAGCGCAAAATACCGTAGCGTGTCGTTCATCCATCCCATGTTCCATTTCAAATCGAATCCCAGCCCGCCATCATACGTAGGACGTGACACCGCCGGCCACGACGTGGACTCTTCCGCGATCATCAATGCGCCCGGATGCCGTTTGTGCAACACCTCGTTCAACCGCTTCAGAAAATCAATCGCCTCCAGATTTTCCCGCCCGCCATACGGATTCGGTATCCACTCGCCGGGTTTGCGCGAATAGTCCAGATACAGCATCGACGCTACGGCGTCCACTCGCAACCCATCGATGTGATATTTATCCAGCCAGAAAAGCCCGTTCGAAATTAAATAATTTTGAACTTCATTCCGTCCGTAGTTGAAAACTAGCGTGCCCCAATCCGGATGCGCCCCTTTCCGCGGGTCGGCATGCTCGTAAAGATGCGTGCCATCAAAAAAACTTAGCCCGTGAGCATCGCGCGGGAAATGTGCGGGCGTCCAATCCAGAAAAACTCCAATCCCTTCGCTATGGCAGCAATCCACAAAATACATGAAGTCTGCTGGCGTCCCGTATCGTCGCGTCACCGCGTAATATCCAACCGTCTGATATCCCCACGACCCGTCGAACGGATGCTCCATAATAGGCATCAGCTCGATGTGGGTGTAACCCATCCGTTTAACGTAGGGAATTAGCTCTTCCGCCAGCTCCCGATAAGTCAGCCACCGATTTCCTTCAGAAGTTTTCCGCCGCCAGGACCCCGCGTGCAGCTCGTACACCGACATCGGCGAATGCTGCCAGTCCCGTGCCGCGCGCGCCGCCATCCACTCGCTATCTTTCCATTCGTACTTATCAATATTGACGACCACCGACGCGCTTTTTGGCCGCAGCTCCGCCGCAAATCCGTACGGATCGGATTTCAACCGTACAAAATTTCCGTAACGTGAACGTATCTCGAACTTATAAAGAGTGCCTTCATCCAGCCCTGGAATGAAAAGCTCCCACAGTCCGCTCACGCCGCGGTTACGCATGGTGTGGACGCGCCCGTCCCAAAAATTGAAATCGCCTACCACGCTCACCCGCTGCGCGTTCGGCGCCCACACCGCGAAATGCACACCTCGCACGCCGTTAATTTCACGTACGTGTGCGCCTTGCTTCTCGTACTTCAGGTAATGTGTGCCTTCGCCGGAAAGATAAAGGTCGTAGTCGGTGAGCAATGGCGGAAACGCGTAAGGATCGTATCCCTCCCACGAATTTCCATCAGCAAATCGAAATTGCAGTCGGTAATCCGTCGGCGAAATTACTTCATCGCCGCCCGAAGCGGTGGAAAGGGACGCCAAAGCAGGTTTGCTCTCGTTCGACTGAGCGGAACTCGGAGAGACTATCGGCTTCTGCCTCGAGGCCACAGCGCGCGACGCTACCACCGCTTCAAACAATCCGCCTGCATCAATTTCCGCCATCGTCTGCGGTTCGGTATTTCCGCGCCAGAATATGCTCGCTGCCATCGCCCCAGGCCGGAACGCGCGAACCACGAGTCTCGCGCTTTCCCTCGCTCTCCACCCAATGCGGCCCAAGAATGCGCGACGCATCGTCCGCTTCGCCGCGCACTACGCGCTTAGTCTCGTCCTGCAAGTTCGCGCCTGTCGCGCTGTCGGGCGTATCTTTCTCCTGCGCTCCGTTTGGTTTTTTGTCTTCTTGTTCCATGCCCGTGTCGCTTCCGCGCGCAGTTCTATTGGCCGTCATCTTCTGGAACTGTTAGGATTGCTGCAAAATTCGCGTCACCATCTTACCGGAGCGCACTCGCCGCTCCAAATTCACCCGAGTTCGTATTTTGGATGGGACTTTTGAAATTTAGGGTGCCGCACTCTTCGCGGGCACGGCAAAGCGCGCGCGGTTAAATCGAGCGCTTCAAATCCTGCGCCACGCAAATCATCTGCGCAACTTTCGCGCGCTGGACTTCACTCACGTTCCTCGATACATTACCCGCACCCGGGGCGCACAGCGGGGACAATCCTACGAAGGAGTTCCATCATGAGAAATATCTCTCGCTCAATTTTCGTTCTGCTTGCTCTATCGTTGTTCTCCGGCCCCTCTATTGCCCGCGCGCAAGACGCCTCGAAAAAAACAAAGACTCCGGCCGAAGCGGTCCTGGAAGCCTGGAATGACGTTGGCAATCGCCTCGTCACCATGGCCGGAGACTGGCCCGAAGAAAAATACACCTACAAACTCACTCCCAATGTCCGCTCGTTCCAGGAAGTTTTGCTCCACGTCGCCGGCTCCAATTATGATTTGCTGAATCACGTCGCCAACACCAAACTCGGCGAAGCGTCCAATGATCCCTCGGTCGCGAATTACAAAACGAAAGCCGCCACCATCGAGTATCTGAAAAAATCCGTCACCGACGGCGCCGCGCTGATCCAAAAAGAGGGCGACGCCGGCGTCCTCAAGCATCTCGATGATTGGATCGGCTACGTCGAGCACATGGGTGAACACTATGGCCTGCTGGTCGCCTACTATCGCGCCACTGGCCAAATTCCCCCGGAGTCGCGCCCGAAAAAGTGACGACCCGAAGAGGGTCGTGATCCTGAGGCCGGCGAATTTGGCCGGCCGAAGGATCTGGTTCCTGATTGATCACTGTTCGTTTTTACACGGGCGGGCAGCGGGCAAAAGAATCTGAGCTCCGCGGGAGGATTCCTTGTCAACGATTCGCATGCATCACTTTGGAGAAGCAGCAATTGTCATCGCGATGCTGATGGTGTCGTTGGTTCCGCGCGGCTCGGCGCAAACTCAAACTCCCGCTGCCAACAGCCTCGACCCGAAAGTCCTCGCCTACAAATTACCAGACCAGATTCCCTGGAAGGATGATCCCATCGGCGCGAAAATGGCCGTCCTGCAAGGCGACCCTTCCAAACCGGGTTTGTACATCGTGCTGGTGAAATGGACTCCGCATCACATGAGTCGCCCGCACTGGCATCCAAACGACCGCTTTATCACCGTGATTTCTGGAACCTGGTGGGTTGGCACCGGGCCAAAATTCGATCCCGACAAAACCGTTCCCATGCCCGCCGGCACCTTCGTCACGCATTACGGAAAACAAATTCATTACGACGGCGCGAAAGATTCCGAAGCCGTCCTGGAAATCGTCGGTGACGGCCCAGCTACAGCCACCCCCGCGGAAGAAAAATAATCGCCGTTATATTTGAGCCTTCGTCCCTTATCCCGGATTTATCGATAGTGAGAATCGTTTAGAATGGCGCATTGCGAGGAGATATGGATAACGCCGCACAACCCGTTTATCTGTTAGGTCACTCGAAAGAAGAGCTCGATCGACTGAGCCGCCAGGCCCGCACCTATGACCCTCTAACGCGCCGGGTGTTTCACGAGGCCGGCATTAAACCGGGAATGCGCGTTCTCGATGTGGGTTGCGGAAGCGGCGACGTTTCTTTTCTCGTCGCCAGCATCGTAGGAGACACCGGAGAAGTAGTCGGAGCAGATCGCGCAGCCGCGGCAGTAGAGAGAGCCCGCGCGCACGCGAAAGTAGCCGAAGTCGCCAATGTAACCTTTCTCGAGGGCGACCCAGCAGAACTGAAGTTCGACCGGCCATTTGATGCGGTCGTGGGCCGGTTCATCCTGATGTACTACCCGGACCCGGCCGATGCTCTGCGCAAATTGGCGGAGAAGCTCCGTCCCGGCGGCCTAATCGTCTTTCACGAATTTGATTTCAATAACTGCCGGTCGTTTCCCAAGGCTCCCACTTTTGACCTCAGCGCTGACTGGATCAAAAAGACGCTCGCAGCCACCGGCGCAAGTTTCCAGATGGGGCTGGAGTTGCGTTCCGCGTTCGTGGCCGCCGGGCTTCCCGAGCCTACGATGATTATGGAAGCTTTGATCGGAGGAGATTCAAACATCGCCAGGTATGAACTAATCGCTGACACCATTCAATCGATCCTCCCAATGATGGAAAAGTTCGAAATCGTAGCCCCGGGCGAAGTCGACATCGCAAACCTACCGCGCCAGATGCAAGCCGAAGTGCTGGCTGGAAAAGGTGTCGTCGTTTCCCCAGCACTCGTAGGAGCCTGGTCGCGCAAGCCCTCGTAAATGCAACCTGTTCTTCCTCGGCCTTAGACTCCGCCGCTGTTGTCGCGGACAACAAATTCGCATATCCTTTCGGCGAACCACATGACCAGGCTCTGCTGCATAAAGCATTCGTTACTCTTCCTACTGGCAGTGGCGCTAATCACTATGACCGCTCACACCCAGAGCCGCACCCAAGCTCGCTCCATGGTCGTTTCCCAAATTGGAATCGTCGCCGCGGAAAGTCCGCTCGCCGCGCAAGCCGGCGCAATGATCCTTGCGCACGGCGGCAATGCAGTGGACGCAGCCGTCGCCACCAACGCCGCCATGGGCGTCCTCGAGCCCATGATGAACGGAATCGGCGGCGATCTTTTCGCCATCGTTTACGAAGCCAAGACCGGCAAACTTTACGGACTCAACGCGAGCGGCTGGGCCCCCGCCAAACTTTCCATCGAATCGCTCCACGCCAAAGGTGACGACAAAATGCCCCAGAGTGGCATCGATTCCGTCACCGTTCCCGGCGCCGTGGATGGTTGGTCCAAGCTTCTCTCGCGTCTCGGAACCAAAAAATTTCCAGAAGTTCTCGCGCCCGCTATTCATTATGCAAAGGACGGATTTCCCGTACCTGAACTCGATGCCGAATATTGGGCTTCCAGCGATGAAAAGTTAAAGACTAATCCAAACGCCGTCAAAACATTTCTGATCGGCGGCCGCACGCCACATATCGGAGAAATATTTCGCAACCCCGATCTGGCGCATTCGCTGGAACAAATCGCCGCCGGCGGTCGCGACGCATTTTACAAAGGTGAAATCGCCAGTCGCATCGTAACCACCTCAGCCAGACTCGGTGGAACGATATCCGTCGAAGACCTCGCCGATTTTTCCGCCGAATGGGTCGAACCCATCTCCACTACCTATCGCGGATGGACCGTTTACGAAATTCCGCCCAACGGGCAGGGAATCGCCACGCTCGAAATGCTCAACATCATGGAGACTTTCCGGTTCAACGATTTCCATAACACCGCCGACGTTCCGCACGTAATGATCGAAGCAAAAAAACTTGCCTATGCTGACATGCTTCGCTACGTCGCCGACCAGAGATTCTCCAAGGTTCCAGTCGCCGGAATGCTCTCCAAAGATTACGCAGCGCAACGCGCCAAATTAATCGACATGGCCAAAGCAAACTGTGACGTCACGCCCGGCGAACCCGAGTTTCCCGCCAAAGGTGACACCACCTATCTCACCGTCGTCGATCGCGATGGCAACATGGTCTCGCTGATCCAAAGCAATTACGCTCACTTCGGCTCCGGAGTAGTCCCGGACGGAACCGGGTTCGCTCTCCAAAATCGCGGCGGTCTTTTCAGCCTCGACCCGAAATCGCCCAACGCGCTCGCCGGTCACAAACGTTCTCTGCACACCATCATTCCCGGCTTCATGACGCGCGGCCAGGAACGCATCGCCTTCGGCATTATGGGCGGCTTCAACCAGGCCCAAGCCCACGCGCAATTCGTTTCCAACATCGTGGACTTCGGCATGAATATCCAGGCCGCGCTCGAAGCACCCAGATTCACAAAATATACTTTTACCGGCTGCGACGTGATGATGGAAGACCGCTTTCCTCCCGAGATCCGCGCCGCACTAACTCAGCGCGGCCATCAGATCGAGCTTCTCGGCAATTTCGCTCAACAGGTCGGCGGAGGCCAGGCTGTGCGCCGCGACTTTGCGACTGGCGTAAATTACGGCGCTTCCGACCCCCGCAAAGACGGCGAAGCTATCCCCGAACCCCCAAAGCTGCAGGAACCTCGAAAACCCCAATAAAACACATATAATTCGTCATTTTTGGGCGCTGGCTCGCGTAGCCGTGTCCGGTCGACCTGTTCCTAAGTGTCATGGAATGTGCGCAATCGGTACGTCGGTACTATTGTTGACCTCGCAGCCCCTCTCTATAACTAGATATCGGGCGAAATGGGCGCCTGATTGCCCCGTTCCGAAACATGCCGAGCAAACTAAAATCCGCCGTCAAGGAGAGAGATGCCTGCGCGCCGAACGCGCTCACCACGCATCTCCCCGAACCAGCGCGGGTTGCAACAGCGCGCTCCGCGGCCAACACAACCTCCGACGCCGTGAATTCTCCGCTTTTGTTTTCGAACAATCCGGAACCCATGTTGATTTACGACTCCGAAACTCTTCTCTTTCTCGATGCGAACGTCGCTGCTCTCCATCAATATCAATACACCCGTGACGAAATGTTGGGCATGCACCTCACAGACATACGTCCCGTTGAAGAAATTCCCCGTGTTCTCGAAGCCATCCGCAAGAACCCCAGGGAATTGACGTTTCGCGGACAGTGGCGCCATCAGCGCAAAAACGGCCAGATATTCGACGTGGAAATCACCACCCAAGGAATTTCCTTCGCTGGTCGCGACGCCATTCTAATGGCAGCGCAGGACGTCAGCGCGCGGCGCGCGGCGGAAGAAAAAGTGGCGGAGCACGACGCTTACATTCACGCGCTAACGGAAAATAATCCTCTGGCCATCGTGGTCCTGAATGCCAATCATCGCGTGCAACTATGCAATCCCGCCTTCGAAACTCTTTTTGGCTATCGGCAATCCGAAATTGTTGGAACCGAAATCGATTTGTTACTGGCTCCCGCCCGCGAGGCCGGCGAAGCTCTCGATCTCACCAAACGCGCGATGAACGGCGAAGTAGTGCGTCTCGAAGCAAAACGCCGCCGAAATGATGGTTCGATGGTGGATGTCCAAATCGTTGGCGTGCCGTTGATCGCAAACGGAAAGCAGATCGGCTGCTTCGGCATGTATGAAGACATCACCGAACGCCGTCGCGCCCAAGACGCCCAGCATCGCGCGGAAGAAAGACTTCGCATGTTGTTTGAAAACGCGGTGGAGGGAATCTTTCAGACCACCCCGCAAGGCCGCATTCTAAGCCTGAATCCCGCTCTGGCCCGTATGTGCGGTTATGAAAGTTGCGCGGAAATGATGCGCGAAGTTCGGAATGTTGACCAGGAATTATACGTTGACCGTGACCTGCGCGATGAATTCAAGCGTCGCATCGAGCAAGAAGGCGTGGTGGAACAGTTCGAATATCAACTACGCCGGAAGGATGGCGCGAGGATTTGGGTATCGGAAAATGCCCGAGCCGTCCGAAATTCGCGAGGCAAAATAGCTTGCTACGAAGGCACCGTCGAAGATATCACCAGCAAAAAACGCGCCGAGCTCGAACGCCAGGTAAGCTTCGAAATCATTCACGCCGTAAATGCCACCGATAATCTGGACGATTTACTTAAGCTCATTCACATCGCGCTGAAAAGGGTTCTCTATGCCGAGAACTGTTTCGTAGCGTTGTACGAGCCCTCCTCTCAGATGTTTCATTTTCCGTTTTTTGCCGATCAGTTCGACGTGGCTCCGCCTCCGCAACAGGTGGGAAGAAGCTGCACCGCCTACGTCTTCCACAAAGAACACGCGATGCTGATACCTCAAAAGGCTTTTGACAAGCTGGCGGCGCAAGGGGAAGTGGAACTCGTCGGCACGCCGTCTCCCTCATGGCTGGGCGCGCCGCTTCGAACCCCGGCGGCGACCATAGGTGTTCTGGTAGTTCAACATTACGAAGATGAGAATGCATACACCGAACGCGATTTGGAATTCCTGGCCTCGGTGGGCGGCCAGATCGCCATGGCCATCGAGCGGAAACGTTCGGAAGAGAAAATAAGAGAAAGCGAAGCACGCCTGCGCGTAATAGTTCAGCAATTGCCCGCTGTACTTTGGACCGTCGGCACTGATCTCCGGTTCACTTCGGCGCTGGGAGCCGGACTGACGCGCCTGGGACTAAAACCGAACGAAATCGTTGGCATGTCGCTGTTGGAATATTTTGAGTCGTCAGATCAGAGCTTCGCTCCCATCGCCGCTCATCGCCGAGCCATCGCCGGTGAGCCCACCACTTTCCATATTGAATGGAAAGGCGGCTCCTACGCTTGCCACGTCGAGCCTCTCCGCGATGCCGGCGGCCACTTGCAAGGCGCGATTTGCATGGCTCTGGATATCACCGATCGCAAACAGCTCGAAGAGCAGTTGCGCCAGTCGCAGAAAATGGAAGCCGTCGGACGCCTTGCCGGAGGAATCGCACACGACTTCAACAATCTTCTGATGGTGATTCAGGGTTACGCCGATTTGCTCGCCGAACGTCTGCCGGCCGGCGATCCCCTGCGCCGCAACGCGGAACAAATTCAAACCGCCTCGCAGCGAGCCACGTCGCTTACACGGCAGCTTCTCGCTTTCAGCCGCAAACAAATGTTGGCGCCGAAAGTGATCAGCGTTCAAAGTATTTTGGTGGACATGGAACGAATTCTGCGACGTCTGATCGGCGAAGACATTCACCTCGAGACGTCTTCCGCGTCGGATGTGGGTTTAATCAAGGCTGACCGAACCCAGATCGAGCAAGTGATCCTGAATCTGGCGGTCAACGCCCGCGACGCCATGCCGCAAGGCGGCCGACTTACAATAGAAACCGCCAACGTGGAACTGGACGCTTCCTATGCGCGGCCTCCCGCTGTGCTTTCACCAGGCAAATACGTAATGCTCGCGGTTACCGACAACGGATGCGGAATGGACGCAGAAACGCAAACGCACATCTTCGAGCCGTTCTTCACCACCAAAGAGAAGGGCAAAGGCACCGGACTGGGCCTGGCAACCGTGTACGGCATCGTGAAGCAGAGCGGCGGCTACGTTTGGGTGTACAGCGAGCCCGGTCGCGGCACGAGTTTCAAAATTTACCTGCCGATGGTTGAAAACACGGAAGAGCCCGGACGCGATAATCGCGGCGATCTTGGATCGTCGCGTCGCGGCACCGAAACCATTCTTCTGGTGGAAGACGAAAAGGGCGTGCGCGAGCTCGCACGCGAATACCTCGAGATGAGCGGATACACCGTGATTGAAGCGGAAGACGGCCACACAGCTCTCGAACTAGCCGCCATGCACTCCGGAACAATCCATCTTTTGATGACCGACGTGGTAATGCCCGGTATCAGCGGTCGCGAATTAGCCGACCGCGTCAAGCGCATTCGTCCCCAAATCCAGGTGTTATATATGTCCGGATACACCGATCAGGCAGTCGTACATCACGGAATTTTGGACATGGATGCAGTCCTACTCCAAAAGCCATTTACCATGGCAACGCTTTCTTCCAAGTTGCGAGAAATTCTCACCGCCGAAACAGTGGCATAACCACAGCAAGGCCCATCTTCAGGATATTGCTCCAGTTCGTTGGAACGCAGAATCGTGAGCGCTCATGAGCCTTTTCGGCACAAGTGTCTGCCGGCGAGCAGCGCTATAGAACGCGGAGTTCGATGATTTGTAGATAACCGGCGTAACGCCATGAAACTGCGGTGGTACGACGCAATGTCCAGTTCGCCCTAATAGCTCGAGTTAGGCGTCAAAGCTGCTGCTACAAGAACATCAGTGTGAACGACGGCACTTACCGGCAGGGGAATTGAAGCAGGGGGGCATCGTGGAAAAAAACTGGCAGTATCAGACGAATGCACAAAGCACGGTAACGGAAGAAGTGATCGGTGACCGGCGGCTTTGGACTGCCGTCCTTGTATCGGCTGTGGAAGATTGGCGCAACGGAAATCTGCGAAGACGCCGCAACGCTCAAGAATTTCTGTTCGACAGTGCCGCGGATTTTCAAACAGTGTGCGCGCGAGCGGGCGTTGAGCCGGCAAGTTTTCAAACCAGGCTGCGTAAACTGGGTAAGATCGTGGAGATGAACAGTATGCTTGCGCCGTTTACTCCGCCTTTCGCGGCTTGAGTATCGATTCGCACAAGAAATCGCGTTTGCGCATGGCGAATTAGCGTAGAATTCCTCTTCAAATCGTACCTTGATGAATTCCGCCGTTCGCGACTCCGCTTGCCCCGAGAAAGAACTGCTCGCTTGTTGTGCTCGCACCCGCATCGACCCTGCTTCGACACAAAAGATCGTCGCGCTCTTGAATGAAAACCTTGACTGGGCCTACGTTTTAGACCAGGCGGAAGAAAATTCGGTCATTCCGCTGCTTGGCCGCCAATTACAAGCGCTTCCGGTCGGTGCAGTACCACCACTTGTTTTGGAGCGGCTCAAAGACGCTTGCCGCGCAAATACCATACGTTGCCTTTTCCTGACGGCGGAGCTCACCAAAATCTTCGACCTTTTTCACTCGCGTGGAATCCGGGCAATTGCTTACAAAGGCCCGGCGCTGGCGATGCAAGCGTACGGTGACATGACCTTGCGCCAGTTCGAGGACCTTGACATCATCGTCCGCCAAGGCGACCTGCCGAAAGCAAACGAGGTAATGCTCGGTTTAGGATATCTGCCACGGTTCGATTGGATAGTTTCTTCGGGCGTTCCGTCTTCAATAATTCCAGGTGAATACAATTATCGCGATGAGAAAAGACGCATCATGGTTGAGCTTCACACGGAATTAACCCTGCGCCATTTTCCGGAAGTCGCGAACTTGGAAGATTTTTCAAGCCGTCTGACGCTCGTGAAACTCAACGACCGCGAAATCTGCACCTTTTCAGTGGAAGATGCTCTGATCATCCTCAGCCTTCACGGCACCAAAGATTTTTGGGAGCGATTGTCGTGGATTACGGACATATCCGAGTTGATCCAGCGTCATCCCAACCTGGATTGGAGTGTCACACTCGAGCGCGCGAACGTTCTGCAAACAGAGCGGATGCTTCATGTCGCGCTCTTGCTTGCAATAAACCTGATGAATACGCCGCTTCCTGAAGAGATTCTGCACAGACTGCGATCCGATCGCACCGCAAACGAACTCGCATCGGAAGTTTGGGCAGCTCTCATGAGACGAAACTACATTTCGCTGAATGCGAAGGGCCGCTTCAACTTTCGTCGCCGGATGCTGCCCGGAACGTTGCATGGATGGCGCTACGCTGTGCGACTTTCTGTGGTTCCCGCCGAAGAAGACTACGAAATGATACGTTTACCGGCAATATTGTCACCCCTATACATCGCCCTCCGCCCTCTCCGGCTTTTGCGAAAGTACGGCTTTAGCTCAAGAAAGGCGTAGAACTCCCCGATTTCCGACCATTGGTCACGTTTCCGCACGGATATTGACAAGTACGAACGCGCCTCGCGCATCTGCGTTGACGCGTTGCGCAATACCAAACGAGACTAGTTGAGGCAGCCCACATTTAGTGGGCGAATTTAGTCAGTTTGGGGGAGCTGCGCGGATACCCCCCTATCCCGCAGTTGCAAGCGTAACCGCCAATGCACTTGGGAAAAACGGACGGACTGGTTCATCCCGTTGAAACGCTGCACGGTTGTGTGCCGCTGCACATATCCATCGGCAGCGTTCCGCTTTCGCTTTTCATTCGTGAACAAGCCCTTCGCGAACCCGCCTCCAGGCGTTACCGCGAATTTGCCGGTCATTCACAAAACGGATTTCCCATCATTCTGGAAGAAAAAGAAAAACAAGCGAGAGAGAACGCCGAATTTTCATACCTGCTGGACGACGCGAAAGTTGTTCTGCGATCGCAGGGGGCTGAATTTCACGGTGTGCGCCACGAATACGCGCTGGATTCTTTGCTGCGCATTTTGTTGACCGTGGTGCTTCTCCCTCAGCGCGGATTCCTTCTGCATGGCGCAACGGTCGTGCGCGACGGCCGCGCGCACATATTTTTCGGACGTTCGGGCGCGGGGAAAAGCACGGTTGCTTCTTTGTCTCCCAAAGGAAGCGTGCTCACCGACGAAATTTCTCTAATCCGCTACTCCAACGGATGTTGGCACGCTCACGGGACGCCTTTCTGGGGAGAATTCCGAGCGGCTGGCCAAAATCGTTTGGTTCCCGTTGCAGGCTTCTATCTCCTAAAGCAAGCCACTGAAGAACGCGTGGAAGTTCTATCTGTGAAACAAGCTTTACGCGCTCTTTTGCCTTGCGTTTTATTTTTTGCCGGCGAAAAAAGCGCGCATGAAACTCTCTTGCGCACTTTGCTGGGTCTGATTGAAGACATACCGTGCCATCGGCTTTATTTTCGCCGGAACGCTGAATTCTGGAAGGTGATCGCAGCATGAGCGGAGAAATCACGAGGAACCCAAAGCTTGCCTGGCGGGAAGTTGACGGCGCAACGGTGATTATTTCGCCGGAAGACAGCCAGGTGCACGAGTTGAACGAGACAGCCAGCCTCTTCTGGAAACACGCCGAAGGCAAAACTCTGGATGAACTGGTGGAAAGAATCGCCGCGGAATATGAAGTAGCACGCGAGACCGCCAGGGCTGACTTGGAAGAACTGCTCGCGGCGCTCGGGGAAAAGCAACTCATGTTCGTCGCTCCTGAGGAAAAAGGCTGACGCATGCCGAGCACTCCAGTCATGGACGGCTTGATTCGCAGGACAGTGCAGCGTCACCTTCCTTGGAGTGTCCATGTGGACCTGACCTATCGCTGCAACGAGCGGTGCATCCACTGCTATCTGGATCACGAAGATCACGGCGAGATGAAGACTCAGGAAATCAAGAATGTGCTGGAGCAACTCTCGCAATCCGGAACATTGTTTCTCACCTTCAGCGGAGGCGAAATCTTTTTGCGTGCGGACCTTTTTGAGTTGCTAGAGTTCGCCCGCTCGCTTCATTTTGATATCAGCCTGAAAACCAATGCGCTTCTGATCGACGCTGAACGCGCGCGAAAGCTTCAAGAGTTGAGTGTGCGAAAGGTTCAGATCAGCATTTACAGCGCAGAGCCGGAAGTTCACGACGCGATTACAAAAGTGCGCGGCTCCCTCGAGCGTACCTTGGCCGCCATTCGATTTCTTCAGGCGGAGGGGCTGCGAGTAAAGATTGCCTGTC
This sequence comes from uncultured Acidobacteriota bacterium, assembly GCA_963838475.1. Classification (GTDB taxonomy): domain Bacteria; phylum Acidobacteriota; class Terriglobia; order Acidiferrales; family UBA7541; genus Palsa-295. The sequence goes on from CAWIRJ010000007.1 coordinate 250,549, forward strand.
CGCTGATGAAGCAGAACCTGACTGCTTATCGAAACGTGCGAGCCCTCGCGGCGGAACTCGGCGTTCCGTACGTTCTGGACATGACCATCACTCCAAAAATGGACGGAGACATGAGTCTCCTGCAGTTGCGCAGCTCGACGAAAGAGTTGTTGCCCATCTTGCAGGATGCGAGCCTGAATCCGCGGGCGTGTTCGCCCAATAGTTTGGAAGCGGAAACGATTTCCGCGGGCGGCGCGACGGGTAGCACGACGTCCAGCGGCATCGAAAGTCAGGCCTATGACGATATCCCGTGCAGCGCCGGCCATAACAGTTGCTACATCTCGCCGTACGGCGATGTTTTCCCGTGCGTGCAGATGCCCGTCGCGACTGGCAATCTGCGAAAGCAAAAATTTGAGGATATTTGGTTCAGATCCGAGGAAATGAATCGCGTGCGTGCAGTGCGCGAATCGCAGTTGCCGGTCTGCTCGAAATGTTCGATTCGGCAGTACTGCGAGCGCTGTCCGGGGCTGGCCCAGATGGAGGGTGGAGATTTGCTGGGCGCCTACGAGCGCGCCTGCGATTTGGCTGAGCTAAATGCGCGAATCGCCGGCGTCGAAAATCCCGTCAGCGCAATGCACGCCGGAAAATCAAGTACTAAGAATTCGTGTTCGATTCCGATGCCGATCGTCGCGCCGGAAGTTCGGATTGGAAGTAACTGAAGTGACCCCAGGGGAATGATGGAGAGAACACAGAAAATCGCCAACGTCGATGGGAAAAATCGGAAGAAGAAACGAACCTACGTAAAGCCGCAATGTGTTTCCGAACCGATTTACGAAACCTTGGCGCTTGCGTGCGGCAAGTTGCCCGGCCAAGGCGGTGTCTGCAATGCCGCGCCGCGGCGCTCGTAATCAAAAATTATCGAGATTTAGCAGGAGGCAATAGGGCCATGCATGTGAACCACCCGATGATCGGAATTCAGCAAGCGTCCTGGCGACGGTGGTGTGCTTTAGTGATCGCGCTTCTGATCGCTGCACCGGTAATTGCGCGCGAACAAATTGTATTGCAGAAATCGGGCACAGACCCCCAAGCACGTGGCGAAGACGCGACCCTGAAACAAGGATCCCCGAACAGCAACAATGTGGGCAACACCCTTACCGTATCTGGAGTTAACGCCGCAAACCAGCGTGCAATTCTTGAGTTTGACCTGTCGCGCATACCCAATGCCGGTATTAAGTCCGCAATATTGACTTTGAACGTGGTTACCCCTCCGAGTGGTAACGCCACCTACGGAGCTTATCCTGTATCTGATTTTTGGCAGGCCAACGCCGCAACCTGGAATACGCGGGTAGCCACCACGGCTTGGACTGCCGCTGGAGGCGACGCTTCGGGTACCGCCACCGGCACCGCAATGCTAAAAAACAACAGCACCACTGCTGCCTTCACCGTTACCGCGGACGTACAGAATTGGTACAACGGCACTGGGAACTACGGATGGCTGATAAAAGATCAAGGTGCCCCAGACAACAGGACAACCGTCTTTGGATCTAAAGAAGCTAGCAACGCAACGTCACCTTCTCTGACGGTGCAGTTTGTCCAGAATGTAACTGGGCTTACGGCAACACCCGGCAACGGCAGCATCACTCTGAACTGGAATATTCCCGCGCTGATCGGTACTGCGGTCGGCACGGAAAAATATACGGGTGTGCTTATCCTCCGGCGCACCGGCTCTCCGGTGGACAAGACTTCGTATCCGACCGACGGGCAGGATCCAGGGCTATGCGCTACTGTCAGTACCGGAGTCGTGGTTTTCGACGACGCAACGGGAAAAACAAGCTTTACGGACAATGCCACCAACGACACGTGCGCTTCCCCCGGCGGCGCGCCGGTAAACGGAACCACTTATTTCTATAAGGTGTTTCTGCGCGATAGCTCGAATTATTATTCCGATCAAGATGTGGCTAACGGCTCAACCTTTACGGAAGAAGTTTCAGCGACGCCTGGAGCTACCGTGGCGGCTCAACAGAACACGCAATGGATCGCCGCGACATTCGCCACCGATCTCGCCAGCCCCTCGCTGATTCCCGGAACGGTTGCTGCCATGGGATCCCAAACGGATCTCCTATTTTTTATCAATGCTGCCACCGGAATGCGTCAGTTTGTTCCTATATCGCTCGGCGGTTCCATAGCGTCTCGTTCGCCGGTAATCGATGCGGCATCTTCGTCCACGGGACAAGATATCGATTACGTGACGGGCCAGGACGGATTGATCTACGCCGTAAATACGGATACCGGTGTGATCGACTGGGTGGTAAATCCCATCACAAGCGGCACTCTGTCCCTTCAAGGTGGTCCTTCCGTCCAATTGGAATCCATAGCCGGCGGAACGAATGACGTGGTTTTCTTTGGCACGCGTAACACCGGGACAACAACTGGAAATCAAATCTTCGGTTTGAACGGTAATACCGGCGCGAACCTGTCATGGTCTCCACTCACCGGGCCAATCGCGACCACCAACAAAGGCTCGCAAAACCTCGACATCATCAACTCAACGCCGCTCGTCGACTACGTTCACAACGTCATTTGGGTCACCAGTCGAAGCGCGTGTGGCACTGGGCAGCCCAGTTTATGGTCGATCAATCCGACTACCGGCGCAACAACCGCGATCGCGAACCTTGGCGACATCGACGCCTCGCCCACCCTAACCTTTAGCAGTGACGTTTTGTTCGTGGGTACCGTCGGTGACTCCGGCGGTGGCACCTGCACCGCCGGGAACAGCACCATATACGCCATCAATCCAGCGAACGGCACCATATTCAATTTTTATACTTCCAATGACGGGCCCATCGTCAGCTACCCGGTTGTTCTAAACAGTACCCCGCCGTACGCCGTGATTTTTTCCGGCACCACTGCGGTACACCTACTCACAATCGACACTTCGCGGTTTCCGTACACGTTCACCCAGGTTTGGAGCACGACAATCGCTAATCCTTCCGCACCGATTTCTTACACTGGATCATCCTATGTGTTTGTAGGATCAAGCGACGGCACGATCCACGAACTCAATTTGACGACCGGCGCAGACGTCAAAGACGAAGTTTGCAACACCGGGGCAACCAAGGGGACCGTCGGTGATCCCTCAATCGATGAAGTGCTGTCGCGCATCTATGTAACGACCACGGATCAGCGCGCGTACGGTTTTACGATTCCATTCTAAAAATGAGGACGAAATGTTTCGCTTAACGCACCCAGCCAGCCAGTCTTATAGAAACTCAATGCTTCTCGCCGCCGTCCTGCTGTTTGCGAGCGTCGGATTTTCCGGTTGCCAGATGACCTCCGCGAATGGAGGAACTCCTCCTCCCGTGGCCCCCAGCGCCACATTTTCCTTTTGCGACAAAGAAGCTCCGAGCTGTGACAACGAAACAAGTTTCAGCGCCACCGCAACGCGTGACCTGGAAGTAAAGGTCGCCTGGCAGAACGTACCAGCCGGCAGCCACGTTCAAACTCTGGAAATTTTGCTTCCCGGCGGCAATTTGTATCAACAAACACAGATGGCTTTTGGCGTAGAGCAGAGCTCCGATACACCACTAGTTGCGATCCAGACGCTTCCGGTCGCCGGCACCTGGATCCAGCAGCGCCATTTGATGGGCGAGTGGACCGCGCGCGTTTCGCTCGACGGCCAAGTCATCGCAACTCAGACCGTGGAATTGACCCCTTAAAATGGCCACGGCCGCTGTTTCGAAAATTCGCGTCGCAGAAAAAGAACCCCCTGTTGTTGTTCCAGCAGGCTCCGTATCGGAAATTTCCAGAAAAATGCGCTCGCAGGGTTCCGTGTGCTTGCGCGTGCTGGGCGGAAGCATGACTCCGTGGATACGCTCCGGAGATTTAGTCTTCATCAAGCGCTACGATATGGAACGACTTTCAGCCGGCGATGTAGTCCTCTTCGAACGAGACGGCCGCTTTTTTGTGCACCGTCTCCTTGATCGCGCGCGAAGTATTCGACCTGGCGAGAAGGTTGCGCGGTTAATCACCAAGGGCGATGCACTCGACGGCCTGGATGTACCCGTTTCTTCGGAGGAATTCCTGGGACGCGCGACACGCATACATCGCGGCCACCAGCACATCGATCTGGAATCCTTCAACCGAATTGTTCTAGGCCGCATGGTGGCGCGCTTTTCAAAGCTGAGTCCGTTGGTCTATCGTCCTCTACGCTTCGCTAAACACTTCTTCTCTCGCTGATCATCAACTCCAGGTTAAAGCCGCATAAAATTCTTTTGCACATCGAGCCAACGCGAAAAATCCGCGTCGGGCATTGCACCCAAATTCGTTTGGGCCGACTCTAACCTTGTGTGGCGCATGCTTTCCCGTATTTACCAGCCTTCGTGCTTTGGAAGAGTGACTTCTATTACCGATTGGCTTTACTATTGGACGTTGCCCAATCGCCGTTCGCGTCGTAAATTAGGAAGCGCTGGACCTAGCCTCAGCAATGGTAACCGTCCCGAATAACCCGAAAGCCGCATGGCTCTAATAGAATTTCAGCCGTTAAGGGAGACTTGAAATGAGCACAACCGCTAAACCAACCCCAGCATCCGGCGAAGGCAAACCATCCGAAAATCCGCTGAAAGCCTTGCTTGGCTTTGGCCAATCCGTATGGCTCGATTACATCCGGCGCAGCTTGATTTCTACCGGAGAACTCAAAAGGCTGATCGAAGAAGACGGCCTGCGCGGCGTTACTTCCAATCCTTCCATTTTTGAAAAGGCCATCACCGGTAGCACCGACTATTCGCAGACATTGGAAGAACTCGAAAAAAGAAAAGATCTCGACGCCAAAGGCATCTTCGACATCCTCGCGGTGAAAGACATCCAGGACGCTACCGACACCTTTAAGCAAGTTTACGAACAAACGAAACGTCACGACGGTTACGTAAGCCTCGAAGTCTCGCCCTATCTCGCACACAAGACCCAGGAAACGCTGGACGAAGCTCGTCGCTTGTGGAAACTGGTGGGCCGTCCGAACACCATGATCAAAGTTCCCGGCACAAAAGAAGGCATCCCAGCTTTTCAGCAGCTCATCAGCGAAGGCATCAATATCAACGTCACATTGTTATTCGCTCAGGATGTTTATGAGCGCGTGGCGGAAGCCTACATCGCCGGTCTGGAAGAGTTTGCCAAAAAGGGCGGCGATTTGAGCGGCGTGGCCAGCGTGGCAAGCTTCTTTGTCAGCCGCATCGACACTCTGATCGATAGCCAACTGGAAGACAAAATCAAGAAAACCACGGATCCCGCTCAACAGCAAAAATTGCGTAATCTCAAAGGCAAAGTTGCCATCGCGAATGCCAAGCTCGCCTATCAGAGTTATAAAAAAATATTCAGTGGCCCGCGCTGGGCCGCGCTGGATGCACGCGGGGCGCAAGCGCAACGCGTACTGTGGGCCAGTACCAGCACCAAGGATCCCTCCTTCCCTGACACCTATTACGTGGCGGAACTGATCGGCCCGGACACCGTGGACACGATTCCTCCGGCTACGTTCGACGCGTTTCGCGATCATGGAAAGCCTCGCGCAAGCCTGGAAGAAAACATTCCGGCGGCGCGCGAAACCATGGAAACTCTCGCGCAAGTTGGAATTTCCATGAAAGAGGCCACCGACAAGCTGACGGAAGACGGCGTCAAACTATTCGCAGACGCCTTCGACAAATTGCTCGCTGCCGTCAGCAAGCGAACTCAGAAAGCGGCGCCGTCCGCTGTAAATAACCTCACCTACAGTCTTCCCGGCGATCTCGGCCAAAATGTGAAGGCCGCTCTAGAGGACTGGAAAAAAAACAATAAAGTGAAGCGCTTGTGGGCTCGCGACGCTTCCTTATGGACCAATAAAGACGAATCTAACTGGCTCGGCTGGTTGGGAATTGTAGAAGAGCAAATTGCTCACGACGCCGATTTCAAGAAGATCGCGGACGAAATCCATAAAGATGGTTTCACTCATCTCGTTCTTCTCGGCATGGGCGGCTCCAGCCTTTGCGTCGAAGTGTTTGGCAAGACCTTTGGAAAACTGGATGGATATCCCGAGGTTCATATCCTCGACTCCACCGATCCCGCGCAGATCCGCACGCTTGAGAGCAAGATCGATATCGCGAAAACTATTTTTATCGTTGCCAGCAAATCAGGCACCACACTCGAGCCAAATATCTTCGAGCAATATTTCTACGAAAAAGTGAAGCAAGCGGTGGGCGCCGCGGAAGCAGGGAAGCGCTTCATCGCCACCACCGACCCGGGCTCACAAATGCAGAAAGTCGCCGAAACTCATGGCTTCCGCCGGATTTTTTACGGCGTGCCTAGCATCGGCGGCCGGTATTCCGCGCTCTCGAATTTCGGAATGATTCCCGCGGCTATACAGGGCGTTGATGTTCCAAAGTTTCTCGACCGCGCCGAAGAAATGGTCCACGCCTGCGCTTCGGTAGTTCCAGCGGACGAAAATCCCGGCGTAATTCTGGGAACAATTCTGGGAACACTCCAGAAAAGTGGCCGCGACAAAGTAACCATTTTTGCTTCGCCTGGCATTTCCGACCTGGGAGCTTGGCTGGAACAGCTTCTCGCCGAATCCACTGGGAAAGAAGGGAAGGGTTTGATTCCGGTAGATCGCGAATCTATTGGCGCGCCCGAAGTTTACGGCAAAGATCGCGTCTTCGCCTATGTCAGGCTCGAAGACGGCGCAGATCCAAAACAAGATGCCGGAGTTTCTGCTCTCGAAAAAGCTGGCCAGCCGGTTGTGCGCATCCAGGTCGCGAACAACTACGAGCTGGGGCAGGAATTTTTCCGCTGGGAAATCGCTACCGCCGTAGCCGGTTCTATTATCGGAATCAATGCGTTTAACCAGCCCGACGTGGAAGCCAGCAAGATCGAAACGCGCAAGTTAACAGATGAGTACGAGAAGTCCGGCTCGCTTCCTCAGGAAACGCCGTTTTACGAAGAAAAGGGCGTCAAGCTCTACTCCGACGACAAAAACGCCGCTGCCCTGAAACAAGCAGCAGGAAAAGATGTCACGTTAACTGGATACTTGCGCGCCCACGTGAATCGCTTGAAAGCTGGCGATTATTTTGCTGTGCTCGGCTACATCGAACGAAACGAGCCGAATCGCACGCAGTTGCAGTCCATTCGCGAGTCCGTTCGCGATAAGAAACACGTCGCAACGTGTCTTGGCTTCGGCCCGCGTTTCCTTCATTCCACGGGTCAGGCTTACAAGGGCGGCCCCAACTCCGGGGTTTTTCTGCAGATCACTTGCGATGACCCTGCCGATCTTCCGGTGCCAGGAAAGAAATATACATTCGGCATCGTGAAAGCCGCGCAAGCGCGTGGCGATTTCAACGTGTTAACCGAGCGTGGCCGGCGAGCGTTGCGCGTCCACCTTACCGGCGATCTCGCGGCCGGGCTGAAAACTTTGCAACAGGCAATCCAACAAGCGCTTTCATAATTCGCACGACAAAAACGGCACAGGCGGAGGATAACTTGGCACAGAATTCTGACGGAGCGCAGGTGTCTCGGGAAACCCTCGGCCGCGCGGCGCCTCCCTGCGCCATGGTCATCTTCGGCGCGGGCGGTGATCTCACCAAGCGGAAGCTTTTTCCAGCGCTTTACAATCTTGCGAAAGGCAAATTGCTCCCTCAGGAGTTCGCGATCGTCGGCGTCTCCCGCGAACAATTTTCAACCGACGATTTCAGGCAGCGCACCAGCCAGGAAATTCGCCAATATTTAACGGGCGATGTGGATCCAGCTTCCTGGGACCAGTTCGTCAAGCGCCTCTACTACATTCCCGGCGACTTCAAGGATCCCGAACTTTACAGGAAACTCGGCGAAACTCTGGGCCAGGTTGAAAAAGAACAAAACACTCATGGCAATTGCCTTTTTTATCTGGCCACTAGCCCAACATTCTTTCCAGTCGTCGTAAAGCAACTCGGCGACGCCAAGCTTACCGAAGAGCAGAACGGCAAATGGAAACGCGTGGTGATTGAAAAGCCATTCGGGCACGATCTCGAGTCCGCTGTTTCGTTGAACCACGAAATTGGACAGGTTCTTCGGGAGGATCAGATTTATCGCATCGACCATTACCTCGGCAAAGAAACGGTCCAGAATATTTTAGCGTTCCGTTTCGCCAACGGAATTTTCGAGCCGGTGTGGAATCGGCGTTACGTGGACCACGTGCAGGTCACCGTGGCGGAAGAGCTCGGCGTCGAAATGCGCGGTGATTATTACGAAAACGCCGGCGCTTTGCGCGATATGGTACCCAATCATATCTTCCAGCTCATCACGCTGACGGCCATGGAGCCCCCGATTTCCTTCGAGGCGCAAGCGGTTCACGACGAGCAAACAAAAATTCTGCGCGCCATCCAGCCGCTCAATCCCGAAAGAGTTTTGGACCACGCCGTTCGTGGCCAATACGGTGAAGGCGAAATCGATGGCAAGCGTGTCCCCGGCTATCGTTCAGAGGCCAACGTTAATCCGGCATCGAATACGGAGACGTTTGTCGCCCTCGCTCTGAATATCGATAACTGGCGATGGGCCGGCGTGCCGTTTTATCTCCGCACCGGTAAGCGCTTGGCCACCCGTTCCACTGAGATCGTGATCCGTTTCCGGCGGCCGCCTTTTGTTCTGTTCCGCAAAACTTCCGTGGAAAAAATTGCGCCCAACGAGCTGGTAATAAACATTCAACCGAACGAAGGCATTTCGCTCAGCTTCGAAGCAAAAATTCCCGGTCCCATGGTGCGGTTGGGCGCCGTGAACATGGACTTCCAATATTCCGACTATTTCGGTACCAGGCCTTCCACCGGATATGAAACGCTTCTCTACGATTGCATGATGGGCGATCCAACATTGTTTCAACGCGCCGATATGGTGGAGGCTTCCTGGACCATCGTGCAACCCATCCTCGATTTGTGGAAAGCCCTCCCGCCGCGCGATTTTCCAAACTATGCTGCAGGAAGTTGGGGTCCGGAGCAATCGCTTGAACTACTGCGGCGCGAAGGACGCGAATGGCACGACCCGACGAAGAAATTGACTTCGCTGAAGGAAGCGGCCGAGGGTATGTCCGTGCTTGGAACGAAGGCCTGATCAATTATAGCTGTTGATTCACGAGCTCAGCGGCGTGTGGGATTGGCCCGCATCCGCTTTCCGAGATGACCAGAACGCTATCCTCGCCTTTTCAGAAGTCACCGCTGCGATTGATCCATGAGCTTTCCCCCCTGTCTGTCTCGCGGGTTCAGCCCGCCACAATAGAAAATCCTCCGGAAAATAACGCCGCATGAAAAGCCGCGAAGAGGCCCTGCGCGCTATCGAAGGAAAAAGCTTCGACGTTTGCGTAATCGGTGGAGGCGCCACAGGTTCCGGCTGCGCTTTGGACGCGCAATTGCGTGGTCTAAGGACCTTGCAAATCGAAGCAGAGGATTTCGCGAGCGGCGCCTCTAGCGCATCGACGAAAATGGTTCACGGAGGCGTGCGCTATCTGCAGGACGCCATTCGCAATTTTGATTTCAAGGAATTTCTCGTACTCAAAGAAGCTCTTCGTGAACGCATTCACATGTTGCAGAACGCCCCTTTTCTCACGAACGTCAGATCGTTTCTGGTTCCGTGTTTCAGCTCGATAGACATCGCGTATTTTTCGGTCGGCCTGAAAATGTATGACTGGATTGCAGGCCGCGAAAATCTTGCGCCAAGCAGTTTCATCTCGCGAGAAGAAACCCTTCGCCGCATGCCCGAGCTGGCTTCAAAAGACCTGCGCGGAGCCGTAGCCTATGCCGACGGCCAGTTCGACGACGCGCGTTTCAACATCACGTTAGTGAAAACATTCGCTGAGGCTGGTGGCGAAGCGCTGAATTATGCCAGGGTCGTTGAATTCGAAAAGGATTCGAATGGGAAACTAGCTTCCGCCACGGTTGAAGATAAAATCGCACGACGGACTTTTAATATTCACGCGCGCTGCTTCGTGAATGCTACAGGCCCATATGCTGACAGGATTCGCACGCTAGCCATGCCCGACTCGCGTCCGCGTATCCGATGGAGCAAGGGCGTTCACATAGTCCTTCCTCTGGAAGTTCTCGGCAGTAGGGAAGCGTTGCTCATTCCAAAGACCGAAGATGGCCGCGTACTTTTCGCAATCCCTTGGCAGGGAAGTCTGCTGGTCGGCACTACGGATGAAGAAGTTCATTCTCTCGAAGATGTTCACTTGCAAGCGAATGAAGTTGACTATCTTTTGCGCCATCTTAATCGCTACCTCGCCACCCCGGTAACCGCGGACCAAATCCTCGGCGGTTTCGCAGGCGTTAGGCCGCTGTTAACTTCCGGCAAGGCAAAGAACACCCGAAAGCTGGCGCGTAGCCACGAAGTGGAACTCGACACCCATTCCGGCCTGATCAGCATCATGGGCGGCAAATGGACGACCTATCGCGCCATGGCTCAGGACGCGATTAACGCGGTACAAAAGTATCTCGGCATTCCAGTATTGAAGTGTCCGACTTTAAACCACCAACTAGTCGGCTCCGCCGGCTTCTCCCTGGATTATTGGCAAACTTTACAAGAAGCTCTACGCTTTGCCCCAGCCCGCCGCGGAGCAATTGGCTCGACGATACGGTACCAGCGCGCCGAAGGTTATGGAGCTAATGAACGAAGATCAGTTACCGGTTGGCCTTCTGCCTGCCCATACGATGTTGTTGCGCGCCGAAACGCTCTTCGCTATCCGCAACGAAATGGCCATCTCGCTCGAAGACGTGCTGCTACGTCGGCTCGGCTTCGGGGCTCGCAACTGGGAAGCATCTCTGAGCGCAGTTGCCGACGTGGCAGCAGGTTTTCGCGCACGAGTTCTCGTGGACGCCAATAAAAAAGCAAGAAGCCCTGGACAAGTACGTTTCGAACATCCGAGATTTGATGCAAAAGGCGGGCCTCGCCGGCAGAAGCTCGCAGCAACCGGGACGCCGCTAACTATTATTGACGCGTCGAGGGGAAAAAAATCAGGAAGGATTTAACGTTGCGCTCGTAACTAATGGCGTTGCGCTGGCCGCGCTGGCGCCTGTAGCCACCGGAGAACGGGCTCCGCTCTCTCCCATAGTCTATTGTTCAACGCCGACAACGGTCCATCTGCTTCACCATGCGTGCGTACTTTCATGTTCCCGCGAAGCGAAGGGGCTATCGGAAGCGGTTCCTTCAGCCAAAACACGAATGACGACGTCACGCGCGCAAATCCCGGCGACGCCGTGCTTATTCGCGCGTAAACCAGCGATCCTTTCGCCGCACATAGCCGCGACAATCTTTCTCCATAAGATCGCAGCCAGCTAATGCCGGCGCGAATCCGCGGCACCGCTGTCTCTCTCCAAATTATGCCAACACCGGACATCACTTGCCTCGCCTTGAAGCGCACCTCAGATATCGCTTCGCCCCCTCTCACGCGAGCCTCGATCAAGTCCGGTTTAGCGGTCGCTGAAGTCGATGAATTCTTCCTTATCGCCGTCGAATTTATACGTACAGGCGCGCTCGCTGCTGCAGACCGCCCAAGATCTGCGATAATTTCTCCCACATCGGCAAATCTCATAGATGCGGTATTTGCGCGTGGGAAGTTCGGAGTTGCAGTCCGCGCAGGCATCGTCACAGCAGATTGCGGCTCCGGCTTTCCAGCGACACTCGCCGCATATCCACGGCTAAACGATTGTGTCGCGGGCTTCTCAGGCAGGCTGTGCGTTGCGCTCTCCCTGGCCGCGAGGCCCATCGCATTAATATTCTTCGGATCCTGATGCCGTTCGCCGGCCGACCCCACTGCCGCGGCGAATGCCATCGGCGGTTTGTTCGAGACAGGCTGCATCGGAATCAAATTTGTGCGCGGCACTTCGACCTCAATTGTCCTCGCTGACGGTATCGGCCTATCCAAATCAAATTGCAGCTCGCGCGAAGCATCTTCAATCATGCTCCCAGGCACCGGACGTATTTCGCCGGCAATCGCTTTCAGAAGCGCATGTTCGCAAAGCAGGTTAATCACCCGGGGAATTCCGCGCGAATAAAAAAACGCCGCCTCGGTCGCTTCCGGCGAAAAAATCGAATCATCCGAACCGCCGGCCATGCGCAACCGTTGCTGGATGCAATCATGCGCCTCTTCCCGTGTCAAAGGTGCTGTCCTGCAACGTATTCCCACGCGCTGTTGAATTTGCCGCAATTCCGCGCTTCTGAGCTTGTGCTCGAATTCCGGTTGTCCCGAAAGAACTATCTGGAGCAGTTTGCCTCTCGCCGTCTCCAAATTAAGCAGTAGCCGAATCTCTTCTAGCGTGTGTGATGGAAGACCTTGCGCCTCGTCAATAATCAGCACTGCGGTCCGTCCGGTCCGATGAAGTTCCAGCAGCCAGGCGTTCAACCGCGCGAACGCGCTACGGCCCTGCCCCCCGCCAGGAACGTCAAAGTCCGCAAGCATCAATTCGAACAGCTCGTTGCTTTCCAGATGAGAATTCACAATCAGGGCTTTCGGTATGCTTTCGCGCTGCAGCCAGGCAACCAATGAATTCAGAAGGGTGGTTTTCCCGGTGCCCACATCGCCGGTAAGCAGGATCAGTCCTTGGCGTGACTGGATTCCCGCGACCATATCGTTAAACGCTTTTTGGGTTTGCCGCGTAAGGAACAAACGGCTCGGATCGGGGCTAACGCCGAAGGGATTCTCGCGCAATCCAAAAGATGCAAATCGGGCCCTGTCCATATACGTCCTCAATGCGGGGAACCGTAGTCTACTCCCAACAAACAACGTGCAGCAAGGGCGAAGCCGTACGAAGCAGTTCTTGAATTTGAGATAGCTGTCGAGCCCCAATTCTTGCCAGCTCGCTTTAGAGCTTTGATGTCTACTCGGCCGTAAACGTTACAGTTCTGATCCTCGAAACCGCTCCCCCCGCTTCACCGGCCCACATTTCCAGGCGGTAGTCACCCGGCGGAAACGTGTCAATCGGAACCTTCAGCGCCAACGGAATTACCGGATTTCCTTTTTGCTCGAAATTCGCCACCGGGATTCCGCCGGTTGACAGCACTTTCTTTCCCGTCTTTAGATCGGTCACCACGTATTCGCATCCAACCGCAGGCGGGTTCGCATCCACCAGGTGTGGATCGTAAATCTGGGCGTAAAGCACCACCCGCTCCGTCTTCTTGAAGTGGTTACTGCCCGAAGGAGTCAGTTCCACGCCTTGCACGATCATCGGTAGCCGGTCCGCCAGCAAGTCGGCATCGAGTTCGCTTTCCGTGTCGGAAACACGCCGCATCTGGTTGCTCATCGCTACGCCGCTCAGACTGAACGTCGTTCCATCGTATGGCTCGATGGCCAGCGGAACTTCGTACTTTCCGAATTTTTGTCCGCCACCGGAAAGCACCACATCCAGTTTGTACTGTCCCGGAGCAATCGAAAATTGATTCTGATAGCGCATCGGAGTCTGCGTAAACTTCTGCCAATCATCTTTTTCGTAATCCATGGTGATTTCGTCGCTGAACCGCGAAGCTACCGTTCCGTCCGTGCGATATGCGATACCCAAAACGTTCACATCCGCATGATATTTTCCCTTCACCTTTTGAAAATCGACGGTTGACGGCGGAATTTCCATCGCCAGGTTTATCCGCGCTTCGTTCGGTGAAGTATAAAAGAAGGGTGCTTGCAGTGAACCTCCGGGCGTCGGTGCCGCATTTTGGGCGCGAGTCTCAAGATCTTTCACGATCGGCTTTCCAGCCAACGGATCGATCGGTTTTCCGTTGCAGTACCCGCTGCGCGCTCTCGCGTTTGCTCCTCCGTGGCCTTCCACCTTTACTTTCAGCGTGTGGCAGCTTCCTTCGCTTGACTCGCCCGGCACATAACCCAGCAGGTAGTATTCGTTCTGCTCCGCCGCGATTTTCTGGAGTCCCGCAAATAAATCGTTTGTGTTGAGGATTGGAAATCCGCCGGTCCCTTCTGCCAGTTCATAAAGCAATTGCTGATTCACTGATGCAGACGGCGGGAATGGAGGAACGATAGACCGTGGCTGGGTGTAGTTCGTATATCCGTAGGTTCCACCTGGACCGCCTCCTCTGCCTCCGCCCCCGGTGCCACCGGTTCCGCCTGTCCCACCTTTCCCTCCGCCGCCTCCTCCTGTAGTTCCTCCACCACCTGTCCCCCCGCCACCGCCGGTGCCACCGCCACCGTGTCCGCCGCCACCCCCACCGCCGCCGTGCTGAAAGTACACTTCAGTGGGCGAAGATGGCTGATAAGAGGCCAATTGTAGTTTCGGCTCTGCTGATGGCGACCTTGGGTTTTCGATAGCGCCGTGATCAGAAGCGAAGGTGGAACCGTCCCGCGAATTTCCTGGAATAAACGACATCGGAGTTGAAATCCCGCGCACGTCGAGCGGGTAAATCGCTACGTTCGATTTGTTGCAAACGTCGATCGTCGCTGTCAATTCCGACTGGCGTTCTGGCGAAACCGCAAATCCCGAAGTGAATAGGATCATGCTCTTTCGTCCTGGAATGGTCGCCAGACTTTGCGCCATATTTCGAATAGCAAGCAACAAACTTTGGGCTCCGAATTCCATCATGCGCGCATCCAGAAGGTCTGCACCGGCGCTCGACAATCCAAGGGAGGGGTCGCCGTTAACTCCAGGCCCGATGGTAGATGTCTCCGGATTAGAGTGCACTGCTGAAGTTCCAATCTGTTCCACCACTTTCTTCAGTCTTACCGGATCGGCCGTGAAATTCTGCACGATCCTGATGCTTCCGCCGAATTGCACGACGGCCATCACGCGATCGGGTCCCGCGTTCTGGTCTATGAATTTTGCCGCCGCCGTGCGTGCATAGGGTTGGTCGCTAAACGCCATCGTCGAGTTGTCAAAAAATAAGACCAGGTAGCGCCTTTGGGCCGAAGCAGGAGCGCTGGGATTAATTCCGAAAGAGAAATTCACAATCGGTTGCTGCTTGTTATCTTCGTAAACTTTGAAGTCCTCGGCTTTCAAATCGTGTATGTAATTGCCCTTTTTGTCCGTGACGACCACGTCCACGCGCACTGCCCGCGCCTCGCTCTTGATCGCCGGTAGCTGTGTAACGCCTTGGTCGGATTGCTGCGCCGTCGAATTTTGCGAGGACTGTCGCGCCAGCAAATGTTCGCCGAAGCTTCCTAGCACGAGAAATGCCAGCAAGAGAAATGTGTATAGGGCCAATCGGCGATGCTTCATTGTTGATCCTCCGTCTTACGGTATTTCAATCACGCCATTTCTTGCGGATAGGTTAGCTGCTTTTGAGTCTCGCATAACCAGGCGCACGATGTAACCGCCTGGTTTCACGTCGAATCCAATTTTCACGGTCATGCCTGTTTGGTTCAGCCGTTGCAGCGTGACGTCCTTCAGGCGTAGCTCTACTGTCTTCTGGTTACCGGTAATAAAATTTCCGTTGCGGTCGAAAAGAGCAGCCACAAACGATAAATCGTCGAGATTTCTTCCCTGCGATTTTTCGAAACGCACCTGAGACACGTCCACATGGGTTAGTACCGCGAGCTTCGCATTCACCGCGTCACTCTTGAAATATTGCAAATGCAATTCGATAGGGACGCCGTGCTCTTCCTCCTGCGAGAACACCGCCTCTTCCAGATCCTGTTTCGCCGTTTCTTCCGGTGTCAGGCCGTGTTTCGGCGCGAAGAATCCCTTGCGCGCCTGAACGGTATAACTTCCTTTTTTCGCAACAGTGACTTTAATCGAGTGAAATTGGCCGTTAAATTTCAACGCTTCCGGAATAAACGCCAGTAGGTACGAAACTTCCGGTACCGAAGCAGTCATGCGGAATCCTGCGTCCAGGTCGTTGCTATTGTGAAAATAAAAGCCCCCCGTTCCATTCGACAAATCCATCAGCACGTCGGACTGGCGTTCTTCGCCCGTAACCCGGTAGCTCAGGTCCAGCGCCATCGCCGCAGAGTTGGAAGGAACCGGAGCAGGCCGGCTAACATCTCCAATCGCGTCCACCGTGTACAGCCCGCGCCCATCCAGCGTGTTGATGAAAACATTTGCACGATTGGCTTTATCGATCACTTCTGAAATATCGTATTCATGATTCGGCGTCAGAAATCCCGGCGAGACCAATACAATCGACCGCTGGCCCGGAAGCGCCGACATCCGGCGAACAACCTCGGTCAGTCGTCGAACTGCATATTCCGTGTTGGTGTCTCCGGCGTGAAGAAGTTCCATCGCCGTCGTACTAACCAACGTACGCGCTTGGGTGGTCGCCACTCCGCCGTTAAACCCCGAACAGGCTATCGCATCGTCCGTTGCGGCCTGCAGTGCTTGATGGTCATTCTTATTTTGAATGAGGTCGGCTTCATAATAATTCATCGGCGGACACTGGCTAGTGCCCGAAGGATCGTAGCCGCCAATGAAATGCGGCATCAGCTCGGTCACCATCTCCCGAATCTTCGCGTGATCATCGGTGAAATCCACTTGCGCTTGCCCTGAAGTTGTAAAAATAGCAATGCGTTCGGTCGGTTGCACCGAAGAATCCAGAAAACGCAGCGCCGCAAGACGCGATTGCATTAAGTCTTCCAACTTGAAATGCACGTCATCAAAAAGGAGCGCCACGAACCGAGAGGGCATCGCAAGGTTTCCAGTTGCGCCCGTATTCGTATCCGGCTGCTCAGCCGGAGAGTTGCCGGCCACGCCTCGCACAACCGCTTGCGCCGCGGACGCCGGAGTCTCCACTGAAAAATTCGAAATTGTCTGCGGCCGGCGGTCTTGAAATAAGCGGAAGTCTTCCTTGGTCAGATCGGTCACCACTTTTCCACTTCCGTCATGCACCACCACGCGCACCGGAACCAGGTTTACGTGCGACTGAAACGGCACCGTTGATTGCGTGTCAACTTCAGCTGTCTCGGGAGGGGACTGAGTTTTCACTGCAGGACTGGAATTTGGTTCTTGGGCTGTCTGTGGCGCAGGGTTAGACGGTTGCGAAGTGGATGCCTGTTGGCTAGAGGTGGGTTCTTGCGACAGAGCTCCGTCTGCGGACGCAAACAGGATCAACATCGCACAGAGAAACAAACCGCGACCTCTTAGACTTAAGCCTAAGAAACCTCGGCCCGCAGCACCACTCATCCGGCACCCCGGTGCGCCCCTCATTTGTGGAACCTGCGTGTTCCGTCAAAATGCGCGATTGGCAAGATTGGAAGACCAGAGTCTAACTTGACTCTATATTCACGTCAATAACTCCCTTGCCATCAGCGCCTCACGGACAGTCCGGTTGAGGATATGGTTGGATTGCACCATTTTCTTGTAAGTCATAGATAGTAAGGTTCTTACAGCCCATCTATTCTTTGCGGAGAACCTACCCTTATCTTAGAATTTAGAGTGTGATTTACAGGACGGATTGAGCTACAATTCGCCTCCTATCCGCTATACAACATCCGCTAGATGAGGTTGAAAATGACGCTGGGAACCAAGATGGAGAAGTATCACGGCGTGCGCTGCCATTTCTGCGGCGAGACGATTCCCGTACCGGCAAGAGTTGCAAATAAGCAGGCCTCGCTGAAGTTAGATACAGCCGCAAATTCTGACGAACAGAATTTTCCTTCCTTGAATTTGCGCTGCCGTGTCTGCCAAAAGGAAAATTTCTACAAGATTACCGATGTCGTTGAAGTGGAAGACATTCCCGATCAATCCGAAGTCCGCAAAGGCCCAAGTCCCCGCAGGCTTCGCCCGCAAGCCAGAATCTTGAAAACAGCAACCGAATAGCTTTTGATTTCGTAGCGCAGCCCTTTCGGGCGGCATCTTGTTTTTTACCGTGATGTTTTGCTTTCGGTTCCTCGTCGCCCGAGGACCGTCTGAAATCGCCTATAAACGTCGCCGCAAAACGCTTACTCCGCGATTGAATTTAACCCCGGTTTTCCAACTGAGCCCGCGCGTTTTTGCCCGAAAATTTCGAAATTGCCTTGTGCTGGTTTTTCCTTTTTCCAATCATGATACGTGTGGCACTCGAAACATCGTGCCTCCGCTGCTTCGCTTCCGGAATGATGGCACTGCTCGCACGTTTTGATTCCCGGCAAAAGAATATCCGAAGTTTCCTGGCTCGTTCTCGCCGCCGTGTGGCATTCCTCACATTTTGCCAATCGGTGTTTGTCATGATTAAACACAGCATGCTGAAACCACCGAACCGTAATATTTGATTTTGCAACCACCGGCAGCGGCTGGCTCGCCGGAAAACTCATTGCATGGCATTGCATGCAGGTCTTTCTCCACAAAAGCTGTTCCGACTCAGCCACGCGCTCCGTTACCCACTGCGGGGGTGTGAGCACTCTAGGTGAAACAGGGAATGGCTTTTGCGGTAGGTTCGGGTCGGAATTGGTAATGCGCAATTCCGCCGGATGCGCCGCTATATAACGCTGAAATTTATCCACCAAGAACGCGTGAACAACTTCAGGCGTGTCGTGCGGAGCGCTTTCGCTAAAGCGTTTGTCAAATTGCAATCCGTGGCACGCAATACAATGTTCCGCGTACGAAACAGGTGCCATGTACGCTCGCTCCGGATTCATGGATGGAGGTTCGGGCTTCTGTGCAACGGACGCAGCTTTCGGCTCTTGCGAACCAAACCTCTCCGGTTCAATGGATCCAGGTGGCCGGTGACAATCGCCGCAAGCAAGCTGCACCGCTCCGTTCGGGCCCGCTAGGTTAGTTCTCAAATGTACGCGGTGATTGAACTTTATCGTGCCAGGATCAACCATCCCAGCGCGCACAGCGGCGAATTCCGGATGGCTCGAATTAAATCCATCAATGTTCCGCGCGTAATGAGTAGCTGTCCCGTTTGCTCGAAGATCTGCGTGGCATTGCGTACAACTCGCGTCACTCGTGGCCGCTAGCCGCAGACTTCCTCGATGCTCGCGATGGCAAGTGGCACAGTTCGGCGTAAAGGCCTGGTTCGCGTGATGAATCGGACCATCGTGGCAAGTTTTGCAAGCGCCATCGCTGGTCTTGGAGCTGAAAACTCCAGCTTCTTTCAGGTGGCAGGAGCTGCATCGTTCGGTAAGCACGGCATGGCTCGCAGACAGTTTCCCGCTGCTGTACACCCGGTCGTTGCGAGTAATTGCAAACCACCCAAGCCAAATCAGCGCCAATACCGGTATGCTAACCGACAAAATAAATCGCAATCGCCTGAACGGATGCGAGTGTTTGAAGTAATTCAGGTCGATGCGTTGCGCAAGCTTCTTTGTCGTCAGCTTAGCTCGCCGCACAATCCCTCGCTCGCCACCCTAATAACGCAAAGCCATGAACGCGTGCACGCACCCGAGCAACAGCAGCGCAAACGAAAGCGGTATATGCAACATCAACCATCCGTGCAGCCAATGATGCAGCCGCGTCTGCCGTCGCAACTGCCGTTCCTCCTCGCAGATATCTTCCAGGTTTTTCACCGCGTCATGTGTTTCCGCAGGCAGTAGCGTTCTCAACTCCACAAAAATCGCGCGCGCGCTACTGGCATCCGCAAGCGCATGGCGTTCCCCGCCGTCATTCTGCAAAAACGGACGCATCTCGCGAACGTAAAAACTGGAGAGCGCCGCCGCTGCTTCCTGCGGCAGCGCCACAGTCTGGACGGCGATTGTGGACCTTGTTGTTCGCCTCACGCCCGCCGGTTCGTCCGAACCGGTAGTCGAAGCGACCAGCGCATCCGCATCCGCGATCATCCCCGCGCGTACGTGATCGATTTGTTCGAAAATAGTTTCTTTCTGCACTTCCGCTGTCATCACATTCGGCATGTAATGCTGCAACGCCGCCCCAAAAAGTCCGCTCGCCACCACAAGTATCAGCAGAATCATCAAGACGCTGGTTAGCGGTCCGCCGAATCGAAATCCTCCATGAAATAAAATCATCGGAAGACTCAACAGTCCCAGCCAGAGATGCCCCCGCATCCAACTCTGCGCGCGTCCCAATCGCCATACCGGAAGTTTTTTCCGCGCCGCCAGCAATCCGGCAAACACCATGAACGCCGAACCCACAATCCCGAACGTAAGTCCCACCGCACTCCCGCCACTGGGCCCGGCAGGGGATCGCGTCGAGTAAAAAACATACACAGCGCTGCCCACGCCCAAAATTACGAGCGAAACCGCCAGCCATTTCTGATGCGTACGGTCAATGCGCACTTTAAATTGTGTAATTCACTCTGGATTTGTTTGTTCGCTCGGAAATTTCCGGTTACTGCGCTTTATCCGCGCCCGCCCCGGGCTTCAACAGCCCGGCAAAGAATTTTCGCGGATCCACCCGGTGTGCCGCGTCGTGCGGACACGCGTACACGCAACTCGGTTCTGCATACTCCGTGCACAAATCGCACGATGTCGCCTTCTGTTTCACCATGGCTTTCTTGTGCCCTGGTGACGTCAGATCTTCCACCATCACATGAAACGGATGAATATTTATATTTCCGTAGGGGCAATTCTCCGCGCACAGCCCGCACCCGATGCACCAATCTTCAATGATCACTTCCAGTGAATTGCGCCGCCGAATCGATCCCACCGGACATCCCACCATGCACAGTGGGTCCAGACATTGCCGGCACGATGTCGCCACCAGATAGTGGTCGAACCTTAATCCTTCGCGAACCAGCCGCGTCACTCCGTCGTGTGCATCGGCACAAGCTCGTACGCAGGCATCGCAACGCGTGCAACTCGTCAGGTCCAGTAGGAGCAGGCTCTGCGCTTCCATCAACCCTTGCGTTAGAAAATCGTCGAGCGGAACATTTTGCAGCACCGCGAGCCGCGACCGGTTCATCTCCACGCGTTCTTGTTCAACTGCCTCGAGTTTTCCGCGGACCTGCGGAAATTCCGCCAGCATCCGATTAAAATCATGCGCGTCGATCCGCACGACCTCCACATGATCGAGCGCCGTGCACGTCGCCGTGCGCACATCCTCCCTCAGCAAGCCGGTCTCGCCGAAATAGTCGCTGCGCGAAAGATATGCCATCACCATTTCGCCGCCCATATGCGCCTGCGTAACCTTCACGAATCCGATGCGAATCAGATAAAAAGAATCGGCCGGCTCGCCTTGCCTGCAAATCACTTGCCCCGGCGAGTAACGAATTAGATCGACCTTCTCGCGCAGACTGCTGATGAATTCGTCCGTCAGCTCCGCGAATACCGGTACCGCTCGCAGATGGCTGTCCAACGCCCTTTGCCGGTATGATTTTTCCAGTTGCGTTCGAAAATTCTTGTTTCGCTGCATGATGTCCAGAACGTTCCGCAGCATTTCCAGCATGGTGCAGTCCGTCTCCGCGCGCACCGTCGCCGACCGCGGGTACAGGCTCATGCAGGTCATCTCCCCGAAAAGGTCTCCCGCATTCAGCTCAGCTACCGGACTGTCGTATTCCAAATCCACGGGCGCGTCGATCGGTATCCACCTGCTGTAAGTTTCCTCTTCACGCCGGTCCTGCTGGCGCTGCGCTAGCGAGCTGCAAAGTTTTCCCAGAAATTTCTTCACTACCCCCTGAGTCTTCACATGCGCCATCGGGTTCGAAATCGAAACCCGCGCCTTGCCTTCCAGTATATAAAACGCGGTCGATCCGTACTCGCCTTCGCGGCAAATAATTTCTCCACGCTTGAAGTGCCTGCGCACCACCGCGCCGCGATTCAGATTAAGAAAAGTCCCCGACACGCCTTTAAAAAATGGGAGCTGTTGCAGTTCCCCTACCGGCACATTTTCAAACGTCGGCCCGGCCCCCAGCGCCGTATGCGTAAAAACTTTATTAGTCAGCGCGCCGGTCGGACAAGAAACCATGCACTCCCCGCATGAAACGCATGACGACTCGCCCATGGCCCGCTGGTCGTCAAACGCAATTCCCGCGGAGGTGCCTTTGCCCATGCGCGCCAGCACAAAATGATCGCGAATCTCACCGCACCCGCGGACGCACCGGTCGCACAAAATGCACGAATCAAAATCCACCGCGATACTTGGCGACGAACTGTCTTTCGCGCGCCCCGTGTTATGCGGCGCGAACCGCGGACGCGTCACATTTTCCCGCCGCGCCATCGCTTCCAGCTCGCAATCCCCGGAATGCTGTTCGCGCGTGCACGGGCTCGGATGATCCGCCATCAGCAATTCCACCAGCGTCCGCCGCGCGCGCTGCACTTTTTCCGAATTCGTGTTCACTACCATGCCCGCTTCCACTGGTCGCACGCACGACGCAGTGAAAACACGCGCTCCCACATCCACCACGCACATCCGGCAAACTCCCACCGGCGTCTCATTTTGTTGGTGGCATAAAGTTGGAATGGGAATGCCCTGCATGCGGGCCGCATCGAAAACGGTGGTCCCGGCGGCCACGGAAACTTTGTTCCCGTTAATCGTCAGTTCAACGAGTCCGCTCGCGCTCGCGCTCATGCGAGCCTCGTATGCACGGCGGGAATTTTCTGCTGCTTTTTACCAGCGACGCAAATTCCAGACGGACATTTGCGTTGCGTCAAATGCGCCTCTACTTCGCTTCGGAAATGTTTTATCACCGACGAGATTGGCGCGGGTACCACTTGTCCCAGGCCGCAAATAGAAGTAAGCCGCAAAGCGTCGGAAAGCTCGTCGATCAACGTCATGTCGCTCGCCGATCCCTCGCCCGCCGCCCAGGAAGTCAGCAAATCAACCATTTTTTGCGAGCCTACCCGGCACGGGACGCACTTTCCGCAGGATTCATTGCGAAAAAATCGTGTGGAGTTCAGCGCCATATCCAACATGCAAGTGTCTTCCGCGCACACCACCAGCGCGCCCGACCCCAGCATGGATCCCGCATCCGCGAGTGCTTTGAAATCCAGCCGCACATCCGCCATCGATGCCGGCAAATATCCTGATGAAGGCCCCGACGGAGCAAAGCCCTTCAACTTTTTTCCATCCGGCAGCCCGCCCGCATATTTAAAAATCAATTCAGATACCGCGGTGCCCATCGGTACTTCATAAACGCCCGGCCGCACAACATCCCCGCTTACACCGATAAATTTCAGTCCCGCGCATCCGCCGGTACCTTGCGCTTTATAAAAATCCACGCCGCGAATCAAAATCGACGGCACGTTCGCAAACGTTTCCACGTTATTTATGACCGTTGGCTTGTTCCACAGCCCTTGTTGGACAGGGAAAGGCGGTTTATTTCGCGGCTCGGCGCGTTTACCTTCGATTGCTTCCAGCAAGGCGCTTTCTTCCCCGCAAATGTACCCGCCCGGACTAACAAACGTATCCAACTCAAAAGTAAATTCGCTTCCTAAAATGTTTTTGCCGATCAACCCTTGTTCCCGGCACTTCCTGATTTCCTCTCGAAGAATTTCTTCCTGCTCTTCGTACTCATGCCGAATGTAAAGAATTCCCGTGCGCGCCCCGGTCAGCACGCCCGCCAGAATCATCCCTTCGATCACCAAATGCGCAAGGTGCGTAAGTATGAAGCGATCTTTAAACGTGCCCGGCTCGCTTTCGTCCGCGTTGCAGACCACATACTTCTCGGTCCCCGCCGCCTGACGCACCAACTGCCATTTTGATTCGGTAGGGAAGCCTGCACCGCCAAGCCCGCGCAGCCCGGAAGCCTTCAGCGTCGCAAACGCCGAATTCCAATCGCGCGATGTAACTACGTTTCTCACCGCAGCATAACGCGCTCCCTCCGCGTTAGCATAAGGATCAGAAGCACATTTAGCGCCTCGTCGCACATGCCCGGCGTGCGGCAACGCACCGCCCGCGAGCACGCCCCCCACCATCTCCATCACCCGCTCTCGATTCATGCTGCTGTAAATGCGATCGTTGATGGCAACGGCAGGAGCCTCGTCGCAACGCCCCAGGCAGGAAACACCGCTCACCTGAACATCCGTTTTCTCCACCTGCGGAAAAGCGCGTTCCAAATCCGCGCGCAATTCACAGGCCCCGCGCAGGTGGCACGACATGTCCTGGCAAACTCTCACATCCACTTTGGGTGGCGGAGTCAAACGAAAATGCGGATAAAAACTGGCCACGCTATGCAGGCGCGATAGCGGTACATCGATTTTCGTTGCCAAACTTCTGAGCTGATCGGCGGGTATGTAACCGAACTGGCGCTGAATCTCCCTGAGGTCTTCGAAAACCAACGTCACTCTCCCCGTCCGGGAGGAATTCAATCTTCTGGCGGAAAACAATTTCTGAGAGTTGGGCTACGCATGCTTCATATAACAAATCCGCAGAAGCAAGTCCAGAAACGCGCCAGTAATGATTTCCGAATTGCTATATAAGGTTTAAACATTGCGATTAGCCGTCTTTGTAGCGCCGGCATCCTGCCGGCGTTTTTCGCTGGCGCGGAAGCCCCGGCCCAAGGTTTAAATGTAGCGCCGCAGCCTTCAGCGCCATATCTTTGTTTGCAATGGCACCGGCTATCAGAAATCGCCGCTCCAACCTGTCATTCTGAGCGGAGCGAAGAATCTGTTCTAGCCTTTACAGGCGCTCCTCGGCCCATCCGGCGTCATCGTCATTGTCTTTGTAGCGCCGGCATCCTGCCGGCGTTTTTCGCTGGCCGACGCGCGCGGTTTCAATCCCGCCGTAATTTCACGCCAGGAGTAGAGTCGTCAGCCCTGAACCCAAGTGAGATTGCTCAAGCGATCGATCTGGCCTCGATCTACGATCTTTTACGCGAACGGATTTTCGTCTGCGCTAGGCCCGTAAATCGATGGCAGCGGTACATCCAACAGCCGCAAGTAAACCGACAACTGTCCGCGGTGGTGATACCAATGATTCAGCATGATCGACCGCAGCAACGCCGCCCGCGGCATGCTCATCACTTCTTTCGGACCCATTTTCAGCCGCCACGTCCCCCGCGCCTTCTCCTCGGTCATTCCTTTTAAGCAATCTTCGGCCGTGCGAACGCTTTCATCGTGCGCCGCAAAAATCTCGCCCAAGCTCTTTGGTTCTGCCGCACCGAAGTTTGCTTGCGACGCGTCAAACTCATCGCCCTGTGAGATTTTCGCTATGCCTCCGGGAACCGACGCTGTGTGCAGCGCCAGTTGGCCCAAGGTCATCGACTTCTTGTGCGGCCTCCACGACAATTTGTTTTCCGGCACGCGTTCCAACACTCGCCGGGTTGTTGCTGCTTCCTGCTCAAGCTCGTCCAGCATCCCCTGGCACATCGGTATCATTTTTATTCTCCTTTTTACAATTCGACTTTTTGGCTTTTCCTTCGCGCCTTCTCAGCCACGCTCGTCTCCACCCTGCCCAAACTGTAACATTATAAGGGCGGTCCACCTGTTGCCTTCAACTTGCGGTACACTGCTCTCAATTGGAGGACCACATGTCAACTGGCGCGAAAGTAGTTACCCCTAAGGTTGGTGAGCATGTTTCAAGTACTCAGCAAGAAGGCGTTTTTGAAGTTGTTTTTGTCAACTCACTCGTGCAAACAGCAAACATTCGCCTGGTAGACGGCAGCGGGCACGTCGTTCCGAACGTGCCGTGGACTGCATTAAAAAAGATCTAAACAAGAACTGAGCGTCCTCGCGCTCGCCCTCCTAAGCCATTAGGCGGACGCTGGTGTCTTGCGGATCGATAACGGCGAGCTGCGCGAAGTAGGGGGCGAGGACTTCGTGATGTATGAGCGTACCTGGGATCCTGCCGGTAATTCGTTTATCGTAACTTAGTCACACCATCGCTGGTTGATATCGTTGACTTAACCCAGACCCGATAGTATAAAAACTCGGTTTCCAGATTTTTCGCTGATTCCGCGGTGCGTGTCCCCTGCCAAACGGAAAATGAAAACGACACTCGAGGCAGTGCGCTCGCGCACCCTGAATAGCTCGCTCCTTTTCGGAATATTCGTTGTTTTCGCGCTCGCTCCGCTCAAGACTTTGGCGCAAAGCCACGTCGCTTTGTCTCTCTCGCCAGCCACTCCAGACGACGCTGTCGGCAAATACACTGGCCCGGGCTCCTGCGCATCCACCACCTGTCACGGGAGTATCGTTCCGCGCACCGACAATCGCGTTTTGCAAAATGAATACAGCATTTGGATCGTGAAGGACAAACACTCCAAAGCCTACGCCGCTCTCACCGGCCCAATCGGAGAGCGCATGGCCAAAATTCTTTCTCTCGGTACCGCCGAAACTGCGCCGAAGTGCCTGGCCTGTCACGCGCTCGACGTGCCACAAAACCTGCGTGGTCGCACGTTCGAATTAAGCGAAGGCGTGAGCTGCGAAAGCTGCCATGGACCAGCCGCGGGCTGGCTAGGCCCGCATACCGAACGCGATTGGACGCACCAAAAATCCCTCGCGTTGGGCATGTACGAAACACGCGACCTGACAAAACGCACGGAAAAATGCTTGAGTTGCCATCTTGGCAACGACGAAAAGTCTGTCGATCACGAAATGATCGCTGCCGGCCACCCCGATCTTTTTTTCGAACTGGATACATTTTCCGACGTAATGCCGCGCCACTGGAAAGTTCCGGGCGAGCCCGGCGAGGCCGCCGGAACGGACCCGTGGTACAACGTTCGCGAGCTCACCACCGGACAAGCCGTCCAGCTTAGACAATCTCTTCTACGTCTCGCATCGCGCTCGCATGGAAAAGTTTGGCCGGAATATTCTGAGCTGCAATGTTACGCCTGCCATCACAGCCTCACTCCTCCCGAGCAAAGTTGGCGGCAGGCGCGCGGTTATCCGGGCCGCCGTCCAGGAAATCCTCCCTGGAATCCCTCGCGCTATACCGTTTTCCACGATGTGGTTCAGCAGTTGGATGGAGAAAACGCCGAGAAACTCGACACTGAACTAACCCGACTCGCGCAACTGATGAGCCAACTGAATCCCGACCGCGATGCTGTCGCAGCTTCGGCTACGAATTCAGCGCACCTGGCGGACGAGTTGACCTCCAAAATCAACTCCACCGCTTATGATCCCGCGACCACTCTGCGCCTGCTCCAGAAGATTTCAGCAGACGCCGAGAATATTTCCGCTCAGGGCGAACATTCCGCCGCGCAAGCCGCCATGGCCGTCCAATCCCTGTTTCTCGCCTACGATCAAAACGAGAAATTGCAAAATTCCGCCCAGTTGCGCGAGGCTATCAAAGGTTTGTTTCAGGAGCTGCAAAACCCGTCCGCTTACGATCCCGCCCGTTTCGCCGGTCAGATGAAGCAAGTGAACGCTCTGCTACGCTGATCCTCCATGCCCAAAAAATCCAGTTCGAATTCAGCCGAGCACAAACGCCTCGAAGACTCCGATCCGGGTGGCGTCCCTCGCTGGCGGCTCTGGGGTCCTTACGTCAGCGAACGCGCCTGGGGCACGGTGCGCGAGGACTACAGCGCAAACGGCGACCCTTGGAATTTTTTGCCTCACGATTTGGCGCGCAGTAAAGCCTATCGTTGGGGAGAAGACGGAATCGCCGGCATCTGCGATCGTTATCAGCTTCTTGTTTTCGCGCTGGCTTTTTGGAATGGACGCGACCCCATTCTGAAAGAGCGCATGTTCGGACTCACTTCACCCGAAGGCAACCACGGCGAAGATGTAAAAGAATATTATTTTTATCTCGACAACACGCCCACGCACAGTTATATGCGCATGCTTTACAAATATCCCCAGAACGAATTTCCCTACAGCGAACTGGTTGAAGAAAATCGCCGCCGCGGTGGAAAGGATCCCGAGTTTGAGCTGCTGGATACCGGTATTTTCGACGATAACCGCTACTTCGATATCTTCATCGAATATGCGAAAGCCGGCCCTCAAGACATCTGCATCCGCATCGAAATTTTCAATCGCGGGCCGCAAGACTCTGTTTTGCACATCCTGCCCCACCTCTGGTTTCGAAACACTTGGTCCTGGGCCGCATCGAAAGGAACCGAACCTGTAATTCGACTAGGCCCGGCGCGAGATGATTTGGCCGTCCTCGAAGCCGATTCCACCAATACGAAGCCCCTCGAGAATTTGCAATTTGATTACCGCTTGGGTTTGATGCGCCTTTATGGCCCCACTCCAAACGAAGTGCTTTTCACCAACAACGAAACAAACGCCGAACGCGTTTTCGGTCCAGGCCACGCCAGTCACACCAAATATGTAAAGGACGCTTTCCATCGCCACCTAATCCACGGCGAAGACTGCGTGAATCCCGGGCAGGTAGGGACTAAAGCTTGTTTCCATTACGTGCTGAAAATTCCCGCCGGCAAATCTGTCGTTCTGCCATTGCGTCTAACGGACCAGAAATTACGAAGCGGCAAGTCTTTCTTCGTTCAAGTTGACAAGGTCATCAAAGAGAGAAGGGAAGAAGCCGACGAATTTTACTCCGCGATTCACCCCGGCGCCGCAACACCGGAAGAACGCATGATTCAGCGGCAAGCTCTCTCCGGCATGCTTTGGAATAAACAAGTCTATTTCTTCGACGTAGCTCTCTGGCTCGATGGAGATAATCCGAATTCTCCGCCACCTGCCTCTCGCAAACAAATCCGCAACATGCATTGGCGCCATTTGAATTCCATGCGCGTAATGCTCATGCCCGACAAATGGGAATATCCCTGGTTTGCGTCCTGGGACTTGGCGTTTCATTGCGTCACCATGGCGCTGGTGGACCTTAGCGAAGCCAAAGAAAATTTGTGGATGCTTTTATTCGAACAGTTCCAGCACCCCAACGGACAGATTCCGGCGTATGAGTGGGAATTCTCGGACCTGAATCCGCCCGTGCAGGCGTGGGCCTGCTGGCGCATTTACCAGATGGAGAAAGAGCGCACCGGCGTCGCCGACCAGGAATTCCTCGAAAAATGCTTCCACAAGTTGCTTATCAACTTCGCCTGGTGGGTAAACAAAGTCGATAGTCAGGGTCTGAACGTCTTCGAAGGCGGCTTCCTGGGGCTCGACAACATCACCGTCGTTGATCGCAGCCAGAAACTCCCTGCTGGTGCCGTTTTGGAACAGTCCGATGCCACCGGCTGGATGGGCTTTTTCTGTCTGCACATGATGCGCATCGCTCTGGAGCTGGCCAGGGAACGTCCTGTGTATGAAGGACTTGCAACCAAATTCTTCGAGCATTTTATCGGCATCGGCGCGGCCATGAAAAAGATGGGCGGCCGTGATTATCAGCTGTGGGACGAAAAAGAAGGCTTCTTCTACGATGTCCTGCGCTTCTCCAGCGGCGAATTCCACAAATTCCGCGTCCGCTCCCTCGTCGGCTTGATTCCCATGCTCGGCGTCGAAATTATCCGCGAAGATGAGTCAACCTACTTGACCAACTTCATGCAGAATTTGCGCTGGTTCATCAAGAACCGCCCCGACCTCGTCGGCCACGCCTGCCACACGGAAACCCGCAACGGTGTGCGCTGCCACGTGCTCTCCATTGTGGATAGCGCCCAATTAACTCGTATTTTGGCCCGCCTTTTCGACCCGGAAGAATTCCTCTCACGTGTAGGCATTAGAAGTCTTTCGAAATTCCACGAAGAGAACCCATTCACTTTTGCGAACAATGAGGTGCGATACACGCCCGCAGATGCAACCGAAAAGATCAAAGGTGGCAACTCCAACTGGCGCGGCCCCGTCTGGTTTCCCACGTCGTATTTGATCCTGGAATCTTTGGTCAAGTTTGCCGAGGCTTTTAGCGACACGGAATTAGCAAAGGTAGACCTCAAGAATTCTGAGTTTGTGGAGCAGAGTGGCGCAAAAATTCGAGACATGGCCGGGGAAATTGCCGATCGGATGATTGGGATTTTTCGCCGCAATGGTGACGGCAAGCGTCCGGTGTTTGGTGCGGCGCAGAAATTTCAGGAGGATCCGCACTGGCGAGATTGTTTGTCATTTCATGAATTTTTTCACGGCGATACGGGCGCCGGTTTGGGAGCGAGTCATCAGACTGGCTGGACCGGGCTCGTTGCGAACATGATAGATGAATGGCGACGCAAAGCTCCGGCGAAGTGAGCCGAAGAAAATTTACGCTCATCTTTTGCAGATCATCGAACGCGCGGCACTGATGCCAAACATGATTGATGAGTGCGGCAGGAACATCTGAACGTCCAGAGCCGAAAAAAATAGTCACACGATTTTCGGTCATGAGGATAAACACAATTCGGAGCTCTCCCTGCATGAATGCAGCGTAGGGAATTCCATCGCGGTGCTCGCGGGGGCTCTCATTCTACGAGATGATGCTGGAGCGTCCTTCGCGAATCCGCTGCGGCTGCAAACTTCGAAGATCGATGCCGGGATTAAGTTACTGCGTGGGGTTTCGGGGGAAACTTAGATAGGGAAGGCGCACACCGTCGATGATGATTTGGTCCGCGCGAATGGACGTTGGAGCTTCGAATCCTACGGCGCCGCCGGCAGTAACGAAATCGTCTTGATCTACTCCGTCGCCGCTTACACCTAATCCGCCGGCTAACACTCCATTGATGTAAAGCGGTTCGGAGCCGGGGAAAAACACGATTCCGCTTTGGTTGGCTTTGGGCCAACTTGAGCTAGGAACTTGGAATCCCTGCGTGCATGGGTTGGCCACGTCCTGCGTGTACAGATTAAAAAATGGGCCAGCCGATGAGCCATCAATTCCCGGAGGGAAGAATGGCTGTGCGCCGAACCCAATGGTGCGATTTGTGACCGCGGTGCCGATCGGCACCTGGTTTAGATCCTGCGGCATTCTCGAACTGCTGCTGAAATAAATCACGTTGCGCGCTTTGGTGGCGGCGACGTCGATGCTGAAAATTGTAGCGTCCGGCATTCTGTAGAGGCCGATCAGAGTGCCATCGAGATCGCTTACCGCGATCACCATTCTCGCGCTGGAGCCGAGCGGCAAACGGATTTGTGCGCGAGTTTGGTTCGCGGTAGCTACGGCGGCGCTGATAATTTGCGTCACTTGCATAGAGCTCAAACCACCGAGTGGTCCATTCGTGGTGGCGATTAAATTCTGGTCAGGCGGAGCGCCGGGGCTGGCCAGGGGGCCGACCGAAAAGTTAGCGGAATTAAATGTGCCGGGAGCAGTCGCGTCGGCGGGTAGTGTCGTCTGATTCACGAACGGCAGCGTAATTCCGTTGATGGTGACCACGCCGGGCGAAGGGAACTGCGGAAATCCCACCTGATCCGTGGTTGCGCTGGGGCCCCCTGCGGCAATCATTCCTGCGGCAACGAACGCAACATATTCCGCGACGTCACTTGGAACGCCTGTGACGCCGATGCCTCCGACATCCTGCGATTCTTTGAAGATAGGAACTCCGCCGGGATTCACGGCGGCCTGCTGCGAATCATTTACATCGGCCTTACCTGTAGCAATTCCTAGTCCGGGGCTGGTGCCGGAAATCGTGGTGGCCGGTGGGACCGTGGCAGAAAGACCGGCAGACAAAGTGCAACCGCGATTTGTATTTTCAATGCCATAGAGCGCGCCGTTGGAAGTGTTCATCACTTCCGGCGGGAAATGCGTGCCGCTGATGAACCGAACGGTGCGTGAAGAAAGCGGAGCCTGATTGTTGCTGAAAAACGCTCCTGTGCGAGCCAAGGAGACGGCGAAATCGCCTGACGGAACCATCTGACTGAAATTTCCCTGAACCAATGCAGGAGCCGAAGGTTGTTTGTAGACCGCCAGAATGCGGCCGAGCCTGTCCACGACGGCGATTACCATGGTGTCCGAGTTAACGGCTTCCGCAGCCGCTTGGACTACAGCCGAAACATCGCCCTGAGTTAGCGTGACTGTTGCAGGCGGCGGGGGAGAAGTAAGAGTAGAGCCACTGCCGCCTCCACAAGCGCAAAGGCCGGCAGAAAACAAAATAATACCGAGCAAATTACATCGCATAGAAAGGCGTTTTGTCACACGATGAGAGCATGCACGCATGCGTTGCGTTATTCGTACCACAGCTTTACGTGGCACTCAACACGGCGTTTCGCAATCGAACGACAAAAGCTTAGAAACTACCGACAATGTCGCGCCTGAAATATCTTGCCCCGCTTGAAACACATGTGATAGCAAGAGCCGACAGGGTTTGCTCGAAGAAAAATTCTTATTGCAATTAAGGAATACTAGGTGCGCTGGGCATTCCACGCGTTTTGGCGCAAATCAACGCGGCGATACCTGCTCGTGTATCTATCGATCTGTTCCTGGTGTTTGTATGGTGCAGCACGCAACGCGAACGCGGGGTGGTCTCAACAAAATACGCCGCAACAACAAATTCCGGGACAGACAGCGCAGAAAAAAGGAGCGATACAAGGGATTCTTCGCGATGGGAACAAGAAGCCGGTTATTGGCGCGACTGTTTTATTGCGAAATAAGGCGAGCGGATTTGAGCTGAAGAAAAATAGCGATGCTCAAGGCGTGTTTCGATTCATCGATGTATTACCCGGGTCCTATCAATTGGAAATCGAGGGGGAAGGTTACGAAAAGTTCGCAGAGGACGGCATTCGGGTGAATGCGGGGGACGCGTTGATTCGAGAAATAACGCTAATGGCGGCTCCGACGACGGCTCTGCCTTCTCCATCAACCCTTCCGCAGTTGCCACCTCGGGTTACTCCAAATAATCCTACGACGCTGGAAACGCCTCCCTCAATCAATTATCCCGAGGCGAGACAGAATCTTGAATTAACAATCGGACCAGGAATGGCCGCGCCGGTGGCCCCGCCGCAGGCAGCGCCGGTTTTCAGTGCGGAGCCGGATCGCTGGCTACTTACCATGCCTGACTGGAATCGTTATGGGACAGGTGGCGAGCATCCTTACGTGAAAGGAAAGTTGTGGGATCCTTTCGATACGAACAAGCTGAAAGGCGATTTGCCGGTCTTCGGGCAACAAACATTTTTTAACTTCACGGCTATCAGCGATACATTTTTCGACGGCCGCCGGCTGCCGACGCCCACGGGGGTAAGCACGGCGCAACCCGGAACTACCGGCTTTTTCGGCAAGGGCAACCAGGCTTTTGTGGACCAAGTATTTTTGTTTTCCTTCGAATTATTTCACGGGGACACTTCGTTCCGTCCGGTGGATTGGCGAATACGCATCACTCCAGCAATCAGCTTGAATTATCTGGATGTACAGGAGCTGGGCATTGTGAATGTGGACGTGCGCAAAGGGACGACGCGTCTGGATTCGCATATTGGGTTGCAAGAGGCGTTTGCGGAAGTCAAACTGCGTGACCTGAGCCCGAATTTTGATTTTATTTCCGTGCGAGCCGGCATTCAGGGATTTAACAGCGATTTCCGCGGATTCCTTTTTGTCGAAGAACAGCCGGGAATTCGCATTTTCGGCAATTTAGAGTCGAATCGCTGGCAATACAATGTTGCTTATTTCAATTTCCTGGAGAAAAACACGAACAGTGGTTTGAATTCGATGGCGCTGCGGAACCAGCAGGTGATCATCGGCAATGTTTATCGCCAGGATTTCTTGTTTCAGGGCTACACGGCACAACTCAGCGTCCACTACAACAAAGACGATGCAACCATCCATTACGATGACAACGGTTTTTTGGTGCGGCCGGCTCCGATTGGCGAGGTCTTCTCGCAAGGCATTCTGCATCCGCACAGCATTCACGCAGCTTACGTGGGATGGACGGGCGACGGGCACATCGGCCCGATCAATCTGACGCATGCTTTTTACCAAGCGCTGGGCAACGATAGTTTCAATGGAATTGCGGGGCGCCCGGTGACCATCAATGCGCAGATGGCCGCGCTTGAGCTTTCCGTAGACAAGGACTGGATACGATTTAAGGGGTCGGCATTTTATTCTTCCGGGTCGGCTCATCCGCAAAGCGGGCGCGCGCGCGGATTCGATTCGATTGATGATTTTCCGGAGTTCGCAGGCGGAATTTTCAGCCTATGGAATCGAGAGAGTATCCGGCTGACGGGTACGGGCGTTGCGCTCAACTCCGGTAACAGTCTGATTCCGGATTTGCGGTCGAACAAGGATGAAGGGCAATCGAATTTTGTGAATCCGGGGATTTTTCTGGCAAATGCAGGAGCCGATTTTGACGTGACGCCGAAACTCCGAGGATTTGTGAACGTGAATTATCTGCGCTTCATGGATACCGAGCCACTGGAACTGGTGCTTTTCGATTCTCCCATTCACCACGCCATTGGTGTTGATTCGAGCGTGGGCGTTCGATACCGGCCACCGCTCACGGAGAATATTTCCATCACTGCGGGCGCAGCGACGCTGATCCCAGGGCAGGGCTTGCGCGATATTTACACCGGAAAAACACTATTTTCGTTTTTCACGGATATTCGATTTCAATTCTGAGAAATTAAGGCGAGATATCGGAGCTTTTTTGATGGTGTGGCTGGACGTGGGGAAAAAGTTGCGGAGGCGAGTTTCTGGGAAGCGTGCAGCTGTTTGCTCGCTTTGTGTTGCTTTGGGACTTTTCCTCTGGTTAATCGCAGGAACGAATGCGCATTCCCAAGCGCAGCAGGAAGGTTTGATCAGGCAGACACAAACAGAAGTCGATCGGAAAAATGTTGGTTGTGTTAGTTGCCATGTGAGCACGGATGAGCCGACCATGCATCCGACGCGGACGGTTCGTTTGGCTTGTACCGATTGCCACGGCGGCGACTCGAGCGCGAGTGTTCCAGCGGGGACTGCGCAAAAGTCTTCAATCTATGAAGAAACGAAGAGAAAGGCGCACGTTCCGCCACGCGAATCCGGACTTGCCGATAGTTCGGCGAATCCAGTGCGCCCCTACACAAAATGGCTCCGAGAAAGCTACGAATACGTTCGCTTTGTAAATCCGGGAGACTTGCGCGTTGCGGCGCAGACGTGCGGTTCAGTGGGATGCCACGCCTCGGAAGTTCTGAAAGTGAAAACCAGCATGATGACGCATGGCGGAATGTTATGGGGAGCTGCGCTCTACAACAACGGATCCGTACCCTTTAAGAACACGATGTTCGGCGAGAGCTATTCGGCGGATGGACTGCCGCAAACAATTCGCGCAATGCCTTCTCCGACGGCTGACGAGACACGATTAAAAGGCGAGTTGGCGATGTTGACGCCTTTGGAGCGGTGGGAGACTTCGCAGCCGGGAAACGTGTTGCGAGTTTTTGAGCGTGGCGGCGAAAAGAAAGGTGAGATCGGAAATCCGAATCGCGAGGAAGAGTCGGGTCGTCCCGACGACAAATTGGGTGAGCGTGGGTTTGGGACATTGCTGCGGACTGATCCGGTATTTCTGGGGCTGCAAAAAACGAGGCTGCTCGACCCACTCCTTTCGTTGCCGGGAACGAACGATCAGCCGGGAGACTATCGCGGCAGCGGCTGCACGGCGTGCCACGTGGTTTACGCCAATGATCGCTCGCTGGAACATTCCGGGAATTATGCGCGTTACGGAAACTTGGGAGAGAGCGCCTCTTCCGATACGACGATTCCGAGAAATGAATCCGGCCATCCGATACGGCATACGTTCACGAGGTCGATTCCGTCGAGCCAATGCATGATTTGCCATGTGCATCCCGGAACGAACATGGAAACAACTTACTTCGGGTACACCTGGTGGGACAACGAAGCAGATGGGGAATTCATGTATCCGCAAAAGCAGCGGAATCCGACGGAAGAACAAAAATATGAAGTGGCGCTGCGAAATCCGGAAGGTGCGGCGGCGAAAGGGTTGTGGTCTGACACGAAGTTTCTGGAACACGTGGGAGACGAGGATTTCAATAAACAGTTGAAGCAGACTCAATTTGCGGATTTTCACAGCCATGGATGGATTTTTCGCGCGGTATATAAACGCGATCGAAGAGGCAATCTGCTGGACGGCGAAAATAAAATTGTAGCGGCGGATGATCCGGAGAAATTTGGGAAGGCAGTGCATTTGGCGGACATCCATTTGGAAAAGGGAATGCATTGCGTGGATTGCCATTTTGAGCAGGACGATCACGGGACTGGCAAGCTTTACGCCGAGCCGCGCGCGGCGGTGGAACTGGACTGCACGGATTGTCATGGCACGGTGGAGAAGCGGGCGACACTGATTTCTTCGGGAGCGGCAGCTCCGATTGGCGGATCGCATCTCGATGCGCTGCGAACACCTTGGAACAATCGTCGGTTCGAATGGATCGGCGGAAAACTTTATCAACGTTCGATGGTCGAAGCCGGCAAGGAATGGGAAGTGATGCAGGTGTTGGACACGATCACTCCGGGAAATCCTCACTACAACGAAAAATCGCGCTGGGCCAAGACAATTCGCATTGATGGCAAGATTTGGGGCGACGTGCCGAGCGACACATCACAGCTTGCGCACGCGAACAGCCGGATGACTTGTTACGCGTGTCACACTTCGTGGACGCCGAACTGTTTTGGGTGCCATTTATCGATGACGGCCAACCAGAAGAAGCCGATGCTGCACAACGAAGGGCTCACAACGCGAAATTATACTGCGTACGATTTTCAAGTTTTGCGCGACGACGGATTCATGCTCGGAATCGACGGCACGGTGACAGGACATCGCATCGCGCCCGCGCGTTCTTCGTGCGCGATTTTGGTGAGCTCGCAGAATCAGAATCGCGAGTGGCTTTATTACATGCAGCAGACGGTTTCGGCCGAAGGTTTCAGCGGTACTGCGTTCAGCACGTTCGTTCCGCACACGGTGCGAGCTAAGGAAACGAAAGCTTGCGACGATTGCCACGTGTCCGAGCGTAACGACAATAACGCGTGGATGGCGCAGGTGTTGTTGCAGGGAACGAATCTTTTGAATTTTATGGGGCGCTACATTTATGTGGCGGATGGCGCGAAGGGTTTTGATGCCGTCGCGGTGGCGGAACACGACGAGCCGCCCGCGATTATCGGCAGTTATTTGCAGCGACTGGCATATCCGGACAATTATCGCGAGCATATTGCACGCGATCGCCAGTTGAAAGAAGCCTATCACCATTTGGGAAACGTGCTCGACGTTCAATTGCGCGGTGAATACTTGTATGCGGCGTTGGGCAAAGGCGGATTTCGCGCATACGATGTGGCGAATATCGACAATAAGGGATTTTCTGAACGTATGGTCACTGCGCCGGTTTCGCCGTTGGGACAACAACTTTACGTAAAGACAAAATATGCGATGGCGGTGGCGAGCCCGTCAACGCTGGCGATCGATCCAGCGAGGACGCATAAAGCGGAAAACGAAGAGCAAGCGATTCATCCGATGTACGCGTATTTGTATGTCGCAGATAAATATGAAGGGTTGGTGATCATTGGCGATTCGAATCCGAATAGCAAGACGCCCGGTGTGAGCACGCTGCTGGATGGCGATCCGCGGAATAATTTTCTGAAACGGGCGCTGGCGTTTAATCCGGATGGGATTTTGAATGGGGCGCGGCGGATTGCGATCGTTGGAACATACGCTTACATTTTGTGCGACCGCGGGCTCGTTGTAGTAGATCTAGACCAGCCTCTACAACCGCGCGTGGCTTCAGTGGTGAGCGCGCCGGAGTTGGACGATCCGCGGGGAATCGCGATTCAGTTTCGTTACGCATTCGTGGTGGATCGAGGAGGGCTGAAGGTTCTCGACGTTACGAATCTGGAGCGGCCGCGCGTCGTAGCGAACGCGGCAGTGGCGTTGGAAGATGCGCGCAACATTTATGTCGCGCGGACCTACGCTTACGTAGCTGCGGGCAAGCAGGGAATTGCGATCGTGGACGTGGAGCGGCCGGAGCAGCCGAGGCTCGATCAGATGTTTTCTGCGGATGGAAAAATGAATGATGTACGCGACATCAAAATTGGAATGGTGGACGCGAGCGCGTTCGCGTTTGTGGCTGACGGTGCAAATGGTCTGCGCGTGTTGCAAATATTATCGCCCGAGGATTCGCCAAACGCTTACGGATTTAGTCCGCGACCGACTCCGAAACTAATTGCTACGTATCGCACGTCTGGACCCGCGCTGGCGATTTCTAAGGGTACCGATCGAGATCGCGCGGTTGATGAGAGCGGAAACCAGCTTGCGGTGTTTGGAAGACGCGGGGCGCGGCCGCTGAATCGCGCAGAGGCGTCGAAGCTTTATATGCGCGATGGGAAGACCTATACGGTTCCAGCGGAGCCGCCGAAGTCGCAAAACCAACCCTAGCCATCTGACGTTAGCAGCTACCGATAATTTCCACGCGACTTTTACGCGGTGAAGCCAAGGCGGGTTTGCAGTTCGCGGGCGCCTCGTTGGGTGATGCGGAGAGCGCGTGTGCCGCGGCGGCGCGCGAGCCATCCTGCGTCGAGCATTCGTGAGAAGAGTGCGGCGCCCAGGGCGCCGGCAACGTGCGGCTGGCGCTCGGTCCAATCGAGGCAGCGGCGAGCGAAGGTACGTCGACCGCGAGCTAGCGCGAGAACATCAATGTCCAGGTCTGCAAACCACGCGCAGCCTTTTGGACCGAGTTTGTAATCTCGCGGACCGTTGGTGACGGATTACTTTGAGGTTTTGAAGGGATTTTGTGAGTTCTACGGCGACGTGACCGGCGAGATGGTCGTAGCAGGAGCGTGCGTGGGAAATGTCAACGTCTTCTCGGGAGCGGGGCGCGGCTGTTGGACGCGGCAGAGTTGCAATCGTGCCTAATGCTTCGAGTGCGTGAACCACTTCGGGGCTGGTGATCTTGTAATAGCGATGACGGCCGTTGTTTTGCGACAGAAGCAATCCGCCGTCGACGAGTTTCGACAGATGGGCGCTGGCGGATTGTGCGGATATGCCTGCGAGCCGGGCTAGTTCTCCTGCCGGAAGCCTGCTTCCATCGAGCAAAGAAATGAGAATGGCAGTTCGCGCAGGCTCACCGATCAATTCACCTACAGACGAAATCGGATAGGTCATGTTCATCGCGTTATTCTAGCGCGGAATCGAAAACGACATTTCATTTGTAAATGAAACGTCACGGCCCACCAAGTCTTATGCTAACGGCTCAGTTGTTTAGAACTGTGACGTGTGGTCCTGAGGAAGCGGAGGCGGCTGATGATAACTATGTGCATTCGTTACACGCTCGACCCGTTCAAGTTGGAGGACTTCGAGCGTTACGCTCGGAATTTGCCCGGACCCATCCAACGTTGCGGTGGAGAACTGCTGGGGTATTTTTTGCCTACGAAATTCGCGGGGCCGACCAATATCGCGCTTGCGTTGATAAGCTTTCGCAGCTTGGCTGCTTATGAAGATTATCGCGCAGCGCTGCTGAAGGATGCCGGAGCGGTCGCTAGCGCGGCCGACGCCGACAAATCGAAATGTATTCTTGCAGAGGATCGGTCGTTTTTGCAGCGCATTCCCGAATAGAGAAGAACGAGCTCGATAACCAGAGAAGCGTTACGAAGCCGGTGATTGGACTTCGCGCAGGCGGCGTTGTAGGTAACGGCGCTCGCTGTCATTGGAGACGAGGGCCAACGCCTTCCGATAGCTTTTAGCGGCTTCCTCGTGGGTGCCGGCGCGGCGGAGTAGGTCGGCGCGCGCGGCATGCAGCAGATGATAGCTGTCTAGATCATTTGTCGCAGAAAGTGCGTCGATTAACACGAGGCCGGCGCGCGGCCCATCAGCCATGGCGACTGCCACGGCGCGATTCAGTGACACGATCGGGGAGGGCTGAACGCGTTCCAAGCGATCGTAAAGTTTGACGATCTGGGGCCAGTCGGTATCTTCCGGGCGCGCGCCGCGACAATGCACGGCTGCGATGGCGGCCTGTAGCGCAAACGGGCCGGGTGTCCTCTCGCGAAGAACTTCTTCAACCAAAGGTGAGGCCTCGGCGATCTGCTCGCGGTTCCAGCGGCTGCGGTCTTGCGCTTCCAGGGTTACGATTTCTCCGGATTCGTCGAGACGCGCGTCGCGTCGAGCGTCGTGTAGCAGCATTAGAGCGAGAAGCGCCTTGGCTTCGGCGGGAGTTCTCGGCGTCATTAGCGCAACAATCAGCCGGCCCAGCCGAATTGCTTCAGAGCAAAGATCGGTTCTTACCAAGGATTCGCCGCGAGTGGCCAGATAACCCTCGTTGAAGACCAGATAGATCACGGTGAGGACAGCATCGAGGCGTGCAGCTACGTCATTGGCTTCCGGTACGACATAAGGAATGCGCGCATCGCGGATCTTTCGTTTTGCACGCACCAAACGCTGCGCCATAGTCGTTGAAGATGTGAGAAACGCGCGGGCTATCTCATCGGTTTCGAGGCCACACAATGTTCGCAGAGTGAGGGCTACTTGCGCTTCCAACGCGAGAGCCGGGTGGCAGCAGGTAAAAATAAGACGAAGACGATCGTCAGGGATTTCGGTTGTGTCGTAGTCGGGCTCTTCACTGAGGCGCACGAAACCGGAGGTAGAATAGGATTCGAGTTTTTCGGCATAGCGGCCCCGACGGCGGATTCGGTCAATAGCCTTGTGCTTGGCGGTCTGAATGATCCACGCGCGCGGAAATTCGGGAATACCCGACGAGGGCCATTGGTCCACGGCGGCGGCAAAAGCTTCCTGAGCGCACTCTTCGGCAAGGTCGAAGTCGCCGACCAGCCCTATCAAGGTAGCGACGATGCGGCCCCAATCGGCGCGATAAACTGTTTCAACGGCAGCAGTTGCGTTTGCTAGCATAAGCTATTGTAAATATTTTTCGGTCGAGCTGTCGATTCCGGGCAGCGCCGTTCGACTTATCGTATGGAGGTAGAACGAATGAAATACATGCTCCTAATTTACATGGACGAAAACTGTTTGAGTGCCTCCGAAAGGGAGCATTGTTACAATGAGTCGGCGCAAGTTGCGCAAGAGCTTTCAAGCAGCGGGAAATATCTGGACGCCGCGCCGCTACATCCTACATCAACGGCGACCAGCGTGCGGGTACGCGATGGAAAGCAGCTAATCACCGATGGCCCGTTCGCGGAAACTCGCGAACAACTTGGCGGGTATTTCCTGATCGACGCTAAAAATCTGGATGAAGCGATCGGCGTGGCTAAGAAAATTCCAGGCGGGCGGTGGGGGACAGTTGAAATCCGGCCAGTGATGGAGGTAGAGGGGTTGCCGACAAATTAGCGGAGTGCACTGTCGATTTAGGCGCTCTTCATTCGACTCATGGTTGAAGAGGCGGTTCAAATCGAGTTGAGGCAATTCAATTAATAAAAATAAAAAGGAGCATCAAATGGATACGAAGCCTACGTACGAGCAAGGGAAACTTCAACTAAAGATCTACGATCTGCGGCGCGAGGCAAAGATGCGTCAAGCACGCGATTGGTTCTTCAGGAACTATTTCGTCGAGACCATGGAGGACTTCCAGCGTGTGGCGCCCATGGGGACGGAACAAGGGGCGTTCGCAATGATGGTGTTCAGCTATTGGGACCAGGCATGCGCGTACCTGAATTATGGTTTGCTTCACGAAGACCTCTTCTTTGAAACCAACGGCGAGTTCTTCGGTGTCTGGGAGCGTGTGAAGCCCCTTATTGCCGAGACTCGAAAATTGTTCATGAATAAGGATTTCATGGGGCACCTGGAAAAGGCGGCGCAGCGCTATGAAGCATGGAGCGAAAAGCGCAATCCGGGAAATATCGCCCACATGCGGCAATTTATGAAGCAAATGCGCGAGCAGATGGCAGCAGCGGCCAAAGCGTAACAGCGGAGCTAGAGACACTGCGGTACATTCAAAGAAGGCGAACGGGCGGCCGATTCACGGTTTTGTGAATTGAGCCGCCCGTCATTTCGTTTGGACGGCAAGTTGAGTGAGCAGAGCTGAGCGGAGGTTGGTCTGCTGCTCCTCTGAGAGCTTGGCCCCTGAAGACGTGAGGTAAAAAACGTCGATGGCGGTTTCTCCCTCGGTTTCAATCAAGGCAATTTCGATATTGCAGTTTTCGCGCGAAAAAATCGAGCTGATGCGGTGAAGAAGGCCGGGCTGGTCCTGGGCGATGATTTCCACCAGGGTGCTGTGCGCGGAACAGGCGTCGTCGAACTTCACTCGAGTTTCAACTTTTATCTTCGGCATAGGGCTTTTTTGTGAACGAAGGCGGCTGCTTAGCATGCGGTCCAGGTCCACCTTTCCGTTCAAAACATCCTGGATGTTTTTCTGAAAGCGCTCCCACTCGGGTAAATTCAGTTCCAACGTTCGAAAGCGGTCGGTGAAGTAAAACGTGTCCACAACTATGCCTGACTGGTTTGAAAATGCGGCAGCTTTCACGATGTTCATGCCCCAGGAGGCCAGGACACCGGCCACAGTCGCGAAAAGAGCCGGGCGATCGCGGGTCACCAGCGTTAGCTCGTACCAATGGCGGCCGCGGCGCAGGCTTATTTGCACCGGATCTTTCGCAAGTTGGGCGGCCATCTCCAAATGCGCCAGAATCTCCGCGGCCGGATGGGTGAGCAGATAGCGTCGCGGAAGTCCTTCCAGAAAATCGTCCAGACGTTTGCCAACCTTTTGCGCGAGAGTGCCGAGATGCGCCATCACTTCGTCGTGCGCATCCACGTGCAGGCGCTGATCGAGGTTGCGATTCAGGTAATTGGCCGAGGCAATGTAAAGCTGCCAAATGTTTTCCGCTTTCCAAGGAGTAAGCGCTTCGGGATTGACGGCCTTGATGTCCGCGTAGGTCAGCAAGCAAAGCATTTTCAGACGCTCGGGCGTTTCCACCTTTTCGGAAAACGCGCGAACCGTTTCAGGATCAAAAATATCACGACGCAAGGCGGCGCTCATTTCCAGATGGCGGCCGATTAGGAAAAGGATTGTTTCGCGGTCAGGCTCGTCGAGATCGAAGCGAGCGATGGCGCTTTCGGCAATTTCCACGCTGGCGCGAACGTGATCGTTTGTTTTCGCGCCTTTTCCCACGTCGTGCAGAAGGAGCGCGAGATAAAGCAAATCGGGCTGTTCCAGCTCTTCGAGCAATTCGGCGTAGCGCTGATCCCATTTCGATTGCGACTGGCGGAGGGCGTGAAGATTGTCGATAGCGACGAAGGTGTGCTCGTCAACGGTGAAGCGATGTGAATAATCGCGCACGACCAAGGCATCGATGCGTGCAAATTCCGGCAACAAGATATTAAGAAGGCCCAATGAGTGCATGGCACGCAAAGCATCGGCGGCATGCGGCGCAACCAGGATTTCCTGCAGCGGATGCCAAAGTTCCGAACCAACTGGCGGGTTGGCGGCCAAGGATGGCAGAGCGCGTTCGATTTGTAGTTCGGTGTTATAGCTGAGTGGCAGCCCGTGCCGCGCCAAGAAATGAAACGCACGGAGGATCAAATGAGGATCGTCAAGAGCGGCAGGCTGGCGAAGGGCCAGCATCCCGTCCACGACCAGGAATTCGGCGTTTGATAGGCGCGAGCGCAACTGCTGAAACTGATCGTGAATCGATAACCTTGCCGCGGGAACTTCTTCCAGCAAACGATTGCAAACGTGGTGAACTGTGCGCGCGTGGCCGAAAAAAATACGCATCCAGTCCGGAGTGGTGAAAGGCCCTACATGGCGGTCATGGTTTCCCGCAACCACAGGCGGAGAACTTATGACGCCAATCTTTCGCGCGGCGGAAGCATCCTGCGATTCCCAGGAAAGGGTATTGTCGTCGCGATTTCGGCGGAAGTGCAGGAAGCAGCGAACGGAAATTAGAAACTTCAAGG
Source organism: uncultured Acidobacteriota bacterium (assembly GCA_963838475.1). Taxonomy (GTDB): domain Bacteria; phylum Acidobacteriota; class Terriglobia; order Acidiferrales; family UBA7541; genus Palsa-295. The sequence continues at coordinate 293,899 of CAWIRJ010000007.1, forward strand.
CCGCTTCGAATTGCGGCTGAATCGTGACGGGAAGTACGGCGTTTTCGCTGGGCCAGATGTGATATCTCTCGATGGCGGCGAGAAGTGAAAGCCAGCTGACCACGTTGTAATCGCGGAGGCCGCCAGGGCCGTCTTTTATATTCGGTTCCAGATGAAAGACGGTTTCTCCAAATTTGTTATGACGGGCACGCGTAAGCTCCGAGAGACCTTTTACGATCTGGCGTGACTCATTCGCGATCAATTTCGGAATCACTTCATCATGAAGGCGGGTGAAAAGCCTGCGATCTCCGATTAGATAACGGGAATCGAGCATCGAGATGGCGAACTCAGGGTTGGCGGGATCCAATTGGCCGCATTCGGCGAGAGTGCGCGTTGCGGGGCTGAGCTTTAGCTGCAAATCCCACAGTTCTTGGCAAAATTTCCGAATGGGGTCTTTGAATTTGTCGTCGGCTTTATTTCCGCCATGAAGAAAAAGCAGATCGACGTCGGAAAAAGGGAAGAGCCAACGTCGTCCGTAACCTCCCAGGGCTACCAGGGCTAGATTGGGTGGACCGTCGGAGTCGGCCGAAACCAGTTCCTTCCAAAGACGTTCGACGATGGAATCGATCAGAGAACTGCGGCCCAGCAGGAATGCTGCGCCATCACCGGAAGCTGCAAACTGGTCCTGAATGCGAGCGGATTCCTTCGCGGAAAAATCACGAAGCTCAGCGGCCAGCGATGGATTGGTGGACATGGATACTTGAGTTTTCTCCCGACGCTACACCGCTCGTTGCGGAGATTGCGAACCGGCGCTCAACATTTGAACTGCGTCTTCGGGATAGCCCAACATGCCGAACTCCGGGACGTCGAGGCCTTCGAGTTCGACTTCTTTAGTGACGCGCATTGAGCGCCACGCATTCACGGCTTTAAAAACAACATAGGTCGCACCGAAAGCATAAATCGCGAGTAAGGTCGCGCCACCGAGTTGAACGACAAATTGGGACCAATCACCGTGAAGCAAGCCAGTCACACCCTGACCTGTTTTCCCGAGATACGCCGCAGTGCCAACACCGTTCCAACCGGCGCCATATGTGCCATCGGCAAAAATTCCAAGAGCGACAGCACCGAGCCAGCCACAATATCCGTGAACCGAAATTGCGCCGCAGGGATCATCGATCTTGAGAATACGTTCGTTGAAAAGCACGCCCAAGCAAACCAGGACGCCTGCGACTATTCCAATAATTACCGATGCCGTGGGGGACACAAATGCGCAGGGAGCGGTGATAGCGACGAGGCCTGCGAGCATTCCGTTGCATGCCATAGTGATGTCCGGCTTTCCAAAGAGGCGGTACCACAACAGCATTGCAGCCGCTGACCCCGCCACGGCGGCCAGGTTTGTGTTCACCGCGACGACTGCTATGCGGAGGTCAGTTGCACCGAGGGTTGAGCCGGGGTTGAAGCCCATCCATCCGAAGAGAAGAACGAATGTTCCGGTAACAACGAACACAATGTTGGAAGCAGGGAAGGCTCGCGGTTTTCCGTCTGGACCATACTTACCCAAACGAGGACCCAGAATTACGGCTAGCGCCATGGCGCAAAATCCTCCCACGGAGTGAACGACGGAGGAGCCGGCGAAATCAACGTAACCGTGCCCGAGATGCATGCTGGAGCCGAGTTGCGAAAGCCAGCCGCCGCCCCAAACCCAACAGCCGGAAATGGGGTAGAGCAGGCCGCCGATAAAGAGCTCGCAAACCAGGAAGGCCCAGAAAGTGATGCGCTCGCAAATCGCGCCTACGATAATGTAGCCGGCCGTCTCCATGAACACGACTTCGAAGAGCGTAAGGCAATTGCTGCTGGCGTCGTAGGCGGGGCCGGTGAGAAAAAATCCTTTGCCGCCGAGAAATCCCCATTGACCGCTGCCGATCAGGAAATGATTTAAGGTTGGCGCGCCGCCGAGATTTGCGGGGGCGGCATTTAGTGCGATGGCACCGAACTGGAAGGCGTAGCCGACGGCGTAATAAGCGAGAAACGCGAAAACGTATGCGGCGAAATTGAGCATCATAAGATGCGCGGCATTTTTTTTGCGCACGAGTCCGCAGGTGAGCAGGGCGAACCCGGCCTGCATGAACAGCACCAGATAACCGGTCAGCAAGGTCCAGGAGAAGTTTGAGCCGATGCGGTCGTGGCCAACTCCGTCGGCGAGCTTGAGAGCGAGAGGTTCGCGCGCGGCCTGGGCTTGAAATTCGTCGAAGGCTTTCTTGTTCCTGGCGTAATCGGGCGAGGTCGTGTCAGTCGGTTCGGGCACAACGAATGAGTTGCCGGCCGCGTCAGCGACTGAATTTCTGTCGCCTGTCGCGGTACCTGCGGGGTCGGGCTGCGGCGCCTGGTCTGCGAAAGCGGCGCATATTGATCCGGAGAGAATTTGCGCCAAGAGCAACACAAGGAGAGCCTTGGAAATGGCGACTGAACGGCGTCCACAATGGCTTCGGAAAGATAAAAGGCGCATCTGGTAGCTCCTTTTGCGACAGTCGAATAATTTGCGAAACTTTGCGATCGATAATTAAATTGCGCCGGGGCCGCGCTCTCCGGTGCGAATGCGAATCACGTCGTCAAGAGACGACACGAAAATCTTGCCGTCGCCGATCACGCCTGTTCGCGCGCCTTCTACGATGGCTTCCACGACGGGCTCGACGAGATCCTCCGCGACCGCAATGGTGACGAAGATCTTCGGCAGGAAGTCCACCGTGTATTCCGAGCCGCGATAAGTTTCGGTATGGCCTTTTTGGCGGCCGAATCCGCGGACCTCGGAGACGGTCAAACCGGTTATGCCCAGGGCATTCACGCGCTGCTTTACTTCATCAAGCTGCGAGGGCCTGATTACGGCATCGATGCGTTTCATTTGTGGCGCTCCTTAATGCTACTTGTGCGGAAACGGCTACACTTGTTGGCGCATTGCAGGTGTGAATATAGCTGAGAAATAATTTCGTCCGAATTAGATTTTCTTTTGTTAGCGATAGAATTTTTTGATGGCAGGGAAAGGGAAATCCGGGGGCGCGCGTTACCGCTCGAGCTGTTGGGCGAGTGGTTTGAAAGAAGAGGTTTGGCATTCCTGGTCTGGCTCGAGTTGGCATATTGATTGGGCGAACGTCCGTTGGCAGCGACGGCCAGCTCTGGCTATGTATCCTCCCCACATGCATCTGTGATGGCGCCAATGCTGCTGCTTGAGACTAGGCGAACATATTTTCCCAGGACGCCGGTGGTGCAGCGCGGCTTTGGCTTGACCCATGCAGATTGACGACGCGCAAATTCTTCGGGGGAAATATTTAGCTGCAGGAGTCGCGCGTTTGCGTCAATGGTGATGGAATCGCCTTCGTGCACCAGCGCGATGCCACCTCCGACTGCGGCTTCGGGAGCGACGTGACCGACGACCATGCCGTGCGTGCCGCCGGAGAAGCGTCCGTCGGTTATCAGTCCCACGGAATCGCCGAGGCCGGCGCCGATGAGCGCGGCGGTGGGAGCAAGCATCTCGCGCATTCCTGGGCCGCCCTTGGGGCCTTCGTAGCGAATCACGATGACGTCGCCGGGCTTGATACGGTTGGCGAGAATCGCCGCCAGGCATTCTTCTTCCGAGTCGAAGACACGCGCTGGGCCGGTGATTTTCGGATTTTTGATGCCGGAAGTTTTTGCGACTGCGCCTTCACTTGCGAGATTCCCCTTGAGGATGGTGAGATGTCCAGTGGGATAGACCGGCTTGTTCCACGGACGGATGACGTCTTGATTTTTTGCGGGCTCAGCGGGTACTTTCTCCAGACGTTGGGCAATTGTTTTGCCCTCGACGGTTGCCGCGTCGCCGTGAATTACTCCGTGATCCAGCAGAATCCTCATTACTTGTGGAATTCCACCGGCGGCGTGGAAATCTGTAATCACGTACTTACCGGAAGGCTTTAAATCACACAGGACCGGGACCGAAGGCCGGATGCGCTCGAAATCATCGATCGACAAAGGAACGCGGGCAGCCTGCGCGATGGCCAGCAAATGCAGAACGGCATTTGTCGATCCGCCGGTCGCCATCACTATCGCGATTGCATTCTCGAAAGCTTTGCGGGTTAAGAGCTGCTGAGGAAGAATCTGCCGGCGAACGGCATCAGCGAGGACACGCGCAGACTCTGCGGTACTTTGCATTTTCTCGTCTTCTCCAGCGGTCATCGTGGAAGAGTAGGGCAAACTGAGTCCCATGGCCTCGATCGCGGAAGACATGGTGTTGGCCGTGTACATTCCGCCGCACGAACCCACGCCTGGGCACGAATGCTTTTCGACTTCGAGTAATTCGCGGTCGCTCATTTTTCCGGCGCTATGCTGTCCGACGGCTTCGAATGCACTGACGACCGTGAGGTCTCTACCTTCGAAATGGCCGGGCTTGGTGGTGCCACCGTAAACAAAAATCGCCGGGATGTTCAATCGCGCGATGGCGATCATGGCACCCGGCATGTTTTTGTCGCAGCCGCCGATGGCGAGCACGCCATCCATGCGCTGCGCATTGCAGACGGTTTCAATGGAATCGGCAATTACCTCACGCGAAACCAGGGAATATTTCATTCCTTCGGTGCCCATGGAAATTCCATCGCTTACAGTGATGGTTCCAAAAACCTGAGGCATGGTTTTTTGTTCTCGAAGGGCTTCCGCCGCGCGTATTGCGAGATCATTCAGACTGGCGTTACAAGGAGTGATGTTGCTATAGGAATTGGCGATGCCAATGATCGGCTTTTCAAAATCGCCATCGCGAAAGCCGACAGCGCGAAGCATGGCGCGGTTGGGAGTGCGCTCGACGCCGTTCGTAATCGCGCTGCTTCTGCTGTTCGAACGATTCATTTGCTGCTGGAGGTCATGGCCGTTGCGGCAATTTCCGCAGACACAGGCTGTTCCGTTGACACGGTAACGGGGTCCAGGAATGGCATTTTCGAACGGAGCTCGGCACCCACTTGTTCGATCAACTGCTGCTGCTCTTTTTGCCTTTCGGCGTTAAAGCTTTTGCGACCCGATTCATTCTCGCCGATCCATTTTTTTGCGAATTCACCATTCTGGATTTGTTTGAGCATCTCCCGCATGGTGTCGCGCGTTTTGCTGGTGATGATTTGCGGACCGCCGGTGTAATCACCGTACTCGGCGGTGTCGCTTACGGAATAACGCATGTAATTGAGCCCGCCACGATACATCAGGTCAACAATTAATTTCAGTTCGTGGAGGCATTCGAAATAGGCGATCTCAGGTTGGTAGCCGGCTTGTACCAGGGTCTCGAATCCGGCTTTCACCAGCGCGCTTACGCCGCCGCAAAGGACGGCTTGCTCTCCGAACAGGTCGGTTTCCGTTTCTTCGGTGAATGTTGTTTCAATTACTCCAGCGCGCGTGGCGCCAATAGCTTTCGCATAAGAGAGAGCGAGTTGCTTGGCCGAGCCTGTTGCGTCCTGATGAACTGCCAGCAACGCGGGAGTGCCGCCGCCTTCGACAAATACTTCGCGGACGCGATGTCCGGGCGCTTTCGGCGCCACCATGGTCACGTCGATGTCGGTGGGAATATCGATTGTTGCATATCGAATATTGAAGCCGTGCGCGAACATCAGCATCTTACCGGCTGAAAGATGCGGTGCGATGTCGCGTTTGTAGATGCCAGGCTGCGCGGTATCGGGCGCGAGGATCATGATCACGTCGCTGGCAGCGGCCGCTTGCGCGACGGAAAAAAGCGGCAGCCCGGCCTTTTTTACTTTCTCCCAGGATTGGCTGGTAGCGTGCAGGCCGACGCACACGTGACATCCGCTGTCACGCAGATTCAGCGCATGGGCGTGACCTTGCGAGCCGTATCCAATAATTGCAATTTTCTTGGCCTGAATCAGAGCCAGATCCGCATCATTGTCGTGATAAATCTTAGCCATTTTTATCTCCTAGGGTCGTTTGATATGGATTTATTAAACCGATTGCGACGCTTCCTCTTCCAACAGCAACTCACTTCGTCCGACTGAGTGGCCGTCCGCCGGAGGTTTTGTTCCGCGCGACATGACGACTTGCCCGGTTCGCGCCATTTCCAGAATTCCAAAGGGACGAAGAACTCCAACGAGGGCATCTACTTTGTCTTCGGTGCCGGTGATTTCGATGACGAGAGATTCGTTGGCTAAATCCACGACGCGCGCACGGAAAACGCGAGCAATCTCCATCAGGCGGTAACGCGATTCGTCATTTGCCGAAACTTTGATGAAGGCCAGGCTTCGCGCAATTATCGGAACGTGGGTCACGTCTTCGACAGAGAGAACAGGGGCCAGTTTATAAAGATTGGCTTCCACCCGGTGCGCCGCCCCTTCGCTGATTCCCGCCACAATGGTCATGCGCGAGATGCCCGGGCGTTCCGTGTGGCCCACTGTGAGCGACTCGATGTTGTAAGCACGGCGGCGAAACAATGACGCAACGCGATTCAACACGCCGGGTTGATTTTCCACGTAGAGCACGAACGAGTGGAGTTTTTGTTGTTCAGACATCGGTTGCCCTCTCGACCAGCGGATTCGGCCTGCGAATCATGGCATGCAAGTCCGCTCCAGCCGGAACCATCGGAAACACGGAATCTTCCTGTTCAACTTGAAAATCAATTAAAGCCGGGCCGCGATGTTGCCGGGCTGCGCGCAATGTGGGGATTACGTTTGGCCGCGTATTCACAGTGAAGGCGGGGATGCCGAAGGCCTCGGCGAGCTTTTGGAAATTCGGACTCCATAATGGAGTAGAAGAATAGCGGCCCTCGTAGAAGAACTGCTGCCACTGCCGGACCATACCCAGATATCCGTTATTCACAATGGCGATTTTGATTTCGATTTTCTCCTGCACGATGGTGGCAAGCTCGGCCATGGTCATTTGGAAACCGCCGTCGCCGGCAATCACCCAAACCTCGGCCTTCGGATTCGCAAACTTAGCGCCGATGGCGGCCGGCAGCGCGAAGCCCATGGTGCCCAGTCCGCCGGAAGTAATCAGCGTGCGTGGCTTTTCGTGCCGGTAATATTGGGCTTCCCACATCTGGTGCTGGCCCACGTCGGTGACGATGATGGCGTCGCCGTTGGTCTCACGCCACAATTCGTGGATCACGTGCGCGGCGTATAGATGCCCATCGTCCGGCAGGCTCTGAATGTCTCGCACCGCGGAGTCTTGCTTTGAATCGTCGATATGGGAAAGCCAATCCGAGCGGTCCACTCTTTTCACACCAGGAAGTAATTGCGGCAGCAACTCGCGAAGGTCGCCGATCAGTGGAACGTCCACGTGGACGTTCTTATCTATTTCAGCGCGGTCAATCTCGACGTGGATTTTCTTCGCCGTCGGCGCATATGTTTTCAGATTTCCTGTGACGCGGTCATCGAAGCGCATACCGAGCGCGATCAGCAAATCGGATTCTTGAACCGCTTTGTTCACCCAGGCTTCGCCGTGCATGCCCATCATTCCCAGACATAGCGGATGCGAAGCAGGGAAGGCGCCAATCCCGAGAAGGGTGAGCGCCACCGGAGCACACGCGGCCTCTGCAAACGCCAGAACTTCCTGCTCGGAGCCCGACAGAATAATTCCATGACCAGCGAGGATCACCGGCCGCTTGGCCTGGTTAATCAGTTCCAAAGCTTCGGCCAATTGCGTTTTATTGTAAAAAGAGCCACGCACGAAATGTCGGCGTTGCGGCGCTGCGGCTTCCCAATCAAATTCGCACGATCCGTTTTGAGCATCTTTGGTGATGTCCACGAGGACGGGACCGGGGCGGCTGGAACTCGCGATTTGAAAAGCTTCGCGCAAGCTCGGAGCGATGTCTTGCGCGCGCGTAACCAAGTAATTGTGCTTGGTGATCGGCAAGGTGATCCCGGTAATGTCTGTTTCCTGGAAAGCGTCGCTGCCGATGAGTTTGCTTCCCACTTGGCCGGTGATGCAGACGATTGGCGACGAGTCCATCATGGCGGTGGCGATACCAGTGACCATGTTCGTGGCACCAGGACCTGATGTCGCCAACGCCACGCCCACGCGGCCGCTAGCTCGCGCGTAACCGTCGGCCATATGGGTGGCGCCCTGCTCGTGACGGACGAGGACGTGATGGACTTTGTAGCGGGTCATCGCGTCATAGGCCGGCAGGATCGCGCCGCCGGGATAGCCGAAAACATATTCCACGCCTAGGCGTTCCAGGCATTCCCAAATAATTTCTGCGCCGGTCTGTTTGGTTTTCGGCATGGCGAACCCCTAAACTCCCCACAGATACTGGTCCGCATCGTACGGAACAGTCCGTTCTTCAACGGCTGGGTGCTGGTGCTGAGGCGTGGCGCAAATGTCCATAGCCAAGGTGTCTTCCAGGGCGAGAGCGGAGTGCTCCACATGCGCGGGAATCGAAAGCATCTGGTTCGCACGCACAGTGAATTCCTGGCCTTTCATCTGGAAACGCCAGGCGCCGCGAAGAACTAGAATGGCCTGTTCGTGGCCGTGGCTGTGGGGAAGCTCCGAGGTCCCCTTCTGTGCTTCGACCATGGCGACAGTCATGTTTGTGTTGGTGAGCAATTTTTCCCGGTTGTAGCGCGATACATGTTTGGCCTTGCTGAAATCGGAAAACTTCATCTGAGGCTCCCTTGGCCTTGAACTTTCGGCTCCAAAAACCAAGAGGCCGTTATCCCTTTCGGGTAACGGCCTCTTGGGGTTCGAACTTTTTTTCCGCCCCGGCCGCTACCCGCTCCTAAGCAGGATAATATTTACTCGTACGAGTACTACGCCTACTACGATTACCAGCTGAATCAGACGGGATACGGCAAATGGGAGACGTGCGGAAATCGACGGCACGAGCGGGGTCTTCGCGGAGATTCCAAGCCCTCGGGTTTGACTATCGCTGCCCATTGTGAGGAGCTTAAATAGCATGTTGGGTGGAACACGGTCAAATAAGATTTATTTATCGACGCTATTCGTTCCGGCTATCTGGTCGCGGTGGAAAGAAGGGAGTTGCGGCTGGCCCACTGGCTTCCGCTGAACTTTTCGGAAGAATTTCTACGGCTTGGGACGCGGAAACTCTTCGATGTGAAACTCACCTTTTCGGCCGAAATAAATAACCCGCTTTCCCGTGAGAAAAGCCCAATAGGCGATCACGCCAGCCGCGACCGAGCGCTTTACGAACTCAGGATAGCGGATCGTGTCGGCCTGCGCGCCGCGGATAGCTGCCAGGACCTCAGAAGGCGAAAACTCCTCTGCGATAGCCGCCGGCGGTAGCGTCATTTTTTCGGAATGGGTCTCGCCATCGGACATATAGAAGGTCTCTTGCCGAACTGCAAGATCGCAGAAGTAAGATTCGACACCTGCGTCGAGGAGCCGGCGCACAACTTCAGGGAAAGTGAGCTTACCTGCCTGGCTTTCGACCAGGACTTCTCGTATTACGTCAGCAGTCATAAGGGTCTCCTTCCGTGGACCGCGGAACTCTGACGCGATTCTATTCTCACGAAAGCGTTTGATCGTCTAGGCCGCCAGAAGATTCTAGCGGATTTCAATCAGGAATAAAGATTTCGGCGGCAGCGTAAGGTCAATCGTCCCGTTCTTGATTTTTTCGATGTGCGGAGGCGGCAATTCGGCAGCCTTCTTCAGTTCAGCATATTGTTGAATGGTTGGAGATGCTGGATCGCCCATTGCGTGATAGGCGGGAAGCGGCGAACCTATTTCGGCATCGAGTTCACTGATTTCAACCTGGCGATCTGATTTCAATTGTTTGAGATGAATCGTCATATTCACGGGGTGGCCGGCATCATCAGGTAGCGAGTAATTCCAGACGGCCAACGCGAGGGAGCCGTCCGCGCGGCGCGTAACGATCATGGAATCGGATGCTACGTCGATTCTCTGATCGCCGAGATGATGCATCAATTTGAAGGCGTTGAAGATCGGCTTGGGGACGCCTCCCTCAGCCAGCAATCCGAATCCACCGTAGAAAGGTTTCTTGACTACACCTTGTTCTTCGAAAACATCTGAAAATGTCCAGTAGCTCATTATGTTGACGAGGCCATCACACTGGCGAATAGTGTCGCCAAGCCAGGGGCCCATAAACGCGGTGTCTTCCACTTGTGGCTCGTTATCGTAAACTGCGTTCACTTCAGACCAGATCAAAGGGAGATTGGGCTTTGCGGAAGACTTGATCTGATTGTGGACTTTGTCCACGGCGCTGCAGATCATTTTGTTCAACGGGACGGGCGTGTCGTTACCGAAGACATCGTGCGGAGTGTCGTTGCCGTACACGTGGGTGGAAACAAAATCCACCGGAACATTATTGTCGGCGCAATGGCGGATGAAGCGATCTACCCAAGCGGCCTGGGCTGTTGCCGGTCCGCCCACGCGAAGGCGCGGACTTACACTTTTCAGCGCAGCGGCAGTTACGTCATACAGATGGTAGTAGGTGGCTTCTTTGGGATCGCCGGTCCAGAAATCGATATTGGGTTCGTTCCAAACCTCGAAATACCATTTAGAGACTTCCTCAATTCCGTAGCGATCGACCAAATGTTTGGCGAAGACTGAGATCATCGCAGACCAGCGATCATAATCTTTGGGCGGCGAGACGTTCTGTTTGTACCAAAAGGCGTGCAGATTATTCGCCGCTGCGAGTTTCTTGGGCATGAAACTCAGTTCCACAAAAGGCCGCACATGATTCTGAAGCAGCCCATCGTAGATCTGATCGATGTAGGAGAAGTTGTAAACAGGATTGCCCGCGGCGTCTTCGTCGTAGAAGCCGACTTCATCGTGAAAGATTGCATGAAAGCGAACGTACTGAAAATCGGTGATTGATTTAACTTCGCGCAAATCATCGCGGTAGCTTTGGCGCAAGCTGAGTATGGCGCGACCGGAGCCGAACATCTGCTCCCAAAAATGGGGGAAGGGGTGAGCAGAAGCCTGCGTGTCCACCTCAACTACCTCGGGCGCGGCGGCTTGCGCGTTTACTCGGCGAACGCCCGCGGACAAAAGTGAGAGGCCCAGCAGACACGCGCAGCAGAATTTGTTTTTCACGGAAGTTTTCCCCAGGATAGAAGCTCCGCTGGAGCGGAAGAAAGTTTATCATCTCTCGCACGCCCGCGGTCGGGAGCATGTCCGCTAGAAAGTCTGCATGCAAGAAGGAAGAAAGTTCCCACAAGGTGAAAACATTTTCTACGACCTGCCAACGATTAACTACGAACGCGGAGGGGGTGCTGATTGGCTTAATCAGCTTTCAACTTGACTATTCAGGCGAAGTATTACAGGCTTTGGCGTAACGGACCCCGCATCTACCACGGATGTGCAAGTATGTCTGGTGCAAATTTCTCGACGGTCACGTTACTCATTGGTGCTGCCGACCGAGGTGACCGCTCGGCCGCAGACGCTCTTTTCTCCACACTCTACTCCGAGCTGCACCGGCTGGCTAAACGCGAACTCGCAAGGCAAAGTCTCCCGATAACCCTGAGCGCCACCACTCTGCTGCACCAAGCCTATCTTGGCATGGCCGAACGCGAAGGCCCGTCATTCCCCGACTGTGCTCGCTTCATGGGTTATGCAGCTCGTGTGATGCGCGGGCTGATTATCGACCACGCTCGAAACCGGCAAGCTCAAAAGCGCGGTGGTCAATTCGAGATCACTTCACTGCGCGATGACGTCGACGGCTCCGCTGATTACGAGGAGCTCAAGAACATTAGCGAGACACTCGAAGAGCTTGCTCGGGTAGACCCTGCTCTTGCCGAGATTGTGGACTTGAAATTCTTCTGCGGGTTCTCGTTTACTGAAATCGCCGCCATGCGTGCGATCTCGGAGCGCACGGTGCAGCGAAACTGGGAGAAAGCCCGCATTTATTTGCACCGAAAACTTCGCACGGATTTACCGCTCTAAGGAATCGCGATGTCTACACTCACTCCCGATCAGTGGCAGGCTCTGAGTCCATATCTGGATCGGGCGCTCGCTATGGCAGAAGACGAGCGTGGCGCTTGGTTGTCCTCGCTAGGTGAGCGAGATCCCGCACTGGCTGCGCAGTTGGCGGCACTTCTAAGCGAACACCGTGTGCTGGCGCAGGAAGGTTTTCTGGAAAATCGACGTTTGGCGTTGCCGAATCCCACAGGACTTGCGGGCCAGACGCTCGGTCCGTACACACTGATATCGCAGATTGGCCAAGGCGGAATGGGCAGCGTTTGGCTCGCGCGTCGTAGCGACGGCCGGTTCGAGCGACAAGCTGCGGTGAAGTTCGTGAACATTGCGCTTGCCGGGCGTGCGACGGAAGAACGATTCAAACGCGAAGGCAGCATCCTTGGCCGCCTCACGCATCCGCATATTGCCGACCTCCTCGACGCCGGTGTTTCCTCCGATGGCCAGCCGTATCTAATCCTGGAATATGTTGACGGCGAAGCGATCGACCGATATTGCGACGAGCACAAGCTCGATATCGATGCGCGGGTCCGCCTCTTTCTGGATGTGCTGGCCGCAGTGGCCCACGCCCACGCCAATCTGATCGTTCATCGCGACATTAAACCTTCCAATGTGCTGGTCACCACCAGCGGTGAAGTTAAGCTGCTGGATTTCGGCATAGCCAAGTTGCTCGAGGACGAAGGAAGCTCCGCGGCCGCGACACAGCTTACTCTGGAAGGTGGCGGGGCCTTGACTCCGCAGTTTGCCGCGCCCGAACAGGTCACTGGCGGAGCAGTGACAACGGCAACCGACGTATATGCCCTGGGGGTGCTGCTGTACCTGCTCTTGACCGGACAGCACCCCGCCGGGCCAGGCCCGCACTCCCCAGCGCGTCTCGTCAAGGCCATCACCGAGACCGAACCGCTACGGCCATCCGACACAACGTCATCCGCCAATGCCGAAAGCATAGCCGAAAAGCGGGCCACTACGGCCGACAAGCTCCAGCGCCAGCTCCGCGGAGACTTGGACACCATCGTCGCCAAAGCTCTGAAGAAGAATCCGCAAGAGCGATACAGCTCGGTGACTGGGTTTGCCGACGACCTTCATCGTTACCTGAAGCACGAACCAATCAGCGCACGACCTGACGCACTCGCCTATCGCACCGCCAAATTCCTGCGCCGAAATCGCACGGTGGTGACGCTAACCGCCGCTGCCGTTGTACTGGTGATCGGCAGCCTCTCCACCGGTCTCTACGTGGCGAACCGGCAACGAAAGATCGCCGAGCAGCGTTTCGCGCAGGTCCGCCAACTAGCCAATAAATTTATCGACCTCGACAATAAGATCCGAGGTTTGCCCGGTGCTACAAAGGTTAGAATGGAGATGGTTTCCGATTCGCTGCAATATCTGACTTCGTTGGGCAGCGACATTCACGGCGACAAGGACCTCGAGCTCGAAATCGCCTACGCCTACATACGCGTGGCGCATGCACAAGGGGATCCGACCTCTCCCAATCTAGGCCAATTTGCGGAAGCAGAAGCGAGCCTGAACAAAGCGTCGGCATTCGTGGATCCTGTCCTCTTAAAAGATCCCACAAATCAGCGGGCGCTGTTCATTGCCACCACCATCGCCCACGATCGCATGCTCTTGGCTAGGCGCCGGGGCGACCAAGCAGAAGCATTGAGGGATGGCGCCACCACCGCTTCGCTCATCGAGCGGTTCATGAATACTCACCCCACCGAGCCCCACGACTTGTACAGCATGAGGTATTTCTATGGAAACGTCGGCGGCTCTTATTACGGGGCGAGGCACTTCGATGAGGCCACTCGCTATTGTCAACGGGGTTTAGACATCCCGTTGTCCAGCGACAAAGGGATTGGTTCTATCCTCATGATTTTGGCGGCTGCGCGGTGGCAAGCGGGGGATCTGGATGGCGCCCTTAAGACCAGTCTCCGGGCGATTGAGCTGGAAAAAGGAGAGGCGGCAAACGGACACGCTTCGATGCGCATGAATCTGGCGAACGTATACGACCTCGAAGGTGAGATATTGGGTCGCGCGGATGCAGACCCAAGCCTCGGCCGGAGCCACGAAGCGCTCGCTGAACTTCAAAAAGGGCTGGATATTTCCGAGGATCTCGCGAAACAGGACGCGAATGATTACCTCAGTCGCAATAGCATCGCCGGGAAAAGTCTAGAAATTGGCAATATCCTGCGCCACCAAAGCCCGCAAGACGCGCTAGTAGTTTACGATCACGGACTCGCACGTATACGCGAAGCAAGCAGCAGTGCGACCACTCAACGAGACGAAGCGGAGCTCCTGGCTGCGTCGTCCTATCCCGTGCGCTGGGCGGGTCGCGACAACGAAGCGAAGCAGCGCATCGCCCGAGCTTTCGAATTGCTCAGTCAAGCGGGACAATATCCATCAGACAAAGTCGAGCCGATGAGCGAAGCTTATGAAGCTCTGAGGGCTCAGGCCGACGACTACGCAGAGACCGGCCAACGAAACGAAGCGATTCAGGCCTACCAGCAGTTTTTGGACAAACTGATGGCGTGGAAACCCGACCTCCAGAATGACCTGCGAGACGCTACCTGTATTTCGCGCACTTGGACCGCCCTTGCCAATCTACTGCGGCAAGCCGGGCGTGCCGCAGAAGCCGACCGCCTCGAAGCGCAGCGACGAGACCTCTGGAATCATTGGGATGGCAAGCTGCCAAACGCGCAATTCCTCCTTCGCCAATCGTTAAGCCAGATCACTCCTCCAGCCGCTTTCCGCGCTGTGTCCCACCATCAATAGAAAGACCCTGTCCGGCCCCTGTTGGACCCTCTTGTCCGCCTTCCCGAATGCGTGACCAATCTTTTTTGCGCGCCCTGTCGTCTTTTGCCCGCCGTTTCCGATTACATAAGTAGAGCGTGAGAAAAACGGCGAAAAAACAAGAACCGCTCTTTGGAGGACGAGCTCATGTCTCGAACAAATTTATTGCTCATGATGCTGGCGTCTGCGCTTTTGCTTGGATTCAGCACGCCAACGGCGCGCGCCACCACCTACATCGTGGGTACGTGCAAGACCGGAACACAATTCAGCACAATCCAGACCGCACTCGACGCCACTCCCGCGCCAACCATTGTCGAGGTATGTCCCGGCTCTTACCCGGAACAAATAACGATCAGCAAGCCGGTCACGCTGGAAGGCATCGCGGCCGGGAACTCGTCCTTCGCGACGGTGGTGGTACCGCCAGGCGGTTTGGTGAACAACACAACGCTGGCGGGCGGACAGGCTGCGGCTGCGCAGATATTGGTGCAGAACGTTGGCGGCGCGGTGAACCTGACCAACCTGGTCGTGGACGAGACAAACGGCAGTGCAAACTATCCGATAGGGATTTTTTACAAGAACACTCCCGGAACGATCAATCACATGGTCGTGTTTAACGTGTCGGGCAGCATTGTCGGCTTCGGAATCATTCTCGAAGGCGGCAGCAGCGATCCGAAAGTCACGATCGAGAATTCCACTATCTCGGACGACCAGCAGGGCATCTCGGTGCAGGGCACATCCGCGGGCAATCTCACCACAGCCATAAACACCAGCCTCGTCAACAGTGGCATTATCGGCATTCAAGTGACTTCCCCCAACACCACTACCACCATCAACGGAAATGTCATCACCGGCTTTACCCAGACCGCCATCATTCTCGAGGCGACTGAAGGATCGGTAACGAACAACACAATCACAGGTCAAGGCTCACCCACGCAAACCGCGATCGAGTTGAGCTACGACGGAATGTCCATTGAGTCCAACAAGATTTACAACGTCGGCGACGGCATCACTGCAACCGCGACGGAAATTATGAATTCCCAAATCACAGGCAATGTGTTCACCACGCTGAGCGCAGAGGGGATCACGCTCGCTTGCAGCTATGCAGCCCCCTCCAGCAAAGTGCATTCGAATACCTTCGTGGATGTCAGCATTGCATATGTCGTTAAACCTGGCTTCTCCATATCGGGCAGCACATTTATCGGCGTGCAATACGAATCGATAAATTGCCCGATTTAGACACTCAAGTCGCCGGTTCAGAAATAGTCGGGGCTTATAAATTTTCTTTGCACGAAGGAGGACTAAGATGTCGCGAATTCTGAGCAAGCTCATGTTGGTGCTAGCGGCAGCGAGTGCCGCGCTTTCTTTTGGAGCCGCTGAACTGCATGCCACGACAACCTACATCGTGGGAACGTGCAAAGCAGGAACCCAATTCACTTCCATCCAAGCCGCGTTGGATGCCGCGCCCTCACCTAACGTCGTGGAAGTTTGCCCGGGAACCTATGCCGAGCAAATAACCATCATCAATGCAGTAACAATCGAAGCACTTTCCATAAAGAACTCGTCCTACGTCCACATCACAGTCCCATCCGGCGGTCTTACTACCAATACGACCATCAATGGCGGCGCGACTTCGGCGGCTGCGCATGTCTTTGTGAAAAATGCCACTGGAGAGGTAAATCTGACAGGCCTTACGGTTGACAGTACCGGAAACAACGTGCCCACGGGTGCTGCACTGGTCGGGGTTCTCTACCAACATTCGCCCGGGACCATAAATCATGTGATAGCGGCTCACCAGGTTTCGGGACAGAGCACAGGGTACGGAATTTATATGGAAGGCGGCAGTTCGAACCCGACGGTGACAGTCGAGAACTGCAGCGTATACGATTTTGATTTCGGAGGAATTTACGTGACCGGCCCCAACGGGCCAACCATTGTGGGTCCAGATGCGACGGAGAATGCAACAGGGCAGCTTACCGCCAAGGTCACAAACAATTTTGTAAACACCACCGCTGCCCCCGGCACAATCAGTATGCTTTTCGGCTCGAGCACGGTGGATACGGCTACTGGCAATGTTTCCGCAGGCTCCGACCGAGGCGCCGATGGGATGTATATCGAATCAAACGCAGGATCCACTTTTTCGGGCAACACGATCATCGATTCGACTACAGGAATCACGTTAGTAGCCGACGGTCCATCAGTGACGGGGAACAAATTGTATAACGATGGCAACGATGGACCTGGCGCGATCGCTGTGTTCGTGAATCTGAAAACCTCCAAAATCACTGGTAACACAATCCAGAACTCGGAGTCTGTCGGTATCAATTTAGATTGCAACACGGTGGGCACGCTAGTGAACTCGAACACGTTCGAGTATCTGGCTGAGGGTTTCTTCAACGCTCCGGCGGGATTTAGCGGCAGCGGCACCTACATCGGCACACCGCAGGACGTCGTTCCCTGCCACTGACGAACGGCCGTCTCCCCCGCGGCAGAGCCTCATTCGTTTTGGTTTGGGACTACGGTATGCGCCTACCCGGGAGGCCACGGTCGGTGACAAATGCCGTTCGCAGGATGGGCTCTCCGGTTCGAGAGCCCGCCCGCTTGCAATCCGTGTGAGCATTTGTAGATTCGTGGGGCGTCGCTGGCGTAGTGGGCAATAGCGCTTGACGGGCATAACGGCCTGTACCGGTTGCCGGCCCCCCTCCCGCGACCGAGAAAAATTTTCCGCTATCCCGTGTCGTCTTTCGCCCGCCGTTTACGATTTCTTCAGTAGAGCAGGAATTTTCGCAATTCCGGATTCGTGCGAGGGGTCTTTTTCAGGGAGGACTCCGCGGTTGTCGCCGTCAAAAAGGAGATTCCATTTATGCGCTGTGATCGAGTCTGGCTATCTATCGCCCTCTTAGTATGTGCCGTGCTGCTGATGAGCGCTGCGCCCGCACCGGCGCAAACCCTGACCGCCAGCTTCAGCGTCGGGACCGGCCCCAGCGCCGTGGCCGTCAACCCCGTCACCAACAAAATCTACGTGGTCAACCGGGGGAGCAACAGCGTCACGGTGATTGACGGCGCGACCAACGCAACCACCGCGGTCACCGTCGGCAACGAGCCCCTTGCCGCGGCCGTCAACCCGGTCACCAACAAAATCTACGTAGCCAACTTCTTCGGCGACTCCGTCACCGTGATTGACGGCGCGACCAACGCAACCACCACGGTCAGCGCCGGGACCGGTCCCGGGAGCGAGGCCGTCAATCCTGTCACGAACAAAATCTACGTGGCCAACCAGGGGAGCAGTACCGTCACGGTGATAGACGGCGCGACCAACGCGACCACCACCGTCAGCGTCGGGGCCGCCGGGACTGACCCGGTGGCCGTGGCCGTCAACCCGGTCACCAACCAAATCTACACAGCGAACGTGGGCGGCAACACCGTCACGGTGATTGACGGGGCCAGCAACTCCATCACCACCCTCAACATCGCGTTCTCCCCCACAGCCGTGGCCGTCAACCCGGTCACCAACAAAATCTACGTAACCAACTTCGACGGCGGCACCGTCACGGTGATCGACGGCGCGACCAACACGAACACCCCGGTGACCGTCGGGACCGAGCCCGTGGCCGTGGCCGTCAACCCCGTCACCAACAAAATTTATGTGGCCAACGAGGACTCTAACAACGTCACGGTGATTGACGGCGCGACCAACGCGACTACCACCATCACCGTCGGGACCACCCCCGACGCCGTGTCCGTCAACCCCGTCACCAACCAAATCTACGTGGCCAACTCCACGAACTCCAACGTCACCGTGATAGACGGCGCGACCAACGCGACCACTACAGTCACCGTCGGAACCAGCCCCGACGCCGTGGCCGTGAACCCTGTCACCAACAAAATCTACGTGGCAGACAATGGCAGCAACAGCGTGTCGGTGATTGACGGCGCCACGAACGCGACCACCACGGTCAGCGTCGGGACTGAGCCCTCTGCCGTGGCCCTCAACCCTGCGACCAACCAAATCTACTTGGCCAATCAGGGGAGCAACAACGTTACGGTGATTGATGGCGCGACCAACTCGAGCACTACGGTTGACACCGGGACGGATCCCTTTGCCGTGGCACTCAACCCAACGACCAACCAAATCTACGTAGCCAACAACGGCAGCAACAACGTCACGGTAATTGACGGTGCAAACAACGCGACCACCACCGTCACAGTCGGGACCGGCCCCAACGCCGTGGCCGTCAACTCCGTCACGAACAAAGTCTACGTAGCGAATGGCGGCAGCAACAACATTACGGTGATTGATGGCGCGACTAACTCGACCACCACCGTCAGCGCCGGGACCGACCCCGTAGCCGTGGCTGTCAACCCTGTCACAAACAAAATCTACGTAGCCAACCAGGGGAGCAGCAACGTCACGGTGATTGACGGCGCGACTAACTCGACTACGACAGTGAGCGCTGGGACCAATCCCGTGGCCGTCGCCGTCAACCCCGTCACCAACCAAATCTACGTGGCCAACGACGGCAGCAACACGGTCACGGTGATTAACGGCGCGACCAACGCGACCACCACGGTCAGCGTCGGGACCAACCCCGGCGCTGTGGGCGTCAACCCGGTCACCAACCTAATCTACGTGGCCAACGACAGCCTCAGCGGCACCGTCATGGTGATTGACGGCGCGACAAACGGGGTTATTACCATCCTTAGCGTCTCCACTCCCAAAGCCGTGGCCGTCGACCCCGTCAGCAACAAAATCTACGTGACCAACTTCCTCGACGCCGGCGTCACAGTCGTTGACGGCGCGACCAACGCGACCAGTACGGTCGGCGCCGGAGGCCAGCCCATAGCCGCGGCCGTCAACCCCATCAGCAACAAAATCTACGTGGCCAACTTCCTCAGCAACACGGTCACGGTGATCGACGAACAGCAAGTCCATCCCATCCCCCTGGAAGCAAATATCACGGCACTCGCGGGCAATGTGACCAGCAGCTCGACTCCGGCATTCAACTTCACGGCGGAGAGTAACTTCGCGCCTTTCGCGCCCAACCCGGATAACCTCTTCTACCAGGTGGACACGTGGCAGGGGCCGTGGACCGCAGCGACGGCCCAAGGCAACGGAGCTTTCAACGGTCAGACGGCCGCGCTCCAGGCGGGTGTACACATCCTGTACGCCTACGCCACCGACGGCCAGGACGCTACGTCCACGATGGGCGACGCATCGGGCGCAACGGGCGCCGGAAACGGCCCCCTAATCAGCAACATCGCCGCCTACGTGTTCCTGGTGTCGCCGCCTAACGCTTCGATTTCGCCGAGCAGTCTCAACTTCGGCAGTCAGTTGGTTGACACCACCAGCGTGGAGCAGACGGTGAAGCTTGCCAACAACTCCGGCGGGCCGCTCACTATCGTCAGCATCGCAGCCACCGGCGATTACCTCGCCTTGGACAATTGCCCGAGTACGCTCAGCGCGGGGCAGAGCTGCACTATCGGTATCAGCTTTACGCCTTCGGTTTACGGCCCGGACAACGGAACGCTCACCATAACCGACGATAACCTCGGCGTGAATGGAACGTCTGCAGGCCGTCAGCTTGACCGGCACCGGAACTGGCTGCCACCATCCTCAGCCTATCCCCGGCCAGACTTTCATTCGGGAATCAACCCGTTGCCACCACCAGCGCTGTGAAGACGGTCACGGTGAAAAATACCGGAAAGGGCCAGCTCACCTTCTCCAACATCACTATCACCGGAACCGACCCCGGCGACTTCGCGCAAGCCACCAACACCTGCACGGGCTCAATTGCCGCAGGCAAGACATGCACCATCAGCGTTACCTTCACCCCATCGGCGACGGGAGCGCGCAGCGCGAGCCTGGAGCTGACCGACGACGCACAGGGCAGCCCGCAGGCTGTGGCGCTTTCGGGCACGGGGGAAGCGCAAGCGACGGTGAGTCCGGCCACGTTGACGTTCGCAGCACAGACCGTAGGAACCACCAGCGCCGCCAAGACCGTAACGCTCACCAACAATCTCTCAACCGCTCTCGCCTTTAACATCACCTTCACCGGCGCCGATCCAGGCGATTTTACCGAGACCAACACGTGCAGCGGCAGTGTGCCGATGAAATCGCACTGCGTCATCAGCGTGAAGTTCTCGCCGAATGCGACCGGCACGCGCACCGCTACAATGAACGTAAACGACAGCGCCAATAACAGCCCACAGACCGTCTCGCTGACCGGGACCGGCAAGTGAGAAGGGAATTTCGTCTTCCGCTCGCCGTTTGCGATTTCTGAGTAGAGACCCAAACCTGGGCTTGCCTCGGAAAAAACAAATCGATTCGGAAACCGAGAGATGGAGGAATGCAAACCAAGGCAAATTCGCAAAGCTCTCATCATTTGTAAAAGGAGAAAAAAGTGAAGAAAACTTTCAGAACGCTTTCCCTATTGTCTCTTCCCGGATTCGCGCTCATGTTGGCTGTATCCACGCCCGCTCAAACTAGCGTGGATCAGATCATCAAAAATCGCCCACAAAAGACGTCCAGCGACGCATCATCCGACGCCGACAAAACGCTATCACCACACGAGCAGACTCTCATGTCCGACTCCACCGAAACCTGCAGCTACAAATTCACTAGCGGCAGCGGAGCCACGTACATGAATTACTGCATAACGGTAAACGGCAACTTCGCCAATTTAGAGAGCCCGGAAGGCGTCGAAATGCTTGACCAGCAGCATGCGTGGGAAGGCTACGGCGTCTGTGACCTCGTGACCAACGTCGGGTATTGGGACTACGGCTATGCCAGCAGCGGGAACTGGAAGGCGCCCGTCAAGGTCACGGAAAATGCCACGGAGGTCGAGATCGAGCGAAGTACCAGTGACGGCATGTATGTTCTGACCCAGACGATCAGCAAGGTCACCGGCCCGAGTCCGCAAGCCAGGATTGTGATGGCGCTGAAGAACACGTCCGGCGAGGAGAGGGAGGCATTTCTGACGCGCTTTGCGGGATTTCTTCCCGATAAAGGCGCTAGTGCGAGCAATCTGAAGGAGAACTACGATGCAACCCTGGACAGCGCGTGGGGTTACATTCCGGATTTCGCCACCTTCAGCACCCCTAGTGGGCCGTATGGTTTGATGCTCAACAGCGTCGGGGAGCCCGCTCCTGCCAGCACATTCCAGTTCAGCCTGGGATTTGCGTACAACAGCGAGTACGGGCCGTCTCCTTGCGTCCCCACAAATCAGGACACGAAGGGAAATAATATTACCCCAGGGCTGGTGATCAACAACTTGGGCGCGGGGGCATTCACCTACGCCTTGTTACTGAACAAAAATGAGACTTCCACAGTAACGCTCAGATATTTGCCGTTTTGAATGTTGATCGTTTCGACTTTCGAGATCGCCCGTAACCGGCGCCATTTATGCCGGGTCAAGATGAATGAAAAAAAGATCGATGAGGAGAAAAAACGTGAATAACTCAAGGATTGCTTCTCTATTGTCTCTCGCCGCGCTCGGGCTCCTGTTAGCTGTGCCTACCCAAGCTCAAAATGATGCGGCTCAGAAGATGGATCAGTACCTCAACAGGCTTCGTCCACAAAAACCAACCAGCGACGCGCCACCCAGCGCCAATCAATTGCAATCGGCATCTGCACGCCAGAGCCGCATCACAGCGGACACCGCCGCGGGGTGCAGCTACTCATTCACCAGCGGCAGCGGCGCGACCTACATGGATTACTGTGTGACCGTGAACGGTACTCTCGCTAATTTCGAGAGTCCCGCCGGAATTGAAATGCTTTACCAGAACGGCGCCGGCGAAGGCTACGGAGTTTGCGAAGTCCAGACGAGCGGATCGTATTGGGATTACAACTACGGCAACAGCGGGAACTGGAATGCGCCGGTTACAGTCACGGAAAGCGCGACAGAGGTCAAGATCGAGCGCAGTCCCGCCGACGGCTCTTTTCTTCTGACCCAGACGATCAGCAAAGTCTCCGGCACGAGTCCGGCAGCCAGGATTGTAATGTCGCTAAAGAACACTTCCGGCGGGGTCAAGACGTTTTATCTGATGCGCTACGCCAATTTCGTTCCCGATCAGGCCGCTAGCACCGGAAACTACTACGAGAGTTATGACGGAAGCACGGACAGCGCTTGGGGCTACATTCCAAATTTCCCCACCTACAGTTCGACGAGTGGGGAGTATGGTTTGATGCTCAACAATATCGCGGAGCCCGCACCGCCCAGCACCGTCATCGTATATTACGGATACGATTACAGCAGCTTCTTCGGACCAGATCCTTGCCAGCCTCTGGAATATGACACGGAGGGGAATAAGCCCACGGTAGGAACGGTAGTCAACGGGCTAGGCTCCGGAACGGTTCTCTACGAATTGGAGCTGAACAACAACCAGGCTGCGACGGTGAATCTCAGGTATTTCGGGTTCTGAAGATTCCGCGGCTTGCCTGCACTGCGCCACAGAACGGCAGCTTACGGAGAATCTGTTCCCAGTTGTACCCAATTTGGGGAATAGGAACAACGCGGATGTAATTAACCAGGGAAGGAAGCGTTTCAGGTTGGCCTGTAACTGAAAAAGAAAACGGGCGTTTCGAGGTTTTCCTCGTCACGCCCATGGTTGCGGGGGTTGGATTTGAACCAACGACCTCCGGGTTATGAGCCCGACGAGCTACCAGGCTGCTCCACCCCGCGAAAACATAATAGCTGATGCACGCGACGCGGTCAAATTCGCGGATCGTGCCGCTGTAGAACGCTTCTGCTTGCCATCACAAGAAATTTCAAAACTAATACGGATCCGCTCGTAAATCGCCGCTAAGCAGGGTTTAGATTTTTCGATCCGTACCTAGTCGAACGTGGAATAAACCAACGCTCCTCGGCAGATTCAAGCGCGGGTCCCTAGGAAGAAGTCAGGCAACTAGCCTCTGAGCTCCGGTCTTTGGGCAAAAGGTTCTTAACTCCAAACAAGCTGGAGAAAACAGACACGTGGCGTAATAGAATTTCACTTTCCGGTCAATGCGCTAATGGCTTGCCTCTGATGCCGGATATAAAGGATTGCTGAACGCGGTTAAAACTGCGTCCACGCAGTACTGCGGTGACGATCGTTCGAGTTGCCTGCGGATCGCTGAGGCGCACATAGCGGCAGGCGAAGTTGCGATCGATAGCCATTTCAGGGACGAGCGAAACGCCGACGCCGGCCGCAACCATTCCCAAGAGACTGCTGAACTGTCCGCTTTCAAATGCAATGTGGGGCGTAATGCGAGCGCGTGTGCAGGTGTCAATACTCAGATCCCGGAAACAGTGACCGTCGCGCAACATAACGAACGATTCTCCGCGGAGGTCTTTCAGCGCGAGCGATTTTGCGGAAGCACGCGGATGATTTGTGCGCAATGCGGCATAGAGCGGCTCGGTTCGGATGGGGAACAATTCCAGGTCCTTGTGGCGCAGCGGCAGTGCAAGAATTGCGACATCGATGGATAGATCACGCAGACCTTCTACGAGGACTGAAGTCATATCTTCAACAATGCGAAGTTTCGCATCGGGATATCTTTTGGCAAAGCGGGCCGTATAACTCGGCATCAGATAGGGAGCAACAGTTGGAATGACGCCGACGGCGACGCTGCCGCGCAGGTCCGTATTCTGATCGGCCGCACTGGATCGCGCTGCCTCCATTTGGTGCAAAATCGCGCGGGCACGAGGAATGAAAGCGCGACCCGCTTCGGTGAGGCGAATGCTGCGACCCAGGCGGTCAAAGAGTTTGGTACCCAGCTCTTCCTCGAGTTTCAGCACTTGCTGTGAGAGCGATGGCTGGGCAATCTTGCAACGTTCTGCGGCGCGGCTGAAGTTACCGGTGTCCGCGATGGCGCAAACATAACGAAGCTGGTGAACTTCCATAGGGTATGCCTATACCTAGAATGGGAGTTTGGTATTTGAACTATGTCCCACTTAGATGTTAGTTTAAATTCGTGGAAATCGCAGCATGGATTTCGACGAACTTATTGCGCTGAATTTAATTGTCTGAAGGAGATTACTTATGGCTACGGAAGCAAAATGCCCGTTCCCGCACGGCGGCAGCCCCAGCAGAACGAATCGTGACTGGTGGCCGAACCACTTGAATTTGAATTTGCTGCATTCCCACTCCTCGCTATCCGATCCCATGAGCGAGAATTTCAACTACGCTGAGGAGTTCAAAAGCCTCGACTACAACGGCCTGAAAAAAGATCTCGCGGCGTTGATGACCGACTCGCAGGACTGGTGGCCTGCCGACTTCGGCCACTACGGTCCGCTGTTCATTCGCATGGCGTGGCACAGCGCCGGCACTTATCGCACTTTCGACGGTCGCGGTGGCGGCGGCCGAGGTCAGCAGCGTTTCGCTCCGCTCAACAGTTGGCCAGACAACGTAAACCTCGATCGGGCGCGGCGCCTGCTGTGGCCGATCAAGCAGAAGTACGGCAAAAAGATTTCGTGGGCCGATCTGATGATCCTGGCGGGTAACGTCGCTCTTGAAACGATGGGCTTCAAGACCTTTGGTTTCGCCGGCGGACGTCCCGACGTTTGGGAACCCGACCTCGACGTCAACTGGGGCCACGAAGAAACCTGGATGGGGACGGACAAACGCTATTCGGGTGAACGCGAACTCGCGCGCCCATTCGGGGCTACCACCATGGGCCTTATTTATGTGAACCCCGAAGGCCCGGAAGGCAAACCGGATCCGCTTGCGGCAGCGAAGGATATCCGCGAGACTTTCGCGCGGATGGCGATGAACGACGAAGAAACCGTCGCTTTGATCGCAGGCGGTCACAGCTTCGGAAAAACTCACGGAGCCGGGCCCGGCACGCACCTGGGCAAAGAACCGGAAGGCTCGCCAATTGAGGAGCAGGGCCTTGGCTGGACAAGCGCCTACGCCACTGGTATTGCAGGTGACGCAATCACGAGCGGCCTGGAAGTTACGTGGAGCAGCACGCCAACGAAATGGAGTAACAGTTTTTTTGAACACTTGTTCAAGTACGAGTGGGAACTTACGAAGAGCCCGGGCGGCGCGCACCAATGGAAGCCGAAAAACAATGGAGGCGCGGGTATGGTTCCGGACGCCCACAATCCTTCCAAGCGTCACGAACCGGCGATGCTGACCACCGATATTTCCTTGCGAGTCGATCCCGTTTACGAAAAGATATCGCGACGCTTCTACGAGAATCCAGCTTTGCTAGCCGATGCGTTTGCGCGGGCGTGGTTCAAGCTGACGCATCGCGACATGGGACCTCGCGCACGCTACCTTGGCCCCGAGGTTCCAAAAGAAGAACTGCTTTGGCAGGACCCCATCCCGGCGGTAAATCATAAATTGGTGGATGACAAGGATGTCGCGGCCCTAAAAGAAAAAATTCTTGCTTCTGGGCTGACGGTCTCGCAACTGGTCACAACCGCTTGGGCTTCGGCGTCCACTTACCGTGGGTCCGACAAGCGCGGCGGCGCAAACGGGGCGCGCATCCGCCTCGCTCCACAAAAGGACTGGAAGGTTAATCAGCCCGAGCAACTTCAGAAAGTTCTAAAGGCGCTGGAAAAGATTCAGAACGAGTTCAACGCCTCGCAGTCCGGCGGTAAGAAAATCTCGCTGGCCGACTTGATCGTCCTGGCAGGTTGCGCAGGTGTCGAAAAGGCCGCGAAGAACGCCGGCGTCAATGTGACCGTTCCGTTCAGCCCAGGCCGCATGGACGCTTCGCAGGAGCAGACCGACGTGGAATCTTTCGCCGTGCTCGAACCAGTGACCGACGGTTTTCGGTCCTACCGCGACGGACACCCGCATGGAAGCGCCGATGGAACTGCCGAAGTTGAACTTCTGGACAAAGCACAATTGCTCACGCTTACCGCGCCGGAACTCACTGTGCTGATCGGTGGCATGCGGGTGCTGAACACCAACTATGCACAGACCAAGTTCGGCGTGTTCACCAAGAAGCCGGAGGCGTTGACCAACGATTTCTTCATCAACCTGCTCGACATGCGCACGGCATGGAAGGCGACTTCGGACGCAAAAGATACGTTTGAAGGACGGGATCGCAAGACGGGCGAAGTCCGCTGGACGGCAACGCGAGCCGATCTCATCTTTGGCTCAAATGCACAACTTCGGGCTCTGTCGGAAGTGTACGGAAGCTCGGACGCGCACAAAAAATTCGTCCAGGACTTCATCGCCGCCTGGACCAAAGTGATGAACCTCGATCGCTTTGACCTCGCCGCAGCCCGGAGCACGGCCGGAAGCCGTTGAATCGGCTAGCGGTCGTGGTTCACAAACTCATGGATTCCAGGCTGCTACCACGAACTGTAAGGGGTGTTTTCGAACGGCGAGACAGCGTCTGATGCGGAATGCACGTCGGTGATACCGGAGGAACTTTGTTCCGGACTGATGTCGAA
This sequence comes from uncultured Acidobacteriota bacterium, assembly GCA_963838475.1. GTDB lineage: Bacteria > Acidobacteriota > Terriglobia > Acidiferrales > UBA7541 > Palsa-295. The sequence goes on from CAWIRJ010000007.1 coordinate 320,955, forward strand.
ACTCTCCGACGCCGTAACCCAGTCCTTGGCGTTCGTCATAGGGTCGGTTGGAATCTGTTGGATGTAATGTGCGGAGACAAGATCGTCGAGTGAAGAGGGCGCGGCTTCCTTGTCTTCGGTGTAGTGCTGAATAGCGTCGCGCATCACTTTCAGGTCGGTATGCAAGGTTGTTTCTTTCGCGCGTATCACTGATTTCTCATAGTGGCCCGCGCTGATGGTCGCCAGGATCAAAATAATCGCGATCACGCACATCAACTCGATAAGCGTGAATCCGCGCTGGGCGAATTGTCCGGCCCTTTCCATTTCTCTCGCTTTGAAATTACGTTGCCGTCTCATTTGTTCAACTCCAACCCGATCTTACCAATCTGAGTATCTAGTGCCGTTCAGCGCAGTTCCAGAAGACTTCGAGAATACGTCGAACACGTCCTGGCCGCCCCAGGAGGTCGAGTCGGTATCGTCCTGAACGGAGCGCATACCCCAATCGGCAGTGCCGGTCATAGGGTCGATCGGAATCTTGCGCAGAAAATGAATATTCTTGCCGACCACACCGGTTAACGGCACGCCGTGAACGAGCGTTTGCAAATCCGGCGGATATCCTTCGGTGCCGGCCTGAACTTGAATCTGGCCTTTATCAGACGCGTCCTTGAAGCGGTCGATAGCGTCGCGCATTTGCCGCAAGTCGTAGCGGAGTAAATCCTCTTTGTGGCGTTTTACCGTAACGCGCGCTAACGGAACCACAGCGGTGGCCAGAACCATAAGGATAGCGCAGGCGAGGATTAACTCCAGCAGAGTCATGCCGGAAGCAACGGCGCGCGAACGACCGCGGAATCTGGGTACGCTCAACGTGTGACTACGAAGGATCGAACTCAATCCCATCACTGCACCCGAATCGTGGCTTCTCCGGACACCATCGGGATGGTCCGCTGCTGTGAATCATGCGCATTTACCTGCAAAATCTGCAGCGACGCGTTGCCCGGAGCAATGGCATGAATCACGAAACCCAGCAGAGTGCCGGTGCCGTTGATGCCCGGCGTGTTGGGCTGCCGTGTGGCCGACACTACGATCTCGCCGCGCTGCGCATCAATTCGCTGCACGATAGCAATCTCCTGCGTCCCGCCGGAGAGGAATCCTCCATTACGCACTTCTTCTACTTGTATTACCGCGGGGTTGTAATGCACTAGAAGAGGGATGGAGTAAAGATCAGACACATTGGAAACCGCCAGGCCGAGTGTGGTGGTATCGCCCACTTTCATGGTCGTTGAAGCCGGTTCAAAGTGAAGTTGCGCAGCCGCATTTCCCACCTGTTGCGGCGGTGTGGAAGTGGGCACCATGGACGGCGCGGGCGCTACAGCCATGCCCGGCGGCGGACTCGTAGCGGCAGCTTGTGGCGACGCGCCGGTGGCGTCGGGCAGCACCTCGGAATCTTCCCGGTAAACGCGCACGTTCGAGTCCGTTCCGGCCGCCATCGAACGCAGATTGGCTGCGGAGAAAGTCGGGAATCGCACGATGTGAGGAGTGAGCACGATCAAAGTTTCGTCTTCTTCAATTTCGTGGCTATTGTCGGAAAACAAATACCGCAACGCGGGAATCTCGCCGAGCCCGGGTATGCCGTTGATTATTTTTGTATTGGTGCGCTCAATCAACCCGCCCAAAATGCTCGTTTCGCCTTCTTTCAGGCGAATGTCGTGTTCCACTTTCTTCTGGCCGATCACCGGCTGATTGATACCGCCGATACTGCTGGTTCCCACGATTTGCGAAACGTCCACGGTGAGCTTCATGCTCACGTCGCCGTCGGGATGGACGCGCGGGGTCACATCAATATTCACGCCCACATCGATATACTGGAACTGGGTGTTGACCAACGGGTTCACTACGCCCGCCGATCCCGTTACGCCCACGCCTACTCCAGCCTGAAAGCTTCCAGTGGCCACCGGAACCCGCTGACCTATTTTCAGCGTGGCCTTTTGTCCATCGGTGACGCGGACTTCCGGATCCTGGACGATTCTTGTTTCCGTGTCGGTCAAAATCGCGTTGGCTTGTGCGCCGGGCAGCGTAATAGACCAATCCACAGTGCCCAAATGTTTCAAGTTATTCAAAGTAACCTGATTGCCAGTCGATGTGGTGGTGCTTGTGGTGCTGGTGGTGGTTGAGGTTGTTGCGGTGCTGGTTGTTGTGGATGTCGAATTCGGTTGCAAAGAGGTGCGCGGGGTAAATGCCACGGAAACGCTTTGACCTGGAAGAATTCCAAGGTCACGTAAGCGATCTACGCTCGCCGTCAGCACCTGAATGTGAATCAAAACCTCGGGCTTCGACCTGTCGATATCGCGAATGATTTTTGCGGCCAGCGCAAGTTTGTCGGGAGTATCGCGAATCACGATGGCGTTTTGTGCGTTCACTTGCTGCAGCCGGTGCAAGTCCAGAAGCTGGCGCAGACCGTTTACGATTTCGGTCAGGTCTTGCGCGGTAATCGTATTCGAAACGTAGAACGTGCGTACTTCTTCGTCTTCCAGATCTTTGCGCTTTTGCGGCTGGTCTGGCGCGACGAAAATCACGCTCGGCGTTACGGGCTTCCAGAATGCTTTGCTTTCGAGTGAAACCGCATCCAGCGCTTGCTCCAGCGTAACGTTCGGCAACTCCGCAGTGATCCTCTTGCCGGTAAAATCCGGATCGAAAATGACGCTCAGGCCGGCAAGCTTTGCGATGGTTTCGAACACCACCCGCGCATCATTGGTCATTTTCAAATTGATCGGCTCACGTGAAAGAGGTTTCAGCGTGGGAGGCGCGGAGAGTAACTCATTGTCTTCCTTGGGAGCGGGATTGACAGGTGGAGGCGTGCCAGCCGCCGCTTGCGCAATCAGATCCATCGTTTTCTTAACTTCCTGGTCTGCCGCAGCATTGGAAGGATCGATTAGTTGCGCTTTCTGGAATTCGCCCAAGGCGAGTTGCAGGTCACCCTTCTTAATCGCCAGCTGTCCCTGTTTTATGTGATATATCGCCGATTCATAGCGCATGCGCTCTGCGCGCAGCTTATACTCGGCATTGGTCGGATCGTCGCGAAGCGCTCGTTCGTAATGGACTAAGGCGGTATCGTAATCCTGGATGTTCTCAGCCTTGCGGCCTGCGGAGTATTCGGAATTGGACTTCGGGCAGCCAGCCAATAAAGCGGCAATAGCAACCAAAACTGCCAACCTGCCTAATCGATGCAAAAAAGCCCCCCAGCGCGGGATTGTTGAAGCCCTAAGAAGTTTAACACCCGCTATATGATGCAGCAAGGAAACGTCCGCGTTGTGCTACTTAACGTTACATTAGACGAACTAAGTACGGATTTCGGGTTACGGGAAAATGAATATTGTCCGCGGTTTCGCGAAATCGGCTCAAATCTGCGACTTGCGGCGCGTTGTGTGCGGCGGCTATCATGGAGAACGTGAGATCGAACGCCAATAAATCTCAACACGAGGGCGTGAAAATTGTTGCGCAGAATCGCGCTGCTTCTTACAACTATCATCTGCTCGATAGTCTCGAAGCCGGATTGGTGCTCGTTGGCACGGAAGTAAAAACTCTTCGTGAAGGCAAGGGCGCCTTGCGGGATGCTTATGCGGAAATTCGCGGCGGCGAGGCCTGGCTGGTAAATTGCCACATTCCCGAGTATCTTCCCGGAGGCTTTCGCAATCACGATCCTCTTCGCAAGCGGAAATTGCTGATGAAGCGGCGCGAGATTGCAAAGCTGTTGGTTCAAACGCAACAAAAAGGCATGACTGTAGTTCCGACCAAAATTTACTTTCGCGACGGCATTGCAAAATGCGAACTGGCCGTGGCTAAAGGCAAGAAATTCCACGACCGTCGCGAATCCGAGCGTCAAAAAGAAGCCAAACGAGAAGCCAGCGAAGCGATTTTCCGCTCGCGACGGCGATAAATTCGAAAGGGGAACATGCAGATCCAACTGGAAACACAGAAGTTTTCTACTATTTCTACCGATGCACTCGTCACCTACATTTTTGATCAGGAAAACAAGCTCGACGGAATCGTCGGCGAGATAAACCACTCCATGAATGGCCAGCTGGCCTCGCTGGTGGAAAGCGGGGAACTGACCGGCAAGCCTAATGAAATTGTTTTCGTGCATTTTCCGACTGGTCTGGGCGCACAGCGGCTGCTTCTAATTGGTGCAGGGAAGCGTGCGAAATTTTCGACCAACGATTTACGGAAAATCGCAGGGACTGCGCTGCGCTACCTCAAATCGCGCGGCGTCAAGAAATTCGTATTTGTTACTCAAGAGGGGGAGCGCGGGCCGAACGCCGCGCAGGCGGTGGTGGAGGGCTTGATTACCGCCGATTTTGAGTCCAACAAATACCACACGGAAAAGAAGCCGAACCGCGAAATTCAATCCGTCTCGCTGGCAAATTTTGACGAAGGCCTGGGCGCGAATCTTACCGCCGCAATCGAACAAGGCCGCGTGATCGCCGAATCGGCGAATTTCGCGCGCGACTTGATTAACGAGCCGTCCAACCGCCTCACTCCCCGCATGCTCGCGGCGCGTGCCGAAGCCATGGCCAAAGAGGCCGGGCTGGCGGTGGAAATCCTGGACGAGCGCAAGATTTCCGATTTGAAAATGGGAGCGCTGATTGGCGTGGCGCAAGGTAGCGTGGAGCCGCCGCGCGTGATCGTTCTGCGTTATACCCCGCAGAATGCTCGGCCAGGCGGTCCGGTGCTTGGACTGGTGGGCAAGGCCGTCACATTTGATACCGGCGGCATCTCGATTAAGCCCGCCGACAACATGGAAAAGATGAAATACGACATGGGTGGTGGTGCGACCATGCTCGGCGCCATGCGGGCGATCGCGGCACTAAAACCCAGTGTGCCGGTGATCGCGGTAATTCCGGCCACGGAAAATATGCCGGGTGGGCGCGCGCAAAAACCCGGCGACGTGCAGGTTGCCATGTCGGGAAAAACGATTGAGATTATTAATACGGACGCGGAGGGCCGGCTAATTCTGGCCGATGGCGTTACTTACGCTCGCAAATTGGGCGCTACGCATCTCATCGACGCGGCCACGTTGACCGGTGCTATCCAAGTGGCTCTCGCGAACGTGCACGTCGGCGCGTTTGGCACACCGCGCGAATATCTTGACCAGTTTTTGGAAAGCGCCCAGGCTGTCGGCGAAAAAATGTGGCCCATGCCGATTGACGACGAATATCAGGAAATGATCAAAAGCAATATCGCGGACATTCGAAACACCGGCAGCGGCAAAGGCGGCGGGGCAATCACGGCCGCTTGGTTCATTAAAGAGTTTGCCGAGGATACTCCCTGGATACATCTCGACATTGCGGCAACGTGCTGGGTTGACGAAGGGCGTCCGTGGCTGGCGAAAGGGCCGACCGGCATCGCCATTCGTTCCATCGTGGATTTCGCGCTGAAGATGTAGGCTCCGATCGCGATGCTTGCTCCTGGCTGAGAAATACAAGAGCGGATCCCTCGCTTCGCTCGGGATGACAAGCCTTGGTGTGGGTCGTCAGGGTCTGGCAGTATAACAGCTTTACAACAGTGGCACTAGTGAATTTTCGGCTGCCGCCAAGGGAAGCACTCACGAATTGAAGGAATCTCGGCCTCACATCTTTTCCGGTGCGGTGATGCCCATGATGCGGAGCGTGGTGACTAATTGCTCGCGGACTAGTGCGGTGATTAGCAGCAAGAAGGCGCGTTTTTCTGGATCTTTTTCCGAGAGGATGTGGTGCTTGTGGTAGAAGACGTTGAAAGCTTGCGCCAGTTCGAAGGCAAAACGCGCAAGAAATGCCGGCTCCTGCGCGGAGACGGCTTGATCCACGCGCGCGTCGAGCGATCCTGCCAGTAAAATAATATCCCAGAGCGAATCGCCCTCCGGGCCAGCGAGAAAACGTGAAACATCTACCGCACCACTTTTTAATTTCTCCATATTTTCTGAATTTTCAGCGCTGACGCTGGGGTCTTGCTCCGCCCCTTTGCGCAAAATTCCGTTTACGCGGACAACGGCGTATTGGACATAGGGGCCGGTCTCGCCTTCGAAGCTGAGCGCGTCCTCAAAATCGAATGCGATTACCGTGGAGCGGGTGAACCGCAGTAGAAAATATCGCAGCGCGCCGATGGCGATGGCGTGGCCGATGGCGGCGCGTTCGGCTTCCGACGATTCAGGATGGCGCGAATCCACTTCGGCTCGCGCGCTGAGTTCGAGTCGATCGAGCAAGTCGTCAGCTTTGACGCCCTGGCCTTTGCGTCCGCTGACTTCCACGTATGGCTTCTTCGCGTCTTCGGGAGGAATTTCGTAGCCCATTTCTTGGGCGCAGCGCGGCGTGAGGGCCACGACGTTGTAAGCAAAATGTTTCAGGTGGTCGGCCTCGTCGTTGTACCCGAGGGCGCGTAAGCCGGCAACGACTACCTGCTGTGGGTAGGATTGGCGCGAATCGATCACGTTGAAGACATCATGCGCGTGCCCGAAGGAGGGCGCGCCGGGATCGTCGCGGTCACTGGAAGTGATCCAGGCTTCGTGACCGTCGGGATGCTTGTGAAAACGTTGGTAATGAAAATCGCGGTCGAGCAGGCCGAATTTCCAAAGGTGATGCGCGATGTCTTTGCCGACATAAGTAACGGTGCCCGTTGAGCGCACAATAATTTTTGCTTCGGCTTCTTCGGGAGGCTCTTCGGGCGCTGCTTCCGGATTTTCTGCGGCAGTCTTCGTTTCTGCGTCGACGGCGTCACGTTCGGATGGAAGCTGCATCACCCAGCAGCCGGCATTTTTTCCTGAAGTGGCAAGCTGGATTGCGTTGCGTTCCTTCAGCATCTTGAACGCGGCGTCCCAAAACTTCAGATGCAGGATTTCGCTTTCCTGGGAGAGCAAGTCGTAATCGATGCCGAGGCGGTCGAGGGTGCGCAGGTGGCAGTGCACGATGGCGGTGGCGACCACTTCGCCCATTTTGGCGGCGTCGCCATGGCCCTCTTCGATTTCTTTCAGGGTTTGGTTGCGGAGGTCCAGGCGAGATTTGTCTTCGGCGAGCCATTGCGTGACGCGGGTGTAGAGGTCCCAGCACACGTAATCGAATTTGGGCGCGGCAGCCAAGGCTTTCACCTCGGCGAGTGATTTTTTTTCGAGATGGAGGAAGCCGAGTACCACGTCGGCGACCTGTACGCCGGTATTGTCGATGTAATTTTGAACTTCGACCAGGCGACCGGTGTAACGCAAAAGACGCGCGAAGGTATCGCCCAGGACCGCGTTGCGTACGTGCCCGATGTGCGCGGCTTTGTTTGGATTGATGCTGGTGTGCTCGACGACCGTTTTGGGTGCGTTCGCGGCAGGTGTAGCGGATTCGTGCCCTGCTTCTTCCAGCGCACCGCGAAAAAATTGGGCGCGGTCGAAGAATAAATTTAGGTAACCCGCGCCGGCGACTTCGATGCGCCCTACTCCCTCGATCGGCTTCAGCGAGTTTGCAATTTCCTGCGCCAGAGCGCGAGGCGGCTTTTTCATCTGCTTGGCCAACTCGAAACAGAGGGGGGAGGCTACTTCTCCCATCGAGAGTTGAGGCGGGCGGGCGAGGACGACCGGGACGTCAATTTTGTAGCGCTCGTGGATGTGGTGTTTCAGCGCTTTGCGGACTCGATTTTCGAGGACTTTATACATGGGCAGCCCTTCCAGAACGGACCCCGGTGATCAGGGCGGAAGAGAGGAAAAAACGGTCCTGGCAGAATTGATTTTTTTGGCGATTTGAGTAAGTCGTCGCCATTTGTCTTCTATAACTTAGCTTGCATCCTAATTCAGCAATTTGGCGATTTAATTTGTGAGATCGCGAGAACAAAAGGCGTGCCGGAAACTCAATTTTGGTGCGGGAGGGGGTGGGCAACTCTGCGGCGTCGCCGGACTCTATCATCAATGATCTAATTTTTATCACGCCGGACGGTAGCACGTCGTTAAACGAAATTCAAGGAGTGGTGTGTGTGTGCATTGTGTGGAGCTGGCTTTAACGCGTGGAGATTTGACAGGGTGGGGAGGCCAGACTAGTATCGTTTTTTCAAGCATTTGCGGAGATTTACGGCTTGCGGATATGAAGACTTCTCGGATCGCGTATTTCGATTGTTTTTCGGGGATTAGCGGCGACATGGTGCTCGGGGCGCTGGTCGATGCGGGGGCGGACCTGCGCGCGATTGAAGCGGAGTTGCGCAAGCTGGGGCTGGAGGGCTGGTCGATATCGGCGGAGAAAGTGAAGCGCGGTGCGATTTTTGCGACCCATGTGAAGGTTGCGTCATCTGAGGGGCATCACCATCGCGGCTTGTCCGTCATTTTAGGCAGGATTGATAAGGCGGGGCTTGCTCCGCGGGCGAGGGAACGGGCGCGCCGGATTTTCACGCGGCTGGCGGAGGCGGAAGCGAAAGTCCACAACCAGCCGGTGGAAGAAGTCCATTTTCATGAAGTAGGCGCGGTAGATTCGATTGTTGACATAGTGGGCGCTGGCGTTGGATTTGAGCTGCTCGGGATCGATGAATTTGCATGTTCGGCGCTGGATGTGGGCGCGGGGCAGGTGAAGACAGCGCATGGGCTGCTTCCGGTGCCTGCTCCTGCTACGGCGGAATTGCTGCGCGGCGCGCCGATGTACACGAGCGGGATTGCGCGTGAACTGGTGACGCCCACGGGCGCGGCGATTGCGACTACGCTTTCGACGCGTTACGCGCAAATTCCGGAGATGACTTTGCGCGCGGTGGGGTACGGGGCGGGGAGCGCGGATTTTGCCGAGAAGGCTAATGTGCTGCGGATTTTGATCGGCGAAAGTGCTACGAGCGAGGCGGGTGAACATTGGGACGCGCCGGTGAGCGTGATTGAAACGAATCTGGATGACATGAGCCCGCAGATTTATGGATATTTTGTGGAGAAGGCGTTGGCGGCAGGGGCGTTGGACGTGTTTTCGACCTCCGTGCAGATGAAGAAGAATCGGCCGGGAGTGCTGTTGACGATACTTTGCGAGTCCGCGCACACGGCGAAGATGATGGATTTGGTTTTTCGCGAGACGACGACAATTGGTGTGCGGACTTATGACGTGCGGCGCAAAGTGTTGGATCGGGAAATTGTGAGCGTGGAAACGCAGTTTGGCGAAGTTCGCATGAAGATCTCCCGAATGAATGGGTCGGTATTGAATGCGACGCCGGAGTACGATGATTGTCAGCGGCTGGCAGCGGAAAAGGGGATTCCGTTGAAACAGGTGATTTCGGCTGCGTCGTTCGAATTTCAAAAGCAGAAAGAAACGCACAAATAGTTTGCGGGCTAGCTTCAGGTGCAAGTCGCCATTATTTAGTCTGGCGAATGGCCGAGCTGAAATTCCAATTCTTAAACAGGGAAAAGATATCTGAATGTCGAAGCCTAAGTTCTATCTGACCACGCCGATTTATTATGCAAATTCGCGGCCGCATGTGGGGTCTGCGTACACCACGATTGTGTGCGATGTGATTGCGCGTTACAAGCGGATGTGCGGTTACGACGTGGCGTATCTGACCGGGACGGACGAACACGGCGTGAATATCGAGCGCGCGGCGGAGAAGCAGGGAATCACGCCGCAGCAGCTTGTGGATAAGAACGAAAAGATTTTTCGCGAATTGTGGAAGCTGCTTGGAATTACGAACACGGAATTCATTCGCACGACGGAACCGCGCCATGCGCGAGCGGTGCAGAATCTGGTGCGGCGGACCATCGAGCGAGACAAAGATCTAGAGCTCTCGAAGCGAGCCATCTACAAAAAGAAGTATGAGGGACGCTACTGCATCTACGACAACCTGTACGTAAGCGACACGCCGGAACCGGCGGATTGCCAGATTTGCGGGCGCCCCGGGGAACTTGTCTCGGAGGAAAATTATTTTTTCCGGCTATCGGCGTACCAGGAAAAGCTGCTTGAGCTTTACAAAAATAATCCGCAGTTTGTGCATCCGGATTTCCGATTTAACGAGGTGAAGAGTTTTGTCGAAAGCGGGCTGAAAGATATTTCGATCAGCCGGAAATCGATCAAGTGGGGAATTCCGTGGCCGGACGATCCGGAGCATGTGTTTTACGTGTGGTATGACGCGCTGACGAGCTATATGTCCGGCATCGGTTTTGAGAGCGAGGACCCGCAGAAGCGCGCAGAATTCGAGCGTTTTTGGCCTGCTGACATACATGCGATGGGTAAAGAAATTATCCGGTTCCATGCGGTTTACTGGCCGGCGTTTTTGATGGCGGCGGGGATTGAATTGCCGAAGCAGATTATTGCGCATGGGTGGCTGCTGTTCGAGCAGGAGAAGATGAGCAAGTCGAAGGGGAATGTGGCGTATCCCGAGCCGATTGTGAAAGTGCTCGGGAATGATGCGCTGCGGTATTACTTGTTGCGTGACGTTGTGTTCGGGCAGGATGGAAATTTTTCGCGCGAGTCGTTGATTACTCGTTACAACGCGGACTTGGCGAATGGGTTGGGGAATCTGGCGAATCGCACGCTCACCATGATTACGAATTATTGCGGGGGTGTAATTCCGAACGCGCCTACAATGGACGCGCAACTGTCCAAGAATCAAACCGATTTCTTGAGTGGGTTCTCAGATTTCACTACGCAAGTCATTCTCGCCGCGTATGAGAAGTTTGGTTTTGCTGGCGCAATTGAAAGTATCTGGGATCTCATCGCAAGGACCGATAAGTACCTAGTCCTTGAGAAGCCGTGGACGCTATCATCTGATCCTTCCCGCAAAGAAGATTTGGAGCGAGTGCTATATACCGCTGCTGAGGCGATCAGATTTGTCGTCGTGTTAACTCATCCAGTGATTCCGGATGCCACACAGAGAATTTGGGAGCAACTTGGGCAGCCTGGAAAAATTGAAGATGTGAGAATCGATCAGTTGAAATGGGGCGAGTTGAAATCCGGAACAAAGATTGGAAAGCCTGAAGGGGTTTTTCCGCGCATTGACAAAAAAGAAGCACTGGAGAGGATTGAAATTATGGAAAACGAAATTCGGAATCCGGGCGGCACGCAGCCAGACACATCTACGACTACAACGAAAAAGCCGGCAGAAGGAGCGAGCACGGGAACTTCGGCGGCGGGGGCGGGTGCAATTCCTGTTGGAGCCCCGGGGGCCGGAACGTCCGCTGGAGCAGCAGTTGCGGCAACTGCTGCTGGTGCGGCGCCTTCTGTGCCGGCGAAAATCGGGATTGAGGATTTCGCGAAAGTTGAGTTGCGTGTGGGCGTGGTGAAGTCGGCGGAGAAAGTTGCCGGAGCCGATAAACTTTTGAAGGTGATGGTGGATATTGGCGACGAGGTGCGGCAGGTGTTGGCGGGAATCGCGCCGTCATATGCGCCGGAAGAGTTGGTGGGGCGCAAAGTTGTGGTGGTGACGAATTTGGCTCCCCGAAAAATGCGCGGTGTGGAGTCGAATGGGATGCTGCTGGCGGCATCGTCCGGGCCCGATGGGAAGGCGGTGTTGTGCACGTTTGCGGAGGAAATTCCGGCTGGCGCGAAAGTCAAGTAACGCAATAGCAGGATGAAAATGAAGCAGGTCCCTCGACGGCCATAAAACGGCCTCTGTCGGATAACAGCGCCTTTATTGGTTATGCTTCCGGATAGGACATTCGTTGGAAATTATTGACTCACACGCGCATTTGGAGTTTCCGCAATTTGATGAAGACCGCGCGGCGATGCTCGAACGTGCGCGAGCTGCGGGGATTGAGATCCTGCTGGCCATAGGAAGCGGGACGGGGCCGGAGCGGCTGAACGCGGCGATTCCTTTTGCTGAAGAGTACGACTGGATTTACGCGACGATCGGAATTCATCCGCATGAGGCGGCGCTGGCTACCGAGGAACATTTTGCGAGGCTGGATGAATTGGCGAAGCATCCCCGCGTGATTGCGTGGGGCGAGATGGGGCTGGATTATTACTACGACCATTCGCCTCGCGAAGTGCAGCAGCAAGTGTTTCGCAGACAACTTGGGCAAGCGCGCGAGGCCAAGCTGCCGATTGTGATTCACTGTCGCGATGCGTGGGACGATTGCCTAGCGATGATGGAGCGGGACTGGAAGCCGACGGGGCTTGGCGGGATTCTGCACTGCTTTACTGGGACAGTTGCGGATGCGAAGCGCGGGCTGGATATGGGATTTATGATTTCGTTTGCGGGAAACGTGACTTATCCGAAGATGCAGCATTTGCGGGACGTGGCGAGCGAGCTGCCGATGGAGCGTTTGCTGACGGAAACGGATTCGCCGTTTTTGCCGCCGCAGGGAAAGCGCGGAAAGAGAAACGAGCCGGCCAACGTCGTGGAGGTAGCGCAAGCGTTGGCGAATGTGAGAAACTCAACGGCAGACGAGATTGCGGCCACGACAGCTGCAAATTTCAGAAGGTTTTTCAGGCTTAGCGCCCCGGCCTCTCCGGCGCCGCCAAGGTAATTTTCGAGGATGGCATTCGCTGTCCAGATGGTGAAGGGAATTTTCGAGTTAGTCCGCGAGGATTTGGCGCTCGTGGAACGAGAAATTGCGGCGCAAAACGGCGCGGCGATCGAACCAGTCAGCGAAATTTCCAGTTATTTGTGTGAAGGCGGCGGAAAGCGGCTGCGTCCGGCGCTGCTTTTGTTGGCTGCGGGCGCGTCCGGATATCGTGGAGAGAGCGCGATTCGGCTGGGCGCGGTGGTGGAAATGATTCACAGCGCCACGTTGATTCACGATGACGTGATCGACGGAGCGAATACACGGCGCGGGCGTCCTAGCGCGAATGCGCGCTGGGGAAATCATATGAGCGTGCTGGCGGGCGACTGGCTGTACATGCAGTCGTTCGAGATGGCGCTGCGCGAACGAAATTTTTCGATCCTCGATATCCTGATCGACCTCACGCAAAACATGGTGGAAGGCGAGTTGTTGCAGCTTACGCGGCTGGGGCGGATCGATCTGAACGAAGTGGAAGCGACGGAGCTGGCGTACCGCAAGACGGCTTGTCTTTTTAGCGGATGCTCGCGGCTCGGAGCCGTTTTGGGCAAGCAGCCGAAAGTGGTCGAAGATGCGTTGGCCGAATATGGGCGCAACGCGGGGCTGGCGTTTCAGTTGGTGGATGATTTGCTCGATTTTACGGCGTCGCCGGAAAAACTGGGCAAGCCAGTGCTGAGCGATTTGAAAGAGGGAAAAGTTACGCTGCCGCTGATTTTCGCATTGGAGGCTGCCGCGGATGGAAACGGCGATGGCGCGGGGCACGCGCACTTGCATTCGAATGGCGATGGACGACGATTGGTGGCGAAAGTTTTGGAAGAGCGGGATTTTCAGAGCGTGCGTCCGGAACAGATTACGAAACTGGTGAAGGAGACTGGCGCGCTGGAACGGGCGCAAAAGCTGGCGCGAGAGTATGTTTGCCGCGCGAAGGCGAGTCTGAGCGAGCTTCCCGATACGGAATACCGGCGCGCGCTGCTGGCTGTGCCCGATTTTATTCTCGACCGAGAGAATTAGCCCGCGACCGAGGACGCATTACGCACGAACTTTACGGAACATTTCCGCAGAGAGTTGCTTGTATTCCGGTTGGGCAATCCCTAAGATGCTTTGGATGAATTGTCGAGAGAAGATTGGCATGCGGGCGTGGCGCGCATGATGCGGGATTGGGCCGCCTGGGGAATTGAAACTGCAAAACTTCGCGGAGCCACCTATGCCGACGCGCGCGTGATGGACACTCGCCAACGCGAAATCACCACAAAAAATGGAGAAGTCGGCACGCTGCTGGAATCCGAGTCGCTGGGAATTGGTATTCGCGTGATTGCAAGCGGCGCATGGGGATTTGCGTCCACTGACCGGTTGACGCGCGAGGGTGTGCAAGCTTGCGCGGCGCAGGCTGTGAATATCGCAAAAGCTTCCGCACTGGCGAAACACGCGAACGTCTCGCTGGCGGGCGAAGAAGTTTATGTGGACACCTGGCAAAATCCTTTCGTAAAAGATCCGTTCCGCATTCCGGTGGAACGTCAAATCGATTTGCTGCTGCGCGCGGACAAGGAAATGCTTGCGGTGAAAGGCGTGACTTTGGCGGAAGGGTCCATGATGTTCCGCAAAATCGATCAGCTTTTTGTGTCCAGCAGCGGGTCGGTGATTCATCAGGTGAAGATGCAGTCGGGCGCGGGAATTGTGGCTACTTCGTTCGCCAAAAGCGAAATTCAAAAGCGTTCGTATCCGAATAGTTTTGGCGGGCAGCATTCGCTGCAGGGGTACGAGCTGATCGAGTCGTTTGATCTGGTTGGGAATGCGCGACGCATTGGCGAGGAAGCTGTCGCGTTGCACTCGGCGGCCCAATGTCCGGAAGGGACTAGCACGATTATTTTGGGCGGCTCGCAACTTGGATTGCAGATCCACGAATCGGTGGGCCATCCGATTGAGCTGGACCGCGTTCTGGGACAGGAAGCAAATTTCGCGGGCATGAGTTTTCTTACCGTAGATAAATTGCGCAAACTGAAGTACGGCTCGGACATTGTGAATGTGGTGGCTGACGCGCGGTTGGAGCATGGACCGGGGCTCGGGACGTTTGCGTATGACGATGAAGGGGTGCCGGCGCAGTGCACTCCGATTATTACGAACGGGCTTTTTACGGGATATCTGAGCAATCGCGAAACTGCGTCTGCCATTGGCGAAACGCGCTCCAGCGGCACCATGCGCACGGAAAATTGGAACAGGCTGCCAATTATTCGCATGACGAACATCAGCTTGAATCCCGGGACGTGGAAATACGACGACTTGATCGCCGACACCGATGACGCAATTTTGATGGAGACGAATCGATCGTGGTCCATCGACGACCGGCGATATCATTTCCAGTTTTCCACAGAAATAGGATGGGAGATCAAGGGCGGTAAGAAAGGTCGCATGATTAAAAACCCGAGCTATAGCGGGATTACGACCGAGTTTTGGAATAGCTGCGACGCGATATGCTCTCGCGAGCATTGGACGTTGTGGGGTACGCCGAATTGCGGCAAAGGCCAGCCGATGCAAACCATGGGGACAGGCCACGGAGCGTCGCCTTCGCGATTCCGAAATATCAAAGTTGGAGTGGCGTTCGCCAAGTAGAAACCAACGCTAAAAATGAAAAATAGAAAGAACAAACTGGCATTGTCACGCGCTCGTGGCTCGAAAGCGCCAAGGCACAGGCTAAAATTGCGTTGGGCTCAGCCGCAAAAGCTGAAAATAGCGCGCGATTTACGCTTTCCGAACTGCAGCATATCGCGGACCGAGTGATCGGATTCAGCGAAGCGGACGAGACGGAAATTGAGATTGATTCGGTCACCGATGCGCTTACGCGTTTCGCCAACAACACGATTCACCAAAACGTTGCGGAACACATGCTCGCCATTTCGGTTCGCGCGGTGGTGGATGGGCGCACTGCGCGCGCTACGACGAATAAAACGGACGAAGAATCGCTGCGGCGCGTAGCGGCGGCCGCGGTGACGCTGGCGCGTCACCAACCGGAAAATCCAGACCTGCTGCCCATGCCTGGCCCGCAAAAATACCAGAAGGTTGTTCGATATTTTCCAGCCACAGCGACAGAAAATCCGATGGACCGCGCACGCGCCGTGACTCGCGTGTGCAAAATGGCGGAGAAAGCCAAACAGACGGCGGCGGGAATTTTTTCCAGCGGCGTGCACCAATCCATTTTGGCGAATTCAGAAGGACTGTTTGCCAGCCATCAGTATACCGACGCTGAATTCTCGGTAACGATTCTTGAAGATAATTCCTCCGGTTGGGCCAAAGCGAATGCGCCGGACATTCGCGATATCGATCCTGACGAGCTAGCCGAGAGAGCCAGCACCAAAGCGATCGCCTCGCGCAAGCCGCGCGATCTGGAGCCAGGGCACTACACAGCGATTCTGGAACCTTCCGCTGTGCTGGACATTCTCGGCTCGCTTTTTTACGATTTTTCCGCCACTGCCGTGCTGGACAAACGATCTTGCCTGAACGACCGCATGGGCAAAAAGATTTTCGGCGAGAACATCACGTTGTGGGATGACGTTTACCATCCTCTACAACTGGGCGCGCCATATGACGGCGAAGGATTGCCGAGGCAGAAAATCCTGCTGGTGGAGCGCGGCATTCCAAAGAATCTGGTGTACTCGCGCGCAACGGCAAAGAAAATGAAAACGAAGCCGACCGGTCACGGGCTGCCGTTACCGAATGAATTCGGTGAAGCGCCGATGAACCTGGTTTTCGCAGGCGGAGATAAATCCGTGGACGACATGGTGCGGTCCACCGAGCGCGGAATTCTGGTTACGCGCGCCTGGTACATACGCGAAGTGGACCCTTACGAAAAAATCCTTACAGGTATGACGCGCGACGGCACCTTTTTAATTGAAGACGGGCGCATCGCGAGCGGAATTCGGAATTTCCGGTTCAATCAAAGCGTGATTGAAATGCTTTCGAACGTGGAGATGCTGGGCCCCGCTGTGCGCGCTGCCGGCGAAGAGTCGTTCGAGATGGTGGTCCCGGCGATGAAAGTGCGGGATTTCCATTTCAGCGAAGTCACGAAATTTTGAGCTTTCCCGCTAAGGCTTATCGGAGGGCGTGCCGGGCCGGATAAAGTATTTCCATTTATCCAAGTCGGCACGAACCGCGACGTCGAAAAATCCCACCATCATTTCATCGTAAGTCTGGTCGCCCCAGCGCACAGAAGCGTCAGGATCCGGATTGTGGAGATTGTTGCGTGAATTGTCGTAGAGCGCGACCGCTTGCAACATGGTTCCGGCCTTTACAGCGCGCGGTTCGGCTAACCGATAGCTGAGCTGCCAGTAAAAATTATAATTCACGCGGAGAAGGGTTTCGATTGTTCCGCCGGCGCTGACAATGTTGTAATCAAATTGTTTTCCGCGCAGATGCATGTGGGGAAAAAAGCTGAGCAGAGTCGCATCATTGGGCAAAGTGCCGCGTGCTTCCACTCGATAGTCATCCGCGCCGGGCGGAATCACGAAATGATCGTTGGTCAGTTGCAGGGTGATCACGCGTTTTAGTGGCGACTTCTTGGCGAAGACGATGCCGATGCTGGTCTGATCGCTGGCCGCGTGGCCATGCGTAGTGTAATGCATCTGAAAAACCAAGTCCGAACCGGCAGGAACGAATTTAGCCATACCTGCGGGCCAATTGTCCGGCGAACTCCCGGGCGCATAGACGAGCAGAATGTCGCTGTCTGTCCAATGCGCGCCGTGGCGGCTATCTTCGTCGGTCATATCGGAGGCTGTGAATGGAATGCCCACGGGCGCATGGCGGAGCCATTTCGAATCGGGTGGGCGAATATAAACGACTGCGTGATGCACATTTTCGCGAGATGACGGACGAATTTCCGACATCTGTACCCATTTGTCTTCTGCGAAACCGGTGGGCACGATTTCGTAGGTGTACTCGATATCGCCGTGAGCGGGCAGCGCTACGGGCTTCGGCATTTTTACAATTACATCAGGCTGCGAGATATTCCATCCCTCCACCCATTCGCGCGAAGGTGGGGCGTCCTGGGGATCTCCTGCAGGGGCATCTGCGTCAGCCCAGGCCACTATTTTCTGAATTTGCGCTGCAGTTAGCGACGGATCGTTTGAGAAATGGCCGAAGCGCGGATCGGCGAACCATGGCGGCATTTTTCTTTTGGCGACGGCGATAGCAACTTCATGCGCGCGCGAGCGGACGTCGTCATAGGTAACGAGCGGCATGGGAGCAATTTCGCCGGTGCGGTGGCAGCTTTGGCAATGCTGCTGAAGAATCGGGAGAATGTCGCGATAAAAAACTGGAGGCGTAGCCTCGGCAGGCTTCACCTGCACGTTTGTTACGCGCAACGGTGAAACGGCAAAAATCATCAGAGCAATAGAAGCGGCGACGAAGGCTGATATTTTCAGCGGCACAAGAAGATTAGTTACGCATGCGCGAGCGTTGGTTGCAAGCGCAGGATAATGCCACTCATTTAGTGAATTGAAGGCTGGATATGGCGCGCGCGATGACGTTTTCCTGGATCTGAACCAGGTCGGTGTCGGCGACAGTCATTCCGAAAATCGTGTAGAGATGCGAGTCGTGGGGAATGTACACGACCACGCCGGACCAATCGCGCTGATCAACACTTCCGCGAAAATGGCGTTCGACGGCGGGCGCGCCGGATATGGTGATGTGTTTTTCATCCAGCGGACGGAAGTTTTCCATAATTTCGCGGAGGCGGCGATCCGTGGCATCCATGCTGGTGGCGACGGATTGCGACGTGCCGCTTTGCTGGCCGATCAAGAGATAGGTGGTTTGATCGTCGGTGCCCATCGCGGTGATTGAACCGGGGAGAAGCGCGCGCGCACCTTCAATCACTTTCCAGGCGGGCGGCTTGTACATGCGAAACCCGTAGGTGTCGTTGACGTAGTTGTTGCCGTTTACTTCTTCGCGCATGGGTTCGGGCGCGGCAGGTTTTGCCGGCGGTGGCGGAGCTGAGGGCGGAGTTCTCGGCGGGGCACTCGCAGCAGCGGAATCAAGCGCAGGAGGATTCGTTGAGGGCTTGCTCGCGGCTTTTGGCTCCGAGTTTGCGGAGCTGTGTCGCGACAGAACCTGCCGGAGCGGCTGCATTATTCGGAGCGGTCGGTGCTGGCTTCGAGGGTGGTTTGCCTGCGGGCACGTCCGCGCCGGCTGATGCGTTTGATGCGGGCTCGGATTTCTTCTCTGATTCTTTCTTTTTCGAGGCGGCAGAAATCGCGATCGATACGACTTGGTCCTTTTGCACTTCAGCGAAGCCGTAGCTCGTTTTCACTTTGAACGAATTCTCTTCGAATCCAACGATGGTGCCGCTTATGGTGGTGCCATCTTTCAGTTTTAGTTCGTCGGCGCGCAAAGCTGGGCATAATGCGAAAAGCGCGAGCACGGCGACAGGAATTGCGCGCGTCAGTTTGCGG
Source organism: uncultured Acidobacteriota bacterium (assembly GCA_963838475.1). Classification (GTDB taxonomy): domain Bacteria; phylum Acidobacteriota; class Terriglobia; order Acidiferrales; family UBA7541; genus Palsa-295. The sequence goes on from CAWIRJ010000007.1 coordinate 339,828, forward strand.
CCGAACGGCGAACCAAGGAACATATGTGAAGTATGGCGGTCGTCGCGGCGGCGGGCAAGTTCGTGTGCGAAGACTATGCCGGGTTAGTCAGCATACGGGGGGAGTTGACGCAGTGCGGAGCTAGCCAACGCGACGAGATTTTGATTTTGCTTTTCGCGTGGTCTTCGATCTGCGCTTTGGCGACGGGAAAATCGCGAGAAGTTCCGGCTTTATGCGCGCGAACTCAGATTCCAGTGCACGAAATTGGGGGCCGGCGTTGAACAAATGGCCGGAACGTCCCATGGCTTCCAGAGCGCGCGCCATTGAAACTGCCTTCGCGGCGCCGAAGATTGCTATGGAACCTTTGAAGGCATGCGCGGCGCTGGTGAGTTTCTGTGCATCTTTTTTGGTAATGGCGCGGCGAATTCGGGAGAGCGTTTTGGGCGCGTCTGCCAGAAACGTTTCGATCAGGGAGCGCTGGAGTTTTTTATTTCCACCGGTGGCGCGATGCAGATGGGCGGCTGCGCTCTCGTCTTCTGCTACTGGCTTCGTGCTTGCAGGAAGCGGCGCGTCAGGTATGGATTCCGTTGGACTGGCCTCTTCCGATGTTTCCGGCTGAGATTCGACGGTCTCATAAAGCTTGTCCATGTGAACGGGCTTGGCTATGAAGGCGTCCATGCCGGCGTTGAGACAGCGACGCGCGTCTTCGTCCGTTGCGTTCCCTGTAAAGCCGATGATGCGAAGGTGGCCGCCAGAAGAAGTTTCCATCTTGCGAATCGCGCGAGTGGCGTCCAAGCCGTTCATGCGCGGCATTTCCTGGTCCATCAGGACGACGTCGAACGAATTTTGTTCGAGGGCGGCCAGAGCTTCGATTCCGTCGGCGGCAGTGGTGACTGAGTGGCCGCGCTTGGTGAGCAATTCGCTGACAAGCTCGCGATTTATTTCGGTGTCTTCGGTGACGAGAATGCGCAGAAGTTTTACAGGCGCGCTTCGCCGAGGGGTCTTCGCGCGCGCCACATTTGTGGCGCTATCATCGTGTTCGCGCCCAGCTGTTTGTTCAAGCGATTTCGCAGTTGCGCGCGGAAGCCGAAACCAGAAGCGCGAGCCGCCTTGGGGGCGTGTTTCAGCGCCGATTGTTCCGTGCCAGCGTTCCACGGTTATTTTGCAGAAGTAGAGGCCGAGGCCCGCTTTGCCGGAGTGGCTCTTACCTTTTGAGAAAAGGGCGAAGAGTTGGGTCGGCGGCAAATCCGAGGGGAGGCCGGGGCCTTCGTCGTCCACGAACGCGAGAATGCTTTCCCCATGATCTTCCGCGCCGACGGTGACTGTGGAATTCGCGGGGCTGTAACGCAGAGTATTTTCGAGCAAGTTCCCGAAGATTCGATCCAGGCGCGGGGCATCGCCGACTACATGCCAATCCGATGCTGCGTTTGAGGGTGTGGCGAACCGAAGGTTGACACCTTTATCTTTAAACGCGGAGGAGAATTCCTCAATGGCTTGTTGCGCGCAGGCGACCAGATCTGGAGGCGGAGCACCGCTTTTGTCCGAGGATTGTTGCGCGACGAGATCGCCGGAAAACGCAGAGAGAATTCCGCGGATCATCAATTCCTGGCGTTGCGATTCACGCTGGCCCGCTTCCACATATTTTCCAGCCGGGGGAGGTAAATTTTCGAGTCGCAGCAAATTGAAGCAGCCACTGATGGCGGTGAGAGGTTGCGAGAGATCGTGAACGATGCAATGCAGCAGGATTTCTTTTTTTTGGATTTCGCTCAGGAGTTGCTCGTGGGCCAGCAGGGAATCGCGTGCGGTTTGAAACCATTGCTGCTGTTCGGCGAAATTTGCAGATAGATTGCGCAGGATTAGGATTTTCTTTTTATCGAGGGAGAGAGCGAAGGCTTCGAGCGGAATTTCGCGACCAGTTTTGTCTCGTTCGATCCAATTTCCGGAGCTTACGGAGCCTGCGGCCTTGGAATTCCAGAATTCTTCCGCGTCTATCAGGAAATTTTCCAGAAAAGGGGAATTTTCGGCCAGGCGCGCGCGCTTTGCGTTCCGGGAATGCAACTCGAAGAGGTCGCGGCACCAAGCCGGACAATCGCCGAGGGGTAAGAATTCGCCTTCACCGGACGATTCGAACAAAGCGTATCCCTGGCTGATGAGGAACGATTCGAAAATCGAGCTCGAGGACATTTATTCAGCTATTCAGCCAGAGTGGCGGCGGCCAATCGCGAAAAAACTTCTTCCACTGAGGCTCCGGTCTTGGCGCTGGTGCGAAGTATAGTCCATCCTGACGCGGCGAGTTCCGATTCGCGCGCGGAATCGATCTCCCATTTATCGACGAGGTCACTTTTGTTGAACACCAGGATGGCCGGAACCTTTCCGACTTCCTGTACGACGCGTTCGTTCAACGAGAGAGCATCGTCGAGAGTTTGGCGGCGCGTTCCGTCGATCACGAGGAGGTAACCGGACATACCGCGAAGGTAGGACATGTGAATTTTCTGGTACACGTCTTCGCCGTGGATGTCCCACAGAACCAGGGCGATATCCTCGTTGTTCACGCGAACTACTTTCTTGTCAACCTTTACGCCGATGGAGGTTTGATAGACCTCGGAAAACATACTCTCGACGAAACGGCGGACGAGGCTCGTTTTGCCGACGGAGAAAGAGCCTAGCATGCAGATTTTCTTTTGAAGCATTCGCTCGCTCAGTTTCCGGAAGAGGTTGGAGTGAAAGTGATCCTGAAAGTGACGCTGCGATTCAGGCGGCGGTTTTCTTCCGTGTCTTCGGGACGCAGCGGTTGCGTGGTGCCGACGCCGCGGGCACGCAAATTCGCCGGCGGGACGCCGCCGCGAACCAAAGCGCCACGGATATTATCGGCGCGTTCCTGGCTGAGCAGCATGTTGGTCCCCTCGATGCCGGTGCTGTCACTGTGGCCCGTTAGCTCGACGATTGTTTGTTCGCCGAGATGATTGGCCTTCTCGACAATGTCGCGGATTCCTTTTTGAGCTTGCGCGACGGTATTTTCCTGGCCGGGCTCAAGTTCGGCGCGGCCGATCGGAAATACCAGTATTACGGATTCAATGGCACTTTTGGGAGCGTTGAGCTGAAGCAGATGCGAATTCTGAAGACGCGAAGTATCGAGGGAAGCGACGCCAGCAATATAAGGTGCGTGTTCCCGGAAGTGCGAAATCCATTGAGGAGAAGCAGTCCCTTCCGCACGCAACTCGCCATGATTCTCGGAAAGCGTGACGCCGTCGGGCGGATGCAGTAATTGGCGAGCGCGCATGGCTACGATGGAGTCGTCCAAAGAATAATAGGGCGCTAAATCGAACTCGGCATTTTTCGGATCCAGGCCTGCTTGCGTCAGCAGTGTATTAGGATCTGCCGCGAGGGGATCCCTGAAGCCTTGAATGTGGTAGCGCCCACCTTCGCGGTCGTAGGAAATCACGGTGATGCCGGGCTGTCCGCGAACGGCGTGAAGAAAACGCGACCATTCGTACATTAGATATATCGAGTAGCCAAAATATGCGACGAGCAAGAGACCGAGAATCGCTATGGCCGCAAGCGCCGCGCGAGGTTTCTTTGTCGCTGCGGGTTCGCGGTGCTGTGCGGCGAGAAGACGTGTGAGGAGTTCTTCGGCGGAAAGAAATGGCGCGGCGTCACCTTTGAAGTTTTCCAGCGCTGAACTGTAGCGCTGCTGAATCTCTTCCAGCGCTTCTTTCATGGCGAGCCGGTAATCCGACGGAGCGTGCCCGCGGATCACTGCGGCGAGCACAGCATCGGGACCCTCTTCGATCCAGACTTCCAGCTCTCCGACGTCTAACCTATCGAGCGCTTCGTCATTTTTAGAATTAAATGAATCGCGTACAAACTGCTGAATCGCTGAGAGCATGCCCGCAACCATGGAAGCATCTTGGGTGATGGCTTCACGCGCGACGATGTGGTTGAGCACGAGCCCGGTGTGGCGATGAATCAGGAAAACTTGCTCCACGCGAAACAGCAGGCTGTGCATCAGCACGATTTCGGCGAAGGGTTTTCCGGTGCGAAGAGCTTCGATGCGCCATTTGATTCCGCGAACGGAAAGGCTGTGCTCAAGGGCTTGGTTGAACGATTCGAGCATGCCGCGAAGGGCTTCGCTGATGGATTTTCGGATGGCCGGACCCATGACGGGGAACAGGGCGTCGGCCAGCGGGTGAGGATCTCGGCGAACGGATTCGCGGAGAGTTTCCTGCACGGTGGGAGCGAGAGCCTGTGCCAAGGCGCGTTCGCCATGCTGATCGCGGCGCATGCTGATGGCTTCGGCGACGACGGAGCTGACATCCTGCGTGCGCCGAGCGCGGTCGTCGAGACGTTCTTGTATGTCCGCGAGCTCTTCCTGCTCCGGCGCGATGATTAAATGGCGAAGCTCTTCGTAGGCGTGATTATCGGCTGAAGGATTTTCTTCGTTTTGATTCGCGGGAGCGCGGCGATGTGCTTGGTCGGCCATGTTAGACCATCAGGGTTTTCCCGGCGGGACTCGGACAGCATCCCAGCCGAGAGCATGTGAGTGCGTTTCGCTCGTTTCCTACTCTTCGGGCAATTCGAACTTGTTCTTCAGGCGCAAAGAGAATTCGTTGAACAAGTCCGCAAGAGAAGCGCGATCGGTCTTTTCGTCACGCAGGACGTCCACTTCGCGGTTCAGCGCGGCGGTAGTGTCGCGGCGCAGCTTGTCGATTTCGGCTGAGACGGACTTGGAGTGCTCGAGAAGCTTGGCGCGAAGCTCGCTTTGCCCGTCGGACATCTGCTCTTCGAGCTGCGAAAGCTTTTTCTCGATGATTTTGGTGCCGTCTTTGATCTCGCGAGAAATCTCTTTGAGTCCTTCGGTGCGCTCGGACTTTTCGCTCTTGAGGCGCGTGCTTAGGGAATCGACTTCCTGCCGGACAAACGCGCCCAGGGTGTCGAGGCGCTTGGTCATGTCTTCGCGCAGGCCTTCAATAGCCTTGGTGACGTTGTCTTCCAGGCGCACGAAGCGCTTCTCGTAATCGCGCATCTGCGAACCGAACAAGATATCGCGTATCTTGTCTACATTTGCGCCTTCGGGGGCTTCTTTATTGGACGGATTAGGGTCTTTCGCCGCGGATGCCATTTTGCGACCTCTCCTTTTCGGACTCTTGATCCCCTGCCTGCGGGACGTTCGGCTGGCTTTTGGGGGCATGCGCGCGAGGCTACTACGAAAGCCGTTTTACCGCAACAGGACGAGCGGTTCCGGCCCTTTGGCGGGCCATTTGACATGCGGCGGCGTTCGAGACTAGCATCCCTGCAAGCAGACCAACATCATGAGCAACCATCCAAAATTGTTTACACCGCGCGAAGCCGCGCAAGTGCTGGGGATCAGCTACCCCACCCTGAAGCAGTGGATCTACAAGCGCAAAATTAGAACGGTGAAGACGGCCGGGGGCCATCACCGCGTGCCGGAAAAAGAAGTGGACAGATTTTTGTATCGCGAATCGGAACGCGCGGAGGCTCCGGAGCGGCGCAACAATTTTCGTCGCATCAGCGGCCGCAATCAACTGGTCGGGCGCGTGACGGACGTGAAGCTAAGCGGTCTAATGGCGCAAGTGAGCATTTCGATTGGCGGGCAACACATCACTTCGATTATTACGGCAGATGCAGTGCGCGAGATGCGGCTTCAGAAAGGCCAGAAAGTGGCCGCACTTGTAAAGTCCACCGAAGTGATGATCATTCGAGTTTGATCCAGGCCTTCAACTCCCTCGTTTCGCGCAGAATATAGCCTCACCGTACATTCACCTATTACCATATTGACTTGGCGATTTTAGTCGAATAAAGTCGTGTGCCTTGTGCCGGGTGTGTTGCACACAATTTAAACTGAGGGATTTCTCATGAAACTGAACTTCTATTTCCTTCTCTTGACGGGTGTGTTGATCTGTTTGCCGATTACCACGAGTGCACAGAAGCCTGGCGGTAATCTGGTCGCAATAACAGCCGCGGACACATCCACCGGCGCTTCGCAGGACACCGCCGGAGCGAGCGTCTCCGGCGTGGTGACGGACCAAACCGGCGCAACCCTTCCCGATGTCGCGGTGACAATCAAGAACGTCGATATAGCTGAAGCACGCACAGTAGCGACGGACGGCGGGGGGCGCTATCAGGCGTCCGGTTTGCGTCCTGGGCTCTTCGAAATTCGAGCGGCAAAACAAGGGTTTGCCGATGAAACGCGCGCGAGAATCAGCTTGGCGGCCGGCCAGGGTGCCACGGTCGATATTAAAATGGCGGCGAGGTCCACCGACCCGTGCACGAGCGGCAAGGAGTTCCTTACCACCGATTGTTCGCTGAGCTGGCACGGCATCACGCTCTACGGTGCGTATGACATCGGCGTTGGCTGGGTCAGCCACGGCTTACCGGTAAACGGTTATAACTACGAAGGCGAGTCTCTGGTAAACCGAAATGGCGCCGGATCTCGATTCCTCGTCGCGCCGAACAACCTGCAACAGACCGGTTTCGGCATCAAGGGCAAGGTGGAGTTTCTACCGGGCTGGTACGTGGTGTTCAACGCTTCAACGGGCATCAATCCGAATTCTGGCTTGCTGGCCAACGCGCCAGCCACCAATACCGTCAACAACGGCCTTCCCCGGGCCAGCTATTCGGAAGCTATCGACGGCGCGCGGGCGGGCCAACCCTTCAATGACGAGTACTATGGCGGTGTATCGTCCACGCATTTCGGCACCCTGACCTTCGGCCGTCAGCGCTCCCTAGGTACCGATGCCATGCTCCAGTACGATCCAGTCGGTGGCGGCTACGGCTTTTCGTACATCGGGTATAACGGCACGATGGCCGGCGGCGGCGACACCGACGATAGCCGTTGGGACGACGCCCTGAAGTATCGCATCGCCTATGGACCGATTCATGCCGGCGGGATGTATAAATTCGTCAATGGTTCTGGCGGCTGCTTCTCGGGCTCCATGGGTTGGACTGCCGCAGACTGTACGCCGGAAAGGCCGCATAACAACGCTTATGGATTCAACTTCGGAGGAGAGCACGGAGGATTCTCTGCCGACTTCGTCTTCCAACACTACAACCAGGCGATCAGCGTATTGAACCCGTTGCTGGGGCCTCAAAGTCTGTCGGCGCCATATCAATCAACCGTGAACAGCATCAATACAATCCAAATCACTGGGGCCAATCTGATCGACCCGAACGACACCGTATATGGCATCGTAACCGATAACAACGGCATTATAGTCGCTGCCAAGTATAAGTGGGATCCGTTCAAGTTTTTTTTCGGCTACGAATACATCTGGCAGAATAATCCGGCGAACCCGTTAGGCGTGGGAGCCACGGACCAGGGCGGCTACATCATGAGCGGGGTCGAAGACAATAATCTTGATTCTGAGAAGTTGGTGCAGATCTGGTGGACCGGCGCGAAGTACACTTTTCGCGAAAAAACCGACTTCACTTTGGCCTGGTATCAACAGCGGCAGAACGACTTCCGTGTTCCGCCAGCCTGCTCGGCCTCGGCCGGTTTCCGCAGTTCCTGCGCGGGCACCCTCAACGAAGTGTCGACCTATGTCGACCATCACTTCAACAAACGTTTCGACGGTTACGCCGGAATTGCGTATTCCTACGTGGATGGCGGTCTTGCCATCGCTATTCCTCATGGCCCCGGCGTCCCTTATAACCACCACAGCAACTTTGCTCCGACAATCGGTGTTCGTTTCGCCTTCTGATGGTTTCCGTGGCGGGCTCAGCCGAGAGCCCGTTACTTTCCAGGCTTGGCAAGAGAAACTTCGAAGAACATGAGCGGCTTGTTGCCAGGAATGACTTTGGCGTCCGGAACATAGAGGACGGATGTGTCTGCGAGCGACATGTCGCTGGCGAGGTCGAAGAAAAGAAATCCGTGAACGGTGGTACCCGGGGCAACGATCTCGCCATCGAGCGCAAGCGGAGAAAGTATCTCCTCCATTTGCGCGGCCTTTTTATCTCCGCCCGGGAGAGGAAGGCTCGGCACGCGCGAAGGCTTTGGGCCGGTCGGGCCCTTGGGATGCGCGATCAGGTAGGCGGCATCGGCGGGACTGAGCGACTCGATATCCTGTTGCCCTCCATTTTGAAAATGGACTTCGAGTTGGATCGTATCGAGATTTACTCGGATGGGGTGGTCCGATTCGTTGCGTAGAAAAACTTCCACCGGCAAGATTCCTACCTCTACTGGATTGGCTTTGCCGAATTTTTCTTTTGCTCGCGCGCGATCGGAGTAGGGATCTGCCAGGACAGTCATACCTTCGTGAGTGTCGCGGGCTACGGATGGACCGGGCGAGCCGTCGGGAGTACGTTTCGCGGTTGGAGCTTGCGCGAAGGCAGCGCAGACGGACAGTAGCAATCCCGCAAGGGTTACACTCGTCGATCGGATCATAGTGAACTTTTCCAGCTTGGCGGTTCGATGCCCGGTGTCGGCGGGAAGTTGTGCATGTTTCCGGCTTGCTGCCACTATAATACCCAATTTGTGTGCGAAGTTGCTGAGCGAAGCGCATGATGTTCAGGGCGCGGTCGGCACAACCTTCCAATGTATTTCTTATATCGCATCGTTACAGCGGTGGGCATGTTCGTGCTTGCGCCGTACTTCGCGTTGCGCGGATGGCGGCGCGGCGAGCGTCGCGGTGCGTTGCGTGAGCGCTTGGGAATCCTGCCTGCGAATATCGTTGCTTCTGCAAATCACGCCGCGGCCGAAGCAACCGGTTCTGTTCGCGAAGGCGGAGCGATCTGGGTCCATGCAGTTTCTGTCGGGGAAGTTCTAGCTGCTACCCCGCTGATCGAAGGATTCAAGCGCGAATTTCCAGGCCGTGCCATTCTGATTTCTACCACCACGGACACAGGGCAACGGCTCGCGCGTGAACGACTAAAATCCGCTGATGCCGTTTTTTATTTCCCTCTCGATTGGATTGTTCCGGTACGAAAGGCACTGCGAGCGATTCGTCCGGCGGTTGTAATCATAATGGAAACGGAAATCTGGCCAAATTTTCTTAGGGAAGCGCGGCTCGCGGGAATACCCGTGATTTTTGCAAATGCGCGAATCTCAGAGAGATCCTTTGCGCGTTTCGAGCGCTGGCGATTTCTCATCGGGGAGTTCTTTGCCAGAACATTAGCGGATCCGGATCTTTTCCTGGCGCAAAGCGAAGACGACGCCAAACGTTTAGTCGGCCTGGGGGCGTCAGAAGACCGCGTGGAAGTTACCGGGAACATGAAATACGACGTGTCACCTGCGCACGCTTGGCCAGTTTGGCACATGGCTTGAAGCGCAAATCCGGCAACAGGAGCGCTGGCCGGTGCTGGTAGCGGGAAGCGTGGCAGAGGGAGAAGAAGAGGCCGTGCTGGCCGGGTACGACGCTGTGCAGCGGCAATGGCGCCGGACGTTGTTGATACTCGCGCCGCGAAAGCCCGATCGATTCGCCGCTGCGGAAAAAATCGCGGCGGATGCTGGATGGAATACTTTGCGCCGGAGCCAATTAAATCTTGGCGAGGTTCTGCCCGAAAATATCGACGTGCTGATTCTGGATTCGATTGGCGAGCTTGCCGGATTGTATTCGCTCGCGGATGCCGTGTTTGTGGGAGGGTCGCTTGTCCGCGCGGGCGGGCACAACATTCTGGAGCCGGCGTGTTTTGCCCGCCCACCGGTATTCGGAACGTCCATGGAAAATTTTTCTGAGATGGCGGACCAATTTCTGGATGCGCATGCCGGCGTGCAAGTTGCGAACGGCCAGCAACTCGGAAAAGTGTGGGTGCAATTAATCGAGAATAATGCGATGCGCGAACGCATGGGCAAAGCCGCGCGCGATATCGCGGAACGCAATCGCGGAGCTACAGCGCGTTCGCTGAATCGCATTGCGTCGATAATTACTGAGAGTGGTAGTACGGTGACTGGGAATGGTTCGAAGGAACTGAATTCAGTTGGGCGCGGAGAAAAGGGAAGCGCGGCGTGACGTTCAAGGAGTCACTTTTGTGGCCGCTGTCGCTAATTTACGGCGGCATCGCAGTACTTCGCGCGAGAGCTTATGCCAGCGGGGTGTTTCGGCAGCAGCGGCTGAATGGAGCGGTCATCAGCGTAGGGAACTTGACTGTTGGCGGGACCGGCAAGACTCCCATGGTGTTGTGGATCGCTGAGCGCCTGTTGTCGGAAGGCAAAAGCGTTGGGATTCTTACGCGCGGGTATCGAGGCAAGTCTGTTACTTCGACAAAAGCAAGAACGGACGGCCCGCCGGGGACTGTTTCTAGCAGCGACGAGGCGCAACTCCTGAAATCTCGCCTGCCGGATAGAGTATTGTTTGGAATCGGTGCGGATCGTTACAAAAACGGCCTTGCACTTGCGGCTCGCGGAGCAAAATGGTTCGTTCTCGACGATGGATTTCAGCATTTGCGACTCGCGCGCAGCGTGGACATAGTTCTGATCGACGCGAGCATGCCCTTTGGCGGAGGGCGTTTGCTGCCGGCAGGCCGTTTGCGTGAGCCGCGCGGCGCACTGAAGCGCGCGGATGTGATTGTGATCACGCGCAGCAGCCACGCGCCGGCGGTTGAGTCGGTGGTGAAGCATTATTCCAGCGCGCCGATTTTTTACGCACACACGGAATTAGATTCGGTGCGTTCACGCTCGGGATCGCAACTGCCGCCTGCGGAGCTGCGCGGCAAAGCCCTGTTTGCTTTCTGTGGGATAGGCAACCCGGGCGCGTTTTATTCCGACTTGCGCGAGTGGGGATTCCATGTAGTCGGCAATAAATCTTTCCGGGATCATCATCGCTTCAGCGCAGCCGACATCGCGGAGATCGAGCAGGAAGCCCGGAAATCAGGGGCTGAAGGGCTGGTTTGCACGGAGAAAGACAGTTTTAATCTGCCGGACAGTTCGCCGTCAATGGATTTGTGGGTCTGCGGAATTTCGTTGCGAGTGGATCGGGAAGAAGAATTCTGGCGGGCCGTGCTCGAAAAGGCGCAGTCGGGAATTCATGAGGGCCGGCGAAATTAGAATATTTTGGCTAAAACGAACTGCGAGCGGATTGCCGCATTCATCGCCGCTGTGATACTTTGCGACCAACCTCTAAAACTCATGCCATTGGTTCGAAGCACGAGGAGAATTGTTGAGCACTAAACAGGGAAGAGGTAAGCCGAGATCGAAGACGCGAGCACGTGCTGTAGCCCGGGCCGCGGATACAACAGTTGACCTCACGCGGCTGCTTGATATCGTTGCAACTTTTCCGCGCAGAACAATTTGTGTAGTCGGGGATTTTGTATTGGATCAGTTTGTTTCCGGGGAAATATCGCGCATCTCACGAGAAGCGCCGGTGCTGATCCTGCGGCATCGCCACACAGAAGCGTACCCCGGCGGCGCGGCGAATGCGGTGAACAATCTCGCCGACCTCGGGGCGCGCGTTTTACCCGTGGGCGTTGTGGGTAACGACGAAGGCGGAAAAATCCTGCTCGACTATTTTCGCGGGAAGCGAATCGATACTTCGGGGATTCTTCGCGCCCGCGATCGCGCAACAACCACGAAAACGCGTTATCTTGCCGGGTGGACTCATACTACCGAGCAGCAGGTTCTTCGGGTCGATCGCGAGCCGCGGGAAGATCTGCCTAAGCGCATCCAGGAATCGCTCACGCGTAAGGCTCGCAATGACGCGAAGAGCGCCGACGCCATTCTTGTTTCTGATTATGGCTTGGGGGCCGCTTCGCCGGAAATTGTTCGCAAGCTAAATGCGAAGCGCATCACACTGGATTCGCGCTATCGATTGCTCGAATATCGCGATGCAACGATTACGGCTGCCACGCCGAATGAGCCCGAACTCGAAGCCGCGTATCACGTCACGGTTGGAAATGACATGCAAAAGCTTGAAGAATTGGGTCAGCGAACTTTGCGCGATCTGGATCTTGAAGCTTTGCTGGTGACGCGTGGAAAAGACGGGATGTCGCTTTTCGAGAAAAGTTTGGGCAAAGAAACACGCATGCGCAACATTGCAATTTATGGATCGGACGCGCCGGTGGACGTCACCGGGGCTGGCGACACGGTAATTGCAGTGTTTACGCTGGCTCAGGCCGCGGGCGCCTCGAACCTGGAAGCTGCTCATCTCGCGAATTACGCCGGCGGAATCGTAGTGATGAAGCGGCGGACTGCAACGGTGACGCGCGCGGAACTGGAAGCTGTGCTTCGCCGCGAAGCAACCGCGCAGCGCTGAACTGCATGGATACCCGCGAAAAAATATTGTCGCGCGAAGGTCTGCACGATGTATTGGACGAGCATAGGCGCTCCGGGCGCAGGGTGGTGTTCGCGAATGGGGTTTTCGATTTGCTGCATGTGGGGCACGTGCGCTATTTGCAGGCAGCGCGCGAAGAAGGCGACTTGCTCGTGGTGGGGATTAATTCTGACGCCAGCACGCGATCGTTGAAAGGCGCGGGACGGCCAGTCTTGACGGAACGCGCGCGCGCCTCGTTGGTGGCTGCGCTCGCAGCGGTGGACTACGTTGTAATCTTCGACGAACTCGACGTGAACGCGCTACTCCGCGAATTTCAGCCGGACGTGCACGCGAAAGGCACAGATTACACTGCCGACACGGTCCCGGAGCGCGCGCTCGCGACGCTGCTCGGAATTCGGATAGCGATCGTCGGCGATTCCAAAAAACATTCCACACGCGAACTTCTTGCCCGCTTGCGCGATCAGAAAGATGTCTGAATCGCGTTTCCTCCTCGTTCGGCTCGGGTCGTTGGGCGATATCGTGCACGCGCTTCCTGCCGCCGCTGCGATTCGCGATACATTCCCGGACGCACGTGTCGATTGGCTGGTCGATTCAAAATGGGCGCGCTTGCTGGAGGGGAACGCCGACCTGAATAATGTAATTTCAATGGAAGGCAAAAGCGCGGGCGGAATCTCCGCTGCGGTGCGGCAATTGCGCGCAGCGAAATATACGCATGCGATCGATTTTCAAGGACTTTACAAATCCGCACTGTTGGCTTTTGCGTCGGGTGCGCCGCGGCGAATAGGGTTTCAGAGGAGTTATGCGCGCGAAGGGCTCGCGTCAGTGTTTTATACAGATCGGCTGAATCCGCGAGGGCCGCATAAGGTGGAACATAATCTGACGCTAGCCGAACGCGCCGGCGCACGTACCGGAAATGTGCGATTTTCGCTGGCGGTTTATCCCGAAGATGACCAGCGTGTTTCCAGCGAACTCGCTGCTCACTGCTTGGCGGAATATTTTGTGCTAAATCCGGGAGGAGGCTGGCGCTCGAAATGCTGGCCTGCGGAGCGTTATGCAGCGCTGCATCGTCAACTTGCGGAGCGATATCGTATGCGCGGGATTGTGACGTTTGGTCCGGGTGAAGGAGATTTGGCGCAAGAAATAATTCGCGCGGCAGGGGATATCGCTCCAGTAGCGCTGCCGCTTGAGCTTGGTCCGCTGATGGCTGCTCTGCAGCGCGCGAAATTCGTAGTTTCTGCCGATACCGGACCGTTGCATCTCGCATCCGCGCTCGGTGCGCCCGTAGTCGGATTGTTTGGACCTACCGATCCCGTGCGAAATGGCCCGTACTTCTCCGAAGACATTGTCGTTAGAAATCCACGATTCAGCGAAACGACTTATCGTCGCGGCGCATCCTACTCGCCGTCCATGCTTTCCATCACAGTGGAGCAAGTATTTGACGCGGTCGAACGCCGTTTGAGGCGTAGTTCGTGAGCGAGCCCCGAAAATTCTGGATGCGTTGGCGAGTGCGCGTAGGATATCCGGTGGCCGTACTCTACTGGATTTTAGCCACGCCGACGCTGCATTGGATCACAATCGGCGCAGTGATCGCGGGGCTTGGATTGATCATTCGCGCCGCCGCTTCGGGACAACTGCGAAAGAACGAGGAGCTAGCGACCTCTGGGATTTATTCAGCGACGCGAAATCCGCTTTATCTGGGGAGCGCGATTCTCGCTGCGGGATTCATTATCGCGGGACACTCTTTATGGGCTGGGCTGCTGGTGGGCGTTTATTTCTGCGTCTTCTATTACGCGGTGATGCGCAACGAGGAAGAAGAGCTGCGGGCGAAATTTGGAGCTTCGTTTGAAAAGTACGCTGCCGGAGTTCCTCTTTTTTTCCCAAACATTTTTCGCTCCGTGCGGCAACCGGTGGAACGTGAGGCTCCAAAAGCTTTTTCCTGGGCCCAGTACCGGCGAAATCGCGAATATAAAGCACTGGTTGGAACTATCGGCGCGTTCGCCTTCGTGTGGTTGAGGATGTGGCTGCGGGCCCACTACGGGTTCTAGGATCTTTACTGCAGGCGGTAGATGGCGTGCATCACACGTTGAAATTTCGGTCTGTACAACAAATCGAAGGCGCGCTCTTTGCCGGGGAACATTTCCAGCGCAACTCTCCGCGTGGCGGCGATCATTCCGGAGGCTTCTTCCGGCGTCAGGTCACCAGCAGCAATCGATTCCAACGTTAATTGGACCAAAATGCGCAATCGGCGAATGCGTCTGCTCTCGTCGTCAATCTGTTCCTGCGTAGGCTGAAAGGACGCGCTGTTTTCCACCGGTTCCATAAAGGGTCCCTGAAGACTTTCTACAGCCATTATGGACTTGGCCTTAAAACCGCGCAATAGTACTGTGGAACAGTGTTCGAAGATATTTCTCGGGGAATTTAAATGACTGAAAATTCGTCACGTCAAGAAGCCCACGACCCATCGCAGGAGCGCGTTGTTGTTGCCTACACCGCCGGCACTGCTGCGGAAGCCATGGTAATTCGCGGTCTGTTGGAAAGTGCGGGAATTAGCTCGCCTGGGTCAGGTTCCAACGATCCATTTCCGCTACGCGAATCGCCGGAAGGCACGCACGGCGTTGAGGTGTACGTGCTCGAGCCGCGAGCGGAAGAAGCGCGCCAGCTTATCGAGGAATACCAAAAGGATAATCAGTCTTCTGCCGCCGAAGGCGACGACTCCGACGAAGCGTAAAGCGGATTTTGCCGCAAGAATCCAACGATAACCTGCGGCTTTAGTGCGGATGTGACTCCGCGAACGTGTGCACTTCGAGCGTGTGGCCGTCGGTCAGTGCAGAAACTTCGCCGTCGCGATCGGTGCGTAAAAACCTCACTCCGGCGCGCGCGTAACGCTCCACCACATCTTCCACCGGATGCCCAAACTGATTTCCTTCGCCCACAGAAACTACGGCGACGCGCGGATTCACCGCGGCGACAAATTCTTGGATCGATGAGGTTTTGCTGCCGTGATGCGGCACCTTCAGGAAATCGGCTTCGATCGCGGAATGGTCGTGGACTAAATTTCCTTCCACTTTCTTTTCAATGTCTCCCGGAAGCAAAAATTTTACGTTGTTGTCCTTCAGTCGCATCACCAAAGAATTATCGTTGGCAGCTTGCGGGACGGCGGAAATATCTTCCGGCCAAAGGAGATTTCCTTCTATCTCGCCACACTGAAAGTCGCTGCCACGCTCTTTTTCCACAATTTTCACTCCGCGAGACTTCGCCTCCGAGAGCAACGCCTTGAAGGCAGGAGTCTCTTCATCGCGGCCAATCCACAATTCTCCGACGCGAAAATTCTGAAGCACGCTGCGCAGCCCGTCGATATGATCATGATGGGCGTGCGTTAGCGCGACCACGTCTAGCCTCTTAACCCCGCGAGACCATAAATACGGCGATACAACCTGTTCGCCAATGTCTGTGCCGGCATGATATCCGCCGATCGATTCCGAGCCGGCTTGGCCGCCTCCATCAATCAACATCGTTCCGCGGTTGGGAAAGGAGACAAAGATGGAGTCGCCCTGGCCAACGTCGAGGACATTTACTCCGAGCTTGCCTGATTCAAGAGCCGGCGCAAACGGATGCGTCGCGATTAAGAAAGCGAATATTGCGACCGCCACGGCTGAAGCCCATTCAGATGGGCGAATCGGGCGGGGCATTTGACGGCGGATGGCGAGGTTCATTCGCCGCGATGCCACTGCGCGAGCGCACATCGCGAGACATACAAATGCGACGAAGAACGCGATATCGAGCCACATTGGAGGGCCGGGAATTCGGTATGACAATCGCGGCCAGTGGCCAAACCACTGAATGGTCGAAAGCAAAAGCGCTGTGCAAAGACTGAGCGCCTTGGCAAGAAGCAATGCAAGCCGAGACCACGCAAACGAAATGAGCAGCGACACAAAACCCAGAGGAACAATAATCGCCGTCAGCAAAACTGCTGGAATATTGCTAAAAGGCCCAGCAAGACTCACACGATGAAAATCCTGAGCCAGCAAAGGGAGCATTCCGAATTGAATCACGAACGAAAGCAAGACCATGTCCCACAAGCGCAGACCGACGATCACGGGCGCTGACAATATTTCATTCGCGCGTGGAGCAATTCGTTTCGGTAGGCGCGCTGAAAACCATTTGCCCAGAGACCGCATGTCGATGCGAAACTGAACTACCTTTGGCGGATGCGCCCCATCCCTTGTGACATCTCCCAAGTGACGCAAACCCGCGCGATAGGGAGCGCTGGTACGTTCCATCCAGGGAAGCGCAAGTGCCGCTATTACCCCGGCGGCTACGAACGAGAGTTGGAAACTTGAATCGACGAGCGACGACGGTTTCCACAGCAAAATCGCCAGTGCCGCCAGTGAAATTGTGTTCAGCAATTCCACCCGGCGAAATAAAGGACGCGCGCATAAATAAAACGCTGCGATCAAGGATGCGCGAAGAATGGGGGGCCGGTCCTGGACGATTCCGACGTATCCAGCGAGCGCGATTAGCGTCATTAAAGCGACGATCATCGATGGCAAACGCAAACGGCGTCCCAGCCAATACAAAAAAACGATCAGCGCGCCTACATGCAGCCCAGCTACTACTAAAACGTGGTAGGCGGCGGTCTTTTGGAAGGCGAGAACAACATCAGAGTCAATGAAACTGCGGTCACCCAGCAGCATTGCACGCAGAATGGCCGCACGTTCGGGGTGGTCGGCGAAAAGGAAATCGATGCGCACGAGAAGATCGCCCCGTGCCCTGGCAAGCCGCTGCTGGAGCGTTGGCGTGGGCCGGTCGATGACCTGTAACAATTCGGCGCTTCGCAGCGAGCCTACGACGTCGATTTTTTGTCGTGCCAGAAGGCTATGAACGTCAAACGCCCCCGGATCCAGATAATTTCGCGGTGGACGGGCCTTCAGCAAGGCTTCCACGCGGTCGCCCGCACGCAAACCTTGCATTGGCTCAACGGCATGTGGAGCAAAATAAAAATTTACGCGCAACCCGCCAGTTGCAGGTAACACAGCGCCTGAGGATTCCACATTCTCTAAATCTATTTCGTAGCGAAAACCCCACGGCAGCTTCAGCGGATCTTCTCGAAGGCGCCCTCGCCAACGAAGCGGGACGCTCGTGTCCACGGCGCCATTAGCAATCAAGCGGGAAATGTGGTTCGCCGGAACGGCGGCGCGTTCGACTGTGATTGCTAATCCGCCCAGCGCCAGCCATGCCAGCAATGCGAGACACCACGCGTACGCTGTGTGTTGTCGCCAAATTAAAATTAGACCGGCAAGGACTGCGAGGGTTGCGCTGGCGAACCAAATTTTCGGCGAACTCTGCCCGCGGCTAGCGAGGCCAATGCCTGTGGCAAAGGCCGCGGCAATCCACAGCGCAGGTAATTTCATTCGCGTCGACGCAGACGCACGACCGTCTCCATGTGAAATGTTTGCGGAAAAAGATCAAACAAGTGAACTTCCGACGGGTTCATAGCCGGCTTGAACTAGCGCGGCGAGATCGCGCGCGAGCGTGGGAGGCTCGCAAGAAACGTAAGTGATACGCGCAGCCTGCAATCGGCCCAAGCGCTTAGCGGCCTCGGGAGCCAATCCATCGCGTGGCGGATCCAGCACTACCAGCTCAGGACGCTCTTTATTTCTTTCGAGAAAGCGTTCAACGTCCGCGGTGCGAACTGTGATTGAGCTCAGGCCGCGCATATTGATTTCGAGGTCGCGTGTAGCAGCAGGATTCGATTCCACGGAGATGACTCGTTCGAAATGCTTGGCTAGCGGGATCGAAAATAATCCCACACCCGCGAATAAATCGAGAGCAAGGCGGCCGTTTTCCGTATCGCAAACAGTTTGGACTAGATCATCAATAAGAAACCGATTCACCTGAAAAAACGAAAAATGTCCAACGCGATATTTTGTGCCGGCAGCTTCGGTCTCCAGAAAACCCGGGCCAAAAAGCTCCATGCGATCGTGGCCAGGATCGTGAAACAAAATACTAGCGGCTTCCGGCACAACGCCGCGAATCGTTTCTGCGTGTTCGGCAATACGTGACGGGAAGCCCGCGAGGTTTGCCGTGAGTAACAGTTTCGCGTTAGCGAGTGTGGACACGTCGCCGGGGCCTTCATTGCTGAAGGCTTCAATTTCGCGGAGTTCGCGCGGAAGTACACCTGCGGCGAGAGCCTCGCGAAGCGCGAGCAATGTTTTCAGGAGCAGCGGCGACAAATGGCGCAATCTTCGACGGCGCACAGCGCCGTGGAATTCGCGCGAAAATATCCAATTTCCAGTTTCGCGATCGTTTCGCTGGCTGTGCCGGGAGTTGCCTGCGACGGACGCCCCGTTGCCGCCCCTTCAGACGGCCGGCGAATTTTCCATTGCGCGCGATTGCGATAGCCCCAGGGTGGCGAGGCGTGCGCGTTGATCTCGCCGGTCCAATCGATGCGGCCGACGCGTCGCAATGTCTCGCGCAAAATTTCAGTCTTGTATTTGAGCTGCGCTTCGTAAGGAATGTGCTGGTAATTGCAGCCGCCACAAATCCCGAAATGAGGGCAGGGCGGCAGTGTGCGTTGCGGCGAAGGCTCTAGCAATTCTTCCACGCGCGCGCGAACGAATTTCTTTTTCTGTTCGATGGGCAGGGCTACCACGCGCTCGGCGGGCAGAACAAAAGGTATGAAGACCGTCGAACCTTCGTGATGTGCGAGGCCATCGCCGCCGTAAATCAACTTTTCGATTGTTAGGTCCATTGGTGGCATGAAATGTCGACGACGTTTCGTGCAAAGCGCGCGGAAACGCGCTAGATGCTTAGGTCAAATAAAACAGACTCAAGCGTGGCACGTTGAAATGTTCAAAAAGCCGTTTCTGAAGGTATTGCCGTTCGAGCTGCGCCAATTGCTCTGCGGACATCTTACGCCGGTAGGGCGCCAGCGAGCGATCCATTTCTCGGCGGACCGAGAGCAGCGCTTCTTCATCTGCGTCCGCGGAAAGCACCGCCGATAATTTTTCTTCCAGCACGGTCAAGCGGCGTTCGAGATCTTCGAGGTCGAGCGCGCCGGGCGAATCGAGCAGCGGCACAATTTCTTCCAGGCGTTTGGCGGTGTCTTCCAGACGTGCGGCGAGGGCTGGAGCGGGCGTGCCATCTTTCTTTGACGACTCGAGCAACTTCGTTTTTGCGGCAAGCAGGCGCGCGGCGTTGCGTTGGAGATATTTTTTCAACTCGCCGCGTGAAAAAGGCTCGGCGGTACGCGACGATTTGACTTCAGGGCCGGTGCCAACTGCGGCCTCGGATGCTTCCGCCGCTGCGTCGAGGACGGCGTCAACGCAGTAGGCCAAACTTTTTAGCTGGCGTCCACCGGCCGCCCGGCGGGATCGTGACCAACTTTCGAAGGCGCGGTCGATGCCCTTCAGCACGGCTCCGAGAGGGACGCCGGCCTTCTGCCAGGTTTCCACAATGGCCCAATCCAAGGGGGAGACGAGCAGGTGCGCTCCGCGTTTGCGCCAGAAATAATCTTCGATTTCGGTAAAATAATTGAAGTAGTTGAAGGATTCCATTTCACTGAGCTTCTTTGCTGAACTTCTG
This sequence comes from uncultured Acidobacteriota bacterium, assembly GCA_963838475.1. Taxonomy (GTDB): domain Bacteria; phylum Acidobacteriota; class Terriglobia; order Acidiferrales; family UBA7541; genus Palsa-295. The sequence continues at coordinate 359,612 of CAWIRJ010000007.1, forward strand.
TGGAACTGTTTTCGCACTGAGAAAATTTTGTCGCGCCGACATTACTTCTGAAAATCCCCATGAGGCTTAGTTTTTTGGGCGCGGCGGAACGGTTGCCAGTTTTGCCGTTTTACCTGGCGCTTGCATGGCGTCCTGATTGCGCTCCCATATGATGCGAAGGCCTTCCAGCGTCAGAAATTCGTCAATGGTTTCGATGTGGCGTGACGCAGCGCCGATTAGCGGTGCTTGGCCGCCTGTCGCAATTACCTTTGTTTTCGCACCCATGGTTTTCTTCATGCGCTCCAGAATGCCATCGACCAGATCGGTGTAACCGTAGAATAGGCCGGCTTGCATGGAGGCCGCTGTGTTCGTCCCGATGATTTTTCCCGGGTCTTTGATTTCCACGCGGAAGAGACGAGCGGCGCGAGCGAAGAGCGCCTCGGCGGAAATTCCGATACCTGGCGCGAGGACGCCGCCGAGGTATTCACCACGGGCTGAGACCGCGTCAAAATTAATCGCGGTGCCAAAATCCACAATGATGCAGGGGCCACCGTATTTTTCAAAGGCCGCGACGCTGTTTACGATTCGGTCGGCACCGACTTCTTGAGGATTGTCATAATGCACCGGCATCCCGGTCTTAATTCCGGGCTCGACGAAGAGTGCTTTCTTTCCGAAGTAGCGTTCCGACATTCCCGAGAGCGTGGAATTCAGCGGTGGAACGACCGAGCTGATGATTACTCCACCGATTTCGCGCGGGTCCAGGTTGGCCAGAGTGAAAAGTTCGCGGCAGAGGATGCCGTACTCGTCGATGGTTTGATCGCGCGCAGTGGTCAAACGCCAATTGGCGACAAGCTGTGCGCCGCGGAAAACTCCCAGAACCGTGTTGGTGTTGCCGACGTCCAGTGCCAGAAGCATCAGGAGGCCTCCGCGACGTCGCCGGAGAGCACGGACTCAATCCCGCCGCCGTCATCGCGCATCACGCGCAGAACGCCGCTAGGTTCCAGCCCCGCCGTCGTGCCGGTGAACACTTCTATCGGAGTCGTGATACGCACGCGCTTTCCTTGAAAATAACTGGAGACTTCGGCGAAGCGTCGCAAAATCGGAGCGGCGCCTTCCGCGATGAATTCATTGTAGTAGCGGTCGAGGTGGCGCAGCAACCGTATCAGGACTTCCAGTCGCGAATGGACTTTGCCGGTTTCCAGACGCAACGACGTGGCGAAGTCAGCGAGTTCTGCGGGCATTTTTGTCTGGTTGACGTTGATGCCAATTCCTACCACGGCGTAGTGCATGCGATCGGGCTCGGCATGCATTTCGGTCAGGATGCCGCAGAATTTTCGGCCGCGGACGAGTAGATCGTTGGGCCAGCGAATGTCAGGAAGCGCGTCTAGTTCTTCCGCGGCGGCATCACGCGCGGCGAGGCCCGCGACCAGCGTTAGCAGCGGGGCGTGAGCCGGAGGAATCGGCGGGCGCAACAGAATACTACAATGAATTCCGGCGGATTTTTCTGAGATCCATTTGCGGCCCGCGCGTCCGCGGCCTGCCGTTTGTTCTTCGGCCAGAACGATGGCGCCGTGTGGTTCGCCACGTTCGCCAAGCTGCATCGCGACGGTATTGGTCGAGTCAATCTTGAAGTAGTGATAGATGCGGCGGCCGAACGGGGTGCCGAACAAGCGGTGGCTTAGAAGCTGCGGGGCCAGAATGTCCGGGACGCGTTCAATGTGATAGCCGGTGCGGGCGTGGCCTTTCACGCGCACTCCCAATTCGCGCATTTTCTGAACCCAGCGCCAAACCTGCTGGCGCGATACGCCAATTTCCTTGGCGATTTTTTCCCCGCTAATAACGATCGTGGAATTCTCGGAGAGAAGGGTGAGCAGCGCGTCGATGCGCCGGTCGGTCACACCCGGTAGGTTCGGCATACGTTTGGTGCGCATAGGGGATTGAAAAGAATACTTGAGCGGCGGCGCGGGGACAAGCGTCGGCATAACGCTAGGAGATTTGAGATTCCGTTATGTCTCGAACTCTGTACGGCCGTCATTCTGTACTACCGTTATTAAGTCTGGTACGCTTTCGCGCTATCTCGATCGCATTTAACTTTTCATGACAGAGGACTTCATGCCACGATTTGTTTTTGTGTTGGCGCTGCTCGTTTGTTTTGGCGGCATTCCGATGCATTCTCAGGACCACAAGGCTGCTTCGCCGCAGGATTATTTATTTGTGTGGGCTGGTGACGCGGACCACAAGGGCAACGATTTTCTTGCGGTGATCGACGCCGATCCGTCGTCGGCTTCGTATGGGCGTTTGGTGACGACGCTAGCCACCGATCAGAAGACTATGCGAGTGCACCATACTGAATACACCATGCCTGCCAGCGGGATGCTCTTTGCCAACGATCATGACGCGGGGCGAACTTTTATCTTTGATGTGCGAGACCCGTTGCATCCCAAAGACGGTGACGTCATTTACCGATATGGCCGGCTACATGCATCCGCACTCTTATTTGCGACTACCTAACGGGAATGTGCTGGCCACGTTTCAGCACGCGCATCACGGCGACAGCGACGGACAGAGCGGAGTGTCCGGCGGCTTGGTGGAGATTGACGACCAGGGCAAGGTGGTTCGGTCCGCAAGCAATGCGGACCCGGCGTTTGCAGATGCGCTGCTAATGCCATACAGCCTGGCGGTACTCCCGGACGTTGACCGCATTGTGTTGACGAACTCTTCCATGCACATGGACGATATTTTTAGCGGAGTGACGTACCAGGTGTTCCGCCTTTCCGATCTGAAGCTGCTCAAAACGGCCTACCTTGATGTGGGGGAGAATCGTTACGCACAGATTAGTCCGGAGGAGGCGCGGGTCGCTCCGGATGGGTCGGTTTTAATTCAAACGCTCGGCTGCGGATTGGAACGCATCACCGCGGTGGACACGAACGAACCGAAGTCGAAAGTCGTATATAGTTTTCCGGGCGACTGGTGTGGTGTGCCGACGATCGTGGGGCATTACTTGGTGCAGAGCGTGCCGGCGATTCACGGTTTGATTGTGCTAGATATTGCCAATGCCGCGAAGCCGGTGGAAGTCTCGCGACTGAAGCTGAGCGATGTTTACTTCCCGCATTGGACTGGATGGGGAGAAAAGACCCAGCGTCTGGTGGCGACGTCTGGGACGGCTCCGGATAGGCTTTATTTGCTGAAGCTCGATCAGACGACGGGCGCTCTGACGTTCGATGACGATTTTCGTGGCGCGGACGGGAAAACCGGCTTCAGCTTTGCGGAACGCGAGTGGCCGCAAGGTTGGAAGGGAACCGGGGCGCCACACGGCGCAGTCTTCTCGCGCTGAAACAATCCAAGTCGGCGAACGAGTTGCGCCTCTACAAATGCTCACTGGCTACTGCGGGGCGGCCATCAGGAAGACAAATCCATTAACGGTGTAGGTGACTTTGCCGTTGCCTACTGCGAAGGGCTCTACTGCTTCGCCGCGGACTTTTTCGATTGCGGTTAGCAGCTTCGGCAATTGTAATGGATCCGCTACCGGAACGTTGTGGGAGGGCAGGAGCAGGTGAAGTTGTGGCGCGAGCGCCGCGATCCGCGTGATGGACTGGACGTAAGCGTCGAGATCAGTTTCGGGACGGTAGAGCCAGATTGGCCCCGGGTAGAAATTATCTCCGGTAAATAGCAGGCCATTTTTTCGGTCGAGCAGGCAAATTTCATCCGGTGTGTGGCCTGGCGTTGAGATTATTTCCAGGATTCGGCCGCCAAGATCAACTGTGTCGCCATCGTGAATCAAGTGGGTGATTTTAAACGGGCGCGTGGCATAGGACTTCGCGTCAAAATCAGCAGGGAGCTGGCCGCAGACCGATCCCGGAGCCAGTTCGTCTTGCGCGTCGGCCGTGGAACCTTTCGCGTTTGTGCGCGTGAAGTTGGTATCCATGCCATAGATTTCGTCGAATTCCCAGTTATCTCCGACGTGATCGTTGTGCGTATGCGAATTCAACACGGTGATCGGCAAAGGTGTGAGTGCAGTGACTACGTGTTTAATGTCGCCAATGCCGAGGCCGGTATCAAACAGGATGGCGCGCTTGTCGCCGAGGATCAGGAACGAGATTACTTCTTCGAATTGATGCGGCTCGTAGATGGCAAAAACTCCTGGTGCCACTTTATAAACTTCGAACCAAGGATCGGCCGAGGGAACGCGTTCGAGCGTTTTGTATTGCGGGCGCGGGAGTTTTTTGCACCAGTCGGGCGTCACATTGCTAGTCGAGGATTGCGTGCTAACAGCCGGTGTAGCGATCGTTAGCGCAAATGCCACGAGAGCGAGAAAGCTCAACTCGATTGTCCTGCGGACTAACATGGAAAACAGATTATAGCGCCGTTCTCTGCGTAAGATTCGAAGCAAACGATGATCACAGTCAGCGAGAAAGGTTCGACAGGCAAAGTCATAATCCGCACGATTTGCGGAAAGGGAAAAATGCAAGGCATGCGGCACTCTCGGGAGCTAGGCGTTCACCTCGGCGCTTAGAAAGGGTCGCTACCGCCAGCGCAACTTTTCACCGTTCGGCCGAATTCGACTGGCGTCCGGCACAGGCTCGGGCACGGTCTAGGAGGAATTCACGTTCGCGTGCGTTGCGCGTGAGCGATACGGCGCGCTCGAACTCCGCCTGTGCCTCTGCGAAGCGGCCCAGCTTGAAAAGAAAATCACCGCGGACGCTGGGCAGAAGGTGGTAAGCCTTGAGAGACGGTTCGGAGACGAGCGTGTCGATGATCTGCAGACCTGCTGCGGGACCGTAGGCCATGGCCACCGCAACCGCACGATTCAGTTCCACGATGGGTGACGCTGTAAGCTGGGCGAGTTCTTCATAGAACGCGACAATGCGCGGCCAGTCTGTCTCCTGCGGGGAACGCGCCCGCGCGTGACAGGCAGCGATGGCCGCTTGGAGCGCATAGGCGCCACGCGCCCCGCCGAGCTTTTCGGCACGGTTGAGCGCCTCGAAACCGCGACGAATCAGGAGTTGATCCCAGAGCGCGCGGTTTTGATCGAGCAGCAGGATAGGCTCTCCCGACCTTCCCGTGCGTGCGCGGGCGCGCGACGCCTGAATCTCCATCAACGCGACGAGCCCGTGCACCTCCGGCTCTTTGGGAGCGAGATTCGCCAATATTCGACCGAGGCGTAGGGCCTCTTCGCAGAGCGCGGGTCGCATCCAATCGTCACCAGCAGTCGCCGAATAGCCCTCGTTGAACACGAGGTAAATCACCTCCAGCACCGAGGAGAGACGTGAAGCAAGTTCGGGTCCGCGTGGGACCTCGAAAGGGACGTGCTCGTCGGCGAGAGTGCGCTTGGCGCGCACGATGCGCTGCGCGATGGTCGGCTCCGATGCGAGGAAAGCACGCGCAATTTCCTCTGTTGTGAGACCACCGAGCAAGCGGAGAGTGAGCGCCACGCGCGCTTCGGTAGAAAGAACCGGATGGCAGGAGATGAACATGAGACGCAGCAGGTCGTCGCCGACCTCATCGTCAATTGCAGTGTGGAGATCTGCCACGGCCATCTCCTGTTTGCTTTCGAGCTCGCGAACGATCTCCTGCGTGCTTGCGCTCGAGGAGCGCGTTCCGTCGGAAATGATCGATGGCGCGATGCTTGGCCGTAGCCATCAGCCAAGCGCCGGGATTATCCGGGACGCCCGACTCCGGCCACTGCTGAAGGGCGGCGACGAGCGCGTCCTGCGCGAGTTCTTCGGCAATGCCCACATCGCGGACGATGCGCGTAAGTCCGGCGATAATTCTGGCGGACTCGATCCGCCAGACTGCGTCGATTGCGCGATGTGTATCGGTAGTCGTCACGACTACCGATAACACCACGTTCAAACCGTGAGCGCAAGCCGGGGACTATTTCTTCGCGGCTATCTGCACGAGCGAGCGGTGCTACGGTTTGAGGTCGAACGCTTCCGGTCCAAGAACTTGGCGGACTTCGGTCTCTCCCTCCCAGCCCGGCCAGTATTTCTTGTGAAGCTCCATGAACTGCTTCGCGCCCTCGATTGCCTCTTCCTTCGATTTGAACTCGATTATTGCGAACCCGCCGACGACTTCCTTGGACTCGGTGAACGGCCCGTCGATCGCGGTGACTTGCCCGCGAGAAAGCCGAACGCGCGTGCTCTTCGCTATAGCGGACAGTCCGCCGCTTTGGACCATCGCGCCGGATTTGACTGCTTCGTCGTCGAGTTTCATCATCGCGTCCACAAATTCCTTGGGCGGTGGACCAGGGATTTCACTGTGCTTGACTAGCATCATGAATCGCATCGTTATCTCCATTCTTCATTTAGGATCGTGAGCCGGTTTGCTGGACGCCCTCGACCAGCTGAACTTGGGCTCTACTTACGCGTCGAATGAGTCTGCACGATATCGACAGGATGAAAATGATTTTTTCAGGACTGAGGGATTGTTTTTTGGAGGTTCTTCGACTCTGCCCCTGGAACCGTTGTGCAACAAGCCCGTTCCAATGAAAACGAGGAAGAGTGGCCAGAAAGCCACCAGTATCCACGTGAGCGCGCGTGAAAATTCCTGGCGATCGAAGAGGCAGGCCTGCAAAACGTGCGACGCCGCCAAACCGACCGCGACCAGGACGCCCAGCATCCCCGCTGCTTCGCGAGAAATGCCGAAGAGGTTGCTCAGCCTGGCACTAGCCCCAGCGAGATTTTCAAACAGGATGAAAGTACCGAGCCCGAGGATTGCCGCTGCCACGAGTGATTTGAGGTTTTTAGAGTGTTTGGGCTTCCTTGCCATAACCGCCTCCCAGTGTTCGCTTTCTTGCTTCTACTTACACGTCGAACGGGGAGCCGCGCGATCGACAGAGCCGCATTTCTTGAAGGTCTTGTAGGCGGAAAGATGGCGGGCACTCGGAAACGAAGGTGCTTCCGGGAAGAGGTTTCAGTATGCGGGGCTATTCGAGTTGCTTGAGGCGGTCTTGCAACTTTTGATGTTCTATTTCGCGGCCCGCCAACGTGGCCTTTAGATCTTCAACGATTTTCGCGGGGGCTTTGCTCAGGAAGGCTTCGTCTCCCAAACGGCCTTTCTTCGACTCGATGTCTTTCGCCAAGCGGTCGATCTCTTTTCGCAGACGCGCGGTCTCGACATCTTTGTCGATAGCGTCGCCATAAGCAATGCGCAGATCGAATTGCGACGTGGAGCGGACGGCTGCCCCCGCACCATCAAGGCGGCCAGACGAAATATTCAGAGACGAGAGCGTGGCCAAACGAGCGATCGGCTCGGCGTTCTGTTCTGCAAGCTTGCGGATCGCAGAATCGCCGCTCGAAAAGTCCGCCGGAATCTTGCGCTTCTGATCAATTTTCATTTCGGCGCGGACGTTGCGCGCCGCGGTGATGATTTCCTGCAAGATTGCGAATTCTTTTTCGGCAGAGGCATCGATCCAGTTCGCGCGAGGCTCCGGGAATTTGTCGAGCGCGATGGAACGAGCGCCCGCGGGTTGCGGCAAACGGTGCCACAGCTCTTCGGTTAGGAAGGGCATGATCGGGTGCAACAGGCGCAAAGCCGCTTCCAGTGCTGCGAAAATATTTCGCCACGCGGCGATGGCTACTGCGCGATCGGACGATGCGAGCTGCGGCTTGACCCACTCGATGTACCAATCGCAGAAATCGCCCCAAAAAAATTGATAAATCGCCTGAGACGCTTCATGGAAACGAAAATCCTGCAACGCCCGACTGGCTTGTTCGGAAACGGCGGCGAGGCGTGCGAAAATCCAGCGGTGAATGAGGCCGTCTTCGCCAGGAATCGTATACGGCGCTTTTGCGCGGATATCCGGCGCGGCTAGTTCTTCCAGCGTGATTCCGGTTGCGGCTTCGGCCTTCTCCAGATTCATGAACAGGAAGCGCGCGGCATTCCAGATTTTGTTGGCGAAAGCGCGGGCGCCGAGAATGCGGTCTTCGCTCAAAATGATGTCGGTGCCGGGAGCAGCCATGCTGGCCAGCATGTAACGCAAGGCGTCCGTACCGAATTTCTGGGTCAATTCGAGCGGATCAACTCCGGTGCCTTTAGTCTTGGACATCTTCGCGCCTTCGGCTGTGCGGACCAGCGAATGAAGGTAGAGGCGGCGAAAGGGAATTGTGGATGCAGGATCGTTGGCACGTTTCCGCGATGCTGGAGACGATTCAATTTTCTCTGCGACAGCACCTACGCCGGGAACTTCTGCGACTTCAAAGCGATCTCCGCTTAGCTGCAGCCCCATCATGATCATGCGGGCGTCCCAGAAGAACAAAATATCGTAGCCGCTGATCAGCAAACTGGTGGGGTAGTAGGTGCGCAGATCGTCGGTGTCATCGGGCCAGCCGAGCGTGGAAAAGGGCCACAGGCCAGAGCTGAACCAGGTATCCAGCACGTCTTTATCCTGCGCAAGTTTCCCGCTTCCGCACTTCGGACACTTTGTCGGAACGCTTGCGGCGCGCGCGTGGCCTTCCTCAATTTCGACGCGCGAATCGAACGCCGGAACCATTTCTTTGCACTCAGCGCAGTGCCAAATAGGAATGCGGTGGCCCCACCAGAGCTGGCGCGAGATGCACCAGTCGCGAATATTTTCGAACCATTGCAGCAAAATGGTGCGCTGGTTCTCGGGGACAACTTCGATCAATCCGTCGAGAACAACTTTTGCGGCAGGCTCGGCGAGGGGCTTCATTTTCATGAACCATTGCGTGGAGACGCGTGGCTCGACGATTGCTTTGCAGCGGTCGCAGGTGCCGACGGAGTGCGTGTGCTCGGTGGTTTTTTCCAGCAGACCCAATTTTTCGAGGTCCGCGATGATTCGCGCTCGCGCGACGAAGCGTTCCAGACCGGCATAAGCGCCAGCAGCTTCGCTCACGTGTGCATCGTCGGTCATCACATCGATTTGTGGCAAGTTGTGACGCTTGCCCATTTCAAAGTCGTTGGGATCGTGCGCTGGAGTGATTTTCACCGCGCCAGTACCGAATTCGCGATCGACGGATGAGTCCGCGATGATGGGAATTTCGCGATTCATCAGCGGCAGCAGAACTTTTTTCCCGATGAGATGCTGATACCGCTCATCATCGGGGTGCACGGCTACTGCGGTGTCGCCTAACATCGTTTCGGGACGAGTGGTGGCGACGACGAGATGTTCTTTTGTTCCAGCGACGGGGTAGCGCAGGTACCACAGGTTTCCGACGCGTTCGTTGTGAACCACTTCGAGGTCGCTGATGGCGGTGAGGCAGCGCGGGCACCAGTTGACCATGTAACGTCCGCGATAAATCAGGCCGTCGCGATAGAGGCGCAGGAAAGCTTCGAGCACGGCACGATAGAGCGCAGGTTCGAGAGTAAAACGCTCGCGCGTCCAATCGCACGAAGCGCCCAAGCGAATCATTTGTTCCTTGATCACACCGCCGCTTTCGGCTTTCCATTTCCAAACGCGACGCTCAAATTCATCGCGCCCGAGGTCCTGGCGTTTGATGCCTTCTTTGGCGAGCATGCGTTCGACGACGAACTGCGTGGCGATGCCGGCGTGGTCCATGCCGGGAAGCCACAGAGTCCGTTCACCCCGCATGCGATGCCAGCGGACGAGCATGTCGATCTGCGTGTGCTCCAGCATGTGGCCGATGTGTATCGAGCCGGTAACATTGGGCGGAGGAAGGGCGATCGAAAAGGTCCGCCCGCTGCCGTCACCCGAATTTTCAGCGCGGAATAATTTTTCGTCGAACCAGGTTTTGGCCCAGCGTTCTTCGATTTCCTGCGGCTCGTAGGCTTTTGGTATTTCGCTCGGCATTATTTCCCCAAAATATGATTGCGGTGATGGTTTCACGCCGTCGCGTTAACTTTTAAACAGAGAATCCAGACGGCGCGTCATTCATCGCGTAAAGAATCCATCAATCTTAGGGGCGGATGGCCTGCGCGTCAAATCGCCGCATAGTTCAGGTGCGCGCGACAGCTTTGATGCGGCTAATGGCGGTGTTACGATTCCAACTCCAGAAACGAAAGATGAGGCCAAATGGAAAAGAAAAATTTCTTATTCGTATCGTTGACCGGGTTGATTGGCGACATTGCCTGGCAAATTGCGAAAGAAGGTCACGAGGTCCGCTATTTTATTGGCGATAAAAAAGAGCGCGATATTGCGGACGGATTCGTAGCCAAGTCGAAAGATTGGGAGAAAGACAAGGATTGGGCGGACATAATTGTCTTTGACGACACGCTGGGGCAGGGCGAAAAGGCGCAAGCGTTGCGCAAGGAAGGGAAAATCGTAATTGGCGGCACGGCTTACAGCGACAAACTCGAAGACGACCGCTCCTTTGGCCAGGAAGAACTGAAAAAAGCCGGCGTAAACATTATTCCCTACGGCGAGTTCGAATCGTTCGATGACGCGATCGAGCATGTAACGCAGAATCCCGGCCGCTACGTGATCAAGCCAAGCGGCGAAGCGCAGAACATCAAGCGCCGGCTGTTTGTCGGCGAAGAAGACGACGGGCAGGACGTGATACGAATGCTCGAAGCTTACAAGAAAGCGTTTGCCGACGAGATCAAAGTGTTTCAGTTGCAGCGGCGCATGATTGGGGTAGAGGTCGCGGTGGGCGCTTTCTTCAACGGCAAGAACTACATTTATCCGGTGAATATTAATTTCGAACACAAGAAGCTTTTTCCGGGGGATATTGGTCCACCGACGGGTGAAATGGGGACGTCGATGTTTTGGACCGGGCCGAACCAACTATTCAATGAGACGCTTCTGAAAATGGGGCCCAAACTCGCCGAAGAAGGGTATGTAGGCTACATCGACGTGAATTGCATCGTAAATAACAATGGTATTTATCCGCTCGAGTTCACCGCACGATTTGGCTATCCCACCATTAGCATCCAGCAAGCTGGAATGATTACCCCGATTGGGCAATTCTTTTGGGATTTGGCGAACGGTTTGGATCCTAAGCTGAAAGTTCGCAGCGGATTTCAGATTGGCGTGCGCATCGTGGTGCCGCCATTTCCGTTCGATGACGACGAAACTTTCGAGGCTTTCTCGAAGAATTCCGCAATAGTTTTCAAGAAGCCGCCCGCGGATGAGACGCACATTGAAGACGTGAAGCAGCTCAATGGCCAGTGGCTCATTGCGGGCACCTCGGGGGTGATTCTGATCATCGTCGGAACCGGGCAAACGATGAAACAGGCTAAAAACCAGGTATATTCGCGCATCAAGAACGTTTTGATTCCAAATATGTACTACCGCACGGATATCGGCGACCGTTGGGAAGAAGATAGCGATCGGTTGCATAACTGGGGTTACTTGCGCTAGCGGTGCTTAGTTTCCCTGCCGTAAGCGGCGAATTGGAGATTGTTTTTTCAAGCTTGCTCAAGTCGAGTTGCAACGAATTCATTTCCGGCAGATAATCTTTTTGTGCGGCACGACGCGTTTTCTCTCGCGTCAAAAATCTTTTTGCAGAATATGATGGTACGTCTTCACACAACAACCCTTCACATTTCTGGCAGGATCAAAACAAGGAGGCGTCCTTGATTTCATTCACTGTTAACGGCAAGCCGGTTAGCGTAGAAGATCCGCCATCCACGCCGCTCCTGTGGGTCATCCGCGATTCGCTGAATCTTACTGGGACGAAATTTGGCTGTGGGATGGCGCTGTGCGGCGCTTGTACCGTTCACATCGACGGGCAGGCGGTGCGCTCCTGCGTGGCTCCGGTGTCGCGCGCGGAAGGGAAGAAAATCACCACCATTGAAGGTATTTCTCCCGACCTGACCCATCCGTTGCAACAGGCTTGGATTGAAATTGACGTTCCGCAATGCGGCTACTGCCAGTCTGGCCAAATTATGAGCGCGGCGGTTCTCCTGGCCGAAAAAGCTTCGCCCACCGACGAGGACATTGACGAAGCCATGTCCGGAAATATTTGCCGCTGTGGCACCTATCCGCGCATTCGGCGCGCCATTCACCGTGCTGCGGAAATCAAAGCGCAGCAAGGTGCGAAATGACGATCGCTAGGCGAATAAAGCGGCGCGATTTCTTGAAGACGGGAGCGGCGATTAGCGGTGGATTGCTCTTGAATCTCTACGTGCCGGATTGGGCGCCTGCGCGCGCGGCCCAAGCGTCGAGTAAACCCGTCGCGTTGAATGCGTTCGTGCATATCAGCAGCGATGATTGGGTTACGGTGATCTCCAACCACTCCGAGATGGGCCAGGGAATTTACACTTCACTGCCAATGTTGATCGCGGAAGAGCTGGAAGCTGACTGGAGCAAGATTCGCGTGGAATCCTCTCCAGTAGCGGCAGTTTATAACCACACCGTTTTCGGCATAATGATGACCGGCGGCAGCACGACCACGAATTCTGAGTACGATCGCTTTCGTAAGATGGGCGCGATGGCGCGCGTGATGTTGATTGATGCGGGTGCCCAACAGTGGAGCGTGGATCCGTCGACCTGCCGCGCTGAAAAAGGGTATGTGATTCACGCTGCGAGCAAACGGCGAGCATCTTTTGGCAGCCTTGCCGGAGCGGCTTCGAAACTTGAGCCTCCCAAAGATGTGGCGCTGAAAGACCCCAAGGATTTCACGATTATCGGCAAGCCCAAGCACCGGCTTGACACTCCTTCGAAAACAAATGGCACCGCGCAGTTTGGGCTGGACGTCACTATTCCGGGCCTGCTGACTGCGGTTGTAGCGCGCTCGCCGGTTTTCGGCGGAAAGGTCGTGAGTTTTAACGCCGACAAAGCGAAAGCGATTCCAGGTGTTGTGAACGTTCTGGAAGTTCCGTCCGGCGTCGCAGTGATCGCCAAAGGTTTTTGGCCGGCAAAACTTGGGCGCGAGAAGCTCGACATCGTTTGGGACGAAGGCCCCGGCAGGCAAATTTCCACCGTGGCGATGCGCGAGCAGTTCGCAGCGCTCTCGAAGACTCCTGGTGCGGTTGCTAAAAAAGTGGGCGATCCCTCGGGAGCGCTTGCGGGCGCCGCAAAAACGATTACCGCTGAGTTCGAAGTGCCTTATCTTTCTCACTCCATGATGGAGCCGCTGAACACAGTGGTGGATTTGCACGAAGATCACTGTGAAATCTGGACCGGCACGCAGTTTCAAACCGGCGATCGCGCTGCTGCTGCCGGAGTGGCGGGTCTGAAGCCGGAACAGGTGGACATTCATACCACTTTGCTAGGCGGAGGATTCGGTCGGCGCGCGAATCCGGCATCTGACTTCGTGACCGAGGCTGTGCACGTGGCGAAAGCTGCCAAGGTTCCGGTGAAAGTTGTGTGGACGCGCGAAGATGATATTCGCGGCGGCTGGTATCGTCCGATGTGGTACGACCATTTTGAGGCTGGCGTGGATGCCAACGGAAATCCGGTGGCGTGGAAGCACACTATTGTGGGGCAATCGATTTTCGACGGCACCATGTTCGCCAACTTCGGAATTAAAGACGGCATAGATTCCGCCTCCGTGGAAGGCGCGGCAGATATTATTTACACCATTCCAAATATTCAGGTGGACTTGCACAGCCCCAAGAACGAAGTGCCGGTGCAGTGGTGGCGCTCGGTGGGCCATTCGCACACTGGATTTTCAGTGGAAGCATTTTTCGATGAAGTGGCGCACGCGGGCGGCAAAGATCCGTACCAGTTACGCCGCAGTCTTCTGGCAGGGCAGCCGAGGATGCTTGCGGTGCTCGACCTGGTGGCAGATAAGGCGCATTGGAACGGTCCGCTTCCCGCTGGACACGGCCGCGGGATCGCCACGCACTTTTCGTTCGATAGTTACGTCGCGCAGGTAGCCGAAGTGTCTGTGGCGAAGGACGGCACTGTGCGCGTGCATCGCATCGTGGCCGCCGTGGATTGCGGGCGCACGGTGAATCCCGATACCGTGAAGGCCCAGCTCGAAGGCGGAATCATTTTTGGTCTTACCGCGGCGTTGAAAACGGAAATTACTTTGGATAAAGGGCGCGTACAGCAGCGGAATTTCCACGACTACCCGATGATACGCATGTTCGAGTCACCGGTAATCGAAGTTTATATCGTTCCCAGCACGGAACATCCCACGGGTGTAGGGGAGCCAGGAGTGCCGCCGGTTGCCCCAGCGGTTGCCAATGCGATTTTTGCCGCTACCGGCAAACGCGTGCGTCGCCTGCCGATTAAGCCGGAGGACTTGCGTTCTGCGTAGGCATTTATTAGAGGGCCCTGATATGGCGAAAAAAATAAAGTGGGGTTTTGTCGCGGCACTTCTGCTGGTCGGATTGGGCGGAGGAACTTTTTCAGCTTGGTCCCAGCGATCTTCGTTTGCGGACGCTGCGGGAACGTCTGCGGAAGCGCGCGGTGCTAGGGCAGGGAATTCCTCTGCTGCGCCTGCGATCGCAATGGCTTTGCCGGATGCGGATGCTGCGGCGGCGAAAGCGGCGTTTGAACGTGCCTATCCTGTATTCGTTTCGCCGCGCTGCCAGAACTGTCATCCCGTGGGCGACGCGCCTTTGCAAGGCGACGATAGCCACGTGCACGCGCAGTATGTGAAGCGCGGGCCTGACGGTCACGGCGTATATGGAATGACCTGTCACACGTGTCATCAGGACGCGAATCTTCCGGGAGCCAACATGCCGCCGGGAAATCCGAAGTGGGGTTTGCCGCCTCCAAAAATGAAAATGGTTTTTGTGGGGAAGACCGCGGGCGAACTTTGCCGCCAGTTGAAAGATCCCAAGCAGAACGGTGGCCGCACCATCGCCCAGATTATTACGCATGTTTCGTCGGACGATCTCGTGGGTTGGGGCTGGAATCCTGGCGACGGGCGCACGCTGCCGCCGCTGAGCCGTCCTGATTTTGCCGCTGCGATGAAGGAGTGGGCGGATAACGGCGCGGCTTGTCCTGATTAGGGCGTACCAGAATTCGGAAGACCGCTCACATGCAGCGGCAATTTTGAGAAGCCTCCTCCAAAGATTCTCTTATAGGTTTCGACTCGTCTTCGCTTGACACTGCGGAAACGACACGCCAGTATTCATCGTTTATTAAACTTCAATAAAACTTAGCGTCCTGGCGGGGTATTGACCATGTTTCAGAGCCGTCGTGCAATCTGTCTGCACGCTACTGTCACTGCATTCATTGTCAGCGCGGTGCTTGCCAGTCCATCGCTAACGCGCGCACAGTCTGCCTACGTGCGCGTAAATCAAATTGGATATGAGGCTGGAAACGCGCCGTTTCGGGCGTATTTGATGTCAACGGCGCCGGAAAATGGAGCGACATTCAAGGTTGTCAATTCGGGAGGCAAAACTGCGTATTCCGGACACGTTGGCGCTCTGCTCGGAATTTGGTCGAACAGCCACAAGCTGAGTTACCAGGTGTATGCGCTTGATTTCAGCATCACACAGCACGATATGTACACGATTACGGTATCGGGACCCGTTCCGGCAATTTCGCCGAACTTCGCGGTGGATGAGACGGATGTGCTGTACCCGGGCCTGCTGTTAAACACTCTGTTTTTTTACGAAACCGAGCGCGACGGGCCGAATTACGTGCACAACGCGTTGCGCAGCGCTCCGGGACATTTGAACGATAAAAACGCGCAGGTTTACGGAACGCCTCCGCTGGATAGCAACGACTTCATCGATAACGAGCCCCCGGTAGAGCCGCTGGTGCCGGCTAATACCCCAAACATAAATGCGGAAGGCGGCTGGTGGGACGCAGGCGACTACATGAAGTATGTCGAGACCGTGAGTTACACCACTGCACTGATGGAAATCGGCATTCGCGATTTTCCCAATCAGATGGGAGCGAACGCTCCAGTGAATCCGCGCGTTCCGCCAGGTTCGATCTCTTATGCGGGCAACAGCGGTGCGGGAGCGCCCGCTTCTTCTGATTTTACGAAGGAAGCGCGTTTTGGAATCGAGTGGCTCGCAAAAATGTGGGACAGCAAAACCCAAACGCTCTACTACCAGGTAGATAACAGTCAGGACTGGGATTATTACGGAGAGGGCGACCCGACTTCGTCCGCGCCCGATTGCGGCGGAAATTATTCAAGCCCTTATTGCTTGATCACCGAGTATGACATTTGGACTTTGCCCCAGGCGGCAGACAATTACGAAGAGGGTGGAGATCCCAAGCCTTGCGACAAGTTCACGACGTATTTCATTTGCGATCGTCCCGTGTTTCCTGCCGGAACGGCGGGAGCGCCAATCAGTCCGAATCTTGCAGGCCGCTTGGCGGCAGATTTTGCGCTGTGCTATCAACTGAACCGCGCGACGGACTCGGCGTTTGCGGACGAGTGCCTGAAAAATGCGGAGGAAATATTCGCGCTGGCGGACACTTCTTATCCCGATCCCGCGCCCTCCGTGGGCTCGGGCAATTGCCCCACCTGTCTGGTGACGATCATGCCGTTCGACGGGTATCCGGAGAACGTTTGGGACGACGACATGGAGTTGGGCGCTACGGAACTTTACTTTGCGCTGCAATCTGCGAAAGCGTCAGGCGACCTTCCGGCCGGGCTACTCGACGCAAATCCAAGTGATTATCTGAAGCAGGCGACGCAATTCGCGAAAAATTACATCACGAATATTTATGACTCGGGATTCGCCGACACGCTGAATTTGTATGACGTCAGTGGCCTGGCGCATTTCGAACTTTATCGGGCGCTGGAAATGGCTGGCGCTGCGTCGGACCTGGCAGTTTCAAAGTCCGCCATTCGCACGCAATTTCTGAAACAAGTGGGCGATGCGATCTCTCAATCGCGCACCGATGCTTGGGGATACGGAAGCCAGTGGAACTACGGAGATACCACCTCGCATGGCGCGGGCCTCTCGGTAATGGCCAGCGAAGCCTTTTACCTAACTGGCTCCGGCGTGTACGACACTTACGCACAAAGGTGGCTCGCGAATATTTTGGGAGCGAATGCTTGGGGATCGTCTTTCATCGTGGGCGATGGAAGCACTTTTCCGAATTGCATTCAACATCAGGTGGCGAACCTAGCCGGAGCGTTGAATGGAACTTCTGGCGGCACTCCTATTCTTTGGGGCGCGTCCACGGAAGGTCCTGCGGGTTACTCAAGCACGGGGTTCTTGGACGGCATGAACCGATGTCCGCAGGGCGGGGTGGACACGTTCAAGATTTTCAATGGAAATAACGGAAGGTTTGATGCTTCACAAGTAGCCGTGTACAAAGATAACGCGCAGTCGTTCAGCACGACGGAGCCGGGGATCGACTTAACAGCAACATCTTTCTTGATGTGGTCGTGGAGACTGGCAGGGCGTCCGAGTTTCTAGAGCCCCGACTAGATTAGAATCCGCAAAGGCTGGGAATTAAATGCGTTCGCTTGACCGCGTTGCGTTTACCTGTAGCTTATCGCTCTTTTTTTGAAAGCTCGCTGTGAACTAGATTCTCGACCAGCGGTTTCACGCCCTGCGAAAACAATTCCTGTAGATGCGGCTGAAGCTTTTCAAGAACTTTGCGCACCACTTCGTCGACTGCGTGCTCGTCGTTCGCTTGCGTGTGCGTTTCGACAGGGTCGTGCGACGGTGCCGCGGGCGGTGGCATGAGGAAAGGGATCCCCGCAAGGGCTTCGCGATTTGGTGGCGGCAAAGTAGGAATGCGCTCGCTGAATTCCTCTACTTCCGCCGATTGCGAAGCTGGCTCGAATACGGAAGGCTCCAGGTGTTCGAGCAGGGCATCGGGTTGCCGATCTTGCTGTTCCACGGATGCTGGAAGAATATGCTGCGCCGGCTCCGGGGCGGGCAAATAGGGAGACGCCTCACTGTGCTCTTCGTCCACCAAGAGCGGCTCGGGAGGCGGCTGGCTCGACCCGTCGTCATTCTGCGAATCAGCGTCAGCAGGAGCTGAAACGATATCCTGCGCCTGCTCTTTTGCGCTCTCCGGTTCGGACGCAACCGCGGGTTCTTCGGCACGATGAGAGGCCTCGTGCGATTCTTCGGAAGCGAAGTGATAGGAAGATTTCGGAGTTTCGGGCGATGCAACGAAAAATCGGTCTTCCAGTTCCGGCCGCTTGGTGAACTCAAAATCGTCTTCCTGCTCTGATGATTGATGCAGAGGTTCTTCGGCGCGAACTGCGGGCTCGCTCCCGTTGCCGTGATTCTCTGCGGAAAATTCGGTGTGATCCGTCGTTGATTTGGTTTCTGGCTCGGCTTGCGTTGTTGTGGCCGAGTGCGTTGACGGAGCCGAAAGATTCGACATCCAACCGCCATCGGGATATTCGGAGGGCGGGGGAGCCATCATGTCCATCCACTCGGTCGAGCGCGAGGCTGGGACGGGGCTGGGCGCGGGCTCGACGCTGCTTGCGGATTCTTGGTGCTGAAATTCTTGGCGAACCTCTTCGCGCACGGGCTCTTGTGCTTCAAAAGGCGCGGGAGCGACAGCCGGCTCAGATTGCTGCTTGGGCTCGGGCTCTGGTTCGCGCAGCCACCTTGCATGCGAAGTTTCCGGCGCATCTTCGACTGGTGAGGCTTTGCCAAAAGCGTCTGAGGCCTGGTCTTCGGCCAGGATCGGCATTTCCAACGAATGGCTCGACGGGAAGGCAGCCGGTTCATCGCGCTGTTCGGGCGTTTCTTCTTCGTCAGAAAATTTTGCGTTGCGGATGTGCTTCGGCGGCACGTCTTTCTCGGAAGGGAAGACGCTCGGATTGTAATCGTTATCTACCGGCTCAACCGCATCTTGCGCCACGTTCTCGGGGACTTCGAAGTCTGCAGCGTTGCGTCGCCAGTCGCTGACGGTAGCTGCATTGTCGAAGTCATCGGTCTCGGCTTCAGCGGCTACGGGAGCCTTCGCCGTTTTCGAGCTCTTGGAACTCCTGGATTTCTTTGAGTGCTTCTCTTCCTCTTCTTCCTCATCATCGTCGCCGGCGAGCGCGCGCACGCCTTTTCCGAAACCGTAAATCTGCGCAGCCTCTTCCGGGGTGGGCTCGGGAAATTCCGGCAGCGGTTTCGGTTCAACGCGTAGAGGAGCTTCCATTATTTCAGGCGGTGGCGGCGGCTCGGCGATCACTTCCTTTTGTTTTGCCAGTTCAGCCGCGACACGGGGATTCTTTTCGAGGACCTGCATGACCATGGCAATCAGCGGGTCCGGCGGGACAAAAGGTTTTTTCAGAACTCCGTCAGCTCCAACGCGGCGGGCTTCTTTTTCGTCAAGCGGATCAAACGCGCCGACCAGCAAAATCACCGGAATGTGCGCAAAACGCGTGTCTTTCTTGACGTACTCGCAGACTTCATAGCCGTTGCGAACGGGCATGAAAACGTCAGCAAGCACAAGGTCGGGATTCACATCGGCCAAGCGTCTAACAGCGGCTTCGCCATTGCCGACGGCAACCACGTCAACGCCGCGCTCTTCCAGCGCCAGCGTGACCATTTTCTGGATATTGGAATTGTCGTCTGCAACCAGAATTCTGGGCACTGTATTCCCCTGGAGGCGGCCTGGATGGCGACACGCCCACGCCTTTCACTATGTATTGCAGCACTGGGAAGCGTAGGCGTCAACAAACTCGAAGGACAGGGGTGCTACAGTTGTTAGCAGGGTGTTAACAGGTAGTTACCAGGGCAGAATCTTCTTCACGCCCTTCTTTTTCTTGCTGGTGGACTCCTCTTTGGGGTCGGCTTTATCCGCTTTGGCTTGCTCACTCTTGGGCTGGGCGGCTGGTTGCGGAGCCGTGCCTGCAGGAGCGCTCCCGGCTGCCGGTAGCGCATTAGAGCTCGATGCGGGCGCGGTAACAGGCGCACCTGTCGCCGTACTGCTCGGCGCCGCCTCTCTTGGAGCAGGCGGGTCCGCTGAGGGGCTGGAGCTGTTCGCTGCCGGCTGCGTCGGGGCTAGCACCGGAACGTTGCTGGACGGGGCTAGGGTTGAGCGAGCGGATGGCGCCGGCGCTTCTGTAGCGGTAGCAGGCGCGGCTGCGGCGTTCGAGTCGTTGGGAGCCGTTACAATCTCAAATCCGGCGCTATTGCCGGGCGCAGCGACAGCAGCAGCCCCGGCTGGCACCGTTGTAGCGTCGACGGGCGCTGCGTCGGTGTTCTGGTCCGTTGCAGGCGCCGCCGCGTCAGTGCTGGAAACTGTGAACGCTGGACCTTTGGCGCCAGGCTTCAGAATGTCCGTCGCTGAAATTGCGTCGTTGGGCGGGTTCATCTGCGGAGTTCCGTTACGAGCCGCCAACGAAACATCCGGGCTGCCTTTCAACATCGACATGGGCGTCTTGATGATCGCCATCTGATGATGCTGCTCGCGATATAACTGCTCGTTCTTCATCCGCAGATAGGCGTCCGGATCCGCCGAAGGCGCAGGTAAGCCCATCGATAACAGGCGAGCGCGCGCATCCACTGCTCTTTTCGAAAGCGGGTAATCTTGAAGGATGCGGTCGTAGCACTTGGCCGCCAGATCGCCCCAGTGGTTTTTATCGTCCTCGTTTTTCACGCTTTGTTTCGCTCGGGTATAAATGTTGCCGAGCATCCACAGCGCTTCATCGTTTTGGCTATAGAGCGGGTAGCGATCGGTCACTTCCACCAGGCGGGCAGCAGCGGCACGATAATCCGTCTTCACGTAATAATAACGAGCAATCTTAAATTCGCCGTCGCCCAGCACTTCCTGTACTTCGCGCAAATACTGTTCCGCCTTGGGCAGCAGCGGGCTCTGAGGATATTTCAGTATGAAGGCCTGGAACTCGTCCTCCGCCGCTTGCGCCTGCGTCGAATCGCGATCCGCTTTTTCCATCATGCGATAGTGCGCCATTCCGACTTGCATTTGGGCGTAGGCCGCTTCGTCAAGGAACGGGAAAAAGGTGATGAAATCTTTGTACTCGGAAATAGCCTGTGTGGTGTTCGACGTGCCGCCCTCTTTGTAGTAGGAATCGGCGACGGAAAGCTTGGCCTTGGCGAGCCACTCGCTATCGGGGTAAGTGTTGATCAGGGTCTGCAGTGCGAGGCGCCCTTCGGTGTAGCGCCCGGCTTTCAGGTCGTTGAGCGCGCGATCGTACAGAACTTTGTCGGGTTCCGCGGAAGCGTCAACTGCCGGCTTCGCCGCTGGTTCTTTCTTCTTGGATTTCGCTGGGAGAATCGATTTCTTTTTGGGCGCGGGTTTCGGCGTTTGCGTCGCCGGGGCCGTCTGCGGCCCACTCTGAGGAGTAGGAGCGGTTACCGGCGCACCCTGATCCTGCTGCGAGGTCTGCGGGGACCCGTCGGCGGGCTGCTGCGCTCTTGCTGCGGGACACAATTCCGGAGAGAAGAAAGTGCCCAAAGCCAGGATTAGAAACGAAAGTGTGTATCTGAAGTTTCCTGCCATCGCACCCTTAATAACGGCCCCCAAAATCCTGCGAATCTTCAAACTTTCTGACTCAGGGCTTCGCTTGCAAGCTTGCGCAACTGGCGCGTGGCTCCAGCCGGGTCGCTTGCGTGAAAAATCGAAGTCCCTGCAACAAACGTATTGGCGCCGGCCTGGGCCAGCTCGGCGACATTTTCCAGATCGACGCCCCCATCCACCTCAATCCGGAAGCTGGCATTATATCGCGAGCGCCACTGATTGAGTTGCCGAATTTTTTCGAGCGCGCCGCGAATAAATTTCTGCCCGCCAAAGCCCGGATTCACCGACATCACCAAAACTGTATCCAGCTTGTCCAGAACCTCGCTCAACATCATTACCGGAGTGGCCGGATTGATTGCGGCGCCAGCTTCGGCTCCGTGTTCGCGAATCATGGCCAGAGCACGGTCCAGATGTACGGTGGCTTCTTCATGTATCAGGACTCGGGTCGACCCCGCGCGAACGAAGTCCTCAATGTATTCCTCGGGTCGCTCGATCATCAGATGCACATCGAGGGGCAAACGGGTTGCCTTGCGCAACGACTCCACCACCGGAATTCCGATAGTGATATTGGGGACGAAGTGGCCGTCCATTACGTCCACGTGAATCACTTCGGCTCCGGCTTGCTCGACCATGCGAATTTCTTCGCCGAGCCGGGCAAAGTTTGAAGCGAGAATTGACGGAGCGATCTCGATGCGTGCGTGGGTCATGCGGTCAGCCGGATTTTAGCACAGGCAGGTCTAGGTTACGGAGCGATGCTACTCGGCAAGCTGCAGTTCAATAGTCGAATTCGCGTCAACCTTGGCGCCGTGGGCCGGAGTTTGCGACGCAACCGTCCCGTGCAGGATTCCCGGGAACGGCGAGAAGGTGAGCTTCGATACTTTCAGTCCTGAGCCATTCAACTTTGATTCGGCCTCTGCCAGCGAAAGTCCCACCATTTCCGGCATTACGTAAGCCGGTGGTCTCGATCCCAGCGACACCAGTAAATCGATATGAGGACTCGTAATGTCCGAATTGCCGGGCGCGGGCTCCTGTTGGATCACGGTGTCGTCCTCACCCAGCGGCAAGTAGGCGCTCGAGACTTCACCCAACTGCAGCCCACTGCGAAGCATCTCGATGCGGGCCGCGCGCAAGCTGTGTTCCACCAATGCGGGGATTGTGGCTTTTTGCGGGCCGAGACTCAGCATCACGTGCGCGAATTGTCCGGTCTTCACGCGCGAGCCCGGCGCGGGACTTTGCCCCACAACCGTATCAAGGGGTAGAGGATTGTAGATGCGGTCTTCTACCTTGATCCCGACGCCGCGGCTTTGAAGAGTGTGTTGCGCCTCGACCGCTTTCATGCCGACTACGTCAGGCATAGCCACTTCGCGGCCCTGTATCGCAAAACGCACGGCAGTGATCGCGCTAAGAAATGCAACGGACGCCAGAATGAACGCCAGTAGCGACATTCGAAAGACCCATTGCAGGCGATCTCGTAGCGTCATTGCTCTGCTCCTCCGTTCATAAAGCGTAGCACGCCGGGGGCGAGGCGTTGGTCTCTCTTTGCGCTAAGTGTTTTCAAGCTTCAATCTATTTTTTCTGTAGAAGCGCGGCAAAGAAGCCGTCCGTTTGATGCGCGCCGGGCATGGTGTGAAATTGGCCGGCATCGTCGAAAAGGCTTTTCGCCTCCACTTCTTCGGCTAGATGCGGAGAGATGGACAACGCTGCTTCGGTCGCAGTGGCGCGCTTTACTCCGGGCGAATTGCGAAGCACCTCGGTAATCACATCTTCGTTTTCTTCCGGTTCGAGCGAACAAGTGGAGTACACCACACGGCCGCCGGGGGCGAGCTGTTCGAGCGCTGAGGCCAACAGACCGCGTTGCAAACGATTGAGTTCGCTGAATTGTTCGGGCTTGAGCCGCCACCGAATTTCCGGATGACGCGCAAGTGTTCCAGTGCCGGAGCAGGGCGCGTCGACGAGTATTCGGTCGAACTGAATGCCGAAGGGCAGCGCCGCCGCAGCGTCCAGTTCCACGATGCGAACGTCGCTCAGTTGGAGCCGCTTGAATTGTTCGCGCATGGCTCGCAGACGGTGCGCGTGGCGGTCGGCGGCTACGATCAATCCATTTTTTCCGGCGCGTCGCCCCAGGGTAGGCGTTTTTCCTCCTGGAGCAGCGCACAAATCCAGAACGCGATCGCCCTGCTGTACGTCGAGAAGTATCGGGATGGCTTGCGATGCCTCGTCTTGGATGGAAATATCGCCGCGACGAAATGCGTCGGTGCGCGTTGGGCTGCCCCCGGTCAACGCGAAGGCCGACTTCAAGAGACGGCCCGCTTGCACACCTAGTCGGGATGTTCGCAAGGTTTCAAGAATTTCGTCGCGACGCTCGGGGTGATGCAAAGAGCAAGCCAGTCGTGGCGTTTGATTGTTAGCCTGCAGCAGGGAACTAGTCTGCGTTTCGCCAAGTCGCGCGAGCCAGCGCTGTACCAACCAAGCTGGATGCGAATGCAAAATCGAGAGACGCTCGGCAAGTGATATCTGAGCCGGAAGGAATTTTTCCGGCGATTCCTTCGCTTCCGCCGCCAAACGCCGCAGAACCGCATTCACCAGAGACGCAGCCGAAGATTTTCGCGCGCCTTTTACCAGTTCCGCGGACTCGTTTACGGCTGCGCGCGCGGGTATGCGTTCAAGAAAACGAAGCTGGTACAAGCCCATGCGCAACGCAATCGCTACCGGCAGATCCAGCCGCTCGACGGGTTTCTTCAACGCCCGCTGGAGCAAAAAATCCAGAAGACCTTTCCAGCGAAGTACTCCCAGCGCAATTTCCGTCGCCAGCGCCGCATCGTCCGTACGTATTCCTGCGCCAAGTTCGGTGTGCAAAACGTCGGTGGCATACGCGCCCTCCGCCTCCACGCGTCGCAGAACGTCGTAAGCAATTTTTCTCGCAACACTAACTGGCATTTATTCTTGGAGTCGTTTCAGATAAGAGTTGAATTTTTTACACAAAGCTTCAACGAGCTCCCGAACGCGCAGCATATTAGCTGCCGAAGCGATCGGCAGGATTCAGACGCGCGCCGTTAGCGAATTCCAGAGCGGTGACGCGCTTTCGTCCTTCTAGCTGTACGAATTTTAAAAGCAGTGCGGTTCCTTCGCCGCAGGAAACCACCACGTTGCCATCGGCTTTCGTGATTTCTCCAGGTAAATCGGCCGTTGCATAGGGTCCCGCAATCGCGCGGCCCCAAATCGCGCAACTCTTTCCGCGAAATGTACTGAACGCGCCGGGCCACGGCTGCAATCCGCGAATTCGATTGTAGATTTTCGGAGCGGATTGCATCCAATCGATCCTTCCTTCTTCCTTCTTTAGCGGGGGCGCGAAAGTTGCCAGCGAATTATCCTGTGGCATGGATGTGATCGTTCCGCGGTCCAGTCCCCGCAAGGTCTCCGCCACAAGCGGCGCTCCCGCTTGCGAAAGACGGGCGTATAACTCCGGCGCAGTTTCGTCTGGGCCGATCTCCGTTTCAAATCTCAGCAACATCGGACCCGTGTCGAGCCCCGCGTCGATATTCATAGTCGTCAGCCCAGTATGTTTTTCGCCGTTCATGATTGCGCGATGGATAGGGGCGGCGCCGCGGTATTTTGGCAACAGCGATCCGTGCAGGTTGATCCAGCCGAGCCGGGGAATTGCGATCAGACGCGCGGGAATAATTTGCCCGTAAGCGATAATCACGACTGCGTCCGGCGCCATTCGCTGGAAAAATTCAAACGATTCTTCCGATTTGACTTTCTCGGGCTGATAGATGGGAACGCCGACTGCAGCGGCGGCTTCTTTCACCGGAGAGCTGGACATCGCAAGAGCGCGGCCGCGTGGCCGGTCAGGCTGCGTCACTACGCCTACGATTTTAAAATCGGGTTGCGCCAGCAGATGGCGCAGGGACGGCACGGCAAACCCGGGTGTGCCGCAAAAAACAATTCTGAGCGGCACGCGCGCCCTACCACTCGCCGGCTTTTTTCATTTTGCGGATTTTGCGCTTGATCATGTCGCGTTTCAGCATGCTCAAGTGCGTGATGAAGAGGATGCCGTTCAGATGATCGATCTCGTGGCAAAAGGCCCGGGCTAGCAATCCTTCGCCGCGCATTTCAAACTCTTTTCCAGTGGCGTCCTGCGCGCGTATGGTCACATATTGAGGCCGCGCAACGTGCGCGCGAAAACCCGGAACGGAAAGGCATCCTTCTTCTTCGCGTTGCTCGCCCTCCGCGTGAATAATTTCCGGATTCGCGCAGACGAGCTTGGCTTCCGCATTTTTACCGTTGCTTACGTCGATGACGGTAATTCGCAATCCCAGCCCGATTTGTGGTGCCGCCAGTCCCACGCCAGACGCCGCGTACATGGATTCAAACATGTCCTCCACGAGTTTCTGAAGATCGGCGTCAAATTTCTCCACGCGCTTGGTGGGAGTCTCCAGAATCGGGTCGCCGTACTTTACGATCGGATGAATCATCTTCGCTGCGTCGTTCCTCTTGAGCTCGTTGGTTATTTAGAACGCGTCGAGTTGCTTTTGGTATCCATCATAATTGCGGCGCATTTCTTGTATCGAATCGCCGCCAAACTTTTCCAGAAACGCCCCGGCCAACTCCAGCGCAACCATCGCTTCACCGATAACGCCGGCAGCCGGAACGACGCAAACATCCGAACGCTCGTAGGCAGCTTTTACCGGCTCTTTTGTTTTCAAGTCTGCCGTTTGCAACGCCCGGCGTAACGTCGAAATCGGTTTTAAATATCCGCGAACGAAGATGTCGCTGCCGTTGGTGATGCCGCCTTCAATGCCGCCGGCGCGGTTCGACGAGCGCGCGAATCTTTTGCCTGCCTCATCGTAGAGAATTTCGTCTTGAACTTCCGAGCCGTAGCTCCCCGCGTTTTCCACTCCCGTACCGATCTCAACCGCCTTCACCGCTTGAATCGACATCACGGCGCGCGCCAGTCTCGCGTCCAACTTTTCATCCCACTGTGCGTGGCTGCCCAGACCCGCCGGAACTCCGCGCGCTACAACCTCGAAAACACCGCCAACCGAATCGCCTTCCTTCAACGCGCGTTCCACTTCTGCTTTCATCCGCGATTCGGTGGCCGCATCCACACAGCGCAAGGGCGTTTCCAGATTTTCGCACGCCGCAACGATTTCTTTCCAGTCGGCCGCGCGCTCCAGCCGCACATGGCCCACCGCGGCCGTATGGCTCAGCACCGTAACGCCAAACTCGCTCAAGAGCAGTTTCGCAAACGCGCCCGCTGCGACTCGCGCCGCCGTCTCGCGGGCCGAAGCGCGCTCAAGTATGTAGCGCGCATCATGAAAATTAAACTTCAACGCCCCGGCCAAATCCGCATGTCCCGGGCGCGCTGCGGTCAATGGACGCTGCGAGTCCTCGGCGCCCTCGGTGTCTTCCACGGGCAGCGCCTTTTCCCAGTTTTTCCAGTCGCGATTCTCGATGCGTAACGCGATTGGCGCGCCGATGGTTTTGCCGTGTCGCACTCCAGCGAAGATCTCGGCCTGATCTTTTTCAATACGCTGGCGTGCGCCGCGCCCGTACCCGAGCTGCCGGCGATGCAATTCCCGATGAATAAAATCCTGGTCCACCGCGAGCCCGGCTGGCAAACCGGAAATCCATGCCACTAGCGCCTGGCCGTGAGACTCGCCCGCAGTTACAAATCGAAGCATTTTTCCCGGCCACCCGGCGGAACAGAAACTATTCACGCGAACGAAAGATTCTACCGGACGCACCGACTTGCGTAAAGCGAGGGCGTGCGCCACTAGGGCGACGGCTTCCTAACTTGAAACGTAACTGAATTCGTAAAAAGGGATTTTACGCTGGCCTGCAAACCTATCGTAGTGGCGGGCTAGTGACCGCACCATTTAGGCCGGCGCTTTTCGAGAAATGACGCAAGCCCTTCGCGAAAATCTTCGGTCCCGCGGATTCGCGCGTTTTCTTGGGTGGCCAATTCCAGCTCTTCATGCATGCGATTATCGTGGCTCACCAGCAGGCGCTTCGTCATTGCCAAGCTTACCGGGCTGGATTCGAGGAACATCGTCGCAACTTCGTGAGCGCGTTTCATCAAATCTTCCAGCGGCACGATCTCGTTTACAAGACCCAGTCGAAATGCCTCGGCGGCATCGATGATGCGCCCGGTTAATAAAAGATCGCGAGCGTGTTTCTCACCAACTTGCCGGCGCAGCATCACCGAAACGAGCGCTGGAATAAATCCGATGCGCACTTCCGTATAGCCGAATTTCGCTTCGGGAGCCGCCACCGTGAAATCCGAAAGCGTTGCCAGCCCGCAGCCGCCCGCGATGGCCGCACCATTCACGGCCGTAATGAGGGGCTTTGGGAATCCGTAAACGAGTTGAAACATCCTCGACATGCGTCGTGAATCAGCCAGGTTTTCGTCCGGCGTTTGGTAAGCGATCGCCTGGAGCGTCTCCAGATCCATTCCTGAGCAAAAAGATTTTCCCGCGCCCGTAAGAATCACGACGCGAATGGAGCTGTCCGCTTGCGCCGCATTCAGCGCGGCAAAGATGTCTTCGATCATGGGCGTAGAAATCGCGTTGCGTTTTTCAGGGCGATTTAAAGTTATCGTCGCGACTCGGCCCTCGTGCTCGAATTTTATGGTGCTGTATTCCACGGCATCCTCGGTCTTAGTTTACCGTTGGCGAAGTGATGGGATCGATCGTTTTTGGCGCGTGCGAGTATTTTTCGCGTAACTCGTCGGTCATCGCGCACGCAACCGCCAGAGACTTAGTGTCGATACCGGTCGAAACGCCGCGTGCAGCAAGCGTAGTCAAAATTGCTTCGGTGGGTATATTCCCGACCAGTTCGTCCCCCGCAAACGGGCATCCGCCCAAACCGGTTAAGGCGCCATCGAAGCGCCGGCATCCCGCTTCGTAGGCCGCCAAAACTTTTTCCGGAGCGCGCTCGGGTCGGCTGTGCAAGTGAACTCCAATTTCAACTCCGGCCACCGCACTTTTCGAAGCGTCGTACAAGCGTGCCACGTCTTCCGGAGAAGCGGTGCCTACCGTGTCAGCAAGCGAAACAATTCGCACACCGACATCTTTCAGCCACACGAGAGTTTCCTCAACAATTTCCGGGCCCCAAGGCTCGTCATAGGGATTTCCAAACGCCATGGAAATATAAATGACAAGATTTTTCCCTACGGCCTTGGTTTCCTTTTGCAATTTCACCACCAGGGACCGGCTCTCCTCGCGCGACATATTTGCATTCGCGCGTCGAAAGTATGCGGAGATGGAATACGGATAGCCGATAGTCGTGACGCCTGGCGTCGCCAGAGCGCGGTCGAGACCCTGCTCGTTAACCACAATCCCTATAATGTCCGGCGTGTGCCCGGGAGTGGTCTGCAAGTGGCCTAAGCCTTGCATAACTTCTTCGCTATCGGCCATCTGCGGGACGTGCTTCGGCGATACAAAACTTACCGCGTCGATGTGGCGAAATCCCAGCGCGAGCAAACGGCTCAGATAATGCACTTTTTCCTTCGTCGGAATAATCTGGCTTAGACCTTGCCAGGCATCACGCGGACATTCAACGATCGTTACGTTTTCTGCCATAGGTTAGTACCAAGGGCTCCGATAAATGTGAACTGCATACCACAGCGCCGAAATTCCGCTCACGATTGAAAGCGTCATAAAGAAAACAACCGTCCGCGATATCACGGCTTGTTTGGCGTTAATAATCGTCAGAACCACAGCCACTACTAATCCGAGATACGCCAGGTATTGCGACACCTGATAAATAAACCACATTCCTGAATGCGAATTCGGGCCGCCCTGTGAAATCACCCACGAGCATGCCCACGCAAAGAAGCATGGCGAAACGAGAAGCAAAGTGTACAGTAGAGTGGTAACCCCTCCGCCGCGCTTCGCAACCGCATTTTCTTCGCCCATTTAAGTTTGCAGCACGCCCGTCTTAAACTCGGCTATATGCGGATTCAATGCCGCCGATTCCAGCGCCTCGATTAACGCCTCACGCGTTCGAGCGGGATCGATGATCGCGTCCACCCACAGGCGTGCAGCAGCGTAACGCGGATCGGTCTGGTGCTCGTAGGTTGCGCGCGTAGTTTCGTAAAGTTCCTTTTTCTCCGCGTCGCTCAGCTTTTTGCCTTCACGTTCGAGCTGCTTAATTTTAATTTCGACCAGCGTCCCGGCTGCAGCATCGCCGCCCATCACCGCGTATCGCGCCGTGGGCCACGCAAAAATAAACCTGGGGTCATAGGCTTTCCCGCACATGGCGTAATGGCCCGCGCCGAAACTTCCGCCGCAAATCACAGCAATTTTTGGCACTACGCTGTTGGCCACTGCGTTCACCATCTTCGCGCCCGCGCGAATGATTCCGCTCCATTCGGCTTCCTTGCCCACCATAAATCCATTCACGTCGTGAAGAAAAACCAGCGGGATCAGGTTCTGATTGCAGTCGAAAATGAAACGTGCGGCCTTATCCGCCGACTCGGTGTAGATCACGCCGCCGAATTCGATTCGCTTGTCGCCCGTGCCGGGAGCGGCCACGGTGACCGACTTTTTCTGGTTGGCTACGATGCCGACGGACCAGCCGCCAACGCGCGCGTAGCCGCATAGCAACGTCTGTCCATATTCTGGACGATATTCTTCGAATTCGCTTTTGTCCACAATGCGCGCGATAATTTCACGCATGTCATACTGCTTTCCTGCATCAGCAGAAAAAATTCCATAAATTTCGTCGCCGGGATGCTTGGGTTGCGCTGCCGCCTTGTGATCGAAAGGAGCGCGCGCCGGGTGTCCGATCTTGTCCACCAGCGCGCGAAGGCGTTTGATGCATGCGTCGTCGTCCGGCTCGCGAAAATCGATGGTGCCGCTAATCTGCGCGTGCATCTGCGCCCCGCCGAGTTCTTCCGCGGAGGTTTTCTGGCCGATGGCAGCTTGCACCAGCGCCGGGCCTGCGAGAAAAAGCCCGCTACCTTCCGTCATCAAAATTTTGTCGCACATCACGGGCAGATAAGCGCCGCCGGCCACGCACATCCCCATAATCGCCGTGATTTGCGGGATGCCCATCGCGCTCATCACCGCGTTGTTGCGAAACACGCGGCCAAAATCGTCGGTGTCGGGGAAAACGTCTTCCTGCAACGGAAGAAAAACACCGGCGGAATCGACCAGATAGATCGTGGGGATATGATTTTCAATCGCGATATTCTGCGCGCGAATCACTTTCTTCGCCGTCATCGGAAAAAACGCGCCGGCTTTCACTGTTGCGTCGTTCGCGATGATCATCACGCGGCGTCCGGAAACTTGTGCGAGGCCCGTGATCGTTCCGGCCGCTGGAGCGCCGCCCCACTCTTCGTACATCTCGTACGCGGCGTACAGGCCCAGCTCGAAAAATTCTGTCTTAGGGTCGATTAGTTTGGCAATGCGCTCGCGAGCCGTCAGCCGTCCCTTTTTGTGCTGCGCTTCGATGGCCTTCGCCCCTCCGCATTGCCGTATGCGCTCTTCCTCGTTTTTTACTTCCGTCAACTTGTCGATCATCTGCCGGCTGCGCTTCTGAAAGTCGGCGGACTTCGTGTCAACGCGTGTATCGTTTTTCGTGCTGCTCAATGGGTCCTTTCCTGCAACCTGGCCGCGCTCGCTAGCAGCGCCCGAATGGAAATACGGCAACAGATTGTACCATCCACACTTAGTTTTTGACTTCGACCACAGATGCGCTAGAATCGGCCCGGTTCGAGACCAGATCTTGAACCAAATTCTTTTGGGAGGATGCCTATGCTTTGCGATACCTGCGCGAGGGATGGGTCTGCCTCCGAATTCTTGATTTAAGTCTTCGGGTCCCTCCTATCCTTCGGCACCGACCTCTTTGTGGATTTCGATTCGATAGCGCGACTAATAGCCGCAGCTATTCACCGATAACCTAAGATCGCCTGATTGGCGCCGCAAAAAAGGAGAACTAAATGGAATTCGTGGACTTGAATCTCGCACGCCGCTTGGAAATGGCGGAAGCTTATGCGTGCCGTGCGTGTGCGTTGGCGTTCCACCAGCAGCATTCTGAGTTTCCGGTTGCCGTGGAGGAAATTGCCGGCGGCTTCGCAGTTTTTGCCGGAGTGGACTCGCCTGTAACGCAGGCAATCGGCGTCGGCCTTCATGGTGAAGTGTCTGACGCTGACCTGGGCCGTCTTCAGGATTTTTTCCTCAGCCGTGGCGCGGCGGCCGCAGTCGAAGTTTGCCCGCTCGTCGAAATGTCTCTGTACGAAAGGTTTGCCAAACGAGGTTTTCGCTTGCTCGAAGTTTCGGACGTCTTGTTCAAAAAACTTACGCCCGTCGATGGCCATGCCAAGGCGACGCCTTCGAATATCGTCGTCCGCCGAGCCGCTCCCGATGAAACACAGCTGTGGACGAAAACGGTAGCCGAAGGATTTGCGGAACATAATCCAGTGACTCAGTCGATCCTCGACGTGATGGCCGGTTTCTTTCCAGCGGCTAATTGCTTCCTCGCAATTGTGGAGGGCTCGGTGGCAGGAGGCGGCGCGGTTTCCATTCGAGAAGGAGTCTGCGGTCTTTTTGGCGCCAGCACGCTTCCGGAATTTCGCGGTCGCGGCGTGCAAACAGCATTGCTTCAGGCTCGCATCGCGTGGGCTATCGCGCAAGGCTGCGACGTTGCGGTAAGCATTACGCAGCCGGGAAGCACTTCGCACCGAAACATGGAGCGCCAGGGATTTCGCGTCGCCTACACGCGGACCAAACTGATTCGCGCCGCGTCGTAATTTCGAATGGCAGCCAAAGCTTTCGAGAGGCGGGATTCGTGGAGCTCGCTCAGATCGCCTAAGCGCCTTTCGGAGCGGTTGAAATTCGCTGGCGAATGAAATCCACAATCGCTTGCGTAGGAGTTCCGGGGAGAAAAACCTCTGCGATGCCGCCCTTCTTAAGCGCGGGGATGTCCGCCTCAGGGATAATTCCGCCGATCAGGACGGTCACGTCGTCCATATGCTTTTCGCGCAGCAAGTCCATCAATCGCGGACAAAGCGTATTGTGCGCGCCCGAAAGAATGGAAAGACCAATCACGTCCACATCTTCTTGCACCGCCGCGGAGGCGATCATCTCCGGCGTTTGCCGCAGCCCGGTGTAAATCACTTCCATCCCGGCATCGCGCAACGCTCGAGCGATAATTTTCGCGCCGCGGTCGTGCCCATCGAGACCCGGCTTGGCTATCAACACACGAATTTTCTTATCGGCCATGGCAGGCAAGAATACTTCAAATCACGCTGGAAACGGTAGTCACGCGAGCGCCGCGATTTCCTGCCAGCTACCGCAAGTCGAGCAGGAACTCCTCCAGCATGGAATTAAATTGATCGGCATCATCGACGAACAGCGCGTGCCCCGCGCCTTCAAAAACCTCAAGCTGCGAGCCGTGAATTTGCTTTTGCATCTCCAAAATCGTGCTCATGTATGTGCTCTTTGCCGCGCACACCACGCTTGGCTTATCAATTTTTGGCAGCACCGAACGATAGTCCGACACAAAATACCCAACTAGCAGTGCGACGGCAGTGTTCGTCGGCACGCGCATCGAAGCCTGAATCACTCTTTTCAGGTATTCTTCCGCTTGCGGTTTTTTGAAATTGAGATTGCGAACGAATCCGTTCGTGGCATTCTGCCGGTCCTCTAGCACGCCTTTGAGAAGTCCGAATTTTTGATCAGCGTCGCCGGAGCTGCTGCCACCCGCGTCATTGTCAACAAAGACGAAGCCACCGAAATCTCCCGTCCCAAACTGATCGATGTAAGACATGGTCTCAACCACGGCCATCGACCACGCTACGATAATGACCGGGGCTAGATGCAATTGTGTGACTACCGCTTTAATGTCACGCGCTCGCGCAGCAGGAAACAGTCCATCCGAGGTTTGCGATGATTCGCCCTGCGAACGCGGATCCATCGCCACCACACGGTAATCCTTGGAAAAATACGAGATCTGGTTTTCCCATATCCACGCAGGCATGGTCCAACCCGGCACGAAAAGCAAGGAAGGGAAATTGTGCGCGCCAGTAACAGCGATATTGCCTTTCGTTGGTTTTACATCCGCCGGAAGGGGATTGCCCACCTGCGCGCTCTCCACGTTTGCAGAGCGTCCCGCCTCGAGATAGTGAATTTTCACGCCGTCAGGCGTAGTGATAAATCCGCTTTTCACCGCTGCGGGTTTCTTGTCCTTCACTTCTGCACTCGTCGAGTGAGAGACCGCACAAGCCAAGGCAAAAAGCGACACAACGGCAACCAGGGAACTTCGAGCGGAGCTAAGAGTATTCAATCGCGGACCGCCTCTAAAGAATCGCGTGCCAATTTTCGAGGAAATTGTCTTAAGTAATGGCGACTTCTTCATAAACGCCGAACACATCTCGCAGCGTGTCGCAAATTTCGCCAAGCGTCGCGTACGCCTTTACCGCTTCGTAGATGTACGGCATTGTATTTTCAGTACCAGCCGCCGCTTTGTGTAGAGCTGCGAGGCGCCGCGTAACTTCGTCATTCGAACGATCCGCGCGAAGCTTGCGCAGCCGCTGTGTCTGTCCCTCAGCGACGGTTTCATCAATCTGCAAAATGTCCAGCGGCTTTTCCTCGGCGACGTAATCGTTCACGCCCACGATAATTTTATCCTTGCGATCCACGGCGACCTGGTATCGATACGCGGCCTCGGCAATTTCACGTTGAGGATAAGCGCGCTCGATGGCCGGCACCATGCCGCCCAGTGCATCGATCTTCTCAATGTAATCCCACGCGCCGCGCTCGATTTCATTGGTCAGCGTTTCCACAAAATAAGAGCCGCCCAGCGGATCGGCTGTATTTGTGACACCACTTTCGTGCGCGATAATCTGTTGCGTTCGCAAAGCTACGGTGGCGGCAAACTCGGTGGGTAGCGCCCAGGCTTCGTCCAGAGAATTTGTGTGCAGCGATTGCGTTCCGCCCAGCACCGCGGCTAGAGCCTGCAACGCCGTTCTCACTACGTTGTTGTAAGGTTGCTGCGCGGTCAACGAGCACCCGGCAGTCTGCGTGTGGAAGCGCAACGCCCACGAACGCGGGCTCTTGGCGCCAAAGCGCTCGCGCATGGTTTTGTACCAAATACGGCGAGCCGCGCGATATTTTGCAATTTCCTCGAAAAAGTCGTTATGCGCGTTGAAGAAAAACGAAAGCCGCGGTACAAATTCGTCCACCTCAAGTCCACGACGTAGCCCCCACTCCACATATTCAATTCCATCACGCAACGTAAACGCAGCTTCTTGAATCGCGGTCGAGCCAGCCTCGCGAATGTGATATCCACTCACAGAAATCGGATTGAATCGCGGCGTATGTTTCGTTCCAAACTCGAACGTATCGATCACCAAACGCATCGAAGGTTCCGGCGGGTAGATGTATTCCTTCTGCGCGATGTACTCCTTCAAAATATCGTTCTGCAACGTGCCGGAAATTTTCTTCCAGTCAGCGCCTTGCTTTTCCGCCACCGCCAGATACATAGCCCAAATCACGGAGGCGGGGGAATTGATGGTCATCGACGTGGTGACGTCCGCGAGCGGAATCTTGTCGAAGAGCGTTTCCATGTCGGCCAGCGAACTGATCGCCACGCCGCACTTTCCTACTTCTCCTTCCGACAATGGGTGGTCTGAGTCATATCCCATCAACGTTGGCAAATCGAACGCGACGGAAAGTCCGGTCTGGCCTTGCGAAAGCAAATAACGGAATCTGCGATTCGTATCTTCGGCGGCGCCGAACCCGGCGAATTGACGCATAGTCCACAGCCGCCCGCGATACATTGTCGAATGAATTCCGCGCGTGTACGGAGGCTCGCCGGGATAGCCCAGATCGCGCTCGGGATTCCAGTCTGGCAGGTCTGCTTCGGTGTAAAGGCGCCGGATCGGGTAGCTGGAAACTGTTGTGAAATCGGCCGGGCGCTCCGGAGATTTCTCCAGCGTAGGCTTCAAAGTTTTTTCTTCCCAGTCGCGCTCGGCTTTGGATGGGCGACGCTCGCTCTCCGGTTCGTGCGCCGGATTACGCTTAAGCGGATCAGCGATTTTTTCGCCAATTTTTTCGGCCATGAGCGAGGCTCCTTGGACGGCGGGAAATGTTCAATTCAAAAGCTCTCTATCGCTCATTCTAGGGCAATGCTATAGCGGCAGCAAGCGACGGGATTTCTCGTGCTTTGCCTTTGTGGCGCCGGGTTGCCCGCCGAGGGCTTGGGCCCGGCGTCCTGCAGTCTGTGCGGATCAATAGCCGGTTCAACTCGCTGCCGGGTTACTTAGCCCCAATCGAGTCCGCGTCCGGCGTTCCGGGGATATTCCTGTCGCGATAGATCTTGCCGCGCAGCGCATCAGCCATCGTGATCCGATTAACTTCCAGCGTACGCCCCATGGCTTGATTGAAATTCACCAGCGCCTCTTCCAGGTTGACCTTCGCTCTTAGTTCGGTGCCTTCCGCCGCGGTCAAGTCGCGCGAACGGAGCACCACGTTGTAACTGGTGGACGATCCGAGTTGATATTTTTTCTGTTCGGCATCCAACGTTTGTTGCGCCAGGGTCCGCGCTTTTTCCGCCGCCGCCACCTGCGCGCGATCTTGCTGCAACGCAATCATCGCGTTGCGGACGTTCAGTACGATGGTGTTCTGTGTTTGGCGATACTGCGTCTGTTGCACGCGTTCGTTCAAAAGCGCGCGAGCGTTGTCCGCTTGTGCCGAACGATTGCGTATAGGAATTGAAAAATTCACTCCAGCCGAATACGTGGGAAAGTCGTTCGAGAACAAGCTAGACAGCGCGGTTCCCAGCCCGTTTGTTTTAACAGCCATTGGAAACACCGGAAAGCCCACCACTTCATTGCCAATTTGCAACCCGGTCATTGAGTCGACAATAGGCTCGCTCGGAATCGGCTCGATCGAAGTGGGGGTGCCGGAGGTGGAAAGAAGGGAATTTCCCGACAATCCTTGCGCACTGTACTGCACATACAAATTGAGAGAAGGCAAAAGAGCGTTTTTCGTGGCCTTCGCTTCGATTCCGGCATTCTTCAGGTTCATGTCCGCCTGATAAATTTCCGGCCGCTTCTGCCAGGCTTCTTTCACGGCATCGGCGAGCGGGATATTCTCGACTACTTCCGGCGAAGAAATCGTCGTCGTTGGCACGATCTCAATTCCATTCAGCTCGGGCGCCATCAGGTTCTTGGTGATGTCGTTCAGCAGAACGGTTTGCTGTTGCAACCTGGTAGTCTGCGCCACGATCAGGTTCTGCTGGTCGGTGGCGACCTGCGATTCGGCCGTAAGCACATCCAACGGCGCCATGGTGCCGATCTGCAGTTGTTTCTTGTTGTCTTCATACAGCTTTGTGGAAACACCCACAGCCGCTTCTTGCACTTTCACATTTTCGCGGTCATACACCAGCTCCCAATAGTCATTCGAAGTTTGTTGCACGGTCGCCATCACCTGTTGCGCCAGTTGCGAGTCCGCAACCCGTAGCGAGTTCTTGGCTTCCAGAATGTAACGAGTGTTCACCAGTATTCCGAAACCGTTCAGCAGGGGCTGGGTCAGCGTCGCCGTCAATATAGGATTCACGTAGGGATTGAATAAGTTTTCCGGGGAGTTGGATGCCGCCCGGGTGGTATCCAAGGTCACCGTGAAATTCGTGCCGGTGTGAAATCCCTGCGTATAGCCAAAATTGTACTGGTAGCCATTCGTCGTAAGACTCTCAATAGTTGTTGAGGTTCCGACTCCGGTAGTAAAAGGATTGTTTACCGGAATCGTTTGTCGTTGCCAGCCCACCGTACCCGATACGATCGGATCGAAAGAAACGGATGGCGAGGTGCCCAGCACGATCTGTTGCGTGTTGGCAAATTCAGGAATTCCGCCCGCTTTCGCTTTCAGGATTTGCGATTCCGCTATCCACGGGGTGTACTTCTGCACCACGATGTTGAGATTGTTTTCTAGCGCCAGCGAAATTGCGTCTTCCAGGCTTAGCATCAACTTTCCGTTCTGAATCAACTGGTCCAGCCGCGGCGAATTGGTCAGCATCGGCTGAGGAATTTTGGCGGTGGTATAAGGGGCAATAATGTTGGGGAAGAACGGCTTTCCCTTGGCATAGTCCGGGCCCAAACTCATCTTCATTTCGCGCGCTTCTTTCGCGGCCGGAGTCTGCGGCTGCTCCTTGAGCTCAGTGCCGCTGGGCTCTTGCGACTGGCCGGGCTGAGCCTGTCCCGGCGTTTGCTGCGATTGCGCCGGTTCTGGCTGGCTTGGTTGTCCCTGTTGCCCTTGCTGGTCAGGCGAGGGAGTCCCTTGGCTCGGAGGATTCTGACCTTCTTGAGCCTGAGCAAAGACGGGAGAAACGACCAAAGAAAAAACCGTCAGAACTACCAGAGCAGCATTCGTAAACCTTCGAATCATCGTCGTTTTTCCTCTCAGCATGAGTGGGACGTTGAAGCGCTCGCGCACTTCACTCTACCTAAACGCGCGCACACACCACTTTGTTTCAAATGGCCTATTTCGATGCAAAGAGGCGGCCACGCGTATCCGGTTGAATTTAGACGGTTAATCGGGATTTTCGGCTCACAGCTCGTTCATTAACGAACACTGCTGTGCGCAATCGAACAAACGGACACGGAAGTGTAGCATCGCCCTCAACCGCTGACAATCTTGTGCAAACCGGCGAGTTTCGGCGTGTAAAGCGAGGCAACCGGACTCCCGCGAAATCTTTCTATTTGGTCGTGCGTAGCACTGAATAGGGAAAGCCCGCGCCACCGATTTGACACTTTGCTGCGCAAGGGCCTAACATGCCCGCCATCCACATGCCGTCCATTCACAAGCGGAAAATACTTAATCGCGGTCCGAGAGCGGCCACCCTTCTACTGCTCTGCGTTGCATCGCTATCCTTTGCCCTAAGCGCGCATGCTCAGCAAGGCCTTCCGAAAACCAAGCCCGCTGGGTACGTCAACGATTTCGCCGGCGTTTTGAGCCCATCCGCGCGCGCGCAACTCGAAGCGCTTTGCACCGAGGTCGATCAGAAAGCCCACGCGCAGATCGCCGTCGTCACCGTGAAGTCGTTGGACGGGAAATCCGGTTGAGGATTATGCGATTGCGCTCGCTACGCAATGGGGCGTCGGGTCCTAAGCAATCCGATCGAGGCGTCCTGATCCTCGTTGCTCCGCAGGACCGCAAGTATTGGACTACGAGTTGGTTACGGACTTGAGCCGATCCTTCCGGATGGGAAGGTTGGCGGCTTTGGGAGAGAGGCAGTTCCGTATCTGCGCGACGGAAATTACGATGCTGCGATAATTCTCATAACTCGTCGAATCGCAGACGTGATCGCCCAAGATCGGGGCGTTACGCTCAGTGGGTCCGCGCCGCCATCGCCGAGACCTGGTTTCGCATCATAAACAAGAAAATGGCCCCGGGCCTGTCGCGATAATTCTTTTTCTGGTCTTAATATTCTTTTTATTTCGAGCATATTCAGGCGCGGAGGTGGAAGACGCGGCGGTGGTGGCGGCTGGTGGGTTGGCCCGATGATAGGCGGAATGATGGGGGGAGGCGGTGGTTTCGGTGGGGGAGGATTTGGCGGTGGCGGAGGTGGTGGCGGATTCGGAGGTTTTGGTGGAGGTTCGTTTGGTGGCGGCGGAGCGGGAGGCAGTTGGTAAGTTCTCCATGCATAGCGCGTTTAAGGTAAGGGACACTGAATGGAAGCCAAGCTTACTGAACTTGTGAATCGGCTGAAAGCCGCGATTCAAGACAACTTAAAAACTGTCGTGCTTTACGGCTCTGCGGTCACCGGAGAATTTCGCGCCGGACATTCCGATCTGAACGTCCTGTGCGTGGTTGAACGAGCAGACGCCACCGCATTGGAGCACTTGCATCCCGTCGCCGAATGG
This sequence comes from uncultured Acidobacteriota bacterium, assembly GCA_963838475.1. Taxonomy (GTDB): domain Bacteria; phylum Acidobacteriota; class Terriglobia; order Acidiferrales; family UBA7541; genus Palsa-295. The sequence continues at coordinate 398,692 of CAWIRJ010000007.1, forward strand.
TGGATTAAGCAGGGCAATCTGGCCCCGCTTCTATTCACCCATGACGAGCTGAGCCAATCGGCAGACGTCTTTGCTATCGAGCTCCTCGATATGAAGCTCCATCATCGCGTGCTTTACGGGACAGATTTTCTCACCGATTTTGAAGTCCCGTTGCAGTTACATCGCCTGCAAGTGGAACGCGAGCTTCGCACGGATTGGCTGCGTCTGCGCCAAGCGGTCTTGAGCGCGCCGCTCAGCAATAAAGTTCACGTGGATATTATGCTGAAATCCGTTTCGCCGATTTGCGCCCTGTTCCGTCACGCGCTGCTGGCGCTCGGCCACGCTATGCCCGCCACCAAACGCGAAGCACTTGATGCCATTGCGGCACTAACCGGAGCCGATCCCACCGCGTTTCAGGCCATTTTAGATGTGCGCGAAGGGAAGCGTAAGGTAAAAGACCTTGATGTAGAAGCAACACTAAATGCCTATCTCGACCTGGTCGGCGTAGTCACCAACGAAGTGGACCGGCGGTTGGGTGTGGCCTAGAGTAAACCTTTGGAAATGCGAATTGTGGTTGCTGACCCAAAAGCGTCGGCGGAACAAAAGATTTCGATAGGAGGAGTTAAATGAAAGCAGTGTTAGCAATTATCGCGGTGCTCGTAATTTTCGCGCTGATCATCGGCGGCTCTTACGTTTCGCACCGCAATCAGATGGTCACGCTGAACGAACAGGTAAAATCCAACTGGGCGCAGGTGGACGTCGTGCTGCAGCGCCGCGCTGATTTAATTCCTAACCTGGTTGAGACGGTGAAGGGTTTCGCCGCACACGAAGAGACCGTTTTCGGCGATATCGCCAAAGCTCGTTCCGCGTTGATGAACGCGCAAACTCCCCAGGATAAAATAGCAGCGAACGGCCAACTCGATGGCGCGCTAAGCCGCTTGCTTGTAATCGTCGAAAACTACCCGCAGCTAAAATCCAACGAAAATTTCCTGCGTTTGCAGGACGAGCTGGCGGGCACCGAGAATCGCATCGCCGTGGAACGCAAACGCTATAACGACTCCGTACAGGCCTACAACACCTACATCGGGCTATTCCCGAATAACATTTATGCGGGATGGGCCGGCTTCAAACGCAACGACGCATACTTCCAGGCGTCGGAGACTTCGCGCGAAGCTCCCAAGGTGGCATTTCCCGCTGCCAAGCCATAGCTAGAATTTCGGCGGCGACTATCTAACCCTGGTCTTAACAGACAAAGTCCAGCCGGGGCTTTGCAGAACTATCGCGATGATTTAGCGTGCGTTGGAGGATTATGCGGAGTCGGCGCGCCCGCGCGTTTTCGCTCGGACGGGTCCCAATCATTTGGCGGAAAGGCGATACGCCAGAACTTCGGTGAGGGCTCCGAAAACTCAAAAGCTACTTCAGATTTGCCGTCCCTTGTTTCACCCAGAAAACACACCGTGCAGGCCAATTCTTCCTGCGTTTGAGGATTGATGATCTTAAGGTTCTGGCCGCGCTTCACCTTGGCTCCCAATAACACCAGACAGCCATTCGCGTTGACCGTGATTGTTTTGGTCTTTTCTTCGAAGACTTGATCGGTTTCCGTCCCCCGTATGACCACCGACATGCCTATACGCACGCGCTGCGTTCGCCGCGGCTCGGCGTATACTTTACCCTCGGCGTCGCGTGACGGTTCTTTCAGCTTTGCCATCCAATTCTCCGATATTCAACAAACAACCGCGAGAAACAGTTCCTTTTCGACACGCGTTGTAACCGCCGTTCCCATTCTGGGAGATCTCATCTGCCTTAAAATTAGGCCTAACTCGCCGGCTTCGCGAGAAATCTACCGTTAGAATCGCACATTATTTTACCGGCATCACTCGCACGTCTATCCAAAGTTAAATAAAAGTTACCTTAGTTTCTATTGCCACAGTGACTTAGTTCCAATTCTTTTTGCATTCAGTGTTCCTCAAAGACCCTTTTTATGAATGGTTTATAGACCTTTGAAAGTCGCCGAGCCTCATACCTTGACCGTCTTTCCCAGCCGCGCTACGCTAGCACTATGCAAATTCCCCCTGGGCTCCGTGCCCGCGACGCTGAATGAAACAAACCGTCCGACTTGCTGGCGGCATCAACGAGCTCTTCGGTACCCTCGACGAAAATATCAAGCTCTTCGAGTCAACCTTGCACGTTACTACCCACTTGCAGGACCACGACCTTGAGATCGAAGGTGCCCCGGCCCAAGTTGAGCGCGCCGCTCAAATTCTCTCCGAATACAACAATCGCATCCGCGAGGGACGCGTCCCTGGCAGCCAGGAAGTGAAATCTCTCCTTCGGATCGCTACCGCTGAACCGTCATCCGAATTGCGCGGCGCTTTTTCGCCCACGCGCACTCGCTCGTTTGGCAAGAAAAGCATTGCCCCGAAAAGCCCGAACCAGCGTCGCTACATCGAAGCGCTTGAAACTTTCGACATGGTCTTTGCCATCGGCCCCGGCGGAACCGGGAAAACATATCTCGCCGTAGCCATGGCTGTCTCCGCGCTGCTCTCCAAACAAGTGAATCGCATCATCCTGGCGCGCCCTGCGGTAGAAGCAGGCGAACGCCTCGGTTTTCTGCCCGGCACGCTTCAGGAAAAAGTCGATCCCTACATGCGTCCCCTCTATGATGCGCTTCATGACCTGCTAGAAGCGGATAAACTTGAGAGTTATCTCGAAAAGGGCATCATTGAGGTTGCGCCACTCGCCTTCATGCGCGGCCGCACGCTCAACGATTCTTTCGTAATCCTCGACGAAGCGCAGAACACTACCAGTGAACAAATGAAAATGTTTCTCACGCGCCTGGGCTTCAATTCCAAAGCCGTAATCACCGGTGATGTTACCCAGATCGATCTGCCCGATTCGCGCCGCTCCGGACTAATCGAGGCGATTGAAGTCGTCGGCAAGATCGAAGGCATCGCCATGGTTTATTTCGACGAACACGACGTAGTTCGCCACAGCCTGGTCCAGCGAATCATTAAGGCCTACGACGAGCACGGCGCCCTGAATCCTCGCGACAAGCACCACCGAGCCTAGCTCGCGCACATGATTCTAAACCGCCAGCGTCAGGTCCGGATTAGTGTTGACCACCTCGAAAAATTCTCTACCAAAGTGCATAAGCTTCTGAATATTCCCGCTGACGCAGTTACCATTTGCCTGGTCTCCAGCGCGGACATCGCCAAATGGAACCGCGCGTACCGTGGTAAAAATAAGCCCACGGATGTATTGTCGTTCACAACCGATGAGCCAAGTACTAAGCATCCATTTCGAAAGTCGCCTCGCAAGCGAACCGCCGCCAAACCGCGCGAAGGTGTTGCCATGGCGTACTGGGGCGACATCGCCATCGCGCCTGTGGTCGCCCGGCAAAATGCGCGGCGCTTCCGGCGAACGTTCAGCGACGAACTGTGCATCCTCATTCTTCACGGGATCCTTCATCTGATGGGTTACGATCACGAAACCGATAACGGACAAATGGAGCGGCGCGAAATGCGTCTTCGCCGCCAACTTGGTCTAGCTCAGTAATGCCGATCCTCATTTACACGCTGGGCATCCTCGCGCTTACCGCGCCCCTGCTATTTTTCTCTTACCTCGACCGCGTCTATCGCGAACTCAGCCGCGTCTCCACGGGGCGCACGCATGCCCATATGGAATTGTTCGAGTCCGAAGTCGAGCCGCGTTTTCACATGGATCGCCAGCGCGCCGCTCTGGCTTTCAATTTACTTGCGCGCTTGTGGCTGGTTATGGTCGCGGCCATCACAGCGCGAGCTGTAATTTTCTTCGCTCTTGGCACCTGGGAAGCCGCGCTGGAAATGATTTTTTTCCTCGGCGCCGAAGTAGTGGTGGCCATGCAGTTTCTCCCGTCGCTGCTGCTGGCGCGCGCGCCCGGTAATTGGATCGCTCCGTTTGTTCCGATTGTACGCGTGTTTGTGTTTCTCACCTGGCCCGTGTTGGCCGTCCTCGAGTTTCTCGTTTCCGTGCTGCATCTTTCTGAAGAAGAGCAAAGCGCGCCGGCTGCTGAGCAGCAAGCCATCGAGAATTTCGTGGACGCCGCCACCGAAGAGGGAATCATCGAGCAGGACGAAGCACGCCTCATCGAGCAAGTAGTCGAATTCGGCGATAAGCGTGTGCGCGAAGTAATGACTCCGCGCCCGGACGTGATCGCCATACGCTCCACCGCCTCGCTCGAAGAATTGCGCGAGCTGGTAGTGGACACCAAGTTTTCCCGCTTGCCCGTCTTCGAAAAATCGCTGGACGATATCGTTGGCATCGTAATGGCGCGCGACATGCTCGAAGTTGCTGATAGCGATGCCGCCAGTCGCCGAGTTCGCGAACTGATGCGCCCAGCTCTTTTCGTCCCGGAAACAAAATTCGGCTCCGAGCTTTTGAAAGAAATGCAGCGCAAAAATCAGCAAATGGCCATCGTCATTGACGAATATGGATTGATGGCCGGCCTCGTCACCATCGAAGACCTGGTGGAAGAGATCGTCGGTGAAATCGGCGAAGAGGATCGTCGGCCCACTCCCGATGTGATTCGCGAGTCGGGAGGCTCCTTAATTGTTCGCGGTAGTGTCCCGGTAGATAAAGTTGGCGAGCTGTTTGGAGTGAAGCTCGACGCCGCCATGCAACATTCCAGCGCAAGCACGATTGCGGGTCTGCTAAACAGCCTTGCTGGACATGTCCCGCACACCGGCGAAGTGATCGACGCTGACGGCGTGCGTTTCGAAGTCCTCGAAGCGAATCAGCGCAAAGTGCTGCGCGTCCGCGCCCGTCTGAATTGAACTTACTTTACTATCGCAATGTGGGCGCAGAAGCCGGCTTCGTTGAAAGCCATGCCGCCGCGGTCAAACATAATGTAATTACGGCTGAGAAAGCGATTGGCAGGACAAAGAGATATCTCCAGCTCACAACCGTGATGGCGGCAAAGCAAAGAGCGAATGCCCATGCAGTACCGCGCATTAGAGCCAAGGTCGCTGCTGGAAGGCCACCGAGCTGCCATGCCAATACCGCCGAGAAAAGATAAAACACGCCGATAGAGAATCCCGCCGCCTGAAAGAGGTCCCAATACGTGCGGTTGAATCCCTGCACGTCAAAGTGAATTGACCGCATCGAGCTAAGAAGAGCGTCCACTCCCCATACCGGATCAGACTGCCGAAAGCCGAATGTATGTCCCGCCGCGAAAAGCAGCAGTAGAACAGCGGCGATTCGATAAAATATAAATGCTTTCATTCTTGCCTCCAGAGACACGACAGCCGGCGCCACTATCTTGCCGGGCGGTCAAACTGTACCACCAACCGAATTTGCGGAAACTACTCGTAGCGGACTCAAAGGCGTACAATTGTTGTACTCATGGCATTCAAGTCTGGCTTTGTCGCTATTGTTGGACGCCCCAATGCGGGTAAATCTACTCTTGTAAATACTCTGGTCGGTCAAAAGGTCGCTATCGTCTCGCCCAAACCGCAGACCACGCGCAATCGCATCCAGGGAATTTTGAATCGCGACGACGCGCAAATCGTCCTGGTCGATACTCCCGGCATCCATCAGCCTGAAAACGTTCTCAGTCGCATGATGATGGACGAATTGCAATACGCGCTGGAGGGAATCGACATCCTTTCTCTGATCGTCGATGCCACCGCCGATTTCGGCGCAGGCGACCGCTTCTCGATTGAATGGGTGCGCCGTTTTCGCGGTCCCGTTTTTCTTTTGCTGAATAAAGTGGATAAGCTTCGAAAGCAGCTTCTCCTGCCGCTCATCGAGCGCTACAACAAAGAATTTGAGTTCGCCGAAATTTTCCCCATTTCAGCGCTCACCGGTGCCGGTTGTCTGGACTTGGTGAATTCTTGGCTCGCGCTGCTCCCCGAAGCCCCGCCGCATTTTCCTCCCGATCAATTCACGGATCAGCCCGAGCGTTTTCTAGCAGCCGAACTCGTCCGCGAAAAAGCAATCCTGATTACGCGCGAGGAAGTGCCCCACGCCATTGCCGTCCTGGTCGATAGTTTTGAAGAAGGAGCGAAACTCACGCGCATACGAGCCACGATTTACGTGGAGCGCGAAGGCCAGAAGGGGATCTTGATCGGCAAAGGCGGGGCCACGATAAAGAAAATTGGCACGCAAGCTCGCCAGGAACTCGAACTGATTCTCGGCAAAAAAGTTTTTCTCGAACTAATGGTAAAAGTTCAACCACACTGGCGCCAGAATTCCGCAATCGTTCGCCAACTCGATTGGCATCGCCAGCTAGAACAACTCGCCGACTACCAGGAATAGGCGCAGGTTACCTTCGTAGAGCCGGATTTTAACCGGGATATTGCTTTTCTCTCTACTCCCGCGCCGGCGCGATTCCCAGTGACCGCATCTTCCTGTACAAATGGCTGCGCTCCAACCCCAGCACTTGCGCCGCCTTGGTCATGTTCCAGCGATTTTCTTCCAGCTTGCGCAACACAAATTCGCGCTCATACGCCGAGCGCGCTTCGTGCAAGCTTTCATACGGCTTCTGCGGGCTTTTCGACGCGCCGCGAAATAACTCCGGCGGCAGATGATGGGGCTCAATCCGCGGCGAAGGACAGATAATAACCAGCCGCTCGACCAAATTTTTCAACTCGCGTACGTTACCTGGCCAGGGATAGCCCATTAGCACATCCAACGCCGGCGCACTAAACTCTTTTTGCTTCTTGCCATACTCCTCGCAAAAAGCTTTCAGAAAATGTGCCGCGATAATTGGAATGTCTTCGATGCGGTCTCGCAGCGCCGGCACGTAAAAGGGAATCACGTTTAGCCGGTAGAACAGATCTTCGCGAAAAGCGTTGCGCCCGATTTCCTCTTCGAGTTTCTTATTGGTGGCCGCGATCACGCGAACGTCCACGGTGATCGGCGTATTCGAGCCCAACGGCTCCACGCGTTGTTCTTCCAGCACACGAAGAACTTTCGATTGCGTCTTCAAACTCATGTCGCCGACTTCGTCTAAAAATAGCGTCCCGCCGTTCGCTTTGAGAAACTTGCCGACTTTATCTTCGCTAGCCCCGGTAAAACTTCCTTTGTGATGCCCGAACATTTCCGATTCGATCAGCTCCTCCGGAATCGCCGCGCAATTCACCTCCACGAATGGCATGGACTCGCGCGAGCTGCTGGCGTGCAGCGCGCGCGCAACCAAGCTCTTTGCCCGTTCCACTTTCACCGTAAATTAGCACCCGCCCATTGGTCGGCGCGGTTAGCGCAATCTGCTGCCTCAACGCTTTCATCGGCACGCTGCTGCCCAGGATCTGGTGCTTCTCTTCAAGCTCAGCCCGCAACCGGCGGTTTTCCGACTCCAGTCGCAAATATTCCAGCGAGTTACGTACGACCAGAATTACAGTTTCTAGCGAGAGAGGTTTCTCGATGAAATTGAACGCGCCCAATTTCGTGGCACGCACCGCCGTTTCAATATTTCCGTGGCCCGAAATCATTACGACCATGGGCGCTTCGTCCCGAGTCTGGATTTGCTCCAGCGTCTCGAGACCGTCCATTTCTTTTAGCCACACATCGAGCAAAATCAGATCGAAATTTCGCCGTCCAATGCGTTCCAGGCACTCTTCGCCCGACGCCACCGCTTCAACCTCGTATCCCTCGTCGCGCAATAAAGCTCCGAGCGATTCGCGGATTCCGCTCTCGTCATCAACAATCAGTATTGCCGCCATTTATTTTTCAGACCCTTGCGCCGACTCTCTCAAGATTTCCATAAATAGAAAACGCCTGCCGCTGGCTTTGACGCCTACGCCACCGGAATTCCCGCCGAAACTTGCGCTGGAACAGTTTCCGCGGCCGGGAAACGAATCAGAAAACGAGTACCACTCGGCAAATTATCTTCCACGCGGATGGTCCCAAAATGCTCGGCAATAATCCGGCTCGCGATCGCGAGACCCAAGCCCGTTCCGCGTTCGCGCGTGGAAAAATGCGGCAAGAAAAGCCGCTCCTTGTCCTGCGGAGAAATGCCGTGCCCGCTATCCGAAATTTCGATTTCCACCGCGTCGCCGTCTCCCCGCACGCTCGTCGCCACGCGCAAGCGTCGGACCGTAGAGCCTTCCATCGCTTCCGCCGCGTTATCAATCAAATTTGCCACCACGCGCCGCAGTAACTCCGGATCAGCCTTCACCGGCGGCAGGGTCGGTGCCAGCTCCGTCTTCAACGTGATCCCTTCCAGCCGGCCGCGAAATAACTCGAGCGCGCTGGTCACGATGGAATTTAAATCCGCGGAGGCCAGCCGCGCGGAAGGGAATCGTGCAAATTGCGAAAACTCGTTCACCAGAGATTCCAGCGTTTGCACCTCGCGCTCAATTAATCCGGCGCATTCCGCCACCAGACCCTCGAATTCCGCCGGCCTGCCATTAGGTTGCGATGATGCTGCACGTTCTAGATGACGCAGTAGCCGCTGAGCCGAAAGCTGTATAGGAGTCAACGGATTCTTGATTTCGTGTGCGATGCGTTGGGCCACTTCCTGCCAGGCGGCGGCTCTCTGCGCGCGCAAAAGATCCGTCAAATCGTCAATGACCACCACAAATCCAGGATTCGAACGCCGCGGCCCCAGCGAACTCACGGTCACGGCAGCCCGAACCAAACGTCCCGCCGTAGCGATCTCGATTTCGCGCGACGCCGCGCCCATTCGCAACGACCGCCTCATCAAATGCAGCACCGCGCGCCCCGCTTCTTCACCCAACAAATCTGTCAGCGTATGAGCATCGCGCGCATGCTCGCCCAGGATCATCGTTACCGCCGAATTTACGCGCGCCACTTCGCCCGACGCGTTCAGCGAAACGACCCCGGTGGGAATGTTTTCCAAAATCGCTTCCATCAATTTGCGGCGCCCTTCGCGCTCTTCGATGGCTTGCTCCAGGCTCTTGGTAAATTCGTTGATCTGGCGGCGTCCCGCTCCCAGCTGGTCGGTCATGCGATTGAACGACCGTACCAGCGTACCCAGCTCATCCTGCGCCTGCACCTCGACCCGATGATCGAAATTGCCGCGCGAAATTTCTCGGGTCGCCTCAGCGAGCGCCTGAATCGGAACGGTCACCTGCTTTGAAAGAAACAGCGCCACCCACGTGGTAGTGAAGAGCAGTAGCAAAGTAATAAGAAACAAAGTCAACAAAATTTCGCGCTTGTAATCGCGCAGACGCTGTTTCTGCTGCGCGTAAGATGCCATCTGCGTCTCAATATTGTTGTAACGTTGCAGGAAATCATCAGGCAAATGCCGCGCCGCATATAGCGTCAGGTTTTGCCGAGGCGCGTTTCCCGCTATATATAGCCGATTTCCCGCTTGCCACACTTGAGCGCCGCTACGCAGCTTTCGAACGAACCGAGGTGGCCCGGGACCGCGACTGTCCGCGCGATTATCTTTTCCCTCCGAACTTTGCAGACCAAGGTTCCAGCCCTTTTCAAAATCCATTCCCGCGCCTACACGGCCTTCAGAGTCCGCAATCCACGCCGCGTCGGCGTTTCGGCTCAGGATTAAGAGACTTTGGTCCGGAGTCTCACGCATGGCCGCTTCAGAAGCCAGCGCGTCGAGCCGCTTCAACTCAGACGCGCCGAAGCCGGTTAGGAGCACCTGGCTTTCTTCGTTCGCAATTTCCAGTGGACGCGGGAACCACAGGTTGAGCGTTCGATTCAGCAGCGCATAGCTGAAGAAAAATAAAAATACAACCGGCAGCAGCGAAACGCCCATTGCGCCCAAAACCATTTTCGCCTTGAAGCGCGAACCAATCTGGCGAACTCGCCGCTCGTTCCACAGCCGTAGCAGGCTTCGGCTCATGATCAGCGTGAAAATCAGCAGCCCTGCGGCTATTACCGTGTTTAGCGCGAACCAAATTACAAGGCCATTTCCCTCTTCCGGATGTAGGGGAATCCGCAACGAACCGAGCGTGAACACGACGGCTGCCAGTAGGACGATAGCTACTAGGCCCAGCGTGATCCATAACCGCCGTTTTCGCTTTGACCGATGGACTTTCACTGCGCCGCCTTCTTGTCGCATCTTGAGGTTAAACGCGGCACCGCAAAGGCGCGAATTACCGCCAGATTGGGTTCATTTGGCATGAAAAATGTAGCTTAGAGGTCAAATTACGGCCTGTCAAGGAACTGTTGCGTATCTACCACACTATGTGGCTCTTTTTCTCTAGGTCCAATCCTTCTTGGCAATCGGGGGTTGCGCATTCCGAATTTCGGCCCGCCCTGAAAGCAATTATCCGTTAGCGCGCTGGAATTCCCTCATAAAACTAACGAGCGACGACGCGGCATCCAGAGTCACAGCGTTGTACAGCGATACGCGCATCCCGCCCACCGATCGATGCCCGGCCACGCCGGCAATTCCCGCAGTGGCGGACTCTTCCGCGAACTTTTTCTCGATTTTCTCGTCTCCGCCGGCCACTCGAAACACCACGTTCATGCGCGAACGCGATTCCTTCGATACCGGACAGGAATAGAATTCACTCGCATCAATCGCATCGTAAAGCAGTCGAGCCTTCTCTTCGTTTCGCTTTTCGACGGCAGTGACCCCGCCCTCCGCAGCCAGCCATTCCAGGACTAGGCCAACGATGTAAACCGCAAACGTCGGTGGCGTGTGGAATAGTGAACGCTCCTTGATTTCAGTCCGGTACTGCAGCAACGTCGGCAGGTTTTTGTCCGCGCGTTCCGCCAAATCGCGACGCACGATCACAACCGTCACGCCCGACGGCCCCAGATTCTTCTGCGCCCCGGCAAAAATCAGCCCAAAGCGGCTCACATCAATATGGCGCGACGCGATGTCGGAAGACATGTCCGCAACAAGTGGCACCTTTCCCGCATCAGGAAAGTCGCTCCACTGAGTTCCCTCAATCGTGTTGTTCGAAGCCATGTAAACGTAGGAAGCGTCCGGCGAAAGTGCGACCTCGTCTTTGTGTGGAACGCGCGTAAATTTCCGCGCCTCCGTCGAAGCCGCCAGCCTGAATGGCACGCCTTTCTCAAGCTCCACAATCGCCTTGGCTGTCCACATCCCGGTATGCAGCACATCCACCGGCTTCTCGGGCAGGCACAAATTCATCGGCACCATCGTAAATTGCAAGCTTCCGCCGCCCTGCAGAAATAGCACCGCGTACTCTTCGGGTATGGCCATGAGCCGGCGCAAGTTTCGTTCCGCGCGGAAGAGTATTTCTTCGAATTCCGGCGAGCGGTGCGTCATTTCCATCACCGACATTCCCGTTCCGCGGTAATCCAGCAATTCTTCGCGAACCCGCTCGAGCACCGGTAGCGGCAAAGTGGCGGGCCCTGCATTGAAATTGAACACGCGCTTTGTGTCGCGTGGAGCAGCAATACGAGTAATAGGCACTCTGGATTTTCTCTTTCTGGTTATTGACGCAGCGCCATTTTGTTCGCGCGCCACGCAAATCCCAGCTCAGATTATCAGAACAAACGCAGTGATACGAGGACGCTGCCAACTCCACGCCCCACACAAGTCTCGTTACGCCCAATTACATACCACTGCACGCCATTACATGAATGAACACGCGCAGCGATTTCTGGTAATCCCGAGGAAAAATGTCGTGGCATTATTTGCGAGCGATTCGGGAGGGATTGTGCGGAAAGCAAGCCGAGTAGTGGTCTCAGCGACTTTAGCGATGGGCGGGCTTGTGGCCGGTTTTATGGCCACGTATTACGTCCTGGCTACCGCTTGGACCCATTTATTTGTCAGGCCGGAACAAGTCGTTGCCAGGGATATCTACGTTGCTCTCGCGCTCTCGGTCCTCGCGGGTTTAATTGCCGCTGCCCTGATCCTGCGATTCACGACACGATTTCATCGACTTCCTCAAACTCGAGTTTTCCGCTCCGACTTGGATCGACGCTCGAAACGCCCCGCCTTGACACTTTGAATACCCTGCCAGTAGACTGAAATGCTCGTCATAAGTTGCGGAGCAAAACCGAATGCTTCTGTCGCGGGATTATGTCGGCTATATGGCCAAAGAGGTGGTGAAACGCCTCGCGGCTCAAAAGATGATCGAAATAAAGAACATGGAAAACCTCACGCAGCAGGTGCGTCAGGTGATGGCCGACGAAGTTACCGTGGAGGACCGCGTGAATGAAGAAGTCCGCGAGATTCTTGCGAAATATTCCGATGAAATGAAGCGTACGGGCGTTTCGTATCAGGAAATGTTCAAGAAAGTGAAAGGTCAACTCGCCCGTGAAAGGAAATTAATCCTCCGCTGATATGCGCCTGACTCGCGAGAAAACCGTTCGCATCTCTCATCGAATCATCGATCTTCTTGTGGCCAGCCCCGAAGTGGATTTCGTGGAAGACCGCGACACCATTCGCCAGGAAATTGTTTCTATCTTATCCTCACTGCTGAAGGTCGAGGAGCAGGTTGACACCGAAGTCCGCGCAAAAATTGCCTCGCAGAAAAAAGAAATCCTGGAAGGCAGCGAAGAGTGGGACATCCTCTACCGCAAATATTACGCCGAAGGCCTCAAGCGCCTCGGCGTCGCCGAAGTTCACGTCCGCTAACTCGTCCAGCTTCCTCCTTTGAACTTGTTTTTCGCAGCGCCGGCATCCTGCCGGCGTTTTTGACCTCTTTGTTAGACAAAGTTCCCACGAACGCGCTCTCCCTTCGCTCGCTGTTCGAACACACCGCCGCCAAAATGAAAAAAGGGCGCAGAATTATCGGCGCCCTTTCTCATTTCAATATCGCAAACTTCTTGGTTACGGTTGTGCGTTTGGATCCGGACGGCGTTGCAGCGTTGGCCGGTCAGGATCGGATGACGTAGGATCGCTGCTCGTTGACTGCGGATCGCTTCCGCCGGTGGATCCCTTGTTGGGATTTTGATCCGTCTTCTTTCGCAGTGAAGGCTTGTTCGGATTTTTCTTGTCGTCCACTTTCATATTCATTTCGATCATCTGCAGACGCCGCTTTACCGTGTCAAATTCCGAAGTGGTAACGATGTATTCTTCGCGTGCAGGCAAAATCGTGGCAATTTCGTTCTGCGCCTTCACGATGCGGTCGGGCGTGGGCGGATGCGTCGAAAAAACCTTCGGGATCGTACCGGGCTGCTTCTTTTCGTCCGCCTGCACCTTTTCAAAGAAGGATACAAAAGCGTTCGGATCGTACCCGGCTTTGTACATATATTGCAGCCCGAGATAGTCAGCTTCCGCTTCGTTCTCACGCGTGAATTTCAAAAACGTCATGGGAATTGCAAACTGCATACCTTGGTAGATGGCGTATCCGGCCCAGGTGTAGGGAATGAATATCGTCGCGACCATGGCGCCAATCTGTATGATGTCGCTTTTTGTCGCTTGTTTTGTGCCATGTCGCGCGCAAACATGTGCGATCTCGTGCGCCATCACCCCGGCCAGTTCCGATTCTTCATCCGCATGTAGAATTAGTCCGCTGTTGACGTAAAAAAATCCGCCCGGCAGCGCGAACGCATTCACCACGTCCGAATCGATCACCTTGATCGTGAACGGCACTTGCGCATCGGAGTTGCGCACCAGGTTCTGCCCCACACGGTTCACATATTCGTTCACCACTGGGTCATTGATAAATTTCGCCTGCTTCTCCACTTCTTGCGAAAGCTGTTTTCCGAGCGCGATTTCATGTTCCAGCGAATAAAAATTCAGCCCGTGACCAACGCTGCGGTTGCCGATCGCATTCACATCCTGCTTTGATCCCGACTTGACGTTCGGGTCCGTCGGCATCTGCTGAATCGGCAACGTATCCGGATTCTTATCACCCGTTCCCGGAGCGCTCTGGTCCTGCGCAGTTGATTCATCCGGCTTCGAAGTTTGCGACACAGGAGGTTGCTGCCCGGATTGCGGCGGAGCCTGCGCAGACGGAGGAGTTTGGGCCGCTGGAGGAGTCTGCTCCGGCTGTGGCGTCGGAGTCTGCGGGGGAGGAGCAGTTTGTTGACCGGACTGCGGCTGCTGGCTACCTTGCGCTGGTGCGGTTGAAGGCTGCTGCCCCGACTGCGAAGAACTATTTTGTTGCTGCTGGCCGGAAGACGGCGCCGACGATTGCTGAATAGGTCCGGCGATTGTTGCAGGACTCAGTAGCGAGGCGGCTACGATTAGCGTTCCCAATTGGCCTGCTAGGCTTTTCTTCATGGGCACCTCCCAGCAACTTTGCCAGGATTATACACCCCACCCTAGCGCCGTCACGATAATTGCTTGGATGGCACCTCCCGCCAATTAGTTTCCCGACAGCGGAGATTTTACATGCGTGCCTGGGTCATCTTTGCCATTCGCCTCATGCCCTACGTTTAGGTGGAGCGCCGGGTCCTTCAGCCGGGCGTTTTGTCGTTAGTGGGGTGACATTTCACTTCGTGGGCTCATGCCGAGGTTCCCCGTGCGAATCTTCACCTCGCACTGTTATTGACGCCCAACTCGAATCTGTCTACATTCGTACTATGCCTGTCGGCAAAATCCAAGTTGGTCAAGTCTGGAAGAAGGACGATTCCGGCGAATCCTATTTGATTACTAAGGTTTACAACGAAGCCATCGCCACCTATGCCCTGCTGCGCAAAACCGGCGCCGAAGCCGAAGGCACCGTAAAAGTCAAAGTGGATCGCCGCGGCACAGCGCAAGCCCTCCCCGGTTTCACCTATACCCAGGAGTCCGACCAGTTCTAGCGGCCTGTATTGGTCGAACGGTTCTACTTGTGCCCAAAAGTCTCGCCGAAGAAGTCCCCGGGTTTCCAACTCGGCCGCTGTGGATTCTGCGCGATATCGTATCCAACCAGGAAATCCACTTGCATGAACTCCACGGCGGCGTCGAAATCCAGCGGCTGGTTCATATCGTCGGAAGGAGAATGGTAACGCGTGCCGGTCCAATCATCGTTAAATTTCTTGGCATTGAAGTTCGGATCCCTGGCTTGTTCACCCTCCGTGATGAAAACGGAAGGCACACCCTGGCGCACAAATGAGTACTGGTCCGCACGAACGAAAAAGTTCTGATCGGGTTCGGGATCAGGACTCACCTTCAACCCCAGAAGCGCCGCATCGCGCTGCACAACTGCCTCAAGGGTGCTATCCGGCGCGCCCAGCGGGACAATATCCTTAAAGGTGTAGAACACACTCGCCCCATCCATGTTTATGTCCGCCACAATGCTATGGATCGGGACGGTAGGAAAATGCGCGAAGTAGTCTGAGCCGAGCAATCCTTTTTCTTCTCCGGTGACGGCGAGGAACATGATCGAGCGCGCCGGCGGTTGCGGCATGGACTTGAATGCCTTGGCGATTACCAGCAGTGCCGCAACGCCGGAAGCGTCGTCGGCGGCGCCGTTGTAGATTGCATCGCCGTTAATGGGCTTGCCGATTCCCAAATGATCGACGTGCGCAGTATAGACAACGTATTCCTGGCTGAGTTTCGGGTCCGAGCCGGGAAGCACGGCGATCACGTTTGGGCTGGTGATCGCTTCATGCCGGCTGACCATCTTCATGCGCATGGTCACTGGTAACGGAAATGACCCGGGCTTGCCCGCCTCCGCGTCTCGCTGTACATCCGCCCATGATTTGGGAGCATGTTGAAATAATTTCTCTGCGGCCGATGGGGAAAAAAGGGCGCCTCCCTTAATCTCTGGAAATACATCGTTCGGAGTGCCATCCGGGCCAAGCCAGCGCATCGCGGGGAAACCGCCGCCTATCACCACGCGCGGCCAGGGCAGGCGCTTATCGTCTTTCGCTGTCCAGAGGAACAACACGCCAACGGCGCCATGCTCGCGGGCGGTGCGCACTTTCTCGCGTGCGGAACTCAGGTGCGCTTGCAGCTCCGTGGGAAGCGAGGGCGGCGCGCCGAACAGAAAGGCAACGATCTTGCCCTTCACGTCCACGCTGCTATAGTCGTCGTACTTGCCGTCCGGCGTCCGCACGCCGAAGCCCACGAACACCACGGGCGCTTCCACCGAGGCCTCGGGACTCAGCTCGCTTCCGCGCGTGGTAAAGTCGCCCCATTTGAGCTGCGTTGTGGAGCCGTTCTCGGTGAAAGTGATAGCGCATTTGTCCGGTTCCACAGTGATTTGTCGCAGCGGCACTCGTTGGTAATACGTGCCGTCCGGACCGGCGGGTTTCAGGCCCAAGGCTTCAAACTGCGCAGCAACGTACCGCGCCGCAATTTCGTGGCCCCGCGTTCCCGTGCCACGCCCTTCCAGCAGGTCATCCGCCAGGAACGCCATGTGTGCGCGAAATGGCTCCTTCCGGAGTTCTCCCATCGCGGTTTTCACATCGGGTGGAATCGGCGAAGCAGCTTGTCCAAAACTCACCCGGGATGCGGTGATCAAAGTGGCGAGCAGAATAATGATTACGAGTAAGCGCCGCATGACGCCTCCTGACTCGTGCTACAAACGAGCGGAGTATAACTGAAGTTGGCGTGACTGGAATTTTGTTCTACTTTCCCAACCCTTTTCCCTATATCGACCGCACCTGCATCTGCACCACATCCTCCACGCGCATCACTTCTTTCACGACGAAGCCTTCCGCATACTTCACCCCAATCATGCGTCCAAACGACGCAGCCATCAGATTCATGCGCGCCTCCAGCTCGTCCAGCGGCAAATACACTTTGGACTTGCGCTCTTTCTCCGCCGGCGCGAACTGCGACTTGTAAGCCAAAATCGCCCGCCGCCGCCTTTCGAATTGCTTCGAAATATCCACGCAAAACGTAGGCCGGGCATTTGCATCCGCCGCCGCGTACAGAACCTTGAACGGACGAAACGCCCTCCCGCTCAACGGATAATTCTTCAGCCCCGCAACAAAGCAAGCCTCATACCCAAGTTTTGACGCGTTGTAATGGTCCGGATGGCGTCCTTCCCAGTAGGGAAGTATCACCGTTTTCGGCTGCAGCTCGCGAATCACTTCCGCGATCGCCATTTTGTATTCTTCGCGCATTTCCAGACGCGCATCCGGCAGCCCCAGATTGCGCCGCACGCTCGCTTTCAAAATTTTTGCCGCCTGCGCCGCTTCGCGCAAACGAATCTCCGGCGTGCCGCGCGACCCCGTTTCTCCCTTGGTCAAATCAAGAATGCCCGTGCGGTAACCCGCTTGCGCCATCTTCAACACCGTTCCGCCGCACGTCAGCTCCACATCATCCGGATGCGCCGCAATCGCCAGCAAATCAATCTTCATGCCCCCTCCGTTAGCGTCCCGATTCTAGCAGGGAAGGTTAAGGACCGCGCCGTTCGTTCCGCACGCCAAAGCAGGTGGGAGGCGGCCGCGAGGCGACTGACTACGGCCGCCGCGGGCGCAAGAAAAGCATGAGCAGGATTGCGGCGATATAAAACGGCGCCGACATAGCCAGCGTTCCTCCGAGACTCCGCAGTGAAAAGCCGAAGAGCGCCACGGTTTCCGCGAGAACGTAGCTGATTATGCTGCCGGATCTCCAGCGACCAATCGATTGTTTGTTATCCGGCTCTGTCTGTAGCAACTCAAGCGCCGGCTGAACCATTTTTACACGCACGACAATCGCGGCTACAAACATTGTCGCGGCAACTAGTCCGGTCAAAGTGGCGAATAATCGATCCGGGGTTTGCTGATTGTGGGGCAGAACTTTTTCGCCAGCCCAAATGTAGAGAAACAGGGAGGCCATCAAGACGAAATGTATGGTTCGGAGAGTTCGGAACGCTCCCTCCACGGATGGCGCAGGCTGGGACATCGCTAAGCCGCCTTGTTATTACTTCACGAAGGTCAAACCATGCGGAACAAAATGTGGGAAGACGTACGCGTACAGCATCACGATCACGCCAACGATGGCGCCCAGCGCAATCGAGTGCCAGAAAACAAAACGGAAAATCATGCCTTCATTTCCTACCTGCTCGGTTGCCGAAGTCGCGATGGTGATCGACTGCGCATCCACCATCTTGCCCATCACTCCGCCCGCGCTATTCGCGGCGCACATCAGCACCGGATCGATCCCAAGTTGCTGCGAAGTGATTCGCTGCAAGCTGCCGAAAAGCGCGTTCGAGGACGTGTCGCTGCCCGTGAGCGCAACGCCAAGCCATCCTAAAAACGTCCCGAAGAACGGATACAGCCATCCCGTTCGCGTGAACGCCAAACCGAGCACCGCGTCCAGCCCCGAATACCGCGTCACAAATCCCAATCCCAGCATGAACGAAATCGCTATCATCGCCAGACGCATGCGAACTAGCGTGCGCCAAAATGTTTTCATCAGCGCAACGGGACTCATGCCGAGCAGCAATCCGGAAAGAAGCGCCGCAAGAAAACAGCCGCTTCCCGTCGCCGAAAGCCAGTTGAAGTCATAACGCGCGCCTTCCGGAGTTGGTTTCGCCACCACCGGAGTCGAGCGCGAGATCGCATTGTGCAAATAAGGCCAGTTCCATCCCGGTGGCCCCGGACGCACTTTTCCGTCGGCCTGCACCACGTGAAACGCCGGCGTAGTCGCCTGATTAATCGCCAGTTTCACCGTCGGCAGTCCCCACAGCAGCACAAACAAGGAGAGAATCGCAAATGGCATCCACGCCTTAAGCACGACCCCAGCAGGATATTTTTTCGGGGCGACGTAGTCGTCATAATCCTTAGCGGGCCATTCTCCGCCCATGTCGTCGATAACTTCGCCGGGCCGGGTCGCACCAACTGCAGCGCCTTCAGCCTTGTCGTAATCAAACCGCCAGATTCTTTTCGGTTTCCAGAACCGCAAAAAAATAATCGTCACAATAATCGACACCACCGCCGCAGCGATGTCCACGAGATTGCTATCCACATGGTTGGCCCAAATGAATTGCGTCACAGCGAACGAAACGCCTACCACGATAATCGCCGGCAGAACTTCGAACGTCTCCTGCCAATTAACCATCGTGCGTACCAGCCACAGCGGCACAATCACCGCCGTGAACGGCAGAATGCGTCCGATCATCGCGCTCAAATCCGACTCCGGCAGCCCCGAAACAGCAGCCAGCGCGTGCACCGGCGTCCCAATCGCTCCCCACGCCACCGGCGCCGTATTCGCAATCAGATTCAGCGCCGCAGCATGGAACGGACGGAATCCCAGCCCGATCATAAACGCGCCCGCAATTGCCACCGGCGCTCCAAATCCCGCCGCCCCTTCGATGAACGCGCCAAAACAGAACGCCACCAGCAGCACTTGCAGACGCCGGTCGGGCGTAATCCCGGCGATCGATTCCTTCATGATTTCAAATTGCCCGGTTTCTACCGAAATGTCGTACAGATACACCGCGGCGAGAACGATCCATGCAATTTTCAGCACGCCATACGCCACGCCATAAGCAAACGCTGACGCGGCGAAAATCAGCGGCATGTGAAATATCAGTATGCCCACCAAAATCGCGGTACAGGCGCCCGCGATCGCGCACCAGTGCGGCTTCACCCGCAATCCTGCCAGCAGCGAGAAC
Source organism: uncultured Acidobacteriota bacterium (assembly GCA_963838475.1). GTDB lineage: Bacteria > Acidobacteriota > Terriglobia > Acidiferrales > UBA7541 > Palsa-295. Next base: position 418,041 of record CAWIRJ010000007.1, read on the forward strand.
AGCACGATGATCGGCAGCGCGGCTACCAGCGTGGAGAGCCACCAGTGCCCCAGCGGGTCGTATACCTGAGTCCAATTCATCACGCGCTCCTTCAGGCACCGATGCTTCCACTGCCGGCACGCTGTGCGCTCGTATATCTTTGCAAGCGAAAAATGTCAAGGCGCAGCCCGCCTCGTAACATTCCATTAACCTGACGCCGCCGAGACTTATCAAGCTGGATGTTTTGAAGATTTAGGGAAGTTGTGCGAAGGTCTGGCGCGCCCGTTCAAAACCGGTTGGGTTCACGTGGACCACGCCTTGAAATGGACGGTCGATATCAGCGATGGCGATCAGGATCAGCGAGAGCAGCAACGTCAGCGAGACCACCTGCATCGCATGCAAAACAAAATTATCGATCCCAAACATGCACGAAGAGAGCATCGTTATAATTCCGCCTACGATCAACACAATCCACAATATCGCGGGCAGTTTCGACTGGCTCTGAAGTTGCCTCAGTCGCCGATGTTCGGTCATGCTGTCAATTTCCGTCAGCGCCAGATTCATGGCCGTTTGCTGCGCGAACGAGTCCGGCTTGGTTTGCAGCACTGCCGACCACAACTGCTCGATTGTTTGGTGGCCCGCCAGTCCAAACTCTCCCCCCTGCATCGTGGGCCACTCTTGCGTAATCACGATATCGGCGTACTGCCGCGCCAGTTGGTGAACTTCATCGCGTTGCGCCGCGGGCAGTCCATTCGCCACCCGGTAAACGCTCACCAGACAATTGGCCTCCGTCTCCGCGTTGACGTTCGCATCCTGAAAAGAAGTCCACACCGCATACAGCATGAATCCCAGAATCACCGCATAGGTTGTGCCCAGCACGCCCACTTGCCAGCCGATAATGTCGTTGTGATCGCGCCGCCGTTCCGCCGGCCAGACGCGGTTGAGGATCCACACGAAAAGCAGCGAAGCCGCCATGCATCCAAAAACCACCAGCAAGTCTTCAAACCCCGTCAGCATGCCGCCTCCGTGCTTCCCGAGTTAGTCCGCGTGCGCAGAAGCTCTTACGGGCTGCAAAGATACTACGAGCGCGCCGATTCAGTCACCCGCCGCGCGCGAGAGAGTAAAGTCGCTCATCGAACGCTTCAACGCCGTGCCGCGAGCCCACAATCGAATTCGGAAAATATATTTCGTTTCATTGACTCAATAAAAGTTCCTTTTGCGCTGGTTATCCGCGCGATGTTTTCGACGTTTGAATTTTGTTTTTTTGCCCCGCTTTTTTCGCGATTTCATTTGGTTCAAAGTTCGCGATTAGAACAGGGGCGCTTTGTTTGTTTTCAATGAGTTGCGACATGGTCTAATCCCAAGAGTTCGCGATTAGAAATCGAGTTTGTCTGCAGGCTAATTGTGGCGATCGGAGTGGCGGTCGTTTTGCTTTTCGTGGGCTCGGGTACACCGGCTTCGGCGGGGAGGCCAAAGTAGTGGTGTTCGACTATGTGGCGGCGGGTGGGCGGCGTCCACTGGCCTTGGTCGTTGATTTGGGCGTAGAGACGGACGGCGGATACCAGGGAATGGGCGGTGACGCGGACGTTTTCGGCTTCCTCGATGAAGTGTTCGAGGGTGGCGCGGAGCGAGGCGCGGCGTTGGGTGCGAAGGCCGGTGGCGTCGGCGTGGCGGTAAACGACGGAGTGATGGGAGATTTTGTATTGGCGGGCGATGGATTCGGGGCTGATCCAGCGGAGGTAGTCATCGTCGATGAATTCGCGGTCTTTGTGATGGCAGACCGAGCATTTGCGGGAGTGCCGGGCGAGGTTTGCGGGCGGCGTTTTTTCCTATTTCGGGATTCCCGATTTGGGATTCTTCAGGTGGGATTGATTCTGCTTGTACTTGCGTCTTGCTACTGCCTCCCCGACTGCTGGTGGCCTGGGCCATATGTCTTCCTCGTGGAGCGGTCATAACGCCCCAAAGCATGATAACATAGTAGTAAACATTAAGTCAAGACAAAACAGCGCTGCTTATCCGACTATCAGTGAATATAAGGTTATCCCCACCGAAGCAAAACGCTACACTGAGTACGCCGCAGGTCCAATTACAGAAGAGATTGCATTGAACTGTCGGCGGAGGGAGTGATCGACGCACTAATCCGACGAATATTCAGGCTCAAATTCGCCAGAAACCCCGAATTTTGGCTGAATTGTGTGCGGCAAACACGCCCACGGCACAGCAAAGTTTCCAGAAAGGTGCATTGTGGCCTATGGGAAGGCGCGATCCGCGGAATGGCGTGCCATCGCCGGAAGGCATTCGGGAAAATTCAGACGGGGCCCGGCACCGAATCGGGCAATTGGCCGCTTCAGTAAAATTAAAAACAGCAACGCTAAACGCCGGATAATGCTAGTTTTATTCCAATTCTTGAATGTGATGTCGGCATTCCCAAGGTATGTCATAATTGCAATATCGATGAATATAGATAGGTATAGTATTTATACAAGGAGACATTCACGCGTTGGGAGGCATCCAATTACAGAAGAGATTGCATTGAACTGTCGGCGGAGGGAGTGATCGACGCACTAATCCGACGAATATTCAGGCTCAAATTCGCCAGAAACCCCGAATTTTGGCTGAATTGTGTGCGGCAAACACGCCCACGGCACAGCAAAGTTTCCAGAAAGGTGCATTGTGGCCTATGGGAAGGCGCGATCCGCGGAATGGCGTGCCATCGCCGGAAGGCATTCGGGAAAATTCAGACGGGGCCCGGCACCGAATCGGGCAATTGGCCGCTTCAGTAAAATTAAAAACAGCAACGCTAAACGCCGGATAATGCTAGTTTTATTCCAATTCTTGAATGTGATGTCGGCATTCCCAAGGTATGTCATAATTGCAATATCGATGAATATAGATAGGTATAGTATTTATACAAGGAGACATTCACGCGTTGGGAGGCATCCAATTACAGAAGAGATTGCATTGAACTGTCGGCGGAGGGAGTGATCGACGCACTAATCCGACGAATATTCAGGCTCAAATTCGCCAGAAACCCCGAATTTTGGCTGAATTGTGTGCGGCAAACACGCCCACGGCACAGCAAAGTTCCCAGAAAGGTGCATTGTGGCCTATGGGAAGGCGCGATCCGCGGAATGGCGTGCCATCGCCGGAAGGCATTCGGGAAAATTCAGACGGGGCCCGGGCGCTAGGCGGTTACTTTCTTTCGTTACGGGTTTCGCAAACCTTGATCGTCATGCGGGTTATCAGGCCTTGTTGCCGGCGAGCGCGATGATAAGGTTGAAAAAAAGTTGTGTATTATCCAAATTAATGTACGATGTATATTGTAGCGTAGAGGAGACTGTGATCATGGACGACAAGTCTATTATCGAGGCGCGTATAAGAGCCGAGCGTGCGGTCGAAGGTATGAAGGACCCTTCCCTGAAGTTAAAGGCGTTTGAGCAGGTCTTCGGGAAGCTTCTGGGAATGCGGGAATCAGCTGACTCTGGGGCTGCGTTTGCACCTCATGAGTCCTCCCGTTCGCCGCGTCCGGCTTCGGCCAGCACGCTCGCGGGAAGGCTTCAGGCATTGCAGGGCGACGGATTTTTCACGAGCCAACGGACCCTTAGTGAAATCCGAGAGGAGCTTGGGTCACGAGGATGGCACTACCCGCTCACCACATTGAGCGGAGTTATGCAGCGGCTGGTCCGCAGGCGAGAGCTTCGTCGGGAACGCGTGAAAGAGGGAAGCAAGAAGGTCTGGAAGTACGTCCGCTTATAGAGGAGCGAAGATGAAAGCAACCATATTTGTGACCTTGGATAACGGTACAGTTGTTGAAGGATCCGTCGAGCTCTCGGTTCGGCCCAGCTCGAACTCCCCGAAGCTTTTGCCGGCTGCGCGGGATGCTGTTTCGAAAACTGGTTCGTCCGTCCCGTTGGAATTCGATTTAGACGTTCGACCATTTATGAAGAAATATGGCTCCGGGCTGGCGGGACCAGAAAAATTGATTTTAATCGTTGCCCACTTTGCAAAAGGGATGGTCGGCGTGCCGGTTCCACGGGCGGACGTCATCGACAGATGGAACCGAATGAAATCAATTATGGGGGGCGCATACAACGGTGCATACGACACACGCGCACGCGACACAGGATGGCTTCATTCTCCCAAATCGGGAGTATTTGAGTTGCGCGCTGGTTGGGAGAAGTTTCTGAGGTAGGTGAGACCGGCGAAACATGGAGGCACGGATGGGGAAAGAAACGGACAGAATTGCGACAACAGCGACCGAAGCCTTGAAGATTTTATGGGAAGAGGATTTTTTTAGCGGCTGGCGGAAAAAGGGTCCGATCGTGGAAAGGCTCGACAAGAAAGGCAATCACTTTTCGGACGCTGAACTCGGAATGGCGTTGATCCGTGCGAGCCACCTGACCAGGCGCGGAAAGCGCGGAAATTTCGAGTACATCCAGAAGTTCCCGTTCGCTGCAAAGCAGACACTTCCCAGCCCGAAGAAAAAAGGAGGTAGAAAGATGAACAAGGAAAAAATCATTAGTTCCCTGCGACAAATCGAGGGCCTAGTGGCGGAATGCCTACGCGAAATCGGCGAAAAAAATCCTCGCGCGTCGGCCCGAGTGAAGACATCAGCAGTTAGAGCTCCGGCCGTGAAAAATACGCTTCCGTCTCGACTTATTTTTCTAAGGGATCAAGATTTTTTCAAGCAGCCACAAACCGCGCTCGAAACACACAAGAAAATCCAGCCGGAGTATCCGTGTGAGGTGGATAGGGTTGCAATGGCACTGCTCCGTCTTTTTAAGAGTAAGAAATTACGGAAAGCATCGAAGATGGTGGGGGACACGAAGCAGGTAGCATATGTCTGGTGACGAGCTAAAGGCAAAACTGGATTCGTTGCACATCGATCCGGAAACACGTTACTCCGTAATCCGAAGGCTTTTGCTCGACGGAACCCTCGACGGTCCAGTCTCAAGCGAGGAAATAGTCAGACACATTAACGAAATATCCGGCGAGCGTTGGAAAACGGTATGGGTCCAGACTTATATGAGAAAATTTCTGGATGCGGGAATAATCCGAGCTATCAAGCCGGCAAATTCTAATCGGAATTATTGGGTTATCGCTAGCGTGTCGAGAGAGGAAGCGCTAAGGTCACTAGGGAAGAACAAGAAGATTTTGGACATCGAAGCGGAACTTTTTTCGGACGAACTGCAAAAGAAAATGCGGAAGAACTTTGGTGCTCAGCTGCAAGAACTAAGATCAAATTTCGGCTCAAATCCTATCTGCACAGCTTTTCTGCTACGTAAGATACTCGAGAAACTCATCATTATCACAATGGCGAAGCACGGCAAGGAAGCCTGCCTGCAAGATAAAGCCCGACCTGGTGGGTGGATCGGGCTAAAAGACATGATCGAAAGTGCAGCGCGCGAGAAGCTCAACGGCGTGCCATTTTTAATTCCGCGAACGGCGAACGAAATCAAGGGAATCAAATTTCTCGGCGACACTGCTGCGCATAACCCGCTAATTGACGTCGATATTCGAACAATCCTTCCGCAGATGCCTTATATAATCACCGCATACGAAGAATTGGCGGAGCGACTTTAGGTATTCGTGTGTCTCGGATGGCCTGTTTGGGGTCTGAAGACCCGCCACGGCGGGTAGGCGCTAGCGGTTCGGGATAACAAGGTTAGCCGTTGAGCTTCGTCTGAGCTTCTTTCAAGATTTCCTTCGTCACACGGCGCTGCGCGCGGGTATCGGAGCGTCTTTCTGCAAGGGGAGTCCTGATCTTACCGATTTTTTTCACGGGGTGGGAATCGTCGCGGATTTTACCAGCCTTGTCGCGGGAAACTGAGGTTTTAGACTGCGCTTGTTTGGACTTCCTGCCGCTGGATTTCATGGCTTCCTCTGACGGGATCATAGCAAAGGCGATGTGAAGGTTGCGGCGCAGCAAGAACGACAAATGCGTAGAGCAGATCCCTCGAACTGCGTCCCGCGCCCCTGAAAAACAGGGGAAAAGAAAAAGCGCACGGAACTCCGCTCGGGATGACAATTGTGAGGTGTTCGGCAAAAGACGCGATAGTGTTAACGTGTGGAGTTCAGGCGAGGAAATTCAGCTAGAACCAGTCTTGGGAGGACCGAAGCGATGGCGGGGAAGGCGTTGGACGGGCAGGTGGCGCTGGTTACTGGCGGGGCGAAGCGGGTGGGGCGGAGCATTGCGCTGCGGCTTGCGTCGGAGGGCGCGGACGTAGTGGTGAATTACATGGAGTCGAAGGCGGAGGCGGAAGAGCTGGTGCGGGAGATTCGCGCCACGAACAATAATCCGGGGGAACAGGGGCGCGAGGGGCGGCGGGCCATTGCGGTGGAAGGGGATGTGAGCCAGCGCGCCGACGTTCAAAAATTATTTCTCGCGGTGGAAAGCGAATTCGGGCGGCTGGACATTCTGGTGAACAACGCGGGCATCTTTTTTCCCTCCAAATTTGAAGACCTGACCGAAGAGCAATGGGACCGCATCATGAACGCCAACCTGAAATCGCAATTCCTGTGCGCGCAGACGGCCGCGCCGATCATGAAACGCCAGGGACGCGGGCGCATCATCAATTTGTCGTCGCTGGGCGGGCTGCTGGCCTGGCCGCTTTACACGCACTACTGCGTGTCGAAGGCCGGGACGATCATGTTGACGCGCTGCCTGGCGCGCGCGCTGGCTCCGGAAATTCTGGTGAACAGCGTGGCGCCCGGAACGATCCAGTTTCCCGGCGAGCTGCCCGACGAAGAATATATTCGACGCGTCCCGCTGCATCGCACCGGAACCGGCGACGACATTGCCGACGCCGTCGCGTACCTGGCCAGCGCGGAGTTCGTCACTGGGCAAACAATCGTGGTGGATGGCGGAAGGTCGCTGATATGAGGCGGATGAAAAAACCGAGGAAAGAGCAGGTTCCTCGTCGCTGCGCTCCTCGGAATGACATGGTAAGAGTGTGGAGGGGAAGGAGGGCTCATGCTGTTTATGGTGATTGAACGATTCAAGGAGCGCGACGCCGCGCCGGTTTACGAACGTTTGCGGGCTAAAGGACGCATGATGCCCGAAGGGTTGAAGTACGTGGATAGCTGGATCGAACGGAACTTCGACCGCTGCTTTCAGTTGATGGAGTGCGAGCGTCCGGAATTATTTCAACAATGGACCGCGCAATGGAAAGACCTGATGGATTTTGAAATCGTGCCGGTGGTCACGTCAAAAGAGGCCGCAGCCGCCTTCGCCGCGAAAAAAGACTGATACGCGTTGACGAAAAAGTGCCGGGCTGAAGCCCGGCGCTACGAAGGCAACGGCGCAGGGCAAAAGAGCCGGCGAGACGCCGGCGCTACAAACAGCGATGCGCTACGACGTTACGGGGTTGGGCTTCTCGGCGTTGATGCCGAGGTCGGCGATGGCCTTCTTCACGACTTTTTCTTCGATTTTTCCGTCGAGGAAAAGCTCGTTGAGGGTGGCGAGCGTGATAAAGCGCGCGTCCACTTCAAAGAAATCGCGCAAAGCCGAGCGGCCTTCGCTGCGGCCGAAGCCGTCGGTGCCCAGCGACGCGATGCGGCGCGGAATCCACGAGCTGATCATGTGCGGCAAAGTTTTCAAGTAGTCGGTGGCCGCGACAATCACGCCGGGCGAATCTCTGAGCGCTTCGGTAACGTACGGGGTGCGCGGCGCTTCGGCGGGATGCAGGCGGTTCCAGCGGTCGGTCTCGATTCCGTCGGTGTAGAGCGCCTTGTAGCTGGTGACGCTCCAGACGTCGGCAGCCACTCCGTACTTCTGTTCCAGAATTTCCTGGGCGCGAAGGGCTTCGTTGAGGATAGCGCCGCTGCCGAAAAGTTGCGCGCGCAGCTTTGATTTTTTATTGCGCGAGGCGCGGAATTTGTACATGCCCTTGAGAATGCCTTCGGTGACGTCGCCGGGCATTTCGGGCATGGCGTACGGCTCGTTCATCACGGTGATGTAGTAAAAAATGCTTTCGCCGTCTTTGTACATGCGGCGGATGCCGTCCTGAATGATGACGGCGAGCTCGTAGGCATAGGCCGGATCGTAGGCGCGGAGGTTGGGGACGGTGAGCGCGAGGACGTGGCTGTTGCCGTCCTGGTGCTGGAGGCCTTCGCCGGCAAGCGTGGTGCGGCCGGAAGTGCCGCCCAGCATGAATCCGCGGACGCGCATGTCCGCAGCGGCCCAAATAAAATCGGCGATGCGCTGGAAGCCGAACATCGAATAAAAAATAAAAAACGGAATGGTGTTAATGCCGTGCGTGGCGTAAGCAGTGCCGGCGGCGATGAACGAGGCCATGGAGCCCGCTTCGGTGATTCCTTCTTCGAGGATCTGGCCGTCTTTGGCTTCTTTATAGTAGAGCAGGGTGTTCACGTCCACGGGTTCGTAGCGCTGACCCACGCTGGAATAAATTCCGACGGTGCGGAACAGCGATTCCATGCCGAAGGTGCGAGCTTCGTCAGGGACGATGGGGACGATTAATTTGCCGAGTTCAGGATCGCGCAGCAATTTGCGCAAGATGGCGACGAAAGCCATGGTGGTGGAAATTTCGCGTCCATCGCTGCCGGCCGAAAATTCTTTGAAGGATTCTTCCAGGTTCGCGGCGACTGGTTTCGCGCGGACGCGGCGCTGTGGGACGTAGCCGCCAAGCTCCTGACGACGCGCGCGCAGGTAGCGAATTTCTTCGCTGTCATCGGGCGGGCGGTAGAAGGGGACTTCGGTGCACTGCTCGTCGGTGACCGGAATATCGAAACGCGTGCGGAATTCGCGAAGTTCGTCTTCGTTGAGTTTCTTTTGCTGGTGCGTGACGTTTTTGCCTTCACCAGCTTCACCGAGGCCGTAACCTTTGATGGTGCGCGCGAGAATTACGGTGGGCGAGCCGCGATGTTCCACGGCGGCTTTGAATGCGGCATACACTTTTCTGGGATCGTGACCGCCGAGACGGAGGCGCCGGAGTTGCTCGTCGGAGAGCGGCTCGACAAGTTTGAGCAGCTGCGGGCTGGAGCCGAAGAAATGTTCGCGGACGTACGCGCCAGAGGAAACGACGAGTTTTTGATATTCGCCGTCAACGAGTTCGCCCATGCGCTTGACGAGGAGGCCTTCGGTGTCGCGCTCGAGAATTGAATCCCACTCGGTGCCCCACAGAACTTTAATCACGTTCCAGCCGGCACCGCGAAATTCGGCTTCCAGTTCCTGAATAATCTGGCCGTTGCCGCGGACGGGGCCGTCGAGGCGCTGCAAGTTGCAATTCACGACGAAAATAAGGTTATCGAGTTTTTCTCTGGCGGCTAAACCAATGGCGCCGAGAGATTCGGGTTCGTCGGTTTCGCCGTCTCCGAGGAAAGCCCACACTTTTGCGTCTGTCTCGGGCTTAAGGCCACGATTTTCGAGGTAACGGTTGTAGCGGGCCTGGTAAATGGCCATCAGCGGACTGAGTCCCATGGAGACGGTGGGGAATTCCCAGAACTCGGGCATGAGCCACGGATGAGGGTAAGAAGTAAGACCGCCGCCGGATTTCAGCTCACGGCGGAAATTTTCGAGCTTCTCGGCGGAGAGGCGGCCTTCCAGAAATGCTCGTGAATAAATTCCGGGAGAGGCGTGGCCTTGAAAATAAATAATGTCGCCTTCGAATTCGGGCGTGCGCGCGCGAAAAAAATGATTGAAGCCAACTTCGTAAAGCGTCGCCGCGGAAGCGTAGGTGGAAATGTGGCCACCAATGTTGTGCTCTTCGCGATTCGAGCGCACAACCATGGCGATGGCGTTCCAGCGAACCAGGCTCTTGATCCTGCGCTCGAGCTCTTGATTGCCGGGGAAATTCGGCTGCAACTGATGAGGGATTGTGTTCACGTAAGGCGTAGTAGCGGTGAAAGGAATGTCGATGCCGACGACTTTGGCATGCGCCTGCAATCGTTCAAGAATGTAGGAGGCAACGTCGGGGCCACTGGATTGCAAGACCGAATCCAGGGATTCGAGCCACTCCTGAATCTCGGAGTCGTCCAAACCTTGTATCGGCGTACTAAGTTCGTTGTCCATTGCTTCGATTGCCCTCGTACTCTTCAAAATGCCAAATCTGCGGGAACATTTCCGCGCCGGTTATCGCTGAGCTTCTAGAATACACCCATAGCGGCCCCGCGTGCATTCGGAGCCGGCGTCTTTTCTTTAGGAGAAATATTCGAGGAAGACTTCTAGCGAGCGGTGGGGCGGAGGTTCTTCAGGCCGTCAGGAAGAAAATTCAAGACGGCCGCCTCGATCGCTTCGTGATTGCGCTGATACTTTATTCCGAGAAAAATAATCAGCAGGCCCAAAACGCTTAAAGCAAACGGAAACATCATGGAGTCCTTGAACACTTCATAAGAGAGGTGGCCCAGGTAGCCGAATACACCCAGAGCTCCAAAGACCAAGAATGCGCGCCTATCAAGAAAGATCGCGAGCAGCATGAGTCCTAGGTTGATGAGGCAGTAGAAGAATTTATTGAGCTCGCTACTACTTTGCATGAGTGAAAGGCCTCCCCAGAAAGCCATCAAGCCGAACAAATAACCCCAGAAGGCATAATCCTCGCGCGTCCGGCGGTCCACAACATAGGAAAGTATCAAGATTAGAGCCCCAAAGATGAGAGAGACCCAGAGACGTTCGTTCCAACTGAATTCGTTTTTTCGCAGCAGTAGCGGAGTGAGATCCATGGACATGTACCAAAGCGAAAACGCGATTGGAAAGGTGAGAAAAGGAAAGCGGATGAACTTCAGAGCGATCGAACCCGCCAAGATCGTTCCGATCTCCATTAGAATCCAGCTGCCCTTGACCCAGATGTGGTAATCGCGAAACGTACCGGGGTTTGATTGCGGCCAGATTCCGGTGAGTTCTTCGAGGCCGTAAATCGCCAGCGGCACCATCCATACCGCCAAGGTAAAAAGAAGTCCGCCGGGAATTTTAAGATTCTGAGAGAACCAGAGATAGTAACCGGCCAATATAAATGCGATCGCGTAGCCGGTGGCAATCAGAAAAATCCCTCCGCCGCCAAATTTCTGCCAGCCAAGTGTCATAAACCAACCCATTGCGGACATAACGATCAGCGCCCCCAGATAGTAGGCGACGTTGGCGACGCCGAAATTAGAGCGGTCGGAATGACGCGCTTCGAGTCGCGTCCATAAGAGCGTCGCTTGCTCCGGGGAAATTAATTTCTCGGAAGCGGCCCAATCCAGATCTTCCCTTGAGATGTTCATATCACCTCCGGTCAGTCAGCTCTCGGCACTTTTAGAGTTCCGGACCGTAATTTTTCGACTAGGTCGCGGTCTGCAGGTAAGAAATTCAATTCGTGGAGAGTCTCGCGAGAGCGCCACTCCATGGTTTCGAAAGCCTGATTCCGAATCTCGGCGGGATTTACAGCCGCGGGGAAGAAAATCAGATCTATTGGCTCGGCGAGTTCCGAATATTGATGTCGTGTGCGATAAATTTCCGACCCGATCCGCGCGGTGACTCCCAATTCTTCGTGTAACTCTCTGGCGATAGCTTGGGCGGGCGTTTCTCCTGGTTCCAATTTTCCGCCGGGAAATTCCCACATCAAGCCGAAGGAATCGGTGCGGCGGCGCTGGCACACGAGAAGTTTGCCGTCGGATTCGATGAGCGCGGCTACGACTGTCTTCATTGGAGGCCTTTAGGCGGCGCGCTATGAATTAATCGGAGCAGTTCCCAAGCGCCTTCGATCAATGGAGGGCCGGGAGTATTTAATAATTCGTCGCGGATCGCGAAAACGAGACGGTTTTTTACCGCTGAAACAGTTTTCCACGCGGGATTTTGCAGGGCGCTTGCCGGCTTTGATCTGTTTCCGGTGGCGGCCCACGCTAGCACGATGATTTCAGGATTTGCGGCGACCACATCTTCATCGGTTACGCGTTGGCCGGGCGCCACGAGCATCTTGCCGCCCGCAATTTTGACTAGTTCTGCCACCCAGGGAGGGGAACTGATGCGCGGCTTGGGCCACGCCTCGCAGTAAACTCGCGGAACGCGGGTGGCGCGCTTTGCGCGTGCGGCCTTAGACACAGCAAGGAAGGCTTGCCTCATCTTTCCAATCAAGTTCTCCGCGCCTCGACCACGATTAACAATTCTTCCGAGTACCCGGATGTCTCGCTCGATGTCAGCGAGGCTTCGGGGATTTATGGCGACGAAAGTCACGGGCAGCGCGAGAAGTTTGGCAACTGTATCGGGAGCAAAGGGGACGGAGCCGATCAGCATGGTCGGTTCGAGCCGCATTACTTCGTCGATATTCATCTTCCAACAATCGCCCACGTGAGGAAGGCGGCCCACGTCCGCAACGTCTTTGCACCATTTACTGACGCCAACGAGTTGGCGACGCGCGCCTAGCTCAAGGAGAATCGATGTGACATTCGGCGCGAGCGAGACAATGCGCACATTGCGCGGCGAACTCTTCGAAGTCATCGTCGCCAGAATTCTACTTGCTCTCGGGCGAATTCACTAGGGAGCTCGAGAGACCAGATACTTACCGTTATGAGTAAGTCGCATATAAGTGCATGTAGTCACGGTCTTCCTTGGATATAATCGCGCACACCGATGACTCTTACCGCTGGCACCAAACTAGGGCCTTATGAGATTCAATCGCTGTTGGGTGCGGGCGGCATGGGTGAAGTGTACCGCGCGCGCGACACGCGCCTGGAACGCACTGTCGCCATCAAGATTCTTCCGCAAGGTCTAGCGGATAGTCCGGAAGTTCGCCAGCGATTTGAGCGTGAAGCACGCTCCGTTTCCAGCCTGAACCACCCGCACATTTGCGCGCTTTACGATGTTGGGAACCAGGATGGAATCGAATATCTGGTGATGGAGTATATCGAGGGCGAGACGCTAGCGAAACGCCTGGAGAATGGCCCGCTCGCGAACAACGAGCTCTTGCGATATGCGATCGAGATCGCAGATGCACTCGACCGCGCGCATAGACAAGGAGTGGTTCACCGAGATTTAAAACCAGGCAACATCATGCTGACTAAGTCGGGCGCGAAGCTGCTGGACTTTGGTCTGGCGAAAGCCAGCGCGCCGCCGATCACCAGCGACTTTTCAAGTTCACCTACAGTGAGCCGCCCGCTGGTTGGAAAAGCCGAAAGCGATGCGCTAACCGCCCAAGGAACAATTGTCGGAACATATCAATATATGTCGCCCGAGCAATTGGAGGGAGGCGAAGCGGACGCCCGCAGCGATATTTTTTCATTTGGCTCGGTGCTTTATGAAATGGCGACGGCGACGAAAGCGTTTTCCGCCAAAAGCACCGCTAGCCTTATCGCCGCAATCTTGAAGGAGCAGCCCAGACCGATCAGCGAATTGCAGCCGATGGCTCCGCCTGCGCTCGAACGCGTGGTGAAGACGTGTCTGGAGAAAGATCCCGACGAGCGCTGGCAGAACGCCGGTGATCTGAAACGTGAGCTCGGTTGGATCGCTTCCGCCGGCTCGCAGGCGGGAATTCCAGCGCCAGTAGCATCTAAACGCAAGACGCGTGATCGTGCGATATGGATTACGGCGGGCGCACTCGCGGCACTAGCGGCGGTGTACCTTGTGTGGCAGAGCGGAATGTGGCAGCGCGGCGTTAGTCCCATTCATTTGTCGGTGACGCTGCCCGCCGACAAGGTGTTGGCCGTTGAGTCGACCGGCCCGGTGGCAATCTCTCCGAATGGCTCAACGATCGTCTTCTCCGCTCGTGGGGATGACCGCAAAAGACAACTGTATGCACGCAAGCTTGGCTCTTTCGAGAGCACGCCCATACCTGGAACGGAGGGAGCGTTTTGTCCGTTCTTCTCGCCGAATGGAGAATGGCTCGGATTTGTATCCGAAGATTTCAAGCTCAAGAAAATGTCGATACGCGGCGGGACGTCCATCGTGCTGGCGGAGGAGGTCGCCCCTACGGGGGCTATGTGGACGGATGATGACACCATCTATTTTGCCAAGTCGTTCTTTTCGGGGTTATACGCGGTTCCGGCCGGGGGCGGCCAGTTGAAGCAGGTGACGCAGACAGGATCGATGTCGGATGACCGGAGCCATTTATGGCCGAACCCGCTGCCCGGGAGTAGTGGGCTGATCTTTACAGCTTGGTCCGGGAAGACATTCAATGATGCGCGAATCGAAGGGATGTTGTTCAAATCAGGAAAGCGAAAAGTGTTAATCGATGGTGGCAGTGATGGACGCTATGTTCCCGGCGGCTATCTTGCGTACGTGCGCAATGGCACTCTTTTCTTGGTTGGCTTCGATCCGAAAACACTGGAAGTAAAGGGCACGCCGATTGCGGTGGTGGAAGGAGTGAGGACCGCAGCCGCCGATGGCGGAGCGGTCCTGGCAGTTTCAAATAATGGCACACTCGTATTTCAACCCGGCACGTTTACTGCACGAGGGCGCAACCTGGTTTGGATGGACCGAAGCGGCAAGGCTACAAATATCACGGACGAAGTGAAGCCCTATTCCTCTCCTGCTATCTCGCCTGATGGCAAGCGAATCGCCCTGACTCTGGAGGGCAGCTCTTACGATGTATGGGTGTACGAGATGGAGCGCGGCACGCTTACCAAAGTGACCTTTGGAGCGGACGATTACAGCCCGAAATGGTCACCGGATGGAAAGATGCTGATGTATCGGTCTTCAAAATCCGGATCCATGCAGCTTTATGTAAAACACGGCATCGTGCAAGGTGATGAAACCGTGGTGACCGATGGTCCGGAGTTCAAAGAAGGTTATGGTTGGACGCCGGATGGACGCGAAATTATCTTCGGCCGAGAGACTAAAGACAAAGCATGGGACTTGTATGCGGCTTCGGTGGAAGGCGATCACAAGCCTCGGCCGCTGGTGGTGAGCCAATACAAGAAAGCCTCCGCCAGTCTCTCACCCGACGGGAAATGGATTGCGTACACGTCGGACGAGTCGGGACAACGTGAAATTTTCGTGCAAGCCATGAACGATCCTGGCACACGCGCACAGATTTCGTCTGAGGGCGGAACGGCCCCACGGTGGGCGCGCTCCGGCAATGAGCTGACCTATCTTGCTAAGGACGGAATGATGTCGGTGAAGTTCGGGCCGGGGAGTGGACTCAATCCAGGAAAGCCGGTGAAGCTGTTTTACGATAAGAGACTTTGGAGCGGTTACGATCTAACGGCGGACGGACGTTTTGTAGTCGCGGTTGAGGCGGACGAACAAGGGAGCGGGAATCAGATCAACGTCGTACTCCACTGGTTTGACGAGTTGAAGCAAGAACTACCGAAATAGGGCATTCATCGTTTGCCGCGAACTGCAACGCAGCAGAGCTGATGGAACTATTGGAATTCGAGAACCACGATTTCGGGATTTGAACCTATGCGCAGCGGGGGGCCCCAGGTTCCTGCTCCGCTCGAAGTGAAGACCTGCATTTTTCCGATGCGGCTTAAGCCGTAAACAAATTGGCGGTAAATGCGGCGAGCCATCCAACTCCACGGTATGAACTGGCCGAGGTGGGTGTGCCCGGATAGTTGCAGAGAAAAGCCGGCGGCTTCCGCGACATCGGGATGATCCGGCGCATGCGTCAACAGGATACTTGCGCGGTCGCGGTCTAGGCGGACATCGCGCAAGACCGAGGCAAGGTGGCCGTCGTGTGTCGCATGACGGTAGGGCACGCCAACGATTTGCAAGCCGTCCACTTCGACCTTCTCATTGCGGAGAACGTGGACTCCGGCGTCCGAAATTGCGCGCATGTATTTACTGTCGTCGCCAAACTGCTCATGATTGCCCGCGACGAAATAGACGCCGTGGGGAGCGACGAGGTCGTTTAGCGGCTGCGCCGCGCGGTGCGCGTCAATGGCTGTGCCGTCATACAAATCTCCGGTGATGAAAATGGCGTCGGGCTCTTCCTTCAAAATCTTGGCGACCATGCGGCGCAGAAAACTGCCGTTACGCACGTGGCCGAGATGCACATCGCTGATAAGGGCTGCTTTTCGGCCGCGCCAGGCCGCAGGCAGGTTCGCGAGTTGAACGGTAGTGCGTGTAACCCGCGTCCAGTTTGCGTTAAAGACTCCGTAAAAACCGGTAACTGCGGCGATAGCGAAGAGAACTTCGACCATGCGATGGAAGTTCATCGCCAAGCCCGCCAATTGGGCCACGCCAAAAATAAGCCAGGAGAGAACGGCGGCAAAGAACAGGAAGGTGAGCATACCCGTCCAAACGGCGGCTGCCCGATAAAAGGCGCGCAAAGGAGGGTTGGTATAGCGATAGGCGAGCAGCGAAGCGGACACGAAGCTCACCGACAATAAAGCGAGCACAAGTTTGGTCCAAAACACGCCGACAACGTGCGTGCCTGAAGGCGCAAACGTCCAGGTCTCATAGAGGAAAAGATGGATCAAAAATAGAAAGGTCTGAAAGATCGCAATGAAACCAATTAAGCGTTTTGTTCGCATTGTTTACCCACTTATTCGATTCAACTTGGTGTGGTAACGACGCAGGAGATTTGCGGATTAAGTCCAACGGATGAGTGGAGTTATTTTCCCCCGCTGCTTTGGCCGGAGGCGACCATTTGGCGGACCTGGTCGAGCCAGTTCAGTGCCACGACGGGTTCGGAGGTAGGAGTCGCCCTGCCGCCTGCAAATTGGAACATCACGAAATGTTGGCCGTCCGGCATCACGTCGTAGGACGTGAACGGAGCGCGCGGTTCGAAGCGGTCGGCAAAGAGCTCCTGCGGATTCCCGGGCTGGAAAGAATTCTTGTCCACGGTATACGGCACAGACATTAATGTGCTCCCGTTGCCTGTGATGTAAAAAAGTTCGTGCCCCGTTTTTGACCAGTGCGGCTCCATTCCGCCGTTCGTCGAGATTTGCCATTTCCCGACCCCGCCGGAAAAAGGCACCACGTAAACCTGGATAAGTCCGGATTCCCCGGACATGTACGACAACCAGCGCCCGTCGGGGGAAAACTGCGGATGCCCGGCTTTCGCATTACTCCCTTGCTGGAGAAATCGACGAGGTTCCTGGGGCCTTCCGTTTTCGTCGATGCTGAGAGTCCACAGTTCGCAGCACGAGCCGTCTGTCTCGGAGAGCTGGTAAAAGGCCAGAACCTTTCCGTCCGGCGACCAGGAACCAGGATATGCATTCGAAACGTGGTCCGGCGTAAGCTCCACCTCTTCTCCGGTTCCGTCAGAGCGTCTTCTGAAGATGCCTTGTCCCGTGCCTTTGCTTGTAGGTCGCGGGTGAGAGTAAGCGATCCACTCCCCATCCGGCGACCAGACGGGATAGCTCGCTCCGGTAGAACCCGGAGTCACCGGTGAAGTTGTACCGCGTACCAGGTCGTGGATCCAGATGCCGGTGATCTTCTGAAACGCTACGCGCTTCCCATCCGGGGAAATCTGTGGTGACGAGGCGTCGGGCTGGTCGTTCATTAGCGTAACAGCGTCTCCTTTGCGATCCAGCAGCGCAATATTCATGTTCTGGTTTATCTTGCCGCCGGACAAATAAACCGCTGTGCCGTTCTCCGAGACGCTCAGCTGTACTGCGCCGTTGGACAGATCGGCGTCCACCCCCTGCAAAACCGGAATCGCTGCGCCGGTTATTTTTAATGCTTTTGCGTCAAAAGGAACAACGAAGACGGTGCCCTGCGACACGTAAGCCAAATAGCCGCCTGCCAGGTAGCGCCCAAAGTAAGCGTTCTCGACCAAGACCTTGCCGACGCCATTGTCGAGCGATGCCGCTTCCACTTTGGCGTGCTCAAAAAAATTATTGTCCGCAGATGCCGTAAACAGCAGAGCCTTCCCGCCCGGCAGGAATTGCGGCCAGCGGTGCGTGATCTCAGAACGCCCGGCATCCAAATGCGTAACTTCTTGCGGCGTGCCGCCCGCCGCCGAGACGCGAAAAAGTGGGGAAGTAAATTGCGTTGGGAAAACAATTGTGCCGTCTTCGGACCATGTTCCGCCGCGATAGCCGGTGACATCGCACAACGCAATGGCCGCTCCTCCTCGCGCGGAAATCTTCTTCAATTTGCCGTCACCGAAAAAGCCTATCCATTGCCCGTCGGGAGAAAAGAAGGGAACGTCGGCCGCGCCAGCACCGCTCAGCAGAATGGCATTCTTGTTGTCCATTTCGCGGACGTAGAGCTTGCTGGAGTATGATCCGCGATCCCTGATCACATACGCCAACCGCGATCCATCGGGAGAGATAGCCACAGCCGGTCCACCGACCGTTTCCAACTGCTGATCGGGAGGAATCCAAAGCGAGAGTTCCATAAGCTTCTGCGCGGAAGGGCGCGATGCTTGATGCAAAGCAAACAAAGCGACGAGGAGCGCTACACCCAGCAGCGCAGCAACCGCCCAGGGCAGGAAGCGCAGCGATGACGGCTCCGCCGTTGGCAACGACTGGGATTCCTGGATTGGCGCCATCGCTTGCGAGGAGCCGGAGAGGACTTCGTCGAGAGTGATGCGAGCTTCGCCGATGGATTGCAGGCGCTGTTTTGGATCTTTTTTCAGGCAACGCAGCAAAAGGTTTCTGACGGCTTGCGGGGTGGTTGCGGGCAGCAGCGCCCAATCGGGCTCGCCGCGGATAACGGCTGCTAAAGTGTCGGTGACGGTTTCACCCTCGAAAGTGCGCTTGCCCGTGAGCATTTCATAGAGCACACAACCGAAAGCCCAGATGTCCGTGCGGCGATCTACGGTCTTGCCTTTCGCCTGTTCGGGCGACATGTACGCAGCGGTGCCCAAAATAATTCCTGCTTGCGTGGCCATGCGGCTGATGGTGGGAGAATTTTGGATGTCAGTGGAAGAAACATCACCTTCCGCGGCTTTCGCCAGTCCGAAGTCCAAAACTTTCACGTTGCCATCCGGCGTGATTTTTACGTTGGCAGGTTTCAAATCGCGGTGAACGATGCCGCGGTCGTGAGCCGCTTCGAGCGCTTCTGCGATTTCTCTTGCGAGTGGCAGCGCTTCATCAATTGGAATCGGACCGCGAGCGATGCGATCGGCTAACGTGGGGCCTTCGATGAGTTCCATTACCAACGCACGAACGCCGTTGGAATCTTCGAATCCGTAAATCGCGCCAATGCGCGGATGATTGAGCGATGCGAGAACTTGTGCTTCGCGCTGGAAACGCGCCATGCGTTCGGGATCGGAAGCGAAGGCGGTGGGCAATACTTTGAGAGCGACTTCGCGGCCCAAGCGCGTATCGCGCGCGCGATACACTTCGCCCATACCGCCCACACCGAGGGGCGAGACGATTTCGTAGGAGCCAAGCTTTGTGCCGGAGGAAAGCGACATTATGAGATGGGCATTATACAGAGCCAGCGGCTAAATGGCGTGGGAACTTGCCGTACAAAATAAAACCGCGCCGAAGAGCGATGCTCTCCGGCGCGGCAAGTGAATCTGAGATTGAAGAGCTACTACTGAGCTGCTTCAACCTTCTTAAGCTGAGGCTTCGGAATCTGCCACATGATTCCGGAGTCGTCGGCATTGTGCGGATAGAACTGCGCTGATTTTTTGCCGGAAGGCAACAGCACAATGTCCGCACGACGGTTGTATGCGAGCCAGTCGCCCTGCTTGTTGTTTTCACGAACCTTGGGCGGTTTGTTCGGGTTGGTATCTTCCAGGTTCTTCACTTCCGACTTATCCAACTGGCGCTCTTTTCCGTAAGCGGCAGTCTGGATCTTGTCAGCAGCGATGCCCTGGTCAACCAGGTACTGCTTGATGCGTTCGACGCGGCGCTCGCTAAGGTCCTGGTTATGAGGCTTGGACCCGCGAATATCCGCGTGAGATTCGACGGAAAGCTTGGCATCCGGATCGTATTCAAGATATTTCTTGAACCCATCGGCCAGAGTAGCGAGCTCCAATTGCTGGCTCTTGACGAGACCAACTTGTGGATGCGGTTTGTCTGGATAGTCGGTGGGGTAGAAGATGCTCTGCAGAACGACGGACGGAATCGGTTCTACTGAACCGACCACGTGTACGTTTGCGGTTTGCGTTGTGCTTCCACCGCAGACGTTCGTGGCGGTCAGCGTATAGGCGCGTTGCTCGTCAACTGTACGAGCAGGCTGGCCTTCGGGAACCTCGGTAACATCTTTCGGCTCAGACTTGACGGCTTGGCTACCGTTCAGATCCACTTTGCCGAACGGGTCGATGCTGACTGAGTCGGCGTTCGAGGTGGTCCAGGTGAGCGTTCCGTTGTCGCTGGCGATAACTTTGTCGCCGATCTTGCGATAGTGCAGTTCGGTCGGGTTTGCCGTCAGCGTGGCGTCAACTTTCGTATTCACCGTGACAGTCTCTGTTCCAGTGACGATTCCACCGGGGCCGGATGCAGTCAGGGTGTAAGTTGTCGTCGCGCGCGGCGAAACAGACTTGCTGCCGTTCAGGTCGACGTTGCCGACGCCATTGTCGATAGTTACATCGACGGCATCGGTGGTCTGCCAAGCTAGGTCGGTGTTCTGACTGCAATTGATAGTCGCGGTGGCATTGGTGACGACTGCTCTGACCGGCGCGATGACTACGGTCGCGCTGGCGATTCCGGCATGGAAGCGAGGCAGCGGAGCCCTCTTTTGCAGATCCGCTTGACGCTTGCTCCAGTCGGTGGTGACCTGGGTATTCTTGCCTACGTTAATGGAAACTTTCTTTCCGGCTTCTACTTTAACGTCACCGGACCACAGATCTTTGCCGCCGCGGGTAATGGTGAGGTGATGGGTTCCCGGTGGCAGCAGCAACTCTTGCCTCCAGATCCAGAAGTCATTATTAAATTCGTCCACGTGCCCGACAAAATATCCTGGAGTTTTTCCGTTCGACAGAACGGCACCACGGACGTCCGTCCCGGTGATATAGACACGACCCCAAGGGCCGGCAACCTTGTCGCCATACGGCTCCAGGGTCACCGCAAGATCGGTAGTTTTTCCGGATTCAATATTGACGTCCTGCGTGGAAATTTTGTAGCCGTAGTTGACCACCACTACAGTGTGCTTTCCTGGGGCCAATCTGATCGAACGGCTTCCGTCGCGAATCCCGTTGCCATCCACGAACACATACGCCTGTGGCGGTGAGACTTTCACTTTCAGCTTTCCATCTTGAGCGAAGCCGGCGCTTGCACAGAGCGCGATTGCCACCGCGAGGGTCAAGATGTGTCCAATTCTTCGCATCTCAATTTCTCCTAAACGATATCTTATAGGCGGATTTTTTTGTGCGCTTCCGCGCCCGTTCGGTAAAGCGCTGGCTGGACCGCACCAAGAAGGTATATTCGTATGCGCGTTCTGTCAATAAATTTGAAAGAAAAAGCGAACTATGTTGTCAGGAGTCTTGCCTAGGCGTGTATCAACTACTAAACACACTCCGGCTCGCTCTATACTGTTTTAGGGGAAGCGGTTGTTAGTTCTTTTGGGCGGAGAATTTTTCGGGAAGAAGACTTCTAAATGTTCCGAACTGAAACGTTCTTGGGAAAGATTTTTGGGGACAGTCAACTATCGATCGCGAAGCCATATCACGGCGGAATCGGCGTTTAAGTGCCTATGTTCAATGAAACGGTTCTAGAACATTTTCGCAATCCGCGCAATGCGGGCGAACTCCCGGACGCCAACGCGACAATTGAAGTCGTGAACCCGGTTTGTGGAGATGTATTGCGTCTTTCCGTGCGAATGGAAGCTGGGCGGGTGGCTGAAGCTCGATTCAAAACGCAAGGATGCGTAGCTGCGATTGCCGCAAGTTCGATTTTGACGGACTTGATGCGGGGAAAGTCGGTGGCGGAGCTCCAGTTGATTTCGCCCCGACAAATTTCGGAAGAATTGGGAACGCTGCCGCCGGCTACTTTCCATGCAGCTCAACTTTGTGCGGACGCGCTCGACACTCTTGCGTCCAAGCTGGTATGAAATGAGAGCGCTAACTCAACCTTTATTCGTTTAGCGCCCGTTTCAATGTTTCTGGGTCGTTTAGATTCAGGATTACACCTTCCTCGTCGGTTTCCAGTTCCGCCACCTCGGCTGCGTGGTCCCAAACAACCTGGCGGGCGCCGACGTCTGGGGAAGCGGCCAGAAGTTCGCCGTAAAGCGAAGCGCGAAAAATTACCGGGTGGCCGCGCTTTCGTTTATGCGTGGGCAGGACAATCTGCTTTCCTGTTGAGTCGAATTCGTGAATCAGCTGGCTCACCAGGAAGCTTGAAATTAAAGGATGGTCCACGGGGCAGAGAATGAGTCCCTCAGTGCCGCCATGCGGAAGGCTGCGGATTGCGGCCTTGATGGAAGAAAGCTGTCCCTGCTGCCAATCGAGATTGGTCAGAATCCAGGAAGCATCAAAGGGAAGGAGCCGGGAGATTTCTTCGGCCTGTGCTCCCAGCACAATTCGCGTCAGGTACACCCGTGGGTGGCGCGTTGCGGAAACCAGGTGCTCGACGAAAGTTTGCCCGCGATATTTCAGCAACGCTTTGGGTTGGCCCATGCGGCGGGATTCACCGGCGGCGAGAATCGCGACGGCGAGCATTTCGGGTCAGTCGCGGTGCAAGCTTGCGAGTTCGGAGAGTTTCACGGATTTGTTGGGAAAGTTTTCCGCATTGCGGCGAACGGCAATCAGCTCAGCGGTAATGCTGACGGCAATTTCTTCCGGCGTGAGGGCGCCAATGTCCAGGCCAACGGGGGCGTGGACACGATCAAACTTGTCGAGCGATGCTCCTTGCTTCTCGAGAGCTTTATAAACCGAGAGTACTTTGCGGCGGCTTCCGATCATTCCGATGTAGCGAGGCGGAAATCCACGCTGCTCGGTTTCGACGGCCCAGGACAAAACGCGCATGTCATCCTTATGTCCGCGGGTGACGATGACGAGGTAGGTAGCGGAGTTCGGGCGGATTTTCTCGAAGGCATGCTCGTAAGAGGTGAGAATCTCCGAAGCCATGGGGAAGCGCTCGGCATTTGCGAAGGAGCCGCGGTCGTCAACGATTCCAATCGAGAATCCAGCCTGGTGAGCGACGCTTGCCAAAGCTACCGAGATATGGCCGCCACCAAAAATATAAAGCATTGGTTGCGGCAAAATCGGCTCCACGAAAATTTCAAGCGTGCCGCCGCAGATCAGGCCGGAATCGAATCCGGGCTCGTGGTTCAGGTTGAAAATCATTTTACGCGGCTGCTCGGTTTGGATTACTTCCTTGGCGGCGGCCCATACTTCGGCTTCCACGCAACCTCCGCCGACAGTGCCGGCGATGGAACCGTCATCGCGAATCAACATGCGCGAAGCTTCGTAGCTCGGGATGGAGCCATCGGTATGGACGATGGTCGCTAGCGCGGCGCGCTGTCCAGCTCTTCTGATTTGCACCACTTCTTCAAAAACGTCCATAAGTCCTTGTTCGCGGGCCGAGTTATAACTTCGTTCGGGGTTCAGCGATCTTCCGCGTGCTCATTTTACGACATAAAAGAGGATGTTGCGGATAACAAAAGGATTCCGAGCGAGTGGTAGTGAACGCGATGGGCGCGTTCTGGACATGACTACTACCGGATGCTACTTTCGTCTCGCGAGGTAAGCGGAGAGGAATCATGAAAGCGATTGTTTATTCCGAACACGGTGGACCGGAAGTGTTGAGATATTTGGAGGCCCCCACGCCGGAAATTGACGCGTACGAAGTGCTGGTGCGGGTTCGTGCGTGCGCGCTGAATCACCTGGACCTTTTTTTGCGACGCGGCTTGCCGGGAATCGAAATACCGCTCCCGCACATACCGGGCAGCGACATCGCAGGGGAAGTTGCGAAGATTGGCGCGAAGGTAAAAAACGTGAAAGTCGGCGAGCGCGTGATGCTGCAGCCGGGAATCTCGTGCGGCCAATGCGAGAAATGCCTGGCGGGAGAAGATAACAAATGCCGTCACTACACGTTGTTCGGGCAGATGGTGGACGGCGGATGCGCGGAATACGTGAAGTCACCCGCCGTAAACGTGGTGCCGATCCCCGAGAAAATGTCGTTTGAGGAGGCTGCCGCGTTTCCGCTGGTTTCTATCACGGCGTGGCATATGCTGATTACGCGAGCGAAATTGAAAGCTGCCGAGACGGTGCTAATTCTGGCAGCGGGCAGCGGAGTGGGCAGCGCGGCGATTCAGATTGCGAAGGCTTCGGGCGCGCGAGTGATCTCCACAGCCAGCACCAAGGAAAAAGTTTTGAAGGGCAAAGAGCTGGGCGCGGATTCGATGATTCTGCACTCCGAAAATAGCATTTCCGACGAAGTCAAAAAGATGACGAACCGCCGCGGCGCTGACGTGGTCGTCGAACATGTGGGGCAGGCCACTTGGGACGAAAGCATCCGCAGCCTCGCTTTCGGCGGCCGCTTAGTGACCTGCGGCGCGACAACCGGTTACGAAGCGAAAATTGATATTCGCTACCTTTTTGTACGGCAACTCTCGCTGCTGGGATCTTTCATGGGAAGCAAAGCTGATCTTTTCAGCGCTCTGGAGCTTTACCGGCGCGGATTGTTGAACCCGGTGATTGACGTGGTGTTGCCGCTCGAGAAGTGCGCGGAAGGGCATCAGCGGCTGGAGCTTCGCGAGCAGTTTGGGAAAATCGTGTTACGCGTGGCGTAGCCGATCAATCTAACCACTGAGTGGTTTTGATTGTGAGAGGGAATGTATGTTTGATGGTGGGCAAGAGACCGAAGCGAAGCCGATGTCGTTAAACCGGAAACTTTGGCTTGGATTTTCGGCCGCTGCGCTCGTGCTGATTGTCTATGTGGGCTGGATTTTTTATAGCCGATGGCATGAAAACTCAGAAATTAACCGGGAAGTGAAAACGGAAAACGCGCAGAAAGAAAGGCAGCAGGCTGCCGACACGGTGGAGACGTTGGGAGGAGAAGAATTCAAAATTATCAGCTTTTACGCGGAGCCAGGCGAAATTCGTCGCGGCGAGGATGTGACTATGTGCTATGGAACATCGAATGCGAAGTCAGTGAGCATCGATCCGTCCGTGGGGGACGTTTGGCCGTCGGTAAATCGCTGCTTTCCGATTACTCCGAAGAAAACCACGAAATATACTTTTACCGCTGACGATGGGAAGGGGAATAAAAAGACGGCGGAACTGACCATTCTTGTGAAGTGACGCGTCGCAATTTATAGGAGAGGTGAAATGACAGAAATTGCAGCACGATTTCTTGGGGCCGGAGTCTACTTCGATAACTTAGATGAGGCCAAGACGTTTTACTCCCAAACGCTGGGACTGAAACTGGCGGATCACCAGCCCGGTCATTTCGCGAAGTTTGATAGCGGGAATAGTTTTTTCACCTTGGAGCAGAAAGGGTCGGAATCATATCCGTCGAAGGACAAAGCTATTTTGTTTTTTGCGGTTGCGGATCTCGACGCGGCGAAGTCGGCGATCGGAGCGGACCGTTTCGTGCAGTCAGAAGCGAATTGGGCTGTGCTGCACGATCCCGAAGGGCACAATATTTTGTTACTCCAACGCGACGCCAGCCAACGTCTTTAGTTCTGAATTGTGGCGCTGGATCAAAAAATGAAATTTCCGAGCACAACTACGGAGAGAGCCAGAATAGTCCCCGCCACAATAGTGAGGACGATCCAAGTTCCAAGCCGCGGATGCGACTTCGGCAGGCTCAGCATGTGTTCGGCGGGGTCTGCACCATCGAAGTGAGCCGCATGATGGCGGTGGCTGGCTCTATGCGCCATGGAGCGACAGTAACACCGCGCTGAGTTCTGCGCTGAACATGTAGACGAATGGTAAACATGTGAAAGCCTACGAGGATTGTTTTAGCCGATGAAACCGCCAGTGACCGGCGTTTGTTGTGCATGGCAATTGCAAGGTTCGTGCCGAAGGTGCAAAATGATGGATAGAGGTTAAGGCGAAGCATGGCAGTCGAACTTGCGAAGGGCGTAACGCTGGAAGCGCCGGGCCAGGATGCAAACTTCCTGAAGGACGAAGGAATTTTACTGGCGTCGCTGGACAAGGTTGTGAATTGGGCGCGGCGAAGTTCGATCTGGCCGATGTCGTTCGGGCTGGCGTGTTGCGCCATTGAAATGATGTCGATGGCATCTTCGCGTTATGACATCGCGCGGTTTGGCGCGGAAGTTTTCCGCGGGTCGCCGCGGCAATCAGACCTGATGATTATTGCAGGGCGGGTCTCGGTGAAAATGGCGCCGGTGATCAAGCAGCTTTACGAGCAAATGCCTGAGCCTAAGTGGGTGATTTCCATGGGCGCTTGCGCGACCTCGGGCGGTGTCTTTAATAATTACGCGATTGTGCAAGGCGTGAATCAGGTGATTCCTGTGGACATTTATGTGCCGGGATGCCCGCCGCGGCCTGAAGCGCTGCTTTACGCAATTATGCAGCTTCAGAAAAAGATTGATACCACACGCGGGAGCTTTATGAAGTCGATGAATTTCGGTGCAGACGCTACGAAGTAGTCCAGACCACGTAACACTTTCTTCATCACTTTCTTAACATCCACCAATTCCGCATCCGAAGAGCGATGAAATAATCTTCGGGTTTCACCTGAGGAGCCAATCGATGAAAACAGGCGAAGGGGTCATCAGCAAAGCGAGCAAGTATTCCGTGCCGGAAACTTTGGACCGGGTGGACGCGCTACTCCAGTCGAGGGGAATCAAGATTTTTGTTCGAGTGGACCACAGCGGGGAGGCCGAGAAAGTTGGATTGAAGATGCCTCCCACGCAGCTTCTGATTTTTGGCAACCCGAAGGGTGGGACGCCGGTCATGTTGGCTGCGCCTACCGCGGCGATCGACCTGCCTCTAAAGGCGCTGGCATGGCAAGACGAAGACGGAAAGGTGTGGTTGAGTTATAACGAGCCTGGATACATTAAGAGACGATTTTCGCTGACTGACGAGCAGGTCAAAACAATTGTCGGGATCGGACCGTTGATCGAACAAGCAATCGTCTAAGAATATCGAGATTTACTTTCCGAGCAGAGTTTCACTTCACCTAACCCGCCACTATTGCGGTACCGCCATCGAATTCCAGGGCGCTGCCAGGGGAATTGTGTTCGCGACGAACGTAGCCCATGCCGATGGCTTTGCCTGACGCTGGCGAGAAGGCTGCGCTGCTAACGTAACCTACTTCGGCGCCCGCGGCTCGGAGTTTGGTTCCCGACGCGGGGGCTGCCTCGCCGGAAAAGGTGAGTAGGACGCGGCGGCGGTTTACGTGGCCGCGTGAGCGGACGCGCTCCACAATTTCCTGGCCGGTGTAACAGCCTTTCGTAAAACTAACATGGGTAGCTTCGAGCGTGGCTTCATGCGGAATTACGGAGTCGTTGAAATCGTCGGGGAACCATGGGATGCCGGCTTCGAGGCGCAGCGCGTTGAGCGTTGTCATGCCGATAGAGGTGCCATGCGCGGCGTGCACGCGGGCGTGCATGCTTTGCCAAAGCAGCGCGAGATGTTCGCGGGGCGCGATTATTTCCGCGCCGTGGCCGCCAAAGTGAGAGCGGCGAATCAGGTGAGAGGGAACGCCATCGATGGGAAGTTCTGCATTCGCAAATTCCGAAAAGCCTTCTAGAGCGAGTCCGGAAGCTTGCGCGATGATGGTACCGGCTTGCGGGCCTTCGACTGCAAAGCTGCCGAGTTGGTCGGTGAGGTCTTCGAGCGTGACGTCGTCCATGATGATGTACTTGTCGAGCGTGGCCAAGGTGCGTTCGCGCACGGAGGCATGAGTGCGTACGAGCAATTTTTGTTCGAGTGCGTACACTTCGAGTTCGGCGAGGATATGGCCTTGCGGATTCAGCAGCAAGGCGCGAGTGCCGTAGGCTTCGCCGATGGATTTGATGTCGTTGCTCACGACTGCATTCAGATAGCGGACGCGGTCGGGCCCGGAAAGCGAAAAAATGGCATGCCAGTTGGTGTCGAACAGGGCCGCGGTCTCTTTAGCTGCGCGATACTCGGTGTTTAGATCTGAAAACTTCTCAGGCAACCGGCAGCCGTGATATTCGGCGAGTTGCGCGTTTGCGGCGCGATGTAGGTTGAGAAGGGGAGTGTCCATGATTTCGAGTCTGGCAGGCACAACAAGTATGCGGGAAGACGAGGTGCGGTGTCATCTTGGAAATCGTACGGGACGGAAGCAGAAAAATGCAAAGCAGATCCCTCGAACTGCGCCCCGCGCCCCTGAAAACCAGGGGAAAGACGAAAGCGCGGGACTTCGCTCGGGATGACAGATCAAGCCAAATGGCAACTTTGACGGTATATCGAAACAGCGCTGCTATAATTAGTGTTCGATGGCGGAAAAACTGATCCACGAAATCATTCCGGTGGGCGCGTTGCAATGCAACTGCTCCATACTCGGCGATCCTATTACGCGCGAAGCGATTGTGGTGGATCCCGGGGATGAAGTGGAACGTATCCTCGAGATTTTACGGCGGCACGATTTGAAGGTTCGCGCCATAGTCAGCACGCATACTCATATCGATCATGTGGGAGGACTCGCGCAATTGCATGGTGCGACCAAAGCGCCCGTTCTAATCCACGAAGGTGATTTGGAACTTTACACACACCTCGATATGCAGGCGCAGTGGCTAGGCGTCGCGACTCCTGCGATGATGCGGATTCAGGATTTTGTGAAGGAAGGAGACGCTGTGCGATGGGGTGGATTTGCGGCGCGCGTGCTGCATACACCAGGCCACACACCAGGGAGCATCAGTTTGGTCGTGGAAAATGCCGGCGAGGGGGAGGCCGGGGCATCGCGCCATTCGCACGCGCACAGGTCACATGAGCATGTTCAGCCAACGAGTAGGAAGGTAGGCATGGCCTCAGGTGATGGCAGGCGACTGATTGCCGGCGACACGCTTTTTCAAGGCAGCATTGGTCGAACGGATTTGTGGGGCGGTTCGACCAAAGACATTCTGAAATCGATTCATGAGAAATTGCTTACGCTTCCGGATGAAACGCTGGTCACTCCCGGCCACGGTGACAATACTACGATCGGCGCCGAGCGCGAGAGCAATCCCTTCCTGCGCTGAAGGAACTTCCGCGAACAATTCGACAGGTCGCTAGAATTGCACGTCCTTGATGTGCGTGGACGGGAACCACCAGTTGCCGAAGGCATCTTGCAAGACCGCGGCACGGTCGCCGTAGGGCTCGTCACGAAGCGGGCGCAACACTTTGATACCTTCGCGCACTGCTGCTGCGTACACTTCGTCCACGTTGGGCACGTACATGTGCAAGGCCCCAAGGATTATCCCGCGATCGGCGTGAGCTTCACCGAGAGCGAGAATCGAGTCGCCAATGCGGAGACGCGCATGGATTACTTTGCCGTCGGGCGCCTTGAACATAGATACTTCGCGGGCGCCAAATGCGCGCTTGGCGAAGTCGACAAACTCAGCCGCGTCGACAAGATTCAAGTAAGGCAGGATAGTCCGCGTGTCCTCGGTTCTGTGGTCGGTTTTGCGGTATCTCGGTAATCGTCCAGAAATTTCCGGCTGGGTCTTTCACTCCGGCTTCCAGGTCGCCATAAGACTGCTCGATGGGCGCAAAGCGGGAAGTTGCGCCTGCCCTTAGCGCTCGCTGGTACACCGCGTTCACATCGTCGACATGGAGAGAGTTGCCCAGCACCCGAGCGCCGAATTCGTCGTTGGCGTCGGCCAGTTCGAGCACTGAATCGCCGATGCGCATTTCGGCGTGCATGATCAGTTCCGAGCCCGGCCTGTTCACACGGAATTTTTCTACCGCGCCAAAGCCTTCTTTGAAGAAGTCGATCAGTCTGGCTGCGCCATTTACGGAGAGATAGGGCGTCAAAGTGTGGAAACCTTCAGGAATCGGCCTGACGGCTCGCGCGGGGCGCTTTTCTTCGGACTTTTGTTCCTGTTGCGCGAATGCGCCTTGCTTTACTAAATCATCGTAACGCTTCTGCATTTCGTCACCAGTCAAATCCTCCAGGACAGTGGAAATATTCCAGACGTAACCGAAGGGGTCCGCGACCTGGCCCGTACGCATGCCGTAGAACTGATCCTGGATGGCGCGGATTTCTTTTGCGCCGGCCGCGATGGCGCGCGCAGCAACGGCGTCAACGTCATCCACTACGATATCCATTTTAACCGGAGAGCCGCCCGGCCCTTGCGGCGCGATCGATCCAAAATCCGGGAACTCATCGGAAAGGTAGATCTTGGAATTGCCGATGCGAATTTCGGCGTGACCGATCTTGGTTCCGGGTCCGACGAGCCGCATCACCTCGGTGGCACCGAAAGCCTTCTTGTAAAATTCGATCGCCGCGGCCGCGTCGCTTACGGTGAGATAGGCAGTCGCCGTCTGGCGAGTTTCCGCTTTCAGAACTGGTTTGCTTCCCATCGATGTTCTCCTTTCAAGGTCGGATTTCAGGCGATGTTTAAAATCCTGGCGCGGCAGATCGAGCAATTCCGCGGCGATCCGAACAAGCGCCTGCAATTGCGGATTCGCCTTCGGTTCGCGCTTGCGTGCCGCGGTTTGCGGGCGCGCGATCAGCGCATCCACGAGCAGGTCGAGTTGTTCGCTCAAATTTTGCTTAGCCATTCAATCTACCCATTTTGCCGGCCGATTTGGCGGTGGTACTTTTACGCGACGAAACATCCATTTGGGAGCGCAAACTTTTCAGGCCGCGAAACTGTAACTGTTTTACTGCGCCTTCTGTGCGGCCAATTTCTTTAGCGATTTCGCTGATGCTTTTCTCCTGGGCGAAACGCAGTTCGATTACCCGGCGTTGGTCGGCCGGGAGCGTATCCACCAGCCGGAAAAGGCGGGCGCGATGTTCGATCTCTTCGGGACTGACTTCTTTCGAGGAAAGCTCGCCCGGCGTGGGATTGCCGTGCTCGCGGGCTGCGAGCTTCCAACGGTCGGCAATCGCATTGGCTGCGATACGGATCAGCCAAGCCGAGAAAGGAACTCCCCGCCATTCAAAACGCCCGAGATTCGCCAGGGCCTGATGAAATACTTCGGCCGTCAGATCCTGCGTTTCTTCGCGATTATTCACGCGACGAGAAACATACGCGTACACCCGTGCAAAGTTATTTTCGTAAAGCTCCGCAAAGCGGGTCGGGTCTTTTTGAGCTGCTTCGACCAGACGCCGCTCGCCGGCATCTTGTACGGGTGCCTTCAATCGCGACTCCGATTTTCGTGTTCCAATAACATAAACTGGCGGGACCAGGAAAGGTTACGCTGAAATATCGAGTTTCACCACGTGATGTGCCGACGATCTTTGCGCTTTGGGCTGGAACTTTCTATACTTCCCAGCCGTATTACCAACCGCGGCGGCTAATCTGACTTTACGTCGCTGAAAAAGAGGCCCTCTCGAATGGATGAAGCTACTTTACCTCCGGCGACAGAACCAGGATCGACTTATACAGCGCCGCCTCCCGCTGAGCCGGAGCGCAACGCCATATTCTATGGGCCGAACGGTCTGCGCGCCGGGTGGCGGGCTTTGATTTTCATCGCAATTTTGGTCTTCATTATTTTTTTGATCAACGTCACTGGCCACTATTTGAGGCGCAAGTTCGGGCACAGCCCGGTTAATCCGGGTCAAATAGCCACCACCAGTCTGACGCCGGGTTTGGTTGCAGTAGGCGAGCTGGCGAGCTTGGCAGTGATTCTCGTAGCTAGCTTGATCATGGGGCGAATCGAACGCCGCAAGCTTGCGCATTACGGGCTTCCTTGGCGGAGGCCTTTTCCGAAGTATTTTTGGGAAGGATTGTTGTGGGGATTTTTGTCGATTAGCGGCGTGCTCTTTGTGATTTTCCTGTTCCACGGGTTTCGAATCACCGGGGTCGATACTCACGGCTCGGCGCTGGCACTTTCGGCTATCGAATGGACGCTCGCGTTCCTGGCGGTGGGATTTTCTGAGGAATTAACGTTTCGCGGTTACATGCAATTCACACTGACTACCGGGATCGGGTTCTGGCCGGCTGCTCTTCTAATGTCCGCGCTATTCGCCTACGCCCACACCGGCAACTCGGGCGAAACAGTTTTCGGTTTGATACAGGTCGCGGCTTTCGGCATCTTTGCGTGCATCGCACTGCAGCGCACGGGGAATTTGTGGTGGCCGATCGGCTTTCATGCAGCCTGGGACTGGGGGCAGACGTTTTTTTACGGAGTGCCGGACAGCGGACTGAATGCCAGCCACAATTTTCTGCACTCGGAATTTCACGGCCCGAAATGGCTGACGGGCGGAAGCACTGGCCCGGAAGCCAGCATCTTCACGCTGATCTCACTCGTGATCGTGTCTCTACTGATACTTTGGAAATATCGTACAGTGCGGTATCCGGATCCCGAGGCGCTTGGTTTACCTGGCCGGTTTCGCTGAGGGCGGTTTTTTGTGCATGTGACATTCTGTTCCGCCGCAATCGTAATGCACGTGGTCCATGTAGGATCTCATCATTAAAATTCCGCGGCCGTGTTCGGCATCGAGATTTTCGGGAGCTAACGGATCGGGAACTTTCTCGGGATCGAAGCCCGGCCCTTCATCTCGCACCACAAAAAAAAGCTCGCCGGTGGGTTCGCATCGGAAGCTCAAGTGAACTCGTTTACTGGGATCTTCTTTATTGCCGTGCAAGACCGCGTTGGCAATGGCTTCGCGCAGAGCAACTTCGATATCGCTCGCATCGCCGTTAAAGCAGGCGTACTCCTTCATGCGGTCCATGAAGTCGTCCACAAAAGGCGAAATGGCCGATATTTCGCTGGGCATGGAAAGCTCGAACTGAGGATGCGGAGGCCCCACTTTCCATCCTTTGGGTAAATCCATTCCCTAATT
Organism: uncultured Acidobacteriota bacterium; assembly: GCA_963838475.1. Classification (GTDB taxonomy): domain Bacteria; phylum Acidobacteriota; class Terriglobia; order Acidiferrales; family UBA7541; genus Palsa-295. The sequence goes on from CAWIRJ010000007.1 coordinate 450,666, forward strand.
CCTCGTGGCGAAAGCTGAGCGAAACCGACAATGAAACCGGCAAGCCATCCAAAATGGCCGCTCCGCCTAGCCGGAACGCATTGTATCCATAGATATGGATTGTTGGGCGGAAATTTAATTACAGATAGGGCGAAAAGATTTGAAGCCGGGTATTGGCAAACCTCTACAGGGAATTAAAGCTTCCTTTCGGCGCGAAGGCCTTCCATTACGCTCTGAATCAATTCTTTTGCTTTGGCGATTTCGGCGGTGACGATGCGGATGTCCATTACCGGAACATTCGCGTCACGATTGCTGTGGCAGTAGATGCCGTGTTGGCCGACTAGCACAAGCGCGTTCGTCAACAGATCCAGAGTGACGGCTAAGCGACCGCGATACGGGCCCATCATCGTTTCGTAATGTTCCAACTCTTCGCGATGCTCGTCGAAAACTGCCATAGAAGTTCGCCTCACGTTATTCTTTACTGCTCAAATTCAGGTCTGGAGCGGACCGTTACGCCACGAAACGATATCCGACACCTCGCACTGTAAGCAGGTGGCGGGGCTTCGCCGGATTGTCTTCGATATAACGCCGAAGGCGCACGATGAAATTATCAATGGCACGAGTGTCGGTATCTTCTCGGAGGTCCCACACATCTTCAAGGATCGACTTGCGCGATACTGTGCGGCCATTCTGCTTGATCAAATGACGCAGAAGTTTTGCTTCCATCAAAGTTAGCTGGATGGTGTTCGTTTTCGTACGAAGCTGCAGAGTATCGAAGTCGAGCGTCCTTCCATCGAAGGTGAATAGGAGCTGGTCGTCCGCGGGTCCGCTTTCGCTCTTTGGCGGGGCTTTTTGCGTTGCCGATTTTTTTCCAGCTTCGCTGTTTGTGCCGCTAAGCCAACCCGAACGCCGCAGAAGTCCCTGAAGACGCGCCAGAAATATGGGCAGTTGAAATGGCTTAGGAAGGTAATCGTCGGCTCCCGCGGCAAAGCCTTCGAGAACATCTTCGGGACGTCCGCGTGCAGTAAGCATCAAAACCGGAACGTAATTCTTGGCTTTGCGCAGAGCGGTGGCCACGCCGAAGCCGTCTATCCCGGGAAGCATTACGTCGAGAACGACGGCATCGAATTTTTCATTGGCCTTTAGAAGCTGATCGATGGCGGATTCGCCGTCTCCTACGACCTGCACAGAGTATCCTTCAGCTTCGAGATTAAATTTCAGTCCGTCGGCCAGGTGTGTTTCATCCTCTACCACAAGCACGCGGCTCATGCGGCGCTCCGCGGTAACTCCAGCGTGACGGTAGTGCCCTGGTTTTCGCCTTCGCTTTCGGCGTAAACCTTGCCGCCGTGTGCACGTGCGATAGAGCGAACGATAAATAGGCCAAGACCGGTGCCTTTCACTTTCGACGTGCTTCGGCGCCGCACCCGATGGAACCGTTTGAAGACGCGTTTGAGCTGGTCAGTTGGAATTCCAACGCCGCGATCGCGCACTCGGAGGACTACTCGCTCGTCGTCAGGCGATTCGATACTCACCGCGACGTCAACGTTTCCGACGGAATATTTAATGGCGTTATCGATGACGTTGGATATGGCGGTGCGAAGTTCTTCAGGATCGCCTAACACGGGAAATTCGGTGGCAGGTTTTGAGTCGTGCGCATCGGTCGTGCTCCCGCCGGCAGGTGGTCGGCCATTTGCGGATGCAAAATGCAAAGCTTCGTGGCTGAGATGGTGGCGCGTGCGTGCGAGGTCCATGCACTCCGCGGCGAGGCTGCCCAAATCGATATGAGCACGGTACGGTTCGCCGCGCTTGTATCCCACCTGGCCCGCTTTCAGAACCTGCTCGACGGTTCCCAACAAACGGTCGGTGTCATTCAGCATCAGCTCGTAAAACTTTTGTCTCTGCTCTTCGTCCACTTCGCGCCGTTGAAGAGTTTCAAGGTACAAACGGATAGAGGTAATTGGCGTCTTCAGTTCGTGAGTGACCGCGTTGATGAAACTACCATGCTGCTCATTTAGCCGGATTTCGCGCACCAGGAAAGTGGTGTTCAGAATCATGCCGAGGATGATCGTGGCGAAAACAATTACGCCCAGGAACAGCATGACGCTTTGGCGCCAGTTGAGAATGATCCAGCCGACATCGAGCGCGATGGCCAGTGCGACCAGGGATATGCCCAGCACCAGGAAAAATGCGATGGTCTTTCGGCGGCTCGCGATACGCATGGATATCTCAATGGATTGTACCGCGTGGAAGCAGGTTCATGCTTGGCAGTTGCGGAATGAATGCGGAATCGATATCGAAGGGAATGACTCGTAAAAAATAAGCCGCGGTTTCTAGCCGCGGCTTGGGCAAATAGATGATTTACGGATGATTTTAGAGCTGTGCGGAAACTAGCTCGGGCTGAGGCTCAGGAGTGGCGAATTGCGGCTTTTCTTCCGGGGCTGGTTCAGCGCGCTTCACTAAGTCAAGTTTCGTCGTGTGAATTTGTGTCGCCAAGCCAAGCTTCTTGAGAAGCAAGATACCGTACCAGTTCGCGTCGATTTCGTACCACTTCAAACCGTGGCGAGCCGAAACTGGGTGCGCGTGGTGATTGTTGTGCCAGCCTTCGCCCCAGCTTAGTATCGCGACCCACCAGCTATTAGTGGAAAGATCGCGAGTTTCAAAACGGCGGGTTCCCCAGGAATGCGTGGCCGAGTTGACGAGCCAAGTGAAGTGCAGTCCGGCAACAGTTCGGAAGAAGATTCCCCACAGAACGAAAGGCCATCCGCCGACGGCGAGGAGGATGAGTCCGAGAACGATCATCGGGACGTAATGATATTTCGTGATCCAGACGTGGAACTTGTCTTTGGCAAGGTCAGGGACGTAACGGGCGAGTGTGTGTGTATCGTGGTGCATCGACTTGCCCATCAGGATCCAGCCCATATGCGCCCACCATTTGCCGTCAATGGGGGAGTGCGGATCGCCTTCATGATCAGAATATTTGTGGTGGATGCGGTGCGTGGCCACCCAGAAAATCGGGCCGCCTTCTAGAGCGAGCGTGGCGAAAACTGTGAGAGTGTATTCGAGCCACTTGGGAATTTTGTAGCCGCGATGAGTGAGCAGCCGGTGATAGCACATGCCGATGCCCAAGCTGGTAGCCATCCACCACAGAACCACCGCAACGAAGAATGCTTTCCAGGTGAAGAAGAATAGCGCCGCGATTGCGCCTATATGAAATAACATCATGAAGGACGCGGTGACCCAGTTGATTTCGTCGCGTGCAGCCGGTCTTCTTTCCAAATCGGTGAGTTCAACTCCCATTTTCTTGGCCCTTTCGTTCAGTCGCTGATTTTCGATCTACCTTCGCTTCGCTCGACGCGCTTACATTGTGCTTAGACTACCAGTACCGGCGTAAAGGATTTGTAATAGTTATGTAATACCGAGACTTAGCAGTTTGAAAAAGTACCTGTACTTTTTCTGTACCGCATGTTTCGGATGAACACAGTTTCGTCATCGGAGCCACGCTCAGCGGGGTAGCTGCGTCACGGATGACGCAACGCTTGATGCGCGGGAGCGGCATGAGCTGGGAAAATGCTATATCGAGGCACGCAAGTCAGGTTGATTCAGATGGTTCTAGAACTGGCTGTTGCGGCCTACGGAACAGCTAACCCTAGTTTGCTTTACTCTTTTGCGAGAAGGCCGGATAATCTGGCGCGTTGTCCAATAGATAGACCAATACGGGGATCCTCGAACAAATTGCCGCGCCTCGGCGCGAATTTTACTTGTTCCGGAGCCGCTTCCTGGGAACTTGCTGCGGCCCATGAGACCTGCGGGGTGATTGAACGATGAGACGTTCAGACTTGGTGCGAAACGCGACGAAGGGAAAGACCGTGCGGACCTCGCAAATTGTTTTTGGCGAGCGCCAACACCTGTTGCGGGTGCTGGATTCCGTGGAACGCAGCGCGCTTCCCGCGCCTCGGCTTGAGCAGGAGCGGCGCGTGATTGAGCAACTAATTCATGCGCGCACGCAGGAGCTGAACCGCATTAATGCCGGCTGGGACGAAAAAATTGGTTTGGTGTTGAGCGCGGAAGTTAAGCCGGACACGCTGGACAGCTTGTCGCGCCAGGCGCCCAAAGAAGACTACTATTTGCTGCGGCTGATCAGCGAGCACCCAAAAGTTTCCGCCAAGACTCTGGGCCACCTTTCTCATCATCCGTATTCGGCCATTCGCGAGAACATTGCGCGGCATCCGAATAGCGACGCAGCTACACTGACTCGGCTTAGCCGCGATCGTACCCAGCCTTTGTGGTACCTGGTTGCATTTAACCCCAACGCTCCATCCACGCTGCGCAAGAAGCTGCAGGAGCGCATGCGGCGACTCGGCGAGAAATCTGCTACGCAGTAGGCGGGAGTTTCCGACCATTCTCAGGCTGTTGCGGTCTCCCGTCCCTCTTAGGTTTGTCAATTCCGATGCAAGAGTAGAAATGCTTGTGATGTAGAATCGCCGCCATGGCGCAATCGTCTGTATCTCCCTCCGGTGCATTCAACATCGCGGATGAATTCATCTCCCGACCTGCGCGCCAACATCCCGACAAACCCGCAATCCTTGGTGTCGAGCGAGAGGCGGGTTACGGTGAGCTTGAGCTCGAAGTGAATCGCGTGGCTACCGCCTTGCTCGATTCGGGCTGTAAGCCTGGCGACCGTGTGCTGATCGCTCTGCCAGACTCGATCGAGTTTACCGCATGCTTTTTTGGCGCGGCGAAGATTGGTGCAATTGCGGTGCCGGTGAATTCAATGGCGCGAGCCACGGACTATCGCCATTACGTTTCAAACTCTGGCGCGCGGTTTGCGGTGGTTCAGGATGTGATTCTGGATGAATTCGTAGCAGGGCAATTGGCCAGCGCGCTTGAATTAATCGTGGTCACCGGACGACGAGCGCCGCGACTACAGAGCATCGGATGCAAGACCGTGCATTGGGTCGATTGGTTACCGGTTGGACGTGAAGCTCCTCCGACTTATCCGACTTCCGCAACCGATCCCGCATTTTATCTCTACACCTCCGGGAGTGGTGGCCCACCGAAGGCCGCCGTTCACGCGCATCGCGATATGCTGGTTACTTCTCGCAACTATGCGGACGGCGTCCTTGGTCTTCGTGCTGATGACAGCATGTTCTCCGTTTCGAAGCTCTATTTCGCCTATGGCTTGGGGAACGGAATGTATTTCCCGCTATTTTTCGGAGCCAGCACGTTGCTGTATCCCGAGCGCCCGCGTCCGGACCGTGTGGCGCAGCTCGTGGAGAAATATCGTCCAACGATTTTTTTCGCTGTGCCCACTTTTTACGCGGCTCTGCTCAGGGAAGCCGAGCAAGGTCTGAATCTGGATTTTTCGTCTGTTCGCATCGCGGTTTCTGCCGGTGAATCGCTGCCTGCTGAGGTTTTTGAAAAATTCCGGCAGCGACTCGGGATCGAAATTCTGGATGGGATCGGCTCAACCGAGATGCTGCACGTGTTCCTGTCCACGCGGCCCGGGGAAGCTCGCCCGGGGACGTGCGGCCGTGAAGTTCCAGGCTACCAGGCGCGCATTGTGAATGACGCAAATGAACAGGTTCCTGACGGAGAAATTGGTAACTTGTGGGTGAAAGGGGACAGTGCATTCTCGGAGTATCGAGAAATTCCTGAGCTAACGTCACGAGTGAAGAAAGACGGCTGGGTGTTTACGGGTGACAAGTTTTCGCGCGATGCCGAAGGTTTTTATCATTACGCAGGGCGTGCCGATGACATGATGAAAGTGTCAGGCATGTGGGTCTCGCCCGGGGAAGTGGAGAACATCCTACTTTCGCATCCCGCAGTGGCTGAATGCGCGGTGGTGGGGCGGCCTGATGCCATGGGATTGGTACGTCCGGTCGCATTCATCGTGTTGCGCCCAGGTTTGATCACTCCGTCGGGCGGCCTGGACAGCGAAATCAACGGCTGGTTGCACACGCGTCTAGTGGGTTTTAAATGTCCGCACGAATTCCGCTTCGTAACTGAGTTGCCCAAAACTGCGACCGGCAAGATCCAACGGTTTCTGCTGCGGTCCTCCTAATTAGAAGCCAATTCCTTCAAAATCCCGCGAGACAAATTGGCTCTTTACAGCTATAATTAGTTCTTTATATTGGCCTACAGGGACGAGCCAATGCTTCCACTTCATTTACAACCCGAAAGCCACATACCTCTTTACGTTCAACTTCGGGACCAACTGCGCGCGCTGGTCCATTCCGGTGAACTTCGGTCGGGAGACAGAATTCCTGCGAGCCGGGAGCTAGCCACCCAGCTCGGAGTGCACCGAACTACTGTCGCGAATGCTTACGCCGAGCTCGAAGCGGAGGGAATGATTCAGGGTCATGTGGGACGCGGCACTTATATTTGTGGCGTCCCGGCCAAACAGTTCACTCCGCCTCCGCGCACGAATGGCAATGGCGGGGGAATGCGTTGGGAATCGATCTTTGCCGACGAGCGCGGCGACGAAAATCTGACCCGCTTGATGCCCGATGTTCCGGCCGATTCGATTGCGTTCATCACCGCGCGTCCATCTGAAGAATTTTTCCCGGTGGAAGAATTCCGCCGCTGCTGCAATGCGGTACTGCGGAATGACGGTCGTCGTGTCCTGCAGCTCGGCTCATCCGACGGTTACGAGCCGCTCAAGCGCGTCCTGATTGAATTCTTTCGCGCCGACGGGTTGCATGTTCGCGGCGAGCAGCTTCTCATCACCGACGGCTGCCAACAGGCCATTGACCTGGTCTGCAAGGCTTTTTTGCGTCCCGGCGATTCGGTGGCGCTTGAGAATCCAACCTATCCCGGCGCGGTCGCGATTTTTGCCGGAGCGCGAGTGCGCATGCTCGCCGTTAACGTGGAAACGGATTCGCGCCGCATCGGCCACATGGGCCTGGATTTGGACGCGCTCGAATCCGTCCTGCTGCAAAATCGTGTAAAGTTCATTTTCGTTACGCCCGATTTTCACAATCCCACCGGCTCCATGCTTCCGTTGGCGGAACGTCGGCGCATCCTCGAAATTGCTTCTCACTATCAAGTTCCGATTATCGAGGATTCAATCTACGCGCGCCTGCGCCTTCGCGGCACCGCGATCCCGTCTCTGAAATCGCTCGACCGCGCCGGCAACGTAATTCAAATTGACAGTTTTTCGAAGATTGCGTTTCCGGGATTGCGCGTCGGCTGGTGTATCGGCCCGGAAGACGCGATCGAGCGTCTGCGCCTTGTGAAACAATCAACTGACCTGCACACCGATCAACTCTCCCAAGCAACTCTGGCGGAATTCGTTCGCCGCGGCTACCTCGCGCGCCATTTGACGAAGATGAAAAAAATCTATCGCGGCCGTCTGGAAGCTATCGAAGCGGGCCTTCAAAAACACATGCCTGAAGAAACCACCTGGACCCGACCGGAAGGCGGAATGTCCGTTTGGGTCACGTTACCGCCGGGTTTCGACTCTGGTGAGCTTCTCATTCACCTTCGCGAACGTGGTGTGGTATTTGTCCCCGGCCGCTATTTCTATTTGCAGAATCCGCAGCCCAATACTTTGCGGCTCGGTTTCGCTGGGCTTGACGAGAAACGCATCGCCAAAGGGGTGCAGACGTTTGGCGAGCTGCTAAAGATAGAAATACGGAAGCGCCAACGCGGCGCGCGAAACGATTCCCCATCTCGCGTTGCTCTAGTTTAGCGATATGCTGCTCGAACCCAATCCGACGAATGTATGCTTTGGCTGCGGCGGCGCGAATACTCGCGGGATGCTGCTCACGTTTGAACAAGACGACAGCGCTCGGCGCATCGTGGGAAATTTCAGGCTTGGCGCGGAGTATCAAGGCGGCTCCGGTTTCATTCACGGCGGAATTATCGCTACCGTCTTGGATGAAGTGATGGGCAAGGTCAATCGCTTTCGCGGCGTGCGCGCCGTTACAGCGGAACTCAATGTGGAATACTTGAGACCGGTGCGAGTTGACGAAGATTTGATCGTCGAAGCGCACGAAGTGGAAAAGTCCGGACGCAACCTGCATCACGTGGGAGAAATTCGCAATCAAGCTGGACAAGTACTAGCGCGCGGCCGCGGCCGTTTTGTGATAATCGAACCGCGGGAAGCGCGCGAGAAAAACGCAGCAGAGATCGCTAACGGCGACAAACGCTCTTAATTTCGAATTGAGAAGAGGAGAAATATTATGGATCTGATGAACAATAATTTGTGGCGCGTGAAGGTGGGCTTGGCGGAGATGTTGAAAGGCGGCGTGATTATGGACGTCACAAACGCCGAGCAGGCGCGTATCGCGGAGCAAGCCGGAGCTTGCGCCGTGATGGCGCTCGAACGCGTGCCTTCCGATATTCGCAAAGACGGCGGCGTGGCGCGCATGGCCGCTCCACGCATCATTCGCGAAATCATGAACACGGTTTCGATTCCGGTGATGGCTAAAGTTCGCATCGGCCATTTCGCAGAGGCTCAGGTGCTGGAGTCGCTCGAAGTTGATTACATCGACGAAAGTGAAGTGCTGACGCCTGCCGACGACGAACACCACGTTTGGAAGCACGGGTTCAAAGTGCCTTTTGTTTGCGGCGCGCGGAATTTGGGCGAAGCTCTTCGACGCATCACCGAAGGCGCTGCGATGATTCGCACCAAAGGCGAAGCAGGCTCGGGCAACATCGTAGAAGCCGTGCGCCACATACGTACCATCGTGAGCCAGATGAAACGCCTCACCTTGTTGGGTGAAGAGGAATTGGTACACGAAGCAAAAGAGCTGGGCGCGCCGTTTGAGCTGATCCAATGGGTTGCGAAAAATGGGAAACTCCCCGTGCCGAATTTTTCGGCGGGCGGCATAGCCACTCCGGCGGATGCTTCGCTGGTGATGCAGTTGGGCGCTGAAGCGGTTTTCGTCGGCTCCGGCATTTTCAAATCCAGCGATCCGGCGCAACGCGCTCGGGCGATCGTGAAGGCGACTACGCATTACAAGGATCCGAAAGTTGTGCTGGAAGCTTCCGAAGAGCTTGGCGACGCAATGAAGGGCCTGGACATCCGTCAGCTCGAAGAAAAAGATTTGATGCAAACGCGCGGCTGGTAATTCGACTGAGATAAGCTACCGCCAGCTATGTGCTTGCGTAAAGAAAAATGACCATCGGCATACTCGCGATTCAGGGTGACTATGAGGCGCACGCCAAGATGCTTGACCGCATTGGCGCTTCCTATACCTACGTCCGCCGGCCGGAAGACTTGAAGGATGTTTCCGGAGTGATTTTGCCGGGTGGCGAAAGCACTACGCACTTAAAAGTAATGACGGAAGAAGGCCTGTTCGATTCCTTGAAGCAGTTTGCCTCGAACGGCGGCGCGTTTTTCGGAACATGCGCAGGGACGATTCTGCTGGCGCGGGAAGTTCATGGCCCGGCGCAGGAATCGCTCGCGCTGCTCGATGTATCCGTTATGCGCAATGGTTATGGACGCCAACTCGCGAGCGACGTTCATCTGGGCCAGACCAAACTACGGTCTGAGCCCATGGAAATGGTTTTCATTCGCGCGCCCATTATCGAATCGGTAGGCAAAGGCGTACAGGTGCTCGCTGAAGACGCCGGCCATCCGGTCCTGGTTCGCCAGGGAAAAATTCTGGCTTCTACGTTTCATCCCGAACTCAGCGGCGATCCTTCCATCCACGAATATTTCCTGAGCATTGCAAACGACCCTGCCTAGCCGACGCCCATGCCTGAACCTGTAAGAGTTCTTTTCGTGTGCATGGGTAATTGTGTTCGCAGCCAGATGGCGGAAGCGATTGCGCGTCACGACGCTTCGGACATCATTGCGGCCGAAAGCGCCGGCGTTCATCCGCTGGGCTTTATCGACAACACTACGCAGCGCGTCCTGCGCGAACGCGGCATTTCTTTCAAAGGCCAATTCTCAAAAGGAACGCGCGATCACTCGCTTCAGAAACCCGACCTCATCGTAAATATGTCGGGTGTCCCGGGAGCCTCGCTTTTTGCCGGCCTGCCATTTGAAGATTGGAAGATTCAAGACCCCTTCGGCGAAGCTATAGAACTCCACCGAAGCATTTGCGATGATATCGAAAGGCACGTGAAGGAATTGGCGGCACGCTTGCGCACCGAACGACATACGCCATAGTATTCAAGTCGCCCCTGCCCCAAAAGACTGCGAGGCACTTTGCGCCGCGAAAAAACCAGCGTCTCTCAGGAAGATTATCTTAAAGCCATCTGGGAGATCGTACAGGAAGAGCAAGTGCCTATCAGCGCGCGTTTGGCGGAAGACCTGGGAGTAACTCCTCCCGCGGTGACTGCCGCTTTGAAACGCATGACGCGCACGGGTTACTTGCGTGTTATGCGCGATGGCCGCATCGCCCTTTCCGCCAAAGGGAAGGGAATCGCACAACACCTCGTGCTTCGCCACAGGCTCGCTGAAAAACTTCTCACCGAAGTGATTGGCATCAACTGGTCGCGCGCGCACGAAGAAGCCGAGCGGCTCGAGCACGGCATTTCGCCGGAAGTGGCGGAACTTTTGTTGAAACGCTTTGGCCGCGACGTTCGCTGTCCGCATGGCGTTCCGCTTTTCGGAGGCATGTCAAAACTGCGCAAGAAATTCGGCGCGGTGCGTTTGTCCGACGCAGAAGTCGCTCGTTCTTACGAAGTGTTACGCGTTTTCGAAAAGGATCCGAAATTTCTCGAGTTCATGGAAGGCCTGCAGCTCCGTCCCGGCACGCACGTCCGCGTCCATCAACGCGAATACGACGAAACCATGGCCGTGTCCATCGCGCATCGCGCCGCTCGCGTCCACTTAGGCAAACCAGCCACTGAGCGCATATGGGTCCGGCGGATCTCCTCTTAGGGCCAAACAGGGTTATCAGACGAAGCGAAGACGTACCCTTGAATTTTGCGCTGCGCGGGAGTAACTTTAAACGAGCGATCAGCTCGTTTGTAGGCACGACATCTTCGTGCGCAGGTGCGCTTACGTTTCAAGTCACGCCAGAACGCCGGTTAAGTTCCGCGCAAGATTTTAGTCTTAGAATTCCTATTTCAATTAAGTGGAGGAAATAACATGGCGACAGCAGTAGTTCAACCCGATAGCAGCGTTACCGGTTTCGTATCCAAGACAGGCAAGCTTCTGATCAACGGTAAGTGGGTAGATGCGGCTTCCGGCAAGACTTTTGCTACATACAATCCTGCTACTGGCGAAGTCCTCGCCAACGTTGCTGCGGGAGACAAGGAAGACATCGACCGGGCGGTGAAAGCGGCACGCGCTGCTTTCGAGACGGGCCCGTGGTCGAAGATTTCTCCTTCGGAGCGCGGACGCTTGCTTTGGAAGCTCGCCGACCTGCTTGAAAAGCATACCGAGGAATTTGCGCAGCTCGAATCGCTGGATAACGGCAAGCCGCTCAAGGTCGCGCGCGCTGCCGACGTTCCGCTTGCGGTGGACCATTTCCGCTACTACGCCGGATGGGCCACGAAAATTGAAGGCAACACGATTTCTCTCGGTCTGGCGAAACAGGGAAAATTTCACGCTTACACCGTGCGGGAACCCGTGGGCGTGGTGGGACAAATCATCCCGTGGAATTTCCCGCTGCTGATGGCCGCATGGAAACTCGCTCCGGCTCTATGCGTTGGCTGCACCGTGATCCTGAAGCCTGCGGAGCAAACGCCGCTCACCGCATTGCGACTGGGCGAACTCATCATGGAAGCGGGATTCCCGGAAGGCGTCGTAAATATCGTTCCGGGATTTGGCGAAACGGCCGGCGCAGCGTTGTCCGCACATCCTGACGTGGACAAGATCGCGTTTACCGGGTCCACCGAAGTTGGCAAGCTCATTATTCACGCCGCTGCGGGCAACCTGAAGAAAGTTTCCCTGGAGCTGGGCGGCAAGTCTCCCAACATAATTCTGGAGGATGCAGACATCGACGCCGCGATTCCCGGGGCCGCCAGCGCAATCTTCTTCAATCAGGGCCAAACTTGCTGCGCGGGTTCGCGTCTCTTCGTCGACAAGAAAATTTTCGACAAGGTCGTTGACGGCGTAGCGCAAAACGCCAGCAAAATCCGTATCGGCCAGGGATTTGATCCTGAGGTCGATATGGGGCCGCTGGTTTCCGAAGAGCAATTCAACAAGGTCTGTGGCTACTTGGAATCCGGCAAACAGGAAGGCGCCAAGGCGGTCACCGGCGGATCGCGAGCGGGGAATCGAGGCTACTTCGTGCAGCCCACCGTGCTAATTAACACGACCGACACGATGAAGGTGGTACAGGAAGAAATTTTCGGGCCGGTGCTCACGGCGATCCCGTTCAGTGACATCAACGAAATTGCCGCCAAGGCGAACAACACGGAGTACGGTCTTGCCGCAGGAATCTGGACACGCGATATCAAGAAGGCTCATGCTCTCGCGTCCAAACTCCGCGCTGGTACCGTGTGGATCAATTGCTACAACGTTTTCGACGCAGCGCTCCCGTTCGGCGGCTACAAACAGTCCGGCTGGGGCCGCGAGATGGGCCACGAAGTCCTCAAGAATTACACGGAGGTCAAGTCGGTCTGCGCCGCGCTGTAAACTCGGTATCACAAATAGCAAAAAGGGCCGCAGTCATGACGTGACGCGGCCCCTTTTTTCAAGCAGCGAATTGCCTATTGCGCTTTCGTTTTTTGATCCCGGAGCTGCTGCTTCCAACCCAAAATTCGCGCCTTGTTGCCGGCTTCCTCGGCCTCTGGAATCATGCCCAGGCGCTGGTAAGCGCGCGAAATTGTGGTCCAGGCGAGAATGTCTTCAGGTTCCAAATCCAGAATTCGTCGAGCGGCTTCAATCGTGCGATTAAAATCTTCCTTGGCGTGATACGCTTGCGCCAGGCCATGAAGCGCGTCGATCAATTTTGGATCGAGCTCCAGCGCCCGGTTGTATTCTTCAATCGCGGAATCAAGTTTGCCTTCGCCGAAGAAATCAATTCCAGTGTAATAATGGTCTTCCGCGGTCATCACAATCCTTTTGCGAACCCTTAATTCTACCATCGCATAGCGACTGGTCGTCGGCGGTAAGCGGCTCTCGATGCTGAACGCCCTGCGCTATTACTGGATCATTTCGAAGGGCTATCGATTGCGCCCGTGGGCCTCGCCTTACATTCGCTGGCGAATGGAAACATTCTTCGGCAAAGAAGCCGCGGACCTCGACGCGCGAAAATTTTTTGCCCTGATGTGGCGAGAACGCGCCCGTATGGAGCGTTTCCTGGAATGGGTAGCTATCCGGCGCGCTGCTCAAAAGTCTTAAAGCTTTCCCGACATGCGCGATAGAAGTTTTCCCTGCGGCGAGATCACGGAAATAATCAGATGATCCGTCAATGGCACGTCGTGATCGCGAATTTTCAGCAGAAACATTAACCTGTTATTGCCGTCTTCGGACGCGAACATCACACGCTGCACCGTAACCTGCGAAACGGTGCGCATAGCCAGCCCGCGTTTCCATTGCGCTTTGAACTGAAGTCCGTTGAAAAAAGAGGGAACGGGCGCGGCCGTGTAAATATCGGCGTCGCAAATTGTGATGGATGTCTGAACCTGCACGGTAATTTGGTCGGGGAAAGTTGTGACCATCTGCGAATTCTTCAGAAATTCGTCGCCAGACGGTGTTTCTCGGCGCTGTAAGCGGTCGAAGAAATCTCCGGCCGTCATCACCGGATTAAAACTAATGCAGGTTTTTCCGTCGCGGATCTGGCCCGAGGTGATCGGAACCACTTCTTTGTATTCCACAATCGGGGGCGGAGCTTGCCCAAACGCGCTCGGCAAAATTAACAAAACCGCGCTGATTGCCACGACTCGCAAGATTATTCGCCGCCCGAAGTTCAGTGGCCACACCCACATGCTCCCATTATCCCTATTCTGCGACGTTTTACCCTCAATTCGCGAACTGGGCTTGTGGCGTATAATGAACATTAGCGCCGCCTTAGTCGACGCGATGCCATGGAAGGTCTAAAAATACTGCAAAAAACCGCCTCGCTTCACGAAGCGCGCTGGTGGGAACCCGAACCTAACAACAAAGCGCATTGCTACCTTTGCCCGCGGCATTGCCACATCGGCGACGGGCAGGCGGGTTTCTGCTTCATACGGGTGAACGAAGGCGGCAAGCTCTACAGTCTCGGTTACGCTTCGCCTGCCGCCATTCAAATCGATCCCATCGAGAAAAAACCGCTTAATCATTTTCTACCGGGAAGTCGCGTTTTTTCCATGGGCACGGCCGGCTGCAACATGGGCTGCTTCTTCTGCCAGAATTGGGACATTTCGAAGTCGCGTTCGGACCAGGTACATTCGACGCACGTGTCGCCAGAAGACGTTGCGCTGCTTGCTATTCGAAATAGTTGCCCATCCGTCGCATTCACTTATAACGAGCCGACTATTTGGGGCGAATACGTCATCGACATCTGTCACGCCGCGAAAAAGCACGGGCTGAACACGGTCATGGTGACGAATGGCTACATTACTTACGACGCCTTCCACGATATTTACGATCACGTTGACGCCGCGAACGTGGATTTGAAAGCCTTCACCGAAAATTTCTACGGTCGTATCACTTTAACGCACCTACAGCCTGTCCTCGACACGCTGAAATGGCTGAAAAATGAAACGAACGTCTGGTTTGAGATTACCAATTTAATTATTCCTACCCTGAATGACGACGCTGAAGAGTTTCGCCGCTTGGCAGACTGGATCTTCAAAAACCTGGGGCCGGACGTGCCGCTGCATTTCACAGCTTTCCATCCGGATTTTAAGTTACAGGACAGGCCGAGAACTCCGCCCGAAACGTTGCATCGTGCGCGGGCTATCGCCCTGGAAGCCGGCCTGCGCTATGTCTATGAGGGAAACATCCATACCGATGCGGCGAGCACGTCGTGCCCGTCATGCAAGACCCTTCTCATTCGGCGCGGGTGGCATGATGTGCATGCAAATCGCCTAAAAGACGGCCACTGTCCCAATTGCAACCTGAAAATTCCGGGGCGCTGGAGCAATCCTCACGGCGCGACGCCCGCGAAAATATTGCAGAAAGCAGAATCCATCTCGACGGAGCGATACGGCCATCTGAATCTATAGCCCACCTGCATGTTCCGAGAACGAGTTTGAAGTAACTTATCTGCGCGGCTATCCGTACTAACAATGTTGTGGGGAAAATGACGGAATCAATCAATGAAGTTGCAATACGAACCGACCGGGTCTCCAGAAGTTATCAAATGGGCGATGCGCTCGTGCATGCCGTCGATGGCGTCACCGTCGCGATCCGCTTGAAAGAATTCGTAGCGCTGCTTGGAAGTTCCGGCTCCGGCAAATCCACTCTGCTGAATTTGATGGCAGGACTCGACCGTCCTACCTCCGGCGCAATTTTTGCCCACGAACGCAATCTCGCCGAAATGACATCCGAAGACCTTGCGCAGCATCGCAACCACACCATCGGCATGGTTTTTCAGGCGTTCAACCTGCTTCCGCGCATGACGCTGGAAGAAAATGTGGAGCTCCCGCTGCGCCTGGCCGAAGTAGATCGCGACGAACGCCCCCAGCGAGTACGCGAAGCCGTCGAACGTGTACGCCTGTCAGCTCGCTTGACGCATCGTCCCAGCGAGTTGTCCGGCGGGGAACAGCAGCGTGCCGCGCTGGCCCGTGCGCTCGTAAATCGCCCAACAATTTTGCTGGCCGACGAGCCTACCGGAAATCTTGATAGTGCTACGGGGGACGCTATCCTTCATCTCTTGCAGGAGATTAATGAATCGCTCGGCATGACCATTGTGATGGTCACGCACGATCGCGACCGCGCGGCGCGCTATGCTCATCGCATCATCACCATGGGAGACGGAAAACTGACTAGCGACGGAAACAACATATGAAGGCGCGTGACCTCACCGAGCTGGCTGCGCGCAATCTCCGCGAAGCGTTGCTGCGAAACTCGCTCACCACACTCGGCATCGCAGTAGGTGTTGCATCGCTGGTTGCCATGCTATCGCTCGGAGTCGGACTGCAGGAGCTCGCTAACAAAAAGCTATCGAAGTCAGGGCTGTTCGACGCGGTTTTCGTAAGTTCGCGAACGAATCAGCGGGGCTTCGGACGTCCAGCCCAGTCTGAGGCGGCAACCAGAGAGCCGGCGAAGATTCTCGACGCGGAAGCGCGCCAAAAAATCGCCGCCCTCCCAAATGTCGTGGAGGTTTATCCCGAAATTCGTTTTCCCACCGAAATACAGTTTGATGGCAAGCCGTATTCGACCACCGTTGCGGGAATTCCGCCCTCCGCCAAAGCCGAAGGCGCCTTCGACGGCATGAAAGGGAATTTCTTTTCGAGCCCGGATGCTGACGAAGCAATCCTTCAGATTGAATTCGCGAAAGATCTTTCCAGTCAGCCTGATTCATTAATCGGAAAGAATCTTGTACTGCGTTACGCCGAGCGCCAAGCTCTGCCCGCGGAGCCGAGTACGAGCAAGAGTGGCGCCGGCAAACCCGACACAGACTCTGCAGAAGAAATCACCGGACAGTCGTCGGGATTTTCGATCGTTCCTCGCGAAAAGACTTTTCATATCATCGGCATTGTTGAAACCGAACCCGCTACGAGCGTCGGGTCGTTTGGACGCGGTCGCCTCTTGATCCCGATGCAAGTCGCCGAAATTCTGCGCGTGGCCCAAGCTAACGACTTACGCGGTCTTTTGCGGCGCTCCAGCTCCAAGCAAACGTACGACAGCCTTACTGTTCGCGTTAAAAGCCCGTCGCAAGTAAAAAGCGTGGAAGACGCGATCCAGCAAATGGGATTCGGCACTTTTTCCCTGCTTGACGCTACAAAGAGTTTGCGCCTCGTTTTTGCGGTGTTTGATTTATTCCTGGGGATTTTCGGAAGCTTGGCGCTGGCGGTCGCGTCGCTCGGCATAGTGAATACTCTCGTGATGGCGATCCTCGAACGTCGCCGCGAAATTGGCATCCTGAAAGCTTTGGGTGCTGCGGATCGCGATATCCGGCGGCTGTTTTTCGCCGAAGCCGGGGTGATGGGACTTCTCGGCGGTATTTTTGGTGTCGCGCTCGGCTGGCTGATTGGTAGCGCGCTCACTCTCGGCACCAATATCTATCTGCATAAACGCGATCTTCCGCCTATCGATTTGTCTTCCGTGCCGTGGTGGATGGTCGCCAGCGCCATCGCGTTTTCCATCGTAGTAAGTCTTGCAGCCGGAATTTATCCTGCGTCGCGCGCGGCAAAACTGAATCCGGTCGAGGCTCTGCGCTATGAATAGCCGCGCGACAGCGTCCGAAGTGCTCCGACGGCAAACAATTTCAAGGCTCGGTAGCGCTGTTTGGCCACTTCTCGCTATGTTGGCAGGGCTCTTCGCCGTCGCCGCAACAACACAAGCTGCTGCGCTCGGGCGCGGTGAGTGCCGCTCCATGGCGAGCAAAATTCTCGGTCACCCCGTGCAATACTGCGTGATCCTTCCGCCCAGCTACGATTCCAGTAGACAAAGCTATCCGGTCCTGTATTTCCTTCACGGTCTGGGCTCCAATTCGGAGATTCTGATCAACTCCGGCGGAATGGATCTAATAAACGACCTATGGTCTCAAAAACAGATCGGTGAATTCTTGATCGTTACGCCCGACGCGGGTCGAAGCTTCTACATCAACTCGCGCGATGGAAAAGTGCGTTACGAAGATTTCTTCATCCACGAATTTATTCCTTACATCGAGAAACGGTATCGCGTCCTTGCTGATCGGGAACATCGTGGAGTCAGCGGAGTTTCCATGGGAGGCTACGGGGCGTTTCGATTTGCATTTCGCTACCCTCAATTATTCGGCTCGATGAGCGCGCACAGCGCGGCGCTGTTGGCGACACTTCCAACTGTTAGCAGTTCTGATTATCAAGGCGCCATACTTAACCGTATTCTCGGCAGTGCGTTCGGTTCGCCACCCGATCCGGCATATTGGAAGCAAAACAATCCCTTCACTATCGTTGGGAATGGCGCGCGGTCGGCTGGACTGAAAATATATTTCGATTGTGGCACGGAAGATGATTACGGATTCGACGCTGGCGCGAAATCATTCCACGAGTTACTCGATTCTCGCCACATCAGCAACGAATTCCATTTATTTCCCGGCGGTCATGACTGGAATTACGTGGCGGAGCATTTTCCGGCATCCCTGGAATTTCATTCGCGCGCTTTCGGCTCAACCGGCAAATAGTACATCGCGGCGCCAACCGAGACTGGGAACTTCACGCCAACCTCATTTCTTCGTCTAGGATTTCTTTTCTTTCGGCGCCGCGAGTAATTCACGCACCAGCAAGCTAAAGTCGAGTCTCGCTCCTGGCTGCGGCGCGAAGTAGTTGTCCCAGCTAACGTCCGGAAACCCCATGCGCGTCGCTTGCGCCGGGAGCTGTTCGCGCAAAAGCTTTGGGTCGCTGCTGCTTAGTCTTTGAATCGCTTCAAACACTACAGCATGTTCGGCATCCTGCCAGATGTGATTGGACAGCTCGCGCATTACCGTAGTTTCCCGAGCGTTGGCGCTTCCGCGTATGCAAAGCGCGCACAAGGTTTCGCGCTCTAACTCAAACACTCGTTGCGCTTCGCTTCGTTTGGGCATGAAATCTTCCGATGGTGAGTTCTATTGTAACCGCATTAGATCGTTAAGGTGCTCCGATGCGAGTGCGGACAAAAGAAAAGGCGCGGCTCCGAAGAACCGCGCCTTCTGTTTCCAGGAATCAATTTCGGTAGATCGAACCACTCGATGACTATGCAGCGCTTGAAACAACAGGCCGCACGAAATCGATCCGATCGATGGTCGCCGCTACCCCATAAACCGGCGCGCCGTCGCCGGGCAACTCCGAAACTCGCAACGCTTTCGCGCTGGCCCGCACTAACACGGATGTTCCGTGGTCTCTTTCAGCGGGCAACGAAAAAGTCAGCTCCAGACCGACTCCGTGATCGAGCGGAATATGAGAATGGAAGAATATGCCGGAGCGTGAAACATCGCGGAGCTGACCGGTGTAAAATTCGACCGGTCGCTGGCGTGGGAGGCAGACCTGCACTGGAAGGTAAAGCTCGTATCGCCTTGCTTTTCTTCGTTCCCCCATTTGGTACCCCCAGTCATGGGCTGCACTCCAATTGCCATCTCATTGATGGTCGGAGCCAAGTAAACAAAGCACTTAGTGTATTAATGCCATGTAAATCTGACATGATCTAGGCATTTCTTTCCTGAATAGGCAGGAATCGCGGGGAAATCCCGAAATGAACACTTCAGCGGACTGAAGCTTCCTCGATATTGCCAAGACGGGCTTTGCTTCCGGGCGCCTAAAGAACGGGATCGTGCAATACAGAAGTGCCTTCGGCTTCGGTCAATATGCCTTTTCCAATCATTAGCCGAACAAGCCGTACCAAGGCGACAAATTCGCGTCCCTTGTGCGGATCGGAGTCTTTGGGGGCCTTTGCCACTTCGTGTGCCGCCGGACGTTCGCCGGTAACCCCGGCTATCCAGTCGGCCAACTCCAACCGCTTTTCAGCGTCCAGTTCGGTAAAAGCAATGCCCATGCCCAATCCATGCTGGGAATAAACAACCGTCCCGGGCGTCATAAAGGCTTTGGTGCCCTTGTTCAAAGTAATCCGTACATTCGACCCAATCGGAAAAGGAACTGTAGTGTCGACGAAGCAGCCGCCGGGTCCGAGGTCGGTGGTACGCGTCGAGAAGCGCGCGCCTGATTTCAGTTCAACCACCTCGGCGCCGGCTGTGAACATGTGGCGCTCGTCGATGCGCCGTTCCGCTTCCTGAACCGTGGGCGAAGGCGTCACATGACCCTTCTTTTTATCACTTGAACTATGCATCACCGTATCCTTAGCCTCGTATGTCCAGTAGCAGCTCGACGGAACTTCGTACCCAAGCGCCGACCGCAAGATTGGTAATTAATATTGTCTCTGCAGTGTGGAGGTCTAACAAGCTCTATCCCCGCCGCGATGTCCAAACGGAAACGACGAAGACCTAAAGCAGAAATCGGACGGCAATTCCAAGAGTCCCATCCGGCCGGTTCTCCATTCGTACGATAGAGCCGAGGAACTTTTTGTGCGCCGAGATCTTCTCTCCGAATGGGAAGGTTACAAGGAGGCGCATCCCCTTGAAATAATGGGGCATACAGGTGGCGAAGTAGAGGCCGTCGCGGGTGAAATCCAGAACTTCACCTACGTCCGCAATTTCTGCAAATCGTGCGTCGAATGGCCGGACTTCCAAAGGCAACGACATCTTAAGCCGCTCGCGGCGTCGCGAATTTCGGCCCGGTTTGTGCTGCGAAGAAACCACCGGTTCAGGCGCGATAAGTGTTGCTGTGGCCATGGGTTGACCTCCCAAGTCTCGATCAGTCAGGGCCGTTAACACGATAGTTTTAACCTGCAGGAAGGACGTTGCCTATAGAACCGTGGTACCAGCGCAGGCTAACGAATGATTGCGGGCTCTGAATGCCTGAAATGGGAAGAGCGATTTGTGGACTTGCGTTAGTCGCGGTAGACAAACTCCAACTCGATTCCAGCAACCTCAACCACGTCGCCGGATGATAACTTGGTCGGTTGCGCAATCGAAACGCCATTCACAGTCGGGGTCTTCTCAGCCTTGCCGATGTAAAACGAATTGTCCTCGCGACGTGTAATCTGCGCGGCAACTTTGGGAGCGAACCAGCCTTTTAGTTTAATGGTCGCCATAGCGGATTTGCCGATAACCGTTAATTTGTCGCTCAGCGTGTACTCTTTCAAGTCCGTTTTGCCCTTGCGTACCAGCAATGTCGGCAATTTCATTCGGCCGGGCGCTACTTGCGCGCTTTCTCCTACGGCGGCTACCTGGCGCAAAAACTCACGTCGCTCCTTCGTGTCCAGCATCACTGTTTCGTTGATCTTTGGGACCGTGGGCCACGCGTTGCCGTTCGAACCGCCCGGAGCGGTTCCTCTGATTTCGCTTGAGTCTGTCACAACGATAGTGTGTTTGCCGATGGCGACGGAGTCGCCGGGCTTCAGCGTTACCATCTTCACGCGCTGCCCGTTAACGAACGTTCCGTTTAAGCTTCCAAAATCCTCCAGCATCATGCGCCCTTCTTCGCTGAACACACGCGCGTGATAGTTCGACACTGCGGGGTTATCGATCACGATTCCGCACTCCGGCGAGCGGCCGATGCTCACTTCCTTGGTTCCCACCGCCACTTCCTTCAACACAGAGCTCTCGAATTTCAGCACTAGTTTTGACATTGCAACCGCCTCCTGATTTTCAATCGTCGCGCACCCGCTTCCGAGTGCTGCGCAATCACCGATTTTCGGACCCTTTGAACCATTTCCCAATTCGTTTGAAGGTACCTACAGGTTTTGGTGCATAGCGGACAACTATGGCCGTGATGTTGTCTCCTCCGCCCGCCTCGTTCGCCAGCCCAATAAGGCGATCTGCGGCCTCCTGAGGATCTTCCATTTCCCTCAGCGTTGCTGAAATTTGCGCATTCGACAGCTCACGCGTGAGCCCGTCGGAGCAGAGCAACAGCGTGTCGCCTTCCAACAGATCTTTTTCGTTAACATCGACCTGCACTTCCGGCTCTACGCCGAGAGCACGCAGCAGCACGCTTTGCATGTTGCTGTTTTCAGCTTCGTGCCGGGTCATCATGCCGCGCCGGACCTGTTCGGCTACGAACGAATGGTCTTCGGTGAGTTGCACAAAATCAGAGTCACGCAGCCGGTAAATACGGCTGTCGCCGACGTGCGCGATGCTCACACGCACTTCGTCCACGAACCACACAGCTACAACAGTTGCGCCCATGCCGCGTTTCTTTTCATTGTCCTGTGCGGCCGCATACACCGCGCGGTTCGCGGTACGTATCGCGCTAGCCAATCTGTTCGAATTATCAGACATTCCATCCAGGTACTCTCCGATCAACGGCAACGACGGATTCCTCGCGGCCTCAAGGCAATGAGCGATAACGGTTTCACTGGCCAACTTGCTCGCGACCTCACCTGCTGCGAGGCCGCCCATTCCATCCGAAAGTACGAAGAGGCTTAGCTCAGGAGCGAGCGCAAAGCTGTCTTCATTATTCTCGCGAGCATGCCCGGTATCGCTGCACGCTCCGAATGCGATCTGCATCGCCGCTGACTCCTGTGAGCTTACTGGCGTCATTGTTTCGCGTTCTTATTTCCCAGCGTAACGGGCATGGAGCGAACGTAAAAACCTTGCTCGCGGAGTTTTTTCATCGCGCTCGCAATTTGTTCATTTGGAAACGGCCCGCTGTAAACCACGTAATAGTCTCCGGCCAGGCCGTGCTTCGGAATCACGCCACTGGACATTCCGAGCCCATCAATCGTTTTGGCCGCATCTTTTGCGCGGTCTTCCCGAATGTAATGTCCTATCAATAAGTACGAAGCTCCCGTCGTACCTGACGTCAAAACCGGAGTCGCTGGAGTTGAGGCTGCTGCTGGAGCAGGCTGAACCGATTTCTTCGCCGCTGGTTTCTTTGCGGCGCTTTGTGCGGCCGCGTCCGCGCGAAGCGTTGCCGCAGCCTGATCCGGGGATGGTCTAGAATGTTTTTTGACAGGACCGGTTTCCATGCGCGGGAAAACTTCCGGCGGTTGGCGTTCCGGCATTGGCTCCGGTGTCGCATTATTCTTCGCAACCTTGGGTTTGAAATTCGTGTACGGTGCAACTGTAAGTTCCGCGCCCGGGTCAGGACGTCGAGTCACCTCATCAGGTTTTATATCTGCAGATTTCGCGTTGGAAGCCGCGTCCGGATTTTTTGCCGGCGAAGTGACGTAAGCAAAGTCCGGTGGAGTCGGCGCAGGAAGCGCAGCCGGTGGCGGAATCGTTTCCAAGGCCGCCTTTTTCTTAATGCTATTCAAAACTCCGAGTGTGCCTAGAACCATCACAGCCCCTACCAATATCCAGGCAATCGGCGAAGTAGCTTTGCGTTGTGTTGCGGGCGGCGCCAGAGAAGGAGTCGCGACACGCGCAGTTGCCGGAACGTTTACAACTCTTTGAGAGTTCGCTACTCTGACCGGCGCACCCGCGCCGGCAGGATTTTGCGGCTCCGATCCATTTAGGGCATTTTCCAGTTGCGCGATCGATTGAAAACGGTTTGCAGGGTTCTTCAAAAGACATTTCAAAATCGTGCGTTCGATGTAAGCAGGAATTGCCGGATCGATCTCGTGCGGAGGAACCGCCTCTTCCTGCATCTGCTTCAGTGCAACGGCAACCGGATTGTCGGCGTGAAATGCAGGACTGCCCGTAAACATTTCGTACAAAATTAATCCCAGCGAGTAAATATCAGTGCGGTAATCGACCGGTTTGCCGCCAACTTGTTCCGGGGCCATGTATTGCGGCGTTCCGACCATTGATCCGGTCATGCGCGTTACGGCTTCCATCGAGCGCGCGATGCCAAAATCCATGATCTTCACGTTGCCGTTCGCGTCCACCATGATGTTTTCCGGCTTCAAATCTCGGTGGACGATGCCTTGAGCGTGCGCTTCCTTCAATCCTGAACAGATTTGCAAAGCCAGATTCACAGCTTTACGCTGAGGCAGCCCGCCAAAGCGGTTCAACACCGACCGCAGGCTTTCGCCTTCCACGAACTCCATGGAAGTGTACGCGACGCCGCCCACGCGATTGAACTCGTGCATGCGGCAAACATTTTTGTGCGTAATCTTACGAGCGAAAAGAAGCTCGTTTTTGAACCGCTCCATCATTGCTTGGTCAGAAGCGATTTCCGGCTTCAACAATTTCAGCGCAACGATTTCTCCCGTCTCGCGATCTCGAGCCTTGTAAACGTTGCCCATGCTGCCATGTCCGGCTTCGCCCAAAATGTCGTAACGTTTGCTGAGGGCGCTTAGAGCGGTGGAACTGAGATTCGCAGCTTGGAATGGAGTTACCGGCGCGACGATAGTTTCCGCGAAATTATTCTCAGGGGCATCGCTCAACAGGACAGTATCGTGGTTCCCGTTAGGGCGACGGGATTCGGGCGACGCAGGCGAACCTGCACCGGAGACACCTCTACCGGTATTGACTGGCTGGTCCATGGCGCTGCTGTTCGAATCATAAGAGAGCAGCCACGCTAACATCCATGTCTAGCGCAGAGTGTGTAGGGAAAGAGTATCTAGTACTATTTTAGCGACAATTTTAACGGGTAAGGTGAGAGCAGAAGGCTGCCTCAGGCGGGTTTCCTTTCAAGCGATTCGCGATCCCACTTGGCATTTATTGCGGCAGCCTCGTAAGTGCTTTGGCAAAAATCGAGCAGCGCTGCTCGCGGGTCACTCGCCGACCTTACGTCGTCATAAGAAAGCAAAAATTCGCCGAGTTTCGTGTCGAAATACGCCTTTGGGGGGCGCACAGCGCTTTCGCGAAATCCGGATGGCTCCGGCGAGACATAACTATAGAACATCGGACTGGTCACATCGCCGCCGCCCGGCCACCATCCTACGCTGCTTACCTCGTGCGAATACGCTTCCTTGGTAACTTTGTCCGCTCCTGGACGTTCCGGAGCTCGCCTGCCCGAAAAACGCGATGCCGCCAGGTCGAAACTTCCCCAGAAAAAATGCACAGGGCTCGCCTTGCCAATAAATTTCGCGCGAAACTCTTTGAATATCGAATCCAGCGTGACCAAAATCCGCCAAAAGCGATTGGCGTAGGCGGCATCGTAGCGGGCGTGGGTGACATCGTGGTCGAAGCGGATCGGGTTCGGTATCTCCACGGGCATCGGCCAGATTTTCACATCGATTCGGAGCGAACGCAGCATCTCCATGAACTCGCGATAAAATCCGGCTACCGTGCGGTGATACAGCGAAATCGTTCTCGACTCGCCGAAGTTGGTCCTGATATCGAGCCGGTGGTCGATGAAATCAAAACTGATCTCAAAATTTCCTCCAGGGCGGGGAATCGACGACGTGGTTAACCCTCGCGCGGAAACGTAAAGCGGAACTTCCCACCAGTGGTTAATTAGCGGACTTTGCGCCAGCCGCACTTTTCCGACGATCTGCGTCCACATATGCAGCGTGGCGTAAGTGTCTTTCCACTCCGCGAACGGGAGGGCTGGCCAAGCTTGGTCTTTATCTGACATTCTGTCATTCATCTATTTCACCGGACGAGACACGGAAATAAAGTGAGACGCACGCGGACAGCTCGTATGATAGAACGAATCGCATGATGCTTGCGCGCACTAAAATTCGTATTCGACGCCTCCGGCGCAGCGAGCTGCCGATCGATACCGTCGAGCTGGCGCGTTTTCTGATCGGCAAAACGCTGGTACACGACTTGCCCCATGTGCGCCTTAGCGGGCGCATTGTGGAAACAGAAGCCTACCTCCGGGGCGACGCGGCCTGCCACGCGATTCGCGGGGAGACGCCGCGCAATCGTGCACTTTTTATGGAGCGCGGGCACGCGTACGTTTATTTTATTTATGGCAACCATTTCATGCTCAACGTTTCCGGGCAGCGCAAAGGAATCGGCGAAGGGATTCTTTTGCGCGGGATGGAGCCGCTCGAAGGAGTCAAGTGGATGGAACTCCATCGCGCAGCGAAACCTTCGAGAAGAGGGCGCGCCGAAAGATCGAGAGAAGTTGCAGGCAAAAAATCGACGGCGCCGTTGACCGAGCTTTCACGCGGACCCGGGCGGCTCGCCGCTGCGATGAGTATTACACGCAGTTTGGACGGGGTGGACCTATGCGCCAAAGGCCCTCTGTGGCTCGGTACCGCGGTGAAACCTACGGGGGAAATTGGCGTCAGCGTGCGCATCGGAATCAGAGTGGCGGCTGAAAGGCTTCTACGCTTTTACGAGCGCGGCAATCCGTTTGTCAGCGGTCCCCGGCGTCTCAATCCCTAAGGTGATTGCGCAATTCACGGCTGGTCAGTGCGCGTCATTTTGCCGTCGACTACGTTTACTTCGAAAGTGGTTCCGCCGGTAGCAGTCCACGTCTTCAGATCGAATTTGTCGCCTGCGCTCAACTTCAAAACTTTTACATGGCGCAGCGTGAGAGGTTTTCCGTCCACGCAAACTTCCGGCCGATGATCGAGAGTCATGAAATAGGCGGAGTTTTTGCCTACTACTTTGGCGTGGCCATCGGCTTCCGCGAGCACAGCCGTGGTTTCATCGACACCGATGCCGTGCGCCTCCGGGGCCCAGCCATCTTGCACGATGCGTGCGAGAAACGCGAGTGAGCGGCCCATACGTTCGCGCTGGGAAAAGTGGCTGTCGGTAATTACACCTTTCAGCACCGGTATCGACAGGAAATCACGCACTAACGTCACATGCGGGTCGTACGGGTTGGCCAAGGCTTCCGGACTCTTTACTGTATCCATCATTGCCGTGAAAACGAATTGGCCTTGCACCGCCAGTCCGGCGCTGATACCGCCCAGGGGAACACCGCGAGCAACGTCGGCGTTGATTTCTTTCTGGACGGCCTGGCCGGTCCAGTAATTCACGTAATGCGACTGGTCGCCCCCGGAGAGGAAAATTGCGTGTGCGTTGCGGATTTTGTCCACGATGAAGGGGTCACTGGCTGCTTCTGCCGAGGTGATCACGAGAGTGGTGACTGAATTTTGCGGGCAGGCCTCGTGAAAGTCCGAATTGTACTCATCGGCGCCGTAGGCGCTGATCACTACGAGGTCGCCTCCTCCGGAGTGCTCGCAGAGAAAACTGGTGGCTTCGTCCACATCTCCATGGCCGCCGAGGAGGACGGCACCAAACCGGGGCACCTGGGTCGCTTTCGTGGCTTTCGATGCTGACGACGCGTCGGAGTCTTTTGCAGGGGTACTGTAAGCCGCCCAGTTATTGCCCTTCGCGGTTTGCGCGTCGCAGGGAATGGCGAAGAGGGCCGAAGCAGCGAGGATGAGCGTCGCCATGTAACAAATCGATCGTGAAGACGAATACGCGCCGCGTCCGGTTCGAGACCCCTTCATTCTGTTTTCCTCTCCGGTATTCCCAATTTGGAATTGAGGAACTTCTGGTGAAGCTCGCTCGTGTTTATATCTTTCGTGAGCACTTTTTCTTGTGCCCCGACTGATGCTAAGGGAAAAAGCGCAAAAATAGTAACAGGTCGTGTGTGTGGATATTACAGAGAAATGGATCGCGAGATTTTTCTTCTTATTGCGAGGCGGCGCCGGTATCTCGAGAAGGTCGCAAGGTGACATTCCATGCAAGTGACTATGAACCGGGGCGCAAAAGACGCGTTGACATCTGTGTGTATTAGGTCTAATTTCTGCGCATATCGTTTTTCTTTATGGTTTCTTTATGGGGTGGAGTCGTCATCACGGGGAAATTTTTCTGACGGTGTCTTTGGGCCCATCTGCGCTTAGCTGCCTCATAGATCTGGGTAAACTCGCCGCAGGCCTGTAATTTTTCGCTCCCTCATTCGTCGTTCTCGTTTCAGAACTCAGAAATTAGACACCATTACGGCAATACGATTCGGTTCGAGTTCAAGATCGGGTTCGAGATTCCGAAGAAATACGAAGTCAAATTCTGGCTATTTCCCGGGGGGTGGGTGATGAAGATGTGCTTGCGATTCCTGATTGTGTTGCTGGTGATTTGTGTGTCGACGCTGCCGGGTGCATTCGCGCAGACCCAGCAAGGACAGATTAACGGACGAATAACCGATTCGAGCGGCGGTGTAATTACCGGCGCGAAGGTGACGATCGAAAATCTGGGGACGCAAGCGCAAAGAGTTTTGCAAACGAACCAGACAGGAGACTATGTGGCCCCAAACCTGGATCCGGGACTTTATTCCGTGAAAGTGGAATCGGCTGGTTTCCAGAGCGCTATTCGCGACAAGATACAGATTGAAGTGGGACTGGAAGTGCGGGCGGATTTCCAACTGCAGCCCGGTGAGGTTACGCAAACCGTGGAGGTAACGACCGAAGCGCCGCTGACGGATACCACGAATACAACACTGAACGGGGTGCTTTCGAATAAAGCGATTACCGAGCTTCCGGTGCAAGGCCGCGACTTCCAGAATTTGTTGATGCTGCATCCCGGTGTGCAGCGAACACCTGGCGGAGGATTTCAGTCGATTACGTCTAATGGAAACCGACCCGACGAGAACAATTTTTACATCGACGGCGCGGATGACATGGACGTTTACTACGGTGAAAGCGTGATGAACGATGCGGGGATCGCGGGAACTCCGGCCAGCCTTCTTCCTCTGGACTCTATTCAAGAATTCAACACGCAGGAAAGTCCGGAAGCTGACTACGGCGTGAAACCCGGAGTGGTGATGAATATCGGTATCAAGTCGGGGACCAACATGATTCACGGTTCGGCTTATTATTTCGGTCGCACCAGCGATTTCGACGCGCGGAACTTCTTTAACTTCGCGCCGCAGCCGCTTTCAACTGTTTCGATGAGCGAGTTTGGCGCGTCGATTGGCGGGCCGATCAAGAAAGACAAATGGTTTTATTTTTTCAACTATGAAGGATTGCGCGATACGGTGGGCAACCCGTTTGTGGCGGACAGCCCAGTGACCGTTTCGCTGGTACCCTATACCGCGCAACTGGCCCTTAACGGGAATGTACCGGCCGATTTCAGTATTGTGGATGCATTAGCAGCCTGCGCGCCGACTTGCAGTCCGTTGAGCCAGCATCTTTCTTCTCTATTCCTGCCGAATCCCGGCTTCACGCAGAGCCAAAGCATCCCTCAGGCCATCGATTTCGATTTCAACAATACAAACCGGAACGACAACGTTGTTGCCAAAACCGACTATATTTTAAACGAGCACAATACGATCACTGCTCGATTTATTTACTCAAACACTTCGGAAATTGAAGAGGATACAGTACCGCTACGACCGGAGTGGCGTTCTACGGCGGCACCAATCACACAAGTATTCGGAGCCGACTGGACATATACGCCCAACTCGCGTTGGGTTAACCAGCTCCGCTTCAGCTACAACGACTTCTATGAAGCGATTTTGCCGTTGGACCATAACGTGAATCCGCTAACCGGTTACGGGATCGACACGGGAGTTACGGACCCTCGCCTATTCGGGTTCCCGCGCATTGGCCTCGGCTCCGGTTTCGACGATTATATGGGTGGAAATTCCGGATGGCCTTTGGAAACTACGCCTAGCCGCACGTACAACTTCTCAGATACGGCGTCGTGGACGCACGGAAAGCATTCGATCCGGTTTGGCGGGGATTTTCGTTACGGGAATGTGGACTACTACCGTGCCACGGAAGGACGAGGCCGCGTAGATTTCGATTCGCTCGAGGATTTCGCGGCAGGCAATGTGGAAAAATGGGAGAAGTTGTACGGCGATCCGACACGCAAAGTGAGCTTGAAGTCAGTCGGGTTCTTCATTCAAGACGAATATCGAGTGAGGCCGCACGTCACGGTGAACATGGGACTGCGCTACGACATTACTGCTCCCATCGAGGATTCACGAAACCTGTTGGCCAATTTTGTGCCTACCGGGCCGAATCCAGGGATCATTCAAGTAGGGAAAGGGATCGGCTCGCCTTACCCAACGCGCTATAACAACGTTTCGCCGCGGCTGGGTGTGGCTTGGGACATTTTTGGAACTGGCAAGACGGTGTTGAGAGCCGGAGGTGGCATCATTTTCATACAGCCGTCGATCCGAACATTCATGTTTAGCGGTGGTGGATTGAATCTGGATCCCACGGCGGCGAGTCTGGGCGTGACTCCTGGGAACGGAAACATCACAAATTTTCTCGACTTCTCCACGGATCCAACTCTCATAAATTGGCCCACGGCCGCGAACCCTAATCCAGGCGTGATTTTCCCAAGCGGCGTAGGACCGGGCAGCGGATGCTCAGCAGGGAACCCTTGCTATATCTTCGCGACGACACACTTGAAGACTCCGTATGTGGCAAATTGGAATCTGAACGTTCAACAAGCGCTTTCGCCAACGGCCACCCTACAAGTAGCATACGTCGCCAACCACGGCATCGATCTCTACGGCAATATCGATGAAAACCAGCCGATTCCTGCGCTCAGCGTTCCGTGTATCAATGCGACCGGGGGATTTTTTGACGGGGATTTTTCAGGATGCGAACAGGCCGCGCGGCCGTTCACCATAAACTGCCCCACTTCGATGGGAGGTCTCGGTAGAGGAGGCCCCTGCTTCCCCTATTTGGGCCAGGTCGATGTGCTGAATAACGCGTCCAACTCTAACTACAACTCTCTGCAAGTCACGTTTACGAAGAGATATTCGCACGGGCTCTATCTTCTGGCCGGATATACGTATGCGCACGCGATTGATACGGCCACAAACAACATCGCGCCTTATCCGCAGAACAGCTTGAATTTTAACGGCGACCGCGGCAACGGCGATTTCGACATTCGCCACCGGTTCACATTGTCACTCACGTATGAACTACCTTCGCGTGAGTCAAAATTCCAAATGCTGAAAGGATGGTTGGTAACCAGCATCGTCACGCTGCAGGGAGGCGAGCCGTACACACTGAATGATTTCGAAGATGACAACAGCGCCACAGGGATTTTCGAAGATCGCTGGGACATTTCCGGCAGTCCGAACAATATTCACTGGTCCACTACTACACCGATTCCTTACATCAGTACCGAAGATTTTACGACTGACGTCCACGGGAATGTGACTGGCGGAAATCCTCTATGTATCGCTGCTGCGCAGAAAGCGGGTGGGCAGGGTGCGGTGAACATGTTGGCGAACGACGGCTGCTATATTGAGAATGGCACTATACTCACGGCTCCGGCCTTCGGCTCGTTCGGCAACTCGGGGCGCAACATCTTCCGAGGACCAACATTCAAGAATTGGGACTTCTCGCTTTCGAAGATGTGGACTTTCCACGAGCGATTCGGTCTTCAACTCCGCGGAGAATTTTTCAACGTTCTGAACCATCCGAATTTCGACGTGTTTACAATGAACAACGATTTGTTCAGCAACAGCACGGTAGGAACGGTGGTCGCGACGCCGGACGTGGCGGCCTCGAACCCGGTTATTGGGTCCGGTGGCTCGCGTCACATCCAATTGGGGGCTAGATTCACCTGGTAGGCGCCACAACGAGCTGATCGGCGAGAGCTTCTCTTCGTCTGGCGCACTAGTCACGGATGACTGAGCCCGTTTTTGTAACAGTGGGCGCAACCTGCTATGCTGAATTCAGACTGCCGTGCCAGCGTTACTAATGCGCAGCTCGGCGCATCAAACTAGCATGCCACGACGAAAAAAAGATTCCGCGCTAGCCCGCTTGATGCAGGCCTCTACGGCTGCAGGATTTCGCAAAGCTTACGAAACAGTCCAGGTTGATCCGCACAAATTCCTGAAGCACATCAAGCGCGCGCACAAGTTGCCGATTGAAACCTGGCGCGACATGTTTTATCTCGGCGAGGAAGTCGTGACGCCAATCGCCAACCGCATCATCAAGTCTTCAACCAGGACGGCGACGCTGGAGGGTTTGGGTTTGGGAATGGGCGGGATGTTGACGATTGTGCCGGACGCGGGGATTCTTTCGGCCATCACCATTCGCATGTTGCAAAAACTGAGTCTGGTCTACGGATTTGAATACACTACGGAAGACGAAGTGAACAGCCTGTGGATCGCCGCAGCCAGCGCTGCTGGACTCGACCTAGGACGCGATTTTGTGGAGAAGCAAGCCATCGAGCGTCTGGTTCCGCGAATAATCGATCGCATCGCGGTGAAAGTCGGAGCAGAAGTCGCGGAGAAGTGGTCCGGCAGACTGATTCCGGTTCTTAGCGCGGGCTTTGGCGGCACGTTAAACTACTATTTCGTGCGCGGATGGGGACGCCGTGCGCAGAAACATCTTCTGGAGCGTCATCGCCAGGTGCGCTCGCAGCGGCTCATCGAAGCACGAGCAATTCCGACATCAGGCCGCACGCAACTTCATCCTGCACGGTAGGTTTCTACTCTTAATGATTGGCCGCTGGTTTGATGGTGGCTACACGTCCATCGGTGGGGAACTTCTGAAACTGTAGAATGTCGTGGCCGGGAATAACGCGGTCCGGCGAGCCCGCAAGTTCTACCATACGCAATTGGGCAGCGATGTTCCCAGCGTGGTCAGCGTCGGTGAAAGTGGCGCTGGCCATATGCGACGACAAGTTTCGATACAAATAGCAATTGTCCGAGGCCAGAACGAACGTGGGATTTCCTTCCACGCGCAGATATTGCGAATCGTAAGTGTGACGCGCGCCGGTGTACGCGCGAATGCCGGGGAAAATTTGCACGTTGTCGCCATCCACCAGACGGATGCGTCCTTCCGTGTTCAATTGCACTAACTGCTTGGCGTCTTCCGGATCGATCCCGCCGTGGTCTCCTCCAGGTTGCCATGCGTCCATAGTGTAATAGCGATATTCGTCCTTCTGAATCCACACGTTGGCTTTCGGGAAAAGATCAATGCCGCCGATGTGGTCCCAGTGCGCGTGGCTGATAACGATGTCGGTGACCTCTTCGGGGGTCACTCCTGCCAGGCGCACGGCTTCATCCGGACGCAAGTAATCCTTCATGGGAAAATCTTTTATAAAAGTGTCGCGATGAAAGCCGCTGTCGAAAAGTATGGTGTGGCCCTCTCCGCGTATCAGCCAGACGACCATGGCGACGTCGATTTTCTCGTCCTTCGGAGCGCCGATCACAAGCATAGACACCGGAACGCCTGGCGCCGTGGCGTAACGTATTGCCTGGATCGAATACTCAGGTGTCGAAGCTGCGCCAGCTAGCAGAGCGCCAAAAACGTACGCGAGCAAGAAACGCTTCACGATTGTTTCTCCTGGAAATCTCTAGCGATTCATTTAGTCACGAGTGGATGCTTGGCCTTCTCGTAAAATTCATTTTGTAGCGTTAGGCTTTCGGTATCGGACTTCACGGCGCGTAACGCGGTTACAAGTTCGTTGATCCATTCCTTCATGTCGAATTCACCAAGCTCTTTGGTGGCAGCTGCGCCTTCTCCGGCATAGTGATTCGGAAAGCGCGCGTACCACCAGATGCCGGTGTAAAGCGTGTCGGGGAGAAACAGCCGATGCTGATCCGCGCCCGATTCGTCCTTGGCGCGATCCATGTGAACTAAATCGGGGCGAGAGATCATCAGGTGAGAAGTTTCGGTTTCGCCCGCGTGCATGTCCGCAGGGTTTTTGACCGAAGGACGTCCCGGTTGATCCAAGTGTTCGGGTAGTGGAAATATATAAACAACGTAATCGTGCGGCGTGGCAAGTTGGGTTTGAGCAAAATAGGGAAGCAGATTCTCGTTACCACCATGGCCGTTGGCAATCACGATTTTTTTGCAGCCATTTCGCGCCATCTCGTCCGTAGTTTCCTGCAAAAGCTCGAGCTGAATTTTCGCGCTGTAAGCGACGGTACCGGGCTCATGGCGCGCTTCGAAAATCTGTCCAAAATAATATTCGGGGAAGACGATGGCAAACTCCTGCTGCGCGGCGGCGAGAGAAACGTATCTGATATTGAGCAGGTCGGTCCCGAGAGGGAGGTGGGGGCCGTGCTTTTCGAGAATGCCGATCGGGAGGATGCAAGTGAATTGCGATCGCTGGATGGCTTTTGCGAAGTCCGAGGCTGTGAGCTCCTCCCACTTCACAATGTTCGGCGTTTGCGCGAAGAGAGGCGCCTGCGGCAGCGTCAATACGAAGAGTAACAACACTGAAGACAAAATCTTGCGAACTAGCGTCATTCGTAATTGAATCGTCATTGGGTCAACCTTTCCCCGAGAACTGGTCTGAGCGAAGTGCGCCGCGAAAGTATCATAGGAGACAAAAAAATTACATCGGCGTTGCCCGCTGCGGGGTAATATACGGTGCGCTTTGTACACGAAACTGTTGCGGCTTACCAGGGGCAGGCCGTCTTCAAAAGGAAAGGCAGAAATCATGAAACGCCCGTTTTGCTTGTTCATATTGTGTGCCGTTTTCTTTTTAGCAAGTTCCGCAGACGCCCAGGAGTGGAAGCCGCCCACCTCGATGAAGAAAATGCCGAATGGGCTGACCGTGGTGGTTTCCGAAGATCATTCCGCGCCGACATTTGGAATATGCATCAGTTACGGGATTGGGTTTCGCCTGGAGCCGGAAGGCCGGACCGGGTTCGCGCATCTTTTTGAACACATGATGTTCGAGGGCACGCCGAATTCTCCGAAAGGCGTGTTTGACCGCGTGATTGAAAGCGGCGGCGGCGCCACAAACGGGGATACTCGCTACGATTTCACGGAGTATATTGATACCGCTCCGGTGTCTACGCTGGATCCACTGTTGTGGTTGGAAGCGGACCGCATGAAGACGCTGGATTTTTCGGTCAAGAACCTGGAAAACCAGCGCAATGTTGTGGAAGAAGAAGTCCGCGTGAACGTGATGAATCAGCCCTACGGACTCTTCTTCGCCATCGACCTGCCAGGCAAGGCGTTTGACACTTATCCCAACGCGCACAATTTTTACGGTGATTTCAAGGATCTGGATGCCGCGAAAATTGAGGACGTCCAGAAATTTTACGAGCAGTACTATTCGCCGAATAACGCAGTGCTGGCAATCGTTGGCGATCTAAATCCTACCGAGGTCTATGAGAAGGTAGAAAAATATTTCGGCGGGATTCCATCGCGGCCGACGCCCCCGCGTCCGAAAGTAGAAGAAAAACCGCAGACCTCCGAACGTCGGGAAACAGAAACAGACAAGCTCGCGAAAGTTCCAGCGATGGCGATTGGCTACCGCATGCCGCCGCCACGTTCATCCGGCTCGCTGGCCGCGGCTGTGACCGGCGAACTACTGCACAACGGGCAGGCTTCGCGTTTGTATCAAGCACTGGTAAAAGAAAAACAAGTGGCACTGTCGGTGGATGGCGGAGTGAACTGGCCGCTCGGCAATCCGTTCGAGTACAACGGGCCGACGTTGATGGTGTCGTTCATCGTATATCCGCCGAACGTGACCGAAGACCAAGTGCTGGCGGCATATGACGCGACGATTAATGAATTGGCGACGAAAGGGCCGAGCCAACAAGATTTGGATCGCGTAGTCACCAAGATGCGTTCGGATTTGTACGGGCAGCTTGAAATTCCGATTACACGGGCTTCAGCGCTTTCCCACGCGGTGCTGTTCACCGGCAGTTTTGAGAGTGTGTTTAATACGCCCGACGAACTCACGAAAGTAACCCCAGATCAAGTGCGCGAGTTCGCCGCGAAATATCTGGTGGTTACAAATCGAACCGTTATCAATCGAGTTCCAGCCGCTGCTGGTTCTGATGCCGGGAAATCGGGAGGTCCACAGTGAGGTTTCTGAAAATAATAATGATAGTTGCGCTGTTTGAGTCGTGCGCCTTCGCGCAAAAACCGGCGCCCTTGCCGAAAGACCTGCCGCCGTATGGACCGGAGAAGGCGGTCGAAGCGCCATCGGTAAAAATTGCGAAGCTCGAAAACGGGCTCACCGTGTGGCTGGTGTCCGAACCCGGATTTCCGAAATTGTCTTACACCGTCGCGATTCGCGGCGGATATGCAGCCGATCCAAGCGATCGTCCGGGAATATCTGAATTGCTTTCCAACACCATTGATCAGGGAACGAAATCGCGCAACGCTCGCAAAATTGCCGAAGAATTTCAGGGTGCGGGTGGAGACCTAAGCGCGTCGGCGGGACGAGACGAAATTGAAGTTTCGATCACGATTCTTGCGTCGAAGGCGGAACCGGCCATCGGGGTTCTCGCCGACATCTTGCAGAATGCCTCTTTCCCCGACGGCGAAGTATCGCTGGCCAAGAAAAATCTTGCGGACTCGCTGCAGCAGCAGGAAGCCGATCCATCGTTCCTCGCGTCGCGCGCGGTGGCCAAAGTACTTTTTGGCACCAGTCCTTATCACGTCATGTCTCCCACCCAGGAATCGATTGCGGCTACGACGCCTGCGGACCTGCGGAAGATTTATACGCAGCGTTTTCGTCCGGACCAAGCCGTTTTCATCGCGGTGGGAGATTTTCAGAATGAGAAAATGCTCGAGCTTGTGAAGAGTAACTTCGGCGGTTGGAAAGCGCCGGCGGAGTCTCCGGTTGCGGATATCGCGCGACTGAATCCCGAGCCGACTCACGCAGTTTTTCTGGTGGAACGTCCTGGCTCGGTGCAGACAACCATCGAGCTCGCGGCCGCTGGTCCGTTGCGCAGTGATCCGGATTACGAGTCGGCAGTGGTGGCCAATGCCATTTACGGCGGGACCTTTGGCTCGCGCCTGACGTCGAATATTCGCGAGGACAAGGGTTACACGTATTCGCCCTTCGCGGCATTGAATACGTATCGCGCTGCCGGCGATTTTGTCACGCGGGCGGACGTGCGCAACGCGGTCACCGGCGCAACCTACAACGAGATGAGTTACGAATTGAATCGTATGGTGACGACCAGTCCCACGACCGAGGAACTCACACAGGCGAAACGTTTTCTTGTGGGCATTGAAGCGATTCGGCTGCAGATTCGTTCGTCGGTGGCAGGAGCGCTGGCGGACCTTTGGGTGAAAAATTTGCCGCCGGAAGAAATCGGCATTTACGGGAAGAAGATTGCGGCGACGACGTCCGACGATGTGGACGCGGCAGCGAAGAAATATTTCCCGGCGTCTCGCGCTGCGATTGTGGCTGTCGGGGAAGGCAAAGTGGTTCGTGAAGCGCTGGCACCGTTTGGAATACCGATTCAACCTGCGCCGTAACTCAGAAAACGAGGAGCAATCCAACCTTGAAACGCTTCTGAGAAAGTAGGGCGCTGGTGTGCGCTCGGTTCACGATACTTATTCTGATCGGCGTTGCGATCTCAACGGCGTTCGCTGCACGAGCACAAAATTCCGGCTCTTCCGACAGCGGCATTTCCGCAAAGGTCGATGCTTATGTAAGCGGCGAAATGCGCGCCGAGAAAATTCCAGGGTTAGCGCTTGCCATTGTCCGAAACGGAGAGATCGTCAAAGCGCAGGGTTACGGCCTCGCGAACATTGAATTGGATGTCCCGGTGAAGCCGGAGACGATATTCCAGACGGGTTCGGTGGGTAAACAGTTCACAGCCACGGCGGTCATGATGCTGGTTGAGGATGGGAAAATCCGTCTCGACGAACCCATAGGGAAATACCTTCCCGGATCTCCCGTGAGCTGGAACGGCATCACCGTACGTAACCTCTTGACGCACACTTCGGGAGTTCCTGATTACGAGTCGGATTCGCTGACCAAGAAAGGCGGGGCGTTCATCAATCTGCGCAACGATTACACCGAAGACGAACTTTTCGCGAAATTCAGCGGACTGCCGCTGGATTTCCCGCCTGGCTCAAAGTGGAGTTACAGCAACAGCGGCTACGTGCTGCTGGGAATTTTGATTCATAAAGTGACCGGACAGTTTTACGGTGACGTGTTGCAGGAGCGCATTTTTCGGCCGCTGGGCATGACCTCGACGCGAATTATCAGCGAGGCCGACATTATTCCGAATCGCGCCGCGGGCTATCGATTGGTGAACGGAGAAATAAAAAATCAGGAATGGGTTTCGCCGACACTCAACACCACGGCGGACGGCGCGCTTTACACGAATGTAGTCGACATGGCGAAATGGGATGCCGCGCTTTATACCGACAAACTCCTGAAGAAGGGAAGCCTAGACCAAATGTGGTCAGCGGTGCGTCTGAGCGATGGGAAAACTGCGCCGTATGGATTTGGCTGGGATGTCACGGAAGTAAACAGTCATCGGCTGATCGAGCATGGCGGCGCTTGGCAAGGTTTCACTACACAAATCTCGCGCTATGTGGATGACCGCTTCACCGTCATCGTGCTGACCAATCTGGATTCCGAGCATTCCCAGCCGGATAGAATTGCGCACGACGTAGCCGCTCTTTACAATCCAGCTCTGACGCCTGCCCCTCAGAAAGCGCATTGAAAGGGCATTCTGTCGGGGCGCCATTTGAGATGGCCAATCACGCAAGAATCTCTGCGTTGCAAGGTATCCTGGGCCAGGTTTGTCCGCGCTGCCGCACGGGCAAGATTTATCCGACCTCGATTTTCCGCAGCTTGCCGAAGATGAATGACGAATGCGCCGTTTGCCATTTATGGTTTGAGCGTGAAGAAGGCTATTTTCTTGGCGCAATGATCATCGACTACGCCATCGCCATGATTATCGCGACGGCGATTTGCGCAATGCTGTGGACGTTCACACACTGGTCTTTCGAAAAACTCTGTGTAGTAGCTATTTTATTGTTTCTCCCAGTCGTACCTGTGGTTACACGGTTGGGCCGGGTGTTGTGGATTTATATGGATCGGCTGATCGACCCTGAGCGCTAATGTACGATTCGTCCCCCATCAGTGACCTAAGCTTGCACTCACGCAGGACGCGTGGCATTCTCGTGCCGCCAGTACCAGCATGTTAACCCCCGGGAAAGGCAAGTAAACCGTGCCAATTTGCGAAGGATGTGGAGCGCGCGTGGACGAAGCGCACGTTCAGCGGCGAAAGGAACGGCTCGATCTGGCCGCGCGCTTTCGTCCTACACAGATTAAGGTTCTCATACTCGATTCTGCGCCGCGCGGACCGGAAGCGGATTATTTTTTTCGTGCTGCAAAGGACCGAACGGTACGTTCAGTGGCGGCTCGCATGTATTTTGATGAACTGGTAAAAACGATGGGAAACGCCATCACGAAAATTGACGAAATCCTATGTCTGAATGAATTCCGCAAGCACGGATTTTTTGTAAGTTACGCCGTGGAATGTCCCATTGAGAACCGCGGGGAATTGCATAACGCGTTGCGGAAATTGGCGCCCACGATTGTAAAGCGCGTGCAATATTTCCTGCAGCCTGCCTATATCGTGCCGATTTCACAGGGTACGCAGGAACTGATCCGTCTTTTCGGTCTGGTTGGCTGGGGGGACCGGCTGGTTTTAGACAAAGGTGGCCCGTTCGTTGATCCTTATCTAGGAGATCCCGAGCGGCAAGCTGTGTTTGCGACTTCCTTCGGCGACCGTATCAGCAAAGCTCTTGCTGTTCTGCCTTCATAATCCGGCGGTGAACCACTAATTCGGGCTGAGAAAATTAAAGGCCCGCCTGCCAATGATTTGCTGGACGCGTTCCACAAAAAGTGCTACTAAAATCAAATGAGAACAACTTCTATTTTGTGCGCGATCGCATTAATTTTGTGCGCCGGAGCCGTGATTGTATCTACCCGAGCGATGCAAGCCCCCAAGCAGGCAGCTACCTCCGCCTCAACGTCAAATCAAGCTCAGCTCAAGCGCGGAAAATATTTGACCGAAGAAGTTGCACGTTGCACGGAATGCCACACGCCTCGGGACGCGCGCGGCAACCTGGACAATTCTCGCGCCCTGCAAGGCGCGCCGGTGTGGATCGTTCCAGTGCACCCGGATCAAAATTGGGCGCAACAGGCTCCGCCCTTGGCTGGGTTTGCGGCATACACAGACAAGGACGGCGAAGAAATCCTGGAGAAGGGTCAAGGCGCGAACGGCGAGATTATTCGTCCGCCCATGCATATCTACCATTTGAATCATCAAGATGCCGTGGACATCATCGCTTACCTAAGATCCGTGCCCACCACAACCCATTGAAAACCTCGTTTGACGAGCTCCGGTTGAATCCAAAGAATCATATACCGATAGGACAAGACGCCTGCAACCCGTCGGTCCATCTCCTTAGGAAAAGGGTATCGTTTACCGTGGGGAGATTCTCGGCGCAAGCTTGAGTGCGTCGTCCATACCTGTAGCCACCATTCCAGTTCTTGAATTTCTCAGGACGAGCAAACTCAAGTCCCAGTCCCAGGCTCGCGCCGGGCAGTCCGTTGGGGAGGCCCAGCGCCTAGGTGATCAGTAATTTTTGCAGACGCCGGTTTCCCACAGGTCGTCCGTACAAGACAGGTCTGCGAGGGTGATATGAGAATGGGAAAACAATTTCGATTCATTAAGTATGCAAGCGCGCTTCTCCTGTTGACCTTTTGCCACGCGGGAAAAGCGCAAGCCCAGAGCGAGTACACCGCGATTACCGTTGAAAACGGTGGGGCCATCACCGGTACCGTAAAATGGACTGGCCCGATTCCGAAGATTCCGAAATTGCCCGTAACAAAAAATGCTGAACTCTGCGATCCAGATTCTCTCAAGGTTCGCGACCTGGAGCGTTTGGAAATCGATTCCGACGGCGGGGTAGCGAATACCGTGGTGTTCTTGAAGGATGTTACCAAAGGCAAAGCCATGGAGCTGTCCGACGCTCGCGAACACCTCGACCAGAAAACCTGCCGCTACGTCCCGCACATCATGCTGGTTCCGCAGGGCGGAAAGTTGCAGATCAAGAGCAGCGATCCGGTACTGCACACGGTACAGATGACCGGCGCGGCTTCGAACAACATCCCGTTTCCATTTCAGAACCAGTACATTCCGGTCTCGCTTCCGCGCAATGGCGTGGTGGAATTAAAGTGCAATGCCGGCCACGTGTGGATGAACGCCAACGTAATAGTGGTGAAACATCCTTACTACGCGGTCACCGACGAGCACGGATTCTTCAAGCTCACCGACGTTCCTCCGGGCGAGTACGAAATTGTGGCCTGGCACGAAGGCTGGCAAATTCTTTCCGAAGCTAAAGTGCTGGACGTCGCCGCGCAAACCGAAGTTAAGCGGCCGATCTATAGCTCGCCGTCAACTTGGGCCAAAAAGGTCGACGTAAAGCCGGGTCAGTCGAGCGAAGTAAACTTCACCATGTCGGAAAAGAAAGAATAAATCCACCTGCAAACTACAAGTGCTCTTGAGTGCGCAGCTTTGCAGGATCTTGTTTCGATGCCCTCTGTGTTGTATCGCTGATGTATATATACCGGCTTCCGCCGGCTTCTGCTAGTTTCAGTACGATAATCATCGTTTCTCGCTTGATCGACTTCTTGCCTGAACTTGTCCGTCCAGCCGGGTTTGAAACCAAGTAGCTGCATGTTTTGATGGACGAATTTGGAC
>CAWIRJ010000008.1:0-151148 GCA_963838475.1 uncultured Acidobacteriota bacterium
TGTTACTTAGATTTTTGATCGCTAGCGGTTTGGGTTTGGGCTGGCGGCAGTTCCGCTTTCTTCCAACTGGAATCGGGGTCGAATGCCTTCATGTCCTTAGCCAAAGTTTCGCTGTGCGGGCCAAGATCTTTCTCATAAATAACTCCGTCCTGGCTGACGAGAAACGTCATCACGCCGGAATTGCGATACTCGGCGGGATATGCGACGAACGCAAAACCAGCGGTCATTTTTCCGTTCACCACATAATCCTGCGCGCCACCGGAGGCGTGTTTCCCCTGGCGAGTGAGAATGCGGAAATAATAACCTCGGAATGGGACTGGGCCAGTTTGAAGGTTCTTAGCGAGGTTGCCGGGGCTCCCTGCGTTAGCCACGAGCGGACCAATCGGGCTCTCAAATTCGTTGTTGGTACCGAGCCAGTACAGGCCATCATGCTTTCCTTCATTGCTAACAAATCGCTGAGCGTACTCGTTATGTTCCTTCGCGAAATATTCCTTCTGCGCGGCTACAAGCTCCTGGCAAACGCGAATGGTAGACATTTCGTTCTGACCAATCCGGCGGAATAAAATCTCCTGTTTGCCGGCACCAGTGTCGAAATACCACCTGCCGCCTTTATTTAGCAGCGGGATAGGGGTGGGCCAGTTTTCCGCACCGATGTACATGGTCGTGGTTCCGTTGGGCTCGACCACCATCCGATGCATTTGTTCAAATTTGCTCACAAAATTCGCGCGATTGGCTAAGTCCTCGGCAGGATCGCCTGATGAGATGATTTCTTTCCCCTCTGGGCCGAGGATTTGCAGGAGCGCCTTGTCGTCACCATTTTTCAGCGCAACGACGAGGCCGTGACAGGCTTCGTCCGCAGTCGAAAATGTTTTTTGTCCCGGTTGCTGGGCGATCACGCGCGGCGCAAAGCTTGCCAACAAAAGAAAACCGGCTGCCGCAGCCGTGAAATAGCTGGATAACCGAACATTCCGCGAGTTCAAGATCGTATGGCGCATATGTTCTTTCTCCATTTATAAATTTAGAAGAGGTTATAAGTAGTTGCGATAGCGCTTTCATCGGTGCGCCATCGCAACCTAGAGAATGAGACTAGCTAGCGATGATGTCCGCCGCCACCGCCACCACCACCGTGGAACCCACCGCCGCCGAAGCCACCGAAGCTGGACTGTCCGCGTGACGAATAGCTGCGAGCTTCCCCACCATGGCTGTAACCGCTGAAGGCGTCGGAGTGGCCGTGGGATTGGCTGCCCGATTCGCCGTATCCACGAGCCGCGCGGTCGTCCCCGCCGAACGGGTGACTGCCGGCATCGCTGTGGTAGCCTTCTCCGCCTCGGTTCGCTTCCGCGCCTCGGTTCGCTCCGCGCCTCTGTTGGCCTCCGAGCCTCGGTACGCTTCCCCGCCGCGGTTGACGTTGTTCTCGACGCCGTGATAGCCGCCATTCCTGTAGTAGTTATTGCGATTGTAGAAAGTGTTGGAATGCGAGTAGTAGCGGTTGTTGTTATAAACCGCATAGTGGTTGTGCCAGTCGAATCCCCAGTGGCCCCATCCCCATCCGAATCCACCATACCAGCCAATGCCAAAACCAATTCCAAACGACAGGTACGGGCCGCCGAACCATATGCCGGGATAGTTGTACCAGTAGGGCCAGGGCGCTATCGGATATCCATAAACGAGCCAGGGATTGTACGCTGGAACATAGACCACGTCAGGTTGAGAAGGTTGAATGACAATATTATTGTCTTGTTCCTCGACAGTCTGCTGCGGCGTCGATTTCAGATTACCCGCTGTTTGCGCTTTTTGGCGCATGCGCTGAATAGCGTTCATTACGTCTTGCTGCTGGTTGTAATAAGCGTCGCCGAGCGATGAGGTCCAGGAAATATTCTTGTCCATATTCCCCAGAACGGTCGGGAAACCGCAGAGCGCCTTCACGCTGGGATCCCAGGGCTGCTGATCGACAGCCTGGCCTAGCGCGTCACCCTTCAGATCGGGATTCGCCTGAACCCAGCGATCCGCTTCCACGATTTGTGCCGGGAAGGTGGACGCGGCTAGAACCTGCGCCACCAGCGAGTCAGGATACAAAGCGATGGGCGCAACGAGCTGGTCCAGTTGATCGGGCGTTTGTGGGGTGTACGCGGGCTTGGCGTCAGGTGGGTTCGGAGCCTGATCCTGGGCATTCTGGTCTTGATCCTGGTTTTCTTGAGCAAGTACGTTCTGCGGCAAAGTGGCGAACAATAATCCTATAGCCAAAAGAAACGCCAAGAATTGCCGCGCAAAACGAGGCTTGGAAAATTCTGAACGATTAGCGCCGGATGTAACTTCGCGCTTAGTTAGAGCTTGAACCGTTATCACGGTGTGCCTCCTACTTATAAGATTCGCCTAAACGAACTTAGGTTTCAGCCTATAAAACACGAAAAGGGTCGTCAAGTTGCTGCGGCGTTTTCTGCGGCTGCGCTGCAGCGGCCTCCTTCGGAATCGACGAACTGAGCCAGCACTCCCCCGAAGTCCTGTTTCTTCGGTGTCATACT
This sequence comes from uncultured Acidobacteriota bacterium, assembly GCA_963838475.1. Taxonomy (GTDB): domain Bacteria; phylum Acidobacteriota; class Terriglobia; order Acidiferrales; family UBA7541; genus Palsa-295. The sequence goes on from CAWIRJ010000008.1 coordinate 2,523, forward strand.
GAACTCGATGCCTCGCGCGCTCATGTCTTGATAAAACTTCTGGACATCCGGGACGCTAAATCCCAGTTCAACGGAGCCAGCGGGATTTTTTTCCGAAGCGGGATGCAAGGCGAGTGTGGTTTCGCCGGTGGCGAACTCGCTCCAAGCGGGCGATTCGAACTTCAATGGCAAGCCAAGCTCGTCACGATAGAATTTCACTGCACGATTCATGTTCTCCACAAATTTGATTGCATAGCTGAGTTTCATGGCGGGCACCTCCAAATTCGACAAGATACCCTACCTTCTAAAGACCGCAAGATTTTTCGGGCCCCTCGTCAGGTCCGCGTTGGGGATTCCGCAAAGACTCGCCATACTCTCGAAATTGTGGCATGCTGAGGAAATGGGGAACAAAGACAAGGGTCGTCGCGAAGTAAAAAAACCGAAGAAAAAAACGCCGAAGGCTGAACCTGGGCGTCCCGCTATCGCTTTCGTCAACAAAGTTAGCGGACCTGGGCCTGGGCCGGTAAGCTAGTCGGCGATAACTTTGGGAGTTGAGACGCCCGCTTTAAAGCCGCGCGGCGTCGGCAGGCGAGTTTCACGCGTACTTAGAACGTAGCTGGCATTCGGACTCCTCGTATACTTTTATTTCCTGCGTTTTGAACTTTCCGCAGAAGACCTGCGTTTCACGGCTGGTGTGCTAATGTTTGTCCGCAATTTGCAGATCTAATCTTCAACGATACAAGAAGAAATACGATGGATGCCGACTCGCGAAGCACCGGGCCACATCTCTCCGAGCAGCAACGCGGAGTGCTGATGCACGTTGAAGTGACTTCTGTGCGCGGTGACGTCCTCGCGCTAAGTGCGATAGCTCTCGGCGTGGTGATTCTGCACGTCGCCACGAACGGACGGTACGGCTTTCATCGCGACGAATTTCAGGTGCTGGACGACGCACGTCACATGGATTGGGGTTTCGTGGCCTACCCGCCCGTGACGCCATTCATCGAGCGAATGGGATTGGCCATGTTCGGTACTTCGCTGATAGGGCTGCGAATCTTTTCGGTGTTGGCGCAGGCGATTGCGCTGGTCTTGACTGGATTGATGGCGCGCGAACTTGGAGCCAAGCGCCTGGCACAAGTCGTCGCTGCGCTGGCCGTCGCGGTCTCTCCTCTTCCATTGTTCGAAGGAACTGAATTCCAGTATTCATCATTCGACTATTTATGGTGCGTGCTCATTGCTTATTGCCTGATTCGGCTGCTCAAATCGGACGATCCGCGCTGGTGGATCGGCGTCGGCGCAGGAATCGGCTTGGGCATGATGACGAAATACACCATGGGATTTTTCGTCGCTGGAATTGTGGCGGGAACCTTGCTCACATCCGCGCGCCGTTATCTGAAAAGCCCGTGGCTATGGTGCGGCGCCGCCTTGGCTATCCTGATTTTTCTGCCGAACCTGATTTGGCAAATTCGCCACGATTTTATCTCGCTGCATTTCTTACGCCATATTCATGCCCGCGATGTGCGGCAAGGCCGCGCGAATGGTTTTGTGCGCGGGCAGTTTATGAACAGTACGAATCCTTTCATAGCGGTATTGTGGGTCGCCGGACTTTATTATTTTTTTGCGGTGCGAGAGGCAAAACGTTACCAGCTGCTGGCCTGGCTTTACGTGACGGAGTTTGCGCTTTTCTTTTTTGCCAACGGACGCGACTACTATTTAGCGCCGGCGTACCCCATGCTTTTTGCTGGGGGCAGCGTGCTGTGGCAGGAATGGATCACATCCCTTTCGCGAGTGTGGTCGCGGGTAGTGGAGGCAGTTACGTTTGTAGCGCTGGCGGTGGGCGGAGTGCTGGCTTGCGCGTTTGTCATCCCTTTTAATCCGGTGGTTTCGAAGGATAATTTTGCGTTGCGGAATAACGGAGATTTGCGCGAGGAAATCGGATGGACTGATTTGGTAGCGGAGGTGGCCAGGGTTCGCAATTCCCTGTCGGCGGACGAGCGCAGCAATTACGGAATCGTGGTGGGCAATTACGGGGAAACTGGCTCCATCGACTTGCTAGGTCCGGCGTATGGGCTGCCCGAAACTATCAGCAGCACAAATTCGGCATGGTTTCGCGGTTACGGCAATCCCCCGCCGAAGACTCTGATCGTGGTTGGGCTTTCGCGCGATTATGTGGAGAAAATGTTTCAATCCTGCCGGCTCGCGGGACATAACGGCAATCCTTACGGAATCAAAAACGAGGAAAGCGAGGACCATCCCGACATCTTTGTGTGTGGGCAACCGCGTGAGCCGTGGCCCCAATTCTGGGATGATTTTCAATCGTACGGGTAAGGCGTCGGGCCGCTGAGATGAAATTTATCGGGCAGAACGGGAGATTGAGTTGTGAGGGAGGTCGATCGGGGCGTGTCGCTTCATCAGCAACTCTTCGCCGAGCGGGATGGTAGTTAGTATCTCCACAATTTTGTCCGACGCGAATCCTTCGCCGTAGGGATTCGTCATGCCTTGAAGGCTGCCACGAAATTCGGAACTTTTCGCCTTCGCAATCGCGGCGAGGATCGAGTCTGTATCCGGTGCGGCGTCGATCACATTACGCGCGCGTTCTCTGCGCCGCTGACGAAGACCAACGTTTACCGTGGGCAGCGCGAAAGAGGCCGACTCCATAATTCCGCTGCTCGAATTGCCGACCAGAACATTAACCTGCTTCAGCAAACTCCAATAAGTTAGCGCGTCGAGGTTGACAAATACCTGCGTGCCCTCGCGAGACTCTGCGAAAGAGCGAGCTCGCCCAATTAAATTGCGACTTCCGGCATCGGCATTCGGGTAGCAAAAAAGAATCTGATCCGGCAGCATTCGCAAAGCGGAGAACAGCGCGTCAGCTTCACGCACAGTATCGCGCGCAATTGTGACCGGATGATAGGCAACGAGAATCGCCGGATGTTTCAGGGTAACGCCAAGCCGTTCTTCGACTTGCTCGCGAGTGTAAAGCGTTTGCCGGCGCAAATGATCGAGCGACGGAGCTCCTGCACGATGAACCCGCCAGGCCTCTTCACCCATCGATATCACTCGCTCCCTCGCATCATGTGTTGAAGTGAAATGAATGTGGCTCATCATCGTTAGCGCGTTCCGAACCGCGTCATCGATGGCGCCTTCGCTGATTTCGCCACCTTCGATGTGCGCAATTGGGATGCGCAGCGCTAAGGCAACCGAAGCCGGCGCGAGCATTTCGTAACGGTCGGCGATGAGCAGAAGCAAATCGGGACGCATACGGCCAAGCGCATCAGCAAGACTGAGCGTGGCGACGCCGATCGTTTTTGCCATGCCAACATCCGTGTCGGAGCTCAGCAGGCATTCAATTCGCTCGGCGATCTCAAGACCGTCACGCTCGATTTCTTGAATGGTAGCGCCGAATTCGGGCGACAGATGGGCGCCCAGGGCGATGATTTTTAAGTCTACATCCGGACGCGCTGAAAGATCTTGCAACGGCCAGTACAAATGGCTGTAGTCCGCGCGAGAGGTTGTTACCACAGCGATCTTGCGTTTCATCATTGTCCCTGGGTTTATTGCGCCGCCGCGCGAGCTACCGGCTTCTTCGCGCTGAGTACCAATTCGCTCGGTTCATATTCTGGAACGAGACGCACCAGGCATTCGGCCAGCATGTTGAGGTTGCGGCGTTCGACGATCCGGGCGAGGTCCTGTATTTGCGCGTCAAATGCTGCGGCTGTAATTTGCGCACTTTTGATCCGAGCTAATCTTGCGTCGCGAGCAGGCTCCGTTGAGCAGCCGCCGCCGGAGACCATCTCTTCGCTCAACTTTTCGCCCGGACTGAGTTGCGTGAACACGATCGCTATATCCTTCTCCGGCGAGAACCCCGCTGCTTTTATTAATTGCCGCGCCAGAGAGATAATTTTTATCGGCTCCCCAACTTGAGCGACAAAGATTCCCGCGCCGTCCTCGTTCGCGGCCGCAACGATAATTTCTACCGCCTCGTTGAGCGTCATAAAATAACGGCTGGCGTCCGGATGGGTCACCGTTACCGGACCGCCGCGCGCAATTTGCTCCGTGAATAACGGCGCTACGCTTCCCCGCGAGCCTAAAACGTTTCCGAGTCGTACAGCTTTCATCCGTGTGCTGCTATTGCCGAGTCGAAGCAAAATAAGTTCGGCAAGCCGCTTGGACACGCCCATCACGCTGCGAGGATTCACGGCTTTATCCGTGGAAATCATCACCAGCTGCTTTGCGTTGAACTGAGCCGCTATGCGCGCCAGCGTTAGAGTTCCGAAAGCATTGTTGCGAATCGCCGCCAGCGGATTTCTCTCCATCATCGCAACGTGTTTGAAAGCCGCAGCGTGGTAAATCGTTTGCGGACGATATTCTTCGAAGAGTTCCGCCAGCAAAGCAGCGTCGCAAATGTCACCAAGGACCGCAGAGTGCGGGATGCAATCTTCAACACTGTTGAGCGCGCACTCAATCTCGTGCAGCTCATGCTCCGCGCTATCGAGCAAGATCAAACGTCGCGCAGGTGATTTCGCGAGCTTCAGGACCAACGCCGAGCCGATACAACCTCCCGCTCCCGTAATGAAGATGTTTTCGCCCGATCTCATCGACCCTCGCTGACAAATCCGCGTGATACTCCGTGGGTATGTCCGAGCAGATTATAAAGAGCATCGGCGCAGATGTCTCTGCTCGACTGTGCAATTTATAAGCGGAATCCAGTTTGGGTTCGAGCCCAGCCGGTCCTCGAACCTAGCGGTATCTCGTAAAACCGAACATTATGGTGCTTTGCGGCCTGTAGACAAATTCGCGTGCGTTGACTGAAAATAATGCGATGGCGGATACAGGCCCGTGCGCGAGTATTCGCGGCCTGCCACTTTCTTCACTTCTTGCAACCAGTAATCGAACGTTCCTTCGGCCACGCCCACGAGCGAAATCGCTCGCCGATAATCGACGCCGCCCAGAAAGTAAATCTCAAACAATTTCAGACGTCCCTTCCATTCCGGACGCCTCAGTGCGTGCCGCCCAATTCGCTCGAAATCGGCCACATATTCACAAGCCCCCGAACGTTCGGGCCGCCACTGGTATCGGGCGGATGGCGATTCCAGATCCAACGCGCGCACCTGTCCGAGCGAGTCGTCGAGCCACTCGTGCAAGCCACGGTAACGCGCATGACATTCGTTAAACATTTCGGCAGCTTTCATCAGCAGCTCCTCGCAGAACAAATTTAAAAACTGTGGCTAATTTGTACGCGGGGGTTTCGGCGCGGGTAAAAGCGACCCCATTTCCCATGCTTCGTCCACGCGCGCGATCTCTTCTTCCACCGCATCCAGGCAAGTATGAAAACACTCGTGCCATCCGACGAGATATCCTCGCGCGTACTCTTCTGCAAGACGCTGGCGGTCGCGATGTGCCCGCTGCATTTGAAACACGTCTTCGCGCTCGATCTGCGGAGCGCGCAGAGCAATTCGCAAACGGTGGCTGATCTCTCGCAGCATTCGAAACACCCAATGCAATGGCACCGGGAAATAAATCCCCATTCGCCGACGCGGCTCGTACCACGCCAGCCGATATGCAGCTGGAATATTCCCTCCGTGCCCAATTTCCTTTCGCAAACGTGTGAAGACATTCATCGGCGGGGGTCTCCCTTCCAGGTTCCGACGGCAAGCTCGCGTCGCACTTCTTCGTCGCGCTCGGCACGCAACAATTGCTGGCGCAAACGCAGCTCCCAAAGGCTCTGTCGATTTTGATTTTGTTTTCGCTCTTGTACTGGATGGTGTTTTTGGTTCCGATTTTGTTCTGAACCGGAAGGGTTGTGTTTTGGACTTTCGGAGGGTGTTTGCTCTAGTTTCCTATTTTCGCTGTACTCTTGTTTTTCAATGAGATTTCCACAGCTTTGCCGCTGCGCCTCTATTTCTTTCATTCTTACTATTGATAAGCTATTCATCCGCGCAGTAAATTCTTCATGCATAAAGGGTTGCTCGGTATTTGCCCCGCAACCCTGGGTACTACCGCCCGCATTTTTGCGTACCCTCTCCGCAGATTTGCGGACTCCCTGTGGAAATTTCTTGGCCTTCGTTATGCGGATACTGATCCCCTGCTGCATTGCAGTCGTCTCTATGTAGCCTGCTCGGCGCAGATCCCTTAGCCAACGCTCCAGCGTCCGGGGATTGAAACCAGTCTCCGCTTCGATCTCGCGGTAGGTGACCGGAGCGCCTCCCAACACCCAACCGATATCGCCAGACTGATGGGTCTGCCGCAAGACCAGCCATCCGTAAAGCCAAACCGCTGAGCCCATTCGCGCATGGTGCTTCGCTTCGAAAAGCACGCCGCGCAACCCGGTGCTGAAATCCTTCTCTCGCATCACATTCGTAGCTCGCGCAAGGATGTTTGCAAATTCAGCGCACCTTTCTTTTCAGCAGTGACCGCAATACGGAACAAACACTTTTATGTATTCTTCTTCGCAATCCTGCGAAATGCGCAACCTTTCAACTATCTCCACCGGTCTGCCCAAACCGCAGAATCCGCACAAAGGTTGCCCGTGAATACCGGTGTACGGCCGCAGCCTCAAACGCTCCGCGCTGCGCACTTTTTTTTGGACGTAACCTGCATCGCGTCTTTCCCGCTCAACCTCTCGATGCTCAGGATCAGCGCGCCAGCGGCGCATAAACTCGCGTCCGCGCTCTCTCCGCCTTTGTAGCAGAACGGCTAAATGTGCTGCCTTTTCTCGGCGCGCGCTTTCACCTCGAAGTGGTTTCTGCCTCCGACGCATGTATCCTCCTTCGCACCAGGGAACTCAGCAGTTCTACCGTCACATTCGCTCAAATACGGTTCGCGTTCTGTCCGTCGTCCGTTCTTCGCCCCTTTTCTTTCCTTGCTACATCCGCTATCGCCGTGACTTGAGCTGTTAATATGTTGTGGAAAAGTTAGCCTCCAAACACACCCGTAGCGTCGTACTACGACCACAGTACTATTGAGTTACGTACTTACTTTGTTACTGTGTGTACAGATTGTTTCGTTTTTGTTTCTGCGTTATCTGTACCTGGAGGTTTTTCCATGGTCATTGCACAGCCACCGCTACAGTATCTAATCACCTCCTCACAAGCCGGATTGGAATCTTTTGTCCTTTCCAGGCAAGGACAGATTGCGAACCTTCGGCGCGAGGCCACGGAAGTCCTGGAAAAATGGGTCGAGTCCGAAACTCAGTTACGCGCCGCGCGCTGGATTCTTGAATGTCGGCGCGCCCAGGATCCCGACACGATCCCAATGCAACACTTGGAACGGGCCGATTTCGATCACCCGTCACAAGCCCCCGCTTTTCCACCTCGTGCAATGCCCCTGTTCGACCGGCCCGCTCTTTCCGCGGATTCCCGTACTCGCGCTCCGATACAGTTGAATGGCTCTCCGCGAGATCGTCCAGAGCCAGCGTCCGCTGCTCCAAGCGAAGAAATTTTGATCGAGCATCCTGATGTATCCTCTCGAGCCGAGGACGCGTTGACTTTTCTGGAACATGATCTTCGTTCGCAAGGTCATGCGATCGATACCGAGGCTTGTAACGTCGTTGCTGACGCCGCCGATAAGTCTCTTTCTGCTGGCCCCCTGACACATTCCCAAGCCGATGAATGTTCAACCGAGAACCTGAGTTCCAAGTCCGCTCATCCGACTGCCCTGCCATTTTCAGAAGTATTTCCGGCGGAATCCAATGGTGTACACGCTGGCCGCGACCGTGTCGCGGAGTTCGGTCTAGCAGAGACAGTTGTGGTCGGCCAGGGGCCAAGCCCGAAGAAGCCAAGCCCGGTAATTCCGATTCCTCGAAACGTGCACCACCGGCCCTTATTTTCAATTCGAGCATCATCCGCCAACACTCAACTTCGTCGACGCGTCGTCTAGCTCGTACAAATGAAGGACTGCAGTAAGAACGTCCTTGAAACATTGCTTTTATCGCCACGCTGGTTCCCACGTCAGCCTCGCCCCTTTCTCACTTCACGGCTCCACGGCGTTCGGTGTGATTCGATTCCAATCCATCCATGTGGATTTGGCCAAATGCACGTCGATGCTATTTGGCCGCCGCGCAGATCTTTAGATTAAAAATGCTCACTCGTTCCATTTCAATCCCTTCGATCGGGTTGCAGACGCATTCGTTTGTTATTTGCTAATCCATGGGATCTAGCAAGCCTGCCTCTTTTCCGAACGCCTGCATCGCCTTTTCATGATCTACACACTCTTCATTTCCGTAATCGTATGTGACCTCGGCTTTTTGTGACGGGCTCCTAACTGCATCGTCGAAATAGTCAGGTTTGACCTCCCAATTTATTTTGACACCCTCCGTTTCACGAAAAGATTGGCCAATCGCGCATCTAATCGGACAGCATCGCTCAGCCACATTGGCGTTGCGAAGACAATGAATTACCATCCATGTGCCCGATTTCCACGATCCAGAACCTTCCCAACACCACTTCAGCAAGTAGAAATCGTGATGATGAATCGGCAGCGTTGGGCAATGAAGGTCCGCGCGTATCACAATCGCAACAGCGCGGTCGCAATGATGCCTAGCCACTGTCGCCAAAATCGCCCATTTAGCGTTCCTTTTAATTAGCGCCGCATTCTTCGTTATCATAAGAACTGTGCGAACCTCACTCCCTTGTTGATACGCCGTGCTAACAACGAGAAGCCGCCCGAGCCGGAATTCAGCGAAAGGGATCGAACGCGCTCGACAAATTCGTTATGCGACAAGTATCGCCAGATTGCGCTCCTCCCCTTCAATTGTTTTGGCTTCAATCCTCGCTGCGCCAATTGCCAAAGAAACCTGCGACTGCAAGCTCTCGTTTCTTTGGTTTGGTTTGAGTTGGTCTGGGCCGGGAGGGACTAAGAGGCCTCCGGTTTCCCCGGCGTTTGCATCACCCATTTATGTTTTAGAAGCACCATCAACTCAATCGCGCGCCGTCAAGTGTTCGCGCGCCGTTGAGCGCCACCGCTTCACAGTCAGCGCCGCCTCATATCAGAATTCTTTCGCGTCAAACCGACACACTCGCAGTCGTTCGCTCATCCACAAACGTGACATAATGTCTCGCACAAAAAATACTAATTCCCACACCTCACACCTCTTGTCGCGCTTAGTTCCCTCGTTAGGACGCCACGTGGGGCGAATTTGGTAACTTATGAGGCGGGCTTTGAGACGCTAGGAAGGGAATCGAAATGAACTTGGCAGGAGGATTAATCACTCGGGTGGAAGGACAAATAATGGACTTCGCCACGCGAGATCGATCGCCAAGATATGAATTCGTGCATTTCAAATCGAGTGCTCGACCTTTTCTTCTCACCGCGAGACCGTTACAAGTTGCCGTCACACACCGACTGCCCAGGACGTCAGCGGCGAAGGCGGGAACCATTTTGTAATGGCTTGGTCATCTTTGCAGACGACGCGGTTTGATGAATTGAACGGCAATCCATTCCGGAAAGTTTGGCGAGCAATCTTCGACAATCACAAACCAGCTTGGGATCTGGAGACAACTCCAGGAACATTTCCAATTCTTCACTGAAAGAACATTCCCCAAACATTTCCCGCTTCGAATCTATTAATTTGTGAACTCACTGACAGGTGTGCAGCTGTTTGTAAAAGGGACCATTCTGAACTGAGAAGCAATCGGCTGAATCGAGACTTGCGAGCTCGACGCTACATGCCCTGCTGTGTCCCCGAACACGAGCAAAAGCGATGTGAGGGTCGGCGCCCTCTCAGGATCTCAGGGTGTACGGCTGTTTGTAATGAGATCCATTCTGACCTGAGAAGCAATCGGCTGAATCAAGACTTGCGAGCTCCACGCTACATGCCCTGCCGTGTCCCCCAACACCAGCAAAAGCGATGTGAGGGTCGGCTCCCTCTCAGGATCTCGGGGTGTGCAGCTGTTTGTAAAACGGACCATTCTGCCCTGAGAAGCAATCGGCCGAATCGAGACTTGCGAGCTCGGCGCTACACGCTCTGCTATGTTCTCGAACACCAGCAAAGGCTATGTGAAAATCGGCGCCCTCTCGGGATCTTGGGGTGTGCGGCTGTTTGTAATGAGAACCATTCTGCCCTGAGAACCAATCGGCTAAATCAAGACTTGCGAGCTCCACGCTACATGCCCTGCTGGGTCCCCGAACGCCAGCAAAAGCGATGTGAGGGTCGGCTCCCTCTCAGGATATCGGGGTGTGCGGCTGTTTGTAATGAGATCCATTCTGACCTGAGAAGCAATCGGCTGAATCGAGACTTGCGAGCTCCACGCTACATGCCCTGCTATGTTCTCGAACACCAGCAAAGGCTATGTGAAAATCGGCGCCCTCTCGGGATCTTGGGGTGTGCGGCTGTTTGTAATGAGAACCATTCTGCCCTGAGAACCAATCGCCTAAGTCAAGACTTGCGAGCTCCACGCTACATGCCCTGCTGTGTCCCCGAACACGAGCAAAAGCGATGTGAGAGTCGGCGCCCTCTCGGGATCTCGGGGTGGGGTGTGCAGCGGTTTGTAAAGCACACCATTTTGCCCTGAGAACCAATTGGCTGGATTAAGACTTGCGCCCCGACGCCACAGGGCCTGCGACCCTTGGGCACGGCCGCACGCCCGGGGGATCCAGCCGCACGAGATTGGCGCAGAGTTCTTCAGCTTGTCGAATTGGCTTTCGCTGTATGAGCGACTGGTTGCAGGCGCTTGAGCTTCGTCGGCCAGGAACTAAGAACTCGGCTTCAGTGGCGGCCAGGATTCGAGGAGCTGGTCCTTACGGTAGATGAGCGCGTTAATATCGGAAGGAGCTAACTCGATGTTGTGACCGTGAGTGATCGCATCCGTGGGACACGCTTCTACGCAGTAGCCGCAAAAAATACAGCGGGAGTAGTCGATGTTGTAAACTTTCGCGTAACGCTCGCCTGCCGAGATGCGGTTGGTATCCGTATTTTCCGCAGCCTCGATATAGATACAGTTCGCAGGGCACGCTGCCGAACACAGGAAACATCCCACACATTTTTCAAGGCCATTTTCGTCGCGTTGCAAAACGTGGATTCCGCGATAACGCGGCTGAACGCTCGCCGGCACGTCGGGGTAGGACTCCGTCGTGGGCTTACGAAACATGGTTCGCAGCGTGACGCTAAATCCTTTGTAAAGGGTGACGAATGTTTCCCCGACTTCTTTCACGATTGATGGCATCGTATTGACTTTAGCAGAGTGTGGGATGGCAGGCAATTCAGCGAACTGCGATTACTTGTGAGTTTAGCGGGGCGTTTCGGATTTCAACTTCAATGGATAAGCGGTCTGCAGGAAGCCTTAATTAACTATTCGGCCAGGCCGGGGATGGTCGTCTCCACCTGATACTTCTACTCTCCCGGAGGAGAAACCGGCGGTTTTTCGTTCAGCTTCCCTTTTCCCGTGATAGCCGCGATAATCTGGCGGCCGTGGAATCTTCCATTCTCAATGAAGATCTCCGCGGTATGTTTTCCTCCAACGATAACTCCGGCGAGATAAATCCCGGGAACATTGCTCTCTAAAGTTTCGGGATTGATTTCCGGCTTCAGCGAATCGCGATCCAAGCGAACTCCTTGTTCTTTCAGAAATTCGAAATCCGGATGATAGCCAGTTAAGGCAAACACCTGCACGGCCGGAACGGCGAGTTCACCGTCTGCGCTCTTCACCCAGACTTTTTCCGCCTCGATACGGGTGACCTCAGTATTGAACATCGCGCGGATTTCTCCTGCGCGTATACGATTTTCGATGTCGGGCTTCACCCAGTATTTCAGGCTCTTGCCCATCTCGGGTCCGCGATGAATTAGAGTAACGCGCGCGCCCGAACGGAATAGGTCCAGAGCCGCTTCCGCGGCAGAATTTCTTCCGCCAATGACGACTACATCCTGATTCCAGTAAGGATGCGCCTCACTGAAATAGTGGCTGACGTGCGGCAGATCCTCGCCGGGAACACCGAGGATATTCGGCAAATCGTAATAACCAGTGGCTAGAATGATTTTGCGGGTGTGATATTCGAGGCCCACTCCATCTTCATCCACCGTATGAACTATGAATGCGCCGTCGTGTCCCGTTATCTTTTCCACGCGTTCGTATTGGCGAACGTCGATCCCGAAGTGTTCGACGGCCCGACGATAATATTTCAGCGCCTCGCCGCGAGTCGGTTTCCCCCCGGAAATAGTCATGGGCAGATCGCCAATTTCCATGCGTTCCGGGGTGGTGAAGAACAGCAAATTAATCGGATAGTGGAACAGCGAATTGCAAAGACATCCCTTGTCAATCACGAGTGGACGCAGTCCCGCGCGTTTAGCTTCGATGGCGCTCGCGAGCCCGGTCGGCCCAGCGCCGATACATATCACGTCGTACGAATTGGCCATTCATATAGTGTGGCTGAGCGGCGTTGAACTTTCAACTGTACGGAACTTTTACTCTCTGACCGGTTTTAGGCTTCTTGCAAGAACTATGTTGCTTTGCGGGAGGCGTTGCGCGGTGAACTTTTGCGACGCCGCGCCGAATTGTCGCCGCTGTCAGGACCCGCTTTATTCCCTTTTGACTTTTGCGGGACAACAGGCCGGCCCGCGCTTTCTTGGGCAACTTCGCAAAGACCAGCGAATAAGCTTGGCTTAGCAAGCGCTCGACCTCAGTACGCGGCAGCGCGTCGCTTGTCTCGAGGGAAACCCAATGCGCGCGGGCCAGGTACGGTGCAGGAATAATTCCGGGCCGTTCGATGAGCGTCGCGAAATCTTCTGGAGTGCACTTAAATCCGAGCCATTGCTCGCGGAGTTCGAGCGCGACCACCGCGTACATCTTCCCGCCAACCTTGAAAACGAGGTTGTCTCCCCATTGAACTTTCTCAGTCGTATGCGGGAGCGCGAGGCAATATTCGCGATTCCAGTCGATGTCCATACAGAAAGCCTAGCGCCAGGGCATTCGAAAGTCGAGGCCGCCGGGAGCGGCCGAAGATGGCGCCAATAACCTTTCAGTCGCGCGGTAGAAGCTGGTCCGCAAGTTCCGCAGAGAACGCTTGGACCTCATCGAGCCGCGCCTGCGTTGCTTCAACCTTATCTTTTTTCCATACGAACCAGTCGCGGCCTTGCTGCGTTACGCGCACGCTGAAGTTCCCGCCTACGAGATAGGCCGACTGACCGTGGACCTTGAATGAACCTCCGAAGACCGGAGCGAGCAACGCAGCGCAATTCCCTCGGCGCACTCCGACGTAGTTTGCATACATCGGGAACGCCACAATCTGGAAATCGCGCTTATGCAATCGTTCCAGGGTAGAGATTTGCTGCGGAGTGAGATCCATCGACGGACAGAATATCAGGTAAGAGTTCCCACTTCACAATCGAGATCGCGTCGCCGATGCCTCGTCGCAATTGACCGCCGCTTTTCAACTGCCAACAGCTGTGGGAAGGCTCCAGTGCCGCCACACACTAATTACGCGCAGCGAAAAGCAAACAAGCCCTCCCAGGATTGCCGCAAATGTTGGAGGAAGCCGCAGTTTCGTCGCAACGATCATGACTATTGCCCCAGCAAGCGCCGCGCTGGCGTATATGTCCGCCCGCAAAACCGCCGGGACTTGCGCCAGCAAAACATCGCGCACGGTTCCCCCGCCGACGCCGGTAATTGTTCCGAGCAAAGCGGCAACGAGCGGATGCATCTTGTAAACTAACGCCTTCTCCGTGCCGGCCACGGCAAACAGAGCCAACGCCGCGGCGTCAAGGGTGATAATAACGGAGGCGGGAACTTGCCGGATCACCGGATGCAGAAAGAAGACCATCGCGCCACCGGCAAATGCAGCAGCCGGGTAGCGCCAATCGCGAAGTGACGCAGGTGGTACGGAGCCGATCAACACGTCGCGTATGATCCCGCCAACCAGCGCAGTAGCAAATGCCAGCACCATCACGCCGAAGAGATCGAGGTTCGCCGCAACGGCAGCCAGCGCGCCTTCGATTGCGAATAGCAGTGTCCCGGCCAAATCGACCGTAAGAAGTAATTTGCTGGGAGCAAAGATCATAGCGAGCGAGGAAAGAATATGACGCCGCGTGCAACAAAGACAAGTCGCAAGCCGCGTAATCCTGGAAAGACGGGAAAGGCGGGTGTCGATTCGTATGGCGTTACTGCCAAACATTACGACGCTGCCTACGCGACAAAACAGGATTTGGTCGATCTGCCGTTTTACATCGATTTGGCCAAAGCTTCTGGCGGTCCCGTGCTGGAGATTGCCTGTGGAACTGGCCGTGTGCTGCTTCCTATCGCGCGCGAAGGCATTGCAATTGAAGGCGTGGACAATTCCCTTCCCATGCTCCGAATCTTGAAATCGCACATTGAAAAAGAGGGGCCAGGAATTCGCCGCCGCATAACTCTTCACGAGGGAGACATGCGCGACTTCCGTCTGCGCAAGAAATTTCCGTTGGTCATTATTCCGTTTCGACCTTTACAGCATATGTACACTGTGGACGATCAGCTAAAAGCACTCACCACCGCTGCATTTCATTTGACGAAGAAAGGAATCCTTGCCTTCGACGTCTTTTATCCAAAAATGGAATTGATCTCGGCAGGCATAGGCCAGGAAATCGTGGATCTGGAGTGGCAGGCCAATCCCGATTCGACCGTTCGCCGCTATTTCAGAAAAGATTCTGTGGACAAGATCAATCAAGTGTTCAGCTTCACATTTATTTTTAGAACCTACCAGGGTGACAAGCTCGTGCTTGAAGAATCGGAACCGTTCCAGCTTTCTTACTACACCTATCCTCATCTGAAAGCCCTCTTCCGCCTCGCGAGACTCGAACCGGTCGAAGAATACGGGTCGTTTGCCAAGACGCCGCTGGACAATACTGCAGAACAAATGATTTTCCTCCTGAAAAAGACCTAATAAGAGCGATGCTGTTGCGTGAATTCAACGCACCTGATCCGAAAAAGAATCAATAGTCGCGCGAGGAGCGTCGGGAGTAGAATCCCCCCAGTTCCGCTCAGAGGAGGCAGGTCAGCGTTTCCGCTTTCCCCCAAGCGGCAATCACGATAGGCGCACGCAAGCGGAGGTGTGAAATGGCGACATCCAATCCGACCCAGGGATTGCAAGGTGCAGAGAAATTCGTCAAGAAATCGAGCGGCTTGTATATTGCGATGGCGGTGGCGTTCATCATTCTTGGGATCATGGCGATTGTTGAGCCCGGAGTCGCAGGTTTGGCTGTGACAGTTCTCGTTGGCTGGCTGCTGATTTTCGGCGGCGGCGCACATTTGGTTGCAGCGTTCAGCGGAGGTGGAGCCGGGCGCGTACTATGGCACGTGCTGGTGGGCCTTCTGTACCTGGTGGGCGGGCTTTATTTTCTGTGGCACCCGCTGTTGGGACTGGGATCACTGACATTGCTCTTGGGAGTAATCATCCTGGTCGCCGCTGTGTTTGAGCTCGTCGCGTATTTTCGCACGCGGGGCGAAGCCGGCTCGGGATGGCTTCTAATGAATGGAGTAATAACGCTGCTGCTCGGCGGGCTAATCTATTTCCACTGGCCGTCGAGTTCGGTATGGGCAATCGGAACGCTGGTGGGGGTAAATCTGCTGATGACCGGATTTTCGAGACTTATGTTGGGGCTGGCGGCGCGAAAACTAGTAACAGCTTGATCGGCTCAGAATTGTCGGCGCCACGTGAGCGGTCCTGGGTGGCGCCGAAAACCGGCAAATTACGCTGCTGAAGACGAGATAGATCCCGACTCGATTTCGCGCAGAATTGAGCGGAGTGCCGCGGCAAGTTCTTCCCGGCTAACATGGCTCTTGCGAAATTGCACCCGCACGTGGAAGGAATCGTCCTGCGCGCGATAGTCAAAGAGAAACGGTTGCGGTCTCGAATCCGGACCTGATTCTTGCTTACGCGCTTTGCGCGCTTCATCACGCGTCAATCCGCCCTGGGCGATGCGATGAACCATCTCATGCATCTTTTTCTCGTTCGGCTGGCGCGACACTTGCAGCAGCAGCGACTTCGAAAATATCCCGCGCTCGATGCATTCTTTGCGAACCGCATCCGGTATCACGGTAAGTGACATCGTCTCCGTCACCGAAGACCGCGCCCGCCCAATCTTCTTCGCGATATCGTCATGCGTGTAATCAAAATGCGTCGCCAGACGCTGCAAGCCATCTGCTTCTTCAAACGGCGTCAAATCCTTGCGCTGAAGATTTTCAATCAGCCCGATTTCGAGCGTCTCGGCATCATCCGCAATCTTTTCGATACATGGCAGCTCGTGCAAACCGGCCGCTTTCGACGCGTGGTATCGCCGTTCACCGGAAATAATGTAATAGGTATCTTCGCGAGGAATGTAGCGGACCAGCAAAGGCTCCAGCACACCCTTTTCCCGTATCGAGTCGGTTAGTTCGCGCAGGTCACCCAACGCCTTTCGCGGCTGATCTGGATTTGGACGCACCTTATCGAGTGGAATCATCCGCCCAATCGATGCCCCGCTGAAGCTGGTCAGCGTCTCAACATAATGCGCGTCATGCCGCATCTTGAGAGTGACGGGTAACCCGATCCTCTTGGACACGTTGCAATACCTCCTGAGCAAGCTTTTTGTATTCTTCCGCGCCCGACGACTTCGGCGCAAACGAAAATACAGTCTCTTTGTACGCTGGGCTTTCTTCCAGGCGAACGTTCTTGCTGATCCGCGTCTTGAAAAGCGCGTCGCCGAATACGGCGCGAATTTGTTCGTGCGTGTCGCGCGAGATATTTGTGCGCTTGTCAAATAGCGTGATCACCACGCCCAGCACTTTCAAATCCGGATTGGGACGCGCGCGAATGCGCGCATAGGTTTCGAGCAAATCGTCGGTTCCTTCAATCGCGAAATAGGCGGCTTGAATCGGCACCAGCAGGTGCGTGGACGCCACCAGCGCGTTAACCGTCAAAATGCCCAGCGCCGGAGGCGTGTCCAGCACGATGAACTCATAATCCTTCAACACCGGGGTTAACGCATCCTTCAGCTTGAATGGCGCGTCAAACTGGCCGGCGAGCTGTTGCTCGAGTCGAGCCAGCGCTAATTTCCCAGGCGCGACAAAAAGATATGGGTCTTTCGTAGGCTTTACGATCTTGGACATCTCCGCCGGATGCTCGGCGAACAAGTCATACATCGAAGTTTGGATTTCGGAAGACTCAAAAAATGCGATGGTTGCGTTCGATTGCGGATCCAAATCGATGAGCAGGGTTTTCTTTTTCTTCAACGCGATGGCGGCGGCTAGATTAATGGACGTCGTGGTCTTCCCGACGCCGCCTTTTTGATTGGCGACCGCGATGACGTAGGTCAATCGTACCCTCAGCCTGTCGCGCAACCGGGGGCCTATATATGGACGCCCGCGGCCCTACCTACACCACCGGTTACACCACAAGTAGCCCAACTCTACTCACTTGCCTAGCCCCTGCGCAAGCAAAAAATAGCGTTCCACGCTGGAATCTCGCTTTTCTGTCCAACGTACCCGTCGCTTCGGCTGTGCTACTCTGACGTCTCAAACTATAGGATAGAGAAAAGCATGTCCACCACCAGCCCGCTCGCCGCACAGTCCGAGAAGCCCAAGCTGCTCGCTCCCCTCTGGCACACCATCGTCCTGATTCTTTTCGTTTTCGCCACAGCCTATTTCCAATCGCACAATCGAATTGAAAACCACAAGATCATCCATCGAGTCGTCCTTTACTCATTCATGATCTGCTTTGAATGGTTCCTGTTCTCCTACGTCTGGTTCCTCGGCATCCGTCCTACTGGACGCAAGCTGAGCGAGGTAATCGGAGGAAGATGGGCGACGGCTCGCGACGTTTGGCGCGACATTGGCGCTGCCCTCGTGTTCTGGCTGATTGTGATCGCATTTTTGCTCGCAGCGGGATTGGCTCTCGGGCCGAATTCCGAGATGAACAAAGTCGTCCAGGTCATCATGCCGAGAAGCCCGCTAGAAATGTTTGCGTGGGTTTTGTTGTCAATCTCGGCGGGAATTTGTGAGGAATTTGTCTTTCGCGGCTATTTGCAAAAGCAATTTCTTGCGCTTACTGGCAGCAACGCGGCCGGGATTGCGGCTCAGGCCCTAATCTTTGGCGTAGCGCACCTATACCAAGGGGTCAAAGGCCTGGTTATCATCACCCTTTATGGAGCGCTTTTCGGAATCCTCGCCGTGGTGCGCCAGAGCCTCCGGCCCGGCATGATCCAACACGCGCTGCAGGACTCGTCATCTGGAATTGGTTTCAGCTTGTTGGCGAAGCATCTTCCAAAGCCGACGTCGTTTTTCTAGTGAACTCAGCACCGCGATTGCGGGGTTTACTGCGCAGATTAGAACAAATTTACATTTTGTAACGCCCGAGGTCCTCGTCGTTCAGATTCTCCAGCCACTTGCGCAATTCTTCGCTGGAACTCTTTTCCGATACGGCTCCGGCCTTCTTCGAATGCTTCAGCACTTCGTCCTCGACGAAGATCGGACAATCCAGCCGCAGTGCAAGCGCCAATGCATCGCTGGGCCGCGAATCCATCGACATTGTCTGCCCGTCGCGCTCCATCCATATCAGCGCGTAGAACGTATCGTCCTTCAAATCGCACACCACCACGCGCTGCACGTGAACGTTTAATCCCGTCAGCACATTTTTCAGCAGGTCGTGCGTCATCGGACGCGGCGTTTGCACTTTCTCAATTTCCAACGCAATCGCGTTTGCTTCGTAAATCCCCACCCATATTGGCAGCACGCCACTGCCGGCAGTCTCCTTCAACACCACTACAGGCATGTTGGTCACAGGATCCATCATCAGACCTCGTATCTTTACTTCGAGTTCCATGGTGGCCTCCCCCGACTGCCCTAGAGTACGTGCTCGCCCACTAAACTATTCGGCCCACCGCGCGTCACTTTCACTGAAATGTATTCTCCCAGAAGACTCTCGCGCGTTGAAGTGAAATTTATCAGCCGGTTGCTGGTCGAACGCCCAGTCCATTGACCGCGCGCTGCGTGCCGCGCATCTACCAGCACTTCAAAAGTTTCGCCAACCAGTTTCTCGTTGTTCACGATTTGAATTTGGCGCTGCCGCTCGTTCAAAACCGCCAGCCGCCGGCTCTTTTCTTCTTCCGGTACGGCATCCGGCAGGTCTTTCGCGGAAGTATTCGGCCGCGGCGAATAGGTAAACGAAAAAATCGCGTCGTATTGCGCCGCATCCAGCAAACTCAGCGACTCTTCAAAGTCCGCCGCCGTCTCGCCAGGAAATCCCACGATGATATCGCTCGTCACGCTGATAGGCCGCTTCGCCGCACGTATCCATTCGATCTTCTGTAAATATTCTTCGCGGCTGTACGTGCGTCGCATAGCGCGCAACACGCGATCGGAACCCGATTGCACCGGCAAGTGGACGTGGTCGCAAAGCGCCGGCGTTTCATCAATCGCCTGAACGATCTCGCGGTGAAAATCATTCGGATGTGAAGTTGTAAATCGGACGCGCCGAATACCCTGCACCGCTGCAACCGCGCGCAGCAAATCCACGAAACTCCATTTGCGCGGCGAGGGATCGCGGTAGGAATTCACCGTCTGCCCCAGCAGTTGGATTTCGGTGTAACCAGCCTCCGCCAGGCGCGCCGCTTCGGCAATCACAGCGTCGCTAGCTCGACTGCGCTCCGGGCCTCGTGTGTGCGGCACTACGCAATACGCACATGAATAGTCGCATCCTTCGATAATCGTGATGTATGCGCGAATTAAATTGTCGCGCCGGGTAATCTCCGTCTCGAAGGTTTCGTCCGTGTCGAGATCCAGTCCTGTTACACGGCGCCCGCCGCTTTCAAGCTGTGCCAACAACTCTGGCAGCTTCCGGTAACTCGCCGATCCGCACACCAAACTAACCCAAGGCGCGCGTTCAAATATTTCTTCGCCCTCTTGCTGCGCCACACACCCCAGCACGCCAATTATTTTCCCGTTGGCAACCGTCTTCCAATCACCCAGCCGCGCAAAAACTTTCTGCGCAGCCTTCTCGCGTATGCTGCAAGTGTTGTAAAGAACCAAATCCGCCAGCGCCGGATTCTCCACCGCGCGATACCCGCGTCCCAGCAGCACGCCGGAAACTTTCTCCGAATCGTGGGCATTCATCTGGCAGCCGAATGTCTCTAAGTAAAAAGATTTCTTGCCGTCTGAGGCCCCCGAGGAGGTTGCAGAATTCGTAAGGTTTGCTTCCGAAGAAGTGGCGACATTACCTGCTGCTACAGCAATAGTTCCCAAGTGCCCATGCCGGCCCGTGGAAGCAGCCACGACAGCCACTGGCCCCGCGAGCGTTTCAATCCCGACGTCAAACGTTCTGCTCATGGACGAATTCAATTCTAGCACGTTTGAACTCGCCGCCCCCGCGGTTCGCTGTCTGTGATCTCGTCCGTTTTCGGTTGTGTTGGAGGATAGAATCAAGTACCTGGCAGGCCGCTTCGACTCCGACTGAGCTCGGTAACCTCTTACGCAGACCGTCTGCGCAGCAGTGCGAGCTCTTCCTGTTTAGATCGTGCGTATAATTCGCAACGCAAAAGGCGCAGAGCATGAACTGCGTCGTAAATCGCCATGGCCTCGTCCCGGTGAGTTGGTCCGTAGGGCATTCGCTGCAAACGCAAAAAGAGTGCCGATTCGGCAACGCAGATCCGACCGATTAATTTCTCGGCGTCAGTCTCTCTGATGGCTTCCTCGTACTTCTCTTGCCATTCTGCTACGTTTGACTCAACTAACTTCAACTCGGCCATGTTGCACCCCGGTGTCTCGGCTTGGCGTCTATACGACTAATATAGTAGGGAGTTCACATTGCCTGTGAATTTCATGTGAATTTCCTGTGAATTAGTCACCGGCGTTACCGGGTCAAAGCTCTTTGAATCTTTGCCTTAACGTGGGGGCCGAGGAATACGATTAGCCTGGAATGTTCACTGATGTCCGGCGGCTTTGCTCATCGGTCTTCCTTGCCTCTGATCGATGATCTCCAAGATTCGCTCGGCGGCTCCGATGGCAGTGATCACGATGCTCTCGCACGCCGGTGCGCCTGCTCGTCCGTCCCAGTTCCAATCTTTCAACCGAGGCGCCGCCATCACCGCCGCCATGATTCCGATTACTCGCTTCCGTCCTTCATCCATAGGCATGGTTGCCATCCTGATCGTCATCCTAACATATTCGCTTTTTGTTCGCCTATATAAATTTGCGACAATCTACCCGACTCCCCTGATAGCCGCTTCGCGGACTGCGGTCACAGAATCTGAACATGCGCGTCTTAGTCGCAGACGATCACGAATCCGTCCGCAAAGGCCTGGGTAAAATTCTCGAGTTGCGGGGAGATCTGGAGGCCCTTGCCGAAGCGTCCGATGGCGAAGAGGCCGTCGCCCTGATGCGAGAAGTGAACCCCGACTTGGTGATTCTCGACCTCAGCATGCCGCGTTGCACCGGCTTCGAAGCCGCGCAGAGGATTAGAGAACTCAGCCCCGCACTCCCATTTCTTTTTCTCCATCCACGAAACGCCTGAACTAATTGCGCATGCCGAAAAAATCGGAGTGCTCGGCTTCATCCGCAAAAGCGATCCCGCTGCAACGGTCCTAAAAGCTGTCGACGCCGCCCTCCGAAAGATAACTTCCTTCCCCACCGATCGCTAGCGACCATGGGCAAACCGCCCGCAGGCCAATCCTGAAAGCTGCATAAAATCCAGAATTCAATTTGAGAACCATTTTAAAAATCAAAACATCCTATTCTTTCGTGGGTAATCCTCGGGCCTCGCGGTAATATCATTCGTTCCCACCGCACGCGACGAAAGGTGAGATGAGCGCTGCCGCTGTAGCTCTCCCGCACGAAAATTGGAAACCAAAAGCCAATCCGTGGCTCATCACGGTGGTGGTGTCGCTTGCCGCCTTTATGGAAGTGCTGGACACTTCTATCGCTAACGTCGCGCTGCCTCACATCGCCGGCAACCTGGGCGCCAGCAACGATCAAAGCACATGGGTACTCACGTCGTACTTGGTCGCGAACGCCATCGTGTTGCCGATCAGCGGATGGCTGGTAACTATCTTTGGCCGCAAGCGCTTCTTCATGACCTGCCTCTCCATCTTCACGGTCAGTTCCCTGCTTTGCGGAATCGCGCCGAGCCTTGGGCTGCTTCTTTTCTTTCGTATCCTGCAGGGCGCGGGTGGCGGCGGCTTGCAGCCAATGGTGCAAGCGATCCTCGCCGACACATTTCCGCCGGAAAAGCGCGGCTTGGCATTCTCGCTCTATGGAATTACAGCCGTGTGCGCGCCCGCGATCGGTCCGACTTTGGGCGGCTGGATGACCGACAGTTACTCGTGGCGTTGGATTTTCTTCATCAATTTGCCCGTTGGTATCGCGGCCCTATTTCTCGTTTACAAACTGGTGGAAGACCCGCCCTATCTGAAACGCGTGGCGAAAGGCGGCATCAAGCTTGACTACATCGGATTCTCGCTACTCGCATTGGGGGTGGGCGCACTGCAGATCATGCTCGACAAAGGGCAGGAAGACGACTGGTTCGGTTCCCACTTCATCGTCACTCTCGCTATCACCTCCGCGGTGTGCCTGACGGTCCTGGTTTTCTACGAGTGGTTCCACAAAGATCCAATTGTGGACGTGCGCCTTTTCAAAAATCGCAATTTCGCCACGGCGAACATGATGTTGTTCATGGTCGGCGCCATGGCCTTCGCCACAACTGTTTTGATGCCGCAATTTCTTCAAACAATTTTGGGATACACGGCGGAAAATGCGGGCTTAGTGCTATCGACGGCGGCGGTGCTTTTGCTTTTTGAGTTGCCCATCGTCGGCCGGCTCACCTCGGTGTTCCAATTGCGCTACTTGATCGCTTTCGGCTGGTTCGGGCTGGCAATCGGAATGTATGTTTCCGTCTTGCAATTCAATCAGGAAATGAGTTTTGGACATGCAACTTGGCTGCGCATCGTCCAGTATGTGCCGTTGGGTTTTGTGTTTGTGCCAACTACGACTGCGGCCTACATCGGCATCCAGCGTGAAAAAAGCAATGCCGTCGCAGGCCTGGTAAATTTCACGCGCAACATCGGCTCCAGCGTTGGCACGTCGGTAGTGACTACGATTATTGCGCGACGTTCGCAATTTCATCAAATCGCCCTTGGCGACCACATCAACCCGTATAATCCACAGTTCCGCGACACACTGAATGGCCTGACACAAGAGCTGAACCATGCAGGACTAAGCATGTACGACGCGCAACGGCAGGCATTGGCCAGAATCTATGCCGGCCTTCAGGCCCAAGCTGCCACACTTTCCTACATCGACACATATTGGGTTCTTTCCATCTGTTGCGCTTGCATGTTCTTGCTCTCATTTGCTCTGGTAAAAAACGACCCGCGCCCAGGAGCAAGTGTGTCGCTGCATTAGGGCGATTTACGCTGTGTCCTTTCGTGCATCATCCAAAACCTTTCCGCGGGCGAATCGTTTGACCCTCCTTTATGCGTGTGCTACGGTTGTTTGGTAAAGATTTATAAATTTTTTTCTGGGGGATATCATTTTAGGTCTGGCGCTGATCGTTTTGGCCAGCCCGTTCGCACTGCTTGAACAAACGGGTTGGGTAGCACGCGTCGTGCTCTGCATCCTACTTGTCCTGTCTCTGTTCTCGTGGGCAATCATCTTTCAAAAATCGCGGCTTTTCGGACAGATCGAGCCGCAAACCAAAAAATTCCTTCAAATGTTTCGATCCGGACGTGGTCTTCCTGATCCCAACACGCTGCGCGCCGGCGCGGGCGGAACTCCGCTTGTAGTTGTGTACCAAGCCGGCTACCGTGAACTCGAAGCCCAACTGGGAAGCCCGAACAATCGCCCCGGCGTCACTCCAACGCCCACCAAAGTGCGGAACGCGAATGCTGTGGGAGTGGAAATGCAGGTGGCGGCGGGCGAAGAAGTCCGGCGTCTGGAAAAATGGATGCCCTGGCTCGCAACTACCGGCTCGGTTTCGCCCTTCATCGGATTATTCGGCACGGTGTGGGGCGTGATGGACGCGTTTTCGGGATTAGGCGACGCAGGCTCCGCCAGTCTTCGTGCCGTCGCTCCCGGAATCGCCGAAGCGTTAATCACAACTGCCGCGGGACTTTTCGCCGCCATCCCCGCGGTCATTGCCTACAACTACTACGTTGGAAACATCCGCTCCGTGGCCGCCCGTATGGATAGTTTTGCCTCGGAGTTTGTCGCCAAAATCGAAACGCTGTACAGCGCATAACAAAAATAGCCATGCCACAGATTCAACGCGAAACCGGAACCACTCTTTCTGAAATCAATATGGTTCCGTTCATCGACGTTGTGTTGGTCCTGCTGATTATTTTCATGATCACCGCGCCAATTCTGCAGTCGGGAATCGAAGTGGATGTCCCCAAAACAAAAACGGTGAAAGAGCTCACCGAAGTGCGCATGGTGGTCACCATTGACCGTGCGCAGCGCGTGTACCTGAACGATAAGCCAATCAATATTCATGACCTTGGACAGCAGGTTGTCTCGCAGTCCCGCGATATTCAGCACCAGGCCGTGTACGTGCGCTGCGATGAAACGGTCCCCTTCGGCAGTTGGGCTACGGTTGTGGATGCGCTAAGGCAATCCGGAATCCAAAATATAAGCGTAGTCACCCAACCGCTCAGTGAGCGTTCACAAATTCAGTGAAATGGCCTCCTACGCGCAAAATTCGATTCCTGACAATTTAACGCGCCCGCTTGGAAATTTCTTTGCGGCCTCGCTTGTATTCCACTGCGCGCTGGGAGCATTGCTTTATTTTTCCGCGCATTACTCTCCGCACGAGGAATCCTGGGGCGGTCCGGGCGGTGCGATCTCGGTGGGTGTCGTCGGAAGCGTCCCGGGAATTCCGATGCCGCGCCCGGAACTGGCCAGCCCTAATCGCGTGGTGGACGAGTCGAAAGGGCTCTACAAAACCGAGCCGCCTCCGAAAATTCCCGAAAAACAGCCCGATGCTATTCCCATTCCAAAATTCGATCGTGTGAAGCCGCCGAAGTATGTGACGCGTCCGTCCAAATTGCTCGAAAATAAAGCGCCGCCTCCGCAAAATGCAGTGCCTTACGGAGGAGGTGGCACGCCAACCGTTCCGTACACGTCATTCGCCATGGGCACCGGCACTGCTGCGACAGCCGGAATGGGCTTTAGCAATGATGTAGGCGGCGGAAATTTCGGCGCTCGGTTTTCGTGGTACGTGGAAGCTGTTCAGCGACGCGTGAGCAGCAACTGGATCCAAGCGACCGTCGATCCCGGCCTGCAATATGCACCCCGAGTGGTCGTCACGTTCGATGTTTTGAAAGACGGCACAATCACGAATGTGCAGGTGACGAAATCCAGCGGCAACGCGTCTGTAGATACGTCGGCGGTCCGCGCGGTGCGCGACTCAAACCCGCTCGGACGTCTGCCACCGGAGTATTCCGGCTCGAAAGTGGGCGTGGAATTCTGGTTCGACTACAAACGATGATAAGGATGGCATGCAAACGAATCGAAAGACTCATATGACTAGAAAACTTGCAATTTTTGCGGCGGTCGCTATAGCAATTCTGTTTTGCTCCGGAACTGCCTCGGCTCAAGACTGGTTCAAGACAGGCACCGGCCTCGGCGTTTCAAAAGTGCGCTTAGCGGTTCCGGAATTTGGCTTGCGTGCTCCGGCTCCGCCACCTCTGGAAAAAACCTTTCACGACGTACTTTGGAGCGACCTGGAATATTGCGGCATCCTGGATCTGGTAAGCCCGAGCTTTTATCCGCCACAGTCGCCCAGCCAGCCGAATGAGCTGAAGTTTGCCGATTGGGCCAATGCGCCTTCCAATGCATACATGGTGGCCTATGGCAACCTCTCCGTGGAAGGATCGAATCTCGCTGCGGCAGGCTTTCTTTCGGATGTCCACAATCCATCCGCGCCTATCGCCTTGCAGAAGATTTATCGCGGCGCGGCGACAGACGCCGATGCTCGCCGTCTCGCCCACCAATTCGCGGACGACATCGTTTCACGGTTGAGCGGCGGCTTGCCTGGCATCGCGCTGACGCAAATCGCGTACGTGAGCACGAAAGCCGGAAACAAAGAAATCTGGGCTATGGACTACGACGGCGGAAACCAGCACCAGCTTACCCACTTGAAATCCATCTCGCTCACGCCGCGTTGGTCCCCTGACGCCACCAAAATCGCGTTCACTTGCTACGTTCCATTTCGCGGCATCACCTCTCCGCAAATTTGCATTTATTCCGCTGCTTCCGATCGCTTGATTTCTTTTCCGCGCTATCGTGGAACGAATAGCTCGCCAGCGTGGTCGCCCGATGGATCGCAGATCGCCTTCATGTCGAGCCAAAGCGGCGATCCGGAAATCTACGTGACCGATGTTAGCGGCGGAAATCTCAAACGTATTACTTTTGCCGCGGGAGTAAGTACGTCTCCGACCTTTAATCCGAAGACTGGGAAGCAAATTGCATTTGTGAGCGACAGAGGCGGAGATCCGGTGTTGTACCTTGCGAATACGGATGGCTCGGACGTTCATCGACTCGAGCTCCCCGACATGGGCTACAGCGTGGACCCGGCATGGTCTCCCAATGGACAACTTTTGGCGTTCTGTTGGAGACGCCCGAGTGGCAATTTCGACATCTACGTTATGGATGTAATCAGCCACCAGTTGGTGGAGCTCACGCGCGACGCCGGACGCAACGAACGCCCCAGCTGGGCGCCTGACGGGCGGCACATTGTGTTTGAGTCCACCAGAAATGGAACGCGGCAAATATGGTCCATGCTGGCGGATGGAAGCGAACCGCGCCAGTTGACGTATGAAGGACAGAATGAATCGCCGAACTGGTCGCCGCGATGAATCGCGTAGATAATTCGCTCTCAAACACCTTTTTTCGGATGGCAGCCTTGGTACGGGCCAGATCGTAGATGGAGTTGCATAAATTATAAGCGACGTAAACTGCTTAAGCCTTCGCAGAACGTCGAAGGAGGCAATAAATGCAGGACAGTAGTCTTAGAAGGTTGGGATTGTTTCTCGGAGTCGTTGCATTCGTGGCTCTCGCAGGTGGCTGTAAGAAACAAGTTGCAAGCCGGCCTCCGGCACAAACCGCTCCCGCACCAACATCCGCGCAACCGACAGTTACGCTGAACGCTTCGCCCACTTCGGTAAGAAGCGGCGACACCGTCACGCTGAGCTGGACGTCAACGGATGCGACCGATCTCGATATCGAGCCCGGCGTCGGGAAAGTAACTGCACAGGGTACGACGCCAGTGAATCCAACGGAATCGACTACCTATAGGATTACCGCGACTGGTCCGGGTGGAACGGCAACCTCCGACGCACGCGTAACCGTCGGCGCCGCAGCGGTGGAGGCTCCCCCCTCCGGAAATCAAAGCCTGAGCGAAC
Organism: uncultured Acidobacteriota bacterium; assembly: GCA_963838475.1. Taxonomy (GTDB): domain Bacteria; phylum Acidobacteriota; class Terriglobia; order Acidiferrales; family UBA7541; genus Palsa-295. Next base: position 29,827 of record CAWIRJ010000008.1, read on the forward strand.
TGTTCGAGCAGAATGTGAAGGACGCTTACTTCGATTTTAACAAGTCGGACATTCGTGCCGATGCGCGTGATAATCTGGCCAAGACCGCGGAATTTTTGCGATCGTATCCACAAATTCGGGTGACCATCGAAGGCCATTGCGACGAGCGCGGTTCCACCGAGTACAACATTGGTCTCGGCGAACGCCGCGCGCAAGCCGCCAAGAACTATCTGATCTCGCTGGGAATTTCGGCGACGAGAATGGATACCGTCAGTTGGGGCAAAGAGCGTCCCTTCTGCACTGAACACGATGAATCGTGCTGGCAACAGAACCGGCGCGCGCATTTCGTAGCAGCGCATTAAGCTACTTTGGACAACGTTAAGATCGAACGATCGCGGGACGGCCTTTTATGTAAGGAGGGGCGTCCCGCATAACCTTCTTAAGTAAGAAGAGTGAAATAGGAGGCATGCCTTGCGCACACGATGGATTGTGCTCGCACTCGCGGCTGTATTAGTCGGCGCTTTGGGTGGAGCAATGCTTGCGCCCAAGCCAACCGGCGCCGTTTCCAAAGACATGGTTCAACTGCAGGAACAGGTGTCTCAATTGTTACAAGGGCAACGAGACATTCGTAGCGCGATTGATACGAACAACGCAACGCTGCGAACGCTGGTGCAGCAATCGCTCGATGCGACGAACCAATTGAACTCGCAAATGGGCCTGCTGCAGAAAAACGTGCAAGAAGCCACGGCGAATAGTGGCTCACGCATCGACACCATGAGCACGCAGACGCAGGGGCTCTCTGACAACTTGCAGGACATTCAGGCGCGCGTGGCGAAGTTGAGCCAGCAGATGAACGACGTGCAAGGCTTGCTGCAGAGTATTGACGGAAGGATCTCCGGCGGAGCGCCGATCACGCCGAGCGCAAATTCTTCCGCCCCGGCGCCAAATTACGCGCCGGCAAACCAGGGAGCGCCACCGCCGTCCGCAGCGGACAATTCCGCGCCCTCGACCATGTCCTCCGTTTCCAGCGACACACTTTATCAAAACGCGTTGCGTGATTTCAGTACTGGCAAATACGATCTTGCGCGCCAGGAGTTCAGCGATTTCATCCGGACTTTCCCGACCAACGAGCTGAGTTCGAACGCACAGTTCTACCTGGGCGAAATTTCGTATCAGCAGGGGAATTACCAGGATGCGCTGGCGCAATACGAGATCGTGATGAGCAATTATCCCAGGAGTTTCAAGCTGGCTGCCGCGATGCTGAAGAAATCGTTCGCGGAGCTGGAATTGGGAATGAAATCGAGCGGCATTCGAGATTTGCGCGAGCTCGTGCGCCGGTTCCCGGGGTCTGACGAAGCACGCCGCGCGCAAGCTAAGCTGAAGGAGCTTGGCGTTTCTGCCACGCCACGCCCGGCTGCGTCACACTAATTTTTCTTTCCTAATAATTCTTGGATTTCGTCCCTTATATAGCCCTGTAAGGGAGAGACCCGATCAAAAATAGGGCTGCCGGAAGCTACAACCGTATCTACAGATTACGCGCGTAACAAATCAGTCTGCCAGTTCTGGATCATCTTCTTGATGGTCTTGCGGTCATTCACCTTTTCGTCTAGCACCTTTCGCGCAAGCCCCGGCAATTCCGCATCACTGGCGAATCGCAACGCTACTAGCTGGCCTACCGTAAAATTCACGATGCGCGCATGCTGGTCGGGCGGCAACAGGTTACGCAATCGCAACTGCATCTCCAGCCGGATCACCCGATCCTGCACGGTAAGCGCAAACATTCGCGCGTAGAGCGCAAGCAGTATGAGCGCCAAAGCAAGCAGCACAGAAATCACAGCATCAACCGAAAAGTGATGCACCACCTGGAAGATGGACTGGACAAAATTGATCGCTAGAACCGGCAGAATAAAGTAGTGAAATGCAGGAACGATCTTGGCGTGATTCTCGAAATTCTGAGCCATAGCTGGCCTCCAGTTTCTTCGGATTCTTGTTATGCGCCGGAGTGTAACAGATTTTTTGCACCGAAATATTTCAGGCGAAGACGCGAGTGATCTTTTCCCACGCGTCCATCGGGAGGCCGCCAGGCCATCGACTTCGGGGGATACTTTTTACCTCGGCCATGCCTCACTTCGGCTATACTCGCCACATAAACCAAAACTAGCAGAACAGGTGGAACATTTATGTCGGTAAACAAAGTAATTCTCGTGGGACGATTGGGCCGAGACCCGGAAACTCGCTACACCGGTGGCGGCCAGGCGGTAGCGAATTTCTCCGTGGCCACGGACGAAACCTACAAAGACAAGAGTGGCGAACGCCAGAAGCGTACGGAGTGGCACAAGATTGTCGTATGGGGTAAACAAGCGGAAATCGCCCAACAGTATCTGAAGAAAGGTTCCTTGATCTTCATCGAAGGACGCATTCAGTCCAGGGAATGGCAGGACAAAGAAGGCCAGAAGCGCACCAGCTTCGAAATCGTGGCCACGAATTTTCGCATGCTCGGCGGACGCGCGGATGGCGCGGCGGCAGGAGCGGGTGCGGGCGCAAGTTTTGGCCACAGCGGCGCCGGGCGGCCGTCTGATCCCGATATGGAAGGCGGCCCGATGCTCGAAGAGCCGGGCGCGCCAGGGCCGGAAATTACCGACGAAGATATTCCGTTCTAGGCGGGACGTTGGCTAACGAACCTGCTGCTGTTCGTCTTTCTGACGCTGCTCGTCGATGCGCTTCATAAACTCTTCGAATTTGGGCTTTTGTTCCGGCGTGAGGAAAGCACGAATCCGATCGCGACTTTGCTGACGAATTCTTTCGTGCTCTGGCTCGATAGTTGAGTAGAGCGTTCGCCACTGCGCTCTCGTGTCGTCAACGATAGCGGCCAACTGCTTCTGCTGGTCCGAGGTAAGCTGTAATTCTCTTGTCAGATCGCTGACAATCTGACCCTTCGTAGGCTGGCCTGCCGGGATCTGCTTGCCCCAGACTCTCTCTCCCCATACATGATTTCCTACGCTGCCCAGCAGCACGCCGAGTAAAAATACCACCAAGACGAGCAGTGCTGCTTCGCCGCGTTTCTTATCGTTGTCCATGATTTGTGTCCGCCACCATCATCAATACCTCATCGCTGTTCGCGGGAAGCCGTCCCGGATCCGGGAAAAGTTCGCGAGTCCCCGCCGGATGCATTTCCGCGATCTCAGAATTATTGCTGTGCCGAACCGCATCGAACGTCACTAGCACAGCAAGTGCCAGCGTTGCAGTGGCGGCAAAGCGCCAAGCCAGCGAAATAAACGGCTGCCAAATGGATTTCTCTTCGTTCAACCTGGATAACTCCTGCCGAACCCGCGCCATCATCATTCGAGAAAAACCCGGACCTGGATCCGCCGCCGGCGAAAGAGTACGCAGCAAATCCACGCTCGGAGCGGCGTTTTCCAGTGCCCAAGTGCAAGCCACGCAGCTTTCCAAATGCTCCGCCAGCTTCTCAGCGTCGGCATTGCTCAGATCGCCCGTCACATGATCTTCGAGCAACGCTTCGAAATCCAAACACGCTGGTTTGTTAAAGTCCGCTTCCATCACTTTTCACCCTTCCTTTTGCGGCTGGATGACTTGACTCAGCATTCAGACGATGACGATAGAGATCCATCAGGCGCGCGCGCGTGCGAAACAGCCGCACTTTTATGGTATTTACATTTACGTTCAAAATTTCTGCTAATTCTTGCACCGAAAATCCTTCCACTTCCTTCAGGAGCAGCAACTCGCGGTCACGTTCGGGCAATTCGTCAAGCAGTCGGTCAAGAATGTCTTGTATTTCCGCACGTCGGGCAGGGCTTGCTGGGGGACGTTCAGCAGAGGCCGCGCCATCCAGCCGCGAAATTTGATCCTCGGAAAGGTCCGTCTCATACACCAGCGGACGAACTTTCTTCTTTCGCAAATAATCCCAGCACTCGTTTACCGTAATCTTATACAGCCAAGTCGAAAAAGCGGCTCGCAAATCAAATCGTTTCAGCGAAACAAAAACTTTCAGAAATACCTGCTGGACAACATCTTCCACATCTTCGCGCCGGCGAAGAATGCCGTTTACTAGCCCAAAAACCCGCTGCTGGTGCCGCCGTATAAGTTCTTCAAAAGCAGCCTCTTCGCCGCTCTGGGCCAAGCGAACCAGTTCGGCTTCTTCATCCCGCTTTCTCGCGCGGGCCGGAAGGGAGATGGCCGAAGCATTTGCCGCCATATTCTTTGGGACGTCTGCCATACAGTTTTGGTTACGTTGGCGAAGACTTTTGGTTCCCGCTCCGCTAATGCTTGAGATTCCACCAACACGCGTAACGGTTCACTGACTTGTAGTCAGTATCTTTCACAGGTTCGGAGTACGCAACTATTGGCCCTTGCGGGAGACAGTAGTCCATGTAACAATACCCGCCATGATAATTGGAGAACGCATCCGTCTGTTGCGTGAAACGAAAAAACTTTCCCAGGGTGACATCGAGAAGCGCACCGGGCTTCTTCGCTGCTACATCTCGCGCGTCGAGAACGGTCACACCGTCCCGGCGATCGAGACTCTGGAAAAGCTGGCTCGAGCCATGGAAGTTCCGCTCTACCAGCTATTCTACGACGGCGAGGAACCACCCGTATTGCCAAATCTTCCGAAACGGAAGACTGCGGACGATATCGCTTGGGGAAGCAAGGGGAAAGAAGCGCGCCTCCTGGGCCGCTTCCGCCGGTTGCTGAGTCGAGTTGACGAAGGCGACCGCCGGCTTTTGCTATACATGGCCCAGAAAATGGCCAACCGCTAGGTCTTCTCAGCGACTAGAGACGACTCGACGTCGGTGTGTCGGCCTTACTCCCATTCAATAGTACTTGGCGGTTTCGAACTGATGTCGTAGACCACCCGGTTTACACCGGGGACTTCGTTTACGACGCGCACAGAAATCCGCTCAAGTACTTCACGCGGCAATCGAGACCAATCAGCCGTCATGGCATCTAGCGAGTCCACCACTCGCACCGCGATTGTGTATCCGTATGTCCGGCCGTCTCCCATCACTCCCACGCTTTGCACCGGTAGAAGCACAGCAAAGGCCTGCCAAACCTTCTCGTATAAACCGGCGCGGCGGATTTCTTCCACCACAATTGCATCTGCGGCTCGAAGCGTTTCAAGTCGGTCCCGCGAAATCTCGCCGATTAGCCGAACAGCGAGACCCGGCCCCGGAAACGGATGTTTCGTAAGGATTTCCTCCGGCAGACCGAGCTCACGACCGATCAACCTCACTTCGTCTTTGAACAGATCGCGCAGAGGCTCAATCAACTTGAAAGGCATATCAGCGGGAAGGCCGCCAACGTTGTGATGAGTTTTAATGACTGCGGAGGGCCCTTTGACCGATACAGATTCGATCACGTCCGGGTAGAGTGTGCCTTGCACCAGGAATTTAACCGGCAGTCCCTGCGTCGAAGCCGTCAGTTTTCGAGCCTCCTCCACGAACACATTGATGAATTCGCCGCCGATACGCTTGCGTTTTTCTTCAGGATCGGTGATTCCCTTTAGGCGTCCCAGAAAACGTTCCGAAGCATCGACGCCGATCACATTAAGCCCCAAGCGTGCGCGAAGAAGCTCGAGGGTATCGCGAAATTCATCTCGCCGCAGAAGACCCGTATCCACGAAAACATTCGTAAGCCGATCACCGATTGCGCGATGCACCAACGCCGCCGCTACCGCCGAATCCACGCCGCCGCTCAACGCGCAAATCGCCCGAGCACCTTCCGCTTGCTTGCGGATCGTTTCCACCATCGACGCGATAAATCCGGAGCGATCCCAGTTCTGTTTAGCGCCACACACTTGAAAAACAAAATTGCTCAAGATCTCCGTTCCGCGTTCGGTGTGATTCACTTCGGGATGGAATTCGAGGCAGTAGTATCGTTTTGCAGCGTGCTCCATGGCGCCGACGGCGTTGTCAGTCCGCCCGGTCACAGTAAAGCCATCCGGCAAACCAACCACATGGTCACCGTGGCTATTCCAGATTTTAAATTGCCCGGGAAAGTCAGAGAAAAGCTTCGAGACGTTTTCGATGTCGAGGTGAGCGGGGCCGTACTCTCGGCGTTCGGCTCGTTCCACCTTTCCGCCGAGCGTGTGTGTCAGCCAGTGCATGCCGTAGCAAATTCCGAGCACCGGAATGTCCAGTTGCAAAACCTTTGGATCGCAGACCGGAGCAGTCGCGTCATAAACAGAACTGGGGCCGCCGGACAAGACGATCCCCGCAGGTTCCAGCGCGCGGATTTCTTCAATCGATGCTGTGCAAGGAAGAATGGCCGAAAATACTTGCTGCTCGCGGATGCGGCGCGCAATCAACTGCGTATATTGGCCGCCGAAATCGAGGACCACGATTCCGTGTTGTGTGCTCACCGTGCCTCCCGCTGGTTGGTCGTCATCTCCTCGTTTCGCTGGAATCGCGCGGCTGTTTGGCGTCATCAACCTCTCCGGATTTATCTTAAAACGATATTTACCAGCTTTTTCGGGACCACCACAGTTTTCACAATTTCTTTTCCGTCAATCAAGACCGAGATGCGCGGATCCTTCAGCGCGTGAGCGATAGTTTCGTCCCCGCCGAAACCGTCGTCCACCAGAATCTTCCCGCGTAGACGGCCGTTGATTTGAATGATCACCTCAACCTGCTCTTCGCGCGTGAGGTCTTCGCGATACGCCGGCCATTTCACGCTCAATAGGTCCGTCGGGTGCCCAAGTTTTTCCCAAAGCTCTTCGGCGATATGTGGCGTGATGGGCGAAAGCATGAGCAACAAGATCTCAAGCACACTCTTCAAAATGACCGGTGAAACGTCCACGTCGAGCGGCTCCTGGCCCTGCAGCTCATTGAGCAGCTCCATAATCAGCGCGACCGACGAATTGAAATGCCAGCGAACTTCGAAATCGTTCGTAACGCGCTTCAGCGTCTTATGCGCCTTGCGCACCAACGTTTTCTCTTTGGCTGTAGCGGTGGCGAAATCGGTTTGCGCAGCTTGATCTGTTCGCACTTCCTTCAATCGATCCGCATGTTTGACGACGAGCCGGTAGACTTTGTTCAGAAAGCGCGAGCAACCCTCGATTCCCTGCTCGCTCCATTCCAGATCGCGCTCGGGGGGCGCGGCAAACAGCGTGTACATTCGCGCCGTGTCGCACCCGTACTTATCGGCCATATCCAGCGCGCCAACCACGTTACCTTTCGATTTCGACATTACCGCGCCGTCTTTATGCACCATCCCCTGCGAAAACAACCGCTTTACCGGCTCGGTCTCGTTGACCATTCCAAGGTCGTGCATCACTTTGCAGAAAAAGCGCGAATAGATTAAGTGTAGGATGGCGTGTTCAATGCCTCCAATATACTGATCGATTTGAAACCAGTATTCCGCTTTTCCTTTTTCAAACGGAGCGCGATTGTCGCGCGGATCCGTGAAGCGATAAAAATACCAGGAAGAATCGACGAAGGTGTCCATCGTGTCCGTCTCGCGCTGCGCGGGACCTCCGCACTTCGGGCACGTAGTGTTCACGAATTCCGGGACTGATGCGAGCGGCGATTGCCCTTCTCCGGTGAGCTTTACATTTTCAGGAAGGCGTACCGGAAGCTGGTCATCTGGAACCGGAACGATGCCGTCTTTATCGCAATAAACTACCGGTATCGGCGTGCCCCAATAACGCTGGCGCGAAATGCCCCAATCTTTCAACCGATACGTAGTTTCGGAGTCGCCAAAGCCTTTCGTTTTTGCATCCGCTGACATTTTCTGGATGGCTTCGTCGGAAGTTAGGCCAGTATACGCGCCCGAATCCACTAACTTGCCGTGCTCCGTGTACGCCTCGCTCATACGATCCAGGCGCAGCGGAGCAGCATTCAGCGGCTGCACCACAATCTTCACCGGCAAATGATATTTCTCGGCGAACTCGTAATCGCGCTGGTCATGGGCGGGAACGCACATCACAGCGCCGGTCCCATAGTCCGCCAGCACGAAATTAGCGACCCAGATCGGAATATTGCCGCCGGAAAATGGGTTAACGGCGAAACGTCCGGTGAAAAAGCCTTCTTTTTCCGCCGTGGCAATATCCGCGGCGCGCATACTTTTTTGCCGCATGGCCTTCATCTGCGATTCAATGGCACCGCGTCCCGGCACGCCTTCGAGCAGGCTTTCGAGAAGCGGATGATTCGCAGAAAGCACGATTGCCGAGGCACCGAAGATCGTGTCAACGCGAGTGGTAAAAACCTCCAGGGATTTTCCCGGCATCTGCGCGACTTCGAATTTCACGCGCGTGCCGTGGGATTTCCCAATCCAGTTACGCTGCTGCACCAGCACGCGTTCCGGCCAGCCCCCTGCCAATTCAATCGTTCCATCCAGTAGCGAATCGGAGTAGTGCGTGATACGCAGAAACCATTGCTCGACATCTTTCGGCTCAACAATCGTGTTCTCGTGCCGCCAGCAACAACCGTTCACCACCTGCTCGTTCGCCAGAACCGTTGCGCATTGCGGACACCAGTTCACGCGACTACGTTTGCGGTAGGCCAGGCCCTTTTCGAGCATGCGCAGAAAAAACCACTGGTTCCAGCGATAGTAATCCGGCTCGCACGAAGAAATCTCGCGCTGCCAGTCGTAACCGAAGCCGAATCGCTCGCAGACCGCCTTCATCTGCGCGATGTTGGAGTTGGTCCATTCGCGCGGAGGCGTTCCGCTCTTAATCGCAGCGTTCTCCGCAGGCAAGCCAAACGAATCCCAGCCCATTGGGTGAAGCACGTTCAAGCCGCACATCCGTTTATAACGCGCGACGGCATCGCCAATCGTGTAGTTGCGCATGTGGCCCATGTGCAATGTGCCGGAAGGATAAGGCCACATCTCCAGAACGTAATATTTCGGGCGCGCAGGATCTTCTACCGCGTGGAATGCATTCTTCTCCGCCCACACTTTTTGCCACTTCGTTTCGACTTGGCGCGGATCGTATTCGAACAAGTTCACTTCCCTCGAGACTTTCGTCGTGCGATCGTACGTGGGCGCGATTTCACAGCCGTCTTTCTTTTACTCACATTCCCGTGCGCGCTTACTTTACTTTTCTTCTTTCGACGCGGCTTCATCCCGTCGCGCGCGCCGTTGTTGACAGGAATGACCACGCCTATCAATTTCCACAACGCGGCGACGTTCCTGCGATCGTCACCCGGCTTGTCGATGGGCGTCTCCAGAATGAAGGCTCGCCCAGCAAGCTGCGGGTGATTCAAGAGCCTGGCAAACGATTCCAGGCCGATTTTGCCTTTTCCGATATGTTCGTGCCGATCCACACGCGAGCCCAGATGCGTTTTGGAATCGTTCACGTGAACTACGCGCACGCGCTCCAACCCGATCGTGTTGTCAATCGCTTGCAAGGTTTTGTCCAGACCTTCCGCCGTGCGTATATCCCATCCCGCCGCGAAAGTGTGGGCAGTATCGATGCAAACTCCCAGCGGCAAGTCCGAGGATGCATCGAGTACGGCTCGCAACTCCTCAAACTTCGAACCCATGGAAGTTCCCTGACCAGCCGTGTTCTCCAGCAGGATTTCCAAGTTGTCGAGTTTCAGCCCGCGCGTAGCTTGCTTCAGTCCGTTCGCGATCGAAGCGACCGCCGCCTCCGCTCCGCCTTCCATGCAGCAACCGGGATGCGCCACCAGAAAGTCCGCACCCAGCGCTAGCGCGCGAACGATTTCCTGATGAAACGCTTGCACCGACCGTGTTCGCAGCACCGGATTCGGCGAGGCGAGATTAATCAAATAATTGTCGTGAATTATGAGCGGCCCAAGTCCCAGTTCCTTGCGGCGATGGCGAAATCGCGTCGCATCCGCTTCTGAAATTCTGGAAGGACCGCGCACCCACATGCGCGGGCTGGAAGAGAATATCTGCAGCGCGTTGGCACCCAAAGCGTGCGCTATTTCCAGCGCTCCGGAAAGATCTCCAGCAATGGATGTATGGATTCCGATTCGAGTGCTGCCGTTTTTCCAAGCGGGGATTTCAGGAGGAGGTGGGGCTTCGGGACGATATTCGTCAGCTGCGTCGAAAGTTAGATTGATACCGTGATTTTCTTCCGTCATTACCTCTGAATGTCCAGGAGCCAGGGAGGCCGCAGATTCGCGTGCTGCACGTACAACCGCGTCAGTTGCATCTGCTTAAACAATGATTCTAACGGAAACGCGCGCATTCCGCAAACGCCCTCGTCGCACGCCGGAAAATCACAAATTTCGGGCGGAGCGCGCAGAATGGCACGCATTTTCAATTGTTTAGGAAGCTGTTAAGACAAAGCTGCCGCGGAACTTGCGCCGTAAAAACTAAACCAGGGCTTGGCTGCCGAAAGCTTCGAATTGACGTTGTTAATGTTCTTCACGCCCTGGTTTTGTAACCAATCTTCCAACGCCTTTGCGCCCTGTTTTGCATAAACCGGAATTCCCTCTTTCCAGGTGGCCCGACCACACAGCACGCCCGAAAAATTCACGCCGGATTCAGCCGCAAGCTCGAGTGTTTCGGCAAACACATCATTGTTCACTCCAGCAGAAAGGTAAATGAACGGCTTTTTCGCGGCTGCAGCAGCCTTGCGGAAATGTTCTTTAGCCTCGTCGCGTGAGTAAACCGATTCGCCCTTGCAAGCTTTGGAGCCGGCAACGAACGCCATATTTACCGGAACCTCTACCTTCAGCACGTCAACGCCATACTGCGGCTTGGAAAATTCCTCCATGCTGCGCGTGACGATCTCCGGCTTTTTGCGCGCGAATGCCGCGCCCTTTTCGTCACCGTTTTCCTCATAGCCCACAAATTCCAAGAAGAACGGGATGTCCGACGCCGTGCATTCGCCTCCAATACGCTCGACCCAAGCGTGCTTGATATCGTTTATCTCAAAGGAGTCGAACGGCGTGTAGTACAGCAGAATCTTGACGCAATCGGCCCCCGCAGCAACCAATCTACGCACGGACCAAATGTCGAGCAGGTCAGGAAGCCGGCCTGGACGCGTATTGTCATACCCGCTGTTTTCGTACGCCAGCAGCAAACCTGCATTGGGAGCGCGGACTTTTGCAGCCGGCAGCCCATATTCGGGATCCAACAAAATCGCGCTGGCATGAGGCGTCAATACCTTCACCACCGTGGTCTTGAATTCCTCCAGCATCTGCGCCGACACATCCTTCTTGTCGATGCCCTTTTCCTTAGCGATGGCGCTCTTGAGCGACCCGCGCTGGTCCATAGCGGCCGCCGCGATTACTCCGCGAGCGTCCGAGACTGCCTTCATGCCTTTCTGTTTTCCCGGTGTGATTTTCATCGAACTTGCCTCCAGAAGATTGCGAGTAAAAGAATGACCGCGCATTTTAACACGGGATTTGCTGCCTTTGGGAGAGACTGCACCTGCGTGGTGTTCTTGAACAACTCGCACACCTTCGCGTCAGAGATAAACGATGTGATGTTGACGCGACTCTATGCTGGCTTGCCGGGAAAGATTATCTACGAAGCTCGGCCCGTATTCCGCGAGCCAGGGTAAAGGCGAGAGAGTGCGCTCCTGTAGACCTCGATGAGGGTAAAGCGAATCAAGAAAGATTCGTTCGTATCGATCGAGAACGCCTATCCGCAAATTCTCGGCTCGCCCAGCCTTGCCCTTCAGTTTGGCGAACTGGTGAAGCATCTTGCGTTCCGCGGACTCCAGCGCGCCCACGAGCGTGTGATCGAGCCTCATAAGCGGGGCTTGATAGCTTTTCAAAAGCTTGCGCAGCGTTTTTTCGCCCGCCTCGAAACGGCTCGCTAGAGCGCGCGGCAAAGCTTTTTGTTCCATGCGTGCTCGCAGATACTGGTGCCCGCGGAAAGTGTCGTTAATGTCGAGGCCAAATTTTGTAAGCTTGCGGGCGACCAGCGGTTCGACGATCGTAAATCCCGCGCGCGGCAAAATCGCCGGCATGCGCCCAAGAAGCTTGTCGTAAACCACTTGCGCCTGCGCCATATAGGCGATCTCCGCTGCGCCCGCGATATACGCGGCGGTCGGCAGCAGCGTGTCTTGAACGATAGGTCGCAACAGCACGTTTGGCGTAAAAAGCTCGGGAGTTCTCTCGATTGCCGCTTGTAATTCCGCCAAGGTAAACGACGAGCGGCCCGCCGTAAATTTGCCGTTGCGCATACGAAGCGGCTGGCGGCGTCCGTCCACATTATAAAAAAGAAGAGTGGACTCGCCGGTGATTTTCACTTGCGCGTGATATCCGGCCTTATCCAGTTCCTTCGACCGCGCAATGAGCGAAGCGCGCAATACGTCAGCCTCATCCAGCGCGCGCCGGTAAACACCTGCGGATAGTTTGTGAAAGCGCGGATCGAGCGGATCCAGAAAAATAATTCCCCGCCCTGCCATCAGCCGCGCCATTAATTTCCCGAATGCCGAGCCGTAGGTTTCGTCGCGTGTATAAGACTCGCGAAGAGCTTGCGCAATTTCCTTCCCGAAGGATCCTTCCAGCCCGCCGACTGCCTTCGCCACCAGCCCGGTGACCGGCGCCCCAAGTTTAATTTCGCCCACTCGGCGGCCGGCATCTGACTCTCGCTCACCCAATTCAAATTCAGCGAGCCCTTGCTTCGAATTCCATGAAACGTGATTGATTTCGGCAAAGTCGTGATCTTCGGTGGCCAGCCAGAAAATCGGCACGCTATCGACTCCAGCCTTGGTTACTTCCTCCGCATATCGAACCGCGCTTATGGCTTTGTAAAGGCTGTAAGCCGGACCACCAAAAAGTCCCACTTGTTGCCCGGTGACGATAGCCGCTGCTCCGTGGGCCAGTCTTTCCAGATTTCGCGTGGTGTCCGGACCCGCGCCGAAGGCTGCATTCTGCTCGCGCAGAACCTCCACCACTGCTCGCCGAACGTTTTCTTCCAACTTGATCTTGCGCGCTGCTGCCAGCACGCCCGCCACAGTCGGCGGCTCTCCGTAGTAGGCAGCTACTTCGTCGAAATTCTCTGTAAACGTGGAAAATAGCTTAGTCGTATGCGGAATTTTGCTAAATGGAAGACAGTGAGACTCCATGGAGGCATTCATGATACACGCGCAAAATGTGCGCAGCAATGCAAGTGGGACGCGGCAAAAATCGTAACGTTAGCACCGAAGAAGCAATTCTTGCGCGCGTCGAACGCACCGCGAACGCGAGCAGAGCAACAGACAGACTTGTTCACTCTTTTCTTCATGCGAGCAGGTGACACTACAATTGATGCGCGGTCTGAGCCGTAAGATTCGAGAGCATAACGTCTATTTCAGCCCGCCCGGAGGTGTCCAGAGGAAGGAGGGGACTTCGCGGTGCGCCGCCATAGTATCCAATTCGATCTAAAGCATATTTCAAGCCGGCGATACCGAATTGAGGGCCAAACAATTTCGCGGGTGCAATCAATTTTTGCGCTAGCGAATGCGCCTTCGCCGGTTCACCGGCGCGCGACGCTTCGTAAATCTCCACGCACAATTCCGGAAACGCGCAAGCTACGGCGAGGATCGCTCCCACCGCGCCTTTCTCCAGAGACTCGTACAGCGTGGATGCTGAACCTACCAGCGTCTGAAACTCTTGCGGAGCTGCAGCGATAATTTCGGCAATACCCGGCACGCTCCCCGAACTATCTTTCATCCCAATAATGTTTGGATGTTTAGAGACGCGCGCGATTAAAGGCGCTTCCACGGTGACGTGCGTAAAAACTGGAACCGAATATACGAGAATTGGAATCCGCGCGGCGTCCGCGACCCGCAGGTAATGTTCCGCGAGAGCACTTTCCGTCATGGCCGGCTTATAAAAGCTCGGCGTTCGCACCAACGCCAAAGCGTAGCCGAGTGAAGCAGCACGGTTCGTGTGCTCAATCGTTTCTGCTGTTGATTCAGCCCCGGTGCCCGCAATGAGAATTTTCTCCGGAGTGGCTGCCTCTCGCGCGGTCTCCCAGATGCGGTAAACCTCCTCCCACTTCAGCAGCACCGACTCGCTCGTGGACCCATTGATCGCGTATCCAGCAAGCCCCGTCTTATTGTAACGAGCGATATTTTCGCGCAGCTTGGGAAGCGCGACCGCACCATCAGGCGCGAACGGAGTCGTAAGGGGAGGAAATATTCCGTGAAGTTTCACGCCGGTATTTTATATCAACGAACGAGTTTTGACGCGCCGAGTTCTCAAAAAGAGGTTTGCCTACTTTAAGAGCGCTCTGCGGCTGCTGCACTTTTGCGGCGATGCAAGTCCTGCAACGCTCCGACCTCGGCGGCATGCCCCGCCATCGCGCGAATTCCTCGTGCTGCAGCGCTGGCAGCCGAAAGAGTGGTGATGCATGCAATGTTGTAACGAATCGCCGCGCGACGAATCGACTTTTCATCCCAGAAAGATTCGCGTCCCAGCGGAGTGTTGATTACTAAATCCACTTTGCCGGTTTTGATCAAGTCCACGATATTCGGCCGGCCTTCATTCACTTTAAACACCGTTTCCACTTCGATGCCCGCGCTCGCGAGTGCCGCCGCGGTACCCCTCGTCGCGACAACTTTCAGTCCCGCAGCCAGAAGATCCTGCACCACAAACGCCACGTGCCGTTTATCGTGGTCGTTCACGCTCAAAAATACAGTGCCATGCAGCGGCAAACGCTGTCCCGCGGCAAGCTGCGCTTTCGCGAACGCCAGGCCAAATGTGGACGCGATTCCCATCACCTCGCCCGTCGAACGCATCTCCGGCCCTAGAATTGTGTCCACTCCGCGGAATTTGTTAAACGGAAATACTGGCGATTTCACCGCATAGAATTTGCCGGCAGCGAGTTCCTTCACGCCTTTCGTTTCGATGCAAGGAAGATTCAGCTCGCGTAGCTTGCGGCCCGTCATCAGCCGCGCAGCTACCTTAGCCAGGGGCACGCCGGTCGCTTTACTCACGTACGGCACCGTGCGCGAAGCACGCGGGTTCACTTCCAGCACGTACACTTTGTCGCGTTGAATCGCGTATTGCACGTTCATCAGCCCTACTACATTCAACGCGCGAGCAAGACGCGCAGTGTAATCACGAATGCGTTCCAGGATCGCAGGTTTTAGCGTGACCGCTGGAAGTACGCAGGAAGAATCTCCCGAGTGAATCCCGGCTTCCTCGATGTGTTCCATGATCGCCGCAATTACGACATCTTCCCCGTCGGCCAGCGCATCCACATCCACTTCCGTCGCGTCTTCCAGAAACTGATCAATCAAGATCGGGCGCTTGGGATCCGACGCGGTCCCAATCAGCGCAGCTTGCGCCACGTATTCCTCCACCGTCTTCAAATCGTACGCAATCACCATGGCACGTCCGCCCAGCACGTAGCTCGGACGCACCAGCACCGGCAGTCCAATCTCGTTCGCAACCTTCGCCGCTTCCTGCGGCGCGAGCGCCGTGCCACCTTGCGGCTGAGGAATTTTTAGTTCGTTCAGCAATGCACCGAAACGCCGCCGATCTTCAGCGAGATCGATTGACTCAGGAGCCGTCCCGATAATCTTCGCTCCGTTTTTCTTCAAATCGAGCGCCAGATTCAGAGGCGTCTGGCCGCCGAATTGCACGATTACGCCCTGTGGCTTTTCGCGTTCGATAATCGCAAGAACGTCTTCCAGAGTGAGCGGCTCAAAATAAAGACGGTCCGAAGTGTCGTAATCCGTCGAAACTGTTTCTGGATTGCAATTCACCATCACGGTTTCATAGCCGTCTTCCTTCAACGCGAATGCCGCGTGGCAGCAGCAATAGTCAAACTCAATTCCCTGCCCAATCCTGTTCGGCCCGCTTCCGAGAATCACAATCTTCGGCCTATCAACCGCGCCGGTCTCGTCCTCTTCTTCGTACGTGGAATAAAGGTAGGGCGTAAACGATTCAAATTCCGCGGCGCAAGTATCCACACGCTTGAAAACAGGCCGAATTTCAAGCTCGTCACGTCGCGCGCGAACTTCAGCCGGCGTCGCGAACCACATTTTCGCCAACTCCACATCGCTAGTACCTGAACGTTTGGCTTCCAGAAGCAATTCGGCAGAGATTTCTTTTATATCCGTGGCGGCCACGCGGCGATCGATTTCAACACTCTCCATCATTCGGCGGATGAACCAAGGGTCGATCTTCGTGAGGGAACAAACTTCTTCGCCAGACATCCCACGCCTGAGGGCCTCAAACAACCAGTGAATGCGGTCCGGCCCCGGCACAGTAAGTTTTTCCCGGAGCAGCGCGGTGGAAACTTCCGAAGGTGCACGCCAGGGTGTGTGGGGTTCGAGTGATCGAATGCCCTTCCCCAATGCCTCTTGAAACGTGCGCCCAATCGCCATCACTTCGCCCACCGATTTCATTTGCGTGGAAAGAGTAGTGTCGCTACCCGGAAATTTCTCAAATTGCCATTTCGGAATTTTCACCACCACGTAATCAATCGTAGGCTCAAAAGAGCATGGCGTTTTCTTGGTGATGTCGTTTGGAATTTCGTCCAACGTCATGCCCAGCGCCAGTTTCGCCGCGATCTTCGCGATCGGAAAGCCAGTAGCCTTACTGGCGAGCGCGGAACTTCGCGACACGCGCGGATTCATTTCAATCACAACCATCCGCCCGGTTTCTGGCTGGATCGCAAACTGAATATTCGATCCGCCCGTCTCAACCCCCACTTCGCGGATGATCGCAGCCGCAGCATCGCGCATGCGCTGGTATTCCTTATCCGTAAGTGTCTGAGCCGGAGCAACGGTAATCGAATCGCCGGTATGAATCCCCATGGGGTCCAGATTTTCAATCGAGCAGATGACCACGAAATTGTCGCGAACATCGCGCATCACTTCCAGTTCGTACTCTTTCCAGCCCAGCGCGGATTCCTCAATCAGTGCCTGATGCACCGGACTCGCATCCAGCGCCCGCGCAATCAAATCTGCAAACTCTTCGCGATTGTACGCAATCGATCCGCCGGTTCCCCCGAGCGTGAACGACGGACGAATCACTACCGGATAACCAAGCTCGTCGGCCAGACGCACCGCATCCGGAATCGTAGTTACAACTTCCGACGCCGGAACCTCCAGCCCGATCTTGCGGCAAACATTCTTGAACAACAGGCGGTCTTCCGCGATTTTGATCGCGTGCAGCGACGCTCCGATCAATTTCACATTATATTTGTCGAGGATTCCCGCTTCCGCTAACTCGACCGCCAGATTTAGTCCAGTTTGTCCGCCCACCGTCGGCAACAAAGCGTCAGGCCGTTCCGCAGCGATAATCGCTTCAAGATATTCTTTCGTCAGCGGCTCGATGTATGTGCGATCCGCCGTTTCCGGGTCCGTCATAATCGTCGCCGGATTCGAATTCACCAACACCACTTCGTAGCCTTCCGACCGCAGCGCCTTGCAAGCCTGCGTACCCGAGTAGTCAAACTCGCACGCCTGCCCGATCACAATGGGCCCCGAGCCAATAATCAAAATCTTCTTGATGTCAGTCCGTTTCGGCATCGTGGTTAATGTCAATCGCCTCGATCAATGGGACTCTTATCGCCCTTCCCCGATCAATACAACGAGCAACATCTGTCATCCCGAGCCCGATTTCAGGCGAGGGCTCTGCTCTTTCTTCCGTTCCAACAGTCCCCACTCCGCCGAAATGTCGCCCCAAGTCGGGTTTCGCGACTCAATCAATTCAACCTTCCTTGAACGCCGCCAACCTTTAATCTGCTTTTCCCTTGCGATCGCATCGCGCACATACTGAAACGACTCAAAATAGACGAGCCGGTTAATTCGATATTTTTGTGTGAATCCCTGTAAAGACGCACGCTTGTGTTCCACCGTTCTCCGAAGCAAATTGTTCGTGACACCCACGTACACTTTTCGTGAAAGGCTGGCCATGATGTACGTGCAATAGTGCCGCTCCATAAAGAGAACAGATTCCTCGCTGCGCTCGGAATGACAAGATTCGTGTTTTGTGCTTTGCCTCTAATACTGTCGGCAATCCTGTTTCTCGCCTCAAACGTCGGCCTTCATCAGCGAAATAAAATCATCGAACAAATATCGCGCGTCGTGCGGCCCGGGCGACGCTTCCGGGTGATACTGGACGCTAAAGAGCGGCAGCGAACGATGGCGCATGCCCTCATTCGTATGGTCGTTCAAGTTCACATGCGTAATCTCGAGGTCGCTCGCCGGCAGCGAATCCGGATCCACACAAAACCCGTGGTTCTGCGAAGTGATTTCCACTTTCTTCGTCCGCAAATTCTGTACGGGATGATTCGAGCCGTGATGTCCAAATTTCAGCTTGAACGTCCGCCCGCCTAGCGCCAGTCCACACAATTGATGCCCCAGACAAATCCCAAAAATTGGCACGCGCCCCAGCATCTTTCGAATATTTTCTACCGCATATCCAATCGGTTCAGGATCGCCAGGTCCATTAGACAGAAAGACACCGTCCGGTTTCAGCGCGAGAACGTCTTCTCCTGAGGTTTGCGCAGGAACTACGGTCACGTCGCAGCCATGATCTACGAGCAACCGGAGAATGTTTTGCTTGATCCCAAAATCATACGCAACAACTTTGTAGCGTGATTTACCGTCAGAACTTGCTGCCATCTCGGATTTCACGTCAACCGGCGCGCCCGAACCGCTAAGTTCAATCGAGCCCCGCTTCCATTCATATTGTTTCGGTGAAGTAACGCGGCTAGCCAGTTCCAGCCCCGCCATCGTAGGAAGCGCGCGCGCCTCCGCTACAAGCTGCTCAACGGGCGTGCCGTCGGTCGCCACCACGCCGCGTAACGCACCCACATCGCGCAAGTGCCGCACCAGCGCGCGTGTGTCAATATCCCAAATCACCGGCACACGATGACGTTCCAAATAATCCTGCGCCGATTCCTTCGAACGCCAGTTGGACGCCAGCGCCGAAAATTCGCGCACCACGAGACCTTCGATATACGGTTTTGCGGATTCTTCGTCGTCAAGATTCGTGCCCACGTTCCCAATATGCGGATACGTCAGGCAGACTATTTGGCCGGAATAACTTGGATCAGTGAAAACTTCCTGATACCCGGTGATACTCGTATTAAAAACGACTTCTCCGCCGCGGCGCGTGCGAGCGCCGGCTGCGCGGCCTTTAAATACTCGCCCGTCTTCGAGCGCTAAAATAGCGCGTGCTTCGGGGTCTTGCGTCAGTGGCTCCTCCAAATTTCATCGCGACGCCGCATTCACCGTTGATGACATCGTTAGCGATCCGAAATGATCCACCGGCCAGTAAGCGAACACAGCTTTGCCATAAATGTACGGCCTGCCCACCGGCCCAAACACTCGCGAATCGTTAGAACTATCGCGATGGTCGCCCATCACAAAATAATTTTCCGATGGAATTGTAATCGGCCCGTAGCTCGAACCATCCAGATAACTCGGCGGAATATAAATTTCCTTTTGCTCTTTCCCGTTCACGTACAGATGCCCGCCGCGCAACTCGATCGTTTCTCCGGGCAAACCAATCACGCGCTTGATGAACGACTTCGATTTATCGAGAGGATACCAGAACACAACGACATCGCCGCGCTCAATCGGCTCGAACCGGTACACAAATTTGTTGATGAAAATGCGCTCCTGATCGCTTAGCAACGGAGCCATACTGGTGCCTTCCACTTTCACCGGCTGGTAGAGGAAAATTATGATTACCAGCGCGAGGCCCAGCGCGACGGCTAAATCGCGCGTCCAACTGCGCAGCTCTCTTCGCAGTTGGGGAACGCGCGAGTTATCGGTTGGAACCGGACTAGGGTTCGATGTATCGAACATTCTTCGCCTAATTATTTATAACATGCCCAGGCCACGCACGCCAAATTGCAGACGTCTGCGCGCACGCCGAATAAGACGAAGAAATATGGAACGCCGGTCGCTTCCGCCGCGAGTTAGTCGCCTCAATCGCCAAGTGTAAAACCCAAAATCGCCAGCGCCGCTAATACCGCGGTCTCCGTGCGCAAAATGTTCTGCCCCAAGGACACTTCAGCGAATCCAGACGCCCGCGCCGCGTCCAATTCGTCATCCGTCCAACCGCCTTCGGGTCCTATCGCCAGACTTGCAGTCGGTTCGGCATAAACGCTCAACGCATCGCGCATCAATTTAGCGTCGCGCCTTTCAGACATCACCAGCTTGCAAGCCGCACCTGCCTGAGCGAACGCTTCCTTCGGATGAATTGGTCGATGAGCGCCGGCGCCCCGCATCCCCTCTTGCGCGGTTCGCAGAATGGGAGGCCGAATCCGCCGCGATTGTTGCGCTGATTCCGACAGAATCTTGTCCCAGCGTGCACGCCGCTTGCCCGCAGCCGCCAACAGAGCTTTGTCGCTGCGCGCCGCTGCCAACAAAACAACCTCGGTAACGCCGAGTTCCGTCGCCTTTTCCAAACACCATTCCAATCGGTCGAATTTCACTACCGACATCAGAAGTTGGATTTGCAACGCAGGCTGCTGCTGCTCAATTTCTTCCACTAGAATAAATTCGATCTGGTGTCCGGAGCGCTTCGACAACGAAACTTTTTCGATCCGTGCCAGCCAAACGCGTTCGCCGTCGCTCAACTCGTAAAGCTGCCCGGGCTCCGCACGCAACACGCGTCCTAGATGTTCGGCAGTGTCACCGCGCAAAACCGCAGACTTCGCCCCGAACTTATCCGTAAAGAAGCGTCGTCGCACGGCGCTATTCTAACGTGAAGTCACTTCACTTGAAGGATACAAAATGCGGGAAAGTAAAACGCCAGTGATCTGACGGTTTTCGATCGGCGATTGACCGGATCGCAACAAAAACCGGCTACCCGAAAATATCTTTCACTTTCTCAAAAAAACTAGAAGATCGCTCTGCAGGCTTATTCTCTACCTTTGATAACACACCGAGTTGCTCCAACAATCTCCGCTGTTCGCGCGACACCTTTCCCGGAATCACAACTCGTATGCTAATGTACAAATCGCCTCGTCCCCCATTTGGATTCGGCATCCCCTTCGATCTCTTCCGAAATACTTGTCCCGATTGCGTCCCTTCCGGAACATCGAGATCTTCCTCTCCCTGCAGCGTAGGAACGCGAATCGTCGCTCCCAACGCGGCCTGCGAAATGCTTACAGGAATCGTGCAATAAAGATCTGCTCCGCGACGCTCGAAAAACGCGTGGTCCTTCACTTCCAGGAAAATATAGAGATCGCCCGCCGGACCGCCATTCGTTCCCGGCTCACCTTGTCCAGTCATTCGCAGACGCGTTCCCGAATCCACGCCCGCCGGAATTCCAACTTCCAGCGTTCGTTCGCGCTCGATGCGGCCCTGTCCTCTGCAAGTAACGCAAGTATCGCGAATCACCTTTCCTGCGCCCTGACACGCTGGACAAGTCCGCGTGATCGAGAAAAATCCTTGCTGGTAAGCCAGTTGCCCGTGTCCCTTGCAAGTAGTGCAAGTGGACATTGTAGTCCCGGGTTTCGCTCCCGTGCCCTTGCAGGTCTCGCAATACTCGTGCCGCAAAACACGAATCTTGGTGCTGACTCCCGTGGCCGCCTCTTCAAACGTCATCGACATGTCGTAACGCAAATCCGCGCCACGCTGTCCGCGAGCACGTCCCCCACGGCGGCGTCCTCCTCCCAACACGTCCTCGAACCCGAACAGATCTCCGAGAATGTCCTGAAATTCCTCAAAGATGCTGGAGTTAAATCCAGTATCAAAACCGCGATTTCCCAACCCCGCTACGCCGTAACGGTCGTAAATCGAACGCTTCTGCGGATCGGAAAGTACCGCGTAAGCTTCGCTAGCCGCGCGAAAACTCGCCTCCGCTTCTTCTTTATTTTCAGGATTGCGATCGGGATGGTGCTGCATTGCCGCTTTGCGGTATGCAGATTTAATTTGTTCCGCCGAAGCCTCGCGTGTCACGCCCAACACTTCGTAAAAGTCTTTCGAATTCGTGGCCGCCATCATTTCCTTTTCTACTTCCTGGAAGTTAAAAACTCACACCTACAGAAAATTAATCAAACGATAGTGATTCGATGCTGCCACTGCGCTTAAGATTCTTTGCCTGCCGCCACACGGACCATGGCAGGACGCAGCACGCGATCGTGAAATGTGTAACCCGTCTGCATTTCTCCAACTACGGTGCCTTCCTTCTGATTTGTGCCTTCCACGCTTTCGATAGCGTGATGCAAGTGCGGGTTGAACTGTTCTCCGCTGGCTTCAATACGCTTCACACCCTGCTTCGTCAACAAATCCCAAAGCTGCTTCCGGATCAACTCGAAACCCTTTATATATTCTGCATACGCCGGATCATCATGCGAGGCTAAAGCCCTGTCAAACGCGTCCAGCACCGGCAATAATCCTTCGACAACTATTTCCACTCCGCGATGGCGCTCCTGGTGCCGCTCTTTCTCCACACGCTTGCGGTAATTGTCGAAATCCGCCTGGCGCCGGAGCAGCGTATCCTTCAACTCTTCTTTTTCCTTGGTTAGTTTCTGGATTTCTTCCGGCTGCGGGTTTCCATCTGTCTCGAACGCGCGCGCCGCGGCTACCGCGGCATCGTTAGCAGCCTGTTCCGCGTCCATACGCTTCCCGCCGCTTGTCGCTACAAACGGTTTTGGGTTTTCCGTTTCGTCCTGATCTTTACGCGATGCCAAAACCTTACCCTCCTTCTTGGCTCTCTGAAAAAAACTGGGCCATGAATGCTACGGCCGTAATTACGCGTTCGTAATGCATCCGCATGGGCGCGAGAATGCCAAGCGTTCCTTGCACCTGGTCGTTAGATGAATAGGACGCCGAAACGAGCGCAAGGTGTTTTCCGCCATTTGATATTTTATCAAGTCCCAATTCTACGTGTACAGGCTCCGGCGCTTCGATACAGCCGCTTAAGAGTGCGATCAACCGGTCTTTCTCTTCAATCGCCTCCAGTAGCTCGCGCAATTGCGCCTGGTCCGTGAAGTCCGGAGACGAGGCAATCAGTGCCGCGCCATCCACATAAATCTTGCGGTCCGCGTTGTCGCCGAGGATACTCGGATCGCAGAGCATCAAAGCATCGTCGGCCATGCGGCTGTACTGCTCACGTTCACGATCCACTTGTTTGCGAAGATCAACGCGCATCGCCTCCAGCGTCCAGCCGGTGTAATGGTGATTCAAATAATCCGCGACGTGGTCCAGATCCTCTTGCCGAAACGCGCGCTCCGTACGGATCAGTTTGTCCCGCGCCACACCGCCGCCGGAAATCAGCACCACGAGCACGCGGCTGTCCGGCAACAGCAAAAATCGCAAGTGCTCCACCACACTGCGCGCCAACGGCGGAGAAATAAAAATCCCCAGACCGCGCGAGACCGCCGCCAGCACATGGCTCGCTCGTTCCATTACCGCTTCCGGCGTCTGCGCCGCTTCCAGTTCACGCCGAATCCATTGCCGGTCTTCCGGGCTGGCCGTCGCCTGTGCCGCCACTTGCTCCACGAAAAACCGATACGCTGCCGCCGTCGGAACCCGCCCTGCAGATGTATGCGGCTGAAACAGCAAGCCTTCGTCTTCCAGATCCGCCATCACGTTGCGAACCGTCGCCGGGCTTAGCGGCTCCAGATGTCGGCGCGAAATACTCCGAGACGACACAGGCTCGCCCGTCTCGATGTACGCGCGCACTACATCGCTAAGGATCTGCTGATAGCGCTTTTGCTGCAGGATCGTTGGGCTCATGGTTAACACAGACTGTCGTTGGGCGCGGCGGCTTTTTGCCTGCAACCCGTCCTTACATTTTAGTCTAGTCGGTGAACGCAAAGGCGTCAACCGGCGGTGAACATGCATTGCGCGAGGTAGGCACGGCATTCCTGCTCGGATTCGCTGCTTGCGCGCTCGTCCTGCGTGACATATTGTGTATTCGAATTTTTCGCTGTTTTGTTAGCTTCTTCAGGTTCCTTGGGGTCGAATGTTTCGAAGCTTGTCCACACTATTGCTCGCCGCGGGACTGTTGCTTTTCGCAGGTAGTACCAGCACCGTCTCCAAACCGCAATCGGCAGCGCCGAGTACTCAGGTGCCCGATGCCCCCAGTTCAACACCGAACGCTCCCCTTTCCACCCGCGTCGTCGCTTACACCATTGATGCGAAACTCAACACCGACTCCCATTCGATCGACGCGACGGAAACCCTCGTCTATAAAAATCTTACCGGCCAGGCTCAGCAATCTTTCCCCTTCCATCTATATATGAACGCGTTTCAGCCTCAATCAACTCTAATGACTGAGGTTCGCATGAGCGGCGCTCGGGGCGTTGGAGCCGATTCCGGCTGGAACGAAAAGAATCGCGGCTCGATCACTGTGACCAAACTCGAGGTCGAGGGCGCCGGCGATCTCACCGACAAAATGCAATTCATCCAACCCGACGATCGCAACGCCAACGACCACACCGTTTTTCAGGTCACTTTGCCTAAACCTGTTGCGCCCGGCGCGTCCGTGGAATTCCGTATGACTTTCCACGATCAGCTTCCCGAGGTCCTCTACCGCACCGGTTACAAACGCGATTTCTACATGATTGGCCAATGGTTCCCCAAAGTCGGCGTGTGGTGGAAAAATGCCTGGAATTGTCATCAGTTCCACGCTGATTCGGAATTTTTCGCCGACTTCGGAACATTCGATGTCAACCTGACCGTGCCACAAAACGAAATCCTTGGCGCGGGCGGCGATTTAGTTTCTTCCGTAAACAATTCCGACGGCACCAAGTCCGCCAAGTTCCACTCCGAGGACGTCCACGATTTTTCCTGGACCGCGAGTCCCGACTATACCGTTATCGAAGATTCATGGACCGGCAGCGCAGGACCAGTAAAACTCCACCTGCTCATGTCTCCCGGGCACATGGCTTCCGCGCCGCGTTACGTGCAAGCTCTGAAAGGCACGCTCGCCTGGTACGACAAGAATATCGGCCCTTATCCTTACGATCGCGTCACAACCGTTGACCCGCCGCATGGCGCCTTCAACGCTGGCGGAATGGAATATCCCACGCTCATCACCGCCGGCACCAACTGGTACATGCCAAAAGGTGTTCTCGCTCCCGAGGACGTGGTCAACCACGAATTCGGCCATCAATATTGGTACGGCATGGTCGCCACCAATGAATTCGAAGAGGCTTGGCTCGACGAAGGCATCAACAGCTATGTAGAAGCCAAGTCCATGGCTGCGATTTATGGCGAGAACACTTCCATAGTTAATTTTCCGTTTGCCACCGCGAGTGAAGCGCAATTTCTGCGTATCGAATACATCGCGCTTCCGGATACTGATCCCATCACACATCTTTCATGGAAATTCATAAGTGACAATGCCTACGGCGGCGTCACTTACGGGAAGACCGCTACCGTTCTTCTCACTCTCGAAAAAGTCGTTGGCGAACAAACCATGCTCGCTGCGTTGCACGAATATTTCCTTCGTTACCGCTTCAAGCATCCCACCGGCGAAGATTTCCTGAAGACCATCGAAGACGTCTCGCACCAGGATCTGAAATGGTATTTCGATCAAGCCGTTTACGGCACCAATGTTCTCGACTACGATATTTGGGATGCGCATTCCGACCGCCTGAACTGGTGGGAGAAAACAGTTTCTCGCGACAAGAATACCGACGAAATTTACCGCACCTACGTCACCGTGCATCGCAAGGGTGATTTCGTTTTTCCAGTCGATGTCATCGTGAAATTCGAAGATGGTTCCACAACCACCGAACACTGGGATGGTCGCGACCGTTGGGTGCGCTACACTTACGATCGCAAATCCAAAGTTGCCTCTGCGCAGATCGATCCAGGCAATAAAGTCATGCTCGACCGCAATTTTTTCAACAACAGTTATGTCGAGGAGGGAGACTATCGCGCCGTTCACAAGCTTGAAAATATGTGGGTCTTCGCCAGCGAATGGATTTCGCAAATCCTGGCCTGGGTATCCTAGTGGGAAATCGAAGGAGCTAGTCGAGTGTCATCAGCAGCAAAACCAAAAACATTTGCATCCGGTGCCGGCCTCGTATGGCGCTGGCAGCGAATTCTCTGGTGGATATTCGTCGTCAATCTGGTTTTGGCGCATTTCGCCGTTCGCGGATTAGTCGACCGCGTCAGTCCCGCGCTCGTTCATAGCTTTGCCTCACAACGTCTTGTGAATGGCTTCGATCTTACAGCGCTTATGGAGCTGGCCGTGCAACCCGACTCGCCGCTCGAAACTCCTGGCCCGGTCGTTTTTCATTACTCCGTTATTTTTGCCATTTTTATGATTTTCTGCACGGGCGGTATTCTGGCAACCTACTTTTTTGACTTGAAGCCTACCACCACCGCGTTCTTCGAAGCCTGCGGGCATCATTTCTGGCGCTTCGTCCGTCTCCTCTTTTACATGGCTCTCGCTTTTATTCCCCTCGGAATTTTTATTGCAATTTGTAGCGCTATCCACAACAGTATCGATGAGAAATCAAACTCTCCTTACCCTGCCGTTTATTTTTCGGGCGCTTCGTCACTCGTTATCTTCTTGCTTCTTATGATCCTGCGATTGTGGTTCGACATGGCGCAAGTCATTGCCGTCGCTGACGACGAAACCAGAATGCACCGCGCCCTTCGTCGTGCGGCGTCTTTACTGACTCACAATTTCGGCTCGCTCTTCTGGCTTTACCTGCGAATCAGCCTGCTGGCCTGGATTTTCTTTGGCCTCGGTATGTTTGTATGGGTGTACGGCTTGAGTCCGTTGTCCATCACCACCGCATTTCTGCTCACGCAGCTAATGCTGATCTTTTGGATCGCAACTCGCTTGTGGCAACGTGCCAGCGAAGCCCTCTGGTACCGCCAATATCAAGCCGCAATCGTACCCCAATCCGCTTATGCGCCGTCACACCGCGCCAGCGCCAGTTCCCTATTCCACCGCCATGAATTGATTTCTAGCAGGAGCGTGCTTTCATGAACGCAAATGACTTCCGCCGACTGGCTCTCAGCCTCGAAGGCGCCGAAGAAAGTTCGCACATGGGACAACCGGATTTTCGCGTCGGCGGCAGAATTTTCGCCACGCTCGCTTCGCAAAAGGAAGGTTATGGCAATTTGATGTTGACCCTGGAGCAGCAAACACTTTTCGTCGAAGAACTTCCGGAAGTTTTCCTGCCCATCAAAGGCGGTTGGGGCCGCATGGGAATGACCCACATCCGGCTAGGTGCCGCAAACGAAGATGTACTCGCAGGTGCCTTGCGCACGGCGTGGCAATTACGAATCGAAAAAAATCGCAAGTCGGGCAAAAAGCCGCGCGTCAAGCCAAAGCCCACCCCAGCGGAAAAATTACATCGCAAGAAACGCTAAGAGTTCGCTACGCCTTCAACAATTCCCGAAATCACCAAATCCGGCAGCGCAATTCTTCCTTACGAATCATCGGCGAGTCCGCCTTGCATCCCCAGGTCTTCGCAAACGACGGCATGTTTGAAAGCGGACCCTTCACCCGATACGGACCCAACGGATGCGGATTCGTCGCCACAATCATCCGCGCAAATTCCGGACGGAAACTTCCCGCCCATATCTGCGCGAACGCCAGAAAAAATCGCTGCTCCGGAGTAAATCCGTCAATCTTCGCCGGCGCCGGCTTTCCTTCCAACGATTTCTCTAGCGCCGCGTAAGCAAGCGTCAGTCCGCCAAGGTCTGCAATGCTTTCGCCTTCCACAAGCTTTCCATTCTCATGCAGCCCCGCTTCCACTTCAAATTCGTCAAACTGTTTCGCGATGCAATCCCCGCGTTCTTTAAAATTCTTCAAATCCTCCGCAGTCCACCAGTTTTTCAAATTGCCCTGTGCGTCAAACTTTGCTCCCTGGTCGTCGAACCCGTGCGTCATTTCATGGCCGATCACCGCCCCAATGCCGCCATAGTTCATCGCGTCATCGCGATTCGCGTCGTAGAACGGTGGTTGCAGAATTCCCGCCGGAAACACGATCTCATTCATCGGGGCGCTGTAATACGCGTTCACCGTCGGCGGAGTCATTTCCCACTCCGTGCGATCCACCGGCTTGCCGATTTCCGAAAGGTCGTGCGCCAGGTCGAACTGGCGTCCCCGAAAAACGTTCTCCACGTACGCCCCACGGTCCACTTTATACGCCGAATAGTCCCGCCACTTATCCGGATACCCAATCTTGATCATGATGGCGTCCAGCTTCACCGCCGCTTGCTTGCGGGTCTCCGGACTCATCCAATCGAGCGTCGCCAGGTCGTCGCGCAACGCGTCCATCAAGTTCTTCACCATGGCCACCGCTTTAGCTTTCGCTTCCGGCGGGAAATACTCTTTCACATAATACTGTCCCAGTGCTTCGCCCAGATTTGCGTCGGTAGCCTGCACACAACGGCGCCAGCGTGGCAGCAATTCTGGTGTACCCAGCAGGGTCTTCCCATAGAAATCAAAGTTCTCGTTCACGAATTTAGAAGATAGCGACGGCGCCGCGTTATGCAGCAAATGCCAGCGCAGATAAACCTTCCAGTCCGCCAGTGAAACCGAAGCCAATGACGCATCCACAGCCTTGAAGAATTCCGGCTGGTTGACGTTCACGTCTGTGACCGGCGGAGTGCCCACTTCGGTGAAATATTCGGTCCACATAAAATGTGGCGTCAGTTCGCCCAACTGCGCCACCGAGGTCTTATGATAAGTATTATCCGGATCCCGTCGTTCCACGCGCGTCATGGAAGCCTTAGCCAACGACGTTTCCAGCGCCATCACCGTCTTCGCTTCCGCCGCTGCGGTCGCCTCGTCATCACCGGCTAGCTTGAACATATTCGCCACGTGCTGCACATATGCAGCGCGGAGCTTTTCCGATTTCTCATCATCCTTCGTGTAGTAGTCGCGGTCCGGCATCCCCAGCCCGCCCTGCCGCGCTGACGCAATCACTTGCGTGCTGTTCTTGTAATCCTGTTCGGAGCCAAACGCGAACAGCACCCCAGCTCCGTCGCGTTGCAGCCGCGCAATTTCCGCTTGCAGCGACGCTGTATCATGTATATCCGCGATGCGTTGAAGTTGCGGCAGCAAGGGCTTCATGCCTGCTGTTTCCACCGCTGTCTCGTCCATGCAGCTCGCGTAAAAATCTCCAATCTTCTGCCAGTTCGAACCAGGCGTCGCGCTCTTATCCGCAGCAGCTTTTTCCAGTATTTTGCTTAGCGCTGTCTCATTGTCCTGGCGAAGTTTGTTGAACGTGCCCCACGACGGATACATCGCCGGGATCGGATGGCTCTTCACCCAGCCACCGTCGGCGAATTGGAAGAAGTCATCGCAAGGTGACACGCTGCGATCCAGATTCGAAAGATCGAATCCGTGCCCCGTCTGTTCATCCGCCGTTCCAATATCGCAGCCGCCTCCCGCTACGGCCTCCGCTGCAATAGTTTCTACACCCGCGCGCGAATCTGCGCTCTGCGCCGCAAGCCCCGCCGGCAACACCATCGCCAATATGCCGAGCGCAAGAAATGGAACACGTCGAATCATCGGATAGCCTCTTTCAGTAGGTTTTGAATTTCACACGCCAACGCTGACTTTCAACGACCGAACAAACATTCTCTGAGGGTGAAAAAAAAACTCTCACGTCAAAACGCGCCAAACGATTGTGAAGCCGCGCCCGTGCCATGTCAACGGCCTGGCCCCTGCGCAAGCCTACCTCTCCGCATCATTTCTTGATATTGACACTCTATAGGAGGCTAACGTATTGTCCTACAGATCGTCTATAGGAGAAATATGACTCAAGACCAAACCAACCTGCTCCAGGGCACCCTGGACATGATGATTCTAAAAGCCCTGGCTCTGGACCAGATGCACGGCCTTGGCATCTCTCGCCGAATCGAACAAATAACCAAAGGCACTTTTCAGGTTAAGCCTGGGTCGCTCTTCCCCGCTCTTCACCGTATGGAAGAGGAAGGCTGGCTCGTTTCCTCCTGGGGCGAGTCCGAAAATAATCGTCGCGCAAAATATTATCGGCTCACGAAAGCTGGCCGCCGCCAGCTCGAATCGGAAACACAGCGCTGGGGCCGCATTTCGCTGGCCATTGCCCGTGCGCTGGAGGCTTCCTAGTTAGCTGTGGCAACGAGGAGTAGCACGCCCATGCTTTCGCGCATCACAAACTTCTGGCGAAATATCTTCGCCAAAGAAAAAACCGATCGCGACCTCGACGACGAAGTTTGCTCCTACGCCGATCTTCTAGCCCAGGAAAAAATCCGCGAAGGAATGAACCCGCAAGAAGCTCGCCGAGCAGCCAGGCTTCATCTGGGCGGCGTCGAGCAAGTTAAAGAAGAAGTGCGCCAGGCTCGCGCCGGCGCTTGGCTCGACTCAGTCATTCAAGATTTTCGTTACGCCGCTCGCACTCTTCGCAAAAATCCCGGCTTCAGCGCCATCGCAATTCTCACACTAGCGCTCGGCATCGGAGCCAACACCGCGATCTTCACACTCACTTACGCGGTGATCCTGAAAAGTCTTCCGGTCCCGAACCCGCAGCAGTTGGTGCGTTACACATTTCGCTCCGGCACGCAGGACCTCGGCCTCTCCGGTCCTCTATACGACGCCCTTCGCAAGCACGAGCAAGCCACTCAAGATTTGCTCGCGTGGAGCGATTCGAGCCTGGCCCTTCAAGAAAATGGCGCGGTAACCAATGTCGATGGCGCCCTCATCTCCGCCAACGGTTTCCGAGTCCTCGAACTTCAGCCCGCCATAGGTCGGATTTTTACCGACGCGGACGATCAGCCCGGCGGCGGCCCCAATGGCTACCAAGCGCTTCTGAGTTACGCTTACTGGAAGGAACATTTCCAGGGCAACCGGTCCGTCATCGGCGGTTCGGTGATTATCAATGCCAAGCCCGTTACAATCGTCGGAGTATTGCCGCAAGGCTTCGAAGGTGTCGTAGCTGGACAGCGCGCCAACATCATTTTGCCTCTCTCCTTTGAAGAAGTCTTGAATGCTCCACAGCCCCTGCGACATCACCCAGGCAGCTTTTGGTTGACCGTAATCGGCAGATTGAATTCCGGTGCAACTCTTCGAAACGCACAATCCAATTTGTCAGCCACGCAAGATTCTGTTCGTGACGAAGCCGATCCTTCCCACAGATTTCTTGGCGGCTTCTTTGCCGCGTTTCAACTTGGAGTCGAAAGCGGCCGCTCGGGACGTTCCTCTCTCAAGCTTATATACAGCCGCCCGCTTCTCGTTCTCGAAATCCTGGTCGGACTGGTTCTGTTACTTTGCTGCGCGAACACCGGTCTGCTCATCCTCGCACGCGTCAGCAACCGCCTTCGTGAATTCGCCGTGCGTAGCGCGCTCGGCGCGTCTAGTCGCCGCCTGTTTCGCCAAGTATTAAGCGAGGTCGCCCTGCTCGCATTCTGCGGTTTGTTGGCCGGCATTGTCCTGGGATGGCTCGCGGCCACCGCTCTGGTGTCAATGCTCGCAGCAATCGGTCAGCCTCCTCCGCTCGACGCAGCGCCGCAAGCTGCCGTCCTCGCCTTCACAGCAGCTATCAGCGTGCTTTCCGCGTTCATTGCCGGCGCATGGCCCGCTTTGCGCGCCAGTCGCGTGGCTCCCATCCTCGGCTTGAAACAGAACGATGTCGGCGCATCATCCGGCGCGTTCGGTAGATGGATCGTTCCATCGCAAGTGGCCGTAAGCGTTGTACTGCTAGCCGCGGCTTCCCTTCTGGGTCAATCCTTCTTTCATTTGCTGCGTGAAGATTCCGGCTTCCACTCGGAAAACGCAGTGATGGCCGAAATCGAGCTGACACCGAATAAAATTTCCGAAACCGTCGCCACGCGTGACGCCCAGCAAATCGTCGATGCGCTCTCCGCGGCGCCTGGCGTCGCTTCAGCTGCGGTCATGTCTTCGCCGCCACTAAAAGGCTGGTGGAGTTCTTCACATTATTATTCGCTCGACCAAAAAGGCGCCGTCCACACCGACATGCAAGTCTGGCCCGAGGCCGTCACCCCAGATTATTTCTCCGCAATCGGCACGCCTCTTCGCGAAGGACGCGCATTTAATCGCGCCGACGCAACCGCCGCGCAAGTTTGCATTCTTAGCGTGTCGGCGGCGCATAATTTCTTCCCCGGCGAGGAAGCTCTGGGCCGTTTCGTTTACACCGGCGGTTCGGACGTCTCTCTCGACGGAAAATCTACGGCCAGCGCACAAGATACTTGCCAGGTGATCGGAGTCGCCGCCGATGCTCGCTTCGAGTCCTTGCGCCAGCCGCCCGAACGCGCTGTCTACCGCCTCATACCTCAAAATCAAATAGGCGCCGATTTTTTCCTGGTAGTGCGCAGCAACAACATTTCCCTGGCAATCGCCGCAATCCGCGACGCCGTTCGCAAAAGTATCCCGGGTGCTCCGGAGCCAACCATCTTCACGTTCGATCAACTCGTCGCCGCCCATTTGCATCAGGAACGCATGCTTACGGCTCTGTCAGCGTGCTTCGCAGCAGTAGCTTTGCTGCTCACGGCGCTAGGTCTTTACGGATTGCTGTCGCGCAACGTCGTTATGCGCAGAAAAGAAATCGGTCTGCGCCTGGCGCTCGGTGCCAGCCCCCGCGACGCACTCGTTCTCGTTCTCCGCCAGGGACTGCGACTCATTGTTATAGGAAGCGCCGTCGGCTTAATCGCTGCTTTCGCCGCAGCAAAGCTTTTGGGAACTTTATTAGTCGACCTGCAAGCAGCCAAACCGCTCTTGTTCATCCCGGCGGTCGCCACATTATTCGTAGTAGCGGCTGCAGCCAGTAGCATTCCTGCCTGGCGCGCAGCCCGCGTCGATCCCATGGAGGCTCTACGCTACGAATAGTCCAACGCTGCGTCACAGCACCTCGGCTCGAAGGAGTGCGCTGATGTCTATCCTCACGCGAATAGCCTCCGGCGTCGAAAATATCTTCCGCAAAACGCGCAACGAACGCGAGCTCGATGCCGAAGTCCGCAGTTACGTGCAATTACTAGTCGAGGAAAACATCCGCGCGGGTATGTCACCACAACAAGCCCAGCGCGCGGCACGAGTTGAGCTGGGAGGTATCGAACAAGTGAAAGAAAAATCCCGTGACGCACGTGCCGGAGCCAGTTTCGACGCCCTGCTACAGGATTTGCAATACGGTGCACGCATGCTGCGCAAAAATCCCAGCTTCAGTGCCATCGCAATATTCACGCTAGCCCTCGGCATCGGCGCCAGCACCGCGGTCTTCAGCCTCGTTAACGCCGTCCTGTTGAAGCCTTTGCCTTATCCTAATTCGCAACAGATCGTATTTCCCTGGCGCCAACCTCCCGCCGGACTGAATCTCGGTTACGACGAGATGCCTTGGGGGCGCCCCGACTTTCTCTTCTTCGCCCGCGAATCCAAATCTTTTCAAAGCGTTGCCGCGTTCAAGAGCGATTCCTTTAATCTTACCGGCTCAGGTGATGCTGCGCGCCTCGATGGCCTCCGCGCCTCCGCCGGATTCTTTCCCTCCTTGGGAATTTCCCCCATCGTCGGCCGCACTTTCACAGCGGAAGAAGATCAAGCCGGCCACGAGCACGTCGTAGTTCTCAGCTACCGCCTATGGCGTGACAGATTCGGCAGCGACACGCAAATCCTGGGCCGCGTTCTCCAACTTAATAATGAGTCTTACACCGTGATCGGCGTGATGCCCCAAGGATTCGTTTTTCCGCGCGCCGACGAAATGCCGAACAGTTTCCCTTTCCCGCGCGAGACACAGCTTTGGGTTCCGCTAGCTCTCATCCCCGGTCCCATCATTCCGGGCGAAGATTCCGAACTCGCGGTCATTGGACGCTTGCAGCCCGGCATCACGTCCGCTCAAGCGCAATCCGAAGTCAACCTCATGTCCAAGCGCCTTGAAGATTTCTTTCCCGGCGGCAAGGGCTGGTTCGGCATGAAGGTTACTTCGATGCAGCGCCAAATCTCAGGTGACATGCGACGGCCGCTCCTGCTAATCCTCGGCGCGGTCGGCGTGGTTCTGTTAATCGCGTGTTCCAACGTCGCCGGTTTACTTCTCTCTCGTTCTCTGGCCCGCACAAAGGAATTTACCTTGCGTGCCGCGCTTGGTGCCGGCAAGTGGCGGTTGATGCGGCAGCTTCTTACCGAAGCGCTGATTCTCGCCGGCATCGGAGGGATCGCAGGCATCCTGATCGCAAAAGCCGCTATTCACTTCGTAAAGTTCTTCGCGCCTCCCAATATTCCTCGTCTCGGTGAAGTTACTCTCGACATGCGGGTCGTTCTATTCGCTCTCGCGGTTACCTTTGTTACCGGAATTCTGTTTGGCCTGGCGCCCGCGATTGCCGGCTCTCGCGATAATCTGGTCGAATCGCTTAAAGAAGGAGGCCAGCGCGCCGGCAGCAGTCCCACTGGTGCAAAGCTTCGCAACGTACTTTTGATTTCAGAGGTCGCCTTGGCTTTGGTGCTGGTTATTTCCGCGGGCCTGCTTACTCGAACATTCCTCCACTTACTTAAAGTAGACCCCGGCTTTAATCCCACGCGCGTCCTGACTTTCGAGCTAACCTTGCCCGCAACGAAATATACGGATCAGCCGCAAATCGTAGCCCTGTATCAAAAAACGCTTCAAAGCATCCGCTCGCTTCCCGGTGTCGAGTCCGCCGGAATCACAGCCACCACTCCGCTCGGCGGCGCTACCGAAAGCACTTCCATTCGCTTGCCGGACCACCCGTTGCAAGATCCCAAAGCGCGCGCCTTCTCGAATTACACGATGATTTCTCCAGGCTATTTTGCTGCCGCAGGAACCCCCATCCTCCGTGGCCGCGATTTTCTGGATTCCGATACGGCCGATTCTCAGCCCGTAACCATAATCAACAGCGCTATGGCCAAAAAATTCTGGCCTGGCGAAGACGCCATCGGGAAGCAAGTCGCACCCGCCAGTAAGAAATATCCGGCGGAAACCATTATCGGCATCGTCGCCGACGTCAAACGCCTCTCTCTTCGCGAAGACCCACCTCCCGAGATGTATGTCCCCTACAACCAGAAAGTTTGGCCTTCGCTGCTCACCATGGACGTCATCCTCCGCACAAAAGTCGATCCCGCGTCACTCACCGACGGCGTGCGCAACGCATTGCGCTCCGTTGATCCCGACTTGCCGATGGCAAAAATCTCCACGCTCGACACCATCGTTGACGATTCCATGACGCTTCCCCGCTTCGCCATGTTCGTGCTCGGGTCGTTCGCCGGCCTGGCCTTACTGCTCGCCTCTGTCGGCATGTATGGCGTCATCTCTTATTTCGTCGGGCAGCGCACTCGCGAAATCGGCGTTCGAGTCGCTCTCGGCGCTCAACGCCGCGACGTTTTCGAAATGGTCCTCGGCCAAGGCGCGCGTCTCGCCGTAATCGGAATTGCATTTGGCTTGCTCGCAGCTCTCGCTACCACGCGCATGATGGTTAGCTTCCTGTACGGAGTCCAGCCCATCGATCCGCTGACCTTCGCGGCTCTGCCATTTTTGCTACTGTCCATTGCGTTACTCGCTTGCTACATCCCAGCGCGCAGAGCGATGCGCGTGGATCCTATGGTCGCCTTACGCCATGAGTGACGCCTTCGGTAAGGAGGAGTGAGGTAAATGTCGATCATCGCGCGATTCCGCTCAGCCTTGGGAAATCTCTTCCGCAAAAGGCTCCGAGAGGAAGACCTCGACACCGAGCTCCGCGCTTACACCGAATCGCTCGTACAAGAAAAAATGAGCGAAGGCATGTCCCTCGAACAAGCCCGCCGCGCCGCTCGCATCGAACTAGGCGGCATCGAGCAAGTAAAAGAAGAAGTCCGCGATGTCCGCGCCGGTGCTTGGCTCGATTCCCTGCTGCAAGATCTGCGCTACGGCGCGCGCACGTTACGCAAAAATCCCGCCTTCACCGCAATCGCAGTCCTAACTCTCGCGCTCGGTATCGGCGTAAACACGGCAATGTTTACGCTCGCCGACGCCGTGCTCTTGCACCCCCTGCCTTACCACGCACCCAATCAACTCGTCTGGATCACCGAACAAAGTTCAAACGGTGACTCCACCGGCGTGTCCTGGCCAAACTTTCAAGATTGGAAGCGCTTGAATACCACATTCTCTGGAATGGCAGGCTATCGCGACGCTCGCATGTCTCTCGCGGGCGACAGTTATCCTTCACTTATCTCGGGACGTTACGTCACCGCGAATTACTTCGAATTGATGGGAGTCTCTCCAATCCTCGGACGCACTTTTCAACCCGCCGAAAATGTTGAAGGCGGCCCACAAGTTGCCATCCTGAGTTACGAATTTTGGCAGCGCCAGTATGGCGGCAAGCCCGCGATTCTCGGCCAAACTCTCCGACTCGATAACCACTCCTTCACCGTCGTCGGAGTGATGCCCAAAGGATTCGGAGCTGTCACCCAAACAGCTTTGTGGGCTCCCTTCGAACAAAACGTGCCGAAGATTTATCTAACCAGCCGCCAATACGCATGGCTTCTCTATATTGTTGGACGCGAAAAACCCGGCGTCTCCCTCTCGCAAGTCCAGTTGGACATGCAACGTGTTGGCCAACTACTCGCGCAACAATATCCTGACAGCGATGTAGCCTCGCGTCCCTTGCTCAAAGATCTCCGTCGCTACATGCTCGGAGATAACCGCGCCTTTCTTATTCTTTTGATGACCGCCGTCGCTTTGCTGCTCGCTATCACCTGCGCAAATCTCACCGGTCTTCTGCTCGTTCGAATGGCATCTCGCCGCCGTGAACTTTCTCTCCGCCGCGCGTTGGGAGCCAGCAAACAGAAAATTCTGCAGCAGGTTTTCACCGAAGGGCTGATGCTCGCCTTAACCGGTGGCCTTCTTGGCGCCTTTGCCGCCTGGGTCGCAATCCGGTTGGGCGCAGCGCTCTTGCCCAGCACTTTACCCATGTCCGTTCCCCTCACGGTTGATGCACGCGCCTTCCTTTTCACTTTCGCTGTCGCCGTACTCAGTAGTTTCGCCTTTGGATTTGCGCCCGCGCGATTCGCCATGCGAACTGACCCGCAAGCAGTCTTGCGCTCCAGCTCCTATAACGTACGCGGAAGCAATCGTCGTGTTCACGCAGGTTTGATCGTTTGCGAAATCGGGTTGGCTATGGCCGTCCTGGTTGGCGCCGGTCTGTTAGTCCGCACCATGGTCCTTTTGCTGAAAACGAAAGTCGGCTTCGACACCAGCCAGTTGCTAACCGCCTCGGTGATTGTGGGACGAGCTGACACCGGCGGCTCTCCGCAAATCACTCAGTTTGCGCAGCAGAGTCTTGACCGCATTCAGCGCCTCCCCGGCGTGGAGTCCGCGGCTACCGTGTTTCCAGTTCCCTTCACTCCACAAATCGACGAAGTGTGGCTCGCGGTCGAAGGCCGTGTCCCACAGCCCGGTATCGAGCAAACCACCTATGTCTCCGTTGTGTCGTCAAATTATTTTGAAACGATGAAGATTCCTTTGTTGCAGGGACGTACCTTTCAAAAGGAAGACGAATCGCCCGATTCCCGTTCCGTATTGATCGACGAAGGTCTCGCCGGCCAATATTGGCAGGGACAAAACCCTGTCGGCAAATCCATCAAAATGGGAACTCAGGATTTCTCGGACGCCACATCGCCCACATTCACCATCGTCGGCGTAGTCGCACCCGTGCGTGCGGGAAGCCTGGACACCGCTCCTGAGCTCCGCGTTTACACGCTTGTGAATCAAAACCCGGTGAGCACCATGAGTTTTGTCGTCCGCACAAGAATCCACCCGCAAAACCTCGCGCGCGAAGTTCAAAACGCAATCCACGCCACGAATTCGAACATCCCGGTCTTCAACGTCACCACCATGGATGAAGCCATTCGATCTTCGCAAGCCCCTCGTCGCTTAGCGATGTTGCTCCTCTTAGCATTTTCCCTGGCAGCTCTCCTTCTCGCCACGATCGGACTTTACGGAGTTATGTCCTATCTAGTGGCCCAAAGCACCAATGAAATCGGCGTTCGAATGGCCCTTGGTGCCGAAGCCCGCGACATCCTGTGGCTGATCCTCCGTTACGGAACAGCTTTGATCGCAACCGGCACGGCAGCGGGATTCGTCGCATCAGTTGCCTTGGCGCAATTAATGAAAAGCATTCTTTACGGAGTGCAGCCCCTGGATCCGCTCACCTTCGCAACCTCGGCTGCCATCATTGCAACGGTCGCGTTGCTCGCTTGTTGCGTCCCTGCTCGTCGAGCGGTACGCGTGGATCCGATGATTGCCCTCCGCTATGAGTAAAGATTATTGGTCACTAAGAGGAGTGACTAAGAAGGCGGCGACTAGGAAGAACAAAGAAGGATCGTGTTTCTGTGCAAGCCGGAGATTGAATGCCATGTCATTTATCGCGAGATTCGCTTCCGCCCTCCAAAATGTTTTTCGCAAAACCCGACGCGATAAAGATCTCGACGCTGAGGTCCGCTCCTACGTTGACCTGCTAGCAGAAGAAAAGTCGCGCACCGGTATGAACTCCGAAGAAGCCCGCCGCGCCGCTCGCATCGAACTAGGCGGCATCGAGCAAGTAAAAGAAGAAGTCCGTGAAGTCCGCGCCGGCGCTTGGCTCGATTCCCTATTGCAAGACCTTCGCTACGGCGCCCGTACGTTGCGCAAAAATTCAGGGTTTGCGACCGTAGCCATTCTCACTCTCGCCCTCGGCATAGGCGCCAACACCGCAATTTTCTCTGTCGTCAACGCTGTGCTCCTCCGTCCTCTTCCTTATCCTGAGCCGGACCGCCTGCTGACTATCGAATCAAACCAGTCGCTTCCCGATCTGGACGATATTCAGAAGCAAACACAGTCATTCGAAGCTTTGGGCACCTCCACCATGCAACGGCTTGACTACACCGGTGGCGCTGAGCCTATTCAGGTATTCTCCATTAACTGCAATGCCGACCTCTTCCGCGCGTTGCGCACGCAACCTGCTTTGGGCCGTTTGCTCAGCGCGAACGACGATAGCTTTGGCTCTCCCGGTGCAGTTGTTTTGAGCCACGGCTTCTGGACTCGCCAATTCGGCGCTGACCCCAACATCGTCGGTAGGTCGATACCGCTGAGCGGAAATGCCTACACGGTTGTGGGCGTACTCCCTGCAAATTTCTGGATACCGGGTCCGGTCGGCGACGTGTACGCCTCTTTGCGTGTCGTTTATCCCGCTGCGGCGCGGGCGCGCGGCGTTCATTTCCTCACAACCTACCTTCGTCTCAAACCTGGCGTCACCATCGCCCAGGCGCAGTCGGAACTGGATCGCGCTGATGAGTCGCTGGCACGCACCTATCCCGAATACGACCAGGACCGCCAACGTCATTTAATGCCCTTGCTTGAAAAGGTGGTCGGGGATTCTCGCGAATCGCTGCTGATTTTGTTCGGCGCCGTCGCACTTGTGCTGATGATCGCCTGCGTCAATTTTGCGAATCTTCTTTCGGCCCGTGGAGCATCTCGTCAACGAGAAATCGCAATTCGCTCCGCGCTCGGTGCCGGCTCCCGCCGGTTGATCTCGCAGATGTTGGTGGAAAGCACCATGCTTTCATTGGCAGGCGGAGCCGCAGGAATTCTGTTGGCCAAAGTAGGCATAAAATCTCTTCTCGCTATTGCTCCCGAAAACCTGCCGCGCCTCACCGGTATCGGCATCGATTGCCGCGCTCTGGCTTTCACGCTCGGTATTTCTCTCCTAACCGGAATCATTTTTGGACTGCTTCCAGCGTGGAGTGCTTCGCGCCTCGCCTTAGGTGACGACCTGAAGCAGTCAGGCCGCACAATGGCAGGAAGCCGGACAAGCCTTCGTCTGCGCCGAACTCTCGTCGTTTCAGAAACCGGCTTGGCCATCTTGTTGCTCGTCGGTGCCGGACTGTTGATACGCAGCTTCCAGCGCATGCAGTCTGTTTCTCCAGGCTTTCGCTCCGACAAGATCCTTACCATGCGCGTAGAGCTACCCGAAGCACGTTACGAAGAGGCTTCAAAACAGATAGCGTTCCGCAACGCGCTACTGAACTCCCTGAACTCGCTTCCAGAAGTCCAGGCCGCCATCATCAGCGAACTCCCCATGAGCGGCGACTATCTGGTTCACGATCTCACCATCGAAGGCCGTCCGGTTAAGCTCGGGACGGAACCGACAGTGCAAGCTCGCACGATCCTCGGGGACTATTTTTCTATTATGGGCATCCCACTTCTTCGCGGACGCGCATTCTCTGGACAGGATCGCGAAAATACCCCGGTGGTCGTAGTTGTGAACGAAACCTTCGTCCGACAATTTTTCGCCAACCAAGACCCCCTCGGCGCGCGCATCCAATGGTCGCGTGACAAACCCGGGAGCTGGAAGACTATCGTTGGAGTGGTCGGTGACGTAAAACATTTTGGATTAGATCAGCCCGAGGAACCTGCCGTTTACGATCTGTATTCGCAAATGGACGAATCTTGGAAACGTTGGATGTCTCTCGTCGTGCACAGCCCCAGAGGCCCCGGTGAACTTACACATCAGGTTGAAGCCCAGCTCTGGGCTCTCGATCGTGGCATCCCTCCCACCGCCGTGCTCACCATGAAAGACATCATGGTTGCATCAGTGACTCCGCGCAAATTTAATCTGACACTGATGATGGTTTTTGCGGCTGTGGCCCTCGCCCTCGCAACGATCGGCATTTATGGAGTCGTGGCTTATTCCGTCGCGCAGCGCACTCACGAAATCGGTGTCCGTGTCGCTCTAGGTGCCCAGCCGCGCAACATCATCCGCCTTATCCTCGGCGAAGGTGCCAGGCTCGCGATTCTCGGTGCAATTCTCGGGCTCGCTGCGGCCGCCGCGCTCACGCGCTTTATGGACAGCCTGCTTTTTGGAATCACGGCGCGCGACCCGCTCACTTTCCTAACTGTCGCCGCGATGCTTGTTTGTGTAGCTGCGGCCGCTTGCTGCATCCCGGCTCGTCGTGCCATGCGCGTCGATCCTATGGTCGCTCTGCGACACGAATGAAAGTGCGAATCCTTGAATTGGAAGAGAAGGAGCAAACATGATCGCGCTCTCGCGCATAAAGAGCTTCTGGCGAAATACTTTTGGCCGCCAACAAAACGATCGCGACCTGGATTCCGAAGTCCGGTCGTACTTCGAATCCATCGCGGAGGAAAAAATGCGCCAAGGCCTCTCTCCTGAAGAAGCGCGCCGCGCCGCAAGGCTGGAATCAGGCGGCATCGAACAAGTAAAAGAAGAAGTCCGTGAAGTCCGCGCCGGAGCCTGGCTGGATTCCTTCCTGCAAGACCTCCGTTACGGCGCTCGCATGCTCCGCAAAAACCCCGGCTTCACCGCCATTGCAGTCTTAACACTCGCTCTCGGCATCGGCGCCAATACCGCAATGTTCAGCGTAATTGACGCGGTCCTGATTCGCCCTCTTCCGTACAAGAATCCCACTCGTCTCGTACTGGTTTGGGAATCGGAAGCCGGAGACAACGCTCCGGACCCGCCGACTTTTCTCATTTTCCAGCGTCAAAACCACGTATTCGAATACATGGCTGGCTCGCGCGTCTCCGGATTTAATTTGACGGGTGCGGAACGGCCCGAACGCATCTCAGGCGCAGACGTTACCCCCAATTTCTTCACCCTCATGGGCGTAAATCCCCTTCTAGGACGTACATTCTCTGCAGAGGACACAAACGGCAGCTCCGGCCGCCCCGCGGTTCTCAGCTACGCCTTATGGCAAAGAATGTTTGCCGGGAATCCCGATGCGATCGGACGCCAGTTGACCCTCGATGGTCAGGTCTACACCATCTCCGGGATCATGCCCGCCAGTTTTCAATATCCTGACGACGCCAGCGCTTGGGTGCTCTCGCCTTTCGCCGTGCCGCGAGATGTGTTGAAACCGACCGAAGACCCATCACAGCAGGAAGGCCATCATTATTTCGAGACCATCGCACGCTTAAAGCCCGGGGTCACGCTTAAACAAGCGCAAGCCGATCTCGATGTGATTGCGAAGCAGATCAAGACGAAAGACTCCGAACCCCCTTTGCATGCGGGAGTCGTGCTCGATACTTTGCAGGACGACCGTGTTGGTGACGTCCGCCCTGCGCTCCTCGTGCTTTTCGGGGCCGTCGGCCTTGTCCTTCTCATCGCCTGCGCCAACGTCGCAAACCTCTTCCTCGCGCGCGGACTGAAGCGCCAGCCTGAAATGTCGCTGCGCATGGCGCTCGGTGCTAGCCGTCATAGAATCTTCCAACAACTGATTATTGAAGGCCTTTTGCTCGTTGCCTGCGGAGGACTTCTTGGTTTCGGCCTCGCTCTTGCGGGTCTCGCCTCTCTCGTTTCGCTGATGCCGCCGGACATGCGCGATCTCGTGCATCTTCAAATTGACTCGAGAATTCTGATATTCACTATCCTTGCATCCGTTGCCACCGGAATCTTTTCCGGTCTCGTTCCCGCTTTCCGAAGTGTAGCTCGCAACTTGAATGACGCACTCAAAGAAGGCGCTCGAAATTCCTCCGAAGATCGAGGGAACAATCGTTTGCGGCAGCTTCTCGTCGTATCGGAGATGTCGCTCGCCCTCGTTCTGCTGGTCGGTGCCGGGCTTCTGATTCGCAGCTACTCGCGCCTGCAATCCGTTCAGGAGGGCTTTAATCCGCATAACGTGCTCACGGCGCAGATCGCTCTGCCTCAAGGCGCCTACCCCAGTCCGGCGCAACGTGTCGCCTTCATGGACAACCTCTTATCGCGCCTGAAACATCTCCCCGGTGTTAGCTCTGCCGCAGCCGTCACTCGCCTTCCGATGAATGCAGGCAGCAGTTCACGCAGTATCGTGGCCGAGGGGCGAGCGCGGAAGGAAGAAGACGACAGCGCCGATTATTCCGTGGTG
Source organism: uncultured Acidobacteriota bacterium (assembly GCA_963838475.1). Classification (GTDB taxonomy): domain Bacteria; phylum Acidobacteriota; class Terriglobia; order Acidiferrales; family UBA7541; genus Palsa-295. Next base: position 72,444 of record CAWIRJ010000008.1, read on the forward strand.
ACCTCCGACTTTTTCTCCACGTTACAAATTCCGCTACTCGCAGGGCGCGTCCTCACGGACTCGGACAGCCAAACGTCGCCTACTGTCGCTGTAATCAACCAATCGATGGCCCGATATTATTGGCCCGGACTAGATCCCATCAGCAAGCGCTTCCAAATCGATGGCGCGTCAAATTGGCTCGAAGTTGTCGGCGTCGTGCGCGACGTTCACCAGCACTCACTCGGCGATAAACCTCGCCCCGCATTTTTCGTTCCCTATCACCAAGATCCTTGGGCTTCTGTAACCATCACCGTGCGAACCATTTCAGCTCCCGAATCGCTCATCGGAGCCGTTCAGCAAACCGTCACATCCATCGACAGCAATCAGCCGCTCTATCGAGTCAGATCGCTGGACACAATTGTCTTTCTGTCCGTGGCTGCGAAACGATTTAACATGCTGTTGCTTCAGGCTTTTGCAGGCATGGCGCTGCTGCTTGCCGCCATCGGAATTTACGGTGTGATTTCCTACTCCGTTGCGCAACGCACGCACGAAATCGGCATCCGCATGGCCCTCGGCGCCCAACACAGCAACGTTCTTCGCCTTGTCGTGGGCCAAGGAGTAAAACTCGCCGCCGCCGGCATCGTCATCGGCATCGTAACAGCCCTGGGCTTGATGCGACTAATAACGAGCCTGCTTTTCGGCGTCAGTGCAAACGATCCATTAACATTCGCAGCCGCCGCATTGGTTCTCCTGTTTGTCGCCGTCGCTGCCTGTTACATCCCCGCCCGTCGCGCCATCTCCGTTGACCCTATGAACGCTTTGCGCTACGAATAAAAAACGAAACTAGCTTTCAGGTATAAACCTGATATACAACACTCTTGGTTTGTGTAATTCTTTCGCCCTTATAAACAACGCGATATTTTAGTCTCGGGATTCGCTCCGTTTCACAAGGAGAATTTATGATTCCGCCAAAACACTCTCACTCTGTAAAGAGTGTCACCCTGTCAGCGGCAGTGCTTTGTGGCCTGGCGATCCCTGCCCTCGCAACGTCCGTCCTTGCGCGCGGCATTCCACAGATGTCCACCGACAATCTCGCGAACTCCAGCATGGCCGCCCCTAAACCCGACCGCGAGAAAAAGATCTACACAAATGATGACGTTGAAGCCCTGGCTCGCAACGGTGTCACAACCGTAGGCAACGCAGCCGTTCCCGTCGCGCCCAACGCGAACTCTTCCGTAGTGAGAACGTCGCCGGCACGCCCCGCTCTCATCCCACAACTCCCAGCCACCGAGCGCCTCGCGCCTGAAAAAGATCCGGTTTGGTACGCGCAACAGTACGTCGCGTTTAGCGCGCGGCTCGATAGTATTGACGCGGAAGTCCAACGCCTTCAGAATTTTCGGCAGTCGGACGCGGCGCCGCAAACCGCTCCCGGATTGGACGTGGGCCTGAATATTTACGCGCCTTGCCCGGCACTCAGCACTGACGCCCTGATCCAGCAGCTTCAGCTACAGCGCGCTGCCATAGTGTCGGAAATTTCCAATTTGGAAGATCGCGCCCATGCCAACGGCATCTCGCCGGAAACGTTGCGCGACGCGCAGCAAATCGTTGCAGTCGCCGAAAACGCTGGGTCTCTGCCTCCCGCCGTTCGGCAGAAAATCGTCACTCAGCAGGTCCAACAACTACAGTCCGAACTCAACGAAGTACGCGAAGTGAAGTCGCAGATGGTTGAGCAAGCTGCCGCGCAGAACATCACTCTCCTCCCGCCGCTGCCGGAAACAAAATACGGTGGAGGCTTTACCGTGGATTACATGAAGCAGCTCAATACTCAACAGAGCCAGATCGCAAGCCAGCTTGATCAGGCCCAGGACCAAGCGCTGCGCTTAGGAGTTTCTCCGAGCGCCTTGCCGTAACCGTTTTCGGTTAAATCTCAAATCTTTTTAAATCTTCGCCGTCGCTTTTTAGAATATTTATTCCTGCCTTCGATACTTCCCTGTTTCGCGCGCCGTTCCAATCTGCAGCTTGTCGTCATCGGTGAACGCCAAATTCCAAACCTGAAAATACGCAGGCGATCCCGCAGGCGAGCAATTCATTCGGATGTGTTTCTCATCGGGAAAATCGTAAACGCATTGATGGAACTCACTCAAACTCTTCATAGTCAACGTCCCATCCGCCTTGAAATGCAAAGTTTCCTTCGTCCCGTGCACCTCTTCCCAATCGCCTACGATTTGCGACTTCAACTCCGGAGTCGCTTCTTGTCGGCACCCTTGTAGGCACGAAGCGGCGCAAATCAGCAAAGCAGCGCCTAACCAATAACTCGTGTATTTCGCGGGAAAACCTTTCATTTGTCACCGCCGCCTGCTGCTCGTCCTGAATTTAGCGAATCGTGCTGGAACTTCGGCCAGGAGCTTTGCAAAAGTCCGTAGCTCGCGGTTTGCACTGAATACAATGTGCCTTCCGCCATCGCAATGTATAGTGTTCCGTCCGGCGCCAGCGCAGGTGACCCAATCGCCGTTCCCTGCAGTGGCAGATCCCAACGGATGTGGCCCGCTTCCGACAAGGCAACCAGCCTCGTCTCTGCCATAATGTAAATCATTCCATCACTGCCCAGCACTGGGGAGTGCACGCCGCGACGCGTCTGCGGCAAGCGGAATGTCCATTTCACCGCACCGTCCTCCGGCGCGAACGCGTACACCACATCTTGCATCGACACCGCGATAATTGTTCCGTCTGCGGCAATCACGGGAGGTGTGCGAAATCCTGCCTTATTGCCGCCGTCGTAGCTCCATTTCACTTGGCCTTGCGAATCTAGCGCCACAAATCTGTATAACTGCGAGCCGGCGTAGATCGTTCCGTCTTCGCTCACCGCAATCGGAGTATCGATGTAGGTATCCGTCGACCCGTTCGCTGGTGCGCCGAACCCCGCGAGTGAAACGCGCGGATAGGACCACAGTGTCTTTCCATCTCGATCCACTACAAAAATTCTCCGCTCGCGCACGAACGCCACTTCCCCATCCTTCAGCATCACCGGCGAATTGTTGTAGTCCAACGTTGGCAACGACCACCGCAGCGTCCCGTCCTCTTTGTTGAAGGCCGAAAAAGATTGCCCGCAGACGGTGTACACCGTGCTCCCATCCGATGTTCCGCCTTGGTCGCTGGAGGCCATCTTCTGCATCGGACACGACGCCTCCCATCGTTTCAGCCCTCCAGGCGTTAACGAATACACTTTGTTTGTCGTGCCAAAATAAATATTCCTCTCTTTGTCCTGAAATATCCCTCCCTCGATCTGGTCATGCAAATCCACGCGGTATTCCCATCGCAGCGCGCTGGAAGGGTCCACGCAATAGATCTCGCTGCCCGCAATGTACAGCTCTCCATCCTTTCCCACCGTCGGCGAAGTATAAAATCCGTCCATGGGACTGAAGTATTTCGTCCATTTCACTTGAGGAATTTTCTCGTACGCGGGAACCGGCCGCCGCACCAGGCGATACCAATAGAAAACGCATCCAGCCGCCACCACGATCACTACGCAGAAGTTTAAAACTCTTTGTGTCACGAACGCGCCCGTCCCTCGCTGCACTCCGCGCTGTCACCGAACGCGCGAGTCTGCAACGTTCCCACCGCACATTTTGTAATTCGAGCCGGCCCAGTCCTACTTTGTAAACCGATGCTAACATCCCGCCGGGGCGTATCCGCTGCTCGCTTATACTTTTGTTAACAAGTTAAATAACCATGGCTTAAGGGGCGAGTCATGCGTCCAATGCGCGTTTTAATGTACGTTCTGGAAGTACTTCTGATTATGGCGGCCTCTTCGGCCCTCATCAGATATGTTGTCTCGAAACCCACTTCGGCTCGCGACGCCACCGAAATAAAATTCAATGCTGCCAACGCGAAGAAGTTTCGTTCGCTCTATGACACCGGGGCCAAACAGCTCAAGAACGCGGAATATCCCGAAGCTCTCGAAAGTTTTCAGGAAGCGGAACAGTCCAGCGGCAACCTCTCCGACGATCAGTACAACGCGCTGAAAAATGCGCGCCTGCAAATCGCCACCTATTACGAATCCTCGGGTCGCGCCGCCGACGCCGAAGCAGTTTACAAAACCCTGCAAAGTTCGGCACTTCAGGAAGGCTACGTTCTGTCACGCGCTCACGTTCCCGCGCAAGCTTTGCCGCGCTTGCAGGACGCGCAACAATTCTCCGAGCACCTCACCGAGGGAAAGCAAGCCGCGCTCGTAGAATCCAGCGGCGCAGTAGTGGAATGTTTTCGCGAGATGCAGCAATTCGATGACGCTGAAGAAAATTCCCACCAGATGATTGACTACCTCCGCGCCTCGTCCAGCCCTTCCGACCTCGCGCTTACCGACAAATATATGGAGCTGGCGCAAACCTACTCGCAAGCCAATCGCTGGGACATGGCCGAACAAACGCTCGTCATCGCCTGGCCAAACATCGATCAAGTCATCGCCCGTCGTTCCAACCTTCCCGACAACGATCCGTCCTACCTCCAGGCGCTTTCCGAAAAGGACCTTCTTCTGTCTTGGCTGGTAAATGCCTACGCACAGGAAGGCAAAATCGAAACCGCCCTAGCCACCTCCGAAGCGCTTTACACTTACGTTGCAGACCACTCCAAGCCCTGGGGCGACCTCGGCCCCTACGGCCGCAAACAAGTAGCAGCCCAAGCCGCAAGAGTCGCCTTATTAGCCAACCGCCCAGACCTGGCCGCCCCGTGGCAAGCCCGCATGGCCACCCTCCGCTAATTTGCTCGCCTGAGCTTTCGTGGCCCCGGCATCTTGCCGGCTCTTTCGCTTTTACTCTTGCACTCGGGTTTGCGTCTAGCTAGGGGTTGGCTTTCGCTTTTACGCTGTCATAGCGAAATCGGCGCTTTCTGCCGATTGAAATGAGGGATCTGCTCTTCACTACACCGCCACGGCGTCAAGCCTCCATTCGAAGACCAGCCTTAAATGAGGAATACGCGTCCTACTCTTTCGTCTTCAATTTCAACCGATGCTTGTTCTCTTCCAAGAACGCGCGCAGCCCATCCGTCGCGTCCAACAGTCTCACCCACTGCTCGTAATACAACGTAACCGGAAATCGCCCGAGCCCATAAACGCTAACGCCGCCCTTTTCTCCCACACGAAACTCCAGCGTCCCACTCCGCTTCGACCCACCAGCCTGCTTCTCCAACTCCGCAATCCGCGCCAGCAATTCTTCCTTCGTCGGTTCAGCCATGTCATTTTCTCCGCGTAAAATTAAATTCTCTCATCGCCAACTGATGATACACCCGGCCGCGCAGCTCCAGCGCCCTAACAATTCCGCGCATCCTCGCCAGTTGTCACCGCCTGAAAACAAAATCCTGACCACCTTTTTACAACCTGGCGACAATTCCGTGACAATCCGCCCTCTCCACGGTTCTAGCATCTCGCCCGAGCGGATCAGCAACGCTTCGTTCCCGCCCAACAGCCAGTAGAAGCTGTTCCGCCATAAAGGAGAATTAAATGCAACGCCGCACTATCGCATTCGCCGCCTTTCTGGCCCTCGCAACGTTGTTCGGTTCCAACGTGGCCCACGCGCAATATCAAGTCACCAATTTAGTTTCAAACCAGGCAAAAACCGCGAGAACCACCGATCCGCTTCTGGTCAACGCTTGGGGACTCACCTACGGCCCCGGCGGCGACTTCTGGATCAGTGACAACGGTTCAGGTTGGTCCACCCTCTACTCCGCCAGCGGAGCAAAAAACTCTTTGCAGGTTTTGATTCCATCAGCGAACGGCGGCCCCGGCTCTCCGACAGGCATCGTGTTCAACAATCCCGGCGACGGAGAATTTCAGGTCCAGGGTTGGTCCTCGATTTTCCTGTTCGCAACTCTTGACGGCACCATCAGCGGCTGGGCTCCGCAATCAAATCCCAACGCTGCCATCATCGCCGTCAACACTCCTGGCGCCGTGTACACCGGCCTGGCCATCACCAGTCACGCGTCCGGAAATGTTCTTTTCGCCGCCGACAACGCCAACAACAAAGTGGACATCTACGATGGCAATTTCCATCTCGTCACTTCGTTCACTGACACCTCGCTTCCCGCCGGCTTCGCTCCCTTCGGCATACAGGACTTCGGCGGCCTCGTTTACGTCGCCTTCGCCAGCACCTCCGGCGCAGCAGGCGGCTACATCGACATCTACAGCGAGTCCGGCATACTTCTCAAACAGCTCGCCAGCGGCGCTCCGCTAAACCAGCCCTGGGGTTTCGCCATCGCCCCCAAGGACTTCGGACCGCTCAGCAACACGCTGCTCGTCTCCAACAACACCAACACCGGCACCATCAACGCATTCAACGCCGTCACCGGCCAGTTCGTCGGCACCTTGAAGGACACTGACAACAAGCCCGTCGTGATCAATCAGATCTGGGGAATTGAATTCGGCGGAGGCACGTCAGCCGACGGCGCCACCAACCAGCTCTTCTTCACCGCTGGCCCCGACAACAACAAGGCCGGAACCTTCGGCGTAATCACATTCAAGCCATAACGCAGAGCATGAGCGACGTTTCGTTTTTCAGTTTTTAGTTTGTGGGTTTTTAGTTCTTAGGTTTCAGGTTTGCAGTTGAAGTCGATTTTTCCCGGGCGCCCCATCCTTTGCGTTCTTGCACTCCCCCGAGCAAAGGGTGGGGCTTTTTTTTGCTCTTGCCTTCTTCTTGCTCTTGCCTTTTTCTTTCCTTTTACTTTTAAGCTGTCATCCCGAACCACGTCTTGTGCGGGCGACTTGAGGGACCTGTTTCTTCTTTTTCCGTTGTTTTTATGGCGGGTGCCCGATCCTTTGCGTTTCTCAGCAAAGGATCGGTGTTTCCCTTTTTCTCCGCCCTCTACTCCGCGTTGTCGATTTGCGCGCGCTGCAGGCGGTCGCTGTAGTCGATGTAGATCGTCTTCCACTCGCTGTAAAAATCCAGCGCCGCTTCGCCCGACTCGCGATGCCCGTTCCCCGTATTCTTAATTCCGCCAAACGGCAGATGCGTCTCCGCCCCAATCGTCGGCGCGTTGACGTACACAATCCCGGTCTGCAGGTCGCGTTGCGCGCGAAACGCATTATTCACATTGCGCGTGTAAATCGCAGCCGACAACCCATACTGCACGCCATTCGCAATCTCCAGCGCATCGTCAAACGTATCAAACGGAATCACGCTGACTACCGGCCCAAAGATTTCTTCCTGGCAGATACGCATCTTCGGGTCGCAATCCGTAAACACCGTCGGCTGGTGGAACCATCCGCGCAACAACTCTCCATCCTCGATGCGCTTTCCGCCCGCCGCCAGCTTCGCTCCTTCATTCTTCCCGATCTCGACGTAGCTCATCACCGTCTTCAGTTGCTGTTCGTTAACGCACGGCCCCATATCCGTCGCCGGATCCAGCCCGTCGCCAACGCGCAATGATTTCGCGCGCTCCGTAAATTTCGCCACAAACTCGCCGTAAACTTTCTTGTGCACCGCCACGCGGCTCGCCGCCGTACAACGCTGCCCGCTCGTTCCAAACCCGCCCCATATCGCGCCGTCCACCGCCAAGTCCAGGTTCGCGTCGTCCATCACGATGATGATGTTTTTCCCGCCCATTTCCAGATGGCATTTCTTAAACGTCGGCGCGCACGCCTCGCTGATAATCCGGCCCACTTCCGTGGACCCGGTAAAGCTGATCAGTTGCGTCCCTGCGCTTGCCAGAATCGCCGTGCCTACCACCGTGCCTTTCCCCGCCACGATGTTCAACACGCCCGGCGGCAGCCCCGCTTCCGCCATCGTATGCACCAGGTTGTACGTCGATAGCGGAGTGTCTTCCGCCGGCTTGATCACCACCGTGTTCCCGCAAATCAGCGCAGGCATAATTTTCCACGACGGAATGGCCATCGGAAAATTCCACGGAGTAATAAATCCGTTCACGCCCACCGGCGTGCGCACCGACATCGCAAATTTGTTCGGCAGCTCCGAAGGAGTGGTCTGCCCAAACTGCCGCCGCCCTTCTCCCGCCATCAAGTAGGTCATGTCGATGGCTTCCTGCACGTCGCCGCGCGTTTCTTCCAACACTTTGCCCATTTCGCGCGTCATGTCTTTCGCAAAATCTTCTTTGCGTTCGGTCAGGATTTCCGCCGCGCGATAAAGAATCTCGCCGCGCTTGGGCGCCGGAGTCAGCCGCCATTTTTCGAACGCGCCGGCGGCCGCGTCAACCGCCGCCGCTACATCTTCTTCCGTGGACGCGGGAAACACTCCCACCAGATCGTTCGTGTTCGCCGGGTTGCGATTCTCAATCCCTTTCCCTCCGCGCGTCTCCACCCACTCCCCATTGATGTAATTCTTAAATGTTTTGGCGCTACTGCCGTAGCCATGCGATTCCTCCGATAATTTTGCTGTGTTTAGATTCGTTGATATTGGCGCAGGATTCTGAGCGGATTTTGACCAAATCCCGGAAATCCTAATGTGTGTTCTGGCCTCGGTTAGAAATTTTCCGGTCCTTTGTTTTGAGTGAGTTAGGCCGAATTCTACTTGTGGGGCACTTTCGGTTAGAAATGGGCGCGTCCGCTTGCAAAATGGGGCGGAACTTGGCCAAGTTCCGAAAATCCTAATGTGTGTTCTGGTGTCGGGTAGAAATCTTCCGACCCTTTGTTTTGAGTGGGTTACGCGGAATTCTACTGGTAATGCACTGTCGAGTAGAAATGGGCGCATCCACTCGCAAAATCGGGGCCGAAATTGATGGGCTTTTTGGGTTGGAATCGGCTCTTTGGATCGGGTAGTCGGGGGTGGGAATCGGGCGGCTGTTTGCCGGAGTTACCTTGCTCGTCCGCGTTGTGTGCTCCATCGTCATAGCGCCAGAATTACGCTAGCACGAAGCGGACTGGTTTGGAAGGACCTGTGTGCTGTGGACTTCCCGTTTTGGGAAAGGAAGGAGATGGAGTCGGCGCGGAACACATCGAACAGTCCGAGAAATCCCCGCGAACTAGTTCTCTCCCATCAGACGGCAATGAAAAAGCAGACGAGCCGCATCAGTTCGGAGGCTACGCTTGAAACAAAATCATTTCACTTCCACAGGCACAGGATTGCGGATAAAGTTCACCACCGTGGCAACTGACGCTGAAGATAAAGATTTACGCGACGTGATGCGCGAGGAGAAGAGTCGCGGCAAGCGGCGAATTGATCCGGACGAGGAGCGAAAACATCAGGAACTTCTCAGAGGGTTTCGGGATGCATTGCAGGCGCGTACCGAGCGGGAATTTGTGGACGCAATTAAACTGCTCGGGCTCGGCGACGACCCACAGAAGCGCGAGAAGGCCTTGAAGATTTGGAGGTCTTTTTCAAGGTAGCAGCCTTCTGACGGAATGAGCGGATCCTCGCATCCTGCTCGGCGGATGAATACTGCGAGAGATGTTCCAATGCGAGATCAGTAAGCATTTTCGCCGCGCGCTCTTTCGATAAGTTCTTCTTCGGCATATCAACTACTTTCGGCTCTTTCCGAGGTAGTGTCAAGCCTCCCGACGTGGTTATAGCACCAGAATTACGCTAGCACGAAGGGCGGTGGTTTGGAAGGACCTGTGTGTGTGTGCTTTCGCTTTCGCGGCGCGGGCGAGCTTATTTTAGGCGAAGAATTAGTCGCGGAGGACGACGGTGTGCGACCGGCTTTCGTTAGAAGAACGTGGCTTTGAAAGCCTCGTGACGCTGGTGCGCCATCTCCAAAACCTGCGCGAACTGTCCTTCTCTACGGAGGCCATTTAAGAGAGGGTCCGTTGCGATATAGGGATAGGAAAAGAAGCCGGACTCCACGCTACGACGCAGCATGCGGAGAGCAGAACTAGTGTCTCCCAAAACCGCAAAGGCCTGCGCGATCTTGTACGCCGCTTCGGGGTCGCCGACTCCGCGTTCCGTGATCCTAGTCTCCAGGCCGCGCAAGATTTTTAGTCCGTCCGCCTGCCTATGGGCTATCGATTCGCTGAGAGCTTTCCCAATTTGCACATACAGAGACTGATCGAGCTCGTATGCGCGATCGAAATCCTTGGACGCGTGTTCGAAATCCTTTTTGTAATATTCGCCGTAGCCGCGATAAAACAAAAGGAAGGATGAATCACCGGCATCAGGCAAGCTTTGCAGAAACTTGTCGTATTCTCCGAGGTACAGATAGGAATTCAAGACCGAGCCGTTCGCTTTCACCGACGGATCGATCTGGCGGGCGCTCTCGCACTCCGCCACAGATTCATCCAGCATACCCGCAAAACGGTAGGCATACCCAAGCTCCCAGTGCGCGGGCGCGTAGTTGCCGTTGGCCTTCACGGCATCCCGAAGCATGGGCACAGCTTGCTCAACTTTTCCAGTGTCGACCAGCAGGTTAGCGAGGAATATCTTCGCATCCAGTTGCGAAGGCTCAATGGCGAGTGCGCGTTCGTAGGCGGCTTGCGCGCGCCGATACTGCTCAAGGCCGCCCAGCTCGAAAGCCGCGTCTGAAGTGTATGAAGCACCCAGGTAGGCCCAGGCGAGAGCGTAGTTAGGATCAATCTCAGTCGATTTCTCGAGCATATTGATCGCCATCGGAAATTTGTGCTGCCCATGAAGATCCACGCCCCGCAAATAGTATTCGTATGCGACCGGATTGATGGGCGCTTCAGGCTTGATTCGCTCGGCCTCGGCAGGCGACAAGTTCAATTCAAGTTTTGCGACGATTTGTTCCGCGACTTTGTCGTGGACGGCAAGAAGGTCGTCGTACTTGAGATCGATGGCGCCAGCACCCAGGATTTTATCGGTCTTAACGTCAACGAGCTGGTAGGTGATTCGCAGGTTATTTCCATCGCGAATGAAGCTTCCTGTCACAAGAGTGTCAACCTTGAGATCCGCGGCAGCCGACTGAATGTCGATGACCTGGTCTCGATACTTTTCGACGGTGGCGGAAGGTCTGACCGTGAGAGAGCTCACATAGTTGAGCTTCGTAATCACAGCATCAGCGAGCGAAAATCCAAGGAAGTCGTTGTCAGGATCCTGCCTGAGATTTTGCAGAGGAAGAATCGCCAGATTCCTGGGCTTCGCGAGCACTATTGATTTGTGACGGAGCGGAGGAACAAACTTTGCGAAAATAAAAATAGAGATGAGGAGAAGTCCAAAAATGGCTGCGAAGAGGATGAGTCGTTGCTTGCGTTTGGATTGCAGCGAAGAGCGCGGGGCGGCGATCTGGTTGATGCTTTCTGGCAGATTGTCTGCCTCAGGCCCGGATGCGTGCGCCTCGGCTGAAGGGCCGCCATTTTGCGGCACTTGGTCCACCCATTCCACGGCTACGGTAAGCCGGTAGCCACGCCTGCCTACAGTCTCTATAAACTTTGGATTTTCGGCTGAATCCCTCAGTGCGTCGCGCAATTTATTGACGGCCACCGCCAGCCGGTGATCGAAATCCACGAAAGTGTCCGCTGGCCATAGGCGCGAACGCAGTTCTTCCCGGGTCACTACTCCGCCTCCCGAGTCAAGCAGGGCAGCGAGGAGCCGAAACGGCTGTTCCTGGAGGCGAATTCGAACGCCGTCCCTTCGAAGTTCGCCGGCTCGGAGGTCTACTTCGAAGTCAGCGAAGCGAACTACTGAGTGTGGAACTGTAGATGGCATGTGCGCGCTAGAACTGCCGACGAGTCTATCATTCAGCCTAAAGAAACGGGAGCGTCGTTAAGCCACTGCGAACAAGGTACTTGCCAGGGGATTCAAAGGGTATCGGTAGAGAAGCTGCCGAGAATTGACGTTTTTGTCGTCCTGAGCCACAAATTATGGAGAAGGTGCTCGCGAAACAAGACGCGACGATTGCCAATCTCGTGGCGAACTGAGAGAGACCCGATCCTTCGATGATTGACGGGTAGAGATGCGGCAATAGCCGAAATCTGCAAAAGGAGAAACCCGATGCGAAGATTAGTTCTCATGTTCACTCTCTGTTGTGCTTTCTCAAGTGCTGCTCTCGCTCAATACGACAAACCCGCGCAACCTGCCGATACACCCCAGAGCACGAAACCTGATTTTTCGATGACCGCTTCTTACATAGAAGCTTGCAGTTGCGATATGTTCTGCCCCTGCTATTTCAACAGCCATTCCACCATGCACGGCGACATGCAATTCTGCCGCGCCAATCTGGTGCTGAAGGTGGATACGGGCTACTACAAGTCCACCAAGCTCGATGGGGCAAAGGTATGGCTGTCAACCGACCTGGGCAGCGATTGGAGCACCGGAAAAGATTCCTGGGTGGTCATTACGTTTGATCCGAGCGATACGCCGGAACAGAAAGCAGCCCTCGGCGATATTTTGGGACAGCTATATCCCTTCAAGTGGGAAAAAGCGGCGACCGACACGGTAGCGTTTTCCTGGAACGTGGACGAGAAAACGGGCGTGGCGCACGCGAAAATGAGCAATGGGAAAGGAGATGTGGAGCTGGAACGCGTCGTGGGGACGAAGCCGAATCAGGAAATAGTGATTCCCAACCTGCAGTATTGGCAGGCGCAGTCCAACAACGGTTTTCGGATGTGGAAAACGAAAGAAGAAAAATATTCCGGACAGGGCCATGACTTCGACTACAAAGGAACCAATGGCTTCCTGATCACCATTACATTCTCGGGAAAAGCGACCGCTCAGCCAGCCGATTAGTTTTTTTATCGCGCTCGAAGATTCGTCGCGAAAACAAAATGTACTGGGTCCGAATCGCGAACTTTGAACCAAATGAAATCGCGACAAAATCAGAACAAAGAAAAAATTCAGACTCGAAAACATTGCGCAGATGAACCGGCGCAAAAGGTTGAAATTCAAACGCGAAAATATTGCGCGCATGGACCAGCGCGAAAGGTGTAGAACCAAATACTCTCCATTTAGAGGATGTTCGCTCTCGTCTTAGCGCGTCCCACAAGCGGACAGCGGCGCGCGTGTCGATGATAGTTCGGACGCTAACTTGTGCAGCAGCAGTCCCCTCCAGGACATCCCGATGGGCCGGAGACATGCTATAAGTTCTCTACCATGTCCTTGGAGGTGCGCGTGGCCTCCTACCAACATGCCTTGGAGGTGCGCGGATGACCTCATTCTGGCAAGACGTTCGTTACAGCCTGCGGATGATCGCCCGCGCGCCCGGGTTTGCGGTCATCGCTATCCTGACGCTTGCGCTGGGCATCGGCGCGAACACCACCATCTTCAGTTGGATCAATTCTGCGTTGCTGAATCCAGTCCCCGGACTTGCCAAGCCGAATGAAATTTTGTCGCTGGTGCAGGGCGGGACAAACGACTACCTGGGTTTTTCCTATCCCGACATTCAAGCCATGCGCGACGGGCAACAGAGTTTTTCGGGCATCGCAGCGTGCATGTTCGTGCCCATGAGCCTGACGGGCAAAGGCAAGCCGGAACGCGTGTGGGGCATGGTCGCGTCGGCGAACTATTTCGATGTGCTGGGAGTGCGGCCAGTCATGGGGCGCACCTTTCTTCCGGCGGAGGACGAGAAGCCAGGAGGCGCGCCGGTTGCGGTGATCAGCTACCGTCTGTGGCAAACGCATTTCGGCGCAAACCCGAACACGGTGGGCCGGCAAATCGAACTCAACCAGCACTCGTACACGATTGTGGGCGTAACGCCGCCAGCGTTTCAGGGAAGCATCACCGGGCTGCGCATGGAGGTGTGGGTGCCGGTGATGATGCAAGCGCAAGTGATGCCGGGCGGCGACGCGCTTCACGACCACGGCAACTTGTGGTTGTTCGCCTATGGACGGCTGAAGCCGGGCGTTTCCGCGGAGCAGGCGCAACAGGAAATGACGCTGAAGTTGAAGCAGGAGGCCAGGAATTATCCCGAGGAGCACAAAGGTCACGACAGAGTGACGGTCTATCCGCTGTGGCGCAATCCGTTCAGCTTCAACATTTTCTTCTCGATACTTTTGCCGACGTTGATGGCTATTGCCGGGCTGGTGCTGCTGCTGGCGTGCGCGAACGTGGCGAATCTGATGCTGGTGCGCTCGGTGGGTCGGCGGCGCGAGATCGCGATACGAATGTCGTTGGGCGCGAGCCGCTGGCGGCTGGTAAGGCAACTGCTTGTGGAGAGCTTGATGCTGTCACTGGCGGGAGGCGCGGTGGCGCTGCTGATCACGCTGTGGACTGCCGGAACGTTGATGAAATTTGTGCCGGCGATGGATTTTCCGATCTCGCTGGTAGTGCACGCGGACCGCACCGTGTTGCTGGCGACCGTCGTGATCTCGGTGCTGACCGGCGTGATCTTCGGAATTTTGCCTGCGCTGCGTGCGTCAGGCGTGGCGCCGGTGACGGTGTTGAAAGAGGAGAGCGGGAGCGCGTCGGGCGGGCTGCGCAAGGCGAGGCTGGCGAGCGGATTGGTGGTGGCGCAAATTTCGCTGTCACTGGTGCTGCTGGTGTGCGCGGGATTGTTCATTCGCAGCTTTTTGAGCGCGCAGAAAATCGATATGGGATTCAATCCGCGGAACGTGCTGATCGCGTCGTACGATTTGTTTACCGCGGGATATTCGGAAGAGAAAGGGACGCAGTTCGATCGCGAGCTTGTCGCAAAACTGGAAGCGGTGCCGGGGGTGCAGGCGGTGGCGCTGACGGACCGCTTGCCGGGATTGTCACCGGGATCCACGAGCGTGCGGCCGGAAGGGTACGTTTCGCAGGCGAATGAGTCGATGGAGACGTCCATGGCCATCGTCACACCGAAATTTTTTGAGACCTTGCAGATTCCGCTAGCGAAGGGGCGCGATTTTACACACGCAGGACAACAAAAGTTCGCAACGCGCGGTGATCGTCAGCGAAGCATTCGCGAATCGCTACTGGCCCGGGCAGGAAACGTTGGGCAAGCGACTGAATTCGGATTTGACGCACGAATGGTTCACTGTTGTGGGAGTGGCGCGTGACAGCAAAATGACCAGCCTGACCGGAAACCCGGCGCCGTTTCTTTATTTTCCGTTCTACCAGGTTTACCGGGGCACGATGATTGTGACGGCGCGAGTGAACGGGGATCCGCTGGCGTTTGGCAAAACGGTGGAGAGAACCATTCACGAGATGAATTCCGATTTGGTGGTGTACGACGTGAGTTCACTCGAATTGAGCGAGCGCGTTGCAAGCTTTCCGCAGCATATTGCGGGAACTTTTGTAGGCGCGTTCGGGCTGCTCGCGTTGGTACTTGCAGCAATTGGAATTTACGGCGTGACCGCTTACACCACGCGGCAACGTACGCACGAAATCGGCATTCGCATGGCGTTGGGCGCGAGCAAAGAGGACGTGCTGCGGCTGGTGCTGGGGCATGGGCTGCGGCTGACGTTCATCGGAGTGGCGCTGGGACTGGCTGCGTCGTTCGCGTTGACGCGATATTTGAGCAGTTTGCTGCTGGGCGTGACCAGCACCGACACGCTTACGTTTTCGACCGTGGCGATACTACTGTGCGCGGTGGCGCTATTCGCGTCATTCATCCCTGCGCGACGCGCGATGCGTGTGGACCCTATGGTTGCGCTGCGTTACGAGTAAAGCCGGCCTGTTCCTCCTGATCGCTGCCACAACTGACGTCGGCCGCGCATCTAATGTTCGTGATGGACCTGGAAGGATCATCGAACGCCGCAGGAATTAGCTCATCGGTGCTCGACCGCAAAATTGCCTACCTCGTTCTGCGATTCACGCTCGGGACTTAGCATCTTCATGCACGGGCTTACGCGGCTGCCACATCTCAGCGCGTTTGCTGACGGCATGGTCAAGGAGTTCGCGAATACGGTGCTGCCGGCGACGGTGGTGCGTCCGTTTGCACTCGGCCTCGTTTTCGTGGAGACGATCGTCGGCCTGCTGGTCTTGCTGGGACTTTGCACGCGCGCGGCGTTGATCGTCGGCTCGGCCACGATGGCTGCGCTGATTTTCGGGACCGCGCTGCGCTCGGACTGGAACATTGTCGCGATACAACTTCTATATTGTGCCATCTACGCTGCGCTGATTGCCGCACGCGAATACAACGCCTACTCTGCCGATGCGCTGTTGCGCCGCTAAACTATTTTGGAAGTACCGCGAAAAAAAAGGGAGGAGCGAAGGCTCCTCCCTTTTCATTCCTCAAATTTGCAGCCGGCTTAAATATTAGCGAATAACCGTCAACGGCTTGGTGGCTTCGAGCTTTTTTGCCTTCTTCAGCGCTTTCTTTGCCATGGTCTTGTTTCCTCCATTTTGGGGTCTGCCCTACTGCCTGGCGACGCAGAATACTATGCATCTTGCGTGCCAAGGTTGCCAGCGAATCCAGAATCGGGCATCTCCTTGTAGAACCGAGAGATACGTCGTTGCGCCAGTGTGCATATAGAGTTGCGCTGGCGCCTTAGCGTTGATTTAGTCAACGGCCGATGAAATATTCAACGGATGTTGTTCCGGCCACTTCGTGGCCTCTTCCCCAAGCCGACTTGGGCAGCCCCGAAGTTCCGCGGCGTGTTAGGGCTGGGCGGGTTGGAGTTGGGCTGGTTGGCCGGTAGAACGCTCGTGCGCTTCGGCGACGGATTCGGTAACGGCGTAGTCGGCGGGAATCTGAAAGAGAGACGCATCGGGCTCGGTGCGGTCGATTTTTTGCATCGCGACGATGGTCTTGGAGCCGGATTTGGCGTTCTCGGTGATCACGAGGACGAGAGCAGATAGTTCTTCGGAACACCAGCGCTCGCTGGTGGTGTTGTTCATCAAGTCTCCGCGGTCATCTCCAAGCGCAGGCAGGCTTACACGCTCGCCGTGCGCTTGCACTCCTTCAATGGTTTTGTCTCCCAAATCTTCCGCAGGTGTACGGCTCGCGCGGTTGGGTACAAAGCGACTGGAGCAGAATGTGCGCTTTGAGACGCCTGGACGGAGGCGGGAAGAATTGGGCGCGCTCGGGCGCGAATGGATGATTTTTGCGGTTTGGTTCAAGGTATCGATTCGGGTCAAAGTTTGTGCGACCGGATCGCAAATGGTAATCATGTGCTGCTCTTCTTCGGTTCCTGCTTGAGGGCCGTTGTCGTGTTTGAATTCTCCGCCGATTCTTTCTGTGCGGATGCGTCCTTGCATGTCACGCGCCACCGACGTGAGCCGGAGCAGCGTACTGGGCGCCAGGTCGGAACGAGCGGGCACGGTGGTGGCAATCTCGGCGTGAAACGGATTGTCAGGGACGATGCCGACGTCACCGAAACCGACGGTGTTTACGCCGCATTGGGCATGGGCCGGCCAAGCAGAAAGAAGAAAGAAAATAGCCGTAAGCATTGAGGAGCGAAGAGCGAGAGTTGAACGCATAGCAGTCCCTCACAATTTGGCTTTGTCTGTTCGTGTTGCGCCAATTGTATATATACAGGGCCGTAATGGAAGCGTTGGATTCGTCGGACGGGATTTCGGTTGCGTCGTATTATTTTCACGCGGCGAACGGAATGTCCGAAGTTAGCGCTGCTGAGGTTTGGCGGTGCTGCCGGGGGATGCAGAGGTCGTGGACAGCGATGCGGGCATGCCCGTGTTTGTATTGATGGCGCTCGCGGATTGGGCGGGTGCAGATGCGGATGCCGATTGTGCGGAGGCGGCCGCGGGCGACGGGGATGATGCGGCCGGCTTGCGGGCTGCGGTTGAACAGGCTTGGGAGCGGAGACGCCCGCGATGCTTGAACCAAGGCCCAATTTTTGCAAGCTCAGTGCGTTGATCTTACCGGAAGATTCCAAACCGTTTTCGGATTGAAATTTCTGCATGGCGTTGACGGTGTTGGAGTCCCATTTCCCGTTTGGATCGCCTTGGTAGTAGCCGCGGCGCTCCAGAGCGGTTTGAATCTCTGAGATTCGCGCGGGCGTGGGCGCTTTTTGGGTTGGCTCGCGTTTTGAATGATGCTTCTTCGAGACTGTTTTCTTCTTCGCGGTGCTGGTCGAATGCGTCGAAGAGGAAGCGGAACCGCTGCCAGTAGTAGATTGAGCGAAGCCAGGAAGAGATGCGGTCAGCAGAAACGCCGAGAGCGCCAGGAATTTTAAGGCTCGCCTCATCGATGTAACTCCCTACCCCATTATCGCGCAATCAAGGGCTCGGACAAGCCGCGCCACATCAACTGAGCGCGTATAAGACAATGAACGGAAAGAGCCCTAAAAGCCCAGGGTAGCACCCAGTAAAGGACGCGGCAGTTCCCTTCCCGCAAACACTTACTGCGCGGCGGGAACGGCTCCGGCCAGGAAAACTGTCAAGACGCGGTCGTTGTTGCCGCGCTGGGCGACTTTGAATAGCACATCCTGGCCCGGCTTGAGTTGGGCCATTTCGCGGCGGTAGTCAGCCAAGTTATTGATAGCCACGTGATTGATTTCGGTGATTACGTCCCCGCGGGTGAAGTCGATATCCTCGGCGAAGCTTGCGGGATCAACTTCCGTAACGACCACGCCAGTGAGCTTGCCCATGCCGAGTTTGTGAGCGAGGTCGGGAGTGAGTTCTTCCACGTGCAGGCCGAATTCTCCGGGCGTTTCTTCCTGCTCGGGCTGATCGTCGACGCCAGCTTGCGCGGACTGCGGGAAAATTTTGGAACGATCGGCGACCACGAGCGAAACGCTCTTAGCTTGTTTCCCGCGAATGTAATCAATCTGGACCGACTGGCCGATGGTGGTTTGCGCGATGGGGTTCACGAGGTCGGAGCCCGTGTGTACAGGCGTGCCATTGACGTTTGTGATCACGTCGCCGGGCTGTAAGCCGGCTTTGTCTGCAGGACTGCCGGGTTCGACCGCCTCGACTACGATTCCGTAGGGCGCGCCGAGTTCCTTCAAGAGCACCGGGTTATTGCTGCGTTCGTCCTGGAAAGTGATGCCGATCGAGCCTCGCGTAACTTTGCCGCTGGTGATGAGCTGATTGTAAACGTTAATCACCGCGTTGGAGGGCATGGCAAAACCGACGCCTTCGAACGAGCGGCTTTCGGTGTAAATGGCGGTGTTGATGCCGATCACTTCGCCGGCCATGTTCACGAGCGGTCCGCCGGAGTTTCCGGGATTGATGGCGGCGTCCGTCTGGATGAAGCGCTGGAATTGATGGCCGACGTTGGAACGATCTTTCGCGCTAATGATTCCTGCGGTGACCGTGGAATTCAGTCCAAAGGGGCTGCCGAAGGCCAGAACCCAATCGCCGACTTGCACGCCATCGGAATTACCGAGCTTGGCAGTGGCAAATTCGTGGTCGGCTTCAATTTTGATTACCGCGAGATCGGTGTCTTTGTCGATGCCGATTACATGCGCGTTGTAATGAGTGGGATCGCCGTCAATGGTGACTTGAATTTTTGTGGCTTGGTCAACGACGTGATCGTTGGTGAGGATGAAGCCCTTCTTGTCAACGATGACTCCGGAGCCAAGGCTGCGTTCAGCATCCTGGCCGCGAT
Source organism: uncultured Acidobacteriota bacterium (assembly GCA_963838475.1). Taxonomy (GTDB): domain Bacteria; phylum Acidobacteriota; class Terriglobia; order Acidiferrales; family UBA7541; genus Palsa-295. The sequence goes on from CAWIRJ010000008.1 coordinate 91,740, forward strand.
CGGGCGAATCGAAGAAGCGGTCGAAGAAATCCTGGAAATCTCCTTGAGCGTGCGGGCGCTTGGCGCCCTTTGGTTTCTCGATTACCTGCGTGGTTGAAATATTTACAACCGACGGCCCAACTTTTTTGGAAATTGTAGCGAATCCATTGGAGAGCGTGACCGGGTCAGGAATGACGAGCAGCGAAGCGCCGCTAGATCCAGTTTGATCGTGCGTGGCCATGGCGCGGCCAGAAATCACTGTACCGATTACAATGCCGATGCCGAGCGTGGCAATAATCAGCAATGTGGCGAAAATCTTTCGGCGCCTGATCCAGCTATATAACTCCTGAAATTGAATAGCCATGCTCGAACTCCTTTGGATTGCGCCGGAAATGAAACGCGCCCAGAAACAAACGCAGGCGCGGTGAATTGTAAGTATAACATTGATTTTAACCCGGCGAGGCGGAGGGAGTTGCGGATTGCCGATGTGGGCAACGTGAATCTCGCTTGGCCCGCGGAGCCGAAGGGAAAGAGATGCACCCAACAAAAAAACCCGGCGCGTGATGAAGAGGGCGCCGGGTTCTAAGATTCAGATGGATTAGTTAAAAAGAAACGATTGCAAGTCCAATGTTAACCGGACGTTGAGGGCTATTACTCCCTGTCCGCCGGAAGATTCGAGTCGTCGAGGGCCAGGGGCTGCAAGTCCTCGATGCGAGTGTCGAATATATCCACGGATGATCCGTCCTCACGAGGTTCCAGTTTTTTCTGGGCGCGGCGTTCAGCTTTGGCACGCGCTTTATCCATGCGCTTCATTTCTTTCTGGCGCTTTTTGAATGTAGTGGTCATGGCTATCTCCTTGGGTTGGATTAAGGCGGGTAGGTCACCGCCCACAAAAATTTTTTGAAAAAACTACCAGCGAGGTTCACGAGGCTGGCGCGCGACTTCGCGATAATCCTCATTCGAGAATCTCTCGCGACCGCCCCCACCACTGCCGCCTCGATTGCCGCCGCTGCCCCGATTACCGCCGCTACCGCGGTTACCGCCGCCCGAGTTTCCGCCAGGGCCGCTGCGTGGTCCGCGAGGACCACCGCCGGATTCAGACTTGGGCCGCGCTTCGTTCACTTTTAAATTGCGCCCGCCGAGATCTTTCCCGTCGAGCGCCGCGATGGCCTTGGCCGCATCCGCGTCATTCACCATTTCGACGAAGCCAAAGCCGCGCGCTTTGCCCGTCTCACGATCTGTCGCCACATGAACCCGCGCGAGCTGTCCGAACGGTTCGAAGAGAGCACGCAAATCCGCAGCAGTCGTTTGAAAGCTCATATTGCCCACAAAAAGATTCTTCATACGTTTTCTCCCGATGCACTTCTTTCGACTGCTGCTAAGACTATTGGGTCACTCGGCCGGACGAACGAACAGCAAAAGCCTAAAAACGGCGGCGAAAGACCGGACCAAAACAAATCAAGTGAGGCAGGGCAAAGCACCACCCGTAAGTGAATTTGTCCCCCATCACATTTACGGAGCGCACTATCATTCTAACATGTTCGAAGGAAAAAGCGGAGCGCGTCAGAAAGGGCCGCAGCCGTTGATGACTACGGGTCGGAACAGCCAAGAAATGCGCGGCTGACGCAATGTCGAGTTTGCTGGATTCCAGGGCAATGAAAATGTTGGCGTCTCGCGTTGGAACGGTAATAGAATGCACGGCGATGGAAGTGGAACCATTCCGAGTGATGACGCAGCCGGGGACGCGCGACGGGCTGCAGGTGCTCACGCTGCGGGGCGCATTGACGTCAACTTCGTCTCCGGCTTTTACCGAAGCGGTGATTGGGGTGGCGGCGCCGCGGCTGATCCTGGACTTGACCGGGGTGCCCATGGTGGATTCGGTGGCGATTGGAGCGCTGGTGCGCGCATTTGTGTCGTGCCACAAATCGGGGCGGAAGCTCGCGCTAGTTGGGATGAATCACCGGGTGCAGAACGTGCTGCACATTACTGGGATTGCACCTCTCTTCGATTCTTATGAGACGCTGGCGCAGGCAGAACAGGCGCTGGGCCAAGGCTAGAGCCTGACTCCCCTGTTAGATTTGACAATTCCGGAGATTACCTCGCGGTACTAACATTCTACCGATCTTCACTTGAATTTGATGAAGTGCAGTATCTCTTGACGGAAGACGCAAAATCGCAAATCGAACTTAGGGGTGGGGGAAAATCATGACACGACGGGCAATCTCGTTATTGGTAACGGTGGGTCTGGCAGTTTCGTTTGGAATTTCCACACTCGCGCAGCAACAACAGCCTACCTATCACGTGACGATGGTTCCGGCGACGATTGTGACGATAAATTATCAACATCGCAGCGGATCCACTACCATCGGATTCCAAGGTTCGCCGCTACTACCCTTCGCAAAGGGACGCGCGAAGGTGGCCGGAAAAGTTGGGCGCATACAAATCAATGCGGAGTTCAGCAAGCTGGAGCCAGCGCAGAAATTTGGTCCGGAATACTTGACGTATGTGTTGTGGGCGATTACGCCGGAAGGCAAATCGAACAACCTGGGCGAAATATTGATCAACGGCGACAAGACGAAGATCGATGTGACGACTTCGCTGCAAACGTTTGGACTGATTGTTACGGCCGAGCCGTACTTTGCCGTGTCGCAGCCGAGCAATGTGGTGGTGCTGCAAAATGTGGTGACGCCGGAGACGGTCGGGACCATCGAGCAGTCGCCTGCTACTTATCAATTGCTGGACAAGGGCGCATATAGCTACCAGGTATCGGCCGGAAATTCGCCGATGGCAAAGTCGGATTCGAAAGTACCCTTAGAACTTTTTGAGGCGCAAAACGCAGTGCAGATTGCGATAAACGCGGGAGCGCAAAAGTACGCGCCGGATGCATTGAACAGGGCGCAGAGTTCTTTGTCAAATGCACAGAATCTGCTGGCAAAGAATGGAAACAACAAACTGATCGTTCAGGCGTCGCGCGACGCGGTGCAGAACGCAGCCGACGCACGGCACATCGCGGTGCAGAAGGCCGAGGACGAACGCGAGGCCCAGGCTCGGGCTGATGCTGCGCGGCAAGAGGCCGAGTCAAAGGCGCAGGCGGCCGCCGCACAGGCCAGCCAGCAACAGGCGGAAATGCAAAGGTTGGAGGCCGAGCGCGATGCTGCGCAGGCCGCGGCAGCTAGCGCGCGAGCGGATGCCGAGCGAATGGCAGCGCAACAACAGGCGGAGCAGGAACGTCTGAAGGCGAAGCAAGCGCAAGACGCCGCAGCGCAGGCCGAACGGGATAAACAACAGCTTCGCGCGCAGTTGCTGGAACAGTTCAACCGCATTCTGCCTACCACGGATACGCCTCGCGGTCTGAAAGTGAACATGGCGGACGTGCTCTTCGCGTTTGGCAAATACGATCTGCAGCCCCCGGCACGCGAAGCGTTGGCAAAACTTTCCGGCATCGTGCTGGGACATCCGGGACTGAAGCTTTCGGTGGAAGGTTATACGGACAGTATCGGGACCGACGAATTTAATCAGACGCTATCAGAGAAGCGCGCGGAGGCGGTTCGCGACTACCTGGTGCAGCAAGGCATCGATCCTGCGTCAATCAATGCGACTGGATTTGGGAAGTCCAATCCGGTGGCGAGCAACGATACGAACGCCGGACGCCAGCAAAATCGCCGGGTGGAAATCATAATCTCCGGTGAGGTGATAGGCACGCAGATCGGCGGAACGACTTCGCCGGCGCAGCCGCAGTAATAAGAACAGAACTACAACTTCAAACCTGCTCGGTCTTCACATCGCAATTTCGTACCGGCATGCAAACACAACATCGCGTTTGCATGCCGGGCACGCCAGGAATTACAGCGAACGCAAATAGTTCAACAGGTCTTGCTGGTTCTGCGGCGAGAGCTGATTGAACAGACTGATTACCTGATTAGCTTCCGAACCATGGCCTTGATGTTCTTGAATCGCGCGGAGCAGACCGCCATTTGCGGGAGTGGCGCGGCCGTCGTGCAGGAAGAAGATTCTCTGGCCTACGCCCCACAAAGGAGCGGTACGGAATTGATCGCCCGCAGCCCCGCCCTGAGAAACGTTGTCGGCGAGACCCGAGCCCATGTGGTGCAGCAACAGATCAGAGAATAACTGCGCCGTCTGATTGCTGAGGCCGGGAGTGAAAATCGAGGTGCCGGTCTGCATGGACGGAGTGTGGCACATGTCGCAGTGGACGTTGCCGAATTGGGCTTGGCCGTTTTGAATGGATTGCGGCGGCGGGTTTCCGGGAATTCCCTGCGAAGATTGTGGAGGCGGCGCTAGAAAGCGCATGAAGTTCGCGAATTCCACGACATCGCTCAGAATTGCATAGCCTGAAGAGTTGTAGTTGGTGGAATCCTCGGGCAAAGCGTTGTAAAGGCATGCGGCCGGGGCGTTATTGCGTTCGTTGGGAAACAGTTCGTTGGTGACACCCATTTCCACGTTGTAGGCCTCACCGGCAAAAATCTCGAGCGACTTATTCTGAGCTTTCCAGCCAAAGCGCGTAATGGTTCCGTCGTTACCGCTCGTGTTGGGTTGGCCCGAAATGCCGAGAGCCTGCTTGAGCCTGGCGTTCGCACTCATATTGGAAAGGATGGTGGAGTCCGGAATTGCTTCGATCAGGCCCGCGCCAAAAACGGGGGTGGGGATCCGGAAGATGATGTTGTTGAGCTGTTGCATTTGTTCGAAATTCGGCTGGGACATAGTGCAACCGGTTGCGTCCTGCCGGCCGGAGATGGTGAAGACGTCGTGAACGCCGCCGTCGGGCGTGTTGGTGACGCCGCGAGATCCCACGACAAATGGGAAGCGCGCTTCGCGCACGGGACCGTCAGCGGTTATGAAATAAGGAATCGAGTTTGTCCCGCCGTAATCCGTGGCGGCCAACATCTGCGGATTCTGACCGATGAACGGATATTGGCTCTGGCTTGGGCTGGTTCCCCCCACTGTGGGCTGAGCATGGCAGCTTGCACAGCTATTGGAGTTGAAGCCCGGCCCTAATCCAACGCCGGGTTCATTGGGAGCCCCACCGCTGACGGAATCGGTCTGAACGAAGCGAGCCATGCCGTCTTGGAAAAACTGAAGCTGCTCCGACGACAGAGTGGTGAGAGGCTGCCCGGTAGTGCTGCTAGAAGCGCGGACGCCGGGATCTTGTACGGTAGTTCCCTGCCCGCCACTAGCGCCACCAGGACCCTGTTGATTGCGATCGCCTCTTTGAGCTTGAACGTAAACGGCGGCGGTCGATAAAGAAATTAGGCAGACGGATACCGAAACCAGAAACCTTACACTTTTCATTTGGTCCCTCCCCAGGAAACGGACTTGAAACAGGGCACACGGGTGCCGTAAGTGAAAAAACTTGGTGCGATTCGACGAGTTAACCAGGCGGGAGAGTTAACTCCGTGAAACTGTCAGAGTGCTATCGGCGGCGGGGGGTCGATAATTTTCAGCTTCACGCTGAATAATGGGCTAGACCATACGTCGCGACGGAGAACCGGTCAAGTTGATTGCGGTACAGTTTAGGTACAGTGTCGATAGGGAGAAAGTAACAATAGGGGAAAACAAAAGCGCATCATAGTTCTTGGTCGTGGGCTTGTGGTCGAACTGGAGAGATTCGGGATCCAGAGGAAAGCTGGAGCAAGCGCGGTCTGCCGCGTGCAGGTTCCGCACTCCAAAGCAAGTCAGCCTGGTTTGAAGCGCGCACGGTAGTCGGCGCTGCACAGAAATTGTAGAATTCCCGGACTCTCCCGTAGGCGGGTAATGATGGCGAGGCCCAAAATCGCTTGAACTGTCCTTCCCAAGCCACCCTAAAATACCTGTCTTCAATGAATTAGCGGTTCACCATTAGTACACCATCATTTCACCCCGCGTGCATTGCCATTTCCGGATTAGTGAGCCAAAGTGCGATCGTTCGAGGATCAGCCCAGCTCCGAGAACAATCGATGGCGCGATAGCAGCCATCGGGCATGGTAAAGGAGAAAAAAGATGCAAGGCTTAGCAGGTCTCAATCTGATGGCTCCGTGGGCATCCAAGTCCGGCTCTACAACAAATGCGACGGCAGCCATGGGAATCGTAATTGACGTGCCCTTCGATTTGGTCGTGGGCACCTATAGTCTTGCCGCGGGCGCTTACCGTTTTGAAGCTTTGCGCAGCCCGACCCCAGGGATTTGCGTACTTGCGGTGCGCGGCGACCATGGAAAGGTCTACAAGCTTGCGGTGAGTATTTCATCATGGCGCGGTGGGGGACGTTCCCGATCGAAATTGGTTTTCCACCGGCGCGACGAGCGACACTTCCTGAGAGAACTTTGGCTCGGCGGACGTTGCCTGAGTCTGGATTTCTATCGCTCGCTACAGGACTTTGACGCGGAGCAGGAGAGCACGGAAACCGAAGTGATTTTGCTGGCGGAACCTGATGGTGAAAGTAATGCAGTTTATGTAATCGAAGATTCCGGCTGCACCGCGTGAAACCATGTTCCTGGCAGACACCTGGGAATTGAGGTTCTTTCCCGACCGGCCGACTGACTGGCCCAGCACCAGTCAGTGGCCGGGTGTCTGGCCTCGCGTATGGTTTCCCCTATGGGGCGATGTTAGAATCGCGGTTTCGCACAGTCTGGCTGGAGACATGGCGAAACCAATCCAAATCTACAGATTCGCCGATTTTGAGGTGGATGTTCGCGCCCATCAGCTTCGCAAGCACGGAACAAAAATAAAATTGTACGGCCAGCCGTTTCAGATGTTGTTGATGCTGCTGGAGCCCGCGGGCGAGGTGGTGAGCCGCGAGCAAATGCAGGAAAAACTGTGGCCGGCGGACACATTCGTTGATTTTGAGCACAGCCTGAATACTTCGATTAAAAGGCTGCGTCACGCGCTGAACGATTCGGCAACGGAACCGCGTTTTATCGAAACTTTGCCGCGCGTGGGCTACCGGTTTATCGCGCCGGTGAGCAGCAGTGCCGGCGACGAAACCGTTGTCGATTTGGCTGCGCATGCTATCGAAGGTCCCTCCCCCGTAAGCGGCATCCCAGGAACCACTGATCAAGCGTCGTCCCCCCGACACTCGTTTGCGTGGTTCCTGGGCCTTGCCTTGGCTGGAGTGGCGATTGCGGGAGTGCTCCTGGCGTTTAACGTAGGTAGAACGCGTGAGCGATTGGCCGGAATTTTCCGGCCGTCAAGTAACACCGCTGGGGTTTCTGCAACCGCAAAAAGATCGCGGCGCTCGGTGGCCGTTCTGCCGCTGCAAAATCTTTCCGCCGATCCCAGCCAGAATTACTTCGCGGATGGAATGACGGACGAGTTGACTACTGATTTGGCCCAATTTGCGGACTTGCGCGTGATTTCGCGAACTTCGGCGATGCATTACAAGGATGGCAACAAGACGGCGCCGCAGATCGGAAAAGAACTCGGAGTGGACGCTCTGGTGGAAGGTTCGGTGGAACGTGTGGGAGACCGCGTGCGAATTCGCGCGCAACTGATTGACTGCGCCACGGACCGCCATTTGTGGGCGCAAAGTTACGACCGCGAGATGAAAGATGTACTGTCGATGCAGACGGAAGCGGCGAAAGAAATCGCCGAGCAGATTAGGGGCTCAGTGAGCCCGGCCGTTTTGCGCGAGCCAAATCCAGCGCCGGTAGATCCGGAAGCTTACGAGGCATATCTGAAGGGGCGGTATTTCTGGAACAAGCGCACACCGGACGGATTGAATAAAAGTATTGAATATTTCGGACAAGCGATCTCGAAAGCGCCCTCTTTTGCGGAAGCGTATGCCGGTTTGGCGGACGCATATTCGCTGTTGGGATCCGATGTACTACCGGCGGACGTTGCTAATTCGAAAGCGCGCGCGAACGCTTCAAAGGCCGTCGAGCTGGATCCGAATATCGCCGAGGGGCACGCGGCCCTGGCGCTGGTAGAGTTTTATTATGATTGGAACTGGAACCAGTCGGAGCAGGAGTTTCGCCGCGCGATCGAATTGAACCCTAACTACGCGACGGCGCACCAATGGTATAGCCACTATCTGACGGCGATGCTGCGTTTTCCGGAAGCTGTGGAGCAGGCTGAAGCGGCACAGCAGATCGATCCCCTGTCATTAGCGATTAACACGACGCTCGCCTCACGTTACCGGCACGCTGGCAGGATTGATGACGCGATGCGGCTCGATCAGCGCACGCTCGAAATGGACCCCAGCTTTGTCCCTGCCCATGTTTCGCTGGCGGCGGTGTATGAAGATCAACACGCTTGGCCACAAGCGCTAGCCGAGTACGAGAAAGTGATCAGCGTTTCGCCGAGCGATCCCGCGGCACTGGCCGGAGCGGGGTTCGTGTATGCACAGCTCGGACAAAAGGAAGAAGCTCGCAAGATAATCGTCCAATTGACGGAAGCAGCGAAGAAACATTATGTGTCGTCGTTTGAGATGGCTTCCATCTTCGCCGGACTGGGCGACGCGACCGCCTCGATGCAGTGGCTGGAAAAAGCGTATCAGCAGCGCGAGAGTCAAATGCCCTTTCTAAGTTCGGATGGCCATTTCGATTCGCTGCATCAGGACCCACGATTTCAAAATCTGCTAAAACGGATGAACCTGCCTTCTCCTTCCAACTAATTTCCCGGAATTTTTGAACAGCAACGATGCGCCACACGCGCTCCAGTAAGCCGATTGGCGGAATTGTGACAGGCTTGTTACAATGAAACCTGCCGGGGAATTGATCCTCCGGCAGTTCGATTCGGGGCCTTATCCCCGCAGGTGGAAAAACCAACCGTATGGCAGCTCGCACTCTCTACGAAAAGATATGGGAAGCGCACACCGTCCGCGAGGAACCCGGACAACCTACTTTAATTTACATCGACCGACACCTGATTCATGAAGGGACCTCTCCGCAAGCGTTTGCAGGGTTGAAAGCGGCGGGACGCAAGGTTCGGCAACCACAACTTACCTTCGCGGTGATGGACCATTCCGTTTCGACGAAAAACCGATTGTTGCCGGTGCTGGACGCGGACGCGCTGGGACAATTTGAAGCGCTCGCGCGAAATTGCGAAGAGCACGGCGTACACCTTTTTGACATGCACAGCAAGAATCAGGGGATCGTTCACATTATCGGGCCGGAGCTCGGGATTACGCAGCCGGGACAGACGATAGTTTGCGGCGACAGCCATACTTCGACGCATGGCGCGTTCGGAGCCCTGGCCTTTGGGATTGGAACCAGCGAGATCGAGCACGTGCTGGCGACGCAATGTTTGACGCAGTTCAAATCCAAAACGATGAAGATTGAAATCAAGGGGAAGCGGCCGCGCGGCGTTACCGCCAAAGATTTCATTCTCGCGGTGATTGGCAAGATCGGAATTGCGGGAGGAACAGGGTACGTTTTCGAATATACGGGCGAAGCGGTGCGCGGATTGTCGATGGAAGGGCGCATGACCATGTGCAACATGACCATCGAAGGCGGAGCGCGCGCTGGAATGGTTTCGCCGGACGAAACCACGTTTGCGTATCTGGAAGGACGGCCGTTTGTTCCGCGTGGAAAGGATTTTCAGGTTGCGGTGGACCACTGGCGTTCGCTGGCTACTGATCCGAGTGCGAAGTTTGACGACACTTTAACCTTGGACGCGAATGAACTGGCGCCGATGGTTACGTGGGGCACGAACCCGGGGATGGTTACACAAGTGACGGACCGCGTGCCGGACCCCGCGTCGTTTAACGATCCGGTTGACCGCGAGGCGGCTTCGCGCGCGCTAGTTTACATGGGACTGAAAGCCGGGACGCCGATTGAAGATATTTCGGTGGACCGCGTATTCATCGGGTCATGCACGAATTCGCGGATTGAGGATTTGCGCGCGGCGGCGAAAGTGGTGGCCGGGAAACACGTGTCGAAAGATTTGAAGCAGGCACTGGTGGTGCCGGGGTCGCGGCGCGTTAAGGTGGAAGCGGAAACAGAGGGCTTGGACAAAATATTCCGCGAAGCCGGGTTTGAATGGCGCGACGCTGGATGCAGCATGTGTATCGGGATGAACGATGACGTGTTGCCGAGCGGCGAGCGTTCCGCGAGCACGTCCAATCGAAATTTCGAAGGCCGGCAGGGCAAGGGCGGGCGGACTCATCTGGTGAGTCCGATGATGGCGGCGGCCGCGGCGATTGAGGGACACTTTGTGGATATTCGCGGCTGGAAGAATGCGGATGGAGCGGAATAGATGGAACCATTCATAAAACATACGGGACTGGTTGGGCCGCTCGATCGCGTGAACGTTGATACCGACCAGATGGTGCCCAAACAATTTTTGAAATTTCTTACGCGCGAAGGATATGGGCGCGTTTTGTTTTACGACTGGCGCTATTTGCCGGGGGAGAAACCGAATCCGGAGTTTGTTTTGAACCAGCCGCGATATAAGGGCGCGTCTGTTTTGCTGGCGCGTGCGAATTTCGGGTGCGGGTCAAGCCGAGAGCATGCGCCGTGGGCGATTTTGGATTATGGCTTCCGCGCGATTCTGGCGCCGAGTTACGCGGATATTTTTTATAACAACTGCTTCAAGAACGGGATTTTGCCGGTTACGCTATCCAACGAGCAGATGGATGAACTGTTCAAGCGGGCGGAGAAAGATGGTTATCGGGTGACGGTGGATCTGGAACAGCAAGTTGTGACCGACGATAGCGGGCTGCGGTATTCGTTTGAGGTCGATCCATTTCGCCGCGATTGTTTGCTGCGCGGCCTCGACGATATTGGCCTTACGCTGGTGCACGACCAACACATCTCGAACTTTGAAAAGAAAAACCTGAAACAGCCGGTGATGTATGACCCGGTTGACGTGAAATTCCACAAGCAGCCAAATCCGCAGCACAATTAGGATTTGCAGCTAACCCGTCGCCGAAAGGCCGCCTCCATGAAGGCACACCCCCGTTCGACCCTTGCTGACTTGAGATTCCGTACAACTTCGAGCAGCATTCGCCGTTACCGCTGGGAATCTTCGCTGTCACTTGCGGCGGATTCCAGCGACTCCGGGGCAATTGCGGGAGCATGGCCTTTTAGTTCAGCAAGCAGGATGCCCACAAGAATTAAAGCGGCACCCACCAGCACACGGCCTCCGAGACGCTCGCGCGCGAGAAGCCAGGAAGTGATAGCGGCGAAAACGGGCTCCAGGCTAATCAGGATCGCGGTGTGACTTGGCGAAGCATATTGCTGTGCCCAAGTTTGAAACGAAAAGCCAATTGCAGTTGAGCCGATGGCGGTGACGAGGACGGCAAAGATTAGATTGCCGGTCCAGACGAGACGAGGCGGTTCCCAACCGGTGACCGCCAAAAATGGCAGCGCTACCGTAGCAAGAATTGCCGAGGTGGCGACCTGAACGACAGCGAGGGCGCCGACGGAGTGATGTTCGACATGGCGGCTGATCAGAATCATGTGGACTGCAAACATCACGGCGCAACCGAATACGATGGGATCGCCGCGATTTAGTCCGCTGAAACCTTCCGGTGGCACAGTGAGAAAATAAAGGCCGATCAACGCGGCGAGGGCACCAGCCCAAATCCACATATTTATTTTGCGGCGGCCGAATACGGCCAGGAGCAGCGGAACGATTACGACGCTGGAGCCAGTGATGAAGGCGGCTTTGGACGGCGTGGTGTACTTCAGGCCAGCGGTTTGAAAGACGTAAGCGGTGAACATGCAAAAGCCGATTTGAGCGCCGGCCCAGATTGCTTTTCCGGTTATGCCGCGCAGTGAGCTCCGAAAGAAAATCGCCATTACTACTGCGGCTAATGCGAAACGGACGGCAATGTAGACAATAACCGAGACGTCGGCGAGCGCGTCTTTTACGGCAACGAATGTAGCGCCCCAAATCAGCGCGCAGAAACCCAGAGCAAGATCGGCGCGCAGGCGTTTGCTCAGCATGGAGCAGAGAGTGTAAGCGGCGGGTGGAGTGGAGGCAAGACGCCAAAATGGTCAGCCAGGACTCGAATTTGACGGGATGAAACAGGGTCAGCAATAATCTCGAGGACTATGTCGAAACTACTTCTAATTGGCGCGATTAGCGCGTTTGTTTTCACGCCTTCCTTCTGCGGCGCTCACATTTCCATTCATCCGGTTTCCACGGAACACGTAAAGATCGACGCCGAGGGGCCGGTGGACAGCGTGACTTGTTCGGGAGTCGAAATGACGCTGAAGATTTCGGCTCATAATGGCAGATTCAAGTTGCATGCTCGCGACTACACGCGCGTGGAAATCTCCGAAGATGTACCTTTCGAGGCCGGTGAATTCCATCCCTGCACAGACTTGAACGGAAAAACAGCGAAAATCGCTTTTGTTACCGTCGATCGCAAAAATTATGACGGAGAAATACAATCCATCGAAGTAGAGAAGTGAAGCCGGGCATTACTGTTGGGCTTGCTGGTAAACGATTTTCCCACCGGCGATTGTCATTACCACCGGAATTGTCAGGATGTCTTCCAGTTGAGTTTCATTCAGGTCTTTGGGATAGACGACAATATCCGCCAACATGCCTGGCGCGATGATTCCCTTCCGCTGTTCTTCAAACTCCGCGTAGGCCGATCCTACGGTATAGGCATTGAAACACTCTTTCGCGTGCAAATGTTCCTGGGGCTGCCAGCCGCGCTTGGGCGTGCCGTCGGTCATCCGGCGCGAAATACAGGCATAAATTCCGCGAAGCGGATTAATCGGGATTACCGGATAGTCCGTGCCAAAGGCGAGCCGCACGCCATTTTTTTCCATCGAGCGCCACGCATAGGCACCGCGAGAACGTTCCGGGCCGAGGCGATCGGCGGCCCAGCGCGCATCGTCGAGGAGGTGCGCAGGTTGCATGGATGCGATTACGTTGAGTTTTCCGAAGCGTACGAAGTCGTCGGCTTCTACGACCTGAGCGTGCTCGACGCGATCGCGACGGTCGCGCGGGCCGTTGGCTTCCAAAACGGCGGCAAAAGTATCCAGCGCGACGCGATTTGCGCGATCGCCGATGGCGTGAAAGCCGAGCTGAAATCCAGCACCGTCGCGCTCGATGGCCATTTGTTTTAGACGATCAGGTTCGATTTCAAGAATTCCAGAGGTGCTGGGGTCGTCCGAATATGGCGCGAGTAAGGCGGCGGTGCGCGAGCCGAGAGAGCCGTCCATGATTAGCTTCACTTGTCCGGTCTTGAGCCAGGGGTCGCCTGGATTTTCAGGCGTGGAACTTCCACCGAAGCGCCGCATTTCTTCCAAGCGGGAAACGGGAGCGAGGAACGGAAGCCACTCGGTGACATGGAACTTCAATTTCCCTTCGCGCTTGAGCTGGTCCAAAACCAGAAAATTCTGCCAGCCGTAATTCGCGGCGTCGTCTGGATCCATTACTGAATTGTCCTGCACGGAAGTGATGCCGTATTGGACGGCCTCGTCCATTGCAAGCTGAAACGCGCGACGGCGCTGTTCCATGGAGTAGCGAGGGACGCGGTTGTAAACCAAGAGCATGGCGGAGTCTTCTTCGAGCATCCCGGTGGGATCCGAGTTCGCATCGCGTTCAATATGGCCGCCGGGAGGATCTTTAGTGTCACGAGTGATGCCCGCAATTTTAAGAGCACGCGAATTTGCGACGGCTACATGCCCGTCGAGTCGGCCGAAAATCATCGGATTGTCTTTGGATACGGCGTCGAGATCCTGGCGGGTGGGGAATTTCTTTTCAGGCCATAAGGTGTGGTCCCATCCTCGTCCAAGGATCCATTCACCCGGCTTGTAATCTTTCAGGCGCGAGCGAACGCGCTCCTGAAATTCGGCTATCGATTTCACTCCCGTAAGATCAATGTGCAATTTCGCGTAGGCGCCAGAAAAGAGATGGATGTGCGCGTCGTTGAAGCCGGGCATGACAAACTGCTTGTGCAGATCGATTACGCGCGTGTTTCGGCCAACCAGGGCTTCGACCTCGGCGGTTTGCTCGGACTTGATCGCATCGCTGATGTTGTAAGCGACTGCAACGATTTTGTCGCCGCGAATCGCAATCATGCTGGCGCGAGGATGATTGTCGTCAAAGGTGGCAACGATGGCGTTTTCTATAACCATATCTGCGGGAGCTTGCTCCGCCAGAGACGATTGAACGTGCGGAACAGAATTTCGTCCAGCGTTAGCGCGAATAGGCCGACGCGTCACAAATGCCAACGAAAGAGCAAACACGACAAGAATTGCGGCGAGGTTCCGAAACTTTTCGAACATCAGGACTGGGTCCCGGCGAGGGCGACGGTAATCAGGAAGAGCCGTTTAAGTCCGGCTTCGCGTCCTGTCGCGTCATACCATTCCGCGGGCGTGTGCGAGCCACCACCTTTACCACCACCTCCGATCGAGACTGCGGGGATACCGAGTGAAAGAGGGATATTTGCGTCGGTAGAACTGCTTTCGAGTCGGGAGCGACTGCCTAAAAAAGTGTCAACGCTGCGAATAGTATCGAGCAGAGGCGAATTATCCGGGAGCTTGCCGGAGGGGCGCACGCCAAGCGACCGCAGAGTTGCTTTCAGCGAATCGCTGTTCGCCCGCGCAACGGCGTTTTCTTCCCTCACCCCCGATTGCACGGCATCTTTCAGAGCGGACTCCATCACTCTTACTTGCGATTCCTGCTCCGAGCGGAGATCGATTTTCACAGAGGCGCTGGATGGAATGGAATTCACGGAAGTGCCGCCATCGATGACGCCAAAATTGTAAGAGCTGCGCGGATTCTCCGAAACCGGCACAGACGAAAACTTCACGATGGCGCGAGACAGCGCAGTGATCGGATTCGGCGCGCCAAAATCGGACCAACTGTGTCCGCCGGGGCCGGTGATTTCCACTTCGACGCGTTGAGAGGCGATTCCCTGCGTGGTGACGTGTTCCATGGAAGCGCCATCGATTGCGATCACGGCCGCAAGGCGCTGGCCGTAATTTTCGACTAACGCACGAATTCCACGGAGATTTCCTTCGCCTTCTTCTCCAACGTCTGCGGCCAGCACGATCGTCTTGGTCGTGCGAATGCGCGATTCGGAAAGCGCCCGCGCCAGGCCCACGAGGGCGGCGAGGCCGGCGCCATTGTCGGCGATGCCCGGGGCGTTCAGTCGATTGCCATCGCGTTTTACTTTCACGTCAGTGGATGCCGGGAAAACGGTGTCGAGATGCGCGGCGAGAAGGATGACCGACTTCGTATCTGAGCCGGGGCGCTCGGCAATCACATTTCCGGTTTTATCGATGCGAGCTTTCAGGCCAATGGATTCGAAGAGTTTTTTGACGAATTCGGCGCGCTGGCCTTCGTTGAATTCAGGAGCGGGAATTTCGGTGAGCTGGATTTGCTGCTGTGTAACCCAATCGGCATTTTTGCCGATCCAATCGAGTCCGCGGGCGCAATCGGGCGCGACGGCAAGCTTTTCGATCGAGTCATCGGCAGCGCGCGCAGAAAGTGTGACCATCAACAGAAAGATACAGGAGATGTGCGCGAGTTTCACGTGTTTCGTGCACGAATCTTAGCAGCGCGCCAACAATGCAGCAAGGCGACACACAGCGGAACATCAGTGCGACGAAATTGGCTGCCTTGCGGATTATTTGCTGCGCGCGGTGGAAGAGCCTAGTAAGGCGAGGATTTCTTCTTCGGTGAGAATGCGTTCGGATTGCTTCGCTACGTTGAAAATGCGATCAACTAGCTCGTCGGTGGCCGGAACGCCGCGTTTTTCGAGCCAGAAGATGACATTGGAGCGTCCGCTGAGCGGACCCACCTCGATTACCTGTTCGAGGCCGAAGAGATGCGAAGGCACGCCGCTGTAGATGGAGTTCGCGAGTTCATGA
Organism: uncultured Acidobacteriota bacterium; assembly: GCA_963838475.1. Lineage (GTDB taxonomy): Bacteria > Acidobacteriota > Terriglobia > Acidiferrales > UBA7541 > Palsa-295. Next base: position 107,489 of record CAWIRJ010000008.1, read on the forward strand.
TCGTTTTTCTTGTAGGCTTTTACGATTGCCGCGGCGTGGACGCCGGTGGCGGTGCGGAAAGCGTCGCGTCCAACTACCGGATAATTTGGCGGGATTTCCGTGTGCGTGGCTTTGGCTACCGCTCGGGAATATTTTTTTAGCGTGGAGAGGTCGCGATCGATCAGGCCGAGCAGGCGCAGATTCACGAGCATTAATTCCATGGGAGTGTTCCCTACTCGCTCACCTAGCGCGAGAGCTGCGGCGTGGACTTGGTCAGCGCCTGCGGCAATGGCTGCTAGGGAGTTGGCAATGGCCAGACCGCGGTCATTGTGCCCGTGCCAGTCCACGCGTATTTTTTCTCCCGAGGGTTTGACGACTTCCTGGATTGCAAAATTTACGAGGTTGAATGCGCCGCGGGGCGTGGCGTGGCCGACCGTGTCGCACAGAACGATGGCACGCGCGCCGGAACGTATGGCGGTGGAATACAAAGTGATCACGGTGGACGGGTCGGTGCGAATGGTGTCTTCGGTGACGTACATCACGGGAAGGCCAGCGGAGGCGGCGAATTTTACGGCGTCTTCGGTGGTGCGCTGGAGATGATCGACGGTCCAGTCTTCCACCAGTCGGCGAATGGGGCTGGAGCCAATGAAAGTGGCGGCTTCGATGGGCCTGCCCACGCGCTCGGAAATTTCGATGATGGGCTTGATGTCATTCTTGTGGGTGCGCGCCGCGCAATTCGGGCGAATTTTCATTTTTGCGTTGACGATTTCGCGGGCAAGAGCTTCGGTGTCGGCATAAGCGCGCGGGCCGGCGCCGGGGAGGCCGATGTTCACCGTCTCGATGCCGAGCGATTCCATCAAGTGCAGGATTTCGATTTTTTCTCCGATGCTGGGATCGTGGACGGAAGGGTTTTGTAGGCCGTCGCGAAGGGTTTCGTCGTTGAGCGTGACCTGCCGCTCGGTCGGAATTTCAGCGCCGCTGTAGGTGTTCCAGTCGTGGATGAGTTCGTGTTTCATTGTAAGTGGCAACAGCAGTAAGCAGCAGGTCCCTCGCTTTGCTCGGGATGACAACTAAAAACAAACAGAATGCACAACAAAGATCAAACGAAACCCAAAACAAGCACTCGAATCAAATCCCGACAGATGCGAAGCTACGACTGCTAGTAGCGCAGGGTGTAGCTGTGAGGCGCCTGCGAACGGTCTGGCGTGTAGAGCGTTCTGCAAAATTCGCAGCGGTACACTTCGGCTTTTGCTCCGACTAGCGCTTCGATTTCCTTCGGATAATCGTACCAGCGCTTCAAATGGCCGCAGCAGAGCTTTCCCTTCGCGTCTTTTTCGTCGCAAGCGCGTTGAGTGGCTTTCTTGGGTTTAACTTTTGGAACCTCCGGAGCTACCGGTTCGGCCACTGCTGTGGCGGCCGCTGCCGCCGGTGACGCAGGCGCGGCGGGCGTACTGGGAGCAGCTGGGGTCGGCGATGCCGGTGCGCTCGGAGTAGCCGCGGCCGGCGGCTTTGCAGGAGTTTCTGGAGTGGCTTCGTCTGGCATTTCGTATTGCTCCCTGGCTAAAAATCAAAACCACAATCAAGATGCCGGGCTGCAGGCCCCGGCGCGACATTTATACCTTAAACCCTTGCCTAAATTCGGTTGCGGCGGAAGATTAGGCCGCGGGCACCATGTGTTTTTGCCAGCGCGGCGAATCGTTTTTTCCAATAGGGCGCGAAAAGCGCTTCCACCAAGCTTCCAGCTCCGGCTGCAAGTTCCGCAGTGTAACCGAACCACCAGGATTTCGCGATGCGCGGCAGGCGGTCCACATCAATATATTTTACTTGAACCATTTCGAGCAGTCCAAGGCGAGAGTGCGTGCGTCCCCAGCCGCTCGCGCCAGGGCCGCCGTGCGGAGCCTCGCAGACGCCGTAATAGCTGGCAACGTCGTTGACCATCACGGAACCGGCACGAATGCGCGATGCGATTTCGGCGCCGCGAGGTGAGTCGGCGGTCCACACGCTGGCGCTCAGTCCGAAAGGAGAATCGTTCGCGAGAGCGATGGCTTCATCTGCGTCGGCAACAGTTTGTATCGCGATTACCGGGCCAAAAGTTTCGTCGCGCATGAGCTGCATAGTGTGGTTCACGCGTGTGATGACTGTCGGTTGAAAGAAATTCGGGCCAAGATCTGGGCGGCGAATTCCGCCGGTAAGGACCTCCGCGCCCCGTGCAACGGCGTCACGCAATTGCTCCTCTACCTTCTCGAGCTGAAGTAGGCGGATCATGGGGCCGATTTCGACATCAGGATCAGACGGAGGACCTACGCGAAGTTTTCTGGTTTTCTCTAAGCAGAGTTGAACGAATTGTTCAGCGATCGGCTGTTCCACATAAATACGTTCGACTGAAAGGCAGGCCTGCCCGCAATTGGTGAAACCTCCCCAAACAGCGGCGCTGGACGCGGTTTCGAGATTGGCGTCGGCGAGAACGATCATGGCGTCTTTACCACCCAGCTCGAGCACGGATGGAATCAGGTTTCGCCCACACGACTCGGCAATGCGACGACCGGTGGCCACGCTGCCGGTGAAAAAGATTTTGTCAGGACCGGCTTCGATGATGGCTGAACCGAGGTCGCCGCGACCTTGCAGAACTTGAACCAAGTCGCGCGGAAACTTCGCTTGTTCGACCAATTCTGCGATGAGCGCGCCAGTTCCCGGAGTCAGCTCTGAAGGTTTCAACAAGGCGGCGTTGCCCGCGACGAGCGCCGGAACGATTTGCGCGATCGGAATTGCGAACGGATAGTTCCACGGCGAAATTATGGCGACGACTCCGTGCGGATGAAATTCTGTCCAGGCGGATTTTGCTCGCATGGCGAGATTGTGATGCGGAACGCGCTCGGCCCGAAGCCAGGCCGGCGCCCGACGCGCCAGGAAATCCGTGGTGTCGAGCGCGAGAAGAACTTCGGCAAGAATGGCTTCGACGCGCGGCTTGCCCGTTTCGCGCGAGATTACTGCGGCGATGTCTTCGCGGCGGGAATAAATCGCATCGCGAAGGCGGAGCAGCGCTGCGCAACGATGAGCTAGCGAGCGCGCGGACCATTCTTTTTGGGCGTTACGCGCGCGTTCGATAATTGCCGGAAGATCATTCGGGCTGGTGGCCGAGTAGCGCGCAATTACTTCGTTGGTGGACGGATCGATCGAATCGACAAAAGATCGGTCGGAGGCAACGGGAATCGGCAGCGGCTGTGGAGTTACGGCCATCTTTTCGCGATTGTACCTGATTTGGCTATTGCGATGATGCCAATCCCCTCGCGCGGAAACGATCAGTTAGGTTTGCAAGGCGCGGCGGCGCGCAGCGGACGATGCTAGCGAATCCGTGGGATCGGGATAATCGAGCGCGACAAGATAAAGGCCCTCGGGCGGGACGGTGGGGCCAGAGCGGGAACGGTCGCGCAATTCGAAGATTTGCGGAATGTCTTCCGGCGCGAGACGGCCTCGGCCAACTTCCAGCAGCGTGCCGACAATCTTTCGCACCATGTAGCGGAGGAAAGAGCGGCCGTGTACGACGTAATGAATTTCGTCCGCTTCCGGCGGGCGGACGATTTCGGAAGAATAAATCAGGCGGAGCATGTCGCGTTCGCCGTCCACGTCGTCGTTACCTGAGGAGGCAGCAAACGTGGTGAAATCGTGTTCGCCTTCGAAAAGGCGCGCGGCGGTGGACATTGCGGGTTCGTCAAGCGGCCCCGGGTAATGGTAAGCGCGGCCAAAATCGAAGGGAGGAAGAACGCGGCCGCGATAGATGCGGTAACGATACGTTTTTCCCTGCGCCAGCCAGCGCGCGTGGAAATCGTGGCCAACTTCCTCGCACTCGACGATGCGGATGGTGGGAGGCAGCAGGGCGTTCAGAGCGCGTTGAAATTCAGCGGCTGGGAGATTCGAGGCGGTTTTGAAGTGAGCCGCTTGGCCGAGTGCATGAACTCCGGCGTCTGTGCGGCTCGCTCCGTGCACAACAATGTTCTCTTCCGTGATTTTGCACGCAGCATCATTGATGGCGCCTTGGATCGTCGAAAGGCCAGGCTGAAACTGCCAGCCGTGGAAGGCGGTGCCGTCGTAAGCAATCGTGAGTTTGATGTTGCGCATGCGTAGAAAGATTATCGCACGCGAAGCGGAAGACCGTGCAACCGCATAGCGACGGAAACGAGTGCGGCTTTAGGGCTTGGGATGCGCGACGAAAAAGGACCACATGAGATCGGTGGCGGGAACGTCGTTCCCGCTGATGCGCAAACCGGGCCACATGTGGTGGCCGCCCTGAATGGCATACAGCGCAACCGCGGTGGAGTCCTTGCAGCCAGAATAGATGTCGGTATGTACGACGGCAGTTTCGGCATGCTTTGGAGCGGACGAGCAGCCGTCTTCCTTTACCCAGAAGGCCACGGTGTCGGCTACCGATGTGTCGGAGCGCTTTGAGCCCAACTGGAAAGGCGTTGAGCCACCGTCGAATGGAACGAGGTGATCGTCTGTGCCATGAAACACGATGACGGCAACAGGATTTGCGGGATGGCAAGCGAGATCCTGGGCGCCTTCCACTGGGGCGATCGCGGCGATTTGGTGGCCATGTCGCACGCGAGGCGATAAGACATCATGGCGCCGTTCGAGATTCCGGTAACAAAGATACGTTTGGAATCGATCGCATAGTCGTGTTCGAGTTTGCGAATCAAGGCGCGAAAGAAGGAGACGTCATCGATATTCCGCTGCATGGCTGTTCCACAACAGGCGCCCGAGTTCCATGTAGGCAAGCGGCCGGTTCCGCTGGGATAAACTGCGAGGAAATTTTCTTTGTCAGCTTTGGCGCTCATCCCGGACATGCGCTCCGCGCTGTCGGCACTTTGCGTGGCACCGTGGAGTACGAGGAGGAGCGGTACGGGAGTTTTACTATCGTAGGAAGCCGGGATGTGAACCAAGTAGTTCCGGGTGAGACCGTCGATGTCGAGCGTGTCGTGCTTATCGCCACCCTCCGATGCGCGTAGAAGCCGTCGACCGAATACTGCCACGAACGTCACGATAACGAGCAATACGGCGAAAAACAGTCGAGCAGAGCGACGTTCGAAGCTCATCGAATCCTCTCATTACTTTATATTATCGGGTCTGAATTCCGGAACTGCTGCACTTCTCAAAGCTTAGTGGACGGTTCAGCGTGGGGCGAAATGGTTTTCTCTTTTGTAAGCGATACAGTTACGGGCGGGCGCGAAGGTAGCGCGAGCCGGGGCGAGTAGGCATGCCGCCGGCATGGCAGAGGGGGCAATCGTCCGGCTCAAAGCTGGGGACTTCCATTTCAAGGAGTGCTCGCGAGGGGACGTTCAGTTCAAGACGGCCGCCGCTGCGGTCTATCAAAGCGCCTGCGGCAACGACGAGGCCGCCTTCTTCTTCGACTACGCCGATGGCTTCGCGGGTGGAGCCGCCGGTGGTCCAGACATCTTCAATTACCAATACACGTTCGCCGGGTTTGATCTCGAAGCCGCGGCGAAGGGCCATTTGGCCGGAACGGTCGCGTTCGACGAAGAGCGAGCGAACGCCGAGTGCGCGTGCGACTTCGTAACCGGCAAGGATTCCGCCCAGTGCCGGAGAAACGACGCAAGCTACGGAAAGGTCCCTAAAAAGATCGGCGAGAGCGCGGCCCAGTCGTTCAGCGTGCTCGGGATGTTCCAGGACTAGGGCGCACTGGATGTAGGTGCCACTGTGACGTCCGCTGGAGAGCTCGAAATGTCCGGTGCGGACGGCGCCTACTTCTTCGAGGAGCTTTAGAATTTCTTCGCGCTTCATGGCGTCTCTTGCCGACGCCACGCGGAAGTCGGGCGACCTCGGCAATCGCGCATAGCCTAAAGGCGCAGACGAAAAGTGTCAATGCAAACGTAGTGCACCACAGGTTCCACCTCCGGCCTGCGGTGTGGGACAGCTTTCTACTATTGGACTTTACCTGATCCGCCCGTACGGCAGTTCACGATACCTGAACGTACTTGTATGATTTTGGAGTGAAGAGTTTGGGTAGGATGCGAATCGTTACCTTGCTCGCGCTGTATGCAGCCCTAACAGGCTGTCTCGGTTGGGGCGACATGCTCGCCCCTAAACGACCGATTGCCGGCGATTACTTCCTGATGCAAGACGAGGCGGGTGAGGGCTTGTACCTCTTCGCTCGTGGGAGCGCGGGTAGCATCACTGGTGAGATTCGTCGAATCGGCTGGAACCGTGAATAAATTATCTATACGGACGAGAACCAGTCAGTCGAATGGAAAGTTATTGCCGGTGGAGGGACGCAAGCAATTCAACGATTAACGATATCGAAAGAGCCCAGGATTCGAGGTTTCGTGAAATCGTTATAAGTCCACAATCAGAAGCCTGGGAAAAGGCGAAGAACCAAAATCCAAATTGAGCAATTCTGCCGCTCTGACGCAGGAGCCTGCTTAGACAAATTGACACTGGGGCGGGGGTCGGATATTCTCGATGATTCGAAATAAACTGCTAAGGAGTAATGAATGGCTCAGGGTGGGGCGGTAAAGCATAAGAAGAAGACGAAGTCAGTACTGAAGAACATTCGGCAAGCCGAGGCCCGGCAGGCCATCAATCGTATGAATCGCACGCGAGTGCGGACGGCCATCCGGCGGATGCGCGCAGCGTTGACGTCAGGCGACGTAGCTGGCGCAGAGAAGTTGGCTTCAGCGACTTTTTCCGAAGTGGACAAGGCGATTCGCAAGCGGACTTTGACGGAGAATACCGCGAACCGGTACAAGTCGCGTTTGACGCTGGCGTTGAACGCGTTAAAGAACAAGAAGAAGGCTTAAGCCGCGATACATTGCTTGGTTGAGATTGGGCGCTCCGAGGTTTTGGGGCGCCTTTTTTTTGCTTGCGTGCGTGAACGCTGAAGAAGGAAAGAGCAGATCCCTCGCTGCGCTCGGGATGACAGGTTTGTGGTGTTTGCGTTCAACCGCGGAGGATGATCGGCCTGTGGCGTTGCATTGAACCTCCGAAAGTGTTCGCGGGTTGCGCCTAGAGAGCCTGTGCTTTTTGCGCGAACTTCGAGGGTCCGGCAGCGGCAGTATCGGTGACTAGCGCAAAAAAAAGGGCACAACCTTTGTGGGTTGTGCCCTCGTTACAGGAGAGAAAATCTCTACAAAATTTTACTCCGGAATCGGTGCCGTTTCCGGCATTTGCAATTTGGCTTTGGCGAGCGCGCGGACGATGTTTACTTCGACCGCCTGCTCAGAGGTGTTGCGCACGGTGGCAAGTTCGCTGATGAGAAGATACTTTGCGCGTTCGAGCATCTTCTTTTCACGGAACGAAAGCGGCTTGGTGCGGCTGAGGGCGACGAGGCCTTTCAAAACGGCGGCCACTTCCATCAGCGAACCAGTGCGCATGCGATCCGAATTTTCCTTGAAGCGATGCTTCCAGTCATGGTGCGAAGCCGAGCGGCCCTTTTCGAGGAATCCAAGGACAGCGGCTGCTTGTGTGTTACGGATGATCGGGCGCAATCCAACGCAATCAACGTTAGACTGCGGAACCATTACTTTCAAACCACTCGAAGCGATTTTCAGCATGTAATATCGCTCCGATCTTCCATTTAAGTAACCGTAACTGATCTGTTCGATGATCCCTACACCATGGTTCGGATACACAACTTTTTCACCAAGCTTGAATTCCATAGGTGGACAGCCCCCCCGAAGGGCATGTTGAAATCTTAGGCAGAAGAGGCGGCGGCGTCAAGCGAATCTAGCAATATCGCCAAGGATAAAGGGACCGGAAAAGGCTTAATTTTCACGGGTTTGGCCCCCCAATTGCCCTATAATGGTGCTGTGCTGATTCTGGCTTTAGACACCTCTTCAACCACCGGTAGTTTGGCCGTTGTTCGCGACGAAAAGCTCATTGGTTTGGTCTCCACTTTGGGTGAAGAAACGTACTCTTCGCGCATGTTTCGCCACTTGGAATTCCTGTTGCAAGAGCTTTCGTTGAAGCTCGAACAATTCGATTTGTTCGCGGTTAGCGCGGGGCCAGGATCGTTTACGGGCTTGCGCGTTGGGCTAGTTGCGGCGAAGGGGTGGGCTGAGGTTTACAACAAGCCGGTAGTAGGCGTGAGCGTTCTGGAAGCGATTGCCGCACAATCCAGTTCGGCTGCGGCGGTGCTGGTACCGACGTTTGATGCGCGCCGCGGGCAGGTTTATTTCGGCGTATATCGTCGAGAGAAAGATTTATTGGCACTTGAAGGCGAGGAGTGCGTTCTGCGTCCGGAGGAATTTTTGCGGAAAATTGCCGAGCGGCCGGGGAGCTCGGAATTTGCGATTATTTCGCCGACCCCTGAGGTGTTCGCTGCCGAGCTGTCTCGAATCGAGAAGGAACATTTGCCCGTACCGCACATTGAACGCGTTTCGAGTGTGCTTGCGCCATCGATCGGGCAGCTTGGTTATCGGCGGGCCTTACGCGGCCAGGTTTCCGACGCGCTTTCCTTGGATGCGAATTACGTTCGGCGCACGGACGCGGAAGTGTACGCAAAAAGGCGGTAGATACTTTGCGCAGCCGCCCAATCGAAGAAAACGACGTCGAGCGGATTCTGGCGATTCAGGCGGCTTGTCCGGAAATCGCGCAGTGGACGAACTGGGACTACAACCGAGTTGCGCGCGGAGAGATGGCTGGTTGGGTGGTGGAGGAAGACGGAAGCGTGGCCGGTTTTATCGTCGCACGAAAAATCGCGGATGAGATTGAGATACTAAATTTCGCGGTTGCAACCGAAATGCGCGAACGGGGCATCGGCAACATTCTGTTGCAAGAAGCTCTTGCGTGGTCCAAGACCTTCGCAGCCACGCACGCGATATTGGAAGTTCGTGCTTCAAACGCTGCGGCGCTACGCTTTTACGAACACCGCAATTTTCATACGGTGGGCCGGCGTTCGCGTTACTACAATTCCCCGATCGAAGACGCGCTGTTGCTGAGCGCAAAACTTAGATAAGCGCCCGGTTTTCAACAGGTGGAGTTTCGAGGATATCCACAGCGCCGACGGTACTCCCACTTTTATCCTATTGGTTTGGAGGCCGAATTATGTTAATTGTTACGGGTATGTGAATGGATCTTTCCAACCTGGAGGGAAAGGATGCCGATTACGACGCACGATATCCGGCAGGCGCTTTTGGAAAACGACCAGGAATTCAGAAGACTCGCCGAAGAACACTCCCGCTGTGAATGCCAACTCGAACAACTCGTGAGACAAAGTTACTGGAATTCAGAAGACCTCGCACTGGAAGTTTCCCTAAAGAAAATGAAGCTGTATTTGAAAGATCAGATGGAGTTGATTGTGGCCCGCCACCGTCACAATCAGAGTGCAATGCAACAACAAGTGCACCAGAACCAGGCGCACTACTAAGCTAAGAGCGCAGCGTTCGTTTTACCCAGGGGCCAGCAGCACCGTCACTTCTGTCGTACAATACTTCTGCATTTAAATTTGACTGGGGCGTTTCTCATTCATAGGCAAGGGTTTCCCTCTCGCTGATGGTAAAAGACGCGTATAAATTTGCGCTGCCTCCGCTGATTGTGGGCGTATTGTGCTTGGTTTCCGGATGGAAGATAGTGGCGGCGATATTGATTTTTCTTGGACTTTTCGTCTTTTATTTTTTCCGCGATCCGGAGCGCAAGATTCCGCCGGACCCCGCGGCGGTGGTTTCTCCTGCGGATGGGCACGTAGTGCAAATCGTGGATGAACTGCACGAAGGCGTGATGGGTCATCGCGTGAGTATTTTTCTGGCTATATGGGACGTGCACGTGCAACGGTCGCCGGTGGCCGGACGAATTGCCAGCGTTGTGTACCAGCCAGGCAAGTTTTATGCGGCGATGCGCTCGGCAGCTTCGGTGGAAAATGAACAGAACATTATTACAGTCGAGACGCCCAGGGGGCTTTTGGTGTTCAAACAAATCGCCGGAGCGATTGCGCGTCGCGTGATATGCTGGAAGCACGAAGGCGAAAGTGTTGCGCGCGGCGATCGCATTGGGCTGATACGATTTGGATCGCGCGTGGATGTGTGGCTGCCGATGGAAGCTGAAGTGGTGGTTCGGCTCAAACAAAAGGTAGAAGGCGGCGCGAGCATACTGGCGAAATGGAATTCAACGACATAGATCCTGTCGGAAACGAAGAAGAACCGCGACGGCCCTTGCGCAATGGGCGCCTCCGGCGCGGCATATACATCCTTCCAAGCGCGCTTACCGTTGCAAACCTCCTGTGTGGTTACTATGCCGTGTTGGCTACGTTGGAGGGTCGCTTTGCGGACTTCGACAAGGCAGCCATCGCGATTGGTATCGCGTACGCGTTCGATGCAATGGACGGGCGTATCGCGCGAGCGATGGGAACGGAAAGCGCATTCGGACGCGAATTTGATTCTCTTGCTGACGTGGTGAGTTTCGGTATCGCTCCGGCGTTGCTCGCTTATGCCTGGGGCGTTCGAACGCTGGCTGCAGTGAATGCCTCAGATTCATTGCACCTGACAGAGCTTGGCTGGTTGATGGGATTTTTCTTTGTGGCTTGTTGCGCTTGGAGGCTAGCGCGGTTCAACACTCAAGGGATGGCGCCCGGCGGTAACAAGTATTTCGTGGGCATGCCCACTCCTGCGGCGGCGGGAATGATTGCTTCGACCGTCCATTTGCGTGAAGGGCTACCGATATCGGATGTTCGCTGGTCGATTTTGTGGCTGGCATTGCTGCTTGGACTCGGCGTTTTAATGTCGAGTACGCTGCGATTTTACAGTTTCAAAGATGTTCAGTGGACGCGGCGACGTCCTTCGCTCGCTATTATTCCGCTGGCGCTTGTATTTGTTGCAGCCGTGAAATTCTCCGGACCGACTTTGTTTGCGCTCATGGTGGCTTACACCGCGCATGGTCCGATTATGCAGCTGGTACGCTTCGTTCGCCACCGCACCGCTTCGCGGACCGCGTAAAGTATGCCAAGCGGCGCCGCAAAATCGAGTCGCGTTGCGATTGTGGGCGCTTCCTCCCTTCGCGGCAAAGAGCTGAAACTTGTTCTGGAAGACCGCAACTTCCCCGCCGGTGAAATCGTCCTGCTCGATGAACCGATCCTTGCTGGAACTCTGACCGAAGCCGGCGGCGAACCCACATTCATACGTGCGCTGGATGAGGACAGCTTCGAGCGCGCCGGATTTGCATTCTTTGCCGGAAGTGCGCAGGATGCAGAACGCAATTGGCAGGCAGCGCAGCGCTCTGGCGCGCAAGTAATCGATATGACCGGGGCGATCGGCGCCACAGGCAACGCGATCACTTGGATTCCAGCACTGGAGTCTGTTCTTCCCCGACGTGCGGCGACCGGAATCGAGCCAGGAAAGCCGGCGCCGTATTCTTCTCCGGCTCCCGGCACGATAATTACGTGCGCACTGGCGGCCGGCCTTCAACATTTTTCGCCCGTGCGAATCGTAGTGATGCTGTTCCCCCCGGTATCGGAGCGCGATCAGGCGGGCGTGGACGAGCTTGAAAGCCAGACGACCAATTTGCTTTCTTTCCGACCTATTCAGCAAAACGTCTTTGATGCGCAAGTTGCGTTCAATTTGCTGGCGGGTTACGGCGAAGAATGCAAACCAGCGCTGAAAGATTTGCGCGCGGCAATTGCTCGCGATGTGGCTAGCTACCTGGCGGGACGTGCGCCGGTTCCCGCAATCCAACTGTTACAGGCTCCGGTGTTCTACGGCTATGCGTTTGCCTCCTATGCGGAATTTGGTTCGGCGCACAAGCCCGAGCAACTCGAGAGCGCGTTTCGAAATCTAGGGATAAAGGTTGCGGGGCCCGACGACCCTGCTCCGAACAATGTGAGCGTCGCCGGTGAAAGTGAAATTCAGATCGCGCGAATAGAAACGGACCCGAGTATTGCAAATGGTGTTTGGATCTGGGGCGCTGTGGATAACCTGCGGCTTGCAGCTACCAATGCAGTTCAAATTGCGGAGGAACTGTTTGAAGAACCGGCTGCCTACAATTGAAACTTTGCGACGAACGCCTCTCTTGTCAATTTTACTGGCCACTATATTCTTTGCCTCAGGCTGCGGCTATCACGTCGCAGGGCACGCCGGAAACCTGCCTTCTGAGTGGAAAACGATCGCGATACCTGCATTCAAGAATGACACTACGCGTTACAGAATTGAACAGCGCTTTACCGAGGCGGTGGTCCGGCAATTCCTTCAACGAACCAAATACAGAATCGTGCAGAATCCGGGCGATGCCGACGCCGTACTGCACGGCGAAGTAATCTCTATCGAGACGGATCCCATGCTATTTAACGCAACCACGGGCCAAGTGAGCTTAATGCTGGTACAAGTGCACACCAAAGTGCAATTGATCGACACCAAGACCGAGAAAGTAGTGTACAAGAACGACGATATGGTTTTTCGCGACCAATACCAAATATCCTCCGACGTGCAGAGCTTTTTTGAGGAGCAAAACCCCGCAATCGAACGCATGTCGAAAGACTTCGCCGCCCAGCTTGTTTCTAACGTAGTGGAGAATTTCTAATGCCAGACATTTCCGCCGACAAACTGGTCGCGCGGCTGAGCACTGGGAAACCGGTGACGGCGATCGTCCTGCTCGGGACTGATACGTATCTTCGCGAGATGTGCCGCAACAAGATTATCGAGGCGTGCGTCCCAGAAGCGGCGCGCGAATGGGCGCTGGCGCGTATATCGGTGCAGGACAGCGGTTGGGACGAAGTGCTGCAGCGCGCGCAAACCATGCCCATGCTGGCAAATCGACAAGTAATCATCATTGAAGGCGTCGAATCTCTTGAAAAGCTTGGAGAAAAGACTCGCGAAGAGATTGTGGAGGCGCTGGGAAAGTATTTTGAATCTCCCGCTCCGTTTTCAGTCCTGCTGTTCGAAGCTGCGACAATGGATCGGCGTCAGAGATATTCCAAATTGCTCGCTGAACATGCCTTGTTCGTCGAGTTGACGATCGGCGGCGAATCCGCCGCTTCGCTTGCGGCGCAAATGGCCAAGGATTGTGGCGCGGAAATCGAGCGCGACGCGGCACTTCTGCTCGCGGATATTTTGAACAGCGAGCCGTCGCGTATGCGGATTGAAATCGAGAAACTTGCCACTTACGTCGAGAAAGGCCAAAGCATCACAACAAACCATGTGGAAGAGCTGGTAGTAGCGGCACGCAAAAACACCGTCTGGCAATTGGCGGATATGCTGGCTACTCGCAGACGCGACTTGGCCCTGGTATTCCTCGATAACTTGCTGCGCGAAGGCGAGGAACCTATAGGGCTGGTCGGCGGGATTACCTGGATGTATCGCAAGCTGATTGAGGCTCGCGATTTGCCCGCGGGTAGCAGTGGATTTCAGGCTGCGCGGACGCTCGGGATGAATCCTGTAGCGGCGGAAACTGCCGTGCGACAAGCACATCGCATACCGAAAAAAGATCTGCTCGCGGGTCTGGTGGCGCTGGCGGAAGCCGATAGCCAGTTGAAATCGTCTAATCCGAATCCGCGGGCGCTGATGGAGTTTCTGATCGTGCAGCTGACTTCAGCACGCTCAGCGAGCGCGGGCTCGGCGGCATAGCTAACTCGCTGTTCAGGGAAGAAAGCGAACACTTCCTTCCCTTCAACAGTCTCGCCCACCAAAAAACTACTTTTTATTCGCAAGAATTTGTTCAATCTGAGCGATGTGGTTCAAGTCGTGCCCCGCGAACATGCGCACCATGTGCTCGATGGTTTCGACCCCGCGCTCGGAGTGCATGCCGTAATGCTTCCACTGCTCAGGATTCAAGTTCTTCAGCATGGCCAGGTTGGCCTCACGCAGCACGCGGAATTGCTCTAAGGCCTTTCGGGGATCGCGCTTATCATAATGAAGCGCGGTGACCCACGAATCCTGGTCAAACGCGCTTACTGCGCAGCCTGGAGCGCCTAAAATGAGGCGCATGCGCCAGCCGCCGGCAATTTCGGTATCGGCCAGGTGAGCAATAATTTCAGCGATGGACCATTTGTCCGGTGCCGGCCTCTTTCGCAATTTTGACGGAGTCGCGCGGCCCAGCAGTCGCTGGAGTTTTTTAGGCGTAGCAGCTTGGATCTTTAGCGGGTCTTGTCCCTCCGCGTGACTCACAATGCGCTGGGTGTATTGCTGCGGTGTTTCTTTCATTTCTTCTCCTCGAACTCAATTCGCCCCGAAATCATTGTAATTCAGCGCCCTGAGTCGACAAGACTCGCAGGCAGCCTTAGCGGAGGTTGCCATAAACCAAATTGGCTTGTTGGGTAAGCTCGGAGGCTCCTGCGCCGCCGAAACCAATGTGTCAAAAGACATATTTCAGGTTATGGAAACCCCCTTTGCGGAACACAGGCACGACCGGGTTTCGGGCATTAGAATTAGAAGAAAGCTTTGAGCCAGCGAGCACGCTCAGAACGCCTCGCATGACGCATCGTCGGTTACGGATGGCCTGAGGCCAGCTTTATGACGTTGAAGACCCATATCAAAACGGTAAAACCCGAAGAGCGGGAGCTTGCGAGCAAGCGCGAAGAACAGGCTACGCTTGAAGTCGAGTTGGCTGAGCGCGAGTTGCGTTCTGCAAACCTACGCGCCGAGCTTGGAGCGTTTGAACGGCGTTACCTTCACTTCGTAGGAGTACGCTATGCGGAACTCGATGAACTGAAAGCACAGATCGCCGAGCGGATGGCCAAGGAACATCCCGGTGTGGAACGGTTGCAGCAAAACGCGCGCGCTGCACGGGCTGCCGCCAGCGAAACAAAATTGACAGCTGGAGAAAACTGCATCGAAGAGCCGGTTGCGTTTGAATCCTCTCCTGAAATGAAACGCCTCTATCGCGAAGTGGCCAAACGCGTTCACCCGGACCTGACTTCGGACCGCGAAGACCGTAACAAACGCCAGCAATTGATGGCCGAAGCGAACGGAGCATACGAGCGCGGAGACGAATCGAAGCTCGTCAGAATCCTGACGGAGTACGAATGCAGTCCCGAAGCCGTCCAAGGCGAAGGCGCGGGATCGGAATTAGTTCGAGTGATCCGAAGAATCAGCCAGGCGCGCGGACGCCTCGCAGAGATCGAAGCGGAGATGCAAGAGCTGCTGCGTTCGGACCTCTACCAGTTGAAATCGCGGCTCGATGAAGCACAAAGGCATGGACGCGATGTGCTGAAAGAAATGGTGGAAAAAGTGGAAGAGCAGATCGCGCAGGCCAAACGTCGACTGGAACTTTGAATTTCAACTGCTGAATCGGGATCGTGATGGAAACTCGAGAAAAAGCCGGTGCCGCGTCAATCGTTCCTGCAGGCCAGCGGGCGCTGGTGGTGCGCTCTGCCGCGCTCGTTGCGCGTGGACTGCGCGACCTAACCCGGGACTCCAACTGGGTCGTAAAGAAAATATTCACCGGTTATAGCTCCGCTCTCGCGATTTCCGGTTTGGGCCATGTGTGTTTTATCTCGCGAGAATTTCAGCGCGGCGGACAATATCGCACCGGAGATTTTGGCCAGCGCGTGGTGGTTTATGACGTGGAGCTAAGCACTCCCATGCTGGCCCTCTCGGTGCCGAACGAGACTGCCGTTGGTTCGCAGGATTTGGCAGCCGCGTTCGCCTGGTCGCCTACCACACGTTTTCTTGTGGGGGCCTGGGCCGGCTGGCAGCCTGCTCTGCATTCCTTCGATTTGCACGGAAAGATGTTTTTAGGCACGTTTGGGGAATTCGCGATTGTCCCGAAGCATCTAGTGTGGTCGGCGACCGAAAAATATTTTGCCGAGGCGTGTTCAGGCGGCAAGCAAGCAAGTCTGCGGCTTTGGCGGGTTCGCGATGATGGAATGTCTCCCGGAGGGCCGCTTTACGGCCAGCCCACCAGCGAACTCAGCGTGCCAGGCTGGCTCGAACGGCAAACTTATGAAGCGGAATTCGGCGAGGATGGCGCGTTCGCGGGTTACGGTCGTACGGTGTTTAGTCCCGACGAAAAAACGCTCGCCGGCGTGGTGGAAATCCACGGTGACTGGGCGGACGACTCCATCGCGCTGCTGGCTGTCCCAACGCTCAAGAAGAAAAATGCTTTTCAGGCGCAGGGGCACATCACCGATCTTTGCTGGACGCACGATGGAAAGAAAATTGTTTACTGCGCGGCAGGACAGGCGTATTCCCTGGCGGTCGAGACCATGAATTTTGAGCCGTTGCCTTTTGGGGCAGAACTGTGCGTTTGCCATCCTCATCTTCCCTTGTGTATCTGCTACAGCTCGTGGCTGAAAAACTCTGCCAAGGGACGCCTGTTCCTAGTGGACATGAATCGCATGGAAGTGCTGGATGAGTATGCTGCTGAGGGTGTCGTAAATCTGAGGTGGAGTGCCGACGGTGCTAAAGCCTACGCCGCCACGCAACACGGGATGGCTTATATTTACGAGCCCACGCTGCTTTAACGTTAGCCGAACCATTCCTCACGAATAGATTACCCGGCGATCGCCATCAGGCCAGCGGAAGATTCGCTACAGGGTCGAGCGTGCAATCTTCGTGTTGTCCTTCCATAAAGCGCGGATATCCGGCAGCAGCAATCATCGCGGCGTTGTCAGTGGAAAGCGCCCGACTTGGAAAGAAAACTTCCAAACCATCACGCTTTGCTTGCGACTCAAAAGTCGTGCGCAACTCGCGATTCGCGGCGACTCCGCCGGAAACGAAAATGGAGCGGATACCTCGATGCGAAGCTGCAGCGAGTGTGCGCGTGACGAGGTCCTCGACTACAGCGCGCTGAAAACTCGCCACGAGATCAAGCGTAGCCGGTGATGAAAACTGTCGCAGTCCGTCGGCAGAACGTTCGCCCCGCGCGAGAGCCTGCTCCCGCGCAGCGATTTCCGGTTGAAACTCCGGATGCTTGCGGAGGTGGTAAAGCACGGCAGTCTTAATTCCGCTGAAACTGAAATCATAGATATTCCCTTTCATCTGCGGCACGCCGAACCGGACTGCCTTGGGATTACCGTGTTCGGCCAAGCGGTCAATGATCGGACCGCCTGGATAGCCCAGCGCAAGCATGCGGGCAACTTTGTCGTACGCTTCGCCGGCGGCGTCGTCACGCGTGCCGCCTATTCGCGAGTAAGAAAAATGGCTGGTACCGTTCGCCGATGCACACGCCACATCATACAAAACCGTGTGGCCACCCGAGACGATCAAACATACTGCGGGAAATATTGGCTGCCGGCCAGCCGCAACTGCTTCCAGCATGACGGCGTGGACGTGGCCTTCCAGATGATTTACAGCGATGAGCGGTTTGTTGAGCGCGAGGGCGAGAACTTTGCCGTAGGTTACGCCAACGAGTAGCGCGCCAATGAGTCCGGGACCTCGCGTGACGGCGATGGCGTCGAGGTCCGAAAGGGAGATCTCCGCTCGCTTAACCGCTTCGCGAACCACCGGAACGATCTGACGAAGATGCTCGCGAGAAGCAAGCTCCGGAACGACTCCGCCAAAATCGCGGTGAATCGCGATTTGCGACGCGACGATGTTCGAAAGCACACTGCGGCCATCTGCAACAACCGCGGCGGCAGTTTCGTCGCACGAGGATTCTATGCCGAGTATCAGGTTTTTGTGCGCGTTCACGAGTTTGCCCGCTGATTAACCGCTGTTCATATGTTAGCACGCGCGCGAGGCCGGGTTTATTCGGTTCGAGGAGATTCATTGGGCAGTCAAATGGTGGCACAAAAAATAGCAATCCTTCACTGGTTCATCCTTCCCTTTTGCAATGGGAATAGCTAAGAATAGTAAGTATGAGCTCTGAACGAAAACGCGTACGCAAAGCAGTGCTGCCAGTCGCCGGCCTGGGCACACGATTTCTTCCTGCCACCAAAGCGCAGCCGAAGGAAATGTTGCCCGTGGTGGATAAGCCGCTGATTCAATATGCGGTGGAAGAGTGCATTGCGTCTGGGATCGAAAGCATTATTTTTGTCACCGGAAGGCGCAAGAACGCCATTGAAGATCATTTTGACTCGGCGCCCGAGCTGGAACGTTTTCTCGAAGAGCGTGGCAAACCACATCAGGCCCAAATGGTGCGCGAAATCAGCGGCGGTTTACATTTCAGCTATACGCGGCAGAGCGAAGCACAAGGGCTGGGCCACGCGGTATTTTGTGCGCGCGAACTCGTGGGCGACGAGCCGTTCGCCGTTCTGCTCGGCGACGTGATTATGGACGGCGCGGTTCCGGCCACGCGCTCGCTGATGGAAGTCTGGGACGCAACCGGACAGGGCGCCATCGCGGTGGAAGAAGTGGAGAAAGCTCGCGTGCACCTCTACGGAATTGTCGCGGCAACTCCCGGAAATCAGCCGCGATGGGGTGAGCAGCTACTGCGGGTGAACGACCTGGTGGAAAAACCTCACGCTGACAAGGCGCCGTCCAACCTGGGAGTTACTGGACGTTACGTGCTGCCGCCGGAGATTTTCGACTACCTGGAAAAACTGGAGGCGGGAGCGGGCGGCGAAATTCAACTCACGGACGCGCTGAGGGAATTGGCGAAGGGTCAGGGGCTGTGGGCTTATGTTTACGAGGGAAAAACTCACGACGCGGGCGACAAGCTTGGCTTCTTGAAGGCTACCGTGGAATTCGCATTGAAGAATCCAAAGCTGGGCCCCGATTTTCGCGAATATCTGCGCGAGCTGAAGCTCTAAAATTCCGATTGTTCTACTTTTTCTTCTTACTTCCCTTCTCCGAAGAGCTTTTCGCGCTGCTCGATTTAGAGTCGGAAGATTTGGATTCGCTCGAACTCGACTCGCTTGACTTGGAGTCCCCGGACTTCGTATCGCCGCTCTTTGAATCCGAAGCTTTTGTATCGCCGGACTTTTCGGGCGACGAAGAAGCGTTGCCGTCGCCAGATTTTTCACCAGACGCAGGTGAGCCGCTCTTCTTCGCATAGTCCGTTACGTACCAGCCGGAACCCTTGAACTGAATGGCAGCCGCGGAGAGCATGCGCTGAGCCTTCGCGCCGCATTTTGGACACTTTTTGGTGGTGGAAGCGTTGTGCCCTTCGATTTTTTCAAACTGGTGGCCGCACTTCTCGCACTTATATTCGTATAAAGGCAATGAAAACTCCCTCCGTTGTCTGCGAACTTAAAATAATAGCATGCCTGCAGGCCGTGCGGGCGGAAGGAGGGTGTCCATCGCTATATGTTAGACTGCCGTATCGCGAGCCTTGGCGACTCCGTGATGCATCGATGACAAAAATAAAAAGCGAAGAACCGGGAGCAGGCTGCCTGTACGTGGTCGCGACTCCCATCGGCAACCTCGAGGATATTTCCCTACGCGCCCTTCGTATCTTGAAAGAAGCCGATGTGATCGCTTGTGAAGATACCCGTCAGACGATGAAGCTACTCTCGCATTTCGATCTCAAGAAAAAGCTGGTGAGTTATCACGAGCACAACGAAATTACCCGCGCTGCGGAACTTGTGATCGACTTAGAACAAGGCGCGAAGATCGCGCTTGTAAGCGACGCCGGCACTCCCGCTATTTCCGACCCCGGACGTCACTTGGTGAGTCTGTGCCTGCGCCACGGCATCGAAGTGGTGCCAGTGCCGGGCGCGTCGGCGTTTGTTGCTGCGCTGGCAGCGTCGGGGATGGCCATTGAGGAATTCACCTTCATCGGTTTTTTGCCCGCGCGGCAGTCCGAACGCCGAAAAGCGATACGGGCGCTGATGAACGAGCCACGCACGCTCGTTTTATATGAAGCGCCACACCGGTTGCAGGAAGCTTTGGAAGACGCGCTTGAGATTTTAGGTAACCGGCCAGCGGTGATTGCGCGGGAAGTGACGAAAGTGTACGAGGAATTTCTGCGCGGCCACCTGGAAGATTTGCTCGCCGGTGTCCGCACGAAGGCACCGCGAGGCGAAATCACTCTGCTGATTGGGCCGACGGACTCAGCCGCGCGTACCGAGGCTTCTCCGGAAGACGCGAGGCGCACGATGCCCATTGCACGGCGCATTGACGAGATCGTTAAGGAAAGCGGAATAGATCAGAAGGCCGCGCTGAAACAAGCCGCTCGCGAGCGTGGGTTAACACGACGCGAGGCCTACAAACAGCTTCTTGTCACCAGGGACGAATGAGGTTAACGCGTTCTTACGCGACATCTGTTTCGATTGTGAAGATCGCCAAAACTAATCGGCAGAAGAAGTAGTGCTCCGGGCGAAGAAGGAATCAACGCTATCCAGAATTTCGGCAGTGCCGTGCGAATGATGTACCGCGTAGCGCAGTTCAGCGCCGTTCCGCACGCCGTGCGTGAACAAACTCGCAAATTGTTTCATCTTGCCAACAGCGTCGGGCATCTCTGCGGATATCAAGCTGCGAAAATAGCTGGAGAGCAGCTGATACCGATCGAGCTCGGTCGGCTCGTCGTAACGTCCCGTCGTAATGTAGTCCTGAATCTGGCGGAAAATCCAGGGGTTCGACGAAGCCGCACGTCCGATCATCACCGCGTCGCAGCCGGTCTCGTCGATCATGCGAACCGCGTCCTGCGGCGTGTGAATATCTCCGTTGCCGATCACCGGCATGCGCACTGCCTGTTTGACCGCGCGAATCACTGACCAATCCGCAGAGCCCGCGTAACCCTGCATACGCGTGCGCGGATGAATGGCAATCGCCTCGATGCCGATCCGCTCGGCCATGCGAGCCACGTCAACCGCAACAATGTTGTTTTCGTCCCAGCCGGAGCGAATCTTGATCGTCAGCGGAATCGTTACCGCAGCGCGAACTTTACCGAGCAATTTTTCCAGATGCGGTAAATCGCGCAACAGTCCCGAGCCGCCGCATTTCACAACTTTTTTCACCGGGCAGCCGAGGTTGATATCCACCTGATCGAATCCGAGCTCTTGCGTGAGAGCGGCGGCGGAAGCCATCACATCAGGGTCGGAGCCGAAAATCTGCGCAGCGATCGGATGTTCGTCTTCGCCGAAATATAAATAATGCAGTGTGCGCTCGGAATTTCGCGTCAGACCTTCGGCGCTGGTAAATTCCGTCATGATCAATCCGCAGCCGCCCAGAGAGCGAATCACTCGACGGAAAACCGTGTCGGTAACTCCAGCCATAGGAGCCAATATTGTTGCGGGTTGAATAGCGCGATCCCGAATTTTGATTTCAGAGGGAAACATAACGCACCTCTATTTTAATGAGGAATTCCCTGGCGAACGGCCAATTCCGCCCGCGCCCGCACCTGCCCCAGCGGCAGCCGCAGAGGTATTAGCTGGAGCCGCGGGTTCAGCAACAACATTAACCTGTGGCGCGACACGCGCTGCCGCACTCGGCGATTGCTCCTCGAGATGAGCGATTACCAATTCCTTCGAGCCGCCAAAAAAGCTGTCGATCACCTGAGCAAGAGCGTGCGCCCGCGCGTCTTCCGCCGTTAGATTTGGTTTATAAACATACGCGCGTCCCGTTTTGCGCCGCTCGACAATTCCCTTCCGCGCCAGCCGATCCATGATCGTCATGATCGTGGTGTAGGCACGCGGCCGTCGTGACGCCAGGGCGTCGCGAATTTCGCGGACAGTGGCTTCACCCATGGGCCAAAGCATATTCAGGCAATCAAGCTCGAGTGGCGCCAAGTCCAAAAGCGCATGTCGTGGCGACGGCGTCTTTGCGTAGTTCATTTTTTAGGACTCGTTACTTTTATTATCGGGAGGCAAAGGCGGTTTGAACGCCGCAAACGTGGTTTGAGGCGACGTTCCGGTCTGATCACCCGAAGCCGCCGCATTTCGCGCCACTGAACCTTGCACAGGCTTCGCTGACGGCTGTCCCATACTGCCTTGCGAGGCCTCCCCCGACCTTGCGGCATCATACTCCACATTCGGATCAGAGCAAGCTTTTGGATCGCCGCCTGTGTAAAACTTTTCGGTGCGCAACAGTGACCGCCGTAACGACGGATTACGCGCGGTCCAATCAGCATTGCCTTCAGACGAATCAAGCGTCGCACGAATAGCGCCCATTTTCGAATCCATATCATCCAGAAAATGCAGAGCCACGGCCTCGCGTGTTTGCGGCAACGAGGGCGAGCCGAATTCGTAGGAGCCATGATGACTCAGGATTAAATGTTCCACTAGTATGGCCAGCTCGGAAGGAAAATTCGGAATGGCGCAGATTTTTTCGCGAACCAAGGCGGCTCCGATGGTGATGTGGCCCAGCAAACGTCCCTGCGTTGTGTAATCGATTCCGCGTCCATAGCAAAGCTCGTCAATTTTCCCGATGTCGTGCAGGACAATTCCGGCAAGAAGCAGGTCGGCATCGAGTTCGCGGTAATGATCCGCCACACCGCGAGCCAAGCCAATCAAGCTTACGATGTGTTCCAGCAATCCACCGATAAAGGCGTGATGCATAGTCATCGCGGCAGGCGCGCGCTTCAGCTTCGGTGAAATTTCGGGGTCATCCACAACGCTTGTGAGCAGGCGTTTGAGCCACGGATTTTTCATGGCGGCAATGGACGCGCGCAAATCCGCGTACAATTTTTCCACGTCGTACTTTGTGTGCGCCAGAAAATCGGCGAGGTCGTAATCGCGCTCAACGGCTGGGATGATCTGCTCCAGCATCAACTCTTTCTGTCCATTGTAAAGCTTCACGCGGCCGCGGACGTGCACCACATCGTCACGCTCAAAGGTTACGGCGATGACCGCGAAGTTGTCCCACATTTTCGCGGAGATTCTTCCCGTGCGGTCAACCAGGTCCAGTTCGAGCCAGGATTTTCCAGAACGGGACGAGGTGCGCACTTCCTTTTCGCGCACGAGAAAAAGCGTGGCGACTCCCTGACCGTCCTGCAAATCACAAATGAAATGTGTTTTCACTGGCCGTTGACTTTAGGCTTGGCCATCTTCTTCTTGGCCTTTTTTGCATCGGCGGCGTCGGGGGTTGGCGCCACTTCCTGAATCACGCTTGCACCGGCAACGGCAGCGCTGTCGGTATAACCCGGCTTAACCATTACATAACTCTGTTCGCGCAATTGCCCAAGATACTCGCGCATGGTCGGCTGCATTTTTTGCGCGTATATGCGATTCATGATTTCGTTTTCCACCTTTTCGAGAGGCTGCAACCCGGCTTCGTAATGGGCTTCGACTCTAAGAACCTCAAAACCCGTTTTGGTCTGAATCACATCGGTCATCTGACCTTTATCCAGCTTGAACACGATGTCTTCAAGCTGCTTGGATAGCTGGCCGTGCTCGAACGTGCCTAATTCGCCGCCGTCCTTCGCCGTGCTGCCTTCCGAAAAATACTTGGCAATTTCGTTGAAGTCTTCGCCCTTTGTTACGCGATTTCGCAAGTCTTCTGCTTTCTTTTCAACGGACGACATCTCCTCAGGACTCTTGCCTTCCGTGCTCAGAAATATTTCCGAAAGCACTACTTGCTCGGGACGATTGAAGTCCTTTTGGTGTTCGTCGTAGTATTTTTTCACAGCGTCGGTTGGGATATTGATGTGCGAGCCGACTTCGCGGCGAATCACTTCTTGGGTTAGAAGCGTATTGCGAATCTGAGTTTTGAAATCCTCCCAGCCCAAGCCTTGGGACTCCACTGCCTTTTCCAATTCTTCCATGCTGCCCAGGTTGTTCTGCTTGCGGATTTCATCGAGACGTTTGATCACATCCGTCTCCACGCTAATGCCCAGGTCTTTGGCGCGCTCTACCAGAAGCGCCTGGTCGATCAAATCCCGCAGCAAATCTTTTTGCTTGTCTTTATATATCTCCTCCATCTTTTCTTGTGGGCAACCCTGGCAGTCATGGGCGATCTCTTCGTGCAATGCTTGATCAGCTTTCTGCACGTCCGAAAGCGTAATCGCATCATTATTAACGCGGGCGACGATCTCTTCGATCACAACGCCTTTGGACTGGGCACGAGACTGCGGAGGCACAACCAGTGTTAATGCAGCAAACACAACAATGCCGGCAGAAAGTCGCACCGGAAACAGCTTCCAGATTTTCATAGGATTCACTCTAAATTGAATTTTATCTCTACGCTTCCAGTTGTAGCAATACGTTTCTAGTGGCTCCGGTCGGCCCACCCTTTTCACCTTTCCAGTCAAACCACAGGACACCAGTGGGATCCAACCGCATCCCCCTGCGTTTACGAATAAGTTTGACTAGTTTGTCCGGGCCCAGGGGCGTGTCTTCGTAGAATTTTATGGCGACTTGGTCTCCCCGATGGTCCACGGAGGCCACCATCAGCCTTTCGGCGAGCGCTTTAAGCACCGCGTAGTCGAGTAGATTCTCGACAGACGGCGGCGGTGGCCCGAACCTATCGTTCAGCTCCCGGCGAACTTCTTCGCGTTCTTCATCGGACGTGACGCTGGCGATGCGTTTATAAATTCGCAGGCGCAAGTTCTCATTCTCGATGTACTCAGGTGGGATGCGTATCTCCTGCCCAAGGTTGAGTGTGGCGCGGCGCTCGACGGCCACCGCCTCGCCTTTTCGCTCGGCCACCGCGCGCTCCATCATCTGGCAATACATGTCAAACCCAACCGCTTCGATGTGGCCGTGCTGTTCCCTACCAAGCAGATTTCCTGCGCCTCGCAGTTCGAGATCCAGCGCAGCGATACGGAATCCGGCACCCAAATCGCTGAATTCCTTCAGCGCGGCCAAGCGTTGGCGCGCTATAGACGTGAGGGCGGTGTCCGGAGGGACGAGCAGGTATGCATAAGCCCGTTGGTTAGAACGTCCAACACGACCGCGAAGCTGGTACAGCTCCGACAAGCCGAAACAGTCGGCGCGATCGATCACGATTGTATTGGCGCGTGGAATATCCAAGCCGTTTTCAACGATGGTGGTGGAGACGAGCACATCCGCTTCGTCGCGCACAAATTTCAACATCACTTTTTCCAGTTCCGTTTCGCGCATTTGGCCATGGCCAACTACCACGCGCGCTTTCGGAACGAGTCGCTTCACCAGCGCTGCCAGCGTGTCAATGGATTCCACCCGGTTATGAACGAAGAACACTTGCCCATCGCGCGCAAGCTCTTCTTCTACTACGCGCTGAATCAGCGTCTCACTGAAAGGCGCGACGGTCGTTTGGATCGCGAGGCGGTCTTTCGGGGGCGTCTCAATCACGCTCATATCGCGCAAACCTACCAGAGACATGTGCAGCGTGCGTGGAATCGGGGTGGCCGACATGGTCAGCACGTCCACATTTTTACGCATCTCTTTCAAGCGCTCTTTATGCGCCACGCCGAAACGCTGCTCTTCGTCCACCACCAGCAAACCCAGATCCTGAAATTTAACGTCACGAGAAAGCAGCCGATGCGTGCCAATTAGTATGTCAACTTTGCCGGCTTCCATTTCCTCCAACACTTTTTTCTGCTCTTTCTCTGTGCGGAAGCGGCTCAGCATTTCCACTCGCACGGGAAAGGCGGAGAAGCGGCGCTTGAACGTCTGATAATGCTGAAAAGCGAGAACGGTGGTGGGCGCGAGCACGGCTACCTGTTTTGAATCCGCGATAGCTTTGAACGCCGCTCGCATCGCTACTTCCGTTTTCCCGTAGCCAACATCGCCGCAGAGCAAGCGGTCCATCGGCAGCGGTGATTCCATATCGCGCTTTACATCCGCGATAGCGCGAAGCTGGTCCTGAGTTTCGTCAAACTCAAAAGCATCCTCGAATTCGCGGGTCCAGTTCGTGTCCGCGGGAAACGCATGGCCCGGTGCGGTTTTGCGCTCAGCGTAGAGTTTCAGA
This sequence comes from uncultured Acidobacteriota bacterium, assembly GCA_963838475.1. GTDB lineage: Bacteria > Acidobacteriota > Terriglobia > Acidiferrales > UBA7541 > Palsa-295. The sequence continues at coordinate 133,111 of CAWIRJ010000008.1, forward strand.
AGCTGATCGGCCATATCGGTTACGGACTTGCGTACGCGCGTCTTGCGCGCTTCCCAAACTGTCGTTCCGAGGCGGTCGAGAACGGGTTCCACTCCGCCCAGCGACTGATATTTCTGAACCAAGTCAATGCGCGCCAGAGGAACATAAAGCTTGGCGTCACCCGCGTAACGCAGCAGCATGAATTCGCCGGTAGCGCCTTCGACGGCTACCTGCCGCAGACCTTCAAATTGACCGATGCCGTGGTCGATGTGTACCACGTAATCGCCGGGCTTCAGGTCAGAGAAATCGCTGAAGAAACTCGCGGTTTTAGGACGCGAACGCGCGCGTTGCTTTGAAGATGGCGCAACAGTCTCAAACAAATCGCCATTCCCGAACAGCGCAAGCTTTGCGTCAACAAACACGACGCCTTCTTCAATGGGAGCCCGCACCAGAACCATAGCGGGGCCCGGTGCACCCGAGCCTTCTTCCGCCAGCCGCGCGACGGTGGTGTTTTCATCCAACTCGCCCATGCGATAGGGCACTTCAAACTCGTGGCAAATATCAGCGAGTCGTTCCAGCTCACCTGTGCTGGCGCCCGACACGAGCACTTGTTCGCCACCAGCAATACGTCCGCGGACCTCAGCTACGAAAGCGGCCACATCTCCGTGATAACGCGTGGTCGGCTGCGTACGGAGGACGTGCTCTCTCGCGAAATCGCTTTCGCGTGCGATAGCCAGATGTTCGATCGCGAGACGAGGCAGGCGTTGCAACGCGTGCGTCCATTCTTCATCGCTCAAAAGATACGCGCTGGGTGGCTCGGCAAGGGGATCGTCCGACTCGTCAAACGATCCTTGAAGCTGTTTGCGATATTTTTCCAGGCAATCCGCGATAAGCGATGGCTCGTCTTCGATTACCAGCGGGTCGGGACCCAGATCGAAAATGGTGGATTTGCGCTCTTCACGCAAAACTTCCCGGAATTCCCAGCCAGGGTAGAAGCCGGCAGGCGGCGAATCGTCATCACGGTCGGAACCAGAACGAACGCGCAAACGTTCGAGCACCTCGACGTGACGTGGGAATTCTGTGAGAGGCATCAGCATGGCGCGCTCCACCGGATTGGTAGAGCGTTGTGTATTAGGATCGTATGCGCGAATGGACTCGATGGTGTCGCCAAGCAGTTCCACGCGAACCGGCTGCGACGCTTCCGGCGAGAAAATATCGATGATGCCGCCGCGCACCGCGAATTGCCCAGGCATCTCGCAGGTCACTTGCTTGTCGTAGCCGGCGCTAGAAAGAAAATTCAGAAGCGCTTCGTGCTCGATGGATTGATCGCGCGCTATGGTCAAAGCGAGCTCTCCGTAAAATTCCGGCTCGCGCAGACGCCAGACAGCGGCTTGCACCGGCACAATGAGTAAATCCGCTTCGCTTAGCGCGAATCTCCAGAGCGCAACGGCGCGGTCTTCTGAAATTTCAGCATGGGGCGAACGGGATTCGTAAGGCAATACATCGTATGCGGGCAAATGCGCGACGCGGCGGCCCGGTTTTCGCGTCACGGCGCGATAAAACCACCGCACGGGCTCAAGCATCATTTCGGCGCGCTGATTGGATTCCACGATCAAAACCGTCGGACGTCCGAGCTGGGCAGTGGCAACCGCGGACACAAATGCTTTCGCAGGATCGGTGAGGCCGGCCAGATGGACTTGTCCCTTGCTGCGCCGGAGCGTATCCAGCGCCTGGTCGATTTCCGGATTCCGCGCGACGCGGGCGAGAATTTCAGAAACCAGAGACAGAATCATGCGCGAAGTTGTTTGATGCGCTCAATCAGGCGAGAGGTTGAATGGCCGGGCTCGGGCGGAATCTGGATTGTCTTCGTTCCGGAGATAGCGGCGGGAACTTGCTTCGTCTCAGCAACGTTCCTGGCGCTTGCACTGCTGCCCCGTACCAGCGCGTCGGGCGCGAGCCTTTTCACGAATTCCTCGGAACTCGGGGTATCGGTGAGTTCCACCACGGCGTCAACCGCCTGAAACGCCGCAACAATTTCAGCGCGTTCTGCAACGGGCATAATCGGACGACCCCGCCCTTTTCGCTCTCGGGACTGCGCATCGCTATGAATCGCAACCACTAGAACGTCGCCCTGAGCTCGCGCCTGTTCGAGCAAACGGACGTGTCCCGGGTGCAGTAAATCAAACACTCCGGTGACGCACACCACGCGCTTTCCGTTGCGTTTCCAGTCGCTCCGTTGGAGAATCAACGCGCTTTGAGAAATTACCGGCAAGACCACACTCCCATCCGCAAAATCGAGGAATACCGCAAAGGTGTAATTCTATCATGCTCCCCATAGTGCCCGCGGACTCCGCGCCGAGAGCCATAAAATGAAAATCTCTCAGCCCAAGTGGTGGGAAATTGCGCTGGCCGTCACCGGCATTGTTTTTCTACTGCTTGGAACGAAATGGGTTCGCAGCGGCGAGTTACCCCAGCAACAAATCGTCATCGAAACGAGTGATTGCCACACTCCGGCCACGATTTTCAATCCGCGCATCACCAACGAACCGCCCGGCACAGTCATCGTGTTGCACGGACTTTCCGCCAACCGGCGAATCATGATGTACCTCGCATCCGAGTTCGCTGGGCACGGCTTGCAAGTCTATTCGCTCGATCTGCCGGGGCACGGTGATAGCACGGATGCTTTTTCCTTTGCGAAAGCGGCGGAGTGCGCGACGGCATCTGTAGAGTCTTTGAGCCGCAGCGGCAAAGTCAATCCGTCAAAAACGATCATCGTCGGTCATTCGATGGGCGCGGCCATCGCCATCGGAATGGCCGATCACATCCCGATGGCCGGCACGATTGCGCTTTCTCCGGCGCCTATGGTTCTTCCGCAACGCATGCCTTCGAACTTGCTGGTCTTCAGCGGGCAATATGAACTTACGATTTTGCATCGCGCAGCGAATGCGCTGTTGCAAGCGTCCGGTGGAACGCGAGCGCGACCGGAAGATTTCGCGCAGAAGAGCGCCTTCGATCTGCGTTACATAGCGGGCGGAACGCACACCAGCATCATCATGGACCGCGATGTGGCGCATCAATCCGAGCGATGGATTATGCAATGTTTGTTTCCGGAGATTCCGCCGGAGACGCTGGCATTAAATCTGGATTTGGCTCCGTACGCGGTCGCCAATAAAGGGCGCCATCGATTGGCCGGCTCAGCCCTTGGCTTGATTGGCATCCTGCTTTTATTTCCGTTCTGCGCAACGCTCACAGCATCGGCCGCCGGCCCTTCGCACGCTGAGCCACTAGTGGATCATCCTCGCTACGTACTCACATTGGTGGAGGAAGCGGTTGCGGCGTTGGCCGGAGTCTTATTACTCACTCTGGGCGTTCCGCTGAAGTTCTTACATATTTATACGGCGGACTATTTATTGTCCGTTCTTTTCATCGTCGGCTTGGTTCTGCTGTTTTTCAACCGCGCTCTAATCCGGGAGAGCTGGCCTCCGGGCTCTTTGATTTCTATAGGCGCGGCCATTTTTGCGTTTGCGGTTTTTCTGTCCGTGGGCGCTTGGCTGGATTGGCAACTCGATGATGCCTTGCTCAACGGGCCACGCTGGATTCGTTTCGCGGGGATTCTTCCCATTACACTTATTTTCTGCGGCGCAGAGGAGCTTGCCCTCGGTTCAGTGCAGAGCGGCAAACGCCGCACTCTTCGTTTCGCAATATTTCTCTTGCTTCGGCTTGAAATCTTGCTCGTGTGCACTCTTGCGTATTACGAGCTGCGCAGCGGACAGGTTTTAGTTCCCTTGCTTGCCGTTTTCCTTGCACTCTTTTCGATCCTGCAAAGGCTTGCAGCCGACGCTCTCCGCAAGCGAACCGGCTCTATCGCGGCTGCCATTATATTTAGTGCTATACTCGCGGCGTGGTTTGTGGCTGCCGTTTTTCCGCTGACGTGAATAAGCCATAATAAGGGTCTTGCATGAAAGACATTGCCATCGTCGGCGGAGGTCCTGCTGGCGCTCTATGTGGAGAGCGTCTCGCTAGTTCCGGCTTCAAAGTTACGATTTTCGACGAACGTCTGGCTTGGGAAAAGCCGTGCGGCGGCGGCCTGACCCATAAAGCGATCGAAACGTATCCTTTCCTTCTCGACTCGCCTCACCCAAAAAAAATAGTACGTACCGCCGAGCTGATTTCAAGCCGCGGGCATCGCGCCCGCTTCGAGATGAACCACCCCATCGTCATCTACGCTCGCAAAGTCTTGAACGGGTTGCTGCTCGATCGCGCCGTTGCCGCCGGATGCACCGCCGTTTGTGCGCGTGTGACAAACGTCAATACCAATGCCGAGCGTGTGCGCTTGGTGATTGACCGTGAAGAACGATTCTCCGATTTTGTTGTGTTGGCATCAGGCGCGCGCAATCAGCTCCTGCCTGGCACGACTGCTTTGCGCGCGGACGATCTTGAAATGACCCTTGGCTATTTCGTTCCGACCGAAGAAGACATCATCAAGATAAAGTTTTTGAAGGAGTTTGAAGGATACTTGTGGTCCTTTCCGCGGGCCGACCATCTCTCCGTAGGAATTTGCGCGCGGATGGGACAAGCCACTAGCCAGCAATTGCGCCGGCATCTGGATGCATTCGTGGTCGAAGAAAAGATTCCCACGGCGGGAGCGCAGCTTTACAGCCACGTTTTGCCGTCGCCGCAAGCTAAGACGATCAGAGGCCGCCGTATCGTCGGGGAAAATTGGGCCATGGCTGGCGACGCAGCCGCCACGGTTGACCCGATTACAGGCGAAGGTCTTTACTACGCGTTACGCTCGGGAGATTTGCTCGCACAAGCTCTCGTGGAAGGCGCGCCGCAGGAATATCCCGAACGTTTGCGCACGGCATTTTCAGCTGACCTGGAATTCGCCGCCAACATCGCCAAAAAAGTTTTCCGCGGAAATTTCGTGGGAGGCGCTATCACCACGCGAATGGTTCAGTTGTTGAACTACTCGCCTGCTTTCCGCGATCTGGTTCGAGACATTTTTAGCGGATCGCAAAGTTACCGCACGCTGAAGCGCCGACTGTGGGGCCAGCTCGGAATCACCATTGCAGAATTCACGCACAACTTCCTCGACCCCCGCCGACTTCGCGCAATTTCAACCCCGACTGAAAACGAAACTCCAAATTGAAATTTCGATAGTTAATCTTTCTGAGCGTCGTTTCGGCGCTGTATCATTCCGTGTTTTCGCGCAACCACTTTACGAAATCTTTTTCGTCCAGAGTCCGAGCCGCAAGACGCATGATGGCCTGCGTGGCATCCACTTCGGAAGCCATGAACCGACATCCGTTTATGTTAAAGAATTTCGCGTGTTGAGAGCTTGAGCGCTACCGTCGCTGCGTGCTAACCTGCTCACCTAGCTTTTTGTAGCTCGAGTGGCGGAACTGGCAGACGCGCCGGACTCAAAATCAAAACCAGAGATTTGAGCACATCCTCTAGAATCAACAAAACCGCATTGTTTACAGATGATTGCGACGTTTTCATCGTGTTATAGCGTGTCGGATTATTTCGTATTTAAGCGAATGAAACCCACATTTAAACCCACAGTTTTAAGATTCTTAAAATCTCCGAAAGCCCGGTTGTTAGCCGGAGGTTGGATTGAGTTGGTTGGCAATTCTGGTCACTGACTGCCTTACAGCCCATCGCCGCGATTGTGTCTTCTTTGCAGACGAGCTGATTTTTTCGCGCAAAAACTCAGACATTCCCCGAGACCGTAGGCAACGAATCCGTCGAGTTCTTCATTGCCACCGGCTGACAAATATTCGAGCAGAAACGCCACGGATCGAATGCCTCGTTCTAAATCCAGTCCGTCAGTTTCCAAACTGCCATATCCATTCCACCCAAAAGCATCATCCATCGTCCACATCTGCTCGTGTTTTTCCTTTGAAACATTTGAATCGCTTGCAGCTTCTCCCGCGTTTACTGCAACAGACGCTTCGTTTGCTCTCTCAGTTTTCATTTGCTTCCTCCGATCCGCTGCGTTCAGTGGCGATGGTTTGAAATTCCTCTAATCGGTCTCGTTCGTCAAAGGTTCCTGCGCTAATTGCTTTGCCGTCTTTAAAATCCAGAAGAGCGATTCGGCGCTTATTGCGATCAAGCAACGTAGCCTGGCTGATAACGGGTTTTCCGTATGTGCGGACGGTTTTGAACGGCAGTTCTAGATAAACTTCACAACCGTTCTCTTCCATCGCAAATAACATAGTTCCCTCTGACGTCTTGAAATCGTCACTGATTTGTTCGTCGCCGCCGTCGTAGTTCCACTTGTCGTCCGAATACAGGAACTGATCGAAAGATTCGGGAACTTTGAATCCAGTCTTCTCTAACATCTGAACGATTTCCTCTAGCGAATGGGGTAGCCTTTGATTCGGACTCACATTGTTTTCAACCATATGCCTTTCCCCTTTGTCTCGCCGTCCTCATCAGCACCGCGAAGCGAGACGGTACTTGCGGTGGACGCGCTAACTCGCGCGTTTCGGATCGGGTTCGGGATTCTTTGGCCGCGGTGTCGGATTCGGCCATGGCGGCGATGGCAAACAGAGCAAAGATTGTTGATGCCGGGTTGAGACCAGATCCGTTTGCTCGCGCTCTAGCTTTTCTTTCGCCTCCAATTCACGCCTTCTTTTCCAAAGTAGCTCGTGAGCATGGCGCAAGAAATCAATACCCTCGTCGGTTATAGGAACTGCTCCAATATTTCTCGAACGAAATATAGAGATACAAAGAGCCGATCTTTTCTTTGGCGTAAAGGCCGAACCTGGAAAGGAGTTTGCGAAGTCGGCAAGGCGAGCATCGATTTCCTTCAAAACATCGTCATAGTCTTGCCCGTTGTTGGCATAGAACCATATACAAGTGAGAAAGCTCGCCACGTCCTCGATTAAACCGGTAAAGGTTCTGACATCTTCAAGGGTCTTATTGCAGGGCAATTTTCGCCAATTAACTACGGGCGCGGGCGGTAAGGGACGTTTCCTTTCTTCAAATGAAATCAACGTTGGCTGCGTTTCGCGCCCGCAAATCGCAGTTGCGGAAGTTCGGTGAACATAATCGGTATTTGTCGAGTTTCGATTGTTGCTTCGAATTTCTACAATTTTGCTCTTACACTTTAGGACTCGATTCTGCCCATTCATTGTCGCCCCCAATTATCCGTAGTCTTTAGGCAACCATTTGCGAACGCACTTGTGCAGCTAGCCCAGCGAGTCGTTTCTCAAGACACGATTCGCAAAAGCCGCCCGTGAGAGAATCCTGATCGAACGACTTCCAGCAATATCCGCACGTCCGGCGGAGACGATTTGTTCGCGCGGGTTTACGTCTTGAATCGCCGCAGAAAGGGCAGGTGTGTCCAAGTATCGCGTGGCAATCGACGCAGACCCTTACCATCGCGACACCAATTCTGACAGGACGAATCCGCTTAAGATCGCAATGGAGAGAACGACTTGCGCTGCGGGTGGTAAAACAAAGTAGAGAAGAACTGCAAGGCTCACGGCGAGAAAATGGGATTCTGCGGTACGACACTTGCTGGTAGGATTCTGGACAGGCACTTCGCACCTCCATTGTGCGATTTGCTTAGGGGCGTGTCGGTGTTGAAGCACCGGCGCGTCCCGCTTTAATTTCTGCCGTCCACGGTAGCACCTCGCCTTACGCTGTCAAGACAAATTTAGAGGCGGTTCCGGACAGAACTCTCTTCTTGGAGGCGTTTTAAGAATCTTAAAATAGCCAAAAAGCCAATAAAACAGGGCCAAAAACACTTACGAAACTAAGGCGAAACTATAATACAGTATCGTAACAAGTTAGATATCAGAGAACGCTTTCCTGTCAGGATTCGATCTACCACACGAAACTCTGATCGGCAAAAAGGTCAGTCGCAGCCCATCGTTTCTCTGACGGTTGACGGTAGGTAACCGCAGACATAGATCCGGGCCATCGCCATGGCCGAGGCGGGTGCTTCGTGCAGAGTGCCACGACGTCCCGATGAAACGGAGGAAGTAGCAACCATTACATTGTTGTGGGCCGCGTTGAGTTCTGTACCGGCAGAAGCGACTTCGTGCAGGTCGCTGCCGTGTGAAGCAGAGGTTTCGTCGCCGCAGGACGCCGATCCGATCATACGTGTGGCGAAACAAGTGGCACGCGAAAGAATTACCACTGGCTCATGCGTGCTGACCGTCGAGGTGTCTCCAAGAGCCCTGGATACTCGGCGCGCCGGAAAAGCGCTGACCGAATTCAGCGCTCCTGCTGCCCCACTATCCAGGGAAAGACTGCATTCCGTCGCACCACAGGTAAATACATAGTGATCGCCTGTCGGGGCCGTCGGCAGGTCTATGGTCGTGAAGCTGCCTGTTTCGGAGGAGTAGTTCAGTACATCCCATGTCATGCCCACCACTGGCTTAAATCCTGTGAGTAGATCAATGTTGATGGTGCCGCCGAACGTTGCCGCGCCCGATATATTGAGAACGTCGTATTTCGTGCCTGCTACAGTTCCGTCAATATCAATGTTCAGAATGCCACTGCCGCTTTCAGCGTAAGTACCGCTGATGTTGAGGCCGCCTACTTTTTTCAATCCATCTCCGGGACTAATCGTTTCCACCAGTTACATCAACCGCACCGGTCAGTGTGCCTTATTGCCGTAAAGAACTCCGCCTTGGAGATTAATGACTCCGCCGCCCGTCATGGTCAGATAACCGTCCACCGTCGTTGTCCCACCCGTTTGCGTATAGCTGCCGCCGCCACCAATAGTCAACTGGGTCTTGCCAGATCCGCTAGACTTTTCAACATCCACGATTCCCGCGTTCGTGAGGCTTCCAGTTGTAGAGAAGTTCCGTTCAGTCGTTATGTAAAGGCTGCCCGACATATCGTTTGTCGCAAAGTTTGCTAAGGCGTTGACTCCGTTCTGATCGATAATTGAAAGCTTCGTGTCCGCCCCGGCAAGGGTGATGGTTGCGTCGTTGGTAATTATGTCTGCAGTGTCGCCTTGATTGTTGAACTGCAATTGTCCCGTGCCTCCGAGGGAATATGTTCCGCCAGTCAGCGTAGAGGTGGCGCTATTGAAGTTCGTCAGTTGAGTCGTGGCATCAAACTTGCCAGCATTTCCCACGGCCAGCGTACCGTTGTTAGTGAAAACGTTTGCGTCCGCGAAGAGCGTGCTGTCGACGGTGAAAATGTTCCCGTTAACGGCAAAGTTCGCCAGACCATTATTTCCATTCTGGTCGATAATCTTTGCATATTTTCCCGAAAGGGTAATGCTGGCGTCGTTTGTAACTATGTTAGCTCCGTCGAACTCAAGGGTCCCACCATCGATTAAGTAACTGCCAGCGGTCAGCGTGCCTGTATTGGCATTGAAGTTCAGAAAAGAATTCGCGGGTCCGGTGATCTGAAGAATCGCGCCCTTAGAAGGCGGGGCGCCCGGGGAATCAACCTCCAACGTGCCTTGGTTGTTGAAACCAGCACTGCTCGGGTCGATGATTAGCTCATTGTTTTTCACACTCGCGAGTATGATTCCGTTATTGACCAAGCCCATCGAACCGTCCCCGATCATCCCGTATCCAGAAATTGTGTTGTAGTTGACAAGCACATCGCCTCCCACTGAACCTGTTATAGTGCTGTCCGCTAGAATCACTCGACCTTTTCCAAAGAACGTTACGCTAGGCGCATCTATCACGATCTCGTTCGGTAGTGTCGAATTTCCATCGCCGCTCAGCGTGCCGTTGTTCACGAGCGGGCCAATCAGATTGAGCGTGCTGTATCCCATTGCTACGGTACCTGTGTTGGTGAGCGTGCCCGAAACACTGAGAGAGCTTTGATCTATTTCAATCTTACCTCCCGAATTATTTAAATTCCCCGAGATGGTAACGTTGGTGCCGCCCTCCGCTTGGAGATTGCCGGGATAGCTCACTGTAAGAGTCCCCGAATTTGGCGTCACGGTTGTTGTTTGCCCCACCAAGTCTAAGTACCCTTCGACACTGTTCAGGTTAGCCAATCCACTGCTTGATCCTGCGTTGAAAGTCCCAGAGACTGAGAGGCTAGATCCTGCCACCACATCGGTAATGCCGTTGGGCTGGTTGGTCAAGTTCAGAGTGGCTCCGGGTAAGATGTCTATCGATCCATTGTTCACCAGCATCCCGATGTTGACTACATCGCTGACATCTCCGCGCCCCACAAGGAGAGAGGCACCGACGGTATTCGTAAACGTGCCCGTCACTGTAAGAGAGTTTGTGGCACCACCATAGCTGTAATAGTTCGTGGCCACCGATCCTGAATTCGCAAAATTGCCCGATACTGTTACCGTCGAACCCGACTCCAAATCTAGAAGACCTGTATGACTTACATTCACGCTGCCAGTTACGGTTAGCGTTTCCGGCACTCCAGAAGCTTCAGAAAGCGACGAATTGATCCCGGAAGAGCCGTTATCTCCGATCGTAAGTGAAGCAATTGTGGCGTTCTGATCCAATATCACCTTGTCCGTACCGCCCGAATCGATCATGACGTTATACATATTCCCGCCGCCATTGTTGGGCACCTGGTTCGGAGTCCAATCCGTGGCGTTGCTCCAATTCCCCGTTCCGCCGTTCCAAGTGGAGTTCGTTTGGCCTAGAGCGATCGGAGGACCAAGCAGGGCTGCAATAAAAACAACAAGTGGACTAACCCTTCTCAATGAGTTGATCCTCAAAACCGTTCTCGTGAGCATGGCTTTCTCCGCACGATGTGAATGTGAAAGAGTGCAGTGGGGCCTATTATTCGGGATTCAACAAACCTAAGGAGCTAATCCCACCAGGAATGAACGGGAAAGTAATACCGGCCGTAGCAGATTGTCAAGCCTGCTTATTCTGTTGTCAAAGTTCGATAGAGATGTCCCCTGCGTTGAGGCCGAATCGCGAAGTTTACACAAATAAAATTACACTGAATGCCGGTATTGCCGCCTCGCCATTGTGGGTTATTAGGACCTGCCCGTAAGGCCAGTAGACTCCCGATAAAGAAATTCTTGCCGGACAATCTGGTAGGTGCGCAAGGAATCCGTCATTTAAAGGATGCCGGTTGGCAAATCTCTTACAAGGTTTTGAGGCAACAGTCATCATGTGGTTAGTCTAGACGCGGTATGATGCAAGAAGCTAGCCATCTCGTGCTTGCCATCTTTTTTCGTTGCCTATCCTTGCTAAAGAGTAAGTAAATATTGTATGTTGTCACTCGATCAATTAAGTATCGATTAATCCACTCCCCCTGGATCGGCCCAAAGTTTTAAGAATCTTAAAATCCGTTCACTGATAATCACGTCACTACGACAAGGAGTTCCTAATGCACTTATTTGTCCCTTCTACTGTTCACCGGAGCGTGAGGAGTAAATTGGTACATCGATGTCTTCTTCTGACTTTTATCTGTTGCTTTCCAATGTTTGCATTCGGACAGAGTGAGACACCAAATCCGGTGCCTTTGATTAACTGGATTACTCCGCCGAGCACTCCACCGGCTGGTATGGGCCTGACCATTTCGGTTTTTGGATCGGGCTTCATACCGGGCTCGACGGTCTATTGGAATGGCCTGAATCGTTCCACAACTTTTGTAAATACATATGAGGTCACCGCGAGCATTTCTTCAATCGACACCGCGGCAGCCGCTACCGCTTCAATTACTGTGCTGAATCCCGCTCCGGGCGGGGGCAGCTCCAACGTTGCATTCTTCTCTGTAACTAATCCAACCGAGGCCGTCGTTTTTGGCGAGAGCAATTATGTGGTCGGGCAATTTGTTGATTGTGCGGCGGTCGGTGACTTCAACGGAGACGGAAAGCTCGACTTGGCCGTTGGCGAACTCAGGGAAAGCTCGATTTCAATTTTACTTGGCAATGGTGATGGCACATTTGGCACACCGCAGGACTTCGCGACCGGAACGGATGTAAGAGCGGTTGCTGTCGGGGACTTTAATGGCGACGGAATACTCGATCTCGCCACAGCCAATAACGAGTCCGCAACGGTTTCAATTCTGCTCGGTAAAGGTGACGGCACTTTCTCGCCAAAGATGGATTTTCCCGTGGATGTCGAACCAAAATCCATTGCAGTAGGCGACTTTAATAAAGACGGGATACTTGACCTTGCAGTGGTGAACCACTCGCCACGAACTGTCTCGATACTCCTTGGAAAGGGCGATGGAACTTTTGCGCCCAAGATGGATTTCCGGACTGAACTGGAGCCATACCAGGTCGTTACCGCCGATTTTAACCGCGACGGCATTCTTGATCTCGCTGTCGTCAATTACCAAACCGGAGTCAGCATCTTTCTCGGAAACGGCGACGGCACTTTCGGACCGGAGAAAGACTTTCCAGTTGGCGACGATCCACAATCACTCGCGATCGCAGATTTTAACAACGACGGTTTCGCTGACCTCGCAATCGTCAACGAAACTGAGCGAACGGTCTCGGTACTTCTCGGAGACGGAAATGGCTCGTTCTCTCCCCAGACTACCTTCAGCACCGTTGACATAGTTTTGACTGTCGGCACGGGGGATTTCAACGGCGACGGCAACACTGACATCGCTGTGCGCGATGGCGGAATCTTGTTGGGAGACGGCACTGGCTCCTTTGGGCCACGCGGGCCTGTATATACCCCCGCGGGCCGTAAGGTTTTTGCCGCCGTCGGCGATTTCAACGGCGACGGCCGGTTGGACATGGTCGGCGCGGATCTCAATCAGGATACGGTTTATGTATTCCTGCAAGTGCCTCGCGTCGCTAATTTGCCGACCCATCTGAGTTTCAAGCCAGAGCCTGTCAATAGTTCGAGCAAGCCCACCAAGTTCGTAATGAAAAATACCGGGAGTGCGTTACTTCAAATTGAACCACCATCGATCACGGGCGATTTTTCGCAGACGAACGATTGTGGCTCCTCGCTCGCAGCAGAAACCGAATGCACGTTCCAAGTAACATTCACTCCTACAACTTCGGGTACGCTTACCGGCTCGCTCACAATCACGCATAACGCGGCAGGTAGTCCACATGTCGTGGACTTAAACGGAACGGGAGAATAGAGGGTGTCACAACGGGACTACAATCCCGATGCGTTAAAATCGGCATGAGGTGAAGAATTTTTTTTGCCGAGGCGGCGAACTATGAATCTGCGGCTATTGCTAGATGTCGTTCTCCTGTTCGTGCTGTCGCTTCTGTGTGCTCCACTCTCGTCAGCGCAACGTCCTGTCGATATAGACCCTCCATTCCCTTCGTCTGAAACGCAAGATCTGCATGCGACAGACCGTGAGAATGCCGGGCTGAGAGGTCCCGTCAGCACAAATATCGAAGAGGATGTTTTACCCGGCGGTAGCAAACAGGTGACCACGACTAAATACAGCCCTGAGGGAAAACTTCTCACGCCCAAGACAGAGTTTACGAGCGTCCCTGAACCCGGCGGTCACGTTACAGTTCGATACGAAAATGGCATCAAGACAACAATTCAAACCTTCGATTCAAAAGCGCACACGGCGAAGCTAAGTCACTTTTACGGCGAACCCCTTTCCCCATGGGACTCGGCTGCCCAGGGCGGCGGCGTGCCTGAAGGTGGCAACGTAACCACGCTTTACGATCAAAACGACCAAGCTGCGGAACTGCAAATCCGTGGCGCAGATGGGACGATTATCCTTAGGTTTGTACGCACCTACAATGCGAACGGGCGAGTCACCGAAGAGAAAATGATTTGGGAAAACCCGGCTGCCTATATTCTCGATAATCTTCCGGAGATAGATCGGGATAAGAAGAGCCCGGAGGAATTGAAACACACGGTTGCAATCGGGAGCTTCGTCCTGACTCGGACGAAGGCTCAGATGGGAGCGTTTTATACGTTCGATGAGCAAAATCGCTTAGTGAAAATAGTCGAACGCAATGAGATCGTCGAAAAGACGACCACGATTACTTACAACGACCAAGGTGATGAAGTCGAAAAACGCGCAACTTTCGCGGACATCGGGGCGATAGACGGGAGCGGTCATCTGAAATATGACGAGACTGGCAACGTCATTTCTTTTGAACAGGACGCTAGATCCGCTGCCTATTCCGGACCAGCTATGTTCGAGGGATATACCGTTCGATATGTCTATCAATACGACAGCTTCGGGAATTGGATACAACGAACCAGTGATGCAAGAGCAGACACAGCCATATATCCCCTCTCATCGCAGCGCAAGCTCTCGTACTACCCCCAATGAGATAAATAGTTCTGATTAGCCTACCGAACGGACTCTCCGTCGGACCAATTTCACGGTATCTAGATTTTTTTCAGACGGACTTTTCTCTTCCTACCATTAATGTGCGTCGCTGCTTTAATCCTCGCAACATGAACGGCCCGAGAATCCACGCGCTGCTGTCGCGCAGTCGTGACCGGGCTTTTCTCCGCAGAACGGGCATGAGATGGCAAGGGGAAGTCGGCAGTAATGCAGATTCCGAAAGCTTGAATACCTGCACGACGCAGCATGGCACAAATGGCTGGCTATAGATAGATTGGGCCCCGTCTGTACGGTGGGAGCACATCGCTATGTACGATGGGACGGCTCGTGTTTTATAATATTGCGAATCCGAGTATGGGGCTACCAACATGGGTGAATTTCAATATCCATGGCAACGACTCCTGCAAGACGCTATCGACGAAACTGACCTGCAAAAACTTCCTGAGAAACTGGCCGCTGCCGAGGGTGCGATATTTCTGCGCTGGCAACAATTGACTGACTCTCACAACCACTACAATGAGTCGGAGGCACTTCGTCTGGCGAGCGAAGAACTCCTCAAACTACAGACTCAACGTCTGAAATGGCCTCTCCCCGATGGCATCGTAAGTGGCGGCTCGGATTGCACCGAATAGCGTTCGCGTCGGCGCGTTCGAGGGCAAAACTATCGAACTATTCTCGCGCCGCAGCCACTCCTGATTAACGCGCAAACCGGACAAGTGAAGTTCTAGTACGTCACTTTTCTAGTTATCCGACTAATCGGGATTAGGTGGAGGACCTAGTAAAGGAACGGCCTTTCGACTCCAAAGGTTGGTGTCCGAGATATGCAGGAACTGAAGTTCCAGTCGATCGCGCAAGTCAGTGCGAATCACGCCTCTGGGGCTGCAACACTCAATATGTTTCACTCGGAAGGGCCTTGGGTGTACAAGGATACCCAGCCGGGAGGTCAAAATGGGAATCCCAGTTAAGATGCGCTTCGGCCGATTATTGCTCCCATCAGGTGCGACCACCGGCAACGTGGTCGTCACGGTCTCAGGTGTGGCAAGCAATGGTAAGAGTTTCACTGTTGTGTCCGCTCCGAGTATTACCAGCCTATCGATCACCACGGGCGCCGTAGGAGCTACGGTCACGATTACAGGAAGCAGTTTTGGGTCAACGCAAGGATCAGGCACCGTTAGCTTCAATGGGACAGCCGCCACGGTGGCTACCTGGAATGCAACAACCATAAAGGTGACGGTTCCGACCGGCGCGACCACGGGAAACGTCGTGGTATTTGCGAGTGGCGTGAACAGCAATGGCTCAAGTTTCACCGTTGTTTCGGCTCCTAGCCTTACCAGTCTTTCGGTCACCACCGGAGCTGTCGGAGCATCGGTAACAATCACTGGTACAAATTTTGGCTCGCCTCAGGGAACAGGCACAGTAAGTTTCAATGGAAAGGCAGCGACTGTATCAAGCTGGAGCGCGACCAGCATCGCCGTGACGGTGCCGACTGGCGCGACCACAGGAAACGTGGTGGTGTTTGCGAGCGGTGTAAATAGTAACGGCTTAAGTTTCACGGTGGTCTCAGCTCCAAGCATTACGAGCTTATCGATTACCTCGGGAGCTGTTGGCGTAGCAGTGACTCTTACGGGAACCAACTTCGGTTCGACGCAAGGCTTCGGCACCGTAAGTTTTAATGGAACGTTGGCGGAGGTCACAAGTTGGAGTCCGACCAGCATAGGTGTGACTGTCCCGAGTGATGCCACGACCGGAAACGTAATTGTGTTTGCAAGCGGTGTAAACAGCAATTCAAAGAGCTTTACCGTAGCTCCGGCGATTTCAAACCTATCGCCCGCAACGGGAGCAATCGGGGCGGCAGTTACGATCACGGGAACAACATTCGGCTCATCACAGGGATCATCTACCGTGAAGTTCAACGGGCATACCGCAACGGTGACAAGCTGGAGCGTGACGAGCATAGTGGCCACAGTGCCGACGGGCACGACGACCGGAAATGTGGTCGTCGATGCCGGAGCGAATAGTAATGGAGTAAGTTTCACCGTTGTTTCGGCTCCAGCTATAACTGGCCTCTCGACATCTAGTGGTGTAACCGGTAACCCTGTAACGATCACGGGAACCAATTTCGGATCATCAGGGACAGTGAGCTTTAACGGAACGGCCGCAAGCGTCACGAGTTGGGCCGCGACCAGCATCGGAGTAACGGTTCCTTCCGGTGCCACAACGGGAAACATCGTTGTTTTCGCGAGCGGCGTCAACAGCAATGGATGGAGTTTCACGGTACTGAACCCCACCATAACAGGTCTCTCGGTAAACACCGGAGCGGTGGGCACCGCGGTAACGATCACAGGAACTAACTTCGGATCGTCGGGGACCGTGACCTTTGGGGGCATCACTGCCAGCACCACAAGTTGGACGGCGACGAGCATTTCTACGACGGTGCCAAACGGCGCAGCTACAGGAAACGTAGTCGTGAACTCCGGCGGACTGAATTCCAACGGCTTAGTTTTTACGGTTACATCCACTCTTCCGATCGGGTGGAGTGATAGCGACGTTGGCGCGGTTGGTATGTTAGGAACGGCAGGTTTTGCAAACGGGACGTTCAGCGTGCAAGGATCGGGTCAGTACATTGGCAGCACGGCTGACCAGTTGCATTTTGCATATCAAGCTTTGTCCGGAGATGGAGCGATCATCGCGCGAGTAGTCTCTGCCCAGGGTGGGTATGTGCCGCAAGCCGGAGTCATGATCCGCGAAACGCTCGATTCTGCCGCGACAAACGCATTTGTAGGTTACTGGAATACCTCTATTTCCTATTATGACCGGCCCACAAGTGGCGCAAGTGCAACTTCTCAGAGTAATTATGCTCAGGCGCCACTTCCTTACTGGGTAAAGTTGGTTAGGAGTGGAAGTACGTTCACCGCTTATGAAGCACCGGACGGCGTGAACTGGCTACAAATCGGATCAAGCGAAACGATCACGATGGCGCAGGACGTTTACATCGGCTTGGCGGTAAGCAGCTATAGCAATTCAAGCATTGCTACCGCGACTTTCGATAACGTATCGATCAATACAGGAGCAGCCCCCGCACCAGTAATTACAAGCCTTTCGGCCACGACTGGCCCAGTCGGGACTCAGGTCATTATTTCAGGCTCGGGATTTGGCGCAAGCCAAGGAAATAGCATGGTGACTTTAAGTGCTGCGCCTGTGACGTCCAGTGCCTGGAGTGCCACTTCGATAGCCATTACGATTCCATCGGGCGCAACATCAGGGCCGGTACTCGTATCCGTTGCACCGAGCATGAATGACAGCAATTACGTTATTTTCACGGTGACAAGCCAACCATTGCCGACTGGTTGGTTGGATCAGGATATAGGTTTGGTCGGCACTCCTGGCACGGCTACTTATTCGAATGGGACTTTCACGGTCGCAGGATCGGGGGAGTATATCGGAGGTCCGGCGGATGAAATGCATTTCGTATATCAACCACTCTCTGGCGACGGCACGATTGTGGCGCAAGTTGTCACGGCAACCGGTGGATATCTTCCGCAAGCGGGAGTGATGATCCGCGAAACGCTAAACGCAAGCGCAAACAACGCATTTGTGGCATACCAAGGGAGCGCCATCTCCTTTTCAGACCGTTCGAGTACTGGGAACAATTCACAGACTAATGAAACTACGGCCACGCTCCCGTACTGGGTGATGTTAGTCCGCAGCCAGAACACATTCAGCGCTTATCAATCTTCGGACGGGGTGAACTGGGTCCCCGTCGGAACGCCTCAGTCAATAACTATGAACACCAACGCTTTCGTCGGCTTGGCGGTGTGCGGATATACCAGTTCAGGGACAGGCCTCGCCACCGCTACCTT